>OZ244967.1:0-4995000 GCA_965222695.1 Granulosicoccaceae bacterium | reverse complement strand
ATGGTGGATCCAGTTACTAAAGTGGAAAGGACGACTATACTTCTTCAGTTACCAAGGTCAGCCGCTCAGCGCCTGACAAACGGCTTGCAGATGCTGTATAGTTCACAATTTTTGCATCCGGATTACAATCTTCACAGTCGGCAGCGATAAAAGTGGGAAAGAATAAACAAATCTCTTCTGAGAATCATCGCCAATTTATGCAGCTGGATTATAAAACACTTGATAATTCCGGTTTGTTCAACGGATCTGCTGAGAACAAGAAACGCACTTTTTTTCGCAAAAAATCAGCGATGCAAGGCGCTGTCCGCTTGTCCTACAGCCCGTCAAAAAAGTCAACAAAAGGAATTGCGGTCCGTCGCGTGATCACCGTTGCCGCATTTTTTCTATTCAGCGCCCTGATTGCAACTGTCGGCAATGGTAATGTTGTCAGGCAATCGGAGTTAAATCCGCTCAAACTGATCGGTAATTACCCGGAACAACAAAGCTCTTCCACCGATCCGGATTTTTACTTTATCGAATCCAATCAGTTCGTACCCGGCAGCGCCCGGTTAAAACTCGCGGCCTACAAACATGACGGCGGCGATAACGAAATTCTTGTTCCAACCGGTCCGGAACCAGTCCCGCAAAGTGCGGCCAATTCTGCAAATCAGATCGAACAGCCGGATGACCCGATCGAGAATTCAGCAGATTTTACAGACTCGGCGGAACCGAACAGCAATGGGCAGTTCTTTGTGGAAGATGTGCGCGTGAAAAGCGGCGACACCCTGTCGGAACTCTTGGTCGATCATGGCGTGGACACCGGTGAATTGCACCGGCTGCTGACCAACGACTATGTTAAAAAGCACCTGTCCATGCTGCGGATTGATCAGGAGCTGTCATTTCGCCGCTACGCCGATGGCCGCCTGGCAAGTTTCAGCATGAATATGGGGCAGGAAAGAAAACTGGTCGTTTCGCGCGGAGATGACAATTTCGTCGGCTCCATTATCGAAATGCCGCTTCGCCGCTTGCCCCAGGCCGCCAACGCAGTTATAGAATCCTCTCTGTTTCTGGCCGGTCAAAGCGCCGGATTAAGCCAGAAGACCATCATGAATCTGGTTGACGTTTTTCAGTGGGACGTCGATTTCAGTATCGATATTCGAAAAGGCGATAGATTCAAGATCATTTATGAAAAGCTCTACAGAGACGGAGAATACCTGGGCGAAGGGGATATTCTGGCGGCGGAATTCCAAAACGGCAATCGCATCATCAAGGCGATTCGTTACACCGATTTCACCGGTAGAACCAGTTATTACACTCCGGAAGGCCGATCGATGCGCAAGGCGTTTCTGCGCAATCCGGTGGACGTAGTACGTATCACATCCCACTTCAATCCCAACCGCAAACACCCTGTATTGCACACCATTCGCGCGCACAAAGGCACGGACTACGGCGCACCCATAGGCACACCTATTCGCAGCACCGGAGACGGCAAGGTATTGTACGCTGGAAACAAGGGCGGTTACGGCAAAACCGTGATCATCAAGCACGGAGACAAATACACAACCCTGTACGCGCATATGTCCAAGATCGCTAAATCGACGCGATCGGGCAAGCGGATCAAGCAGGGCCAGATTATCGGCTATGTCGGAAAAACCGGACGTGTCACCGGTGCGCACCTGCACTATGAGTTCCGTATCAATGGTGTCCATAAGAACCCCTTGAAGGTCAAATTTCCCGGCGCGCGGCCAATACCAAAAAAGTACAAGGCTGACTTCTTGAACAAGTCCAGAGACTTACTGGCGCGGTTACAGAATCTGGATACCACAACTATCGCCATGGAAACCCATTAGAGCCAATGGGGTGTCATAACACACACCCCGGCGCCTGACTTGACCCTGCGGTGAATACTGATCGACCTCAACTCGCGATAGGCCTGATGACGGGCACCAGCGCCGATGGAGTTGACGCAGCTCTGGTCCGGATCGACACATCGTCAATACATCTGGCCGGCCGCTATTTTCTTCCCTACCCTGAGGACATCAGGGCCAGGGTGATTACCCTAGCCCACAGTGACACAGCGAAACTGGATGAACTCTTTCAACTTGACAGATTGATCGGGGAAATACTGGCGGATGCTGTCAATCATCTGCTCGATCAGGAAAATATCGCTGCTGAGTCAATTCTGGTTACTGGCAGTCACGGCCAGACTATTCGTCATCGCCCTGATCCTCCCCACCAATACAGCGTTCAAATCGGAAATCCGAATATTCTTACGGCACGAACCGCGATAGACGTCGTCAGTGATTTTCGGCGAGCGGATATGGCTTTTGGCGGTCAGGGCGCTCCTTTCGCTTCGCTTTTTCACGATCACTACTTTCGCTCTGAAGGCAGGGATACAGCCGTTCTGAATCTTGGCGGTATTGCCAATATCACCATTCTCAAGGATGGCTCACCCGCGATGGGATTCGACACGGGTCCGGCCAATGCATTGCTTGACGATTGGATTCAATTTACTAAAAAACAGCCTTTCGACCCGGACGGAAGCTGGGCCGCCGCCGGTACGGTTGACCAGGATCTGCTGCAATCCATGCTGAACGACCCGTACTTTAAAAAACCTGCGCCTAAAAGCACCGGCCGGGAATATTTCAATCGGGATTGGCTGCAGGCGCATTTACAAAACCGAACGATCGGTAGCACAGACGTCCAGGCCACGCTGTGTGAATTGAGCGCGCTTACCATTGCCCATGCCATACAGGCAAGCTGCCCTTCTTGCGTGCAAGTCTACGGTTGCGGTGGAGGATCCAAGAATCAGGAGTTGCTTCGCCGCCTCCAGCGGCATCTGCCGAATGCGAAGATCCGCAATCCTCTTGAGATCGGTATTGATCCGGATTATCTCGAAGCCATGGTATTCGCCTGGCTGGCTTACAGGCATCTGCAACAATTACCGGGGAATTTACCTTCAGTCACCGGTAGTCGGCGTGCGGCCATTTGCGGCTGTCTCTATCCCGCAAGCCGATAAGCCAGAGAAACCACAGATTCAGGACTGCCACCCGCCACAGCAATGCGACAGCCGCGGAGATCTTAATCAGGTAGAAAAGGATGATCCGCAGCCGCAAGTGGTTACGGCATTCGGATTCCGGATGACGAACTGAGACCCTTCGAGACCTTCCGTATAATCGATTTCAGCGCCGGTAAGATATTGAAAGCTCATCGGATCGATCAGCAGCTTAACGCCTTCCTTAATGACTTCCGTATCACCATCGTTGATGCTCTCATCAAATGTAAAACCATATTGAAAGCCGGAACAGCCGCCACCGGATACAAAGACTCTTAACATCAGGTCCGGATTCCCTTCCTCATCAATCAGGGATTTAACCTTTTTCGCCGCGGCTTCCGTAAAAACCAAGGGATCGGGCATTTCAAATTCTTCTGCTTCTACACTCATTTTGCGACTACTCCGCCTGATAGCTCTAAACTGGCACTGAAAGTATCTTACCTGACTATTTAAGTCAACTTTAGGACTGATTAATTGAGAATATGATTGGGAATTATTATCAATTACTCTGGATTAAATATCTATCCCACTAAGATCGGTATTTGGAGATATAAACCGAGACTTCAACGGGGTCCGTTAAGATTTTGCGGACTATTCCAAAACGCGCCGTAGACCTTATCGCCGTTGACATAATAAACAGCGTCGCCGGCCAATAAGGATCTGTCCTGATGAATTGAGACCGTGTCACCCGTGGTATTCCTGTTCGCCACCTCCATATATCCGGCCTCGGAAAGTGTCCCGGTGGAGATGTCTACATCAAATAAATAGAGCCCGCTGTGTTGCCACTGATACCAAGACCAGGGTTTGCCGGGCTCACCATAGTCATAATTCCCGTCGTGCAAACGGACAGGAATGGCTAAGCTGCCGGACCGATCCGCGGGTAAATAGGTGAATGCGTGGTGATCGGCCAGGGCCGGCGATTCGGAACCTCGCTTACCTATGATCATTTTATCCACTTCGACCGCGGACGAGGGATTGCTGACATCGATCAAAGACAGTTTAAGGCCCTGATACCAGGCACCACGGTCAAAGTCTCCTGTCGTGTCGGCGATCGCATCCTTGCCCAGCCCAAGTAACAGGCTATCCGATACCGGATGCAGATAATCCGAATAACCCTCGATTTTTAATTCTCCGCTCACAAAGGGATTACGCGGATCGGATAGATCTATGACATAGAGCGGGTCCGTTACCCTGAATGTCACAAAATACGCCCGATCTCCCACAAACCGCGAAGCGTAGAGCTGTTCACCGGGTCTACCCAGCGGTTCCGGTCTGGTCGAATTCGGCAGTGTGGCGGTCACAAGCAAATCCTGACCCTCTTTATGCAAGACCGATAGACGTACCGGGCTTTTATCATCTTCCAACTCGGCGGTGAAGGAAACTACACGCAGATAGTTGTCCTTTTCACTCAGGCGAAACGGACGCCTGTCTACATTCCAACCCAATTGCCCTTTTACTTTACCGGATGCGCTGTAACTCAGTTGCCCCTGATCGAAGCTGAATCGGTGAATATCCGTTTCAATATCGGTACTTTGATAATCGACCCAACCGTTCTCATCAAGCTCCCAATCGTATCGTGTGGTTGCCAGATATACCGCCTCCGTCGAGGCATAAAATGTCTCGGTTGAACCCACGAAGCACAAGCTGCTTTCAATCGTCAAATCATTGATATTGATGCTGATCAGGGAAATGATATCCGGAGAGTAGCCCAGGGATTCAGCGCTGTCCGGCACAAAACAGTTTTCTGCATCCACCAGCGGTTGCCTGGTTGTATTATTATCCACGCTCATACCTGGCAAAAGCTCCTGCAAAGAAAGCTCTTCAATCAAATTTTGATTCGAGGATTTCTCGTCATCCGTCTGAGGATAATAAACAACTTCTTCTATAGCCGGAAAAAAGCGGTTGGCAATAATCAAATGATCCCCCACTCTTCGGGATGAAATAATCTGTCCGTCAAAAACGACTCCCGCGCTTTGTACCGGCCGGGCAGGATCACTTAGATCCACATTGGAAAGGGCGCTGCTGGAACCGCTCCAGCCGATCGAATCATACCAGTATGGATAATACAGACGTGAGCTCGCTAACAGGGTAAGAATATTTCCCCTGTCTTCGGAAGTCAGATACAGACCGTCGGCAACCAGCGATTCTCCGAAGTCCAGCTTTTTTTCCGCAAGGAGTGTGGCATCAGCCAAATCGGTTTGCAGTTCAAAAACACGCAGCGTATTCGACTCGCCGCCATTGTCCGGCTTTGGCT
The DNA here is from genome assembly GCA_965222695.1 of Granulosicoccaceae bacterium. GTDB lineage: Bacteria > Pseudomonadota > Gammaproteobacteria > Granulosicoccales > Granulosicoccaceae > UBA7957. The sequence goes on along the minus strand of OZ244967.1, from coordinate 4,989,712 downwards.
CCGTACTTGCGTCGTTCGTGATTCCCGTATCCGCCGGATAAAAATGCTCGGAAGCGCTGAGAACATAAAGATAATGTCCGTCGGATTTTATCCGATCCGATTCGTCAACCCCCGCTTCCTGCAGGTTTGTGGCGGAAATCCTTCCACCGGATGCACTGTCACCCTGTTGAGACGAATTGGGCGATCCATCTGACTCAAGATAGGCACCATGGACAAATTGGTTGTTATTGTAATAATCGACCAGCGCCTGTTTGTACCGGGACTCAAAAGCACTCGCATCCGTTATCCGCTTAAGCCGGTGTGAAAGCTCGGACCGATCGGTCTTATCAGTGGATTCATTATCACCGCATGACGATACCAACAGGATGATCAATAAAAACGAAAGGGACTTGCCCCAATCCAAAGACATATGCCACTCCGCCCGAGACCGGATCACGTGAATTTACCGATAATGTAAAGCAGCATACAGACCAGAAAAATAACACTCAAATGATTATTTGGTGAAATCTTTCGCATAATCGGTTAATTCCCCACTCGCCTGTGCCGCTTCACGCATGGCGGCAGCAAACAGCGAAACGTCTATACCCGTGGCGATAATACGGGCACCCAGGCCCAGGCAGGTCTGCTGAAGTTCCCGGTCAAGGGTTAGAATTCCGGCTGCTTTTCCTGCACCGACAATTCGTTGAACGGCGTCCGTAATCGTGCGTTTCACCTCCGGTGCTCCGGCCCGGCCGATAAACCCCATATCAGCAGCCAGATCCGAAGGGCCCAGAAAAACACCGTCAATATCGCTTGCAAGTATGTCATCCAGAGCATTTATGCCGGCTCTGCTTTCAACCTGTGCCAAAAGACAAATCTGCTCATCCGCGGTCGTCAGGTAATCTGCAATGCCGGCGAACTTCGACGCTCGCGCCAATGCGGACCCGACACCGCGTATACCCCTGGGCGGATATTGAACGGCTTTCACTAAATCCTCAGCCTGATGTCGGCTTTCGACCATGGGTATAATCAGATTCTGCACGCCGGCGTCGAGGTACTGTTTGATTATCCAGCTCTCGCCTATGGGTGGGCGAACCACCGCCTGGCTGGCGGAGGATTCTATAATCCTCAGCTGCGCCAGAACCGAACGTAAATTGTTGGGCGCGTGCTCTGCATCGATCACAAGCCAGTCAAAGCCTGCCGTAGCGGAAATTTCTGCCGCGTGCGCATCGGCCAAACCGATCCAGCATCCGAACTGGGGCTTTCCTGCTTTTATGGCAGACTTAAACTGATTTTCGGGCGCAGGCATAGAGATTTCTCCTCAGGCGAATTGAATATCGACTTGACCGAATTTACCGAAGTCAGCCTTGATGTGTGTACCGGGCGGGCATTCCACCGGCCGGATAAAAGAACCCGCTAGAATAATCTGCCCGGCTTCAATGCTTTGGCCGTAATGCTCCATTCGCCTGGCCAGCCAGACAACGCTTTCCACCGGATCATCCAGCACACCGGCACCGAGACCGGTTTCTTCGACCTCACCGTTTTTACTGACAATAGCGCCGATCCATCGCAGATCGAACGCATCCGCCGTGTGACGTTCCCTACCCAGTATCAGCCCTGCATTGGCGGCATTATCGCTGATGGTATCGAAAACGCTGCGCATTTTACCGCTTTGCGGATCCGCCCGGATAATGCGGGTATCGAGGATTTCGATCGATGGCGCCAGATAATCCGTTGCCGCCAGTACTTGTTCACGGCCTACCGACTCGCCGGCCAGGGATGATTTCATCACAAAGGCGATTTCCGCCTCGATCCGCGGCTGGATAAACCGCCCGGCCGGAACGGTGCCATGGTTTTCAAATAACATATCGTCAAACAAAACGCCGCTATCCGGAATGTCGATCTTAAGCACGGACTGCATGGCCTTGGAGGTCAAACCGATCTTCCATCCGATCACCTTGCGACCGGCAGCCAGTTTTCTCCTGGCCAGCCCTGTCTGAATAGCATAAGCGTCGTCCATATCCATATCCGGATGACGAAGCGACAGCAGGCCGATTTGTTGCCCCCGTTGCTCCGCGCGAAAAAGATCGTCGACCGCTTGATTCAGATCGGACTCGGACAGACTCATTGTTCGTCCTCGACGCTATTGATCAGGCATCCTATACCTTCCGCCTCCACCTCCACCACATCGCCCGGTTCAAGATAAACCGGCGGATCGAGGCGGGCTCCGGCGCCGGTCGGCGTACCCGTGACGATAATGTCGCCGGGAACCAGGGTAGTAAAAGTTGAGATATATTCAATCTGACGGCGGATCGGAAACAGCATCCGCCCGGTGCGATCGTCCTGACGCACTTCACCGTTTACTCGGCTTGTAATACGCACATCGTCCAGTTGACCCGCGTGGGTAAAAGGCACCAGCCAGGGACCCATGGCTCCCGAATTATCCCAGTTTTTTCCCTGCGTCACATTGAATTTAGCGTGGCGCACCCAGTCGCGCAGAGTACCTTCGTTACAAAGTGTAATCGCCGCAATATGGTCATAGGCATGCTCGCAGGGAATCCGCCTCCCCGCTTTTCCGATCACTATGGCAATTTCCCCTTCATAATCCAACTGAGGCGTTTCAGGCGGACGAATCAACGGTTGCTGATGCCCGGTAAAGCTGCGCGGGAAGCGGATAAACAGCGACATATTGGGCGGCGCTTCTTTACCATCCTTGTATTCCGCATTGCGGTCCGGAAAATTCACACCAACGCAGATAATCTTTTCCGGAGAAGGCAAAGGAATCCGGCAGGTAAACTCCCTGTGGGTGACTTCACGCCCATCGGCGGCTTTTTCCAACACTGCCAGTGCACCGGCCTCGACCACTTCCCGCAATGTCGGCCACTCCGGGAACTCGGGAGACAGCGCGATCATGCCGCCTTCGGTTGCGGCACCGTAAAAGATCTTTCCATCGGCTTCATAGCTTGCATAAGGCATGTTTTTCTCCGAAACGACGTTTCAGGCGCCCAGGCGCGGAATTTTATGCTCACCGAGTGCGAAGCCAATATGCTTCTGCTCCATATAAAACTCGAAAGACCAATCACCGCCGTCACGGCCTATACCGCTGGCCTTGACCCCGCCGAAAGGCGTGGGAAGATGGCGCACGTTTTCAGAATTCACCCAGATCATACCCGCCTCCAGCTTATCGGTAAAACGCAAGGCCCGGGTCAGATCATTTGTCCAGACATAGCCGGTCAGGCCGTAGGGGGTATCATTGGCTATTTGCAGCGCTTCGTCCTCAGACGAAAACGGAATCGCCGTCAGAACCGGGCCGAAAATCTCCTCTCTTGCAATACGCATCCGATTGTTTGCGCGGGTAAACAGAGTCGGGCGAACAAAAAAGCCCTTGTCGCCAACCCGAACCCCGCCGGCAGCAACGCTCGCGCCATCCTTCACAGCAATATTGAAATACCCAGTCACCTTTTCGAAGTGCTCCTTGGCAATCAGCGGCCCGATTTCAGTGGCCGGATCCAGCGGGTGGCCGACCTTGATATTGTCAATCCGTTCGACCAGCCTGGCCTGAAATTCTTCGGCAATACTGTCCTGAATCAAAAGACGCGAAGACGATGTACAACGTTCGCCGTTGATCGAATAGATCATAAATATTACCGCATCGAGCGCGCGATCGAGATCTGCATCGTCAAAAACGATCACCGGATTTTTGCCGCCGAGTTCCAGATGCATACGCTTGAGCGTATCCGCCCCCTGCTTGGTAATCAGGCTGCCGGTACGGCTTTCGCCGACAAAAGCGATTGCCTTGATATCCGGATGTTCGGTCAGGGCTTTGCCGGCATCCTCGCCAAAACCGTTAACCAGATTCCAGACACCCGCCGGCAACCCGGCCTCTTCAGCGATTTCAAGCAGAATGCGGGCAGACAAAGGGCTGAACTCCGCTGGTTTGTGTACAACCGTGCAACCGGCGGCCAATGCGGGCGCAATCTTCCAGGTGCTCAGCATAAACGGCGTATTCCAGGGCGTGATGACCCCGACCGGCCCGATCGGCACGCGCGTCGTGATATTCATCAGGGTAGGCGAGCGCAGGTTCTGGCCGTCCCGCGCCGAACTCACCTGATCTGCAAAATAGCGGAAGTTCTCCGCTCCCCGAATCGCCGCCTTGGACATAAAACGCAACGCCTGCCCGGTATCCCAGCATTCACACAAAGCGATCTCTTCCGCGCGCGCCTCGATCGCCTCCGCGATACGGATCAGGATTTTCTTGCGCTGCGCTGCGGGAGTATCCCGCCATTCAGAAAAAGCCGCCGACGCCGCCTTGGCCGCCTGATCTATATCCGCAGCACCGCCCTTGGCCACCCGGCAGATCACGGTCTCGTCCACCGGTGAAACCGTCTCAAAGGTATCACCGGAAATCGCATCCCTGCTCTGTCCCGCGATAAGATTCTGAATCCCGGCTCCGGAGATCCTTTTTAGATAAGTATTTAATTTCTCTATATTCTGTTCTAACTCAGACATAATCCGGCTCTCCAGAAAAAACGTTCAGCACGAACTTCCCCGGTGCAAATGGCTCCACTCACGGCGCAACGTTTACACTATATTTATCGATCACTTATCATTTTATTTGCTGTATATTTGCTGTATTAATATTTAACATGTTAAATATATATCCCGAAACTGTCAACTATAATTGACCCTTTACTATTTTTACGCAATCCGGGAGAGACAGTGGCCAAAACGACCCAAAGAAACCGGAAACAGCTGTTGCCGCAAACCGAGCGATCACTGCCTTTTGCACTGATTCGGGCACGGGAAAAAGTCATGTCCCCTATTCGTGACATGCTCTCCGACTGCGATATCACCGAACAACAGTGGCGGGTGCTCAGAGTCCTGTCCCAGTACGGACCACAGGATGCGACACTTGTCGCCGAACGCGCCGTCATTCTATTACCAAGCCTGACCCGGATTGTTCAATCAATGTATCAAAAAGGCTACGTCTCCCGAACCGCAAATGAACAAGACCGCCGCCGTCAGATTATCGCCATCACCCAAACAGGCCAAAAACTGATCGATGACCACCTCGACCAGGCCACAGCACTGGCTGCCCGGTTTGAGGAGGTAGTGGGACCTAAGGATTTTGAGCGGCTTTTGGAGATATTGGGCAGGCTTGAAAGGCTTTAAGAGCTTGTCTTTTTATCACACTAAATCAATGTCGCCAACTATCACCGAACCCGGAGATTATCGATCAAGCAGGAAATAGTCATTGTACTGGCGTTGGCAGGCGTGTTTTTGGCACTGTTTTAGCACGATATTAATGGTGTGCAAGTGCCTAAGCAAAGCCCGTCCTGAAATCGAGCCTCGAAGTGGTGCCCAGGTTTGATCAGACAATGTGGAATTGGTCAGGTCTTGACTGTGGCAGATGTGCCCATAGCTGCTATATTGCTTAGTTGGAACTCAAAATGGGCGCTCTCAGTTGGAGACTCCATCGATGAAATAGCCATCTGCCGTGTAATTTATACTACAACTCAGACCACCTTTACCATCATGCTGTCAAGCCCTGCAATACTCAACTCCAACACATCGCCTTTTTGAACCGGGCCGACCCCGGACGGGGTTCCGGATAAAATAATGTCTCCGGCTGCAAGCTCAAAATATTCGGATAAATAAGAAATCATTTCGGGTACTTTCCAGATCATCTGGTTAAGATCACCCTCTTGCCTGATTTGGCCATTCACCTTTAGTTCAACCCGACCTTCCCTCGGATGCCCGACGTCAGCAACTCTATGGACAACACCCACGGGCGCAGATCGTTCAAATGATTTCCCAATTTCCCAGGGCCGCCCCATTTTCTTTTGTTCACCTTGCAAATCGCGTCTGGTCATATCAAGTGCGAGTGCATATCCGTAGATTCGGCTCAGTGCTTGATCAAGCGGAATATTAGCGCCGCCTGCTTTCAACATCACTGCCATCTCGATTTCATGATGCACGTCAGCTGTCTTGGATGGGTATGGAAACTCTCCGGAGACATCCAAATTATCAGGATTCTTTTGAAAGAAAAAGGGAGACTCGCGCTCCGGGTTATGGCCCATTTCTATTGCATGCGCAGCATAGTTCCGCCCTATGCAGTATACGCGGCGTACCGGGAAGGTTGTGTCTGTCCCGGCAATCGGTAAAGCCATGACCGGGGGGGCTTCGAAATCATATTTTGCCACTTAATTGCTCCGAAATTTTCCATTGTAAAAGTTATGATTAATCACAACCAATTCACTAAAATACTTGCAGATTTGTATTGGTTAGGCATATCATGACCCAAATTGCGGCAATTGATCAACCAATTTATAATTTTATTCGTAATAAACAAAACCTAAAATGATGGAGAAAAACGAAGCACAACAGCAGTTGAAGTCATTTATCGATGCCGGTGGTTACGCACCGGGCGACAGACTCCCCTCCGAGCGCGAGTTGATCGACCAATTGGGTGTCTCACGTTCAACACTCAGAAAAGGCCTTGATGCACTGGAACGGGAGGGCAAAATCTGGCGCCATGTCGGAAAAGGGACTTTTATTTCTTCACACTGCGAAATCGGCTCTTACCCTCACTTGTCTGCGCTGAGCCAACAGATAACGCCGGTGCAGATTATGCGGGCGAGACTTTCACTTGAACCCGCGATCGCTCGGGAAGCTGCCGCCAACGCATCGACTGAAGTTGTTATAAAGCTCAAAGAAGCCCGTGACAAAGCAATGGCTGCAACCAGCTGGGAAGCGTACGAAAAGCAAGACGATGCGTTTCATTACGCTATCGCCGAGGCCACCGGAAACATACTGTTGCACTCCCTGTTCGATCATCTGAATCAGGTTCGCCGAGCGGTGGCATGGGCACAGGTCGTACGCGCGACCGAACAGCCGGCAAGTGATCATTCAAGTTTTGCGGAGCACGAACAGATTGTCAGAGCTATTGAAGCGCGGGATCCAATGGCGGCGCATAAAGCCATGCAAAACCATTTGAACTCCGTTTCCGCACGGCTATTTGGCGATGTATAGCCTGAAATTAATTCGGGTTAGATTTTTTTCAGCGTCGACACAGGCGTAGTCGCTCAACTGATGAGCATAAACCGAGAGTCTGGGTATCCAGCTCAACGAGGGGGAAGTCATGCAAGAACTATATAGACGTTTTGTGGGAGCAGCTTTCGCTCTTGCATTTCTTACGGCATTTGGCATTTCGGCGGCGCATGCTAAAAAAATCCGCATCGCTTTGGCCGAAACTCCGTCAGATGAACTGGCGGCTTTTTTTGTGGCTTTAGACCGAGCCAAAGCAAACGGGCTCGACTATGAGTGGACCGCATTTTCCGATGAAGAGCTCGCTATTCAGGCAGTTCTCAGCGGACAAATGGATATTGGATTCGGCACACCATACGCCGCCATGCAAAGGTCCAAGGCTCCTGTACGAATCATCTTTCAATTATCGAAGTTAAAGTTCTTTCCAGTGACCACGAAGAAATACAGCAAACTTGAAGATCTGGATGGTGAGCCTATTCTGTTGCATTCGAGAGGCGGTGGAACCGATTCTATTGCAAACGTGATTGAAGACAAGGTGAGTATCAAATTTGGTAAACGTTCTTATGTCCCCGGTTCAGCCAATAGAGTGGTTGCACTGGTTTCAGGGCAGGCAGACGCCACAATCATTGACCTGTCGAATAAGAATAAAGTGATGCGAAAGCACGGTGACAAATTCAACGTCTTACCCATGTTCGATGTAGAGGCTAGCGATGAAGCACTTTTTGCGAATCTCGACTGGATAAAAGCCAACGAAGCCGATGTACAAATCTTCGTAAACGCCTTGTATAGCACATGGAATGACATGAGCAAAGATCCGACGATCATCAGCAAGGAAACAAACCCGGACGGGCCTATAGGCCAGCTGCCGAAAGAAATTCTGGATAACCTGGATGATTTCTATAACGAAGCTGCCGAAGGCGGACTTTACGATCCGGAAGGCGGCGGCATGAAAGCGGCAGAAGCGGATATGGAATGGTATAGCCAGGCAGGTCAGCTTGAAGGGGATGTTTCCTCATTGAACATAGAGGATTTCTGGTACATGGCCCCGCTTGAAGCCGCCAAGTCTCAGTGATGGTTGGCAATACGCTGGCGCACAGGGCTCGGCGTACTCTACATAAATTCCTGACCGGATTAAGCTGATGCACGACCGATCCTTGTTTCTAAAGCTGTTGTCAGCGGTCATTGTCTTTGGAGCATGGGAAATTGCCGGGCGCATACCCGTCAGCTATGCCTTTCCGACATTTATTGAGTCCATGCAGGCGCTCGTCGAAATGCTATTCGACGGGCGCTTGTTTCAAGCTTATGGCGAAACCTTGAAGCCACTCGCTATCGGCATATTGATATCTGCATTTTTCGGTATTGCCATTGGGCTGTGGAGTGGTATCAGCCAATGGTTCGATTGGTTGTTCTCACCGATTTTTATTGTCATGCAGGCCGCTCCCCTGGCGGCACTTATTCCTTTGCTTGTGATGGTTTATGGCATCGGCCTCACATCCAAAGTGTTTGTCGTGTGTATTATGGCAATGCCGGTCATTGTTCTGAATACGGCAGGTGCCGTGAGAAATACACCAACATCGCTGACGGAAATGGGAAAATCATTTCTGGCTTCTCCTTGGGAAATTATCATCAAGATCATTATTCCAGCTGCGTCACCCGTTATTTTTTCCGGACTCAGACTTGGTATATCCGCCGGTTTTATCGGGGCCATTTTATCCGAATTGAAAATTACGCCTACAGGTGTCGGCGACATAATCACCTATAGTCGCTCTATCGCTGATTATGCAAGCATGTACGCGGCAATTTTTTCCATCATAGTGCTCGCCGTATTATTTCTGAATTTACTGGAAAAGCTTGAGCGCTATCTTTTTGAGGGAAACATCCGTGGCTATGCCTCAGACTGAAATGCCCGAAAGCGACACCGGCGAACAACATAAGGATATAGCCGTCTCCGCGCAAAAAGTCAGCAAGAATTACGGCTCGGTTGAAGCGCTTAAGGATTTAATGCTTGACTTTCCACGCGGCCAACTGACCTCACTTCTAGGGCCTTCCGGTTGTGGCAAAACCACCTTGCTTAAGATTATCGCGGGACTGCTCGAACCAACTTCGGGCGAGGTAAAGGTCAACGACGAAATCGTCACCGGCCCCGGACCCGATCGCGCTTTCGTATTTCAGGATTTCGCATTATTGCCATGGGCATCAGTGATGCGAAACGTGGCATTTGGCCTGGAACTTAGGGGGATCGCCAAGTCCGAGCGTGAAGGAATTGCGGAGAAATACATTAAAAACGTCGGATTGGAAGGGTTTGAAAACAGCTATCCGCACGAACTTTCCGGCGGTATGCGCCAACGGGTCGGACTCGCCAGAGCCTTGAGCGTCGATGCTGAAGTTCTACTGATGGACGAGCCCTTTTCCGCAGTGGATGAACAGACTCGACGCAAGTTTCAAGAGGATCTGTTGGCCTTGGTGGCGCATGAAAACAAGACATTTATCTTTGTTACCCATTCAATCGAGGAGGCCGTTTACGTATCCGACCAGATTGCCATACTCCTGCCCAGGCCCAGTCGCGTATCCGATATTATTCGGCCAACGGGGCTGCGGGAGAAAGACATGTTAACGATTCGCCGCGATCCGGAATACCTCGATATTGTCGATCAGATTTGGGCATCGCTGAAATCCTATGTGGAGTGAATCGTGAAAGTCTTTGGTGTCCGATTGCCCGGAATGTCTTCCTTAATCATTTGGGGAATTCTGTGGGAAATTGCCGGACGCTCGGAGATGTCGTTTTTCGTCCCGCCTTTGTCCGAGGTGATCGCCACGCTGTTTGAAATCATAGGATCCCGGGCGTTTCAAAAAGCAATCCATGAAACCGCTTATGCCTTCTCTGCAGGCGTATTTTTTGCCGTGGTCATCGGAATTCCGACGGGAATTCTTATGGGCAAAAATCGATTGATTGACGAGCTGTTGCTTCCATGGGTCAACATTTTTCTCAGTGCGCCATTAACAGCATTGGTACCGGTTTTGATGGTGTTATTCGGATTCGGCATGAAAGCCATTATTATCACTACAACTCTGTTCGCCATATGGATAATCATCCTAAATGCACGAGCCGGTGTTCTACAGATAAATCGATCACTTGTGGAAATGGCAAATAGCTTTGGCGCATCTTCCTGGGATGCCTTCTCCAAGATCTATTTCTGGGCAGCACTGCCCGAGATTCTCGGCGGCGTTCGCATTGGCGTTATTCGCGCGGTTAAAGGCGTAATAATCGGTCAGCTACTCATCTCGATCGTCGGTTTCGGTGCATTATTTGAACTCTACTCAGCTAATTTCTTAATGACACATTTTTGGGCTGTATTGATCGTGCTGTTCGCAATGGCTTTTACCATATCGGAACTTCTGGCATATCTTGAAAGGCGTGTATCCTACTATGCTGCTAAACGTTAGGTAAAATGAGGCGTTTAATGAGCAGAGAAAGAGCACCCATTAAGCGTGTGAATAAATTAAACGCAGTAAGCTGAAACTATATACTCTGTCAAGGCGATATTGACGGAATATTGATATCATACCCCTGACGACACTGTGTACCCCAACCTCACTTTAAGCACAGATTCCGGAACAAGCCGATCATCGTTTCCAGTGTTAAAATCGGATATGGTAAATAAAGAAACTGTTCAGAGACCAGTACTCATTGAACGCAGCAGAAAAAAGAGTGTTTCATCATGCCTGTGATAACAAAACTCAGCTTGGACGTATTAAAGCCCCATCAACCAAACGCGCTCGAGTTCGCGACGGCTATTGCACGGATCGGCGCCGACTATCGAGTGCGTCTTACCGTAATCGAAGTTGACAAAAAGACAGAAACTCTGGAAGTGGAAGTAACCGGATCGAATCTGGATTTCGAAAAAGTAGAAGCAACCATCGGAGAACTGGGTGGGGCACTGCATAGTATTGATCACGTCGAAGTGATTGGCGGCGCAGTACAGGGGTAAAGGATTTCGGAATGTTTCTACGATCGGTCGGAGACCGGATTGGACTGAGTACTGCTTGACAGTGAATATCTTTCACCAAATCACCTACTTGCTTCGTATCTCCCGCTCTCATGGCGTTGTGCGTCGCTATTTCGTGGTTAACGGTTTTGACGGGGCCCTGACCATGCTGGGTCTCATCATGGGTTTCCAGATCAGTACCCCGACGAACCTCGCGGTCATCATCAGTGCCTGCTTAGGAGCGGCTATCGCGCTTGGGGTCAGCGGAGTAAGCAGTGCCTATGTCAGTGAGACGGCAGAGCGGCGCAAGGATCTTTCGGAGCTCGAAAATGCCATGGTAGAGGATTTGAGCCAAAGCGCGCACGGTCTGGCCTCGCGCTGGGTGCCCGCGCTGATCGCACTGGTAAACGGTTCTGCGCCCCTGATCATATCCATCTTGATTCTGACACCCCTTTGGCTGTCGCGAATAGGGGTTCCTTTACCTTTCTCACCACTGCTTATGGCGACCAGTGTAGCCTTGGCCATAATCTTCCTGCTTGGCGTATTCCTGGGACGCGTCTCGGGGATGCATTGGCTTATGAGTGGCGTTCAGACTTCATTGATTGCGTTGGTGACCATGTTTCTGATCTATATGCTGGGGGGAGGTTGACTTTGTCGTCAGAAACGCACCAGCAGCCAAAATGGTATCAACTAGATGCAGAGACAGTCATGGAACTGCTCGGGGTATCGGCACGTGGGTTGAGCAGTCAGGAGGCTCAACGTCGCCTGGCCGAATATGGACCAAATCGGTTGACTGAGGCCAGCAAAAAATCCATCTGGACGATGATACTCGGACAATTCGCCGACTTTATGATTTTGGTTCTGCTGGCAGCAGCTGTTATCTCCGGTATCGTTGGTGAACTCCAGGATACTATCGCCATAGTGGTGATAGTGTTGCTAAACGCGATCGTGGGCGCGGTGCAGGAATTTCGCGCTGAGCGGGCTGTTACGGCACTGCGTGAGATGGCGGCGCTGGAAACCAAAGTACTGCGGGGCGGGCAAATCAGTCACATGATGGCCTCCGAGCTTGTTCCTGGTGATATCGTTATCCTAGAAGCAGGAAATGTGGCACCGGCGGACTTACGTCTTCTGCAAGCTAAGGAACTGAGTGTCGACGAGTCGGCTTTGACCGGAGAGTCAATCGCAATATTAAAACAATCGGATCCCTTGGCCGGTCAGGATTTGTCCCTGGGCGACAGAAACAATCTCCTGTACAAGAACAGCATGATCAGCAAAGGCCGGGGGGAGGGAGTTGTAATAGCCACGGGAATGGATACTGAAATCGGCCGCATTGCCGGACTGTTGGATGAATCCATTGAGGTGAAAACGCCGCTGCAGTTGCGCCTGACCCGTTTCGGACGATATCTGGCATTCGGCGTATTGGCTATATGTACCGTGGTCTTTCTTGCGGGCTTACTCCAGGGGCAGCCGTGGCTGCTGATGTTCCTGACTGCGGTTAGTCTGGCGGTAGCGGCGATCCCGGAGGCTTTGCCAGCGGTGGTGACAATTTCCCTGGCATTCGGTGCCCGTAATTTAAGCCGACTCAACGCTCTGGTGAGAAACCTACCTGCCGTCGAGACTCTGGGATCTGTGACCTACATCTGCACAGACAAAACAGGTACCCTTACAGAGAATCGAATGACAGTGGAGAAATTCTACCTTTCAAGCCTTTGGGTTGAATCTCTGTCTGCTGACGATACAGAAGTCCAAAAGGAGCTGGGCATAGCTCTGGCCTTGAACAACGATGTTGCTGAGATAAATGGCATACCGACCGGCGATCCGACCGAGCTGGCCCTGTTCGAATCCGCAAAAAACGCAGGTTACTGCAAAACAACACTTGCCCGGGAATTACCAAGGATCGGTGAAATTCCTTTCGACAGCGACCGCAAAAAAATGACTACCCTGCACCAAACTCACAACGGACGAGTGGCTTACATGAAGGGCGCACCGGAGCGAGTATTACCTCAATGCCGGAATCGGATCGGTAAGGAAACGGACGATGGATTTGCACCCGAAAAGATTCTGGCAGAAGCCGACAAACTCGCAAGGGAGGGCTATAGAGTGCTGGCCTTCGCTAAACGGAGTTTTTCCGGTGATGCATCGAATCCGGATCCTGTGGAAGCGGAAAAGGATCTGAGTTTTATCGGACTGGTGGCGCTTATCGATCCGCCAAGGCCGGAAGTTCCACAGGCTGTGGCCGATTGTCTTAGCGCCGGAATCACACCGGTGATGATCACGGGGGACCATCCCGGAACTGCCTTTGCGATTGCGAAACGATTGGGTATTCTGAATAACGATGGGCGTATGTTAACCGGACAAGAACTTGCTCGGCTGTCGGACGACGAGCTCATCACCAAAGTTCCCCATTTCAGAGTCTACGCCAGGGTCAGCCCTGAACAAAAAATACGCATCGTAAAGGCACTTCAGGCACACGGGCAGTTCGTCGCCATGACGGGTGACGGTGTCAACGACGCTCCCGCGTTGAAGCAGGCAGGGATTGGTGTCGCCATGGGACAAAAAGGGACGGACGCTGCCCGTGAAGCGGCAGACATGGTACTGCTGGACGATAATTTCACCACTATCGTCAGCGCAGTGCGCGAGGGGCGGCGTATATTCGATAATATCCGTAAGTTCATTAAAGACACCATGAGTTCGAATTCAGGGGAGATCTGGACACTGTTTTTAGCACCGTTTCTCGGACTGCCTATTCCCCTGTTGCCGATTCATATCCTTTGGATCAATCTGATTACCGACGGTCTTCCCGGCCTGGCCTTCAGCGCAGAACCAGCGGAGAAAGGGATCATGAATCGCCGGCCACGACCTCCACAAGAGAATATACTGGCTCATGGAATGTGGCAGCACATTATATGGGTCGGGCTGTTCGTCGCAGCACTGTCGATCAGCGCCCAGGCTTGGTCAATTTCCCGTGGAGCTGAGTATTGGCAGACAGTTGTGTTTACCGTCCTCACCATCTCCCAGCTGTTTCATTCCCTGGCGGTACGCAGCGAAAGTGCATCTTTGATCAGCATTGGTGTATGGAGTAATCTACCCATGCTGGGAGCCATAGCTGTAACAGTTCTGCTACAACTGGCCGTGATCTATATGCCGGCATTGAACGCGATATTCCACACGCAACCGCTACCTCTGTTTGATCTGACAGTATGTTTCGCGCTCTCCTCGCTGGTGCTGGTGTTTGTCGAGGTGGAGAAATGGTTGATACGAAACGGGAAGATCTATACGCAGTAAGAGCCTGTTCAAAATCCATCGGAATCACGCAAGGCCAGTGTATGGATAGACTTTTCACTGATCGCTTAAGTAGCTTTTAACCCACATTTGTAATCCCTTTAATCAACTCCAACAATTCCGATTCTTGATAAGGCTTACCCAAAAACCCCTGAATTCCGGCTTTTTCAACTTTTTCCCGGTGTTTATCGGCCGTGCGGGAGGTAATGACGATGATGGGTAGGGCTTGCAGTTCGGGATCTTCCCGGATCATTGAGATCAGCTCGAATCCGTCCATATGCGGCATTTCGAGGTCAGTCAGAATAATATCGGGTTTTTGCTGTTGCATTAACGTCATGGCTTCTATGCCGTCGCGGGCAAGAACGGCCTGGTGATTTTCCCGCAGGAGGGCTCTTTCGGCATATTTGCGCATGGTAATCGAATCATCTACAACCATAACGCGTATTCTTTCGCCGGGGGTAATGCTGCCGGATTCCGAAAGGTCTTGCGTCTTCAGAGCGTCGGACTGTAGATACTTGGCGACAATTTCGCTGAGATCGATCAACGGGATTACCAGGCCGTCGGATTGGACAAAGGCTCCGGTATATCCGCCCATGGCTGCGAGCTGTTGGCCTATGGGCTTGATGACGGCTTCCATATGGCCTATGACGGCATTGACCAGTATTGCAAGCTGCTCGCCGTCGACGGTAGCATAGACCAAGGATGCCACATCGGAACGGAAGTCATCAGCCGTAATGCCCAACAAAGCGGCAAGTGGGACTGATCTGTATTTTTGTCCCTGATAATCGATAAGCGCCCGGTGGCCTGACAGGAAATGCTGGTACTCTTCCCTGGACAGCCTGCTGACGCCGTGAATCCGACTTGCAGGCATGGCGAATCGACGATTCTGAATAGCGACCATCAACACCGGGTTGATAAACTGTGACTGGGGAATTCGGATCTTAAAAGTCGACCCCTCCCCCTCTTTGGTTTCCAGGGTTATCAGGCCGGTGACTTTCAGCAATTCCCGCCGGCTTGCATCCAGGCCGACACCTCGTCCGGATATCTGATCCAGTTGCCGGGCGGTGGAAAAACCCGGTTTCATCAGTAAATTCAACAGGGTTTGATCGTTTATATCCGTGCCCTTCTCGATAAGCTGTTTTTCCACTGCTCTGGTTTTGATCTTTTCAATATCAACCCCCGCCCCATCATCCTTTACAAATAGATGTATATCCGATTCATCGATATCAACATGTAAACTGATCGACCCGGTTTCCGGCTTGCCTTTCCGGCGCCTGACCCCGGCTTCTTCAATACCGTGTGCAACGGCATTTCGCAACAAGTGTTCCAGCGGGGAGGTGATATGTTTTAACACCGAACGATCAATCGGATGGTCAACGCCTTCAATACTGAAGTTGACTTTTCTGGCGCAGTTCCGCGCTGCATCTTCAACCACTTTCTGCAAGCGCGGTACGATAGCAGAGAACGGGACCATGCGGATCTGGCTCAGGGTATCCTGCATAATATTGGTTGTGCGTAATTGCTCACCCAATTCCGCTTCCGCATGGCGGGTGTTAATGTTCAATGAATAGCGGATATCGTCAAGATCGGAAAAGGTCTCGAGGATGCTTCGCGATATTTCCTGCAATCTGCCGTATTTGTCCATTTCCAGCGGATCAAATCCCCCGGCCCTGCCCGGCTCGGCATGAGTGATATGAATATCGGATTCTATATCCAGTTCCCGCAGCTGCTGGCGCAGACGGCTGATGGTTTGGTCGAGTTCGCCGAGTGATTCGGTCAGCTTTGACTGATATTGTGTGATATGAGCATGATACACACCGGATTCATTCGCAAGATCCGTCAGTCGATCGACTATTGCGGGATCAAGCCGGATTCTGTCGGCGATGGCGGAGTCGCTCCGGTAACCGGCTAAATGTTCGGCTTCTTCCGTTTCCGTCGGAGTTGCCTTATTCACCTGCGGCGTTGTGTCGATCCTGGTAGCTTCAGGCGTTTTGTCCGTGGGCTCCAGCCGAATGTCCGGTCGAACCGCGCGAAGTTCGCTGATCAGCCAGTCAAAGTAGCCGGGAGTATCGCCGGAACGGGCTTGTTCCAGATTGATTCCGACCGCTTCTATAGCGTCATCCAGGGCATCAAGGCCTTCCGTTTCCATGGGTAGGGAGGCGCCCAGCCATGCCTGAACGGCATCTTCCATGGCATGCGCCAGATCCGCAATCCCGGTGTAGGACGCCACCCTGGCACTGCCCTTCAAGGTATGCAGTATTGACTGTAATTCCATGCCCGACTCCCTGTCGGCCAGATTTTTTTTCCAATGGGCTGATTGCTGCTTTAAGGCCTCGACTATATCCTCGGCTTCCTCCAGAAAGACCGTCTGCAACTCTCCCAGCTTGGGTGTGGCCGTTAAATCCTCGGTTTCGGCTGCTACGCGCTCGGAAAAATTCCGCAACCGGGCTTCGACATCGTGTATGAATTGCGGCTCTTCGTCGACGCGGGCCAGGGCTTCAAGTTTAAGCTCAAGGGCTTGTACGACTTCACTCATATAAAGGGTCTCACCCCTGCTGAATCGCTTTCCCGCTCTTTGCTTTTGCTTTACCGCAGTCTCCACGGGAGTGAGCAGTGCCGCCACTTGTTCAGCCCTGGCCGTTTGTGCGCTTCCGGTCAAGGTATGCAATGCACGTATCATCGTATCCGTGGGTTCAACTTTTCCATCACCCGACAGAGCTTTGTTGAGAATTTCCTTTAGGGTCTCTATATGCTGGGTACATTCCGCGTTGAATATTTCAAACAATACAGGATCGAACCCAGATCCTTTGTCTTCAACTACCGCAATTTCCGGCACGACGGTGCCGGAACTGTCTTTTTGCAGACGTACCGTCGGCTGCTCATTATCGACTAAAGTCAAATTACTGCCGACGGATTCCGCAGGCAGGTATTCGGACATTTGGACCGTATCCGCCTGGTCCATGGGCGGTAACTGCAGAGTATCCGATGATTCTACCACCCCTGTAATATTGAGCGTCTGAGTGAGATCCATTTGAGGGGCTTGAGCATCCGTGGATTCCGGGATATCTTCTTTCTCAGCCGCAGTATTATCCTGGCCGGCGATCTCTTCGCCGGGCGGGCCTTGCTCCTGAATTTCAGCCTTTTCCAGTTCTGCAAGAGTCGGCACTTTGGGCGCAGATTCACAAGAGAGCGGAGAATGCAATTCAGTTAAATGATGTGCTTTACGTATCAGGTCGTCTATTCCGGCAACCTGCTCGGAGGCCCCGTGCAACTGATCAACCAGCTGTGGCAGAGCCGCAATTGACTCGTCCAGCAAGTTCAAAACCTGGCTGTCCGGAGCCACACTGCCGGACAACACATGGTTTAACAGACTTTCATTCGCCCAGGCAAATTCCGAAATCTTGGTCGCACCGACCATTCTCCCGCTGCCTTTTAGCGTGTGATAGGCTCGGCGGACGGATTCCAGAGCCTTGCGGTTCTCTGTGTCCGAGCGAATATTCAGCATTCCCTCACTGATCACATTAAACTGCTGCATCGCCTCTTCAATAAATATAACCGTCATTTCCGGTTCGGCTTCCAGCGATTCCTCATGCTCCCGAGGCCCGGAGGTTTCCAATTCGGAAATTCCGCCGGTTTGTTGCAGGCCATCTCGTGCCTCCGTGTCGGCCGGATGTTGAATCTGCGACTCTTGTGACAGAATTTCCAGCGCATCGACACTGCGTGTTAGCAAGTCGGCCATCACCGGTTGTTTCTGGATTTGCAGCTCGATATAAACTTCGAGATTGGCGATGATATCGGCGAAGGTTTCCTGTGCCAGTTTGGAAGGCTTGGTGGCTTCCTCAAGTTTCAGGGACTGGCTGTATTGTGCGAGATCATTCAGAAGCAAAGCCAACTCCGGCATGGGCAGAATCTGCAACACCTTCGATGATTCAAGCAATAAATCGGTAATCAGGGTCAGTTGCCGCTCGGTCTGGATCAGATCAAGCACCTTCTGATAGGCTTCCTTGACTCGCTCCAGGGATCGCATGGTTTCACGTAAAAGACAAGCCAGGAGCTCATCGAATTCCTGATTTCCGATCAGGCGGTCGGCCAAATCCCGTTCACCCGCTGTTTCCACGGAGGAATGGGATATCAGTTGCTCCTGTGATTGTATGTGGTCATCCAGGGCACTCTCGATACGCAGTATATCGGAGGCTGTTTTTACAAGCTTGTCCTTACTGACCATCTCTTCTGACTGCAGTTTTCGAATCTGCAGCGCAAGCTGTTGGTTGATTTCCTCGACGCTGAACATACCCAGCAGGCGAAAAGTTGACGACAGCTTGTCCAGTCTTTTTGGCAGATTGGCCAGAATATCCGGCTGCGGTTCTTCCGCATGAGCGTATACTTCCAGTTCCGCCTTAATACTCGACAACTCCTCCCTGATGCCATCACCTGCCGCTTTGAGCATCACCGGCCCGGGCCTGTCCAAGGCATGCAACACCTGGTCCCTGTTATGAGTGTCCGGTAAGAGCTCATCCAGCTGGTAGCTGGCTTTGATTTTTTGTACTTTCTTGTTATGCGATCGTGAAAGTGCGATATAATACAAGAGGTTTTTAAACAACTCCAAAGGCGTGGACTGATAAATTGCCTGGGATTTTTTCTCCATCAGAAACTTCAGGAAGCGCTCAATTTGACCGAACAGCATTTTGATCGATGCGTTAGAGGTCAGTCCTCCGTCTTGCAACGATATTACAACCGCAAGCGCTGAACGCCACAGCCGCGAAAGATCAGTATCCCTGGACGCGAGCTGCAATCCCTTCAATACCATGGTGATTTCATCCAGGCTTTTCTCTACGTCTTTGCCTCTTAACCATTTAAGCAGGGCCTGCATCAGTGGCGCACGTGCATGTTTGACTTCGGACCTGAAGGCCCGCTCCTTTTTTTTCTCAAAGCTGCCGGGCTTTATTCGCTGATGGGTGGCGAAGTCGGGTAAGAGCATTACCGCCTCTGACAACAAGCTGGCGCCTCTTATCGCACGGATGTCGTTTAACAGAGGCAACAATGCGAGAGGAATGTCTGCGCTGCCATTGTTGATATAGTTCAGGTACTCGGGTAATTTTTCCGCCGCCTGTACAAGAATCACCGCGGCTTCTTCCTGATCGCGTGTACTTTTGTCGGCTATGGCACGGATTAAATGATCGAGTTCACGGGAAAGCATGGCTGCCCCATTCAGTTCGATCAACTCCAGAGTATGACTGAACAGGGAAAAGTGTTGGTGCAGCGCGGGTAGAAGATCGAAGCCGTCCGGCTCGCTGACAAAGCGGGCAATTTTATCCTGCACTTCCCGCAGACCGGCGAGCAATTCATCCACCACTCGCGAGCGGTAATTGAGACCGGTGAGGGCACGAAATTCAGTCATCCCTGCCCGCTTCTCTGCCGATGGTGGAAACAAGCGTCAAACCTTCCGTATCGTCGTCTGGCTCAGTGTCGGGTTCGGGAATCGGATCCTCCTTGGAACGTCGGAAGCCAGTATCCTCTTCGCTGAAATTGAATCCGGCCACAATTCGAGTCAGTTCTTTGGACATATCCTTTAGTTCCAGGATGGATTCAGCAGTGTGTTTCATACCCTCGTTCGATTGGAGCGCGATATCGCTGATGACGCGCATATTCCCTGACAATTTTGACGTTACTTCGGCCTGGCGGGCGGATTTATCCGAGATGGTTTGAATTTTTTCCGACAATTCCCGGGAAACCAGTTGAATTTCATTCAGCAATACACCGGCCTGCTCGGCCAAAGAAGTACCTTTTACAACCCCGGAAGTACTTAATTCCATGGATGCAATGGCGGCCCGTGTGTCTGCCTGAATGGTCACGATCAGCCCTTCGATATCGCGCGTCGCTTCATCCACCCGCTCAGCCAGGCGCTGTACTTCATCCGCCAGCGGAGAGACTCCCTGCCCTGCCTTGGAACTCGCCTGTATGGCGCTGTTCAGTGCCAATAAGTTCGTGCGCTCTGCTATATCCTTGACCAGGCTGATAATCTCGCCGATTTGCTGTGAGCTTTCGCCCAGCCGTTTCAGGCGTTTGGAGGTATCCTGAATTTGCTGACGTATATCGGCCATGCCCTCGATGGTTTCACTGACCGAGGTGAAGCCGGATTGCGCCCGTAATACGGATTGATTGGCGACATCCCTTGCATCATTCGCCTTTTCCGACATCTGCCTCATGGTGTTTGCCATAGCTGTAATATAATTGCTGGAACGGCGGATCTCGCGCTCCTGCAAATTACTGGCGCGGCTCAGGCGCATAGCCGTACCGGTCGTATCTTCAGCAGTGGAGGCTACCTGATCGGCAGTGTTATTCAGGGTAATCACCAGATTCCGAATGGTGTCTATGGCGTAGTTAACGGAATCCGCAATGGCACCGGTGATGTCTTCAGTCACGGTTGCACGCGCCGTCAGATCACCCTCGGCCAGATCCGTAATTTCATCCAACAAACGCAGGATTGCCCTTTGGTTAAGCGCATTTTTCTGATCGGACTGCGCGATTCTGTTCTGCGAATCCCGCCAGAATGCAATGGCCAAAACAAATAAAAACAACAGTGAAAACAAGGCCGCCACCACACCCAGGCGAAACAGGTAGTTGTGCTCCCGCTCAAGCACCTGCGCGCCGTCCCTGAGCTTATCCAGCAGCAGCTGTAATTCGGAATTCTTGGCGTATTGGCTCGCCAAGGTACTTTGTGCGACTTCAGCGTCGGCCCGTCCGGCTTCAAAAAGCGGATTCAATCGTGTGAACTCGGCATGCATTTCGTTCAATAACACAACTGCATCAGCGTCTTTGGCACCGGCCATCATATTCAATTGTTCGCGCAGCTGTCGCCAAAGATCGATCGATCTGAGCTTTTGCTCCTCACTGGGAGTGGGCGCTGCCGCAAGGACATTTTCGTTGAGTTTCTGCAGTAAAGCTTCAAACTGTTTTTGCGCATCCCGTTTTTCCGCCGACACGGAGATTTTTTCAAACCAACTGCCCAGGGAAACGGATAGGCTGGAAAGCGTTTCCAGCTCAGCCGGATCGGCGGCCCGGGTTTCCTTATCGGCCTGAGTGTTTTCAGAGACTTTCAAGCCGTCGACGAAATTCTTCCAGGCACTGCTAACGGCATCCAGATCCGCTTGCAGCGTTTGCGGCACAGAAGGCATACGGCTTGCAGTATCTCCATGGCTCAGTTTTTCCAAAATACTGTTTCCGAGGCTAATGCCTCTGGAAATCTTATCCTCAGGATCCGGCAGCATGGTATCTACAACCAGGCCGCTAGCGGTATTTCCAAAATCGGAAACTGCATCCATAAGACGGTGATTGCGATTGATTTGCTGATTTGCCTCGATGAAACAATAGGCGGCGGCGACAAAACTCAGAATCAGCAGCAAAAAAAGCACAATGACCGGTTTTCCGAATCCTGCCTGTTTATTGTGTTGATCAATGACTGTTGATTTCACAGAATATGTCCATGGATATTTCTGGGCCAGATAATCTGGCGACCGTTGAATGCCTTAACCTGAATCCGCCACTTTGTTTTCCGGAGAAGCCTCACGCGTGGATGAAACTTCAGTCGCGGATAGCTGTTTAATGCTCAGAAATCTGTCCGATGTCACCAACACAATAGCATCCAGTATCGGCAAGAAGTCATCCTGGTCATGGATGCTTTCCCGTACATAGGGTCGCAAGGGCCGCGAGATATCGCCGGCATCCATGCGTGCCTGTTCGCCGGAAAATTTCTTCAGGCCCACAATGTCGTCGACCAATAAAGCAAAATCCTCTTCCTCCGTGCAGACCACGATGATTCTGCCATTCGGTCCGGTCCGACTGCCCGCGCCATAAAGAAAAGCCCCCAGATCAGTCACAGCCAGAATATTTCCGCGACAGCCTGTCAGGCCGATAAACCAAGCATGAGCACCCGGAATCGGCGTAACAGAAACGGGCTCAATGATCTCCTTGATCTGATTGACCGCGGTGAGCAAGATTTGATCACCCACGCGATAAGCGACAAACTGCCGGTTTGCATCGTCACTCATCAGCCAGTGCCGACTCCACGCAACGGACAAGTTCTTTCTCTGTGACCGGCTTGACCACATAACCGCGCGCGCCTTGACGCAAGCCCCAGATCCGGTCGGTTTCCTGATCTTTTGTCGTCACTATGACAATGGGGATGTCCGCTGTATCGGCATCGCGATGCAGCTTACGCGTAGCCTGAAAGCCATTGATTCCCGGCATGACTATATCCATCAGAATGAGGTCGGGCTTAATTTGCCGGGCCATGTCGATTCCCGTCTCGCCGTCGGAAGCGGTTTCAACCCGAAAACCGTTCTGTTCAAGAATGTTCTGAAAAACGTGGACTTCGGTGGGTGAATCGTCCACGATTAAAATACGTCGCATTCAAGACCTCTCGGCACTGTTCACAGGAGCCACCTGTGCCACAACCGGATGAACCCCAAGATGCTCATTGATGGCACCGAGTAAATCGTCGCGGGTAAAGGGCTTGGTCAGGTAATATTGTGAACCGACGATCCGGCCTCGCGCCTTGTCAAAAATACTGTCCTTGCTGGAAAGTAATATTATGGGTATGGAGCTGTAACGGCTATTGTTCTTGATCAGCGCGCAGGTTTGGTAACCATCGAGCCTTGGCATCATGATATCCACGAAAATCACATCAGGCTTGTGCTCCACGACTTTTGCCAGGGCCTCGTAGCCGTCGATGGCGGTAATGACTTCAAAACCTTCCTGCTTTAACAGGTTTTCAGCGGAACGACGCACGGTCTTGCTGTCATCGATGACTAAAACCTTGGGATTTGTCGAATCGCCGTTTGATGCCGTCACCCGTCATACACTCCTAATATCGTTTCAGACAATCACCGCCTAATAAGACTTTTACTCCAGTACTCTGGACAGAGTACTAGGACCTACACCGGCGCGGGATCAATCATCCGAACTGTATAACATGAGTGTATTTTTATCAAACTTGAGGTAAATTAATTCAATTGCTTATGTCAATTAATTCACGCCCTGCGGCATCACAGCCAAAGGCAGCCGGGAGTGGTTCCCGGTATATTGAACAAAACAGCGGCCGGAAAACAAGATGACAATTAAACTCGGTGTGGTGATGGATCCGATCGATACCATCAAACCCTATAAGGACAGCAGTTTTGCCATGATGCTGGCGGCACAGAGAAGGGACTGGGAGATTTATTACATACTGCAGAACGCATGCTATTTACAGGCCGGTGAAGCTTTCGCCCGCATGCAAAAGATCAGAGTCTTCGACAATAATGATCACTGGTTCGAGACTGAACCGGGGCGGGACCTGGCGCTTGGCAGCCTGGATGTGGTGATCATGCGCGTCGATCCGCCGTTTAATATGGACTATATCTATACCACCTACCTCCTTGAATATGCTGAAGCCAAGGGCACGCTGATCCTGAACCGGCCGGCCGCCTTGCGCGATGTGAATGAAAAAATGTTCACCGGCTGGTTCCCTGACGCCTGCCCGCTGACACTGGTCAGTGCCGATGTCGAGAGACACAAAGATTTCCTCCGGCAAAACAAGGATATTATCGTCAAGCCGCTTGACGGTATGGGCGGTGCATCCATTTTTCGACTGCGCGAAGATGACCCGAATATCAATGTGGTACTGGAAACCATGACCGGTTTCGGCAAGGTCCAGATAATGGCTCAAACCTTTATTCCGGAAATCACTGAAGGTGACAAACGCGTGTTATTGGTTAACGGCGAAGCTGTTCCCTACGCGCTTGCACGTATTCCGGCAGAGGGTGAAACACGGGGGAATCTTGCCGCCGGAGGCCGGGGAGTGGCCGTTGCTTTGTCGGAGCGGGACAAAGAAATCTGCGACACAGTGGCTCCGACGCTGGTGGAAAAAGGATTGCTGTTCGTGGGGCTCGATATCATCGGAGACTATCTGACCGAAATCAATGTCACCAGCCCAACGTGCATTCGCGAGCTGGATCGCGATTGCGGGCTGGATATTGCCGGCTCTTTGATGGATGTCATCGAATTCAAATTATAGGACCGTTCAGGGAAGCAGAATTTTCCTTTGGGTCTACAATTGCATTTGAAAGATCTTCAGTCAAAAGAACACAACACCACACCATGAACCTGGCCATTTATCAACCTGAAGTGCAGCAGACTGACCGCTTGGGCATGATGTTGTTCCTGGCTGCCGCGTTCCATGGAATCATTATTCTCGGTGTCGGATTTGCCCCGATTTTGCAGGAAACCAAAACCCCGCCCGCGCTGGAAGTCATCCTGGTTGATAAACGGTCTGAAGTCACACCCGAGGAAGCGGAATACCTGGCTCAGATTTCCCAGGACGGCGGAGGCGAAAGTGAAGAGTTTACCCGCCCGTCTTCGCCGTTTATCTCTAACCAGGACTTCGATACGGACGGTATCTCGCCTGTACCGCTGGAGCTAAGCAAACCGCAAACGGCCGATCAACATCCGGAAACAGTTCTGACCGCCCTATTCTCGGAGCAAGACGTTAAAAACGATCCGGCCGTGGAAGAATCCACGGAAAAAAATCTGGCCGAGTCGGATATTCTGATCGATCAGCGGATGGAAATCGCGCGCCTGAGCAAGGAATTAAACACTCGTCTGGAGGAATACGCAAAGCGGCCACGCAAAACATTTTTAACTGCCCGTACCCGGGAAGCCGCCTCAGCCGAATACATGTATCGTTGGGTGGAGCGAGTCGAGCGCATGGGAAATCTGAACTATCCGGATGAAGCCCGGCGCAGGAAACTCTTCGGAACATTAATTCTGGTCGTAGGAATACGTAAAAACGGCACCATAGAGGAAATCGTGATTCGCCGCTCGTCCGGCGAGAAGCTACTGGACGACGCAGCCAAGCGGATAGTGGCGCTTTCTGCTCCGTTCTCCCCCTTGACGGGAAAACTCGCGGATGAAACCGATATCCTGTACATTACCCGTACCTGGGAATTCAAGAGTAATAACTCCATCGTCAGCCACAACTAACTTCTCTAGTCCTAAGTTTTCGGGTTGGCGGAGTGCCAATCGTCTCCTGAAATCCCCGGCTCAATGTCGCCAAACGGAATTATTCAGTGAACCTAACGCACCACTTTTTATTGTCCATGCCGCAAATGCTCGATCCTAACTTCGCGCATACACTGACATATATCTGTGACCATGACGAAAGAGGCGCACTGGGATTGATTGTGAACAGAACGCTTAATCTGGAACTGGGTGAAGTGCTCGAGCAAATGGATATAGAGGTTGAACGCCCTGAGATTCGACACCGCGAAGTCTACGAAGGCGGGCCCGTCGACCCGACCCACGGATTGGTGCTGCATCAGTCCGCAGAGTCCAGAAAGTGGGCCGGCACGCACCGATTCAGTAACGATATGTGCATCAGCAGCTCGCGTGATATTCTGCAGGATATAGCCACCGGCAGGGGGCCGGCAAATTTTCTCGTTACCCTCGGCCATGCGGGTTGGGGGCCCGGGCAATTGGAAGCTGAACTTGCGGAAAACGCTTGGTTGACCTGCCCCGCAGATATTACGATTATCTTTGCAACATCCGCTGAACTTCGCTTGAATAAGGCTGCGGAACTGATCGGCATTAATTTAGGCAATATTTCAACCGACACCGGGCATGCCTGATCTGCGATTCCCTTCTTTACGCCATTCACCGGCCGGCCAAGCGCTCAATGAACCATGACTGATTATCCCTGCGGACTCTATCTATCGTTCGACTACGGAGAACGCCATATTGGAATCGCCTGCGGTCATAGCGAACAGGGCACAGCCAATCCTCTGCGTACGGTCGATAACCGAAGCGGCACACCGGACTGGGAATCTATCGGACTACTGGTCTCACAGTGGCAGCCCGTCGGGCTGATCGTCGGCGTTCCACTGCATATGGACGGTAACGAACAACCTTTAACCGCACATGCCCGCGGCTTCGGGAAAGGTTTGGCCAAACGCTATAAAATCCCGGTTTATGAAACGGACGAGCGGTTGAGCACGCGTGAGGCATCCGGGATCATTCGCGATAACCGCAAACGCGGTAAACGGCACAAGACGAACAAGGCGGATCTGGATAAAATAGCGGCAGCATTGATTTTGGAAAAATGGTTTGGAAGCAGAAATGAATTCGATAAATAGTGCTACGGTCAGGAGCTGGATCACGAAAATCGTCCAGCAACTGCGCCTGCAACTTGATGATTCGCTGAAGGATTGCCTAATGATCGGCATTCACACTGGTGGTGTCAGTGTGGCGAAAATCCTGCATCAGGACCTGCGATTGAGCGAACCGCTCGGTGAATTGAACATCTCCTTCTATCGAGACGATTTCAGCCGTAGCGGGCTACATCCCAAAGTCGGTCCTTCCAATTTGCCGGTAGCGGTCGACAACCAAACCATTATTCTGGTCGATGATGTGATTCATAGCGGCCGGACTATTCGCGCGGCCATGAACGAGATTTTTGACTTTGGCCGGCCCGCAAGGATAATCCTCGTCGCTCTGGTAGAGCGAGAAGGACGCGAGTTACCGATAAGAGCCGATATCATCGGTCAGGCCGTCGATCTGCAAGCCTGTGAGCATATAAAATTGCAAAACCATGATATGAGCTTTGTTATTACCGACGATTCCGAGAAGAAAGGTAAAGCCGAGTGAGTTCCTCTCACGACAATATTCAACTGGATAAGAACGGCAGACTGAAACACTTTTTGAGTCTGGAAAATTTAAGCCGGGATATTCTGATCGATATACTGGATACGGCCCAGTCCTTCGCTGGTGTCAACGATAAGGCCATTAAGAAAGTTCCCCTCTTACGTGGTAAGACCGTGGCCAATCTGTTTTTCGAAACCAGCACCCGGACCCGAACAACCTTTGAATTGGCTGCGAAGCGGCTGTCTGCAGATGTTCTCAATGTCAATATGAGTACATCTTCGACAACTAAAGGGGAATCGCTGCTGGATACGCTGAGAAATCTGCAGGCCATGCAGTGTGACATGTTTGTAGTACGCCACCAGGACTCGGGTGCCGCGCATTTTATCGCGCAGAATGTTGCGCCGCATATCAATATAATCAATGCCGGGGATGGCCGGCACTCTCACCCGACCCAGGCCATGCTGGACATGTTCACCATCAGGCATTTTAAGGGTGACTTTTCCGGACTCAAAGTGGCTATAGTGGGTGACATCAGTCACTCCCGCGTCGCTCGATCGCAAATACACGCGCTTAAGACACTCGGTACCGAAGACATCCGCATTGTCGGCCCGGAAACCCTTTTACCCTCCGAAATAGAAAATCTCGGCGTCAGGATATTCCATAACTTCGATCAGGCACTGCAGGATCTGGACGTCATCATCATGCTGCGTTTGCAGACCGAGAGAATGCGTGGTGCTTTGCTTCCCAGCGCCGACGAATATTACTCCCGGTACGGTTTGACAACAGAGCGGTTAAGACTGGCCGCCAGCGATGCCATCGTGATGCACCCTGGGCCGACCAACCGCGGAATAGAAATTGAAGGCATAGTTGCCGATGGCGGACAATCCGTGATACTACAACAAGTGACATTCGGTATTGCGGTCAGAATGGCGGTCATGTCCATAGCCATTAGCTCAACCGAAAAATCGCTCGCCGAAGCAGGCCAGTAATGAATTCCATATTGCTAAAGAACGCCAGAATCCTGGACCCTGACAAAAAAACGGACCGAACGGGCAATCTTCTGATCGAGGACGGCCGAATACAGACTCCGGGTGAAGACAATACGGACGAGCGTGAAACTTCAGAGCGCGAAATAGATGTAAAAGGCAGCATCGTCTGCCCGGGCCTGCTGGATTTATACGCCCGCCTGCGCGAGCCCGGCCAGGAGAAAAAAGCCACCATAGCCAGTGAAACCCGGGCGGCGCTGCACGGCGGCATCACAACGATTATCTGCTCCCCCGATACCGATCCGGTGATCGATGAAACTGCAACTGTCGAGCTGATACATCGTCGGGTTGAAGACGCCGGATTCGCGCAGGTTGTGCCACTGGCCGCCCTGACTCAAAAGCTTGACGGAGAACAAATCGGCGAACTGGCCACATTAATAGACGCCGGATGCGTCGCCGCCAGCAATGCCGAACAGCCCATAGCCAATACCCGCGTCCTGCGGTTGATTATGGAGTATGCCGCCACTTTTGACATTAAACTGATGTTCGTCGCACAGGACAGTGCTCTCGCCGGCAGGGGCGTTATGCACGAAGGACTTATTTCCACTCGGCTTGGCTTAATCGGAATACCGGTGGCGGCGGAAACGGTAGCATTGGGAATGATTATGGAATTAGCCTGGCAAACCGGAGCCAGGGTGCATTTTTCTCGTATCAGTTCGGCCAGGGGGATTGAGCTGATTCGCAATGCCAAAGAAAGCGGATTGCAGATAACAGCCGATACCAGTATCAACCATCTCTTTTTAACCGATGAGCACGTGACGGGCTTTAACAGCCTGTGCCACGTCAATCCTCCCTTGAGAACATCAAACGATAGAGATTGTCTGCGACAGGCGATAAAAGACGGCACCCTGGATGCAATTTGCACCGATCATGCACCTCATGATCCTGATGCCAAACAGGCACCATTCCCTTCGACCGAACCCGGCATATCCGGGCTTGATATATTTCTTCCTTTGCTGCTTAAATTGGGAGATGAAATTGAAATGCCCCTGGAGGATGTCATTGCGCTGGCCTCCACCCACCCGGCGAAAATCATGGATTTGCCGGGCGGCACTCTCGAACCGGGAAGTCCGGCCGAGATAATCGTTTTTGATCCGGATATACCGTTCGTTTGTGATACAACACGGTTTATCAGCAAAGGCCGAAACAGCCCCTATGAGGGTTTATCGCTAAGAGGACAGGTGAAACACTGTATACTTGGCGACAGGCACATTGAGTTGCCAAGCGGCGATGACAGAGAGATTATAGACAAGCTCTCGGACAGGCTCTAACGGCGCATCACCCTGGCCTGTTCCCCATCCGATTCTTCCTCAGAACCTTCTATCGTCATATTCTCCGATAGCATATCGTCGACTTCGGATGAGCGCCCGCCGTGCAGCTTGATTCGCAGCCGCAAATCATTGACCGAGTCCGCATTACGCATCGCTTCTTCGATGGTAATAGCGTGGGACTCAATTAACTGGTACAGAGCCTGATCGAATGTCTGCATGCCCTGCTCCGTGGATTTGCTGATCAGTTCCTTCATCTCATGGATCTCACCCTTTTGGATCAGATCCGACATCAAGGGCGTATTGATCAGGATTTCCACCGCTGCTCTGCGGCCTTTGCCGCTCGGCGTGGGCAACAGACGCTGAGAAATGACCGATTTTAGGTTTAAGGATAAATCCAGCAACAACTGTTTATGCCGCTCTTCAGGAAAGAAGTTGATAATTCTGTCCATTGCCTGGTTGGTATTATTGGCGTGCAGCGTAGCCAGACACAGATGCCCGGTTTCGGCAAATGCAATAGCGTGCTCCATGGTCTCGCGATCACGGATTTCCCCGATTAATATCACGTCCGGCGCTTGACGCAAAGTGTTCTTAAGGGCGATTTCAAAATTGTCGGTATCCGTGCCCACTTCCCGTTGTGTAACAATACAACCCTTATGCTGATGAACGAATTCCACCGGATCCTCGATGGTAATAATATGGCCGCGGCTGTTTTCATTGCGATAATCAATCAGCGCCGCGAGACTGGTTGACTTACCCGATCCGGTACCGCCCACAAAGATCACCAGCCCCCGCTTGGTCGTGGAAATTTCCTTCAATATTTCGGGCAGATTGAGATCTTCAAACGTCGGTATCTCATTAGCGATAATGCGGACGACCATGCCGCAGCTGCCCCGTTGTACGAAGGCATTTACCCGGTAACGGGCGACATCTTCCAGGGCGATGGCAAAATTGCATTCTTTGGTTTCTTCGTAGATCTCGCGTTCCTTCTCCGTCATGATGCAATGTACAAGGGCGCGCGTGTGTTCCGGCTTCATCTTTTTGTCGACAACCGAAACAACCTTACCGTGAATTCGCATTGAGGGTGCCGCACCGGCAACGATAAAAAGGTCGGAACCGCCTTTGTTTTTCAGGCCGACAAGCAATTCATCCATGAACCTTCGACCCACATCACTATTCATTGCTGTCAAAGCCTCCGCGAAACCGTTATGATTTATAGAGCATCAGGATTAGCGGCTTTTTTGCGCGCTTCATCCAGGCTGACCGTTCCCTTGGCCACAATTTCCTTGAGGTTTTGATCGAGCGTTTGCATTCCGTGCGCCTGGCCGGTCTGAATGGCTGAATACATCTGTGCAACCTTGTCTTCACGGATCAGGTTACGTATGGCCGGCGTTCCAACCATGATTTCGTGCGCGGCAACCCGGCCTCCGCCTTGCTTTTTTAACAGCGTCTGCGAGATAACCGCTCTGAGCGATTCAGACAGCATTGAACGCACCATAGGCTTTTCACCCGCGGGGAATACGTCGATAATCCTGTCAATGGTTTTTGCGGCGGAGCTGGTGTGCAGGGTTCCAAACACCAAGTGACCGGTTTCCGCGGCGGTCAGCGCAAGGCTGATGGTTTCCTGATCACGCATCTCACCGACCAGTATGACGTCGGGGTCTTCACGTAACGCCGAGCGCAATGCTTCGTTGAACCCCATGGTGTCGC
The DNA here is from genome assembly GCA_965222695.1 of Granulosicoccaceae bacterium. GTDB lineage: Bacteria > Pseudomonadota > Gammaproteobacteria > Granulosicoccales > Granulosicoccaceae > UBA7957. The sequence continues at coordinate 4,958,719 of OZ244967.1, read as the reverse complement.
GGTGAACTTCGCGCTGGTTAATCAGACACTTTTTACTTTCGTGAACAAATTCGATCGGGTCTTCGATAGTCAATATATGACCCAGCTCGGTTTCGTTCTTATAATTCATCATAGCGGCCAGGGTTGTCGATTTACCCGAACCGGTCGGGCCGGTAACCAATACTATGCCGCGCGGATAGGATGAGATTTCTTCGAATATCTTGGGTGCGTTCAATTCTTCGAGTGTCAGTATCTTAGTCGGGATGGTACGGAACACAGCCCCGGTACCACGGTTTTGATTAAACGCATTGACACGAAATCGCGCAACATCCGGAATTTCAAAGGAAAAGTCTGTTTCCAGATTTTCTTCAAATTCTTTGCGCTGCTTATCGTTCATGATGTCATACACCATCGCCTGAACCTGTGCCTTATCGAGTTCCGGGATGTTGATGCGCCTGACATCGCCGTCAACGCGGATCATGGGCGGTAGACCCGCAGATAAATGTAAATCGGAAGCGCCGTTCTTAACTCCGAACGTCAGTAATTGGGCAATATCCATAGACTGAACCTGATATTTCGTACTTGTTTGTGACTGACCGAATAAGGACCTGCATCACAGCATCCAGGCCTTTGTGAACTTCTTATCATTTGTCGGCAGCAGCTGAACATCGCTTTAGCCCGAATCGATTGTCCAGTGCATGACCGCCCGCCCCCGATGTCCGGGGGAGATTGGAATACAACACTAATCAAGCTAAGATTCTGCCAAGGCCCGGAGAAAGAGATTTCAGGCAGTCTCTTCTATGTCTTGATTGGCAAAGCTTTAACCACAATCTTTATTACGGAAAACCGAACAACCGTTCCATGAGTACGATCTCTTCCAATCTGAAAAGAATCCGCGATGAAATCTCACGTTGCGAGTCGGTTTACGGCCGCCCCGAGAATGCAGTCAAATTACTGGCGGTCAGTAAAACCAAACCTATCTCCATGATTATGGAGGCCATACAACAGGGTCAATGTGATTTTGGTGAGAATTATGTCGACGATGCGCTGAGTAAAATTACCGCCACTCGAGAATACCCTTGCGAATGGCATTTTATCGGCCACCTACAATCGAATAAAACCAAAGCCGTGGCGGAAAACTTCTCGTGGATTCACACCATAGACAGGGTAAAAACCGCCCAACGGCTTTCCCGGCAGAGACCGGCCAGTCTTGGGGCTCTGAACTGTTGCATACAAATCAATATCGACAGGGAGCCGTCTAAATCAGGTATTCCTATCGACAGTTTATCCGAACTTATGCATTCGGTCAGTGAGCTTCCGAATTTGAATTTACGCGGATTAATGGTCATTCCTGCACCGCGTAAAACGCAGCGGGAACAGCGCGAGATTTTTTCCCGGGTATATAGACATTTCAGCCGGATGCAGGCTGAATTGCCACAGCTGGACACTTTGTCCATGGGTATGTCCGAGGATATGGAAGCTGCGATCGCGGAAGGCTCAACCATGGTACGTATCGGCACCGCGGTATTCGGAGCTCGCCAATAAGCCGATTTTAATGTGATAAAGCTATAATTAACCCGTTTTCGGTAACTTCGTAATGACTTACCCGGCTGGCACAGCTAATGAATGAACAATAAGTTGCGACTAAACACGATGAGTATAAGCATGACAAATGAAAACCCGCTAGTGAAAATCAACCTTGCCGGACAAAGTATCTGGCTTGACTTTATCCAACGCAGCATTCTGCAGAACGGAGAACTGCTACGCCTGATCAAAGCAGACAAAATTGCAGGTCTGACATCGAACCCTGCGATCTTCAAGCAAGCGATCGCGGGAAGCGATGAATACGATCAGGATATCAAAACGGCTATGAATTCTTCGCCGGCTGCATCGGATATGGAAATCTACAATCACTTGGCCATAGCCGACATACAGGCCGCCGCCGATATTTTCAAAGAAGTATTTGAAAACAGCGACGGCGGCGACGGAATGGTCAGTATCGAGATCTCTCCGGATCTTGCCGACGACACCCCGGGCACCATCAGGGAAGCGATTCAGCTGCATGAACAAGTTGCACGTCCGAATGTCATGATTAAAGTTCCCGGTACCAAGGCCGGTGTGGATGCGTTTGAAGAACTGACGGCGGCCGGGATTAATGTCAATGTCACGCTGTTATTTTCAGTCACTCGGTATCGCGAAATTGTACAGGCCTACCTGAGGGGACTGGAGAAACGCCTGCAGGACGGGAAAAGCATCAAAGGACAGACATCGGTCGCGAGTTTCTTTATCAGCCGGGTTGATACCGCGGTCGATAAAGCGCTTGAGGAGGCCGGGGTCTCCGAACTCGCCGGAAAGATTGCAATAGCCAATGCAAAAGTCGCTTACGGGCACTACGAAAACATCTTCCACAGCGAGCGATTTAAGCAATTCGCCCAAAACGGGGCCTTGCCTCAACGTCTGTTATGGGCAAGTACCGGAACGAAGAACCCGGCCTACAGCGATGTACTCTATATAGACGAATTAATCGGCCCGGAGACGGTCAATACCGTCCCGCCCGTCACGCTGGATGCATTCCGAGATCACGGTCGCGTAGAACCGACTCTGAAAAAAGGGCTTCAGGAAGCGCATATGCAGCTCGAGCGACTGGCGTCGACCGGTATCAGTCTGGAAGATATCACCGATCAACTTGAAAAAGAGGGAGTTGCCGCTTTCTGCAGCGCTTTCGATGATCTGTTAAGTTCACTGAACGAAAAACGCGAAGCGCTTGTCGCCTAATCGCCTATTCATCCTGTCTAATGAATAAAGATGGATCATTGATCCATCTTTTCCTTCCCGGGTATCTCTGAGGTACACTCTCTCCTGCTATCGCTTTATCCCGATTCAAAACCGATGATATAAAGCGTTCGTCTTCATCACTACCGGAGAAATCTTGTGAATAACACAAACCTGGCGTTTATCGGTGCCGGCAATATGGCTCGCAGTTTAATCGGAGGATTGATCGAAAACGGGCATAGAGCAAGTACGATTTACGCCGCTGATATCAACCCGGTACAGCTCTCAGAGCTGCAGGAAGCGTTTGATATTCAGACTTCTTCCGATAATTCGGCAATCATTTCAAAGGCCGGCGTTGTTGTACTGGCCGTCAAGCCTCAAGTCATAGCTTCTGTCATGGCGGGAATCAAGGAATCACTTCAGCAAAGTTCCGCACTGTTGATATCGATTGCGGCAGGTGTCAGGGAACAGGATATCAGCCGGTGGGTCGGCACGCCACATCCGGTAATACGCTGCATGCCTAACACGCCTGCGCTATTAGGAGAAGGGGCGACTGTGCTCTATGCAAACCGGTATGTCAGTGATTCGCAAAAACAGTTTGCGGAATCCATGATGCAGGCCGTGGGCATGACTGACTGGGTTGATGAGGAGCGGCGTATCGATGCGGTTACCGCGTTATCGGGCAGCGGCCCGGCCTATTTTTTCATCCTGGTGGAATCCATGATACAAGCAGCGGAAAAACTCGGTCTGGATGCAGCCATGGCGGAAAAACTCGCCGGTCAAACCGCGTACGGAGCTGCAAAAATGCTTTTGCAGAGCGGAGAGTCTGCTGCGCAACTCAGACTCAATGTGACCTCCAAGGGCGGCACAACCGAAGCGGCGATAAACAGTTTTGAAACCGCAGGATTGCGCGAAATCGTCTATAAAGGCATGAAAGACGCTTACCAACGCTCTATAGAACTCGGAATTCAATTAGGAGAAAAGTAATGTCAAGCCCGGGAATGAATGCGCTCAGTTTTTTGATAACCACCCTTTTCGACCTGTATATTATGGTCGTCGCGATTCGCTTTTTAATGCAACTGACCCGCGCTGACTATCATAACCCGATCTCACAGTTCGTTGTCAAAATAACCAACCCTTTGCTCATCCCCTTCCGACGCTTTGTACCCGGGCTGGCCGGCATAGATGTAGCTGCATTGGTACTGTGTCTGTTACTGATTTTTTTCAAACTGTCCTTGTTCAAGGTGATCGGATTTGTTGATTATATCGGCAACCATAGCGTCCAGCTTGCAACCGCAGGCTGGTTTCAAATTACCGCGCTTTCGTTGATATCTCTTGTCGAACTCTTTTTTAACTTATTTATCTATACGATCCTCGCCATGGCGATTCTCAGCTGGTTCAATACGGGCGGTTATAATCCTGCCTACAGTATTTTGCACAGCATCACTTCTCCTGTATTAAATCCGCTCAGGCGAGTGATACCGCCCATTGGCGGTATTGATCTTTCGGCGCTGATTGGGATCATAGGTTTGCACTTTCTGAAAATATTAGTAGTTCAAAGCCTGATGCAGATTTTCTAGCCGAACAACGTATGACGGGCGCGATAATTTCCCCATACCGTTCCATCGGAACTTTTCGGAGCTTTGTATGTTCTCTATAACATCCGTGTGTAAATCGTTAAAGCAGTACACTCTGGTGATTACGGAACGTCACTTGAAGATCCGGAAACTCCGGCATCGCCAGATCCATAATTATAATGGAGGAATACCGGATGTATCTAAAACAACTCCCCGCAAAACTCTTCATCAGTATATTCTTTTCAGCATTTTTTTCGATCGGTAGCACACTGGCTGAATCATCGACAATTTTTGGAGACTACACGATCCACTATAATGCTTTGCAAACCGATATACTCGATCCCGCCATAGCCAAAAGCTACGGCATAAAACGCAGCACCAAGCGTGGTCTACTCAATATTGCAGTACGCAAAAATCAAAAACCGGACTCTTTGGGCGAACCTGCGGCAGCGGACATTTCCGCCAACTGGAGCAATCTGACCGGCCAAATGGGCAAGATCCGCATGCGGGAAATCAGAGAGCAAAATGCAATCTACTACATCGGCGAATTTGCTATCAGAAATGCTGAAATACTAACCTTTAACATTCTCGTCAGCATGAAAGACGGTAGCGGAAGCAAGAATGTAAGCTTTCGGAAGCAGTTTCTTGTCGATTGATTACTGCAACAGGCTACAAAAATACGTGAAGACAAAATTTTTTTCACTGCAAATCGGAAAATTTCAGATGCCCATAAAACTCGGAAACGCTGTATATACAGTGTTTCCGTGTTCTGCAAGTTTAAAAACCCCTTAAAAAACAGTATCTGATGGCTCGAAAAGTGCTTTTACGCGACTATATATTGTGATAAGTTTCGCGCGATATGTGTTAGTGTTCGGGTCGGTTCAGTCTGTTTTTGCCGTTGTTTAGGCCATCAACCCAGAGCAGTGACAGCTTAACAATCGATCATTCATCTACTGAGGACTTTAAATTATGGTCGCCAAAAAGAAGCCTGCTGCTAAAAAAAGAGCAGCCAAGAAGACAGCCGCTAAGAAAACGACTGCCAAAAAAGCAACAGCCAAGAAGGCAACAGCCAAGAAAAGAGCTGTAGCCAAAAAAAAGCCGGCTGCAAAGAAAACCACCGCCAGAAGAACAGCAACAAAAAAAGTTGCCGCTAAAAAAGCAACGGCTAAAAAGACAGCAGCGAAAAGAATCGCGGTAAGCGCCAAGCCCCCCACCAAGTCGGAAATCCTCACACAGCTTTCAGATCAAACCGAACTCAGCCGTAAGGAAGTCACCGCGGTCATGGATTCTTTGACTGCAATTATCGAGGCTAATCTAAAGACGCGGGGACCGGGTTATTTCAATCTCCCGGGCCTGATGAAGATTAAAGTCATTAAAAAACCGGCAACCCGGGCACGCAAGGGTATCAACCCTTTTACCGGCGAACCTACCGTATTTAAAGCAAAGCCTGCTCGCAAAGTGGTTAAAATCACACCACTGAAAGGCTTGAAAGATATGGTGTAAGCCTTAGGCATAGTTTCAGAACTAAAAAAGGCGCGTTAGTGGTACTACGCGCCTTTTACTTTTCTCCCGCACCGGGCTACCGCTTACAGACCTAATTCCTTAAGCACTCTGTGCTTTGTCTGGATAAAATGCTGATGTGGTAAATATACAAGATCGGCAATTTTTCGCATCAGATATTCTTCATATTTATCCAGCTTGCCATCGGCATAAGCGACATGCCATAGATGCTCGAACAAGCTGACTTTTTGTTCCATTGTGTAGCTCTCGTGAATCTGCCTGGTGAATGCATGCAAAGATGTTGAGTCCTTGCTCTCCTGTTGGGCCAGTTCAACAAGTTCCACCAGTTCCTCTTCGTCCAGATCGAGAGTGGATTGCAAAAGATTCTCGATTCTCTCTAACTCCTGCTTATCGACATCGAAATCGGCACGGGTGACTTCAATCATCAATGCAGCCGCGGCGACCCGGATTCGATTTTCGCTGTCCGGTGGCCGTTCAGCGATACTCATATGATCCTGAAAAAACTTTTTGAAATACGCTTTCATTATTTTCCCAATCACTCCTTATCGAATTAATTGCCGGAAATCGAGTCTATACAATGAGAGACCCTGTGAGACCGGAATTGGTTCAAGGACGGTTTACTAGGGTGAAAGGTCACTTGGACTAGTATATAGCCTTATCACCACGTAATTCAGATCTTAATGCGGGTAGGCTAAATTGCCATAGCTGTGAATGAATCTTGCTTTGGCAGCATTAGCGATCAAATTCGATGGGTAAACCGGATTTCATACCCGCAACCTAACATTATTGAGTCAGCATACTTGAATACAATGGCTTCATCAGCGGATCAGACTCCCAACACATGGATAAAGTGGATAAATGCCGCTTTTGTGGTTGTTATCGCCTACGCTCTGGCCAGCCTGAGTATCCAATTGATTCCGGATGTACCTGATAACAACCTCAGACAAACGCCTTCAACTCCTGCCAGGGTACAAAGCAGCGCGCAATCGAATCCTTTGCAGTTAAGCAAACAGGTTGCTTCAGCGCATCTGTTCGGAGAAGCGGGGAAAAAGCCCGCTGTTGTCGAAGCACCCAAACCCAAGGAAGTGCCGGAAACAAAACTCAATCTGGTATTAGCAGGCGTATTTGCCTATCAGCCCCCGGAATTAGCCATCGCCATCATCTCCTCAGGTGGCCGGGATGAAAACGTGTACGGTATTGGCGATAGTATTGTTGGAAATGCGAAACTGAAAGCGGTCTATGAAGACCGGGTAATTATCGAAAATCGTGGACGGGAGGAGACACTGAAGCTTCCCGAAGACGTCGCGCCCATCGCCTTGCCGAGAGTGACTTCCACCAACGCGGTAAACACCGCCCGAGGTGGAATTAACGAACCGGTGGAACTGCCTGCTTCCCCGCGCGCGCTGCGAGATAAATTAGTCAAAAATCCGTCGATGCTGGGAAAAATTGTCAGTGCAACCCCCTACCAGGAAGGTGGAAAGCTGGTTGGATACAGGCTTCAGCCGAAACAAAATCCTGAGATCCTGGAATCGCAAGGCATAATGCCGAACGATGTCATCACTCAGGTTAACGGAATTGATCTGAACAGCCAAAAGCAAGGAATCCGCGCGCTTCGAAAACTGGTAAAAGCCAATAATATTGAATTAACCGTGCTGCGTGACGGCATACAAATGCCTTTGATGATTTCCCTGGAACAATAGTGATTTATGCTTCTGCCGTGCTCCGCATCCATTAATCGAAATCTTGCTAAGAGCCTGTTTAATATCTCTCTATCTACCGCGAATCCGCCGAATCTGCACATGAACTTCAGCGTCGTCAGCAGAATAATTCAAACGTTTAATTAGCCGTCCTAATCGGCACAATTCTTCTATGTAATCAAGGATGAATTATTTTTTCGTTAAGCTGAACGTGAATACAGACAAAGTGGACTAGTATTCGTGTAGGGATTTGAGTCACACCATGACAATTTTTATGCGGCCCGATATAAAACGACGACGCCATCAATCGAGAAACGGTTTGAATAATAAAAGCTCAAAAAAGCTGCTGCTGGTTATACTCGGTACGGTACTACACATTGCCGTAACAGCCACGGCCATGGCGCAGGAGAACGAGAATTTCACGCTTAATCTCAAGAATACCGATATTCACTCTCTGATCGCTACAGTTTCAAAACAGACGGGTAAAAACTTTGTCATAGATCCACGAGTCAAGGCAAAAGTCACCGTCGTCTCGGCAGAACCCATGGATGCGCAACAACTCTATCAAGTGTTTTTGTCGGTCCTGCAGGTTCATGGCTATTCCGCCGTGCCCACGGGTGATCTGATCAAAATCGTACCTGATGTGACCGCCAAGCAGGGTCCTGTACCCATACTTGGAAAAAGCCAGGACATCTCGGATCAACTGGTCACTCAAGTTGTAGCCATCGTCAATGTGCCTGCTGCGCAACTCGTCCCCATATTACGGCCGTTGGTTCCACAGCAGGGACACCTTGCAGCCTATGCGGCGACAAACTCTTTAATCATTACCGACCGGGCCGCCAATATCGGCCGTCTCACCGATATCATCAAACGCATCGACCGGCCCGACAATGCAGCGATTGAAGTCATTCAACTCAACCATGCATCTGCACGGGAAATGGTCCGAATCATTGGCTCATTGGAAAGCAACGTCGCCAGAGGCGGTCAGCCGGTCGGCGCAATGAAACTGGCGGCCGATGAACGAACCAACAGTATATTGGTCAGTGGCGACCGGGCAGTCCGCCTGAGAGTACGGGGACTCATCGCAAACCTTGACACCCCGGTGGAATCCGGCGGAAATACTCGCGTGGTCTATCTGAAATATGCCGATGCAAAGGATATAGTAACGGTGCTAAACGGGGTTTCCCAGGGACAGGCGAAAATCGGTACAAGTTCCAATACCACGACGAGCACAACGACCCCCTCCCCGGCTCCAGATGCTAAAAATGCAGCCGGCGTACCCACGCCCGCCCTGATCCGCAGAACCACAACAACTTCAGGGGACAATAATCAGCCGAAGGTTGATATACAGGCTGATGAGCACACTAATTCTCTGATTATCACTGCACCGCCGGACGAGATGCGCAATATTCTCAGCGTGATCGACAAACTGGACATCAGACGCGCGCAGGTTTTAGTGGAAGCCATTATTGCAGAGTTGTCCGAGTCCAATTCTTCCGCCATAGGTGCAAACTACATTATCGACGGTACGGAAGAAAACCGGCCCATCGGCTATACCAATCTCGGCGGGGCAACGCAAAATCTCGTCGGTACCATATCCAGTAACGGCGCCAGTCTGGCCGGCGGGCTGTCTTTGGCTCTGGGCCGTTTCGGTACCAATGGAATCGACTTCGGCATGCTGTTGACCGCCATCGCATCCGATGCGGATAACAATATTTTATCAACTCCGACCCTCGTCACAATGGATAATGAAGAAGCGGAGATTGTTGTTGGGCAGAACCTGCCGTTTGTCACCGGCCAGACACTCTCGTCAGACAATCAAAATCCCTTTACCACTATCGAACGACGGGATGTGGGCATAAGCTTGAAGGTGAAACCTCAAATCAATGAGGGTAATAACATCAAGATGGAAATTCAACAGGATGTTGAAAGCGTGAGCGCCACGGCCGTTTCCGGCGCCTCGGATATTACAACCGACAAACGTTCAATTAAAACCACCGTGATGGTGGAAGATAAACAAACCTTGGTCCTCGGCGGATTGATCGACGATCAATACAGCGAGCGAAATGAAAAGGTGCCATTGCTGGGGGACATTCCGGTTTTGGGAAATTTGTTCCGGTATACCAATAAGGAAAAATCAAAACGCAACCTCATGGTATTCCTGCACCCGACGATTATGCGGGACGCGGAAACTGCAGATTATTATAGCGATATTAAATACAACGAACTTCGGGATAAACAACTGTCATACTTTGACAACAGCCTCGACAATGAATCTGAAATTGAGCAGATTCCCGTGTTACCACAACTCAAATTATACTACAGAGGAAAAGAAGTGAATCCGGACATTTCGCCGGAATCGCAAAACCACAACAGCCCCCTGGCAGAAGAAGGTGCGGTGGATATGAGTGCTCTCGAACCATCACCGATCGGTCATATCAGTGAAATCGAAACCGGTGATGAATTTCATCCCGGATCACGCTGAGTTGAGCGAAGCCATGGTATCAGTGGATCTCGATGCGACGGACGATGCAGTCGATCAGGAGCGCGAACTGCAATCCCGGCCGGTAAGCCTTCCCTACAGTTACGCCAAACGGCATGGCGTGTTGCTGGACGATAAATTTTCCGAGTCCCTGACATTGGTACACAGACCGGACGCCAGTGTTACCGCCTTGGTGGAGGCGAAACGCAAGGCCGGTAAATCCGTGCAGATGCTCGAAGTCAGCCCTGAGGATTTTGACGCACGACTGACCCGTCACTATGAGGGCGATACGGATCAGGCTTCGGAAATCATGCATGGCATAGGCAATGATTTGAGTCTGCAGGATATAGTGGACGAATCGATGCCGGAGCCGGAAGACTTGATGGAGTCCAACGACGAAGCCCCGGTCATCCGATTGATCAACGCAATTCTTACCGAAGCCGTCCGTAAGAAAGCCTCCGATATCCATATAGAGCCCTTTGAAAAAAAACTGATGGTCCGATACCGCGTAGACGGTGTGATGCAAAAAATGATCGAACCACCGGTAGGATTAACCGCCCAGTTGATCTCAAGGGTAAAGGTGCAGGCGGGTCTGGATATATCAGAAAAACGATTACCGCAGGACGGTCGAATTTCTATCCGTATAGCAGGCCATCCGGTGGATATCCGAGTCTCGACCCTGCCCGGCCCTCAACATGAGCGAGTTGTATTACGACTGCTCGACAAACAGGCTGGCCGTCTGGACCTGGAACATCTGGGCATGACCGAGGAAGGCCTGCATAATCTTGAATACTTGCTGGAAAAACCGCACGGTATCATTCTGGTGACCGGCCCGACCGGTTCAGGCAAAACCACATCACTTTATGCCTCACTGGAAAAACTGAATAATTCCCGCAGCACGATCCTGACCGTTGAGGATCCCATCGAGTACTATATTGAAGGCATAGGCCAAACAGCGGTACATACCAAAGTGGGGCTCACATTCGCCCGTGGACTGCGCGCGATCTTACGTCAGGACCCCGATGTTGTGATGGTGGGAGAAATCCGGGACAGGGAGACCGCAGAAATAGCCGTACAGGCCAGTCTTACCGGCCATCTGGTCTTATCCACTCTGCATACGAACACCGCAATAGGCGCAATTACCCGACTGCGCGATATGGGTATAGAGCCGTTTTTGCTCTCCTCCAGCCTGATTGGCGTGATCGCTCAACGCCTGGTCCGGCTGCTTTGCAACGAGTGCAAGCATGAACATCAGGCAAACGAGCAAGAGTGCCGGGATATGAATATTGATCCGGAAAATCCACCCATCATTTACTCGCCCAGAGGTTGTAATTTTTGCAATCACACCGGCTATGTGGGCCGCTCCGGGATCTATGAGATTTCCATTATCGATCAGACATTGCGCGATATGATACACGATGGCAGCGGGGAACACGCACTGGAAGAAAAAGCGCGCGAAAAAACGCCGGGCATTTTGGATGACGGTGTTCTCAAGGTACTCGACGGAGAAACTTCGCTCGAAGAAGTATTCCGTGTCGCGCATAAAACAGGATAACTTTTTTACTCTGTACCAAGTTATGCCGGCATTCGAATATACAGCCATAGACCCGAAAGGCCGTGAAAATCAGGGCGTTCTTGAGGGAGACAATGCACGCCAGGTCCGCCAGAAGTTGCGTGAAAAAAACCTCACGCCCTTATCGGTGGATGAAACCAGCGGCCGGGCCAGTGCGAAGAAAACCGATGGCAGCTCCCGAGGATTTCGCGGCCGAATCAGCAACTCCGATCTGGCATTGGTGACTCGTCAAATTGCAACCCTGACGTCGTCTGGCACGACAATAGCCGATGCGCTTGAAGCCGTCAGCCAGCAATCTGAAAAGCCGAAGGTCAAGTCGTTGCTGATTTCGGTACGATCCCGGGTCCGCGAGGGCCGTACACTTGCCAGCGCCATGTCCGATTTTCCCAAGGCATTTCCGGAAATCTACCAGGCCACAGTCGCTGCGGGTGAAAAATCAGGTCACCTGGATTCGGTCCTGGAACGGCTTGCCGAATATACCGAAGAGCGCCAGGTCACCCGGCAGACCGTATTGAAAGCCTTGATTTATCCCGTCTTTTTAATCACCGCCGCGCTTGGCATAGTCGGGTTTCTCCTGGCCGTCGTGGTTCCGCAGGTTGTTCAGGTTTTCGAGGAGATGGACCAACAACTGCCTTTTCTGACCCGGGCGATCATTTCCTTGAGCGAATTCGCCAAAGAGTGGGGCATATTTGTCATTCTCGGCATTATAGTACTTGTACTATTATTCGGAAGAGCAATGAAAATCGAAGCCTTCAAGACATCAGTTCACAGTGTTCTGTTGAGAATTCCACTGCTGGCGAAGCTAATCCGGGGTATCAACACGGCACAGTTCGCCCAAACCCTGAGTATTCTGGCCGCCAGCGGTGTAGAGGTTCTGAAGGCCCTGGATATTTCCGCCCAGGTGATAAGCAATCGGCCCATGAGGGCTGCGGTAAAAGACGCAGCCGTACAAGTTCGGGAAGGCAGCCAACTCAATACGTCTCTGGCCAAAAGCGGCTACTTTCCACCAATGCTGCTGCATCTGATCGCCAGTGGGGAAAAATCCGGAAAACTGGATCAAATGCTGAACAAGGCCGCCAAGCACCAGGAGCGTGAACTCAATACAATCCTGAGTATATTCCTGGGCATTTTCGAGCCGGTGATCGTACTGATTATGGGCGTGTTGGTACTTTTAATTGTCCTGGCTATTTTATTACCTATCTTTGAAATGAATACCTTGGTCAGCTAAAACGAATATCCAAGGGAAAAATAAAAAGAACTGCGTCCTTCTTCCGCCTGCCCATAACCAAAGTATGCAGGCCCGGCCAGAGTGTCTATGCCAAGGTAGACAGTGCCTGAATAGATCAGATTGGACGTGCGGATCTCCGACCGCTCTTGCCAGACATTGCCCGCTTCCGCCAGCAAGCCCAGATAGACAGGCCTTTCCAGGCTTCTGTGCTCGCTGACAATCGGAAATTTAACGCCCAATCCCAGCAAGCCGGCGTGTTGACCACCAAGTTCATTTTGCGAATAGCCCGATAAGTTTCGAAATCCTCCCAGGCGAAACAGAGATTGTACGGGAGCATTATCATCCAAGGTGGTGGAAAAGGAGTAATTTAATCCAAACCTGGCCTGTCCGAGAGATTTGACGACGAAACCACTCAGCTCCAGACTTGTGTAATTCATCTCGGCGCCGAGCGACTCTCGGCTATTGCGGTATCGAAACAGACTCCGTGCACCCTCAGTCGGAAAAAACCGCTTATCCAAACTGTCATAACGGCCTTCCAGTACCACCGCGCCATCGTCAAAGTCGATATCATCCGGCAGTGCTTCATCCCCGACCAGGCGATCCGCATTTCCGAATGAGCGGATCAGGCCCAATCGCAAATCAGTGGCGTTGGAATACTGCATACCCAGATAGGCCTCAAGGTTGGTATATCTCAGGTCATATTCGGCGATCCGTTCCGCACCTGAGAACAAACTGACGTCAAATCTTTCTTCCTGTATTCGCAACAGAGAATAGCTTTCCTGCAAGCTGTTGAAGGGTTGAAAATACTCGGCGGATAACTTCGGTTCATCCCCCACCGTGACCAGCGCCGCCAATTCCCCGCCCAGCCTGTTTACAGGCTTGCGGCTCAGGCCCAGGGAAAGGTTGTAGTTGTTGTCACCTTTAAAATCATCCTCCAATTGCAAGCCGAATTTCAGATAATTCGATCCCCAGTCCTTCTCTTTTGCATTGATAATCAGACCTGAAAAACCATGATCATGCTGAACATGGTACCTGACGGATTGGAACACACCAAGCCCGTGAATGCGCTCTATATCCTTGTGCAACAGTTCCAGATCAATCGGTTTCAGCGGTTCGGTGTGAAGGCGATTACGCAGTGCCTCGGAGGATAGATCTGAATCCTGAATCACCGCAATGTAATCCGGTACCAGCGACGTTTTTATTTTCCCGGTAACGGACTGCCGATAGGTTTTATAGTCCTGTTCATTGAGTGCCAGCTCAGCCGAGCGCAGCTGCAGCGAATCCGCGGCCGCGGCACTGCCGATCCGTATAAATTCGCTGATCAGATCGAATTCGGTGGATCTGAGGCGCTTCAGGGGCGGACGGATAAAGATATCCTTTTCGTTCAGTTTATCCAGCTGCTTTTGCAAATTGTTTTGATTGAGAAAATTGGTCAGCTGATCGAGTATGTCCAGTGCCGACTTCAACTCTTCAGGTTCGGTCAGCGGCGTGCTTATATCCACCGCGATGACTATATCCGCACCCATGCCACGCACGACGTCAATGGGCAGATTGTTGCTGACACCTCCATCCACCAAAGACCGCCCATTGATCACCACGGGTGAAAATGCGCCTGGAACAGCCATACTGGCCTGAATGGAAGTCGCCAGATCACCCTTGCCGAGAATCACCGATTCGCCGGTTTCAATATCACTGGCCACCGCACGGAATGGAATGGGTAGTTGACCAAAGTCTTCCAGGTTGAGTGTATCGCGAAAAGCGTTTTTCAATATCAGATGCAGGTTTTGTCCCTGAAGTACGCCTTTAGGTACGACAATGCCGTTGCGGTCGAGGCCCAGTTCAAAATCCATCAAATGCTGGTTGTAATCGATTTTCCGGCGCATGGGCAAGCTGGATAAAGGCGTTTCGTCGGTAAATGCACTTTCCCAATCCACCTGATGAATCAAGGCTTCCAGTTCCTCGGCGGATTTGCCGCTGGCGTATAAGCCGCCGATAATCGAACCCATGCTGGTACCGGAGATGTAATCCACGGGTATCCTCAGTTCTTCAAGCTTTTTCAATACACCGATATGCGCTATTCCCCGCGCTCCACCCCCGCTCAGCGCTAAACCTATCTTTGCTCTGCCTGACGATATCGCTTCCGTGGCAGCTGCAATCTCATACCCCCCAAACAGGACAAAAATGATAAATGCGGATTGCAGGATTGTTGAGTACAGTGACGGGCGGCCGAGGATTGGTATTCGCAACATGGATCAGTATGGGATTTTCTGAGAGTGCCTTTAGTTAACCGGCTTAAATACAGGGATACATATTAGCAAAGATCACCAGATGCAGCGTGTAAAAGTGGCATCGACTGCGGCTGATTAACACTATTTAATTTTAACCCGTAGCGCTATAGTACGCCTTTTTTCCAAGGCCGCAGCCAAGCCTCATGATCAACGACAGGATACTGAAACTGGTTCCGATCGCTTTTGTATTACTGTGGTCAACCGGTTTTATCGGCGCCAAGTACTCCATGCCCTATGCCGAGCCTTTTACATTGCTGGGCATACGCATGGCCGTTGCGACTGCATTCTTGATGCTCATGACCGTATTGATCAAAACCCGTTGGCCTTCATACAAAGGCGCACTGCACAGCGTCGTGGTCGGATTGCTTGTGCATGCGGTTTACCTCGGTGGCGTTTTTGCCGCTATCAAGCAGGGCCTGCCCGCAGGCCTGACCGCCTTAATCGTCGGCTTACAGCCCATTCTTACCGCGATTCTGGCCTGGCTTTGGTGGTCTGAACAGCTTACATTCAGGCAAATCACCGGTCTGATTCTCGGCCTCTTCGGAGTTACTCTGGTGCTGATGTTCAGGCAAACCGGTCAGTTCAACCTGGAACTGACAGCCAATGGCCTGGTCTTTACCCTGCTTGCCGTATTCGGCATATCCGTAGGGACACTCTATCAAAAAAAATACTGCGGCGATGTCAATTTAATCGCGGGAACTTTTTACCAATACCTTGGAACAACCGCGGCCATGGCAATGCTGGCATTTGCGTTTGAAACCAGGGTTGTAGAGTGGACACTGACGCTGATTCTGGCCCTTGCATGGCTGATCATCGTACTGTCGATTGCGGCAGTATTGCTGTTGATGTTGATGATAAGAGAAGGGAAGGCGACCACGGTTGCAGTATATTTTTACCTGACACCACCGCTAACGACATTGCTTTCCTGGATATTATTTGATGAGCGGCCGGGCATTGTCGCACTGATAGGAATTGGTGTCGCCAGTGCCGGTGTTTATCTCGCCCGCCGCTAAGCGGCCATATCCAGAGGTTCCGGAGTGACTTTCAATACTTCTTCGACAGTTGTCAATCCTTGCGATACCTTTAACATGCCACTGATGCGCAAAGGGTACATCCCCTCGAGATAGGCTTTGCGACGGATTTCCTCGAGGTTGGTTTCCCGTGTAATGCCCTCACGCAGTGAACCGTTAACTTCCATGATTTCGTAAAGGCCTGCCCGACCGAGAAAACCGGTATTTCTGCATTCCAGACAGCCCACCGCCTTGCGGGCACTCTCCGGTGAATCCATTTTCCATGGCGAATTGAGCTCCGCCCATTCCTTGTGTTCGATACTATGCTCTTCGGAACAATGGGAGCATAATGTGCGTACGAGACGTTGTGCGATTACGCCTATGACCGTGGAGCGAATCAAATAATAAGGCACGCCCAGCTCCAGTAAGCGAGTAATGGACGACGGTGCATCGTTGGTATGCAGGGTCGATAAGACGAGATGGCCGGTTAGCGCAGCCTGCACCGCCATCTGAGCAGTTTCATAGTCTCTGATCTCGCCGATCATGATAATATCCGGATCCTGGCGTAACAGTGTTCTTACCCCGGAAGCGAAGTCCAGGTCGATATTGTGCTGAACCTGCATTTGATTAAAGGCGGGGACAACCAGTTCGATCGGATCTTCTATTGTACAGACGTTCACCTGCGGCACGGCCAAACGCTGCAGGCTGCTATACAGGGTTGTGGTTTTTCCCGATCCGGTGGGGCCGGTCACCAATAATATCCCGTGCGGTTTCTTGATCATGCGGTTCCAGATATCCGCCTCTCGTTGATCCAGGCCGAGTTGTTGTTGATCCTTGACCAGCACATCGGGATCGAAGATCCGCATGACCATTTTTTCACCGAAGGCAATCGGCATGGTGGACAATCTCAGCTCAACTTCTTTGCCGTCAGGATTACGGGTCTTCAGCCGGCCATCCTGGGGCCTGCGTTTTTCCGCAACATCCATTCTGCCCAGAATTTTCAATCTGCTGGTCACAGCGACCATGACCGGCGTTGGCATCGAATAGACATCATGCATCACCCCGTCGATACGAAATCGCACCTGGCCCTGCTCGCGCCGCGGTTCCAGATGTATATCACTCGATCTTTGCTCGAAAGCATACTGCAATAACCAGTCAACAATGTTCACCACATGTTGGTCATTGGCATCGAGTTTGCCGGAGCGGCCGAGTTCCATCAGCTGTTCGAGATTTTGCATCGCCGATGGACCGGAGGATTGGGTTTGATCGCTTTCCGCCCCCAATACAGACTTGGAGAGTGAATAGAACTCCAATAAGTACCGATCTATATCCTCCGGGTTGCAGATCGCTCGATGGATTTCCTTGTTCAGAATAGGCGCAAGCTCCTCTTCCCATTCCTTAAGAAAAGGCTCTGCAGTTCCGAATGTGACGCTGGTGGGGCTGACTGCCAGGGGTATTATCCGGTAGCGGGACGCATAAGCGTAGGAAATGACTTTTGTTACCTGCGAGACTTCAATTTTCAGTGGATCGATGCGCTTGGCAGGCATGCCGACTTTGGTCGATAGCCAGTCCACTAAAAAATCCAGATCTATCGATTGATTTGGATCGCGCCGGCTTTTCCAGTTGCTGCGGGCAATAATCTCAAGAGCGTTCTGCTTTTTGCGTTCAGGGGTATCGGACAATTGGGTCAGCAGTGAGCAGTTTTCTTCCGTGATGAAGCCATCAAGCAAAAGAGTACGCAGTATTTCACCAAGAATGAGTTTTCCACTTTGCGGATCGATCAATGGGTTCTGTATTTCCGACAATACGCTGTTCATGCCCGATTCTTTTGATAGGTGATGAAGACCATTTATCGGCATTGACCGGAAAAATTGAAATTCTTTACCCCCGGGAAAAAATCATTTATCAATGGCTTAGCATACGCCATGGGAAGACTCGGACGAAGGTATTCTTCTTTGTCTGCTCTTTAGACTGGTACTCTGTCCAGATTAAACTGTCGGATAAGTAACAAGACAGGCGGCTGCCTCTGAGTCTCTGTTAGGCGTGTGTTGGAAGAAGTGTAGGCGCCAGGGATGGCGGCTCCAAGCCTCCATGGACGGATTTACGGCGTCTTCTGGAAACACACGCCTAACAGAGACGGTGCTCGCTGCTGGCATCTTTATTCGTCAATATCATCTGATAGGGACCGGGGCGGCATTGCCTTAGCCGCCTGAAATCCCGTCGCTCACCGGGGTTTTCAACCATCGGCAGACGCCAGTTGCAGGAGCTGAAGGTGAAAGTCGATCCATTTTTGCGTCTCGTCCGGCCATTGTGCATCACCTTCGGCATCGGCCAGCGCGGCCGGAATCATTTGCTGTAATAACTGCCTAACTTCGGCTTCCTTGCCCGCTTTGGCGGCCAGAAGCGCCAGTTCCGCATCCTGTAACCCTCTGCGCCATGATTTGAGTCGCATTGAGGGAATCGGGCCCGGGGATGCGGGAAAGCCGATTTTATCCAGCTTATTGCCGGGGTACACCATCACACCGTTGCCAAAACGATCATCATCGTCTTTATAGGA
The DNA here is from genome assembly GCA_965222695.1 of Granulosicoccaceae bacterium. Classification (GTDB taxonomy): domain Bacteria; phylum Pseudomonadota; class Gammaproteobacteria; order Granulosicoccales; family Granulosicoccaceae; genus UBA7957. Next base: position 4,940,035 of record OZ244967.1, on the reverse strand, counting down.
CGGACGAGCAAAGGGTTTCTCATCATTCCCGAGGTTCACGGCCCACATCAGTTGTCCGTCAAACCCATATCGCGCTGAAATAACACCCCATGTGCGCATCTCGATTCCCGAGGCGTTAATGCTGTGTACACCCACCGCCGGATGCCCGCTGTGATAAAACCAGATCTTTTCTCCCAACTGCCGCCGCCGTGACAGAAACAGAGGTGATGCCGCGTGCGCATTTGGGGCCCAGAGGCGGATAATTCCTGCCAGGTCCAGCCCGTCTATACCTAACCAATCGATAGGGTTGGAATGGCTGGTCCAGATCAAATCGATACTCTTATCGCCACTTCCGGCGTCCAATGCCTGCTGCACCTTGTTCATCTGTTGATGCGCCATGGTCAAATAGTTCTTTCGCGCCACGCTCATTTTGTCGCTACGGTCGGGTCCATCCACTTCATCGAAAATATAGGCGAAGAAATCGGTGTTCTCCCACCCCATCTCACGGGCATGGTCGGACCACTCGGCAGCCAGTGCCTGGTAGCCCTTAAGCTGTCCGTCATCGATGGTGGACTTCAGCTCTACGTCATAATCCTGCGGCCATGGCGTGCGCCACACGGAGACCGCCGTGTTTTCACCCGGCCCTGTATAACCGTTCTTGGCATTGAACAGAGTACCGTCGAGTATGGGTTGATATATTCGGTCATAGGCTGCCCAGTCGGAATCTATATCCATGGCAGGGGAGCGCTCGATAAAAACCATCCGGTGCCGGTGGGCCAGTATCTGATAACAATGTGCCATGCGTCGCCATCCGTCAGTGCTGAAGTCCACGCCCACGCCTTCTTGACGGTAAGCGCGATAGACTTCGCCCACGGCATCAAATGAAGGCTTATCCGGCAGAACGGGGGGCCATATTTGCAATTGAATGGGAATTTCCAGCCGCTCCCCGCCTTCCAGGCTTGCCGTGATTTGGCCGGCATAAGAGCCTGCAGCCTGGTCCCGCGGAATATAGATATCTACCCACAGGGCCTGTAAACCTCTGCGTTCAGCCGGCACGGCGATGCGTTCGAACAAGCGACGGTTTTTCCCGTTGCACGGCGCCTGCCTGGGCACCAGGGCATCCGGATAGAATTCCGGCCAGTCCAGAACTTCGCTTTTCGGTCCCCAGGAGTATCCTCCTTCGTCCACATAGTGATACCAGGCCTGAAAAATCTCTACAGACTCGCCTGAATCCAGAGTGGCGGTATCGGAACGCAGATCAGAAACACTCAGCTCAAGCGATTGCGGTTTGTCATTCCTGCGGTTTTGAATCAGCAGTTGAAAAGCAATCGTCTCATTCCGAGCGGCATTCAGGCGAAGGGGACCGTCTTTAACCGCCAGTGTCTGGTGCTCCAGGGGTACGGGGCCCCGATTAGGCAATTTCGCCATGTCACTGGCCACGCAAAGAGCGATATCCTTATTAATTTCCCTGCAGGCTTCAGTCGATAATCCGGGCAGCAGAAACGGTAAGGCAATCAGCACAAGTCCGGTTAAAGCCAGCAGAACGGTGAGCGTTTTTTGCATGAAGAGAGTCAGTGTTTAGGCATTGCTGAGTATATCGAATTGACCATTGGATTCGAAGGGAATGTCAATCTGCCGAATATCGCTTACTTGTGAAGCGGGTACGCCGTCAGGCAGCCATTTCAGTAAGCGATCCAGTTGCCCCTGCTCACCAAATGCCTTGAGTTCCACGCTGCCGTCCCACCGGTTTCTAACCCATCCGCTTAGCCCAAGTTGCCGGGCTGCTTGCCTGGTGTAATATCTGAAGCCGACACCCTGAACCCGTCCACTGATATAGCAGTGAACTCCCGCCATGGCCATAGTAATCCTCAGTATTCTATGGAGATGGTCTGATTATTAGCGAGATCACCGCCATCTGGCAAGATCAGGGTAACCAATGCCTTGTCTGAATTCAGATGATTAATCCGGCTCACCATGGCTCGGTAGTTTTTTCCGCCGGCAGTTGCCGAAAGCTGTTGCCCTAGAACAAACCGGCCGGAGGCGGGAAGAGAAAGAGTAACGCTGACCGTACCTTCCCCGGCAATTCCAAGCAGGGGTCTGGAATCATACTCACCTGTGACCACATCACCGGGGTTGGTGTCTAAAAATACAACCGTTCCATCGACAGGAGAATGTAACCGGCAAAACGACTGCTTCAATTGCGCCAACTGCAACTGCGCTTCGCCTTCGCGGTAACGCGCCTGTATCTCGGCAGCCCTGTCTTGTGCTTCCTGCATTTCCACATCGGCAATCAAATCCTGATCATACATTTCGGTGGTGCGGTCCAGTTCGGCCTGCACTTTTCTGGCTTGTACTTCAACCGCCTCAGAACGGGCTTTTGCCAGGCGTTGGCGCAGATCATAATTCCGGCAGTCCAGGCTCAGCAGAGTATCGCCTTTTTTCACTTCCGCCCCCACTTTAACGGATACGGATTTGACAACTCCGTTTAAGGGCAAACCTACTTTGTAAAGCTGCCGGGTCTGTACGGTTCCTTCTGCTGTTTCGGCAAGGATACAAGCCGGCAAAAGCAGACCTAAAAACAGCAGTGTCGCTGACATCTTATTGTTCATACTGCGCTTATCCTCACGGTAAGTTTCCAGGTAGCTGCTCAGATCTGAACCCTCGGTTTATCCCGGATTTTCGGTTTTGACGGGGAGTTTTCCGCCACTATAGAGATCCAGCATCGCCCAGGTAATCGCCATTTCATACAGAATTTTGGCATGCTGCAGGCGCGCACGGGAAAATCGAATCATTGCATCTCCAAGGTCGCTCCGGACACTCAGATCGTACAACGCCCTGCTTTTATCCAGATACAGATCTCTCGCGTCCAGTTCCGTGACTGCCTGTTGCAGCTCAACCTTAAGCAACCGCAACTTTTGCCATAGCTCCAAGACATTCTGCCGTGTCTGCGCCTGCAACAGACTCAGCTCCGCACGGATCTTATCGGCTTGCGACTTGGCCTGAGCGAAATCTGCATCCGTTCTTCCACCCTGATATAAAGGCACTTTTACCCTCAGACCCAACGTCCATTCATCGCTGCCGCTTTCGGTCCGCGAATAATCGGCAATTTCAGCATAGGCTTTCAGGGTCGGGTATGACTGCAAGCGGCTGACATCGAGCCGGGTTTCGGATCCTTGAAGTCTTTCCTTTAACGACTGGATACCGGCATGATTGGCTAAAGCCATGTCGAGCAGTTCCTGATACTCCGGAACCTCTCTGGTATCGGCGGTGAGTTCGGGTTCGAGCAGGACCTCCGACAGTTTTCCAGGCTTATTGATCGCCTCTGCCAGCAAGGCCCGGCTGCTGCGCTGTTTGAGTTCCGCGGCAGTTCGCATACTTAACACCGACTGATAGGCGGACTGCTCTTCTAATACTTCCAACTCAGAGGCCTCTCCGAACTCTGCCTTTTGTTGCAGTCTGTCCGCCCGGATAAACGCTATCGCAATTGCTTCGTTTTCCGCGGCAAACTCCAGGTCCGCCAACAACACGTCGAAATAACGCCGCATAATATCGATGCGCTTTATTCCCAGCTGATAATCCAATTGATAAAAATCCGACTGAACGTCAGCGCCTGCGAGCGCCGTACGGGTTTCATTTCGACCGAAGTCGTAAATGGTCTTTTCGGCGTTCAGGCTGATTTTATGATCGTCATGGGTCTGGTCCGAAGCGAACTCCGAGGGACCGATCCATTGCAGCCGCCCGTTCAGGGAAATGTCCAGATCATCACTGGCCTGCGATTGCAAAACCCGCGATTTAGAAATCTCCAGTTCCGTGGCAAAAGGCGCCAGTTGCGGGTGATTATCGGCTTGAGATAAGGCGTATTCCAAGGTCAGCGGTTCGGGTACCTCTTCATCCGCAAAAGCAATATTTCCCTGACTGAAAAGGGATAGACCGGCAATAAACGAAAGTGAAAGCGAAAACAAGAATAGTTTTTCGACCGCCCTCAAACCCGCCAACTCACTGACGTTGTTTGCGTTTTTTTCGTTTGAAACGGGCAAATTTCTCTTCCTTGTAGTATTCTTGGCTGACGTATTCACCCAGCCATAAGAATTCCTCGGGGCCCGATGCGGCGCCGGTGTAACGCGCCACCAGCTTGCCGTCAAGATCGATAAAGGCGAACACGGGAGTTGCCCGCACCTTATAATCCTTGGTCGCAAAGTCCTTTTGAGCAAGGGTTTTTCCGCTGAAATCGGTGATTTCAACATCGCCCTCAATATCGACCGAAAAGTTCAGGAAGTTCTCGCGGAAGTAATCCTGGACCGACACCTGGTTAAGGACGGTGTCCTTCATTCTGTGGCAAAAAGGGCATTCATCCATTTCAAAGAACAGCAGGATACCTTTCTTCCCCTCCTCTTTCGCGCGTTCCAACTCCTCGGAAAAATCACCGAAGGTTTCATCAAAAAAGTACTGATAGGGATCACGGGGTGCGTTGGCAAAAGTGGCTTGCATCCATACGAGTAGAAAACATGCGAGCCACGCCGGATTTTTCATATCTCACCTTCCTGTCCACTGAGGGACCGCTTCAATCATGGTACTCCCGCGGTATTCCCACCGAGCTTATGAAGGCGAGGCTTCTCGACACCCCGCCTGCCCGGTGGTTCAAATTTATGAAGACCCGAGACGTTTGGCCTCGCTTTCACATTGCTTCAGACCGTTTTGCGATTGACGATCGGCCATGGCAGCCAGTTTATGGGCCTTATCGGTATTGCCTTCGGCCGCAAGCTTTTCCGCCTGCTTGATCATTTTTTTAGTATCCCGCCAGGCGCAACCGGCTTTTGAAGCCGCCTCAAAACTGGCCTTTGCCTGTGCAATCGGGTCGCCGTCCATAGATTTGGTCATCGCGGATTTTGTATCGGCGACGGTTTCAGCAGTTGCTGCACAGCCGAATGTGATTAGGAATGCGAGCGCAGTGGCCGTCAAGGCAGCTAATTTCATGGAATACCCTCCGAAAGATGAATATAACCGGTATTTTTGCCGGCTTGAGTACCGATTACGAAAGCGCAAACAATACCCGTGTTTTTTATAGTGCAATAAGCAGAAGAAACTAACAAAGCCGTTGCCCGACTTCAAGCTACCCTTTTTGGCAGTAACCCTTTCGTTTTGGGATATATCTGCATCGCTACAGCCGTACTCAGCGTCATAAGAGAGTCTTGGCCTGAGCGTAAGGCTTTTCCGTGACAAATTTCGGTACCAGATAGCCGGGTAAGCGGATTTGCAGATCTTGCTTCAGCGCAGCAATTCTGTCCGTCCCTACACTGAAGTGTTTCGCTCCCTGAACCGGGTCAAGTCTGTGGATATAGTATGGGACCACGCCACAGGAAAACAAACGCTTACTCAACTCTGCCAGCGCTTGTGCATCATCGTTGACTCCTCGCAGCAACACACTTTGGTTCAACAGGATAAACCCCGCTTTCGTCAAGCGGGCAAGAGCTTCCTCAACGGAGGGGTCGATTTCCCGGGCATGATTGCAGTGAATCACCATGACGTTTTGCAACCGGATCTGGCCGGCCCAGCTTAGAAAGTCCCGGTTGATACGCGCCGGAATCATGACCGGCAAGCGGCTGTGAATGCGAATCCGCTTCAGATGATGAATCTTTTCAAGTTCATGACACCTGGCTTGCAGTATATGATCCGCTATACACAATGGATCGCCACCGCTGAATATCACCTCCTCGATGGACGAATCCCGCCTGATGTAGTCCAGCACTGAGTGCCATTGCTGTTTTGAGAGCTGATGATCCTGATAGGGAAAATGACGGCGAAAACAGTAGCGACAATGAATTGAACAACTGCCGCCGAGTATAATGAGCACCCTTGCGTGATATTTATGCAGCAAACCACGGACCGGGCTGAACGCTTTTTCCTCCAAGGGGTCGGAACTGTATCCCGAACTGCTGAGCAGTTCTTCAGCCTGCGGCAATACCTGCAGCAGCAATGGATCCTGGGGGCGGGCTTTTTCAATTCGCGCCAAATAGGGCCGGGGAACTCTCAGCGGGAAACCACGGCAGGCTTTTATCAGTGCATCCGCATCCACCCCGCTGAGCTCCAACCGTTCGCAGAGTTCCTCGGGATCCCGCAGCAGATTGGCCATTTCCCGTTTCCATTCGGGTTGAAAGCGAAGCGCCGAAGTTCCGGAAGCAGACATCAACGCCGCCTAAATATCAATAACGTCGAACTCGGCCAGAGGGTTGACATCGGCTTCATAGTCAACTCCGTCAATTCCGAAGCCGAACAGTTTTAAAAACTCATCTTTATATAGCTGGTAATCCGTCAGTTCGAATAAATTTTCGGTGTTTACTTGCGGCCAGGTGGTTCTAAGAGCTGTCTGAACATCGTCTCTCAATTCCCAGTCATCCATCCGGTATCGCAAATTTTCATCCATTTCGGCGCCCTCACCGTAGAGCCCGGTGGAAAACAGCCGGTATATCTGTTCCACACAGCCTTCATGCAGGCCTTTTTCCCGCATGACCCTGAAGCACATTGCCAAATACAAGGGCATAACCGGTATGGCCGAACTGGCCTGGGTTACCACTGACTTCAACACACCGATATTGGCCTGCCCCCCGTTACAACTAAGCCGTGCATGCAGTTGCGCGGCTGCCCGGTCCAGGTCCTGTTTGGCCCGGCCCAGTGCGCCGTGCCAATAAATCGGCCATGTCATATCCGAGCCTATGTAGGAATAAGCGATGGTTTTACAACCGTCGGCCATAACGCCGCCCGCTTCCAGCGCATTGATCCACAACTCCCAGTCCTGTCCGCCCATCACGGTCACCGTGGCTTGAATCTCTTCCTCAGTGGCCGGCTCGATTACAGCTTGTGTGATCCGGTCTTTATTTGTATCTATTGCCGTCGATTGATAGGCCTGACCTATGGGCTTCAAAACAGAGCGGACAATTTCACCCGTGTCCGGCATCTTTCTGACCGGGGATGCCAGAGAATAGACCACCAAATCCACTTTGCCGAGATCCTGTTTGATCAACTCAACCGTCTTTTGCTTAGCCTCGTGTGAAAAGGCATCACCGTTCAGACTCTTTGCGTACAAGCCGGCTTGATGGGCTTGTTCATCAAAAGCCGCAGCATTGTACCAGCCAGCGGTTCCGGGCTTTTTCTCCGTACCCGGTTTCTCAAAAAACACACCTATGGTGGCCGCCCTGCCAGCAAACGCAGCGGTAATCCGAGATGACAATCCGTAGCCGCTGGAAGATCCGATGACTAAAACATTTTTGGGGCTGTCTGCCAGCGTGCTTTGTTGCTTAACGTAGTTGATCTGTTCCTTGACGTTTTCCGCGCAGCCGGTCGGATGGGTTGTGGTGCAAATAAATCCGCGAATTCTTGGTTTGATAATCATGGTATTACGGGTCTACTCTGTGCTTGAAAATCTGCTTGTGGACGAATGGCGTAAGATACAGGAAATGGCGGATTATTTGTAGCCGAGAGCCCATGCATATGCGGCACAATGATTGACAAAATCGGCATGCTGACACAAGCTACAATCCGTCAGGACATTCAACTCAATCAAAAAAATATGAGGTAAATATGCATGCCATCGCCGGTTTTACGCTGGTACCCATCGGATCGGGACTTTCTGTTTCCCCCTATGTCGCCGCTATCGAGAGATTGCTCGAAGCATCCGGTCTGACGTTTGACGTCAATTGCAATAGCACCAATATCGAAGGCGAATGGGATGAAGTCTTTGCCGCATTGAAAAAATGCCACGAGCTGGTCCATGAAAAAGGGGTGTTTCGGATACACACTTGCATTCAAGTGGGAACGCGCGTGGATCGTGATCAGCGAATGGCTGAAAAGCTGGATAGCGTCATTGCAAAACGGCCGGAATGAACAGCAGCAAAAGCCCCGGGAAAAACCAGAATAAATGTACCGTATTTCTGGATGCTGCGGGGACCCTCATTAAACCGCTCGAATCGGTCTCCGGCACTTACTCGCGAATCGCCCGGGATTTTGGCGTGAATCTCGAAACCAAGAAACTTTCGGAACGCTTCTCGGCAGCATTTACATCAATGCCGGATTTGGCTTTCTCGTTTGAAACCGAAGCGCAACTGCATCAGCAGGAGTATCGATGGTGGTATAGACTGGTGGCTCAGGTTATATATAGGGATGAACTCGATTTTAATCGTTTTGATGATTATTTTGACCGGCTCTATTCCTACTATGCCAAGGGCGACGCCTGGAAAACATACTCCGAAGTTAAGCACGTATTACAACAACTGAGCGACAGTGGAGCAAGTGCAATCGTTGTTTCCAATTTTGATTCCCGCCTGGAGAACATACTTAAAGACCTTAAGCTCGATCGGTACTTGGATCGAATCGTATACTCATCCAGGGCCGGATATGCAAAACCGAATCCGGGCATTTTCCAACTGGCTCTGGAATACGCCGATACGGACAGTTCACGTGTTATCCATGTTGGTGACAGCGAGTCGGCCGACTATTGGGGTGCCCGATCAGCCGGAATAGACTGCCTGTTACTCGATAGAGGCCCTGATATGCGCTCCCGTCAATCCCATTGCATCACTGATTTGAAAGAGCTGCTGAGGTACTTAAGTATTGGCTAAACCCTTTGTGACTCGCGGGATCCGCCAATATCACCTGGACAGAGTGATAGTGGTCCATCCATCTGATAAATTAGGATGCAATGAACCGGGAGGAGCCCAAGGTTTCAATCTCCACGGCGTCCGGTGGTTCTTCACAGCGATCTTGTATCTCTGCGACAAAAGCTTTGAATGCTGATAATAGCGGCAAAGGATTTTCGCCGCTAAATTATGGCTGTACGTTTGTCAATACGATACGCTTTAACCTCCCGTATATCCACTACGTCGACCGAAGGAGACTCTAAGAGCCTGTTCAAAATCTCTGGCGGACGCGGTGATCAATCCCAGCATCGTCATAGCCTATCCGGACGGCCGCAGGCGTTCACGCATCGTCGATATTTTCAGCACCATCTGTAAACATCACATTCGGACTTACATGGAGCATCATAGTTTTAGATAAGGTACAGATGCACCACCATGGCGGCTTTTATCCCGTCACGCCGAGGCCTGCGCAGTACGTTTTGATTCAAACGTCAGCATATTGATACTCTTGAGGATCATTTCTGCCGAATGGTGTATGGCTTTACCATGCTCGTCTATATCCCGGCGGGAAACGCTCGGCCGCCTCAGCATGGCGGATGCGTTGAGGATTTTTTCGGTTTGCTCATCAATCTCATTAAACTCATTGGAAATCAGGCGTTTTTTAACCGCTAAAGCATCCAGCAATTCCGCTTTGAGGGCTTCCTCGCCGGACTCTTCTCCGGGATAATCCAGTTTTTCGAGAACGGACTGCAATTCGCGGCAGGCATCGGCCTCAGTCATTGAATTTTTCCACCAATTTACAAGCCGGTTCCGGTGTTCGGAGAGCGTGTTCAGATACCCCGCCATTTCGTTGATTTCATCCCGGCCCCCTTCTACGTGCGGAACCGCTTCAACCATTTCAGTAAAGGTAAGGCGTTCGAGCACTGCCGCCATCCGGCGCACTGAATTTACAATATGGGAGGTTATTTTAATCGCGAAATAGACTCCCAGGGCCAAAGCCAGAACTATCAGCAAATGCATCCAGTCGGTTCGCTGTTCCGCCTTGAGAGTGATTGCCTGAGCTGTATTATTCATGGCAACGTTGGCCTCTTGCACTTTATCCTTTACCAGGTTTGCAACATTTTCCGCAGCAATTTCCATTTGCCCGGTCAGTTGATCGATTTTGCGGTTTTGTTCCACTAAAGAAAGAAAATCTTCCCGGTATTGGTTTAGTAGAGCTTCAAACTTTTTCTGGTATTCGTCCGAAGCCTTGCTGGACCGGATACGATCACTGATCAGTTGCAACTGATTCAAAGTCATATCGATGTATTCCGCATCTGCGCGCAACAGATAGTCCTTTTCCCGCCTCCGGAGCTGCAGTACATCCCGCTCCAGATCCGATACGTAATATTGATTGATCAGATCCTCTACCCGGTGAGCAGCGTCCCGATAAGGTCCTATGCCCTGACGCAGATCACCCCCCTCTAGCACGTGCCGTGAATAATCCGTAAATTCTTTTTTGTAGCCAGCCATCTCCGATAACAGCTGCTGCTTTACCTGCGGCAGCAGCTCGGATTCACGCACTTGTATTTCAAATCGGCCGATCAGTTCGTAAACACGCTGCTGATACTGGGTTTCACGCCGCAAACCCAGATCCTTCTCAGCACGTCGGATCTGCAACAGACTCAAATAAATATGATCGGTATTCAGATTCCCCGCCAACGCCTGCAAATCATGGGCAGCTTCGCGAAAAGAACCCTGCAGACCGGAATTCTCGTTAATGCCTTTACTTACCCAGGCGGCATCTACCGCTTTGAAATGTTCTCCATAGTCTTCAAGTAATCCTCTTATCTCGCCGCCGGCATTGGCCGGCCCCGGCCCCTGTTCCGGTTGAGACAAGGCTTCCGCATTCTTCAGAGCATTCCCTATATGCCGGTATACCGCTTGCGCGGTTTGAGGATCGCGTCCGTTTCTGAATGCCTGCTCCGCCAGCCTGGCCCGCAAAAAATTCGTTTCTATGGCCAGAATTTGATCCTTTTTTGGCATCTCGATATTTTGCAGGACTTTGTAGTCCGTCAGGGAACGGTTCAACGTGGACTGGTACTGCCAGATCACGATCAGAAACAGCAGTCCGACCAGACCGAAACCGATTCCGATTTTTTCTCCGATACTTAATTGAGTCATGAGCTTACGCATAGCGGTATTCATCCTGTGTGGGCCATGATTTGGTTTGATTCTTCGGCACTATTTACATACACAATGCCTGTTGCCACGGCAGTTGTATATCAAGAGCCGGGAAATAAAAGAATGCTATAAAAAGTCGGTATAGGGAAGAAAAAAATATTCAGAATGGGAGCGTTCCCGGAACAAGCGCTTTGAGATCATCGTTTAACATTCCTGTTGCATGAATAATGCTCCCTGCGATAAAGGCGATGCCGAGCGAATGGATTGGACCCGTCAGGCGAATTCCACGCACCCGTCGCCGCGCTATATCGCAACACTCCTCGGACTTTCCAGGTTTTCAAGAGCCTTGGCCAGACGGGAGATTCCGTCACGTATCATCGGTTCGGATACGGAAGAGTAGCCCAACATCAATGCCCGCTCATCATATTCCGCAAAGTCGTAGCTGTAGGATGCGCCTGCGCCGAGGCTGTAGATACCGACACCGGCACCTTCGGCGATATTCTGCACTTCTTCGGCACGGGGTAAGGTGGAAGGCAGGTGCCAGATCAGGTGCATCCCGCCTTCCAGACCGGTCAGGACGACGTCACCGAAGTGACGGTTCAGTTCCTCCACCAGGCAGTCCCGTCGCACTTGATAAGTATGCCGAATACGCCGTAAATGCCTCATAAAGCTTCCGCTGGAAATGAAATCAGCGAGGGTAGCCTGATCGAGCCAGGCGTGGCCGTTATCCATCAGTGCCTTGGCTGTTCGGGCCGGACCCACAAGCTCTCGGGGAACGACAAGATAGCCCAACCGGATCCCGGCCCCGATCGATTTTGAGAAAGTGCCCATATAGAAAACACAACCGTGCTTATCAAGGCCGGCCAGGGCGGTCAGGGGGGACCCGACATAGCGAAAATCACTGTCGTAATCGTCCTCAATAATATAGGCTCCCGTATCCCAAGCCCAGTCGAGTAGTCTCATACGACGATTCAGGTTTAGCGTGACACCCATCGGGTACTGGTGCGACGGAGTTGCGTAAACGACGCTTACCGGTTCGCGGGGCAGTTTCTCGGGATCGAGCCCGTGTTGATCGACAGGCACCGGCCGTAATTGCGCTCCGTGACTCTCGAACAGAAATGCGGCGCCTTGATAACACGGACACTCGGTGACGACTATGGACCCCTTTTCCACCATCAATCGAGCGATCAGATTCAGGGCCTGCTGACTACCGTTCACCACCACGACCTGTTCGGGATCCACCGTCATGCCCCGGGTAGGCCCAAGATGCCCGGCGATTGCCCGGCGCAACTTCTCGATCCCCGCAGGGTTTCGGTATTCGGTCAGATTGGAGCCGGCCTTGGCAAGGTTTCGCAGCAATCCACGGCGCCAGGATTTGATCGGAAAAGAGTGCGGGTCCGGACGGCCCACCCAGAAATCGACCGCCAGCCGATGATGATTCGGATTGACCACCGCCTGGTGCCGGCCGGAAAACAGCACCGGGTGACGAGCCGCATGACGCTCAAGGTCTCCCTGCTTCTTCTTATCATCCCGCAGCAGCAGGGAACCTTCCGGCAGACTGGAGCTAACGAATGTTCCCACGGTTGGCCGGGTTTCCAGATACCCCTCGGCGATCAGCCGCTCATAGGCAAGCAATACGGTATTTCGGGAGACGTTGAGTTGTTTGCACAGCGACCGCGTTGCGGGAACAGGCGTACCCGCCTTGAGTTGCCCGCTTAGAATCAGCCGGCGCAAGGATTCAAACAATTGACCTTGCAAGGATTTGCCGTTCAGTGGGTCGAGTTCAACCGCAAGTTGCATGCAACACCCCCGCTATTGTGGATTAAGTGTAAATACCGGAGAATGATAGTACCAACGCTACTACTTCTAGACTTAAATTCATAGGGCCATCAGACTATTATTTGATGGTATCAAAAACGTTGCATTGGATCGGTCTGGCCGTTTCTCCCGACCACTTTGGGTATTTGCGTTTTGCTGCTGGTCGTTTGAAGATTACTCAACGGTCAGGCAGTTCAACAAGCGGCGCCTGGAGATGGCCCATCATGCCCGGATGCATCTCAAGCGCTGCCATAAAAACCCACGACCGGCAGGAGAAGCAAAACCGGAACACGAGAAAATGCGTACCGAGGGGGCAACCTGCATCGACTGTCATCAGAATCTGGTCCACAAAGATGTCGATGAAACCGACCTCGACAAAAGTCTTGCCTCGGGGAAAATGGTCGTTCGGGAAGAAGAGCTATAGTCGCCCGAGTACCCGCGTCCTTTCCGCCAGCGCATCCTCGATCAGCTTCCGTACGGATTGCCTCTGTGCGGTAACAGATAAACATAAGCTTCGGTCAATTTCTTCGACCCTACACCGAAACTGACGGTTCGTTCACTCATCCTGACAATACGGGGTATCGGATTTTGTAGTATAAGAAAGTGCTTGAGGATTTGACGAAGGTGGCTTAACAATTAGCTGACTAATTTGGCTTCCCCTCGCTTTGGTGAGAGAAGGAAATCAACACTATTATCAAATTTCTCCAGTTATAGTGGAATCTGGACAAGCTGGTGATATTTTATCTTCTGAAATGGCAGCGCGTGAGCCCACATAAAAATCATAGTGCACATTAGGATTAGGATGATTTTCTTCTCTTTCCATGACTAGAAATCCGTTATTAATTTCGATTCTCTTTGGCTTTCCGAACAGCTCAAAGTCACCGGGTGTCCCTTTCTCAAGATAAACTCCTTCTTTTGAATGATTCCAGCAGGTCCCACCGGTATCCGGATGAACGTCTTTTATATAATGCGCGGCTGTATTGTCTTCACGAAAGACCCAATAATCGCCACTTAGATCCGCTTTACGCCAATCTTTTTCCCCTCCTAGTACAATATGATCAGCCCACACACCAACGATTTGTTCAGAACTCGCTGGCAGCCCTTTAAACATGTCTTGAAAGTTATTGTCAAATTCGTTAGTACAAGCTGGTGATAGCAAAATCAATGCACAAAGAGATTTAGTTTTCATTGTGCCACTAATGGAAAGAAGGGGCGCTTGATGAAAGAAGCCAGCCATGTTTTTTCTCATTGAATATCGTTTATTGAACACAAAAGTTCCTCTTCCCTACAACTTTATAGAAAGCGTCTGATAATAATTTTCAATATTTTGGTCTTTTGGGGCTTGTATCACATCCACAGGAAAGATCATGAAGAAATATGTATCAATTATAGCGGCTATATTGGGGTTTTCTTTCGCAGGGTTCGCTAACGCTGGCCCATGTGGCACAGATGTAATAGTAGAATTAAATGAAGGCGGATGGAATAGCGATCATCTGCGCATTGTACTTGAATATCAAAGCTCAGATCCAACCAGGCAGCATCAAGGTACAGAATTTAATGGTAAATGGATTGTTTTTAATAAAAATAGTTTAAGTGCGGAGAGAATGAAGAATATTCGCGCTATCGCTTATATGGCGTTTGTTAGTGGAACAGTTGTCCGGGCTACAACCCATACTGGGGTAAATCTGTCAGAAATAGGGATATTAAATCAGAATAGTCAGTAAACTACCGGAATTTATGAAACTCTATGCCCAGAGATGTACTACTTCAGGTAGATGAAATATCCGGGTTAGGGCTTCCGGCAGGTTTTTTTCATCACAGTCTCTACGCGCTTTTAGCGTGCACCATTAAGCCATCAATGCCGGAAAAATATCAGCCTTTTGATAGAGCGGATGGGCAGGTTCTCCTGACTTATTCAGTTTCAAACAATACAGGGTTGGTAAGAGTTGTCTTACCTCATCCGAACGGGACAGGTAAGCGCCATGATTTCCCCAGGCGGCAATGACGATTCCGGCATTCTTCGCCAGTTTCGCCAACCAGATATTATTACCCCTGCCGATGGGATCATTGACTTCCTTTATTTTCACCGGATCCGTCGCTCTGTAAGCAAACAGATTTGCCATGCACACGCCGCCGTAACCCCACAGTTTTGCATAATTGATACATCTGACCAAGGTGGGGTCATCCGACTTTTCGTCCGCAGTCGACGGATTGAGTCCGATAAACAAAGCGTAGGACTTGGATGCATCCCAGGTACGCCAGAGTGCAAAACGATAGCGCCGGCAGTCGGAAAGTGCGGCGGTATTTTTCAAGGTGCTTATCCTCCGCTCGGGAAAAACAGTTTAAGGTCCACACCACATTCTTGTGTGACAAAGAAAGACGCCATCAGTCGTAGCCATGGCTATTCCCGGGTCGATTACTTGGCCGCCATACGAATCGCACCATCCAGCCGGATGACTTCCCCGTTCAGCATAGGATTGTTAATAATCTGCTGAACCAGCATTGCATATTCCCGTGGCTTTCCCAATCTTGGCGGAAACGGAATCTGTTCGCCCAACGATTTTTGAGTGGCCTCGGGCAATCCGGCCACCATCGGGGTTTCAAAAATTCCCGGCGCAAGAGTCATCACCCTTATTCCATGGCGAGCCAGTTCACGGGCAAGCGGTAAGGTCATACCGACGACTCCGCCCTTGGAAGCGGAGTAACTGATTTGCCCGATCTGTCCGTCAAACGCGGCAATCGATGCCGTATTGATTACAACGCCGCGTTCGCCGTCTTCATTGGGCGGGTTATCCACCATGGCTGCCACCGCCAGACGAGTGACGTTGAACGTCCCGATGAGATTGACATTTATACCCCTGGAGAACAGTTCCAATGAATGCGGATTGCCTTCCCTGTCCAGCAGTTTTGATGCCGGTACGATTCCGGCACAATTTATGACGCCATGGAGGCCGCCATATTTATTGACAGCCTCGTTGACCGCTTTCTGTACAGCATCTTCGTCGCAAACATCGGCGTGGCAGTACACGGCGCGACTTCCCAGTTTTTCGGCCTTATCTTCACCCAGCTCCGAATTGAGGTCGATCAATACAACATTCGCACCCAGCTCACAGAGCAGATCCGCAGTCGCTCCGCCCAGGCCGGAGGCGCCACCGGAAATCAGAAAAGTATTGTCGCGAATGTGCATAATTATTGGCCCTTCCACTGAGGTTTGCGTTTCTGCATAAACGCATCTATACCTTCCGCCGCATCGTCATTCATCATATTACAAGCCATAGTATCGGCGGATAACTGATAGGCGGTTTGCATATCCTGCTCCAGCTGTTTATAGAACAACTGCTTCCCTTGAAATATGGCGGCGGACGATTTCGCACAGATTTTGTCGACCAGTTGATCAACCGTAGCGTCCAGCATATCCGGAGGTACTGCATGATTTATCAATCCGAAATCAAGAGCGGTTGCGGCATCGATAAAATCACCGGTGACCAGCATTTCCATCGCGCGTTTTCGCGAAACATTGCGGCTTAAGGAAACCGACGGCGTGCTGCAAAACAGCCCGACATTTATGCCCGATACCGCGAATTTTGCTTTATCCACCGATACCGCAAGATCACACTGGGCCACCAGCTGGCAGCCGGCAGCGGTTGCAATTCCCTGGACCCGCGCGATCACTATCTGCGGCATGTTTGTGATTGTCTGCATGACATCCGCGCACTGGGCGAATAGCTTCCGATAATATTCCTGATCCGGGTTTGCGCGCATCTGCTTGAGATCATGACCGGCACAGAAGGCTTTACCGGTTCCGGTGATGACAACCACGGTTTTCTGTTTATCAGAAGCAATATCCGACAACTGGGCCTGTAACCCGGACAGCATTTCCTCTGATAAGGCATTGAATTGATCTGGCCTGTTCAAAACCAGATTGACGCGACTGTCTGTATCTTCCCGAAGTAATATCGCTTCCCGATCCACCTCAAACATCTCCCGCCTCCCGAAAACCTTCGTTGAGCTCGGGCCGCTTCGATCCGTTGACAGGTGCAGGTGCATCATCCGGCTGTGCCTGTGTGACGCTTTTCTTCTCACCGGGATTACAGTACTTGTCGGCAAGCCCCTCTATACATCTAGCCGCTGTCATGTGCAGCTCTCGCAAGGTGTCATTAATATCCTGCCGCTTCCTTTCCAGCTCGGCACACTGATCGTGAATCCGCTTTAGCAAGTATTCAAGTTGACCGGCTTCTCCGACTTCACTGTCATACATATCGATAATGTTCTTAAGCTCGACCAGTGAAAATCCAAGTCTTTTGCCCCTTACAACCAGGCGCAACCGGACCCGGTCACGTTGAGAAAAAAAACGTTTGGTGCCTTCGCGTTTTGGGCTGAGTATGCCTTGCGCCTCGTAAAACCTCAGGGTTCTGGGAGTCACGTTGAATTCTTCCGCCAGTTCAGAAATAGAGCAATAATTTGCCACTGGATTAAACCTCCTCTATTCGGCTGTTATGGACAGTCTTCTGCGTTGACCGCATGGATTAGTACCCCTTCAATGTTATTACTTAGGGTTCAGCTTTTACTTGACGTTTACGTCAAGCTTGTGAAAAATAGCAAACCCCGCAAAATAAATCAAACAGGAATATCCGACGAGCTATGAAACGAGAAGATTTCAGACATTTTTTCAGTGACGAGGTACGCTGGGGCGACTGTGATATGCTGGGCCATGTTAATAATGCGACCTATCTGCGTTATATTGAATCGGCCCGCATTGCCTATATTTCAGACTTAATGAATTTAACATTGACTTCCGACAGTGACACAGGCTGGATATTCGCCGATCTTCACTGCAGCTTTCTGGGGCAGTTGCTTTATCCGTGTCAAATGGAAATCGGATCCAGAATCACCCGGTTCGGCAACAGCAGTGCAACCATAGTCGCGGCGGTTTTCGAGCAGGGAAAGCAAACACCTGCCTTTACGTCAACGGCAGTTATAGTCTGGTACCACTATAAGCAACAGAAATCCATGCGCGTCCCGGATTCGATTCGCAAGGCCGTTGGAATCTACGAGGGAAAAGTTGAGGGTATTGACGGAGGCCGCATGCTTACAGCACGTAAACTGATGCAAACGCATAAACCTGACGAAGCGGTATGAGTAAAGAAACATTTGACCCCAGGCGATATAACCCGAGCGAAAACCGATCTTTTTCATCGATTCTGGAAAGATCGGTCTCACGCAGACAAGTGTTGAAGACAGGCACCGGCATGGCTGCGCTAAGCTTACTCGGAAGCTTCGGATTGAGCGCGTGTAACAATAAGGATAAGGATCCTTCAACCGACCATGCCGCAAATCCGGCTACCGGCAAATCTCTCGGCTTTAATTCCATACCCGGATCGAAGATTGATGCCGTATCTGTGGCTGAAGGCTATAGCGCCGAGATTCTGGCTCCGTGGGGTACACCCCTCGACGACAATGTCGCCGAGTGGCAAGCCGACGGCAGTAACAGTGCGCAAGATCAGAAAAACGCCATCGGTATGCATCACGATGGCATGCGTTTTTTCCCTCTCAATGGAAGTTCAAGCGATGGCATCCTGTGCATAAATCACGAGTATATAGACAAAGACGCATTGCATTTCGACGGTGCTACCCGTGACGCCGAGTACGTTCGCAAGGAAATCAATGCTCACGGTATCAGCGTTGTACGGATTCAGTTGGACGAAGGTAGCTGGAAGGTTGTGGCGAATGATCCACACAATCGCCGGTTCACGGCCGCAAGCGAAATGGAAATTTCCGGTCCGCTGGCCGGCACGGGTGCGCTGATCACTCCCTATTCCGCCGATGGCACAAAATCGCGCGGAACGCTCAACAATTGCGGCAATGGCTATACGCCGTGGGGAACCTATCTTAGCTGCGAGGAAAACTGGCCCGGTTACTTTGTTGTCGATAAGGCAAGCATGACTGACGATCAAACACGTATCGGCCTGTCGACACAGGGCGATGGCCGTTACAACTGGCATGACCAGGCCGGTGATCCCGGTGAAAACCAGGGAGAGTTCGCACGGTTCAATGTAACGCCCTTGGGGGCCGACGCTAGAGAAGACTACCGCAATGAGGCCAACGGCTTCGGTTATATCGTTGAAATTGATCCTTATGACAATCTTTCGATCCCGGTAAAACGCACCGCCATGGGACGATTCCGGCACGAGGGATGTGTATTCGGAAAACCTGTGGAGGGAAAGCCGCTTGCCTTTTATTCCGGGCATGATGCCCGCTTTGAATATTTATACAAGTATGTATCTGATGCGAAGTGGGATCCCAAAGACGTAGACAGCCCCAACCGACTTGCAACAGGGGACAAATATCTGGATTCGGGAACACTGTACGCCGCCCGATTTGATGAAGACGGAACCGGAATCTGGCTCGCCCTGACGCTGGAAAGCCCGACAAGCGACGGCGGTAAACTCGGTGACTCTTTTGCAAGCCTGGCTGATATTATTCTGAATACGGCCGGAGCTGCGGATCTGGTCGGGGCTACGCCGATGGACCGGCCGGAATGGACCGCGGTAGACCCGGTAAACGGAAGCGTCTATCTCACACTGACCAACAACACCCGCCGTACCGAATCGACCAATCCTGCCAATCCCCGGTTAAATAATGCGTTCGGGCATATTATCCGCTGGGACGAAGTGGCGGACTCAAACGCCTTCAACTGGGATATTTTCGTCTTTGGTGCACCCGCCGATGGTGGAGCGACAGTCAATTTGTCCGCCCTGGATGATATGAACCAATTTGCCGGCCCCGATGGCCTGGTGTTCGATGAGCGCGGTATTATGTGGGTGCAAACCGATAACGGCGCTGATGAGGTCGAACAATACACCAATGACCAGATGCTCGCCGTCATCCCTTCAACACTTACCGACAGTAACGGCGGGCAAACAGTGATCACTGCGAACAACCAAGCCGAATTGCGCCGCTTTTTTGTCGGGCCGAACGGCTGTGAAGTCACAGGCCTTGCGTTTACTCCGGATCTAAAAAATATGTTTATCAATATACAACATCCGGATAACTGGCCTATCGGCAACAATGCCACTGAAGCCACTCCCGGCGGGACCCGCGTCAGACCCCGGTCTTCGACAGTTGTTATTCGGAAAATGGATGACGGTGAAATCGGGGTTTAGTTATAAATTATCCATGACCCCTGCTCTTACGCGGTCGAGATGTTCATCCATCGCCACGACTGCGCGGTCGGCATCACGGCTCAGCAAGGCATCCAGAATGGCCTGATGTTCAGCAACTCCGGGGCTAAGCCGTTGGGGAAAAGTCTGCGCTTCGAACAAATGGGTAATTTTGCGTAGCTCATCGACCAGCCGGGCCAGCACCGGGTTGCCGCTGGCTGCGGCGATGGTGTTGTGAAGATCGTCGTCAAAAGACCAATGGGTACGGTTGTCCGGATCATCTGCCAGTTTCAGTGCCGCAAGCGCCTCAATCAACCGATTGATTTCACTGCTATCAAGGGTTTGAGCGGCGCTGCGCACAGCTTCACGCTCCAGTAGCCGGCGAACACTCAGTGCGTTCAGAAACTCCGGCAGGTCAACCACTTTTACGGATAACAGACGATCCGTCAGCCGTTTAAGCCAGCCTTCCCCTTCAAGCCGCATCAGAGCCTCGCGCATGGGCGTGCGTGAAATACCCAGCGAAGCGGCCAGTTTCTTTTCCTGCAGAACCGTGCCACCGGGCAACTCACGACTTAAGATCATGCCGAATACAGCGTCATACGCGACCTGCGACAGTCTGTCGCGGGTTGGCGATACACTTTTTCCATTAAGCTTTGCAGATGGTTCGGGTAATTTGGATTTTTTAGCCAAGATCTTTTGTCTCCGTACTGCGGGATATTTCTTCAGTATACATGCGATATATTAAGCCGGAAACAAAGACTATCCTGTATACCGATAATCTCGTTCAAAGGAATATGTAATAATCAAAGGTGTAGATTGCTTTCTTAACGCAGCACGGACATGATTAATGCTTACCACTATACCGCTTATTATGGATTCTGACGCGCGGCAGAAGGAACAATGGCTCTTTTCCCTTCAGCAGAAATTGCCGGCTTACAGGGTAAAACTTGCCGAAGATTGCAGCGAGATTGAAAAAAGCGTCGCCGAAGTGGCGGTTGTTTACAACCCTGACCCGGCGTTGGTAAGAGAGTTTACCGCATTAAAGTGGGTTCAAAGCCTGTGGGCAGGTGTCGACGGTCTTCTGGAATTACCGGAATTTGCTAAAATAGCGATCGCTAGGATGATTGACCCGCTGATGTCGCAAGCCATGGCCGAGGCCGTGATGGCCTGGAGTCTTTATCTGCATCGCGACATGCCGCACTACCTGAAGCTGCAACGCCAAAAACGCTGGCAGCCAATGCCTTATACACCGGCACAGGACAGAAAGATCGGCATACTCGGCTGCGGTGAATTGGGTCTGGCGGCTATAGGTAAGCTGATCGAAAACCATTTTACCCTTAGCGGTTGGAGCCGCTCGCCTAAGCAGATCAAAGGCGCTGCACATTATCATGGGCAGCCTGGCCTTACACACATCTTACAAGAATCGGATATACTCATCTGTCTTCTCCCGCTGACTCCGGCAACGCACCATTTGCTTGATCTGGAGAAATTATCGCTGATGAAGTCAGGCGCCTGCCTGATTAACTTCGCCCGCGGTGCAATAATCGATACTAACGCGCTGATAAGTCTGCTCGACAAACAACATATTCAACATGCAGTGCTCGATGTTTTTGAAACCGAGCCCCTGCCCGAAGACTCGCCACTCTGGGTGCATCCGGCGGTAACGATTTTACCGCACATTTCCGCGCCCAGCAGTGTTGAAAGCACATCCGTAATCGCTGCGGCAAATCTTCAAAGATGGTTGCAAAATGGGATTGTTCCCCCAACGGTTGACAGGCGGCAGGGTTATTGAGAATACCCCCTAATCAGCCTGGAAAAATTCTCATCAACCGTATTGCCAGGTCTGATGATATGTCGTCAAACCCGTCTAAAAACGCGCCAGTGTAAACGCTTGATAGTCGATCTCGGTGCGACCGAGGGCAATTAAATCAGCATTCACCTGACCCATAACCGCGCCCATAGTAAAGCCATTGGCACCGACAGCGTTGTAGAAACCCGGATGCCCGGGTGTTTCACCAAGTATAGGTGCACCGTCAATCATGACACCGGCAGCCGCCCAGGTACGGATAAAGTTGAGCCTGGCTATTGCCGGTACAACTCGCTGAGCTACCCAGAGATTGCCGGCTACGGCCTGACTGAGCGGCCGCGGGCGCTGCAGCCTGGAATCGAAACCGGCAAACCAGCCACCGCCGATGATCAGATTGCCGTTGTGCGCCTGCTTCATCGTCAGATGCCGCCCGGCATGGGCCAGCAATCGCTGCACGAGAGGTTCGGCAGCTTCCGTGACGATCATTTGCTGTGGTGCACTTTGTACCGGAAGATCAATACCATCCATAGCTGCAATACCTTTACTCCAGCAGCCGGCGGCATTGATAATATTGCGGCATCGAATCTCGCCTTTGTCAGTGATGACGCTGAATGCCTGCCCCCGGCGCTCAATAGAACTGACCCGTGTTTCTGTCATCATTTTTGCACCGGTCGCGAGCGCTGCGCGAACCAGTGCCGGCGTTGTGCATAAAGGATCCATCTTACCTTCACCGGGGCAAAATGCAGCTCCGACTATCTTTTCGGAAACCGCCGGCTCCAATTTGCGTACCTCTTGCGCATCCAGCAATTCGGTTTCTATGCCTAAACGTTTTTCTGTCGCCGTTTTGCTTTTCAGCAATGCCATCTCCCGCTGACTTTCCGCCACCATCAAACCGCCCGTCATGTTGATATGAAAATTTTCCTGCAACTCCTTTTCGAGCTTTCGCCAAAGCACTATGCCCTGTTTTTGCAGTCGTAAAGTCAACATGGGCGGTGTTAGCTCTCTTGCATTTTGCTCGCTAAAATCAAAAGACAGCGATTGGAGATGCAAGCTGCCGGCGTTACTTCCCGATGCCTGGCTGTTGGTATGGCCAGCTTCAACCAGCAGCGTATCTATTGCGTGGCGGGCGAGAAACAACGCACTGGCCGCACCGATCACACCGCCGCCTATCACCAGAACATCAGTACTCTGGCTTGCTTTATTGAGCTTATTCGTGGGAGCTGCGGTCTTGGGTAATTCGATCGGCAGGGGCTTGTAGCCTCGCCATTCAGGCATTTCTTTCAGGAAAGAATTCACTGGCAGCGGCTTGATCGGAATCTGTGCCGCATAGCGGGGAAAATCCGGACGCTTTCCTGTAGCGCCGGTGAGCAGATCCACTAAAAGTTTACTGCAATAGCGGCCCTGACAACGGCCCATTCCGGCACGGCTTAACCGTTTGAGATTACCCAGATCCCTAACACCCCGTGCAATCAAGGCCTTTATTGAACTTAGGGTGATATTCTCGCAACGGCACAGCAAGGTATCCGGTCCTGCCAGACTCAACCCCGGCGATGCGGCCTGAAAAAGCGCCCAGAGTACCTTCTGAAAACGACGCTGACCGCTCAAACTGTGCATCTCCCTTAGGGTCGTTCGCCTGGCTGCAACGGACTCAGAACCATTGACGGATAATTCTGTATCATTGAGAATCGCCTGCGCCGCAATCCTTCCTTCACTGATGGCAACCTGGGCGCCGCCAAACCGGCCGCTGTCACCGATAATAAAGACTTCCGGAATTGAACTGCGGCCTTCACCATCGCGCAGCGGAAATTCATGGCCGCGCACGGAATCGTCAATCTGGCATCCCAGCATGCGCGGCAACTCATCGTTAGGGCCGAATCCATAACCCAGGCATAATGTGTCAGCCGCAATTCGTTTGCTTCTTTGCCTATCAACTCTACCCTGTGTATCCATAGGCGCGACAGTCACTGCCTGCAGTTGATCATCACCCTCGGCTGTCAGAACGTGGTATCCACAGATGATCGGTACACCGGCGGACTTTAGCCGTGCAAGGTAGCTTATACCTTGAGAGAAAAGTGCCGGATTTTCCTTGAATGCCCGTAGCCCTGCCGCCATTGATTTCAGCCGGAAAAGCCCTGCCGCTTCAACCACCGCCAGCGGCTTTATACCGCTGCCAAGCAGTTCCGCAGCTACCTGTAAATTCAATGGTCCATTGCCGGCAATAACGATTCTTTTACCTGCCGAAACACGATAAGACCGTAACAAGCCTTGTGCGGCACCGGTTGTTATAACGCCCGGCAAGGTCCAACCGGGGAACACACGTGGTAGTTCGTAGGCACCGGTGGCAATGATCAGGCGTCGACAGCACCATTGCTGCGTAATACCATCTCGACTGGCTAGAACAGTAATGCTTTTGTCGGTGTTTTGCTCCGCTGCCCAGACAGTCGCTCCGTTAATCAGCGTCACGTCACTTTCTTGAACCCGTGCTATCAACGCGGCACCGTCAGTGTATTGTTTATCTGCCGCACGCCCGGAGGCAAAACGATGAGAGGCGGCCAGTTGCTTGTAAAATTGTCCGCCGGCGGAGGATCGCTCATCAAGCATCACCACTTTAAGGCCACGGTTTGCAAGATCCGCGGCAGCAGACAGTCCGGCGGGGCCGGCACCCAGGATGATGATATCGACCGTCCCGGCCTGTTTCTCAGGAATGGTTTGTGTCGCGATTTGGGCGTTTGAAACTGTCGCTGCCAGATAATTCTGAGAGCGTACCTGCATACCCTCTTTCACCGGGGTCAGACAAGCACGGGTTGCAGCGCCCCCATTGACTGAAACCATGCAATCCAGGCAAACTCCCATACCGCAGAATAACCCGCGACCACGGCCGTGCCTGTCATATCGCAAGACTCGTTCTCCGGTTGCGGAAAGCGCGGCGGCGATTGACTGCCCTTCAATCGCTTGCAGATTTTCAGCATTGAAGCTGAAGCTGATGGATCTTCCCTGACGAAGAAATCGATGCTCGTCCCGCAAGGTCATTAATGCTCCTTCAAACCTAAAAATTTGAATCAGTGAATTCTGGCCGCCACTGATTCAAAATTCCAGAATTAGATTATGCTGGAATCCGAAGCGGAATTTTCTCCTTTGCCCAGGCCAAGGATTTGGTCGACACAATCAACGAGAATCTCGGCGCTGAGTAGAAGCTTGCTGACTTCTACGGATTCGTTGCAGGCATGTCCTACGCTGCCTATACCCGGACCGAAATTGACGATTTCAATGCCATCGTCAGCAAAATAGCGACCATCACTAACACCTATGGCGCTGCTAAAGCTAGCATCGGAGCCACTTTGCGCACGAATGGATTGCCTCAGCGCCGTGACCAATCTGCCATTTTTGTCGCCGACAAAACCCTTAGTGCCACGTAGCTGACTGATACTGACAGTACCTTCCGGTTCGCCGACCGCAGCGACGATCTCACGGAGTTCGGCAAACGCACTTTCCACGCTTTCTTCAGGTAACAGTCGGCGATCGATTTCCACCCTGCACTGGCTGGGCACGACATTGGTGTTGACACCACCCTGAAATAGACCGAGATTCATGGTCGAACGCATCTCACCGTCAATGCGTTTTACAAGCCGCGCATGCATCTGTTGTTCAATTGCCGAACAGACCCGTATCATACGCGAAATAGCATTATCGCCGGCCTCTGGTTCACCCGCATGGGCGGGTTTTCCCCGGGTTTTGATTTCCACCCAAAGTACACCGCGCTCCGTAACAATCAGACTATTATCGGTCGGTGCACCCAAGAGCAGCATATCCGGCCTGATTGCCCCCGTTTCACGTAAATAGGCCATACCATTGCAATCCAGGCTTTCTTCATCGGTAACAAAGGTGAAGACAATCTCGCCATTGGCTGGACCGCCACATCTGGCGACTTCTTCCGCCAGCCACAGCTGTACCGCAGCACTGCCCTTGCAGTTAGCCGCACCAAGACCGAATATCATACCGTCCTGCTGATGAGCCTGGAAAGGCGGATGTTGCCAAAGTGATAAATCTCCAGCCCCGACCGTATCAATGTGGGCATTAAACACCAGGCTGGGTTCACCCTTACCAAGACGGGCAACAACGTTATCAAATCCTTTTTTGCGGGCCAGCGTCTCTACTGTGTAACCCGCAGCATTTAACGTATCGGCAATAAAGTATGCCATATGGGTGGAGTGGCCCGGTGGGTAAGTCGTCGGGATGGCGATCATTTCTGTCAGCAATTGTGTAATTCTGGCGCCGACCTTGTCTTTGTTATACTCTGTCAGGTTCACAGGCCCTAAAACCTGCCGGGAAGCGGCGGACTGGGTAACTGGGATTTAAGAAAATGTCCTCTTCCGGACTCCAACCTGCATTCACCATTTTCCACCACAAGTTCGCCGCGCGAAAAAACCGCATCCGGCCATGCTTGTAACTTCATGCCCTCGTAAGGTGTGTAGTCAACATTATGGTGTAATTGCTGATTGGATAAGGTGAAGCTTTTCTCCGTGTTCCAGATCACCAGATCGGCGTCGCTGCCGGGAGCTATGCTGCCTTTACGCGGATAAAGTCCATACATTTTAGCGGGCCCCGTAGAGGTGACGGAGACAAAAGTCTGTGCGTCAATTCGGCCTTTTATAACACCTTCGGATAGCAGCAGCGGCAGACGCGTCTCTATTCCGGGAACACCGTTGGGGATATCTCTGAAACGGGCGTTGGAACCGCACGCTTGCTTACCTTTATCGTCGTCGAAACGAAACGGCGCGTGATCGGACGAAAAGACCTGGAACACACCGGTCTGAATTCCTCGCCAGATATGAGTTTGATCTTCCGCAGTTCGTGGTGGCGGACTGCAGACGCATTTAGCGCCGCCGAACCCAGGCTGGTCCAGATCATCTGCGGTCAGAAACAGATACTGAGGGCATGTTTCCCCATAGATTCGCAATCCGCGCGATTGAGCCTGCTGAATCTGCGTCATTGCCTCATTACCGGAGACATGTACGATCAGGATCGGCACATCCAGCAACTCCGCCAGCGAGATCGCCCTGTGTGCCGCTTCGCGTTCGACCACCGGAGGGCGAGAATCTGCATGAAACTTCGGTGCCGTATCGCCCGCCGATTCAAGCGCCTCGGTCAGCCAGGCAATGCAATCGTCATTTTCCGCATGAATCATGACCATGGCGCTTTCGCGACGTGCCAGGTAAAGTACATCGAGAATCTGTCTATCCCGCAGTTTAAGCGCATCGTAAGTCATATAGATTTTGAAATGACTGTAGCCTTGCTTAATCAAGGCCGGTAATTCATCATTTAATACAAACGGCGTCGGATCGGTGACAATCAGATGAAAAGCATAATCGATCACAGCCTTGCCCTCTGCTCGCCTATGATAGTCGTCAACTGCCTCGCGCAAGCCTTTACCTTTTTGCTGACAGGCAAAAGGAATAATTGTTGTAGTGCCACCGCAGGCCGCGGAAATCGTGCCGCTGACAAAATCATCAGCCATTACCGAATTGTCACCGGTCGGCTGATCCAGATGACAATGGCCATCCACACCGCCGGGCGTCACCAATCGGCCTGAGGCATCGAATTCTTTTTTTGCGCTATGGTCTGTTTTACCAAGCATGGCTATACGGCCGTCATGAATGCCTATATCCGTCACATACTGATCCACCGCGGTGACAACATTGGCGTTTCGTATGATTAAATCCAAGTCCGCCATAGTAAAACCCCTCAAGTCAGTTTCAGGCCGAGTCTATCAACCACCCGTTGAGCCCATGCAAGATCGGTATCTTGTGCCGGTAAACGTGGCGGTCTTGGATTTCCGACCGATAAGCCCATATGAGACAATGCCGCTTTGCTGGCGGTTACGTAGCGGTGGCCGCCAACCAATTCAATGACCGGCAGTATCCGTCGATACAGCGCCTGGGCTGCAGCAATATCCGTGACTTCAACGGTAAGGCGATACATTTCCGCAAAAGCCCGCGGCATTAAGTTTGAGCCCACCGCTACCCAACCCATAGCTCCGTTCATAAAAGACTCATAACCCATAATGCCCCCGAAAACCGTCATGCGATCACCGCATAAACGGACAATATCACGTACCCGGGTAACATCCATGGTTGATTCCTTGATATAGGAGACATTGTCTATTTGGGCCACGCGAGCGACAAACTCAGGCTGCATATCAATATTGGACGTCGCCGGATTGTTGTAAATCATAATGGGTAGTGAAATCGCGTCTGCTACATGCTTGTAGTGTTGATAAAGCTCGTCTTGGGTCGGTGTGCTGTAGAATGGAGGAATAATCATCACGCCGTCTGCACCCAGTGATTCGGCTTCACGACTATAGCGTATGACGTCCCAGGTGTTTTCGGCAGCCGTGCCGATCAACACCGGCACTCTGCCGGCCGTTTCTTGTATTGTAATCTCGGCAACCTGGTATCGCTCCTCGTCATTCATTGAGAGAAACTCACCGGTGCTGCCCAGCGGTATCAGACCATGGATGCCTTGGTCTATCTGCCAGTTAATAAACTGCCGCAACACGGCTTGATTGACCAACTTCCCGTCAATACTGAAAGGCGTAATAGTAACTGTAAACGTACCCTTGAATTTTTCCATATGGGATTGAGCTATTGTTGTAAAAAGAGATTAGGAAGAAAAGTGACGATCTGCGGTACATAGGTGCACGCAATCAGCGTCGTTAACATCAGACTTAGCGGTAATAAAATTTTTCTCGAAACCTGTGTGATTCTGCGCTGTGCGATGCTGCTGGCTACAAACAACGTGATTCCGTAGGGCGGAGTGATCATACCGATGGAAAGATTGATAATAATGATAACGCCGAAATGTAAAGGGTCTATGCCAAAAGACTTGGCTATAGGCATCAGCACCGGCACCAGGATTAAAATTGCCGAGATACTCTCCATAAACATTCCTATGCCGATCAGCAAAACATTAACCAGGGCCAGAAATACCCAGGGGCTGTCAGAGATGGCACGCATGGACTCACCGATCATGGCGGGAATATTCTGAGAGGCGATCAACCAGGAAAAAACGCTGGCGGTTGCAATAATCATCATTACCGTTGCCGAGATAGACGCAGCCCTGAGAATGATGTCCGGCAAGTCCCGAAAGCTCAATTCCTTGTAAACAAAAACGGCGATCAGCAAGCCTGATACCACGGCTATTGAGGCCGCTTCCGTGGGTGTGAAGATTCCGCCGACAATTCCGCCGACAATAATCAC
The DNA here is from genome assembly GCA_965222695.1 of Granulosicoccaceae bacterium. GTDB lineage: Bacteria > Pseudomonadota > Gammaproteobacteria > Granulosicoccales > Granulosicoccaceae > UBA7957. The sequence goes on along the minus strand of OZ244967.1, from coordinate 4,911,222 downwards.
CGGCATGACGAACGCCGGTCCGGCGGCAATAAAACAGCGGCCCAGCCGCTGCAGCGTAAATGGTTGAGTATCGCGATAGGCGTCGCCACCATTGCGTGCGTGAAAATAACTGGCTATCATCAAGCCCACAGCCATAATCAAGCCCGGTACTATACCTCCCAGGAACATGCCACCGACTGACAAATTTGATATGGTAGCCAGCACAACCATCATAATACTGGGTGGAATTATCGGCCCCAGAGTTCCGGCAGCTGCCATAATGCCGGCGGCAAAATCGATATCGTAACCACGGCGCCGCATTTCGGGCAGCATGATTGATGAAGTAGCCGCGGTATCCGCTGAGCCGGAGCCGGAAATCGCCGCCAAGCCAGTCCCCGCTACTACCGAAACCATGAGCAGACTGCCGGTGATCCAGCCGACCAGCGCTGTAGCGAAATCAATAATGCGTTGAGCAATACCGCCACGTTCCATAATGATACCGGCAAACACAAAAAACGGAATTGCCATAATGGTAAAACTATCCAGCCCGGCGAAGATACGCTGGGAAACGATACTCATCGGTACATCATTAAGATACAGTGTCAAGGCTGCCGAGACACCCAGAGCAAAAACAATCGGCGTACCGATAAGAATCAATCCAAGAAATGCCAATACCGTTACCGTCATGAGCCATCCTCCCCAGCTGACCAATCTTGAGTTTCCGGGTCACGCCATTTATTGATAAACGCCAGAATCAGTTCTAATCCGAAATAGGATAAACCTATCGGCAAAGATAAATATGGAATCCACATGGGTAAGCCGATGGCAGGTGAAGTCTGTATCTGCCCGATTTTAATCATCGCCATGCTGCCGCTGATGGCCTGCCATAGAAACCACACGGCGGCGACGGCAGAGATGGTGATTAATATTTTCTGAATGGCAGCGGGAAACTTACTGGCTAATGCATCAACACCGACGTGCAGGTTGCTGCGCATGGCAACGCCCGCTGCCAGCAGCACCATCCAGATCTGGGCAAAGGTTGCAGTTTCCGAAGCCCAGCCGATTGAATAGTTAAATACGTAGCGGCCGAAAACCTGAATGACAACGGCCACGACCATATAAGAGTAAAAAACGATCACCAGAAATATGACAACGCGCCTTAGGAAGGCTACGATGCTTTCCAACAGTTGCTGAATAGTAGCGATCATAATATCGGCTTCCGATTATGAAGATTTCCACTGTCGCCGGGAGAGCCGGCAAACGCCGGTCGAACCTGCAGATCGGGATGCCGGAATCGACCGGATTGGAGAACGCAGCAGCTGCTATTGGGTGTTGATAATCATATCCAGCAGTTTACGATCCTCATCATTTTTTACAAATTCATCGTAGACTGTTTGCGATGCATCGCGAAACGGCCCGGGATCGGGCTTTGTAACTTTGACACCCTTTGACGTTAAGCTATCCAGCAGGCTGTTGTCACTCTCGCTATAGGCGGCTCGTTCAACTGCCGCAGATTGCAAGCCTGCCTCGCTGAGAATTGCCTGGATATCCTCCGGTAGCGACTGAAACTTTTGTTCTGACATTATCAGATCCGCGACGAGAGCCGTCCAACCGATTTGCGCCCAGTGCGGTGCAACCTCATAGAATTTTTTTGAGTTGTAATTGGTATTGGCAGCTTCGGCACCGTCGACCAGTCCGGACTGCAAAGCTCCGTAGAGTTCACCGTAGGCCAGAGGTGTAGCATTGGCACCAAAAGCGTTAAATGAAGCCACATGCGCGGGAACTCCCATTGTACGGATCTTTAATCCTTGCAGATCGTCATAGGATTCAATTGCTTTGTTGCGAGTCATGATATGGCGGATGCCGGCTTCATAAAAACCCAAGAGCCGGAAGCCCTTTTCCTGCATTGACTCGTTGAGTATCTGACCGACCTCTCCATCCATGACCTTATACATATGCTCTCGGTCACGAAACAAAAACGGCAAATCGAAAATGCCGAGCTTCTTGACAAAGTTGGTCACCACCCCGTTCGACGGCACGGTGATATCGACAGTACCCAGCAACAGGCCTTCAACCATTTCCTTCTCGTTGCCAAGCTGATTGTTGGGGAAGATCTGCACCTGCACCCGTCCATCGGACTTTTCGTCGACAATACGTGCAAATTCGGTCAAACCGATATGGTACGGCTCATCTTCGTTTGCGGAATGCCCTGCCTTAAGAACAATAGTGTCAGCCATTGCCGGTATCGCAGCAACCGCCACAATCAATAAACCCACTAAGATTTTTTTCATAAAATATCTCCCGCAATTAGGTTAAGGCGCCTATTGATCGCGCCGGTTATTAGTCCTCGTCGATCAATTCAAGTCGCGGCGCATACCTGCGCAACAACGGTTAAACACGGTTTGGGAATAAATTGAATACTTGAAGTATACCGCTGGTATAACGAAAATGTAAACTTAAAATAGTTGGGCGGAAATACCGACCACCTTCATTAAAAGAAGCCGGGCCCTGTATTTTGTCTTAACATGATTGCGCGGCTACGCCGGAAATTTCTTTACTTTACAAATTGATAGGAGTTTTTTTCGGCCGAAGCTTATTCCAACGAACCTGTGCGGAACCGCGACAAAGGCGTGTTGATTATCGACACCATGTTAAACACGTATTTGAATGGAACCTATGGGGCGATGTGGTTTCCTGGCGATGCGCGGGATCTCACGTTGACGGTTGGGGAAAAGGGCGTTTATTCTCCCTATTCACCAGTAACGTCTGACCTAAAGCGCACGCCCAAGCAAATATGGCGTGATCCGAAATTTTTCAACATACACGGGCATTCTGCCCGACCGAGAGGGGGTAATTCCAGATGATCAATATCTTTCGAAGCGCCGTACTGTGCGCCGCCCTGGCGGGGGCAACGGCCACAACCGTTTCTGCCGAAGAATGGCGCTTCAACAATTTCCTGCCTGAAACCCGTCCTGAGTCCGCTGAGATCGAGCAGTTCGCCGCCGATGTGAACGCGGCGTTGGCAGAAAAGGATTTCAAACTGAACGTCTACAGTGGCGGATCGCTCGGCATCAAGAATACCGATCTTTTAAGGGTTCTTCCAAAAGGCGCCGTGGAGATGAGTCTGATGTGGTCAAATTATCTTGGCCGTGATGCTCCCGCGCTTAGCTCGGTATTCGTGCAGGGTGCGATCAGCACCGTTGACGAACTGAAAGCCGTGCTTCCTGTGGCGCAGGAAATCTTCAAGGAAGAATACAAAGACTGGGGAGTTGCCACTGTTGGTTTCGTTGCTATCCCAACGCTTTCGGTTTCGGTGTTCTGCCGCGACGAGCCGGTTGATACACTGGCAGCGCTGAAGAACGTCAAGCTGCGGGTCTGGGCGCGAGAACAGGTGGAAACTTTTACCCGTCTCGGCGTTTCGGCGCAAATTATTCCGCAGGAGGAACTCTACGTTGCGCTTAAAACCGGTGTTGTCGATTGCGCTCTCTATCCGGCACTTTACGCTCACACAATCTCGCTGCAGGAAGTGAGTAAAAACGCCTCCTTTCTTTATCCAATGGCCTCTGCGCCCTATACATTGGGGGTTGCGGCGGATAAGTGGGAATCCACCGATCCTGAGATCAAGTCAGCTATCGATGCCGCCGCGAACGATTTGTGGGAGCGCACAAACCGCTATGAAAAAGACCTCGAGCGTGAACTGGCGGCCCGCGAAAAACTCGGCGAGATGGGGGTGGCCTGGGGCAAGGATTTCCCGGAGGAAGATCGCGCCTTGTTCCTTAAGGCGGTGTCCGAGACCTGGGCGATGTTGGCCGAAGAAGCCGGTGGTAATGCGATGGACTACCGCCAGCGCGTGCTGACCGCACTGGGACGCTGATCGCGGTCATGGGCCGCGCGCAACGGGTTTTCGCGCAGTGGCTGGAGTATCTGGCCCTTGCCATGGCGGTTCTCGCAGCGCTGGCGATGGTCGGAATAGTGGCGATCATCGTGGCCGGTGTCATTATGCGCCGCTTCGCCAATGCTCCCCTGCACATCACCGAGGATATGGTCGGGCTTATGCTGAGCGCGGTCCTTTTTCTCGGTGTACCCTATGTTACCTTGCGATCAAAGCATGTGCGGGTCGCCATAATTGCTGATGCTGTGAATAAACGGTTTGCCCCTGTATTGACCGCTGCCGCGATGTCGGTGGGGTTGGTGTTTTTCGGCTGGATTTTTCTCGAATCCCTGCCATGGCTGGAGTTCGCCTGGAAGCGCGGGATCAGGACCGAAACCGCACGTCTCCTGCTCTACCCCTGGATGGCTGTGCTGCCATTGTCAGTCGCCTTGACCTGGGTCATCTTTGTTGCTCGATTCGCTGGATTTCTCGAAGCGGAACGTCATACGACAGCGGAGAATATTGCGCCGATCATTGCCCCGAAAAAGGAAGACTAGGGGGTGTTCTCAATTAATCCATGCATTCTGTTGTGGCTGAACAGTCTCCAGACAAGGCGCGAGGAGCGTGGTTTGGTCACTCCAAATGAGCGACGAGCAACGCAGTCTGGTGGATTTTCAGCCGCAACCCCAGGGGCTGGTCCCTGTTTTCCGCCCAGCGGCGTTATTGTTCGCTTATGTAGAATGACTACACTGCACTCACCATGCCTTGCTGGACGAAAAATAGGGATCAGCAGGATGCATGGATTAACTGAGAACACCCCCTAGGGCATGTTCTGGACAACCTTGATCGGCGTCATGGTAGCGGGTGCGTCCACGGGTGTCGCGCTCGGTGCAGCACTTGGGCTTACAGGTCTGGTGCTTCTTCACTTCTTTTCCAACGGAGCCACCTCTTTAGCGGTTGACGCCATCTGGAGCGTGTTTAATTCCTTTACGCTAAGCGCCGTACCGCTCTTTATTTTGCTCGGCGAGATACTCATGCGAAGCGGTATCAGCAATCGAGCCTATTCCGCCTTCGCCCCAATGTTCCGCAGGATCCCGGGCGGCTTACTGCATACGAATATCGCCGTCTGCACGTTTTTCGGCGCGGTGAGCGGCTCCAGCCTGTCCACAGCCGCGGCCGTCGGTTCAGTGGCTTACCCGGAAATGACCCGCAGAGGGTATGACAAAAATATGATCGTGGGGAGCCTTGCCGGGGGCGGTACTTTGGGTTTACTCATACCACCGAGTCTGTCGTTTCTTATTTTTGGGGCGCTCACGGAAACATCTATTGGCCGCCTGTTTGTCGCCGGCATTTTACCCGGCTTGATGATCGGCCTGCTATTTATGACCTATATTTTCGCTCGCGCTCTGCGATCTCCTGAAATTGCGCCATCCGACTCTACCCAAAAATCCGCCCGCGAGATCTTCCTTGGATTCGTGCAGATCTGGCCGCTGCTGATCCTGATTTTAGCGGTTATAGGAACTATCGTTGGCGGGCTCGCAACGCCCACCGAAGCGGCCGGGCTCGGCGTTGTTCTGGCTGCAGCGATATCTTCGATCTGGGGTGATCTAACTTTACAAAAACTCCTTGATGCCATTTTTCATTCGACGCTTCTCTTCGCAGCCATCGGATTCGTCGTTCTGGGAGCGACCATTCTCGCCCAATCGGTCAGCATTCTTGGAGTCCCGCAGCAAATTCTCAACGATGTTGGAAACGCAGGGCTCAACCAGTACGTCGTATTGCTGCTTGTAGTTCTCGTCTATCTGCTGCTCGGATGTTTCTTCGACGGCCTGTCGCTCATGATAATGACCCTGCCGGTCGTGTTTCCACTGCTTACCGGATTGGGTTTTGATCCCGTCTGGATCGGCGTTTTAATCACTATCGTGATTGAAATCGGACAGGTCACTCCACCTGTCGGATTGAACCTTTCGGTTCTATCAAGCCTGACCGATAACGAGGTCAGCCTCGGCCGCGTGGCATGGGCCACTGTGCCATACTGGGTGATTCATCTCATCGCCATTGGGATTCTCACACTGTTTCCGGTCATCGCACTCTATCTTCCCGGTTTACTGTTCTAACAGCCGGACACAATTGCCGCACTTATCTGCAAAATCAGGCAGTCGAAACGACTACCTGAAGTATTGAAGTTTCGCCTTCAGGCTTGCATTTCCATGTTCCACATTGAGCGGCATTCACATGGGAGCTTCCTATGTGCCGGCATGTACCCATATGTTCTATAGCAATCAATAAGATCAAGCAAAACAGGGTCGCAAGATTCACAGTTATGCGGAACAGCAATTGGAGTTGGGGAATCGTTAAAGCCGCCAATTGTCAGCTTCCAATCTTTATTTTCCGATACTCTTATGATTTTTTCTATACTCCATAACCAAGGTGGACGATACTCTCCGCTTTTGTACTTCTTCTCAAGCGTTGTTCCTTGCATAACGCAAGTACCAGAAACATATATTTCATCTACTCCTAATTCTATCCAAATACCGTGCAGGATGAGCCTTAGGGCCACCGGCGGAGCAGAATTGTTCAATCCAGTACGCTTCAAACATCTACCAATTCAGTCTATCGGCTAACAAAACCAGCGGGTGCTTGAGGTCGATAAAGTCTTTCAATACGGGTAACCCCGTATTGAGTGTCCAAAATAGGTTGACACGTTCCGTTGGCCGGTGCTGGCAAAAGTACCCTGCTCTCAGCGGCCCGATTGGGCTGGGAACAGCAAGGCTACCGTGTGATCGGTGCAGCCCTTTCCGGGAAAGCAGCGGACGGATTGGATAACGCCTCTGGTATTGCCTGCCGCACCCTGGCCTCATTGGAATATTGCTGGAAAAATGGCTATCACAAATTGCAAGCCGGCGACATTCTGGTGATTGATGAAGCAGGTATGGTTGGCACAAGGCAACTGGCAAGACTTATTGATCATGTCAAACAGGCCGGTGCCAAACTCGTTTTAGTTGTTGATCCGGAGCAACTTCAGCCCATCCAGCCCGGAACGCCTTTTAAAAATATCACGGAGCAAATTTCTACCGCCCGATTGACTGAAATCCGCCGTCAGACAATTGATTGGCAACGAAAAGCCCCAACGCTACTTGCAATTAGAAAAACCAAAGAAGCGCTGCAGATATATCAGGACAAAGGCTGTGTTAAAACCACCAACGACCGGTCTGACGCTATTGCCGCCGGGGATCGTATTGTCTTAACGAAAAATGATCATGAGTTAGGGGTACGCAATGGCATGCTCGGAATAGTCGAAAATACCGAAAAGAATAAGCTCACTATTATGATTGATGCCGATACCGGAGAGAGATCCCGCCGCGTCACACTCGCGACTAAACACTATCGCTCCTATGATCACGGCTATGCCACCATCATCCATAAATCACAAGGAGCCACCGTCGATCGCGCCTTTGTCCTGGCATCCACCACCATGAACCGCCATCTGACCTATGTTGCCATGACCCGCCACCGAAAGAGTGTGCGGCTTTACTCCGACAGAAATACGTTGAATAAGATTGAACGCGTCAACTCAACACAACCAGAACGCAGGTCGGCCCGGAAACGCCATTACAATGGCCCCAGCAGGAACTAGCAACACTCATATTAGGCGGCAAGAAAACCGGACATAAAAGCCACATCAAAATTAAATTGACTATATCTATCTATATGATATATATAAACATATGAGCAATAAAGAACCGGACAATAAAGCGGACAAAATAGCGGTTGATCGTGGTGAAAATATCAGTGCCATGGAACCGCTGCTTGTTTATGAGTCCTCACGATTCCGCAATGAGCTGGCCGATTTAGCATTAGACCTTACTGCAAAATCCACCGCCCTGCACAAAAGCCTCCCCGATGGCGTCGTGACAGCCCTATCTGATCTTGTTCGCTCAATGAATTGCTATTACAGCAATCTTATTGAAGGACATGATACACACCCGATTGATATAGAACGCGCTATGAACGAAGACTATAGCGCCGACCCAAAAAAAAGAGACCTGCAATTAGAAGCGAAAGCCCATATCGCAGTCCAGCAATGGATCGATAATGGTGGTCTTGATGAACAGGCGACCACCCAGGCGGGCCTACTTGAAATCCACCATCGTTTCTGTGAGCTGCTTCCTGAGGACCTGCTTTGGGTTGAAAATCCGGATACCGGTGATCGTGAGAGAGTAATACCGGGAGTATTGCGAACACGTGACGTCAAGGTAGGACGCCATATTGCCATCAGTCCTGGAGCTTTACCTCGCTTTTTAAAACGATTTGAAGAAGCCTACCGAAAACCCGGCAGAGTCGATGCCATAATATCTACTGCTTGCGCACATCATCGACTCTTGTGGATGCACCCCTTCCTTGATGGCAATGGGCGCGTTGCGCGGCTGATGTCTTATGCGATCCTGCGTGAAGCACTCGATACTGGCGGCATTTGGTCAATCGCCCGAGGTCTTGCCAGAAACGAACCGCAATATAAAGCCTCTCTGGCAAAATGCGATTTACCCCGACGTAATGATACCGATGGCCGAGGAAATTTAAGTGAGGAAGCCCTCGCCGAATTTGCAAGATTCTTTCTAACGATCTGTATTGATCAAGTCGATTTTATGGAGAATTTAGTGAGACCGGAAAGTCTGCGTAATCGAATACTGATTTGGGCCGAAGAAGAAATCAGAGCAGATCGGTTACCGCAAAAATCAGGAATTGTCTTAGAAGCCATATTGTATCGTGGAGAGCTACCAAGAAGTGATATCGCTGAATTACTGTCTACAGGCGAAAGAAATGCAAGGCGCGTCACTTCCGCTCTTATAGGTCATGGTGTATTGCATTCAAGGTCTACTCGATCACCTTTTGTTCTAAATTTTCCCGCCAAACTAGCATCAAGGTGGATGCCTGGACTGTTCCCGGATTCGGCAAATAACCAGTAGCAAGAAAGCCTCTAAACTTTCTCCTGTGGCAGAATCAGTTGCGTGCTTGTCTCAAAATGACTGCGCGGCTGCAACCGAAGATACAAAGCAAAGGCACAAAAGTGGCACATAAGGCTGCTTGAGAAAATGAGGAATGAATGTAAGTTATTGAAAAGATTGGCGCGCCCTGAGAGATTCGAACTCCCGACCGTCAGGTTCGAAGCCTGATGCTCTATCCAGCTGAGCTAAGGGCGCGCGAGGGCGGCATTTTACCATCAATCGGGAAAATTACACTTGTTTTTTAGGCCGCTCCCTTACCGGGCAGGAGAGTCCGTAGCGGTCCGGGCCAGGTGACTTCAACACCCTCTTCCGGGCGGAGCGGGATCAGGCGGGCGAGTAGCAGGGAACAGAATGAGAGTGTGGCTCCGGTGAGAAAAACTGCCGGCGGGGAGTAAATCCAGATCACACCGTATACCGCCGGTAATATGACTGCCGCTATGTGGTTGATGGTGAATGCGATTCCGGCGGTTGGAGCCATGTCGGCCGGGTCGGCAATTTTTTGGAAGTAGGTCTTTATGGCTATAGCCATGGTGAACAGTATGTGGTCCAGGATATAGAGCCCGACGGCGATCCAGGGAGTGTCGACAAAGGCATAGGAGACAAACACGAGTATCAGCCCGAGGTACTCAAAGGTCAGGGATCGTTTTTCTCCCCAGCGAGCGATGATCCTTCCGATTTTAGGTGCAAAGTAGATGTTGAACAATCCGTTAACGAGGAACATAACGGCCATGTCAGAGGCGCTGAATCCGAACTTTTCAACCATCAGGAATGCTGCAAATACGATAAAGATCTGGCGGCGTGCTCCGGCCATAAAGGTCAGCGCATAGTAGAGCCAGTACCGTTTGCGTAGAACCAGATGTTTTCTTTGTTCCACTTTCTGTGGAAATTGAGGAAATTTCCGCCACGCGATCAGCCCGATAAGTACGGTCAGCCCGCCGCCGATCAGATAAACCGTTTTCATTTCCAGCTGGAGTAAACTGAGTGCGCCATAAACACCGCCGAACGCCAGCAGGGAGGAGAAGGACCCGATAGCGATCATTTTTCCCATATTCTGCGCTGCGGTTTCTTTATCGAACCATTGCAGACTGAGTGATTGATTTACCGCTTCGTAGTAGTGAAATCCAATCGACATTATAACCGTTGTAATATACAGGCCTGTTACGGACGGAAAAAATCCTGTCAACAGCGTCCCTATTCCCATCACGCAAATGGAAAGAATCATCAGGCTCTGTTCGCGAATCAGCCAAAGCAGAAATATCACCGCAAATGACAAAAAGCCGGGAATCTCGCGCAGGCTTTGCAATATCCCGATTTCAATACCGGTGAACCCCGCTTCTTCGATGGAGAAGTTGTTCAAAAGGCTATGCCAGACTTTGAATGCCAGCGGCATGGCGGCTGCCAACAGAAACAACAGCATTTCCGGTCTGTTCCAAAAATCTTTTATTCTCGTCATCATCGATCTGATTGTCTTGTGGATTTCATGGATTTAAGAGCCTGTTCAAGATCCCTCTGCCTACTGCGAATTCGCTGAATTTGGCCAGATTTTTCCCTGATTATTGTTGCGTAGAGTGACTATGCGCCTCAAATCAGAAAAAAATCTGGCTCAAATCATCAAATTCTCGCGACGGCTTGGGGATCCTGAACAGGCTCTAAAACGTCTTTTCCTGAGCTGACAAATAATTTACTCTATGTAAAACCTGTCGTAAACGACCTACATTGACAAATACTATCTCAAATCGGCCAATATTGGAGTGTCTTGCTGACTGGCGCGACAAGCGCGAGCAGGAGATCACGCATCTGGAAGACACTCCTCGCGGGGTCGTCATCCGAATCGCCCAGCGTAAATCGGCGGACAGAATTCCCACGCACTCACACGGCTGGGGACAATTGCTTTACGCCAGCAGTGGTTTAATGACCGCTGACACGGAACAGGGAATCTGGGTGGTTCCGCCGCACCGGGCAGTCTGGATTCCGCCGACGATTGAGCACGAGGTGAGGTTTCTGCGCAACACGGTCCTGAGCAATGTGTACATAGCGCCCGATGCCGGCTGCGATCTGCCGGGCTGTTGCAGTATGGTAAGCGTGTCTCCGCTGCTGCGGGAACTTATCAGGGAGGCATCGACTTTCCCCACTCTGTACGATGATCCGGGCGAACAAGGCAGATTGATTCGTGTTTTGCTGGATCAAATCAGCAGTATGCGTGAGTCGGCGTTGCATCTTCCTTGCCCGACAGACAGGCATCTGCAACAGATCACCGACTTTATTCAGAGCAATCCATCCTGCCATACAACGCTTGAGCAATGGGCGAAAAAGCTGGGTTCAAGCAGCCGAACCCTTGCTCGCCGATTTCAAAATGAAACCGGCATGACCTTCGGTGAATGGCGTCAGCAGGCCAGATTGCTGTCGGCGATGATTATGCTGGCGGAAAACAAGCCGGTTAAACTGGTCGCCTATACCCTTGGTTATTTCAGTCAAAGCGCTTTTATCAGCATGTTCAGAAAAGCCACCGGAAAGACACCGGCCCGGTATTTTTCCGATTGAGTGGCACAGTTGTCATACTATTTATGTAAGAGCCTGTTCAAAATCTCTGCGCTTATGCCTATAAGCTGAAAAAATATTGATTCGGAAAAGAAAAAGGCGCGACCTGCTATTGGCCGCGCCTGTTTATCGAGGAGTTTTTATTGAAATATCAGTCGACCGATGGTACATCCGGCAAGCTGAAACCTCTCGCCGCGATCGCATCTTCCAGAGTCATGCCATCATATGCGGAACCCTCAGACGGAAACAAATCAAACGTCAGTACTTCTCCATTTCCGACATCGTTGGTTTCCGCGGACTCGTCGCTCAGATCGCCGTCCAAATCGCGGTCATAGGCAAAACTACCGCCACTGTCACTATCGTATATACAATCATTGACCGGTGCGTAGGTGATATCGGATCCTCCTGAAGCAACTTCAAAGCGTGAGGTGTCTGTATTAAACTCAACAAATTGTCGTTGGGCCTTGGCAATAAGGGCATGCGACCCCCCTGGTCCTGCCCAGTTGCAGATAAATCCGTTTATTTTACCTTCGTCTGCATCATCATCCGTCAGCGAATCACCGTAACCGTACCAGGCTTCACCGTCTGCGGTCGCTTTTCCGTTCATGCCGATGTTAAAGACTCGGCTGTTTCCATCCATGGGACCTGCCTGCCAGGTATAGGAAAATCGACCGGCCATGGTCGCGGGGTCAAAGTTTGCAGTAAAGATGGAAAAGTTGTTCGCCCAGCCGTCTTCATGTTCATCTATGGTATAGGACGCATCCAAAAAGCCATCGGAATCGAATCCGTTGCTGCCATCATGGCCACAAAACACAGCGCTTCTGGCCTGGGATTTGATTTCTTTATCGGAAGTTTTCTCAAACGCTACGGAGCCGAGAGTTTCTACGTCACGGCTCGGACAATGCCCGCCATGGAATCTTCCATCGACTCGGTAATTGATGAGACCTTTGTAATGCCCGGCGGTTTCACCCGGCACAACTTTCATTGAGAAATTCGCCGACGCGGGGTCGTCTGAATCGAGATGGCGAAAGTCCAGATCGACCTTGTAACTCCAGGTGTTGGTTTCCGAATCAAAACTGATTGCAGCCAATTTAAAATACACACGGGACAAGGTCAGCGAATTCATCTCGTCCGTAAGGTCCAGGGTTCCTGTACTGGCAAGATCTTCAAACTCTTCGGTTTGTGATGCTTTACCCAGCATGGCGGCAAATATTGCAAGCCCGCTAAATGTCTTGTGGCGTAATCCTTTGACTTTGGAATTCAGTTGCGCAGCCGCGCAGGCGCTTCCCTTTTCAGCATCGACTTCAGACCAAATTCCAAGATCACCCGAAGGCAGCATGGGATAGGATGATCCGGATGCCGGATCAGCGCCATCCGGGTGGTTCTGATACGCCAATGCCGGCCCGAAACACGAGGCATCATGGCCTGATAAGTGTAACCGACTGGCGTTAAACAGCCTGGCGAGAGGAATTCGATTATGCCTGAGTTGCCGCAGTTTGTTTCGCATCCAGCTGAAGTCACGTTGATAATCGCTTGCGGAGCTGCGGGTTTGCCCGTCTGCGTCCGTGGTTTCGAAAGGAGAAGCTACTACAAAATCGGTTGGAAACATACTTTCAGCATTGGCCGCTGCGTTTTCCGCCACCGAGTTAGCGATCTCATCCAATCGATCTTCTGAAACATCAAGTTCGAGACATCCTGTCAACGCCGCCATCGAAAAACACAGCGCCGAAATTTTTGTTGTTGTTTTTAGCATTGTTTACCTCTGTACCGCTGTTTGTCCCTTAAGGAAGGACAAGTCTTCGCAACTATCGGCAGAGGCTGCAATGATTGAGTAAAGATGAATAAAATTGTGACAGTGATTGCGAGTCGATCACCGGGAAGAGAGTTGACTCACAGTTCCGCGAACAACCTCCGTACTATACAAACTGCAGGGACTTTAGAATCACTAAGCCCGCGGTAATGGTAATCGGGCTGATTGCGGTCGAGACTGCAACGATTTCTGCAGCCATTTGACCGTATGCGGTCATTTGCTTGGCCATCACATAACTTGCGGCTGCGGTCGGAGACGCCATCATCAGAAATAAAATGCCGAGCTGCTGATTTTTAAACCCCAAAACCAAGGCAACGCAGACTACCAATGCGGGAATAAGCAACAACTTGTATATTGCCGCAGCGACCACGTCTCGATGATTGGATTTAAAACCCTGCCAACTCAGGCTGCCGCCTACACACAACAATGCTAAGGGCAGAGTCATTGCATTCAGGTAGCTTCCACTGTCGACCAGAAACACGGGTAAAGTAAATCCGCTCAGAGATACTGCAAATCCGGCAACTATACCGATAATGAGGGGGTTGCTTAAGATCCTCAGGAAATGAGAATCCCCTTTGTCCCCAAGCAACCAGACGGCAAGTACATTGTATGCAATCGTGACAACAGCGACGTAAATCCCCGCTTGGGACAGTATTTCCGGTCCATAAGCATTTATCGTCAGGGCAAGGCCGATAATGGCCATGTTGCCACGAAAGGCCCCCTGGGTAAAAACCCCCAGTTTCTCCGGTTGGACCCAGGGCCGGGCGGTCAGCCAAATCAATACAACACTGCCAATTGTCGCCAGGACGCCGAAGCTGACGAGCGGCGTGTCCAGCACTTCCTCCATGGGCTGATCGGCGACACTGAAAAAAAGCATAATCGGCAGTGTGATATTGAATACGAGTTTATTACCAAGCTGAATAAAGTGCTCGTCAAGAAAGCTGATCCGCCGCAAAATGATTCCGAGCAGCAGCAGAATCAGAATCGGTCCGGTTACTGCAAAGGCGAATTGCAAATGTTCGAACAAGTCTGCCACCCGGTGAAATATCTTTTTGGCCGCCTGAAGTTCCGGCGATCGGCATCAAAGCGCACGAATATAGTCCGCCTGCTCCCTGGTTTGAATTCTTCGCTTATTGCTTTCACGTACCTTGGAAATGGCGTCTTCCGGAGACATACCAAATTCGACCAGTATTTTGGCCGCCAGCAAACCCGTACGGCCCAGGCCGGCGTAGCAATGGATAACAATTCCTTCTCCGTGCTCCAGCAAATTGCGGATGCGGGCGCCTTCTCTGAGCCAGCTGTGCTCGAAATCCTGTTCGGGTATGTACATATCCATCATTGGCATATGTCGCCACCAAAGGCCGGCTGATGACACTTTCTGTGGTAAATCCTCCACACCCGCTATGGACAACTCATGATCTTCCACCAAAGTCACCACACCCCGGGCCTGCCAATTAAGCATTTCCTCAATGTCGGCCTTTAAATTTTTTGCGACTTTTTGATTCTGCCCGCCACCGATTCGAACCCCTGGACAAGCCATTAGCCCGATTCTGCCCCGAAACAAGGGGGATTCGATAGTATCGATCGGATTCGGTATTGTTTTGCGGAATTTGAAAATCATTGCCCCTGATTTCTACGTGATAATTCAAAACACAAGAAGCGGAATACTATACGCTGTGCCGTAAATTGCAAAAATTGTTTTTGCCGCCGTCTCAGAGCAATTCAACAAATTTGATGCCAATCCATGGCGAGCAAGTGATATGCTTGGATCGGTGTATGTCAGTAACGCCACACACCGGGAGACGCGCGGTTTCTGTAACTATGTCTAAAAATCTCTTAATCGTTTGCCACAATCCGTCCGTCAATACACAAACCTTGTCCGATGCACTTGCCAGAGGGGCGGCCGATCCGGATCTGGACATAGATCTGTTACGCCTCCCGCCTCTGCAAGCCGATGCCTCACACGTTCTTAAGGCCGACGGTATCGTTCTCGGCACTACGGAGAATTTCGGCTATATGAGCGGTGCCTTGAAAGACTTCTTTGACCGCGTTTACTATCCCTGCATAGAGCATACGGAAGGCCTTCCGTATGCGTTGATGGTACGGGCCGGGCTTGACGGTACCGGAACCATCTCAGCGGTTCAGCGAATTGTCAGTGGATTACGCTGGAATCCGGTTCAGGAACCCCTGCTCTGTAAAGGGGAATTTCAGGAATCTTTTATCACTCAATGCGAGGAGTTGGGTTTACTGATGGCTGCGGGACTGGATGCCGGTGTTTTTTGACGAAGCTCAGTTACTCTTTGGAATGCTTTACTTTAGAATGGACACTGTAAGTAAAGAATGATCGATGGTTTTGACCACACACAGAGAAGGGGATATATCGTGTTATCTTTAATTGACTGCCTGGGGCTTTGTGAACTCACCGAGGAAGAAATTCAGGCCATTGCGGTCCATGAACATGTGCCCGATGTCGTTGCCATTGAGCTGGCAGAATACCTTATCCATTCGCCCGAGGGAGTACCCATGATTCGTCGAATCATTGTGGACGATATCGAGGAAGCCAGGAGAAACGGGCACGAGGAACAAGTAGAAAAGTTACAGCTTGTTCTGAAGCATTTTATCTTGACTCATCCGGAATATTCGGCGGAAACAGAATCCACCTGATCGCTAACCGAGGAGCCATATTTGTTAAAACGGCTCTTTAAATCAAGCCATCGGCCTTATTTATAGGCCAGCTCGAAGGAGGTGTCCGTCTCTAAAAGCTCAATCTTTTTAGCGTGGTTCCGAATAAGTCCTTCACTGACCAATTTTCCCAAAGCCCGGCTAAGGGATTCTGGTCTCAACCCCAGGTAACACGCCATATCGCCCTTGGACATAGGCAGGTGTACCTGACCGCTGGTATTTTTCTTGATCACATTGCTTTCGCTGAGGGTTTCCAAAAATAATAAAACGCGCTTTTCCGCCGACAGATAACGGCTGTGAACCATATTGTCGTTAATCTGCCGGATATGACTGCCCAACAATTTAAAAATATTTTTTTGCAGCTGTGGAATTTGAATGCAAAGGGATTGCAGTTTTGAATAAGGGATTTCACATACCCAGGTCGTTTCCATGGCAACGGCATCATTGCGGTAATGCGTATCGCCGATGGCATCGACACCGACCAACTGGCCCGGAAAATAAAACCCGTCGACGAGATTGACACCGTCCTCGGATACGGATTCGACTTTTATTGCACCCTTTTGAATCACATATAAAGATTTGAAACGGCCTTCCATCCGGTAGATAGCGTCCCCGGCCTGAAAAGGTCCACGCGTGACGCTGATGTTACTCAGCTGTTCCAGTTCCTCAGTGCTTAACTCAGCTCCGGGACAGCGTTCTCTCGCTTCGCATTGACCGCAGTCCCGTTCTCTACCGATTACTCTCAGTCTCGGTGAGTTTGTGCCTCCCGATTTACCCACAACACATGCTCCTTAAAAAGATGCCTCGAAATGAATAAAGTTTTATTTATTGAGCGATAATGACTTAAATCCGGCATTTAAAGCCTGCCTATGATTTCTCCGCTGTCGCGAGAATTGCTTATTTGAGGCGCATAGTGATTCGACGCAACGACTCAAACGCCAGGCGCGTCTTGAACGTGAGCCTCGAAAGAGGTAAAGCACGCGGATGTGCTGCATAAAATCAGGAGGAAATCCGGCCAAATTCGGCAAATTCGCAATAGGCATAGAGATATTAAACAGGCTCTTAGACAGTCTCTAACAGTAGCATTGAAAATATATCTTTGCCAGTAGCTGACGCCGATATCGGGATTCGCGAAGAAGGTGCTGATTTATTTCAGATTTGCTTCTGATTTGAGGCTCAAAGTGATTCTACGCAACGACTAAAACGCCGGGAGCGCTTTAAACCTTAGCCCCGAAAGGGATGAAGCACACGGATGTGCTGCATAAAATCAGAAGCAAATCTGGCCAGTGTTATTCCAGTCTTTCGAATATGGTGCTGATTCCCTGCCCCATTCCAATACACATGGTCGCCAATCCGAAATGCCCGTCATTTTGTTGCATGACGTTCAGCAAGGTGGTTGATATACGTGTGCCTGAGCACCCGAAGGGATGACCGAGCGCGATTGCTCCCCCGTTCAGATTGACCTTTTTATCCATCACATCCAGAAGATTCAAATCCTTCAATACCGGCAGCGCCTGCGCGGCGAAAGCTTCATTTAATTCCACGTGATGAATATCCTGCATAGTCAGGCCCGCCCGCTTTAATGCTTTTTTAGTGGCTGGAACAGGCCCGTAGCCCATAATGGAGGGATCGCAGCCCGAAACAGCCATGCTCCTGACTCTCGCTCTCGCGGTCAGGCCACAATTCTGCGCCGCCTGGGCTGACATGAGCAACATGGCGGAAGCTCCGTCAGCGATGGCAGACGAAGTGCCGGCGGTGATTGTACCGACTTTGGGAACGAACGCCGGTGGCAGCTCGGACAGGGAGTCGGCAGTCACATTGTCGCGAATCACTTCATCGGACTCGATTAATTTCAGGTTTCCGTCCTCGCCGTGACCTTGAATCGGAATAACCTCATTTGAAAAACGCCCTTCTCGCATGGCGGCAAACGCACGCTGATGAGAGCGTGCGCCGAATGCGTCCTGCTGCTCACGGGAAATTCCGTGCATGCGCCCAAGCAATTCTGCAGTAAGCCCCATCATCATCGAGGCTTTAGCGATATGGCGGCTGAGCTGCGGGTTGATATCCAGACCATGCAGCATAGGAATGTGCTGCATGTGTTCCACGCCGCCCACGACAAAAGCCTCACCGTAGCCGGTTTGTATTCCCTGGGCTGCCGTGTGCAGGGCGGACATTGAAGACCCACACAGACGGCTCACAGTTTGCGCGCCGCAGGAATGCGGAAGTCCAGCCATAAGAGATATTGCCCGTGCAACGTTAAAACCCTGCTCCTTGGTCTGATTCACGCAACCCCAGATGACATCCTCCAATAGATCAACATCGAAGTCGGGGTTTCTTTGCAGCAGCGCCTTGATAAGCTCGGCGGATAAATTTTCAGCTCTGACATTGATGAATCCTCCCCCCTTCGAACGAGCCATGGGAGAGCGAACAGCATCAATAACGACGACATCTTTCGGATTGAGTTTCATAATCGCATCTCCACTTATTGTACGCTTTCGATAGAGTAAAAAGACTTCCCTTCCTCAGCCATTGCTTTCATCCGGTCGGTTGGCTGATACGCTTTGCCCAGGTATTCATATTTTTCGCAAAGCCTGCAAAAGCGAGCCACTCCGATTTGATCGATATAATGCAAGGCCCCTCCTCGAAAGGCCGGAAAACCAATACCGTAGATCAATCCCATATCCGCTTCGTGAGGGGTGTCCACTATGCCATCCTCAAGGCAGCGTACCGTCTCAAGGCAAAAAGGGATCATGATGCGCTCAACAATTTCCTCATCGCTGATCTCTTTAGTTTGTTTAATTGTCGGTTTCAGTACTTCGTACGCACTCTCGTCGGGCAGTTTCTTCGGTTTACCTTTTTTATCGAGTTCGTACCGATAAAATCCGCGCTCATTCTTTTGCCCGAAACGCTTGGCGTTATACATGGCGTCAATAGCATTTTCACCTTCATGGCTCATGCGGTCCGGAAAAGCTTCGGCCATGACGGCTGCGGCGTTGTACCCGGTGTCAATGCCAACCACATCCAGCAAATAGGCCGGTCCCATGGGCCAACCGAATTTTTCCATAACCTTATCCGCGCGGCGGAAATCGACATTATCCTGCAACAGGCCGGTAAAACCGCCAAAACCCGGAAACAGGATTCGATTCACCAAAAAGCCCGGACAATCCCTGACAACGATCGGCGTTTTCCCCATCGCCTGAGCATAAGCCACCGTAGTTGCAATTGCCGCATCACTGGTCTTTTCCCCGCGTATGACTTCAACCAAAGGCATTATGTGCACGGGATTAAAAAAGTGCATACCGCAAAAGTTTTCCGGCCGCTTTAAGGCTTTCGCCAGAAAATCGATAGAGATCGTCGATGTGTTTGACGTTAGAATTGTATTATCCGAAATCTCGTTTTCCACTTCCGACAAGACAGACTGTTTGACCTTGGGATTCTCTACTACGGCTTCTACAACCAGGTCCACAGTATTGAAATCGCCGTAGCTGAGAGTAGGCTGTATAAGATTTAAAACGCCGGCCATTTTCTCTGTATCCAGTCGCCCCCGGTTGATTTGCTTTAATAGCAGCTTGTCCGCTTCCTGCAGCCCGGCCTGCAAAGCCTGCTCCTTGATATCCTTCATAATGATAGGTGTGCCGGTGGATGCAGATTGATAGGCGACTCCGCCACCCATAATACCGGCGCCCAGAACCGCCGCCTTTTTCACGGGCAATGCATCTCTGGTCAACTCTCTGGCCTTGCGTTTTATTGCCTGATCCTTCAGAAAAATCCCTACCAGGCACTCGGCGACATCGGTTTTAGCCAGCTTGGCGAATGCCGCGGCTTCTATCTCTATGGCCTCGTCACGATCCAGCGACGCATGCTTTTTTATGGTTTCCAGTGCAGTCATCGGAGCCGGGTAATTCGGGCCTGCCTTGGCTGAGATAAGGCCGGCGGCCGATTCAAAGGCCATGGTTTTTTCTATATCGTTCAACAATACAGCCTGAGTTTTCTTCGATCGCGCTTTTTCATAGTCGATTGTTCCATCAACAGCATTTTTCAGTAAAGCCAAAGCGGCGGAAGGTAAATTTTCCGCCTCCACCACGGCGTCGACCGCTCCATCCTTTAACGCGGCGCCCGAACGTTTTACTGAACCTCCTGAAATCCACTCCAATGCATTATCCACACCGATCAGCCTCGGCAGACGGATGGTTCCCCCCCATCCGGGCATGATACCGAGCTTCACTTCCGGCAGGCCAACCTTGGCTTGTTTACTCATTATCCGATAATCGCAGGCAAGGCAAAATTCGAACCCGCCGCCCAGCGCTTCGCCGTTGATCGCTACCACTGTGGGGCAGTGCAAATCTTCCAGCCTTGAAAAAAGCCGATTTGGCAACCGGCTGAGATCGGCTACCTCTGATTCGGATTTAGAGAACTGATGCAGAAATTCCGTGATATCCGCACCTACAATAAACGCTTTCTTCCCGCTTTCAATCAACAGTCCTTTGAGTTCTGAGCTCGCTTCCAGGCGATCCAGTGCCTCGGCAAGTTCATCCAGGACACTGGCACTGAACTTGTTGACGCTTGAGCCCTGCAGGTCAAACGTCATTTTCACCAACCCTGGCTCGATCTCACTCACTTGTATTGCATTTCCTTGATAATTCATAACGACTCTCCACAAATTCGCATTCGCGCTTCTTTATATTCGGACTCCAGCCTTGCAATCAATGCTGACACAGACGGGATATCGTCTACGGACCCAACGCCTTGACCGGCCGACCAAATATTCTTCCACGCTTTGGCTTCATCCGGTTTGAGTTCTTTTCCGAAATCTATTTCGTCCGCCTTTTTATGGGTATGGGGATCAATACCGGCGGCACGTATACTCGGTATCAGGAAATTCGCAAAAACGCCCGAGATTTCCTTGGTGTATATAATATCCGCCGCTTTGGACTGAATAATCATTTCTTTGTACTGCTCGACAGCCCGGCTTTCCCGGGTATTGATAAATCTTGTACCCATATATGCAAGATCAGCCCCTAAAACCCGGGCTGCCAATACATCGGCGCCGTGATTGATGCTGCCGGCCAACAAAACGGTTTTATCGAAAAACCGGCGAATTTCGGCCAACAGAGCAAATGGACTCATGGTACCTGCGTGTCCGCCGGCACCCGCGCAGACAGCGATCAGACCATCTACGCCCGCCTCTGCGGCTTTTTTTGCGTGGCGAATATTGATGACATCATGAAATACAACTCCGCCATAGGCATGTACGCGATCAACCACCTCGCTGACCGCCCCAAGCGATGTGATAATCAACGGAACCTGGTGTTTGACGCAGAGTTCCAGATCGGCCTGCAGCCGCGGGTTGGATTTATGTACGATCAGATTAACGCCGAATGGCGCAGCGTTTTGCTCCGCCGCCAAGGCTTGTCCGATTTCAATTAACCAGTCCTCAAAGCCCTCGCTGCTACGCTGATTGAGTGCCGGAAACGTTCCCACGACTCCGGATTTACAGGATTCTATGACAATTTCCGGTCCCGACACTAAAAACATCGGCGCACATACAATCGGCAGGTTCAGCCTGCCTGAAAAACTTGTCGGTAGTGCCATCGCCTAATTTACTCCTCGATGAGATAGCTTCCTGCGCTCCAAATGTCAACTCGTGAGTTCTTTCGCTCCAAAAGCGTGCCAAGTGTCGCTGATAAAAAGGGTTCAAACAATGGCAAATGCATGCAAAGTGACTTGCAAAATCGTTCACTATTTTTACAAGCTTTTGTAATTATTATATTTTATATGCTGACAGAGATTGATTTCGATATTGCAATTTCAATTCAGACTATCACGGTATTGACCCGGTGTCATACCCGTCCATTTCCTGAATGCGCGAAAAAAAGTGCTGGGATCGTCGAAACCGGTCATGGTCGCCACATCACAGATACTCATGGATTCCGCTGCCAGAAATCGCATGGCCGCCGCCTGGCGGCACTCGTCCTTAATCCTTTGATAGGAGGTTTGTTCCCGCAACAGTCGGCGCCGCAGACTCGATACCGATAAACCCAGTCGTTTCGCAACTGCTTCCGCGGTCGGAATATCGTGGCTGAAATCATTGCCGATGACGGCGCTTACCCGTGAGGCCATACTGTCACTGTCATCAGGCATGACGATCAATTGGTAGGGTAAAGACTTCAGATAAGCACGCAGACTTTTTTCAGTCTGCACCAAGGGTGCTCTCAAATAACGCTGATCAAAGTAAAGTGCGTTGATATCCTGCTGAAATTCAATAGGGCAATGAAACAATTTTTTATAATAAAAGACATCATCCGGTTGCCTGAACGTAAACCGGGCTTTGTTCAGCACCATTCTTTGGCCTATCAGCCAGCTGAGAAAATGGTGCCACATGGAAAACCAGGCCCGGATCAATATGGGCCCTTCTTCGTTCAGCACTTCCTTGATTGTTGTATAGGGTAAAGCATCTATCACGGTAAAGCGAAATGCCGCCAATTGGCCGTGAACCTCTATTACAGGTTTGATCACGCTACCGCGCAGTATTTCGTAAAAATCGCTACATCGTGCCACTGCATGCTCCAGATCCTGGGCATGCAGACAGGCGTAGCACATCATCTTGAACGAGCCTATGGGCATTTTATTCGCGCTGAACATACCAAAGGATTCGTCCCGGGTTTCGCGTATGGCCTGTTGATAGAAGCGGCCGAATTTGACGGCAGAAATCGCAGAGTTTTCAGACAACTCTTCGGCGTCTATATCCGCCAAATTCAACAGTGCATTTACGTCCTGGCCTTGTAACTCAATGGATTTAAGCAAGGCCAGTACATAGGAACCGGGTACTGTGATTTCAACCGACATATCAGTCTCTGCACGCTCCAGATGACACTATCATAGCCCGCGGTTGCGACCGTTGAAACATAATTTCTCAAACCGGCCCGGCGCAGCTTGGGCTCGCCTGATATACTCACGATTTTTCTGACGGAAAGCGGCAATGAATACAGAATCTCAGGAGCAGGCTAAATCTCTGGGATGCGGTACGGTCCTGGGATTGATGTTATTGACCATCGTCATTTCGGTAGGTGCTGCGTTTTGGTTGATAAAATCCCAGCTGTTTCCAAAAGACTTTGAACCGGTGGAGCTGTCGGTAAAAGAGCAAGAACAATTACAGGATAAACTCGATTCGGCAGGTTTGGGCGGGGTGTTGAAATCGGGGACATCGTCTCACGAAACCGCTCAGGCGATCACCGATGAGCAGGCACAGGAGTCAGCGGATTTAAGCCCTGAACCCTATCGTGAAGATGCCGGAAAACGCATGATCAGCCTGAGTGAAAAAGAGCTGAATGCGCTGTTGGCCAATAATACTAATTTGGCCCAGCGCCTGGTCATAGATCTGGCGGACAATCTGGCAAGCGCCAAGCTTTTGGTTCATCTGGATCCGGATTTTCCTTTTTTCGGCGGCAAAACGCTAAAAGTGAATGCCGGAACTGAGCTGGCATTCCGCAATCAAAAGCCGGTAGTTGTATTAAAAGGCGTGAGCGTCTGGGGAGTACCTATACCCAACGCCTGGCTGGGCGGTCTGAAAAACGTGGATTTAGTCGACGAGTTCGGGACGCAGGCCGGATTTTGGAAGTCCTTCGCCGACGGCGTTGAAGATATACGCGTGTCCGAAGGACAACTCCATATTAAACTGCTCGAGTAGCCGGGTGTTCACAACGCCTGAGCCATCGCATCTGAACAGGATACAGCACATGAAGTTTAACGGAACCGAAGAGTACGTCGCCACCGAGGATTTACGCATCGCCGTCAACGCAGCTATCCGGCTGCAACGCCCCCTGCTGATCAAAGGCGAGCCTGGAACCGGCAAAACCATGCTTGCTGAGCAGGTTGCGAAAGCTATTGACCTGAAACTGATACAATGGCACATCAAATCCACAACTAAAGCGCAGCAAGGGCTTTATGAGTACGATGCGGTATCCCGCCTTCGTGACTCCCAGTTGGGGGATTCGCGGGTGCATGATATTGCCAATTACATTGTCAGGGGAAAGCTGTGGGAAGCTTTCGAGTCCGGGCAAACCGCTGTCTTGCTGATCGACGAAATCGATAAAGCGGACATAGAATTCCCCAACGACCTGCTGCTGGAACTGGATCAGATGGAGTTTCATGTGTATGAAACCCGCCAAACGATAAAAGCCCGGCACCGGCCGATTGTCATTATTACCAGCAACAATGAAAAAGACTTGCCCGATGCCTTTCTGAGGCGTTGTTTTTTTCACTATATCAGATTTCCCGATACCGCCACGATGGAGGAGATTATCGGTGTGCATTTTCCGGACATTGAAAAAAAGCTCGTTCAGCAAGCCTTGGAAGTTTTTTTCAGTATTCGTGACATTCCGGGGCTGAAAAAGAAGCCCTCCACCTCCGAATTGATCGACTGGCTAAAGCTGCTGTTGGCAGATAGGATTCCCCCGGAGGCACTGCGCGACAGCAACAGTGACAATGCAATTCCACCACTCTATGGCGCTCTTCTCAAGAATGAGCAGGATGTTCATATGCTGGAGCGACTGGCATTTATGAATCGCCGCAACAGGCAATAAGTTCAACGGAGTCTTTCATTGCTGATCGGATTTTTTCAGGAAGTCAGAAATGCCAATGTGCCCGTCACTTTACGGGAATTTTTGGATCTGATCGATGCATTGGAAAACAATCTCGTCTTCGCCGATATGGAGGAATTTTACTATCTGGCCCGCGCATGCCTCGTTAAGGACGAAAAGTATTTTGACAAATTCGATCTGGCATTTTCGAGCTATTTTAAGGGCCTGGATGATCTGGGCCAATTAATAAAAGCCTTTTTGCCGGATGATTGGTTACGCAGGGAATTTGAGGAATCCCTTAGCGAAGAAGACAAACAAAAAATACAGTCACTGGGCGGATTGGATAAAGTGCTCGATGAGTTTCGAAAAAGGCTGAACGAGCAAAAAGGGCGTCATCAGGGAGGCAGCAAATGGATAGGAACAGGCGGCACATCACCCTTTGGTGCTTATGGTTATAATCCCGCGGGGATCAGGATGGGACAGAATCAAAACCGCAATCATCGGGCACTTAAAGTCTGGGACAGGCGTGATTTCAGGAATCTGGACGACTCCGTAGAGCTCGGTACCCGTAATATCAAGGTTGCACTAAAAAGACTGCGTCGATTCGCCCGATCCGGAGCGCAGGAAGAATTGGATATGGATAATACCATTCGAGCAACCGCCAGGAATGCAGGATATCTGGATCTGAAGATGATTCCGGAGCGCCATAACGCGGTTAAGGTTTTACTGCTGATGGACATAGGCGGGTCCATGGATGCACACATCAAAACCTGTGAAGAGCTGTTTTCTGCTTCAAGAAGCGAATTTAAACATCTTGAATATTATTACTTTCATAATTTTATCTACGAAAACCTGTGGAGGGATAATCGCAGAAGGCATTCCGAATTAACTTCGACCTGGGATGTATTGCACAAATACGGATCCGACTACAAGATTATTTTCGTCGGAGACGCAAGCATGTCTCCATATGAAATCACCTACCCGGGCGGCAGTGTCGAACATTGGAACCGGGAAGCCGGCAGCGTTTGGATGGAGCGTTTTAAGGATACATTTAGCAAACTCATCTGGCTCAATCCCATACCCGAAAAACATTGGCACTATACGCAATCCATTGCACTGACTCGAGAGCTCACGGAAGACAAAATGTTTCCATTGACCCTGAAGGGGCTGGAAAGCGGAATGAAATTTCTTAGTGCTTAGAGCCTCAATTGACCTTACAACTATATCCCGCAGCTTCCACCCGGGCAGGCATCCCCCGTGGCACAGGGCGGCGCGTCCGGATTCTTCAACGCGGAGCTGCTGACTAATCCGCCCGTGCTGCCGATGATTTTTCGTACCGGTGTGTCAGCCGGAAACTCTTCCTGCGGGAAATTCCCATATCCGCATAACTCTTCCCAATTTGTGATAGTGACCGCCATGGGGTGGCTGACTTCAAACACCTGATCCGAACCTTCACATCGATAATCATAGCTGGGCATACGTATTTCCTTCGAGCCTGAAAAAACCGCGATTATAGCGGCTCCCAGGCCGATTCGCACCACCTTACGCGGATCGCCACACGATCGTCGTATTCACTTTGTGGAAATCTGAGTTAGAATTATATTCAAAGCCGGGATATATTTTTCATGTTTAGATTTCTTTCGAGCGTTATTCTACTGCAGGTGGTTTTGGCAGCAGTTGTTTACGGTGCCATCGCATCGGCTCACCCTTATGCTCCGCTGGCAGTGGGTTTGTTTATTTTCATTTCAGCAGTACTGTTTTCGATTTGGTTGAAATCTCTGGCGGAATTGCAAGCCAAGGACGAAATCGCGCGCCACAAGGAAGCCTTCGCCAAAGAACGTGAGGAAATAAGGGTTAAGGCTGAAAGGGACAAGCTTAAAGTCGTAAAGGAGACACAAAAACAAATTAAAAAGGAGACCGGGCGTACCAACGCAAAGGCAAATTTCAAAGTCGGTGCCGCTGTAGCCGGCGCCGTCGGCGTAGGCGCTCTGCTGGTGGTAGGTCAAATGGTTACTTTAGGTTTGCTGACATTGACAACTGCAGGTGGAGGTCTGGCAGGTTATCTGGTCAGAGCGCGGCAGGAAAGAAAACTTCTGCCTGCGGGCGATCAATCCCGAAATGAAGACGCTTTGCCTAAACCGAAAATCATCAGTGCGCTGGGTTTTGACAGGGGCAAAACGAAATAAGCATCAGCTAAACAGTTTTTTGAATGTTTTTACCACCAGCCAGAGAAAGATCAAAGGAAACACAATCGTCTGCAGTAGAAATACGACGATTAAATTAATACTGTTTTCACTGATAGATTCGGCAGCGTCTTTGTACCTCTCAAGCCGCCGCTCGAAATCGACCTGTTTTACAGCAGTATCATAGAGTTCCATTGCCTTTTCCATCAGTCCTTGATCGGCATCGGCAGTATTGCGGGCAATATCCGTTTCGCGATTAATCTCGCCGATTTCATCGCTGGCATTTTTCAACTGTTCGGAAGCACTGGTGTATTGTTCCTGCAAAAACAGCCGATAGGCCCACTCGTTCAGCAAAGCCATTGCCGGAACGGAAAATCGCAGTACGAATAACATGACTAAGGCTTTGGAGATATAAACCCGGGCTGACCCTAACGAGCGATGTCCCCACCAAAGGCTCACTAAATACAAGCCGGAACACAGGAGCAGAGCAAGGGTAATCCCGACCCAGGCACTGATTGAAAGCAGCACTTTTTGCGCACCGAGCGAGCTACTGGACAATAGCATAATCCACGAAAACCGCTCTACCAGATCGTTGACCGGATCCAATACTTCCCCGGGCGCAAAGTTAACACCCACACCCGCTGGTTGAATCGCAAATTCGGTTCCTTGAGCTACCGAAATAACACCGTTCAGGCCTCGGGCAACGGCAAAGCTGAGCAGCGATCTCTTAAATGCACTGTCGATATACTCTTCGCCCAGTTTATCCAAAGGCTGGAAGATCACCAAAGCGATGCTGCTTGCAATAATGAAGCTGAAAAGGTATCGAACGAGACTCTTGCGAAATTCATTCGGCTTTGTAGACACCTGATTTTCCACCCGACTTCTCCAATAATCGCACACCTTCTATCCGCATTGCCCGGTCCACGGCTTTGCACATATCGTATATGGTTAGCAAAGCTACCTGGACAGCAGTTAAAGCCTCCATTTCCACGCCGGTCTGCGACAGTGTTTCGGTGCGTGCTTTACAGATCACTTTGTTACATTGACGGTCGATTTCAAAGTCAATTTCAGCGTGAGTCAACCCTATGGGATGACACAGCGGTACTAATTCGCTGGTTTTTTTACAAGCCATAATACCGGCCACACGCGCAATGCCCAGAACATCGCCCTTTTTATGAGAACCCTCTATGATCATCGACAGCGTGCCCGGCTTCATGTGGATTTCACCTCCCGCTACGGCAACTCTTTGGGTGACGGCTTTGTCACCGACATTCACCATATGGGCTTCACCTTTTGCATTAAAATGCGTTAATTCGCTCATGATCTTCCGGTTCCGGGTGCGTAATTGATTTATTGGTTTATAATCATACCCCATCGCTTAATAGCCTGTTCAAAATCTCTGTGCCTACTGCGAATTTTGTTGTAGATGACCGTTAAAGTTAAATTTTTTGCCAGCCTGAAAGACCTCACCGGCATACCCGAAAGCGAAATATCCGCCCGGGATATAAAAACGGTAAGTGAGCTTTGGGACAAAGTAACCGAAAACCGGCCGATTCCGGACAATCTTCTATGCGCTGTAAACCATCAGCACGTTAGCTTGAATCACGGCATCCGCGACGGTGATGAGGTTGCTTTTTTTCCACCCGTAACAGGAGGTTGAGCGTGGCCGTGGAGTTGTTCCAATCCGATCTCGACGCCTGGCGACGGCTGGAACAGTACGAGAAAGACCACTTAGAGCCCGGCCAATACGGCGCTTGTGCAGCGTTTACCGGCAGTATGCGGGATTTTAATCAGGGAGATCATGTCCGTGCGATGACGCTGGAACACTATCCCGGCATGACGGAAAAACAACTGGAAGAAATCACCGAAAACGCCAAACAGCGCTGGCCGCTGATCGATGCCCTGATTCTGCATACGGTTGGCGATATCGTGCCCGGACAAACGATAGTCTTAACCGCCTGTTGGTCCGCTCATCGCTCTGCAGCATTCGATGCCTGCCGGTATCTGATGGAAGAATTGAAATCCAGGGCTCCTTTTTGGAAACAAGAAACACTGGATGACAACTCGACCCGCTGGGTAGAAAAGAATTCGCCGGGATTCTGATTCTCAGCCGACTACTGAATCAGCACGTAGTACGCATTTCTACCACGTTGGACGTTCAGCAGAACCGTGTTTTTATCCAGACTGACCGCTTCACGAAAATCGTTAATATCGGCCACGGACTCCCGGTTCGCTGACAATATGATATCCCCTTCCCTTAACCCGTAATCCGCCATTGCGCTGCCCGGCTCCACCTCTGAAATCTCCACATAGGGGCGCCCGCCGCGAGTTTCCGCATTGATAAAGACCGCACCCTCTAAAAGCGGACTCAGTGATTTACCGCTGATTCTGTCATCTGACGCATCAACCACGGCTGTTACCGTCTTTTTTTTGCCTTGCCGGACGATTTCCAATTCAATCTTCTGCCCGACCAACATCAATCCCATGATATTGCGCACGCCATCCGCATTTTTCACAGGCCGGCCACCCACTTTCGTCACGACATCTCCTCTGCGCAGTCCCGCCCGGTCGGCCGAGGACCCCGGAATCACGTCAACAATTACGACTCCGTTATTGTGATTAATCGAGAACGCCCTCGCCAGTTCCGGTGTTAAATTCTGACTGCTTATGCCCAAACGCCCTCTGCGCACTTCACCAAACTTAAGCAATTGAGTAAGAATCTGCTGTGCCATGTTTGACGGAATGGCGAACCCGATTCCGATATTGCCGCCTGACGTGCCCAAAATGGCCGTGTTGATCCCAATCAGTTTTCCCTCCAGATCAACCAGTGCGCCACCTGAATTGCCGGGATTAATGGATGCATCCGTTTGGATAAAATCCTCAAAATCCTCGATTCCCAGGCCGCTGCGGCCCAAGGCACTGACGATACCGGAAGTTACTGTCTGGCCAAGACCGAAGGGATTGCCTATGGCGACCACAAAATCACCGACTCTCAACTGCCCGGAGTCGGCCCATTGCAAGGCAGTCAGGCCGTCCGCCCGGACCTGGATCACAGCAATGTCTGCCTGAGTGTCCTTGCCCATAAGATCTGCCCGCAGCTCCCGGCCATCATTCAGGGTAACCGTGATTTCGTCTGCTCCATCGATTACATGGTGATTGGTGATGATCAGGCCCTTTGCTGCATCGACGATCACGCCGGACCCAAGGCTTTGAGTGGACTTTTTCCGCGGTTGTTCCGGGAAATCAAAAAACCGCCGGAAAAACGGATCCTCCATCAGTGGATTACCCGGTAACACCTTAGTACTACGGGTTGCGATATTGACGACCGCCGGTGTTGTCTGCTCCAGCATCGGCGCTAAAGACGGCATTTTTTGGCCGTCCAAAACCGCGGGCAATGCCGCCAGAACGGCTCCCGGAAACGAAAAAAAAAGCGCGAAAACCAGAATGTTAACAAAATGACGCATCATGAACCGTACTGTAATAAATGACTAACCCCCTTAGTTTAGCCAAGAGATTGAATAGCTGTCACCCAATAGCCCGAACGTTTCGGGGCTGCCTTAACCGGAGATAAATCATTACTCCAATTGCTAATTCTTATCTTTTGTCGATCTGCGTAAACTGCATTCAATTATTTGTTTATGGCTGGAGTGTGGTCTATCTATGACTGATAGTCATCTCGAAATACATGAGGTTGACGAAATTCTTGAACAGGCCAAACAGCTTCATCGCAAGGGTAAGAGAGATGAAGCTAACCTGGTTTATGTTCAGGTTCTGCATCAGTTTCCGGAAAACGTGGAGGCTTTACGCTTGCGCGCGGTGGTTTGCCTTGAGCAAGGTGACACCGAAAATACTGAAATGCTGCTGAAAAATGCCATCCGGCTGGATCCGGATAACGCGCAAATTCACAACAATTTCGGCAGCCTGTATCACAACCAGAAAAAATATCACTTAGCTGTAAGGCACTTCGACAAGGCATTGGAACTCGACAAAGGGTTCAGCCACGCGGCGAGTAATCTGGGTAACGCTCTCCAGGCACTTGGAGAAACTCAAAGAGCCATCCGCGCCTATGAGAAAGCCCTGGAAATAGAACCACGCCTGGCACCCGCCTGGAACAATCTGGGCACTCTATTGAACAAGCTGAACCGGACAGATGACGCGGAAAAGCTATTCCACAAGGCCTTAAGTATCAATCCAAAATACAAGGATGCCTGGAATAATCTGGGTATATGCTACGATAATAAAGGGAGGACGATTCAAGCACTGAAAGCCTATGAAAAAGCGCTTGAGCTGGACAGTAACTACTCCCTGGCATTAAACAACAAAGGCAATCTGTTGCTTCGGCAAAACCGCTCGGAGGAGGCATTGGTTTGTTTTGAAGCCGCAACCAAAGCCAATCGCAATGTGGCTGAAGCATGGAACGGCTGCGGTTATGCACATAAAAATCTCGGTCAGTTACAACAAGCGGTCAACTGTTTTAAAAAGTCGATTGCGCTGAATCGCGAGTATGCCGAAGCGTGGAACAATCTGGGCCTGACTTATGCGGATCAGGGATTGCTGGACGACGCTCTGGACGCCTTCCGGACCGCCCTGAAAATTTGTCCGACCTATGTCGCCTGCCACAGCAACCTTTTATTATTTCTGAACTACTTACCCGGCTTACATGAAAAAACTCTGTTTGAAGCCCATGTAAACTGGGCAGCTACCCATCAAAAGTACGCTGAAGGGAACCAATTCACCAGAAGAACGGACTTTTCGAGGCCAATTCATATAGGGTTTGTCTCCGCAGATTTCTGCCGCCATCCGATCAGCTATTTTCTTTTGCCCGTGCTTCGGAACCTGTCCGCCGATAAATTTCGAATCTTTTGCTACTCGAATAGCGTGCTGGAAGATGACCTGACAATGATGGTCAAGAAATACTGTCACGCCTGGCGCAGTATCGTCGATCAGAGCGATCAGGAGTTGGCTCAAAGCATACGACAGGACCGCATTGACGTTTTATTTGATCTCTCCGGCCATACCAGCAGGCACAGACTGACGGCGTTTTCCTTGCAACCGGCACCCTTGCAACTCAGCTGGCTGGGCTACCCACACACGACAGGGCTCGAATCCATAGACTATGTGCTGAGTGATTCAATCTGCCTGCCGGATTTTCTGCATTGGCAATATTCGGAAAAAGTCGCCTTTCTACCCAATTCACGCTGTTGCTATGAAGCGCCTCTTTATGCACCGGCGATCAATGACTTACCTGCCTTGAAAAATGGCTTTATCACCTTTGGCAGCTTTAATAATCCCGTCAAAATCAACGAAAAAAGCATTGCGATGTGGAGCGATATTCTGCATCGCTGTAATAAATCAGTACTTGCATTAAGCTGGAAGACACTCTCCGATGCCTCGATTGCGGACAGTATCTTAAACCGGTTTGAAAATCATTCAATCGAATCCGAAAGAATTAAAATGCTTGGCGGCACCCGCAAACACAAGCAGGTCTTCTCCGACTACCTGCAAATCGATATTGCACTGGATACTTACCCGTTTTCCGGTGGTTTAACCAGCTGCGAAGCAATGTGGATGGGAGTACCCGTTGTTTCCCTGGCCGGCAAACGCCCGGCATCCCGCCAGAGCGCGAGCATGCTGGCCGAAATCGAACTAGATGAACTGGTTAATTTTTCTCCATCCGATTACTGCGACTGCGCGGTCAACCTTGCAAATAACACAAAAAAGCTGGCGAATATACGGAAATCTCTACGTTCCCGCATGCTTAATTCAACGCTCTGTGATGAAGAGAGATTTACCTTTGATTTTGAAAAAACAGTTACCGAATTGTTCCTGAAAAAACAAAAGGAGTTGAGTAATCCGGTTCAGTCGGAATAATTCCGGCTGCTATCGCATATCGATGAGAAGTTTTATTTTCTCCAGATCAGAATAAAATTGTTATGCGGCATAGGCACGGTTTTTTCCAATCGAATACCGTTCTGCTCAGCCAGGCGTGTCAATGCATCGACATCTCGAACCCCGCTGAGCGGATTTCTTTGCTTCAGCATGGCATCGAATTCCATATTGCTTTTGCTGACATGGCGGCCGGAAAAACTGAACGGTCCATAAATACAGGCTCTGGATCCTCTGTCCAGGATTGACCCCATACCGGCGAACATTTTCTCCACACTCTGCCAGGACATGATATGCAGCGTATTGGATGAATAAACAAAATCAACGCTCTGGACCGGCCACTCCGCCTGAGCCACATCGAGTGCAACCGGTAGCTCGAGATTCGGGAGGCTCGCTTCGTCTATCCACTGACGAATACCGGGGATATTCTCCGCAAGATCACTTGCAAGCCAAGAAACAGCGGGGAATTGTCCGGCAAAGTAAACGATTTGTTGGCCTGTTCCCGATCCGATCTCCAGAACCTGATTTACGCCGGATAACAAGGGTTTCAGAACCGGTAATACCACATATTTGTTTTCTTCGGCTGTGTCCGCGTAAGGCTTCATAGAATTCCCGGTTAAAAAATACAGGGTGGACTGCTGAGTCGGCAGCCCACCCTGTGATTTGTTGAATGACGAGCCTATTGATCCAGTGTCATTGCCAGAAATGCCGGATTACCGTCCCGTTGAATCAACACAGGGAAAGACCGGCCTCTGGGCGCCGATTTAACCAAATCACGCAGTTGTGAAACGCTGCTGACCTTTTGACGATTAAAGGACACTAAAATATCTCCGTCACGAATACCGGCAACCGCAGCGGCACCGTCGGGATCCACTTCAACGAATACTACCCCATTGCTGACACCCGCCTCTTTTCTCTGTTCTGCAGTGAGTTCCTGAACGCTGCCGCCCAGCCCCATAGTATCCGATTTCGACAGACTTGTATTTTCAGCATTATGCTGCTCTTCCAGTTCGCCTACCGTGACCTGAACGGTTTGCTTCTTGCCGGAACGCATCACTAACACCGGTACCGTTTTATTCACCGGTGTAGAGCCGACCACCGGCGGCAAATCGCTCGAACGACTGATGGTCTGGTCATTGAATTTCAGGATGATATCGCCAACCTGCAAATCGGAATTTTCGGCCGGACTTCCCGGCGTGACCTGAGCAACCAATGCACCTTCAGGTTTATTTAAACCAAAGGATTCGGCAAGCGATTGATCGACATTCTGTATCATCACGCCCAACCATCCACGGCTTGCATATCCCTTGGTTTTTAACTGTTCGATAATATCCTTGGCAACGTTGATAGGAATGGCGAAAGACAATCCCATATAGCCGCCGGAGCGCGAGTATATCTGAGAGTTTACACCTATGACTCTTCCTTCGGTATCGTACAGAGGCCCGCCGGAATTACCCGGGTTAACAGCAACATCTGTCTGAATAAAAGGCACATAAGTATCATCGGGCAAACTGCGTGCGACCGCGGAGACGATTCCCTGTGTCGCGGTATATTCAAATCCGAAGGGCGAACCAATGGCCAGCACCCACTGGCCAACCTTGACATCATCGGAATTTCCTAGTTCGGCTACCGGCAGTCCCTTGGCGTCAATCTTTAACAGGGCTATATCCGATCGCTTGTCCAGGCCCACCAGTGTCGCTTTGAAACTGCTTCGATCCTGCATGCCGACGCGTATATCCGCGGCATTGTCCACGACATGGGCGTTGGTGATGATGTACCCGTCTTCAGAGATGATGAACCCTGAGCCGAATCCCTGACCGCGCCGGGGCTCAGGTTGGGGCATATTCGGCATTTGTTCGAAAAATTTCCGTAAAAAATCCGGCATTTGATCAGGGTTAAAATCCGGTAAGGCGCCCTGTAAATCCATGCCTTTGTTTTCCGTAGTGACAGTCACTTTTACTACGGTTTCCCCGTTTTTCTCCACCAGAGTCTGAAAATCCGGTAAAGAATCCGCAAATGATTGCATACTGAAAAGCATACAAACTGTTAAGAGCCATACCCATGGCAGGGCTTTTAAAGGTAGACTGTAGCCTGCGGCATTGGATGTATACAAATTGCCGGCGAACGGTTTTTGCCGGTGTTGTACGGCAGTCAGGATCATTGTGTTTCTCCAGATTCAAGCAAGATTTTGTCTGTTGCTAATGACACAGCACGTAGTTTATTGGTTGCATTACAAATCCGTCATTACGTGCATGCTGTCCCATGTCTATTATTGGGGTCACTATGAGAATTTTACTAGTAGAAGACGATACAGAAGCTGCAACTTATCTGGTAAAGGGTTTGGGTGAAAGCGGCCACTCGGTCGACCACGCGGCCGACGGCGATGCCGGGCTGAAGTTAGCGACTGATAACGCTTACGACATTATGATCATCGACCGCATGCTGCCCAAAAAAGACGGGTTGACGCTGATCGAAGATTTACGAAGGGCGGGAAACAACACGCCTGTGCTGATACTGAGCGCACTGGACGATGTCGACGAGCGCGTTATGGGGCTTAAGGCGGGCGGTGACGATTATATGACGAAGCCCTATTCCCTGAGCGAGTTGATCGCCAGGCTGCAGGCGTTGGTCAGACGTTCTCAGACACAGCATTCCGGTACCGTGTTGCAGGTGGGTGACTTAACACTGGATCTATTGCGCCATAAAGTTACCCGGGCGGGAAAGAACATCAACTTACAGCCCCGCGAATTCAGATTGCTGGAATATCTGATGAGACATACGGGACAAGTTGTAACCCGCAGCATGTTGCTGGAAAATGTCTGGGATTATCATTTCGATCCACAGACCAATGTCATCGATGTTCAAATCAGCCGCCTGCGGAGCAAAATCGACAAAGACTTCGACAGCGAACTGCTGGTTACCGTGCGTGGCGCCGGTTACAAGCTTCAGGAAGCCAGCTGAATTTCGCTTGCCGGTTAACCAGAAGTCGCCGATTGATGCCATTCCCCCGAAAAGGGGGACCTGTTCACCCGTAGCGAATCCAATCAACGGGCAACACCATGCCTGAGCTTTTCGATAAGGGTTCTGCGGACGCGGATGTCACGGCAAACGGTTGGCGCGTACAAAAAAATCGCCTGCTAAGAACATCCGCCTTTCGCCTCGCGATTATCTATGCAATCCTCTTCAGCCTGCTCTCGGCAGCCACGCTGGGATTTATTTACTGGTCCACCCGAGATGAAATCGAATCTCAGGTGGATGCCCGCCTGCGCCTGGAAACTGACTACCTGATTAATCTGTATAAATCCGGTGCTTTGGCTGAATTGCTGGATGCGATACAACAACGCAATCAGATCGATACTTATGGCCGGTTTTACTATCTGGAAAGCGGCACCAGCGATGAACTTAATGATCCGGATTCGGACAAGCCCCTGCGCCTGAAATCCGTACGCAATCACAGTACCAAGAATATGGGCGAAGTGGTGGATCTGCCGCCGGGTTCCTCACGCGCATTTAACCCGGTCAGGGTTGCAGTCACCAGAATGTCGAACGGCCTGAAGCTGACCATCGGGCACGAAATCAGCGACGAGAAGGCTTTGCTGGACCATACCTTCGGCCTGGTGGCAGGCGCAACGGTGATTACCCTGATCTTCGCCATTATAGGCGGGGGTTGGATCGGATCCAGCGTTTTAAGGCGGATTGATTCGGTGAACCGTACCACCAGTGAAATTATGAACGGTGACCTGGGGCAGCGCATACCGGTTACCGACCGGCGCGATGAATTCGACGAAATTGCGATAAAGATCAATGCGATGCTGAACCGCATCGAAGACTTGATGGAAAGCATGCAGCAGGTCACCAACAACGTGGCACATGATCTTCGCAGCCCTTTGACACGCTTGCGCAATCGTCTCGAAGTCACCCTGCTGGAAGACCGCAACACAGACGAATACCAACAGATTCTGGGCGAAGCCATACAGGATGCCGATACCTTAATCCACACCTTTAATGCAATGCTCAGTATCGCCCGGCTCGAAGCCGGCATCGATCATGCTGAATGGGGCAATACGGCCATAGGTGATCTGGTGGAAGAGCTGACCGAGCTGTATATTCCGATTGCCGAAGAACGCGAACAGACTCTGGCAGCCCATATACAAAACAATCCACAGCTGTTTTGTAACCGTCATCTGATCGCCCAGGCCGTCACCAACCTGATAGACAATGCGCTGAAATACACACCCGACGGCGGAAACATTGATGTCTGGGTGGAGGGCAATAACGACGATTTTTCCGTGATTGTGGCAGACAACGGACCGGGAATCTCCGAAGAACACCGCGAAAGAGTCCTGCAGCGATTTGTCCGTTTGGAAAATGAGCGAAACTCTCCCGGAAACGGACTCGGCCTCAGTCTGGTAAAAGCGGTCGCCTCGATTCACGGAGCCAGGCTTTCATTGGGAGATAATAATCCCGGGCTGGTCACCACACTTGCGTTCCGCAAGAGAAGAAGGAAGGACTCCAGAGACCAGTTTAGTGAGCAGGATTGAAATACGGCATATGGGCGGATGCCGTTTTTCGACATGACCATTACTCCACATTCTGCACCTGCTCCCGCATTTGCTCAATCAACACCTTGAGATCGACGGAAATCGCGGTCGTCTCGCTATCCGACGCTTTGGAACCGAGGGTATTGGCTTCACGGTTAAATTCCTGAATCAAAAAGTCCAGGCGCCGCCCGACGGGTTCATCACGCTTGAGAATGTTATGCAACTCCGACACGTGTGCATCGAGGCGGTCCAGTTCTTCATCGACATCCAGTTTCTGGGCGGCGAAGACCAGTTCCTGTTCCAGGCGCGCCGGATCGACCTGGACATCGATTTCGGCCAGACGGTTCAGCCATTTTTCGCGTAGCCGCTGCAGTACCTGAGGCCTGAGTTCCCGCACTTTTTGCACGATGTCACCGATCTCGCCGCAACGGCGCTCCAGCATTTCAGCGATTTTTTCCCCCTCCCTCTCGCGCGATGCAATATAATCATCCAGCGTTTCTGCAAGCAGTTCCAGAGCCGCTGTCTGCAGGGGTTGATAATCGACTTCATCCTGCCCGACTACGCCGGGCCAGCGTAATATGTCCATAGGATCAACCAGGGCATGATTGCGCATATCGGATTGCACTATATCACGGCATGCATTGATTACCTGTACAGCCAGATCATGCCTGATCTGGATTTCGCCGGTGATCTTGTCGGATCCTTTTAAACGCAGAGACACTTCCATTTTTCCGCGCTTCAGCCGTCCGGAAATCAGTTCCCGCACATCCGGCTCTATTGCCCGGATTTCTTCCGGCAGCCGTAAGGATATATCCAGATAACGGTGATTGACCGAGCGGATTTCCCAGGTCAACACGCCCCACTCACTATTTGCTTCCTTGCGCCCGTAGGCCGTCATACTTCTTAGCATTGTGATCTCCTTCAGATCCCGCACCCGACAGTGCGGGCAAATAATAACACGTCGAACGGGCTGAACGGTTATAATGCTTGGTTTATATTTTCCGGCCACAATCTTTTATCAGCCGGGATTGAATTTATCCTATATACCAAATACTCGACAGGCCGGAATTCGGGAAAATCTGAAGGTAAAAGTATGAGACCTAGCGGCAGGGCAAAAGACGAACTCAGAAAGATCAGGATCACACGCAATTATACCCGGCATGCCGAGGGCTCGGTGCTGATTGAATTCGGCGACACTCGGGTAATCTGTACGGCCAGCGTGGAAGAACGCGTTCCCCCCTGGCTGAAAGGTCAGGGCGCGGGCTGGGTGACCGCGGAATACGGTATGCTTCCCCGTTCGACCGGTACCCGTATGCGACGCGAAGCCAGTGCCGGTAAGCAGAGTGGACGTACGCAGGAAATCCAGCGTTTGATCGGACGTTCCCTTCGGGCAGCGATCGACCTTGAAGCGCTGGGAGAACGTCTGATCACCATTGATTGTGATGTTCTACAGGCCGATGGCGGGACCAGAACCGCCGCGGTTAGCGGTGGATATGTTGCACTTTGCGACGCGGTGGAGACACTGATAAAAAACAGAACCTTAACCAAGAACCCGGTATTCGGCGCGGTTGCCGCCGTTTCCGTGGGT
The DNA here is from genome assembly GCA_965222695.1 of Granulosicoccaceae bacterium. GTDB lineage: Bacteria > Pseudomonadota > Gammaproteobacteria > Granulosicoccales > Granulosicoccaceae > UBA7957. The sequence continues at coordinate 4,872,559 of OZ244967.1, read as the reverse complement.
ATTTTCGACGGACAGGCGGTATTGGACCTGGACTATGCGGAAGATTCCAATGCGGAAACCGATCTGAACCTGGTCATGAACGAAGCCGGAGGGTTTATTGAAATACAAGGCACTGCCGAGGGACATGCGTTTCTGGAGTCCGAACTGCAGGCCATGCTGGTATTAGGCCGCAAAGGCATCCTGGAGATTGTCGATATCCAGCGCAGCGTGTTGGATGCCTGATGACAAAAGTCGTTCTGGCCAGCAGTAATGCAGGAAAACTGCGGGAACTGGCCGATTTATTCCGCAATACCCGTATCGAAATCATTTCGCAGAAAAACCTGGGTGTTGTCGATGCTGAAGAGACAGGCTTGTCATTCATCGAAAATGCAATCCTGAAAGCAAGAAACGCGTCTCGCCAGACCGGCTTGGCCGCCATCGCCGACGATTCGGGACTTTGCGTCGCAGCCTTAAACGGTGAGCCGGGAATTTACTCTTCACGCTATGCCGGCCGGGCAGGAAAAGGCGAAGGCGATGATGCCAACAACCGGTTTCTGCTTGAAAAAATGATCGATATCAAACAGAAAAACCGCGGGGCGGAATTTTACTGCGCCATGGCTTATGTCAGACATGCCGATGATCCGGCTCCCCTTATAGCCCAGGGAATTTGGCAAGGCCGGATACTGGATGAACCGCGGGGAGACAGGGGATTCGGCTATGACCCTTTATTCTGGGTGGAAGAAGAAAACTGCAGCTCGGCAGAGCTGGAAAAATCTCACAAAAACCGCATCAGCCACCGGGCAAAGGCCTTGCAAAAGCTGATAACCGAAATGCAGGCGGTTTATGGAATTGTCTAGTATCTGACTTCGTATTCGGTTATACCCAGCAATTCCTGCATTTTGGCTTCAATCACGTCCCGGGCTTTCGCGCGGATCTGCTCGGCGTCTAAATGATCGGTTTCAATGGCGGGCCCAAACCATATGGTAATCTCTCCCGGCCATTTCAGAAAACTGTGCCGGGGCCAGAAAATTCCCGCATTGTGAGCGACAGGTACTACCGGCGCACGCGTTTTCTCCGCCATTACCGCACCGCCGATTTTATATTCCGGCTCTGCCCCCACGGCTTTGCGGGTACCTTCGGGGAAGATAATAATCCACAGCCCCTTACTCAGGCGGTCTTTAGCCTGTTCAACCATATAGGCTATGGCTTTACGGCCCGCCGATCTGTCTATGGTCAGAAAATTCAGCACTGCCATTGCCCAGCCGAAAAAAGGAATATATAACAGCTCCTTTTTTGCCACATAGATCGCGTTCGGAACCGCTATCTGGAGCGCAAGAGTCTCCCAGGTGGAAGAATGTTTGGCAAATATGATTGAAGGTTTATCCGGGAGATTTTCCATTCCCTCTATTTTATATCTTATGCCACAGATCAGTTTCAGCGCCCACAAATTAAACCTGGGCCAGACTCGCATTATTGCATGACGCACCCGTAGCGGGAATATGACACTGAACAAAACAGGCCAGGCCCATATCAGCGTACTGATCAACAGCACGCACCAGTAGATTGCGGAACGCAAGGCCACCAGATTTCTATTCACATGACGCCGAGATATGACAACTTCCCCCTGATTCATGCTTGTTCCTCCCGCTTCAGGAATTGGCGGGTAAATTCAGCCAAATCGTCATACACCGCGATATGCTCTTCCAGGCCCATGTTGCTGTCGCGGGTTTTTTCTCCTTTACCGGTCAATACAAGTACGGGAGATGCTCCGACCGCCATAGCGGCCTGCAGATCCCGCAGCGAATCGCCCACAACAGGTACGCCCGACATATCCGTGTTCAGGCGCTCCATCACACTATGCAACATTCCCGGCTTGGGCTTGCGGCAATTGCATCCGTCACCCGGTGCGTGCGGACAATACATGACAACGTCGATACGGCCACCCGCTTTGCTTACCGATTCATGCATTTTGTTGTGGATGGCGTGCAATTTTGAAATATCAAATAAACCGCGCGCCAGACCCGATTGGTTAGTCACAACTATAACCGTATAGCCTGCTTGCGATAAATCAGCAATGGCTTCAATACTACCGGGAATGGGAACCCACTCATCCGCCGATTTGATGTAGTCATCGGAATCTTCGTTAATAACTCCGTCACGATCCAGAACGATCAGCTTCATCAGACACTGTGTCCGCTTAAGTTTCTAAATGCAGGCGGGATATATCGGCTACCCTGGTACAGAGATTATTCACCTGCTGCAACAAGGCAAGCCGATTGTCGCGCACCGCTTGATCTTTAACCATCACCATCACCTGATCGAAAAATGCATCGACCGGCTCTCGAAGTTCTGCCAGAGTCTTAAGGGCAGGTTCATAGTCCCCCCGTTCAAACATAGGTTCGATATTTCGCGTGAGCGACTTGAGAACGCTGTACAACTGTTGTTCCGCGGCTTCCGTCAACAAACCTTCTTCCACAATCAGCTGATCCGATAACTCGGATTTTTTCAGTATATTGCGAATGCGTTTATTGGCGGCCGCCAAGGCCAGCGACTGCGGCATCGAGCAAAACTCACTGACAGCCTTAATCCGTTTATCAAAATCCAGAGGCCGGGTCGGTTTTACCGCCATCACCGACTCTACTACATTCGGGCTGATACCCTTTTCGCCATAGTAGGCCGGCAATCGCTCAAGCACGTAATCCAGCGCATCAATGACCTGCTCGGAATTTTCAAGCTTTTCTTCCAGCGCCTGCCGGGCAATGGACAGAAGGTCGACAAGGTCAAGATCCAGTTTATTCTCGGTGATGATACGCAGCAAGCCAAGAGATGTACGGCGCAATGCAAAAGGATCCTTGGTGCCGCTCGGCATTTGTCCGATACCGATAATGCCCGCCAGGGTGTCAAGCTTGTCCGCTATGGCCAACACCTGCCCGACGGGCGTATGGGGAAGCGTATCGCCCGCATATTTCGGCAGATACTGCTCTTCAATTGCATTCGAAACATCCACCGGCTCACCTTCCAGTGCGCTGTAGTAGCGGCCGGCTATACCTTGCATTTTCGCGAATTCATATACCATTTCAGTCATGAGATCGCATTTGGATAACAAGGCCGCACGCTTGCATTGTTCCTGATCGAAACCTAATACAGAGGCAATCTCTTCCGCTAAAAATACAAGCCGTTGAGTTTTGTCGTACAGAGTGCCCAATTGCTGTTGAAAGACGACTTTTTTCAAGGCATCGAGATGTGACTCAAGCGGCTTTTTCTGATCCTGGCGCCAGAAGAACATCGCGTCCGCCAGCCTTGGCCGAACCACTCTTTCATTACCTTTACGTACCAGTTCCGGGGAACTCGATTCGATATTAGCGACCGTTATAAACCCGGCGACCAGGCTGTTGTCATCCGCCAGTAAAGGGAAATATCGCTGGTTTTCCTGCATGGTCTGAATCAGGGCTTCCTTTGGCACTTCCAGATACTCTTTCTCAAACCTCCCTGTAATGGCGACCGGCCACTCGACCAGGGCGGTTACCTCGTCCAGCAAATCGTCATCCATAACCGCCCGGCTTCCATATTCTCTGGCGTTTCGCTCCACCTGGGCAACGACAACCGCCCGCCGCTCGGCGAAGCCGGCAATCACTTTACCCTTGTCTTTCAGCAGCGTTTCGTAGTTTCCGGCATGATCGACCGCTATCGCGTCCGGTGCATGAAATCTGTGCCCACAGGTGTTGCGGCCGAATGTCAAACCCATCACTTCACCGGGCAGTAATTCCTCGCCGTGCAATACCAGCATCCAGTGCACAGGTCGAAGAAAATCCATATCAAAATCCGCCCAACGCATGCGTTTGGGCATAGGCATGGTCGACAGAATCTTCTCCAGCATTGCAGGGAGATGTTCAGCTAAAGATTCACCCTTTTGTTGCAGTGTATAATACAACCATTCGCCTTTATCCGTTTTCAAGCGCTGAAGGTCTTGAACTTCAACCCCGAGTGATCTGGCAAATCCGCTCGCCGCCGGCGTGGGATTTCCATCGGGGTCGAAAGCCGCATTTACGGCAGGGCCACGACGCTCTATCCACCTGTCATCCTGCTGTTTTCTGACTCCTGCGACACGGGCCGCGATACGTCTCGGGGTGGCGAAGATATTCACAACTCCCGGTTCAAAGGCCGACTCCTGCAACTCCGATCTGAGTTGTGCGCCCAATGACTCGGCCATGGCCAGTACTGAACCGGCAGGCAGTTCTTCGCAACCCAGCTCAACGAGTAAATCATCGCGTTCAGTCATTCGCCTGCTCTCCTGCATTTTTAACCAATGGAAAGCCCAGCTTCTTACGCGATTCGTAGTAGGCTTCGGCAACGGCACGTGCCATGGTCCGCACACGCAGAATATATCGCTGCCGTTCCGTCACCGAGACAGCATGCCGTGCATCGAGCAGATTGAACGTATGTGAGCCTCTCAACACATGCTCATAGGCCGGCAAGGGTAGGCCAAGCTCTACGAGGCGCATGGTTTCCGACTCACTCACATCAAAGGTATGAAACAACTCCTCAATATTGGCGTGCTCAAAATTATAGGCCGACTGCTCCACCTCGTTCTGTTGATAGATGTCGCCATAGGTGACAGGTCCGTTAGGCGTATCGGCCCAAAGCAGATCGCTCGTGCGCTCCACTCCCTGAACGTACATGGCCAAACGCTCGATTCCATACGCAAGTTCACCCAAAACGGGTTTACAGGTCAGGCCGCCACATTGCTGGAAATAGGTGTACTGGGTTACTTCCATGCCATTGAGCCAGACTTCCCAGCCCAGCCCCCATGCGCCCAGTGTCGGTGATTCCCAATTGTCTTCAACAAAACGGATATCGTGCACCAAGGGATCTATACCCAGATATTTAAGCGAATCCAGATAAATCTCCTGTAAATCCAGCGGCGAGGGTTTCATGACGACCTGGAACTGATAATAACGTTGTGCGCGCATCGGATTTTCGCCATAACGGCCATCGGTCGGCCGGCGCGAGGCCTGAGTGTGACAGGCATACCAGGGTTCCGGGCCTATGGCCCGCAGAAACGTCGATGTATGGAAAGTGCCTGCACCCACCTCCATATCGTACGGCTCCTGCACGACGCATCCCTGTCCGGCCCAAAAGTCCTTGAGTACCGCAACCATACCCTGGAAAGTGTTGATTTTGTCGCTCTGCTGATCAGATAACACCGTTATCAGCTCCCCTGTTTGATCCGATAAAAACGAGCAATTATAGCCCGCGGACGCCGACCGCGCAGTAAGCGTATTGAATTCTAGCTTTCCTTGGCGGATACAAGCGGTATTTTTTGCCCCGGATCTGAAAATACGGCTACAGTTTCCCGGCCGATCGCCACGGAATCAAGCGCTTGACGCGAATGAAATTATGCTTGTGCAAGCCTCAGTACAATTGGTTAGAATACGTAATTTGATCCATCCATAGTACATCCTAATGCAAGCCAAAGCTGTCTCCCTGATATCAGGCGGCCTTGATTCAATGCTGGCGACCAAAGTCATCGTTGAACAAGGAGTCCATGTCGAGGGAATCAATTTTTTCACCGGATTTTGTGTCGAAGGCCATACCCACGCTATTCGCAAACAAGATCGGCAAAAGGCCAAGCGCAACAATGCGCTCTGGGTGGCGGAACAACTCGGTATCCGGCTGCATATCATCGATATAGTCGACGAATACAAGCAGGTGGTTATTAACCCCAAACACGGATATGGGCAAAATCTGAATCCCTGCCTCGATTGTAAAGTGTTTATGGTAGGCCGTGCCCGGCAATGGATGGAAGAAAACAGTTTTGATTTTATTATTACCGGTGAGGTCGTAGGCCAGCGACCCATGTCTCAGCGTAAAAATACCCTGCCTATCATTTCGCGCGATTCCGGTGCGGACGAGAGGCTGTTAAGGCCTTTGAGTGCACACAACCTGCCCGAAAGCCTGGCAGAGAAAATGGGTTGGGTCGACCGGGAAAAACTCTTCGGTTTCAATGGCAGATCGCGTAAACCCCAGATCTCGCTGGCCGAGGAATTGGGCCTGCGGAACTATGCTCAACCGGCAGGAGGGTGCTGCTTTTTGACCGATGCGGCCTACTCGGGCAAGTTACGGGATATGTGGACGCACAGGCGGAAACGGGACTACGAACTCGATGATATTATGCTGCTCAAGGTAGGCCGTCACCTGCGACCTAAACCTTACTTTAAGCTAATCATCGGGCGAGAAGAGGGAGAAAACAGTTTTCTACACGGCTATAGAAATCAGTTTAAGCATATGTTTTCGACCAGCCACACAGGTCCATTGGTATTAATCGACGGTGAACTGGAAACCGATGAAGATCGCCGCCTGGCGGCTCAAATCACAGCCCGATTCGGTCACGGTAAAAATGCCGATCAGGTCGAGATCAAAATGGTACCGCCGGATAAACAGTCTGTCTCACTGCGGGTAAAACCGCTGGCGGCGGACGAGATTCCCGGGGAATGGTACCTCTGATGGAATTTCATCGGGTAGATGCCCGCCGATTGCTTTGCCCGATGCCGGTTATTCGCTTGCAGAATGCGGTGGCACAAGCTCAAACTGGAGATAAGGTCGAGATTGTCTGCACCGATCCCGGGGCAATGAACGATATTCCGGCCTGGTGCAGAATCAATAAACACTTGCTCGAATCCATCCGGGAACTCGACAGGGAATATTGTTTTGTCGTTGAAGTTGGAGATTCCGGGTAATGCACTTTTTTAGTGCACGACATTTTGAACACGCACGGAAATTGTGCATTTTTAGAATCTAAAAAATCTTAATCTATTGATTTTTAATGACTTTTCTACCGCAACGGACTGGCATATTACATGCTGATTGCATTCAGCACTATCTGCCAATAGCCATACGCTTGCGGCGAGTATGTTTAATCTTCATATAAGGGGGTTTATCCACTATGTCCGCAAGTGACGTATTAAAAACAATTAAAGACAACAACGCGAAATATGTTGATCTGCGTTTTACCGATACCCACGGTAAGGAGCAGCATGTTTCGATTCCGGCATCCACGGCCGATGAAGATCTGTTCGAGGAAGGTAAAATGTTCGATGGATCGTCGATCGCCGGCTGGAAGGGCATCAATGCATCCGACATGATTCTGATGCCGGATACTTCATCTGCGGTGATGGATCCATTCACTGAAGATGCAACACTGAATATCCGTTGCGATATTATCGAACCGGATACCATGCAAGGTTATGAGCGCGATCCTCGTTCCGTCGCCAATCGTGCGGAAGACTATCTCAAGCAGACCGGCATCGCCGATAAAGCTTTCTTCGGACCCGAACCTGAATTTTTCGTTTTCGACGACGTGCGCTGGGGCTCGGACATGGGTGGTGCCTACTACCATGTCGATTCGGAAGAAGCAGCATGGAATACGGGTAAATCCTACGAGGCCGGCAATATCGGACACAGGCCGGGGGTCAAAGGCGGCTACTTCCCGGTTCCGCCAGTGGATTCCCTGCATGATTTGCGCTCCATGATGTGTAATGTCATGGAAGAAATGGGCGTTGAAACCGAAGTCCATCACCACGAGGTGGGGACTGCGGGCCAGTGTGAAATCGGTACTAAATTCAACACCTTGGTCAAGCGCGCGGATGCCGTACAGATCATGAAATACGTTATCCACAACGTTGCGCATCAGTACGGCAAAACCGCGACCTTTATGCCCAAACCCCTGGTTGGTGATAACGGCAGCGGCATGCATGTCCACCAATCCCTGTCCAAAGACGGTGAAAATCTGTTTTCCGGTGATGGCTATGGCGGCCTGTCGGAAACAGCCTTGTATTACATCGGTGGAATCATCAAACACGCAAAAGCCATAAATGCTTTTACCAACGCATCCACCAATAGTTACAAGCGTCTGGTCCCGGGTTTTGAAGCACCGGTCATGCTGGCCTATTCGGCGCGTAATCGCTCAGCGTCGGTTCGAATTCCCTGGGTTTCCAGCCCGAAAGCACGCCGTATCGAGGTGAGATTCCCTGACCCTACGAGCAATCCTTATTTTGGTTTTTCCGCCATGCTGATGGCGGGTATTGACGGGATTCAGAATAAGTTACACCCCGGAGATGCGATGGATAAGGATCTGTACGATCTGCCACCCGAGGAGGAAGCCGAAATCCCACAAGTCGCCTTCTCATTTGAAGAAGCTCTGTCGTCTTTGAGCGCCGACCGGGAATTCCTCAAAGCCGGTGATGTGTTCTCCGACGATGCTATAGATGCCTATATCGAACTGAAAATGGATGAAGTCACACGTTTGCGCATGACAACGCACCCGATTGAATTCGATATGTATTACAGCGTTTAGGCCTATCACTCTGCCGATCAATTCAAAGCCCTCGCTGTGAGGGCTTTTTTGTTTCTGGATCACTTCCTGCTTGGCAATACATGAGTTAACATTTGAACAACTGGATCGCCCAGCAAATCCATGAAAAATCTGATTATTTTACTAATGATTCTGCCCGGCCTGAGCTTTGCGGAGATTTACAAAAGCACCGACAGGGATGGCAATGTGACCTACACCGATATTCCTCCTGAGCAGTATGCCGAAGAACTTGAGCTTCCGGAGATTAATATCACCCACCCTCCCCCTGTATCCGTAGAACCGAAAAGTCAGAAGCCACAATCAAAGCTTGGGCAAAACAAATACCATTCGCTGGATATTGTTCAACCCTCCAATGACGAAGTGATACGCGATAACGCCGGCAATATTGTACTGGCGGTTCGATTGAGCCCACGACTCTTCAGCAATCGTGGCGATAAGCTTTATATTGAAATGGATGGCAACGTAGTTAATGACGGAGTGGGCAATTCCGTCAGCATAAGGAATGTCGATCGAGGCACTCATACAGTTTCTGCTTACGTTATGAATGAAAACGGAACAAGGCTCAAATCGGCTCAAAACGTTATTTTTCACCTGAAGCGTTACAGCAAATCCGACTAGTGCTCCGCCAACTCAGCTGAAATTTCATTCAGTATCTGTCAGTCAATGCACCAATATTGTGCATTGACTGATTTGCATGCACAATATTGGTGTGCAGGATTTTATTTAACGACCTGTATAACCTACTTATCTTATTGATATTATTGATATATTTTATACTGATGCCCGGCTTATCCGCGTGGTTTGTTAATTGCACTGACACAGGCTATGAGAGTCGTTCCTAAAACCTGCTCGTGTGAAGCACACGCAATTCAGGAGCAGCAAGTCACCGCAGTTCTCTGCCTCGATAGGGATTTGCGCATCACTTATATCAATCCGGCTGCGGAAGTCATATTTGCCGTCGGTGCTTGCAAGGCAATCGGCGAACCCTTGGGCAGCATCATTAATCTGGCGGGAAATCTGGATTCTCGTATGAAAGATGTTTTGCGCCATGAGCGGCGTTATACGGAACGAGAAGCGTCCATGCTTCGCCTGGGTCAGACCACACCGATCATCGTTGACCTGACCATTTCACCCTATGATTCAACTGAACTGAGCTCGGGGCTGTTGCTTGAAATTCACAGCATCGATCAACAACTGCGAATTGCCAGAGAGAACGCAATGCTCTCTCTGCAGGAGATTTCAAGAAATCTGCTTCGGGGTTTAGCGCACGAAATTAAAAACCCACTGGGGGGAATCAGGGGTGCCGCGCAATTACTGGAAGGAGAGTTGCCGGATCAAACCCTGCACGAATACACCGGAATTATTATCCGCGAAGCGGACCGCCTGCACGGTTTGATTGATCGGATGCTCGGACCTCATTCCCGGCCTAATCCCGAATTGGTCAATATTCACGAGGTGCTGGAGTACGTACGTAAATTGGTTCAGGCTGAAGCTCCTCCCAATATCAATCTCTTGACCGATTATGACCCGAGTATTCCGGATTTTCGTGCTGATCGAGACCATTTGGTGCAGGTATTTCTCAATATCACGGGTAATGCCTTGCAAGCACTGAACGGCACGGGAACCATAAAATTCAAGACCCGTGTTGACCGTTACATCACGATCGGCAGTAAATTACACAAATTACTGGGCGTTATTGAAATTATTGACGACGGTCCAGGCATACCGGAGTCGTTAAAGGAATCTCTGTTTTACCCGATGACGACCGGTCGCGCAGACGGCACCGGACTGGGCTTATCGATTGCCCAGTCGCTGATTAACCAGCAAGGTGGAATAATCGAATGTCAAAGCAAGCCCGGTAACACCGTGTTTTCAATTTCAGTTCCGTTGGAGGTTAATAATGATGGCTGAACAGGTCTGGATCATCGATGACGATCAGTCGATACGCTGGGTCTTGGATAAAGCGTTTCAGAAAACCTCAATGCAGGCAAAGTGCTTCAGCAGTGCCGACGAAGTTATTCAGTCGTTGCGAGGGAGTCCGGAACTGCCCGATGTAATTATCAGTGATGTGCGTATGCCCGGAACGGATGGTTTACATTTTCTTCAGCGCTTTAAATCCGAGCATCCGGAAACGCCGATTATTATTATGACGGCGCATTCCGACCTGGACAGTGCCGTCTCAGCATACGAGGGAGGAGCGTTTGAATATATCCCGAAGCCATTTGATGTCGACGAGGTTATAGAGTTAACCGAACGTGCCTGCAAGAGTCATCAATCGGGCCAAAAGAGGTTGAGGACAGTCGGCCGAACCGGAGCCGCACCGAAAGAGCTGATCGGATCCGCCCCTGCAATGCAAGAAGTCTTCAGGGCAATCGGTAGACTGTCGCGATCGAATATTGCAGTTTTGATAAACGGCGAATCCGGATCGGGTAAGGAATTGATAGCCAAAGCTCTTCACCGACACAGTCCGCGCGCAAAAAACATGTTTATTGCCCTTAACATGGCGGCGATTCCCCATGAGTTAATGGAATCGGAATTATTCGGGCATGAAAAAGGCGCTTTTACCGGGGCTCAAGGCGCACGCATAGGACGTTTTGAACAGGCCGACGGGGGCACATTGTTCCTGGATGAAATCGGTGATATGCCCGCTTCATTACAAACCCGCTTACTCAGAGTCTTGGCCGACGGGCAATTTTATCGCGTTGGTGGCCATACACCGATTAAGGTCGATGTGCGCATTATTGCGGCAACCCACCAAAATCTGGAACAGTTGGTGAAGCAGGGTCAGTTTCGGGAAGATTTATTCCACCGCCTGAATGTGATACGGGTTCGCGCGCCGGCACTGCGGGAAAGGCGTGAAGACATTCCGCTGCTGTTAAAGCACTTTCTGCAAACGGCGGCTGCGGAGCTGGAAGTCGAGCCGAAATCAACTTCCAAGGAGTTTGAAAACTACATCACTCTGCTGGACTGGCCGGGCAATGTCAGGCAACTGGAAAATGCCGCCCGCTGGCTGACTGTTATGGCGAGCGGGCAGGAATTGAAGATAGAGGATTTGCCTAAAGAACTTCAGGAAACGGTCAAGGAAAAAAGCGATACATGGGAGCAGGAACTGCAGCAGTGGGCAAATAAAAAACTCCTCAATGGAGAGTCTGATCTGTTGGCTATCGCAATCCCCGCGTTTGAACGTGTAATGATCGCCAGCGCCATGGCGAAGTCTCACAACAAACGTCTTGAAGCTGCCAGATTACTCGGCTGGGGAAGAAACACATTGACCCGGAAAATCAAGGAACTCGGCATGGATGCTGAATTCTGAGAGCCTGTTTAAGACCGATTTAAACAAGTCCGAGTGAGTACAGGTGCGGTAAAAAGGTCACACAGTCGTCCTCAACAACGTAAATCAAAAGCCAGTCAGGTTCTATATGACACTCTCGGTACTGCGCCCAGCTACCGACTGAAATTATGGGGGAGGCGTGTTGCCGACGGGTCACCATCATGACATATTTGCTCCATGATGGTTTGCAGTTTTTCCCTGGATTTCTCGCGCTTCTTTTGTCGTTTTATATCCCGCGTAAAACGCGTAGTGAGTTGGATGTTCGCATACATGAAAACGTTACTCACTATCCCAAGTATATTCAAGGGCCTCATCTACGCTGATGAAAGACGTAGTATTTTCCTTGGTTTCCTCAAAGCACGGGTTTCAGCGTGCGGTATTTTCAGCTCCAAACGAAAACTTTGTCATTGTACCAGTTGGGTAAAGAAATGGGTAATTGCAATGGTCGTATTAGAGGCTGTCGTCATAGGATTTCACACCAGAGTGTAAGGCAACGAATCTGAACGGCGACGACAAAGGAATCAGCCCACTGGCATACCGAGTGGCTACTCCGCGCCAACGCTTCATTTTCAACTAAGTGGCGATATTTGTAGAGTGCTCGATCAAAGCCTCGGGGTTGTTTTCGGTTACGCTTGGGTGGAATAACCGGCTACATCTGATGTTGTTCACAATAGTTCATAAGGGCGTCGGAGTCATAAGCACGGTCAGCAAACAGCGCTTGCGCATCTATATCCGCTATGAGTGGGCGGGCCTCTCTACAATCGGCTGCCGAACCGGATGTGAGGCGTATTCGAACGGATCTACCGTGCACATCAACGGCCAAGTGGATTTTTGTGTTGAGCCCCCTTTTGTCTGATCCATCTGTTCGTTACAGCCTCACGCACCCGTGGCGTGTGAATGAACCTTGACATGACTTGCATCAATCATTAACCATTCATAGTCAGGCTGATCGATGAGCTTTTCCAGAAGCCTCTTCCAGGTACCATTATCTCGCCAACAACTAAATCGTCGATGTGTGTTTTTCCAATCACCATAAGCCGGTGGTAAGTCTCGCCACGGGGACCCCGTATGTAAAACCTAAAACACGGCATTGAGAAAGCGTCGATTATCGTCAGCGACCCCACCCCAGCTTCCGGCTCGCCCAGGCAAGTGCAGTTCAACAAGTGCCCAAACGTGATCAGAGATATTGTGTCGGTGGTAAGCAGCCGTCATAATGAGCCATCAGTTTAAGTGGTCGATGACTCTTAATATAGTCCATAATTTAATTCTTGTGACGACAGCCTCTTGAGATCAATTTAATGCCAATGGCTAAATTTATAGTCTCATTAGTATCTATTCTTTTGATTGGATGCACCACTACGGGAGGAACTAAAGCCAGTACTAGCCAAAGTGCGAATTATGAGCGTGGCGCTAAAATCCAACGTGATGCTCAGCAAGCATCCACACCGACATCTAATCAGCCTAACGCGAATAAGCAAAATTTTTCAGCTTTTAAAGGTAGTTCAAGGGAATTATCTAAATCCAGAGAAAATCGAGTGAGAAGAAATGCAACAACGGCAGCAAAGTCGCCAAAGAAACCGGAAACAACCCCTCAGCTACTATCTAGAGCCTTTCAAGAGGCTAGAAAGAGGGCTAAAAAGGAAGAAAGCCAATGGACCAGGAAAGAAATTGAAGCAGATTACCCGGGCTCAATGAATGGCTATCGAGGCCCACTGTCTAAGGTATCGTATGGCAGAGGATTTCTGATTGGACATTTTCATTTTCCACCCAAGACTAATATCTCAGAAATAGTAAGTGAAGGATATCGTCATTTAACCGGTGAAGCTAAAGATCTGGATAAAGCAGCACATTATTTATTAGCGGCGGTATTTTATGATAAACGTTATCATTCAGGTGCATTGAAGAAGGATGAGGAATTTCAATCTAATCTCCATCAGGCGTTAATTGGATTAGCGGAGGAGTTTGAACAAGGTGAAGCTCAAGAACAGAATTTGTACGCCGCATATATTATGTATCGTGAAGCCGTCGGACAAACCTATTCGCAGTTATCCTTGTTAAAGATCGCTGAATATCACCGAGAAAACAAAGGAATACCTTGGTGGTACACGACAGGCGCTTCAAATTTTGAAATAGAATTAGCATTCTTAAAAGCCGCCTCTTGCAATCACGAGACTCGCCACAAGGCAACTATCCCCGATTCTCCAGAATTGTGTCGACAAGCCGAGCTGGAACTATTGGCACTTAATACGTCCACGCAAGGCAGATCATTTGATGAGGCTGTCCACGACTATGTCTTAGCAGATTGTTCACGTATCGGGCTATTCCTAAATGGAGGTGGTCCTGAAGTTGTCACTGCAATTACCGCAAGTTCGTTTGTTCGAAAAGGCAGTCGTTGCGCGGTGACGACATTAGGCACAACAATAACCGTTGGCGTTGGTCGGATTGACAGTCTTCGATGTAATGAACCTAATTCTACAACTAAGAGGTGTCGATTTAGGATGAGCTTCACCTGCGACGTTAATAGTGTTTTTGGCAACCCCAAAGACAATCGCATAGTAGGGAACATCTATTGCGTTCCAATCAGAAGTGTTAATGCTCGGGTAGAAGGCACATTTAGTGTCGATGCAGGCGATCATCATACTGCTATAAATTTGTCGATTGGCAGATAAACTAAACATTGACAGTTAACTGAAAGATGCTGTAGAGGTAGATCTTCATGAATAATTTTAACGTAGCGATTCGTTTCGTATGCACCATCACGCTACTCACAACAGTATTGGTAACTCAAAGTTATGCTGACTTTTTACAGCCTGGCTCACGACTGATTTATGGACCCCAAGACACTTTGTTCAGGCTGTGTAATCGCAGCGGTAAAACACTGCAAATCGCGCTGATTTACAAGCATTATTGGCGGGCTGGCGAGCCCCCCTCTTGGCCTGCGAAAGGTTGGTTTGTCTATAAGCCGGGTGATTGTAGTATTGTTGGTCACAACGGCTTGAGTGGCGTGATGTCAGTTATGTCGTTCAACAAGAATGGCGACCTGGTTCCCTATTACACCGGCGGCCCATCCATTAATGAAGTGTCGATTTCGCAAAACAGCTCAACGCAAATTGAGCCTGAATATTTATGTTTGGGTGAAGCACCATTTGACGAATATCGAGATACATTTAAACAGTACTATAATTGCAAAAAAGGCCACATCAAAATTCCGTTCAATGTTTTATTTAGGCAGGGTGGCGGTAGTAGTTTTACCCTCAGCTTACAGTAGTTAGTCGCAGTCGTTAGGACCGACATAGTCCAAATACGAACGGACACCGTCTAACAGAGTTCAGTTAATAGTCTTCTCCACTTTATCCAAAGATATCTTACGTTATCGAGAAATCCACATTAACTTTAAATTGAGTGTCCAAAATAGGTTGACACATTCCGCCATTAGGGTGAAAAATGACACGAACAGCACGATAATCAATATCGTTTAGTAGTAGGCCTCAAGCTTAATAAGCGTATGGACAAGCGACTTCTGTAAGACAAGCGCCATTTGAGCTGACAGCATATCCGCACATGGGGGTTTTGCCACAAAATAAAAAAGTGCATGGGCAATCTAGATCATCGCCAGTGTTGTTATAAGTATTCCCTAAGCGATTATAAAAATCTTCCCTATCAGCTTCTCTTCTGATGCGTTGCTCTCTTAACCATTCGATGGATCTATTCTCAACGTTGGTTGAGATGTTTTGATTCGGTGTATTCGAGATAGCTGGTGTAGGTGTATAGGGTCTATAATTGCTTTCATGGGGATATGTACTTGTGGATCGAGGGGGAGGCGAAGCCATTGTACCCCACATTGCATCATTGAATGACTGAAGGTCTTTCATTGAGCAAGATATTAGGCTTTGGGTTACAAGGAGAATTAGAATTAAAAGTAGTTTTTTCACTATCCCTCTCCATTGAGAAACACTTTACGAGTCAACTATTAACTTTGAGCTGAAACAGTAAGTAATTGTTACCGAAATACACAATTTAAATTGAGAACATCGATTCCATTAATACTATATCCATTGCCTACTACAAGTAGTACATCGGTTCTACTGTTTGCCTGTGGATAGAATTGATTACAGTAGTGGTGACCATCGAATTTACATGATGAACCTGACCAATTTTTACCACTCCAGTTTTGAGTGGCGTCATAGTACCAACTTCCAGAGCACTTCATATCTCTAGAAGAGTTGTTAAAAAAGAATAGAGTTGCCGTACCGGGGCTAGTAATTTTTAATTTATAGGAATAATCATCTTGAGCCTGGGCCTGAACAGAAATTACAAAAACAAGTAAGATCGTTAAGTGAATTCTTATTAACATTAGATCCTCCTAAAAGTAACCCTATTTATCTTTTTATGATTTTGTTCCAACGTGATGTTTAAAAAGTACGATCATTTGAAACCGCCTAATTAAGAGGCTCTGCATTCCACCGACATATCAACTGAGATGGATTCCAAGCAATAAAAACGTGAGTTGGTGAATCAGAACCTGGCAACGCTGCATCGTAAAGTGTACCACTTACACACGACACGTTGTGATTGGTGTATGGTCCACAATCTTCTGGATTAGAACTATGAGAAAGAATTTCGAAATTTTGAACCATGTACTGATCATACTCTAAAAAGTCATCCCAACATTCATTATATGCGTCTCTTTTTGCAATTTCGCTAATTTCTTCTATTTGTTCGGGGGTACAACTAGTGATTAAAAATGCTACTACAAGATAAAGTAGAAATATTAAACAGCTTTCATTAATTTTTCTCACGAATATAGCGTAATACATAATTCTACCTGATTACCCGGTTAACTCAGCCAATTTGAGCAGCTTATAGGGCATGGGCGGTGTCCGTAGCGAAACATAGCTCAGTCGTGAAATCATTGTGCTCAAGTCATACCGACGATTAAAGCGATATTGAAACTCAGCAAGATAACGAGGAACATGTTTTTTGCCAACATGGCGATAGGTGCCGGTCAGTGCAGATTTTATATTGCCCAGTGCAGTATTAACCCATTTGAAAGTCGATGTCTGTACCGATAGCCGACCACCTCCGGTCACAGTCACTGTATGGCTACAACCCTGGTCAATCACGGCTGCAAAACAAGGCAAACCGTCACTGTAGACATCCGTTGCAGGATCGAGCTTTTGTTTGGCAAAGCCTTGAACTTGATCAGAGGTGAAACCACTGATCACGTGAAGGGCCATTTTCTGCGGCTTTCCGTCTCGGTCAGTTTGTACCGCGGCGATAAAAGGTGTTTTCCCCTCAGTGCCGCGTCCGGGTTTTCCCAGCCGTTCACCGCCGATGTAAGCATCATCCAGCTCAACTCTTTTACTCAAGGTTTTTCCTGCCTCTCGCTCTTTCATCACTTGCATCAGCTTATGTTTAAGCATCCAAGCGGTGTTGTAAGCCACACCGAGACGGCGCATCAATTCCATGGCCGATATACCGTTCTTTGATTGGGTCAGGTGGTACATGGCTCGAAACCAGGTGGTCAGTGGCAATTTCGTGCGATGAAAAATCGTGCCTGCCATAACGGATGTTTGTGTTTTACACTGTGCACACTGAATTTGGGGGCGTGTCTTTAATTGATGACCTTTATCATGGCCACGGGTAGGACAAATAAAGCCATTTGGCCAGCGCATCTGCTGAAGCGCTTCAAGGCATTGCTGTTCGGTGCCATACTGGGCATAAAATTCTAACTCACTGAGTCCTTTTTGAAACTGAATTTTATTGCGAGCCATTTTACTAACCCCTAATTCATTGAATTTAAAGGTATATTATACTAATAACTTTAAGCTGATTTATATGCGTAATCAGGTAATTCTAATATCCTATCGCTACATAGCTATTTACATATGTTAGGTTTTGTTTTCTGTCGTTCTACTGTCGTTCTACTGTCGTTCTACTGTCGTTCTACTGTCGTTCTACTGTCGTTCTACTGTCGTTCTACTGTCGTTCTACTGTCGTTCTACTGTCGTTCTACTGTCGTCAAATATTTTGCCGTTATCATCAAACCCAATACTACAAGCGGTTAATGTGGTCAGGCTATTAGTGGCAATAGAAAACATGTATTCGACAAATCGTTTTTGCACATTAAATTTATCACTATTGGTCAGATTATAAGATTTGTGGTTTAATATGTCGTGACCCATTTGGACTACAAGGCTAAAATGAGCACGATAAATCAAAATGAACGTGAGTTGTCCTTGTTGATCTGTGACATATACGATTCGGTAGCTTCTGACAGGGGTTTTAACTCGGCGCTTCGCTACGTTAGCGAAGCGACTCATTGTACTGTTGCTGAATTGGGGGTTTATGACTGGATCAATGGTTCAATACAATCCCACACCTTTGTGGGTGGTCCTGAATCAGCGTCGAGGGATTATAAAGAGCACTTCTTTAAGTTAAATCCTTTCCCAGAACGGACAGCCAATAAGCTCCAGTCAAGCGCTGTTCTTGTAGGTCCAGAAGTCTTGCCACAGCGTGAATTTCTGCGCACCGAGTTCTACAATGAATTCTACCGACCTTATGGATGGCTTAGTGTCACGGCACTATGTTTAGAGTACTCGCCTCTACAGGGCACGATGATAGCACTGGTAAGGGATGAAAAGTCGAAGCAGTTCTCAGATCAGGATAAGATTCTCCTTAAATTTCTCGTTGATCATCTGCGACGTGCGTTGTCTATTTCAAAGAGGATTGAATCCCTTGAACTGTGTCAATCCGCGAGTTTTGATGCGCTGAACCAACTTCATCTAGGGGTTGTGATTTTAGATCATAATGACAAGGTGGTGCTTGTCAACGATCTTGCAGAACGACTTTGTAACGAGGCGGATGGATTAGTACTCCGCTCTTCAGGGTTCGCTGCAACCAATCGCCTAGAGAACTCTAAACTCCAAAATGCCATTAGAGATGCAACAAGAGCCGCTAAATTTATAGATAGGATCAGCGGAGATACAATACGCATCTCAAGATCATATAATAAGAATCCTTTGATTGTAACCATTGTTCCACTCACTGGGAGACAAGCAACCTTCGGTGGAGAAGAGCCCAGCGTGATGGTCCTTATTCGAGATCCCAAACAAGGCTTAGTCGGTTCCTCGGCTGTATTGCAGAGCATCTATGGATTGTCTCCAACCGAAGCCTTAATAGCGTTAAAAATAGCTGATGGAAAAACAGTAAGTCAGTGTGCAATGGAACTCAATCATTCGACCCATACATCAAGAAATTTACTGAAACGAGCTTTTCAAAAGACAGGGACTAACTCACAATCCGAGTTGGCATCCTTGGTTATTAAATCGTTGCAGTGATAACAGAGGCGCTATAGTCAAAAGTGAAATGTTCACCGTCGTCAACCCGCCAACAATGAATTCCTCAAGCACTGAGTAAACACTATGGTATGAAAGTGTCTATCTATCGTTTACTATTGACTAGGTTGAACTACTTTTTTTACTTATAATCGATTTTCTGATTGATAAGTTCTAAATTATTATCGATGTGTTCTTCAATTCTGGAAATTTCGCCCTTGTATTTCTGATCGATGGCATTTCTGGATTTATCAATGTGCTCTTCAAGTCGGGTAATCTCATCCTTAAGATGCTCAACATCGATTGGTGAACCATCAGCAGAACGGAGTCGAGCCTCTAAACGTCCAACCTGTTGCCAAAAATTAAAAACGCCAATGACTAGTGCCGCGATAACAATTATAGCTACGCCTTCGACTACGTTTTTAATGCTAATATGATTATTGTTTGAGCCGATTTCTGTCGTTGATTGCGTTTCTTGGTTGGACTGATCTCTCTTGTCTGAATTCATGCTCATCTAGAATCCCTCAATATCCATTCAATATGGCAGATCTTAAACCATAGCACGCAATGTATTTTCGTTGCCAAATCCTAAGCGGTAAACACTATGGTACGAAAGTATTAACCGCTACTGTTTTGACTTCCTCTCTGCTGCAAAAGCTGCATGTTCTGCGAGCAGCTTGGGGTGTGTTAATACCAATTGAAATTTCCTCCGATCACTAAGTAGAAGTCGATGTATATCTAGAAATATGATATATGTAAGCCCAAGCGATAAAATGGAGGCTTGACCACGTCAAACTGTACCGCTAAGGTCTAAGCATCGATATTTCGTTAATATCTCCTCTATATTCATATTTTATATTACCGCAACTACAACTTCTTTTATGCATATTTTCCAGCGGGTCTTTGTCTAAGAGCCTGCTCAAGATCTCTGCGCATTCTCGCGACGACGCAGAGATTTTGAACAGGCTCTAAGACCCGCTTGCCGGCATGCGCACTATTCGGTTAATACTGCCGTGCAATCCCTGTATGCATCCTCTACTTTCCAGTGTCCGCCTAGAGTGCAGTTTGCTGTTGAATCTGTATGGACCCGGAAAAGCCCTTTACTCGGCGAGCCGTCGTCCAGCTTTTTGTCTATCTCAAATAGTACGGACGAAGGTATCTTGCCGCCAATATAGAGTTCATTGCTTGCACCGCTTGTACCTTCACCTTTTTTGGTGTAGGTAATCTTGTAGTATCCATAATAAGGATTCTGAGGGCATGTACTCGCCGAACATTCCGAATCGTCCAGAGTGCCTACGCTTGCATCACTGCCGTCAAACTGACCTGAAATAAATCCGGTAGCGGAAAGATGCTGCCAGACATTGGCAATCTCCTGCTTTGAATCAATATTGCCATCTCCGTCACCGTCCTTTACCGAAGCACTGATATGAGTGCTTGCCTCGGGATAATCCCCGGGTATGGATTGGAATCTGTCCTGAAATGCATACCAGGCAGTCCGAATACCGCTGATATCATTGATAATCGAGCGGACGCGCGCGCTTTCGATCAAAGCCTGTCCTTTTAAAACACCGCCTAGAATAAGGCCGACTATAACCAGAACAATTGAAATTTCTACAAGAGTGAATCCTTTTTGTGACTGTTGCATCACCTAGCCTCCTTGCTTTGCTGTAAATAAACGTACCGCCTTATGTTAATCCAGACAGTGTCCCCTTGGCAACCCTCGATACAGTTAATGTTTAATTGTTTACTCCGCGCGGCACCCCCCTGTTGATGCCTGACTTGCCGCTCACGCTTTATTTGCAGCGCAAAGTTCCATTGGCAGTACTGAGGCTTACAGCGCGCCAGCCTGAATCATGCGTGCAAACAGCACATTGTCCGACAGCCAGATAAGTATATCGTCATACTCCGATCCGGATAGTTGAGAAAACGCCATGCTTGAAAAGACATTATCATCATCTGCATTTTCACGCTCTTCTTCCGTATTCGAAGAACTTTTACCCTGTGAATATATTACCGCCGGCACTTGGTTTGCCCGTATATTTTGGCTTGTGCATGAATCACCTGTAATCCGGGCGCATATCACCAGATCCGGCTTCAGGTTTTGCGGACCTATCAGAAGCATTTCATCCGTGCTGACAAAATCGGCTCTCCCCGGCGTTCCAAACACATTGGAATCAGCAAGGCTGACACTATAACGAATAGGGTTATTCCAGGGATCCAGCAGCAAACCCGCCTTATCGAAATAGCCACTGATACTGAGCGCTGCGGAAGGTACGAACCCATGCCCCATTGTACAGACGGCTGGCTCCTGGCCAGCGGAATCCTTTGTCGATGGGCAGGGCAATCTGCCGTTTACAATTGCAAAACCGATCAGAGCATCGTAAATTTCCTCCAGCTGTTGTCTGGCACGTTGGCGTTTCGACTGATCGAGTTTCGCCCCCAAGGGTTTCAACATCGTCCCCAGTAACAAACCACTGATCAATAGAACAATTGTCAATTCGATCAGGGAAAACCCTTTCGGCCGTATTTTTCCATAGCCCACTTAACTTAAACTCCTATCTATACTACAACCCGCTCCAACCGGCTTTGCTTAATACAATCAGCCAGAATTTGCGGTTAAAATTTCTATTTGCGGATAAACTTCTTCACCAACCGTGTGTTCCGAGGTTTCGATTCGGCATTGATCATTGTGCGGAAGAAGGCAATTTTCATCTATCTTGTAGCGAATAAACTTATGCCATCCGTTCCTGATAAACCAATGCCGATCGATTGGGACTCCTTCAAACAACAATTCTGAGAATAGGCTACCGTCACAGCTGCCTTTTCCTATAGACAACCACCCGGCCAGGTCTCCATGTTCACATTCACCGCCGGGATGCTGCGTGGCGTACGGAAAACAGGGGTATTTATCACTTGCCCCACACTGTTCTTTCCTATACTCACCAAGCCATTTTACGACGTAGGCCAGTACTCTGGATCTGACCAACGGCATAATCTCGCGCAGAGTAATGGCGACTAGCCTGTCATTCGATAAAACCCGACTGTTACGCGAGAAATCGGCGTCACCATCCGCATTTTCCAGTTCCAGGTATGCTTTGGGCATGGCGGAGGGTCTAAGATCGGATTGCCCGGACGAAACAGATTCTCCGGCAGCGATAATAAGGGCCACTACTTCATTCTGCTTATCCAGGTTCAGCTTACCCTTGCTGTGTGGATTAACAAGGTTGTTCTGACCGATCGGATTGTTAATGAAGTTTCCCGATACTGCATACCACAAGGCTTGATCCGCAGTGTAGATACCGCGCTGATAATTTAGTGTTTTCGATTTTTGACTAATTCCCGCCAACCGGGGGAGCCGGCCCAGCAATACCTCTTTACCTCCGCATGGAGGGGACGGCCCTTCATTAATCCTCCTGCCGTCGGGAATATCGACATTCGGGCAGGGTAAGTGACCCGGACCTGCGCCTGCCGGTCCGTAGTTATCAGCATACATGACGGCCACTGCCACTAATTCCTCTTTAGCCTGTTTCAACAGATACTGAGTAGTAAGGTCGTTTACCGGTTTGAACTGCCGGACGAAAAACATTACTGAGCCAATCAACAATATCTGCAGCAAATAAAGAACCGTGCCACGTTGATGACGCCGCTTTGATTTATTATTCCCTATGGTTATAGATTTTTTGCTTTTCTTCCAACTTGATCCATCCGTCGATCTTTTCATAATTCCACTTTCCGCTAAAGGGAATCCTGTTCCCCTGTTGGTTCTCCATGGATGCCTTGCTTTGCGACTGAGAAAAATGGCGAACTTTTCCATTCGAGCTCAGTTGCCAGAAATATCTCAAGGGTTTGTCTGATTTCAAATATCCTTGATACAGCAACTCTGTTTTTGCTTTGACCTGGCGGCCCGGATTCAATATTACCGGATCTGATTTCAACCCGTCTTCTTCGGGCAGAGGTGGAAAATAACCATCCATCTGCAAACGCTCCTCTGCGCTAAAAAACAAGGTTTTTCCGGCCAGACTGTATTCCGCCGTCGCCTCGCTCATCACGAGAAAGTTCCAAAGTAGTACATATAGGTATATAACTGATACTTTCATTGATTTTTTCTCCGAAGAGAATACCAGCTGAGCAAACACTTGATCTCCAGCTCTGCAACCACTTTAGCAGCTGTTTTTATCCTCTTTGGTTTAGTGCTGTCCAGCCGTTTGATATCACACGCTCTGATTTCGACAAAGCGACTATGTTTACCGATAAAGGCTATGAAGGCATAAAAATCTTCCATGTGCCTCATATGGGTGAGGATAATCAACGACTCGACAGATATTGTGTTTTTTAATACTGCTTTATTATCAGGTATCTCAATACTGCCTGTCGGTAGGAACTGGTATTGCAGAGAATCAAGCCGTAAGGAAGAAAACCCTTCCCTTACCGTTTTCAAAATCGACGAACGGTGTTCTTGATCGTATCGAGGCAGTTGTTCATAGTCCCTGCCATACCGGCGATGTGCTCTTTGAAGATACATCAATTCGTTTTTCTCACGCATCAGATCCGACAACACTGATTTTTCTTGTTGATAAATTGGCTGTTTTTCAGCAAGCCACCAGCCGGAGAGTAGCGACGAAGCCAATGCTCCGGTCAGCATCACAATACAAACCAATACTATCCGTTTAAACCGCCTGGCCCCAAACAGAATCATTGCTTGCGGAGATTATCTGAGAGGTACAAAGTCAACAGCTTGCCAGGATCCTTGACTACTGTATCTTGTGAACTTAACAGCCCGGATTGAGCTTCGTCGGACGATAGACTATTCTCACTTGACCGGACATTCAATCCTTGTTGACGCAAACCGCTTAGTAAAGCTGCTTCAACATTTTTGTCGGCTATCTTTACATCTATGCGAATCCATCCGGATTCATCTATATTGACATGTCTTCTTGGAGAGAATTCATTACCGGTATTTTCGGGTCCGCCGCCTTTTGTCCGTCCCCAACTCAAGTGTTGCAAGCGTGCCGCCGAGACAGTAGTCAATACCTTAGCGATTTTCCCCAGAATATCTCTTATGCCGGCATCATAGCTAAACTCACCGAAGGCCGTGACCCATGCCTTAAGTTCATCCGCAGAAACGCCGTGGTGAGAAATGCCGGTGCCTTGACTTGAAAGCCGGCGCCGCAATTCAGTGTGTTCGGACTTGAGCAGTTGGGTCATATCCACATAGTGGCGCGCCAATGCTAAATTCCCAAGGCCATTTGTCAAACTCATCATAAGAATCACGACACTTAGTAACAGCGCCAGATGTGCGGCTAGGGTTCTTCGATAATTCGATGCAGGTGTTTTCTCGGGACGGCTAATCTCCGCAGACTTTGAGGACTGAAACTCACTGACAATTCTCTCGTAAAGAGGCAATTTCATCCGGCATTCCGATTCTGCCACTTCCATTTTTTTCTTTAAATACATCCCAAACGCGGAAGCCGGTAAGGCCGGGCCTGCAAATTGAATTTCCGGGTTACCTTTTTTGCTGATATAGTGATGTAATTTGGCGAATTTTATGGTTCCGCGAAGTTCTTCGTAGATATCCGCCCATATGTCCTTTCTTCGAGTATGCACACTGCGGCTTAAAATCAGAAAATTATTGTGATACAAAGAATAACGCCATTGTTGGCCGCAGTGGCTTGAAATCAGCAAAGTATGCTTATCTCCCGGCCTGTAATCATGTACCAGCGTTTGCAGTAACAGGACCGGTATAGAGTATATACCTTTTACAAGGATATCTGCCTCGCGCAGCGCCTTCAGTATGTCCTCTATCATATCTGAAGTTTTAAATCCATGGCACAAAATGCGAGAATTTTTATCTCTCCCGCCGGCAATGACGGAGGCAAGTTCATGGTCCGAAAAATATCGCTGCCTGCAAGACAGTAAGAGTTCTCGCTTCTGCCAGAATGAACATTGGGGAATTTCATCCAGAAAAAATTCTTCCTCGGACAGATCAAGAAATAGACGGCAAGTCATAAAAGTGCTGGATTTCAGGTACCGGATCAGGTTACCGCAAAAATCCTCGCTGAATGAAAAACTTCTTAAGAGTCGGGCTTTTCCCTGCCGTTTTACGTAAATAAACAGCAATCTGTCGTTAACGACAATCTGCAAAGGCTTCATACCGTGCCGCCCAGATTAATGACAGCGTCATAGATAGGGCCTATTACCGCGATAATAATCCACAATAAAAAGAGACCAATAATCATTATTAATACAGGACCGATTATCCCTTCCAGTCGATCAATTGATCTTTCGGCCTCATTGCGATAGTAGTGGCTGATTTGCATCAATGCGCGATCAATTGCTCCTGTTTTTTCCCCGACAGACAGCATTCTGACAATGAACAGGGGAAAAATGTTTGCATGCATAAAACTTTCGCCGATTTGCCCTCCTTCGCGTATATTCTCAATTACCGCTTCAAAAATTTTTTCCAACGCCATATTATCGACGACAGTTTTACCGGTTTCCAGAGACGATAGAATCGTGATGCCGGCAGAGTAAAGCATTGAGGAAAAATAAGCGAACCTGGCAACCTTTACCGTAAACACCATTGGACCTATATAGTACATGCCTATTTGTAACTGGCTCCAAAAGTATTTAAAACTGCGGCTGCGATTTATCGCGATTTTCAGAACGATTGAAAAGATCATTGAAAATACAAGGTAAACAAAAATGTAATCGGCGATATGATCCGAGGTTGCGATAAGCCATCGAGTATACCAAGGAAGCTCATTGGCTGTGCTTTGGATAAATGACACTAAACTGGGTACCAGATAAATCATTAAAAATACACACACCGAAGCCAATATGGCCCCGCTGAACAAAGGGTAGAATACCGCCTTGCGCAGACGTTCGGATAAACTTTTTTGCCAAACCAAGGCTTGGCTTAGCTGTTCCAGCACCTCAGCCAGGTTGCCGCTTTGCTCTCCGGCGCGAATCATGGCAACCGACATGGATGGAACTTGAGCAGCAGCATGTTCCAGTGCGCTCGACAATACCGCTCCCGATTCGATCTGCTGAACAAGGGATTGAAGAAAAAGGGACGCATTTTCACTGTCCTGTGATTCCTGCAAATCAGTAAGGCTTTGGAGAAGAGGTACTCCCGCTTCAAGCAGATGTGAAAGCTGTGAAAAAATCAGTATAAAAACATCTCTGTGGATCTTGTTTGAGTAAGGAAGGAAAAATAATTCCTTTCGGTAGGAAATCAATTGTTGCTGAAAGCCCTGTAATACAACTTCGACGTCGCGCAGATTGTCCGCTCGTATTCTTCCAGCGACTACTGATCCCGATTTGTTGCGGGCTTTGTAACGGTATACGGCCACTTTACTGACCGGTGTCAGCTTTGATTCCGAATACGCGCTTTATTTCGGATTCATTGCTTATTCCCAGATGAACCAGTTCTCGGGCTTTATCCCGAAGCGGAACCCATCCCAAATTCCGGGCATAGCTTTCTATACGGTCCGTGGCGGTGCAGTCCAGTATCATTCGATTCAAAGTATCATCAATATTCAGTATCTCGATGACTGCTCTTTGGCCTTTGTATCCTGAATTCCCGCATACCGGGCAGACAGTTTTTTTACCCTCAGCCCGGGATGCACAGTGGTTGCATTGCATTCTGACGAGGCGCTGAGAAATCACCGCCAAAAGATTTCCGGATAGCATGGTTTGTTTAACGCCTAAATCAACAAGCCGCTGAACTGCCGAGAACGATGAGCGCGTATGAATGGTTGAATAGACTTTATGGCCGGTCAAAGCAGCCCTTACTGCAATGGCGGCAGTGTCCGCATCACGAATTTCACCTATCAATACAATATCCGGATCTTGCCGGAGAATCGCTCTGATACCATCCTGGTAATTCAACACTCTGTGCTGACCCAGATTACTTTGCCGGACCCCGTTAAGCGGATACTCAACAGGATCTTCCAAAGTCATGATATTGACCGAAGTGTTATTGATTTCGTTGATCAACGAGTAAAGTGTCGTTGTTTTTCCGCTACCTGTTGGCCCGGCGATAAGCACCAAACCTTCAGGGGCATCCAGAATGTTCCGGATTAAATCAAGCTGTTGCATGTCCAGGCCAAGATCGGGCAGGCTTAGTATCGATTTATTGCGATCCAATATCCGTAAAACAATGTTCTCACCATGCAGAATTGGAAAACTTGAGACCCGGAAATCAATCTGCTTTGCATCCAGAGTCAATGAAAAGCTTCCGTCCTGAGGCAATCTGTTTTCGGCTATATCCATCTGTGCCATGACTTTCAGCCGACTGACTATTGCAAGCCAGTGCTTTTTATGCAAGGAACGTATTTGGAACAAGACTCCGTCAGCCCGGTATCGTATTCGAACAAATCCGGCTTCCGGCTCCAGATGGATATCCGACGCTCCCGCTCTGACGGCATCCTCCAGGACGAAGTCGACCAAACGGATTAATGCATTTGATGGTCCGTCCGAGTGACTCTCCTCCTGGTCTGATTGGCTTTCTACGTCAAGCCGTTGAAGTAAATTGTCAAAATTCTCTTTCGATCCGTATCCCAACTCAAGTGACCTGTCTATATCGGAGTCGCTTGCCTGTATAACTTTTATCTTCATATGTTTCCCTACCGAACGTCGAATACGATCAAGAGCAACAAGATTGTTCGCTTCCGACATGGCCAGGGTTAAACTTTGCGTTTCCTTGTCAAGTCTAAAGGGCACAGCCCGAAATCGCTTCGCTGTTTCAGCAGATAAGAGTTTGAGCGCATCAGGATCCAGTTGTGTAGATGATAAATCAATCGAACGAATTCCGGACATTTTCCCCAAGGTATCCCTGAGCTGTATTTCGCTTAGAAAGCCGAACTCCACCAGTAATCTTCCAAGTCTGCGACCCGACTTCTGTTGTTCTGTTACCGCTATACGCAACTGATCTTTATCGATCAGCCCGTTTTTCAGCAATTGCTTTCCCAGCATGATTTCTCCTTGTATTCAACAACGACTTTTTATTGTGTAAATTCCCTGGCAACTGAGCCAGCCGCTTCGGACCGCAAAGCGCCATGGCTGGCAAATGTTCAGTCATAACAGGATGTATTGAGTAATTGATGACACGCCCTGGATGATATTGAACCATCTTCAATAATCACCGGCCGCAAGAATACCAATAGCTCGGTTTTCTCTTTTTTCTCCTCTTGGTATTGAAACAGCCTGCCCAAAAGGGGAATCCGGGAAAGCACAGGAATACCGATCAATTGATTGTTGACCCGCTCCTGCATTAACCCTCCGATAATAACCAATCCTCCGTTTTTTACACGCAGAATGGATTCCATCTCCCTGACTTGAATCTCGGGCACCAGATTTCGCATTCCGATCGCCGCCAGATCCGGATTAGGGTCTGTCACAAAACCCAGGATTCTTGAAATAGTTGGCCGCACATTTAAAATTATTTCACCACCCTGGCCAATATAGGGAATCACGTTCATGACCAAGCCGATGGGGACAGTTCGTATTTCGGATGTTGTGGTGAGTTTTTCCAGTGTTTCGTTGGTGGTCACACGTTGCACGCCGATAGAAAAATACACCCTGTTATCCACAACCTTTAAAACGGCCGCCTGGTTATTGAGGGCATTAATCTTGGGACTGGATAAAATTTTAACATCTCCGAACTTTTCCAACAGAGACAGAGTTGCTGTAATATCGGTACCGCTGACGCTGTTTTTAAATACGCTGAGTATCGCAGAAGGAGATGCGATTTCACTGATGGACTCGCGAGTCACTACCGGGCTGGCTGAGAAATTCTGCACAAAGTTTGACGACCCGGAGCCGTTTGAAACTACTCTCCAGTCGACACCGGCCTGAAATTCCTCTCTTAAATTAATCTCAACTACTAACGCTTCGATCAATACCTGCTTTTGTGCGCTGCTGACGACTTGATCGAGAAACCGAGCAACTTCCTGCTGAATCCGGTATCTGGCCCTGACTATGACCACACCGGTCTCACGATTTATAATGATCGACGACGGCGCGTCTTGCTGTTGTTCCATGGGCTCGCCGATCAGTGCAAGCAGGTTGTTTTTCAGACTCTCCCAGAATTGATTTTCAGTATGATTTTTTATGCTTGCTTTTGAATTATTGCCACCCGCCGATGAAGATTCATTTCCGTCCGAACTGAGGCTGATGGAATCTATCTGGGTCGATAGATCGATATCACTGGCAGAGGTCCGCGAGATATTCAGATAATCCACCTGATAAGTCTGGATGTAAGCACGATCCTCAAAGACTTGCAGGTAAGAGTCGTGCAGTACATATCGAAGCGGCAGTTGCTCGGCGATGCTGTCGAGTATAAATCGCAAGGGGCGGTTGTTCATTACAAGGCTGACTTTTCCTGAAAGGGTACCGCTGATCACCAGTTCCAGATCCGCATCTTTTGCCAGAGCACCGATAAACTCTTTGACCGGTACATCTGACAGTGAAACCGAAAATAGAGGATAGTCGCTTGCTTTCTTTGAAGCCGGGATTGTTGAAGACGGTTCCTCTTCGGGAATTTTCGTTTGTGTGACGAAATGCTTTTTGGCGAGGTCTGTGAGATCGGATTCGAGAACTTCCGACCCGATATCTATTGATTTGGGAGAATTAGCCGCGCAGGCCGGCAAAACGAACAAGACCACATAGAGAATTGCCATATTGCCGCTACAGGTAAAGCGGTCCTTCCATTTTCTTTTCAGCATCCTCATTCCGTGAGTTGTTGTTTCCGGCCACGCCTGAATGAAAGGCGAAACCTATTGTGAACCAGTTAACATTTATATAATGTGACCGGGTTCACAAAATGTACTTCTACGTGAATATTATACCGAACCGAAAATGCCCCAGAAGAAAACCAGGATAATACATCCACTGAGCGCACCCATTAACACCGTGTCTTTAGCTGTGAGAACGGCATCGCCCCGGCTTTCTTTTTTGGGGGATGGGTTTTGATTAATTACTACAGGCACGTCTCCGATGGAAGGTATTTTTTCACGTCTGCGATACGAATGGCGCAGCGTACTATCGGCCATAGTGACCAGCTTAGCAAAATTTCCCATGGAACCTGCGGCCATGATCTGTGATGTTTTTCGCGGGAAAGATTCTGAGCGATCATGACCACACAATTGCATATGGTTATTGAGGTATTCGTAGACCTCGTACTCGGTCAGATTGTCCAATTCTATCTGCCGGTACTCAGTATTAAATCCACTTGCCTGCAACACTTCCTGTTCGGACTGGGAAAAGAAAAATACAATACTCAGTGGTTTGTTCAAATCCTGCGCTATAGAGCTCAGCTTGCAAAGCCAGGCCAGTTGTTCGCTGTTAATACAAACTATCCCCTCCAGCAAAATTACCAGTCGGCCATGTAATTTGAGTAAACCGGAAATAGCTTCTTCAATTTGTAAAGCATCCGATGTTGTATCTGCATCCAGCAAGAGTCCTCCGGAAAGTTGTTTTTCAACGGAAAAACGATGAGTCCTTCCGGAACAATTGGCGTAGAGGCACAGACCTTCTGCTAATTGCTGTTCTACCATCCTGCACAACGCAGTCTTACCCTGACCTGGTTCGGACTTAACATAGACAAAGGGTTCATCGGCCTCAATCCGCAATAGAATGTCCTCCACCGCAGATATTCTGTTCGCTCCCTGATAAAATTTGCTGCAATCAAACTGCTGACAAAACGGCGATTCCAGCAGTGAGAAGAAACGGCAGTAGTCGACTTCGTCGAAATCGCAAGCTATATTCAGCAGATCGTCTGTATTCATGAATATTTCGTCACTATCTGAACCTACCCTCAACAAACAGTCGGGTAGCAACGTATCGTACAAGTGTTTGCAAGCAGCTCTTCAAACTGAATTTTTTGATCCTGTTAAATGACCGCCGTATCCTCCTATATAGTTAAGATTTCCGAAACAACAATGATTTTAGTGCTGAGAAAATGTTCAATATTGCTTTATTTCAACCGGAAATACCGCCAAATACGGGCAATGTGATCCGGCTTTGCGCAAATGCCGGGTTTGTTCTTCACTTGATTCATCCGTTGGGATTTGGGTTGGAGGAGAAAAAACTACGCCGAGCAGGACTCGACTACCGTGAGTTTACTGCGGTTACGGAACACAAAAGTTATCCGGAATTTTTGGCTACGCAGACGGATCCCAGAATATTCGCCTGTACAACGAAAGCTAAAACCTGCTACACGCTGCCGAAATACAAACCGGGAGATACATTCCTGTTCGGTCCGGAAACCAGGGGATTGCCCGACCATATACTTTCTCAGATGAACGAGACTGAAAAAATTCGTATTCCGATGTTGGTCCAAAGTCGCAGTATCAACCTGGCAAACGCTGTCTCAATTATTGCGTTTGAAGCCTGGAGGCAGAACGGGTTTACTGGCACTGAAAACGAGCGTCGCTAGTGTACTGTAACACCCAAAAGGCACCTATAGACGAGTCGAGACAGGTCAGCTGCCAGGCGCGTCCTCGCCGGGGTAGCCACTCTACCTCAAGAGGGCGCAACACCGCAGATGGCCTGTCTCGGCTCGCCCTTGGGGAAGTCATTAAAACCGCGATGGCAGTGTTACAGCCCTTGGCAAGGGCCATAGAAGTAAACCCGTGTCCTTTACCCGCGCACTGCGCCTTGCACTCGCGGTTTTACTGACTTTCTATAGGTGCCTTTTGGGTGTTACAGTACGCTAGCTATCGTATCTCCTGTTTTGGTGAACGTGACAACAGATCCTGTACGGCTTCTATGGGCGATTTTGTGTGGTAAAGGACATTATAAACCTGATCCACTATCGGCATTTCAACCTGGTACTTATCGGCGAGCAAACGGGCGTCTTGTGTCGTCCTGACACCTTCAACGACCTGCGAAATTTCTTTTAGCGCTTGATCAACGCTGTATCCTTTTGCCACAGATAAGCCAAATCTGCGATTGCGTGATTGATCATCCGTACAGGTCAGTACCAGATCACCCATTCCGGATAAACCCATCATGGTCTCGGGGCGCGCCCCCATGGCCACACCCAATCTCATGAGTTCGGCCAATCCCCGGGTGATCAGTGCAGCCCGGGAATTGGCGCCGAAACCAAGTCCATCGGAAATCCCGGCGGCAATCGCGTAAACGTTTTTCAATGCGCCACCGATTTCGACACCGACAACGTCCTGCGAACTGTAAGCCCGGAAATTGTCGCCGTGTAAATCGTGAGCCAGTTTTTCCGCGGTGTCTTGATCGAAAGAAGCCACGGTAATTGCGGTAGGAAGATTCTGTGCTAACTCCGTTGCAAACGAGGGGCCGGACACTATCGCCGAATTGACGTCGGGTAGTCGTTCTTGCAATATTTCATGCAGCAGTCGACCACTGCCGGATTCCAGACCTTTACACGCCCAGACCAGAATTTGTCCGCTTTGTAAATCCGGTTTCAGCATTTCGACAGTGCTGCCGAATGCCTTGGTTGGCGTTGCTAACAGAATCACTTTGCCCATCGAGAGCGCAGGTTGCAGATCCGCCGTACACACCAGTGAATCCGGCAATCTTAAACCGGGCAAATACCGCTTGTTTTCGCGAGTTGCATGCATTTGTTGCATTGCCTCGCTGTCTCGCCCCCATAATGCGGTTCGATGACCAGCGCGGGCGAGCAAGCAGGCAAGCGCCGTTCCCCAAGAACCTGCACCCAACACCACAAATGAAGATTTTCCTGACATGTCAATATTTGTCGCGGATAGGAAAATGTTTTGCTTTATTGAGTGGTGTCAGTAGCGGGGGCATTTTGCTTGCTTTGCTGCATATGCTGGGCATAGAGCGCATCGAAATTAATCGGCTCCAATAACAATTGTGGATAACCCCCCTTGACGACCAGATCAGCGACCACTTCGCGGGCGAAAGGAAAGAGGATGTTAGGGCAGTAACTGCCGAGCAAACCCCCACGGTTAGTTTCATCAAATCCTTTCACCACGAACAGGCCGGCCTGCTTGACCTCCACCAAATAGGCCGTTTTTTCCCCAGACTTCACAGTGACAGTGACGGTCAATACGGTTTCATAGAGATCGTTTCCGACAACACGGCTTTCCGAGTTCAGCTGCAGATTTACCGTCGGCGACCAGTCAGACTGTTCGAGAAACAACCCCGGCGTATTAGGTGATTCAAAGGAAACATCTTTTACATAGACCTTTTGAATACGAAAATTTTGTTGCGCATCGGCTTCCGATGTCGCCTTTTGTTCTTCTGCCATTTTTTGGCTCACTGATTGGATGGGAAGATGGAAACGTAGTTGTTAATTATCCTGATTGACAAGGGTATCGGCTCTCAGCCTGAACATGGATTTGGCCTGCAATTAAATCAACTATTTACTGACTAGGGGAAGACTGGCTTTTTCCCAGGCCGACAGACCGCCAGCAAGATTGAATACCGATTCGAATTCTTTTTTCCGTAACTTTGAGCAAGCCCGGTATGAACGCGATCCTGTCGCGCAATAGACAATGACCGGATCATTTTTGTGTCTGTCCAATTGAGAAAGATTTTTATCGAAACTGCTCAGGGGATGATTTTTTGCATCGATAATATGGCCGTTTTTATATTCGTTGACTTCACGAACGTCGATGAATACCGCACTTTTGTCATTCTGCATACGAATAGCATCAGGAACAGACAATTGTGCTGTTCCGGAAAACAGACGCTGAAATTCAATGTAGGCAATCATTCCAAGAACGACCGCAAGAGCCACAAACAATAAGGCATTGTTTCCAACAAATTCGATAAACTGTGACATATTTTCTTAAATTCAGTTAATCAGCCGTGTAGCCGGGAACAAGGGTTATCTGTGCCCGTTCTTCAAAGGTTGCCGATTGAACATCTCTGTTCGATTCTATATATGCGGATGAGAACAGAAAACATCCTGCATCATCCCGATCAAGCGCAAAGTTCGTGCGTCGCCAACCCGATAATACACCCGGTTGGCATCTTTGCGGGATGCAAGAATACCTTTATCCCGTAAAACTGCAAGGTGCTGAGAAATATTGCTTTGTGAGGTTCCTACGTTTTCTACTATATCCTGAACGCTGACTTCCTCATCGCCTAAAGTACACAGTATTTTTAAACGTAAGGGATGTGACATGGCCTTAAGAGAGCGCGAAGCACGCTCGATGTCTTCATCCTGTGTCATCAATTGCGGGGTTTCTGACATCATTGTATTTGCCTTTAAGAAATTTTCTGAGTTCATCTATAAATCAGTATATTAGCATTCTTCAATATAATAAATAGTTAAGTATGGTTGAATCCAGCAAAATTACCCGGTGATATCCCGCACGAGCTATACTTTGAAGCAGAATTTACCCTTGTGGGCAGAGACAACCCGCTTCACTCGATTATCTACTGATTTTACTCAGCTCACAATGCTACAAATTAAAAAAAATCAGAGACTTGCCCGGGAGTCATGATACTGACACTAAGACTCGCTGATGATATACGAATGGCTTTTTTCCACCTAAGGCCTGCCCTTGGGATTGGTGTATTTTGCACTGCAATGCCGCTATTGATGAAATCTGTGGAAAATGGGCAATAGTTCCACAAACGGCAGATTCTATAACTCATTTCAAAAGGCCCGGATTCAATGCAGGAACACACGTTTGTCTTTTCCATGTTTTTGATTTTCACCGGCGCGGCTGTGATCAGCACCGTTGCGTTATATACCCGCCAGGCGTTGTTGATCGCCTATATAGCTCTGGGGGTATTGCTCGGCCCGTGGGGCCTCAAACTGATCTCAGATGCGCAGCTCATCACTGAAATCGCCGATGTCGGCATTATATTCCTGCTCTTTCTGCTCGGCATGAACCTTGAGCCGAGAGATCTGCAGCATCTGTTTCGCGAAGCAACGGTAGTAACCAGTGCGAGTTGCGTCATTTTTACACTGATTGGGCTAGTGATAGCGCTGATTTTCGGTTTCGATTGGCCCGACAGCCTGATTATAGGCGCCATCATGATGTTCTCAAGCACGATTGTGGGATTGAAGCTATTGCCGACCAGTGCATTACACCATCAGCACATGGGCGAAATTATCGTCAGCATTTTGCTGTTACAGGATATGCTGGCAGTGGTACTCATGTTGTTGATTCAAGGACTGGGAAGCCAGGGAAACCTTTTGCTCGAAACCATCAATATTCTGATCGGACTGCCCTTGATCGCTGCCGGATCCTATTACTTTTCCAAATTCGTGTTATTCAGACTGTTTGCCCGATTCGATCAGATCAAAGAATACGTTTTTCTGCTTGCTATCGGATGGTGCCTGGGCATAGCGGAGCTCGGCCAGCTGATCGGCTTATCACACGAAATCGGCGCGTTTATCGCCGGTGTCACACTTGCCACCAACCCCATAGCCCGGTTTATCGCTGAAAGCCTGAAACCGCTACGTGATTTTTTTCTGATCATGTTCTTTTTCGCGTTGGGAGCGGGATATGATGTCTCCATGTTGCAAGGTGTATTATTACCGGGGCTGATATTGGCGGGCGCCGCAATTATCATCAAGCCGCAGATTTTCCGATTGCTTCTAAAGCGGGAAAAGGAAAAAGAAAAGCTTGCCGGAGAAATCGGTGTCAGGTTGGGACAAATCAGTGAATTTTCACTTCTGATCGCCGTTGTCGCTGTAGGCTCAGGGATTATTTCGCAGCGAGCCAACGCGCTCATTCAAACGGCAACCATTGTCTCCTTTATCGTCAGCACTTATTGGATCGTAATGGTCTACCCAACGCCTATTGCGATAAATGACAAATTACGTCGTGACTGATCCTGCCCCCGCCATTACGGCTGGCGGGATAGACTGTCCACTCAAAATCGCCATACTTCGCTTATGGCGCCGGCGGCGATCAAAAAGGAAATCAGGACAACAGGATTCCGTGGTGGATCTGATCGAAAGAACGCCGCAAACCTGCCGGCGCATTTCGACCTGTGCTATTTGCTGAGAATATATTCAACGGCCTGCTTCAATTCGGTGTCGCTGAGCTGAGTACCGCCCTTTGGAGGCATGGTGCCCTTACCCGAGATCACCGTCGCAACCATCGCATCGAGACCCGCTTCGGCTCGTTTGTCCCAGGCTTCCTTATCACCGAATTTCGGTGCCTCGGCAACACCTGCGATATGACAGGCGGCGCAAATGGTATCGACCGCTGTTTTGACCTGCGCAGGAACTCCGCCGCCTTCAGCGGCTGCAGGAGCCGCCGCGGCTTCACCCGATTCGGCAGAATCGCTTTGTTCTTCTGCCCCCGCATCGGTGGATTCAGCCTCTTGCGCCGGAGCCTCGGCCGCAGCTTCGCCTGAAGCCCCGGAATCCTGCCCTAACATCAATTGAACCACTGACTTGATTTCTTCTTCGCTATAGGCCGATCCGCCATTCGGAGGCATAGCGCCCTTTCCGGAGATGACCGTCGCGACGAGCGCATCCACTCCTGCCTCGGCACGCTTGGCCCATTCAGCCTCATCTTCCAGTTTGGGTGCTTCGGCCACGCCGGTTGCATGACAGGAGGCACAGATACCGTCGTAGAGTTCCTGTGGAGTTTTAGCCGCGACTTCGGTTTTTTCATCGCCGGGACTGTCTTGCGCGGCTGAAGCGGCGGTTCTTACCTGGCCAACCGGAGCGATCCGCTTTTGCAGGGTTTCACTGATAAGTTTGTCGTCGTAGACTTCCGGGGGTGAGATAACCCGTGCAAGAAACATAATACAGACGGTAAATAGAACCAATCCACCCAGCACTAAAATAAACGACTTGATCAAGTCAGAATCTGAATTGACGGACACAGCGACCCTCCAATTAAATATAAACCAAATCCGTAGCAATCTCTTTTGCAACAGGATGGGCTAAAAATTTCGCAAGTTTAGCAAAAATCGCCATCTCAGCACAGTACATATTGCGATATATCACTTGAGAAGACATAAGCCACAAGGCGACATTGGCGGTGTAAATCCCGCATATTTCACCCGCCCTGTTTCGCTGGCGCTACTTGCTCGGAAACTCGATTTCCTTCATCCAGGAGTTGCTATATAACGGTTTAAGTTTAAACTGCTGCAAAAACCGACTGATTAGAGAACCGACTTGGATAGTTTCAACCCACTTGAACTGAGAAACGCATTCGGCCGTTTTCTGACCGGGGTTACCGTATTAACCTGCAAAGATCAGGATGGCAGGCCCCGGGGTTTTACCGCTAATTCATTTACATCAGTATCCCTGGAGCCGCCGTTGCTTCTGGTCTGTATTGCCAAATCGGCGGCGAGCAGACACGTTTTCGAGGCAGCCGGCTACTTTGCAGTGAATATACTGTCGGAATTGCAAAAGGACGTATCCGGGATTTTTTCCACTAAAGATCCGGACAAGTTCGACCGGGTAAGCTGGCATGGGGGGAGTTATGGCTGCCCCCTGATCGACGATGTTGTTGCCTGGTTTGAATGCAGCCAGCACAGTATCGTCGATGCAGGTGATCATATTATTTTGCTGGGAAAAGTCTTGGCTTTCAATCACGAGGAAATTACACCCCTGGGATACGGTCATGGCGGTTATTTTTCTCCCGGAATCGAGCAGATCGCTTTTAATGCGACAAATAAAAGTGCCGAATTAGTCGTCGGCGCCATAGTAGAGCGCGACGGAGCTGTATTATTATTGCCGGGAGATGATAAAGAAACACTTCAGCTTCCGCACAGTGGAGAAGGCGGGCACTCCGGTTCCCTGAGAAATCTCAGAACTCATTTATCCGCGCTTGGAATCAGAGTGGCGTTTGGGTTCCTCTACTCAGTCTATGAAAACAAGGAAACGGGCGCTCAAGCTATCTATTACAGAGGAGAAGCACACGAAGAAGATCCAACAGAGGGCCGTTTCTATCAGGCTGAAGAGCTACCATGGGGTCGAGTAGCCGACAAGCAAGTGCGAAAGATGCTTGAGCGTTATTTTGAAGAACTTGCGAGACAGAGGTTTAGTGTTTATTTCGGAGACGAGCGGGGGCGGATCGATACCGCTGAAAATTCATAGCCACAAAAAGTCTGCGGATCTCCGCGGTCTCCAAATGTTCGATGGACCGATGCTCCGCCGGTGATTTTGACTGCAATACGGCCTGTAGTATTTGTAAAGTATCGCCATGAGAAATAAGCAGAATATCCCGGCTGTTGTAGTGATTTTCCAGATCCAGAAAACAATTCAATACCCGGTGCGCAACAGATGTGGCCGACTCGACACAGAATTCACTATGGCTGGGATTGTTTTTGTCATAATCCCACACCGATTCATAGAAACGACTGTGCTTCAACTCCAGATCACCGAAATCCCGCTCTCTCAAGCGTGGATCCGATACGACGGGAGTGTCTACGGCCAGAGTTTGGGCCACGATTTCCGCCGTATCCGAGGCCCGCTTGAAATCAGAGCAAAGAATTACGGTTGATTCATCCAGCCGCTGTTCCAGTAAAAGCCTCCGCTTGACCTGCTCGACGCCCACATCACTCAGACCATAAGCCCCGCCACCGTTCTCCACCTTACTGACTATAAGCTTTTTCTGATTGGCAACACTGTGCCCGTGACGCATGATGTAGTAACAATTCCGACAACTGTACATATTTGTCTTGAATACTTCGTGTGAAAACGCAGCAATCGCGGTTTTAGTGACTTTTTTTAGTCTCCAAGCTTGGAGATGGTGTCAACAAAGACTTTGCTCCATTTGTCACTTGAAAATTCCAGTGATTTTTGGGCGGCGTTCTTTCTCAATTCATTCACCCGCAATTCATCATCCACCAGTGACTGAATCGCTTCTTGCAGCTGCCCGACATTGTTCGGTTCAGTCAAAATGGCGCAGCTTTGGTCCGCAATTTCAGATATACAGCGCCAGCGAGTGGTGATCACAGGCATACCGACGCTATAGGCCTCCAGTATTATCCCTGGGTATCCTTCCCCCTGATAAAATGTCGGTAACAACAATACATCGTACTGACACAACGTATCTCTGACCATACTGGACACCAGTTCACCCTTGTAGTTTACCAGCGAACCCTCGAATTCTTCCCTTATCACACCACCCTCCAGCGGACCGTATACATCAATATCTATCCCTTTCAAGCCCTTTGCGGCCTGTATTAATATCCGAATGCCCTTGGAAGGCTTTACGTGAGAAATAAACACAAAGCGCCTGGCGGGCCCACTGCGCAGCGAGGTATTAGGTGAAACAACACGACTGTTGGGAAACCAGTTTACCTGACTTTCGGTTAAGGATTTAACAAACGAGACGGATTCGTGGGTTTCGAACAATAATACATCGGCTGACAACACCGTGCGTTGCAGCAGATAACGCTTGAACCCGGAAAGTTTTTGCCAATATAAAGGGAATCTTCCTCCGAAATTTCTGTACACCCATTTTTTTTGTTGCAAAGCCGTCGCAATTTTTAAAGTAGCGCCTCCAAAGAGAAGCATAGCGGAAGAAGAAGAATGCAGGACGATAATATCGTGCTTGCTTACCGAGTTAAAAGTGCCTAAAAAGAATCTAAGGATAGAAATCGGAGAACGCGCAAGTTTGGCCGGTGAGGTGTTCATCACCGTCAATTCAAAATCGGTGTGCTCAACAATGTAAGAACAAAGCTGCTCAAACAACACCGTTGTGCCTCCTACAGGCGGGCTCTTCGGCCCGACCATCAATAATTTCATAGTCTGCTCAGTTTTTGTTCTAGTTGATCTGAGAGCCTGTCTAAAATCTCTCTGCCTACTGCGAATTCGACGAATTTCCGTCCTGTACAGGCGGAAATATACACGCCATTGATATATTCGGAAAAAGTGGTGCCGTATTATATATCCACTTTCATAATCGATTCTATTGAAAGAATACAAATTTCAGCTTCCGCCAAGTCGATTCGGCGGCCCGTATTCATTACATGACACGGCAATAACACCAACAATCAGTCCTGATTGAGCAAAGTATCCAGTATCGCTCCTATTCAATGCCGTGCCTCCTCACATAGCACCATTGTTGATCATTCTGAGGCAGACCGCCCTGGCGGAAATATGAACAATTACAAGAATTTCAATGATTTAAACTCACGCAGAAACACGGACTATCACTGGCACCCTGATTGCGGTAAATGTTCCGGAGAATAAGAAATGACTGCGCGACGATACTCGAAAAATGCCATCAGAATTAAATCCGGCACTAAGAACCTGTTCATGATCTCTGCGCCTACTGCAAATTTGCTGAATTTGGCCAGATTTCCTCCTGATTTTATGCCGGACATCCGTGTGCTTTGCCCCTACGGGGCTTGCGTTCAAAACGCACCTGGCGGGAACTTCTTGCCGATCGATCAGAGCCGTTTTCAGAATGCTATTGTCATGTTATCTTGCTAAGCTCTTAAATCTCCGTTCCCGATAGCAAGAGATCAGACTATGAGACATTTTGATCTACCAGGCCGTTCTCCCGTTTACGCCTGCAACGGCATGGTCGCGACATCGCATCCTCTTGCCAGTTCCACCGCTTTGAAAATACTACAACAAGGGGGAAATGCGGTAGACGCAGCCATAGCGGCCAGTGCTGTGCTTGGAGTGGTTGAACCACAGATGACCGGAATCGGAGGGGACTGCTTTTGCATCGTCGCCGACCCGGACGGTACTCTGCATGGACTCAACGGCTCAGGCCGTTCCGCCTCGCGCGCCCATTTAGACTGGTATCTGGAACGAAACATTTCGGATTTGGCGGTGGTTCCGGCTCATTGCGTTACCGTACCCGGTGCAGTTAAAGCCTGGGAAACCCTTACAGAACGCTTCGGCACCCTCGATTTCAACGCTTTGTTCGCTGACGCGATATTCTATGCGGAAAACGGATTTTCGCTCGCCCCAAGAGTTGCACAAGATTGGCACGGCGCCTTC
The DNA here is from genome assembly GCA_965222695.1 of Granulosicoccaceae bacterium. Lineage (GTDB taxonomy): Bacteria > Pseudomonadota > Gammaproteobacteria > Granulosicoccales > Granulosicoccaceae > UBA7957. The sequence goes on along the minus strand of OZ244967.1, from coordinate 4,831,649 downwards.
GAAAAACTCCGACAGGACACAGGATCACGCTCGCATTATCTGCCTAAGGGCAAGCCACCCGCCTGCGGACAAATAATACGCCTGCCGGCATTGGCCAGGACATTGCGCCGTATCGCGCAAAATGGCGCGACCGCCATGTATCAAGGAGAAGTCGCCGCCGATATCGCGCGTACTGTCCAGTCGCACGGTGGCTTTCTCAGCGAAGAAGATCTGGCAAATGTTACCGCTGACTGGGTAAATCCTCTATCAACCCGATACAACGCCGTTGATATTTTTGAAATTCCACCGAACGGTCAAGGTATGATCGCGCTGATACTGATTAATCTGCTGGAGAATCTGAACGCGGATTCCCTGGCAGCTGACAGCGCCGAGCGGATCCACCTGGAAATAGAATGCGGACGTATTGCTTACTCCGTCCGGGATGCTTATGTCGCCGACCCCAAGGATATGACCGTCTCCGTCAGCACCCTGCTCAGCCAGCGATACACCGAAAAACTGGCCTCGCAATTTAACTCCCGCTCACGTAACAACACCATCAGCCTGCCGCAATTGCCCTGCTCAGATACCGTGTACTTATCTGTGGTCGACCGCGATCAACGAGCCGTATCATTTATCAATTCAATCTACATGAACTTCGGTTCCGGAATCACATCTGCCGATACCGGCATAGTCCTGCAAAACCGCGGAGCCTGCTTCGTGGTGGAGGACAATCACCCAAACGCCATAGGCCCCGCAAAACGCCCCATGCACACCATTATTCCGTCAATGACCACAAACAACGGGAAGGTCGAATATTGCTTCGGCGTGATGGGCGGAGCCTACCAACCTATGGGGCATGCACACGTCTTGTGTAACCTTATCGATTATGGAATGGACCCCCAGCAAGCCCTGGACCACCACCGGGTATTCTGGGGAGAAGATGATGTTCTGGAACTCGAACGCGGCGCCCCCGCCGATTTGGCCGAATCGCTGATCGGCCTGGGACACAGCGTTCGAAATGCAAGCTCACCCCACGGCGGAGGGCAGATTATTCAAATTGACAGGGAAGCCGGAGTCCTCATCGGAGGATCGGATTCCAGAAAGGATGGGCAGGCTCAGGGGTATTAGAAATTGAAAAGAGCAGGCGGTGTTGGCGGAAGCAGTAAATACCGGAGTCCACTCTCAGGCACTAAGACGTTGCTGCTCGTCTGGTTCCGAGCCGACGTCATGCACCGACAGGTCCCCTGGTCCATCCAGCTCTTTAAAATTAAAGAAACTGATATGCTCCTTCAACTTAACCGACTGCTCAGCCATGGATTCACTCGACGAAGCCGCCATCTGCACCATCTGAGCGTTCTTCTGAGTCATTTCATCGAGCAGAATGACAGCCTCATTGACCTTTTCAATGCCATTACTTTGATGTTCCGAGCCTTCAACAATATCTTTGACAATATCAGTCACCTGCTTTACCGAACCCAATAGCTCATCCAGCGTTTGACCCGATTCCCCGACCAGTTTGACGCCATGGTTGACTTTATCAACGCTGTCCTCGATCAGCTCTTTGATTTCCTTCGCCGCGGTTGCGCTGCGCGCCGCAAGATTTCTCACTTCCGACGCCACAACCGCAAATCCCCTTCCCTGCTCTCCGGCACGGGCCGCTTCAACCGCAGCATTCAATGCGAGTAAGTTGGTTTGAAATGCGATTTCATCGATCACGCCTACGATTTCTGCTATTTTTACGCTGGATTCGTTAATTGCCCCCATTGCGGATACGGTTTCGGCCACAACCTGACTTCCCTGCTCTGCCCGCTCTTGCGCTTTAAGGGCAAGATCATTCGCATGTTGCGCATTTTCCGTATTTTGCTTTACCGTTTCCGTAATTTGAGCCACCGATGCCGAAGTTTCCTCCAGACTGTTTGCCTGTTGCTCGGTGCGTTTCGATAAATGTGTATTTCCATTAGCCATTTCCCGGGCACCGCTTGCAACCGTCTCCGCGCTGCTGAAAATTTGATTCATCACACGGGTAAAAGACTCGATCAAGACCTCCAGGCCCTGTGCCAGCTGTCCTGTAGGGTGATCACCACAAACGGTGATGGACTTGGTCAGATCGCCCTGGGCTGCCGATCTGACCACATCCAATAATGCATCTGTGTCTTGTTTCAACGCTTCGTTCTGTTCGCTTTCCCGTTTTGACCGCTCCAGTTCCTGCCGATGCTTCTCGTCCCTGGCGGCCTGTTTTTCAGTCTCAAAACGCTGCCGCTCCCGCTCCTGCTCGATACGCTCTTCGGCGGCTTTTCTCTCAGCCTCCTGCAAGCGATCATTTTCCCGCGCCTTTTCTCGGAAGACCTCAAGTGATTCCGCCAATTCACCAAGTTCATCACGGCCCTGAATTTTTACTTCACAGTCCAAATTACCGTTTGCAATGTTACGCAAGGCCGAGATAACCGACATCAATCTTGCCAACAGATTCCTGGTTACGAAAAGCCAGACAATCAACACTGATACCACAAGACTGCTCAGAGCAAATACGCCAAGCCATGTCTTGCTTAGCTTGATGATTTCGGAAGTGTTTTCCGACGCGATGGCAACCGCCTGCTTGCTTTTGTCAACCTCTTCATTGATCTTATCCAACAGTCCTGCCAGTATCTGTTTCTGATTGTCCAGCTGAACGTTGATATTGGAGAGGATCTTCAATTCGGATTGCCTGAGTGAAAATATACTTCTCTCTCCCTGGGCAAATGCAAACAATGCCTCAATTTTTTTCACGATTTGATCTTTATTGGCTAAAGACTGCAAACCCGATTGAGCCACCAGCATTGATTGTTTCGCGGCATTGAATCGCTCTATTATGGGTTGTAACAATTCAACCGAATCGACCTGCGACGCCTCAGACAGCATACCCAGAATCAGGTTGTTTTCGGCCCTCGCTTCCAATAAGGCGCGTAGAGTGCTGACGCCTGTATCCATCAACTGCGGAATACCCTCGGCATTTGTGTTCTCCACATCTTTCGCGGACATTACCAATTCAGCGTAAACACTCTCGGTAATATCCGTCAGAATTTCAGTCAGGCTTTTTTGTTTCGGAATAATATACTCAAGCAGCGCAGCCGATTCAGCCAGTGCGGCAGCCTCTGAAAATTCCGCGATTCTCAAACGGAAAATACTGGATCCACCCTTGGCAGCGGCAAGAATAGTATTGCTGGCACTGAGTAATTCCGCATTGCTGTATTGTGACCCAAGCTGCGATTGATACTCTACGATTCTGGCGGAAATGAGTTCGGCTCGCTTTGCGAGTGTTTCCACTTTATCTAGGTCATCAGTCGCAGTGGCTATACTGAAATTCAACATCAAAGCATTGATTTCGGATTTCAAATTCAGAGCTGCATTAAGCTTGACAAGAGAACTGCTCGCCAGACTCTCCAGATTTGCAATATTTTGCGCTGTCATGTCTTCTGAGCTGATAATCAATTCGAATCCCGCATCATCAATCTCGGTCACCAGCAGCCTGTCGAGTTTGCTTTGTACTTCTAACATCTGCCGCATTGTACTGCCGAGCCGCATGGAGCTGGATAGTCTGGATTTTGTTAATTCATCCAGTGTCTCAATGCCGTCATTGAGCTTATTGACGATCAAATGCAGGCGGGAGTTTTCACTCAGTGTATTTCCCAGGGTCGCAATAACATGCGCACGCTGTTTCAGTTGTCTGTTGAGACTTTCACGTTCGGTATCACTCTTTACCAAGGTAAGCAGGGGCATTGCCGACTCCAACGCTGCGCTTCGCTGAGCCAGCATCATTGCCGTGATCATACTCGGAACACTGTCGTTGGTAATATGACCGATTGAGCCCTCAATTTTGGAAAATGAGTAAAATCCTATCGAGCTGGCCGCTATTGTGGTAATGGCAACCAGCGAATACGAAAGTAACAGTTTTTCCCTGACACCCAGAAATAAGTTTCTCACGGGCCTGCTCAGCGTCTTCCTTGTCATTGACCAATCACTCCGTTCGATTCCACCATCAACCATTCAGTGTAATAAAGCAGCACTTATAATCGGCTAAGCGCCGCCTTGGTTATACCACCCCTTTATCGCTACAGGTGTTCCACATACTGAAAAGATCCGTCGGACTGAATGACGGACAGATAGACTTCATCCATTCCCTGGTTATCCGATTCTCCATATTCAAGGATGACACCGGATAGGTCATAGGTACCGGTATTGTTGACCACTGACAACAGCTTTTTACGACTTGGCTCGCCCGGTTGTTGCGCCAGAGCCTGAACCATCAACCTGCCCACCATATAACCTTCAAGTGAAACAAACCCCGGTGCAGCACCGGCATCGACAGCTTTCAATGCCTTTTGATAATCAGCGATCAATGGAATGGTGGTGTCTTCAGGCATAGGCACTACCTGGGTAATAATCACGCCCTCACCATCTTTACCTAATTCCTTTGCCAGTGCCTTGCTGCCCACAAACGATATGGTGACAAACGTACTGTCCATTTTCAGTTTTTTAGCAAGCTTGATAAACTCCGCAATCGGCTTATAGGCTCCAACCATTACCACAGCGTCAGGCTTGGATTTACGTATGGTAAGCAAGGCGGACTTAACCGCCGTAGTATTTCTCGGGTAAGTTCCTTCGGCCACCAGTTCCAGATTCCTCTCCCGCATCGCTTTTTCCACACCCGACAGTCCGGCTCGTCCGAATGAGTCGTCCTGATACAGGATTGCAATGCGCCTGGCTTGAAGGTCTTTGGTAAGATGCTTGATCCAGGCTTCCGTTTCCTGATCATAACTGCCGCGGATATTGATTACATGGGAATTGGACGGGTCCCGCAAAAATCCGGCACCGGTGAAAGGCCCGATAAAGGGTACGCCGGCTTCCTTGGCAATGGGCTGAGCCGCTTTCGATGTCGGTGTGCCCACAGCGCCGATTAATGCAAAAACACCGTCATCGTGGATCAGCTTTTTGGTGTTGGTAATGGATTTATCCGGTTCGTATCCGTCATCATAGGACAGGAGTTCGATTTTTCGCCTCTTTACACCGCCGGCGCTATTGGCTTCCTCGAACGCCGCCTGAAGCCCAAGCCTCATACCGATCCCGAGAGCCGATGCCGGACCTTCAAAAGCGGCAGATTGACCGAAGAGAATTTTGTCCGAAGTCACGCCGACTTCAGCCAAGGCGGTTTGGCAGAATAAAAGACCCGCGGCCAGAAGGCCAAGGCTCGGTCGTCCTTGCAATTGGTACATAGCGTTCATTCCTTTGTCGCGATTTGTTCCACTATTGTCTAAGTTTAACGGTCCGAAAATCCAAGTCTTTATTTTGAACCGCAATTTTTAACCTTAAGATAACTAAGTATTTATTGTTTTTGATCGAAGCACTGATTAACTGATTGTTATTACTATAGTTTTAATTTCTGATCCGACGACTTATCCGATTAGTATCAATCGTTGAAGGGCGATCGGTGAATGGCGGCTAGGATATCCGGTTCAAGATGATTAATTCGCGCGGGTAATATCTCTGCGCACATGCGCCAGACTCGCGCTATCGTCGAAGTTCACTCGATTACCGTTAAGTGAAATACCGAGGTTTTGCCAAAGTGAATCGAGCTCAAAACGCCGTGGAAATTCGGCGTATTGTTCGTAGATCGGTCTTACCACGGGTTTAGAAAAGTCTGCGTCCATTGCATCCAGTACCTGCGATAGGCTTGCATTTTTATTCATCGTCAGGCCAGCTTCCACGACATTTCGTACCGCGTCCTTAAGGCTTTGCTTATTTTCACTTTGTTGGCGTATCGCAACATCCACAAGCAGGCAGAATACTGCCCCGCCCCAGTAAGTTCTGCCCCAGGTCGGGGTTCGGTCAAGACCCCTGTCATTCGCCTCCGGCTGGCCGTTGGGCATGCGTTTGACAAATTCGCGCCAAATAGTGTCTGCACTGAGTTCTCCCGCCTGTGCCCTCGCTATTGACTCGATATACACCGATAGTCCTTCTTCGAGCCAATGATGTTTGCGCGGCAGGGTTGCCGTAGCCAAATGGATGAGTTCGTGGACCAAAACCCAGTCCTCCTTCAAATCCCGGGCATCGCTTTGTTCTCCTATCCAGATTAATATCTGCGGTTTGATTTTCCCCTGCATCGCCTTGCCGGTTCTAATACCCTTACCATTATTGATGATTAAATTGATTGCCGCTTCCTGAACCGGAAAACGTCCGTAATACCGGCTGACCGTTTCCAAGGAATTCTTTACCCATTCTGTCCACACGGAATGAGTAGCCGGATCAAGTTCTCCATTGATAATCAGTTCTATATCGGCGCCACCGACACGAATGATTTCTGCGTTTGTCTGAGATGAGGCTCCCGATTTATCGGATCCGTCCGCAACGACACAGGCGGAAATACCAAACAACATCAGTAACGCGGACAGGGATTGAACCATTTTTAGGACTCCACATGAAGCACCCTTAAACATGACACGTCTCAGGGTCTGTTAACCGGCCCTGGTACTCTGCACAGATGATATTGACAGAGTACCAGCTCAGAACGATTACTCGCGGAATGGTTCCCGCGAATTTTTTTAATACAAGCCTTAAGGTTGCAGGGCCTGCTCACTCAATAATCGGAAGTATTCTGAAACAGTAGCTGCATAACCCCGAGGGTCGCTGCTGAGCATTTGCGTGTGTACGGGCGAGGAATCGGCTGATTCAATAGTATCTGCCAGGGAGATTTCCAGTTGCTCAATCTGCGCCAGCAAAGATTGATACTCACGCCCGATTCGTTGATCGTTCTCTTCGCTTCGGGTGCCTGCAACCGCTTCTGATAGCCGTTGAAGTTCCTGAATCTGCTCCATGCTAAGCCGTGTATTGTCAAAAGCGGGAAGAACTGAACGCAATCGTTCAGCCGCCGTTTCCAGCTTTTGTGCCCGCTCCAAGGGGCTGAGATGACTTTGCGGATTCCAATGATTCTGCGGACGCCATTGGGGATTGTTTTCGAGTCCCAGACTACCGCGTGCATACCGTCCTGTGGCCTGACCATTGTTTTGCGTGCCCTGTGTAGCGGCAGCGTCTTGCGACGGGTTACTTTGTCCACGGCCCGCCTGTTGAGCTTCATCCTGCCGGGCCGACTGAGGATTGCCCGAAGATGAGTTCTCCGATGTGATTTCATCAGACTCACTGTTGCTGTTGCGATTGCCATTCGCCATCTGTGCTACTGCCTGACGCATCTGCCGCAAAGCATTTTGCAGTGCTGTCATCCGGATCTCGGCCAGGTCTCTCTGCGGATCGGATTTCTGCTCCATTGCGGCCAGAGTTTCAGCATCCATAAGTTGATCGCGCAGCTCTCTCAAGCCTTCACTGATCAGACCTTCCCTGGCCACAATTTCCGGAGCCATGCCTGCATCAATCGCATCTCCGGCCATACCGAGGTAAGTGGAGATATCGCTGTCTTTCAGCGCCTTTAAAGCACGGGCGATTTGATCTGCAGTTTTAGGTGTCTGGGTTTGGAAGCGCTTTCGGGTTGCTCGCAAGTCTTCCGACAGCTGTTCCAGTTTCTTCTGCATGTTGCGTTTTTGCTCGCCCAATTCACGTTCCTGCCCTTGGCTTAAACCGCTGATATATTCACCTCTTTGTCGGGCATCCATTGCTTCGCTCAGGGCCTGCTGCAACTGCTGTTCAGTCTCTCTCTGTTCATCGAGCAGATCATCCGCTTCGGCTGTAGCCTCCTTAATTGCCTGTTGCAGTTCCTGTTGACGATTACCGGCCATTTTTTCCAAAGCCTCGTTCAGCTGTTGTCTGGCCTGATCCAGGATTTGCTGTCTTTGCGAAGAGTATTGCGCGGATTGGCCGGATGAACCATCCAATTGTTGTAAGGTATCCAGCGCCTGCTGCAGCTTTTCCGCCAGTTTCTCAGCCTGCCTGGCGGAAGCATTCTGATTTGCGGATTGGTTAGCGTTGCGGTTTTGCGAATTTTTTTGTGCAAGTGATTCCATCTGTTTTTTCAATTCTTCCAATTCGCGGCGTAATTTTTCATGCTGCCAGCGTTCGATCTCTTTCAGGCGTTCATCGAGCCTGGCATTCTCCGACAGTTTTTGTTGGCGACTGGCCAGTTCCCGGAGTTTTTCAAATGCATCATCCATCGACTGCTGCGCATCCTCCATTGCCGCACGATCGGGAACTTCATATTGGTTTTTTGCAAGATCCATCTCTAATTCGAACATTTCAGCCATATCCTGGCTGCTGCTGTTGATATTGCCCGAATTGTTTTGTTGCTGCGACACGCGGATCTCGCGAAAGACCGCCTCTGCGCGCTGCAGATACTGCAGCGCGGTTTGTTGGGGTTTAATAGCTTGTTGCAATTCAGTGTCGGCAAGGTGCCGGGCCGAAGGTCCCATAGCCTCTACCGCATTTTCGAGGTAGTCGACAAACCGTTTGATATTACCGCTTTGATCCACCAGCCTGCGGGCATTGCTTCGTCTTGCCAGTGTCTTGGCCTGCTCAGCCAGCGTCGATTGCAACTCCGATAAAAGTAAGGCGTTATCCCGTATTGTTGTGTCAATGTCTTTTACCGGATTTTGCTGCTGTGTACCTTTACGCTGCCGCTGGCGGATCAAATTCCAGTTCGCCACAAGGATCTCGCGCTGACGCCGGGATATTTCCTGTTCGCTCCCTATTCCGCCTCTGCCCTGCTGCCCGCCGCTTTGCTGGGATTGTTTAAACTGACGGTCAAAAGGCCTTACATTGACGAACATGATGTCGGTGTTCACTTTGTTTGAATAATCCGACACCTCAGCATAGTAGCTGATCAAATCCCCCGGTTCCATACCTGCAGTTACAGTACTGGTCTCCGAAGCCTCACCTGCCATACCTTCGAGGTAAAAAGTGTGCTCAAGCGGTGAAGAGACATCGAGATTGACGGATTGCCAATCACCGCCATTAACCGAGTAATACAGATTTACCGCTTCAACCCTGTAGTCGTCGCCGGCATCCATTTGCAGACTGACCTCCTCTATGGGCGACGCATTCCAATCCCGGCCCGGTCGGGTAAATTTTATCGTCGGCATCCTGTCTTGCAGCAACTGAACATCGTAACTTTCACTGAGGGTAACACGCTTCCCGCCGAGTAAATCCGATATATAATAATTGCCGGCCGTATCCAGAGTAAATGAGGCCTGGTGCCGGTTTCCATCCGAAATCAACATAACATCCTGGTTATTGAGTAATACTTTTCCATCCTGCAGAGGCTTGTCGGTCCCAAAGCGGATTGTCACCTGCGTATTACCCACAGCCCTGACCACGCCGCTATTCTCCTGAATATGATTGCCAAGCCCTGTCCATGACGGATAGCTGTATTCAACGCTGATATTCTCGATACGCGGAGGAGTCAGCACGTTTACCAAAAATTCTTCACTGCGTTCCAAAGCGGCGCTGACGTAGTAACTCAGCGAATCTTTTACGGAATAAAAAGAGAAGTCGAAATCGCCATTTTCGTTTCTTTGCATCGGAATAGTCTGCCATTTACCTTCCCGCAGTTTTAGATGCAACTCGGCGCTCTGCGGCTTGAAACCTTCCGCTTTTGCCGAAATATGCAGATCCTCCCCGTTTTCTATCTGCACGCTACCGGGATTGACCGAAAGAGAGGATGCCGCCGGGTGTTCCATAGGAAGCCATCCTAACCAGAGTTGTCTGGCTCCGTTTCTCCATGTATCGGAGGCTGAGTGAATAAACAAAAGCGATAAGCCGAGTATGAACAGAATCAATAACAGAGGTGGCAGCATTGCGCTAAAAGGCGCAATTTTGTGAACCGGCGCATGAAGCGATGACTTTAATGCATCTTTAGCCAGAAGCCCGAGAAACGGGGTTTTTGATTCACTCTGGCGCAGCTCAACATAGGTTTCAGCCCGGCCGGAAAACATCTGGCTGCGTTGCTCCAAGGTTTTTCCGACACCTTCCCGATTGAGATGCCTGATCGGTCTGATCCACAGAAAAAAGACAAGACCGAGAATACTGATGAGTAAAAGCGCACGCCCAACAAACAATAAGCCGTCCACAAATCCCCAATAGACACCGCAAGCGATGACCACACCGCTGAGGACCATTGAAACAAACACGGCTGCTGCCACCGAACGCAGTCTGAACAGTGACCGCAAACGATTGCTGATCCGCAACAGATAATGATCAAACGATTTTACCGCTTGGTATTCATTCCGCTTCATCGAACTACTCCTCTGCGTATATGCAGATAGCGATGACTGAATAAAGCCTCAAATGCAACGATCAACACGAGAATCGACAACAACCAGGGCCACAAACTGACTTTCCGGGAAAGAGCTGTCTCTGAACTTTCGCGTACTGTTTCCGTGCGCCTGTCGGACCGGGATTGCCATAGTTCAATCCGGTCTTTATCCAATGCCTGCATTGAAGATTCTTCCGGATGGGTATTAACTGCAAATACTTGGATTCCGTCCGGCCTGTGTAAGCTATAATGCCCCGCCTCACTTAGTTTTACCCGGTGCGATCTGGCTGTCTCGGAGAGCCTGACCAGGCGTCTGCCTGCAGGCGAAATCAGCTGACTGTTGGCATCAATTGCAAGCGTATCACCGCTATAGCTGAGGCCGCCATTCTCAAGACTCCCCGTCAAATAGGCCGCGGTATCGGCAATAAACGGCGCAAATAAGGTGCTTAAGGGAAATTCATTCTCTTCGGCGTTCAGGCTTGATGCAATAATGACCGCGTGGCCTTTGCCGAATTCCCGCTCAAATATAAAGGGCGAACTGTTCGACAACTGAATAATCACACGATCCCGCGACTGACTTTCAACGGCAAGATATCGAAAGACTCTCACGTCGGACCAGGCAGCTGAATTCAGTGTCAAGGGGTGGGAGATTGTACCACCTTTGGCCATGAGGGAAAGTGCCCGATCCGAGTCTACCGTCTGGCTTTCCGTACCTGGCTTATCGCTTAGAGACAACAACTCGGCAGAGCGACCGTCCAAACGGTTTCCGGTGACGATCATAGCCTTACCTCCCCGCTCCAGGTATTGCATCATAGCTTGCATTTCTGAGTCAGTCAGTGTGGCAGCGTCGCTTATGGCAATTAGCGTGGCATCGTCTTTTACGATGTTTGCGTTTCGATCATGATTCTTGAGAATATAGCGCGGGTCGACCGAAAGAGCATTGCGAAGGTAAAATTCGGAACGCGCGTCAGCATGCAAACCGAGAAAATACACTACATCTTTATGCCCCGTGTTCAGGGTAATATGAAATTCGTTGTCCTCATTCAGCTCATCACTGGCATTGATTCTGACTGTCAGCCGATTTACACCGTCAGCCAAGGTTACATCGGTAAACTCAGCCATGTGGTTCGCCTTCGATACAGAGTCTAGCGATATTGTTGACAGCAATTTTCCATTGTTATACAGACTTGCATCAATACTGTCTTCAACAGGATCCTGAAGGCCCATGATTTGTAATTTGACTTCACCCAGCCCATTAACAAGAATCCTTCCCTTGGCCCTTAAGGAAATATTCTTATCAGTCGAAGCCCCAACCGCCGTTATGCGTAGATCTGCAGCCGACTGCGGTATCATTTCCGCAAAATGCATTGATTGTCCGCTGGCCTGTCCATCCGTAAAAAAATGCAAACTTACCGGTGAGTCGATGTCTTTGGTGTACGAATTGACTGAAGAGATCATTTTTCCATAGTCAAGACGGCCGAGCCCCGGGGTCAAGGCCGACAGTAATTCTCTCAGTTTGACTTTATCATTGCTTGGAACGTCGATCTCTGTCAGATTCTGATCAGCGGTAAACAACTGTGCTTTGTCTGCTGCCGGCAAACCGGATATTTGCCGTTCCGCGGCATCAATTGCCTGGGACCACCGGTCCGAATGACGCATCGAAAGCGAGGCATCGATAATCAGCAGATGCAGACGGGATTCACGATCGGCCCAGGAACTTAAAGAATCGAATATGGGTTGGGCAAACAGCAGGCTTAATATCACTATTAATGCAAGCCTTGTACAAAACAAAAATAAGTAACGCAACTTTTTGCTGCGACTGCTGGTGACTTCGGCAGCCTGAAGAAACATCTCCGAGGCAAACTTTTTCAGCGGCGGTTCGTCTTTATGCAAACGATGCAGTAATACCGGCACAGCAATAGCGAATATGCCTGCCAGATATAATGGGGCCAGTAAACTCATTGCCTTATCTCCTGCGCTGCCTGAATAGCAGATAGCGGTGCAGGGCCTGTTCTAAGGGCTCATTCGTATTGATTGCGACATAGTCCGCATTTTCCCTCGCCGCAGCGGATTGCAGCTCGGATATGTGATTATCGAGCTTTTGCCGATAGGAGCGCGAGAAATACTCCGGAGTAACGTTGATGATATTCCCCGTTTCCATATCCTGCAGCGCCGACATGGTGTCAATTTCGGGTTTATATTCGGCCGGATCAAGAAGATGAAACAAAACGCAATCCTGCCCCTTGCTAATAAGTGGTCTGATTTTTTCAAACAGTGAATCAACCTCCGTGTATAAGTCCGATATCAGCGCGATGAGCCCGCGTTTTGAAATTTGCTGGGATGTTTTTTCTATGGCCGCGGCAAACTCTGTGCTCTCCATGGCTTGCGTCTGCTCAAGCAGATGCAGCAATCTTGATAGTGCATCGGGGCGGCTGGACGGCGGTAATTGATGACGCACCTTTTCATCGAAGATCATCATTCCCACCGCATCGTGCTGGCGTTTTGCCAGATAGGCGAGTGACGCGGCCAGATACTTGGCGTAATCGATTTTACTTACCTGTCCACTCTGATAGGCCATTGACGCACTGGCATCCAGGATAATGACTAATTGTGTATTGGTATCTCCCAAATAGCGTTTGATATAAGTTCGATCAGTGCGTGCAAAAACATTCCAATCGACAAACCTTAAGTCATCCCCTTCATTATAAGCCCGGTATTCCGCGAATTCTTGGCTGAAGCCAAAGTAAGGTGAGCGATGCAGGCCGGTGAACACACCATCCACAACTGCACGGGCAACCAGTTCCAGAGTTGAGAATCTTGCCAAAACTTCAGGTTTGAGTAGAGTCGAAGACATGGCTCTCTATGCTATCCCGCCAGGCTTTGTATCAGATTTTGCAGTATGGATTCCAAATCAACCGAGTCCGATTCAGCAAAGTAGTTCGTCAATACCCGGTGCCGCAAAACCGGGGCGGCCAGCTGATTGATATCATCTTTCGTCACATGGTATCTGTCCTGCATCAAAGCCCTGGCCTTAGCCGCCAGTGTTAAAAACAAAGTTGCCCTAACGCTGGCGCCAAACTTGACATAGCGCTTGATCATTTCAGGTGCATCGGACTCTTGCGGCCGCGTCATCCTGACTAAGGAAACGGCGTAACGGTTAACCGATTCCGCAACCGGTACCTGGCGTACAAGACGCTGGAATTGAATTATCTGTTCAGCATTAGTGCAAGCCGTCACGGAAGGAATATCAATATGGGAAGTGTAACGCCGGACGACTTCAAGCTCATCTTCGTCACTGAGGTAATCCAATAATACATTAAAAAGAAACCGGTCAAGCTGCGCCTCCGGTAGCGGGTAAGTGCCTTCAAGCTCCAGGGGATTTTGAGTGGCCAAAACGAAAAACGGTGCGGATATGGTGTGTTTTTTGCCGCGGACTGTGGCCGAATTCTCCTGCATGGCCTCAAGCAGGGCGGCCTGAGTTTTCGGTGGTGTGCGGTTGATCTCATCGGCCAGCAGCACATTGGTAAATATGGGACCTGCGATAAAGTTCCAGGATCTTTGCCCGGTGCTGGAATTTTCCTCGATAATGTCGGTACCTGTAATATCACTGGGCATGAGATCCGGTGTAAACTGGATGCGGTTGAAATTCAAACCCAGGCTTTGAGCCAGGGTCCGGACCAACAGCGTTTTAGCCGTCCCTGGCATACCGGTGATCAGGCAGTGTCCGCCCACCAGGAGTGTTATAAGTAAATGTTCCACTACCGTTTCCTGGCCGACTATCACGTGTCTGATTTGCTCCCGGATGTTTTCAATTGCCTGCCGAAACTCGGCTACCTGTTCCGCTGTTGATTCCTCACCCAAAGGATTATTCCCCTTATTCATGACGGATCCTCATCTACCAGTTGCATTAAAAACTGCTGTGCCTCGCGAAAGTAAGGAGCTTGCTCAAGAGCAAACAGAACCTGCTTTCTGCTCTGTTCAATATCCCCCAATTGCTTGTGCGCCTGAGCCTTCCCGAAAAGCACGCCCGCCGGATCATCAGGATCTAAATACGTAGCCACTTCGAATTCATTCAAGGCTTGTTGTGGTTGATCCAGTTGCAGATAGTACTTTCCCAGCCTGGTATGCTCTTGCGGCTTATAGGGAGCAACAGCGTTAAGCGCCTCCAAGACAGCTACCGCTTCCGCAATACGATCAGACTTGGCCAATTCCTTTGCCAAGCCGATCAGTATTTCAGGCTGATGGCCGCCTTTGGACTGCCAGATCAGCAGCTGTTCCATGGCTTGGTTCTTTTCCCCTTTGGCCTCAAGGGCTTTGGCCAGAGGCAAATATGCGTTCAGGGGTCCCGTATAATGTGGATTGAGAGCAATGGCGTTGCGGGAGTATTCTACAGCCTTATCCCACATCTCTGATTCGATCGCAATTCTGCTGTTTTCCAGGCTGGCTTGCCATTGATCAAACTGCTTGACCACCTGCTGATATTGTGACAGGAGAAAAGATGTAAACAAGGCGTCAAATTGCTCTGTGCCCATATCCAGTACCTGTTCAAAGACTTCCCTTGTGTCCAGCCCTTCGGAAAAGGACTGCAACATAGCCTGCAAAGCGGTATGTCCCCAGCGTGAAGCGATAAAGTCACATATCAAACCGGCTTGCATATAAGAGATATTAACCTGGCCATCATAACTCGGCCGGATAAACCCTCTGTCCAGTTCCGCTACCGGAAGGAAGCCGTTATCGCGAATGATCTTAAACACATCAATAGGAATCTGCGGACCGGGCAGAGGGCCGGTTCTCCACTCTTCATAAACCGACAGACCTTCACCAAACCAGCGTGGCAGTCTGTGATTAGAGGCTTCCAGTGTGAAGACGTGTACCAGTTCATGCCATAGGGTACTGGTCCAGTGAAACTCACCTTCGGCGCGGGCTCGCGGGCTGTCCATGGCGAACAGATAGCCGAATGTCACACCGAGTAGCCCCACACCCGGAGTACTCACGGTGCGTACGGCAAAATCATCGTGATTGGGATAAAGCTCGACCACGATAGGCTCTTGCGGTTTAAAGCGATAGCGCAGACTGAGTGTCTGTACGGCTTTGGTCAGCCAGCTTTTCAGATACGGCAGTATAATCCCGGCTTCTTCTGCATCAAGGCGAATGATGATTCTGGCAGTGTTTGTTTCCGATATATCTTCCTGTCCTGCCTTGGGATAGAGGTAATCCACATTCATCTCAATCACTTCCATTTTTTCCAGTGTATCGAGTAATCTCAAGGTATTCACAGTTGCCGTATCAAAAGGGTCACCCTGATAAGCGATTTGCAGATGATTACGGGCTTCAGAGATATTATTGATTCGCAACAAATTGATTCCCAACGCGGAATGGGCAGACCACAGCCGGGGTTCTGCCTGTATCGCCTTACGGTATAATTCCACTGCTTCTGCATATCTGTAGGTGATAATGTAAAAATAAGCCGGTATCGAATAAATTCCACCGTAGTGCTTGTTGTGTTGCAGGGATTTACGCGTCCAATCGGAATCCGTTTTCCCGTCGAGTAAATCAGCGGCTGCACTCAGGGCGAAAATCTCCAACATTGCCTGTGATGTGGACTGAGCGATTTGCAAAGCCCGCTCCAGATGCAGTCTTGCTTTAGATGTATCCTTAATTTCTAATTCAAGCCTGGCCATCAATAACCTCGCCTCAAGGGCATCGGGGTGCTGATCGATAATTTTCGACAGCTGCGTCCGGACCTTGCCTTCAAACTGCCGGGAAAATGCCGCAGCCAGTCCCAATTTCGCTGGCAGGTAGTCCGGATCGATACGCAAAGCTTCGCGAAACAAGGCAACCGCATCGCTTTTTTGATGAGTGGACAGATAAAGCCTGGCCCAGCGGGTTTTCAGATAGGGGTTTTCACGGTCGATTTTGCCTGCCAGGCGGAAATAGCGATTGGCATCCCGAATATTGCCAAGTGCGCGTGCCGACTCGGCTTGTATCAGCGGATCAGAATGGTTTAATAATGCCTGGAAACATGAATTCGCCTCGGATAACAAGCCACTGTAAGATTTTTGATCACACTCCACTAATGCATTATCGCGCTCAGGATCATAATGTATCTCAAGCGCCGACGTCGGCCTGATCATCAACAGGCAAGTTATAAAGACAAACCGGAAACTATGAATCGGCATGATTGCCTTCCAGTCGATCCAGTTGTTCATCCAATTCCTGTTGAACTCTCGCCATCTCAAGCATTATGATTTCCAGTGCATCAAGGTATTCATTTTCATGCATAGTCTTTTTGCGCTCTTTCAATTGATAGAATTTCATCGCAATTGACAGTCGTTGGGTCAGTAGATCCGAAATCCCCGGATTATCTTCGCTGCCGGCCAGTCGGCCAAACCTCGCTAACATCATGACATCCGAAGCATTACTCATTCGCGGATGTTCGGAAGCCAATAATCCTTCAACGATGTATTTTTCTTTGACTTTTTTAGCTGCATACTGAAATGCCTCTTCGACACTGAGCAGCTCATCCTTGTTCTTATCGGCGATTTCCTGGTCCAAGGCTGACGCCCAATACTTCGAAAATGACACGGCGTTGCGTTCATTCCCGCTTTTCGTCGCCGTTATCACCGTTCTGCCGCTCTTCTGAAGAGATTTCAGCATTGCTCCGCTGCTGCTGGTGGCGAGCACAATCAGCTGCCGGCCTGCCGGTATCTGTTGCAATATATCAGTCAGATCAGAGCCGGATAAATCCGGGCCAGGTAAATTAAACTTGTACTCCCGGCCATCATAGCTGCCGTGGCCGATGAGAGTTAAGGTAAATCGGTCGTCTTTACTCATTGCCCGGGAAAATTCATCGATCACTTCCAGGATCTTCTTGCGCTTGGCGTTTTCGTCGTGCAGGTAGACTGATTTACCTGATAAAAGGGATTCCCGCGAATAAGCGGCTTCGATCCTGCGCGCATCCGTGGAAAAGGCAGAATCAAATGCCTCCGTTCCCCCCAAGCCCTGAATCAACAAATTGAAGTTGGCCCCCTGAGCCGGCAAGGACAGTAAAATCGCTATGGCAAGCAGGACGAATTTCACAGCCTCCCCCAGTAAAGCCGCAGCAACCATTCGCCCAGCTTTAAGCTTATTAACAACAGGAAAAACAGAGGCATGTCCCACAGGGATAGGCTTTGCTGGCGCACGATTCCCTTGTTCTCGCGTTCCAGGATCCCGGGCAGTTGAACACTATCCGGGAGCGATAAATAGCTTCCTCCGGTTTCTTCCGCAATGCGTTTTAGCCACTCCTTGTTTTGTCGCACTGAAAAGTATTCAGCCAAACTTGCCTGCCTCCAATGCCATTTCTGATTTTCGGAAAGAATTTCACCGCCCTTGCTGACTTGAGTGCTAATACGATATATACCGTCTTGGTCAGTGTTATATTCCGCGACATACTGACCATAGCTTCCCTCTAAGGCCTGGGCTTCAATCAATTGCTTTTTCCCCTCGGGACCCTCAATATGTACTGTGATATCAACCCCGTCGATGAGATTGAAAGCTTTGTCTCTGGCCTCAATACGCAAGGCTGTCACACTTGGGTGACTGCTTAAACCGGGATCGGCTTCGGTACTCAGCATGGGTAAGGAAGGGGCAATCAAAGCGTTGCAAAGCTGCAACCAGAATTTCTCATGCCGCAGATCAGTCGACGGCAGTTGCATTTGCCATCGCCAGGTGCCGGCCGTAGCCAATACATATGTATATCCATACCCGAATCGCTGGCTGACCAGGAGGGGCAATCTCTGCCCGTCTACTTCTGCATCCAGCAAACTTCTGCCGCCGGGCTTGAGTTTACCAATGTACTGATAGCCGTCTACCGCGGGCATTTCATCCCACAGCCTGCGGTTCTCTCCCTTATCGCCGGCCAGGCGTACAATGGAAGAGAAACTACCTGCCTCATTCAGCGTGACTTTTGCTTTTACAGGAATAAAAGTAGGTTCAGCCTGATCCGGCAATATCACCGGAATAGTCTTGGCAAGTTCAGAGCGCCCCCAGCCGCCGTCTGCCAGCGCATTACGTCCCGCCAACATCAATAGCGAGCCGCCCCTCACGGAAACAAACTCGCTTAGGTCTTCCTGCTGTTGCTGACTGAGTTGCGCTGCTTTTAAACTACCCAATATCACCGCATCGAATTCGAACAGACTTTCCTTATCCGTTGGGAATCCACCGGCAAGCTCCTCTGAGGATTCAACACCTTGCCGATAGTATTTGTTCGGAGAAGTGCGTAGTATGCTGACCAGACGAATACCCGGATGATCGGATAATGCCCGGCGAATAAACTTGTATTCCCAACGCGGCTCACCTTCTACATATAACACCCGCTTAGGATTCTCGACAACATGCAACAGGCGGTGCTGCTCATTGTTCCGCACGTTTAATTCATCGTCCCATGGTTGTAAAACGAATTTCAGCTGATGCAAGCCACTGCTCATCGGTGGCAGATCCAACAGATGATGAGATATCCCAGGTCTCTCTGAATCCCCGAGTTCCTCGCTGATCAGCAGTTTTTCCTTGTTATAGACTTTGATATTGACCTTCTCTGCATGCCCTCTCAAAACGGATATACGCACAGTCTCAATTGTGCCCTGCAGAGTGGATTCGGACATGCGAACATCCACCAGTTCCAGATCTTCGGCTAAACTATCACGCCCTACGCCTACCGTATGCACGGGTATTGCGTACTGAGAAAGTTTCCGCCACCAGGCCGGGTCTTTCGCTGCAACGCCGTTATCCGATCCATCGCTGAATAACACAACTGCGGACAGTGCCTGCTGACCCGATGTTTCCAGCGTTTTCAGCAAAGACTCTCCGATATGGGAAAACCGGACCGGTTCGGGAATCTCCTCTAATGTATTTAATGGTGATAATTTATCCGATACGGAATACCATTCCGCGTCAAATAACTTGCCCAGGGACGTCTGTAACTCTGGCTGCAAGTGAGACAGTATATTTTGCAGGCGCGAAACATTGTTCTCCGCGTACGACATACTGACTGAAGTATCCAATAACAATGCAAGCCGGTTTTCTCCCTTCCGGATATCGAAGACCCGCAGAGCGGGTTGCCACAACATCAATAAAACGGCAACGAGCAAAGTCGATTGCAAGATCCAGAGCGATGCCAATTGAGGACCGGATAATGTATTTCTGCTCCGATACAAGCTGAAAGCGATCAGTGCAGACAGACCGATACCGGCGAGTATCAAACCCCATAAGGGCCAGCCAGAAGCAAAATAGAATTCACCGTCAGCAAAGGTTCTGTGTGGATATTTAAACCAAAATTCAAACATCGGGAGATTAGTGAGTCATGGCGTAAATGACATAATTGACCCCGAATCGGTATGCCATTGCGGAGTAGGGCTCGGGGTACTCGGGCCAATCCGCATGTTCCCAGGCATCACCCATATCCATATTGAAATTAATGGCGACCATCACCCGGCCCCGGTCATCGAGTATACCTCTCCAGTAGGGTATATTCCCTCCCTCCTCCCAGGTCTGTCCCATACGCAAAGCACGCAATCCGGGAATCTGCTGTCTCTCCTCCAGATCGTACAAAACGTGGAAGATTTCATCGTTATCGCCCAGTTCGATGATCGTTCGGTCCGGAAATACTTGCTTCATGGCCTCCTCAAAAGTCTGCCATTGCCACGGACCGTGAAAATCATCAACCATCAAAAAACCCCCTCGCAATAAATACTCACGCAGATTGGCCGCTTCTTCATCGGAAAGGGAAATTGAGCCAACCTCGACCGCATATAGCCATGGATAATCAAACAAAGCCGTATCGGTAAGACGCAGCAGCCTGCCTTCAGGATCAGCATGTACCCGTGTAAGCCGACTGAGCCCCTGCAAAAAGTGGGTTTCTGCTTCGGGCCAATCAGCTTGCCATCTGGCCCAATCGCTGTAACCCGAATCGCTAAAGACCAATCGCGAAAAGGTGAATTCGTAGTTGTTGATGTCTGATGACCAGCCTTGGGAAGAGAAATCCGGAGAAGTCACCGACTGTGCCGGTGCAATCGTGCACCAGAAGAAAATCAAAAGGCCGAAAGCCAGCTGCATCACCGTCCTCCATCGCAGGAAAACACGTCATTTTTTCGCTACTCGGAAAGGTAACTGCACTGAGCACAATCGATCCAAGAGCCAAAGTTACGACTACATGCTATATCTAACTCGATTACTCTGTTGAGAGCAAGTTAGACCAATAGTTCACTTGCTATTTGCCTAAAAATATGCCAGTAATACTCTCCCGTATATAAAACGGAGAAACGTGATGAAATTATTTCTTGGTATTTCACTTACGTTGATAGCAAGCACTGCTCTCGCCTGCCCTTATTCCGATAAAGGCAAGGAGATCACTTTTCTGCCATTGGAGCTGCAGTCTCCTGTGGTGACACCCGATGAGGTTGATCCCAAACTGTTGACTCAGGCAGATAAGCAAAAGAAAGAGCAGCAAAAATCTAATTGATCATTAAGAATAAATTCTCGCTCGGCGACATACCGTCGGGCGAACTTTCCTTAATTCATTCCATCCAAAACACCGTAGCGCAAATGGTGTTCAGTTTGTAACTCTTGCGGAAATAAGATCGGTGAAAATTACCTTTGTATTCGCCTTACTCTTTGTTTTTTTGATAGGCGTTACGGTGGGCGCCGTCATTTTTCAGCCCGTGACTGACCAGCCGGTACAAACGATCCACAACCAGAACTTTGAATCCCAAGAACCTGCCTATGCCACACAAACGCTCGATGGCAACAGTGAGCGGCTTGAATCCGTCGAAGATCTGCTGCGCAATGAAATTGACGAGCGGCACCGACTCGAAGAGCGGTTTCTTGCGCTTGAATCCCGGCTCGATAAGCTGGAACTCGATCGACCGCAAGCCCTCGGCGAGGAGGTCCAACAATCAAGGCTAAATACACCGTTTTCAAATACCCCTCGTCCTGCCCGAAGTGGTATAGACGTTGAGAAATTACTGTCTTCAGGTGTCGACTCTTTTACTGCAAATCAATTACTTAGGAACTGGAACCGCTATCAGCTGGATCAACTTGAGTTACGTGACAGAGCCGCCAGAGAAGGATGGTTGGACAGCGAGGAGTTCCGTCTTGAATCCGAGGCCCTGCGTGAAGGTCAAACACAACTGCGCGATGAAATCGGAGATCAGCAATACGACCAATATCTTTATCTCACCGGACGCGATAACCGCGTACTGATTGATTCCGTCATTGTCGGGTCCGCCGCTGAAAACAGCGGTTTACAAAGCGGTGACTTGATTCTCAGCTATGCAGGCAAGCGCCTGTTCACCAGTCGACAATTGCGAAATTCGACCAGAGAAGGGGTACGTGGAGAATCCGTCAGCCTCCAGGTGAAACGCAATGACGAAGTCATGGAGTTCAGTGTGCCACGCGGCCCTTTGGGTATTATGATGGATTCTGTAAGCATCGAACCCCGGTAATGGAGTAGGAGCGAGGCCTCCTCGCGATGATTTGTGTAAGGCCGACATTCGCTTGCAGGGCAAGCCCCAGCGGTGTGGTGGGTGGCGGTATGGTGCAGGATAGCGTGATTGTTAGTTTGTGACGTAGGATCCCGGTGCTTCTTCGATGACATCGAGTTTCCCATCACCGGGAATTCTGGCTTTCACCTTCCCCGAACTCTTGGCTTTTAACCAGGCCTCCCAATCGTTCCACCAGGACCCTTGATGCTGGGTCGCCTTTTCCAGCCACTCGTTGGCATCGTCAGGATAATCGGAATGCACCCAGTAGCAGTATTTATTGGATGCAGGAGGATTCACGATTCCGGCGATGTGGCCGGATCCGCCGAGCACGAATCGCACGTTTCCGCTGAATTTCCGGGTAATGGGATAACAGGAGAGCCAGGGTGCAATGTGGTCTTCCTTTGTTGCGATGGAATAGACCGGGATGTCGATTTTACCCACATCGATAGATTCGCCGCAGAGCGTCAGGTAGTCTTTCTTGATCAAACCATTATCCCGGTAGAATTTTTTGAGGTAAAAGACGAGCATTTCCGCGGGCAGGCGAGTCGAATCGGCATTCCAGTAGAGTAAATCAAAAGCCATGGGATCACGGCCCAACAGATAATTATTCACTACAAAAGACCAGATCAAATCGTTTTCCCGCATGGCACTGAACATACTGGCCATATGCTTTCCGTCAAGATAGCCATGCTTAGCGACATATTCTTCAATCGATTTGATTTGCTCGTCGTCCACGAAGACGGACACTTCGCCAACATTCTGGAAATCCAGCATGGTCGTGAGCAGTGAAAGGGAAACCACCCGCTCATCACCTTTGGCCCTCAAGTAGGCCATTGTCGCTTCGCATAGAATGCCGCCTATGCAAAAGCCCAGGAGGTTGAACTGTTTCGCGCCGGTCGCGGCCTGCACCTGCGCCAGTGCTTCAAGCGGACCCTGACGCATATAGTCATCAAACGTCTTCTGTGCCAACTCCGGTGTGGGGTTGACCCATGAAACGAGAAATACGGTATGTCCTTGATCGACCACCCATTTAACAAAGCTGTTTTTCTCTTGTAAATCAAGAATATAAAACTTATTGATCCATGGCGGAACAATAATCAGCGGTTTTTCATAGACTTTTTTCGTACTTGGTTCGTATTGAATCAGCTGCATCATTTCATTCTGATATACAACCTTGCCAGGAGTTACAGCCAGGTTTTTACCGACTTCGAATGCCGATTCATCCGTCATGGTGATCCGCAGATCCCCCTCGCCTTTCTCAAGATCGCGCAGCAGATTCCTCAGACCATCCAGCAGGCATTGTCCTTGGGTCTCCTTGATTTTTTTCAGTACTGTGGGATTGGTAGCCGCAAAATTACTGGGCGCCATGGCACTGAGAAACTGGCGTGAATAAAACTCGACCTTTTCCCGGTCCTTATCGCTGACGCCATCCGCGTCGGCCGTTAAGGACTGTATCCATCGGCAGGTCAGAAGATATGAGCGTTTTAAATAGTCGAATGTCACCTCTTCCTGCCAGGCTTTGTCCTTAAAACGGCGGTCCGAGGGTCGTTCTTGAGGCTGCGCATTCTGCTGCCCCATGAGCTTAAGTCCGGCTTCCTGCCATAGAGACACATAGCCTTGCCACAGCTCTTGTTGTGCCTCCAAGAGTTTGGCGGGGTTAGTCAGTTTATCGATTGTCCAATGGCCGAATGCCTTGCTGATTACCGTCGGATTAAAAATGGAAAAATGGTCATTACTTTGATATTTGTGCATGAATTGATTGCTGACCCGCTGGCTTTGCTCCATCAGCTCCTGCCAGGTCTCCATCATCTTTTCGGTATCGATTTGCGTCGTGTGGTCGCTGTCTGCTTGAGTCATGGGTTGTTCCCCGGATCTTTCTGCTGAGATAATCCAGCTTGTTATGCGTTCCCGCCAAGGCAAAAAACATTTTGTCTCTCAAGAGTAGCATAACTCGACCATATCACGGCTGCCTTCGTGACTTGAGCAAGACCTATCGTTGTAATTCACGAACCACACGAAAACCCGTATCATCGCTGCTTCGCGAGGGAAAATCCCTCCAACGATTCGATGACCTAATCTCTTTGACCGGGAAGCTCCAGGCGCCGCCTCGGATGACTCTTTTTCCGCAGCCGGGTTTGGCAACCGCCATCCCGTCTTCCGGTGTATTGCCGAATTGGTCCTGCCAGCAATCCTCTACCCATTCAAAAACATTTCCGGCGGTATCGAACAGGCCGAAATCATTCGCTTTAAATCGCCCCACGGAAACCGTTTTATTACCGTCCCAAAGACTGCCGCATCCTTCGCAGTTAGCTCTTTGAGCAAGCAGCTCATCTCCCCACCAGAATCGTGTCCTGCTGCCCGCCCGGGCGGCATACTCCCATTCCGCATCGGTCGGCAACCGGTATTTCTTCCCTGTCTGGCGGCTGAGCCAATCGGTATAGGCTATAGCTTGCTCCCAGGATACATTGACCACAGGCCGTTTATCGCGCCCCCATCCTTCGTCGTCCGGCAAAGGTACCGAGTTTGATCGGGCAAATCGGTCATACTCCTCGAAGGTGACTTCGTAGATCCCTATGGCAAAAGGTTTTAAGCTCATTTTCTGAACGGTTTGCTCATCGAAATCACCGTCGCCGGAGAGATCCCCGCGCTCGTATTGCCCTCCTCTGAGTATCACCATGGATGGAGCCAACCCTTCTCCTCTTAGCCTATCCTGCAAGCGTCGGGCACTTACTGAATGTTGCTGGAACACCCTTTGCGGCCGGTCGTTATTAATGTAGCTGACACTGATCGCTACACTTTGCAGATCTTTATAGTCCAATGACAGCTTATCTCCGAACCGGCTTTCAACAGAGATTTTCCGGCTTATCAGCCGACCGGTCACTTCTTGCCCGCTGTTTAAAATGACACGCGCCGATATAAATTGCTCTCCGTCATCCGAGTCACAATCTATCAAATGGATATCATCGCGATTGATCAAGTGAATAGATTGCTCTTGCTTAAGCAGCAACTCACCGCTGGTTATTCTGGCAAGAAAAAAATCACCACTGTTCGTGTGTACGAGGTCTGGTGCAAAATGTTTGTTTCTGTAAACCTTTTTATTGAATTTAATCTCTTTAATATCAGCCACATCTATCGGCAAAGTCGTATCGAGAGTCCGCAGGACGGTGAGTTCATCCTGTTGCAGCTCTCCCGTGTAGATGTCGCCGGTTTGTGTGCTTAAGCGGACTGTATCGGTGTCTTCAATCCATTGAAGCTTCGCCATCATGCCGTAGGGTATTCTCACTACCCCGTAGTCGGTATCAAGAATGAAATGCGTTTCCGCCACAGCGCCGTTGTAGATATCACCGTTGTGCAAGGTGACTATGTCAAGGCGGTCAGCGGCATAGACGGGCACTCCAGACAATATAAATAAATTGAAGTAAAAAAAGAAAAACCTGTATCGAATTGCCACTCACTCACCTCCGAAATCCTGTGCAAGAATCTGCCGGCCGCTAATTGACTTAACCGGCCAAACTCGATGAGTATGGGCACGGACTGAAATTCTTGCCTTGACCTAGTAGTCCGTCCACTTGATAAGTTCGGGTTCAGCGGGCCTGACTGCGTTCGCAGCAAGGCGCTGTTGCGAAGACATAGTTGGGCTACGTCGAGCAATAGCCACGCAGTCTGCGGGCGCAGTCAGGCCCGCCCGAAGGGAGCTGCAGAGCCGTCCCACAGCCGCGTTGCTGCTCTTGATAATGGAACAACCATTGTCTGCGAGCAGCGCCTTGCGGTGAAACGGCTCTGCGGCTCTGAACCCGGACTTATCAAGTGGACGGACTACCAGGGCCTGTCATCAATTGTCCCAAGCTTCCTGTGACGGCTGAAAATTCTCCAGGCCAGTGGTGAAGTGACCTGTCAACTTAAGGCTTGCGGTTTTTAACGAAATTGAGATTGTCGTGGGCGGTTTGATAATAGGAGGGGCTTTGGCGTATGGCCATTTTAAAATACTCCTCAGCAACCGGATAATTATCCTGCAACATACTGAGGTAGCCGACATTGTTCGCCGCCTGGTGAGGCTCTAAAAATTGCTCGAACGCCTGACGCGCGGCCACAAATTCGCCAATACGAACATAATACAAGCCAAGGTTGGACCAGGCATGTTGATAATCAGGCTGAATATCCAAAGCCGCCCGATAGTGGCGTTCGACTTCGTCCCAATCTCCGGAAAGGTAAAGCGAATAGCCGAGATTGTTTTCAAGACGGGGAGAACGGCTGTTCAGCCGCAATGCCATGCGATAAAAGGATTGAGCCTGCCTGTGCAGTTTCTGCATATCGTAAACCACGCCCAAACCGTTTAAAGATCGCCAACGAGTCCTGTCCGAAATGACCACTTCCTTAAATAAGCGGTGTGCTTCTTTAAAACGTTCCTTGCGCAATAAAAGCAAGGCGAGCGCTTCTTTACTGCGGACATGATCTGCATCAAATTTCAAGGCTCGCCGCAGACTCTCCTCGGCAAGACTGTCCTTTTCCTGAGCGCTGTAAATTGCGCCGATTCGATAAAGTACCTCCGGACTTTCGGGTTCGGAATTCAATGCCAACAGATACTGAACCTGAGCATCATCCAGTTCGCCTCGTCGATAAGCGGCATCACCCTTGGCAAGATTTTCCGTAGTGAGCCGTTCCTGCCCACCTTCATGAGTTGGATCGGCATTTTCCAGCGGGCTGGTTGAAACACAGCCGTGGAAAAACACGAAACAAATACATGCAATAAATGTCGAACAGCGCTCTCTCACCGAAAAAACCTTTGCTGGGAATCCGGTTATTCTAGCACTCTTTTATACAACGGATGCACATGGATACAGAGAAATGCAGCACGACGGAATAATGTCGCGTTTACTTGACCGCTGTTTCGAAAATACTCATGACCCCTATAATGGCGGGGCCCACTGCAACCAGAAAGAACGCCGGGAAAATGCACAACACCAAAGGGAAAATCAATTTCGTACCGATCTTGGCCGCCTGCTCTTCCGCTCGTTGCAAACGCCGGTCTCGGAATTCATCGGAATAAATGCGCAAAGTTTCCGCAATTCCGGTTCCGAACTTTATGCTCTGCCGCAACATGGAAACAAAGCCGTTGATTTCATCGATACCTGTACGATCGGACAAACCCTTGAGTGCTTCGACGCGCTCGATGCCAGCCCGTATTTCTGAATTAACCGTATCTAACTCCACCGCCAGTTCCGGGTGAGAGATCGATATTTCCTTGGCCACTTTCTGCAACGCTGCGTTAAGCCCCATTCCGGCCTCGGAGCAGGCCACCAGCAAATCGAGCATGTCCGGAAAACCATTGACAATTTCATTTTTTCGTCGTTCAACCTTGCGGTCGAGAAAAATACCGGGAATTATGAATCCCAGCGCAGCACCGGCCACGCAGTACATAGTCGATTGGCCTGTATTCAATTGGGGGAAAAAACCGACGGTGGCAAGTGCCAGAGCAGACAATATCGCCGCCAGAATCACCTTGGACAGATAGTAATTGCTTACGGCCTTCTTACTGCGATAACCGGCATATATGAATTGTTTCTGCAGTTCGCTCGGTTCATCTTCGCCGTTGAAGACAAATCCCGAATTCAATATTTTAAGTTGATCTGAAGAGGACCGGTTTTTCTTCGATATTCCGTTTAAATGATTTAGACGACGGCGCAACGGGCTTGGGTAGCTGTTAGCGACAATGAATATGCCGAATGCTAACAGAGTAATAGAAACCCCGACCAGCACCGGTATCAAGGCACCATAATCAGCGAGAAATCCTTTAGCCATCTCCGCAATATCAATCGAGTGATCCATAGTACTACACCGCTAAGCCTTAATCCGGATAATTGATCGAATCCAGAGTATTCCGATCAACAAAAATACCAGTGACGCATAAATCAATTTCATCCCGAATGCATCATTGGTCAGGCGCGGTAGATAGCTTGGCTCGGTTAAGGAAATAACTCCGGCCAGTACAAATGGAAGGGCTATCAGTACGATCGCGGACATACGGCCTTCCGCCGAAAGTGTTTTAACCGTTCGTTGCAATTTAAAACGTCCGCGTATCACGTGCGCGATTTTATCCATGATTTCCGCCATACGGCCGCCGCTTTCATGCTGTATCAGTATTGCTGTAATCAACGCGTTGAGGCTGACACTGGGCACCCTTTCCAACAGACTCAGAAACGCGGTTTTCATCGGCACGCCGAAATTCATATCGGAGAACACCTGATTGAACTCCGATGCTATGGGTTCATTCATTTCCTCACCGACGAGCTTCAGTGTCTCGTTAAAAGGGTGCCCCGCTTGCAAGGCTCTGGACATCATATCCAAAGCATCGGGCAATTGGCTTTCAAATCTGGCAATTCGCCGGTTTCGCTGCAACAAAATATAAACAAAAGGCGACATAGCTGCAAAAAATGCCACTCCTGTGCAAATGAACATATTGAATTGCAGCCAATTGAATATCAGTGGAAACGTGATCGTCAAGGCCAGAGCGAATAAGACAAGCCGGTAAGCCGGAATCTGTTTACCGGATTGATCAATGATATACGCCAGGTACTCCATGCCGGGCAGACGTTCGATTCTTCGCTCAAATGGCGACAGTTTTCGAAGGTATTTTTCTCTCAGCAGAGATTGCACTCCGGCCTCTTCTGAACCGTTCAATACTGTACTTATACGCTTGCGAAGCCTTTTTGCCGATTGTGCGTCGGCACCTGCGGATGGCAGAATAAAGGCGCTGGCAAAAAATAAGATCGATATAAACACCATCAGGGTGAAAATGACATTTTGGCTCATGCTGGTCTCTTCAGTTATAAACCGCCTTCATCCGGACTGAATACCCGTATATCCATTTCTATTCCCCGCTTTCTGAGTTCTTCGTTGAACTTGGGAACCAGTCCTGTTGCACAGTATTTACCAATTACTTTACCTTCCTCATTGAGGCCCTGGCGCTGGAACTTAAAGATTTCGCTCAGTGTGATAATATCTCCTTCCATGCCTTGTATTTCTTGTATGCTTGTGACCCTTCTTGTGCCGTCTTCCATTCTCTCGAGTTGTAATATAACATTCACTGCTGACGCAATTTGATAGCGCACCGCCTGCACAGGAAGCTTCAGCCCTGCCATGGAAACCATATTTTCCAGACGGCCCAGGGCATCACGGGGTGTATTCGCATGCAGTGTCGCCAGTGATCCGTCGTGTCCGGTATTCATTGCCTGCAACATATCAAGCGCTTCACCACCTCTTACCTCGCCGATTATAATCCGGTCCGGCCGCATACGCAGACAGTTTTTCACCAGATCCCGCTGGTTAACAGCACCCTTGCCCTCGATATTTGCGGGGCGGGTTTCCAAACGCACGACATGGGGTTGCTGAAGTTGTAATTCGGCCGAATCTTCGATAGTGACTATGCGCTCCTTGGATGAGATAAAACCAGACATAATATTTAACATGGTGGTTTTACCGCTTCCTGTCCCGCCTGAGATCAATACATTCAATCGGGATCTGATGACCCCTCTGAGCATTTCGGCCATTTGCTCGGTAAGACTCCCTGCTTTTATCAGTTCTTCGATTCCCAGACGTTCTACGGTAAATTTTCTGATGGAAAGAGAAGGTCCGTCGATCGCGAGAGGAGGAATAATCGCATTAACCCGCGACCCATCCTTAAGGCGGGCATCGACCATGGGCGAAGATTCATCGATCCTCCGCCCTACATTGGATACGATCCGATCGATGATATTCAGAAGATGGCCGTTATCGCGAAACTCAACACCGGTTTTTTCAAGTTGGCCGTGCCGCTCAACATACACGGAATCGAACCGGTTGACTAAAATATCTGAGACAGAATTATCGGATAAAAGCGATTCCAAGGGGCCCAATCCCAGTATTTCATCCTCTATGTCTTTGATGATTCTTTGCCTGATCTGCGCATTTAAAGGAACATTTTCATTGACCATAATTCTCTGAGAAATTTCTTTAATCTGCGATCTTGCATTTCTCTCGTCCAAATCCGAGATGAGCGATAAATCAACTAACTTCAGCAATTTCTCGTGAATACGTTTTTGCCATTCCTTCTCTTGTGAACTGCGGCCTTCTAACTCCTGGCCTGGAGAAGTTTTTTCAATACTGACGTTAAGCATTCTCATTTATTCCTGTTTCTTATCTTTTCCGCATTTGCATTAATTATCCAGCACCCAGTATTTTAAAGAGTTTCCGGCCTATTTGCGGTTTAGCCGATTTTTCCGGTATTCCCAAAATGTCCCAGGCTACCTCACGGATCGACGTGGTAATCGGAGCGTTTTGCCAGCGTTCGGCAAGCGGAATCCCGTGATTGATTGATTCCGAGACACGCTTGTAGTCGTTCGGAATACAATGTATTTTCACGTTCGGCAGTGACGATTGCATATCCTGGTAACTTACAGGGTTGCGGGTTTCGAATCGATTGACCAGAACTCGAACCTTTTCGGTTGGAATGGAGAAAAACTCCAAACGGGCAAAAAACTGTTTGGCGTAATGTATATCCGCAAGTCCCTGCTGTACCACTAGAAATATAGTGTCTGCCCTCTCCAGCACAGAAGTCATGATAGGATCAATATAACGCGGTAGATCAATTACTATCTGCTGATAAGACTTGGACAGCAGTTCGATCATTTTAGCAACGTTGGTAACATTGGCATTCCATTCCGCAGGCGATGTTTCAATCATCGAAGCCATCAGATGAACTCCGCTTTCATGCTTCAATATATAACCCTGCAATGCCATTTCATCCATACTGTCTATGAAATCCAGGGCCTGATGGAGGTCCCCGCTGGCTTTCATGTCAAAATACATTGGTAGAATGCCGTACTGCAAATCGAGATCAAGCAACATGGTTGACTCTTTACGTCTTTCAGTTGCGAGAATATAGCTGATATTGGAAGCTATCAGGCTCGCGCCGGATCCGCCTTTATTATTTAAAATAACACTGATACCGGAAGTCTTTCGATTAACAGTCGCACGTGACTCCTCGCATATCTGCTGAACTGAGTCCCTGAGCTCGTAGACGGGGGCGGGATGCGTGTAAAAATCCCTGGCGCCAGCCTTCATTGCAAGTCTCATCATGTCCATATTGCCTTCGCGTCCAACTATAATCATGGGTACATGATCACTGGCGCGCCGGTACTTAGCCAGCGTCTGCAGTTCCAGTTCCCACTTGTCACTAAGGTCGATGATCAATGCATCTCCCTCTTCACCACCATCTCCTAGAAGATCCGGACAATCGTCGACGGCGAGTTTCCTCGTTATGACAAACTCTTGTGTGTCACTGAAAATTTCCTCTAGACACGTAAGCCTTGTACTCGATCGGCTGATTATTTTAACTTCATATTTCTCGGACATTTTGTATAATCCTATACTTTAATTCTCGCTCTAAGTCGATTGGCCGAAGCAACTGCGTACCCCGGTATCCGGGTTGTATCCGAGGCTTTCTACCGGCAATGTTGCAGTAAATGCGGGGCTTTCAATGAGCTGGCCGATCATCGGCACCAAAAAAGAGTGTTTATAACCGGAAATGGCAACCTGCACGTAACTGATTGGAAATTCACCGCCTGTATTACTCCAGTTTTCATCGAGGTAGTCTATCCGAATATGTTCCTTTCCAATCTCTGTTAATGGCATATTTGCAAAGTCTTTGCCGGGTTCTCCGAACAGCGCGACCTTCTTGATAGCGCTGTGGTAGGGCGGGCAGACCACCGCCACCCTCGCCGCTCTCTGAGTTGCTGCACTCAATGTGTTCCATGTATATGCCATTCTAGCAATTTCAACCACTGCAAGCATGACGAAAAAAAATATTGCTGAAACAATGGCGAGTTCGATTGTAACCATGCCGTTCTCTGATTTCATCATAAGGCCCGCATGGTTGATGAGGCTTGCATTTTAAAGCTGCCATTCAGTAGAGAATCTGTACCGAGTAAAGGTATATTTCCAACCATTGGGACAAATTCGTAGTCGGCTGAAACACGTACCTGCGGGGGACTGAATGCGGAAATATTGACTGCCTCTACCGACACATGCTCGACACCGAATCCCGGAAGCAAGGCTTGTCCTGGATTTATCGCTCCGTTGACGACCATATTTTTAGTTTCGGCAATCAGAGATTTATCCAGATCAACAACTTGAGCCGGGTTAAGAATGTTTTCCGCAGCATATCGAACGCCGCTTCGAACGGCCTTGGTCAGCGTATTATAGGTATATAATGCTCTGCCCAACTCTGCACAGGCAAATATCATAAGCATCAATACCGGCAGCACTATTGCGAATTCAACTGTAGCCAAACCGGATTGTCTGTGGCGTATTCTGCATAACTCTGTCCCGGCTTGCAGTTTCATGATACTTTCGCGCCTTCATCTTTAAACAAAATTATTTTATAGGGTCCGAAACCGGTGCTGCTTGGCCCTGCTACCGGGTTTTCAGCTGGAATTCCATTGGCTTCACAGTCTCCGATCAGTTGACCGTAAACGGTCTGATCTTTTCCGGAATGGCTGCTCGGCCTGGTGAGGTAAACACACGCGACCGAGATGACTTCAATTGCGCTCCTCCCCTTTACACTGTCCTTACAATCGCCAATGGGTACGGGAATCACTCTTCGGTTTGGCCGACCTGAATAGGGTTCATCGAAATATTGATTGAAATAACGCTCCCGGTAATTTTGGTGCCAGAAGTCCGGGTCGTCGTCTCTATTTGTTGTGATGAAATCCGGCGGAGAATCGATGCTGTTCATCCCCCCTTGGTAAATTCCGAATCGTGTATTGACTCCCTGAGCTGTGGGGCCGGTTGCTTTACCTGGTTTTGTGTAGACAGCCTCACCGACATTAACACAAGCACTGTAACTGCCGGCTAAAGTATCCCTGACACAACTTGCTCCGTTTCCACAAGAAAGTGAGATTAAATTGTAATTTCCGGGGCCAGGCTTTTTAGCCGGCGATTGACAATCTGCGACAGGCTTTTCTTTATCATCCCCATCATCGTCATCCCCATCATCGTCATCCCCATCATCGTCATCCCCATCATCGTCATCCCCATCATCGTCATCCCCATCATCGTCATCCCCATCATCGTCATCCCCATCATCGTCATCCCCATCATCGTCATCCCCGTCATCGTCATCCCCGTCATCGTCATCCCCGTCATCGTCATCCCCGTCATCGTCCTTATGATGATGCCCCGGGCGCTCGCCTTTATTGTATTTTTCCTTCTTCCTGTTCCCGCTCACGCCTTGATATGCAAAGAACCTTGGCTCGGTTCGCTCATCAAAGCCACCATCGCTTTCGCTGTAAAAGTTGCTATGTCCATCGTATTCACTGTCTCCGTCATAGTCATCTTCCTCTCGATCAGCGTTCTCTTGCTCATCTTCATCATCATAGCCATCGTATTCGCTGTCTTCGTCATACTCTTCGTCATCTCCGCCCTGGCCCTCCTCTTCATCATCCCGATCATCGTCATCCCTATCTTCTTCCTCTTCCTCGTCATCTTCGTCTTTACCTTTTCCAGACTCAGAGGCTTTCAGGCAGAGCTCTTCTTCCTTGTTTAATTCGAATCCATAGCAACTGCCGTCAGTGCAGTCGGTATCAGCGGGATTTCCACACATAAGCAGTGGTGCAATATCACAAATCTGCCCACCACCGAGTGGCATCGGGCCCGCAACTGCCGAACTCTTCAGGGTAAAGATATTGGTCACTTCCGGGAGAACACTGGCCAGTACTACCGGCATTTCATATTGTTGAACGCTGACTTTGATATACCGAGGATCGGACCCACCAGCGACAAATGGAGATAAGGTGTTGGAAAACTCAACCTTAGGCACCAGCTCTTGTTGAGCTAACTCGCCCTCAAGGTGCTGATTGAATGTTTCGATCGCGTGCGAACCGGCAAGTACTGAATTTTTGAATTGATTCAGCGTTTTAGCGCCACTCAGTGCGGCGGCGTCAACGGCATTCTGTAAGCGTGTCTGATTGACATGTGCATGCCCGAGATCCAGCGCCAAGCCCATGGTTGCGAGCATAGCGACCAATCCAATGGCTAGCATGATTAAGACTGTACCGCGTTGTTTCGCGCGTGGAATTGTCCCGGTGGTTCGCAAAACTTAACCCTCGCCAGCGTTGTCTCGCTGATCTCTTTATTTTTATTGACCTTTTCTACTAGCGGCCGATTTTACTTTTCCTTTTGGATTAATTTTTCGCGGTAGTTCTGCATCCTTGTATCGGCGGCGGCTCCGTCCAGTTCCAGGGGTGGCACTTCGATAGGAGTCAGCGCATCCTGAAGATCATAGATTTGAGCATCCCGCATTCTTTGCACTGATTTTCCGAAATCTTTCTCAACGGTATCAGCATCCGTTTGATTGCCGGCACAAGAAATGAGTAAGGGTCCACAAAAAAATATGGCTGGTATTACCAACGCGGAGTAAATCCGATTCAGGCGAATCTTCATAACTGGTGGCCGAATGTGACCCCGTCGAACCCACCACGAAGGCCGGCTCGAGCGGGCATTGACTGCGCCTTCTCTTTACGGCCTTCCATTTGGCCAAACAGATAAAACTCCAAGTCGTCGGGCGGGACAAAACTATCAGTGGGTAGCCTTATCTGATTCTTGGCGATGGGTTTGGCCAGATGGGGCGTTACAAAGATAACCAGTTCAGACTGCCCGGAAATAAATTCCTGGCTACGGAATAACGCCCCTAAAACCGGAATATCTCCAAGGCCTGGCAGTTTAGTCATTACTTCACTGACATTGTCCTGTATAAGCCCCGCAATACCGATGGTCTGCCCGTTGATCAGTTCTACGGTACTGGATGCGCTCCGTTTTGTCAGGGATGGCACAATCAAGACCTGGCTGGTCGACTCACTATTCACCAGCAATCGATTGGTGTTGTTAATCTCGCTAACACTGATATTGAGATCAAGATTGATTTTATTCTGATCAAGAATAGTCGGCAAAAACTTAACTTCAACACCAAATTCTTTAAAAATAATCGTAGTGCCGTCTTCTTCCGGAACCGGTACCGGGAATTCCCCACCTGAGAGGAATTGGGCCGGCCTGCCGGTAAGTGTGGTGAGTGTCGGTTCGGCCAGAATCTTAGTCAATCCTTTGGATCTGGAAATTTCGAGGGCGACTTGAAAGAGATTATCTCCGCTTAAGTGAGATAAAAATAATCCTTTGTCCGAAATGGACGGAGTATTCGGTGATATTGCATCGACCATCGGCCCGATAACGGGGTTGGAGCCGTCAAGCGGTCCTCCAATGGCAAGTGGCACCTCAAGAGCGCCATCAGTGAGCACATTCGGCCAACTGGCTCCACCATTGACAGCACCGAATTTAAAAGCCTCGCCGAAATTAATAATGCCGAGATCCGTGTCCAGTTTTCGGATAAAAGACCGGGACATTTCAGCCACTTTCACTTCCAGCATGACCTGTTGCGCGCCGCCGACAGACATAAGATTGATGATCTCACCCTTCGGGCAAGCGGACTCTGAAGAACTACCCTCTTCCTCACCGGACTGCACGGGGATACATTCAGGCAGGTAGCTCTGCGCCAGTTGCAATGCGGCATTCAGATTGCTAATGCTGGAGACTTGACCATCAAGTACAATCTTTTCCTGGGCAGAATGTACTCCGATATTTTCACCTGGCAATAAGCGGTGAAACTTGGCTTTCAGAGATTCAAGATCATGAGTGACCTCGATATCCATACTTGCAAAAATTTCATCGTTCTTATCCCAAAAAATCACATTGGTTGAACCCAAGGCTTTACCAACAACGTACACCTGATTGCTTTTAAGAATCAGTATATCCGCTATGCCGGGGTTTCCGACCGAAATACGTTTTGGCCGGACATTCAGTCTTACTAATCCGGACTTGTATAAAGGCAAACTGATCCGGCTCTGATTTTCAACGCTGAATTCAATACGATTGTCACTGGACGCAACAACCGGCGGCATCATGAAAGCGATATGACAAAGCAAAACCGATAAAACAAACCTCACCAGGTTTCTGTCAAATTTCAGGCGGTTTTGATTTTCGCCCCAGAATAACCCCATGGAATCACGCCAACCGAGTCGATAGAAGAATAGTGCATTGTTCCAAGATTGACCGGTTTAGGTCAAGTCGGCGGTAGCATATTTTTTGTATTTTTCAAGAAGTGTTCGAGCGTCATTTTTTCAACGCCATCCGCGTCGAGGCAAAGCACACGGATGGGCTGTATAAAATCAAGAAGTATTCCGGCCAAAATTCAGCGAACTCGCAAGAGGCACCGAGATTTTGAACAGGCCCTAGTAGTCCGTCCACTTGATAAGTTCGGGTTCAGCGGGCCTGACTGCGTTCGCAGCAAGGCGCTGTTGCGAAGACATAGTTGGGCTACGTCGAGCAATAGCAACGCAGTCTGCGGGCGCAGTCAGGCCCGCCCGAAGGGAGCCGCAGAGCCGTCCCACAGCCGCGTTGCTGCTCTTGATAATGGAACAACCATTGTCTGCGAGCAGCGCCTTGCTGTGAAACGGCTCTGCGGCTCTGAACCCGAACTTATCAAGTGGACGGACTACTAGGGGGTGTTCTCAATTAATCCATGCATTCTGTTGTGGCTGAAAATTCTCCAGACAAGGCGCGAGAAGTGTGGTTTGGTCATTCCAAATGAGAGACGAGCAACACGGTCTGGTGGATTTTCAGCCGCAACCCCAAGGGCTAGTCCCTAGAGTCTGACCCTTTTCGTTTGAACTGTAACGCCTCTCACTACACTTACTGAGGCAGTTCCCGAAGGCCGGGGTCCTTTTGGCTTCTCAGCCGGCATGGACTGCTTAGCCGAAATTTCAACTTTTTCTGTTTTCGCATTTTCCACAGTCTTTGCAACCGTATCTATCGGGTTTCTGAGTACAAGCTGAACGCTGCCTTCCTCTGTCGATTTTACCAATATGACGGATTGTTCCGGAGTAGCCTCAAGTGTTACCGCTCTGACTACGACCGGTTTGTCTTTTTCAGGGGTCGCGGTTTGGTCGACTGCCAATACCTTAAGGTTTTCAAGCACTGTTTTTGTGTAAACCCGGTCACGCTTTTTCCGCGAAGCCAGAACATCCACTCTGTTACCGGGTAATAGAAATCCAGCAACACCAACCACGTCATTGACTCTCACCGAGATCGCACGCTTGTTGGGAGTAATCATGGCCGATAGCGTACTGCCGTCAAGCTTATCCACTATTCTCGCCTTGGCAATAGGTTCTCCGGGAAGAATTCTTTGATTGGTAACTTTCCCCACAACCTCCAGCTTATCCTGCAATATGTCCGAGGGCAGTATTTCGGATGGCCAATCCACCGATTTGATGTGGTCTGCCTCAATTTTCTGGCCGTAAGCCAACTCTTGTGCAGCAACAACAACACTTACTGTTTCATTCAACGATTTATCAGAACTCCCTTCCGAGACCAATTGTCCCTGGATCCAACGGTTAGCATACATGGCTGCGGCCAAACCGAACGCAATCGCCAGGGTAAATAAAAAAAATGTTTTGCGGTTCAGCATCATTCTAATCTCCGGCAGCGACGTGTGTTAATCATATTTGCGTCCGCTAATTTGGTATTGCATGGTTCCCCGGTACTCTTATTGTATTAATACTATGGTTAAAGAGCCAAGAGCGATTGCCAGGGCATAAGGAAAACGAGAGTTGGCCATCTCGTCTTCTGCTGGAGGCAGATACAGACAGCTCCCGGTAACAAAGGTGTATTTCCCCATAAAGATGTACCGTTTGAGTAATGTACTCAAACCCCTAAGCCTGGCTAACCAGATCAGGCCTAAAAAACAACCGAAGATCAAGGTAAGTAATATGGCAAAAAAAACTGAAGGCACACCCAGGCAGGCGCCGACAGCACTCATGAGTTTGACGTCTCCTGCCGCCATTGCACCTTTAATGTAAAAAGGCAGGAAGGCACACAACCCTATCAACATACCCGCTATTGAACTGACTCCACCCTCGGTCAGACCGAAAAGATATATATTCGTTATCAACCCTGCAACAATTCCCGTCAGGGGTAAATCGTTTGGAATAAGGTGCCATCGCAAATCCGTGTAGCTTGCCGTCAACACCACAAAAGACAATATATAGAGAATTAAATAATCTGGCTCAGCCATCAGGCCAACTCGAAAATCTGTAAAAACACATACATTGATGTAGTGAGCATTTGCAAAACACGGATATCACTGATAATGCAAGAGGCAAGTAATCTACCTCTTGCATATTCAGTAAAAAATCAAACGAAAATATCCGTTATGCGAGGATACCGTTAATAGCCTTGGCAATTCTCTTACCTAACTTGGTAAAAGA
The DNA here is from genome assembly GCA_965222695.1 of Granulosicoccaceae bacterium. Classification (GTDB taxonomy): domain Bacteria; phylum Pseudomonadota; class Gammaproteobacteria; order Granulosicoccales; family Granulosicoccaceae; genus UBA7957. The sequence continues at coordinate 4,793,574 of OZ244967.1, read as the reverse complement.
CACCACCACCGCACCGGCAATAACACCACCTGCAACCGCATATTCCACAGTTGTCAGGCCTTCTTCATCACGGAGAAAAGTTTTGCAAGATTCAAAGAAAGATTTCATGAGGAGTTCCCCTTTATTAATTTAACAACCTACTTTTATTATTATTCGCCTCACCCAATCATGACCGCCTTTTTGGTTCCGCTTATAGTTATTCTTTTTCGCGGCTGAAATGCAGACAACAATTGTTTAGTTCGACATCCGGCTTAGCGGCAAGGATAAAGGCGGAGTTAGTTCTTTCATATAAAACTGATAAACAGTTTAGAAAGAAAATAGAAAATTCGTAGAAAACCTGGCCCGGGTCACAAATTGTCATTCCGACAAAAGAACCAAGATTCCTGCATAGGGGGAACGCCGGTATTTTTTCACATTTTTTTTGTCAATTTCCGGCAGAACGCTTAGCCTGCACCTGCCACTATAGCTCTGCTGGGACAAGATTAAGTCCCGTATTATCAATATGTATTTTTTTGGAGAGAAACAATGACAGACAAATCAGGTGGTGACGTACTTCAGGCTAACCAGGGTGCACAGGCAAACCTCAGTGCTCAGGATCTTAACTCTGTAGGAGCAGCCGGCGCCGGCGTACTTGAGAGCTTTGGTGGCTCTGCAGCGTCCATGGGCGCAGCCAACCAAGCTGTTCAGCAAGCGCAAGGACAAGCTAACCAGGCATATACCGGTGACGGTGGTGACGATAATATCAACGCCAACACCACTATCAATATAGCCTAAGCTGTAGCGGATACCGGGTTTTATCAAGCCCGGTATCCTCTTTCACCCGCCCGAATAAACACTCTCATAACTCATTTAAAGAAACCACATTAAATACAAAAGCTTATAGGTGAAACCTGGAAATCGGATCTCAGCCGACAATAACTACTAGTACTTATTGTTACTGCTTCGGTAAGGACAAATTATTTATCATACAGGCTGTTTTGTGGCCTGACAGGCTTGTACCGCATCATATAATAAAACAGGAAAATCTCCGGGGAGGTAGCATGTTCCGTATCCATACCCAATACTGCAAATTATTCTATACAGTGGTTTTATCTCTATTAATGATTGCCTGCGGCGGCGGTGGCAGCAGCGATGATAAAGACGGTTCCGGAGGAAATGGCGATGGCGGAGGCAGCGGAGGCTCGGGGTTTTCGTTTACGTTTACCGATCCAAGTACCGGCCAGGCGGTTGAAGACGTTTCTGTATCCCTCTATGAATCCGATAACACCACGATTGCATCTACATTGAAATCCGGTACAGACGGAAAAGTCAGTTTTTCCGGCTCCGCAAATACGCTCTCTACCCGTGCCAATGGGTCAGGAAGCACCTTCACCATTGCCTTTCACAACCAGCCGGAAAATGAACTGGAAATACGATCCATTTATGATTTGATGGAGGGTAGCTATAATATATTTATCGGTGGCGATCCGGATGAAGACAGTTGCGAAGAAGCCGCAACGGTAGATTTCAGCTATGATGGCTATAACGCCGCCGCGGAGTTTGCCTTAGTATCTCCGTTTGCAACAGTCCCCACCGGTGTGGTAGCTGTACAAAACGGCGCTTCATTGCACAACTCAATCGTAATATGCCAGCACCATATTCAGTCCGATAACAGAATCAGTCCTTTGTTACTGGGCTATAACGGAGAGGGAGTGTTAGTCTCTTACGGATTTGAACTAGATGCAAGCCTGACCGATGGTGCCTCTTACAATGGTAACGCAGGTACAGCCCCTACTGTACGCAACTGGCAATCCGCTGACACCAGTCGCAATCCCGAGGCAATCATTTTACGTGGAGACAGGAAAGGTGTTCAGTATGACCGTTTAGGTGAATTTTTCAATGAAGATGGCTCGCTTGCAAGCGGCCAGGTATTGGCTGCCAGCCAGTTTCCTGTAGATAATCTATTTGCAACCGCGGTCACTGATCTGACTGATTCGTCAAACTGCTTAAGCTTCGTCCCCCTAAGTGATTCAACAAGCGATATTACGGTTAAATTTTCTGATCACTCGTTTTCCGACACCCAATACGATGCAGCCAGCGAAACCATCAGCTGGATTCTGAACGGAAGCGATGATAGCGACGTTTTCTTTATTGATATTAATCTGCCGCAAGGAACCGGACCGGAACTCGATTGGAATTTTGCCATGCCCACGTCTATGCAAACGATTACACTTCCCGATTTACCCGGCGAAATACAAGCGCTATTTCAGCGTTCGGCAATAGGCGCGGACGATATCAGTGAAATTGCCGTTTTGGACGTGGTGTCCGCAAACGGGTTCAGTGATGTCGTCAGTGTATTTTTGCAGGCAGAAGATACGGACGAGCTCTTATTCTCCAGCGAGTTATTCCTTTGTAGCAGTGACGAGTTTATAGAAGTCAATACAAATCCTTCCGATAATAACGGCAGTGATTCCGGCTCGGAAGCCGACGTCACTTTCAGCGGCAGTGGAGCGGTGCAACTGACAACAACAGGCTTTAAACAGGTCGGTGTGACCGAAGGGCAATTCGGGGATATTCAATTTACCGGCGAATCCGGAGGTATTATCGCAGTATTTCTAAATCCACAGGATTCGAGTCAGGCGAGTCTGGTCAGTTTTACCGATGGTGGCAATTCAAAAGCCTGGATATCCGATTCCGAGAGCGGTATGGTCATAGGTACTGCAGTGGGCGCAAGTGAGGTGGAGTTTACCAACACGCCGCTGGAATCCGACGATGGCAGTCAGTTAATACTCAATGGGAAAGTCAGCAGATAATTAATAAGGAAACGCGCCGCTGGTCGATCGGCTCTGAAAAATCACGGGAAACGTTTGAATCCCATCAGATCCCGAAGCGCGAAGGCGAAAACGGACTTGCATCAATTTTTGTATCTATGCCCGACATCATCTCGGCGAGTAACCGGCCTGAAAGCGGTCCGGTTGAAAAACCTATATGCTGATGGCCGGTATTGAGCCATAAGCCAGGCCTTTTACACGCGCCAATAGCGGGCAGACTATCGGGCAAGGTGGGTCGGCTGCCGTGCCAATCCGGCAGATCCGTGCGCTCGCCTAGAGGGAATACCTGTCTTGCCCGGCCTTCTGCCAAATCGAGTTGCACGGGTTTGTAGTAAGCGTCCCGCTCATTGAGTTCGACACCACAGGTCAGTCGCAGCCCCATTGTCATAGGCGTTACAACATAGTCCCCTCCGGCATCAAATAGCGGCCGGTTAATCGGTTTTTTTTCCTGTGGATAAAAATGCCTGTGACCGCCGCGTTCGTAAATCATGGGCAGCCTGATATTCAGTGTTTGTAGAAAATCTCTCGACCAAGGCCCCAGGGCGATAACAAGATTTCGGCAGTACTCACACTGCTTTGCATCGGTGTGCAATTGCCAGGATTGGTCAGCCGATTGGGAGACATTGTTGATCTCAAGCTGTTTAAATCGCCCGCCTTTGTCAAGAAAATGTCTGAAATAGACCTCAGTGATTAGAGCGGGATTATCGACCGAACTGGTGCCCTTGATCCACAATCCATGCGGAAATATCGATCGAACACCGGGTTCCAGTTCAGCGATTGCCTGAGAGTCAAGCACTTGAAAGCTTATATCATGCTGTTCCATCGCCCGCCGCATGTAAGCTGTCTGCTCGAACTGCCTGGTATTGCGGTAAAGCTTTATCCAGCCGGTTTCGCGCAAATGTTGCAATTGCCCCACATCCTTTATCCAGGATTTATGCAACTTACCGGATCCGGCGATCAATTGATGTAAAGCCAACACACGGCCTGGTGTATTGCTCTGCCTGCCACTCCAGAGAAACCTTGTGAGCAGACTTACGTGCTTTAATACATAGGTGGGAGAATAGCGAAATCCTGCGCTCCTGTTGAGCAGCAAACCGGGCAAACCTTTAAACAAGGTAGGATTATTGACTGGAAGCAAAGACCCCAAAGCGATAATACCGGCATTACCATAGGAAGTTTCCTTTCCCGGCTCCCTTCGGTCGATCAGCGTCACTTTCAAACCAAGTTTACACAGTGCCAGAGCAGTAGATACACCAACCATTCCCGCACCGAGCACGATGACGTCTTGCTTCAAGGGCTTTGTCGCATATTATCGGGCAACCATGTAACTAACTCCGGAATTCCGATCAGAATAAATACCATTAAAAGCATAATCAGAAACATGGGAATAGCGGTGCGCGCAATATAGCCGATCTGATGACCGGTCATACCTTGCAATACGAAAAGATTAAACCCTATGGGAGGCGTGATTTGCGCCATCTCAACGACAACCACGATATAGATGCCGAACCAGATAATATCAATCCCGGCCTGGCGTATCATGGGCTCTACGATTGCAATGGTAAGAACTACCGCCGAGATACCATCCAAAAAGCAACCTATAATAATGTAGAATACCAACAAAGCCATGAGCAATTCAAACCGTGAAAGCTCAAAGGAGGCAATCCATTCGGCCAAAGCCCTCGGCAAGCCTGTATATCCCATGGATAAGGAAAGAAAGGAAGCTCCCATCAAAATCAGCGCAATCATTGCAGACGTTCTGACCGCGCCCATAATACTTTCGGCAAATGTGTGCTGATTCATGGAACCCTGCAGTGTTGCCAGTATGAGCGCACCTATAACACCGAATGCCGCAGCCTCGGTTGCTGTTGCAACCCCGGTATACATAGAGCCTATAACAAACAATATCAACAGAATGACGGGGATTAAGAATCTTGAGGCCACCAGTTTTTCCCTGAAACTACTGACTTTTTCCTGTTTGATTTTTTGATCCGGATTAAGATAAGACCAGGCCACAACATAGATCATAAACAATGAGGCCAGCAAAATTCCCGGTGCTATTCCTGCGAGAAATAATTTGGAAATGGACTCGTTAATCGATACTCCGTAAACAATCAAAGTCAGGGAAGGCGGAATCATCAGACCAAGTGTTGCAGCACCGGCCAATGTTCCAACAATCAATTTTTCCGGATAGTTTCTTTTTTTTAATTCCGGAATCGAGATCTTCCCCACCGTAGTCAATGTGGCCGCTGATGATCCGGATACTGCCGCAAAAATAGTGCAGCCAACAATATTGGTGTGTAACAGCCCTCCAGGCAGCCTTGCCATCCAAGGTGCCAGTCCTTTAAACATGTCCTCAGACAGCCGGGTACGAAACAATATCTCTCCCATCCAAATAAACATCGGCAAAGCAATCAATGACCAGCTTGTCGACGACGCCCAAATGACCGTGAGCATGGCATCGCCGGCTGGCCTTGATGTAAACAGCTCAATACCGACAACGGCTACTCCCATTAATGCTAATCCAACCCAGACACCCGTACCCAGGAGCAGAAATAATATAAACAGGAACAAAACGGTAAGTTCAATATGTTCCATATAATCGCCGTCTACACCTCGCGGGAAATTTCGCTATCAAGAGCATACTGGCCGGTCAAAATCCAATAGAGCCGTTCTGCTACGACAAGGAAAAAACAGACCGTACCGACACAAATAATGATCAGCTGAGGAATCCATAAAGGCGTTGCATCCTGGCCCTGAGACACATCATGAAATTTGTAGGACCAATAGGTGGTTTTAAAAGCATAATAGGAGAAATAGGCCGCCAAGCTGGTCCCGATAATGTGGCACCAGAGTTCCAGAAAATAGCGAATTCTTTTAGATAGATTCAGAAACAGAGAGACGCGGATGTGTGAGTTATGGTGCATCGCATAGCTGAGCCCGTAAAATGAAGCTGCCGCCATGCAATAGCCGCCATAATTAGTAACGCCAGGTGTCGCAAATCCCGCCAATCGGCCTACGACCTGAATCACAATAAGAACCAGAATTAGAATAAGAAATCCTGATGCGATCAAGCCACAGGCTTTAAACAGGCGTGAAAATTTACTCTGCGGCATGCACATTCACCCTGAAGCCCCCAATTCAATGAGGGCTTATTAACTATTGTTTGTAAGCGTCAAGAATAGCCGCGCCCGCTTCACCAGCAGACTTTTTCCATTCCTCGGTCATGGTACTGCCTATATCTTCCAAATCACTGCGCAGTTGATCCCCCGCAGGTCCGGTTGTCATACCATTGGTTCCAAGCTGGGTGATGTACCAGTCAGCGAGTTGATTGGCCTTCGCAGTACCGGCCTTTTCCGCCAGCATCGCCAGTGCTTTAACAATATTTTGCGTACTCTCATCGAGCCCGTCCCAGGCATCTTTGTTAACGAATACGGAGTTGCGTGGCAGCCATGCGTTAACATCATAAAAATGTGTCAACTGTTCCCAAACCTTACGGTCATAGCCTGTGGAACCGGAAGAGATCATCGATTCGACAACTCCGGTAGCCAGCGCCTGAGATAATTCAGCCGCTTCGACCTGCACGGGCTGCATGCCCATGAGTTCGGCCAAACGTGCTGTTGCGGCATTGTAGGATCGAAACTTGACACCCTTGGCATCGTCTTTGGAATTTACTTCTTTTTTAAAATACAAACCTTGCCCCGGCCAGGGTACGGAATAAAGTAAAACCAGATTGTCTTTTTCCAACGCTTTTTCGAGCGTTGGCCGAGCTTTTTCCCAAAGTTTTATTGAGTCTTCAAACGATGTGGCAAGAAACGGAACAGAGTCAAAGCCATATACAGCGTTCTCATTGGCATGCGCAGACAGGAGCCGTTCACCGATCTGGGCCTGGCCGGTCTGTACAGCACGCTTTATTTCAGCACCTCCAAAAAGGCTTCCACCGCCGTGTACGACAATTTCCAATTTACCACCGGTCGCCAGCGTTACAGCCTCGGCGAAATCCTTCCCGTTTTGCGTGTGATAATTACTGTCTGCGTAGGCCATGGGCATATCCCATTTTTCGGCAAATAGCGTGGAGCTGAAACTGAAAAGCAACAGGAAAACCGCAAGGGTACCGCAACTGTTTTTGAGCATTGTTGAATTCCTCCAAGGCGATTATTTTCTAGCGAGTATTGTAATGCGATACAATTTACCGGAATATAGTTCATCAAAATGCTGACCGAGTCAAGAGAATCCTATGTCACCGGAACGAAATGACCCGCTGTTTATCCGCAGTGTCGAAAAGGCATTCAGAGTCCTCGCCGTATTCAATAAACATCCGGAGGACCTATCGCTACGCGACGTTTCCAACCTCACCGGTTTTAATAAAAGTACGGCGCAGCGTTTTTGCCATACACTGAATAGGCTGGGTTATCTAAGACGTGTTCCCGGCAGCAGCGCCTATGAATTGGCCGTAAAAACAACCGAGATCGGCGCCGGTTTTATCAGTTCGAACAAACTGGTGCGTCTCGCCAGGCCATACCTGCATACTCTGAGTATCGAAACCGAAGGAACGGCCTCGCTGGCCCTGCTCGATGGTAACGAAGTGGTGTTTGTTTCCCGCTTCCCGGGTAAATATGTCCTGGATACAACCGTTACGGTCGGCAGCAGACTGCCGATTTACTGCACGGCTTCGGGACGTGCGGCGGCCTCCATGCTGGACGATAAAAATCTGCAACAGGTGCTAAAGGCTCAAAGCTGGAGATCCAGAACAATAAAAACGGATACAAATCCGGCCTCCGTTAAACGTTCCATCCTGCTTTGCCGAAAACAAGGCTACGTGCTTACCTGTGACCAATACGTATTATCCGACCTGTCTCTGGCCGTGCCTTTTTTGGATCAACAGGCAGAATTGATCGGCACGGTCACGCTATCGCTTTCGACAGCTCGTTTTCAGATCGACGAAGTCGAGGAGCAGTTTGTCAAACTGGTGCAAACGGCAGCGAGAGCCATAACCGGTTGAAGATCCGGGAATTCTCAGAATAAATTAACTTTATTTGATCTGCGCTAGTAGTCAGTCAATCTGAAACATTCGGGTAAAGACGTTTCAGTTTTATCCTTGCTTGCTCTGTTGTGAAGCGCCAATCTACCGGTTTCGTATTTTCGTTGCGTATCTGCTCCCATTGCTCAACCTCCTGTGTAAGGGTTTCTCTATCAGCAATGCGACGATCTAGGCACTGTCGAGCCAGCACGCTGAATTCGCACTCCGCCATGTTCAGCCAGCTTCCATGCTTCGGTGTGTAGATAAATTCGAGTTTGCTGAGCAGACTGTGAGCAAGCTCTGGCGGGAATGCTTTGTACAATGAGGCGCCAGTATGTGTGCTAAGGTTATCCATCACCAAGGTGATTTTTTCCGCATGCCGATAGTCCTCCTGCACCAGGCGTCGCACACCTTCAGCCCACTCACTTGCCGCATGATTCCCTGCCACTTGCACTCTACGCCAGTTCTCCAGAGGCGCATAGAACAACAGCAAATGAGCCACACCATTGCGTTCATATTCTCCATCGTAGCGCTCTGTCTGTCCCGGTGAAGGCGGAATCGGCTTGCGAACCTCACGTGTACATTGCTTGGTGGTCTCATCCATGCAAACCACTGGATAGTCTGGGTCGTACTCCCTCTTGTAAACGTCCAGCACCTGTTCCATTTGACAGACAAAGGCGGCATTACCCTGAGCGGGTATACACCACATCCTCTTCTGCCAAGGTTTTATGGTGTTTTTTTAAAACTTGCCTAACCGTTTCATACGAGATCGTATCCACAATGTCCAACTCCACAAGTTTTTCGCTCAAAAGCCTCAGAGTCCAGCGTACCCGCCCCTCGGGTGCTTCACTACAGGCCAGGCTTATCAATTGGGCTTCGCCTTCGCCATCCAGACTCGCTGTACGTTCGCGAGATCGCTTCTTTCTCTGTAAGGCCTTCTCCAAGCCTTCATGAACGCACCTTCGGCGAACAGATTCAATACACCGTGTGCTCAGTTCCATCTGATCGGCTGTTTCCGTGTCAGTCATTGCCGGACCATACTTGCCCTCATCAACCCGTAGCAGTATCGCCGCATGTCGTCGCCGTTGGGCTGACACTCGGCCTTGATTTACCATGCCTTCCAGTGCATGGCGTTCATCCTGCGATAGTCTCACTATATTGCGCTTTGCCATATCAAACCTCATCAACAAGTTGTAATTCCTTGTTAAGAAGTTAGACTAATACCCGAACTTTTCATCCTGACTGACTACTAGTTGGGCCTCAAGGTTTTTTAAATCCCCTAACACCCAAAGATCTGTAACCAATTCACGGTCAAAGGAAAATAATGCGCACCCGTGCCAATTGACATGCCGCAATGTCGGCCTGTATCCAAGGAATTCTTTCTGATGAATACCGGTAAATAGCATTTTGGCGAACACCTTGTCTCCCTCAGCAACAAGCTCTTCGATAGTGCATTGATAATCGCCAAGCGCGTTGTGCACTTTATCCATATACTCGATAAACCCCATGTGCCCATGCTTTTCATCACCCAAAGAACCGCGAAAGGTAAAATCTTTATGCAGTACTGAGGGTACGGCTGAAATATCGTATTGATTCCATATTACCTGATAAAATTTTCGAACCTGATTTTTGCGTGTCGTCATTTCGTTTACGTTCAAGAATCTGAAATTGATGTTACTGCGACTGAGCCTGCCAGCCAGTTTACGGCTTCGACAAGATCATACACCGCTAATCCGCCCGTTTCCCGAAGCGCTGGCTTGTAGGGTGAAAAATTGGTGCACTCCAACAGCAAACAGGATACGCCCCTGGGGATGAGCCGCGATGCCGCGTCGATAACATCCGCCTGAGCCAAAGATCGATCAAGCTCACTTTCGTTGTTGTTGATGACTCGATACAGCTCGCGGCCCTGCTCGATTCCTGCGATGAATAGATTCTCCCCGTAATGCCCCATAAAATGCTGCGGCAAAAGCCGACGGCTATCGAAGGTTAATACGCCAATTTTACTTCCGGCTCCGTATAAACTTTGCAACAACGGAATCAGGATTAATGAACTGGAAATAAAGGGGACGGACAAAGACCGGCTGATTCTGCCCTGCAGCGGTCCTAAAAAACCACAGCTTGTCGTGACGATTCCGCAGCCCCGTGCCTCAAGCGTCAGTGCCGCATCCTGAATTTCATTGGCCAGCTCATCCTCTATCTTATTGTGGACAATATTCTCCACCCGGCTCTTGTCCAGCTTTACTATTTCGCATTCCGCGTTAAAACTCCCGGGGTTTCCAATATCACCCGGCAGCCGGGGAAACTGCGTATTGAGCATAATCACACCGATTTTTTTGGCGGAAGCCATCATATTTTCCAGTGATTGCAGGATCGGAAGAACGCAATGAGCATAACAACAATCACCGGAAAGAGTCCAATTCATACAGGATATCCGGAACTGTGAATGATGATACACACCTTGCCGGTCGGCAGAGGTCGAGACATAACCTCGGGCTTGCATAATAGTGTCCAATGCATGCGGTGACGTCAGGCGCCGAGTAAAAGCGCCTGATGAGTCCATCACGCCGCCCTGATATAAAAACAGAATCCCCCGGTAAAAGCCGCTTCGGCAAATCATGCTACAATCAAGTCCGGATCCATCTCTGCGACGCTTAGGGTCGAGCCGGAGCAGAGTCGTGTTTACCTTCAATGGCTGTGCGGATCAAGCCCGGGTATGCTGCCGGGATCTTTTGCATTTACTGTGATCCCTGGACAAAGTGTCATACTATATTGTCATTTTCGTGCCCACGGATAAGCGCTTTATCTATTGTTGCATAAGGATTGAACACATGACAAAACTCGTATTATCGGAAAGGGATCGACAGTTACTTGGCGGAGAATACGGTAAGGCTGCCCGGTTTGCGATGGAGACCGTCGTGACAGCTGCCAGAGTTGATCAGGCCGATTCGCTGATCAATATCAGTTTCGCCCATATCGATGCGTGCTTTTATAATGGACGTGCGCATCTTGATTTTGTCCGCTATTTATTGCAACACGATGCCAAACTCGCCGTACCGACCTGGACGAATAACGGCCTGGTTTCCTTAAACGACTTATCTGTGCGAGACCCCTCGGCGAGCAATGAAATGCGTGAAGCGATGCTTTTAATGGAATCCTATGTAAAACTGGGATGCCGCCCTGTCTGGACATGTGCACCATACCAACTACCCGGGCGCCCGGAATTGGGCGCTCATATTGTGGGCTCAGAGTCTAACGCAGTCAGCTTCTACAACTCGGTTGTCGGCGCTCGCACCAATAAATACGGAGATTACCTGGACGTCTGCGCCGCTATCACCGGACGAGTACCCAATAGCGGCCTTCACAAAACGGAAAACCGGGCGGCCGAAATCATAATTGAGTTGAATCGGATTCCGCCGTCCATCAGATCGAGTGATCTGTTTTATCATCTTCTGGGCCACCTGATCGGCTTAAAAAGTGGAAAAAAAGTCCCGGTAATACAAGACTTGCCATCGACGTGCCACGAAGATGATCTTAAAGCAATCAGCGCTGCCTGCAGCTCATCCGGCAGCGTACCCTTGTTTCATGCCGTTGGTATAACGCCGGAAGCAAATACGTTGGAAATAGCCTGCCAGGGGGAAGAAACTCAAAACATCATTGAACTGACTACTGAAGATTTACGGCATGCTCGTACACATCTTGGAAAAACAACGTCCTCAAAACTAAGAGGAGTGGCAATCGGCACACCGCATTTTTCTTACACTGAGATTGAAAGACTGTTTGAGCTGCTCGGCGGGCGATCGATTCATCCGGATATTGTATTTTACTTAACAACCAGCCGCCACGTCTATCAGCAAGCCAGCGAACGCGGCTGGATCGATAGCATGAAAGACGCCGGCATTTACGTTATTACCGATACCTGCACCTATTTTTCACCGGCGATCAAGGGCCTTGAGGGTTGTGTAATGACCAATTCCGCCAAGTGGGCTTATTACGCACCGGGCATGTTACCGGTTGAAGCGGTTCTGGGCAGCCTGCAGGAATGTGTAGAGTCCGCCGTTTCGGGAAAAATACAGCTCGATACCTGGGGAGAGATATGAGCGGTTCTCCAGATATGCGATTTACCGGACAAGTGTTAGTTTCGGGAGCAGCCCATGGATATTCCCTGGTACTGGAAGACACTTTGAGTTTCTGGGGGGGATTTGAGCCGAAGACCGGTGAAATCATCGATGTCCATCATCCGCAATATTCTCAGAAAGTCTCTGGTTCTGTATTATTTATACCGGCAAGTCGAGGCTCTGCAGGAACGCCGGGAGGCATTGCCGAATCGTTGAGAGTCGGCAGCGGCCCAGCCGCCTTTGTATTAATCGAACCCGATGTCAATATCAGCATCGGTGCATATGTTGCCAACCGTTTGTATCGGTTAAATGTTCCCGTACTTCAAATTCAGAGGAGTCAGCTCGACTTGATAGAAACCGGGGATTGGATATGGATAAAAGAATCGGGTTTGATCAACGTATCACCGCCGGATGTAGAATCAACCCGAAGCGATTAAGGCAGCCGTCACATGTTCAGATCGCACATTCGCGGTCGGTATAGTGATTTTAGACAGCCTCCTGTGAAATAAACTCTCGCACGATCTTCAACATACGCCGCACAGGCTCAGCCGCACCCCAGAGCAACTGATCGCCGACGGTAAACGCCGTCAGGTATTCAGGACCAATATTCAATTTACGGATTCGTCCCACCGGGATCGTCATGGTACCTGAGGTTTTTACCGGGGTCAGCTCTTGCATTGTAATTTCTTTTTCATTGGGGATAATCTTCACCCATTCGTTATGGGCGGCAAGAATCTCCTCGACTTCGTTCACCCTTATATTCCTTTTCAGTTTGATGGTAAACGCCTGCGAATGACAACGCATGGATCCGATGCGAACACACTGGCCGTCAACGGGTATGGCATTGACGCTCAGCCTGCCGAGGATTTTGTTGGTTTCGGTAAAGCCCTTCCATTCTTCTTTGGTCTGGCCGTTTTCCATCGGTTTGTCAATCCATGGGATCAGACTTCCGGCCAGCGGAACACCCCAATTGTCCAGCGACATGCCGCCGTGGTTCAATTTGGTGGTAATTTTATTGTCGATATCGAGAATTGCAGCTGCGGGGTCTTTCAGCAAATGACTGACTTCGGATTCCAACTCGCCCATTTGGGTTAATAACTCACGCATATTCTTGGCACCGGCACCGCTGGCCGCCTGGTAAGTCATCGAGCTGATCCATTCGATCAGGTCCTGTTCGAATAAACCACCCAGGGCCATCATCATCAGCGAGACCGTACAGTTCCCGCCGATATAGTTCCTGATGCCGTTTTTCAGGCCATTGTCTATGACTTTTCGGTTGAGCGGATCCAGCACAATAATTGCGTCGTCAGCCATTCTCAGCGTGGAAGCCGCGTCAATCCAGTAACCGTTCCAACGCGCACGCAAGGACTCATAGATGCCGGCGGTATAATCGCCACCCTGGCAGGAGAGAATTATGTCCATCTGCGCCAGTATATCGAGGTCCCTGGCATCCTGTAGCGGATGGCTCCCCCGACCAACATCCGGGCCGGCTTGTCCAGCCTGGGAAGTGGTAAAAAAAACGGGCTCAAACCCTTGAAAGTCGTCTTCAGCGCGCATGCGATCCATAAGAACCGAACCAACCATGCCGCGCCAACCGATAAATCCCACTTTAATCATTGCTTTGTCACTGGTTTACGTGTTTCCGGGGAACAGTCTCTAAGAGATTCGAATAGTTTAAAATGACCGGGCAAAAAGGTCACGAATTGGATGCTTAGGCACCATTTTTTAAAGATAGTTATTGAAAATAAAGATGGCTACTACTGAGCATGTGCCGATCAAGTTCTGAACTGCAGACCTGCCACCGCTGGAATTATTCTAACTGCGTAATATAATGCGCAACCGCCTCGATTTGCGCATCACTCATTTCGGCGGCAATATTCTGCATCACATTCCCGACATCATTACTGCGTTCGCCGGAACGGAAAGCCTTCAACTGATTGGCCAGATAGACCGCATGCTGTCCTCCTATAGCCGGAGCGAGTACCGCAGGGGGCGCGGCCAGTCGCAATTGCCAGGATTCGTTACCTTCTCCGCGCATCCCATGGCATCCGATGCATGCGGTCACCTGAGTATAGAAAACGCCCTTTTTATATAACTTCTCTCCCAAGGCCAGTTTATCGGGGTCGGCCGTTCCGGGGGTACGTTTTTGTTTGGCGAAATAGGTGGCCAGATCATAAATATCCGTTTCGCTGAGAGATTTTACCATAGGGCTCATGATCTCGCTGTCGCGAGAACCGTCCTTAAAAGTCAGCAGCTGTTTGGCCAGATAACCCGGTATCTGTCCGGCCAGCTTGGGCCATTGTGGATTAACGCTATTGCCGTCCGCCATATGGCAGGCAATACAAGCAGCGGACTTTTGTCGACCTGCCGCCTCGTCTCCGGCCGCCGATACTTGCGCCGCAAACGTCAACATTATCAAAAAAACTGCCGTCAAGCCGGTCAAATGCCTTGCCTTCATCATGGTGCCCCCTTCCATCGCAGCGGCGAAAACTTGTGCGACTGTGAATCCTTCCCAAACAGACAATAGAGATTGCGTCCTCCTCGCTGCCGATGCTAACATAAAATCCTCATAATATGTAAGGTTATTAACCCACTAAATTAGTAGGGTTTTCTGAACCGAAAATGATCCGGCCTTATCGATCGCCACCGGCCAGGAGGAAATATGACTGACCACACCGCCGCGCATGAACCCGAGTGGGAGGTAAGCATCTGGCCGCTGGTAATCAGCGCCGGAATTCTTTTTCTGTGTCTCTCCTTTGTTTTTCAGTTTGCCTATCAAAATACGCAATGGGCATATATCTGCCTGGGCCTTGGCGTTCCCCTGACCCTGGCCGGTATCGCCGGCTGGATCAGCGAGGCGATCGGCGGGGAGCACGGTGGCGGTCTCAGCGTTCCGGCGATGGGCTGGTTCATTCTGGCGGAGGCGATGATCTTCGTCTCCTTCTTCGCCAACTACTGGTTTCAGCGCCTCAGTTCGCAAGCGTGGCCGCCAGTGGGAACCCCGGAACAAATGCCGGTCGTCATACCCGCAATTATGACGGCGGTATTAATTGCATCCAGTTTCACGATTCACATAGCGGAAGAAAAAATCGACCAGAATGAGCGGCCCCAATTCCTGAAATGGCTGTTGATCACCATTGTGCTGGGCGCGGCCTTTCTGGGAATGTCACTGTATGAGTGGAACCATTTGTTTCATCAGGGATTTGACCCGACGACCAATGAATACAGCACTTCATTCTTCAGCATCACCGGATTTCATGGCGCTCATGTTCTGGTCGGACTGGGAATTTTTGTTGCCATTTTACTGCCTGCGCTAAGAGGAAAGGTCAACAATGCTTTTGTCAAGTCCGGCTCTTTGTACTGGCATTTTGTGGATATTATCTGGCTTTTCGTCGTTTCGCAGATTTATTACTGGTAAGAGCAGAATAAAGCCGCAGAGTCATCGGGTGATGTTATTCAAACTTAAACAAAAAACATTACTGCTACTTGGTATATTCATAGTGCACAGTGCTAACGCAACGGCTCCTTACGGCACTTTTGCGTCCGAATCGGTTATAGACCCCGCGGTGATGCAGATTGACGAGCCGAGTTATCTCGGTTCACCGCTAGCCCGGGACTACAAATTGATCGATACCGAGGGCAAGGAGTTTACACTCGGAGAGCTGTTGGGCAAGCCTCTGCTGCTGCTTTTTTCCTATTACAGTTGCGACGGCACCTGTCCGATACTCAACACCGCGCTTCGCGATGTGCTCGGCGAAATCGACAAATTCGAAATCGGTAAAGACTACAGAGTCTTGACGATTTCATTTGACAAGTTCGACACCGAGCATAGCATGCAACAATTTGACGCAGGGTTATCGATTCCTCCGGCAATCCGAAAAGGCTGGCACCACGCGATTTTAAAAAACGCAGAGGCTGATCTGGAAAATTTCACCGACAGTGTCGGATATAAGTTTTTCTGGTCGTCGGCAGACAAGGTTTTTCTTCACCCCAATGTGCTTATTTTTCTGACACCCGAGGGCCGTGTCGCTCGATACCTCTATGGCACTGCGATGGAAAAAAAGGAAGTCGAACTGGCTTTAATCGATGCCGATTGGAGCCGGATCGCAAATTCATCCAATGTTATCGATATGCTGACCGGAGTCTGTTACAGCTACAATTTTGCCGAAGGCAGATATACACTGAATTATTCGCTTTTAGCCGGTTTGGCGTCGCTTTCACTCGGTGTGTCCCTCATTGTCATTTCAATGTTCATTTATCGAAAAAAAAACGTACGGAGGATTACCCATGTTTAGGATAAGGTCCGGAAACCGTCGGTACGTAAAATCAGGATACACCGCACTATTGACTTATTTGCTACTGCTATCCACATCTCCATCGGCCCAGGAGTTCAAGGAAATTGACGACCCGGCCCGTGGTTGGGACAAACTGTGGCATGAAGTGTTGATTGATATTTCAATTATGGGAATATTGTTCGCCGCAGTGACATTGTATTTCGTTTATAAATACCGGCGCAGATCTGCGGACGAAACCGGTGCATCCCCCCGTTTGACCAGAGTGCAAGCCGTTGGCTGGGCTCTGATCCCGGCGTTTATTTTTATGGCGGACGATTTTTTCCTTGCAGCCAATGGCTGGCAGCTTTGGAACAAGTACCGACAGGTTCCCGAAGACAGGCTGGAAATCAAACTGGAAAGCGGGATGTACAGCTGGGACTACACCTACCCCAACGGTATGCAAACCCAGAATGATCTGGTCGTTCCCGCCGGGAAGCCTGTTATGCTCAGAATGACAAGCCGGGACACGATTCACAGCCACTTTATCCCGCACTTCCGGGTAAAGGAGGATTCCATGCCGGGCAGAGTCACTTATTTGTGGTTTTATCCAAGGGAGCCGGGCGAGCACCGGGTAGTCTGTGGCGAATACTGCGGTCTGATGCATTCCTATATGGTGGGTAAGCTAACCGTTCTGCCGCCGGAAGAGTTTAACGCCTGGTACGAGACAGAAAGTGGCCGGTTGGCGAAGAAAAAGCCGCCAGAACCGAAAAATCTGGCCATCCAAAATGCCAACTCGACCGCGGGAGGAGTATAGAATGGGCAAAGTACTCAAAGAGTGGATTTTCACTACCGATCATAAACGCGTCGGCATTTTATACCTGTACGGTTCACTGGCAGCCTTTGCCGTCGCCGGCATTATGGCCTTGTTAATCAGAGCGGAACTGACGTTTATCGGGCCGACGATTACCGATAATCCGGCCCACTACAATACCTGGCTGTATTTCCACGGTGCCGCAATGATACTGGGTTTTCAGATTCCGGCTCTTACCGGATTTATGGCAAACTATTTTATCCCTTTGATGATAGGTGCCAAAGATGTTGCTTTTCCGCGCCTGAATGCATTCTCCGTCTGGCTCTTTTTCGCCGGAATCGTGCTTGCTCTGCTAACCTTCGTTGTACCGGATCCGCCGGATGTTATGTGGACGGGATATCCGCCCTACTCGGTCATCACGGCCGGAAACACAGCCTTGTATACATTTACCGTACTGTTGATCGGCTTTGCCTCAATCCTGGGTGGCGTAAATTTCCTGACCACTGTTACTTTTATGCGTGCACCCAATATGAAATGGAACAGCCTGAACATCTTTGTCTGGGCAACCTGCGCAGCTTTTGTTATTCAGCTGATTTTTGTACCTGTATTAGGTACGGCGGTAACACTGATCACCTTCGATAAATACCTGGGAACAAACTTCTTCGATACTACAACAGGTGGAGATGTATTGACCTATCAGAATCTGTTCTGGTTTTATTCCCACCCCGCCGTGTATGTTATTTTGCTGCCGTTTTTTGCCATTATCTTCGAGGTAATAGCCACCTTCTCGAGAAACCGTATTTTTAATTACAAGATGGTGGTATACGGCGGTATAGGCGGTATAGTTTTGATTTCCGGAGAAGTATGGGTTCATCATCTATTTACCACGGGCATGCCGGACTGGATTCGCGTAGGCCAGATGGTCACCACGCTTTTAATCAGTATTCCCGTGGGGCTCTTGATGATCGGACTGGTGGGAACGCTTTACAAGGGTTCGATAGATCTGAGTAAAACACCTATGCTGTATGCGATAGGGTTTATTATATTATTTTTGATCGGTGGTTTGACGGGAATACCCAACGCAATAGCATCCCTGGACCTGCATTTATCCGATACCTACTTTATCGTCGGTCATTTCCACTACGTGATGGCAGTGGCCGGAACATTCGGCATTTTTGCCGGTGTCTACTATATCTTCCCGAAAATGACAGGTCGAATGTACAGTGAAAAAATCGGTCACTGGGGTTTCTGGCTCACTTTTGTCGGCACCAATCTTACTTTCTGGATCATGATGGATACGGGCGTGAGAGGTATGCCAAGACGATACTTCGATTATGCACAGTTCCCGGAGTTCGAGTTTTCTCAACAGATCATGACCGTGGGCTCTATATTGATCGGTGTCGGATTTGTTCTGGCTTTGTATAACTGGTTGATCGGTGCCATTGCCGGCGAGAAAGCACCCGATAACCCGTGGGGCTCAAAGTCGCTGGAATGGACAACACAGACTCCCCCGCCACCGGGCAATTGGGCAGAAGTGCCGAAGCTGGAAGAAGGCTGGCATCCCTACGCCTATGAAAGACGCTGAATACTGTCTGAAAGGCAGTCGCTTTTATCAATATGACCGATTCGAATATTCATACCAATCTGTTTATTGCCGGCATAGTGGTCCTGCTCGCCGCGATGATCGGCAGCACGGTTTACTGGGTGAAGAGTTTGCCGAATATCATCGTCAGCGACAGCCGTGTGTCCATTACGAATTGTGATCCACCCAGAGCACGCTACGCCAAAAGTATCTGCCCGAAAATGTTCTGCAAAAAAGAACTGATCGAATCCGGCATCGCACCCGGCCGGGCGGAGATCCGATTTGTAAAAGCGGAATCTCCGACAGCGCCTGCAGGCCAATTTGAACTCGGTGCCTTTCGTTACCGGGGGACAGAAAACGAAGAAATCATCAAACGCTTTCGTTGTGAGATGCAGGGAGACAGAGTTGTGCAAATCGATTTTCCCGTAGTGGATGAATCCGGATGAGTGACTTTGACGAAAGCTTTCATCTGCGCTCGGAATTGCAGAGTGATGGCTTCGAACTGTTGAAGCATCTGAATTTGAAAGGTGTAGTGTTTGAGCCGGTCAATGGCTGGGTCAGCCTGTTACCGCAGGGCGAACTCAACTCCAGTATTGAAGCGATCGCTCAATCCACTCCTTGTCTGGTGCTGCATTATTTGCATCACGAGAAATACTCCTGGGCATTCAATATTTTTAAAGACGGAAGTTTGATTTCGAGTTACGCATGCGTATGGACACCTGTCGTGTACACCGATGACAGGCAAGTCAATTATACGCTGCTGGAATCCCTGGCTTTGGAGCCTTGTAATATCCAGAGCCTACGAACTTTACTTCGTATCCGTGAAATTGGTGAGCTGCGGCGACTGAAACCCGCTCAGGCATTTATCAGGCTAATGGGTTTAAAATACTGCGCGGGTTTGGCCGGACATCGATTACCGGAGGTCGCCAGGCATATTCTATCCCGCAATATTTCCGCCCGATATCTCGGCTGAATTTACTATCCGCTCAGCCGCGCAATAAAATACCCGGCCACCACTGCGGTTCCGATCACACCCGCGACGTTCGGCCCCATGGCGTGCATCAATAAAAAATTTCCGGCATCGGCTTTTTGACCCTCGACCTGTGAAACCCTGGCGGCCATGGGTACAGCGGATACACCGGCAGACCCGATCAGCGGATTGATAGGGTTTTTAGAACTGACGGCATTCATTCCTTTGGCCATAAGCACGCCACATGCGGTAGCAACAGCAAAGGCGACTATTCCCAGCGCTAGAATCATCAATGTCTCGGCTTGCAGAAAGCGCTCACCGGTCATGGTGATACCGACACTTGCCCCCAGTAAAATGGTCACACTATTGATGATTTCATTCTGAGCCGCTTTGGAGAGACGTTCAGTGACGCCGCACTCGCGTAAAAAGTTGCCCAGCATCAGCATACCGATGAGCGCCGATGCTGCGGGGACCAGTATGATGCAAACCACCGTTACTGCAAGCGCGAATACCAGTTTTTCACGCCGGGTCACGTTTCGCAGGGAGCGCATACGTATGGTACGCTCACGTTCGCTGGTCAGCGCCCGCATTATCGGCGGTTGCAGCATGGGTACAAGTGCCATATAACTGTAGGCTGCGACTGCTATGGGTGCCAGCAACTCGGGTGCCAGCTTATTGGACAAAAAGATTGATGTCGGGCCGTCGGCGCCACCGATGATGCCTATGGAGGCCGCCTGCTCCGGGCTAAACCCGAGTAGCGACGCACCTAAATATGTCGCGAATACACCGAACTGCGCCGCCGCACCCAACCATAAAGTGCGGGGATTGGCGATCAAGGGTCCGAAATCCGTCAGCGCTCCCACACCGAGAAAAATCAAAGGCGGAAATATTTCCAGATGAACTCCTTGAGAAAGATAGAAAAACAATCCGCCGGGGTGATCTCCTTCAGGCAGATTGACCAGTCCTTGTGTTGGTAGGTTTGCCAGCAGGGCGCCAAAAGCAATAGGTACTAACAATAAGGGTTCAAACCGCTTGTACACGGCCAGATACATCAACCCAAGAACCACGAACCACATGACAACCATCTGCCAGGTCAGTTTGGTCAGGCCGGTTAAACTCAGAATTTCGCTGGATAATTCCATACAGGCTTAACTCTGTGATGTTCAGGTCGGTGTGATCTTCATCAGCAGTTGACCCTCCATTACCGATTTACCCACCGTTACAGCGATGTTTTGCACTCTGCCGTCCAAGGGTGCAGCCACCACAGATTCCATTTTCATCGCTTCAAGAACGAGCAGCGGCTGACCGGACTTCACACTGTCGCCTGCGCTCACTTTCAGCGCCACTACCGTGCCCGCTAAAGGACTCGATACATCACCGGAAGTATTCTGCAACTTTGGCGCAGCCGAAGGCACTTTGGGCGGGACCGGCGGGCTGCCGATGCCTCCGTCCGCCGCAACGGCGGATGCTAAGGTTTTTTTCGATAAACTGCTAGATTTCGCGTCAGGTTCAAGTTCTTCGACGGTGACATCATAAGCAACACCATCCACCGATATTCGAAAATGTCTCATGGTTTTTTCTCAGATTTTTTTGCGACGGCCGCTTTAATGGATGAGTCCGACAATTCAAGTACGGGCCAATCCCAACGAACGCGGTGGGAAGCGGACATCTCAAACCGGCCTTCCTCAATCCAATTCGAGGAGGTATGCCCGGGAGCAAAGACCCGGACAATCCTATACTTGCCCGGCAAAACCGCTGAAATCGCCGCGGCAATGGCGGCCAAATGTGCGCTTGGGATTGGCGCTTGCGCAGGGCCTGCCAGTTCCGTGGGAGATCGCCGGTTCTGATGACGCCCTCTGTGCAGCCAGCCGATCGCGATGCATACCAGCCACAACAGCGAAAGCACAAGCAGTACAACAACGAATCCGGTCAGAATGAAAACGATATTATTCATCAATCAGCCTCTATAAAGGCATATTGCCGTGTTTTTTAGGGGGCCTGGCTTCACGTTTTGACAGCAGACTACGCAACGTCAAGGCGACGGTACTGCGGGTTTTGGCAGGTTCTATAACATCATGTACAAACAATTGCCCTGCCGACAGATAGGGTGAAGCAAAGGTGGCCCGGTATTGTTCAGCAAATTTTCCAGCTTCCCGCGCACGGTCCTCGGCCTTGGACAACTCATGCCTGTAGAGAATATTCACCGCACTATCGGCCCCCATGACCGCAATTTCAGCGGTCGGCCATGCCAGCACCAGATCCGCTCCCAAATCCCGACTACACATGGCAAGGTAGGCACCTCCATAGGCTTTGCGCATAATAACGGTAATTTTAGGGACCGTTGCCGCCCCGTAGGCGAACAGCATTTTTGCGCCGTGGCGTATGATTCCACCCTGTTCCTGTTGCACACCCGGAAGAAATCCCGGCACATCAACGAGTGTTACAATGGGGATATTGAAACAATTGCAAAAGCGGATAAAGCGCGCTGCCTTGTCCGCAGCATCTATATCCAGTGCGCCGGCTTTTACCAGGGGCTGATTGGCGACATAACCCACGACAACGCCACCGATACGGCCAAACGCGATCACAATATTGGGCGCAAATTCGCTCTGTATCTCCAGATACCGATGGCGATCACTGATCTGCCGGATCACTTTGCGCACATCAAAACCCTGTTTGGATTCTTCCGGCAACAGATCGTTGAGGACGGGATCCAGATCAAGTGTCAGCTCGGCCTCCAAACGGTGTGGCGGATCCGTCATATTATTGGAGGGTAAGTAAGAAAGCAGTTCGGTCACCGTGCGGATCGCGTCGGCATCGTCCTCGGCAATAAAATGTATATTGCCCGATATGGCCATATGCGCTTGCGGCGATCCTATTTCCTCCATGGTGCATTGCTGGCCTGTAACCGCACGAATCACGTCCGGCCCGCAAATAAACATATTCGCATTTTTGCGGGTCATGATAATAAAATCCATCAGGGCCGGTGAGTACGAGGCCCCACCCGCGCAATTGCCCGCAACGACCGCAATTTGAGGTACCAGGCCGGACAGCTGAACATTGTGATAAAAAACGGATCCGTACCCGGACAGTGAATTGACGCCTTCCTGAATACGTGCGCCACCGGAATCATTAAATGCCACTACCGGCATTCCGCCACGCGCCGCGTGATCCATCACCTCACAGATTTTGCGTGCGTGCACGCTTCCCAGGGAACCGCCGGCCACCGTAAAATCCTGGCTGATGCCGACGACCGGACGACCGTCTACAAAGCCAACCCCTGTCACCACACCGTCGCCCGGCAAGGCCTTATCCTGCATGCCGAAATGGCGGGTGTCGTGTTGCGCATGCAAACCGAACTCCTGAAAGGTATTGGGCGTATAAAGACCCTCCAGCCTCTCGCGCGCCGTCATTAACCCTTTTTCGTGGCGTTTTTTAACCTTCTTTGCTCCGCCACCCAATCGCGCTGTGTCCGTCTTTTTGCGGAGTTGTTCCAGATGTTCGCTTTTGATGGGCATTCTTCGGCCTCTTGTTTTATTGATCAATCGGATGTGTGTGTTGCCAGGGTTCGTGCACCCTTGGTGGAAAAGTAACATATCGGGACACTCAAGCGCCAATTATCGGCAATACCCTGGCGAGAATGTGCCCGGTTGGCGGAGTACTAAGGAATTCGGATCCTGCCAATATAGTTGGTATCTTCACCAAACCAGATCGATTGGTCTTCCTGGTCTGAATACATATGGCGTATGGCGCCACCGGCATGAGTGACTTCCACGATCGTTGTAAATGAACTTGCGCTTACATCAAATTCAACCAAACGATTCGGATTCGTGCCTTCAGCCAGCCAGATATTTCCATAATGGTCTTTTGCAACTCCATAAGGCCTGGAAGAAGCTCCACCCGGTAAAGGCCATTCCCGGAAGGATTGTTCAGCCGGATCGTAGCGGCCCAAATATCCACGGCTATAATCGCCATACCAAATGGCGCCGTCATCGCCTATTTCCAGCCGCCGGGGCCGGCTGTTTGAGTCAGGCAATTCGATGATCTTGAGTTTGAGGCTGGAAGCGTTCACTGTTGCCAGCTTGTTGGTGCCGAACAATACGACCCAAGGCTGATTATTGGCGTCCATTTTTATGCCGTACGGCCTGGACCCGGACTCCGGAATAGCAATTAAGTCTATGTTCCCCGTCCCTGTTTTTAATCTGCCGATGTAATTACTCCATTGGGCGGTAAACCAGATATCTCCCTGTTGATCGAAAACCAGTGTGTGAGGGTCATGCGCGGTTCCCGGGGGCATGGGATATTTTCGGATCTTTCCGCTATCCGGATCTAGCCGCCCTATGTAAGGTAAAGTGTTTGCGGCAAACCAAACCTGATCCTCTTTGTCGATAATTAAATTATGCGGCCCGGCGCCGTCTGAAAGCGCATATTTTTTAAACTCACCGGTTTCAGGTTCGAGATAAGCAAGATATTCCCCGGTCTGGCCACAAAACCAGACTCTGCCCAGCGAATCGACAAACGGATCCCGCGGGCGGCTGTGCTGATAAGGCACCTGCCATTCATTCAATTCCACTTCCGCAGCAGGACTCAATCCGCCGGATAAAAGCAGAAGAATCAGTATCATATTTCGCATAAGCCGACTCCGACTATAATGATTTACTCTCTACATATCCGCCATGGGACCCGCGGGCTTATCTTTTACCTGCTGACTTTCCGACATTTCGGTCGCCGCGCCGGCAATTTCCTGTTGTAGTTGTTCGTCCTGCGCATGATTACCGGAGATTTGTACCATAACCTGGCGTTGAGCGAAATTAATACCTTTGGCTTCAAGCGCCTCCTTTACCCGCCTGTAGGCTTCCCGACGAATCAGCCATTGTTTACCGGGTTTTGAAGTAAACTTCATACGCATCATCAATGCATCGTCTTCGACATGCAATACTCCCTGTGATTTTAAAGGAGCGATAAAATCCGGACCAAGTTCCTCGTGTTTGAGCAATTCCTGCCCGACTTTTTTAATGGTTTTGCGCACCACTTCGATATCGGTATCAAAAGGAACCCGGAACTTGAGCTTCATGATGATAAAGTCCCGGCTGTGGTTTTTAACCGAACGGATTTCGCTGTAGGGTACGGTCTGGACAGGTCCGAGATGATGGCGCAGTTTCAGTGACCTTATCGATGTGGACTCAACCGTGCCCACCATGTCGCCGCTTTCAATATACTCGCCTATTCGAAACGCATCTTCAACCAAAAAGAACATACCGGAAACTATGTCCTGGACCAGCTTTTGCGCCCCGAATCCGATCGCTATGCCGACTACCCCGGCACCGGCGAGCAAAGGCGCGGTATTGACACCCAGTGACGACAGGACGATTAAGCTCACCAGCAGTAGAATCAAAAACAGAAAAAAGTTGCGTATGATAGGCAGCAGAGTCTGCGTGCGGGTGGCAATATCCGACCCGCCGCCTTCACTGTCCATCAAGGCTTCAGGGTCAAGGCTGATCGCCGGTAGTTTTTTATTGATATAGGATTTAATCGCGTTCCAGAAAACGGCACCCACAAATATCGCCAAAATCACCTCGAAAACCGACCGCCAGAAAGAAGCAGCGGATCCGTCGCCAAGCGTTGACAGTACACCAAAACCCATCCCCTCAAGCAGGCATAACACAGTCAAAGCTGCATAAGGGATGGCAAAAAAGATTCTGACAAACTGGTTCGATGCCAAAGGCTGCAATTGCGGCTCCTGGATTTGCATCAGCAATTCGTCTTCCGGCTGCCGTTCCCTGTCCACAAGGATGACGTTGGGTGACATGAGCAGCTGAATCAAGCGATCATACAGGGGCGAAAACATGATCAAAAGTACTGCAAAATAGTTGTATAATCCACCTGGCCAAGCCTGTATTGTTATAATATTGTGCAACACCACTATCCAAATCCATAGAAAAACAAATATCAGGGCAAAAGGCCAATACCAGTTAATCTGGTGACTTCTTTGCGGATCATTTTCGGAGATACTTTCCATTCTGGCCGAGTGTATTTTTGCATATAACAGCATTCCGGTAATCAATGATCCGAGGGCCAGGGTTGCTAATAAAATCCCGTTTAAGCGGACAAGCTCCGATGGAAATCCCAGTAAACTCAACAGACCGATTGAATAAAGCGACAGGAAGGAAGGAATGAAAAATCCCAGAGCGGACCAGTAGTAAATCTTGCGATCGGCGTTACTGCTGAAAAACAGGTTTTTAGCCATCGGGCTGTAAAGTAGCTCGGTAAGGATGATCTTTACCGCCCAAACCGAGGCGATGAATATGACGATGGTCGATGCCAGGCTTCTGACGGGGTCTTGCCTATCAAAAAAAACGAATGTGAGCAATATGGTAATGCCCATAAACAAGGCGACTCTCAGAAGGTCATGAACCAATACCATGCCGATTCTGGAAAGACTCGTGGCTACGGTAAATTCACCGGGTTCTCTGAGCCTGCTCCTGAAATCGCGCAATAGCCGAAATACCAACCATACGGCGGCAAGGCCGAGCAACAGCAGAACAATCAGAACGGATAAAGTTCTGGGAATTGAGTCCACGCCATCGACATTAAATAAAATGCTGACCGTCCGTGACAGCGAAGGTTGAATTTCGCGGGCTGCCCGGACGATTTTTTTAAACTGTGTCTCCACCTCCTCCGAACGATTCTGCAGGGTCATGATCATGCTTGAGCCAAATGCCTCCTCAGGCATTACCGACTCTTCTTCCTGGGCCTCCGCACGCAGCCGCTCCAGTAAGAGTTCCCGGCTCTCTTTATCGGTCAAGGTGGCCATATAGCTCTCCAGTTCCGATTCAGAAAGTGATCCTATATCTATTTTTTTGTCGCTGTCGATCGTCCCGAAACCTGCGATCTGCGCAAGCGCGGGCATGCCTGACAACACTGACAGCAGCAGGATCAGTTGAGCAGTGGCGCCTAGGATACGGCGAGTTTTGGTTGCTCGATCATTCATCTTCAGTCGCCAGGGTGGCAAAATTCCAATTGGGTTAAACACCGGACATCTCATGTCTCAATAGCGGATTTACAAACAATAGACCGGCCACGGCCGGGAATTGTTTCATTTCACTGCCTAATTCCGGCAAAAATCAGACCCGATCCCCATGCCGTTGATAGAAATGCTGTAAAAACAAAGGGTAAAGACCGCTTATTTCTTTATAGTCTATTCAAGCACTGATGTGTCCGTATTGCCAAGCATCAACATCCAAGGCGGTACCAGCACTGGAATAAATTTTTTGTAGTTGAGCAAACGATGTTTAACCGTGGATAAGAGACTGTCTAGGGTAATTCACCATACCCTAAGTATCGGAATAAGTACCGATGATCAAGCGAGGGTAATTCGTAGTTTTTGCAATTTCAGGGCCTGTTCAAAATCTCTCTAGCTATCGCGAATTCACCTGAATTTGGCCAGATTTGTATTATAAAATACCAACAAATTTGCTGCCGCAATGAGTCAAAGCGGGCGGGGATGGCCGAGAGGAAACGTTGGCGGCAGGGAAAGCCGCCATCGAGCCTACAGGACGTATCTACGGCGCTTTCCTCTCTGCCATCCCCGCCCGCTTTGACGGTCTCCACGACCGCAGCCGCACACAAATTAATACAACTCGATAAAGTAAGGCCGGCTCGGCGACCTCACTTTGTCTACTGACTCCAATACTAAAATGTTTTCCCTACACCAATCCCCAAAACCAAGGGATTGATATCAACATCAACACTTGTGGCCCCTAAGGCCGTAGTAAATTCAGCCTCGGTATCGATCTGAATGTATTTCGCATCCGCATTGAGAATCCATCCGTTTTCCAGCTCATAGTCAACACCCACCTGTGCCGCCAGACCGACCGAGTTTTCCAACTCCAGATTACTCGCTCCAAGCACCGTCTTGGCCGCAGACGTCAGCTTTTCATCAAAGAACAAGGTGAAATTCAGCCCGATTCCTGCATAGGGGCGAATCTTGTTTTTCGGCATAAACTGATACTGCAGAAACAGCGTGGGCGGCAACACCCGGGTAGACACTACATCCGTACCATCCGGTACATCAAGCCCGGCCAGGCCATTTGAAGAGACGTTATGCTCCGTACTTGGATCGAGCAAAATTTCCACATTTAAATTATCCGTCACCATATAGCCGATGGATATATCCAAAGTGGTTGCATCATCCACTTCCACTCCCGTACCGGCAACATTATCACCGTCAACACGAATATTACTGCTATCATCATTTGGTGCGATATTAATGGCACGTAAATGCAGGATCCAGTCTCCTTTCTCCAAGGCAAGACCCTGGGAAGAGAAACCTAAGGAGGCCGCCAGCAGTAAAGCAAAAGACAATTGCTTTTTCATTTTTTTCTCCGTCATATCATTGAATAATGCGGCGTATTCTACGCTGAAAAAAAACGCCGGTTATTGATAACCATCAGTGAAAAATACGGAAAAACGGTTTGCTGTTTTTTTAAATAGAGGAATAGAGATTTTCTATATAGCCATAATTGAGTATTGCTGCTTGTAATTTTATTTTCTGTAGATTGAATAAAAAAATGCTATGAATTCGGCGAAGTCACCACTTGCTAGATACCGGGAATTATCAAATTTCTCCTGACTTGCATTATTAATGTGATGTGGACTGATATGAATCAGAGGAGCCGGCCAAGAGTGGGGCTGTACGGATGGAAATCGCCGTGAACGCATCCATGCGGGCTCGACGACGGCTTCCATGCCATCGACGTTTCCATCCGTACAGCCCCACTCTCGGCCGGCGTAAGATCTGTGGAATCCGTTTTTTAAAGATCGGTGGATATGGGATCTTTGTGAATGGGTAGAGTTCGCTCGTGTATTTGACAGGTAAGAGCCTGTCTCGGCGAATTCGCAGTAGGCAAAGAGATTTTGAACTGGCCCTAAGGCAGGCTCCGCCCAACACAAACAAAAACTGCCGCGAATCGGCGGCAGCAAATCTCTTCAGACGTATTTATTGTTTGCGATTACTCAGGAGCCGATCCGAGCGACCGGCTCCCTGGCTTTATAGAGGAGAGGTCCGGCAATGTACTTCCGGACCTCGGCCGTGCGCTTAAAGGCTGATTAGAAGTCAACCTTCAGAGTGGCGTTGAGCCCGACATCGGCGTCTGAGCCATCATCCGGATCGTTTTGGAACAATTCGTACCAGATCAGAGTCTGCTTGCCGAGTGACTGGGTGTAGCCTATACCGAGACCTGTCGGCGCATCTCCGCCGTCAAATTCTCTTTGGCCATACCATACATAGGCATCTCCAAAACCGGCTTCGAAATAAATACCGGTTCTCTCGACGCTGCCGGTGTAATCTTCATCTTCAACACCGTAAGTCAATTGGATATCAGCACCGCCGAAGTCATAGCCACCATGGACGGCGAAAGCGGTTCCGTCATTGGTCACAGGATCGCCGTCACCGGCCAGAGTCTGCATGCCTACACCAGCCCTTATACCATTTGCTGCGTATAATACCGCAGCGTCAAAGATATCAACTGCATCGCCGTCATCGTCACCGGCCTGCATGGTCGCAGCGGCCGAGAAAGCCACGTCGCCAAAGTTGCCATCGTACTTAAGCACGCCTTTCTTTTCACTTCGATTACCGAGCAAACCTGTACCACCGTTCCACCAGGTTCGGTCAGGGTTGACCAGATCCCAGGCACTGTCCTGCAAACCCAGAGAAATAGCACCGAACCCGCCTTTGACACCGACGTGATACATACGATTACCGATTCCGCCGGAAAGATCATCAGCGCTATCACGTTCGTTGTTCAAACGAAGCTCGTACTTACCGAAGGCGGACATACCATTGTCCAGGTCGCCGCTACCGGACCACTTGATCCGAGAACCGAAGTTTCGTACCGAAGCTTCCGCGTCGGCACCGTCACCCGGATCGTTGAACGCCACACCGTAACGCATAGAACCGACAAAAGTTGAATCTGCTTGAGCAGCCAGTGGCGCAATCAATGATGCTACTGCAACTGCAATTAACGTTTTTTTCATCTTTACTTCCTCAATGCTTGAGTTTTGAAATTTTCTATTTGAAAAATACAACACCGCCGAATGCTGCAGAAATTTGTAAGCAACGCTTATATGTTGAAAAGCAACAGCCCTGATGGCCGTACTAGCGTAAAACGCAACATTTTTATGAAAAGCTTCGCGAACTATGCTGTTTTCCAGGCATTGCTCCACCGGCTTGAAGTGAAGTCTAGTGGTGCAGATTTTAATTTGCAAGAAAAACAACAGAACTTTTCGCAAAAAAACAACAAATGCAGACAAATCTCTACCTCGTCAGTCAATTGCGGACGGTATTTTGACATTTCGAGTTGTGAAAACGCGACAAAATTTTGAACTTCCGGCAAAGGGAGAGGTACTTCAGATTTTGATTTTCTTATTTTAATCCATTGATATAGTTAATATTAATTGAAGTAAGCGGTTATAATCAAACACCTGGGTTGCAAATTAATCACCACCCATAAATGGTAAAAATGCATCATGCATCGGGACAGGCACGATTTCACGTGTCTTTATGTTTTTAAATTGCACTTTGGTAAGGGCATTGGGGCAGGCGTGGATAATCGCTTGCAGCAGCAAGAAGTGTGTGTCGAGCCTTGTTCTATCAATACCAAATTCTTGTTGCTTTTTTGCAACAGTAGTGTCACCTGGAGCGAGATTAAAGATTCCGATGATTTGACTTATTTGTACGGATCCGAAGCGTCTCTGAGACCATCCCCCAGAAAATTAAATGCCAGTATCACCATAATGACCGGTACAACCGGGAAGAGCAGCCAGGGATAAAGTGCGACCGCGTTAATGTTTTGGGCCTCGGTAAGCAATACGCCCCAGCTGGTAATGGGTGCACGCAATCCAAGGCCGAGAAAACTCAGCGCGGTTTCCGCCAGTATCATGGTCGGAATGGATATGGTCGCGGTTGCAATCAGATGGCTCATAAATCCCGGCACCAGATGACGCGCTATGATTCTACGGGGTGTCGCTCCCATTAGCTGGGCCGCCAATACATAGTCTTCCTCCCGCAGGGCCAGCAATTTTGAGCGTACCGCTCTGGCCAGACCCGTCCAGTCAATGAGCCCGAGAATTACGGTGATGCAGAAATAAATCACCAACGGAGACCAGGTCACCGGCATGATGGCAGCCAGGGCCAGCCAAAGCGGCACACTGGGTATAGACTGAAACACCTCGATAATCCGCTGAATCGCCATATCGGCCATACCGCCGAAATAGCCCGCAATTCCGCCTATGCTGATCCCGAGCACAAAGCTGATGGTGACACCGATAAGGCCGATCGTAAGGGATATTCTTGCACCATAGATCATGCGTGACAAAACGTCTCTGCCGAGGCGATCGGTTCCGTGAAGAAACAATGTGCCACCTTCGGCCGGGCAAAATAAATGCAGGTCGCTCTCAATCAATCCCCAGAAACGGTAAGATTCCGCCCGGCAAAAAAAACGCAGCTTCTGGATATTATCGTGGTTTTCGGTGTATTCACGTTTGAGATTGTCCATGTTCAAACGGTAGTCGAGCCCGTAGACAAACGGCCCGATAAACTCGTTTTCGTGGAACAGATGCAAAGACTGGGGCGGCGCATGGATAAAGTCCACGTGGCGGTTATTCAATCCATAAGGTGCGAGAAATTCGCTGACAAAAATGGACGCATAGAGAATCAACAAGAATATCGCCGAATAAACCGCCATTCGGTGACGTTTGAATTTCAGCCACATCAGCCGCCACTGGGAGGCAAGATAAATGTTTTCCTGCTCCGGCGTCAGCCTCTCGGCCGAGTAGGGATCGAACTTTTCGGTTCTGACATAGTGGTTTAAAGGCTCCCCATCCGGAGGCAATTGATAAGTGTCACTCACTTGGTACTGGCTCCCTGCAATCGAATTCGCGGATCCAGAATCGCCAGGGCTATATCCGATAACAGAACGCCGATCACCGTTAAAAAGGCCAGAATGGTGAGAAAGGATCCGGCCAGATACATATCCTGACTTTGCAGCGCGGAGATCAACAGCGGCCCGGTCGTTTCGAGAGACAATACAATGGCGGTAATTTCGGCGCCTGAAATAATTGAAGGAAGAATGGAGCCGATATCGGAGATAAAAAAGTTCAACGACATGCGGAACGGGTATTTCATCAGCGCGCGGAAGGGGTGAAGCCCCTTCGCCTTTGCGGTAATCACATAGGGCTTTTGCAATTCATCCAGCAGATTTGCCCGTATTCGGCGAATCATGGCGGCGGTGCCGGATGTACCGATAATAACGACCGGTATCCACAGATGCTCCACTATGGACACGAACTTCGCCCAGCTCATCGCCTGGTTGATAAATTCATCATCCATCAATCCGCCGATCGAAGTCCCGAACCAGACATTGGCAAAATACATAAAAATCAGCGCGAACAGGAAATTGGGCGTTGCCAGACCAAGCAGTCCCAAAAACGTAAGCCCATAGTCGCCCCAGCTGTATTGATGAGTGGCGGAATATATACCTATGGGGAAAGCTACCAGCCAGGTGACAACAATGGTGACGAAAGAAACCAGAATCGTCAGCCAGATTCTGTCTTTGACCACTTCATTGACAGGTAACTGGTATTCAAATGAATAACCCATATCGCCCTGTAAAAGCCCGACAAACCAATGGTAGTAGCGCTCCAAAGGGGGTTTGTCGAAACCATATTCCTTGCGTAAATATTCTATTTCCTTGAGATCCGCCGTTTCGCCCTGGGCCTCCAGTTCGGCAATATGGGATTCAAAATAATCTCCCGGCGGTAATTCGATGATCAAAAATATCAAGGCCGATATTAAGATCATCGTCGGTATCATCACCAGAAACCGCTTGAAGATATACAGGAGCATGGTTATTGTTCCTGCCTATCCTCGTCCTCATCGAACCAGAATGTGTCCGGCATATAGACTCCGAAAAAAGACATTGGCGCAAAGGAATACACAGCTTTCTCCGGTACATTGCGCAACCGTGAGGACACGACTATGGGCTGGGGAACGCTGTTAACCGTTCCGATCGAGAAAACCTGATCCGAGTTGATTTCGAGTATGCGCTGCCAGACTTCCGTTTTCTTTTGCATGGTTTCCGCATTTTCCCAGTCCCTAGATTGATCAATCATTGATTCACAGGCCACGAGATCCGACTTCTCGCCTTTACGCCCGCTGGATTCCTGGTAGATTCCCCATTGCGGCCACTGTAGCTGGGAACTCGATGTCGGCAAAAGTTCGTGCGGATTCATATCGGCTGAGGGCAAGGCGTTATCCAGGCCGTGCCATACTGACATAATGGTTTGCCCAGATATGGCTCGCCTGCGCAACACATCGCGCTGGGTGTTTTTAATCACCAGCTCGACACCTATATCCCGCCAGTGATCCTTGATCAGCTCCAATATATCGGATTGCTGGGAGTCTTCGCCGGCGGTTTCGACTATCACTCTCAGGGGCCTGCCGTCAGGTAACAGCCTGTATCCACGGCTGCGCTTTTGTTTCAGACCCATCTCATCGAGCAATTGATTTGCCAGATCCGGATCATACTGGCTCCATGCTTGTTGTAAATTTTTACTGTACAGAGGACTCTCTGGCAATACCGTATTGGCACTTTCACTGGCCAGCCCGAAATAAAATACCTGATTGATCTCATGCCGCGAGATTGCCACGGACAGGGCACGCCTGAAGCGTACATCCTGCATAACGCTTCGCCAGGTCTCATCCTTGCAATTCAGATTGGGATACAGGGCCAGACTGGATCCATCCCCCGCCCTCCAAAGATGTACTTTGTAGGAACCGCGCTTTTCCCCGTCCTTCAAATGAGTATAATCGGAAAATGAAAGGTTCCTGGCCTGTAGATCCGTATCTCCGGCGCTGACCTTGGCGGGGATCAAATCCTTTGAAACCGTCGTGATCCGGATGGAATCCACATAGGGCAGCTGCCTGCCTTGTGTATCCACGCGATGATAAAACGGGTTTCGCTCAAAGACATAGAGTTTTGACGGTGGGGCGATGGTGTTCCGCCACGCATCCAATACCGGCAGTTCGGGGTTGGAGGCCTTATTCATGCGGGCCTTGCGCATATGCAGAGACTGCCAGTTTTTAACCCGTTCTTCGGCAACCCTATCCTCCAGTTTTTCCGGATCCTTATACCGGGCGTGAAATTGTTTTAAATAGTGTGCCGGAAGCGCCAAGTACAAGGGGTTGGGCGCGGCCAGAGCGGGAAGAAAATTCGGGTTCGGTTCTGCCCATGTGTAGCGAACCGTGTGTTCGTCGATCACTTCAAAAACAGGGCCCTTGCCATCGACCAATAAAGCCGGTTTAAGCCCTCCGCGCGATAATACGGGATGATTAAACATATCCTCCCAGACATAACGAAAGTCCTGCGCGGTAAACGGATTTCCGTCGGACCATTTATGACCGCGTCGAAGAAAGAAGGTAAAGATCCGGCCTTGCCTGACCTCAAAGTTTTCCAGTATATCCGGGACCAGTTCCAGCTTGTCGTTATACCCGATCAAGCGGCTGTAGCTGTAATACGGAATCAATCGAATATCCTTTTGTTTTCCAACCAGCATCCGGATTGAGCCACCATGAACACCCGGTGTTTTTCCCTGGGCCTGCAGATCAACCACCCTGGGATTCTCCGGCAGACGCTTGTTCACCGGCGGAATTTGGCCCGCTCTTACGGATTCCTGCAAAGAGGGTGTTTCAATATAGGCCGCCGCTTCCAGACTAAACGGCAGCAGCATTAAGCATCCGGCCTTCAGGAAATCTTTTAGCGAGGTATTCATCCCAACTCTCTCAACTCTGTATTTTCACTGCACAATACATAATGTTCGGGTCTTAGCTCAATATAAGCCATTTTGTCGGTTAGATCCGGGCGGAAACTCGGCGACCAGCTTTGGTAGTCGGACGCTCCCTCAAAATCCTGTCTTGAAAAATCCAGTTGGCGGGACAAATCCGGGTAAGGCACCGCGGATAACAATGACCGGGTATAGCTGTGCACAGGATTGTTGAACAACAGCTCCCGAGGCGCTGTTTCGACGATCCTTCCACGGCACATCACCGCTATCCTGTCCGCCATATAGTCTACAACCGCAAGATTATGGGAGATAAAGAGATAAGTCAGCCCCAATTGTTGCTGTATATCTTTGAGCAGATTCAACACCTGCGCCTGAACCGAAACATCCAGGGCGGATACCGGCTCATCGCAGATCAGCAGCTCCGGCTGCAGGGCCAGGGCTCTTGCGATCCCGATCCTTTGTCTTTGACCGCCCGAAAAACTGTGCGGATACCGATTCATAAAACGCTCATCCAGCCCGACGGCCTTGAGTAAGTTCCGAACGGTCGCAGTGCGCGAGGACTGATCACCTATATCATGAATCTCAAGCGGTTCGCGTAATATATTGGCTACCGTCATGCGTGGCGACAGTGAGGAGAATGGATCCTGAAACACCATCTGCACCCGCCGCCGAAACGCTTTGAGCGCATCATTACGCAATTGCCTGACATTAATCTCACCGTCTTCGGCGGAGAAGATTATTTTTCCCGCGTCAGCGCTGACCGCCCGCATCAGCAGCTTCGAGACTGTGGTTTTTCCGCATCCACTCTCTCCGACCAATCCGAAACACTCGCCTTTTTTTATCAGAAAGCTGACATCATCGACCGCCTTGATCCTTTCCCGCTTGCCACTTGAGAACAAACTTCCACCGCTACGGGTGACGTAAGTTTTACTCAGATCTTCTACCGTCAGCAGCGACGAGTCCCGTGGGGCTGTCTCGTGTTTTTCGCGATCTCCGAGTAGATTGACCGCGTCCACCTTGATTTCCCGAAGCGACCGCAGGCGTTCACCCTCATGCATGTCGAAATGGGGAACACTGCTATACAAGGCTTGCAGGTATCTATGACGGGGATTCGAAAACAGATGCTGTACCGGCCCCGCCTCCATGACCTGTCCGTGATAAACGACAACGACTTCATCGGCAACATTAGCGACCACGCCCAGATCGTGGGTAATCAGCAATATGGCCATGTCCAGCTTTTGCTGTAAGGATTTCAACAGTTTGAGAATCTGCGCCTGGATAGTGACATCCAAAGCCGTCGTCGGTTCATCCGCAATCAGCAATGCAGGCCTGCAGATCAGGGCCATCGCGATCATCGCTCTCTGCCGCAGCCCGCCGGACAGTTCAAACGGATACATTGAATATGCACGCCGAGGGTTATTAAATCCTACCAAGCCGAGCATTTCCTCGGTGAGTTTGCGGTATTCGGATTTTTCTACGTCTTGATGGAGGACCAGGGCCTCCTGGATTTGATTACCGATCGTGTGCAGCGGGGACAGGGATGTCATCGGCTCCTGAAAAATCTTTGCAATCCTCCCTCCTCTTATATTCTGCATTATCGGGCTGTTCCGGTTCAGAGCCGCTAAATCCAAACTGGTTTCGGGTGTTAAAGGGTCGTTGAAGACTATTCGACCCGACGTAATTCCGCCGTTATTCGGCAATATGCCCATAATCGCCTGCGCCATCACCGATTTACCGGATCCCGATTCTCCCACTATGGCGACTATGCTTCCCGGCCTGATCCGGAAACTGACACCTTTGACAACATCTATAACGCCTGACTGCAGCTGAAACCGGATATGCAAATCCTCAACCCGTACAAGATCAGGAGATTTTTTCATGCCGTGGGAACCGCAAGCTTGCTAGACATATTATCGGATTTGTTCATCTCTATCAGAGTGCCATGCTTTATCGAGTATACACGGTCGAATTCCCTGGCCATCGCACTATTGCCCGTGATAAAAATCAGTCCACGCCCGCGCAGGTATATGCGCAGCCTTTTCAACAATCGCTGTTCCGAAGCGGGATCCAGACTCGAGGTAGCATCATTAAGAATCAAAACCAGCGGATCTTTCATCAGCCCCCTGGCTATAGCCAGTTTCTGCCGCTGGGCCGCGGATAATCTCCGCCCGCCCGTGCCAACATTAAAACCCAGTCCGACACCAGCGATCGATTTCTGCATAGCCAGCTGATTTACAGCATCTCTGATCAA
Source organism: Granulosicoccaceae bacterium (assembly GCA_965222695.1). GTDB lineage: Bacteria > Pseudomonadota > Gammaproteobacteria > Granulosicoccales > Granulosicoccaceae > UBA7957. The sequence goes on along the minus strand of OZ244967.1, from coordinate 4,756,900 downwards.
CTGATGGATCAGTTTTTCAGCTCTGGCTTCGCCATAAACTAACTTACCATAGAGAATATTGTCCATCAGATTAAGATCGGGGTGAAACGTGTCCCGATCAAAAAAATGCAGTGAAACCCCTATTTCCGGTGCCTCGCCTATCAACGCACGCCGAGCCTGTACAATTTTTCGCTGAATCTCGTCGTTGATAATGCCCAGGCGATGACGTCCGGGGGTCAATTGAAAAGCCAGCCGTAGGTAGCTGGCCGTCTCACCCGAATCAAAGCCGGTATCCGGTAAATCGTTATGCTTCTCCAACAGCGCCTTATAATGGGGTAAGCGCTCCGCCTGAATCAGGCTGAAGCGATGGAAAAGATCACCGTCCGCGTCGATATCGATGTCGGAAAACACGTCGATCATGATTTCGGTTAATTCGCGCCCGGCCCGGACTAATACATCCAGCAGACCGTGACGATGGAGAAATTCCCGAAAAACGGGGCTGTGAGATAATTCATCAAGATTGTGCTGTTGGTCCTTAAGCGGGCTGAAGAGAAGATTTTCCAATACCGAAATGTTTTTGTTATATGAATTGATATCGAATAGTTCTACAAGCCCGTCATAGCGATTATCTTTTAGTTGCCCGGCGACATAGCGCCTGCCCTCCAGCACCTGATTGGCCAAATCGCTTTGCGGATTTGCGATCCGCCCGAAAAAGCCAAGCTGAAAAATATCGTCATACAAGCCGGTAACTTTAAGAATCTCCAGCATCCTGTTTGATATGAGCTGACTGTCGACCCTATCCGCTTGCGTCAAACCAATCCAGTCAACAGCGGGATCATCCTGGCTGTTACCGGCCAGCATGGCGGTTTTCATTTTTTTTCGCTGACACGCAGTATAATCCGACTGCTCCACCCGCGGTTCATGCCGCAGCCCGTATTCAAGATTTTCCCTGATGCTGCCCGGGAAGAGATGAGCCTGTGCGCCTATATGCGATAAACGACGGCCTAACACCTGTCTTGGCAGTTTTCGTATATCCCTGCCGGATAAGCTTAGCTGCCCCTCAGTGGGGTAGATCAGACCGGTTAATAAATGGCCCAGAATTTCCTTTCCGTTGTTTCCGTCCCCGACTATGGCCGCGTGCCCGGTCAAATCGAGGCGAAAGTTAAGGCGTTCGAGCAATTGCAAACTCTCCTCTTCGGAATAGCCCACATTACTGGCAAACCAACCCTCTGAGCCGGGTTGAACATGGAACGGCTCAGGCACTCGATCATCGGATTCGAGTAGCTCACGAGGGCTGAATTGCCGAATGATCTGCTCGTATTTGATCCTTACATCCTCTTTTGTCTGGTAGTATTTCAGCAGTTCTTTCCAGGGCGAACTTAAGTCTTTATAGGCTGCCAGTATTGCAACCATAGCTCCAAGAGACAAGCGTCCTGTAATGATAAAATAGCCGCCGAACAGATAGAAAAAAAACGGTGTTACCTGGGCCAGAAAATTGTTTAAAAACTTGATAAAAAACTTCTTCTTGTAGATTTCAAAGCGAATATCAAAAATCCGGCCAAGCCTTTCGCTGATAACCGCCCTCTCGTAACGGCTTGTATCATGACTTCTGATTTCGTCTATACCCGCAATGACCTCGCCGATTCGATCCCCGAGTTTTCGGGCCGCCAGCACCCGTTTTTTTCCAAGCTCGTTGACGCTACGCTGCAATCGCGGAATGACATACAACTGAAACGGATAAAGCGCTGTAGCAAACAGCCCCAGTACTATGTCCTGATTAAAAATAAAAAACAGATAGGTAAGCAGTATGCCCCCCTGAAAGGCGGGTAGAGCAAATGCCTCACCGATAAACCCCCCCAGAGGTTCGGTTTCGGCAGTGATTATGGGCACAGTCTCTCCCGCAGAAACTGTTTTGATATGCGATCGCGGAAAGCGAAGTATTCTGCAAAACAAATCATACCTCAGGCGCCGAAGCATCCGTTCGCCTATAACCCCCCTGTAAACATTGAGCAGATACTTCATCGCACCATTGGCCAGAACCAGCGCCAAAAACAGTGAGCACAGAAAAATCAGATAATCCAGCTGACCAATCGGGAATCCGAACAGGGAATCCGGAATACTGGATCCTCCTATTGCATCATTAATGATCAACTTGGGAACTTCCAGGGTCATGTAAACCAACGGCAGAGAAACTGCCGTGAGCAGCAAAATCAGAATCTGATCCTTTTTCGTGTATCTGAGGATATATCGGTATATCGAAGGTTCCATGTACTTCAACCTTTTATAGATGGCCGGCTCTGGTATCCTGACGCATAATTTCGCCGCACGCCTGGACACTGGTAAGTGTATTCGATCAAAAATGAACAATCACGCCCTTAGAGCCTGTCTAAGATCTTTGTATCGTAGCGAGAATTTGCTGATTTGAGTTAGATTTTCTTCTGATTTGAGGCGCATAGTTGGGCCTACGCAACGACTAAAACGCCTGGAGCGTTTTGAACGCAAGCCCCGAGAGGGGTAAAGCACACGGATGTGCTGCATAAAATCAGGGGAAAATCTGGCCAAACTCAGCGAATTCGCAGTAGCTACAGAGGTTTTAGACAGGCGATTATTCAGGCAGAGAATCTCAGGCCTGTCAGGTTATTGCATAGGTGAGATCAGAGACAGCATCAGTGCCCCGTGTTTCGCCGGACAGAAGTTTTTGCTAAAAAGGCGTGAAATCAATAAACCCACGGAGATAGTTTGAAACTTTCAATCGCCTTGGTACTCAAGGGCTACCCAAGATTGTCGGAAACTTTTATTGCTCAGGAGATCAAGGCTCTGGAGGAAAAAGGACTGGATATACTGCTCGTCTCACTGCGTCATCCAACGGACCTGTCTATCCACCCGATTCACGATGAAATCAAAGCCAACGTATTATACCTGCCCGAATATCTTCACAGAGAGCCGGTCCGCTGTTTTTTAGGTTTCATCACTTGCCTCAGCAAACCCGGATTTCGCCGTGCCTTGCGGTTTTGGTTAAAGGACATTGTCCGGGATCCCAGCCTCAACCGTATCCGCAGGTTTGGCCAGGCCATGGTATTGTCGCGTGAATTACCTTCCGGCATCAGGCGATTATACGCACACTTTATTCACACCCCGGGATCCGTCAGCCGTTACACCGCCGAGATGCTCAATATGCCCTGGAGCGCGTCAGCTCATGCTAAGGATATCTGGACCACTCCGCAGTGGGAAATCCGCGAAAAACTCAATCATCTCGAATGGCTGGTGACCTGTACCCGATCGAACGCCGACTATCTGCGTTCATTATGTGAAAATCCGGAAAAGATCGATTTGGTCTATCACGGGATTGATTTGCGGCGGTTTAGGCCACCGCCGGCGGATATTCGGGTATGCGGTAATCGCAGCATCACCCGGCTGATTTCGGTGGGTCGAGCCGTGCCCAAAAAAGGGTATTTCGATCTGCTGGAAGCGCTTTCGCACTTACCCACCAGTTTGCAGTGGTCACTTACCCATATCGGGGGAGGCCCGTTACTCGACGATCTGCGCGCGAAATCACTTGAACTTAATCTTGCAGAGCGTATCCAGTGGATGGGTGCCATGACTCAGGATCAGGTGATAGAACAGTATCGTCAGAGTGATGTCTTTGTGCTTCCCAGCCGAATCCATAAGGATGGTGACCGCGACGGGCTGCCGAATGTGTTGATGGAAGCGCAAAGTCAGCAATTGTGTTGCATCAGTACGGATATATCCGGCATTCCGGAATTGATCGAAAATAATGTCACCGGAATTCTGGTTCCGCAGAAAAGCCCAAGGCTGCTGGCAGCCGCCATAGAGAAAATGATTCTTAATCCCGGGCTGAGGGAAAAAATGTCCCGGGCCGGAAATGAAAAAGTCGTTAAGGAATTCTCCATGGAAAAAGGCATAGAGCGGCTGATCGAACATTTTCAACAAAAGGATTCGTAAGCCGATGCCCCGGTCAAATTCGAGCTGCCCTGTCGTTGCATTTTACGCGCCGCTTAAACCGCCCGGACATGCCAACCCCTCAGGTGATCGCCGTATCGCAAAGTTATTTATGTATGCCCTGTCGAGCGCCGGCTATGAAGTTCAACTGGCATCAGGGTTTCGCAGCCTGGATATGGAAGGCGATAAAAAAAGACAACTCAGACTGCAGCGGATAGGAGAAAGAATTGCCGGCCGGCTGGTCAAAAAATACAAGGCGTTGCCATGTCCTCTCCGGCCGTGCATCTGGTTTACCTACCATCTTTACCATAAAGCACCTGATTTTCTGGGTCCGGTAGTGAGTGAAGCGCTGCAAATCCCTTATGTAGTAGCAGAAGCATCCTATGCACCAAAACAATACAAGGGCCCCTGGCATCACGGGTTGATTTCAAACCGGAAATCGTTGAAAAAAGCAAATCTGGTTTTTTCCATTAATCCGCGTGATATGCCTTGTATCATGGAATTAATTCCCGACACGCCCGTCAAGCCGCTGAAAATGTTTCTTGAACCCGAAGCCTTTCCCACATTAATGACAAGCAAAAAGTCACTTGCGCACAGATATTCAATCGACCCTGAGCCCTGCTGGTTGATTTGCGTGGCCATGATGCGTCCAGGCGACAAATGCCGCTCCTATAAAATACTGGCGGCCTCACTGCAGCGTTTGACTCACTATAACTGGCGGCTTCTGATTGTCGGTGACGGCGCGGCAAGAGCACAGGTATACAGTTTTTTCAGCGGGCTTTCCGGAATACACTATCTTGGGAAACGCGGCCCGGCGCAAATTCGGCAATTACTCTCCGCCAGTGATCTATTGGTATGGCCGGCTGTCAATGAGGCGCTTGGTATGGCAATACTGGAAGCTCAGGCCTGCGGCACGGCAGTATTGGCAGGCAGAGAAGGCGGAATTCCGGGCATTGTCCTGGAAAATCATTCCGCCATACTGGTAGAGCCGCGAAACACTGAATCCTTTACCCGCGCACTGAGCAAACTGATGTCAGACCCCTCGAAACTGAAGGCCATGGGGCGGTCCGCGCGCAGCTACGCCCGGAACCACCATTCTTTATCAATCGCAGCAGCGACAATACGCGACGAGCTTGAAAAGATCCGGCAATGACAACATCGATTTTCGCTATAAGGCACGGACAGACTCAATGGAATATTGACGGGAAATTACAAGGCCGGCGTGATATTCCATTGTGTGAAGAAGGTATCAGAAGCCTTGAATTGAAACTGATTCCGGCCCGGTTTTACACCATCGACTGGTATTGCAGCCCGCTGTTGCGGGCCACAGCCACTGCCGATATTCTAGGCTTGCAACATACTCTGGAACCGAGTCTGATCGAAATGCACTGGGGAGACTGGGAAGGTCAGCGTATTCGCGATCTTCGTCAAAATGAGCCTGATCTTATGGCCCGAGAGGAAAAGCGCGGCCTCGATATGCAACCGCCGAGCGGCGAAACACCGCGCCAGGTACGAACACGGGTAGTGAACTGGCTGAAGGCGCTATCGGCCGATACGGACATAGGCATAATCACCCATAAAGGTGTGATCCGGGCACTGCTCAGCGCCGCTATTGATTGGGATATGACGGATTCCTGCCCCTTAAAACCCGATTGGCGTAAGACCCTATGCTTTGAATGGAACCGCAATTACGGTTGTTTCGAAACCGCGTACAATCTTGACTGGTAAGTGAATAACCGACCGTAGGAGCTTGCCCTGCAAGCGATTCGGCGGAATCCAGGAATCCATCGCGAGGAGGCCTCGCTCCTACGATCTCCCGGAGGACTGCAGCCAAAAAGCCCCGAGAATACCATCCCCTCAGCTGACATTAAATCATCTTGCATATTGCGTAAGAATTCTCCTACACAGATTTGTATTATCCGGTATTTGGATAGAGCCGGGTCACGCGGTCATCGGCATTGCTGAAACAGTATAATGTGACGTCCGTCACAAAATGACAAAACGCCCCAATCAGTGATTGACGCCCGGATGGTTCCCTTTTAGTATCCTGCTCAGATCAAATTCATAGTTGCATTACCAATAGTTGCATTATTTGAATTTATGCATTCGCCGGTATGTCGGACTTAGGCTATGTATCTATCACTACAGGGTTGTTGTGCAGGGATGCTCCTCTTGCTCACTCACTATTTCGCACTGGCTTATGATGCAAGCTACCGTTTTTCCGTTGTCTCCCCGGCGAATCTTTTTTGATATAGGGAGTTAAAATGAAGTTGCATTATCGGAATTTATTGCTGCTTATCTGTCTGGAAATCTCTCAGGTCTTTGTTATCGCAAGAGCGGAATTCGTTACCGCAACACCTGTGTATCGATTTAACCATGTCGACTATGGCAGCGCCGCCGCCGCTGGTGCCGCTGAGTGCAGTTTTTGGGGAGAAGGGTTTTCAAAGGTTGAGCAATGGCCAAATGCGCCCGGGAACTACAATATCTATTGCATTAACGAAGATGGAGAATCGTACAAACGGGGCAATACGTACGTCAAACAAAGATGTCCGGCAGATACGGTTGCCCTCGGTAACTGGCTTTGCAATATTATTGCCGCCCGTGAAACATCGATGAGCGGGGAGCCCGAGTGCAGTGCCCACAACCCGGTCAACCTGCTCACGGGTAAAAAATACCAGCGCGAAGTGGATGTGGCGGTCACCAAATCACCGCTGGCCCGCCTCGTGCGACACTACAACGGCGCCACCGGCTGGCAACTCGGCTATCAGCGCCGCGTCGGCTACCAAAGCTGGTACGGCGATCCGAACACCCAGACCCTTTATTACATCGACGAAGACGGCACGACCCATATCATCCACGGCTTTAATCTGCAGAGCAACACCCGCGGCCTGCGCGCCAGTCTCACCCTCGGCACCGACGGCGAATTTGCCGGCAAACCCGAAACCTTCACCATCACCAAACCCGACGGCACGATCGAACACTTTGACGGCCACGGCCATCCCCAGAGCATCCACCATCCCTCGGGCGATATCCTCACCTTTCACAGTGTCATGGAACAAGGCACCCTCAAACACTCCATCACCTCCAACCGCGGTGATCTGATCGTGTTCGGGGACGCGGTTTTGCCCCAGACCAACTGGTACTACGAACAGCCCCGCTACCACGACATCACCGTCAACGGCAACCGCATCCAGTACGAGTACAATGACGATTGGCTCGTGACCAAGGTTATCTATCCGGACAACACCACCCGCCGGTATCAATACACCTCTAGCGGTCAGCTGTCGGGCATTATCGATGAAAACGGCCACCCCGAAGCCACCTGGCAGTACGATGATCAGGACCGCGTGATCCGCGGCAGTCACGCCGACGAGACCAACGTCTTCACCTTTCACTACAGTCACTATGATCTGGACAGCAACCAGGGCAGCGTGCGGGTCACCAACCCGCTGGGCCGTGAGAGCGTCTATCGCTTCACCCGCGTTGGCAGTCGCCGGCACATCAGCGCCGTTGAGGGTCAGGCCTCCCCCAACTGCCCCGCCTACAGCCGCGCATCGAGCTATGACAGCAGCGGCCATGTGCTCTCCACCACCGACCGCCAAGGCAACCGCACCCAATACACCCGCGATGCCCTGCACCGGGAAATCGCACGCACCGAAGCCGCCGGCACCGAGGTGGAGCGGACCATCACCACCCAGTGGGATGAGACCCATCACCAGGTCCGCTCACGGCAATACCCCTTACACAGCGAAAGCCTCGGCTATGACGCGGCCGGGCGCCTGATCCGTATCACCCGCACCGATCCGGCCACCGGTGAGGCGAGGATCACCGCCCTGACCCGGGATAGCGAAGGACGCATCGTCCGGATCGACGGCCCGCGCACCGATGTCGAGGACCTGACCGAGATCGGCTATCACGAGTGCACCGTGGCCGCCAACTGCGCACAGATCGCCACGGTCAAAAATGCCTTGGGTCAGGTGAGTTCGATCCCGCACTACAATGCCTCGGGTCAACCGACCTCGATGGTCGATGCCAACGGTGTCACCACCACCCTGAGTTACGATGCGCGGCAACGGCTGACGGCGATGAACCGGGCGGGGCAAACCACGCAGTATGAGTACGATGGCGTCGGTAATTTACTCAACACCACTTTCGCCGATGGCGTATCTGTGGCCAATCGCTATGATCCGGCCAACCGGCTGATCGCGGTACAGGACAGTCTGGGCAACCGCATCGAATGGACTCTCGATGCCGCGGGCAACCGCACCGTCGAGCAGTTTAAAGACCCGAGCGGCGCGCTGAGGAAAACCCAACAACGCGCCTATGATGAGATCAATCGGCTGATTCGCCTCACCGGGGCCCACGGCGCCAGTGAACACTATCAGTACGATGGCAATGACAACCGGATCCGCACGACCGATGCCGCCGGGCGCATCACCCTCCGCGGTGTCGATGCCCTCGACCGCCTGGTGTCCCTCCAGGACGCCCTCCAGGGCATCACCCGCCTGAGCTACGATGCGCGGGACAACATCACTGCCGTGACCGACCCCGAGGGGCAAACCACCCGCTTTAGCTATAACGGCTTCGGTGACATGCTGAGCGAAGACAGCCCCGACCGTGGCACGATACACTATAGCTACGATGCCGCCGGCAACCGGCTCAGCCGTACCGATGCGCGCGGCCTCACCACCACCTACCGCTACGATGCCCTCAACCGCTTAACCGCCGAGCACTTTGCCGATAGCGCACAAGACATCAGCTACACCTACGATCAGGGCACACACGGGGTGGGTCGGCTCACGCGGATCGACGATCACAGCGGCAGCACCGTCTTTTCCTACGATGCCCGCGGCAATATCACGCAGATCAGTCAGACGATAGGGGGTCAGACCTACACCACGGCCTATGCTTACAACGCGGCCGATCGGCTCATCGGCCTCACTTATCCGAGCGGCCGCACGGTGCACTATGACTACGATGCCGGCGGCCGGGTGGCGCGCGTGAGCAGTCACTTCAACGGTGTGTCGGAAACGCTGGCCGATGCGGTCAACCACTTGCCCTTCGGACCGATCGCCTCTGTGACCCTGGGCAACGGTGTTCAACGCCGCAGAGACTACGATCAGGATTACCGGATACAGGACCTGACCGATGCCGCGGTGTTGTCGCGACACTATGCCCACAACACGATCGATCACATCACCGCGATCACCGACACACTCAGCCCCGCGAGCAGCCAGCTGTTCGACTACGATGTGCTGGACCGGTTGGCGTTCGCCGGCGGCGATTATGGTGATCAGTCGTTCAGCTACGATGGGGTGGGTAACCGATTATCAAGGGCGCTGGAGCACGGCGGGCAAACGCTGACCGAGACGTACCATTACGGGACCGCCGATCACCGCCTCGACGCCATCCCGGGCAAGGCCAGCTACCGGTATGACGCGGTGGGCAATACGTTATCGGACGGGACCCGTGACTTTACCTACCACTCACGCAACCGGATGGGCAACAGCACCACGGCGGGGGCCACGACCCACTACCGCTACAATGCCCTGGGTCAGCGGGTCAGTAAAAGCCACGCGAATGGCACCGTCCATTACCTCTACGATCGGGATGGTCGTTTGATCACCGAAGCGAAAGATGACGACACGATCGCGGTGGAATATGCCTATCTTAACGGCGAACCGCTGGCCCAGTGGCGCGAGAGCGCCCCGCCGGTGCCGGGCAGTGTCACGCCGATCGCTCCGCTGGGATCCGTCACCACGGCCACCCCCGCCTTTGAATGGCAGGATGTGGGCAATGCCACCCATTACCAGCTGCGCGCCTACGATCGCACTGTGGCTGCCTGGGTACACGATGCCGAGCACCCGGCAGCCGATATCTGCAACCACGGGACCTGTTCGGTCACCCCGGCAGGGCTCACCCTGAGCATCAGTAATAACCACGTCTGGCGGATTCGGGCAAGGAACACGGCCGGGTGGAACGACTGGTCAGCCAGTCACGTGTTTCACCATGTCGACGTGATACCCGGCGCGATTACGCCGATCGCTCCCCTGGGATCCGTCACCACGGCCACCCCCGCCTTTGAATGGCAGGATGTGGGCAATGCCACCCATTACCAGCTGCGTGTCTACGATCGCAGTGTGGCCGCCTGGGTACACGATGCCGAGCACCCGGCAGCCGATATCTGCAACCACGGGACCTGTTCGGTCACCCCGGCAGGGCTCACCCTGAGCATCAGTAATAACCACGTGTGGCGGATTCGGGCGAAGAACACGGCCGGATGGAACGACTGGTCGGCCAGTCACGTGTTTCACCATGCCGATGTGATACCCGGCGCGATTACGCCGATCGCTCCCCTGGGGTCCGTCACCACGGCCGCCCCCGCCTTTGAATGGCAGGATGTGGGCAATGCCACCCATTACCAGCTGCGTGTCTACGATCGCAGTGTGGCCGCCTGGGTACACGACGCCGAGCATCCGGCAACCGATATCTGCAACCACGGGATCTGCTCGGTCACCCCGGCAGGGCTCAGCCTGAGCATCAGCAATAACCACGTCTGGCGGATTCGGGCAAAGAACACGGCCGGATGGAACGACTGGTCGGCCAGTCACGTATTCGACGTCACCGGAGCAGACTAAGATGAACGCTTTTTGGAACGCCATCGTCATCCTTCCCGTGCTCGTATTGGTCGGAATGCATTCCGTTCAGGCAGCGACTTACTATTATCACAATGATCACCTGGGTACACCGCAGGTGCTGACGGATGAAAACCGGGAGGTGGTGTGGCGGGCAGAGTACGAACCCTTCGGTGAGGCGACCGAAACGCTCAGCATTGTCGAACAGAATCTGCGTTTCCCGGGGCAGTACTTTGACCGCGAGACCGGGCTGCACTATAACTACTTCAGGGATTATGATCCGCGGATCGGACGCTATGTGCAGAGTGATCCGATTGGGCTAGCTGGAGGGTTAAATGCCTACACTTACGTTTTAAATAATCCCCTTCGCTATATTGACCCTCTGGGGTTGGACGTAACCATATCATTCAATCCAAATTCGGCGGCTGGCGCAGGCCATGTAGGAATTGGTGTTAATACTACTAATACTGTTGGTCAGAGGCCACAGGCAGGAGCGAATCCTTTGTCTATAATTAGTGGGCGTGATGTACCGGGAGAAATTTCTCCAGACCAAGCTACTCCTCAACATGTGACGATCCCGACTACATCGGATCAGGATCAGCGAGCCCAACAATGTATTGATCAAAGAACACAGCAACAGCAAAACTATAATTTATATAACAATAATTGCGCACAGTTTGTACAACAGTGTTTGAATGCTGCTGGTATCAATACATCAGGAACTATGTTTCCAAGGACGCTATTTCATCAGCTTCAACAGACTACAAATGGAAATCCGTAATGAGCTATTTATCCGGACTTTATGCGGAGAATAAAACGATAGTTTTATACGTTTTGATGCTGGCGTTACTACGAGGAATATTTGTCCCTGATTTTCGTTATGGTTTGGTATCTGCAGTTATAATACAAGTTATTTTTCCTCTAGCATTATGCGCTGTTTTTTTTATGAAGGGAGTGAGTAATCAAGAGTACATCCTCAAAATTGTAATTTGTATGGTAGGTATAGTTTTCTCAGAGCTAATATCCATCATCGTTTACAGCTTATGGGCTGCCCCGGACGGTCTGAAAGATCAGGTAAGTATTGCTGTCATTATCGGGTCTTTTATCGGGCAGCTTGTAGTATTTTTGTTAGCTTTAGGTTTGTTGGCTGTCTTAAGGAAGCTTAGTGGATGAGCCAAAGACAATAGTGGCCTGCAATGCAGGCCACTATTGTCTTAGGATTACGGTTTTGCTGTCAGAATAACACTTACTCAATGTGTGAGGATTTTGGACGAATATCCTGATTCAGATCTGACAGGCCAGTGGAAGTTTGGATAAAAAAAAACCAAGACACACACGATTTGACATCACAAGGGAAAAAACCAAGACACACACGATTTGACATCACAAGAACACTGCATTACTGTAACTGTCAGGCCCGATTCAAGGAGGAATTAACATGCCAACTCCACGCTCTCAACTGATCTCGCTCGATGACACCCCTTGGTATCACTGCGTTTCCCGCTGTGTTCGCAGAGCCTGGCTTTGCGGTTTCGACAAAGAAACCGGTACTGATTACGAGTATAGGCGGGAATGGGTCGTCGATAGACTGGAACTGCTCAGTCATGCTTTTTCTATTGAGATTGCAGCGTTTGCTGTGCTCAGCAATCACCATCATGTTGTCCTTCGCGTGGATACAGACTCGCCCAGAGGTTGGCCATTAGAGGAGATTGTTCGGCGTTGGCACACAGTTTATAACGGCACCTTTCTCAGCCAGCGATTTAGCGCCGGCCATGAGCTGTCAAAAGCTGAAATGGGCATTGTTAGGCGCGATGCTGCCGTATGGAAAGAGCGTTTGATCAGTATCAGTTGGTTTATGCGAGCTCTAAATGAACCGATTGCCCGAGCCGCCAACATCGAAGATAACTGCACCGGAAAATTCTTTGAGGCACGCTTTAAGAGCCAGGCACTGCTCGATGAAAAGGCCATCCTTGCCGCCATGGCGTATGTCGATCTGAACCCTATCCGTGCACAGCTTGCCAACACGCCCGAAGACAGTGAGTACACGAGCATCAAGAGCCGGATTGACAACTTAAAAGAAAAATCCTCCAACTCTTTTTTGGCGCCTTTCACTGGTAACGAGAAAAACAACATCACCGCAGGTGTACCCTATCATCTATTTGATTACATCGAACTGGTTGAATGGACAGGTCGTGCGGTACGTGATGATGACAAACGCGGTAGTAGTGATGGCACACTGCCGCCGATTCTAAAGCGGCTTGGGTTGGAACCTTCCGACTGGATGATTTTTGCCACCGAAGTTGAGCACCAATTTGGTAACTGGGTGGGTTCGCCAAGTCGGCTTTCTCAGGCATCGGATCATGTGGGCCAGCAATGGATTTGCACCTGCGAAGGTAGCCGACGCTTTTACTAATCTCGACTCTCCTGCCACACTTCAGCATCGCTACCCTGGGCTTTGTTTGTACTGCTATACTGAAATTTCCGTAAATTCGCCTTTCAAGTGATTTTCCTGCACGTACACCATCCTGATCGCACTATTTTTTTGAATCTACACCGATCCGCAGGCGTTGTATTAAGGAATTCTTTGATTTCTTGAGTATAATTCGTGGGTGTCTATGATTTTGCGCTATTTTTTTGAATCTACACCGATCTGCAGGCGTTGTATTAAGGAATTCTTTGATTTCTTGAGTATAATTTATGGGTGTCTATGATTTTTTGGCATCGTCGAACAGAATCTGCGTTTCCCGGGGCAGTACTTTGACCGCGAGACCGGGCTGCACTATAACTACTTCAGGGATTATGATCCCAGTACCGGACGGTATATTCAAAGTGATCCGATTGGGCTGGCTGGCGGTATTAATCCTTATACGTATGTCTACAACAATCCTTTATTTTGGACTGATCCTTTCGGATTAGAAACAAAGATAAATCTTTATTCAGGAGCTGGCGGTGCAGGCCACTTAGGAACTCAAGTCGGTACCGATCCGTCAATCGGGAAATATCCAGCTAGCAGTGATGCGTTAACGAAGCTGAAAAATCTTGTTGGTATAGATGTTCCTGGAAGAATGCTGCAGGATGATCCAACCAAGCTGATTGATTCGATAACTTTTCAAACCACTCCTGACGAAGAAAAATTGCTAAGAGAATGTCTGAAGAGCTACCAAAATAGTGCATATGATCTTTATAGTGACAGTTGCGTAGCGCCTCCTAAAAATTGTTTTCAAATTATTGGCGTCAATCTTGATAGCAGCATTATTCCGAAGATTATTTTCCGAAATCTAAAAAATCTACTAGAAAATACACCATAAATTTCTTACGGATATTGATTAATGCGCAAATCTTTGATGTATGTTTTGATGCTCACACTTCTATACAGTACAGGATGTTGGCTGCTTTGGCCTTCGGTGTCATTTGAAAGTTCTGATGGTAACTGGGCAGATCGTGAGATCCCGCTTAAGGATAGGGATTTTGAGTCAATGGTGTACTTTTTCTCTCTTTATAAAGCGAAATGCCGTGCAGAAAAAGCTACCCTTTACAGGACCACAGAGAAACAGATGCTGAATGTTTTTCACTGGCCGAGTTATATTTTCGAAAAAAAATGGTTGATTCCTTTTAAAGAGCCATTCCCTAAGAGTAGTGATGGTGTAAATCCTGATTCAGTAGCAACACATTGCTTTAATTCTCCGCAAACGGAGTCGATTGTTAATAAAGCGCTTGAAAGGTCCAAGTCCTTTTTAGAAGCTTTGGAGTAACTCGAAATCTAGACAAATATACAGCTACTTCAGAGATTATGACCCAGTACTCAGGGCAATCGCATGAAGCAGTGAAGCGAATCTGAGCGCATTAACTAGTCGACCCTGAATAATCCGGAAACACCGATATTTATAGTGTTTAAGCGCCACCGAACGATAAAAATTACACAGGTTTTATATAATATCAGGGTGTTTTCTTGCAAATATGGAACACCGACGCATGGGACCCAAAAGACGCAAGACGATAAGAACAGCGACCCGGATCCCTAGGACCGGGTAAACACTTCACGCACGGATGTCCATTCCACACCTGAATGATGACAATATTCGAAAAGCCTGAGTAAAAATTCCCAGCATTTATCATCGTGTACGAGATGATGGCTCATTATTCCGATGGGTTCAGGCTCCTCAAGGGATGAACATCTGCCCGCCTCCAAACGGGAAATCAGTTGCTCAAGGACGTTATCTTCACCGGCAAATTTCCCTTGCTTCCAGTCGATAAGATCAATATGTACGTTCATCTCAAGCAATCCGTGAACAGTTTTATTGGGTCGTGGCCCCAGGGTGGAAAACCCTTTAAAACCGAGGGTACCCAACTGCCGGTGCAGATCCTCGCTGATGCGGTTCCAGGGCGGAACCAGCACGGGAAAAAACCGCTCTGCCAATAAGTCGGACAATATTTGCAAGCCGCGGCGCAGCTCATTGCACACCATCTCCTCGGCCCTGTGCTTACCCAACTCCATTTTCCGCTCACCCGGCGGAGCATAGTTGTTATGCGAATATCCATGCTGAAGTGCGTATAGCGCCCTGTTACCGGCGAAAGCCTTTAGCAGTGACGGCTCCGCATACAGAGGAATAACCGCCAGGTTGAGGGGAATCCCGAAATCGATGGAAAGCGAACTCAGGCGATGCAGATTTGCCGAGTCTGAAACCGCATCATCATCTCGCCACCACAGGCATGGTGTCATCCCCGCCCGATGCCATTGGCTCAATTCCTTTTCTAAAAGTGTCCACATCGACATTCAATCACCTCGCTTTAATGCAAGCCAGTGTCGACGGAGCAATTCGGCGGTATTTACCGCACCCTTGTCGTTTATTCTCATCGGCATGGATGTCTGCAGTCTTTCAGCTTCTTTGCATTTGCGTATAAAATTTTCGACCGTCAGCCGGTTTTCCGGCAAATAAACGCATCGCCCGATGGATGCCAGCTTCTTTGCCCTCATGGCCTGTTCGGTCTCACCGCCTTGTTCAAACGGCATCAGCAGCGCCGGGCACTGTGCCTGAATAATATCCATGACCGTATTGTAACCGGCTTGCGATATTGACAATCGGCAATTGCGCAATAATGCCGGGAAGTCCGTCCGTGCAGGCTCGAAATAGCAAAGCTCTGGCGCCTTCTCCCGAAGGCGCCGCGCCTCATCAGAGGGCATATTCGATCCGATCAAAAATCTCCATACGCTATCGGCCAGGAATCCGGAGCGCCTGGCGTCCAATGCAAGTCGCATAAGTCTGTATCCGACAGCGCCGCCGCCGGCGGACACGAGAACTTCCCCTGTACCCGGGTTGGGAAGCGTTCCGGCGAGATTGCTGTCCCTGGCCACCAGACCTGTATAAACGATTTTTTCCCTGATCCGGCCGGTCAATGAAAAACTGTCATTCAACGGGATAAAATGTGGGTCGCCATGTACAAATACGGCGTTGAAGTAACGGTCGATCAATTCAACCGTTTCCTCTTCCCGTTTCTGACTTCTCTGCTGCAAAATATCTCTGATGGAACTGACCACAAGCACTTCGGATTTTTTCGCGGCCGCGGTTTCAAGCAAAGGTATTAACTCCCACCTCAGCTGCCTGCGGCCGAATGGGTAGTTTTCTATCAATAATATATCAGCATTGTGTTCAACGAAGGCATTCAGGAGAATTTTCTTTCGCCTGGCCTTAAACGCTTCATCGATCAGCTTGCCGGATGAATCCGCCAGACCCGAGAAGCCCGAATCGACACTTTTAACCGGCGGCAGTTGCACGACGTTCGCACCCGATAGGTCGACACCGGAAACGGTTTCGCCACCACTGGCAATCGTGACTTTTATACCATCATTAACACAAGCCCTTACAATCGCTGACGCTCTTTGCAAATGCCCTATACCAAGCAGATGCTGTATATGGAAAAATATATGAAGTGTCTTATCGGCTGACATTAATCCTGGGTCACCGCTTTTGCCGTTTGCTCCCTCTGCGGTGGATCGACAAGCTCGGTTAAACGAATATTGACCGTCTCCAGACCGGAGAGAAAATCGGCAGGCATGATGTCGGCAGGTAGCTTTTGCTCAGGCAGTTCGCCCAGGGCCTTCAACATAAGCTGTACATCCTGAGATTGTCGCGGATCCAGTAAACTGACCAGACCGTTCTCGGCCGCCCGGCAGGCTCTCAGCAGCTGCTCTTCTCTTGGCTCGGTGCGAGGCACGATGAGTGCACGTTTATTCAATGAAAGAATTTCACAAAACGTATTATAGCCGCCCATGGCAACCACTCCTTCGGCGTGCGTCATCAATGATTCCATATTATTGTCGAAGGTAATCAGGCTTGCATGTTCCAGTTTGTCGATCCGATCCCGGAATTGCTCTGTGTCTTCCTGAGACATGAACGGCCCGAGGACAAATAAACCATGCCAGGGTAAATCGCGTCTCGCTTCGTAAGCGCGTAATACCCAATCGATCATTTGCACGCCATCACCGCCACCGCCCGCGGTAATCAACAGGTAGGGTTTGGGCACTTCCCTCAGATACCGTGATTCGGTGCCCTCGGGTAAGCCTCGGTACAGATAGCCGGTATAAACGATTTTCTCACGAACAGAACCCGGCAGCGCGAGACCTTTGAAAGGATCCCCCATGCTGGGGTCGCCGTAAATCCAGATCTCATCGTAGTAATCCAAGGCGGCTACCGCATTTTTCTTTCTCCACTCTTCGCGTAAAAGTTCGGGTGAATCCAAGGCGTCGCGCAGGCCGAGAACGGTGGGGATTTTTCGACTGCGGAGCATTTTCAGGGTTTCTTCCACTTCGCCTCTCAGACCCAGCGGTTCTTTGTCGACGATAAAAATATCCGGGGAAAATACTTTCGCAGTATGCAAAATAATGGACTCACGCAGCTCCAGTGTATGCTCGATATTGATGTGTAGCCCGAGTGAAGTGTAATCCCCGTTTCGAAGCTTGATGACCCCCGGGATGCGGACAAAATCGACTCTGGCTTTAAAATCGAAGCGACCGATAATCGGAGATCCGGAAAGAATCAAGCCCGTCAGGCCTTTGAACTGTTCGACCATCGAATGGGCGATAGTCCTTGTACGGCGCAGATGTCCCAGACCAAAAGTATCATGGCTATAGAACAATACCCGGACGTCTTGTAGTTTTTCAGGTAGCTGGACGGACTTGTGCAACACTTACTCCGGAAATACTCAGCAAACCTCAGGATAGACAAAATTCTACTTTAATCAACAATTTCGTCCGTCCGAGTGTCATACCGGGATTGGGGCATGTCATCAATAGATCGCGGTTCTTACTGCTGCATACCCAATTGCATTCTCAGGTTTACATTATCGCGATGCACTTCCAGTAACTTTTCATTCAGCTGCCGCATCACATCCAGGGCAACATCCGGATTGCGAGTCACCAGACGCAGGAACATGTTCTTTTCAATCTGCAGAACCTGTACCTCCCCCTTTGCCCTGACAGAGGCAAGCCGCGGGCGATTGCAGAAAACCGCCGTTTCGCCAATCAGGGAATTCTCTCCACGGACGATCGAGGTGCCATCTCCGGAAAAAATTTCCACTTTGCCTGTCAATACCAAATAGACAAAATCCGGATGTTCATTCTCCGAAAACAAGACCTCTCCATCGGTGTATTTCAGGCATTTGCTGGTCAAGGCAACCAGTTTCAATTTGCAGGACTCCACCTTGGAAAACATAGGGATCTTGCTTAAACAACTGACCTCGTAGTTAATATCCAAATCGTTCACCTGCTACTAGATTGCAACACTTGCCGCCCCGGCAGATTAATACGGTCTGTAGCCGGGAGTCAAACATTCATCAAAAAGCCTCAAGAGAAATATCCGCCCTGGACGAAAACAAACCCTCAATGTATAAACCGTCCTGCGTTACGGCCACCCGCTCCAATGTGATCTGTGGCTCGCCTATATCCAACGATATCCCACCGTAAAGCTTTTTGACTTCAGATACAATATTTTCCCTTGCTTGCATTATTGTTTTTTCCAGATTGATAATCCCGCGGCTCTCAAGCGTTTGTTTGATCGTGCCCTCAAGAACGACTGAGATCACGTTCCATAGTTTATTATCCAGAGACCGTGAAAAGCCTGGCTTATCCAGTATTATGGCTGTTCCGCTCGAATCCGGTGCCAGTTGCGTTTTCAAATAAACCCATCCACCGGTATCGAGCCGCTGATCAGCCATATCGATATCAATCAGGGCGCCTATGACCAAAGCATTCCCCGACGGATAGACTTTGATCTCCCGGGTCGTCACTCTGGCCTTACCCGCCGGCGTGTCCGTTGATATGGGTTTGTTCAGAATCCGTTTCGACAGTAACCGTTCAAGTTCAGCATAAGGCACTTGAAGCGGCACAACCAGGCTCAGAGCGCTGTCAGCAAAAGGAATGGTGTTAAGCGGAGGAAGAACCAGCTTTTCAGATTTGACCGCGGCGGTAGATATCCCGGCCGTCGCAGCCAGGGCGAGCGCCAGATTGAGCGATTCCGAGGTCACTTTTATTCCTGAAAAACCAAAACTTTCAGGGCTTATGTTGACAAACAGGGGTTTAGAATATCCGGGTGAATCGATCTGAAAACTATAAGAAGCCCACACCTTTTCGGCTTCACGTTTTACATCTTCACACCTGATGCGTGATGCCACGAGCTTTCCCATTTCCTGAAGCTGATCGCGAAGCCGCTCTTCCACCAGGCCGCTGATGTTCATCCACACGCCACCGATTATTTCAACCTGCGCCCCCTCGATCCATTTAAAATTCGATCTTATACTGGGTTTGGGACACCAATCGGGTCCGACCGAAATGGCTATATCCGAATAAGCTTCAACCTGTGCACGAAAGTTTTTCGCATCCAGCCCGAAAATCTCCGCACCGCTGCCCCGAAAGCCGCCATTTCCCGAGACACTCAGGGGAACGGTTACATGAACAGTGTTGTTCTGTCCGGACGATACTGCAATTTTGCCCCGTGTCAGTGTGTATTCGTAGCGGGTACCCACGCATTTTCGAATACCCAGAATGCGTTTACATTGATCCGGACCATTTCCCTTATCACTGTAACTCTTCGGCGCCGCATCATTAGCCTCTGCGCTGAGACGATCAAACGGCAGCCGGATGGTAACACCGACGGTACTTGATTTCTTGCTGAATTTCTGAGTACCTGCCGATTCAATCGGTGCATCCGACAATTCACGGTCTCTTTGCCCGTACTGAAAATACGCAAGCGCGGCACCCAGCACTATTATACTCAATAAGGCTATGCGCTTCAGCATCTCGATCCCTCTCACGTACCCATAGCCATAAAAGGCTCGGGCTGAATCAGATTTTGTTTATATGCTTAGGGTTCGGCTATGGTACCCCTCTGGCAGGCATGCATTGTAAACAATACGCCATAATTCAACCCGACGGCGGCAAACAGCGTTCGGACTGCTAACATCTTATAGATCAGACTGACACAGGTTTGGATACTATGGACGAAGATTCAGCAAACTGTCGTGAAACGCTCGACACAGATATTGAGCACGTCCGAGGGATCTCGCTTCCACCAGTTATTCGCCGAGAACACTTCCACCTCGCAGTAGCCGTTATAGCCGGCGTTCTCAACCGCCTGGCGGATGGACTTGAGATCCGCCACACCATCACCCATCATACCGCGGTCGAGCAGAATATCCTGTGTATCGGCCAGCCAGTCGCAGAGGTGGTAGCCAGCGATACGATGCGCGCCTGCCCGCTGCAATTGGGCGCCGAGCGACAGATCCCACCAGACGTGATAGACATCCACCGCAATCGCCATGGCCGGATGGGCCACCGCCTCGCAGATATCCACAGCATCCCGTACGGTTACAATGCAGGAGCGGTTGCCGCCATAAACGGGGTTTAGCGGCTCCAGTGCAAGCCTGATACCAGCGGCTTCCGCCAGTGGCGCCGTTTCGGCCAGGATTGAGGTGACTTCCTTTAAACTTTCACGCATGCTATGCGACCCTTCGATGACGCCGCCGACAAGAATCGTCAGGCATGCGGCACCAAGGTCGGCTGCCATTTCGATCGACGCCTTGAAATCGTCAATTACACCCTCCCTGGTTGGGGGCGCCAGAGGGCCAACCAGGAATGGCGAGCGGCACAGTCCGCACACTTCCATCCCTGCGGCGCGCGTGCGTTCACCGATGTGAACCGCATGTTTACCGATCTCCCGCCGCCAATAGGCAATGGCGCCAAAACCGCGTTCGGCACAGGCATCTATTACCTGCTCGCTTGACCAGCCTGCACCCTGCCCTTCGATATTGTGGCCAAGCGTAGCCGTGTTCAGGGCCAAAGCGGAGTGATCTTCGGAGAAATCGCGCATGGCTAGGACTTAACGCCATACAACGCCAGAAGTCGATTCATGCGCTCTACGGCAAGATCGGGTCTGCGGAGCAATCCGCAGGTATCGGTAAGTTTAAAGATCTCTACAAAATAGGGAAGCGGACGCATTGCCTGCGCTCCGCCCAGCATCACAAAGTGATCCTGGAACCCGTTAAGCCAGGCCAGAAAAACAACACCTGTCTTGTAGTATTGAGTAGGCGCCCGGAAAATCAAACGCGCCAAGGGTACCGTTGGGTCCAGGGTTGTACGGAATGCTTTGGGATTTCCACCCCCGAGATGCGATACGGCAAGGGCCGCCGCTGGCGCCAGGGGATCGAAAATGCCGAGCAAGGCGTGAGAATAGCTTGCACCGTCACCTTCGATCAATTCCGGGTAATTGAAATCGTCGCCCGTGTACATCTTCACGCCCCGGGGCAGGCGCCGGCGCATTAAAATTTCCTTTTCCTTGTCGAGCAGCGATATCTTGATACCGTCGATTTTTTCGCTGTTCTCGCGGATGATGCACAGGCAGGTCCGCATCGCGTCATCGAATTCTTCAGAACCCCAGTAGCCTCTAAGCGCCGGATCGAACATATCGCCGAGCCAGTGCAGGATCACCGGCCGGTCGCAGTGCGCCAAGACTTCGCTATAAATTGCTATGTAGTCATCCGCCCCATTCGCCTGCGAGGCCAATGCACGACTGGCCATCAGAATTATGCGTCCGCCGATTTTTTGCACGGCTTCGACCTGCTCAAGATATGCGCGGCGGACCTGATCGAGGGAACGCACGCCGGCCAGATCGAGTTGGTCCGTGCCGACGCCGTTAAAGATCAGGGCGTCTGGCAATTCGGCCCTGGTGCGCCGGATCAATTCCAGCGCGCCGATCCAGTCCAGCCCCATACCCCGTTGCGCTGTATCCATGGCTTCCGCAATACCAAGGCCGAGACCGGCAAGATAGCGCCGGAATTCCAGGGTTTTCTCCCAATCGATCACCGCGGATCCCGACGGGTCGGCAGAGGTGAAAGGATCAGCGACCACATGCGCGGCCGAAAACACAGTACGAACTGAACCGGGGGTGAGTATGGCTTCAGTGATCGGTTCTCCTATCAAGCGGTACTCCGAAAAGACTCCCTTCTCATCGGGTAGACGTATTTTCATTGCATCACCTCAAAAACGCGAAACAAGCAGACCTGCATCCGCAGAAATCACCTGCCCCGTCGTGTAAGGTAAGCCTCCGGTTGCAAGCCTGGCTGCAATGCAGCCTATGTCTTCCGGTTGCCCCATTCGAGGCATCAGTGTAATGCCTTCTTCCTCGATCCGGCGAAGATACTCGCCCTTGACCGACTGAGTCATCTGCGTTTCGATTAAGCCGGGCTGAATGTCGTAGACCGCTACTTCTTCACCGCCGAGCCGAACTGCGAACAGCCTGGAAATCATCGCCGCCGCAGCTTTCGAGGTGCAATATTCTCCACGATTGAGTGAAACCGCATTGGCGTTCGACGAGGTTATGTTAATCAGGCTGTAAAACCGGTCATCATCCCGGCTGCGGCTGAGCAGGCGCTGAGAGAATGCCTGCGACAGAAAAAACATCGCTTTGGTATTCACCTTCATGCAGCGGTCATAGCTCTGCTCCGACACCTCAAGCAAGTCCCCTCTGCTTATAGCACCCACTCCGGCATTATTGACCAAAGTGGACAAGGGACCTACGACTTTTTCAGCATGATCCAGCATTGCCGTATGAAGAGAAAGATCGCCCACATCGCCGGCAATGCTGACCACAGTAACGCCGAGTTTCGCGATCGCTTCTTCCGCGGCAGCGAGTTGCTGATCATCATCGCAGCCATTGAGCGCTATATTGAACCCTTCGCGGGCAAGTTCTTTCGCTATACCCAATCCTATGCCTCGGCTGGATCCGGTGATAAAGGCGGCCTGTTTTACGGTTCCGCTCATGTCCTCGCTCCGTTTTTTATCAGCTCGCGCGCTATGATCATTCGTTGAACCTGGTTCGTACCTTCATAGATCTGGGTAATCTTGGCATCTCTATAGAGCCTTTCCACTTCAAATCCACGGATATAGCCACTGCCACCGAAAACCTGAATGGCATCTGCCGTGCGGGTCACGGCGATATCCCCGGCAAAGCACTTGGCCATGGAGCATGCCCGGGTGGCGTTTTCACCCCGATCGATCTTGGTCGCAGCACTTTGTACCAATAAGCGCGCCGCCTCTATATCCTTTGCCATATCGGCCAGCATCCACTGAACGCCCTGAAAATCAGCTATCTTTCGACTAAACTGCCTGCGTTGCAGGGAGTAGTCAAGAGCCGCTTCAAGCGCTGCCTGGGCTATACCCACTGCCAAGGATGCAATACCGACCCGGCCCTTATCCAGAACGCTCATCATCATATGAAACCCACGCCCTTCCTCGCCCAATAGTGCCTCCGGCGGCAGCCGGACATCGTCGAAATTCAGCGCCCCGACCTGGCTCGCCCTCTGCCCCATTTTATGTTCCCTGGGACCTCGCTCAACACCCTCCGAATCCAGATCAACGATAAAAATGCTCATCCCTCTGTGACCTGCCTCCCGATCCGTGCGGGCCAACACAAATCCTATATCGGCCAAAGGTGCGTTGTGAATCCAGATTTTGCCGCCGGTGAGGCGCCAGCCGGCCCCGTCGTGCATAGCCGTGGTTTTGATGGCGGAAACGTCGGAACCTGCCTCCGGCTCTGTAATACAATAGGCAACCTTGGTATCGGCAGACATCACGGATGTCAACCAGTGCGCTTGCTGTGCTTGCGAACCGTAACGTACCAACAAGGTGCAAATCAATTCAATCAGGCCGCATTGGTCGGCGATAGACGAGTAGCCACGGGAAATTTCCTCCATGACCAGTGCGTAGGTCAGGGTGTCAAAACCGGGACCGCCCATCGATTCCGGAACAGCTATGCCGAACAGCCCCAACTCCCCCATTAGCCGGTAAATCTCGCCGGGAAACATCTCTTCACGGTCCAATTCTTCCGCCACAGGCCGGATCACCTCATCGGCGAATTTCCGGGCCATATCACGCACTTGCTCGTGAGTCTCGTTCATGAACATACTGGATGAATCATTAAGTAACTAGTTAGTTATATATAGCATCCAATAATATCAAAATCAAGACAAGAAGGCTGTATATCGGAAGATATTATCCGTAAAACGGCTGAAAATCCGAACCGTCGATCCATCACCGTCAGGCATGTGGGTCTGCACAGGGTTGCGCTTGCTTGCCACGGATCAGATCGGCCGCCTTTTCGGCAATCATCATGGTCGGGGCATTGGTGTTGGAGGAGTTGATAATCGGCATAATCGAGGCGTCGCAAACCCGGATTCCGTCAAGCCCGCGGAGCCTTAACTCGGGTGATACGACTGCCATTTCATCCTGCCCCATTTTGCATGTACCGACCGGATGGTGGTCGGTTTTCGCCAACCGGCAGGCATAGTCGAACAACGCTTTCCTGCCTGTTACTCCGGGCCCCGGTAAGGCTTCACCTCTAAGAAATGGCTTGAGCGCCGGTTGGCGCATTATCTCGCGTGCCATCTCCAGCGCGGTGAGCGAGCGCTCAAGATCGCGTGTTTCGGACCAGTAATCGGGGTCGATTAACGGTGGATCATCCGGGCTGGCACTGGTCAGGCGCACGCATCCGCGAGAATCGGGGTGTAGAAGCGCGGAATTCAGAGTGACGCCGGGATTTGCAAGTTTGACTATACCTTTTTCTATGCCTGATCCCTGACCTAAATGAAACTGTATATCCGGCGATTGCGATTCTTCGCCACTAAACCAGAATCCCCCGGTTTCGAACAACGAAGACGCGACCGGCCCCGACTTAAACAAACAATACTGCAAGCCTGCCAAGACGCTGCGATGCGGTTGCATAACGCGATCGTAGCTATGATCACCGCTGCACTCACAAACCACACACAGATCCAGATGGTCCTGCAGATTTAACCCTACACCGGGCAGATCGTGCTTGACCTCGATGCCGAGCGCATGCAGATGTCGCGCCGGGCCGATACCGGACAACATCAGTAAACGCGGTGATCCGATCGCACCCGCGGTGAGGATGACTTCCTCCAAAGCAGTGAAGGTTTCAACGGATTTGTTGCACCTCGCTTCGATTTTCCTGGCCTTACCTCCCGCAAACATAATCCGGGTCGCCTGAGTATTCGTCAACACCCGGAGGTTGGCCCGGTTGATGGACGGACCGAGATACGCGGAGGACGCGGAACTCCTGCGCTGGCTGCGTTGAGTCAATTGGTAGAAACCCACACCCGCCTGAGATTCGCCGTTAAAATCGGGGTTGTAGGGCATACCGAACTGCTGCCCTGCGCGGATAAACGCATCGCACACCGGCAGGGTCGCACGCGGTACTGACACACCCAGGGGGCCATGCTGGCCGTGATATTGATCGACAAAGCGTTCGTTATCCTCGCCACGCCTGAAATAGGGCAGCACGTCCTCGTAACCCCAGCCCGGACAGCCGCACTCATCCCGCCAGCGGTCGTAATCGCGGCGGTTACCGCGGGTATAAATCTGGGCATTGATCGTTGAACCGCCGCCTATGACCTTGGCCTGGGTATACCACAGCTCGCGTCCCTGCATGTGCTTTTGCGCAACGGTAGACCACCCCCAGCTTGCAATTCCTTTAGTCATGCGCGCAAACCCTGCGGGCCAGTGGAAAAGAAAATGACTATCCTTGCCGCCCGCTTCCAACAGCAAGACCGAACAGTGCGGATCTTCCGACAGGCGGGCCGCCAATACACAGCCTGCACTGCCACCACCGGTGACGATGTAGTCATATTCATGCTGCATATCAATCCCCGGAATACTTCGGTTTTCGCCGCTCGCGAAAGGCACCTACCCCTTCCTGCAGATCTTCCGACGCAGCCGCGATCAATCCGGCCAGCGTTTCCAGTACTCGCTCGCGCTCTTCACCCTCGGCGGCGTTGATCAGCATCTTTGTAAGTTCCAAGGCGACGGGGCTGCGTTGTTCAATCCTGGCGGCAATCTTACGCGCACGATCCAGACCTCCGCCGCTCGGCACAATCTCATCCACCAAACCCGCGGTGAGTGCTTCCTCGGCAGTCAGCACCTCGCCGAAGAGTGCCATTCGACGCACGATTTGCGCGCCGAAACGGCGAACCGCCCGCTGGGTTCCCGACCACCCGGGTATGATACCCAGCCCGGTTTCAGGCTGGCCGATCTTAATGTGCGATTCGGCGATCCGTATATCCGCCGTCGCCGCGAGTTCAAATCCTCCGCCCAGCGCATGGCCATTGAGAACCGCGATGACCGGTTGCCTAAGCCGCGCGATGGCGTCGAATACAGCGTGACCCTCCCTAACCCAATAGCGCCCGAAGTCCTGTGCCTGCATGGCACTCCAGGACTCGATATCACCACCGGCGGAAAATGCCTTTGCTCCCGAACCGGTGATGATGACGGTGCGCACCCCCCGGGTGTGTTCTATCGAGTGACAACACTCGGAAATTGCTTTGACAGCACTGTCATCGAGCGCGTTGAGTTTTTCCGCCCGATCGATCCGCAGTATCGCCACGGTGTTTTCGATGCTCAAGGTCACACAGGAATCGGATTGACTCATCGATTACGCCTCTGAAGCCGCCTTAAGTCCAATCTTTTCCGGTTGAAACAGCCCTTGGGCCATGGTCTTGACCTCGGGTGCTATCGCCAGCGGAATCTCTGACTGGGCGAGTATATCCCTTTCTATATGGATGCCAGGGGCAACTTCGGTGACCAACAAGCCGTCTGCGCCCAGCTTCATCACGCAACGTTCGGTAACGTAAGTCACGTCCTGACCCTGGGCAACCGCGCGTTTGCCCGAGAAACTAATCTGTTCGACTTCCTCGACCAGCTTGGCCACCTTCCCCTCCCGGTCGATCACGAGTTTCCCGCCGGCGACGGACATTTTGGCCCCGGCGTTAAAATAGCCGCTGAAAACAATCTTCCGTGCCCGCGCGGTGATATCCACAAACCCGCCTGCCCCGGCGGTTACATGCGGCCGCGCGGACAGTTTGGACACATTGACCGAGCCATGCCTGTCGATCTGTAAAAAAGACAAGAGCGAGGCGTCGAACGATCCTGATTGGAAAAAAGTAAATTGATCGGGCGATGCCACAAAAGCCTCGGCGTTGGCAGAGCAACCGAATTTAAAATCGAGCAAAGGCATTCCACCTATGGCCCCCTGTTCTATGACCCATGTCACCTCTCCATGGCAGCCTTCCTCAAGAAAAATTCGCGGAACATTCGCCGAGATACCAAAACCGATATTCACCACCCAGCCCGATTCAAGCTCCATTGCCACGCGTCGCGCAATGACTTTGGCAACATCGAATTGTGGGGTACTGAAACTGCTCAGCGGGCAGAACAACTCTCCGGAGATGGCCGGGTCATAAGTTGTCGCCGTTGTCTGCAGTTGCTCAGGCGCTTCCACAATTTCATCGACAAGAATGCCCGGTACACGGACATCGTGCGGCCGCAAGGTTCCGGCCGCGGCAATACGCTTGACCTGGGCTATAACCTTTCCGCCGCAATTGTGAGCTGCCAGGGCCAGTTCCATCGCGCCCAGGTAAGCACCTTCGTGTTCGAAAGTCAGGTTTCCTCGCTCATCGGCGGTACTGGCCCGGATGATCGCGACATCGGGTTTTATCGACGGAAAATACAACCACTCCTCGCCTTCAAACTGCACTTTCCTGACGATCGGCCTTTCACGGGCGGCAGCGTTCATGGCACAACCTTCTACATCCGGATCGGCAAAGGTTTCCATACCCACCTTGGTCAGAACGCCCGGGCGCTTGGCCGCAGCTTCGCATAAAATATCGAAGACGATTCCACTGGGCACGTTGTAGGCGGCAAGTTCGTTGCGTCCGATCATTTGCCAGATCAACGGAGGCTCCGAAGATGAAGGACCCGAGGGATAGGAACCGGCGATGACAGTCGCCAGCAGACCGGGTTGGGCAAGATGGTCTATTCCCTTGGTTCCAAACATATCGCCGGCGGCAATGGGATGAATGGTTGTAATATTCCGCGGGGCGGCCTCGCGACGAAACCGCTCTCCGATCGCTTCCAGGACGGCATCCGGGCAACATAATCCACTCGATGAATTTACCGCTATGGTGGTATTGTCAGCAATGGTAGAGACCGCTTCCGTAGCTGTCTTTATCTTTGACATAGTTCACCCTTTGTGCACAATAGGACAGAATCACTAAATAAGTAACTAGTTATTTATATTTAACATCAAATATAACGATAGGGTCAAGGCATTTTGCAGGCACTAAGAACCTGTTCAAGATCTCTGAGTCTACTGCGAATTCGCTGAATTTAGCCAGATTTCCTCCTGATTTTTGTTGCGTAGAGTCACTATGCGCCGCAAATCAGAAGAAAATCTGACTCAAATCAGCGCATTCTCGCGACGACACAGAGATCTTGAACAGACTCTAAGAATTTAGTCAAGCTAAGTTTTTGTATATACTGAATTTCCTAAATTCTTCATCTCCAACTCACCAAGGATTTTCCGATAAAAATGACCGAATCAGACAAGCCACCGCGTAAGCGAGATGCCGAAGCCACCATGAAACGAATTCTGCTCGCGGCTAAAGCAGAGTTTGCCGGTAAAGGGCTGGGTGGTGCCCGCGTCGATGTCATCGCGGATCGCGCGCAGGCCAACAAGCGAATGATTTATCAATATTTCGGCAACAAAGAAGAGCTGTTTCGTCACGTCCTTGAAAATGCCTATCTGGATATACGGACCGCCGAGCGGAATCTGGAGATCGACAATCTCGAACCCCTTAAGGCCCTGGAAACGCTGGTCCGGTTTACCTGGCAGTATTACCTGGACAATCCGGAATTCCTGACGCTCGTCAACAGTGCCAATCTGCACAAGGCAAAGCATATCGAAAACTCTGAACTGGTGCGGAAAATCAGCCAGGCCTTCGTTGAGATGGTCGGTAAGCTGTTAAAACGCGGTGTGAAGGCCGGCGTATTTCGGCGCGGCATTGACCCGGTACAACTCAATATCACCATCGCTGCGATCGGATACTATTACTTAACGAACCGTTTTACCGGCTCGATTATTTTCGATCGCGACCTGATGACGTCGGACGCACTGGATGCCAGACTCAAGTTCAATATTGACACCGTCTTACGTCTTGTCTGTAAGCGATAAAAACCTCTGAACACACCCATGGCATCCGGCCGCCAGTGCAATTAGCACATTCAAGTCGAAAGCTGTTGATTTAGATGAATTTATAATATATAACTTTTTAGTTACTTAAAATTGGCAATGTGCCGGAGGAGAAGATGCAAGCTTCGACAATGAATCGTTTCGGCCGTATAGATCTTGACGTATCAGCATTTGCGTTCGGTACTGCGCCGATCGGCAATATATTCCGCGATATCGACGAACAAACTTCCGAAGCCATGATCAACGAATCCTGGGCAGCCGGCGTCCGTTATTTCGATACGGCCCCGATGTACGGCCACGGTTTGTCGGAGTTACGTACCGGCCACGCACTGCGGTGGAAAAATCGCGACGATTTCGTGCTGTCCACAAAGGTCGGGCGTGTATTGAAACCGACCAGACGGTCGGAAATCGATTTCACACCCTGGCACAATGCGGCGCCCTTTGAGATGATATTTGACTATAGCTACGACGGCGTGATGCGTTCTTTTGAAGATTCTCTGCAACGTATGGCCCTGGAGCGGATCGACATTGCCTTTATTCACGATATCGATGTGTTTACCCGCGGATCTCAGCAGCCGGCCGTTTTCGAACAGGCCATGGACGGGGCATGGCGTGCGTTAAAGACACTGCGTGATGAAGAAGTGGTTAAGGCGATAGGGGTCGGTGTCAACGAGTGGGAAGTTTGCCATGCAGCCCTGGAGCGCCATGACTTCGATTGCTTTTTACTTGCCGGGCGTTACACCCTGCTTGAGCAAGAGGCGCTTGATAAGTTCCTGCCGCTGTGCGTGGAACGGGACGTCGCCGTGGTGGTTGGCGGAGGCTTTAATTCCGGGATACTGGCAACAGGCGCGATTGAGGGAGCAAAATATAATTATGCCCCTGCCCTGGACGATATCATGCAAAAGGTCCGCAATATCGAAGAGGTTTGCCGCGAGTACGAGGTACCCCTGCCCGCTGCAGCCTTGCAGTTTGTAGTGTCACATCCTGCGATTGCGTCTTTTATCGCAGGAACCCGGACAGTCGATCAACTCAAGCAGAATCTGGCGTGGTTCAGCCACCCCATACCGGCCGAGTTCTGGTCAGCCCTTAAATCAAAAGGCCTGCTGCGCGAAGACGCACCGGTTCCGGAATAATCTTAGGGGTGTTCGCAATCACCAACCTATGCCTTGTCTGGCGCTTGTTTGCTTCAACAGTGCATAGGCTGGTGATTGCGAACACCCCTTAGCCATTGCGAATCAGATCACTGGCTTTTTCCGCAATCATGACAGTGGGGGAATTGGTGTTCGATCCGATCAGACTGGGCATGACGGAACTGTCACAGATGCGCAGGTTTTCCGTACCTCTGACACGCAGTTGCGGATCGACCACGGCCATGCCATCTATACCCATCTTGCAGGTACATGTCGGGTGATAGGATGTGCGCCCGTACTGGCGGGCATAGTCCTCGAACTCCTTTTGGGATTTGACGGTTTGGTCGGGAAAGCGGATTTTGCGGATGTATTTCTGCAACCCGGGCTGAGAAAAGATATCGACGCTGAATTTGACGCCCTCGGTTGAAATCTTCAAATCGTCCGGATGACCCAGAAAATTGGGGTCAATCAAGGGATCGTCACGTGCATCACCGGATCTCAAGCGGACTGTTCCGCGTGCCTTGGGGCGCAGGGTATAGGAATTCATCGTAATACCGGACGTGCCTTTGGGCACGCTGGGCACCCCCTCTTCAGCACCCGCCCCTGCAATAAAGTGGAACTGCAAATCGGGGACAGAGCTGTCTTTTTCAATATACCAGAAGCCGCCGCCTTCCACGACATTGGAAGTAAGCGGGCCGCTCCGAAACAGCACATACTGGATCCCTGCCCATAGAGCCCAGTGTGGTTTATTGTACTTGTCCAGACTGTGGTGATCATTCAATTCCGCCACTATATCGATTCCGAAATGGTCATTAAGGTTTTCACCCACACCGGGCAAATCCTGGACTACCTCTATACCTTGCTTCCGGAGGTGCCCGGCCGGCCCGACGCCGGAAAGCATCATCAGCTTGGGCGAGCCTATGGCGCCCGCTGTCAGAATCACTTCCGTGTCAGCCCTGGCCTGGTGCAGGTTCCCGCCTTGCCGATATTCAACCCCGACGGCCTTGTTGCCCTCGAACAGTATTCGATTGACCAGGACTTTGGTTTCCACGGTCAAATTGGCTCTTTTCATCGCCGGCCACAGATAAGCGACGGAAACCGAGCAACGCTTAGCATTTTTAACATTCACCTGATAGGCGCCGGCACCTTCCTGAACAGGTCCGTTAAAATCCGGATTATAGGGAATACCGTACTCTTGACAGGCTTGTATAAACGCACGTGTCATGGATTGCAGGTCGGCGATATTGGAGACACCGTGCGGACCCTCCGTTCCATGCCAGTCATCGGCGAGTATGGTGTTGCCTTCGGAGCGGATGAAATAGGGCTGAATGTCCGCGAACGACCAGCCCTCGCATCCTTCTTCAGTAGCCCAGCGATCATAATCACTGGGATGGCCACGGGTAAAGACCTCGGCATTGATGGAGGAGCCGCCGCCGAGCACATGGCCCTGGGCGTAAGGGATTTCCCGCTTATTGGCATGTGCCTGCGGAACCGTGTTCAGCCCCCAGGTCAAGGGCCCTGCCGTCAGTTTGGAGAAACCAATCGGTATGTGAATAAAGGGGTTTCTGTCCCGCGGACCGGCCTCGAGCAACAGAACCCTGGCCGCCGCATTCTCGGACAGGCGGGCCGCAAGCACACAACCCGCGGAGCCGCCGCCAACAATAATGTAATCGTATCCGGTTTTACTCATTATTTTATCCAATGGTTGCGTTTGCCGATGTCGATATGCACCGACTTGATCTGGGTATATTCCTCAACACCGTAGACGCCTGCTTCGCGCCCCCAACCCGATTGTTTCATGCCGCCTATGGGCAATTCAGGCCCACCCGACAGGGTGGTGTTGATCCAGAAACGGCCGGCCTGAACCCGGCGTGAAACTCTCAACGCCTTATCGATATTCTTAGTCCAGACGGAAGCGGCCAGACCGTATTCGGTATCATTGGCGATAGCGATGGCTTCTTCCACTGTGTCGAAAGGCATTATGCAAAGAACCGGGCCAAAGATCTCGTCCCGGGCAATGGACATATCCCGGCTCACATCACCGAAAACAGTCGGTGCGATATACCGCCCCCGCCCGAAATCCAACTGCTCGCCACCGCAGACCACTCGCGCACCTTCTTCCCGGCCTTTGCGGATATAGCTCATAATCGTACCGTTTTGCGCATCCGTGGTGATAGCGCCGATCTGTGTGCTTTCATCCAAAGGATCACCGGTCTTTGCCTGCGCAAGCTTTGCTGCCACCCGCTCCTCGAATTCCCGGGCGACCGATCGTTCGATAATCAAGCGCGAACCGGAGACACAACACTGGCCGGTATTCAATGCGATACCAAAGGCTACGCCGTCAGCGGCATCATCAAGATCAGCGTCTGCAAAGACGATCTGCGGATTTTTACCACCCAGTTCCAGCCCCAGTTTCTTGAAGTTGCCAGCCGCAGCATGCACACAATTCCGGCCTACCGCGGCGGAACCGGTAAAAGATATCATGTCTATATCGGGATGATCGATAAGTCCCTGCCCAATCCTACGGCCGGACCCGGTGAGTACATTAAAACATCCGTCGGGCAACCCGGCCTGAGTCATGATCTCTGCAAGCAACAGCGTCGTGGCCGATGTAAATTCCGACGGTTTCGCCACCAGGGTACAGCCGGCTGCCAGGATATACGGCACTCGCTCGCAGAGAATAAGAAAGGGAAAATTCCAGGGAGTTATCAGTCCGACCACACCGATCGGTTCGCGGGTGACTATACCGAAGGTGCCGTCACCCAGGTTGTTGAAGCTGTCGCCGTGCAGGCATCGCGCAACGCCGGCTGCGTATTCGAACATGCCGGCGCAGCCCGCCACTTCGGCCCGTGACTGACTGATCGGTTTGCCGTTTTCCAGCGTTTCCCAATAGGCGATTTCCTCTGCCCGTTCGCGGATCAGGCCGGCTGCCTTCAGCAACACGTCAGCCCGTTCGACTGCAGATATACCCGACCAGCGGCGATCGTTGAAGCAGCGCCGAGCAGACGCGACTGCTTTATTAAGATCAGATTCAGTACATTTCGGAGTGCGCGTCACCGGCACATCGTGGCCGGGAGATGCCCGCTCAAAAACATCGCGATCACCGACCGCGACCCAACTCCCATCCAGGTAATAACCGAAATCGCGGGGTTCGGCGGGTAGTGTCAGAGTTTGGTTTGCTGTAACCATTTTTTCCTCGCTTTATCCGGTGACCGTCGTTCATCGTCGTCGCGGTCTCAGTCTTCGAAATTCTCCATCGCACGCACCACTAAAGGTGTCGCCTGCGCCCCTTCCATCTTCGGTGCCCATTCGCTGAACCAGCCCTGCGCAAGGTGTGCATCCAGGTGTGCCTGGCTCGACCAGACTTCGACAATAGTCATCCTATGCGCAGCATTCGGATCGTGCCAAAGCTCATAGACTTCGCAACCCTGTTCGGTTCGCGAGCGAGCGATAAATTCATCGCGGAACATGGTTCTGAAGGACTCGACCTTTTCAGGTTTCACATTCAATTCGACCAGTAATCTTGCTTTTGCCATCAGTCCGCAAGCTCCCAGAAACGTGTATATTTGGCTTCCAGCGGGTGTAGATCCTTGCGACCTTCCATGTAATAGCCAACCCATTCGGCTAATCGCTGACCCGCGCGACGGCAAGCTTCCTTAGCGTGTTCATCGCGCGGCTCTCCGGCAAAAACCGCTCCGTAGTGCAGGCTTTCCTTTTTGGCAACGTAATCGGTAATGCCGAAAACAAAGTAACCCATATTCATCATCATGATCGACAGTGCCATACAGGCGAGTTCACCACCGCCGCCGAGTGAGCCGGCGGAAGTGAAGGGTACGGCAAATTTGCCATCGGTCTTGAACCAGATATCGGGGGTGCGGTCATCCCACCATTTTTTCATTTTCCAGGAAACACCACCCAGGTGAGTCGGGCAGCCAATGGCAATACCGTCGGCCCAGAAAACGTCTTCCGTCTGAGCTTCGTCGACATGCTTGACGCGGATTTCCATACCGTCGACGCGTTCCACACCTTCTCTGACCAGCGGAACCGAGCTTTCGGTAAAGCGGCGATCACTTTCGCTGTCGTAAATAATCAAAATTTTTGCCATTACAATTATGCCCTCCTATCTATGCCTGCCCGGATACCAACAAATCTAGCGGGTAAGCCGAATGGCCGATTTGAGCAGGCCTGTGTCTTTATTGAACTCTTCGAAGGCGGTTTGAATATCAGCCAGCGAATAATCCAGCTGCAGAAAATCTGTCAGGTCGAAACGCCGGTTCGCAATCAAATGTGCCGCATCGTGCATATCCGGCCCCATTCCGGCCACGGATCCTTTGACACCGTTTTCATTCAACACCGTTTCCAGTAAATTCAGGCAGAGTGTTTCTTGTTCCGCGGCAAGGCCGAAGGCGCATATTTGTCCTCCGGGGCGAACAAACTGACTTGCCAGACGGTAGGTCTCGGCAAGGCCCACGCTTTCGATAACGAAATCAGCACCACGGCCATCGATATACTGATCTATCAATTGGAGCATCTCGGCTTCATCGCCAGCGACTGCATCCGCGCCGGCCGCCTTCGCTTTCTTGGCGCGTACCGGGGCGCGTTCCATGACAAGAATGGGTGCTGCACCGATCAGACGCATCATTTGCGTATGCAGGTTGCCTACGGGGCCACCGCCGATAATGATCACCGAATCGCCAAATCCGATCCGGTATTTGCGTGCTGCACGCACCACGCAGGATACAGGTTCACCAGGGACAACTCATCCAGCGATAGACCTTGAGGCGCAGGAATCACCAGATTCGCGGGAACGCAGACATATTCGGCGAAACCGCCATGTTCAGTAATACCGATCTGGCTCATTCGGGGACAATTCAACACTTCGTTTTTACGACAGAAGTAGCAGTACCCGCAACCGCGGTTGATATCTACGGTGACTGTCATGCCTACACGTAAATGCTCCACGTCCTCTCCCAACTCGATCAACTCTCCGCTGAACTCGTGTCCGGGAATCAAGGGCAATTTATCGGCGGAATAATTGCCGTGAAATATATGCATATCGGTACCGCAGATACCACAACGGTGGACCTTGATTAAGACTTCTCGCGCGCCTGGACGGCGTACCGGGATTGTCTGAATCTCAAATCTTCCCGATTCCACCAACACCGCCGCTTGCATGGTCTCCATAAGCCGGTCCTGTTATTTCACTATTCGCAATTTGCTGCGGTCGATCGTCAGCGCTATAGCCACGATCAGAATAATGCCGAACACCATCTGCTGGCGCGTGGCGTCTATTTCAAAATACAACATCGAAGAACGAATGACCGCTACGATCAGGGTGCCGATCAGCGTATTTACAACTCCGCCTACACCACCGGTCAAAGGCGTGCCGCCAACCAGAACCGCAACTATGGCAGGCAATAGGAATCCATTGGCGATAGTGGGTGAACCACCCGATAACTTGACGGAAAACAGCAGTCCTGCAATGGCCGCCAAAGCACCCGAGATGGCAAAGGCCATGATCTTGATACGGTTGACATTCAGCCCGGATGCGACGGCCGCAAGCTCACCCGCCCCAACCGCTTTCAGTGAACGCCCGAAGGTCGTTCTTTTTTGGATAAAAACGGCAACTGCAACAAGAAAGGCACCGATAAACAACTCATGGGGAATACCGAAGCTTTTTCCGACCATCCACCCGAAGGCATTGTCACGCAGCGCGGCATCCATATGCAGTGCACGTTGGCCGGACAGGTACTGACCCGCCGAAAACGCAATGCCGCCGACGGCCAGGGTTGAGATAAAAGACGGCACGAAAAGGCGCGTCGTGACAAGCCCGGAAACCGTACCCATGGCTAAACCGCCAATGATGCAGAGCAATGCCCCTGCAAGGCCGAAAAAAGGCAGGGACACGGTAGCCACAACCGTGGTCATATTGGCGACGGATTGCGCGCTCAGGTCTATGCCGCCGATGTAGATGGCGAATGTCATTCCCAGCGCCATGATAAACAGCGGCACTATATCGGCAGTCATGCTGATCATATTGGCCGGGCGCAAAAAGTTTGGGTCGGCAGCACCGACAATCAATACCAGACCCAGAAGAGTCATCCATGGCAAATGCGGTTTTATTCGTTCGAAGTTCATCGCTCAACCTCAGATCATGTAGTGCAGGAGGTCGTACAGGGACGGTTTATTCCCCACGGAACAATCGAATCGTTTTTGTATTTCGCCGTCCTTGAGAACGATGATTGTATGACTCAGACCTATGGCCTCTTCAAGCGTATCCGCCACCAGTACAATGCCGACACCCGCTTCGGACATTTCCCTGACCATCTCGTAAACATCCTCTTTGGCACCTATATCCAGGCCGCGCGTCGGGTGATCGAGAAGAATGATGTCAGACCCGCCTGAACGCCACTTGGCCAATACCACTTTTTGCTGGTTGCCGCCGGACAAGCCACTGCAATCTTTTTGTTCGGACGGCGTTTTTATGGACAGTCGCTCGATCCACTCCCGGGCCAGGTTTTCTTCTTCGCTGACCCGAAGAACACCACCCTTGGAAAAGTTCTGCAGTTGGCTCAGCGTCATGTTTTCAAACACATTCATTCCGCCGACTATGCCCTCGATTTTGCGCTCGCGAGGGACGTAGCCGACGCCGAGCGACACGCTACGGGCTGCCTTGAAGGTCCCGATCTGCCGGCCTTTTATCGCAAGCGATCCACTGTCCGGCGTCTCCAGCCCAAAAAGGGTACGCAGCACTGCCTCCCGGCCGGAGCCCTCGGTGCCGACAAGACATAAAACTTCACCTCGGTGCAGATCGAAGGAAATGTCTTTGTATCGGTGATCAAGTCCGATGCCGTCGATGGTGACGAGCGACTCTTCCCCATAAGGCTTTTGCTTGTGTTCGCGGTAATATTCCTTATCAATCTCACGACCGACCATCTTGTGCTGAATGGCTTCTATATCCGCCACATCGGCCTCGACGACATCGACCATCTCACCGTCTTTCATCACGTAGATACGATCGGATAGTCCGATCACTTCTTCCATACGGTGTGAAACAAAGATAAATGAGGCGCGCTTGGTCAACTCATGTACCAATGAAAACAGCAGTTCCACTTCCTCGCGCGCCAACACCGAGGTCGGCTCATCCAGCAAAATAACCAGGTCGCCGTCGATGCGCTCCTCCAATGTCAGCACTTTGGCCAGTTCCACCAATTGGCGCTGGGCGAAGGACAGCTTCGACGTGACCGTCGCCGGATCTATGTCCAGCTTGACCTTGGCTAGTTGTATTTTGGCGGCCGCCTCCATGGTCTTCCAGTCAATCACGCCGAAGCGAACAAACTGCCGCTCATAGCCAAGAAAAATATTCTCCATCACCGTCAGGTTAGTAATCAGGGATTGCTCCTGGAACACCATGCCTATACCGTGCTCCATCGCCTGGCGGGGCGTTTGAAAGCGTACGGTTTTACCGTCGATGCTGATGTTTCCGCCATCGGGTTGATAGGCACCGTAAATCACCTTCATCAAAGTCGATTTTCCAGCGCCGTTCTCCCCCACAAGCCCGATGATTTCTCCACGGCCGATTTTAAAATTGACCGCTTTGAGGGCGTGAACCCCCGGGAATTTCTTATCAATATTTTGCAATTCGTACACGGTCCGCTCCCGTCTATTTCACAAAGGTGACGGACTTGCGATCGGTCGACAAAACCACGGCAATGATCACCAGAACGCCCAATACCGCATCCTGGATATAGCCGGGCAGGCCGATCACGACCATGCCATTGCCGATCACATTGACGATAAGAACACCGATCAGGGTGTTCCAGACTCCACCTATACCACCCCACAGCGCTGTTCCTCCGACGACCACAGAGGTGATCGACAAAAACATAAAATTATTGCCTGTGGCGGTTTCGGCGATGCCGATACGTCCCACGGCGAGAATCGCACCCACCGAATAAAAGACACCCGCCAGCATAAAACCCAGAATCCGGACCCGGTTGACGTTGAGGCCCGAGGCGTGTGCCAACTCTTCTCCCCCGCCGACGGCATAAAAATTCCGGCCCAGGGTTGTGCGGCTTTGAATAAACCAACCGATCAACAGAAACGCCACGGCCACATAGACCATCAGCGGAAAATTGAAAATACGCTCGGTCAGCAGCGACCGGAACAGATTATCCTCAACCCGGACCCGGTCTCCGCCGGTCAGTAGCAAAGCGAACCCCGTACCCACGAATCCCATGGCCAAAGAAGCCATAAAGGAGGGTATTTTCAGCCTGACGTGAACCAGTCCGTTTAGAAAGCCGGCCGCAGCGCCTACAATCAATGCCAGGGGTAATGCAAGCCATGCCCAACTGGCCAAGGTATTTCCCAAGGCGATAAAGGCAAAAGCGAACAGAACGGCACAAACCGACACGGTTCCTTCCATGGACAAATCGATCGATCCCATAATGATGATGAAGGTCACTCCGAGGGCGACCATCAGCATGGGTGCGGAAGAAATGGAAATCCGCGCGAAGTTTCTCACCGAAAAAAAGCGAGGCTCCAGCACAGAGAAGAACAGAATCAACACCAACAGAACCAGTAGCGGAGCCCACTTCAATAAAACTTCCCGGCTCAACAAACCATCCACGCTTTCCTCCCACACATCATCCGTCGCATGACATGTCACTTACAGGGGTAGTGGCCGCCTAGGAGCGGCGGCCACTGATGAATATCACTTGTACTGGATCTGACCGTTGGTCGGACCCCAGAAGTCGGTCCAGTCGTAGGCCGGAACATTGTCCAGAAAGTTTTTCTTGAAATCGGCCGCATCCTTTTGCGTGATCAAAATAGTCGGGCCGTAAAACTCGCGATGCTCCTGCGGCTCTTCGGACGGTTTGAAAGTCCCGATCGCCGCGTGATACGCCAGTGCCGCGGTGATGCCGCCTCCCCAGTGCGGATTGGTGAACACGGTTGCCAGAATATCGCCTTTCATTACCAGGTCCACGGCTTGCGGATTGCCGTCATAGGTTACGATGGGGATGGACATGCCTTCGGCACGCAGGGCCTCGAGCACGCCGTAACCGATCGTGTCGTTGGCACAATGTACGCCGGTGATCTCATCGCCATAGCGGGTAAGAAACGATGACATCACCTGGTTTGCTTTTTGGGTGTCCCAATCGGCGGGCTGCGAATCCAGAAGCTCGACATCTGGATAATCCTTCAAGGCGTTCTTTAAGCCTTGCTCGCGCTCTATGGCAGGGTTATTCGACGCAATCCCGCCGAGGTGAACCACGCCGCCTTTACCGCCAATCGCGTCGAGAAGTATACGTGCGGTTTGTTCCGCCGGCTTTTCATCCGACCAGGTCATATGGCTTACGTAGTGATCGCCGAAATCCCAGGGATGCAGATCGTCGGTTTTATTCCAGATCGTTGACACATAGCCACCGGCTTCGGCGACGGATTCAACGACCGGTCGACAATTGGGTGCGTCATTGGTGTCTATGGCCAGCGCCAGATTACCACTGGTTTTCGATAACAAAGCCTTAACATCGGCTAGCGATTTTTCCGACGACCCTTCGTTAATCAGATGAGTGAGGAAGTCCTTTGGTTTGTCGAGACTCTCAACA
The DNA here is from genome assembly GCA_965222695.1 of Granulosicoccaceae bacterium. Classification (GTDB taxonomy): domain Bacteria; phylum Pseudomonadota; class Gammaproteobacteria; order Granulosicoccales; family Granulosicoccaceae; genus UBA7957. The sequence continues at coordinate 4,716,998 of OZ244967.1, read as the reverse complement.
AAGGCCTCACCTCCGGACACGATTTCATTCCAATAGGGATTGGTGCGGTTACGGTAACTCCATGCGACGGTCGGATTTACCGCTGCCTGCACTCTACCCGAGTGCAGCAGGGATCCGCTCGTCGCAACAGCTCCCAGGCCCAAGGCACTTCTCAGTAGAAAATCACGCCGCGATAGCGTTTCTTTTTCAATAAAATCTTTAATGAACGACATACGGTGTCCCCCTCTGTGGCAGGATAGGTTTTATTTATGTAACTAACTATTTGGTTACATATTTAGCATAAGCCCGATTTGAAAGCAATAAAAAAATTCAACGGTGTGGAGGCCTCAGATTTGCTTGGCGGACCCTTTAATCCCACTCCGGTGCCCAGGGCACCAAATCACTGGTCACGATGCGATAGGCGGTCGCCGTCAGCGCATCAATGCGTGCCATATCGGCACTGGAAAGCGTGAAATCCATAAGGTCGAAACTGGCTCGGATATTGGCAGCTTTAGTGGACATGGTGTTGATCGGCACACCTTTCTGCAGAATCCAGCGTAATGCGATCTGGGCCGCGGTTTTGGCATAGGATTGCGCGAGTTCATCGAACAGCGGATATTTAAAAACCTCTCCGCGCGCCACGGAGCAATAGGACGAAAGCGGAATGCCGGTTTCCACGGACGCCTGGAGCAGAACACGCTGATCCAGCAAAGGATGAAATTCCACTTGATTACATACCAACGGTACATCGAGTATTTCAACCGCACGCCGCATCATCGCTGCGTTGTAGTTGCTCACGCCGATGTGCTTGGTCAAACCCTGCTCACGCGCCTCGGCCAGCAGATTCAACGAGGGCTCAACATCACCGCCGACGGGTGGCCAATGCAGCAGCAGCACATCCACCTGATCGATCTCAAGATCACTCAGGCTCCGACGCAGGGACGGTACAAAGCGCTCGGCGCTGAAATTATCCGGATGTATCTTGGTGGTAATGCACAACTCCTCTCGGGGTACATCAAGTTGCTTAAGCGCACGCCCGACGTCCGCTTCATTTTCATACATTTGCGCGGTGTCGATCGAGCGATAGCCTGTATCTATCGCGGTAGCGAGCGCGTCGGTCAATACTTCCGCCTTTAAAGGAAATGTGCCGAACGAGCGTTCAAACGTATTGTTGAAATAGACATGCTGCATGTTCCGGATCCTCTGTTTACTGCCGATTAATATGTTATAACTGGTTAGTTACATTGGCAAGTAAAAGACGATAGATAATTCTACTGCTATCCGGTAGCGTAGGAGCGAGGCAACCTCGCGATGGTGATTGCATTCAGCGGTTTATCGCTTGCAGGGCAAGCTCCTACGGATTAGCTCCCGGCTTTGCCGGGGGATATTTACTGGTTATTTTTTAGCAGATTGCCCGAAATGGACTCGTTCACCGCAATGGGGGCAGATTTGTATTTTAATTTCATCGGCTTGTGCCCGATACTCCAGTATAGACTGCATGATCTCCTCAAACCTCTCCTCCGTCAGACCCAGTTCCTTTCTGACTTTGTCCAGATTAGCCCGCTCTTCTGCGTCAATGACGCCATCGGCAAGCGCATCATGCAGTTCCCTGGTCATTTTCGCCCGCCCGCGATGTAAATTGTCCGAAAATCCGGAAGCCAATATGCCGGTCGGTAAAGCAACCAGGCCGACTCCTGCTACCATAATGCAGGCAGCAAAAATTTTACCCGCCATCGTTAAGGGGGTGACATCCCCGTAGCCGACCGTGGTGAGTGTCACTATGGCCCACCACATGGCTTGGGGAATGGAACCGAACTGATCGGGTTGATTATCATGTTCGACCAGATAGATACCACTGGCGGCGACAATCATTATCACCAGCATGATAAATATCGCCGCTGCAAAACTGCTCATCTCTTCCCTGAGCACTTTGAGCAATGTGGTCATGGCTTCCGAATATCGAGTCAATTTGAAGATCCGCAATAAACGCAATACTCGCAGGAAGCGCAAATCGATATTGAATAAAACGGCCAGATAAAATGGCGCAATGGCGATCAAATCTATGATCGCCATGGGTGTGAAGGTGTACTTCAAGCGCGCAATCCGCGGGGGCCTGCCACGGTATATGGGATTTTCAACACAGGACCAGCACCTGAGAAAATACTCGATGGTAAAAACAGCCACCGAAAAAATCTCCAAACCGTAAAGCGTTTCCCCGTATTCGGCCTGCACGCTGGGTACAGTCTCCAGAATCACTGCGGTGACGTTTATAGCGATCAATCCGATCAAAAACCAATCGACAAGCCTGCTCATCCAGCCGCTGGTATTGCCCGTATCCAACAGCTCGTAAACGATTTTGCGCGTACGCAATGTAACGTCTGGAAAATTTTCGGCCATCAGGGGATTGTAATCCAGAAACGCAGACGTCGGAAACCATTGCTAAGTGCCGGCTCAGACTTTTGTATTATTGAATCGTTTAGTTATCCGAGCGCACACTGTTTCTACAATCACATGTCCTTGAACAGGGCAAACCATAGACAGGCAGGGCGGCAGAGTGCGTGTACCAATTATGAAGGTGCCAGATTGTATTGTTGGCGCAACATTTGGCGGAGACTCCACAATCTATTACCCGGGCATTGAAAATAAGTCGATCCGGGCATAGTGGTACTTTGGCTATGATGATAAAATTATTGTCACGACTCTTTTTGGTGCAAGGCCCAAAATGGGCACGACCGAAAGTAATATAGCTGGAAAAGAGCTATAGCCATGTCTCTAACGACAACACCGTATTGGTGGGATGAATGTCATCAGCCGCTCATCCCTGAAACTGAAATTCCCGATACAACCGACGTACTCATTGTCGGATCCGGCTATACCGGCTTGAATGCGGCACTGCAGATCGCCAGAGATGGGCATTGCTGTTTAGTGGTGGACAGAGAGCACGCAGGGTGGGGATGCAGTTCGCGAAACGGCGGGCAAATCAGTACCTGCATTAAACCTGATTTTTCCACCCTGGTGAATCGCTATGGTGAAACCCGGGCATTTGCAATATTGCAGGAGGGGCATAAGTCACTCTCCTGGATCGGGCGCTTTATTCAACAAGAAGCTTTGGACTGCGATTTCGAAGTTTGCGGAAGATTTCACGCGGCTCATAACAGCCGTGCGCTGCGGCGATTGAAAGTAGCACTTACCAATCCGGTAGATGGGCTGGAGGACGGAGCCGAAATCGTCGAACCCGGGCAGCAACACCGCTTCCTGGGAACCAAGACTTATCATGGCGGCGTTTTTTATCCTCAATATGCAAGTCTTCACCCCGCACGTTATCATTCAGCCTTGTTACAACGGGTAATACAGGCCGGCGCACAGATTGTGGCTAACTGCAGGGTTGAGACGGTCAAACCTGAACAGAACGGCTACAGAGTAAATACATCATCAGGCGAAGTGTTCACGAGGAAAATGGTTATTGCCAGTAACGGTTACAGCGGAAAATTATTCCCATGGCTAAAGCGCCGTGTGATTCCCATCGGAAGCTATATGATGGCCACCGACGAGATATCCTCAACATTGATGGATCGACTGATGCCCCTCAATTGTATGGTGAGCGATACACGAAAAGTGGTCTATTATTACCGCAGCTCGGTAGACCGAAAAAGAATTCTCTTTGGTGGCCGTGTTTCCGGCGGAGAAATTGCGGACCATCTCAGCGCACCATTGTTAAAACACGAACTCAATACCATATTCCCTGATTTGAAAGCCATTCCGGTGACGCATGCCTGGCATGGATTTGTTGCCTATACTTTTGATGAGCTTCCTCATATCGGCCGTAAAGAAGGAATTTACTATGCCTTGGGGTATTGTGGATCCGGTGTCGGAATGGCCAGCTATCTGGGTATGCGTCTGGGGCAACAGATCCTGGAAAAAGAACAGGGAAGGACGGCCTTTGACGAAATAGGATTTCCGACTCGTCCGCTATATACAGGTAAGCCCTGGTTTCTGGCGCCATCGGTTTCTTATTATCGCTGGCGAGACCGCTTAAATATTTGATTGCTTACTATTCGAGGATCCGGTGGACTATAACATTCTGAATCTGGGCGATCAGGCTATTACGATTGAGTTCGGTTCGACGATATCAGAGCATATTAACAGCCGGGTGCTAGACCTTCATACCCACCTTAAAGAGGCAATAGCTGCGGGTCAGGTGCGGGGAATTATAGAAACCGTGCCAACCTTTCGTTCCCTGACCATTCATTTCAATCCCTTGCAGCTGTTTCCGGAAGAAGTGGAAGCGATTGTTAAATCCTATCTATCGAACCGCAAAACAAATTCCCGCGCAGAAAACCACTGGCAATTTCCTGCCTGCTATTGTGGAGAATACGCGGAAGATTTACCTCAGGTCGCGCAAGATACTGCACTCGAGACTGATGAGCTTGTCTTGATTCACAGCCGGCAGGTTTTTCGCGTTTTTATGATTGGCTTTCTACCCGGCTTTCCCTATATGGGCACGCTCGACAAGCGCTTGCATTTACCTCGGCGCCGGGAACCCCGTATTGCAGTACCCAAGGGCTCTATTGCCATAGCAAATCAGCTGACTGCAATCTACCCTTCAGAGAGCCCCGGCGGGTGGCATCTGATCGGCCGTACACCCATTGATCTGTTCGATCCGGACGGCGCAGATCCTGCGCTGCTGAAACCCGGCGACCGTGTTTCCTTTTATCAAATCTCAAAAAACGATTTTGAAGAAATCGAACGTGCCGTACAGGCAAAAGCATTTGATTTGGAACGGGAATGTCGATTGGTGGATGCGATCCTATGACAGGTGTAATAGAAGTTCTATCCCCGGGACTACAGGCAACGATTCAGGACTGCGGCCGATTCGGCTTTCAGGAAATCGGCGTTCCACGCTGTGGCACCTTGGTACCGCACTGGATGGAAGTTGCCAATTTTATGCTCGGCAATCCGACGGGCAGTGCCGGGATTGAATTTCGAATACTCGGCCCCTCTTTGAGAATCGCTGAAGGTCCCGTGAAAATCGTGGTTTGCGCAGAGGTGACATCCACTGCCACCATTCATTCAGCAACAGCTAAGGAGACAAAAAAAATATCCGCCTGGCAAAGCTTTTCCCTGGATTCCGGGGATGAAATTAAAGTCTCCGCACTTAAAAACTCAGCTGTGGGATTTATGGCGCTGTCCGGTGGCATTGATTCAGACCTGGTGCTCGGCAGCAGGTCGACCTATGTTCGCTCAAAAATCGGCGGTACCTATTTGAGACCCGGTGATCACCTTCGACTGGGAGCCGATTCGGCCAGGCTCGCAAGGGAACCGGACAAAATACAACCTGCCCCACTGCAGCAGGATACGCGTACACCCATACGAGTGGTACTGGGACCTCAGGCTGATTTCTTTCCGGGCGATGAGATCGAAAAATTTTTGTCCGGCGAATACACCATTTCAACGGCTTCCGACCGCATGGGTGCAAGACTGGAAGGAAATACCATACAGCATTTGCGCGACAGGCCGGCGGAGATTGCTTCGGACGGCGTGACTCCGGGCGCTGTTCAGGTACCCGGGAACGGTCAACCCATTGTATTGTTGAATGACGGCCAAACCGTCGGCGGATACCCGAAAATTGCGACGGTAATATCAACCGATCTCCACCGTATTGCCAACGCCTTGCCCGGAACGACGATTCGGTTCCGCCGTGTCGAAGCAAAAGAAGCCTGTCTTATAGCACGAGACTTCCGAGACCGGTTGGAAATTCAGAAACAATCGGTAGTACCCTATTCTCCACAGGGCGTTGTTGATCTGAAATCGCTGTATGAACGTAATTTAATCAGTGGCGTTGTTGATATATTCAGCCCCGATCTCAATACGGATCAGGCAGAAAAAGACCAGAGGTAACTATCATGCAGAAAATCATCAATTTAAATGCGGATATGGGTGAAAGTTTCGGTGCCTATACCATGGGCAATGACCATAGCCTGCTGCAATCTGTTGCCTCCGCCAATATCGCCTGTGGATTTCATGCCGGTGACCCGCTTGTTATGCAGACTACGGTCAGAAATGCGATAAAGAATAATGTTTCGCTTGGTGCTCATCCCTCGTTTCCCGATCTGCAAGGGTTTGGTCGCCGCGCGATGGATCTGTCCGATCAGGACGTTTATGCAGGCATGCTTTATCAGATCGGAGCCCTGATGGGAGTGGCGCAGGCTCAGGGAGTGGCGGTCACACATGTAAAGCCTCACGGAGCGCTCAACAATATGGCCTGTGAAGATGCTCAACTGTCCGCGGTGATTTGCCGGGCAGTCAGGGATATAGACCAGAATCTTATTTTGCTCGCACCGGCCCTCTCGGAGCTTTCCAACGAAGGCAAAAAGGCCGGCCTTCCCGTAGCGGAAGAAATTTTTGCCGATCGCGCCTATACGGAAAAAGGCACACTGGTCAGTCGAAAAGAATCCGGCGCAATCATCCACGACGCCGATGAATGCCTGAACCGCGTGATACGGATGGTGGAGAAAGGCGGCATAGTCACCCTCAAGGGGACGGTATTGCCTACTGAAATTCACAGCATCTGCGTGCATGGTGATACACCCGCGGCTTGTGATCTTGCGGCCTATATCCGCGCCGGACTCTCCGACCGGGGTTTCGCCATACAGCCGTTGAATAAAATGGACTTTTAGAGCAGTGGTCCATCGATTAGGCTAAGCCGTTATTCATCCGGCACCAATGCGCCAGAAGTTCTGCAACCCGCAGGTTTTGCCTGTCCTCGCTGCCGCTACCGCTGCGAGTTGCCGCGTACCATGGAATATGGATTCCCTGCCTGCCGACTTTCGCGGCGACAATCCTACCGCTTGCAATCGCCCCGGAAACGGCCCAACCGGCTAAAACCGAGGTGCCAAGGCCGGCGGCAACCATTTCCACAATCGCTTCGGGAACCTCCACCGTTTCCACCCAGTTGGGATAGGAGTTACTGGGACGGAACAGGCACTCGTATTCTCGGTCGGGTTCGGGTATTCGCGTATAAGTGATAAAATCCTCCCCGATAATGTCCTCCCCTTCAATAACAGCCTTTTTTGCCAGTCGATGCGCGGGTGACATGATGAATCGAAGTTCATCATCGAACAGGTGCACCAAGTGAATCCCCGATCGGTTGACTTCACCGGAGACGATGATCAAATCAACTTTGCGTTCGTGCAGCCGGACCAGGGGCTCACGCGACGCTGTCGCTACCACCTCCAGGCCGACACCCGGTTCACACTGGCGTAAAAAACGAAGAAACTCGGGTAGCCAGTGATAGGCGCTGTAGGACTCGACCGCCAGCCGGACAACGTATCGAATACCGCTGGCCATCTTACGTACGTCGTCCTCGGCGCGTGAGAGATCGACCAATAGCCGCTTTGCCACCTGTGCCAGATAATCTGCGGCTGGCGTCGGACTTAAACGTTTGTGAATACGCTGAAACAGGGGCACTTCAAGGCGCCGTTCAACTTCTCGCAATCGATGAGAAAGGGCCGAAGCTGTGATATTAAGCCGTTGCGCAGCCTCGGTGACCCGTGGCGTATCGGCAAGTACCACCAGCATTTCAAGATGCCTGATATCCAGCACGGTTTTGTTCGGCAAATCAGTTCTCCCGTTAGAACCGGTCCAAGAATCCCCGCAAAAGCCGTTATCGGCCCTCAAAGCGACGATTGCTGAAATAAATTCATCATATATTGAATTTAATGTGATTGTAATTCATCTTACAATTTCTAATAATCTCATCAACAGCGCACTTGACGGAGTCATCCATGGCTAAGCTGAACTCGCTGTTCGAGAGCGACCGCGATCACCACGTGCACGGCCAGACGAATCTGCGCCAACACGATCTACACGGCCCCGGGGTTATGGTGACGGAAGGTCACGGCGTTTATATTAAAACCGACGACGGGCGCGAGCTGATCGACGGTTTTTCCGGGCTCGGCTGCACTTCGCTCGGCTATGATAACGAGCGCATCGCCCGAGCGGCGAAAAAGCAAATGGATCAGTTGCCGTTCGCACCCACTTTTTACGGCCGGTCCCATCCCAAAGTTGCCGAACTTGCCGCACGTCTGACCGGCATGGCTGCAGTGCCCATGCAGCGCGTCATGTTTCAGTGCTCAGGCTCGGAGGCCAACGACGCCATGATCAAGTTCCTGTGGTATCGCAATATTGCGCGGGGGCAGGCCGAACGGCGCAAACTGATTTCGCGATGGAGAGGCTATTACGGCAATACCGTAGCTGCGGTAAGCCTGTCGGGACAGCCGCATATGCATACCAATTTCGGTTTGCCCATGGACGATTTTCTCAAACTTTCAACCCCGAACTACTATCGTTTTCATCAAAAGGGAGAGATCGAAGAAGAATTTTCCGCGCGCCTGGCAAAAGAATTTGAAGATCGGGTGCTTGAGTGCGGTCCTGAAAAGATCGCAGCGTTTTTCGCCGAGCCCATGCAAAGCGGCGGCGGCGCGATTCTACCGCCGCAAGGATACTGGGAAGCGATGCAGGCCGTCATTCGAAAATACGATATTCATTTTCACGTCGACGAGGTTGTCTGCGGATTCGGCCGCACGGGTTACTGGTGGGGGGCCGAAGCTTTTGGCTTACGGCCGGACTCGACCTCGTGCGCAAAGGCACTGACAGCGGCATTTTTCCCTATGTCCGCGCTGATGTTCAAGGAAGATTTTTACCAGGACATGGTACGCAATTCGGACGAAGCCGGAGTGCTGGGTCACGGCTTTACCTACTCCGGCCACCCGGTGGGTGCGGCAGTCGCTCTCGAAGCGCTTGATATCTACGAGGAAATCAATCTGATCGAACGTGTGCGCAAACTATCCGGATATTTTCTCGGCGGCTGTGAAGCCTTAATGGATCACCCACTGGTCGGCGATGTGCGCGGTATCGGTTTGTTTTGCGGTATTGAACTCGTCAAAGATAAGAGAAACCGGGAACAGTGGAACCCGTCGCTCAAGGTCGGGCAGCGCGTGCAGGATGCAGCACATGCAGAAGGCTTGTATCTGCGTTCCATCCCGCCGGATCGGATCAGTTTTATGCCGCCCTTGATTATCGACAAGGAAGAAATCGACGAAGCGTTGCATCGCCTGAAGCGGGCGCTTGACCTCGTTTGGGATGAAATCCGTTAATGGTGCGCAATCCCCGCCGACGGCGTTCCACGGCTACCGCTGAAACACAGGCCACTAGCGCGGCGTATTATCAGGGCGGCAAATTCCGGCCCCTGAGTAACAAGGATTGCGACCGGATCATTGACAGCGCAATGACCATACTGGAAAGAATCGGCCTGGGCGGTACTCCGCCCTGGCTGACGAAAATTCTATTGCAGCTCGGTGCCCGGCAAAGTGACGATCAGCGTATTTTGTTTCCACGTGCCGTTACGGAACGTGCCCTGCAACGCAGCTGTAAAAAGGTATCGCTGCCAGGATTTAACGATCTTCACGGCCTGGAAATCGGTTCAGGTCATGTGCATATCGGAACCGGTGGTGCCGCCGTACAAATCCTCGACTGCACAGATGGCGAGTATCGCGAATCGAAGCTGATCGATCTTTATCAAATGATGCGCGTACTGGATCGCTGTAAATTTGTGCATTACGGCGTGCGCCCCCTGGTCGCCCGCGATATGCTCACACCCTATGAACTGGACATCAATACCGCTTACGCGTGCCTGAAGGCAACGACAAAACCGATCGGCGTCAGCTTCGATAATGCCGCTCACGTCGCCGATGTCTGCCGACTGTTTGATATGGCACTCGAAGGCGAAGACGCATTCCGGCGTCATCCGTTCTGTATGGCAGTCATCGTTCACGTGGTGCCGCCGCTCTGCTACGCAGCCGAGGGCGCCGCCATCATGCGTGCGGCAATTGCGGCGGGCATGCCGCTGCAAATCTGCTCCGCCGGCCAGGCCGGTGCAACCAGTCCCGTGTCGCTTGCCGGCGCATTGGCCCAGGGTCTTGCCGAATCCTTCGCGGGCATGCTGCTCGTCGATGCCATTCAGCCAGGACATCCTTGTATTTACGCACTGATGCCTTTTATTTCGGATTTGCGCACCGGTGCTATGAGCGGGGGCAGCGGCGAATCGGCAGTGGCGAATGCAGCTGCGGCACAATTGCTGAATAGACTGGATCTGCCGTCGACGGTATCGGCCGGCATGACCGATTCCAAACTCGTGGATGCGCAGGCCGGCTATGAAAAAGGATACAGTGTGGCGCTCGCGGCACACGCCGGCGCCGATATGATCAATCTATCGGTCGGTATGCTTGGCTCGATAACGGTGGCATCCAAAGAAGCCTTGTTGATCGATAACGATATGTGTGGCGCGATTCTGCGCAGCGTGAGGGGGGTTGAGGTCAGCGATGAGCTGATTGATCTTGAAATGATTGAACGTGTGGTTCGCGGAGACGGACACTATCTCGGCGAATCTCAGACACTTGCTTTAATGAAATCCGAATATGTGTATCCCGAACTGGGGGATCGGAAATCGTTGCCGGACTGGATCGATGCAGGCAGTCAATCGATCTGCTTGCGCGCCAGGCAGCAAGTGCAGGAAATGTTAAAAGAAGATCCACCGCAGCATTTGTCGGCCGGCGCTGATCGTTCCATTTGCGCGGCTTTTCCAATCAAGCTGAATGAGTAAACAACATGAAAATCATGCGTAGCTTAGTTATTGATGCACCCATAGACACAGTCTGGGCGGCAGTGCGTTGTTTTGATCGAGTGGTTAATTGGAATCCGGGGGTGATCGGCGCGCGGATGGAAACCGGCTCGGCAACCGAAGTCGGCTCCATCAGAATACTCGATATTGACGACGGCTCGGTATTTCGCGAAACCTTGCTGGCCCATTCCGATCTCGACTACTTTTATACCTATGACATTCTTGAAAGCCCCTTGCGATGTACAAACTATATTTCCACTCACCGCTTGATGGAGATTACCGAGGGCGATCAAACACTGGGAATCTGGCAAGGTGAATTTGATTGCGATCCGGCGGATGAGCCCGATCTGGAAAGCATTGTCGGCGATCGGATTTATCGCGACGGGCAAATCGCGCTCAACAGGTATCTGCAGGAGAAAACCAATGACTGACACCCTCGCACCCCGAGGCATTATCGGCGTGATGACTCCGGCCATGAATACAGTTGTGCAACCTGAACTCGAAAAGCTGCGTCCCGCGGGCGTCACTAATCAGATGCAGCGATTTCGTCTCGGTGGCGAACGCATATCAGATGACCTATTCGAAGAAGCTGAAAAACTCATGGATTGTCAGCCGCTGGCATTGGCCATAGGCTTAACCACCGACGCCGCAGCGGGAGGAGTCGAAAAGCTGTCCATGCGTTGTGACGAACTATCGGACAGGCTTGGAATTCCGGTTTGCAATGCATCGATTGCCGTGCAAAAAGGCCTGCGCGCGCTGACCGCGAAGCGTATCGCTATCCTGACGCCGTTTGACGATAAGATTAACCGGGTGGTCAGGGAAAATATGCAAGCCGGCGGATTTGAGGTGATCAGGATCGACGGAACCCGGGCTCCGAGCCTGCCCGATATCTGCAAAACCCCGCTGCAGAAAATACGCGATCTGGCGCTGGAACTGGCAGAATCGGACTGTGATGCTATTGCCCAAATCGGTACCGCCCTGCCGTTTGTCAGCCTGATCGACGAACTTGAGCAGACCACGGAAAAACGGATAGTCGGCTGTAACCCGGCCGTGTATTGGCAAACACTCCGCGCGGCCGGTATTGACGATCCGGTGGAAGGCTACGGCTATCTCTTGCGGAAAGGCTAAGGATGCGGACACAGGCGAGAGTCGTTGTCATCGGTGGCGGAGCGGTAGGAGCCTCCTGCCTTTTTCACTTGACCCAAGCGGGTATAAGGGATTGCTTGCTGATTGAAAAAGACGAATTATGCTCGGGATCGACCTGGCACGCAGCAGGCAACATCCCGACTTACGCCACCAGTTGGCTTGGCATGCGGGCCGGAAATTACGCCTGGCGCCTGTATAAAGAACTTGCATTAAACAAGGACGCCCCTGTTACCTATCGGCATACCGGTGCCTTTTGGCCGGCACACAGCGGTGATCGTATGGATCTGTTCAACCATATCGCCGGCCTGGCACGTTCCGCCGGTTTTGAGCTGCACATGCTGACGCCTTCTGAAATGGAGAAGCTGCATCCTTATTACAAGCCGGGAAAATCCGTTATCGGCGGTATCCATGATCCCTATGAAGGCGATATAGATCCGAACCAGCTCACCCAGGCTTTGACAGGGGCCGCGCGCCTCCGTGGGGCTGATGTTGCGCGATTCACAGAGGTCAAGGCAATCAAACGAAGCAAAAGCCATGAGTGGCATGTCTGCACCGACCATGGAGACGTCACCTGCGAGATCATTGTCAATGCGAGTGGATTTTACGGCAGTGATATCGGTCGTATGGTTGATCAACCCTTACCGATCGCAGTGCTTGAACATCAATACCTGATTACCGATTCACTGGATGCTCTTGAAAAAGATCAAACGCTTTTCCCTTTGGTCCGTGACCCCGATATTCGTTTTTACCTGCGCCGTGAGCGCAATCGGTTTTTATTGGGTTCCTATGCGCATCCCGGCCGCCTGGCATTTGTCGACGGTATACCGGGTGATTTTTCACACGCACTGTTTAAGGACTCCGTTGACGATATCATCGAGCTGATCGAGCAAGCCATTGATCACGTACCGTTGCTTGGCGAGGCGGGTGTTCAACGTTTCGTCAATGGCCCCATAGCTTACACCCCCGATGCCCTGCCGCTGTGCGGACCGGCCTACGGATTGCCGAATTTCTATCATGCTTGTGGTATTCAGATCGGAATCACCCAGTCGGCCGCGGTCGGCAAAGCCGTTGCCGAGTGGATTACCGCAGGGGAGACAGAGTGGGATTATTCGGCCTGGGATCCGCGGCGTTTCGGCGACTGGGCAACCCGGGACTACACGCAACAACGCACGGTCGAATTATACGACTTGCAATATTCGATTCCATTCCCGCACCGAATTATCCAATCGGGCCGGCCTTTGCGGCGAACCCCGCTCTATAAAACCTTAGAACAAAAGTCCGCCGTCTTCGGTCAGATCGGGGGCTGGGAGCGTGCTTTCTGGTTCGATCCCGGAAACAAAAACCAGGATAATCGCTTAAGTTTTCGCCATAGTGAACCCTGGCGCGATGCGGTAAAGCGCGAATGCGAGGCCGTGCGTGATCGCGTCGGGATTATGGACCACGGGGGATTCACCAAATTTGAGGTCTCCGGAGCAGGCGCAAGCCAATACCTCAACCGGGTGTTCTGCGGTCGGCTGCCACCCATCGGCCGGGTTCGTCTATCCTATATGCTGACGCCCGGCGGTAAAATCTGGAGTGAAGCGACTATCGCCCGACCAGCCGAAAATCACTACCTGCTGTGCGGACCGACACTTGCCGATCAGCGAGACCATGACTGGCTACGCCGCTATCTGCCCAAAGACAACTCGGTCAGTTTAAGAAAAGGCAGTAACCGCGATGCGGTGCTGATGATTATGGGGCCCCGATCCCGGGATCTTTTGTCACAACTTTCCGATTGTGATCTGAGCGCTGAATCCATGCCGTGGATGTCGGTTGCTGAAATTTCGTTAGGAGGCTGTGATCTTACCGCAATGCGCGTCTCCTACGTCGGCGAACTGGGTTGGGAGTTGCATCTCGAATCAAAGGATCTGCAGCGACTGTACCATAACATTTCCACAGCCGGCCGGGACTTCGGGCTTGCGGATTTCGGCTCTTATGCACTCAATTCGATGCGCATCGAAAAAGCCTATCACGCCTGGGGTTCGGATTTCGGCACCGAGTACACACTGTTCGATGCCGGATTGGAAAAATTCATTCATATCGACAAAGCGGATTTTATCGGCCGCGAAACCGTGTTACGCCAGCGTAAATCAGCGCCGGACTGGCATTTTGTCAGACTGGTGGTCGATAGTACAGAGGCTGACCCTTTGCCGGGTGACCCGATCATTTCCCGGAATCAGTGTGTCGGCTACGTGACTTCCGGCGGCACCGGCTTTCGCACCGGCAAGTGTCTTGCGTTGGGGTATACAAACGCAAACGCCGCTTTGACTGAAGATCACCTGGCCGTACAAATTCTCGGTCAAAACCGCCCCGCACGGCTGTCCCCTCGCGCCTTTTACGATCCTGATCATTTACGGTGTCGCAGTTAACAATCCGCCCAATATCCCGGTGAATACTGCAACCCGTTTGCATATCAGCAACAGGTTCACCGATTATCCCTTTATTTCGTGGCAATCGATTCCATAATCCGCAGAAATTTCAATACCTCTTCACTTGTATTATAATGACACATGGAAACTCTGACGCAACTCGGTCGATTGAGGGGTTCAAGAATATTGCCCGAAAAATAGTCGTTTTTTCGCACATGGGTACGTATGCCCCGGGCGTTTAATGTGCTGACCACATCGGCACAGGGAATCCCATCCAGATAAAGTGATACCAGCCCTTTTCGGGCACGGTTGTCAAAACCGCCGATTACTCTCACGCCGGGCATATTGCGCAAGCCTTTCTGCGAATCCGATCCGTTTATCATCAGTTCCACCAGAGCCGCCTCCTGCTCGATGAATACCTCCCCCGCAGCGACAATGCGCTCACGACGATCTTCGGACTGAGTGAAGTGCGACCCCAGCCAGTCAAAGTATTTAACCACCTCCGAAAAGCAGGCAAAAGCCGAGGTATCACGCGTGCCCAGTTCCCAGAAATCATCCGCTGTTCCATCCAGGCGATCATGCGGCAGGCAACGCAGTCGCGGCGACACCCAGGCGAAACCGTAATTATGCCGCGAATACACTTTGTAAGCCGAAATGGTATAGGCATCGATATCAAGATCATCCACAAAAAGCGCCCCATGCGGCGCATGCTGAATGCCGTCGACAATAATAATGCAATCAGGTGAAGCTTTCCGTATCGTCCGAACGATAGACTTAACATCCACCGAGATACCGGTAACCGGGCTTGTATGAATAATTGTCGCAACACGGGTATTAGCATCAATGTATTGCCGATAGTCATGGACGCCGACACTGCCGGTCTGACTATTGTGCGGCACCGCCCGATACTCCTTGCCGGCAATTCCGGACCAGCGTTTACACGCGCTCACCGTCGCAGGATGCTCCAGAGTACTGCCCACCACATTGCCGCCCGGCACACTTCCAAGCACCGCGGCCCGGACAAGTCGAAACAGCAACTCCGTACCACTCTCACCGATAAACACCGGCCCATCCCGCACGCCCAGAAAGACACGCATATCGTCCCTGGCCTGATTTATTATTCGAACCAGCTCCTGTGACGCAGGGTTGTCCCGGCCCTGGTTATCGGGAATTCCGGCAAGCCGGGTATTGGTGTCAACAACCGATTTCAGGGTCAGAGAACCCCCGGCATTCTCAAAAAACACACGCTCTCCCTGGTAAGGGCAGGAATCGATATGGGCAAAACGATGTCGAATCTGTTGCATTAAGTCGTCGTTGATCATTGAGGTATTCCAGTGTCGAGAGTGTTGAATCAGTCAAGCAATAGTAGCATCAACTATGGGCTGAACTGCAATATCGAATTGTGTCCCGTAACACCGCAGGCCGAGAGTGCGTTGTGTGCAAACTGCTCGACATCAGCCAGGCTCAGATTCTTATTGGTATCCGACATCGAATCGCTCCCTCATTCAACACTCAGTAAACTCTCAATTCTGATCATCTGTATCTGACCCTGCGCCGGCCCGCGATTGTTCCGTTGCCGGTGCGTAGATGCGGAATGCGTAATTTTCCAAAATACGCCAACTATTGACCTCTACCGGGCAAGCAACCGGACTGCCCGTATAGATCAGCCCTTCGCTCTCTTCCTCGCCCAATGAGACGCGCAAACTGTTAACAACAGCCGCTGTTAATGCAGATTCCTTTCCTCTGACACGCAGCTCTTCATTCACACAAGTCGCCTGAAGATCCTGCCAGCGTACTGAAATGACCCGGCCACACTGGTGCGACACTAGACACGCAAAAAACAGGATTAACAGGGGATACGCCGTGGATTCCGCTTCAATAGTTTTCCCGGCAGCGATCAGGTGAGCACGATCGCTGATGGCAGCGCCGGTAATAATCGGGCACAAGGCCCCGCTTTCGGATCGCCACGGCGTGTCGGCCGACACCGGCCGCATCTGTCCGTACGGCTTATTGTCATTATCATGCAGCAGAGCCGCCAGCTGTTCGACCGCCGGCAGTCCGTAGCTTGCCAGCACCCGCGCGGCTTTGCCGGCCTCTTCAGACAAACCCCAGCTATAGCCGGCACCTCGCGCTGCTTTTTTTGATAGAACCTCAATTTCGGCCAGAGAATAAGTACCGGAAATACCACCGGGCAGTGCACCCTGCATCGCCGGGTCATTGGCAAGTGTTTCCGTTTCGTTCATCACTGATCTCCTTCGAACGGCGGGTAACTCCAATCGTCTTCCGGCTGTTCGGCTAATTCGTAAGGAAATGGCGCGCCCTGAAACATACATATTCTTACCCAGCGGTCCGAACGAGGATCAAATCGGGTTGCCCCAAAAAATGACAGCTTGCACCGTAAAATATCAATTGGCAGCATATCAGCGGAAATCAGGTTGTCGCGAATTTCCGCGAAAGGGTGGCGTGCAACAATCTGCGCTCGGCGCACCAGATGCCGGAACTCGGGGTGTTGCAGCAAAAAATCCGCGACTACCGAATCTTCCGACCAGTGATTCAACTCGCGCCTCAGCGCCATCATATCCAGACCAAATCCAGAGGGCTGTTCGTATTCCGCTCCCGGCTCCTGAAAACGTTCACCCAAACGTGGTTCCAGCTTTTCCTGCGAGATATACCAGAACCGCGCCCGGTTTTCCCGCTTGCTGCCCTCAATGTCCTTCGCCCAATGGTATGCATCATCGATAATTTTGCATAAGCCACTGATATTCATACTGCCGTCGATTCGAAAGGATGCGAATTCATCGGCATCCATACACTGGATTAATTCGTCAACCAATTCTCCGTATGGCTCCATCATCAAGGCAACCAACTGCTCCTGCCCTTCAAGGGACAGATTGGTCTCGGCCCATCGATAAAGCGTATCCCAAGGAAAGGAGGTGTTCGATTCAAACTTCGCTGCATGTATTCGCAATGCATCCAAATCCTTGCGCAAGGATGCCAGTTTTTCTAATTGCAAGGGGTGTTCAGAGCGCCAGCGTTCAGTGTTAATTACGGCTCTGTTCAGATATATCTGAAACGATGCGAACGCCTGTGGGGTCGCCTTTTCGACAGCCCGGACTCGTGCCAGAGCTTCCTCCCGGGCACTTATCCAATTGTTAAGGAGTACCGGGTGGTTAACCAGAAACGGTGCCATACCCAGTCCTGTGGAATTACCAACACCGAAGCGGCGGCGCAACTCTGGCTCCAACACACTGGCCGCATCACCGCCTTTGACCCTGGCCATATGTTCGACCAGATCAAGCGTAAACGCCCGCGTCATGTAGACCGAAAGCATTTCCACACAGAACGGACTTGCCACCATCGTCCGATCAGCGATCCTACTTCTATCCGCAGCACCGAATTTCCCTGAACCATACACTGCAGTGGTTCGCATGAGGTAGCCTACCGATTCGACAGTTTCCGCATCCGGTTGCTCGCCGGCTGCAAGCCTGTCAACAACATGGTTCCACAGACGCACTGAACGATTGGCTCGGGACAAGGACAGTTCGCTGTCACTGATTCGACCCGCTTCCTGTTTCGGAACATTGCGCTGAAGGCGCTCCAGATCTGATTCTTCAGGCTCACCATCGAACAATGTGAACGTGGCATCCCAGGCAGTCGCTATAACCCGGTCGGAGCGCATTTCGTCGGGCAGATCATGCGCAAAGGCAACCAGACTATAGGTTCTACGCGGACCGCGTGCCCGGTAAACCGCACGTCCGACACCCCGTTCGTTTACCTCCCACAATGGGTTGTCGAACTGCCACCCTTCGCGCCTCATGCGACGCAACAGTGATCGCATAAACGACAACCGCGTTTGATGGAAACTACCTAGCCGCTTGAGCCGCATTACCGTATCCGGTGAACGGCGCCGTGAATCCGGCCTACTTTGCATTTCAATATCAGCGTGCGCCATGACCTTGCCCCCTGCCAGATACACTCATGTTAACAGGCCCTAGAGGCTGTCGTCAGGAGTTTGCTTGCCGCTGTTGTGCCTAAAAAAGCGCCAATCCAGGCGCGAGGAGCGTAGTTTGGTCGTTCCAAATCAGTGACGAGCAACACCGAGTGGCGTTTTTTTAGGCACAACCCCAAGGGCCGCGACTCTTTTTCCTTCCAGCAGCTTTAGCCATCGCTCATGTAGAATGACTACACTACGCTCCTGCTGCCTTGCTGGTAGAAAAAATACTCTGCGGCAGCGGCAAGCAAACTCCTGACGACAGCCTCTAGTACACCGTCAGGAAATCCGCCCGAATTGTTCATCAAAAAACCGCAACCAGTTTTCGCCCAGGATTTTGTCGACATCCTCTTCAGAAAATCCGGCATTGCGTAAGCCAGCTTCAATATTCGGCCAGTCACGGTTGTCTTCAAACCAGCTTGGCATATCCGGAAAACCGGCCGCGCCGGCTGATCCTTCGCCATAGTCAATTTCCTTGGTCCAGCGACCCACCCGCATCCATTCCACTTCCGAGTCCGGATGGTCCTGACACAAATCCGACCCCATACCGATATGATCCACACCGATCAGATCAGCAGCTTCAGCTACCATGGTGCAAAAGCTCTCTAACGAGCAGTTACTTTTGCCTTTCAGATGGTGGGGGTAAAGGGAAAAACCGATCACGCCGCCGTTGGCCGCCAGTGCCTCCATCACTTGGTTTGATTTATTCCTCAGTGCCGGGTGCCAGAAAGAAGGATTAGCATGAGTAATCGCTATTGGGCGTTCAGAAATTTCTATGGCCTCAAGCGTTGAGCGCTCGGCGGAATGTGACATGTCAACAACCAGACCTACACGATTCATTTCCTTGATGACTTGCTTGCCCATGCGAGTGATACCCGGGTCTTCCGCTTCGTAACACCCGGTAGCGAGCAGGGACTGGTTGTTGTAGGACAATTGCATAAAACGAGCACCGAGTGTATGCACAATTTCCACCAGGCCTGTATCATCTTCAATCGGTGACGGATTTTGGAAACCGAAAAAAATCGCAGTTCGACCGGTATCGCGTGCCAGTCTTACATCACCTCCACTACGCCCATGAAATATCAACTCCGGGAAAAGTTCAAACAATCGGTTCCAACGGGTGATATTGCGCACTGTATCCTGAAAGGTTTCGTGATAGGCTATGGTGACATGCACCGCATCCACGCCGCCTTCACGTAACTGACGAAATATTTTTTCCGACCAGTTGCAGTATTGCAAGCCGTCGATCCGAACAGCTCGCTTCAACTTACTTCTCCTGCGCTGATGTAAGCTGTTTTGACGGTGGTATAGAATTCCTTTGCGTATTGACCCTGTTCTCGAGGTCCGTAAGAGCTCTCCCCGCGACCTCCGAATGGCACATGGTAGTCCGTGCCGGCAGTTGGCAGATTAACCATTACGCAACCGGTACGTGCACGACGGCGAAAATCGCCAGCCCGCGCCAGGCTTTTCGTAATGATGCCGGAAGTCAAACCGAAATGCGTATCGTTGACGGTAGACAGCGCTTCCTCGTAAGAGCCAACTTTGATAACACAGGCTATGGGTGCAAAGAGTTCCTCGCGATTAACCTGCCAGTCGTTTTGGGTACCGCTAAAGACAGCTGGAGTCATGTAATAGCCGGGAGTTTCGCGCTCAACTCCTTGCCCCCCACACAGCAGCTCCCCCCCTTCATTCTTTGCCAGATTCACATGATCAAGGTTCTGCTGCAGCTGCCCTTCGCTCACCACGGGGCCGATCTGCGTGCCCTCCTTAAGCGCATGGTCTACTTTCAGTTCATTGGTGCCGGCTACCAGCTTTTCAACAAACACATCGTGCACCGATTCATGTACGACAAGCCTGGAAGACGCGGTGCACTTCTGCCCGGTACCGCCGAAGGCACCGTTAATTGCACAGGCGACTGCCAGATCAAGATCGGCGTCGTCCATGACAACCAGCGCATTTTTGGAGCCCATTTCCAACTGAACTTTGGTTAGATTGACAATACAACTACCGGCAATCTGCTTACCGACGGGAACCGAACCGGTAAAACTAATAGCGTTGACCAACGGGCTTTGTGCCAATTGCTGTCCGACTGCTCCACCCGGACCCATGACCAGATTGAACAAGCCCTTGGGTAAATTCTGTCTTGCAATGATTTCACTCAAGGCGACAGCGGAAGCCGGCACCAGATTGGCGGGTTTCCAGATTACCGAGTTGCCGAAGGCCAGCGCCGGAGCGATTTTCCAGGCTGCGGTTGCCATTGGGAAATTCCATGGAGAAATAACGGCCACCACACCGACCGGTTCTCGACGCACATCAATATCTATCCCGTCACGCACCGACTCGGCATTGTCGCCAATCTGGCGCAAAACTTCGGCTGCGTAGTATGTGAAGAACTGTCCGGAACGATAGACTTCGCCCTTCCCTTCGGCAAAGGGCTTGCCTTCCTCGCGGGCAAGTAGTCGACCCAGTTCATCAGAACGCTCCATCAGTTCCTCGCCAATTGACATTAATGCGCCGTAGCGCTTTTCCAGCCCGGAACCCGCCCACTGTTTCTGGGCTAGTTGAGCAGCGTCCAGCGCCTGGTCCAATTGCATAGCATCTGCTTGTGCATAAATACCAATGACGTCATTCAGATCCGACGGATTTAGATTTTCAATTTCACTGGAACCGGAAACCCATTCACCACCGATCAGATTTTTTTGCAGTTCAGTCATGGCCATTCTTCCTTCAAGTCATATCAATGAAAAATTCTTGCATAGGGTTTGATTTTGGGATCACTGTCGTATGCTGTTGACCCAAGTGTTGATTTACCGACCGAGCATGGTTCGATTGCTGGATGACAAAATCTGAATTGATTATTGTCGGGGGTTTTGAGCGGTTGAGAAACGACCAACCAACGGCTACCGTGTATCACTCAAACGAGAGAAAAATGCAGAAATTCCATCGGTTCAAGTGGATGGAAGGATCGACTTGCAGGGCTGGTAAGCGGCAAGGCGGCGAGTTTACAACACCCGCCGCCTTGGTTTGCATCATGCTGTTGACGACGCTCCGGACTCTTCCGGCAGCTCGATTTCGTCTTCATTCACGACGCCGGCTTCCGGGTCATCAAATATCGCTCGGTCAAATTTGCCCTCACTCTTGGCCACAATCGTCGAGACCACGCCATCACCGGAGACATTCACGGCTGTGCGCACCATGTCCAGCAGGCGATCCACGCCGAGAATCAGTCCTATACCCTCAAGCGGCAGTCCCACCTGCGTGAATACCATCGAAAGCATTATCAATCCAACACCTGGAACACCCGCTGTGCCCACTGATGCAAGTACCGACATCAGAATGACTGTCAGGAATCCCCCGACGCCAAGCTCGACACCATAGATATTGGCGATGAAAACAGTCGCCACGCCCTGCATGATGGCTGTACCGTCCATATTGATGGTCGCACCGAAGGGCACAGTGAAGGAGGCGACTGATCGGTCAACGCCGAGGCGCTGCACGACTGTTCGCAGGGTTACCGGAATGGTGGCATTGGAGCTGGATGTGCTGAATGCGAAAACCTGCGTATTGCGCATTTTCTTGAGAAAGGTTACCGGATTCAGCCCGGAGAACAACACCAGAGTCGCCTGCAGAGTGACGAACAAGTGCAGTAACAGCACAAAGATCAGTACGGCTACGTACCCGAGCAGTTGAACGAATAATCCTAATCCCAGCTGCGCCATCGCCTTTGCGAGCAAGCAAAATACGGCGTAGGGCGCCAGTGACATGATGATGCCAACCATTTTCATCATGACTTCATTGGCGACTTCAACACCATCAATCAGGCTTTGCGCTTTCTTACCCACCATAAGGAGGCTGATTCCGACGAGAATTGAGAAGAAAATGATCGACAGCATTTCTCCTTCGGCCATAGCGGAAATGGGGTTGCTGGGAACAATGTTGACCAGAACATCAGATAATGGCGGTGCCTCGGCGCCCTGGAAAGAGGCAGCGCTCTCGGCGTTCATGCCCTTACCGATTCCAAGGATCCCGGCAACGGCAAGTGCGCTGGCGATCGCCACGGCGGTCGTCATCATATAGAGGAAAAAGGCCTTGGTGCCGATACGCCCCAGCAGCCGGATGTCGCCAATTCCGCACACGCCACTGATCAGGGAGAGCAGCACCAGCGGTACCACTAACATTTTCAAGGCGTTAACAAACAGCTTGCCAATGACTTTGAACAGTCCGTCGATGATATAAAGTTGAATGAACGAGCCTTCAGCGGCGAGTCCTAGCACGTTGATGCCCAGCCCTACAATGATGCCGGCGGCCATCGCCAGCAAAACTTTGGTAGTTAAATTCATTTGTCAATACGCTCTCTGTGCTGGCGGGCCTGCAGCGGACAACGGCAGGACACGGATTGTTGTGGACAACGCCGGTGCTGAAGGTACCCGGAACCATAAGCATGCACTTTTATTTGAAATGATGGAAGTCCGATTGCCATCTGAAGAGTACTAAAATAAATTATTTATCAGTTTTTACAATTGTGACCGTGCATCTGCAAATTCTGCAGTAGAGGGAATTAGAATCGTTCCAAGTGTTGTTAAGGCAGTTTTTACCTACATTACGTACAAAAGTCTTGTACAACGGAAGTTTTTCGGCCAGACTGATCCTGTGCCGGGACCAGGTTGGCCTTCAATGCGGGTCATTCACCTGGGCCATCACGCAGAGGCATTTATAGATGCGAGGCAGAACGCATACTACTCAATCTTAAGTCAGAGACCAAAAAAGGTCAGGAAGGTAATCCGTTGAGATTCTTCTACAGAATTACTCTATCGACTCTTTTCATACTCACCATGACAGCTTTGAGCCAGTCTTTATACGCTCAGAGCACTGAAACCGGTACACTTACCGGTACTGTAACCGGCACAGTTACGGTTACGGGCACAGTTAAACAATCCGAATTGCAACGCATAATGAACAGCGGCACACTCCGTGTCGGTGTCAACCCAAACTTCGAGCCATTTTCCTTTGTCGGTGAAAGTGGTGATCGTACCGGTGTGGATTTAGATATAGCCGCGCAATTGGCAGAGGCACTCGGCGTTGAGCTTGAGGTAACAGCGCCCGATCAGTTCTCCGAGCTCATTCCGTTATTGCTGGATGAAAAGATCGATCTTATCCTTGCGGGCATGAGTATTACGTTTGAGCGAGCCAAGCAAGTCGCCTTTACCGATCCTTATTTCGACACCGGTATGTCATTGCTCATGCACGTCGGCAGCTCGGCCAAACTTGGTATTGGGAATGCCCAAGATTCGTCTGAATTGATCGACGCACTTGAGGACAGCGGTAGCCAGAATGAGCTGAAGATCGCCGTCACCGAAGGCAAAGCTCCCGCTGCCGTAGCCGAACAGCGATTTCCGGAGGCGCAAATCACCCGCTACCCAAGCAATGAAGAGGCCGTGCAGGCGACTGCGGATGGCGAAGCGAATCTAATGCTTCATGACGAGATGTTTCTCAAACTTTGGCACGAAAAAAATAAGGAAACGGCACGCCACCGGCTGAAAGTACTCGATCCGCCGATCAAACCCGATTTTTATGGAATTGCGCTCCGTCAGGGAGATGCTGACTGGCTGCAGATGTTGAATATATTTGTCAGAGATCTACGGGCAAATAATATGACGCTTGAGTACCTCGGGAATTATCTACCCAGTATGACTATGAAAGATTCTATGGACGGTGTCATTCCAATACTCGATATTGGCGACATGGAATAAGGGTACATATAGCGTTGGATAAAATACCCTCGTAATAGACAAACACTGTTTGCGTTTGCTCTAAGAACCTGTTGGTCTGTACCAAGCGACCGTGCGCAGCTCGCGCTGTGATTTCGCGCCTGTAAACCTTTTTGATTTGCCGAGCGATCTGGGAACTGACCCAGATGGGGGTAATCCAGTGAGATCGGCTGGGGAAATCAAGACACGTACGATTTGACATATCAAAATAACTGCATTACTGCTTCCACCAAGCTCGATTCAAGGAGGAATCACCATGCCAAAGCTGAAATAGTATCGTCAGGCGCGATGCCGCCGTTTGGAAGGAGCGCTTGATCAGTATCAGTTGGTTTATGCGTGCGCTGAATGAACCTATCGCCAGAGCTGCTAACCTCGAAGATAACTGCACCGGGAAGTTTTTTGAAGCCAGATTCAAAAGCCAAGCCCTGCTCAATGAAAAAGCCATTCTCGCCGCCATGGCCTATGTCGATCTGAATCCGATCCGCGCACAACTTGCCGACACGCCCGAGGACAGTGAATACACCAGCATCCAAGCCCGGATCGATAACCTGAAGGAGAAATCCTCCAATTCTTTTTTGGCACCTTTTACAGGCAAGGAAAAAATGTAGTCACAGCGGGTGTCCCCTATCACTTACGGGATTGTATTGAATTGGTGGAATGGACAGGCCGTGCGGTACGTGAAGACAAACGGGGCCGTGTTGATAGCACTCCGCTGCCCATACTGAAGCGGCTGGGATTGGCGCCTGCCGACTGGGTAGTTTTTGCCACCGAAGTGGAGTCCCAGTTTGGCAACTGGGTGGGCTCACTCAGCCAGATTTCTCTTGCTTCGAACCATGTAGGGCAGCGATGGATTTGTGCCTGCACAGGTAGTCGGCACTTCTACTGACCGACACGCTTCTGTTACACACTGACAGTGTTGCGGAGAGTAACGCGATGTACCGCTGTGCTGAAATTTTTATAAAGTCTTTTTTACGTGGTATTTTCTTTCACTATCCGATACTGACCACGCTGCTCATTGAATCTTTTCCAGACTGCGTAAATCTCACTCCGAGAAGGCTTTGATTTTTTTGTTTTAAATCGTGCGTGTCTTGGTTTTTGTCTCAGTAAATAATCGTTCCAGGCATCGCATACAAAGTACAGCGCTATACAACCTCCGTTACCCCGCTAAACGGCTTTGACGGCGCACCATCGAACATCAGCTTTAAGCAGTACATATTCCAGCAGTGTTTCGAAACCGGAGGTCCTGGCTGCAAACGCAAGTAATTTCGAAGGCACCTGGTACACAGACTGTCTATTCGAGACCAGTGACAAAGTGTGGGTCCTCCTCTCTATGACCTTTGTCGGTGACCAGATGAGCGGGGCTCGTGAAGATTATGCCGACAAAGGCTGTACGACACTGCTGGATACGGATATGAAGTTCCGTCAGTCCGTTGTGAAATTGTCGGAAGCATAACAACGGAAACAGGTCTGACCGCAGATCTGTTGGAGTTTCATTCCGAGATATTGAACACGACTTACACGTATCCACTCTATATGCACAACAACACGCTTTATGACGTCTTAGAGGAAGGTGGAAGTTACCGGGTATTCTTTGAACTACCTTACTACAAGAGTGACAACAAAAATGCAGGAACCTGACCTTCGTTGCAAGTAGCGAAAGCACGTACTTGAACCAATAAATCAATTACGCGACTCCCTGACTCCCCTCAATTAACCGTATGGTTGTGCATACTCTGTTCTATCTGCATGTGACTTTATTTCTTCCCTTAAAATCTCAATGTCCTTAGGCGCATCAATTCCAACACAATACGATTCCGCGTAATCTCAAGAACCATTACGGTGATATAGTCGCCAGTGAACGTTTTTTATTCGGATTATCTTCGAATTATAAGGTTGCGCACTTTCCTGTACGGAAAAAGCGGGTGGTGGACTGCATACACAGTAGTATTTACGCGTCCGTATACTCAACCTGAAAATCCATCTCAGCACTCAAATCAGGTTTCCTCAAATACCAATCCCGACCACATAGATACTCCAATCACACACAAAAGTGAGCCTAAAATGGACCGAGAAATAGCTAAACAATTGATTTAATGGTGGCCAGGGACGGAATCGAACCGCCGACACGGGGATTTTCAGTCCCCTGCTCTACCGACTGAGCTACCTGGCCGGAGGGGTGGTGTTGAAAGGAAGCGCGTATTAGACCTGTTGCGGCGGCTGTAGTCAAGTCGCCGCGGTGATTTTCTGTATTGGGTTCCTTTACAGGGGTTTGTATTGGTCGGGTACGGTTGCGCCGTCGCCGAAGAGGAATTTTTCCATTTCTTCTTCGAGGAATTTTCGGGCTTTGGGTTCGATGGGGGTTAGCCGGTATTCGTTGATCAGCATGGTCTGGTGGCGGACCCAGTCTTCCCAGGCTTGCTTGGAGATATTGAGGTAGATTTTTTTGCCGAGTTCGCCGGGGTAGGTGGGTCTTTCCAGTCCTTCCAGTTCTTGACCCAGTTTTGCGCATTGTACCATTCGTGCCATTGATTAAAGCTCCCAGAATCTGTCGAGTAGTTTGGCGACGGGCGCTGCCATGCCGCCGATGTCTGATCCGCATTTATACCAGACCCGCTCTTCCGCTTCCATCAGTGTGTGTTGCGCGATTTCTGTATCGCCGTGCAAAGCTTTGATTTGAAGGTGAAAATGGCTGAATGTGTGCCTGAATTCCGCGTATACATACGGTTCGCTCAGTAGTTTGAGGCCTGCCTTTCGGCACCAGGTGGCGGGCGTTTCTGCGTGCGCGATCTCGGGCAGGCTCCAGAGGCTGCCCCAAATACCCCGGGGAGGGCGTTTATAGACGAGGATTTCGTTTTGGGGATTGGTCAGGAGCAGCATAGTGGCGTGCTTCAGCGGGAGTTGTTTGCGGGGTTTTTTACCGGGATAGTGGTCCGCCCGGCCGTGTTGGTTTGCAAGGCAATGCTTTTTCAGTGGGCATAAGCTGCAGCCTGGGTTAGTACGTTTACAGACGGTGGCGCCTATGTCCATCATTGCCTGGTTGAAATTGGCTGTGCGTTTCTTGGGTGTCAGTTTTTCCGTGAGTGTCCATAATTGGGCCAAAACGTCTGATTTTCCGGGCCATCCTTCTACAGCGAAACATCGGGCCAGTACGCGTTTGACGTTTCCGTCCAGTATTGCCTGATGTTGGTCGAGGGCGAGGCTGAGTATCGCGCCTGCGGTCGAGCGGCCTATGCCGGGCAGAGATTGCAGTTCATCAGAAGTTTGCGGTAGCTGCCCGTGATAGTTTTCGACGATTTTTTTTGCAGCCTTGTGAAGATTACGGGCCCGTGCGTAATATCCAAGCCCGGACCAGTAAGACATCAGTTCATCTTCACCGGCTTCAGCCAGTATTCCGACATCGGGGAAGCGCTTAATAAATCTTTCGTAGTAAGGTATGACCGTGCTGACCTGGGTCTGTTGCAGCATGATTTCGCTGACCCATACCCGGTATGGGTTTGTATTTTGCTGCCACGGAAGATTTTTTCGCCCGTAGTGATCGTACCATTGCAGGACCAGGCCGGCGAACTTCTCCGAATCCATTCTCACCGGGCAATCAGTTGAACAAGTCCTTTAACTTTTTCTTGGCTTTCTCCTCAAGCTTTTCCAGCTCTTCCTTTTGTTTTTCTTTCAACTCGGCCTTTTTTTCCTCTTCCTTGGCTTTTAATTTCGCTCTGGCCTCCTGCTCTTTTTCTTTAAGTCTGGCTTTGGCTTTTTCCTCTTCCGCTTTCAAGCGCGCTTTGGCCTGGGCTTTTGCCTCCGCTTCTGCACTTTTTAACTTTCCCTTTAAATCGTCTTTCATGGCTTGCAATATAACGGCGGTAAAATCCGCAGAAAGTTCATCAAAGTGGCCACGTATAGGCACATTGAGCTTTACCCCACCCAGATCGGATTTGTCTTTGCCGCCCTGCCCCTGGGCGGTTTTTGCAACCAGGGTCTTCAATTTGTAGTCCACGTAGTCCTTGTTCAGATCAACGGTTCCCGCTCCACCGAGCCGTAGGGCCGGCGCCCGCAGATCAAGATCGTCGCTGAACAGGATACCTTTGGTAAATTTGCCGCTCATATTTAAGGCGGAAAAGTCCGTTTTTTTGAATTTATCCTCTTCGGAAAGTTTTTGCCCCTTGATCGCCGCGCTCGCTCTGCGCAGTTGATACCCGATATTGACGCCATTAATCGCACCGTTGGCGAAGTTCAATGTGTATCCGCCGTTCAACCCCTTTTTCAGCCCCTTAACGGAGTTGCCGGTGGTTCGTATATCCAGGCTGAAGCTCCCTTTACCGCTGAGGGGAGCCTTGTCCTGAAGCAGATCCGCAAGAAGCGGTTGTGCCTGGATGCCGCCCAGATCGGCCCTAACCTGATAGGATGGTGTATCGGACTTGGCGTTAAGGCTGAACACGGAACCGAGTTTACCTTCGTACATCTGCGCCGCAACACCATCGAGGGTGATCACACCGTTTTTCGCCTTTACCGGCACGACGATGGATTGCGCGCTTAAGTTGCTGACTTTGATTTTATCGACGGAGAATTCTCCAGCCACATCGAGTTTGCGCATCAGTTGCAGAGGTAATTCGATGGGCGTGTCTGTATCCGATGTTGCGCCTTTTTCCGCTGCCTCTTCGGTCTCAGCCGGTGGAGGCAGATACCGGTCCAGATCCATATCGTCTACATTGAACGCAAATCGTACCGGAGGTAAATCAGCCGAAAGATCCGGTACCGACAGGTTCCCGGAAAAAGTCGTGTCGTCCAATCGAATGTTCAGATCGTTCAGCTTAGCCTGACGGCTACTCGCCTCGACATTCATGGTGAGGCTCATCTCCTTCAGCACCGAATCGTCAGCGGTAAGAGGCTCTTCTATATCGAGCCTGTTGAACAAATCCCTGGGACTGAACGGCTTAGGATTGACCAGGGTTGCAGTAATCTGTGGATCCGTGTCCAGCGCGGTCACATCCAATCGCCCCTCAAGTACAATATCGAGGACATTCAGTATCAGATTCGCCACGCTGATTTTTTGCTTTCCAAGATCGGCGATCACGTCCGCATCCATGGATAATTCCGCATTGTTGACCGGCACGGCATCACCCGTGGCGCTGGTTTTAACATTCAGCGCGGTCAGCATATATTTCTGCTGCTCCAGATCGATAGTGACTTCACCCTTGGCATCGAGGCGGGATTTCACGGCAAAGCTATTGCTGATCATGTCAAACCCGGTTTTCAGGGAAAATGGCTCGGCCAGCTCGATTGCCCCGGTTTGAAGATTAAAATTGCTCAGCTGGGCATCCGAACCGCTTTGCCTGTCCAGCCAGCTGATATTGGCATTTTTAACCGAAACTCCGCCGACGGCTATGGCGGCAACAACGGGCGCTCCCCCCTCAACTTCGGATGTTTCGTCATCTGTTGTGGTGGATGTCGACGCGCTCGCCTGCATAAGGTCATCCCAGTTGCTGCGGCCATCTTCGGCAACTTGCAGATCGAGCGTCAGCCCATTGAGTTCGACGGAATCGACGTTGATCTGCCTGCGTAACAAGGGTAAGACCTCAACTTTGACTTTGGCCGCGTCCATCCGTGCGAAAGGCTGCTCGCCGAAGCCCTCGGCATTAGAGAGCTCCACCTGGCCAATGGAAATACCGATCCACGGGAAGAAGGAAGCGTCCAGTTCGCCGTTGATCGCCAGATCCCGGCCGGTTTGTTCCCTGGTGATTTTCTGAATCTCTTCTTTGTAAGCATTCAGATCGAGCGTCGAAATAAATATCGCTAAGACGACAAATGCAACCACGATCAAAGAAATCAGACCGATTATCACGCGTTTCAGGATTTTCATTGATGTTCTCTCGATTGAGTGCCGGAAATGTCGGGCTTGCTGAGATTAAGTCCAGTTTACTGTAAGTTGACGCCGAATCTCTACCGAGGTTACGGGTCCGGCATAGTGTCCAATGCCTGATTCTCCTCAGGGGTTTAGATAAGAAAAACGGAAAAGAATCCCAATGAAACAAAAGTGTAGTTCAAATAAGCGGCTTGAGGAGCAGCTTCCGGAGCCTGAGCCCCGGTCAGAACCTGAGGTCACCTTGGTCCCAGGCGGATGAAGGTTCCGCACGGCCCACGGTTTCGTGGCGCGAATTCAGCACATCCGGGCGAAAATAATCGCTAAGAATATTGACCTGGTCGACCGATAACACCGCAATTTTCTCAAGTACAGCACCGAGAGCGACCCTGGCCGCTTGCGGATTACCGCTGTCGACCTTCAGAGCTACACCGTAACCGAGATTCGGCAGCACACCGATATAAACCCCTTCAGCGCCGTTTTTAACAATCAATTCCGAGTTCATCATATCGGCGATGACCGTGGGCAGCTCCAGGGTTCCACCGAACATATGCGGATTTTCGAAGATCGCCTGTTTGATCGTCTCTATGGCGCCACGGCGTTCATGCGGTAAACCGGACGGGTCGGCGAACCGGGCATAAGCCCAGGCCAGCCGCTGCAAAGGAATTGCAAGTGTGGGGATGCCGCAACCGTCGTATCCCCAGGGTAGTTGCAGGGCCTGCAAACCGGTAAATTCGGCGAGGATATCGAACCACCGGCGTTGCGCCGGATGGCTGTACAGCCGGTAGTTGTGCAGTTGATCACCATGGCTTCGGCAGGTGGTCAGAAATCCCGCGTGATTGCCGGAACAACAGTGGCAGGCCCGGTGAGGGGGAAGACCGTTGCTGATCATCTGAATCCGATCTCTATCCAGCTCCGGATAGTCTTCACCACACTCCAAATCGTCACTGGTACAGTCGATTTTTCTCAGCCAGGCAGCCAGCGCCTCCCGGTGCATTTTCTCGCCTGTGTGAGAAGAACAGGCGAGCGCCAGTTCCGTGCGACTAATGCCGTATTTGCGGCTGACTTTTTCATCGAGCAGAGGTACCGCCTGTAGTAATTTTATCGCCGAGCGGGGATAGATGGGCCGTTGGATCTCACCTATAGACCAGACCACCCGGCCATTGACATCGACGACCGCCGCCGCACCGCAGTGATAGTTTTCGATCGCATTACCACGCCATACATTGACCAGAACCGGATTCATCGCCGCCCTCTATTGTTTGTCCGGATATCGCCGCTGGATGGCAGGCCTTTGCCTGATCGTGCCGTCCTCAGCGAACTTTCTCCGGCCGCTTACATCGATGGATTTTCAGCGTATTCCAACCGCTTCGCGTATTTCCGCCATAAACGGAACACTGTATTCCCGTGCCTTGGCGGCGCCCTCTTGCAGTACGGATTCGATTTTCTCGGGCTGCGCCATCAGCTCATTATAGCGCTCGCGCGGTTCCGCCAATACGCCGTTGAGATGTTCAAACACCTGCTGCTTCGCGTCTCCCCAGGCAATTCCATTGGCGTAATCCTGTCGCATGGCATCGGTTTGTTCCTGATTTGCAAACGCGCTGTAGATTTCGAACAGTGTGTTCCCCTGCGGATCTTTTGGCTCGCCGGGTTCGAGCGAGTTGGTTTTAATTTTCATGATCAGTTTACGAAACTTTTTCTCAGGCTCAAACAGAGGAATCGTGTTGTTATAGCTTTTGCTCATTTTTCGACCATCCAGGCCTGACAAAACAGCCGTCCGTTCTTCGACGACGACCTCGGGCAGTACAAATAATTCTCCGAAGTGATGATTGAATCTTTGCCCTATATCCCGAGCCATTTCCAGATGTTGAACCTGATCTTTTCCGACCGGAACCTTGTTGGCCTTGAAGATCAGAATATCCGCAGCCATCAGTATCGGATAGGAATACAAGCCCATGGTAATACCCTTATCCGGGTCATTGTCTCCCTGTTCGATATTTTCCTGCACCACGGCTTTATAGGCATGTGCACGGTTCATCAGTCCCTTAGCGGCCATACAGGTCAGTACCCAGGTCAACTCGGTGATTTCCGGGATATCGGACTGGCGGTAAAATATGGCCCGTTCGGTATCCAGGCCCAAGGCGAGCCAGGTCGCGGCTATTTCCAGCCGTGATTGCCGGACGATTTGAGGATCATGGCATTTAATCAGCGCATGATAGTCGGCAAGAAAATAAAAACTCCGGTTTTCAGCCCGCAGGCTGGCTTCTATCGCCGGCCGAATCGCACCGACATAGTTGCCCAGATGTGGCGTGCCTGTAGTGGTTATCCCGGTGAGGTAAATCTGTTTCATATATGATTGATCATTCTCGTTGTGACTGCGCATTGTACCAAGTGCCACGGGAAATGCAGCCGGGATATGACAAATCACGATTGGATCGCGAGTTTGTGTTACGCACGATGATATGGATGGTTGTGCAGCATCGACCAGGCTCGATAAAGTTGCTCGGCCAGAATAATGCGAACTATGGTGTGAGGAAACGTCAGTGGCGACAAAGACCAGCTTGCATCGGCTCTTTGCAAACAAGCCGGAGATAATCCGTCCGGTCCACCCACCAGTAGACTGATATCCCGGCCCTGTTGCAGCCAGTGACGCAGTTTGCGAGAAAGTTCAAGCGTGCTCCATGCGGACCCTGTGACATCGAGCGCCACCACAGTTGTCGCTTTAGGTATGGATTCCAGCAGAAGCTTGCCTTCATCCTCGACGATCCGTTTGATTGGGAAGTTCTTCCCACGTTTTCCGGGCGGGATTTCATGCAGAATCAACCGGCAGTCACCGCCGAGGCGTTTGGCGAAATCCTGATACCCTTGATCCACCCAGGCGGGCATGCGGCGGCCGACCGCAAGCAAGTGAATTTTCACACGAA
Source organism: Granulosicoccaceae bacterium (assembly GCA_965222695.1). Lineage (GTDB taxonomy): Bacteria > Pseudomonadota > Gammaproteobacteria > Granulosicoccales > Granulosicoccaceae > UBA7957. The sequence goes on along the minus strand of OZ244967.1, from coordinate 4,684,250 downwards.
CAGCTCAGGCGTTGGCTAAACCCGGCTCTTCGTCACCGGGACGTACCGACCAGAGCTTTTCCAGCTCGTAGAAATCGCGCGCCTTTTGTGTCATCACATGCACGATCACGTCACCTAAATCTACTAATACCCAATCGCTCTTTAATTCGCCCTCGACTCCCAACGGCTGAACGCCTCGAGATTTCGCTTTGACGACGACCTCATTGGCCAGGGCTCCAACATGCCGATCAGAGGTACCTGTGGCAATCACCATGGCGTCAGCGATACTGGTCTTATCGGCTATGTCCAATAGAGTGACATTCTGGGCTTTAAGATCCGCCAGTGCCTGAATGACCAGTTGGCTTATTTGCTCACTATTTATCATGTATTTGCGTTAAATCCTCTTGGTTAAAGTTCTTCATCAAACCTGTCATATTCATTGTTCTGCTGAGAGCATTGACCCCCTTTATCCACAAAACTTGTGGATAAGTCTGTGGACTATCAAGTCAATCATGACTCAATCCGCCAATTTCATTGGGTTTGACTTGGACTGGTGAAAAATCGCACAATCTTATTTATTCTTTTATTTTCAATAAGATATAACTTAAAATTAAATCTATGTATTTTTTCGCTACCTAATTTTTTTCTGTAAAGCAAGAACAAATCTTCTTGTGAATAAAATTTTCCTTTGATTTTACAGTTTTGTTACAAAATTTTCCTGATTTTGGGCATTGCTCAAGCAGCCATTGCTTTTATCGATAGAGATCGTGCTTGGCGATGTAGCTTCTTACCGCAACAGGCAATAGATACGCGGGGTCCTGCTTGCATTTATAGATTTTCCGTATTGCAGTGGAGGAAATATCCAGCTGAGTCACCTGTTGCAGAAGGATGTTTCCGCTTTTATATCGAGTTTTAATAAGAGAATCGATCTGCCGTGTTTTCAGCAGTTCCGATGCCTGTTGCGACATTTCCGCCCCCGGTCTGGTAATGACCACCAGATCGCTACGGAGGAGTATCTCATCCCATCTGTGCCAGCTTTGAAACCCGGAAAATGCATCAACACCGATGAATAAAAGCAGTCGCGCATCCGGAAAATCCCTTTTCAAATCTGTTAATGTATCCACGGTATAAGACAACTGTGGCCGACGTAGCTCACGGTCATCAGCTATCAAGCCGTTTGTTTCCGAGACGGCGAGTTGCAGCATGGCCAAACGGTGCTCGGCTGATACACCCGGTTTATCCCGGTGAGGGGGAGTGGCACATGGGATCAGACGTATCTCGCCCAGGTTCAGCTTTTCTCTCAGCTCAAGCGCGCTTCGTAAATGTCCGAAATGTATCGGATCAAAGGTACCGCCGAAAATCCCTATAGTGCTCAACGCGTCGTGCCTTCACCCAGGACGATATATTTTTGAGTGGTCAACCCCACTACGCCGACGGGGCCTCTGACATGCAGTTTGTCGGTACTGATCCCTATTTCGGCACCCAGTCCGTATTCGAAACCGTCAGCAAAACAGGTCGATGCATTGACCATGACGGAACTGGAATCCACTTTCCGCATAAATTGCCGGGCTTTGGTCAGATTTTCCGTGACAATGGCATCCGTATGGTTGGAGCCATGCCGGTTAATATGCTCTACCGCCTGGTCTAAATCTTCTACAATCCGAATGGACAGTATAGGGGCGAGATATTCCGTATCCCAATCCGCATCGATTGCTCTTTTGGCATCCGGAAGATACTTGGCGGTTTTTTCGCAAACGCGCAACTCGACGGACTTTTCACCAAACTTGCCAGCCAGTTCAGGCAGCACGGATCCGGCAAGCGATTCCGCCACCAACAGAGTCTCCATGGCGCCGCAGATACCGTAACGATAGGTTTTGGAGTTAAATGCGATAGCAACGGCATGTCCCAGATCGGCATCGCTATCTATATAGACATGGCAGATGCCATCTAGATGTTTGATGACGGGTACGCTGGCATCCCGGCTGATCCTCTCTATCAAGCCTTTACCGCCACGGGGGACAATCACATCCACATAATCATTCATGGAGATCAATTCGCCGACGGCCTCGCGATCCGTTGTATTGACGACCTGAACGATGCTCTCGTCCAACCCTGCCCTGCCTAAACCCTGTTTAATACAAGCCGCAATAGCCTGATTGGAATAAGCCGCTTCCGAACCTCCACGCAGTATGGTGGCGTTTCCCGCCTTCAAACACAGCCCGGCGGCATCGGCGGTCACGTTGGGCCGTGACTCGTAGATAATGCCGATAACGCCCAGTGGCACCCGCATTTTACCCACCTGCAGTCCCGAGGGACGGTAGTTCATATCGGTGATTTCCCCGATGGGGTCGGGCTGCTGCGCGATTTGCCTTAAGCCCTGGGCCATCGCGGCGATGCGTGTCCCGGTTAACTCCAGGCGATCCAGCAAAGCCGCGCTCAGTCCGCTTTCGCGCCCGGCTTTAAGATCTTTTTGATTTTCGGTCATCAATTGCGGCTTTGCGGCTTCTATCGCATCAGCTATCGCGTACAAGGCGGCGTTTTTTTTGTTGCTGTCTGCCCCGGCAATCGCCTCGCTGGCGGTTTTTGCCCGTCGACCAAGGGATTGCATATATTCCTTGATATTGATCGATAGTTCCTCTGCACTGGCGTTCATATTTTTGATTCCCGACTTTTTACCGGCGAAAAACCTCGTCGGCTGTTGACTGCTGAGCCGAACATTCTAGTAGGATTTCGGAAAGCCTTGCAAGCGAAGCCTTATGAAACACGGGGAGAAAACACGCAGCGGGACCGGGGCTCCGGCATAGAGCCCCGGCAACAGACTTCTAGTACATATGTTGACCACCGTTGATATCCAGTGTCGATCCCGTTATCCACCCTGCATCGTCGCCGGTCAGAAAAGTCACGGCGCGCGCTATATCCTTCGGATCGCCCAGCCTGCCCGCCGGAATAGTCGCCACTATTTTCTCCAGTACTTTTTCCGGAACGGCTCTAACCATATCGGTGAGTACATAGCCTGGCGCTATCGCATTGACGGTAATACCTTTTGGCGCGCCTTCCAATGCCAGGGCCTTGGTAAAACCGTGAATTCCGGATTTTGCTGCTGCGTAGTTGACCTGTCCGTACTGGCCTGCCCGGCCGTTAACCGAGCCGATATTGACAATACGGCCGAATTCGCGCTCACGCATGCCATCGATAACAGCCTTACTCATATTGAAGCAGGAAGACAGATTCGTCTGAATAACATCATTCCAACGGTCGAAATCCATTTTATGCATTGTGCCATCCCTTGTAATACCGGCATTATTGACCAGTATATCCACCGGCCCCAGGTCTTTCCGGATCTGAGCAACACCTGCCTGACAGGCTTCAAAATCCGATACATCGAATTTATAGGCCGCAACACCTGTGCGCTCTGTAAACTGGCGTGCTGCATCATCGTTACCGGCATACACCGCGGCCACTTTACAGCCCTGCTCTTTGAGTTCTATACAAATTTCTTCACCGATTCCTCGTGTTCCACCTGTAACAATTGCGACTCGACTCATATCAAACCCCTTTTTTGGTTGCTTGAGGACAAGCGCCCGACCCAATAACACTTACACCCTTAAAACAAATTCATATACTTCGGTGAGGTGTATTTTCGTCGGATCCTCCCCCTTAATTAGTGTATGGAATATCTCTATTGAAGTTAAGGATTCCGGATAGAGCTATTTTTTATTCACATGCATCGCCTTCCGGACTGACCAACAACGATGTTTCGCTTTTGGTCCGGCGCTACACAGTCTGGATCATAAACCAAACTTGATTTAAATTCCTAGCTGACGAGGAAAATTTTTTATCCTTGTTGAAAATTGAATTCCCTTGCGCTCTACCAACAACGGCCGGAAATTCCGGCCGTTGTTGGTAAAGATGCTGTAAGGCAATCGTGGCGTGTCATCAGTGTTAACAGGCCCTAATCCGTCGCCAGCTTTTTCGCCTGCGCCGGCCAATCACCGGTATCAAACCGCTTATTGCGCGGATCTATGCCGATCAACAAATCACTGATTTGATTGGCGGACATATCCGCCAGCTGAGCGAAGGTCGTTACGCCCTCACCATTGAGAAGCTTTGCTACTTTCGGTCCGATTCCTTTCACTTTGGTCAGATCATCCGACGTTGAAGATGCCGGGGATTTCACCGATTTTGCAGTCTTTGCCGGATCTGCCTTAATTTTGCCCGCCGGCGATTTTGATTTGATTTCGTCCAGATTGACATACTCCAGTCTCGGTACGGGATCACCCATTTTGCATTTCACGTAAGTACCCGGCGCATCTTCGAGCACCGGTAATGTACCGTCTTCGGGAGAACGGGCTTTAACCAGGGTGTTGCCGGAATTCTGATACGCCCAATCGTTCCAGCTATCCCACCAGGAACCTTCCCGCTCGTCGGCTATTTTCAGCCATTGCTCAGCCGTTTCCGGCAGCTCGCTGCCTATGCGAAAACCGTATTTGTTTGCTGCAGGCGGATTAACAATACCGGCAATATGGCCTGAGCCACCCAGTATAAAAGAGACATCGCCATTGAAGCGGGTTGCTCCCATATAGGTCGACATCCATGGAGCTATGTGATCATCGACGGTGGAGACGAAGCAGGCGGGTATATCAATTTTTCCCAGATCTATGCCGATTCCGTCTATTTCCAGCGCATTGGACTCAACCAGTTTGTTTTCCATATACAAGTTGCGTAAATACCAGGAATGCATGGCCTGGGGCATACGGGTGGAATCGGAATTCCAATAAAGCAAATCAAATGGACGGGGATCGTTTCCGAGCAGATAGTTATTCACATAAAATGACCATATCAGGTCATTAGCCCGCATCAAATTAAATGCGCCGGCCATCGAAGAGCCTTCCAGATACCCTGAATCGTGCATTTTCTTTTCGAGTGAATTGATCTGCTCTTCGTCGATAAATACACCCAGTTCACCAGGCTCGGAGAAGTCCAGCATAGTGGTAAAAAACGTTGCTGACTGAATTCGTTCGTCACCTATGCCCTTCATATATGCCAATACGGTTGCCAGCAATGTTCCGCCAATACAGTAACCTATGGCATTGATTTCATTTTCTCCCGTGGTTTTTTCGATGGCATCGACTGCGGTAATAACGCCTTCTTTAACATAACTGTCAAACAGGGTGTCAGAGTAGGATTCATCGGGATTGACCCAGGAAATTACAAATACGGTATGACCCTGATCGGTCGCCCACTTCAAGAAAGAATTCTTGGGCTGTAAGTCAAGAATGTAAAATTTGTTGATCCAGGGAGGGATGATCAGAAGCGGCCTCTTGAGGACTTTGTCCGTTGTCGGCGTGTATTGGATCAGTTGAAACATTCGGTTCTGAAATACGACTTTTCCCGGCGTCACAGCGACGTTGTGGCCAAGATCAAACGCTTCCGTGTCGGTCATGCTGATTCGTAATTGCCCGTTACCGTCTTCCAGATCGTTAAGCATATTTTTCAAGCCGTTGACCAGGTTGGCACCATTTGAATCGATGGTTTTTTCAATTACCGCCGGATTGGTCAATGCAAAGTTGGTTGGCGACATGGCATCGATATAGCGCTCGGTAAAAAATTTTACTTTCTCCGAGGTTTTCTCATCCAGGCCTTCGACATCGGTCACCAGATTTCTCAGCCACTGCGATGTCAGCAAATAAGATTGTTGAATTGCGGCGAAAATGGGTTTGTCGTTCCAATCATCATGACGAAATCGGCGATCACTTTTATCCGGCTGAACCACGGATTCGATCTGACCGCCGAGCATACCGAGCATCGCCTGATGAGTCAGCTCGATGCTGTTTTTCCACAATTCCAATCCTTCATTGATGACTTTGTGTGGATTATTTGCGAGAGCGGCCATCCATTCAGCATAGGCCGAGCTGAGCTTGAAGGGATCGAGATCCATTTTTTCGTAGGAACTTACGAAGCCCGCGATGATATCCTGGATCTGCTCAAGGTTCTGTCGCATTTCCTGAACATTATTATTGATAAGAGGACTGTTCTCCGCCATCTAACCTACTCCAGTCGTCTGTTACAAGGATTGAAATGAAAATCCGGATACCGGCTTCCATGCCGCTATCCTTTCGTGTGTCCGGTTCAGCCGATTTTGGCCATTGAATCCTTTAACTCCTGCAGGCTTTCGGCAACGCGGGCATTAATCTGCTCGGCAACTTCATCCTGTGTCTTCTTCGCAAGCTCACTGATTTCAGCCGTATTTTTGATCGCAGCCTCGTAAGCCACTTTCATCAACTCCGCTTGCTTGGCTGCAATTTCCTGGGGCGAACCCGATCCGACCAGTGATTGAGCCGCTTCACTGGCTTCCTGCATGGCAACCTTGAACATTTCGGCTTGCTTTTCCAGCACCGCCTGGGTGCCTTCGGCGAGCGACTTGTTCGCACTCATCAATGTTTGCAGGTTTTTGGTTTGCGCTTCATTTACAGCGCTGAAGTCAAGATTATAAGCTTCCTGCAGTTTTTTGGTCATTTCCTGCAAGTCAAACTGTTGAAACATTTTAGTAAAGTCGAATTGGTCGGCAGACATGATTTATATCCTCAAATTAACCGGTGGAACTTAACGCAGCTTTTTGCTGCACTGCAGTAACGCATGCGATTATTGTGCCTTTACACTCAGAAGTCAAGTGCAGCGCGGTTTGATGTGGGAACTATTTTTCGATCGCCGCGCTTTTCAGGATCACCCGTTACTCCATTTTTACCCGCGAATCATATTGAATGCCATGCCTGAACACCTTCGAACGGTTAAAAGGCGACTAAAGTAGAATTGCTATCCTGCGCCGGCGGCGGATAAACTTTCCCGACAATTAAAAACCGATATTAAAGGGGCCTGTGTGCACTTGCTGTTTAAATTCGAGAATCCTCGGGCTTAAGAAATCAAGTAAACGACGACGCCGTCTTTCACGAATACCACGCCAGGGCAGAGGGGAATGGACCTGGTAATCTTCCGGATTACCACACATTCAATCCGGAGCTGAAGACCAAGGGCAGAATGGTGAACACACATCCTGCCTATAAAAATACAAGCCATTGGAGAGTTATAATGTCTGAGACCCATCCTGTTAATCCCGATTTCGCCGCCAAGGCAAATATTAACGCAGAACAGTATAAGGAGATGTACGAACGCTCGATTCAGGACCCTGATGGTTTCTGGGCGGAGCAGGCTGATAAATACGTAAGCTGGTTCAAACGCTGGGAAAAAGTGAGCGACTGGAGTTTTGATCAAGAAGATTTGCACATCAAATGGTTCGAAGGTGCGACACTCAATGTCTCTTACAACTGTCTTGACCGCCACCTGGAAACGCGAGGCGACCAGGTGGCGATTATCTGGGAAGGCGATGACCCCAATGAAGACCGTAAAATCACTTATCGGGAACTCCATGAAGAAGTTTGTAAGTTCGCCAATGTATTGAAATCTCGCGGTGTGCAAAAAGGCGACCGTGTGTCGCTTTACCTGCCGATGGTACCGGAAGCCGCAGTCGCCATGCTGGCCTGTACCCGTATCGGCGCTATTCATTCAATCGTTTTTGGCGGCTTCTCGTCCGATGCCCTGCGGAGCCGCATTCTTGACTCGGATTGTAAAGTGGTTATCACATCGGATCAGTCCATGCGTGGCGGACGAAAGGTTCCTTTGAAGACGAATGCCGATGAAGCGCTGAAGGAATGCCCTAATGTCCATAGCTGTATTGTCGTACAGCGAGGTGGGGACCCGGTCGATTGGAACGATGATCGCGATGTGTGGTATCACGAAGCCATGGGTTCCGCCAGCACGGACTGCGCGCCTGAAGAGATGGATGCGGATGATCCCCTTTTTATTCTCTACACCTCGGGCTCCACAGGCACACCCAAAGGTGTTTTGCACACAACGGGTGGCTATCTGGTTCAGGCCGCCATGACACATGAATGCGTCTTCGATTACAAAGAAGGGGATATTTACTGGTGTACTGCAGACGTGGGCTGGGTAACCGGACATACCTATATCGTCTATGGCCCGCTGGCAAACGGTGCCACTTCGTTGATGTTCGAAGGTATTCCGACCTATCCGGATATTTCCCGCTTCTGGCAAGTGGTGGATAAGCACAAGGTCAATATTTTTTATACCGCGCCTACCGCCATTCGTTCACTGATGGGCGCCGGCAATGAGCCGGTTGAAAAAACCTCTCGCGAAACACTGCGGGTACTCGGAACTGTAGGCGAACCGATCAATCCGGAGGCCTGGGAATGGTATTACAAGATTGTCGGTAACAGCCGCTGTCCGATTGTCGATACCTGGTGGCAAACCGAAACCGGGGCTCATATGCTCACCCCTTTGCCCGGCGTTCACGATCTGACACCAGGCTCCGCGACCGCACCTTTTTTCGGTGTGCAGCCGGTGCTGCTGGATGATCAGGGCAATGAAATCGAGGGTAACCCGGCCGAAGGGAACCTGGCAATAAAAGGACCCTGGCCTTCCATGATGCGTACCGTATTCGGTAACCATCAGCGATTTTATGAAACCTATTTCGCAATGTTTAAGGGTTATTACTTTACCGGCGACGGCGCGCGGCGTGACGAGGACGGTTACTACTGGATTACAGGGCGTGTCGACGATGTATTGAACGTTTCCGGTCATCGCCTGGGAACTGCCGAAATCGAGGCCGCGTTAGGCCTGCATGAAAAGGTTGCGGAAGCTGCGGTTGTTGGTTACCCGCACGATCTGACCGGTCAGGGTATTTACGCTTACGTCACACTGATGGAGGGTGAAGTTGGTACCGATGAGTTGAAAACAGAATTGGTTAAATTGGTCCGTAAAGAAATCGGCCCTATCGCGAAAGTCAATCTCATTCAATGGGCACCGGGCTTACCAAAAACACGCTCGGGTAAAATCATGCGACGTATTTTACGTAAGATTGCAACTAATGAGCTGGACAGCCTGGGGGATACTTCAACCCTGGCGGATCCGTCGGTAGTCGATGATCTGATCGATAACCGCGAAAACAGTTAGACAGCGAGCGGTAACTGCACAGTTTTAAAACAGGTGCCGGGGCTGACACCCAGCCCCGGAATTGAGAATATTGATAACTAAAACTGGAGACATTTTACAGTAACACCCCAAATATTGTATTAACTGAGCAGTCTTCTGGCTGCGCCAACACACTTTAAATTTTCCGGTCTAATTGAAGGAGGACTGTATGAATAATAACGAATCGTACTGGCAGGCCAATGTACGACTGATGATTCTCTGTTTGATCATCTGGTTTGCCGTGTCATTCGGTTGCGGTATTTTGCTGGTCGAACCGCTTAATGCCATCCAACTTGGCGGATACAAGCTTGGATTCTGGTTTGCACAACAGGGTTCCATTTATGTATTCCTTTTCCTCATCTTTTTCTACGCGGCTCGCATGAACAAAATTGACCGCGATCATGATGTTCACGAATAGAGGTAGTATAGAATGGATGATTTAAGAACCTTAACTTACATCGTAGTATTCGGTACATTTGCCCTGTACTTCGGTATCGCTTGGTGGGCACGGGCATCCAGTACCAGTGAATTCTACGTGGCTGGTAAGGGCGTACCCCCGGTATTGAACGGTATGGCAACCGCTGCGGACTGGATGAGTGCGGCGTCCTTTATCTCTATGGCAGGGCTTATTGCCTTCCTGGGCTATGGCGGATCCGTATTCCTGATGGGCTGGACCGGCGGTTATGTACTGCTGGCGATGCTCCTGGCACCTTATCTGCGCAAGCACGGTAAATTCACCGTACCCGAGTTTATCGGTGACCGTTACTATTCCAACACTGCACGTGTGGTAGCCATTATCTGCCTGATCATCGCTTCCTTGACTTACGTTATCGGCCAGATGAAGGGTGTTGGTGTTGCGTTTTCCCGCTTTCTGGAAGTTGACTACGGGCTGGGGCTTGGCATAGGTATGGGCGTAGTATGGTTCTATGCCGTGCTGGGCGGGATGAAAGGAATCACCTATACTCAAATCGCCCAATACTGCGTACTGATCTTTGCCTACACCGTACCGGCAGTCTTTATTTCCATGGAGCTGACCGGCAATCCGATTCCGCAGCTCGGTCTTGGCAGCAAAATGGCGGGCGAAGACACTTACCTGCTGGACAAGCTTGACATGGTAGTGACCGAACTCGGCTTCAAAGAATACACCACGGCCAAGCTCGGCAGTACGCTGAATATGTTCGCTTACACCATGTCCCTGATGATCGGTACCGCGGGTTTACCGCACGTCATCATGCGATTCTTTACGGTTCCAACCGTGAAAGACGCTCGTTCTTCTGCCGGTTGGGCGCTGGTCTTCATCGCACTGTTGTACACTGTTGCTCCTGCTGTTGGCGCGATGGCTCGTTTGAACCTGATGAACACAATTGAACCCGTCAAAGGTGAGAATCTGGTTTATGAAGAACGTCCACAATGGTTCAAGAACTGGGAAAACACCGGTCTGCTGAAATTCGAAGATAAGAATGGCGATGGCAAGATCCAGTATGTTGCGGACAGTGAAACCAACGAAATGGTTAAAGTTGACCGCGATATCATGGTACTGGCCAATCCCGAGATTGCAAAACTGCCTAACTGGGTGATTGCACTGGTTGCGGCAGGTGGTCTGGCAGCAGCGCTTTCAACGGCGGCGGGGCTGTTACTGGCGATATCCTCGTCAATATCGCACGATTTGATGAAGAGTATTCTGACACCGGACATGACGGAGAAAACCGAACTCATGGCCGGCCGAATCGTCATGACACTATCCATCCTGCTCGCCGGCTGGCTGGGTCTGAATCCACCGGGATTTGCCGCGGGTACGGTGGCACTGGCTTTTGGTCTGGCTGCATCGTCGATCTTCCCGGCACTCATGATGGGGATATTCTCCAAAAACATCAGCAGTAAAGGTGCGGTTGCGGGAATGATCGCAGGTATAGGAATTACCATGCTGTATGTATTCCAGCACAAAGGAATCATGTTTATTCCCGGTACAGCATTTCTGGGTGATATGAGTCCGAACTGGTTCCTGGGTATTTCGCCCAATGCATTCGGTGTTGTTGGCGCTATTGTCAACTTCGCGGTTGCGTTTATGGTGACCAAAGCAACCGGACCTGCACCGGATGAAATCCGGCACATGGTTGATAACTTCCGTGTTCCTGCCGGTGCTGGTGCTGCATCTGATCACTAATGGCTGCTTGATGACAGTCAGCTGTGACATTGAGAGGCCTCCCCCGGGAGGCCTTTTTTTATCCTTCGTCAATTCAAGGCAATGCAATAGAGGTTTATAATTCCGCGCATGAATAGACACGTGAAATTGGCAATCATAATCGCGCCTTTCCTCGCCATCGGCGGCTATATTGCTTCGGATTACTACATGGCAAATAAACCGCAAGAGGAACAATTACTTAAGTTAAATCTGGGTGGCAGCTGCGATATGGTGCAAATTCCCTGTACCTTAACCGCTGAGGGTCTATCGATGCAGATGAGCGATGAGAACGGAAATACCCGGGTTCGATCCAGCTATCCGATGGACAGAATCAGCGTATCTTTTGTTGATTCCGAGGGACAGGAAACCGTGCATCATCTCGCGCCGAGCGAAGATCGAAAACTCTGGCAAACCCCGACCAATTTCAGTCAACTGCGCGCGGTATCGGATCGGTCCATAACCGTGAGAATCAGTGCCGCGGCTGAAATTTACACTTACCTACATGAGTTTCAGGCGGGTTTGTAATTCGGCTTTCTCCACACTTAACAGGAATCTTCGATGGAAATTGAATTGAAAGAGATCAGGGATTTTATCGCGGCCATACCTCCGTTCGATCAGCTGCCGAGCGATGTAGTCGATGAAGTTACCCATAAAATCAATATACAGTATCTTCGCGACGGCAATACTTTACCGATTGAGGGAGAATCTCAATCACATCTTTATGTAATCAGTAAAGGCCTGATATCACTGCATTCCAAGGATAACCGTCTGATCGGAAAGCTGGGCGAGGGCGATATTTGTACCATGTTTTGCATGGAAACGCCCATAGAAGGCTACACCGTCAAGGCGGACGAGGATACTCTGCTGTACGCAATCCCCTGCGTCGAATTGGCGGACATTGTTAAAGACTACCCCGGGATTGTCTTATCCTTTATTCAGAACTCGGCCGCCCAGCGGCTAAAATCCGCCGTCGACACAATGCAAAAGAACACCAACGCGGCCTCGGCACTGATGTACACATCGGTGGAAGACATTATGCATTCTCCGGTCCTTACGATCGCGAGCAGTGCGAGCATTGCTGACGCGGCACGTAAAATGACTAAACGGCGAATCTCCTGTTTAATGGTTGAACAAGATGAAAAAGTCGTCGGCATTCTGACAATTAAGGATATAGCGAAAAGATGCGTGGCTGCAGAGCTCCCTCCTCAGTCATCCGTCGATAAAATCATGACGACCCGGCTGATCACGATCGAACGCGATACTTTTGCCTACGATGCCTTAATGATTATGACCAGGGAGAGCGTCAGGCATCTGCCGGTGATGAATCAGGGCAAGCTTTGCGGCATGTTAACCGCAAGCGATTTAATCCGCCACGAAGGACGCAACTCGGCTTTTTTGACCGGTGCCATTAAGAAGGCCAAAAACATCGAAACTCTAATCGAAAGCAGTAATGCAGTTCCGCAATTACAGCTGCAATTGGTGAATATGGGCGCAACGGCCGACCATGTAGGCAAGGGAGTGACTGCAATCACCAGTGCAATTACAAGACGATTAATCGATATGGCGATGGATAAGCTGGGCCCCGCGCCGGTCCCGTTTACCTGGGTTGCCGCAGGCTCCCAGGCCCGACGAGAGCAGACTTCTCATTCCGACCAGGATAATGGACTTGTATTACATGATGATGTTAAGGAAGATGATATGCCGTATTTTGCCGAATTGGCGAAATTTGTCTGCGACGGACTGGCCAAGTGCGGCTATATTTATTGTCCGGGCGATGTGATGGCAATGAACCCCAAGTGGTGCCAGCCACAGAATGTGTGGGCAGGTTATTTCAGTCAGTGGATGGGCTCCCCGAAACCGGAAGCTCTTATGCTGTCGAGTATCTTCTTTGACCTTAGAGCCATATACGGCGACAAACATTTGCTGGAGGAAATCCGTAGCAATATGCTGAAGACCAGCCAGGAAAGTTCTCTGTTCCTGGCACATTTAACCGCCAATGCGCTGAAACTTCGGCCACCCTTAGGCATTATCAGAGACTTTGTTTTGATTCATGACGGAAAGCATGATGATACACTGGATATGAAACATAACGGCATTGTACCTATTGTCGATCTGGCCCGTATTTATGCTTTGGCTGAGGGAATCGCCCCGGTTAACACCATAGAGCGGTTGAAACTGGCTTCCGGCACCCGGTCTCTGAGTACCGAAGGCGGTGCCAATCTACTCGATGCCTTTGAATTTATCGGCTCAGTCAGAATACAACATCAGGCACGGCAAATTCGGGACGGTGTGAAACCGGATAATTACCTGCCCCCGAAAAATCTTTCCCGTCTGGAAAGAGAACACCTAAAAGACGCATTCAAGGTGATTCAGTCCATGCAAGGCAGCCTGGACAGAAGCTTTCGCGGCGGTCTGGTCTAACTCAGCCCAGCGGCGTTATTGCTCGCTTATGTAGAATGACTACACTGCGCTCACCATGCCTTGCCGGACGAAAAATAGGAATCAGCAGGATGCATGGATTAATTGAGAACACCCCCTAAGCTGTGTTAGAGCTTTTATTTGACAGAGCCGAAGCCAAGCGGAAATTCCTTCTGAAGCGGGCACCCAGTGGCCCGCTTCGTGATTACCTGTCGGTCCCCTTTCCAGACAAAAATCTTCCGATTCAACAATCTCCATTTCTATCCGTCGACTTTGAAACCACCGGGTTGAATGCACAAAAAGATCACATTCTGAGTATCGGTTTGGTTTCGGTTAAGGGATTATCCATACAACTCGCCAGTGCAAGCCATGACATTATCAGGGTGGACGCTGAACTTCACGCTTCCAATGTCATTATTCATAAAATTACCGACGGCGAAAAAGATCGGGGGGTTCCACCGGAAAAAGCCATAGCCCGCTTATTGGAAAATCTGCGCGGAAAAGTGATGCTTGCCCATTTCTCCAAAACTGAAACCGAATTTCTGCGGTATAACTGCAAACGCATATACGGCATGGCTCCGGTGATTCCCGTGGTCGATACTTTCCGGATCGCACTAAATCGTCTGCAAAAGCAAAGGCGCAGGATTGAAAAACGCGAGTTGCGGTTGTTCAATTTACGCCGATACTACAATTTGCCCGAGCATGGGGCGCACAACGCGCTCTCTGATGCAATTTCAACGGCCGAACTTTTTCTTGCCGAAATTCATCATCTACCCGGCGGAGATAACGGGAAATTATCCGAGATTCTGAAATACAGCTACGGACTGCGTTGGTGAATCCAGCCGGCCATTAATGCCGGTGTACTCTGCAACGACGAACGCCCGACAAAAATGCCGATATGACCGGTCTCAACCGCATGCAGTTGATAATCATTCGAGCCAATGACTTGACCAAGAGCAATTGAGCTTTGCGAAGGAACGATATGATCCTGGCTGGCATAAATATTGAGCACCGGCAAATCTATATTGCGCAAATTAACTTCCCGGCCGCCGATAGTCAGCCCCCCTTCGATAAATCGATTTTCTCTGTAAAAGGTATTGATAAATTCGCTAAACAATGTACCCGGTTGATCCGGGGTATCGGACAGCCACTGCTCCATCGCACAAAAATTTTCCAATAGCTCCTCTGAACCCCGATCATTAGACATGGCTAAAACAAAATCCAAATATTTCCGTACCGTATTGCTGACTGGTTTTAAAGACTGAAACGCTGTATTTAAGTAGGATCCAGGAATATTTCCAAACACCTTCAGCATCCGGTCAATATCGATATGGCGGCTCCAGTTGGTCAGAAGATTGTCACCCGCATGAAAGTCCACCGGAGTAACCAGTGTAAGGAGCGAACGAATTTTATTCACATAAAGGGCTGTATAACATAATGATAGCGTGCCCCCCTGGCAAACGCCGATAAGACTAATCCGAGCTTGTCCACTGTGCTCCCTAAGAGCGTCCACCGCGGAATCCAGGTATCCGCACAGGTACGCATCCAGACCTTTGTGAGTTTCGAGCTGATCCGGATAACCCCAATCGAGTAAGTAGATATCAAGCCCCAGCTCCAATAATTTTCCAATCAACGATCTGTTTTGTTGCAAGTCAAGAATATAGGGCCGGTTCACCAAGGCATAAACAATCAAAACCGCTGGCCTGGCAGCAGGCTGAACCTTGTTGCTGTTATAACGATACAGGCGAACCTTGTCTTGCTTAAAGATAGTTTCCCGGTCCGTATGATTGTTTTGATTATTGCCAACCGACTCCTTAAGCAATGCGGAAAGATTATCCAGCCCTTTTTTGAACTGATGAATTTCTTCATCCATGATGTTTCACAAAGCTTTGATGTGCTTCAAATACAGCAACGCTGGCATTGATCAAATCCGCATAGAGTTGTGAATAGTAATCACTCATTGCCAGTTGTTTGTACCTTCCCTCAAACTCGGTCACCCACTGCGCCAAAAATTTTTGCATTCTTCCTCTTTCCATGGCTTTTTGCATATCGGTAGCTGTGTATGCAAATGTATCTCTTGCGAGTTGTATAAATTGTCCCTCTAGATTTTTTAAAGCTGATAAATAAGCACCTATTGCCTCCACCAGTTCTGTGTTGGCTTGTGGCTTGCTTATCGCATCCTGCATGGCTGAAACCAGTTCCCGGATGGGTGTGGGAAGAGAACCGCTGTACAACACCCACGCGCGAGCGATGTACTGAGGCTCATCGTGTTGCAAAAATGAAATTAACTCAGGAGCTCTACGTACCATTTCAGAGAAATCATATTCCCGCTCCTGTTTTGACGACAGGCCGGTATCTCGGCAATCCGCACGCTCACCCCAGGCCGCGTCAAGTTCACGCAAATACTGAGACAGCCGTAATACCAGGCAGGCCGGATCGGAAGAAGGGTCCGGTTGTTGGTCACGGGATTCCGGTGACTTTTTAAGGCCTGAAGTGTCGTCTGTGGTGCTGTCAGACGAAAAAACGCTAAGATACAATTCCAGGCTCTCGATCCAAAGCTGAAAAGTTTGGATGGATAAAGGATAATTGTGATTGTTTGTATTTACAATGTCCGCATCCATATCACAGATCCGAAATCAATCTACACTTTTCAGAGTTGATTCCTGCAAGTAAAGTTGTCTGACGTGTTATGCTGATAGTAAGTGAAAACAAGCACATGTATCCGGAAAAGTTATGGAAAAAGAAACTCGTATAATTAAAAAATACCCGAATCGGCGGCTATACGATACAAAAAACAGCTGTTATATCAATCTTGGACAAATTAAGGAACTGATAGAAGAAGGGGTGCCTATCAAGGTCGTAGATCGGCAAACCGATCAGGATATCACTCGAAGTATACTTCTGCAGATCATTATGGAGCAGGAATCGAATCAGCAACCTCTCTTCTCCACCGAAAGTCTGGAAAAATTTATTCGCTATTATGAAGACAGTTCGCGTGAAGGGTTTATGCATTTTATGGATAAAAATATCCAGTTTTTCCACGAACAACAGGAGCTGTTGACCAAGCAGATGCAAGAGCTGATGACATTTAATCCGTTGGAGTTCTGGGTGGAGGCGACCTCTAACAATCTGGAAGCCTGGAAAAATCTGCAAAGAAATTTCCTTCAGTCGGCGACCGGCTTTGGCAAATCCCAGGATAAATCGGATGAGGAAACGGAAAATCCGTGATCGGATGTAGTGCTGAAGCCTATAGCAGATCAATTCACCCATGCCTGAGACAGCAACAGCTTCTACCGATAAATTATCGAAATCGCGGTAAAAATATTTTTATAAGGCGTTGAAATCAGTCCATTTTCACTGAGACCGGCCAGCCTGTCTCAATACATCCCATTACCATTTGACACAATGCAGCATTTCTAATATAGTGATGCTGTTGCTGCTTTGCAGCATCCTGAACACATTTCAGTGAGGTTAAAATAGTGAATACTTGGTCCGATCTGAGTCAATCTGCGGTCAATGATGCATTAGCTTCTATTGAAAAACTGCAATCCATCAACGCAACTCTCTTCGAAACACTTCTCTCCAAACAACAACAAATGCTGCAGGATTGCCAATCATCCAGCTCCGAATTACTGGAAAAACTGTTCAAAGTGTCTGATTTTCAAGAATTTGCCGGCTTGCAACAGGAAATTTTGCTTCAGTGCGGCGAGAAAGCGGTCGAAAACTACCAGAGTATGCTGTCTGTGTTAAATGAAAGCCGGGAAAAGTATGCAGCATATGCGGAGGAGTCTCTCCGAGCCTTGGAAAATAATGCCGGAGCTTACTCAAAAAACGTATCTGCGCCGATCGCAGCGGCAATAAAACCTGCGAAAACAGCAAGGAAAAAAACTATCAAGAAAGTTGCTTAAGTCATCAAGGAACTCACATGCGAAAAAACAGAATTGCACTCGTTACAGGCGGAAACGGCGGTATAGGTCAGGAGATCTGTAAAGCTTTGTCAAACATTGGTTGTCAGGTGGTTGCAGGCTATTATCCGGCCGATAAAGAAAATGCTGAAAACTGGCAAGCCTCCATGAAAGAGGAAGGCTTCAGTTTTCATATTCTTCCCGCAGACGTTTCCGAGCCTCAAAGCGCCCTGAAAATGGTGACCGAGATCGAGTCGAATATAGGCCCGATCGATGTTCTGGTTAACTGCGCTGGTATTACCCGCGATAAAACGATCAAAAAAATGGAAACCGCCGATTGGGACGCCGTTATAGATACCAATCTGAACAGCGCTTTCTATGTCACCAAACCGGTAATGACCGCGATGATGGAACGTGGTTACGGCAGGATTATCAACATCTCTTCGGTAAACGGGCAAAGAGGTCAGTTTGGCCAGCCCAACTACTCCGCGGCAAAGGCGGGATTGCACGGTTTTACCATGGCGGCGGCTTTGGAAGGAGCCTCAAAAGGGGTGACCGTGAACACAGTATCGCCGGGTTACGTGGCAACCGCCATGACGAATGCCATGCCGCAACACGTCCTTGATGCGATCGTTTCTCAGGTTCCAGTCGGCCGTATGGCCAAGCCCGAAGAAATCGCATTTGCAGTCGCCTGGCTGGCCGACGAGCGCAATGCTTATACTACCGGCGCTAATATCCCCGTTAACGGTGGACTATTCACCAGCTTCTAAACCCTTTACAACATGGTTGTTATGAAAAAGGGGCCTATGCCCCTTTTTCCCTTTAGCAAAGCTCGCCGCAACAGACGCTTAACCGTATAATCCCGCCAACAGAAAAGACTGCATCGGAAATCCATCATGTCCCTGACTCTTGTCGATTCGCATTGTCATCTGAATTTTGCCGGGCTTAAGGAGCGCCTCCCCGAAGTTTTGCAGAACGCAAAATCAAACAATGTTAAATGGATGCTATGTGTATCGGTAAGCTGGGAAGAATTTCCCGAAATTCTTTTGATGGCGGAGAAGTACAAGCATATTTTTGCCTCAGCGGGCGTACACCCTAACCACCGGGAAGGCTACGAGCCCACTTTGAACGACCTTATCCACATCGGCGACAATCCAAATGTAGTCGCCATAGGTGAGACCGGACTTGACTATTTTCGCAGCTCTGGAGACCTTGAATGGCAACATCAACGGTTCTCAAGGCATATAGCGGCTGCCAGGTCTCTGAAGAAACCACTCATCATTCATACACGTGATGCAGCCAACGACACAATGCGAATGTTGCGCGAAGAAAGTGCAGAGGATGCCGGCGGTGTTATGCACTGTTTTGCTGAGGACTGGCGGATTGCGCAACAGGCGCTCGACATCGGATTTTACATTTCATTTTCCGGCATTGTTACTTTTAAAAACGCACCCCTGGTTCAGGAAGTGGCTAAAAAAATGCCGCTCGACCGCATGTTGGTGGAAACCGATGCCCCCTATCTGGCGCCAGTCCCTCATCGAGGAAAACGAAATGAACCCGCTTACACCATGCATACTGCTGAGTTTATCGCAAACCTAAGGGGGATTAGCTTGCAACATCTTGCCGAATCGACCACTCGAAATTTTTTTCGACTATTTGACGGTGCCAAACAAGTGTTAAACACGTGAAGTAAGGGATGATACAGCAAGTCAGCTGACAGTTGATTCGATTAATCTGAAAATTTTGTCCTTGTTGACAGCTTTGTCCCCCAGTTCAGAATAGAGATCGTATATAGACACCGTAACACTGCTTTTCTTTTCGGGGCTCATCTCTATATTCAGATCCACTATTGTCTTTTCCAGGCATTCCAGAATGGCGGTCAATAGAGCGACATCCAACCGCTTTTCAGTAGCCGTGGCCTGCTCGGATCCCGGCTCTTGCAGTTTAGACACCTGATGCTCCAAATGCACGGGCCCACGCCCCGTGGCCAGCCAGTTCAAACTAACATTGGCGGTATTCGCAAGCGATATCAGTTTATCCAAGGTTGGTAAACTTTCATCATTCAGATAATTATGCAGTGTACCTGCAGACATAGTAGCTGATGATGCAAACTCGCGTATGCTTCGCCCTTGCATTGCTTCGCGTAGTCGATGAGAAAATCCACGGGAATCTTCTCGAGCTGCAGATTCCATATCATTATCGACTTTACCTTTGTCATTAAATTCCAATGATAAGCCTCTTTTAGTTGTAATAAGCGCCTACAGTTTTTAGTCTCAATTTCTGATCAATAAAATGAACATCAGTAAGTCTGTGTTACAATAAATCGTGCGTCAGCATATTGATTTGATCATTTTGTTGAACTATATTGGCTACCAATATGGAAATTGATAAGAAAACAAACGCCCTACTACGGAACAAATCCAAGCGACGTGCCTGGATTATCTACCAACTGGCTCTTCAGGACAGAAGTCTCGCCTCTTTAGCCAGAGATGCCGGCATAAGCCGTCAAGCAGTCTGGCAAGCCATGGTCAAGCCATACCCGCGTGCCGAAAAAATAATCGCTGAATCACTGAACATGGATCCTGAAACGCTTTTCCCGGAACGATACGACTCAAACGGGCAGCCCAATCGAAAACGCGGCCGTCCACCAAAATAGTATTGTCATGACAAGAATAGCATCGAAGCGACAGAAGGTAAATCTGATCTCATAGCCACTTGCTGTAATCCCTGCACCCCGAAAACCCAACAAACACAGTAAGAAAGCTAACACTCTGAACCGGGTAGTTGTGTAAATTTTGGTCACTCAATTCCGAAGTTAACACTTTTAGCCGTTTAAACTTTATATAAGTACAAGTCTGACCTAAATACGACTCATTCAATATTTCCCGGTTCAATTCACTGTGCTATTACTCGTCAATATGCCGTGAAGACTCCGGTGTTTCGTTCTGCAAATTTATCAATCAGAACAGGGAATAGTTGGCAGACCTGCCGTGCGAAGATGCAAGGCGTATTTGACCAGCAATGGCTGACCCGCCGGCGGGAAGTGCAACACTGTGTATTTACGCATTTGCACTTCCATGCTAACCCCCAAGACGGACGAGCGCGAGTGTTTGTCCGAGACTTTTGCCTGATACGCGCGACGCTTGCCGGTCCGACCGGCGGTGCGATATGCACCGGGCTTTTAACACCATGCCGAAAAGACATAGTCTCCCTAGTACATCGACAACATGATATTGACGGAGACAGCGAGTCATAAAGGGCTAAGCCAACACGGTCGGGAGCCAAGCTGATGAGCAAAGCCGGGCAGACCGGCTAACATCTCCCTATGGATATTCGATATCTCCAGCATTTAAAGTTACACTGGATACACAATAACATTACTAGATCGAAAAACTGGAGCGTTTGAACCTGTCCTGACTCGTCTGAACCTGTCTTTGGTCCGGATTCGAAATGTGTCAGAACATGTCAGGCTCAATCGAATCATCTGGTCCTACCACTTTAAATTTGACCGTTTCAGCGGCAGGGTGTGATAGAGGATATGGAAAAAAAAGTATTGATAGTTGATGATGAACCCAACATTCTTCTCTCACTTGAGTTTGTTGTTCAGAAGGCAGGCTATGAAGTAAATACCGCGCCCGACGGAGAGGCCGCTATGGACAAAATCAGGGAGTGGGGACCGGATTTGGTGCTACTCGATGTCAATATGCCGAAGCTTGACGGTTTCGAAGTGTGTCAAATGGTACGCCAGGACTCGGACTGGAACGACCTTAAAATCGTCATTTTAACCGCCAAAGGCAGAGAGGTTGAGCGAGAAAAAGGGCTTGCGCTGGGTGCCAATGATTATGTCACCAAACCTTTCTCGACTCAGGACATCATTGAAAAAATCACCGGATTACTCGGTTAATTTTATCTGTATCCTGCTCCGGGCTTATTGATCAAGCCACCAGATCGGGTTGACGTTGATAACGATGAATGATCGTTATAGAAAGTACCATCGGCTGTAAAATAATTACACCAGCCAATGAGCCGTCAGTCACCACACAGAGGAAGCAGTCAATATGCGGTTTCGAAGCCAGTTTGATATTTTCTTTTCCTGCAACTTACTATTACTACTGATTGCCATAAGCATTGCTGCTGCGGCCTATTTTGATCAACAAGCGCAAGAATCGTCCTTAACGCTAATCGCCGTATTGCTCATCCTGGCGGTAGCGGCAGCAATCACACTCTATCTCTGGAAACAGCTCAACAGCCGGATATTGCAGCCCTTGAGTTCCGTTGTTCGAGGTGCGGATATTATTCTGAAAACCCACGCGACACACGATCTTGAAATCAGACCGGGACATTTATTGGGCAGGCTGCCCGAGATCATTCACGAATTCGGAAATGAGATTGCAAAGTCTCGTTTACAAATCAGCCGCGCCTTGAAAACCGGAGCACAATCGGCAGATCTGAAGAGAAACTATCTTGAACAGGTCATACGCGGTCTGGATGAGGGGGTCATCGTTTGCGATAGAAATGCGCGTATCATTCTATATAATCCAAGCTCCGTGCGCATACTACGTAGCCCTGAATTGGTAGGACTTGGTCGCTCTTTATATGATTTATTGCCCAGGGGCCCGGTTGAACATACCCTCGATGTTGTCAATTCAAATTCTGATTCTGAATCAAAATCCGTCTCCACCGACTTCGTTTGTACCGTTCTGAATAAGGAACACATGCTGCATTGCCGGATGGGGCTGCTGAGTGGTGAGGACGAGACTGGCGAATCAAAGGGATTTGTCATGACATTTTATGACGTGACGTCCCGCCAGGGAGCCTTGCGCAAACGAAACGAGCTGTTACGCAAAACAGTGGAACAATTTCGCAGCCCGCTCGCCAGTCTGAAAGCCGCAGCAGAGAATCTATCGATGCACAAGGATATTCCCGAAAACATGCGTGATGCATTTCATGGCATCATATTGTCGGAGAGTGAAAATCTAAGCAATCAAGTCGACAATCTGGCCAATGAGTCGCGCAAACTGCTCGGCGGAGAGTTGATTACAGCAGACATTTATTCGCCCGATCTGATCAAAAATGTCAGCCGGCGTGAAACTGTATTCAATGAGTTAAAAGTCACGCAAACGGGCCTGCCCCTGTGGATGCGCATCGATAGTCATGCCATGGTTGTACTACTTGAGTTCTACATGCTGAAAATAAAGGAATTGTACGGCATCAGTGAATTCGATTTGTACGCCGATCACCGCGATCACAAAGTTTATCTCGATCTTACGTGGGCAGGCGAACCCGTATCACATAAACAGCTAACCGCCTGGGACGCTGAATCACTTCCCGATGTAGTCGGTTTTCCGACGGTCGGTCAAGTGCTTCGTCAACACAGCAGCGTGATCTGGAGCCAACGCCACCCCCGCCTTGAAGACAGTTCAATTCTGCGTATTCCGGTTCCCGGCTCCGACCGGCAGTGGGAAAACGTGGCAGAATATATTCCACCCCGGCCCATCACCTACGATTTTGATCTTTCGGAAATGGCCGGTGACAGCTCAACCTTGAAAACCCAACGGCTCAGAGAACTCAATTTTGTCGTATTCGATACTGAAACCACGGGACTCAACCCGGATCAAGGGGATGAAATTATCTCTATAGCCGGTGTTCGAGTCGTCAACCAACGGATTCTGTCGGACGAAATTTTCGATCAACTCGTCTATCCCAACCGATCGATTCCTAAAGCTTCCATACGCTATCACGGCATTACCGACGATCAGATCAAGGACGCTCCGACCATTGATCAAGTGCTGCCGCAATTCAAAGCATTTGTCGGTGATTCGGTGCTGGTCGCGCATAATGCGTGGTTTGACTTGAAATTCCTGAAACGACGTGAGATGCAAACCGGCATCAGATTCAACAATCCGGTTCTCGATACCTTAATGCTGTCAGTGTGTTTGCATGGTCACGATGTTGATCAATCACTGGACGCCATAGTAAAACGTCTCGGTATAGAAATATTCGACCGCCACGCGGCCTTGGCCGATAGTCTGGCAACTGCGGAATTATTACTCCGCCTGATCGATCTCTTAGAAGCACAGGGAATTGTGACACTGCAGGACGCATTAAACGCCTATCGCTAAGGGAATGAGTGTTAAAATGAGGAATAGCCGATGTTGAGGAACCTCTATAAAAAACGCCTTTTGGTTACGGTGTTATGCGCATTGATCGCCATGAATTTCCCCTTGTTGCTGCTGGCGTCGAGGAACACTCTGATAGTCGGAATTCCACTGTTGTACATTTATTTATTCGGCGTATGGTTGATCATGATTGTCAGCGTACGCTGGTTAATCAATCAGCTGCATAAACAAGACGCCGATGACAATTCACTCAGAGGTCAGGATGCTGAGTGACGGAATTGTCTTAATAGCTGCATTTTTGTACATGGGCATACTGTTCGGTATCGCCTATTTTGGCGATAAGCGATCCGGCGAAAAACGCAGTATTATCAGTAATCCTTACGTTTATTCTCTTTCACTTGCCATCTACTGCACAGCCTGGACCTACTATGGCAGCGTCGGCCGCGCGGCCAGCACGGGGCTTGGTTTTTTGCCCATATATCTGGGCCCGACATTGATGGCGGCACTGTGGTGGTTTGTCTTAAAAAAAATCGTTCGTATATCAAAAAAGCACCGGATTACCTCCATCGCCGATTTTATCGGCTCCCGCTACGGCAAAAGCGCTTTGCTGACCAGTCTGGTCACCGTCATTTGTGTCATTGGCATACTTCCGTATATCTCCCTGCAGCTCAAAGCGGTTGCGTCCAGCTATACGGTGATACAAAACTATCCTGAAGTCTTTACCCCCAATCTAATCCACAACGCCTTCTGGCAAGATACGGCATTTTACATAGCACTCCTGCTGGCAGCCTTTACGATTATATTCGGCACCCGGCAACTGGATGTCACTGAACAGCACGAAGGTATGGTCGCAGCCATTGCCTTTGAATCAATCGTAAAACTCATCGCTTTCCTGGCGGTAGGATTCTATACCACATTTGTATTGTTCGGCGGGCCCGCCGATATTTTCTCGCAGGCGATATCTGACCCCGCCCTTGCACGGCTGCTGACGATGGATTCCCTGCCCGGAGGATACGTCAGCTGGTTCTCATTGCTGATTATCTCCATGCTGGCGATATTTCTGCTGCCGCGTCAGTTTCAGGTCACAGTGGTTGAAAATACTGACGAATCCCATATCGACAAAGCGACCTGGCTGTTTCCGCTGTATCTGTTAGTCATTAATCTGTTCGTCCTGCCGCTGGCACTGGGAGGGTTATTGTTGTTCCCGGACGGTTCGGTCGACCCGGATACCTTTGTGCTCACTATACCCATGGCTGCCCAACAGCCCTTATTGACACTTTTTGTTTTTATCGGTGGTCTTTCCGCCGCCACCAGTATGGTCATAGTGGCGACCATTGCCCTGGCAACCATGATATGCAATGAACTGATTATGCCGGTAATGTTACGCAGAAACATTCTAAACTTCGCCGAGCGGACGGATCTTACCGGCGCGATCCTGCTGATAAGACGCAGTTCCATTGTTGCCATTTTACTCCTGGCCTATATCTATTTTAAATTTATCAGCGAATCCTATGCACTGGTAACCATCGGCCTGGTCTCCTTCGTCGCCGCGGCGCAGTTTGCGCCTGCGATAATTCTCGGAATCTACTGGAAGGATGCCAGCCGGCTGGGCGCACTTGCCGGATTATCCGCAGGATTTGTTATCTGGGGATATTGCCTGTTTATACCGGCACTGTCTCAATCGGGCTGGATCCCTACCAGTTTTATCGATAAGGGCCTGTGGGACATTGGCCTGCTTAAACCCTACGCATTAATGGGCCTGGAAGGTCTGGATCCTGTCAGTCATGCGGTGCTTTGGTCTCTGCCGCTCAATCTGCTATTGATTATCATAGTCTCCACTTTTACCAAGGCTGGCCCATTGGAGCAGCTCCAGGCGCGGGAATTCGTTGATATTTACAGCCAGCAGGACGATATCGGATCCGGAACCGGGGTCTGGCGCGGCCACGTACATTACAAAGAGCTGCACGCGGTGGTTTCAAGATTTATCGGTGAAGAAGCGACTGAACGCCAGTTCCGCTCATTTGCCTTACACCGAGGTTTTGACCCCGAAGAGCTGGAAAAATCCGAGCACAATTTGTATATCGCCAACCATGCCGAGCAGATACTGGCCGGAGTGGTGGGCGCATCCAGTGCCAGATCGATCATATCCGATTTCTATAAAGGTGAAACCATCAATATCGAGGATGTGATGGAAATACTCACCGAAACAACACAAGTCATGGAATACAGCCACCAGCTTGAACAGAAAACCCGGGAACTTGAGAAAACGTCCGATGAACTGCGCGAAGCGAATGAGCAGCTAAAAGAACTGGATAAAATGAAGGATGAATTCGTCTCCACCGTCAGTCATGAATTGCGAACACCCTTGACTTCGATTCGGGCATTTTCGGAAATACTGCTTAACACGCCGGACGTCTCAGTTGAAGAGAGGGAAAAGTTTCTCCAGATTATCGTTAAAGAGAGTGAGCGTCTGACCCGTCTGATCAACGACGTTCTCGATATGGCAAAACTGGAATCGGGCAATATTCAGCTGAATCTGGAATATCTGGACGTCCGGCAAATCGTGCAGGATGCCATCGAGTCAGTTTTTCAACTCTATCAGGACCGGAAAATGAGACTGCGCAGCGATGTGCCGGAAAAGGCTGTAGAAACCTGTCTGGATAAAGACCGGGTGCAACAGGTTCTTATCAATATGCTTTCCAATGCAGCAAAATTCTGCGAACCCGGGAAAGGGGAAGTGCTTGTCAGTCTGGTGGAAGAACAGACCAATCTGATTATCAGGGTTCGAGATAACGGCCCCGGGATCAGTCAGGAACACCAGGACAGGATATTCAGGCGATTTCAACAAGTACAGGACCAACAAACAGGCAAACCCCGCGGTTCCGGCTTGGGGCTTGCAATATCACAGCTGATCATGGAGCAGCATAAGGGACGGATATGGGTTGAGAGCAACGGCGTCAGCGGAACCGAATTCGGTTTTTCTCTGCCGGTTCGGGAGTGCCAGGAAGACCCAGGCGAAAGCGAATAATCCATCCTTCGCATAAATCATCGCGAGCCGCCCGATACATCAAAAAGGTGCGTGCTTGGGGGTACGGGGAAAAGGAATGGCATCGCGAATATTTTCCATGCCGGTGATGTAATTGATCAATCGTTCAAACCCCATGCCGAAACCGGAATGCGGTACCGTCCCATACCGGCGTAAATCCCTATACCACCAAAGTTCCTCCGACAACCCCATTTGTTCGAGTTTCTTATCCAGTTGAGAGAGGCGCTCTTCCCGCTGGCTGCCGCCGATGATCTCACCGATTCCCGGAACCAGCACATCCATGGCTGCCACGGTATTCTCATCATCGTTCAGTCTCATATAAAAGGCTTTAATATCCTTTGGATAGTTCATCACTATTATCGGTCTGCCCAAGTGCTCTTCGGTTAGGAACCGCTCATGTTCGGATTGAAGATCCGCTCCCCAATTCACCGGAAACTCAAACTTCTTTCCGCAATTCTCCAAAATCCTGATCGCTTCGGAATATTCCATCCGCTCGAATTCAGATTCGGCAAGAGACTCCAAACGGCTGATCGCCTGCCTGTCAATCCTCTGGGCAAAAAATGCCATATCGTCCGGACATTCTTCCAACACGGTACGAAACAGATATTTAAGAAAATCCTCTGCCAATTGTGCATTGTCCGATAAATCCGCAAACGCAACTTCCGGCTCTATCATCCAGAATTCGGCCAGATGCCGGCTGGTATTGGAGTTCTCGGCCCTGAACGTCGGCCCGAACGTATAGACTTTACTGACGGCGAGCGCATAGCTTTCGGCGTTAAGTTGTCCTGATACGGTTAAAAAAGAGTCGCTGCCGAAAAAATCCTTGCTGACATCCACTCGCTGATTTTCATCCCGCGGCAGGTTCTGCAGGTCGAGTGTACTGACCCTGAACATCTCGCCCGCGCCCTCGGCATCACTGGCCGTGATGATCGGCGTATTGACCCAATGATACCCCCGTTGGTAAAAATAGTGGTGAATGGCATGTGACAAACAGCTGCGTACCCGGCTGACGGCACCGAAGGCATTGGTCCGCGGACGCAAATGCGCAACGGTACGCAGAAATTCGAAACTATGCCTTTTCTTGGCCACCGGATAAGCTTCAGGATCATCCACCCAGCCCAACACATCGATCGACTCGGCCTGTATTTCGTAAGCCTGATCCTTGCCCTGTGATTCCACCAGAATTCCGCCTGCCCGGACTGAACAACCGGCAGACAGTTTCAGAATCTGTGACTGATAATTCGACAGCGTATCCGGAATCACCAATTGAACGGGATCGAAGCAGGAACCATCATAGATGGCAAGAAACGAAATACCTGCCTTCGAATCCCGCCGGCTACGCACCCAACCTGCGACGGATACATTGCTGCCGACTTTCACCCGACCGCGGAGGAGTTGTTTTATCATGTCTGTCATTTGTGTTGCGACCCTTTATTATCGAGGTTTAGGATATTTCAGCACTTTCGGGCAATTCTAATTTTCGTCCTGCAAGAAACAAGGTCAACTCCAATATCTCATCCCAGAATTCTCCCGACTCCCGTCCTTTTATTATTCTATCGAGCCTGATAGCCTTAGCCAGCATCTTGAGCCAATCGCGCTCGGTATGACGGTGCAAAGCCTTTTTAACCAGACCGATTCTGTTTCTGGCGACTCCTGCGCCGTTGATCGCCGCATCGGATGCCAGGCCCGCCAGCTGTGCCTGGGCAATACCGCTCACCAGTTTTATTTCCTGGGATACAGACCAGAGAATCAACACTTCAGATACTCCTTCGGCACGCAAGGTATACAGGATTTTTGCCGTGCGTGCAGCGTTTCCGTCCAGGGCTGCATTGCTAAGATCGAAAACCGAGTATCGGCTGCTGTCAGCTACCGCTGAAATGACCTCGGCATCACCGATTTCAACACCCGGATAGAGTAGCGCAAGCTTTTGCATTTCCTGTTCAGCCGCCAGCATATTCCCTTCGATTCGCCGGGCGATAAGCGTTATGGCAGATCGGGAAGCCCGCAAATGCAATTGCCCTAGCCGTTTGCCGATCCAGTTCAGGATTTCTTGGTGTTTTTTGGGCCAGGCAGTGATAACCCCCCCCAGTTTATCGGCTTTTTTGTACCATGCGCTGGACTGTACAGCACGTTCGAGTTTTGTGCCGAATATGATGAGCAAAGTGTCGTCAGGAGGACTGTCCAAATAGCGGTTTATGACCCGGGCCCACTCCTTACCGGTTTTTCCTCTGGGCAGACGAATTTCCAGAATTTTTTTTTCGGCAAATAGCGAAAGATTATCGGCCGATTGCAGAAATTCATCGTGATTAGTGTCTATATCAACCGAATAGACCGCGCGTTCAGCAAACCCTTGCGAACGGGCACAGGCCCTTATGGCATCGCAACATTCGTTGACCTGCAGCTGTTCCTCACCGCTGATCACGTATACGGGTTTCAATCCCTGGCGTAGATGTTCGCTGAGGCGATTAGGGTATATCTTCATTGGAATTCGACTTGCACAGGACTATGGGCTGCCGCAAAATGTACTGAGATGAAATTAACTGACAAAATACAAAAATCTGCCTCTTCGGATGATCAGGGAATCATAACAAGACCCGGAAAGTTGTTGTTGGCATGCTTCTCTCTGATAAGTTTAACATGGCTCGCGCACACGCCCCTGGCGGCCAGAGAATGTGCGAAAGTTGTTTTTAATCAATACTGCCTCGGAGGAGAAACAGACACCAATATTGCACATTTAAGCGATGCACCCACCGTCACTGAAACCGATGATGGTAATACAATTTACAGTTTTGTGGAAAATGGAAAAACCATAATGCTGCAATCACAAGACAATCTTACGCTGGCTGTAACAAGATTGGAAACACCCGGCGGCTGGATCAACTATACCTCATGGAAAGTCAAACTTGTTCGTCTGTACGGAAGAGGTAGCGACTTCAGTGATTTTCCTGCATATGCCGGTTCCCGCAGCTCGCGCTTGAATGCGATCATTGCGGGTCGCGGCCATGCCGAGTTCGAATGGGATCAAACCCATTACAGGATTAAATTGATCTGGGATAATCCGGATTTTATCAAACTACAATACCTGCTAACGACTGACAATCAAACTGAACCGGATAATTCCGAAGGACTCTAAACCTTGTTTTATAAGCTTTTGCGCTCTGCTTTATTTCGTATGGAAGCCGAGAAAGCTCATCATTTTGCTCTGAGCACACTGGATAAAATTTCCGTTGGAGCGCTCGGTAGTTCTTTTCGCTCCAGAATTCCGGACAACCCCGTCTCGGTTATGGGAATCGACTTTCAAAACCCCGTTGGCCTGGCAGCGGGCCTGGACAAAAACGCGGACTATCTGGACGGACTGGGTGCTCTGGGATTCGGTTTTATCGAAGTCGGCACGATTACACCCAGAGCGCAGCCGGGGAATCCCGCCCCGAGACTTTTCCGAATTCCGCAGAAAAGCGCCATCGTGAACCGCATGGGATTCAATAACGAGGGAGCCGATTATTTGATTCAAAACGTCAAAAGCCATAGATACGGAGGCATATTGGGAATCAACATCGGTAAAAACAAAGACACGCCGCTCGAATCGGCCAATGGTGATTACCTGTACTGCCTGGAAAAAGTCTATCCCTATGCAGACTATGTCACTGTCAATATCTCATCGCCCAATACGCCGGGCCTGAGAGAGCTTCAGCACGGCCGGATGCTCGATCATCTGTTTGTTGATCTGAAGCAAACCCAGTTTGAGCTGGCACAATTGCATGACCGCTACGTTCCCATCGCGGTAAAAATTGCGCCCGACCTGACCGACGATCAGCTGGATGAATTTTCCCAAAGCGTGATCAGACACGAAATCGATTGCGTAATTGCTACCAATACAACCAATGATCGTGATGGCGTGGAAGGTCTGCCCAACGCGGACGAAACCGGCGGACTCAGCGGCGCACCCTTAATGCGCAAAAGCACCATGATCATCAGCAAATTGGGCACGGCGCTTGCGGGTACAACCCCAATTATCGGAGTGGGCGGTATTATGAACCTTGCCGACGCACAGGCAAAAATCGACGCCGGCGCGAGCCTGGTTCAGCTTTATTCAGGTTTCATTTATAAAGGGCCTTGTTTGATCAGGGAGATCGCTCGGAAACTCAGGTATCAGTTATAAAACAGCGGGCCTTAGAGCCTGAAGTAAATTATGCATTATGACGTATTTAACGGCGACGCGGATGGTATATGTTCACTGCACCAGCTCAGACTCGCCTACCCAAAAGACAGCCAGCTGATCACGGGTGTGAAAAGGGATATCGCACTGTTGGAACAGATCGAGGGAGAACCCGGTGATTCCGCAACAGTACTCGATATTTCGATGGATAAAAACCGCAAGGATTTGGATCGATTGCTGCAAGAGGGCGTCTCTGTAGATTACTTCGATCACCATTATGCCGGCGATATCCCGCAACATCCTTCTCTGATGGCCCAGATCGATACAGCCAGCGATGTTTGCACCGGGCTTTTAGTCAATAATCATCTGGAAGGAAAATTCCGTCCCTGGGCCATTGTAGCGGCCTTCGGCGATAATCTGTTCGACTCCGCGGTCGCCGCCGCGAGGGAATTAAACCTCGATCAGGGAGCATTGCAACAACTGGAGATTCTCGGAACCCTGCTCAACTATAACGGCTACGGCAGCCGGATTGAGGATTTATTCTTTCATCCAAAATCGCTATATCAAAAAGTTTCTCCCTATTCATCACCCTTTGACTTTATTGATGAAGACGAAGCATTCAAACAATTGAGTGACGGATATTCACAGGATATGCAGCGCGCAAGTGATGTCAGTCCGGAGCGGATAAGCGATCGCTGTGCTCTCTTTATCTTTCCGGACCATCCCTGGGCCCGGCGGGTAAGCGGCGTGTACAGCAATCAATTGGCCCGCGACTTTCCGGACAGAGCACATGCCCTGCTCACGGAACTGCCAAATGAGAATTATCAGGTGAGCGTCCGCGCACCTTTGAATAATAAAACCGGAGCGGACGAGCTGTGCCGCCAGTTTACAAGCGGAGGCGGCCGCAAGGCGGCAGCCGGAATCAACTTTCTCCCTTTCTCGGATCTGGACAGGTTCTCCGCCGCCTTTGACACCAAATTCTGCAAATAGTCTTATTTCCCCCGTCCCAAATGCTATTTATTTGGGCGTAATCTATCCGGATGGTCCTGCAGGCCGCGATTGTTTCGGGTAAAATTCCTGCCTTTTTGCCGGGGCAAAGGTGTCAGACCGAATGCGGACACCTGCTCCCACTATACAAAGGACTCTATCCGTGTGGTTTAAAAATATAGTGATCTACCGCTTTACCCAAGAGCCGACCTTTGACTTAGAATCGCTGGAAAAAAAACTTGAAAAAGACCGCTTTACACCCTGCCTCAGCCAAGCCTTAAGCAGCTACGGGTGGTCCAGTCCGATGGGCACGCAGGGAGAAAGTCTTGTTCACTCGGGCTTTGGTTTTATTTTACTTTGCGCAAAAAAACAGGAACGCATTCTTCCCGCAAGTGTGATCAAAGATTTTGTCAATGAACGGGTTGGATGCATTGAAGAGGAGCAGATGCGTAAACTGAGCCGAAGGGAGCGTGATGAAATAAAGGATGAGACTGTAATGGAATTGACGCCCAGGGCATTTACCCGCTCGATTTTTACTTATGGTCTATTGGCCCCCGAACTGGGCTATCTACTGGTAGACTCGTCCAGTGCCAAGCGGGCCGATGAATTCACGTCCTATTTGAGAAAAACGCTTGGCAGTCTTCCGATCAAGCCCCTGGAGGTAAAGGAAGCTCCCGCCTCCTTTTTCACCGGCTGGCTCGAAGGCAGGCTTGCGACACCGGAGGATATCACCATTGGCCGTGAATGCGAATTGACTGCCACGGATGATGAAGGAGGTGTCGTTCGTTGTAGTAGACATCAGTTACTGGAATCCGACGAAATAAGAGCACATCTGCAGGCCGGAAAATTCGCCGTCAAACTGGCACTACAATGGCAGGATTCATTGTCGTTTGTGTTGGACAATGAACTTTCAATTAAAAAACTGCGTTTCAGCGATGTACTGAAAGAGCAGGCCGGTGAAGACGGCTCAGCCGATCCCGCTGCCGAGTTTGACGCCGCATTTACTTTGTCGAGTCTGGAACTGGCGAGGCTTGTTCCCCGGCTGACGGAAATTTTCGGTGGAATTGCCGATGAGACCTAGTGTACTGTAACGGAATGCTTTACTTATTCCCAGCAAGATACTGTTTTTGTTCAGCGGAAGTCTTTTTCGCTGCTCTTTGATCAGCAATCCTCAGGGCCGTCAAATCCGATTTAATCAACCCCAGAGTTGCATCCGGATTCAAGGGCTTGGAAAACACATAGCCCTGGCTGTACTCACAGTCCAGTGTTTTAAGTTGCTCAAGCTCTTCCAGGGTTTCACTTCCTTCAGCGACGACGGTTAAACCCAGATTATGCGCCAGCGAGATGATTGCGCTCACGATCTCGCGACTTTTCTCATCCTTGTCGAACTGAGAAATAAAACTTCGATCAATTTTCAACACATCGAACGGAAATTTATGCAAATAGCTGAACGAAGAATAGCCGGTTCCGAAATCATCAATCGATAAATGTATTCCCATTCCACGCAATTGATTCAATACCTCAAGTGCCTGGTCTGAGTTTTCAATCAAAACATTTTCCGTTAATTCCAGTTTAAGGCAAGCCGGATCCAGTGCCGATTCGGATAATACTTCCTCCACCACATTTACAATATCCGGCTGAGCGAATTCGCGGCTGGACACATTGACACTGACGAAGGAGTTTTCCAATTCCGGATTTTCCTCCTGCCATTGGCGCAACTGAAAGCAGGCCTCGCGTAAAACCCAACGCCCGATCTTTACGATCAAGGCCGATTCCTCTGCGGCAGCAATAAACTCGCGGGGCTTGATGATACCCCGTTCGGGATGTTTCCAACGAAGCAAAGCTTCAAATCCGGCAATTTTATTTTCCTTGATGGAAAGAATCGGTTGGTAATACACACGAAATTGCCCTTCAGAGGAGGCGGTGCGCAATTCTCTCTCCAGTTGCATGATTGACAACACATGCTGATGCATTTCTTTGTCGAAAATTTCATAACGGTCTTTGCCCAGAGCTTTCGCCCTGTACATAGCCGTGTCTGCATCCCGCAGCATATCCTGCGGTTTAGTGTATCCCATATTGCTCAGCGTTATTCCCATACTGCAACTTACGGCAACGTCTTGATCGTCAAGAGTGAATGGCTTGGCCACTTCTTTTAGAATTCTGTCGACAATCCGGGTGACGGATCGCACGCCGTCAATATCATCGAACAGAATGGTAAATTCATCACCGCCCAGACGGGCCAGGGTGTCCATTTCCCGCAGTTGTCGGTCGATTCGATTGGAAACCTCGATTAGGAATTGATCCCCTACCATATGACCCATACTGTCATTGATAAACTTAAACCGGTCCAGGTCTAAGAACACTACGGCAAAGTTATAGCTCGGTTGCCGGCGCGCACGATTAATACAATACAGAACCCTCTCCAGAAACAGCGACCGGTTTGGAAGGCGGGTAAGATTATCGTGCAGGGCATCGTATCGCAGCTGTTCTTCAGCGTTTTTTCGCCTGGTAATATCAGTCAACGAGCCTGCCATGCGGACCGGTTTGTTTTCTTCATTGATTAATACCACTCCGCGACACAGAATCCAGATATAGTCGCCCGAACGTTGTCTTAATCTGTGCTCACTCTCGAAATGCCCGGTTTCCCCGGCGAGATGCTTTTCCAGCTCGGCGGAAACCAAATCTTTGTCATCCGGGTGCACTCTATCCAGCCACTGCTTTGGGTCCGAATCAAGCTCGTATTTCTCATAGCCAAGCATTTCCTTCCAGCGATCTGAATAGTAGATCCGATTTCGGATTAAATCCCAGTCCCACAATCCGTCATTCGCACCTCTGGCAGCGAGAGCATACCGCTCTTTGCTGACCGCAAGCGCGCGAGTGGTTCTGCTGGCTCGCAATATATAGGCGATTCTCTGCCGGAGAATAGGCCAGGCAATCGGCTTTGTGATGAAATCCGTGGCCCCGGCATTGTAAGCCTCATCTATGGCTTCAACTTCCTCCAAGCCGGTAACCATTATGATCGGTGTATGTTCACCCTCGGGAAGTTGTCGAATACGGTTACAGGATTCGTAACCATCCATCACGGGCATTAACACGTCCATCACCACAAGATCGGGTTTTTCCCGTTGAAATGCTTCCAGAGCTTCCTTTCCGTTGCCTGCTTCGATAATTCTGATACCCGAATCCGCCAGCGCGGCACTCATCAACAATCGAATGGTTGGATCATCGTCGGCGATCAGCACACAGGCATTATCGATTGCGGCATTGCTGTTTTCTACTTCCATTGTGGCTTTACCACCTGTACCGGCTGCAGATAAATTGCGTAGCCGTACCGCGAATCAACCCCATAATGCTCCGAACCATGGGCAGACAAGCCCTTCCCGGATTGAATAAACCATTGGAAAGCAGGTCGGATAGCCTCGTCGAAATTGAGGAAAGTGGGACTTTCTGCGGTTTTTTCAATAGCTTAGCCTCTTGGGGTAGTAAAATACCGCTAGATTCAAGGGATTATCGCGGACATACCCCGAGGGCATATCTTTAATAGATTGTCGGCTGGATCAGGCAAGAATTTAGTATCGAGAACTATCGATGAAATGTGTCATTCCATCAGGCAGTATCAATTTCGTCGGACTGTTCGGTTTGAATCTTGGTTGAGCCACTCAATAACTGTTGAGTATCTTTAATTCTGCAGAGGACTTCGTCACTCTCATCAAGCTGGTCAGCGAATTCGTGACTAAAACCCACAAATCCCAAACGGGGGATATTCATATGCTGAAACCGATGCGATGATTCCGCGGAGCGGATCTCGGCAACGACTTCTCCGTTGCGTAAGATCTCCACGGTAAGGACTTTGTTGGGATTTTCGCCAAACGCCACGCCAAATACCCGCCTTCTGTTAACGCTGCGGACAAAACCGAATGAGAAGGGTTTACTTTCTCTGAACAAGCGATACCGCTCTTCGAACACACTCTTCGCCTGTTGATACAGCCTCATGTCATGACGGTTGCGATGGGCGATAAAATCATACATATCCTGGTCAAGGTCGCTGACGGATTGAAACAAGGGTTTGTGGCTGGCGGCGGATAACTTCGTGTTGAGGGAAAGCTTTTCAAAATTCGACTTATAAAAATAATTGAACAAATCGATGGAATCATTATAGCGGTCTGTAATACCGATAAATCCGTAAAATTCCAGAGGTATTCCTCCAAGCAATCGATATTGGATATTGGTAAAACGTTCCTCTCGAACAAAATCATCAAAACTGGATTGATAATCCAGATGCCGTATGTAATGTTCGTAATGGGATAGCACCTGCTCCACAGGATGACGTAAAAAAGTCGCGGTAGACAGACTGGGAAAAACAGGATTGTATTTCTGAACCCGCACGTGACCGGTCAGCATTCTGATTTTTTCTTTGTTAATGTATTTTGAAAGCTTGTACAGGTCTGGATTTTTGTAAGCCAGGTCGCAGACTATTTCACTGGTAGTGGGGGAATGCACTCCGTAGTCCGCCAACACATTGTCGTCGCCAAAATACTTGGCAGCAGCGATTCTAAAGCTGGTTCCCGCTGTCTTTGGTACATGTACAAAAAAAATACTCTTTGTCATTTTTATGTGAGTCTCTGATTCTCTGTGTTCCACCCGCCGGTACGGTCAGCTTCAGCTTCTGATTTGAAATCCCTCATTTTTGCGTGACAAATTCGGGCTGTATGCGGGATCGTTCTGAAGTTCTTTGGACCACTTGAGTTTCATACTGGCGACTTCCGAAAGAAATCGCTTTTTTTTCTCGGGCGTGTCTTCATAACCTCGCGATTTTGATTCGTGGTGAAAAAGCAATGCATGGGGAGTCCAGAGATTCCTGTATCCGGCTTCTTTCACTTTAAGACAAAAATCTATATCGTTAAATGCAACTTTGAAGCTTTGCTCGTCCAAACCACCGACTTGCTCGAACAACGACTTTGACACAAGCATGCAAGCTCCGGTAACTGCAGAGTAATTCTGCGGCAATTGTGCCCGTGAAAAATACCCGCCATCGTGCTGATCAATTCCTTTGAAAACATGCCCGGCGACGCCACCTATCCCTAACACAACTCCAGCGTGCTGTATTGTTTCATCAGGATACAGCAACTTCGCCCCCACACACCCTATGCCATCTCTTAAAACGTGAGAAACCATTTCACTCAACCACTGCGTGCTGATAACTTCTACATCGTTATTGATTAGGCCGACAATTTCACCTTGAGCGTGCTCAACTCCAAAGTTGTTGATGGCGGAAAAGTTGAATACACCGTCATATTGCAAAACCCTTACCCGAGGGTGTTGTTGAATAAACCTGAACCAATCAAACGTTTCTTCTTTTTTACTTTGATTGTCCAGAATCAGGATTTCGTAGTTTTTATACCGGGTTTTGTTAATGATACTTTCGACGCAGGGTTTTAAAACTTCCAGCATATCCCTGGTAGGAATAAGTAAAGAAACCAAAGGCGGATTTTCCGGTATGGGATATATGACTCTGTAAGTATTTTCCCGTTCGGCGGCACTGACCCGTACTTTTCTCATGCCCATGGAGTCGAAGTGATCCCGAAGTGCTTTCAGGCCCGCTTCCGTTGTATAGGATTTCTCCCCCGCAGCCAGCGCGGTTGAACCGTCGATCATCCGCCAATGGTAGAGTACGTGCGGGACATGCACTATATCCGTAAAACCGGTCGCTTTTACCGCTCTGAGCAATAAATCATAGTCTTGGCTGCCTTCAACGCCTGCCCTGAAATGACCGATACTGTTCAGCAGCTCACGCCGGATCATGGTAAAGTGGCAGAGATAATTGTAGGCGTAAAACAGATCCCGGTTCCACTGGGGCTTGAAATACGGCGATGTCCTGTGACCGCTTGCATCGATCTTATCCTCGTCGCTGTAAAATACCCGGCCTTGAGGATTGTCATTAACCGCTTTTACCATAGCGTATAGAGCGTTATCGGCAAGCATGTCATCATGGTCCAGAAACGCTATATAGTCACCGCTGGCCGCAGTTAACGCTTTATTAGACGCAAGAGAAATATTTTCGTTATCTGTACTGTAGCTTACTGTAACTCTCTCATCGGCGGATGAATACTCTTCGAGAACAGTCCTTACGTGAGGTTCTGTGGAACCATCGTCAACAATACATAGCTGCCACCGCTCGTAAGACTGGCGAAGCACTGAGCTGATCGCTTGCCTGAGATATTTTTCTTCGGGGTTGTATACCGGCATGATGACCGAGACAAGTGGTTTTTCTGTCATCCGGTCAATTTCCTGTTGAATTTTCACAACATCCCCGAATACAGGAGTCTCATATCTTCTTATCCAACATTCGTACTTTGCCGTATCAAAGGTCTCTTCATAGCTATCCAGAAGAATTTGTTGAAAATCCGTCTGCTGTTCAAGCGCCTGTTCGTTCAGTCGCAATTTCACGTCGTCCAGGGTCACGGCATTATCGATTAATTCTTTGTTGAGTACACGGCTCAGCATTCGCTTTCTTGCAAACTGATTGGATACGGGAACTATACGCAAGCTGTTTACCGTAAAATCCGCTTTTCCTTCCAACGGCGTAAATCGAATGGATTTCGGTCTTGTGGGGAAGTACACCAATCGCTTGAGGGTTTTACCGGGTGTTCCCTTGATTTGAGCGCTGCTCTTTTCCGAGCGTCCATTGCCGAAACTAAACGAAAACTGACACAATACCCTCGCCATGGTGCCGGAGAGTGTGACTTCGATCATGTACCAACCGGGCCCAAGAAGGTATTTGGGCTGCAGAGAAAACGCCGCACCACCACCCTTGGTCGACCATTGCCATTGTGTGCTTTCAGAGGGCGTAACTTGATTCAGCGGTTTTAGATTTTTGGAATGCTCGGTGAGTGGAGTAACGCCAGCCAAATACCTTAGTGCGGACATTCTGAGTAGCCTTATTTTTAATTCGAAATTTCAATAGGCCGCCGCATTTGTTTTTACGGAGCCATTCGAAAAATAATGTCTGGATAAAAACCGGATTGGTGCCAGGAGCTAGTGGCCGGATAAACGATTACTTTATATGACAATGGCCTGATTGGGTCTGAGCTCGCGTGCATCGACTCCGGTCGATCAAAATGTCCATTTTGATGCACGAAGCAAGCCAGAAAATAGGAAGTTAAAGCGCTGATGGAAAAGGCAAGCCCGAAGCTAAAGTGCTGAATCAGGCCTTTTAGGATACTGCTTTAGAACGCAGTGATGTTAACCCGCCCAGTGACATTGAAGGAACGGACTTACGCTGCTGTCCGGATTCAGACCGTGCTCATCGATAAGGTATTGAATCAATCCGTGTCTGGTCCACCAGTACTTGTTTCCGAAGTTTTCGTCCAAATCTTCAGCAAAGACAATGACATCACCGCTTTGCGAGTCAAAATAGCCGCGAACATCGGTGCCGTCCTCCCTGACAAAAAATTGACTTTCATCGTCTGTGAAAAGCAATGAAGGCGGAGCCGCTGAAGCGAGACCGACACACGCCATCAAATCTGCGTAAACGGACTCCAGCTCTTCGACATTGGTCAAAGCAGTCAGTGTAGCCGGTGAGTAGGTAACACGCATTCCTGTGCCACCCGTTTCGGTAAAAACCTGAAATACTGGCTCTTCTTCGCCGTCGGGAGACTCCGAACCGTCGTCGGGATCATCGTCTTTGATATCTTGCGAAGGAGCTTCATTCGATGGATTATCCGCGGGATCCTTAGTGCCGGATGAGTCTAAATCCGAACAGGCGGTGTTCAGAACGAGCACGAAAAGCAGCAACACCAGTAATCGGATTGCTTTGGCAACTTTCCTGTAGAAATTGGCTTCACTGTTGTGTTGAACAGTATCTGAATTCATCGTTCTGCACTCTTTAAGGGTCCAATATAATTTATTTGTGCTCTCGAAAGCTTGTGGCCAATAGCACCTAACAAATGTGTAATATTAAGAACTCTGATTTGTAGTGTAGTTCACGATTCTTTTCTAGCTACTTTTTTAGCGGAATCAGTTTGATAGCCTGAAATCGAATGCCGCGCTGATCAGGCGTTTTGTGTATTCCCGCTGAGGGCGCTCAAACAATGATTCCGCGCTGCCGGACTCAACCAGCTTTCCCTGATTCATGACCAGTATCGAATTGCTCATCGCGCGCACAACTTTCAGATCATGGCTGATAAATAAATAGGCCAGTTTGTATTTAACTTGCAACTGCTTCAATAGATCGATCACCTGGCCCTGAATGGAGCGATCCAAAGCAGAAGTGGGTTCGTCCAGGACCATGAGCCTGGGTTTGAGTATCATGGCTCTGGCAATTGCAAAACGTTGGCGCTGGCCGCCGGAAAACTCGTGAGGGTAACGATGGCGGGATTCAGGATCTATACCGACTTCTTCCAATGCCTCAATCACTTTTTTTTCCAGTTCGGCATCACTCTCAAATAAATCATGGGCGACGAGACCTTCCGATATAATTTGCGCGATGGATTGCCGTGGGCTCAAGCTCCCGAACGGATCCTGAAAAACAATTTGCATTTCTTTGCGCAGGTTTCTCAGCGACTTGCCCTGGTAACTGTGCAAGTCCTCCCCCAGGTAAACGATTTTTCCTTCTGATTGAATTAATCTCAAAGCGGCAAGTGCAAGTGTAGTTTTCCCGGAGCCGCTCTCTCCCACTATACCCAGCGTCTCACCTTCTCGAATCCGGAATGAGACACCGTCAACCGCTTTGACATAATCCTTCACCCGGCCAAACAGACCGCGAGTCAACGGAAACCACACCCGCATATCATCGCAATGCATAATTTCCCGCGCGCTATCGGGGATTGGTGAAGCGGCCCCTTGGGGTTCGGCGGCGAGCAATTTTTGTGTGTATTCGTGCTGAGGATCGGAAAAAATACGATCCGCGATTCCCTGCTCTACAATCTCTCCTTCGCGCATAACGCATACATGATCGGCGACTTTTCTCACAACACCGAAATCGTGAGATATCAACAAAATGGCCATCCCCATTTCTTGCTGCAACTGACCCAACAATTCCAGTATTTCTGCCTGTACCGTAACATCCAGAGCTGTAGTAGGCTCATCGGCAATCAACACCGAAGGCTGGTTTGCCAACGCCATTGCAATCATGACACGCTGTCTTTGTCCGCCGGAAAGCTCATGCGGGTAGGACTTCAGACGCCGCTCCGGTTTGCGGATCTGCACTTTATACAACAAGGAAAGCACTTCCTCTCTGGCCTGCGTTTTGCTCAGCCCCTTGTGCAAAATCAAGGTCTCGCTGATCTGACGTTCCACCGTATGCAGCGGATTCAACGCCGTCATGGGCTCCTGGAAAATCATGCTGATTCCGTTTCCACGTATGATATTCATCTGCGATTCATCCAGTTTGAGCAGATTTTCCCCGTCGTAAACGATTTCGCCGCTGCTGATCTCCGCCACTTGTGGTAATAAGCGCATTATCGAGTTCGCAGTTACGGATTTGCCGCTGCCGCTTTCGCCGACCAATGCAAGCGTTTTACCTTGCTGCAGGCTGAAAGACACATTCTTAACGGCGTGAAGCACGCGGTTCGTGAGATGGAAATCCACACTGACGTCAGCGACGCTGAGAATACTGTTTTGATGATTCATACAATGCTTTTCCTGGGATCGAATGCATCCCTTACCGCCTCACCGATAAATACCAACAGACTCAGCATGACTGACAATACAATGAATGCGGTGATTCCCAGCCAGGGCGCCTGCAGGTTGTTCTTCCCCTGATTCAATAATTCACCGAGTGAGGGCGAACCCGGGGGTAAACCGAATCCAAGAAAGTCCAGACTGGTCAGCGTCGTGACCGCGCCCGACAATATAAAAGGCATGAACGTTATAGTCGCAACCATGGCATTCGGTAAAACATGGCGATACATAATCGTTGTATCGGAAACCCCTAATGCCTTGGCGGCTCTCACATAATCAAAATTCCTCGCCCTGAGAAACTCCGCCCGGACAACACCCACCAGAGCAGTCCAGGAGAACAGGATCATAAGAATTAACAAGGAGAAAAATCCGGGTGTGATGGCTGCGGACATGATAATCAGCAAATACAGCACCGGTAAACCTTGCCAGATCTCGATAAACCTTTGACCGAATAAATCTATTCTGCCGCCAAAATAACCTTGAACCGCCCCGGCCATCACTCCGATTACGGAACTCACCAGCGTTAACAAAAGCCCGAATAACACCGATATGCGGAAACCGTAAATCACCCTGGCCAACACATCGCGGCCTTGATCGTCCGTGCCTAAAAGATGCCGCCTTGTAATTGGAGAAGGAGGGCTTTGCTCTGCCTCGTAATCTATGGTGTCGTAAGACCAGGGAATCAACGGCCAGATCATCCAACCTTTTTCTTCGATCAACTCCCGGATATAAGGATCCCTGTAGTCCGCTTCGGCTTCAAATTCACCTCCGAATTCGGTTTCTGTATAAACCGTAAAAACCGGCCAGTGGGAACTACCTTCATAGTGAATATAAAGCGGCTTGTCATTGGCAAGAAATTCAGCAAAAAGACTTAAAAAAAAGAGCAGAAGAAAAATCCACAGCGAATAGTAACCGCGCCGGTTAGCTCGAAAATTCAGCCAACGTCGCCAGGTTATAGGATTGACTTCT
Organism: Granulosicoccaceae bacterium; assembly: GCA_965222695.1. Lineage (GTDB taxonomy): Bacteria > Pseudomonadota > Gammaproteobacteria > Granulosicoccales > Granulosicoccaceae > UBA7957. The sequence continues at coordinate 4,641,763 of OZ244967.1, read as the reverse complement.
TTACCGAAAATACGCTGCTCCATTACGTCCGCCTGCTCTCAAAATCGATTCTCGGATCAATCAAGTGGTAAGTGATATCGCCAATCAGCTGAAGCAATAGTCCAAGCAGTGTAAAGATATACAGCGTTGCAAACATTATCGGATAATCACGGTTGATTGCCGCTTCAAATCCAAGCAATCCCAAGCCATCGAGAGAAAAAATAACCTCGACTAAAAGCGCTCCGGTAAATAAGGCACTGATAAATGCACTCGGAAACCCGGCGATAACAATCAACATGGCATTTCGAAAAACGTGTCCGTACATGACGCGATCTTCGGTCAGTCCTTTCGCCCGTGCGGTTTGCACATATTGCAGGCGTATTTGATCCAGAAACGAATTTTTAGTCAGTACCGTCAGGCTGGCGAAACCGCCTATGACCATGGAAAGTATGGGCAGGGTAATATGCCACAGATAATCCTTTACTTTTTCCCAACTGCTGAGTTCGTCGAAATTATCCGATACAAGTCCGCGCAGCGGAAACCAGTCAAAATAGCGCCCGCCGGAAAACAGTACAATGAGCAGTATTGCGAACAGAAATCCAGGAATCGCATTGCCCACAATAACGACACCGCTGGTCCAGGCATCAAACCTTGTTCCATCCCGAAGGGCTTTGGCTACACCCAGGGGTATAGATATCAGATAAACCAGTACCGTTGTCCAGACGCCCAGCGATATGGAAACCGGCAGTTTCTCAATGACAAGTCCGATAACGGATTGATCGCGAAAATAGCTTTCACCAAAATCGAATCTCAAATAATCCGATATCATGGTAAAAAAGCGCTCGTGGGCCGGTTTATCAAAGCCGAACTGCTTTTCTATTTCGGCGATAATATCCGGGCGCAAGCCCTGTGCACCCCTGTATTTACTGTTTTCATTTGCAGCGGCGGTGGCAGTGGATTGACCCAGTTCTCCTCCTCCGCTGAACCGCGAAGTCGCGCTGACAGCCGTCCCTTCCAGCTCGGCGATGGCCTGTTCAACGGGCCCCCCGGGAGCAAACTGGATTATAATGAAATTAATCAGCATTATCCCGAACAAGGTCGGGATAATCAGCAACAGTCTGCGAACTATATAAGCGAACACCGGCTAAAACCAATAATGATCAGCGTTTTTTGTCCGGATCCAGCCACCAGGTAGAGGTTATACCGAGCCCGTATTTAGGACTTCTCTGCGGCTTGGAGTAAAGGTCCCAGTAGGCAACCCAGCTGTCCGGATTAAAATACAAGGGTACGGCGTAATAATTTGCCAGGAGTACCCGGTCAAGTGCATGCATGGCCGCATAGTGGGTTTCGGAATCCCTCGCATCTATCACCAACTCTACAAGTGCGTCTACAACCGGATGATCGACGCCCCAGGAATTTCCACTCCCCGAGCCTATGGTACTGGAGTGAAAATAGGTTTTCAGCTCCCCCCCTGGCGGAGGATAAAAAGTGGTGCTGGCAGTCAATAGATCAAAATCGCCTTTGCGCGCCCGTTCTCGCCACTGCGCAGAATCGACAACCCGGAACCTTGCGTCTATCCCTACGCTTTTCAGGTTGGCAATAAACGGAGCCGTATAGCGTTCAGTGTCCGCAAGCGCCGAGATAATTTCCATCTGAAATTGCTTTCCTTCGGCATTGATTAACTTACCGGACTTCAGATTCCAGCCAGCTTCCTTGAGAAGCTTCAGCGCCTGACGCTTGTTGCGACGATCCCGACCGCTTCCGTCGGTTTTGGGTAAGGAGAAAGGCTCGGTAAATATCGATTCCTGCAATTGATCCTTAAAGGGTTCGAGCAAAGCCAGTTCATTTCCTTTCGGGATATCTTCCGACCTATACCCCGCTCCGTTGAAGTAATGCAGCGCGCGCGTGAATTTCCCGTACAAAACGGTTCGCTGAATTGCTTCGAAATCGAACAGAAATGTGAGTGCTTTACGCACCCGCACATCTTCAAATCTCGGGCGCTTGGAATTGAAAAAGTATCCCCGCAATCCAGAAGGTGTTTCAGTCGGAATCTCTTCCAGTATGATTCTGCCCTCTTTCACTGCCGGTAAGTCGTAGCCGGTTGACCAACGCTTGGCACTGTTCTCGCCACGGACGTCGATTTTACCCGCCTTAAAGGCCTCGAACATCACGGTTTCATCCTGATAATAGTCGTACTGAATTTCATCAAAATTATTAATACCCTTCTTTAGCGGTAAATCTTCGCCCCAGTAGTCTTTAACCCGCTCATAGGTAATGAATCTTCCAGGCTCCATTTTTTTGATCCTATAGGGACCGCTGGTCAAGGGCGGTTCCAGAGTTGACTTGGTGATATCGCGGTCTTTCCAAAAACTCAAGGGCAGCGGAGATAGCGATGCAACTGCGGTGATCGGCTTCATGGTGTCGCGGGTGTTGAAATAAAACTTGACTCTATAGTCATCCAATGCCTCGGCGCGGTCGACCATTTCGTAGGCCGTCTTTATCATGATACGGCCGTGTTCTTTTTTCGCATCCAGCGAATAGACGAAATCATGCGCGGTCACCGGCGTGCCATCATGGTAACGGGCTTCTTTTCTGAGATTGAATATTGCCCATGACTTGTCTTGCGGATATTCGACACTCTCAGCGAGTTCGCCGTAATAGGCATCGATCTCATCCGACGTACCCATCATCAAACTGTCGTATAGCAGACCTATACTTCCGGGCCACTCGCCTTTTGCCACGTGAAAATTCAGAGTATCGAATGTTCCGAATGCACCCAAAACGATTCTTCCGCCTCGGGGTGCATCAGGATTCGCGTAGGGCAATGCATCAGGAGCATGGGCGTATAGAGGAGTTGCAAATTCCGAAAATGCCCAGGTTTTGGTCATTCCTTCAGAGTCACCGGCACTGAGACCTGAAAACGGCGACAATGAAAAACCAATGAGTATGGCGCCTAGCAAGGTTCGGAGTTTCAGCATGTTAAATCCTGTATCTGATGTCGGTTTTTGAATATTCCGCAAGTTGCGGGCCTGAGAAGCCACTGAGTATAGCAGCCCCTTATTATCAGTATTCCGATGCGAAGCTTCGACCCACTCGTAAACGGCAAGTTTCATACACAAGCAACAAGCGGAAGAGTATATCCGTACCGAGTCGCTTCAACACCGGCCCGTGCAGCCGGATTTTTTGCAGGCATATCATTGGGTCGTCAATATTATGACTATAGATATGTCCAAGCAGTATTGTTCGATAGTGGTTACAGAGCGGAAATCATATGGCTACCGGCTAGCGATGATATATCAATCCGATATATTATAAATCGATATATACATGCAACAGTAAGCAATGAATACACAAAACTTGTGCCTTGGCGTATTGCATTTCTGCGATGCCAGCGGCTATGAGATCAAGCAGATGTTCGAGTCGACATTCAGTCATTTCCAGAACCCCGGCTATGGTTCGATCTATCCGGCACTCGAAAAGTTACAGCAGGCGGATTTGGTGACAGTACGTGTTGAAGAGCAGGAAAAACGACCGGCCAAAAAGGTTTATCACATCACGGATTCAGGCAGGGAAAGATTTCAGACATCTCTTTATGAGACGACACCGGACGAAGTCTGTAAATCCGATTTCGTTCTTTTGGCATTTTTTGCGCATTTACTCGACACAGATAAGTTTCAGTCCATACTGCACCAACATGTTGAAAATCTGGAAAACGATTTGAACAAACTCCTGTCAATCGAGAATCAGGAATCCATGCCGGTGGGAATGCGTTTCACGATCGACTACGGTGTTTTCGTCAAAAGGGCGAGGTTGCAATTTCTTCAGGATAGGATGACCAGCCTTCTACGTCACCACAGGATAGATAAAACGAGCGAAGACAGTGCATAAGATAAGACACCTTTTACTGGCGGGAATTCTGCTTGGCCCCCACACTCTCTTTGCCCAGCAATCAAGCGATGACCACATTGAGGTTACGCGGGTTTCCAGCAAACCGCTTAAAGAGATTCTGTTTTATCCGGAGTATTCCGCTCCGGCTAAAGTGGTCAGTCTTAATAATGCGCAGCTCAGCGCGCAGATTAACGCGCAGATTCTAGCCATTAATGTACGGGTTGGCGATCTGGTCGGTAAAGGAGAAACTCTGGTGATTCTGGACTGCCAGGATGCGGAATTCTCCATGGCGAGCGCCAGGGCGAGATTCAATCTCGCCCGCAAAGAACTTGCCCGGCTAAGGAAGCTAAAAAAAGCCAGCGCCATTACGGAGCAAAATCTCAGTTCGGCGGAAACAGATTTAAACCTGGCCCGAATCTCGCTCCAACAATCGGAATTACAAGTCGAGCGATGTCTGGTTAAAGCACCTATATCCGGAGTCGTCACCTCCAGACAAGCCTCCGAAGGAGAACTGGCTTCCGTCGGTACCCCTATGTTGACCCTGGTCGATACCGAGAATGTTGAAGTCGTCGCACAGATTTCCCCTTCCGATTCCAAATCCCTGGTGGATTCCGATAAAACGGTTTTTGAGTGGTCCGGTAACAGCTATCCCTTAACCCTGAGAAGTTTATCCTCAGTCATTAATCCGCAAAACCGCAATCGTGAAATACGTTTTATATTCAAGTCGATCGAAGCCCTGACGGGAGCCGCGGGCAGGGTTCGATGGACCAGCCAGCTTGCCCATCTGCCTGCGGATATGCTGCTGGAGCGCGACGAGAAAATCGGAATCTTTATCCGCGACGGAGAAAAGGCTCGGTTTGTTGCCATTAACGGCGCCAAGGCAGGACATGCAGCAACAGTCGATTTGCCCGATGATACCTATGTGATCATCGATGGTCGATTCGCATTAAATGATGGCGATCTGGTCGAGAATCAAGGCATATAGAACGTGAACGGTTTTCTCAGGCGGTTTTTCAGCAACCATGTATTAGCCAATCTGTTTTTTGCCCTGGTTTTGATCACGGGATTTTTGTCATTTATGCAAATGCCCCGTGAACAGGACCCAAGCATCAATTTTAATTGGATCGATATTACGACTGTAGCACCGGGAATGGCAGCCGCCGATGTTGAGAATCGGGTTACCGATATTCTGGAAGACGAAATTCAGAGCATCTCGGATATCAAATTCGTTTCCAGCAATAGCCGGGAAAGCTTTTCCAGCGTGTTGGTGCGTTTTGACGATATCCGGGAAAAAACATTCGACAAAAGACTGGCCGAGTTGCGCAGAAATATCCGCAATGCCGAAGCCGACCTTCCGGACGAGGTCCTGTCGCCCATCATTACAGAAATTACGACGGCAAACGCTTTTCCGAGCGCAACCATCGTGGTAACCGGTAAAGCCGATGATGAAAATCTCAGGCGCAATGCTGAGAGCATCAAGGGTGATCTGGAACAGATAAAAGGTGTGGACCGTATTTTACAGACCGCCTTGCAAAATCCCGAGCTGCATGTGGAATTCGATCCGGCCAGGCTTGAAAGTATCGGTATCAGCCCTGTAGATATCGCCGATACGGTGAGCGTCTATTTTCGCGATATATCCGCCGGGACCACCGATATCGGCAATCAAAACTGGTCGGTGAGACTGAAGGGAACGGATGCCGATCCGAACTGGCTGGCGAGCCTGCCGGTGCTCGGCGCACAGGGCGAAGTACAACTGGGTGATATTGCCTATGTGAACCGAAGCCGTGAAGAACCCAGATTCTACGCGAGTTACAACAACGACGCGGCTGTTATTCTCGCGGTAATGAAAAAGCAATCCACCAATACATTGCAACTAGTGGAAAGACTCAATGAATATATAGACAACCGAAATGTGGTTGCGGGCAGTACAGGTGTCAAGGTTTTCCTGGCGGATGATCAAACTGAAATTACCCGCAATGCCTTGAGTATTATGCAGACAAACGCCGCCTTGGGGTTGTTTTTCGTCATGTTGGTTGCCTGGCTTTTTCTGGGTTTCCGGATAGCATTTTTCACTTCCATCGGCATACCTTTTATTCTTGCGGGCACATTCTGGCTACTGCAACTCATGGGGCAGACGCTTAATGTGACGGTGTTGCTGGGCGTGGTTATCAGCCTGGGCATGTTGGTGGATGATGCAGTCGTGGTTGTGGAAGGGATATATTTTCGGCTGCAACGGGGCGCCGATAGAATGTTTGCAACCCTGGATACCTTGGCAGAGGTTGCCGCCCCGGTGACTACCGCAGTCATGACCACTATTGCGGCATTTCTGCCGCTGATGTTGCTGCCGGGCATTCTCGGAAAGTTCATGATGGTTATACCCCTGGTCGTCACTACTGCCCTGGCCATAAGCCTGATCGAAGCATTCTGGATGCTGCCGAGTCATGTTCTGGGGGCAAAAATCAATTTCAGCAACCCCGGTAGAATCCAACGGTTGCGAATCGGCTTTCTGCATGGCATCAGGCTGAAATATACCCGCATTCTAATCAAGTCCATGCGTTATCCCAAGCTGTTACTGACAACGATTATCCTGGTGTTCGTTCTTTCCGTGGTTGCAGCCTTTGCCGGACAAGTGAATCCTGGCTTGTATAATAACCCGGCAATAAAACCATTTCTGGTCAAAACGGACTTTTTTGCCTCCGATCCCTTGCGTCTTTTTTACGTCAGTATAGAAATGCCTAACGGTACTCCGCTTGAGGCAACCATGGATAAAACCCGGGAGATTGAAGAGAAAGTTCGATCCTATATGCGTGAAAAGGAATTACGCAGCATCGTCAGCTATGCCGGTCGTATGTTTACCGAAACAGCACCTTTTATCGGCGATCACTACGGACAGATTCTGGTCACACTGAAACCGAAAACACAGACCATGCGCTCGGTCAATGATGCGGTTGTATCGATGCGAAAGGACATCATCAATACCAGCGGTCCCAATAAGATTTTCTTTTTGCAAATGGCTGGCGGACCGCCAACATCCAAACCCATCAGCGTAAAAGTCCGCGGCGACAATATAAACGACATCCGGGCCGCAGCGGCGAACTTGAAACGGATCCTGACCGATTCCGGATTCGCCAGCGATATCACGGACGATGACAGCCCCGGACTTCGCGAAATGGTACTCAAAATTAACACGGATGTGGCGCAGGACACCGGAATCACGCCTCATCAGATTACCCGGGCTATTCGATTAATGGTAGACGGAGAAGTCGTAGCCAGCATGCGCGACCGTGGTGAGGAATTGGACGTCCGCGTCCGGGCACAAAAATCAACTATAGCCAATATCGACCAAAGCCTGCAAATCAGCCTCCCATCATCCAGCGGAGAGTTGGTCCCCCTGTCCGAATTACTGGACGTAAAATACCAGACCGGACTTGGCAATATCCGACACTACGATTTCCGCCGTACCATCACCGTCGAATCGGAAATCGACAAAGCATTGGTTGACACTGTAGCGGCCAATGATTTTATCAAACAACAGTGGGAAAAGATCCGGGTCAACTATCCGCGAGTGAACCTGGATTTTTCCGGCCAGTTGGACGATATCGAAGAAAGTCTTAACTCCATATTTAAACTGATGCTATTCGGTGTACTGCTTATGTACGCCATTCTCGGCACGCAATTCCGCAGTTATTTTCAGCCGTTGATTATTCTCGCCACTGTGCCTATGGCTTTTACCGGCGTTGTTGCGGGTTTGTTGATTACGGGTAATCCTCTCAGTCTATTCACCTTGTACGGCGTGGTCGCACTGGCGGGAATCGCGGTAAATGCCGCTATTGTATTAATATCAGCGGCCAATCAACGACTGGAATCCGGTATGAGCCTGATGCATGCCACCCTGTATGCTGCCCGAAGGCGGGTGGTTCCCATCTTGATTACATCCATGACCACGGTTGCCGGATTATTTTCACTCGCCTCGGGGTTAGGCGGAAAATCGCTGATCTGGGGTCCCGTCGCTACGGCCATTGTCTGGGGTTTGGTGGTGTCGACCATTTTGACACTGTTTGTTATTCCACTGTTGTACAGAATATTTATGGTCGGCAGCCCCCTGGTCAGGCACAAAGCGCACACCCATTGATCAGACTTTCCGTTCCCACACCCTCTTGATATTACACTTGACGCGTCAATATATTTAATTTTTTCAAATAGTTGTGCAAGATCACACTATTCACATCACTGTTTCAGTTTTCTAGGCTCGCTGTTCATTTTTATGATCTTTTGGCCGATTTCCTATTCAGCCCGAATTGTTATAGCGATTCGTCATTCATATAAAAAATGTAAAGAGATACCCGTAACATGGAATGTCCCGATCCATTTGCTTTGCGGTTTACCCGATACAACGCTTCGATTGCTCGTCTTCAATTTAACTTTGCTTCTCTTGCAAAGATTTTTCTGCCGCTTTTTTGCCTCCTCATCCTATCGGCCTGCGACTTATCTCCGGTGGATTCCTTCTCCGAATCCCTGAATCAGGGTCGTGAGGATCAACAGGCTGACATTAACAGTGTCAATAAAGCTCCAAGCTTTACGGCTTCAGGAGATATTTCAACTGTGTCAGATGGCAGCAGCTTTAAGCAAGACGGCTGGGCGAGAGACATCAGCGACAATAACGATAGTTCTCAGTCTCTTCGATTCGTTCTTGTCAAAAATACAAATCCGGACCTGTTTTCGATTCAACCTTATCTGGAGCTTAGCACTGGGTCGCTGAGATTTTCAGCTTACCAGGGCGTTTCAGGCAGCTCGGATATAGCCTTTGTACTGATAGACGATGGCGGCACCGAAAACGGCGGTATGGACAGATCCACAGCATTTGAATTCCGTATCACACTAGTGGCGGAAGCAATCAATCATGCACCTGTGTTTACCGTCGGCCCGGATATCACTGTTGAGTCAGATTCGGGGGCGGTAGAATTCCCGCATTGGCTGATTAACGCCCATGATGGCGACAACTCCTCACAACGGTTGAAGTTTGAAATTATCAGCAATTCCAATCCCGGACTCTTTTTAACCCAACCCTGGGTAAGCTTTCCCTCTTTAACACTGCGTTTTCAGCCGGCCCCCGGATATGAAGGAACGGCACAAATCAAAATACGCGCCAGGGATAATGGGGGAACCGCTTCCGGCGGCTCAGATACATCTGAGACTCAAACATTTCTGATCCGGATCACCAAAACATCGGACAAAATCAATCATGCACCGTCATTTCGGGTAGGTCCGGACGTTAAAGTAAAGGGTAGCGATGGATCTGTCGCATTGCCCGCTTGGGCCTTGGATGTTTATGACGGCGATCATCATACTCAAAAGCTAAGGTTTCACATCAGTAAAAACTCCGAGCCTGAGCTTTTTAAGATTCAACCCTGGATCAGCTATCCTTCAAAAACTCTGCGCTTCACCCCCAAAGACTGCGTTAAGGGTACGGCTGTACTGAGCGTGTATCTCCAGGACAACGGAGGTGTTAGACAGGGCGGGATTGACCGGTCGGAAGAGCAGACTTTCAGAATCACAATTACCTGCCCCGAACCGAATCATCCACCGAGCTTCACCGTTGGGCCCGATATCACTGTACCCGCGGATATAGGAGATGCGGAATTTTCCGGCTGGGCAACAGATGTTCAGGACGGAGACAGCGGCGTGCAGCGCTTGCACTTCAAAATACTGACAAATGACAAACCCGGGCTATTTGCAAATCAACCCCGGGTCTCCTACCCCTCGCGCACCCTGAGATTCACACCTAAGGCCGACGCGGTGGGTACCGCGACATTATCCGTACAACTGATTGATAACGGCGAGGCACCTAACAGCTCTGCTCCACAGCTTTTTCGGATTACCATTACCGAGGCCGACACAGCACCCGTCAATCATGCCCCCATGGTTGCGAACATTTCGCTCGAAACAGCCTATGAATCTCCGGTTAATACAATATTGCTTGGAACCGATCAGGATCACCATGAGCTTGAATATACTCTGGTCGAAAATCCCCGGTACGGAACCGCCCATATTGACAAAGATGCCCTGACCTATATACCAAACACGGGTTTCAGCGGCATTGACGAATTTCACTACATCGCGAGCGATGGGCTGGAAAAATCCAATATCGGAAAAATCCGGGTGCAAGTCCTGGACAAGCAAAATCATGTGCCTGTTGCCGAGCCGCTGGAGTTCTATGTCTATCAGACTGAATCGTTACAACTTACTCTGCAGGGAGCTGACCAGGACAATGACGATTTAAGCTACCACTTGCTGAACCGGCCTGCCAACGGTTATCTAAGCGGCCAGGCACCGCACTTTGAATTCACGCCGATCAGCTCGTTTAGCGGAGAACTGAGTTTTGAGTATTTTGTCAACGATGGTCTCGCCGACTCCGAACCCGCAATCGTGAAGATTAAGGTTCTCCCGGTCAATCAGCCGCCGACAGCCGTGAGTCAATGGCTTGTAATCCTCGAAGATAAAAAATCCGATCTGCTGTTGGCTGGTTCAGACCCGGAAGGCAACCGGTTGCATGTCAACATTGTAACTCCACCCCAAAACGGCACCATCAGCGGTCAGAACCCACAATTTTTATATACACCCAATCCGGAATTCAACGGTTCTGACCTATTGACCTTTCGGGTGAACGACGGTGAACTTGATTCCGATATTGCAACTGTATACATCACCGTGGAGCCGGTTAATGACCCTCCTGAGGCGCTCGCTAAAAACTACCGGACTAATGAAGAAACTCCCGTGAATATTCTGCTGGAAGCACAGGACAAGGATTCGGATCAACTCAACTGGGTGGTAGTATCAGACCCTGGAAACGGCACATTGAGCGGCTCCGCGCCGAATCTGATATACACGCCGAACAAGGATTACACCGGATCGGATGCATTCAAATTCAGAGTCGACGACGAAGATAACAGCTCTAACATTGCCACTGTCGGTATTTCGGTCAGTGGCAATAATGACAGCCCTGTCGCCCATCATCAACATCTGGTATTGAATGAAGACACGGTATTATCGATCAATCTGAGCGGTACGGACCCGGAAGCTGACCCCTTAGATTTCCAGATCTTAAGTCAACCATCCAACGGAACACTATCCGGTACAGCCCCGAATATTTCCTATATTCCCAAGGAGGATTTCGCAGGTTCTGATTATTTCGAATTTTCGGTCAACGACGGTAGCGACGATTCCGCGCCGGCCCGAATTGATCTGACCATTAAGCCGGTAAACGACGCCCCGACCGGCAAACCGCTTTCATTGAACACCGACGAGGAAATCCCTCTCGATATCACTCTGTCCGGCGAAGACCCGGATGGGGACACGCTAAACTATATCATCGGCCGCCAACCCTTACACGGCACCTTATCCGGTGGCCCGGCCCAATGGCAATATCTGCCGGACAAAGACTATTATGGCCTGGACAGTTTCAGCTATTCCGTCAGCGACGGCGAGTTACTGTCCGATGATGCCGTTGTCGAGATCACGGTCAATGCGGGCAATGATAAGCCGGTTGCCGAATCAGCCGAGTATACCGTCGCAGAAGAACAGTCCCTGGTGTTCACGCTTTCCGGCGATGATCCGGACGGTGACGAAATCGGGTTCAAGATAATGACACCTCCGCGTTATGGATCCTTCTCCGGCGAATTTCCCACGCTGATTTACACGCCAAATACAGGGTTTACAGGCACTGATTCGCTGCAATTTATCGTCAATGACGGCCACGAAAATTCGAACCCGGCTACAGTGACGATCCAAGTCACATCGATGCCGAATAGTGTACCTGTCGCCAATGCCGGGGAAGATTTTATCTGGCCTGTGAATAGCGCTATACCGCTTAGCGGTGAGAACTCGTCGGATGAAGATGGCGACATCCTGAGTTATCTTTGGTCCATAGAACAATCACCACCAGGGGCCAAAGTGTTCTTAAGTACAAAAAGCAGCGCGACCCCAAAATTGCTGACCGATGTTCCCGGGGAATATGTTATTTCTTTAATCGTTAACGACGGTATGAGGGACTCCGCCCCGGACTCCGTGCTGATCACGGTTGTAGAACCCAATTCGACACCAACGGCCGATGCCGGTCCTGATCTGACGATCGAGGCCGGTAAAGCTATTGTATTGGACGGCTCAAAATCCCATGACCCGGAAGAAGACCCACTGAGTTATTCCTGGGTCATCAGCGACGGCCCGCCCGGCTGGGATGCAAAATTTTCGGATATTCATTCAGCCCAAACCCAGTTTTTTGCTTACACCCCGGGTCGCTACACCGTCTCCCTGACCGTGAACGATGGCTATCAACAATCGCTCGCCGATCAAACAACGGTGACAGTCGTTAATGCAACGCAAAACCATAGGCCGGTTGCTATAGCACAATACACTATCGCCTATAACGAGCTGGAAGAATTTACCCTGTATTTGGATGGCTCAAAGTCCTATGATCCGGATGGCGATTTATTGAATTATCAATGGATTCTGTTAGATCACCACCCCGATTATCCGGATACGCTCAGTGATCCCCTAAGCGCGACACCTAATCTCGTAAGCCAACCTTGGGACCATAGGCTCCAACTTATCGTCAGTGACGGGGAATCATTCTCCGACCCGGTGATATTGCATATTCCGGAGAACGCCAGTTTCACGCCGATTGTTGATTTCGATACCAGCACGGAAAACAGAGAGGTTGGTGAAGCAGTCGTACTGGACGTTTTTGCCTACGACTTTGACCACGGTTCTACGCTGGAGTATAGCTGGAGTTTTGTAAAAAAGCCCGCCGCAAGTACGGTGTCCATTTCGGACCCCAACTCCAGCAGTATCCAATTCGAGCTGGACAAGCCCGGCACTTATCAAATCAGAATGACCGTGGACGACGGCACGCCGAACGGCCGCATCACTCTGGAAAAAACCATTTATGCCAATTCTCCGGATAACGCCGCACCTATTGCCGACGCGGGCGAAGAGTTCGCAGTCACTATCGGCCAGGTACCGGTCAGGGTTCCCCTCGATGGCACAGCCAGTTACGATCCCGACGGCGATCAACTGAGCTATTTCTGGGAGCTGCTGCCGCCGGAAGGAAGTCGATCAAAACTCGATAGTACGACCATACCGCAGCCCAGCTTCACCGCCGATATCGGTGGCGACTATTTTATTTATCTTTATGTCAGCGACGGATTTGTACAATCGGAAGAATTCGAACTACTCATCAGCGTAGAGCGCGACAGTGACAACTCCCTCCCTGTAGCAGAAGCAGGCAATAATCTGAGCATTCCCGCAGGCAATGAAATCACGCTCGACGGAAGCGGCTCTTACGATGATGACGCAGACCCGATCAGCTATTTCTGGCAACTGCTGAAAAAACCCGCCGGCAGTCTTGCCATGCTGGAAACCGTGGAAAGTCAAAAAGTGCGGCCCCGCTTTGTACCGGATATTCCCGGCGACTATATGTTCGGCCTTTCGGTCAATGACTATGCGTCGGTCTCCGCCACCGATACTGCGATAGTCGAAGCGCTGGCGGCAAACCGTTCACCCTATGCCGACACTGGCCAGTCAAGCGGAGATAAAAAAATACTGTCGACCGGCCACATCTTAACACTCGACGGCAGTCGCTCTTACGATGAGGATGGCGATCCGATTTCATACCGTTGGTCACTAGTAGTCAGTCAGGATGAAAAGTTCGGGTATTAGTCTAACTTCTTAACAAGGAATTACAACTTGTTGATGAGGTTTGATATGGCAAAGCGCAATATAGTGAGACTATCGCAGGATGAACGCCATGCACTGGAAGGCATGGTAAATCAAGGCCGAGTGTCAGCCCAACGGCGACGACATGCGGCGATACTGCTACGGGTTGATGAGGGCAAGTATGGTCCGGCAATGACTGACACGGAAACAGCCGATCAGATGGAACTGAGCACACGGTGTATTGAATCTGTTCGCCGAAGGTGCGTTCATGAAGGCTTGGAGAAGGCCTTACAGAGAAAGAAGCGATCTCGCGAACGTACAGCGAGTCTGGATGGCGAAGGCGAAGCCCAATTGATAAGCCTGGCCTGTAGTGAAGCACCCGAGGGGCGGGTACGCTGGACTCTGAGGCTTTTGAGCGAAAAACTTGTGGAGTTGGACATTGTGGATACGATCTCGTATGAAACGGTTAGGCAAGTTTTAAAAAAACACCATAAAACCTTGGCAGAAGAGGATGTGGTGTATACCCGCTCAGGGTAATGCCGCCTTTGTCTGTCAAATGGAACAGGTGCTGGACGTTTACAAGAGGGAGTACGACCCAGACTATCCAGTGGTTTGCATGGATGAGACCACCAAGCAATGTACACGTGAGGTTCGCAAGCCGATTCCGCCTTCACCGGGACAGACAGAGCGCTACGATGGAGAATATGAACGCAATGGTGTGGCTCATTTGCTGTTGTTCTATGCGCCTCTGGAGAACTGGCGTAGAGTGCAAGTGGCAGGGAATCATGCGGCAAGTGAGTGGGCTGAAGGTGTGCGACGCCTGGTGCAGGAGGACTATCGGCATGCGGAAAAAATCACCTTGGTGATGGATAACCTTAGCACACATACTGGCGCCTCATTGTACAAAGCATTCCCGCCAGAGCTTGCTCACAGTCTGCTCAGCAAACTCGAATTTATCTACACACCGAAGCATGGAAGCTGGCTGAACATGGCGGAGTGCGAATTCAGCGTGCTGGCTCGACAGTGCCTAGATCGTCGCATTGCTGATAGAGAAACCCTTACACAGGAGGTTGAGCAATGGGAGCAGATACGCAACGAAAATACGAAACCGGTAGATTGGCGCTTCACAACAGAGCAAGCAAGGATAAAACTGAAACGTCTTTACCCGAATGTTTCAGATTGACTGACTACTAGTGGAAAAACCCGAGAACAGTGAAGCCCGGATCAGCGACCCCTCCCTGGATAAACCCACCATTACGCCGGATCGGCAAGGCCGGTATCTCATCCAACTGGTGGTTAATGATGGAAAAATCGATTCGAGAAACGCCTACTACGCCATCTGGGCATACCACCCGGACAACCAGGCACCGATCGCGGTCGTGGAAAAAGACGTCAGCGGATTTACTCATACCGAGATTCCGTTAAACGGCACCCGGGCCTATGATCCCGATGGGGACATACTGGTATCACGCCGATGGCAGGTTGCTGCCGGCCCTTCGGGCGCGAATGTTTTAATCGTCCCTCCCTGGGCTGAAAATCCCTGGTTCAGCGGCGACAAACCCGGTACTTACGTTATAGGATACACGGTCAACGACGGGCAATTACAGGCGGATCCGGCTTTTCTGCGTATCACCTTGATCGGAACAACGCCGCCCGTCGCGGAGGCCGGAAGCGATATCAACGGTCGAATCGGCAAACCCGTGATACTTGACGGGCGCAATTCCTTTGACCCCGATGGTGACAGCCTGCAATTCGAATGGCAAGTCCTCAACCAACCCGCCGGCAGTCAATTTACCCTGCTGAATCAAAACAGTGCCCAGGCAGAATTTGTCGGCGACACTTTGGGTGATTATTTGCTGCAACTGACGGTCAGCGATGGCAACAAAACGCATCAAGACAGCACCACCCTGAGCCTGATCCCCAACCAGGCGCCCGCGGCCGATGCAGGAGCGGATCAGACCGTGCAAACCGGCGATGTCGTTTTTCTTGACGCCAGTGCATCCAGCGACCCGGAAGGGGACACCCTAAGCTTTGCCTGGTCAATTATCGACAAGCCCGATAACAGCGGAGCCAGAATCAATGATACCGCGCTTGAAGACCCCGCATTTGTCGCAGATATTCCGGGGCAATACACCATACAATTGATTGTAAGCGATGGAGAATTGAACTCATCACCCTCGCAGATCACTATTACAGCGGAATCCAACAATGCAGTACCAACGGCTCATGCCGGCGAAGACAGGCCAGTGACGGTGGGCAAAATGGTAATAATGGACGGCAGTCAATCCACGGACCCGGATGGGGACAGCTTGTCTTACCGCTGGACTCTACAATCCTCCCCGGATCAAAGTACCGCAGAATTAATCGCCGCTGATTCCGTCAAATCCGAATTCACGCCGGACAAGGATGGCGACTATATACTCCAACTTATTGTCAAGGATGGAGAATATGATTCACCGCCCGACAAGGTCATCATCACAGCTGTATCCAACAACAATGCGCCCGAAGCCTACGCCAGCTACAGTCGCTCGGTCATCACCGGGGATAAAGTAGACATTTCCGCCTGGGCCTCTCATGACCGGGACGGAGACAAACTTTCCTACCTTTGGGGATTCGACCAAAAGCCTGCGGGCAGCCAGACTACTTTTAGCAATAAGCGGCACTTGAATCCCCACTTTATAGCGGACACGCCCGGAACTTATCGCCTTAAACTCGAAGTATCCGACGGGATTGACGTTTCCGATCCCCGCTTTATTACCATCAAGGCCACTGATGGGCATTCGGATCTGCCGCCCGACCCCGGAGAACCCGGCAAACAAACTTTGCTTGGAATAGACAGTGATATCGATGGAGTGAGAGATGACATTCAAAGACATATATACGCGACATATCCGGAAGATCGGTATCGAAATATCAGAAAAGTCCTGACTGAAATGGCAAAGCATTATCAGACGATACTTTGGGATGCCATTAACCCTGCAAAGGCCTATGAAAATGCGGTAATTTCAGATTTGCACACCGAGTGTCTGGCTTACCTGTTCGGAGACGGATTTCACAAGCCTGCACAGCTTTTGCAAGCCGAAATACTCAATACGGACGACAGGGCTTCCGTATACCTTGTGTATGACCGAAGCCTCGAAGAATCGATATTTTACTCTTCACCTGTTAATCAATGGAAAGACAGCTGTGCATTCGATATCGATTAGTCATTCAAACAGGCACATCCGGCAGGAGACCCCTGGATGAAACTGCTAGCGCTGTCCGCCTTAGTACTGATCTACTCCGTCTACAAAATCAAAACCAACCAAAGACGGCAATGGTTTTACTGGCTGGTGCTTCTGTCAACAGTGCTGCTGACCGCCTACCAGTTTCGCAGCAGCTATACCTATGTTGAACTAGCTCCCGGGGTCGACGGCCCGCCCGACCCGGGAAGATGGAATAACAATAAAACGCTTTTGGGAATTGACAGCGATAATGACGGGGTCCGGGACGATGTACAGCGTTATATTCTGGCAATCGATAATGACAATGAGTTCTTTAAAAGAGCGTTGCTCGATTATGCCTATTTTATTCAAAAAGGCCTGGCGGAGGCCCACATCACGGAAAACGCGGAAATAAATATTGCGTTGGCATGGAAAGCTTCTGGATGTACATTTTACGCCGATATCAAAGAAGATGTTTTTTATATTGTGGAAGTACTAAGAAAAATTGTCGATCTTATGCTTAACACTAGATCAAGAAGAAAAGCTAATACAATGTGGAGAAAAAATATTGGCTTTATGATCGGTGGAGGCTTAAACCGACCAGAAGAAGAATGCTTATTCGATATTAAAAATTACGAAGGAATAAAATGGAAAAAATAATAACAAAAACGATAATAATATCCGTACTTATATTTCTACAATCCATTGGTCATACAAGCAGTACATTTAACGCAAAAACTATGGAATACTCCAGTATAGACGCAGCACTAGCCGAAGGCAGAT
The DNA here is from genome assembly GCA_965222695.1 of Granulosicoccaceae bacterium. Lineage (GTDB taxonomy): Bacteria > Pseudomonadota > Gammaproteobacteria > Granulosicoccales > Granulosicoccaceae > UBA7957. Next base: position 4,624,199 of record OZ244967.1, on the reverse strand, counting down.
TCTCTTGTGACAGTAGATATCAGATATTGTTTGGCAATGGCATGATCACATCTCAGTATGAGGCAAGCATTGCCAAAGATAGTCTTCAATCCCTGGTATCCCGTAAAATATCATCCGATCTTCTCAACCAAACCGATTTCCACTATATCTATAACCCAACTTTCGGCTTTCGAGCGGATCTGATCGAAGCAGCCAAACAAAAAGTGTCTGCCGATACCAGCCAGGTTTTCCGTTGGGCATCAAACTTGGATTATTTGCCCGATTGGATGCAGGAAGAGTTTATAGATCTATCCGCTCAAATAGACAGATACCGGGTATCCGCTCTGCCCGTCACACGAAAACATATCAGGACTTATAACGCCCTGCTCAACAGAGGCAGGCGGGTCGCGGTGGTGCCGCATTCCCAGGGCAATCTGTTTGTTAACGAGGCCTATCTGGGCATATATCTGGCACTTAAGGAAGGGGTGGGCATTGTCTCGACGGCCAACCCGGATGATGAGGTGGCGGATGCTAGCGCCAATCATGTGTTTGCCAGCAAGCGGGGTTTCACGAATATTTTCGGACTTTCTCTCAATCAACCGCCCATACATATCAATATCGTTGAGGACTGGGTAATGAGAGGTGTCCGTTCTGCCACACAAACAACCCCCGGGCATAATTTCGACAATTATCCGATTTTCGACAGCCTGTTTACCGGTCTGGGGCATGATTTTATCAATAACTACCTTGACACCGAGGCCAACAATTCCCGAACGGCAGCGAATGTTATCGTTGCCGAAACGATCGAACGGTACAATCGCACGCATTCGGTAAAGTGCCACACGCCTCTGTTAACGGCTCCAAACGGTTTAAATGCGGGCCCGATAAAAGTTGCGGACAATGGCGAGGACCCTGTCGACATTGCGCCATTTAACAACTATATGCCGACAATCCTAAGATCCGATGTCGATATACTCGATTGGAAGGGCGGCTATATTAACGGCATCGCAAGCAAAACCGTTTCTTATTCCGGCCCTTCGGCTCGCTTTATCGGCACCAGCGGTTACGGAAACTACATTTACCGGGACGGAAGGCCGTTTTATCAATTTCCGGCGGGCTATTATGTTTTGGGCGCCGCTCTGGCTACCGATGCCAATGGTGATGATTGGGTAGTAGCCATCACAAACAATAACAAAGATAAGGACACTTTGTTTCGTCGTAAAGTCAAAAAAGTAGGCCCGCTGGAAGCCGTCGATCTGGATGCTTCCATGCTGCCCGATCCGGACAATGCAGACAAGCCGTATTGGATCAAGGTCACCGATATTGTGCATGAAGAAAATTCCAGCCGCTACGCCCCTTGGTTCTTTAACGGCTCCGGAACCGAAGCACAGACATTGCGCAGACTGCCCGTCACACTCGGGTTTGGCTATAGAGATTGTCCCTACAATGAATATTGCCCGGTCGACACTGTAGACTTCCATGATGTCGAAGTGATTAACCGCTACAAATTAAAACTCTCTTCCGATTTACATTGGGCGCAGGTTTCGGATATGGGTTATGAAGCCGGCACGACCGGAATACTTGCCGTTGACTACCTGGACGACGAGGAATTAATACTCAGAAGCCGCAATATCAGAACCGGTGGATTTGAGCCCATCAACATTCCCGCGGATAAGTCGTATTGGCTGGACATAAACGGCGAACCTTTAATGGACGAAACCATCCTGAAGTGCAGGCAGTATGACCAATTCGCCCGTCTGCCGTTTCGGGATACAGCTTTCTCGCCGCACTGGGACGGATTGGTCGGCCGATGGAATTCCAGGGAGTATTTCAAATTTGGAGAAGTCCACACCCTTCATCTTTATTATCTGGATCTGCGCACAAAGACATTTGAGTATTCCTCGGCCCTGCAGGAGATTCCACAGGAGAAAGGAGTGTATCCCTTTGAAGCTTCGGATGTCGCTAATATCTTTGATGAGGTCGACGTCGAATACTATTATGCCCATCAAGGCGAGAGCCCAAAGCTGATGGGTAAGTTAAACAAGGTAGCGCCCGTGAATTTAGGCCTCAGCTTGATGGCATCACCCTACGGCCGCGAAGGATCCATCGAGAACGCCATTCACGGTAACTACCTGATCCCACCGACCAGGGGCCAGTATGTGTCCATTTTGACGATCAACGCGGCTCCACGGCCGATTTCCGCGGGTAGGGTTGTAGAGCCCGATGGCAGCCTGCTAATTTCCAATCGATTACCGGACGGTACAACGTTCAACTATTATTCCAAGGGTGACCTCCAAGCCTTGACCGGTGCCGATCTGAATAACTCAACCGTGCTACCCGTGGGGCTGAATTAGGCTGGCAGCTATCTCTTAATAAAACCCCGCTCCTGTAAAAACGACAGCATGTGCGGCCGGGATTCCTTACCCGCGAGACCGGCCACCTGCTGTGTCCATGTCATGGATTTTCCGCCCCCCAAACGTTTGGCATAATAGTTTTCAACGACCTTGTTGTATTCGCTGATGGTCTCACGGTCGCTTTCCGTGTTGTACTTTTCTTGCTTGAGGATTACCGGTAAAGGCAGGCGTGGACGCAGATCGACCTCTTGATCGGGATAACCCATGCAAAACCCGAAAACCGGATAGACCTGGTCCGGCAGTGCCAGGAGTTCACTGACCTTTTGCGGATTGTTTCTGAGCCCGCCGATATAGCATATGCCAAGCCCGAGCGACTCAGCGGCAACAGCGACATTTTGTGCCATAAGCGCGACATCTACCGTTGCGATGATAAACTGCTCGGTAAATCCGGTCATGGCATCTACCCCTTGCATATCGCAACACAGTTCGGCACGGGCCATATCCGCGCAGAACACGAGAAACTCAGGGGCGGTTTTGACATAGGGCTGGCCTCCCGAATATTCCATCAGTTTTTCGCGGCTGGCCGGATCGGTGATTCTGACTACCGTGGTTGCCTGGATAAAGCTGGAGGTTGCGGCGGCCTGTCCGGCAGTTAAAATCTCGGTCAGTGTATCGGGCTCGATGGGCTGATCGGTGAATTTGCGGATTGAGCGGTGGGATTTTAGTAGCTGGATCACTGAGTTCATAAATAAACCTTTTTTTGTCGGTGCTGTCTGACGACGAGGTAATTCACTGCTATAACCACAGATAATTGTTTGTCCGGAGCTTTGAATGATAGCAACTTTGTTTTATGTACACGACCCGATGTGCAGTTGGTGTTGGGCATTCCGACCCGTCTGGAATGAGGTTCGGTCAAAACTGCCGCAGGATCTTGAGGTGCAGTATCTATTGGGTGGCCTGGCGCCCGATTCCGAAGTTCCCATGCCACAGGAGATGCGCGGTTTTCTTCAACAAACCTGGAGAAAAATTCAATTTACGGTTCCCGGTACTGAATTCAACTTTGATTTCTGGACAAAGAATACGCCCAGGCGCTCCACATACCCGGCCTGCCGTGCGGTCATAGCCGCGAAAAACCAGGCAGCAGAGGCCGAGGAAACCATGAATGCGGCCATTCAACACGCCTACTACCTGCGGGCAATCAACCCTTCAGATGATGTTAATCTTATCGCCCTGGCCGGTAATATCGGCCTGGATACAAGCCGGTTTGCGCAGGATTTGAATGCCGCGCAAACGCAACAGTCCCTCGAAGACCAAATAGCGCGCCACCAACAACTCGGTGCCCAAGGCTTTCCCAGCTTGATCGTTGAGAAAAACGGCAAGGCTCGATATGTTGCGAGCAGCTATACGGACGCTGAATATACGCTTAACAATCTCTGGCGGCATCTGTAGCCACTGTAACCGGGCCGGCAATTTCATTCAGTTTCGCTTCAGCAAAATCCTGTAAACTTGGCCTGTAAACTGGTTGTAAATTGAGCATATTCACATATATTCAACAAAGGCAAATAGTCCGAATCTAATCCGGAAGCATCAATCGGAATTGATATTGGAGCGATTTATGAACAAACCATTCCTCACTTTACTAGTATTCGCCAGCCTGATAGTTGGCGGCTGCGCTACTAACGACCCGAATCAACGCTCCAAGACAGGTGCTGCAATCGGCGCGGTTGCCGGTGCGGTATTCGGCCACCAGGTTGACGACGACAAGGGTAGATTTCTCGGTGCGGCGATCGGCGCTATCACCGGCGCAGCCGTAGGTAACTACATGGACGAGCAGCAACGTGAACTGGATCGGCAATTGGCTGAAGAACAAAGCGCCCGGGAGATTGAATTGCAGCGCATCGACGATGAAACCTTAAAACTGAATCTCGACAGCGGCGTCACCTTTGATTTCGACAGTGACCGGCTGAAACCGAATTTTTACGACAGTCTGGATAAAGTCGCCAACGTACTTGCCAAATATGACAAGACCGCCGTGCATGTAATTGGCCACACGGATAGCACGGGAAGCACCCGGTATAACCAGGATCTTTCGGAGCGCAGGGCGCAGTCGGTCGGCAGTTATCTCGGGACGAACGGTGTCACCTACCGGCGAATACGCCTGGAAGGCCGGGGCGAGATGCAGCCCCGGGCAGATAATTCCACGGAACAGGGCCGGCAGCAAAACCGCCGTGTGGAAGTCTTTCTCAAATCCATTGTCAAAGGCAGGGAAGAAGAGGCGTTTCAACCGATTTAAATCCGCCTCGTGAAAGTAACCGGAGCTATATAAGACCTATAGCTCCGGTTTGATCTTTCAGGCCTGCTGCACCTTATTTTCCAGCTCAGCGGCCAATTCATTCGGCAGATCCAACTCGCGCGCCAGCTCATTGAGATAAGCCCGCTCTTTTTCACTGTCCACATCGATTACAAGCAATGAAGCCACATAGATCTCGGCGGCCGATTCCGGTGAATCCGCATGCCTGGCTATATCGACGACGTCCAGCGGCTGATCGATTTCCTGCTTTAAAAATGCAAAGGTTGAGTCATCAAGTTGCATTTTATTGATCTGCCCGTTAATACGTTCGCGTTCGGCTGCGTCAATATGGCCATCCGCTTTGGCCGCCGCTATCATGGCTTTTACCAGTGCAAGACTCCTGTCGTTGGCTTCCGGCCCTTCAAGCTCATTGATCGGTTTCCCGAGTTCCTGCCCTTTGGACTGAGACGACTGCCAGTTTTGGAAGGTTTTGTAAGCCAAACCGCCTACGGCCGCCAGGCTGCCTATTTTTAACGCCGAGCCGGTCAATCGACGGCCTGCGCCCGTGCCCAGCAGCATGGCTAGAGCACCCGCGGCGAGTGCACCTTTGCCCAGGCCCGACATCATGGCGTCCCGCTCACTCCCCTCTTCCGGTACACCCAGTTTTTCTTCGGCCAGATTCCGCCCCTGTTGGGCATATTGCTTGCCGGTTTCAAACAGCGATTCAAGTAGTGATTTCGCATCCATTGATTTTCCTCTGATAGTTTGTGGCTGATAGACAGGTTCTACACCTGCATCTCCGATGATGCAGTTGAATCTGGATAGATGGATTTAAACGCGCAGTAAGCGGAACACAAGACTATCGGAACCACGACCAGCAGGCCGAGACCAAAAGGAATTGATCCGACAAAGAAAAGAAAACCGCTGATCAGGCCAAAAATCAGCAAAGGCAGCCAATTGGATAAACAGGCCTTAAAACTGCTCTTCAGCGCCGCCACCGGCTCGTGATTGTTCAAGCTGACCAGAGGAATTCCGAATATGGCCGCCATGGCCCATACGGTTGCGATCACCAGCGAGATCAAACCGCCGACCATAACTCCGCCCATCGCCCCAGGGCTGACTTGACCCTGCGGGATCTGCCCGCTTTCCATGCCGGCCATCATGCCTCCCATGGTGACACCGCCGATCATTAATGATAACACTGCAAACAGCAGCCCTATGGCGCCTATCACCAGTAGTTTCTTGAGCATTTCCCGCTCGTTAAATGCGGTAAAGAGATTTCCAACAGTGATCTCGTCCGATCGACTGCATCGATCGGCTGCGATAAACATCCCGCCAGCCAGGACAGGCGCTAAAAGATTGACCGCCAATGCGCCCAGTACAGGGATAAAACTCAACAGTACCGCCAGAACAATGAATATCAATTGCATGGCGATCCATATCAAAGGGTTTTTCAGGAACAGCTTCCAGCCGCAGGAAAACCAAGAAATTCCGTGCGATGCTTCTACAGTGCTATATTCGTTTGACATAATGCTTCTCCGAAAACAATCCGAATATTCTCTTTCTTACCGCGGACCCTCCGTACAAGCAGGAAGACTATTCTAACTCAAACAGAAATGCTCTCGCCTTGGGTATTTTGAGGAGCATCCGGATTGTAACAGACCGTTTGAGCGGATTTTCGGCAAATCTCCATTTAATCCCGTCCAGGGGTTAAAATAGCGGGATGAAAATTTCGGTCGTTATTCCAAGCTACAATCGAGCCCATACGCTGGGCCGCGCCATCGAGTCGGTGATGCAGCAGACGCTGCGGGCGTTCGAGTTGATTGTTGTCGATGACGGTTCCACCGATAATACCCGGGAACTGGTAAGGTCAAGGCCGGGCATCCGGTATCTACGTCAGGACAATCAGGGTGTCTCGGCGGCACGTAATACCGGCATAAGACACGCAACCGGAGACTGGATAGCTTTTCTGGATTCGGACGATGAGTGGCTGTTGAATAAACTGGAATTACAGAACCGTCTGATCGAAGAAAACTCCGGATACAGGCTTTGCCACGGCAACGAAATATGGATACGTAACGGCAAACCTCTCAGGCAACTCAGTAAACACCGCAAGCAAGGAGGTTGGATTTTCAATCAGTGCTTACCGCTATGCGTGATTTCTCCTTCCGCCGCACTGATCCGAAAAGACCTGCTCGAACAGGTTCAATATTTTGATGCGCGTCTGCCGGTGTGTGAAGACTATGATATGTGGTTAAAAATCTGCGCCAAAGAACCGGTGCTCTATGTCGAAGAACCTGTATTGCGCAAATTCGGCGGGCACACAGACCAATTGTCGAAAAAATTCTGGGGAATGGACCGTTTTCGGATTACCGCTCTGCAGAATATTTTGCAAAGCGGAGTATTGACTTCAGAGCAATTTGCCAGCGCCAGCGCCATGCTGCGTAAAAAAGCCAGCATTTTTGCCAAAGGTGCGCAAAAACGCGGTCGCCTGAACGATGCTCGATTCTACGAAAACCTCGCACATTCGTTTCATGGATGATCTGACTGACACACCCATTTTTTTGCTGACGGCACTGCAGAGTGAAGCAAGACCGTTGATTGAACGGTTCAGGCTGAAATCGGTGCTGAATGGCCCTTTTCGTTTCTATGCCCGGGATAATATCTCTCTGATAATATCCGGCATGGGCAAAGTTAATTGCGCCGCCGCAACAGCCGCTCTGCTGCACGGAAGCTCAGCCAATGAAACGTCCATTTGCCTTAATATCGGTATAGCCGGGCATGCTTCGCTGGATCTGGGCTCGGTTTTTGTCGCACACAAAATTACAGATCGTATCAGCGGAAAAACCTGGCATCCGCCCATGTCATTTAATCCTGGCTGTGCCAGCAGTCAGTTAGAAACAGTTGCCAAACCCTGCACCGACTACCCGGACAATACAGGTCTTGACATGGAAGCCAGCGCATTTTATCCGATCGCCATTCGTTACATGCAAGCCGAGCTGACTCAGGTTGTTAAAGTCACTTCCGATTCGCCTGACCATCCGATCGAAAACCTGGATAAATATCGGATAAGCCGGCTTGTTGCTGATGCTTTGCCCGATGTTTGCGCCGTCGTCAATCAACTTCAGAGCCTGGCCGCCCTCCAGTTCGATGGTACCCGCATCCGCAAGCGCGGCGGCTTGTTTTATCAACAATGGCACTTCAGTGTCAGCCAGCAAAACGCTTTCAACCGTCTTTTGCAGCGGTATTTCGCCATTTTCGGAAATCTACCGGAATTGGAAGACTATAGTCATTTATCTTCGGCCGGTGAAGTACTGAAAACCCTCGAAAAGCAATTGCGTGAAAAGGGATTTCAGTTCTCGTGATCGATACGCTGTATATTGAAGAAGAAGCCTACCGGCTGCCCAGAACCGAACAAATACTTAGGCGCTTTCCTAAAGCGAGAAAAATCATTATCGGCCGCTACGGCGAAGTGTTAAACCCGAAATCCCAGAATTTCCGTTTGCAAAAGAATCATCCTGCGCTGATTCTCGCCGTAAAACATGACGGATACTTATTACCGGCACCGCCGCACTATGGAATAGGCGGTAAACACAATTACTATTTTTCACATATGATGAATTGTGTCTACGATTGCCGTTATTGTTTTTTGCAAGGTATGTACAGATCCGCAAATTACGTTCTGTTTATTAACTATGAGGACTTTTTCACAGCGATCGAGCATCAGCAGACACAATTAAACGGGCAAGCAGGCTGGTATTTCTCCGGCTATGATTGTGATTCGCTGGCACTGGAGCCTATCACCCATTTTGTCGATTTTGCGTTGGAGCAGTTTGAAAATAAACCAGGCTCATGGCTGGAGTTAAGAACCAAAAGCACTCAAATCAGACATATCCTAAAACGAGAAGCTTTTCCGCATTGCGTGGTCGCCTTCAGCCTTTCGCCGGACAGCGTTGTGGAATCCCTGGAGCACAAAACACCAAGCCTGGCTAAACGGCTTCAGGCTGCACGAGTCCTGACGGAAAGAGGTTGGCCTATCGGTCTGAGATTTGATCCGATAATCGCCACCGAGCATTTTACGCTTCAATACAAGCAGTTGTTTGAGCAAACATTTCGAACCTTACCGGAAACTGCTATTCACTCTGTCAGCCTGGGGCCGTTTCGTCTACCCAGACCGTTTTACAAAAATATAATTAAACTTTACCCCGAAGAAGCTCTGTTTGCCACCGAGCTGCAGACCCGTGACGATGACCTGGTATCCTACGATACGACTAACGAGCAAGAGATGCTGAGATTTTGTAGAAACAGTATTTTGCAATTTATTCCCGAAAGTAAATTTTTCCCTTGCGTGGAAATGGCATATTAAGCCCTTAATGCAGCCATACCTACGGGAGCGGAATTCTATTGTCGCGCATGCGCCCGGCACGCCGCCAGATAATTGATCCACAGCTGTAAAATAATGTTACGATTTCAACTTTACGGCTACTTTTCGCCCTTGAACAACTCTAGAATTGCCCCTTCGCAGGTTCACTGCTTCTGCAATCTATTTCTCATTATTCGATTGTATACTAATCCGTCAGCGCAAGCCGCGATATGCCAGGGATCTGTTTCCACAGCCCGCCGGCACGCATGTTTGCCGATTTATTTTACAAAACAACATCGGAAAAAATTATGAATAAATACTTAGCTGAATTTATCGGGACTTTCTGGCTGGTTTTAGGAGGTTGTGGCAGTGCAGTTCTGGCCGCCGCATTTCCCGATGTCGGTATAGGCCTTTTGGGCGTATCTTTGGCTTTCGGATTAACGGTATTGACCATGGCCTATGCAATCGGACATATCTCCGGCTGCCACTTAAATCCCGCGGTGTCGATCGGTCTATGGGCGGGCGGGCGGTTTTCCGCCGGTGAACTGCCGCAGTACATCATTGCTCAAGTGTTGGGAGCCATAGTCGCCGGAGGAGTCTTGTTTGTCATTGCCAATGGTGCAGAAGGTTTCGATGTGGCCGCAGGCTTTGCATCAAACGGATACGGTGAACACTCGCCCGGAAAATATTCCATGATTTCAGCCTTGGTGACCGAAGTCGTGATGACGATGATGTTCTTGCTGGTTATTCTCGGCGCAACCGATCAGCGTGCTCCGGCAGGTATGGCACCGATCGCCATCGGACTATGCCTGACCTTGATACACCTGATCAGCATTCCGGTGACTAATACTTCGGTAAATCCGGCAAGAAGTACAGGAGTTGCTGTTTTTGCCGGCGACTGGGCACTCACCCAGCTGTGGTTATTCTGGCTCGCACCGATTATAGGTGCCTGTTTAGGTGCGATTGTTTATAAAACAATTGGAAGAGAGGATTCATAATCCTTCCTTCGGGTAAATCTATCTCCGGCCGGTCTGCTTTGACTCTTCAGATCACGTGTATCGGATTTGAAGAATCACTCATCCGGCCGGTTTTTCTGCTCTACCGCTTCAACTCTCAGGCGTAGTGCCTGCTCGCGTCAACCATATCACAGCGCAGATCGTAATTGCGCCTGCCATATTAGTCCAAATATCGAGCGGATAAAAGGCAGCTGCACAGGCGGCTATTAACAACGGATAAGCCCATATCGGAAGAGGCCCTTCGGCATATCTCTGGATCATTGCACTGAATCCATAGATCCCGAACAGGCTGAACAGGCCGATTTGCACAACCTGCCAGAAATCGCCGCCAACCAGTGGCGTATAAGCGAATATCAAGGGCACGATATACAAACCCTTGGCAATCTTCCATGCTTGAAATCCGGTCGCCATAGGGGGGGATTTTGCTATGCCTGCAGCTGTGAACGCCGCTAAACAAACCGGCGGGGTTACATTTGAATCCTGGCTTAACCAAAATACAATAAGGTGTGCCGTTAACAGAAAGACCGTCATCTGAGCGGGATCAACCATCATGGGCCGTAAAACGATCGCCAGATCAAAGGGTATGGCGGCAACCAGCTCTTTTGCTTCGCCCAAACTCATCCCACTGGCAATTTTTTCCACCAGGGGGGAATTCACCAATGAGAATGTTGCACTGATCGTCGGATCAGTTATCCCCTGAAGCAGTTGTTCAATAATGATATTGTCCGCCAACATACCGGCAAGCGCCGGTGCGGATAGTATCGATAAAACAATATAGGCCGCAGTAACCGGCAGGCCCATGCCTAAAATCAAGGATGCCAATGTTACCAATGTCAGGGCCAGCAACATTGAGCCTTGAGACCATTGCGCTATCATCAGAGCAAACGTATTAGCCAAACCGGACGTTGTTACCGCATTATTGATCAAACCAACAGCAACCAAAAGCACGGCTGTCATTACAGATGTAGAAATTCCGAGCACAAAGGCACGGCTGATATTGCGAGGGCCCATTTTGTTCGGTGTGAGCCAGCTGACAAGAATCAGTGTCGCGATTGCAAAGCATGCAGCAAAACTCGGTGTTTTACCGCTGACGAGCATATAAGTCATCACCGTCAGCGGCAGCACGAAATTCAGTATTCCTGACATCAACTTTACCCTATCCATGGGTTCAACCTGATCAGTTCCAAGATTGTATTTCATTGCTTCGATCCGGACGATAAAAGCGACGGACATAAAATACAAGATAGCAGGCACAACCGAAACTATAACGATCGTGCTGTAGGGTATTCCCGTATAGGATGCCATTACAAATGCGCCTGCACCCATGATCGGCGGCATTAGCTGACCGCCGGTTGAAGCCGAGGCCTCGACTCCTGCCGCGAATCGTCCTCGAAAACCTGAAGATTTCATCATTGGAATTGTAATGATGCCGGTGGATGCCGTATTGGCAATTGCCGATCCGGAGATGGTTCCCGTCAGTGCCGAGGAAATAACCGCAACAAAAGCCGCTCCTCCACGGAATCGGCTGGCCACTATTTTTGAAGCCTCGATAACAAAATCCGAAGCTCCTGAGACTACTAAAAATGCACCGAAAATCATAAACAAAGTGATATTGCTTGATGATATGGTGGCAATGATGCCGAACATTCCTTCATCATTATACAGAGACCGAAACAACACATCGCTCAGGGGCAGGCTGGCAGCACGGAAAGCGCCAGGCATCCACTCTCCCAGAAAAAGCACGTAGCTGAGAGAAAGAATGATCAAAACCGGAATAATCCAACCCGTGAGGCGCCTCGCCAACTCTATACATGCAAGAATGACTACTATCCCTGCACTCCAGTCAATTACGGAAAACTGCCACTGTTGACCGGTTTTCTCCAGCGTGCGACTGTAAATTTCGTTTTCCGCGTAAGCAATCCACAATGCGGACGCAGCAACCAATAATCCAAGCAGCACATCGATATAAAATGCCGCTTTGTTGTTTTCCAAAGACTTAACGACGGGGTAACAAACACTAGCTAATAATGCAAAGCCGGCAAAATGAATACAGTTTTGCCACCGACCGGGTTCGGTGAGATAAATATTGGTCAGAATATGCCAGGTCGCAAAAGCGATACAAAAAACCAACAGCAATACATTCGATATGGAACGGGCGGACGGCAAGTCAAATTCCAGAAGATCGGCACGTATGAATCCGGACTTTTCAGCAGTGTTCATTGAAAAATCATTCACCATCCGCTACGCCTGAATAAGTTCGGATCCGTCGCTGGGACATATGGAATGTGTGGCACACTCCAAAGCTTGCATGAGAAACGGGCGGCGAACGACTCTTCACCGCCCTGATTAATATTGTTTTATTGACTCATCAAACTTTCAGGGATCTCAAGCCCGGCTTCCTTATAGTACTTCAGAGCGCCCGGATGCAGCGGAACCGGTAAACCTGCCAGGGCTTTATTGATATCCATCGCATTGGTTGCTTTGTGAATTCCCTGCAGAAAGGGTAGGTTTTCGTAAATGGTTTTGGTCAACAGATAAACGTGTTCTTCATCAACATCTGCATTGACGGCAAGAAAGTTGGGCTGTGCAATGGTCATCACATCGGCATCCTGGCCCGGATAAGTGCCGGCCTTGATGGTATAAGGAACCCACAGACCGCGCTCACCGTCCATTTTCGTCGCTTCTTCCTCAGTGACATTTAAGATTGTGAATTTACCGGTGTTGGCTGCCATTAGCTTAGTAATAGCACCGGTAGGCGGCCCTGAAGGTATACCTGCGGCCACGGCCTGACCGTTCGCCAGTGCATCAGCCGACGGACCATAGCCTGCATAGATCAGTTCAAAGTCTTTGTTGACATCGAGGCCCAAACCGGACAGCAACACCGTATTGGACTGAATGGTACCCGAGTTTTGTTTACCCATGGCAACGGTCGATCCCTTGACACCCAACAGATCCGAAACCGTGCCTTTGTCTTTTTTATCGTTTGAAAGGACAAATTGCTCGACATTCTGCCAAAGCATTGTTACCGACCGGAGGTTGTTCTGTGGCTCTGATACAGGACCGGTACCGGTTTTGGCATAGGACCCGAATAAACCCTGCAATATAGCGAATTGCGCCGTGTTGGCGCCCAAAGCCTGAATATTCGCACCTGACCCGGCAGAATTCACCGCCGTCAAACTGAATTTGTGCTTGGGTAAAAGCTTGATTTTGGAGAGTGTAGCAATTGCGGTTCCCACCGGGTGATAGGTTCCACCTGTTGATGCAGTGTTCAGCACATAATCTGTGTCAGCGTGGACACTCGTTGCCAATGCAAGCAATCCGCCTGCTAAAAATGATAAAAATCGATTGGTTTGAAATTTCAAGACGGCTCCTCCTGATGTTGTTTAGAATATCTGTGACCGCGCCGTGATCAGAAACAAAATGGGATTGTTGATCTTATTCGATCTATGCCTGAAAGCCACTTTGCTGCTCTGTGGTTAACGCGACAGAACTCAACAATAGTTTGCTACCATCGTGAAGTGATGACAATAGTTCTTAACAGGTTGATAAATATAAAAAATTATATGAAGAATCGATGCCGGTTGAGAAAATTTCGAAATACTCGGCAAATTATTGCTCATTCCAGCGCCGCCGACTGATCCCCAGTTTTACCATTTTATCGTTCAATGTTCTTCGATTGATATTCAGCGCTTTCAGCACTTGATTGATACGCCCCTGATGCTTAGCAATGCAGGTTTCGATCAAGTGTTTCTCGTACAGATGCACTCTTTGTTTGAACGGAATACGTTGGTCGAGATCGAAGGCATAGCGGTCGGTGACAATTTCTCCACGCATGCTCAAAATGTAATTCAGGCTGCTGAGCAAGTCTTCCGGTGAAATCGGTTTTTCCAGAAAGTCCACCGCGCCAAGCTTCATGGCTTCGACTACATCGTTTACTTCAGCATAGCCTGAGAAAAATAAAACCGGCAACAAGGGATCGGATTTTCGCACTTCCTGAATAAATTCCAGACCGTCCATATCCGGCATGCGCAAATCGGTAATAACAACGTCTATCTTCCCTTCTCTCAGTCTTTGTAATGCCGAACCCGCGCGATCCGCAACCATAACATTGATATGATTAATTCTTAAAAAACGCGCGTTGGCCGCAAGTACATCATGATCGTCATCTACCAGCAAAACTGTAGTTTTATGATCCTTGGGCAATTTCATTGAGCACTTCTATAATACAATATCATGAACCACTAAGGTCCAATAAGCGGCAGTTCCAGAGTAAATCGGCTGCCCCGCGGCATCTCCGGATCATATCTTAATCTACCTCCATGATCTACAGCGATTTGACTGCTTAAGGCCAACCCCAATCCCAGACCTTGACTTCCCCGCTTACTTGTCGAGTATTCATCAAATATCTTCGACGTCATTGTCTGACTTACCCCGGCGCCGTTATCCGAAACAAAAATCTGCGCCGCAAACTCAGAATACTGCAACCCTAGTATAACCTCAGGTAATTCGGCCTGAAAAACGGCGTCAAAAGCATTTGACAAGAGATTCAGCAGTGCTTGCTGCAATAAAATATAGTCTCCTCTAACCGTGATTTCAGAGTCCAACTCCCGGACATAAAGATATTCGGAAGTATTCGGCCTTTCGCGGCGAACTATCTTGACGGTATCCTCCAGAAGTTTCGCCAGATTCACAGTTTCAAACTGCGCCTTCGTGGTTTTACCGACACTGCGCAGTGTTTCAAGAACACGGGAAATTCGTTTTGTTGTCAGATCACTTTCAGTTGCCACTTGCCGAACCATATCAAATTGCAAGGGCTTCTGGTCAAGCAGCTGCCTTAAAGATGCAAGGTTGAAGCGCAGACTGGCGAGAGGCTGATTGATTTCATGATTGATTGCTGCTGACATCTTGCCCAACATGGTGTAGTTTGACTGAATAATCAGTTGTTGCTGGGCCGACTTTAATTGCTCAGTTCTTTCCGCAACCTTCGCCTCCAGTTGTTGCGCGTGCCTGCGCTCTACATCTGCAATGATCTTCTGCTGCCGGAATATCCTCAGTAAAAGATACCAAATCAACATCAATGCCAGACTTGCAGTCATGTAGAGCAATATGTGACTCCAGTACTTTGATTTCGGATATAATAATCTGATCTTCCAAGGCTCCGGCCCTACATTCTGGGAAACGCTTAAAAAGCCGTGATTCCTGCCTGATGAGAATTCAACTTCATTGGCATCGGATTCAACAAAGTCAGCTTGACGGTTTAAACTATACCGTTTTTCTTCTGCAATCAGCGAGAATTGCTCGGCGCTGATTGTCGAATAGGGCACATAAAGAAAATCTTCCCGGTTGGAAAGAATGGTAACATCAAAGTCATCAAATACTGCAATATCGTAGTCTAGTCTATTCCATGAGTCTTCCAGGCTGTCCAGATGAATTTTGACGACGATAACACCCAGTACACTGCTGCCATCCAGAATCGGATTAGCTATAAAGTAGCCAGGCTGACTGGTTGTGGCTCCAACCGCGTAATAAGTTGCCTGTTTACCGCTGATGGCCTTGCGGAAATAGGGACGAAAGCCATAATTGCGGCCAATAAAACTGTTAGGCTGATTAGCGTTGCTGGAGGCGAGCGTGAAACCCTTATCATCCATGATAAATACAAATGCGGCTCCACTGAGTTTTCGAATCCGTTCCAACAGAGCATTCGCCTGCTGAATGACCGATTTGTCGGATGACTTAAACACTGAAACGAATCTGGGGTCCGTAGAGAGCACCCTGGGGAAAAAAAGCAGTCTCTCAAGCTGCTTATTGACTTCCGTCACGTGCAGATTAAGTACTCTGGTTTGCTGCTGCAGGATACGCCATTTCTCGAACCACATGCTGGCCAGCGTCAGAAGAATAAATCCCAGGATCGGTAAAGTACTGGCAAGTGTTGGCCGGACTTTAAGTACGCTCATTGATGACACGCCCAAACACTGCTTAATTCTCCAAAAACGTTTTTTCGAACGCTTTCTGTCCTCTCGCGGTAAATCTCAGTACACGGCTGTCCGCATCTTTACCGGCCCACTTTTTCATAAGGACAAAATCCAGAATTCTGGCACCAAGAAAACCGGCCAGGTGATAGCGTCGAACGCTCCAGTCCAGACAGGCCCTGCACATCGGGCGCCTGGTTTTTTTGGCCGGGTATAGCTCAATGCCGATATTTTTAAAAAAAAACTTTCCTGCCGGAAGCAGTGCAACCGACTCATCCTGAAGTTTGATTAATCGTTTTTCAAGAAGTCCGTCAAATAACGCAACCCCGATATCACCGGCCATATGATCATAACAGACGCGTGCTTTGGCCAGTTCCGGATTTTTCGGTCCGGTTGACACTCTCTTTCCGGGCCGTGTACTGACGATCGACAGTTTTTCAAGTAACTCCGCCACCGACCGGTCCTTAAGACAAAAATACTTGTGTCGCCCCTGTTTTCTGACAGAGATCAAATCCGCGGCTTGAAGTTTTGAGAGATGGCTACTGGCGGTTTGCGGTGTGATATCGGCCTCCATCGCCAGTTCGATGGCCGTGAGCGACTTCCCGCCCATCAAGGCCATAAGCATGCTGGCCCGTGTGGGCTCGCCGATCAACGACGCGACGGAAACGATTTCAAATGCTGAACTCATTTAGGGCCTGTTAACACTAATACACCATAGTTCGATGACTATCGAATCATGCCGGTAAAGTATAGTCCAGACTGCACTAAAACCCGTGAAAAGGCAAATAGCAGGCACTTTTTTCATTTTTCAGTAGAGGTTAGTCAAATGAAATCTACAACGATAAACACCGCTTCCAGCCCTTCAGCCCCGGATCAGCGTCTTCTTGGCAGGAGTTTTAATTTCGTTTTAAGATTCAAAGATATAATGTGGTTAGCGGGAGCCAGTCTGAATAGTTTGCGAATCCGTCAAAGAAGCCGAAAACAACTGCGTACTTTAAGCGAGCAACATCTATCGGATATAGGTATAAGTTGCATGGAAGCGAAGACAGAGGCTTCAAAATGGTTTTGGCAGGACTGATGTGGGTATTTGCGCATTATTGTTTGCAGCTTAAGTCGGTCATAAGCGATTATGGGCTTGATGATCGGGAGGAGGTACCGGATGATGATGCCCATTTAGCCGGACCTAAGAGCCCCGATTTACTGAGGAAAGCAGCTGTTAGTGTCATGGATAGGATTTTGGCAACGATAGGATTATAACAATTACTCATATTGCATTGCATTTATTGATTCCCTTTATGATCGCGATAATTCTCTATCGCGATCGCTGGCGGGTACCGTATTTGATCATGATGTCAACCATGCTGGTGGATCTGGATCACCTGCTGGCCGACCCTGTGTACGATCCCACACGTTGCAGTATCAATTTCCATCCGCTACATTCGTTTATTCCCATTATGATTTATCTTTTGCTGTGTGTATTTCCGGTCACTCGCCTGCCCGGCTTCGGTCTGACCATTCACATGGCTTTGGATTCGCTCGATTGTTACTTCAATCAAGGCGTTTGGTATGCATCATAGAGCCTGTCTAGGATCTCTGTGCCGTCGCGAGAATGCGCTGATTTGAGGCGCATAGTGATTCTACGCATCGACTAAAATGCTTTCGCGAGGTTGCCTCGCTCCTACGGTGTAGAAAAAGCTATTGCCATCACCGCTACGGGGTATGCGCTGCACAAAATCAGGAGGAAATCTGGCCAAATTCAGCGAATTGGCAGCAGGCAGTACGGGCAAATCCAGCGAAGATTCAGATCGGATCGGATTTTCATGTAACCGTTTCAGCAGTGAAGTTTAAGAATAAGCCGAACGAAAAGCACAGTTCAGTGATAGCCGGGCCGGATTCTTAAATTTTCCGGCAATTTTCTCGATTAGACCTAAAATTGAATCAGATCATAATGAATTCGGCTTCAAGGCGGGACAGTCATGGCGAGTATTTACACATCTACTGTACATATACCCACTTACAGCGGTGAAATCTGCGGAACATTGAGTTACAAAAATCCGGATAATGGTTCTGTCGCTGTTCTGCTGCTGGCCGACGCCGGTGCAATAGACCGGAACGGAAACTCGATAGATGAACACAACCAGAGCGATTGCCTGAATCTGATCGCACGGGATCTCGCATCAATCGATATCTGCACACTGCGCTATGACAAGCGCGGAGTCAAACAAAACAAGTCTCCGGCCAGTTATACAGACGATATTACTTTTGATGATTATGTCGAAGATGCTGTTCATGCAGTTTTTTATCTTAAGAAGGAGCTTAACTTTGACAAGGTCATTGTCGCCGGGCATGGGGAGGGCGCCTTAGTCGGCACTCTCGCGGCACAACATGCACCGGTGGATGGTTTGATCAGCATAGCGGCAACTGCTAAGAACGCTGCGCAACTCTTACACGACCAACTAAAACGCAGATTATCCGGACCGCAGGCGATGCAGGCCAAGCGGATAATAGAGCAGTTGTATGAGGGAAGGTTTGTTGACGCATTGCCGGAAGCCTTTGAAACCCTGTTTAACCATCAGCGACAACCCTATCTGATTTCATTGTTTCGTTACCATCCAAATGCCGAAATCAAAAAATTGAACATCCCGATAATGTTATTACACGGTAATCGGGATTTGCATATACCCTGCTCTGACGCGAGTACACTAAAAATCAACGCGCCGGCGGCATTGGTGCAGATTATTGATGGCATGAACCATGTATTGAAACAAGTCGATGCAAGTACTGATATTCAGCTGGACTATTACCGGGATGCATCAATTTCTGTCAGTCAGTTCTTAATTGCCTATATAATGGCATTTACAAGCCGAGTCACGGGCCAGCATAAGGAAACAGGTGCCAAAAGCCTGGAGATGTCAAGCTAAACTCGGAAATTTCTGAAATAATAGCGGACTGAAAGTGATCTTGCTACGCACGGTGATCATTGCAGGATCGCTGAACTATTTCCGGATTCAATGTGCAACTCAAATCGAAACAACATTTTCATTCGGTCATGATCTACAACTGTGTCTGCCGTATCCCTAAAGTCGAGAAATTGTGGAAAAATGTAAAATCTCAACATTTTTCTGTTATTTTTTTGTCTTTTTTTATTCTTACTGTTAAGGCGTCCATAGCCTCCGAGACGGATGCAGACAAAGCCTTGGTGCACATTACAGTGGAAGGTGTTGAAGAGGAGTTGCTTAACAATGTACTGGGATTTTTACCTTTATACCAATTCGACAAAAAACCGGCACCAAGCCCTGCCCGAGTTAGGTTTCTACACAATCAAGCGGATGAGAAAATTAATTCCTCGCTTCAGCCTTTCGGTTACTACAGGCCCACCGTGACAAAAAGCCTGAAGCAATCAGACGGCAACTGGCTTGCTGAATATAAAATTGATCCCGGTGACCGTATCACGATCGGAGAGCTCGATATTCAAGTGCTTGGTCCAGGAAAGAGTGATGAAGTCTTTACCG
The DNA here is from genome assembly GCA_965222695.1 of Granulosicoccaceae bacterium. Taxonomy (GTDB): domain Bacteria; phylum Pseudomonadota; class Gammaproteobacteria; order Granulosicoccales; family Granulosicoccaceae; genus UBA7957. The sequence goes on along the minus strand of OZ244967.1, from coordinate 4,604,716 downwards.
ATGCGATCGAAGAGAGTCAGCTCAGCGAAGGCATTGCGCTCGAACATTCCATGTATGAAGAGCTAAAAAGACGATTTCAATTTCTCGCCTCGGAGAGAGGCTATTTTGATGCCAGGTTGGTGGAGAATCAGATACGCATCAATCTTCCGGATTATGTTGCCAATATCAAATTGCATTTCCAAACCGGAGAAAGATATAAACTCGGTGAAGTGCAATTTACCCAGGACAAACCCTGGTTGGCGGAAAGTTTTCTGCGAAAATACGTTGAAATAGAACCTGGTCAGGATTATGAGGCAACGGATTTGCAGCAACTCCAAGGTGATCTGAGCAACACTGAGTACTATCAACAGGTTCAGCTCGATGTATCGCCGGAAAAGGCCCGAGACTACGTCATACCCGTGGGTGTAGATCTTCAGGCGAAAAAACCTCATAAATACATTGCCGGCGTTGGCTACGGCACGGATACAGGTGCCAGAGCAAAACTGGGTGTCACCGGCAGACGGATAAATCGCTATGGCCATAACTATAATGCTGAGCTGCTGGTTTCGCAGATACGTTATGGTGTGGCAGGTGAGTATATCATTCCGGGAAAGGATCCGAGAACGGATGCCTACGGTATACGTGCTTCTTACGAAGATGAACATTCAGACAACCGGAACTACAATGCCTTTAATATCGGCGGATACTACAAATACCGGGATGACCTATGGATGAAAACCCTGGCCCTGGACTATCGGGTTGAAAAATTTGAACTGGTCGATGATGAATCAACCAGCAAACTGTTGATTCCCAGTATTGACTGGACCCGTACTTATCCCCCGGAAATGGAAAAACGCATTTTTGCCAGCAGTGGCACCTGGTTGCAACTGCGGCTTCGCGGCGGGCATGATTCATTTTTATCCGATACTTCTTTCTTACAGCCACAGATTTCAGCGAAATGGATATACAGCTTCAGCAACAAAACCCGGTTAATCAGCCGTGGCTCCCTGGCTACAACCTGGGTGGATGATTTCGACAAACTCCCCACCTCCCTGCGCTATTTCAGCGGTGGAGATAAATCATTGCGCGGATACAAATACAGTATCGTAGGCCCGCGCGAAGACGATGAAGTTGTCGGCGGAAAGCATTTAACCGAAGCAAGCATCGAGTATGAGGTTCCCATTTCGGAAAAATGGAGTATTGCAGTATTTACCGATATCGGTGATGCCTATAACGACACACCTGATTATAAAACCGGCGTAGGCGTTGGCCTGCACTGGATATCTCCTATTGGCCCGGTACGAATAGATCTCGGACATGGCCTTGATGATCCACCCGGCAGTCAACTAAGGCTGCATCTTACAATAGGGCCGGATCTGTGATAAGGAAAGCGCTAAAATTTCTATTGTGGCTTCTTGTCCTTCTGATACTGATAGTGGCTGGTGTCATAACCTACGCCACTGCCAGTAACAGCGGTCTGCGGCAAACGCTGGAATTGGGCAAAAAATTTGCCCCTGGTAAGCTCGATTGGGTAAGCGCGGACGGAAGCTGGACAAGCCCACTGTCACTGAAAGAAGTAAATTATCAACAGGAAAACGGATTAAGTCTACGCCTGTCTTCCCTGGAAATGCGATGGTTGCCTGGGGAGTTACTTTCCCGAAAATTTCTTATTCAGAAACTGCACATGGACGGCATTGAAATAAAACTGCCGGCCCCTGACAATAATACAAATACGGAATCAACGCAGGCTGTATCGCTGCCGCAAGTCCAATTACCGCTGGATATCGAGATTGAGGATCTGAGCGTCGGTAAAATTAACGTCTATCCTCACGGTGCGGACAACCCGATCGTAATAGATAATGTCCACCTCGTGAGCAATGCCGGTGAGAATGGGCTGCAAATCTCGCGTTTCGATGTATCAACACCCGAGGCGAATGTAGCAGTCAAAGGCAAACTTCAGATGACTCAAAACTATCCTCTGGATATGCAGCTGGACTGGGACTATAAGCACAAGCAATTCGGACAATTCAGCGGCAAAGGTACATTGATTGGGGATTTGGACAAACTGGCCGTAAAACATCTGATCAAAGGTGCGGTTAATCTGGAACTCGATTCCACCGTACAAAGCCTTTTGGATAATCCGGGCTGGGATGCCAGGCTTACAGCTAAGGCGGTCAGTCTGGACAAAATTTCAGACGCCTTAAATAACACACCCCTGGATGTGTCTCTGAACTCCAGGGGAAATCTGGATCATTTTGAACTGGACGCCGATCTGATCAGCGATCTTGCACAGACGGGTCCGCTCAATGTTACACTATCGGCACAGGGTGATACGCAAAAACTTCATATAGATCACACATTGATCCAACTGCTGAGCCGTCCGGGAAAAATACATTTCAATGGCGATATAGACATAGCCAAACAATCACTGGATGTAAAAGGCGATTGGCAACAATTGAGTTGGCCGATAGTCAGTAAGCCTTATCTTGTTGAAACACCGCAAGGCTCGTTTAATTTTCAGGGTTCTGCCAAGGAATTCACAGCAAATTTGAATGCCAATCTGTCCGGAGAACAATTCGGAATAATCGATACAGTTATAGATGCCAAAGGTAAAGATGATCGATTGATATTGAAAGGACTCGATGTCAGCAGTCCGCAGAGTCCGCTTCAACTCAAGGCTGTTGCCGAGTTTGATATGAAGAAGCAATATTTTACAAGCATGGGTGAGTGGAAAAATCTGGCCTGGCCGCTGAATGGCAACCCGATGATAAACAGTCAAAACGGGGATTTTGCCGCGAAAGGACTGCTTAACGATTACACATTTAATCTGAATGCAGAGTTAGAGGGAAAAGATGTTCCGGAGGGGAACTGGAAGCTGGAAGGATCGGGAGATGACAAACAAATTCGTGCATTTTCGTTGTTCGGCTCACTATTGGGCGGAGAGGTGGAAGCTAAGGGAACGACTGCCTGGACACCCCAGGTCAGCTGGAATATCGATCTTAGCGGAAGAGATATAGATCCGGGAAAGAAGTGGCCGGAAGTGCCCGGTAATCTGGAGGTTGACATCAGTTCGGTGGGAACCATGGGAAAGAAAGGTCCTGAAATCGAGGCAGTGATCAATCATTTAGCGGGGCAACTTAAAAATCAGCCTTTGAACGGCACCGGTCAGATAAAACTCGTTAATGAAGAGCTGAATATCGATCGCCTGGATCTGAGCAGTGGGAACACTCAGCTGACCGCCAATGGAGTACTCGGCCAGCAATGGAACTTAGACTGGAATATACAAAGCCCGGACCTGTCTGCCTTATTACCCGGTCTCTCCGGTTCAGTCAAAGGAACAGGAAACTTGTCAGGCACAGCAAAATCTCCTCAAGCAAAAGCCGATATTGAAGTGAATAAACTTAAATCCGGGGCGAATAGAATCGGTTCTCTCAGCGGCAATCTCACTGTTGACCTTAGTGGAAAAAGCAAGTCTCAAATACGGGTGGACGGATCACAGCTTCAACTTGCAGGACAGCAATGGGAAAAATTGAAGGTTTCCGGCACGGGCAAACCATCGCAGCACCAATTGCAGATCGATCTGTCAGGCCCTGTGGCGCAGCTTAATACACGCTTAAAAGGTGCGATGGCCAATGAATCGTGGAAAGGTCAATTACTGAACCTAAGCGCAAAGAACACCGCATTTGGCGACTGGACTTTGAAAAAACCAAGCCCTATTAATGCAAGTGCGGAAAAAGCAAATGCAGGAGAGATTTGTCTTCAAAGCCAGCCCAGTGAAATATGTCTGAGAGGCAACTGGAGCGCGTCAAAGGGTTCAAAAGGCCTGCTGACTCTGAGCCAGATCAGACCCGAGCGATTTAAGCAGTTTATTCCGGAAGGGTTGAAAATCAATACGTCCGTGGATGGCAAGATAGACGCACGAGTGGATAATTCGGGAAAGATCAACGCAAAATCCGCTTTCACCCTGGCCTCCGGAGACCTGGTGGTCGATACTGGGGAAAAACCGGTTAAAGTTGAAACGGGCAAAGGTGCTATTAATGCAAACATCAATGGCAATAAGGCCGATAGTGCATTCACTCTCGATTTAGGTCAATTGGGTAAGCTTGAAGCCGATATGGATTTAAGGAATATCTTCACGAAACCGACAATGTCGGGCAAACTGAAAACCAATATCGACGATTTATCTGTAATCAGCTCCTTTGCACCGCAGCTGCAGGAAGTCGAAGGTCAATTCTCGGCGGATCTGGACATCAAAGGCAAAATGGATTCACCTTCCGTGCATGGCCGGCTTGAGTTGACAGAGTTTGCGGCAGAAGTACCGGAAGTTGCGATTAAAATCGAAAAAACTCAATTCAGCGCGCAAAGCCAAGGTTCAGGCCCCTTGATACTTGACGGAAAGTCAAATTCCGGAAACGGCGAATTGAACCTGGCGGGAAAACTGGAACCGTCATCTCGCACACTGGAGCTGCAGCTCAACGGAGATCAGTTCGAAGTTGCCAACTCGGAGCAAATACAAGCGCAGATCAGCCCGAATCTGGATATAGTAATGAATGAAGGCGGTATGACCATAAAGGGTGAAGTCGTCATACCCAGGGCCTATATAAACGCCAATGGCGGCAACAGTGGCATTGAAACTGTCAACGCCTCGGGTGATGTAATCATTGTCGAGACAAGCGATGAAGAGGAAACGGAAAAACCCGGCAGTAATATAACGCTTGATGTCAACATAGTACTTGGTGATGATATCACCGTTGAGGCCGGTGATTTCCGCGGTGCTCTTAAAGGCAGTTTGAAAGTAGAGCAGACACCGGAGCTGGCACCGCGCGGGACCGGCACTATCGAGGTGGTTAACGGAGACTATGTTATCTATGGACAGCAACTGAATATGCAGCGAGGCAGAATTCTATTCAGCGGTGGCCCCGTCGATAATCCGCAGTTGGACATGGATGTCGCGCGCAACGTGGAAGCTTACGAGGTGGTTGCAGGAGCAAAAATCCGGGGAACGGCCCAGGCGCCACTGTTGCAGCTTTACTCAGAACCTTCCATGCCCGATGCCAGCATTTTGTCTTATATTTTACTGGGCCAGCCACCCGGAACCAAAGGCGGTAGCTACACTCTGGGGAAATACCTGACACCGGATTTATACGTCAGCTACGGTATAGGGCTGTTCGATGCGATCAACACATTCAATATGCGATATAAACTCACTGAAAAGTTTGCGGTTCAGGCGGCTTCGAGTACGGCGAGCAGCGCAGACTTGATATACACTATCGAAAAATAGCCCGACGAATTGAATTGAAATACTTGCTGGCCAGCTGTTTTCCTTGACGCCCGTCCGGGCTGTCAATTCAGAAAATCAATCCCACTGCTTCTCCACATTTTGCCAATTACTTTCTTCTAAATATTGATCGGCCATCGGAAAGAAAATCAGCTCTTCAGTACCGGCGTGATCTTCATAGTGTTTAATGAATTCTCCGATTTGTACTGATAAAAGATCCGGGTCACCCTTGTTCTCTTCGATAAGCTGATGCAATCGCCCGAGTATCTTCGCAAACGCCCGATGATCTCCGCTAAGCTCATCCACTTTTCGATGGATCGGGGCTTCTGTCTTGCGCAGCTCCTCCAGGATTAATTCTTCCTTTCGATGGTGTTCAGACTCAGTATCCGCATCGAATGCACTCAATAACTCCTGAATTTTGCCAACAAGCGCGGGTAAATTTTCAGTCTCTGCCAGCAAACTGATCGAAGACTGTAGTTCTTTCAGCGCTTTTGATTTTTTAGCATGATACTGCTGTAGCTCTTCAATTCGTCTATGCATAACTATTCTACCCGGCCGGTTCGGCACTAGTGATAAAAGTAAAGCCCCAATACTAAGGGCTTTACTCAGCATATCCCAGCTATTTGGTGACAAATCCTAAAAATTCTCTTGTCTCACCGAAGCCGCAACTATCCGATGAGGAAGTATAGATTTCACCTCGATCGTTGCTGCATGAATGCAATGGAACAGAATCAAGCCGAGGCTCGATATAGGCATATCCTAAGGGGCCATATGAAAGTTCTCCCGCACAATGCACATCCAAGGAAACATAAGTACCGCTTTCATACTCACATTCATAGAGCATTACCGTACCTTCTTCAAAATCCCGCAGTAGTTTCCAGGATTCTTTGGCCGCATAGCCACCGGGAGGAATGCGGGTGGAAGCCCAGGGATGGCGTGTTGCATGGCGATACTCGGTCAGTCTGGTATAAGGTATGTCCTCAAACCCACAGTCAAGATTCTGATACTGTCCGTTGCGCCCACTCATTTTTGACCACAAATGCCAGGATTGTTTCGGGCTGCCATCCTCGTTGCGCAGACCAAATCCTGTGTTAGCCCGAAGTTCGAATTGATGATCTACCATTCGATGGTAAACATAATTTTCAATACCGGGCGTACCTAAAATATTGCGGAAGCTATCGCAAATGGCATCCGCCTGTTCTTGTTCCGAAGAATACAACCAGATCGAATTCACACCACTTTCGGTTAAGTGAATTTCCCAGGATTCCGGATTTTGTGGAAATTCGGATCGCAACCACCCGGCCAGTACACCGATATTGCCGTAGGTGACCCTAGGCAAATCCTCGGCACCGAAAGCCGCATGACGCAAACTGGGCGGATAGGGATGATAGGCAACCCGCCACTTTCGATTGCCGACCAACTGACTGAATCGGGAAATAAAGGTTTTTACCGAAATAATGGGGTTGCTTGCGCTCGGTTTGTCGAACGAATAATCAAACTGATGAGCGAAGGGAATAAATACTTTCGCCGCTGGCTGCCGTTTTTTGATGGCGTCATAAGCTGCAACAAAATCACGGGTATAGGTTGAGATCCAATTCTCAACGTCGCAAGCAACGCCATTACCACAACCAGCATTGAACCAGCTATTCATATTGACTTCATTATGAATGACGAAATCCGCTATGCGACCGAATCCCTTCAATCCGTTGTACCGGGCCGCCAGCATACCGGCAAAGCGTCCGAAATCGCCGGAGTTTGCGGTTGCACAGAACGGCTTGAGCGAAGGCCGCGCCGGTTGGCAGAGGTCTCCGATATTCGCCCAATCAGGAACCCCCCACAAGACCGCTGTCACCAATACTCCCCTGGAAGACCAAAACTTAATTTGCTCATCGGTACGCTTATCGATTTTAAAGCAATGCCCTCCGAAACGAATTTCCAATTGATTGTCACATTCTTCGGTCTTTTTTACCGGCTCCCAAGATCGCCAGTGTAGATTGATCGCGACTCCGCCGAGATTGGCATCGAGCAGCTCTTGCCGATTTTCCCAGGAGTCTGTCTGTATGGCCTTTATTTGAAACGCCGATCTCTCGGGATAAGGTAATGTTTTACCGACGTTAGGCTCGTCAGGTTGCAACACCTCAAGCTGATTCGAGTTAATTGAAATGTTTCCGGGAGTAGCTGAGTTTTCAGTCCCGCCCTGCGAACTGCATGCAACGAATGTGATACTCAGTGCGGTGATTAAGATCGATGAGAGAATATTTCGACGGAATTTTGGCGTTTTCATATCGTTTATTATTATTGTTATTGATGTGATGGCGATTGTGTCAAAGAGATGACATGCCTGCTGAGAATTGCGTCGAGGTTTTAGGTGTAGAGAAAATTATTTGACGAAAATCGCGTAGCGCTTCAAATTCCAACGAGCTTATGCGCTGGATTATTGGCGCCCCTGGATGTGAATCGAACAAGCCCTCCCTGGAAATGCGATTCAATCTGCACAAGGAGCCTCAACAGGTCGGACAGATTTATCCGGTTCCGGACATAGAAGTGTTAAGTCGGTATCAATTCTGCCGAAAAGTGTGAAATGGCGGGGGTTTTAATGTGCCGCTAAGCAAAGGTAATCGAAATAAGTCAGAAGAATGTCCCTAGACGACAAAACGACAAACAAGGTTGAATCTGTTCAACCCTCCAATCCTGTCAAGCATGTAGACGGATTTTGCGGAAAATTTGAGAAGCAGAATTTGTCGGCAAAAGAGTACGCTTTATGGTTGGGCGCGCTTGCCTTCACCTTTGTGTCTCCTCTGTGCTATCTGGGTCTGATTGGTCTGGTCGCATACCAAACCTTTCATCTCGCACTTCTCAGCGGCGCAAACGATTCTCCGTTACAAACGGTAAACGGACTTCTGTATTTATTGTCTGTAACTTCGGGCCTTGCTTTGCTTTTGATTTTGCTGAGGCCGTTTTTTCCACTGAGTCACACGGAAGATTTCTACAACGAAATTTCCGACAAAAACGCAACACAACTCTATGCACTGGTTCTACAGATTTGCAGGCTCCTGGGAATAAAGGAATCACCAACTATCGCCGCCTCCCTGGACCCCTCTGTAAGTGTGACATACCAGAGCAGGTTCCGCGTGGAAAAAAATCCTCTGCTGCTCAAGATCGGTCTGCCGTTGATGAACAATATGAATTATCAGCAATTGGCGGGCATGATCTGTGAACAACTGGCTTATCACGCTCACGGCACTAATTCCCGTTTCATTCAACTTATGTCCCACATTGACCGGGGATTCAGTCAATGCGTCAAGGATGAGGATGGGTGGAAAGAGAAATGTGACGGACTCATACAATCCGAAAATAACAGCTTTTTAGTTGTGTTTGGATTACTCGGCCACGCAAGTATCTGGGTCAGTAACAAATTACTGAGCGGATTCTATCTTGTTTTTAGCTTTTTTTACCGTATCTCCTATCGTCTTCTGGAGGAGAATGCCTGGATAAATGCACTTTGTGTTTGCGGTAGTCAGACGGGAGCCGAGGCCAAGAAAATACAAGGTAGGATTTCAGCGGATTGGAACGAATTGAATCAATCACTGTTGAATCGCAGCGACACCTCACTGGTCGATGATCTTGTCCTGCATTTACAGCTAACGGCAAACGAACAGGAAAAAGAAAATTCCGGGTTGAACACCGATCCCTCACCCTCGACAGGCAAATTTATCGATTTTGCAGAAAGCAAAAATATTGCCGGTATATTTCATGCGGCCGACGCAGCCAGGGAGTTGATCATTGATTTTCGGGCTCTGTGTAAGAAATTGACGCCGTTCCACTACAGGGAGTTGGAATTGGAGTTTACTACTCATGACCTTAAGCCCGTCGTGGTGAATAAACAACAGCATCAACTGGAAAACAATTTATTAACTGTATTGGACGACTACACATCTTCAACTTTTTTTCCTTCGGCGGCCTGGGATACAAATTGTGCAAGCGGATTTGCCAAACTCAGTACCGGGAAAAAGCATAAACTGGTTGAAACCGCCATTACCCAGTTTCGTCGTAATTTACCTGACTTTCAAGAACTCCAACTTCGCTTCAATGATTGTAGACGGAAAAATATCGAATCTCATACATTGCATTTACGATTCAACAAGGGTTACATCAGTGAATCTGATTTTCATCAACACAGGGAAAACGCTCAAAAAGTCCTGAATCAATACAACCACCATACCACGGTGATCAATACCTATTGTCGGTACAGCGGTATCCGTACTGCAGGTGCGATTCTTCTGCTGCAGGACAGAAGGAAACTGCTCCAGGGATTACAACTTCTCTCTCAATTACAAACTCTGCACACCATTCAACCCCACTTACTGAAAGGCCTTATTGCTTACGATTTGATAGCTTCTTTAAACACGAGGATGTTTGAACATGCCGAGATTGGATTTCGGGAGGACCTGGAAACATTTACGGAAAATCTCAAGCAGATTAACCGGGTTTTGAGCACAGCACTTTTCAAGTTACCTGGCGAGCTAAAAGGCGTTGGTCAAATTCGAGAGCTGATCGATCGTAATTTGCGGAAACAGCCCGTTGACAATGCGGATCCGACAAAAACGATACATCATGAATTCGATATACTGCACAATCTGTATGCCGAGTTGAATTACATTCTTTCTGGTAAAATAGCTGAGCTGGCGACACTTAGCGAAACGGAGCGCGGCATAGAGCCGGTTCGCTTAATCCCGGCAGTCAATAGTAAGAGTGCGGCCTGAAATTCCGGAATACCTCTGAATAGCAGGACGTGTCACTATTTTACCGGAGAAAACAATGCCGGATTCACGACCGACCCTCTCGATTATCGGCGCTGGAAAACTGGGACGCAGCCTCGCCTACCTTTGGAACAATAAAAATATACTGGCCATACAGCAGATCTGTAATCGGGGCCTTCGAAGCGCAAAAAAGGCTGCCGAATTCATAGGCGCAGGTATTGCAATTGACTCACTGGACTATCTAGAAAAAAGTGAATTTATTTTAATTGCAAGCCAGGATGAAAATATTCAGCCAATCTGCGACGCTTTATCTCACAGACACCCCTGGATATATCATAGTACAGTATTCCATTGCAGTGGCGTGCTCTCCTCCAGCGCGCTGGAATCCGCGAGGCGCAATTCCGGCAATATCGGAAGTGTACACCCTGTAAAAAGTTTTGCGAATCCGGCATACGCAGTTAAGTCTTTTGCGGGCACTTATTGTGGTATCGAGGGCTATGCATCTGCTAAATCAAAACTTGAAGCAATATTTACTGCGCTGGGTGGCAAGTGCTTTTCGATTTCCTCGGACAATAAAACGCTCTATCATGCTGCCGCGGTAATTGCCAATAACTACCTGGTAGCGCTTGTCGAGTTGTCTCAGCAGATTTATGCAGAAGCAGGTGTGAGCCGGGATCAATCAACGCCTCTTCTGGCTCCAATGTTAAGCGAAACGGTGGAAAACATTGTAAAGCTGGGAACTGCGGACTCACTAACCGGCCCCCTGGCAAGAGGAGACCTTCAAAGCATCCGCAAGCATCTTGACGCTTTGTCAGCGTTGAATACAAACGCGGAGCGCGTTTACCGATCACTGGGTATAGTGGCTTCTCAGATGATTCAAAATAAGGAAAATGAGAAGATTCAGCAGAGTATTCGTCAGTTGCTAAAGCAGGACATGCGGGGTGGTTGATGACACGCTAGTCGTTTCGCAATTCCCTGATTCCCTTGTTAGGCAGTTTATCTGAATATTCCCGGTAGAACCACTTTAATACAAATGGAGATAGCAGCGTTGTCAATGCAATGACTATCACCATGCCAGCGTAAGTTTCCTGAGTCAGTATGCCCCCCGCTCTGCCCAATTCAGTAAAAACCAGGCCGACCTCTCCTCGAGGCAGCATGGATAAGCCTATCGCAACGCGTGTTGCCCAAGACTCTTCGATAAAAAACACACCGGCAAATTTTCCAACGATGGCAACCAACAAAAAAACGATTGAAAAACTCCATATATAGGATGAGCCCCAATCTATTTCGTGCAAATTTAATGAATACCCGACCATCACGAAGAAAATGGGTGTGAAAAGCTGTATTATAGGTCGCATTTGGGACTGAATGTGCCGGCAAAAATACCTATCTGTGCGCAGTGCGATACCCAGCGGCAGAAAAAACCGCCGCGATAACGCAAGCCCTGCCGCAAATCCTCCGAGCAACTCCGGAGCACCGACAACATGTGCGAGCCAGGCAAAAAACAAGACCAGGGAGACTATAGTCGTGGGGATCAAACCCGGAATCTCACTGGCGCTTTCAAAGCGCCGGATAAGCATTGAAATCAGTTTTGCTGCAACGGGAGCCAATACAAAGAACAAAGACACGAAGATTAAGACTTCCGCTGCATTGCTCAAACTAAACTGCCCGCTGAGTGCGAAATCATACAGCAGCGCCATCAATACAACTCCAAGCACATCATCCAAGACTGCGGCCCCCAGCACAATCTGGCCTTCCAATTCCTCCTTACGATTCAGATCATTCAATACGCGCACCGTGATGCCGATACTGGTGGCTGTTAAAGTCCCCCCAATAAACAAAGCGGTAACTCCGCCCAGATTGAATAACCAGTACGCAAGCGAGGCCCCAAAAACAAGCGGCATTGCAAATCCACCAAGAGCAACAGTGATGGATTTTCGTCCCGCGCTGACCAGACGGCGGATATTCGTATCCAGCCCCACTTCGAAGAGCAACAGAATAATGCCCACTTCCGCCAAAAGGCGAGTCGCTTCATCCAACTCAAGCCAACCGAGCAAACTTGGCCCCAGTACAACCCCTGCGAGCAACTCTCCAACAACCGAAGGCGCTCCCAGGCGAACTGCGAACTCGCCGAATACCCTTGCTGTTAGGAGGATAATGAGCAAATTCAGGAAAAAAGTATGTGTTTCCATAAAAAAGGGGTAGAAGTTTTTATAGGGCAAAAATTATCTTTATTCGAAATAATACATATAGCGGACTTATAAATCTACTTTACATACACATTAGATTTTTTTCTTGTCCGGATGATCTGTATCCAGGTGATTGAGGATTTGTTTGAACAACTTCCAAGATTCACTTGCTTCTTGCCCAGACACAACTCGTACTACGTATCCTGATTGAATCACCACAAAATCACCTGTTTTAATGGTGTTTTCAGGCATCATCAACAAACTGGCGGTGCGCACCATTCCTTCGATCTCACACTTCGCTTCAAGATCCCTGATTGCAGTTATTTTCATCGGTATAGATAGGCACATGACCGCTATTCACTCTGAGAAACTTATACGCCATGAAAGAGCAGGGAATTCATCATCGCATTGACCATAGTCAATGAAGGCCTGCACCAAGGGTTCATACTTTAACCATGATCAATAAAGCTCCGTACCAAAAAACGCTTTTCCTCGGTATTGGAAATATTTTACTGAGCGATGAAGGTGCCGGCGTTCATGCACTGAATCTGTGCAAATCATATTATGGACATTTGCAGGGAGTAAAATTTTTAGACGGAGGCACATTGAGCTTTAGCTTGGCCGGTGAAATAGAAAGTGCTTCGAGTTTAATCGTTTTCGATGCAGCTCAGTTGAATCAACCCGCCGGCAGTGTCTGTTGTTTAGAGGGTAAAATGCTGGATGAGTTTCTTTCAAAACACGGACGCAGTGTACATGAAGTGGGCCTCATGGACTTGATGGATATAGCCAGATTGGCCGAACGGCTGCCCAGACAACGTGCACTGATCGGAATTCAACCCTATAGATTGACTTGGGGGGAATCAGTCAGTGAGCCGCTTCGGCCGGCACTTAAGGAGGCGGCTCGCATCGCATTCAAGTTACTGCAAATATGGCACAAAGCCAATACCTCCGCCGAGTGCAGGAAACACCGCCTCGGGAGCGACGGTTCGACAATCGGATTTGAGGCATAAGAAGATGAGTGATTATCCCCGAACTCCAATCGCAGCTGAATTTACCGCACCTTGTGAAATCCGGACCGACAATAAAATTCCGCTTTTGCACGAGGTCCGACATGCATTACACCGTCTTGTCAGATACGGGGAGACGCATAGTATAGACCTAAACTCAATTCCTCTGACCCCTATGGAAACCGAGGAAATGGAAAAATTTTTAGGAAACGGCGAGGTATCGATACAAATCAACAGTTTTGGAAAAACAAGTATACAGGAAACGCGCTTCCACGGAGTCTGGCTGATTATGCACTTTAATGAAGGCGGGTTGCCGGAAAGTCGCTTTATAGAGATCTCAACCGTTCCGGGCATCGTCCTGGCTCAGACTGACGATATATCTCAATCCGAATCAGACTTTTCAAGGCTAATGGAGGGTTTGCACAATGACCACTAATCTCACCGTTAAGGATTACCTGCTCAGGCAAGGTGTTTCCAGGCGCGGTTTCCTGAAATTCTGTGCAAGCCTGGCATCAGCCATGGCGGTTTCCCCCGCAATGGTATCCCGGGTTGCTCACGCCCTGGAAAATGCGAGGCGGCCTTCGGTTATCTGGTTATCCTTTCAGGAATGTACGGGATGTACGGAGTCGCTTACCCGTTCCCATTCTCCGACTCTGGAAGGCTTAATCTTCGATGCCATCTCACTGGACTATCATCACACACTGCAGGTTGCCTCCGGCGAGGCAGCCGAACAGGCCCGTGAAGCGGCCATGCATGAAAACGCAGGCGAATACATACTGGTTGTGGACGGTTCCATACCAATAGCGAACCCGGCATATTCGACCATAGCCGGCATCAGCAATCTCGAAATGCTTAAACATACTGCCAAAGATGCTGCCGCAATTATTGCGGTAGGCAGTTGCGCAGCATTTGGGGGACTGCCGAAAGCCAATCCCAACCCCACCGGAGCAGTATCTGTCTCCGATATAATTACCGATAAAACGATTATCAATGTTTCCGGCTGCCCGCCCATTCCTGTTGTTATTACCGGTGTTGTTGCACATATCCTGACATTCGGAACTTTGCCGGAACTCGATCACCTCAGCAGGCCCGCCACCTTCTACGGTCAGAGCATTCATGATCGATGTTACCGGCGACCTTTTTACGAAAAAGGCCTGTTTGCGAAAACTTTTGACGACGAGGGTGCGAGAAAAGGCTGGTGTTTGTACGAGTTGGGCTGTAAAGGGCCTGTGACCTTCAACTCCTGCGCCACAACCAAATGGAACGAGGGGGCCAGTTTTCCTATCGAATCGGGACATGGATGCATTGGTTGTTCTGAACCCGACTTCTGGGACTTTGGAGGATTTTACAAAGCTCTTTCCACTCCTACCGGCAAAACCGGCAGAACCATAGCCTGGGGTCTGGCTGGTGGTGCCATTGCAGGGGCAGCTTTGGGGGGGTTGAATCGTAGACGCAAATCTGTCGCTGCCGAGTCGCATCAACCGCTGACTGTCGATGAGTTAAACGGAGAAAAGTCATGACCGCTACCGAGTTTTTACTGTTTGTGAAAGGGCCGGCGTTCACCGTTTCAATTTTGGTATTCGTCGCCGGTATGATTATTCGGTTCTTCGAAATACTCATGCTGGGCAGACGTGCCAGCCTCGCAGAAGCTAAAGGCGGTGAGTTCTCCGCAGGAATGAAAACCATAGGGCGGCGCATGCTGCCCGACCAGGGAAGTTGGAAGCATTCCAGTTTCTCGATCGTGACTTCATACGTGTTCCATATCGGTTTTTTCGTCGTGTTATTCCTGTTTGTACCGCATATATTGCTGTTTGAAAGTGTTTTCGGTTTCAAGTGGCCTGGCCTGCCGACCCCGGTCGTCGATGCCTTTGCAGTCGTGACTATAGCCAGTATGATTGCAGTGTTGATTTCCCGACTGACTAATCCCGTTAAAAAATTCCTGTCGCGGTTCGATGACTACCTCGCCTGGACAGTGACCTTTTTACCAGTCCTGACAGGCTATCTGGCCTATCATCGATTGTTATTTACACCGGAACAACTGCTCGCCCTGCACATTTTAAGTTTTGAAATACTCCTGGTGATCTTCCCGTTCAGCAAGCTGACACATACGTTTACGCTGTTTCTGGCGCGTTGGTACAACGGAGCCATGGCAGGCTATAAAGGAGTGCAGTCATGAATGGATTAACCGTTGAACGCGGAATTAACGCACTTAAAGAACAGATCGATGCGCCCGTTGCTGCTTTTTTCAGCAGTTGCGTACATTGTGGTCTGTGTGCCGATGCCTGCCTTTTCTACACCGACAATCCAAAACCGGAACAGGCCCCTATCTATAAAACCGAGTTATTGCGCAGGGTTTGGGAACAGGAATATACCCTCAAAGGAAAGATCAAATCATTACTCGGTCTGGCAAAAAAAATCTCGGATAAAGATTTCGAGGAATGGGAAAAACTGGTTTATGACACCTGTACACTTTGTGGCCGCTGCGCAATGGTTTGCCCTGTAGGCAACGATATCACCTATATGATCCGCAAAACTCGTGAAGGGTTGGCGGCCTCAGGGCATGCACCACCAAGCTTGGTCGGCGCAACCACCCGGGCGATTCAGATCGGTAGTCCGATGGGAGTAAAACTACCGGCCCTCAAAGCACAAATCCGCCATGTAGAAAAGGACTATGGACTCGAAGTACCGCTGGATAAACAGGACGCGGAATACATGTTGTTGTTGTCGTCCATGGAAATTATGAACTTCCCGGAGATTATTGCAGCTCTGGCCAAGATATTCAAACAGGCCAATGCCAGCTGGACTATATCCACCGAAGCATTTGAAGCCACCAACAGCGGTATCCAGATCGGCGTGTCAGAAATTGCCGCTGAACTGGTCAATCGGATTGTTACCGCCGCTGAGAAGTTAAAGGCCAAGACTGTAATAAGCCCGGAGTGCGGCCACGCTTATACAGCTATACGCTGGGACGGGCCCAATCTGATCGGCCGACCCTTCACGTTTAAAGTGCGGCATGTCCTGGAAGTGCTTGATGAGTTGCAGCGCGCGGGCCGCATTCAGGTGCAAGGCAAGGAAACCGATCGTCTGACATATCATGACCCCTGCCAGATTGCACGCAGAGGCGGTGTGATCGATGAGCCAAGGAATTTACTGGCCAGTATTTGCGAGAACTTCGTTGAAATGCCCGAAGCCGGGAAAATGAACTGGTGTTGCGGCGCCGGCGGCGGAGTCAGTGCAAACGAGCGCGCCGAAGAGGCCCGCCTGAATGCGTTTAAAAGAAAAAAATCGCAACTCGAAGCTGTTAATCCTGAGGGGCTTGTGTCTGCCTGCGCCAATTGCAGGATACATCTGGAAGACGGACTGGAAGAATACAATATGGATATTCCTGTATTAAGCCTGACAGAGCTGCTGGCCGAACATATTGTTGAACAAAGCGACTCTCCGGAACGCCTTCATGAATGATATTGAGTCCTATGCAGGTCGCAGTATCAACATGATGCTTTACGGAGTATTGAGTATGAGTTTTACCTGGCTCAATCGTATCTGTACCCGTGGAGGGAATATCCAATGAGCGAAAGAGTGATAGTGGATCCCATAACCCGAATCGAGGGTCATCTGCGAATCGAGGCGCAAATGGACGGCAACACCATTGGTGAAGCTTATTCCGCCGGAACCATGGTCCGCGGTATCGAGATAATTTTACGCGGCCGGGATCCGCGCGATGCATGGGCCTATGCACAGCGCATTTGCGGCGTTTGTACATTGGTCCATGGAATAGCCTCGGTCAGATCCGTGGAAAGCGCACTAAAATACGAAATCCCGGCAAACGCGCAATTGATCAGAAACCTGATGATCGCCGCACAATACGTACACGATCATGTGATGCATTTTTATCATCTGCATGCTCTCGATTGGGTTGACGTTGTTTCGGCATTAAATGCGGACCCTGTCGCCACCTCACAGCTGGCGCAATCGATCAGCCGGTATCCGAAGTCTTCACCGGGATATTTCGCCGATAAAAAAGAAAAACTCAAAAGGTTTGTGGATGCTGGCCAGCTGGGCATATTCGCAAAAGCCTACTGGGGTCATCCCGCATACAGGCTTCCATCCGAAGCCAATTTATTAGCTGTTGCACATTACCTCGAAGCCCTGGAATGGCAACGGGATGTGGTTAAGCTGCATACGATATTCGGCGGCAAAAATCCCCATCCGAATTTTCTGGTCGGCGGTGTGCCCTGTGCTATCGACTTAAACTCCGATTCGGCCATCAACACCGAAAAACTCGCACAGGTACAGGATATCATCCGCTCCATGCGCGACTTCGTGGAAATGGTTTACCTGCCCGACACACTGGCAATTGCCGGTTATTACAAGGACTGGTTCCGGCAGGGAGAGGGTGTAGGCAACTTCTTAACCTATGGGGACTTTCCAGAAAAAGGCATGAACGACCCTTCCTCTTTTCTTGTACCCTCGGGTGTGATTCTCAATCGCGATTTATCAACCATACATGAGGTGGACATTGAGGCTGAAAACGAGATCGAAGAGTTTGTATCCCATTCCTGGTATAAATATTCCGAAGGAAAAAATACCGGTCTGCATCCATACAAGGGTGAGACCGAACTGGATTATACCGGCCCCGAACCGCCGTATGGGCAATTGAATATAGACGAGCCCTATTCCTGGTTGAAGTCTCCACGTTGGAAAGGCCAGGCAATGGAAGTCGGACCTCTAGCGAGAGTGTTGATGCTTAATGCAAAAGGTTATGAGCCGGCAGTCGAGTTGACTCGCCACGCCTTGCATACTCTCGAATTACCGATGGACGCATTGTATTCGACCATGGGTCGCACCGCGGCAAGAACCCTGGAAACCAAAATTATCGGAGACGCGATGCAAGGCTGGTATGACCGGTTGATCAGCAACATAAAAGCCGGCCACACCAAGACATTTAACGAAAATCTCTGGGAACCGTCAAGCTGGCCGGCCAATGCCAAGGGGGTCGGATATATGGAGGCGCCTAGAGGCGCTCTGGCACATTGGATAGTGATCGAAAGCGGGACTATTGCAAATTACCAAGCCGTGGTCCCCAGTACCTGGAACGCTGGGCCAAGAGATATGGAGGGAAAAGCAGGACCCTATGAGGCCTCACTCAAAGGACATGTTTTGCATGACGCGGCACAACCCATCGAAATTCTGAGAACCATACACAGCTTTGACCCCTGTATCGCCTGTGCGGTTCATGTTACAGACCCGGAAGGAAAGGAATTAATCGAGGTAAAAGTTCGCTAGACAAGTGCCGACTCTGTCGGGGCTGATCCCGGCATGGGAGCGTGTTGTCGATTTACCAGAGTAGTATTATGCTATTCGCCTATCCGAATCATCCCGGGAGCTCATAAAGGCTTCTAGCTCATCATCTGACATGGGTTTGGCAAAATAATAACCCTGAGCCGTATCACAACCCAGAGCTTTTAGCAGGTTGACCTGAGACTTTCGTTCAACGCCTTCAGCGACTGTAGTCACATTGAGCGACCTAGCCATGGATAACAGGGATTTAACTACCACCTGAGTACGTTTATCCGTCTCAAGCTTATCCACCAGGCTACGATCAAGTTTCAGGGCATCGATTTCACATCCGATCAACATTCTCATTGACGATTGTCCTACTCCAAAATCGTCCATGGCAACACGAAGTTGTTTATCACGCAGTCTTCGCAGATTTTCACCAACCTCTTCCATAAAACCGTTGGCCGACAGCTCGGTAACTTCGAACTCCAGCTGATCAGGATGGATATAGTATCTCTGCATGACCTCGTCGATCAAGCTAATGCAGGTCGGCCCCCTGACCAGATGCGGTGAGAGATTGATGGCCAAACGTCCGGGATCAATTCCCTTAGATCGCCACTGATTGATTTTTCGGCAACTTTGACTAAGCACCCACTGATCGATGGAAACGATAAACCCGCTTTTTTCCGCGCAGGGGATAAACTGGTCAGGTGTCATAAATCCGAATTCATCGCCGTGCCAGCGCAATAAAGCCTCGGCACCAATGTACTTCCCGGTGTTTAAGTCAAATTTGGGCTGGTATAGCAGCTTCAATTCATCCTTGTCGATACTCGACCGCAAAGCGCTCTCCAATCTGACTTTTCTTTTTGCCTCGTCGGAAATTTCCTGACTGTAAAACCGGTGAGTATTCTTACCGCTATTTTTTGCCTCGTACATCGCAAGGTCAGCCTGATCCATCAGATTAGCGGAATGATCGGATCCGTGTTCCAGCGTACTGATTCCGATGCTGACCCCGATGCGGCATTGCTCACCGGATATTGTATAGGGATCGAGTATGGTCTTGATAATTCGTTGCGCCATTGCCTCCAGACCTGCATAATCGATTTCCCCCGGAACCATCATGAAAAACTCATCGCCACCTATACGGGCGACCATAGCTTTTTTTCCGTCGAGCATGGCCTGAAAGTCCATATCGTCACGCGATTCCCGGCAACCGACTATTGCGCAAAGCCGCTCCGCAACCTGCCGGATCAATTCGTCACCCGCATCATGGCCCAACTGATCATTGATAGGCTTAAAGTTATCCAAATCCAGAAACATGCCCGCCACTTGCCTGCCGGGATTTTCCGCGCAGCGCTTTTTCTCCGCGTTCAGGCATTCAATCAGCATCCGGCGGTTCGGTAATCCCGATAGGTTATCCGTATAAGCAATTTTTCGAATCTCTTCCGTGGATCGATTGACTACTGACTCCAGTCTTGCAATAAAAGTATTGAACCAGTGCGCAAGCTCCGTCATCTCATCTTTTCCGCTAAGCTTGATCCTGACACTTAAATCGCTCGCGCCTACGGCAATATCGCGCAATGAGGACACCATGACATTGATTCGATTGACGATGCTGCTCGCTGTATACCAAACCAGGGAGAAAATAATAGTAACGGCGGTCGTTCCCGCCAGATACCCGATCAGTACGGAAGTTCTGTAGAACTCATTGGCCTTGCTGATACTTTGCGACAGACCCAGAGTTTGCGCCCCTAACGAACAAGGATAGGTTGCGTGAGGAACGAACCGCAACCTAATCCGGTTGTTGAACCAGTCCGGCAGATTGACGGTATTCTATATAAAGGAAATAGTGGTGACTGTGTGACTTGTTTTTCTATTTATGACAGGCCAGGCACTTTTCAGCAGGCGAACGGGAGCCTCACTGCAGGGCGTGCCGTTAACGGTTTCTTTGTGCATAAACTGACGTTACCTCTTAAATGAGTGTGCCTGCTATCAGATAGTGCAAGTGTTTAACCTGATCGCCATGCAGGCGGGAAGAACACGGTAATGCACATCGGGCTTTGACAGTGATGGCACCGGTAGTCAGGTCGCGGTCTGTTCTCTGGCTCCGGTATTTGTGTACATAAGACTTGTTGGATCAGGTGCAATATTGCTTTGGCATTGGGATGCAAAAAGCCGTAATCCCGGACACGGCGAAAGCCTTTGGGCAACACGTGCTGAAAGACCAGCGATAAAAAATCCTCGCCGGCCAGTGTGCGTGTGCGATGTTTGCCGGTGTTGTCGGTATAGCTGAAGGTCACGGATTGTCCATCATCGGCAATGATGTTTTTCTCGGCGATGACACCGCGGTATAGGTAGCGGGAAAGGTATTTCAGCGCGGGTAGTCCCTTACCGACGTGAGCACAGTCCACTACCCACTGTGTGGCGATGCTGGCAGGCAGTACCAGCTTTTCTGATTGCAGCGCCTGTAGCAGACGCGCTCGGAAGACCTTGGCCAGCGATTCGTTTTTAAAGAGATAGCGACCGCCCATGGTTTTCCACAGGCGGTTTCGTTTATTGATGCAGCCGCCCGGTACGATGATATGCACATGCGGGTGGTAATTGAGCCGGCGCGAGTGGGTATGCAGCACAGCGGTCATGGCGATCTCGGCGCCCAGCTTTTTGTCGTTCAGGGCAAAGTCCCTGAGCGTTGATACCGCACACCGGAACAAGCAGGCGTAGACGGTTTTCGGATGCTTGCGTGCAAGCGCCCGAAGCTCGAAGGGAATCGTAAAGGTGACCATAAAGTAGTCGAGCGGCAACAGTTTTTGAGTCTGGCGCTCAAGCCATTGTGTGGTCAGATGATTCTGGCAGCGATGGCAATGGCGATGGCCGCAGCACGGGTACTGCACCTGATGCTGCTCGCAGTGAGGGCATTGGAGCTGGATCTCGCCGTAGCGAGGGGTGTGGCAATGCAGGGTGGCATCCAGCGCATGCTGCTGATCGCGGGAGAGTGAGTACTTGTCGGTAAATCGTTTTGAATAACGCGCAATAATGTCCGTCAGGTTCATCCTACAGCTCCCCGTCCAGTGAGATGGGCAGTTTGCTGATCAATGCGTCGATCATAGTGCGGGCATTTTGTTGTGCCGGTTCTGTGAGTTGGGTATAGAGCGCGGTGGTTTTAGGACAGGCATGGCCGAGCTCTTGTTGAATGGCGCGCAGATGCAGGCCAGACTCGACCAGGTGTGCCCCGTAGCTGTGACGTAGGCTGTGAATCGAGACTTTCTTGTGGATAGCGCAACTGTGCACGATGGTCTTGAACGATTTCTGTAAGCCGCCTCGATCCATAGGCCCAGTTGCGCAAGCCCGTTTATCGGGTGAATTTCCTCCGGGGAATGCCAAACTGCGATGACGGTGTGTCAGCCAATACTGGCGTAGTGCTGAGAGCGTGGCTTTGGGTAAAGTCACAAAGCGATCCTTGTGATGTTTGCCGCGACGGATATGTACACGCATGCGTTCGCCGTCGATGTCACCGACCTTGAGGTTAAGTGCCTCGCCGAGGCGAAGACCCATGCTGTAGCAGGTCAGGATATAAACCTGATAGCGGATCTCGCGGGTGTTGTTGATCAGCAGAGCGATCTCGCGCTGGGTAAAGATATCGGGCAATGAGCGCACCTGGGGTGGTTTGATGATATCGACCCATTGCCACTGTTTGTCGAGCACATGCTTGTAGAAGAATTGCAAGCCGTTGCGATCCAGTTTGACGGTGCTCCAGGAGTGGGATTTGACCAGGCTGGTGAAGTAGGTTTTAAGATCTTCTTGGGAGAGTTTTTCCGGACAACAATCAAAGAAAGCGGCGATGCGACGTACAGCGCGCGAGTAGGCATCAATAGTTTTTTGGCTTTTGCCTTGGCGCAACAGTGCGTTAAGATGTTGCTGGTACAGTGAATTGAATCGTATTTGCTGTGCTTTGTTCATGAGTCTTTCCTCGGTTAAGGCACCCGGGCTTGGGTGCATGGGGAAAGACTCATTTATTCTGCGGTAAGGGGAAAGGATTTATTTTGGAGCGGAGCGACTGCGTTCAACAAGAACATTCATCCGACCAACAAAAGCAGGGTTCCTACGTCACCCCACTTTTGCAGTCGGCTGATGTAGACGTTAGACGGCCAGAACTACAAACGATTATCGAGCGCCCTCGAGCGACGCCCGATGCTTAACCTTTGGAGGTCATCATGCCAACGCGCCCCATCGCGCCATCCGTGAACGTGACTGCGGAAAGTGGCGCGACCGTCGCCAATCCACTTACGAACTGGCTCACGACGGTCGAACGATCACTAACAGAACACCTTGCCGGAACGACGCGCTCTGCAGAGCTCATCCATTTCTACTGGGAACGGAGGATCGGCACGTGGCGAGCAGAGAATCTGACGGAGATTACTGGTTCTCAGGCCACCGGCTCACTGACCGCGTGGGTCACACCAGACGGACCCTACACGGTAGAGCACATCGCCGCATGCGACATGCGAGACCATCTCCTCGTCTTCTACCGATCCACACGTGACCACATCTGGAAAGTGGTCGATGTCACCGCCAAGACCCGTCGGGAGGTCGTCGGTGGCCTGTCAAGCTGGCAAACGCCCAGCGGGACGCTCAACGTCGAGCATGTCTCCGGACGCGACAGGCACGGAAACCTCTTCGTGTTTTGGTGGTCGCCTGCCAACGACTGGCAGGCCGTCAGCGTCACCGAGAAGACCGGCGTCCACATCGACTCTGACGTTACCAATTGGCAAGTACGACGGCGCGACGTGCTTACCGAATACCTGGCAGCATCCGATCCCAACCGCGGCAGAGTCGTCGTATTCTCCTGGACGCCGGCGACCGACTGGCAAGCTCAAGTGACCGAGCACCGCGCCGTCGACGGGGTTTCCGCGTGGGTCACCGACGAGAACGTCGAACATTTGAGCGGCATCAGAGCCGATGGCACCGTATACGTCCTCTGGCGCAGAAACACACTATCTTGGAACGTCGTCGACATCACGCAGATCACGTCGCAGCTCGCACACCATACGTCACCGGCACCCTACCAGTTGCGGGACGGGAACGAGATG
Organism: Granulosicoccaceae bacterium; assembly: GCA_965222695.1. Lineage (GTDB taxonomy): Bacteria > Pseudomonadota > Gammaproteobacteria > Granulosicoccales > Granulosicoccaceae > UBA7957. The sequence continues at coordinate 4,581,136 of OZ244967.1, read as the reverse complement.
GTTGAGCTCCTCGGCGCCGTTGGCCCGGACGGACACGCACTCCTCCACTGGTGGAAACCGTCTCGCGATTGGCAAGCACTCGACCTCACCGACCTTACCGGCCATCGCATCAACACGAAGCCGGCCGTCTGGATCACCAGCGCCGGAGGGGGCCGCCTCTCCGAGCATTTGGCCGCCGTTGACACTGCCGGGAACGTCCGCGTCTTCTACAGCTACGACCAGCCACGCGTGTGGACGGACCACATCGGCAACCCCTACCGTGGCGTCACCCGCCGCCGCAACCTGCGACGACGGGTCATTACAATCCTCTGGGACCCACACTATCCTGGCATCCCACAGCCGGACAAGGCCAGCGTCACCGCTCAACTAGCGAGCATGCGTCAGTACTTCGTCGAGAACAGTGGCGGCACCTTTCAACTTCAAGACATGGGGACGCTGGGATGGTACGACGCCGATCAGCCACTCGAGTACTATGACAATGAATCCGACCCACACGACAAAGCCGGGGCAGCCATCCGCGCCGCGGCGGAGGACTTCGACTTCACAGCCTTTGATGACGATGGGGATGGTGTGCTCAAGCCGGACGAGCTTGCCATCGTCTTCGCTCACCCCGGCGGACCCGGCGGTCTCGTTCGCACCGGGTCGCGCGAGGTCCGCGATCTCGACGGATCTCCGCTTATCATCAACGGCGTCCGGATCCGCGAGTGCGTCGAGGTCGGCATCGGCCATCCCTCACCGAACTTCAGCGTCGTCGCCCATGAGCTTTGCCACCTCCTTTGCGGCCTGCCCGACATGTATTTCACCTTCTTCACACCGACGGCCGCGGGCTTGTACTCCATCATGGACAGTACGTACTCCCAAACACACATCGATGGGTTCAATAAGATGAAGCTCGGTTGGGCGCATCCGCGGCTCGTCTTGCGCTCCCTCATGACTCTGATACCGGACGTGGAGACGCGTCGTCGCGTCCTCATCCTGATAGATCCGGACCGAAGCCTCTCTGAGTACTTTCTAGTCGAGAACCGGTGGCGCGGGACGTCGTTCGACGCGAACCTGCCCGACCAAGGTCTCGTCGTCTGGCACATCATGGAAAACGACGACGACTATAACACCGCTCCGCCACCGCCCACGGTCGATATGGACAAATGGAATATGCTTGGCTCCGACAACTGGGGGCGCAAGGCGATACGAATGATCCGCCCCGTGCTGCAGCCGCCGTTCAACGACGCGCGTGCGCTCTGGGATGCGTCCGAGGGAGACCTGCTCTCTAGTGTGACTGACCTCTCACAGCCGGCGCTTCGCTGGGCTGACGGCACACCCAGTGGATTCTCCATTCGGGCTATTTCGCTTCCCGGCGGCGACGTGTCGGCCTACATCGAAGTTTCCTGAGCATCCGCTTGGGAAGGTGCTGAGACTCATGAAAAGTCAAAGCAGGGCCGCACACTGGCACAACTGGCCGTCTAACACTGTATTGCAGCCGGCGGCCTGCTTGCGGCGCGGACGGCCGCGGCTGAACACAACGTTATGTATAAGTGATGATTGAAGAAATTTACATAGCAAAAAAACGGGGATCGCCTCAACAACGAAAGCATGAAGTTGAGGTTCGGTCGGATCTGGGTATTGTCGGAGATCGAAACTTCGGCAAGAAAGTTCACCCTGGACAAAATGTGACATTTATCGAGCGTGAAGAGATTGATTCGTATAATGCAAAATACAATCAGTGTATCCCCCTGGAAAGTACTAGGAGAAACATAATCACTAAGGGCGTTCGTCTAAATGACCTGGTGGGAAAGGTGTTTTGCGTTGGTAATGCCACCTTTAAGGGAGTTGAGTTGTGTGAGCCTTGTAAGTTTCTCGGAGATCAACTTGCTAATCAAGGTATGTCTCCAGCTCAGGTAGTAAAAGCATTTGTATCTAAGGGTGGGCTACGTGCAGATGTCCTTAGTGATGGTGTTATATCTATAGGTATGGACCTTGAGTTCAATACATAACAAGCAAAGGCAGCGGATAAACCGCTGCTTTGGGCGTTATGCGTAATAGATATGGATGACGATGGTTTAAAGATATATCCGCCACTATATTTGGTCGGCATGAAGATTCACTGCTGGAAATGTCAATCGAAAATGTCAGCGGTCGCAATTTTGGCGCCAAACATCGAAGAAACTGAGAAACAAGTTTGTGTTTTATCAGAGATAGAGGCCCTACCTATAGAAGTATTAGATTATGTCCAAAAAAGAGTACCTACATTCAGGTTTAAATATTCCAAAACCGTTGGTCATAAGCACTATGCCAATACTCGCCCTAAATGCGGCTCATTGTCAGGGGATTTCTTTTTGCATTCGGAACCGGGGGCACCATTTTTTCCAACAGATGAACAAGAAGCCAGCCTTCTTTATATTACCAAAATACCCATTGAAGGATCTATAAATGTTCAGGCATCTTTTCACATAGGCACTGGAGAATTGATCCTGAATCCGTGATTTCGAGGTCCCACGTATTAATGTAACCTACTGATAATTGGAGTATAATCGTCGTCTAACCGCCAATCCAGAAATTCACTTATCAGGTGAACGCGTGAAGCGCTTTATTGTCGAACAATCGAACATTGAAATTGATCGGGTTGCATAAAGTGGCACTGAGTGTCGCCATGTACAACGTGGTTCTGACACCGGCGCGACCCCCCTTGATTCTTCGTTTGCCCCGGAACTTGCCACTGTCACGGTTAAAGGGTGCCACACCAACCAGGGCGCCCACCTGTTTTGGATTCAGTGTGCCGAGTTCCGGCAGGTCGGCCAGCAGTGTATAAGCCAGCGTGTCGCCGACGCCTGGAGCCGAGGTCAAGATCATTTTTCGGTCTGCCCATTCGGCCTGTTGTTGAACATGCTGTTCCAGCTTTGCTTCGATAACCCGGATCTGATCATCGCAAAATTCAATCATGCGTTGACAGGATGATGCCAGAGATTGATCGATCAACTTGATCCGGTTGAGTTCCTGTGTGCGAATGCCGCTAAGCTGGCGGCGTCTAGCCAGTAAGTTTTTAATTGCCAACAGGTTCTAACTTTTTTGCGGTGTTGTCGTTGGTTGTACGATGGCTGCAAATTCAGCGATCAACGCGGCATCGAGACGATCCGTTTTAGCGATCTGATCTATAGCGCCGGCATAACGGCGCACCAGTAAAGGTTTAACGATACAAACAGATAAGCCCCGCTCATAGGCCATGGTCGCCAGTAAGGTTTCATAGCGACCGGTGGCTTCCATCACCAATCGTTCAACCTGATAATAGGCTAGGCGTCTGAGTAAACGTTTGATCCCTGATGCATCGTTATCAACCTGAAAATAGATATCCTTCTCATAGAAATAGACATCGAGAGAATACTTACCCACGTCCACACCAACATTGATACGTGTTTTACCCTTATTTGCCATAAAGACTCCGTCTTGCTAAATTCGGGCTTAGAAGCCCATTCGACTGTTCGAGTTAAAATCGGATCGGATCAGCGCCCCTGCTTGTTAACGGCCTTCGAGACCTATCGCTCACCGGGCTACTGATCCGGTAACCTGGTCGGACAGGTTACGGGCTTCAGCTTAATCTTCTTTCCACTATCAGGGAATTTATGAAGGGAATTGAACCATACAAGTCAAAGCACAGGGGCTAAATAAGCTGTGCGCCTTTTGCAATGCTACGCATTTTATCGCAAAAGCCACCCAACTTATTTAGCCCGTGTTTGAGGCGTTAGGCGTCATGATCACGATATTCTGGATTCCTTTGTTGTTTCTGCCGATGTTAGCGCTCGGGGTCTACATTTCGTTGCGCAGAGCAAGGCGTATTCCGGTACTCATTAACGGGCTCATTCCTGGACTACCAGATGCGGATACGAAGGATGAAAGCGGTACTACCGTGTGGATCGTCTATCTTGACGAAGAAGGCCAGCCGGACGCTGATAATGAGATATTTAGAGGTTACGCTGATCAAGAAGGAGCGGTACGAGAAACCATACCGGCTAAAAGTGCTGGAAGACGCGTACTTATTAGATGGAGACACGCGGCGTATGTGTTTGATGAGTTCGAGACTGTAGTTCCCAAGTATGGACTCATTCATACCGTCCGAATGAGAAGTGATGGAGTGTACAACGGGAATGTGCGTGGTGCAGATGTTCCGGATCTACAGGCCCACTATCAAGAAGGGTTAGAAGCGGCAGAACAGGTTCGTCAGCGTTTTGTTCGAAGCCAGACTCTAGGGCATCCTTTTTCTAGAATTCCGATTGGTTACTGGGTCACCCTCTATCTGGTTCTTATTCTCGCCTGTTCGCTAGACTACTATCGCAATAGCGCTGCATTTGAGATTCCACTGGACTCATATCTCCATGCCCTCTATTTCAGCGTCGTCACGATAACTACATTGGGGTATGGCGACTCTTCACCGATCACGGATGTTTTGAGAATGGCGTGTGCCTTCGAGGCTTTGGCAGGTGTGTTCATATTGGGATTCACTCTAAATTCGATCTATCGAGCGCCGGAGCCACTAGATGACGCCTAACACCTATGAGCCTTCTGAAGTCAAGCGACAACAGTAAATAATTGACCCATTGTCAGGGTTATAAATGCAACTATGGGTATATCTACTGTCTTCATCTGTCTTTGATATGCTGTTCAGTGACTGACAGCAAACACCTATGGAGGCTCTCTTAGTGTGGTAGATCCACGGCCTGGAAGTTCAATACAGCAGTTATCCAGGGGCACTAGACATTCATCGGTTAACCCGTTGCTGACCTATTCAAGAGGCAGGCTGCTTTTGCGCCGTAAGCCTGCAGCCAAAGAAAGGATTTACCCCATTTGATCTCTCTGTCAAATTAGCTTCACATTCAAAGCAGAGAGCATCACGATGTCCAATACCGTATCACGTCGACCGCCACACCCAAAACAGTTCTGGGCTGAACATATTCAATGCTGGCGCGACAGCGGCCTGAGTAAAGCGGCGTACTGTAAAACCCATTCACTCAATTCCGGCAATTTCTACAATTGGTGTAGTAAGCTGGCCAAAGACTCGACGACTGCTCCCAGGGTTCAAGCCGAATCAACACTAAAACCACTGACTTTATTACCTGTCTCAGTTGATCCATCGTTGCATTCGACAGCCACTGTTGAAGTCAAACGGGGTCATACCGTGATTTTGTTACCGACCGATCTGGATCCGGCAATCATCGCGCGGTGGCTGAACGCGATTCACCCGTTACATGTTTAACCTCGATGCCCATACCCGGGTTTATGTGGCTCTGGAGCCTGTGGATTTCAGAAAGCAAATCGACGGCCTGGCACTGGCCGTACAGGAAACACTGCAACTCGATCCCTTCCGTGCACATCTGTTCGTGTTCCGTAACCGCCAATGCGATAAATTAAAACTGCTGTACTGGCATCATAACGGCTTTGTATTGCTTTACAAGCGTCTTGAGAAAGGTCGTTTTATCTGGCCGTCAGCCAACAAGAGTGGTGGTTCATTGTGTCTACAGCTGCGCGAGCTGCAGGCACTGCTCGATGGCAGCGATTTATCAAGACTGCCACCACGACCGTCGTACCCTTTTCAGCGCTTGTAAGGGTCTGTCCTAGAGCGGATCCCCATAGACGTGCCCTTGTGGTCAAGCGTATAATCGTGCGCCATGACAGAGCTCATCACCATCAACGCTGAAACGCTGGCTGCACTGCAAGGGAAACTGGATGCCCAGCAGCAACTGCTGGTGGAGAAAGATCGGCTTATCGAACTCAAACAATGCAAGCTGCAGGCACAACAGGAAGCGCTTGAACGCCAGCTACAGACTCTGGCCGAGCGTGACGAACACATCGCCTGGCTGGAAGAATTCCTCAAGCTGCTGCAAGCGAAAAAATACCGCCACAGCAGCGAGAAACTCAATGCCCTGCAGGGCCAGCTTTTTGATGAAGCGGAAGTGGACGCCCAAATCAAAGAAACGCAGGCCAAAATCGCTCAGGAGCGTGCTGAGCGAGAAGCGAGCAATGGCTCAACGACCGTTTCAGCTTCCAAACACGCCGAAGCCCCCAAAAACCGCCCAATCCGCAAACCTCTGCCCGATCACTTGCGTCGTGTGCAGGTGGATATAGACGTCAGTGCCGAAGACAAGCAGGCCATGGGGGATGACTGGGTACAGATTGGCTGGGACTGCAGCGAACAGCTGGCGTGCCAGGAGCGCGAGTATTACGTCAAGCAGATCCGCCGTGCCAAGTATGTGCGCAAACCGCAGGATCCGGACGATAAAGGCCAGGGTATCAAAGTGGCGCCGGTTTATCCGGTGATCTTACCGCGGGCGCTGTGCGATGCCAGCGTGTTGGCGAAAATCCTGACCGGAAAATTTGTCGATGCACTCTCCTTCAACCGTGAATGTAAGGTACTGCAACGTGAAGGGGTTGAGATCAGCTACAGCACGGTGTGCAGTTATCCGATTCAGCTCAATGAACGACTGGCGCCGTTAAAAGCGTTGTTCTATGACTACGCGGCGGCCCAAACGCTGTGGCATTTGGATGAAACCACCTTGCAAGTGCTACAGGAACCGGGACGTCAAGCGCGAAGTAAAAGCTATCTGTGGGCCTTGCGTACGGGACCGCCACACGCACCGATAGTGATGTTCCACTACGCTGAACGGCGCAATTACGAGGCCTTATCAAACTGGCTCAGTGAACCCTTGGCGACCTTCAATGGTGTCATCGTCACTGATGAGCACAAACCCTATCAGCAACTCACTGACAATACGCCCGGGATAAAAGCCCGTGGAGGCTGCTGGGCGCACGCCAGGAGAAAGTACGCTGATGCGGTCAAAGGCCGACGGCATGATTCTGAGGCGCATCAGCTGCTCAAACAGATCAGCAAACTCTACCGCCTGGAACAGAAAACGGCTCATCTGACGGGTAGTGAGAAGCTTGAGCGGCGCCAGGTGTTGATCCAGCCTTGGCTTGATGGCTTTAAAGCCCAAGTGGACGAGCTGTTGCCGCGTTACATGACAAAAGGTCTGCTGCGAACAGCCCTGTTCTATACCCAGAACAACTGGCAGAGTCTGACCGCTTTTATGCATCATGCTGACATCCCGCTGGACAATAATCTCATAGAGAATGCTATACGCCCCTTTACTGTGGGTCGACGCAACTGGTTGTATTCAGCGAGCCCGCGAGGGGCGCACGCCAGCGCGTTTATATACTCACTGGTGGAAAGCGCCAAAGCCAATGGGTTGGAGCCCAGGGCGTACCTACAGACCTTGTTTGAGCGATACCCGCACGCGAAAACCACTGAGCAGCGCCGGCAACTGCTACCGATGTTTTTGAAAAATAGCGGATACGACAGATAGGGTCAATCCTGTCTTTGGCTGTAGGCTTACTTTGCGCCAGTGAGTTCAAGGCTCAGTCCGGGTGTCAGTACACTTACCCATAATCGAAAAACACTACCCCGTGTCGGCTAATCAAGGCGCCAATGGTTTGCGCTGATGCGGCATGAATACTGTGGTCTCGCGTGCTCGCAGGCGCACAGTTAAGATAACACAGCATTCGGTTTGTGCCATCGCTAGCATCCAGTTAGGCGATGAGCCTGGCACGGGGAGTGACTACCCGGTCAAAAATCGTTGTTCATCAAATACGGTCCGGTTTTTCAACATAAAAAAAGGTTGCTCTGCCGAGTTTGTGTGCCAGGGCGGATAGAGCTTTTGCCTTGGACATGCGTTTTTGCAGTCGCTGCAGGTAGCGCTGTGCATTCGGGTTACCTCGCAGATACAGGACGGCAGCCTCGCTAAATGCCCACTTCAAATGGGCATTGCCGATCTTGTTTCCCTGTGTGCCATAGCTTTTTCCCGCAGATTCGGCTTTGCACTTGACCAGTTGGCAATAGGAGGCAAACTGTTGAACGGTATCAAAGCGCTGGATATCGCCAATTTCGTAGAGAATGGTCAGGGCCAGAATCCGCCCAATGCCGGGAATGGTCTTGAGCAGATTGAAAGACACCGGCTGATGCTTTTTCGCCTGCTGCTCCAGATGCCATTCAGTCTGGCTGAGTTCGCGGTGATAGCATTCAAGAACGGCCAGGTCGAGATTGATCATGCGTTGAACATCCGGATCCTCAAAGGCGTGTTGCAGCTGTTCACGAGCGCTGACATTCTTCAGATTAACCCGGTTGGGTGGCAGATTGTACTGGCTGGTGGTGTTGGCTACGTGGGCTTTGAGGTTAGCGCCATGGCGAACCAGATTGGTTCTGCGGCGCAAGAGATCACGCGTTGAACGCATCTCGCGCGGGTAAACATAAGCCAGGGGGAAATTACCCCCCCTGATGAGCTGGGCAATCTTCAGCGAATCGATGCGATCATTTTTAGCCTTGCCACCGTGGATGGCGCGCATGTACAGAGCATGGCCGAGAATAAAGTCGATCCCTTTTTCCTCACACAGATCCGCGACCCAGTACCAGCAATGCATGCATTCGACACCGATGACGAGATCATTGAGAAAAGGCGCGATGAGCCTGAATAAAACATCGGCCTTAGCCGGACACTCCTTATGCAGCAGCACTTCGGCATCCTGGCTTAAAATACAGACGTATAAACTCCTCGCATGAAGATCGATTCCACAATAGTGTGCATGAGATGTATGATAAAAGTTCATTGGGTCTTCTCCTTTGGTTTGGTCACCTCCAGCTTACCGGAAACCCGGCTAGCTGGGAGAAGGCTCAATGAGTATCAATACAATTTCACTCGGACGTCAAAAAGCGCCGTTCGTTCCTCACTCTGCTTTTTGCCTCCGGTGATTTGCGGCGTTACATGCACTGAGCGACGGTGTGATTAGAGGGAATTATGAAAGCAATTGATAAAATTGAATTGCTAGAAAAAATTGGGCTTGTGCTTCAATCTAGGATGACCTTTGATGAAGTGGATATGTTCTTTGCGGCTCACAGCATTGATTGCAAAGACATTCAACCAAGCGCGAATAGCAAGAGAATTTACGCTAAAGAAGTATTGGTAAAAGAGTCAGAAGACTTAATCTTCAAGATAGCTGAAGAACTAGATATCCCTCATGGCCACTCGGCTATTGCTACCAAAGAAGCTACATTTTGGAAAGCAGGTTACTTTCGGTTGTTTCTGAGCCACTTGGCGTCTTTCAAAGTTCAAACCTCACACCTCCAGTCAGTCCTGAACAACTACGCCATTTCTGCCTTCGTAGCTCACGAAGATATTAAGCCTTCCAAAGAGTGGCAAATTGAAATTGAGGCGGGCCTTCATTCAATGGATGCACTCGCTGCAATATTAATGGATGGATTTAAGGAAAGTAACTGGTGCGACCAAGAGGTAGGCGTAGCGGTTGGCCGAGATGTCCTTATAGTCCCAGTCCGCAGAGGCCTAGATCCCTACGGATTTATTGGGAAGTACCAAGGAATACAGGCTCTAAATAAAACAGTTGGCGAGGTTGCTGAACAAATCTTCCTAACTATAGTAAAGTCACCTAAAACCAGAGAAAAAATGCTTAACTCAATGGTTAATGCGGTAGCTCAGTCTACGGATATAGAAGAGGCAATAAATAAGGTAAATATTCTAAAGTCACTTGAGTCAGTGCCTGAGGAAACCCTTGAGAGTTTAAAAAGTAGAGTCAGCGATAATGCAATCCTAGCGGATTCAAAAGATTTTTTATCAGCCACCAATACATTGCTTTCCAAGTTCGGCGTGCAGAAAATTCTACCGCAGGCGCAAGTGCAACAAGAGGAATGGGATGATATACCGTTCTAAAAAGCATGTAACAAGCTCAAGCGGGACAAAGCACTGCGCGCTTTGCCCCTTAGCTGAGCGTTATACGTAAAAGATAAAAAGGGATGAATATTTCCGAAGCTACAAGGAGGGACATTTTCGACTCAATCGTGCTTGAGAATGTGCCGTGGAATGGAAGGCTTGAAGAGCCAGATTTTCTTTCTCGCCTATTTGATCTTAAGTCTATGTCGTCAACTGATTCACGGTTCCCTGATGCCTATGGAGATATCTGGCAACATAGAATTAACAACTATGATTGGGATGATTATTGGGTATTTACAGATACTCGGTTTAATCTGCTACACGGTGAGGATGAAATGTTTCTCCGTTTCTTGTGTGAAACACTTCATCCTGTTGTAAGAACAGATGCAGAAGAAATAGAAAGGCTAAGGCAGGGGTATAATCTTCTGCTCAGCAATGACGGTTATGAAATAGTACCAAAAGCTAAAATGGGTGGGCGTGCAATATACGCGGCACGTCAAATTGCACTTTCAGCGGAGTTGCATGTAAGCGCATTAAAGAAAAAATTTACCGGCACTGATGCCAATTACGTTCTTGAACAAATTACAAGAATGGAAAGCGCGGTTGAAAACGATCCTGGATTGGCAATTGGCACTGCAAAAGATCTTGTAGAAACTGTTTGTAAGACCATTCTGGAAGAGCGAGGTATATCAGTAGATGGAAGCCCTGATTTACCAAAATTGGTTAAACAGACAGCGAAAGAATTAAAATTAACACCTTCGGACATACCGGACGAAGCAAAAGCAAGTGACAGTATAAAGCGCTTGTTGAGCAATTTGGCAACAATCACTAATGGTGTTGCGGAATTGAGAAATAGCTATGGCACCGGTCATGGCAAGAGTGCCAGATCCAAGGGGCTAGGAGCGAGACATGCCAAATTAGCTGTTGGTGCTGCATCAACTCTAGCAATATTTTTGGTTGAAACACATCATGAACAAAACGTATAACAAAAACATTAAATACGCTCCTGTCGTCACGCCGTTTATGTGAGCGTTAGCACTACAAGGAGTATTGAGTGAAAGTTGTTTCGCTAAGCAAGGATTCGGGGCATAGATTTTCAAAGAGTATCTGTGACTCTCTCCAGTTTCTTAAGGGACTTGGAGTGGAAGGCGATGCGCATTGTGGAGAATCAGTAAAGCATCGATCTCGTGTGAAAATTGACCCAACTCAGCCAAACTTGAGGCAAGTGCATTTAATTCATTCGGAACTAATCTCAGAGCTACAATAAGCGGGCTTTGATATTGGTTCAGGTGCTATTGGTGAAAACGTGCTTACTGCTGGTCTGGATTTGCTTTCATTACCGCAAGATACAATCTTAAAGCTTGGTTCAGAGGTTGTCCTGAAGGTCACAGGCTTGAGGAATCCTTGTGCTCAACTGGATAATTACCAAAAAGGACTTACTAAAGCGGTATTAGATAGAGATGCCGAAGGTAATCTCATAAGAAAAGCGGGTGTGATGGCTGTTGTCGAAGAGGGTGGTATTGTTCGAGTTGGTGATTCAATTGCAATTGATCTTCCACCCGAACCCTGGAAAAGATTGGAGCGTGTTTAGTGCTAACGAACAAGGATAGGTTGCGTGAGGAACGAACCGCAACCTAATCCGGTTGTTGAACCAGTCCGGCAGATTGACGGTATTCTATATAAAGGAAATAGTGGTGACTGTGTGACTTGTTTTTCTATTTATGACAGGCCAGGCACTTTTCAGCAGGCGAACGGGAGCCTCACTGCAGGGCGTGCCGTTAACGGTTTCTTTGTGCATAAACTGACGTTACCTCTTAAATGAGTGTGCCTGCTATCAGATAGTGCAAGTGTTTAACCTGATCGCCATGCAGGCGGGAAGAACACGGTAATGCACATCGGGCTTTGACAGTGATGGCACCGGTAGTCAGGTCGCGGTCTGTTCTCTGGCTCCGGTATTTGTGTACATAAGACTTGTTGGATCAGGTGCAATATTGCTTTGGCATTGGGATGCAAAAAGCCGTAATCCCGGACACGGCGAAAGCCTTTGGGCAACACGTGCTGAAAGACCAGCGATAAAAAATCCTCGCCGGCCAGTGTGCGTGTGCGATGTTTGCCGGTGTTGTCGGTATAGCTGAAGGTCACGGATTGTCCATCATCGGCAATGATGTTTTTCTCGGCGATGACACCGCGGTATAGGTAGCGGGAAAGGTATTTCAGCGCGGGTAGTCCCTTACCGACGTGAGCACAGTCCACTACCCACTGTGTGGCGATGCTGGCAGGCAGTACCAGCTTTTCTGATTGCAGCGCCTGTAGCAGACGCGCTCGGAAGACCTTGGCCAGCGATTCGTTTTTAAAGAGATAGCGACCGCCCATGGTTTTCCACAGGCGGTTTCGTTTATTGATGCAGCCGCCCGGTACGATGATATGCACATGCGGGTGGTAATTGAGCCGGCGCGAGTGGGTATGCAGCACAGCGGTCATGGCGATCTCGGCGCCCAGCTTTTTGTCGTTCAGGGCAAAGTCCCTGAGCGTTGATACCGCACACCGGAACAAGCAGGCGTAGACGGTTTTCGGATGCTTGCGTGCAAGCGCCCGAAGCTCGAAGGGAATCGTAAAGGTGACCATAAAGTAGTCGAGCGGCAACAGTTTTTGAGTCTGGCGCTCAAGCCATTGTGTGGTCAGATGATTCTGGCAGCGATGGCAATGGCGATGGCCGCAGCACGGGTACTGCACCTGATGCTGCTCGCAGTGAGGGCATTGGAGCTGGATCTCGCCGTAGCGAGGGGTGTGGCAATGCAGGGTGGCATCCAGCGCATGCTGCTGATCGCGGGAGAGTGAGTACTTGTCGGTAAATCGTTTTGAATAACGCGCAATAATGTCCGTCAGGTTCATCCTACAGCTCCCCGTCCAGTGAGATGGGCAGTTTGCTGATCAATGCGTCGATCATAGTGCGGGCATTTTGTTGTGCCGGTTCTGTGAGTTGGGTATAGAGCGCGGTGGTTTTAGGACAGGCATGGCCGAGCTCTTGTTGAATGGCGCGCAGATGCAGGCCAGACTCGACCAGGTGTGCCCCGTAGCTGTGACGTAGGCTGTGAATCGAGACTTTCTTGTGGATAGCGCAACTGTGCACGATGGTCTTGAACGATTTCTGTAAGCCGCCTCGATCCATAGGCCCAGTTGCGCAAGCCCGTTTATCGGGTGAATTTCCTCCGGGGAATGCCAAACTGCGATGACGGTGTGTCAGCCAATACTGGCGTAGTGCTGAGAGCGTGGCTTTGGGTAAAGTCACAAAGCGATCCTTGTGATGTTTGCCGCGACGGATATGTACACGCATGCGTTCGCCGTCGATGTCACCGACCTTGAGGTTAAGTGCCTCGCCGAGGCGAAGACCCATGCTGTAGCAGGTCAGGATATAAACCTGATAGCGGATCTCGCGGGTGTTGTTGATCAGCAGAGCGATCTCGCGCTGGGTAAAGATATCGGGCAATGAGCGCACCTGGGGTGGTTTGATGATATCGACCCATTGCCACTGTTTGTCGAGCACATGCTTGTAGAAGAATTGCAAGCCGTTGCGATCCAGTTTGACGGTGCTCCAGGAGTGGGATTTGACCAGGCTGGTGAAGTAGGTTTTAAGATCTTCTTGGGAGAGTTTTTCCGGACAACAATCAAAGAAAGCGGCGATGCGACGTACAGCGCGCGAGTAGGCATCAATAGTTTTTTGGCTTTTGCCTTGGCGCAACAGTGCGTTAAGATGTTGCTGGTACAGTGAATTGAATCGTATTTGCTGTGCTTTGTTCATGAGTCTTTCCTCGGTTAAGGCACCCGGGCTTGGGTGCATGGGGAAAGACTCATTTATTCTGCGGTAAGGGGAAAGGATTTATTTTGGAGCGGAGCGACTGCGTTCAACAAGGTGGTCAACAACGCTCACTGTCGTTCGCTGGGACAGCCTACGCTGCGCTTCGGCTGCCCGTTACCACAACGTTATAGCAGTCGAATTGAGAGGGCGTATGACTAAGACTGAGCTTGGAAAGGCTATATATGATATATCCAATATTAAGGGGGAGTTTGTACTTCGATCAGGTCAAATTGCTCATGAGTATTTCGACAAATATCTTTTTGAAGCTGATCCAACAATTCTATCCGGAATCGCTGCTCACATGGTTGGTTTACTTCCGAAGAATTTTGACCAGTTGGCGGGCCTAGAAATGGGAGGCATACCTATCGCAACTGCCATTTCACTCAGAACAGGTATATCTAGCCTGTTTGTGCGCAAAGAAGCTAAAACATATGGTACATGCAAGCTCGCTGAAGGTGGCAAAATCGAAGGTAGTGAGTTAGTCATAATCGAAGATGTCGTTACATCTGGTGGTGCAATCTTAGATGCTGTAGGAGAGTTGAGAACGCGAGGTGCTATTGTAAAGCAAGTGTGCTGCGTCATCGATCGAGAAGGCACAGGTAGAGAGAATTTAGAAAAGGAATCTTTAACATTCACACCACTCTTTACTAAATCGGAGTTAGAGGCGTGTGCAAAGCTATAACAAGGCCAGGCAGAAGGACGCGCCATAAGGCGCGCCTCTGCTGGCAGCGTTAGACATAAGGATCAGGTATTCTAATGAAACAAATTTTTTTGACAGCTGTTTGGAGTTGGCTGTTTGTAGGGTGTTCAAACAAAAATTTTGTGGATCAGGAATTGCAATATGAAGGGCATCCCGTTGTTGGTTTATGGAGTCTTCAAATCAATGGCTGCACCGAAAGCTATAATTTTCTTCCGAATGGTATAAGGGAGGTCAGTAGTAATTTGGAGGTAGTGGAGGCTTCTTACACTATATCCAAAAGTCCGCAAGAAAGTGGCTTTTATAAATTAGTTGATACAGTAATATCGGACAACGGCAAGAAAGATTGCACTGGGTCAACTGCCGATATGACGGGCGATGTTGCAGAACTATACATAGCATTTAGGGCTGAAGGCAATCTGATGTTAGTCTGTTATGAAGAATCATTTGAAAGATGCTTTGGTCCAATGAAGAAACAATAGAGTGCCTAACGAACAATCACATTAAATACGCTCCCTTTCGGTCGCCGGACGCTCGTACCTCGCACCGTTTATGTGGGCGTTATGAGCTTTAAGAATTTATACATGAGCCCAACAGTATTTCGTGAAAGAGGATATCGTTTTTTCTTTTTCTCGCGTGAAGAAAAGCGAAGGCATATCCACGTCCATTCTGCGGATGGGGAAGCAAAATTCCGGTTATAACCAACCATTGAACTTGCCAAAACCCACGGGCTTTCTGACCAAAAATTAGCTAAAATCAAGAAAATTGTAGAGGAGCATGAACATGAGCTCATCAACGCATGGAATTCGTACTTCGGAGACTGAAATTACCCACATTTCGAGTCATGGCGTCTGGCTGCTTTCAAATGGGCGTGAGCTATTTCTAGCCTACGACGATTTTCCATGGTTCAAAGATGCCACAGTTGGCAAAATTATCGACGTCCAAGAAGTCTCACCGGGGCATTTCTTTTGGCCTCAACTTGACATTGATTTAAGCATCGAGTCAATCGAAAATCCAGAAAAATTCCCTCTCAAAGCTAAGTGAGCCGCGGTAGCTCATACGAAGGTTTGCACAGAGCACGGCGTTATATTTTTAGGAAGTCATCATGAAGTTTAGTAAATGTATATTAGTTGCATTACTTCTGGCTTTATCCACCAGCTTGTATGCTGAGGATAAAGCTGACAAGGAAATCAACCCTGTTTTGGCCGCTGCGTTTTTTGAAGGAATGATTGCGGTAAACGCATGGATGGCATCAAAAAATCCCAAACTTTATGGCGGGGCGGCGGTTCTTCTTTTCCCTGTCGGGGCTGCTGAGTCAAAAAATGAAACAACATTTTGGGTATCTTTGGCTGCAGCCGAAGCGCTAGCAATTTACAACATTAGTTTGGACGAAGATAAATATAGTGAGTCTGAGATATTCAAGAAAAACATGATCGGTTGGCATTTATTTGCTGGAGCAGTTGGTTTGACCACTTGGCTCACCAATGACGAAAATAAAAAAGAAAAAGTATCATTGGGTTTTGTTCCAGCCCCAAAAGGCGGGGTGTTTAGAGTTACATTTAGGTTTTAATCAAAAATACTTCGCATAATCTCCGCTCGTAAAGCCACCAAAAGAGCGGTCTTATTATCACGGTAAACAGTCATGAAAGAGGAATGTGATTTTTCCAAAATGAAATCCCGAAAAAATCCGTATGCGTCAAAGCTCAAGAAGCCCGTTACGATAAGGCTCAGTGAGGATGTTATCGAATATTTTAAAGGCATGCCAGTGGAGCCAGGAGTTCCTTATCAAAGCTTGATTAATCTTTATCTACGAGACTGTGCGCTGCAGCATCGAAAAATCGACATTCAGTGGCGGCCATAACAAGTGGCGGCAGTCGGAAATTTCTTCTGATGAAAGTCCGGAATCCATAGCAGTGCGATGGTGTTGCAATTAAAAACGGGACGAGCTGTGCAGTACCTATTAGGGTGTTCTGAATAGGAAAGCACGGTTCGATACACTCCTCAAGCCCGGAAAGGCGATTTAATGTCGAGAGAACTAAGGCCGAAAGGCCCCGGTCGGCAGATCTTTGCCGTCGACGTACTGAGGGACTGGGTTAAGCTGTTATTCCGGTCCGTTGGTGTAGCTACAGATAATGCCGGGTTGCTCGCTGACAGTCTTGTCGAGGCGAAGCTTTGGGGACACCGATCCCACGGAGTCATACGGGCACCCTGGTATTTTGACCGCATGTTGAGTGGCGCCATTGACATCAAGGCGCGGCCCACGGTGGTTTTAGGACAGGCATGGCCGAGTTCTTGTTGAATGGCGCGCAGATGCAAGCCGGATTCGACCAGATGCGCCCCATAGCTGTGACGCAGACTGTGAATAGAGACTTTCTTGCGGATGGCACAACTGTGCACGATGGCCTTGAACGATTTCTGTAAGCCACCGCGATCCATAGGTCTGGTTGCGCAAGCCCGTTTATCGGGTGAATTTCCTCCGGGGAATACCAGACGACGATTATGGTGTGTGAGCCAGTACTGTCGTAACGCAGAAAGTTGTAGCTTTGGGTAAAGTCACAAAGCGATCCTTGTGGTGTTTGCCGCGACGGATGTGCACACGCATAGGTTCGCTGTCGATATCGCCCACTTTGAGGTTAAGTGCCTCACCAAGGCGAAGACCCATGCTGTAGCAGGCCAGGATATAGACTTGATAGCGGATTTCACGCGTGCTATTGATCAGCAGCGCAATCTCGCGTTGGGTAAAGATGTCGGGCAGGGAGCGCACCTGGGGTGGTTTAATGATATCGACCCACTGCAACTGTTTATCGAGCACATGCTTGTAGAAGAACTGCAGGCCGTTGCGATCGAGTTTGACGGTGCTCCAGGAATGGGATTTGACTAGGCTGGTGAAATAGGTTTTGAGATCGACATCGGTGAGCTTTTCGGGGCAACAATCGAAGAAGGCGGCAATGCGTCGAACGGCACGGGAATAGGCATCGATGGTGACTTTACTTTTGCCCTGGCGCAACAGTGCGTTAAGATGTAGTTGGTACAGTGAATCGAATCGTTTTTGCTGTGCTTTGTTCATGAGTCTTTCCTCGGTTAAGGCACCCGGGCTTGGGTGCACGGGGAAAGACTCATTTATTCAGCGGTAAGGGGAAAGGATTTATTCTGGAGCGCAGCGACTGCGTTCAACAAGTTGCTCAAGTTAACTCCGGCCACAAAATGCATGGCCTCCGTGGGACGCACTACGCGTTGCTTCGTGCGCCCCTTAGCAAGACGTTAGCACTATTAAGTCTGGCGGCTCTCTTTTACATCTTCAGAGAGCCAGGCTTTGATTAATGATTGATAAGGCATGTCTCGCTTGTTGGCCTCAATTTTAATATTTTCCAACAAGCTTTCAGGTAGCCTCAGTGAAATCGTTTTAGTAGAGGGCTTTAGATTAGGCATCGAAGCTGAATGCGCTTGATTCCAGTCTACGTAATCACTGGAATCGTTTTTTTCCCAAAAATCTCGCTCCTCAGCCTCGGTTTTAAATTTCGGAATCTTTTTGGCTTTTTTCATAACAGGTTCTCTCTTTTCGATGCATGTCGCGAGCCGAAATAACACGTATTAAAGTGTTGGTGGAGCGCAGGGTAAAGGTAATATGCAAGAGACGATTATTGTCAGTTTTCCCCAAGGTATGGAAGCGAATCTCCTTCTGACTGTGCTTTGTATCCACCAGAATCAGCAATGGCTGATTAAAAAATACCTCTTCCGCCTCACCTTGAGTAACATTATGTCTCTCATTGCTTTTTCTTGCGTTTCCCGTGTCCCACTCAAATCCAGATATTTGCTTCCAATCAATCATCAATGTATATGACCAGAATATACATTGCTTGCAAATTTCGGCGGTGCTAACAATCACATTAAATACGCTCCCTGTCGGTCGCCGGACGCTCGTACCTCGCGCCGTTTATACGAGCGTTAGCCATCCCGCTTGTCATTTGATGCCATCAGGCACACATTTGTGATAAGCTAGATTGTCATGAAATCCATAAACTGGAATATCGAGAAAAATCAAAAGCTTGCTGAGGAGCGAGGCATCTCGTTTGAAGATGTAGTTGTATTGATCCAGCAAGGTGAAATTCTGGATATTGTGGAACATCCAAACCAAAAGAATTATCCAAATCAACGAATATTCGTGCTGAACATAGATGACTATGTGTATTTGGTTCCTTATGTAGAAGATCGTAAAGAGATTTATCTCAAAACAATTATTCCGAGTCGCAAAGCGACCAAACTGTATTTGAGAGGTTAGATATGAGCAAGGCAAAATTAGATAAAGAAGAGCAGGAGATACTAGATGCTTTTGAGGCAGGAGAGTTTAAATCGGTTATGACGCCTGCCCGGAAAAAAGCTGCTCAAGCCGCAGCTGAAGAAACATTAAAAAAGGATAAACGTATAAATATACGCATTTCAAGTCGTGATTTGATTGCCTTGCAAAGGCGTGCGGCTAAAGAAGGAGTGCCTTATCAGACACTGGTAACAAGTGTTCTGCATAAATATGTTTCGGGAAACTTGGAAGATAAAATGGCTAACAAGCAAATGCAGCCGACGCAAAAAACGCGCGGCTGATTTAAGCGTTATAACGCTTGTTGAGTGGTATAACCTGAGTTATACTATTAGATATGAAAACAGCTATATCAATACCAGACGAAGTATTCGAAGCGGCAGATCGCGCAGCAAAAAAACTAGGTGTGTCCCGCAGTGAGCTGTACACCGCGGCTGTACATGAATACATTGAGCGTCATCGAACTGAAGACATCACCGCAAAACTTAATGAAGTGTACGCCTCAAACGACTCGAAATTAGATTCCAACCTGCAGAAAATGCAACTCAAGGTGCTTACTAAGGAAGATTGGTAGATGAAGCGAGGGGAAGTGTGGTGGGCTGACTTACCCGAACCAACTGCGTCTGAACCTGGATTTAGGCGACCAATACTCATTCTACAATCTGACGATTTTAATCGCAGTCGTATTAATACGATTGTAGTAGCGGCGATTACCTCAAACACTAAGCTGGCGGCAGCCCCAGGCAATGTATCTCTTCCCAAACGGAGTGTGAAATTGGGTCGCGAGTCAGTTGTCAATGTTTCCCAAATCATAACACTGGACAAGTCATTTCTAAGTAAGCGCGTTGGTAGGTTGCCGGCTCCGAAACTCAGAGAAGTTGAAGAAGGCGTGAGGCTTGTCCTCGCGTTATAACGAACAAGGATAGGTTGCGTGAGGAACGAACCGCAACCTAATCCGGTTGTTGAACCAGTCCGGCAGATTGACGGTATTCTATATAAAGGAAATAGTGGTGACTGTGTGACTTGTTTTTCTATTTATGACAGGCCAGGCACTTTTCAGCAGGCGAACGGGAGCCTCACTGCAGGGCGTGCCGTTAACGGTTTCTTTGTGCATAAACTGACGTTACCTCTTAAATGAGTGTGCCTGCTATCAGATAGTGCAAGTGTTTAACCTGATCGCCATGCAGGCGGGAAGAACACGGTAATGCACATCGGGCTTTGACAGTGATGGCACCGGTAGTCAGGTCGCGGTCTGTTCTCTGGCTCCGGTATTTGTGTACATAAGACTTGTTGGATCAGGTGCAATATTGCTTTGGCATTGGGATGCAAAAAGCCGTAATCCCGGACACGGCGAAAGCCTTTGGGCAACACGTGCTGAAAGACCAGCGATAAAAAATCCTCGCCGGCCAGTGTGCGTGTGCGATGTTTGCCGGTGTTGTCGGTATAGCTGAAGGTTACGGATTGTCCATCATCGGCAATGATGTTTTTCTCGGCGATGACACCGCGGTATAGGTAGCGGGAAAGGTATTTCAGCGCGGGTAGTCCCTTACCGACGTGAGCACAGTCCACTACCCACTGTGTGGCGATGCTGGCAGGCAGTACCAGCTTTTCTGATTGCAGCGCCTGTAGCAGACGCGCTCGGAAGACCTTGGCCAGCGATTCGTTTTTAAAGAGATAGCGACCGCCCATGGTTTTCCACAGGCGGTTTCGTTTATTGATGCAGCCGCCCGGTACGATGATATGCACATGCGGGTGGTAATTGAGCCGGCGCGAGTGGGTATGCAGCACAGCGGTCATGGCGATCTCGGCGCCCAGCTTTTTGTCGTTCAGGGCAAAGTCCCTGAGCGTTGATACCGCACACCGGAACAAGCAGGCGTAGACGGTTTTCGGATGCTTGCGTGCAAGCGCCCGAAGCTCGAAGGGAATCGTAAAGGTGACCATAAAGTAGTCGAGCGGCAACAGTTTTTGAGTCTGGCGCTCAAGCCATTGTGTGGTCAGATGATTCTGGCAGCGATGGCAATGGCGATGGCCGCAGCAGGGGTACTGCACCTGATGCTGCTCGCAGTGAGGGCATTGGAGCTGGATCTCGCCGTAGCGAGGAGTGTGGCAATGCAGGGTGGCATCCAGCGCATGCTGCTGATCGTGGGAGAGTGAGTACTTGTCGGTAAATCGTTTTGAATAACGCGCAATAATGTCCGTCAGGTTCATCCTACAGCTCCCCGTCCAGTGAGATGGGCAGTTTGCTGATCAATGCGTCGATCATAGTGCGGGCATTTTGTTGTGCAGGCTCGGTGAGCTGGGTATAGAGCGCGGTGGTTTTAGGACAGGCATGGCCGAGCTCTTTTTGAATCGAGCGTAAATGCAGGCCGGATTCGACCAGGTGCGCCCCGTAGCTGTGACGCAGACTGTGAATGGAGACTTTCTTGTGGATGGCGCAACAGTGCACGATGGCCTTGAACGATTTCTGTAAGCCACCACGATCCATAGGTCCGGTTGCGCAAGCCCGTTTATCGGGTGAATTTCCTCCGGGGAATACCAAACTGCGATGACGGTGTGTCAGCCAATACTGGCGTAGTGCTGAGAGCGTGGCTTTGGGTAAAGTCACAAAGCGATCCTTGTGATGTTTGCCACGACGGATATGTACACGCATGCGTTCGCTGTCGATGTCGATGTCGCCAACCTTGAGGTTAAGTGCCTCGCCGAGGCGAAGACCCATGCTGTAGCAGGTCAGGATATAAACCTGATAGCGGATCTCGCGGGTGTTGTTGATCAGCAGAGCGATCTCGCGCTGGGTAAAGATATCGGGCAATGAGCGCACCTGGGGTGGTTTGACTATATCGACCCATTGCCACTGTTTGTCGAGCACATGCTTGTAGAAGAATTGCAAGCCGTTGCGATCCAGTTTGACGGTGCTCCAGGAGTGGGATTTGACCAGGCTGGTGAAGTAGGTTTTAAGATCTTCTTGGGAGAGTTTTTCCGGACAACAATCAAAGAAAGCGGCGATGCGACGTACAGCGCGCGAGTAGGCATCAATAGTTTTTTGGCTTTTGCCCTGGCGCAACAGTGCGTTAAGATGTTGCTGGTACAGTGAATTGAATCGTTTTTGCTGTGCTTTGTTCATGAGTCTTTCCTCGGTTAAGGCACCCTGGCGTGGGTGCATGGGGAAAGACTCATTTATTCTGCGGTAAGGGGAAAGGATTTATTTTGGAGCGGAGCGACTGCGTTCAACAAAGATCTGCAACGGATGAGAATGACAAAGCCAGGGAACGTGGCTGCGCCACAACCCATGACATTGTCAACCCACCGTTGAGATAAGTGTTAAGCGGCAGGGAAGATTCGCGTCAATTGCTAAAGGAAACTAAGAATGCTTGTGAGAATCTGGAAGACATCATTTATCCCAGCTAAAAAGGATAAGCTAATCGATTATGCAAATCGTGTATCTCTACCAGTTTTATCTTCACGACCTGGTAATCAGGGAACCCTTTTCTTTTTGGATGGTGATGAGTGTGTTACTCAAACAATCTGAGAATCTCAAGAGAATATCGATGTATTATCGAGCGATCCTGAACACGCCAGAATTGTTGAGGGAATAATGGCTCTGGATGTACTTTGTGGAGAGCAAGAAACGCGTGTGTGGTCATATAAAGGAGGTCAACTACAACAGTGAATTCAAGTTGTTCAGATACGCCGCATAACAAGTCATTTAAAACCGCAGAGTAAAAAGCCGCCCTGCTCGGACGCCGCAAAAGGCGCGGCATCCATGGGACAGCCTACGCGTTGCTTCGGCTGTCCATTAGCAAGGCGTTAACCTATTAATTCGAAGGAGTTATCGATGCAAAGAAGAAGCTTAGGCAATACAAACCGAGAGCTTCCAACGATAGGCCTTGGCTGCATGGGCCTGTCGGAGTTTTATGGCCCGCCCATGGAGCAAATAGCTGCGATCAAGCTGCTACATGAGGCGATTGAATTGGGCGTCGAGCACTTTGATACGGCAGAAATGTATGGCATCGGTGGCGCTAACGAGTCACTGCTTGGTAAAGCACTTGCAGACCGCCGTAACCGCGTATTTATTGCCACCAAATTCGGACCAACCCGGGATTTCAAAACAGGCGAGTTTACTGGCCTGGATGGTTCGCGTGAAAACTGCCGGCGCTCCGTCGATGGTTCACTACAGCGCTTGCGTACCGACGTTATCGATCTGTATTACCTACATCGCGTCGATCCAGCTACACCAATTGAGGAGACAGTAGCCGCGATGGCTGAACTGGTGGCGGAAGGCAAAGTGCGCGCCATCGGTTTGTCCGAGGCATCTGGCACTACAATCCGTCGAGCGGCAAACATTCATCCGATCTCTGCGGTACAGTCCGAGTATTCGATCTTCAGCCGAGATATCGAGGCTGATGTCATGCCCGCCTGTCTTGAAGTCGGCGCATCTCTGGTGGCCTACTCGCCACTCGGTAGAGGCATGTTGACGGGACGATTCAAATCAGAAACGTTGCGGGAAGGCGACTGGCGGTTGACGACTCCTCGTTACCAAGGTGAAGCCTACACCGCCAACGTGGCGCTCGTTGATGAGATAGAAGCGGTGGCCTCTGCTAAGTCATGTACACCGGCACAGGTCGCGCTCGCTTGGGTCATCGGTCGTGGTGAGCACATCATGGCTCTTACTGGAACGACGAAATTGGAGAACCTCAAGTCGAATCTCGGAGCCTACGATGTGAAACTGTCGGATGATGAGCAGGCAGCCCTGGATGCGTTGGCGGATCGTGTTACAGGCGATCGCTACGACGAATGGGGTACGGCAGGGATAAATGGCTAATGCGTTCATGCCGTAGTCCCTTCGGGCCTGCTGGGAGCTCCACAAGCTAGCGCTTGCTCCGGCCCCATAACTTTGGCGTTATGCTTACATCAGACCACCAATAACTTTACAAGAGCTTCAAAATGATTGACCTGTTTTCTCTTGCATCGATTGCACTGACCTTTTTCATCGTCGCAGTTTCACCGGGGCCAGCAACGATTTCAAATGCGGTGGTAGCCATGCACCAAGGACGAAAAGCAGGGTTGATCTATGGCGCTGGCTTATCGTGCGGCTTGGCTTTTTGGGGTTTGATTGCAGCCAGCGGAATGGGGGTTGTACTCCAAGGTTCGGTTTATGTATTATCAATTCTTAAGATTTTGGGCGGGCTCTATCTAATTTGGCTTGCGTTTCTTGCCGCCCGTTCCGCGTGGCGCCCTGATACAGAAGAAGCAATCTCGCAGTCAAAACGGAATTGGTTTCTCCAGGGCCTGATATTGAACCTCTCCAATCCTAAAGCTGTTTTAGCATGGATGGCTGCACTTTCAGTTGGCTTAAGTTCAAACGCAGATATTTACTCCGTTGTCTTGGCTACAGGCGTTTGCATGGCAGCTGGTTTTTTGGTTTATGTTATTTACTCGCTGTTATTTTCTGTAGGGGGCGTCATGCGTGTATACAAGCGTTTTAGACAATGGGTAGAGGGTATCCTGGCCGGATTATTCGCTTTAGCTGGGATAGGTCTTATCCGTTCATCATTTGTGCAGCAACCATAACCAGCTCATCAAGCCGACGCCAAAAGGCGGCGCGTCTTATGGTGAACGTTATACGGCCTGGTTGAAAGCTGTGGCATACCACGGTTAGCGCAATGAGCGTACTGCAATCGCTTCGAGAATATGCGATCGAGTCTCTTGAGCAAGCTCGCTCGTTGCCTTTCGCTTCTTATACCGACGCCGAGGTCTTCGAGGCCGAGGCGACGAAGATATTCCGCGATGAATGGGTTTTTGTCTGTATGGAGGGTGAATGCGCCTCGCCCGGAGACTATTTTGCCACCCACATTGCGGGTGAGCCTGTCGTTGTTGTACGGGGCGATGATGAAGTACTTAGGGCCTTTTCTAATACCTGTAGACATAGAGGGACACCGCTGCTCGATGACGGTCGCGGAACAGTCAAACGTCAGATCATCTGTCCCTATCACGCGTGGACATACAGCTTGTCAGGGTCCCTCAAGGCTGTTCCCTTCAACAAGAATATTCCAGTCGATTCTGATGAGCACGGATTGATCTCTGTTCGACTGGAGGTCTGGCTCGGGTTGGTTTTTGTCCATCTGGGTCAGAGTCCCGGATCACTCGCCGATCGCCTTGACGGAATCAATAAGTATCTGCGGATATTCGAGCCGGAAAAATTCGATTGTGTGGCCTCTGGAAACACTGAAACATGGCAAGCAAATTGGAAGCTGGCGATAGAGAATGCAATTGAGAGCTATCATTTGTTCAAAGTGCACCGCGAAACACTCGAAAGATACACGCCAACACGCGGTGCCTACTATATTGCCGGTTCTTCTGAGTGGTCATTGACCGGCGGGGAAACCAAGTCAGAACAGGGCATAGTATCGAAACTAATTGGCTCGACTTATGACGACATCTACAATCACTACATTCTAATCTCGGTACCGCCGTCATTTGTGGGCATACTGAGCTATGGATCGCTCGGCTGGCTCTCCGCGCATCCGATTGACCCAGGGAGAACTCGGATTAGATCTGGAACCGTTGGGCTAAGTGACTATATGGGAGAGGATCAGATGACGAGAGAATTCACTGAAGCGTTTTTCGCCGAAGACAAGTGGATTTGCGAGCGAGTGCAGTCGGGTATGTATGCCACCACTGGCCGCGGTGGGAAACTCGTCGATATGGAACAAGTCGTGGTCGATTTTCACCAGTTTCTCGCTACGCGATTATTTGGCCTTCCGGCGGTGGAGTTCTCTGAAGGCGCAGGCGCGGCAAAGTTTCGTGATTGAACCAGGAGTCGCAAAAAAAGGGATGCAGAGTATTTATCGGCCGTATAACCAGAGCAAGTAACGGACATTTGACTCGGCCACTGTTGCGGGCGTTATGTTAAAAATACGCTCCTACCATTTGAGATATATTCACTATGAAACTGATAGTCCCTGCTGAAGTAGATACTGAAAGGCTGGTGCTAAGGCAATTCAAGGAAGAGGATTGGGTAGATTTGCATCAACATTATTCAGATGCTGAAGCAACGAAGTATACCTATGGAAAATCGTTCACTGAAGGAGAAACATGGCGAACGATGTGCGGCATGATCGGCCATTGGCAACTTCGAGGATACGGGCCTTACGCGGTGGAGGAGAAGATAAGTGGAAAGGTGCTCGGTACGGTCGGATTTTGGTATCCGAATGATTGGCCATCCCCAGAAATAAAGTGGGCATTAGCAAAGCAACACTGGGGTAAAGGGTTCGCAAGCGAGGCGACAAGAGTTGTGCAGAGGGTGGGATTGGAGCATCTCGCACAGATACGCTTGATTAGCCTCATTCACAAAAAGAATCACGCATCAATCAAACTCGCAGAAAGTGTTGGTGCGAAATTAGAAAAGCAGGTAGAGTTTCGAGGGTCATTGTGGAACATGCACAGACATCCAAAATTAACATAACGGGCTAACCATCGAATCATGAAATTTGATCACATAGGAATACCAACCATGGAGCCATTCGAGGGAGAAATTGATATTCCTCATTTGAAGATGACGGTCTCAGATCATGCGAACAATCCGTACGGAATCCAGTGGCAACGATATTGGCAAGATGCGCCCTATCCCGAATTAGTACAAACCGTACCGCATGCTGCTTTTGTTGTTGAGGATCTGGAATCAGAGCTAGAAGGGAAGCACATTATTATTCAGCCCAATTCTCCTAGTCCGGGTCTCACAGTGGCATTCATTGAGGTTAATGGTGCGCCAGTGGAATTAATGCAGTATGAAAACGCACATAACAAGGTCAGGCACAATCGCCCTTCGGGCTGGATTCGTCACTTCGTTCCTCGCCTGTGCTCGCGGCGTTAGACATCAATTTTGTTTATTGAGGAGAAAAACCGATGGAAGAACTCAGTCCGCACTTGGCGGGAGTTGCATTTTCGTTAGCCGCTGTGCTGTTGGCTCTTTTGAGTCCGGGGCCAAATATTCTGGCGATTATTGGTACTTCTATGGCCGTAGGCCGAAAGGAAGGCTCCGCGCTTGCAATTGGCGTTGCCACCGGCACATTTCT
This sequence comes from Granulosicoccaceae bacterium, assembly GCA_965222695.1. Classification (GTDB taxonomy): domain Bacteria; phylum Pseudomonadota; class Gammaproteobacteria; order Granulosicoccales; family Granulosicoccaceae; genus UBA7957. The sequence goes on along the minus strand of OZ244967.1, from coordinate 4,554,441 downwards.
CTGGGTGTCGCTCACCGTTGCGGGGTTCACGGCCGTAATAGCGAGCTACGCGCAGATAATGTTTTTGCTGAAGGTCGCCGGAGGCTGTTATTTGATCTGGCTGGGATACAAGTCGCTTCGGTCAGCAGCGTCGCGTCGGGATGTGCACGAGTCTGCTATTAGGTTGCACGGGGGCACCTGGCCATATTTCCGCCGTGGCTTGATAGTGCAAATGACGAACCCGAAAGCGGCCTTGGCGATGATCGCGATTGTATCGATTGGGGTGCACTCAGATGCCCCCTTGTGGGTAGGCGGTGTTCTGATTTTGGGAGCAACACTTCTTTCGTTGGGCACCTTGCTTATGCCGTGGCGTTTTCGACAAAGAAGATGGTATTGATTTACGCAAAGACACGGCGTGTTGTCGAAGCGGCACTTGGAGCATTTTTTTGCGCAATGGGTATTCGTCTACTCAGCGAGCGCAGTTGATGCCCAACACGGCGTTGGAACTGACGGTTGACAGCAGGGCAGAACCTACCCCGCTGTCAAATGCAGCTCAACTTGGGCGTTATGTGTCTGCGACGCAGAGATCTTGAACAGGCTCTAAGAAAACGTAAATGAGAGAAATAACCTTTTAATGATAATGGAGAATATTATGAACAAAGTAACACACTTCGAAATTCCTTATGAAGATAAGGAACGTGCCCACGAATTTTATAGCGAGGTATTTGATTGGGAATTACAAGACTTTCCAATGGCAGATGGTAATGATTATACAATTGCAAGGACAGCAGAGACAGATGAGAATTATATGATCAAAGAACCCGGAGCAATTAATGGCGGCATGTTCAAACGTGATTTATCAAACGATACCCCAAAAAGCCCTGTGATTACCATTTCTGTTAACTCCATTGACGAACACTTTGAGAAAGTCAAAGAGGCTGGCGGAGAAGTGACAGTACCAAAGGGAGAAGTTCCGGAGATGGGTTATTATGCGTATATAAAAGACACCGAGGGGAACGTGATTGGTCTCTGGGAAGATTTAAAGAAATAAATTAAGTCCCAAAACATCCTCCTGCGTGGCGTGAAGCGTGACGAACTGAATGCGCTTACCCTCGCCGCTATTCGTAAATGACTTTGAGGAAAACCCACTTGGTGATGCCTCAAAGTGAACACATAACAAGTAATTCGAAGGGCGTTAGGCGTCATAATTTGTGGAACGAAGTCATGAAATTACCTGACGAAAATTCAAAACGATTCATTGCAATATTGAATAAAAAAATTCCTATTGGACAACTGATGAATGCTCTTGGTCACATGACAGCTGGACTTACCGGTGGTTATAAGTCTGAAGATTTTTGCTTCCTTCAATATCGGGATGCCGACAATACTACTCATCCAAATATCTCACATTACCCATTTATTGTTCTGCGCGCCGACAACTCTAATAAAATTAGAACTGTTCGTAATGAAGCAATTTCTCGAAATATTCCGTTTACTGATTTTACAAGCACCATGACTGTTGGCTCCTCTGCAGAACAAGTAAAGGCCACGGAAGAGTCTAAAGAAGAAGAATTAGAGTATTTTGGTATATGCCTTTTTGGAGATACACAAACTCTCAGAGAATTTACCGGGAAATTTAGTTTATTTAGAGGATAAAAAAATAGTATAACTAACACATGATATCGGTACTTTGAGATGGTTGACATCGAAACAATAGAAAATCACGGCGGATGCGTGTGCGGTGCCATTCGCTATACTACTATCGGAAATTCGAATCGAATCACCGTCTGTCATTGTTTGTGGTGTCAGCGTCGTACAGGAACAGCTTTCGGTGTAGAAGTTGTATTTCTCAATGAGAATGTTAGATTTTCCGGCTTATCCGCCAAGACCTATCGACATCATTCTGACGAGTCGAACAGATGGCTTGATATGCATTTCTGTCCGGATTGTGGCACTAACCTTGGCATAACACTGGAGTATCGTTCAGGCATCCGCACCATACCGGCTGGGACGTTCGACAACCCTGAATGGATAGACGACACGAATTCAGATATACGTCATGTCTATACACGATCAAAACGTCACTGGGGCGATTTATCCATGGCGCCAGAATCGTATGAAGCGTATTTTGATTAGTGAGCACCATGCATCGCCTAACCAAGCTGCCCAACTGGCCGCTAACGCGGCAGTTGGCTTAAACCGTAGGCGCTAGTAACAATGATTCGATACGCACACACAAATTTGATCGCAAAAGACTGGAAGCAGTTGGCTGCTTTCTACGAGTCCGTGTTCCAATGCATTCCAATCCCCCCGGACAGGGACCTCTCTGGTAAATGGCTGGATAAAGCTACAGGACTAGAAAACGCAAACATACGCGGTATTCATTTACGAATGCCGGGGTACGACGAGAACGGCCCGACACTAGAGATATTCGAGTATAGCGAAATGCCTGAACGTCCTCCGATAGACACCAATACTCCCGGTTTTTCACACATCGCCTTTGCAGTAGACGATGTGCGTGCTTTAGCGGAGCAAGTTATTGCAAAAGGCGGTTCTTTTGTTGGCGATTTAACAGAGAGTCATATAGAGGGTGTTGGCGACCTTGAATTCCAGTATGTGGCGGATCCAGAGGGTAATATCATTGAGTTACAGTCCTGGACGAAACGTCGCGCCTAATAAAACTGTTAGAAATACAAGAATGGATATAGAAGAAGTATCGAGCACTGATCTAGTTCAGTTAAAGGAAATAGCAAAGATCGCAGTAATTCAATCTGTGGATGCCCCTGAAGAACTAAAACAAGAAATAATCACCGATACATATCATCACCTTGAAACAGGTCTAAATAGTCAGAGTTCTGTTTTCCTTAAAAAAGATAGTGAAGACATAAAGGGCTTTATTCTTATTCAGGATTACTGGAACCTGTCAGACCTGTTCGTAATTCCAAAGTATCATGGCACAGGCATTGGCAAAGAGTTATTCTTGGTGGCATTAGAAAAATGCCAAATACATACAAATAAAAATTATATTCGGGTCAATTCTTCTTTAAACGCACAGGCATTCTATAAATCAGTAGGTTTTGGAGAGTTCACCCCAGAAAGAAAAGTGCCCGAGTATGTGGTTCCGTTCATCTACTACTTCTAACGAGGCCAGGCATCGGACGGCTAAAGCCGCCCGCTGCTATTGGCGTTATGTGTAGAAGAGGAATGTTCAAGTGACATACATCAACTTGACAAAAGAAAACATCGATAACGAGCATATTTGCTGTGCCTTTTCAGATAAGAAGTGCTCTGGCAGCTATCAACTGAAAAAACAGTGGCTGGCTGAAGAGTTTCAAAACGGCTATGTTTTTCGGCGGCTGGATGAACGTGCCAAAGTGTTTATTGAGTATGGCCCTGCGGAAAAAGCATGGGTTCCGGTTACTGCGCCCAACTATATAATGATCGGTTGTTTTTGGGTTTCCGGTAAATATAAAAGGCAGGGTCATGGCAAAGCACTGTTGAACGATGCGATTGAAGCTGCACAAAATCAAAATATGGATGGTCTTGCCACGGTAGCGGGAACCAAGAAGTTTCACTTCATGAGCGATACAAAGTGGTTGCTGCAACAGGGATTCAAGATTTGCGATGAGACGCCATCGGGTTTCGCTCTGCTTTCAATGAAACTTAGTAAAACGGCACCTAACCCTGTTTTTGGTGATTCAGTAAAAAAGGGTGAACACCTTGAAAAGCAAGGCCTTGTTGCCTATTACACCAATCGTTGCCCTTACTCGGAATATCATGTCGAGGAGTCTTTGCCGGTAACGGCCAAAAAGCGCAACTTACCCCTCAAGGTGATCAAACTGGAGACAATGCAACAGGCACAGACAGCGCCAACTCCAGCCACGATCTTCAGTTTGTTTTTAGACGGCAAATTTGTGACAACCAACATCAGTGTATGTATGGATGGCCGATTTGATAAAATCGTTGCGAGTAATAAATGACTGAACGCTACGACAATTCTGCCGCCTGGCACTATGCGGCTTACAGACGTACACGTTCACGGGGTATTAAAGAGATTGAATCAGTTTTTTCTCTGAACAATCCAACCGAGAGGTCACGCATCCCTCGTGCATGTATTGAGCGCACGACTGGCGGAGAAACGCATAAGTGGAGAGCCCTTGTAATTTCAGTGTTTCGATGACACTTAGTACCCTGGGTCTAAAGCCGTTTCCAGATTCTGACTGGGTCGAGTAACTGAGCTTTCTCCAGATGACATAAGGACGTAATACGCGTTCGGCCAGATTATTCGTTAACGGGATACGGTGATCTTGTAAAAAGGTCCAGCACATGTGTACATCGGGCAACAGATAGCGACATTGATTGGCCGTACGGCTATCGACTCGTAAACGAGACCCTTTTTCCAAGATTTCTTCGAAAGACCACTGGAGTCGCCTTATGCGCCGGTAGTAAATCGGTTCGGTAATCTGTTGTTTTTCAAATCGATGATGGGTTCGAATCACCCCATGGGCAATCAACAACAAGCGTTTGCCGATGTTGCCGCCCTTACCCGCACGTTCACTCATGGCGGTGAATTTGCGGATCAAATGTGACCAGCATAGTTGACGTTTAAAGGTATCGAAGCGGTCATAACCGACATATTGGTCGCTGACCAAATAACCCTTAAAATGACCCAATAGTTGATCGGCTGCTTTTTTACCTCGGGAACCGTGAGTCATGAAAAAGACCACGGTTGAACTGGCCAATACCCAAAGCCAAGCCTGTTTCCCCAGATGCCAGTGCGTGGTTTCATCCGCATGAGCCAACTCGCTTGAGCGAACCTGATGAGCTATGTCCTGATAGTGTATGTCTAACCAACTATTGGCTTTACCCTGTGCTTCACAAATGGCGCCGATACTGAAGTTGAGTTGCCACTGCTCCAGCAGCAGTTGTTGAATGTTGCGCACCGATAGATGAAATTGTCCACTCATCAACACAATCCAACTGATCAATCCCGACCCCAGTTGACCTCGGGGCACACTGTCCGGAAGGTCACCCTGGTAGTGTTGCTTGCAGTGTTGACATTGTCCTGAGAAGACTTGATGCTCGGTTACGGCATACGTTGGCATCGGAAGATCGAAGATTTGATGGCGTCGGGCCGGTTTCGGGTCGATCAGAATCTTTCCACCACAAGCGCATTCGGCTTGCGGGAAATAGCGATGAAAATCATCCACAGCCTCTTCAGGGCACAGCTCGCGGCTGTATTTTGGGTGACCCGGTTGTGCGCCTTTGTGTCGGCCGGTTGGTTTTTTCTTGTGCCGCTTAGTACGCTGATAAGTTGAGTCTGATGAGGGTGGTCGAGAAGAATTGCGTGAACTCTTTCCCAGTTGCTCAGTAAGTAGTTGAACTTGAGCTTGCAAGTCTCTGACAAGATCGACCAATTCGTCAATCTGGGCATGGGCCTGAGCCAGTGTGTTTGCTTTTTTGATCGACAGCGGTTTCAAAGCGCAAGCGTCATGATTATTTGAATTATTATAAATTTAGTTCAACTGAACCAGAATGCCAATTTTGGGCGTGAACGGGTACTTACAGACCGCCGCTACACTGCCTGATTCTCGACCGCGTGCTTCAATCCAATGAGACGTTCCAGGCCGGATTAGACGTCGGCTGTGGAACGGGGTATTCAGCCATTGCACTCAGTCGGTATTGTGATCACGTGTTTGGAGTCGATTCAAGCCGGGCGATGTTGGACTCAGCAGAGACACATGCGAAGGTTACGTATATCCATGGGGAACTGGATATGCACACTCCGCTTCCCGTCCGGAGGTTTGACATCGTTAGCTTTGCCGGTTCGCTTTTCTACACGAAGACAGATTCTTTACGTAGTGCCCTAACCAAGTTCTGTTCTCCCGGAGGAACAGTTGTTGTTTATGACTTTAGGATTCTGTTGCATGAGATGCTGACCACCCTGCAAATAGACTGCCTCTCACTCACAACTGATTATGACTATACAGTCAATCTTTCCGATTGGGGAGAATGCATTATTGAGATCAGTGGTACCGACAGACTTGTGTTAAAAGTTTCTGAAAAGCAGAGCGCACATTTGCTTCTTGCGGATTCGAATTACTACGACGCTCTTCAGGAATGCTTTCCGAACGGAGATCTGTTCGAGTCGGTTGTCTCACATCTGGAGAAATGCTCTAAGAAGCCTGAAGCCTGTACTGACATGTATTTCGCAAGATATCGGATGAAAAACAATTGACATAGACTACTGCTCACGACATACAAGGATAGGTTGCGTGAGGAACGAACCGCAACCTGATCCGGTTGTTGAATCACTCCGGCAGATTGACGGTATTCTATATATGGGGAAATATCGGTTTAGGTGTATCTTGTTTTTCCAGGTATGACAGGCCAATATAAGATTTACGGCCAACTTGAGGATAGGCCGAAAGGTTCGGTCCTGTATCACATGAAAAAGCGCCTTGATGCAAAGAAATCGCTGTCATCGCATGCGGTCGGTGTGACTACGCCAAACCGCTGAAGCAAGACGTTTTACGAGAAACTCATTTCCGGAGAATAGTCAGATGAAAATATCTTGTGATTGCGGTTCATTCCGGGCGAACTTGATATCATTTCCAAAAAATACACCAGGTCGTCTGGTTTGCTACTGCCGTGATTGCCAGGTTTATGCTGAAAGACTCGGACGTCAGGATGTACTGGACGGGTACGGCGGAACTGAAGTAATTCCGGTCTATCCGAAAGAAATCGAAATTCTCCAAGGTGTTGATACTTTAAAATGCTATCGTCTCACCAAAAATGGCACCTATAGGTGGGCAACTTCATGTTGTAACTCACCGATCTTAAATACAAGAGCGGAATTTCCTTGGGCTGGAATATTACACACGGCTTATACCAGCAGTGAGCCCAACGCACTTTCCACGCTTGGAGAGATTCGAAGTAGAATCAATGGCCAACACGCTCTGGATGGGGCACCTTTCAAAATTTCGGAAAAGATAAAGTTCAAAGACATGTTGGTTGTGATGCCATTCATTATCAAAGGTAAAATTCTGCAGATGCATAAAGGCTCTCCGTTCTTTGAAGCGGACAATGTAACACCAATCTGTAAGCCAGAAATATTGGAAGACAAAATTGATCGAAAAAATCGCGAATAGAAGGGGACGGCCGGACATCCTATCAGCTCAAGTGAGTGTTCTGAGCGGAGGCAGAAGGCGGTTGACGGTCGACGAGTTCCTGGCCGGACGAGCGGCCGTACCGGTTGCGCAGTAAATGAGCCACATAACTGCTATTTACGACAACATCGGAAACAACTACGCGACGAATCGCGCAACGGATGCTCGTTGGCAGAAGAAAATTCACGACGCTCTTGCCGGGGTACGTACTGTAGTTAATGTCGGTGCAGGAAGTGGCTCGTATGAATCGAACTTCTCCGAGTTGATAGCAGTTGAGCCATCTGCAACGATGATTCAACAGCGCCCTGTCGGATCTGCACCAGTGGTGCAGGCGGTGGCGGAGAAGCTTCCGTTTTCGAACAAGCAATTTGAGGCTGCTCTGGCCATTTTATCGACTCATCACTGGAGCGATGCCAAAGCTGGCCTGATGGAGTTGCAAAGGGTTGCCTCGAAGCAGGTGGTCATTACATGGGATCCGGATTGCTTCGCGGCGAAATTCTGGCTTGTCAGAGATTACTTGCCTCAAGTGTATGAGCGTGAACGGAATCTAGCGACGGTTCGATCCGTAGAGGCAAACCTAAATGTCGTCAAAATGGAACCGCTTATGGTTCCGTTAGATTGCAAGGATGGCTTTTTAGGTGCCCATTGGAAACAACCGAACGCGTATCTTAATCCCGCCGTGAGAGCATCAATGTCCGGTCTGGCATTATTGGATCGATCAGAATTGGAAGCGGCTACGGAGAAGTTAGCAGCCGACTTGGCTAGCGGTGCCTGGGCTCAGCGGAACCAGGAACTGGAAATTCTGACCAGCATAGATCTTGGCTACAGATTAGTTGTCTGCGCTGCTTCATGATCGCGCTGCAACCTCAACACCCGGGCACTCTGCCGCAATCAAACGGCCAGTGTATAGTGGCCCATTAACCGGAGCAGAAATCCATGGAAACACGCAAATTACTTCTCAAGGCCGCCGACATTGAAAAAATGGCGGGTGAGCGGAAGGTTCATTTCCTAAACCCCAATGCTGTGCGAATCAATAAGTCCCTGGGTGATGCAATAGGTCTAAATCATATCGGTGTGCATATCATCTATGTGGAACCCGGAAGAGACACAACCGAGTATCACAAGCATCTTTACGAGGAAGAGTGTGTATACGTCCTTTCGGGGAAAGGCGCACTCATCATAGAGGGTGAAGCTTACAAATTTGAAAAAGGCGACTTCGTCGGTTTTCCACGAAATACAGCGGCACACAGTATCGCCAATGATGGTACCGAAACGCTCGTTTGCCTGGTTATGGGGCAGCGGCTTCAACAGGATGTATCAGACTACCCGAACAAAGGGAGGCGTCTGTACCGCAATAGCGGAGATTGGAACCTTGTGGACTTAAATCACATAAGCGACCCCAGAAAGTAATATAATGCAACTCTGCGTACAACCGGGCAGCTTCAGAATTCCAGGTCATTGGCCTCACAGATAAACTTCACCAGAGGAGCGGTTTTCCTGAAAAGCGCAGCGGTATTTTTCGTTGCTGATTTTCCAAGCACATCCTTCTCGCCAATCTGCTTGACTGCAATATAGTGTTTGCGTTTGAGATCTTCGAGCAGGCTATGATCGCTGGCAAAGCCTCTGGGCGCTTTTTTTAATGACTCACCATGAAATTCGAAACCGGTTTTTTGATTAATCAGCTTGCGTTTAATCTTTTTCCACTCGTCCGGATATTCATCAATCAGGGTTCTAACTTTGTTCAAGGTAGGATTGTCCGGGCTCCAGATTCCTGCTGCGAGAAACATCTCGCCGGGTTCGATATGTAGATAGAACCCCGGTGCATGTACATCTCTACCGGCTGCATGACGAAACTGTATGCCGATGTTGGTTTTATAAGGTGTTTTATCTTTGCTGAAACGTATGTCCCTGAATACACGCATCAGGGAACCGCCGGTTTTCTTCGCAGCAACGACGAAATTCGGTGATATATCGGCGATGGGTTTTTCCATTGAACGAATGTAGTCGAATGCGGGCTCTCGCACTTCATCTTCATAGCGTTGCCGATTGCGATCGAACCATTGGCGGTTGTTGTTGCTGGCCAGCTCATTCAGGAATTTAAGGGTGTCGGTGGAAAACATATCGGCTCACAGCTCAAAAAAGGAGATAACATCTTACTACAATTTCATCGGAGGTCAGTCGGCAACGGTCTGATCCGCGTCTACAGAACCACGGTGCATTATCAATGACTCCATACACCTTGCCGGGGCCCATTTATCGTCCTGCTATGTTGTTGGTCGTTTGGCATCGGCATTGAGATCTTGAACAGGCTCTAAACACTACTGGTATGAAATGGAGCTTATACGGCCGTCCCAAAAAGGATAGATCTTCCCGCCCGAGGCCCGCGAGATCGTAAAACGCATCGGAATCATCTGGCCGCCGACCAATTGATAGTCTGAGCGAGTGACATGTTCTCCCGAGCCATGATAAGGCGTGCTCAGATCACCCTCCTCTTCGGCCACCATTTGAAACATCCGCCCCTCGGAGTCAAAGTGTGCGACCATCGTTGCACGCATATCACCCAACGAAATCACGGCACGGGCGCTGTTTGAATCGACCGGCTGCCATGTGACCACTCCCCCCGGCAGCAAAGCCTGGGGATACAACGCGCTTTCGAGAAGCCAGCGGCGTAGTGAGATTCGGTTAAGTTCAGGTGTTCCAGGCTCGTTCACTACAGTCAAGGTGGATAAGATCTTGGCTTTCATTTCCATCTCGCCATCGGCAAAGAAATCATAGGCCCTGGCCCAGACACCCGGAAATACCGGTGTGGTGGCTGAAAACATCAAGGCCGGCACTCCTATGGCGATAACTTGCTCTGCGGTGGTAGGATGAAATGTTTCCGTGAGAGGCCGACGGAAATCACCCTCGGCGGACAAGCGGACGACCGAGTGGCCGGGAGACTGATCCGGGAAAGTGAATTTAAAATATCGCTGAACCGGTTCCGGTAGCCTGGCAATCGCGGAAGCGTTGAATGCGGGCCCGGGCGCGGCAGTGCCAAGGCTGGCAACTCGAGCCTCAAATGCATCTATATCCCGCTCCGTCCGCTGGGATTGAAACAAAACGATTCCCACGGCCACGAATACCGCCAATAGGGCCGTATAGCCCGTTGCTTTCAGTACATTCATCAGAACATTCTCCTGGGTTAGATTCGCACGGCGACCCGGAAATCTCTATGGATTGCGGAAGTGTACACACATGTACACTCATTTGTGTCAAAGCGTACATGCGTGTACACTTCTTGTCAAGAGATACAACGGATAAGAAAATGACCGATGAAAATCGCACCGAACGGCGCAGTCAGATTGAAGCGGCTGCTTTTGACGTACTGGCGGAAAAGGGCTATCGCAGAACCAGCATGTTACAGATCGCCAAAAAGGCTCAGGCGTCCAACCAAACGCTTTATGCCTGGTACAAGAATAAACAAAATCTGTTCAAGACTATCATTGAAGAGAATGGTCGCTCCGTTAGGAGTTTGCTGGAAGATGCGCTGCGGAAAAACGACGATCCACTTCTTACCCTGAAATCCTTGGGCCCGACTCTTCTGCGATACACCACCGGTCGTCATGCCATTATTATCAACCGGGCTGCGGTTGCTGATGCCGCAGATACGGGAATTCTCGCTTCAGCGGTCGATGAGGTCGGAAGAGGCATCGTCTACCCCTTGATCTGTTCTTTAATGGAACAGCTTAAGGAGTCGGGCAGATTTAAAAAGGAATCCGACGCGGTCGACATTGCTGACACCTATGTCTCGCTGTTATTCGGAGAAGCTCAGATGCGGCAGGCACTTGGGTCCATTGGTCCATTCGACGAAAATGAAATAAACAGAAGGGCTTTACGCGCCTTCGAACTCACTTGCAGGCTGTATACAGCAAAACAGACTAACGACTGATAGTCAGGCTACCAACCACCATGAATCGACTTTTTCGTTTCTCCGCTACACTTAAGCGGGATCCAGCCATCTCTTCCTGGATGGATAAACATTCGGGTGAGTTGGGGACTGTAGCACGGCATTGGTTTGACGTTATGCGCAAGTGTGGAGACGATGTTCGAGAAGTATTGCATGACGGCCACCCGACCGTATGTGTAGCAGATGCTGCATTCGCCTATGTCAATGCATATAAGGCCCATGTCAATGTGGGATTTTTCCATGGTGCCGAGCTTGCGGACCCGGCACAGCTACTGGAAGGCACCGGCAAGTATATGCGCCATGTGAAGCTCAGACCGGAAGGCGATGTCGACACTACTGCACTTGTCAGACTCATCGAGGCCGCATACAGTGACATCAAGAGGCGCCTTGATGCAGGCTGACCATCGAAATATCATAATTACAAAAATCAAACCTGTAAGAGCAAAGTGATGAACCATATACAATGGAGCGATTTCCAAAAAGTTGAACTCAGGGTGGGAACCATCGTGAAAGCGTCTGATTTTCCCGAGGCGAGAAAGCCGGCCTTTAAACTGCAAGTCGATTTTGGTCCGGAAATAGGAATAAAGAAATCCAGTGCCCAAATAACGGATCTTTACGCAAAAGAAGATTTGCTGGGAAAGAAAGTGATAGCGGTCATAAACTTTCCCCCAAAGCAAATTGGCCCTGTCACGTCAGAGTGCTTGGTGACGGGATTTCACCGGGAGGATGGCAGTGTTGTTCTGGCTATTCCGGATCTGGAGGTAGAAAATGGAGCTCGGCTTGCGTAATAAATCTAAGCGCCGACGGAATACTAACAACTGCAAAACTATTCGGTTGACTGAACTGTTCTTTTCCGTTACTCTCCGCGCCAGCTAGAAAGAAAGCCAATTTTAAATCCTCAGTTTCGTAGTACCCTCCAGTTCTTCGTCCTGTAGTTTCAAAATTCAGTCACTTTTTTATGCTATACAGGTCTCTGAAAGAGACGTCTATTTCTAAACATACAGGATATTTATCAATGTCAAATACTGTTACAGGAACCGTTAAGTGGTTCAACGAAGCCAAAGGGTTTGGATTTATCGAACAAAATTCCGGGCCCGATGTATTCGTCCATTACAGTGCAATCAGTGGATCAGGTTTTAAAACACTGACCGAGGGGCAAAAAGTACAATTCACGGTTACTCAAGGCCAAAAAGGTCCTCAAGCCGAAAACATCGTTGCGGTATAGATTCGTTACGGCAGCTCAAACGCAAAAAGGCGGGTCTTTTATGGCCCGTCTTTTTTTTATTCTGAAATATCTGACTACTCGCCCTGGCTTTATTGCGGCGGACATGGCCGATGTTCTAACGATTGCTCGAGCGACTGCATCACTACATCTCAAGGTAGCGTGTATTTTTTGAGATATTCTTCGTAATATATCGCTGTACTATACTCCGCCCACCCAAAAAGTTAGAGGAACGGCTCCTCAGCAGGCCTCAACAACGATGACATCGAATCAACAGCTCGGTCGCCAGCTTGCGGCTGAATTCTTTGGCTCTCTGATACTCGTTTTTACCGCTATCTCCCCGATCATTCTCGGCTACAACGTTCTTGGCACGAGCATTGGTTTGGCTGTTCTGATGGATGCGATCGCCGTCGGGTTTGTGTTATTCGTACTGATTGAAACGCTCGGCCCGGTCAGTGGCTGCCATCTCAATCCGGCCGTGACTTTAGCGATGTTGATTGCTGCCAAAATCGACAGCAACAAAGCGTTGAGTTTTATGATTGCTCAGATTGCGGGCGGCTTAGCCGGCATGCTGGCCAGCCACACCATGTTTATCGGACACGATTTCTTTCAATGGGCGGCTATCTCTGAAGTTACTCGTGACGGCGGCGCATTTTTCGCCGAGTTTATCGGCACTTTTACCCTGATCGTGGTTATTTTCGGCACCCTGCACCATCAATCTAAACTGCCTGGCTTGATTATCGGGCTGCTGGTGGGTGGCTTTCTGATCACCACCTCCAGCACCATGTTTGCCAATCCACAGGTGACATTGGCGCGTGTCTTCACCTGGGCTATGGCCGGCGTGCGTCCGGTTGATGCACTGATCTTTATTGTTGTGCAACTTGTCGCCGCCGTTGCTGCGACGCGCTTTGCCACTTACCTGTTCGCTACAAGCCCTCCACAGCAAAACCAATGAAGCTTGTGCGGAGGAGTTACAGAGGATGGACGACAATGGCAAGCGTTTGGAAACATATCCCGATACCAATATCCTGCCAATTGTGGTAGTAAGTACCTACCAAGGCATTCCCACCGGATTGGCACATGCTCTGTTTATTACTCAAACCTAAACCGCTATGAACAATATACCTACGCAAATGAAAGGCATCCATCTCACCGGACATGGTGGTCCGGAAAAACTGGTTTTCCGCGACTCTATCCCGGTGCCCGCCCCCGGACCTCGAGACGTGTTGATAAAGGTGGGGGCAGCCGGGGTAAACAACACTGATCTTAATACGCGAATCGGATGGTATTCAAAGTCGAGCGGAGACAGCAGCGACGCAAGCTGGTCAGGAGACGCCGTTCAATTTCCCAGAATTCAAGGCGCTGATGTCTGCGGTCGGGTCGTCGCGGTTGGAGAGCAGGTTGATGCCGGTATGCTCAACGAACGTGTGCTTATTGAACCCTGTATTGTGGAGGCCGGCGGCAAGGATCTGGATCAACCCTGGTATCTGGGTTCAGAATGCGATGGTGGTTTTGCCGAATATACCGTTGTGGCAGCCAGGCATGCCCATAAAATCGACAGCCCGTTTAGTGACTGTGAGCTCGCATCATTTCCCTGCTCCTATTCCACGGCCGAAAACCTGTTGACCCGAGCAAATGTCCTAACCCATGAAACTGTGTTGGTAACCGGCGCATCCGGGGGTGTGGGTTCAGCTGTCACTCAGCTTGCCAGGGCAAGGGGAGCCAAGGTATTGGCTGTTACTACGCCGGCCAAGTCGGCCGAGGTATTGCAGCTCGGGGCCGAACGTACTCTGGAGAGAGATGCAAGCCTTGTCAGCGAGTTGGGTAGAAACAGTGTTGACGTAGTCATTGATCTTGTGGCGGGTAGGCAATGGCCCGAACTGCTGGAAGTACTGAAACCGTTTGGACGATATGCCGCTGCGGGCGCAATAGCCGGGCCGCTTGTGGAACTGGATGTCAGAACATTGTATCTGAAAGATCTGAGCTTGCTTGGCTGTACGGTTCTCGGCAGCGGAGTATTTCCCAGTCTGATCAAACGAATTGAGCAGGGAGAAGTCACCCCGGTCGTTGCGAACATCTATCCTTTGCGCAAGATCGCTGAAGCCCAAAAGCATTTCGAAACCAAGCAACATACCGGCAAGCTGGTCATTGATATTTTAAGTGACGAGTAAATGCAATCCCGGGCGTATCGCATCATACTGATAGATTTCCACCAAAGCCGAAATTGATAGAGTTGCACCGTGTTTGCAGAGAAAAAAGCCCTGCTTCTTGATATGAACGGTACATTTATGTTCGGCGAAGATAGATTCGGGGAGTCTGAAGATTATTCTGTCTATTACTCAGAAATCGGTGGAACACTTTCCAGCGATAAAATAAACGGGGTCATCCATGCAGTGTACGGGAGCCTGGCCTCAAAATACCCCGATGCTGATTATCGTGAATGTTTTCCTACTCTTAAATGCGCCATACATGAAGTAATCGACGAAAATTTGGAAAATGATGAAATCGATAAAATCATTAACACCTTTGCTTTTCACGAACTTGGCCATATACCCGCCGAATATACTTCAGCACTGCAGAAACTGAGTCAACGTTTCATGCTGGCCGCTGTCGCAGATATATGGTCCCCCAAACCGGTCTGGATAAAGGAGTTTGAACAAGCCGGTATTTTAGACCTGTTTTCCACCATGTCGTTTTCCTCTGATCATGGCATGGTCAAGCCCTCCCCGAAACCTTTTAATCAAATACTGAACGGACTTGCATTGTCAAATTCTGAAGCTGTAGTAATCGGCGACTCTGTAAGAAGAGATCTTGGCGGTGCAAATCGCGCGGGCATCGACTGTGTGCTGGTTGGCGGCGCTAAGCATCCGAAGGCGCTTAAGTGCTTTGACAGCCTGCTGGAACTCTGCGAGTTGCTTTAAGCATATTACACAATAACTGGCTTCGATCGGCAAAAAACCCGCGCAACTGTCATATTTGACAGAACCAGGGGGGGGTGTTCTCAATTAATCCATGCATCCTGCCCTTCCCTTGTTTGCAGACCTATTGGCCTGGTATCATTAACACAACAATGGTGAAAGACAAACATACAGATAAAACTCTACTGATAGGCTTATTCCTTCTGGCAGCTGGCGCCTTGTCCTTTATGCTCGAATATACCTTCTATCAGTATTCAGATGAAGACGGAATGCTTCACGAAAGCTTCTTTATGCCGCTTGGATTTATCACCCTCATTCTTGGTTTCCTGATCATATTGACAGTCATCTTCAGAATGATCTGATCGCATGCGAGAAGAAAGCAATGAATCTATCAGTGCATTGTGAGTGATCGCCCGCAAATTTCCAATAAAGACGTTTACCGCAACAAGCCGCACTAGCGCGCTTTGTTATAATGGATTAATTCGTCACTGTACCTGAAAATCTCAAACCGAACCGCAATGAAGTCAAATATGGAAATTAAGATCGACGATTTATCCGGGCCGGAAATAGCACAATTCCTGGAGGCGCATATCCAAGACATGAAATCCGCATCTCCCCCCGAAAGCAAGCACGCCCTTGATCTGGAGGCATTGAAAGCCTCTGATATCACTTTTTGGACTGTTTGGGATGAAAACAAGCTAATCGGATGTGGCGCGATTAAGGAACTCGATAAAACGCACGGTGAAATCAAATCCATGCGGACCTCTACCCCTGAGCGTGGCGCGGGAATCGGCTCCTTTCTCCTCACGCATATACTGGAGGAGGCTAAACTCCGGGGGTACACCAGGGTCAGTCTGGAAACGGGTTCAATGGCATTCTTCGAACCCGCTCGTCAATTGTACAAAAAGTTCGGCTTTACCTATTGCGACCCTTTTGCGGACTACAAGTACGATCCAAACAGCGTGTTTATGAGCACATCACTATAGTTAAGCGACTGCCTGAAAAACGTGTTATGGTTGCCTTGACCTTCGATGCAGGGTGTAAGACAGTCTACGCCAAACCTGAAAACATATGCTAATGACGATGATTTACTTCCGGGCTTAGTATGATTTACTTAAAACCGAAAATCACCGTGATTTTCGACTTGGGAAATGTAGTCCTTGATTGGGATGTTGATCGAATTCTCAAGTCACTGCATCTTGAAACTGAAAAACTGAACCTACTTCGAAATGAATTGTTTTTTCACCCAGACTGGCTCGATATGGACCATGGTACAAAGACCGAAGCCGCAGTTGTATCAAAAGTCTGTCAAAGATCTCCCCTGGGAAAGAGCGTAGTTGAAAAGGCACTTTTAGCGGCGAAGAACTCACTATCGCCCATCCCCGAAAGTGTGAAACTTATGCGGGAAATGTCAGACAAGGGATTTGATATGTTCTGCCTTTCCAATATGTCTAGAGAGACGTATGACCATATTAAACACATGGAGCTATTCGATATGTTCCGCGGTATAGTGATCTCTGGAATCGAGAGATGCATAAAACCGAATAAGGATATCTTTCACCTCATTTTAAATCGATACGGATTAGAACCTGCATATACTTTATTTATCGACGACAGCTTGCCCAATATTGAAAGTGCAAAGCGCGTGGGCATGCGTGGATATCATTTCAAACGCAGTCGAAACTGTTATGCTGAGATACGTAAACAGCTTTTTCAGGATAACCCCTGGTAAAAGCGATTATTATAAATACAAGCCTTGCGAGTAAAAACCATGATTAACCGTAGCGCGGTCCTGATAAAACCCAAGCAACCTTATCTCGATTGGGCAGCCGCCTGGATGATTCGGGAATAATACCCGACGCCGAGGAAGACAGGACGGTTTATCTTATTCCCGAGTATTTAGACGATCTTGAGGCCATGGAAATATTGGCCAAAAGTTTCGACATCATATTTGAAGCGGAACTTGAAGGATGGCATCTGGACGATTCCGCCTGGCCCGAAAACCGGACCTTTTCCATGTTTCGTGAGTGGTTCAGTTTCGAGTTTCATTCGGCTGTGGAAGATCTTTGCAATTATGAAATTGCCGATGATGACTTTATCTAAGTCAAGAGATGTGGCACTGAAATACGCGCTCCGGAGATGGCGAGTTCGTTGATGTATACTACACGGGAAGAGTAAACAGCTTGCAATATCCGGAGTGAGCGATAATGAACCAACATGAGAAAATTGACTACGTGGAATTTCCTTCAAAGGATTTGCAAAAAACCAAGACGTTTTTCTCCGATGTTTTCGGATGGTCCTTTGAGGATTTCGGGCCCGAATACACGGCATTTTCAAACGCAGGTCTTGCAGGCGGATTTTTCAAATCGGATCAAACCACATCCACCGACAACGGCGGCGCCCTGGTTGTTCTGTACAGCAGAAATCTTGAACAGACACGATTAAAAATCGAAACTGCCGGCGGTGATATAGTGAAACCGACATTTTCCTTTCCGGGCGGTCGCCGATTCCATTTTAGCGATCCCAACGGCAATGAGTACGCGGTTTGGTCTGATGTTGATTAATTGCAGGATGAATACCGAGGAGAAATGCTCTTTATCACATCGGGAGATGGGTACCCAAGACATGGAGAAAGCACATTGAATCATCCTCTCTCATCAGCATTGCAAAAGACTGTTGAATCATGGCAGTATTTCGCTCCGTGTCTGGGTGCAAATATCTCTGTCTATGATTCTCAAAACGGTTATTGGAATTCATCAACCGGTTTCAAAGCCATTAATCCCACTCTACCCTTGCAGCCCGATGAGCGTTTTTATATCTATAGCATTACAAAAACATTTACGGCAATCGTGATAATGCAATTGGTGCAAAGGAATCTCATCTCCCTGGATGCTCCAATAAGCAAATACCTTACCTCCCTTCGCTTACCGCAATGCGTATCCGTCAGACGACTGCTTAATCATACCAGTGGAATAGCAAATTATACCGAACTACCTGACTATGGAAGCGCTACAAAAGAGAGACCCGCCGAGCCATGGACTTTTGAGTACGTGATCGAGCGAACCTGTACAGAGGAGCCAGACTTTGAACCCGGAGATCAATGGCATTACTCGAACACTGGCTATATGCTGCTGCTTTTAATGATCGAATCCGTAACAGGTTTGTCATATTCCAAGAATGTGGACAAACTCATTACAAGAAAAATCGGACTCAAGAACACCTATGTTGCGGAAAATGTAGATCAAGGCAAGGTAACGCCGGGTTATTGCCGCTATTTAAACGACGAAGAAAAAATGGAGAATATTACCGGAATATACAACCCCTGGTGGTGTAAAACCGGATTGATGGTATCGACGACTTTTGAGATTACAAAGCTGTTTAAAGACCTTTTTACCGGAGCGCTTATCGATGCGGAACTTCTTGGCACCATGACTGAACCCACACCGATAACAGAGTCCACAGGCCAGCATTTTGCTAAACCAAGTTATGGACTGGGACTGATGATCGATCCGGACAGCGCCTACGGGGAAATGTACGGGCATGGGGGTGATGGTCCCGGATTCAACACCTGGTCAGCGTACTATCCCGACTTCTTCGGTCGATCGGCAGGGGTGACCGTGTTTTGTAATACCTCCATGGGAGGGCACCCGTATTTCCTGGTCAAAGATATCTTAAAAGTGCTTAAAACCGCATAAAAAGGCCATATGCCCAATTGTGATAACGGTATTTCCACCCCTTTCTTAACGGTTGCTGACGGCAAGTCCCATAGTTCAGAAGTCAAAGTCGATGTATCCAGCGATGAAAGTTTTTTATTGTACGCTTGTTGTGTTGATCCTCAATGGATGTAAGACAGCATCTGAGACAGGCATTACACTGCTGATAAAAATTGACAGCGGGACATTGCGTTTAGTTGGATATGTTGACTCGGTGGAAAACAGCATCCCAACGATTGTTAAATGGTTTGCGTTCGAGGAAGAGATAGCGCAAGAGCGGCAATTTTTGAAGGATCTGGGTCTTGATCCGCAATTGTATAATAAACTTGCGGTGACAATGGACCAATTGCCAAAGATTCATGAGCCTTTTGATATGCTAATGATCGATCAACACTTCTTCAATAAAAACAAAATACACCTGGACGGACCCTGGTTCCCGAAAAACCTGGATGAGCTCAATAAAGTAACCACTCTGCTTAGCCAGAAATTTAACAAACAGTTAAAGATGCATGCTTATTTCCCTCAACAGACAAAGTAAATTTTTCTCGGATCAGTGGGAAAGTTGCCGTAACTTTCTATAAGATTCAGGAATGAATGCGTTTACTTCAAAATCAGGTGTCGTTAAATGACTATACGATTTAATCCCAAAAACATATGGGCACCCAACGGACGCGCTTTCTCCCAGGGCGTGGTCCAGGGTGAAGGTAAAGTTCTCCATATCACCGGGCAAGTTGCCTGGGACTTGAACAGCAAGGTCGTGGGTGAGGGAGACATCAGAAAACAGCTGGAGAAAAGTATTGAAAACACAAAGGCAATACTAAGCTGCGTGGGGGGCAATCTCGACGATATTGTATCCATGACCATCTATTTTCTGCATCGGGAAGATTTGCCGATCATACAGGAAGTACGGGCAAGTCACTTTCCCGCCGCCACAGCGCCGGCAAGCATTTTGATACAAGTGCCGGGCTTGGTGATTCCGGAACTGCTGGTGGAAATAGTACCTATAGCAGTGATACCTTACGGTCGGTATCACGATCCTGAAAATGTGTAAAAGAAAACATATGCCTGGTGCTGTTCCGGAAGCCTCGTGGCTGTCAGTTGTCAGCTCTTCCGGCACGGCGGTGAAAAGCGCTTTCCAGATGCGTACGGAAAGCACTCTTGATATGTTCCTGAGCTGCCCGGTCGGCAGCATCAGGATCGCGTTTTTTGATCGCGCCGATAATGAGCTGGTGCTCTTCGTAGAGGATACGAGGCCGACCTTTGGGAATGTATTTGACCCCGCGAAGCAATGCCATTGAATCGGATATCGCATCTACCGCCTTGAGCAGAAAGCGGTTGTGTGCACTTCGGTAAATCGCGTGGTGCAGTTCCCAGTTCAATTGATTATGTTCCCGCGGGTTATCCTGCGCCTTGAGACTCTCCTCGAGAATATACTCCATTGCCGCGACTTCACTGTCGGAGGCATGTTGGGCCGCAAACCGGGCGGCTACTCCTTCTAAATGTTGGCGCAAGGCATAGAGTTCGGAGACTTCCTGACTATCGAGTTCCGCGACGACGACCCCTCGTTGCGGCTCGAAATTCAACTTCCCTTCCGACTGCAGTCTTCGCAAGGCTTCACGCACGGGAGTTCGGCTGACCTGAAGCTCTCGCGTTACAAGGGATTCCCTGATGCGCTCCCCGGGATGATACTTACCTTCCCGAATCGCTTTGAGCAATTCTTGATAGACATACTCTCCAAGCGAAGGAGAGCGTGGTTCATCACCGGTTTTCGTTCTACTGCTCATAGCTATACCCTGGTTTGACCATCCGACGAAAACGCCCATTGTGTAAAAGTGGCACGCCAATATAACGCAACAGTCGGTATTTATAAATATGTACCTGATGGTCAACAATGTCATACATATAGAAAATAAAATTCAAAAAAGATCTATACAGAAACAGAGCAGAAATCTTTTGGGACTCTCTTTACATTCTTCAATGTATAAAATAAATATATAATAAACAATAAGTTATATACAAACAACTCCATTTCTTGCTAACTTTGACAAAACTGTATTGACACGCTGGTCTATAATGTATACATTTAAAACCCAAACTAAAATGATTTCAATTGAAGCAGCTCATTCAGAGTTGACACTGGAGAGCCATGGCGTGTGTTCGCACACATAAACCATACGGCTTGTAAGTGGGGGTTATATCGGAGGCTATTTACCATGCAAAAAAAGTATTCATTCCCAGCCATCGCGTTGCTTCTAACACTATTGATGGCCTTGCCTGCCGTGGCGACTGCAGCGGATGATTTTCCGAAAAAGCCGCTTGCAATGATCGTGGCTTATTCACCCGGTGGCGGCACCGATACGGCTGCCCGGGTACTCGCCAAGTTCGCCGAACCGCATTTGGGCCAGCGATTAATCATCCAAAACAAGCCGGGGGCCGGCGGCCAGATCGGATTCACTCATCTCGCCAATGCAAAAAATGATGGATACAAGCTGGGATTCATCAATATTCCCTCGATATTCATGGTCAAAATGCTGCGCGACAATGTGCCTTATGACATGTCTGATTTCGAAGCGATTGCCAATATCCAACTGGACCCCGTGGTATTGGCGGTTAAAGCCGACAGTCCCTACCAGACTTTCGACGACTTTATCACCGCGGTCAAAAAAGACCCCGGAAGGGTCAATGTGGGCGGCGATGGCCCGCAATCCAATAACCAGCTTCAGGTCGTGGTTGCCGAAGATAAACTCGGTATTGACGTTAATTTTGTTCCGTTCAATGGCTCCGGACCTGCAATAACTGCAGCACTGGGCGGCCAGGTAGACGCTGCTGTTCCCTCTGCCAGCTCGGCGACTAATCATATAGTGAATGGCCGGCTTCGCGCGTTGGCCGTGTTTGCCGATCAACGCTACCACTATCTGCCGGATGTACCGACTATCAGCGAAGCCTCGGGTGTCAGTGTTCCCGGCATAGGCGCTTCCATGCGCGGCGTGGCTGTCCCCAAAGGTGTACCGTCAGAGCGTAAGAAGGCTATACAGGATGCCTTTACCAAGGTGATGAATGATCCCGAATTTATCGCCCATGCCGACAAGACAGGGCTTCCGCTCAAGTATATGAGTGGAGAAGAGTTCGCGGCTTATCTTCACTCGGCTGAAGACTCGGTCAAGCAGTACATTCCGCTGTTGAAATAGACAAAATCGCCTTATCCTCCAGGGGAGACGGAAGTCTTATGGGAATCGCACAAAAAGACAAGCTATTCGCCATTGGTACAATCTGCGTCGCTCTGTTATTCGGAACCGTAGCATTCGGCTACCCTTTTGAGTCATCGTATTTTCCACGTGTACTGGCCGTATTTGTGGGGTTAATGGCTACGGTACTCCTGATTCGTGTCAGGCTTGTCAAGGAGACCGCATCGGCGCGAAGCAGCGAAGCCGGGATTCCACCGCAAGACAATAACGAGCAACAGAAGGATTGGATCGGTCAACTGAAAGCCGCATTTATCACTTTTGCGGCAATTCTGGCTTACGCGGCCGGAATCATGATAGTCAACTACGAAATTGCAACTTTGGCATTTTTGACGATATTGATGCTGGTGCTGGGATACCGCAATGTAACGTGGATAGTGGTGACAGCCGTGGGAATGACTTTACTCCTTTACGGCGTCTTTTTTAACTTCCTGGCTGTAGCCAGACCAATAAGCCTGTTTTTCAGCTAGGCGGTTCAGCTCAGTGGTATAAAGTCATGTATGAGAATATTCTGATCGGGTTTAATACCCTGCTGGATTTAACCATGCTGGCGGCGATCGCTGCGGGGGTATTCGGTGGCGTATTGATCGGTATACTGCCGGGGCTGACCAGTACCATGGGAATAGCTTTATTGATTCCCATAACCTTTTCCATGCCGCCACAGGTGGGGCTGGGAATGCTCGGCGGCATTTACCTCGCCTCCACTTACAGCGGCGCCATCAGTGCAGTATTACTCAATATTCCAGGTACACCCGCCGCCGTTGCAACCCTGCTCGATGGACACCCCATGTCGCAAAGCGGGCAAGCCACCCGTGCATTGGCATTGGCGACATTCGGATCTTGCGTGGGCGGGATAATCAGCGTGGTGGCCCTGTTGTTTATCGCACCTCCGTTGGCCGAGTTTTCCTTGCGCTTTGGTTCGCCGGAATATTTTTTACTGGCCGTCTTCGGTATTACCGTTATTGCATCTCTTTCGGCCGGTGCAATGGAAAAGGGTTTGATAGCCGGTGCATTGGGGCTATTACTCAGCACTGTTGGAAATCACCCGCTCACGGGTTCATTACGATTCACCTTTGACGCCCCCGCTCTTTATGACGGTATTCCGCTCGTCGTCGCACTGATCGGCCTGTATTCCATCCCGGAAGTCATAGATATGATCGCGAAACGTAAAGATACGGATCGCCAGGCATTGCACAAGGATACCTCCAATCCATTTTCATTCCTGCCGGAGGTGCTTGCTCAAAAGATTAATCTACTGCGCTCCAGCCTGATTGGTATAGCAGTCGGAATAATACCCGGCGTCGGTTGCAGTGTTGGCGGCTTTATAGCTTATGACGCGGCAAAGCGGGCTTCCAAAAAGCCGGAGAAATTCGGCAAGGGATCTGCCGAAGGTGTGGTGGCCTGTGAAACCGCAAATAACGCGGTCACCGGCGGCACCCTGATTCCGTTGATGACGCTTGGTATCCCTGGAAACCCAGTAACTGCCGTGCTGCTGGGAGGAATCATGATCCACGGCTTGCGACCCGGGGCTGAATTATTCTCTGTCAATGCGGATATATCTTACGGATTTATTCTGAGCCTGATTGTCGCAAACCTGCTGTTCGTTCCCATAGGTTTACTCGTTGCTAAATACTGCGTCCGGGTGATTCAGATTCCTCAGGCAATACTGGCACCCGCCATTGTCTCCTTAGCGGTGATAGGCTCTTATTCGATTCGAGGTTCGCTGGACGATGTCGGTATTATGCTGTTTCTCGGTGCGATTGGATTTGTGTTGCAATTTTTTGATGTACCAAGGGCGCCCATGGTACTCGGGCTGGTGCTCGGCACACTTGCAGAAGGCGAACTGGCGCGCTCGCTAGCGCTTGTACACGGAGATCTGGGCGCGTTTGCCGCACAACTGGTCAGCCGGCCGATTTCCCTGATCATTCTGATCCTGTGCGTCTACGCACTCTACCAGGGCATAGTGCAACACAGAAAAAACTCGAAAATTCTGGATGACTGATTATTTCTAATACAAGAGGGGGTTATATATGAAGACAATTGCAACAATTCTTATATCGATAATAGTGGCCGGAACCGGCTGCGCGACCTATTCCACCGCTGACAACAAGTCACGGGCCGCAAGTCTCAATGCCGAAGGGCCGGCGCTGCTCGATAAAAAAGGAACCATGGTACTGAGCGGCAGTGGATTCAAACCGGATACTGACGTTACCTTGCTGTTTACGACTAAAGATGGTGTGGAAAGCGACATAGGTTACGCACTTGAGCCACCACCTCACGCCGATGCATCCGGCAGCTGGAATACAACCTGGTCCTACGGTAGATTTGTCGCGAAAAAGCTGGTGGATGAGGGAGACTTTACACTGCTCGCAACCGACGAAGACTTTAACCCGGTGACTCGTACCACGATCAAGTTTACCAAGTAGGCTTTTTTTAGCGTCTTCCATCCCTACGGATTTACATTCCATGCACAAAGCAAACACCGTTGATTATTTTTGTCCTATAAGGCGAGTAGGTCATAGCGAAAAACACCATTTTTTCGGCTATTACAATAAAAGTGCCTGGGATGCAAGTGGCCGTTATTTACTCTCCAACCGGGTGGAGATGATGACCGTGGATCTCACAGGCAGGGAGATTGCAGAAGTCGGATTCTTTGATTTGCATGAACAGGAAAGATACCGCAGTGTAGGAAAAACAACCGCCTGGAACTGGCAGATGGGCTGTCAGCTGCAATGGCTTGCGGGAGAACAGGATCGTCGTCTCATCTATAACATTCGCTCAGAGGGGGCGGGCAAGGTTTATCCGGATTACTGTGCAAAGATATACAATATCGATAAAGATCGTGAACAAACTTTGCCTTTACCGGTATATGTGGTCGCCCCTGACGGGAGTTACGCTCTGTGCCTGGACTATTCGCGTCTTCGAATGACTCATCCCACCATTGGGTATATAGCAACGAGTGAGGAACCGGGGTTGGAAAACACGCCTCGGGACGATGGAATCCGCAATATGGATATTGCGAGCGGCGAGTCCCGCTTAATTCTCAGCCTGAGGCAGTTGTGCGAATTTCAGCCGCTCGCTTCGATGGAAAATGCAATTCACTGGGTGACACACCTGGAGATCAACCCCGATGCTTCACGCATTCTGTTTATCCACCGGTGGACCGAACGCGTCGAGGATGAGACCTGCTTCCTGCATCGGCTCTTCACGATTAGTCCGGATGGAAGTGATCTGCGGCTGCTCGAATGCACCGATCATCCGATTCCGCATCTTGCGCAACGCTTTGACCCCACCGCCGTGGGTACTTTCGACTATGAAAAGTCGGAATATCAGATATCTCACCCTATGTGGAAAGACAGGCATTCTATTATCGCCTGGAGCCCACATGCCGGTGAAATACACTATCATCTCTACGAGGATCGTGCCGGTGGTGATGTCAGCGTTATAGGCCGGGAGAGCTTAAAGGAAAACGGACATATGACTTATTCCCCGGACGGTAAGTGGATACTTACCGACACCTATCCTGATGACATCGGCCATGAACGCTATCTGATCCTCTATCATATTGAGCAGAATAAAAGATACAACATTGGCCAATTCTACACAGATCCGGATTTGGGCAAGGAGAATCGCTGTGACCTTCATCCCCGCTGGAGCCATGACGGTAAAAAAGTGTGTATCGACTCAGTTCACGAATCGAGCCGGCAAGTTTATATTATCGATGTATCCCGGTTAGTATTAACGGGCTCTGGCTAATCCGGAAATTACACTAAGCTGAACTTCAACTTCAAAAACCGGCAAATGGATTTTACTACGACTATCATCATTGCTTTGAGTACGCTGTTGGTGTCGTCCTTTAACGCCGCAATAGGCCCTACAGGCGGTGTTCAGCTGGCCGTAGTTGCCACACTTTTACCCCCGCAATTGTCGATCCCTGTACATGCCGCTATTTCAGGCACATCCAGCATTACCCGCGCGCTGCAGCTTAGACAACATATTGACTGGCCCTTTTTCCGGCGGTTTACATCCGCATCGTGTATCGGAATTCTGATTACTACAATCCTGTTTTTCAACATCGAAAACGGAGCATTGCTTTGCATAATAGGTCTGTTTATCCTCAGCAATAATTTTATTCCCTATAGCAGCGTGTTCGGCCGGAAATCGGCCCCTTTGATGGATGCGGGAATCGGTTTTGCCACGGGCTTATTGACCGTTTTTGTGGGAGCAACGGGACCTGCGGTGTTCAGTTATATTGCGGCAGGCGAAAAAAGTCGCCACCTCATAGTTGCAACGGATGCGGCCTGCATGTCTTTGCAGCATTCCGCTAAAATTCTGGCCTTTAGCATTATCGGGACGCAATTACTGGATTTTCTTTGGCAGATTCTGCTGTTTGCCGTCGCAGCTATTGCCGGCACCGCAATAGGCGTGGTACTTCTGACCGGCATATCTGACCGGGTATTTCGACTGGCAGCGAAAACAGGGACCAGTATGATAGGACTTTTTCTTTTGATTTCAGGAATCGAATCCCTTCTCAATTCCACCTGAATATCCAAATTCCTCCGGTTCCGGAAAATGCTTAATCAATATAAAATTTTCTTAATACTTACCGGACATAATTTCTCCAAATTTGAATCGCCATCAAGTTTCAAAAAATAGCTTATTAGTGTAAAGCAATTGCTTATAATTTTTATCTGATTAAAAATAGTCAGATCTTATTTCTAAGCTGTTTCTTCTAAGGGTATGTAATATACACCTACGCGTACAATTGAATTAAACAAAGGAGAAATCTTTATGAGCATAATGTATACAAGCACGGATAGAGTTAATCTTAGAAAAACTCCAAAATTCGGGGAAAACAGAATAGGTTCTCTTCACCTTGCCCAAAAGGTAGAAATCACCGGCCCTAAACAGGGAGACCGATGGATGCCGAGCCGGGCAACAATCGAGGGAGTTACGGTTAGCGGTTTTGTTTCTAAAAATGTTCTGAGAGGCGCTTTATCAAAACCAAAGGAGAGCCTAGTTCAGGCCTGTGTCACCGAATGGTTGAGATTCGAACGCGGCACACGGCAGGAGTATGAACAGCCTTTTGTCAAGCATATCGGTGAGTATTGGAAATCTATCGGTATGAACCTGGACGGCCTCGACAGGGATGTTCCCTGGTCTGCTGCATTTATTTCCTACGTCGTTCGAATTGCGGGTGGTTATTCCGGATTCAAATATTCGGCCAGCCACTCTAGATACTGCAACAAGGCCATACGATGCAAACTGGATGCTAAGCCTCATCCGTTCTGGGGATATAAAATAGGCAGTTATAAACCTAAACTGGGCGACATGGTTTGTCGGTGGCGCAATAATGCCATCAGCTATGAATATGCGGCGACCAATCAATGGTATCAAAGCCATTGTGATATTGTGGTCTCGATAGAAGACCGGAATGTGTTTACAATAGGCGGAAACGTGAAACACAGTGTCCGCCACACCCGATACAAAATAAATAACCAAGGCTATTTGACAGGAGACGGAAACGTCTATGCCGTTCTCAGGAATAATCGGTGAGAAATAATTTCTTTTGGCCATCAACCGTCTCGATCACCATAGTGATCGTTGGTGTTTGCTTATACTATTTTGGCTCAAAACCAATTGTGTTGGCCACGGGCGGGCCGGATGATATTTGCGGGACGCGCGCATTTATTGCAGCTGATGGTACCGGCTTACATCAACGCCCTTCTTCGTATTCAGCGATGCGTAAAAAATTGGAACAGAATCAGAACGTCAATATTTGCCTCAGCGAGGGAAAATGGTCCGCGGTTATAGTCGCCGAGGAAGAAAAGGATTGCGGTATTCCCCATGATGCAGCAGCAGGAAATTATGAATACTCAGGGCCTTGTGCCTATGGCTGGATTCCGTCAAAACTGTTGCAGATGCTGGCGGGCTGACGGCTTCAAACAAGGTGGATAAAGAATTAAGGATCCCACAAATCCGCGGTTTATCGTACCAAACGGTATTTTGTATTTACTCTCACTAGCGTCGGTGTTGATGAAGGCATAAAAGACATAACGACACAGCTATGGTCCCGCTCCGGCAGGTCGCAATAACGCTGCCGTCCGTCAACCTGAAAACTGGGGATCAGTGGCAGCAGGCACTGGCAAATCAGGGCGCGCTCGTGCAGGCATAGTGGTTCTAAGCCCAGTGAATGCGACACCGGGCTACCTATTTGGATTGTGCTTAAGGATTTTGTCTGTCAAAGTATAGCCGGTGCCGACATCATTCCAATCACGATCCGAGGAGGAGTTTATCATGGCGACCCAAGACACCTGCTGCACAATTGTTCCTTACTTCAAAGTTCACGATGGTCAGCTCGATACCTTCAAGAGCCTATGTGAAGACTTTGTTAAACAAACGGATACAGAGTCCAAATGCCTCTATTACGGATTCAGCTTCGATGGCGACCAGGCTCATTGCCGGGAGGGCTATGAAGATGCAGAAGGGCTTTTGGCCCATCTGGACAATGTGGGTACATTACTCGGTGAAGCGCTGAAGATCGCCGATATTACGCGTCTTGAGGTGCATGGTCCGGAAGAAGAACTGGCCAGACTGCGCGAACCGTTGGCGGATCTAAAACCTCAGTTTTTCGCGCTGGAGTATGGATTTCGCCGCTGATCCGAAATCAATCCCGGGCCTCGCTGGATAGCATTACCAGACTCAAGCAAAAACGCTAAGAGCGGAGATGGAAGAACAATATGACCTAAGAATTGAACTTGTGTTTCTGGCTCTGCTGGCAGTTCTCTGGGGCTCTTCCTATCTCTTTATTAAGGTTGCCGTGGTTGAGATACCGCCGCTCACACTGATTGCCGCCCGCGTGTTGGGAGCGGCACTGTTTCTGTCCGTGATCATGCTCTGGCGGAACGAGCGTCTGCCTCGCGGTTGGAATATCTGGGGCTCTCTGCTGATTCTGGCTTTTTTTAACAGCATAGGCGCATGGACGCTGCTGGCCTGGGGTCAACAGTTTGTCGATGCCGGGCTTGCCAGCGTGCTGAATTCTACCGCTCCCATCTATGTATTTTTAATTACAGCCCTGGTCACACGACACGAGTATGTGAATCGCTTGAAACTTTTGGGAGCCTGCTTAGGTGTTTTAGGCGTCGTTTTGATTGTCGGCATAGACGCCCTGCAGGGGCTGGGGCAGCAGATAGCAGGGCAGATTGCTTGCCTGATGGGCGCGGTTCTCTACGCATTTGCCGCCATTTACAGCAAAAGATTCTACGCTTTGCCTGCTATTTCAGTGGCTACAGTGACCATGATCTGGGCATCGGTGGCGTTGGTTCCGGTGGCATTATTGTTTGATAAACCATGGGCCCTCAAACCAACCCTGTCCGCAATAGCCGCTGCTGCGATTCTTTCCATTTTTTGTACCGCGGGCGGATTGCTGATTTACTTCCGCCTGGTGCGTACCATCGGATCCATGGGCGTGGCGAGCCAGGCGTATCTGCGTGCGGGCGTTGGCGTCATATTAGGCATGATATTTCTGGAAGAAAAACTCAGTATTCCCGTGGCCATGGGGCTGTTATTCGCCATTACAGGTGTCGCTTTCATCAATTGGCCGAGTGGGGAAAAGCCTGCAAATTCCTAAGCTTATATTGCTTTATTCCGGACGGCCGGGACCGCAAGTCATTGTTTTCTTGATCTAAGCTTACTCAACCCGTATCGTTAAAGCTCACCGCCAGCATAATGTCGGAACCAGGCGTTGGTCTGTCGGTTTGGTTCGTTTGATTCGTTTTTCGGAGTTCTGACTAGATGATTCCATTTTCAGATACTAGCGTTCGGCTGACATTTTCTCGCATCAAACAGATTGCCGGCTGGCTCTGTATCGCCATTATTTTCTATGCAACACTCACGGGCCCTGGATTCACCGATACTCACACAACGGGTGAAGCAGAAAACCCTCCGGGCGATACCGGTTTACAACACACACCCGTAGACGAAGTACAAGTACGCAAAGTCTTGTTGGATATTCTTTCTCAGGCTGATAAACCGGCAGTCTCGCAACAACGCAGTGATCAGGGTTCATCCGGCTCCGGGGAAGAATTCGCTTATAGCGAGTCCGTGCTTGAAAACTGGACACCGACGGAAACCAATAAACTGGCTGCACGTCTCAGACAGCTTAAACGCGAGCTACCCGGTCTGTGGAGCGAATTACAAGCCGCATTTGCCTTGGCGACCACTCCCGAGGAAGGTGTGGACGGCTCCAGGTTGGCGCTTATCTTACTCATGAATCTGGCGCTGGGCCTGGCCCTTGAGTATTTCACCACACGCCCCCTGTTAAAAAGGCTTTATCAATACGCCCAGGCCCAGGAAAAGACAACCACGCTGAAAGTAAAATTTATTTTCACGCGCGCGTTGATACAGATATTGGGATTGGTGATACTGGCCGTCACCACTTATGCATGCACCTTGTTTTTTATTAAGCAGAATCTCTACTTCGAGATGCTCTTTATCGAGTTTCTCAAGGCTTTTCTGTTTTTCCGATTTGGCGTGTTGGTGGTACGCAATATTTTATCACCCTACTTTGAGCCTTTGCGCTTAGTCAATCTGAACGACGAGACGGCAAAAAAACTTTACTACTGGAGTATTGTATTTTTTGCCGTTTACGCCGCTACTGAAGTGATCACAGAGTATTTGCTCGAAACAGACATGAGCAATCTCTTAATCAGCGGCCTGTTGATACCGTTTTCGCTGATACTCAACTCCATCATCCTGTCAGCTGTCTGGGGACTTAGAAACCGCATCACCGCCATGTTTGTCGACGAAGAAAGCCAAACCCATCAAAGCAGCTTTGCCTCGCGGTTTTTTGTACAGTTCTGGCCCTTCTTCTTTACCGTTTGGCTCATCACCATCTGGATGCTCTGGTTATACCGAATGCTGCAGGGTCAGCCGGAAATGGCCAGAGGTGTCGGCATCGCCTGGATAATCACCCTTGCATTTCCGATCGCAGACAGAATGTTTAACGGACTGCTGCAAAATGTGGTTCGAATCCCCTGGCTGCAAAGCCCTTCGTTCAAAAGACGTTCCGCCCGTTTTATCCGGATTGTACAGACCGGGTTCAGGGTCATATTGCTGACTATATCCATAGTCACCGTACTTCACTCCTGGGGTGTAAATGCGACCGGCATGGTAATGTCCGACGACAGCGGCGGTATCGGTGAGCAGATTATCGACTTCTTATTAATCGCCACTTTCGCCTATGTGTTCTGGGAATTGATGCATGCACTGATCGAGCGTAAACTGCCGGAGGAAGAAAGCGGTCTCGCCAGCCTTGAGGGCGACGGAGGTGGCGCGGGAGCTACCCGGGAAGAGACTCTTTTACCGCTGGTGCGTACGACTTTGACCGTCATTCTGGTGATTATTTTCGCACTCTCACTGCTCCATGCCGCAGGTGTGGCCATAACACCTTTGCTGGCGGGAGCCGGCGTCGTCGGAATCGCCGTCGGATTCGGTGCACAGAAGCTTGTTCAGGATATTCTCAGCGGTGTGTTCTTTCTGGTCGACGATGCATTCCGCAAGGGTGAATATATAGAGATGGACAACCTGCGCGGCACAGTGGAGAAAATATCCCTCAGGTCCATGCAGCTGCGTCACCATTTGGGTGCGGTGCAAACCGTTCCTTACAGCGAAATCAAAACAGTCACCAATCTCAGTCGCGACTGGATTACCATGAAACTTGAGCTGCGTCTGCCCTACGATGCCGATATAGAAAAGGTTCGTAAAATTATTAAAAAAGTCGGACAGGAAATGCTCAAAGACGAGGAAATGGGGCCGAGCTTTATTCTTCCCTTGAAGTCACAGGGTGTGATGCGCATGGAAGAATCGGCACTGATCGTGCGGATGAAATTCACAGCGCGCCCGGGTGAACAGTGGATTATACGCCGAGAGGCATACCGGCGTGTCAGAGACGCCCTGGCCGCCGCGGGAATACATTTCGCTCACAGGGAGGTTAGAGTTGTATTACCGGAAGACCCCAATAGTCAAAGTGCCGCTAATGACGAGAATCCGGAAAATAGCCGGATGCCGGCACCCCCGGAAGAAAATCAATTGCAAAAAGCCGCTGCCGCTGCGGTTACCAGCATGCTGGCAACCGAGGCGGCAAGAGATAAATCGAGCGATGGTGACTCAGAGATAGGTGGCGACGACCGTTAAAAATTCAAAGAAATATCCTTATGCGCGGATTGGCACATCGCAATTTTTTTGGCATCGTCTTCCGGTAATCGTGCCTGCAATCTTAAACCGATTGAGTGTTTGACGGCCTCATCATATTCCTTAAGCGCCGGGGCCAGTTCCACAGCGGCCTTTTTACGCCAGGCCATTTCCTGTTCGAAGAGTTCCTTTCCTTCGGCAATTTGGGCTAAGGCTTTGTCGGGTTCGGGTGTTCTGGCTTTCATGGACTTACTGGCTTTGTAAATCTGCGATTTGATTTTACTCACGCCGTCGAACCTGCCGAGTTTATCGGAGCCGGCTTTCAAAATTTCTACGACCCCGGGATCACCGTTATTCACCGCTTCGGTGTACTGATCAAATTCCGCGGCCATTTTTTCCAATTCTTCGGTTTGCGATAATAATTTAAGCACTTCAGGGATTTTTTCATATCCCGCATCGACAGTAGCATGATAGTCGCGAACTGCCTTCTGATGTGCTTGTGTCAAAGACTTGTATTTTTCATTAGCCTCTTGCCATTTTAGCGGCATGGAAGATTGAATATCGGAAACCTCTTGCTTAAGAGTGTCGATCCTGTTCTGTATCTGACCAAGCAGATCCTGGTTGGGGGCATCCGTCTTGCTTTCCCGCGAGTAATCCTGCTCAAGGCCTTCAATCCTGCTTTCAACCGCCCGCACGTCTTTTTGCAAGCCACGTACTGTTGCGTGTATGGGACGATATTCCGATTCATAAGCGGCAACATCCGCCCTGGCAGTGCGCACCTGCTCAACCCGGTCAAAGGTGTTATCCGCTTTTTCAAATCCGTCCGTCAGAGAAGCGGCAAGTTTGTCGGGCAGATAAGACAGATCAACGGCTTTGACTTTCTGAATACCTGCCCTCAACTCATCTTCATTTTCGTCAAAATACTCAAACAGATGATCTCTCATGCATTGCTGCAGTCGCGGATTGATCGGTGGCGGAGCATTGTCGGATGTTAAATAGGTACTGAAGGGTAGATAATTAACCAGGCCGGGAAAGTATCCGGTAATTCCCAATCCCAAAAGCTGCAGACTGATAAACGCTATCGCACCTTTGTAGATATGTGTTGTTTTGACTTGTGGAGGCGCCACTCCGCGCAAATAAAACAGGGCAAATCCGAACGGCGGGGTTAAGAAAGAGGTTTGGATATTTAAACCCACCATCACACCAAACCAAACGGCGGTGATATTGGCGCTGGGATCGGCGAGCAGAATCGGCGCCACAATGGGTACAACGACCACGGCGATCTCGATAAAATCGAGAAAGAAGCCCAACAAAAACATGACAAGCATAACAACCAGGAACTGAGTCCAAAATCCGCCGGGCAGACTGGTCAGATAATGCTTAACCAACTCTTCGCCGCCAAAAGCACGAAACGCCGACGTTAACATGGCCGCGCCCAGGAGTATGATAAACACCATGGAAGTGGTTTTGGCGGTGTCTATCATCACTTCGTTCAGGGTATTGTCGATTTTATAGGTTCGCCACGCACTCCAAAGCACGGCGTACATCAGGCTTATAACCGCAATGGAGGCGAGTATGATGCCTCGGACATCCTCATCGCTGGTAATGTTTTTTACATTGATATCGTAAAAACTCAGCACCAGAATTATGCCAAGTATGGAGATACCGGCCAGTATTGCAGGATAAAAAGCGCCGCGTTTCCCGTCGGTCAGACGGTATCCGCCCATGATCATCGCACCGATTGCGCCTATAGCTCCCGCCTGGTTGACCGTAGCAACACCAAGAATAATGGAACCCAGTACTACGAATATCAGCGCAAGCGGCGGTACCAGCGCCAACAACACCCGGCGTGCAAACTCTCGGTCGTACTTCCCGTCAAAGGGAACCGGAGGCGCTGTTCCCGGCCTTATGATACTGCTGATCAAAATGTACAGCATGTACAATCCAACCAGAATCAGCCCGGGAACGAATGCACCCATAAACATATCACCGGCACTGGCGGACACAACGTCAAGACTGGACGGCATGGAAAATTCACCGGTCGCCGCCTTGTAAGCCTGTTTTCTGAGCGTGCTGGCCTGATCCGCCGCGCTGGACAACTGGTCCGCCAGAATAATCAGCACAATCGAAGGTGGAATAATCTGCCCCAGCGTGCCCGATGCACAAATAACGCCGCTCGCAAGGGATCTGGAGTAATTATTTCGCAACATGGCCGGCAACGAAATTAGTCCCATTGCGATCACGGTAGCCCCGACTATTCCGGTGGTAGCCGCCAGCAAGGCACCGACAAAAACGACCGAAATACCGAGTCCTCCGGGTATGGGGCCGAAAAGCTGCGCCATCGCAACCAGCAAATCCTCAGCAATCTTTGACCGCTGCAACATGATTCCCATAAAAACGAACAGCGGAATCGCAATCAATGTATCGCGTTCTACAATCCAGTACAGGCTGCGGAAATTGGTTACCCCTGCACTTAACCATTCGACAGGCCCGTCCTGGGCAAAATAGGCGCTGACATCGCCTTCGAACAGAAATCCCGTCAGAGCCGCCAGACAGATGGTGAGCACCGCGGATCCGGGCAATGAAAACGCCACCGGAAACCCCGATGTCAGCGCAATCACCATGAATAAGATCAGGACTACTAAGAATACGATTTCCATAATTGTGGCTTCGGCAACTCTATTTAAGCGGACCCATGAGACGGTTCCACAGTATCTTCATCATCAGACCCGGTTAACAGGACGGCGACACTTTCCAAAAAATAGCTGGCAAACTGCACGATCATGGATAAAGAAAATACAACCAGGAAACCGGCCATCAAATATTTTACATACATACCGAAACCGCTTTGAGAGATTTCGAAACTTAAAATAGGACTGTTCAGACTGCTTCCCTTACCCCATAAGCCGAGAAGTAAAATGGTAAAGCAGATCGGCATGCCAAGCACCAGGCATCCAATGGCATTCGACCACGCCTTGGAGCGCTTGCTGAAGTGCGCATAGAGGACGTCCACCCTGACATGGCCTTCCTCCACCAAGGCATAGGAGCTTGCAAACAGAAAAAGCCCCGCATACCAGAATCTGACCAGATCGCCCATAAAAGCCTGCTCATAGGAAAACACAAAACGGGAGATGACGATTTGAAATTCGGCGAAGACCACCAATACCGCAAGCCATATAAAGCCCAAAGAACGCGTAAACAGGGCAATTACGGCAGCCATCACAATCAAGGGGTAATGCAGATAATGCCCCCTGAACTGGGGCCGCCCTAAGTCTGCCGTCAATTGCTCACCCACGATCTGGGCAAGAAATCCTTCAACCCGTAAAAAGGAAACGATCAGGTCGGCAAGCCCGACAAGCAGCACCCCCCAGAATGCCGTGCGTATGATAAATGCGGCGAACCATGAATATCGATTGGAGTCATCGATCAAGCCTTCAACTGTGGGCTGTCTGCGCACATAGTACACAACCAGTGCAAAGGCCGATAGGTATAATAGGAATTGAATCCAACCGAATGCGATTTGTGCGCCGGTATAGGAATCGGTATCTGCTTCCAGGCCAAACCACCCATAGTACCCAAAGAGATTCAGCACACCCGGGCAGTTAAACCAGAAGGTGGCGATATTGTTGACAATAAATACCAATGCCGCAGCGACAATGATACCGGCCAGAATTCGATAGGCGGAGCCGGAGTTGCCTTGATAATCTGTGGACACCGTCTGCGTTGCAGTCATTATTATCCGCTCAATGATTGATGGAGCGATTTGAGCAATTCATTCTAGCTTGTATTATGTAGAATGGCCTCAGATATACCGCGTACTTGCTTTGGACGAGGCATCCCTGCCCCGTCCGATGAGTGAAAAACGATCTTACAGTTAGATATCGAGTACGCGGTTACGCTGACGCAGATAATCCACATCCGCGATATTTTGCCAGGCACCGATTTCCGAACGCGCTTTCAGAAAGCTCTCGTGAACGCGCTTCGCCAGTTCACTGTGATTGACCACCTCCTCAAACACCTGGTCCGCAGCTTCACCGAAACTGTCGTAGATCTCGTCGCTGAACTGGCGTAATTTAACACCTTGCTCTTCTTGCAGCTTCGCCAGAAACGCACCGTTGTTGGCATTGTATTCTGACATCATAACGTCATTTTCCATGGAACTGGCGGCCTCGATCAGCAATTGATCGGATTTTGACAATCCCTTCCAGAATTTTTCGTTAATACCCACGGCCAACATGGCGCCCGGCTCGTGCATACCAGGATAATAGTAGAATTTCGCGGCCTCATAAAACTTCAGAAAGCTGTCATTCCACGGGCCGACCCATTCGGTCGCATCAATGGCGCCGGAGATAAGATTTTCATAGATTTGTGAACCCGGCAGGGAAACCGGCGAGGCTCCCAACTTCGCAAGCACGTCGCCGCCGAGACCCGGCATACGCATTTTCAGCCCTTTCAGATCATCCGCTGTATTGATTTCTTTGCGGAACCAGCCGCCCATCTGCACGCCGGTGTTACCGCACATCAGCCCCTTGAGACCGAAGCCGGAAGCCAATTCGTCCCACAACTCCTGTCCACCGCCGAAGCGAATCCAGGCATTTATCTCTACGTAGGTCAAACCGAAGGGTACAGCGGTAAAATAAGCAAACGCCGGATGCTTACCTTTCCAGTAGTATTCCGCTGCGTGATACATCTGCGCATTGCCCGACGCGACTTCGTCAAAGGAATCGAAGGGTTTTACCCGCTCACCACCCGCGAAATACTGGACCTGAATACGGCCATCACTCATATCCTGCAGACGTTTTGCGAAACGCTGGGCACCGGTTCCCAGGCCCGGAAAATCGCGCGGCCAGGTTGAAACCATCGCGATTTCAACTCGCTCCTGCGCTATCGCCGGTGGAGACATGATAGCTCCGGTTGCTGCTAATGTTCCCACACCCGCGGCAGTGCCTTTCTTCAAGAAATTACGTCGAGACATATACTTTTTCCTCTGAGAATGTTTTTTGAAATCATGCATATCAGCGTCCGCTAGTTCAGGATTTGGGTAATATCCTGAAGCTTTCCGGTAAAGAGTGGCAGTCGTTTAACCGATAAGCTAAATCCTCCGCCAGCATGGATCACATCGAGTCTATTCGCCGACTTCGATCCACACACTCAACGATCCACATGCAATCAGAATTTCGGCGGCACCCGGTCCGGTGATCACCGATTCAGGACAGCTTATACCATTGGCACCCGAAAAGGTCTAGTGGTCCATCGACCTAATGATTACGGATTCAGCGGGATTGCGGCATTGCAGCAACGATTATGGAAGCGGTATACATACAGACTGAATAATTCGGCAAAATACCGGGAATTTAAAATTCAATTATCCGTGGAATAATGCCCTCACGAGATTAGAATCCCCGAAAGGTCAGCCGTTATCTTCTAATACAAATATGACACAGATCGACTTGTATTAAAGTGCCTGAAGTTTCGCGTGGGATAACACCAGCCACTTGCTTCCGTGATTTTCAAAATTAACCTGCACTCGGGCATGGCTGCCCTGTCCTTCACAACCCATCACCACGCCTGCACCGAATTTTCCATGCTGAACCATCTGCCCGATACTCAGCAATTCATGACTCACCTCGTCCACCACGGACGATTGACGCAGAGGTTGATAGACGGGCCGGGTGATCTGCATCCGCGGCCGGATTTCCTCAAGCAACTCCGGCGGAATTTCACCCAGAAAATTCGATGGCAGATTGTACTGCTCCCGGCCATGGAGACGCCTTTGTTCAGCATAGGTGAAATAGAGTTTTTCTTCGGCACGGGTAATGCCCACATAACACAGCCGCCGTTCTTCTTCCAGCCGCCCGGCCTCGTCAGCCGAACGGGGGTGGGGAAACAGACCCTGCTCCATACCTGTCATAAAGACCGTGGGGAATTCCAAACCTTTAGCCGAATGCATGGTCATCAACTGGACTGCATCGCTGCCGTATTTAGCCTGAGCCTCGCCGGCATCCAGTGCAGCATCCGCCAGAAATGCCTCCAGCGGCGTCATGTCCGCTTCGCTCTGGGCGGCGAATTGCTGCGCCCTCGCGGCGTTAACCAGCTCTTCAAGATTCTCTACCCGGGATTGTCCTTTCTCAGAGGTATCCTTTTGATAGTGAGCCAGCAACCCGCTGTTCTCCAAAACGAACTCAGTCAATGACTGAAGGGTCCGCTGCTCCGCCCCCTCGCGTAATTTTTCAATCAGCTGAATAAAACCGCCGACGGCAGAAGCCGCCCGGCCTTTGAACGCCCCGTCATTCAGCAGTTCCTTGGCACTTGTCCACAGCGCCCGCTGATGATTGCGAGCCTTGTCCCGAATTGGGGAAAGTGTGCGTTCGCCGATTCCACGCGCCGGAAGATTGATGACGCGTTCAAAAGCAACATCATCCAGCGGATTACACACAAGGCGTAAATAAGCCAGGCAATCCTTAATTTCAGCGCGTTCGAAAAACCGCAAACCGCCATAAACTCGATAGTCTATATCCGCCGCGATCAAGGCCTGCTCCAAAACCCTCGATTGCGCATTGGAACGGTAAAGTATGGCAATATCGCTGCGCCTGCTGCCGCGGTCGATCAACTGCTTTACGGTTTCGACCACAAATCGGGCTTCGTCGATTTCGTTATAGGCATTATAGAGCGTGATCAGTTCTCCCTGACTGCCCGAAGTCCACAGATTTTTGCCTATGCGGTCGCCGTTGAAGGTAATCAGCGCGTTGGCGGCAGCGAGAATATTAGCCGAAGATCTATAGTTCTGCTCCAGACGAATTAATTGGGCCGAGGGAAAATCCCGGTTGAAATTCAATATATTCTCCACCCGTGCGCCGCGCCAGCCGTAGATGGATTGATCATCGTCGCCGACGGCGAAGACGCAACTGCTTCCGGTGGCCAGCAAACGCATCCAGGCATATTGAATTGTGTTGGTATCCTGGAACTCGTCCACCAGAATATGCTGAAAACGCCGCTGATAATGCTCCAGCAGATTATCGTTGTCCCGCAACAGCTCAAGTGTTCTCAACAGCAACTCGGCAAAATCCACCGCTCCCGCCCGTTCGCGGGCCGCCTCATAAGCACTGTAAATTCGAATATATTGCTGCTGAGCCGGGTCCTGTCCATCATCGATATGCTGTGGCCTGCGCCCTTCATCTTTTTGGGCATTGATAAACCACATGGCCTGGCGTGGAGGCCATTGGGCATCATCAAGCTCAAGGCCGCGGATGACACGCTTAATCAGCCTCAGTTGGTCATCCGCATCGAGTATTT
This sequence comes from Granulosicoccaceae bacterium, assembly GCA_965222695.1. Lineage (GTDB taxonomy): Bacteria > Pseudomonadota > Gammaproteobacteria > Granulosicoccales > Granulosicoccaceae > UBA7957. The sequence goes on along the minus strand of OZ244967.1, from coordinate 4,514,768 downwards.
GAAATCCCTGCTGTAGCTCTGCCTCTTTCCAGTGTGCCCGCAACATTCGATGCGCTATGCCATGAAAGGTCCCTACCCACATGGGCCCGGTGGGTAAGCCCAACAGCTTCTCCACCCGGATACGCATTTCATTGGCCGCTTTGTTGGTAAAGGTTACAGCGAGAATCGAGAAAGGCGATATTCCCTCGACTCGGTTCAGCCAGGCTATGCGATGAGTCAAGACGCGTGTCTTGCCACTGCCCGCGCCAGCCTGGACCAGTAAATGCCCCGCAGGAGCCGTAACCGCGGCACGCTGCTGTTCGTTTAAGGAATCAAGAATATCGGATACGTCCATATTTCGAATTTTAATGGCTAATCTGGTGGAGATAGTACCAGAAACCATTTAACCTCGCGTACTAGTGAGACAAATTGCATGGAGTTAGCTTTCACACACCACTTGCATTATTAATCACAACCTCCTATCCAGTGACGAATAACGGACTCAATTCGACTAGGCACGTGAATTGTTGCACAATCTGCGGGAACCCTGAGGAGCGAAGAATGATTGAGGAAGGCGGAAAAAACCGACTCATTTTCTCTACGGCACATGAGTGCGAAATTGCCTTTTACAAAGCCTTTGCCGAATGCAAACCGGCCAGGATGCGGGAAATCTGGTATCAAAAAGATCCCGTCTGTGTCCACCCGGGTTCGACCGCCCTGACCGGCTTTGAAATCATTATAAAAAGCTGGTACGACATTTTGGCGAATAGCCACCCGCCGGATTTAAAAGTGACGACTGTCAGTGTGACTAAAAACGATTCCCTTGCAGTGCACTTTGTCGAAGAGCTCATTGGCCGGTCAAGCTCTGTCACCGAGGGTGGCGGAGTAGTCCAAGGTGACCTGGTGCTTGCGACCAACGTATTTATTCGTTCAGATAAAGGCTGGAAAATAGTGGAACATCATGCTTCAAGCGTCCCGCCCGGCAGCCTGAGATCGAAATCCCATAATCAGACACTGCACTAGTAGTCAGTCAATCTGAAACATTCGGGTAAAGACGTTTCAGTTTTATCCTTGCTTGCTCTGTTGTGAAGCGCCAATCTACCGGTTTCGTATTTTCGTTGCGTATCTGCTCCCATTGCTCAACCTCCTGTGTAAGGGTTTCTCTATCAGCAATGCGACGATCTAGGCACTGTCGAGCCAGCACGCTGAATTCGCACTCCGCCATGTTCAGCCAGCTTCCATGCTTCGGTGTGTAGATAAATTCGAGTTTGCTGAGCAGACTGTGAGCAAGCTCTGGCGGGAATGCTTTGTACAATGAGGCGCCAGTATGTGTGCTAAGGTTATCCATCACCAAGGTGATTTTTTCCGCATGCCGATAGTCCTCCTGCACCAGGCGTCGCACACCTTCAGCCCACTCACTTGCCGCATGATTCCCTGCCACTTGCACTCTACGCCAGTTCTCCAGAGGCGCATAGAACAACAGCAAATGAGCCACACCATTGCGTTCATATTCTCCATCGTAGCGCTCTGTCTGTCCCGGTGAAGGCGGAATCGGCTTGCGAACCTCACGTGTACATTGCTTGGTGGTCTCATCCATGCAAACCACTGGATAGTCTGGGTCGTACTCCCTCTTGTAAACGTCCAGCACCTGTTCCATTTGACAGACAAAGGCGGCATTACCCTGAGCGGGTATACACCACATCCTCTTCTGCCAAGGTTTTATGGTGTTTTTTTAAAACTTGCCTAACCGTTTCATACGAGATCGTATCCACAATGTCCAACTCCACAAGTTTTTCGCTCAAAAGCCTCAGAGTCCAGCGTACCCGCCCCTCGGGTGCTTCACTACAGGCCAGGCTTATCAATTGGGCTTCGCCTTCGCCATCCAGACTCGCTGTACGTTCGCGAGATCGCTTCTTTCTCTGTAAGGCCTTCTCCAAGCCTTCATGAACGCACCTTCGGCGAACAGATTCAATACACCGTGTGCTCAGTTCCATCTGATCGGCTGTTTCCGTGTCAGTCATTGCCGGACCATACTTGCCCTCATCAACCCGTAGCAGTATCGCCGCATGTCGTCGCCGTTGGGCTGACACTCGGCCTTGATTTACCATGCCTTCCAGTGCATGGCGTTCATCCTGCGATAGTCTCACTATATTGCGCTTTGCCATATCAAACCTCATCAACAAGTTGTAATTCCTTGTTAAGAAGTTAGACTAATACCCGAACTTTTCATCCTGACTGACTACTAGGGGTGATAAAATGCGTCTGATGAGCAGTTATGAGGCTTCGGTATCACCATGAGCGAGTTTCTGACAACACGGGAAGTTGCCGCGCTGCTGCGCATTAAAGAAAGAAAAGTTTACGATTTAGCGGCCAAGGGCAGAATTCCCTGCTCTAAAGTCACTGGAAAACTCTTGTTTCCGCGCGCTGAAATCGACTTCTGGCTGGAAAGAAAACAGTCCGGACAATTATCCTATATCAAGAAAAACCGGCCGGCGGTCGTACTCGGCAGTCACGATCCCTTATTGGAATGGTCTCTACGCGAATCCGGCTGCGGTCTGGCCTCATTTTTCGATGGCAGTCTCGATGGCATTCAGCGGTTTGCCAATCATGAAGGGATTGCCTGCGGAGTTCATATTTACGATGAAGAATCGGGGCAGTGGAACATTCCCTACATCAGGCGAAATATGGGAGGTCAAAATCTGGCCGTCATGGAGTGGGCAAAACGCGTTCGCGGACTCATCATTGCCGATCATTGTTCTAAACCGATTGGCTCCGTTTCGGATATTGCAGGTCTGCGCTTGGTTCCAAGGCAATCCGGTGCCGGCAGCCAACAACTCCTTCACCAATTATTGAACAAACACAACATCAAGGAGGAGGAATTGACCTGGCTTGCCTCGGAACGAACGGAAAGCGATGCCATTGTACCTTTGCTGCAAGACAAGGCCGATATCGCTTTCGGACTTTCCGGCCTGGCTCAAAATCATGGATTACGGTTTATTCCATTGATTGAAGAACGGTTTGATATTATCGTGAACCGGCGATTCTGGTTTGAACAATCCTGGCAATCTTTTCTTGACTTCTGCAGAACCCGGAAATTCGAAACCAAAGCGATGGAAAGCCCTGGCTATGATATTGCCGATTTAGGGAGAATTCACTTTAACGCCGCCTGAATGAACCGGGGCTAACCACCGTTCTCCTTAGTAGCATTCGGAAAGAATAGCTGCTCTCCTCCAAGCTTGTATTCTCTGATTGCCGACTGACCGTTTTCGCCGAGTATCCAGTCGATAAATGCCTGCCCTTCTTCCTGTTTGACATTACTATGCTTTTCCGGGTTGATCAGTATGATTCCATATTGATTAAACATCTCTGATCCGCCCTGTACATGGATGAGGTAGTCGCTTTTGTTGTTAAAACCGATCCAGGTTCCACGATCGGTTAAGGCATAGGCCGACATCCCCACGGCTGTATTCAATGTTGCCCCCATACCTGAACCTGTCTCACGGTACCAGTGTCCACTGGCAGAGGTAGGATCGATCTCTGCCAGGCTCCATAATGCAATTTCCTTTTTATGGGTGCCGGAGTTGTCTCCACGGGATGCAAACAGGCTGGAAGACCGGGCTATTTTTTTCAGCGCGGACACAGGATCCGACATGCCGGACACTCCCGCCGGATCGGCGGACGGGCCGACTATAATAAAATCGTTGTACATAACGTCAAAACGCTCAACACCGTAACCTTCGGAGACAAATTTGATTTCCGCGGATTTGGCGTGCACCAATAATACATCTCCATCTCCGTTCCTGGCATTTTTAAGGGCCTGGCCGGTTCCCACCGCGACAACATTGACCCTTATTCCGGTCTGTTCGGTAAAAAGGGGTAAAATATAGCCATACAAACCGGAGTTGACAGTGGATGTAGTCGATTGGAGCAGGATTGATTTACCGCCCGCAAATGCGGCTTGTGAAACAAAAACAGCCAACAGCATGCCGGTCGGCAAAAATTTACAAGTACGTAGCACCTCTCACGTCTCCCAGGGCATGATTACATCTGTCATTAAAATACCAACCGTCCCGATAAGTAATCACGTGCATCCTTCGATTCCGGCTCGCTGAAAAACCGTTCCGCCGGACTATGCTCAACGACCTTGCCATGATTCATAAATACGATTTCGTCACCCAGCCTGCGTGCCTGACCCGCATCGTGACTGATCAGAATGATTTTCGTTCCTCGCCGATGCACACGCTCCACGATTTTTTCAATCATGTGCGTGGATGTGGGATCGAGATTCGCGGTGGGTTCATCAAGAAACAGGATGTCCGGTTGGCTGGCCAATGCCTGTGCCAAGGCCAGTCGTTGTTGCTCGCCGCCGGACAGTAATCTGGCGGCCTGACGTGCCTTGTCCTGAAGGCCCACCAGGCTGAGCATTTCGGTTCTGTACTGTGGGTCGGACAGCTTTCTCAGTTTGAGCACAAAATCGATATTGGCTGCCACTGATCTGCGCAACAGTACAGGGCGCTGAAACACCATGGCCTGCCGGTAGATCTGTTGTGGCCCGATCGGCTGCTCCGCACAGCGTATGGTGCCTGAACTGGGTTTGATTAATCCATGCAAAAGCCGCAGGAGCAGGCTTTTTCCCGCACCGTTCGGGCCCATCAGCACGGTAATCGGCCCATGGTCAAGTGTCAGGTCAATTCCGTTGATCAGGATCTTGCCTGAAATCGAAAGCATTAAACCTCGGGTCTGCAGCGGCAGGATATTGCCGGAACTCCGGGTATGGGTAGTGGCGGAAGTGGATCGGGCTGTCACTGCGACGTCAGACATATGCGCTTCGGCTGGCAGTCAGGCGGGTAGCCATAACACCGGCATTTACGGCCAGCGCTATTGTCATCAATATGATACCCAATGCTAAGGCAAGTGCCAGTTCGCCCTTGGACGTTTCCAGCGCGATCGCCGTGGTCATCACGCGGGTCAGATGATCGATATTACCTCCTACGATCATCACGGCTCCAACCTCTGCGACAGCCCGTCCGAATCCGGCCAATGATACAGTGAGAATGCTGTAGCGGGCATCCCATAACAAGGCTTTGATGGCTTCTGCGGCCGGAACGCTCAGCGATTGGAAGTATTCTTTGTATTCCCGGTTCAGATCAGCAATCAGTTGTGCGGTCAAGGCTGCCACAATAGGGGTGATCAGGATCGTCTGAGCAATGATCATTGCGGAAGGGGTGTAAAGCAGTTGCATCCAGCCAAAAGGGCCGGCATTGGAAAGCAGCAGATACACCAGCAGACCGACAACAACCGGCGGCAATCCCATCAATGCGTTCAGCGCGACCAGCAACAAGCTGCGTCCGGGAAATCGGCTTATGGCTATCACCGCGCCAAGGGGCAGGCCAAGTAGGCAGGATATAGCAACGGCACTAAGGCTCACGGACAAGGATAAGCCGACAATTTCCAGCAAATCCCGGTCAAACGTGGAAATCAGTTTAAAAGCCAGAGAAAAGGCGTCCGATAAATCCTGCATAATTTTCAGCTACTGCATTTTTTTCACAGTTTCGTAATTTGCACGAGACCGGCAGATTAATCAAGCAACTATTAGAGCCTGTTCAAGATCTCTGCGTCGTCGGGAGAAGAGCTATGTCGGTGGTCAGTCGACAATCAAACTTGGACGAATTCGGGTAAACCGTTAAAAAACCAAGGCATCTCTGCAGGCTTCAACGCATGAAGGTGCGATACTGTCAATTCGCGCCGAAGCCTGGCGGCCAGAGATGTCTTGGTGGTATGGAGATTTAACAATCGCCGCGGGCGGCCATTAGCTCACGACGCTCACGGCGCAATGCATCCTGCTGTTCTGCCGACTGGCTTCTTTGCCTGGCTTTTTGCGTGTTTTGCCGTAACTTCGTATCTATGGCTTTGAGGCATTGTTCTTCCTCTTGCCGGGCCAATTGCCGGGCATAAGCGTCGCGATTAGCCTGCGCCACACGCTCCTGAATGAGCTTTTTATCGTCACTGACTTTTTTATGCGATCTTTGCTGACTCAAACGCTGTAGGTGAGTCATACTTTTACCGGCGGCGTCGCAGCCTCCGTATTGTTTGATAAAGCTGACCGGAAAGTCGGAGCAGGAAGGCACTCCGTACTGTTCGGATTTGCAGATTTCCGCCTCACGGGCAATGCTGTCTTCGGTGGTTTTGAATGCCTGTCCCTGATAGTCATAAACCGAGCGCATGATTTTGACAGCCTTGGCGGATAATTGGTCTTCGCCGCCGAAGGCTTCTGCCAATTCATTGATGTTCATGCCTTTTTCTACGGCCAAACCGACTTCTGCGGCGAAGTTCTTGACCATGCCGCACTGTACATCGTGTTCCCGGGATCCTGTCGCAATATTCATGATTTTGTCGACATTTTCGTCATGCGGACAGGCGGTTTGCGAATAGGTGATATTCCCGCTGGCATCCTTACATTTATACACAGCAGCATTAACCGACAACATGCCCGACAAAAACAGCAATAAGCCAAAAATCGATCTGTGGAAAATCTTTGCCATTTCAGTGTGAATCCAATACAAACTCATCCACAATTATCGGCATCAAAGGGAGAAACCTAACGCTTGAAACCAGGTAAATCCTCTGATCGAATACCTGGAATGTTGCCGTCTCAGCCGAGCGTGAACTTGCTCAGTGCGGTGTTGATGTTGGCCATCTGATTAAAGCGGAAAGCCGAATTGATCTCGCCATGCCCGGCCTGGAACCCAAGGACGACGGGAAATTCATATGAGCGTAATACGTCTTCGATCACTTTACGCAGATCATTGACTGAATCCGAACAACCATGCATATCGCCAAACACTATACCCCTGACCTTTTCCAGCTTTCCGGCCAGTATTAAATGCGTCAGCATGCGATCAATTCGAAAAGGTTTTTCCCTGACATCTTCAAGAAACAATATCCGGTGGTCAAAATCCGGCTCATAGGGTGTACCGATCAAGCCGACAAGCGCGGATAGGCAACCGCCTACAATCGGCCCACTCGCCGTTCCGGATTTAATCACCTCGACAGTTTGTTCGTAACCGTCGTCAGATTCGAACAGCACCGTGTACAATCGACTTCGGTTATTGCCTCCAGTGCTGCTGTCATCGAGAAATGCTCGGCTGGCCAACCCTGGGGCGTGTACCGGAAGAATTTGCGGAAGCCGATTATCGAAAGACAAGAGCAGGCTGGTGATATCGCTGAATCCGCAAAAGAAACGCTCCGAGATCGTCTGCTGCCCCAGGGGCTGAAAGACCCCGGGTAAAAGTCTTAGGCTACCGTATCCTCCGCGCGTGCAGAACACCGCCTTAATCCGCGGATCGGTCAGCGCCTTTGTCAGGTTATTCGAACGGAATCCGTCATCTCCGGCCAGATAAAAGTGTCTGGCACTGCTGGAACATAAGAGTTCGACCTGCAAACCCCAGCCTTCGAGCACTTCCTTTGCTTTTTGGATCATCCATTCCGAGCCGCGCGCCTGGTGGGAGGCGGGAGCGATTAGCACGACAAGGTCTTTCGGCTTGAGTTTTAGGCGCGTCATATGCCCAGGTTTTGCTTGCCTCATTACGCTGAGCGCTTTATCGCACCTTCATCGCCAGGCCACGCGGAGACTTCGACTGCAGCATCATTGTAGCAGGCGCCGTCTCCTATATCCGACCTCGAGGAGCTGATCAGCGCATTGCAGGACTGTCCGGTCGCGCTGGTTTCCGACCAGGCACCTTTTGCACAGCAAACCACGCCGCGGCGGATATCATTGCAGATTTTCAGTCGTAACTGAACTTTACCTATATCGTTCCAGACTTGTACCAATTGTCCGTCTGAAAGGCCGCGCTGTCCGGCGTCGCTCGGATGCATTTCAAGCTCTTGAATCGCTGTATTAGCGACTGCGCCGCCAAACGTGGCATTGGTACGTTTCATTGAAGCAGGTGTAATCAATATCAACGGGAAGTGTTTTTCCATTGGCTGGAAAACCGGGACCGGCTGTTGAAATCTTTTTTCCAAATCCTCCGAGATCAACTCAATCTTTCCACTGTTCGTAGCCGGAAAGACATTCTTAAACATAATAGCGTCTTCACCATCAATCGTGATTTCCACCGCCCGGTCAATCGGCAGTTGATGTACTGCCGAACCGGACATCCCGAGTTCACTCAAATCCAGGGCTTCATCCATTAATTGCTGATCACTAGCCGTAAATGCACTGTCGGTGAAACCGAAACGCATTGCCAAACGCCGGAAGATTTCGGTATTGGGTAAAGCTTCTCCAACCGGGGAAATGACTGGCTCGGCGCGCTGAAGGTATTGCTGTCCATAGGCGGTGTATATCTCATCATGCTCAAAATGGCTGCAGGCGGGTAATACAATATCTGCATAGGCCATGCTGTCATTCATTTCTACATTGCAACCAACGGTAAACAGCGTTTCCTCACTGAGTGCGGCACGCAGTCGATTTTGATCGGGGTGAACCGAAATGGGGTCATGGTTGTAGATAAACAGACCCTTGACCGGTTTGGCATCCGGCGGATCCACAATCCATTGTGGGATATCCAGAATATTCAGGGTCCGTGTCGCTCTTTCGGCCAGGTCGGGGCGTTGTAAACGTTCACCCGTCGTCGGAAACAATCTGCCGGAGCGTCCGATTACACCCCCGCCTTTTACACCGAATTTTCCAGCCAACGCGGGTAAAGCCAGGGCCGCTCGAACCCCGGCACCGCCGCAACGATTTCTCTCCGGCGCTATACCGACATTAATCGCGGCCGGGTTCAGGCTTTGAAACATATCCGCCAGACGGTAGATATCTTCGCCGTCAAGTCCACAGATTTCCGCGGCTTTTTCCGGAGTATACTGCCTTGCCTGCTGCATAAAGGCCTCATATCCGATGACGTGGCGGGAAACGAATTCTTCATCTATGCCGCGATTCCTTTCCAGCAGTGCCGCCACCGCAAAGGCCAGAACAACATCGGTACCGGGAACAAGCGGTAGATGCAGATCGGCCTGGCTTGCAATTTTGGTGCGCCGTGGGTCGACAACGATCAATTTCCCCCCCTGCTCGCGAAATGTCTTGATTACCCGGTGCAAATGCAAATGGGAAACTGCCGTGTTTTTCCCCCAGATCAGAATCAGTTTCGCCGAAAGTGCCTGATCCGGCGACATTGCGGGTATGGCACCGAACAGACTCGAATAAGCCTCGTCCCAGATTCCTGCACAAAGTGATCGCCGATACAGTTGAGAGGCACCCAATCGGTGGAAAAACCGCATGTCCATTGAACCGCCGGCCAGTTGCCCGTGAGGACCCGCGTAATTAAAGGGCGCGATCGCCTCAGCGCCATGCTGTTCAATAATCGCGGTAAACTTTTCATAAATGATATCCAGCGCCCTTGGCCAGCTGATCGGATGAAATTGTCGGGAGCCCTTTTTTCCGCTTCTCTTCAGCGGAGTTTTCAGCCTGCGTGGCCCGTGTACAAATTCCGGATAAAACCGCGTCACCTTGGAACAGATGACTCCGGCAGTGAAAGGATTCGCATCAGACCCTTTTACCGACAGGATTCGGCCGTCTTTGACTTCAACGGATAAACTGCAGGTATCCGGACAATCCAAAGGACAAACACTGGGTTTGATCGTTTTGTCAACAGCTGTATTTTCATTTGGCATGGGTCCGATGGCCTCTATCGAAATTGCAGTTATGTCCTTTGTATATGCATACTAAACATCCACAGCAGCAATATTCACCGCGGTATCGTGAAATGCTGCACCGCCCGCCGGTGCCGGCGGTTCATCACTGACCAGGACATTGATTCCCAGTCCCAGCTCGTGATCGCTGCCGCTCCAGATACCTTCGGCAACCGCGACTCCCACAGGTATCTTATCATTGCACTCAAGCCAAATAACCAGCGAACCGATTTTACTCATGACCCTGACCTTTGAACGGTTGGTGAGATTCAAGGCATTTGCGGATTCAGGATGAATCATAATCGTCGGCCGCCCCGCCTTTCGGCGCGAACGCTCTATATTATTAAACGAGGTATTCAAAAATCCCTTCGCTGTCGGCGTCACTAACCGTAGCGGATAAGACTTATCGGTGCTATCTATGACACCCCAATGGTCCGGGTATTCCGGCATGCCTTCACTGTAAGGCCCTATTTCACTCCATTGCGCTCTAAAGCGGAACCGTTTGTCCGGCCAGCCAAAACCTTCATCCAGTAAGTTAGCGGGCTTCGATTCTGCCAGATCAATAAATCGTTTCTCACAGAGCGATTCGTAACCTTCATAACCGGACGCATGCAACACGGTGTCGAGCACTTCCCGGCTGCTCAGATTCAGGACCGGATGATCGAGTCCTAACCGGCGGGCCAGTTCACTTAACACCTCATGGTTGCTTCTGCACTGGCCGGGTGCTTCCAGGGCTTTCGGCCCGGCCTGTAAAAAAGTATGGCCATAGCTGCGGTACAGATCATCATGTTCACAAAACATAGTAGCCGGTAACAGGATATCGGCGTAACAGGCGGTATCGGTCATGAACTGTTCGTGCACACAGACAAACAGGTCTTCACGCAACAGGCCCTGGCGTACTTTTGCAAGGTTCGGGGCAACGGCCGCGGGGTTGGTATTTTGAATGATCATGGCAGTGACCGGTGGTCCGTTCTGCAACGCTGCGGGCTCTGCGGTCAACACTCTGCCAATCTGGCACATATCCATCATTCTGGTCTTGGGATTCATCACATCCAGACCCGACAACAGTGTCGTATTCAGCCGAAACAGATCGGATGTTGTAAACAGCGCACCGCTGGCGGGCTTTTCCCAGGCTCCCGTAACCGCCGGTAAACAGCTGATAGCATGAACATTGACGGCACCGTTACGCGACCGGCTGAGTCCTACGCCCAGGCGAATAAACGTCTTGTCGGTTTGCCCGTAAAGCAGGGCAAACTCAACGATCTGTTGCTCGCTCAGCCCGGTGATCTGGGCAGCCCACGCGGGCTTGCAGTTTGCCAGGTGCGATTCCACCGCTTCATCGAAATCAGTATGCTTTTTCAAATAATCCCTGTCCGCGAGATTTTCCCTGAGCAACACGTGCATGACCGCGCAGGCGAGTGCGCCGTCTGTACCCGGTCTGACCGGCAGAAACAAATCCGCCCGTTTCGCGGTTTCGTTTAAATAGGTGTCTATGACAACCAGTCTCGCCCTGTGGTTTTTGCGCGCCCTTGAATAATGGGTGAGCACATTGATCTGGGTTACGGCAGCATTATTACCCCACAGTATCAGCAACTCCGTGTCAGCCATCTCCCGGCCATCCGTACCCAGGGAAGCGCCGACTCCCGCCTTCCAGCCACTGCTGCCAATCCGGGTGCAGATCGTTCCGTCCTGCCTGGAATAGGCTCCGGCGTGGCGAAATGCATTCAGGCATTCCCTTTGCAACAGTCCCATGGTGCCGGCGTAGTGGTAAGGCCAGACGGATTCTGGTCCGTACTGATCGACCGATTGTGATAGTCGATCGGCAGTTTCATCCAGCGCCTCATCCCAGCTGATTTCCCGATACCGGCCATCCCCTTTGCGGCCGGTTCGCTTCAGCGGTTTGAGCAGCCTCTGCGGATGATACAGACGGTCACGGTATCGGGCGACCTTGGAACAAACGGTGCCGGCTGTGTAAGCCTGTTCAGTATCACCTTTGACTTTGCTCAGTTTATTGTCTTCACCGATTTCCAGTTTCAGAGCACAGGCAGACGGGCAATCGTGCGGGCAGACACTGTGGCAGATTTGAATTGGCATTCAGACCTCGTTCGTTGGAACCCTGCAGATGACTGCGGCCGATAAAGTCAGCCTTTATTGCTTTTCTTAAAATAGCCGTCCATCATGGATGTGACGGTTTTCTGAAAACCTTCCATCGTCATCGCCGATTGAGCGAGAAAAGGTTTCATCAGGCTCATCGGATCATAGCCCTCAACCCCGGCACTCATCTTTTCCTTAATATCATCCATCATTTGCTGTTGTAGCTCTTTGACGTCAGGCCAACCCATGGTTGCTCTGAATTCTTCAGGGGTCAGATCAAATTCTACGGTTATTTTCATTGCATTCTCCAGAAGCCGGACGCATCTTCAGTATTTTGCCAGGGTTAAAAATTACCGCCGTCGCCAGGGCGTGGCCTGCTCAAGCAGCGCAGAACGACGCATCACTGGTCGACGAGTTTATATACCGTACCGCAATAAGAGCAGGACGCCTCTCCTTTCGCTTCAACCGGAATAAAGACCCTTGGATGTGAACTCCAAAGCTGTCCCTCACCGCTGGGGCAATGTACCGGCAGATCGCTGCGTCTGACTTCCACGACACTTGTCTCCCGATTTCCTTGAGTTGTATTTTCCGGAGCAGTATTGCTTTGTTGCATGATATTTTCCAATTTATAAAGTGATTAAACGTGTGTCAGCCAATCGGGATGCTCACTACGCATTCCCTGTACTTGATCAAAGTACATGCTTTGCAGTTTCTCCGTGATCGGTCCCCGGCTGCCGTTACCTATGACCCGATTATCGATCTCGCGTATGGGCGTGATCTCCGCTGCCGTCCCGCTGAAGAAAACTTCATCGGCAATATAGGTTTCATCCCGTGTGATGCGGCGTTCAATAATTTCTATTCCCAACTCTTCACACAGGGCGAACACCGTGTCACGAGTGATGCCGTCGAGCGCCGATGTTAAATCCGGGGTATGAATGACGCCATTGTGAACGAGGAAAATGTTTTCACCACTGCCTTCGGCAACATAGCCCTCGGCGTCGAGCAGCATGGCTTCATCATAGCCGTCCGTGGTCGCCTCTCGTAAGGCAAGCATGGAGTTAATATAGTGTCCGTTGGCTTTCGCCTTGCACATTGAGATATTTACATGATGGCGGGTATAGGAGGAGGTTCGAATACGGATTCCCCGTTCGAGATTTTCCGCGCCCAGATAGGCGCCCCACTCCCAGGCGGCGATGATACAGTGGGTTTTCAAACCGTCTGCCCGCAAACCCATGCCCTCGGATCCGTAAAAACACATCGGCCGGATATAGGCCGATTGTAAATTATTTTCCCTGACAACGTGTATTTGTGCCTCGTTCAGTTCCTCGAATGACCAAGGCAACTCCATACGCATAATCTTGGCAGAGTTCATTAATCGCCGGGTATGCGCATCCAGACGGAAAATAGCCGGCCCTTGATCCGTTTCATAGGCTCTCACACCTTCAAATATCCCCATGCCGTAATGCAGTGTATGAGTAAGAACGTGAGTGGTTGCCTCACGCCACGGCACGAGCTGCCCGTCATACCAAATGACGCCGTCGCGATCTGCGAAGGACATAGTAACCTCCAATAACAATAAACATCGACCACTAGCCAGCCATTACCCGGTTCCAGATTTCCTGGATGTCACGCTGGCAGGCTTTGATGGATTCATCCAGCAAAACCGGTATTTTTTTACCCTGCAAGGCCTGCAAATGGGTAAATTCGCGATAAGTAAAATAAATCTCAATTGCCCGCTCAGCCTCCTCTTTCGATAAAAATCCGACCTCCGCCAGTGTTTCGAGCAATCGAAGATTGTCGGTCCAGACCATCAACTGCGGATACTGACCTGCTTGAGCCAATACGCTATATTGAACCATAAACTCGATATCAACAATACCGCCGCGATCCTGTTTTAGATCAAACTCACCGTCCACCGCCTTGTTCAGCTCGCGGTACATTCGCTCCCGCATGGTAACCACGTCCTTTAACAACACGATTTGGTCTCGTGGTTGGCTTAGAATGTCATGCCTGATCTGTTCAAACGCGGTTTTGATGGCTTCGCCCCCAACCACTACCCTCGCTCTGACCAAGGCTTGATGCTCCCAGGTCCATGCATTGTTTTTCTGATAAGTTTCAAAAGCCTGCAGGCTGCTGACCAGCATGCCTGATTGACCGTTGGGACGCAGGCGGGTGTCGATTTCGTACAATGTGCCCGCTGGGGTCTTTGTGCTCAGAAAAGATATTGCTTTTTGCGCCATGCGGGCAAAAAAGACCGTATTGTCGAGTGGCTTGTCACCGTCGGACTGTTGTTTTTCACCTTCGCTGTTGTGCAGAAACACTATATCCAAATCAGAACCGTAACCCAGCTCGAGTCCGCCCAGCTTCCCGTAGGCAACAACGGCAAATTCGGGACAATGTCGCTCCCCGTTTTTTTCGTATCCCGGATTTCCATACCTTTTGACCATCTCGGCCCAAACCAGATTGCAGCTCGCCCGCAGCACCGTCTCGGCAACGGCTGTCAGGTGGTTGCTGACTTCCTTCAGGGTTGTTAATCCTTCAAGATCCGCGGCAGCGACTCGCATCATGTTTGCTTGTTTGAACTGACGGACCGCATCCATTTGAATATCGAGCGTTTCGTTTTCCACCCTTTGCAAAATGGTTTTCATTTCGTCTTCAAGGGCCGCTTCATCGGGTACCTGCTGCAGCAGTCGATGGTCAAGAATTTCGTCTATGACCATCGGGTAGGCGCTGACAAAATCCGATAACCACTTACTGGCGCCGAACAGGCGAACCAATAATTCAATCGATTGAGGTCTCTCTATCAAAACCTGAACATAAACGCTGCGGCCGGCGATATTCCGCAACAGCCCGAGTAATCTTTGGATGATTTCATCCGGATCGTTCGTCTTCGCCGCCGCCCGCAGTATAATGGGTATTATGGTGTCCAGCCGCTCCCTGGCGATATTGGTCAAGCGTGAATAATAACCACCCTGCCCCAGCTGTCGCAGCTGCTCATAAAGCGCATCCGTCTGGGTGTAACCCAACTCCGACAACTCGGCCAGTGCCTCCTCCTCGGTCATATCGCCGGACCACAACAGGGATAACTGATCGTCGAGGAATTCCCCCTCAGGCGTATCATTCTCCAACTTGAATACGGCTTCAAAAACGGACTGTACGTTTTCTCGGTGAACCGACAGCAGAGCGGAAAAATCTTTCCAGGACTGCAAACCCATGGAGAAAGCCAGGCGGATTCGTTCCGGCTCCTTTTCGGGCAAGACATGGGTTTGCTGATCCTGCACCATCTGTAAACGGTTTTCGGTTCGGCGCAAAAAGTCGTAGGCATCCAGCAACTGTTTGACCTCATCATCGGCGAGGTATTTTTTTTCCGCCAGTAACTTGAGTACGGTAAGTATTCCCCGCTGCTGCAGCTCCGTTTCCTTTCCGCCACGAACCAGCTGAAATGCCTGACCGATAAATTCAATTTCCCGGATACCGCCAGCGCCGAGCTTGATATTATTCTGCATCCCTTTGCGTTGCACCTGCAGGCTGATCTTTGATTTCAACGCGCGTAGCGATTCGAAAGCACTGTAGTCAAGGTATCGGCGAAAAACAAACGGCCGCAGAAATTCAAACAGCTGCCTGGCATTGTGCTCGTCACCGCTGACGACGCGGGCCTTGATCATGGCGTAACGCTCCCATTCCCGGCCCTGGGTCTGGTAGTAAGCTTCCATCGCATCAAACGCCATGGCGATGGGTCCGCTGTTACCAAACGGACGCAGTCGCAGATCCACCCGGAAGACAAATCCATCGGCGGTGGACTCATTCAGCAATCGCACAAACTGTTGTATCACTCTGCGATAAAAGTCGGTGATGTCGAGCTGTTTGCGTCCATCGGTCGTGCCGGCTTCCGGAAACGCCAGAATCAAATCGATATCGGAGGAATAGTTTAATTCCATTCCTCCGAGTTTGCCCATGCCTATAACAATCAGTTTTTGCTCCACCCCTTGTTTGTTCCTCGGTACACCGAAACGCTGGCTAAGATCGCGGTAGCAATATTCCAAGGTCAAATCGACAAAGGATTCGGCCAATTCGCTCAAATTACGCAAGGTCTCCCGAGTTTCGGCCAGGCCCAAAAGATCGCGCCAGGCAATTCTGATCATCTCCTTTTGCCTGAGATAACGCAGGCCGGACATGATTTGTGACTCGCTTGCATTGTCAAACACTGCTGCTATGGACCCGCGATAATTCTCCAAGCCGCACGACGCCGTCAAAGACAATCTGGATTCTTCACCAAGCAATAGCTCAGGGTAACGGATGGAAAATCGCGCGGCGAAAGGACTGCAGCTGAATAAGATAAGAATCTGCCGCAAAAAACCCTCATCCTGCGGCCATTGCAGGGAGGCGTTCTCTGCTGCCACCCTCAGTTTTTCAAGATTCTCAGCGGCCTGTGTGTGTAAGTCGGTGGGTATGCTTTCCAACGGCCGGAATTTTTGGGTTTCCATCGATAGAACTCTTTTTCACAGGTCGGCATGAAACAGGTGGATGCTGAACACGAATTACATTAAACATAATGGA
Organism: Granulosicoccaceae bacterium; assembly: GCA_965222695.1. Classification (GTDB taxonomy): domain Bacteria; phylum Pseudomonadota; class Gammaproteobacteria; order Granulosicoccales; family Granulosicoccaceae; genus UBA7957. The sequence continues at coordinate 4,498,451 of OZ244967.1, read as the reverse complement.
CCATTTATTATGCCCTAATTTCAAATCCATTCCCCGGTTTCTCCACCCGGCCGCCGGACTTATTCGGCGGTTTCTTGCAAATAGTCTTCAGCTGAGTCAAGATTTTATCCCTTTCTTTATCTTAGGAGCCAAAGGATGATGAAACGGCAACTCGTCACATTGTGTGCTGCTTTGCTTTTGTCGTTGAACGCAACTGCAGATATTAAGCTGAGCATTTTACTGGGATTTACCGGACCCATAGAGTCTCTGGCCCCCGGCATGGCCGCTAGCGCGGAACTCGCGTTTAAGGAAGTCTCGGACTCGGGAAAACTGCTGAAAGGCGAAAAAATCGAAATTTTTCGCGGTGATTCCACCTGCGTGGATTCCGGGGCCGCCACCGCTGCCGCAGAGCGGCTGGTGACATCCGACTCGGTCATAGCAATCCTTGGTGCCGCGTGTTCCGGAGTGACGACCGCAGTCGCCAATAATGTTGCGGTCCCCAAGGGTATTCCGATGATTTCTCCCTCAGCGACCTCTCCGGCGCTCAGCACGCTTGATGACAAGGGTTTATTCTTCCGCACCGCACCGTCGGATGCACGACAGGGTCAGGTACTGGCCAGGATCGCTTATGACCGCGGCGTAAAGAACGTTGCTATTACCTATACCAACAACGATTATGGGAAAGGCTTGGCAGAGTCTTTCGGTACTGCATTCGAGTCACTGGGCGGAAAGATCACTATCACCGCGGCCCACGAAGATGGCAAGGCCGATTACTCGGCTGAAGTGGGCGCACTGTCAGCGTCCGGCGCCGGAGATTTGGTCGTATTGGGTTATCTGGATCAGGGCGGCAGAGGCATTATACAAAATGCTATTGATGCCGGCGCCTTTGAGCGGTTTGTGTTAGCCGACGGGATGATAGGCCAATCATTAATCGACAATGTAGATGGTGACTTAACAGGCTCATTCGGAACCATCGCTGGATCCGATTCAGACGGTGCGAAAAAATTCCTCGAACTGGCGAAGGCAGCCGGTGGTGACGGAGATGGCGCCTATCGGGCCGAATCCTATGATGCGGCGGCACTGATTTCTTTGGCAATTCAAGCCGGCGGCGCAGCGGACAGCAAATCGATCGCGCAAAATATCATGAGCGTTGCCAACCAACCCGGAGAGAAAATTTATCCTGGCGAACTGGGTAAAGCCCTGGAGATTCTGGCATCCGGCGGTGAAGTTGACTATGAAGGTGCAACGGACGTCAATTTCAACGATGTAGGCGAAGCAAACGGCTCTTACAAGGAACTTGAAATTGCTGAGGGGAAATTTAACAGCATCCAAATTCACTGATGCGTTAAAACCGGCCTTCGAGCCTGAATATTCCAGGGATGGAAGTTGCCGCAGATGTTAGTTGCAGGCAGCTGACGGCCAGATCAACTACTCGTTTGATGCCGCATAACTGACTGCCGGTACCTGGCACTGGCGTGCCAATGTATACGGAAAAGACAAGCCCGGAGAATCCTGTCAACGAGAAACATTACTATAGGGTAAGGACCTTTGCATTACCAAGGGGTGAGATGGTTACTTAGAGATTCGATTTCTCAGGGAATGCATCTACCGGCACCGAATACTCATGGATGTTCGCAAATGAAGGAAATCTCCTGTGAAATCAAAGATAACGAATCAGGTCTCACTCCGCATGGAGATGAGGTGCCCTGCACTGAACTTGATAAAAAGAGTAAGAATTTGGGCGGGAAAGTGACAAAAGCCGCCATGTCTCTTCCCTCCCCGAAGATTTTTTAGGTTCGAGTTTTATTCTCTTAACTTTCAGCCTGTTTATAGCGCTCAGCTGAATCCAGAATCTCTCTGCGCGCAGCATCTTTTCCGCTCCAGCCTTGTATTTTCACCCACTTGCCTTGCTCGAGGTCTTTATAGTGCTCAAAAAAATGTGCGATTTTATCGAGCATTTCATGTTGCACATCGCGAAAAGATGAGACATCTGCATAAAATCTGGTTAATTTCTCTACCGGTACTGCCAGTACTTTCGCGTCATTACCCGCTTCATCCTCCATCTCTAATACTCCGATTGGGCGACATCGGACTACTGAACCTGTGATCAATGGGAAGGGAGCCAGCACTAATACATCAACCGGATCACCGTCATCGGATAGAGTTTGCGGTACGTACCCATAGTTGCAGGGGTAATGCATCGCCGTTGACATGAATCTATCGACAAACATAGCGCCGGTTTCCTTATCAACTTCGTATTTGATGGGATCGCCGTTACGAGGAATCTCAATGATGACATTAATATCATCCGGTAACGACCTGCCCGGACCAACTCTGTTTAAAGGCATTGCCATGTACTCCGAAAGAATGTACTCAAAAAGTTTGTGTATTATACTTGAAACGCTCTACAATTCACTAGTTCAGAAAAACCGAAAAAAAATTAATCATACTAACCCACAGGCAACAGGAGTGGCATTCATGTCTTTTTATGCAATTCTACCGGTATTGTTAGGGGTAGGCGGGCTTATTGCGGCCTACTACATCTATCGCATCATTAAAAAACAAGTCGTCACTGATGAGAAAGTCATCAGTATCGGTAATGCTATTCACATCGGAGCAATGGCTTTCATGCGCCGCGAGTACACTATTCTTGCAGCCTTCATTGCTGTTCTGGCAGTGCTAATCGCCATTTCTGATCTAGGATTAAAAAGCACATTTGCGTTTCTGGTGGGTGCAATCTGCTCAGCCTTCGCCGGCTATGCGGGCATGTTTACTGCGACCGAGGCAAATACCCGAACCACCACCGCTGCCAGCGAAGAGGGTGCCGCCGCCGCGTTGACGACGGCTTTTTATGGCGGTTCAGTGATGGGTTTGTGCGTTGCCTCGATGGGTTTGTTGGGTTTAGGACTACTTTATTTCCTGTTTGGTAGCGATCCTCACAACGCGCACGTTATCCATGGCTTTGGTATGGGAGCGTCAGTCGTCGCTTTGTTCTCCCGTGTTGGTGGTGGGATTTTCACCAAGAGCGCAGACGTGGGAGCTGATCTGGTCGGCAAAGTAGAGGCTGGAATTCCTGAAGATGATCCGCGTAACCCAGCTGTCATTGCAGACAATGTTGGTGACAATGTTGGTGATGTCGCCGGAATGGGCTCAGATATTTTTGAGTCATATTGTGGCTCCATGATTGCCACTATTGCGATTGCCGCCACATTGGGCCCAATGTGGATCGAGCAACTGGGCGCCCAATCATCGCTGATGGGTCTGCCCTTAGGACTAGCCTCAGTCGGTTTGTTGTGTTCCTTAGCCGGTATTTTTTTAGTCACGAAGATGAGTCATCAGTCTCCGGAAAAGGCGCTCAGAGCCGGCACCATGGGTGCGTCGCTGTTGTTTGTTGTAGCCGCATTTATCCTGATTAAACTGTTTGGAGTATCCAGTGCGGTATGGTTCTCTGTGATCGTTGGCGCAGTCGGCGGGATTATTATCGGTCTTATTACCGAGTACTACACGGCTGGCAAACCAGTTCGCGACATCGCCGCATCCGGTGATACAGGAGCGGCAACCGTCATTATTTCGGGTCTGGCCGTTGGTATGCAATCGGTTGTTGTGCCGATCTTAACCTTATCTGCCGTTATCTATATTTCGAGTGCTTATGCTGGCTTATATGGTGTCGGTATCGCCGCGGTCGGAATGCTGGCAACAGTCGGAATAACCATGGCGATTGATGCCTATGGCCCGGTCGCAGATAATGCCGGTGGTATTGCGGAAATGGCGGGCCTGGGTGAAGAAACGCGTAAAATAACCGACTCCCTTGACGAGCTGGGTAACACTACTGCTGCCATTGGCAAAGGCTTTGCCATCGGTGCTGCGGCTCTGGCTGCACTGGCCATCATATCGGCATTTATTGAAACCGTATCCGTGCGCGTAGAAAACTTCAGCCTCGAGATCAACAATCCCGATGTTTTAGTGGGAATGTTCATCGGTGGTGTATTTCCTTTCCTGGTCAGCAGCATCACTATGACCGCAGTGGGTAGCGCTGCGTTTGATATGATTAAAGAAGTACGTCGGCAATTTAAGGAAATTCCGGGTTTACTGGAAGGAACGGCCGAGCCTGACACTGAACGCTGCGTTGATATTGCAACCACGGCGGCACTTAAAAGAATGATTTTACCGGGTGTGCTGGCTGTGTCCGCGCCGGTTGTCGTGGGGTTTGGAATAGGTGCAGAGGCTTTAGGTGGCATGCTGGGCGGTGCCTTACTTGGTTGTGTATTGTTGGCGATTACAATGGCGAATGCAGGTGGCGCCTGGGATAACGCCAAAAAATATGTCGAGCGTGGTAATCATGGCGGCAAAGGATCAGATACGCATGCAGCTACGGTTGTAGGTGATACAGTAGGTGATCCGTTCAAAGACACTTCAGGCCCGTCGATGAATATATTGATAAACGTCATGGCTATAGTCAGCCTGGTGATAGCACCTTTGCTCGGTTAGTACGCAGCCGGCAAACCTACAGTCTGTGGCACCATCATCGGGATGGATCAAAGCCAAGGCCTTGAGTTTGTAAAACGCCAGCTTTAGACGATTGTTGGCAAGGAGTGCCGGAATTGAAATCGTATGCGTGTGACCACGGAACCTGAAAGCTGTCCTGTTACACCAGGACAGCTGGGTTATACCACCCATGGATCGGTCACGCCAACCGGATCCGGCGGCGGTAAGGGAATTCCGATATACTCCATGGATTGATGAGAAGCAGACAGATTGATGTTCAGGTCTGCACTCTCACCTCATCCCGCTTCACCGTCTCAGGCAGTAGTCCTCTGGGACTAAACCGGAGCACCAGCAATAAAATTAAGCCCATTAATAACAAACGCAAGTGCGGTGCACTTTCGATTAGATGCAATCGAGCCGCGCTGTTCGCCGGCATGCCCGAGGTCAACAGATCAATCAAGTAAACCGACATCGGTTCGGCCTCTATCCAGAAAAACCAGATAACAAATCCACCCAGGACCGCACCGAGATTGTTACCACTCCCTCCGACAATCACCATTACCCAGATTAAAAAGGTAAATCTCAGTGGTTGGTAACTACCCGGTGTAAACTGGCCGTCGAGAGTGGTCAACATGGCCCCGGCTATACCGATTACGGCTGAACCGATAATAAATACCTGCAAGCGGCGTGCTTTTACATCCTTACCCATAGCACTGGCGGCATCTTCCCGGTCGCGGATGGCTCGCATCATACGGCCCCAGGGTGAATTCAACGCCCGCATACTCAACAGTAAGACAATCAGTAGGATTGTCAGGAAAAGACCGGAGTAACAAAGCTTAACAAAGATACCGGCAGCATTTGTGACCATCGTGTCAAGCTCAGATTGCCGTTCTGCCAAATCGGTAATCAAAGACAATTCACGCCCGTAAATGCTCTCTATCAAAGAGACAAACCAGTCACTGGCTTGCAGATCCGTTTCCAGCGGTACCGGCCGTTTCAAGCCACTGACGTTCTTGACTCCTCTCGCCAGCCAATCCTCATTTTTTAACACGGCAATGACAATTTCAGATATACCCAGCGTAGCGATCGCGAGGTAATCCGAACGCAGCCCCAGAGTAATTTTGCCAATCATCCAGGCAACTGCTGCAGCCAGCAAGCCGCCAAACAACCAGGAAATAATAATTGGCAGGCCAAGCCCACCTAAAAATCCGGTCTTGGATGGATTGACAGCTTCAATGGCCTGTGTAGCCTCAATGTAAAACGAGCGGATCGAAAACAAGCCGACAATCAGCAGCGTCAGAATCAGACCTTTTTTAATCCCTCCGGAAACACATTTCCGGTTTACAAGAATCAGCAGAAAAATCATTATTCCTGCAATTACAACACTGATTATTATATTTCCACCACCCTCTCTCCATGCCTGTGTTACCGGCTGATGGGAAATCAGTACGGCCGCCAACCCTCCAAGTGCGGTAAAGGCCATCACTCCGGCATTAAACAGGCCTGCATAGCCCCACTGAATATTCACACCCAGGGACATAATTGCCGAAATGATGCATAGATTAAAAATATTCAGCGCCAAGGACCAGGACTGCAATAGACCGACAGCAATAAGCAATCCGCCCATGACAACAAATGCCAGCGACGCGCGAACAGAATCCACTATAACACTCTACCTTTGAATATACCGGTTGGTCTCAAGAGCAACACCAACACCAGAATAATAAAGGAAACCGCGAATTTATAGTCAGTTGATAATAGCTGTGCCAATCCCGATGGCTCCAGGTGTTCGGGTAAAAGATAGATCAGAAATTTTTTGTACACATAGGTAAGCATCACCTCCGAAAATGCCACCACATAGCCACCGATCACCGCTCCCACTGGGTGACCGATTCCACCGACAATTGCCGCTGCAAATATAGGCAACAGCAATTGAAAATAAGTAAAGGGTTTAAAACTTTTGTCCAGCCCATACAGCACACCGGCAATGGTTGCCAATGCTGCCGTTATAATCCAGGTCAGCATAACGATTCTGTCGGGATTGATTCCGGATAAGAGTGCCAAGTCTTCATTATCGGAAAATGCCCGCATGGCTTTGCCGGTTCGTGTTTTCTGCAAAAACCAAAACAGAGCAGCGACCACCAGCAAACTGATGACAATAGTCAGCAACTGTGAGCTGCGTAAAGCCAAGCCTTCATCCAGGCCTGTCATTTTCTTAAACTCACCGGCTTTGATAATAAATTTCACACCGTCGGCAAATCGTTGATCACCCGTACCGATAATGAACCGCACGACCGCATTCAATATAAACATAACGCCAACCGATGCTATAACCATAATGACAGGCGGGCTTTTTTGCTGACGGTAAAAACGGAATACGGATTTATCAATGGCCAGACTGAGAAAAATCGTGATGGCTATAGCCGGGGGCAGTGCCAGCAAGGCGGTTGGCAGAGGCCCAAAGGATACACCCAGAGACTGTAACCACCAGGTCAGCAAAATAGTCATCATGGTACCGAAGGCCATTAAGTCGCCGTGAGCAAAATTAGCAAAGCGCAATATGCCGAATATCAGCGTCACTCCCAGTGCCCCGAGCGCGAGCTGCGATCCATAAGACAATCCCGGTAAAAATATATAGTTACAGAGCAAAACCAGGGCATTGATGATTTCAGGAGATTCACTCATTGTCAGCCGCCCAAAAACGATTTGCGTACATCCGGGTTTGCCAAAAGAGCGGCGCCGGAATCAGAGTAGCGGTTTTCACCTGTAACCAGCACGTAGCCACGGTCAGCAATCGCCAGAGCCTGACGCGCATTCTGCTCAACCATTAAAACGGCAATACCGGTGTTTCGGACTTTTAAAATCTGATCGAATAATTCATCCATAACAATGGGAGACACGCCAGCTGTCGGCTCGTCCAGCATCAATACGCGAGGTTTAGTCATCATGGCCCGCCCGACCGCCAGTTGTTGACGCTGACCGCCGGACAGTTCACCCGCCGCCTGCTTGCGCTTGTGCTCAAGAACGGGGAAAAGCCGGAAAATCTGCTCCATGGTGTCTGTAGAATCATCCTTGCGCAGATAAGCGCCCATTTCCAGATTTTCCTGTACGGTCAAGGTAGTAAAAACGTTTTCAGTTTGAGGGACGAATCCTATACCCGCGGCGATACGATCTTGCGGGGTCAAAGCGGTGATATCGCCTCCATCCAGCACTACACGGCCCTCACGAAGTGTCAGCAAACCGAGCATGGCTTTCATGGCGGTGGATTTTCCAGCCCCGTTCGGGCCGACAATGACAGCGATCTCTCCACGCTCGACCTCAATCGTGCAATCCTTGAGAATGTCCGCACCGCCGTATCCGCCCGTCATGGACGTGCCGGACAGATAGGCCATCAGCGATTTGACTCCGCTTTGTTTTTTAGCCCCCGGCCAAGATAGGCTTCTATCACCTGTTCATTGGCCTTTATTTCCTCCACGGAGCCTTGTGCAAGCACGGTACCTTCGGCCATGCAAATCACCGGGTTGCAAAGCCGGGAGATAAAGTCCATATCGTGTTCGATCATACAGAAAGTGTATCCGCGTTCCCGATTGAGCCGCTCGATGGCATCGCCTATTTCATTCAACAGTGTACGGTTCACCCCGGCCCCCACTTCATCCAGCAATACGCACTTGGCATCCACCATCATGGTCCGGCCCAGCTCAAGAAGCTTTTTTTGTCCGCCGGACAGTTTACCCGCCTGCTCCCGGAACAGTGCCGTGAGATTCAGGAATTCAATCACTTCCATGGCTTTTTCCCGAATTTCCTGCTCCTGCTTATTGACGATCGACGGCCGGAAACACGCATTCAATATGGATTCCCCCGCCTGATCCGGTACGACCATCATCAGATTCTCCAATACCGTGAGCGTGGAAAACTCGTGTGCGATCTGGAAGGTTCGCAATAGCCCTTTATGAAACAGCCGATGCGCAGGCATTGCAGTAATATCTTCCCCGTCCAGCGTAATCTTTCCCTGACTGGGCGCGATATTGCCGGCAATGATATTAAACAGAGTCGTTTTACCGGCGCCGTTCGGCCCTATTAATCCGGTAATCGATTGTTTTTTGATATGAAGACTGGCCTGATTGACCGCTTGCACGCCACCAAAATTCTTGCTGACTGATTCGATAAGGACCATTGAGTAAGCCATTGAGGAAAATAACTTAATGGTCCCATATTCGGTGATTCCGGCATAGCGGTAAAATGCAATTTGTACTTTAGAGCCTCGCTTCAACACTCATCGCCAAATCACTCCGGACTTGAGTTCGATCAATCGGGATTCCGAAGTTACGCCATAAAATACGCGGTTTTGTTTAAGAGCCTGTCCAAAATCTTTTCTGATAATTAATGAGAATTATTATTATTTGTGTTTACAATCTGAGATTGAGGAACTAGACTTGCGCCATTAGTCAATCCTCTGGAGTTTCCAACAATGAAAAAAGTATGTCTGATCGCGGGCCTGCTGGCCTGCATCATTTTACCCACACAGGTGTCGCTGGCGGATGGAGAGGTCAATCTCTACTCGGCTCGTAAAGAAAATCTGATCAAGCCCTTATTGGATCAGTTCAGTGAATCCACCGGGCTTACCGTAAATCTGGTCACAGGCGGTGCCAGTGAGCTGATCAAGCGATTGGAGGCGGAAGGCCGAAACACACCTGCGGACCTGATTCTGACGACTGACGCGGGCCGTTTACACCTGGCCAAAGCCAAAGATCTTTTACAGGCGGTGGATTCTGATTCCGTAAAAAACGGGGTACCTGTGCACCTGAGGGATGAGGAAAATATGTGGGTCGGCCTTTCGCAACGTTCGCGAGTGTTGGTTTTCAGTAAAGAGCGGGTAAAGGCTGAAGATCTTTCAAGCTATGAGGATCTGGCTGACCCGAAGTGGAAAGGCAGAATTTGCGTTCGCTCATCCGATAATATTTATAACCAGTCTTTGTTAGCTTCACTGATTGCACATCATGGCGCCGAAGAGGCGGAAAACTGGGCCAAAGCCGTTGTCGGCAACATGGGGCGCGCTCCCAAAGGAAATGATCGGGCCCAGGTCACTGCCGTGGCAACCGGCGAATGCGACATCGCGATTGTCAACAATTACTATATCGGCAATATGGTTCAGTCGTCCAAAGAGGCCGAGCGTGATGCGGTCAGTCAGGTCGATGTGTTTTATCCCAACCAGAACGATCGCGGCTCGCATATGAATGTCAGTGGCATAGGCATCACTAAACACAGCAAGAATACGGAAAATGCAAAAAAACTGATCGAGTTTCTGATCAGTGATCAGGCTCAGCAATGGTATGCCGATAAAAACAACGAATACCCTGTGCGTGAGGGGATCAGCGTCAGCGAAATCGTTGCTTCATGGGGTTATCCGTTTAAGCAAGACGATTTAGCCATGAGTACACTCGGCGAATTGAATTCAGAGGCGGTAAAAATATTTGACCGTGCAGGCTGGAAGTAAAACCGACATCAATTCTTTACCGGATCTCGAACCTTCGGATCCGGATTCAGATTCCTCCCGACGAGGGTTGGCTCTGCGCCGACCCTCTGTCTTTTTGTTGCTAACGACACTGATCACGCTGATTGTCGCACTGCCTGTATTTACGGTTATTTCCTTTCTGATCAGCCCGGCGGGCGACATCTGGCAACACTTGCTTGACACAGTTCTCAAGGAATATATCTCCAATTCTCTGATTCTGATGCTGGGTGTGGCTCTGGGTGCAGGCAGCATGGGAGTCACCATGGCGTGGCTGGTCAGTATGTATGACTTTCCCGGGCGCAACCTGTTTACCTGGTCCTTGCTGCTGCCTTTAGCCATACCGGCCTATATCATCGCCTATACCTATACAGGTATGCTCGAAGCCGGCGGCCCCGTGCAAAGCTGGATCAGAGAGGCTTTCGGCTTGTCGTTCGGTGAATACTGGTTTCCGGAGATTCGCTCGATCGGCGGCGCGATCTGTATGTTTTCACTGGTGCTTTATCCGTATGTATACCTTCTGGCAAGGGCTGCATTTCTTGACCAATCCGTCTGCGCGCTGGAGGCGGCGAGGACTCTGGGCTGCGGGCCCTGGGGCAGTTTTTTCCAGATTGCCCTGCCCCTGGCCAGACCGGCGATAGTGGCCGGGTTGTCACTGGCGCTCATGGAGACGCTGGCGGATTACGGAACGGTGCATTTTTTCGGCGTCTCGACTTTCACCACAGGAATATTTCGAACCTGGTTTGGCTTATTCGATGAAACCGCTGCCGGCCAGTTATCGGTGATGCTGCTCGGTTTTGTCTTTGTTTTGATATTGCTGGAACGCTGGTCGCGTCAACAGGCGAAATTCCATCATTCCACCAATCGTTATCAGGAATTACCCAATGTACAACTGACAAAATTTCGCGCACTGATCTGCACCATGGCTTGTTTTATACCTTTGTTGCTGGGATTTATTCTGCCGTTTCTGCAGCTGTCCGCCTGGGCTCTGGATACGTGGCATGACATGATCGATGACCGCTTTCTCCTGCTGGTTGAACACAGTTTCCTGCTGGCGGGCGCCGCCGCAATAGTCACCTTGATTCCGGGCCTGTTACTGGCCTACGGTAATCGGATCAGTCCGAGCCGCGGCCAGTCTTTGCTGACGCGACTTTCATCCATGGGCTATGCCATACCGGGAACCGTGATTGCGATAGGTATTCTGATACCCTTCGGAAAACTGGATAACACCATTGACGGCTGGCTGCGCGAGCATTTTGATTTCAGCAGCGGCCTGATTTTCAGTGGAACGGTTTTTATTCTGTTATTCGCCTATGTCGTGAGGTTTCTATCCGTATCTCTGCAAACGATTGAATCCGGTTTGGGTAATATCCGGCCGTCTATGGATGAGGCGGCTAATTCAATGGGTTACACTAAGCTTGAAGCCTTGCGTTATATACATTTGCCTATAATGAAGGGCAGTCTTTTAACCGCTATTGTGATAGTTTTTGTCGATGTATTAAAGGAACTACCAGCCACACTTGTCTTACGGCCGTTCAATTTCAATACCCTGGCCGTACGCGCCTACGAGTTAGCATCCGATGAGCGGTTGGCCGACGCTTCAACCGCCGCGATTGCCATAGTGCTGGTGGGCATAATTCCGGTTATTATACTGAGCCGAACAATTAATCTGTCACGCGCGGGTCATGGCAAGCATTCTCGAAGTCAATAACCTCAGTATCCGGATCGCTCAGTCGCGGATTATCAATGATGTTTCATTTCGCGTTGAGCAAGGCGATATCTGCTGCCTGCTGGGCCCCAGCGGCTGCGGTAAAACAACGCTTTTGCGGGCCATAGCCGGATTTCAACAACCCACCTCCGGCGAACTCCGGATGAAGGGAAAACTGGTCGCCAGCAGGAAGATCATGCTTCCACCCGAGAAACGCCATATCGGTATGGTGTTTCAGGATCTCGCGCTCTTTCCCCATATGAGCGTCAAGGATAATATTGCATTCGGTATGAGATCCTTTGAAAAAACGGAGATTCGACAACGAACCAATGATTTGCTGAGCCTGGTGGATATGGTGCATCTTAAGGACAGTTATCCTCATCAGCTGTCGGGCGGTCAACAGCAAAGAATCGCTCTGGTCAGAGCCATGGCGCCCAAACCGCAATTACTCTTGCTGGACGAACCCTTCAGCAGCCAGGATACGGAAAGGCGTGTACTGCTGGCGCATGAAGTGAGGGATCTATTAAAACGGGATATTACAACTGCCATTCTGGTGACTCATGACCAGAAAGAATCTTTTGCCATTGCCGATCAGATCGGTGTGATCGACAAAGGCTCACTCCGCCAGTGGGATAGCGCTTATAATCTTTACCATGAACCGACGGATAAATTTGTCGCCAATTTTATCGGCGAAGGAGTTTTTATCTGTGGCAATGTTCTCGATAAAAATACCTTACAGACCGAGCTGGGCGTTATTCACGGTGATTTGCCGGATATCGAGCCGGGAGTTTTGATTGATCTTCTGGTGAGGCCGGACGATATCATCCACGATGATTCGAGCGAAATTCAAGGCGAACTGATCGAAAAAGATTTCCGGGGCGCCGATCATTTATACAAGGTTCGCATGCCCGGTAACACGCATATTCTTTGTCTGGCACCGAGTCATCACAACCATAAGATCGGTGAACGGATCGGCGTGCGAATTGAACCGGATCACCTTGTCGTTTATCCGAGAGAACCTGAATTGTTTTAAAGAATACACCAGGCATGGTGTGTGATTATAACCCGCAAGCCTTAGTCTTGAAGCCTATCCAGGCGTAAACGCTCGCGCTCATCCGTTAATCGATAGACTCCGCTGTATACCGCAAGTAAAACACCCAGTGTGGTCGCACCTGCAATTAAAAACATGATCAGTAATTGATATTTCACCGCCACTGCTGGTTCAACTCCGGACAGAATCTGGCCGGTCATCATTCCCGGTAAACTCACGACTCCGGTTGCCGCCATGGCGTTAATGATCGGCATCATTCCGGTACGCAAAGCTTCACGGCTAACCGGCCGCATGGATGCCCGCATACTCTCCCCAAGCGCCAGTTGTGCTTCTATACCGGCATAATCTCGATTCGCGGTGGTGGTTAAAGTGTTCAGACCCAGGCTTATGCCGGTCATGGTATTGCCAAGAATCATCCCCAGCAAAGGAATGGCATAGCGCGGATGATACCAGGGATCGGGTTGCAAAAACGCCGTTAAAGCCAAAGCCGTGACAATAAACGCTGAAACCAGCATGGCGCTGACTCCAAGCCCGTAACCCCAATACCCCCTGAAGCTTTTCGTTTGCCTTGCATGGACTTCATAGCCGGCAAACATCAGCATAATCATTGCCACACCCAAAGTAAACCAGGGAGAAACCAGGCGGAACAGCTCAGTTAGAATCCAGCCGACCATAAACAATTGGACAATCATGCGCAAGGCAGCGACCAGCAACTGTCTGCCGAGACCGAGCTGCAGAAGAAAACTCAACACCCCGTTTGCCACCACCAACAGGGAGGCCAATATCAGGGTCAAATAACTGATATCCTGAATCACGCAAAGATCTCCTTGGCCTGACCATCCGACACCCTCAATTGCCTTGGCCCGAATTTTTTTACCTGAGCCTGATTGTGAGTTATCAAGATTAGACTCCCGCCATTTTGGCGGTAGTCGAGAATGGTTTGCTCGACCGCATCGACCGAGTCCGGATCGAGTGCCGACGTAGGCTCATCCAGCAACAACACCGGCGGATTGAGCACCATTGCCCGTAACAATGAGAGGCGTTGCTTTTCTCCCGTGGAGAGTCTGCGAACCGGCCAGCTCATGCAATCCCGGGGTAATCCAAGCTTTTCCAGAAAGGGTATGGTTTGATCAGGCCGCTTGAAATGAGCTGACACAGTTTCGGACCACCAGCCACTTTCAGCAGCCAGATAGCAGACCTTGCGTCGCCAGTGTGGTGCGCTGTAGCTGCTGCGTTCCTGCTGATCCAGGTAGACTTCCCCATCGTTGGGATCGAGGTCCGCTATGGCTCTGAGCAAGAGGGATTTTCCGGCGCCCGATGGCCCGGTTACTGAGATGCTTTCGCCTTTGTCTATGCGAAATGCACAGGATTTCAAGCCAGGACGCTGCAGTTTTCTCACCTCTAGCATATTTTCGGTTCACGGGAGTGCAAAAAAACGAAGTGTACCTTGGATGCTGGTTTATTACCCCTTTCCACGACAGGCATTCTAAAATCAATGACTTAGAGTATATTTTTTGTATTTATTGAATTTTTTTTGACTATTTTCAATAGTCTACTAAAACTAGTTAACGTGAGCTGTTACTTTTATAGTGTCACGTTCTCACCCCCAATCTGGGTCCGCCTTGCGGGCCCTTTTTTTACCTCCCGGCACAACCAGGATTTCCCATTGAAAGCCTCTTCTTTAAAAGCGGACGAACGGTTTCTGGCAAGAGCAGAGTCTAAAGCAGTATAATGCTCTCGAAAGATTTGGCTGACAGCCTGTTGAATACAGATCACGAGGCAATAACCTACATGCAGATGGATTATTTTAGCGATCAGATTGAAAAGTCTATTCCCAACAGTAAAGCTGAAGTTACCGGTGACGGCAGCAAATTCGAAGCCCTGGTGATAAGCGATTCGTTTGAAGGGCAGATGACTATCAAGCGTCACAAGGCGGTCTACGCTGTGCTCAACGAACATATCAGCAGCGGTGCGATTCACGCTCTAACCATCAAAGCTTACACACCCGGGGAGTGGCAGGAAAAACAAAACGCGAAATAATATATGCCGCATCTAGTGTAAGGTATTTTGAAGAACCCTTCAGCTCAGCCCTTTACGTTTGATTGCCTGCTGCCCCGCCCAATCCCTGGCAAACTGAGCGGCAATCCTGCCACTTCGGTTACCCCGCAATAACGCCCATTGTAACGCCGCCCTGCGACTATCTTCGTCCATTTGCGGCTCGCCTTCCTTGCTTAGCCAATGCTGCGCAATTTGCAGGTAAACGTCTTGAGAAAAGGGATGGAACGATAACCAGATTCCGAACCGTTCGGAAAGCGATATTTTCTCTTCCACCGCCTCACCGTGATGAATCTCCCCGTCAACAATCCTGGCATCGAGATTGTCGGCCTGCTGTTCGGGTAACAGATGGCGACGGTTGGAAGTCGCGTAAATCAAGACGTTCTCCGGCGCTATGGCCAGGGATCCGTCCAACGCAGCCTTTAAGGTTCTATAGCTGGAATCATCGGCATCGAAGGACAAGTCATCCACATAGAGTATAAAACGTTCCTTTCGGCCACGCAGTGGAGCCACGACGTGCGGTAGATCAATCAGCTCATGTGCGTCAATTTCGATCAAGCGCAGGCCGGCGCCGGAAAATTCGTGCAGCAAAGCTTTGACCAAGGAGGATTTACCCGTTCCCCTCGCACCCCAGAGCAAGGCGTTATTGCTGGGCAATCCATGAACAAATTGCAGGGTGTTTCGAGTCAGCAGTTTTTTTTGTCTTTCTATGCCAAGCAGATCCGCCAGTTCCAGGCGATGGGGCGCAATAATCGCTTCCAGGCGGCCTTCCTTTTTTAAGGCCCCCGATCCGCCAATCCAACGAAAAGCCACCGTGCTGTCATCAATGAGTGTTGCCGATTCTGGCCCAAAAATAGCATCTACACGGTCAATCAGGCCGTTAAGACGGGAGATTAGCTTTTCCATTTTCCTCTCTGAAATGTTTGATTCTACAGAAAATTGCCAGTGTCAAACCAGCTGCACCGGGCCCATGAATACCCGAAGACAAGATGACTTATGAATAATGCGCACATTATGACAACGAAGCAAGCTTCAGAGGAGCCGCAAAATGGGCGGGCAACCTGGATAAAAAATGTGTGTGACAATATCAATTGCCCCGGGCTTGCCAATCAGGGAAAGGACTATTGTCAAATTAAAATTCGTCTGATTCAACGCCGCCTCACCCTGATATATCCTGCGGAATTACGTGAAAAGAGTCCGGAACTTTTACAATATCTTGGTAAATTTGCCGAACACCATGACATGAGGATACTCCAGGAGCGGCGTACCAATCCCGTCGAACCTCTGTATGAATGCCGCAAGGATGAGCCTCCGGTTCTGGCACTGGGCGTCGGTATTGTTTTACAGCAAACCGGGCTGGTCGGCAGCAAACAACTCCATCTGTCAGATAATCAGATATCAAAGCAGGTGACGGGGCAAAGATTCAGCAGGCTTTTGAAGATTGCAGCCCAGGTTTGTGACAATGGAAAGCAAGTGAAAATTAAGCCAAACCGCTTTTTATTCGGTGATCGTCCGAACGAAAAGCAATACCTCCACGGCTATGCCAGCAAAGTTGTTAAAGGCCAGGAAAGCCGGATTTTCAGTGTTTTTGAAAATGAGGATTTTCGCGCCATAGGCTATACGCAGAGATCAAATTTTATTTTTCACGTCTTCGCTGGCGGAGGGCCGTCGGAAAATCCACAAATCTGGGGGCCCCTGTCCATCATGACCCGAGAGCCGATTCATTGCAGACTATACAGGGGCTCGGATTCCGCACAGAGTTACGGCATGCTCTACACATCTTATGATCTGGATATGAACAACCGGGTTGCAAAAAACGATTGGAGAACCCCTGACTCAGGCAAGATCAAGGTTTCCTGATCCCTTATCTCGACCGTTTTCGACACGCCCATCGTTTAACGTTCAGTATGAGTTGATAGACTCCATAGCAAATCTCTTGACAGGGTTTTGTTCCGCACGCGCCTGGCTATACAATAGCGCTCTGACTAAATCTGCAGGAGCGAGGGCATGGCGGAAACTCAACATATTCTGATCGGCAAGGGTGATCAACAGGTATTTCTCGATCCGCGGTTTGCAAACAGGCATGGCCTCATCGCAGGCGCAACCGGAACCGGTAAAACCGTCAGCCTGCAGGTACTCGCGGAAGGATTTTCCTCAATCGGGGTGCCCGTATTTATGGCCGATGTAAAAGGAGATTTATCCGGTATGAGCCAGGCGGGCAGCCCTCATCCGAAAATTGACGAACGTATAAAAAAAATTGGTATTGAAGGCTTCCAACTGGACGAAGCTGAAGTTATTTTCTGGGATCTTTTCGGTGAACAGGGTCATCCCGTCCGGGCAACCGTATCCGACATGGGGCCAACCTTGATTTCCCGATTATTGGATTTAAATGAAACCCAGGAAGGCATTCTGAATATTGCCTTTCGTTTTGCCGATGACGAAGGACTGTTGATACTTGATCTGAAGGACCTGCAGTCCACCTTGAAATTCATCGGCAAGCACGCCCGCGAATTCCGTGATAAATACGGAAATGTCAGCAGTGCCAGCGTCGGCGCTATACAACGCCGGCTGCTAGTCATAGAGGAACAGGGTGCGGATGAGTTTTTCGGAGAGCCTGCACTGGAGCTATGGGACTTTATGCGTACCGCTTATTCAGGCAAAGGCAATGTTAATATACTCGCCGCTGACAAGCTGATGGAGAACCCACGCCTATATGCAACATTTTTACTTTGGTTGCTTTCGGAACTTTTCGAAGAACTGCCGGAAGTCGGCGACCAGGATAAGCCACGATTTGTATTCTTTTTCGATGAAGCCCATCTGCTCTTTAAAGATGCGCCAAAAGCGCTGTTGGAGAAAATCGAAACCGTAGTAAGGCTGATCCGTTCCAAAGGTGTCGGTGTCTTTTTTATCAGCCAAAGCCCCTTGGATATTCCGGACAGCGTACTGGGCCAGCTTGGGAACAGGATACAGCATGCCTTGCGTGCATTTACACCGCGCGATCAGAAAGCAGTCAAAAGCACAGCCGAAACCATGCGTGCAAACCCGAAGTTTGATACGGGTGAAGTCATTACTCGCCTGGGTGTGGGCGAAGCGCTGGTATCCGTGCTGCAGGATGACGGTGTGCCCAGTGTTGTTGAACAAACTCTGATATGTCCGCCCGCGTCGAGAATCGGCCCCGCCACCGACAGCGAACGCGAGCAGCTCATCAGCAGCAGCCCCTTGATGGGCCGTTACGATACACCGGTCGATCGGGATTCTGCCTACGAAAAACTACAGCTTCGGGCACAAAAGCACGCTGAAACCGAAGCCGCGAGGACACAAGCGAAACCGAAGGGAAGAAGGCGACAGAGCGTTGGAGAAGCGTTTATGAAAACCATGGCCCGCTCTATCGCTTCACGGCTGGCAACCCGCATCGTACGCGGCGTTTTGGGGTCGATTCTGCGTTGAGAATGAAACCGACCGAGCATCGTTGAGCTTATGGTATTGTTGAGGCTTAACGCCATTTCCGTCAGCTTTGGTGCTAAGCCTTTGCTGGAAGGTGCGGACCTTGCACTCAACACCCGCGAAAGAGTGGCCATTGTCGGCCGCAACGGAAGTGGAAAGTCCACTTTGCTGAAAATTATGAACGGAGAAATAAAAGCCGATAGCGGAGAGCTGGTCCGTTCTCACGGAATCAAGGTCTCCCGTTTACCACAGGAAGTTCCCGAACAACTGCGAGGCGATGTTTATTCCCTGGTTGCCGGCGGATTCGGCGAATCCGGCGATTTATTGAAGAAATACCGGCTTGTTTCAGAATCCGAAAATATTTCCGGGCGAATGGCTGAACTGGAACAATTGCAAGCCCGAATAGACGCAGTGGACGGCTGGCAGATCGATCAAAAAATAGCTGCAACGCTTTCCCGCGTCGGATTAGAGCCTGCAATGCGGCTCGAAGATTTATCCGGGGGGTTGAAGCGGCGCGCCTTATTGGCACGTGCGCTGGTGACAGACCCGGATATTCTACTGTTGGATGAACCCACCAATCACCTGGATGTGCAGTCGATCGAGTGGCTTGAAGAATATCTTTTGTCACTTTCTGCAAGCCTGGTATTCATTACCCATGACCGTTCGTTTTTAAGACGCCTGGCCACCAGGATTGTTGAACTGGATCGCAGCGTGCTCAGCGATTGGCCGGGAGACTATGACGCTTATTTGCGCGGAAAACAAGCTAGCCTGGAATCGGAGCAGACACACTTTGCGCTCCAGGACAAGAAGCTCGCTCAGGAAGAAGCCTGGATTCGGCAGGGGATAAAAGCCCGCCGTACCCGTAATGAAGGCAGAGCGCGTGCACTCCAACGACTGCGCCGCGAGCACGCCGAAAGGCGAAAACAGCCGGACAAGGTACGGATGCAGGCGCAGGAGGCAAAAGGTTCCGGGAAAATTGTGCTGGAAGCGGAGAATGTCAGTGTCGAGCTTGCAGACAAGGCAGTCATCAGAAATCTTAATTGCACCGTTTTGCGCGGCGACAAAGTCGGTATCATAGGACCCAATGGAGCCGGTAAGTCTACGCTTTTACGCGTATTACTCGGTGAACTGCCACCCAGCAGCGGTACGATCCGGATGGGGACAGGCGTTAAATTAGCTTACTATGATCAGCTCAGGGCCACATTGAATCCGGAACTGACGGCGCTGGAGAACGTAAACGGTGGTTCCGATAAGGTTTGTGTTAACGGGCGCGACCGTCACATCATCAGCTATATGCAAGACTTTTTGTTTACGCCGGACCGCGCCCGTGCGCCTATTCATGCGCTTTCGGGGGGTGAAAGGAATCGCTTGCTGCTCGCACGGATATTCGTCAAACCGTCGAATTTACTGGTCCTCGATGAGCCGAGTAACGACCTCGATATAGAAACACTGGAGCTGCTGGAAGAAATTCTCAGTGACTACAAAGGCACAATATTGTTGATCAGTCATGACAGGGAGTTTCTGGACAATATAGTCACCGACTCCCTGGTGTTTGAAGGGGAAGGACAGGTCAATGCTTATGTAGGCGGTTATAGTGATTATTTGAATCAAAAACCTGCCCCGCCCAACCTTTTGGCAACGGACAAGAAAACAGGCAAAACACACTCCGGTAAAACCGGCCGGGTAAAAAACTCTACTAAGCTGAGTTATAAGGATCAACGCGAACTGGAGCTTCTGCCTAAGAAAATAGAGGAACTTGAGGAACGTCAAAGCCGCGTGCATGAATTGATGTCCCGCCAGGACTTTTATAAAAAATCACCCGCCGAGATGTTATCCGCTAAAAAGTTACTCCAGGAACTGGATACTGAGCTGGAATCGTGTTTTCACCGCTGGGAAGAGCTGGAGGCCAGAAAAAATGCAAAATGACGAAACTCGGTATCCCGAGCCGGACGATATACATAACTTATCAATTTTCTATCTTGACAAGTGATAAAAAATAAGCGCCGCCATTGACGTCCATGCTTATCCACAAAATCGGTGGATAAGTTTGTGGATAGATTCAGAATAAGCGTTCCAGAATGCAGTTGTGTCTGGTCTTATATTGGATTGTACGATTTTTAGCCACCTATTTAGTTCTTATTTTTCAATCTTTTATATTCGAAGTTCAATCTACCCTGCTGATGACTGCAGGAAAGGGATAGCCTGTTACTCGATGTACAACTCTTGTGAATAAAACTATGCGTTTGATCAATAATAGTGTGTAGCTATCGGCAAACCATGTCCGTATTTTGACACATTATCTAAGCGAATGTCGGAGGCTCGCCCTCGATCCGCTCATCTATTGCCGGATCGCCGCTGGGATTTAACTCCGCATCGCGTGTCAAAACTTGCGGATTCCGAACACCAAAATAACGGTAAACACTGGACGCAATCGACATTGGTTCGGCTTCGTAACTGTCATTGGTTGGCTCGGTAAATTGCCTGTTTTCCTTAGCCGGCCCGAATATCCGGGTTTTGCCGACGATCTTACCCAATGCGTTGGCTCCGCCTCGGCGAATCGTAGAGCCACCGAAGGTGTACAGATTTTGATTATTGCCGTGGTCCCAGCCTTCGGAGTTATTGAGATTTACGTTTCGACCGAAATCGCCGTGTACATTTATAATGATATTTCTGGTGTCGCGGGCACCGCCATGGCGTATATCCGAGTAGCGGATATGTTTTGTGGCGACTCTCAGCGTTTCCATCAATTGCCGCATTCGGGGCACGTAGCGTTGGATGGCGGAATTATGATCATCCCATCCGCCCAGATCGCCGCCGACTGTAATATACAAAGAATCGGGGTTGTGCACAGCCAGTGTTACTGCAGCCTTCATACGTTCGCTGAATCGATTGTTTTCCGGATAGCGCAGAATCCGGGTCGCGGGATCTATATCCGGATCCGCCCCGTTACCCGGCACTACAGGCAGCGGACTGTCAGCGGCCGTTTGCAGGTTTCCGATTAAGCGTTCCATTTTTCGCCGAGTGTTAAACCCGTCATTGACTTTGGAATAGCGGGCTCTATCGGCTGCCTGAACGACCCGGTTCACCAGCGCTGTGAGTTCAGTATCGTGCTCATTCTTCCCTCTGCTATAGGGGTTGTCAAAATTTCGGTCCAAACTCAGTCCGCGTAACTGCAGAGGCAATCGATGATCCGGATCCGCGGCAAAGGCGGTGGATGTGCCTTCAAAGGAAATAAAGGGCAGCACCAAATCCAGCAACTCCCTGCCGTCCAGAAGAGATGATCCGTCCAACTGATCCCGGTTGGCATTTAAAACAGCCGCCAGAGTCGTTCCTACGCCAGCAGCTGATTCAATATCGAGACTGCCCTTTTGGCTGGAGAAGATGCTTGGTCTGTGGGCTCTTGTATTATTTTTGCGCCGGTTTATCGTGCGATACACCGTCATATCTTTGCTGTTCAGCATATCTTCCATGGCATCTCCGCCCGCTGAACGCCAGAAACCGTTGGCTGTTATTTCCCCTTGATTATCGGATACAGTCCGCAATAAGGCGCTTGGATAAGGATTTTGCGAACTGGCGTTAATAGCCTCGATATTGATCAGATTCCCCGCCAACTCCGAAGGTCCGCCATAAAGAAATACATTAATTACTTGCGGTAATACCGATGGCAATTCATAGTGGACCTGATCGAGTGCGGGCATAGCGTTTGCGCGCCGGATCAATCCGCTGTCAGTAAAAAGTGACGGTACTAAAGTTGTAATACCAAAGACTCCGGTGGATTTTAAAAATACTCTTCGGTTCATCATTGTTCGGCTCTAATTAGTAACTTTCAGATAATAGATTTCATGTAGTCGCGATTGAAAATCCATCACCAGCTTTGCAACATCATCCCGATTCCAAGGCTCGACAAATCTTTCATTGTCAATGATTTTCAAATAGCCGTAGGACTCCATAATTTCAATGAGCCCGGCCATTTCGGACGGTTTGGCCCTGCGCTCGGCGACACTCATGAAAAGATAGTCAATCAAATCCTGAAGGCTGAGATCTCCCACCGCGCGGTACAGATCCATTTGTACATTCCAGATCGATAGTTCATGGTCATAAATTCTGCGTTCTTTGGCAGTCAACGTCGCGAGGTTTTGTTCGTATTCCTGCAATGCTTCCCGATATTTTGCTTGCTGTTGGGCGTCCGCATCTTCCTCCAGTTGCTCGGGAGGCTCTGGCCAGGGACTCTCGGGCTTGCCTATACCCAGTGGAATCTGCCAGCGGTACTTGTCCATAAGCAGCGATTCCCTGTATCCCTTGTGGTAGTTGGCAAAGCTCAGCGCGTCCAGCGGTACCCCTGACAATCGTCCAAGTTTCAAGGTCATTGATGGCCATCCCATTTCGGCAAGTTCTGTTCTTCCCAGACTTCCGCCTCCGGTCGTCATACTGTAAAAAACATCCGGATGCGCCTCCCAACCAAGCCGGGCAGCTGTGCCCATAAAGCTTTCTTCAAAGGATTTTTCGCGCTCGGTGTTCAGCAAATACTGCCGGGAAAACAGGATGGCGGTAAATAGATCTTCGAAGGTCTCGGGTTCACTGGCTGCAACAGACTCTACAAACCGAGTCCGGTCCTCATTGCTGCGATTGGCGAAAAAATAATCCACGAGCACACTGGTTACACGTGGAATAACTAAGGGGTGAGATGCGACAACATCATAAAAATCGTTGCAGTTGAGCACATAGGTGTCGAGAACCAACTGTGGTGCGTCATTGGGATAATCCGTATATGCAAGCTTGTATCCCGCTGCTTCATCCGTTAAGTAGAGATCTTTGCAGGCCTGGGATGCTCGGGGTACATCTTCATCTCTGTCAAACAGCCCAAGGTAGATTTCGATCATCTCCCGGGTGTTATCCTCGGGAGAGCGGAATCTGCGCCAGTTTTCCACCGACCGTTGATGGGTCGCGATAATCGAGCGTATTCCGGCTCCGTCCATGATCGACAGATCCAGCCTTCGAAACAGGTTTTGAACATCCGTAATGTCCGCGCTGTCAATTTCCTCGGCCGGAGAAAATAAAATCGTATTGGCCAAATGCAGGGACATCCATTGGGAAAAAAAATCGCGACTTAAAGGGTATTCAAATATTCTGGCGAACGGAATCTGTTTCGGCCGCCTATCCGAAAAACGATATTTGGCCTCCATTGGTGCCGCATCGCCATTTATATCGACGGCATCAGGGTTACCGTTTATCAGTAAGTCGATCTCGGCCTTGGTATCAGCATCCAGATCGGTAGCAAGCCTGACCCGTATATCCCGTAAAAAGTTACTGGCATCTCTCAACCGAGGCTTGTCCAACCCCTGAGAAATATCAAAAAAGTCGCTTACCGCCACCCCTTTGTACAGGGTAGACAAAAGCTTGTTTGCCACCTGGTATTTTTGTGTTGGTGTGAGAGCATCATATTCCGAATCGCTTAGCGGGGCTGCATATCCTTTAACTGAGAATTCATCACCACGCGCCGCTGAGTCACCCGGCTGGCCGGGGTCACAGGCTAAGGTGAACACTGACAATACACTTACTAGCAGGAGCTTTATTTTCATTATTATTCGCTCATTTTTATATCCCTTCTGTAAGCAAAGGGCTGAGTTTCTTAATACAGCGGTAGCTTGAAACAATAGTTAACAGTCTTACTCTAGGTGAAATCTGATCCAATGGTTGCAAAAAGGACGATAGAGTGGCACTAATGATCGGATTTGTTAATCAGTTCGTAGAATTGACGATAAATTGCATATGGATGCAGGAAACCGGAACACCACAACTCCATCAGTCCGTATAGAAAGGAAATCGGATTATTACGTGGGCACGTTCAGCGCTATGGCCAGTCCTTGTGAAGTGTTTATCGATTCCGACGACTTTGCGCTGGCCCGCGAACTGTGCGAAATGGCGGAACAGGAAGCGAAGCGGATCGAGCAGAAATTCAGCCGCTATCGTACCGACAATATCATTTATGCAATCAATAATAGCCAGGGGAGAGCGGTCGAAACCGACGATGAAACTGCTTTGTTACTCAGTTTCGCACAGCAGTGTTATGAAATCAGCGACGGCTTATTCGACATAACCTCGGGAATCTTACGCAAAGTATGGAAGTTTGACGGATCAGCGAATATTCCCTCGAAAGACGCTATTGACAGCTTATTACCCTTTATTGGCTGGGAAAAGGTCGAATGGAACGCTCCCGCTGTAACGCTGCCCCGGGGAATGGAAATTGATCTGGGAGGAATCGGCAAAGAATATGCGGTCGACAAAACCATACAGATACTTGGCCGACATTGTTCAGACAGCCTTTTAGTGAATTTCGGCGGCGATCTTCACGTCAACGGCCCACGCACTGATGACCGGGCATGGCGCGTGGGTATAGAAGATACAGATGCGTTTGGCGAAGCGGTAAGGCAAATTGAGGTTTCCAGAGGTGCATTAACTACCAGTGGCGACAGTCAGCGCTTTTTACTCAAAGACGGCGTCAGGTACAGCCATGTCCTGAACCCCACGACCGGTTGGCCGGCTGCGCACGCTCCCCGCTCCGTGACGGTTGCCGCCAATAGCTGCACGGAGGCTGGCATTTTATCCACTCTGGCCATACTTAAAGGTGAACAGGCCGAAGAATTTCTGGAAGCGCAAGACGTACGCTTTTGGTGCCAAAGGTACTAGTAGAGAACGGTAGTTCACAATTTCTGTGTGTGATATCACATTGCGGAGCAATTTTCCGAAATTTTACGCCTCTTGCGGTCTATATAGTGATAAAGATCCTACTCTTATTCACGGAAAACGGATCAGAGTTTGGTCAGCAATATCCGTGTCGTGCGCGGAAATAACATCCAACAAGCCTGGAATTTCAGGCCAAATTTGGCGTGACTGTGGTGCAGATAACAACAATAATAAAACGGCCTGTATTGGCCGCAATTATCCTTTTCGCAATTTCTTCCGCGATCCAGGCCGAATCCGCTCCTTCTTTCGAACTTCCGGGTGTTAAGTCCACTGTATCACTTGAAGACCTTCGCGGATCGGTCGTGTTGATCGATTTTTGGGCATCCTGGTGCACTCCATGCCGTAAGTCATTTCCTTGGATGAATGAATTACAAGCACGCTACAAAGATCACGGGTTGAGAATAGTAGCCATCAATCTGGATGAATCGCGAGAAGCTGCCGACATCTTTTTGAAACAAATGAACGTGGATTTCACCGTCGCATTCGATCATCAGGCTGAAACCGCAGAGGCATATAGGGTTATGGCTATGCCAAGTTCTTATCTGATCGATCAATATGGCAATATTGCAAAATCCCTTTTAGGATTTCGGCATAAAGACAAGATTGTGATTGAACAGTCTATTCAAAAATTACTGGAAATACAGGGATGAAAATAAAAATTATTGCCCTGCTGCCTTTGCTGTTTTCAATCAGTGCCTGTAATACATTTTCGACAATGGGCCTGGTTGAAGAGGTCAAACCCTGGGAAAGAGGTTTACTGGCACAAGACAGCCTCAGTCTGAATCCCGATCCGATGGAAAGCTTTGTCGACGATCACATATATTTCAGTAAGGAAGCATCCACCGGTGGCAGGGGCGTCGGCGGCGGTGGATGCGGGTGTAACTGATGAAATCCATTCGAAAAAATCTCACTCTGGCCACATGCAGCCTGCTGTCGCAGCAGGTGGCGGCACAGGCTTATGAAAACGACTGGGAAGTCGACAGTTCATATTTGTCTTACCAGGAGGCGGATGAGCGGGTATCGGTAGACAAATTCATTGCAGATGTAAGGGGGAAAGTCAGCGACTCTGACACAGTCAATATCAAACTGGTTCACGATACCATGTCCGGTGCTTCGCCGACGGGTGCTGTGAAATCGGATCAGGAAAGCGTCACATTTACCAATGCGTCGGGATCTCAGGGATTTACGACAGGCGGGCAGCAATCCGGATCAATGGCACACTTTGAGGATACCCGTCTGGCGTTCGGTTTAGATTGGGATCACGCGATCAGCAGGAGCCTCAATGCCACCTATGGCGCTAGCATTTCCTCGGAAAACGACTATGAATCGATCGGCAGCAGTGTCAAGCTTGATAAAGACAGCAAGAATAAATTAACCACTTACAGTGCAGGCTTGTCTTTCACCAGTGACACGATATATCGTAGCGGAGCATCGGATACCCCCACACCGCTCAGCAGTACCAACAACACGGAAAGCTTCGGCAAGGGTGAACGCAATTCCTGGGATATGATGGGCGGAGTATCCCGGGTCCTGAACAAGCGCACCGTGGGGCAGATCAATCTTTCCTACAGCGTATCTCAAGGTTATCACACCGACCCTTATAAGGTCATAAGCGCTGTTGACAAAGACGGTAAGGTTCTGGATGCTTTTTATGAAAGCAGGCCGGGTGAACGCAAACGGGCGTCCGTCTACAGCAAACTTGCCCACGAGTTGGCCGGAAGCGGTAATGCACTGCATGCCTCCTACCGACTGTACCAGGATGACTGGAGCATCCGTTCGCACACTTTCGATATCAAGTATCGAAACAGACTCAGTGGCGGGAAGTTTCTGGAACCCCACATCCGCTTGTATCGCCAATCCGCCGCGGATTTCTATAAACACCACCTGGCGGTGGACCAGGATATCAACGTCGTCCTGCCCGAGGACGGATATGCAAGTGCGGATTATAGACTCGATCGGTTCTGGAGTTATACAGCCGGGCTGAAATACGGAATGCCGGTGGGCAATTCCGGCAAAGTGCGATTACGCGCAGAGTATATGGAACAAAACTTCGCCCATTCTGAATACGAGAAAAACTCGGCAGTAATTCTGCAAGCCAGTTATAAGTATTCATTTTAGCTTGAGTGGGGAAACACGGAATTTGGCCTGATGTCCCGACCTTATGTCCTTGACTCCGTAGGAGCGAGGCCCCTCGCGAGATAATCCTGAGACGGAGGCATATTCGCTTGCCGGGCAAGCTCCTCATATGTTTTGACCTGTCAAGTATTTGTATTACTTCATCTTCTGTTTTTCATCGATTAACCCACTTGTTGATCGGTGTGCTGACCTTCAAGCCCTCTGAGTAGCGCTGGAATAACTCTTTCGACTGTTGAACATGCTCATATTCACGGGTTGGTTACCGCCAGTTCATCGCTTCGTCGCGGACTTACCCATCTCTACGGACGAGGGTCACTGATGACACCAGTGCCTCCTAGGAGCATCTGGGATTTTCCTCAGCTTTATCCCAGCGTTACTCTGAGGGCTCGATACCTCTGTGTCCCTACCGATGACCTCCTCTGAGCTGTGTCGGGGTTGTAGAGCGGCGTGTGTGATCGCTCATGCCACCACCATCATGGTTTGCCGCGCTTGTTGAACCACCGCCCAGATAAACCCGCTGAGCTCTCTAGCCACCGCGGTGACCACCTTGCAGCGATTGATACCCCGCTCAGTGAGGGCTCGGTAGCGGGCGCACAACCTCTTTTGCCCCTTCCACGCCACCGCCTGCACCTGGGGGCTGGCCCTTTGTGCTCGCCGTTGAATCTCTCGTGAGCGGCGAGCGGCAAAGCGATAGCACCAGGCCGACTCGATCAGCAAGCGCCGCACATGGGCATTGCCGCTCTTGGTGATCGCTCCCTGGTAACGGTGCTTACCGCTGCTGTGCTCACGGGGGACTAACCCCAGATAAGCCATCAACTGTGTCGCTTTGCTAAAGCGGCTCAGATCCCCCAGCTCCGCCACAACCCCCATCGCCGTGATCAAGTTGACACCGTGCATCGCCATCAGCCCATCGACGATCGGCTCCAGCGACCAACCGCTCTTAGCCACACTCATCTGCTGCTCTATCGTGCCGATCTGATGATCGATTCCCCTGACTGCATCGATGTATTCCTTGAGCGCCCATTGCTGGTGTACACTGGGCATTTGCAACGCTTCAAGCCAGTGCCAAAACCCTTTTGTCCAGTTCTTCTTGCCCCCTGTCCAGCGCCGCGAATGACGCAACAAAAAGGCTAACAGTTGCTGACGCACCTGCCTTTGCATCCGCTTGAAATCATCCCGGGTACGCACCAAATCCCGTATCGCTTCTTGTTCTGCATCAGGCACCCAGACCGGTGTCAGTTCACCTGCCCGCAACAACTCGGCCAAGCGTAAACTATCGCGCCGATCCGTCTTCACCTTCTCCGAGGCTCGGCGTGGAATCAGGCTCGGCGCCACCACCTGGCAGGCCTGACCCATGCCGCTGAGATGATGGTACAGCCCATAACCGCAAGGTCCAGCCTCGTAACAGACACCCAGCACTTCACCTTCGGGGTTGATCTTGTTGAACAGCGCATTGACCGCTTGGGGCGTGTTCGCGATGGTGCCGTAGAAGCGGGCTTTTGAACGACCCGCATCGGCGATCGACACGGCGATAGTTTCTTTATGAACATCAAGACCTACATATTTGCTATAGTGTTTCATGACCTGTCCTCTTCAATTATGGCTCTGTTGTTAGGGTATTCACCTTCTACAATAACCCACGGCGTTGAAGGTGGACAGGTCACTACATGATGTCTACGTGAAATTACAGGAAGAGAAGCAGCGCCAGGACTCCCAACAACCCTCCTCCAAACAAACGATTTTTATTATCTTGCTTTTTTCCATCCGGTTTTACAGGCCTATCCATGGGGCCTGCAGTTTGAGATTTTTCACCCACCCCTGACAGTGAATAGTCAGTTCCGCCACCGCCACCGGAATCCGGGCGGGAGTTCAGCTCAAGTTTATTATTGACATCCGGATCATCCAACGTTTGTTGCAACTCCAGTCTTAATTCATCTCCAAGAACATTTGCCCGGTCCGACTCTACAGAGGCCGGATTATCTAGCCTGCCCGACACAATATGCGGACGGATTAATACAATAGTTTCGGTTTTTAGATTTCGCTCAACCGACCGGGAAAAAAGTGCTCCCAGGAGAGGGATGGAACGCAGTACCGGCACCCCGGATTCACTTTCGGTCTTAGTGTTCTTGATAAGGCCGCCGATAAAAATCGGTTGACCGTCATCGGCAATGAGTTGGGTGGTAACTTCGGTGGTGCTGATGGAAGGAATGCCATCGTTAATCTGTCCTGAGCTGACTTCAGGATGCACATCCAGCATTATCCGATTGCTGCTGTTGACTGCCGCTTTTACCCGCAGTATGACACCGGACTCAATAAATTCCACGCTCTCAGACGTGACTGAGTCAATTGTGGTTGTTACCTTAAAACCAATTCTGTCCCCAATAATTACTTCAGCATCCTGGTCTTCCAATACCAATAACTTTGGTGTCGACAGTGTACGGACGCGGCCGTTTTCCGATAAGGCCTCAAGCAGTACATTCAGATCATTGGTGAGATACTGCATAAAGAAACCGCTGGATCCGATATCGCTTAAACCTGTCGTTCCATAGCTTCCCTTGCTTCTGCTTGCCGTCCAGTCAACACCATAGGTTTCATCATCGCTTAACGCAATTTCCAGTATCTCGGCCTCGATAAGTATCTGTTGAGGTTCTTTGTCAATCTCGCGCAAAACCCGCTCAATGCGCGTAAGAAAATCAGAACGGTCAGCAACCACGATCAGCTTTCTATCTTCCAGTGTGGTTACGCTTCCGTATCGAGAGAGGTATTTTTCCAATAGTGCAGCCGCTTTTTTGGGGTCAATATACTGCACCTTAAACGATTTGACGTCGGTCATGTCTCCCAGTGAATTCTTGCCCACTTCATCGCGATCCAGGACCACGTAAACATTATCCCGCTTTTCGACAGTATAGCCTGCCGCTTCGGCAATGATTCGAATGGCATCGTCGATTGAGTGCTCGAACAGTTGGGCCGTTACCGTTCCGGTCACGCCCGAATTCAGAATAATGCTGGTCCGCCCAAGCTGGGAAAGCATTTCGAATGCCTGCGCCACCGGTGTATCGACAAACGATACTTCCAGTTCCAAATGGTCCGATTCGGGATCCGAATCTTCCGATGATATCAGTTCATCCGAGATGACATTCTGGCAGATGCAAAGCAGAATCGCCAGAGTTGCAGTATAAAAAATCCTTTTCATTTTGATCCCATATCGTTTATTGACGCACCTTGACCGACTCAATCTTCAGTACGTACCGGTAGCCGGATTTTTCGAAAGTTGCTGATTTTTTATCCACTGCAATCAATCTGAAGCCGTTGATGCTTTTTCCCAGTTTCACAATTTTGCCGCCAACATTTGCCATGGACCTGGAACCGGCGGAAATTGTGGCAAATAATTGAGGTTTCCAGTGGACACGTTTAGCCTTCGGTGTTTTCGAAGAATGTCTGACAGAATTTTCTCTCTTTGTCGATTTGTTGCTTTCCGTATACGAAAACGGGTTGTATTTTATATCCGATTGAAAGCCGGCATAACCAGGATTGACGAATAGTATCAGAGTGCAGAATACACAAGCTCGGCTTAGCATCATCCTTCCTCCGCAGGCAGGCGATATGAGACCACCCTCATTTTCATGGCAACCCCGGGTTCTCTGCTTGCCGGGCGTATGGAAAAGTGCTTAACTGCTATTGGATTCAACGCGCTTTCCGCCTCACTGAGCCAATTGTAAATCTGAGGATATGAGCCGGATATGGAAATGTCGAACGGCAATTCTTCTAACATCAATACCCTTTTGACTTCCAGCGGAGTTACGCCCTGCAGCCGTATATTGTATTTTTTTGAAATTTCGTATAGTACCTTAACCACATAAGGAACGATTTCGTTGCTGTTTCTGCCCTCGCTCTGGAAATACAGCTTTTTCTTAATTTCATCCAACTCATTTTCCGCCTTGTTCAACCTGCTATTCAGCGACTTCAGAGCATCACCCTGCATGATTTGACTTTGAAGCATGTTGTTCGATTCCGTAAGTTCAAGCTTTTTCTTTAAGGGCTCTTTTATGGCCAGGTTGAAAAAAACCGTCATGACAAACAATAGAATCAAGCCGAATAATGCCGATCTGAACAGCCTGGATGTGGATAGGGATAGTGAATTCATAAGACATGCTTGGCGATATTGTTGACAATGACAAAGAGCTCGAAATTGATCCGCTCCGCTTCGGCATTTTTGCCAGTGCTACTGCTGAGTAGCTCGACGCGTTCAATCTTTGCCTGTGCCGATAGCGATTTCATAAACTCTGCCAGGGCCGAATGATCTTTCGCACGGCCTTTGATATTCATATTGGCTTTAATTCTCCATGCGTTAAAGCGGCTGTTTTTGTCGTCACTCTCTTTGGGAAGAATGATAAAATACGAATTAACCGTTTGTTCCTGCTCCTTCG
Source organism: Granulosicoccaceae bacterium (assembly GCA_965222695.1). GTDB lineage: Bacteria > Pseudomonadota > Gammaproteobacteria > Granulosicoccales > Granulosicoccaceae > UBA7957. Next base: position 4,466,913 of record OZ244967.1, on the reverse strand, counting down.
TAACAGGTTCTCCGGCACGCTCGAAGGTCAAACCGTCAAACAGAATATCCGGGCTTAAAGAGGCATCCAGAGCAAGGAATAGTTCCTGTACAGACACATTTCCCTTCATACCCTGCATCAGCTTATATCGGCTTTCAAGCCGTTTTTTGCTTTGAGTCAGACGTTCCATTTCCGCCTGTTGTGCATTGATCAGTTTTTTTGACTCCGTGATTTTTGCGTACTTCAACTTGTTTCGCTCGATATCATCATCAATGACTCCACGCACTGCCACAGCCAAAATGACAGTGGTGGTTAACAATGCCAGAAAAATTTTCAGATCAGCCCGAAAAGCCAGCCGCTGGCGATAAGCGAGAGGCATTAGATTGAACGTCTGCATGCTAACGCAACTCACTTAACGCACAACCAGAGGCGATAGCCATACCCGCGGCTCGGGAGAAGTCCGATACGGATCCTGCACCGGGCTCGCATAGAAAGCTGTCGAAGGGATTAAGCACCTCTACCGGTCTCAGTAAGCGGCTGGCCAGGAACTCATCTGCCCCACGCCAGCGAGCGATACTGCCTAGCAAATAAATCTGTTGGATACCGGCACCATGTTGTTGTGCATGCACGTAGGAGATCACTTTTTCAATTTCGTGTGTAAGCTGGTGAAACACCGGTGTTGCCACTTCCGCAATCGTACTGACAATATCACGGGTGGAAATAAGCCCGCCGAGTAACTCAATATCACCCTGTGTATTATGGATCCCATAGGTGTAAAACAGACGCTTGATTTCCTCGTCCTCCATATCGAGGCTGGAAGCCACTTTGCCGACAATATAGTTTTCTCCGAAAGCAATGCTTCTATCCAACAGCAAGCGGCGACCCGAGGTAACCGTCAGATAGGTGTGTTCCGTGCCACAATTAACGACCAATACGTTCGGTGTATGCTCAATACGAGCGATGTTTTCTACAAGACGGCGTATGGCGATCGGCCCGATTTCCAATCCACAGACTTCCAGTCCCGAGTATCGCAGCAATTCCAGAAACTCGATCTGCTTATCCAACTCGGCTATAGCAACCAAGGCTGTGCAGTTTCTCCTCTCTCCTCCGTTTCTGACCGGAATGTAGTCGATCACGAGTTCCTGCAGATTCTCACCCAGCCTTTGTCTGAGGAGTTCAACAATGGTTTCTTCTTCGGATACGTTTTCGTTGACCGGATAATCCAGCGATAGAATCCGCAGGTTTTCCGTCGGAGAGCATGTCACGACTTTATTTCCCCGAAATCCATGGGTTCTCAATTGTGTGTTTATGAAGCGCTTAAAGTCGCGGCGATCCGCCAGGAGTTCTTCCCTGCTGTATGGGTAATTGACCGACAAAGAGGCTTTTAGAAGAGGTTTACTGTGGCCGTACTGAATCTGCACCGCACGCATGGATGTGCGCCCCAAGTCCATGCCTATCGGCCCCAGGCTTTTCTTTGCAGTGACGTTTTGAAATCGTCTGCTTATTGCGGCTAGCTGGGAATTGTTTTTCTTAGCCGTTGCAGTCAGTTCCATCTTCTTGCTCGGATATTCCATTATCAATATCATCAATAGCGGAACCAGAGCACATTTCTTTAGCTAAGTGACAGCTAGCTCACAAAAATTTGCGAGGATTATTCAGGCGATCTAGTACTCTGTCCAGGTGATATTGACGGATACAGCGAGTCACAAAGGGAGCCAATACCACCTGGACAGAGTACTAGAGGGAGGTGAAGAGTATCTGCAATGACGAAAAAGCGGTTGTACAGTCGGGCCTTTCCGAAACAGCCGAATGGGACTGTGAGTTTTTCACAGTCCCATGAGCAATGAGAATATGTGTTTTGTCGAATCTCAGACTTTCTATATCCGTTTTGCTATCTTATCATCCCACTAGCGTGAGGCATATGCGGCTTTGTTAGCGATGAACTTTCCGCTGATATTGTCAAACCACCAGCCGCCGGCATCCGTGCCGGTATCAGTAATATCACCACCGGTCTCTATGACCAGAGAACTGCTATCATCGATTGGATTAATCGGAAGCTGTTGCTTTTTCAAATAAGGACCGTACTTGTAGGTCGCGGTTTTAGTAGCATTAACCACACCGTCTGTGTCGGTAAACTGTGTCAATTGTGTTGTAAAGGCAGCAACTGAATTCGACAGATTGGTTCCGTCACCGTTTGCGCTAGGATATTCCCCGTGCTGATGATAATAAAGTTCTATCGCATTACGCATTTCGGCAAGCGTAGAGTCGAGTGCTGCCTCTTTAGCATCGTCTGTTGAGCTGGAAAATTGAGGAATTGCCACCGAGGCCAGAACTGCCAGGATAATAACAACAATCAATAATTCAACAAGCGTAAATCCATGGTTCGCGGATCGCGTTCTTACAGCCATTTCATAAACTCCATTTTGTATAAGATAGCATCATTGCTAAGGTATTTATCGTCAAAATTTTCCTTCAGTTTAACGGAAAATGGTTTTTTGTTACAAATCGTGCATCCAGCGTCGGCACAGCAACTCCGAGTCGATTTAATGAACTGCGCGGGAAAGCTGGAATATGGGTAATATCAACGAACTGACAAGTAATCCAACAAATGCCCCCATAAACAGCAGCATTATAGGTTCCGCAAGCTTGGACAGCATCTGAAGCTTTTTATCCAGTTCCTCTTCATAATGGTCCGCAATGCGCATCATAACAACCGCCAGATTTCCGGTTTCCTCGCCTGTACCCACCATTTGTTTGACTAGATCCGGCACCAGGCTGCTCTTCTCAAATCCGGAAGATATACCCTCTCCCGATTCAACCAGATCGGCCGTTTGCTGCAAAAAGCGTTGATACACGCGATTTGGCACAATATCCAGAGTGCCTTTTATGGCGTCAAGTACATTAACGCCGTTTTTTATCGAAAGCGCAAGTACCCTCAGTGTCTGTAACAAGTAAGACTGAATGACAATATCTCTGATTAGCGGAATCCGCAATTTGGTTTTATCCACCCAAAGCCTGCTTGAGCTTCGTCTCAACCAAAACAGAAAAGCGACACATGCTACGGCTATAAACAGAAGGATTGCGGCCCAGTTATTTGCCATAAAATCGCTGATCGCCATCAGAATCTTTGTGGATAATGGAAGCCGGTCATCAAGTGATGCAAATAGATCCGCAAACTTCGGAAAAACCACAAGCATGACAAAAACAATCACAGCAATCGAAAATGCAAGAAGAAAAGCGGGATAGAACAATGCCGACTTGATTTTACTGTTGAGTTCCAGCCGTTTTTTATCCGATTGGTACAACTGTTGTAAAACCTCGGGAAGATATCCTCCTTTTTCTCCGGCCGCCACCAGATTGATATAGGTTGAATCAAAAAGCTCCCTGTTTTGAGATAAAGCGACTGCAAAACTTCCTCCACGATCAATACTTTCCTCAAGATTGGTGATAATGCTCTTCATCACGGGATTTTTAATACTTCTCTTCAATACGCCCAGACTGCCGTGAAGCGGATTTCCGGTTTCTATCATTAATGCCAGACGCTCGGTAAACAGCATTCTGTCATTAATACTGACTGAGCTGCCTATAACATTAATTTTATTCAGTTCTGCAAAGAACGCTTGAATCGTGTACTTATTTGCTCCTCTTCCTGGGCTGGCCGTTTGTAGTTGAATCGACATCTCAACCCCCTGAAAGTCTCATTGCCTCTTCCAGCGATGTATGTCCGGCAAATGCATTGTCGAGTGCAGAATCAAATAAACTGACAAAATCTTTGTGTTGTAAGTGATTGTCCAACTCATCCCGAGAAGCGTTCTTACTCATCAGACTTTGCGCACTGCTGTCCACTTCGAATATTTCGTGTACAGCCATGCGCCCCTTGTATCCCGAGTCATAACAGATCGAACATCCTTTTCCTTTAAATAATACCCTGGGTTTTTCGGATTCTATACCAAAACTACCAAGCGCTTCTGGCGAAATAGTGTACTGCGTCTTGCACTTTGGACAGACTCGCCGGATAAGGCGCTGAGCCATTACGCCGACTAAGGCGGAAGATAGCAAAAATGGTTGCACTCCCATTTCCAGTAATCGGGAAATTGCACCTATGGCATCGTTGGTATGCAGAGTAGACAGTACCAGATGGCCGGTCAACGCGGCTTGTACTGCGATTTCCGCAGTCTGAATATCGCGTATTTCACCAACCATTACAATATCGGGATCCTGGCGCAGTACATGTTTGAAGAGTTTGGCGAAACCGAGTCCGATATTATCCCGCACTTGGTTTTGATTGATGATTTCAAGCTGGTATTCGACCGGATCTTCTATGGTGACTATGCTTTTTTCAATACTGTTAAGGTGGTTGATCGCGGAATAAAGTGTTGAAGTTTTTCCACTTCCGGTTGGCCCGGTTACCAAAAACAATCCATGACGGCTTTTCAGCATTCGCTTAAAGCAATCCAGATGAGCATCCGTCATTCCGATCTTCTCGATTTGCATAATGGATTGTTCTTTATCCAGTACGCGTAACACTACCTTTTCGCCCAATATGCCCGGCAGTGTACTAAGGCGAAGATCGATTACTCTGGATTGAGTCAGTACTTGTATTCGCCCGTCCTGAGGCAATCTGCGTTCAGCGATATCCAATTTCGCCATAACTTTAAGGCGTGAGACCAAAGCAGGATAAATTTCCGTCGGTGGCGTCATGACCTGATATAACACGCCATCGATTCTGAAACGGATCCGGCAGCGACCACGACCCGGTTCTATGTGAATATCGCTGGCACCATCCCTGACGGCTCGCTGCACGAGGCTGTTGATCAGATTGATGACCGGGCTGCTGCCGGACTGCTCATCTATAGCGTCCAGATCCTGTTCGGCCTGACCATCCAAAACTTCCAGATCGGACTCAATATCGAGTTCACCGATAAGTTCCGTCAGATTACTTGCGGCATTTTGAGCCTCGGAGATAAATTCCAGTATATTGTCAGAAGTTGCTAATACAGGTTGCACCCGACAGCCTGTTTTCTCGGCTACCGCGTCGAAGCTGGGTATAGCTTGCGGATCACCGGTGGCCAATATGATCGAGTCGCCGACTTTGAACAAGGGCAATACTCGCAAACTTGTAGCCATCTCCCTGTCTATCATCGCCGCGACGATTGGATCGAATAATCCGGCTCGTATTTGGACGGATGGTAAATTGTGTTGCTCCGCCAGCACTTTCACCAGATCCGGCTCGGAAACATATTTATCCTCTACAAGGATATCGCCCAGTTTTTTGCCGGACTTTCGCTGTTGCAGTACCGCATATTCTATATCTTTCTCTGTAACCAAGCCTTTTTCCAGGAGAATTTCGCCAAGTTTCTTTTTTTCGCTGACCAGACTTAAGGAAGAAGCCGAACCATTCTTCGAGTCCGGCAAATTGATGTCACATTCAATCGCCTGATCTACTCGGGTAATATGAAAAACCTGTTTTAGCATTTGGCTCAGATTTACTATACTGAGAGAGCCGCCAATACGCAGAAGCCTATCCTGAATATCAAGCAGAACATCCAGGCAAAGGCTGTTCACCAAAGGTACAGAAACCATATCCAGGACAATATTTATCTGATACTGTTCGAGACAATGATCCAGTGCCTGCTCCAGGCTATTAACCGCACTGTCATCATTGAGTGGGCCATCCAGCGCAATATGAGTTTCAACGCCAACCCTGGTCTGGTGTAATGCAAGAGACATTTCAACAGCCCCTGTTTAGCTGTGTTCTCTCCGCACCGAAATCGTCCTGCCGGTTGTTGATATCGTATCGATTATTTGCGAATTGCTTTAGTTGCTCGAACAGGGGGGCAGGCTTGTTCAATGCATAACCCTGCCCGTAGTCGACCCCCAGATCTTTTAGCTTTTTAGCGATCAGATCATTCTCAACGAACTCGGCGACGGTTCTCAGTCCCATGATATGCCCTACCCGATGAATCGATTCCACCATGGCAAAACTCACCGGATCATCGACTATATGCTTTACAAATGAGCCGTCTATCTTAAGAAAATCGATCGGAAGATCCCGTAAATAACCAAATGAACTCATCCCACTGCCGAAATCATCCATAGCGAATTTTACGCCGACACCGCGCAGAGAATTAATCAGGCGAGTTGCCGAAGCAAGATTTGACACAACCGCAGTTTCAGTAATTTCCAGGCAACAATACGGAATCAATTCCGGCGAGCTTAACAGCAATTTTTTAACATAGTTAAAAAACTCATCCGTCACTGACTGGGCAGACATATTTACCGAGTAACTGATATCAAGATCAGGGTAAAGCTCGCGGCTCTTCTTTAATGCTTGCATCGCGCTTCTGATTACCCATTGATCGATACGCGTCACCATATTATAAGCTTCGGCCGCCTTGATCATCTGAAAAGGCGAACCGGTCGAACCATCAGGGCCTCTCAAGCGCAGAAGGATTTCATAATGTACCGCATTCGAAGAATGAGCATGTAAGGGCACAATCTGTTGCGCAAAAAGTTCAAAAGAATCGTTCTCCAAAGCATGGCGTATGTGCGGTATCCAGTCCACAGCGCTACGCGCTTTTTCGACCACATCACTGTTAGGATCATAAATAAACACACCTCCACGCCCTTGTATTTTCGCGACATCGTTTGCAATCGCGCCCACGGCCAACGCCTCATCTGCATCCACGATACTCTCGTTTAGTTCTACTATCCCGATACCCGCAGTCACATCAAACGTCTTGCCACCCCAGATAAAACCGGATTCGGCAATGCTTTTGCCGATTTCAAACGCTATTTCCTGCGCGTATTTCAAACTACAAGCATCGGTTAATACACCAAATCTGTCTCCTTCCACACGAGCTATATTACAGTGCTCGGAGCCAACAATTTTTATCTGATTGGCAACCAAACGCAGCAGTTCGTCTCCCGCATTCCTGCCGCAGCTGTCATTGACGATTCTGAACTGGTCCAGATCAACTACCAATAGATACCGGCAATCTGCATTTTCGTTGTTTATAAGCATTGCTTTGCTTAATGGCACGATAAATCCATCCCGGTTAAGCAACCCGGTCACAGCATCAAAGCCTGCACTGGCGATAGTCGAAACTTGTTCCGCGACAACTCTCAACAAACGCCAGTCGCTATTGGAAAAATCCTTTCCCTCTGCGCCTCTGAGTAAGAGTAAATATCCCAGCAACGAGCCGTTAACGGAATGAATGGCGGTTGCTGCGATTTTCGCTGCCAGCAATTGACCGCTGATTCTGGCCAATTGCCTAACATCGTTAATAATCAACGACTGCTCGAAGCTGACTAAATTTTCCAGTAGGTAGCGCTTGACAGTCTCTGAAGACGTTTGCCATTCATCCAGTAATTTTTCAGAACAGTCGGCAAATTCACAGACGTCGATATTGGCCGGTTCAACGACGATCGAAACTATATCCGTTGTTAAATAACGGCTACAGTTGCTGGCAATCTTTTTCAGTGCAGAATATCCTTTGCTTGCATCTTGCCCTTCGACAATATCATCGAGCCCATAAAACAGATTTAACTCTTCATAGCGAGCGGTTAAATCATCGGCCATCTCGTTAAGCTCACAATTAAGCATTACCGCATCAAGTAAGCCCGTATAGGTAATATCACATGCCTTAATACTTTGTCTGTATTCTTTCTCTGCCGGCACATTAGAAAATTCGCAGATCATCGCCAAATAGGCGTTTATTCCACATTCCTCCAAAGATGCTACAAACACTTCGCCGCCGGACCAGTGAATTCTTGCTGTTTCGCCAGGAGGTATTCGGCGGAAATTCTCCATGATCCGAGTTACCGCCTCAAGTTGCTTCGTTGAAGTTTGTTCACGCGTTTCAGATATACGCCCTTCAAAATCCACAAGCAGTAATGAAATCGAAATGCCGAATCCTTCTTCCAGCAAATTACTATACTTGCTTTCGTCAATACTATGCAAAATACTAGTATTCATTCTAGCCGGCAGCTTTGTGGGTATGCTCAAAATACTGGGTGAAAATATTCGTCAGACGCTTCAAACTTACCGGCTTTTCCAAATAGAGTGTATTTGGCATTTGTTTTGCCCATACTTGTAATTTTTCATCAGCCACTGCAGTTGACAGAATCAACAAGACAGGATTATCCGGAAATTCCCGATGGTAAGTCTCACACAGAGTAACTCCGTCCATTCTCGGCATTTGGTAGTCCGTCACTATTGCATCAAAACGGCCGGTACGGAGAATTCCCAATGCCTGTTCACCATCAGTTGCAACTTCAACCTCGTAACCATTCTGCATCAATGTCCGTTTAAGTATTCGATTTATGTGGGTTTGATCATCGACTACCAGAATTCGTTTGCTGCTCACGCGACCTCCTTGAGTGGCACACTCACACGTTTCAGACGAACAGTAAAACTAGACCCTTCGTCTTTACTACTCTCGATACTGATAGTACCGTTGTGCAGCTCAATAATTTCCTTTACCAAAGACAATCCTAACCCGTGTCCATTGCGTTTGCGCACCTCAGGATCGTCTGAGCGGAAAAATTTCTGAAATACTTTTTCTCGTTCGCTTTCGCCTATGCCCAAACCGGTGTCGGCAACGGTGAGTGTGACTGTACTTTCAGTTTCACTCAGTGAAATTTTTACTTCACCACCAGGCTTGTTGTATTTTATAGCATTGGAAAGAAGATTGTTTATTGCAACCCTAAGAAGATCTTTATCAAGATAACTGGGCTCGATAGTCTCCGGATAATCTTTGATCAAGGAAACTTTATTCTCGGCTGCGGCAGAAGAAATATTTTCGATCGTGCTATCGAGAAGATCATTCAGTTTCGTTAGCTTTCTGTTAATCTTCAAAGTGCCGGTTTCAATCCGTGTTATATTCAACATATTGCGCACAAGCTCCGCAATATGCTCCACTTCGGTATTGATAAAGTTGGCAGACTCTATGCGAACGCTGCTGTCTTCGGCTTCCTGACTTAGGAGCATTTCGGCATGCATGCCAATGGAATGCAAGGGCGTCTTTAGTTCGTGTGCGGCAGCAGCGGCAAATTCGTCACGTGCGTTTTCCGCCATGATTTCCGACGTCACATCATTCAGTACAACCAGGGTGCTGCTGATTTGAGTTTCGTTGCTTGCCGAGAACATCGGGTAAGCCGTAACTGAAAGATAAGCACCGGGTTTACCGGGCGGATCGAATTCGACCTCTCCCACTTCTGCCCGGCGAGCCAGAATCCCCTTGTATCTGAGTAAAAAATTCAGTAAATCCTGCCTTTCACACCATTCGCCCGGCATTTTTCCAGTCACGTCATCGGCGACAAGGCGATACCAGCGTAGAAACTGTTGATTTACAAAGATAACCTGACCGAGTTCGTCAAGTACCAACACTCCCTGTGGTATTGAGCGGAGAATGGATTCTGCGTTAGATCGTTGATAAGCCAGTATCTTGACGCTGGTATTCAGCGTGGTTTTTTCTTCTTCTACGGTTGATAGATAATTTTCCGTAAGTGAGATTGCATGTTGTAGAGTCGAAAAATCACCGTCATCCTCGGGCCTATCTATGCCCAATGAATTCTCCACAGGGACATGCTTTAATAACCGATCCCTGAACTCCGAGATAGACTGACTGGGTTTAAAAGAGTTTTTCAACATCAGCAACATCAGCACAACCATGATCAAAACCGGCAGTACTCTGCTTAGAATTGTCCTATAGCTTGCATTCACATAGGAAGAAAAGCCTGTCACAGCGCCCAGGCGGATAAAATTGGCACTGTCGCTGGCAGAACGCAGAGTTGCATAGATTTCCCTGAAACCCGGCTTCTCGACCACTTGAAAGCGTCTGTTCTCAAGATCTATATCGGTTCTTACTTTTGGCAGGTCCTTCGAGCCGGGATTGTACTCAGCACTGACTGATCCATCCGAGGCCAGAATGTGAGCATATACCAAGCCAGGCACAGGATTTATCTCACTCAGAGGCTTCAGAATTTCATCCACTACCGAACCGGATTCAAAATGCTGGTAGGGTATTGCCACAATCAACTTTGCCTGATCTTGGATATAACGATTCACATCAGTGCGAAACTGCCAATAGTGTACTGCCACAGTCGAGCACAAGGCGAGTAAAAGCAGTATGAATATCAGCAGGATTGATCGGTAGCGAGACGATAATGGCTTAATTACCGCCTCCTGAACAGAGAAATAACTCACCACAACTCCATGTGTAAATTAATGATTCCATCAAATCAGATTTCGGCTTGCCGGATTAAAACTTTATAACATCTACCGAATCCGCTGTGCCTGCCATGACGCTGCACCAGAAGCGGCTCCTGTCACTGTCTGACGAGGGTTTGCAGACTATAAGGATTGGATTCGATTTCGACTTTTATCCAAAGTAAACTGATATCCGGGTCCGGATCGATGTTCGTATAGGGGTTTGAATCACCATCGGAATCCGGATCGGCAATCGTAAACGGATCTCCATCGGAGTCGGAATCATCGGCATCGTAGAAGGAGAGATATACCAGTCTGCGATCCGGTTGCCCAGACGGATCTGATAAATAGCTCGGAGCCGTATAATTGCCGGCACTATCGGCGGCCTTTGTGAGCACACCGAAGGGCAGGAACCGAACCTGCTCCATCTTTGAACGAAGATGGAATTGTAAATCGGTCATTTCTTCCTTGACTCTGGAAGACTGAATGCCAGATTGTACGGATTGTAAAGCCGGAATCAGTGCAATTGACAATATCAACACGGCAATAATAGCCTCAACATAGGATAATCCCGACTGCCGAAGATGATCGCACGCAGCCGGTTTCACTGTACCGTCACCTTTCCACTCATGGGTAAAAGGCTGACGGTACGCTCATGTCCATGATATTGCAGAACGAAATCAGCAGTTTCCAGCATTTTGTTGGCACCAACGCCACTTGATCCGGGAACACCGGTACCGGCTTCGAAAAAGATGTAGCTTTGAAAGTTCAGTGACGTTCCTGCGAATTTGATTGATTTGCTACCGATGCTGACGGGGTTGCTGACAGCATCAAAGTCGATTTGATACAGATTTTTGTTGATTGGATGATACACGGTGTATTCTGGTGATGTGGTGTATACATAAACCCTCAGCCTTGTATCTGCGGAATCAAGATGAATACCGTGAGCCTGATTTGTTCTAATCGCTTCCGACCTCGCAAATCGAATGGCGTGGGCCAATTCCATGCTGGCCATATCCAGTTGTTTAAGCTTGGCTGCCGAAATGGTGGGAACCGCAACTGAGGCGACAATCCCCAGGATGGCGATAACAAGCAGAATTTCAATCAGCGTCATGCCTTTTTGCCGCAGAGCCTGTAAACCGCTTGTTTCCATCTAAGAAATTCCGTCTTCGGTGAGTTTGTGCCAAGATCCATATCGGATTTCACACTTAGTGTAATGTAACACTAGGTATCGGCAAATGCCTCGGTTACAGTAGCTGCATGAATATCTGAAGTGTCCAAGCCGGTAAGTCAGTACTATTGCATACTCGGTAAAGAACGCATGTCAGATGACGCTAAAGCTATTGAGATGGGCGGAATAGCGCCAGGAATTTTCCGGAATAAATAAGCCGAATTCTTTATTCTTTCCAAACCAAGGGAAAATAATGTGGGCCGCGGCTCACTGCCAAACAAAGGATATGTTGCAAATCGATACGCCATCAAACCCCGATACTGCTCATTTGACCGGAAGATTATCCCTTATTCGGCCGATAGGGTGAGCAGGTATATGAACGTATTGATCTTACTCGTTCTGGCCTTGCTGTGGTCACCGAACGGCAATACTCAAAATACAATCAAGGACCCAATAGCGGATCGGCACGATATTCAGTACACACTGCACTACCTGGAAGACAAGCAATCAAACCTGACACTGGATGATATAATTTCCGAATCCAGGTCCTTTCGGCCCTTTGATGGAGATTCACAGAATTTCGGCTTCACCACATCAACCTATTGGATTTACATTCCGATCGATCTGAGAGACACGGATATTCGGGATTGGATGCTGGAAATCGGCTACCCGATGCTGGACAGCATTTCTGTTTTTCAGCTCAGACAAAATGGACAGGTTAATGATTATTACGGAGGCGATGATCTACCTTTCAGCGCCCGACAATTTGCCTCCCGGAATTTCGTCTTTAAACTGAATTTTGAAAATGACGCAAAAAGCGACATATATATACGCATCAAGTCTAATAGCTCGATGCAAATTCCACTTAAATTCTGGAAACCGGACGAATATGCTTTAAAAACGCAATCCGAACACCTGCTTCTTGGCCTGTATTATGGAGCCATGATTGCGTTGCTAGCCTACAATCTGATGCTTATTTTCACCATCAGAGACAGCGTCTATTTTTACTACTCTGGATATATACTGTTTTATATTATTTTTCAGATGAGCATTAACGGCTTAGCTTATAAATACCTGTGGCCTGAATCGCCCTGGATGGCTGATCAGGGTCTGCTAATATTTCTCAGCCTCTCCGCCGTATTTGCAACAAAATTTTCGCATTCTCTGTTGCAAGTCAGGAAAAATATGCCCCGGCAGGATCGACTGTGTTTCTTAATGATCACATTTTACTCCAGCATGATTCCCTTGATCCTCGTTATTGAGTATCAACTGATGGTCCAAGTGTTATCTCTCATTACCACATTTGGATGCTTTTACTTTATTTACCTCGCCTACAGAGCCTTGAAATTAGGGGTATCGACGGCTCGATACTACTTATTGGCCTGGTTTAATTTTCTGTTTGGAGTCACTATCTACGCCCTTAAATCACAGGGCTTTGTTCCCAGTATGCTCATCACCGAACATGCCATACAAGTGGGCTCAGCGCTGGAGGTTCTGCTGTTGTCTTTCGCCCTTGCCCACCGATTCAAGGCCCTGAGAGATGAAAATGCCCGGATCCAAAACAAAGCCAAGGAATTGTTGGAGCAGAATGTCGAAGAGCGCACACGTGAACTGAAAACGGCTCTCGACAATCTTTCCGTTGCAAACTCCCGCCTGGAATACCTCAGTAATACCGACTCACTTACCGGAGTGAACAACCGGGCGTTCTTCAATTCACACTCGGATTATGTTTGGAATACCTGCTTACGAAACAACGATTTTCTGAGTTTTCTGATGATTGATGTTGATCACTTTAAAAACATCAACGATAACTACGGTCATGTCATCGGCGATGAGGTCCTGATCGGGGTGGCGCAAAACATCAAATCTTCACTATCACGGGCAACAGATCAAGTGGCCCGCTACGGAGGAGAGGAATTTGTAGTGTTATTGCCTTCCACCGATCAAAAAGGCGCGGTACTGGTTGCTGAACGTATTCGCAGAAAAATAGAAAAGTTTGACACCACTAAATTCGGCTTGCAAAGCAATATCACCGTAAGTATAGGTGTAGGTACGGCAATGCCGGGTACTTCCGATCTGTGCCTGAAAGATGCTCTGAAACATACGGACGATGCACTCTATAAGGCTAAAAGAAACGGCCGCAACAGGATTGAGAAATTTCTCGATGGACATTCCGGAATCACGTACTTGAGAAAAAACCAACGCCACGGTTTTTAGAGCCTTCCTCTAGAGGCTGTCGTCAATTGACCACAATCAATGTAAAACTGAGCTCAATAGATATCCTTAGCTATTTGATCTTTGGGAGTCAGTGGATGGAATCTCAGTATAAGGAGCTGGAAAATCGCCTGCTAAAACGCAAATCCGTACTGCTCGGCAGGTTGAGAAAAATCGAAACGGATCTGGACAAGCCGAAAAACAGTGACTTTTCGGAAATGGCCACAGAGCGGGAAAACGACGAAGTATTGGAAGGAATCGGCAGTGTTGGTCTGGAAGAGCTAAATCTTATTGATGCAGCCCTCAACCGTATGCGAAACGGCACCTATGGTTACTGCATTAGCTGTGGCGAAGAAATAGTTAAAGAACGGCTTGCAATAATTCCCCATGCTTCCAAATGCACTGACTGCAATCAGTAAATCTTACGTAAAGGGATGCCTAGATCAATTCCAATCCACGGCCGACCAGGCTGTTAGGCCTGCCCGTCTGCCTCAACCAGCTCTTTTAACTTTGCAAGCCCCGATTCGAAATCCGGTCCAACCATTTTATCCATGCTGACAAACAGACTCATCAGTTTGGACATAAAGGAATTAGAGCCCGACATTATCCAACTCACTTCCGTAATATCGTTTCGTGAGCTTAATTCAAAATCCACGCGATTATGCGCTTCAAAAGGCTTGATAAAGTCCAGCTTGATGCCGACTTTCGAATGCGGAACAGACTCAACAATTTCCATTCGTCCCTTGCCGACGGTTTTATCCCCGTCCCATTCATAGGCCGCACCCACACCTGAATCGGCTCCACTGTGTATGCGCTTCATGGCGGGATCCTTTTCCTCCCAGGGAGACCAGCTTCTGAATGCGTGCAGATCGTTGAGATAAGGGAATATATCCTCAGGATCAGCCTGGATATTCTTGGAGCGTTTTATCTGAAAAGTATCCGGCCTTTTAGCAGCAAATACTGCCAGACCGCCCAACACGACGACAACAATGATCAATATTGTTTTTAACATTGAGTGCTCCGTAATCCCACTTTGGCTCTATTTCAAAAACTCTGCAATCCTGCTTAAGGTACTTCGAAGGAATAGTATATGTCCAGACCACCCGGCTAAACACCGCTCTCCTTAGGGCCTGATCTTATACGGAAGTGCTTGATTTTGACTCTCACCATCAACAAATCATCAATGCTATTGCATTTGATACACGCTTTGTGCAGATTACGGAATTCAGTATCCAGGATTAGTGGTAGCTGCGATGCGGCAAAGGAGCGGCCCTGTGGCTCTGAATCCGTGATAACTAGTGTACCAGGAGGATGAAATGGCAAGTAAAAAACACAGCTACGCAAATGATCGAATCAAAGTCAGCTATGACGGGGCTATATGTGCACATGCGGGGTATTGCTTCCGGGAATTACGGAATGTTTTCGATGGGGACCGTGATCCTCCGATCGACTTAAACGGCGCCCCGTTGGAAGAGATTATTCGAGTGGTGGAAAAATGTCCGTCAAGCGCATTGATCTATGAGCGGCTCGAATCCGAGGAACAGGAACAGGCCAGTCAATATGCAAAGGCTATCATCGTTCCGAAGGGTCCTATAGCGATTCGCGGACAGATAGAACTCGGGGACCGGTCATACAACCGCATCACGCTTTGCCGATGTGGACAAAGCCAGAACAAACCATTTTGTGACGGCAGCCATCATCAGCATTCATTCGACGATAAGCAATATGCTGAAAAGGAGTCCACCGATTCACCCCAAAGCCCAAGCAGTATAGTGGTAAAGCCCATCACTGACGGACCTGTGATACTCAGCGGTGAACTAAGCATTCAAAACACCGACGGTGAAGAGTTATGCCGCCGTGAAAAAAGCGGCCTCTGCCGTTGTGGTGCAAGCAAAAATAAGCCTTTCTGCGACGGCAGTCATAAGGAGCAGGGCTTTCAAGCCCCTTGAATCCGGATTTTCCGGCAAAAGAAACAGTGGGAGTAACCCATGGTCAATATGTTTAGCCAAGGTCTGGACCGCAATCCGGCAAATTACCAACCATTGACACCGCTGAGTTTTTTGGAGCGCGCGGCGGCTGTCCACCCTGAGCAGTTGGCGGTAGTCCATGGTTCATTGCGGCGTACCTATAAAGAATTTTATCAACGAGCCAGGATGCTGGCATCCGCCCTGGATCAACAGGGAATAGCAACCGGAGACACGGTTTCGGTTATTTTGTCGAACACGCCTGCCATGCTGGAAGCACATTACGGCGTACCCATGACGGGTGCTGTACTGCATTCGATTAACACCAGGCTGGATGCAGCTGTTATCGCCTTTCAACTCGATCACGCGGAAAGCAAGGTGATTATCACTGATCGAGAATTTTCTCCGGCGGTCAAGCAAGCACTCTCGCTGGCCAGGGTGCAGCCATTAATAATCGACTATGACGATGCCGAGTTTCCTCAGCAAGGGGAGTATCTGGGCACGATGGAATACGAGGATTTTATCGCGAAGGGTGACGCCGATTTCCGCTGGCAAATGCCGGCCGATGAATGGGATGCCATTTCTTTGAACTATACCTCCGGTACAACGGGCAATCCCAAAGGAGTGGTCTATCATCACCGGGGGGCGTATCTGCTGGCACAAGGCAATGCGCTGACGGCATCCATGCCGAAACATGCGGTTTATCTATGGACTCTACCCATGTTTCATTGCAACGGTTGGTGTTTTCCCTGGACACTATCAGTAATTTCCGGTACTCATGTGTGTCTGCGCTGGGTAAGGCAACAGCCAATCTGGGATGCACTCGCCGATCAGGGCGTTACTCATTTATGCGGCGCTCCCATTGTGATGTCGACGATTTTATCCACCCCGAATCAACAAAAGCGGAATCTGAACCACAGAGTAGAGTTTTTTACCGCTGCCGCACCGCCGCCGGAACAAGTCTTGGCGGATATGAAAACCGCAGGTTTTAATGTGACTCACCTCTACGGATTAACCGAAACCTACGGCCCGGCCGTGGTAAACGATTGGCACACCAATTGGGATAATTTGCAAGCCGCAGAGCAGGCAGCCATGAAGGCACGACAGGGTGTGCGTTATCTGCCACTTGAAGGACTGGATGTCATTGACCCCGAAACAATGCAGGCCGTACCGAGGGATGGCGAAACCATCGGTGAAGTGATGTTCAGGGGCAATGTTGTCATGAAAGGCTATTTGAAAAATCAGCAAGCCAGTGACAGCGCTTTCGCCGGAGGCTGGTTTCATTCGGGCGATCTCGGTGTTATGCACGAGGACGGTTATATCCAGTTAAAGGATCGTTCCAAAGACATCATTATTTCAGGCGGTGAAAATATTTCCTCCATCGAAGTGGAGGACGTGTTGTACAAACACCCCGCGGTAGCTTCAGCTGCAGTCATAGCCATGCCTCACGAAAAATGGGGGGAAACTCCCTGCGCGTTTATAGAGTTAAACGACGGTACCGAAACGACGGAAGAAGAACTGGAATCCTGGTGTCGGGAAAGGCTTGCGGGATTTAAGATACCGCGCAAGTTTCTGTTCGAACCCATCCCGAAAACATCCACCGGAAAAATACAGAAGTTTGTACTGCGCGAAAGAATGAAAGAGATTGCCCGGCTATGAATCACGATGCTTACACTGACGGCTACATTGAAAACATACTCTCCACTGTCAACAACATTGCTTTAGTCGGCGCCAGCAATAAATCTCATCGGGCATCCAACTCCGTACTGAATTATCTGATGTCAACAGGATACAGGGTCTTTCCCGTCAATCCCGCCCTGGCCGGCGGCGAGATATCCGGTAATATGGTATTTTCGGAGCTATCCGAGATTACTCACAGCATCGATATGATAGATATTTTCCGCAAACCCCAGGCAGTCTACGGGGTTGTAGAACAAGCACTGCAACTGGCACCCCTGCCCAAAGTTATCTGGATGCAACTTGGTGTCGTCGACAAAAAGGCTGCCAGACTTGCAGAAGAAAGCGGTATAGACGTCGTTATGGATCTATGCCCCGCTATTGAAATTCCCAGGCTTGGCCTCCACAAACCCGTACAGTGACAATAGTCTACTTATCCTTGGCTTTTTTCTTCTTTTTCAGGGTCCAATCTGCATTATAAGTTTCCGGCACAAAGGATTGATCCGTAATCGGCGGCCTTACATAAGCACCATCGACGCGTCTCGGGGGCAATTGAATCGGCTCAGGTGATAAATCGATATAGGGAAACATACTTAACAAATGACTGATGCAATTCAGCCTGGCGTGTTTCTTTACATCGGAATTTACCACATACCAGGGGCATTGCTTGGTATCGGTGTGAGCCATCATCGCATCTTTGGCCTTGGAATATTCGACCCATTTATTTCGCGATTCCAAATCCATGGGACTCAGTTTCCAGCGCTTGCGAGGCTCATCGAGACGGCTCTGAAAACGCCGTTCCTGCTCCTCATCACTGACGGAAAACCAATACTTCATCAGAGTAATGCCCGAACGGATTAACATCCGTTCGAATTCCGGGCAAGAACGTAGAAATTCTCTGTACTCATCATCTGTACAAAATCCCATCACCCGCTCAACTCCGGCGCGGTTGTACCAGCTCCGATCAAATAAAACGATTTCTCCTGCGGCGGGCAGATGAGGCACATAGCGCTGGAAATACCACTGTGTTTTTTCACGTTCGGTAGGTGTTCCCAGTGCAACGACCCGGCAATGCCGTGGATTGACGTATTCGGTAATCCGCTTTATGACACCGCCTTTCCCGGCGGCATCACGGCCTTCAAACAGCACGACCACTTTTTTTCCTTCGGATTTAATCCATTCCTGGAGCTTGACCAGTTCTTCCTGAAGCCGCGCCATCTCTTTTTCGTAAATTACATTGTTGATTTTTTTTCTTTTGGTTTTTTTCGTTGTATCTGTCGAATCGGATTGCATGTCAAAATTTATCTCTTCCATCCTGTCAGACTCCTCGGTCTACGTGATTAGCGCGTATAATTCTCGCTCAGTCTAAGGTATTTACGCGCATTCCGAAATATCCATATACTGTCTTTGATATTCCAAGTACGTGCCAAACAAGGGGTTAGAGTCCAATCAGTCGTGCAGAGAATAAGATTTACAGCGTAAGCATTCTAAAAGTCGCACTTTATTATTTCGAAAATTCAATCATTTAAGCATGCTCAAAAATTAATCTGTGACACCGTTCACAATCGAAGGAAATTAATTAATGGGCCGGCCATGGCTTTTTCATATTCTTCGGTATATGTCGCCTGCGAATTTGGACTTATCGGTCCAGCTAACACGAAAATTTTTTACCTAAGCGCCTTCAAGATGATTTCAACGGTTTTATGCAGTGATTCCTGGTTCATGCCTCCTTTGACCATAGTCCTGAGCCCTCCCCGGCAAGTAACGATATAGGTCGCCATGGATTCAGCCGGCAAACGGGTGGTAAATTCCCCGTTTGCCTGTCCTTGTTTAATTGCCTGTAAAAAGACTTGCTTGAATTTGTTCAGGCTTGTGTCTACAAGCATTGCAATATCCCTGTCCATTTGACCGAATTCCGAGGCTGTATTCATGATTAAACAACCCCGTGGCGAGCTATTTGAATCCGCTTCCAGGGCAACAGCTTTTAGTGCGTTTTCAATAAACTGGCTTGCACTTGGGGATGAATTCAGGGTCGATAACATACGATTTACGGATTGGCCCTGATAACGCAATAAACAAAGATGAAACAGTCTGCGTTTACTGCCGAACTGGTTGTACAGGCTGCTCTTCGATAATCCGGTAGCGCTAAGTAGATTCTGCATTGAACAGGCGTCATAGCCACGGGTCCAAAATGCCTGCATGGCATTCTCCAGTGCAACATCAGAATCAAATTGAATTGGTCTGCCTATAGCCATGGACTGACTTCCCTCTCCCGATCCGGAGCTTTTCGATTTTATTTTATCTGAAAATTCTATTGACATGAATACTCCCTAAAAAGTTCAACCGCCATCCGAAATAGAACAAAAACATGGGATTGATTGACTATCCGTTTAGTCGATTTAAACGCCACGGCGAATAAACAACTGTTAAAACACTCCGAAAAGTGGAAATTTCTGACTCAGGATAGGATTATTTACATGTGAATACAATCGCACTATCAGGTCGCCTTTATGGTTGCCGATAAGTCTGAAAGTGAGGCTTATTAGCGGGCACAACGGTAGAGCTTTACATCTGAAATCCGACAGCTCACCGTTATGGAACTCTGGGCGGTTGTCTTATCGTATTGCTGCATCTGAGTCCGCAACACATTGGATATAGGGAACGCAAGGAATCATGAAACGGACATTTATGCATCTTCGACTCACTCAGATTATTGCCGGTATCTGTACCGGATTTCTATTTATATCCGCCATAGCTGTAACCGCAAGTTATTTCGGCTATCGCGAAACAGGGAAAATCCAGCAAACCTGGTCATCGTATGAAAAAGGTCCTTCACGCAAAAGCGCTCTATTAAATGATTTACGCGGTGAAATCGGCTTTGGCGGTATGATTCACCAGTTTAAAAACTATGTGATTCGACGCGACGAGGCCAGACTGACCAAAATCGATTCTCGTATTCAGAATGCTAAGCGAGTTATCAAGGATTATGAACGTTTAAATCTCTCCATTGAAGAGCAAAAAGCGCTTGAGATCATTTCCGAAAATATAACGACCTACGAATCCGCAGCTACCATCGCAAAACAAATGGTCAGTGAGGGTCAATCGATCAGCGCTGTGGATAACGCCATCCGCATCAACGACAATCCGGCTTTGGCGGCCATGAAAACCCTGGATGAAAATCTGTCTATTGCACGCGATGCCAGCACAAATGCAATCTCTCGCACCGTAGACAGTCTGCACCAACAACTTGCTCTTAGTGCCGTTATTGGCCTTGTAATAGCCAGCATCTGCAGCATCTTTGCTCTGTTTGCCCTACGCGGCCTGTATAAACAACTGGGCACTGAACCTTCCGATCTACGAAATGTCGCCGAGGCAATAGCTAATGGCGACCTTGACGTCGATTTGAATAATAATGATCAACCGAGTCAGGGCGTTTTACTGGCGATGGAAACAATGCGCGATAAGCTGCGTGAACAAATCGAAAGTGACCGCCGGATTGCAGCGGAAAGCAGCCGGATCAAACAGGCATTGGAAACCTGCAGCGGCAACCTGATGATAGCCGACGCGGATGGAACAATCATCTATATGAATAATGCCATCAAGGAAATGATGCAAAGACTTGAACCGAGTATTCGTGAAGCCCTGCCGTCCTTCAACGCTGATCAATTGATCGGCTCATCCATCGATCAGTTCCATAAAAATCCTGCACATCAGCAAAATATACTGGAGAATCTTAAAGAAACCTATGTGGTGGAAGTACCCATCGGTTGCCTGCACATGCGTATTGTCGTCAATCCGGTCTGGGGCAAAAATAAAGAACGCCAGGGAACAGTTGCGGAGTGGATCGACCGGACTCAGGAAGTTGCGACCGAAGAGGAAATTCAGCATATCGTCAATAGCGCGAAGTCCGGCGATTTGAGTCAGCGTATCGTGCTTAAGGGCAAACATGGTTTCTTCGAACGGCTCAGCGGCGAAGTCAATGAAATGGTGGACGTCAGCGAGCGCGTAATAAAGGACACCGCAGGCGCTGTCAGTGCCATGTCCAAAGGCGATCTGACACAAAATATCCAATCAGACTACAGCGGTTCTTTTGGTCAATTGAAGGACGATGTTAATTCTACCATTGCCAAACTGACCACTGTCATGGGTGAAATTACGTCCGCCGCGCATTCCGTGCTTAACGGTTCAAGAGAACTGTCGCTGGGTAATAATAACTTATCCCAAAGAACCGAGCAGCAAGCCTCCAATCTGGAAGAAACCGCTTCCAGTATGGAACAGATGATTGCAACTGTGAGGCAAAATGCAGACAACGCACAAAGCGCCAACAACCTGGCAATCAGCGCCAGAGAACAAGCCGAAAAAGGGGGCAATGTAGTCAATAAGGCAGTTTCGGCCATGTCTGAAATCACCGATTCGTCGAATAAGATTGCAGCGATAATCGGGGTGATCGACGAAATCGCCTTTCAAACGAATTTACTGGCCCTTAACGCGGCCGTGGAAGCGGCTCGTGCAGGAGAGCAGGGTCGCGGATTTGCCGTGGTTGCCAGCGAAGTGCGCAACCTTGCAGGGCGTTCTGCAACAGCGGCCAATGAGATAAAAGAGTTGATCGAAGACAGCGTAAAGAAGGTTGACGAAGGCTCGAAGCTGGTTGATGCGTCGGGACAAACTCTGGTACAGATTGTCGATTCGATAAAAACAGTCAGTGACATCATTGCCGACATAGCATTGGCCTCGCAGGAACAGAGCGAGGGAATAGACCAGGTGAATCGCGCAATCGCGGAGATTGATGAAGTCACACAGCAAAATGCAGCGCTCGTTCAGCAGGCCGCCACTGCATCGGAATCAATGGGAGAGCAGGCAAGCAATCTTAACGATTTGGTAGGTTTTTTCAAAACCGGCAATAACCCTGCCTCGAATGCTGTAACCGATCTGGCTGAGCGAAGAAAGGCCGACAGACCCTGGACTGAACAACAGACTGAAACTGAAAAACCGGTTCAAGAGCCAGAGGATGAAATCAAATCTGAACCCATGACTGATGACAGTGAATGGGCGGCATTTTGATTCCTTTTGCTTCAATCATAAGAGAAAGATCGCAATAATCGGCATCAATGCAAAGGCAATGATTGTCTGAAAGGTGATAATCGATGCCATCGTCTGTATCTCCCCGCCCAATTGACGAGCCAGAATATAAGCCGAGGGGGCGGTTGGAACCATAAACATAATGATCAGAACCCCGGCCAGTACACCTTCCAGGCCGGTTAAAGATATCAGCAAGGCTGCAACCAGAGGCTTTAGCCCGAACTGAACAAGGCTGGAAATCGATATAGGCCCAAGATGACCGATCATTGCAGCAGGTTTTAACGCAGCGCCCACCGCTAACAAGCCGAACGGCAGTGCGGCCCTCCCTAAAATTTCAAAAATATCATCCGTGACTCCCGGCAATCCAAAACCGCTGAGACTGAGAACCCAGCCAATTGCACAAGCGATGATAAGTGGGTTGGCAAAGACGCTCTGTATGAATGCGGCTACACCACTGATTTTGCTATTCCCCCACAACGCAAACGCCGTAATACAAAGCAGATTCATCAGTACTATCATAAATCCGGCCGCCAGCGAAGCGTAAGCCAAGCCCTGTGAACCGAACATACCCTGAGATACGGCTAGCGCTATATAGGTATTGAATCTCACCCCGCCCTGAAAAATAGAAGTAAATGTCGCTCCATCAACCGAGTGGCGAATCGGCGGAATCAATACCAGTACGGCAGCAGCGGAAAGAATGGCACCCGATACGACGAAGAATATGGAGTCCCAGGGTACCCCCGCTATGGATTGCCTTGCCAGGGTATAAATCAACAGCGAAGGAAAGAGGATAAAATAGGTCAGCTTTTCCAGGCCCGACCAGACCTCTTCGGAAAGAAAGCGTTTTCTTTTCAGTACATAGCCGAGAAAAATCAGTATCGCTATGGGTATCAAGGCTGCAGTAAATGCATTCACGATATAACGGATCCGTTATATTCTGCGCCGCCGTAGCACAGCAAGATAAGAAAAAGCCCGATTAATTGCGTATACACAGCTTTAATTTTTTCGCCTGTATTATACCAACTCTCTCCCCATGGCAAAAAATTCGGGATTTGGCCGCATTGAGACCACATTTGCAATGCGGTTACTCAAACCGAAAAAAGCCGTAATAGCCGCAATATCCCAGATATCCTCATCGGAAAAACCATGTCCATGCAAAAGTTCAAAGTCCGTTTCATTCACGGATTTTGAGTCGTTGGAGACTTTCATGGCAAAGTCCAGCATGGCTTTCTGTTTCTCCGTAATATCGGCTTTACGATAGTTAACAGCGACTTGATCCGCAAGCAAGGCATTTTTTGCACGGATCCGCAATATTGCACCATGGGCGACAACACAATACTGGCAATTATTGTCATTGGATGTTGCCACCACGATCATTTCCCTTTCCGCCTTGCTTAAACCGCTATCCTTTTCCATTAAGGCATCATGATAAGCAAAAAAAGCACGCATTTCCTCCGGACGGTGGGCTAATGCAAGGAAAACGTTCGGTACAAATCCGGCTTTTTCCTGCACGGCCAGGACCTTTTCTCTGATATCCGCGGGCAAATCACGCATTTCAGGTACCGGATACCGGCTGATCGCTTGATCATTCATAAAGCTGCCTCCAAAGGTTCAACGATTGACATCGACAACCGTTCTGCCGCGAATTTTACCGGCCATCTGATCTGAAGCGGTTGCGATAGTTTCAGATAAACTGATCTCACTCATCACCGACTCCATACGCTGTAAATCCAGATCCTTAGCCAAACGGCTCCATGCCTCAACCCGGTCGGCCTTGGGTCGATAGACACTGTCTATTCCGATAAGCTTCACACCCCGCAAGATGAAGGGCATGACCGTCGCCGGCAAATCAAATCCCTGAGCCAGGCCGCAGGCTGTCACCGTTCCGCCATATTTTGTAGTCGCGCAAATATTGGCCAACGTATGGCTACCCACCGCATCCACCGCACCTGCCCAGCGTTCTTTACCGAGGGGTTTGCCTTTTTCCGAAAGCTCCGCACGGTCTATGGTATCCGCGGCTCCCAGTCCTTTCAGATAATCTGCCTGATCAGGGCGGCCGGTGGACGCGACTACCGTGTAGCCCAATTTGGCAAGTAAGGATATTGCAACACTGCCAACGCCTCCGGCTGCACCGCTAACGATGATTTCACCTTGATCCGGCGTCACGCCGTTTTTTTCCAAACCCAATACGCACAGCATGGCTGTATATCCGGCCGTGCCTATAGCCATAGCCTGCTTCGCTGTAAATGCATCCGGCAAATGCACCAGCCAATCTCCTTTGAGGCGGGCTTTTTGAGCCAGTCCCCCCCAATGCACTTCACCGACCCCCCAGCCGTTGAGAACGACCCTGTCACCCGGATTGAATTCTGTATTCGAGCTGCTTTCAACCGTTCCGGCGAGATCAATGCCGGGAACCATCGGAAATTTCCGGACAACCGGTGAAGATCCGGTAATAGCCAGGCTGTCTTTATAATTCAGTGTGGAATAGTCAACCTGTACCGTGACATCGCCTTCAGGCAGATCACTCTCATCAATATCCGTGACCTGAGCCAGGTATTCATTTTCGTCTTTATCGATTAGTATGGCTTTCATAATTGTATTATCTCTGGGTTAGCGCTATCACGGAGTAAAGCTGCAAAATAGAGTTTAAAAAATCGCTTTGACAGCCATGCGATTCATTATTGGCTAGAAATACCGCTCAACCGTCAACTGAAGATGAGAATCCTTGTCCAACACACTCAGAAAATCTCTTTCATCATCTGAGGAGAAAAAGCGCACATCCAGATTCAGCTTCCAGGCTTCAGCGAAACGCCGGCTGGCTTCAATTTGAAAACTGCTGCCTTCAAAATCCAGATCGTGGATTATTCCCGCCAGAAACTCGGTGCTGTTCACATCGTTGAGTGCCAGTCTCGCACCCATGGCTATATCGTTTTGAAATACGGAAGCGGCGTCCTCACCTCGCTCATCCCAGCCGTATTCCAACAATACACCCAAATCAGTGTCGGATTCCCCGATGCCGTAAAATGTATACTCAAAACCGGTCTGACTGGCCAGGTATTCATCGGCTTCAGAATCGCGGTGAACCAGTTCCGCCTTCCAAAGCCAGCTTTCAATCGTCGCCTGCAGATCAAACCCGTACTGAGTCATTTGCTCGTAATACGGGATCAATACCGGATTACCTTTATCCAGAGCAGCTCTGAAAACAGGGTCACGATTGGTGCCATCGAAAACGTGTAAGCCGAAGTCAAAATCACCCAGCGTATGGCTCCAGCGCACCGCATAATCGATATGCTTTTCTTCATCATCATCCTCGAATTGTGCTTGATCCGGATTGACCGGCAAGGCTGTACGCAGACGTCCTTCTTCACCGGGAAAGTTCGCTTCCCGGAAGCCGGGCAGGATAAACAGATCGATGATTCCCCAATCTCTGACCAGAGATAAATTAATCATGGGTTGACCGAGTTTGTCTTCGCCGTCTATATCTTCGACACCGTCATCCTGGTTAATCACATCCGCCAGGTGCTGAAATTCAGTTACCCCCCAGAATACCTTGCGCAGACCGGCCCGAAAATCCCAATCCTCACCGTAGTGTTCCCAGCTCAGCTCTCTTACGTCAGCATGGGTTCTTTCGTCGTCATGCTGGTCGAGGCGAAAGAAAGGAGTAAACTTGAATGCATCTTGTCCACTGTCAGTCTGCCACAAAAACTCCGGCTCAAGCGCAAGCGATAGATTACTGTCCTGCGATTGTTCCTCGAAAGCGCCCTCCTCGGCGAATATCCTCAGCTCAGCAGCAACCTTTCCAGAATAACCGAACTCGGCGGAAAATACATTGTTAAAACTGCATACTAGCGCAAGCCCGCACCAAAGCGGCAATCCGCCCTTGTATGTTCTTGTCATTTATCTTGCCCGTTTAAGGGAATTTTTATTGAAGTCTTTTTCGCTTAATCCGGATTTAAACTGATAGTTCGACCACGTCAGATCGGTGCTTTTTTTCGTCTGGTGATTATCCATTTTCATCATATCGGCCCTCCAGTGTTTATCCAGATAAAGCTTGTAGTCGTGGTAAGTAAGCGTTTTCAGATGAGCATTCTTGCGATCATAGAATTCAACTTTTTGCACCCGGTATTCCGCCTGATCGATCCAGACAACGCGTCGCGTGTACCCGGAAAACTTGTCCACCGGATACTGTTCGACCACAAAACACGCCTGGTCCCCGCATGCCTCATCCTGAATATATTTATATGTAAATTTCTCTACTTCAAAAGAAGTCAAATCCTCATAAGCAAACTCAGATCCCATAAAGGGTCCTGATTTATTACGTGAAGCGATCCGTTTTACCCGTTTCAGCGCGGGCAGATACAACCACTGATCATCGGCGCCTACCGCATGCGAAAAACTCAGAAATGCCGTGCCTTTGACATCCAGCGGTTTGTCAAAAACACTTAGACTTTTATCGCCATCATCCTTAAGTTCAAGTGACCTAAGCCGAATCTCGCGTGTGCTCTCCTGGCCCTGGCTGTTACGCAATACCATCTGCATGTCGGCCTTCATGTCTCCCCAGCCCTCGTCCCGCTGTTTGGATTCGATGGCAATGGCCAAGCCTTTCTCCTCTGGAGTTTCAGCCCAGGCCAGTGATATTGCAAACATCAGAATGACGTAAATCAGCGAACGACTACGCAGGTGTTTTTGAAGTCTCATTAAATTCTCCTTTAATCGGCTTGGCGGCCAAACGGTTATCGAGTTTCATCAATAAGGGCGGCAAAAACAGAAAATCGACAATCAGGGCGATAAGAATGGTAATAGCTGTCAGCAGCCCCATATCCGCATTCACTTTAAATGAGGATTGTGCCAATACCATGAATCCGGCAACTAAAACCAATGTCGTTATCCACAACGCTCTTCCCACGCTTGCAAAGGCATAGTGTACGGATTCACTACTGTCTTTGTTCTTATCTTCCCGGGCGTGCCGGTATTTGCTGAGAAAATGTACCGTGTCGTCAACAACTATACCCAGCGTCATGCCGGCAACCACGGATAATGCGAGGCCTATTTGCCCATCGATAAAATACCAGATCCCGAACCCCATTGCCGCTGGTGCCAGATTGGGTATAAGACTGATCAGGCCGTAGCGCACGGAACGCATGGCCACTCCCAGCATTGTCGAAATGAGAATCAATGCAAAGGTGATTCCGACCAGCATGCTCTCGATATTTCTTTTTCCAATATGGGCGAACATGAGACTAGGGCTTGCAATATGAGCTTTATACTGTGAAGCATTCTCTGCAAACCACCGGTAAAATCTTTCTTCCAGCTCGATTTGCTCATTGCTCGTCAGGTTTTTAAATGTGCCGATAATACGCGTGGAAGATTTATCCACATCCAATTGATTGTTGAGATCCAGGCCATAAGGCAAAGACATTTCGTACAGAAGCAGGTATTGCGCTGACAGCTCACGCTCTTCCGGCAGACGGTAGTAGCTTGAATCGTCACCGTGCATATTTTTATTCAAGCGTTTGATCGTATCACTCAGGGTGTTGACGTGGTCGGTTTCCGGCTGTTCACGCAACCACTGGCTGAAAGAAGCTATGGTATTGAGGAACTCAGGGTTGTTTATACCGCCGCTTTCGCCCGAATTAATCGATATCTCAATAGTGGTAAGACCGGAGAGATTGTCCTGCATAAAATCTGTCGCCTGACGAAAAGGCACCGATGTA
This sequence comes from Granulosicoccaceae bacterium, assembly GCA_965222695.1. Lineage (GTDB taxonomy): Bacteria > Pseudomonadota > Gammaproteobacteria > Granulosicoccales > Granulosicoccaceae > UBA7957. The sequence continues at coordinate 4,438,902 of OZ244967.1, read as the reverse complement.
TCGAAGTACTTGACGAAATCATCGTTCAGCCTGTTCTGAGGAGCGAAGAAAATAAGGCATGCCATTACCCCAGCCATGGTGGGTAGTAACCAACTACGATTGGCAATAACGAAATGTGAGATTTTCTCCATTAAGTCCGATCGGCTTTTCGGTTGTGGTTTTACCTTTATGGGCAGCAGCATTAATAGCGCCGGAAACAAAGTGATGGAAAGAACAAAAGCCAGCATCACCCCGGCGGCAACCATATTGCCGAGATCACCGAACGGCGGCGAATCAGAAAAATTCATACTTAAAAAGCCGACTGCGGTTGTCAGGCTGGTCAAAAATATCGGATTAAAATTGATCCGCAGGCTCTCCTGTATGGCTGTTCGCTTGTCCTGCCCCTGGCGCAGTTCGTAAAAGAAGGTTGTTAAAATGTGCACACAGTCAGCTACCGCCAGAGTGAGAATCATGGGGGGTGCGGCGGCAGAGGGTCCGGTGAGGAATATTCCCGACCAACCCGCCAAGCCCATGGTCACGGCAATCGAAACTGCAATAATGATGACGGTCGCAATTGTGCCGCTGATGGTTTTCAACAGAAATATCATACCGAGTATGACCACACCGAACATCAATGGAACCAAAGTAGCATTATCGTTCAGAGATGCTTCCGAAAAGGCATTATTCATCGCCACCATGCCTGAAAGATACATATTCATATCGGGATTATCGGCGACAAACTGGTCGCGCATCTCGCGAACTTTTGTCATCACCTCGGGAATTTCCAATACGGGATTAATCCCCGGGAGCTGGATAGTCGCGCTGATCACCGTGACGCGGCCGTCCGGTGAAATCAGTTTGTTAACCAGCAAGGGTTCACTCTTGGCGACTTGCAACAACTGGGGCATTTGCTCCGGAGTGAGTGTCTCCGGATCCAATACCAGATCCTCTACGATAAGATCATCTTCTTCAGCCACGGTATGCTGGAAATTGGCTATGGAATCCACCCGGGTCGAATAAGGAATCTGCCAGGATTCATTGGTCAGATCGTATATGGCGCTTAATCTTTGTGGAGTAAAAACCGTTCCTTCCACGGCTTCGATAACGAAGGCGACATTATCGCTTTTACTGTAGACTTTCTGCATCGATTCGAACGCGGTGAGCTGGGGATTTTCATCGCTGAAGAATACCCGGTAATCACTTTTAAAAACGAGATTTTTGGCACCCGCCGCTGCCGCGACAGCCAGCACAAGACTTATTAATACAACCCAGACAGGATGCTTTAACGCAAAGTTGTAAATATGCTCTCGCATGATCGGCTCCAGCGATGGTGGACCATCAGTTTATTGTTGATGCATCGGTTTTTATATCTATTTATACGGGCTATCTTTGTAAAAGACAAAAAGCGAATGGTCATACAGCGAAATTTTCGCCTCGCGCCTTAAGCAGTTCGATTTCTTTCTTGTAAGTATGTTTTTTAAGGTTGGATATGGTCTTGGACCAGTCAAATTCATTCGTAAATGGCCGAAATCGCATTCCATCAAACATCAGATTGATGTTATTTATCATTTCGCGTTCAACAAGCAGTTGGCTCCTGGTACCGCAACATTCCACGTCTTGTAACAGTAAGGCATTGGTTCCGAACACCAGACTCCAACAGGCAAAGGCCAATTGTTCAATCGATAAAGCCATTGGAGGATCAATCTCACCGGCATCCAACGCTCTCCGAAAAACATTTGCCGCGGGATTCAGTAGTTTCCCTTCCAACTGTATATGTTCCTCATTGCGGGGCGGAGAAACTTTGTCAGTCAAATTGGAGGACTTTGCCGTAATCACGAGCATGAATTGGGTCGGATACAGCCTGGCATATAACATGTAGGCAAACAGGATTGCCAATCCCTGTTCACGGTTGTTACCTTCGTATGATTCAGCCAGTTCAAAAAGCTCTGCGAGCCTGCTCATACCCCGATTGCACAATCCCAATAATAAATCTTCCTTGCCGGTGAAATGATTGTAGACTGTCCCCTTGGAATAAGGAAGTTCCGACACGAGTTTATCAATCGTCAGTGCAGCTATCCCCTCCGTCTGTACAAAGCGAAGGGTCTGATCAAGAATGATATTCTCCCGTTCGGTTTGTGTTTCCTCGTTCAGAACCCTGGGTGACATCTCAATATTCTCTATTTCTGACGATTCGTCAAAAATAGACCAAAGTCTGCCGTTTGTACATTAAAATTTCGTAATCCGGAGCGTGTCAACAGGCTCTGGAGAGCTCCGCCCGCGGTTGTGCGTAGGACCGTCAATGCTCAAACTCGATAATCAAGTCATCCTGCTCAACCAGCGTCATGGATGGCAGATGAATCTGCCTGATCTTACCGCTTTGCGGCGCAGTGACTGTAGTCTCCATTTTCATCGCCTCTATCACAAACAATGGAGCCTCCCTGTCGATATACTGGCCTGTCTCGACCAAAATCTCCGACAGTTTTCCCTGAAGCGGAGAGCCAATATGATAATCCTCCACCGCCTTTGGATTAGACTGAACCCTAGGCGCGGAAGCGTTGTCACGGATCTGCACGCTACGGACCTGCCCGTTCAACTCGAAAGTGACCCGGCACATGCCATGCTCATCCGCGTCGGAGCGGTACAGCAATCTTACGACAATGCTCTTACCCTTAGCCAGTTTGACGAGAATTTCTTCATCCTGCTTCAAGCCGTAGAAAAAGGCCGGCGTCGGTAAAAATCGCACATAACCATACTCTTCGACATGCTCGTAATAGTCACGGAACACTTCCGGGTACATTTTATACGAGAGAAAATCAAACTCACTTTGATAGCTATCGAATTCCGATTGAAACTCTTCATACTCCTTTTGAAAGTCGATAGGTTCAAGCTCATCATTGGGGCTTCCCTGAATAGGCTTTTGATCCTTCAAAATCAGTTTTCCCAACTCGCCCGGCAGCCCATCCTCGGGTACACCAAGATGGCCTATGAATAAATCAATCACGGAATCCGGAAACGACAAGCTCGACCCCTGCTCCATAATATCCGCTTCAGTCAATCCGTTTGCAGTCATATACATTGCCATATCGCCGACGACTTTGGAGGACGGCGTGACCTTGACTATATCTCCGAACATTCGATTCACGGTTGCGTAATTTTTTTTAACTGTTTCAAATTTGTGCTCAAGGCCCAGTGCAATGGCCTGCGGCCTCAGATTGGAATACTGCCCGCCTGGAATTTCATGTTCATAGACCTGCGCCGTTCCGGCTTTGAGACCCGATTCAAACGGATAATAATACTCTCTGACATCTTCCCAATAATTTGAATACTCATTCAAATTCTGTAAGTCAAACGGTTGCTCACGCTCATGTCCCTGCATCATCGCGATAATGGAATTGAGATTAGGCTGAGAAGTCAGGCCTGACATTGAGGCCATGGCGCCGTCGACAATATCGACCCCCGCCTCTATGGCCTTCATTATTGTGGCCGCCTGGATCGCAGCGGTATCGTGAGTGTGAAGATGCAGCGGAATATCAACCGCTTCTTTCAATGCTGATATCAACACTTCGGCGGCATAAGGTTTTAACAAGCCGGCCATATCTTTAAGACAAAGAATATGCGTTCCTTCGTCTTCCAAACGCCTGGCCAGATCCAGATAGTAATTCAGATTATATTTATAACCGGTTTCTTTTCTTAACACATCTCCGGTATAGCATATGGTTCCCTCCGCAATACCCCCGGTTTCGGTGCGTACAACCTGAATCGATTTCTTCATCCCTTCAAAGGAATTTAAAGAATCGAAAATCCGGAAAACGTCTATCCCATGTTCCCAGGATTTTATTATGAACTTTTCGATTAAATTATTTGGATAGGCTTTATAACCTACGGCATTGGAACCCCGAAACAGCATCTGAAATAAAATATTCGGCACCAGTTTTCGCAACTCTTTTAACCGAACCCAGGGACATTCGTGTAAAAAACGAAGGGAAACATCAAAGGTCGCACCGCCCCACATCTCCAGTGAAAACAGTTGTGAATGATTCTTTGCCAGGCCCTCCGCAATCGCCAGCATATCCACGGTTCTGACCCGGGTTGCCAATAACGACTGATGTGCATCGCGCAAAGTAGTATCGGTATAGAGAATGGATTCGCGCTTTTTCACCCATTCGGAAAACGCTTGCGCTCCCAGGGAATCGAGCAGATCCTTGCTGCCCTGGGGGTAGTCCTGTAGGTGATCGACATGCGGAATATGCGGCTTGCGAAACCTCTTGGATTTATCGACCGATTTGACATCCACATGCCCATTGACCGAAATGTTGGCTAAATAACGAAGTGTCTTTGTGGCCCGGTCAAACCGCTGAGTGATCCGGAAGAGTTCGGGATGATTGTCAATAAAATTAACCGTCGCTTTGCCGCTGGCAAATGTCGGATGCTCCAGGACGTTTTCAAGAAATCCGATATTGGTGCTTACGCCCCGGACTCTGAATTCACGAAGTGCACGGTTACTTCGTTGTACGGCACCCTCGAGTGTTCTACCCCAGGTTGTCACTTTTACCAAAAGAGAATCAAAAAACGGCGACACCTTTGCACCCGCGTATGCCGCTCCAACATCCAGACGTATGCCAAAGCCGCCGGGGCTTCGATAAGCGATGATTGTTCCGAAATCGGGTTGAAAATTCTTAGTCGGATCTTCAGTCGTGATGCGGCACTGGACGGCAAATCCACGACACTCAACATCCTCCTGTTTGCCGATGCCGATTTCCGGATCGGAAAGTTCCGCGCCATCCGCTATGTGCAGCTGGCTGCGGACTATATCTATTCCGGTCACTTCCTCCGTAATCGTATGTTCAACCTGAACCCGCGGATTGACTTCGATAAAATAGATATTCTCACCGGCATCCACAAGAAATTCGACCGTCCCTGCATTGTTGTAGGAGACGTATCGGGCAATTTGCAAGGCGTATCCCAACAGTTCCTCTCTGGTCTCTTCGCTCAGAGTGACGCTGGGAGCAACCTCAACCACTTTTTGAAACCGGCGCTGCACCGAACAGTCACGTTCGAACAGGTGGACGATATTTCCGTGAGTATCAGCGAGAATCTGCACTTCGATGTGCTTCGGAGAATCAATATATTTTTCAAGAAAAACGGTCGAATCCCCAAAAGCTTTTTCCGCCTCACTACGCGCTTCGTTAAAAGCCGTAATCAATTCGGCCTCTTCACGGATAACCCGCATACCACGGCCGCCTCCGCCTGCCACCGCTTTCAGCATCACCGGATAATCAATTCGCCTGGCCTCTGCCAGTGCGTCCTCTGGCGTGTTCAAAGCTTTTTTGCTGGATTCAATAATGGGCAGTCCGGCTGATACCGCCGCGGCTTTTGCCGAAACCTTATTGCCCAGTTGCTCCATGGCCTCAGGAGAAGGTCCGACAAACACTATTCCGTCTTCAGCGCAGCGGCGGGCGAACTCAACATTTTCGGACAAGAAACCGTATCCGGGATGAATCGCATCCACATCGTGTTTTTTTGCTATATCCAGTATTTCTTCAATATCGAGATAGGGCTTTAAGGGATCATCATCTTCGCCGATCTGATAAGACTCGTCGGCCTTGTATCTATGCGGTGAAAACCGGTCTTCATGAGTATATATGCTGACCGTCCGGATATGCAGCTCCGATGCTGCGCGCAAGATTCGAATCGCGATTTCACCACGATTGGCGATCAGTACTTTCTTGATATTCCTGAGCATGTTAAATGCCTCTTCAGCAGAGATAAATTGGTTGCGGATTGTCGGCTACCGCTGGACAGCAGCCCGCATTGTGACAGTAAAGAGGCGGATTCTCAAATTTGAACATCTAAGAGTTTTTTATTGTTCTCGCAAGGGTAGGCGCAGCGGATTTCGACGTGAAATTCTGCAGGATACTGTCGGATAGTCCCACTGCTTTTTTGATTGTGTCACTCTTGGTATAATGATGCAGGTTATTAGCAATACCGTCATTATCGATCCCAAGCAGGCACTCGGTATTATGACAAGCACGTCACCAACGCAATCAATACAACAGCCATTCTCGCTTGCCGAGGATCAGAGCCAAACGGAACACCGGACAAATCAATCCTGACTTCCAGCTCGGTAAAATTTGAGAACTTCAAATCCTCTCATCTCCTGACTATTCAATAGGCAGTATATTGTTTTTGTCCCCGATCTGCACAATAGTATGAGATTTACAGGCTGATTTACCATTGCAGTGCAACTTTCTTTTTGCAACGGATTCTGATGCTTTATTCAAGAATAATTGTTGAGCGGACTTTAGAAATTGCCGGATCAAACATGGGAAAATTTTTGTTTTTATTGATATTAGCCCTTTACTCCACTGAACCGGTGATAGCCGGCGAAGGCGCGGTCTCGCCCTATTTGATTTCCCACCGCAGCGATCCCGTTCAATGGCGTGAATTGTCACTTCAGGTCGTCGATCAAGCACGCAGTGAAAATCAACTGATATTGCTCTCCAGCGGATACGCCAGTTGCTATTGGTGCTATCGCATGAAAGAGGATACTTTCAGCAATCCAGATCTGGCTGAATTTATCAATCAAACATTTGTTCCTATATTGATAGATCGAGACTTGGAACCGGATATAGATCAATTTCTTCAGCGCTATGCGGAGTTAAATCGCGGATTTGGCGGCTGGCCGGTGAGCGCCGTGCTGACCGCAGATGGCTTACCTCTGGTCTCCTTTCATTACCAAAAGGCGGATACGCTTAAACGGAATCTGCAAGATCTGCTAAGCCGGTGGGAAGAAAATCCACACCGATTGCTGCGCCGTGCCAAAAACGATAGAGAACGCATTTTCTCAACTCAAGCAGTCCGCCCCATCCCGTTGAATCCATCAGAGCTGTTGGACGAATTTCTTGATCAAATTCAGGCGGCCGCCGATGAGCAGTTCGGCGGCTTCGGAGATTCGGAGAAATTTCCCTTCGTTCCCCAGTTAACCGCGCTTTTGGAAATCAATAAGCGTCGACCCAGCCCATTGCTACAACGTTTTCTGCAGACCACACTACATGCCATGCTGGGAAGCGGCTTTCGCGATCAGCTTAGCGGCAATTTTTTCCGCTACACCTCGGATCGCCGCTGGATTTACCCTCACTTTGAAAAAATGCTTTATACCCAGGCATTACTCGGGCAATTGCTGCTTCTTGCCGGAGACTATTTACAGCAACCGTTGTTCCTCGATGCGGGCGTTCAGACCTTGGAGCAAATGATCAAAGAATTCCGCATGGGTGATGGACTCTACCGGGCCGCACTCTCCGCCACCGGCAAGGACGGAAAACCCGGCTCTTATTATCTATGGGACAGGCATCAATTAAGGATGGTGTTAGGAGAGCAGAACGCTGAACTGGTGTACAACCTTTACGGTAATGAATCCGACAGGATTCTGCCTTTTTTATTAAGCCGCGACCCAGCTATCCGTGAAAAGCTGTTAAATCAGCGGCAGCGTGAAATCCCGGCTTCGGACGATAAAGCCATCACGGCCTGGAACGGATTGGCCCTGTCCGCACTGGCGAGCGGCGCGGCTTATTCGCAAAAGTTACACGATGCCGCGGAATCGCTCGCCGAAAAACTGACCGAAGCCGTTACCGCCCGGTCACTCTTCAGATCACTTACAGACCCTAACAGTGGCGAACCACTGCTGGAAGACCTGGTCTATCTCGCCCGGGGGTTTTGTGATTGGTCAAAATCACTCCCTGATTCGGACATGAGCAACGAGGCGGCAAAAATCTGCGCCGGATTGATCCAATCCGCTGCGGCAGACTACCTGACCGGGGATGGCTGGATCAACAGCAAACACAAACCGTTTATCGGTACGCCGGTAAACCCGGTGGTTCCGGATACGCAGCTGCCGTCACCCTCAGCTGTGTGGTTGGATACCCTGTGGTGGCTTGAAACCGAACAAAACAGCCTGGTTTCCGCTCAAGTGATACAACAGGCGCAATCCAGTAATATACAGTTATCGAATAAACACCGCGGCAATGCATTTTTTCATGCCAGCATGATTTCCGCACTGATTAGAAAAAATCAAAGCCGCGACAATTAAATTGCGAGGTACCTGGGCTTGAATTCGGACAGCTATATACCGTTTTATGGATGGCTGATTATCGCCGGATTGATTCTGTTTGGCGGGTTCCTGCTGTGGCAGAATAATCTGATCACGACCCTGTTGACAGACGATCAAACCCGGATTTCCAGCATTATCTTGATTCTGTTTATCGGGACATCCGCTTACCTGGGCTGGTGCAGTTTTAAAATTTCCCAGCAAAACCAATTCAGCAAAATCGGTGCGGACAGAGAACGAAACAAGGGCTGGGCTAGCGAATACCGCCTGCGGCTGAACCAACTGAGTCAATCGGCAGAGACTGCAGGCCAGGCGGAATCCCTTCATTCACGCCTGGTGTCTCAGGTGCATGGATTGCACTACCACGGGTGGTTTGTTGCCGACATTCTGTTGCGGCTGGGCTTGATCGGTACCGTAGTCGGCTTTGTCATCATGCTCAGTTCAGTCAATCAATTACAGGCGGACGAGGTTCACGCGCTCAAGCAGCTGATGTCCAGTATGGGCTCCGGCATGCGGGTGGCATTATATACAACGCTCACCGGCCTCGGATCGGCGATATTGCTGAGCATTCAATGCCACTGGCTGGATCGGTGCGCGGATAGCTTAGTGGACCGGATTATCGAGCTTGGATTCAATCCGATCAACACATCGTAGTATGGCTAGCCTGTATCATCGCAAGCAGTCCAATAACAAGGCCGATCCCTTTATTGATCTGCTTTTCAACACCTTATTGGGGTTCAGCTTTTTGTATATTGTCAGCCTGATGTTTATCAATCCGCAAGCGGATAAGGCCAAAGTGGATAAACAGGCCGAATATGTGATTTCAGCCACCTGGCCCACTGACATTACGGATGATATTGATCTATGGGTCAATGCACCCACGGGCCATACGGTTTCCTATTTGCAAAAAGAAGCAGGCTGGCTCCATCTGGATCGTGACGATCGGGGAATTATCAACGACACGATTGTTGTCGACGGTGAAGAAAAGATCCACCCCATCAATCAGGAAATCGTCACCATCCGCAACCGGCAAAAGGGTGAGTATGTGATAAATCTTTATTATTATCAGGCCGATACCCGACCACCCGTTCCGGTAACGGTGAAGGTCGACAGAATCAATCCGGCCTATGAAACCGTGTTCGTGAAAACCGTCAATCTGTTGTCCGTTGACCAGGAATTGACCGTAGTTCGTTTTAGCCTGGATGAAAAAGGGGCAGCGCACGACTTTAGCGATTTACCGGTAAAACTTACGCCTTACGGCCTGGATCATATTCCGGACGATATATGGAAACAGCAACCCTGACGCTTAGCTATGCCTTGGCATTAGCATTTATCGTAGCAATATGGCTAGGTGTGCGCGGTCACCGTATCTTGAAAATAGTGATGACTCTCTCGCTGCCGGTCTTCTACTATCTGCATTGGATGGGATTGAACGGTTACGCGGGCTGGCCCAGCACGCAAATACTGCCGGAAAAATTCGAGCTGATTGCCGCAGATGTAAAAGAGCCTGACAAAGAAGGGCAGTCCCACGGTAGCATATCGCTCTGGATAAGGCCGCAAACGAATTCCGAACCACGCGCCCATATAATGCCCTACAGCCGGAAACTCCATCAAATACTGCACGAAACAAAGCAGAAAATTGCCGCCGGACGAAGACAGTTAGGAATCATGAACGCAGACGACCAGCGTGGGCCCGGAGCCAATCTGGGCAATGGAAGGACATTGCATTTTATCAATGCTCCACGAACCCGACTGCCTCCGAAAGACTAGGCGTTCTCAATCACCAACATAACCCGGACCGACTATGCCTAAAATACTCGCCTTCGCAGGCAGTGCGCGAAAAGAATCATTCAATAAATTATTGGTAAAAATTGCCGCCGGCGCAGCCCGCAACGCTGGCGCTGAAGTAACTCTGGTGGATCTGGCGGACTACCCCATGCCCATATTCGACCAGGATTTGGAACAGCAACAGGGGTTACCGGAAAACGCCAAGGCAATTAAGCGATTACTAGTGGAGCACGACGGGTTTCTGATCGCCTCTCCGGAATACAATAGCGCATTCAGCCCTTTATTGAAAAACGTATTGGACTGGGCATCGCGTAGCGAACCGGAAGATTCCACACCCTTGGCCGCCTATAAAGGAAAAGCGGCCGCCATAATGGCAACGTCTCCGGGGCAGCTGGGAGGCTTACGCGGACTTGTATTTTTGCGTATGCTGCTGAACAATCTCGGCGTGTTGGTCATACCACAGCAAAAAGCGATAGCGAGCGCTGCGAAAGCCTTTGATGAACACGGGCAGCTGCTCAACCCCTCTGATCAAAACGCTATTCAGGCACTGGCGACGGATTTGGTGGAGACTCTGCGAAAACTTGGGGCTTGAAGATTTCGGTGAAATCGTGTTTCTGACTTGAACCGTAAAAGCCGAGCGGGTGAGGTAACACCCGCTCTTAATAAACATATTTTATTTGGACAAAACAAAAGTCACTTTCAATTTCACCCGGTATTCATAAATCTTATTTTTCCTAACGCCCACTTCCTGGTCCTTTACCCAGGCACCGGTGACGTTTTTCAATGTCTTACAGGCCCTTTTTACACCTTTATCTACAGCATCATTAAAACTTTTGCTTGAAGTGGCAGTGATTTCGGTAACGCGTGCAACGCTCATTGTTTATCTCCTGTTTTCAGTTGAGCCGTTATTCAATGTTCGTGGTAACTTGTTTGCAACATCTATTTCTTAAAAACGTGCAGTGGATACTGTAAATCAAGTCAGTTTGGCGAAATGATAAATATTGTAAAGCCTATTGGTATTGCCAACAGCTTATCAAAATCAGCCGGCGAATACATTGAGATTTGCACGGAAAGAATATTGTAAGGCCTGGAAACTACGATAGATTGACTGCCGGATCCTGCCCGCTGATCGCAGGCAGGAAAAGTGAATTCAGTGATCGTCTTCGGCCTCCCGATTATCTCGAAACATCCGCCAACCGCTGATCATGGTACTGATCAATGACTGTCTGGACATAATATCTTCCCTGACAGCCGCGTATATATGGATAATCACAAAACAGACAATAACCCACATGAACAAATGATGCCAGGTATGAACATCCTGGCTTTGCCCGAACAGAGGAATAATCCAACTACTGAACCAATCATACTGCCAGCTGCCCATACCGGTTCCTTCACCATATAATGCAAATCCGGTAAATATCATAAAAAGCAGACCCCAAACCATCACCAAGTGCATGACCACGATGGCAAGCGGGTTATGGCCTATATATTTCTTCGGTTCATCTGCAATAAAAAAATACCATTTGAGCTCGTGAATCACACCCTCCCAAAAACTGGCGCTGAACAGGCTGGGCAGAAACAGCTGGCGTGCGTGTTCGTTTCCGGCTATGGCCCAGTAGATACGAAATACAAATCCTATAGCAACAATATATCCGGCAGAGAAGTGAGCAAAACGGATATAGCCCAACAGGAAGTTGTCTGTCGCCTCGCCCGGCACACTGGGCGGAGGCGAACCGATAAAATAGCCGGTCAGCCCCAGCACGACAATTGCCAGCGCATTAACCCAGTGCCACAGACGCATAGGTGCCTCATAGACATATACAGCCGGTTCCGAGTGCATTTTAGCGCGCATAGTAATTCCCCCTCAGCGGACTTTAACGCTGGCCAGTTCTTCGCCGTCTTCCGACATGACATGGGTTGAACATGCCAAGCACGGATCAAAGCTATGCAGACTGCGCAGAATTTCAACCGGTTCCTCCGCGCGCTCGACCGGCGTATTCATCAGAGAGGCTTCAAAGGCACCTATATTGCCTGCCGGGTCCCGCGGTGAGCCGTTCCAGGTTGTCGGCACCACGCATTGGTAGTTTTCGATCCGGCCATCTTTTATCTTAATCCAGTGTCCGAGCGCTCCTCGCGGGGCTGCAACCGTACCCACACCTTTTGCCTCATCCGGCCAGGAGGAAGGATCCCATTTCTCCATATTTGCAGTATTGGTGTCCCCCGCCTTGATATTGGCAATCAGCTCGTTCCAGTCATCGATCATCATATCGGCGCAGTACTCTGATTCGAGTGCTCGCGCAAGCGTTCGGCCAATGGTGGAATTCAGTGCCGATTTGGCGTCAAGGTTAACACCCGCCAATTGGTTAAATGCGGCAAGGCTGCGGCTGGTCTGCTCGACCACATACTCGATGCCCTGCGCATAGGCCAGCGTATAGCGGGATAAGGGGCCCACTTCGACCGCATGCCCTCGCCAGCGGGGTGATTTGATCCAGGAATACTTCGCGGTTTCATCGATCTGTTCGATATTGGTGCTGCTGCCCCTGGCATTCGCACCCAGCTTGTAGTTCGGTTCGGTAACACCATCCCAGGGATGCAGTCCTTTGCTTTCATCGGGATAACTGTACCAGGAGTGAGTCACGAATTCCTGGACCTGCTCCGGATCGCGTGGATCAACCGGCAGTACCTCGTCCCAGTTCCCGTTTATAATCACGCCACCGGGAAGCTGATCAGTCGACTTATCATAATTGACTTTGGGATAAGCTCCGTAATCCATCACATTTACAGCACCATGCCCCCCGCCCCAGAGCTGGCTTTTATAAAAACTCGCTATAGCGATAACGTCGGGAACGTAGACGTTTTTGTTAAACGCCACCATCTCATCGATCCGGGATTTTACAAAATTCAGCCGCTCCATATTGATCGGAGCACCGGCGGAAAGATCGCCATCCATATTAATCGCACAGGGGACGCCGCCGACTAGATAATTCGGATGCGGATTCTTCCCGCCAAATACGGTGTGCAGTTTGACAAATTCCTTTTGCATATCCAGCGCTTCCAGATAGTGGGTAACAGCCATCAAATCAGCTTCCGGCGGTAGCTTATAAGCCGGATTATCCCAATAGCCGTTTTTAAACGGCCCCAATTGCCCGGATTCGACGAACCGCTTGATTCGGGTTTGGATATCCCGAAAATACCCGGGGCTGGATTTGGGATGCGCGGGCGAAACCAGATGCTGCAGGGCTGAAGTCTGCTTCGGATCCGCCTTGAGCGCATTGACCGGATTGACCCAGTCCAGTGCATGTAAATGATAGAAGTGCACAACGTGATCATGCACTTGCAGCGTTTTGGCCATCATTTCCCGGATTAAATGTGCATTGGGCGGTATTCTTATGCCCAAGGCGTCCTCGACGGCACGAACTGATGTCAGGGCGTGGCAGCCGGTACAGACGCCGCAGATCCGCTCGACGAACGCCCAGGCGTCGCGCGGATCACGGCCTTTGAGAATCACTTCCAGCCCACGCCACATGGTACCGGTTGATACCGCGTTGCGGATGATATTGTTTTCATCGATATTGACCTCGCATCGCATATGACCTTCGATACGGGTTACAGGATCAATCACCACTCGCTGACCCGAAGTGTCCAGCTCATAGCCGTTAGGTGTCGTTGTTACACTCATGCTTTTATTCCCCTTGCTTTCTGCTTCGTTTTACTGCACTGACGGCCATATGTGCAGCAGTGGCCGCGCCCACGACGGCTGCCGCAGTACTGCCAACCTTGTCGGCATTGCTTTCGACACCAAATTGCTTGATATCCGTTAATCTCGCATACCAGGAACCTTTGTCCCAAAAACCGTCTTCCGAGCAACCAATGCAACCATGACCCGCTTGAATGGGGAAAGATGTGCCTTCGTTCCAGCGAATTGTCGAGCATGCGTTGTAGGTGGTCGGCCCCTTGCAGCCCATTTTGTACAGGCAATAACCTTTGCGCGCGTTTTCATCATCCCAGGATTCGACAAACTGACCCGCATCAAAATGCGGTCGGCGGTAACATTTATCGTGAATGCGCTGGCTGTAAAACATCTTCGGACGCCCCTGGCGGTCCAGCTCGGGAAATCGTTCAAATGTCAGGATATAGGTGACGACCGCTGTCATCACTTCCGCAATCGGCGGGCATCCGGGTACTTTGATAATGGGTTTACCGGTAACAACTTTGTGAATCGGAACCGCCTTGGTGGGATTCGGGCTCGCCGCCTGGACACATCCGTATGAGGCACAGGACCCCCAGGAAATAATCGCTTTGCAGTGATCAGCGACATGATGCAATTGTTCCAGATAAGGCTTACCGGCGATAATGCACGACATGCCCTCCTGATTCAGGGGCGGATTACCTTCACAGGCAAGAATGAAGTTGCCGTCGTATTTTTCGATGGTTTCCTCGATGATCGCTTCCGCCTGATGCCCGGCGGCTGCCATGATTGTGTCATCATAATCGAGTGAAACCATAGACAGAACCACGTCCTTGGCCAGGGGATGCGCAGAGCGGATAAAGGACTCTGAACAGCAGGTGCATTCGAGACCGTGGAGCCAGAGGATGGGGATTCTCGGTTTGGTTTCCATCGCATGGGCTATCCTGGGGACAACTGAAGGCCCCAGGCCCAGCGCCGCAGCTGTCAGACTGCAGTATTTCAAGAAGCTGCGGCGTGTGATTCCCTGTCGACGCATCACTTCGTAGAAAGTTTCGGTCATAGATAAGTCCTCGCTCGTCATTGGCAGATTGGTCCAGCTCCGGTGCCGGTAATAATTCGCAAATTGCAATTTAAGTACCATTCTATTTTTATTAATAATTTCAATAACTTACATGAAATCTAAAATTGATAATTATCAATAACTGATAAATATACTTCCTATTAGATGATAGAAATGGAAATATATATTACAAATCAAACCAGGAAATTCAGATGAAAACTGAACTTACTATCAATTCAAAAAAAAAATGAATTTTCGAAAATTTCTATTTGCAAAAAAAGTTCTGGACGAATAGTTAATTACCATATAGAGTATTTTTTGATAACCAATATTTCATTTTTACTCTAAATCCTACATCTTCACATGATGCAATCTAAAAAGCACAGCTCTTGCGATCGCTCTGTACTCATTTTGGGAATAGGCAACCTGCTCTGGGCGGACGAAGGATTCGGTGTTCGGGTAGTTGAAGCATTGAACGAGCAATATCGCTTCCCTGAGCATGTCAAAATCATGGATGGCGGAACCCAAGGTATATATCTGATTCAACATGTTCAGGCCGCAAAGATTCTGGTCGTCTTCGATGCCATAGATTACGGACTGGCGCCCGGAACCCTTAAGCTGATTCGCGACGGTGAAGTACCCAAATTCATGGGTGCAAAAAAAATGAGCCTGCATCAAACCGGCTTCCAGGAAGTCCTGGCAACGGCCGAACTGACCGGCAGCTATCCTGAGAACATTTTATTGATCGGTGTTCAGCCGGTTGAACTTGAAGACTACGGGGGCAGCCTGCGACCCGCGGTCAGGGCAAAGATACCGGACGCAATAAAACAAGCGCTGAACTATTTAAATACGTTCGGTATTTCGCCTGAGAAACGCACGCATATCCTATCCTCGGAAGACGCCATCGGTGCGGTGGAAACCAAAATCGACCGTTACGAATACCTTCGCCCCGACAACGCCACCGCTTGCCGAATCGGTGACGAACGTGTATTAAAAAACCGACAATACCGCTTCGACCCCAAACCCTCCCCTTTGGAAAAAGATGTACTGAGTGTTTCCATCGATCAAAGGAAGCCTGACTGATGTGTCTTGGCTTACCGATGCAAGTTCAGAGCGGCAGCGAGTACATTGCCAAGTGTCTTTACGAAGATGAAGTTTACGACGTAGATACAACCCTGATCGGCGAACAACCGCCGGGAACCTGGCTACTGGTTTTTCTGGGCAGCGCAAGACAAGTCCTGACCGAGCAACAGGCTCATGAAATCGCTAATGCAATAAAAGCGGTCAGTGAAGTTATGTCGGGCGGAACGGATGTCGATCATCTTTTTTCCGATTTAGCAGAGCGAAAACCGCAACTGCCGAAACATCTTCAACCTCAATAATTCGGAGTGCCAGCATGTCATCGCCATTAGTTCAACGACTTACCGACGAGCTTGGTATTCCTCTTTTATCGCCGGAAAATCAGCAGGATATTCTGCAATCGGAGGGAACTCTCTGTCTGTTCTTTACCGAGGACCCGAAGCGTTTTCCGGAGTCCAATGATGTTGCCGTGGTTTTACCGGAGTTGTTAAGCGCATTTTCCGGTGACTTTACCGCGGCGGTTGTCGGCCAGGATATTGAAAAACAGTTGCAGCGGGAATACGGATTCAGAGTCTGGCCGGCACTTGTATTTCTGCGTAACGGCAAATACCTCGGATCCATAGAAAAAATCCGCGACTGGTCAGAATATATGGATGATATTCCGCAAATTCTGGCCCGTACAGGAGGAAGATCGCCCGGTATAGGTGTCGCGGTCAAGCATGAAAATACGCATTCGCAGACGCCTAAATGACGCAAAAGAGTTGATAGTAATGAACAGAAACCCGATAGATATTCCGATACTAAGCATAGGACCCGGCACACAGAACCAGCAGCAAGACGAAATGGATATTCTTAATTTACCGACCGGCAGCATGGCTACCTTTACAACTCCTGTACTGCCGGAACCGGAAGAGGCAGTTGAGCTTGTTCAGGGCAAACTCATGCTGAATGAGATACTGCAGGCGCTTAAGCAATACAAAACGGGAGATCCGGCTGTGATCATCGATTTGGCCGGCCTGAGCCAGTCCGACCAGGATCTGGTCAACCAGGCCCTTGGGGAAGGTGAGGTCAGCGTAGTGCTTGAAGGCCCGGACTCTGCTGAAGCTCAGGAGTCCATACTGGCCGGGGTGTGGCGGGTGCAGTATTTCGACGGTAACAAAAACACGGTACGTGATACCATCGAAATCGCAGATATTCCTCATATCGTCAAAACCCATACCTTTGCCAATGCAAGGAACACTTTACCCCTTGAATTACCCGAAGCGGAAGCCGGCCTGATGAATGCACCGTCGCTATTGGCCGAAATCAAAGATCAACACCGCGGATATCACCCGGCAAAGCCTCCACATGTCATCAATCTCACTTTGCTTCCTCTGACAGAAGGAGAACTTCGGTTTTTGGGAACACGCCTCGGAACGGGTCCGCTGACAATCCTGTCCCGCGGCTACGGCAACTGCAGGATAGGCAGCACACAAATAAACAATGTCTGGTGGATAAAATATTACAACTCGGATGACCGGTTAATTCTCAATACTATCGAAGTATCCAGCGTGCCTGAAATCGCGCTTGCCGCGCAGGAGGATATAGATGACAGCGCACTGCGGCTCAATGAGATTCTGGAGCTATACCGTTGAAACAGTTCGAAGGCTCCTACCTCGGCGATAAAGACAAACTCTCCAAAGAAGCCGTAATGGAGTGTAAAATCTGTTGGCATGTATACGATCCGATCGACGGTGACGACTATTGGCAGATACCGCCCGGCACACCCTTCAGCGAATTACCGGATCATTGGCGCTGCCCGCGATGCGATGGAGACAAAGACCAGTTTATGGTCAAACAAATCTGATGAATAGAGACGGTCTGGAGAATCATCTCCGCGAGCACTTTGACCATATCCTTAATGTCCATATGGCGGATTTGCCGATTGTGAATCCCGCTCTGGCGGTTGAGGTTGTCGGGTTCAGGCAATGGAATGCGCATTATTTGTGCGCGGTAGTAACCCCATGGTTCATGAGCCTGATGCTGATTCCGCCGAGAAACCAGCCAAATGATCCGCAATTTCCGGTTGGCAGTATACAGCCGTTTGAATTTCCATCCGGCACTTATGAATTCACCGCAGCCTTTGATGAGCGGCTTGGCACTTATTTAAGCTGCTCGCTGTTTTCTCCCATGTTTGAATTTGATTCTCATCATGGCGCGGTTGCTGTTGCCCAGGCATCTCTGGATGCCATTTTAAAAGAGGAAGAGCCCAACGGTTCCAATCAGAGTTCTGACCCTATACCGCCCCATGGCAGCATCAACAAATCTCAGAACGCCACTCAGACTGATAAAAGTCCATCCGGGATTTTAAATCCAACAAAACCGATGAGCCGCAGGGACGTGTTTCGGGCCGCGCTGCGCCGGGGCCGTTCATGACAGACTATACTTCAGTGAACAATCCAGAGGGGAGAATCCTGCTCGATCTCCTACCTTCGGGCGACAGGTTCAGTGTTGAAATCCGGTCTCAGCGACCACTGTTGGCCAGCCGAATCTTCGAAGGAAAATCGATAAGCCAAACGCTTCGAACGATTCCGCTGCTCTTCAATATCTGTGGTCAGGCACAATCGGTGGCGGCTGTACGAGCGGTGGAAAATGCACTCGGCCGCCACGCTCACCCGGATGTAGAGCAGAAACGAGACATCCTGATCACACTGGAAGGCATCAGGGAACATCTTTGGCGCATACTGATTGACTGGCCGAAATTGCTTGGCAACAACTCGGAAGCGAAAGTGTTTGCCCCCCTGAACTCTACCCTAACGGCTTTGCTGGAGCTGGCAAATCCGCAAGGGCAACTGACCTGTGTACCCGGGCAACAAAAAGCGCAAAGCCTGGTATCCGATTCCTTTACCGGGAAATGGAAAAAGCTCAAACACAGGGCGCTGGAGTTTCTGTTTGCCGATGGCAGATACCATTCGGTCAATAGTGAAATTCCGGCTGACAGTGAAATCGGCAGACTGCTGCAAACCCTGACGGACAAGGGATGGCAAAACCTGGGTGATTTGGCGCTCCCGGCATTACCGGAGTTGCCTTTTACCAAATTACAAAGTCTTTTGATGGACGAACAATGCCAGGCTTTTATCGCTAATCCGCAGTGGCAGAGTGTGTGCTACGAAACCGGGCCTTTTTCCCGTCAACTCTATCAGCCACTTACGCAATCGGCGATAGAACAACACGGATTAGGTGCTTATCCGCGCATGGTGGCAAGGATTCTGGAACTGCTGCAAATGCTCAATACGGTCGACGCGGAACTCGCCGGCGTCAGTCTTCTACGCCCCAAATTCCCCGAAAAACAGTTGGGTATATCCCAGCTCGAAGCGGTGCGAGGCCGTCTGGTTCATTGCCTCACATTGGATAAAGACCGGATTGAACATTACCGGATTCTCGC
Source organism: Granulosicoccaceae bacterium (assembly GCA_965222695.1). Classification (GTDB taxonomy): domain Bacteria; phylum Pseudomonadota; class Gammaproteobacteria; order Granulosicoccales; family Granulosicoccaceae; genus UBA7957. The sequence goes on along the minus strand of OZ244967.1, from coordinate 4,419,776 downwards.
GCCGACTGAATGGAATTTCCATTACGACGGCATCGTCTCGCGCATGCTGTCGCAACTGAAAGACCAACAACAACCGGAATTGTTACATCAGGCCAGGTTTTTGATCCAGCTCATTGATCCCTGCGTCGGTTATAAGCTGCAATTCAGGCAACCGGAAACGAGTACACCTGAACATGCATGAAATGTCGCTTTGTGAGGGAGTGATACAGATTATTGAAGATCAAGCCACTTCACAGGGCTATAGAACGGTCAAAACCGTTTGGTTGGAAGTCGGCAAATTCGCGAGCGTCGAATTCGAAGCCTTGCGCTTTTGTTTTGATGTCGTGTGCAGAAATACGCTGGCCGAAAATGCCAGGCTGGAGATTATCGAAATCGGCGCCAGCAGCTGGTGTATGCAGTGTGCAAAACCGGTGGAGATAGAACAAAGGTATGACCCCTGTCCCAAGTGCGGCAGTTTTCAAATCCAGTCGGACGGCGGTGATGAACTCAGAGTTAAAGAATTGGAGGTAGAGTAATGTGTACAGTTTGCGGCTGCGGGGAAGGTGAAACCCGCATTGAGAGTAAAGGACATGATCATCAACACCACGACCACGACCACGACCACGACCACGACCACGACCATTCTCATGATCACGATCATCACCACTATGGAAAAGGCCCGGCTCACGCGCATGCCCCGGGTATGTCGCAGACTCGCATGGTTCAGATCGAACAGGATATTCTCGGCAAGAATAATCACTACGCCAGGGCAAATCGCGCGTATTTTACGGAAAAAGGCATTCTGGCGCTGAACCTGGTTTCCAGTCCCGGTTCCGGTAAAACTACCTTGCTGACACAAACGCTGACCGACCTGAAGACACAACTACCCCTGGCAGTGATAGAAGGCGATCAGGAAACGAGCAAAGACGCGGAACGCATTCGATCCACCGGTGTGCGTGCGCTGCAGATCAATACGGGTAAAGGTTGTCATCTGGATGCACATCAGATCGGGCATGCGCTGGACGAGCTGAAACCCGAAGAACAATCGGTAGTGTTTATCGAAAATGTGGGGAATCTCGTCTGCCCGTCCGCATTCGATCTGGGGGAAGCCGGCAAGGTCGCCATCTTGTCCGTCACTGAGGGCGAGGACAAACCGGTCAAATATCCTGATATGTTCAGTGCCGCTGAACTGCTGTTGCTGAATAAGATCGATTTACTGCCTTATCTGCAGTTCGATGTGGAAAAATGTATCGCCTACGCACGCCGGGTCAATCCAGGTATTCAGATATTACAAGTGTCAGCCACGACAGGACAGGGTATGCAGGACTGGTACAAATGGATCTGCGTGACCCGTGAGGCCCGGTTGATCGCTTATCGGAGCCGGAAAAATCCGCCGACCGAACATACACAGAGCTGCTAAGAGCTTATCATGGATATGACGAACAACAGCTTACCCAGTGTATTGGTTGTCGACGATGAGCCGCGTGCATTGGAAACCATTGGCCGAATTCTCGGCGAAGAATTCGATGTCCATGTCGCCCACAACACCGAAGAGGCAGAAAGCATCCTGCAGAACGAGTGGATTCAGGTATTGCTCTGTGATCACCGTATGCCCGATATGACCGGCGTCGAGTTCTGTACCATGGTGCGCGAGAAGTGGCCCGAAATCGTTCGTATCATCATATCCGGTTATACTGATTCCGCCGATATTATCGATGCAATCAATATGGGAGGGATATATCAATTTATCTCAAAACCCTGGCACCCGGAAGAACTCTTGATTCAAATCCGCAACGCGGTGGAGCTTTTTCAACTACAACGGCAAAATGAACAGCTCAGCGTAGAATTGAAGATCAAGCCGGAGTCCCTGAACGAATCGCTGATTGAAAAACGAAAAGTGTTACGAGCACGATTCGACTGGGACAATGGAATTATCAGAAGCCCCGACAGTTGCATGAACAGCGTCTGTAATCTGGTACGGCAAGTCGCACCGTTTGACGTTAGTGTTTTGCTGCAGGGTGAGTCGGGTACCGGCAAAGAACTTTGTGCCCGCGCCCTGCATTACAACAGCTTACGCCAGGACGGACCCTTTGTCGCGGAAAACTGTGGAGCACTTCCCGATGAGTTACTGGAATCCGAACTCTTTGGCCACAAACGCGGTGCATTTACAGGTGCTGTGGAGGATCGAATAGGGCTGCTCGAACGGGCCAGCGGCGGCACAATATTCCTCGACGAGATCGGCGATATCTCAGCGGCATTTCAGGTCAAGTTACTGCGGGTGCTGCAGGAGGGAGAAATCAGGCCTGTGGGCAGTAACCGGAGAAGAAATGTCGACGTCAGGGTAATTGCCGCCAGCAACAAGGACTTGATGGAAGAAGTGCGCGCAGGCCGGTTCAGAATGGATCTCTATTATCGAATTTCCACCTTCACCATACCGATTCCCGCGCTCAGGGAGCGGTCGACCGACATTGCACCTCTGGCCCACTCCTTACTGGGTGAAATTACAGAGCAACTGGGAAAAAAAGTCAAAGGTTTTACCAAGGAAGCCATCGCCTGCCTCGAATCCTATCAATGGCCGGGAAATGTACGTCAGTTGCAAAACGAGATTAAGCGAATGCTGGTACTGGCCAAGGGCGACTACATCGGCGCAGAGCTGATTTCAACGGAAATTCTGCAAGCCATACCCGATGAGGCTCAGGAGGAAATGGCCGTGCTGACGGGAATCGAAGGCAGCCTCAAAGAGCGGATTGAATTCCTCGAAGCCCGTATTCTCAAGGAAACCTTGATCAGGCTCAGATGGAACAAAACCCGCGCGGCACAGGAACTGGGTTTATCCAGAGTTGGCTTAAGAAGCAAATTACAGCGCTACGGTCTGGCTAGGGAAGAAGACAGGGAAATGCTGGCTGAGGCCGAAGTATGAAAAAGCCGTCACATAAGCAGGCAGTTCCAGCGGCTAATCCGCAAATGGATATTCCAAGCGGACAAATACCGCAAAATATGGAAGAAGAAGCCTGGATCAGCGTGATACACCAGATGGAATCCATCTATACCGACCTGGTACGGTATCAAGTCGAGCTTGAAGAAAAAAACGCCGAGTTGGAGAACGCTCAGCGATTCATCAACAGCGTGATCTCTTCAATGTCGGATATATTGATCGTCTGCGATGTCAACGGCAAAATACAACAAGTCAATCTGGCACTGGAAAAGGCGATCAATAAGTCAGAAAATGAATTGATCGGTACAACGCTGGTGAGTCTCTTCACCGAACAATATTCCGCCCAGGTCAGCGAGTTTTCCGAATATATCCGATCTCAAGCCATCATCGATTGCGAAGTGGACCTGCTTGATTCAGACAATTCCCCCGTTCCGATGGCAGTAAACTGCAACGCACGCTATGACCATAATAACCGTCTTTGCGGCCTGGTCGTCACAGGCCGCCCCCTGGGGGAACTGCGTAAGGCCTACGCACAGCTGAATCAGGCTCACGCAGAACTCAAGACGGCACAAAAACAATTGATTCAATCGGAAAAAATGGCCTCCCTGGGGCGATTGGTCGCCGGCGTTGCACACGAGTTAAACAATCCGATCAGTATTGTCTACGGTAATATGTATGCATTGCAGCGCTACCAGAAACGGTTCGAAGATTATATCAACTCCATCCAACAGCTCGTCAATCAGGAAGAACAGATAAAATTGCGCAAGCAATTAAGGGTCGACCCTATGCTCCGGGATATAGGGCCTTTGATCGAAGGCTCGATGGAAGGAGCCGAACGGGTCAATGAAATTGTTCAAAACCTGCGCCGCTTTTCCATTCCTCAGCAGCAAAACCGGGTAAGTTTCAACCTGTTTAAAGTCTGCAATACCGCGGTACAGTGGGTGTTGCGCTCGAGCAAGCTCAAACCGGAGCTGAAAATCGATATCCCGCAGGACCTGGAATTAATCAATCACGAAGGTTATGTTCATCAGATATTGATCAATCTATTGCAGAACGCAGTGGATGCGATGGAGAAAAGAAGCCAGCCGGTATTAATGATAGACGCCATGATCGACGGTAAGTCGGTTTCCCTGCGCATTCGAGACAACGGACCAGGTATAGCGGAAAATGACTTACTAAAAATATTCGATCCTTTTTTTACCCGTAAAGTGGTAGGCAAAGGTACCGGACTTGGCTTATACATCAGCTATGGACTGGCGACAGAACAGTGCGGGGGTGGCCTGAAGGTTGAGAATCATCCGGAGGGAGGCGCTCAATTTACGCTTGATCTGCCGTTGGAGCGTGAGTTGTGAGCGAGTTGTTCAACGTTTTATGGCTACAATCCGGAGGCTGCGGCGGTTGCAGCATGTCATTGCTTAACGCGGAATCACCGGATATTAAAAGCCTGTTCAAACAGGCAGGTATAAATCTCCTTTGGCACCCCTCCCTCAGTGAAGCCAGTGCTGAACAGTTGATCGAATTGCTGGAACGCGTGGTTGCAGGCAGGCAGGCCGTGCATGCATTATGCCTGGAAGGTTCGGTCATGTGCGGACCTAACGGAAGCGGCCGTTTTCACATGCTGGCAGGCACCCGACGCCCGATGATGGACTGGCTGAGAGATCTGGCGGATAAAGCTCTTTACACTCTGGCCATAGGCAGTTGTGCAGCGTTCGGCGGAATCACCGCTGCCGGCGGCAATCTGGCGGAAGCCTGCGGCCTGCAGTATGACGGAGAATTCAAGGGCGCCTTATTGGATGAAAGATGGACAGGGCCGGCGGGCCTGCCGGTGATCAATGTCGCCGGTTGCCCGACCCACCCCAACTGGGTGAGTGAAACCCTGATGCAACTGGCCATGAGTGAGTTCGGCCTGGATGATCTGGATTCGCTGAACCGGCCGCGATCTTACACGGACCATTTGGTTCACCACGGTTGCCCGCGAAACGAATTTTACGAGTACAAAGCCAGCGCCGTATCACCTTCGGATCAGGGTTGTATGATGGAGAATATGGGTTGCCTGGGAACCCAGGCCCATGCCGACTGTAATACCCGATTATGGAATGGATCGGGGTCCTGTCTGAGAGGCGGCTATGCCTGCATCAATTGCACCGCTCCCGGATTTGAAGAGCCGGGCCATACGTTTATTGAAACACCCAAAATTGCCGGTATTCCCATCGGGTTACCTACCGATATGCCCAAGGCCTGGTTTGTCGCACTGGCCTCTTTATCCAAAGCAGCGACACCTAAACGGCTGAAAGAGAATGCGGTTGCGGACCACGTCGTGGTCTCCCCCCACAACGACAATGCAAGAGGTAAAGAGTAGTGTCCGCCGCGGCGAGCCGCAGGGTATTCGGCCCCTTCAACCGGGTTGAAGGGGATTTGGAAGTCGACGTGGAAATCCGAAACGGATTGGTATCCAAGGCCTGGGTTAATTCTCCGCTTTTTCGAGGATTCGAGCAGATTTTACACGGAAAGGATCCTCGCGATGCCCTGGTCTATACACCCAGAATCTGCGGTATTTGCTCTGTGGCGCAATCGGTCGCAGCAGCCCGTGCGATCGGAACCGCACAGAAAATATCGCTCGCCGAAAACGGCCGCCTGTCGACGAATATTATTCTGGCCTGTGAAAACATGGCCGATCATCTCACCCACTTTTACCTGTTTTTTATGCCCGATTTCGCCAGATCCTGTTACAAACAGCAAGCCTGGCACGAGCTTGTAGCAGAGCGATTTCGCGCGCAATCCGGTACTTGTGTCAATTCGATGTTACCCGCCCGAGCCGGTTTTTTACATATTACCGGAATATTGGCCGGCAAGTGGCCACACACCCTGGCCATACAAGCCGGTGGAACGACGCGCAGCGTGGAAAGTCAGGAGCGGATACGCTTGCTGGCGATTATCGGGGCTTTTCGTCAGTTTCTGGAATCGGTACTATTCGGAGATCAACTGGAAAATCTTGCCGCTTTATCATCCCCTTCCGAACTGGAAACCTGGGCCGATGATCACACCAACTCGGACTTCGGTATTTTTCTAAAGATTTCACGGCAGTTAAAACTGGACCGGATCGGAAAGGCCAGGGACAGTTTCATGAGCTTTGGCAGCTATGAATTGGAACAGGGTCACTTGTTTAAAAGTGGCGTCTGGTTCAAACGGCTCCAATCCCTTCAACAATCCAAAATTACCGAAGATGTCAGCAGCAGCTGGCTACAGGCGCAAAACAGCGCACATCATCCCTATGAAGGCAGCACCATTCCGGACAGTGATTTCAGCCGGGGTTACAGCTGGTGTAAAGCACCACGATATGACGACAGGATAGTCGAAGTGGGCGCACTGGCACGTCAACAGGTTAACGGTCATCCGCTGATCCGCGCCCTCGTGGCTGACAGTGGGAGTAATGTTCGAAATCGGGTTATCGCGCGCCTGCTTGAGTTGGCCCTGGTGGTTCCGCAAATGCAAGTGTGGACGAAATCGCTCAAACCCCGTGAGCCATTCTGCACTCAGGCGAATATGCCGGACGAGTCGCGCGGCGCCGGCTTAATTGAAGCTGCGCGAGGCAGTCTGGGACATTGGCTCCGTATCAAGCACGGTCGTATACTCAATTATCAGATTATCGCCCCCACAACCTGGAATTTTTCGCCCCGCGACAGTCGTGGGACTCCCGGTGCACTGGAGCAAGCATTGGAGGGTACAGAGATCGGCAGGGATGGAAACGACCATGTGATGATCCAGCATATCGTCCGGTCCTTCGATCCTTGCATGGTTTGCACGGTGCACTGAGCATGTACCGAAGTGAAAATACAGCGGCGCTCGACGCTATCTCGCCTCACGACGGGGAAGCTGCCGCGATCACCATCAGAATAAGGGGAATCGTGCAGGGCGTCGGTTTTCGACCAACTGTATGGCAAATCGCCAGCCGGCTGAATCTTGCCGGATATGTTTATAATGATGGCGATGGGGTTTTGGTTGCATTACAAGGCAAGCCGGACAAACTTCGGCGATTCGAAAGCGAAATACACTTGTACTGCCCTCCTCTCGCGAAAATCGAGGAAATAGAAATCTTCGAGGCTGAAGTCGACCCCGGGATAAGCGGATTCAGCATCCACGAAAGTCATCATGATTCCAACAATACAGGCGTCAGCCCGGATGCCGCAATGTGCCAGGCCTGCCTCGATGATATCACAGATCCGAATAATCGCCGCTTTGGCTACGCCTTTACCAACTGCACGCACTGCGGCCCCCGCCTCAGCATCATAAAGGCCATTCCCTATGACCGCCGGAACACCAGTATGGCGGAATTCGCTCAATGCCACAGATGCAGTAAAGAATACCAAGATCCGAACAACAGACGCTTCCATGCACAACCCAATGCCTGCCCTCAATGCGGACCGGAGCTGTGGCTGCACAGCCGCAGAGGTGGAAGTTCGAGCGGTTCCTTTATCCATGACGCCGCCCTGCAGATCCGCCAGGGGAAGATTCTGGCAATTAAGGGAATCGGGGGGTTTCACCTCGCTTGTGACGCCGGCAACCCGGAGGCAGTGTCAAGGCTCAGGCAAAGAAAACATCGGCCGCATAAGGCGCTGGCGATGATGGGGCGAAGCATCGACCAGATCAAACAATACTGCAGGCTTAACGATGCCGAGGAACTGGCATTGGGTTCAGCGGCTGCCCCCATAGTGATTCTGGAAAGCAAAAATACTGCGCTGCTGCCGCCACAGATTGCACCGGGACTGCGACACTGGGGATTTATGCTGCCTTACAGCCCTCTGCACGCATTGCTGATGGAAATGCTGGAAAATCCTATAGTACTCACCTCCGGTAATCGTTCCCACCAACCGCAGTGCATAGGCAACGACCAAGCGTTGCAAAACCTGGCGCACATTGCGGATGACTTTTTATTGCATAACCGCGAAATTATTAATCGTGTCGACGACTCAGTCGTACGGCTGATGGACGGCCAAATCCGTGTTCTTCGCCGAGCCAGGGGATACGCGCCAACACCGCTGCAATTACCCGCCGGCTTCGAACAGTGCGATGGACTGCTGGCCTTGGGCGCTGAAATGAAAAATACCTTCTGCCTGCTGAAATCGGGCCGCGCCATTTTATCGCAACACATGGGTGACCTGGAAAATGCCGGCACCTGGCAGGACTACAATGACAATCTGGATTTATATCATCGTTTGTACGAACACAAGGTTCAACAAATTGCCGTCGATTACCATCCGGAGTACCTGTCCACGAAACTCGGCAGAGAGCGCGCAGCTGAAAATCATCTGCAAATCGAGGAAATTCAGCACCATCATGCCCACTTAGCCGCCTGTCTCGCGGATAATCGGCAAGCCCTGTTGGCGGAAAAAGTGATTGGTATCACGCTGGACGGTTTGGGTTTTGGCACGGACGGTGGAATTTGGGGGGGTGAGTTATTTCTCGTGGATTACAGATCCTGTGAGCGTCTGGCCTGTCTGACACCGGTCGCGATGCCGGGAGGCGTTCAGGCAATAAAACAACCCTGGAGAAACACTTATGCCCACCTGCAACGATTTAGCGACTGGCATGGATTCGCAAAAGCGAATCCGCAACTGGGGATTGTGAGGTTTCTCAACAGCAAACCCCTGAAAACGTTGGATGCCATGATCAAAGGGCAGCTCAATTCGCCGCTTTCTTCTTCATGCGGCCGCCTTTTCGATGCGGTGGCAGGTATACTTGGCGTATGCTCTGAAGATATAAGCTATGAAGGTCAGGCGGCTATGGAACTGGAAGCACTGATCACCCCGGAATTAATCCACACCGTGGAAGCTTATCCGTTTCGCCTCAAAGGGGATAAACCTGTGCTGATCGATCCATCGCCGATGTGGGCAAGCGTTTTGGACGACATAGCCGCAATGGATCCGGCGAGTGTTATCGCAGCACGGTTTCACAAAGGACTGGCGGAAATATTGGTGAAGGTGTCGACTCAGTTCGCCTCCATGCATAAGGTCACGGCGGTCGCCCTGAGCGGAGGAGTCTTTCAAAACCGCATTTTGTTCGAACTGGTAAGCGACGGTCTGCGACTCAACGGATTAAGCGCTTTACAACACCTCAATATTCCCGCTAACGACGGTGGAATCGCCTTAGGCCAGGGTTTGGTCGCCGCTGCGCGAAATATCATTGCGCCGGTGTCTGAAAAAGATTAAAACATTGATGACCGGGTTCTGCCCGGTCGGATCGGATACAGAGGATAAAACTATGTGTTTGGGTATACCAGGGCAGATCATTGAAATCACCGATGCCGAGAGTTTAATGGCGAAAGTCGACGTCGGCGGTGTGCAGCGCCAAGTGAATATTGCCTGCGTGGTCAGCGATGACCACTCTGCAGAACAGTGTCTGGGGGATTGGGTATTGGTACACGTGGGCTTTGCCATGAGCCGTATAGACGAAGACGAAGCACGGAAAACTCTCGAACTGTTAAGCGAACTGCAAGAGGCCCAGGAAGAAATTCAAGCCATGCAGGAGAATCCTTTATAGCTATGAAAGACGGGAATAAAGACGCATTACAATCCTTGTACCCTTTCTTGCACGGTGAAAAAAGGACGGCGAGCGATACGAATTCCGCGCTATTGGACTCTGTACGGCAAAAATCAGCGCACAGCCTGGCCGTTAAAAAGACCTTTTTCGAGGAAAAAGCGCAGGCCCTGGTGGACGCGGCCGCAGCCGTTGCACATAGCTATATGAACCAGGGCCGCTTGTTTTCGATGGGCAACGGAGGTTCCAGCTGTGATGCCGCGCATATCGCAGTGGAATTTCAACATCCGGTTACCGCCGGGCGGCCTTCGCTGCCGGCAATGAATCTTAACTGCGATATGGCGATGTACAGCGCCGTTTCCAATGATATCGGGGTCAAGCATGTATTTGTTCGTCAGATTGAAGCTCACGGGCGCAGCGGCGATGTACTGATCGGTTTTTCCACCAGCGGCAATTCAGACAACATTATGGCGGCATTTCACAAAGCCCGTGACATGGACATAAGAACCATCGGATTCGCCGGCAATACGGGCGGAGAAATGCTATCCAGCGGTATACTCGACCACTGCCTTGTTGTAGAAACCGATTCCATTCACAGAGTACAGGAAGCTCATCTCACCTCTTACCACATTTTGTGGGATCTCGTTCATACACTACTTGCCGACAAGCGCGGCAAACTCGGTGAAACATTATGAAATTTGTAGACGAATTCCGCGACCCGCAAAAAGCAAAAAAACTGGTCGCAGAGATAAAAACACTGGCCGCCAGAATTTACGGCGATTTAAAACGGCCGTTGCAATTGATGGAATTCTGCGGCGGTCACACCCACACCATATTCCGTTACGGTATAGAGCAGCTTTTACCCGATACCATTGAACTGGTGCACGGACCGGGTTGCCCGGTATGCGTCCTGCCGATGGGCAGAATAGACGATTGTGTCACCCTTGCGGAGCGGCCCGATGTAACATTCGCAACATTCGGCGATGCCATGCGTGTCCCCGGCTCAAAAAAGAGCCTGCTGCAGGCAAAAGCGGATGGCGCGGATATTCGAATGGTTTATTCCCCACTCGATGCGCTGCAACTTGCCCGCAAAAATTCAGGGAAAGAAGTGATATTTTTTGCACTGGGCTTTGAGACGACCATGCCCAGTACTGCACTGACCGTATTACAAGCCGAAGCCGAAGGAATCGACAACTTTTCACTATTCTGTAATCACATCACCACCGTGCCGACCATTAAGGCGATCCTGGATTCGCCGGACATGCGGCTGGACGGGTTTTTAGCCCCGGGCCATGTCAGCATGGTGGTCGGCGAACAACCCTTTCAGTTTGTTACAGAGCATTATAAAAAACCCATCGTCATTACCGGATTTGAACCGCTGGATATTATGCAGTCCCTTTACATGTTACTGGCACAGATCGCCGCGGGGCGCTGTGAGGTTGAAAATCAATACAAACGCATTGTCCCGGCTGCGGGCAACAAGGCTGCACTGGATGCCGTCAGCAAGGTTTTCGAATTGCGGGAATTTTTCGAGTGGAGAGGGCTGGGCTCAATCGATCATTCCGGTGTGAAAATGCGCGATGCTTATGCCGCTTACGATGCGGAACGAAAATTTACCGTGCAGAATCCGAAAATCGCCGACCCCAAATCCTGTCAATGCGGTGAGGTGCTCAAGGGTGTTATCCGTCCCTGGGAATGTAAAGTTTTCGGCTCAAGCTGCACGCCGGAGACACCGATGGGCGCCCTGATGGTATCCAGCGAAGGAGCCTGTGCGGCTTATTATAATTTCGGCAATTTACCGGAGTTGCTATCAAAGCGCGAGGAGCAGGAAAGCAAGGGAGTCAGAGTATGATTAAATCAAAAAAACCCTATCGCCGTGGCAAGTTGAGAGCCGACACTGTTACGCTGGCGCATGGCAGCGGCGGTAAGGCCATGCGAGACTTAATCGACGATCTCTTTATCGGCATATTTGACAATGAATCGCTTAATCTGCTGGAAGATCAAGCGAGATTACCGTTGCACGATCTGGTCCTGCAAGGTGACAGGCTGGCAATGACCACGGATTCTTATGTCGTTGACCCCTTGTTTTTCCCCGGAGGAGATATCGGCAGACTCGCGGTTAGCGGAACCGTGAACGATCTGGCGGTAGGCGGTGCCAAGCCTCTGTACCTGACATGCAGTATGATCATCGAAGAAGGTTTGGCCGTTGATGCTTTACGTAAAATCGTCATCTCGATGAAACAAACCGCGGATCAAGCCGGAGTCAGTATCATCACCGGTGATACTAAAGTCGTCCCCAAGGGCTCAGCCGACAAATTATTTATCAATACTGCCGGCATCGGCGTGATTCCGGGTGGCATCAATCCCGTGGCAAATCGCGCACAGGCGGGGGATCTGGTGATTTGTAACGGTTATCTCGGAGATCATGGCGCGGCAATTGTCGACGCTCGTGGTGACTTGGCCATAGAAAACACCATTCAGACCGATTGTCAGCCGCTCAATTCATTGATCGATGTCATGCTGGGCGCCAGTCCGGACATTCATTGTATGCGTGACGCCACTCGCGGCGGTCTAGCCACTGTGTTGAATGAGTATGCTCAAGCCAGCGATTGTGCGATACGAATCAGCGAACCCGATCTGGCTGTTCGTCCCGAAGTAAGAGGCATGTGTGAGATTCTCGGACTGGATCCGCTATACCTCGCCAATGAAGGCAAAGTTGTGGCCATTGTGCCCCGCCAACAGGCGGACGCGGTATTAAAGGCCATGCAACAGCATCCTGCCGGTAAACACAGCCGCATTATCGGGCAGGTTCACGGCACACCCGCGCGGCGCGTGCTGTTGGAAACAGGATTTGGCGGCGAACGGATTGTCGATATGCTCGTCGGCGAGCAACTGCCGCGTATCTGTTGATGGAGTAGTCAAAGCGCAATGACCGGTTTATTGATTCTTGGATTTTTACTGGGGATGCGTCATGCCGTTGAGGCGGACCATGTCGCGGCGGTCGCCACCTTGGTGCAGGAAAACGAATCCCTGCGCAACGGCGTGCGTCAAGGGGTCTTCTGGGGATTGGGACACACCATTACCCTGTTTCTGTTCGCATCCATAGCAATTCTGTTTGGAGGCACTCTAACGGAAACAGTCGCGCACTGGCTTGAATTCGCGGTAGGCGCCCTGCTTCTGCTGCTGGGCCTGGATGTGATTCGACGGGTCCGCAAACAGCGCATCCATTTCCACCTTCACCACCACCCCGGGCAAGCAGAGCACTTTCATGCCCACTCCCATCGCAACAGCCTGCAACACGACGACGCAGCCCACCGGCACCAGCATAGTATTAAGCAATTTCCCGCACGGGCGCTTTTTGTAGGCCTGATGCATGGCATGGCCGGTGCCTCGGCGCTGATTTTACTGACCCTGAATTCAATCGAATCTCCCTACCTTGCAATGGTTTACGTTCTCCTTTTCGGCCTGGGCTCAATGGCGGGCATGGCTGTATTATCCCTGATAATCGCCTGGCCCCTGCGCCGCTCTGCAAAAGGTATGACTGGCCTTTACAACGTCATGCAGTATTGCTTAGCGACTTTCACTATAATCCTGGGTGTGAATATCATGATCAGCAATTTCCCCTGATTTGTTGCGCAATCTGGGTAAAGATCCCTCAGATTACGGAGAGTTCAAATCCGGAGGTAGTACCAGACTTTTACTATTAAAAGTCGCCTTGCACAAGCGGCTTTGAAATTCTATTTCGAGGTGCAGCCCAACTGCCTGAGGATTGCCACGGCAAAAAAAGTCATAAATTTGACGCCAAGCTGTCCGAAAATCGTAAAAAAAGGAAAATTCTTCCGCCCGCTTATCCTGCCATTGTCATACTTAGGCTATGGAAGCAAGTACAAAATACCGGTTTTGAGACTAAACTCCAGAGATTGGACAGATTTTTATTCTCTACCACGAAGCATTGTGAAGAATACGCAAGCTTGGACTGATGTTATTGATTAATAAAATGTTATCTCATAAATTCGATGGTCAGCCAGGAATGTTCGAAATGTTACCAAGGTAGAGCGACGGTTTCGGCATAAGCGCTGGTGAAGAGAATCGAGCTTCACCAATCTATTGAGAGGATTCTGATTAAATGAGTACCAGTAAACACACGATTTTTACCCGAAGCAAAACGGCAATCGCTGTAGCCGCATCCTTGTATGCACTTTCAGGGTTGAGTTTTGCCGCCTATGAAGCGCGGACCCCTGGGGCCGGAGTTGACGATACAGCCGAAACTGACGGCACCACTGCTGTTGAAATTCCCGTCCTCGATAACGACACGGGAGTGGATACAGCCACACTGACAATAGCCACAGCACCGGCCAACGGAACCGCTGTTATCCAGGATAATAAAATTGTCTATACGCCTGGTGCCGACTTCGGCGAATCGGATACCTTCACCTATCAGGTCACGGAGACGGAGTGGCGAACCGGCGTGGAGTCCTTTTCCCTGACAGATATAAATGCGGAGAAGCCCGTTGCGGATTCCTACACCCCCAGCAACGGGGGATCCGTGACGATTTATGAAGGAGGGGATCCTGCCATCAATTCTACAGACTTACGGGGTGTCAACGAGGGGTTCTGGAACGACCAGCCGGTTACGGATGGCGGTGTCGTGGGGCGGTCGTTTTCGCCCAATAAATCGGTCACCTCAATCTCCGGATGTAATGAAGGGGACACGGACTCCGGTGCTATCAAGTTAATGATGGTGTGGAACGGAGAACGCCGCGGAGACCAGACTGACCCGGGCAACAATATGTTCACCATCACCAGCGATCCGGCACCCTCACCTGACACGGACGCCGGGGGCATGGTACTTAAAACCAATAAAAACGCGCTCGACGATGTTATTAAAAACGACAGTTCAACCAACACGACCGCCGGCCTTATATCCGCAGGCAGTATTCCATGGAAGTTCGATGCCATGGCCAATTGGATTGACCTGACGCCGAGTGACTTTGAGTCCATGAACATCACCATACTGGCGAGCGTTTTCAATCGAAAGCTTTGGTACAACTGGGGCTATTCCTTTAATGTTGAAGTTGACAACACGAAGTGCTCGCTGAACACGTCTACCGTCACTGTGACCGTAAGCAAAAAAACGGACGGTAACGGCGGTGGAGATGGAGGCGACGGCGGAGATGACGGCGGTGGTGGTGGCGGTGGCGGCGGTTTTATCAATCCGCTGATGCTGGCACTCTTGTCACTGTTGGGTTTGACTGCGGTTCTGCGACGCAAAACAAAGAGTTAATCAGCTAACGTTCCGGACAGGCATGCCGATAATAAGGTGTGCCTGTTCAGGAATTTTGTATTATCTTTTATGATGGCAATCGCGCGGTTGCCTGACGCTTCCAACCTTCCTGGTCAGCAAACCACTAATTGAACACAAAGCAGCTCCGTTCGCTTTGATTGGTCGCCGGCGTGATTTTATGGGTATGGATTTAGATTCCATCGTAATAGGTGCGGGAATTGTCGGTCTGGCGATCGCCAGGGCTCTGGCAATGAGCGGGCGGGAAGTGATTGTGCTCGAAAGGCATAAGCACATCGGCGAGGAAACCAGCTCCCGCAACAGTGAAGTGATTCACGCCGGAATTTATTACCCCAAAAACAGCTGGAAGGCCCGACTTTGCGTCAAAGGCAAAAACATGCTTTACGCCTTCTGCCAATCGCACCACATCGAACATAAGCGTCTGGGAAAGCTGATTGTTGCCACCAATGACGAACAATGCCGTGCCCAGGATGCGATTTTTCAAAAAGCCAGAGATAACGGGGTGGTTGATGTCAGTTTTATCGAACAGGAGGCCCTGCGGGATCTGGAGCCGAATCTGAATGCAGTTCGGGCTATACTCTCGCCATCAACCGGTATTATCAATAGCCATGAACTGATGCTCGGCTATCAGGGTGATCTGGAAAAACACGGCGGTACCGTTGTTTTGAATTCTCCCCTGCTTGGAGGCGATATTATCGACGGCGGATTCAGACTCTCTGTCGGTGGCGGGGAACCGACTCAGATCACGTGCAGGGAATTGATCAACAGTGCCGGTCTGGGCGCCCAGTCGGTTGCACGCTCCATCAGGGATATTCCGGCGGATTCCGTTCCCACCCAGTATCTCTCCCGCGGCTGCTATTTCAACTTATCCGGCAAATCACCGTTCAGGCATTTGATCTATCCCATGCCGAATAATGTCGGCCTTGGTGTTCATCTCACCCTGGATCTGATGGGGCAGGCACGTTTTGGCCCTGACACACAATGGATTGACAAGATCGACTATACTGTCGACCCTCAGCGAAGCAGCCGGTTTTACCAGGCTATTCGAGAATACTACCCCGCTTTGCGGGATGGGGAGCTGGAACCGGCTTATTCCGGAATCCGACCAAAAGTCGCGGGTCCCGGAGAAGAAGCGGCTGATTTTATCATTCAAGGCGAAAGCGATCATGGTGTCCCCGGTTGGGTGGCGCTCTACGGGATAGAGTCACCGGGTTTGACTTCATCCATGGCTATAGCCGAAACGGTATTGGACAAACTAAGGTGAAATTTGTAGTAAAACGGTCAAATATTTTACCTAAATAATTGAATTGCTATGCACTCACGGAAAATTACTCGGATTCTCTGTAGATTCCGTCAACAAAATTTTTGCTACTTTCTTGGGAGATATTGGTGAAAGTATTAATTACAGGCAATATGGGCTATATCGGCCCCACCGTCGCGGATCAGATTATGTCCGCCTACCCCGGCGCAAAGGTCATAGGCGTGGATGAAGGCTATTTTGCCCACTGTTTAACCGGGGCCGACCGGTTACCTGAATCCCGTATAGATCAACAACATTTCTGTGACGTCCGTGATCTGGATCCGGAGGTACTTAAAGGCGTTGATGCGGTTGTTCAATTAGCGGCGATCAGCAACGACCCGATGGGAAAAACCTTCGAACAAGTCACCGATGAAATCAATTGTCAATCCAGCATTCGACTCGCGGAACTGGCGAAGCAGGCCGGCGTAAAGAACTATGTGTTCGCATCCAGTTGCAGCGTTTACGGATTCGCCGAAGGCGGCCCCAGAAAAGAAGATGACGAGTTGAATCCACTAACCGCTTACGCCCGTTCGAAAATAGGGACGGAAAAGGCCATTGAGCCTCTGGCTGACGATAACTTTGTGGTGACCTGTCTACGTTTCGCCACTGCCTGCGGTATGAGTGAAAGAACCCGGCTGGATCTGGTATTGAATGATTTCGTCGCCGGCGCGGTCTCCAGCGGGGAAATTTCTATTCTCAGTGACGGCACACCCTGGCGACCACTGATTCATATCAAAGACATGGCGCTGGCCATAGATTGGGCGGCATCCCGAAAAGCGGATAATGGCGGCGCATTTCTGGCCATTAACGCCGGCAGTGATGAATGGAATTATCAAGTCCGGGATCTTGCCGAAGCTGTGGCCCAGGTGGTACCCAATACCAAAGTCTCCATTAATCCCGATGCTGTTCCCGATAAGCGTTCCTATCAGGTCAGTTTTGAAAAATTCCGCGAATTGGCGCCGGATCACCAACCGCGAGTCAGTTTGATCGAGGCTGTTCAAGGTCTGAAAGAGGGCCTCGAAACCATGGGATTTAACAATCCGGATTTCCGGGATTCAGAATACATTCGCCTGAAAATTCTCAACGGACACAGGGAAGCAAACCGGATTGACGAAAAACTTTACTGGATTAATTAGGTTCAACAGTCATGATATTCACCGAAACAAAATTGGCGGGCGCCTATATTATCGATCTCAATAAAATGGAAGATGAGCGCGGATTTTTTGCACGCACTTTCTGCACTCAGGAGTTGGAAGAACACAGTCTTATTTCGGACATCAAGCAAGCCAATATGTCGTGGAATGAAAAGCGCGGAACACTGCGCGGTATGCACTACCAGGTAAATCCTTATCAGGAGACAAAACTGATCCGCTGCACGCGAGGTGCCCTCTACGATGTCATTATAGACCTGCGCTCGGATTCCCCGACTTACAGGCAATGGATCGGAGTCGAACTGACTGCGGACAATCGGCGCGCTCTGTTCGTTCCCAAAGATTTCGCCCATGGATTTATCACTCTGGAAGACAATACGGATGCCTTTTATATGGTATCCCAGAGTTACGTGCCTGGCGCCGAGGAAGGAATTCGGTGGAATGATCCGCAATTTGAGATCGTCTGGCCTATAGAGCCAGACTGTATTTCCGAAAAAGACGCCAACTGGGCCGACTACAAAGGTTAGCAAGTACAATGATTATCTTGGATTCAGCATTACAGAAACGCAAGGCCAAGGGCAACCCCATCAGGGTGGCGATGGTTGGGGCTGGATTTATGGGCCGTGGCGTTGCACTCAATATTTTAAAAAGTGTTGAAGGCATGGATTTGGTCTGTATATCCAACCGGCATATAGAAGGCGCCAGGAGGGCTTACTCGGAGGCCGGTGTCGACGACGTGGTTGAAATTCAAACCGCCTCAGAGCTCGAAGCAGCGATCGAAAACGGTCAATATGCAATCACCGACAATGCTCATGCACTGTGCGAAGCCGGTGGCGTGGACGCTGTTCTGGAAGTCACCGGGGCTATTGAATTCGGAGCGGAAGTTGCGTTAAAAACCATAGAAAACGGCAAGCACATTATACTAATGAATGCCGAGTTGGACAGTACGCTTGGTCCGCTGTTGAAAACCAAGGCTGATGGTGCTGGAGTTGTATTTACCAATGTGGATGGAGATCAACCGGGTGTTATCGTTAATCTGTACCGTTTTGTCAAAGGTATGGGCGTAAAACCGGTTCTTTGCGGAAACGTAAAAGGCCTGCAGGATCCCTATCGCAACCCTACCACCCAGGAAGCGTTTGCCAAACAGTGGGGGCAGCAACCGCATATGGTGACTTCCTTTGCCGACGGCTCGAAGATTTCTTTCGAGCAAGCCATAGTTGCAAACGCCACCGGCATGCGCGTCGCCAGGCGCGGCATGCTGGGACCTACGGTCGACCCGGGAACCCCGATTGAAGGTGCGGTGGACTGGTTTCCGCTGGAGGAATTGGTCAATGGTCCCGGGATAGTCGACTACGTAGTAGGAGCCGTACCCAACGGCGGCATATTCGTACTGGGGACACATGACGACCCCAGGCAGCAACATTATCTGAACCTATACAAAGTAGGCAAGGGGCCCTTGTATTGTTTTTTTAATCCTTACCATTTATGCCACTTTGAAGTCCACAACACCATCGCTCGTGCCGTACTGTTTCAGGATGCAGCCGTGGCTCCTCTGGGTGCGCCGAAAGTAGAAGTCGTCACTACGGCAAAAATCGATCTCAAAGCGGGAGAGACGCTGGACGGCATAGGTTGGTATATGACCTATGGCGAGGCGGAAAACGCCGATGTCGTGCATAAGGCTCGCTTATTGCCCATGGGCCTGGCGGAAGGATGCGTTCTGAAGCGTGATATGGCAAAAGATGAGGCGCTCAGCTACGATGATGTGGAGCTGCCGCGGAACCGCAAATGCGATATTCTCCGGGCGGAACAGGACAGGCTGTTTTACGGCGCTTCCGCCGGCTAGGGCTGGCTGATCGGTGACTGTACGGAACTGGCGCAGATCACTCCGGGGGGGCTGCTTTTGCACTCCTGCCAGTCTTTGATTGACTGGATGGAGAACCCCTTATTATTCAGCGTAATTTGATAAAAATACCGCTTTTGCAGGCTTGAAGTGGCGTGTTTGTATTCAGGAAAAATTATTCGGCTGGAATCACATCCACTATAAACGATCGGGATGCCCGCCCCCAAAAATATTCCTTTTAGCTGCTCCTGCTTCAAGACGCAAGCTGCAGGATTATCCGCATTGACAAATGCCGCGTTGATATCGCCTGCGGCATTCTTGGTTAAGACCAATAGCAGAAACAACATATTCATATCAGCCCTTTAAAACCGCTTCCATACGCGTTTCCAGCCGTTTGATGGAAACTTTTTCCATCGTGCCAAGCGATTGGGCGAACAGCGATACCCTTAGCTCTTCAAGTAACCAACGTATTTCCTCTCGCCTCAATTCGTAGTTCTCTACATGTTCCCGATGAGCGGGCATGTGCTTGTATTTTTCCCATAAAGGTAGAAACTCCGCTCGCCGCCTGCGATCTTTATCCGGGGCGCGATCCAGAGCGTCCAGCCTTATGTCTATGGCTTCCATATAGGCCGGAAACCGGTCCAACCATCGGGAGGGCGTTTTGCTGACAAATCCTTTGTAAATCAGTGCCGACAGTTGATCCTGAATATCCACGGCCGGTTCAATCCAGCTGAGGGAGATTGATTCGTCCAAGCGTTTTCTCACCCGGCGGTAAGACTCCAAAATACGCTCAAGAACCTCACAGATATCACTGGCATAAGCGATCAGTTGTGTGCGATTTTCCGCCAGAATATGCCTGAATTGTTCTCTTCGACGCGGGAAATCGCCTTGCCGTATAAAAGTTCTGTCGACGGCTGCATCGATAATGTCGTTGATCAGCTCTTCCGCGGATCCGAAAGGTGCGAAGCGCAGGCACAACTGCTGAATTCCCGGTAATTTGCGCTTCAGGTACTTGATTTCATCGCTTAGGACTTTTTTGTAAAGAGCACGCAAGCCATAGTGCATTTCAACATTTGCAACCGCTTCGCTGGCAAACAACCGCAAGGCAATTTTGTGATTTTCCACCTTTAGCGCGGGATATCCCTTCATTACAACCCCTGCATTTTCAATTTCCACCGACACGGGCAGATCGCCAAAATTCCAATCCCTGATATCTTCACGCTCAAAACTATCGGCACCCGTCGCCGACAAACTCTCTTCAACATGATCTGTATAGCGCTGTTGCAGTATATTTAGATTTCTCCCTTCCTCCAGCACTTGACCTCGTTTATCGATCAAGCGGAAATTCATTTGCAGGTGTTTGGACAAGGCCTGGGGTTCAAATGCGTCCACCGGCACTTCGACCGCGCGAATACGTTTGAGCTGGATAGATAGTTCGGTCAATAGCGAGTAGTCTCCGGCCTGCATTATTTTGCAGCAATCTCGCGCAACATCCGGCACCGGAACGAAATTGCGGCGCAAAGGTTTTGGCAGACCGCGAATCAACTCAACTATTTTCTCTTCCAACATGCCCGGAACCAACCATTCACATTGTTCGGCGGAGACACGGTTGATGATATACGCAGGAATCGTCAATGTAACGCCGTCATCCACGGCCTCAGGATCAAAATGATAGCTCAATGGTAATACAACTCCTGAAAACTCCATCTGATCAGGAAAATCCACTGTCGAAACATCTGCGGCGCCCTCGGTTCTGAGCAGCATGTCGCGCGAGTAAAATAGCCCTCTGGGAGAATGTTCTTCGAAATCCTTGCGCCACGATTCAAACTGCGGAAAGCTGTAGATTCCATCGGGGATCACCGCATCGTAAAAATAATAGAGTTGTTGCGGATCGACCAGAATATCCCGCCGGCGTGATTTGTCTTCCAGTACTTTGACTTGCTCCACCAACTTCAGATTGTGAAGATAAAACGCAGCGCTTGAATTGAGCTTACCCTCAACCAATGCTTCAAGGATAAAGATCTCACGCGATTCGACGGGGTTGACCGGACCATAATTAATTCGTTTTTTAGGATTAATTTCCAACCCGTATAAGCTGGATTTCTGATAAGCGCCAACCTGACCGCGCTTGCGTTGCCAATGTGCGCTAAAATAGCTGAAACTCATCAGATGCGAAGATAAATGTTCCACCCACTCGGGCTTGATCATTGCAACGGTTCTTGCATACAAACGAGTGGTTTCACTGATTTCCGCTGCAAGAATCCACTTAGGTCCGGACTTGAATAAACCGGAGCCGGGGAAAATCATGACTTTGCGATTACGGGTTCCTAAATACTCGTTTTTCTCCCGTTTTACCGCGACATTAGCCAATAGGCCGCTGATTAAAGCCCGATGAATATTTTCGTAGGCTGCGGGTTTGCTGTTAAGAATAAATTTCTGTTCCTTGAGCATGGCCTCAAGTTGTGCGCGAATCTCCCGCCATTCGCGAATCCTCACCCAGGACAGAAAACGCTGCTTGCACATTTTACGAAACCGATTGTTGGATAAGCGTTTGGACTGAACTTCCAGAAATTGCCATAAGTTGATCCAGGCTAGAAAATCGGACTGCGCGTCATTAAATTCAGCGTGCAACTCATCGGCTTTGTGTTGGTAATCCAACGGCCTTTCCCTGGGATCCTGCACAGACAGAGCGCTTACGATAACGAGTAACTCACTGACACAGGCTTCGTCACGGGCCGCAAACAGCATTTTTGCAAATCTGGGATCAATCGGTAATTTAGCCAGGGATTTGCCAAGCGCGGTTAATTTCCGCTTTTGGTTGACCGCGCCGATTTCATGTAAAAGTCTGTATCCATCATTTACATATTTTTTTTCGGGCGGTTCAACAAACGGGAAGTCTTCTATGTGACCTATTCGCATGGCTTCCATTTGCAAAATGACTGACGCGAGATTGGTCCGTAAAATCTCCGCCTCGGTAAATTCGGCACGGTTATCGAAATCATCCTCACCGTACAGGCGTATACAGATTCCCGGCGCCTCGCGGCCACAGCGGCCCTTGCGCTGATCAGCGGACGCTTTGGAAATTTTCTCTATGGGTAATCTCTGGACCTTGCTGCGTACGCTGTAGCGTGACATTCGCGCCAGACCGAAGTCGACGACGTAACGAATGCCGGGAACCGTGATAGAAGTTTCAGCGACATTGGTCGCTAAAACAATCCTTCGCTTGGAGTGAGGGGCGAATATCCGGTTCTGCTCCGACGCCGACAGCCTTGCAAATAACGGGAGAATCTCGCTGCCATGCAGTTTTTTGCTGAATGGGAGTTTCTTACCCAGAAATGCAGCATGCTCCTTGATCTCCCTTTCTCCCGGTAAAAAAACCAGCAGATCTCCTGTCCCTTCCGTCGCGAGTTCTTCACAAGCGCTTAACAGTAATCGGGATTCATCCGGTGTCTCCTCTTCATCAGCCGAATACTCCTCCAGGGGTCGATAACGCACTTCTACAGGATAGGTTCTACCTTCGACAGAGATTATCGGCGCAAGATCGAAATGCTGTGAAAAGCGCTGCGGGTCAATGGTTGCCGAGGTAACCACAAGCTTTAAATCCCGTCGACGGGGCAGCAACTGCTTCAGGTACCCGAGCAAGAAATCGATATTTAAAGAGCGTTCGTGCGCCTCATCAACAATAATGGCGTCATATTGATTGAGGTAGGGGTCATTTTGAATCTCCGCCAGCAATATTCCATCCGTCATGAGCTTGATTCGAGTATTGCCGGATACGCGATCGGTAAACCTGATTTTAAAACCTACCGTATTTCCGATTTCACTGTGCAGCTCTTCGGCGATTCTTGAGGCAACCGACCTTGCCGCCAGTCTGCGCGGTTGTGTATGGCCGATAACACCGGATATGCCTCGACCTGATTCCAGGCAAATTTTCGGAATTTGCGTGGTTTTCCCGGAACCGGTTTCACCGCAGACAATAACAACCTGGTGCCTGATCAGTGTTTGGAGGATTTCCTCCCTCGCCTGTACCACGGGCAGATCATCCGGATACCCCGGAACCGGATGTGTCTCCGCTCGGCGCAATCTCCTGGCCGAGGATTTTTCAATATCCCCTAGCAGGCTATTTAAAAACTTGGGTTTTAAGGAGTTGGCCTTGGAGTACTTGTTGGCCTGACTGACCCGCAGGCGTAGCCGATGCTGATCAATACGCATGCATTGATCTA
This sequence comes from Granulosicoccaceae bacterium, assembly GCA_965222695.1. Classification (GTDB taxonomy): domain Bacteria; phylum Pseudomonadota; class Gammaproteobacteria; order Granulosicoccales; family Granulosicoccaceae; genus UBA7957. The sequence goes on along the minus strand of OZ244967.1, from coordinate 4,396,512 downwards.
TCTTTTCGTGAAGTTTTCCTGCCTCAAAATACATTAAGGCATTTTAAACACTGAGGCCTGAGAAAACTAATTGCAATTAGCCCGCAGCTATCCGGGAAAGAAAAGAAATTACCGTCAGCCTCTGACCCGCAATACCATATAGCTGATTCCCCGGGAATTGAGAGATTCCCTTGCGTCGTTCAAGTTGTCCTTTTCATAATAAGGCCCTAGTCGGACCCGGTGGTGTAGTTTTCCATTTTTCTCAAAAGGCTTGATAAACGCGTCGAGTCCATGGAGGAGTAACTTGGCACGCATTTTTTCCGCATCGGGCAGCCTGCTGAACGAACCCGCTTGCAGAAAATAAGCGTCCGTTGTAAAGCTGGCGGGTACTTCAAGTACCTTCTGCTGTTCAACGGGCTCGATTTGCGCTGTATTTATACGGGAACGAAAGCGAGGTATATCCGGTTCGTAAACTTCATCCTGACGCTCAGCGATATCAACATTTAACCCGGGCAGCAGGCGGTAAAACTCAAAGCCAGTACCTGAGGATTGATAATCCATCGCCTCATAACCTTCATAGTTACTCGAATAGTCAAATGTCGGCAGATTTGCTAATAACAAAACGAAACCCACCAAAAAACCGACCAAACATCCCAGCGAAAGGAGCAAGAAGTTGCTATTGGGTGTTTTCTTTGTTTCAGCCATATTTCTACACCTCAGTGATAAAGGGTCCGGACTCCACACAACCCTATAACTGTGGTTACTATTGGTCCTGATTTACATGCAAATTTCAGGCTATTTCTGAAAATAGTTCATTAACGATTCAACACCGGTAAGCCGGAGTCCCTCTCGCTTCAGCCCGTTTTTCATGGAGCAAAGCCCGGCCGCCACGGTATTGTGCAACCGTGGTTCAACTCAACTCATGGTAAAAGTGGCTCGAACACTAACTATTTAGCGCATTTCATCAAACACGCAAGTCACTATTAGTGATATTTCGGAATTTTTTAGTAGATTTTTCTTCGAGATTAAACCGCTAGCAGATGTTTAACAAAAGTTAAGAGAAAATTCGTATAATCCTAGAACATTAACGAAATTTTAATCTACTGAGTAGTTGTTTCTAATCAGGGCAACACGGCCTCGGCGATCATAGCATCCATCCATTTTTTTGCCATGATCTCTTCGCCCTTGGCATTTGGATGTACTCCATCATAAGTGTCGCTAGACGCATTGAAATCACGACTATGGTCAACAATGATAATGGGTGACTGCTCCGTATCGATTCCCGCTATTACGGTCTCGATTTCCCTGTTTAAATCCGAAAGCGCCTGTTGATGATATTTCGAAGGAATCACTTTCGCGATAAATAGAATGATATTGGGATTTTGCCGGCGTAAACGACTGACCAATTGCTCCAATTCATCAATAGTGCTCGCGATCGACTGCTCTTGGAATACATCATTGGTACCGAGATGAATCAATGCAATATCCGGCACATATCGGTTCAACCAACCGTCCAAACGGGCAAGGATTTCATCAACTCGCCAACCCCAATGGCCCTCATGATCCCGGTCGAAAGATTTTCCCTGATAATCAGGCCACTGCGGATTTCCCTTAAAATTATCACGTAACGACCCTACCAGATCGATATCGGAATTATGATCGACGAGCTTTTTCCACAAGGGGTAGCGATAACTCTGATGCGATTTGTCTCCCTGTGTAATCGAATCACCCAGCATTAAAATTCTAATCCCTGTTTCCCCCTGATTTGACTCGGGTTGATTATCGGGTGGCGGCTCCTGATCCTGTTGGGTCTGGATCTGCGAATCGGGGGGTGCCGAATCGGAATCGGTCGTCTCTACGCTGCCGCTGCAGGCAATAAGGCCAGCCACTGTCAGGAAAGTTAAAAAAAGTCTATAGGATCTACATCGATGGACCATCTTACTTTTCTCGCTAGTTTATCCGTCTCCAATACCCGCCGGGCATGGCTTAAAATACGGTTCAATTGGTGCCGTTGCTTCGACTGAACCATCAACTGGAATCGGTAACGGCCACCGATACGTTCGATGGGGGCGACTACCGGCCCGAGAATTTCTATTGTACCTTCGCCAAGTCTCTTGTTAAGCCAGGCCTTAATCAACCGGGCTACATAGCCTAGAAATTCCCGTGCGGCGGGACTCTGCAGGGATTCAGCCCTGAACAGAGCGGCATAGGCAAAAGGAGGGAGTTCAGCCAGCTTCCTTTGCCTTAAAGCCGACGCGGCGAAGTCATTATAGCCTCTGTCAATCAACAATCGCAGCTGTTCATGATCCGGATGACGGGTTTGTATCAAGACTTCACCGGGAAGCCGGGCTCGCCCTGCACGGCCCGCCACCTGGGTGATCAGTTGCCCGGTTTGCTCCAGGGCACGAAAATCCGTGCCGAAAAGGCCACGATCAGCATCCAGAATACCGACTAAGGTAACTCCGGGAAAGTGATGCCCCTTAGCCAACATTTGAGTTCCAACCATGATATTGGCCTCGCCGCTAACGGCGGCCTGCAATTGAGACTCCAAGGCTCCTTTTCGACGCGTTGTATCACGGTCAATCCGAACGACATTTGCGTCCGGAAATACATCCAGCAGCGCAGCTTCGATCCTCTCAGATCCATGCCCCACCGTATCAAACTCAAAGCCACCGCAGCTATCGCAGTGTCGAGGCACCGGCCGTTCAGCACCGCAGTGATGGCAGCGCAGGCTCCGTGAACGTGCGTGAACGGTCATATGGGCATCGCAACGTTGGCAATCCGCGGTCGCCCCGCAATCGGCACAGAGCAGAATCGGCGCAAATCCGCGACGATTGATAAAGATCAGTATCTGCCCGCCCGCCAGGCGATGACGAGCGATTGCTTCAATCAACAGTTCGGAGAGGCCTTCCCTCAATTTTCGACGGCGTATATCCAATAAGCCGATTTCGGGCAGTAATGCATCTCCTGCCCTATGGGTCAGCTTCAATTGGATGTATCGCCCCTGCCTGACGTTAAATAAAGATTCCAGCGATGGTGTTGCACTGCCAAGTACGATGGGCACACCCGCATTGCGCGCACGCACCAGCGATAAATCCCTGGCATGGTACCTGAATCCATCTTGCTGCTTTAATGAAACATCGTGCTCCTCATCGACGATCAGTAAGCCTAATCTGGGCAGAGGCGTGAACACCGCTGAGCGTGTTCCTATCACAACATCTGCCTGTCCCTTGGCCGCAGCTAACCAATTCGCCGCCCGCTCACCGTCATTAAGCCCCGAGTGCAGTGTCACAAAGGAACAGCTAAGCCGCTGCTTGAAACGATCCAGAAGTTGTGGAGTCAGGCTGATTTCAGGGACGATCAACAACGCCTGTTTTTCATCAGTGGTAATATGGTCTATGAGTCGCAGATAAATTTCCGTTTTACCGCTGCCCGTAATTCCGTTCAGCAAAAACGGTTGAAATCGCCCCAAAGAGACCTTTATTTCGGAAAGAGCGTGAATTTGCTCCTCATGCAACTCTGGAGCCGAAGCAGTGGGAATATTCCTGACCGGCAGTAATGCCTGTTCGTGTATTTCGATCAGATTTTTTTTTATCAATGCCTTCACCGCAGCTCGCCATCCGACCGACAAGCTTGCCAACTGCTCACCATTCAACCCGGATGACGAAGCATGTTCTATGGATTCGAAAATCAAGGATTGCAGTTTCGCTCGCCGCAGCTTTTTTTTGTCAATACTGACGCCAGTTATCACCCTGTATCTTTTTTCGACAGGTATTTCCGCGGCGACCCCCCGCCTCAGTACAGATGGCAGTGCAGCGGACATTACCTCTCCGATCGGATAGACATAGTACCTGCTGGCCCAGATCAACAGATTAAGTACCTCATCCCCGAGCAGGGAGCGCCTGTCCAAAACTTCGATGATTGCCTTTAGCTTGTCTCCTGGAATCACCGACGTCTTCCCTGTGCCCACCACTATTCCTACCAATTGCTTATTACCGAACGGCACACTGACCCTCACACCGGGAATCGGCATTGGCTGGGATTGTGACAGCCGGTAGTCAAATGTTCTTGCCAGTGGAGAAGGAATTGCAACGCGAACTATAGTCATTAAGCTTAAGAAATTCCTGAGCTGGAGTACCCATACTCCGTCCAGATAATATTGACGAAAATTGCCTGAAGGCGAATTATGGCCGTAAACCGTGTGAAAAACGACCTGTTAGACACGGTCGGCGATGTCGCACGGACGCTGTGATCTTACCAATACCGGGAGCTGCGGGTTTATCCACAAATTCTGTGGATAAGTCTGTGGATTACGTCGTGAATTCTCCTGGCAATCGGCTATACCCGACGCATCTGTGCAAAATGATCACTTTTTGATCAATTCGTCTTTATCGTTATTTATCAATGAGTTATATAGCTTTTTTTAACATACTGTTTTCCATTACACGAGAAAATCTTTTTTTTCAACTCTTGACATGAGAATGTGAATAAAAAAACTTGCTTGACAAAGAAAAAACCGAAATTTCGGTCGGAATCCGACGTTAAATTGACATTAATTCAACAAAATTTTAACAAATCCGCACAAATGTCTTGAGTAAGAGGCCAAGTCTTTCGATAATTGACTCCTGGTGTCGGCGTGCCGATTAATACTGAATATGCGGAATTGCTGGAAAGTAATGCGAAATCGGAATGGCTTATATCCAAGCGTCTTGTTTGTGGCTGTACAGCTGTTGTGTTTTTCAGTGCTTGGCCAGGCACAAACTGCCCCGACAGAAAAAGAATCTTCCCGATACCAGGGTCTGCATAGGGCTGCTCATACGGGAAATCTGGCAACTCTCAAACAACGAATTGCCGAGGGCGCCAATCTTGAGGAACGTGACAATAACAACCGAACCGCTCTCCATATCGCCGTATTTGCTTCACATGATGATGTAGTCCGGGAATTAATCAACTCCGGTGCAAACCCCGATTCACTGGACACCCAAAACTACGACGTCGTGACTATCGCGGCCGTCGCTAACGATCTGGCGATACTCGATTTAGTGCTCGACCTGGGAGCCAGTCCGGCAAATATAACAAGCCCTTATCAGGGCACAGCTCTTATCGCGGCAGCACACCTGGGTCACCATAAAGTCGTCGATCGACTCATTACTGCAGGTGCGCCGATCGACCACATTAACAATCTGGGCTGGACGGCATTAATAGAAGCCGTGATTTTGGGAGACGGTGGAGATAAGTATGTGGAAACCGTACGTCTACTGGTCGCCGCCGGTGCTGATACAGCAATTTCGGACAGATCCGGAGAATCCCCCTTAGACCATGCAAAGGCAAGAGGCTATAGTGAAATCATTAAGATTCTGGAAAAGTAATCGAACAGGAGCCTGTGTGGACTTTGTCATGAATTCGGTAACGGATGGCGAGCGTTGAAAAGAACTTCTACCGTGTCAGCGTATGGCTAATCACTCAGCCTCGGGCCAATCTCCGAGATCTTTACCGTAAAATTTCCCTGACGACAGCCTCTAGCCTCACGTCGAGATAAAACTGAGCTGACCTTCTCCATAGCCTTCGATGCTGATCTTAAACCCGGCTTTATGCTCCTCGGAAAACAGTTGACTGACTTCACTGGGGACTTCATCAGGTGTTTGATAGGTTTTTTCCAATCGTAGATGCGGCGTATGGCTGTTCATGAATAACCGGGAGCAGATATTCATAATTTCATATAAATTATCCAGGATCATTTTGGAAAATTCCCCGGTTTCCGCAGCCTCTTCCGCGCCCGGCTTTGGAATCTTGGTCAGTGCACCGCCGGCAAAAGCCGCGAAATGAAAGTCACACGTACAGACACTTACGGGTGCATTTTCATCATCCACATAGACGGCCACCATGGTTTTACTGCCGCCATCTGTGGCCACGGTAGCCGACTCTTCGACGTCTACGCCATCGGGAAGCAGCATTCCCAGGATCTGTTGTACCTCGACTTTCTGGGGTATATCAAACTTTGACATGGTTAACTCCGTTTAATGATTCGAACAAGACCTTGCAACATCATTTGCCTGGTTGCTCAGCCGATATCAGAGATTTTAGACAGGCTCTTAATCCAAATATTGATCAAGCTCCGCCTTGAAGCTCTCGGGCGTAAAGGGTTTAGTGATGAGAAACCTGGCTCCCAGCTCAGTAGCTTTTTCGCGCATCGCGTCGCTGCCTTCGGTCGTGACAAAGCCGAATTTCGGATTTATTCCTTCTTCGTTTAATGCAGACAAAAGCTCGGGGCCTGTCATATTTGGCATATTCCAGTCACATAATACAATATCCGGTTCGCTTTCCCGGATAAGGTCTAATGCCCTGGCACCGTCCTCGGCCTGCGCAATGTCATGACCATCGTAACCGGCTTCCCGCAGTGTTTTAATCACGATCATCCGCATCGCCAAACTGTCGTCTACTACTAATATATTCATCGAATTATAACTCCCTGTAAATTCTCCTCAGTGTTCTTGAGTCATCAGTCAAGATCAGGTTCCAACATTCCTCTTTACCAGCGAGGCGATTGAATGCCTTGTTTTACTCAGACTGAGCAATTCCAGAACCCTCTCTGAAATTCTGTTTAAAGGCAGCACATCGTCAGCGGCGCCCAGCTTCACTGCCGATCCCGGCATTCCCCAGACAACACTGGATTGCTTGTCTTGCGCAATGGTTGAGGCCTTGACATCCTGTAGCTCTTTAAGACCCATGGCACCGTCATTACCCATTCCAGTAAGTATAACCGCGGTCGCATTGGGCCCCGCACTTTGGGCCACTGAACGAAACAATACATCTACGGATGGTTTATGACGATTGACTGAAGAACCATTATCCAGCCTACAGAAATATTTATCTGCACGGCGAACGACCATTAAATGCTGATCGCCTGGCGCTATGTATGCGTGACCGCGTACAATTTCATCACCGTCAACAGCTTCGCAGACCGTCATACCACACAGTGTGTCCAGGCGGCTTGCAAACGCTCCGCTGAAAGTGCTCGGAATGTGCTGTGTCACCACGGTTCCCGCGCAGGATTTGGGAAAACCCGTTAACACTTGTTTAATGGCCTCAGTACCACCGGTCGATGCGCCTATCGCGATAATGGGCTGAGTCAGTTTAAAACTTTCCGGAACCACTTTCTTTATCACTGCATCGGCATTGAGATTTTTGTCTACATTCGATGTCTCTTGCTGGTTTTGGGTGAACAAAGGCTTGATCTGCACCTTCGCTGCCGCCCGGATTTTCGCCTTTAATTCATCTGCATAAGTATCCAGCGTGACAATACTACGGCTATTGGGCTTGCTGATATAATCCACAGCACCGATTTCAAGGGCTTGCAGTGTTTTGTCAGCCCCCGTTACGGCCAGACTGGAGACCATAACCACAGGCATTGGGCGCAATCGCATTAAGTTTTTTAAAAAAGTAATGCCATCCATTCTTGGCATCTCGATGTCAAGCGTCAGCACATCGGGATCCAGCTGCTTAATTTTCTCACGGGCGATGTAGGGATCCGATGCGCTGCCTATGACTGTCAGGTATGGATCAGAATCAATAATCCGAGACAGCAAATTTCTAACAGAAGCTGAGTCATCAACTATTAACACTTTGATTGGCGTGATCATATCAATCCCTGATGTTTTGGCTTAAGTCTCAAGTACCGGCTTTGCCTGTAGCATTTCGAATGCTCAGTGTAATTTCCTGCATATGGTCTTACCTATCAGTTCAAATCTGTCCGTAACTCTGTACAGAGTTTCAGAATGACCGATAAACAGATATCCGCCCGGTTTAATGATATTGGCAAAGCGGTCAAACAGCTTTTTTTGCGTCTCCTTGTCAAAATAAATAACAACGTTACGGCAAAATACAATATCGAACATATAATTCATCGGCCACTCCTGCATCAAATTGAGTTGACGAAACGAAACCATTTTCTGCAATTCCGGCCTCACTCTGACCTTTCCCTTATTCTCCCCGTTACCTCGAAGAAACCATCTTCGCTTGCGACCATCCTCCAACCCCGCGATCCGGGATTCATCGTATACTCCGATTCCGGCGGTCTTGACGACCTGAGAATCCAGATCGCTGGCCAGTATTTGAACGTTACTGTTTTCAATTTCCGGCACGTTCTCCCGCAGTATCATGGCAATTGAGTAAGGCTCTTCACCTGTAGAACAACCCGCCGACCATACTCTCAGTCCTTTAATGCTACCGTCCTTAATGGTTTGTGGAATCAGCTCCTCGGCGAGATACTCAAAATGGTGTTTTTCGCGGAAAAACGAAGTTAAATTGGTTGTCACTGCATTGATAAAATTTTGCATTTCATCACCAGGATTATTATGCAGAATATCGCAATAGGTTCCAAAATCATCAATATCCAACGCTCGGAGACGACGGCTCAATCGACCGTAAAGCAAATCTTTTTTGTGCTCGGACAAGCTGATGCCGGTTTCATCGCTAACCAGCTTCCTTAGTTTTTCGAATTGATCATCGGTAAAAGTGTAGTTTTCCCTATATTCGATTTTCGCTTTTGAAACCCCCACACGCATGCTTTTTACCCTAAAACAACTCAATTTCGCCAGCGCTGTTTGACGGTTTTTGCTCCGTTGAATCCAGATGCAGGCAATCTGCCGAACTCTGTTTTCCTTTGGTAAACGCATTGATTAACTGTTGTTCCTGTTCAAACGTATAAACCGACCTTAGCTTGTGTTGCAACCTCTTCCACAACTCGAAATGTTCCTGTTCGGGCTTTTGTATCAAATCAGCCACGGCACGCAAATTCTCTTCTATATGCCACATTCTTTGACTGAGTCGATCATAAAACTGAAATGCGATAAATACTTTTTGAATCTGCTCATTTGCAACTTCGGACTTGGTTATTAACTCTGGCAGAACTTCGGCACTGCGGTCGGCAGCCAGCTCGTTCAAATCATCATTCAAGACCTTGAGATAATCGGAAAACTGAGTAATTTCATCGACCAGCATTTCAATCGAGTGATCGGACTCCTTCATCGACATCGTGATTTGCAATATGGCAAGCTCCAGATAATCGGCTATATTGCTGACATCATTCTTTCTGTTTTCATCTGATTCCATGGGCAGCGATAACTCCTTAAAACGAATTCGAGGTTATGGTGTTTCGCACTCTAACCAGGTTCCAAGATTTAAGAGTGTAACAATTCTCATAAATGCTTCGGACGATTGGTTCCATATTATTTTTTTACCAATACTATTTACATATAAGGCCAAAGCGACCAGCGATTGAATCGAAGCGGTGTCAATCACCTTCACTTGTGACGAATCAATGATAATATCTCTTTCCAGTTCAGCCATATTCTCAAGGGTCGCCCGAAACGTATTTACGGTTTCTATGCCGATAGTTTCATCTAGCACCAATTTAGTTGACTGTACCACTGATTCTTGAGTCTCTGTTTTCCTTTTCATAACAACGCCCACATTTACTCATTAAAACTCTTCCCAATCGGTGCCTGCATCCTGCTCCGCCCGCCCGGCCGTCGCTGACGGTGCCTGCGTTGTTGCTTTTGCGGCAGATGAACAGGAGCTGTATTTTTCCCCGGACACCGCCTTTTCAGTCCAGGGTCTTTCTGTTGATCTGCGTTCTTCGCCCGTGTATTTTGCCGCGGCTGATTCCGTCATCCGGTCCATCCGGAAAAAGCTGACTAACTCATTCAAACAATCGGCTTGTTCTTTCATCGCTTCACTGGCGGAAGTAGCTTGCTCTACCATAGCTGCATTTTGCTGAGTCATTTCGTCCATTTGTGATACCGCCGAATTGACAAGCTCTATGCCCTCCGATTGTTCTTGACTTGCAACAGCTATATTGGATACGAGTTCACTCACCTTTTTTACCGAATCCACTATTTCTTCCAGTGTCTTGCCGGACTTATTAACCAGGTGAGAACCCTCCTCCACTTTGGAAACGCTGCTTTCAATCAATTCCTTGATTTCCTTAGCCGCAATCGCACTTCTTCCCGCAAGATTCCTGACTTCGCTCGCCACCACCGCAAATCCACGACCGTGCTCTCCCGCCCTTGCAGCTTCCACGGCAGCATTCAGCGCCAGGAGATTCGTTTGAAATGCGATCTCGTCAATCACGCCGATAATATCGACGATTTCTTTACTCGAAGAAGTAATATCGTTCATCGAGGTGACAGCTTTTTTTACCACCTCGACTCCATGCTCGGCAATCCCTCGTGCCTCAAGAGTGACCTGGTTGGCGAGGTCCGCATTCTCAGCATTTTGCTTGACCGTGGATGTCATCTGCTCCATGCTTGACGCAGTCTCCTCAAGGTTGGTCGCCTGTTGCTCGGTACGTCTGGACAAGTGGGTATTGTCTTTAAGAATCTCCTTGGAACCGCTCAGAACATAGTTTGCACTGTCTCCGATTTGCGCAACAACTTGAGACAATTTCGCAATCGTTGAATTGATATCTGTGGCCAAGCGCCCGAATGCACCGGAATACTTCGCTTTTACCGGATGTAACAAATCCCCTTTGGAAACCGCACTGATGGACGCTATGGAATCATTAATACTTCTCTCGTTGACATCAACCATTTGATTAATGCCTACACTCAATCGTTCAAAAAAGCGAGTTTTATTGGAAGTATCGATGCGGCCGGAAAGATCTCCTTCTTTTGCTTGGTCCACAATCGACTGAATTTCCTGCTCAATATCCACTATTTCGGTTCGATCTGTCCACTCAAACACACCGCCAAGCACTTCATCATTATCAGTATCTTTGACAAGGCTGCCGACGATACTTATATGGCTATCGCCATATTGCTTATCCACACTCACCGACTTATTTGTGGCCGACTCAAATTGCAAGACCGATTTAAGTTCCCCCGCTAGATCGGTACACGGTGACTTTTTAAGTGAGTCCAGGGAGAGACCTGGTATCTGAGTCTGCAAATCCCTTAACCTGAAGGACGCAAGCTTCTCGAATGCGGCATTTGCATAGATAAGGTTGTAGTCCTTGTCAGTCACCACCACACAGCTTTTCACATGATCGAGTGCCTGACGGATTCGCAGGTTCTCCCTCGCGGCTTTCCTTTCCTCTTGTGTACGGTCCTGTATATTTTGTTTCATCAACAACATGGAGGCCAGCACACCCGTCTGCTTTCCCTTACTCCCTGAATACTCAATTTCCGACCACTTTTCGTTGGCAATAGCATTTGCAACTTGGCTGAGCCTGGACGGATCCTCACCCAATTGGTTCAATACGTTTTTAGAGAGAAAATACGCTGTGACTACAATAAAAAGCACACCTGCTATCGCCATGTAAAAACCCGTTAACTGAAGATCGCTGATAGTGGAGAACACCGCCTCTTTAGCGGTTTCCACCACCAGCACCCAATCCAGACCGGGCATGTCCATTGGTGAATAAGAGGCAAGCACCTGCTGATCGAGAAAATTATTGGCGATTTCTTGTCCGGACTCACCGTTGAAAGCGTTTTCGATGGCTCCTGAAACAATCGCACGGGATTTATCGACATTTAATTCATTCAGTCGCGAGTGTGAACGCAGTAATCGGTCTTTTCCCACTACATAAGCATCCACCGTATCACCAGACCCGGCGGTTTTACGCATGATGTTATTGATTCGTTCAACCGGTAACTGAATAATCAAAGTTGCAATCAGTTTTTCATCTTTGAACACAGGAGTTGCAATAAACCATGCGGGAGCGTTGTATGACGGTAAATATGGCTTATAATCTGCCATGTATACTCTGCCTTTTTCACCTTTTACCGCTTCTCTGAAAACCTTCGCAAAATTGGTATCCTTGTACGGGCCGTTGAACAGGCTGGTCGCATAATCGAGCTCTTTAAATACCGAATAGACAATATGCCCGGCATCCGCCTCGATCAGAAATAAATCGTAGTATCCGTATCTCTTCAACAGATTTCTGAAGATTGGATGATAAGCCGAATGCAGTTGGCTGTATATCGAGTTTCCCTCAGCCTTATCAAGCTTATCTTTTTCGCCCAGTTGATTCTCATTACCGCTGATATAGAGATACTGAGCAATTATCTCTTCCTTTGAATCAGGTATAAGCGATTCAATATCCGCCTGAATACCTGTCTTCTCCTTTAGTGTTCGATTGAACTCACCCGCATAATATTTCTTCAGACTTTGCCTGTATTTTTCGATCGCCGTATCGCTGGCATCGACATGCTTGCCCAGCAGACGGAAGGCGGATGAAAATGACTCGGATGCATTAATCGCCATTGTATTTTCAGCCAGGCTGACTATTTGTTTTCCAACATCGTCAATATAGTCTTTGATCTGCTGTTCTTTGGCTTCCCGCAAAGAAGACATCTGCTGGTAGGCGCTGACCTTCAGTGCATTGGTTGCAAAATACTGGCTGACTGCAACGTTTCCCAACAGAGGAAGCAAGCCTGCCAGCATCATTGCAGCAATGAGTTTGACTCGTAAGCTTATTTTCTCTGTTAACACATCTATCATTACTTACTCCATGCTACCGAGCTTTGATATAACAGTGCCCCATCAGTAAGGATCGGAATCCGAGAACTAAAAACTATCCCAATCACTTCCGCCGCCTGCAATTTTTATATTATCGACAGATGCGGAATACATATCTGGATCATTCGGGGGTTCGGACTGACTTCCCGTCTGGGTCGTTTTGCCAACCGAGACAATGTCGGCCGTCTTAAAGAAACCCACCATTTCATTAAGCTTCTTGGCTTCATCTCCTATTGATTTGGACGAGGAAGCAGTTTCTTCAACCAGACCTGCATTGCGTTGGGTCATTTCGTCCATCTGAGAAATACTGCTGTTCACCAGTTCTATACCGTCACTTTGTTCATTCGAAGCTGCCGCAATATTTGCGATGATTTCACTTACTGTCTTTATCGCTGCCATGATTTCTTCAAGCGTTCTTCCTGATTGATTGACAAGTTCGGCACCATCTTTCACTTTCAGCGCGCTATCATCGATAAGCTCTTTTATTTCCTTTGCAGCAACAGCGCTACGCCCGGCCAGATTCCGGACTTCACTGGCCACGACCGCAAATCCGCGACCTTGCTCGCCGGCACGCGCAGCCTCTACAGAGGCGTTTAAAGCCAGCAGATTAGTCTGGAACGCAATTTCATTGATCACGGCAATAATAGTCGAGATTTTTTCGCTCGATTGAGTAATAGCTTCCATGGCGCCAATTGCTTTTGTTACAACTTTTCCGCCTTGTTCTGCAAGCCCGGTGGCATCCATCGCCAACTCGCTCGCTTGACCGGCATTTTCTGCGTTTTGACGCACTGTGGCCGTCATCTGCGCCATACCTGAAGCGGTTTCTTCCAGACTCGAGGCCTGCTGCTCAGTCCTATGCGACAGGTTCAGTGTACCTTCCGCAATCTCTTGAGATCCGTTGCTGACTACCTGAGAACTGTGGTGTATATTGTCGACAACTTCGATTAACTTATCGACCGTCCGATTGACATCGACTCTGAGTAAGCCGAAATTACCTCTGTACCGGGTATTGATTTTCTTTGTCAGATCACCATTGGAAACCGCACTCATCACGTTTACGGTTTCGTCGATCACTTCACTGCTTAGGGCTACCAACTGGTTAAACGTCTCACTCAGGATACGAAAAAAACCGTTCATTTCGCCGACATCGATCCGTTTACTCAGGTCACCCGCCAAAGCGCACTCCAACACATCCTTCACCTGGGATTCGATCACAACCTCTTGGTAGCGATCATGCCACTCTATCGTGGTGCCGAAGCGCTTCCCCGTGACATCGAATACCGGTGAGACGCTTAAGCGGATATAACAACTCCTAAACCGAGTGTCTGCCTGAATCGGTTTATCCAATGAATTGAAGTCGGCGGGATCTAAATCGCTGGCGGAAAAAATCCGTTGGAGGCCGTGGCCATACAGCTGATCCGGATCGTCAGTTTCCGCACCGGAGAGGATTTCATCGGCATTTTCCTGAAGGTATCCCTTTAAAGAACGGTTTATATAGATCACGTCGTTTTCGGAATCCGCAATCATAATATTCGCACTTGCAGTATTCAAAGCCTGTTGTATCTGCTCCATCTCCACGGCTTTTGCTCTTTCGCATTCTATCTGCGATGACAAATTATCACGCATTTTCAGCATCGAAGCTAATACGCCTTTTTCCGACTCCGGTTTCTTATCAGCATAAACGTCCAGGTTTCCGTTCGATATTTCCGTTGAAACCTTGACCAGGTCATTTGGATCCGCACCCAATTGACGCAGAATGCTTCGGGCCTGGTGCGAGAGTAATGTACCACTGAGGATAGTGGCAAGAGTTGCAATTAAAATATACAATCCCAGAGTCTGCTCTGAATCATGCCGGTGAGTCAGCGCACTGCTTTTCAGCGCCTTCGATAACAAATCCTCGTAGGACTTCAGCAGATTGATTTTATCCGTCTGTTTTTTGAACCACACTGTTGGGTCAATACCGAACCCACCCTTATCACTTTGTTCAAGCGCAATATCCCTCATGGCCTGAGTTTCACTGAACGCAATACTGCCCAACATCTTGTTTAGCTCATTGCTCAATCGATGATCGGCCAAAGACTGAAAGATACCAAGATAAGCCTCTTGCTGTTCAATCAAGCCCAGAAACCTCCTGAAAAGCTCAGGGCTGAACGCATCTTTGGCGAACACTGCCGACAGAACAGCCCGCTCTATTCCGGCCAGTTCTTTACTTTTAAGAAAATTGACATAGGCGATGGACTGGTTATTGATCTCGCCAGCCTTACTTAGAAAGGGTAATATAGCTGCAATATTGATCAGCTGCTTGTTGATATCTGTATAAAAGGCGATTGTCTGATCGAGCTCTGCGGATAAACTCTGAACCGCATCACGAGTACCTTGAACTTCCTTGATTGAAACCAGTAATCCATCCACCGCTAAGACGACTGACTCATCCAGGCTGCCAGAGTGCATGTGAAGAAAATTGTTTAAATCGCCAAACCGGGCATCTGTTTCCGTGTATTGCCGCGCGATGGCTGTCTTGAATTTGCTGCCATTGCTTGCAATGTAACCCGCGGACATTCCTCGCTCTTTTTGCAAAGCGTGCACCAGTGAGCTTGAATGCACTGAAAGCTCAACGAGTTGATTTACGGTCAAAATCTGATTTCGACTGACATAAGCATGATAGATTTGTACACCGGATATGAATGCGAATCCCGCCAGGGGTATCAGCATCATCAGACGCATCTTATTTCTAAGTGATAATTTTTCCAGTATTTTCATTAATAGAAACATCCTTGCTTCAAACGGCGTGAAGTCGAATTCTCCGCCCATATTCCGGCCAAGTCACGAAAATCAGCTGACAGGATTAATTCCTGTGGCGATTGCACCCGGCTCGGGATGGAGGCTTACAATTTCACACCGAAGCTCTCCCTTGAGGGTCAATATCGTTCAGCCAATCCACAAGAGACCGACATGTATTAATGACACTCTTTAGCATCGTCCAAAATCTGCAAAACGCCGCTATTCATTAAATGATCAATATCCAGCATAATAATCATCTGATCTTCAATTGTAGCCAACCCTTTTATCGATTCCATATCCAATACTCCGCCGAAATCGGGCGCCGGCTTCAGATCTGTCTGTGCGATATTGTGGACTTCAGATACGGCATCAACAACGACTCCCATAGTTCTCTCCGCAAGTTCTTCATCCTTGACTTTCAACACTATAACAACCGTTGTCTGACTGAAATTTGCGCTTTTCATTTTGAAATACTTGCGCAAATCTATAACCGGGACCACCGTACCGCGCAGATTGATAATACCCAATATGAAGTCAGGCATATTCGGCATGGGAGTAGCGCCCTCCCATCCCTTGATTTCCTGCACCCTGAGTATATCTACGCCGTAGTCTTCTCCATCGAGAATAAAGGTAAGATATTGATCGGTACCGTCTTCCACCTGCAGTGTCGTTTCAGCCAGCTTTGCCTGTGCGCTCATAGTAAATCTCCAGTTATGCCGCCACCAAGTATCTTTTGTCGCCGCCGCACGTTTCAAAATGCCGATGCATCAAGCCCGGCACGTCCATGATCAGGGCGACCGTCCCATCACCCAGTATCGTTGCTCCGGAAATTCCCCGGATCTGCTTAAAATTAGTTTCCAGGCTTTTGATCACCACTTGTTGCTGACCCAGCAAATCATCCACAAATAAGCCAACCCGCTGACCTTCCGATTCAACTACAACCAGCAGGCCATCCAGCAATTCATCGGTTCCCTGGTTTGTTCCGAATAATTGTTTCAGGCGAATAATCGGTATGTACTCTTCGCGCAGACGGTAGAGTTCCGTTTGCCCTGAAATACTGCTGATGTGCTCGTGTTTCATTTGCAGCGACTCAACGATGGAGACCAGTGAAACTATATAGGTTTCATTGCCGATCTTAACCAACTGTCCATCCAGAATAGCCAGAGTTAAAGGTAAGCGTATGGTGACGGTGCTTCCAGCGCCGGGATTATTGCCGATACTGACGTTACCGCCAAGGTCCCGGACATTTCGCCGTACCACATCCATGCCGACACCTCGGCCGGATACATCGCTGATCTGTTCTGCCGTCGAAAACCCCGGCATGAAAATCAGGTTATAGATTCTCTCATCGCTGAAATCATCATTTTCGCTGGCCAGGCCTTTGTCTATTGCCTTAGCCAATATGCGGTCCCTATCAAGGCCGGCACCGTCGTCTATGACCTTGATGATAATATCCCCACCCTCATGGTAGGCACAAAGCTCAAGCACACCGGTTTCAGCCTTATCCTTGGATTTGCGTACATCCGGAGTTTCAATGCCGTGATCCAATGCGTTTCTGACCAGATGAACCAGTGGATCAGCAATTTTCTCCAAAACGTTTTTATCCACTTCAGTATGCTCACCTGTCATTTTCAGTTCAACGTCTTTGCCCATCGACTTGCTTAGATCACGCACGAGTCGCGGGAAGCGACTGAATGAAAAACTGATCGGCAGCATACGAATCTGCAACACACCTTCCTGTAATTCACGGGTGTTGCGCTCAAGCTGGGAAATTCCATCGAGCAGTTTTTCAATATTTTCAGTCACGCACTCTTCGAGATTGCTTCCGATTTGACTCAACATGGACTGCGTGATGACCAGTTCCCCGACCATATTGATCAATGCATCGACCTTATCTATGCTGACACGAATGGATCCGGACTCTTTGCTTGAACCGGCGGATTTTGGCTTTTGCTTTTGTTCAGCGGACTTTTCCGAAGGCTCGGCCGTCCCCACCTTAGCATTACCTTCGCCGGATGCTGCTTTTTGCAGACTCTTTTCTATATTATTTTCATCCTCCTGACTTGCAGTATCAAGGCTTGCGTCTGAAGTCGTGCCGGCATCTTCTGGTGAGCACTGAGAGGAGAGATTTTGATCGTCGCCACCAATGGGCTCTATTCTTAATTCACATTCATCCTCGATCCAACTAAACAATTCCCGGATATCCGTCTCCGCAACATCCGAACGCAGCTTCATTGTCCAGGACAAATAACATTGTTGCGGATCCATATCCTTAAGCGATGGCAATTGCGAAGTATCACACTCAACCTGGAGTTCACCCATGGCACCGAGTTCTCGGATAATTCTCGCCGGATCGTTGCCGGCTTTAAGCATATCCGGGTATGGTTTGAAAAATATATTCCACCCTGTACCGCAAGCCTGTTCAGGAGCTTTGTACTCAGCCGGTTTATCAGACTCATCGGGGGCGGCTTCATCCGGAGTGACTTTGTCATTTTCGTCCTCTCCGGCTAGGACGCATTCTAGCTTTTTCTGGACTTTGGACACCCGTTCCGAGTCATTCCCATCATCGTTCTTGGCAGCGGTGACCATATCCCTCAGCACATCGACCGACTCCAGCAGCAAGTCAACGATTTCACGACTGACGTCACGCCGGCCATCACGCATTTCGTCGAGCAGCGTTTCCATGATATGTGTAAAATCGGCAATATCAGAGAAGCCGAATGATGCACCGCCACCTTTGATGGAGTGAGCAGCGCGAAAGATGGAATTAATCTCCTCGACATCCGCACCATTCTCCAGGGTAAGAAGCCCTGTCTCCATGACGCTCAACCCTTCGGTACATTCTTCGAAGAAAATATCGTGAAATTCCGATAAGTCTATTGACATGTTTTTTGTCTCCGTACAAAAAAACGTCTATTGCAACTTTTGAAAAACGGCTAGTCCATTACCCGGCGAAGTGTATTCAACAACTTCTCAGGATCGAACGGCTTAACAATCCAACCAGTAGCACCCGCCTGTTTACCCTGCATTTTTTTCTCGTCGCTGGATTCGGTTGTCAGGATAAGAATGGGTTTGAATTTGAATTCAGTCAGTTCCCTGAGACGCCTGATAAGCGTGATACCGTCCATATTCGGCATATTGACATCGGTCAGAACCAGACTGACCTCCGGTGAGTTCTTTGCGATTTCCAATGCCTGAACACCATCACTAGCTACCAGCACCTCATATCCGGCACTTTTCAGCGTATAGGAAACCATTTTTTGCATGGACGGTGAATCGTCCACTGCCAAGATGCTCTCTGCCACACTACTCTCCCTGTGTAAAATCCGTTTTCGGCAATTTGTCGCTCCAATGACTCACTGCCTAGAAATATACGCATCATTGCCTGTTGACCTTGCTCATACAGACACGAAAACCCCAATGCCCGGATTATGGATCGAGTGTTCACCGAATATCCAAGTACCATAACAATTGATGAGTTTTTGGGGTATCAGATACTATGTAGGGCTATCGGACGTTTGCATGGAAACATTAGACTGCCTCACAAAACTATACTTTTCAAAACCGGCCATGCATAAAAATACCGTGCATCCCCTTTCCGATAGGGTTCAGAGGAGTTTTAGGTTATAGTACGCGCGCTTCAATCCATTGGGCCGACATCAGAAACTGCATGAAGTACACGAAGACACAAGTTCAGCAATTGGATCACAAAATCGGTGTCCTGATGATCAATCTCGGTACACCTGATTCTCCGGACCCTGATTCCGTGCGCCGATATCTGAGAGAGTTCCTGGCAGACCCCCGCGTCGTCGAGAAACCACGCTGGTTATGGTGGCTGATTCTCAACCTCATCGTATTGCGAATAAGGCCAAGCAAAAGCGCAAAAGCCTACCGTAAGATCTGGACAGAAGCCGGCTCTCCCATATTGGTTATTTCCCGGCGACAGACAGACCAACTGCAACGTTTGATGAATCAAGTCCAGGGTAGCGAAATCCTGGTGCAACTTGCCATGCGATACGGAACCCCGTCCATCGGCGATGCTATTACACGCCTCCAGGAGCAAGCTATCAGCAAACTCCTGATTTTACCTATGTACCCGCAATACTGCGCTTCAACCACAGCATCTATCTTCGATGAGGTGAGCCGACAACTTCAGCGCAGACGATGGATTCCCGAAGTCCGGTTTATCAACCACTATTATGATTTCCCGTGCTATATACAGACGCTCGCCGCTTCGGTACGGCAAAGCTGGGAACAGTACGGCAGAGGAGAAAAACTGATCCTTTCCTTTCACGGAATACCACAATCCTACGTCGAAAAAGGTGACCCGTACCTTTCTCATTGTGAAAAAACAACCGCACTGCTCGCCGAGACTCTGGATCTTTCGGAAAAAGATATCGCCATGGTTTTTCAATCCAGAGTGGGCAGAGAAGAATGGCTTAAACCCTATTGCGACGAGTATTTATCGGCACTCCCTTCAAAACGAATCAAAAGCATCGATATCATCAGCCCCGCTTTCTCAGCCGACTGCCTTGAAACACTGGAAGAACTCGACATAGAAAACCGCGAAAATTTTCTCAATGCAGGTGGAGAACGATATCAATATATCCCGGCTTTGAATGACCGCCAGGATCATATGGAATGCCTGGCCAAACTCGCACTAAAACACCTTGATGGCTGGAGCCATCAGGCCCATTCACCAGCAATTGCCTTATAACCGCACTTGCCCTAGAATTGGCTCCCTTTACAGAAAAACTCGTATTCTGTAAGCAAACGGGGTGTAGCTCAGCCTGGTAGAGCACTGTCTTCGGGAGGCAGGGGCCGGAGGTTCAAATCCTCTCACCCCGACCATTAAAATATTGATTTTATTGCACATTTTAGAAAATCACATTTTGATAAAATACACACCGTCCACATACCGTCCAATGAGATTGCGTTCCGCCAGCATTCATGAGTCCTAAAAACCCAGGCGGCCAAGCGCCGTTTGGCTTTAAATGGCTTAAGGGCGAACTCGTCCATGAGCCGGAAGAAGCCTCTGCCTACGCCCTCATCTTTGATCTCTTTTTGGTGCATCAGCGAAAAGGAACCGTTGCCAGGCTAGTTAATGAACGGGGACTAAGAACAAGAGCCGGAAATACATTCGGAGCACCTACCATCAAACGCCTGTTGGAAAACCCCGTTTCCAGAGGTGTGCAGCGTATTGGCGTAACTGAGGCGGATGAGACGGGAAAACCTCTAAACAAGATTATTGAAAAACGCATTCCGCCGATTGTGAGCAATAACATCTGGAATCATGTGCATGCAATTCTCAAAGAGCAATCCGGCAAACAGACCCGTCCGCCGTCACAGGATCTCTTTATCGGAAAAGTTGTGTGTGACTGCGGCAACCTCATGGAACTGCCGTCAAAATCATCGGACTACACATGTCCTTCTTGCCAGGCGCAGATCAGCAGAAACGATGTTTTGGCCATTGTTGAATTGCAGTTGGAAAAATTCTCACTTCCGGATGCTAGTACTCTAAAAGACCTTTCACGCACATCCCTGGTTGATAATGAGGTGAGTCCTGAACGGATGTTAGCTCGGGTAGAACGCGACATAGAAAAGCTTTTCTCTCTTCACAGCAGTGATGCCATTTCGGAGGCCGTTTTCAAAGAACGCTTTGGGTCCCTGGAAACCAGGAAGAAGCAACTGCAGTCGTCCATTGCATCAGAATCTCCTTCAACTTTCTCTTTAGATCTCATCGATCACTGGCAGAGACTGTCGCAGGCATACAAACGCATCCTCGTCGAAAACATCATTGACCGGATCACCGTCTCTCCTTCGGAAACCACCATTTCCCTTTATCCTCTTTTTAACTTCGCCCATGAAGCTTCCACTTCCCCGCCTTCTTAACCCCATCCTGTAAAATGAGATATACTGGCAGATACTGTTAGATAATGTGATAACTCAACGAATATGCCGGAAGCGTGGAACACGCTTCTTTCATTCCTGAGAATCATTTTATCGGTGCTAAGCCTTATTAGGTTTACACAATAACAGTCTGTGCGTCTCTGCTCTCATGGCAGAGGATATAAGCCATGTTAAGCCACACAGCACAATTACTGTACGAAAAGTATGGATCGCTCACGTTAGATACACGTCAAATTGCGGAAGTGCTTCATTACCGCTCTCCTCGTGTACTGTTAAATGCAATCTCTGCAGAGCGTTGTCCGGTCCATACGTACAAGTGCGGCAAGTATCGTGTTGCAGATATCCGTGATATTGCGGATTATCTTGATCGCGGGAGGCGTACATAAAAAGAAGGCTGGCCCCCAGGGGCCGGCCTTTTTACTTTCCACACACACTCAGCTACTATGATTCCTGCAGCACAGGCCTTGCTACCATAATCATTATGACAAACAAGAAGCGTCAACAAGTGTTTTCATTTGAATTTCGCAAACGCCTCATACAATATACTGTGGACCATATGAGTATTCGACAGGCACAGAAAGCTGCAATGTATTACTTCGATGATAACCGTGCCGTTTTAGCAGAGCGCTTAGCAGAAGATCTCGCAGAATCACGTGAAGAAACGATTGCATTCTACGAGAACTTCAAACTGCCGCCCTGGAAGGAACGTGAACCCATTGAAGACATTATTGCAGAAACTGTGTACTACGAAACCGCTCGGGGGAAGCAATTGCGTGAAGAGTGGAGAAATCGGAAATAGAAACAAAAGTGTGTAGTTTCAGTTGGGAATAAGATGTAACTGGCGGGTCTGTGCTGTTTCAATTTATTGTGTGTGCTGAGTAAAAATTAGTCACTCACAATAACAAATCACTAATAGCCGGTTTTGCCCAGACCAGCCGTAGTCCAGCTTTCGGCAACAGTCCGCTTTAGAGATCGAAAAGGTGAAGCTTTGCTTGTAGACTATTCACAGCAAAAGGAAAAGGCATCCACACGCCATTCAATTAACATTATTGGTTTCCAAGACTGTTTACTGTTTGTGAAAAGATCAGGTATGCAGCGCGCGACCCGTTCGACCGCGCGCTTCAGATTTCAATTCTCCTCAGGGTCGCTTGAAGCGGAACTCGCTTTTTCTGCTGTCTGGTGTCTTGCCCATCCATCCAAAGGTGATCGGTGCGCCCTCTTCTATTGCTTCGATGTCGCGCGAGAAGGCAAAAAAGTCATAGACGCCCTTCTCGACCTGCTCGAACTCTTTCAGCATCACATCACCGACATACAGCATCGGGCTCATCCCGGTCGTGTTGCTCATTTGGCCCGCGATCTGAACCCGAAAGACGATCACTTCTTTTTCGTCACTGAGCACTGATTTCAGAAACTTATGTTTCGGTGGCTCATACTCTCGCCGTTCGATCACAAGATCGAGGATCACGGGCAGATTTTGCCGCATGGCGGGCCGTGGGTTCTTGGCATTCGTACTGTCTGAACCTGTCATTTCATTTTCCTTTCGAAAACATGATCCGGCGGCGATCTGGAGCGACGCGAGTGCGATTGCAACGCATGTGATCAGAACGCCCCATCGCATTAGTTGTCAATTTTTACGATTTGCAGAATGTCGAGCGCAAAGGCCGGCCGATCATCCTCACCGATCCGAACATAGATCGCTTCGATATTCGCCAGTTTCAACTGCCTTTCCTCGGGCTGGAAGCAATGGATCGGGAAGCGCAGGGTCGACATCATGGATTTCGTGCCCGTGACAGGTGGGTTCTCGAATGGGCGTGGTATGCCACCCACATTGTCGGACGAGGCCCAAGCGCGCTGTTCCGAGCTGTCTTCGATGCCGAGATCGAACACCGGTCCATCCGCTGGGTTGAGCCCACCATTGGAGACCTCGGCCACACGCACCCAAATCTCGAACATGCCTTCATCGCCCGAGAAATTGGCCGAGCCATTAAGGCGTGTCTGGAATAAGCTGCCACGTCGACCCTTGACAATCATCCCTTTGGTGTTGCCCCAGAACGTGCTGGGCGAGACGCTACCGGCCTGATGGAGCTCGAACTCGTCCGCAAACATCCCCGAAGACTGTGCCGTGGGTTCGCCCATCGTATTGGTTCCAATGCCTCCTGGTTGTTCGTGATCGTCGACCATTGCCTGCCCTTCCCATTCGAAAGACAGATGGACATTCTCGGTTTCGACACCGCCTGGCTTGAGGCGATAGGTCAGATAGTCAGACAGATCATGCCCCAAAAGATGGGTTCTGAACAAGGCGCACCCATAACGGGACAGAATGCGCTCGCATTGCACCCGGCTTAGGATCGCCGAGTTTGCCCGCCCATCTTCATCACTCACCCACTCTCTATTGAAGAAATTGTGGTTCGCTCTGTCGATGAAGACTTGCGACTTGAATGGCGCGGGCGTGGCCAAATCATAGAATTTGGCACCGGGGACCGTGCTTACATCTCCGTCATTGGCGGCGAGCATCGACATGAAGGCATAGCCATCGGGTAAGACGACATTATGGTTGACCGGCGCGAGCGAGATCACGGCGCGCGCACGAGCGTCGAGCGACTGCGCCTGATTGGCGGCCATGATTACAGCCTCTCCGCCGCGGGAATGGCCAAGGAAACCCACATTTTCGAAATCAATGCGGTCGCCGAAAATAGCATCGCCTGCCCCGTCGAGATCGCGGAAATGATTGAGCGACCCAAGAATCAGGTCGGCACGCTGTTCGATGTTTGTCAATGAGTTGCCGGTGCATCCATTCGTCGCGTTGCAATCCACGGAAACCGCTATGATCCCCATGCGCGCAAGTTGCCGCTGAAGATAGCGGTAGCCGGTATGGTTTTGCAAAATAGCCGTGTGCACGCTTGGACTAAATCCACCACAGTTCTCTGACGACTCATTTGTTCGGTTATTGGGGTCGTACACTGTGCCATGATTGCCATGTGCCATGATCACGATCGGGCTGCGGCGAATATTGGCCCAGCGTTCATTGAAGGGCTGGTTCTGGCCGTCATCCTCGGCCGGGTAATAGACGCTGCCTTTGAAGTCGCCATCCTCGAAGTTCGCGAAACCGATGGGGAACAGGTTGAGGCCAGCCGGGTTACCGCTAGTCGGAGGCTCGACGCAGCGGGAATTGACCACACGCGCAAATTCGCTGATGCAATCGCCGACCTGCTGGATCACGTAAACAGGCACGTCCGCTTCGATGGGGCGCGTCAGCGAAATAGCTGAAGGACCACCATCGCCGATCTTTTCCGTGCCCTGAAATACCTTGATACGTGCGCCCGCAGCCCAATCGGTCACGACAACAGTAGTGGCACCGGTTTGAATGGGATGCACCACAGGCGGTGGCAGTTCGGAGCAAGGCAACACGGTGATGCTGCCCGGATCGGAAGGTGGATTGGAGGCGCACATGGTTTGTACGACCTTATCGCCTGACGAGGCGGGTGGGTCCATCGTGACCAAATGCGCGTGCCCCCATGTCCGATAGGTGCCCGACATTCCGCCACTACTGCGGGTCACCTGAAAACGCGCGCCGTTCACCAGATTGGTGATCCGGATGCGCTTGCTAGTGTCAAAAGCATCGTCAATCAAGGGCGTCGGCAAAGGATTGGGCGCCGGGCCTGAATTGTATTCAATGGAAAACGGGCTTTCATCTCCGCACAGCTCGGCCCGAGCCCGCACCGCCTGATTTAAGCCGTAATCGGGATTGACGTTGACGCCCTGATGCTCTTTCGCACCCTCGACGCGACCGACCTGTGTGCCATCCGCAAGGATCCACACATTGCACCCGCTCAACAGGTTGGCGACGCCTGTGCGCGATCCGCATTCAAAGACCGGGGAGGGTGATATCTCGGGGCGTGGCGGTCCGGCGGGATATTCCTCGCGAGAATCAACAACGTTGATCGTGACCGACCAATCGCTGGTTGCGCCGTCAGAGTGTTGACGCGCACGGATTTTCTTCCCTGGTTGAAGTGGTGTCAGGCCTGTGAAAGTGAAACCATCCGGATCAGGATAGCCAGCGGTGCGAATAGTAGAGGTTCCTTCTACATCCAGTTCAATCTCGGCCTGAGGCACGAAGGACGTGACCGTCACGCTCGTGCCGCACGCATAAGCCTGCAAGACAATCGGCGGTGATAAAATTTCCGGGTCATCCCGGAGATCGATTTTTTCGCGGTGTATAACGTCTTCTTCCAATGGTCTATCTCCTTGTAAAAACGACTCGCCACTTTAGATGATAAAGCGGACGGTTGAAATCGTACAGTTATAGACTGAAATTGGCCGGGACATGCCGTTCAGTGACTTTTGGTTTTACCAATTTACAAAATGGTTTGCACTATTGCAGGCGAACAGGCAGGTCGGTGCCCACAAGAGACATTCGCTTATTATACAAAATATTTTTATTACAAGCCCCTTCCGTCTGCTCTGTCCTCTTTGTTGTCGTTCAGTACGAATGATCAACTTTCAGCACCATCGAGAAAACTTGCAGATCACAAACATCCGTCTTTTGCTGCGCTTCACAAGGAACACGATCATCAGTCACTAATCACACGCAATTTGGGTTTCCGAGTATTCCGAGGGGCTTGTCCAGCTATAAACCTCATAGTTTTCTTTGCTCTCGAGCAACTTTTGCAGATTTTCACCGAGATTTTCGACTCCAAGTTCGTCTCGGCGCTTGAGCACTGATGGATGAATCAATGGTTTTTTATCAGTAGTGTCACTTCCAGATACTTTAATATTACGAAATCCCACCAATGAGCTCGGTTTAAACTGTTCTGGGCGATGCAGCTTTGCTTTGATGTCTGGAACAATTTTAAGGCGATCTATTTCAATCTCACCCAATTTTAATTTAATCGAGTTGCAATCTTCTTCATCTTCAAGATCCAGCACACTGAGTTTTGCAATTTCCTCTGCTCTTTCCAACATGAATTCCAGCGCGATATCCGACAACCCGTCATTCAAATAACCGCCGCCCACATCACTGTGAACCCCGGGAAACCATATCTCGGTAACCTTCGGTTCTAGTTGCATTAGAGTGGGTTGAAACGTATTTCGAAGTTCATCGATTGCAACCAAGTGGTATGCCTGAATAATGTTGCTCGCTATTTTTCCGTTGACTTCTTCAATATCAGTTGAGTCGGGCACACTGCCATTAGCATTGGGTATTCCAAAGGACGACACCGTATCCCACACTCCAAGAAACGTAATTTCTGGTTTGGATATTATTATATCACTGCTTAGAGTAAGTCCGTTTTTATCAAGGCGTTGAGCTAATCGCCTGGCTATTGCGGCTCCTCTACTAAAGCCAAATATATAAAGCTCATCATTTTCCTTGTAAATACTCGCAAGATCCGAGATGATCCTCCCGTGTATCTTGTCAGGATCATCCTTCGCAATCGCAGCCTCCAATTTACCATCGATCCGCTCTAAAACACTATCGTACTGCTCATGATTTCCGACTCCAACATAGTAAAGAGAAATTTGACCGTTTGTGCTCTCCATGCTGTTTGGTATGGAGCCGCCAAAGAACAAGTGCGCCTTAAGCACGTTGCTTATACTTTCATCTTTTATTATTTCTTTGGTTTCCCTGATGTAATCGAGAAAATCTCGATCATGTCGATCTATACCATCCTCAGGTTGGTTGTTTGTGCCGTCAATGTTGATAATAATTTTCTCTGCATTTGCGGCTGTAGATAAAACAATAATTGCTGCGAGTACAAGCACCGAAATAAAGTTTTTCATTGTTCCATATAATCCCTAAATCCGTTGAGAACTTATTGTTACCACGGAACTGCAACGTACGTCAATAAATCACTTATACGCCCATCACCCAAAACTATTCTCAAAGATTTGACCATCCTCTCTAGCCTGCCAATTCCTTTTCGGCCGCATATATTCAACGTAAACTCGCTGAGACAGCACCGAGATTTCTTACAGTGACGTGCGGCGAAAGCAGTGTATTTTATGGCAGCTTTGGAGAAGTTCAAACCGACCAAAAAAAGAACTCTGAATATCCGCTTGATGGCCGATTGTAGAACTACACACCTTCGGCATTTAGAGTATCATCTAACTGCATTTGCATGGTTTAGTTGCGATATAACTCAAAGTAAACTGGTGCGGCAGTCCAGTAGTGAGGAATCCAATCGGGTGATAGTTCACGCAAAGACTTTACAATTTTCCCCTTTATGACTTTATTTTCCGCCTCAAGCATAATCTCAAACGTCTTCCGTTTAATTCTATGCCGTTTATCGACTGCACGTCTTAGGTTATTCTCAAACATCATATATCCAGCGTTGAAAATATCCTGCTGACTTTTCCGCGAGAGTCCTTTCAAGCGTGTCGGGACGCTAGCGCTAACCATCAGGTTAAACGCCTGTTTTTCCAGCGTTTGGTAGCGCTTTTGTAAATTTACAGTCCATGCGTCGTAAACACCTTTTGCCCAACTCGATTCTTCGTTGTCACTATCAGCAAGTATCTTAACTGCTTGGAGTATTTTCTCTCTACCAGCCACAAAACGCCCAATATCAGATCCACTCAATTTAGAAAGAATTATTGTTCGTCCTTCGCGGCTATCATTGCGGAAAAGATTCTCTGTGATATATCTCTCTTTCGATAGATAGGTCATATCAATCGCACGCATTCCTTGCGATAGCCAATTATTGCCTACGTCAACTATTAGGCTGTCAAAGCCAGATGCTGAGCTCACTATCAGTGCATCTTTAATATCGACATTGAGGCATCCCTCGGAACCGATGTTATTGATTATCCCTCCGTCAGCCAATTTAAAATCTTTCGCGATTGCTTCTATGCTTTCGTTTCTGTGTGACCAGAACTCCGCGATCTGAGGATTCGAATCGAAGCGGTTCTCCCTCTCGCGCCAACCGCGTTCTACTCCTGGTAAGCGAGAGACATCCAGGATAGTCGGTGCTAGCAAAGGCGGATAACCTGCCGAGCTAGCTACAGCTACGGCAACCTCTGTATCACCCACCGGTAGGATTCCGAAGATTTCACCACCCATGTATTCACGGGAAAACCACCAGCCTGTTTTGGTTTGAACTGCGGACGCACGCAATGTGATGCTTGGTCCGTCTGCTGTGAAATCAGTTAGTTTTTTATTTTGATAAAAATTCTTATTTAGTCTAGAGACCAATTGGACAGATGCGCTGGATGGAGTTAATGCACCGATTACTATACTAGGTACATCTATGGTTGCAGATGTGCCATTCAACACAGGTTTAATAACCACATCATAAAAGTTTGAAGCTATGTCTGTTTCATCAGAAAACACCAGGTCATCCCAAACTAGACCAACGTGGGCAGCCAATATTGCTCCACCAGAAACTGCTGTGATTGAACCAATTCTCGGCAACATCCCCAGTTCATTCATACGCCATAGCATGCCGAGATGAAAAAGGGTAGCCCTATAGCCACCACCGCTTAGGCAAACACCAATACTCTGTTCTGGTGTATTGGGGATACCCTTGAACGCATGCTGCCCTTCAACGGGATTGATTCTTACCGTGTTTGAACTTTCAGCAACAATCCAGAAAATGATAACTACTGTGGTTAATACAATCGCAATATTCCGAAAGCTCACAATTTCAGATCACTCCCTTTTAGTTGAGTAGAACTATGTGTCAGGCGCGATAATTCAACGTATCGTGAAACAAATTTATACCTAATGGTATTATAATGTTTAGACCAGTAAGTGTCAGATGTCGTCTGAACCACTACAAATCAGATTCGGCAGTGTGCCCATTCCGGTCCTTTGAACCTTCTTAGTCAGCGTCCGTTTTGGAGGAACGTGGCGACTCCCAGGGTTATCAGTTTGCCAGCAGATTGATTACCTAAATGGAAAGATATCTCCATATCAAACCATTATGTCTAGGTACGAGAATTATAGTTTTTTGCAAAAGAACAGTGCAATGTAGGGGGGCATATTGTTATGCGGCTTGCCACCACCGTTGTACCAATCATATTTAACACTTGCTTGTACGATGGGCACAAAATGTTTCGTGTTATGACCCCATGGTAAAGGACCACCATCTAGTAGCCCGCGTAGGTCGTGATTATGTCTCGGTATCTCTTCAACTACCAGTGTATGCTCCTCCGAACCTCCGGTCGCTCTGAATGGTCTTTTCTGCAGCTTGCTTAGATGTGAATATTCAGCCGTTGCCGCGCCAATAATAGTGCGGCCGTTTGCAGCACTAAATGGCTCCCAACCAGGCGGACAACCTTCACGTCTGTCAAAGGCGATTATTGCATCAGAAGGTATCTTCAGACTTTGAGCTTCTTTCTTCAGCGAACTAATCTCTGTACTAATGTCGGCGATGCAAGCTAGTAGATCATTAACGGTTGATTTACTCGATAGTTTTTCGGAGCAGTCAGATGCGTATCCGTACCTTACAAACAGCCATAGTATTAGAAAAGTTGGGTAAATCACTAGGTGCCGAATACTACTGTTCATTGAAACGTTCCTCGAGTGTGCTGTTGCCATTGCCAAGTTCGTCGTTTCCTTTTGGGTCGGAAATTGTATTGTTTCTATTAGCCAGGCTCTCTAGCCATAATATTTTGGATTTTAATTCGAGCATTTCTCTTCCAAACGCGAGAGAACCCTCCGCTTTATTGAGACCTTCCAAAACTTTTTCGGCCCTGAGTTTTATGTCACTGAGGTCTCTATCTTGTTCTAAGATATTACCGTGTGCGGCAGTGATTTGATCCTTCATACGTTGGAATTGGTCAGTTGCACTATCGAGCTCATCATCAAGCTTCTGTATTTTTGGAGTTAACGCGCGAATTGCCTCCACCTCAGCGGTTGATTTTGAAGTTTCGAGAACGAAAAGGAAAAACGCACCCATGAGCGCTATTATTGATACTAGGGTAGATGCTCCAATTACGTAGTATCGCTTCTCGCGTTGTTCAAGGAATTTAATAATCTCTAGCTGTGCATCAGGTGAGGTGGTCTAATGGTCATGTACACCTCAGTTAAGTAAGATTGACTTAACTGAGGAAGAGAATCAATGAAGACCCGAAAGAAGTACTCAAAAGAGTTTAAGCTGGACGCAGTGAGCCTGGTTCTGGAACAAGGTTATACCCGTAGAGAGGCGGCCAAGAGCCTAGACATCAATGAGCAGATGCTGGGACGGTGGGTGAAAGAACACCGAGAATCTGAGAATGGCCAAGCCTTCCGGGGCAATGGCAAGCTAACACCGGAGCAGGAAGAAATCAAACGACTGAAGGCGGAAAACAAACGCCTTGAGATGGAGAGAGATATCTTAAAAAAAGCGACGGCATTCTTTGCAGCAGAAACGAAATGAAATACGCGTTTATCACCCAATACAAGAATGCCTACCCCGTCAGCCTGCAGTGTCAGGTTTTGGGTGTCAGCCGCAATGGGTATTACCAGTATAGGAAAAGCCAGGAAAATAAATCACCAGATCCCGTCCATCAGGAGATAATTGAGTGGGTCCAGGATATCGCCAGGAGCTCAAATCATACGTATGGCAGCCGCCGAATGAAGAAGGCACTGAACGCACTGGGTTTCCCGGCTAGCCGAGAGAGAGCGCGAAAGCTGATGCGTGAAGCCAATGTACAAGTACGCCACCGTAAGAGATACAAGGTGACAACTAACAGCAACCACAAACAACCGGTATTTGAAAATTTGCTCGAACGTGAATTTGACGTTGACCAGCCGGATCAGGTGTACGCGAGTGATATCACCTATGTCTGGACTCGGGAGGGCTGGTTGTATCTGGCCGTAGTGATCGACCTGTGTAGCCGAAAAGTGGTTGGATGGAGCATGAGCTCGAGGATGAAGAAACAGTTGGTTTGCGATGCTTTACAAATGGCGATCTGGCGTCGACGACCCAAAGCCGGGCTGATTCACCATTCAGACCGAGGCTCGCAATACGCCAGCAAAGCCTTTCGGCGGTTACTGAAGGCCCATGGCATCAAAGGCAGTATGAGTCGTAAAGGCGACTGCTGGGATAACGCTGTCGTTGAGAGTTTCTTTGGTACACTGAAGCAGGAATGTGTGCAGTGGAAAAGCTACCAGACGCGCTTTGAAGCCCAACAGGATATCTTGGATTACATTTCCATGTTCTACAATAACTGTCGTCTGCATTCATACTTGGGATACGTGAGTCCCAACAATTATGAACAGCGGTTGATAGAGCAGAAAAAAGCGGCTTAACTGGGGTGTATCAAAAACCTTGACCACGTCAAGGATCTAAGGCCATAACTAAGTACCTCTAATAACAATGCTCGAAGATGTGCGGTGATCAAAATACTAAAATATTGATCATCTTTTCGTCAATTCTGCCAGAAGACGAACCCCGTTTATATGCGGTTTCTTGGGATTGACCTGCCCGCAAGGATCTGTAAAGTGTTCAAATGTCTAGGGAATTGTTAACTATCAATTTCCGCTAGAAACCGGACATTCGTAACTTGGCACAAAGTGGCTGGAACTGGCCGACTACTGTCACTCATCACCCCACAACCACCTTCCCCACAACAATCTCCCTTCTCTCCCTCTCCTCCTCTGAGATCTTACACCACTGGGTTTTCACCCTTCGCCCCCTCACAACCAGTTCCCTGGTCTTCTTAAAACTCAAAGACTGAATATATTTTTCAGCTTCTTCCGGCGTACGAATAATCACATCCACATCTTTAAGATCTTGTTTCCCAAGCGCTTTTTGAAGATTGAGAGTAAAATTCGTATCTTCGCTTACAAGAAGAATGGAATTAAACCCGGCTTCACTACACTTCACGAGATTGGCCATCTCATGCCTCACCGACGTTGACATTGATATCTCGCATGCAATGCTTTTTTCAGGCATCGTAATCACAAGGTCAATAGTCTTTCCGTCACCAATGTGATGTTCCAGCTTTGCACCAAATCCCAGTTTCTTTGCAACAGTTTTCAGGCGTTCCTGTATTGCCTTATGCTTCTTTCCGCCTCTGCCGGGCGAGGAAAGAGGTTTTTCCTTTTCCAGGTTGTGCGCTGTTTTTTGTTTGGATTCCTTTTTCGGCTGCTCCCCACCAATTGCCTCATAGAGAAGACGCTCAACTTCCTCCCGCGGCGTCCCATATGTTTTCCTGGAATGCTCAATGATTTGCCTTCTTTTTGTTGCAGCATGTTTTTCATCAATTTTGGGCAATTGAGGTGTTTTGAGGTTAAAGTCATATTCAGCACGTTCCACCCGTACAATCGCTTCTCCAATGCCTAAACTCTGAAGATCCTGTGCATTAAATGTCTGGAACCCGCTTTGAAGACGCTTGGCATCATTGTCCCCTAAGCGAAAGCACACACGTGTGTAAGGATTAGAAATAACGCTTGCAGCAACATCTTGATCCCGACTCTCAAGTTGTCTCAATTCTTGATGAGCCAGTATCAGTCCCACATTGTATTTCCGTGCACCGGAAAGAATGGATTCCATGCTAGGGGTCAAAAAGTTATGAAACTCATCTACGTAGAGGTAGAAATCATTTCGTTCAGATTGTGAAAGATCTTGACGGGAAAACGCAATTTGATTGAGCTTTGTTACAAGAAAAGCACCTAAGAGATAAGAGTTTTCAGCTCCAATAGCGCCTTGAGCCAGTTTGGCCAGAAAGATTTTTCTGTCCTGCATAAAATGTGAAAAATCAATTTTGTTTTCTTTTTGCGCCACCATGTTGCGAATGGGTTTGGGCCTGAGAAACGTATCCAGTCGTGTAAGTACTGGTCCTTGGGGCTTGCCAGAAAGGAGCGGAAACTCACGTTCCCAATAAAAGACAATTTCTGGATCTTCTACCGATGTGAGAAATTCTTTTCTAAATTGCTGATCAACGAGGAAACGTCTAAGAATCGGCAATGTACCGCCCTCTCTACTCTCGAGCATGGCACTAATGCCATTAGCGAGGACGGAATTCATCTGGTCTCCCCATGAACTTGAGAGACGTTTGAAAACAGAGACTAAATCACTTGCCAGGAGTGTTTTTTCAAGTTCGCTGTGAGCATCAATAATGTTAAAACCAATAGGATACTCATTGTCGGAAGGATCAAAAACAATAACGTCAGCCATTCGCTCATCGGGGACATACTGAAGAATTGTATCGATGAGATCTCCATGGGGATCAAAAACTGCAATCCCGTTTCCATGGGTCATATCTTGCCGGATCATATTGAGAAACATTGTTGATTTTCCTGTTCCAGACGATCCGATCAGATACATGTGTCGCATACGCTGAGTTTGCGATAGCGATACGTCCATTGTTTCACTTCTGTGCTCATTCGTGCCGATGTGGAGTGCATGACCTTGCGTAAGTGCCGGGGCTGCTTTGGTTTTCTTGTTTCTCCTCTGGACTTTATTTGTTGTGACACTGGCATCTGGAGCGTGCACTAAGGAAACAAGCTCCTGCGCATTCAAGATCATGCCAGGGCGATAGGACTGACGATTGACAATACGCCTCTCATAATCTGCGTCACTGAAGTCATCATTTTCCAGTGGCATAAGAGAATTGCTTGGAGGTGCTGAAAACTGTGAAAGCGTTGCACTGAGGTTTTTCACGATGTTCCATGGATTATCACCGAATGCTGCTACGCGCACCGCAGTTGCATAGAGCGGAGAACTGATCTTGTCTTTCGTAAGAGGAAGCATCTGCGGTGCATCTTGAAAGAACGCACTGCCATCCCAATCAGTCACGGCATCTAAAAACTCCTGTCCCCAATTATGCCGTACCGGTTGAAACAGCACTTGCAGGATACCAAGCTCACCTTTTAAAAGATTGCTCATTGCCGCAGTAATGCCAATAAGTGGATCCACCCTATACGTCGACACTATTTGCAGAGGAAGCATGCATTCATGTTCGAGTCCAAAGTCCACACATGCCATGGGTGCGTACCCATTCCAGCGAGCATCAAGGTAGCCACTCCGATCTACAAGTTCAATCTCTGGAATATATGCTGGAATCTGATCACGCAATGCCTGCGCATCACTCTCATAAGCACAGAGTTGTATAACTATCTCATCCAGGGTGCCAATCACTTCAAAACTCAGTGGGTACTTTGTGTAATTGAGATTGGAAAGCAGTGTTCGCATGAGCTCAGGTGTCAGTGAAGAATCATGCGGTAAGACGATATGAAATTCTTTGAGAGCTTCTCCTGGATTCTTAAAGATTGGTTGCGGGATTTCTTCGGAGTTATCACTCTCCTCCTCATTATCTGCAGATACCTCTTCCTCTCCGACAATAAACGTGCGAACCCTTTCAGACAGACGACTCAGTAGTGTGTGCTCTCGTCCGTCATCTCGACCGGCAGACGATGTAGATGGAAGGATATGTCCAGGAAAGGGAACGAATGCTGGTTCAAGTTCTACAGGTTCTGTGTAGATTGCCCAGCCACGTCCACGTCGTTCCCAGTTATAGAAATTCTCTGTAAGGGCAACTGACGGTGGTGTGTAGGTTTTGTCACTCACTGACATCCCTGATCAGGCTTAGCGTTCAAAAATGTCCTTCATCTGAGGCTTGCGCTCCCCCTCTGATAGTACACGCAAACCTTTTGTCTTGGTATGTTCGTCTATGAGTTCTAGAACTGCTGCATGTATAAGAGACTGAAACATCATCATTGAGTCAATCTTGTAATACGTATCGGGTTTGAAGAATTTTTCAAAAAAATATGCAAGCCAACTCAGAAGCGGCAACGCGTAGAGAAACGCGATAAATCCCGAAGGTAGTGCACCAAGCCACCAAGAGAAAAACGTGCCATTGCCAAAAGGTGCGCAACAAATGTCAAAGGCATGTTCCTTACGCCGCACCCTTAGATACTGCCTTTTTGCACTGAGTACGCCACCCTCATTCCACGATACGGACATGTGTTTTGTATCGGGCACTTTCTTTGCCTTAATGGCATCTTCCAGGGCACCGTAGAAATCCTTTGTGGAAATGTCCAGTCCTTCGACCATGGTATTCCAGTGTGAAAAGATCGTGAGTGGTTTTGCCATAGTCTTTTTTCTCCTTCCTGTGGTTAATGCCATTTTTCTGACTAAAACATACCACTAAATCGTACGCATGTTCAACATTCTCCATGCTATGCGGGTTTTCTTCTTTTGTGTACGTTTGAGTTATGGAAGACCTAACAACAATTGGACGCATTAATTTCCGGCGTGACACACGTTTTTTTGGGATTTCACAGGACGACCGCCTTCATCACATGTATATCATTGGAAAAACAGGAACGGGAAAGTCGACGCTGCTTAAAACCATGATTCGTGAAGATATTCAGTCTGGGAGAGGTTGTGCTCTGCTTGATCCACATGGAGATATGGTAGAGGAAGTAGTCGAATCACTTTCAGAAAAAGACATGGATCGCCTTGTCTACCTCAATGTGCCGGATCCTGATTTAGAATGGGGATACAACCCATTGGCATATGTAAGCCTCGAGCGGCGACCACTGCTTGCCAGCGGCGTTATGGAAATTCTCAAAAAACAATGGGATGGTCGTTCTTGGGGAGTCCGGATGGAGCATCTGTTGAGAAATGTCCTTCTCACGCTTCTGGAGCAGCCTCAAGCAACCATAGCCGATGTTCTCACGCTGTTTACTGACAAAACCTTCAGAGCTAAAGCACTGAGTAATGTAAAGAATGAGCATGTACGAAACTTCTGGGAAAAGGAATTTGATAAATATTCCTACCGCGTAAAGATTGAAGCTGTGATTCCCATTCAAAACAAATTAGGCGGGTTTTTATCCAATCCAACGCTTGCGCGAATTTTAATTACAAACACAAAGAAAATCCGGTTACGCTCCGTGATGGACGACGGAAAGATCCTGCTTGTGAATCTCGCCAAGGGACAAATTGGTGAAGATGCCGCCAATCTTTTAGGTGGACTTCTTCTTACATCTCTGGGACTAGCTGCCTATACAAGAAATGACACGCCAGAAAACAAGAGAAGACCATTCCATATCTATGCTGATGAGTTTCATAACTTTGCAACTCTGAGCACTGCAAGCATGCTCAGTGAAATGCGGAAATACAGTGTGAGCTTTACCCTTGCAAACCAATATCTTTATCAACTTGACCAAAATATTCGTGAAGCCGTTATGGGCAATACTGGTTCTCTTATTTCATTTCGTGTTGGTGCCAAGGATGCACGTGTCATTGCTGAGGAGTTAAATGGCAAGTTTACAAGCGATGATCTTTTAAATCTTCCCAACTACTCCTTCTATATGCGACAGATGATTGATGGGTTGCCGAGCAGGGGGTTTAGTGGGAGTACAGTGCAAGTTCATTCGCGGTCTCTTGATAAAATTGGAATAAACCATATATTACACGAATGAATAATTCGACCCATAGCATACTTGCACCCCTGACTAAACGACTATCACTTCAAGAATTTAACAATGCAGTAGTGGATGTGCATAAAAAAGTTGATAACGATACTGAGCTAATTGCAGACTACTATGGGCGCAAAAGCCAACTAAAAGATTTTCGTGATGAAATAATGTTACTGTCTCAATATCTTCACGAAACGTATAATGGGCACAGAGTTCTTATCGAATGGGACAGCGGCAATGAAGACTATGATGCTCGACTGTTTGAAAATAAATCTGATAGGAAGCCGGTCAAGCACATCCAACTCACCTTAACTGAAAACACTCGGCGCGAAGTAAAGCTTGATCGAATGACTGAACAAGCAAGACGCCAGAGATTAACAGGTGAAGCATTAGACGCAAATTTGAAGCAACGATTGGATGAGCAAACTTCGCAACCAGATTTTTTAGGAAAAAGGGATACAGGACTTTACCCTTTACTTCCGCGAATTGCGCTTGCTGTAATAAAAAAAATTGCCAAGGGCTATAACCGAAAAGATGTGGAAACGGATCTCGTTGTAGGAGAAGTGGTACATCCGCTTTTTGACGATATACGTGATTCTCATGACAGAGCGAAAGAAAAAATTGCATGGTCCCTTTCATTCTTAGAGCATCCGTTTTCAGATATTTACTTGGTAACCGGTCGTGATCAGTCAGTTGTAACGGTACCTCGCAATGTACAGACTGAAACGGAAAACCAACGCACCATGCGAAAGGTGTTAGAATTTTATCCTAAACCACATGAAGACGCGCTTCAGAACCCTTTTCCAAGAACAGAGTATAGCGGAGCCGTAAATAACTCTTTTGAAAAATTTAAATTCTTACTGGACGAAATAGCAAAATCTTTTTTCCCCGCCTATCAGGGCGAAGCTGCACCTACACGTACCAAATACTCCGTTGAAAATGTTCGGCATGGAGAAATCTACACGCCACAGCTAAAGTTTGAGATTCCGCGATTTGATCTGAGAAAGAAGAATATTGTTGACGATCCACTCCCTGGATTTTTATTTGGCTTTACACCGGACTTTATTTCTGTTTGTGCCGGATTTGATTGTTATGACAAGATCAAGCAGCATTGCAGAGATTTCATCGAGGCCTATATTTTTCGCCACTACGCTCAAGATGTATTCAATCAAAAATCTGAAACTCGAGAACTCATCATCGGTAGTAGCTTTTTGTTGGAGTTCGTACCAAGGGGTGAATCAAGATTTTAAGAGCAGAGCACCTCTTTTCTCTCTGCTCTCAAGCGTTTAAAGATTTCAAAAATCTCGAAATCCGGTGTATTTAATCGTATATGGACACCTTCTGTCGTACCCAATGGGATGGACTCATCCTCGAATTTATTAATCGGCGTCGAAGCGCCAGAATGGTAAAGACATGTTAAAAGAACGTGATGATTCAAAAAAATGTAAAAAGATCAGATTTCTGCAAACAAAAAGTTGCCCAACACCCGGATCGAATACTCCATAGACAGAAAGTTTCTGCAAAATCTTGCACCTAAAAAAACATCAAACCTGTGGAACAAATTTTCACCTACATTCAAATTCATCTTCAACGTTACTGCACCTTTGTCCCATACATCTGACATTCTCAGCCCCTCTATATGCGATCTTTGACGTCAAGAACCAATTGTCCTTGAGATCCGCATTGTCATTTGAGCTATAAGAAACACAGTACGATGATGAAACAGCAGTAGCTCCGGAAATAGGTCGACAGTCAGAAAAATTAAGTGCTGGCTCCTTCGATTCACTACGATTGGCTGCTGGTGAAACGTTAAATACGATGTCATCCATACACAACTTACGAGCACTTGCAGCAAATATTGGATTTAACCCAACATTGTCTTTAACATCAAACAACACATTCTTCAGTTTCATTGAACCAAACCACCCTTGGCTATCACCATTGACAAATTGTATTCCCAAATTCGCTTCAAACGTTGTATTTCTAATGTCAAACGCATCTGTTTCAGGAGAAACAACTGCTGTATATTTTTTATTATTTATTTCCCCATAAACAGGCAATTGATGCTCAATGTCGATACCAGAATGTGGCCCATGCCCTGGATAACCAGTGTGCGGTGTAGTTGCATAAGGCTCTTCTCTGGTATTTCCTGTGTGAGCAAAAAATGATCGATCAATCCGTAAATCGTTTACATTACCAATGGTGAGACCTTGGCGACCATTACTACAACTTGACACTTTGTATAGTGAAACTGATTCATCAGATGCTCGTACATCTTCAACATTTATATCTTCCAAGTCCCTATCTTCTCGCTCTTTCTCAATTAACTTTAGTCCGTTGCCAATCGATAGCCCGTCAGATGCAAAGTGATGAACAGCCATATTCGTCAGATTGAAATCCTGAACACCGTACGTAACAATACCATTGCTTGCATTGGCTCTAAATCTTGCCAAACACATATTGTCTTTGCACACACTCCTACACTCTTGTTTCTTGTCTTCACTATCCAACTCAGCACAGAGACTCGCTGCGCACATATCCACTAGCTCTTGTATTGGTTCATTATCTACACAACCACTAATAATCCTCCCAAACTCATTAGCGTTTCCATCTAGTGTAAGATCTCTTATGGAAAAGTTTGAACTGTTTTTAACGACAAACGGCTGCACGGTTCGTTCGTTTAAATCAAATATGAGACTTGTAATTGGCTTTTGGTAATTTGGCAAGCAATGACAATCATAATCATTCACTTTGCAACTGTGTTGCACATTGACAAACGTCACTTCATCACGAAAATCCGTTGCTTCAACATCAATCGTTGCGCCACAACCATGAATTTTTACGTTGTCTGCCTGATCAAACACAACATCAATCGTTTCGTTATTACAGTCCTGGCCTGATTGATTGTAACATGTGTTATTACAATCTACGCCTTTACCTTCATTGTTATTACATGTCTGTCCATTTTTAAATATGACCTTAGCTTGATCATCCTTCGTGATTGAACGTTTGATGTGGTATGTTGTGTTCCTAAAAACAATGTGCAGCGGTCTGCCAGACTCATCTCGATGACTGGCACGTTTTGCAGCCCGCTTGAGTGCATCGTAGTCATCATCCGTGTCCGTTCCCGGTTCAACGATATGTATGTCATAGCCAGGGACTGACCCTGTTACTTTACACATAGGATCTGCAATAGTCGCTCTGGCATCAATCTCACAATTACTGTCCTTTCCAGCACCGACAGTTGGGCATTTGTCAAAATTAATCCGGTTGCGCATTTCTCGACAGCTTTCGCAATACGACTGAAGAGGCGGCGAGGGAGAAATAAGTGAGATTGTGCCTATAATTGAATCTTTTTTGTGTAAATCAGCCTTAAAGGGATTAATGAAGGGCCTATGCGCACAAATGTTTTCGCAGACCTCCAACTGTCCAAAGTCTACATCAAAGCTATCAATACACTCTTGAGTTGTTTGCGGTTTTTCTTCACGTATGCCGGGAATCTGGCAAATGGTAGGATCTAATTCGCCAATACTGCCTGTACAACTTTCACAAATAGAGCCGCCAGCCCCATTGATTCCAAATGAGTCAGGATTGGGCATTCCCCCGCTCCATTCATGCCAGGAGCTACCTTTAACATTAAAGATGTCTGGATAGTTCGGACAGAGTATGAGAGGACAGATCTTATCCACGTCCTTAGTACATAGCTGACTATTACTAAAATCAATCCCGCCGATTTTATGCGCATACAATGTGTAGAGCCCAGGCCCACTATATTCAGCCTCAACATACGCGTTTCTTACATTAACATAGCTTTTGATCGGAACAAACTGCTTGGTTTGGGAGTTAAATTTTGTGATAAATACAGAATCCCGGTCAAAAATGCTCGTCTTCTTGTCAATTGGAAGGCGCATCTTAACTCTTTGATCAGGCGCGTCTATTTGATAGACTTTTCCAACCTGACCAAAGAGATCCTTTATTTTTGGCACAGAGATTTGCTTAACGACAGTTTGCATTATAGACTTACTGGAAACGTCAATAACCTGTTCTTTGTGATACTGCCCATACACCGGAAAAACAAATACAAGAAGAATGAAAGCTAAGCTATAGGGTATGACAAATCGGTTATACACATTGAAATCATACTTAAAAAACTGGTAGTTATTCTTCATATTCTCCAACTCCTATGCATAAATCCACATCTGTAGTACTTGCTCTGTATTACCCAGCTTTCGTTGTATAAAAATACAAAATTGGATCATTCTTCAGGCACATAACTATGACTTGAAGCTTTCTCCATCTACCATCGGATTAGAATACAGACTGTTAAGCTATTAGTGTTTCTATCCTTACTGAAGCTTCCACAATTCATTGCCATTGCTTGGATCTGTAGCCTGGAAATATAACCCGGAGTCATCACTTACAACAATCTTCTGTACACTCACACCTTCAGGATTTACAGGCTCTACAGTTCCATCAGTTGCAACCTTTTTTAAGTTTGAGTCTATGAAATAAGCCTCCCCTCCCCACGCACGCAACCCTTTCATATCTTTTGCATAGGAGTGAAGTTCTTCAATTGTGCTTACACTAGAGCCGCTTTCTAAGACACGATATAGTTTTGTAGGTCCATTCCCTGCTGCCCCTCTAAGGCCTGCCGTAAAATGCAGTACGCCATCGACAACAGCAACATCAAGCACCTTCGTAACGGTATACACCGCCTGATTTTCCAATGTCCCATCTGTGGACATGAGCTGATTGTTATGTCCAATTGTAAAATACAGCCGGTTATTTGTCGTAAATACACGAGTTGGGAATGCCGAACCTCCTGGCATTTCGTAGTGAAGAACAAGATCTGGCCCTAAACTCCACAACCGGTTGACTGCGTAACTACCACCCCCTTCTTTTGATGTAAAGAAGAGTTTTTCGTTAAACTCCGTAAGGTTAGCTATAGACACATTTGATTTGTAGAAGTGATTTGTATCTGTTTCCAGCTTAGCACCAACGAAGTCTGAATTTGTACTCCAGATTTTTACTCCAGTGCCACCAGAACTACCAGCCTTGAAATATATCCTGTCCCCTACTTCTATAAAGTCACTATGCCCAAATAGTTCAGTACCGAAAGTTCCTGTAACCGGTCTCAGGGCAGTGCCTGCATCATTTAATACATAGGCATCAACCGTTGACCCTGTATTAATAAAAGCTATGAGTTTGCCAGCTACTGTAGTGATATGTGAAAATGTCGTGGGACATGATCCACCTTCTAAGCATACCGCTTCATAATTAAAAGGAACAATAGGCTCCCCTCGATAGCGAAACAGTGAGTGAGTTAACTCAGTTGTATTTCTTCCAATAACATACAACTGCTGGTTATGCACTCGCAAAGAACTCATAGTGTAATCAAGAAGATTAATAGAAGTAAGGTTTTTTGGGGCGGTTTCATCACCTAATGCTTCATACACCTTTGATAGCCCAGAAGAAGAGAGTCTACCGGTAAAGTATATGCCAGCACGAAAAAATAGCGCTTCATTTATTACAGCAGAAGTAGAGCTAAAGTCTGTGATTCTTTCTGCTTCAGAACTGTTTTGATCAATAACAGAAAATATATCACTAAGTATATTTTCTTTATAAGGCTCAACTGCCAGATAGGTACCAGCAAGGTGACAAAAGATACCTAAAAGACTTTGCAATCTAGTGGACGGTAAAATAACACAGGGCAGTTGATACTCATCATTTGCATCTAAGTTGTTAAGAACACCATTAATTGCGTCAATTGGATTGGTTGTATATGGATAATCCTCCTTTGGGTTATCAGTTACGCGGAACGGCGCAACATAACTTGAAGGTGTTGCTATACCTACAACACTGAAACTGTTAGTGGTGCCCTTTGTTTCAGCTTTTGCGTAAGTGTCATTAGCTAAAAAATTACCTTGTGAATGCCCTACAAGAATAATATTAGCATTGTAATCATTGATTACTTGTTCATATACTGCATAGTGTTCAGCGACAGCCTGATCTGTTTGTAGATCTATATTTTCTGTTCCTTCAAGTGCGTTTGAAATTATTTGGCTAATAAGTGCACGTTGAGGATCATTAGCAAAAAAAGATTCAACTTCGCTCCAAGATCTAGCGCTTTCTGTGAGGAATTTTATAAATCCTGGTAATCCGTTTTGATCTACAGCAGAAGAATATGCTTGATAAATATCATGAAAGGGTGATCCTTCATTCAAGGTTTTAGATTCGTTATAACTATAGCCAACGAAAACACATCCCGGTGATACACCTTTTTTAACAGCTTCTTGTCTAACCAAATGTCTTAAGACAGTTCTAGTTTTCTTTGCGCCATTTTTCTTAACAAGAATCCCATTTATAAAATAAACCGCGTAGCGTTGTTCATCGCTAGGGCATCCAGTAAAATCAGGTTCTTCTGTGTTTTGAGAAAAAGTTGTTAATGAATAAAAAGTAAGTGAAATTATTAAAGCCAACCGATATATCAATTCTTAATTCTCCATATCCTCAGGGTTAAAATCACAGTGTTCTGCATAGCGTTCTGGTGGTAAGCCATGGTAAGTACCACTCGGTGTAGCGTCAGCAACCTTTATCCATGCCAGTCCCCGTTCAGCAGTATTTAAAAATTC
Source organism: Granulosicoccaceae bacterium (assembly GCA_965222695.1). Classification (GTDB taxonomy): domain Bacteria; phylum Pseudomonadota; class Gammaproteobacteria; order Granulosicoccales; family Granulosicoccaceae; genus UBA7957. Next base: position 4,353,345 of record OZ244967.1, on the reverse strand, counting down.
AGCTTGCAGAAAGGAATCTGCCCGATTTGCTTCTTTAATACCATAAAGGGTTTCAGGAAATTGATTGTAAATACAATCTATCGTGCTGACTATTTTATCGTCGTAAGCAATAAGCTCTTCTTCAGTTGCAGTATCTGCATTTTCAACAGCTTCAGCAAAAGCCTTTGCTTGCTGACTTAGCGCAGCTCTTACCCTTTCAGATTCTGGATATTCCTCTAAGATCCACCGCTCAATATCATCTCTCACGCCATCATTGTCTGCATCAATACCCTCTAGTGTAAGATCATTTGCAGGCCCTGGATCAGGTGGCAACACGTCCAGATTTCCCGGATTAACTACAACACTGCATCCTATACCAAACTCTACAACAGCAACAATTTCTTCTGGTGTTGCCCCAGAGTTGTTATTTTTAAACTGGAATTTAAGCGTCTGAGTCTCTCCTGCCTTCATTGCCCTTTTGTTAGCATCACCTAATTGTGATTCGTCCAAAACAAGCTCTGCGGGAGAATGGTCCCCCTTTACAAACTTTCCATACAAAATAATGCTTTGTAAATTCCCCAATCTCTCTGGCCATACAAGAGAAATCCGGTCAATGGCTAATTCTTCGCTTCCGCTATTAATCAGGTCAACGTTTACATTTTTGTTTTGAATTTCAAACGTAGATGCTGCAGAAATGGTGCAGTTTTCTACATACGATTCAGGAAAAGCCTGTTTTGTGTAGAAAAATGTTATGAGAAGTAGCCCAATGCTAAGTGTTGTGAAGAGTGCTTTCTTTGCCGTCATAATTGAAAATTTCATATTGTATTATCTAAATCCCATAATTTTAATTGTACAACAGTAAAGCAAATTGAACTAATTAATTTGATTGCTCTTGACAATTGTCAATTTTTACTTTTGTTGCACCTGACCCGATCGAATTTAGGCAAACCCGGATCAAAATTTTTTTATTCAAAGCCTTAATGGCACATTCACAACTATTTACACCATCTCAGTTATTTTAAACAAACAACTTGTAAAGCGCTTTCGTATTCTTAAGATGCAGTTTTTTACGAATACTTTCCGCCTGATTCTTTGCTGTTGAATAAGACTTACTCAATAATTCCGCAATCTCTTTGTAGGTGTATCCGTGCGCTATGAGTTCAGCAACCCGGCGTTCGTGTGGCGTAAGAAGCTCTAAGTAGCGCTCTTGCAGTTTTGTCTTTTTCACGACTTTCAGTAATACGTATGCACCTAGCGCCTCGCCGGTAACGGTGATCCCATCACTTTCATACAATATATCTGAAGACGAATACGTCTCGCGGACAAAAGGAAGCATACGTAGATTGTAGATAATCTTTTTACGCCACGCATAATCAGTGATATTCCAAAACTGCGCTTGAGCTAGAAGGATCTTTCCATGCTGATCAGAAACGGCGTAAGCTGTATTCTTTTGGGGTGTAAGTGCAATCGTAAACCACTGTGTGAGGTTAAAGCGCAGAGCACGCATCACATGCCGCAAAAGAATTTCGGCTTGCGTGCGTTCCTTCTCCGAAAAAGCATCGTCAAAATGCCCTCGGTCGATGTACAGGTTTGCGCGATAGCCACTTATACCTATCGGAACTGATATCCCCAGTTGATGAACAAAGCGGTACGGTAAGTAAAAATCTTTGAAAATATCTGTCTGCCAATACTCATCAGCATCAAACATGTCTATGGAGTTAATGGCGCATTCTGATTGTATTTCAAGTTCGTGGAAATAATCGTCCTGAACATCAGTACCTGCAACAACATCGAAGTAACGTGCAACGACTGTAGATGGAACATCGTTGAGATAGGCACCATTGGGAATGTATGAGGCGTCGAGCGAGAGAAGCGTGCCGGTTTCGAATCGCACATGCGCATGCAAGGCATTAAAACATCGTCTGGCAAACGCATTAGGGTGAGTGTGCTCTGCACTTTCATAAAGTGTAAGAATATTTGCGTATTGGTGTAGGTCCGTCATTTGGGTATTTCTACCGATGGAACGGAATCGGTGTTCTCGATACGATTTTTTAGAAGCCTTAAACACGATTGGCTATTCAAGATTGCACAGCCAACACGATAACATATAAGAAAAGATGTGGCGGCCTACATGAGATACTACAACTCTGAGAGACTACATTCGAGCAACAGTGATCAGCCACCTATGAACTATGAAAGTTCTCTAAAAAAAGTGTCCGGTTTTAGTTGACCAGAACAGTTATAGGCCTCACACTCTTCAAGTTATGCGGACTATAAAAAGTATCAAGAAAGATCGGCCACAGGTGAGACGATTCAATCCTCTTGTACGTACAAGAAGAGGTGCCCTGCCCTGGTACCTGGCCAAACTACCTCTTGAAGAACAGATAGCAAAAATCCCCGTCACTTACCCTGGCCCAATCGTGAAGAAACTTGATTTATAAATCGCCACTCTTACTCGATAAGATTGCTAAGAAAGCACAACATTTGTGCGTCAACAAAAAAAGATCTCACCTGGTTCCTGCTTCCCTGCTTTTACTTCCTTTACAATCTCTCGCATTGATGGAGACATGTTCAGAGCCTCAGTTTCATCATCATTGCAATCAGTCATCACTTTGCTCAATTTTCTCCACTACGCGTATTGATGTACCAAAGATCTCCTGAATTTTTTTCTTATCCCTTTCGATGCGAACCTGGAGGATATCAACAACATTATCGCCTAGTTTACGCATCTCTTCTTCTGCCTGCTCAATCTGTAGAATCAGGCGCCGTGATTCTTCTCTCCAATGATCAGACATCTACACTCCAACATATAAATTAATCCGCACTACTTCATCAAGGGAAACAGTCTCACTGCGTCTGTCGCAGAGTTTTGTCGTCCGCGGTGATTCATGAGCGGCCATTTGGTGCGCCTGCTTGGTCACAGTATCAAAGGCAATAGAACCAAAGAAGCGTTCTACGTCCAGCGCACTCAAAATCGGCGTCTTTACTGTTTTGACATTACGTTTTGTAAGCGCCAATTAATCACCATCACAAGTTGACGGCATATAGTCAACAATAAACCAGTCTGTTTAGTCGAGCTCGTGTATGACCATTGCAGGGAAAAAATCGCTCAACCTATGATTGTTCTAATGGTCTTCAAATGTCCCATGTCTGTCAATTACACTCTCTGCTTCACGCTCATAGGATTCGGAAACTTCACGCAGCGTGGCAGCGAATCGAGAAAATCCTTCATTTTCGATCTCGTTAGCTCGTTCTCTCCACTTTGCCGCTAAATCTCGCTCCGGTTTTCCAGATGGATCAATCGTATGAACCCCACGCGAATTAAAGATCTCAGACTGAAAACCTCTTCGCATGCGGTCGGCATCAGATGCATTTAATACTTCTGCTACTGACCGCATGATCCAGAGACCTTTAGGATCCGGTGGAGCATAAAACAAAACTTCTCCTACTTTTTGCACAGCGATTTCAAGATGGCCTGTCTCTTCACTTCGGACACTCACTACGTCATACCATGCATTAAACTCGTTCTCCGAAAAGTTTCCGTCTTGATGAAGACCAGGCGGCAGATCCCAGCGGCGTAAAAGTTCCCAGGCATTAGAAATTGCAGATTTAGGATATTTTTTGTTTTCTTCGTCCTGAACTTCAGTTTTCTCAGATCGATAAAGCATTCGTATGATTTCACAAAATGCTTCCGGATCATTGGCAAGACGCTCCTTAATCACTGTTGTATTAATTCCACTGTGAGAGTCTAAAATCTGTAAATATGCCCATTCAATGCTAAACAAATCATCTTGATCAGTCTCAGAATTATTTTGTAATGCTTCAATCAGCTGTTGAATATGATAGACATCCATGTTGTCTACTGTTTCAGGACTATTTACAGCATCCAGTAAAGCTTTTACCGTACGATCAATATCCAAAGGATATTTCTTGAAGAGTCGATAATACAGGCAACGAATTGCGGCATGAGGTCGAGATACATCAAGAAACTTATCAATTGCAATTAATGGATCGCTATCAGCTTGGTGAATATCCACTGGCACTGATTGCCAGTAAAGACTTTCAGAATCATTTAACCATTCAGTGACTCGCTTCCACGTCGGAGTATCAAAAGGCAAGTACACGAGCAATTGACGTGACTGTTGCACATTCCAATCAGTTCTGTCTAATGTATCGACCCAGCGCCACTCCTGGTGTTGATACCGAGACCAAACGAAACCTCTGATAAACTCTTGATATTTTTCACTCTCAGTGCTTAAAAACGCAGGCAGCAGTTGAGAATCTATGTCATTGTCAGCAACTGTTCCTAAAGCCCTACCAACTGATTCTGGCGCTTTTACACTGTCAATGAAATTAATGACACCCTCAAGATTACTAGCCTCAAAAATTTCTCTAACAGCTTGATTTCGCTGATCCTCCAAGTTTTCACGCTGCTCTTCCCAATTACCATTTTCATCATAAAGCTGATAATCTTCATTACTGAAATATCTCTGGTACCGACCCTCCAAGCTCTGGGGTTGCAAAATTTCTGCGACCGTCTCGATCTTGGTAACTTCATTTCCACTTAGTGCCCATTTCGCAGTGGAGAACCGACGATGCTTACGTGTAAAATCAGTAAGGTTCAGCCATAGCGGCATCCGCTCCTCTTCCGAAAGATTTGTAATGTAATCAGTGGACAAGTGTTCTAAAACTGCTGCAAACGATTCTTCAGGTAATTGATCTAGGAATTTCACCAATTCACTGAGTCTTATAAAATCATCACACGCCATCTCCACGGTTAGTTTTGCGTATTCCGTAATTTGAAACCAATAATCTTCGTTGGTTACTTTTGGAACCCAGTCTTGAGAAACAACATCACACCACTTTGGCTTGTGTGTACCCGAAGAAATCTGATATTGGTTTGGCAATAAATTGATCAATAACTTCCAGGCGATAGGCGGGGCTTCCCGTTGAATCGTCTTAATAACAACGATTCGTTTTTCAAATGACGCTAAAGTTTGCGGATACCATGGCAGTAGTATTTCAGTTAATGAATTAACAGGCCGGTTTCTCCACTGCCCGCCAGGATCGCGAGTTGCCAGTTCTGTCAGCATGACACTAACGCGAACTAAATAATCCTCACTCCAGGCAAGTCCTTCCAACGCCCAGAGCAATCCGGTGAGATAATTCGTCCCTCCGAAATATCCAGTTCCTTCCTGAGCAAATAGTTCATCAAACGGACAGGGAGTCACTCTAAGTGACTGCTCAACGACATTTAGGAATTCAGGAGGACTCGCTTCCGCGAACTCTGGTAATAAATCATTGAGACTTCCCCAAAGTTGCCAATCGGCATTTTCAAATACCGCATTGATTGTGCGAAAAACAACCGTGCTAGGCTTTTCTTTAGAACAGTGAGATAACGTATCACTACGATTTCCTAGCAATGCAAGGGCCTCAACAACCCCTCTTCGCAGCTGGGGTGAAAACTTGAGGATTTTCCCATAGATGCTTGCTGCATATCGTTCCCCAGCAGGCATATCAAATTGAGAGTCTATCTCGCTGAGAACTTTTATTGCTATAGACTCAAATTTATCGAGATGAGTATCAAAAACTCTAGGTCCGAGGCTAACCCACAACTCCGTTCGATCAATAACTCTCCAGTAGCCATTTTTGAGAATTAGAGGACTGTCTGGTTCTTGGAGGATATCGCGCGCGTTATTCATCCATGAGTCAAAATCATCTACAAACGATTTGACAACCGCGACATCGGACTCATTATCTTCTCTCCAACCACCTAGCAACACTGCATATACTAAAGTTTCTGCTTTTTCTTGACTAATACTTGATTGTGGAACTCTCTGCGTAGCGCGTGTGTTAAACTCCGGTGGCATTGTTTCACGTTTGCGCTCACGAAAATGTGCCCGGATTTCATCCGAAATATTATCGAGAGAAATCGTCCCTGCGTTTTGATTCGCAGACTGGACTTCATGGATCAATTTACCCCAAATTGACCACACGTCATTATGACTGTATTGGCCAATTAATGAATGCAATAGTGCCAGTGTAACGCCGCTTTTAATGTCTAAGTCGTATCCAACGAGATGAAAATGTTTGAGAAATTCAAACACCTCATCATCGGACACGTCATTATTACCGGCCGCTTTTTTGATATTCGTGCGAAAAGCATCAAGTCTTTTGCGCTTGGTGTCACTGCTAAAGTGTGTTTTTTCGACTTTCTCAAATAACTCGCTTGCGTTTTCAGCATCGCGTGCCCATTCAAGGATAGTTCGTACGTCATATGTATCAGTGGCACTGAGTGGCCCGGTAATTAGTGCAAGTACATCCTTCCCTTGGGTAAAAATTTCGGGATTATTAAAGTCTTTCCATGCTGAAAAAATAACATCGCTAAAAACTGAATTGTTATTGGTGATCTTAATGCTGTGTTTGATCTGCCCAAGTAATTTGTGGCATTCGTCGTTGCTGTTCCCCTGCGTAAACACAATAACGTCATCTGTTTGGAAACCGGCAAATCTCCCTTGTACTTTTATTTTTTTGATTGGGTGACATGGAAGACATGGCACACACCCACCAGTTAGCATCAGTAGTACAAAAGATGCCTGGATATTGCTCTCAAAATGAGGCCCACCGCCTCCCGTTGAAAACGGGTTGCTAAGTTGCTTCTCCCTATCATTTAGGCTTGCTCTTTCTATTTCAGGCAGTGATCCTTGATTTTTATTTTGTTCAGTCATAGCGATTCGGTCGAATATTTATGCACTGAATCATTATATCATTAGTTGTATATATCGCCGTTACTAGAAAAAATATACTGCCTAACACTGCCGGTGAAATCAAATGGTAATATTGATCGGAATCAAGCCAGCCTGTTGCTTTGCTTCGCAAATAGAACGGCCCCTGCAGTATAGTACTGCAAGGGCTACCAAACCAATTAGCATGGTATGGATTAGATAGGATCAGTTACATGGAAGATTAAGCGTATTACTCCATGTATGACCTGAGAGGGCGTCTAGGAAGGCAACTTTCACATTAGCCCAACCATCGGTAATGCCCCAGCAGAGGTCATCTGTAGTGATATTGAAGGCATGCTTCTTATTGCCTGGCAGATCGCCTCTGTAGTGTGGTGCATTGCCACCGCCTCTGTAACCCCATTCTGTATAGACATGGATGTTTATGGGGTTATTGGGTCTGTTAGGATCCCAACCCCAGCCATGAACAGAGGTGCGAGTTGCATGCTCAAGCCAGCCTGATGGCATGGTGTTGTTGCACTTCATTGAGAATTGTTTAAGTGTTGTATCACCGGCATCACCGCCTTTATGGTCATCACGTGCAATTGCTTTCCACGTGTGCGTTGTACTGTCATTTTCCTGCCAACCAAGGTTGTAGGTAAAAGAAGTATTAGCACTGAGCGTAGCTTTTTTCACGTTGTCTCTGTAAATATCTACAGAGACAGGCCCTGCACCATTGGGATCAGAGGCAGTGCCTTTGATCTGAGAGCAGTTGTAGGTTGAGACGTGGCCTGTTGGTTTCTGCGGGAGGTGGTTAACTGTGAGAGTGCTCTGCGTGATATTGTCATTGACATTTGTTTCTGTGAAATGACTGCTACCTTCAAAGCGTACATCCAGTGTATACGTACCAGGTGTTGGGCCTGTGCCTGAGACCTGGAATGTTTTGGATGTATAGCCTGGGAGAGTTTCTCTTTGAATCTCAATGTTGGGGAGACGTGTAGAGCCAAGCATTACTTTGAGGGCAATGTCAGCTGGCAATGTCTCACCTTCATTGTCGATTGTAAATTGAAGTGTCCAGGTATCTCCTTCTCGTGTTGTACCACCTGTTAGTGAGTGAAGTTTGAGGTTGTAGAGGATTGGGTTTACTGTGAGGGTGCCAAAGTTACTATGGTTATTCTGATCTGAAAAGTCTGTAAATGGATCAGGGTCTTCATAGATGGCTTGGATCTGCTTAGTACCAGGTGATATTTCTGTGCCTGTTACTTGTGCAGTAAAGCTCTCACCTACACCCAAAGGTGGAATGGTTGCACTACCGATCATTTCACCGTCTCTATAGTGCGCAACACCAAAGGTTTGTTCAATGGGTGCAAGACCACCGTTTTCTACGGTATAGTCTAGTCCCCATGGCAGACCTTGTTGGTTGGTACCGCTTGCTAAAGAATGTACAATGACATCGGCATACTTAGGATCACCTGTGATGGTTACATTGAGGACGCCATACTCTTCGTCGTAGGAATTTGTACTTGAGAGATCATCATCTCCTGTATCTTCATTCTCTACCTCGACAAAGTAATAGCCTTTTGCGTATCCACCTTCTGCAAGGATTGTTTCAGCAAGGCCGCCACTTTTTTTGAAAATGTCGATACCTGTACCGTCACATCGTGCAGTGATGCGTGATCTGCCCATATGCTTTGTAATGGTTTCATCACCACCAATGCTTACTTCTTCATCATCGTCGATCTTGGGATCATCTGTATCAAAGTTCTTGTCCTGATCTTCAACCCTATAGTCAATGACGATATTATCTGCACTACTACTGGACTTGTTTCTCAATTCAAGTTCTCCTTCGATATACGTGCTTTCGCAGGTTTCTAGGGAGAGATTGAGTTCTCTTTGGTAGGAGCCACCGTCTTCTTTGATGCGGAATTGTTGGATGGAGAGGTTGGTATCTCCGGAGCCGGAGGTGTCTTGGTTTTGGTTTCCAGATGAACCATTCAACACAATTGCCTCACCTGCATTTGCACCAGCATCAGCGGGTGGTGGATTAGAAGATATTACCGGTGATTGACATGCATCTGGTGATCCATTTGGATAAAAATCACTCCAGCACATAAGACCGGAACCATTACTTACATTAATTGCATTAAATGTCTTAGCATCTCCATAAGGAGTATGTTCTGCAGCATTCAAAGTTGCCGCCATACCAACAGCCAGACCGTAAGTTGCATTATAAAGGCCTTTGCCAATGGAAACAGCAAGTGCTTTAAAGTTGTCAGTAATCTGCCACACACCCGCATTTTGACCAAAGATAGTCAAGAAAGCTTGTGTATAAATACCCTCTTGGATTACGCCGTAATTCTCCATGGTTAACAGAGCTATCTCTACAGCGTGCCCAACAGACTCACCATGCATTGCAGATACTAATTCACTGCCTAAAGCGAGTGGATCTGCCCATTGCGTATCCTCTAATGCTGGAATACTAAGGTAAAGACCCTGTTCATCGCGCATAGCAGTGACATTGATTGTTACATCGGTGTTATCCGGTATTAACTCGGTAAATTCAAACCGAATTGTGTACCACTTTAGCGCTTCAAGATTATGTGCACGCATAACCAGAGCAGAATATTTTGACCCTGTTGTCTCGTCTCTGACAAAAATCTCAGTACCTGGATTGAGACCAGCCTGATTGAATTGCCATGTGACATCTTCACGCACAACAACACCATTATCATAAACACGAGACTTCCAAAGCTCATTAATATCTTGCTCTAAATTTCCAGCGCGTATTTCTTCCAATTTAGCATCATCCCAGTTATCAAATATGATATTTATGTCTAATGCATAATCAAAGAATCGTGATAATTTTGATGTACGATCGGATGGGTACAACTCGCTTAAATCGTCAAAGTTAGTTTGCAGACTATCAACTTCATCCTGTGTTAAATAGAAACTGACATCAACAAACTCACCGTTGACTTCCACATATCCCACGCTTGGAATTTTTGGAATATCGGCGTAGAGCACACCTGAAAACAACATACTTGTTGCAAATAATAACCTAGTGAGATACATAAGTATCACTCCTATTGTAAAGTTTTTAAACAACTATCTGATTCAATTTTTTACTCAGGCTTTCTTCCTACAGAACACATAGCAGGAGGTTGTATGCTCTAAGGAGATATCTGATTATTTGGTTATACGAAAAGATTTGATGATGGTTTTAACGAGTTCAATGTTTTCTGGGGTTTGAGGTTCTATTCTGGTCATAATTGTATTATCATCAGATCTAATTGTTTCATCCGTAAGAGTATTAATAAAATAGGGATCATCAATTTTTTTCTCTCTATCATTTGCTGTATATGTTACCGCCTTAAAGTATTTAAATACTTCTCCATATTGTTCTACGTAATTATCATTGCGTTCTAATTCTTTCAGACGCTCTTCATAAGGAATCTCAACAACATGAGAACAATCATCAACATCTAGCCCCTCATCATACACAAGACGTTTGATATCTTTAGGATCGTTGACATCATATTTTTTCATCACAAATTTTTTTGCGCTATATGGTATTACAGATTTGCAACGCCCTATTTGTTTTTGGACATCAAATGCTAAACGAATTTTTCTATCAGATGATTTTATTTCAATACCTTCATTGTCACCACAATTACATGAGTTAACATCAACAAACCAGTTGTCATTAGGAATATCAATGGCAAACGGGTATTCAGCTGATTGTACAGTTACCCACCCTTCAGGCTTTACATAGTCTGAGTTACCTGATATCTCTCGACTACTTGATTCTTTGTGATCATCAACTATAGATTTCGATATAGTCGATTCTTGCATCAAATCACATCCAGTGAACGATACTGCAACTATCGCCATGAATACAAAACCTCTCATGTTTTTCTATTAAAATTGATTACTACAATTAGCCAATAGTGTTGGCAACCACCTGTCTATCCAGATTATCACAGCATACAAATACGTCAATTCACGCTTGTATTATATGCCTTGCTAAATTGTATTAACTAATATAACTAATCAGATTGTCCTCCGGGTGGACAATCTTGTCCTGTGAGTGGACATTTCATTTGCTGGATTGGCCGCCTAGAAAATGACACAATGAGATTTTCATTAACAGCCGTGCTTAGGCGTAGAAACGAATCCAGTGTGACTGTTGGATTTGTCTCTGGTTGTGTCCGCGACCATTTGAAGTATTCACTGATTCGTGAACGCGAGAAATCACTTCGGTTACTGAGGAGTGACTGTGACACACCGTGCTTTTTGGCGTACTGTGTAATCCACGACAGTAGTTCTGTGTTTCTTTCAGGTGATGGGCACTTAAGCTCTACACACAGGTGATTTTTGCAATGCGGACAATCTATCGGCATCATCTCTCCCCCCAGAAATTTGATTTCGCAAATAATCAGTTGTTTTTGAAGGGAATATAGACGACGAGAGATTTAAAATCAATATCCGTCATCATTGGAAGGAATTATCCTTCATTACAGAATAGTAAACTTTGCCGCGCCATTGTGTGATATACATACAAAAAAAGCAGTAAATGATGTGTATTACGTATGTCGCAATCCTCCACTGAATACAAAGTTGCCATCGTTGCCCAACTCCTTGGCAGAGGACAGTCGCAAGCGCAAATCTGCGAGACTTTAGCGCAGCACCTCGGCCTCGGCCTGGATAAGTCTTTTACGAGCGGCTACGTGTCTAAGCTTGTGAAACGTGCTGAAGCCTCGGGTTTAGTGGAACGCACGTTTCGCGTTCATCGTGATCTCATTCCTGAAAAATTCCGTATTGATGAATCGTATGACGACCTTGCCGCTGAACTAAGAACGCGCTACACGGGCTCATTGAGACACGTACGTGTGAGTAAGTTTGACTTTGACGCCATGCGCGAAGAAGCGTTCAGAGACGATGTAAATTATCTTCTGGAGTTTTTAAAACACACGCAGTTTGTAGGCCTTGCACCTGGGCATACAATTGCTGCATTGCTTAAACACTTGAATGACTTTCGGATTTCAGACCATCAGAAAACCACTGCCCGCTTTTTTCCGTTGTCTGCTGACATCTACAACCTCTTTGAAACAAACGCAAACATCAGTACAGACATTGGCATTTACAATGCCTCACTACTTGCTAAACGCCTTACCCGACTCATTTCAGATCAAGACCCCGACCTGGTTCCAGATTTAACCAATATTCCTTCTTACAGAGACCTTCCAGAAGCAGTCTACGAAGAGGTTCTAAACGTTTCGCGCAACTATACGCAAGTTTTTGGTGATCGTGGTTTCATTCATCACATGGACACAATGGTATGTTCCTTGTCTCGCTACAAACGACCGTTTGGACTTACTGAACAAGAAACAAAGGCCTTTCTTAAGAAGGCAAAGATTGATGTTTCCTTTGATAACATTGTTGGCGATATGGCCGGAGCCATTCTTGTAAAAAACACACCTACAGTTCTGACAGAGGCTAAGAAGTTTCGAGACTATGAGAAAAAGTCGAATAACATCACATATGACCAAATACGTGCGCTTGCGCATAGAGCGGCGGCACCTAATGCTAAAATCAATGGCACGATCGTAATAGCAACCGGCATTCAAAAAGCCCAGGTTCTCAAAAAAGCCCTGGAGCAAAAAATCATTAATGTGCTCTTGTGTGACTACAGACTTGCAGAGGCAGTGCTAGCGTAATCTGTCCACCCGCCGAACAATTCTGCCCACCCACAGTACATACACCTCTTGTAAAGTAGCCCTGCATCCGGAAAGAACCCCCACTCTTTCACACATCCTTTCCGTGCGTCTTTGCCGGATATCCGTACACTAGTGACAAACGAACAATAAGAGGAATACCTATGCCAAAGACCGGTTTTATCCTGCCGCCTGAAGGAGCTAGGAAGATTAAAGACGTCTTAAAAAAGCGCGGCATCTCCCAAGAGGTTTTTGCGCCGGAATACCTGGAAGTGAGCGACAGAACTCTCAGGAACTGGCTTTCCGGTACAACGCGCATTGACGAACATAATTTAGAAAAACTTCTCATGCATATTGGCATTGGAGTGGAAGACGTCTTTGGTAATGAGTTGCCCGGTGTCTATAGAGATAAAAGCACATTGAGCCGTCTCATTGCAAACTTCCGACGACTGGTGCTTGAGGGTGACATTGCCGAGGTCATTAAAAAATACAAAGGCTACCTTGAATCCTTGGCAGAGCATGTCAGTTTTCACCGTATTCCGGAGCGCGGGCCGTTTTTTACTTTTGTCCATGATGAGACGCATGCGCACCGCTATGCCCATATTGAAGTTGTATTGCCCGAGGGAGTGGAAAATGCAACTTTGTCCTTAAGCTTTCAATTCTTGAAGGTTGTGCGAGTGACGATTGGACATATTGTTGTAAATCAAGATTCAGTAACAGCCACGCCCTTTTTCCAAAAATATCCGCATACGGTGGAAAGAGATAAAAACAATCCGGAAGTGATTCACTTTGCCATGTGGTTTGCCAGTGACCCAACAGTGTTTTTTGTCGAGTCACTAAATGACTGTGTTTTTGAAGCACGATTGTCTGAAATGCTCACAGAACAGGAATACGCACAGAAAGAACGCGAGATTGCCGTTTTCTGGAAGGGTGTGTGGCACTGATGACGATTAGAACTTCAACGGCTTGTACCCCTTGTTTTTCTCAATGGCCTCTTCCCAGCGCCTGGCAAATTCTAAGAATGGAATACCCAGAGCTCGGCAGACAAAGTAGAGTTCAACAGGATCAAGACGCCGTTCACCGTTTTCAAAACGGGAGACATAGGACTGGGGCCACTGGAGACGCCTCGCTAATTCTTCCTGTGTAAGTCCAGCTTCTTTGCGCAGAACTTTGAGAAGCCCACGGAAAACAAGATTTTCTTGGGAATAGAGTGATTTTTCCATGTGGGATGTATATCCCACTTGTGATATTATCCGATTATTAGATATTATCTGTTATTAGCATACTGAAAATACAAAGGAATATGAATGAACAAAGCACTTCCCCTTGCATGCGCCCTGCTTTTAAGCACTCCTGCACATGCTGAAATATTTGTACCCCTAGCGGATCTTGTCGGCATGGGTAACACCGAGGCCGGTGTAGCCCTTACCCGGTCTGAAGCTGACTACTCCACCAGCAAATCACAGGAAGTCTCCGTTACCATCACAGACGATGATGGAGACACGTTTGAGGGAATGGCAGACCTTGAGTTTGACGATCCCGACGGCACGATAACAAGGACAATGCTATCTGGATATTTTACCAAGGGCATTCGAGAAAACATCGATCTCTACGGCGTAGCAGCTCTTACCTTTTCATCCAAATTAAGCGGCTTTGAAGATGATGATGAATCATACAGTGGTAGTGGTAGCGGATTCATCTTTGGCGGCGGCGTGCGCGGAACAGTTCCTCATACTGTGACGGAAAATCTCGATCTTTCCTGGTACGGTCAACTACTTCTCATAGATGAGGATTATGGCTCAGACACCGACGAAGACGATGTAAAAGTCACAATCAGCGGCAAAGCCACAGAACTTGCAGCCGGCATCATCGGTTCCAAAAACATTGATCCATCCCTTACCGTCTACGGCGGCTTAGAACTGTTACTTACCGACAGCATAGATCTCTCAGTGAAAGTCTCAGATGATGACACGTCGGCTCGCTACAGCTTTGACATTGATCGCGATTCACAAATTGGACTCAGGCTTGGTGCCCTCAAAGATAACTTCTTTTTTAATGCAGCCTTGCTCAGTGAGTTGACGCTGAGTGTTGGTTACCGGATTCCCCTTCTTTAGGCACGAGTTTTCATCATGCGGCACATTACGTTCATCTTCTACATTTTCATATTTGCATTCGTTGTTGGCTGTGGCGGCGGATCCTCATCGTCTTCCGGTTCAGAATCGGATTCTTCGAAGCCAGATAATAGCGACACATCTGACACTACAGATGAGCAGAACCCTACACAGGACTGGGAGATTGTCCATACCGTTACAGACACCGACGCCAATGGAGACACAGGGTATTTTAATCGCGGCAACTGGGATATGGGCGTACGCGGGGACGGCACTGTTCTTGTTGCCTGGGAATTCATCCTCGATTCCGTGATCAACACGCCGACTGATATTAACGCAGTGAGATACACGCCTGGTGGAGGCTGGAGCACACCACAAAGCATTTTGCAAAATGTTGGTGATACCGTAAATGGTACCCATATGCGAACAAGTATTGGTGATGCGCAAAGCGAGACCTTGGCATTGCGACGACATGGAACATTTTATCGCATTTATGAACATACTCCGAACAACGGCATATGGAACGAAGTTGGAATTTATGACCTTTCAGGACGCCATGGCCCTCGCATTAGCGAAAGTCCTTCGGGCTCACTTTTCATGTCCGCCCCGAGGAGCAACAACGGAGGCATTTTTGGCATGCAGGTGTATTACTCTCACGGCTCTGTCACGGATACAAACCTTGAAAGCGTGTACACAATTAGTTACGCACCAGGTTCCGACGTTGACCAAGAGATGCTCAATGACAATATCCACCTCGATGAGAATGGCACGCTGCACGCCGTCTACCCAGTGAATCGCGAACCGCAGTCGTATCAGCCTCGCCCTTCGGACGATCCTGTTCCTCTGTATTCACAGGCGCTTTTGTACAGAAAGCGAGATAAGGAAACCGGCTGGCATGATTCCGTGGAGTTGGCTATTACAGAAAGCGCCGTGAATACGGAAGTTATTCTCTTGCAGTACGACTCAGCAGTAAGCAGTGATGGTAGGCACGGAGTGGTTGTGTGGATTGAAAAACAGGTTCAGGAAAAAGAAGCAATTTCACAGTACAATATTTATGTGCAAGCGATGCATGACGGCATATGGAATGATCCCGTATCTCTTTATACAAGCGAAGAGAAATATTCCTACAGCCACACGACTGCAAAAGCAGGTATTGATGTGAACGGCAATACGCTCATTGCATTTACGCCAAGTGATCTTGCAGGCGGAACACTCCAAATTGAGGATTCAGCAAAACTCTTTGCTTTCGTTTATACGGTAGACAATGCTAGCTGGTCACAGATGGTTGACTTAAGCACTGTCTACAGTAAAAGACTTACTGAAATGAGTCTGCAGGTGGTCTCTCCTCCAGGTGCCGGACACATTAAAATCGTTACCAAAGAACTTGTCGGGTATCCGGATCGAGCTACCCAAGGGACGCAAAAGAATAGCGTAACGGACTATCTCATTTCACGCAGTTTTGATCCGGAGAAGCAACTTATTGAGAAAAAAGAAATCATGCGAAAGAATTATGAAGTGACTGGCTATTCCAACCATAAGGGTATTAACGACAACTGGAAAACGAAAATGGATGCCGAGGGTAATACCTATGTCTTGTGGGCATACGACAAAAATCCTTCACAATACTCTCTTGACCCGATTCGTGAATTAAACGTCAGTCGCCTGGCTGCACCGTGAGAACATTGCTATGCCTCATTCTTACTCCATGATTGACAACAAAGAAAACATTACCTGCAAACGTTGTGGCATAACTGATCATCCCCGGATTCATGGCACCTCAGACAGCGGGCATATGTATACCGATAAAGTTATCTGCAATCACTGCAACAAAGTCAATTGGCGCTATTCTGATGACTATGTTGCAGTAGGGCTTCTTGTACTGTTTGCAGGTTCAATTGGCTTTGTAGTTCTTAGGTCAATCATGCGAATGATTACGTGAAAAACCGGCTTTTATTTGAAAAGCCGGTTTGGTTTAAATCTCTCCCCTCTCAGCAAGACTGATTATTTCCAATCCACCACAGATCAGATGATCAACTAATCGCACTTCGATAAGCGCCAGAGCATCTATAAGCTTCTTGGTAAGATGAAGATCATTGAGGCTTGGCTCGGTGCAACCACTGGGATGATTGTGAATTGCAACAATGCCTGCGGCATTATGCCTGAGAGCTCGCTTTACAACTTCGCGAGGATAGACCGTAGCGCTAGCAATGCTTCCGCGAAACAGTTCCTCGTGCGCGATGACACGGTTTTTACTGTCCAGAAAAAGAATCATGAATACTTCATGTTCTTTTAATCCCAGTTTAAATTTCACATAGTCTCGCACGATGTCAGGAGACGAAAGAGCGCAGGACAGTTTTGTAAGCCTCTCTTCCATAATTGATGTTGCGAGAGTAAGAACCTGAGATTCCGTAACGGCATGGCCATTTTCATATAAACATAAAGATGTTTTCATAGAAAAACCTCCGGAAAAGTGAATTGTTAAAGAATTGCCTAGTCGTGGATGTAGTAGTAGGTAATCGCAATTGCCGCTGCGGCGAAGATGCCGTAGTGCTCATCTTCTGCCCAGCCCAGGCGGCGTTTTTCCGGAAGTTTGAGTTTAAGTTCCGGATACCACTCAGCAATGATTTTGGCAATTTCGAACTTTGTAAATGCGCCGCACTGGCTGAAGACATCATTTACCTGATCGTGTGAAAATTTTTTCACGTCCATGCCGCGAATAAGTGCGCATCTCTCAACCTGCATAAGTAGATTCTGTGCACGTTTGCCTTTGCGTGTGCTTTGAGAATCCTCCAGAGCAACGATATCAGGCTCGTAGAAATCCAAGAGTTTATTGATGCGATTAAGTGAACGGCGATTCTTCTGAAAGCGAATTTCAGCCTTGCCCCAGTCTCTGGGATTTTTCACACCTTCATAGATAATGTAACCAAACCCTCGTACAGTTGGTGAAATCGCAATCACCGTGCGTGTTGTATTATTGTTTTTCATTCCATTGATTTATGTGAATTAATGAGTTGCTTGATCTTAGCAATCCGTGCCTCTTTCGATTTCGAGGGAGGTAGCGCCTCTAGCGCAGGAAGACGTTCCCTGGCACGTGTGCGAATTTTCGTGCGTAAGTCTTCAATATATGTTGGCATTAACTCACTGTGATGAACATTGAAGATGATGGTATAGGCACAGACAGTTTTGAGACGCGGCGTTAAAATTGTTGACTCAATTTTTGAAATGTGATCATGATGGTTGTTGCCCATAAGGAAGGCAACGTCCAATTGCGAGAGACCTGATCTCAGGCGTATTGTTTTAAAGTACGTTTTTCGTTTGTGTTTTTCCATGTAGATTTGTGAATTACAATTTACATCTACTATGGTAGCGATACTTGTAAAAACAAACGAGCATGGGCATTGTGGTCAATGTTCCACATGTGCCATGCTATGCGTATTTGTAAATCTTTTGTGGGTATATATTTTTTAGGACTTCAGGACTTAAAGGACTTGTACGGAGCGTTAACTATTGAAAAGACCGTAACGTTTTACAAGAATATCAACCGATGTTTTTTCGCTGTGAGGAATTGCATAATAGCCATTTTTTCGATGCGTTCGCAGGTGCAGTTTTGTGCGAACAACACCACCGATGGCCTTTGGGGTGATTGCCGTATCATAGTACTCGCGGTAATTACTGAGCATGTACTTTCGAATGTCGCTTATGCCAACTGAAGAATGCTTTTGAAATAAAGAGTAAATTGCGGTAAGAACATGAGCAGCCATATCCATACCGCGATCCCTATTTAACTGTGCTTGTTCACTAGAAATCCACTCTATGACCTCTGTGCATTCGTCTTCTGACATAAAGGTAAGAATCGGTGCAATGAGTTGCTTTGCGCGTAAACTGAGGCCATTACAAACATCAATACTTTTTCGCCTGTTGCCAACTGACAGAAGATGTGTAAACCGAAACATGAGGAGCTGATTTCTCAATGCCAGTGCTTCTTCTTGGAATTGCTGTGGTAATGTAAGTGGAATGTCGTCCCTTACCGGCGTAAGACCAATATCTTCCGTAAAAAATCGGCTCTCCAAAGCATCATCCTGAAACTTGCCGCGACTTGCTACGATTTTCGGCCCGTAGATCTGATAGGCAGTTGGATGAAATTTCTTGTCAGGTGATTGCTCGCATCTAAGCACTGGAAAACCTTTCGCATTGCCGTTATTAAGAATCTTGACAATCTGCGCTCGTTCCGAACTGTGCGAAAAGTCACTTTCATCAATGATGAGCGTTCCCCCAATATCGCTGAGCATGTGATACAGCGATGCCGTAGACGCAGCACCAGTCGCCCACATCCCTTTATATGTCAGTACACCTACTGTTTGTAAAAAGCGTGTCTTTCCACAACCAAAGTCGCCACGCACACGAAGATACGGTACTTCATTAAATGCGTCAAAAAGCCATGTAAGCAGTACATAGTGCGCGGTGATGAGTTCAAACGTCTTTGACACATCGACGTAGCGGTGAATGAAACTGCGGATATTTGTGATGAGTTTTGCGTCATTCTTGTATTTTTGCGCGTGTGACGGCAGTAAGACTGTTTTTGTTGCAATGAGTGTGTGGGTGCCGGAATACGGAACAAGTTCCTTATATTTCTTTGTGAGTTCCAGTTTGCCATCGGCATAAACGGCAAACTGTGAATCTTTCGCATTTGGATCATATAGCATTTCGCCGATTACATTAGTTCCCCGAAACGATACAACATGTTGTTGCTTTTTACTCTTGTTTTTCATTGAGGTGTGTTAGATGATTACATCTCAAAGAGTACCGTAAACTATTACTTGTTTATACCTGAATCCGTGACTTTACATACAGACTAACTCGGTTTTACAGAAAAATCTATTTCAGAATTCGCAAACTACAAGCCGTGTTCATGAATCAGTTGTTTGTGCGAGTTTTTTTCCAATAAAGGGCGATAGTCGGTTAAATGAGTCCTCTGCGGGCGGTATAATCCATCTGCCTATGTGTTCAGGCGAATCATCTACTCAATCGTCAAACCGATTAGGTGGCAATGTAGTCGTAGGTACGCTCAAACACCCTGAACGCAGGGCAATGGGAAGAGAATTTCAATTTTAACCGATGACCGGTTTGTACCAATCGAGCCGCCAGATACAGGATTTCCTGCATCACGGTACGCAATCGTCTTCTTTTTGCCGGGTGTCGGATTGGCGCATCCTCACCGGTTAAGCCTTTTAGTCCAATCCAGCGTAAAAGATTATAGGCCAGTGTTGCCAATGTGAGCACTAGATCATTGGTATCGAACTTACCCGAGGGAAGTCTCTCTATATCCAGATCCGTTTTGAATTCACTGTGGAACTGCTCGCTGGTCGCATGCGCCTTGTAGCAATCGATAATCCCTTGGTCATCCACCTCATCAGCTTCGAGTGAGGTCATCCAACCTTCCAGGCTGATCTTCGGCATCAGCAGTCGTTGACCGTTTTTATCAATGCTTCTTTCGATGACTCGAATCACCCGACGCAGCTTGTGTGTTTTACCCTTGTACGTTTCGCTGACAGGCTCGCTAAATAGGGCGACACGCTTACCTTCGCGGGGATGATGCCACTGGCTTTGTTGACCCGCTTTGTCTACCCAGCTCTCTAAATGCTGATGACGTGGATTCCACTTAATCAGATAATCTACACCTTGCTCAGACAGCTTGAAACGATTCTCCAATGCATCATGCGCACTGTCCAGACGGATCAGACGGGGTAAATCCGTCAGACTTTGGCTTCTTTGCACAATCCGATCCAGTACATACCCAAATTCTTTCTGACTATGCCAACTGCCTTCACGTAACTCACAAGCTATACACCAACCCTGTTCTCCCAGGTAAGCCGCCATTGCCCCGTAGCCATCAAAATCCTTGTAGGTACGGGATACACCCTCTTTACGAGTGCCACTGTTATCCATTGGAAATAAATCGGCATCAATCACCACATAGCCCAATGGGTTGGCACTGATCGGTGCATCAACCTTTTGAAGAAACTCAACGTTGGCCTCGTCGATCACGTCAATCAACTCACGCGCATCTTCGTTGAAACGTTGGCGTAAGCGCGATGACGAAGGCATTTGCTTAATCCCCAGCGCCTCTTTAAAAAAACGATCGTGACGAAAATCTTCAATGGCATCGAAATCGCTCTTGCCTAGGCAAAGTTGGCCCAAGTAGCTTCGAATCAATTCGATGTTGGGAATCCCGTGACGTTTTTTAATCCGTCGGGCGCTTTTTTTCAGCGAAGTATAGGTATTGATAAGCCGCCCAATTAAGGCAAGTCCGGCATGTGAGGTGTAAATTTCAATGTTCGATTGTTCGACAATAAAGCGCTTCACGCGTTCACCTGATAAGTGAATTTCTGGATTGGCGGTTAGACGACGATTATACTCCAATTATCAGTAGGTTACATTAATACGTGGGACCTCGAAATCACGGATTCAGGTTATAGAATGGGTTTTGTGGTCAATCATCCACGCCAGATTCCAAGATTATTTTTGCAACGTTACGAGCATAAACATTTTTATTTATATTTCTTCGTCGTTCAAAAACACACTGTCCACACACTACTCGATCACCGTCTCGATGGAGTGCACAAGTAAGGACAGTTTCTTCTTTTAGCAGCCTGTAGTATGAGTTTTTTAGCTTAAATAAAGGGTTTTTCCCAAATAGCTGTCGGTTCGAGGTCACTATTTTCAGCAGCTCACGTTTTTTCTGTTTATTAGCCAATTTGTACGTTATTACAAGACTTTTTAGCAGTTCGAGTTTTTTCCTTGAATCAACAGAAAAAGCGGTGTTTTTCGACTTATCCGTCAAATCATCAAGCTGTTCACGTTTCACTTGATATTGAGTTTTGCGATCTAGATATTCTTCCTTATCTAATAGTCCCTCTAGATATGCATCGGTAAGCTTCTTGTATTTTTCTTCAATTTTATCTAACTGAAGTTGAATGGATCTTTGATTCCTTCTACGTATAGAACTCGAATTCTCCATCTCGAGATCAAATCCTCTCGTTACCGCACTCAGCAGCTCATGTGGTATAGAGATATTTTCTAGAATAGACATCCAAACGTTTTCAAAGACATCTTCCCTAATCGTTTTTGTTTCACACTCTTTTGTTTGACATCTATAGTAAACACGCTCTTTTTGTAACTCGCCAACCAACGACTTTCGACAACCACCACACGTAATGTGCCTTCGATATGTATGATCGTGTTTCGTTTTACGAAGATGGAATTTACCATCCAAAACATCTTGCACTTTGTAGTATAATTGCTTGGAAATTAACGGATGGTGTTTTCCTTTATACATTTTTCCTGTTGCACGAACATGTAGTTCACCAATATAAAACGGATTTCGCAAAATAACATTCGTCGCATTTTTATAGAGCCGTTTCCCAACCGTGTTGCGCAATCCCAAAGAATTCAATTTCTCTGTGAGAGAAACTAGCGAATACTCACCAGTTGCATATAATTTGAACGCTTGCCTAATCAAAGGTGCTTTGGTTTTATCGCGTTTTTTTGGATTGCCTTTCCCAGTATCAATATACCCGAGAGGAGCACTATATGGCCATATCCCTTGTTTCAGTCGACCTATTTGTCCTTTGATGGATTCATCACGCAGATTTCTGATATAAGCTGTAGCCATGACTGCATGCATATCAGCAGCTGTTTGAGTAGCACGATTATTCAGATCCATATGGTCGGATGCAAAATGAATCTCTATACCCATCTCACTTAGCGAAACAATTTCTGCCCAATCATAAAAATTACGTGTGGATCGATCTATTTTATGAAACACAACCCCAGCAGCTTTGTTCGTTTTCAATAATGCAAGCATTTTTTTGAATTCCGGCCGTCCTACTTTAGCAGCTGTCTTTTTTTCACTAAACCAGGAAGAAATGCTTATACCATTGTTACACGCATATTGTTCAATTGCTGACTTTTGTTCTGCTAGTGAAACACCCTTGCCTTGCCGGACGGTACTAACACGAATGTATCCATACATTTCCTTCATAAATTCCAATTAAGTGCTTACTTTTCTACAGTACTGCCATCCTCACTTTCTGTCAAAAGTTCATCTTTCAACACTGATATCCACCACGAAATCAAATCTGAATAGTCTGCGTAACACTCTTGTATCTCAATCTCCGATAAATCAGCGAAAGAATTCTCTAGCCAGTTAATTATTTTGTCTTTTTCCATCATAGCCTTAGAGTACCAAGGGCCCTAAGGTAAGCCTAGACTGGATTTTGTGGGTCATTAGCCACATTCAACATCACTTTATACAAGCAAGGCTCTTCTATAAAGTCCTTAAAGTCCTAAAGTCCTGCTAATTCGCTTTTACTGTTTATTTCAGTATCAACTAACCACTGCTTTTTAACCATTGGTACAATATGCGGTGAGCTTACACGCGTGAAAGCTTTATAGGAGACCAATTACACATGAATCACTGCTGTTGTTCGGAACGGGTAAATCGAGCGGCTGGTCCAATGGCCTAAATAATAATTCGACAATCTATCTACAATCAGGGAAATTAAAAAGGCGTGACAAGCAAGTTGGTGCCCGTTTGAGACATTCGCTTGACCGCCAAATTAGGTTAAATAGAGAATGGCGTCCGAAAATTCTATCGGTGCTTCCTGTGGCAAATTGTGTCCGGCACCATCAATGATCCTACGCTCATATAAACCAGTAAAATGTTGTTTGTCATTATCAATACTGGTCGGAGGGTCAACTCCATCATCCTTCCCTTGAAGCACTATAGTTGGAACAGTGATGGCTGGTTGCGCTGAAAGTTTTGCTTCAATCTCATCATATCTTGGGTCACCTGAAACGACTCCAAATCTGTGTCGATATGAGTGAATTACAATTTCAACAAAATCCGAGTTGTCAAAAGCTCTGGCAGATCGAACGTAAGTATCGTCATTGAAACACCAAGTCGGTGACCACACTTGCCAAATATGTTTGCAAAGTTCCTCACGGCTTGAGGATAACCCAGCTTTACCTCGATCGGTATGGAAGTAATAGATGTACCAGTACCGCTGTTCTTCGTCTGGAGGCGCGGGGCTATTGGCTTCGGCGATATTCTGAATATTATACCCAACACCACCGCTAACTAGACCGTCAACTCTTTCTGGCCATAAAGCCGCAACAATACAAGCGGCCCTGCCGCCCCAGTCATATCCACTCACAATAGCTTTTTCAATCGATAAAGCATCCATCAGAGAGAGCAGGTCTTGCGCAATGGCGGCCTGTTGACCTGAACGAATACTGTGTTCGGAAAGAAAAGTGGTTGAACCGAAGCCGCGAAGAAATGGGACGATGCACCTAAAACTTTTTTGAGATAGCCTTGTCGCAACATCAGAAAAGGCATTAACATCGTATGGAAAACCGTGCATCAAAAAAACCGGTTTTCCGTTTGCTGGTCCGATGTCCCAGTAAGCGATACGTAGTGCATCCGTGTCTACATAATTTAGTTGCCGTTCGGTCATAGGTATTGGCCCTCAGTTAGTTGTACTAGTAATGGTAAGTAACTATAGATACCCTAACCTGAATAGTAACCAAGCACGATGATGAATGTCCGTTATTGGCCGAATTGAGACTACTGTTAACCGACCTCATCATACAGAGTTTGTTATATCAAGTCTCGATTACTCTATTCACGAATATTTACACTTTCTTTTTTTCAACCAGTCTCAGCGCAATCCCCAACAATACAGCTACATCTCTGTTGCTTTTAGAAAATCCAAGCGCTTGCTTGAGTGAAAAGATAAGAAAACTTTTTTCGTCACATGCTTGCATTTTTTGATTTTCAGTACATGCATCCTTCTTTCGCCACTGTTCCTGCGCTTCCATATTAAGCCGATTAATTGTTTCCAGACCGTGCATTTTCTCGCTCCATAGTTTCTTAAAGTGAATGTAGATTATTGATTAAATTGCAGAAAATGAAAATATCATTGTTTTCCACTCTACATCACTTTGATCCTGTTTTAACATTATGCAAGGTCCTACCCCAACTTCTCCGCAATCCTCTCTGCTTTAAGATGCGTATAACGCTGCAATGTTGCGAACGACTGCCCTGTAATTTGTGCAACTTCAGCAATGTTGAGTCCCATTTCAAAGAACCTTGATGCCGCTTCATGTCGGAGATCATGAAACCGCAGATCTTCAATACCCAAAGCGTTGCACGATCTGGAAAAAGCATGAGTAATGTATGACGGCGTCTCACCCCAGACGAATCCATCTTCCCTGATTGGTAGTTCATCCAAAATAGCAACGGCTTTAGAGCTCAGCGGTATGGTTCTGGGCTTATCAATTTTTGTTTCTGGAATAGTAAGTATATTCCTTGCTCTGTGCTCTACCCTTTGTGCTGCAATTTCCCCTCTGCGCATGCCGGTTTCAATGGCATAAAGAATGATCTTAGGCATTTTTCCGGGCATGTGTCTACAAAGAAGCTCAATTTCCTCATCGGTTGGCCGTCGATCTCGTTTGTTGCCCGGTGTAAGCGTTTTGGTGACTTTAAGAATATTTCTGGCTGTGTGAACGGGATTAGCAGGAAGCTCCACATCCCACAGTGCCATAGACGCGTCAATGGCTAGAGAAAGAACATTCATTTCTTTTCTTACCGAATCACTGGACACCTGTTCTCTTCTGAGGTCGACAAAGTCAATAATGATATTTGGTATGAGTTCTTCGAGGGTGTAATGCCCAAGATGATTAATGACTGTTTGAATGCGGAAGCGTTCTATCTCGCCGGATTTTTTCCTGGGTGTGATTTCCCTAGCGTAGCGCTCCATCATGTCCCCGACGGTTGTTTCTTTCGCCGTTGAATTAAGATAGAGTTTTTGGGCCAGTTCTTCTTCAATTTTGCGCGCCCAGGCTTCTGCTAAGACTTTCTTGGGGAAATACTTTGATCGTGTCGGATATCCTTTTTTCCGAACGATTGCCTGCCATGCTTTACCTTGTTTTCGTATTGAAGCCATCGTCCACATACCGTCCAGGGAAAAAGAGTACTAAAGTGATTTATCTGTAAATTCAGTGGTTTACAATGGTGGACGAAAGTGGACGGTTTTGCAAGACATTGCTAGATAAATGTTTGTAATATATTGAATAATAAGGATATATTTCTAATAGAGCAATTTAAATGATTGCCTTCGGGAGGCAGGGGCCGGAGGTTCAAATCCTCTCACCCCGACCAATAAATATTTGTTTTTTATACATTTTCTGAGTGAGCAAGAACTTGCATAATCCCCATCGTCCAGTGACTAATGTAATCAAGCATCTCGGCGGCCAAGCCCATTTGGATATGCATGGAAAGACGGCACGCTCATTCACGAATCCAAGGAAGCACCAACCTACGCTCTCATCTTTGATCTCTTCTTGCTTTATCAAAGAAAAGCCACTGTTGCAAAAATCTTAAATGAAAGAGAACTCAGAACACGTGCCGGAAAAGAATTTGCGTTTACCACGATTAAACGCCTTTTAGAGAATCCCGTAGCAAAGGGTGTTCATCGTCAGAGCGTGACAACTGCCGGCGAAAACGGAAAACTAAATTCATTCCATCACCAATCTCACCGTACCAGCAGTAGTCAGTGAAAGAATCT
The DNA here is from genome assembly GCA_965222695.1 of Granulosicoccaceae bacterium. Classification (GTDB taxonomy): domain Bacteria; phylum Pseudomonadota; class Gammaproteobacteria; order Granulosicoccales; family Granulosicoccaceae; genus UBA7957. The sequence continues at coordinate 4,327,192 of OZ244967.1, read as the reverse complement.
GGAATCATGTGCATGCAATTTTAGAAGAACAATCCGGCACACAATCTCGCAGGCCTACGCAAGATCTATTTATCGGCAAAGTGTACTGCAATTGCGACGCTCTAATGGAACTGCCGTCAAAGTCACGGAATTATGTGTGTCCTACATGCGAGCAAAAAGTTGCGACTGATGATGTTCTGGCAATCGTAGAGTCTGCATTTTCTCGCCTGTCACTGCCCTCAGGCGACGTGCTTAGAGATCGAGCACAGAGACAACACTCGTTGCAGTAACCAAATCGGGAGACGGATTGAGTGATCGAATAAAACCGGAATCGATGATCGGATTTGGCGGAATACGCTTCTTAACCACTCAAATAGCGCTTTGCCACAATTTTCGTTGATTTACAAGAGCAAAGAAAATGTCAAACTTTGACATGTAAGGGAATTTCAACTAATTTGTAAGTATGAGCATTAACTTACGGATTTATGACCATGGCAAATACATCCCTTCACATTTCACTGCCTGAACAGCTTAAAGATGCTGTTAAGCGTAAAGTTGATGAAGGTCACTACAGTAATCCTACAGATTATGTACGGCAGCTTATTCGACAAGATATTTTACGAGATGAGGCGAAAAAGGAGTTTCAGTCTTTCATTGCAAAAGGTGTAAATTCACCAAGTTCCGGACAGTCACCGGAAGAGATGATTGAGGAGATACGGGCGGAAATTCAATCAAAGGCATGATTGTTGATCCAAGTGAACAATCAAAGCGCGATATTCGCGCTCTTGCACTGTATCTTTCCAGTGAAAATCCACCTGTTGCTCTCAGGTTTCTTGAGTCAATTCAGGAAACTTTTACAACACTCTCAAAATTTCCTGAAATCGGACACATACCGTTATTTGATGTCGTAGATAGTCTACGTGTGCTTTCGGTAAAAAGCTTTAAGCACTACTATATCTTTTACCGAGTGCTCGATGATGTCATCCGGATTGAACGGGTGGCAGACGGGCGGCGTGATCTCCCTACCTTATTTGCTTATTTGGACGAGAGTGGAGACGAATTGTGAACCTGTGAAGTCGCAAGCAATTATCCCTCATTCTCTGCCAATCTAAGCGCAATCCTCAATAATACAGCTACGTCTTTATTGTTTTTAGAAAATCCAAGCGCTGGTTTAAGTGAAAAGATGAGGAAACTTTTCTTCACACACTTGCGTTTTTTGATTTTCTGAACGAGCACCCTTCTTTCGCCACTGTTCCTGCGCTTCCATATTAAGCCGATTAATTGTTTCCAGACCGTGCACTTTCTTACTCTATAATTTCTTAAGATGAATGTAGATTATTGAATAAACTATGAAAAATGAAAAGATCATTGTTTTCCATTTTGGACCACTGTGATCCTTTTTTTGCATTATGCAAAGCCTTGCCCCAATTTCGTTGGAATGCGTGCATAAAACATAGAAATGGAAAAACACCTCAACAGAGCCGATGGACTGAGAACACTCCTAACGTAATTCTGTTTCTTTGCTGAATTTTGTGATCGGATATTTTAAGCTTAATACAGTGGCAGTTATAATGCCTACGTAAGCCCCGGCTAGCAGCAATGCGTACTGCAGGAAAGCTCTACCGTGAAGGAAGTTGCTTGTTGCATAGATCTTGTGAAGAGATCCAGTCCTCACATTAAACCATTCACCGTTCCAGTCAAGTTGAAAAAATGTAACATGAATAACAGCAAACAGCCCGAGTGAAAGCGGCAGGAAAAGCGGGGTGAAACCGTTTCTTATCTCTTTGAAATCCGTCAATACTATTACGAAACAAATCAAACACAGAATTGAAGGGGTAATCAAACTAAAATAAATATCAAAGTGCAGTTCAACTATCTTTGACATTGTGGCATTCGAATTATCAAAGTAAAGATTCAACCAGAATCCGGCGAAAACAAGGGATACCATAAAATCCAGGTATCCCATTTTACAAAAATTGAATTTTTTCGTGAAATATCTCAACAACTTCAAGAGTAAAAACCCGAATGCGAAGACTTTAAGCAACGTATACTGTTCTGACAATAGAATTGTCGGTGCTCCCATTAGGAAAAGAAAAATCCATACCAATACAGATAAACCGACCACTGTAAGTAGTATCATTGTACCCTCCGAGGATATAGTTTTATATAAGCCAAGGGCTGCACTGAACCTCTGCAGTCATGGATCTACTATTGTTCGAAATATAGTTCTATGATCAAGTCAGTAACATTTAACCTTAGTGCCGAATCGGAAGTATACGGTCTGTTTACACACCTTCTTTCTTAAATCTGGCCATAAGTCGCTTATGAATAATCGGGGCAAGCGACTGACCATGCTGTTGCCCTGCCATCATCGCTTCCTGCGTGATTTGCGGGAGTAACGATGCCATCTTGTTACCCGTTGGAGTTTTATAGAATGCTACCATTTCCTCAAGCTCAACCATGCTGAAGTGTTTATGATAGATATCGTAGGATATTTCGTTGATGAAACCATTTGCGATAAACTCATCATGCATAATATTGCCTACTTCATCTTTAATAATTCTAATGACTTTTGGGCTTACATCCTTGCGTTGCTTGGATAAGGCTGAAATCATTTGATCCGCAAATGCGACACCCATCATTTCTCCTGCCTTTAGAGCACCTGTTATTTCAAGAATCTCATCGATAACGAGTTTCTTCTTATCAGTAAGCTGATCTGCGTATGTGAGCTGAGTAGAGAGAAGAAACAGCATGACAATCAGTTTTTTACACATTTTGTAGTTCCTCATTCTTTAGTTTACTCTGGTATTTAAGTAGTATCTCGTACTGGGTGTAGAATAGTCTATTTAACGATTGGTGCTCCTCGCTATGAGTTGCATTACAAGTAAGATTTCGAAAGACCGCCAATGTTGATAGATCCTTGAGTTCGGCCAACAGTTGGATTCACACAGCTGAGATATCAAACTACATTGAGTTACCAATATAGTTTGTGAAAAATCTAACAATTTAGTGGGGAATATTTCCTTTTCAATTGCAACAGTAATGGGTATATAAGAATTTCCATTGCCAGTTTACAAACTGAAGGCTATTGGAGTTTATCTGAAAAATGACATGAATGATTACGCTTGTTCTGACGGCTTAGACCAGTTCAACAGAGTGCCACTATTTCACAGAAAGGCACTTTTACAGCGATTAGTGTTAAGGGTAAACAAAGGTTTTAATCATTTCAAAAAACTTGAATACAATGCAAGCTGCAAACAGTGTCACTGACCGGTCTATAGCTGAAGTTAAGAATCTCACAATCCCCCGATATATAAAACATGATCATTGTTTTGGGTATCGCTGCTCATGGAAAAAATACCTCAACAAAGCCGATGGTATTCCCTCCTTATAAAAGTTGACAAAAACGCACAATGTCACACAATGTAAACAGATGTAATACATTATTTATCGAGTATGCAAATTATGCCAAGCGTTCCCTTCTCTCTTCGTATCGATTCAAAGATTAAATCCCGCCTGAAAAAAGAGGCAAAAAGCCTTAACCGGTCAGAATCCTATGTTGCTCAGCTAGCAATCAAACAGTTTTTAGAAGCATCTGATCATAAGCGGAAAGCAATTGATGACGCCCTCACACAAGCGAACAAAGGACGGTTTATTTCCAGCAAAGCAATGGGTGCATGGGTTGATTCCTGGGGCACAGAGAACGAACTTGAGCCGCCACAGGCAGATATCAATACTAAGAAATAGAGAATGGAAATTGTCTATCTTGTAAGCGCACGGGATGATCTCTCGTGGGTGCGCCACTACTATGAAACTGTCTTTCCCGAGGGTAGAAAAACTGCACAAAAACAGTTTCATCAAATAGAGAGTCTGCTTCTCTTTACGCCCTCCACTGGTCACGAGACCACAGGAAAAATGTCTTGGAATTCAGCATTCCAAAGACGCCTTTCTCGTATATCTACCGTATCAATCCTCCGTACATGGAAGTGTTGCGTGTGTGGGACGAACGCAGAGATCGGGGACAGTCAGGAGAAAAATAAAAAAATCATTGTTTGCTTTTTTGCATCACTATGATCCAGTTTTTTCATTTGCAAAGCCCTACCCCAACTTTTCAGCAATATTTTCCGCTCTCAAATGCGTATAACGCTGCAATGTTGTAAACGACTGGCCTGTAATTTGTGCGACTCCAGCAATGTTGAGTCCCATTTCAAAGAATCGCGATGCAGCTTCATGCCTCAAATCGTGAAACCTAAGATCTTCAATGCCTAGAGCATTGCACGTTCTGGAAAAAGCATGGGTAATGTATGAGGGCGTTTCACCCCAGACTAATCCATATTCCCTCATTGGTAGTGCATCCAAAATAGCAATAGCTTTAGAGCTCAGTGGTATGGTTCCGGGCTTGTCAATTTTGGTTTCCGGAATGGAAAGAATACTCCATTTTCAGTGACTTACAATGGTGGACAAAATTGGACGATTAGGCAAGATACTTAAGATACACTTCTGTATCATATTGAATATATTGATTTTATATTTAGAGATCCATATTGCATTAATGCCCACGGGAGGCAGGGGCCGGAGGTTCAAATCCTCTCACCCCGACCAGTAAGATGTGGTTTTTAAGCCAGCATTAAATAATGCAAGCCGAGGTGTCATTATCAGGAGTTCCTGTCGTTTATTACCTGGAAGTCGTGAACTCCAGGATAGCCTTGATGATAAAGAAGCACCCTGAAGCCAGGATCAGGAACTCAATCAGGCGATTGTGGAGTTTGGTGCCCATTCTGTGGACGATCTTGCTCGCCAGCCAGGTTCCGGGGAATGTGATCAGACCCATGAACAAACCAAGCAGGAAAAGGTCAAGATCCAGCAAGCCCATGGTAAAGAATGTTCCTGAACGGGTCATAGCGTTGACCAGGCCAATCACCGCATCCGTACCGAGCAATAAGGGACCGCTCAGGCCAATGCTGTTGAAGAAAGCGATCACCAGCATGCCGGATCCGGCTGCAGTGCCGCTCATGAATCCGAATAAAAGACCCAGCACAAGAATCGTTTTAAGGCCCGGTTCAAAGGATTTCTTTTTCAGGTATCTTCGGGAAGGGATGACCAGGATCAGAATGGCACCCATGAATCCGAGGAAAACAATCTCCGGGATTTCCTTGAGAAACCTCGCCCCCAGGTAAACGCCTGGTAACGAGGCAAGGGTGAACTGGACCGCTGCATTCCATGCAATTGTCTTTCGATATATCAGAACACGCGAAATATTTGCGCAGATCGCATAAACCGCGATCAGGGGGATGACGGACTTTGCACCGACCACCGGTGTCATGACGATAACAATGATAAACGAACCACCAAAGCCACCCAGTCCGCTGATCAGCGAGCCTGCAAATGCGGCCACGGCAGTCATGGCATATTCAAGTATCAAGGCCTTTCCAGTTTAGTGATTTCAGTGCGAGAGGTGACGCACACCTGCTACCCAGCTATTTCCCAGGGATTATCTAACGCGCAATCTCCTTTCCACGGGTATATAGACGGGCATGAGAAATGCTCCGGGGCCGTTCATTTTCTATCTCCCATGACAAGAGGCACCAATAGCTTGATATTTTCCAGTGTCTCCAGATTCCAGATAGCCCGGTCAAAGTCGTGGGCGGCCTTCTTCCCGATAACCGGCTCAAGCAGATCAATGGCCTTTGCACTGACATCCTCCGGAGGCATCGGATTGTCGGGTGTTCCCCGAACTGCCTTGGTGTGATGACGGTATTCTTTCCCGTTTCTGGTTTTGATTTCCAGGATCGCCTGGCGGGCCGGTTTGGCCACTGTCAGCTCGGGCGAGGGAACCACTGTCATCTTCTCGCGCAATGCGAGCACCTCGGGATCCGCCATTCTGTCCCGGTTATGGGAAGTCTCAAACGTCATACCACCATCGATAAGACATACTGCAACAAGGTGTTGCAGGCACACGTCTGGCATGTCCCGGTTATTTACGATCATTAATCGGTCATCAGGCATGGTTAACGTCATATGTTCGATCTCTTCAGCCTTCAGGCCTTGAGACAAAAGCGCTTCAGCTGCATCCAATGCAGCCTGAATGGGAGAGCCCACACACCATTTCTTGATGGACGCCCGCATGATTTCGTAGCTAACGCCAAGCTCGCTGATCAGGGTCGCCGGATCAGGGTTTTCGGCGAAAGCTGAAAGGTAATTATTGGGCCCCTCCAGCGGATCCTGAACACCCGTCAAGCCGGAGCCAACGACGATCGCGGAAAACACACCGTTTCGTGCACCCATCCCACCAAAGTCAAAAGCTTTCTCCACATGTTCCGAGTCCCGTTCCCAATAGGGAATCCCACTGGCTTGTTGTATTGAGTAAGACAGCATGGACGCCGATTGATGAGTGCTGAAGTTCATTAAAGTCCCGGCAGCGGCAGTGGCCCCGAATAAAGCGCCAAGACTATGGGTGCTATGTGTGCCGCTGCGCGGTTTTGCCAACCCCAGTGCCATTGAAAAACGGGCCCCCACATCATACCCGGCGGCAACTGCCTTCAGTATTGCAGCGCCTGATGAACTTTGACGTTCCCCAATCGCTAAGGCCGCGGGGACAACGGCACACCCGGGATGGAAACGTCCCTCAAGGTGTGAATCATCTGTTTCGTCTGCATGCGCGGCCATACCATTTGCCAAAGCCGCGTTGATAGCCGTGGTCCGGATATCCGTTCCCCAGACTGTAGCCTCAGGTGTGCCTCCCTGGGCCGCAACGAAACTGCAAGCCAACCGGCCAGCTTTCAATCTGGAACCCGATATGATTGCCGCGAGCGAGTCCAAAAGATGGCATTTCGTTTTTGTGGATACGTCTTCCGGCAAGTCCCGCGAGACCGCAGAAGAGATATAATCGGCAATCTTCTGTGTTGTCCCGATGGCTGCCTTGACTCGGGGATCGTTCTTGGGCATTACGCCGTTACCTTATCCATTAATTCGTTCAGAGATGGCGATTTTTCGAAATCTTTGGCCAAAGCCAAAAATGTTTCTGCATCTTCTCTGCTTATCACTTTTTGAGATGCATCCTTGAACTTTTCAGACAACTCATCCCAGGTCAGCGGATTGCGCGGGCCTCCGCGATATACAGGGTCTGAAACCTGACTGTATTCCCTGCCATTTTTTGCCGTGAGAACGATCCGGCAGACAATCCGGCCCTTACCTAGCGCGACGATTTCCGGATCCAATTGGGCAGTAACTCGTTTCTGCATATCCTGACATTGTTCGGATTGAACGAATTCATCGGTAAATTCGGCAAGCCCGGCTTTTCGCCGCAGGACCATGCTTGCCATCTGAAATGGCACACAGAACTTTGCCTCCAGTTCATTATTCGCATGAAGAATGCGCAAAGGACCGGGGGCAATCACATTTTCACCCGTAAACACCTGGATTTTCTCAACCTCTTCCGGGTGTATGTCGTTGTCCTCGACCAGTTTTTTCATAGCATCCATTCCGGGGTGACCAACCACACCACTCGGATAGGGTTTAATGGATGTTCCGGGATAGATGATGGCGTAGGGATTGCCCATGCGGCCGATAATCTTGTCGGGATCAAAGCCACCGCCAAAAGCTTCAAAGAAACCCCGGCCTATTTCCAGCGCGTTTATGGGGCCGTCCATTCCCATTGAGGCAAATGTAGCAGCCATGACACCGCTCTCCGCCGCTCTCGCCATATTCAAAGGCTTGGCCATGGTGCCATGGTTGGCACCGACACCCGCAGACATCGTCGCGGCTATTGCCAGGGCATTTGCTGTTTGCTCGACATCCAGGCCAAGCAATTTACAGGAAGCGACCGCCGAGCCGAAAATACCGATGGTGCCAGTCGTATGGAAACCTCTTCCGCCGGTAAAGTGATCAGCGCTGATCGATTCGGCAATTTTGACTTCGACTTCAAAACCCAGAATAAAAGCAGTCAAAAAATCATGTGCGGTCACATCGAGTTTTTCACCCAATGCGAAACAGGCCGATAAAGGCTGCACTGTCGGATGAATCAGAACTGAGCGATCTTTTTCTTCCGACAACGCAGTATCATCCCAGTCCAGCGCGTGACCTGACATGCCATTGATCTGCGCGGCAAGATGAGCCGGCACCCTCATGGAATCTCTGCCTAATGTCCGGGCATCCTGCACTCCGCCAAATTCCCGCGCCAATTGCCGTAAAATGGCCGGAGCGGGTTCGGTGGAGCCTGCCAGCATGACAGCAACACCGTCTACTATACATCGCTTGGCAATCTCTATTGCCTCTTCCGGTAAATCGGAATACTGCTTTTCGACGACGAACTTAACCAGTTCGTGCGTTACGCCTGTTGTAGTATTGGGTAACATAATTGAGTTCCTTATTGCAATGGCCAGGGAAATGAGACGAAGTTTTGGAGCAAACCAGCCGGATAACGAAGGGTTAGCTGATCGGACAGTGTACCCAGGAACAATACAAATGCCCCTCCGCCAAGAATAGCCTTCCACCAAACGACCTTGGCCCCGCGCCACAAGAAAACCGATATGAATGTCGCTATACCCAATACAAATCCGACAAGGCCGGAAAATAGAAGCATCAAAACCATCATGCCGATATAAAACTCGGCCGATCTGCCTGCCCCCGGTCCGCTTTTCAATTCGGCATCATAGAAATAAGTTGATGGCGCTTTCTTCCACAACATCGTAAAGACGAGCGGAGCTACAAAAATCAGCGTACTGACCGAAGCAACCGTCGGGAACAAGCCAGTCAATCGATTAAACTGCATGCCGTCCTGCAGAACGAAAAGAGCAAATCCAATGATTCCCAGCAAGAACAACCACTGGGGAGTCTTCTTCAAGTGGCTGTGAGGTCCCAGTTCGGTAACCGGTTCCTGGCTGGGTGGTTTGAAAAACACCGCCATGGCGATCGATGCTACGGTGAGCACCAGCAGGACGAGCACAATGGGACGTTCGAGAAACGAAAACCCGTAAAGCGTCACTGTCTGGTAAACCGAAGACTCAACACGCTCAGACAGAACAAAACCAATTAGAAGCGCCGGACGGGACCAGCCAAATCGCTTCATGTATATGGCAAGAACACTGAGTAATAGCAGCGCTATCAAATCACCCCAACTACGAGTCGCCTGAAATGCTGCAAAAAAGATAATGCCAAACATAAATGGGGCGATTAATACGTAGCGGATTGTTGTCAGTCTCGCAATTTGTGGCGACAGGAAGAAACAGATCCCTGCGCCAATGATGTTGGCCGCCGCAATGGACCAGATCATCAGATAGACCAGATCCATCTGGTTTTCGATCAGCTCGGCACCCGGCTCTACCCCGATCAGGACCAGGCCGCCCAACAGTATCGCCATACTGCCGGAACCCGGTATACCCAAAAGCAGCGTGGGGACAAGTGCACCACCTTCTTTTGCATTATTGGCAGACTCGGGCGCTACAACCCCACGCACATCACCGGTGCCATATTTCTCGCGGTTTTTTGTGGTTTGCACGGCATGTCCGTAAGCAATCCAGTCGACAACACTGCCACCCAGGCCCGGCAAAGCACCGATAATGGACCCGATTAAAGAGCACCTTAATGAAAGCCACCAGTTCCGGACCCAATCCCTGGCTCCCGCAAGCCATCCAGAGGTCGAAAGTTTTCCGGATTCGGAAATACTGGATTGGCGTCGCAGCAGGTCAACAATTTCAGGTGTGGCAAACATGGCCAGGCCCACTATGACAAGAGGAATAGGATCCAGTAAATACTCGAAACCAAGCGTGGCACGCTGAACACCCGACATCGGTGCGGCACCCAAGGTACCGATCAACAGCCCTAGACAACACGCGCCAAGACCTTTCCAGATATTGCTACCTGTCAAGATACCAACCATTGAAAGAGCCAGAATCACGAGCATGAACTGCTCGCCGAATCCTATTTTCAAAATAATTGGTTTGGCAAAAAAAACCGCGAATGAAAGAACGAATGCTCCGAAAATACCTCCCGCCAGAGATGATACAAACGCCGCAGACAAGGCTCTTGTGCCCTCACCCCGTTTGGTCATGGGGAAGCCATCCAGGACGGTCGCCTGGGACCCGGACGTTCCGGGAATACCCATGAGAACTGACGGAAATGTGTCAGAAGTCGTTGTTACCGCTAACAGACCAATCATCATGGCCATAGCTGTATTTGGCTCCATTCCGAAAACCAAAGGTAGCAGCAAGGCAAGGCCGGCCGTACCGCCCATTCCGGGCAGAATGCCCACAACAAGGCCGGTCACGACGCCTGCACATAACGCCAATAGGGTTTCCAGAGCGGTTAATTGCGCCAGAGCTGATAAAGCGGCATCCAACATGACATTATCTCCGTACTTCACACCTGCAGTGCAGGATGTTTTATAAATTCTGTGATTTTAAGATTCTAAAGAGTACGTTGAGATGCACAGAAGTCGGAAAAACGGTGGTGCCCGATGAAGACACCACCAGTAGGAGATACTCTCTAATCCAGCTTGGTATCGAAGTTTTCCTGAAGGAAAGTTTTTGCCCAGGCCCGCACCTCGGGATCCATCTGCGTCCCCAAAGCCATTGCGCGCTGAGTTTCATCTCCGAAGTTCAGTGGCATAGAACCGATTTCGCGTGGTAACTTGGCAACAACGTCCGGGTCAGACGTGACTTTTTTCATGGCATCGATATAAACCTGGCGAATGTTATCCGGTGTACCTCGGGGCAACATGACCGCCTTGGAAAGCATCACTTTTGCATTCATCAAAGACTGCTGCAGGTCATAGGCGAGCCCGCTCGGCTTTTCACCATTCACAGCCTCGTAGAATTCAGGGAAAGTCGGTGTATCAGGCAGATCCGGATCTCGCTGCAGGCCACCATTCTCGTCAATAATGCCATAGCTCCAGACAGGATTCACTTTCGGATCTTCACCAAAGTCCTTCAGATAAGAACGCGTGTTGTCCGTGTTCACATTCATTTCGCCACGCTTGAAAGCAGCCTCGGCATCTTTTGAACTCAATCCGAACAGATAGCGGGCTTTAAGGTTCATCATATGGATGGATACGAAATCCAATAACTCGGCAGACAGAGGTGTTTCGGTTCCAAAGCGCATATTGGCTGACTTCATTGCCTCGTAGTCAGCCTTAATATCTGTACCACCAACGCCCAATTGGTCACTGATAGCGTACATGGCTGCGCCACGAGCGAAGCCTGTTACCGCTATCCATTCGTTCGGGTCATATTTGGCGACGTTGGAACCCAGCAAAACGGGCAACAAACCAGACGTAGACGCCATGATCAGGGTTGTTCCATCCGCAGGCGCATTGGCATGGAAATCATTAGAGGCGGTTACAGAGCCGCCACCCGGTTTGTTCAGCACGATGACTTTCGGCTTGCCTGGCAGATGCTCGCTCAGTTTTGATTGCAGCAAGCGCGTCAGGCGATCTGTACCGCCACCTTCCCGGAAACCGACAACCCAGGTAACTGTTTTGCCTTCGAGCGTGAAGGCTTCGGCTTTAAGAGCCAGAGGTGCCAAGACAGCTGCCGCAGCAACACCCAGCACAATACGCTTAAGAAAATTCTTCATAGATCTCCTCCAGGTTTGGCCAGCCGCCACTTTAATGGTGGCTCTTACGGCTTGTTTTTTAGGAATTACTAGCTTGCAACTTTTTTATTTTTAATACAAACTCAAATTAATCAATAATTAATGAGTTTTTTTCACTGATTGGCTACCATGAATATTAAGATGGATGACATTATTGCCTTTGTCCGTGTCGCGGAAATCGGAGGGTTTGTCGCTGCTGCCGAGGAGTTGCATATTACGCCTTCGGCTCTCTCCAGGCGTCTGAAAAAGCTTGAAGATGAGCTCGGGGCAACCTTGCTTGACCGGACAACCCGCTCGGTTTCGGTGTCGACCATCGGCCAGGAGTTTTTACCGGAAGCCATCCGCATGGTGGAAGATTTCAATCGTTCCCTTAGCGATATCAGCGATCTGATACAGGTACGAAAAGGTACGGTGAGCATGGCCTGCAACAACACGCTGTCGGATACATTGCTGCCTGAAATCCTCGCGATTTTCCGGGACGAAAACCCTAACATCCGGGTCAGGGTGAACGAAAGTTCAAGCCCCGCGGCACTTGAACGGGTTTTGAGTGGCGAAGCGGAATTAGCGCTTGCCCAACTGGGGCAGTGGCACCCTGATCTCGAATTTGATCCTCTTATTGAAGATTCTTTCGTCGCGATATGCAGCAAAGATCATGAGCTTGCAAAAAAGGAAACAGTCACCTGGGACCTGCTGAAAAAAGAAAACTACGTGCACCTCAGAAAAGCGAGCGGGACACGCGCTCTGCTGCAGCGGTCCCTCGGGCCGGGGTTTGCCGATCTGACAGGCGATATTGAAGTAGGGCACTCCAATGCCCTTCTGAGCGTGGTAGGAAAAGGTCTTGGAATTGCAGCCATTCCCACCCTGGTCTGGTTCAAGCGAACCGACCTCGACCTTGTGGCTGTACCTGTGACAGAACCGGTTGTCAGTCGCAACCTCGGAATCATCACCCGACGGGGGAGGTCACTGTCGCCGGCAGCGGAAAGGCTCAAACAGTGCAGCTACCTGATCATGAAAGAGTCTACCAGCCCCACCGGTATTGTCAGATGAAACCTTCTTAAGACGGAATACCTTGTGAACATTATTACGGCTTGCAACATTTAATTTAAATGCCGGACAGGGTGCTGGGTTGACTCCGATTGGTTAGAAGGTGTGGGCTCACCGAGATCCGGATAATCATATGATTGTTGATCCAAGCGAACAATCAAAACGTCCACCAATCTCCGCTCGGTAGCCCCTCGTAGGCTTTGATCAGTCGAGGCACCAACCCAGCATAAAAACGCTTATGAGTGATGTATGGTATCGCCACCCCTTTGTCAGGTATTATGGGCGACCAGCCCTGCTCTCTCAACTTCATTGAGAGCATTCTCCAGTGCATTCAGAAATCGGGTGTTATCTGAGTGAGAGAAACACATTGGAGGCGCATAGTGATTCGCCGTTGGCGCAAGGAATCAAGTTCGATACTAAATCCATAGGCATGGCCGGCGCCCGGCAGTTCGGTACGCATTGGGTGGTCATTATCCGGACGGCGGTTTTATTCTTCTGCTTCAATATCCAGAAAATTACGCAGCACCGTATGCAGAATGCCTCCGTTGCGGTAATAATCGACCTCGACCGGAGTGTCGATGCGGCAGGTGGTGACGAAGCTGAACTCGCTGCCGTCCTGACGCTTTACCTGGACGGTGACGTCCTGCCGGGGTTGCAGGTGGTTTGTCAGCCCGACTGTCGACAGTGTTTCCGTGCCGTCCAGACCCAGGGTTTTCGCGGAGTCTCCTGGCTTGTATTGCAACGGCAGCACACCCATGCCGACCAGATTGCTGCGGTGAATGCGTTCGTAGGTTTCGGCGACCACCATCCTGATACCGAGCAGCAGCGTGCCTTTGGCGGCCCAGTCGCGCGAGCTGCCCATGCCGTAATCCTTGCCGGCCAGCACGACCAGCGGTGTGCCGTCCGCCTTGTATTTTAGCGAGGCGTCGAAGATGGTGATCACTTCTTTGGTTGGCAGATAGGTGGTCCAGCCGCCTTCGGTACCGGGCGCCATCTCGTTACGCAGGCGCACGTTGGCAAAGGTACCTCGCGTCATCACCTGATCATTTCCCCGCCGGGAGCCGTAGGAATTGAAGGACAGGGAGTTCACCTTCTGATCTTTCAGGTATTGCGCAGCGGGGCTGTCGTTTGCGATCGCGCCTGCCGGGGAAATATGGTCGGTGGTGACTGAATCGCCGACCTTTATCATGACCCTGGCACCCTCGATATTGCCAATAGTGCCGACTTCGGGACTCAGATCAACAAAGAACGGCGGTTCCTGGATATAGGTCGAATCCTCGTTCCATTCATAGAGTTCGCCACCCTTGATGGGGATCCGGTTCCATTCCTCATTGCCGGAGTAGGCGTCGCCATAGCGTTGCTCATACATCCCCGCATCCACGGAAGCGTTCACGACGTCCTGGATCTCTGCATTATCCGGCCAGATGTCGCGCAAATAAACATCTTCGCCGGCATGGGAGACTCCGATGGGTTCAGAGACAAGATCAATGTCAGTGGTGCCCGCCAGCGCGTAGGCCACCACCAGTGGCGGCGAGGCCAGATAATTGGTTTTCGTCAGCGGATGCACCCGGCCTTCAAAGTTACGATTGCCGCTCAATACCGAAGAAACATACAAGTCTCCCTGCTGGATTGCGTTGCGCACCGATTCGGGTAAGGGGCCCGAGTTGCCTATACAGGTCGTGCAGCCGTAACCGACGGTATGGAAACCGAGTTTCTCCAGGTAAGGCATTAAACCGGATTTGTTCAGATAGTCCGTGACGACCTGCGAACCGGGTGCCAGGCTGGTTTTGACATAGGGTGCAACGCGCAGGCCTTTTTCGACGGCCTTTTTGGCCAGCAGGCCAGCGCCGATCATCACGCTCGGGTTGGAGGTGTTGGTGCAACTGGTGATGGCAGCCAGCACCACTGCCCCGTGTCCGATTTCGACCTCCTCGCCATCGGATACCACCGCCGTTCTGCGCAAATCGTCCTGCTGCAAGCCGTACCCTTTTGGCCCTACCGGTGCCAGTAAAGACTTCTGATACTCGGATTTCATCTCAGTGACGAGAATGCGGTCCTGAGGACGTTTCGGCCCGGCCAGGCTCGGCTGCACTGTGCCCAGATCCAGTTCCACCGTGTCGGTAAATACCGGGTCCGGAGTTGCATCGGTGCGAAACAAACCCTGCGCTCTGCTGTAGGTTTCCACCAGTGTAATCAGTTCTTCGGAACGGCCCGTCTGGCGCATATAGTTCAGCGTTTTATCATCCACCGGGAAAAACCCCACGGTGGCACCGTATTCCGGGCACATATTGGCAATTGTCGCCCGGTCAGCCAGGGTCATATTGCTGAGGCCGGTGCCGAAAAACTCGACAAACTTGCCCACCACACCTCTTTTTCTGAGCATTTCCGTGACCACCAACACCAAGTCTGTGGCGGTAGCGCCTTCCGGCAGACTGCCCGTCAGCTTTACCCCCAGCACGTCCGGGGTCAGCATATAAATCGGCTGTCCCAGCATCACCGCTTCCGCCTCAATGCCGCCCACGCCCCAGGCGACTATACCCAGGCCGTTGATCATGGTGGTATGTGAGTCCGTGCCGACCAGGCTGTCCGGAAAAGCGACTTCAGTCCCGTCCCGATCGGTCTTACTCATCACCACCTTGCCGAGATACTCCAGATTGACCTGATGCACAATGCCAGTGGCCGGCGGCACCACGCGGAAGTTGTCAAAAGCCGATTGCCCCCACTTCAGGAATTCATAGCGTTCGCGGTTGCGTTCGAACTCCCGTTCAGCATTGAACAACAGGGCGTCAACAGCTCCAAAACGGTCAACCTGCACGGAATGATCAATCACCAGGTCGACCGGAACCTGTGGGTTGATTCGGTTCGGGTCGCCTCCCAGCCGCGCCATCGCCGAACGCAGTGCGGCCAGGTCAACCACCGCAGGCACGCCGGTAAAGTCCTGCAGGATGACGCGTGCCGGCTTGAACGGCAGCTCTTCGCGCCGGTCGCTTTGCGGTTGCCAGCCCGCCAGCATCATGACATCTTCAGGATTGATTTCATAGCCGTCACAGCCGCGCAACAGCGCCTCAAGCAGCACCTTGATGGTAAACGGCAGACGGTCTATATCCCCGTATTCGGTCAGCCTATCGAGCCGGTAGTAGGCATAGTCTGTGTCAGGCAGGGCAGCCCGGGCGGAAAAATGGTCAAATATATTACTCATGTTTGTTTCTCACTGCTCGGCCGGATTGCCTTCTGGGTTATACAGGCGCGCGAATCTTCCGTTTGAACAGGCTCTTAAAGCCCATTTTACGGATTTTACACTATCGCAATTCGGGATGATCCACAATGCGGTATGAGCGAGTTTTAAATATTTGGATCATTCGGGTGGGGCCGGCCTTTTCCGGTTTCTAGATATTGCTTTAAACTCACTGTAAAAAAGAATCCCCATTTGGCGTTGCAGTGCTTGTAAAAATCATCGGTTTCAAGCCAACCATGATGAGAAAAATCAAGACACGAACCGCGTTCATGCTCTGTAATTGAAAAGACAAATTCGCCTTGTTCTATCCATGGTCCAGAAGTACATTTCCATCTTATTTCTCTTTCGGGTATTACCGAAATCAACTCCATGACTACCTGATGTTCACCGTTGGGGCCAAAGAATAATGTGATGTCTTCTTCACCCTGCTCTGCTTTAGTCCACCAACTTGATAACCCTGAAGCGTTTTTGATCGCCTGAAAGAGATTCTCTGGCGTAGATTCAATAACGGTTTTATGAAGTATGCTATGCATTGGTTTTTTCCTCGAAGTTAATGTACACCAATAGGTGTACTATATGGTTAAATAAAAAGGCTCATAAAAAGCCACTGTTATTTGCTCAGTAGATTCTCCAAGCTTATAAAACTACTTTGCCAACCAAAACTATGCCCATCCAATGAATTTTGATCTGGCAATTTTTCATGCTTTAAATTTAATAAAGTTTGATTCCCTTGCTGTGTAAAAGTAATTTCAACTATTGTATCTGCACACTGTCCATTGCTGCCCGGGCATGCTTGATTTTCGAGAATCCATGTAAATACCAACTTTTTTGGTTTATCTACCTCTAAGTATTCGCCAAAGTGCTTAATCACGTTATCGTCGGGTGAGACTAATGTGATGCTGTATTTGCCGCCTGGTTTGCAATCCGCCTCTGACTCTACAACCTTAAAGCCATCTGGCCCAAACCATAAAGCTAATATATCAGCTTGTGTCCAGGCATTGAAAACCGTTTCAACAGGTGCGTTGAATAAACGCTCAAGTTGGAGTGTTTCAGCAAATGTTGAAGCACTCATGCTTTGTCACCACTCGCTAAAAAATCATCCAGTGCATCGAATTTTTTACCCCAAAACTCCTCATAGAAACGCATCCATTCTGAAGCTTGTTTCAAAGGCTCTGCATTAAGCCTGCAATAATGTGTCCTGCCGTCGATCGTTCTTTTTAACAACCCTGCATTTTCAAGAGCTTTTACGTGCTTAGTAATAGCCGATTTCGTTATTTCAAAGGGCTCTGAAAGATCGGCGACTGACATCTCTTTATTACCCAAACGTTTCAGCATGGCCCGTCGAGTAGGGTCAGATAGTGCAGAAAAAATTGTAGATAGTTGATCGTCTCTATAGTTAACCATAAGGTGTACTATATCGTGACTGGAAAACCACTGTCAAGCAGTATATGAAACGAACGAATTGCATTGAAGTTACTATTTTCCTCACGTACTCTAACCAGATCCGTTAACATCCGAAACCACCGTCGACGATAAGACCTGGTCCGAATCGTGGAGGCTGATGGCAGATCGTCACACACTCACTACACAGGGCACTATTATCGGTTTAAGCCATCGGTATTCATGGGGTGGATTAGATGCCACTAATCGGGATCACATACTGACCACTAATCATTTTTAGGTTGAGCTTAATACGTGGATATTCTCTGGATTCTTTTCGCATTCATTTGTGGTTTTGGTATCAAGCAGATTGGTCTGCCGCCGCTTATCGGCTATTTGGCGGCTGGCTTTTTATTGAATCTTTACGGAGTCAGTATGACTCCCGGATTGCAGGAAATAGCTGATCTGGGTGTCACTTTGATGCTCTTTACCATCGGGCTTAAGCTCAATATCAGGGATTTGTTAAAGCCCGAGATCTGGGCCGGAACCTTATGCAATACCGGGGTATGGACCCTCTTGTTTGCCGGTTTCGCGCTTTTTCTTGGCGCATTGGCAGCACCGTTTTACTCTGAGCTGGATTGGAAATCAGCGACATTACTGGCGTTTGCGCTGAGTTTCTCAAGCACCGTTTGTGTCATCAAAATGCTTGAAGAAAGTGGTGAAATGAGTACCCGGCATGGGCGGTTTTCGATCGGCATCTTGGTGATGCAGGATGTGATTGCGGTCGTGTTTCTCGTATTGGCAGAAGGCAAAGTACCGTCGCTATGGGCGTTGCTGCTACCAGGTTTGCTTTTGATAAGGCCACTGTTTGGCCAAATACTGACCAGAAGCGGGCATGGCGAGCTACTGATACTATCGGGTTTTGTATTCGCCCTCGGTGCTTACGAATTATTTTATCTGCTGAACATCAAAGGGGATCTTGGCGCTCTGCTTTTTGGGGTACTCCTCAGTCAGCATGAAAAGGCGAGTGAGCTGTCAAAAACTCTCTTGAATTTCAAGGACATTTTCCTGGTTGGTTTTTTTCTCTCCATCGGGTTGGTGGCATTACCGGATATCCCGATGTTTACCACAGCAGCATTGTTAGTGCCGCTCCTGCTGTTTAAACTGGTGCTGTTTTATCTGATTTTTATATACTTCAGACTGCGCTCGCGTACTGCAAGCTTATCCTCCTTGCTGCTAACGAATTACAGCGAATTCGGGCTCATCGTGATGGTCGTTGGGGTTGATCTTGGCCTGATCGGAAAACAATGGCTGGTCATATTGGCGTTGAGTATTTCGCTATCGTTTGTCATCACCTCTGTCTTTTATCACCATGTTCACAGTTTCTATGCCCGGTTCAAGGATCTGTTACACAAAGTCGAGCGTGACAATCCTTTGAAGGAAGATGTTTTTGTACAACCAAGCAGTGCCGAGATATTGATCATTGGTACAGGGCGTATTGGCCTGGGAGCCTACCGTGCTTTACACCGCGAAATGGGGGATAGAGTATGGGGGATGGATGCTAATCGCGAGCGGATTGCACAGCAGCAAGAAGAAGGATTGCATGTCTTTGTCGGTGACGGAGAAAATGCCGATCTGTGGGAAAAATTCGATGTCTCCCGAATCGAACTCGTCATGATAGCCACTCCGGCAACAGAAGACGTACGAAACATCACTGAACAACTCAGATTTGCCGGTTATAAGGGTAAAATCGCAGCCATCGCTCGCTTTGAAGACGATCGTGAAACGCTGATGAATTACGGGATCGACAAAGTATTCAATTTCTTTGTCGAGGCCGGTGTCGGCTTTGCCGAGGATAGCTTGCGATTAATCGATCGAGACGCATGATCTCAAAAAGTTCCATTGGTACGCTGAGTTATCGCATCGTTATTTTAAGTCTTCTCGCCTTGGTGCTGGGCGGTTTGGTTTCACTGGCCGCCATAGCCTTTATCGAAAGCGTGCATTGGCTCAATGATGTATTGCTCATTTCTCCGAGATCCCGAGTGCAAGTCCGGAATCCTCTTTTTCTCTCGGTGGCAACCATTCTAGTGCCTATGCTGGGTGGACTGGTGGTCGGTATAGTAATACAACGATACTCAACGGAGCGCCGACCTCTGGGACCTCCTGATGCGATTCGTGCTGTCCAGCTTCGCACACCTTTACCATCAGTTCGTTCCGGCGTTGTTTCCACGCTTGCAGCTGTTGTCTCGATCGGTAGTGGCGCCTCAGTGGGGCAATACGGTCCTATGGTTTATATGGGTGCCATCGCCGGGAACCTTGTTTCGCCATTAAAACAACCCATAGCGAACTTGCCAACCATTGCAATTGCCTGTGGTGTGGCAGCCGCCATTTCAACTGCATTTAATGCCCCCATTGCCGGACTGGTATTCGCCCATGAAGTGATTCTGCGCCATTACTCTTTACAGGCATTTGCCCCGACCACGGTTGCCGCTGCGACAGGGTATGTCATCGCGAATATCGTTTTCGAACGTCCGGCGCTTTTTCTGGTTGAATTCAGTGGCGTTGATCATAGTTATGAGTTCGCTTTGTTTGCTCTGCTTGGTTTCATTTGCGCAATTTTATCGGTGGGTTTTATACGGTTGATTTTTTATATCGCCGCTGTTGCACCCAAACTGCCGCTTGCGGCAAAGTACCGACCGGCACTCGCCGGACTAATACTCGGCATTGTGGCACTGCAATTGCCCGATGTGCTCGGAGTCGGAAAGGAAACCTTACGCTTTGCCACCATTGAGGGTGCGTTCGAAAGTTGGGAGCTGATATTGCTCGTGTTTGCAAAAATGGGACTTACCGCCCTGTGTATCGGTCTAGGCTTTGCAGGCGGAGTCTTCAGTCCATCACTCTTGATCGGGATTTTATTCGGCGCATTTTCGTGGACCTTACTGGAACTGATCGGCGTACCAAATTCAGGAGTTGTAGTATATGCCATCTGCGGCATGATGGCCTTGACCAGCCCTATAATCGGTGCGCCCTTAACGACGATTTTAATCGTCTTCGAACTCACCCATAACTATGATTTAACCATTTCCGCCATGGTCGCGGTAGTTTTCGCCAACCTCCTGGCATTTCGATTACTCGGACGTTCGATGTTCGATGTGGTTTTAGCGCGTGCAGGCGTTGATTTGTCATTGGGTCGGGACCGGGCGTTATTGGAGCACACAAGAATTATCAATCTACCCATAAGTGATTTCGTTTGTGTTGATCTAAATGACAGCAGAGAACGGGTCATTGAAAAGTTGCAACAGGAAGGGCGTTCTGAAGCGGTGGTGGTGGATTCAGAAGGAATCTACCAAGGCATCGTACGTATTGTTGACTTATCAGGGCAAGATACAAACCGTATATCCGGGATTTTACATGTGGACGTTCCTTTGTTTGATGAGAACACAACACTGTGGCAAGGCATGAGTGCGCTGGAGGGATTCGTTGGCGAGGCCGTGCCCATTGTTTCCGCAACGGATGCAAGGCTTATCGGGATGATTGCCGAGAGTGAGTTAATCAGAGCCTATCAAAAAATCGCCCGTGATATCAGGACTGAAGAAAATGAAGCCGTTTGATTTTCGCTTTTCGGTATTTTTTTTCTTTTGCCTGGGGTCGTTTCCGGCACCCGCAGAGCAACAAACGCTAAGCATAGCGACCTGGGGCGGCAGCTATGAAAACGCACAGCAAAAAGCCTTATTCGAGCCGTTTGAAGCGGCTACGGGAATTCAGATCGATACACAGTTTTACACGGGTGAAATTGCCATATTGAAAGGAGATTTAGTCCCGGACATCATCGATATGAACATGGATGATGCTCTGCTGGCCTGTGAGCAAAATTTAGTGCAAAGGCTGGAGTTATCGAAAATTCTCGCGCCATCCCCCGACGGGCTGGAACCGGAAAAAGATTTTATTGCGGGGGCGCTTATGCCCTGTGGTGTTGCACATCTGAGCTATTCGACCCTGATAGCCTATGATGATCGTGCTTTCTCCGGAGAAAAGCCCCAGAGGATTGCAGACTTTTTTGATGTTAAACGTTTTCCGGGGAAACGCGCTTTACGCAAGCAGCCGTCGGCAGTTTTGGAATGGGCGCTAATGGCGGAAGCCGTCCCTATTGATCAGATCTACGATCTGCTCAGTACCGATCGTGGGATGCGTCTGGCACTACGGCGTTTAAATAGTATCCGTGACCATATTATTTGGTGGGAGGACCCCAAAGAACCTGCGGCGCTATTAAAATCCAGACAGGCGGTCATGTCATCCGGCTTTAACGGACGTTTCTTTGATGCAAAAAATCACGGCGATACTATAACCATGATCTGGGATGGGCAGATCGTCGATTGGAGTGTTTGGGTGGCCCCACTTAAACCCAGTCAGACAAATGCTGCCACCAATAAATTCCTCCGCTACGCTACCCGATCCGAAAATATGGCGCTGCTGGCAGAGCATATTCCCTATGGACCCAGTCGCTTAAGTGCTTTGAAACGCATCGGTCTTCACCCACAAACCAAGGTTCCGATGCGTGATCATATACCCACAGCGCCACATCACCTGGAACGTGCTCTGTTCCGTGATGCGAAATGGTACGCGCAGACTTTGACTCTGCGTAAGAATCGATTCTGGGGATGGATTAATTCTCCTCAAGATGCCGAAAAATAATCACCTGTCAGAGCCTGTTCAACATCACTAAACTGACACATGACGATATCCTGGTTTGAAGCACCGGCGGAAAACCAGTCCCGTTGACGCGATTGTCATGTGTACATATACTCTACTTTATACACATTGGAAAGCCCCCCCAGGAGCTAATTACTATGCGTACTAATATCGACATTGATGACAAGCTAATGAACGATGCGCTCAAAGCTAACTATATTCGAACTGCTTGGTACAAAGATGGCAGTTAAAAGCGCGGATAACTTTCGCAAACTACGCAAAAAAGGTCTTACTATCAGAAAGACGGCTGACGTGATAATCGCATCTATTGCATTGAGTATAACCTTCCCTTGCTGTTTTCAGACAAAGACTTCAACCCTTTCGTAGAACACCTCGGACTACGGGATGCGATTTGCACATAGCGAGACTGTAGAAAAGTCCGGCTTCATTCAAACTTTCTATATCACTACTAATAATACAATACCGTATTTGTAAATTTAGCCTGGTGCAGACGTAATCAGGATTAAATTCTGCTCACTGTCCACGAACAGCATTGATTGTTCTGCAGGATCCCACGGCGAAGTCTGCGGTGGTTGTTTGATGTTTGTTTCTGCGCAGAGAAGCCTATCGTATATCTGGTCAATGTCATCGGCCACAATGGCCATTGTGGGGCTGTCCGGCGGACTATCCGATTCAGACTTAACCAATAGGATTTTGGTTTGCGCGCCATCCATTGCAAGCTCGATCCAACGCCAGCCGCTCCCGTAGTCCGAGTCCTGCGCAACGGTCATACCCAAACGGGTTGTGTAGAATTCGACTGCTCGATCCTGGTCATGGACTGGCAACTCCGCGAACTTTATGTACATGATTTGCTCCGTGGCGATGCAAGCGTAGCTTACGAAGGTCCGGTCAGCTTGCTATGGCCTGTTAACACTTATGGACTCATGCCCGTTGCGCCCGAAAAGACGCCAAACAGGAGGCGGACAGATGAAATTCTACACCAAAACTCATCAGTTTTATCGCGGTACTGATTTACACACTAAAAAACCAATTCATACGTTTTCCTGATATTGGTTAGCCGATCTGTGTGCAATGGAAAATATTGTTTTATTTTCGGACACGCCTTAACCAGAGGCTGGAATTGGTTCTAGTAGTCCGTCCACTTGATAAGTACGGGTTCAGAGCCGCAGAGCCGTTTCACAGCAAGGCGCTGCTCGCAGACAATGGTTGTTCCATTATCAAGAGCAGCAACGCCGCTGTGGGACGGCTCTGCAGCTCCCTTCGGGCGGGCCTGACTGCGCCCGCAGACTGCGTGGCTATTGCTCGACGTAGCCCAACTATGTCTTCGCAACAGCGCCTTGCTGCGAACGCAGTCAGGCCCGCTGAACCCGAACTTATCAAGTGGACGGACTACTAGGATGGGTATGCATAGTATCGAAGAACGTGTGATTATTTCGCGAATTCAGCGCGTAAAACTTTGTCAATGTCTGTATTTGGCCGAACATAGTCTGTCACCGGTATACTGATTTGCATTCGTAGAGACTACAATTGTTCATCCCCATTCAATACAGGATAAATCGATGGACGAAAAAACTGCTTTACTTGTGATCGATGTGCAAAAATCGTTTTATCATGCTCCCTACTGGGATGACCGCGAGATAAACGATTTCAGCACGACACTTGAGCGATTGATTTCTCATGCGCGAGGCCGAAACTGGCCGATCGTGCATATCCTCCATATTCAGCGGGATGGCGGACCTTTCGATCCCTCATCGGGACATGTCGAATCCATGGACTGGGTTGACCGACAGAAACATGATCCGGTATTCAACAAAAAGGTTCATAACGCTCTGACCGATAGCGGGCTGCAGGAGTGGTTAAACGAAAACCGGATCACCCGATTGTTGATCAGCGGAATACGAACGGAACAGTGTTGCGAAACAACTGCCCGTGTGGCCAGCGATCTGGGATTCAATGTGGATTTTGTCAGCGATGCGACACTGACGTTTTCCATGAAGCACCCCATATCCGCAAAGCAATTCAGTTCCGATGATATTCGCGAAAAGACTGAGCTGGTGCTTTCCGGCCGATTTGCCCGTATCACGCGAGCCGAAGATTATGCGGTTGTTAAAGCCGACTGACGTTTATTTCCTTATTCTGCCAAAGGTTCACATCCTTGATCTGGCCGGGCCGGTACAGGTATTCAGTCATCCGCAAGAGTTGGAAAATTTACGGTTGCATTTTATCGGGCCGCAGTCCCGGGTGACTGCCGAGCAGGGAATTCATCTGCACTATCTGGAGCCTCTGCCGGCTGAATTGACGGCAGATAGCTGGGTGTTTGTCATCGGTAGCGCGCGGGATAATCAACTCTTCGAAGGCGCTGCCGCAGATGCTGCCATCAAGTGGCTACGGAAGCATGATTGGGAGCGGTATCTGCTGGGCGGTATTTGCTCAGGAGCCCTGCTGATCGGGCAGGCCGGCCTGCTGAGGCAAAAGCGATGCACGACTCACCACCAGCTGATTGAAGTGTTACAACAGGTCTCACCCGATTCCCAGATCCTGGATAACCGACTGTTTGTCGGAGATGGTTCAATCTGGACGAGCGCCGGTATTACAGCGGGGATCGACCTATGCCTGTATCTGATCAGCCAGTATTGGGATCATCAAATCACAACCACGATCGCACGTGATATGGTCCTGTATCTGCGCCGGACCGGTGATGATCCGCAGCTTTCCGTGCATTTACAATATCGTCACCACATTCATCCGAAGGTGCACAGGGCCCAGGATTTATTGTCCAGCGATCCCGGCAAACACTGGTCGGTCAAGACACTGGCTACAGAAATTCATCTCAGCGAACGTCATCTGAGCCGCGTATTCAGAGAACAAACGGGCATCACCATCAACGCCTATTTACAAAAACTCAGAATGGCACTTGTGCAGGAAATGCTGGGTAACCCGGGAATCACTCTCCAACAGATTGCGGACAAAGCGGGTTTCGGATCCGATCGACAGTTCAGAAGGCTTTGGAAACAGACTGTCGGAGAAACACCGATTCAATCCAGGATGAAGAAAATACATGCAACCCGAATTTGAAGCCAGCGGATTATACAAAGATCAAGTATAAAGACGCAGGACCGCAGAGGCTCCCCGATCACCCGATAGCTAAAGAAACTATACAGTCAGACGTTAATCTGCCGAATTATCGAAGTAGATCCCGCAAATGCGCTCAATCAACAGGGAATATTACACAACAGCATTGATATGATTCCTTGTCGCCCGATAGCACTCCAGGGAGGAGTATTAAAAATGTTTAAGTTAAGCCGCTATTATTCAGTCGCCAGTCTGATCGGCGTAGCCGTTGTCATAGTAGCGCTATCGTTTTTCTTTCGTCACCTTGCCATGCAGACCCTGGTGAATCACCAGACTCGCGCTAACCTGGATCTCACCCGCAGTTTTGCCAATTCCATCTGGGATGAGTTCTCCGAATTTGTGGATCTGTCAATGTCATTCACATCGGCTGATGAACTACTCCGGAAACCGGAACTCTCCCGTCTTCAGGCGCTTACCGAAAAGCAAATGAAAGGCACTCAGGTTGTTAAGGTTAAGATCTTCAATTTGAACGGCATAACGGTATTTTCCACTGACCCCGGACAGATCGGAAAAGATAAAAGCAATACCGCGGGCTATCTGCAGGCCAAGGCCGGACAGGTAATCAGTGAAATTACTTTTCGCGATAAGTTTCATGCTTTGGAGCAAGTAATTTCAGACCGAAACCTGATTGCTTCGTATATTCCGGTACGTGAGCAGGAAAACGGGCCTGTGGTTGCAGTTTTCGAAGTCTATTCGGATGTCACTGCCTTGATCGATGAACTGGCTTCTGCACAGAGAAAAATCACAGCCGGTGTATTTTCTCTACTTGCGCTTCTCTATCTGTTTTTGTTCGGAATCGTCAAACGCGCCGACAATATCATTGAAACACAAGAGCTTGCACGCAAGGAAAATGAAGATAAAATCCGCCATCAGGCTTATCATGATTCCCTTACCGGCCTTCCAAACAGGGACAGTTTTGTAGAACGAATGGAAGAGGCCATCAGCCGGGCAAAACGCCACCAAAAGAACGGGGCAATCATGTTTCTTGATTTGGATCGCTTCAAATTGGTTAACGATAGCCTCGGTCACGATGCTGGAGATCAGCTACTGCGTGTGACTGCATCGCGTATTCAAAAGTGCATGCGTGAGACTGATTTAGCCTTCCGTATCAGCGGGGATGAATTCATGGTGATTATGGAAGACCTTGAAAGAGGCGAAGGGGCCGCCATTCTGGCCAACAGAATCCTGAAAACCATGACTAAGCCCGTAGCCTTGGACAGTCACGAAGTGATTGTCAACATGAGTATCGGCATTACTACCTTTCCAAAAGCGGGATGTGACATCGAGGAACTGGTGAAAGAGGCCGATTCCGCCATGTACCGTGCAAAGCAAACCGGACAAAATCAGTTTGAGTTCTATTCTTCGGAAATGAATATGATTGCTTCCGAGCGGCTCAGTATGGAAACCGATCTGCAAAAGGCAATCCAAAAGGAACAGTTTGTTCTGTTCTATCAACCCAAGGTGCATACGCATTCAAGAGCAATGACCAGCGTCGAGGCTCTGCTAAGGTGGAACCATCCGGAGAAAGGGCTGATTCCGCCCAATGAGTTTATTCCGGTATTGGAGGATACCGGATTAATCACTACTGTCGGGGACTGGGTGATATCCACCGCTTGCCTGCAAACACAAGCCTGGATCACCGCTGGCTTACAGCCATTGCGCATGTCCGTAAATATCTCTGCAAGACAATTTCGCAACAGAGCTCTTATAGATTCAGTTCGTGAAGCACTCAAGTCATCCGGTCTGAGCCCGCAATACCTCGAATTGGAATTAACGGAAAGCATGTTTGTCGAAGACACTGACTATGCCATCAGTGTCATGCACGAACTGAAAGAGCTGGGGGTTGTTCTGTCAATCGACGATTTTGGATCGGGCTACTCTTCCCTCAGTTACTTGAAGCGATTTCCGGTCGATTACTTAAAGATCGATCGCTCCTTTATCCGGGATCTTGCGATTAACGATAAAGATGTCGCGATCACAAGCGCGATTTCCGCCCTGGCGCACAGTCTAAATCTCGGTCTGATCGCGGAAGGGGTTGAAGACGAACACCAGGTGGATCTTCTGAAAGAGAAAGGATGCCAGGAATTGCAAGGCTTTTTGTTCAGCAAGCCCGTGCCGGCTGATGAACTGGAGAAAAAGCTGTTAAAATCGCCCCCGAGCGCAAGCGGCTGGAATTAGAAGCGAACTTTAATTCCGGTCCACCGATATCTTCAATCTGTGGCTTTCCAATGCCAGTTGCAAGGCCGTTGCAAAATTAAATTCCGCACCAGCCTGCTTCAGAAAATGAAGCTGAGCCTTCGCGCTTGAGGTTTGAATCCGGTGTTCGCACCTGGCACCCGAATCAAACAACGCATCCACTGCATATTCGGCGGCGAGTTGTTCGCCAAGGCCTTGAACTGTAGCGAATCAGAGAGACAAATCAGAAGAAGTTAACAATCTTAACATTTCTGCCGATAAGCTGGAAAATGTCCCAGCGTATTGAATATTTGCATCGGACCCCACTTTCTGATGAACGTTGAAAACAGTACTACTCTGATATGGACACGGACAGTCTCATGTTTAAGAACCTGATAACCGCATTTCTTGTCTCTGTAATCGTTGCAAGTCTTTCGGCTTGCGATATTAACCCTGAAAAAAGTATGTTTAATAGGCTTCAGCAAGAAGTCGTCATGCTGGAGCTTGGCAAAAACCGTGACATTAATGGCAAAGAGCCCATCCGCGCCCTGCCGGATCCGGCACAAATCAATGTCTCACCGGCGCTGAAACATCTGGGCAAACGCTTGTATAACGATACCCGGCTCTCAGGTGACGGTAGCATTTCCTGTGCATCGTGCCACGACCTAACCCAGGGTGGCGACGATGGCTTGATGTTTTCCGAGGGAATTGATGGCAAAGTCGGCAGTATCAATGCACCCAGTGTGCTGAACGCAGCTTTTAATCTTGCACAGTTCTGGGACGGTCGGGCGAAAGATTTGCAGGAACAGGCCGCAGGGCCCGTAACCAACCCCATCGAAATGGGTGCCGAATGGGACGAGGTCATCGACTCACTGAAGCAGGCAGGCGATTACGACGAAGACTTCAAAGCAGTGTACGGCGACAGGGAAATCACGCAGGAGCGAATAACCCACGCGATCGCGTCATTCGAGAAGACCCTGATTACCCCGTCTCCCTTTGACCGGTATTTATCGGGTGAAACTACAGCCATATCACACAAAGCCAGGCATGGTTATGATCGGTTTAAACGTTACGGCTGCGTAGCGTGTCATCAGGGTATCAATGTCGGCGGAAATCTTTATCAGAAATTCGGCGCTATCCAGTCTTACTACGAAATGAAGTCCGACGCGGATAAAGGAAGATATTCAGTAACCGGCGATATCATGGATAAAGCGGTTTTCAAAGTGCCTTCCCTGCACAATGTCGCCCTGACCGCGCCGTATTTTCACAACGGGGCCGCGCCGGATCTGGCCACGGCGATTCGCATTATGGGAACGGTACAGCTGGGCAGAACCCTGACGGACGACGATGTTGCCTATATAGAAGCTTTTCTGCATAGCCTGACCGGCGAAGTAATACACGATTAAACTCAAAACACATTAAGAAACGGAATTCAAAGTGAACAGTGAAAACGGTATTAAATTTTTTATTGTCGGACTTGCAATATGCCTGGCTGTTATGGGATTGAGTAAACCCAGTTTTGACAAGCAATTTGATTCGCAATATTTAAAGACTCTGAACGAGCTGAACAATAAAACAAAACATCTTAATCACAAGATTCTTGAGATTCACCTGGGTCTGGTTCCACACTATGATTTTTTGGAGTCCGATCTACAGCATGTCAGAAAATACATCAAGATGATCCGACATGCACCGGCTTTTGTCGATACCGAATTTATCGATTCCCGTGATAGGCTCATCGACACATTCACTGATAAGTGGAGCAGCCTGGAAGAGAGGGTGAATCACTTTAAGCGTTTTGCCGGATTGCTCAGAAATTCCCGGCAAAATACCGAAGAGCTGTCGGACAAAATCCGTGCCGCTGCGTCGGGCAACCAGGCCGTCGTGGTCAACTTGTATCAATTAAGGGATATAGTTTCCAAGGGTGCGACCGGTAGCGAGATCCAGGCAATCACGGAAAAACTCAGCGGTTTCCCCACTGTCAATCCATCCGATATCGGCAATCTCCTTTTACATTCCAAGATCTACAGTTCACTGCAAACGCAACTGCCGTTAATAATCACTCACATCGAAGAGTCATTAGATAGCCTGAAGGAGCCGAGCGCCTTGATCGATCTATACGAATCAAAGCGATTCGAAGCCATCAACCTGATGGATACCTTTTTGCTGATTGACTATACCATTGGTGGTGCGCTGGTCTTGTTATCACTGTTACTGGTGCGTAGGACACGGCGAACCCAGAGTCGCTTGCTCGAACAAACGTCCGAAATACAGGCCAAACACGCAAACGTTGTCAAGGCCGTTTCCAAATGCAACTCTGTCTTGGATAAAATTTCCAAAGGAGACTTCAGCCAACGGGTCGAGGATAGCTTCGACGACGAACTCGACGAGCTTAAAGACAGTGTGAACAAGACAGCCAACCGGGTTGAGCGTACGGTGCAGGAACTCGAAAAGTTAATGCTGGCCATGGAAAAAGGCGATTTCAGCGTGAATCTTGAAGGTTCGCTGCGGGGTCAGTTGGGCGAGTCCGTGAAGTCAATGCTGGGCAGTCTGAATTCCACGTTCTCAGGCATCACGGAGGTGATGGAGGGGATGAGTCGCGGCGAGTTTGACAAACGTGTTGAGGTTGACGCTGGCGGAGATCTCAATCGTTTGAAAGAAGCTGTTAATGATTCTCTCGCCTATCTTGAATCATCGCTGAATGAAATAACCGGGGTTGTCGTTCACCAGAAGGACGGCGATCTGACCCGGCGCGTGCTGAGCCGGTATCCCGGCCAGCTGTACACCTTAAGCGATGCGCTCAATGTATCCATTGATAAAATACAGCAAGTATTACTCGATATCTCCAATGTTATCAGCTCCGTTGGCAATGCATCACACGAGATCAGCAAAGGTAATCAGGATCTTAATGAGAGATCGAACGAGACCGTCACTAACCTGAACGTCGCATCATCAAACATCCTGGAGTTGACCGACAGTCTGCGTAATATTTCTTTTTTCGCCACAACGGCAGACAAACTGGCAAACCAAACCAGCAACCAGGCCGAGCAGGGACGACAGATCGTATTACAGGCCGTGGATGCCATGCAAAATATCAGTAACTCTACCAGGCAGGTAGTGCAAATTATTGCCGTTATCGATGAAATAGCTTTTCAAACCAACCTTTTGGCATTAAATGCATCGGTGGAAGCGGCCCGGGCGGGAAAACACGGCAAGGGGTTTTCGGTCGTCGCCAGTGAGGTAAGAGTTCTGGCCAACAGAAGCGCCGAAGCGGCAATGGAAATTAAAAAGCTGATTGAAGACAGTGCGGAAAAAGTTCAAAGCGGCAGCCAGCTCGTTCACCAGTCCGGAGAAACACTGGAAGTGATTGTAAACTGCATCAATGAAGTTGTAGATGCCGTATCGCAAATATCCAAAGCCGGCAAAGAACAAACTCAGACTATAGATAATGTCAGTCTTGCTATAGATGATCTGGGCCGATCCACTCAACAAAACGCCACTTTGGCGAGTATGGCTACGGAAAAAAGTGAAGAATCGGTCGAGCAAATTGCCCATCTTCGCGATCGGATGAAGTTCTTCAAAAACAGCTCATCCGAGGAAGACGGTTTACGAAAAGCCGGTTAGGGAACTTCGGAACAAAACGCCGTTCTGTTATCATGATCCGAAGGATTGATCGGGGCGTGATGATATGCCTGAAGCAGCACGCTGAAACGGCTGATACTGCAAGGTTTGAAAAGGCGGAAAGGCGATGAAAAATTTGAAATCCGGGATTAATCGTGAGTCAACTATCACCTGTCCCAGATGCAGCCATAAAAAGCGTGAAATCATGCCGACAAACGCCTGCCAGTGGTACTATGAATGTGAAAACTGCAGGGAACTGCTGACACCGCTTAAAGGGGATTGTTGCGTCTTTTGCTCCTACGGAACCGTGGCCTGCCCACCCATCCAACTTGATCGGGGTTCATGCTGCTAGTAGTCAGTCAATCTGAAACATTCGGGTAAAGACGTTTCAGTTTTATCCTTGCTTGCTCTGTTGTGAAGCGCCAATCTACCGGTTTCGTATTTTCGTTGCGTATCTGCTCCCATTGCTCAACCTCCTGTGTAAGGGTTTCTCTATCAGCAATGCGACGATCTAGGCACTGTCGAGCCAGCACGCTGAATTCGCACTCCGCCATGTTCAGCCAGCTTCCATGCTTCGGTGTGTAGATAAATTCGAGTTTGCTGAGCAGACTGTGAGCAAGCTCTGGCGGGAATGCTTTGTACAATGAGGCGCCAGTATGTGTGCTAAGGTTATCCATCACCAAGGTGATTTTTTCCGCATGCCGATAGTCCTCCTGCACCAGGCGTCGCACACCTTCAGCCCACTCACTTGCCGCATGATTCCCTGCCACTTGCACTCTACGCCAGTTCTCCAGAGGCGCATAGAACAACAGCAAATGAGCCACACCATTGCGTTCATATTCTCCATCGTAGCGCTCTGTCTGTCCCGGTGAAGGCGGAATCGGCTTGCGAACCTCACGTGTACATTGCTTGGTGGTCTCATCCATGCAAACCACTGGATAGTCTGGGTCGTACTCCCTCTTGTAAACGTCCAGCACCTGTTCCATTTGACAGACAAAGGCGGCATTACCCTGAGCGGGTATACACCACATCCTCTTCTGCCAAGGTTTTATGGTGTTTTTTTAAAACTTGCCTAACCGTTTCATACGAGATCGTATCCACAATGTCCAACTCCACAAGTTTTTCGCTCAAAAGCCTCAGAGTCCAGCGTACCCGCCCCTCGGGTGCTTCACTACAGGCCAGGCTTATCAATTGGGCTTCGCCTTCGCCATCCAGACTCGCTGTACGTTCGCGAGATCGCTTCTTTCTCTGTAAGGCCTTCTCCAAGCCTTCATGAACGCACCTTCGGCGAACAGATTCAATACACCGTGTGCTCAGTTCCATCTGATCGGCTGTTTCCGTGTCAGTCATTGCCGGACCATACTTGCCCTCATCAACCCGTAGCAGTATCGCCGCATGTCGTCGCCGTTGGGCTGACACTCGGCCTTGATTTACCATGCCTTCCAGTGCATGGCGTTCATCCTGCGATAGTCTCACTATATTGCGCTTTGCCATATCAAACCTCATCAACAAGTTGTAATTCCTTGTTAAGAAGTTAGACTAATACCCGAACTTTTCATCCTGACTGACTACTAGTAGTAATAGCAACGCAGTCTGCGGGCGCAGTCAGGCCCGCTGAACCCGAACTTATCAAGTGGAGGGACTACTAGGCCCTAATGCCTGACCCACATACGCAGAAAGCTGGCAAACCGCGGCACGCCCCTGCGGCTGGTCCCTGAGTATTTGTAAGTGATGATCGAGCCGATCGGCGGTGGGTAGCGACGTTGTCGATCCGAAAATCCCGTACCGATTTTAAACCGGATTCCGTTTTCCGTTTCTACGATCAAGGCACCTAACATCCCGTCATATTTTCCTTTACCCGGCGTGTGGCCGATCACTTTGGCTTCCGCGTCGTTCCATGGTTTTAGTTTGATCAGGTCATTTGTTCTTTTTCCCCGATAAGGCGCATCCTGGCGTTGCAGCATCAATCCCTCGCCACCAGCCGCCACAACGGCTTCCAGCATTGCCGTAAGCTCGGATTTGCTGCCCGCGTTTCGTTGCTCGACGAGAACCAGATAAGGCGAGTGATGAGTATCCAGCAGATTTTTCAGTTTCTTGTAACGCCGCGAAAAGTTTCCCGGCTCCTGTGGTAAATCGAAAACCATAAAGCGAATCGCTTCCCACCTTTCCGCGGCCGGGTGTTCACTGTTCACAATGCCGGAGAGAACCTCAAACTTACCCCTCCCCATCCACAGCTCTCCGTCCATCGGTATGTGACCGAAATCCTGGGTAAACCACTGTGGAGCATCGATTCGATTGCCCTGGCGGGACAACAGCCGCTCCCCATCCCAATAGGCTCTGACGCCATCGTACTTTTCACTGACCAAATAGTCGCGCGGATCGATCGAATCCTGATACTCACGGGCCAGTTTCAACGCCGGCCGTTCGATTTCAGCCGCGACTTGTGCGCTCGCCGTCAAAAGTACCGCAAGACAGACGATAAAGAGTAGAGGGAAATGTCGAATGCAGGTGAATTGAATCATCATACGCTCCTTGTACGCTGTATCCATCGAAGAGGTAAGGAAATACCCTCGTGGCGCCAATAGTACCCGTTTATTTTTGACTTGCAACTATTTTTAACTTACAACGGCGCTTCGCTGTTTAAGGCGTTCTTAACAGGTTAAAATAGCAGCAATGAACACTAGAAAAATCATCCTCGACGGGCTTTGGACGAACAACGCCGGGCTGGTTCAATTGCTAGGCCTTTGTCCTTTGTTAGCTGTCAGTAACACCGCAATCAATGGCCTGGGCCTGGGGCTGGCAACCACGCTCACATTAATCGCCTCCAATACTACTGTGTCCGTGATACGTAACTGGGTAAAGCCGGAAATCCGGATTCCGGTGTTCGTCCTGGTTATTGCAACCATCGTAACCGTTATTGAGCTAAGTATGAATGCGTGGCTGCATGAACTTTACCTGATATTGGGAATATTCATCCCGCTGATCGTCACCAATTGCTCGATTATCGGTCGCGCCGAATCCTTTGCCTCGCGCAATTCGGTAGCGGCATCGGCATTGGATGGTTTGTTTATGGGTTTGGGATTCTTATCCGTGCTGGTTGTTCTGGGCGCCCTGAGAGAATTGATTGGAAGCGCCACGGTGCTCGCCAACGCACACTTGATGTTTGGTGAAGCGGCACGCGGCTGGACCTTGACGGTGAGTGAAACCTACCCCGGATTCTTGGTTGCCATCCTGCCTCCCGGCGCCTTTATCGGACTCGGTTTATTGCTTGCTTTAAAGAATCTGATTGACAAGCGCCTGGAAAAAAAGACCAAAAGTCCAAAGCTTGCCGAAAACGAAATCAGTGCGGCGATAAGCTGATCCATGTTGTTTTCGCAAGACCGCAGCCATCTCAGACGTTTCTATACCGAAACCTGGAAAAAAATGCGGCTGGGCGCCGACATGGAGCCCCTGGAAAAACAGCTCGCGGATATTATTAATGAGCACCCGGAATACCATCGGCTGTTGAGCCGCGGTGAAGAAGATATTGACAAAGACTTCTCACCGGAGGATGGCCGGATCAATCCGTTTTTACATATGAGCATGCATCTCGCGCTACGCGAACAGGTTGGTACCGACCGGCCGGCCGGGATTGCCATGCTGACAAGATCCCTGCTTTTGAAACACAAAGACGGTCACAGGGTTGAACATATGATGCTCGACTGTCTTGGAGAAATGCTTTGGAATGCACAGCGACACAGCAGCGTTCCGGACGAAGCCGCTTATATGGAGTGTCTTAAAAAATTATAGAATAACGCAGCCCCGGCAGGCTATAACTCATTAAGCTTTTGACGTAATTCAGTGATTTTACTTACTACAACCCGTTCCAGATGGTCGATTTCGTCGAGTAAGTCCTGTTTATGGTCAACAGCCTCCTGCCGTTGCTTGACGATTGAATCCAATTCAGCTACCGCCTTGAGCAAAAACGGTGAGATTTGATAAACATCTTCGAATTCCTGCCGTCCACCGTCAGCGATTACGGTTTTCACCGATCGGCCAAACTTGTATTTCCGGCTACTGGGAAGAAACGAACCCTTTTTTCGTTTGTAGTAAATTTTCAGTGCATCCCCGTGACCTTCCTGCCGCAGGGTGTATTTGGAAATTTCTTCGGGGTTTTGTATACCCATTTCGGACAGGGCTTCATATTGGCTCATAATACTTCTCTCAAAACTCGCTTGGCGTTGACAGGCAAACGGGAAAACACATCAAAACAAGCCAGTGAACACAGACAAACCGGGCGACTGCCCGGCTTGCATAACACGGAGCCCTTATTATTAGCTGACGGGCTCTGATTGATTTTACGCCAAAGGAATCCGGATTTTTTGTCCCGGATAAATAAGGTCGGGATCTTTAATCACTTCCCGGTTTGCTTCAAAAATCTTCGGATAATCCATGGCATTGCCCAGATACTCTTTCGCAATCGCCGACAAAGTATCTCCGGACTTGATTTCATAGTATTGAACGTTTTCAGACAGTGACGGCGCTTCAACGCCATCCACATTGACTTCCGAAACTCCTTTAATATTTCCAGCCATCAGCACAGCTTTTTCCAGCGCCTCGGCACTGCTTGCTTTGCCACTAAGACTGACTACACCGTCATTGACTTCTACGCCGAGATTATCAATACCCGGATTATCCTCTTCGATGTGCGCTTTGATTTTGTCAGGCGCCTCATCTTCACTTCCAAACAACTTTTTACCCAGATTAGATGCAAAATCGAGTAGTCCCATAGTGGTTCTCCTGTCCAGCAATTAGCATTCAGTTTGATTCCGCTGCTATCGTCAGCGGCGACACCGCATTTTAATACACTCTATCTCGAATTCACACGCGGAACTTACAGAAAAGCGCCAATCATGTCGTAATCGTTGCAATTGAGATCAAGCTTTTGAATATTGGATACCCGAAAATAAAAAAACCGCGCTGGAACGGGTTAATGGATGTTAATTCAGTCACTTACTGCCGATTGTTTTCTTCTTCCGCAAGCTGATTAATCACTTCCATCATTTGAGGGTAGCTGCCTGCCAGAGAGGCGCTGGTTTTATATTTTCCGTTTACCACCACCGCCGGCACACCCGTAATACCCATGGCTATAGCCTGCTGACGCGCACGCATAAGCTTGGTTTCCACTGCGAATGATTTCATGGTCGCCAGGAACTTGTCTGCATCTATACCGTTTTCTCCGGCAAAGCTTGCGATGTCTTCGAGCGAATTAAGCCGTCTTTTATCGACATGGAGAGCCTTGAACATGGGTTCGTGAAATTTATCCAGCACATTCATAATCTCCGCTGCATAGAAAGCGCGCCCATGGTTCGCCCAGGACGGATTGAGCGGAGGGGCAGCCCGTACTAATTCGACGTAGTCCGGACGGAATTCTTCATCCCATTGCTTCATGGTCGGCTCCAACTGATTGCAGTGAGGACAGCCGTACCAGAAAAATTCGAGCACTTCGACTTTATCGGGCGTACTGGTATTCTGTGGTGGTGTTATAGCTTCGTATCCCATTTCTGCATTGCAGGCCCCGGTAACAAACAATGCCAGGGAAACCAACGCAGTCCGAAACTTTTTATTCATATTGATTCTCCAGTTGATGAGGTGGCCGTGATATGACACGCGGTGCCGACGGTAGTTTTACGGCTTACGAAACGGTCACCTAAGGATCGGATATATTCCGGTATTCCCCAGCAAGAAATATGCAATTCGGATTTGCGGCCAGCGCACCAAGATCCTCGATCGACCGCCGGCCCACGGGCCGGATAAAGGGCTCGTGCAGCCACTCAAAGGCAGCATGATGCTCACACAATGGCCATGGCGGACAACAATGTCCAGCAGAGCATACGGAGCCGGCTCGATGAGGCGTCCTAATTCAGGCCCTGAATATAATTGCTCACAGCGGCAATTTCGGCATCACTCATCCGATGGGCGAGGGAACGCATCATCTCCCCAGGATCGTTGGCACGCGTACCGGAGCGAAATTCCTTAAGGCTGTTGACGATATAGGCCGAATTCTGTCCGGCGAGCGCGGGATATTTAGCAGCCGGATTGCCGGCCCCGGAAGGCCCGTGACAGCCGATGCACGCCGGAATTTTAGCGGCTGTAATGCCTCCCCGGTAGATATTCTGCCCAAGTTCCAGATTTTCCTCTTCCGCAATGCCTTTCTTTGCCGGAAATGTTGCGTAAAACGCAGCTATATCCTCCATATCCTGATCACTCAAAGGTGCTGCCATGGGAGACATTAAGGTATTTTCCCGCTTACCTTCTTTAAATTCCCTAAGCTGCTTTATAAGATAGGCTTCACCCTGGCCGGCGAGATTAGGATATTCGGGAACCAATGCAACCCCATCCGCGCCGTGACAAGCGACGCATGTAGCTGATTTGGTTTTACCCGCTTCGGGATCTCCGGCGGCATATGCTGATGTGAACAGCGACGCGGCTAGGATAAGAGCGCCCGCACATAACGACTTTTTCATCGTCCCTCCGATAACTATAAGCGTAAAAAACCGGTACACTACGGCGGCCGAATTGCTGTGAGCCACCGAAACCGCCGAAGTTTACCAGAACACGGCCGTAGTTTCATTTTCTTGCGGTCATTACGATAGAAGCGGCTCTTGCCTCCATATGAAAAAATCACCTGACCATGAACAAGCGATATTTCTCAGCCCGGTTCAGCACCAGTGCCAATAATCTGCAACAATTGGCACAGGACAGCGTTGCCGAAGTAGCCTTTGCAGGGCGTTCCAATGCCGGCAAATCCAGTGCAATTAATGCGATTACCCGCAATGGCAAACTGGCGCGAATCAGTAAAACCCCCGGTCGCACTCAGCTGATCAACTTTTTTGTCCTGGCGGAACAGCGCTATCTGGTCGACCTTCCCGGCTATGGATATGCCAAAGTCTCCAAGCAGCAACAGGGCCATTGGCGAAACACACTCGGTAAATACCTGCAGACGCGCAGACAGTTGCGCTGCTTGGTTTTGCTGATGGATATACGCCATCCGCTGACCGACCACGATTGGACCATGATCGAGTTTCAGCAAAGCGGTTCGGCGCAATTGCACCTGATTCTGACCAAAGCCGATAAAGTGAGCAAAAACCAGGCGCAAAAAGTGCTGTACGCCACTAAATCGAGGCTGGAAAAAGCCGGATTGGAAGCGACACTACAGCTGTTTTCCGCCACGAAGCAGATCGGAATCGACGATGCCCACGAGCTTTTGGATATGTATTTATACCCTGTGGGGGATACCTCTGTCTAAGGCTGCAAGGATTTCATGACCCGGGGCAGACGCTCAAGCAAAATACCCATTTCTTCATCAGTCCCGATCGAAATCCGCAGATATTGATCTATATCAGGACTCCTGAAATGCCGTACCAGAATTCCGGACGATTTCAGTGATTGATGCAGTAAATCACCCGCTATTTCGGGATGCCGCGCAAAAACAAAGTTCGTCCTGGACGGAATGACGTCAAAGCCCAGATCGGACAACCCTCGGCCTACACGTTCTCTGCTATCAATGACTTTGTTACGCATCCGCTCAAAATAGTTTCTATCCTGCATGGCCGCTGCACCTGCGATCTGCGCAAGCCGATCCACAGGATAGGAATTGAACGAATCCTTTACTCTGTTCAAGGCATCGATCAGTGAGGCATGGCCCATGGCGTAGCCCAGGCGCATACCCGCCAAAGATCGGGATTTTGAAAACGTTTGTATGACCAACAAGTTGGGATATAGATCGATCAGGCCAGTGGATGACTCTCCGCCAAAGTCAACATATGCCTCGTCCACTATAACAACCGCATCCGGAATTCTTTTTAACAGAGTTTCTACGGCTGACCGGCTGATCGCTCTGCCCGTAGGTGCATTCGGATTGGCGAATATGATGCCGCTTGCCCGATCAGAAAAATCCTCCAGTCGTAATACAAAATCCTCCCTTAAGGGGAGGGTTTCATATTCAATAGAAAATAAATTACAGTAAACCGGATAGAAACTGTAAGTAATACCAGGAAATTGCAATACGCCTTTGCCGGTAAAAAAAGCCATAAATGAAAAAGCCAATACCTCATCGGAACCATTGCCGACAAACACCTGGTTTTGTTGCAGTTGGTATTCAGCCGCAATCGACTGCTTCAGCGCCTTTGCTTCAGGATCCGGGTACAGACGCAGTGCTTCACCGGTAGATCGTTCAATCGCTTTCAGAACTTCTGGTGACGGAGGGTAGGGGTTTTCATTTGTATTAAGTTTTATGTGCTGCTGATCCCGAGGCTGCTCGCCGGGCACGTAAGGTTGTAAACGGCCCACTATCGGGCTCCAGAGTTTGTCCATTTAATTATTCCGGATTTTCGTTGAAAATCATTCTGCCCTTTTGCCGATGGCTGATCTGTTATTGCCGATTCTATCTATATTGACTACCGCAAAGGTACGATAATACATGCCCGGCTTTTATTCGGCTAAATTCGACTGGCTCAATTCCCCATGGCATGGGACAATAGACGATTATAGGCCTAATTCTCTGTTCATTCCCGGCATCATTCAACATGATTAATCATGTCAAGTCCTAACAAGCGCATTTGCGGGGTAGTACTTGCCGGCGGCAAGGGCCGTAGACTGGGTGGTGTTGACAAAGGCCTTCTGCGCTCGCAGGGTAAGCCGTTTATTGCTTATATCCTGGAATTACTTGCTCCTCAGGTCGGTGATGTTCTCATCAACGCCAACCGTAATATTTCGGAATACCAAAAACACGGCAAAGTCATCCAGGATAATCTCGAAGATTATCAAGGACCTTTGGCCGGCATGCAGACTGCGATGGCGAACACGGACAAAGCCTGGATACTGACGGTTCCCTGCGACAGCATCCATATACCGGCGGATTTGGCAAGCCGCCTATACGAAAACGCTGATACGCATCAAAGCAGGATATCAGTCGCCCATGACGGACAGAGACTCCAGCCGGTGCATGCACTGATCCACTGCTCATTGGCAGGCAGCCTGACCGACTATCTCTCCGGCGGAGAGAGAAAAATCGATCGCTGGTATGCAAAGCATGATTTTGTACACACCGATTTCAGCGATTACGCTGATTCCTTTCTCAATGTAAACACACCAGAGGACAAGAAGGACCTCGGCGCAGAATGATTTACAAAAACCTTCCTGTACTGGGTTTCGCCGCCTGGAGCGGAACCGGAAAAACCACCTTGCTGACCCGGATTATTCCGCTGTTGAAAGCGCGCGGATACAGACTGGGCATTATCAAACATGTGCATCATGCCTTCGATATCGACAAGCCGGGCAAGGACAGTTACAAATTGCGAAAATCCGGCGCCTGCCAAATCATAGCGGCGTCGAAGAGCCGTCTTGCGTATATTCGCGAAATGGAAGATCAAATGGACGAACCCCAATTGGTGGACGCTCTTTCGACCTTGTACACCGACGATTTGGATTTGATTCTGGTCGAAGGCTATAAGCATGAAACACTGCCAAAGATCGAACTCTCGCGAAGTGAAATCAACCGGCCGCCGCTTTTTCCTCATGACTCGGATATTTTTGCGGTTGCCTGTGATCAACCAGAGAGGATGGATGCACCTATAGATGTGTTGGATATCAATAATCCACAGCAAATCACGGACTACATTATCGACTGGGTAAAAAAACACTCTGGTACTCCATAACCGCATCAT
Source organism: Granulosicoccaceae bacterium (assembly GCA_965222695.1). Classification (GTDB taxonomy): domain Bacteria; phylum Pseudomonadota; class Gammaproteobacteria; order Granulosicoccales; family Granulosicoccaceae; genus UBA7957. The sequence continues at coordinate 4,286,620 of OZ244967.1, read as the reverse complement.
ATCAAGGCGCAATTCTTCCATACATACTGTAGGTATTTTTAAACCAATCGTGAATCAGCCGGCAGATTGATAATTATCAATGCTAACAAGGATCTAGAAGAATTATTTCGGCTCACGAATTACAAAAATGTCGACTGATCGAGGTTTCTCGTTGAGTAAGTAAATCCGCTGTCCGATATAGAAAGCAGTAGGTCGGAGAGCACAATGAACACGATTTTTCAATCCACGGTGGCATTGATAGCCGCATCCCTTGTCGCATTACTCGGTGGCTGCAGCGCCGGGAGCGGAACCGGACTCGATGAAAACGGACGTCCGCTTTCCGAAACTCAGCATACGCAATCCCCCGATACCGGTGCCTCGGGCGAAAGCTCATCGCTTTTCACCCGGATTCAGGACGAGATTCTCACGCCCGAATGCGCCACTTCGGGGTGCCACAACGGCACATCCTCTCCTTTGGGTTTAAACCTGGTCGCCGGTAAGGCTTACGATAAATTATACGAAAAGCCCAGTAACCAGGTTGACGGACTACTGTTGGTAGAACCCAGTAATGCCGATGCCAGCTACCTGGTGCACAAGATAGACGGGTCAGCCGGAGGAGGTGCGCAAATGCCTTTGTACAAACCGCCACTGTCCGCCGATCAGATTGACTTGGTCAAACAATGGATTAACGAGGGTGCCTTACCGGCTTCGGCTTCAGGCAATCAGCAGTCATTGATTCAAGCGACGCTTTCCGATATTCAAAAATACATATTTGATACCGAGTGTATTTCCTGCCACGCCGGGGAGAACCCTGCCGGCACACTGAACCTGGAAAAAGGTTACAGTTATTCGCAACTGGTGGGCAGACCCTTGCAATTTGACCCTGAAAACAGTGTGCTGGTTGTGGCGGGTGATGCGGAAAACAGTTTCTTAATCCACAAGCTCACTGGTGAAAAACTCGGAGATGTCAATGATAGTGACTATAAAGGCAGCCGAATGCCTTTGCTGGGCCCTTACTTGGATGACACAAAAGTACAGGTTATAAAAGATTGGATTAATGCCGGTGCATTGGATAATTGAGGAACCCATGATGAAAATTGTTTACAGAATGGCTGCTTTATTGGTACTGACCTTAAGCGCGAATGCCTTGCACGCCGAACCCTATCTTGCGGTGCGGACAGGATTGAAGTGTATGGTCTGTCACGTGAATCCGGCAGGCGGCGGAAAGCGCACGGCCTATGGGCAGATCTATGGTCAATCCATCTTTCCCGCGAAGGCCACCAGCTCACCGCTGGGAGAGTTGGTCAGCCGCTATCTGGATATAGGCGGAGACCTACGCACCAGTGCGACATCCAGTATGATTCCCGATGAAGATGATCAGTTGGCGTTCACCACCGACAGAGCGACAGTATATCTGGAAGGCAAGCTGATACCGGATCGCCTGACCTTGTACCTCGACCAGCGCTTCGCTCCCGGTATGTCGAGCCGTGAAGCGTTCTTAATGTACCAGACTGAAGATAAAGAATGGTTTTTAAAAGCCGGTACCTTTTTCCTGCCCTATGGTCTCAGACTGGAGGACGATTCAGCCTTTATCCGGGAAGCAACGGGCGTCAGTTTCAACAATACGGACAACGGCGTAATGCTGGGTCACGACAAAGGCCCCTGGTCCACTCGATTTTCCATCACTAATGGAACCAATGGCGGAGCCGAGACCAATAAAGACAAACAGGGAAGTCTGCGCCTGGCCTACATCAAACCCACATGGAGAGCGGGCTTCAGCGGCAATGTCAACGACGGAGCTGAAGGTGCGAAACGGACAATGTACAATATCTTTGGCGGCTTGAACATTTGGGGAATGGAATGGATGGCTGAAATGGACTGGGTAATCGACCAATCCGCGGACAGCGATGATATCACTCAGGAGATCGTATTTCTCGAAGCCAACAAGGAGATTTTGAAGGGCCATAATCTCAAGGTCAGCTACGAATATCTGGATCCCGACAATGAATTGGACGAGGACCAGCGTAATCGAACAAGTTTAATCTGGGAATACACGCCGATGGCTTTAATGCAACTACGAGCAGGAACCCGGCTAAGCGACGGTATTCCACAGAGCAGCGTACAAAATACCGATATCTATTTTGCTCAATTGCATGTTTGGTTCTAGTACATCGACAGAGCCTGCCATAGGCAGGCTCTATTTACTCATCCGGTACAATCGATCCGTCCAAGCCCGCAATCAAAGCCTGCACCTTTTCCGCAACCCTGTCGACGAGGTCAGCTTCAACGCCGCGAATCACCAGAGACACGTTATAATTGAATTCCCTGGATAAAGGGTAACTGCCTATATCCACACCCGCAAACTCGTTCTGAATCCGCGCAAGCCCTTTTGCCAGGGTGCCTTCCTGCAAATCACAGCGTATGGATGTTGAGTGTACCCGTCGCCCCTTTCTAAGCCCGGGAATTGCGGCATCAAGCATTGAACGCATCACTTTCGGCACTCCGGCAAGCACATAAACATTCTCTACCCGGAATCCAGGTACAACCGAGTTGTGGTGTTCCAGCGGCACGGCCTCGGCGGGCATATTGGCCATACGCATGCGCTCGGCATTCGCTTCAACGCCTTTTGACTGAAAAAAATCCCGCAAAAACCTGGCTGTTTCTGCATGCTGAATCAAGGGCTGATGAAATGCCTCGGCTATGTATTGTGCCGTGATGTCGTCATGTGTGGGACCTATGCCTCCGGTGGTAAAAACATAATCCACCCGATCCTTCAGTTCCCGGACCGTTCTCACTATGACTTCACCTTTATCCGGGATAACGCGCACTTCCTCCAATGTAATACCGGCCCGGACCAGCGAGATTGCAATGTAATGCATATTCTCGTCAGCAACACTGCCTGAAAGCAGTTCATTGCCGATCAAGACAGCCGCAGCGGTGACTTTTTCCTGTTGCGTATTCAATTACTCGGTTCCTGCTGATCCAGCGATAATATTAGGGCGTGCCATCAATTACACAATATATCCATCTGAAGCGCTTGTTTGCTTCAACAGGGCATAGGTCATAGGTTGGTGATTGAGAACGCCCCCTAGCGGCCGCCTGCGATATCTAACAAAGCACCGGTTACATAGGAGGAATCATCGGATATCAGCCAAATTACGGCCTTAGCAATTTCTCCGGGCTCACCCGCTCGTTTCATGGGAATCAATGGGCTGATGCGGCTGATGCGGCCGGGTTCTCCGCCCGATGCGTGTATATCAGTACGTACAATACCGGGCCGAACCGCGTTAACCCGTATCGCTTCCGCCGCTACCTCCTTCGCAAGGCCAATAGTCATGGTGTCTATGGCGCCTTTTGAAGCGGCATAGTCAATATATTCATCCGGTGCTCCCAGCTTTGCAGCCAGTGACGACAGGTTCACGATCACACCACCTTTGCCGCCTCTGGACAGCGCCATCCGCCTTACCGCTTCACGGGCACAGATAAAACTGCCCGTTACATTGACTGAAAAAACACGATTAATGCGTTCCGGGGTCATATTCTCAAGGCGCATTTGCTGCAACAGAATACCGGCATTGTTGACCAGGGCGAATGTTGGTCCAAAAGCCTTTTCCGCGCTGTCAAACAAGTCAATCACTTGCTCCTCATTCGCAATATCCGCCTGAACCGCCATCGCCTGGCCTCCGGCTGACTGAATGTCGTTGATGACAGAATCGGCGGCTTCTTTATTATCGACATAGCTAATACAGACTCTGTACCCCTGTTTCGCGGCCAACCTTGCAGTTTCTGCACCTATACCCCGGCTTCCACCGGTGATCAGGACTAGCTTACTCATCTAAAACTCACGCATGTTCAATGTATACCGGCCAATAGCTCTAACCAATGTACAACCGGTGTTTTCGAGCCTGCCTCCAGGTGTGTTTGGCAACCGACATTGGCCGTTGCAATCAATTCCGGTTGGTGACGCTGAAGATTATCTAATTTTAATTTCTGCAATTGCTTGGCGATTTTCGGTTGCAATACGGAATAGGTCCCCGCAGAACCGCAACACATATGTTCATCCTGAACCTCGGTCAGTTCGAATCCGGCCGTATGGAGTATTTTTTCCACTTTACCCCTTAACTTCTGCCCATGTTGCAATGTACAGGGGGAATGAAATGCGATTGCCCTTCCCCTGCCCGACTCGAAATGGCTGAGATCTTCATTCGCCAGCACTTCCGCTGGATCCCGACAAAGTTCCGATACACGATTGGCCTTGTCCATATAGGCCGGATCACCGCGCAGATGCCATCCGTAATCCTTCACCATTACACCGCAACCACTGGCCGTAACCAAAATAGCTTCAGCTCCGTCCTCTATATGAGGCCACCAGGCATCGATATTTCTGCGCATAAAGTCGCGCGCCTCTACCGGTTCCATCAGGTGTTGGCTCACAGCGCCGCAACAGCCCGCTTTTTCTCCGCGTATGACTTCTATGCCGAGTTTACTTAATATTAATTCGGCGGCCTGATTGGTAACCGGGGTCAGGGTAGGCTGAACACATCCGTCAAGTAACAGCATTTTTCGCTCGTGCGTTGACGTCTGAATCTCCAAAAGCTGCTGTTTATGCGGTATTTTTTCTTTGAGAATCGACGGCAACACAGGTCTGAACAGCCGGCCCAGGCGCATCGCCGCGGAAAATCTTGATCTAAAAGGTAATACAAGTCGCAACAGGCCGCGTACAAAAGACTGTCCCAGCGGTCTTTCGATTCTCTGCTCCACCAGTTCGCGGCCTATGTCTACCAAACGATCGTATTTTACCCCGGAGGGGCAGGTTGTCGTGCAACTCAGGCAGGTCAGGCAACGGTCGAGATGCAATTGCACCGAATCGGTAACAGTGCCTGTTTCAACGAATTTTTTAATCTGATAAATTCTCCCGCGTGGCCCATCCAATTCATCACCGAGCAGGGAATAGGTCGGGCAGGTTGCATTACAAAAACCGCAGTGCACGCAAGTCCGGAGTATTTTTTCTACCTCATCTCCGGTGCTGGTTCCTTTCAGGAAATCGGCAAGATTGGTCTGCATGTCAAGACATACCCGGGAAAAGGTAGTTTGAGTTTAAGATAGACTTGGGATCGAAGGAATGTTTTATTCTTTGATGAATACCCAAAACAGCAGGAGACAACCTGGAGAACTGCATACCGTTTTTATCCGGCGACCGGAACAGGATTGCATTACCACCCACAATTTTTACTGCATCCTGTATATCATCAGTTTTCATTTCGGTTTTCAGCCACCGCAGAGCACCCCCCCAATCAATCAGGCTTTCGCCCGCTACATCGAGTTCCCCGCACGCGGGCGGCAGGGAAATCCGCCACAATGGTTTATCATCGTCAAAGAATTTCTGCTGATGGTCTTTCAATGACCGCCAATAGGATTCTGCGTTGATAGTCCGTCTCCCCCCCAGCCGATCCGCGATTTGCGATATCGATTTTTCGCTACCGGCCAGACGAAAGACGATATTCTCGCCGTCAGAGGCCAGACCGGTCAGATTATTGCACGCCTGCCTGATCATCTTTAATTCCGTAAACAACCGATCTTTCTGCACAGGCTTTTCGAACGTAAGCTCACAACTCGGCTTGGGCACAACCTTCAATGAAACCTCCAGAATGATTCCAAGGGTGCCGAATGAGCCTGCCATTAATCGCGAGACGTCGTAACCTGCCACATTTTTGATGACCTGACCACCGAATTGCAGAACCTCACCTTTCCCGTTAATCATTTTTACACCCAATACGGCGTCGCGAACCGCCCCAGCATAGGGCCTGCGCGACCCAGCGAATCCGGAGGCAACCATACCTCCTACAGTTGTATTAGGGGAAAAAGAAGGCGGATCAAAAGGGAACTGCTGCCCTCTTGATGCAAGCATGGATTCAACAGCCTTAAGGCTTGTACCCGCTCTGACACTGATCACCAACTCACTGGGCTCATAGGAAACAATTCCATTGTAACTTTTGCAATCGATAACTTCTGACGTTTCGGGCGGCGGACCGGTAAAAAACTCTTTGCTCCCCCCGCCTCTGATATGCAGAGCGTTCTGCCGCTCACCTGCCAGTCTTACCCGACCGGCGAGTTCCTCAATCTGTAGTTGAATTTCACTCATGGCCAGTCAATATATACTAAAATCTCGGCAAGTCAGCATGCGGCAGCTTCCCCTGATGCACGTGCATCGCGCCGAATTCAGCACAACGATGCAAGCTCGGCACTGCTTTGCCGGGATTCAGCAGTCCCGCCGGATCGAATGCCGCCTTTAGCGAGTGGAACTGGCTCAATTCTTCAGCGTTGAATTGTACGCACATGGGTGTCAGTTTCTCCACACCCACCCCGTGTTCTCCTGTTATGGTGCCTCCCATGGCAACACAGGTTTCAAGGATCTTCTGACCGATTTGCTCTGCCTTTTCGAGCTCTCCGGAAATATTTGCATCGAACAGGATCAACGGGTGCAGATTACCGTCACCGGCATGAAAAACGTTTGCGATTCGCAAACCGTACTCCTGTGACAGCTGATCAATGGCATTCAATACCGCCGCCAGGTGTTTGCGTGGAATAGTGCCATCCATACAGTAATAATCGGGTGAAATACGCCCAACGGCCGGGAATGCAGCTTTGCGGCCCGCCCAAAACAACGCGCGTTCCTGTTCATCGGCCGCTTCGCGCAAGTCCGCCGCACCGGCTCTGCGCAAGATCAGTTTAACCTGCTCCACTTCGGCCGCAACGTCTGTATCCAGGCCGTCCAGCTCACAGATTAAAATCGCGGCGGCATCCACCGGATAGCCGGCATGGATAAAATCCTCGGCCGCGCGAATGGCCAGATTATCCATCATTTCCAGTCCGGCAGGTATGACACCTTCCGAAATAATGGCGGCTACCGCTTCACTGGCCGCCTCGACCGTGTTGAAACTCGCCATCAAGGCACTCGACACGGGAGGGATGGGCAGGAGATTGACAACAACCTCAACGATAACGCCCAGCATGCCTTCGGAGCCCGTCATCAGCGCCAGCAAGTCATAGGCAGGTTCATCAAGTGCCAGCGAACCGACCGTGACTAATTCACCGTCGATGGTCACGAAAGTGATTTCCCGGATATTGTGTACAGTCAATCCGTACTTCAGACAATGCACCCCGCCGGCATTTTCCGCCACATTACCGCCGATAGAGCAGGCTATCTGAGAAGATGGATCGGGCGCATAATACAAACCATGGGATCGAGCCGCCTCCGATATCGCCAGGTTTCTGACTCCAGGCTGCACCCGCGCTATACGGTTGTCGGCATCGATTTCCAGGATCCGGCTGAATTTTGTCATCACCAGCAAGACAGCATTTTCATTCGGCAAAGCACCACCGGACAGGCCCGTACCCGCCCCCCGGGTGACCACCGGCACACTGGCATGTTCACAGACTTGCAATATCCATTGCACGTCTTCGATGGTTTCCGGTAACACAACCAATAGAGGTGTCCTGCGGTAAACCGGCAATCCGTCGCATTCAAATGGCGCAAGTTGCTCCGGCTCCATCAGAACGCTGTCTTTGGGAAGCTGACTGGATAGTTTTTCAGCCAGAATAGCTCTTTCCTGAAGATCCATGGGTTGGCTCCGTTTATTGATCTACCAGACTGTTTTCATCGAACCGCCGTCGACGATCAGCGTCTCGCCGGTAATATAACTCGCAGCGTCCGATAAAAGAAATGCTCCGGCGTTTCCAAAATCCCTGATCGTCCCGTAGCGGCCTAACGGAATCGCCGCTTGCTGATCCTGCATGACCGCCTCCTCACTGGCTCCCGTAGATCCGGCCCTGGCGGCCACCAGCGACTTCAGTCTGTCCGTATACATTGAACCGGGGACGAGATTATTCACCCGTATATTTTCATCGGCCAACTGGCGCGACAGGCTTTTCGCCAGACTCACGACACCGGATCGCATCACGTTGGACAACAACAGATTATCTATCGGCTCTTTTACCGAACTGGATGTCAAAGTGACAATCGATCCACCACCTTGTTTTCGTAAGCTGGGTAAAACCGCCCGAATCATGCGGACACTGCTCATCAGGGTCAATTCAAAAGCGGATTGCCAGTCGCCATCGCCGAAATCATCAAAGAAACCAATCGGAGGGCCGCCCGCATTGACCAGCAGACCGTCAATTTGCCCGAAATCGGCTAATGAATGCTCTACCCAGCGCTGAATTGACGCGCCATCTTTTGCGTCGAAGGAATATCCCCTGACGGTGCTGCCTGTCTCCTTGGTCAGCTTTGCCGCTGCGTCCCGGACCGATTCGGGATCTCTTGCACCCAAGGAGACTAAGGCCCCTTCTTCGGCAAGCACTGAAGCGATGCCATAACCCAATCCCCTACTGGCGCCTGCAATTAGAAATACCTTTGATCGGATTCCGAGATCCATTGTTCCTCCAGTACACAACAAACAGCGCGGATTCGGCAGCGTAGATCCGGACGAATTGAGCTGCCGCCTTGGCCGGCAGTTTACGAACTTAGAGGGCAGGAAACAACTGTCACGGCATCGGGAAATAAACCCACGCGATGAATGGCACAAACAATCCGGTTTCGATGACTTCAGTACGGCAACCGCGGCGTGTGGGACGTGATTAAACCCGCTAAACCACTTGCAGATAGGGTCTCGCTTGGGGAGCCGGCTCCTGTGCGGAAAACCTGTTCTGCCGATCGCTTATCAGCAGATAGTCCACATTGAGTTCGGACAGGGTATCGAATGATGCGCCTGTACTTTCCAAAGCGGCAAAGGTCTTTTTACCGCATAAATGGGCGAGATCCGTGATCGCCCGAACCACCGTTTGATGAGCCAGATTATTGGCGATATTCCGGGTGTAATTATCATCTATTTTCAAATAGTCGACCGGCAAATTATGCAGGTTGGCGAATGTGGATAGATTACCGCTAAACCCCTCCAGAATGATTTTTATTCCCAGGCTGCGCCATCGTTCGAGCACTGTGCCTATACTGCTAAAGTTTTTTCGGATGCCGCTTTCTGAAATACTGAAATGGACGACATCGTAGGGGATGGTTGACTCATACAGCCGAAGATCCACATCATCAATGAATTCTTCGTCAATCAGGGAAAACGGCGATACGGACATTGCAACCGGCACTTCAGGTTCCTGCAATTGCGCACGCCGGTCCAACAGCGACAGGAGATTGTCGAGCAGCATCAGATCTAGCTTTCCGGTTAGTTTGTAGCGTTCCGCCACTGGTATGATGACGTTTGAGTCTATGGTCCGGCCTCTATGATCTTTAAGGCCGGACAGGGATGCCTCCAGAAATGTATTCTCGCCATCTTTGCCTATCCGCCGGTTTTCGTCCAATGAAAATTCTGCGAATCCGTTTTCGATCGCCTTGACAATTTCAGTGGTATGGCTGCTGACGTCGACGTCGGATTTTATCTCCGATGCCTGAGTCTGAGCAACGCGTATTGTATTACGCCCAGCCTTCTTTGCGGCATAGCAAGCTTCGTCGGCCATGCTCAGCAACTCCGATAGAACACTGGTTTCATGATTGATTTCCACTAAGCCGATGCTGACACCAATCCGGAATGTGTGCTCTTCCCAGATAAACTGAAAGGCCGATACTCTGTTGCGAAGCTTTCGGCAGACTTTAAGCGCATGATTAATCTTGCAGTCACGGAAAATCACCGCAAATTCGTCACCGCCGATCCGCGCCAGCAAATCTGCGGGTCTTAACTTATCGCGTAAAACGTGCGCTAACTGCCGTAATAATTCATCTCCCGCGGCATGTCCGCCCGTATCATTGACCGTTTTGAACTTATCCAGATCCAGAAAGGCCAATACATGCGTTTCAGGCTTCTCCCTCAGGGCACTCAGTAAACGTTTCAGTTCATTGTTAAATCGTGTCCGATTGGCAAGCCCGGTCAGCAGATCATGGTTGGCCTGGTGGGAAAGCTCAGATTGCAGCGCCAGTTCGCTGGTCACGTCACGCAAAATAATAATGACACCATCAACACTGCCCCGATCACCGGCAATAGGGGCCGCGCTGATTTTAACCGGCACGCGTTCGGTTTCCGTACGGTGCAGATACAGCGTTTTATCGGGTGAATAGACCTGATTGCTTTGCATGCAGTGCTCTACCGGCTGCAGTACCGTTGATGTATTGTCCTCTTGATCGTAGAGGACCAGTATATTGACCAGTGGCATGCCAAAAGCCTCTACGGCTTGCATTTCCAGCAAAGCCTCCGCCGCTGGATTGACCAGGGTAATCGTGCCTGTTCGATCTACGCTGATCAGCGCATCGCCTATCGAACGCAATGTTGTTTCGGCCAGTTCCTTAGCCTTGAATAACTGACGCGTTCGGGATTTGACACGTTGTTCAAGTTCGTTCTGATGCCGCCTTAGCATTTTTTGCTTTTCGTCAATTTCCTTAGCCATTTTATTGAAATTCCTGGCCAGGCTGGAGATTTCGTCATAGCCTTCTACTTCAAGCGCAGCCGTCTGCCCTCTTTTGGAAAATTTCTCCAGAGCATCCGCAAGGTAGGAAAGCCGGCGAAGCATACGGCCTGCATTATTGTGTGATATTATCACTGCGGCCAAGACCAATCCGCTGAGCCCGATAAAGGCGACAAATAATGTAAACGAAGTGATTTGACGCATTTCTTCCCTATAGCGTTGTACTTCGCTGACCGCGCTGGATTTCAGGGTTTGCAGCCTTTCAGTAATCCGGTCGGCCAGAGGTGAGGCAATTTCCAGCAAACGGTATTGATTGTCACCACCGACACGGTTTTGATCAATCATGCGGGCTTCCAGCTCCTTTAGCTCTGCAATTTCGTTACTGATCTTGTAGAACTCTTCAATCCCAAAAATAGATTGATTTGCCTGTTGAGCGGCTTGCAATTCATCGACAGCTTTATTGATTTGCAGCCATGCATTTTCATTTTGCTCGAGAAACTTGGTATCGTTAGAATAAATCCAACCTTGACTGGACGAAACGGAGCTGTCTAATCCGTTAATCAATGATAAGGCAGCGTTCGGGACGGGTCCGACTGAGTTGGACAGTTTATTGGCAGAGCGGCCAAGAAAGGCGGCGCAGAGGCACAGGACCACCACAAATACAATGCCTGAAAATGCTATAACCAGATGAGATTCCAGAAGGCGACGTTGCAAGCCGGATTTTGTCATTTCTTTTCAATCACTTAAGCAGAATTTAACTTCCCTTGCCTACGTGACTCAAGGTTTGCAATCCGGAAAACCAAAACTAGCTCACAGCCTGACTATCGGCATGGCGACCGCTCAATTTAATGAATGGGAGAGGCTGCTGCAAAAAATGTGATGCTCGCATCAATACGGAAACGATTGATTTTTTTAAACTATTTTCGCGTTAAATCAACAAGGGTCTGTTAACACTAATTCCAAAATAGCGTTGCCGCCGCCAATCGGGCCAGGCAAGGCGAGAGGAGAGAGGTTTGGTGATTCCAAATAAACGACGAGCAACGCAGCCTGGCCCGATTGGCGGCGCAACCCGAGGGACGGGGCTATATTGGCGGTTGTTAATTTCCGGCGGACTTGATAACTTCAGGGGCCTCAGGCGGTATGAGATACCGGCGCTTACTTAAGAGCGTGTTTAATTAATCTGAAAAATTTTTTTTTACTATTACTTACGGACATGGTGCAACAGTCATGAAGCTAACCCTGCTACTAACGGTTGTATTAATCATGCCCGCCTGTACCGCTGCCAAGGACTGGCGTTCGGCGAGCCGTGAGTCTGCCGGCATAGCTCCGGATCCTTCTGTAACCGAGCATGCCGTTGTCCATGTGTATGGTGCCAGAGCCTGGGGCTGGCGCGGCTGGTTTGCCATTCATACCTGGATAGCAACCAAACGCAGCGGTGAAAAAGACTATACAGTTTACGACGTCGTGGGATGGCGGGCACGTCACGGAGGATCGGTGATGAGGATTTACCACGACATACCCGACCGGTTTTGGTATGGCGAACAGCCGCGGCTGCTGAAAGCGCACACCGGTGACGGTGTTGACGAATTGATAGACGCGATTGACCACAGTGCCAGACAATACCCGTGGAAAACCGTTTACAAGGTATTACCCGGCCCCAACAGTAATACATTCACCGCATGGATTGCCAAACACGTATCCGAGTTGGAATTGGAGCTGCCCATTACGGCCATAGGTAAGAGCTACGTGGATTGAATCCGCCGTAGTATCCGAATCAGTCGACCGAACGCGGGCAGGCACGATAAGCCAGGCCGACGATCAACAGTACGTAGACCAGGGCCAGGTGCAGAGGTAAACCGTGCGGCCCGCCAAGTGTCATCGACCAGCCACCCGATACCGAGCCCAATAGAGCTCCTACGCCCCACATCACTGCGAACGCGGCCGAACCCCGAATCAGTTCCAGGCCGCTAAACCGGTCACCCAGCGAGGTCAGTGATACGGTATATACACCGTATCCCGCCGCCCCGGCGAGTACCAGCACAGGCCACATCCAGTTGCTTGTCATAACCGCGGGCAGTATTGCCATCATGCACGCCGCCAGCCCAGCGCATCCGGCCAGCACGTAACGATGAGGATAAAGATCCGCCAGCCAGCCGATAGGAAACTGCAATACCACATTACCGAGAATCAGGGCGGTCAATATGTAGGCAGACGTAGCCACATCGAGCCCGGTATGAACGCCATAAACCGGCAATAAGGACAAAGTGGCCGCGTCAAACAGACCGAAGGCCAAAACACATGCCACAAGCATGGGTGCCTTGGGCAAAAAAGAGACTACACTCTCTGTGCCTTGTTCGTTATCAGCACCATGTGCTTCTTCACGGATAAAAACCAACGGGAAAACACCGATCACCAACACCGACGCGCCGATAATAAACGGCAGCCACCCCTCAATACCAATCCAGCCGATCAGTCCCGGGCCCGCGCCGAAGCTGGCCGAAAGTATACTACCGTAGATTGCTACAATCTTTCCTCTATGTTGCGACCCGGCGAAGCCAACAATCCATGCCTCACTCAGCACAAATAAGGTGGACAGGGCCATACCGTGCAGTAAGCGAAGCACAAACCAGGCTTCGAGCTGATCAAAAACACCATAAGAAAGCATTAACAGCGCCGAGGCCAGTGCCGCGGTAATGGCGACATTTCGGGAGCCATAGCGTTTGGCTGCAAGCGGAATCATGGAGGAAATCAGTAAAATGCCGATTGGCATCATCGCCGAATTGATGCCAATCATTTCGGCTGACACCCCTTTTGATTCGAGTCTCAGCGATAACAAGGGGTAAGTCATTCCGAAGGCCAGACCAAATACGGTGATGGCGCTGCAGGCGGCTATAAGATTGCGCCTGTCTGAAACACCGACGGGTGAATTACCCGCGTCCTGAATAGAAGAATGATCCAATGCTACAAGTCCGCTTCGTTCAACGGAGCAATGATACCAGCGTCTTGCGAGCAACTTACAGCGATTGTGACAGTCGGGCCTATGTACCCTGCGCCCCATGGAAAAGATTGACCACATGACACGCTTCCGCGAAAAAAAGCCACCTTTTGGCGTGATTTTCAAACTCTGGCAAAGCGCTCATGTCCCGTCACCTGCCTTGGTTGCTGGGCAAAGAGCGTGGACTTTTGCTCGGATTCTTGCAAAATGTAATTCTTAATTTAGATATAAGATGATTCTATTGGGCAACACTTTTACTTATGGATATCTAGGACAATCCATTTCGCGCTATTTAAGGTAAAATTGCCCGCCAGGAACACATAATCAACGACTTGTACACTTAACCTTTTTACTATCAGGGATTTTCCGGACTGATCCCGGTCTGCTCTGGTTGCCGCTCTTTTTTGCTGGAGATTTATGCTGATATGACAAGCAAGAACGTAACGATTCTCGGTGCTACCGGCTATGTCGGTGTACACCTCGCAACCAAACTCAATGCTGAAGGTTACAACATTAAAGCCTTAACACGGCATAAATGCCGTCATAACAAGCTTCTGGTGTTGACCGATCTTGAACTGATCGAGGCCGATACTCACGATCAAGCCGAACTGGAAAAACAATTTGCCGGAAGCGACGCGGTGATCAACCTGATCGGCATTTTGAACGAGGAAGGCTCCAATACTCACACTTTTAGCAATGCCCATGTTGAGCTTGTCAGAAAAGTCGTCTCGGCCTGTGCAGCAGCCGGTGTTCCCCGCTATCTGCATATGAGTGCGCTTAATGCCGACGCCGAAAAAGGCAGCAGCGAATATCTGCGAAGTAAAGGCGAAGGTGAAAAAATTGCCTTTGAACTGGCAGGCGATAAAGTCGCGGTGACCGCATTTCGCCCGTCGGTGATTTTCGGCGCAGAAGACAGTTTTTTCAATCGCTTCGCGGGATTGATAAAGCTGCTACCGGTGTTCCCGCTGGCCTGTGGCGAGTCCAAATTGGCGCCTGTCTATATCGGCGATGTCTGCAATAAAATGGTCGACTCCCTGGAAGATCCGTCCACCGAAGGAAAAAGTATCAACCTGGTCGGCCCCAAGGAATACAGTCTGCGGGACCTGGTGACTTATACGGCCAGAGTTCTGGACGTGCAAAGAAAAATTATCGATCTTCCGGACTGGGCTGCCAGACTGCAGGCCAAAGTAATGAGCCTGATCCCTGGAAAACCCTTCACCATGGACAACTACAACTCCCTGCAAACCGACAGCACCTGTGACGAAGAGGAAGCCAAACAACCGACATCCATAGAGGCCGTAGTTCCAAGGTATATAGGCAAAAAAAATCGTAATGTGAAATACCAGACATTTCGGCAAGTGGCAAGGCGGGATTAATCGTATCTGAGCTGATTGCCCTCACACCAATTCGTTCAGGCCCGTAGGAGCGAGGCCCCCTCGCGAAGTTTTACCCCTTACGCGAACTCTCATCGCCTGCGGGGCAAGCTCCCACATTTTTAGCTTCCTGCCATAAGACCTCCAACTCACCCAATGACAATTGATCAAGCTGCATATTCCTTTCTCTGGCGTTGCGCTCCAATACACGGAACCGTTGTTCGAATTTTCGATTGGCCTTGCCCAGCGCCGATTCACTGTCAATTTTCAGATGACGGGCGAGATTAACCACCGAAAATAAGAGGTCGCCGATTTCTTCCTCCAGGCGAACCTTATCCCTGTCGGCCAGGATTTCTTCAACTTCCTTGACTTCCTCTTGTACTTTTTCGACGACCAGCTCCGGATTCGGCCAATCAAACCCCGCTGTTCTGACTTTTTTCTGAATCTTCTCCGCCTTTTTCAATGGCGGTAGCGAGCTTGTAATATCATCCAATAAAGACTTCTCTGGGTGTGTGTTTTTTCCCTGGCGCTCGCGCTGCTTTTCCTTCTCCCACAGCCGATGCAATTCGTCATCGTTTTCCACCTGCTGATCAGCGAATACATGAGGGTGCCGGCGGATCAGTTTTTCCGCCAGTGTGTCCACAACATTCTCAAAACTGAATAAAGACTGTTCGCTGGCCATTTGTGCATGGAAAACAACCTGGAGCAGTAAATCGCCCAACTCTTCTTTCAGATCCTGCATATTTTCACGCTGAATAGCATCGGCAACTTCATAGGCTTCTTCGATCGTGTAGGGGGCAATGGTGGAAAAGTCCTGTTGCACATCCCATGGACATCCTGACACGGGATCTCTGAGTCGGCGCATAATTGACAATAGATCATGGATATTTTGCATATTCGGCTCTTTGTTAGATTCCGTTACAGCGCAATCTATGCGGTAGCTTGTACTTCGGATTCGTCAAAAACGGACCCCATGGCACCGAAATCTTCCAATATGGCATAGATGGAGGGTAGAACTATCAATATCAACACCGTAGAGGTCAGCATTCCAAATACAACACTGGTCACCAGCGGAATTAATACCAATGCCTGCAGACTGGACTCGAACAACAAGGGTGTCATTCCGGCGACCGTTGTTATCGATGTCAGAAATATTGCGCGGAATCGATCCCGAACGGCTTGACTGGCCGCATCATGAAAACTCATGCCGTCGCGGATATGTCTCTTCACAAAAATCACCAGCAGAATGGAGTCATTGACGACTATACCCGCCAGAGAAACAAAACCGATCATACTGGGCATGGAAAAATCCAGACCCATGATCAAATGCCCCCATATTGCGCCTATCAGCGCCAGCGGGATGTTCAACATCACGAGCGCCGGTTCCCGATAATTACGGAAAATAAAACTTAACAGAAAGAACACGCCCAGCGCACCGAGAATGAAGCCTGAAACGATAGAACCGCCGGTTTCGCTGCCGCTCTCGACTTCGCCCTTCAGCTGGATCTTTATTTCAGGGTACTTTTTTTGCAGTATCGGTAGGTAGCGAGCCTCGGTATCCGCCAGAATTTCACTGGTATTGGCAATATCGGATTCCACATCGCCGACAACAGTTAAGGTCCGCTTGTGATCAATACGGGCAATTCTCGAATATTCCCGCTGCTGCTCTACCGACGCGATACTGCCCAACGGGACCGCTTCGCCACCGGCGAAAATCATAAAATTATCCAGGGTCGATAGTTCCTGCCCGGTAGCGCTGTCTATTTTGGCAACGATCTCGAATGCTTCCCGCTGGCGATAGATATCGTCTATCTTGGCGCCCTGATAGGCGGCACGCAATTCCGACGCAACAGCGCTTGCATCAATACCGGCGGCCAGGGCGCCCGGCTGAAGCTTTACGACATACTGAGGAATACCCGGTCTCAGATCATCCAGGATATTCGACACCCCCTCGTAGGCTCGGAGCCAATTCTGCAGTTCCCAGGAAGCCTGGGTCAGGCGATCAAGCCGATCACCTAGCAGTCTTATTTCGATGGCTCTGCCACTTGGCCCGATCGTCGGTTCGCTGAACTGCAGGCTTAGCACACCCGGTAGATAAGCTGTATTTTCACGCCATAAATCCGCCAATCCGGAAAGAGTTGTATTACGTGACTCCGTATCAAGCAGATCCAGGCTTACTGTGGCAAGATGCACACCGCTTTCCGGTACATCCGCATGCACGCCAAAGCGCACCAGAGTATTCTCCAACAGAGGAGCGGATTCATTTTTTTGCAACTCCTCGATGGTCTTGTCCAAAGCGACAAGCACATTCTCCACCGCCGCCTCGGTAGACGCCAGTGAGGCCCCCTGGCTAAGCAGCAATCGTGCTTCGAGTTGATTTCCCTCCAGATCGGGAAATGCTTTAAATTTAACCACACCGGTTATCATCAATCCTATAGAGAGTATCAGCATGGACAGAGCCAGACCGACGGTAATATAGCGGAATCGAATGGCAAGATCGGCAAGGCGGCCGACTCTTTCCCGCAGACGCGAAAATCCCCGTTCAAACGCTACCCGCCATGCCGGAGTCTCCGAGCGTTCGGCATGCTCCAACGAATGTAGTAAATGGTGCGGTAAGATTAAAAAGGCTTCGATCAGACTGACGACCAGTACGGATAGTAATACAACCGGTAATACGCCCAGTATTTGCCCCATTTCCCCTTTCATCATCAGCAAACTGCCGAAAAGACAGGCCGACGTCAAAAATGAAGCGAATATTCCACTGACGACCCGTTTGGTACCATCGATGGCGGACTGCATCGCGGATTTTCCTTTTTTATACTCATGCGCAATGCTCTCCGACAAGACAATGGCATCGTCCATTAAAATACCTATGGACATAAGCAAAGCCACCATGGATATCATATTGATGGAGATATTGAAAATCACCATCGTGGCAAGTCCGCCCAGAAAGGACACGGGTAGCCCGACGACCACCCAAAAAGTGTAGCGCCAACTGAAAAACAGTAACAATGCCAGCGAGGCTAAGAGCAATCCCTGCCAACCGTTTTTCAGCAACAGCTGCAAGCGATCACGTACGATGGAGGCACTGTCCTGGGTAATGGTCAGCTGAGTGCCTTCGGGCAGTTTTACATTTTCTCCGTTAACGAATTCCCGCAGAGCGTCATAGACTTTCAGTGTGTCATCAGTTGTATTTTTACTGATTGTCAGAAGCCCGGCTATGCGGCCGTTTAATTCAATCCGATCCTCGGGATTCTCAAACCGGTCTTCCACCCGTGCTATATCACCCAAACGTACTTCGGCGCCGTTTTCGGTATTGAATATGACCAGATCTTCCAGTTCTTCCACGGTCCGGCGGGCGTTTTCAAATCTGATCTGATAGCTTGCAGCCTGTGATTCTATATCGCCGGCCGGCAATTCCAACGCCTGCGCCGCCACCAGGTTGGCTATATCCTGTACATTAACCCGGTATCTTAGTCGGGCCTCGGGATCGATCAGTATCTGCAACTGGTGATTGGAAAAACCGCCGATCTCTACAATCGGAATCTGCTCAATGGCGAGCATTTGGCTGCGATAGTATTCGGTAAGACTTTTCAACTCTGCAAGGGTCAGCTTTTCCGAGCTTACTGCAACCGTTGCCACCGTGCTGACGCGGCCGAGTTGCTTGACGACGGGGTCTTCCACATCCGCAGGAAAGTCACTGATGCCGTCCATTGCCGCTTTAATATCGTCGGCAAATGCCTGAATGTCGCCCGCCTCATGCATTTCCAGCGTAAAGATGGCGATATTGTCCCTGGCATCGCAGACTTGCTCGATCAGATAGCTGATACCGTCGGTTGCATCTTCCAGCCGATTGCACACAGCGCTTTCTATATCCGCCGGACTTGCCCCCGGGTAAGCGATAGTGACTTGAACCTTGGACGGCTTAAGCTCCGGAAACGTTTCCCGTTTGAGACTTCCCAATGACACGAGACCGATCGCGATGATCGCCATCATCAAAATATTTCCGGCTGTCGGATGGCGGGTAAAATACGCAATCATTGCTCAGCGTCCATCACGTTGACGCTCAAGGCCTCACGGGCTAGCGATTGCACCACGGATGTCGATTCCACCGGATTTAAATCAAGTCCGGGAATCAGTGGAATCACATCGCTGACAATGATTCTGTCCCCCGCCCGGACGGCTTCCTGTTGTTCCGCCAGGACCGCCAGTTCTCCCTGCGTGAAAGCAATATTTACCGGCTTGATATCCAGGCGATCATTTTCATCCACAGTGTAAACCCGTCCTTGATGCAGCGCTTTCCTCGGCAGCACCATCAGGCTTCTTTCCGGTGCGATAAACTCGACCGAGGTATACATGCCTTTCAGCAAAGGTGGGCGAACTCCCGGAACCACGCCTTCATAGGGTTTGTCGACCGTTACTAACAAGCCTATGGTGTCCCTGGTAGGATCAACGGATTCACTGATACGGCTAAGACGGCCGGGCCATTGTGCCTTGGCAGGATCCCCGACCAGTCTGACCGTCGACTGCAAACGAAGCTGCGAGATACCTCTGTTAATGGATTCAGCCCCGTTAAACCGGCCCTGCTCGAACGAAAACCCCTGGATAATAGGGCGAAACCGATTAATCGGCAGTTCCGCGTTGATTTCTACCGACCCTAATCCATGAGCTTCAAACAGCGTGTTTCCAGTGGATACGAATTCACCTTCTTCTACCGATACTTCTCCTATCCGGGCATCGAAAGGCAATATAATCTCCGTCCTGCCCAAGGTATCCTTACTTTGATCGACCTGGCTTTGAGACTGATTAATCTGCGCTTCCATCTCGGCTTTACGGCTTGCAAATGCAGCCATCTTCCCCTCAACATCCTGTAGCTGCTGGCGCAATGCCAGTACTTTTTGCTCTTCCGCGTCAACCGCGGATTTAGCCACCAGCTTTCTCTCGAAAATTCGTTTGACCCGGTCGAGCTCGGCTTCACCGACGTTCAGATTCTGCCTGGCGATGTCCAGCAATCGGCGAGTACTTTGTTCCTCGATTTCGAGCTGCTTTAGCGACGACTGGCTGGCCTCAAGCCCCGCCTGGCTTTGGTTCAGTGTCAATTCAAATGCGGTGGGTTCAACTCGCAATACAACGGATCCGGCCTTGATCGAACCGCCTTTTTGCAGTTCCGGGTGAACATAGACCACTTTGCCGCTGACTTCGGATTTGCCGGTTAAAGAGACGGAAGGCTCGACATGGCCGTAGGCGGTAGCCCTGGCACGAAACGGAATGGATTTAAGCGGTACATATTCGACGGGTGATGCGGGCAATGCAGCTTCGCTGCGCGATACCGGAATTTTATTCTTTACCTGAAAAAACACTAAAGCAATGGCAATAGCGATTAAAGCGATTAAAGCCAGAGGGCTTTTCAGTAGCTTAGTAAACATGTGTATACACGCTTCGATGAAATCCAAAAGATCAATCTACCATGAACAATCCTTATCTCGCTACGTTTGAAATGCTGCTTTGTTCCAAAACCGGATACGCACTAAAACAGGGCGGAAAAGAGAAATTCGCCAATACCGAGTGGGAGATGATCTAATCTGTCGGAGGCTGCACTTTTACTGGCGGTGTTGTTCGTCGCTTATTTGGAATAACCAAACCGCGCTTCTCACGCTTAGCCTGGAGAATTTTCAGCCGTCACAGGAAACGTGAGACAATTGATGACAGGCCCTGCCCTAGTAAAAATCGATACTTATGCCAAGGTGGATATTATCGTCAACTTCGATTTCGTCAAAGTCGCTGGTCTCAACCTCCATCAATCTATACCCCAGGTAGGCGCGGGCTGACCGCACAATCTCCACCTGGAGACGGCCGGAAAACTCCCAGAGTTTTTCCGTATCGCCGAAACTGGTGATCCCCGGCGCAAAATAGCCTTCCAAAACAATATCGACCGGATTGACCGGGTGCGGATAAATATAAAAACCTGCTCTTGCTCCTATGGCCAAGGCGCCTATATCCTGGTCGATATCAAGGCTGCCGCCATAAAGCTTTACCCCGGCACCGAGGGTATAGTACTGCTCATCATATTTGCCTGGCCCCAATGCCAGCAAGGATCCGTACACGACCAGATCGTCAAGATCATTAAACAAACCGCCGACACTGATCTGCGCATTATTGACCGACGCGCCAGGTGGATTAAAAAGAAGGGCAATATTGGCGGACTCATCACTCAAAGCCAAATCAAGACCCGCCGCGTAGCTCGTGGAAGTACAAGCAATAAGAACCAGAGCCGAAAAAATTTTTTTCATGCCAATCTCTTAATAATCAACTCGTTGGAAAATAATTCTAGGTAGTAGTCTAGTTTATTCTCAGTCACTCGTATAGTTCAAGGTAAAAAAACACGCGTTTTGATACTAAACTGACAGGTTATTCACCGGCTTGCCCGTTCAACCATGATTATTCACACCGGCTCTTCATCAATAATGCAAGATGAAAGGATAAAGAAGTTAAAGTGCTGGATTATTGACTCCGGCATGTGCCCGGAAAATCTCAGAGCAGCATCTTCCGACGCAAGTTTTCGGCGCTACTTGCGCTTTGCACACAAAGGCGAGGATTACATCGCCATGGATTCTCCTCCCGACCTCAATGACAACCGACCCTTCCTCGATATCCAGGCAAGACTGAAAAACGCGGGGCTCAATGTCCCTGACGTTATGGAGAAAGAAATACAACAAGGGTTTTTCATTCTCACGGATCTGGGCACACGTCATTATCTCGACATACTCGAGGACAAAAACGTTGAAGCGCTGTATCAGGACGCAATGTCGGCAATCGTTAAAATGCAGCTTAACGCCCGTTACGATGGCTTACCCATATACGATGAATCGTTTTTGCGAATGGAAATGAATCTCTTTCCCGAGTGGTACGTCAAGTGCCATAAAAATCGCGTTATGACCAGTTCACAGGAAAAGACTCTGGAATCCGTATTCGCCCGTTGTGCGGCCTCCGCAGTAGAACAGCCTGCTGTGTTTGTTCACAGAGACTACCATTCGCGAAATCTGATGTTCAGCAAAACCGATAATCCCGCGATTATCGATTTTCAGGGCGCAGTCCTGGGTCCCGTGACCTACGATATTGTCTCCCTCTTAAAGGATTGCTATATCCGATGGCCGGATGAGCTGATTTACCGCTTGCTGGAAACATTCAGGCTGCAACTTTCGGCGCTGGGTATCTGCTCAAACGACAGGGAAACCTTTGAGCGGTGGTTCGACTATATGGGGCTTCAGCGGCATATTAAAGTCATGGGTATATTCTGCAGGCTCAACTATCGTGACGGCACGGCATCCTATCTGAATGACTTGCCCCTGGTATTCAGCTATATCGATCAGGTATGCCGCAAGTACAAGGAACTCGACGACTTTCGTGGTTTACTTGCCGATCTGGGTGCTGACGAGGAATTTTCGTGAAGGCGATGATACTGGCCGCCGGGCGCGGTGAAAGAATGCGCCCCCTGACCGATACCTGTCCGAAGCCTTTATTGCAAGCCGGTCCACATCGTTTAATAGAGCATCAAATACTCGCACTGGAGAAAGCCGGAATCAGTGAAATTGTGATCAATACAGCTTGGCTGGCAAATCAGATCCATGCAACCCTCGGCGATGGAAAACAATACAAGGTCAATATCCGCTATTCCGACGAGGGTGACCCGGCGCTGGAAACCGCCGGCGGGATAGTCAAAGCGCTGCCCCTGCTCGGCGATCAGCCTTTTATCCTGGTCAATGGCGATATTTATACCGATTTCGATTATTCCCTGCTCTGTCTGCCCACAGGCGCTGTCGGACATCTGATTCTGGTTGAAAACCCTCCGCACCATCCGGATGGAGATTTCGGTTTAAGCGGGGCGTGGCTTACTCAGGTGGCAGCAAACTCTTTCACTTATAGCGGTATAGCGGTGTTTGATCCGTCATTATTTGCCAATCTCGAACAGGGACGGATGCCATTGAAACCGGTACTGGATACGGCCATAGGGAACAATAAAATCAGTGGTCAGGTTTTTCGCGGCGAGTGGTACGATATAGGCACAGCGCAGAGACTGGAGGAACTCAACAAACGTTTGACATCTGCCTGATCGGTATTTATGCATAGACTGAAATCACATCGTGACCGTCGGAAAATCCAGCCACGCCGGCCTGCCATAAACGATTCAACGGATAGTCAAAATCAAGAAATCCCTGAACGAACTACTTGGTGCCATAGATACGATCACCCGCATCACCCAACCCCGGTACGATATAGCTGTGATCGTTTAAGTGATCGTCAACGGCAGCGGTATAGATATGCACGTCCGGATGGGCTTTTCCAAAGGCTTCCAATCCCTCCGGCGCGGCCAATAAACAGGCAAACCGGATATTTTTGGCTCCACCCTGTTTCAGACGCGTAACGCCAGCAATCGAGGAATTGGCCGTTGCCAGCATGGGATCCACCGCTATCACCAGCCGCTGATCCAGAGAATGCGGCATTTTATAATAGTATTCCACAGCCTCAAGGGTTTGCGGATCCCGATAAAGACCGATATGGCCCACCCTGGCCGAAGGTATCAGATCCAGCATACCATCGAGTAATCCGTTACCTGCTCTGAGGATCGAGACAAAGCATAGTTTTTTGCCCTTCAACAAGGGTGCCTGCATAGGCGCCAGTGGCGTTTCGATATCGCACAGCTCCAAAGGCAAATCACGAGTGACTTCATATGCCAGCAAATGGCTGACTTCTCTCAATAAAGCCCGGAATTTGGAAGAAGATGTATCTTTTCTGCGCATCAGCGTCAGCTTGTGTTTGATAAGAGGGTGCTCGATTACAGTAACTTGATCCGGCATAAAGACCTCGACGCATGGGGATATCGCATTGTCTATTGTAAACCGGTCATGGAAAAACAGCATCAGGAGCAATCAAGATTGATTGCCAAAGCCCATAAAAGCAGTCTGACAAGTATCATGGTGCTCGATGGGCGGAACTTCCTTTTTACCTTAGGAATGCGCCGCAAGCCCGGTGTTTACATAAATTTAGGTGAATTAGAGGCCGTCGACAAATGCCTCGCGCCGTCCAACTTGGCGTTTTGTGGGCTCTTGATGAGTTCACTCAAGGGTGGCTATGGCTTTATCCAGCTCCTGCGGGTCTGATTCAACCGTGCAATGTGCTCTTTTCGGTTCGCGTCAACTCGATATATACTTGGTCTGCATAAGATTTTCCGGGTCAGACTTAAATCGATTTACGCATTATCTTCGGCGATCACTTTTATCCGGGTTATAACGCCACTGTATTATTTCAAGATGATGTCGTTCCACTGGCAAGTCCGGATTTCCTTAAAGACATAAGGTGATCCGGATGTCACGATAAATATCCCGGCAGCCTGATGCAACTCAGGGTATAAAAGTCGCCAATACAAGCCTTGGCATTACCTTGGCTTCAGAAGCGAGCAGGGAAGCTTTTGGCCGCTTCAATTAATACAAGCTGACTAACGAAAACAAACGTCTGGTAGCGTTCATTCTGCGCAAATCACGCTTTTAATAATTGCCCTCTAACACATTACAACGACAAACGGTAACAACCATGAACAACTGGAAGACTGCATTTAGAAGTTTTTATTATGAAACCGCCGAGGAACCAGAGGATATCGAACTCACGCCTTCCGAGTCGGCATTGCTCGTGATAGATATTCAAAACACCTATCTGGAAGTACCCGAAGATGTCAAAGAGGCAACACGGTGGCGGCCTTTCTTTGATCGAATGAACGGCACGGTTATTCCTAACACGGTACGGCTGGTTGACTGGGCACGTAAAAACGGCATTGAAGTGATTTACGCACGTATAGCTTGTCTTACCGATGACGGTCGTGACCGGTCACTGTCACAAAAGAAACCGGGATTTAATTACCTTTTGCTGCCCAAAGACCGGGAGGATAGCCAGCTGGTACCCGAACTGGCACCACAAGGAGATGAAATCACCGTGCTTAAGACGACAGACAGTGCCTTAACGGGAACCAATTTAAGGCTTATCCTGCGAAATTTGGGTATTCAAAATGTCATCGTTGCCGGGATCTTTACCGATCAATGCGTGAGTTCTACGGTACGATCACTGGCCGATGAGAGCTTTGGCGTTATAGTCGCAGAGGACTGTTGTGCAGCTGCCACAGATGCCCTGCATCAACATGAGCTTAAAGTGATTAACATGATTTACTGCCATGTTGTCTCAAGCCAGGACTTGCATGGTTTCGTAAAAAGTTAATACAAGCTCTGCCTTCTGACACGCCCCATTACTCCGGTTTAAATTGGATTTGCTACTCATCCTCATTAGCTATCCGATCTGAGAATTACCAAAGAATTCAGCGAACAGGTAACATGGTGAATAAGCACACTAATAAAATCCAAAACCTAATTCTGCAAAGCAGGGATCTCGAAGATCAGAAAAAGTACCAGGAGCAGTTATCTGTCCTAAATACTTTGCATCATATGGACCCTGAAAATGACGACTATCTGAGTGAATTGGCTTTGTGCCTGATTCGCACAGGTGATACTGAAACCGCTGCCGCTCACTTGATCCGACTTGTTTTGTCGACTGCGAAAAACCTGGCACAACTTAAAGCACTAATGGTCACAGCTTTGAGTATCAGCCCGATTCGACAATACAATGCTGATTGCAAATCAGCTATAAGGTTGAGTCTGCAGAATCAATACGATTGCGATACTCAACCGTTGTTTTTTTCCTGGTTAATCCAGGTGATGCATGCCCCGGAAACTGAGGTCCTGAAAGAACCGGTTTATCATTTAGACTCTTCCGGCTTTGATCACTGGATGGATAATATTGGCGAAGAAGAGCGAATAGCCCTGGCAGATGAGTTTCTGCTCTTGGGCATGGGTGCGCTAATTCTCGCCGAACCGTTAATAGAGTTTTTTCTCACGCGTTTAAGACGTTATCTCAGCCTTCATTTTTGTCGACTGCAGCAGGCCTCAACGATTCACGTTTTCAGGCCGATTCTGTTTGCGCTGGCGCACCAGTGCTTTATCAACGAATATGTTTTTCTGGCACAGGATGATGAAATTGAAGCGACGTACAAGCTACGGTCAATGGACAAACCATTGTCGGAAGAGGCCGTAGCACTGCTGGCGTGTTATGGCCCGGTTACGGACAGCTTCTCTTCCCGAGAGTTAGATTCCTTGCTTTCTGAGTGTCACAAAAAATCAACGCTGTATCAGTTGTTAAAAACACAATATCTGGATCTGATTAAAGAAAAGCAGTTGCAAGAAGCTATTGAAAGCTTCGCATTGGTTAAAGATCCTGTTTCAGTCGAAGTCAGGGCCCAGTACGAACAAAACCCGTACCCTCGCTGGTTAAGTATTGCCAGTTCTCCAGGGCCACTGGATGACATTGTAAAAGATTATCAGCCGGAAACTGTGTTAGTTGCTGGCTGTGGAACAGGACAACATGCGATTAGTGCCGCTGCTCGCTATCCTAAAGCCAAAATTTTAGCCATTGATCTCAGCAAAACCAGCCTGGGATATGCGGCGCGAAAGGCCAGAGAGGCAGGATCGGCCGCAAGCCATATAGAATTTTTGCAAGCAGATATACTTTCAATGCAAGCCTGGAAAGAACAGTTTGACATTATTGAAAGTTGCGGCGTGTTGCATCATATGGCGGATCCCAAGGCTGGGATTGGTGCGCTGGTTGATCGGCTAACGCCCGGTGGGTATTTTAAACTGGGGCTATACAGTCGCGCAGCGCGCGCTCCACTCAATCTGGCTCGTGACTATGTCGAGGAAAAGGAATTATCCAGTGATCCAGACACTATTCGATGGGTGCGCTACGTTTTGCTAAATCAACCGGCCGATAGTGATGTCTACCGATTTTTTGTAAATTCGGTGGACTTTTATACGACATCCCGTGTTAGAGATGCCATATTTAATGTTCAGGAACATCAATTTGATTTGTTTGAAATTCAACAGATTCTTGAGAAATTTGGACTTGAGTTTGTTCGCTTTACCTTAAATCGAGCGTATATTTACCAAGCCTTTAAAAATCGCTTTCCCGAGGATCCCGGCCAAACCAATCTATCAAACTGGCATAAACTGGAAACGGATCATCCGAGGTTATTTTCAGGTATGTATCAATTCTGGGTTCAAAAAACCACTGCTACGTGACCGCAAACGGCTAAGAGCCGGTTCAAAATCTCGGTGCCGTCCCGGTACGGTGTTTTGAGTTAGTAGCGCACAAAAAATGTTTGTTGTGGATTGGATCGATGCTTTTTCATTTAGCTACCCTCTTTGCTCTGTGACAATGTCATCCGGCTCAACGCGCTGCCGGGCCTTTATCTCAGACGGCTCAATGCGAGCCATAGCCGCGACATTGAGGCGATTGTCTTCGGTAAGGTCCTTCATCCGGATAACAGCCATGCCCCCACCCTCAACCTGCTCAAGGCGAGATCGGAAAGAGTGTCCCATCGCATGGCGGCAAGGTGCTTTAGCTTCATGGCAGAGCAAAATTCTTAAATTGCTGTAAAGTCGTTTCTGTATGCATGGAGCATAAGGCAGACACACTTTCCGACCCTTTCAAGTCTATTGTTACAGAAAAGCGGTTACTGTATTTTTAATATTGCGCCCTCTGGTTCGATAAATTTCAGAAAAATAAACTATTGGTATATTTTTCTGATTATTAATGAACCACCCACTACCAATGGTTCAAAATACAGGCTATAAATAAACCATGGGTATACGAAAAGACGAAAAACTGAACCGGTTACAACAGCTAACCCCCGAGGGGGTGGCGATCCCCAGCACTTGGTTATCTGCGAATGGCTACTCCCCGCAACTGGTTCGCAAATATGTGCAAAGCGGATGGCTCAAGGCTCTTGGAAGCCGCGTCTATGCCAGGCCAGGCGAGCCTGTTACTTGGGAGAGGGTGGTGCTCGGACTACAGAGGCTGGGCCAACTGCAGCTCCACGTCGGTGGAGTCACCGCGCTCAATCAGCAGGGATTGGCGCATTACCTATCACTGAGTGGTGATGCCACTGTTCATGTCTGGGGAAAAGACCGCCCCCCATTGTGGGTTAAACAGGTTCCCATCAATGCACAGTGGTCCTTCCATCGCCGACGCCTCTTTAACGAAGCCCCTGAACAAGGCTGGGTAATGCTGTCCACCAAAGTTCGTGACTGGACAATACGAGGATCAGCACCAGAGCGCGCCATCCTGGAAGTTTTGAGCGAAGTGGATGAAACGCCTTCCTCATTTTCGTTTGCCGCAGAGTTGTTTGAAGGGCTGACAACACTTCGCCCAGCAGTGGTAAACACCTTATTGAAGTCTTGCGCTCACAACAAGGCGAAGCGGCTTTTCCTTTTCCTCGCCAATCACTACGCATATCCGTGGATAAAGCGTGTTGACATGGATGCCATAGACTTGGGAAGCGGTAAACGCATGGTCACGCGAGGCGGCAAACTGGATAAGCACTACCAAATAACGGTGCCAGAGGGCTTCCATGCTAGACCGGAGTAATCCCTATTACCGACAAGTAGAGCTTGTCATGCGTGTACTACCGCTGATGGCACGCGAACCGCGTTTTGCCCTGAAAGGCGGCACCGCAATCAATTTGTTTGTCCGCGATCTGCCACGTCTGTCCGTGGACATCGACCTGGCCTATCTTGCATTGGATAACCGAGATGCCGCACTGCCTGCGATTGAAGAAGGACTCAAAGGGATTGCCGGCGTCGTCGAACGCGTGCTCGCCGACACATCTGTGAATGCGATACCAGGAGAAGGCGGTTGCATGCAGCGCCTCCAGGTATCCGCTGCCGGTATCTCAATTAAGGTCGAGGTCTCCCCGGTTCTCAGGGGCAGTGTACTGGAACCAAGAGAGATGCCTGTCACGGATTCTGTAGCCGATCAGTTCGGGTACGTCGAAACCAACGTGTTGAAGCTGGAAGAACTTTATGCGGGCAAACTGGTAGCCGCTCTCGACAGACAGCATCCCCGTGACCTATTCGACGTAATGATGCTGCTTGACCACGAGGGTATCTCGCCAGAGTTGATGGACCTGTTCGTCGTTTACCTGATTAGCAGTAATCGCCCGATCGCCGAATTGCTCGCTCCCAACCCTCAACCACTGCAGCCAGTATTCGACCAGCAGTTCCGAGGCATGTCGCTACAGGCTGTAACCGTTGAACAATTGGAGACGACGCGTAACGCAATGATAGATGCGATAAGGCATCAGCTCACCGATGAACACAAGGAATTCCTACTGTCGTTCAAGAGCGGCGAGCCTGATTGGGGGCTATTGAGGCATGGCCATGCGCAAGAGCTTCCAGCTGTGCGCTGGAAAATTCAGAATGTCCAACGACTTGGAGGCGCTCAGCGAGAAGTGGCCCTAAAAACTCTGGAGAGCGTGCTGACAGACTAAAGTGTTTCGCTTGCTTTGGCGGGCGTCCGGGAGAGCATTGGGGACTCCGAAACTTCAGCAATCGGAGCTGAAATATGGAAAAAATGGCGTCTAATATTTCCAGGACGAATCATGCAAAAACAAGCACTTAACCAACTGCAACGCCAAGTGCTACTAGACAAATCCAAATAACGATTACTATCGTAATCAATAACTTAGGTGTTATTTTATTTAGGGACAAAAAAACCCGGCTATTGCCGGGTTTTTTTAAGCTGAGACTTGAGAGAATTACTCGGCAGTAAAACTCAACTGTTGCCGCCCCTGCGCTTGAGGTTCATTCTCAAAAATGATCTCGACTCGACGGTTTTGCTGACGGCCAACGGCAGAATTGTTGTCCGCTACCGGAGTGGATTCACCCAAGCCTTTGGTAACGACACGGTTTGTATCAACGCCTTTCAACACCAGCGCCATTTTTACCGCTTCGGCCCGGCGCGCCGACAGCTGCTGATTATAAAAATCCTCGCCGGTACTATCGGTATGACCTTCAATGACGACGTTCTTGTCGGGATATTCGTTCATAAACTGAGCAACTTTGGCAATTTTGTTTTCTGAACCGGGTTTGAGTGTCGCCTTGTTCAGATCGAACAAAACATCTCCCAGAGTCAGTACCATACCGCGGTCCGTCTGAGTGGCCTGCAGTTCAGCCATTTGCTGCTGAAGTTTTGCCGCTTTTGCAGCCATATCCTCGGCTTCCTGACGCGCCGCTTCGGCAAGTTTACGGGAACGTTCTATTTCTTCCGCTCTCACGTCCAGCTGTACTTTTTGCCGTTCAATCTGCATATTTTCCAACTGCTTTTGGTTTTCGATCGTATTGGCTCTGTGCTCAGCGATGGCGACACGCTGGTTGGCCAGATAAGCATAGTGCTCTACGGTCTTTTTCTTTTCGCCTTTTTCCCAGACTTTCTCCGCCTTACTCAGCGATTTTCGTGCATCGTCCAATTCGATAGCCGCATGCTTGGCAATGACGGGATCTGAATTAGCCTTCATATAGGCTGATCGTGCGTCTTCCAATTGGCCGACTTTATCGGGCGTGCCGGCGCATCCGCTGGCAAGAATACCGGCAGACAGCAACAAAGACCATTTAATAGATGTATTACGTTTCATATTTCCTCCGGATACAGTTGCAGGGCCGATTAGCTGCCTTGAGCGCGCGAAATTTCTTTGCGCATCAAATCAATGCTGTCGCGCAATTCCTGAAGGGCGATGTTCGACTGCTCGGAATAGCTTTTTGCCTCCGCCAGTTCGGCATCCACCAGTGCCTGCTCGGACAGTCTCTTAGCGATCTCATACTCTTCTTCGCGCATGGCTTCTTTAGCCTTCTCCATTTTTTCACTGGCCCGACGAAGCTCAAGAGGCGCATGCTCGCGTGCACCCGCCAACTCGGCATCTTTCACCGCGGAATCGGACAAGGCCATTTCAGTGGTAGGTGCAGGCATGCTCGAGCACGCAGCCATACTCAACACGAGCAGAGCGACAGCACCGGATTTAAACAAAATTTTCTTCATGTGAATTCCAACCTCAATTAAGCGTTACCATTGGTGTGAAATGTGTGCCGGACTCACTGCGGGTACAGACGCAGTATCATCCTCTGTACCTTTGTTAGCGGCAGATTTTTTACCTCTGGAGCGGGGACATCATTACCGCGCCTTAATAAGTACCCGGACACCATTTTTCATGATTCTTACAAGCACTAATCGCGCCGGGCCGGATGGACTAATATTTGACGAAAAAACAAGAATTTGTGATGGAGAAGGCGGTTTCAATCCGAATTTGCCAATAGCCGCACACTTTTCCCTGTCGCTGTGCAGGACAGGGTGAGAAGATTTTTACGTTTTGTGAACCAGTTCAAACTGTTGAATAAGTAACAAGACAGGCGGTTGCCTCTGAGTCTCTGTTAGACGTGTGTTGGAAGAAGTGTAGGCGCCAGGGATAGCGGCTCCAAGGCTACATGGACGGATTTACGGCGTCTTCTGGAAACACACGTCTAACGGAGACGGTGCTTGCTGCTGACATCTTTATACGTCAATATCATCTGGACAGAGTAGTGGTCCATCATCTTATAACTTCGGATTCAGGGCCAGTCGAAAAATAGAATCTATGCCTGTCTCCGTATGGCTTTTAAACAGGCTCTTACATCCGACTGACCGTTTTTATGCCTAAGAGCCCAAGGCCCGTGTCCAGAGTGCGGGCTGTCTGCCAGGCAAGGCCGAGACGGCTGTTTTTCTCCCGTGAGGACGGATTATTGAGAATCGGGCAGGCTTCATAGAACGACGAGAAAAATCCCGAGAGTTCATAAAGATAATTGCAAAGAATATTCGGCAGACCTTTGTCCGCAACACTGTGCAGGGTTTCCGGAAATTGCAGCAGTTTCCCGGCAAGTTCGAGCTCTTTTTCATCATTCAGAAAAAATTCGCCTGTCAGCGAGGCCGGGTCCACATCTCCTTTGCTGAACAGACTGACTACCCGGGTATAGGCATAGAGCAAATAAGGTGCAGTATTGCCTTCAAAACTCAGCATGCTGTCAAAATTAAACATATAGTCGCTGACTCTGTTCTTACTCAGGTCCGCGTACTTAACCGAGCCTATGCCCACAGCCGTGGCAATTTCTGCAAGAGCGTCGTTGTCCAGTTCCGGATTCTTATCTTCGACCAGTTTATACGCGCGTTCCTGCGCTTCATTTAAAAGATCGATCAGTTTGACCGTGCCCCCTGTCCGGGTCTTGAACGGTTTGCCGTCCGGGCCGTTCATGGTGCCGAAACCCATATGCTCCAGACTGACATTTTCGTGGGTGTAACCGACTTTGCGCGCAACCGCATAGATTTGACGAAAATGCAGCTCCTGACGCTGATCCACGAAATATAATATTCGGTCCGCTTTTAAGGTTTCCGATCGGTATCGTACGGCCGCCAGGTCAGTTGTCGCATAAAGATATCCGCCATCGGCTTTTTGCACGATCACCGGCAGCATCTTCCCCTCGGCATTGATAAATTCCTCAAGAAACACGCATTGCGCGCCCTGATCTTCGGTCAACAAGCCCGCTCTGGATAAATCCTCAATCACCTGCGGCAACATGGCGTTATACGCGCTCTCGCCCATCACATCCTTGCGCGTGAGGCTGACATTCAGCTCGTCATAAACCTTCTGACAGTGGCTGAGAGAAATTTCGTTAAATTCAGACCAGAGCTTATTACAATGTGGGTCCCCCGATTGAAGGCGGACGACCAGCTGACGGGCATGATCGGCAAATATACCCGACTCATCAAAGCGCAGCTTGGCCGCGCGATAAAACGCTTCCAGATCCTCCAGATCCAGTTCATCTCCCTGCTCCGACCGCTGCTCTTCCAGATAGGCCAGCAACATACCGAATTGAGTACCCCAGTCGCCGACATGATTTTGCCGGATCACCTTGTGCCCGAGAAATTCCAAAGTGCGTACCGCGGCATCGCCGATGATGGAAGAACGCAGGTGCCCGACATGCATTTCTTTGGCGAGATTGGGCGATGAGTAATCCACGACCACTGTCTGCGCCTGAACCGGCGGCACGCCCAGGCGTGAATCCAGCAAGGCATTTTGCAACTGATCCGCCATCCATTGATGATCGATAAAAAAGTTAATAAATCCCGGGCCGGCTATTTCCGTTCTGGACAGAAAATCCGCCTCCGGAATACGCGCCACAATATACTGCGCTAACTCCCGGGGCTTGACGCCCGCGGCCTTTGCACAAACCATGGCGATATTGCTGGCAACATCGCCGTGAGACTTGTCGCGGGTGCGCTCAACCGAAATAGCGGGCCTCAGTTCGGCGGGAATGATCGAATCTTGTTTTAATTGCTGAAGGGCTGATTCTATCAGGGCTTTGGCGAGGGCTTTCATGAATATCGGGTCGGGGAACTCAAATCAAAAACGGATTGTAGTGGATTTACGGTTAAATTGCGCTGCGCAACAACTTGCTCAGTGTGTCTACGGCCAGATAGTCACCTTTCATGCCACCCGCCAGAACCTCGCATGCCTGAGCGGGCTCCCCCAGTCCGTCCAGCACCAGGGCTGCTCCGGTGAAATCCTCACCCATGGTGTAGCTATTGACTGTTACCGCGGTGCAAAGGCCCGCCTCCATCGCCGCCCTTAATCCGTTGGAGGAATCCTCCACTGCGACGCACTGTTCGGATGATAAACCCAAGCGCGCCAATGCCAGATGATAAATGTCCGGTGCCGGCTTTTTTACCGGTACCGCATCCCCGGCGGCAATCACATCGAACCAGTCATTAACCGATCCGCCCAGCGTTGATTCGATCAGGGCGCTGACGTTTTCAGGCGTGGTCGTTGTCGCTATCGCCAGCCGTATGTGTTTATCCCTTGCCTCGAGTATCAGACGCCGTACCCCGGCCCGCAACGGGATTTTACTCGATCGCAACAGACGCTGATAATGCTGTGTCTTGCTGTGGTGCAAGTCGCTGATCAAGATTTTATTCCCGCATTGATCGGCATCGGATAAGAAGTGATCGATGAAATAGGCAATGCGTTCCTTACCGCCCGTCACCTTGAGAAGTTCGCCATACAAGCCCACATCCCAGTGCCAGCCGAGGCCTTTTTCTTCAAATGCACGATTAAAGGCTACCCGATGGCCGTCTCTTTCCGTGTCGGCCAAGGTTCCGTCAACGTCAAAGATTATGGCTTTTAATGAATTCAGATTATTCCTGCAAACGCACTACCACAGTGCGCCCTCTTCCTCATTTGATGGCTGTGGTTCAACGGATTTTACTTCTTGTATTTCCGTTTCGGGCTCGATGTGCTCTACGGCTTTCACTTCTTCCTGAACTTTTACTTCATTGAACTGCAAAGTCAACGGCGAAATCACATTGCCGCGAAAAACGGCATTGTAAGAGATATCCTCAGCCGTCACATAGTAGTTAATTTCACTGACCGAGGTCACCTCGCTTGGCAAAGTGACGCTGTACAGATCCGAATCCTCGCCGCGTTTCATAGGCAAAGATACATAGTCGGCGCCGGCGCTCTGGTAAAAAAAATGCACCGCCTTGACCGCGATATTATCCGTTACCAGCGCAGAAAAATCATAACTTTTGCCCTGATGAGCCACCCCCTGGTCAAGTTGAAGCTCAATTTTCGGGCCGACGAAATCGAGTACCGCTTCCTCGTCCGCATTCACGTCGAGGGTTTCTTCGGCGGCCGCTTGTTGATCTTCGTTAGGCTGGCCGGTCTGAGGCTCTTGCTGTTGCAAACTAGAAAATGGATCAAAGCCTTCAATTGATGGTATCTCAGCCTTGACAGGCAGATCCTCAGACGCGAATCGCGTTACGTCTTCTTCCTCTGTCTCAGCGGAACGCATATCCCCGGCAGCCGTCATACACTCCCAGCCAAAACTCTGTAACTTGTCCGCCAGGCCACCCGCCTTCTCAGAGCAAAAACCTACAGTATTCAACGATCTCCATAAAATATCGCGACTGCCGTCCTCTCTGGGTTTATAGTAAATCACTCGGCAGGGAAGCTCGGCCCCTGAGGGATAGTCCACAATGATATAACGAACCGTTTTGTTCCGTTCCTTATCGTGGGTGGTACATTGGAAGCTGCCGAGGTAGTGGCCCGGCCGCTGCGTCCAGTCGCTTTCGGTAAATTTGAAGCTTTCTTTCGTTTGCTCAGCTTGTTGTGCCGGCAGCGGGGAGCTAAAAAGACAAAAAACCGCCACTGCAACATTATTTTTGATATTGATGCTTGACATACTGCTACACCTTAGTTTGTCAATTCCGTTTTACTCGATCCTGCACATAAGCTCAAGATTTTCTCACCCGGCAAAGGAGTACACACAATGGCTGTAGGTTATTCAGGCACCCCTTTATGGAAAAAACTCGGCATCAAGGAAGGGTTCAGAATCTACCCCTGCAATCCACCTCCACACTATCAAGACCTGCTCGCCGACCTCCCACACCCAGTCAAACTCCTCAAGCGTAGCGGCAAATCGCTGGATATGGTGCATCTGTTCACCGCCTCCCGAACGGAGCTGGAAAAGAGCCTGAAACGATTACGCCATCACATCAAGGACGATGGCATGATCTGGGTCAGCTGGCCGAAAAAATCATCCGGCATTAAAAGCGAAATCACCGAAGACACCATCCGGGAAGTCTGCCTGCCCATGGGCCTGGTGGATATCAAAGTCTGCGCAGTGGATGACACCTGGTCCGGGTTGAAGCTGGTGGTTCGGAAGGAGTTTAGAGGGGTGTGATATTCCGCGGTCGCCCGGTGTTCCTACAAAAAAATTAAGGGTGGGCTTCGCAACATGCCGCAGGCGCCATCCTTGTGATATTATTCGCGGTGTTCCCCATACATGGAGCCACAGCATACCGGTATCAGCAAATGAATACCACGGAATATCATAATGGATCCTTCGTCAGAGTCTGTCTATGATGGCATCAAATAAGAAAGAACAAATATGCAAATTATTGAAGGGCATAGAAACTGGTGATCCATCATCGGTATCTGTGGTCAACGAAGCTAAATATATCCAACACAATCCACAAACACATGAAGGGAGTGAAGGATTGGCGGAGCTGTTTAAGCGTCTATCCAAAACATCGCCAAGAGTCAACATTGTAAGAGTATTTGAAGATGGTGATTTTGTTTTCGCCCATACGGAGTATGACTTTGCGACGCGAAATATAGGTTTCGAGATCTTTCGCTTTGAAGACGGCCAAGCCGTTGAACATTGGGATAACATTCAAAAAAGAAAAGGGCCGAATAAATCCGGCCACTCTATGGTTGATGGTATGACCGAGGTGACGGACCATGCAGTAACAGAGAGCAATCGCAAAGTCATCAAATCATTTGTAGAAAACATACTGATCCAAGGCGATCTCGATAACGTAGATGATTACATCAACCAAAAGCACTACACGGAACACAATCCGGACTTGAGCGATGATTTAGCCGAATTAAAAGGTGTTTTATCCGGTTCACATAATGATGGTTCCACCTATAGCGATTATAAAAAATGTCATCGGTTATTGGCGGAGGGTAATTTTGTTCTCTCCGTGTGCGAGGGTTACAGCAAACAAACCCATTCTTCATTCTTTGATCTTTATCGCTTAAAAGGTGGAAAAATTGTTGAGCACTGGGATACAACAGAAGCCATTCCCGCCCGTCATGAATGGAAAAACAATAACGGCAAATTCTAGGGCGTGAAAAGCGGGCAAATAAAAAATCGAAACAAGTGAAGCATCCCTTTCAACTTTTAAGCGTACAAACGGGCATTTGCCAACCCATGGACATTCAGGGCAGGAGAATTGTGTCCGGCATTTTTAAGCAGCCGGTATCGTCCCCTGTCAGGATCAATAAACTCGGGTTAGAAGGTGACCAACAGGCTGATCTTAGTGTTCACGGCGGTCTTTCGAAAGCTGTTTACGCCTATCCTTCAGAGCACTATGCTTATTGGGAACGTCAGATGCTGATTAACGGCACAACAAAATCTCTCGCATACGGACACCTGGGAGAGAATTTGACCCTTTCAGGATTGTTGGAAAGCGACGTCTATGTGGGCGATGAGTTGCATTTTGATAACTGCGTATTACGGGTGACCCAGCCAAGGCAACCGTGTTTCAAATTTAATGCCGTGATGAAT
Organism: Granulosicoccaceae bacterium; assembly: GCA_965222695.1. Taxonomy (GTDB): domain Bacteria; phylum Pseudomonadota; class Gammaproteobacteria; order Granulosicoccales; family Granulosicoccaceae; genus UBA7957. The sequence continues at coordinate 4,249,721 of OZ244967.1, read as the reverse complement.
GATAAAAAAGCGTCAAAGAAGATGGCGCAAACCGGATATTGTGGTTTTTATCTATCAGTTGTAGAAACGGGAACGGTTTCTGCCGGCGAGAACTTCACCCTTCACCCCGGCAATCGAACAACAACGATGGAAAGCCTGTTTAAGGTAAGTGGATTAAGAACAATAAATGATTAAGAGCGTGGCGGTGTTATCGTTGTTGATCCACTGATTTGGCACACGGTTTACCAGCCGGTGGCTCGCTTGCGCATTTCGCGGATCCGGATGGCAACCGACTGACCTTGCTGGGTTAATCGTAAATAACGCCTGAAACCAGCGCTTTGGAGAACCGATTAATGGTGATGAATTTATTGATGAAGTGCAAGGATATTGAGGAAACGAAATCGTTCTACGCCAACTTACTTGGTTTCGATGTTGCGGATACCGCTGAAGGCACCTGCACAGTCCATAAAGCCGGCGGCACCATCATTTTTTCTACCGGCGACAACCTGGGAAGCTCTCCGGCGATGAGCGGTACAATCTATTTTTTTATATCGCAAGTGGATGAATATTTTGCTGCCGTAAAGGATCAGGTTGAGGTCGAGTGGCCGCTTCAGAACATGTCTTACGGCACAAGAGAATTCGGCATAAGGGATTGCAACGGTTATCACCTGGCTTTTGCTCAGGATCGAGCGATCTGAGAGCCATAGCCTTGAGGAGGAAAGTCACATGAAACTGAATCAACCCGTACCTGAGCTACCCGTAGCGGACGTGGAAAAAGCACAGAGATACTATCGGGACATACTCGGTTGTAAAATTGAACAGCCGTGGAAATAAAAGACCTAATGATTTTTAACCAAATGCCATTTCTGTTCTGGGTTAAGGACGAAGCCGGAATATACCTTTGGGGAAATCGGGCCATCACTGAGCACGCGGGAGAAAATATCGTCGGCAAGAGTGACCGCGAATTGATCTGGGCAGCCAATGCCGACATCATACGCGCCGGAGACAAACAGGTTTTTGCATCCGGAGAGCCTAAATATCTGCAGGATTATGTGGCTGAGTTTAGCGGAGGAAAAACCACGCTGAATGTTTGCAAGTGGCTGGGTGAACTCGATGGGAAGAAATGTTGTTTCGGGCTTTCCTTTGTTATCAGTTAACTGGATTGTTATGTCAGGCAGCTAAACGCTACTTCGCCAATGATTTCTGAACAGGAGAAATACAGTGAAATCCAAACAGCATTGGGAGAGGATTTATACCACGAACTCGGAAGACGAAGTGAGTTGGTTTCAGAAGCATGCAGAACTCTCACTGAAACTGATCCGGGAATCCGCGATGGGATTATCGTCATCGATCATCGATGTCGGAGGCGGTGCATCCACACTTGTAGACGATCTCTTAAGCGAAGGCTATAAGAATATTACGGTTCTGGATCTCTCAGCTGCAGCGCTGACTCACACAAAATCGCGGCTGGGGGCTAAAGCCGATCATATCCTATGGATCGAGGCGAGTATTACAGACACCGAGCTACCCGCAGACAGATATGATGTTTGGCACGACAGAGCGGTTTTTCACTTTCTGAACACCGAGGAAGAACGCTGCGCTTATGTGGAAGCTGTGCTGCGTTCGGTCAAGCCGGGAGGGATGGTTATAGTGGCGACCTTCGCGGAAGACGGACCCACAAGTTGCAGCGGACTTCCCGTTCAGCGATACAGCGCCGAAGAACTTCATGCGGAATTTGGCGCGCCCTTTCGGTTGCTTGGTCATGAAAAGGAGTTGCACAACACACCCGCGGGCCAGGTGCAACAATTCGTGTACTGCCTTTGTCGACGACAAATCTAAGCTGAGCCATCACCGAAAGCCGGTTGAAGTATTGTGCTTTTGCAGGACCACCAGCCACCGTTAAAGCTGATTACGGCAATTGTGAACGCCCCCTAAACAAGAGGAGCAAGATAATTCATGCAACCGGCTCTTGAAAACAAGCATATATTGGTCACGCAGTCCGACACCTTTATGGGACCGGGCTTCAATTGCGTACATTCTCGATTTATTTGTTTTCCGGGAATTCAGAGGATCAGTGGCTCGGTTCATCCTGGAATCCCTGCTCGCTCGCCAAGAGCTTCAAACAGTGAACTGGTTTCTGAGCGCCAATGACGCATATGGTCTTTATGAGAAGTACAGCTTTGGGATTATTGACAATCCTTCGCGGCATATGCGAAAGGTCGCAGTAACAAACACAAAAACAGAGCGTCATCGCAACTGACATCACCCTGATCAGGCTAAAAAATACTTTGGCAAAAATATAAACAGGCCGCCCATGTCAGTCATTCCGGATGACATGGGCTAAGAGATTTATGCGATTACTGATTGAGTGGGCTTTCGGACATAAAATCTTCAAATTCAGCTCGGTCCTTGCGACGCTGAGCATTTGCACGATATGTCCGGAAACGCTCCTCAAGCGTGCTGATCTCTTCTTCGATTTCCCGAATCTTATCTCGCTGAGTCTGTTGATACTCGTTAAAAACAACGTTGTCCGTAGTGCCGGAAAAGTCACGGCTGTGTTCGCCCTTATACCATCTCCACTTTTGACGAATGGCACCTGGTAATTCCGCGACGTCTCTGCCGGACAAAATCCAGAACAGCATGACCAGCCCTATCGGCCAAAATAGAACGAATCCCAAGACCATGGCCGTTATATTCACTGCTGTCCACCGCTGATGTCCTGATCCTGTAGACATAAAGCAGGTTTTATATGAGCCCGATCGATAAGTACACGACTCTGTTGATGATGACATTCTCTAATACCTCCGTTAGCGGGGAGACAGTCAGCGTTCACGCGATTGCCTTGATTCGGGTCTCCCAACACACTGAATTGACTAAATGTGAACACCGTTCACATAAATATATACCATCATTATCGTAAAAAGCAAGGGGTCTTGACAAAAAAAGTGAACAATGTTCACATAGATCGAACGTTGCAGTTAGAGACCAGTGGCCCATCAATGAAAAAGAGTCGCAATAAGTACCATCATGGCGATCTCGCCGAATCTCTACTCGACGCGGTTGATGAGATAGCCGGCGAGTTTGGATTGGAAGCTGTGACATTGCGCGGCAGTGCTAAACGTGTCGGCGTTTCTCCATCATCGGCGTTCAGGCACTACGCTGACAAACGCACATTGATGACGGCCTTCGCGACGCGCGCACTGAAACAGCTATCCGAAGCCATGTCGGTCGCCTACGACGAGGCGGTCCGTGCCGGAACAGATGCTTTTCATGCCGTTGGCATGGCATACGTCACCTTTGCGCTTGACAAACCCGCGTTCTTTCGGGCTATGTGGCGCGAGGAAAGTATCTATGCAAATAATGAAGACTATATGGCGGCTGAACAGGAACTCACCCGTCATTTGAAGGGAGGTTTTGCGGACACCTTGCAAGACCCCGACCCGCACAACCTCAGTTCTCAGGAATTGCTTGCCTGGTCTTCGGTACACGGATTGGCAAGTTTGTTTGTGGACGGGTCTTTGTCCAAAAGCGAAAGCCGGGCCACAAAGCTTGAGAAGGCAGGGAAAATGATCGCAACTCTGAAGCCGGCGCTGGAAGCACGGGCGGATACCCTGAGCCCTTAATCGAATCGATAATACAATGATAGAACGAGAATGTGATATCCTGAATTTATTCAGTAACCTCAAGCGTAAATTAAGTTATGTGCACAAATGTCCCGATCAGCGAATTAGTCGAATTACCCATAAATTGGATTCGCGGAAACGATGAAAGATTGAATACGGTTTTTAAGTCTCTGAAAGCGGGGCAAGATATCAATGAACCGGTCCGCTTGCTGAACTGCGGATGCGGTAATACCTATATACTGGAAGACGGTGGCCATAGAATTACTGCGGCTTATAAGCTGTTTCAGGAGACCGGGAAGGATGTCATGATTCGCGTGCATAAGTTGATTGCGGATTTTCCTTAGAGAGTCGGAATTGTATTATCATTGATATTTCGCCGGTGGGACCGGCTCCTACGGAAGCCACCGAATCGTAATGCAAACAGTTTCTTAGCGGCCAAGGGGGAATTGTTGTTTCCGGAGCGGCCGGTACACTCTTTATATTCATCGGAATCTGGTTGCTATCATATCAGTGACCTTTATTGTTAAACCGAATAGTGCATCAGAATATGCCTGAAGAATTGGAATCCTGAGTCGTGAGAAAAAATCATGGAAAATAATAGCAAAAGCTATGCTGTTTTAGGTGTTTGCATTGCACTTGGGCTTGCATTTCTGGGAAGCGTACTCGCATACTCGGTAATTAAATTCAAAGAGTATGAACGAACCGTCACAGTAAAAGGCCTGGCCGAGCAGGAACATGAGGCGAATATTGTCATATGGCCGATTCGCTTCATCGAGGTCAGCAATGACCTTTCCCGGCTCTACACGGCGGTCGACGAAAAATCCCAGCGTATACGTCAATATCTCGAGGAAAACGGTATCATGCCGGAAGACATCACTTACTCGGCACCCTATATACTGGATAAATCGGTTCATCAATACAGTAGCAACGACAGGGCCGAATTTCGATTCAGTGCCAATCAAACCATCACCGTATACTCAACCCGGATTTCCACGGTCCGCGGTATTATGGAACGGCTTTCCGAGCTTGGGAAACAGGGCATTGTATTCAGCGCGGACGAATATCAGGACAAGCCTGAATATCTGTTTAATCGACTAAGCGAAATCAAGCCAGTGATGATCGAAGAGGCAACCACAAAAGCAAGGGAAGTCGCTCTCAAGTTTGCCCAGGATTCCGGGAGTAAGCTGGGTAAGATCAAACGCGCTTCACAGGGCCAGTTCAGCATCACCGACAGAGACAAAAATAATCCGCATATCAAGAAAATAAGGGTTGTATCCACCATCGAATATTATCTGTCTGACTGAAACGGTACTGTCCATAGTTGTAATGATGATTGTCGTGGTATTACTATTTGCGGCAAGTTACAATACCGGTTTGTCGCTTGATCATTATCACGGTAAATCATGAGTAAAGCTCTCAAGACATTTGTGGCGTACTGCGCAGTCGTATTGTCTATATCCGCGGGATATTACCTTTATGCGTTGTCGGTTCATCCGCCGTCTGCGGAGCGGGAAACATTTTTATCCGAATTGGGTGAAGGTATAGGTGAAATGGCCATGTGGGCTTTCATTATCATTTACCTGCGGACCCTGGTGAAACTGGCAATGGGGAAAGGCCCCATAGCGCGTCGGCTTTTACCCGACTATGTCGCACCCAAGTCGGCGGGCTATTTTCAGCGGTTGATCGTGTATTTGGATCGCAGCCATATTTACTTTGGAGTAGCGGCGCTGGCGCTTGCCTTGATTCATATCTCATTTATGGGACTTCATGCGGAGATACTGTTTTTTCCTTTGGTACTGCTGCTGATTCTCTGGCAAGGTATTTTCGGAATGTTCCTGTCCTGGCGTGGCGCTCCACGCAATCTGAAAAGGTGGTCCTATTCCGTACACGCACAGCTGGTCACCGGTATTGCAATCGGTTTATTCGCCTATTTTGGGCATCTTCTTATTGATGACTGAATCCGCAAGTGTTTGCCGCCCACCGGCGGCAGCGCATAAATCGATTCGATTCGGAGGTATTCTATGAGTGGTCTCGGATTCGTGATCTGTAATGCAATGAACCCTGAAGTCAATGTCTTTCAGATTCGCGAATCCGTGGACTAGGGCGTATCATCAGGGATTAAATTCCTTGCCTTGAGGTCATTATGTCGCTTGAAGGCGCAATTTCGTTTTTTCTGGCCATTGTTGTATTTAGTGTCACTCCCGGCCCTGGGGTATTTGCAATTATGGCGCGCGCCCTGGTAAAGGGTACGCTGGACTGCGTTATGTTGGCACTGGGTATGTCGATCAGTGATATTCTCTACCTGGTGGCAGCTTGTTTCGGCCTGGCCGCGATCGCCACCCACTGGGGCGAGGTATTTACGCTCATTCGCATTTTGGGCGCCTTGTACCTGTTTTATCTTGGCTGGAAGATGTGGAATGCGCCGCTCGATCTGGAGTCAGCGGAGAACAGGGCAACTAAAACCAGTGTATTGCTGAGTTTTTTGCAGGGCTTTCTGATATCCGCTTCAAATCCCAAAGTGATCCTGTTTTATATCGCCTTTTTGCCCACTTTTATAGACCTCTCCCTATTGAGCAGCAGCGACATTCTCTTAGCCTGCGGCTTGACTTTTGCCGGCTTAATGCTCGGGCTTATGACCATAGCGGCCTTTGCTTCGCAGGCACGCCGCTGGTTTCAGTCGGAGGCCGCGGTTAAACGACTCAATCGCAGCGCGGGGTCAATCATGATCGCCGCCGGTGCCTATCTGGTTTCACGCAGCTGACAGCAGATTGACCGCCACCAAGACTAGTAGTCCGAAACATACAATTATTTGCGGATAGCCTGGATAATAGCCGAACTGGAATATCCTTCCTCAAACTGCAAGATACGCACCTCGCCGCCGTTGTCCAAAACCTGTTTGTGCCCGGCAATTTCTTCAACCCGATAATCGCCCCCTTTTACCAATACGTCCGGTAACAGGGCGGCAATCAAATCCTCCGGCGTATCTTCACTAAATTCAATAACCCAGTCGACCGCCGCCAGGCTGGCGAGAACTTTCATCCGATCCTGGCAGAGGTTGATCGGGCGCTTTTTACCTTTTAGTTTCGCGACGGACTGATCACTGTTTACCGCAACGATCAAACGATCACCCAGTTGTGCGGCGCTGTTCAAATAAGCCACGTGGCCTGCATGCAGAATGTCGAAGCAACCGTTCGTCATCACGATTTTTTCACCTCGGCGCTTAGCGTCATCGACCACAAGGGCGAGCTCACCCTTATCCAGCACGCTGTGCGCGGTCAGATCGTGAGCCGCCATGGCCGACGCCAGCTCTGCCCGATTGACCGTGGAAGTTCCGACCTTGGTCACCACAATACCGGCCGCGATATTGGCCAGGCGACAGGCCTCAGGCAAGGGTACCTCGGCGGACAGCGCGGTCGCCAGGGTTGAGATCACCGTATCACCGGCACCGGTAACATCGCTGACTGAAATTGCACTCGTGGGCAGATGAACTTCAGGTTTATCCGTACTGATCAATGTCATTCCTTTTTCGCTGCGTGTCACCAGGACCGACCCGAATTGGTACTGTTGCATCAGTTTCCGGGCCCTGGCAACCAAATCCTCGTCGGATCGGCACCGGCCTGCCACCGCTTCAAATTCTGCCATATTCGGGGTCACCAGGTCGGCACCGCGGTATTTACCGAAGTCAAATCCCTTGGGGTCGACCAGTACGAAGACGCCCGCCTTTTTTGCCAGTCGGATCAAACCCTGAGCATCGGCCAGAGTCCCCTTGTTATAGTCTGACAGGACGAGAGTATTGACCGCAGAAAGCCGAGCAGCCAGCGGTTCAAGCAAGGCCGAAACATCCAGATCACGGAATCCGTGTTCAAAATCCAGCCGGATCAGTTGCTGCCCATGGCTTAAAACCCGCAGTTTCAGCACGGTGGCAACGGTCGGTAATCGAATCAGGTCAGCTTTGACCGCGTGATCGCATAGCTGACGCGCAAGCGTTGCACTGGCTTCATCGTCGCCGCTTAAGCCGATTAAAAACGCAGAGCCGCCCAGTGCCGAAATGCTTACCGCAACGTTCGCCGCCCCTCCCGGCCGGTCCTCCGTTTCCGATACGGCGACGATCGGAACCGGCGCCTCCGGTGAAATGCGATGTGTGCCGCCTGTCATATAGCGATCGAGCATAACATCGCCGACAACCAACACCCTGGCCTTATCGAAATCAGGTAAACTTGTTTTCATACAGAGAATATCCGGCTTGGGCAGGTGGAGTCCATCCTGCCCGGTTTATACGTTTAAGCGCGTTGTTATTGTAACCCTTAGAGCATAATCACAAACAATCCGAGGGAACTTTATCCGAAGATGATTCTCTACCGATGCAATTCTCACAATTAAACTATTAGGGCCTGTTAACAGGCCCTGACAAAAAGCAATGGATCACTAACCCTGTCTTCAATGAGTAGATCAATTAACCGTTTGATTATTGTGCTCAGCAGTATACTGTTCTGCCTGTCGGTGACAGGCGAGTTGTCGGCAAAAAACACTGACGTTTCCCCGACGGACCCGGCGAGCATTGCCAATCACGCCTGCGGCTGCCAGGCATTTCACGGACTAGACTCTCGTCTGTGCCAACAAAGCTGCGGCCAGCTGGACCAGTGCAATGATGGTGCAATAGCGGCCCTGATCATGGCTTGGGATACAGACATATATCCGGCGATTCCGGCCGGATTTCAACTTGCATCCTATCAAACACCTGTTTCAACAATACAAGCTCCTTGGTTACCTCCTCCGAAATTCCTTTAGAGCCTGTCCAAGGCTCTCTGCCGTAGCGAGAATGTGCTGATTGATCCGCCGACTCTATTTCATCGGCCGGATTATCGCATCCATTTTTAACCAGTTAATGGAGTTATACCAAGTTGAAAAAAAAGATTTTCCTGACCACAGCCGCTGTGATGTCTTTGATGCTGCTCCAGGGCTGCAATCAAACAGAACGGCCCGATGAGAACAACGCTCAAATCAGCAGCGGAAAGTACCTGAATAACCGTTGGTATCAAGAGCAACAGGTCATGGACGGAGGAGCGCTTTATTCAAATCACTGCGCCAGCTGCCACAAGGCCGATGCTTCCGGCACCGAGAATTGGAAGCAGCCGAACGACAAGGGACAGTATCCGCCGCCTCCCCTGAATGGCAGTGCGCACACCTGGCACCACCCCTTATCGATTCTGCGCCGTACCCTTAAACGTGGCGGCGTGCCTTTGGGAGGATATATGCCGGGCTTCGCGGATAAACTGAACGACCGGGAAATTGACGCAATCCTGGCTTGGGTACAATCCTGGTGGAACGATGAAATCTATACCACCTGGAAGGAGATCGACGAACGGTCCCGTTAGACTCGATAATAAGCCAGCCAAGCGGTAATATGCTCTTGAGGAGGAATTGGCATGCGTTTGTTTCAAGACCAAACCAAGAGCTTTGATGAGCTATGCAGTGAATTTCAATGGCAGGTGCCCGACCATTTCAATATGGCTCACGAAGTTTGCGATAAGCATACCGATATCGCGGACGGTATCGCCCTTTACTATGAGAACGAGTCCGGGGAAAGAAAGCAATTTACCTTCTCTGAGGTAAAATCGCGGGCCAATCAGCTGGCGAACACCTTTCGTGAACTCAGCATAAAAAAAGGCGATCGGGTGGCGATTGTACTCTCGCAACGTATAGAGACGGCTATTGCCCATATCGCCGCCCATAAACTGGGGGCGATTTCCCTGCCCCTGAGCGTATTGTTCGGGCCCGACGCGCTAACCTACCGCTTGCAGGACAGCCAGGCAAAGCTCTTGATCACCACCGCGGCAACGGCAAAAAAAATCGACCCCTTTCGCGCCGAACTGCCGTATCTGGAAACGGTTTTGATCTGCGATCAGGCCGCCACAGAGGATGGCGACTTTTGGGCGTTGCTGGATGCACAGCCGGATACTTTTGAAAATATTCTCACGCGGGCCGATGATCCCGCGCTTCTGATTTACACCTCCGGCACTACCGGTCCGCCGAAAGGTGCATTGGTCGCACACCGCGGACTGTTGGGTAATCTGACCGGATTTGAACTGTCACAAAACTTTTTCCCCCAGGAGAACGACGTCTTCTGGACCCCCGCCGATTGGGCATGGACCGGTGGATTGCTGGACGGGCTATTACCCACCTGGTACTACGGGAAACCCATTCTGGGCTATGAAGGGCGCAAGTTTGACCCCATCAAAGCCCTGTCTTTGATGCAGCACTACAGGATCACCTGTGGTTTTTTCCCGCCGACCGCACTGAAAATGCTGCGTAGCGTAGAAAATATCCAACGCGATTACCGTCTGTCGATCCGGGCAATGATGTCGGCCGGCGAGTCCGTGGGAGAAGAATTGATACATTGGGGACGGGAGGCGCTCGGCATAGATATCAATGAAATGTGCGGCCAGACCGAACACAACTACCTCATGGGCAACTGCAGCGCCATTATGCCGCTAAAGCCGGGCTCCATGGGAAAAGCTTACCCGGGGCACCGTGTGGAGGTGATGGGTGGTTCGGGCGAGATCCTCACCGACGGAGAAATGGGTGAACTTGTGGCCCATAAAGAGGATGCGGTGCATTTTCTAGGCTATTGGAACAACCCTGAAGCCACGGCCAAAAAATACACAGGCGAGTGGTTTCACCTGGGTGACGTGGGCTACAGGGACGAGGACGGGTATCTGTGGTTTATGGGCCGCAACGATGATGTGATCACCAGTGCCGGTTATCGCATCGGTCCGGGGGAAATCGAAGACTGCCTTATGCGCCACGATGCGGTATTGCAGGCTGCGGCGGTCGGGGTACCCGATCCGGAAGGGTTGAGGGGAGACATAGTCAAAGCCTATATAGTTCTGAAAAGCGGTATCAAACCCTCTGCAGACCTGGAGGACAAGATTCAAGCGGCTGTACGAGAAAATCTTGCAGCCTACGAGTACCCGAGATCGATCGAATTTATCGATGAACTGCCCATGACCACCACCGGTAAGGTGCGTAGAATCGAGTTAAGGCAGATGTCCATGCGGAAACAGAAAACCGACACCCCGTCGTGATCAAAGGAGCATTAACCTGGATCAAGTGATTGCCCGGCCCAATTATGTATGGTCGCAGGGTCTCACTATCCGGAGTCATTTCATGCGCCTGTTTTCGATTATCAGTCTGCTGATCGGCCTGCTGTACGGTCCGGCATTTGGCGACACTCAACAGCAATTTGATTCTCTAAAGGCAATGGGTAAGCTCAACGGCGTCGCCTTACAATGCAAGTATTTAAAACAGGTGCAAAAAATGAAGGCTGCCATTGTGGAATCCGCACCGCCGGAACGCAGTATAGGCCTGGCATTTGACCAGGCAAGCAATGACTCCTTTCTGGCGTTTCTCGCATCCGGTCAGCCCTGCCCGGGACCGGCAGGATTCGAGCGTGAGGTCAGTCAGGCCATTGCCGACATGAAGGCCGCTTTCATGCCCGGCTCCTGAACCAGCCTGAGAATCTGGCAAGCAAAAACCCACGATGAAGCGCAGTTTATATCAAACAGATGAACATTCTGGACGGGTTTTTCACGCCGCAATGCGCCATTTCGCAAGATCCTCTGCAGCTTCTAAGACGGATATACTTTTTCGCCGGCTTGTAGACATTGGTCTCTATGCCTGCCTTCCGCTGTTTCTGTTTGTCTGGCAAATCCCTTTAACATTCGCAGCAACGGTTCCGCCGAAAGTCGTCGTCAGCATTAAACCTATCCATTCACTGGTTAGCGGATTGATGGACGGCATCGCTGAGCCTGAATTACTGCTTGAAGAACAGCAGATCCCATGGACTTTCACCCCCGGTCCGTCACAGGTCGCATTATTGCGTACGGCGGATTTAATCCTCTGGAGTGGTGCCGAGTTGGAGCCCGGGCTGGCAAAAACCTTAGGGGACTCGAATATCAGTGCCGCAGTGGTCGAAGTCCTGTCCAGTGAGGACATGAAAGTTCTACCGGCACGGCGGCATGACACTCAAAAACGCGACGCCTGGTTTTGGTTGGACAGCCGCAATATGCTGATATTGCTGGACCGGCTGAGCTACATGCTGATCGATATGGATCCCCAACGGAAGACCCGATATGAGCATAACCGCAGCAGGATGCTGAGCCCGATCGCGGATTTGGATCGTAAAATGGAATACGCCTATCGAGATGTCTCCGGCAAATCAGTCTTTTTCTATCACGATACTCACCAGTATTTTGAACAGGCTTATGCGATGAACGTCGCCGGCACCCTTGCCAGCCCGCCCTCAGAGCCCCAATCCCTGGCCGAAGGAATCGTTACTTTGCGACTGTGGTTAAGACAGACAACTGGAAACTGCCTGTTTACCGAAAAGTATCTGCCGCAACCCCACCTCGATTTATTGCCGGAAAGCCAAAACGCTCAGATTGTCGAATTGGATTCTCTGGGTCTTTCCATCCCCGCCGGTAAAGATTTCTATATACAGTTAATCCGTCAAAATTTTCAACAAATCGCGGGCTGCGTAAAAGGAGAGCGCTTCCAGGTAGACGCCGACACTTCGCACCCGGCTCGCATCAGTCCCCATTACTTGTTGATGAATCAGTTTGGACAGGCAATATCCGATCAATCATTTCCCGGCCAACTCCAATTGATCAGTTTCGGTTACACCTCTTGTCCGGATGTTTGCCCGATAACACTTAACGTGACCGGCCAGGTCATGAAATTGCTCGGCAAAGACGCAAAACACCTTCAGCCGCTGTTTATCTCTTTGGATCCGAAACGCGACAGTCCGCAAAAACTCAAGGAATATGCTGCTTTTTTTCATCCTAAACTCATGGCACTGAGCGGGTCCGATGCAATGACAAAACGAACCGCGCAAAACTTTCGGGTCAAGTATGAGATCGTTCCACAGGACGCGGACGACAAACAGCAATACGCCATCAATCATACCGCCAGCCACTTCTTACTGGGGCGGCAGGGTGAATTTCTAAGTAAAATAGCATATGGATTGCCCGCCGAAGAAGTTGCAGAAAAAATTCGACCCTATCTGGCGCACTGACCATTCAGCCCCCTCTGGCTATCCGCCAAGGCCTGAAAATACTATCCGGCTCCGGGGTTTTCATATTTGCCCTCGGGAATATTGGATATGATAAAGATGATAATAGGTTTTTCGCCACTTTTATTCGCAGACTTCACCCTTATAATGACAATGACATTGCGTCTCCGTTCTTTGCGTGTCCGGGAATTTATTCAGTAGAACGGTTTGTTGTGAAAAATTTTTTATGGAGATTTGTTCAATGCGTAAATCGTTTTTTGCGTTAGTAACCATGTCATTGTTTGCCGCTCAAACGCTGGCGGAGAACGTGGTTATCACGACCGGAGGCCGCGGCGGTTCCTATTTTCAAACAGGAGAACGGCTAGCCGCCGTATTGGAAGAATATGATTATGAGACCGAGGTGCAGAGAAGCCGCGGCTCGGTGGAAAATATCGAACGCATCGCCAACAATGAAGCCGCGATCGGATTTACCCAGCTGGATGCCCTGGCCTGGTGGATGAACCGGAATCCGGCTCCCGCGGATAATAAGCGGATCAAGGTATTGGGAAACCTCTTCCCCGAATGTGTTTACATTGCCGTCAATAAGAAAGGCCCTATCGGAGATGAAGACGACCTGCAGTCCGACAAAGGCAAAATAGCGGTGCAGAAACGCGGCTCAGGCTCTGCAGTCACCTGGGAATATATGCGCGAGCTTGAGCCCGGTTATGCAAAATCCCAAATCCTGTTCAAAGGCGGTATGCAACTGCTGGTGCAACTTGCCGATAATCCTGACGGGGATATCAACGCGTTTATGTGGGTCAGTAATCCGCAAAATCTGGATCAGCGTTTTTTAAAAACCGTATTGAACAATGAAAACCTCGAACTCATCGATGTCGATGACAAAGATCTGAACGATAAATTCAAACCGCTTGACCGGGCCATTTACCGTTTCGAGGAACCTGAAGTGGCAAAGGGTTTTATTCTTGACGAAGAAGTGGAGACAATTTGCATGGATGCCGTGGTGGTTGCCAGTGTTTCCGCCGATGATGAAATGCTGGACGATGTAGCCGATATCCTGATCAATCATAGAAACCGCTTATTCGAAATAGCCGAATAGTTTCACCATTCGAATTCTATCTGCCTGGAAAGCTACTGTGTAAATACAGCGTTGATTTAGCCGGGCTTAAGCGACGCGCTAAGTCTCGCAATAGGATTTTACCGCATCCAGATCCTTCTCTATGGCCTTCTGGATCATGCCCTTGATCAAGAGATTCATTACCTTGGCGAACCATTTATAGGCTTTCGCCTGCATGATCATTGTTAGTTCGGTATATCCGTCTTTTTCAGAAACGCTGAAAACCGTATCCCAGACCGTCCCGTGGCTGTCGGCCACCAGGCGGATCCGTTCATTATCAATGAATTCAGTGACTTCAAGTTCTGTTACCGCTTCTTTGCCCCTCATTAATCGCGTTTCACGAAACCGCGTTCCCAGGCCTTTTTTCTGTTCGGACAAAAACTCAACCTTTACAATATGGGGTATGGCCTTGGAAAACTGACCGATATCAGCCACCACGTTGAAAACTTTTTCGACCGGTGCCTGGATTTTTCGGATAACGGTAGTTTGTGTCATGTTTTTCGACTCTGCTGAGTAGTCAATTCAGCACAACAATCATCAGCGGTCAGATAATGCAAGCTTAGCACCCATTGCGGCGAATAACAAGGCAAAGCTCTTCCGCATTCCGGTCAGAACGTGCGGAGACTTGACGACATAAAGCCTGACACTATGCGCCAGCACACCGTAAGCAATAAACACCGGCAAGGTGATCATCATAAATACAAGCCCTAGCACTACCAGGCTGTAAACCGGTGAATTCACCGTCGGCTCGATAAACTGAGGCAGAAACGCCATAAAAAACAACGAGAGTTTCGGATTGAGAATATTGATTAAAAACCCTTTGACGACCAAACCCCAGGCTTTTTTTCTGTTAAGGTGATGATCAAGCTGTAAGGCGCCGGTGTCTTTCCACATCGACCACGCCAGGTACAGCATATATGCAACTCCGGCGAATTTGATGATCTGAAATGCCAGCGCACTCATATGCAGTATGGCTGCCAGCCCCAGTGTGCTGGCCAGCAGATGCGGCACGATTCCCGCGGTGCAGCCGATGGCCGCAAATAAACTGGCGACCCCACCCTGCAACAGACCGATTGAGATGGTATAGATCACACCTGTACCCGGCAGAAGCACGATGATCAATGATGTGAGTAAAAATTCGTTGCTGATCATAAGACCTTTGGCTATAAATGAATACCGACGCTAAGGGCCTGCAATCCATGGCAGTCCGGCCGACTGAACCATGCCCAGAGTAATGCAGTATAAGTCATCGCTGACAAAACCGGGAAAAATTCCGTCGCCGCCACTTCACCCGTCCCATAGAGTATTGCTGCACCGCAGTTATTGCCACCGATCCCGCGGTACGAACTTTTGAGCTGGTACTCTGCCCAGATGATATTGACGGATACAGAGCCAAGCTGATGAGCAAAGTCAAGGCACAGTGCGCAGGGAATGGCGCGCCCTTTTCAAGCGCTGTAACGCCGACTTTGCTCATCAGCTTGGCTCCCCCCCGTGTCGGCTTTGATTGGGCGAGCCACAAAGGGCTCATCCACGTTGTTGCAAACTCTTGGCAATAGAATGACTATGACCGGCGAGTTGCGCCTAGTGGCTAAGCCCTTTGTGACTCGCTGTATCCGTCAATATTATCTGGACAGAGTACTTTGCTACCGGCTATATAACTGGGTATTCTTGTCACGGGTGCATTGTTTCAACGGCGAAAACCGATAATTCCTATAATCGGGAATGCGGTCTCAGATTATCACAGCTTGTCTCAGTCCGTATTTCTCACCGCTAGCCCTGTGAGTTTCAGTGCATCACCAACGAAAGAATTTGCAACAGACAGTAGAGAGGAGAATGGGGAATATGAAAAAAGATACCAACAAGAAAGATCGCAGACACTTTCTTAAGACCACATCAGCGGCCGGTGCCGCAACAATTCTCAGCGCCCCCTTTATCGGCAACGCGCAGGCGCAAGAGACCACTACATGGAAGATTCAAACATCATGGCCTGGCGGAATCGGGCTGGAAATCTTTAAGGAATGGTGTAACGGGATAGTTGAAAAAACCGGCGGAGAATTGGCGTTCCAGCCGTTCGGCGCCAAGGATGTCGTGGGGGACTTTCAATTGTTCGACGCGGTTAAAAACGGCGTTATCGATGCCATGAATCCTTTTACTTTGTACTGGGCCGGCCGTATGCCGGCAGCGGTGTTTTTAAGCTCTTACCCGATGGGTCTGCGCAACCCGCACGAGTGGGATGTATTCTTTTACGGACTCGGCGGCCTTGAGATGGCACGTGAGCTGTTTGCCAAACAAGGCATGCATTATGTCGGTCCGATTCATCATGGCCCGAATATCATTCACTCAAAAGTGCCGATCCGCTCCATAGACGACTTTAAGGGGCGCAAAATGAGGCTGCCGGGAGGTATGGTGGCGGAGTTATTCCAGGCGGCAGGCGCCAAAACCACCTTGCTGCCCGGATCGGAGATCTTTCCGGCGCTGGAAAAAGGCACGATTGACGTGGCTGACTATGTCGGTCCGGCGATTAACTTCGCGCTGGGATTTCACCAGGTAACCGACTTTATATCCATGGGACCGCCTGGATTCATGTCCATATACCAGCCGGTTGACTTGATGGACTTGACCGTTGGCGAAAAAGCCTGGTCTGCCCTGTCACCGGCCATGCAGCAATTCGTCGAATCTGAAGTGCATGTCTATTCCGATATTCACCACGCCAAAATCCAAAAAGCGGATCAGGATGCCTGGGCAAAATTTGAAGAAGCCGGTACTATCGTTTCGCGCCTGGGTGAAACGGATATAGACGCATTCACCAAACTTGCAGTCCCGCTATGGTATAACTGGGCCAACAAGGACGCCGATGCCGCCCGGGTATTCAAGGTTCAGCTAGACTACATGATGTCCGGCAGCCTAGGCTATGTCACTCCGGAAATGATCGAAGGGCAAAAGCTCAATGCGTAAGTAATAAAGCTCTGGCCCGTACGGAGTTGATTGAATCGGCTTGGTACGGGCCAGAATAGCGTCCGGCCTGTCAGTCTATGGAGGCGGAAGTTTGTCCTTAAGCCAACTTTGGTTTTTACCATGCCGAATCTAACATTTGTACTGCCACATTGGATGTACTGGAGCGGGCTCGTCCTTTTCCCGCTTGTTGCCATGTTTATTCTACGCAATCACGATTCCGGCAAGGCACAGGATCGAGGCGTTTCGCTGAGTGTCAGTTATTTCTTGCTCACCACGGCCGGATTTATCGGCATGCATCGATTGTATTTACGAAACCTGTGGGGATTGCTGTTTATTCCGATCTTTATCGCCCTGTTGGTGGCCAATGCACACGGACGCGACAGCCGGGAAGGCATCTCGAATGCCAATAACCAAATCCTGAAGACTGAATTTCTACTTGAGCGCGCGGAGAAAGATCTCAAAAACGGCAAAACAGGCGCTCAGGAAAAAATTGATAAAAACACGCTGGCACTCAAGACGGCAAAACAGACGCTGGACGACGCGGAATCGGTGCAGAATAGGTGGACCATGATCGTCCGATTTTTGGCATTGATACTACTCGCCTGGATCGTCTTTGACGCCTTTAAGATCCCCTCTCTGAAACACAGATGCGATGCGTTGGACCGGGAAAACCCCATACATCAATCCACAATCGCCTGCACCACGATCACAGCGGAGGGAGGTCATTTTGAGCCTGAAACCAACCACTTCTCCCGCTCGGTCGGCATACTCAATCATTTCGCCGGCTCCTTCGTCGCTTATTGGTCCGTAATCGCTGTCATCGTCTATTATTACGAGGTTATTGCGCGATACGTGTTTAATTCGCCAACCAATTGGGCCCATGAAGGCATGTTTCTGATGTTTGGCGCACAGTATCTTCTGGCAGGCGGATTCTGCCTGCGGGAAAACGCGCATGTGCGGGTTGATGTGTTTTATATGCATTTTTCCGAACGCAAAAAAGCCATAGTTGACACCGCCACGTCGGTGTTTTTCTTTATTTTCGTGTTGTCTTTGCTTTTTTCCGGCTGGACTTTTTTCAATGACTCTTTTTCAGTCAGAGAAGTGTCCTTCACGGAATGGGGCATACAATACTACCCTATCAAGTTCACCCTGGTGTTAGGGGCCATACTGCTGTTACTGCAGGGAATCGTGCGCTTATTAAACGATATTAATACCATAAGGAAGACAAACTAAATGGGGCTCGAGATCAGCATCGGCTGGCTGACCGTGCTCATGTTCGGCTCTTTGGCCATTCTGCTGATGCTTGGCCTGCCCCTGTCGTTTGTCACCGGCGGGTTGGCCTGCGTCTTTTTGTTTATATTCGGCGATATTCAAATGCTGAATATTCTGCCGTCGAGAATATTCCCGCTGATGACGGACTATCAACTTTCCGCAATACCGCTTTTTATATTCATGGCTTCGATGCTGGAGCGGGCCGGCATTATTGAAGAGCTGTTCGATATGGTCTACAAGATTCTCGGCAGTCTGCGCGGTGGACTCGGAATCAGTACCATTATCGCCTCGACCATTTTGGCCGCCATGTGCGGTGTGATCGGCGCAACCGAAGTGACCATGGGCATGATTGCCCTGCCCGCCATGATCAAGCGGGCCTATAACCCCACCATTGCCTGCGGTTCCATACTCGCGGGCGGGACTTTAGGCATACTGATTCCGCCGTCGATTCTGGCTATTCTCTTTGCCGTTGTCGCCCAACAGTCCGTCGGTGAATTGTTTATCGGTGCCGTTGTTCCGGGTTTGATTTTGTCGGGAATGTATATTGCGTATGTGGGAATACGTTGCGGTATAAACCCGAAACTAGGGCCGGCTTTGCCGCCTGAAGAGCAGGTATCGACCCGGGAAAAAATCCGCCTGTTAGGCAATATGGCCGCTCCGATTGTCCTGGTAGTGATTGTTCTCGGCGTCATATTCGCTGGCATCGCCACACCTGTCGAAGCCGCCGGAATAGGTACTTTCGGCGCAATCGTGGTATCGGCTCTGCATCGTCGACTGAACTGGGCCAATATCCGAGAAGCCGTACTCACCACCTTGCGGGTTACCGGTATGGTCTTATGGATTATTTTCGGTGCCACGCTTTTCGTCGGATTCTATGTGGTCAACGGAGGGCAGGAATTTATCAGCCTGGCGCTTAAGAGCACAGGTCTGGGGCCATACGGAATATTGGTGGTCATGATGGTAATACTCGTGGTGCTGGGTATGTTTCTGGACTGGGTTGGCATATTGTTATTGGCAGTACCCATATTTATCCCCTTGATGAAAACATTAACTTTCGACGGTGTATTCGGATTTTCAGGCGTGGCCCCAGACGAGGCCGCGCTGTGGTTCGGGGTTGTCTATATGGTCAATATGCAGATGTCTTTTATCAGCCCCCCCTTCGGCTATGCGTTGTTTTATTTGAAAAGCGTCGCTCCGCCCGAAGTCACCATGGCACAGATATATCGTTCCTCACTGCCCTTTCTCGTTCTGCAAATGATCGGTCTTGCGATTTGCATTGTTTTTCCGGAAGTGATTTTATGGCTGCCGCGGCTTGTATATGGATAAATCTCAACGGCCAATGCAGATATTCTTGAGTCTGATCCTGTGTCTGCTCACATCAGCCGCTTATGCGCATTTACCCGGTCAAAGCTATATTTTCCTTTCCGTCAATGATCAATCGGTTAATGGGCGTGCCGAGATTACCCTGAAGGACCTCAACAAGGTGCTGGGTCTGCAACTGCCGGAGGATGGAACAGCGACGATGGATCAAATCCTCGCGCACAGCAAGACCATCGATGACTATGTGCTGGAACACATTTCCATTAAGACACACGGCGAAACCAGTGAGATCACCATCGTCGATCACGGCAGACTGGACGTTTCCTTTGCTCAGTTTGTGCGGGTTTACTTTGAACTTGAGACAAATATCGAAAATCCATTACGGTTCGCTATCGACAATGATCTTGTACTACACGCTGATCAGACGCATCGCAGCCTGTTGGTAGTCGAAAACAATTGGGAAACCGGTAAATTAGACAATGAGCTATTGATCGCTTTAACCTTTGCTCCAGAAGCCCGCCGGCAAAGTCTCGATCTGTCGGATGGATCGATACTCAAAGGACTTTGGGCATTTATAAAACTCGGCATGCACCATATCTGGATCGGTGCCGACCATGTCTTATTCCTGCTTGCACTGCTGATACCGAGCGTTATGATTTTATCGAAAAAGAACTGGACCGCCAACCCCAGCCTGGGTTCCGCATTGTGGCAAGTGATTAAAATTGTGACCGTGTTTACCATCGCCCATACCATCACGCTGAGCCTGGCCGCTACACATATTGTAGATCTCAACTCGCGACTGGTTGAATCCATTATTGCCCTATCCATTGCGATTGCGGCTTTGCATATTTTATTGCCGAGGATTCAATCCCATGCATTTTGGATAGTACTCGGATTCGGCCTGTTTCACGGTTTTGGCTTTGCCAATATTCTGGGAGAGATGCAGATACCACAAAAGTACCTCATCTGGTCATTGTTGGGTTTCAATCTCGGCGTGGAAATCGGCCAGGTAGCCATAGTGGCAGTGATCGTGCCCGTTTTGTTCCTATTGCGCAATAAGAACCTATACCGGCAAATCCTGATGCCGGCCGGCGCTTTTGCCCTGATCGGCATATCCGTCTATTGGTTTATAGAACGCGCATTTGATCTGGATTTTCAGATGGGAAACAGCCTGAAGAGCCTACTGTTTTCCAGCTGAAGTATCCATGCAAATGATACGGGCTGCAAAAGCCGCCCCCGCTCCCTGCAGTAAATCGTTGTGATCCTGGACCGGTGAAAAGTGAAATCCTTCGACCTGAGTCAACAAGCCTGACCAAAAAGGCGGGACCTTCGCTTCGTCCGGCGAATCCACTCCTCTGTGCCAGCGCCCGGAAAAGACCAGCTCAGTCCTTCCGGTGTAAGGCTTCGGCTCATAGGCGGACAAGGCATCGTAGAGACGAACATCGGTATAGGTTTTCGCTTCGCTATCGTTGAGAGGAATATGATTCTTTACCTTTTGTTCGATTTTCCGATGAGCGCTGCGTAAATACAAGGCTCTACCCCCCAACTGGCTGAAGGAATAATGATACAGACTCTTCCACCAGGACCTGTGTTGCCTTTTCCTGAGCTTCTGCAGCCACGGTGCCTGCAGCTCACCACGGGGCAGATCCATCAGTATCAGACGATTCACCGCGAAGCCTTTCTCTCCAAGCCGGCGGGCAATTTCTATTGCTACCACCGCGGCGCCGCAGGCGGCTATCAGATCGCATCCGCGCTTGGTCTGGACACTTTCGATATACCTGGCGTACCGGCCGGCCATTAGATCGATCGACTCAGGCTCGCTAAAGCTGGGTCGCTTGGTCAGCTCCATTCTTTCAGCCCATTGCGACAGCCAATAAACAGGCCTCCGATCCTTGATATGCGAGACGATATTGAAAGCGTCACCGTGGATGCAGAACAACGGTATTGCCGCATCCGGACGACCCTTGCGCAAACAAATCATCCCGGCCTTTGTGTAGGCCTGGCCAGAATCCGTCAGGGCGGCTGCAAAGTCCTGCAATATAGGATGATTGATCAACAATGGTAAGGCAATTCCAAATCCCAGTGCTTTTTCGGTTTGCGCGATCATACGCATGGCGAGCAAGGAATGACCGCCGCTATCAAAAAAATGGCTGTTCTCGTTAATCGACGTATCCGGCAATAGTTCCTGCCAGATATTGGCAATGGTGTATGCCAGTTGACGTTGATATAAAGACCGCTCGCGAACCGACACCTCTTCTCCGGGAGCTTGTCCGGCCAGAGTGGCCAATTGCCGGTAATCGATTTTTCCATTGGCCAGCATCGGCATTGCATCCAGCGGCAAGTAGCGTTGTGGGTTGGAAAATGCCGGTAACTCCTCACCCATGTGCTTGTGCAACGCCTGTGTGTCGCTGGTCGATCCGGTATAAGCTGCGATAAGCGTGTTGTTTTTAGTGAATACGACAACTTGCTCTATGCCGGGAAATTTCTTCAGCCTGGCCTCGACTGCGGCCGGCTCCACGCGCTGGCCACGTATTTTGATCTGCCGGTCTACACGCCCAAGATAGTGGACATGTTCCTGTTTATCCATATAAGCGAGATCACCGGTCCGAAATCCGATGCCGCTGAATTTCTCGTCCGTCAATCGCGGCTGATTAAGATAACCGCTCGTAACACCCACACCGCCGATCAACAGCTCACCGACGAATCCTCCGGGTAATGCACGCCCTTGTTGATTGATCACCCGGGCGGAAAATCCGGCCAGGGGTTTGCCTATGGGCACAAGCGGCTGAGATTGCAGAGCCCTTGGAACTTCGTAAGCCAGAGCATCCGCGGTCACTTCAGTGCTGCCGTAAAGGTTAAGCAGACGGCAAGCGGGCAGTAAGTCAGAAAATTTTTCGGCAAGCTCACCGCTCAATGCTTCACCGCTGACCACGCAAAGCCGCAGCTTGGGTAAACCCGTGCCAGGATCCGCCAACTGATCCAGGATGGCGTCCAATAGAGAGGGAACCAGTGTCAGACGTGTAATACTATACTCTTGCAAAACGCCTATGAAGCCGTTCAAGTCGCGAAGTGTATTATTGTCGATAACGACCGCAGGCAGTCCGGCGCAAAGTGCCGAAAAAACTTCACAGACCGAATCGACAAACGAAATCGGCGTTCTATGGCAGCAAACGTCTTCACGGCTGTAAGGATAAGCCGCCGACATCCATTGCAGACGGCTGGTGACCGCATCATGGCGTAGAAATACACCTTTGGGCCTGCCGGTGGATCCCGATGTATAGATCAAACACATATGCTCGCAAACCAGTGGCTGATTAAGCTCAATTACGTCATCACCGGCGGCCGATGGAATCGGTAAGGACGGTATCGGGAAATGATTATCGCTTTCCGATATGACGAGTTTTGCGCCGCTGTCTTCAAGCATGTAATCCAGTTGAGTCCGTGGATAATCCGGATCCAAGGGCAGATAACAGGCATCCAGTGCAAGCACTGCCAGCATGGCAGCAACGGATTCTACCGAGCGGGGTAAATGTATACCGATAATATCGCCGGCCCGGACTCCCCGTTCCGCCAATTGCCCGCGAATCGATTCGGCTGCCTGAGAAAGACCGTGGTAGGTGATTTTCTGCTGACCGATCAGTGCAATAGCTTCCGGAGTTTCCAGCACTTTTTCAGTAAACCGTACAATACAAGACGTAAAATCTTCATTTCGATCGGGATTGGCGGATATTATCCCCGTCGATTGGCTGAAATAATCCAAAACCGTACTTATCCTGGTGCTCCCGCCATGGTTTGAGATCTGCTGCACGAGTTGAAGAAACAGCTTTGCCAAAGCTTTAACCCCATTAAGATCCAATATGTCCGCCTGAAAGCGAAATAAAAACCGGATAAGTTCCCCTGTCCCTATGGAAAGCGTTAAAGGTGCGTCTGCCAGTTCAAACCCCTTGACGTTTTTCAGTCCTATATCCTGCCAGTTTCGTGTTTCCGGATAATTTTGTATATTGAGTATGGTGTCAAACAGGTCTTGCCCCTGGGATCTGCCCAGTATTTGAGCCAACTCCGCCGGCCCCGGGGGGACATCTTTGCCCAGATTCCACTGCTCCCATTGGAATGACCGCATGCAATCGTAAATTGTCTGCTCATCCGAAAAGCGAACCCGCACCGGTTTAAGAACCATAAACATGCCGACAGCGGTATCTTCGATCGACTGAGTTCCGCGCCCGCTATCGACAGTGCCGAACAATCCCTCGTTTTTTCCGCTAAGATGGGCGAGCAGCAATCCCCAGACAAATTGCATGTAAGTCGCGAATGTGATTTTTTGCTCCTGACACCAGAGATGTATTTTTGACGAATCCTGCGCCGACAGGGTTTGATAAATCTCCGTATCTTGATTGTCTTTATCAGTGACAGGCGGTATTAGTTGCAGTATATTCCCGGCCGAGGATTCAGCAAGCAGATTTCGCCAATGGTCAGACAGAATGCTCACCGGTGCCGGCCATTCTGCTTCCGTTTCTTCGGCCTTGACCTGGGTCTTATCACGATATGCTCTGTAAAAATCAAGCAATTCGTCCTGCAACAATACGATCGACCATCCATCGACAATTGCATGGTGTAAATTCCAGACACAAAATACATGTCCGTTGCCGGCATCAGCGATGGAAAACCGCATCATTGGCGCCTTATTCAACTCCAAGCCTTTTTCCCGCTCTCCGCAGATCAACTCTTCCATGGGTTTTAGAGAAATAAACTCGGGTTCGATCGCAGCCCGATTCAGGGTTAAAAGTTTTGCTTCTTCCTGTTCCCGCCAAACGAAAAACGATCTTAGCGCACGCCGCCTGTCTACCAGAGTTTGCAAGGCCGCTGCCATTGCATCGGAGTCAAAGCGCTCAAATTCAAAGATGAGCTGTTCGATATAGTGACCGGCATGAGGTTCGGACCGGGCACGATACAGCATACTCTGCTGCAAACCCGTCAGTGGTCGAATATTTTCTATTTCCTGTTTACTGACCACTTTGCTCAAGGTTGAGTATCCTTAGGATGTCGTCGAGGTCTTCATCATCAGCTGTTTGTGCCGCATCATCCGGCTCCGACGATTTGACGGACTCCGCATTTGAAACTTTTTCCGACAGGTAGTCTGCCAGCTCACGAATCGTTGAATGCTCCATAAGATCGGCCGGCGTAAAATCCATGCCCTGTTTTGCTGCCCGGGAAATGATTTGAATGCTGGAAATCGAATCTCCGCCCAACTCGAAGTAATCGTCGTCCGGGCGGATATATTCCATGTCCAACACTTCACACCAGACCGCGGAAAGTCTGTTTTGCAGATCATCGTTCGATAGTTCAACCGCAGCATCCGGCTTTTTCTGCAATTGCAGCAATGCACCGCGGTCAATCTTGCCATGCTTATTACGCGGTAATACATCTATGCACAGGTATTCCCTCGGCAACATGTAGTCAGGCAAGTGCTGTGCAAGATAAGCACGTAAATTCTGCTCCTCAAATCCCTTATTGGCGACGAGGTAAGCGACCAGCCGGGTTCGCTTGCCGCGTGTGATAGAATCGGTCAAACGGGAAGCCAAACTGCTACGCTGGTAAGCCGACAGTTTTTTAACACGTGCTTTAAAATCGGTCATCATCATTCCAGCTAAAGCTATCGCGCTGCAACAATCAGCATCTGGTTAATCCACCAGCTGTCCTTTACGTCTCGCGGAAGATCCAGATTTTCACAGACACTCACACTAAACTCACTGAAACTTCTCAATAAAGCACGCTGGTGGCTGCGTGATAAAGCGTCTATTTCGTTACTAAAATAAGTGAAAATCCCCCCCTTTTTCAAATGCGCGGCCGCCACCGTGAAAAACGGCTCTGCAAGTGTGGCATCCGTTCTGGCCATCTTTGCGTATTCCTCACTGTCCATGGGGTAGGTATGAAAAAAAATGCCGTCATACTGCTCAAAATCAGATTGTACATCCTCCCAACGACCTTCCAACAGGCGTAGGTGATCCAGATTTTTTTCCTTAATCCATCTCTCACAGTGCCTGGCAATCGCGGGAACACATTCGACAATCGTGTGGCTTTTAATGGCTTTTTGCTGGATCATCGCCGCCGACACTCCACGCCCGTAGCCTATCTCCAGTATATCCCCTCCTTTCTCGGTTGCCAGATCGACCATTGCTTGCATTATAGGTGTCTGCCACAGCTCCATGATGTCTTCCGGCTCCGGATGATTCGGATTCCGCTCTTCCAATACCATCTGCCGGCGGCCTGGAACGAACCTCGCCGCCAGGCGATCCAAAGCTTCCAGATCCCAGCAAAATTCCGTCAATGCCCGATTGATCAGCCACTGACGCTGGGTATCCCGCGGCGGAGCTATAAACTGTTCGTCTTTAATGTCCAGTTTTATTTCATATTGCCGATGCCGTTTCAATCTATGCATCCGGGTTCTCCACAGCAGCCAGCAAACCCAAGGCGTGATCGAGCGATAGCTGGTTCAAGGCAAGGTTCAGGGAATCCGCATCATCTCCCAGAGGCTTGGTAATACCTAAAACCGCGCAATCCTGGACATCCGGATGATTAAATAACACCGACTCGATTTCGGCCGGATCGATTCTGTGGCCTCGGATTTTGAGCTGTTCGTCCCGGCGTCCGTGGAACAGTATTTCTCCCTGGGAATTGGCTTCAACCAGATCTCCCGTAGGGTATTTTCCGTCATATCCGGAATCGGCGCTGACTGTCCGCCCACTGATAAAAAGCTCTCCTTTAACGCAAGGGGGAACCGGCCTGTGGTGTCGGTCCAGAATATGGAGTGTCACACCTGCAACCGCACGGCCTATGGGCAAGTATGCCGTACCGGTCTCGGACATTTTCGACTCCCTGTTAAAACGTTTAGCCGAACACCAGACCGTGGCCTCGGTTGGACCATATTCATTGACCAAAGACGCGGCCGGGAAAACCGCCTTGTGCATATCGAGAATATTCGCCGGACAGGCCTCGCCCGCTACGATAATCAGCTGAATCCTTTTCCGCAAAGTTTCCGACGCGCAATCCAATATCACACGGTAGAGGCTGGGTAGCGTGAGTAAAGTATTGACCTTGTTTTTCTCCAGCTCTTCAACCAGATGTTGTGGAGTCAATAATGAGTCTTCGCCGATTAACGCAAGACAACCCCCGATCGCCGCCATCCAGAAAATACCCGCAACCGAGCTGTCAAAAGCCAAAGGCGATACAAGACCATAGACACATTTCCGTTCAGAGTAAAACTGCAAGCGTGCTGCCAGGGAATAGGCCAGATTCCGGTGGCTAAGGCTGATCGCCTTGGGTTCACCCGTACTGCCTGAGGTGAAAATAGTATAGGCGATCGCTGTAGGCTCGGGCTTGATAGCCTTAAAATGACCGGGCTCGGTATGGATTTGCGAGACGGTGAACTGCTTCGGGAAGGCTGAATTTTCTTGATCAGTGACCAGCATGCGGGCCCGTACTTTTTTCATTGCCGATTCGACTCTTGCCCGGGGCGTACCGGGAGGCAGAGGTACGTAGGCGGCACCGCACATCAGAATCGCCCAAAGACTGACAATAGCTTCGATAGTACGCGGCATCATCAATACGACCTTGTCACCGGGTTTTACACCTGACTCGGACAATGACCAGGCCAGGTTAAGTGCCGCCGCGTTCAGATCCGTGTAACTGATCCGGCGGCCTGATTGGCTGAGGGCGGTTTTATTACCGTGCACGGCAAGGGTTTGATGAAAACGCGTGATCACATCCAGCGGTTCCACCTGCAACTCGGTCGTGGCCAGTTGTGACTGTTTCGGCCGGGCACCATTGGAGAATTCACTGACGACACCCGACAATGCATCAGGTAATTTTTTCAGGCGCCGTGTCAGCATGGACATCAGCATGTCCGCTTTTTCGACGCTGATCTGATCAAGGTTGTGAATAATGATGATCTTCAGCGATTCATCCGGTATCGCCAGTACGGCGCACGGATAGTGACTGTGCTCATCGTAGTGTTCAGTCTCAAAAACCAAGTCACTTTTGTCTGTCTGCCCGGCCTTCGGGTAATTCATAAAAACCACAATACTGTCAAACAAGGGCGTACCCGGCGCAATGGCGGCGGCTTGCAGCATTTGCCGATTCGACAGATGGCCGTGCGCCGCGCCTTCCGATATCTGCTGTTGCAAGTCCGACAGCCATGAACGCAGATCCTGCCGATCGTTTAACGCGACACTCAGTGGAATCGTATTAATAAAATTGCCGACGATTTCAGGGCATCGAGGCAAATCGACCGGCCTGCCGGACAGCGTGCTGCCGAAGTTGACTTGCATTTCTTCGTTGATGGCGAAGAGTACAGACGCCCATGCTCCGTGGACCAATGTGCTGAGAGTCAATCCATGGTTTCGTGCAGCCGATCGGAGCCTCCGGCTTGTGTTTTTATCCAGTTCGATTTCAATTCGACGGGTTTCCCGGGATTCCTGAATCCTGCCTTTGATCGCGTCCAGCCCGGGATTGATTTTTTTTCCGGACAGTATATCGTGCCAGTAGCGCTCGCTTTTCTTTTCGTCCTGTTGTTCAAGCCAGGAGATATAGTCAGAAAATCCCGGTGCTGCGGAAACATTCCATTTCCGGTTTTGATAAATGCAAGCATAAGCCTGCCTGAGCTCCCCAAGAACAATATGAGCGGACCAGCCGTCAACCATCAAATGGTGGCGAGTCCAAACCATGAGATACTGCTCATCGCCGACTTGCAATAGACGGACTCTGGACGGCGGGTGCACCGCCGGCTCGAATTCCGTTTTCGCATCGGCCCGGCACCATGAATCAAGTTCATGGACTCCACTCCTCATATCGATGATTTTCCAGTCCGGATCGGAATGATTTAAAACCACCTGTACAGAGCGCGACAATCCGTGCCAGACAAACAGACTCCTCAACGCCATATGACGATCGATAATCATCTGCCAGGCTTGTCTCAGACTGCCGGGATCGATATGGCTCAGACGAATCAGATGCTGGCCTATATAGACGCCGCTGCCGGGCGAGTGGAGACTGTGATAGAGCATGCCTTCCTGGGTCGGTGATAAGGGATAAACCGATTCAACATCCGCAGACAGCGTACTCACGGCGGTCCCTCTTTTTTTCGCCCCGAAGCAAGCTGGTCGAGTAAAATACTTAACTCATTATCGGACAGGCCGGTTTGCGGTTTGCCAATTTCCAAATTTCCGGATTCTTCCGCCGGCATGAGCCTGGCACGGGCTGCCAGTTCGATAATGGTGGGGTGGTTGAAAAAATCGGTTGGGTCGAGATGTATGCCGTTTTTGGCGCAAGACACGCTGAGCTGAACAGCCATTATTGAATCACCGCCGAGGTCAAAAAAATTATCATTGACACCCAGCCGGTCCATATGAAATGCGGACTGCCACAATTCCACCAGTGTTTTCTCGATTTTATTATCGGGTGCTTTGTACAAAGCCGAATCCGGTTGAGGATGGGGCAATACCCTGGTATTGATTTTGCCGGATGGCGTCAGCGGCATTTTTTCCAACTCGACGAAGGCGGTCGGCACAGAGTAGTCCGGCAGGAATCCGCTGACGAATTCCCGCAGCCTGACGGAGCTGTTTTCTACGGATTGCATCAAGGTGTAGTAAGCGGTCAATTGTGACTCGTTCTCGGACGGCTTATCGACTGGCCTATAGCCTATTCGCTTGAGTATCGACTCTACACGCTCTGTGTCGATATCGTCATTCAGCTCCTCCGTGGCCTGCGACAGGGTCTTGTGGTCGAGTCTTACATCCCAGGCATAGGGAATGGCATAATTATGAAAGTGCCTTTCCCGCTTATGCACATATATTCCAACATCGTTGATTCGGCAATTGCTGGATCGCCCCGTATCCGGCGGCCGTTTCCAACCACCGAATTCACCTATAAATCCAAGCACCTCCTGCAGAGAAACATCCGAATAACGATAGAAGTCGAAAAAAACAACTTTCTCGAATGTAGACGGATCGCGAACTTTCTCCACATCCAGGTGCTCCGACACCGCATCGGAGATTTGATGATAGGCCAGTCTTGCCATATCCACCCGTCGATCGATCTCTCTTTCGTCGAACACTTCCGCATCGACCATGTCCATTAGCCGGGTTTCAAACAACTGTCCCCGTGAAAGTCCGGTCACGATGCTGGGAATCTTATGCGTAATCGCGTGGTTGATTGCCAGCGTATAGAGTGTCTTGAAACAGCCGTCGCAGACATTGCTGTGTCTGCCCAGGCTATCGGCGAAAATGCGATCCATTTCCGGCGGGCAAGTCCGCACCCAGTTCAATCCGAAGCGGTGCGCCAATCGTTCGATATTTTCAAGCGCAAAGTCAGACAAATAGCCATTGTCCAGGGTAAAAACCAGTGGCTTAAAGCCCATTTCAACAATTTTGCATAAAACGTAGCTGGAATCCTTTCCGCCGCTGGCCAGAACCATGCAGTCAGCCTCCGAATCCGCGTTAATTCTCGCGCTTAACCGGGATTTAAGCTGTTCGGTTTGTTTGAAATAGGCGGCAAATCGCGATTTTTTACTGACGAAATCTGCACAAACATTGCACGCGCCATCGACCCCGATTTCGATACCAGGCACTGAATCGGAGATACCGCAATGTTGACAGAGACGTTCAACAACCGAGGCTTTGCTGTGGGTCACAAGCACCAATGCCTCATCCAATAAACCGCTTTTCAGCAAGGCCTGCCGGACTTCTTCAAGCTCCACACGGGCACCGCGAAACTTGACTTGCCCGCCTGCGCGGCCAAGATAGAGTAAATTGCCGTTTTCGAGTTGCCGCGCTCGGTCACCGCTGGCATATAAGCGCCCTGCAATGCGGTCTTTGCCATAGTAACCTTTGGCCAGTGTTTCTCCTCCAAGGTAGAGCGAACCTTCAAAGCCCGGAGGAAGCGGCTGCTGACAATTGTCCCGTAAATAGACCTTTGAATTCTCGATCGGCTTGCCGATAGGCACGGAACTTACCGTGTCTCTGACCGGATCGAAGCGATGAATCATACATCCTATGGTCGCCTCGGTCGGACCATATTCATTATAGATAGGCAAATTTCCGTTCAGCTGCGATAGTGCGTCCAGCGCCAGAGAGCGCGGAAAATCCTCCCCGCCGACGATCAGACCTTTTAGGCGGATATTCCCGGTTTTCGTCAAGCCCGCACGCTGGTGCGACCGCAGAACCAGACGCAAATGCGACGGCGTGAGTTTCACCAGATCGGCCCGATCATCCTGAAACACGTCCAACACGGCAAGCTGAGAAGATTTATCTTTCTGCGGATAGACCACGATTTTACCGCCGCTGATCAGCGGTAGAAATATCGACGTAAGTGTCAAATCGAAAGCTAAAGAGGAATACAACGGCATATCGGCCGCTTGTCCGTCCGTATAATAGGATTTGGCCCAGCGCAAATAATTGCAAAACGATCTATGCCCGACCTCGACGCCCTTGGGAGTGCCGGTGGTACCGGAGGTAAAAATAATATAAGCGATTTCGTTGTCCGTGTTGACAATCGTCTGGTGGCTGCGTTCTTCTGCGTCAACTATAATCGGTGTTTTACAACTCAGGCGTCTGTTGGCTTGATCCGGAGTACACAGTAAAGGCGGATTACCCAGAGCGTCCAATATGCTGTTAATGCGATCGTCAGGATGTTCAATATCCAGGGGCACAAAGGGTTTTGCGCTTTTCAATGCCGCCAGCATGGCGATACCCGATTCCGGACTGCGGCCGATCAATATTGGAGCAACATCGCACGCTTGCAGTTTTTTCGCCAGTGCATTGGATGCTTCATCGATCCCACGGTAGGTGAATTCGCGGTCGTTTTCCACAACGGCGGGGCAATTCGCCCGGGTACTCAGCTGAGCGTGTATCAAGTCGAATACATGGCGATCATTGCTTTCCCGAGATGTATTATTGAAAGATTCGAGCATCCTTTTCTCCTGATCCTCCAACAGGGAAAGGTTTGCGAATTCGGTATCCGGGTTCCGCAGACATTGTTTGAGCAGTTTTTCGAATAGCCGCGGCATACGCCGTTGCTGCACGTCGCTAAAGCGGCGCTGCGCCATGTCAAAATGCAGGCAGAAAGCACCCTGCCGGTTAAAATCGTGCACCTGCAGCCGCAAGTCATGTACCGAATCTCCAGCATTCGGATGCAGCCAGGTGGTTTTACAGTCCAGTCCTGCAAATTGCCCGAATACTGCCGGTACAAAGTTTAGCAGCCAGGAAAAGCTGTTGTTGATCTTGGCCGAAGATATACCCGCCGTATTGTATTTCAGCGATGACAGGAGATCGCTCTGTACGGCTTTAACCACTTCGGTGAAGGTGGAAAATTTGTCCGGATTCACTCTGATCAAACCGATCTCCAATTCCGGACCAAGAAAGGCTTTCGCCGTCCGGTGATGAAACGGTGTTCCCAGCGTGTCATCGGTGCGTGTAAACAGTCTGTATCGAAGAATCAAAAGCACAGCGGCGAGGATTGAAAACACGCTGAGATCCCGGCTGATACTGCGTATACCCGGCTTGTTCAGACATCTCTCCAGCAAATGCATGGTGTCTTTGCATAATTCCAACGTGTGCCTGTTTGTTGTATTATCAAAGGAAACGGAATCCCGTGCGGCTTCCAGGCCATCGCATTTTTGTTCCCAATACGTCCGTGCCCGGGCAGATTGCGGAGTTAAAGCGCTTTTCAGGTATAAATCGGAGACTTCAGAAAACAGTGGCCCGGCTTCCATCTCCCTGCCGAGATAGGCCGACTCCAACTTGCGGAATAATTGCACAAACGCAAAGCCGTCGGTGATCAGGTGATGCTGGTTAAGAAACCAGGCGTGATGCCGGGGACCTATAGCGTACAGACAGGAATCAAAGCAACGGGAGTAAGGATTCAGAGCAATGCAAGCCTGATCCTCCATTCCATGACCCGGATCGCCTTCCAGAATTTTCAGATCAAAATCGGATCTTTCCGCAATCTCAACTTCGCTTTCGGATATCGCTCTCAATCGCAGGCAATCATTATTTCGAACAAGGCTGTCAAATGCGCTTTTAAAGCGTTCCCTGTCCAGCAAACCATAAAGATCGAAGCGAAAGGCCATGTTATACAGGGGTGAATTCGTCGCCATTGCCTGGCCCCTGAGGATTAAGCGCTGCATCGGCGTGGCTTTGTAATGCATGCCTGTGGCCATTACGACTGCACCCGGGAGTCCATATAAGCGTATATGGCGTTGAGTGACTGGAAATTCTCTATGCTGATATCCATGGGAGGGACTTCCAGTTGCAGACATTCTTCAATGGCCGTCGCAATCCGAATCACTGCCAGAGAATCGAGCAGACCGCTAATCAGTAATTCGGTATCCTCATCAAGCTTTTCGATATAGGGCTCGCTGGCCTGACTGACGATGTCGCGGACAGTCCGTTTTGCCGAATCTAACATTTTTTTCCCTCGGCGACAGTCGTATCAAGACGGCCAAGCAGACGCCGGTCAACCTTCCCGGTACTGGTCATGGGAAAGACGGATCTGATTCTGATCCGCTGAGGTACGGCATGGGCGGGCAGTTTAGCCGCCAGCTCTCGCTTTATCGCGTTTTCACTGAATTCAATGCCTTCGCGCAGCTGCACATCCGCCACTATAGCCTCTAAGCCCTGTTCGTCCCCACGCACGGTGGCACTCGACAAGCGTACCCCGGGAATGGTATTCAAGGCATGCTCAATATCGTCCAACTCTATTCGAAAACCCCGCAGTTTTATCTGTCTGTCCCGCCGGCCAAGAAAATAATACAGACCCTTGTCATCAATTCGGACAAGATCTCCTGTCTTGTAATACCATTTGCCGTCATCGGTACAATTCATGGCCTTTCGGGTCAATTCCGGTGCCTGCCAGTAGGCGTTCATCATAGTCTTTGCCGATATCCAAAGCTCACCTGTTGCGGATGGATTTCCGGCATCATCCACTACCCTGGCCGTGACATCCCGGCACGGGCTTCCGATCGGGACTGCGCTTTCCTCCCAGGATTTGCCCGGCGGAAAGTCAAAGATGTGACAAACATTCACCTCGGCCGGGCCGTAAGCATTGCTTATCCTTGCCTCCGGAACTGCATTCACCAAGCGTGTCAGCTGATGACCCGGAAACGCCTCCCCCGCATAAATCACCCAGCGCAATTTCTCCAGATTGCGTTCTGCCAGCATACCGTAATCGAGTGCCTGTATGAGCGAAAAAGGCGTTGAGTACCATACACTGATCGACTCCTGTTCGGTCAATCGGGTCATGGATGCGGCGATTTTTTGCTCCGCCTCCGAAAACACTATGGTGCAGGCACCCGCCGCATCGGACGCGAACAGATCGAAAGTCGACATATCGAAATGCAGCGGCGACAGACCGGTGATGCGGTCTTTGCTATCCAAACCATAATGGTCACGCATCATCGTTGCGAAAGCGCAGGCACTGGCATGGCTGTGCACTATACCCTTGGGTATGCCGGTGGTACCTGAGGTAAAAATAATATAGGCAATATCCTCTTGCGATATAAAGGGCAAGTGACTGCTCTTGATTTTCTTTGCTCCTGACCACTCTTCGCCCGAATCGGTGAAAATCAAGCGGATGTCGTCTCGCTCAACACGATGACTCAAGCCTGTTTGAGTAATAATCAGTTTACATCGGCATTGCTCGACAATTTTAGAGACGCGCTCCGCAGGAGCTGTATTATCGATCGGTACATAGGCTGCACCGGCGAAAAGCGTTGCATACACCGACAGGACCATCTCAATATTTCTGTGAAGCAGTATCCCAACTCTGTCTCCCTTTTTCACACCGGCGGTTTTAAGATAAGCCGCAAGCGCACAGGCCTCTCGCAGAAGCCGCCGGTAGGTGATTTCCTGATGGGCACAGCGATAAGCACAATGACCGGGAAATAATTCCGCTGTTTTTTTTAGCAGATCGGGTAAAGATTGAGGCACGGCCGTCTAGGCCCCCATCAGACGCGAAATGATCCCGCGCTGAATATCGTTGGTTCCGCCGATCAAAAGTCCCGCCAGTGAATCATTTAGATCCACAACAGCCTTGGCATCGCCGGTGTAGCCTTTGGCCGCGTATATTCTGACTGCATCAAGACAATTGTTATGGAAACATTCGGATATGTGTAGCTTTGCCATGGCACTTTCCAGGCGGATAGGTCTTCCCTTGGTCTTCAGTTGCACCAGACGCTCAAGCATCAGGCGCGATGTTTCCAGGCGCAGCGCCATATCG
This sequence comes from Granulosicoccaceae bacterium, assembly GCA_965222695.1. Lineage (GTDB taxonomy): Bacteria > Pseudomonadota > Gammaproteobacteria > Granulosicoccales > Granulosicoccaceae > UBA7957. The sequence continues at coordinate 4,215,121 of OZ244967.1, read as the reverse complement.
GCGATGCGATTCGACACGGATTGAAAACGGCTTATGGATTTCCCGAACTGCTTTCGTGATTTCGCAAAGTCCAGGGTATTCTCAAGTTGACGTTTCATCGCACCAACGTGGCTGGCCAGAACAAAACTCCGTTCCCAATTCTGAGAGTCCTCAAATACTGCAGCTCCGCCGCCGACAGTACCGAGAACCTGATTTGCCGGCAGGAAACAATGATCAAATTCGATCGTACCCATGGGCACGGTTTCAAGCCCGGCCTTGGCAGTAGGTGTTTTAGTCACGCCCTTGGTATCTAAATCGACGATAAAAGCGGTTAAACCCCAACGGCCGCGTTCGGAATCGGTGCTGGCGAACACCAGTGCGAAATCTGCAATCGGGCCCAGGGATATATAAAGCTTGCGGCCACTAAGAACATAACCTTTATCCACGAGGTCTGCACGGGTTTCCAGCGCATAGGCGTCAGATCCGGCATTTTCTTCCGTCAACGCGTAAGCGCAGATGCGCTCACCCCGGCAAAGCGGGGCCAGATATTTCCGTTTTTGTTGTTTGCCTGCCGCCGTGGAGAGCGTAGCCGCATGAGTGAATACTGAAACGTTTACAGCAAAGGCGAAGCCATTATCACTGCAGTTTTCGCCGAGACTTTCCATCGCGGCGACAGCAGCCGCCAGAGTTAAGCCGCTGCCTCCGTACTCTTTCCCGATATTGACACCGAGCAGTCCAAAATCCGCGGCCAGACTCCAGCATCGGGTAAAAGCATCGGCTCCGCCACTCGCCGCAAGAGCCGGATTGATGACATCACGCGTAAAATGTGCCACGGATTCGCGCACCTGATCGGGGTTTGCATCACTATCAATCGACATTGTTACTACGGTGTGCCATCTGGACAGATTACAATTATCCAGCCATATTAAAGCTTAACCACTAGACTTTCTGCTTAGAGCCGGCCGAAAAACCTCGCCCAACATCTCAAATTCCTCTACTCTCATCGAAGATTGACGCCAAACCAGTCCTATGTGGCGAGAGGCCGGGGTGGCCAGCGGAATCAGCTTAATTGCGGTTCCTTGCGTAATGTGAGCGTCAATGGCGAGTTGCGGAAGCAGGGTTACACCCATACCCGCGGCAACCATCTGTACCAGCGTATGCAGGCTACTGGCTTCGAACTGGGCACGCTCCTGCCGGTGATCGAGATGGCACGCCTCTAAGGCGTGGCCGCGCAGGCAGTGCCCCTCTTCAAGCAAAAGCAGAGACTGATTGGCAAGTTCGCTGACAGGTACTGTCTTCAGGCTCGCCATTGGATGGCGGATATTGCAGGCAAACAGAAAATGGTCTTCAAATAAGACCTTGGAGGCCAATCCTTCGATCGCAAAGGGCAGCGCAATCAGGGCTGTGTCGATTTCTCCGGCGTGCAGTTTCGCCAGCAAAGAGGCGGTCTGTTCTTCTCTGAGATAAAGACGCAGATCCGGATACTGCTTACGCAGGCCCGGTAAAACGCCTGGCAGCATAAACGGGCTGATCGTCGGAATGACACCCAATCTCATCTCGCCGGCCATGGGCTTGCGATCGGCGGCCGCAAGTTCCATTAAATCTTCAGCATCACGCAGGATCAGCCGCGCACGTGCAGCAATCCTTTCTCCGACAGACGTCATCAGAACATGCCGCTTGCTCCGTTCAGCCAGGCTGACTCCCAGCACCTTCTCTAGATCTCTTATACCGGCGCTTAAGGTGGACGGCGTGATATGACACTTCTCCGATGCCTGTCCAAAATGCAGTGTTTCCGCGAGGGAAACCAGATATTCCAATTGCTTGAGACTGGGAAGCTGTTTCATACGGGTTTATCTTCAATATTCGTAAAATACGAATACTAATCCAATTATTAATCGTTTTACACACATAAATCTATCCGCTAATTTCGTTTACAAGATGTACACGCAAGACAAACCCGTCCGAGCGTTTCGTCCCGAGGGTTACCGAAACGGGATTCAAATGCTGCCAACACATAACGAGGAATTTAATCAATGAGCAAGAAACTGACGACCAGCGCGGGATGTCCCGTAGCCAATAATCAACATGTGATGACTGCAGGCGCCCGGGGGCCACAACTTCTGCAAGACGTCTGGTTCCTGGAAAAACTCGCCCATTTTGACCGCGAGGTGATTCCCGAGCGCCGAATGCATGCCAAGGGGTCGGCGGCCTATGGCACTTTTACCGTCACCAAGGATATCACTCGCTACACGCGCGCGAAAATATTCGCGGAAGTGGGCAAAAAAACCGACTTATTTGCCCGTTTTACCACAGTGGCGGGTGAACGTGGTGCCGCCGACGCGGAACGCGATATCCGCGGATTCGCGGTGAAGTTCTATACCGAGGAAGGTAACTGGGATCTGGTGGGTAATAATACGCCGGTATTCTTTTTACGCGATCCGCTCAAATTTCCCGACCTCAACCATGCGGTCAAACGTGATCCACGCACCAATATGCGTAGTGCGAAGAATAACTGGGACTTTTGGACATCCTTACCCGAGGCGTTACACCAGATCACCATCGTCATGAGTGACCGCGGTATTCCCGCCAGCTACAGACATATGCACGGTTTCGGCAGCCACACTTTCAGCTTTATCAACGCTAACAAAGAGCGGCACTGGGTTAAGTTTCATCTTAAAACCCAGCAAGGGATCCGGAATCTAACGGATCAAGAGGCTGAAGCCATTATCGGCAAAGACCGGGAAAGCCATCAGCGTGACCTGTTCGACAGTATCGAAAACGGCGATTTTCCGAAATGGACACTTTATGTACAGATTATGCCTGAAGCCGATGCCGCAAAAGTGCCCTATCATCCTTTCGATCTCACCAAGGTCTGGCCGCACAAGGACTATCCGCTTATCGAAGTCGGCGTCATGGAACTCAATCAAAATCCGGAGAATTTTTTCGCCGAAGTCGAACAATCCGCGTTCAATCCCGCCAGCGTGGTGCCAGGTATCGGCTTTTCACCGGATAAAATGCTGCAGGGGCGTTTATTCTCTTACGGCGATGCGCAACGCTATCGACTGGGTGTCAATCATCATCTGATACCGGTCAACGCCCCGCGCTGCCCGGTTCACAGTTATCATCGCGACGGCGCCATGCGGGTTGACGCTAATCATGGAAGCACGCTCGGTTATGAACCGAATGATCAGGGCGAATGGGCTGAGCAGGCCGAATTCCAGGATCCACCCTTGCCACTTGAGGGAGCCGCTGATCATTGGGATCATCGTGAGGATAGCGACTATTATTCCCAGCCGGGAGCATTGTTCCGTCTAATGACGCCCGATCAGCAGCAGCTGTTGTTCAACAACACGGCACGATCTATCGGTGAGGCACCGGTTGAGATCCAGAAACGCCATATCCGTCACTGTTATATGGCCGATCCGGCTTACGGCAAAGGTATTGCAAAAGCACTGGGAATACCGCTCAGCGAGGTGGAGTGATCACCGAGCCTGTTAACCGGGGAAGCTTGTTCGTGTAAGCGGACAAGCTTCCCCGGTGCGGATTCGCTCAGAATGATGGCCACTATGAGCCTGTTCAAAATCTCTGTGCCTACTGCGAATTCGTTGAGTTTGGCCAGATTTCCTCCTGATCGTCGTTGCGTATAACCACTATGCGCCTCCAATCAGAATAAAATCTGACTCAAATCAGCGTATTCTCGCGACGACACAGAGATCTTGAACTAATGGAATGGTTCGCCCCTCCTCTCAAAGTCATTATAGTAATGACTGGGTATTTAAGACGGCTACTGTGTGAGCCAAACAACGAGATGAAGGAGCGAACCATGAAACATGATACCGAAAAACACCCGTTAAAAGTAATCGCTATCGATTTGGCGAAGAACAGCTTTCAGGTTTTTGCCGCTGATCAGTCGGGGCGCAAAGTGATGAATCGAAAAATGAACCGGCAGTTATTGAAACAATGGATGGTCAAACAACAGCCCTGTCTGGTGGCCATGGAGGCTTGTGGCAGCGCCCATTATTGGGGTCGTTTATTTCAGTCTTACGGGCACAAGGTAAAGCTGATAGCCCCACAGTTTGTCAAGCCCTATGTCAAGTCGAACAAAAGCGATGCGGCAGATGCTGAGGCCATTAGCGAAGCGGTGCAACGTCCCGGCATGCGTTTTGTCGCGATCAAGGAGGTGGCCCAGCAGGATATACAAGCCATACACCGATTGCGTAGTCTGGCGGTTGGGCAACGTACTGCGCAAGTGAATCAGATTCGCGGATTGCTCCAGGAGTATGGTCTTGTCCTGGCCCGAGGACGGGCAACAGTGATTAACCGGTTGCCCGAGGTCTTGGAGGATGCCGACAACGGCTTGAGTGACTTGTTTCGCGAGCAACTCCAACGGATGTATGAAGAGCTTTTGCACAGTGACCAGCGGGTGACTGATTACGACGACACACTGCAGAGGTTGGCTAAGCAGGATGAGCAGGCAAAGCGGCTGATGACGATCCCAGGGGTCGGCCCACTGGTGGCAACGGCACTGCTGGCGGGTATCGGCGATATCAAGTCGTTTCGCAATGGCCGGGAACTGGGGGCCTGGTTGGGTCTGGTGCCACGACAGCACTCAACAGGGGGCAAGCCAACGTTGTTGGGTATCAGCAAGCGAGGAGACGTTTACCTGCGAACCTTGCTGATACACGGTGCTCGTTCTGTGGTTGTGCATGTCGACCAATGTCGCACGAACACCCAGCGATGGTGCCAGGCGCTCAAACAGCGCAGTCACATGAACGTCGCTATTGTGGCGATGGCCAATAAAATAGCACGCGTCGCCTATGCGTTGTTAAAAAACGGCGAAGACTACTCCACCGCAACTCTGGCCAGGGTGTGATAAAAGGGCGAGTCGTTCATGCGTTGCGCTGGAATAACACAAGGTACTGATATTTAGGTTAAGAGTCCGTGAAGCTAAGCCTCATCCAATTGCAAAGAGTGAAATCACAGTGATGGCATAAAGGGTTATAAACCGCGCACCTGGGAGCCTGATAGAGCCTATGGTCACCACGAGGTAGACCGCTGAACTGATGAGGCCAGGGGCGAGCGAATTCCATCAGGGTACGACAGAGCGCGACAAGCGTTCTCGATTCGATACCGGATATATGGCTGCAATAACTTCTTTATGAGTACTACATTTTATTCTTGCATAACGGGGCGAACCATATATGGCTCTAAGAACCTTAAGTGGCGTAATGCAAAACTCGCATTTCATAGATCGCGTCAAAAAACGCTTGTTTTCTGGCTCTCATTGCACGCCGGGCAACTTCCATCTCCGCCTTCAGCTGCGCCAGTTTTTCGCGTAACTCCAATGTTGGCAGCGCCATGGACTTCAATTGAATTTTCTTCAATTTGAAATCTTCCCACTGGCGAGTCGCCTCCAGCCACTCCTGTCTGAGATTGTCCAGTCTGGCCTCCCATTTTTCCCACAGGGTGGGTTGGGTTCTTGCCTGTGCTTCATACAGTTTGCGCTGAGCGATAATTTCCGCTTCGCGACTTTTACTGGCGCGGTTCAACCCTTTCACCAGTCCCAAGGCTCTGAGTAACAAAATCACATAGCGCGTAGGATCCAGTAACCAGCCCGTCCAGCCGAAGCCGTTGCGATAATCCCTGGGATAATCATGGTGATCAGCATGATGATTTCCCTCACCTAAAGGTCCGAGCCACAGATAGTTATTTTTCGCCGAGCTATTGATGCCTTTGGTGAACCCCCACATATGCGTCACGCTGTTGACCGTCCAGGTGTTGTGCTGGGCAAGCGTAAACCCTCCGACGGATGCAATCATCAGACAAAGCGCGCCTGCAACAGTGCCTGTGATGAGAAATCCCACCACCAGTGGCAAAACGTAATTCAAACCGATCAATAGAGGCAGATAGAGCTTATCCTGCCAAATCAGCGGCGAACTGCCTTTTGCGGTAAATGCGCGATCAGCCTCGGTGGAGTGCGGATGAAAGAAAAAATAGGTCAATACATGAGACCACAAAAAGTTGCGCCATGTGCTGTCGAACCAAGTCGCGCTGTAAGGGTCCAGATGATGTTTGCCGCTGCGGTCCACGCCATGGTGCATCACATGCATTGACACCCAGCGGCGAACGCTGCCTTGCATGGAAAACACCTGCCCGATAAACCCGAACACTATATGCACCGGCCAGCTGATGTAGCGTGCTGCGCCATGGGCGATCAAACGATGGGAGTACACCGTCGTTGATAAACTGCCCACCAGTGCATGTATCAGCGTCCAGGCCAGCATTACCTTCCAGAAATTATCAGGTGCGGCATAATAAGCGACCGGCGTAGCTATCAGACACACAAGATGATTGGCCAGAATAAAAGCCGTGGTGACCCAGTCAATCCTGAATCCGTTATCGAAGACATCCCTGATGCGATTGTAGAGCGGGGCCGGATTATTCGTTTTATTATTCATTGGTCTACCTTTAATAAAACCGCGATGAATTTCCAATCCGGCGAACTCTATCCTTCAGTGCTGAAAAGGAAAATGTCTGCTGACGAAACTAAGTATACAAGCCTATGTCAATCGTGGGCGTTTAAGCTGTACTTTTTTCGCTTGCGGGGCTTAACAGCGCTCTTTGGTCAGTTACAAATTCCCAAAATCATAACTTTGAGATATTTTCGAATGAATGATTCGAATATACCCTTGTAGCCTGATAAAAAAGTCAAGGAACCGTCGGTCCGTAATTGGCGATCCAGGGCCTTTTCCTGCAACTGTTTACTGCAATGCAAAGATACTTGATCCAAGAATCGATTGAAGATGTATTCGTAGACCGCTGTCGCGACTTCTTCGCAGCTTGCCGCCAGTATGGATTCTCACCCTCCGGCCCGGCGTTTTTCCACTTTGAAAACGGTTTATCGATCCCGATGAAAATGTCTCTCAATGCATAAAGTTAAATTGAAGTTCCGGCCGGCGGAAGAATCGGATTTGCTGACACTGCTGAAATTACTCGATGAAGGCGGGCTCAGCAGCATGCACTGCCCCAGGGAAGGCCAAGCCATCCCGTCATCGACCTTTAAGGCTTTTCGGGAGATCACCAAAAGTCCGGACAATCAATTGATCGTTGCCGAACTCTCGGGTCAGACCGTAGGCATGATGCAACTCACCTATATTCCGGGGATCAGCTATCAAGGCTCATGGCGGCTGTTAATCGAGGGCATAAGAGTGAAGACGGAATTCAGAAACCAGGGGATAGGCCGGTCAATGATCGAGTGGGCCATAGATCAGGCTCGCGAGAACAAGTGCAGGCTCATACAACTGACATCCGACAAGAGGCGCGAAAATGCTGCCCGCTTTTATCACAGTTTGGGTTTTAAGGCGTCACACCAGGGATTTAAACTGTTTTTGCCATCAGGATGATTCGCCATCGCGGCGCAACTTTGGCCGCTTGCGTTCCGTAAAATACATCACTCCCGCGGAAGCCCCGCCCAGAATCGCAAAGCCTGCAACCAGAGGATTGACGCTTTGGTCGAAAAGTCCGGCGATTACGCCACCCAGGGGAACCGAAATCAATGTGGACAAAGACCCGACGACAGCCGATGCAACTCCTGCAATCGGACCCAATTCCTCCGGTTCCAGAGCCAGAGCGTTGAAGTTACCGAATAAAATCCCCACACAAAAAAAAGTCAACGACAGATAAAGCAGGAACTCCCAAAGAGCGGGTACTCCCTGAGCGTTCAGGGAAACGAATAAAAACAGGGTTGAAAACATGCAGACGCCGCCCAGCGCTGCCCAGGACAACTGTCGCATGCCAAGCCGCATGACCAGACTCGAATTCACCAGAGAGGAACAGCCGATCACCAAAGCGATCATGGCAAAATACAGCGGAAACTGATTACCAAGCCCATACAGCTCCTGGAGGATCTGCTGAGCCGAAGCCAGGTAGCCGACGAAAGCGCCGAACACCAGACCCGCGCTCAGCGTGTAGCCCAAGGCGACAGGGTTCTTCACTACATGCACCATGGCCGACACAATATTCCGTACCGAGAGGGGTCTGCGGTTTTCCGGCTGAAGCGTCTCATCCTGCCGCAAGGCGAACCAAATCAATACGACTATGGCAAGCAGCAAAAATAAGACAAAAACAGCACGCCAGCCGCCGAGCAGCATCACACCTTGCCCGACCAAGGGCGCCAAAGCCGGAACCAGGATAAACACAGCCATCACCAAAGACATGACTTTGGCCATGGCACGCCCGCTGTAGAGATCCCGGACCAAAGCGATAGATACAATTCGCGGCCCCGCCACACCCAGACCTTGCAATATACGACCGGCCAGCAGACTGTTGAAATCACTCGCGGTGAGGCAGATTACAGTCCCCAGCAGAAACAAGGCGATTCCAGCATAGATAGGACGTTTCCTGCCGATGCTGTCCGATACCGGACCATAAATCAGTGTGCCGACTGCCAGGCCGAGAAACAAATAGGAAATAACATCCTGCCGATCATTTTCATGTGCGACGCCAAGATCCAGTGCGATATCGGGAAGTGCCGGCAGCATTGCATCGATCGAAAGCGCAACCAGCGACGTCATAGTGGCGATCAAAGCGATAAACTCAACTTCGCGCGAATCGGATTTTAAATAAGTCGGTTTCAAGGGTCTCGGTGCTGCTCGAATTTAGTTACCGGGGTATGATTCGACACATCCGGTATTGATCCGGTTGCGACCCGGCAGTTTGCCACAAATCTGAAAATACTCAACGGCATGCAATGGATTGATGGCCCCACGCATGGCCAGTGACAACCATGAGCCGGTACAATGGCATGTCGAAACCTTGGTCGGGGAATTGAGAAATGCAGTTCAAGCGGCTCAGACCCCGGGAAATAAAGCCGATACCTGCCAGCAAGCACTGGACACAATGTTGATGCGCGGCCCGGATGCCATGACAAGCGATTTATCAACCTTGGTAAAGGTCTTTGAAAACGGCGATTAAGCAAGCCTTTATGCTGACTGTGAGAGTATGATGAGTATCAGAAGTTTTGGTGGCCACAGACCGCGAATTCATAAAAGCAGCTATGTCGATGACAGTGCCGTTATTATCGGCGACGTGAGCATGGGAGAAAACTGCTCCGTGTGGCCATGCGCCGTCATTCGGGGTGACATTCAATCCGTCACCATCGGATCTTTTACCAGTGTTCAGGATAATGTCACCCTGCATGTCACGCATGACAGTCACTATAGTCCGGGCGGTAATGCACTGACTATCGGCAACTATGTCACCATCGCACACGGTGCCGTGGTACACGGTTGCAACATCGGCAATGAAGTTATGATCGGTATTAATGCCACCATCCTGGACAAGGCGTTAGTCGAGGACGGGGTAATGATTGGCGCGGGTACCTTAGTCGGGCCTGGAAAAATCCTCAAGAGCGGATATTTGTATGTCGGCGCACCGGTTCGGCAATCACGCGAACTGACAGAATCCGAAAAAACCTATTTGCGTTATGTTGCTGAGAACTACGCCCGTTTAAAGGATCAATATACTATTACGTAGACGATTTAAGGTGGTGTAGTAGTCAATTAAATCTTCCAGGGAAAATGCAGCATTGGCGGGACTCGGATTGGGCGAAACAAATATTTTGCTTTCGCCGATGGTTTTCATCTGCTCGCCCCACCTTACGGTTGATTGTTCAATCTCAAGCACGGATAGAAAATGCCGGTAAGCCACCTTGCCGTGAAACCAGGCAATCATGGGCTTATAATAAAGAAGTTTCTGTTCCAGTCGGGGTACATCACGTATAAAATCGGCCCGCCGCAAATCTTTCGCGCCCGGAGTCGGCCGTTTGACCGTATCCGTAAAGCCGATTCGATAATGTAAAAACAATCTTTGCATGCTTTTACTGCTGGCCTCAAGATTCTCGTCGATCAGACCGGAGGCATTCAATGCCCGCCAGAAGCGATTACGTTTCCCGGCGAAGTATATCCCGGCCGCTACTGATGGTGGCGACGGATTCAGGCCGATTGAAAGAATATCGAGCCCGGGTCCGATATAATCGTTCAGTGTTTGCATGGTATGTATCTGGCCCTGTTAACACCTATTGAATCAGGACAGGGTTGGCGCAGTACTCGCTACGACATCAAGCGGAATTAACAGGCCCTAGAGAATTTCGACACGGCCTTTGCCGGCTTGTTTGGCTTGCTGCAACGCCATTTCAGCACGGATCTGCATATTTTCCAGACTGGCTCCCGTCTCCGGGGTCGCGCCGATTGAAACCGAGAGCGGAATATGCTGTTTTGCATTCCATGCCCCCTTTTTTTCGATTTGCATTCGCACTCTTTCCAGAATCGGGTAAATATTATTGCGACCCACACAACTGAGCAAACAAAGAAATTCATCTCCTTCGTTGCGGGCGATAATATCCGTTTCCCTGATCATACGTTTAAGCTGATCGGCGACACTACACAAAACCGCATTGCCCACTGCCAGGCCGTATTCTCTGTTAATGGTGTTGAAGTTATCGATATTGACTAGGGCAAAGCTTAATTGCAGATTGCCGCGCTGAGCCGATGCAAATATTTTATTGCCCGCATCGTAAAAATACTCGCGGCTGTAAGCGCAAGTCAGATAGTCAGAAAAGGCACCCTGTTGCAGTTTACGGCTCTTGCTGATGGATTGTAGCTGAAATCTGATCCGGGCCAGCAGTTCAATATCGTCCGTCGATGTCGTCAAAACATCACTCGCCCCCGATTCAAATAATCGTGAAATCAAAGCCGGATCACGCTGAACAGTCATGCCGATAATGGCCAGTCGATCTATAGGATTATTTTCGCGCAGGGTTTCCACGACATCGATCCCGTCGACGACACAGAATTTTTCATCCAGCAGCAGAATCTGTGACTGGGGATAGAGCGTTAAGAACTCCTTGGCTTCGGCCACATCCGCCGCTTGCATCACGGTGTAAAATTGCCCGCTCAGGAGCTCTTCCAGATAGTGTCTGTGTTGACTGTTCCGATGAAGGATAATGACACGTATCCGGCGGTTTTTAAAAACGCCTTCCGCCATTTCCGATAGTTGGCGTAATTGTTTATCGCGATCCAATGTCGCAATGACGCTTTTGTATTCGACTCTCGTGCAGTTATTGGCACGATTATAAATACTCACTGTCGGAATTTCCTGGCTTTCGAGCGCCGAAAACAACTCGGCGGATTCCTCCTCGCTGATTTCGCTATTGTCAATAATCGCCAAAACCTCACCCGCGTCATGATTGCTTACCGCCTGCTCGAATTCTTCTGCGGTCCGGTATCGACTGAGCGACACACCCAGGCGATCGATCAACTGCAGATCAATCGCGGATTGAACCTTGGCATCATTGGACAATAACAGTAAGCGTGGGGCTGGGTCGTTCAGTATTTCTGCGATATTTGAGGTCAACACTCTTATACCCCCCGGAAAGTTGAATATTCAATTCTTATCGGCCGGCATGGGCTAATCTGGATTTTTCGCAGCGCAACAACTTACAACACCTTCAGGGACAGGCTTTTTATTGCCGATATAGGGCTTCAGGAGGATATATAGTGTAATTGATGACACGCCTTAAGATTATGTGCAAAATGACACTCGTCGACTCGAGGTTTTCAGGAGATCTATGCCGAAACAATATAATCTTCCCGGGTTTATCCGCCGCTCCGACGGACCGGACCGGAGAAAAGGAAATACCTCTCGAAAACGCAGAAATGCAGCGGTATTAATTCCTCTGCTGCAAAGGAACCGACAGTGGGAAGTGTTATATATCCGAAGGACGGAAAACCCTCACGATTATCATAGCGGGCAGGTTGCATTTCCGGGAGGCAAGCAGGATCCACGGGATATAACCATCAAACAGACCGCTTTGCGCGAAGCGGAAGAAGAAATCGGCCTCAGCAACAACCAGGTAGAAGTACTGGGGCAACTCAAACCCTATAACACAATCAGTGATTTTCAGATCCACCCTTTTGTCAGCATGATTCCCTGGCCATTGCGACTGAAGGCCCAGCAATCGGAAGTCGCACGGATATTTACCATTCCGCTCAGCTGGCTGAACAATGAAGAGAACTACTATCTAAAAGTGCCGCAAATTAAGGCCGATCATATTTTAAAACATCGTAAGCGTTATCCGGCCGTATACTATAAACGCTACGATGGTGAGTTATTATGGGGTGCAACCGCACGCATGACTCTTACTTTGCTTCAGGCCTTGGATCAGGGTGAAATTACCCTTGAATAGGTGTGATTTCTGTCACACTTTTTAAGATAGAGTCATAGCGATTCCACCGCAGAGCGCATACGCTCGACCGCTTCTTTCAGGGTACTTATCGGGCAGGCAAAATTCAATCTGACATACTTATCCAGACCGAAGGTCGAACCCGGCGACAGGCCGACGCCGTGCTGTTCGAAAAACATTGCTGAATTCTCAACCGGGAGACTCTCTGTATTGATCCAGGCTAGAAATGTCGCCTCCATCGGCGTCATCTCCAAGCCGTCGATGGTGGCTATTTCCTGCCTGAGAAAGGCGTAATTTCGCCGCAACAACTCAAGCATTGCCTGCTTCCACGAACCAGCCTTAGAGTAGGCTGCAATCATAGCTTCATATGACATCACTGGCACCGAGGGCAGGACCCCGTGCCTCACCTCATTAAACTGTTTGCGCATGGTTGCATCAGGAATCACGGCAAGGGAGCAGTTCAAGCCCGCCAGATTATAGGTTTTACTCGGCGACATCAGGGTCACCATCAGGTCGGCTGACCGGGGACAGGCTATAGCCGTGGGGATATGTTGTTTATGTTCGGCAAGTATCAGATCACAGTGAATTTCGTCCGATACGATGATCAAATCGTTGTCCTCACACAATTGACACATCTTTTCCGTCTCCTCCCGGCTGAACAGTGTGCCGGTGGGATTATGCGGGGAGCACAGCAGCATCAATCGGCTGCGTTCCGTGATCGCGTCCTTCAGGGCTTCAAAGTCGTAGGTCCAGCGGCCCGAAGATTGCCGTTTTAGCGGTACCGATTTGGCCACTTTGCGTGCGTACCCGGGAACCGAGAAAAAGTGGTGATAAATCGGGGCGTTAAATATGGCCTCATCACCGTCATCGCCAAAGGCCGCGCAACTTGCCCACAGCCCGGGAACGACGCCTGGAATCCATACAAGCCACTGTGGCTCTATCTGCCATCCGTACTCCCTCAACAGCATGTCGCAAATGACGGCGGCGGCGTCTTGCGTGCCGACCGTATAACCATAAATCGGATGCTGCAACCGTTTTTGCATGGCCAGCTGAATCTCTTCAGCTACCGGCAGGTCCATGTCGGCAACCCACATGGGCAGGATGTCGGTTTCCCGGTATTTTTCCCATTTCAGACTGGCTGTATTTCTACGGTCAATCACTCGATCTAAGTCTGCTGACATTGTTTTCTACCCGTGTCTGTTTATTCTGAGTCCGCGCTATTGTGACGGCGCATTCAGTATGCCACCGATCATAGAGATGGTCAGGGACCGCACTCACAGCCGGCATTCTCACGTCTATGCCTTTCCTTAAACAGTCGCCGCCCTAACCATTCTCGCTGACGCTTGCCGTTGATAATCAAATTCCCGAGAATGACCAGAGCCACACCACACATGGAGGTAATGCTCCATCGGTAATCTTCGAATACTGTCGATATCAATAACGCCACCAATGGAAACATGACAGTTGCATAGGCGGCCTTATCCACGCCTATTCGTCCTATGAGTGTTAAATAGGCGCCAAAGGCGAATACCGAACCAAACAGGGCCAGATATAGCAGAGACAGCGAGTAGTGCCAGCTGTATTCGTAATTAAATTCACCTCCGCCGATTAAAATCACTACAAACATCAAGCCTGACCCGTAGGCCATGCCTATGGCGTTGGTCTGCAATACCGGCAGGCCACGCGATTGATTTCGAGAGGAAATGATATTGCCTATCGATGCCAGATAAGTCCCCAGTACACTGTAAGTCACGCCTTTCAGAACATCCGTATTGCCGCTAAGCGTATAAAACTCTCTGTAAAAAACCAGGCTGATACCGAGTAATCCGATTAGCGCTCCCACCATGACCACTAAATCCACCGGCTTTTTCAGAAACAGCCAGCCGTTGAAAATATTCATAATGACCACAGAGGAAAAGATGACGGCAATCAGCCCGGTGGTCAGCAAATATGTCGCCTCGTAGAAAATCAGGTAATTCAAGCTGAACAGAAACATACCCTGCAAAAAAATAAAGACATGGTCAGAAGCCTTGTAGCTAAGCGGCTTGGCCTTTAAGACACAAAAGAGTAATAGTGCCGCGGCTGCGAGAGAAAATCGGTAAAACAATGAAACTTCCGGTGCCACTGTTCCCAGCTGGAATTTGATCGCATACCAGGTCGATCCCCAGATGAGTATTGTCATCAGATATAAAAACGAAGTTGAACTCACCGTTTGATTTTATCCTTATTGATCCGAATACCGGCAAAACTCCTTAATCCTGCCATATTCGCTTACTGCCTTCCACAGTTTGTTGACTATGACTGATCCCTACATCCCTGAGTTGTGTTTCATCCAACTTGAGTAGCTGTTGGCGAGTACGCTGGCGTTTCATCAGGGAATCCATCTTCAGGCAATGCACCCACACTGTCTCTCTAAGCTGCCATACGGTCCCCGTATAGTTTTTCAGTGCTCTTCGACTTCTTCTAAAAAGGGCGATTTTCGCAAGTGACGCCATGATTGCATTCCTCCTGTTCCACACAGATCTTCAATGATTGACAAGAATACAAAGCATATGCATACAATAACAGATACAGTTTACTGAAAATTTGACCAGTACAGTTTTATGCAGATCGAAAAATCGGCCAGCGATTCCTACCTGTATGAAGACGTATCAAACCTGATCGTCAGCATGATTGAGAGCGGAACCCTGAAACCGGGAGATAAGGTCCCGTCTCTGAGAAAAATGAGCCGGCGACTGAATATCAGTATCGCCACCGTCTCCCAAGCGTATATCAATCTGGAAGAACGTGGATTGCTAACTGTCCGCCCGCAATCCGGTTTCTATGTCCGCCACGCCAAGCGGATTGCGGACACGCCCACCCACCCTGCTCCGGCACGCCAGCCCCGGAAATTGAATTTGAGCCGCGACATTGCTTCCCTGGTACGGATTTCCAGACAAAAGGGAATGATCAGCCTGGGAGTCGCCAATCCCGCAACTGAGCTTCTTCCCTACAAGGCCCTTTCACGTACCATCAGAAAAATCAGCAGCAAAAATCCTCAATCGATCATTGCCTATGGCCCACCGGGCGGAGAGCCGGAACTAAGAAGGCTGATTGCGCAGCGTTTCAGTGAGTCCGGAAAATCCGTGACGGCTGAAGATGTTCTTATGACCAATGGCGCCACCGAAGCATTGCTGGTCTCGCTGCAGGCGGTTGCCAAGCCCGGAGATCTGGTAGCGGTCGCTACACCTTCATATTTCCGAACACTGCAGATGATCGAGAGCCTTGGCAATCTGGTGGTCGAGATCGAAACTGATGTGAATACCGGTATTTCCCTGGACTCACTGGCAAGGGCTCTATCCAGGCACGATATAAAAACCCTGATTCTACAAGGAAATTTTTCCAATCCCACCGGCAGCCTGATGCCGGCCGATAACAAAAAGGCTCTTGTCGAGTTGCTTGCCTATAGAAATATTCCGCTGATTGAAGACGATGTTAACAACGATTTGTATTTCACCCGAAACAAGCCTCCGAGTTGCAAAACCTATGACCGAGAAGGATTGGTCCTGCATTGCAGTTCATTTTCCAAAACCCTGGCACCCGGCTTCAGATGCGGCTGGGTGATTGGCGGAAAGTTCAATGACAAGGTGAGAAATCTGCAACAATTGTCGTCACTGGCCACTCCGTCATTACAACAGTTGGCAATCGCCGAATTTCTCTCGGGAGGGCAATATGATCGCTATATGGGTCGCATCCGGCAGATTTACAAACAGCAGCTGGAAACCATGCGTCAAGCCATCGCCAACGACTTTCCTTCCGGTACGCGCATTTCCTCTCCTCAGGGAGGCATCACTCTGTGGATTCAGTTACCCAGGGGAATCAATACGATTGAGTTGTATTATCGGGCAGTGGAGGAAAATATCAGCTTTACACCTGGGCCCTTATTCTCGGCCACTAAAAAATACACCAACTACCTGCGCATATGCGCGGGAACCCTATGGAGTTCCGAAATCCGCATGGCGGTACAAAAGCTGGGGCAGCTGATTTCTGATATGCTGGAAAACAGGAGCCGCAACGGTCGATAAGCAATGTTAAGAGTCAAGCCCGTAATTTTCTTATTTTTCAGTAGCTTATATCTCACCGCCTGTTATTTGGAAGGCGGCGGTTGCAGCGGCAATGTGTGTGTTTCGGCCGGCCACTACAGTTGCGACGGACATCACGACTGCATTGAAGAGCTGCGGTGCGAAGACAGCGTTCAGATCCGCCAGCGAATGGCGTCCATCATTTCCGAAGCCCGGCAACATTCCCGGCAGTGCGGCGAAATCAGCTATACCGCCAGCGAAGCAGTATTGTGGAACCCTACCCTGGCAGTTGCGGCAGAACGGCATTCAAAAGATATGGCCACGCATAATTTCCTGTCACATACCGGTTCAGACGGCTCGACTCCGGCCGCCAGAGCTACCGAGGCAGGCTACGACTACAGCAGAATCGCCGAAAATATCGCCGGTGGCCACGAGACTTCCTCTTCCGTCGTCAATGCCTGGCTGGATAGCCCGGAACATTGTGCCAACATCATGAATCCCGCCCTGGAGGAACTGGCAGCGGCCTGTGTCAAAGACCACCACTCAGACCTTTTAACCTATTGGACCCTGATCATCGGGAGCCAGTCGAAGAACTGATTTGTCCTCATTCCGCCGCCGTAGATCCCTCGTGATTACTGGTTTCCGGACTCCTGTCGGCGATATGGACAACCCGTTGAGGAAAGGGTATTTCAATACCCGCGGCGTTGAGGGTTTGCAGGATCTGCAGCCGAATATCACTTGCTACAAGGAGCTTTTGCGTGGCGTCGCGAATATAGCAACGTAACTCAAAACATAAACCGTCAGCGCCGAAATCGGTTAAGAGTACGAATGTTTCAGGATAATTCAATACCGCTTCCTGATCCGTAGCTGCTTTTTTCAAAATGGCGACGACGCGATCAGGGTCCGTGCCATAAGCAACCTGCAGTGGAATATCGATACGGCTGGTTTTATCATGGTAGGTAAGGTTGGTGACGGAGTTGGACAACATTTCCGCATTAGGAATAATCACGGCTGCCCGGGTAAAGGTTTCCAGTTCCGTGGCGCGGAAGTTAATTTGCTGTACAAACCCTTCGTTTTCACCAACCACCACCCAATCGCCCACCTTGACGGGTCTTTCCAGGATCAGAATAAGCCCGGATACGAAGTTGTTAACGATATTTTGCAAGCCGAAGCCAATACCGACGGACAAAGCACCGGCGACCAGGACGATATTTTCCAGATTAATGCCCAACGCGGCAATAAACATCATCACGGCGAGGGTAATTCCGACATAACCGGCCAGAGAAGACAATGAATGCTGAACCGAACGGTTGGATGTAAACTGGGGCAATATCGAATTCAACAGTGAACGCTGAAACAGGCGTGTTGCCACCATGGCTGCAATAAACACGCAGATCGCGAGCAGGATATCGCCCAGGGAGATGGTGATATTACCCAGTGTGAAGCCGGTAACCAACGAACTCAGCCACAGACCAAGGTCTTCTTCGCCCACTCCCCAGATCAGCAGTAGTTGCAGGAATCCGGCTATCAGCAGAGCCGCCGATACCAGCCCGCCCGCCCAAAGCCGGATGCGTTGCAGGGTGATGATTTTCAATCCAAAACGCTGGCGCAGAAACCGGGAACGTGTGGCCGCACCCAA
This sequence comes from Granulosicoccaceae bacterium, assembly GCA_965222695.1. GTDB lineage: Bacteria > Pseudomonadota > Gammaproteobacteria > Granulosicoccales > Granulosicoccaceae > UBA7957. Next base: position 4,197,201 of record OZ244967.1, on the reverse strand, counting down.
TACTTCCATTAATATCGCGCGTAAACCCAACAACAACAGGACTAATGCCACACTCTTGATCAGATTTTCGATCAGATACATGGCAAGATTGGCATATCCCGCCAGACTTGCAATAATACCGGCAACCGCAATCAAAATCACGAATCTACGTAGATAATCGGTCAATCCACGACGTTCCCGGGGCGCAGGCCTGGTTTGTTGGTCGCCTTCGCCCGCGACTTCCCCCGGCTCCCACCAGCGACCCAGGCAGATAAGCAATATCAAAGAGCCCTTAAGAAGAATCATCAAGGTGATATAAACCGATTGCATTGATTCACTGATGGGCAAGGCGCGGGTAGAGGCGACAATAAAGGAATCAACGGCGACGACCGCGATCAGTGCGATCAGTGCATAACCCACTACACGAGTTGCTACCGGATCCAGATTGATCAGCCGCCAGCCCGGATGTTCCGGCGATAAAACGGCATTGGCCAGAGTCGCAAACAGAACAAAGTAAATTCCGGCCCGGAAGCCCTCTTTCAGCATGTCCGAGAATAATCCTTCCACCGACACACTGTGCTGCGCGATCCACAGCGCAAGCCCGAATAATGCCAATAATGGCACCACGCCGCGCGCAACCCCTTCGGCTATAGCTGCCGACACTTTTAATGTATTTGAGGGGCTATAGTTGCTCGTGTCACGCCCGTAGCGGCGCAGTATCCATGAACGCAAAAACAGGCCCAGTAAAACGGAAAAAACCGTGACCAATACCGTTGGCCAGACTTCCAGTCGATCCCGGTCCTTTGAACTCAGATTGCTATACCAGTCTGTGGGCGCCAATAGCATCGATTCGATATGGCCCACCACTTCCCGTAGTGCATGGTACAGTGTCTGCACATCCACAGGAGATGGATAGCGGGTGGAAATTTCCTGCACAATGAGCCCGCGCCGCAGCGACGATAATCCGTTCAACAGCTCATCAATGCGAACCAGTGCCAGGTCAATCTGCACTGCCTGTTCCCGGATCTTGCTGAGTTCGTCTCCGTATTTTGTGCGCTTTTCCAGCAAGACTCCGGTTTCAGGCTGCTCATCTTCGCCCGGTTTTTCACCGAGTGCATCCAGCAGATTGAGCACTTGTTGCTTCTGCTTGGCAGACTCTTCTCTTAACTCCAATACGCGATTGCGTGTCTCACTGAGTCTGTTAAACAGCGACTCGGAGTTCTCGGCATTAAAACTGTTTTGGCCGAGGTAGTTTTCCGTTTCCGTAAACAGCGTATCCCAATGACTGATGGATGCTTCCAGATCCGATGCTTCCGCAAGCTCTGAAGTGGTCGCCTCCTTGCCATTGAGGTTTTGAGCATGCCCCGGAAATACGGCGGGAATGATGATGAGCAGGGCAAGAGTCAGCAGAAAACAAAACTTTTTCATAAACTCGGCAAACAGAATTTTTCTAGCATTGAAAAACAATCATAGACAATATGTCGCGACTTCGTGCTAACCATACGGCAATTAATGAGCCAGCCGGGAAAAGGCAGATATTTACCAAGCGACAGATTCGGCGACGTTTTTCAGAGGCCTGTCGGCAGGCCCTCGCTCACCTGTGAAGGGGAAGTCTCTGTTACCAGCAATCGGCGACGCTGGCAGTGCCTGAAACCGATTTCTGTCCGGCAGAATTATAACTCAAGGACCCGCAATCGTCGGACGATTGGGCATTTTTCGGCGCGGCTGTCAGACTGAAACTCGCAGCATCCGCAGCCGTCACGGAAACATCGTAGCTGGCACTCTCCGATTCGTAGCTGGTGGCACCGGCTGCACCATAGCCAAGATCACCGACCGCGCTTGCATAGGTATTGTTTTCAGAATGAAAACGTACCTGTTTACCGGCCATTTCGAGCAATAGCGCCTGTGCTTCGGTTCGGCGTGACTTTAGAACATACTCGTTATAGCTGGGAATGGCTATGGCGGATAACAGGCCGACTATGACCACGGCGATAAGCAATTCGATTAGTGTAAATCCGATATTCTTTTTCATACTGTCAGAATCCAGTGAATAGGGACCAGGCAATCGCGCAAGATCCGATTAATCATACTGCCTCCAATATACCCGTTTAACCGCTTGAGTAATTGACCCTACCGATTCTTTGCCGACATACACATCGACCGAATCCCCGTCGGGCGGAAATACCAATACCGGTGCACTGGCAATTCCCTGGATATCGATATCGGTAGAGCGATCCGCTTTTTTCAGTGTCGATTCATCGATATTCGCATCCGATGCCGGAGTCGCATTAGTCAGATTCATCACATAGTAGCGGGACTTGGAACTGGAGGTGCTGCCGCAAGCCGTGGTTACGGCCGTGGTCGGCTCAAAGGTTGTAAAGCGGAGTTTGTTGTCGAAAACCAAAAGACTGGAAAGGCCTTTTTCTCCGGCATTCAGCTTCATTTTCCAACCTTTGGCAAGCGCCAGAGCCGCGCGTTCGGCCGCCGGGTCGGACCCTTCCATAATCAGATTATTGGTCGCATCGTACAGATCGGACAGGGTGACAGTCGTGCTGACCGGGTTGTTGATGGGATCACGAATCATAAAAACCCAATCCTGCACGCTTGTATTGAGTGGGCTGGCCCTGTTGCCGCTGGCAATGGTAATCGCCAGATGCTTGGCACCGTTTTCCTTGTACAGTGATACACTTGGCGGATAGTAAAAACGTCTGTTTTCACCGATCCCGAAATCTGCGATCTTTGTTGCCGTCGCAGAGCTGTCGAAATCCACCGTCGGCGTTCCGGAAGAAACACCTTCATCGAATCGCACCCGCCATAATTGGCCGCCGATATCGCCGAAATAGAGATGATCGGTATATCCGTTGCCGTTAATATCAATCGCGGTGATATCGGAAGGGATACTGTATTGCATGTCCGGCACATTGAGGCCGGAAGCGCTCGCCCCGACAGACCACAACAACTGACCCGAATCCGCATCGACCACATAGACACGGTTACCTAAACCTGCAGAGCGTGAGGTTTTCGTGTCTTCGGCGGGATCGTATCCGCCGCCGAAAATCAGCACTTTTTTCGCGGATCCGCCATCGCGCACAGTGGTCACCAGCATTCGGGACCAGCTTTGGCCCAACTGGGTAAAACCGCCGGAACCCCCGGATATCTGCCACATCAGCTCCGGATTATTAATATCCGATATATTCAAAGCATAATAGTGATTTCCACCCCGGCGCATTCCAAAATACAAGACGGCTGTTTCATTGCTGTCGATAATCCGATCGCCATCGGTATCATCGTGACGCAGGGTGAGTCCGCCGTCCAGCCCGTAGATATGGGAGCCGCTGCTCAAATTCGTTTTGATCTGCTGTAAATTCGGTAAAAGTTCCTTGGGAATAAAGGCAAACAACTCATCCCCGCCACTGTGATCGTTGTAGGCTTTAGGCGTGGATGCGTCCACGGCATGCAAAAATCCCTGATTGGTCATGGTGAAGAGAACTTCACCGCTGGGGTAAGTCGCCATCACCGGTTTGCTGTGCAACGGGTCGGACATGGGCGCCGTTTGCACCCAGTTCAATACCTCGGTACGTGCGGTGGCATCGGGTACGGACAGCATCGCTGTAGTGACATCGGCATTGGAATCCTGCAGGCTGTTTATGGAATCGGTCAGGTCAGCGCCATTTGGCGGTGAACTGTCTGTATAGGTATATAAATTGCGGCTTCCGGCGGTCAGTTTTTTCGATAAACCACCGTCGGAAATGATCGCCCCATCGGGTGAATCCGCCCAGAAACTGCGCGCATTGGGCACAAATTTGCCATCGGCATCCAGCGCTGCATGGCCCTTGGTGTCCTTGAGAATACCGTTTTCAAGAAAATAGCCTTTGACATTGCCCTGCCAGGACCGGTTTTCACTCGGAACGAATAAATTGATGAAGGCCCTGTTATCGCTTGAAAAGGTGTTGCTTTTTACATCGATGGAAATGCCGGTGAAATCGTCAATTTCGCCACTGATGGCGTTGATAATGCTCTTCAGCGAATCGGAAAGCGTGGTGTAGTTATCCGCCGCGAAAAACTGCCCGCCGCCTTTATTGGCCAGATGCTGCAAAAAGGCCGTACCGGTTACAGCGTCCGCACCGGTCAAACCGAAACCAACGGTAAAAGTGCTGACATTGCTGGGCGAGAGACCGCTGACCAGATCATTCACGTTTAAATACTCAACAATATCGGATACACAATTGCCTTTATCGTAGCTCGGATCGCCGAAAATGCTGGAGCTGACATCCTCACACGAAGAACTGTCCGGATAACCCAGCAGATTGACCGCGTATGACGTGTCGTTGTTCTCAGTGGGAATGCCGTCGGACAACAGAATAATGTAATTGCCCTGGCAGGCTGCGCCGATCGGACTTTGATAATCAGCCCCTTCCCAACTGCCGTTATAGTACTTGCAGTCATCGTAAGCGTTGGTTGTAACATCCGGCCCCTGAACCAGCGGTTCCGGACAAGCCCAGGCATTGCATTCCCCCTGAGCACCGCCGGGTGGATCGACGCACTCCTCGCTCACCGGACAATAAGGTGAAGGCGTGTAAGTTGTCGAGGGGACATAAACACAGGAGCCGGCAACCAGATCCTTCCCTGCGCAACCGTCACTGAGGCTTGCATCATAGGCCTGATAATTATAGCAGTGACTGGTATCAGGATTCGTTCCCGTGGCACCGGGCTTGTAAGCATCATGCGGCAGATAGGTATAGGGGTTCGGTGCCATGCCGGCACCGTCCGTATAGTATCCCAGACCGGCATCCCAAGTCTGTGGCTTAAGACTGCTTGCCGAAGACCAGCCGTTAAACCAAACGGCATCGCCGCGAAAATATTTGGTCGCTTCAATCAAACCGCTGAGGTATTCCGTCTTGCCCCAGGTTCCGTAGCCGTCAATAATGGTTCCCAATACCTGTTCCACCGTTATACCGGCAGGTATGTTGGGGTCAATCTCGTTTGCGTCCCGCGTCAGGTCCGAAATCGGCCATTTGACACCGGATGTGGAATCACTGAAAAAAAGTATACCCGCGTTGATTTTTCCCGCGCTATCGGCCAGCACGTCTTTGAAAACGTCGCTCATAATCTTGTATTTTGCATCGTCCCAGGTGGCAGGCGAGTTGCCATCGGTTCCATAGGTCATACTCTTGGAATTATCGATGATAAACAGCACATTTGGCTTCAGACCGCTGCCAAAACTGCTGCCGTAGACTTCGATATCATCGGCGAAACCTTTGTGACTGGCAGAACCCAGCAGGCAAAGGCATAATGCTGCCGAGACTGATTGTATAAGTGTCTTTTCTTTCTGGCTCATAAGCTATAGGGCGCAAATTGCTGTATTTCGCACATGTGAGACTGCGGGTATGGCAATACGGCCAAAAGGTTTATTGCCACCAGAAAGTTAATGGCAAAATCTATGCCCGATGCCGGATTTTCCCCAACGATGGGTTCTTAAGGACAGTTTCCCTGTCGGCCGGAGGCGGGCCGGACGATATAACCGCGCTGCAGATGGTCCGAACTTACTTTTGAACTGCTAATGCTGGCAATCCCGTGCACATCGAATATCTGGGCGGCAAGTTTAATGGAGGACTCATCCGCGCTCAGGCTGCTACCCTCGGGAATAAGATTCTCTCCGCAGTACTGAATACTCGCCGAGGCATCGATATCGATTTTCGCCTGATCAAATTCGGTGTTGCGTGCCAGACTGATCGCCGGAGGGTTATCCAGCGGTGTGGCGGGCGTATTACTCAACAAATCCTGCATGGTCCACACACTGCGTATGGCAGATTCGGAAACCTGAAATCCGACTGACTTTTGATGCATATTGGAGGCAATCATTTCGTTGGTGGCGGTCCCGCTCAGGGAGGACAGGCCTATGACCGCGATGGCAACGAGTAACAACAGACTCACCAGCAAGGCCGACCCTCGTTGGTAAGGGGCTCTTTTGTGCGGGAAGCGGTTTCTTGTCCTTGCGTAACTGTTCATCAGGAGTTTCTGTTTCTGATAATCACCGTGGATTGAAAAACCTGCCGGCCGAACAAATCGTTGCTCGATTTCGTGTCGTCCAATATGGTGAAAGTCTTATTGAGTTTACGGTCTTTTACCGGATCGTCGGTGACCACCAATATTGCAAACTGTATGCCGGCCACCTGTGAGACATCGGCCACTTCGGTGTAGCGGACATAACGTTCTATATCACCGTCATCGTCCGTATCCAGACCGTAAAGAAACCGGATCGCCTCGATGTTTTCAGCCACCGGCATGGGCGCAGTTCCCACATTGCCTTTGCACAGCACCTGGTTGTTTGACTGATCGTGGTAATACTCGTCCACCGCTACACCCGGCACAGGCGCGGTACTGGTATCGGCTCCGGTGCAATCGACTGGTGATTGGTGACGCACGGTGATCCGGTCCGCATTACTGGTAGCCAGATCTATTGCCGTCAGATCATTGGATTCGGAATAGCCGGCCTGTCTTATGGCGTATTGCAGTACAAAAATCGCTTGCCGGCCATTTTCCTGCATGCTCTGCAGGCCATCGGTAAATCGGGCGGAATGCCTGCTGGCAACAAATATATTCACGACTCCGGCAAGAATAATCAACCCTATTACCATGGCGATCATCAGTTCGATCAAGGACATTCCGCGTTGTCGTGTCGGGATCTTCCGGCTCATGGCAAAACTCGCATGGCAACTTGCTTGCTTGCGCTGGCGTCCGACCTATCGACAACTTCGGTTTCTGTCCAGCTGACCGTAATCGTGTAGGAAGATTGAGGTGTGCAGGCAGGGGCATCATCGCAGCCAATCACCATAGTGCCGGAAGGAAGGTTGTCCTGAATGCCGTTTTCCGCTTTTGTGCCTGTCCAATGGCCACAGGCGACGGCAAAAAAATCATTTTCCGCCTTACTGGCAGCCGTGTTGCACGAAGGTGTGGTGGCCGGGCTGCCCGGGTAGGCAGAACAATAAGGCACGGGCTGCGTGTTACAGTTGACAGAGGCACTGTCGAGCGCATCGTAATTCATATCCGCAACGCCTTGGGGATTGGCGCGCATCTGAGCAATAATGGTTTCTGCGTAGAGGACCGCCTGTGAACGGTTGTAGGATCCTTTTGCCACGCGCACGCCACCGAGCTGCATGCCGGCCAGACCCAGAATACCGATCGATACCACCACCAGTGCTATCAATACTTCCAGTATCCCGATCCCGGAATTTTTTTTGTTATACCGTGTTTTTCGCATAGATTCTTTACTATTGAACTTTAATCCGCCCGTTTGACATGATGGATAGAGTTCTACTGTCGGACGCATAGCTCAGGGTAATAGTCCCACTGCTGAATGAGTTGGCCAGGGTTGTACTGGATCCAAGTTCATTGAATGACACGTAATCCGAAAATACCGGATCAGCGGTAATTGTCATACCGTATTTCAACGGTTCATGCGCTTGAATCAAGTCTTCTCCCGTGTCCAAATCACCATTGTCATTATCATCGGCGAATACTATCCAGCCATCTGCCCAGTCTGCATTGCCATCGCATGACGGAGACCCGGCCATGCTGTCACTGCTGACGCAGACAACAGATCTTGAAGCACGCTTTACGGCTTCGGATCTGGCCAGACGAAAGCTGGAAATCAGCTCGTTGGCGCCGACGGTCAGGGTACCGCCCTGAATCAAATTGGTGAAAGAGGGTGCGGCGACTCCCAGCAAAACCGAGACTATGGCCATGGTGACCAACAACTCTATCAGTGTAAAACCGGTTTGTTCGACCGAGTTGCCCCGCATTCTGTGAGTTATCCCGCTGTTAGCATTCAGATTCTCTGGCGCACGCGATCCCGAACCTGTCAGCCACACCTCTAGGTTACATGTGCATTATTAAACTTGTGTCGACTGACACAGGCCGCAACTTTAGGCGCTGTAGCGCTTCTGTGGACGGGTTAAACTTGTGGCGTGGGAAACACTTTTTGCCTGTTGCGTCTGAGCCATACCGGTGCCCTATCGCTGGTATAGAGAATCAGTGCCAGGCGATCGACAATGATCGAGACACTTCTCCAGCCCTGAGCTGCAAAAACACTCAAAGCCTCATGATTCTGAGTACTGAGCAATCGGCAATTGCGGATTTCGATTCGTAATAAGAGATCCTGATGTCGGCGCCTGGAGACGGGATGAGGGCGGCTTAAATAGTCCAGCTTCCGGCTGATCGTTTCAATCAAATCCTGCATAGTCAATTCAGCAACAGCGTACTCCTCAGACAAATCCGCAACAGATCGCTGAAGGACATGAAGATTCAACTCACTGATAGAGTTGCGAGGAGATACCGTACTCGACAACCGCAGCTCTTTGACAAGAAGGCGGGCGTCCCTGAAGATCACTTCTCCCGGTTCGACCACAGAAGGCCGGATTTCATCTTCACCGAGTCTGGAATCCATTGCTCTGAGAAATTCGGAACTTACGAAAAGCTTCTTAAATATCTGAAGATTACGTGACTTTGTGCGTGCCGGATTAAGCACTTTAATTGATGACATTCACTTTCCACCAAATAACCAGATGTCTTGTCTGCGATTATGACATAGACCACCGCATGATTTTGCCAAGTGCCAAAAGATTTACACCATAGTGACTAACTCTTCGGCACTGGTTGGGTGAATTGCGACAGTGTCGTCAAAATCCTGCTTGGTGGCACCCATGCGAATAGCCACGGCAAATCCTTGCAGCATTTCATCGGCAGCAGTGCCAATAATATGACAACCGATAATCCTTTCCGATTCTCCGGTAACGATCAATTTCATCGCCGTCTTTCCTGGATGCCGGGCAAACACGCTGTACATAGGTGTAAAGCTGGACGTGTACACCTTGATTTCATCTCTGCCATATTCTTCATGTGCTTCAGGTTCCGTCAACCCGACCGTGGCCAGCGGTGGATGTGAAAAAACAACGGTCGGAATATTATCGTAATCGAGCCGCCGATCGGTTTTTCCGCCGAATAGCCGGTCCGCCAGGCGCCGTCCGGCGGCTATAGCCACGGGCGTGAGCTGCGCCTTGCCGTTGACATCGCCGATCGCGTATATTCCCTGAATATTGGTATTTTCCCAGATATCCGTGGGGATATATCCCTTGCTATCCCTGATCACGCCGGCTGACTGAAGATTCAGCCTTTTGGTCAGCGGGCTGCGGCCAATTGCCCAGATAACGCAGTCGAAACCCCGAAAATGCTCGTCGCCGTAGGTAATCACGTCAATCGAGCCGTTATTCTGTTCCAGGCCTTTTATCAGTGTTTCCTTGACGATGGTAATGCCGTTATTTTCCATTTCGTCGGCAAGTGTATTAAACAGAATCGGATCAAAACCCCGCAGAAAGTGTTTCTTGCGGATAATCTGGGTAACATCACTGCCATAAGCGGACAACATTCCCGCCAACTCCACTGCAATATAGCCCGCGCCTATGACAGCGACTTTTTCCGGCCGTTGTTCAAGAAGAAAAAAGCCATCCGAAGTGATGCCGAGTTCCGCTCCCGGCAAATCGGGAACAATCGGTTCCCCACCCGGAGCTACGACAATATGCTCAGCCGTGTATTGTCTTCCATCGACGTCGATCGTTTTGCGATCGAGGAATCTGGCCTGCCCCTCTATGACATCGACTTTGGGTTCGGAAAGATAACTGTCATACCAGTTATTTATACCTCTGATGTAATCTTCCCGCTTTTGCATCAACACCGACCAGTCAAATCCTTTTGTTTCAACATCGAAGCCGTACGACGGCGCATCGTTCAAAGCATGTGCCATAGAAGCCCCGTACCACATGACTTTTTTGGGGACACAGCCCCGATTTACGCACGTGCCGCCCAAACGGTCAAACTCCACGATAGCGCAGCGTGCACCGTGCTTGGCAGCACGGTTAGCCACTGAAAGCCCTCCGCTGCCTCCGCCAATGGTAATAAGATCGTATTGAATACTCATTCATTTCTCCCGGTTCAGGCCAAGCGCTATTTCACACATGACTCAGTGTGAAACGATAACAGGGTTCTATCCAACAGGCTTATAAGTTGGTGCCGAATGAATCAGTATCAAGGCTTGAAGGCCTTTTTATAGCCTATAACCACATTCGGTTGGCTTGCTGGGTTCGGCATGGGTTAAAATTCCGGCCAGTTAGACACTCCCACCGGATATTAGACATTGAGTAATTCGAAAACCGGTCAGGCCGGAGATAAAATCAGGCAAGATGGCCTGTTCTCCCGGCTCCGGCACTATGCCCTATTGGTGAGGTTGCACCGTCCGATAGGAATACTCTTACTGCTGTGGCCCACGCTGTGGGCGCTATGGATTGCAGCACGGGGGTTTCCGGGATGGACAGTATTCCTGGTTTTTCTTTTCGGTACTGCACTGATGCGATCGGCCGGCTGTGCCATTAACGATTTCGCGGACCGTGAAATCGACCGACACGTCAAAAGAACCAAAGACCGTCCCCTGACCAGCGGCGAAATCAGCTCCTCAGAAGCGCTCGGCGTGGCCGCATTTCTGGCATTTATCGCTTTTCTACTATTGTTTTTCATCAATACCAAAACGATTCTGATGTCCTTGGTCGCCCTCGCACTGGCGACAATTTACCCATTCAGCAAAAGGTTCACTCATTTGCCTCAACTGTTTCTCGGTGCCGCATTTTCCTGGAGCATCCCCATGGCCTATACCGCGGTTGGCGCAGAACTCGATAAAGTCACTTGGTTACTTTATATTGCATCACTGCTGTGGGCCGTCGTCTATGACACCATGTATGCCATGGTCGACCGGGAAGATGATATTAAAATCGGTGTAAAATCTACCGCCATACTATTTGGTGATGCTGATATTGCGATAGTTCCGATGATACAATTCATGGTGATTTTCACGCTTTTGCTTGTGGGTCACCAAAGTGATATGAGCGCCATGTACTATTTCGCACTGGCCGGAGCAAGCTGCCTCTTTGTTTACCAGTTCTTGCTTATTCGTGGCCGCAATCCGCAGCAGTGTTTTAAAGGATTTCTTAACAATAACTACTTCGGCATGGTTATTTTTGCCGGCATCTTTCTGCACTATGCCGTTTCTGTATAATCCAACATATATTCTGCTGACCACGGCTTGTAGTTTCAAATCTGCGGTATTTAATCTATGTTGAATATCATCCGCCAGCTGAAGCAGCATTATCTGCAGTCGATTGACCGGAACACTCAAAACCCGGCTGAACAGAGAATGCTGCGCAATACGCTTTCGGCACTGCGGCTGGCGGAAGCTTCATTGCTAAAACTCGAGCTTATCAAGGAATATCCGGCACATCTTCGCCATATAGCAATAATAGGGCCGACGCAGTCGGGTAAAAGTACCTTACTGAATTTTCTCTGCAACGACAATCTGGCAGGGGTCAGCTCGTTGGCAGGATTTACGGTACATGCGCACGCCTATCTAATTGGTACCACTCAAACATCTCTGCCGGGAATAGACAAACTCTTCACCAATTTCCGGCAAGTCGATGCCGATCAGCTGGATCCGGACAACTATCAACAATTTACATTGGAACCCTGCACTGGCAGAGCGCTGAAAAAAATAGCGCCTTGTATTATATGGGATACGCCTGATTTTGATTCTGTTGCCGCTTACGGTTACAGCAGCGCTGTGCTGAAGTCCATTGCGCTTGCCGATGTATTGGTCCTGGTCTTGAGTCGTGAAAAGTACGCGGATAAATCCGTCTGGGACTTGATCCAATTGATCGCTCCGCTAGACAAGCCTCTGCTGGTTTGTATTAACAAGCTGGATAAGGGCACAGAGTCCACTATTGAGCAATCGTTCAGACAGCGATTCTCCAGCCTTCAAACCGGGAGTTCAGGGCCTGCAATTATTGGGCTGCCTTTTATAAAAGGCCTGGATCATTCTGCTTCCGCCTTACCCTCGAAGTTGCGCGGACACATTGTAAGCCGGCTGCAGGAACTTTTCGATGGTGTCGAGCGCACTGAAAATCAGGCATCGGTATATCAGTTTATAGAGCAACACTGGAAGCCCTGGACCGGGCCTGTTGCCGCCGGACATGCAGCCGGCAAACAGTGGTCGAGGATGGTGGATACCGCACTCGAAACAGCGGAATCTCAATACAAACGTGACTACCTTAACCATCCTGAACGTTATGACTCATTTAAACGCGCCCTTGCGCAATTGCTGATTTTGCTGGAAATTCCGGGATTAGCGCAACCTTTGGTCAAAGCCAGACAGCTCATTACCTGGCCTGTCCGCAAGCTGTTCAGCCTTGGTAAAAATACGATCAAAAGGGAAGAATCTCCCCTCAGCGTCGAACAAAACGTGCTCATGCATGTTTGCAATAATATGCTGACTTCGCTGATCTCTGCTATTGATAATGAAGAAAACAAAGAAAAAGAGGTGGATCAATGGTGGGTGGGATTGAGTAAATTGCTGATACGGAATCGAAACGGAATTGCCGAGGATTTTGCGCACAGAGTAAATGCCTACCAAGAAGCATTTCAACAGGATATAGACCAGGCAGCTCAAGACTTGTATCAAAACCTGGAAAAGCAACCGGCCACCCTGAACAGTTTGAGAGCCGCAAGAGTGACTGCCGATGCGGCGGCGGTCGGACTTGCGCTAAAAACCGGCGGCATTGGGATAAATGATTTCCTCTTTGCACCGGCAATGCTGGCCGTCACCTCTCTGTTGACGGAAAGTGCGCTCGGCCGGTACATTGACCGGGTAAAAGCGCGATTGCGAGTCGAGCAGTTGGAAACGGTCAAATCACAACTCTTTGCCGGACACCTCAAACCGGTGTTAATTGAGTTGTCCGAAAGCCAGGAACTTGCCGGGTTCAGTCCGGTCTCGGAGCGAGACCTGGCAAAGGCGGAGTCCTTGCTGAGAGGTCACTGTGCTGAATGAGATCTTGCCACATTTGCAAGCCAGACTTGTCATCTGGGCTGAACAGCTAAGAGACGACAGCTGGATCAATCAATCGGACTTCGAACACCTGATCAGCCTTGATACGCGCTCCCCTTCGGCCTTGTTCAATCTGGAGGAAAGACCGTTGGTTGTCGGCCTGTTCGGAGGCACGGGGGTAGGTAAAAGTTCACTGTTGAACCGGTTGGCAAAGGAAAATATCGCCAGAACCGGTGTTGAACGCCCGACATCACGTGAAGTCACCGTTTATATCCATCAATCGGTCTCGGTCGCCAATCTGCCCGAAGAATTTCCCACTGATAAGGTAAAAGTTGCTCTGCACAAAAATGAACAAAACCAGGATCTCATGTGGATTGATATGCCGGATTTCGACAGTGCAGAGCAAAGCAATAAAAAGATGGTGCTGGAGTGGCTGCCGTTTATCGATGTATTGATTTATGTTGTCAATCCTGAAAGATACAAAGATGACACAGGTTGGAGATTATTGCTGCAATACGGATTGAGCCATGCCTGGCTTTTTGTGATGAATCATTGGGACAGAGGCGATGAAGCACAACGAGGAGATTTTATAAAGCTCCTGCAAAAGGCCGGATTAAACGATCCTGTTTTGTTTTGTACGGATAGCAGCCCCGGGCGCGGCGATGTAAGGGACGATTTTTCCTCGCTGGAATCAACCATACAGAATTTGGCCAGTGACAATATTATCCGCCATTTGGAGCAACGGGGAATCAATCTTCAGATCCAGAATTTACAAGCCCGCACACAAAATGTACTGGACAAAATAGGCGAGACCGGTGCAATCGATGAAATAGCCAATGACTGGTATGAAATCTGGCGGCTCGCCAGTGATGACATCAGTGAATCCTTGCAGTGGAAAATGTCGGTTCTGGCCGACCGTTACACATCCAGGGAAACTCGCTGGTATGCATCGGTCTTCCAGGCAATTCGCAACGGCACAAGATCTGACTCCGATAAAAAAAAGGTCGAACCCATCGCGGCAAATGAGTTATGGGATGAGCAAATTAAAACCATTGCCAGCGACGCTCTGGAACAGCTCATACAGGATACCAGGCTCAGGCCCATTTCAATCGGACCGCTGAAAAACAATTTAAAACCACTTCGGAAGGAACACGAGAGGTTGTTTTCCCGGCATCTGCACCGGAACCTGCAATATGCTGTCAAGTCTCCGGGCTCAAAATGGCGCAGGATTCTGCACAAAATCCTGGCTTACTTAACCACTCTTTTGCCTCTGGCGGCCATGTCTTGGGTGGCTTACAGTGTAATCGTGGGATTTTACCTCGGCACTACCGATGGACAGGAATATCTGGGATTTGATTTTGCCATACACAGTGGCCTGCTGATTGGTCTTGCCTGGCTGGTTCCCTATTTTCTGTCTCAAAAGTTAAAGCCTTCACTGCGGGATGCAGTATTTCTCGCCATGCAAGAGTCGGTCGACGCAACCTTGCAAGATTTCAATCTAAGCGTTCTTGAGAAGATTGAATCCTTGCGAAAATGCCAACGCCTTGCCATAGAAGGCAGCGAAGAAATATTCAGTGAAAATCTCCTCCCAGAAAGATTGTCGCTGCAGAACCGGGAGAAAATCATCTCGCGTATGCTAATGCAGGTGAGCGAAAATTAACCCTGTGCGACGCTTGCCCGATGCTATGGGCCAGATTTGTATAAAGAGTACTCACCCGAGAGAGCCTAGGGCGTTCTGGCGAATACCCAGGCATCAACCCTGGAGAATCCATTTTTACGCAACAGACGGGCGATCTCAAACAGGGTATTTCCCGTCGTCATCACATCATCGACAAGGGCAATATGATCATGCTGAGTTCTGTTTGCCATCACAAATGCATTCCGAATATTGTCCTTGCGTTTGGGTTTGCTCAAACCCGACTGAGGCGGATTATCGATTGCTCTGACAATATGCCTTTTCAAAACGGGAAGACTTAGCTTTTTTCCACAATACTGCGCAATAAGAACAGACTGGTTGAATCCGCGTTCGCGGAACCGGTTTTTATGCAGCGGCACGGGTATAAGGGCTTGCGGTAATGCGTCCTCATTTTCTGCGCTTAACCGCCTGGCCATTAACTCTCCCATCAGTCTCGCGTATTTTTGGAGCCCTGCAAACTTGAGTGACTGGACGAAATAGTCAACCGGGTAATCATAAAGATATGGGGAAAATGCCTTATCTATGGGTGGCGGTTGATTCAGGCAATGTCCGCAGATTCCGGCAGAATCTGTGCCCGCCCCCCGTAAAGGTATAGCGCAATAACCGCAAGCCGCATTGTTTTCGGGCAATTCCTCGTAGCAACTCCGGCAAAGATCCAGTGTCTCCCATCCTCTGGCATCGCACAGACAACAGCGGTTTAAATGCAATTTCGTCATTAAACAGTTCAACTTCCCGTTACTCTAATATGACAATATTGAAAGGCTGGTACCTTATCCAAGGCCGGTTCACTCTCTATGAACCATACTTGCTTGGAAATCACCCAAATACAGGGGCATAGCCCTTGCTTGATTAAGCTCAAGAAATTTTGTGTCTGAACAGATTTCGGGAATACCTTTTCTCTTCCGAAAACCGTAAAAACAGCTGTACATCACTACAGGAGTGTAAAAATGCACAAGCGCTTTTTAACCGTCACCTTGTCTGCATCATTTATGAGCGGATGCAGTTCTCTGGCAATGAATGCAGACTCCGAAATCGGAGATTTAAAAGCCGGTGAAGGGTATTTGGCTGATTTTAACGGCAACATCATCAAATCGGGCTCAGGCGAATGCATCCGCAGCCAGTCCTGGTCACAAGCCAACATCATCAACCGGTGTGAGGGCCTGGAAGAGTCCGTGGCGGAACCCGAAACACAAGAGAAAGAAGAACCGGAACTCGTTGGAACCAAACCCGATGAAGCCGACCCCGTTACCGATGAAGTTGACGACAGTCCGGTGATTGAAACCGTTGAGCTCAGCAGCAGGGCGTTGTTCAGCACAAATGCGGATTCCTTAACTGCCCAAGGCGATCAGGCAATGAAAAACCTGGTCGCAAAACTCGGTGAATATGCGGAAATAGAAAAAGTCGAAATCATCGGCCATACCGACAGCCGCGGGGCTGAAGCCTACAATATGGAACTCTCTAAACGAAGAGCTGACACCATCAAGCAGTTTATCGTTGGCGTTTACTCGGAGACTGAAATCAATGTCCTGGCAAAAGGCGAATCCGAGCCAGTTGCCTCCAATGACACCGCTTCGGGACGGCAGCAAAACCGTAGGGTGGAAATTCGGGTAATCGCCAAGATGGTTGTAGATAAATCCACTGTTTGATCCGCAAGCTAAATTCCGCACAGACCTCGCTCCGCAAGTGACACGGGTGCATCATTGCCTATCACCAGATGATCCAGCACCCGTATATCGATCAAGGCAAGTGCTTCCTGCAGTTTGGCTGTCAGAAAAATATCCGCTTCGCTGGGTTCGGCAATGCCTGAGGGATGATTGTGAGCGAAGATCACAGCCGCAGCGTTAACCGCTAAGCAGGCTTTTACGACTTCTCTTGGATAGACACTGGTGCTGTTCAACGTCCCCCGAAACATTTCCTGGTATTCGATAACACGATGCTTGTTGTCCAGAAACAGACACACGAATATTTCATGCCCCAATCCACGCAGCTTCAGTGCGAGATAGTCGCGCACGGACTCAGGCGATGTCAGCGCATCGCTTTCGTTGGTCAGCGCTAAAAGATACCGACGGCTGATTTCCAACGATGCCTGCAACTGCACGTATTTTGTGATACCAAGTCCGTAGCTGTTACAAAACCGATCGCGATCCGCCTTGAGAACTTCGCCCAGACTGCCATATTCAATCAAAATGTCGCGAGCCAGATCCAGAGCCGATTTACGGCGGGTTCCGGTACGCAGGAATATGGCCAGTAATTCAGCGTCGCTGAGGGCGGCTACACCCAGTTGCAAGAGTTTTTCACGAGGCCGTTCCTTCTCCGGCCAATTACGGATAGACATAAGCACTTCTTCCCTGAAAATGTGAACCCCGTCAGTTTACCCGACTTGCCTGACGGTTGTTTTTACTTGGTAAAAAAGTGTGAAGCCGGTCTCAGTTTCTTTAACGCCAAGATCGGCACACTCCGCAATAAAAGTTCAGCGAACTTTTGATTATTGGTACACTGCGCGCATGAATTCTCTAGCCAAGAAAAAAATCCTGCTTGGAGTTTGTGGCGGTATCGCGGCATATAAAAGCGCAGACCTTGTTCGCAAACTGATTGAAGCGGGCGCGGAAGTTCAGGTCGTCATGACCCGTCACGCAGAAGAATTTATTTCCAGTCTCACGTTTCAGGCCCTTAGCGGCAGGCCGGTGAGACAGGCACTTTTCGATGAACAGGCCGAAGCGGCAATGGGCCATATTGAACTGGCCCGATGGGCGGATTTAGTACTGATCGTGCCGGCAAGTGCCAATACAATAGCAAAACTCGCACAGGGTCTGGCGGACGATTTACTTTCCACGCTTTGCCTGGCAACCCGTGCGCCGATTGCAGTGGCACCCGCCATGAATCAAGCAATGTGGGAAAACAAAGCAACTCAATCCAATATGGCCGTGTTACAGAACCGGGATATACTCGTACTGGGTCCGGCAAGTGGAGAGCAGGCATGTGGAGAAACCGGCGCCGGCCGCATGCTTGAACCGGTGGAAATCCGCACCCTGGTTGGTGAATTGTTTCAAAAGACGGATCAAAGCCTTGCTCAAAAACGCGTCTTGCTGACCACAGGGCCCACCCGTGAAGCCATAGATCCTGTCCGATATATCAGCAACCGCAGTTCAGGAAAAATGGGATTTGCCTTAGCCGAAGCTGCGAGCGCTGCGGGTGCGGAAGTAACCGTAGTCGCCGGACCCACTTCAGCCCCTTCGCCCGACAGCATAGAACTGGTACGGGTTGAAAGCGCCAAACAGATGTTCGACGCAGTGATGCAACGCGCGCAGCAATCCGATGTTTTTATCAGCGTCGCCGCTGTGGCCGATTTCCGGCTGAAAACGGCAGAGCAAGAAAAAATCAAAAAAACACAGAACGAAATTACCCTGACGCTGGAGAAAAACCCAGACATTCTGGCCACAGTCGCCGCCTTGGATAAAAACCGTCCGTACTGCGTGGGATTTGCCGCAGAAACCCAGGATCTGCACGCTTACGCTCTGGATAAACTGAAAAGAAAAAATCTCGATATGATTGCGGCGAATCTGGTCGGCAAGGATGAGCGGAATGTGTTTAACAGTGATCACAACGCGCTCGACATTTTTCTGCGCGATCACCGCACGGTCAGCTTGCCACGCAACACCAAACGCCAACTTGCCCGGCAGTTGGTGGAACTGATTGCTGAACATTTACCTTAACATCGTCAGAATCTTGACCTCAGTATGACAAAGATCGACTTAAAAATTCTCGATTCCCGGATCGGTAATGAAATTCCTATGCCGGATTACGCCACAGCGGGTTCTGCAGGCCTGGACCTTCGAGCCTGCCTGGACGGTCCGTTGGAGCTACATCCGGGTCAAAGCGAGTTGATTCCGACCGGAATGGCGATTCATATCGCCAATCCCGCTCTGGCGGCAATAATTTTGCCGCGCTCAGGGCTTGGGCACAAACATGGCATAGTATTGGGAAATCTTGTCGGACTCATCGATTCCGACTACCAGGGTCAATTATTTGTCTCCTGCTGGAACAGAGGCGATAAAACATTCCGGATAGAAATCGGAGAGCGCATAGCACAACTGGTACTGGTTCCGGTGGTACAGGCGGAATTCAATCCGGTCTCGGATTTTGACGAGAGTCAGCGAGGCGGCGGCGGTTTCGGTTCATCAGGCAGGCACTGACAGTCGGATACCGGCTCTCACACGGGTTTACTTCAGGACTATTAATATGACTATTACGGCTTCAATTTTTCGCGCATACGATATTCGGGGCATAGTGGATGATACCCTCACCGTGGACGTGGTTGAACAGATCGGCCACGCTTACGGCAGCGAATGCCTGGCACGTAACTGTAAGACAGCAGTCCTGGCGCGGGATGGACGCTTGTCAGGGCCTTCTTTGGTAGACGCTCTGGCAACAGGCATAATAGCTGCGGGAGTCGATGTCATCGATATTGGCATGGTTCCCACACCTGTATTGTATTATGCAACACACTATCTTGAAACCGGTACCGGAGTCATGGTCACCGGCAGCCACAACCCTCCGGATTATAACGGCCTGAAAATGATGATTGGGGGAGATGCCCTGTTTGGCGATGCCATTACCGATTTATATCATCGCATTCAGGAAAACCGACTCGAATCAGGTCAAGGGCAAAAGACAAGCACGGATGTTCTGGACGCCTATCTTGAGCGTATTGTCGGCGATATCAAACTCGAGCGACCGATGAGAATCGCAATAGATTGCGGCAACGGGATCGCGGGAGCGGCTGCTCCACAGTTATTCCGCAGTCTCGGCTGCGAAACGGTTGAATTGTTTTCCGAGGTCGATGGAACTTTTCCCAATCACCACCCCGATCCGGCAAAAACGGAGAATCTGCAGGATTTGATCTCTGCCGTCAGCCGTGACGAGCTTGAATTAGGCCTGGCCTTTGACGGTGACGGAGACCGTGTGGGCGTGATCGACAATAAGGGAGAAATCATTTGGCCAGACCGACAAATGATTCTTTATTCCCGCGATATCATCAGCCGTAATCCGGGAGCTCATATTATTTACGACGTCAAATGTTCCCGCTTACTGCCCCAGGCCATACTCGAAGCGGGCGGGAAACCGGAAATGTGGAAAACCGGCCATTCCTTTATTAAATCACGCTTAAAAGAAACCGGTGCACAGCTTGGCGGCGAAATGAGTGGCCACATCTTTTTCAAAGAACGCTGGTACGGATTCGATGACGCCTTGTATTCCGCAGCGCGTTTGCTGGAAATCCTTTCCCGCGACGAGCGGTCCGTCAGCGAGATCTTCGAGGAAATACCCGACAGTGTTAACACCCCGGAATTGAACGTCAGCTTCGCCGAGGGCGAGCATCATCAATTTATTCAGCAATTTTCCGAGTCCGCAAAATTTGAAAAGGCGCAAATCACCACAATTGACGGTCTGCGCGCCGACTTTAAGGACGGATGGGGCCTGGTGAGAGCCTCCAACACCACGCCTTCCCTGGTGATTCGCTTTGAAGCCGACAATGAAGCGGCACTTGAACGCATCCAGGGAGCATTTGCCGAAGCAATGAAAGCGGTTGATGCCACCATTGAATTGCCATTCTGAGTACCGAGACCGCCATCGACGTGAATAAGTCCACCGCCGCGCAAACCGCACGGGTTCTGAACGAAGCCTTGCCGTATATTCAACGTTTCAGCGGTAAAACCATCGTTGTCAAATACGGTGGCAATGCCATGACCGAGGAAAGTTTAAAAAAGAGTTTTGCACGCAATATTGTATTAATGAAACAACTCGGAATGAACCCTGTCGTGGTTCATGGCGGCGGACCTCAAATCGGTCAGCTGCTCACTCAGCTCGGTAAGGAAAGCCGCTTTGTTCAAGGCATGCGCGTAACCGACGCTGAAACCATGGATGTGGTTGAAATGGTGTTGGGTGCACAAGTCAATAAAAGTATTGTGAATCTGCTGACTCAGGCGGGAGGCCGGGCGGTCGGACTCACCGGCAAGGACGCGGGCCTGATCAGGGCGCGCCCTTTAAACCAGGATCAAGCTGACGACTTAGGCCATGTCGGCGAAGTGGAAAGCATCGATCCGGCAATCGTACATACCCTCGATCATAGCGGTTTCATACCCGTGATAGCACCGGTGGGTGTGGACAAAAATGGCGTCGGTTATAACATCAATGCCGATCTGGTAGCGAGTTCCATCGCGTCGGTCTTGAAGGCTGAAAAACTGTTGTTGTTGACCAATACCACGGGCATTTTGGACAAACAGGGTAAATTGTTGACCGGACTTACCCGGGCCGATATAGATCAATTGATAAAAGATGGTGTTATCTACGGCGGAATGCTACCCAAGGTACAATGCGCTCTGGATGCAATCAACAGCGGTGTCGGAACCGTTCAGATTATCGACGGGCGAGTGGAAAATGCCGTCTTACTGGAATTGTTTACTGATGAAGGGGTGGGGACGCTAATCCGGTCCTATTGACCGTTCCCGTGGTGTCTCAGGATGACTAAGAACCCTTAATTCATTGATTGACGATTGGCTTTAAGCTGCCGGTAGCGCACCAGATCGTCTTTGAATTTTGCCATAAGAGACTTTCTCTCGGCCGCCTTGGCATCCACCAAAGACCACGCATTTTCAATATTCCGCAGAATACTCTGCCGCTCATTGTATAGATCGTCACGCGCGCTTCCCGTGGCGGATTCCTGTGCATCAATTCTCGAATCAACCGTCGCCAATCGCTCCGATAGAATGCGAATCCGATCGTCGAGCCGGTTGATCAATCCGTCAATCATGCCGATTCGATCGTCGCGCGTTCGGATTAAATCCTCCTCGGTTGAGAAAGTGGCCAGCAATGCCCGGTCACGAATCTGTTCGCGCCTTTTCGCTTCCCGCAGGGCTCGAAGACGCAGCCTTTCATCACGACTGGGTATCTGCTGCAAGGTCACACCGTTTTCATTGAGTATACTGTGCCCGTCATCTTGCCGGGAGGAAGGTGGCCGATCCTGATAAACGGTGCTGCCGTCTTCTTCATATTTGTAAACTGATTTACCGGCCACTGCCGTACAGGAGAACAGCATTGCGACCACGCCCAGGATAAGTTCCGGTCCGAACAATCTGCATTCGCATTGGGCTAAATAATTCATTTTGTTGTAAATATTTTTCATATCGGTACAGCGAGGTTTTGATCCGGACGGTGCTTGCCGCAAAGAGAGGTTCGCCGTCTTCTAGAATCTTCTCATTCGGATATGTGCATTTATCGACCAAAACGGATCAAAGCTCACCGAATTTGCTGTGATACAGGTCAAGAAAATGCCGTTTAAGCGCCATAGCGATTCCGATAGTCACTGATGGCCGCCAAATAATGCCTTAGATCCGGGTGATCCTGCAGATAGACAATCAGATCATTCAGTCGAGTGACACTGATGACACTAATAGCGTATTGTCGTTCAATTTCTTGAATGGCCGACAGGTGATGGTCTTGGTATTCCCGGCCGCGTTCCTGGCGATCAATAGCGATGACGACACCCGAAAAATCCGCCCCGTTCTGTCGAATGATCTTCGATGATTCGTTCACCGCCGTGCCCGCAGTGATAACATCGTCTATAACCAGGACGCGCCCCTTAAGCGGCGCGCCCACTATAAGCCCTCCTTCTCCATGATCCTTCTCTTCCTTGCGATTAAAACACCAGGGTACATCGCGACCGTATTTCTCAGCCAGGGCGATCGAGGTTGCACAGGCTAAAGGAATGCCTTTGTATGCAGGGCCGAACAGCATGTCAAATTCAATCCCGGAGTCAATAATGGTTTGCGCGTAAAACTGACCCAGACGGCTTATAGATTTACCGCTGTTGAACAAACCTGCATTAAAAAAGTACGGACTGACCCGGCCCGATTTCAGGGTAAAGTGCCCGAATTTCAGAACCTTTTGCTGGAGGGAAAATTCGATAAATTGCTGTTGAGTATCTGTCATTACGTCCGGCACCAGTGAAATGAAGAATTGCGGTATGATACACAGCTCGGGTCTGATAATGAATTGGAGGCGGCTTTGCGAATAATAACAATCAATGTCAACGGAATTCGATCGGCAGCAAAGAAAGGATTGTTCGATTGGCTGCCTGAACAAAATGCAGATGTTGTTTGCTTACAAGAGACCAAAGCCCAGACTCATCAGCTGACAGACCCGATTTATCATCCCCAAGGCTACAAGTGCTACTATCATGACGCCGAAAAAAAAGGTTATAGCGGTGTTGCACTCTATTCCCGTCATGACCCGCGGGAAATGATCATTGGATTAAGTCAACAAAGCATAGATAGCGAAGGCCGCTATCTTGAGGCAAGGTACGGCAATTTATCGGTGGTTTCCCTCTATATGCCATCGGGATCTTCAGGCGATATCCGTCAGCAATTCAAATTCAAAATGATGGATCGGTTTTTACCTTATCTGCAGTCACTGAAGCGCAAGCGGAGGCAATTTATTATCTGTGGAGATTGGAATATCGCCCATACAAAAGCAGATATACGTAATTGGCGCGGAAACCAGAAGAATTCAGGATTTCTTCCGGAAGAACGCGATTGGATGACTCGATTATTCGATGAGATCGGCTATATAGACGCTTTCAGAGAACTGGAACAGAAAGAGCACGAATATACCTGGTGGTCCAATCGGGGACAGGCATGGGCAAAAAATGTAGGATGGCGGATAGACTATCAGATCACAACGCCCGGGATGAAGGGTAAGGTACAAAGGACCGAGATTTACCGCGAAGAACGATTTTCCGACCACGCGCCCTTGATCATCGATTACGATTTTGACTTGACGTTGTGATTGAAGATATAGGGTCGCGACCTGTAGATTCATACCGTGGCCGGACTACTCACCCATGACCGCCCGGGTGCCAATTGAAGCCCATGGAAAAGGCTGGCTGGAATCCTTAAACGCCTTTCTTCACCCGCGTGTAGTGACCATGCTGTTTTTGGGATTTTCCGCCGGGGTTCCGATATTACTGATCTTTTCCTCATTGGGATTGTGGCTGCGAGAGGCCGGAGTCGAACGCTCAGCGGTAACTTTTTTCAGCTGGGCGGCACTGGGATATTCATTCAAGTTTATCTGGGCGCCTTTAGTGGACCGCCTGCCTTTGCCGCTGTTGACAAGTCGGCTGGGCCGGCGCCGCGCCTGGCTGCTTGTATCACAATTCAGTGTTATCAGTGCCATTATCTGGATGGCGATGACCGATCCTTCAGGGAATACCGATCAGCTGACACTGATGGCTCTGGCGGCCGTGCTGCTGGGATTTTCTTCAGCCACCCAGGATGTGGTGATCGATGCCTACCGAATTGAATCGGCTGAGCAAAGCCTGCAGGCCATGATGTCATCTGCCTATATCGCAGGCTACCGGATCGGAATGCTGGTCGCCGGAGCCGGAGCGCTCTATTTGGCCAGCTACTTCGGATCAGAAAAAGGCAGCTATTCCTATGAAGCCTGGCAAATGACCTACCTGCTGATGGCAGCTACTATGCTGGTGGGTGTAGTGACGACCGTGTTGATTCCGGAACCGGACCTTCAACAACCACTGCGCAGCGAATACTCCGGTGTCGAATATTTACGCTTTATGCTGCTCTTTATCATCGCTGTATGTGGATTTATCGGCAGCTTTTATCTTTCTTCCGGTATTTCCACAGAACTGAAAACCACTCTGACATCGCTGTTGAGTAATACTGCTCTGGCAAGTTTTACGGTGGAATTTTTCCGCCTGTTGCTGGCCCTGATAACCGCGGCTTTTCTGACTTATCTTTGCATTAGTACAGGCTTGGTGAAACGTGAAATGGTCTTTTCGACCTATATTGAACCGGTCAAGGACTATTTCACGCGATATGGACATAAGCTCGCCTGGCTTCTACTGGCGTTGATTGCACTTTACCGGGTATCCGATATTGTACTGGGCGTAATCTCTAACGTGTTTTTTCAGGACCTGGGCTTTGCGAAAACCGAAATTGCCAGCATCGTTAAAACCTTCGGATTATTTATGACCATTGCGGGCGGGTTTCTGGGCGGGTTGCTTTCCATGCGGTATGGCGTGATGCGTATTCTATTCCTGGGCGCATTGCTCTCTGCACTGACCAATCTGCTGTTTACCTGGCTGGCCGCTATGGGCTACAACATCTCCATGTTATATATAGTGATTTCCGCGGATAATCTGTCTGCCGGCCTGGCGAGCGCGGCATTTGTCGCTTTTCTGTCCAGTTTGACCAATATCTCCTTCACCGCGGTGCAATATGCGATATTCAGCTCTTTGATGACACTGTTTCCGAAACTACTCGGCGGATATTCGGGCTCCATGGTGGACAGTATTGGCTACCCGTTTTTTTTCACTCTCACTGCTCTGATGGGAGTTCCGGTTTTGCTACTGATTCTGCTTGCTGGAAAATATCTGAAAACAGAATCACATTAGGCCTCCAAGCAGAATAAAATCTGACTCAAATCAGTAAATTCTCGCGACGGCATAGAGATATCAGGCAGGCTCTAAGTGGCTGCGTCCAGACTCTTTTTGACAATTTCATAGACATCCGCCGACAGCGCCTCTGTCCGGGCTATTCGTTGAAGCTGCTCCAGCATTAGCGCCTGCCTTTGCCGATTAAAGCGTTTCCAACGGCTTAAGGGTGATGCCAAACGAGCCGCAAGTTGCGGATTGAGCTTATCCAGGCGAATAACATAATCGGCTAAAAATCCGTATCCTTGTCCGTCTTGCGCGTGAAATCGCACCGGATTTGCCACGGAAAAAGTGCTGATCAAAGCTCTTACCCGGTTGGGATTGGCAATATCAAAATCCTCGTGACCTGTCAGCTCTTTCACTTCATCCAGGGTATTTTCCCTGAGTGACATAGCCTGCACGGCAAACCATTTGTCTATCACAAGCCGGTTGTCCTTCCAGTCGCGGTAAAAATTATCTAAGGCTGAAATTCGTTCATCAAGATCATGATGACTCAGCTCCCTGAGCGCTGCCAGTGTATCCGTCATTCCTCCGGAAGCGGTATATTGCTTCAGTACCATCTCCTTCCATAAAGAACTATCCAGAGTTGTAATGTAATTCAGCACAACATTTTTTAACCGGCGTACGGCTATGGCTTCAGGATTGATATCGTCTGACTGACTGGCTGAGCAAAATCGGTAAA
The DNA here is from genome assembly GCA_965222695.1 of Granulosicoccaceae bacterium. Classification (GTDB taxonomy): domain Bacteria; phylum Pseudomonadota; class Gammaproteobacteria; order Granulosicoccales; family Granulosicoccaceae; genus UBA7957. The sequence goes on along the minus strand of OZ244967.1, from coordinate 4,171,421 downwards.
GCCTCAATAATTTCTCTTGAAAATTTTCCGCGATTAAGCGGCGTATTTTTTCACGTGCCTGAAAGACGCTATCCGTATCGACCTCGGACTGCAGTTCGATGATAGCATCGAGCGCGGGAAGGCTCAGCGTTTCTGCGCGTAGTGCGGCATCGGTTAAATTCTCATCCAGCAACAAATCGATAGCGCCCGCAAAGTGGATGTTGAGTTCAGTACCGGGTTTTTCCGAACCATACAGTTCCTTCTCTATAACCCGCGTAGCGAGTCTTTGGCTGGCTTCCCATCGGTTAAAACTGTCCGTATCAAACTGCATGAGAAACGCCAGCTCTTCATCCGTCGCTTCATATTCAAGGTATACCGGTGCCGAAAATCGTCTCAATAAGGAAGGAACAGGCTTGGATTTGATATTCGCAAAAGTATAAGTTTCATTGGGTTTGGTGATATTCAGGACGATTTCGTCCGCCTGCTGCCCACCGGCCCGAAGTTGCAGACTTAACGGATTGCCCTGCCTGTCCAGCAATCCAAGTGCGAAGGGAATGTGAAAAGGCTTGTTGTAAATCTGCGTTTTCGACTCCTGGCTAATTGTCAGGGAATACTCGCTTGCGGTTTGATCATAATGACTTGTCACCTTTAAAGTCGGCGTCCCCGCCTGCGCATACCAACGTCGGAATTGCTTCAAGTCAACCCCGCTGGCCGCTTCCATTGCGGACACAAAATCTTCGCAGGTTACCGCCTGCCCGTCGTGCCGTTCGAAATACAGATCCATGCCTTCACGAAAGTTTTTCTCTCCCAGCAAACAATGCATCATGCGGATGACTTCGGCGCCTTTCTCATAGACGGTAGAGGTATAGAAATTGTTGATTTCTATGTAGCTGTCAGGCCTGATGGGATGTGCCATAGGTCCGGCGTCTTCGGGGAATTGCCTGGCTCTGAGTTGCCTCACATCGTTGATGCGTTTAACGGCCCGAGAATTTAAGTCGGAGCTGAATTGCTGATCCCGGAATACGGTGAGACCTTCTTTCAGGCTCAGTTGAAACCAATCCCGGCAAGTAACACGGTTGCCGGTCCAGTTGTGAAAATATTCGTGGCCTATTACGCTTTCAATGCCTTCAAAATCAACATCTGTAGCGGAATTGCGGTCAGCCAAAACGTATTTGGAATTGAATATATTCAATCCTTTGTTTTCCATCGCACCCATATTAAAATCATCGACGGCGACGATCATGTAGATATCGAGATCATATTCTAAACCGAAACGCTGTTCGTCCCATGCCATGGACTTTTTCAAAGATTCCATGGCAAAGGCACATTTGTCACTGTTGTGGTGTTGAACGTATATCCGTAAATCTACCTCTCTTCCGGACCCAGTCGTGTACCGGTCTGAAATACAAGCTAAATCTCCTGCAACCAAAGCGAACAGGTACGACGGCTTGGGGTGAGGGTCTTGCCACAACACCATATGCCGCCCATGCTCCAGATCCATCTGTTTTACAAGATTACCGTTGGACAACAGGACCGGGTATTGCAACTTATCGGCCCGAATTTCCACGCTGTACATAGCCATAACATCCGGTCTGTCCGGAAAAAAGCTGATCCGCCGAAACCCTTGAGCCTCACACTGGGTACAATAATTACCGCTGGATCTGTAAAGCCCCTCCAGGCGGGTGTTGTGTTGCGGGTCACATTCTGTTTCGATCTCCACCACGCAGCGATCTCCCACACCGGGAATGATCAGGCAATGTTCATCCAAGGAATAGTCCGCCGGATCAAGTATGACCCCATCAACCGCCACGGAAAACAATTTCAATTCTTCCCCGTCCAGCCTTAGTGTATTGTCTTCATGGCTTATCGGGTTTTTATATAAAACCAAGCGACTTTTGACCCGGGTGGACGCCTTGCGCAAATCGAAACACAGATCTACGGTTTCAAGCAGGAAGTCGGGGACCCGATAATCGCTACGTTCTATCGCCTTTGGAGAAGCATTGTGTTTCATTGTCATCTCATTTATCGGTGGACTTCGGACTATAGCAAAATCCTCGAACAGGGTCCGAATTTACCTGGAGGCGTTGAAATTTATACAACTCAACATACACTTGCCGGATGGATTCAATACTCGCATTTCTCAGCAACCATCAAAATATTGTGACTTGGGTGAGTGTACTCTCAGCGCTGTTTTTTGTGGGCTCCCTGATCATTATTCCGATTCTCGTTTCACGCCTTCCGAAAGACTATTTTTTACGCAGAAAAAGGTTAGCGCACGGCACCGGTAATCCCCGCTCCATGTTTATGACGCTTTTAGTGGTACTTAAAAATCTGCTTGGTGTCTGCTTGATCCTATCGGGAATAGCCATGTTGATATTGCCGGGGCAGGGACTCTTGACTATTCTTATCGGTCTGTCCCTGACCAACTTCCCCGGTAAATATACCTTGGAGCGAAAACTGGTTCGCAACCCATCGATCTTTGCCGGATTAAACTGGATTCGCCATAAAACCGGCCAGCCTGCCTTGCAATTTCCTGAATAGAATGATGACTTTCTTATTCGTCTTCACCTATTTACGGTATGACAAATTTTTAACTCGTATAAAACATCTATAATCCATAAGATGTCACTAAGCGGCACTTTAAGAGAATCCTCATTGCGAAAAATATATTCTGACGATTATACTCAACGACCCTTCATTCATTGCCGCGCATGCCTGCCGGCCCGCACGACTGCCGCGTACTGAAATCTTGATCAATATGCCAAAACTGCAGTTCAGTATAGTGTTTTTGTGCAGCAGCTTTTGCCTGAATGCAGCTATGGCCGAGACTCGTGACGAATATACACGCCAATTACAGCAGTCGCGCAGTGAGATAGAGTCACTCGATCGCTCCATACAAATAGACAGCGAAAAACGGCGGGAGATTGAGAATCAACTATCCACGCACAAGCAGCAGATCAAGCGGATCGACAAAAATATCGGCCAGTTACGGAAGCGTATCGCGGGAACCGAGCAGAAACTCAAGCGGCTTGAAGCCGACCTTGTTATTCAGAGACGCAATACTCAGATACAAAAAAGACACTTAGCTGAACAGCTCAGATCCGCCTACCGCATGGGGCGCTTTAGCGGTGTTCAGTTGATTCTCAGTCAGGATAATCCCGAGACATTCAGCCGTCTGGCTGTTTATGCAGATTATTATTCCCGCGCGCGGGAAAAAAAGATCTCCTCTGCACTCTACAGTGTCCAAAAACTGGCGGAAACCCGACTGCAGGCGGCACGGAGCCGAAAATCTCTCCTGGCGAATAAGCAAAAACTCCTAGGTTCAAAAAAAGTGAAGGCTGCCGAGGAAGAGTCGCATAATTCACTGTTAAGTCAGTTAAAATCGGGAATTATTGCAAAAAAAGACCAGATTTTTGGCCTTAAAGCCAATATCGCAAAGCTTCAGTCACTGATGGATGAGCTGGATCGACAGCAACTCAGACTGAAAAAAGGATTTGCCAAAGAGCAAGGCGAGCTGCCGTGGCCCGTTAAGGGCCATCTTGTTGCCGAATTCGGCCAGGCGAAGTATGGTGGTAAACTCAGATGGAACGGTATGTTCTTCGAGGCATCGGAAGGCGAAGAAATCCGTGCTATTGCCGAGGGTGAGACCGTCTATGCCGATTGGCTTAATGGATTCGGTATGTTATTGATTATTAACCATGGAAACGGTTTTATGAGTCTTTACGGCAATAACCGCGATTTATTGACCGATACCGGTCAATCGGTCGCTAAGGGCCAGGTCATTGCAACTGTCGGTAACAGCAGCGGTCAAACCCTTAGCGGGCTGTACTTTGAGATTCGGGAAAATGCAATTCCCATAGACCCCGGAGAGTGGATCAGTCCACAAATACAGTTTGCAAAAACAGGTATTTTAGAAGCTCAATAGTACGATGAGTGATAAACTCCTTGTAACATTCCAGAAAAGATAAGTCCGTGGGCTCGGCTCAGCCCCGTTCAGGAGAGATTAATGTCAATTCGATCACGGTCATTAATGCTGGTTCTGTTAGGTACCGTGCTGGGTGCCTCCTTGACCATCGGGCATAGTGTTCTCGCAACTCGCGACAAATCCAGTGTTCTGCCTCTGGAACAGCTAAGGACGTTTACGGATGTTTTTACCCGAATTAAAAATAACTATGTTGAGGAGGTCAGCGACGAAGAGTTACTCGAGCACGCCATTCGAGGCATGTTAAGCGGGCTGGATCCACATTCCGCCTACCTAAGCGCTGAACAGTTCAACGAATTACGTATAGGGACTTCCGGCCAGTTTGGCGGGTTGGGCATAGAAGTCGGTATGGAAGACGGTTTCGTGAAGGTGGTTGCCCCGATCGATGATACACCGGCCCAGCGTGCAGGCATGAAAAGCGGCGATCTGATTATCCGGCTCGATGATAAACCGGTCAAAGGACTTACGCTAAATGAAGCTGTGAAGCTGATGCGTGGTAAACCCGGCAGCGCTATCAATCTGACCGTGGTCCGGGAAGGTGTGGATAAACCGCTCAATATTGAAATCATTCGAGCCATCATCAAGGTCAACAGTGTTAAAAACCGGATTTTGGAAGACGGCTTCGGGTATGTTCGAATCTCGCAGTTTCAGACGAAAACACCGCAGGATTTGAATAAAGCCATATCCGAACTAAAAAAGGAATCCGACGGGAAATTAAAAGGATTGGTACTGGATCTGAGAAACAACCCCGGCGGAGTCCTGTCCGCCGCAGTTGGCGTTTCGGATAGCTTTCTTGAGGAAGGCATGATTGTCTACACGGATGGCCGGGAGCAGGATTCCAAGCTGCGCTACACTGCAACCAGTGGAGATTTGTTGAACGGTGCGCCCGTGGTGGTTCTGGTCAACGGCGGCTCAGCGTCAGCCTCGGAAATCGTTGCCGGCGCCATGCAAGATCATAATCGCGGTATCATCATGGGGACTAAAACCTTCGGTAAAGGTTCGGTGCAGACAATTCAGGATCTGCCGAGCGGGGGTGCGGTAAAGCTTACCACCGCCCGCTATTTTACGCCTTCGGGCCGATCCATACAGGCGCAGGGAATCGAACCGGATATCACCACAGAACCGGTTAAACTGGCGAAGGAAGAAGGAAATGATACACCAATAACACCGGTGAGTGAGTCCAGCCTTTCCGGACATCTCACCAACCCCAATGGAGGCAGTGAAGAGGAGTCCAATACCGGGCAAGCCGAAACCGTCTCGAAACCGGACAACAACAATTTAATCGAAGACGATTATCAATTGTATGAGGCGCTTAACCTTCTGAAAGGGCTGATCATCTATAACAAGGGTTGAACCGCTTATTCAACCGTGACCGATTTGGCCAGATTTCGCGGCTGGTCAACGTCGGTTCCGCGCATAACGGCCACATGATAGGAAAGTAGTTGCAGGGGAATCGTAAAAACGATTGGCGCTATGACTTCCGGGCATTTCGGCATGCGGATAATCTTCACTCCGTCCGTATCGGGAATATCCCCGCCCTCTTCCGCAAGAACATAAAGCCTGCCCCCCCGGGTTCTGACCTCTTCAAGATTGGATTTTAGTTTTTCAAGAAGATTGTCATTGGGTGCTACTGCAACTACCGGCACTTCGCTGTCAATTAAGGCCAGGGGTCCGTGTTTGAGTTCACCGGCTGGATAGCCCTCAGCATGGATATAGGAAATTTCCTTGAGTTTTAAGGCACCTTCCAGTGCTATGGGGTAGAAGGGTCCGCGGCCCAGAAAAATACTGTGCTCTTTTTCAATAAAGTCTTTGGCCAGTTTCTCTACCTCATCGTCCAATTTCAATACAGCATTGATCAATTCAGGGCAAAGATTCAGGGCTTGAATAATGGATTTTTGTGTTTCTTTGCCTTCACCCTTGGCTTTCATGATCATGGTAACGACTAACAATAATGCAACCAACTGGGTTGTGAAGGCCTTGGTGGAAGCCACTCCTATCTCAGGGCCTGCATTGGTCAGCAGGCTGGCATCGGCTGCCCTGACCATAGAACTCTCGGGGACATTGCATATCGCCAGTGAACCCATATAACCGAGCCTGTTGACTTCTTCGAGGGCCGCCAGCGTATCAGCAGTCTCACCCGACTGAGAGAGAGTAATATAGAGCGTATTGTCGGGGACATTCACCTTACGATAGCGAAATTCGCTGGCGATTTCGACAGAACAAGGCAATCCCGTATACTGCTCAAACCAGTACCTGGCTACCGCAACGGCATGATAACTGGTGCCGCAGGCTACCATGTGAATCTGTTCCACCTGCGCCAGAACGTCCCTGCCGAATTGATCAAAACTGTCCATAACCAGATGCTCTTCCGTCACTCGGCCAGACAAAGTATGCATAATGGCTGCCGGCTGTTCAAAGATCTCTTTCATCATATAATGTTTGAAGCTGCCTTTATTGACTGACTGCATTGCCAAGTCTGACTCTTGAACCGGCCGTTCGACCGGCTGTCCGTTTTCATCCTCGATTTTATAACCGCCGTAATCGATATCGACCAGATCCCCATCGTGTAAATAAATAAACTGCTGGGTTACCGGTATCAAGGCGGAAGTATCCGAGGCAAGAAAGTATTCCTCGACACCAATTCCCATCAATAAAGGGCTGCCCCTGCGCACTGCGATCAATCTTTCCGGTTCATCTTTGTGCATAACGGCTATAGCGTAAGCACCGCGCAAGTCCTTTACCGTGTTACGCACACTGGTGAGAAAATCCTTGCCCTTGACGAATTCCCGATGAATCATATGAACTATGACTTCCGTATCTGTAGCGGATTCGAACTCATAACCGTCAGCTCTAAGTGACGCTCGCAATTCTTCATGGTTTTCGATGATTCCGTTATGAACGAGACTGAATTGCCGGCTGGAGTTATGCGGATGCGCATTGATCTGTGACGGCTCACCGTGCGTTGCCCACCGTGTATGGGCTATACCGATTCGGCTGACTAGTGGTTTTGTAGCAAGCGCTTTATCAAGCCCTGATACTTTACCCTTTACCCGGATCCGGTCGATTTCATCGCCCTCGACAACCACAGCGATTCCTGCTGAGTCGTATCCCCGATATTCAAGCCTGTGCAGACCCTCAAGAAGAATCGGCGTTACATTTCTCTGAGCCAGAGCTGCAATAATTCCACACATAGATAATTCCTGCTATTTCTTTGATTTTTTCGGACGTGTCCAACCGTCAACGGCCTTTTGAGTTGCCCTTGTAACTACTAACTGTTTTTTAGAGACGTTACGGGTGATGACAGAACCTGCACCGATGGTGGCCCCGTCTTCAACTTCCACCGGTGCGACCAAAGCTGTATTGGAACCGATAAAAACATCATTTCCCAACACTGTGCGATGTTTTTGAGCTCCATCATAATTGCAGGTGATCGTACCGGCGCCGATATTGGAGGCCTTGCCTATATCCGAATCACCCACGTAACTTAAATGATTTACCTTACTGCCTTCATCTATCGTCGAGTTTTTAATTTCGACGAAATTACCGATATGTGTATTTGACTTAAGCGTGGAACCCGGCCGGATTCTGGCAAAAGGTCCGATAGAACTTGCGCTGCCTATATCTGCATCTTCGATGACACTATTAGCTTTAATTTCGGCATCGTCACCGACCCGTGTATTACTGATGGTGCAATTCGGCCCTATTACGACTCCACGGCCAAGCTCTACCCGCCCTTGAAAGACACAGTTCACGTCTATTTCGACATCCGTTCCGGCAGTCAGCTCACCGCGTATATCGATTCTGGCAGGGTCCATGAGCGACACTCCGTCGGACATTAGCCGCCCGGCCAGTGTCAGCTGATAAATCCGTTCCAGCCGGGCCAATTGCTGCCGGCTGTTCACACCGGCGACTTCCCAGTCATCTTCCGGATTGACCGTCTCTATATGCATGCCGTCATTCACAGCCAAGGAAAAAATGTCCGTCAGATAATACTCGCCCTGTGCGTTGTGATTCCCGATCCGGGACAGTAGTTTTTTCAGGGCGCCGCCATGGATGGATAGCATGCCCGTGTTCACTTCCTTTATTTCACGTTGCGCTTCATTGGCATCTTTCTCCTCCACTATGGCGATGACCTTACAAGCCTCGTCCCGCACTATCCGACCGTATCCGGTGGGATTATCCATATCGACGCTCAGGAGCCCGATCCGGTTTTTACTGCAGAGTTTGGAGAGTCTGTCAAAAGTTTGCGAACGGGTTAAAGGTACATCTCCGTAAGCAATAATCACCTTGTCTTCATCATTCAGATAATCCAATACCTGTTGCACTGCGTGCCCGGTTCCTTTCTGAACCTCTTGAGTGACAAAAGTCACCGCTTCGCCCACTTCCTGAATCACCTGTTCCGATCCATGACCTACAACAACATAGATCGATTCCGGAGCTAAACCGGAAACATTGTTGATCACATGGCACAGAAGTGCCTGTCCGCCTAATTGATGTAATACCTTAGGTCTGGCGGATTTCATTCGCGTACCTTTGCCCGCGGCCAGAATGACAATTTTTGTGGACATCTGTATTACCAATAGTTAGTGGCAGAAAATGGACACTGCAGCAGACTGATCCGTATGGAATCAGCGTCCGCAGGTTGTCGATTTGAGCCAAAGTGTTTGATTCAATTCGATTTTAGTAGCTAACTGCAACATTAGTACCGAGATTGAATTTTATTACAGGAGAATTTTCTGTAGGTGAAACTAACGGTTTCGTAGGATTAGCCAGGCAAAAAAGGGCGCCTGACGGCACCCTTTCATAGTCTGAACTCGAAATAAGGGACGTTGAGAGGTACGGGTTTCAGCCGCGCAGTGTTTTACCCGCTCTATGGATCATTTCAATCTGTGCCTTGGCTGCATCGAGTTGTGCCTGAATGGCTTCATAGTCCAGATCCTCCGGATCTTTACCCTGCAAGGCATCTTCTGCCCGCTTTCTCGCCGCTTCCGCACGCTGTTCATCCAGATCTTCCGCGCGAATCGCGGTATCCGCCAATACTGTGACTATCCTAGGCTGAATCTCCAATATGCCACCGGAAACAAACAATGATTCCATTGTACCGTCTTCGGTTCGGTAACGAAGTTCACCGGGCCTTAGATTGGAGATTAGCTGGGCATGACCCGGCATGATTCCCAAATCCCCGAGCGTGCCGGGCGCAATCAGCTCCCGTACGGTTCCAGCAAACAGGGAATGTTCCGCGCTGACTACATCCAGATGCATTGTGGCTGCCATATCTGCATCACCCTTCAGTTTAAGTTAAGGTTTTTGCTTTCTCTATGGCTTCTTCGATAGATCCAACCATATAGAACGATTGTTCGGGCAAATCATCGTATTGTCCGTCAAGAATTCCCTTAAATCCGGTAATGGTGTCTTTCAAACTGACGTACTTACCCGGCGATCCGGTAAAGACCTCCGCCACATGGAAGGGTTGAGAAAGAAAGCGTTGAATCCGGCGCGCCCGCGCCACGATCTGCTTGTCTTCATCGGACAATTCATCCATGCCGAGAATAGCGATAATATCCTGTAATTCTTTGTAGCGCTGTAGAACACCCTGCACTTCACGGGCAACGTTGTAATGTTCTTCACCGATAATCTGCGCATCCAATTGGCGCGATGTCGAATCGAGCGGGTCCACGGCCGGGTAAATACCCAATTCCGCGATATTTCTCGATAATACCAATGTTGCGTCCAAATGCGAGAATGTCGTTGCGGGGGACGGATCGGTCAAATCGTCGGCCGGAACATAAACAGCCTGGAAGGACGTGATAGAACCGGTTTTGGTCGATGTGATGCGCTCCTGCAGTGCACCCATTTCTTCGGCCAGCGTTGGCTGATAACCCACCGCGGAAGGCATACGCCCAAGCAGTGCGGATACCTCGGTCCCCGCCAGTGTATATCTATAGATATTATCGATAAACATCAGAACATCGCGGCCTTCGTCGCGGAAATATTCGGCCATGGTCAACCCGGTCAAAGCCACACGCAGGCGGTTTCCGGGCGGCTCATTCATTTGCCCGTAAACCAGCGCAACTTTATCCAATACCTGACTTTCTTCCATTTCGTAGTAGAAGTCATTTCCCTCACGGGTACGCTCCCCAACCCCGGCGAATACGGACAAACCGGAGTGTTCCTTTGCAATATTATTGATGAATTCCATCAAGGTAACGGTTTTGCCTACGCCCGCACCACCGAACAGTCCGATCTTACCGCCCTTGGCAATCGGCATAATCAGGTCGACTACCTTTATACCCGTTTCCAGTATGTCTACCGTTGACGACAATTCCTCGTAGGTAGGTGACGGACGGTGAATAGGCATGCGATCTTCCGCCTCGATATCACCCGCCATATCAATCGGGTTGCCGAGTACATCCATCACCCTCCCCAGGGTTCCGGTCCCTACCGGAACGGCTATAGGTGCACCGGTGTTGACCACTTCCATACCGCGACGCAATCCGTCCGAAGCACCCATCGCGATTGTCCGTACAACCCCGTCTCCCAATTGATTCTGTACTTCCAGCGTCAAATTGGCATCTGCAATCGTCAGTGCATCATAAACTGCAGGGACGGCATCACGGGGAAATTCCACGTCTACGACCGCGCCTATGACTTCAATGATGTTTCCAGTACTCATTAAGATAGTACCTCTGTAATAGTAATTTCTAAAAACTCGTTAAACCGCTGCGGCACCGCCCACGATCTCGGAAATTTCCTGTGTGATCGCAGCCTGCCGAGCCTTGTTGTATTTCAACTGCAGCTCGTCGATCATTTTGCCGGCATTGTCCGAAGCACTCTTCATCGCAACCATCCGGGCGGCCATTTCACAGGCGATGTTTTCGACCACCCCCTGGTAGATCAGTGACTCGATGTAACGCTGCATCAGCGTATCGATCACTTCCCTGGATTCAGGCTCATAAATGTAGTCCCAATGGTGGTCCAGCGATTCATCTTCAATTTCAACCAGGGGAATCAGCTGAGTGACCTTGGGTTTCTGGGTCATTGAGTTGACAAACTCATTTTCAACCAGAAACAGACGATCAATATTTCCTTCGTCATAAGCATCGAGCATCACCTGAATCGTGCCGATCAAGTCGTTCACACCGGGGGTATCGCCCAGGTGCGAGGCTTCAGCGACTAAACCGAATTTGCGGAACTTCGCCAGAGCTTTATTACCTATGGCGCAGATATCAACCTCTACACCCTGCTCTGTCCAGCGGCCGATATCGGTGAGTACCAGCTTGAAAAGATTGACGTTTAATCCGCCGCATAAGCCCCGATCAGTTGAAATAATGATGTATCCGACCCGTTTAACCTCTTCACGCGCCTGGGTGTATTTGTGCTTATATTCCAAATCACCCTTTGCAACGTGACTGATCACCTGGTGCATTTTCTGTGCATAAGGCCGGGTGGCGCGCATACGATCCTGCGCTTTACGCATTTTGGAGGCCGCCACCATTTCCATGGCCTTGGTGATCTTTTTCGTATTCTGAATACTTTTGATCTGCGTGCGAATCTCTTTAGCGCCTGCCATGAGAAACTCCTCTACCTACCAGGTATTGTTAGCTTTGAAGTTTTCCAGCGCTTTTTTCATCGCATCGGCAATATCGTCGTCGAAGTCACCGGACTCATTGATTTTCGAGATCAAATCCGTCTGCTCGGATTTCATGTAGCTGAGCATGGCTGCTTCGAAATCCACGACTTTGTTGGCCGGAACGTCATCGAGAAAACCTTCATTGGCAGCGAGCAGGGAAAACGCCATCTCCGCCGTTGAAAGCGGAGTATATTGCGGTTGTTTCATCAACTCGGTGACCCGCTCTCCACGCTCAAGCTGTTTGCGAGTGGCCTCATCAAGATCTGATGCGAACTGTGAGAAGGCTGCAAGTTCGCGGTATTGCGCGAGGTCAAGCCGCACGCCCCCGCCGAGCTTTTTGATAATCTTGGTCTGCGCCGCGCCACCAACACGGGAAACCGAAAGACCAGCATTGATTGCGGGGCGGATACCCGAGTTAAACAAGTCGGTTTCCAGAAAAATCTGCCCGTCGGTAATGGAAATCACATTCGTGGGTACGAAGGCCGAAACGTCTCCTTCCTGCGTTTCGATAATGGGCAAGGCCGTCAGCGAACCGGTTTTGCCTTTGACTTCTCCGTTGGTGAAACGCTCGACATAGTCCGCATTGACACGGGACGCTCGCTCCAGCAAACGTGAGTGCAGATAGAAGACGTCACCCGGATAGGCTTCACGTCCCGGTGGACGGCGCAAGAGCAGGGAAACCTGGCGATAAGCCCAGGCTTGCTTGGTTAAGTCATCGTAAATAATGAGTGCATCTTCACCGCGGTCGCGGAAATACTCACCCATTGCACAACCGGCATAGGGTGACATATATTGCATTGACGCCGGGTCGGATGCGTTGGCCGCAACCACGATGGTGTAGTCCATGGCACCGTGTTCTTCGAGTTTGTGCACTACATTGGCAACCGATGAGGCTTTTTGACCGACCGCGACATAAATACAGATACAGTCTTTGCCTTTTTGATTGATGATGGTATCGATCGCAACCGCTGTCTTACCGGTCTGCCGGTCGCCGATAATCAATTCGCGCTGGCCACGCCCGATCGGCACCATGGAGTCAAGTGCCTTGACGCCCGTCTCCAGAGGCTGATCGACCGATTGCCGTTCTATAACCCCGGGAGCGATTTGCTCCACCGGGGAAAATTCATCGGTTTCGACGGGCCCTTTCCCGTCAATGGGCGAGCCCAGGGCATCTACAACGCGGCCCAGTAGATTTCTGCCGACCGGCACTTCAAGTATCCGCCCGGTACACTCGGCCGTATCCCCCTCGGAGATACCCTTGTAATCTCCCAGCACCACGGCACCGACTGAATCTCTCTCCAGGTTCAGTGCCAGCCCGTAAGAGCCGTTGGAAAATTTAATCATCTCGCCTGACATCACATCGCCAAGCCCGTGAATTCTCACGATACCGTCTGTTACTGAAACAATGGTACCCTCTGTACGCGCCTGGGCGTCTGCTTCGAAGCTCTCTATTCGCTTCTTGATCAGATCACTGATCTCAGATGGGTTAAGTTGCATGTGTTTTGATCCTCTAAATCAATACTGGCTGCCGCGTCGCGACTACTCGGTGATGTGCTGGGCCATATTCTGCAGTCTGCCTTTTAACGATCCATCAATGACCAGATCACCCGCACGAATGACTGCACCTGCTATCAGACTTTTATCAATAGAACTGACAATATTGACCTGACGCTGCAATCGCTTACTTAAGGCTGCCGCAATATTTTTGGTTTGCTGCTGGGTCAACTTGCGTGCTGAAACGACGCTTGCTTCGATGGCGCCTTCTGCATCGGCCCGGTATTCTTCATATAACGCTTTGATATCGCCCAGCAGCTCAAGTCTGCCGTTTTCAGCCAACAGTTTGACGAAATTCGAGCATTGGTCATCCAGCTTATCGCCTGCCACTTGCTCAACCATGGTGGCCCGTTGTTGATGTGTCAGTTTTGGCGCTTCCAACAACTGTGTCATTGTCGAATCGCTGACGATAGTCGCCAAATACTGAAGACTCTCAGACCAGGTATCGAAGCTCTCGCCTTCGCGTGCCATCTCAAACACCGCGCGCGCGTAGGGCCGAGCTGCCGTAGTTAGTTCAGACATCGGGGTTCACCCGCTAAATTTGCGCAATGAGTTCGTCAAGAATCTTTCCGTGCGATTTGGCATTCACCTCGGCATTGAGGATGCGCTCCGCACCCGAAAGTGCTATAGCCCCTACCTGCTGTCGAAGGTTTTCCTTGGCCCGGACGATTTCTTGTTCAATCTCAGCCTGAGCAGCGACTTTGATTCGGTCACCCTCAGAACGTGCTGCGTCTTTTGCTTCTTCGACTATTTCACTGCTACGCTTTTGAGCCTGAGAAATGATCTCCGAGGCTTGCGTTTTCGCGTCCTGTAGCAATGCTGTGATTTCCCGCTCAGCCTCTTCACGGCGCTGCTCACCTTGTTCAGCATCCGCCAGACCCTGAGCAATTTTTGCCTGCCGTTCACGCATGGCACTGATGATCGGCGGCCACACATACTTCATGCAGAAAATCACGAAAATAGCGAAGGAAATTGCTTGACCTATGAGTGTTAAATTCAGGTTCACGCCTTTACTCCTGCTACTTCTGCTTAATGGAAGGTCTGAAACCGGTTGTTTTAGCCGGCCAACTGACCCACGAAGGGGTTAGCAAAAGTGAAGAACAAAGCGATTCCAACACCGATCATGGTTACCGCGTCCAACAGACCGGCAACGATAAACATTTTGACCTGAAGCATGGGAACCATTTCCGGCTGCCGGGCAGCACCTTCGAGGAATCGTCCGCCGAGCAGACCGAAGCCGATTGCCGTACCGAGTGCACCCATACCGATCAACAGAGCGACAGCAATAGCTGTCATACCTACCACAGTTTCCATTTCAACTCCTGAGTATGTTGTTTAAATTTAAAAGTAAAAAATCAGTGATGCTCTTGCGCCATGCTGAGATAGACAATGGTCAGCATCATAAATATGAACGCTTGCAGCACTATGACCAATATATGGAATATCGCCCAAGGCACAGACAGCATCCATTGAACATAGAAAGGCAACAGCGCGATCAGGATAAAGATCAGCTCTCCTGCATACAGATTTCCGAATAGACGTAGCGCCAGCGATATCGGCTTGGCGATCAGGCTGACACCTTCGAGTAAAAGGTTAACCGGGATAAACAGAGATTGAACGATCTTGTTATTGCTGTTAAACGGCTGCAGGGCGAGCTCTCCCGCAAAACCACCGACGCCCTTGATCTTGATGCTGTAATAAATGATCAGGAAGAACACCGACAGGGACATACCGAGAGTCACATTTACATCGGTCGTGGGAACAACTTTCATATAAGGTATGCCGATAGCACTGGCCAGTGTGGGTATCCAATCCACCGGCACCAGATCCATCAGGTTCATCAAAAAGACCCAGACAGCGATCGTCAGAGCCAGCGGACCGATCATGTCGTTTTTGCCGTGAAAGGTCTCTTTGACACTGCCATCGGCAAAATCGACCAGAATCTCGACGAAGTTCTGTAAGGGCCCTGGTACACCGGAAGTCGCCTGATCCGCGCCTTTTTTAAACAACCAGATAAAAAATCCGCCGAGAAGAATTGACCAGAACATGGAGTCAAGATGCAAGGCCCAAAACCCCATTTCCTGGGCTTCCTTGGCACCGTGCGCAATGCTGAATCCGTGTTCGGGGTGTATGCCCACGGTCAGGTTCTGCAGATGATGCTGTATGTAACCGGAGGCTGTAAGCGTTTCAGAATCTGTTGCCATAATTCTCTGTCTTTTTGAAAGTCGTCTAGCCAGTTCTTCGAAAACTTAACCAAGGGGTCAACCAACTGACTGCCTGTACCAATATAAAACCGATGAAGACAGCCAACACGTTAACCGGTTGCACTAAGGCAAATGTCAGACCAAAAAAAACTGCAGTCAGCAGTAATTTAATTGATTCACCCGCATAAAAAGAGCGGAGAATTTTCTTCGCTGATCGCGCACCACGGTATTTGAATGTGCGGTATACAAAGTATAAATTCGGAACAAAACAGGTGAGCGCCCCGATCAATGCCGAATAGGCTGTTACTGTATCTACCGTCAGGCAGATGACAGGCAGTCCGACCACAACCAGCAATTGAGCCAACATCAGCCGCCGTACGAGCAATCTCTGTTGCGGGTTTTTTTGCATGCACAACCCGGTATTGGCTTTTCAGTACTTACCTAAGCAAAGCGCCCGCCGACAACAACCCTGTTGAGGCTAAATTGCGATGGCGAAGTATAAAGATGGCATTCACAACGGTCAAGAGCGGAAATTTGACTTGATTCGGAGAAGAAAATCAAGCCTTGCCACGATAATTCGATAAACTTTCATTTATTCAGATGTTTATCGTTGCTATTGAATTTGAAAAAGTCACTCTACATAGGATTTATAAACTAAATAGTGTTTATTCAAATTAAATGCTCAGTGAATGTGGGAAAGAATTCCTTCTAATTCATCCAATGAGGAATAGCTGATCTCAAGTTTTCCGCCGCCTCCCGGCTTGTGTTTTATTCCCACTGAAGATCCCAGTGTGTCGCTCAATCTCAGCTCCAAAGCCTGTATATCCGGATCGACCGGCACCTTGACGGTTTTACTTTTCTTTGCGGATTTACCGGTTTTATAACTCTTGATCAAAGCCTCGGTTGCTCGAACCGAGAGTTGCTTCGTCACAATCTGTTTAGCGAGTGCGGGTTGATCAGCCGTGTCGGCCCCCAGTAGGGTTCGTGCGTGCCCCATTTCCAACTGTCCGCTATTGACCAGATTTTTCACATCATCATGCAAGTCCAGCAAACGCAACAAGTTACTGACGGCCGCTCTCGAACGACCGATCGCTTTTGCAACGGCCTGGTGAGTCATATCAAACTCAAGCTGCAGACGCTGCAAAGCGGATGCTTCTTCCAAGGGATTCAAATCTTCTCGCTGAATATTTTCAATCAGCGAGACCGCAGCGGCATCCGCATCGCTGTATTGTTTGATCACGGCCGGTATTTCGTGCAGACCCGCTAATTGTGCTGCCCGCCATCGTCTCTCCCCGGCAATCAGCTCATAGCCTTTTGAATTCGGCCTCAAAACAACCGGTTGCACTACACCTTGGCGGGAGATGGAATCGGCTAACTCCCGCAGGGATTCTTCATCGAAATGATTTCGTGGCTGATAGGCTCCGCGATTGATTTGGTCTATGGAAACCGTGGTTAATCCGTCACGCGAGGATTGCCCAGCCTTTTCCTTATCCTTGGAAGATTCCTTTTCCGAATGATCCGCTCCGCCAAGCAAGGCATCCAATCCTCTGCCGAGTCCGCGTTTTTTCCCCATAGATCAGTATCTCCGGTGATGTTTAAGCAGGCTGGGCAACACGCTTAACCCCGTTTTTTGCTTCCTTTCGAATTAATTCGCCGGCAAGTGCCAGGTAAGCCAGTGCACCCCGTGAAGCTTTATCATACTGGACAATCGACTGACCGTGGCTGGGCGCTTCTGCGAGCCTCACGTTGCGGGGAATAATCGTCCTGTAGACCTGATCACCAAAATGCTGGGTCAGTTGTTGTGAAACCTGATTACCCAGATTGTTTCGGCCGTCAAACATGGTGCGCAGTAAACCGTCTACTTTGAGCTTTTTATTGACCGTGCGGCGCACATCTTCGATAGTCCGCATCAATGCGGATAATCCCTCCAATGCGTAGTACTCACATTGAATCGGAATCAAAACGCTGTCTGCCGCAACAAAAGCGTTTAATGTCAGTATATTGAGCGATGGCGGACAATCGATAAAAATAAAATCATACTGATCCCTGATTTCGGCCAGGGCATTTCGCAAGCGTTGCTCGCGGGCCAGCTTATCCATCAAACTGATTTCTGCGGCAGTCAAATCGGCGTTGGAAGGCAACACATCGAACTGAGTTTCACTGCTGCGCTGAATCGACTCCTGGATGGTGTATTCTGCCAGTAGCACTTCGCAGGATGATTTATCCAGATTGTATTTATCAATTCCGCAACCCATTGTTGCATTGCCTTGCGGATCAAGGTCAACCAACAGGATGCGTTGTTGCATTACGGTAAGTGCTGCCGCTAAATTGACACTGGTTGTGGTTTTACCCACGCCGCCCTTTTGATTCGCAACTGCGATAATCCTGCTCATAATCCTGATTGACTCTGAGGTTATACGGATAATAATTATATGCCGGAATGCCCGAACACTAAAAGCTGGCGCCGCATGTTTTATTGCCGATAATGCAATTCAAATCGCAACAGAGGAGCGATTTCTCGCGAATACTACTACATGACGGCTGGAAGAATCACCATACACCTCAAGCGGATGGATCGATTGCAGCATAAATTCCTGACTGCCGGTTATGTCCAACCCGTTTATCCGCCCGGCCATCAAGATCAATTTTCCCTGTTCATCGCATAAACGCGGCGCATCCCGGAGAATTTTGGAGGGCGATGCATAAGCTCGGGCCACCAGGCAATCGAATCTCACGTCTGGCTGATATATTTCTATTCGCTCGCGCACCACCGTAACTTTTTCCAATTCAAGCTCTGTCAGGGTATGTCGCAGAAACCGGGTTTTTTTGATATTGCTGTCGATTAAGGTGAATTGCTTATCCGGATGACAAATCGCCAAAGGTATGCCAGGCAGGCCGCCGCCACTGCCCAGATCGGCAATCCGGGAAAACTCGCGGACATAGGGCTCAATACTCAAGCTATCGAGCAAATGACGAACAACCATGCCGTCGATATCGCGTACCGCAGTCAGGTTATAAATCCTGTTCCATTTAGCGAGCGTATGAATAAAGGCGATGAGCTTTTCGATGCGGCGATCATCCAACATCAGCTTCTGGTAATCCAGGCCTTTTCGCAAAAGCGTTTCAGGATTCATGCTCTGTAACCGCGGTTCAATGACCTTGTTGTCGCCGGCGAAGATTCTGTTTTTTTAAGTGTACCAATAATAATGACACAGCAGCCGGAGTCATCCCCGGAATCAACGCCGCCTGGCCGATCGTTTGCGGCTGCTGTTCACGGAGCTTTTGCCGTATTTCCGCTGACAATCCGCTGATATCGGCATAGTTCAAATCGTCGGGAATGGATTTTTTCAATTGTTTGCCGGCGCGTTCAATTTCATCTTTTTGCCGCTCGACATAGCCAGCGTATTTAGCCTGAATCTCGACCTGGTCCCACACCTGAGGATCCTGCGAGGGTGGATGCCGGCCGAGCATTTCCAGAAGAGATTTCAGATCGATCTGCGGCATTTTTAGCAGTTCGTGGGCGCGCTTTTCCCTGCTCAGGGACTTTCCGAGGCGGGCTTTATACCGGTTTCCCTCAGGAGAATCGGGCCTTACCCAGAATGATTTCAAAAATGCCGTGGTCTTTTCGACACCTTCCTGCTTCTCACAAAAAGCCCGCCATCGTCGCTCCGTGACCAGCCCGATGCGGCGCCCGTATTCCGTCAGTCTGATATCCGCATTGTCTTCCCTGAGCAATAGCCGATATTCTGCACGGCTGGTAAACATACGATAGGGTTCATTGGTGCCCCTGCTGATCAAATCACTGACCAGGACACCTAAATAAGCTTCATGCCGCTGGGGATACCAGGGATCTCTTTCGAGCACCTTAAGAGCGGCATTGGCGCCGGCCAGCAGGCCCTGGGCTGCGGCTTCTTCGTATCCGGTGGTTCCGTTGATCTGGCCAGCGAAAAACAAGCCATCGATGTATCGAGTTTCCAGGGTCGGGCCAAGCCCTCTGGGATCAAAAAAGTCGTATTCGATAGCATAGCCCGGGCGAGTGATATGTGCGTTTTCAAATCCTTTGATCGACCTGACATAGTCATACTGCACATCGAAAGGCAGACTGGTGGATATCCCGTTCGGATAGATTTCCGGGGTATCCAATCCTTCCGGTTCAATAAAAATCTGATGGCTGCTCTTATCCGAGAATCGTACGACTTTATCTTCGATGGAGGGACAATAACGCGGCCCTACTCCCTCGATTTTCCCGCTGAACAGTGGTGAGCGGTCGAGACCGCGGCGAATGATATCATGGGTTTTTTCGTTGGTATTGGTAATGTGACAAACCGTTTGCTGTGGATGGTCCCGAGTCGACCCAAGATAGGAGAACACCGGCCTGGGATCATCACCCGGTTGCTCCTCTAGACCGCAATAGTCGATAGTACGGCCGTCAATTCTCGGAGGTGTTCCGGTTTTCAAACGTTCGACAGAGAAGGGTAAATCCCTCAGTCTTGCTGCCAGCGCAATCGAGGGCGGATCCCCTGCCCTGCCTCCTGATGCGTTGGATAATCCGACATGAATTTTTCCGCCCAGAAAGGTACCTACCGTTAAAACCACAGTGGGGGCGTAAAAACTCAAGCCCATTTGAGTCACCACGCCGCGAACGCAATCATGTTCGATAATTAAGTCGTCAACCGCCTGCTGGAAAATGGTTAAACCGTTTTGATATTCCAGAGAAGATCGTATGGCCTGTTTATAAAGATTTCTATCGGCCTGGGCCCGGGTGGCTCTTACCGCTGGGCCTTTGCGGCGGTTCAAGGTACGAAAGTGAATACCGGCCCGGTCCGCGGCGCGGGCCATGACGCCGCCCAGCGCGTCGATTTCCTTAACCAAATGGCCCTTCCCTATCCCGCCGATCGCCGGATTGCAGCTCATCATGCCCAGCGTTTCGATGTTGTGGGTCAGCAGAAGCGTCGAACAACCGATTCTGGCAGCCGCCATCGAGGCCTCCGTTCCGGCGTGACCACCACCGACTACTATGACGTCAAAGCGGCTTCTGTAACTCATTGCTGTAATCTTAACCGCTTACTTACCAATGCAAAATCGCTCAAAAATTTCCCCCAGCAGGTCATGGCTGCTGAATTCCCCGGTGATCTCATTTATTGCCTCTTGTGCGTAGCGCATCTCTTCGGCACAAAGCTCTCCTGCACCCGCTGTCCTAAGTTGATCAAGGCCCCGGTCAACGCACTGCTTGGCCCTGCGTAAAGCGTCCAAATGCCGGCGACGCGCGATAAATGTGCCTTCCGTATCGGACTCGAAGCCCATGGTGTCCTTCAAATGACTTTTCAGCAAAGAAATACCCAGTCCGGTCTTAGCCGAGAGCCCGATACACACACCCTGCTCCAATTGCCGAAAACTGGCTTCATTATGACTAAGATCAATTTTGTTGATAACAAAAACAACGGGTATCTGTGCATCCACCCACAGTGGTCTGTGAACGGGATCTTTGTCCGAGTCCAGCACCAGCAGTACACGGTCCGCCGCTTTGATCTGCGCGTGTGCCCGGCGCATCCCTTCCTTCTCCACCGGATCTTCGCTTTCGCGTAAACCGGCAGTATCTATCACATGCAAAGGCATACCGTCGATATGAATCTGTTCACTCAATATATCCCGGGTGGTTCCAGGAACGTCGGTCACAATAGCACTGTCATTGCCGGTCAAGGCATTCAATAAACTGGATTTTCCGACATTGGGTTTACCCGCTATGACCACCCGCATGCCCTCTTTCAACAGACGTCCCTGCTTTGCCTGAGACTCGATCTCCTTAAAACTCCTTTGCAGATCCTGCAGCCGCTGTTGCAACTCAAGGTCGCTGAGAAAGTCGATTTCTTCCTCGGCAAAGTCCAAAGCGGACTCGATATAAACCCTGACATCGACAAGTTGCCTACGCAAATGGTGAATTTTATCCGAAAGTACGCCCTGTAAAGATAAAAGAGCCGCTTTTGCAGCATGCACAGAACCGGACTCAATCAGATCGCTGACTGCTTCCGCCTGAGCCAGATCGATTTTGTCGTTTAGAAATGCGCGTTCGGTAAATTCTCCGGGTTTGGCTATTCTGCAGCCCAGCTCCAATACCCTGCGTAAAATCATATCGAGAACAACCGGCCCGCCGTGACCCTGCAGTTCGAGCACATCTTCGCCAGTGTAGGACTGTGGGCTCTGGAAATAAATCGCCAGCCCCTCATCTATAACTCGGCTATCCTGATCTAAAAACGGACCGAAATAGGCATGACGCGGCGAAAGTTGACGACCGGTCATTATCCGTGCCACTTTGGAACTGAGCGGCCCGCTGATTCGAACTATGCCGACACCGCCTCGTCCGGGCGGTGTTGCGATCGCCGCAATGCTATCGCCACTGTTCATAAAGCATCAGTGGCAGATGCGTTTTATTCGCCGATAACATGTCGGGTAATATAGTACTGCTGCAAAATCGACAATGCGTTATTGATCACCCAGTAGAGAACCAGTCCGGCAGGGAAAAAGGCGAAAAAGATGGTAAACACCAGAGGCAGAAACTGAAAGACTTTAGCCTGAATAGGATCGATAGGCGCCGGGTTGAGCCTTTGCTGAATAAACATAGTGACGCCCATAATCACCGGCAATACGAAATAAGGGTCTTTGATCGAGAGATCTTTTATCCATAATATCCACGGAGCCTGGCGCAACTCCACACTTTCGAGCAACACCCAATACAGAGCGATGAATACGGGAATCTGAATCAGCATCGGCAAACAACCACCCAGCGGATTCACCTTTTCCTTTTTATACAGCTCCATGGTGGCCTGGCCGATCTTCTGCCGATCATCGCCGTATTTCTCTTTCAGCGATTGCAGCTTCGGCTGCAGTTTTCGCATCCGAGCCATAGACTTGTAACTGGTTTCAGATAGCTTGTAGAAAAGCGCCTTGATCAGAATGGTCAGAACTATTATTGCCCAGCCCCAGTTACCGATAATACCGTGTATTTTTTTCAGTAACCAAAAGATCGGGTTGGCAAGAATCGTCAACCAGCCGAAATCAACCGCAAGGTTGAGTTTATCGGCCGCAGCGGACAAGCGATCCTGGACCTTCGGGCCTACATAGAGCTCAGTCAAAAACTGCCCGTTTTGACCGGGAGTGATGGTTTCGGCATCCGTATACATACCCAGAATGTATCGCTTGGGTGAATTCAGGACCTTGGTGTAAAAAGTATTGGTCTCCTCTTCACCGGTCAGAATTGCACCCACGAAATAGTGTTGAATAATCGCGGCCCAACCACCTGTCACCTGCTGGTTAAGATCCGACTCTTCCATGTCGTCAAAATCAATTTTGCTGTAGGGGTTGTCAGGCGTGCTGATGACACCGCCGATATAGTTATAAATAAAACTCTGTGTTTCATTGTCAGTCACCGGCTTTCGCTGCAACTGCCGATATTGGTTTACAACAAATGGCTGCTCCGAACCGTTTTCAATACTGTATTCAATACGAATCCGATAGGAATCCGGCTTAAAAACAAGTGTCTTTACGACCTTGACACCGGAATCCGACTGCCAGCTCAAGGGCACCCGCAATTCGGAGGCATCCGGTTCCAAACGGTATTCCGTCGCTTCGTAGGCATATTGGGTTAAGTGCGTAGGTGCGCTGCCGTCGGCACTTTGAAGGCCGGTCTGGGAGACAAAAAAGTGCGCCGAATCATCGCTCATCAGGACAAAGGGCTTGTCCTTCTCTTCGATCGACACCGGGTATTTTTTTAGTCTGACCGCGCTGACCGTTCCACCCAGAGTATTGATTTCAACTTGCAATTCTTCAGTGTCGACAGAAATTTTCGTTGAAGCCGCGGCCGCTTCGACCGCCGGAGCCCCGGGTGCGGCAACGGGTTTTTCAGGCTGACTATTGGGTGCTGGTAAATCCTGTGTTTTGGTTTTCGCGGAGTCGCCGGAATCCTGGGCAATCTGACTTTGCGCTTTACGTTGTTGCTGAGCAACCGAACCGTACTGAATCTGCCAGTTTTGCCAGATGATGAGCAAAATAAAACCCAGGGCTGCGTATAGTAGAATGCGTTGATTATCCATGGATAGTGATTCTATTTATTATCGGTCATGTCAGGCACAGGATCATATCCTCCCTGATGCAGAGGATGGCAGCGTGAGAGACGCTTAATGCCCATATAAGTCCCTTTCAAAGCGCCGTATTTCTCCACAGCTTCAAGGGTGTATTGAGAACAGCTCGGCATGTACCGGCAATGCGGCGGAAACATAGGACTGATCCAACGCTGATAAAATCCTATCAGCGCTTTGACGAATTCGCGCATCGAGAAATCAACTTTTTCCACATTCGCCCCAAGCTGGCATTTAGAACGGCGTTTTCGGTAGCCAAACAGTTTTTTCGGGCCATGACCACCAGATCGACAGATCCTAACTCTCTTCTGTGTAGTCGGAATGACTCACGGATTATACGTTTCAACCGGTTTCTGTCCACAGAACGCGGCACTGTTTTCTTGGCGATTGCCATACCCAGCCTCGCACCATCCGGACCCGACTTTGTGACTCTGACTAATATGGTCCAATACTGATCCGTTAGTCGGAAATGATCAGAAAAGACTTTCCGATATTGAGTGGATTCGGTCAGTCGGCTAAGGCGGGTAAATTTATCATTGACCGGTTCCGTCACGCGGAATCACAATCCGTTTGTCGCTATGCGCTGAGACGCGCTCTCCCTTTACGACGGCGCGCATTGATAATTGCCCGCCCGCTACGGGTCGCCATACGTGAACGAAAACCGTGCGCACGTTTGCGTTTAATAACACTGGGCTGAAAGGTTCTTTTCATCTGACTCGATTCCAACTATTTCGCCGACATCACCGCCAGCATAACCAAACCAGAAATTGTAGAATTCCGGGCCATACGCTGTCAAACATTATATTTATAACGAATAGCTGATTGTCTGTGGATAAGTGAGTCAAAGGGGTATACACTGACGATCCTGTAGCTGAAAAAAGCGAACAGCGGAGACCTCTTTTCAGGCATCGGGTTTTCCTAATTGGGAGCATCCGGTTAAGGCCGCTCCCGCCCTGACGAGGATAAGGACAGGACGTGATTCATAGCACCCATAGTATTGTCATAACACCGGCAAAATGCATTGCTGGCACGAAAGAGATTTCCGGACAGCGGTAACGGCTGTTGTAGTGACTTAATAATTGAGAGCCTCGCAATGAAGTGCGGCCTTAATAGCTAAAAATGCGGCAGGTCATCATGTATTGGGGTTTGAGTTTTCTTTTTACGCCGGCAATCTTTCGGTAGATTATCCCTGTGTTCTAAACAGAATCGCTAGGTTCATTTAGACTTGCTGAAGTGACTGAGAAACCGGCAAAATACCATCCGGCCCGTTAATGACCATATCAGTGGGGTGCGCCGGTTTATGTTGGTGCCGGGCCAAGAGCCGGAGAACTCAAACCATAACGTAATTACGGAGCACATGTTGGCTATACCAATATGGAATAGGTGTCTGTCTCAACTGGAGACGGAACTGAGTGCACAGCAGCTAAACACCTGGATTCGCCCGCTTCAGATTGAAGAGTCTGAAAAGGAAATTCGTTTACTGGCACCCAACCGGTTTGTACGGGATTGGGTTAAAGACCATTATTTTTCCCGCATCAAGGAAATATCGCTCTCCATTACACAACCGCAATCTATTAGTGTATCTCTGGAAATCGGCAGCAGTGATGCGGTCGTGATTCACCGGCAACCGTCAACAGAACAAGGAGGCAGAGCAGGGGAAGTCTTATCGCCGATGAACTCAATTTCCTCTGTCATACGCCACACGGGCGGCTCAGGCCCATTGCATCATAACCTAAACAGAACCTTTACTTTCGACACCTTTGTTGAAGGCAAGTCAAACCAGCTCGGCAGGGCTGCTGCGATGCAGATTGCGGAGAATCCCGGAACGGCTTATAACCCTTTGTTTATTTACGGAGGGGTAGGGCTTGGCAAAACTCATTTAATGCAAGCCGTGGGTAACATGATGCTGGAAAAGACTCCGGCTGCGAGAGTTGTTTATCTCCATTCAGAAACTTATGTCAGAGAAATGATCAATGCTTTGCGCCAGCAGACGATTAACGAATTCAAACAGTTCTACCGAAATCTGGACGCCTTGCTCATTGACGATATTCAGTTCTTTGCCGGCAAGGAACAGTCCCAGGAGGAATTCTTCCATAACTTCAATGCGCTGCTTGAGGGTAAGCAGCAAATCATCCTGACGTGCGACCGTTACCCCAAAGAAGTCGATGGTCTGGAAGAGCGTTTGAAATCACGCTTTGGGTGGGGGCTGACCGTCGCCATCGAACCTCCGGAGCTTGAAACCAGGGTTGCGATTCTACACACCAAGGCAGAGCAGGCCGGTGTTGATCTGCCCAGCGAGGTCGGGTTTTTTATCGCCAAGCGGATTCGCTCCAATGTGCGCGAACTGGAAGGGGCCTTGAAAAGAGTGATGGCCAACTCTCAATTCACCGGCTCGCCAATCACGCTGGAGTTCGCGCGAGACGCCTTGCGTGACTTGATTGCCGTACAGGAAAAGCTGATCACCATCGAAAATATCCAAAAAACCGTTGCCGAATACTTTAAGGTCAGAGTCGCTGATTTGCTATCGAAAAGGCGCAACCGTTCCATTGCCAGGCCGAGACAAATCGCTATGAGTCTGGCCAAGGAGTTGACCAACCGAAGCTTGCCGGAAATCGGCGATGCGTTCGGCGGACGAGATCATACGACCGTTTTGCACGCATGCAGGAAAGTGCACGAACTTAGGCAGGAAGATAACAAAGTATCGGAGGATTACGCCAATCTGTTGCGCATTTTGTCCAGTTGACGGTGTGGATAAATCAGTGTGTAAACCCGGGTACAACCGCATGAATAACTAACGAATGATGCCAAGGTGGTAAACAAGACACAGATTCCCAACAGATTTTTTACTGCTCATGCGCTTGATATACAGAGTTTATTATTTCCGTAAACTATTGAAAAATAAATATAAATATGACTTGTCCACAGAAAACGAAAGCACTAATCATAACTACTATCTTTTAAATATATATTTAATTTTAATATGAAAGTCATTTTACAAAGAGAAACCATTGTTAATCCTCTACAGAACATTATCGGTGCCGTTGAGAAGCGGCAGACCCTGCCGGTATTGGGTAATGTTCTGTTGTCCGCGAAAAACAATGAATTGTCCATGACGGCAACGGATACGGAAATCGAGTTGCAATCCCGGATAGTGGCCGACACACAAAGGGAAGGGGATATCACAGTTCCGGCAAGAAAGCTGTTGGATATCTGTAAAGCTTTGCCTGACGAAGCACGAATAAAAATAGAAACCAAAGATAATAAGCTGAGGATTAATTCGGGCAGAAGCCAGTTTGTTCTTTCAACTTTACCGGCCAGCGAATTTCCGTTATCAGCAGACCCTGGCGACGGTATTGAAATTGAAATTGCCGGAAGTCTCTTGCGAGAGGCCATTCGAAGAACCAGTTTCTCAATGGCGAATCAGGATGTCCGCTTTTATCTAAACGGCCTGTTACTGGAAGTTTCCAATACGGCCATACGTTGCGTAGCGACGGATGGGCACAGGCTTGCGTATTCCAATCATCCTATCGAAAGTACACTCGAAGAACCGCTCAGAGTGATAATTCCCCGAAAAAGCGTACTTGAACTCGGACGATTGATTTCGAGTGAAGATGATGAAATATCACTGCTGTTCACGCCCCACCATCTGAAAGTGCTGCTGAGCGATGTAACACTGAGCACCAAGCTCATTGACGGACGGTTTCCGGACTACAATCGAGTCATCCCGATTGATTGCGATCAAGAATTGGTCCTGGATAAAGAGAGTCTGACGCAGGCATTGTATCGGGCATCCATATTGTCGAATGAGAAATACCGCGGTATACGTCTTAAGTTCGGCAATGATGTGCTGAGCATAAGCACGAATAACCCGGACCAAGAAGAAGCGAACGACGAACTGGAAATCTCTTTCAACGCGAATCCGATCGAGATTGGATTTAATGTCAGCTATCTCTTGGAAGCATTGAATCGAATTGAAACTGAAAATGTACGAATGCTGTTAAAAGACGGCAACAGCAGCTGTCTGATTTTACCGATTGACACGGAGGATGCAAAATACGTGGTGATGCCGATGAGGTTGTAGTCGCACTCAATTCGTAGCACACAATGCACATTAATCGTGTTGATATCCAAAATGTTCGAAATCTTCTGAATATTTCATTCGAATCATCCCATTCCATTAATTACTTTTGCGGTCCTAACGGAGCAGGGAAAAGCTCGATACTGGAAGCGATTTATCTGCTTTCCTGCGGTCGTTCATACAGAACTCATTTGAGCAATGAGCTGATTAATTGGAACAGTGAAGAACTCATAATCCGGGCAGAATTTTCAGGTGACCGGCTTGGAGTACACCAGGCGGGATTATCTAAGGTGCGTAATAAGCCGGTTCGAATCAGGTTGGATCGTAAAGATTTAAAAAGCGCCTCACAGCTGGCCAGAAGCATGCCGGTAAAAGTTATCCATCCGGATATGCATGAACTGATTCGAGGCGGTCCTTCGATGAGAAGAAAATTTATCGATTGGGGCGTGTTTCACGTGGAACGGGAATTTCTTTGGGTTTGGAAGAGGTATCAAAATGCGCTTAAACAGAGAAATATTTTACTAAAAAGCTGTTTCAAAAAAGAAGAATTAGAAGCCTGGACTCGAGAGTTAGCCGAAGCAGGTGAATCACTGCATCAATTGCGGCAAGATTATTTATCTTCCTTCGTTCCCGTCTTTGAAATCTGGGTGGAGCGATTTTCCCTGTATGGAAAGTTTGAGTTTGATTATCAGCGTGGATGGGAAGAACAGAGCACGTTACTGGAAGCCTTAAATGCAGCATTGAAGAGTTGTATTAAATACCGTACCACAACGATTGGACCTCATAGAGCGGATATGGTTTTGCGCTATGAGAGTAATCCGGCGAAGCAGGGTGTATCCAGAGGACAGCAGAAATTGCTGATTTACGCCTTGGTATTTTCTCAGATGGAACTCTACAAAATGATCGTAGATGACCAGGCAGTCCTCTTGTGTGATGATCCTGCCGCGGAGCTAGATTCAATGCATTTGCAGTTAGTTATCGAGTTAGTGAAATCATCTCGAATTCAGTGTTTCCTCACGGGCAACAATACAAGGGGTTGGGAGTTGGAAAAAGACGACAGAATGTTTCACGTGGAGCGGGGCAGGATCCAAACAGTAACCTGACGCGTAGTTCTTGATGCGAAAGAATTTATTTTTGTCTTCTAAGCGGCTCTTAATAAAACAGTTTTTCGCTAAATGAATCTGCCTGATTTGACTCGATATAAGCGTTTGAATCGGTCTGATGTGTTATACTTTCAAGGTTAAAATCGGATAACAGGATAGCGAATGTCTAACGAACAAAACTACGATTCCTCCAATATAAAAGTGCTTAAAGGACTGGAAGCGGTCCGTAAAAGACCGGGTATGTATATCGGCGATACGGACGATGGAACGGGTCTCCATCATATGGTGTTCGAAGTTGTGGATAATTCCATCGACGAGGCTTTGGCTGGGTATTGTTCTGAAATATCAGTAATTCTGCATACCGATAATTCTGTAACCGTGAAAGACGATGGACGAGGCATTCCGGTGGATATTCATTCCGAGGAGGGAAGATCAGCCGCTGAAGTGATCATGACGGTTCTGCATGCCGGCGGAAAGTTCGACGATAACTCTTACAAAGTATCGGGCGGTTTACACGGCGTCGGAGTATCTGTGGTTAACGCACTTTCCGAATCACTTTCCTTGACCATATACAGAGAAGGAAAAACCTATCAGCAGGAATACAGGGACAGCAAACCCGTCAGCGATATTCATGTTACCGGTGAAACCGAGAAAAGCGGTACCTGGATCCGCTTTAAACCGAGTGAGGCCATTTTCAGTAATACTGAATTCCATTACGACATTCTGGCGAAAAGACTGCGTGAACTGTCTTTTCTCAACAGTGGTGTCAGAATTGTCTTATATGATGAAAACACGGATAAAAAAGATATTTTCGAATACGAGGGCGGTATTCGTGCGTTTGTCCAGCATCTGAACCGCAATAAAACACCCTTGCATCAAACGGTGCTCCATTACAGTGGTCAAAGGGATGAGATTGGCGTTGAATTCGCGTTGCAGTGGAATGACTCTTATCAGGAGAGTATTTTCTGCTTCACTAATAATATTCCTCAAAAGGATGGCGGTACGCATTTGTCGGGATTCCGCACAGCGTTAACCCGTACAATGAATAACTATATGGAGGCGGAAGGCATCCTGTCCAAAGCCAAGGTTTCCACCGGCGGGGATGATGCGCGTGAAGGTTTAACCGCAGTGCTGTCGGTAAAAGTTCCCGATCCTAAGTTTTCCTCGCAAACCAAAGAGAAACTGGTCTCGTCAGAGGTTAAAGGGGCGGTCGAATCGTTTATGTCCGAATATCTTGCCGATTTTTTAGCCGAAAAACCAATGGAAGCAAAGCAGATTACCGCGAAAATCGTAGAAGCGGCCAGAGCCCGGGAAGCCGCACGCAAAGCGCGGGAAATGACGCGTCGCAAAGGTGTACTCGATATTGCCGGATTACCCGGAAAGCTCGCCGATTGCCAGGAGAGGGATCCTGCAAAGTCGGAAATTTACCTGGTGGAGGGAGACTCTGCGGGTGGTTCTGCGAAGCAGGGTCGGGATCGTAAAACCCAGGCGATACTTCCTTTAAAAGGAAAAATCCTGAATGTGGAAAAAGCGCGGTTCGATAAGATGTTGTCTTCTGCGGAAGTGGGTACCTTGATCACGGCACTGGGGTGCGGCATAGGCCGTGACGAATTCGATATCGACAAACTGAAGTACCACCACATCGTCATCATGACCGATGCGGATGTGGACGGCTCGCATATACGCACTCTGTTGTTGACATTCTTTTACCGTCAAATGCCGGAATTGATTGAAAGAGGCCATGTCTATATCGCGCAGCCCCCCTTGTATAAAGTCAAAAAAGGAAAGCAGGAGCGCTATGTCAAAGACGATGAAGAGCTGAATCAACATTTACTGCAGCTCGCCCTAGATGGAGCAAAGCTCTACGTGAGCGAGTCGTCGCCGGCGATCTCGGATGAGGCTTTGGAAGATCTTGCAAAACGCTATATGGCGCTTCGCCGTGTTCTCGATCGTTTGTCGCGGCGCTACGAATCCGCACTGTTGGAGGCATTTCTGGAGGTGGAGCCGGTGAGTGAGCAGGATCTTGGGAATGAACCGGCGCTAAGCCGTCTTGCCGAATCACTGTTATCCGTGATTAACCGTAACAAAATAAATGCCGATCACTATACTGCCCGGGCCATTAAAATGGATGGCGAATACGGGGTGCAGCTTAAGCGTCTGGTTCACGGGAATGAGCACTTGACCATACTGGATCCCTGGTTTTTCAAATCTTCCGACTATGCTGCAATCGCATCTTTCGCAAAAGATAGCTTCGATCTGTTGGAAGAGGACGCAAGAATCGAACGCGGTGAAAAAGGGGCAGGCGTTTCTTCCTTCAAATCCGTCATGGAGTGGTTGCTGAACGAATCGAGGCGCGGATTGAGTATTCAGCGCTACAAAGGCCTTGGGGAAATGAACCCGGAACAGCTCTGGGAAACCACCATGAACCATGAATCGCGCCGCATGTTGCAGGTGAAGATTGAAGACGCAGTTGCGGCTGACGAGGTCTTCACTACCCTGATGGGAGATCATGTAGAACCTCGCCGGGAATTTATTGAGAAAAATGCTCTGTCAGTTTCCAATCTTGATATCTAAAACAGCTTGTGTAGTTTCATGGTAAATCAATCTGCCTCAGAATTTTCTCATCTGCCGGATTTTACAGGCATGGATATAGCTGCGGTGGAATTTCGCTTGGCCGGAATTCTCAACGGCAACCGGGCTGAAATAATAAAACTCACTCAAATCGAAAAGCCGGATTGGCAGAATTTTGTCTATCGGATGGATTTGTTGGCAGATGAACTCGAACGGTTCTGGTCTCCGGTCCGCCATTTAAATTCGGTAATGAACAGCCCACAAATTCGAAAGACCTACAATGCCGGTCTCAAGCTGATCAGCGAGTACTCAACGGATCTGGGGCAAAATCAGGATCTGTATAAACAATATCTGAAATTAAAAGAATCAAGCAATTTTACAAGTCTGGAGCCGGGTCAGAGAAAAGCCGTGGAAGATAGTTTGCGTTCCTTTCGTTTAGGCGGCGTATCTCTACCCGAAGACAAAAAAGAGCGATTCAAGCAAATTGCTCTCAAGCTCAGTGAACTGACCACCCAATTCGCCGAAAACGTTTTGGATTCCACCAATGCCTGGTCAAAACATATCGAGAACAAACAGGAACTGGAGGGCTTACCGGGCCACGCGATAAAAGCAGCGGAATTGAGGGCAAGAGAAAAAAATCTTGGCGGTTATCTCCTGAATCTGGAATTTCCGACGTATTATGCCGTTCAGACTTTTGCCGATCAGCGGGAGTTACGAAAAGAGCTCTACTACGCTTATACAAGCCGTGCTTCCGATCAGGGCCCCCACGATAGAAAATATGACAACCGGGAAATAATCAACATTATTCTGAATCTCCGGTCGGAACAGGCGCAACTATTGGGTTTTGAAAACTACGCTGAACTCTCGATTGAATCCAAGATGGTTGAATCGCCCGATCGGGTCAAGGATTTTCTGCAGCAATTGATCGACAGATCAAAACCGGGAGCAACCGCGGAAATCGAAGAACTTAAAAAGTTTGCCGAAAAATCCGGCCTTGAAGGAGAATTGCAAGCATGGGACGTATCTTATTATTCCAATAAACTCAAACAGGCCAGCTACCGTATTTCGGATGATGATCTAAAACCCTATTTTCCGGCCACAAAAGTCATTCCTGGCATGTTCGATGTGGTTAAACGATTATTCGGGCTGCAGATAGAACGACTGATGGATGTGGATGTCTGGCATGAAGATGTTCATTTTTACCGAATCAAGGATTCAACAGGCAATACGCGTGGCGGTTTTTATCTCGACATCTACGCCAGAGACAATAAACGCGGCGGCGCCTGGATGGACGAATGCATTTCCAGGATGCGAATCAGTGACAGACTAAATCTGCCCGTTGCCTATTTAACCTGCAATCTGACTCCGCCGGTAGGGGATGAACCGGCACTGTTAACACACAACGAAGTCATCACACTGTTCCATGAATTCGGGCATGGTCTGCATCACATGCTGACGCGGGTGGATTTTCGGGATGTTTCCGGAATAAACGGTGTCGAATGGGATGCGGTGGAGTTGCCGAGCCAGTTTTTGGAAAACTGGTGCTGGGAAAAAGAGGCGCTGGATCTGCTCAGTGAACACTATCAGACCGGAGAAACCATACCTTCGGATTTACTGGACAGGGCCCGGCGGGCGAAAAACTTTCAATCCGCGATGCTGATGCTGAGGCAGATAGAATTTGCCTTGTTTGATATTCGCCTTCATTTGGAATCCCGACCCGATCTGCAAATCGATGTTCAGCAACTTCTGGACGAGGTGAGAGCCGAAGTGGCTGTACTTCCCGTACCACAGTTCAATCGTTTTCAGAACAGTTTCACTCACATCTTTTCGGGCGGTTATGCCGCCGGTTACTTCAGCTACAAATGGGCGGAAGTCTTATCTGCCGACGCCTATAGCCGCTTTGAAGAGGAGGGCATCTTCAATCCGGATACAGGTAAGGATTTTCTGCGTAAGATTCTTGAGAAAGGCGGCACTCAAAAAGCACTCGAACTGTTTGTGGATTTCAGAGGCAGGGAACCGAGGATAGACGCACTTTTGCGCCATAGCGGTCTGTTGGCCGTCTGAGCATGAAATACCGCGATCTACGTGAGTTTATCGAAAAACTCAGACTCGACAATCAGCTGATCGAAATCGATGCCGAAGTTGATCCTTACCTGGAGATCACCGAGATTTGCGATAGGGTGTTGAGGTCCGGAGGCCCGGCAATTTTGTTTAAAAACCCGGTGGGTTCGGAGATCCCCTTGCTGGCCAATCTTTTCGGTAGCGCCGAACGCGTCGCCATGGGGATGGGAGAGACATCAGTGGACGCCTTGCGTGAAATCGGAAAACTTCTCGCATTCCTCAAGGAGCCGGATCCGCCCAAGGGCGTCAAGGAGGCCTGGAAGTCCGTACCGATTTACAAAAAAGTGCTTGATATGGCACCTAAAACAGTGGGTCGTCCGGAGTGTCAGGAGTGTATTATAGAAAAGGACAATATCGACTTATCCGTATTACCGGTTCAGACGTGCTGGCCCGCAGATGCAGCGCCTTTGATCACATGGGGACTGGTCATCACGCAAGGGCCGGAAAAATCGCGTTCCAATATGGGGATATACCGGCAGCAGGTTCTTGCGCCCAATAAGGTGATCATGCGTTGGTTGTCGCACAGAGGCGGCGCCCTGGATTATCAGGAATGGACTGCCAAATATCCTGAGAAACCTTTTCCGCTGGCAGTAGCCTTAGGGGCCGATCCAGCCACGATTCTGGCAGCCGTCACACCGGTTCCCGACAGTTTGTCTGAGCATGCTTTTGCCGGTCTGCTGCGGGGCGAGCGGACTCGCCTGGCCAAGGCAACCTTATCCGATTTGCAGGTACCGGCCAGCGCTGAGATTGTGCTGGAAGGATTCATTTATCCGGGAGAAACCGCACCGGAAGGCCCGCTTGGCGATCACACGGGATATTACAATGAGGTTGAGTCTTTTCCGGTTTTTACCGTCGAGCGTATCAGTCACCGGCATAATCCCTTGTTTCACTCCACTTATACCGGGCGACCACCCGATGAACCAGCGATACTGGGGCTTGCATTAAACGAAGTTTTTATTCCCATTCTGCAAAAACAGTTTCCTGAAATAGTCGATTTTTACCTGCCACCGGAAGGCTGTTCATACCGCGTTGCCGTTGTCAGCATGCGTAAGCAATATCCCGGTCATGCAAAACGCATCATGATGGGAGTCTGGTCATTTTTGCGCCAGTTTATGTACACCAAGTTTGTAATTGTGGTCGATGACGATGTTGATGCACGGCGCTGGGAAGATGTGATATGGGCTATAACCACCCGTATGGACCCTGCACGTGACACTACCGTGATCGAAAATACACCGATCGATTATCTGGACTTTGCATCACCAATTGCAGGTCTAGGATCAAAGATGGGCCTGGATGCCACCAACAAGTGGGCCGGAGAAACACAACGCGAATGGGGCAGGCCGATCAGTATGGATGAAGCGATTAAAAAACGCGTTGATGAGCGGTGGTCTGAATATGGGCTGGATCCGCTGCTGAATACGACCGTGGATTAGGGCAGGGGGGTTGCCGTATTGGCAACCCCTGAACGAGATAATCAGGCCGGTGCGGGGACTGCCTGTGCATCTTCCGCAGAATTGCCTATGCCCGACTCGGATGCTTCAGGCTTTGCAGGCTTAGGTATAACCAGATCAGAATTTACCGCATAGCCATGCTTGTATGCCTCCAGTGCGCCATTACTATCGTCCATCGC
This sequence comes from Granulosicoccaceae bacterium, assembly GCA_965222695.1. GTDB lineage: Bacteria > Pseudomonadota > Gammaproteobacteria > Granulosicoccales > Granulosicoccaceae > UBA7957. Next base: position 4,136,434 of record OZ244967.1, on the reverse strand, counting down.
TTCGAGTGTTTTGCCGAGCGCAAAAAAAGCCTGCTGCGATGGCCGTATATCCAGGCTTTTAAGAATATACTCCTTGGCTTTGCTCCACAGTTCCTTGCGATAGGCCAGATTCCCCAAAGCCAGCAGCAGGGAAACACTCTCGCCGTTGTCTTTGCTCCACTTTTCCGCCTGCTCCAACTGCGCATTCAAATCCTCTGATTCCACCTTACCGTAGAGTTCAGCCAGATCTTCGTCCCAATCCTTGTTGAGCGCTTTGGCAACGGCTTTAGCAGCCATGTCTCCCTTACCCATATCGTTCAGCCGGGAAGCATAGGATTTGACCACTGAGGCCATCTCCTGGATATGGGTGGGTTGCCGTTCAAAAATATCCCGAACATTACCCTCGGCAGCGTCCTTCAGGGCACCAACTGTCGCGACTTCTTCCATCGCCAGCAACTGCTCCCTGGGAGCAGCCTGTCTCTTGCGCGCGGTTTTCAGCAGATCCGACATGCCCTCCCAGTTGTGAGTTTCTTTGAAAGCCTTAACCAGCAACCATATCGCCTGGGTATTGTTCGGCGCTTTATTTCGAATGGCGCTCAGTTTTTTTACGGCTTCTCGGTATTCGTGCCTTTCAAGCATCATCCGGGACTCGGTTATACCTATCGCGATCTCGGAGCCGGGGGTACATTCGGCGGCTTTCTTGAGGTATTTCTCACACTGATCGAACTGCTGCCTTTCGTTGGCGGCCTTGGCCGCCGTGATGTAGGTGGCAGCGTCGGTCGTCCGGTTGGAAGAAAGACTGTTCACCAGTGTGGATTCGGCACTTTCGTAGTTACCTTCATTGTATTGCATTAAACCGTTGCCGAGGGATTCATGAGCCCTGCGTTCACGGTTGATCGCGCCTTTCTTTTTAAGATTTTTCGGTGCATTAATCAATCCGAAGAACATCCGTACCAGGATATAAAATGCAACGAATGCCACCCCTATGGCGGCCAATACCAGGCCCAGGGACATAGGGCCATAATGTATGCCCTGAAACAGGACGTCTACCTGTCCCGGATCTTTATGGATGAAAAACGCAGCCGCTATGGCGATAAGAATTAAAAGTATTGATACGACGAGTGTCTTCATTATTTCTCGCCCCTTTTGGAGTAAGTTTTGTTAAACAAGGTGAGAGCCTGTCCCAGTTTACTGACGGAAGGCACTATGTTCTGTGCTTTGAGTGCGGCTAAGTCTTCCAGATACGCTATGGTAAAGTCATCGTCCTGGTAGTAGTTTTCCCGCACGTATTTTTCGGCACTTTCCATATGAATGATATAGGTTTGCTGATCGCGGCGCAGTGCGGAAAGTCTCGCTGCCTGCAAATGTAACCGCAAGGCTTCGCTTGCACTGAGCTGCTCACGAGTGGGTTTACCGGGCCTGATCAGCGGAGTGCCGTCGTATTTTTCCACTTTCACCAGGCCTTTTAGTGATTGGAAAAGCTGGTCCGCCATGGCCCCGGCGTCGATATTTTCCGGATCTTCTTGTGCTTCCTTGACAGCCTTTGTTACTGCCGACGGCGGTAACGGCAGGGTATCAGCGCGTTTACTGAGTTTTTGCAGCTCAAATGCTATGCCTTCAATGTCCGGAGTTCCGACCTGTCTGAGTTCGGCAACTTCCTCTGCGATCTGGGCTCGTACCGGGGTGTAAGCCGCATCCCCAAGGTCGTGCAGCCGGTCGGACGCGGCACGCAAAGCATGCACAGCCGATTTCGTATCCCCTGCCAGCATGACTCTATGACCCCCGGTGCGCAATAAATACTCAACCTCCGCCAGAATCCAATCCCTTTGTCCCTTGGTCGCCAGCTCGTAGTTGGTCCGTACTTGTTCACTCAACTTGGCGACGGTTTGGTCGACCCCCGAGATAGACTCTCCGAGCGAACCGACCTTTGTGGAGAAGTCCTGCTGCAAGGCTTCCCTTTTTTCAACCACATCCTTTGACAGCAGACTGAATTCGGACTCCGTTCGACTGGTCAGTTCCTGAACAGCGGACGCGGTACTGCTTGCAATTTCAGTCACAGCGGCCTGTGTTTTCGCCTCCATATCACTGCCGAGTTGAAGCATTTTTCCGCTCAATTCCTCACTACTTGACTGAAGGTTTCCTGACACGGTTTGCAATTCACCCGACACAGTACTGAGATCGCTACCGAGTGTATCCACATTGCCGGTGACCTTGTCCAGATTGCCGGAAACTGCCTGCAGCTGTTCAGAAACCGAATTCAACTGCCCGCCAAGGTTACTGATTTCCCCCCTTACGCCTTCCATGTCCGACTGAACTCCGGATTTGAGTTCGTTGGCACTGCTGCTGACCAAAGTGTTTGTCTGATTACGGAATTTCTGCAACTCCGTATACAGATAAGCCGATACTGCGCTCGCCCCCAATGCGATAAAGAGAGCCAGACCACCGACCACGCCGCCTCCTTTTTTTGTCTCGGCGGCGGTATTGCCCGGTGGACTGCCGGCCGTTTTATTGGTGTTGCTCGTTGTTTGCCGTTTTTCTTTCATAATCTCATTCTGAATGGTTGAAGAATGTATTGGAATACCACTGTAGTAATCCTTCCAGTTGCCCTCGATCCCCCGGGTCGCCGGCCACAACTATGTCCGCCTGAAAACCCAATTCCATAGCCAGTTTGCGGCACCGCTCGCTATTCACCACCAGCGGTGTATGTAACAATTGTTCACGGAATTGATCATCCGTAATCTTTTTAAGGTTAAGTATACCCTGATTGCTGGTAATGCAAATGACCTGAGGCTGATGCTGACTGAAAATCCGGTCCTGTTCCTCTTTTGTGTAATTGGGAATCATACTGTGATAAACAACTACCGATTTAACCTCTGCACCACGCCGAGTCAACTCACCGCGTAACAAACTTCTTCCAGCATCACCGCAAACAATACCGATTCTCCGGTCTTTAACGAATTGAAAAGCCTCCAACTCCAACAATGCTTCGCTGGAAAACCTCTCGGCCGGGGCTATATCGGCCTCGACGCCGTAGTGTAGCAAGGTTCGGGCGGTTGCGTCTCCGATTGCCGCCAACCGGCCGGGCCTTTGCTGCCAGGGGAAGGGTAACAAATTGTGCGTAAAGGTGACTGCATTTGGACTGACAAATATCACATAGTCGAAAGCCAGTAGAGAAAACAACTCCGATTTGGCGGTTTGCGGATCTTTGCAGGCACAAATTTCCAACAAAGGAAACGAGATGGGCACGGCTCCGGCATCCAACAACAATTTCGTGAAGTTTCGTTGTTGATGGATAGGCCGGGTAACCATTACCCGCAAGCCGTTTAACACTTTTTCAATCCTGTTGTTCAGTGATCATGATAATACCGAGGCCAATATTTCCGCGGCGCCCTGAGTCAAAAGGTCTTCGGCTACGGCTATACCCAAAGCTTCGGGATCGTCAGTATCGGCCGTGTTTTCACTGTATAAAATCTTCGCGCCATCGGTTGTGCCCACCAAACCGCGCAACTTCAGCCTGTCCTTCTCCAGCTCCGCGAATCCGGCTATGGGCACCTGGCATCCTCCGTTCAGACGCTGGTTCATCGCACGTTCGGCACGGATTCTGATCCCGGTGGACGGGTCGTGCAGCACACTGACTAAATTCCGGGTTTCTTCATCGTCACTGCGGCATTCTATGCCGATTGCGCCTTGTCCGACTGCCGGAAGGCTGTTCTCGGCCGGTATCTGGGTGCGGATTCGCTCGCTCATTTGCAGGCGGATCAAACCGGCGCAAGCCAATATAATCGCATCAAATTCTCCTGCGTCCAGCTTGGCCAGCCGGGTGTTGAGATTACCGCGCAAATCCATCAGGCGAAACCCCGGAAACCGAGCTTTAAGCTGACACTGACGCCGCAGACTGCAGGTTCCCACCCGCGCATCATCCGGTAGATCCTCCGGGCTGTCGAAGTCATTGGACACAAAGGCATCATAGGGATTTTCCCTGTTCAGTATGGCCGTCAGTTGCAAACCTTCGGGAAAAGTCACCGGGACGTCCTTCATTGAATGAACCGCAAGATCGGCCCGCCCTTCAAGCATTCCGATCTCTAATTCCTTAACAAACAAGCCCTTGCCGCCGATTTTAGCCAAAGGGCTGTGTAATAATTGATCACCCTTGGTGGTCATGGTCAGAAGTTCGACAGACAATCCCGGATGTGCGTCGAGCAGGCGTTTGCGCACATCTTCTGCCTGCCAAAGTGCTAAAGGGCTCTTTCGTGTGGCTATACGTAAGGTTTTATTCATACTAAAGAGGGGGTATATCCGTTTGAATAGTGAATTTGGTGTAAATTAATCGAATAATAACGTGAGCGACCATGGAATAGTCAATGATCAGAAAATATTTAATCATAGTTACTCTGCTCAGCGGTTTTTTGACCGCTTCCGGCCGGGCCGACGATCCCGTTCCTCAGGTTCGCCTGGAGTACCTGTCGAATCTGGTAGTCGATGCCCGTTTGATGGAAACAGCACGTTTTCCCATGGTCATTGAGATGGCTGCCGAAGACTGCACTTACTGCCTGTTGATCGAAGAGGAAGTTCTGCGGCCGATGATTCTCAGCGGTGATTATCGAAACAAAATACTTTTGCGAAAAGTCGATATACATATGTACGACCAGATACTCGATTTCGATGGCAATAAAGTCAGTCAAAGAGACTTCGCTCAGCGGTACAAAGTGAACCTGACTCCGACGGTGCTTTTTCTTGACCATAAAGGCAATGAAGTGGCCCCGCGCATGGTCGGTGTACCCATGATCGATTTCTACGGCTTGTATCTTGACGACAGTATTGAACGGGCCAGGGAGGTAGTGTCCGGCGCTGATTGATTTCCAAAATCCTCAACTCACACGCGGGGATGCCGGCGATGGCGCTCCCGCGAGCCTGTGCTCACGGCTTCAAGCTGCTATGATATCCGGTTTCTACGGCTCTCGGAGAAACAGGATTCTGCCATGGGTAAAGATCAGTCAGGAAAAGCCGCTTCAAATCAGCAATGGGGTGGACGATTCAAGGAAGGTACGGACAGGTTCGTACAGGAGTTTACTGCATCTGTAGAATTCGATAAGCGCATGTATCGGCACGACATCATGGGTTCTCAAGCCCATGCCCGAATGCTGAATAAAATCGGCGTTTTAAGTAAACGGGATTTAAAAAAGATCCTCCAGGGTTTGGATGAAATAGAAGAGGAAATCGCCAGTGGGAAATTCGACTGGTCGGTAGAGCTTGAAGATGTACATATGAACATCGAAGCCCGTTTAACCGACAAAATCGGTGACGCGGGCAAACGTCTGCATACCGGGCGTTCTCGCAATGATCAGGTTGCGACCGATATTCGGCTTTATCTGCGCGACGCCATTTCCGAAATCAATAATGAATTGCTGCGGCTGTTAAACGGATTGCTGACCCTGGCGAGCCGTCACACGCATGCGATTATGCCGGGTTTCACGCATTTACAGACGGCACAACCTCTTACCTTCGGACATCACGTGATGGCCTGGTTCGAAATGTTGATGCGCGATGGCGGCAGAATGAAAGACTGCCGGGCGCGTATGAACGTGATGCCGCTCGGTGCCGCGGCGCTGGCCGGCACCAGTTATCCGATTGACCGTCTGTACAGCTGCGAACTGTTGGAATTCGACACACCGGCGGAAAACTCACTCGACGCTGTCAGTGACCGCGATTTTTCCATCGAGTTCTGCGCGGCGGCGGCATTGATCATGACCCACTTATCGCGCATCTCGGAAGAACTTGTCTTGTGGTCCTCCGCCCAATTTGATTTTATCGATTTGCCGGACCGTTTCTGCACCGGCTCATCAATTATGCCGCAGAAAAAAAACCCCGACGTTCCCGAACTGGTTCGCGGCAAAGCCGGCAGAGTCAATGGTCACCTCGTCAGTCTGCTGACTCTGATGAAGTCGCAACCCCTGGCTTACAACAAAGATAATCAGGAAGATAAGGAACCCCTGTTCGATACCGTAGATACACTCATGGGTTCGCTGCGCGCATTTGCCGATATGGTGCCGTCGATCGAAATCAAAGCCGATAATATGCGTGAAGCTGCCCGCAGGGGATTTTCCACCGCCACGGATCTGGCCGATTATCTTGTGCGAAAAGGTTTAGCCTTCAGAGATGCTCATGACGTCGTCGGTAAAGCGGTTCGCTATGGGATCGATACTCATCGCGATCTAGGGGACATGAGTCTTGAAGAGCTGCAGCGCTTTTCCGACAAAATCGGCAAGGATGTCTTTTCTGTGTTGACTCTGGATGGCTCTGTAGCCAGCCGCAATCATATGGGCGGCACCGCGGCGAATCAGGTTTCCATGGCCATTCAACGCGCCTATGAGCGCCTGGAAAAATTTTCCCAGTAGGGGTAAGCGGTGAGCAATTTGGCTTCTGGAATCCGGTCGTGGATTTCAGCGGCCACATCCATATCGAGGCGGGCATCGGCGCGCAATGAGACCCATAAAACATTGATTTTGAGATTTAAGTCGGCAAATACCACCGAGTCCCGGTAGCGGCTTAAAACCTGCTGAATCAATTCGATACGTGATTGTATTTCAGGATGCGGCCGTTTTTTCAGGCCGCGGATATGCATTCGAAAATCGCTGACCGCCCGACCCTCATTGTCACGGCTTGGAGCTCTTTTCCACAGGGGTTCCGAAGGTTCAATCAGCCCAAGCTTTATACTGTTCGGCCGCAATTGGTCAATGGGTTTTTCTTCACTGCCGTTCTTGCCCATCGCTGTAGCCTAACACCTTTTGCAACCAATGGGAGACATCATTGATTTCTTCCGCGGTGACACCGTGATCAATCATATAACTCCTCCACCTGGGTTGAAAGCCGCAGTGTTCGAGAATGTCTTTGGATTTCTCAGCGTATTGGATTGCCACAACTGAATCATATCGGCCGTGCCCAAGAAACAAGGGGGTTTGAGTGTGACCATTATGCGTACGGGAGAATTGCTCCTCCGATACCGGCAAATAGGTAGATAGACCCAGGACCCCCGCCAGTTGATAGGGACCGGTCAATCCGGCCTGTAACGCAATGGCTCCTCCCTGGGAAAAACCCGCCAATACGATTTGCCTTGCGGAAAATCCTTGTTCGATCTGATCCTCAATCAGTTCGAAAATCTGTTCGACCGATTGTTTCACGCCTTCCGGGTCCTGTTCCGAGCGATCCAGCTGCAAAGATTTCAGATCATACCAACCTCGCATTTCCATTCCATAATTGAGAGTGATGGCTCTTTTTGGCGCATGGGGGAAAACAAAACGAATGGACAGACCTGCCGGTAATCCGAGCTGCGGCACAATAGGGACAAAATCATTTCCATCTGCGCCCAGTCCATGCAGCCAGATAACGCAATGAGTGGGTTGGTCACCGAGAGTGGTTTCGATGGTTTCTAATCCGGAAGATGGCATGATTGTAATTCCTTGCTGGCAATAAAGGGTTTTTTTACATAAGGTGGCAGTATACTGCAGCCAATTTCAAACCGAGGTTAAGTCTTTGAAAATCTCTCGTTTAAACAGGCTCATTGCAGCAACTCTTGTTGTATTGGCGTTGAGTCTGTCGCTGTCCGGATGCGGCAATAAGGGGCCTTTATTTTTGCCTCCCGAAAACACCGAGGCCGCTCAAAATCAAAGCGATATCGAGCCGGAGAAAAAAAAGAAAACTGAAAAGGAATCGGAATAAACCATGTTTGATTATCAGAACGGCATATTGCACGTGGAGCAAAAAGCCTTAACCGAACTGGCCGAACGTTACGGCACACCCCTGTATGTCTACTCCCGATCGGCAATCGAGTCTGCCTGGCGAAACTTTGATTCACTTATTCAGGAGCGTCCGCACCTGGTTTGCTATGCGGTTAAAGCGAATTCGAATATAGGTGTGTTAAGCCTTCTGGCAAAATTGGGGTCGGGTTTCGATATTGTATCCGGCGGGGAACTTGAACGTGTACTGGCCGCCGGTGGTGATGCACGGAAAACCATTTTTTCGGGGGTAGGAAAAACCGCTTCGGAGATGGAAAGAGCGTTAGAAGCGGGTATTCGCTGTTTTAACGCCGAGTCTTTGGCTGAATTGGACAGACTGGCCGACGTGGCCAGGGCAAACGGAGCGGTGGCGCCCGTATCCCTGCGGGTCAACCCGGACGTGGACGCCGGGACGCACCCCTATATCTCGACAGGTCTCAAGGAAAACAAGTTCGGCATACTAATGGAAATGGCCGAGGATGCTTACCGCAGGGCGGCCGATTCCGAATACCTGGATGTGCAGGGTGTCGATTGTCATATCGGTTCTCAATTGACCGATATCCAGCCCTTCATCGATGCCTTGAAGCGTCTTCTCCGGCTTGTCGATCGGCTGCGTGCCATAGACATTCATATCGCTCATCTGGACTTGGGCGGCGGCCATGGAATTCGCTACAAGGACGAAACACCCTTAAATCTGGAGAGCTGGGCACAATCGATTAATTCAGTCCTTGGGCAAAGAGAACTCGAAATCATCATTGAACCCGGCAGAGCCGTGGTGGGTAACGCAGGAATTTTGCTTACTGAAATTGAATATTTAAAGTGCTCGGCGCACAAAAATTTCGCCGTGGTTGATGCGGCAATGAACGATCTTCTCAGACCGAGTCTTTACCAGGCCTGGCAGAATATTCTACCCGTTCGCGAATTCAGCAATTCGGCGGAAAAACTCTACGATGTTGTGGGGCCGGTCTGTGAATCGAGCGATTTTTTGGGTAAAGATCGGCAGTTGGCCATTGAGCCAGGGGAATTGCTCGCGGTTATGTCGGCAGGAGCATACGGCTTTGCGATGAGTTCAAACTATAACACCCGGCCTCGGGCGGCAGAAATAATCGTCGACGGTGACATTACTAAACTGGTCAGAGAGCGTGAACAGGTTAAAGAGCTATTCAGCAAGGAATACAGGTTTTAAGGCACTTTACAAGCTGTCGTCCAGTGGCACCATAGCCATGCTCATAGTCCGTTTGTTGCGTCGGTGAGCATTTAAATTTGACCCGTTTCACTGACAGCTTCAGTTCATTCATTCCGATACTGCTGGCCGCGCTGATGTCCGGCGTGGCTTTATTTTACGCAGTAAATGCAACCCATGATCTACAATGGCCGGGAGAAATGGATTTTTTCCGAGACATGGGATCCACTCAATCCATTGTGGACGGCCAGGGCAGCGCTGATGCACTGTTTTATCGTGAGACCCGATGGTATAACCCGGGCCTTGCGGCAATTTTCGCTCAACTGGTCACGCTTACCGGATTGCCGATTCACGTTATGTACGCCCAGGCCGGCCCGTATCTTAATCTGTTAGGTCCTGTGGGATTATTTGTACTGGCCTGGACCCTTTTTGGCCGCTGGGCCGGTGTACTGGCTCTGGGAGGCTACCTGTTTCTTGGCAATCACTCGGTTACAACGTGGCATCAAGCAACCTATTCGGCGTGGGCGTGGTCCTGGAATTTTGCACAGGGGCTTTTTTTCCTTAGCGCTGTTGCCATGTTCAAAACATTGCGAGGTGCGAATCTACTCTGGTCGCTGGTGTCGGGTATCTTATTGGGTTTGACCTTACTGGTTCACACCGCCCCTACGTTCATCCTGGCGGTATTTTTTACACTGAGTTGTTTTTACTATGCCTGGCACTCAGTAGACAAGGCCAATGCGTTTCGTTATTTACTGTGTCTACTGATTGCGGGTATAACCGCTTTCCTGATCGCGCTGCCGTACCTGGGCCCAATCTTTTCCGCATATGGCTTCAAAATCAAAAACGTGGTCCCGACAGAATATGTTTCAATGGGAGCGTCGGAAGTATTGCATCAGATGGCCGGAACCCGATCCGTGGTTTTTGTATTTGCCTCACTGTCTCTGTGGTTTGTACCCAATCTGCTTTTATTAAAGCGGTCTCGGATTGTTGAATTGCGTATATTCTTTGTGTCGATAGTTTTTCTGACACTCTTGGCTTTTTCCATACAAGTGTTGCGAAGCAATGGCATCCGGTTGCCACAGATGTTTCCCGCCTTCCATTTTCATATGTATTTTAAAGTGCTGGAAATCTTGTTGTTCGCAGCCGGGATGCTGATGTTGAGCCGAATACTGCTGAACCTCTTCACGAGGATGAATCCGCTTTATCGACAAAGTGATCTGACGGTAAATCTTCTGGCCGTCGGTTTATTGGGCCTTCTGATACTCACCAATTTTCCGTCCTATGTTAATCGAACGGATTTCCAGGCCTTCCGCGAAGCCGCGATCGATTACACCGCTGGCCAGGCGGAAGTGGAGCTCTATCAATGGGTGCTGCGACAAACCAAGCCCGAAGATGTATTTTTAGTGGATGGAGACGCGAGGCTGATGTCTGTTTCCGCAGCCGGTCGCAAACTGGTGGCTCACGAAGGAATGTACACCAACCCCTATATAAACTATCAACAACGGTTGGAGGATCATGAGCGAATGAAACTGCTAGCCGCACAGGAAAACTGGAGCGAATTGCACACACTCGCCGAGCGTTACAGCCTGGATTTTTTGATTGTCGATATGCGAACGGAGCCATGTTGCTCGAATCAATCCGGTACCGCACCTCTTAAGGCGGTATTTCGCAACCAGCGGTATGTAGTCTACAGATACCGGGCAGGCTCTTAGAGCCTGTTCTCAATAACCACCGTTTCATCTGCGTCCGTGCTTTTTTGTCAACTCGCAACTGAATCATTGATTTATAGATGACAAATTCGTCGTAATTTGGGTCAAAGGCGGATTTTTGTCTACACTAGGCTAGTACTCCGCTACCCCTGGGGTCGCGGAGTACTAGCCTAAGGAACAGAATTTGGCTTATTGAATCAATACTGGGTGAGTTTTTCCATGCTGCTTCGTTTTACCAAAATGCACGGGCTGGGCAATGATTTTATCCTTATCGATGGTATGCACCGAAAGTTTGATCTTGACGCCGGCACCATTCGTCGACTGTCCCACAGACGATTTGGAATCGGTTTCGATCAGCTGCTTTTGGTGGAAGCGGGCAGTCATCCCGAAGTCGAATTTGACTACCGGATTTTTAATGCCGATGGTGAAGAGGTTGAGCATTGTGGCAACGGGGCCCGTTGTTTCGCCCGTTTTGTACAGGAAAAGGGCTTAACGAAAAACCATCGCATCACCGTGAAAACCACCGGCGGTAACATCGTACTGATGGTTAATCCCGACGAAACCGTAACCGTACAAATGGGTATTCCACAATTCGAACCTGCACAAATACCTTTTTCGGCAGATTTCGCGTCTTCTTCCTATACTCTTGCACTGAATGATGAAAATTTACAAATTGGCGCTCTGGCCATAGGAAATCCGCATGCGGTCACCATCGTCGACAGTGTTGAATCAACCGATGTTGAAGGTCTGGGCACATTGATCGAGTCTCATTCGCGGTTTCCCAACAGGGTCAACGCTGGCTTTATGGAAATCGTCTCGGATTCTCATATCAAGCTCAGGGTTTACGAGCGTGGAGTGGGCGAGACCTTGGCTTGCGGTTCAGGAGCCTGTGCTGCGGTTGTATCAGGCATAATGCAAGGGCACTTGCAGGATAAGGTAAAAGTCAGCTTGACGGGTGGAGATCTTATTGTTGAATGGAACGGGCCGGGTGAAACTGTGTTGATGACAGGACCTTGCGACACCGTTTATGAAGGTACTATTGAAATATGAATAGCCAGGAAAACACGTCTAGCCCAGTGGATCAAGAAGCACTGATGGTAGCGGAATATCTAAGTGACAATCCCGATTTCTTTTGCGTCAATCAGCACCTGTTGACACAGATTCGGATTCCTCACGAGTCCGGTAAGGCAATCTCTCTGGTAGAGAGGCAACTTGGATTGTACCGGGAAAAGTGCCGGAACCTGGAAGCCCATTTGAATGAACTGGTCCAGGTCGCAAGGGAAAATGAAAAACTCAATAAAAAAGTCCATGGCTTTACCTGCAGGATCATCAGTTGTTACTCGGTGCAGGAGCTGGATCATTTACTCCGCGTCACGCTCAGGGAGCAGTTCAATATCGGTTGGATGAGTCTGCATTTTCTCGATAGTCAGGTGGCGGCTGATGAGCAGCCTAACGGTTACCAAGCCGGTGAGTTGAAGTTGGTGCGGGAAAGCATGGACGAAAATGATATTTTATGCGGGCGCCTGACCGAAGTTCAAAAATCGGGACTGTTTGGAGGCGATTCCGATTCTGTTGAGTCAGCGGCGTTGATTTGGCTGAAAGGGGAGAAGGAATGGGGCCTGATGGCGCTCGGCAGTGAATATCCGGAGCATTTTTCGGCCGATAAGGGGCAGGTATTTTTACAACAGTTACGAGATATAGTTTCCCATAAAATCGACAGTTTTCTTCGGCAATGACGGTTTCAGGATCAGCAAAAAAGGAAATGGAGCATTTTCTGGCGGAATTGGAGACCATAAAGCGCTACTCAAAACACACCATCAGCAATTACCGAAGAGATTTACTCACCCTTTACAATGAATTTAACACTTTCGGAAAAAAACGCTGGAAAGATGTTAATACCCGGGATGTGCGGGCAGCTGTAGCTCGTCAACACCAGGAAGGGCTGAGCGGCCGCAGTATCGCGCGTCAACTGTCTGCGTTACGCTCCTTGTATCAGTATCTTCTGAAAAAACAATGGTGTTCAGTCAATCCGGCTCTGGATGTACGTCCGCCAAAGGATGGCAGAGCTTTACCTGCAACCCTGGATCCAGAGGAAATTCAGCAGCTATTAAACAAGGATGCCGACACATTTTTGCAGACGCGTGATATTGCAATTTTCGAATTATTCTATTCGTCCGGATTAAGGCTGAGTGAACTTCAGCGCCTGAATATCGCCGATTTGCGGCTAAACACTGGAATCGTCAGAGTTACGGGCAAGGGGAACAAAACCCGTGATCTGCCCGTGGGCAGCAAAGCCTTATCGGCAATTCAAACCTGGCTGCAGGAACGCGAACATATTGTGAAAGCCAATCGCGAGGCAGTATTTTTAAGCCGCGCAGGCAATCGTCTTTCGGCACGCAGTATTCAGGACAGATTGAAAAAACTGGCTTTGAAAAACGGCTTGGACCGTAACTGCTATCCGCATATGCTCAGACACTCTTTTGCCAGTCATTTACTCGAATCAAGCGGTAATCTCAGAGCGGTGCAAGAGCTTTTAGGTCACGCCGATATCAGTACGACGCAGATTTATACCCATTTGGATTTTCAACATCTGGCAAGGGTCTACGAAAAAGCCCATCCTCGCGCTAGAAAAAAATAAGTAGCCGTTTATGATACGGATCAGCGATGCTTGCGATTTCCGTTGTTCAGCAGGCCGTATTCCATCAGCTCCTGCTCTTCCAATCCCTCCGCCGTCATGGATGATCCGACAGAATTTATGGTGAAAAGCGAAAAGGAGCCCGTGGAGTCGAGTTTCTCCAACAGCTTGAAATGATAGACTCTTTTATTGTGATGAATGTGAACGGTCTCACCACTTCGAAACATATAGGCAGGCACTACAATACAAGGCAGAGGCTTATCGTTCAGCTTGTATACCATCAAAGACTCGGTTTGCGTGGTTATGGTGTGGTGGCTCCCTTTGCTGGTTTCCACGATGACAGGATTGATTTGCTGAGCCATGTGCTGAATACCGCAATGAAAAACCTGAGATTCGTCAATCCTGATCCAACGGACGACTCCGATAAACCAGAATTGCTTTTCATCCTGGTAGGCAACAATTTCACCGACGGTAATATGCGGGGAATGATCCGCCTGCCATTGCAGCCCAAGCCCATCCGGAGATGCGTTAATTAAAAGCCAGTGATTGTGATGCTCGGTCATCAGCGGTGCCGGTTCCGCCGAGTTATTACCTTGTTGTGTAGTGGCGATATCACCTTTGGCGACAGAGTCCCAGACAGTGTGTTCACCTGTGTCGTTCGACAGGGCCGGATGCGTAATAAATTCCGCTTTAGGCGAATCTTTCAACCGGTCGGGATCCGGCTCCAGTTCCAGTACCAGCCCTTCACTGTTATGTCCGGATTGTTGACTTGTGTAGTCCGGCTCCCGATATTGGAAAACCGCATAAATCTCTTTTAGTCCGTGGATCAGTTCAATCTTTTTGCTGCAAAAGCGACGGGCGTACTTTCTTTTGTTTGATGTTACAAGCGATTGCCGAAACCGGATCAGACTTTCCTTGGTCAATACGTCGGACTCATACAAGGCAGGTACTGAATTCGGCGTGTTGCTGATTTCTGAATTAATGGTGTCGATTAAAGTATCCAGAATAAACATTTTAACCTGTGCCGAGTTTTCATGATTCAGAAAGCGCAAACGACTAGCGATCGCTTTTCTTGACAAGTCAACACCATAAAGATGCTCATCTGATTTCAAATCTTCCCTGGAGTCGATGAGTTTCACCTGAGCCGAATGCCTGCCGAGGAACTCGTATAATTGCATTATTTGGCCCCGTCGCAGACTGTAGGCTTCCGTTAAGCCCAGCATATGGACGCAAATAAATAATTGTTCGACCGTGTTGATGTTGTGAGTTGTGTTGGTTTCCTTGCTGAACTCGCGCTTACAGATTTTCAAACTTTCAGCGATTTGGTAAAGCTTATTGCAATCCTGCCAAATTTCGGCGGGTACAGCCTGGTAAACCTGAAGATGGCGCAAGGCCAGATTATTCAAGATATCCAGTGATAATAAAATGGCTTGATTGCGGTATTTATTTGCCCCCGGGATAAATCCTTCCATACAATCGGCAACCACGATCTTATAACCGAACGCTAGTTCCCGAAGCAGAGTAATCACGGTTTGAAAGGAGTTGTATTCCTTGACGCTCAGCGGTAGGTTCTGCGCAGCATAATGTGCCACGGCATGATCGATCAATTCATAAATCACCGGCCGAAAATTGTCGAGTATCTCCATTCGGTTACGCACCGAATTGTCCAATCGGTTGCAATGCTTAAGCCCGCGGATCAGCGTGCGGGTCGAATTGGCGGACACCAATGGATTCAATTCCGACAGCCATTGCCTGACGCGTTTCGGTGCGGTGGGAAAACTGCCTTCAACAGCTTTGTTTCTGCTGGGTATAATCAAGTCCATAGAGACGAATTACTATATGTTGATATAATATGCGCATTCAGCAACCATCATGCCTTGAAGAAAAGAAAAAAGCGACTTTCCCGATATCCGCACATTATCGATAGCACGCGCTTATCAGATTCACAAGTGGGATCATGCAAATTGCGCTTGAAGTATTTTCCTTCTGCCCACATTAATACACTTATCCCTATCGAATCTGCGCGGCCGATGTGCGGAGCTTCAGATCAGTCATCAACCGAATACGGAGAATAAGATTTGGAACAATACAGAGGTACAACCATTCTATCGGTTCGGCGCGGTGATCAGGTTGTGATCGGCGGAGACGGTCAAGTCACACTGGGCAATGCCATCATGAAGGGCAATGCTCGAAAGGTCAGGCGTTTATATAATGGCACGGTACTGGCCGGATTCGCCGGCGGTACCGCAGATGCGTTTACCCTGTTTGAGCGATTCGAAGGCAAACTGGAAGAATATAACGGCAATCTGACTCGCGCCGCCGTTGAACTGGCCAAGGATTGGAGAACGGACCGCATGTTGCGCCGGCTCGAAGCATTGCTTGCGGTGGTGGACGATAAAGCTTCGTTAATCATCTCCGGAAACGGTGATGTTATCGAACCCGAGCACGGCCTGATCGCCATAGGTTCAGGCGGGGATTTTGCCAAGGCCGCGGCACGTTCATTGGTAGAAAATACCGATCTGGGCGCTCGGGAGATTGTTGAAAAAAGCCTCAGCATCGCTGCTGATATTTGTATTTACACGAACCACGATTTAGCCATCGAAACACTGGATGTATAAATATTTACCGGTTCTTAGCATCAAAGAATAATTATGTCTTACATGACTCCCAGAGAAATCGTTCAGGAATTGGATAAACATATCATCGGGCAGCAGGATGCCAAGCGGGCAGTAGCCATAGCGCTGCGCAACCGGTGGCGGAGGCAGCAAGTCAGTGAAGAGCTGCGCAATGAAATTACACCCAAGAATATCCTGATGATCGGGCCGACCGGAGTCGGCAAAACGGAAATCGCGCGGCGTCTCGCCCGATTGGCGAATGCCCCTTTCATTAAAGTCGAGGCGACGAAATTTACCGAAGTCGGTTATGTGGGGCGGGACGTGGAATCCATTGTCCGGGATCTGGCCGAGGTGGCCATAAAGCAGACGCGAGAGCATGAGATGGCCAAAGTCCGTTTTCGCGCCGAGGACGCGGCTGAAGATAGAATCCTGGATATTCTGCTGCCGCCTGCACGCAGTAGCGGAGGCTTCGATCAGCCATTGAGCGAACCGCCACCTGAATCGTCCACCCGCCAAAAATTCCGCAAAAAACTGCGCGAAGGGGAACTGGACGACAAAGAAATCGAAATCGAACTCAGCACACCATCCTTCGGCGTGGAAATCATGGCGCCGCCGGGCATGGAAGAAATGACTCAACAGCTTCAGGGCATGTTTCAGAATCTCGGGCAAAAGCGCACCAATAAACGCAGATTAAGAATCAAGGAGGCCTTTAAACATCTGATTGACGAAGAAGCAGGAAAATTGATCGATGATGAAGAACTCAAGATTAAGGCCATGCACAATGTAGAACAGAACGGTATTGTGTTTATTGACGAAATCGATAAGGTTAGCCGGGGCAGGGAAAGATCCGGCGCGGATGTTTCACGCGAGGGAGTACAGCGGGATCTGCTGCCCCTGGTCGAAGGCTGTACCGTGTCTACCAAATTCGGACTGATTAAAACCGATCATATCCTGTTTATCGGTTCCGGGGCATTTCATCTGAGCAAACCTTCCGACCTGATTCCCGAACTGCAGGGGAGACTGCCCATCCGGGTCGAGCTGCGGGCTTTGACTACCGAAGATTTTGTTCGCATATTATGCGAACCCAATGCGTCACTGACCGAGCAGTACAGCGCGCTTTTGGAGACTGAAAGCGTCGCATTGAGCTTCTCCGACGATGGATTAAGGCGGGTTGCGGAAGTTGCCTGGCAAGTCAATGAGCGAACCGAGAATATCGGTGCCAGACGCCTGCATACGGTTATGGAGAGACTGTTGGAGCAGGCCTCATTCGAAGCGTCGGACAAAGCCGGCAGTGAAATACTGGTCGACGCCGGCTATGTGGATGATCACCTCGGAAGTTTGGTTCAAGACGAAGATTTGAGTCGCTATATACTGTAAGCTGTGCCTAATTTCATCAGGTAAGTCTTAATGAGTAAACCGACCGATATTAAATTACACCAGAAGAGCCGGGTGCTGGAGATTCAATTCGAGGACGGCTTTGAGTGCAATTTAACCTGCGAATATCTGCGCGTCTATTCGCCGTCTGCCGAAGTCAGGGGGCATGGTCCGGGGCAGGAAACGCTGCAGAGCGGAAAAGAAGACGTCAATATCACCGAAATTATTCCCACGGGAAATTATGCGATCAAGCTGGTCTTCGATGACAATCATGATTCCGGCATCTACAACTGGGATTATCTCTATGAATTGGGTAAAAACTACGAAGCCAACTGGCAGAATTACCTGGAACGGCTGAACGCTGCCGGGATTCAACGGCAGACCAGTCCGGAATTGAAACAAACGTAAAGGGTCGCAAAGGTGCAGGCAGGAGAAAAAACGCATTTCGGTTATAAGGAAGTTGATGCCGGGGAGAAAGCCGCCAAGGTCGCTGATGTTTTCCATTCGGTGGCCGGCAAGTACGATCTGATGAACGATTTGATGTCCTTCGGGATCCACCGGGCCTGGAAGTTGTTCACCATGGAACAGTCCGGTGTCAAGCACGGGCATAAGGTGCTGGACATCGCCGGCGGCACCGGTGATTTGACCGCCAGGTTTTCACGCAGGGTCGGGTCGCAAGGTGAAGTTTATCTGGCCGATATCAATTCGTCGATGCTAGCCGTCGGCAGGGATCGCTTAACCGATCGTGGCGTCGTCGGTAACGTCCGGTTCGTGCAGGCAAATGCGGAATGTCTTCCTTTTGC
The DNA here is from genome assembly GCA_965222695.1 of Granulosicoccaceae bacterium. Classification (GTDB taxonomy): domain Bacteria; phylum Pseudomonadota; class Gammaproteobacteria; order Granulosicoccales; family Granulosicoccaceae; genus UBA7957. Next base: position 4,118,364 of record OZ244967.1, on the reverse strand, counting down.
CGATGATTACTTTGATTGCATCAGTATCGCATTTGGCTTGCGCAATGTAACGGACAAACAAAAAGCGCTGGAATCCATGTACCGCGTGCTCAAACCAGGTGCCCGGCTACTGATTCTGGAATTCTCCAAACCCGTCATGCCCGGTTTATCCAGGCTTTATGATTTATATTCCTTTAAAGCGCTGCCATTGATGGGCAGACTGGTGGCCAATGATGCGGAAAGTTACCAATATCTGGCGGAGTCCATACGCGTGCATCCCGATCAGGAAAGCCTTAAGGGGATGATGGAACAGGCCGGTTTTGAAAAAGTCGGCTACCACAATCTGTCCGGGGGTATAGTCGCCTTGCATAAGGGGTTCAAGCTCTAAGCAAGATCACCTTATTCATGTCCGCGAAGTGTTATCAGGTTAAACAGTGAAAATCCCGCTTCCCCTTGTCAGCCTTATAGAGAAGGCAATGAACCGTTTAGTCGATCTTGATCCCGAGAGTAAATCGAGGCTCCAGGCCATTGAGGGTCGGGTTTTGCAGTTTCATATAAAGGGATTGGATCTGGATGTATTTATATTGATTCACGCTGATGAGCTCGAACTCATGTCGTCATTCGACGGAGAAATCGACACAGTCATCAGCGCCTATCCCGGTTCCATGATTGCAATGACGCAGAGTAATCAGGGCCTGTTTGGCGGCGATGTCGATATCAGCGGCGATGTGGAAACGGGGAAAAAATTTAAGCGCTATCTGGATACGTTGGAGATTGACTGGGAAGAGCAGCTTTCTCAGATGGTCGGCGATAGCGCGGCTTATCAGATCGGTCAGCTGGTGAGAAAATGGCAAACCTATTCACGGAATACGGCCGGTTCCTTACGCCAAAACATCGCAGAGTTTTTGACCGAAGAGGCACAACTCAGCGCTCCGAAATCAGAAATCTCGCACTTCACGGAAGATGTCGATCAACTACGATCCGATTTTGATCGACTCGATGTCCGGATCTCGATGCTGGAGAAAAAACGGGAAACCAGCGGGTGAAATTCGCCAAACGTTTGCTTCGCTTTGCTCAGATACAGCATGTGTTGGTGAAATACGGGCTGGAGGACCTGGCCCTCGGTCAATCCCCCTATCCGCAGTTGGCAAAACTGTTTTATGTGTTTCCGGCCCGTTGGCGGTTTCAGGGTCTGCGCACCAAACCGAGGGGAGAAAGAATCCGGCTGGCACTTGAGGAACTCGGCCCGATATTCGTCAAATTCGGACAGATTCTGTCGACCCGGCGGGATCTGCTGCCCGACGACATAGGTGACGAGCTTGCAAAGCTTCAGGATCGGGTACCGCCGTTTTCCGCATCGGTCGCCAAAGAAGTCGTAGAAAAGTCTTTAAAGTCCGAACTTGACCGGATATTTTCGCATTTCGAATCCGACGCCATGGCCTCGGCCTCGGTTGCGCAGGTTCATGCAGCGCGATTGCATTCGGGCGAAGAAGTGGTTGTAAAAGTCCTGCGTCCGGGAATAAAAAAACGCATTTCTCGGGATGTGATGTTGCTGTATCTGTTCGCCCACATAGTGCACAAACTGGGTGGTACGGACGGTGCACGATTGCGCCCGGTGGAAGTTGTGCGGGAGTTTGAAAAAACCATCTACGATGAACTGGACTTGCAACGTGAAGCGGCAAATGCGAGTGAGCTCAGACGCAATTTTCTCGATTCAAAAATACTGTTTGTTCCGCAGGTCTTTTGGGACTTTACCCGTAAAGACGTGATGGTGATAGAGCGCATATCCGGTATCTCGGTACGTGAGATCGGTAAATTGAGACAGCTGGGCACGGATATGCGGACGCTGGCACAGAGGGGCGTTGAAATCTTTTTTACCCAGGTCTTCCGGGATAATTTTTTTCATGCCGATATGCATCCCGGAAATATTTTTGTCAACGCCGACCATCCTGAGGATCCGACCTATATTGCTGTCGACTTCGGAATCGTCGGATCTCTGACCGATTCCGACAGGGATTATCTGGCGGAAAACTTTCTGGCGTTTTTTAAACGCGATTACCGCCGGGTGGCACAATTACATATCGATTCCGGCTGGGTACCTGAATATACCCGGGTGGAAGAGTTCGAATCAGCAATCAGAACCGTGTGCGAACCCATCTTTGAAAAACCGTTGGATGAAATCTCCTTTGGCCAGGTGTTGTTAAGGCTGTTTCAGACAGCGAGGCGATTTCATATGGAAGTACAACCGCAGTTGGTATTATTGCAGAAGACCTTATTGAATATCGAGGGGCTGGGCAGGGAAATCTATCCGCAACTCGATTTATGGCAAACCGCAAAACCCTATCTGGAGAATTGGATCAAACAGCAACGCGGGCCTCAGCTGGCGATGAACAGAATCGCCGAGCAAGCACCCTTCTGGCTGCAACACAGCCATGAAATGCCTATGCTTATCTACCATTTTCTGCGTCGGGAGCTGGAACAGTCACAAAGAGCGGAAAAGCCGGCCTTGCGGGATAAGGCCTTTCAGCTTGCCATCATTCGACTGATTTTCGGTGGTTTTTTGTTCTTAACAGCGGCACTGTCGGGGTGTATTCTCTACCTCAAAGATGAATCCTCGACACTTTTAGTAACAGTCACGGTCGGCGGTACCGCCCTCGGGCTCGGGTTGATGTTGAGCGCCTGGCGCAGGTTTCGCTGAATCCCATTAAGGAGAACCGTACTATGCAAGACATTTTGAGAGATGTTCCGCTTTTTTCCAGCCTGGACGAATCCGAATTGGAACAGATCGCCGGTTTGGTTAAAACCCGCAGCTTTAAGAAAAACAGCGTTATAGTAACCCAGGGGCAGGAAAGCAATTCGTTTTATATTGTTCTGTCCGGGCGCCTGAGAGTGTTTCGGGACGATGAGGACGGTAATGAAGTCATACTGAATGACTTACAAGGCACAAGTTGGTTTGGTGAATTGGCGATATTGGCAGATACTACCCGTTCGGCCAGCGTAATGACTCTGGAACCGACTCAGCTGGGCATAATTTCCCAGCATGATTTAAATCGGCTGCTGGTGGAAAATCCCAATCTGACGCTGGGCATCGCAAAATTTCTCGCCAGGCGTGTTGTCGAGTTGACCGAAGATGTCAGTGACCTTGCAATGCTCGACGTATACGGCAGAGTCGCACGCACCTTGGAGAAGCACGCCAAAGAAGAAAACGGAAAGCTGATTACCGGCCGTTTCACCCACCAGGAAATTGCAGCTATGGTGGGCGCTTCCAGGGAAATGATCAGTAAAATTCTGAAAGAATTGAAAATCGGCGGATACATCAATATGGAAGGTAAACGTATCATTCTCGAAAAGAAATTACCCAAAGCCTGGTAATCGACACGCAATCAAAAAAACAAACCCGCCAATGCCCAATATTTTGGAAATCAAATCTCAGCTGCCGGACGGATTTTTGAATTGCCATGCAACCCAATTGCATAAAATTATTCCGGTTCCTACGCTCTTTCATCTGGATCGGCCCGGCCAGTATAAGGAAAGACTCTTTATCAGCATCCTGCTGCACGGTGATGAAACCGCCGGGTTACTGGCCATGCAATCTTTGCTTGCCGACAGTGAGTTTCGTCTAAAGCATCCGTTATCTCTGTTTGTAGGCAATATCGAAGCGGCAAAATCCGGTGTCAGAAGGTTGCAATGGCAAACTGATTTTAACCGTTGCTGGCCCGGTGGACGCGAATCGGACAGCGCTGAGGGACAGTTGATGCAACAACTGGTGGACGAAATGTCCCGCCACCGGTTGTTTGCCAGTATTGATATTCACAACAACACGGGCGAAAACCCGCATTACGGCTGCGTTAATCGATTAAACCACCGATACATTTATTTAGCCTCACTCTTTGCCGATCAAGTGGTTTACTTTATCCGTCCTACCGGTGTTCAATCCATGGCGTTCGCGCGGTTCTGCCCGGCGGTTACCCTGGAATGTGGCTCCATTGGCGATTTAAGCGGTGTCGAGCATGCGGAGCGCTATATCAGAACGGTGATGGATCTCGATACCCTTGAACCGGGTGAATCCTTCGATAGCAAATTGCGTGTTTATCACACGGTGTCGCAAATCAAATTGTCACCGGATGTGAGGTTTTCTTTTGACGGTTCGGCCGCCGATATCATGTTTCGTCCAGGCCTGGAGAAAAGTAACTTTCATCATCTTGAACCTGGTATGGTCCTCGCCGAAATGCCCGGTAAACAGGATATTCCACTCATTGCGAAAGATGAAAAAGGCCGGGATGTCAGCGATCGGTTTTTTTATAAAAAAGACAGGCAAGTTGTATTAAAACAAGCGGTTATTCCAGCCATGTTAACCACCAGTGAAGCAGCGATCAGGCAGGATTGCCTGGGTTATTTTATGGAGTTGCTGGAAATCCGAGACTATTGCTGACCCGGATCTGGAGCGTCCCCTTACGATTTTCTGATCGCCTGTAAATGCTCTGCACGGTCTGTGTTCGGATCAGCGAACAAACTTTAGCCATTGTATTATTATTAAAAAAAGCTTCTAATTACAATTAATTACATTTCAATACAAATAGTTAGAATGTTAATTGTTTGAAAAATTTGGCTCCTTCGCCTTACCACTTTTCCCTTTATTGTTCAAAATTGTGACAAGACTGTTCATTCGTTGTTACTGACCGTGGATGTGAGTCTCTTGAATAGGCAGCAAGATAACTAGAGGTGAAAAATGTCCGAACGCTCAAAAGGAACCGTAAAATGGTTCGATAATGCAAAAGGCTATGGATTTATTATCAACCCCGACGGTGAGGATGTCTTTGTTCATTACCGCTCTATTCAAGGAGACGGTTATAAAACACTGAGTGAGGGCCAGGAGGTGACTTTTACTGCAACTCGCGGTGAAAAAGGCTGGCAGGCAGCTGAAGTGGCCCTGGTGGAGTAAAAAGAAAAATTTACTCTACAAAAATTTTGCCCGATGGTTTGCATTGTTCGGATCGGATGGGTCGACTAACTGACTTTGCTCGTATAAATCACTTTTAAAATTAGCGCCCGCTAAGCCTATGGCTTAAACTGTCGCGATGTTAAACGACAGAGAAGTCATGGCGGATAAAAGTCAGTTTTATCTTCTTACACAACGCCGTTTCTCGGCGTATTTTTTTACCCAGCTCCTCGGTGCATTTAACGACAATGTTTATAAAAATGCACTAATCGTATTGATTGCATTCGTCGCTGCAGGCAGTGCTGAGTCCGACAGCAGTGCCCTGGTCAACCTGGCCGCCGGGCTGTTTATATTGCCCTTTTTTCTCTTTTCCGCAATCGCTGGCCAGCTGGCGGATAAATATGAAAAATCCACGCTGATACAAACCATTAAGCTTTGTGAAATCTTTATCATGCTGGCTGCGGTTGCCGCATTTATGCTTGAAAGCCTCAGCCTGTCCATCGCGATTCTTTTCCTGATGGGTACACAATCTGCGTTTTTCGGGCCGGTTAAATATGGAATATTGCCGCAGTATTTGTCGCAGGATGAATTGATTGGCGGCAACGGTTTGGTGGAAATGGGGACATTTGTTGCCATACTGATGGGAACTATCATCGGCAGTAAGGTCGCCAGCATTGCGGACACAGGCATAGTGGCTATATGCGTTATTGTACTCAGTGTCGCTGTGGCCGGTTATATCATCAGCCGGTATCTTCCGATTGCCGGGGCGTCTAATCCGCAGTTAAGGATTAACTGGAATCCATTCTCCGAGACCTTCGCACTTATTCGCCTGGCGAGGCAAAGCCGGACAATATTTCTATCCATATTGGGCGTATCCTGGTTTTGGTTTTTGGGTGCAACCTATCTTGCGCAGTTTCCAAATTTCACCAAGCACGTATTGGGAGGAAGTGTTGATATTTTCACTCTGCTGCTTGCAGCTTTTTCGATCGGAATAGGCCTGGGATCTATATTGTGTGAGCGCATGTCCGGTCACAGGATCGATATCGGTCTGGTCCCCTTCGGCGCCATAGGCCTCACTCTCTTCGGTGTCGATTTATACTTTGCTACTCCACTTCAACCCTGGGGGAGCGAAATCGGTCTGTCTGAATATTTTTCCCACGCAGGCAGTATCCGCCTGCTGTCGGACATTATTTTAATCGGCATGTTCGGCGGCTTTTACATTGTTCCGCTCTATGCAATGATACAGCAGCGGACTGAAGAAAAATCCCGTTCGAGAATTATTGCCGCCAATAATATCTTGAACGCTTTGCTCATGGTGTTATCGGCTGTGCTGGCCATTGTCCTGCTGAGCGCGGGATTATCAATCAAAGGCTTGTTTCTCGGTATTGCGCTGATGAACGCTGTGGTGGCGGTGTACATTTTCACCCTGGTGCCAGAGTTTTTAATGCGATTCGTGACCTGGCTGCTGATTCATACCATATACAGAGTCAAGGTGCGGGGATTGGAAAAAATTCCGCAAAGAGGGGCGGCGATTCTGGCATGCAACCATGTGAGTTTTGTGGATCCCTTGATCATCGGTGGATCGATACGAAGACCGGTCCGGTTCGTGATGGATCATCGCATCTATCAGATTCCCTTCCTGAACTTTGTATTCCGCGCCGCCAAAACCATCCCCATTGCGGCTAAAGGCGAGGATCCGCAGATGCTTGCCCAAGCCTATTCTGAAATGGAAAAGGCGCTCGATAAAGGACACATACTCTGTATTTTTCCCGAAGGCCAAATTACCCGTGACGGAGAAATGAACCCTTTTCGTCCGGGTATCATCAAACTCGTCGAGAGCCGGCCGGTCGCGGTAATTCCCATGGCCCTTCGGAATCTGTGGGGCAGTATGTTCAGCCGTTCACATGCGATACGGCTGCCGAGAAAACTGTTTGCCAGGATTGAATTATGTATCGGTAAAGCTCTAGAACCCGCTGATCTGGAGGTAAAGCTGCTGCAGGATCGGGTTACCGCACTGCGAGGAGATCAGCGATAAGAGCGATGAAATTCTGTATTTACTGCAGCGCCGAATTGATCCTCACGACCCCCAAGGGCGATAATCGTCAACGGCATGTTTGCCAGGCTTGCAATACAGTTCACTATCTTAATCCGAAGGTGGTTGTCGGATGTATTTTACAATGGGAAGACAAAATTCTCCTTTGCAAGCGTGGTATCAATCCCAGAATAGGTTACTGGACGCTTCCCGCGGGGTTTATGGAAAACCGGGAAAGCTCGATGCAGGGAGCGGCAAGAGAAGCTTATGAAGAGGCCAGGGCGGACTGTCAAAGCTTGAAACTATACGCCTTATATAACCTGCCGCATATCAGCCAGCTCTATTTACTATACCGGGGAAATTTACGTCATGAGAAGGTTAAAGTCGGTGAAGAGACTCTGGACGTTGGCTTATTCTCGGAGGAGCGGATCCCGTGGGCTGAACTCGCTTTCCCCATTGTGACGGAATCACTGCAGCGTTATTTTAAAGACCGCAAAGAGGGTCATTTTCCGGTTCACAATGCTGACATATTCAATGCTCCGGGTGAGCCGTTGGATATCAAACGGCATAGCTGACTCAAATCAGCGAATTCGCAGTAGGCACAGAGATTTTGAACAGGCTCTTAGGCCTTTTGCTTCCCCATCAACTGGTATTTCTGCAACAGCCGGTAAATGTTACGTTCGCTGACCCCCATCACCAGCGCGATCCTGCCGCGATGCCCTTTATAAATTTTTAACAGGTATTTCAAATATTCCTTTTCGATATCTTCGATACTGAGCTCATCTGAAAAATCGATGCCGAATTCACATTTGTTCTCTGGCGAGCCGCTGGTCGCGAACGCAAGATGATCGGGCAGGATTTCAGCCTGATCACGGGAAAGTATGATTGCCCGTTCGATCACATTACGAAGTTCTCTGACATTGCCCGGCCAGGAGTAACCTGTCAATCGGCGCATCGCGGCCGGGCTGACGCGCTTGGCGATTTTTCGCGAAAAATCGTGGTTGCGGATAAAGTGTTCGACCAGGGTTGGTATATCCTCGCTGCGTTCCCGCAAAGGAGGCATAGTCAGAGTAAAGGCATTTAGACGGTACAGCAGATCGCGGCGAAATTCGTTGTTTTCAACCATTTTCTCCAAATCTCTGTTGGTGGCGGCCACAATGCGTACGTCCGCGGTTTTATCCGTTGTACTGCCCACGCGACGGAATTTGCCGGTTTCCAGCACTCGAAGCAGTTTGGCCTGTATCGAAGGTGTAATTTCACCGATTTCATCCATAAAAAGCGTGCCTTTCTCCGCGGTTTCAATCAGGCCTTTTTTGCGCCGGTCTGCGCCGGTGAATGAGCCTTTCTCATGGCCGAACAGCTCAGACTCAAACAGATTTTCCTGTATGGTGCAGCAGTCGATGGCAATAAAATTATTTTGTTGCCGGTCACTGCGCTGGTGCAGCTCCTGAGCCACCAACTCTTTGCCGACGCCACTCTCGCCGTTGATCAGAACCGTCATATTGCTCGGCGCCACCAGCTCGATCAATTGGTGGACTTCCCGGATGCCAGCACTGTTTCCGATCAATAATTTCTTTTTCGTGTCTAGCGATTGCTCCTTGTAGAAATTCAAATCCGCGCGGAGTACTTCATTTTCCAGGACACGATTAATCACCAGCAGCAGTTCTTCGGTATCAATGGGTTTGCTGAGATAGTCCGAGGCACCCGATCGGACACCCTTAACGGCGTCACGCACGCTGGCATAGGCGGTCAGCATGACCACCGGATAAAAAGGAGTGAGTTCAGGCAGTAAATCCGTGCCGCTAATCTGCGGCAGATGGTCGTCCAGAATGATTAAATCAGGCTCATGCGTTTGCAGGTATTTTCTCATCTGCGCCGGATCCGATACGCCGCTTGTTGTGAATCCGGCTTGACTCAACTGCTTGACCAACAATTTATTTAAAATAAGGTCGTCTTCAACGACCAGAATCAGCTTAGCCATAGTTCTCTAATAGAATCGCCCTTTCCCGAACATTCCCCAAGGTCCGGGGCATATAGTGTATCTATCGGGCCAGCGGAAAAATAACAATGAACCGGGTTCCTTTTTTCGAATGACTGCAAAGCGGGCTTTCCACCCTGATTTCCCCCGAATGCTGCTCCACCAGGGAATGGCAAATCGATAAGCCAAGCCCCATTCCATGCTTGCCATCAGCCCGGTTTGAGTAAAAGGGGTCGAAAATACGCGCTATGTCTTTTTCGCTTATACCTATACCTGTGTCTTCAAAGTACGAATAAGTCCGATCATTCTTGACTTCAGTACCGATGCTTAAGCAACCTCCCTGTGGCATCGCATGATATGCGTTTTGAATCAGATTAAGAACCACGGTTCTGATATTACTCTCCGATGCGATCACGCGTGGCATCTGGTCCGATAGAATCAGGTCCACGTCGACATCGCGCTGCTCTGCTTCGTATTTTAATAAGGACGCCGTCTCCTCTATGGCATTGTTGATATTAACAATCTGCAGATGCTCATCCGGTAAGGCGGATAGCTTGCGCAGTCTATTGGTTACATCGATGCAGCGATCGATTTCACCATCGACCAGTTCCAGGTATTCCAAAGAATCCTGAACACTTTCGGGTTTGTTGCGTAAGTTTGTGAGGGTGGATTGTAGCGCCAGGCGGATCGAGGTCAAAGGATTCATGATTTCGTGACCCACGCCGGCGGCCAACTGGCCCAGAGAGGAAAGACGTTGCTCTTGAGAATATTTGATATCATGACGTAGATCGCGTATGGACTGGACGATCACGGTTGTGTCTTCGTCCGAGCCGATCGCCAGGGGAGCCGAGTAAACCTGAGTTTCGAAAGTATTTCCACCGCTCCCGTAAAACACTTGCATTGTTTTGAATGCTTGCTTTCTTTTTTTAATCTCGTGCAAGGGGCAGCTTACCAGGGTTGGTATACAGGGTGAGCTTCGGTTATGGCTGCTCTGATAGCAGTAGGTCATCGAGGCTTTTTGCGTTCCCAGCATTTCCCGATAGGCCTTGTTGAATTTAATAATTCTGTACTCGCTGTCTATGACCCGAATGCCGTCAGGATTGGCATCGATCAGCGTTTGCAGATAAGCCTCGTTTTTTTTAACCGTGCGAATGCTGGCTTGCAGATTGACGGCCATGGTATTGATGGTTTTTCCCAGGATGGAGAGTTCGTCAACCCCTTCATCGGGCGCGCGTGCGGAAAGATTGCCCGTCGCCAGTTGGCTGCTGACGGAACTTAACCGGGATATGGGCGTTAATACCTGGCGTCGCATGTAGTACCATAATACAACCAGCGTTAGCACTATCACACACAGCCCCGCCAACAACAGCCCACCCATACCTTTCATCGCCTTGGACTTTATGGAGGAAGCGTCGTAGTCCACAATCAAAATTCCGTTGATCGGATTCACCGCAATAGGCCCATGGCATGTCGTGCATTCTTCACGGTTGGCGACAGGATTGAAAGAGCGAATTACCTCTCGGCCATTTTCAAGCTTTGCAGCGGTTGTCGTATTTTCGGGCTTTTTAAAGTCAGTTCCACAATCCAGGCAAATGGCCTCTGACAGCGCGGAAAAATGTGTTCCCTTCAATTCGGGTTGCGAGGTAAAACGGATTTCTCCCTGTGGATTGATGATGCTGACCCGGCTGATCGACGATTGTTGCGCCATTCGATTAACGATTTGCTGCAGTCCGTCCAAGTCGCGTTTAAGCATGGCGTTTTCCAACGCAGACTGCAAAACTTCATTGATTTCAAATGAAGCTTCGGCTCTTTCCTTTTGCAGTTGTATCCGGTATGCGCTGAAAACGATAATAAGAAACAGGAAGGAACTGATACTCAGTACCAATATCATCACCAATGCCAGCTGTTTATTGAGAGAGGCACTGCGGGATAATTTGACTTCAAGTTTTGAAATTAGACTATACACAAGTCATTGACTGCCGGCATACATCTTAGTGAGCCTCTGAACAAGTCCAAGATATCTCTGTGAGCCCTCAGGGTGAAAATGCTTTGGATTCGCTCAGAGCTTCACTAAGCATTCCCTGTTATTTCGAAACTCTAAACTCAAGAACATCACGCAAGTCTATGACTACGGGTGCTATATGTAAAACGGGCTTGTAGATTTCGGCCATTGTTCCATACAGTGTGACAAATTGTCAGAAAAAATAACTGAATATCCGGCAAGCGCCTACCAATACAATTTTGAAGTGCCATTTTGTCAGTCCAATGAAAATTCGTGCCGATTTCACGAATAGATGTATTCTAAAAAAAATCCACAACCTCTTGAAAATTAAGAAAATAAAAATTTTACAATTTCGCCTTATTTTTAGAATTTTCAGCAATTTTTGCATTAATAATTGTCAGTTCGCTGAACTTGATATTTTCTCTCCAATATTCAAAGACTTAATTATCCTTGAAAAACTTTGGTATGAAAAAAGCAATAGTGCAGCTGCACTGCGAAAGCGGTGCCATCATCAAAGTGAAGTTTACTCAACGGAGAGTCTGGTGACCAGGATCAAGGTTGTATTACTTATTATCGCCTGCTTGATGTATTCCGCCGCGATTAATGCTGACATTGCGGGAGAGCGGTCTTATGAGCGGCCTGACGATGCGCCGATCCAATCCGATATCTCTAAGGATCGGGATTGGTATGAACAAGCATTACACGGAGTGAGTCCGCCTTATCCACATAGCCTCAAATTCCTGGAATCGCAGGGTAACTGGTATACGCCGTTTGTGCATCCAGGTATGCCAAACCGCTACAACATCAGAAACTGGTAGCGTGTAACTTAACGCTTGTATTGGCCGATCACTTCGGATCACAACAGCCAATTCATCGGACTCTTAAACAAATAAACATTTAATCTAAGGGGAAAAAAATGAAAGTTCGAATGCCTTTAATCAAAGCATTACCAGGTGCCATTATGTGTGCGTTAATGGCAACCGGTTCTGCATACAGCGCCGGCATGTCCGGTATGTCGGGAATGGATGGCATGTCCGGCATGGGTGGTATGAGCGGAATGTCGGGAATGGGCGGTATGAGTGGTATGTCCGGGATGGGCGGTATGAGTGGTATGTCCGGGATGGGCGGCATGAGCGGAATGTCCGGGATGGGTGGTATGTCCGGGATGGGCGGCATGAGTGGTATGTCCGGGAATAGTTCAAACTGGATTTGCACTCAGTGGACAGCCCGGGGAATGTCAGGGATGGGTGGTATGAGCGGAATGTCGGGAATGGGCGGCATGAGTGGTATGTCCGGGATGGGCGGAATGTCAGGAATGGGCGGCATGAGTGGTATGTCAGGAATGGATGGTATGTCCGGGATGGGCGGCATGAGCGGAATGTCAGGAATGGGTGGTATGTCCGGGATGGGCGGCATGAGCGGTATGTCGGGAATGGATGGTATGTCGGGAATGGATGGTATGTCCGGGATGGGCGGCATGAGCGGTATGTCAGGAATGGGTGGTATGTCCGGGATGGGCGGCATGAGCGGAATGTCAGGAATGGATGGTATGTCCGGGATGGGCGGCATGAGTGGTATGTCAGGAATGGATGGCATGTCCGGAATGGGCGGCATGAGTGGTATGTCAGGAATGGATGGCATGTCCGGGATGGGCGGCATGAGCGGAATGTCAGGAATGGGTGGTATGTCCGGGATGGGCGGCATGAGCGGAATGTCCGGAAACCGGTCTAATATGGTTTGTACCCAGTGGACCTATCGCCCAACTATGTCCGGCATGAGTGGTATGTCCGGGATGGGCGGCATGAGCGGAATGTCAGGAATGGGTGGCATGTCCGGGATGGGCGGCATGAGCGGAATGTCAGGAATGGATGGCATGTCCGGGATGGGCGGTATGAGCGGAATGTCAGGAATGGGTGGAATGTCCGGGATGGGCGGCATGAGCGGAATGTCAGGAATGGGTGGCATGTCCGGGATGGAAGGAAAGTCCAAGCCCTGGTGGAACCCCTTCAAATAATTCTGCATCAGCAAGGGCAGCGTAAGGCGCTGCCCTTTTCCTGTGGAGAACGCTTCCCATGTTTCAGCGAAGAATACAAGTTCTGCTTCTTTTTCTTTTTATCGTAGCAGCCGCTCATATCAATGCGGAGACCGGCGGTATAGACGACTATTCCGGTGCCCGTTGGGATCCTTTGCACTTTCACCCTGAGATTGAAACGGCAAAAGACGAACAGTGCCTGGGTTGCCACCAGAATATTCTGGACGACAAACCCTTAAATGAGAGCCCGGCAGGACAAAAGGCCTCAGAAAGCCTGGCTTGGTATCAAACCCTGAGTACTTACCAGGGAGAACAGGATACCTTTCATCGCCGCCATCTCAATACCGAATATGCTCAGAATCTTATGAGTTTAAAATGCAATACCTGCCACCAAGGTATTGATCCGCGAGAGGAGGTCAGTGACTCATCAGCCACCGGCCCCTCTGATTTAACCATGCGCAAACAAGTGGACCCCTATATATGTACGCTTTGCCATGGACAAAACAATTTCAAGAAAATGGGGATGCCGGAGCCCTGGCCACAGAGTTCCAAGTTGTTTGGCAACAGTTGTATGACTTGCCACGTCGCGATTAAAACCGAGCGACATAAGGGAATCACGTTTTTAAAGGCGGAAAATATCGAAAAGCTGGGTGCAGAAAACGCCGATGTCTGCTTCGGTTGTCATGGAGGCAGAGCCTGGTATCGAATCTGGTTCCCTTATTCGGAAAGACAGTGGCCGGGCTGGGGTCTCGCACCCCTGGGAGCGAGACACAAATATATCAAAGCAGCAAATGACGCTCAGGCCACAGGGACAAAAAACAGTCAAGCTGCAACAACGCTACAGGGGAATTAGTATGGATTTGGGCAAGCTGGAGAAAATTGTTAATTCATCACTAAGGCTTAACCGGCGTAAATTTATAAAAACCGGTGCTGCATCGCTGGGTGCACTCAGTGCCAGCGGGTTAGTGAAGACCAAACCTGCAAACGCATTTGCCTACGAGCCCTATCCCACCGATGACGAGCTGGAAACCGTTGTTACCAGTTGTGCTCATAATTGCGGTTCTCGTCATATGCTGGTCGCGCACAAAAAAGGTGATGTCATCGTGCGATTGTCAACCGACGACGGCCGTTACCAAAGAGGCGGAGAATTCGGTAAAGACACGGAAGAAGAGCCACAACTGCGTGCCTGCCTTCGCGGCCGGTCTTACAGAGCAAGGTTGTATTCCGCGGAACGGTTGCTGTATCCGATGGTGCGCGTTGGCGAGCGCGGAGAGGGGAAATTCAAGCGTGTTTCCTGGGATGAAGCGTTGAGTTTTATCGCCAAAAAAATGCAGATGCTGAAAAATCAATATGGCCCGCACGCCATTTTGGATCAAAGTTACGCGGGAGCTTCTTACGGCGTACTGCATAAATCGGATCAAATAGAGGGTCTGCTCGGCCGGTTCTTGGGGATGTTCGGTTGTCGCACCAGTTCCTGGTCGGTTCCTTCTTATCAAGGCACCACAACCAGTTCAAGATGGACATTCGGAACCATAGAAGACGGAAACGAAGACGATGCCTACGCACACTCGAAACTGATCATAATGTGGGGCTGGAATCCAGCCTACACCTTCCATGGTGGTAACACATTCTACTATATGCGTCTGGCCAAGCAACGGGGTTGTAAATTCGTTCTGATAGACCCGCAGTACACGGATTCGGCGGCCGCCTATGATGCCTGGTGGATTCCTATACGCCCCAATACGGATGCGGCCATGATGGCCGGTATGGCACACCATATATTCAGTAATAACCTTCAGGATCAGGAATTTATCGATAATTTCACTCAGGGTATGGACGCGGGCACCATGCCGGACTGGGCGGCCGGCTCGGCCAACGGGAGCGAAAACTTCAGGGATTATATTCTCGGCAAATATGACGGTACAGCCAAAACACCTGAGTGGGCGTCGGAGATCTGTGGCGTGCCTGCGGCCGACATTATCAAACTGGCGGATATGTACGCAACCACCAAACCGGCTGCCTTGAAAGCATCGTGGGCACCGGGTAGAAACAGTTACGGAGAGCAATACAGCAGGATGGGAGCGGCTCTGCAGGCGATGACCGGCAATATTGGCAAGCTGGGCGGTTGTGCCGAAGGCGTAGGCAAAGCCTGGCATGCTGAAGCCGTGGCTTATCCCTATGATGAATTTGCCAATGTCTGGTATGCCTCAATTAAATCGGACCGCTGGGCGCACATCGTGCTGAACTACCCCAACGTGACACGTGAAGAAGCAGGGCTTTGGCCAAGAGATGATCAATACGATGGCGTGGTACCCAATATCAAAGGCATTTTCTGGCACGGCTCGGACTGGTTTAATCAACTGACCAATATCAACAAGGAAATCGAAGCCATAAAAAAACTGGAGCTCGTGGTCTGCATGGATTCGACCATTACGCCATCGGGCCTGTATGCCGATGTTCTACTCCCGATTTCGACGCATTTTGAACGTCATGATGTTGCGCTGCCCTGGTATAAGGGACATTATTATATTCACCGTCCCACTGTAATCCAGCCGATCGGTGAAAGTAAAACGGATTTTCAAGTGTTTACGGAGTTGGCTTATCGTCTGGGATTTGGCGAGCGCTATAACCCCAAAGCCAATCGTAACTATTTCCAACACAATGAGGCCGTGGATGAAGCTTATCTGCGCGAGTGGTGGAACAACAAGGTGATGCATCATCAGGGAGTGGATATGAGCTGGGAAGAATTCAAAAAACGCGGAGTCTATAAATTTAAATTCGACCGACCACAGGTTGCATTTCAGGACAATGTTGAAAAAGGAATTCCCTGGCAGACACCGTCGGGCCGGATTGAAATACTCTGTACCGAACTGGCGCATATCAATGACTGGACAAGAACGCGGTACGGTTACCATGTTCCATCCATTCCGAAATGGATCGAGCCTTTCGAATGGTTGCAGCACGAAAGCACAGAAAAATATCCCTTTCATTTGATTTCTCCGCATCCTCGATGGCGGACACATTCAATTTTCAACAATATTCCGTGGCTTCGCGAAACCTACGAACAGGAAGTGACGATCAATGCCAGTGACGCAAAAAAACTGGGCATCAAAAGCGGTGACAATGTTGAAGTCTGGAATGATAGGGGAACAGTTGTAGTGCCTGCCTATGTTACTGAAAGGCTGATGCCGGGAGTTGCGGTCATCTACGAAGGCGCCTGGTTGGATCTGGATGAAAACGGTGTGGATCGCTCCGGTAATCCGGATATCCTGACCAAGGATGAACCCAGTCCCGCAGGTGCATTTGCCTATAACACCGTGTTGGTCGATATGAAAAAAACCGATCTCGCGCATCGGCCGGGGTGGGATCAGGTGGCAACGTCCCGCAGTCATGTCTTTCGGCGTGATAATTAGGTTGATGGACCACAGGAGTATAAACACGATGGAATTCCAAAGAGTCTTGAGGCAAGGCAAAAATTGAGGTCCGGATAATGGCTAAAAAACAACTTGATAAAGAAAAGTTGAATGCAGCGGTAAAGGAACGGGACAAAGTGAGCTATAACCCGGTTGTTCCTGAAAAGCAACTGGGGTTTATACACAACAATGTGGACTGCATTGGGTGCAGGGCTTGTGAAATCGCCTGTAAAGATAAAAACGGCTTACCGCCTGGCCCGAGGTTTCGCCGGGTTATGTATATCGAAGGCGGAAGCTATCCGAATGTTTATGCCTATAAAGTCAATATGTCCTGCAACCATTGCGAACGGCCGGCGTGTTTACCGACTTGTCCCACAGGTGCAATTTTCAAACGTAAAAAAGACGGAATTGTCGATATAGATTCCAGTTTGTGTATCGGTTGCCGTCGATGCGAAGCGGCCTGTCCCTACGGGGCACCGCAATTTGACCCGGTGGATAATCTCGTTAAAAAGTGCAATATGTGCGTGGATGAAATCGATGCCGGCCGAAAGCCATATTGTGTTATGGCCTGCATGATGAGGGTACTGGATATAGGCCCTATAGATCAGATTTCGGATGCCAGCCTGCAGACAAAAGCCATAGGTCCGGAGGAAACGCCGGTCCGGCAGGTCAAGGGGATGGCCGATCCGGAACTGACCAATCCTTCAATTCGCTTTGTACCTCACCGAAACGGTAAGGTTAAAAATGAGGAAACCGGGTAATGCCTGCAATCAAGGCTTGCCCGGCCGATCCGATGCTTTTGACATTTACTTCGGCCATTGCGGATGATCTGCAATTACTGGCACTGTTGCACGATCGCGAGATTTCTTCACCTAGGTTGGAGCAATTGCAGGAATTCAGCTTTGTTCAGGACCTGCAGGTTAAACTGCATTCCGCGATGGCCTCGGAGACTGTGAAAAGATTGGATCAAGTGACCGCGGGCTGGGCTAAAGAATGTCAAAGCGAGCTTATTGACGAGCTGGCTTCAGACTATGCGGCAATTTATTTAAACCACACTTATCGTGCATCACCCCTGGAGTCGGTATGGATCGATGATGAGAATCTATCCTGCCAGCAACCCATGTTCAGGGTCAGAAAAATCTACGAAAAGTACGGCCTGGCTTGCGAAAACTGGCGCATGCGTAGCGACGATCATCTGGTTTGCCAGATACAGTTTTATATTCATCTGCTTAAATCCGAAGTGATTTCCGAAACGATTATCAAAGATCTGGCTCAGTTTTATGATGAGCACCTGTTCCGTTGGTTGGGCAAATTCAGCCAGCGTGTTGCGGATCGTTGCCATACCGAGTTTTATGCGCTTCTGGCCATATTAACTCACTGTTATCTCGAGCAAATCAGGGATTTTTTTGGCGAAATTCTGGAAACGCCCAGACCAGCCATAAGCGAAATTGAAAGCCGAATGGCGAAGGGAATGCAGGCCGAGCCCGCAGTTGAACTCAAGTATTTTCCGGGTGTGACGCCTGGGTGGTAGGACATAGTTCGGTGTTGCGTTTTTGGCAGAATCTGGCCAGGCAAACTGACAGGAAAGAAGGTCACAGCATCAATCCGCTTGCATGTATCAGACATAGCAGGCCATATGTAACATGCGCAGAGTGCCGAAACATCTGTCCGTTCGGAGCAATTGGAATCAGCCGGACAGACATACAGATCAAACAGGACCTTTGTACCGATTGCGGGCTCTGCGTAGCGGCCTGCCCGCAAAATGCGATCCAAAATCAAAATACACTCGAAGTCGTAAAGTTTAAGTCCCATGCCGCAGGACTTGCAGTATGTCATCAGTCGGATATGCACAGCGGGATGGGTCAGAATCATATCTACTGCATCCATGCCGTCTCCCTTTCTATGTTGGCGGATATATATTTATCCGGGGTAAAGTGCATTTATATTTTAAAGTCCGATTGTGAAAATTGCAGGCATGGTGCATCGCAAAGATTTTCCCAAACCTTTAAACACTTCAATCGCTATCTTACGGCTTTACGCCTGCCGTCTATGCGGACATATTTTGTCGACAAGGTGAAGTTTTCTTTGCTGTTGAAACTTAAAAACCGGGTGGAAAAGCCCCACACTCTGAAGCGGAGAGAGTTTTTCAAAAGTTCGTTGAATCAGTTTGCAGAAAAGCCATTGGAAGATACTGCAAAGGTCACCACCGTTCAACACAAATTCAATCAACTATTTAAGGAAAGCGCCGTTGAAACCGTCAGTCTGTACCGTATCCGGATTGATGAAACATCTTGCACAGCTTGTATTGATTGTGTCAGAGTCTGTCCGGATAAGGCATTGGTATTAGACAATCATTCAAAGGATTCGGCATTCAGAATTCAGGCAAGCAGATGCACACGATGTCAGGCTTGTGCTGATATTTGCCAGCAAAATGCAATTACCGTCGAGCCTGACGTTTCTATTGGCGAGAAATGCATCCCCTTACAAAAGCAGACATGCAGTTGCTGCGGTGTTCAATACTACCGTCTGCGGATCGATAAACGAAATTCCGGTCAATGCCATATCTGTAGCAACAGGCCCAAAGATCAAACACAAGCGCTTTTTCAGGTATATCGATAAAATCGAGGGTAATGCGAAAGCCATTACTCATCGCCGGTGGCGACGGGCCGATCTCGATCGACAATCCAGGCACTCCAGGAATCGGCATAGAGTGCCGGAGTTGGCAGGCCGGCAGTGGTCATGGCCAGCACATTGTGCGCCGCGGTTACACCCGAACCACAATACATTACCGGACGCCTTTGGGTGGAATCCTGTAAAACCGGATAAAACCTTTCTTTTAGCCTGTCGCGGCCGAGAAATTCGCCATTATTGTCAAGGTTTTCCGGAAAGGGCATGCAGATCGCTCCCGGAATATGCCCGGCAACCGGATCTATGGGTTCTTCTTCACCACGATATCTATGCCGTTCCCGTGCGTCAATAAGTAACAGTTTATCCTCAGATTGGACGGCTTCGGTGGATACAACGGGTGCCAGAGATTGCCGCTCGCTCAGACTTCCCCGCTTTGGCGACACCGGATCATCCTGAACCAGAGATTCTGACTTTGTCCAGGATTGTATTCCTCCATCCAAAATGGCGCAGTGAATGTGTCCTATCCATCGACACAACCACCATAAGCGAGAGGCAAAAGCACCGCCGGACGCGTCATAGGCTAAAATCTGCGTGTGATCCTCAACACCGTGGGATTCCAGCCAGCGAACGAAAATATCTCGTTCCGGCAGCGGATGACGCCCGGTTACCCCGGGGATGATTTTACCGGACAGCTGTTCATCCAGATGCGCGTAAATGGCGTGTTTGATATGACCTTTGAGCCAGGCTTTATGTCCGGAATCCGTGTCGGCAAGATCGAATCGGCAGTCAAACAGACAAAAATCCCGGCCGCTGTGGAAAAACTGTTTGAGTTCTTGCGCGCTGATCAGTGTTTGGTAAGAACTCATTCAGTCAGGTTCCGGAGTTCCCTGCGTAGAATTTTGCCAACATTGGTCTTGGGTAACTCATCGATGAACTGAATCACTTTTGGTCTTTTGTAACCGGTGAGATTCTCCTTGCAATAGGCATAAATATCCTCTTTACTCAGGTTGGGATCGCTCTTGACCACAACAACTTTCACCACCTCGCCCGAATGTTCATCGGGTATGCCTATGGCCCCTACCTCCAGGATTCCGGGGTGCATGGCCAGAACATCTTCGATCTCATTAGGGTAGACATTGAAACCGGAGACCAGAATCATATCCTTGAGACGGTCGACGATGCGGAAGTAGCCGTTTTCGTCCATTATTGCTATGTCTCCGGTATGCAGCCATCCCTCTTTGTCTATGACTTCGGCCGTTGCTTCTTCACGCTTCCAGTAGCCCTTCATCACCTGAGGTCCACGCACGCAAAGCTCCCCGCTTTCACCGGCGGCGAGAATATTCCCGTCCGCATCCTTTACGCAGCACTCCGTGGAGGGAATGGGTAAACCGATGGCACCATTGTATTCGGCCAGATCAACGGGGTTGATACAAACAGCCGGCGAGGTTTCCGTCAGGCCATAGGCTTCCACCAGGGTGGATCCGGTAACTTCCTTCCATTTTTCGGCCACCGCCCTCTGTACCGCCATCCCGCCGCCGAGCGTAACCCGAAGCTTTGAAAAATCCACCTGGTCAAATCCAGGGGTATTGAGCAAAGCGTTAAAAAGCGTATTGACTCCGGTAATCACCGACATTTGTGTGGTTTTCAATGTTTTTACAAAGGTCGGCAAATCGCGGGGGTTGGTAATCAGGATATTCTCCGCGCCCAGAATCATAAAGGTCAGACAGTTAGCGGTCAGTGCGAATATATGGTACAGAGGCAAAGCGGTAATAACCACTCCCTGACCTTCTTCCAGTTTGACACTGCTGATCCACTCTCCAGCCTGAGTTGTATTAGCAAGGAGATTCGCGTTGGTCAGCATCGCGCCTTTGGCCACCCCTGTCGTTCCGCCCGTATATTGCAAAAAAGCTATGTCCTGCATTTCAATATCCGGACTTTCCAATGGGGGAAGGGTCTCACCTGTCGACAGTATATCTTTCATCGAGACTGCTTGCGGCAGATGAAACGAGGGCACCATTTTCTTAATATATTTAACGACGAAATTGACTATAGCGCTTTTCGGAAAGCCCAGCATGTCGCCGAATCGGGTAGTGATTATCGTCTTGATCTCAGTGTTTTCGACAACATCCGCCAGCGTATGGGCGAAGGCTTCCACCACGACGATTGCGGAGGCACCCGAATCCTTCAACTGGTGTTCCAATTCACGGTCCGTATAAAGCGGATTGGTATTGACGACGACCAATCCGGCCCGTAAAGCACCGAACATGGCGATGGGGAATTGCAGCAGATTAGGCATCATGATGGCTATACGATCGCCTTTTTTCAGCTTCGCCTCGTGCTGCAGCCAACGGGCAAAATAGTCACTCAGCTTTTCAACTTCGCTGTAGCTCAGCGTTTTGCCCATATTGGTATAGGCCGGTTTTTCACCGTATTTGTGCGCATTGCTGATGAACAGATCCGCAACAGAGCTGTATTTGTCAAAACTGACTTCAGCTGCAACGCCTTCGGGATAGGATTTTAGCCAGACTTTCTCGACCATCTTTTGTCTCCTTCTACAGCTTCGGTGAATTGTATTTGTTCGTTACACGACGTCATGAACGTGCCCGCTCATTGTTTATCAACGGATAATAACGCCGCCGGGTGGAAAATGGGAGGCTCCTTGCTCCGCATGAATAAATCAAGCGGCTTTCCCGCAGCATTTTTTATATTTTTTTCCGCTTCCGCACAAGCACTGATCGTTACGCCCGATTTTAGGCTGGTCCCGCCGGTATTGTTCCACTGCGGGCGGTTTGGCATCGCGGAAATACCATTCCCCGTCAATCTTTTCAAATTCACTCAGTTCATTGTGTGTCTGGCGTATACCATTGGCATCGCGATAGTTTGCCGTAAATTGAATGTCGGCTTTTTGGTCGTTTTCACCGCCGCCTTCCACGTGAGAAATCACAATTCCAAGCCAGTCGGATTTCTCCGCCCACCGGCGGGTCTGCTCCACATCGATTTCATGCCGGGTGTCCGGATGGTGAGTGGCGACTATAAAGTCAATATCGGCGATGGTATGTGCGGTATAACGTGCGCGCATCAGTTGTTCGGCAAGCTTGGCTTTGTGGGTTCCGTCGATAATGGGTTTGCAACAGTCCTGATACTGGATACCGGAACCGCATGGGCAATCGTTCATTAATTACTCCGAAGTCAACTCAGTCGCAAAATTCAAGTGTAGTGTAACGAACAAAAGGCAACTGTAGAAAGTCATTAAATCCGCGATTGCGGCGCCGCAGCCTTTGGCAGGGGAACGACCATAGCCCGCGGTCGACGCGCCTGGGAGCTGAGCTGTCCCGACTTGTCTGTGGTCGCCTTTTATTCGTTACGCTACGCCTGGTTTATTCCTGCTCAGGATTCCGGCAGATCCAATTGCAGGCGAAAAATCCGTTTGCCCAATGTGACGACATAGCCGTAATTTCTTTGTATTCCGGTCTCGGAAAATTCGAATGAGTAGAGCCGGGCGAACTTCAGTTTTCCGCTTTCATCACGCTGCAGCCGGATTTGGCGCAAGGTAACCGTCGAATCGAGTAATTGAAGCCGCGCATTATTGCAGGCTTGATGCGCCGCCTTTATCGCCAGCTCGCGCACACCGGTACTGTCCCACCAAAACCAGATCAGCAATGCCAGAGCGAGTAGTACAACAAGCTTCACAATCGTTCCCTTCGTTGTTTTTTCTCAATATTACCTTAAATCGTTATACTGTTTTCATCTGAAACCTTGGAGAGCCCGGATGGATGATCAAACTAAACTGGAAATCGAGGCCGCAACCTACAGAAGCCTCGTTGCGCATTTGCAGGAACGAAAAGCTGTACAGAATATCGATTTGATGATACTGGCGGGTTTTTGCAGAAACTGTCTGTCCAAGTGGTACCGCAAGGCAGCCGCGGAGCGTGGGATAGATATGGACTATCCGCAAGCGCAGGAGCTGGTCTACGGTATGAGTTATGACGAATGGAAGAAGAACCATCAACCGAAAGCCACACCGGAGCAATTGGCGGCCTACGAGGCATGCCAAAAAGCGAAAATCTGAGCAATCGCATGAGGTCTGACTATCCGCCTCAAGGCCTGGTCGACTATATCCTCAAGACGAAACCGCATACCCTGTTGCTGGCGGATCGGGGCCAAGATTTTCTCTACAAAGCCATAGTCGATCAAAATCCGGGGCCTGGCGTTACCCGTGTAACGCTTGATGAGCTACCGGCCGCCATCGAATCGCACGGGCGGTTTGATCTGGTTCTCTTCAGCAATAGTCTGGAGCTATTGCCGAAAAAAGACGCTGTTCGGTTACTGTCGAAAATCAGAGACTTATATACGGAAAATCTGATTGTCCTTTATACGAATGAATCGAAGGACGCGGAAAACGCGGCGAATCGATTACAACGCCATGATTTTTGCTCTCTGGGATTTAAAACCGCCGAAAAGATTGCAATGGACCCGGATTCGGTACTCTACGAATACGGCATCAAGGATTACAAAACGGTGCCCGACTGGCTGAACTCAAGATTTTGGGCAAATCCGCAAAACTGGGGTAAATATCGCTGGTAATGATTTGCGGCGGAGGACTGAGTCGGGGATTCCTTAAAAATTTTAATGCTTGTAGGCAGCGAAGATTTTTTCGTGTAAAGTGGCCTGCTTTGGTCAAGACTCATGGATCGCTGCCCGGCGGCTATGTCCTGATCAGGTGTGATCAACAGGCGACACACGATAAAACTCAAAATAAGTGGCAGCAGAATTTTATCCGGCGCTGGAAGCGGGCTATTACACGGATGGATTCTGATGACACAAAACACATATTGCTAGTCGATTGAATAACAACAGCAGCAGGAGCAGTAGGTGAAAACAGGCGCTGAGCTGCCAGACCAACTGGGCGACATATCCGGCGGTGGGTATGCAGCTCGATCGTGCCCGCCGAATCCGTGCAAAATTCCGTGGTCCGGGGTTCCTCCCCTGCTGTCTTTTAAACCATCCGATGATCTACTGAAGTCCACTCCCGCCTTCTGCCACAATCACACGCTCTCTATCGACCAAAACCTGCTTAAAGGACTCGTGCTCGGTTTCTGTATCTCCAAAAAGTCTGAGCTGCATGCTATTGAGAACGCTTGTCAGGGGCGAGTGATCGGAGGTCAAGAGTCAGCGGGCCTTTGATTAAGGCTTTGATATAACGAAAAAAGCAACCCGGAATACAACTATGGGAACCATGAAAGCTCTGCAAACGTCCTCTCTGCTGGCAGTGGGGAATGATTACCTGGAAGCGCAGTACGAAAAATATCTGCGAGATCCCAATACGGTTTCTGAACAATGGCGGGAATACTTCGAACAACTGCCGATACCGCAGGATACCGGCAGTGATATCCCACACTCAGATGTACGCGACTATTTTTACAACCTCACTCGATATAGCGGGCACCGGAAACGCGGGCCCACGATTGACGCCTCCTACAGCCATTCGGTAAAGCAGATTCATGTCACCCAGTTAATCAATGCCTATCGAGTTCGTGGTCACCAGCTCGCGAATATCGATCCGCTGGGAAGATCCACGAATGCGCTAGTCCGGGAAGTCAGGCTGGAGGAGAATTACCTCAGCGAAGCCGATCTCGACACCGTTTTCGATACCTCGGGTATATACGGAATCGAGGATCAGGCACCACTGAGAGCTATTATCGAGCATTTGAAAAAATGCTACTGCTCATCGATCGGCTACGAATTTATGTATGTCAACCACACCACGCAAAAAGAGTGGTTGATTCAACGAATCGAAAGCGTTGCCTCAAGCCCCAATCTGTCGGAAAGCAGGCGTAAATGGCTGTTACGTCAATTAACCTCGGCAGAAGGGATAGAAAAATACCTGCATTCAAAATATGTCGGTCAAAAACGGTTTTCGCTCGAGGGTGGGGAAAGCCTGATCGTGATCATGAGCGAAATGGTTCGCCGCTCTTCAAAAACACCTCTTAAAGACATGGTTGTCGGTATGGCTCATCGGGGGCGGCTGAATGTATTGGTCAATATTTTGGGCAAAAATCCGGCCGATTTGTTTTCGGAATTTGAAGGCAAAAAACTGCTGGAAATGGGTGCCGGCGATGTTAAGTATCATCAGGGCTTTTCCTCCGATATCCGGCATAAAAACGGCACCTTGCATCTGACACTGGCCTTTAATCCCTCGCACCTGGAAATCGTCTCACCGGTGGTCGACGGGTCTGTCCGTTCGCGCCAGGAACGCTACGGAGACCGTACCGGTGATATGGTCTTGCCGGTAGCCATACATGGCGATTCCGCATTTGCGGGACAAGGTGTGGTGATGGAAACCTTCAATATGGCAGAGTCCCGGGGATTCTCCACCAAGGGCACTTTGCACATTATCGTGAACAATCAAATCGGGTTTACGACCAGCAATTCGGCTGATATACGTTCCACCGATTATGCCTCCGATGTTGCGAAGATGATCAATGCGCCCATTTTCCACGTCAACGGCGACGATCCGGAGGCGGTGCTCTTTGTCACCCAACTGGCACTGGATTTCCGCAATCAGTTCAAAAAAGACGTCGTGATCGATATGGTTTGCTATCGCCGCCACGGTCACAACGAAGCGGACGAACCGTCGGTCACCCAGCCGATGATGTATAAAATCATCAAGAAACTGCCCACCACCCGAAAACTCTATGCCGATAAACTGACCAAGGCCGGTGTATTGGCACACGGTGAGGCCAATCAGTTTGTCGACGAATACCGGGCTTTGCTGGACGCGGGCGAACACACCGTGCCCAATATGATTACCGATCGCTCTTATCAGCCGGACATGGCGATAGATTGGACGCCGTATCTGGATATAGACTGGGAGACGCCGGCCGATACATCCGCCTCTATCGAAAATATCCGGGAACTGGCAGCGGCGATGACGCATATTCCCGAGGGCCTGCAATTGCATCCCCGGGTAGCCAAGATTAACGACGATCGTCGAAAAATGGCACAGGGCGCTTTACCGCTCGATTGGGGTATGGCTGAAAACATAGCCTATGCAACCTTGCTGAAAGATGGCTATGCCGTGCGCATATCGGGCCAGGACAGCGGCCGGGGTACGTTTTTCCACAGGCATGCGGTCCTGCATAATCAGAGTGACGGCAGCAGCTATGTGCCTTTGAGAAACCTGTTTGAGGGGCAACCCAATTTCCTGGTGATAGATTCGGTGTTGTCGGAAGAGGCCGTACTTGCATTTGAATATGGCTACGCCACTGCCGATCCCACCTCTCTGGTGATATGGGAAGCACAGTTCGGTGACTTCGCCAACGGCGCTCAGGTTGTCATGGACCAGTTTATCAGCTCCGGCGAAACCAAGTGGGGCCGTATGTGCGGGCTGGTTATGTTTCTGCCGCACGGTTTTGAAGGCCAGGGGCCTGAACACTCATCGGCGCGACTTGAGCGGTATCTGCAACTGTGCTCCGAAAACAATATGCAGGTAGTTGTACCTTCAACGCCTGCCCAGGCCTTTCATATGCTCAGACGGCAGATGATACGGCCCATGAGACGTCCGCTGGTGGTCATGACGCCAAAGAGCTTGCTCAGACACAGATTGGCCGTATCCTTACTCGAAGATCTTACCGAAGGTAAATTCTACAACGTCATTGATGAAGTGGATGAAATTGATAAGGCAAATGTGTCGAGGCTTGTCTTGTGCAGCGGCAAGGTTTACTACGATATTCTGGAGAAGCGTCGAGCCGAGAATCTTGAAAACGTGGCCCTTGTCCGGGTAGAGCAGCTCTACCCCTTCCCATACGATGATATCAACGACATTCTCGACGCTTACCCTAGCGTGAAAGACGTTGTCTGGTGTCAGGAAGAGCCCAGAAACCAGGGGGCATGGCGGTCAAACCGGCATCGCATCGAGCGAGTGCTGAAGGAAGGCCAGCAATTGGAATACTGTGGCCGCGATACATCGGCGTCACCCGCAGTTGGATATGCAAGCCTGCATACACAGCAACAGGCAACCCTGGTGCAGGAGGCGCTTGGCTTAATTGAAAACAGCCAGCTTAAATATTAACGAGGTTGTGTTCGGCGAATTGCGCCTTGCACTTGAGCGGCTCTGTGGCTCTGAATCCGCAATTATCAGGTTGATAGACCACTGGAACTGTCAAACACTAGAACATTAACAACTATACACTAACAGGAATTCGCTAATGAGTACCGAGATCAAAGTGCCAACATTGCCCGAATCGGTCACAGACGCCACTATTGTCGCCTGGCACAAAAAAGCCGGAGAAGCAGTCAGCCGTGATGACGTTTTGGTCGATGTTGAAACCGACAAGGTAGTTCTGGAGGTCCCGGCTCCACATGACGGAGTTTTGGAATCCATCGTCGAAGAAGAGGGCTCTGTCGTCGTTGCCGACCAGTTACTGGCCTTGCTCGCGGAAGGCGATGCTCCCGCAGCGGCCGCACCGGCGTCGCAGGAGTCACAAGCGGACGCCGCTGAAGAGGAAGGCGCCACAGGCGGGCCGACCAGTCCTTCGGTGAGAAAAATGTTGGCTGAAAATAACCTGCAGGCCTCCGATGTCAAGGGAAGCGGCCCCAATGACAGAATTACCAAAGACGATGTTCAGGCGCATCTGGATTCCTTGGCAGCGACACCGGCAGCCCCCGTGTCTCCCGAACCCGTAGCTCCGGTCTCGGCGCCGGCGGCGCCTTCTATCTCGATTCCGGTAGCTGCCGATGGTGATCGGCCGCAGCGCCGCGTGCCCATGACTCGCCTGCGAGCGCGAATTGCCGAACGGCTGTTACACGCCAAGCAAAGCACTGCTATGTTGACCACCTTCAATGAAATCAACATGAAGCCATTGATTGATTTGCGTAAGCGTTTTAAAGATCAATTCGAAAAATCACACGATGTGCGACTCGGGTTTATGTCGATGTTTGTCAAGGCATCGGCAGAGGCGCTGAAACGTTTCCCTGAAGTTAACGCTTCCATCGATGGCAACGACATCGTGTATCATGGATATTGTGACATCGGAGTCGCAGTATCGTCGGACCGCGGGCTGGTCGTTCCCATTCTCCGGGATACTGAGCATATGACCATGGCGGAAATTGAAGGAACTATTGCCAGTTTCGGGCAAAAAGCAAAGGAAGGGAAGCTGTCGATCGAAGAGATGACCGGCGGCACCTTTACCATTTCCAATGGTGGAGTTTTCGGTTCCTTGCTGTCCACTCCTATTTTAAACCCGCCGCAGAGTGCCATACTGGGCATGCATGCGACACAGGAACGGCCGGTCGTTGAAAACGGTGAAATCGTCATCCGGCCGATGATGTATGTTGCCTTGTCATATGACCATCGTATTATCGATGGTAAAGGCGCGGTCACGTTCCTGAAGACTATCAAGGAGCTTGTAGAGGAGCCGGCGAAAATTCTGCTCGATATCTGATTCTTACGACAGGATCGACAATTTCCGAACAGAGTAAACAGTTTTTCCTATTCCAGGGGGTAATTTGAAATGGCCGACTCGTTTGACGTGATCGTCATCGGTGCGGGCCCGGCTGGTTATGTCGCGGCGATACGCTGCGCTCAGCTAGGTATGAAGACCGCATGTGTAGAAAAATGGATCGATAAGGACAACAAGCCCGCGCTGGGCGGTACTTGTCTGAATGTAGGGTGTATTCCCTCGAAATCCCTGCTTGAAAGCTCGGAAAAGTATGATGAGTCAAAGCATCATATGCATGAACACGGCATCACCATCAGCGGTGTGGACATAGATATTTCCTCGATGATTGCCCGCAAGGATAAAATTGTCAAAGAACTGACCGGGGGCATTGCTCAGCTGTTCAAAGCCAACGGGATAGAGTGGTTGCAGGGGACAGGTAAAATCCTGCCGGAAAAGCAAGTACAGGTGACCGGCCTGGACGGTGAGACCCTAAATACCTACAGCACTGAAAATATCATTATCGCTACCGGATCGGTTCCGTTCGAATTACCGGCAACGCCTATGTATGAAGATATAGTGGTGGATTCAGCCGGCGCGCTTGACTGGACTGATGTGCCCAAGCGGCTTTGTGTGATTGGCGCAGGTGTCATCGGACTGGAGCTGGGCAGCGTTTGGCGGCGACTGGGATCCGAAGTCGTTATACTCGAAGCCATGGACATATTCCTGGCCATGGCAGACCAGCGAATCGCCAAGGACAGCCTGCGTCAGTTTAATGCTCAGGGGCTTGATATCCGGCTTTCGGCGCGTGTGCTTTCCAGTGAAATCAAGGATAATCAGGTCACTATCCACTATCAGGACAAAGACGGAGATCAGGAACTTGTGGTCGATCGCATGATTGTGGCCGTCGGTCGCAGAGCCTTCACCGAAAACCTCTGCACTGACGATGTCGGCCTGGAATTTGATGAACGCGGACTGGTTCACGTGAACGAATTCTGCGAAACCAGTATACCCGGCATCTTTGCCGTGGGGGACGTGGTTCGCGGGCCTATGCTGGCGCATAAGGGTTCGGAGGAGGGCGTGATGGTTGCAGAAAGAATTGCCGGTCAGCACGCGCAACTGAATTATGATGCAATCCCTTCCGTGATCTATACGTTGCCGGAAATCGCCTGGGTCGGAAAGACCGAGGAGCAGCTCAAAAGTGACGGAATTAAATACAATGCCGGCTCTTTCCCTTTCGCCGCCAGCGGAAGGGCCAAAGCCATGAGTCAGACTGCAGGCATGGTCCGAGTACTGGCCGATGCCGAGACCGACCGCATACTCGGCGTTCATATTTGCGGTCCGGCGGCATCGGAATTGATCGGACAGGCGGTCATAGTAATGGAGTTTGAAGGCACCAGCGAAGACATTGCTCACACGGTGTTCTCGCATCCCACATTGTCAGAGGCTGTACACGAGGCGGCACTGGGTGCTACGGGCCGTGCCATCCACATAGCCAACCGAAAGAGAAACTAAACCGAATGGGAAGTAATAATGAATCTTCATGAATATCAGGCAAAAGAGCTGTTTCGCAGCTACGGCATGCCGGTACCCCAGGGAATTGTGGTCACCGGTGCCGATGAAGCTGCTACAGCCGCCGAAAACCTCTCTACCGAAAAAGTAGTTGTTAAAGCGCAGGTACACGCAGGCGGGCGGGGTAAAGCCGGTGGCGTCAAACTGGTCGATAGTGCGGCCGAGGCAAAGGAAGTGGCCGAAGGTCTGCTGGGTACAAACCTGGTTACTTATCAGACCGACGCGAACGGCCAGCCCATCAATAACGTTCTTATCGAAGAAACCTGTAATATCGCCAATGAGTTGTATCTGGGCGCTGTAATTGATCGTGCCAGTCAACGTGTGGTCTTTATGGCATCCACGGAAGGTGGTGTGGAGATTGAAAAGGTTGCAGCGGAAACACCGGAAAAAATTCTCAAGGCAACAGTGAATCCGCTGCTTGGCATCATGCCTTATCAATGCCGGGAGTTGGCATTTGGCCTGGGGCTGGAAGGAAAGCAGATCAAACAATTCAGCGGCCTGCTCAGCGGCTTGGCTAAGTTATTTATAGAAAAAGATCTGTCCCTGGTGGAGGTGAATCCGCTGGTCATCACCGCTGAGGGCGATCTGCTTTGCCTGGACGGAAAAATCAATATCGACAGCAATGCCATGTACCGCCATCCGGAGCTTGAGGAAATGCGCGATAAGTCACAGGAGGATGAGCGCGAATTACGAGCATCGGAATGGGATTTGAATTATGTTGCGCTCGAAGGCACTATCGGTTGTATGGTCAATGGTGCCGGACTTGCCATGGCCACCATGGATATCATCAAGTTGCACGGTGGGCAGCCGGCAAACTTTCTCGACGTCGGTGGCGGCGCGACCAAGGAACGGGTAGCCGAGGCACTTAAAATTATCCTCTCCGACAGTAACGTCAGCGCGATTCTGGTGAACATTTTCGGTGGAATCGTACGTTGCGACCTGATCGCCGAAGGCATCATTGCCGCGGTTGCGGAAGTAGGGATAACCATACCGGTTGTGGTCAGGCTGGAAGGCACCAAAGCCGCCGAAGGCATTAAATTGCTGGATAACAGCGGATTGAATCTGATTTCGGCCAGTAATCTCACCGAAGCCGCGGTCAAGGTGATTGAAGCTGAAGGAGGTTCGAAATGAGTATATTGGTTAACAAAGACACCAGGGTGATCTGCCAGGGCTTCACCGGAAAACAAGGAACATTTCATTCTGAGCAAGCCATAGACTACGGCACCAACATGGTGGGCGGGGTGACGCCGGGTAAAGGCGGCGACCAGCATCTGGGGCTGCCGGTATTCAATACGGTTAAAGATGCGGTCAAAAATACCGGCGCCAGTGCCAGCGTCATTTATGTACCCGCGCCTTTTTGTAAGGATTCGATCGTTGAAGCGGCGGATGCTGGAGTACCCTTGATTGTCTGCATCACGGAAGGTATTCCAACCCTGGATATGCTTGAGGCGCGCATTGCCGTCGAGCAAAACGGCGTTCGGCTGATCGGACCGAACTGCCCGGGAATTATTACTCCCGGAGAATGCAAGATTGGTATCATGCCCGGTGACATTCATATGCCTGGCAAAGTCGGCATAGTTTCACGCTCCGGTACTTTAACCTATGAGTGCGTTCGTCAAACCAGTGATCTTGACTACGGACAAAGTACTTGTATCGGTATAGGCGGTGATCCGATCCCAGGCACCAGCTTTATTGACGCACTTGCGTTATTTAGTGAAGACCCGCAAACCGAAGCAATATTGATGGTCGGCGAAATCGGCGGAACCGCGGAAGAGGAAGCAGCGGAATTTATTAAAAATAACGTCAATAAACCGGTTGCAGCCTATATAGCGGGCGTTACAGCACCGCCCGGAAAACGCATGGGTCATGCCGGTGCGATTATCGCAGGTGGCAAGGGTACGGCCGACGATAAATTTGCCGCACTAAAATCCGCCGGCGTGACGATTACCCGTTCACCCGGAGAGCTCGGCCAGGCCGTGCAGAAAGCCACCGGCTGGTAAAGTCGTTTCCCGGCAGCCGCGAAATCTTCGCGGCTGCCGGGTCCAGGCAAACTTCCATCACCCGTAGGAGCGAGGCTTCCTCGCGATGATCTGCGGCACGACACGCTATCGCCTGCAGGGCAGGCTCCTACGGGCTGGTTTTTACGGAATATGTTTTCCCAGGCTGAGACGATCTTCGACCCGGAATCCTAATGACTGATAAAATGCTGAAACCTTATGGTTATCGGCCCGGATCTGAAGGTTTACTTTAATACAACCGAGACTATTCAGATTTTCCATGGCAAACAAAACCAGCCGGCGACCGACTCCGGCGCGCCGGTAGGCAGGCAGCACCGCAACCGCATACAGCCAGCCCCGGTGTCCGTCATAACCGGCCATGCAGGCTGCGACTAACTGCTGATGTTTTTCAACGACGAAAATCAAATCATCGATTGCGAGCTTGGCATCGATCATAAGCTCAGGTTTATTATGTTTTGGATCGTTCGGAAAGACATGCGTCCAAAGTTCGATCAGTTCCTCGCGATCAGCTGCCCGGTATTTTCTGATTTCCATCATCTATTCGCTATCCGATTCCCGGCTCTTCTTCGCGAGGAAGCCTTGCTTCTACAAGTTATTCCTGCGCCCGGGCCAACAACGCCTTTTCTTCGTCAAATTCAATAATCAATCGGAACACTGCGGACTTTAGCTCGTCAATGGCTTGCAAAAATGAGGTTGTCAATTCGTGTTCTGAGATCGCGCGAATATTGCCCTGCATATCCACCGAATCGATTAAATACTCGGTTTTCTCTTTGATGGCCAGAATTTCCGAATCGGTCGGCGCAGGCGGGAGATAGGGAGAGAGAGATTTGTTTTCAGGCGCGTAAGGATCGCCGACATACAACACGGCCAATACAAGCAGGCTTGCTACGACTAATTTATTGATCATTGTTTTCACTTGCAAATCTGCAATCGCCAAACTATTTAGCTTGTAATTTTGTCTTCGCTGTCTGTCAAAAGACAGACGCGGCTATCACAGATTTACCCCCAATGAGGTTATAATAAATCAATTTCAGAGCAATGAACAATTCAATAATGAATTTTACCCGACCAGTACGAAATCTTCGCCTTCTTCCAGACCGCTGATCTTAAGCAATTCACGTAGTTCTTCGCCTGCACCACGTGCGCCCAGAGCACCCAGTATCAATGCATTTTTCCGGACCTTAAGCATCTGATCCAAAGAGTAGATGGGCAGATTGCGGCGGGTCTTACCAATTTTCTCCGGAGATACATCGACAAATCCTT
The DNA here is from genome assembly GCA_965222695.1 of Granulosicoccaceae bacterium. Classification (GTDB taxonomy): domain Bacteria; phylum Pseudomonadota; class Gammaproteobacteria; order Granulosicoccales; family Granulosicoccaceae; genus UBA7957. The sequence continues at coordinate 4,085,071 of OZ244967.1, read as the reverse complement.
CTACCGGAATACCCAGAAATTGCAGTACATCGCAGAATTTGACGGCCAGTTTTCCGGTTCCGCATAGAAATGCCGGGCGGTTTTTTAAGAGCGATTCCGACAATGCCCATGCCTTGACTTTGATAAATTCCTTGACGCTGTAGCGTTTATCGGTATGAGTTAAACGATCGCTGTGATCCCGCCACAATAGTACATGTTCCGGTACCTTGGCAATGGCTACGCCGGCAAGCCAGGCCCTTAACCAAAGATCATAGTCTTCCGGCCAGCTAAGATCACGGTATAAGCCGATGTCTTTAAAAACCTGTTTACGGATCAGTACGCTGGGGTGCGCCAGGGGACTTTCAATGAATATATCCCTTTGTATTTCACGTTCAGTTTGCAGGCTGTTCAGCCAGTGTTGATAGGCTAGGTTTCCTGCTTGTATTTCTTCGTTATCGGCAAAAAATTCGACCAGGCCGCCGATAATGCCCAGATGAGGATTTTCCTCCGCGAATTGCAGCTGTAATGCAAGCCGGTTGGGCAGCGAAATATCGTCACCGTCCATCCGGGCGACAAACTTGCCTTTAGCCCTGACCAGCCCGAAATTAAGGCTCGATACTATGCCGGTTCCGCCGTGATGAAATATCTTTATTCTGTGATCGTCCGGCAGTTGCTCGATTGAGCCATCATAACTTTGGTCGTCGATAATCAGCAGTTCGAACTCTTCAAAAGATTGCCGAAGAATACTGTTGACCGCCGGTAATAACCATATGCCGGCATTTTTAACCGGCATGACCACCGATATCACGGGGCGATAAGGCACGGATTTTCTCTGATCAGCCCGCAATAATATTCAGGCTTAGTATGACGGTTCGTTACCGGGCTTCCATTTGATATTGCAACCCAGGCTGGCCTGCTGATTTTCCGGGGAGGCTTTCCCATTCAGTAGTGCCTCTGCTGCTTGCCTCATATCTTTTCCGCTGACGGTGATACCGGAATTGGGCCGGGCATCATCGAACTGGCCCCGATAAAACAGTTGATGATTACCGTCGAACATAAAAAAGTCAGGCGTGCAGGCAGCCCGGTAATTCTTAGCGGTTTCCTGGGTTTCATCGTACAGATAGGGAAAATTAAAATTGTTTTCACGACCGAAGCTGATCATCTTTTCAGGACTGTCATCAGGATAGGATTCGACATCATTCGCGCTGATCGCAACCACATTCAGCCCCTTGGCCCGGTATTCCTCGGCAAATTTTGCAAATTCCTCTTTGATTAAGACCACATAAGGGCAATGGTTACAGATAAAGGCAATCAAGACAGGCTGCCCGTTGTAGTCCGATAAAGAGACGGAGTAGCCGCTTGCCGGTTCCGGCAATGTGAATGCCGGGGCCTGAGTGCCGAGTTCGAGCATCGTTGAAGGTGTTCTGGCCATGGTTTCCTCTGAAGTTAAAAGTCTTTTCAATATGCCGCTAGTATAAACTAATGAGAACGCTGATAAAGCGACATTCAGAAAGCGTCCAATGCCATAGATTGAAAGAGGTACTTTTTCGCCTGACTGCTAAACTCAACTCAGTCAGATGGATTTTCAGCCGCAACCCCAAGGGCTGATCCCTATTTTCCGCCCAGCGGCGTTATGGTTCGCTTATGTAGAATGACTACACTGCGCTCACCATGCCTTGCCGGGCGGAAAATAGGGATCAGCAGGATGCATGGATTAATTGAGAACACCCCCTAGAGATTCGATGTGAAAGGTCAATTATTTACTATTTCCGCGCCCTCCGGTGCAGGCAAGACCAGCCTGGTCCGTCAGCTTGTTCAACGCGTCTCCGACTTGGAAGTATCCGTTTCCCATACCACACGCCCGATGCGGCCCGGCGATATTGACGGGGAAGACTACTATTTCGTGGAAAAACCGGTTTTCGAACGGATGATTGCCGAGGATGCGTTCCTTGAATACGCCTCCGTATTTGACAATTACTACGGCACCAGCAGGGCCGCAGTGGAAGAGATGCTCGAAAAAGGTAAGGATGTTTTACTGGAAATCGATTGGCAGGGTGCCGCGCAAGTGAAAGATAAACTCGCCCATACCTGTGCCATTTTTGTACTGCCCCCATCCCGTGAAACCCTGGTCGCGCGCCTGCGCGGCAGGGGCCAGGACAGCGAAGATGTTATCGTCAAACGCACAGCCGAAGCGGTAGCGGAGATGAAACACTATAACGCCGCAGACTTTCTGGTCATTAACGATCAATTCGATATCGCCGTTCAGGATCTGGTTTCACTGGTGAACAGCCAACGCCTGACTTTGTCCCGCCAGCGGAAAACGCACGAAAAACTGATCGAGAGCCTGCTCAGCGACTGATTCAGCATCATCGCACGCCAAAATTTTGTTGTCCGTGGCTGGAATTTGAGCTTTTGTTTAATTAGAATCAAAATACCGATTGGTGACTCCGCCTCATTTCCCGGTGTGTTGATGCAGAAACGGCCTGCTTTTTGCGGTCGTCATGATATCTCATACAAATCAGAAAAACGATTCTTCGGGATGAACGGCATTATCGAGAGGGAGGGACTTAAGGGTCCATATCGAATTTTATCAAACTGGAGAAGAATTAAATGGCACGAGTGACGGTTGAAGACAGCCTGGAACAAGTAAGCAACCGCTTTGAATTGGTTTTACTGGCCTCGAAACGAGCACGCGACATCACCATGGGTGCAGAACCTTTGGTACCTGAAGAGAAAGACAAACCCACGGTCATAGCCCTGCGCGAAATCGCCGAAGGCTATATCGACGCCGACTATGCGAAGAAAAAAGCCGCCGCCGAAGCTGTGGAAATGACTCTCGATAGCGAAGGCCTCGAATCGGCAGCACTGTGACCGGGATGCTGTCTACTGATTGTGGCTAGCATACCGGCTCCCGTTGAAACCGATCATCCCGATCAGATACAGATCAGCGACCTTCTCGCCTGTTTAGAAGGTCGCTTAAATAAAAAGCAACTAAAAGACATATATCGTGCTTATCTGCTTGCCGCGGAAGCACATGACGGGCAAACCCGCAAAACCGGCGAACCCTATATTTTCCACCCCCTTGCTGTCGCCCATATTGTGGTCGGTATGAACCTCGATCATCAAAGTATCATTTCCGCCATATTGCACGATGTGCTGGAAGATACCGAAGTTACCCGGCAGAAAATTGTTGACGAGTTCGGTGAAGAAATCGCCAACATCGTGGACGGGCTGAGTAAATTAACCTCTCTGGAATTCCGTACGCCGGCGGAAAAGCAAGCCGCTAATTTTCAGAAAATGCTGTTGGCTATGGTTGACGATATCCGCGTTATTCTGATCAAACTGGCAGACCGGCTTCATAATATGCGCACACTCGGTGTGATGCATTTGAGTAAAAAGCGGCGGATCGCCCGGGAAACGCTGGATATTTTCGCGCCCATTGCCAACCGGCTTGGCATCTACGGTATCAAGAACGAACTTGAGGACCTGGGATTTCAATCTCTGTACCCCATGCGTTACAGAGTCCTGAAAGAAGCGGTCCGAAAAGCACGCGGGAACCGCCGGGAACTGGTTCAGAAATTTGAGATTCTGATCACCGTCAAGCTGGAAGAGGTCGGTATCAGAGGCATAGTACGCGGCAGGGAAAAGCACTTATACAGCCTATACCAGAAAATGCGCAGCAAGCAGCTCTCCTTCCAGGAAGTTCACGATGTCTACGCCGTTCGCGTTGTGGTGGACAGTGTCGATGAATGCTACCGCACACTCGGCATAGTGCATTCGGTTTACAAGCCCGTTCCCGGTAAATTCAAAGACTATATTGCGATTCCCAAGGCCAACGGCTACCAATCACTGCACACTATTCTGATCAACCCCGCAGGCATACATATCGAAATCCAGATCCGCAGCAGGGATATGGATGAATACGCCGAGACCGGGGTTGCGGCTCATTGGATTTACAAGGATGGAGAAGCCACGGCCGCCCAGGGCAGAACCCGGCAATGGCTGGCGAATCTGCTGGATTTACAGCAAAATGCGGTCAATACGGTTGAATTTCTCGAAAACGTCAAAGTGGATCTCTTTCCGCACGAGATTTACGTCTTCTCGCCCAAGGGTGACATCATCCAGTTGCCGCAAAACTCCACACCTGTCGACTTTGCCTATGCTATTCATTCACAAATCGGCAATACTTGTATTACCGCGAAAATTGACCGCCGATGGGCTTCTCTGAGCACACCGCTGGAGTCGGGTCAAACGGTTGAAATTATCACCTCGGAAAACGCGACACCGAGCCCTTGGTGGCTGAACTTTGTGGTGACCGGAAAGGCACGGGCCGCCATTCGCCATTACCTGAAAAATCTTGATCAAAGCAAAGCCGAACAGTTCGGTCGCCGTTTGGTTGATCGGGCGCTGGGGCGATACGCAAAGAAAATCGAAGACATTCCGCCGAAGAAAATCGAACGCCTACTCGAAGAATTCCATTTTGATGATCTGGAAAGCCTGTTTACAGACGTCGGCCTGGGCAACCATCTGCCGAGTTTGATTGCCGGGCGTCTGATGAATAAAAACGGTAAAAAAGGCAAAATTGAAACACCGATACCGACGACGGAAAGCGGCCCCCTGCTGGTTGAAGGCCGGGAAGGTACGGTTTTATCACTGGCCAAGTGCTGCCGCCCAATCCCTGGCGACAATATTCAGGGTTTTATCAAACCCGGCCAGGGTGTGGTCGTGCATCGGGCCTCCTGCCGGAACATCAAACGGTTTTCCCGCCGGCCCAAAGAATGGGTGATGGTTGACTGGTCGCCCGATTACAGCGGCAACTTTCTTGCCGATATAGTGATCGAATTGGTCAATAAGCCAGGCGCCCTGGCAAGGGTGGCAACCACCTTGTCCACCATGCGTTCCAATATCGAAAATATCCGTTTTGAAAACCAGGGCGACAAAAATACCATCATGCGATTTGCATTAACCGTCGAAAGCCGTCACCATCTGGCCAGGATAATTCGACGCTTGCGTAATCTGTCAATCGTTCAGCGTGTGAAACGCGAAAACTGAATTCAAGGCAAGCCTTGCGGTTTGTCGTCACCCTCCGTACATGTTCACAAGCTGTAAAAGGTATCAGGCTTGTCTTTATCTCAATCTGATCTCCCTTGATTCCGGACAAATCCGGTCGGAGCGATAGGTGAACCGTACAGTTCGCCGTCTTCTTCGATTGCGGCCCGGAAAAGCTCACCGATACCGATCTTAAAACCTATTTCACCAGCCTGGTTAATTCCCATTCCTGGAGCACCATCAAACTTGATCGCAACGGCCTGCAGTTCTTCTACAAGCATGTCCTTGATAAACAGTGGCGATGGCTCGATATCATCAAGCTACCGGATGACGGGCGCACTCACTTAAGAGCTAAGGTCAGTTTATGCACAAAGATACCGTCAATATAACGCCCGGTCGTGAGGCTCTCGCGTATCTGGTGAAAAGTGCCGGGTCTGTCATATCTAGAAAGACAAAGCACACCGAACTGCCATTTCTTTTATATAAAATACCGTCAATCTGCAAGACTGGCTCAACGACCGGATTAGGCTCGTTATGCGGCTTCTTGGCGTTCTGGATACCTACTCAGATGATGTGGTAGCGATCGGTTACACGACCTGCAGACACAGCGAGAAGGGGCTGGAAAAAACATTGAACTCCAACTAAAATAAACGATTCGTTACATTTTCACCATCGATCCGCCTTTTAGAGTTGAGGGCAGGATTAATCTGTAATCGTTGGAGTTCACGACAACATGAGATCCAAAGCAATTTTTTTGGTGTTGGCAATCGGCCTCAGCATTGTGCCATCTTATTGCTTTTCGACAGAGCGTGTCGATCGAAGTTGGCTGGGTCTCTACCCCACTTCTGAGCTGGATCGTTTTCCAACCCCAGAGATAGAGGGCTTCGGGTTTATTTCAGATCAAGCCAGATGGAATTCCGTTTGGGAAGCGTTCAGTCCTGAGCCAGCTCCTGAGATCGACTTTAGTCGTGAAATGGTGATCTATGCGAGGAACACCATTTATCTCAACGAGCTGAGTCCACTGTATTATGAAAATATAGCAGGGGTCATTACAGCCTTCCCGGCAAGTACATTGAGTGCCATTCCAATCGAGGACCAGGTCTATTGGACCGCAGGAACAATTCCGTTGGAGGGCGTGACTCATGTCGGCCTGACCGGATCTGAAACCCTGTTGGCAGTACCTGAGCCTTCCGTAAGTGTTCACGGGGTGGAATGCGGTTTGCAGCCAGATTGAACTTCATTCCACTGCATAAACACTTACAGCCTTCCGCGGCTACTCTCTCGCAATGCGAGGCTACTACCGCAACCTCGATAGCACTTCACTGTTGCGACTCGGGAAAACCACCTGTAGTACTGAGTCGCATCTTGGAACTTCTCCATATTTTGTCTTTCGGCTGTTAATCCAGGATGGCGCTGTTCCGCCCACATTCGCCCACCAATACCAGCGGCCAAGATAAGCATGGAATAGAGCCAGGCCTGCCATACCCAAAATAACAATACACACCGATACCGCTATTTCCTTTATATAGAATTCCGTCAATCCGGCGGACCGGTTCAACAGCCGGATCTGGTTACGGTTCGGTTCTCACGCAACCTATCCATGTTCGTTAGGCACATTCATCAGCGGACACCGCTTTGGTAGCAAGTAATTTCCTCATGTGAGTTGATTCAAGCACCACGCCAGTGTACGCATTTAAAAACAGCAATGCTTGTTTTTCGTGTTCTGCACAGTTGTCTCTTGTAGCGCAAAGATCACTAAGTACAAAAACCAGATAGTCCTCTGCTGAGGATCGCTCAGCGACTCGACGTACACAAATCTCAGTTCTAACCCCACAAACCAACACATTTTCAATTTTGTTTTTTTGAAGAATTGCCTTTAATTCTGATCGAGAAAACCCGTCTCCGGTTTTCTCGATAATCAATGAATCCGGTTTCAAATCTAAGCCATACAAATCTAATTCAATGCTGTCCGGTGAGGATGGGCGTACATGACCTTTTAATTTGTTGAGCCATCGGTCATTTTCCGTGGAGTTAGTGTCGTCAGGCACTGATTTTAGATAGATAGTGGTCCCACCAATCGATTCAAAATACTTAACGAAATTATTTATCTTTGATGGCAGCAGCTGCATCGAAATATTTGAATGCTTTCGACCCGTCCGACCTTCAGGGGCGCAAAAGGAATGCTGCACATCGACTACCAAAAGCGCAGATTTTCTTGGCTCAAAAACCTCTTGTATTCTTGGAGCGTAATCAACCCAAATAGTCATATAGAATCCGGTCTAATTGTTGCCTACGTCTCAAGCAGCGGGCGGAGAAGCTGCCCGACTGACTTGACTTGTTACATTTTTTAGTTGGCTATTGTGCGGTGATGATAGTACAAGTAGTGAACACACTGCGCCAAGTAAAGCTAACCCCATATCTGATTGGGTATCCCAAACATAGCCCTGTGTACCCAGGAAGGCTTCTGCATCTTCACCAGTGCCGATGGCTACCCACCATTCAATAAGTTCATAGAGTGCACTGAAGGCTAAGCAAATTGAAACAATAATAATGTTGCGCCAGAGATCACCATTTACGATGCTTTTGCGTATTAGTATTTCTCTAGCCAGTAATGCTGGAACAAAGCCTTGGAAAAAGTGCCCCACTTTGTCGTAGTTATTTCTTTCAGCGCCGAACAAGCCATCAAATAAAGGAACTTCTGCGTAGGTATAGTGACCACCGACCATAAGTACAAGACAGTGCAAAAGTATAAAGAAGTACAAAATTGGAGTAAGCCGAAACGAATTATAAGTGGCTGCCAGTAAAATGCCACCAATCATAGCTGGTGCAACCTCAAGAAACCATGTGAACTGATCTTTAGGGTTTACTCCTGACCAAACTAAAGCGATACCAAAAGTTATAATCCAAAGGTACTTAATTTTTCGATACTCCTGATATGTAACGCTCGGTGAATGGTCGCCATTGTGGCGAAGCCACGCTTAATGCTGTCCAGCCGTAGGCCTTCATCACACGCCTTGTTAACTGTGACTCTCGCGAGATTTCTTGGCAATAACCCAGTGGGCCATGAAAACCAAAATATCGATAACGAGAATAATAAAATTTTGGGCAAGACTTTGTAGCGCGCTACGCTGCTCACCTTTTAAGGCTTGTTGCCAACTTGTGTTCCTTGCATCTGTAAGGTTCTGGCCACTAGGAGGTACGTACTCATCTTCTTTGTGCTGATTTCGTTGAATAAGCCAGTCTCGATATTGCTGATCAGATAAGTGTGCTTCATATTGGTCGTTATTTATAGTGAACTCTGGCGCGCTTAACTGAACGACGTCCCAAGCAGTCATTCCTGCGACTATAACGAAACAGGCGACAGTAAAAAAACAAACAGCAAGAGCATATATTTCAACGAGATTCTTTTTCAATGTACGATTCCTTGTGATTTTGACAGCCCTCTATGTCAGCATAGAGGGATTTGGATAATCCGAATTATTGGGACGAACAATGTCATCTAACAAACCTCCGTGCTCTATATAAAAAATAGCTTCTTCAAAGGATACATCCCTTCTAACAATAAGTTCTTGATTTTTTTCAGAATTCCAATTGTAGATTTTCATGCACACATAAATGTGTGCATTTTGTCATCAAGACTGAGCAGCTAACGCCCGGCTAAACGGCGAGCCACGCAATGGCGAGTCCAGTGCAAAAAAAGTTTTGCACGAGTTTAAGCCGCTTGCTATGCGGCGGATTCATGCTCGATATCCCACCCTGGAAATACAAGCACTGCAGGGTGGCAACTTAACGCTCTTGCCAATACCTTTGCCCTTTCAACACCCAGTTGGATTCTACTATTTTCAATTGCTGAGATAGTGGACTGCGGAATTCCTGTTAGATTAGCCAGCTCGTTTTGGCTAAGTTCCTGTAGTTCGCGGAGAATTCTTACGGATTCGCCGACAGAAACTTCGACAACTTTTTTGGCTTTTTTGTAATCTTTCATGTTACTTCCTCCGATAATCATGGGGTGTAACGTCTTCGACCTGAACTAGAACTTTGTCGCCTTCAACCTTGTAAATCACCCTATATTGAATATTTATCCTGGAAGAACGGTGCCCCTTCCATTTCCCAGAAAGCGCTTCGTCTCTTAACCCTTTGATCTTCTTAAGGCCCTGAGGGCCTGAGATGATCACAATATCCTTCCATTTTTCGTATCTTTTCAGTACTTCGATGGGAGCAGCTTTCAGCCTCTTAGCGACTCGCTTATGCTCATATATCGTCCACATACTATATAAAGTATATATATTATATATGGTATGTCAAATCTAGAGCGGTATAACGCTTGAATTAAACGGCGTCGCGCATTTTGCCCTGCGATTTTAAATGACTTGTTAGAAGTCATGATTTTCCTCTAAATATTTAATCGTTTCCTCGCTTCCCATATCCTTTGCTAGATCCATTGCATTCATTTGGAGCGCAGCGAAAAATCTGTCCGGCAGCAGCGCCTTTATGCGGCACTACGACTAGGCTCTCTCTATGACCGCTTAGCCCAAGAACAGCCATTTGTCACCCGTGGCCACTATGCCGCTGTTGGTTGGGGCGGCTTTCTCCCAGAGACCATCACCAAGTTTGCACTACTAAAAAAACGTCCCTCTCGTTCGGCGGTCTCCAGACTATGACGCCACCGTACAATCTCTTGTTCTGATACCACGCCAGCTTCTACGGCTTCTTTTTCAACGTTGTCCAGGCAGAATACTCCTCGGTATTCTGAGTAGTCTGTGTGAAAGCTTGGAATCATTTCTATCTCAATCGTATTCAGACGGCATTTCTGGAAGAGCCCGTAGAGCTGCCTACCTACATATCCGTTTCTCTGTTGACTATCGGCAAAGAATCTTGTCAGGCGGCGTTCGATATCTGTCTCAGGCGTGTCGGTTGACCATGTTCCGTGATCGGCATCAACGACAACTATTATGCCACCAGGTTTCGTCACCCGCGCCATTTCAGCAATGGCGGATTCGGGCAACAACAAATGCTGAAATACTCTTTCGCTACGACACGAATCAAAGTAATTGTCGGAGAACGGGAGGGGATACGCCTCGGCCTCGTGATGGTAGACGAATTGTTCTAAGTCAGCCTCAATTGTCCGGCGAAGTGCTTCCTGGACCATGTCAGGGTCAATATCTACCCCGTGTACCTCTCCGGTCGGCGAGACGCGTTGAGCCAATGGAAGGGTGTCTATTCCGGGCCCACAGCCAACGTCCAAGACTCTGTTCCCGGGCTTGATCTGCATTAACTCGTAGCTACGGCTTTTATCCTTTCCCAGCAATTCAGCCGCCTTTCTCAAGTACTCTACCCCCACATACCCAAGCCCACCGGGTCTGGCTTTCGTTTCAGATGGTTTCATACGTTTTCCGTGCCGCATAACGCTTGAATTAAACGGCGCCGCGCCTTTTTGCCCTGCGGTTTTAAATGACTTGTTATGAGTTGACGTTACAATACTTTTATAGACCAGCCAGAACAATCTCTATGTAAAAATTTACCTTTGCAAGTTGCTCCAGACTTGTCTAAGTTTTCACCGCAATAAGGACAATGCGAGATTTCTAAAATTGTTTCCCAAATAGTTTCACCAGCTTCTTCTAGATGATGGTTTTCCTCAAGGTCTTCCTCTGTTGATTCCCTTCGTATGATTAGATTCCACACACTGTCGTAACCGTCAATTCCGTTGCGTGAAAATATTACCTCAACACCTGTATTGGGCAATCTTGAGCATCGATGTATTTTGAAATCGTCTTCATCCATCTAGTTCATCTCTCTGAATTAGTAACCTCATAACGCCCACATAAAAGGCCGAGCGATAGCGAGGTCCAGCCCGCGCGCTTTTTGAGCGGGCGATTGTGCTTAGCTTTGTTAAACATTATTAGGCACTCCCTCTTCGTATGTGGCAATACCTTCCGGAAGCAATTCCCATGAAGCTTTCGAACCTACAAAAATATGATAACCGATTTCAATTTTCGGATTTTCATTGAGGCAGCCCAGTGTAACCCCATGAACTTCGCCATTATGAGTCCCACAAAGAGTTGAACCGCATTTACTACAAAACTGTAAACCAAATCCCGCCTGACTCTCGTAGCTGGTTAATAGCTCACTGCCTTCAAGCCATTCAAATTCTTGCGCTTCTACCAGTGCATAGGATGATGCTTGAGAGCTAAAAGCCTTGCGACAGCGGGAACAATGGCATGACCGGGCATCTTTAAGAATACCGTCAATTTGATATTTAACACTTCCACAGAAGCATTCACCGGTAATTGCCATGTACTCTCCTTGATGCTTAGCGCCCAAGCTCACCTGACGCTTTGGAGCGTAGCGGAAAAGCGGTCAGGTGCAGCGCATTGTTAAATGCCTTACGCGGACAAGAAATCATGAACAAGACTCCAACATTCTCTATAGCGCTCCAGACCAGCGATATCTTTCAATAATACTTTGCTCCAACTTGTGTCAGTTTTACACGCGGTTTGAACAACGCCAACCGGAAAAACAAAATATTCTGGCGGCAACACTTCCCCACGACCGTCTTTGGAACCTCGATTTAGCAGTACCACTACCACAAAATCACAATCGAAATTTTTTATCGGAAAACCAACAGCTCTCGTCGCCCAGCGACTTTTAACTTGGATCTTAGCGGAAGTGTTATTTTCTGGATTAGTGGCAACAAGGTCATAACCTGGCATATTTGTGTATGTTTTGTATGAGGCAATTTTATGAATCAGAAGCTGCCCTAAAACCAAGAATTCAGCGCCTTCTGATTCTAATCGTGTGTCTTGACGCACCTCCAAATACTCCTTGGCATTTAACGTCTACGCTCTGCCGACCCAACGAGCTTGTTATGCGACAATATCTACGTGCGCCAAATATATTCAATAGCTGAGCTATCATGATGTTCTAAGAAATCTTCAAACGACTTATCTTGTACAAAGTATCTATCTGTCAAAGATCTGATTGTTTCGAGTCGATCTTTAGGCCGCACAAGCTCGAATACAATGGAAGTGAAATGGCGCTGCAATATTTCTGCCTGCTCTATTTCACTTGGACTAACTTCACTATTGAAAAGATTGTAGGAAGCCACGAGAAAGTCTAGGGCTAAGTTACGATAGCCTCGATAAGCAGGAGGTTTTTCTTTTCCAAAAAAATCCTCCTTGTCAATATTAGGAAAAAAGAATCTACCTTGTTCAATTAGTGCGGATAATCTCGCTAATAAATCAAGTATTTCGTCCGTTTTGACTCCGGAATGTTTAATACGAAGTGCTATAAGCACCTCAACCACGTTTCCATGCCACTCTAAAAGCCCATTCGTATACTCATTCTCTAACTGGTACTTAGCATGACGTCGATCACGCACATAGAAAAAAGCCAACGTAATGGATACTAGCAGTGAAATTCCCGCAATAATATTGGCAATCATGTTGAATGAAATATCCATATACCACTTAGTCTGTATGGCACATAACGTCTGCTGTAACCGGTGCAGAAGCCAGAGCGAAGCGGCGGTTTTGGCGTCCGGTTGACGGTTTGGTTAATTTTGCCTAGAGCCATTCTAAACCTTTGTATGGAGCATTGCCTAATGACTCTAAGCGACTCTTCAAATTGCCCGAATGAAGCTCAAGGTGTCATTTTTCACCCTAATGGAGCCAGCCGTTTTCGGCTTAATGGAGCCACTTCAAAGTGCTGATTTTCGGGTTCAGACTAGGGTATTATTTTCCTGATTTTGGTTGGGAATCAAGTTGATTTTCCATGGGCCGCGGTGAGCGGTAACTTTTGCCGTCGAGCACCACGCGATAGGCGCCATGTCGAAGTCGATCAAGCGTGGCTGCTCCGAGCAACTGGTTCGGAAAGGCATCACCCCATTCACCGAAATCCAGGTTACTGGTAATCACCGTGGCTGATCGTTCATAGCGCTCGGCAACCAAATCATGAAAATCTTCATCATGGGGATGACGCAGCGGTTTGAGCCCAAAGTCGTCGATGATCAGTAAGGGCACCCGTACGAGACTCTGGAACTTGCGTTCAAAGGTGTCCGTGGCCCTGGCCGCATGCAGATTGGCCAGTAGTTGAGACTGCGAGGTAAACAGGACATCCTGCCCCTGACGTACAGCGGCATGGCCGATGGCTTGCGCGAGATGGCTTTTACCGGTGCCACAAGGACCGGCAATCAGCACCGCGACCTTTTCCTCAATAAAACGCCCGGTGACCAATTCATGGATTAAGGCTGAGTTGATGCCGGGATTGAAGTTGAAGTCGAACTGATCGAGGGTTTTATGAGAACGGAAAGCCGCCCGGCGTAAACGCGTCGCAAAGCGTTTCTGTTCCCGTCTTGCCACTTCGTCGCTCACCAGCAACGCAAGAAACTCGGGATAAGGCATTTTCTTGTCGATGGCCTGCTTGGTTCTTGATTCCAAGGAGTCGAGGATGCCGGAGAGTCTGAGTTGTTTAAGCATAGGGGCCAGTTCAGGCAGTGGGTTCATAGGGGTTCTCCTGTGTTAGTGTTTGAGTAAGGATTGGGTGTTGCGGCAGAAGCGTCCCTGACCGGTATAGCTATCCGCCAGGGTGTTGAAGGCCTGTTCTGCCGCGGGGTGTTGCTCAAGGCCCTTTTCGAGAATGGTTTTCACCGTGCGATAGCGCGGGTTGTTGTAGCTCAGTGCACGTTGGCAGGCCGCTTCCAAACGAGGACTGCCGTATCTATCTCGTAAGCGGATAATGCCCTGAGCGGCGCGCAGGTTGTCGAGCACACGATCAGCGAACAGGGTGCGGATTAACTGATGACAATGCGTCCCAATCCTCTGGGACTGTTCAAGGCACCACTGCGGATCACGCATCTTCCAGGCGATCGCATTGGGCGGAAGGTGATCATCCAGGGTGGCACGGCTGCCGGGGCGGTGCAGTCTGGCATGCACCGCCACCAGTTCGTGGTCCCGGTAAATGCGTACTGTTACCGGAGTTGCCTTAAGCCACAGTTGCTGCCCGATCAGTTTAAAGGGCACTGAGTACAGACATTTCTCGAACTGCAAGTGGGTATCGCGATGGACCTTGACCTTGGCCCAGACGGCCAGTTCCGGTGCCACTTCTGGTAGCGGTTTAAGCAAGGGTTTTTCGATGTTGAAACGCTTCAGCGGTTGCTCTTGGGTACTACCGTGGATACGGTTGCCCGCCTCTTCGATAATCCAGGCTTGCAGTTGCTGATTGGCATCGGTCAGACCGCGCAAATCACGTAGCGGTAGAAAATTGTTCTTTAGATACTTGATTCCCGATTCGACGCGACCTTTCATTTGCGGTTCACGTGGCGGCAGTGCATCGATCTTGAAACCGTAGCCCTCGGCATACTCGACATAAGCCCGCTGGACCACCGGGTCGTGACGACAGGCTTTGGTGATCGCACACTTGGCATTATCGATGATCAGTTTCTGGGGGACACCACCGAACCATTCGAAGGCATGGCGGTGGCACTGCAACCAAGTCGCCACCTTCTGATCAAGTACAATCTCAGCGTACTGATGGCGGCTCCAGCACAGTGTCATCAGGAAGAAGTGGGTCTTGATCAGTTCACCGGTACACGTATCAACCAGTGTGGGCCCGGCACCAAAATCAATCTGTGCCGCTTCACCAGGGGCGAACGCCAGATGCATCGTGGCCTTGGGCAAGCGCGGTTTGATGCTGCGTGTAAAACGATACACTGAGGAGTAGCTGCCGGTGTAACCGTGATTGCGTACCAGGGTTTGGTGGATGGTTTTGCTCTGAATGCCCTGCTTCACCCATTCGCTTACCTGATCACGATAAGGCTCAACACTTGATAGTGCAGAAGCCGCTTTTGTGGAAGGATTTAAGGCCAACGACAACGCGGTGTCATCCGGTAGCGGGTGAGCTGGATCGAGCCAACCCTGTGACTGGGCCAATTGTCTCAGTGCCTTGGCTTTGGGGCGACCAATCAGCCCTGCCTTGGCTAACGCACGGTCGGAATCACCCGAGCGCATGCGGACTATGATTTGACGATATTCGAACATCTCGAACCTCCTGTTTGCCATGGATACCCCCTGAGTAAAAAGGCTCAAGGGTATCCGGATTTACAGAAAGTCCGAACCTGAAATCAGACGATGATGCTCACCGAGGTGGCTCTATTACGGTGAAAACAAAGTGGCTCCATTAGCGTGAAAATTCACTGGCTCCATTAGGGTGAAAACGAAATGGCTCTATATAGGTGAAATCTGACAGTTATGAACATCAGGGTGAACCGCGATTTGATCAAGCTCTAAAACAACTTCTGGGCGAAAACCACTTTTTTGCACCCAAATAATGTAGCCGACAACCCGATTCTCGATCTCGCAGACGAAGCAAAGCATTCGAGGGGAAGCATTTATAGAGCATTGCAACCATTTGCGGGAGTTATTTTGCCGAACAAAAGCTAGAGCGTGAATTTTCGCTGCTTCCGGAAGGTCTTTTTCTTCCATGATCCTCGTAATCAATTTGTTACTCCATAGGCTCGCAGGAAACATAACGCCCAAATCAGCCGCGCGTTTTTGGCGTCGGCTGCATTTGCTTGTTAGCTGTGAGATCTACCAGAGAACCAGAGATGTATTTATGAATAATACTCGATACTAGCGTTTGGTAAGGTATACCTTCACGCGATGCCCTTGATTGAATGGCTGTTAAATCTCGATTAGAAATTCGAATATTTATTCTTTTATCTTTTTTGAAAGTGTTAGCTGCAACAGCTTCTAATTCCTTTTTACGAGACTCAGTTAAAACTGATTCAAACTCCCCAGCCTCCACGGCATCAAGCAGTTTTTTCTCCTCTTTAGATAATTTTGCTTTACTCATGATTCACCTCCAAGATATTTCTTGGTAAATTTTCTGCTGGGAATTATAGTTTTAAGGAATACTTCTTCCTCATTCTCTACATAGGGAACAAGGTACGCGTAATCTACTATCTTCACGATGAAAATTCGTTGATTTGGATAATCCGAATTGTTGGGATGAACAATGTCATCTAACAGACCTCCGTGCTCTATATAAAAAATAGCTTCTTCAAAAGATACATCCCTTTTGACAATTAGCTCCTGATTTTTCTCCGAATTCCAGTTATAGATCTTCATGCTCATCATGCTAACACATATGTGTGCATTTTGTCATCAAAACTAGGCGGCTAACGCCGCGTTCTGCGGCAATTTTGGAGCGTAGCGGAAAAATTGTCCGACAGCAGCGCCTTATGTTGCGTATTCATATATCCCAAACTCCCAAAACTTTTTACCTGGATTTTGTGGACCTTGCCAACCATTTTTTATCAGTTCTTTGGCGATAAATCGATTTACGAACCCATGGCCAACTAAAAGGACAGAGTCATTATGGGTTTGGTGGTCGGCTGGATTGGCTGGTTAGATGCTATTTGCTATTTGCATTCTCAAGTTGCTGCCAATTATATGTTACCCAAAGTCTACTTTTTTCAGCCCATTGCGCTGCTGTGTGCCAGTTTTGCTTCAAGAATAACTGCTCAGCATAGAGTTGTCTTTCTAACACTGTACGCAAAATTGTTGCTATGTCACAGACACCGTACGCGGCTATAAATAACGAAAGCCGATTTGCTTGCTCTTTGGCAGTAATCTTATTATTACCCAGGTCGAGCCAAAGCCACGCCGCATACGCGAGATCCCACAATCTATCTCCAGGGGCAGCGGCATCAAAGTCTATTAAAGCATTTGGCAGACCTTCAACAAAGACGGTGTTACAGGGAGACAGATCGTTGTGGCATACCGTCTCTTGGTCACCCGCTACTTCAGAACCACTCAGAGCGTCATGAAACTGGCGGATCAAATGTGCCGCCGCCTGCAACACCTCATTCGGCCAAAATGCGAGGTCGTCTGGGACATTGCCCGGTAAATAGGAGAAGGATTCGCGGCCGCACGAGTCAATACCGAGATACTTGGGGGCACCATCAAAATTTGAATTTTCGAGATGGGTTAGTAAGCGCGCGACAAATTCACTGTTGTCATTGGCAGGACGACGAACCGTATCATTTACCTTGACAATTCCTTTATTCGTACGACCGCCATTCAATGACACTTCAGCCATTAATTAAACACCTAATGTTTGAGCTAACCCGTGCTGCGTTTAGCGGCGTCGGACGGAACCTGCGCAGCAGGCGCAGTGGGGTTGAGCTTGTTAGCTGTCATTACAAACTACCCCGAATTCGTGGCGATATGGAAAGAGCATCCGCCAAAACTTCGCTGAAAACACGCAATGTGGAACCATCTCCTTCTCCATGGTCGGGATTTACCTCACAGATCGTAAGTGCGGACCAATTCGGCGCACACAGCAACGGATGTAATGCGGACATGAGTTGTTCAAATTGAAGGCCTTCATTGCGGCGATTGTTCTCAGCAAGTGGAAGGCTGAGATAATCAAGCACATCAACGTCAAGATGGACTAACAGATGATCAAAGCGCCTTGCCCAACCATGAACAATGGACTGCGCGGCACCGGCTGGGTCGGCAGCCACTTCTGCTAAGCGAATCTCAGCTATACCACGGCTTTCAATTATTTCCCGCTCGAAAGGCTTAGAGTTATCGTTGGCGAAAAAATGAACCTGATCCGGCTGCAGCATTGGTACGCGCGGTCCCAGTTCGACAAGTTGCTGCACACTTCCCGGAATGCCAAGTATGTGCGCGACGCCCATCCAATCAAGCGCGCCATCATCGACACTCTCAGGCGTATTGAGGTCAGTATCGAGGTCGATGTAAACAAGCCCAATGTTCGCTGTACTATCGAGCACTCCTGCGATCGTACCGAGTTCCACAGTGCAATCCCCACCCAGAACAAGCACCGGAGAATCCTCTAAAATTGCGGCCGCAACGTGGCTTGCCGTAGCTTCGGCGACTGCCTTCACCGCACCCGCATTCATAGCCCGCATATTCGACCTATCGACACGCCATCTAAATCCAGGAACGTTTCCATAATCCCTTACTATGATTCCACGCTCATGGAACAACTCAATAAGGCCAGCAGCTCGTAGCGCATTTGGCGCTTGCTCCTGACCTGGCGAATACGCTCCGGCGCTACTTGGGGCACCGATTAGTGTGAGAGGATTAGACATTTCATAACTCCGGCATTGTTCTTGGTCACGGCCACTTTATCGTTCACATGACAGCTAACGTCGCAAATCACCGGAGGAAAAAAGCAGAGCGACGAAGGAGCGGCGCTTTTTGCCGTCCGAGTGCATTTGCCTTGATACTCATTGAGCCTTCTCCCAGCTAGCCGGGTTTCCGGTAAGCTGGAGGTGACCAAACCAACGGAGAAGACCCAATGAACTTTTATCATACAGCTCATGCGCACTATTGTGGAATCGATCTTCATGCGAGGAGTTTATACGTCTGTATTTTAAGCCAGGATGCCGAAGTGCTGCTGCATAAGGAGTGTCCGGCTAAGGCAGATATTTTATTCAGGCTCATCGCGCCTTTTCTCAATGATCTCGTCATCGGTGTCGAATGCATGCATTGCTGGTACTGGGTCGCGGATCTGTGTGAGGAAAAAGGGATCGACTTTATTCTCGGACATGCCCTATATATGCGCGCCATCCACGGTGGCAAGGCTAAAAATGACCGTATCGATTCGCTGAAGATTGCCCAGCTCATCCGGGGGGGTAATTTCCCCCTGGCTTATGTTTACCCGCGCGAGATGCGTTCAACGCGTGATCTCTTGCGCCGCAGAACCAATCTGGTTCGCCATGGCGCTAACCTCAAAGCCCACGTAGCCAACACCACCAGCCAGTACAATCTGCCACCCAACCGGGTTAATCTGAAGAATGTCAGCGCTCGTGAACAGCTGCAACACGCCTTTGAGGATCCGGATGTTCAACGCATGATCAATCTCGACCTGGCCGTTCTTGAATGCTATCACCACGAACTCAGCCAGACTGAATGGCATCTGGAGCAGCAGGCGAAAAAGCATCAGCCGGTGTCTTTCAATCTGCTCAAGACCATTCCCGGCATTGGGCGGATTCTGGCCCTGACCATTCTCTACGAAATTGGCGATATCCAGCACTTTGATACCGTTCAACAGTTTGCCTCCTATTGCCAACTGGTCAAGTGCAAAGCCGAATCTGCGGGAAAAAGCTATGGCACACAGGGAAACAAGATCGGCAATGCCCATTTGAAGTGGGCATTTAGCGAGGCTGCCGTCCTGTATCTGCGAGGTAACCCGAATGCACAGCGCTACCTGCAGCGACTGCAAAAACGTATGTCAAAAGCAAAAGCTCTATCCGCCCTGGCACACAAGCTCGGCAGAGCAACCTTTTTTTATGTTGAAGAACCAGACCGTATTCGATGAACAACGATTTTTGACCGGCTAGTCACTCCCCGTGCCAGGCTCATCGCCTAACTGGATGCAAGCGATGGCACAAACCGAATGCTGTGTTATCTTAACTGTGCGCCTGCGAGCACGCGAGACCACAGTGTTCATGCCGCATCAGCGCAAGCCATTGGCGCATTGATTAGCCGACACGGGGTAGTGTTTTTCGATTATGGGTAAGTGTACTGACACCTGGACTGAGCCTTGAACTCACTGGCGCAAAAGCAGCCTGCCTCTTGAATAGGTCAGCAACGGGTTAACCGATGAATGTCTAGTGCCCCTGGATAACCGCTGTATTGAACTTCCAGGCCGTGGATCTACCACACTAAGAGAGCCTCTATAGGTGTTTGCTGTCAGTCACTGAACAGCATATCAAAGACAGATGAAGACAGTAGATATACCCATAGTTGCATTTATGACCCTGACAATGGGTCAATTATTTACTGTTGTCGCTTGACTTCAGAAGGCTCATAGGTGTTAGGTGGCATTTACAAAAAACTCATTGATCGCGACAGCGGCTGCATCTGGGCTCGCTACCGTGGGCCAATGACTTGCGACTTCGTACTGTCGATTGACAAGAGAATTCCTTTCAATGAATTCGCGCGTGGTACTTGTTGTGGTTTCAATGTTCCAATAGTAAAGCGTTGGGACATTGAGAGCGTTGTACGCCTTCCCTACATCATCGTCGATGGAAATTCGTCGTGCATCTTTTCCGAGTTTCCACATCGCGTCTGCATCGGCCATAATCACTCCACCAAAGTAACGGCGTAAATCTGAGTTTGCTCCACTCGCGCGCCATATTTCGCCCGAGAACGCTTCCTTGAACCCATTCGCTGAATCCCAGTCTGCGGCTTTCCCGCTGAAATAGGCGTCCGCTTCCGTCAGGTTGCCTTCGATCGAAAAAATACCGAGAGGCTCGGTATCCAATTTTTCTACCGTCGCAACCGCGATCGCCGATGCTACGGAATGACCAACAAGGCCCACTGATTTTCCCGGAGAGAGTGACGAAGCCACGCTGGCGATAGCTTGAGCAAATTCGTCGATAGAATTGACTGAAGGATTTCGAGGCGACACGCCGAATCCGGGCAAATCGACGGCGACTAGTTCGAATTGTTCAACCAAGATCGTGGCCGCAAGTGGTGCGTACATGTGACCGCTGTCGGCGAAGCCATGAAGACAAATTAGCTTCGGTGCTCCGCTATCGCCGAAGCGACGCACGAACAAATCATCGAGAATTTCTACTCTCACGCTACGACCCGCCTAACGCTTGAATTAAACGTCGCCGCGCCTTTTTGCCCTGCGGTTTTAAATGACTTGTATGGTTCAATTCCCTTCATAAATTCCCTGATAGTGGAAAGAAGATTAAGCTGAAGCCCGTAACCTGTCCGACCAGGTTACCGGATCAGTAGCCCGGTGAGCGATAGGTCTCGAAGGCCGTTAACAAGCAGGGGCGCTGATCCGATCCGATTTTAACTCGAACAGTCGAATGGGCTTCTAAGCCCGAATTTAGCAAGACGGAGTCTTTATGGCAAATAAGGGTAAAACACGTATCAATGTTGGTGTGGATGTGGGTAAGTATTCTCTTGATGTCTATTTCTATGAGAAGGATATCTATTTTCAGGTTGATAACGATGCATCAGGGATCAAACGTTTACTCAGACGCCTAGCCTATTATCAGGTTGAACGATTGGTGATGGAAGCCACCGGTCGCTATGAAACCTTACTGGCGACCATGGCCTATGAGCGGGGCTTATCTGTTTGTATCGTTAAACCTTTACTGGTGCGCCGTTATGCCGGCGCTATAGATCAGATCGCTAAAACGGATCGTCTCGATGCCGCGTTGATCGCTGAATTTGCAGCCATCGTACAACCAACGACAACACCGCAAAAAAGTTAGAACCTGTTGGCAATTAAAAACTTACTGGCTAGACGCCGCCAGCTTAGCGGCATTCGCACACAGGAACTCAACCGGATCAAGTTGATCGATCAATCTCTGGCATCATCCTGTCAACGCATGATTGAATTTTGCGATGATCAGATCCGGGTTATCGAAGCAAAGCTGGAACAGCATGTTCAACAACAGGCCGAATGGGCAGACCGAAAAATGATCTTGACCTCGGCTCCAGGCGTCGGCGACACGCTGGCTTATACACTGCTGGCCGACCTGCCGGAACTCGGCACACTGAATCCAAAACAGGTGGGCGCCCTGGTTGGTGTGGCACCCTTTAACCGTGACAGTGGCAAGTTCCGGGGCAAACGAAGAATCAAGGGGGGTCGCGCCGGTGTCAGAACCACGTTGTACATGGCGACACTCAGTGCCACTTTATGCAACCCGATCATCCGTGGTTTTTACCAACGACTGGTCAATCAGGGGAAGCACAAAAAGGTGGCGATCACCGCATGTATGAGAAAGTTCATCACCATGCTTAATGCCATGGTGAGAGATGGGACAGAGTGGGCTTATTAATCTTTTTACCGGGTCTTGAACCACAGTCGCTTGTTATGTTTCACATGTCGTGCTATTGTGTATAAATCGCAATACAATACACATTAATCGCCGATGAGAACCAACATAGTAATTGACGACCAGCTAATGACTGACGCTTTAAAGGCCACAGGATTACGCACAAAGAAGGAAGTTGTTGAGCACGGCTTGAAACTGTTGATAAAACTGAACCAACAGCAAGCCATACGAAAGCTGCGTGGAAAGCTGCAGTGGGAAGGCAACCTGGACGAAATGCGAGGTAGAAAGTGATACTGGTGGATACCAGTGTTTGGATTGATTACTTTAATAACACGCCAGCTAACAACTTTACAGACAAGTTAGACGCCGCCCTTGCCGAGGGAATAGTGGCGATGGGGGATTTGATTTTTCTTGAAATTCTTCAAGGCTTTCGAAACGACAAAGACTATAGGAAAGCCAAAACAACCTTGAGCACACTGCAGCAATATGAATTGTTTGGACAAGATGCAGTGTATAAATGTGCCGCCAATTATCGAGCATTACGGAAGCAAGGCATTACTATTCGCAGCACCGCAGATGTGATAGTTGCAACATTTTGCATAGAGCATCGAATTCCGCTGCTTTTTTCTGATAGAGACTTCGTGCCGTTTGTTGACGAACTGGGGTTAGTACCAGTGCTCAGTGAAACATAAGTATTTTTCAACGACACAGCGCCGGCTATTTCCACGTCGGTTTATCCCGGATTTCAGACAAAAACCGACATGCTATTTTTCTGAACAATATTAGATCATTATTCCAAAATGAAGGGATTTGAATTGGAGATAGTCAGAAACTACTTCATGACCTCTGCTTCTATCAGTTTGACTTCATTCGCAATCTTCCTGACGGCGGGAAAACCCAGGCTTAGGCCTGATACAGACAATACCGATCTGAACACCCGACGGAGCGTCTGACAGGGTCCAGCGCCCACCAACCACCTGGATCGTTTTTAGTTCGCCGTTCTCGGCTGCCACAAAGCCCTTAGCGCGCACAATGTCGGACTCCGCGAGCGATTGAGCTAAACTGATTGGTTCTACCGGGGCATCGAACTTGAGCAAACTCGTCTCGAACACGTCTGCATGATCGACAGGCGAAAATCGGGGTAGGTTGCGTACAATACAACTCTGCAATATTGCAGCTACGGGAATAACGCCGTGTGAGGTTGTAAGAATTTGTGCATCGGGGGCAATCAGGACCAGGTATTTCAATACTTTCTTCAGATCATCGCGAGAAATCAGGTCCATCTTGTTGACAACAATGATATCAGCAGATGCCAATTGCAACCGCAATGTTTCTCCCACATAGCGATCGGCTGAGCGGGTTAGAACCGTTTCCGCATCGGCAATCACTACAATATCTGCAACACTTACGGACTCTATCAGCCTGATCGTTGAAATCATCGACGCTGGCAAAGCAACACCGCTCGCTTCAATCAGAATGTGTTGTGGACGCGGGACCATCTCCGAAATCTCCATCATCGTGGCTACCAGATTGTCGCCATAACTACAGCATACGCACCCGCCGGTAATGCTGATCACATTTCCATCACGGGCCTTTATGAGATCCGCGTCAATCGGCAAGGCGCCGAATTCGTTTACCAGTACGGCAAACCGGATACCGTCGGCATTGCGCAACAGGTGATTCACCAAAGTCGTTTTCCCGGCGCCAAGATAACCGCCTATCACCGTGACGGGTATATGTGTTGAAGAGAGAGGGCAAGGCATGTTTATATTCCGGACGCTTCAAAAATGCGGCCGCCCTGCATCGTTCCCCAGATGCCTACATCCTTCAGTTTATGGGGACTGATCGTAGTTGGGTCGTGCTACGCACCTTTTCTGAAAGCGACCGCAAGCTTCAAGGTACACCTGGAGCCATTGCGGTTTTGCATACACACTCCCGGCAATTAAACTTTCATCCTCACGTTCACTTAGTGATGCCCGCTGTCGCGATTGATACCAAACACAGACTCTTAAGGCGTAAATCCAAAGGTAAAACCAACAAAGATTATCTGTTTAACCACAAGGCATTGGCTAAAGTCTTTCGGGCCAAAATACTCAATGGCCTCACCAACGCTTGCATAACGTTGCCGGAAAATTATCCTGCAAAATGGGTTGTCGATTGCAAACACGTTGGCTCGGGTGAAAAAGCGCTGACCTACCTCGCTCGCTATCTCTACAAGGGGGTTATCCTGGAAAAGGATATTGTTGCCTGCAATAACGGTGAGGTCACTTTTCGTTACAAAGATAGTCGATCCGGACAAACCCGTTTTAGATCCTTGACCGGTGTACGATTTCTCTATCTGTTGTTGCGTCATGCCTTGCCAAAGGGCTTTAGGCGCGCCCGTCACTACGGATTTTTTCACCACAACAGTAAACGCTTGATTCAACTGCTACAGCTCATCCTCAAGTTTTACCCCAGCAACGTCCTGAGAAATACCAAACCACGACCACAACTCAAGTGCACGGTTTGTGGGGCAGTGATGAAAATCGTTAAAACAAGATTACAACCACGTCAAATCGATTCACTCATGCCAACTTAAGCGGGAGTTCAAAACAGACTATGTAACCTCAAACTTCACTACTGGAACTTTTACTGCGGAGGCACAACCGAGCATCCCACTCGTACTGAAACGGCTAATATTGTAAGAATGATTCATAAAAAGAGCGATCTGATGGCAGTATCTGATTCAACGACAAACTTGCATTCCCAGCACCAACACTTCATAGCCTTTCTCAACTAAATCTCATAAAAGCTATTTTCTGTTAAACACACTTTTGACGTGGGTTCGTCCAACAAACGGTTCAGATCGCGGCTACACGCGATCTAACCTTATTCGTTAGGCATCGTCATGCCGCCATCTTCGATATTGAGGTAAATTGTCAGTAATCTGAACCCATGAAAGCTTCTCTTCAACTTGAATATGATACTTAGGTTCAACATCTCCAACTGGTTCAAGTAACGTAGCAAGAAAGAAATCAATATACGGCTTCGATTCAGCATTTTCATACTTAATGCTTGTGCCACATCGCTCACAGAACATCCAGTCGACTCCGGGGTTTGATGTAAATGATTTCAATTCGCCCTTGATCAGTTCGAAATTACTTTCCAAGACCCTACCCCATGCGACGAAGGGAGCACCCGAGTTCAACCTGCAGTCTTCACAATGACAAATGAAGGATTCGATTGCCCCACTTACTGCATACTCCACCGATCCACACTGACATCTACCTCTCAATGTATGGGTTTTCATCTCGTATTGCCTAACGCCGTGCTCAGCGGGAAATTGCGAGCGCTAGCGAGTAATTTATCCGTTGCAGCACCTTGTTAGTTTTATGCTGGATTTCGATCAAAGGCAGATCGCACCAACCCTAAGCCAGCTAGCGCAAACATACCGGACACAACCCGATCTACCCAATGACTGATTTTTTGGTAGCTATTCATGATGCCATCAATTGAAAAAAGTATTGAATACATGAAGTTGACGAATAATCCCACTAGCATGCATGTAAGCACTGCAGCAACTAAAGAGATAGCATCACTGTTTGCTCCCATGCCAACAGACAATGCTGCCATCCATGCAACTACGGTTTTAGGATTGGATGAATTCAAAATAAAGCCTCGAAAGAACCATTTACGATATCCTGTCTCTTTGGTTGCATTTTGGAATACTGTCGATGTTGAGTTAAAAGATGACTTAAATGAAAGATAGGCCAACCATAGGAGATATATCCCTCCGATGATCTTAAGAAGCATAAGCAAATAGATCGACCCTTGTAAAATCACTCCCAACCCACTCGCTGCAACAATACCCCACAAAGGCAGCCCCATCGAAAGTCCTGCACCATAGACCAGACTTATTTTTCGGCCTTTGCTCATGGCTATTGTTGCATTGGATATATTCGCAGGTCCTGGAGAAACCGCCACAATAAAAAAAATGCAAACCCAATTGAAATTAGAGATAGAAAATCAATCATAGCTACTCCTCGGTATATACTCCGTGCTCAAAAACTAACGTCTCAATAACCGGCAGACAAAATGGAGCGAAGTGGAGTTTTGGCTGTCCGGTGCGCGTTTTTTGCGCGCGAAGTTGATTGACTTGTTAACAGCTTATTTAGGTTGATTGCCAATAAGAAGGCCAGTGATGCTCAAATCCTCATCAAGATCAGGCCAATGAATACCTTCTCCATCTCCTAGCAGCTCCCAGTTCTCCCTTTGAGATTGAGAGGCATTTGAAAGGGTTGGAAACCATGAGATAGGAACCGAGATTGTACGGCCATCAAGTAAGTCAACACTCAGTACAGCCTCTGTACAAGTAACGCTATGTGCCTGTGGGTGAAGCTCAACTGCTAAAGTACTCATCCCAAGCCTCCTGTAATTGGTGTCTGTTTTCGTTGACCAAAGTCTCCAGTTTGCGGAGCTCTACAGGGGAAAAACGTGTCGAGCTTGCCAAAGCTACTGGATTTATCCAAAACTTGGCTAGCATCTTCTCCCTCTGTATGTGTATATGAGGCGGCTCACCGTTTTCATTGCTGTAGAAGAAGAAACGGTAAGGGCCTATTCGTATAATAGTTGGCATTTGGATAGATTACAGAAAACGAGGGCTAGGCACAATTTGGTCTGTTAACGCCCACATAAACGGCGCGACGTCAGGAGCGTCCGGCGACCGCAGGGAGCGTATTTAATGTAATTGTTAGCACTGCCGATACTTGCAAACAGTGTATATGTTGGTAATATACACATATGATTGATTGGAAGCAAATATGTGGATTTGAGTGGGATACGGGGAATGCGAGAAAAAGCGCTGAGAAACATAAAGTTACCCAAGGTGAGGCAGAAGAAGTTTTTTTTAACCAGCCATTGCTGATTCTGGAGGATCTAAAGCACAGTCAACAAGAGATTCGCTTCCACGCCTTAGGAAAAACTGACAATAGTCGTCTCTTGCATATTACCTTTACCCTGCGCTCCACCAACACTTTAATACGTGTTATTTCGGCTCGCGACATGCATCGAAAAGAGAGAACCTGTTATGAAAAAAGCCAAAAAGATTCCGAAATTTAAAACCGAGGCTGAGGAGCGAGATTTTTGGGAAAAAAACGATTCCAGTGATTACGTAGACTGGAATCAAGCGCATTCAGCTTCGATGCCTAATCTAAAGCCCTCTACTAAAACGATTTCACTGAGGCTACCTGAAAGCTTGTTGGAAAATATCAAAATTGAGGCCAACAAGCGAGACATGCCTTATCAATCATTAATCAAAGCCTGGCTCTCTGAAGATGTAAAAGAGAGCCGCCAGACTTAATAGTGCTAACGCCTCGCTCATTTGCGCAGTGTTTGGAGCGAATTTTTGTGCAACAATGAGCGAAGCGAATGCACAAAAAGGCGCGTAGACCACTGCGTCAAATGGAGCGATTTGTTAACTGCTATTGCCACTGTAGTTTAAGTTCACGATGCGACTGTGCGCAATCGCGAAGATACAAATTGATCAGGCTTTGATAGGGAATGCCTTTCTCTTCAGCCATACCTTTAAAGTAAGCAATAGTATCCTCGTCCAGGCGAATAGTAATTTGCTTCTTCAGTTTCTGGGCGTATGGATTTGGGACAGATTTTGAAAAGTCGTAATGTTTACGCATGACGATAACCTTGATAAATTGCGCGTTCTTTCTTATCCGCTTTTCGGGCAGAAATAATGCGGATTACGTCGTTCACCCTAACACAATGGCATACCACCAATAGACGTGACTCTATACTGGCACCCATCAATATAAATCTATCTTCATCATCGGAATGCTCAGGATCGGCAATTAAACGAGCAAACTGATCCGTAAAAACTGATTTTGCTTCGCTAAAGGAAACGCCATGCTTCTGTTGATTAGATGCATCCTTTTTTTCATCCCATTCGAATGTAAGATAGCTCATAACGACACTATAACTACATTGTAGTTATAGTCAAGACTGGGTGTGTAAGTGCAGTTAACGCCTCAGTCACCCGCATACACTGTCGGGTGCACTGACTTGTTAAGTGCATTTTCTCTCAATTCTGACACTGGGCTTAATTTATGCCAACAATATCAATGTTTTATGGCTTAATTATACGTATGTATTACTTTGATAATCAACAGCACAACAAGCCACACAGACATGTGCATTACCAGGATGATGCTGCCGTGTACGAAATACCAACCGGCGATGTGCTTGGTGGCGCATTACCTCCAGCCAAGCACAAATTGGTGTTGGCATGGATTGAGATACACCAGGAAGACTTAATGGCTGATTGGCAGTTGGCGATTGCTGGTGAGCCAGTTTTTAAAATAGACCCTTTGAAATAGGTGCCCCATGAATCCATATGTTGAAGCCGCCGAACCGATGGATAATTATAAATTGAGGGTTCACTTTGATAATGGTGAAGTCAAAGAATTTGATGTTGAACCATTCTTAGACAAAGGCATATTCGTAGAACTCAAAAACGAAGAATACTTCGCACAAGTCAGTGTTGCTTTTGGCGCGGTTCAATGGCCCAACGAACAAGACTTCAGTAACGATACTTTATATCTTCTAGGATCGCCCTCTGTCACTTAACGCTTTGCTAAGGGGCGGCCGAAACGTAGTGTAGGCTGTCCAACGGAGGCCGCGCTTTTTTGCGGCCGGAGTAAACTTAAGCAATTTGTTATAAGACATTACTCGATTTGCTCATTAAGACCGGAGATAAGTTTTTCTGCAAATCTAGCTGCTTCGTCGGTTACGCCTCCGTTCGGAAAGGCTAGTTCTAAAATTGTGTGCAGAGTGCTATTAAACCAAGCCACGTTATCTTTGATTGGGGGCAATGCATAGACTTGATCCACGTAATGGATCGCATCGGCTACATCTTGCTCTGTAGCACCCAGGCTTTCAAAATGTTCAAGTGCTTTTAGCGCTACAACCACGATTTTTTTCTGGTAATTAATGATCATAGTCGCATCGTGCGGTTTGTTGTCCCACAAATTCGTGCGAGCAACTCTAAGGCAAGCCTCTTCGATAATTTTACTCATCGGTTCCTTAGCACATAAATACCTGAATCCGTGATTTCGAGGTCCCACGTATTAATGTAACCTACTGATAATTGGAGTATAATCGTCGTCTAACCGCCAATCCAGAAATTCACTTATCAGGTGAACGCGTGAAGCGCTTTATTGTCGAACAATCGAACATTGAAATTTACACCTCACATGCCGGACTTGCCTTAATTGGGCGGCTTATCAATACCTATACTTCGCTGAAAAAAAGCGCCCGACGGATTAAAAAACGTCACGGGATTCCCAACATCGAATTGATTCGAAGCTACTTGGGCCAACTTTGCCTAGGCAAGAGCGATTTCGATGCCATTGAAGATTTTCGTCACGATCGTTTTTTTAAAGAGGCGCTGGGGATTAAGCAAATGCCTTCGTCATCGCGCTTACGCCAACGTTTCAACGAAGATGCGCGTGAGTTGATTGACGTGATCGACGAGGCCAACGTTGAGTTTCTTCAAAAGGTTGATGCACCGATCAGTGCCAACCCATTGGGCTATGTGGTGATTGATGCCGATTTATTTCCAATGGATAACAGTGGCACTCGTAAAGAGGGTGTATCCCGTACCTACAAGGATTTTGATGGCTACGGGGCAATGGCGGCTTACCTGGGAGAACAGGGTTGGTGTATAGCTTGTGAGTTACGTGAAGGCAGTTGGCATAGTCAGAAAGAATTTGGGTATGTACTGGATCGGATTGTGCAAAGAAGCCAAAGTCTGACGGATTTACCCCGTCTGATCCGTCTGGACAGTGCGCATGATGCATTGGAGAATCGTTTCAAGCTGTCTGAGCAAGGTGTAGATTATCTGATTAAGTGGAATCCACGTCATCAGCATTTAGAGAGCTGGGTAGACAAAGCGGGTCAACAAAGCCAGTGGCATCATCCCCGCGAAGGTAAGCGTGTCGCCCTATTTAGCGAGCCTGTCAGCGAAACGTACAAGGGTAAAACACACAAGCTGCGTCGGGTGATTCGAGTCATCGAAAGAAGCATTGATAAAAACGGTCAACGACTGCTGATGCCGAAGATCAGCCTGGAAGGTTGGATGACCTCACTCGAAGCTGATGAGGTGGATGACCAAGGGATTATCGATTGCTACAAGGCGCATGCGACCAGCGAGCAGTTCCACAGTGAATTCAAAACGGATCTGGATATAGAGAGACTTCCCTCGGGTAAGTTCGATACCAATGATCTAGTGCTCACATTGGCAACACTGGCCTATAATCTTTTACGCTGGATTGGACTAAAAGGCTTAACCGGTGAGGATGCGCCAATCCGACACCCGGCAAAAAGAAGACGATTGCGTACCGTGATGCAGGAAATCCTGTATCTGGCGGCTCGATTGGTACAAACCGGTCATCGGTTAAAATTGAAATTCTCTTCCCATTGCCCTGCGTTCAGGGTGTTTGAGCGTACCTACGACTACATTGCCACCTAATCGGTTTGACGATTGAGTAGATGATTCGCCTGAACACATAGGCAGATGGATTATACCGCCCGCAGAGGACTCATTTAACCGACTATCGCCCTTTATTGGAAAAAAACTCGCACAAACAACTGATTCATGAACACGGCTTGTAGTTTGCGAATTCTGAAATAGATTTTTCTGTAAAACCGAGTTAGTCTGTATGTAAAGTCACGGATTCAGGTTAAGGTTTAGCCAATAATTATGATGTATATTTGATACGTAATAGGTAAATTTATCTGGCTTTACCCTGAAATTCCCTTCTCCTGATTTTACTTGTAAAGCTAGAAATTTTCCCGCAGGGACACCGCTGTCATTTTTCTCTACAAATGCGTCTATACCTACATCAACCAACGGCTGTTCTCGAAAAATCCAATCAAGCTCATTAATGAACACCGCTTCAACTGCATTTACTCCGATTCTTTCTGTATTGTTGTATCTCATAATCTAAGCCAGAAAAATAATATTGCCAGTATTTACCATATCAACCTAACGCCGCGCTCAGCCGCAGTGTATGCGGTGATTGCCTTGCGGTAAAGTTGAGCTTCGGCGAAACTACAAGGCAAGCACCGCGTACACTGTCGGATCTGCAGCGCCTTGTTATGCTTTTTAGTGTTCGTAAGTAGGTCCATCCGAGTTACTTGTTTCTGGATTCATATGCTCAGAGACAAGCACCCTGTACTGCCGATCAATTCCAGGAACTTTAACTGGTTCCAACACAGATCTTTCTATAAGTTTAGAAATCTGTAGATTTACAATCTTCCCGACTGTTTCCCGATTCGACAATCCCCTTCGCAATAACAATGGTCTAGGAAAATCTTTATAACCACCGTAACTAGAGAACAATAGTTCTTCTCGTATCTGGAACTCCTTCACGATCCTGTTTTCATCCGAATGTTTGTTAAGAAATTCAGAAATTGGCCACAATGCCTCATCTGACATTAGATAATCAATTGAAGATTCTTCTTGTTGCTCCCTAATCCATGACAGTACAAAAAATGCTGAGCTTGACACAAACAAAGCAGCTAATACCCCAAGTCCTATTGTGCCACCAAAGAATGACAAAAACGGATGATCTGCGAATGATGTTGCTTGGGAGAAAAGAAACGCACTTATTCCAGCAAATACACCAGAACCAACTTTTGGAACCATATATTTTCGATTCGCCGAAACTTTATGTTCAGTTTTTATTTGTGCTTTCGTTTCCTGCGAAGATGGACGCAAATTCTTTACGACGCTTTCCACTATAGTGGTGACTTGAGACACAGGTATAACCGACCCAGCACTCTGTATGTTTTCCTCTAAGTACGAGATTGCACTATCAGTTTCGAAGTAAGCTTTCCTCTGGTTATCATCTTCAAAATCTCCACCATTTTTGTCGGGGTGCAGCTCTGCTCTTTTTGACATCAACTGTTGGAGAAACAAGGCAGGATCATCACCCTGCAATTCAAATTGCTTGGCTACAGCTTCTGGTGAAATCCAGTTCAATTTTTACACCCCATTTGGTTCAGTACATTTTTAGCATAACGCTTAGCGTCAGCCGAATTTTTGGAGTGGAGCAAATTGGGGTAAAATTGCGGCGCAATTTCCAATTTGCGGAACGGAAAAAATGTCGGCTGCACGCCAGCAATTCCCGGTCAATACCCAACCTTGCAATATAAATGCTGATTCAAACTGTTCAGCAATAATAACCCAATACCTTGTGTAAGGCTGTATATTTGAGAGGGAAATTTGTTATGTAAGAACCAGGTGCAGACATCAACGTCTACGTTCTAACTTGAGTTATTCGGTGCAGGTGGCGTGTTAAAACCTGTTCGATAAGCCCAAGCGGTGAGGTAACTCTCCCAATCGGATAAATAGAATGTAAAGAAAGGCGCCCGGAGCCGTTCCCACAGTTTTCGGCGCGACTCATAGGTTTCAAGTGCACGTTGAAAGACACGACAGGCTTGCTGCTGGATCTGATCTACCAGAAAGGCCAGCAGCATCAAACCCGCCAGTGTACTGGACAAATACTGTTTACCGTGACCGTAATTGTGTTCCAGATGGTACCCCTGGTTCTTGAGGGTGTTAAAGGTTTCATTTTCTATTTTCCACCGTGCCCGAGCCGCCCGTGCCATTTCAAGGGCATTATCGTGGGTGATATCGAGACTGGTGATCCAGCTCCATACGCGCTCCTTTCCCTTGTCATCAACTTCCCAATACTCCAGATAGTTGACCTGAACATCAGGGTGTGAAAGATTCAGGGGTAGATGGTGAGTAAAGCGATAGCCACAAGCGGTACCGTTGTGTTGTTCACCGCTTTCCCACTGCTCAAGCTCATCATCGACAAGCCGTTGATTGACCGACTCAAATAAGCTGGCATTGCCCGCAGGTTTGGCCACAATGAGAAAATCCATAGCCTGCTGCGTTAAAAGAGCAACATGTGGCCCGTTGGCCGCCAGTGCATCTTCGAGCACAATAAAGCACCGCTTGGGATAAGCGTTGGTGATGCTGTACACAAGTCGTTTGGCCGCATTGCGCTCGCAGTCATTTTTTTTATTTCCATCGGCTCGCGTGATGGGTTCAAAGTCGATCGGTAAGACGGTTTTGCGATCCGGGTGTACGATCACGGCGGCGAGCAATTGATGATAAAATTCATCCTCACCTTGACGTCGTTTCTTCATGCAACAGTGAGGGCAACTGACGCGGGTTGATGAGAACAAGCCTGTGCCGTCGATGGATAACAAATAACGACCATCGAAGCTCAAATAATCGTTCAACACCTGACCGCGTTGCAGCGCACTGTGCAGGGTGCGGAAAGTGCCGCGTAATTCAGCCGGATCAACCGTATCGAGAATGCTGCGCATTTGGCTATCAGACGGTACTTGCTGGACACCGTAAAGCGTCGACAGGTTATGCTGAACAAGCGGATCAATTTTGTTATCGTTTTCAAAGCTCAACAACGAGGGGTATTTTAAATTGAACATCGCGAAAGCGGCACGCAATGTATCGGTCAGGGTATGTTCAATACTGGCCTGTCGACGTGTGTCAGGTATCGCATTGAAGCTTTGGAATACGCTGTTAAGTAAACCGGGTAGAGATAAATCTTTTCGCAAGCGTGGTTCAGGGGCAGCCATAGGGTAAACATCAACAAAGGATCTTGCTCCTTGAGGATAGTTTACGAAGAGCTGTTTTTCTCGAACGAATTTATATCCATAATATCAATACGTTACCTGTTGGTCGGGAATTGCTGGCTGCACGCAATTGTTAACTGTGAATCTTGCACCACTCTTTATAATAGTGATTAGCATCTTCGTCACTACCAAGTGCAATATCGAGCATCATTTTTAATGTCCAAATGGGGCCAGGAATTACATCATCTATACTAGCATCATTTGGGAGTATTTCTGGCTGAACTGCTAACTCAAAGTACTCAAACCACCATTTTTCAATTTTAGCCAACAAATCTATCATTTCGGAAAAAAGAGCGGCATCTACATTTTTATTTGCTTCCGTAACGTAATTAAGAATTTCATGTGCAAGTTGATTCCTGTGCTTTCTTATTTTATCGAATGCTTCTATATCACCTTCATCAATTCCACCCTGGTCTTTAATCCAGAGCAATGAAGCATATAGCTTGCTTTTTGATCTCGAAAGCACTTCATCTTTGTACTTTTCATCAAAACCGTTCATAAAAAGCATTTCAGGCTTGCTGATAATCTGGCCTTTAAATAACTCGAAAGCACTAATGTATAGCGAAATGGAAATTAAACTATTTCTTAGTACTTCTGGATTTAGAATTTTTTCCCATGATTCCTTACTCATGCGCACCTTTCCCTTGGGCAGTTAACGTCCAAGCTCAGTCTGCAGGTTTTGGTGGCGCGGGGCTTGCTCCGCAAGCGCCGGGCCACCAAGACCTGTCGACTGCAGCGCCTTGTTGAACGCAGTCGCTCCGCTCCAAAATAAATCCTTTCCCCTTACCGCAGAATAAATGAGTCTTTCCCCATGCACCCAAGCCCGGGTGCCTTAACCGAGGAAAGACTCATGAACAAAGCACAGCAAATACGATTCAATTCACTGTACCAGCAACATCTTAACGCACTGTTGCGCCAAGGCAAAAGCCAAAAAACTATTGATGCCTACTCGCGCGCTGTACGTCGCATCGCCGCTTTCTTTGATTGTTGTCCGGAAAAACTCTCCCAAGAAGATCTTAAAACCTACTTCACCAGCCTGGTCAAATCCCACTCCTGGAGCACCGTCAAACTGGATCGCAACGGCTTGCAATTCTTCTACAAGCATGTGCTCGACAAACAGTGGCAATGGGTCGATATCATCAAACCACCCCAGGTGCGCTCATTGCCCGATATCTTTACCCAGCGCGAGATCGCTCTGCTGATCAACAACACCCGCGAGATCCGCTATCAGGTTTATATCCTGACCTGCTACAGCATGGGTCTTCGCCTCGGCGAGGCACTTAACCTCAAGGTCGGTGACATCGACGGCGAACGCATGCGTGTACATATCCGTCGCGGCAAACATCACAAGGATCGCTTTGTGACTTTACCCAAAGCCACGCTCTCAGCACTACGCCAGTATTGGCTGACACACCGTCATCGCAGTTTGGCATTCCCCGGAGGAAATTCACCCGATAAACGGGCTTGCGCAACTGGGCCTATGGATCGAGGCGGCTTACAGAAATCGTTCAAGACCATCGTGCACAGTTGCGCTATCCACAAGAAAGTCTCGATTCACAGCCTACGTCACAGCTACGGGGCACACCTGGTCGAGTCTGGCCTGCATCTGCGCGCCATTCAACAAGAGCTCGGCCATGCCTGTCCTAAAACCACCGCGCTCTATACCCAACTCACAGAACCGGCACAACAAAATGCCCGCACTATGATCGACGCATTGATCAGCAAACTGCCCATCTCACTGGACGGGGAGCTGTAGGATGAACCTGACGGACATTATTGCGCGTTATTCAAAACGATTTACCGACAAGTACTCACTCTCCCGCGATCAGCAGCATGCGCTGGATGCCACCCTGCATTGCCACACCCCTCGCTACGGCGAGATCCAGCTCCAATGCCCTCACTGCGAGCAGCATCAGGTGCAGTACCCGTGCTGCGGCCATCGCCATTGCCATCGCTGCCAGAATCATCTGACCACACAATGGCTTGAGCGCCAGACTCAAAAACTGTTGCCGCTCGACTACTTTATGGTCACCTTTACGATTCCCTTCGAGCTTCGGGCGCTTGCACGCAAGCATCCGAAAACCGTCTACGCCTGCTTGTTCCGGTGTGCGGTATCAACGCTCAGGGACTTTGCCCTGAACGACAAAAAGCTGGGCGCCGAGATCGCCATGACCGCTGTGCTGCATACCCACTCGCGCCGGCTCAATTACCACCCGCATGTGCATATCATCGTACCGGGCGGCTGCATCAATAAACGAAACCGCCTGTGGAAAACCATGGGCGGTCGCTATCTCTTTAAAAACGAATCGCTGGCCAAGGTCTTCCGAGCGCGTCTGCTACAGGCGCTGCAATCAGAAAAGCTGGTACTGCCTGCCAGCATCGCCACACAGTGGGTAGTGGACTGTGCTCACGTCGGTAAGGGACTACCCGCGCTGAAATACCTTTCCCGCTACCTATACCGCGGTGTCATCGCCGAGAAAAACATCATTGCCGATGATGGACAATCCGTGACCTTCAGCTATACCGACAACACCGGCAAACATCGCACACGCACACTGGCCGGCGAGGATTTTTTATCGCTGGTCTTTCAGCACGTGTTGCCCAAAGGCTTTCGCCGTGTCCGGGATTACGGCTTTTTGCATCCCAATGCCAAAGCAATATTGCACCTGATCCAACAAGTCTTATGTACACAAATACCGGAGCCAGAGAACAGACCGCGACCTGACTACCGGTGCCATCACTGTCAAAGCCCGATGTGCATTACCGTGTTCTTCCCGCCTGCATGGCGATCAGGTTAAACACTTGCACTATCTGATAGCAGGCACACTCATTTAAGAGGTAACGTCAGTTTATGCACAAAGAAACCGTTAACGGCACGCCCTGCAGTGAGGCTCCCGTTCGCCTGCTGAAAAGTGCCTGGCCTGTCATAAATAGAAAAACAAGTCACACAGTCACCACTATTTCCTTTATATAGAATACCGTCAATCTGCCGGACTGGTTCAACAACCGGATTAGGTTGCGGTTCGTTCCTCACGCAACCTATCCTTGTTCGTTAGGTTCTTCATTCCGATTGTATTGGTAAATTGTGCATTTTAAGGAAGGACAACTTATCCCAATAACCTCTTTGGAAAATTATTTTATCATTTCTAATTTGGAAAAATCCACATCCCCTTAGACCGAGGGGGTCTTTCCATTCCAGAATTGCCCATTCCCCATCCTGAAATATGTTTTCAACAATGCAGGTCATGTCTGCTCTACCGAATTCCATCGCAAACATTTTTCGTATTTCAGATTTACCTTCGACTTTTAATTCTGCGACTTGATGGTTAATGGCATCTTCAGAATATAATTCTGTTATGAGATCAACGTCCCCTTTGTTGAACGCAACAACCCAATTTTTCACAACGTCTCTAGGTGACATCAAATTTTCCTATCTCCTTAAACCTAACGCCAAGCTTTGGGGCGCGAACGAAGTGAGCGTCCCAGCCGCGTTTTTTGCGGCGACAACAGCGCCTTGTTATGCGTGTAGCTCAATGTAAAGATCGTTGTATTCATTTACAGTAAACCCATGCTTCCTGTACCAAGGAATTAAGATGCTAAGATCACCAACCACTTTACCTTGGATTATTTTTATCCCATTACCTTTGCAGAAAGTAATCACGTTTTTTAGCAGCTTCGTTCCAATGCCTTTTTGTCTATATCTCACTTCCTTATATATACCTGAATCCGTGACTTTACATACAGACTAACTCGGTTTTACAGAAAAATCTATTTCAGAATTCGCAAACTACAAGCCGTGTTCATGAATCAGTTGTTTGTGCGAGTTTTTTTCCAATAAAGGGCGATAGTCGGTTAAATGAGTCCTCTGCGGGCGGTATAATCCATCTGCCTATGTGTTCAGGCGAATCATCTACTCAATCGTCAAACCGATTAGGTGGCAATGTAGTCGTAGGTACGCTCAAACACCCTGAACGCAGGGCAATGGGAAGAGAATTTCAATTTTAACCGATGACCGGTTTGTACCAATCGAGCCGCCAGATACAGGATTTCCTGCATCACGGTACGCAATCGTCTTCTTTTTGCCGGGTGTCGGATTGGCGCATCCTCACCGGTTAAGCCTTTTAGTCCAATCCAGCGTAAAAGATTATAGGCCAGTGTTGCCAATGTGAGCACTAGATCATTGGTATCGAACTTACCCGAGGGAAGTCTCTCTATATCCAGATCCGTTTTGAATTCACTGTGGAACTGCTCGCTGGTCGCATGCGCCTTGTAGCAATCGATAATCCCTTGGTCATCCACCTCATCAGCTTCGAGTGAGGTCATCCAACCTTCCAGGCTGATCTTCGGCATCAGCAGTCGTTGACCGTTTTTATCAATGCTTCTTTCGATGACTCGAATCACCCGACGCAGCTTGTGTGTTTTACCCTTGTACGTTTCGCTGACAGGCTCGCTAAATAGGGCGACACGCTTACCTTCGCGGGGATGATGCCACTGGCTTTGTTGACCCGCTTTGTCTACCCAGCTCTCTAAATGCTGATGACGTGGATTCCACTTAATCAGATAATCTACACCTTGCTCAGACAGCTTGAAACGATTCTCCAATGCATCATGCGCACTGTCCAGACGGATCAGACGGGGTAAATCCGTCAGACTTTGGCTTCTTTGCACAATCCGATCCAGTACATACCCAAATTCTTTCTGACTATGCCAACTGCCTTCACGTAACTCACAAGCTATACACCAACCCTGTTCTCCCAGGTAAGCCGCCATTGCCCCGTAGCCATCAAAATCCTTGTAGGTACGGGATACACCCTCTTTACGAGTGCCACTGTTATCCATTGGAAATAAATCGGCATCAATCACCACATAGCCCAATGGGTTGGCACTGATCGGTGCATCAACCTTTTGAAGAAACTCAACGTTGGCCTCGTCGATCACGTCAATCAACTCACGCGCATCTTCGTTGAAACGTTGGCGTAAGCGCGATGACGAAGGCATTTGCTTAATCCCCAGCGCCTCTTTAAAAAAACGATCGTGACGAAAATCTTCAATGGCATCGAAATCGCTCTTGCCTAGGCAAAGTTGGCCCAAGTAGCTTCGAATCAATTCGATGTTGGGAATCCCGTGACGTTTTTTAATCCGTCGGGCGCTTTTTTTCAGCGAAGTATAGGTATTGATAAGCCGCCCAATTAAGGCAAGTCCGGCATGTGAGGTGTAAATTTCAATGTTCGATTGTTCGACAATAAAGCGCTTCACGCGTTCACCTGATAAGTGAATTTCTGGATTGGCGGTTAGACGACGATTATACTCCAATTATCAGTAGGTTACATTAATACGTGGGACCTCGAAATCACGGATTCAGGATATAGGCAAGAAGCTAATTATTCGCTTCCTTTGGTTGTAAACAATAATGTCAGCTAACGTAGCGACCTCACCGTCCCTTGAAAGTTTGGCAATTCCTATTTTAGTTGTGCCATCAAGAACAATCACGTACCCATGAAATTCAAATTCTTCCGAAGGGTTAAATATCAAATCCATTCGTTTCACGCATAACGCCCACATAAACGGCGCGAGGAACGAGCGTCCGGCGACCGATAGGGAGCGTATTTAATGTGATTGTTAAGTGACGCTCTTGCAATTGAACTCCTCCAAAGCCTCAAGACCCTGTTGGGGGTAAGTTACTACAACAAACTTGGATGATTCGTGCGACTCAGAAAGCAGTTGTTTTCGTACAACCCGAGGGAAATTCCAAATTATCTTTAATACCCTGGGAATGATCACTATCTCCGGACAATGCTCAGGCATTTCAGGTCTTGTACGATGCAAGAAGCGAAATCCTCTTTTGATACTTCGCCAGGCACACTTGAATCGCGGAACATCTAAGAAGATGATGATGTCTGCTGAGTTTCTTACTTCTCGAGACACACCTTCGATAACCCACGACTTTTTCGATATCCACTCCCTTTCGTACTTTTTGCGTTTATCAACAGGAGCCTTTTTCCAATGTGCCATCCATACCAATTGGTCGAGATGAAACACAGGCAGGCGATACTGATCTGCGACTAAATTTGCCAACGTTGTTTTACCTGCACCTGCATTTCCTGTGATGTGTATACGCATTAGTCACTTAACAGCTTTATTCACCGACACCATGTCGGTTATCTCTATGTCGATATATCCAAAATCCTGGAAATACCGACATCCCATTTTTCTGAACAACTTCATGAGTTTACTACAATGTGCGGCAATTTAAAGCTCCCATAGCCCGGCATAAAGTCGGATGATCCAACTACTCTATTGACTGCCACCCGCACGTTCAGTTTTTTTATAAACATTGAGATCACCGCGAGTTACATCAGAAAACTAGAAACTCCAATCAATGGATAGTCCGACAGTCGGGATATCTGGATGTCGGACTATTTCCATGTTAAGTTTCACTCTACGATCTCTCTGCTGTCAAGGATGACACTATGACCGATATTAATGATGTTCCCCCGCCGATTCCGTTAGCTCCCGTCAGATTTATGGATCAGTTTCGTTCCGCTATACGTGCCCGGAACCTCGCCTACAAGACCGAGAAGACTTACTGTCTTTGGATCAAACGCTTTATTCGTTATCATCGAATGAACCATCCCAAAAACATGGGGCCAGTGGAGGTTGAACAGTTCTTGCACCATCTGGCCGTTGTTGACAATGTCAGTGTCAATACACAAAGAACGGCATTGAACGCCCTTGTGTTTCTATATGACAGGTTTTTCAACAAACCACTGGGGCAGTTACAGCTGACCCGTGCGAAAAGGCATAGACGTGTGCCGGTCGTTTTTTCACACAAGGAAGCCGTTGGGGTTATTTCCCGGCTCAAACATCCCTGGAAACTGATCGCAGAGATCATGTACGGCGCAGGCCTACGCACAAGTGAAGCCATTTCACTAAGGGTAAAGGATCTGGATTTCGATCAGAAAATCATCATGGTGAGGTTCGGCAAGGGTGGTAAGGACCGTAGAACCTTGCTGCCGGAGTATCTGGTCGATCGCCTTCATGAACAGATCAGGTTCGTCGCTCAGCTACACAAAACAGATCTTGCCAATGGCTATGGAGAGGTTTATATGCCTTTTGCTCTGGTGAAGAAGTATCCGTCTGCTGCAAAGTCGCTTGCCTGGCAGTACCTTTTCCCTACAGCAAACCTGTCCAAGGACCCGCGGTCGGATGCCATTCGACGCCACCACGTTATAGATCGATCGTTACAGCGCAATGTTAAGAATTCCATTCGACTTTGCGGTATAACTAAACACGCCAACTGCCACACTTTCAGGCACTATATTCCCTTCCTGACTATGTCTTGTTGAACGTTACAAATCTACAATTTACGGTAAATGCGCAATGCAATAGCGACATAGTCTGCTGACTTCATTTTTAACCCCGCATTGGGGAGGAGTTCAGCGTGATGTATGTTATCAATGATCAAGTCACTTTATTGTGCGCGCCAGAGGGCCCGCTTGGCCCCTATCTCTGCAAATTTGCAACCTTCATTAGTGAGCAGGGCTATGCGCAAAAGACGATTCAGAACTATGTTTTTCTTGCGGCATGCTTTAGTCGTTGGCTAAAAACACAGGACGTTAAGCGACACCAGATTGTGTCCGATCATTCCCTAAGGTATTTACGTTATCGTGCACAACAACGAAAACCTCACCGTGGTGATCATGCTGCACCGGGGCATCTCTTAGCATTTCTGCGCGATGAGGGAGTGGTTGCCGCCGAGAAGGAATCAGTGCGGCAATTAACTTCAGTGCAACGCTGTGTTCTGGCCTACGAGCAGTACCTGCACGAAGTGCGAGGCTTGGCTCAGGCAACTCTTGACAACTATGTCCCTGTTGTCCGTAATTTTCTTGAGGGCCGTTTCGGCTCCGCTGCAGTAAAGCTCTCACACCTGTCTGCCCGTGATGTAGTGGGATTTGTGCAGCGCCAAGCGCCGCGATTGCACAGAAAGCGCGCCAAACTTATGACCACTGCCCTACGCTCTTTTCTGCAGTACACCCGTTATTGCGGCGAAACGACATTGGATTTGGCTGCCGCTGTTCCTACTGTACCTAACTGGTCGATGCCATCAATTCCTCGGGCCATTTCAACGGATCAGGTTTGTCAGCTACTGGCCAGTATCGATCAGGACACTGCGAGGGGACGTCGCGACTATGCCATCTTGATGCTGCTTGCCCGACTGGGATTGCGGTTAAGCGAAGTGACATTTCTCGAACTCGATGACATTGACTGGAAGGCCAGCACCTTGAACGTACGTGGTAAAGGCGGCATACGCCACGCTTTTCCCTTGCCACATAAAGTGGGCGAAGCGATCGCTACGTATTTGCAGGATGGGCGACCAGCCTGTGCCAGCCGCCGTGTATTTTTACGTGTCAGGGCGCCTATCCAAGGCTTTCGAAGTGTCACTGGTGTTAGCTCAATCGTCCGACATTCGCTGAAGCGCTGTGGCATTCACGCCCCCACATACGGTGCCCATCAATTTCGCCATGGCTTGGCTACTGAGATGTTGCGCCAAGGTGCTTCGCTTGGCGAGATTGGTGACGTATTGGGTCATCGCAATCCGCAGACCACAACAATCTATACCAAGGTCGATCTTGATGCATTGCGTACGCTGGCATTACCGTGGCCAGGAGGTGTGTGATGAACTCCCTTCGCCAAAGCGTTGATGAGTATCTGAACATGCGACGTAGTTTGGGATTTAAACTGCACGACGCCGGCAACGCATTACTCGATTTCGTTACCTTTATGGAGTTACATAAGGCGCCATACATTACTCCGGCGTTGGCACTTTCCTGGGCACAACAACCGGTAAATGTTCAACCGTCAACCTGGGCGCAGCGTTTGAGCTATGTACGTGTATTTGCCCGTTACCATATTTCGAGCGATCCGCGCACGCAGATCCCGCCATCGGGCTTGTTACCCTTTAAACCAAAGCGGGCGCGACCCTATCTGTACACCGATAAACAGATCGAGAGTCTACTGTGCGGCGCACTCAGCATGCCACAACACTACAAGGCCTGTGCACTGCTGCCGTGGGTTTACTATTGCGGATTTGGACTGTTGAGTGTCACTGGCTTACGCCTGGGCGAAGTGTGCAACCTTGAACTTCAAGATGTCGATCTTGAAGCCTCGGTATTGACGATCCGTAATGCTAAGTTCGGCAAAACTCGCCTGCTACCTCTGCACGCTACGACCTGTAAGGTGCTCAATGACTACATTGCCCGACGCCAACAGCATTGGGCCAATCGAACGGTATCCTCCTACTTATTGGTTTCCAGCAGAGGAAATCGGGTCGATGAGGCGCAAATCCGTCGTATCTTCTACCGCTTATCTCGGCAGATCGGTTTGCGCGGCGCCACCGATAGTCACGGGCCATGCGTGCATGATTTCAGGCATCGATTTGCAACAAACACGTTGCTGAATTGGTATCGCGCTGACAAAGACCCCGAACGCCTTCTGCCGATATTGTCAGCCTATCTCGGCCACGTGCACGTGGCCGATACTCAGTGGTATTTGGAAAGCTCCCCAGAGTTGATGCGCGAGGCAATGAACCGGGTTGAACAACGCTGGGAGGAACGCCGATGACTACCACCAGTCTGGCCCCGTTGTTGGAGCGTTTTTTTACGCAACGACTCATGCTACAGCGTGAGGTCAGTCCTCATACGATCAGTTCCTATCGTGACACGTTCCGCCAATTTTTAGTATTCGTACACCAGCGCTTGAAACAGCCGCCCTCACGCTTGAAAATCGAACAGATTGACGCCCCGTTAATCGTGGCATTTCTGGATGAACTGGAGCAGCATCGCGGCATCAGTATTCGCAGCCGTAATTTACGGTTAACGGCCATCCGTTCCTTCTTTCATTATGTGGCCTTTGAGCTGCCTACCCATGCTGCACAAATCCAGCGAGTGCTCGCGATTCCCAGTAAGCGATTCACTCGCAAACTGGTTAGCTTTCTCAGCCGCCCGGAAGTCAATGCATTGCTGGACGCTCCAGATTGCAGCACTT
Source organism: Granulosicoccaceae bacterium (assembly GCA_965222695.1). Taxonomy (GTDB): domain Bacteria; phylum Pseudomonadota; class Gammaproteobacteria; order Granulosicoccales; family Granulosicoccaceae; genus UBA7957. The sequence goes on along the minus strand of OZ244967.1, from coordinate 4,041,447 downwards.
GGTCGGGTCGGCGAGACCGTGCGTTTATTCTGACCGCCGTGCAAACCGGCCTACGTTTATCCGAGATCACCGGGCTCACACAGGACGATCTTATCGTCAGCGCCGGCGCTCATGTGCGGGTCATCGGCAAGGGGCGCAAGGAACGCTGTATACCCGTGGTCAAATCCACACTCGCAGTGTTGAAAACCTGGCTGAAAGAACCACAGCGCGGTAACGATGGCGTGCTGTTTCCCAGCGCCAGAGGTAAGCAGCTCAGTGTCCATGGCGTGCAGTATCTGTTGAATAAGCATCGCATCACAGCTTCTCAAAAATGTCCTTCGTTAAAACAACAGCGTGTCACCGTCCACCGCTTGAGGCACACCATGGCTATGGACCTGCTGCAAGCCGGTGTTGATCGTTCTGTGATTGCTCTGTGGCTCGGACATGAATCAGTTGAGACAACGCAGATCTACCTGGAAGCAACGCTTGAGTTGAAGGAACAGGCACTCGCCAAAACACTACCGATGGAGTGTAAATCAAAGCGCTATCAGCCGGGAGATCGATTACTGGGTTTTCTCAACAGTCTCTAGCCAGTCACACTATGTCGGGTATTCGAATAGGAATCTGCAGGATGCGAACTGCAATTACCGAACATTTTGTAGAATTCTTGATGCTACCCGACATAGTCAGGAAGGGAATATAGTGCCGGCTATGTCTTGCAAGACATAGACGCCACAGTTTTGCCACCCGCCTGCTGGAACAAGGCAACGACATCCGCACAGTGCAGGAATTACTGGGTCACTCTGATGTAGCAACCACCGAGATCTACACGCACGTTCTTAATCGCGGCGTCTTGGGCGTGCGCAGCCCGTTGGATAATTGATTAGGTGGGCCCGTTCGACGGATAAGCATCTGTAGCCCCGAGCTTCACTGTCCGTTCAAAGACGCTTTCAGTATTTTCCATCGACACTCGGGGCGAGGGTACTCGCACATCGCTTTCGGGTTGATCGGGAGGAGCAGGCACGCAGTGAGCGGGATCTGCAGTGACGCATGCGTCTGGCCGAATTCGGCCAGTTTAGAGTAGCGGTTCCAAGAAAATATCCATCGCGCGGCGACGTGTGTCGACATAGGGTGATTCGGGTTCATCATAATTATTTTTCTAGCGCAATAAATGGTTACCATGGAGATCACTTTTTTAATGGTTAGGGTCAACAGCGGACGTGAGGCGGGACCCCCGACTCGCTTACCTTGCGACAGGATACAAAGTGCTTTGGCAAAACCTCGCGTAAATCAGGTGGGATGGTTCGGCAGATATCATCGGAGAAAGGATAACGGCCTGCAAACCGGCACCCGGGAGGAAGATTGATCGGGCTTGGCGGGCCACCTGTGATCTCGACCCGGGATTGTTGTCTCCGTCGCAATCTGTACCGAAGGAAATCTTGCAGATCAATGCTCAACGGAACCGAAGGATGGGGGTAGCATATGATGAAATTGATAGTGCCTTCAGAGAGGCCTTTGACACAATCGGGCAGATTGTCAGATCGAATATGCACCGTTCCGACATCAATCTTCGCCTTAATGCGACGCAACAGGCCGGGGAGCAGGTGGCGAGCCAGTGCGTGCTGCTCGTCGCTCATTTGGGCTGACCAAAACACACTCCTCGCGCCTTGCCCGGCATATTTTCAGTCATAACAGGATGTATTGGGTAATTGATGGCATGCCCTAGTAGTCAGTCAGGATGAAAAGTTCGGGTATTAGTCTAACTTCTTAACAAGGAATTACAACTTGTTGATGAGGTTTGATATGGCAAAGCGCAATATAGTGAGACTATCGCAGGATGAACGCCATGCACTGGAAGGCATGGTAAATCAAGGCCGAGTGTCAGCCCAACGGCGACGACATGCGGCGATACTGCTACGGGTTGATGAGGGCAAGTATGGTCCGGCAATGACTGACACGGAAACAGCCGATCAGATGGAACTGAGCACACGGTGTATTGAATCTGTTCGCCGAAGGTGCGTTCATGAAGGCTTGGAGAAGGCCTTACAGAGAAAGAAGCGATCTCGCGAACGTACAGCGAGTCTGGATGGCGAAGGCGAAGCCCAATTGATAAGCCTGGCCTGTAGTGAAGCACCCGAGGGGCGGGTACGCTGGACTCTGAGGCTTTTGAGCGAAAAACTTGTGGAGTTGGACATTGTGGATACGATCTCGTATGAAACGGTTAGGCAAGTTTTAAAAAAACACCATAAAACCTTGGCAGAAGAGGATGTGGTGTATACCCGCTCAGGGTAATGCCGCCTTTGTCTGTCAAATGGAACAGGTGCTGGACGTTTACAAGAGGGAGTACGACCCAGACTATCCAGTGGTTTGCATGGATGAGACCACCAAGCAATGTACACGTGAGGTTCGCAAGCCGATTCCGCCTTCACCGGGACAGACAGAGCGCTACGATGGAGAATATGAACGCAATGGTGTGGCTCATTTGCTGTTGTTCTATGCGCCTCTGGAGAACTGGCGTAGAGTGCAAGTGGCAGGGAATCATGCGGCAAGTGAGTGGGCTGAAGGTGTGCGACGCCTGGTGCAGGAGGACTATCGGCATGCGGAAAAAATCACCTTGGTGATGGATAACCTTAGCACACATACTGGCGCCTCATTGTACAAAGCATTCCCGCCAGAGCTTGCTCACAGTCTGCTCAGCAAACTCGAATTTATCTACACACCGAAGCATGGAAGCTGGCTGAACATGGCGGAGTGCGAATTCAGCGTGCTGGCTCGACAGTGCCTAGATCGTCGCATTGCTGATAGAGAAACCCTTACACAGGAGGTTGAGCAATGGGAGCAGATACGCAACGAAAATACGAAACCGGTAGATTGGCGCTTCACAACAGAGCAAGCAAGGATAAAACTGAAACGTCTTTACCCGAATGTTTCAGATTGACTGACTACTAGCAGATCTATAGTGCTATGAGCAGTCTGACGACTCAGCACCCTGAACAAAAGCATCCCTGGGCACCCATACCCAGTCCTCACTTGTTGACGCGTTGCTGTCGTGGAATGTGGCACCATGTAGCAGATGGCCATGGTGTTACGTCTGTGGGGCGAACTGATAGAAAATGCCCTGCTGCTGAACTTCCAGCCACATCAGGATTTGTTGAATTACACGATCTCCGCTGTTGAGGTCTTTATTGTGCTGGATTGATCCGAAACCCTGAACGACTCTTCCTGATACCGGTTTGTGCAAATCGTGTAAAATGTGGCCCCCGCAAACAGAGAAACGCACCGGCATCCAGACCGACATGAAGCTCGACTACCCAACTCTGGAATCACTGCGCCAACACCATCCGGCCTGGCGCTTTCTGGCCAGCCCCCACGCGCCACTGATGGCGAGCTTCCTGCAGAAGGCCTTTATCGATAAAAACACACGCATCATCGCGCAGGCGGAATTGACCGAAGCACTGGAAGACGAGCTGTTCCAGCTGCGCAATATCCTTGGCGAAGACAAATTCCCGCGCAGCGCCACTGTATACCTCGACGACTGGGCCGCCACGGAAAAGGGCTGGCTGCGCAAGTTCTACCGCCAGAACTCGGACGAGGCGCATTACGACCTGACACCGGCCACCGAAAAGGCGCTGGCTTGGCTGGAGAACCTCGGCCAGCGCAGCTTTGTTGGGACCGAGTCCCGTCTGCTGACCCTGTTCGAACTCCTGCGCCAGCTCAGCGACGGCAGCGAGGCGGACATCCCGACACGCCTGCGCGAACTCAAAAAACAGCGTGACGCCATAGACACGGAAATCGCCCAGACCCTGCAGGGTAAAATCAGCCTGCTGGACGAAACCGCACTGAAAGACCGATTTATGCAGTTCAGTCAGCAGGCCCGGGAACTGTTGTCGGACTTTCGCGAAGTCGAACACAATTTCCGCCAGCTCGACCGCAGCGTCCGTGAACAGATCGCCACCTGGGAGAGCAGCAAGGGCGAGCTGCTGACGCAGATCATGGGCGAGCGGGACGCCATCGCGGACTCGGACCAGGGCGCGAGCTTCCGCGCCTTCTGGGATTTTCTGATGTCGCCGGAACGACAGGACGACTTCGGCGAAAGACTGGACAAGGTACTCGCCTTGCCCGCCATCCGCGAGCTGGAGCCCGACAGCAGAACGCGCCGCGTCCACCACGACTGGCTTGAGGCCGGCGAACACACCCAGCGCACTGTGGCCCTGCTGTCGCAGCAGCTCCGGCGCTTTCTCGACGACCAGGCCTGGCTGGAGAACCGCCGTATCATGGAAATACTGCACGGTATCGAGAGCAAGGCGCTGGTGTTGCGCGATACGCTTTGCGGCCCCCGTGTCGACAGCGGGTTTATGGCAATAGCGCAAGCCGGTGCCGATATCGACATGCCGATGGAGCGCCCGCTGTACAAGCCGCCGATCAAACCCTTCATCGACAATATCCGGCTTGAGGCCGGCGACCAGAGCTTCGATACCAGCGCCCTCTACTCGCAGACCGTCGTCGACAAGGCCGCTATTGCGGCGCATCTGCGCCAGTCGTTGCAGCGGCAATCGCAGATTTCCCTCAGCCAGTTGTGCCGTGCAAGGCCGCTGGATCAGGGGCTTGCGGAGCTGCTAGCCTATCTGGAGCTTGGCCGAGAGCGAGGCGATGACTCGGTCCATTTCACCATGATGATCGATGAAAAGACAGAGGAAACCGTCAGCTGGCTGGACCAGCGGCAGCAGACCATAACGGCCAGAATGCCGCGCGTCATCTATCTGCGTCGAATGCAACAGGGACAGACCTAGGATAATATGACAATTCAGGAACCTGACGACAGAGAGAATTCCACAACAGCGGAACCGCTTCTGGGCACGCTGCTGGTGGTGCTTCTCAAGGGTGTGCTCTACCACGATGCCGACCCGATGCGCTGGTCCCGTCTGATAGGCCTGCAGAATCGCGTGCGCGACTACGTCGCCGTACTCGGTCTGGAGCTGATTCTGGATGAGGCCGAAGGCTACGCCTTTCTGCGCAACAGGCAAAGCGACGGCGAGGAAAACGCCAGCGGCTCCGATATCCCGCGCCTGATCATCCGGCGTCAGCTCTCGTTCCCGGTCAGCCTGCTGCTGGCGCTGCTGCGTAAAAAACTGGCGGAGTCCGACGCCAGCGGCGCCGAGACCCGCCTGGTGCTTAGTCGCGAGCAGATCGTCGAACTGATCCGCCTGTTTCTGCCAGACAGCAGCAACGAGGCAAAACTGGTCGACCAGATCGAGCGCCATATCAACAAAGTCTTGGAACTCGGCTTCCTGCGTAAACTGAAATCCGACAACAGCGGCAAAGTACCGGAATACGAAGTCCGCCGCATCATCAAGGCCTTTGTCGATGCCCAGTGGCTGGCGGATTTCGACCAGCGACTGAACGAGTACAGAGACAGACTGCAATCTGGAGAGCACAGCGATGGATGATCTGTTCAAGGACGAGGCCGATTCACTGGCGCTTGATTTCACCGGCGACGACGCCCTCAGTGGTTTCAGGCTGCGAAAACTGCAGGTCTTCAACTGGGGCACCTTCAGCGATCGCGTCTGGACGCTGCAGCCGAGCGGCGAGAACTGCCTGCTGACCGGTGACATCGGCTCCGGCAAATCAACGCTGGTGGATGCCGTCACGACCCTGCTCGTGCCGGCAAACAAAATCGATTACAACAAGGCCGCTGGCGCCGAGAAAAAGGAGCGTCATCTACGTTCCTATGTACTCGGTTATTACAAGTCCGAGCGCAACAACACCGGCGGTCAGTCTCGGCCCGTGGCGCTGCGCGACCAGAACAGCTACTCGGTAGTCCTCGGCGAATTCCACAATGAGGGTTACGACCAGACTGTGACCCTGGCGCAGGTCTTCTGGATGAAGGAGACCCGCGGACAGCCCGAGCGCTTCTATGTCTGCGCGGAAAAATCGCTGACCATAGAAACAGACTTCTCGCAGTTCGGCAGCGAGATCAACGCGTTGCGCAAGCGCCTGCGCGGGGACCGTTGCCAGCTGTTCGATCACTTCCCGCAGTACGGCGCCTGGTTCCGCCGCCGTTTCGGCATCGATAACGAACAAGCCCTGGACCTCTTTCATCAGACCGTCTCCATGAAATCGGTCGGCAACCTCACCGATTTTGTCCGCCAGCACATGCTGGAACCCTTCGATGTCGCTGAGCGCATCAAGTCGCTGATCGAACATTTTGACGACCTGAGCCGTGCTCATCAGGCGGTACAGACCGCGCGTTTGCAAATTGAGGAACTGACGCCGCTGGTTGACTTCTGCGACACCCACAAAGAGCTGCAGGATGCGGTGCAACAATGGCGCGCCGGACGCGAGGCGCTGGAGTGCTTTTTCAGCAGCCTTAAGGCGGAGTTGCTTGAGCTGAGGCTGGAGCGCCTGCACGATGAGCTGCAAACCCGGCAAAAGAAGATTGAACAACTGAACGAACAGGCCAGGCAACTGCAGCAACGGCAGAACGAACTGAAGCAGCAGATCGCCGACAACGGCGGCGACCGCATCGAAAGCCTGAAGGCGCAGATACAGCAGCAGGAGGAAGAGCGCAGACGCCGATCCGACAAGGCCGAACGCTACCGTCAACTGCTTGCACCGCTTGAAATGCAAGCGGCAGAGACAACGGAGGCGTTTCTGCATCAGCAGGCACAGCTCGATGAACGCCGCAACTCGCTGAACGACCGGATCGCGACACTCCAGAATCAGCTGACCGAAAAAGCCGTCGACCTTCACAGCGGTAAAAAACAACACAGCGAATTGCAACAGACGATCGACGATCTCGCATCGCGCCAGAGCAATATCGAGCAGATCCAGATCAATATCCGCAGGACACTTTGCGAGGACCTGTCGCTGGACGAGGAGGAGCTGCCCTTTGCTGGCGAACTCCTGCAGGTACGCGGCGAAGACAAGCCATGGCAGGGCGCCATCGAACGCCTGATGCGCAATTTCGGTCTTTCCATGCTGGTGCCGGACGAACACTACAAGCGCGTCGCTCAGTGGGTCGACAAAACCCATCTGCGCGGGCGGCTGGTCTACTATCGCACCGGTACGAATCGGCACCGCAGCCTACCCTCGTTGCACCCCGATTCACTCGTGCACAAGCTTGCCATCAAACCCGATTCGGCCTTTTATCCCTGGCTGGAGCAGGAAATCGCCCATCGCTTCGATCTGGCCTGCTGCGACAGTCAGAAGCAGTTCCGCCGCGAAAAAAGAGCGATTACCCTCAACGGCCAGATAAAATCCATCGGGGGTCGCCACGAGAAGGACGACCGCTTTGCATTGAACGACTACAGCCGCTTTGTGCTCGGCTGGAGCAACCGGGACAAGATCCAGGCGCTGGAAAACCGCAAGCGCAAACTGGAAACTCAACTGGCCGATCTCGGTGATGCCATCTCTACACTGCAGCAGGAGAAGAGCACTGCTGACGAATCGCATAACGCCATTACTCGTCTGGAGGAGTACCGGGACTTCCGCGAACTGGACTGGCAGCCGCTTGCCCGGCTGATTGCCGAACTGCACGATGAATTAGCGGCCCTTGGGAAAGCATCCGATCTGCTGCTGTCCCTGACAGCGACTCTGAAATCACTGGAACAGGAAGCTGCCGGCGTTACGGAAAAGCTGGAAAAGAGCAAAAACAAAGCTGCCCGTACAGAACAGAAAATCGAGGATAACAACACACTGCTCGACGTCGCGAAGACCATTCTGAACAGTGAAGAAGCCGAACAGCACAAACCGCTTTTCCCCAGACTGGAGGAACTTCGACCGCAGGCGCTTGGCGAACACATGCTGAGCGTCGAATCCTGCGACAGCCGGCAGAGCGAGATGCGCAAATGGCTGCAGGATAAAATCGACGCCGAAGACAGGCGGCTAGACCGACTGCTGCAGAAAATCGTCAATGCCATGAGCGAATACAACGGCCGGTACCCGCTGGAAACCAGTGAAGTGGATGTCTCCATCGAGTCGGCCGCTGAATACCGGCAGATGCTGGATGCACTGCAGGCTGACGATCTGCCGCGTTTCGAAGCGCGTTTCAAGGAACTGCTGAATGAGAACACCATCCGCGAAGTCGCCAACTTTCAGTCGCAATTGCACCGCGAACGCGAAACCATCCGTGAGCGCATTGAGCAGATCAATGAATCCCTGACGCAGATCGACTACAACCCCGGACGCTATATCCGACTGGAGGCGCAGGCTACTCAGGATGTGGATATCCGAGACTTCCAGGGCGAGTTGCGCACCTGCACCGAAGGCGCACTTACCGGCTCGGAAGAAGAGCAGTACTCCGAGCAGAAATTCCTCCAGGTCAAACACATTATCGAACGCTTTCGCGGCCGCGAGGGGCTGAGCGATCAGGACCGGCGCTGGACGGCGAAAGTCACCGACGTGCGCAATTGGTTTTCCTTTGCAGCCTCCGAGCGCTGGCGGGAGGACCACCAGGAACACGAGCACTACGCCGACTCTGGTGGTAAATCCGGCGGCCAGAAGGAAAAACTGGCCTACACCATTCTGGCCGCCAGCCTCGCCTACCAGTTTGGCCTGGAGTGGGGAACGGTGCGCTCGCGCACCTTCCGCTTCGTGGTTATTGACGAGGCCTTCGGCCGCGGTTCCGACGAGTCCGCACAGTACGGACTGCGCCTGTTCAGCCAATTGAATCTGCAACTGCTAATCGTAACACCCCTGCAGAAAATCCACATTATCGAACCATTTGTCTCGGCCGTAGGCTTTGTGCACAACGACGGTGGCGAGACCTCCAGACTGCGCAATCTCACGATTGAGGCCTACCGGGAAGAAAAGGCCACGAGCGCATCGCAGGCCAATGCATGAACGCAGCAAAACACTGGACCCGCAGAACCGACCTGCACGAACAGCTGGAAAAACTCTGGGACCGCGGCATGTTACTGCGCGATGCGATTAGACAATGGCGCGGCGAAAAGGATGCGGCGTTTTTTCCGAAACGATTGGTGTTCAAGACGCCCGACAGCCGCTCACTCAGCGACGATTTCGACGCCGTCCGGCAGTGGATCGCAGCGACCGAAAAAATCCGCGGATTCAGAATCGAATATCGCACCGTGCGCCACCGCGTGATTGGTGAAAACTCCCTGCCCGACGAGGCCTGGATCGACTCCCTCGACGATGCCATACTTGTATTGCAGAAAATGCGGGAACGAGAGGCCTTTGAAACAATCCTGTCGACAACGGCGGAGCAGCTGCCCGAACTCCTGCCCTGGCTCGAACGCTACCCGCTGAAAGCCCTGGCGCTCGTACAGCAGTGGCCGCTGTTACTGCGCTTTGTGAGCTGGCGCCAATCTACGCCCGACCCCGGTATCTACCTGCGCCAGGTCAGCCTGCCCGGCATCAACAGTAAATTTATCGAACAACACAGGGGCGTACTGGCTCAACTGTTGGATCTGGCACTGGACAGCACCCATATCGATCAAACCGCAACCGGTGCGCGGCAGTTCGCGCAGCGTTACGGATTTCGTAGCAAACCGGAGAGAATCCGTTTCCGTCTGCTGGATCAGTCCCTGAGTTTTCTCGCGCTCGACGACACTGACATCAGCTTGACGGTAGCGGACTTTATCCGGCTGGGAATCGAGCGGGAGTTCGATCAGAATATCCAGCGGGTTTTTATCACCGAAAATGAGATCAACTTTCTCAGCTTCCCCATCGTCGAAAACAGCCTGATCCTCTTCGGCAGCGGCTACGGATTTGAGGCCCTGTCTGAGATCGATTGGCTGCGCGGGATTCCCGTCTTTTACTGGGGTGATATCGATACCCACGGCTTTGCCATTCTCAACCAGCTGCGTAAGGTACTTCCGCATGTCCAGAGTCTGTTAATGGACGAATGTACCTTACTGGAGAACAAACCGTTCTGGGGGCGTGAATCCAGCCCGTCGAAAGTGCCTCTGGCCCGCCTGAACGACGAAGAACAGCGCGTCTATCAGGCGCTCATCAACAACATGCACGAAGCGCGGCTGCGGCTGGAGCAGGAGCATATCGATCTGGGCTGGTTGCGGCACTGGTTGGAATCCAATTTCTAATGCTCAACAGATCCAGTAGTCCGGCCCGCTGAACCCGTACTTATCAAGTGGACGGACTACTAGTAGTCAGTCAGGATGAAAAGTTCGGGTATTAGTCTAACTTCTTAACAAGGAATTACAACTTGTTGATGAGGTTTGATATGGCAAAGCGCAATATAGTGAGACTATCGCAGGATGAACGCCATGCACTGGAAGGCATGGTAAATCAAGGCCGAGTGTCAGCCCAACGGCGACGACATGCGGCGATACTGCTACGGGTTGATGAGGGCAAGTATGGTCCGGCAATGACTGACACGGAAACAGCCGATCAGATGGAACTGAGCACACGGTGTATTGAATCTGTTCGCCGAAGGTGCGTTCATGAAGGCTTGGAGAAGGCCTTACAGAGAAAGAAGCGATCTCGCGAACGTACAGCGAGTCTGGATGGCGAAGGCGAAGCCCAATTGATAAGCCTGGCCTGTAGTGAAGCACCCGAGGGGCGGGTACGCTGGACTCTGAGGCTTTTGAGCGAAAAACTTGTGGAGTTGGACATTGTGGATACGATCTCGTATGAAACGGTTAGGCAAGTTTTAAAAAAACACCATAAAACCTTGGCAGAAGAGGATGTGGTGTATACCCGCTCAGGGTAATGCCGCCTTTGTCTGTCAAATGGAACAGGTGCTGGACGTTTACAAGAGGGAGTACGACCCAGACTATCCAGTGGTTTGCATGGATGAGACCACCAAGCAATGTACACGTGAGGTTCGCAAGCCGATTCCGCCTTCACCGGGACAGACAGAGCGCTACGATGGAGAATATGAACGCAATGGTGTGGCTCATTTGCTGTTGTTCTATGCGCCTCTGGAGAACTGGCGTAGAGTGCAAGTGGCAGGGAATCATGCGGCAAGTGAGTGGGCTGAAGGTGTGCGACGCCTGGTGCAGGAGGACTATCGGCATGCGGAAAAAATCACCTTGGTGATGGATAACCTTAGCACACATACTGGCGCCTCATTGTACAAAGCATTCCCGCCAGAGCTTGCTCACAGTCTGCTCAGCAAACTCGAATTTATCTACACACCGAAGCATGGAAGCTGGCTGAACATGGCGGAGTGCGAATTCAGCGTGCTGGCTCGACAGTGCCTAGATCGTCGCATTGCTGATAGAGAAACCCTTACACAGGAGGTTGAGCAATGGGAGCAGATACGCAACGAAAATACGAAACCGGTAGATTGGCGCTTCACAACAGAGCAAGCAAGGATAAAACTGAAACGTCTTTACCCGAATGTTTCAGATTGACTGACTACTAGGTTTTAGGGCGTATCGACATCGGGACAGCTGCATGGGGTAGATCTCGATTCCGATATGATCCAAGAAGCACATCGTAGGACAACTTAGGCGCTTAGATATAACAGTAGCTTATCCATTACATGATTTGCATTAACCGTCGAAAGCCGTCACCATCTGGCCAGGATAATTCGTCGCTTGCGTAATCCGTCGATCGTTAGCGTGTAAAGCGCGAAAACTGATTTCACGGCAAGCCCCTCGTTTCGACTTTACTCCCGGGAGGGTTTATGTCAAAAAAAGTCTTTTCTACCGACCAGGCGCCGGGCGCCATTGGTGCCTACTCACAGGCCGTACAAAGTGGCAATCTTGTCTTTATCTCGGGCCAGATTCCCCTGATTCCGGATACGATGCAAGTCCAGCAAGGCAGCGTTGAAGAGAATATCCGACTGGTTTTCGACAATATGCGCGCCATCTGCAAAGCTGCCGGCGGGGATCTGGACGATATCGTAAAGCTGACTGTACTGCTGAAGGATCTGGCCGATTTCCCAACCGTCAATGAAGTGATGGCCGATTATTTCAATGAGCCCTATCCGGCCCGGGCCGCATACGGTGTTGCCGCCTTGCCAAAAGACGTGTCGGTTGAGATGGAAGCCATAATGCAAGTGGCGGATTGAGCGGTTTATCCCGGCGATAGATGAAAAAGACTTCGGCGGCTGCCCATACTGTGGTAAGCGTACTATCGGAAAAACCGGTCAGTTCACTCAAAGGCGTCGGACCAAAGGTTGCTTCCAGGCTCGGCAAGCTGCACATAGAAACCGTCCAGGACGTTTTATTTCACTTGCCTTTGCGATACCAGGATAGAACCCGCGTCGCACCGCTTGGATCGCTTCGGCCGGGAATGGAAGCGGTCGTGGATGTGGAAATCAAGGCGGCCGATGTAGTCTTTCGCCGCCGTCGCTCCCTGTTGCTGAAGGTCGTTGATCGGACGGGAAGCCTGACACTGCGTTTTTTCCATTTCAGCCGGGCGCAGCAGGAAAATCTGAAACCGGGTGTAGCATTACGCTGTTTCGGAGAAGTCAGGCGCAGTGGTCTCGGGCTGGAAATGGTGCATCCGGAGTATCAGCTTGCAAATACCGATATGGAAACGGAAAAAGCGCTGACACCTATTTATCCGACCACCGAAGGTGTGCATCAACTGACTCTAAGGAAGATTACCGGCCAGGCCCTGTCTTTGATGACATCCAACAAGGTTTTGCAAGAGTGGCTACCGCAGTCACTAACGGGAAAATACCGGTTTCCCGATCTGAAAACCGCACTGAGCATCGTTCATCGCCCGCCGCCAGAGGAAGATATCGGCGCGCTGATGGACGGTATGCACCCCGCCCACCGCCGGCTGTGTTTTGAAGAGTTGATCGCACACCGGCTTGGCTTATTAGCTCTGAGAGATCAAACCCGCAAAAAAGCCGCACCAAAAATGCAAGCAGAAGGTGAGATCGTCAGGCAGTTGATCGAATTATTGCCATTTCAGCTGACCGGCGCCCAGTCGCGCGTTATCGGGCAAATCACGAATGACTTGGAAAGCAGTGAGCCCATGCTGCGACTGGTACAGGGGGATGTAGGAGCCGGCAAGACGGTAGTTGCCGCCGCGGCAGCCGCCCGGGCTGTAGAGGTGGCTTACCAGGTTGCCGTTATGGCGCCGACCGAAATACTCGCCGAACAGCATTTGTTGAATTTCAGTCAATGGTTTGAGCCCTTGGATATCAGCGTCGGCTGGCTCTCCGGAAAAATGTCGGCCCGCCAGCGCCGCGATGCCATAGAAGCCATTGCCATGGGTCGAAGCCGGATAGTCGTCGGCACCCATGCCCTGTTTCAGGATGATGTCCGGTTTTTTAGCCTGGGTTTGACCATTATTGACGAGCAGCACCGTTTCGGAGTGCATCAACGGCTTGCATTGCGAAACAAGGGCGCGGAAGGTGACACGATTCCGCACCAGTTAATCATGACCGCCACCCCCATTCCGCGCACTTTAGCCATGACTGCCTATGCGGATCTGGACCTCTCCGTTATTGACGAGTTACCTCCGGGGAGAAAGCCGGTCAGTACAGTGGCGGTACCTTTTTCGCGCCGGGCCCAGGTGGTTGAGCGCGTCCACAAGGCCATAGCCGAAGGCCGGCAAGTCTATTGGGTATGCACGCTGATTGAAGAGTCCGAAGCCTTGCAATGCCAGGCGGCGCAAGACACGGCTAAAATTCTGCAGGAAGCGCTGCCGGATTATCGAATCGATCTGGTGCACGGTCGCATGAAAACTCAGGAAAAAGACGCTGTCATGAGCGCGTTCAAAGGCCGGCAGCTGGACCTGTTAGTGGCAACGACCGTTATAGAAGTCGGCGTCGATGTTCCCAACGCCTCATTAATGATTATTGAAAATGCCGAACGCCTGGGACTATCCCAATTACATCAGTTGCGGGGGCGGGTCGGCCGCGGCAGCGCACAGAGCAGCTGCGTACTGGTGTATCAACCGCCGCTGTCTCAGACCGCCAGGGAAAGAATTGCCATTATGCGGGAAACCAATGACGGATTTCTGATCGCGGAAAAAGATCTCGCCATTCGCGGCGCCGGAGAATTGCTGGGCACACGCCAGACAGGGCTGGCCGAGTTCCGGATCGCCGATCTCAGCCGTGATCAGGATCTGTTGGACGACGTCGCCCAGTCGGCGGCAATCCTTACCCGCAAACATCCTGAATCCATTGCGCCCTTGATCAAACGCTGGGTTGGTGAACAAAAACGCGAGTATGGCGGGGTCTAAAACAGGATTATTCAGTAGCATTCCGATCATCGAGATTTTACGACTTTTTATCCTGTATCAACAGTAAATCCTGCAAAAACGTGGCAGCCAGTTCAGAACGGCCCGTGACCTTGCCTTTGGTGTAAATTCGGCTGGCCTGTTGTCTCAGGGTTTTTTCCTTTACCCCTCGCAGGTCCGCAATTTCCGCGAAAGAGAAACCCTTTAGCAGCAGCCAGGCAATATCGTGTTCGGCCTGACTCAACCGCCATTGTTCAAAACTTTTCTCGATATGCTCAGCCAGATCGCCCGCCAGACGTTGGGACCGTGCCTCGGCTCGCTCGGCGGTTTGCTCGGCCTGCTCCCGCTGGTTGATTTCAGACCAGAGCATAACCGATAGCAAGGTTACCACGAAGGCTTCCAATACCACGTAGAAGTCGATGTGAAAGTTATTCAGAATGATGTCGTCGACAATCTCCGCGATCAAAAGTGCCACCGCCAGTGCGATTGGAAAAGCCCGATACAATGCACTGCGCTTGAGAACGTTATCATGAATTTGCATGAGGAATAGTGTGACTTGAAAATGGTGCAATATTCAATATTTTTGCGCTCTTGTCCAATTCTGGTGCATCGCAGACAGGCGATCTTTCCTTATCCTAACCTTTCCGCTAAAAGTTAAACCAGCGCCCAAGTCCGGCCTTGACCGGGGAAATCCATCGCGATAGTTCCGAAGGAGCGCCGGCTGAAGATGCGACAAAGCTATCCGTCTGAATTGCATCGGGATTAACCCGGCGCCTGTGCAATAAATCGCAGCACCGCTCAACCGCCTTCGGTGAACCGGCCAGATAATAACGCCACCGTCTGGCTGTAAATTCGTCGGGAATCTCCTTTCGGATCTGTATCAAAAGGTGCTCGATCGTGTCGCTGCAATCGGGTGGGGGAATGGTTTGGTGAAAACTGAAAAGACTGTTCCGTACTTGCATTTCTTTCAATATCTCCCCGGCAAATACGGATTCGCGACTGCGTGATTGTACGATCAGCCTGAATTTCGGCAGGGACGCCCGTTGATCCTGACTGCGCAGGATGCTGAGCAAGGGTGCCAAGCCCGTTCCGGTTGCGATGCCGAATACGGGTGCATTTTCCGTCGATATCTGAAACTGCCTGCCGAAAGGACCACGCAGGCGGACCGGATCGCCACACCGCAGATGCTTTGCGATATGGGAACTGACCAGGCCGCTGTTGTGCACGGAGATATATAACTCCAGCAGTTCAGCATTCGGGCTGTTTGCCGGAGAATAAGCGCGTGCCGGCAATCCGCTGATCGCAAGCTGAAAATATTGACCCGGGTAAAACACAGGCCGTGTACCTCTGCAGCGAAGTTGCAGATGCACAACTCGTTCGGCAATGTATTTCAGGGACTCAACTCTGGCACGCCAGTTTCTCGGCGGTAAAGCGCTATTCGCCCAATCGCCGGGGCAGTCCAGTTGCACATCGCTGAGCGCTTTTGCGCGGCAGGGCAAGATCCAGCCCGCTTCCTTCTGCCAACGGCTCAGAGCGTGTTCACTGCAATCATCGTGTTTGATCTCCCCGCTGACAAGCTTGCTGCAGCAACTGCCACAGTCTCCTGTGCGGCATTGGTGCGGGAAGGGGACTCCCCCATCCAGCACCGATTGCAATATCGAATCCGTACCGGCATTGATGCTTGTGGGCCACTGTTTTATTTGAATTTGAAACATAACCGCCTACTCCACTATCAGCTCGATCGGATGCAGATGCCAACTATGCCGTGTCTGTGCGTGGTCGAATGCCGACACCCATAGATACACCGGCTTTTTCCGAGTAACGGCAACGTCAAACTCAGAGCCGGTATCGAGCTTGCGTTTGACTTCCATGGTCCAGTAACCCTGATCCCAGTGGGCCACGGCTGTAACATCGCCACGGTCACCGATGAACGGCCCTTCGGTAATTACCGAGGGCATAATCGTACCGACAGGATAAGTATCCAGCTCTTCGGAGTAGGGAACCGTATCGGCTGCGCTGAGGGACAGGTTAATCTTATCGGTGGCTTCGGGCGCTAAATCGATCTCCCTGAATACATCCAGGGATGCCGGGTCTTTGGGCAATCGCTTTGGCGTGACCACATCATCGCTGTATTTTTGCCAGTTCATCGAAAATCCGCCTGACTGCTTCGGGTCTTTCCAATAGCCGCCCGTATAACGCCCCGATTTCTTCGCCTCGCGGGGAGGGCCGAAATAGTTGTCATCGATTTGCTGCATCTGTGGCCCTCCGCTACGAACCGCCTTCCAGTGCCATACGTCGCTGATTGATCCGTCCGTACTGTAATGCAAGCCCCTTCCACCGGATGCGGCCGGTTTGTCCGCCAGGGGCCTGGCGCCCAGATGTGTGGTTCCGGCGCCGGCGATTTCGGGGGAATGGGCCAGCATTACCGCGAATTTATCTTCATAATAGGAGTCTTCATCCTGAATGGCGTACTCGGTTTGCAGCACTTTCCAGCCCTGCTCGGTTTTCTGCAAGGGTAAATGCTTCAGGCTGCGGCTGGTGTCCTGCCAGCGAAAAATGCTGTACAAGTAGGTACCGTCATGCACCGCACTGACGAGTACTTCACTTTCACCACCCGGCTGATTCGCGCCATGCACCGTATGCACCCGCACCCGGGAAGCTTTACTCCAGGCCGCATCCGCTGCTTTGCCGTCCAACACAGGGATTTCATCCGTGTGGTAGAGGGTCAGCTGCGTCGCCGCCGGCTGTGTGCTTGCATAAATTGTCCAACCCGCCGCTAGCGAGCCCAGAGTGGCCAGAGAGCCGGCGCCGATATAGCCCGCCCTTGGAATAAGAATACCCATCAGCTGGGTAAACCCACCGAGGAAGAGTTGTGCGGTAATGTGTAAAACCACATAGCCGACAAGCATCCAGGCAACGAGTACATGAACCTCGGAAATGAAGCTGTAATCGATACCGCCATTGAAATAATACAGAAATGCACCGCTGCCCATGGCCAATATCAACAAACCGAATGCCAGCCAGTACAGCAGCGCATTAATGGCCCGCCAACGGACAGCGCGGTTGCTATTCATCAGTGACCGCCATCGGGATCGATCCATTCGAATGCGTGCCCCTACACGGGCCGATAGCACAAAAATCACATAGCCGATGCTTGCCACCAACAACACTAACGCGGAACTGATATGCAGCGGAAAAACCGCGCCTTGCGGCAATATATCGGTCAGATACTGAGCCAGGCCGGACGCTTGATTATCCGCTGCAATGCGAAGGCCTGTAGCCAAATTAACCAAAAATGCGATTACCACAACCCAGTGAATTACGCTGGTCGGCATATCGCTACGTGAGAAATTTTTACTGAACATCGCTATCTCCAAAGACTTTACTCGTGAATACTGAACGTTGACAAAGCAGCGCCTAAACCACTTCGGACGAAACTTTTAGAGATAGGATATAGGTATAAGTTGTTGAAAATGAACAATAAAATTACGTTTTAGGACATATGTCCCATGAGGCTCCGACCTTTGTTCGACGGGATCGGGAAAATAAAACCGAAGCCTGGCGATGCAATCCTTACCCGGACAGAGCACTGGGGCGTAGTTGATTAGAGGGTGGCAAAACTAAAAGCGCTAATACAAGAGAAAGTTATTTGACTTGATCTATAGGCGCGGCACTTTTTCTGCATGACGGCGGTTGGGAGCGCACTTAATGGTACTTCATGTCTGCTGAAAATAAATCCAATCAGATTGCAGTCATTGATTCCAAGGATTGTAATGGGTAGATACGCCTTTAAATCCCGACCCCGGAGTTTCTCAATCTGTAGCGGTTTTTGATATTGAGAATCCGCAACAGGGCTATGAACGAATTCCCATTGCCGACTGGGCGGAAATTGGCGAAGGCCCTCTGCGTGTAGTTCAGCCTGAGTACAATACTTAAATGCCTGATAATAAACCGTGGGCTCCTTTATCAATAGTTAGCAATGGATCTTTTTCCGGCTCGGGTCATAGATCGCCCCTTTGACGAGCGCCGCCGAGCTGCGTTCGGCAAAAGCTTCGACTTCAAATTCACCATGATCGAGCAATTCCACCGGCAGATAGGCAAGCACAAGGCTCTTCTTTACCGAGTATCCAAAATTACCGCTGGTTGCTTGGGCAATAACTTTATTGTCGGCGAAAATGGCTTCTCCACCGAATACCGATAGCGGAAGATCAAGAGCAAGACATACCAGCTTTCGACGCACGCCCTCCTGACGGATTCTGGCAAGTGCCTCCGCTCCGCAAAAATCGCCCTTGTTCCAATCGATTAAAAACTGCAAGCCGGCTTCGAATGGGTTATGTTCAGGAGTGATATCCACTCCCCAGACCGGATAGCGTTTCTCAAGGCGTAAACTATCGATTGCCCGGTATCCGATATTGGTGATGCCGAATTCCTTGCCGGCCTTCTGCAGCAATTCGTAGACATACAGCATGTACTCTGTCGGGATATACAACTCCCAACCCAGTTCGCCGATGTAGCTAACCCGAAAGGCAACTGCAGGGGCATAATTTATTCGGATATCTTTGGCGGTCATAAAGGCAAAGGCTTTATTGCTGAAATCTGTGTCGCTCACCCTGGTCAATACCCTGCGCGCCAAAGGTCCCGCCACGTTAACGACACCATAGGCTGATGTGACATCGCGAATCGATACTCCATATTTTGCAATACGGCCGGGATTGTAAATCCATTGTTCGCCACTGTGTTGCCAGGCTGTGCCACACAGAGCAAGGTAGCTGTTTAGGCTGGATTGTATCCAGTGCCGGTCGCGTACGCCAAATCCGGAGCCGGTGATCAGCCAGAAGCAGTCCTCTGCACGGCGGATGATCGTGACGTCGGCTTCGATTCCCCCGCGGTTATTGCATAGCTGAGTATAAGTTGCACCCCCGATTGGCTTATCGATGTTGGCCACGGCTAGATACTGCAGAAAACCACATGCCAGAGGCCCGCTGATTTCAATTTTAGTAAACGAAGACATATCTACAAGCACGACTCGTTCGCGTGCCGCAAGATGTTCACGACCGACCGTTTTTTCCTCTTGCGTCCGCTCGAAGCTCAACACATCGTGCTGGGGTATATCCGCATGACTGAACCAATTGGCCCGTTCCCAACCAAATTTCGAGCCGAAAACCGCACCCTGTTTTTTCAGGGCGTGGTAAAGTGGGCTGCGGCGTACCGCGCGCGCGGATTCCTGTTCCTCGCCCGGCCAGTGAACGGCGTAGTATTTGCCATAGCTCTCAATTGCCCGATCATGTAAAAATTGCCGCCCGGCGTGCAGCGCGCCGAAGCGGCGGCTATCAAAAGCCCATAAATCAAGCCCCGGATCACCTTCAAGTATCCAATTAGCCATGGCTTTACCAGCACCGCCGGACGCGGCAATACCGGAAGTAAAGGCACAGGCTGCAAAAAAATTATTCAGGCCCGGTACCGGACCCATGATCGGCTCGCCATCGGGTGAAATCGGAATCGGCCCATTGATGATCGTGCGTATGCCCAAATCATTCAGAATCGGCAAGCGCCTCATTGCCGGTTCAAAAAATTCTTCCAGCCGATCGAGTCTGCTGTCAAACAGGAAGCGCTCGTTTTCCCACGGAAAGCCATTCTTCGGATTGACCGCCTGAGTCCTCTTCTCCCAGCCACCGATTGCCAGTGCTCCCGGTTCCGGCTTGGCATAGAAGCTGCCATCGGGATCGCGGAGTGCGGGTAAATCGGGGGGTATTCTATTAGTCTTTTCCGTCACCACGTATTGATGTTCAACAACCCCAGCGGGAATCTCGGCGCCTGCCATCCAGCCGACTTGACGTGCCCAAAGCCCGGCGGCATTGACCACTGTATCAACCTCGATTGAACCGCGATTGGTTACCACATGGGTTATTCGGCCGGCGTGACAAGTCAGGTCATTGACCATGACCTGCTCGAATATCTGACCACCGTTTGAACGCATGCCCCTGGCATAAGCCTGGGTAAGGCTAGTCGGGTCTATGTATCCATCTGCAGGTATAAATGCAGCACCGATCAGATCGCTGTTTTCAAGCAGGGGGTAAATATCAAGCGCCTCGGCAGGCGTCAGCAAATTCATCTCAAACCCGACCGCCTGGGCCGCCGAGAAAGATTTCAACATTTCCTTCCAGCGCTCCCGCGATTGTGCAAGCCGCAGACTGCCCACCTTACGCCAGCCAGGATCCTGGCCGGTCTGCGTCGCCAGGTTATCAAACAGATTGACACTGTCATTCATCATGCTCATCAGGTTTTGTTGTGAACGAAACTGACCGACTAAACCTGCAGCGTGCCACGTGGCTCCTTCAGTTAATTTAGATTTTTCGAGTAATACTACATCTTTGGCGCCGAGCCGTGTCAGATGAAAAGCGATACTGGTCCCGATTACGCCACCGCCGATAACGACGATGGACGCACTGGAAGGGATAGAGTTGACCATGCTGTTTGATCAGTCCTTTTTAGCAGAGCGGCGGCGATTGGGGCGCTTTTTACGCTGTGGCACAGTGTTGCCCACGGGATAGCGTTTCCAGCCTGGTGGCAGTATAGAGTCACCGGCAACAAGCCCTTCGAATTCTGCCCGGACGCGCGCGTCGGTTGCAGGATCCAGCGCGGCAGAATTGACTTTGGAGAGTATATCGAATGCCTTGTTCAGCGCCCGCTGCTGTATTGTCGAAGAACCTTCCAATGCCCATTGCTCGCGAATTTTCCTGTCCGCCAGTTCAGGCAAAAAAGTCGTCGTATGCATGCGTTGCAGAGTTTCAGGGTTGTCCGCAAACATTCCCGCCGGGCCGGTTTGTTTGATTTCTTCTACTGATGCGCTTTGTACCGAAAAATTGAAACCGCTGCGTACACGCTTGATCATCAGCGCTATCTCGTCATCAATCGTCGCCTGTGCGAAATCAAATGACATCAGAGCATCCAGCAGCCCCCCCATAACAATAAAATCGACCCCCGAAAGCGCTCCCATCAGTGGTGACATTCCTTTTTCGAATCCTGCCTGGGCGTCACTGAGCTTGGAATTGGTAAGGCCGAGATATCCGCCGGAAGGTACATTGTAGAAGCGGGCCATCTGGCAAACAGCAGAATTCATCATACCGATTTCGATTGCCCCCGGTGCGTAGGCACCGTCCCGCATATCGGCGAAAACGGGCAGAAAATTGTATATTTGCGCAGTGCCGGGTTTTGACATCTGAGCCAGTGTCGCTGCAGCCAACCACTCGGCATTCATCAGCGTCAGCATACCGGGCAGTGACATCGGCGTACTCAGCCCCCCCATCGGCGCGACGGTACCGTAGGCGGTGATATTATTCTCAGCAAAGAACATCAGTGTTTCGGTACTCTCGAAATCCATCGTTAACGGCGAGACAATCGAACAATAACCGAAATTAATAAAGGGCCGCTCCCAGAAGGCTTCTTTCGAACCGGCAATCAGTTCTCCAAGCTTCAGTACCTGCCGGGCCTCACGGATACTGTAAACAGAGGTTCTGCAAGGCTTAACGCAATTCTTCAAGGCGGGGTAAAAGCGTGACAGACTGAATTGATCCCTGGGTGCATCCTCTGCCAGGGTAGAAATTGAAAACAGATCAAAACCCTTTAATTCATTCACTAAATGGGCGATCAGTGCAATATCACCGGATCTTGCCCGGCGTGTGGCGCCGCTTACCGGATCGACAATATCCGGCGCTGAACTTGCCGTTGCTATCACCGGCAGCTCGCGCGGAAACGTGACATCGAAATTCGGGTCGCGGCCACGTAAGGTGATCGATGGCGGCACCATCTTTCGGTATTTTTCAATAACCGAAGCAGGAATCCGCACTGTCTCGCTGGCCTGATCAACCTTGGCCCCATGATGGGTAAAGCGCTTCCTGGCTTTTTCGTTGCGAACCAGCAATCCAGTCTCTGCCAGGATTTCGAGAGAAGCATCGTGGACATACTGGACATCGCTGTCTGTCAGATAGGAAAAAAACTTCATCTCACTCAAGTACTAGGTAATTGATGACGCGCCCTAGCCAGATACAAACATCGCAACTGTAGGCAGCTAAATGACTTGCGTCAAACGATAATTGCTGCCAGTATCTATAAGTAAAACTTATTCGAAACAGACGATTGAAACGCCCACGATTAAACATCCTGCGTACCTTTGAGGCAGCCGGCCGGCATCTGAGTTTTTCCCTGGCGGCTGAGGATCTTAGAATCTCTCAGGCCGCAGTCAGTCAGCAGATCCGCCAGTTGGAAGCGTACCTCGATACGCCATTGTTTATCCGGCATCATCGCCGGTTGTCATTAAGCGGTACCGGCCAGGCCTATTTTGATGCAGTGCACGAAGCACTGGATCGTCTTGATTCGATTACCTGCCAACTGTTTCCGGACAAGGCCGGCCACAGTGTGACACTGCATTGTACTTCCAGTGTCGCGGCGCTTTGGCTGGCCCCGGAACTTAAATCGTTTCATACGCTTTACCCCGATATTGAACTGCGTATTAAAACTCTCGATCAATCCGGTCAGCGTTATGCCCTCTCATATTCAGACCTGCAGATCTTTATCCCCGGGGAGGATGCCACCGGTGCAAATACAAAAAAACTCTTAACCTCAACATTAACACCGGTCTGCTCACCAAAACTGTTAGCTGGCCGGAGGCGGCCCACACGACCTTCCGATCTGCTGAAAATGGCGTTGATTCATGTTTTGGGATACGACGACGACTGGCATCGATGGTTTCGAAAATACCACAGCACCAAAGCTACCGTGCCGCAGGGCCTATCGGTTGACAGTTCTCTGATTGCTATTGAAGCTGCACAACGCGGCGAGGGCGTCATGCTTGGCAGAAGACCTTTTATTGATCGTTATCTGCAAAGCGGAGAACTCGAAGAAGTTTTTCGTAAATCCTACTTCCTCCACAGCGACTATTTTTTACGCTATCCGGCGAAAAATACCAAATGGCATGAAAGTAATATAGTGGCAAATTGGCTGATCAAATTGGCACGGCAGGTATGAATTAAATTGTAGTGATTCAGACCCGATCTGACAGTTACCGGTTTTGACGAAGTGACTGTCAGGTTAAATTCAGTTCAGTGATTTTTCCGGTTTCGCGGCGGTTTCGCGGGACAGGCACTACATATTGACATCAAACGAACACACAATTAACATGCTCTGTAGCATGTCCAGTTCAAGGAAGAACATCATGACCATTCCGCGTAAACAACAAATATCACTTTCCGACACACCCTACTATCACGTCACCTCCCGCTGTGTCAGGCGTGCATTTCTTTGTGGCTTTGATCCACTCAACCAGAAAAGCTATGAACATCGCCGGCAGTGGATAGAAGACAGAATCAGGTTGTTAAGTTCCTTGTTTGCGATTGAGTTATGCGCGTTTTCTTTGATGCAAAATCACTTCCACCTTGCTCTGAAATTGACACCGCAGGAAAGCGAATCCTGGAGTACTCGGGATGTCATCAACCGTTGGCTTTCTCTGTTTAAGGGGCCTTTGTTGGTTCGTCGATTTCATGAAGGCATACCTCTGACCAAGGCAGAACGGGCTACGGTTGATGATATTGTTGAATTATGGCGTAAGCGTTTGACCGATATAAGCTGGTTTATGAAGTGCTTAAACGAACCGATTGCACGACAAGCCAACAAGGAAGATAAGTGTACAGGGCATTTCTGGGAAAGCCGATTTCATTGTCAACCGTTGTTGACTGAGGAAGCCTTGCTGAGCTGTCTTTGCTACGTGGATCTTAACCCGGTTCGTGCTGGGATTGCAGCCACACCGGAAACTTCCGAACATACCAGCATCAAAGAACGTATCAAGCCACAGTTCGATGTATCCAAAGCACTCAAGTCCTTTGTGGAACACGGCGGCTGTGCCGATTATTTTCAAGCTGAAGAGCCCATACCGGTCAAGCCGCTTGCTGCATTTGTGAGTGGATACACCGACAACAAGTACTGCGGTATTCACTTTGAATTTGAAGATTATCTGGAATTAGTGGACTTTACCGGCCGTACGATACGCGATGATAAGCGAGGCTATATCAACGAAAAACTAGCCCCCATTCTGCAGCGACTTAAAATGACCGAAGCAGGCTGGCTTGAGAGCAGTCAGCACTTTGAAGCACTGTATTACAAACGATTTGCGAAAAAGCAGATAAAAAAACACGCCTCCTAAGCCCATAGGCGCCAACTTAAGCCTCTAAGCCCATGAGAAGTATTTGAAAAAAGAGGGTGTGGCTACTACACAGAATAGCTTTTACCTACCAAAGTGAAAGTCACTATGAAGCAGCCACAAACACTAGATAGCCGTTTTGAACAATTTATGCAAGCCCTACCGGCCGATTATCAGCAACAAGCCTATGAGTTTAAAGCCTTTACACGGAGTCGAAAAATTCAAAGTCCGTTGCAGTTACTTCAGCTGGTGATGCTGTATTGTGGATTAGATCTGTCATTGCGTAGCTGTGCCGCCGAGGTAGCTCACCACCAGGGGTATCTGAGTGACACGGCGGTAAAAAACGGCTCACCGCTTGTGTGCCATGGGTGAAGTCGCTGTTGGCCGGTGTCTTTGGATTGGAGTCGGTTGTCGATAGCGGCTCTTTACGCTTTATTGTCATTGATGGCTCTACGGTACAAGAACCGGGTGCGAGAGAAACCACATACCGATTACATATTGCCATTGATCTGATCAATCTGAGTGTACGCCAGGTCGAAGTGACAAGCGATAAGGTGGCCGAGAGTTTAGATCACTATACCCTGGAGTCGGGTGACGTTGTGTTGGTTGATCGTGGTTACAATTCACCTAAATCGTTAGTCCCGTTTTTGGATAAAGGCGGCGAAATTGTATTAAGGTATAATGCCCATGGTATGAAGCTGTTTGAACAAGATGAGGTCGGTCGAATGGTAAAAATAGACTGGCATAGTCGAGTGCAAACCCTAAACGGGCGAGCGGGTTCTATAGAAGCCTATTTGTGTCACGGCAATAAGCGAATCCCGGTAGTTGTTCATGCGGTGCCGTTACCGGCGGACAAAGCCATCGAAGCGCGCCGCAGAGCTCATCGTCGATCGAAAAACATCAGCGGAAAGGCGAGTAAAAAAACACTTTACTTGAGTGGTTGGGTACTGGTGCTGAGTTCGTTGCCGCCTTCACTATTGAGTACCGAAACCGCCTCAGCGTTGTATCGTGTGCGATGGCAAGTGGAGTTATTGATCAAGCGGATGAAAAGCCTGCTGGATATAGATAAGCTGCGTGCACGGAAAGAGTCAGAATTATCCCAGTTGTATTTACACGGTAAATTGTTGTACGTTGCAGTGGCGGAGAACATTGTGCAAAGTCGTTTTGCACCCATGAAAAGAAAGATGGATGCGCCACGAGAAATAACGGATTGGCGCCCATTACGGAGTATCGCAGACGAGTTCAAAGCCATAATAAAGGCTTGTTTTCCTCGACGCGATCAATTTATTGCCGACGGACTAAAAAGCATGACTGAGCGGCCGCGAAAACGGCAACTACAGGCACTGCCCGAAGAAATAACAGACCTTATAGAGAGTTGCCGGAAAATGGGGTTAAGCCATGTTTAATTAACGATATGGGCTTAAGTTGGCGCCTATGCCTCCTAAGCCTGACAAGCAGAGTCAAACAGCCAGATTTTCTGGTTGATGTACTGATATGCACAAAATTCGCTTTTCCACGCAAATGCACGTTTGTTTTTCCAATTTGATCGTTTCAGAGCCGT
The DNA here is from genome assembly GCA_965222695.1 of Granulosicoccaceae bacterium. Lineage (GTDB taxonomy): Bacteria > Pseudomonadota > Gammaproteobacteria > Granulosicoccales > Granulosicoccaceae > UBA7957. The sequence continues at coordinate 4,015,591 of OZ244967.1, read as the reverse complement.
AGGATTTTCAAATAAATAAATTTTCCAGCTAAGGAGATATGCAACTAAGTCCCTTTATTAAACAGTGTATGTCCTTTAATCCGTTTAATCCGCCCCCATTCTGCAGCGACTTGAAATGACCGAAGCAGGCTGGCTTGAGAGCAGTCAGCACTTTGAAGCGCTGTATTACAAACGATTTGCGAAAAAGCAGATAAAAAAACACGCCTCCTAAGCCTGACAACCAGAGTCAAATAGCCAGATTTTCTGGTTGATGTACTGATATGCGCAGAACTCGCTTTTCCACGCAAATACACGTTTGTTTTTCCAAATTGATCGTTTCAGAGCCGTAGGATTTTCAAATAAATAAATTTTCCAGCTAAGGAGATATGCAACTAAGTCCCTTTGTTAAACAGTGTCTGTCCTTTAATCCTTTAATCCTAGGATCAATCAGATTAACCGGATCATTAACCGTATAGCCATAAAGATTCGTATCCCTACCATCAAACCGAATCGGATCCTTCGCCGTCCACCGCCCTGTCGCAGGATCATAATCCCTCGCCCCAAACCGTACGTAACTCTTTTCTTTAATCCCTTTTAACAGTGTCTGTCCTTTAATCCTAATCCGCAGGAGCACTTTCGTGAATAGCTACCATGGCTCCGCGCGCAATGCGCAGTATAAGTACCATACAAATACATGCAATTGCCATTAGCACAATGGCAACGATAAATATAGTCAGAAGTAGGTTTTGAATCTCCAATGCTTTTCAGTCTTAAATTAGTAATCAGGGCCAATATGTAGTGTATGTACCAAATCCATACTTGGGTCAGATTACCGAGCACGTCATAGTGGTAGGTAGTTGTGACGCCATTGGCTGTTTTACTCTGTAACTCGCCAAATAGGCTATCTGTCAACTCTGACAAATAGCCTAGAGTTCAACCCGTCTAAGCTGCCTTCCATGCCACGGTTGAGTTCAAGCACGATCTCAAGACCATGTGACAAATCTGGCTCCAGCTGGACAAAATATCGGTCAGCCAGGAAAGGCAGATACCATACTTTTGGAGCTGGGTGTATGATAGTCATGACCGTACCCACTGGCACTTTTTCCTGGAACGCCACCTCTGTCTTTTCGAAGTATCGTTTCGTATGTAGATATGCCCGTGCCGTGCTCCTGCTAATTATTCTATTGTTGAGTGAGTTATATACCCCCATTATATAAAGCGGCTTGGTATTCTTGTATTTCGCTCCCGATTGCAAATCTTCGCTTGCCGCGATTTGACTACAAAATAAGACGAAAAAAAGAAAATTTAATAATGAAAAAGAGTTTCTAATCAACAAGATCTTTCTCAGATAAACGGAATTTATTCATTTGCATATTTTAAGTTCTATTGGAGGCTGTGGTTGGTCGAGAATTCCCAGGCTTCTAAGTAGTTCGACAGATTGAGCAACTTGAAATACTGGTAGCATTGAAGGAATATTAATCATTGAGTCAGGGACACCAGCTTCGGTAGCAACTCCTACAAAAGCATCATGTAATTGGCCAAATGTGTACCCAGCCGGAACACTCTGCTCAACAAACTCACTAATGGTACCACCTGGAGGCACCGGCGTGCCCGGACGTCCAACGACACCAGATTCCTGCCAGGATTGGCGATACCAATACATTCCTGATGAATCAATCAGATTAACCGGATCATTAACCGTATAGCCATAAAGATTCGTATCACGCCCATCAAACCGAATCGGATCCTTCGCCGTCCACCGATCGGTCTCAGGATCATAATCCCTCGCTCCAAACCGTACGAGCTGCGTATGCTGATCATACAGCCCGCCGGCAAACCCAAAGGGCTGAAACCCCGGATTGGAATCCAGAATGACCTTACCCCAAACATCATAGTCCATGCGTTGCACAATTGTGCCATCAGCTGCATCGATCACCAGCCTTGGCGAACCCAGTTGATCGGAGCTAATGCGATAGCTTGTTTCGTGCTTTATTAGTGCTATATTACTTTTGTCTTTTTTTTAAATCCGCCGTTACCGTTGAAATTATAAAGTACAAACCAAATGCAATAAGTACCCCACCAAACCAATATCTCCCTTCCCCTGCTGAAATCAGACAACCGGCTTCTCCGGTAGTAACGATGTATATTCCGTAACCCAGTGCTAAGCTACCTACAACATAGTTCCAAACAGTTGATTTCTTGAAAAATTCATTCATACCTATCGTGCTACCTCATGTGGTGAGGTAGCCGTACCGAGTACCGCACCAACAAATCCAGGCAAATTAGGAGCAGGAGCACCAGGGAACAAACTCGTTGTAAAATCAACTACACTTTGCTGTACAGACGGATTGCTCCATACCGGAGATGTGGCAACAACTGTTTCACCCACATAGCAGGCAACTGCTTGTCCTGCACCCACAGTTGCTGGCACCACAACTGGCGCAGCCGCAAATGCTCCCGCTGCAGTCCCTGCAGCTACGGCAGTTGCCCCATAGGTTCCACCGATCCGTACTAATGTCTGAATTTGCCCTTGCACGTAAGCTTTCATAACTCCCCAATACAATCCTGATGAATCAATCAGATTAACCGGATCACTAATCGTATATCCATAAAGATTCGTGACCCTACCATCAAACCGAATCGGATCCTTCGCCGTTAAACAGTAAACAGTGTGTGTCCTTTAACTCATAATCCCATCGGGGGTTACCCGTCTAACGACTACATTATCAACAATGTAAAGACTTCCGTCTCCGCCAACCGCGACGTCCCTGGGGTCGAACAGCCAGGCCCGGGTAGCTAAATTACCGTCTCCGTTTTCATTTGATCCGAAGGGACGTGAACCCATTCCCGCCACGATTGTAATAATGCCATCAGGCGAAACCTGTCGAATTCTGTCATTTCCGGTATCAGCAATATATAGACTGCCATCGGATCCGACCGCTATACCACCCATGGATTTGAAACTGGCCAGAGTCGCCGGGCCTCCATCACCGGAGAAACCATACACGCCTGAACCAGCAACGGTTTCAATAATTCCGTCCGGAGTGACTCGGCGAACTTTTTCCGTGCTTGCTTTATTTTGTTTTTTGTCAGATTTTTTTTGCCGCTTTTCAGGTCGGCGACCGCCTTGTTGAGCTGGGTAAGCAGCTTGTGGCGTCGATTTGACGGCGAAATCAGTGATTTCGTGTCGAACTTGAGTTGTTGTATGCCCTCGATAATATTGTCGGGAGCCGGCGTGGATTGGCCCAGAACCGAGGCGGCAACAAATAAGAGTATAGCAACCCCGAGCATGTGCATAAGCCCAGTATGAACTCCCTTAACCCAAGCACCCATATATTTCACTCCAAGTTGATTTACAAAGCATCCCAGACTGTTTCGAGTCAAAAAAACTGCAAATCGAATTGAGAAACGATGTCCGGCGAAACCTTAGCAATGATTATTCCGGAAAATAAATATCCGCTGGCAATAAGCAGATACCTGGCTTTTATCGGTCAGATTGTTTTTTTATTTACAGAATTTTAAAAAACGTATTTGCTTAAACTGATATATTATTAAAGGCTGATAAAAAATAAGAGGTAAGAGATGTCAAATAGAGAATTTCATCCGCTAAAAACATTGGCTTAAGGCAGAGAAATAGCCTTATATATAGTACTTTTAAGTGTAATAAGGCAAAAAAATTCAATTCATATGACTTGTAAATAAAATAAATAATTATCAATTGAGATGCTGTCGATTTATGGAGCATACAAAGCAGTAGATCGGCAGCCTAGGGGTTAAAACGTTCTCATATAAGTGGCTGGAAATTGAGTCTGATATATTTAATAGATCTAACTTGTCAATAGAATTTAACTAAATCTCAGCTTAGTGATAAATGAATAAAAAATCATTAATTTCTCTTGACATGAAATTATTATAATCGTAGTGTCGTATAAAATAAAAATACCTTGATCGCGCATCTGAAACTGGAGGCCAGTTATTGTGTCTACGATTCACCATGAAATCTCAATCCATGCCACTCCCGAGAGAATTTTTCATGCGCTTACCGACGCTGAGGAGTTTGCCGAGCTAAGCGGTGCTCCGGCAGAAATCGATGCGTCCCCCGGCGGACAATTCTCCTGCTTCGGCGGTATGATTACGGGGCAAACCATTGAAGCCATTCCCGGTACTCGATTAGTCCAAGCATGGCGGGTCGGCAACTGGGATGCAGGCGTTTATTCCATTGTTAAATTCGAATTTGAAGTCATCAGCGGTTCAGAGACGAAATTACTGTTCGACCATACCGGCTTTCCCGATGAGCATCGGGATCATCTGGACCAGGGTTGGCATGATAGATATTGGCAGCCATTGATAAAGTACTTAGGTACTTAACCATTGAATATGGGGTATAAACCGCGCATCAACTTTTATTGAGAAATTCTCCTTTCAATAAACCGCGCCGGTCTATCGACTTTACATCTCTGTCACCCGGTACCTGCCCTTCATCGACGGTAGAGTTCTGATACTGTTCCTCGACCGCTAATTCATCCATGTCTGCCTCAGGCACTTCTTCTCCGCGCAAGATGCGGCCAAGCAGTTCTTCATCCAATGGGTCGTCATCAGGGTTATCGACGGTGGTAAGCAGACTGTCGAGAAACTGTTCGGCGGCCAAAATCGCCTGCTTCTGGCTGCTGAAGGCGTTCATCGGGGAATGGATAGAATGTGAGAGAAATCGGCCGAGTTCATCGAATTCGTTAAGCATAAATTTGACATTGCCGGAAGGGAATTTGCGATTCAGCTTTTTACCAATCTCGTACCGGGCCAGGTCCTCGTTATTTTTGGGGAAGTAGATCAGACTCATCAGCCAGGGAGTGATCACTATACCGATAGTGCCGCCCTCGACATGCTGAAAGCCGAGCGTTTGAACCCGCAACACGGGGTTCAGTATGGGGATACCGGCCATCTGTTCACGCTCGATTTTGCCGAATATGGATTCAAGACTTTCAGCCAACAGTGTCGCTTGTTGTGTTTGCGTCATTTAGGTTCCTTTGATATCCGGAAAATACGAATCGACATCGATTTCGGTTTCGCCGCCCATAATGGCGCTGAGTCCATCCAATGCTTTATTGATATGCTCGGCGTCTTGTTCCGAAATGACTTCCCGTGCCATGCCGAGAAAAGACAATAACCAGCTTCCTTCATTTTGCCGGCCGATCAGCATGGTATTGATCCGTTCCTCCCCGTTGCGGCCGCGGCAAAGCGCGGAAAATTCATCGGCTTCAATCACCTGGACGGGTATGCCTACGCACACTTGGCTTGTGCCTCCAGCCGTGCTTCTTTTTTCCAGTGACCCACAGTGACTCTCCGGCGTTTTTTCAGCCCAACGCCCAACAGTATCAGCTCCTCGATCAGCATTTCAACCATGGCAGGCAGACTGGCTTCGGCTTGCGGAGAAAGTCCCAGGGTGTTTTCCAGCGAATGCGGCACCATACCGATGATGGCGATATGCTCCGGTGTATTGCCCTTGAGTTTGAGCAAGGCCAGCAGATCGGACAGTCCCAGCTGATGATTGGAGAGCTTGGTTTGAAAAAAAGCGGGGATTTCGTCATTGACGATTCGTACCAGGCTTCCCGCTACTGCACCTGTATTAACAGCATCGGCGACGATCAACTGATCGCAGGCGCCCATGGGTGCGTACAATTCCATACCGGTGGTGCCGCCGTCCATCACTGTCAGCCTGGGCGGAATATGATATTGATTTTCCAGCTCCTCAACCGCCCTTACCCCTATGCCTTCATCCTGCATCAGAACATTGCCCATGCCGATCAGCAGTATTTTTGATTCCGAAATGTACATTTGATTAACCTCGACTCAGCGCTTCACAATCGGAACGCAAGCTTGCGCCTTGCAATAATCGTCTACTGGCAGACAAGGATTCAAAGCGCCTTGACCTTAACGATTTCCCTTTGCTCGGTGTCGACCATATGGATCGCGCAGGCAATGCAGGGATCAAATGAATGCACCGTGCGCAGGACCTCAAGGGGTTTTTCCGGATCGGCGACCGGATTGTCCAACAGCGAGGATTCATACGGGCCGATTTCCCCGTTGGCATCGCGTGGCCCGGCGTTCCAGGTGCTGGGCACAACCGCTTGATAGTTTTTAATCTTTCCGTTTTCAATCACAACCCAGTGAGACAATGTTCCCCTGGGTGCGGCATGGAATCCAACGCCGCGGATTTCACCCTTGGGAAAGACGGGACTATTAAAGGTATCCGTATCCCCGGTGCCGATGTTGTCCACGAGCTTTGTCCATTGATCGCGTAGCGTATCGAGCATAACCGAACAGCGTACTGCTCGGGCGGCGTGCCGGCCGATCGTCGAATGTAAGGCGGAAAGGGGAATATTCGGATTTTGGGAAACGGTCTTCAGGATATTCAGGGCATGATTCAGGTATTTTTTATAACGCTCGTTGCCTGCCGCCACCCCGATCAGCACATCGGCCAGCGGTCCGACTTCGGCCCGTTTGCCGTTAAAGGTCGGCGCTTTGACCCACGAATACTTGCCGTCGTCCTGGAAATCGGTGTATTGCGGAACGGTTTCACCTTCCCAGGGATGCAGTGCGTCCTCGCCTTCATACCAGGCATGTTTCGAGCTTTCCGCAACCCCGTCACGGAAAAACGGATCGTTGAAACTGCTGATAGCCTGGTAGGTGCTGAGGTCTGCGTTCCGGATATAGCCGCCGGGCAAATCCATCACTGTCCCTTTGCTGTCCTGCGGGCAGTCGGGCACGGTCAGGTAATGCGGAACGCCGCCGCCTATGCCCGCCCAATCCAGATAAAAAGCGCCTATGGCCGGAACATCGCTTAGATAAGCGGATTTTACAAAGGGCTCCAGTTTATCGATAAAGCCTTTTATCAACATCAGCCGTTCGATATTGAGCACCGAGGGCGCCTGGTGGCTGATCGAGTTACTCACGCCACCGACAGCGACATTTTGGATATGAGGACTTTTACCACCCAGTATCGCGACGATTTTATTGGCATGGTTTTGTATGTCCAGGGCCTGTAAATAGTGTGCTACCGCAAGCAGATTCACCTCCGGCGGCAGTTTCATGGAAGGGTGTCCCCAGTAGCCGCTGGCGAAAGGTCCCAGCTGGCCGCTGCCGACGAATGTCTTCAAACGCTCCTGAACAGCCTTCATCTCGTTCGGGCCGTTCAAATGCCAGTCCGACAGGCTTTGCGCCAGTTTGGATGCCGCAATCGGATCGGCATCGAGAGCCGAGACTACATCCACCCAGTCCACCGCGGATAAATGATAAAAATGCACGATGTGATCCTGTATCGCGTGCGCGCATTGAATGATGTTGCGAACCAGTTGTGCGTTGACCGGCACTTCCAGTTCCAGCGCATTCTCAACCGCTCTGACCGATGCTATCGCATGAACCGTGGTGCAGACACCGCAAAATCTCTGGGTATAGGTCCACGCTTCGCGAGGATCGCGGCCGACCAGTATCTGTTCGATGCCGCGCCACATCTGCCCGGATGACCAGGCTTTGGTGACTTTGCCTTCATCGCCCACTTCAACATCGATTCGAAGGTGCCCTTCGATCCGGGTAATCGGATCAACCGTAATTCGAGTACTCAAAATAATGTCCTCCTTAGTGCCTGTTTAGTATCTCTATGCCGTCGCGAGAATGTGCTGATTTGAGTCAGATTTTCTTCTGATTGAAGGCGCATAGTGATTCTACGCAACGACGATCAGGAGGAAATCTGGCCAAATTCAGCGAATTCGCAGTAGGCATAGAGATACTAAACAGGCTCTTATACGCCAAGCTGTTTGTGTTCTTCGTGGTGAAGCACGGGTAATGTTTTGACAACGATGATGTATGCCATGATTTCAATCGCGATGATGCCGAGTGTGACCATAATCTCCGGTACGGACGGAAAGTACTCGTAGCCAGGGCCGGGATTGAGTGTGAACAGGAAGGCATTAAACCGATACAATGCGCCCGCCAACAGCATGGCAACTGCGGCCAGCAGTAAATGGCTCCCGCTGGTGCGTTTCTCGGGAGATACCAGTACAGCAATAGGCACGATAAACAAAGCCGTTTCTATCCAGAACATCAGGCTGGAAAAATCAGCTGCGAACAGCAATCCGAGTTTGCCTTGCGCCAGCAATATAATCATGCGAATGACCAAAAATGCCGCCAGCAAACCGATGATGGCTTTTCCGAGGCCGGCCAGAAGCGGAGTCTCTGAGGCGCGTCTAAAACCCAATGTGGAAAAAGACGCTTCAAAGATGACTATGGAAAAGCCCATGGTCAGCGCGCTGATAATCGCCAATAATGGCTGAAAGTGCCAGACCTGCCATATCGGATCGACCTTGTGTCCCATGGCAATCAGCAGAGACCCGAGGGAGGACTGATGCATGGTCGGCAACAGTACGCCCAGGGCGATAAACAGAAACAAAACCTTGTTCAGAGATTTAAGCAGCTTTTGATTACCGGATTTCTCCAGGTAGGCAGGTGCAAACTCGACAGCCAGAACCAGGATATAGGCCGCGACACATAAGCCGACCTCAAGCATGACCGAATTAAAGTTCCAGTGCCAGGGAAGGAGAATATTATAGAACTGCCACCAGCGGCCCATATCGAACACCGCACCGAAACCGCCCAGCGCGTAACCGAACAGACTGGCCAGCACAGCCGATCTGATCAATGGATGATATTTTCCTTTGTTAAAAACGTAAACGACAAATGCCAGGGCATATCCTCCGCATGCCAGGGCTGTCCCTATGACAACATCGTAAACCACCCAGATACCCCAGGCGAATCCGCCATTGAGGTTGCTGACCGCGCCCATGCCCAGCACAAAACGCTGAATGATAAAGTAAATACCGATTGCGGCAATCACACCTAATATCAGCATGAAAGGAGTTAACATTTTCCCGCCCAATGCCTTGTGCTCACTCATGACTGATCCTCCTCATCCTGGTGATCATCCCGGGTGTTTCGATGAACCACGTAGGACAAACCTGCTAATGCAACTGCGGGTAGAGCGAGATAACTGTACAGTGTATGTTGAACGCTTTCCGCGATCGATGATGCCGAGCGTTCTTCCAGTGGAGGCATGCCAAGTTTGTCAAAGGGAATGGCGGATATATGCAATACGTTGGTGCCTCCGGCTTCCTTTTCTCCCCAGATGTGCTGCTGGTAAAGAGGTATGGCTTTCTCGTGGCTGGAATCGGGATTGCTGATATCGCCGCGCGGATAGAGATAGGTTTCGCCGGGTTTCATGGCCAGACGGCGCTTGGCTTCTTCCAGCAATACTTCACGCGTGCCGAACAGGGTCGCGCCGGTCGGACAGGCTTCAGCGCAACCGGTCATCATACCCTGGTCAATGCGTTCGACCCCCTTCTGGTTGCACATCTGGCATTTGCTGATTTTGCCGAAGGCGTCGTCATAGTCGAATTGCGGTACGTTGTACGGGCAGCCGACCATGCAATTACGGCAGCCGATGCACGCATCTTCATGATGAGTCACTATGCCGGTTAAAGGGTCGCGTCGCATGGCAGTTACGGGGCAGACGGAAACGCAGCCCGGGTCAACACAGTGCATACAGCTTCTTTTTTCAAAACAAAAGCCGTCGTTTACCGCATCTTTGGTTTCGCCACTGCCTTCCAGGTAAACCTTAATCACATTATAAGTGTCGGGAGAGAGATCACGGGCTGAGTCCCAGGATGCCTCATCGCCTTCGATCACAGGCGGTGTGCCGTTGACTTCTTTGCATTTGCTGACGCAGGCTTTGCAACCCACACACAAGGTTGAATCGAAAAGCATCCCTATGGCATTTGGCACAGGCTCAAGGTTGGGCCTTGCCTGCACCGACTCCGCGGCGCAGAGTGACGCCGCACTTCCCGCAGCGGCCTTGAGAAAGTCTCGACGTTTCATTTTGCCTCCTTAGCTGTCGCCATCGGCGGAAGAGTCAGTGTCTTTGTCGGCAAGTTTTTTCGACGCCATTGCTGCGGCGCCGACTGCCGCGCCGGCCGCCGCCCCGGCCAAAGCGGCAGCTCCAGCGCTGAGCCCCCCGCTTTGCTGCCGGTCTTCAATAATCGGGAAAGCGTTGGGAGGTGTGTGGGTTTTCACATCGGCCAGGCTGAACAGTGCTTTTTCAAAACCGACGCCGTTTTCCGAACATCCGAAGCAGGGATGCCCGACGCCGATCGGCCAGACCTGCCCACCCACATTGTTGTATTCGAGGCTCGGGCAGTTGTTGTAAGTTTCCGGGCCTTTACAGCCCATTTTGTACAGGCACCAACCTTTTTGATGTCCTTCATCGCCAAACTCGGTGGCAAATCGTCCCGCATCAAAGTGCGGCCGGCGGTAGCAGTTCTCGTGAATCAGCCGCCCGTATGCCCATTTCGGGCGGCCTTTGTCATCGATCGGCGGCAGCTTGCCGTAGGTGACAAAATAGAGAACGGTACCGATAAAGTTGGCCGGATTGGGCGGACAGCCCGGAATGGTGACCACCGTCTTATCCGTCAGTACCTGCGGTGCGCCTTTCGCACCGGTGGGGTTGGGCGCGGCAGACTGGACGCCTCCCCAGCTTGCACAGGAACCATAGGCGACAATTGCCGCTGCGTGTTCCGCCGCCTCATGGGTGAGATCCAGCATGGTTTCACCGGCAATTTTGCAGAATATGCCTTTGTCTTTAGTCGGAATGGCGCCTTCTATGACCAGCAGGTATTTTCCCCGGTTTTCCTGCATGGATTTTTTCTTGATGTGTTCTACCTGATGGCCTGCACCCGTGTCCAGCGTCTGATGATAGTCGAGTGAAACCAGGTCCAGAATAAGATGCTCGAGAGAAGGTTGTTCCGAACGTAATAAGGCTTCACTCGGTCCTGTGCATTCCTGTCCGTGCAGCCAAATGACCGGCGGTCGTCTTTTCGGATCGGCAACCGCCTGCGCCATCACCACCGCGGCTTTGGTTGATAGACCCAGCGATGCTGCCACTCCGGTACAGAACTTGAGAAAGGTTCGGCGCGAGACGCCCAGCCTTTTCTCAATTTGTGAATAGTCAAAATCGCTTTCTACCATCAGGAATCCTCCTCAGGTTGGATCAAGTGTGTGGCTTGTGCTGATGTCAAGCTTCGGGGAGGTGGCCTGCGCTTGACGAGCTATTCAAATCAAGCAACTGCGCAGGGCACCGTATCAAGCTGAAAAGCTTACCGAACTTGCCAATCAATCTATGTTCTTTTCCGCAACACTGACCAAACCTCTAGGTCCCATTGCGGGTTTGGCTGGAGTCAGCGTACAAAAATGGCAATAGATCGGAATTTTCACTGCCTATAGGACAGCCAAATCCGTACCTTAAGAAGGGAATGTCAGATGGGACAAATTTGTATTGTTTGATTGTGTCCCTAATACCTCACCTAGGGAACAGCAAAATTGTGACCAATTCTATTTTTATCTTTTTTATCAGCGACTTATAGAAATATCCGATCACAGTTAAATCGAATTTACGGTAAGAGTTGATACAAACTGAGAAGCCAGGTGGAAGGCTGTTTTCCAGCCTGCTCGACATGTATCTAATCCTACTATGTAAAGAAATAGTCAATAAAACTACATTCATCGAAAGAAAGTGAATGGCCACGTCTTCACCTCCAAAATTCACAATTTTGAACAATAATCAAGTATAGTAAACGGGTACAACTCATTTATTCGCAACGGGTTAGCGCAGCCATATGTTTACCGTTCATCCGATTGACTGCAATTTAGCACATGTAACCAGTTATGGGCTGCCACAGTGTTAAGTGTTCTGATCATTGAAGATATTGCTGAAACGGCCCTTTGGTTAAAAGAAAGGGTAAAAAATGTTTTTACCAACTGTAATGTCACTCTCTGTTACTCTATTAAGGAAGCCCGGGCCAAGATTGAATCTGATCAGTTTGCCATTGCATTAATTGATATTAATTTACCGGATGGAAGTGGGATTCCTTTGATAAAGGCATTTAAACATATGCAACGGGAATCTATCGCCGTCACCGTAACCATTTACGATGACGATGATCATGTGTTTGACGCTATTCGTGCCGGTGCCGATGGTTACCTTCTCAAAGATTTACCAGCTGATCGTTTCGAAGAAAAACTGGAGCGCATCTTTTACGGTGAACCTGCCTTGTCACCCTCGATTGCCCGAAAAATCATTAAAAGTTTTTCGGAAGCTCATGAAGCAAGACGATCAATTGACCCTAAAATCCATTTAACGAAGCGGGAAACTGAAGTTTTAACACTACTGGCCAAAGGGCTGACGCGTCCTGAAATCGCTGAGTTGCTCGAACTCTCACCAAACACTATAGCGAAATACGTCAAAGACATTTATCGAAAGCTGGGCGTGTCTTCTCGTGCAGAGATGACCGTACAGGCTTGTGGGATGGGATTGGTCACAACCGAGTAAAAAAATTTTTATGCTGCTTGTATTTTACAGGTTGGACGAAATACTTGAGTATTTTTCATTGCAGTTAATTGGTTGGGTATTTTTTAAATGAAAATACCTAAAATCCATCTTCGGTTGATTCTCTATATCGCCTTTGTGAGTACTTCGATCAGTCTAACTGTCAGCATCTGGTATCTTATCAATCAACCCTGGTATGGCCTCAGCCTTGAGTATAATGACCCGGGTGCTGATCAGAATGGCATTCGTGTCTTACATGTTTTTTCTGCTGGCCCGTCGGCATCGAAACTCAATCCAGGTGATGTCATCTTAGGTGTTATCAGTGACGGTTCTGTATTGAGGATACCGGCTCACGTTCGAATCGATCCTAATTTAATACCGACCTTTAAAGCCTACAACGCATTTTTGCAACGTAACGATGAGTTAGTAGACGTTGCGAAAAACAAAACAGTGACATTCCTGGTCAACGAAACAAGTCACGTGACGGTCACTGCAGCGAACAAAAGACCACTGTATTCAGTGGATTGGGTAGTTTGGTATGCGCTTCTTATCAGCCCGATATGCTTTATTGCAGGTGTCATTTGTTATGTGAGAAAGCCATATAACCTTGTAACGTTTATATTGTTCTTCCTGGGGTTGACCACCAGTTTATTTATGCTGTCTGAAGTGTTTCTTGATCGGGAGATATTCACTTCGGCCAATCGCATCCTTCTTGGTAGTTTGCCAAGATATATCACCGGCACTTTCTACCCCTTTGCAACCATAGCTGTTTTTTTTCGTTGGCCATACCCCATTCTGTCAAGAAAATTATTGGCAGGTTTTTTCCTTCTGTCGTGCCTTTTTCCGATAAATAGTTATTTTCAATTTGTAGGCTTGCCCTTTCATGAGCGGATGGGGCATATCCTGATCTACTATCTACTGCTTGTCCTGTTATTCAGTATTCAATGGAGAAAATCAAAAGGCAATCCCGTTAACCGTGCCTCACTATCCTTGATGCTGCTGTCAATCCTGATACCTGTGACTATTTCCATCTTGACAACCAACATTCCATTGGCCATGGGTACTAAACCACTACTGGATACGAGGGTATCTTTGGCACTAAATGCACCGGCAATTATTATCGGGTGGGCGTTGGCTATTTTCCGCTATCGCCTGTTCAACGTTGAACAATGGTGGTTTAAATCCTTGATATGGATCATTGGCGGATTGATGGTAATTGTAATTGATGCCGCCTTTGTTTTGTTCCTGCACTTATCGGCTTTGCAAGCACTGCCGGCAGCACTTCTGATTGCCGGTTTTTTGTATTTTCCACTCCGGCAATGGCTTTTTACTCGGTCGCTGGGTAATGCCGGGATACAATTACAAACTTTACTACCAGACTTTATTAAAAACGTTACAACAGCTGTCGATGATGTCCAATACGTAAAACAGTTCCAACAGCTTTTAATGGGACAATTTAATCCTGCCCATATTGAGATCAAAGAGCAAGGCTTCCAGCGTGCTGAAATTCAGGAAAGTGGGTTGAGTATGGTTGTTCCCGTACTGAATTCGACTCAATCACTCGTGCTATCCGGAAAAAACAATGCAGCAACGTTGTTTAATAAAAGGGATGAGGCACTATTGTCCTCATTGACCGAAATTGGTGATATAGCGAATTCAGCGAAGAAATCACGCGAATCTGTGATTTACGAAGAACGATCACGCATTATGCAGGATTTGCATGACACCCTGGGTGCTAAATTGTTAACTTTAATTCATCGTTGTGATGATGTTGCCAACGCTGAGTCAGCAAGAGAAGCCTTACAGATTTTGAGGGAGACAGTTCGCTATTCCCAGGCATCTGAGTCAATACACCTTTCCGCACTTTTAGCGGAATTGAGGGCTGAAACCAGTGATCGAATCCGACATGGCGGAGCGGAGTTGATTTGGACTCAGGCGCCTGAAGGTGAAGAGGTTCTACTTGAACCCTTATTGGCACTTGTATTAACCAATATCGTCAGAGAAGGAGTCACCAATGCCCTTAAATATCACTCCGGTGATGCAATATGGATTGATGCGCAGGGTACCGTGAATCAACTTTCCATGTCGATTAAAAATCAAACTGCTGACACCGATCTAAAGCTGAAAAAAGGAACCGGACTGAATGGTCTTCAATCACGGATAAGAAAACAAAATGGACAATTAAGGATACATTTTGATAGTGATAATAAGGGCAAAAGCTATTTTCATCTCGGAGTATCTTTGCCCCTAAACGACCAATACCCTCTCAGCTAAATTTTTTTTATTCATCAATTCTCTGGAAAAATTTAATCGTTCTTATTCTAAGAATCCTTCACGTTTGGGGGTACTCATCCGGGTACTGGCGCATTGAGATTTAATGTGCTGAACTTACTGCCCAGAGTTTCAGTTTATATAGTGCGCTCAAAAAGGATACTAATATGCTGCATTTACCCAATTGGCTTAAAAAATTCAGACTTGCAATAATTTCACTGTGGGTTGCGCATTCGCCTGCTGTGATGGCATTGTCGGATTATGATGCGACGAGGATTATTGCGAACGATCCCACCTCCAACGCCTACTTTGGGTACTCAGTCTCAATTGATGGCAATACGGCACTTATAGGCGCTCCGAGTGGCGAAACCCCGGGTGCGAGTATTCAGGGAGTGGCTTATGTTTTCGCACGGAATGGATCAACCGGGCTATGGTCACAACAAGCTAAATTGATACCGCAAGGCCGTGTCGTTCACAACTACAGTAACAATGACCAATTTGGTTATTCAGTCTCACTCGATGGTGATACAGCGTTGATTGGTGCCAATATTGATAGCGAAAATGGAGGCAATCGCTCCGGGGCTGCGTATGTGTTTGTCCGTAATGGCACTACTTGGAGTCAACAAGCCAAGATACTCGCTGAAGATGGCGCCAATGGGGCAAATGTGTATGATCACTTTGGGAATTCAGTATCAATCAGTGATGATACTGCGTTAATAGGCGCGCCTAACGATACAGCTAATGGATTTGATCAAGGATCCGCTTATATTTTCGTGCGAAACGGCGGTGTTTGGTCACAGCAAGCTAAACTTTTCGGTGACTCTACGGGACATGACTATTTTGGATATTCGGTATCTCTAAGCCAAAACACAGCGGTAGTTGGCGCATTTGGAGATGACGATAACGGTTTTAACAATGGTTCTGCATATGTGTTTAGCCGTTCCGGCGGAACCTGGGTACAAAGTGCAGAGTTATTCGGAGACAGCAATTCGGGCGGTAACGTTAATTTTGGACGGTCTGTTGCTGTGGATGGGGACACAGTATTGGTTGGAGCCAGGGATGATGACGATAATGGGATCAATGCCGGTGCCGCCTATGTGTTTGTTGGAGGAGATGGAAATTGGACACGGCAAGCCAAGCTGCTAGTTACTGAGGGTACAAACTATTCCAGGGTAGGTACTGATGTATCAATTCGCGGAAATACGGCAGTATTGGGTGCCAAAGAGTACACAGGTAATTTTTACAACTCTGGATCGGCTTATATTTTCACACGCGATTCGAATAATTTGTGGACAGAGCAAGCGAAATTGCTTCATAAAGAAAATGGAAGAAATGACAATTTCGGTCAATCAGTTGCAGTTGACTCCAACTTCATTGCTGTTGGGGCTTCGGGACATACTTTTAGTACCAATAGTGGATATTTTGCCCAAGCGGGATCTACTTATTTTTTTGAGCTCGCCAATGACGACGCAGACGGTGATGGTATAACTGATGAAAATGATAACTGCCCCACGATCGCAAACGCTGACCAACTAAATACTGATGGTGATACACAAGGGGATGTCTGTGATGCTGACGATGATAATGACGGCGTTAATGATGAACCTGACAATTGTCCACTGATTCCGAATCCGACTCAGGAAGATTATGATAACGATGGGGCAGGAGATGCTTGCGATTCGGATGTTGATGGGGATGCGGTGCAGGATGATACGGATGCATGTTTAGGAACAGCTACAGGTGATGTGGTGGATGCTTCAGGGTGTTCTATTGCACAACTCTGTCCCTGTGATAATGCTTGGAAAAGTCACGGCAAGTATGTTTCGTGTATTGCGAAAACCGCAAAGTCCTTTATGGAAGGGGGTCTGATTACCGATACTCAGAAGGACAGTATTGTTTCTGAAGCGACTGGATCGAGTTGTGGTAAGTAAATATCGGGCTTAGTAATTAACGTTCAATTTGGCAAAACTAACTATCTACTTTCAAGGAGATAAGCATGGAACTCAGAGTACTATCTGGTGTGATCGTTGTAGAGTATGGCCCATTTCAAACCCTGGGAAGTGTGACAATTGACTTCCATCCTCATAGAGTGTCTGGTGATGGTGTTGGTCAAAAAATGAATGAAATAGGTGTAGATGCTCCATTTATCGATGCGGCTTGCCACTCTGTGTCGCTAAGGGAAATATTTGATAGTAAGTTAGATCAGACTTCTGGCCCTGAAAGGAAGGAGCTTAGTCGTTGGAATATCGATACAGAACTCGATAGCACTCAGAGAAATAGCTTAACAGTCAAGTGGAATACACAGCACGCTGATAGGCGTGGGAGAGGAAGTACTACGGGTATACGTGAACTTTCCTACTTAGTCATAGGAACCACTAAACCTCATTAACAGAGGCTGTAAACGTGGATATGCCTTTAATTCCGGTTTTGATTTTTGGGAAATCAGCGTGAATAGCCCTGGACTTTCAGCGAAGGATTTAATGCGTATTGTAGGGTTTAGTTCGTCTAAAACGGCCTGGTGCTGACTGCACAAATACGCTGGGCCATGGTCAGTTGCGAACAGCAACAACTGGGCGAGTGTGCCTGACTCGATGAGGCGATTGTAATAGTCGATGGTTTGCAAACCTGGTCATAGTCGGCACAGAGCCCGGCGGACACATTCGGATGGTTCATTATAGGAATACCTATGCACAGATTCTCTTTTATTTTTCTATTGTTTGTATTCTTAGCGTCTACTACTCAGGCTAAGACTCTGGTGATACTGCTGGATGGCACATGGAACGAAAGATACGAAGATGTCCAGGTCGACGAGCGGGCCGAACATGTTGAAACCAATGTTGCGCTATTGGAAAACTATCTTATCAACGATGTCGAACAGAACCAAATCGTTGAATATCTCGACGGCGTTGGAACTACGGGTGGTTGGCCGAAGGACTGGGTGCAGGGGGTATTCGGGAGTGGTGTTAAAAAAAAGGTCCAGCAGGCATTTTCCATGGTTGCAGAAGGTATAGCGACTAAAGAGGTAAAAAAAGTTGCTATTTTCGGATTCAGCCGCGGTGCAGCGACAGCACGGTTGCTGGCGCGAAAAATACATGACAGTTATAGTGATTTAGGTCTGGATGCAGCACCGGAAATTGTGTTTCTTGGCATATGGGACACAGTTGCTGCAATGGGTTTCCCGGGTTTTAGCCTGGATGAATTTCAGAAGATCTATGCCGACAAATCCAGAGAGCTGATTATTCCTACCAATGTCAAGCGAGTGGTCCATCATCTGGCCATCGATGAGGATAGAACAACATTTTTTCCCACCTTATTGCAGATCGACTCTGTTACAACCAGTGTCACTGAGCTTTGGTTCCCCGGTTCTCACGCCGATGTTGGAGGAGGGTGGCGGCGTCGGATGGATGAAAGCGACTTGCCAATGGCCAAAATATCAGACCTGACACTGTACTGCATGATGCAGGAGGCAAAGATGCAAGGTTTGCTGTTCAATGAACGGGTCAACGATCTTGAACGTTTCACTTCCCCGTTACTTCAGTCCGATGCTCCTATCAACGTCATAACAGGAGTAGCAGCATATGGAACCGAAGCGGCGAGAAAAATACAGTCTGATATCGCAGGTAACAGGGTCGTAATACACCGTTCCGTGCTGAATCGTTGGCAACACGATCAAACTTATCGTCCCCAGCGACTGAAAATTAGCGCGCAGCAGTGGAAACACCAAACTTTGACAGGCCCATGTTCTGAAGGGAATTATTTGAAGATTGAAAATAGCGTTCAATAACTTTATTGCGCTTACCGAAAAGCTGCACCGGTTAAAGTGGGAAACCAGAAAAAATCTATTGATTTTGCCGATGCCTTAATTGTTCACAAAGCCCACTGGATAGGGAAGCAACAGCGCCATTCGATAGATGCTGTGTACACATTTGATCGCGCTGCTTTACAGCTTTCCGGGGCCGAATCGCCCTAATTGATATCCAGCCGGATTTTACAACTTACTCATCGACCGAGTGAGCGGTTAGGTCTTGCAAACGGATTGCCAGGGAAAGGAATATCGCGCAGAGCAGTCCGCTGATTGCTCCATAAAGGTGAGAATCCACAACGACATGGCCACCGGCGATTTCTTCACTGCCCGGCATGGCGCCATAGACTTGCTCCCAGATGAGTTTGCCTGCAACCAATGCGAGCAGCAATCCACCGGATACTGGATAGCGTTTTAAATCTGCAATCGCGCCGGCGATGATAAGGCCATGCAGAGTTCCGGAAAATCCGACGTACCAGATCAGTTCCGGATTCCACAGATAAAGGCCCAGGCCAACACCCAGGGAACAAATCAGGGTGATTAAAAGCCAACTCAGACTGTTGTAGTTTGGCCAGAACAGAAAATAGATTAAGCCCAGTCCTGCCAGATTCAGAAGTAAATGATTCATTCCCAAGTGAACGAAATTGCAAGTCAGTATTAACCACAGCGCGCCGGACTCTATTAAATCTCGATCAAAGCGTAATGACTCGCTGTAACCGCCGATTTCCAGCGCTATGCACACCAGCGCAATCGATACCGGGAGCACCGCCGGCAACAGCCGAGGATGGTTAATTTCTTGCAAGATGTATTTTCCAATTAGGATGCATGCATTAAATTTAGACAAGGTTTGCTGAAATGTATTTTCATCAAACCTGCGCAATTCTAATGCCATGCTATGCTTGGGCTGTTTTTAACCAAGCCGAATCCGGGATTTTGGAATTTCGGCGAAAAAACCCGTCAGCATGCCAAAGTTCAGACAGCTATCCGGTTATACACACTGCTGATTTTTCAGGCATCAGACACTCACTGTTTCGTAAGTTTGGTGGAGTTTTAAGAATGAAGCAATATTGCCTAAGGGGATTTCAGGCCGGTTTTACACTTATAGAGATCATGGTGGTTATAGCCATACTCGCCATACTCAGTGCGACGGTGATTCCCATGATTACGGACAGCCCGGAGAAGGCCAGAATCGTCCGGGCAAAACAGGACATAGGGGTTCTGGAGCAGTCCCTGGAAATGTACAAGCTGGATAATTTTAACTATCCCTCGACCGATCAGGGTTTACAGGCCTTGATTGAAAGGCCCAACGGGGAACCCGAAGCGCCGAACTGGAAGGAAGGCGGGTACGTCAAAAAGTTGCCGAATGATCCTTGGGGCAGAGAGTATATATACTTGAGTCCGGGCGAGAGCGGGTCATTCGATATTCTTACCTACGGCCGTGACGGTTCCGAAGGCGGCGAGGGATTTGATGCCGATATTTCCAACTGGGATAGCGAATAGTCCGCCGCCTGTTCGGTGTGTCAGCTTTGCTCCAGTTTAACCGTTCAGCCCGATGAACAGTCAGTACGCTGTCAAATGTAGTTCCCGCGGTAAAGGATTTACTTTATTCGAACTTCTGGCCGTTATAGCCATTATCGCCATTCTTTCCGGGGCGGCGCTGTTGACCATGAATTTTGATAATCAAGCCAAACGCCTGGAGGAACA
Source organism: Granulosicoccaceae bacterium (assembly GCA_965222695.1). Taxonomy (GTDB): domain Bacteria; phylum Pseudomonadota; class Gammaproteobacteria; order Granulosicoccales; family Granulosicoccaceae; genus UBA7957. The sequence continues at coordinate 3,995,408 of OZ244967.1, read as the reverse complement.
GGCCTATCAGATTGCTGCTTTGATCGAACTGGCTTCCGATGAGGCCATTTATCTTCAAAAGGAACTGGGGTTGCGCTTTGGCGAGCGAAACTTCGGTTTTTATCAGCTGCAAAAAGCGGTGGAAAAAGCCGAGGAAAACAGCTCGGAGACTCAGGACAGTGAAGAAGATAACAAGCCATTCTGGCAACCCCTTTCCGAAGATCAGCGTTTGCGCAAACGAATTCTGGCTGAAGAAATCGAATTGGAACTTGAAATTTCCGGCGTGGAGGTGGTCATTGAAGACCCGGCGGAATCGGACATAGAGGCGAGGAAGGTCAAACCCCAGATCATGATGCTCTCCAACGGCGAGATAGTGCCGGATTTTCGGCTTCGTTTGCAGGATGAAGATCACGAATACGGTTTCACCGTGTCCAGCGGTACGGATGTACCGGTCGTCGTCGAAAGGCTGGAGTAGGACCATGGCGGCCAGGATCAAAGGATTTACGTTGATTGAACTTTTAATCGCCATGGCGATACTGGCCATAGCCATGGGTGCATTGATTCAGACCGCTTCCTATCAGGCCGTCAACGCATCCAATCTGCGTGACCGTACCATTGCCCAATGGGTCGCCGCGAACAAACTGGCTGAGCTTCAAACGACTAAAACCTGGGAAAAAGTGGGCAAACGCCGCGGTGAATCGGAAATGGCGAACGCCGTCTGGTATTGGGAAACCGAGGTACTGAAAGTCAACGATGAGGATCTTCGGCGGGTGGAAATCAGTGTACGCAAAACGGCCGATTCGAAAAACCTGCTTTACAAACTGCCGGGTTTTCTGTCCAGTCCGAATGTGTTCAGCAGCGGCAATGAGGAAGAGCAATGACTCGGCATTCTTCCCACTCTTGCCGAAACCGCCGTCGTCAGGCCGGCTTTACCCTGATCGAACTCTTGGTGGCGTCGGTGGTTTTCGTGGTAATTGGCAGCGCGGCCTATGTGGGCTGGTACCAAATCGAGAAGGTCCGCGAGGGCACGGAAATACACAGCCAGCGCCTGGCCGAACTGCAAAGGGCCTTTTACTGGCTGTCCGAGGATCTGGAACAGATTCTGGCACGCCCGGTCAAAAACGAGATAGGTGGTGAATTACCGGCTCTGCAATACAGTGAACACGGCGAATCCTTGATCGAATTCACCCGCAACGGCTGGAGCAATCCGGCGGAAGACGTTATGCCCCCCAGAGCGCATTTTCAACGAGTCGCCTGGTATCTGGAGGATGACAAACTCTATCGTAAATACTGGTATCACTTGGACCGTTTCGAGGAAGGCAAAGTGACGGCCCGCCGCCTGGTGCAGAAAATCGCCGACATATCGATCCGTTTTCTCAATGGCGAAGAGTGGATCACTCAATGGCCGCCTTCCAATGCGGAACGGGAATTTAACGGGCTTCCCAGGGCGATCGACCTTACCCTTGACCTGGATGATTTGGGCAAGGTCAAACGGATATTCGTGTTGCCGGGGTAATCAGTCGATGAGTAGCCAACAACAATCCGGCGTAGCGATCATTACCGTATTACTGATGGTGGCTCTGGCCAGTATTACGGTCGTCTCCATGGCCTCGCGTCAGCAACTGGATATCAGGCGGGCCGTCAATCAGCAGTCCCTGCAGCAATCGCGGGCCCTGGCGCTGGGCGGTGAAAAATTCGCTGCCGCCACCCTGATGCGGGATAAGCGCGAGTCGGGCGGCGAAGCCGGTACGGACAGTTTCGATGATGATTGGGCACAATCCTTGCCGCCTGTACCGGTGGACCAGTCTACAATCAAAGGCTGTATCTTCGATTTGCAGGGAAGGTTCAATTTGAACAACCTGCTGAACAACGAAGGCGCGATTATAGCCGAGCGGGTGGAGCAGCTCAGATTGTTGCTGACGGCATTGAACATCGACCCTGCAAAAGCATCGGCGGTTGCCGACTGGCTCGATACCGATTCCGAGCCGTATGGCACGGACGGGGCGGAAGAATCTTACTATTCCGGACTGGAGCCGCCTTACCGCCCGGCCAACCGGCGAATGGTCAGTGTCAGCGAGCTAAAGATCGTCAAAGGGTTCAGTCCGGCGAAAGAGGATGAGCGGTCCGACTATGAGCTGTTGCTGCCTCACGTAACCGCGCTGCCAGAGGTGACCTTGATCAATGTGAATACCGCAACTCCGGCGGTTATAGCCTCGCTGGACGCGAGCCTTCGGGAAAAAGCGGATGAACTGAGCCGTTGGTCCGATAAGAAATGGGACAATTATCCCGAGTGTGAAGACATCTTTGATCTGGCGGCATTGGCGCAAGATGAAGAGAATAGTGCCGATACGGTATTGACCAAGGAGCCCTTCGGCAGTAAGAACGATTTTCTTGGCGCGGCAGGAATCGTCGAGGAGAATGAAGCAAGAGCGGCAATCGAAGGATTGATCGGCGTGCAGTCTGATTATTTTCAGATTCGAGTGGATGTCGCCACCGCAGAGGTGGGGCTGACTCAATACAGCCTTGTGCAGAGAAATAACAGTGGCACAAATAAAATTATTCAGCGTTCGAGAAACGTTTTTTAGCGGATAGCACGAATTGGCGAAAAATATCGTTTTATACATAGCGGATACCGAATTCGAACAGATTCCCTGGCTTATCTGTGACGATCGGGGAAATCCCGTGTCGGAGACGAAAATCGACTCACTCGAGCGGATTGCCGCCCAGGTTGAAGGGCGCAAGGTGATCGTGATCGTGCCTGCAGAGTGGGTTACGCTAACCTCGGCAAGCGTGCCCGGCAGCTCGGCGAGGGCGGCCCGGGCAATTCCTTATGCGCTGGAAGAAATGCTCTCCGAGGATGTGGAAGAGTTGCATTTTGCTGTCGGCGACAGGCAGGGGTCCGACACATATCCGGTGGCTGTCATTGCCAGTGAATTAATGTTTTTATTGCAAGAGCGGTTTACTGCCGCAGGGCTCAGGCCGACGGAAGTACGGCCCGAACCGCTGGCCCTGCCCAGGTTTAAGGAAGAACACAATAGCTGGACCGCTTATGTGAAGGATCATCGGCTGGTTGTTCGGCTTGATGATTTTGCCGGATATGCCATAGAATGGGAAAATGCCGGATTGCTTCTTAAACAGAGCATGCAGGAAGCCGGAGATGCCCGACCGGCCGGGATCGTTCTTTTTAAGAATGCCGGACAAACCATTGATCCGCTTGACAGCTCATTGGAGCTTGAAGAACGGGAATATAAGGATCAGCTCTCGTTGTTCGCAAGTGGTGTTTTTAATTCCTCCGCCATTAATTTATTGCAAGGTGAGTTCAGTTTCAAGCAACAGTTTGACCGGGCATGGAAACCCTGGCGTCCGGCTATCGCATTACTGCTCGTTCTGGGCGTGATCTTCGGCGCGGGGAGGTATATAGAATACCGGAAACTCTCCACTCAAATAGAGACCCAAAAAGCGGAGATGGCGGATATTCTGCAGCGCACTTTTCCATCGGTTAAAAGAGTGGTCAATGCCAGAAAGCAGATGCAGAGTGAAATGAAAAAGCTCGGTGCCGCAGGTATTAACAGTGGTTTCGTATCCGTGATCAACAGCATCAGCAGCTCTCTGGGAGAGGCCGGCAATACCACACTCAACTCAATCAATTACAAAAGCGGCCGTATCGATCTGGATCTGGATACCGACCGGCTGAGCACACTGGATAAGCTCAAACAAACACTCGAAGGTGACGGAAAATACCGCATGACCATAGAATCCGCCAATCAATCCAACGGCCGGATAAGAGGCCGGATTCGGGTGGAGGTGCGTGGATGAGTGCCAAAGAATGGTATTTAAGACAGTCGCAACGCGATCGGATGATCGTTATCGGATTAGTCCTGTTGGTCGTGCTGAGCCTGTTCTATGCATTGATCTGGCACCCACTGGTCAATGGACTCGAACGTAACCGCTCCATCGTGGTGAAAAACGAAAGTGTTATCCGGCAAATGCGCGAGGCTGAAATGCAAGTCATGTCATTGCGCGGAAACGGCACACAGGTTCTGAAAAAAACCGATAAAGCCCCCTATTTATTGATTGATGAAATTATTCGCCGCCTCGGCATGAGCAATCCCGACAGAGTGGAGCCTATAGGTGCCAGTGGTGCCAGAGTAAATTTTTCATCGGTCGAATTTGACAAGCTGATACTGGCTATAGGAGAGCTTGAACAATACGGTTTGCAGATATCGACGCTTAATGTCAGTCGCAAAGATCAGGGAATGGTTGGTGCACGCTTCAGGGTGGATAAAAACGGATGAGGATTATCGGCTATATACTGCTGGGATTGGTCTCTTATCTGGTTTTTATGGTATTGCTGTTTCCGGCGTCGCCCGTCATCAAACGTCTTCAGACCGCACCGCTTGTGCTCAACGGGGTTAGCGGGCCATTGTGGAATGGAGAGGTTGCCCAGGTCGTCACCCCGAATACGCTTATGCCGACCGGACCGGACGATTTTCTTTTGGAGAATATCAGCTGGCGGCTTGCACCGCAGAAGCTCCTCAGCGGTGCCGGAGCGGCCAATATCGCATTTTCTGCCTATGGCGGATCCGGTAAAGGCTTGGTCTCCCGGCAGCTCGACGGTGATACTACCATCAGCGGGCTGTATTACTCGTCAAATGGTGAGTCACTCAATGTCTTATTTGACCCTTTGCTGAAAATTGCCGGCGAGCTTAAGCTGAACGTTGCCGAGGCGGTCGTAAAAAATCAGCTGCTGGAATCGCTTGACGGAGACCTGGAGTGGAACAATGCCGTGCTCGACGTTCCGGTCGTTGCGAAACTCGGTAATCTCAAATTGACCGTCAAGCCCAGGGATGAGGATCATATCGCCGAAATCACATCCACGGGTGGCGACCTGGAACTCAGCGGATCCGTCGATTTGAAAAAGGACGGCAACTTCAAAACCGATATCACCATCGTACCCAGACCCAGCGCATCCGTGGTTTTGACCGATATGCTGCGGGGGTTGGCCCGACCCAACAGTGACGGCAGCTTCAGGTTGCGCAGAAACGGCAATATCAACCGGCTCTTCAACTAGTACAACACGCTTTACTGCTGGCTCCCCCCTTGTGACTCATTGTATGCGTCAATATCATATGGACAGAGTAGCAGGGCGCGTGTCTACACCCTTATTATCTATGGTCAAGCCGGATAATCAGTGTAAATTGAATTCCGGACAAAGCGATTTTCACCTGAAAAGGCGCCGGTTTTTTCGGCGCTGAGATTGAAGTGAAAAATTGTGTGACAAGATGATGACTTTGTAACTCGAATCCTGGATTTTAATCGCTAAAACTAGGACAAAAATGATAGAAAGATACTAAATTTGAGGTGAATAAGTACGCTAAGTATTGAATACACCTTTTTACTTCGTTAAACCGGCAAATACCGCCGAAGCGGCCCGACACAATCATGGTTTTCGACCAGGAGACAATAGAAAGACTGACATTCGATGCGCTGGCTTTAGCCAGGCTGGCCGGCCAAAGAATAGTCGAAGTCTATGAAACCGGGTTCGAAGTCACCACAAAATCCGACAATACCCCTTTGACCACCGCCGATCTGGAGGCACACAATATCATCGTCGCCGGATTACGTGAACTGGATCTCAGTATTCCGATTCTCTCTGAGGAATCTTCGGGCATCCCTTTTTCAGAAAGAAACGATTGGACGACCTACTGGCTGGTGGATCCACTTGACGGAACCCGCGAATTTATCAAACGCAATGGCGAATTTACCGTTAATATCGGTTTGATCGATAACGGGGCCCCGATTATCGGGGTGGTTTACGCGCCGGTATTGAATCTGGCCTATTACGCTGCGACCGGTCTGGGTGCCTGGAAACAGGCGGATAACCAGGATGCGGCCCTGATCCATGTTCGTGAAACTCCGCAGGATCGGGTCACGGTCGCCCGAAGCCGCTCTCCGGTCACCGGCCCGAACATGCAACAGTTTCTGAACCGTCTCGGGGAGCACGACGAAGTGGCCATGGGCAGTGCGCTTAAATCCTGCCTCGTGGCCGAAGGTCTCGCCGATGTCTATGCCCGCTTGGGCCCGACCTCGGAGTGGGACACGGGTGCCGCTCAATGCATCGTCAAGGAAGCCGGAGGCAAGGTGACCGATATCCGCATGCGGGAGCTGCGCTACAACACCCGGGAGTCATTGATTAATCCTCATTTTTTCGTATTTGGCTGCGAAAAAGAACGTAACTGGTCCGACTACCTGCCTCCGGATATTACCGACTTTTCCGCTTAAATCTCCCGTTTTTACGGCGTTTCAGCCAATCATCGCATACCAGTGTCCGTCCTTGTGGTTTAAGGGCACCGACTGCAGGCTTGCGCCGCTGCACGGTCCATACACACATTTACCTGTATCTTTTTCGAACAGTGCTCCGTGCACTGAACACTGGATAAATTGTTGTTCTGCATCAAGAAACTGGTTGGGGTTCCAGTTCAGTTCCGATCCGGTATGGGGACAGCTGTTTAGATAACAATAGTACTGCCGGTTAAAGCGGATAAGGAATGCCGATTTAAACCCGTCTTGAAATTTCAGGTCGATTTGCAGACACTGATTTTCTTCCAATTGACGATCGAGGCATAGGTACTGATTCTGGCTCAAAGGTGCTTCTCCATTCTCAAGTCCTGGTGACTAACCGGGATCTGAAGCCCGTGTTATTGTATAGTAGCGCGTTACGAGACAAAGAATCAGGCTAGAATAAAATGAACAAGTTCCCCACCAATTCAGATGCTGAATCGGCTTTTTACGCAGCGTTTGAACAAGCCGATCTTGACGGCATGATGGATATCTGGGCGCAGAATGAAAAAGTCGTCTGCATCCATCCGGGGGCCCCTCGAATGGAGGGCCTGAATCAAGTCAGGGACAGCTGGTTCCAGTTGTTTAGAGACCCTCCGATACTGAAATTTTCATTACTCGACGTACGGATTACCAAGACGGACGATCTGGCCATTCATCTGGTTCGTGAAGAAATCGAAATCGATGGCCAGTATGTCAGCATGATGTTATCCACCAATGTGTATGAACGTGATCAAGAGTCCGGCTGGCATATGACCTCCCGCCACAGCTCGCCCGAACCCGACGACTATGAATCGGATGAGGAGGATCTGTTCGAGGACGATGACGAAAACGAACAGGATGATGCCGTTGTTTTCCACTAAGGTATACGCACTGAACGATGTTAAGCGGTAAATACGGTGCCGTTGCCGCCGGACATCCTCTCACCGCGGAGGCGGCAATCCATGTTCTTGAATCCGGTGGCAATGCCTTTGATGCAATCGTTGCGGCCACGGCTAATGCGTGTGTGAGTGAACCGGTTTTGGCTTCTCTGGGCGGAGGCGGATTTCTGACCGCCAGAGCCGTGGATCAAAAACCGGTGGTTTACGATTTTTTCGTGCAAACTCCCTCGACGCCGGTTCCCCATCAGGACAGCGATTTTTACCCCGTGCTGGTGGATTTTGGAGCAACCCAACAGGAATTTCATATTGGTACGGGATCAATTGCTACACCCGGAGTTGTAAAAGGCCTCTTCGAAATTCAGCGGGAACTCGGTGTGATGCCGATGACAGAATGTTTTGCTCCGGCCATAGAAACTGCAAGACGAGGGCTCAGGCTCAATGCCTTGCAGGCCTATCTCTATTCGATTGTGTCGCCGATGTTGCTTGCCAGCAGAGACGCGCAGGCGCTATACGGAAAAGACGGTGCAAACATACTCGAGGAGGGTGACACGCAACGCTTTCCGCAAATGGCGGATCTGATGGAAACCCTCGCGATTGAAGGCCCGGATCTGTTTTACCGCGGCGAGGTAGCGCAGGCAATTATCCACCAATGCGAAGCAGGAGGGCACCTAAGCCGCGAGGATCTCAGTCGGTACGAAGTGATTCGCCGCCGACCTCATAGCATCAACTATGGAGATTATGAAATTGTAACCAATCCGCCACCCAGTTCCGGCGGGATCTTGGTAGGCTTCGCTCTGCAGTTGATTGATGGTTTGTTGGAAGGTACCCGATTCGGCACGCTCGAACACCTTCACACGCTGGTTTCGGCCATGGAACAGACTAATAAAGCGCGCTTGGACAGCGAGCTGAACGGCGCGGCATTGGAAGACTATGTTTCCCGTCTCGATGAGAAACAGCTGATGGCCTATAAAAATCAGGTCGTGGGAAGACCCGCTGCCTTGCGCGGCACAACGCACATCAGCGTTGCCGATGCTGGCGGGAATCTGGCGGCCCTGACGCTCTCCAATGGCGAGGGATGTGGTAATATTGTTCAGGGTTGCGGTTTTATGCTGAATAATATGCTGGGTGAGGAAGATTTGAATCCGGGCGGATTCGGTCTATGGAAGGCGAATACAAGGATGACTTCAATGATGTCTCCCGGGCTGATGCGTGACTACCGCGGAAAACGGGATTTTGTCTTTGGGTCGGGTGGATCCAACAGAATACGCTCGGCAATACTGCAGGTTCTGTTGAATATTATGCAATACGATATGGATGTCGAGCAGGCGGTGAAAAGCTCCAGGCTGCACTTTGAAAACGATAAACTGAATATAGAAAAAGGCTTCGCGCAAGCTGCACTGAAGAAATTGAAAGACAGCTATCAGGATACCAAAGTATGGGACGAACAAAACCTGTTCTTTGGCGGTGTGCATACAGTTTTGTCACAGGGTAGACGTTTTGACGGTGCCGGGGACTTCCGGCGTGGCGGAATCTACCGTGTTTCATAATATATTCATGTTTTAACGGATTGGATCTATGTTGAAATTTACAAAGGAATTTATCTTATCTCCGCGAAGTACTGGCGCAATAGCGCCGTCGTCATCGGAACTGGCATCCACGATTACCGATATTGCAAATCTGGCGATGGCTAAAACGGTTGTCGAGCTCGGACCGGGCACAGGCGTGTTTACCGAGCGTATACTGGAAGAAATAGGCGAAGACACCATTTTTTTCGCCATGGAAATTAACCCGGTTTTCGTTGAAAAGACGCTGCAGAGATGCCCGAATGCCATTGTTTATCAGGACTGGGCATCCAATGTAAAAAAATATCTGGAAGACCACGGTCAGGAGCATTGCGATTGTATTGTTTCAGGATTACCCTGGACATTGTTTGATCAATTGGAGCAGGAACAACTGCTTAAAGTCATATCCGAATCACTTCGCCCGAACGGTACATTTGTTTCATTTACTTACCTTGGCGGAAATTTGAGCCCCGGTGGCAGGCGGTTTAAAAGATTCCTCCCCCAGCACTTTTCCCGTATATCCAGATCGAAAATGGTGTGGAACAATCTGCCGCCGGCATTTGTCTACTCCTGTACTAAATAAATGCAAGTATGGGAAGTTTTTCTCAGGATCGATTGGCAAAAATAGCTTCACGATTTCGGGAACGAATCCAAGCCCGCTCCGGCCCGGATCACAAGGCGGAAGAAGGTCATAAGAATGCCTGGCAAGAGCGCGTTGACCGCTACGAGCAATTCCAGGAATCCCTCGCCGTGGACGAAAAACATGAAGGGGATGCTGTTCTGTTCGATGAAGAAGGCATTCGCGTAAGCCTCTCTCAAATAGAATTAGGCAAATATACCTTTGTACTCAAGCACCTTGCGGCCACAAGGCGGATCGAGAAAATCCCCTCCAGGAAGGAATGCCGGATCAGCCTTGCCTTAACACTGACCGCCTTGTTGGCCTTGATCGTTTATATCTTTATCGGGCAGCTGAAATTTGGCCTGGCCGCAGTGGTATATTTATCGCTTGGATTGATTGCCTTTCTTGTCAGCGTTGCGGTCTGCAATCAGATGAAGCCTAGCTACAGCCTGGAATTCCGAAATGCCAGCGGCGAGACTGTCTATACCTTAAACCGCCGGGACCGTGGATTTATTCTACGTTTGGAGGCTGCGGTGAAAGAAGCCGTCAGGCGTCATACAAGCACTTCCTAAAACCCCACAGTGACACCGAAGCGCAGATTCCATGGATCGTCATAGGGGCTCTCGTCGTCGTCCCAGTTAAAGTTGTATAAAGCGGATGCGTAGAACGAGGTGTTATTTCCCAGCGGTTGAATCACGCCCCCGCCGGCCAGAAAGCTGGAAAAATCCTTCCGTTCGCTCGAGCCGTCAGTGAAGTTGAGTTCATAATTAATATACTCATAGGCACCCTCTAAAAACAGGGTAGGTGTCAGCCGGTATCTCGCAAACAGATTGGCTCCATAATCGTTGCTGGAGGCTTCAGGCGTCACACGTTTGTCCTTGGTGTATCGGTAGGATAGCCCCAGTCCGGCCGACATTTGCCGGTTAATCCGCCTGCCGATCATGGGTGAAATTTCAAAGTAGCTGACATCATTGCCGAAGCTAGCGCCGATTCCGCCCCCATAGAAATAGCCGCTGTCCGCATCGGCCTCCATTGAAACCTGCGCTGCCGCGGGTAGTCCCACAAACACCAGACAAGACAGACAAAGCGCTCTTTTCATCGCTATACCTCCTTCGTATAAGGAGTGGCTATCTTACTTCACTAGTCACCGCGCGCCAGTAATTTACGTTCCCACACCAGCGATGTCCTCACGATTTCATCCAAATCGTCATACTTGGGCGTCCAGGCGAGTGTTCGATGAATCTTGTCAACTTTAGCGATCAAAGACGGCGGGTCACCCGCCCGGCGCTCCTGTTCGACGATATTCAGCGGTTTTTCGTTTATTCGTTCGACCGCGTCGAGCACCTGCCGCACGCTGTAGCCATGACCATATCCACAATTCAGCAGTGTGGATTCTCCTCCCTGACGCAGATATTCCAGTGCCTCTGTGTGCGCGGAAGCCAGATCGGTGACGTGGATATAGTCGCGTTCACCGGTTCCGTCCGCTGTCGGATAGTCTGTCCCGAAAATGTGTACCTGATCGCGCTTTCCGACAGCACACTCAGCAGCCACTTTAATCAACAAGGTCGCTTTTTTCGTGCATTGACCGATTTGGCCGTCCGGATCGCTGCCGGCCACATTGAAATATCGCAGGATCACGTGTCTCATATCACAGGCGTTGCTCAGGTCTTGCAGCATGTATTCCGACATCAGCTTCGACATGCCGTAGGGGTTGATCGGTGCCACGGCGGAGTCTTCGCTGCAGACACCGCTGGCCGGTTCTCCGTATGTAGCGGCCGTTGAAGAGAAGATAAAGTGCTTAATCCCCTGCGCCTGACAGACTTCCAATAAAGAGCGTGTGCTGCATGTATTGTTGCCATAATATTTCAGCGGATTTTCAACCGACTCCGGCACAATGGTATGCGCTGCAAAATGCATTACCGTATCGACATCGTGTTCCTGAATAATGCTGGTGACCAAATCCTTATCACCGGTTTTGCCAATCACGAACTCGCCATGCAAAACGGAGCTTTCGAACCCGGTGGATAAATCATCCAGAACAACGACTTTCTCGCCGCCTTCGCCCAGTTGTTTGACGACATGGCTGCCGATGTATCCTGCGCCACCGGTCACGAGAATGGCCTTTTTTGTCATTATCTACCTCTGCCTCTGGTCCTGAATAAATATTCTTGATCATGAAAATTTCATGCCGTGAGTATAGAAGGAAGCTCCGAACAAGTCTAAGGTACCCCACAAGCGCGAAAACACGCCCCATTTTCCCTTAACAAATCTTCGTGCAGCTTGTTTTCATTAACGAATAAATCAACAATAAAACGCAAGAAGCGTCATTGGTATATAAGCAAGTAGGGATCAGCGTGCAAGCAGAACATATTTACAAGGCCTTGGATGAGGGCGCCACCGTCTTGACGGCCAATAACCGATTGGCCCGATTTTATAAAGCCGGCTACAACCGGCGAAAACAAGCGGAAGGACTCAGGGTCTGGCCCACAGCCAATCTGATGCCCTTTTCATCCTGGCTGCAGCAATTGCTGACTGACTTGCAGTCCAGGCAATTGTCGTCCGTGGTCCTGCTCACACAGAGCCAGCAGCAATATGTCTGGCAAGAGATTTTAACCCAGTCGGCGGACGGATATCCCTTGCTGAACCGAGCCGCCACCGCCCGGTCGGTACAGCAAGCTTGGAAAATCTGCTGTGGGTGGCGATTTTGCGATGCTGAATACTCCGCTCCCCTTTCGCCGGATCAAAAACAGTTCCGGGTTTGGTCCGGACAATATCAGTCTTATTGTGCCCGGCACGGTATGATCGACGATGCGATGCTTGCGGGGTATCTTGCAAACACCGAGATTTTGTCGGGGTTAACACTTCCGCAACGGATCATTCTGGCGGGATTTTATGAAATGTCCCCGCAACAGGAGTTGTTACTGGAGTCATTGTCGCAATCTATTGACAAGGTGGAGATTTATCATCAGGAGCGGCATACCGAGGGCAAACTCCGAAGAATATCCCCTCCCGATGATAAATCGGAAATGCAAATGGCCGCCCGCTGGGCGAGGCGGAAACTGGGATCTGATCCGAATTTGCGCTTGGCGGTAATCGTTCCGGATCTGCAGGCACGCAGATCGGATGCAGAATATTACTTCTCCCGCTGCTTTTCGCCGAGCCTCAGGCGGGAATCCCTATCTGTTCGGAATAAGCCTTGGAATATCAGCTACGGCTTGCCGCTTGCAAACGTTCCTGTTGCCAGAATTGCATTATTGCTGTGCAAGCTCGTTGTGCATGGAATCAGCAACGAAGAATTAACCGAATTATTATTGTCACCCTATATTGTCCGTGGAGACACGGAACTGGATCTGCGGGCCGCTCTGGATGTGTCCCCCCGGATCCGAAAACATCTGCATACCGGTTTAAACGAATTGCGCGATATCTGCGGGGATAAAGTGCCAGGACTGCATCGCGCTTTAAGGGTAATGTCGAAAGTAAAACTGACTCCGGCAAAGTCTCCATCCGAGTGGTCAAGACAGTTTATCAAGATACTTGAAGCGGCAGGATGGCCGGGAGAGGGCGTATTGGATAGCGCTGAATTCCAGCAGGTTGAAGCCGTAAGGGAACAAATAGCGGGTTTTGCACAGCTTGACCGTGTCTCACCCAATATGCCGGTCAGGGAGGCGGTGACAAGCCTGCAGCACAATTTCGTTCAGACGCTGTTTCAGGCACACACGCCGGATGCGCCGATACAGATTCTCGGTTTATTGGAATCCACAGGGCTGTCGTTTGATGCCATCTGGGTCTGCTCCATGGACAATGAAAAATGGCCGCAAACGGAATCGGCAAATCCCTTTTTGCCGATCGCCTGGCAACGGCAGGTCGGTGCGCCCCATGCATCGGCGGAACGGGAATTTCAATATTCACAGCACTTGCTCGCGCAAATAGGCTACGCAGCGGAATCCGTTATATTCAGCCATGTCGCCATGCGTAACGAAAGCCCCTTGTATTGTACCCAGGCGCTCAGTGGGCTGGAGCAGATTCCGGCTGCCGAATTTATGCCGGATTCGCCCCCACTTGGCGAAAACGAATTTCAACTGCTCGAGGACGCAAACGGGCCTCCGCTGGCTGAGGGTGAGGCCATTGCCGGCGGCAGCAAATTGCTGACGGATCAGTCGGCATGCCCTTTTCGCGCCTTTGCCAATTTCCGATTGTCCGTGTCGGAAATCGAGCGTGCCGAGATGGGTATAGATGCCAGGGACCGGGGCAATCTTATGCATAAAATACTGGAACTTTTCTGGCGTGACGTCCGACGGCAGGAACAGCTCTTGTCACTGACTGACGGGCAATTGCGGCAGCGAATCGACGATATTGCCGGCGAATTGATGAAATCCCTGGACTACTCGGGACGCTTGTATCGCCTGGAAAACGACCGCCTGGTCAGAATTGTACTGCAATGGCTCGATCTGGAGAAAAGGCGCAAGGCTTTTGTTGTCGAATCGCTTGAACAGAAAAGAGCGTTGATTTTCGATGGTATTCGGATTCAACTCACCGTCGATCGAATCGATCGTGTTATCGGGAAGGGCGACACCGAAAGCCGGGTGATTATCGATTACAAAACCGGTGCAGATCATAAGCCCGGCGGTTGGATGGAACTAAGACCGGACGAGCCGCAACTGCCTCTTTACGCAATTACCGATGAGCAGGATGTCTCCGCAGTCAGTTATGCGATTTTGACTCAAAAGGAGCAAAAATTCTCCGGATTTTCGGACACAGAGGAATTACTGCCGGGTGCCGGACTACCGAAACGGCGAAAAGAAGGAAGTGAGCGTCAGCTGGAAACGGTCGACTGGCAGCAGGCTCTTGACGGATGGCGGAAGAATATTACAGCCCTGACAAGTGAAATCCGCCAGGGTGTTGCAAGTGTAAGCCCGAAACCGCGAGCCTGCCTGTGGTGCCAGATAAAACCGTTTTGTCGGATCGGCGATATCCCGGAGCCGGAGCGATGAACCCATCAGCGATCAAACACAGAGATCGGGCACAACGCGAACTGGCCATAGATCCGAGGCTGTCTTGTATTGTTCAGGCGCCCGCCGGCTCCGGTAAAACGGAACTGCTGACTCGGCGGTTTCTGGCGCTGCTCGCTATAGTTGAAAAACCGGAAGAGATTCTCGCCATCACCTTTACCCGTAAGGCTGCTGCAGAAATGCGCCAACGCATACTGGAAAGTCTGCACAGGGCACTTCTCGGCAAGGAACCGGAATCGACGTTTGAAAAAGAGAACTATCGCCTGGCTCAGGCCGCAATCCGGCGGAACGTGGAATGCGGTTGGAAGTTGCTGGAGGATCCCTTTCGGCTGAGAGTGCAGACCATCGATGCATTTTCCGCAAGCCTGGTCAGGCAGATGCCCTTGCTTTCGCAATTCGGTTCTATGCCCGAGACCATCGACGATCCCCGGGAACTCTATCATCAGGCCTGTGATGATATGCTGATTGATTTACTGGCCGAGGAAGACAGCGAAGAATTACACCGCTCGCTTGAAACATTGTTAACATTTCTGGATAACCGCATTCCCCGCCTGCGTCGATTAATCGGATACATGCTGGCCAAGCGTGACCAATGGCTCAGACATCTTCCGCATACGGATGATTTCGATCAGGCACGCGCTTACTTTGAACGGGTGATCGGCCGGGAAGTGGAGCAGGAACTGGCAATGCTGCAAACGGAACTTCCCCGCGAGTTCGGGAATGAACTGCTTGGTTTGCTGGCCTATGCCGAAGCCAATCGGCGGATCGATTCCCCCGATGGCGACGCAGAATTATCCGGCATTGACCGGTTGCCTGCATTTCGTTGGAATGATCTGAAGCAATGGCAGCATATCGCCGACTTTCTGCTCATCAAGGACAAGCCCCAACTGCGACGCAACGTAAATAAAAATATCGGATTTCCGGCCGGTAATAAGGGTGAGCCGGAGCGCTACGGAATCCGCAAATCGGAAATGCAGGCGCGCAAGCGGGATATGCAGGAATTGCTATCCAATCTCACCGGGTATGGCAAATTCATCGAGTGCCTGGGACGGATCAGGCATCTACCTACCGGTGCTTACCGGGAAGACCAATGGCGGCTTCTGGAGGCCTTGACACGTGTGCTGAAAGCCGCCACTGCCTATCTACAGCTGAATTTTCATCAACACAATAAAGTCGACTTTATAGAAGTTGCCGAAAGAGCCTTGAGCGCGCTCGGAAAGCATGAGTATCCCAGTGATCTGGCCTTAAGCCTTGACTACAGAATTCATCACCTGTTGGTGGATGAATTTCAGGATACATCCCTGACCCAGTATCGGCTGTTTGAAAAACTGACCATGGGATGGCAACCCGAAGATGGCCACAGTTTTTTCGCCGTTGGCGACCCGATGCAATCCATCTACCGCTTTCGCGAAGCGCAGGTCGGGTTGTTTATCAAGGCGCGAGAGCAGGGACTGGGCAATATTCCGCTTAAAGCGCTGACACTTTCGGTGAATTTCCGCTCCGGGGCGCAGATTGTCGAATGGATAAATCGCAGTTTTCAGCGATTATTTCCGGCCAAGGACAATACTCATCTTGGAGCGGTGAGCTACACAAAATCCGTCCCCGTTAATGGTGAAGGCAAGCGGGCATTCGTCAAAACACAGTTTATTCCCGACGGGGTCGAGCAGGATGAGGCCCGGACAATTGCACAGATCTGCCTGCAAAACCTTGAAAGCATGCCGGAGGAGGAAATCGCAATCCTGCTGCGGGCCAGATCACAGGCCGATGCGATTGTGGCCGCCTTGCAGGATCTATCGATTGCCTACTCGGCGGTGGACATAGAGTTGTTGGAAAATCATCCCGCGGTGCGCGACATTCTCTCACTCTTGAAAGCCTATTTGCATCCCGCGGACCGGCTTCACTGGCTGGCGGTATTGCGAGCTCCCTGGTGCGGGCTGACACTGAACGATTGTTATGATCTGTTGCGGGGGAGTCATTCCGAATCCGTGTGGACGCTGATGAACGATGAACATCGCTGCGCATCACTTTCCGCGGATGGGAGAATCAGGCTCGAGCGGATCAGACAGGTCTTGAGACCGGTGATGAATTCGCGATTAAGAGGCCCGATTGCTTACGCCGTGGAATCCCTTTGGTGTGAAATAGGGGGTCAGGAATGTATTAAAAGTCCGACTGATCAACAAGCGGTGGAATTATGCTTTGAATTGATCCGAAACTGTGAAAATGAGGGTTTGCTGTTTAACGAGCAACGATTGCATTCCAGGTTGGCGCAAATGTATGCGCCACCCTCAAGCGACCCCGAAGTCCGCGTCCATATTATGACGATTCACAAATCGAAGGGCTTGGAATATCCGACTGTCATATTGCCGGGCTTGCATCGCCAATCGGCCAGAGACAGCAAACAACTGCTGAATTACGTCGAATTGGCGGGTGAAGATAAGGAGTCGGATATTTTATTGGCACCGATGGACGATATCGGTGAAAACGATCCTGTTTTAAAAATGGTGCTGAATGTTGAAAAAAGCAAGGCGGAAAATGAATTGTTGAGACTGCTGTATGTTGCCTGTACCCGGGCCAAAGACCGGTTGTATCTTACGGCTTGTATTGCTTGTGGCAATGCGGATGAGCAGTTGAAAATCAGATCGGGCAGTCTGCTGGCCGCCCTGAGGCCGGCGATTGAATCGGATCTGTCACATTCCTTTGTCCGGCAAGAGGAGGCATCAGAATCGGGCGCGGGAGAGCGGACACCGGCGGCGCCCAGACTGCGAAGACTCAGGACGGGCTGGCGTCCATCGATACAAAGAGGCGAGGAGTTTCAGTCCCCTGCCACCGTGGCGGAAGAAAGCATTGCCGAGGACAACCTGGAATTCTTATGGGCCGGCGAAACCGCCCGGCGCGTGGGTACGGTGGTACACCGGCAGTTGCAAAGAATCGGCGAGGACGGACTCGAACACTGGAGCCCGGAACGCATTCACCGGAACCGGGAGCACTACCGGCAACTACTGCGCGACCTTGGTGTCAATTCAAAGGACATCAACAGTGCCTCGGCCAGAGTCACCCAGTCGCTGGAGACGACAATCGAGGATCAGCGAGGCCGATGGATTCTGAGCCAGGAACATCTAAATCCTTGTTCTGAAAGGGCTTTGACCGGGATATACCGGAAATCACTGATCAATATCGTCATCGACCGAACCTTTGTCGATCAGAGCGGAACTCGCTGGATTATCGACTATAAAACCGGCCTGCACAGCGGCGGCGGGCTGGACGAGTTTCTCGATCGCGAAGTGGAACGCTATAAAAATCAACTGAACACCTACGCGGAGATTTTCCGTCAACTGGAAAATCGTCCGATTCGCTTGGGGCTGTATTTCCCCCTCTATGGTGCATGGAGGGAATGGCCGGCAGAGTCATGAATCCGGTCGCTTGACGCGGTTTGATTCTCACAAAGGTTTACAAACTTGGTACCGTTTTATCGATTTGGGCGGTACAATCCATTAAGAGGTAGGGGGTAGTGCATTTGGAACATGAGTTCTGGCATAGGGCCTGGGAAAAAGGCAAACAGGGGTGGCAACAACAAGAAGTCAATGTCCATCTGGAGTCATGGTGGAGTGAATTTGACGACGATAAAACCGCCGAGGTGTTTGTTCCTTTGTGCGGCAAATCTCTCGATATGCTATGGCTGTTGGAGCAAGGACATGAGGTAAGCGGAATAGAATTAAGCCAGGCTGCTGTGGAATCCTTTTTCAGGGAACATGCTATCCCATTTGAAATAACCGATATCGGCCTGTTTCAATCCTACAGCAGCTATGGGCTTAAGATTCTGAGCGGCGATTTCTTTAATCTTACCCCGGCCTTACTCGCCGAGACCAAATTGGTATTCGATCGTGCCGCCTTAATTGCCCTGCCTCAATCGATGCGAGCCGCCTATGCGGAGAAAATGCGCTCGATACTTTCGGATCAAAGTAAAATATTTTTAATTACAATGATTTACGATGAAAGCCGCATGTCCGGGCCACCGTTTTCGGTGGATGACGAAGAAGTTTTCCGTATATTCGGCGATGGCTTCGAGATTAAAAAAATTCACTCGTCATCAGATCCTTCATTGCTCGGGGGACTGGCTAAAAGAGGTCTGGACGCATTGCAGGAAAACGTTTTCTTTCTGACAAAATCGAAATAATGGTATGCAAGCCGTGACGTTTCGAGGAGACTGAATAATATGCCGATTGCATTACAAAAAACCATAGGGTTGCTTTTACTCCTGGCGACGCTTGGGTGGGTCTCCCTGCGAGCCCTGTGGTTTGTTTTTTAATCTAAGGGCGCTGAACTGATGGTAGAACGCTATAACCCGAGTAAAAACAAGCCTCCATTCAAGGGTGTATTGTTGTATCTGATGTCCTTTCCTTTGCTGATGGCAACCGTAGCAGGACTGTTCAGCGGTAATGTCAATAAAATCATCGGCTGCGGACTCGGGTTTGCCCTGGCCATACTCGGTGCGTCTTTGACCCGGCGCGGCATCGTCATCGAGGCCGAGTCGGCCCAGCGTAAAATCGTTCGCCGAACCAGCAAAGTCAGATACAAACTGCTCGGTGGTATCTGCGTCGCGGCGGCAACAGGGATGGTCAGCTGGATTACTCTGGGCAGCAGCATCGCCGTTGCAATTCTCTATGCATTGATCTGTTTTACCGGTTTCTACTTGTATTATGGGCTGGATCCGGCGCGCATGAATCCGGAGATTTCCGCTATAGGCATAACCTCCGAAGAAGTGATTGAATTGCTTGAAGAAGCCGAATCCAGGATACAAAGTATCGAGACGTCGCGGAAAAAAATTGCCAACCGGGAATTGAACGACAGGTTGCGCAATATTATTAAAGGCGTCAGAAGAATACTGAATATTATTGAAGAGGATCCGCGCGATGCCCGCAGGGCGCGAAAATTTATCCGGGTCTATCTGGATGGGGCCCAACAGGTCACCGAAGGGTATGCCCGCGCTCACAAGATGGGGGAATCCCCGGAATTGGAAGCCAATTTCCGCCGCGTGCTGGGTACGATCGAAACCGTGATTGAAGAGCAGCAGCAAAAACTTCTGGCGAATGATCTTTCAGAGCTGGACGTGAATATCGAAGTATTGCAAATGCAACTCGAAAAAGAGGGTGTGATTTAACTGTGCTTAGACAGGCTCTAAGATCAATAGCACAATAATAACAGACTATCGACACTATCAAAATTTTACAAGCCTGATACAGGTTGCAGACACAGGAAAAGACAATGAGCGACAAAACTCAAGAGCAAAACCGTGAAGTTGTTGTAGAAGATGTTTCCATATTACCCGGTACCGAACTATTACCGGAATTAAAGCTGGATAACGAGCCTGTACCCTACGCCCGGGTGGGAGGTGACGAGAAATCCCGGTTGGACCAACTGATGGCCGAAATTGATCTGTCGGACAGTAATTCCATCATTTTCTTCGGCAGCAAGGCGCAGGAGCAGTTGACCACCATCTCGGACAATATGCTGGAAGGCGTCCGTAACAAGGATGTCGGATCCGCGGGCTCTTCACTCAATAATATGGTCTCAATCCTCCGTGGATTCGATATCGAAGGGCTGGACCCCACCAAAAAACAAGGTTTTTTTGCCCGTTTGTTTGCAAAAATATTCGGGGGTGTAAAACCGGTGGCGCGATTCATTCAGGAATACGAGGGCGTGCGTAAACAAATCGATGTGGTTACGGACGATCTGGAGTCTCATAAAACGCAATTACTCCGGGATATCAAATCACTCGATAAGCTCTACGAGGCGAATCTGGATTATTTTCATGCCCTGGAACACTATATTTCAGCGGGCGAAGAGAAACTGCGCATCGTCGATACTCAACTGATTCCGGAAGTGGAAAGCAAACATGCAAATACCGAAGAAGTCCTGGATGCGCAGGAATTGCGGGATTTAAGGGCTGCGCGTGATGATCTGGAGCGCAGGGTTCACGATTTGAAACTTACCCGGCAGGTGGCCATGCAGGGGCTTCCCAGTATTCGCCTGGTACAGGAAAATGACAAAGGGCTGGTCAATAAAATCAATTCCACTCTGGTCAATACTGTACCCCTGTGGCGGCAACAGCTGGCCCAGGCAGTCACCATATTCCGTTCCGGACAAGCCGCCAAGAGTGTCAAAGCCGCAACCGATCTGACCAATGATCTGCTGGAGAAAAACGCGGAGAATCTGCGAACCGCCAATCGTGAAGTCCGCGAGCAAATGGAGCGTGGTGTATTTGATATCGAAGCGGTAAAACGTGCTAACGAAAACCTTATCGCAACCATCGAGGAGAGTCTGCAGATTGCCGATGAAGGCAAGCGTAAACGCGCAGAAGCCGAAGCGCAGTTACAGGAGCTGGAAGGCGAACTGAGGAAAACCCTGGCCTCGGCACATGCGCGCCAGCAGGCACCGACCGGCGAGGCTGCGGCGGCAGAATCCGCGGGAGCTTAATAATGGGTATATTCGACAAACTTTTCAATGAATTTATTGATGTTATTGAATGGACGGATGACACGCACGACACCATGGTTTACCGTTTTGAACGCTACGGTAACGAGATAAAGTATGGTGCCAAGCTGACAGTCAGGGAATCGCAGCAGGCCGTGTTTGTCAATGAAGGCGAAGTGGCCGATGTACTCGGGCCTGGAATTTACAAGCTGGAAACCAACAATCTGCCCATTCTTACAACAATACAGCATTGGGATCATGGTTTTAACAGCCCGTTCAAGGCCGAAGTTTATTTTTGCAGTACAAAACGCTTTACCGATCTGAAATGGGGAACTAAAAATCCCTTGATGCTCAGAGACTCCGAATTTGGCGGAGTCAGGCTGCGCTCCTTCGGTACCTACTCCGTAAGAATCGATGACCCTGTGAAGTTTATTCGGGAAATTACCGGAACCGACGGCATATTCACGATTGATGAAATCAGTGATCAGCTGCGCAACCTCATCACCTCCCGCTATGCCACAGTGCTTGCCTCATCAGGTATTCCCATATTGGATATGGCTGCCAACTATGACCAGCTGGGAGAATTCCTCACAGAGCGCATAGCGCCCGAATTCGAGGAATACGGCCTGGAACTGACGAAAATGCTGGTCGAGAATATTTCCCTGCCGCCGGAGGTGGAAAAAGCACTCGATAAGCGAACCAGCATGGGTATGATCGGTAATCTGGATCGATACCTGAAATATCAGGCGGGTGAATCACTTGAAGCGGCTGCGTCCAATCCATCCGGTGGCGCCGGGGAAGGGGTCGGCATGGGAGTCGGTTTTGCCATGGCCAATAAAATGGCTGATGCCATGACCGGCCCTGATGGTTCAAACTCAGCCCCGCCGCCCTTGCCAAAAGCAAAAAGTTATCATATCGAAGAAAATGGCGAAGCAGTCGGTCCGATCGACGCGGATGATCTGCGGGAGCGTATCGGCCGGGGCGATGTTCAGCCTGAAACACTTGTGTGGTCGGAAGGAATGCCGGACTGGAAACCTGCCGGATCCATCGAGGGCCTGGTCGGCGCATTTAAAACTACAAGTCCACCTCCATTGCCGAATACAGAATAGCGGGTAGGGAACTCATCAGAAAATGGGGGAATATCCGCTTGGAGAAGCCACTACCAAGGAGCTGACACATTCGCGTTTTCCCTGCGGACAATGTGGCGCACTGCTGACTTATAAAATCGGCACCTCGGATCTGAGCTGTAACTACTGCGGGCACAGCAATGCCATTATCGACTCCGTTGAACCGATACTGGAGTACGATATCCACGCGGCGTTACGGGAACTTGAGCGAGCACGCCGGGTAGATATGGATACCAGCGTGATTCGCTGTAACAGCTGCGCTGCCGAATTCGATCTGGATATGCATATGCATTCCGGCGAGTGTCCCTACTGCGGGATGACCGTCGTTACCGGTACCGGGCATGTAAAACCCATAAAACCCAAAGCTTTGCTACCGTTCGAAATAACGTCCGATCAGGCACGGGATTACTATAAAAAGTGGCTTTCCGGTCTGTGGTTTGCGCCCAATGCCTTGAAAAAATACGCCAGGGCAGATCAAAGACTCAACGGCGTGTATATTCCCTATTGGACTTACGACAGTTCAACCCTTACCGCTTACCGGGGTATGCGAGGTGATATTTACTATGTCAGGCAGAGTTATATCGCGAATGTCAACGGTAAACGTGTCCGCCGAACCCGCATGGTGCCGAAAATCAAATGGACGCCTGCCAGCGGCCGGACAAGCCGCCATTTTGACGATGTACTGATCGGTGCCAGCCGATCATTGCCGCGGCAGATTATGGACTGGTTACAACCCTGGGACCTGGAAAATCTGATTCCCTATACCGATGCCTATCTGAGCGGATTCAGCAGTGAGATATACCAGGTTGACCTGGACGAAGGATTCAACAGGGCCAAACAAGTCATGGACGATACCATCAAAAATGATGTCGTCCATGCGATCGGTGGCGACCATCAGCAAATCCATCAACTCAACACCCATCACAGCGATACAACCTTCAAACACGTCCTCTTACCTCTGTGGTCGGCCGCCTTTAAGTTTCGCGGTAAAACCTACCGCTTTGTCGTCAACGGTAGAAATGGGAAAACCCGCGGAGAACGGCCCTGGAGTATTATTAAAATTACCCTGGCGGTGTTGGCAGGCGCCATTTTAGCCGCGGGAATCATCTTCTTTGCCAACGCCAGTGGCGCTTTTGGCCAATATGGCGGGGGAGGTATAGAACCTTTTCCCAGGCAATACAGAATACCCGGATACTGACTTTGAATCTGTCTACACCGTAGGAGCGAGGCAACCTCGCGAAAGGGGTCAGAGCCTGTTCAAAATCTCTGTGCCGTCGCGAGAATTTCCCAAACGCTTGTTGCATCCACGTGTTTCGGAGTTAACTTTCGTATCTGTTGTATAAATGAAAAGCGAATACAGATACGTCATTAATAAATAGCGCCGGAATAAACAGCTACTATATACTTATCATCCGGACAGAGTATTAAACCTGGTGAAAATGGTATAGAGGAGATCGAGGCATGACAAAAGTACTCAGCGGCGGCGCGGATCGTGTCCGCAATGCACTGATACAGATGGGGTTTACGGCCGAAATCCTTGAGATGCCGGGCTCAACCAGAACGGCACAGGAAGCGGCTGACAGCCTCGGATGTTCGGTTTCCCAGATTGCAAAGTCCTTGATTTTTAAAGAAGGTCGATCGGGCCGGGCCATACTGGTCATTGCATCGGGATCGAATCGGGTGGATACGGATAAAATCAAGCGGAAAACGGGTTTGGCCCTGGTTAAGGCGGATGGAAAATTCGTAAAAAGCCAGGTTGGATTTGCAATCGGCGGAGTGCCTCCGCTGGGCCATAGTCAGCCCTTGGAAACATTGCTGGATAAGGATTTGCAACAATATGAAACCATCTGGGCGGCGGCAGGAACGCCCTCCAGCCTTTTTAGCCTGCAACCCGAAGATTTGCAAACCATGACTCATGGGCGATGGACCGATTTATCAGAGAACAAGCAATAGCCACCGCTGCATTTTGCCCGGTACTGCTGTTAATAGCCTGCGTGAACACCGTTATGACATCTACAGATAAGATCTGGATAGCATTTCATCAAAAACTGCTCGCATTTATTAAAAGCCGCGTACCGGAAGATGTCGCGGAAGATCTTTTACAAGATGTTTTTTTAAAAATGCATCAGCAGATAGAAACATTGCGCGATGCAACCCGGCTTGAGAGCTGGCTTTACCGCATAACCAGCAATGCCATAGCCGATTACTACCGTTCCCGGCCGTCAACCGAAAAACTTCCTCGGCAACTCGAAGCCGCGGAAACCGAAGAAGGTGATCTCATCAGACAAGAATTGGCCTTATGCATAGAGCCGATGATAGATCAGTTACCGGCAAAATACCGCGACGCCGTCCGGCTCTCCGAACTTGAAGGTAAATCCCAGGGAGAGGTCGCAGCCTTGAATAATATTTCTCTTTCAGGCGCCAAATCGAGAGTGCAACGCGGGAGAGCCAGATTGAAAACCATGTTGCAGGACTGCTGTACGATAGAAATTAACAGGCAAAACCAGCCCCAGTCCTATGAGCGGAATGATAAGGATTGCAAGTACTGTTAATCCCCATGCTGTAGCGCTTTCAGTTTTTTTGCATCTTTTTTGTTGTTTCTCCGTCTTTAGTGATAAATCAATGACATTCAGGAGAAAAAAATGAATCAACGTCATCAGGACACAATACGAACCTCTGTGCGTGAACAATACGGTAAAGTCGCTGAATCCACGCAGCAAGGTTGTGCGTGCTCCTCAACCGCTTGTTGTGGAGAGTTTCCGGCCGATGCAGATAAGGTCTCCCTGAGACTTGGCTACACCGAACAGGATATCAATGCCATACCGCAAGGGGCCAATATGGGTTTGGGATGCGGAAACCCCAGTGCCATAGCCTCGATCAAAGCCGGTGAAACCGTAGTGGATCTCGGCAGCGGAGGTGGTTTTGACTGTTTCCTCGCCAGCCCGCGTGTCGGTCCTTCCGGGCGTGTAATCGGTGTTGATATGACGCCGCAAATGATCAGCAAAGCGCGGAAAAACGCGGACGAGGGAGGCTATCAAAATACCGAGTTCCGGCTGGGTGAAATCGAAAATCTGCCGGTCGCCGATAATTCCGTTGATGTAATCATCTCTAACTGCGTAATCAATCTGTCTCCGGATAAGCAAAGCGTATTTAATGAAGCTTACCGCGTGTTGAAGCAGAGAGGCAGGCTTGCTATATCGGATATTGTGGCGTTGGGGGAAATACCCGATGCAATGAAACAGGACGTGGAACTCTATGCCGGTTGTGTATCCGGAGCATCCACCGTAGCGGAAATCAAAAGCTTTCTCGCAAATGCCGGATTTCAGGAAATTTCCATCTCCCCGGAAAGCAAAAGCAGCGACGGTCGCAGCGATGCGCCGGGTGACCGCAAGGTTGAAGATTATATCTTTTCTGCATCGATTGCAGCGGTTAAGATGGATTGTTGAAAGGCTGAAATCAAAGCATTTTGCAATTGCTTGAGAACGTCACAGTGAGCGGCGAAGGCTGAGAGGATATCGTTATGATTGCCGGTTTGAAAGCAACAATAATCCGGTTTATCGCCCTTTGCCTGCTATTAGGCGGATATGTGTCTGCGGTATCTGCCGAATGGGTAAGAGTAACGTGTAAAAACGATTATCAATATTCCGAGTCCGAAACCGCGATCAGCTGTTTTCATTCGGACACACTGGAAGGCAAAAACGGGTATTTTATTCCCGGATTTTCCCGGGCTAAGGCCGACAGGAATACCGGCAGCCTATCGATCGGCAGCGGTGGAGGATATATTCGCAATATCGGTTTCAACGGCGGGGAATCGACGGCTTATTTGCGTAAATCCTTTGGTATAGATAATGATTGGACCGGCTGGCTGCCTGTCACCGTGGATTTGATCGTCAGATATTTTTTTGTCGGCTACGGTGAATCACAGCTCAAAATCAATCTCAGCACTCATCGGGCGGGTGATTTGAACAATGTAAATCGCGCCGGTGTGATTCTGCATTATGACGGATTTGAGCATGCCAACCTCGTTCACTCAATGAGTAAAGGGCGGATCCTTATACCAAAAGAGGGTGTATATGCTGAAGATCAATCCCTGACCTTGTCCGCGACTCACTGGGTTCACCATACTATGCCAACCCTGGATGTACGGGTGGATCTGCTGGCCTGGTCCTTTCCGCATCTGCGCAGTCTCGGCTCCAGAATCAGTGCGAGCGTGGAAGCCGATGCCTGGCTTGAAATTTCCTCTGCGGGCGGGGAGGCGGAGTATTGAGCGTTGTATATTCAATAGTGCTGATCCGCTAAATACAGTCATCGCGAGGGTGCCTCGCTCCTACGGCGTGGGGAGTGGTTTGTCGTCATTGAAGGGATTCGTTGAAATGATGGAATAATAACCTTATAATTTTTGTTGACTTAAGGGCGAAATTATTTTCGTTCCGTATTTAAAACAATTCACAGGTTGGCCATGTGTAGAATAGCACGACCTCAAACTGCATTACTTTTTCTGCTTTTCACATTTTTCTTAACAGCATGCGGCGGAGACAGTAGCGGCACCGGTGGTGGCGGATCAGATCCGGTTATTGACGGCCCCACGGAAGAAGACCACGCTGCCTCTTTGGTAAGCAACCAGGTTTCCATGGTGCAGGAAAATTTACCCTTATCGGAAGCGGAATCCATCCTGTTTAACGATAACGCGTTTCTGGATATAGTCGATTTTGCCACCAAAGAGGCAGGCAGTCCTGTCTTGAATCATGCAACGATCGTTAAAGATGAAGCCGGCAGCGAACTCATCGCACTCGAGTATCAGGCCGATGCCGGCGAACCGGCTGTCGTTGTACGACATTGTCGGGATGAAGATTGCGTTTACGCTAAACTGATTTCGTCCGCTGACCGTCAGTTTCAGTGGGAGAATGCGTCGGGTCAAATCCCGGCCCGTCTGATGCTGGTCCCTTTTCTTCGGCGCGACATTGATGAGTCGGACCCGGATTCCAGCGCCGTCATTTCCGCGGTTCCCGACTATTTACTGGAGCAACGTACCGGCGGGGTCAGCGCTTCCGAAACGTTTTCATATGGGGAACTCGGATTTCCCGAAACCACACTGAAAAAGCTGCAACACAAGGATGCGAAATCAGGAAATAAGCTGCGAATAGCTTCCACTTTCGGAACAACGTTTGACGTTAGCTTTGACGACTTCGCGAATGAAATGAAATCCAGCGAAACTAAACCCGAGGGATATGCGGAAACATCGGCGCTCTATCATGTCAACAGTAACAATCTGGATCATTATTTTTCCACTTTATCCGTGAAGGACTCATTGGTGATCTACGGGCATGGGGATGTTTCAACATCCAGAAAACGGGCCGTGGGTATGACGGTCTCCCGCGTCTTCAATCCCTATGGTTCGTTTCACTATAACGAAAGTAAAATGCTGGAGAAAATAAATGAAAATCCGAACGGTGGGCCTGGATTAGTCTTTTTTGCCGGCTGTGAAACAGCCGGTTTGCTGGGCACTTTCGATAATAAAGACGGTAGAGTTTTTCTAGGGTTTTCGAAATCGATCTGGAACGGCCGGGCCGCATTTGTCATTAAATATTTTTATCGTCAGTGGATCAGCGGCAAAACCTTAAAGGAGTCGATTGACGCCGTAAATGCACTAAGGGGCATGAAAGGTAACAGGCTCGAAGCGAATGCCAGTGCGGATTTGTCTCTGACGATCGATGATTTTGTCGATAAGGAAGAGGAGATGCCGGAACCGGACACCGGCAATTGCATTGATGGAATTGAAATTACCAGCATTAAAAACGGAAACGACGGGCCCACCGTTTTCGAACCGAGTCCGACGGAAATCGCCGAGGCTGATATTTCCGTTGCGGGCGGGATTGACTCCTTGATCATCAGTTGGAACTTTCCCGTGGGTGCGACAACACTTTCAGTGCGAGGACATGACACTCCCCGGGTTCCGGGATATAACCCGTCCTATTCATACGGCATTACCGGAGAACTGGACGGTAAAGGGGGGAGGCACAGCTTTGATCCGCCGGTTCAATATGGCGACTACGGCATACCCGGCACCGAGGTTCTACCCGGCTCCAACATGCCGTCGCCGCTGCTGACATCACCCGCCGGCGCTCTTGTCTGGTACGAAGTGAACGCCTCCTACTGGGATGTCAATCTGAATTCGCTCAACGAATCTTCCCTGGGATTTACTTTTTGTCAATAAGAGTATTGATGGCGCCAAGCTTGGCGAATCTGCAGGCCGCTGTTGATATCAGCAGCTTGAGTTGACAGCTAAGCGGAAGATCAGCTGAAGTACACAGGTGTCGTACTTGAAGTTTTTCATTTAAGGCGGCCTCCGCCTGCACGGCTCCGCTTTGGTCCGATAGGGCTGATATTAGGAAAACATACCTGTTTGCGCGGCCTATAGCGTAAGTACTCTCCGGTACTCTCGCTCCCCGCCTTTTTCCAAAATGCAATTGCCCCTTACAGTAAAGCCAGAGACACACCCTGATGCCGCTAGATGTCGGCCACAACGCAACTGATCGACCGCTAGTTTTTTGTTTCTTCGTCTTTCCAGTCACCATCCTTATTCCACCATCGATGAGGGTTTTCGCTGTCATCAAGGCCTTTGCCGGTGCTGCGCAATGTTTCCATAACGCTGATCACGGGCTCGTAGTAGCTGTGGACCTCATAAATCGTCTCGACGACTTGTTTCAGCACTTTTAAATCCCTGGGTAAAAAGAATCTCATTTCATCCACTTTCGGCCGGCGGCGTATGTTGTCTTCAGCGCCGGTCGGTGCCCCCTCCAGCGGCCGATAGTACTCGATACCTCCGCAATGCCTGAATGCGTTACTGTCGGTTTTGCCCTGAACCAGGGGGGTAATTTTTAGTACCTCGCTGAATATCCGATCAATGTCTTCTTCGGGAGCCTGGAATGCCACTAACCAGAACGGTTCCATCACTATTGGCCGTGTATCAAAACCGCCTTGAATAATATTCTCGTTCATGACAATCATTCTCTTCTTTGACTGGGTTGGCTGGAATCATACAGAAACACTGCTGACAGCTGTTTGTCAGCAGTCGTGGTAAAGTGAGTTGAACAGGAGGGGAGATAATGAGTCGATCGACCAGAATGTTTGAGATTATTCAATTGCTCAGGAGTGCCAGGGCACCCCTTACCGCCCAATCCATCGCCGACGATCTTGAAGTCAGTAAGCGAACCGTTTACCGCGATATCGCAGCGCTGCAATCCATGCGTATTCCGATCGATGGAGAAGCCGGAATCGGTTATATCATCAGACCCGGCTTCGATCTGCCGCCACTGATGTTTACCGCAGAGGAAGTCGAGGCCATAGCTGTAGGCCTGGCACTGCTTGGGCGAACCGGCGATAAGGCTTTCGTGCGCGCCGCCAACAGCATCACCCGTAAAATTGCGGAGGTCTTACCGGAAACCGGCAAGAAAGAACTCGCCGATACTTCTGTGTTTGCCTCTCAATGGCATGAGATTCCCAAATCGGCCATAGACCCGTTGTCCTTAAGAGAGTCTATTCGAGAAGAGCGGGCATTGGCGATAAAATACAAGGACGAACACGGCGCATCCACATCTCGCACCATCCTGCCGATTGCTGTTCTCTACTACATCGAGACCATAGTGCTCGCAGCCTGGTGCGAGCTTCGGAACGATTTCAGGCACTTCAGGATCGACAGAATCGAGCAATGCACAGCGACGGATAATTCGTTCCCTGAACGAGGCAGCAGCCTAAGAAAACAATGGCGCTCAATGCATGACCTGGCTTGAAATAAAACATAAATGCAATAACAGCACCCACCTGTCCTTAATGTAGGAGCGTGCCTGCAAGCGAATCCCCACGGTTGCAAAACCTCCATTTACGATCAAATGCAAGCACCGGCAGTATACACCGCTAGAACTTCCCGCCGTTTACCCATTCATCAAGGGAACCCGTGTCCGACGCGCAATGAACCACCAATGCTTCTTTATCCAAATAAGCGCCCAGCTTGTCAGTCTGGCCTAAAACCATCACATCGCACATAAAGCTGCGAATAATCTCTTTATTCTCGGCAGTTGCCGCTTCATCCCGGATTTCGGTTGAACCGTTGATTTGGTCATGCTGAGATTCGGCGCGTTTTAGTTCTTTGAATCAAAACTTGCATTAAAGAACCGTACCATCTCTTGGTGCATGTCATCGTGAAACGATTTGCGATCGAAACCGTCGGCGTCACCGCAAACAATTTCATATTCTTCAGGATCGTTCTGCCGGAATGCTTCCCTGCACGAGACAACCATAAAGGCAAAGTGATTGGCGTTTTCGATCCAATGAACCTCGGGTGTCCGTTTCAACTGTTGAGCCAACCACATCCCATTCGTCTGAAGAGGTACCCGCTCGTCAAGTTTACCGGACCAGAGTTGCACGTCAGCGTTTACCTCGGCGAGCGATGCCCTGGTGTAAGCAAACCCCAATCCGGGCGCTGAGATGGACGCTACGCTGATCCGCGGGTCATAGCCCCACGCACTGTCTGGTAGCTCATGCATTTCGGCACTTCTCATGCCGCTGATCATCTCTTCTGCGCAAACAAACTCTTCGGGATGGTCTTTGCAGTGTTGCGCCGCATGATCAAGATCCGGCACAGCGCCAATCAAACCCAGTGCCGTGTAACCTCCGGCCGAAAATCCATACACACCGATTTTGTCGGCATCAATATATGCGTTCAGTTCCCTGTCCTCCAGCAAATGATCAATCACAAGGCTCAGGTGTCGGGGCCGATCCAGAGCCCATTGATCGATGGATGAACTCATATCGGACCAGGTATTTCCCGTATGAGAAGGCGCGGCGACAATAAAGCCGGCGTCCGCCAGAGCTGCAGCTGTATCGGCATGGCCCGCGTACCACCCTCCGTATCCGTGGGATATCACAATCAACCCACCGTTGGGATTGGCAATCGGGGCATCTAATGCAACAGCCAATCCGAATACTGTATTGGGCTGGTCCGGCTCCGGCTGGTCGCTGGGATACCACAGACCTACATCTAGATCAGGATGACCGGGGTCACTCACTTGAATCTCACGGAAACCCGCGGCCTTAATATTCAGTGACGCCACGATCAGAAAACTGGTGATCAGAATGCGGTTAAGATAAGATTTCACAATGATGCCTCTGTTGATGAAATGGCTTCAGTATCTGTGTAAATTGCCGCAGATGAGTCCTTAAACACGATCGAGGTCGTTCTGAATCACGATCTAGGGCCTGTTACTTCTCTTTACTAATCCATGACGACCTTGCCCATCCCTTTCGTGGTTGCCCTTTTGCTGCTCTTGCTTGCCGCCTCCAATCATCATCAAATGAAAGAAACGCCGAGCGGTCGTGTATTTGCCATGGTGTTATATACCTACGCTTTGTCAATGGTGTGTATAGGGCTCAGGTGGTCAATGAATATGGTCGCGCTGCTTCCTGTTGCGGCGACGCTCTCGGTTATAGGAGCAGTGCTGCTGTACCTGGGTTTTCGCAGCCTGGGCAGGATGGGGGCCGTCATCAACCTCTCAAGAGACTGGGTACACCTTGTGCCGATAACGCTGGTTGCAATGAGCGCGCTGATGCAGACGACGTGGGTAGAGGTATTTCTGATTGCGACAAAGCTGCTGTATGCCGGTTTGCTTGTTCAGATGGCTCGCCAGATGCCGGATTCACTGCAGTTGGTGAGGTTGAGCTGGCTAAAAAATTCGCAACAAGCGCTTTGGGGTGCAGCGCTTCTGCTGCTGGTCAGTGTGGCGGTTGATATTGCAATATCCATTGATTTCGCACTCTATGAAGGGCGCCATTCAGCAAATCTTGTCGGATTCGTCAATTTTCTGATTTTGCTGCTGCTTGGGTGGGCCTCTGTTTCTGCAGGTCGAGGACGTGTTGTCGATAGAGATTCAGATTCCAAGACTGATTGTGGCCTCAACACGGATGACGACGCGGATCAGGCACGGAGCAAAGATCGCATCGCTGTTCACTCCGAGCATATGAATACGTCTGAGACTGACGATCTGCGCCTGCTCGAACAACTGAACAGCTTACTTGTCGATGATCGTCTGTATGCAGACACCGAACTCAATCTGCAGCGCCTGGCCAGAAAGGCGGGTGTACCGGCCCGTTCCATCTCTCGCGTCATCAACACCCACACGGGACGCAATATTTCCCGATGGATTAATAGCGTGAGGATTGATGCAGCCTGCACTCTGCTTAAAGATGCCGATGTCTCCGTAAGCCAGGCCATGCTCGAAGCCGGTTTCCTGACGAAGTCTAACTTCAATCGTGAATTTCGGCGGATCAAAGGCTGCAGTCCGAGTGAGTGGCGTGCAAAAGGCGCGGACTAACCCGCCGAGCTGCCATCGGATTCCGATATAAACGTCACGGCAACTGGCGATTTAGATACTTATTGAAAAACGGGCAGAAGCAGAATTGGATAGGGGGGCGAGTTTAGACATTGTTGCCTCCTTGGCAGAATAATAAACACATAAGTCAATGGTGTGGGACTGCCTAAACGCCGCTTCCCTCTGTTTCGGTAGCCCCACATTGAGGCGTTATATATCATCAGACCGAAGTGCTCGGATAATCATGTCTTCGACCTGTGGTGTCGCTTTAGAAAAATAGATTTGCATTTTCGGGTGTTTCTTCTTAAAAACTCGGAAAACCTCGTCCGCAAAGGCTTGTCCAATCTGGTCAATGCCTGAAAAATCAAAGATAACGATCTTAAATCGATCAACCCGCGCAAGTAATCTCTTAGCCTGAGATCTGGACACCAGAAGCTCATTCCCGTATCGGGCCATGGTCACAGGCACAACCGTTTTATCGAATCCGTATTCATTACCCGAAGCATACTTATCGAATACTACATTAGTCGTTCTTGAAGAATTATTGGTTAACTGCATAAAAACCTTTGTCCCGCTTACAGGGTTTTCCCGCTCCATAATCCAGTCTTCTGGTTTGCTGAATTCATGTGAAAAGTAAACGCCCGCAGACAAAATTGCGTATTCATCAAAGATTCGCGAGGAAAAGAAGATGCCTTCTCCGGTGTGGTTTTCCGGGTCGGTAGTTAGCTTTCCTTTTGCTAGCTCAAGCACGGCATGTTTTTCGTCGTGCAACCCCATGAGTCGTTGTATTCGCCGGAAGATCCCCTCTCCATCATCGGTAATTGATATTTGTGTGAACGCAGGATTTTTTTCTACGGATACTATGGCATGCTGACCTTGGGAGTGATCAATAGCATTATTGAGCATTTCCGTGAAACCGTAGTTCCATATGCCAATGACATTGTCAGGCAGCGCTCCAAGCTTGGGGAGTACTAATTCCCTCCAAACTATGTCTTCTTTCAATCCCAAGAGCTGAAGGCTCTCTGACCTGACGATTTCCGGGTGAAGTTTGTACACCCGATTCCGAGTATTGCCCTCTGCTACTATGGTCTTTTGGGTGACCAACCGTTGCATATGATTGTTAACAGCCTGTCGTGAAATTTCGAACTTCTCTGATGTAACGGCTACAATCTTGGTTGGATGTGCAGATACATTATCAATGATGAATTGCCGAATAGTTTCTCCGCGACTTCGAACGCCGACCATCTATTAGCTCTTTGTCAAGGTTATTGCTGACTATTGTCAATATAATGGAATGTATTGTCAAGGGTGTTCTTAAAATTACGAAATATAACAATGGCATAGACTGCAAAGGGAAGAAACGAATTGGCATGGAACCATCGTGCTTGTGAATGGTGGGTGCACTACAAGGGTCCTGTCAAAAGAGAATGAGCGGTACGCTATGGATCTGGCAAAAGCCGCTGATGCCGAGTTAAACTACATTGTCGAGGACTTCGTTTTGTACAGCTGAGACCATCCGGATCAGTTTTTCTCGAAGCTTTCGTATTATGTACGCGCCGGAGGTTTAATGATTTCCACCCTTGCAGAAAGCTACTGAGTTCTCACCTGGACTGCACCAATTACTTTGACTCTGGGTTGCACTTGGCTTCATTGCCCTATGAGGATATGTTGCCAAATAAAGGTGTTACGGAATTTCCTAAATGTGAACTTCGCTTTTACACTATAACCGGATATTTGAAAGACAAATTCTGATTGAGGAAAAATCGTTGGTCAATATTATCGGTTGTAGTAGTTTTGACTTTGTACGGCTTTTTCTACAGACTCATTAGGCCTCTTATTAGAACGGAGAGATATTTTTGGAATTAAAAGTGCCACCGTTGGTTCAGCTATTGCTGGTTGGGGCCGGAATGTTAGCAATTTCAAAACTAGTGCCGTCCCTTACGTTTTCAATTCCTGCAAAAATTCCAATCGGAATCTTAGTTGTTTTATTTGGGGTAGTCGTGGCACTGCTTGGGGTCTTAGAATTTCGCAAGGCAAAAACTACCTTAGACCCAAGATATCCTCAAAAATCAGAAAATTTGGTGGTCACTGGTATTTATAAAATAAGTCGTAATCCTATGTATCTTGGGTTTTTACTGGCTCTGTTTGGTTGGTTTGTAATTCTCGCAAATGTTGCAGCGTTGTTATTTTTGCCAGTGTTTGTTATTTATATCAATCATTTCCAAATCAAACCGGAAGAGCGTTTTCTCTTGCAAAAATTTGGTTCTGATTTTTCTCAATATTGTAGTAAGGTGCGTC
Source organism: Granulosicoccaceae bacterium (assembly GCA_965222695.1). Taxonomy (GTDB): domain Bacteria; phylum Pseudomonadota; class Gammaproteobacteria; order Granulosicoccales; family Granulosicoccaceae; genus UBA7957. The sequence goes on along the minus strand of OZ244967.1, from coordinate 3,960,759 downwards.
GGTGGGTATAAGGCATAACGAACCGCAACCTGATCCGGTTGTTAAACCGGTCCGGCGGATTGACGATATTCTGTATAAGGGAAATAGCGGTTTCGGTATGTCCTGTTTTTCCATATATGACAAGCAAGGCACTTTTCACCAGACAAACGAGAGCCTCACGTGAGGGCATGATATTGACGATCAGAAAACATAATCCTGAGAAACTTTTTCCACAGTACAGAAATTACAGTCACGCTGTTGAGGTTTCTGGTGACTCACGGATTTTATTTATTAGTGGGCTTAATGGGTATTTAGCGGATGGGACAACCATGCCCGATTCTTTTCAAGAACAGGGTGAGATCATCTGGAACCATATAGGAGAAATTCTTAAATCTGCAAATATGGGCTACGAGAATATTATTTCGCTTAGAACTTATTTATCCAGTCCTGAATATGACGAGCCCAACGTTAAATTGAGGGTTAAATACTTAGGTGACAATGAGCCCTCATCAACTGTAGTTTGTTGTCAGTTACTAGAGACAAAATGGAAATTAGAAATTGAAGCCGTTGCAGCAATATAACCAGCCAAGGCAGCGTACGCATAAACGCGCCGCTGCTTTCAAACGTTTTGAACCCTTGCAGCGAGCCCTTGATACACAATTTCTGTGAATGACGAACCAACGATCCAGGAAGTAAACTGGAAAAAGAATCAGCGAAGCGGAATTAGTTTTTCAAGTCTTCGTGGTGTTGCTCAACAGTGCTTCAAACCGGTGTTCCACCTGATCCTGAAAAGACCTGCTGACCGGTACAATTTGCTTATCGGTGAGCTGAAGCTGCATCTTTTGCCCCTCTTTCAACAGGTCTTTGATTGCACTATAGGCCACCCAGTGCGAGCGGTGAACCTGCATACCCAGTGAGTCGGGCATTTCGCGGATGGCATCAGAAAAGCGGTAAAGCACCATACGTTTTTCTTCGCTTGTAGTGATGCGAATATAATGTTCCTGCGCTTCTATTCGACAGATGTGTCCTTCCAGACGTGGCTCGATGGTGTCGAGAAAGAGCCGTGGACGGGCAACTTCCCGCGCTTGACTATCTGCATCGTCTTTAGGTTCAGAATCGATAGAAGAAAAAAATCTGGGAAGCAGCAGTAAGGAACACAGGATCAGATGGTTATCGAAAAGATAGACGAGTTCCAGACCGAAGGCCTGTATCCTGGTCGTGGACGTGTCCTGGCTCTCGTTCAGCCCAAGCTCGGGTAAACCAATGATCAGGTCCACGCTGGTGATGGCAAGTGTAAATAGAATCAGGCTGATGAGAATCGAGGAAGCATAAACAGCCAGACGCCGGTGGGTATAGGGTACGAATCTTTCGATGGCGTATAGTGTGGCAATAAACAGTGTTGACTCGATCAGTATGCGTATTACCCAGTATGCATAGGAACTGATCAAGCCTTGAATCCCACCTTGAGTCACTTCATTCGCTGCGAGCAGCAGAGCTGCCAACACGGCTACCAGACCTATGCGAATTTCCTCGGAATTGTGCAAATCGGTGTCCATTGAAGTAATTCATTCGTGCTTCTTGAATGATTATACGACTTTAAGTGGATGATTATTATATCTAATTTTAGTTGCTTAAATGTATTCGCTGAGCCGTTCATGAAATTGATGAAATGGCTTGCAGGGAGCTGTTGCAAGTAAGTTGCCAGCTGAATTAACGTTGATGGGATGGCCGCTTCTTGAGAGTCCGATCTCGAAGCGGCGAAGGAACCCGCAATACAACTTACCCAGAGGATCTCCCATGAAAAAATCGCTTCTCGTTATTGCTTCACTGTCGGCAATTGTTGGTCTTCAATCAGTCACTGCGGCTGATAATTCCACGAGCTTTTTCGTCACCAGCACAGGTGGAGGAGACGGCGCAAATTACGGCGGACTGGAAGGGGCAGATGCACATTGCCAGAAACTGGCTACCGCTGCAGGTATAGAAAACCGGACCTGGCGTGCTTACCTAAGTACCAGTGGAAAAATTGATTTTCAAAATCCGCAAAACAATGTTCCGGCAGTTCACGCCCGCGATCGCATCGGCAAAGGCCCCTGGCACAACGCGAAAGGCGAACTTGTCGCCAACGATGTTGAGCAACTGCATAGCAACAACAATATCAATAAAGAGACCGCACTGAGTGAAACGGGAAATCCGATAAAAGGTCGTGGCGACAAACCTAATGAGCATGATATTTTGACCGGATCACGCTCTGACGGAACCGCATTCGCACCTTTTACTGATACCACATGCCAAGATTGGACCAGTAACGACAAAGGCTCTGCTGTGGTTGGTCATCATGATAAAATCGGGCCCAATGAGGATAACTGGTCAAAGTCCTGGATTTTCGCGCATCAGTCCAGAGGCTGCAGCCAGGAGAATCTGCAAAGTACCGGTGGCGCGGGCTTGCTTTATTGTTTTGCAGAGTAATTGAGCCGGAAGAACCTGTCCAAGATCCCCATGCCGTAGCGAGAATTTGATGATCTGAGCCGCATAGTGGTTTTACGCAACAACTAAAAAGCCAGGAGTGTTTTGAGCCTGAAGCCCCGAGAGGGATAAAGCACATGGAAGTGCTGTATACAGTCAGGGGAAAATCCGGCCAAATTCAGTAAACTTGCAATAGGCAGAGGGATCTTGGGCAGAGTACTAGTGTATTTCAAATTTTTTGCTTTTTAATTTTAATGTCGTCAGTGCTTTCTCGTTCACCGGCAACGGCTGTGAGTCTTTCACGGCGGGAATAATATAGGATTTTACCAAAAATAAAGGTACCCGAATTTTGCCATATCACCAGTTCTCATGCTCAAACCGCCTGCACCGTCTGGTATGCCATTTGAGTCTTTATCCCAAATATAGTTACTTATTCCTAACGGTTTAAAAAGATAATTATGGGCAAAATCCGGTACGTTCAATCCGGCCCGGCTTAACACCGCCAATAGAAGGTGTGAACATCCAGAGTTATAGTTGAAAATATAACCAGGTTGTTGGCTAACGGGTTTGTCAAGTATGTATTGGACAGTGTTGGGACTATTGAGCATTTCAATGGCCGGATTTGTAATATTATGATATCCCTTCTGAACCTCCGAATTTCGTGCCCCTCTCTTTCTGCTTGTACAGTAACTTGTATAAACCAGCCAGCAAAGTTCTTTCGACGATCAGCATAATCGCTGAACCTTACCCGGTTTCATGGGGTATTTACTTCGGACGTTAATCACGCCGAAAAAACGGGGCAGGGGCAACAAAAGTCAGGGAAGCCGATGAACCGGCAACACCAGCTGGGCGGCGAGCGTCGATGACATGGGCACAGCGGCTCAAACGTGTTTTCAGTATCAACATCGAGAGCTGCGGCGGTGATGACAATAGCTTTTTCTACACCGTAGGAGCGAGGCAGCCTCGCGAAAGGGGTTTGGCCATTCGGTTTTCGCTTGCCAGGCAAGCTCCTCTTATTGTTTGACGAAGGCGGCATTGATTATCCATATCATGATCGGCCGGTTAAAATTCTAATTAACCGCAGTTGTATATCTTTCCCTCGGCCTGTTAGCGTTTTTTGTTGGTATTATTATTTGCAATAAAAACAGAGCGAGTTTCAGTTTGGAACATTCGTAATGCAAGTGGGGAAAAGATCTGCACAGTGAGAAGCGATAAAAATACATAGTGCCCATTAGTACATTCCGGCCCTGCAAATCGACCGGTCGTGCCTGTCACAAGCAGCGATGGTCAGTGACAGTACATGCTCTATCCTAATGTTGGTTCGCGGAATGGGCTTAAGGTTTCTACTATTATTTCTTCCACACGTCCCCGTAGTAATGATGTTTTTCCTATTCCCGTGATCAGATACATATCCGATCGAAACTGACTCGGCAGATTGAGTTCGCGAAATGTAATGTTTTTCATTGCCATCACTTGGGCAGAACTTGGCACGATTGCAAATCCCACTCCCTGGTTCACCATGCTTATTACCGCATGTGTCTGGCTTGCTTCGATTTTCGTTTCGGGGACAACGCCACAACTCGAGAACAATGCAAGCACTGTTTCTTTTAAAAAGCCGCCACGGTCAGTGGTATAGGAAACGTAGGGCTGGCCTTCAAAATCGGACATAGAGAGTTCGGATACGCCGGCTAATCGGTGTGAACTTGGAATAGCTGCAACAAACGGTTCGCTTACTACCAGTGTGCGCTCGATTTCGCCTCTCGGTCGCTCCATTCGGGTCAATCCCAAATCGATCCATGCCGATCTGCACGCCTCGATAATCTCATATCCCATCATTTCAACCGGTACGAAGTTCACATTTGGCAATTCCAAAGATACATTCTTGGCAATGAGTGGAACAAATTGTAATGCAGCTGAGGGGACAAAACCCAAGGTCACGTTTCCAATATTGCCATGCTCTGCCTGTCTTGCATCCAGCACTGCTTTCTCGGCATTTTTTAGGAGTTCAATCGAACTTCTATAAAAATTTTCTCCGGCGGCAGTAAGCTTTACTCGACGATTGTTTCTATCGAGAAGCTTCAAATTTATATTTTCCTCCAGCAGCTTAATCTGTCGTGACAGTGGAGGTTGCGTGATATTCAGTCGTTCGGCTGCTCGCCGAAAACTCAGCTCTTCGGCGACTGCCGTGAAGCACCGCAGCTGAAAAAGTTCAAACCGTCGCTGTGGCATTTTCTCTACCTGAAATAGATATGCGGAACATAGCATGATACAAAATTTGTATCACAGCAATCTAAATTTGTAATTTACTAATTTTTACAAATCTTGAAAATAAAGGAAGCATCCGATGTGCACTCATGTCGAATTGTGAACGCAGAGGTGAAGATTTCACTTCTGCAAAACTCAAACTAGGAGGATCAAATGCACAAGAACATCCACTGCCTCACGGCTGCACTCTTGTTCTCGACAGCCACTGCGGTAGCAGCGGCACAAGACTCGGCAGTTACCATTGTGCTGTCTGAAGAACTCGAAATTGTAGAGCCTTGTTCCGCCACCAAATCAAATGTTGGCCGCGTACTTTTTCAGAATATCTCGGAAACCGTCACCGAAATGGTACCGGGTACCGGCCTGCAGCCCCGTCTGGCCGAAAGCTGGGAAGATATGGGCAATGGTACATGGCGCTTCAAACTCCGAGAGTGGGTTACATTCAGCGACGGTACGGCATTTGACGCGGGAGATGTCGCACACTCACTTAAGCGCGTGAAATCCGAGGCCATTGCCTGTGAAATTGGTGCCAAGTTCTTTGGCGGAATCGAAATTACATCCAATGTTGTAGATAAGCACACTATTGATGTAACCGCAGACCCAGCACAGCCGATTCTTCCTATGCTTATGTCGACTGTTACCGTGACAAAGTCAGAGACATCAATGGACAAATTTGTCGATCATCCCATTGGAACCGGTCCATACACGTTTGACGAATACGAACGCGGTCAGTACATCAAACTGTCGGCCTATCCGGATTATTGGGGTGATGCTCCGACAGTACAAAACGCGACATACGTGTTTCGTTCGGATAGTGCGGTTCGCGCGGCGATGATCGCATCGGGCGAGGCGGATATCGCACCGAATATTGCTCTGCAGGACGCGACTGATCCGTCGATGGACTTTTCTTATCCGAATTCGGAAACCGTATTCCTGCGCCTGGAGCACGCCATGGCGCCCCTGAATGACAGACGTGTTCGGGAGGCGTTGAATTACGCTGTGGACCGTGAAGCATTTGTTGGAACTATTCTCGCTAACGGCACGCTTTTGGCAACCGGGATCACGCCTCCGTCAACCATTGGTTACGACCATGACTTAAAGCCATTTGCCTATGATCCCGATCGTGCACGTGCACTTCTTAGTGAAGCCCAGGCCGATGGTGTTCCGGTAGATACCGAGATTACACTGATAGGTCGAATCAATAACTTTGCTAATGTCTTGGAAACGATGGAGGCGCTGCTGGCTATGTATTCGGACGTAGGTTTCAACATGAAACTTGAAATGGTCGAAGTCGCTGAGTGGTTGGAACGCTACGCCAAGCCCTTCCCCGAAAATCGCGGTCCGGAAATTATTGAAGCTCAGCACGATAATGCAAATGGCGACCCCGTTTTCTCTATGTACTTTAAGTATCACTCAGAAGGTCAGCAATCCGGCATACGTGACGAGAAAGTAGACGCGATGATTGCCGATGCTACGGCCGCCACAGGCGAAGAACGCGCGGCAAAATGGAAAGAGCTATTCGGCTATCTACACGAAGACGTGATCGCTGATGTCATGTTATTCCATATGGTGGGATTTAGCCGTGTCAACAACCGGTTGGACTTCACACCAACGATCCGCACGAACAGCGAACTTCAGCTGTCCCAGATCAAGTTCAAGTGATTCTGATCCACGGCGGGCACTGAATCTCGCCCGCCGTGCTTTTCTGAGCGAAGATACGACATGCTGGCATTTCTAAAAAAGCGGGCCTTGGCGAGCGCTATCTCACTAGTGGGCCTTGTTATACTTGTCTTCTTTTTGAGCCGGCTTACCGGCGATCCCACCGGATTGTATTTACCGCTCGACGCCTCGGAAGAGAGTCGGGAAGCGTTCCGTGAAATTCACGGCTTGAATGATCCGTTGATCATTCAATTCCTGAACTACATGGGTGACCTGGCACGTCTTGATTTCGGCGAGTCCATTCGCCGTTCGGAACCGGCAATTGACGTGGTATTGCGAGGGTTCGCTTGGACGCTGCAGCTTGCCGTCATCACGATGTCACTGGTTCTCGTGTTTGCAATTGTCGTGGGATCGCTCGCAGCGTTTCACGTCGGGGGCGCTTTTGATCGTATAGCCACTTTCTTTTCCCTCATCGCTGCAAGCGCCCCGGAATTCTGGATTGCCATAGTTGCAATTATTATATTCTCCGTCAATCTCGGCTGGGTACCGACCTCGGGAACCGGAACCGTATGGCACTGGATTTTGCCGATCTCGGTTTTGTTCATTCGGCCCTTCGGTCTTATACTTCAGGTTGTGCGAGGCTCGATGATCACGGCGTTGAGCTCCGCCTATGTAAAGACAGCGCGGGCCAAGGGCATCCGAAATCGGCCGATAATTTTTGTCCATGCTCTCCGCAACGCCATGTTGCCGGTTATCACAGTGGTAGGTGATCAAGCGGCAGCGCTTTTAAATGGGGCAGTCGTGGTCGAAGCAATCTTTGGTTTTCCAGGCGTTGGAAAGTTGATGATTGACTCGATTCTTCAGCGGGATTTTACAGTCGTCCTGGCTTCGATAATGGTCACAGCAATAGCGATTTTCGTCATGAATCTCCTCATCGACATTCTCTATTCAATCCTCGATCCGCGCATCCGGTACTGACAAATGGCAAATGATATGCAAGCAGATACGGATGTCCAAAATCTCCCCGCGCATCGGCCCGTAGAGCAGTTTTTCTCTATGCTCTGGCAGGATAAGTTCGCATTCGCATCGGTAGTTTTCCTGATCCTGGTTCTTATTTGCGCGGTATTTGGACCCGTTCTATTTGAAGACATCGCAACCAGGCAGAATCTAAGGGGCCGTAACTCACCGCCATTCGATTTCTCCAGGCATTGGTTGTTCTTATTGGGCAGTGACGCACTCGGCAGGCCGTTGCTTGCCCGGATTATCGTCGCGGCGCAGAATACAATCATGGTAGCTGCAGGTGCAGTATTCTGTTCCTTGGTTATCGGCACAGCTTTGGGGTTGGTTGCCGGCTACACCTCAAAAATAGGAAGTCAGATTATTATGCGCCTGGCCGATATTATTATGTCATTTCCGTCACTTCTGTTGGCCGTGATTGTGCTGTTTATGCTGGAATCTTCGGTTTACAATTTGGTGATTGTCCTCGCCATTACACGTATTCCGATTTACCTGAGAACATCACGTGCGGAAGTACTGGAAGTTCGCGAACGGATGTTTGTACAGGCAGCGCAAGTAATGGGCGCTTCGTCCACTCGGATCGTGTTCCGTCATATTTTACCGGTTGTCTTTCCGACGCTCGTGACGATTGCGACACTCGATTTCGCTTTTGTCATGCTAGCCGAATCTTCGCTTTCCTTTCTTGGGATCGGCATTCAACCTCCCGAGATCACCTGGGGTCTTATGGTGTCTCAAGGGCGCCCATATCTGACTAATGCCTGGTGGCTGTCCTTCTGGCCGGGCCTGGCGATCATACTGACAACTTTGTCACTTAATCTGGTGTCCCATTGGATGCGAACTGCACTTGATCCGGCTCAGCGTTGGCGGCTTGAGAACGTGAGGAAGAAGAATGGATAGGCGCCTTCTCGAAGTCCGTAATCTGTCGGTGGATTTTCACACTTCGCACGGCACGGTGCATGCAGTCCGAGATGTTAACTGGCATCTGGAGCGAGGTGAAACCCTTGCAATATTAGGTGAATCCGGATCGGGAAATCGGTTTCCGCATCAGCAATCATGAATTTAATTGATATCCCTCCGGGTGAGATTAAGTCGGGTGAGATTCTCTTAGAAGGCAGGGACATACTGACTATGTCCGCAGAGGAGCGGAGGGCGCTCAACGGCCAACGGATCGGCATGATTTTTCAGGACCCGCTTAGCCATCTGAACCCGGTTTATACAATAGGGTTTCAGATCGCCGAAACTATGATGGCCCATGGCGTCAAAAAATCCGAAACGCAAGCCAAGACCACTGAACTACTGAATCGTGTCGGAATTCCGGACGTTGAAAAAAAGATCGATGCTTACCCACACCAGTTTTCCGGTGGCCAACGGCAGCGAGTTATGATCGCGATGGCGCTGGCACTTAAGCCTGACATTCTTATCGCGGACGAACCAACAACAGCGCTTGACGTGACTGTGCAAGCGCAGATTCTGGCGTTGCTTGAGGAACTGCAATCCGAAACCGGAATGGGTCTGCTGTTGATAACTCACGATTTGGGCGTGGTGGCAGAGGTTGCAGATCGCGTCGTTGTTATGAATTCAGGACAAATCGTCGAATCGGGTAACGCCATTGACATATATCATCGACCTAAACACCCCTACACTCAGAAATTGATATCGGCAGTTCCGGGTGCGGGCGAATTGGCGGAACCTCTCGACACCGGGGTCAGACCGATTCTTGAGATAAACGGATTGTCCAAACACTTCGGTGACTTTGTGGCTCTGGATAAGGTCAGCCTCACAGTTCTACCGGGTGAGACGGTGGCGATCGTGGGCGAGTCCGGCTCCGGAAAATCGACGCTGGCAAAAACCGTACTGCGATTGCAGAGCGCTACGAACGGTGAAGCCCTGTTCGAGGGCCGCGACCTCGTCAGCATGCACAAAAGGGAACTTTTCGGCTTACGCCGCAAAATTCAGATGGTCTTTCAGGACCCTACACAGTCGCTAAATCCGCGAATGACGATCCACGATATCATTTCTGAGGCCTTTGTTATTCACCCGGGGATTCTGCCAAAGACCCAGCGGACTCAACAAGTCCGCAAACTTTTAAATCAAGTGGGTATGGAAACGGAACATATGCACCGTTTTCCCCATCAGTTCTCGGGTGGACAACGCCAGCGCATTGCAATTGCACGAGCACTGGCATTACAGCCAAAGTTGATCATCTGTGATGAGGCGGTTTCTGCTCTTGATGTTTCGATCCAAGCGCAAGTCGTGTCATTGTTGGCCGATCTGCAAGAGAAGCTGGGTCTGAGCTATTTGTTCATTGCGCATGACCTCCCACTCGTGCGGGACTTTGCTCACCGTGTGGTTGTCATGCAAGAAGGGCGTATCGTCGAGCAGGGGCCCGTCGCACAAATTTTTGAAAACCCGCGAGAGAGTTACACACGAAATCTGATGGCCGCGAGCCTTTGCCCGGACCCTGAAATTCAAGCCGAACGTCGGTCCGAACGAAAGGGCGCCATTCCGGAATACTCATGAGCCGGGCTGGTACCACAATTCGGCTGGTCGCGCTCATTTACCGGCCACCATTCCTTGAGCCAACACATACAGAAGGCGATTCGCATGCAGCCTTCGCCGTGCCAGAAACACAAAGGAGCTTTTATGTCCTCACAGCAGCTATCCCCAAACACTAAATCCATCCTTGAAACTGTCTCCGTCGCAACGATTGCGACGACTTTATTTCGTCGCGGACTGCGGCAGCAGATTATTCAGGACGTGAGACCTTTGGCCAAAAAAGGCCGCAACATGGTAGGGCCCGCCTTTACACTTCGGTATATGCCCGCCCGAGAAGATCGCAATCAGCTAGAAGTATTTAAAAACCCGAAGCACCCACAGAGACATGCCATAGAAACCTGTCCACCAGGGCATGTATTGGTGATGGATAGCCGTAAAAGTGCAACTGCGGCATCCGCGGGAGACATTTTGATAAGCCGATTGATGGTTAGGGGGGCCGCAGGAGTTGTAACCGACGGTGGATTTAGAGATGCGATGAGAATCGCAGAGTTGGATTTTCCTGCGTACCACAATCGACCTGCCAGCTTGACAAATCTTACGACCAATGAGGCGATTGAGCTTAATGTGCCGATTGGCTGCGGGGACGCCCCGGTATTCCCGGGTGACATTCTGGTCGGGGACGATGACAGCGTGATTGTAGTCCCGGCACATCTAGTCGATGAGATTGCCCAAGAAGCGGCCGGCATGACCGACTTCGAGAGTTTTGTCATTGAGAAGGTTCGCAACGGCGCCTCGATTATCGGCCTTTATCCCGCTACCAACGAGGACAATCTGACCGAGTTTGAGGCCTGGAAAAAACTAAAAGCCGAAAAGAAATCAACTTAATCCGTATTCTTGTGCGGCTCCGGCGAGAACCAAAAAAATGCCGTTACTTTGCTGTACACAATGATTAACGAAATCATAACAGGAAAATGCTATGAGTCTTCAAAACCCCTATATACCGAGTGGTAAACATTTGATTGCAGGCCATTGGATCGAGAGTAACAATTGCTTTAAGTCCTCGCCTGCACATGGGCCTGTTCACACTTTTTCCTCCGGCACTCCGAAACTCGTTAATTCGGCATGTTGTGCCGCAGAAGATGCTTTTGAGATATTTGGGAATACTTCTCGTAAAACGCGTGCTGCGTTTTTGCGCGCGATAGCTGAAGAGATAAATGTCCGTGCCAAACAGATAACGGAAATAGCTTGTCAGGAAACCGGCCTGCCAGCTACCCGACTTGAGAGCGAGCGCGGACGTACAACGGGGCAATTAAACAAATTTGCAGATCACATTTTGGAGGGAGACTACCTGGATCGTCGTCACGATATTGCGCTGCCGGATCGAGAGCCGCTTCCGCGTCCGGATCTCCGGCTAATCCAGCGTCCGGTTGGTCCGGTCGCCGTATTCGGTGCTTCGAATTTCCCGCTTGCGTTTTCGGTTGCCGGAGGTGATACGGCATCGGCACTCGCGGCGGGCTGTCCGGTTGTGGTAAAAGGGCATAGCGCTCACCCGGGCACGAGTGAGGTCGTTGCTGAAGCGATTCATATGGCAATCAGTCAGCTGGACCTTGATCCCGGTGTGTTCTCATTAATCCAGGGGGGAAGCCGGGATGTAGGCGCTGCATTGGTTCAGCATCCCTTGATATGCGCAGTCGGCTTTACCGGGTCGCTGTCAGGTGGTCGGGCACTATTCAATCTGTGTGCTCAACGAGAAAATCCGATTCCATTTTTCGGCGAACTCGGCTCCATTAACCCTTTATTTCTGCTGCCGCAAGCAGTAGAAATGCGTGGAGCCAGTATTGCGCAGGGTTGGGCTGACTCACTCGCATTAGGGGCTGGTCAGTTTTGTACCAATCCGGGAATCGTATTTTTGATGGATGGAGCCGACGCAGATGCATTCGTCGAGGCGGTAGCCCGATTTTTGGCTCAGAAAAGCCCTCAAACGATGTTGACAGACGGAATTGCAGATACATTTCGCTCAAGTCGCGACCAGATGTTAACCCAAGTCGGCGTTACATCCGTGCTGTCGCCGGATTGCGAGGACCGTTCAGTATCGCCTCAGTTATTGGAAACCACAGGAGAGATATGGCTGCGAAACGAGATGTTAAGTGAGGAAGTTTTCGGTCCGTTGGGGATTGTTGTTCGCGTGGAGAGCGAATCGCAATTTACTGAACTGGCCAAGTCGCTTAAAGGCCAGCTAACGTGCACGCTTCACCTCGAAGCAGGCGACTCAGCGCTGAGCCAACGCCTTTTGCCGATTCTGGAACGCAAGGCCGGAAGAGTAATTGCAAACGGATTTCCAACAGGCGTTGAGGTCGCAGACGCAATGGTTCACAGCGGTCCATATCCGGCATCGACAAATTTTGGAGCCACTTCAGTTGGAACCTTAGCAATTCGACGGTTTCTTCGTCCCGTGTGCTATCAAGATGTTCCGGAAAACATCCTTCCGCCGGATATATTGGGTGATTGATGACACGCCCTAATACAATTTAAACTATCCAGCGAAACAAGCATTTCCTAAAACGGGGCCGATGTTAAATTGACCCATGGATGCAGCAGATTGATGCAACTGAGATCAGAATGAAATCGGACGAGTATTTTTTCTCGAGTCATCGAAAATTCAAAGACAGAACACTTTCTGACAACGCTTACGAAAGAGTTTTATCCAGGATTATGGCCGGCGAATTTCCCGTGGGGGAGAAACTACCTACTGAACTTTCACTTTCGCAGGAGTTAGGTGTGTCACGTCCGGTATTGCGGCAGGCATTGAAACAGCTTCGAGAAGATGATGTTATCGTCTCGCGGCAGGGTTCGGGATCATTCGTAAAGCGCAGACCTGACGATGCAATGCTGGAATTTGCGCCGTCTGGCTCCATTGCGGATATTCAGAGAACTTTTGAATTTCGAGCAGCGATCGAAGGAGAGGCCGCTTATATTGCGGCGGAACGCAGGACGGAGGACGATTTACGGCGCATGGCCGAAGCTTTGGCTGAACTGGATCGATGCGCACAAGTAGGTGAACTCGGGGTCGACGCCGACGAAGAGTTCCATGAAGCTGTTTGCGACGCAGCTGACAACCGGTATTTTTCGGCGGCGCGTGCTTCCATGAAGTCAAACATTCTGGAAGGATTGAATCTTACGCGATCGTTATCTCTGACAAGGCCAAAGCGGCGACTGAAACTAGTACAAGACGAGCACTACAGGATTTTTGACGCCATCCACAATGGTGAAAGGGCCGCGGCAAGAACTGCAATGCGGCACCACATTGAAAATGCTCGAAGGAGAGTGTTTGCCGGCGCGGAGAGTCAGGAACCTTAGTAAAGGCGACCTTGACCGCCACTGTTCGTCTGATTTTGATGCATTTCTGCCAACACCTGCTGAGCGCCCGCTGCTAGTAAGCGGGCGTCTGAGGCTATGGTGACTAATTGAAATCCCATTTCAATACGTTTCACGGCGTATTCGGCTGTGCCATTGTGAATAGCCGCTACAACACCGTGCTCTCGACTCTTGGCCACGACGTATTCAATCGCTTCGGCAACAGGTGGGTCGACATCATCGAACTTCGGCTGACAACCTAGTGATAACGACAGGTCGGCCGGACCGATATAAACTGCGTCTAGACCAGGGACTTGTAGTATAGCTTCAAGATTGTCAAGGCTCTCTTTTGTTTCAATCTGAGCGAATACAGCTATGGTATCGTTGGCATAGCTGAGATAATCCTGTCCCCCATAAAGCAGCGCACGAATAGGGCCCACACTGCGACTGCCCACTGGTGCGTAATGGGTTGCTTTTACCAAGCGCTCGGCATCGGCGACTGTATTAACCATCGGGCAAATGACGCCATAAGCACCGGCGTCAAGGACTTTGCCGAGAATGCCTTCCTCCAGCCAGGGAACACGTACTATTGGGACCGTATCACTGTTTGAGATGGCTGTTAACATATTGACAGCCATCTGGTAGTCGACCACACCATGTTGCAAGTCAACGCACAAAGAGTCCCAACCCTGATGTGCCATAGTTTCAGCTGAAAAAGTGCTGGGAATAGCCAACCAGCCATTAACCACGGCGCCCCCCTGCGACCAAATGGTTCTGAGTCGGTTTTCTCTCATGGTTCTCTCTGCTATTTCCGGTGAATATGTGCATTATATACGGATGATTAACAGATATGGCATTTTCTACTTGTAACCTCTGCGATTTTTCGGAAGGATTACAGCCCCTAACAGAAAAGCACTGAAGAATTCTTCAGTGCTTTTGGCGTTTATCGCGAGGGGACCTCGCTCCTACGAATGCTAAGGCGTAGGAATTGATTAAACGTTGATGTTGGTGTCAGCATGAACGTTGTCGTCTCCGCCTTCTCCGGTAGAGGCGCTGTTGTTTTGAGACTGTTGCTGGTTGACAGCCTGGTCACCGAAAGCTGAAGAAGCGGCTGCTCCGCCAAAGCTTTCCAGTACGCCGGCGCCAGCGGCCGCTACTGAGTTAATGTTCTGTAAGCTCGCGTTGCCCTGCATCGCTGCGTTTGCCTGCATTGCGTCACCACCTGATTTGTCTGCCATTGTCGTTCTCCGAGTCAGTAAAAAAGTAAGTTTGAAAAAAAACCGGGAAGCCGTTGTTTCCCTGTGGTGACTATAATGGCTGCGTCGGGGCCGTTGAGTCTGCGGGAGATTAACAGTGAAATTGTGAAAAATTACGGATTCTCAGACCATTAGATCCAATGATTATCTTTCGCGGTAAGCTCTCCGCCGGTCTCGCCCGTATTAACGACGCCCCTTGGTTCGACCAGCAGAATCCGGCACTCTGCTGCCGCTACGGGCTTGTGTTCGGTGTTTTTCGGCACGACGAACATCTCACCCGGAGATAAGTTTACCTGCCCATCGCGAAATTCAATCCGCATTTCGCCTTCAAGTACGATAAAAACTTCATCGGTATCATCGTGCTTATGCCAGACAAATTCCCCTTTTATTTTCACCAGCTTGAACTGATAGTCATTCATCTCGGCAATAACCCGGGGCGCCCAGTGATCGGAAAACTGTCCGAGTTTTTCGCGAAAATTTATAGCTGTATAGGTCATATTTCTCTATAGTTTTCGACGCAGATAATCATACAGGGTTGTAATACGTCGCCGTATTCTGCCTTGGAGAAATCCGCTCTGTGATACAAGTATGGATATTCGCCCATCATAGACATTGCTCGACGTTTATTTATTCGACGCATTTGCCAGTGCAATCCCCGACGCGATAAACACGGTACCGAACACTTTGCTGACACGGCCGGGAATCTCGGACAGGGCCAGGCGGTCACGCAGCTGATCCGCTAAATAAGCATAGGCAAACAAACATAAAAACGACAAAGACATAAACGTGGCTACCAGCAGGCTGAACTGGGGCAGCAGGGCCTTTTCAATCCGGTATTCGTCTTTTCCCAGGTTAGCGAAAAAGCCGTGGCGCCACAGTTTGATTCCCAGATAAATGAGATAGGCCGCACCTAGTGTACTGTAACACCGCAATCGCGGTTTTACTGACTTCCCGAAGGGCGAACCGAGACAGGCCATCTGCGGTGTTGCGCCCTCTTGAGGTAGAGTGGCTACCCCGGCGAGGACGCGCCTGGCAGCTGACCTGTCTCGACTCGTCTATAGGTGCCTTTTGGGTGTTACAGTACACTAGATATTTAATCGCGATAAACACGGTTGTCGAATAAAGAATGATCGTACTCAAGCCCAGAACGGAAAGCGCAGACATCAGGAACAGCCCGCTGATATTGCCCAAAATTGTCGCCAGTGCGTTTTTGAAACCATAGGCGACACTATGGCTCACGGCCAAAAGGATCGCAGGCCCTGGAATCAGGGTTGCCAGCAAGGCGATCGATGAGAAGACTAACCAGCTTTCCGGGTTCATAAGCGCCAGCGCGTTTTTGGTTGGATTTTTAGCTCGATGCACTATTGTGCAGTGAATCAGCCACAGATAAAAGATGTTTTCCTGAATCCGGGCTGCCTGTTAACGCCTTCACTTCAGTGTCTGGCGTTTTCAGCGATATTCAAGGAAATACCTTCTTCGTCAAATCGTTTTTTAACGCCTTCCGACACGGCCCACTGGGCTTCGTAGATATCTTCGGTCGATACCCAAAAACGCGCAAGGTATTTCACGTCGACCTCACCTAATTCCTGTATCCTGACACTGATCTCCTTCTCCCTGAACACACTGGGGCAGTTTTCCACCACATCGGAAATGGCTTTGCGGACAGTCTCGGAATCCGAGTTATAGGGTACGGAGAAAAACAGATCCAGCCGGTGCAGCGGCTGTGACGTCACATTTTGAATAATATCACTCCATATTTTTTTGTTGGGTACGGTGAGTTGATGATTCTCGGACGTAAAAATCGTTGTGCTGACCAGATTCATCTTGTTGACTCTGCCTTTCACGCCGGCGCTGATGATCTTGTCCCCAATATCATAGGGCCGGTAGATCAGAATCATCAGGCCCGAGGCAAAATTGGACAGTGTATCCTGCAAGGCGAAACCTATAATAAATCCCATGATTCCCAGGCCTGCCAGAATCGGCCCGATCTGCACGCCAATATTGGATAACGCAAGCAGTATACCGGCCAGTATCAATAGTTTGGATGACATGGAGACGATAAAATTTTTCGCCAGCTCGGACATTTCCGGAAAAGAGCGGCGGAATATCCTGCGCAGCATTTTCTTGATAAATACGGCCACCAGAATCGCCAAAAAAATAATCAGCAGAAATGTGGCTGTTTTACCCAATATTTCCGGGGCCTGTTGATTGAACCACTTTTTCGTCTCCAGCCACCATTGAGAAAACAGATGCGAAGCCACTTTGCGGTCGAAGATACCGCCGTTAAAGCTGAGTCCGGATTGGACGACCGTTTTTTTGTACAGGGAGGCATCGACCTCGATTTTCTCCAACAGATTCGCAGCTTTGTTCAAACGTCTCGCGTCGGTTTGTATCAACATGTTTTGTGCGCGGATTTTTGACAGCAGTTCCTTGCCGGATTTTGATTCATTACTGACCGCGCTCAACTTTTTTTCCAGTACGGCCAGTTCATCATTATCGAGGCCCACTATACCGGAGAGAATATCGGCCTGTTTTTTCAACAGCGGTTTAACATACTCTATATCCTGGCTTGCGTCCTGACCGAGTGCGTTTAGACTATCGGCATTTTTGACCAGTGCAGAATAGAGCGCTTCCAGCGCTTTTTGCCTTTTCGAGAGCTTTGACTTCAGGGCTGTAACCCGCGTCCGCCCGGCAAGGCTGTAAAACTTTTTGGCCGATGTCAGCTGCTTTTCCAAGTCGGCTATTTCAGCCAGCCGGCTTTGGATTTCTTTTTTTATCAGCGCCGACTCTTCAGAGAGGCTGGCGGAAACCTCCGCGGCAAATTCCTGTTTACGATCAGATTGTGACAGATCACTCGCGAACTTCCACAGCAGGGCGCGATACGTATCCTGTGTCATCAGCAATTGCTTGGAAAGTGCAAGCGCTTCACTGCCTTGCGCCTGTGATTTTTCATTAATGATCTGCTCGATCAGCACCGAGTAGTCTGTGATTTCCTTTATTGTGTCTTCCAAAGAAGTTTGATCCTCCGTTTCCTGAGAGGATCCGGTGGCGGGAAAGAGTAGAACAAAAAGCAGGATTACGAATTTAAAACAACCCTCCGGATTCATTTTTATTTCCTTGTATGTGATAAAAAAATGTAATACAAACCTGAAACTATCGATATGTCAATGAGCGATGAATGTGACACTGGCGACCAGCCGGGATTCGCTCATTAGTCAACCCCAAAAATGGACGGACTATATCCGAGATTCTTTGATGTTGCTTAATTCTGTTGAAAGATTAAACAAACATTTACAAGTGACAGTGTGTCTTATCCGGATGGACGATTTCCCTTTGCTGTCTATTCGTACATTTACTTCACCGGATTTTGATGACTCAGCAAGGATCATGGGGGAACCATCTGCTGCCAAAAGGGTCCCAGCATTCAGAAAATATCAAATCAATCGTGTAAAAAAAAACTTTCTAGTGTGTATATGGAATGTGAGATAAGTGATATGAAACGTAGACAAGTATTATTTGCGCTTACCGGGACGCTGGCCTGGTTGGGAGGGATTGGTATGTTAAGTCGATCACGCGATTCAACGGCCGCCGGGGAACCGGAATCATTTGAAGTTGTTAAGACCGAATCCGAATGGCGGTCCTTCTTGAACAAGGCTCAGTATAAAGTGCTTAGAGAGGAAGGAACGGAGCGAGCATTCACCAGCCCTCTGCTGCATGAAAAAAGGGCGGGGACCTACCATTGCGCGGGATGCGATCTGCCAGTGTATTCATCAACAACCAAATATGATAGTGGTACCGGCTGGCCCAGTTTCTACGAAAGCCTGCCCGACGCTGTTGGCACAAAAAAGGATTTTTCGTTTTTTATGAAACGCATAGAAGTGCATTGCCGGCGCTGCGGAGGGCATTTCGGACATATATTCGACGATGGCCCCAAACCGACAGGGAAAAGGCATTGTATCAACGGAGTTTCTCTGACCTTTAAGCCCCAGGAGGTCTGAATCCGGTAGTTGACAACGCAATACCCCTTATTTTTTCAGATCTACCTGGCTCTAAGCCTTGAGGCTTAATCAGGGTTTTGGCTGCCACAGCTCAACCGGGTTGCCCTCGGGGTCATAAATTCGTGCGAAGGTGCCGTTCGGGTAATCCTGCTCATCGACTATCACCTCAATTCCGGCGGCCTCAAGTTGGGTGATCATCGCCTGAAGATCATTAACCCTGAAATTAATCATCCATTGCTGAGAATCCCGACCGAAATAGTCGGTATCATTCTCGAATGGCGCAAAGACGCACGGACCTTCGGCCTGCTTCCAGGGTTGCTGATCATAAGCTGCGGGCACCTGGGCAACGCCGAGGTGGTGTTCATACCATTTGGCGAGCCGTTTCGGATCCTTTGCCCGGAAAAACATCCCTCCGATACCAGTCACTTTTTCCACCTTAAAGCTCCTTCAGTTTTTTGAGATCTTGAACTAATGGAATGGTTCGCCCCTCCTCTCAAAGTCATTATAGTAATGACTGGGTATTTAAGACGGCTACTGTGTGAGCCAAACAACGAGATGAAGGAGCGAACCATGAAACATGATACCGAAAAACACCCGTTAAAAGTAATCGCTATCGATTTGGCGAAGAACAGCTTTCAGGTTTTTGCCGCTGATCAGTCGGGGCGCAAAGTGATGAATCGAAAAATGAACCGGCAGTTATTGAAACAATGGATGGTCAAACAACAGCCCTGTCTGGTGGCCATGGAGGCTTGTGGCAGCGCCCATTATTGGGGTCGTTTATTTCAGTCTTACGGGCACAAGGTAAAGCTGATAGCCCCACAGTTTGTCAAGCCCTATGTCAAGTCGAACAAAAGCGATGCGGCAGATGCTGAGGCCATTAGCGAAGCGGTGCAACGTCCCGGCATGCGTTTTGTCGCGATCAAGGAGGTGGCCCAGCAGGATATACAAGCCATACACCGATTGCGTAGTCTGGCGGTTGGGCAACGTACTGCGCAAGTGAATCAGATTCGCGGATTGCTCCAGGAGTATGGTCTTGTCCTGGCCCGAGGACGGGCAACAGTGATTAACCGGTTGCCCGAGGTCTTGGAGGATGCCGACAACGGCTTGAGTGACTTGTTTCGCGAGCAACTCCAACGGATGTATGAAGAGCTTTTGCACAGTGACCAGCGGGTGACTGATTACGACGACACACTGCAGAGGTTGGCTAAGCAGGATGAGCAGGCAAAGCGGCTGATGACGATCCCAGGGGTCGGCCCACTGGTGGCAACGGCACTGCTGGCGGGTATCGGCGATATCAAGTCGTTTCGCAATGGCCGGGAACTGGGGGCCTGGTTGGGTCTGGTGCCACGACAGCACTCAACAGGGGGCAAGCCAACGTTGTTGGGTATCAGCAAGCGAGGAGACGTTTACCTGCGAACCTTGCTGATACACGGTGCTCGTTCTGTGGTTGTGCATGTCGACCAATGTCGCACGAACACCCAGCGATGGTGCCAGGCGCTCAAACAGCGCAGTCACATGAACGTCGCTATTGTGGCGATGGCCAATAAAATAGCACGCGTCGCCTATGCGTTGTTGAAAAACGGCGAAGACTACTCCACCGCAACTCTGGCCAGGGTGTGATAAAAGGGCGAGTCGTTCATGCGTTGCGCTGGAATAACACAAGGTACTGATATTTAGGTTAAGAGTCCGTGAAGCTAAGCCTCATCCAATTGCAAAGAGTGAAATCACAGTGATGGCATAAAGGGTTATAAACCGCGCACCTGGGAGCCTGATAGAGCCTATGGTCACCACGAGGTAGACCGCTGAACTGATGAGGCCAGGGGCGAGCGAATTCCATCAGGGTACGACAGAGCGCGACAAGCGTTCTCGATTCGATACCGGATATATGGCTGCAATAACTTCTTTATGAGTACTACATTTTATTCTTGCATAACGGGGCGAACCATATAAGGCTCTAAGATAAGTTTTCCGCAACCATGTTGCGATCTTCTTTGTTCCAGCGAAACCGAGCCCACGGATTGATAAAATCAACACTGAGAATCTTTATTGTATTCATTAAACAGGATTATACGCCCAACAGCGGTAAATGCTTTCTGCGGTGATAAGTCAGTGATAACGCAATGCAGTGCTTCAACTCTTCAATCGGGAGTTCCTCATTTACAAAAAACACAATTGCCCGATTGCCTTCAAACCGGAATCTATCCGAATAAAGTTCCCGGAACGTATCTACCAGGTTCGTTCTGCAGTGAAAATATATTGCATACTGATCCGGCGTTTTTTTCTTCCAGGCAATTCTGACGGTGCTGCCTGAGGGTGAAAGATAACTGGGTTCGCCCCATTTGAGTGTTTCCTCCACTTCATCGACCCCTTCTGTTTCTGCGGCTGTGTCCAGAATCAACTGGCGCAGAAACATGAGCTTTTGTTTTATTGGGTTCGGATAAGCGCGGCAGGTCAAGCAAGCTTTGGGAAAAAGCCGGGCGGGGAGCCGACGGGTAATATTGGGGAACTGTAGGAGCGGGGCCGCCCCGCGAGGTGAGTCTGCGGTTTTCGGGATATTCGCTTGCAGGGCAAGCTCCTACGGTGCGGGGCTTCTCTTTGATGGTCGGGTTTGTAATATTCTGCATTGCCCGGAGTCCATGCCCCACTTGCTACAAATCGGTTAATTTGGGGTGTTTTTCCCACGCCGGCATGGTCCGCATATAGGCTTTGGTTTTTTCCTCCGCCTCTTCTCTGGAGAGGCTCTTGTCCTCATTGAGTGCCCATTGAACCATTCTTTCGAACCTTTCCTCAAAATTTTGAAGCTCGCCGTTTTCGTTAAGGCAATACTGGCAGTAAATACCGTCATCAATAGACATTCCACAACTCTGGCAACTTATCATTTTAGTTCCTCCTCTTTAATCGTACTGCTTGGGATGCTTTAACCAGGGACTGCAAACATTTCACCAAAGTCCTGCGCTCATTTTCGGGTAAGCGTTCCAGGCTTTCCGCCAGCAAATCCCTGTCTAGAACTTCCTGCGTTCGCCGATAAATATCCCGCCCTTCGTCAGTCAGCCAGACAAGGGTTTTGCGTCTGTCGCGATGGTCCTTATGCCGGTCTACATATCCGTTCGCCTGCAGGCGATTAATCAATTCGCTCATGGCCGGTTGTCCGCGTTTAAAATGCACGGCGGCTTCGGTGACCGTTAGAGGGCCGCTTAGTATAAGATGTTTTAATACTGCAATCGATTCAGCTGAGGGCGGCCGTTCAGTTTTATCCCAGGTGGAATGAAGGTTTTCATAGACACTTCGGTACAGCATCATAAATTCTCGGGCTGAATTCTGACTTGGCATGATGCTGACTTTATCAAACAACAAAGCATCGTCAATCCCGATGCTTTTTAGTTTTCGTCAGAAAAGTGTCAGCGAATTCGAATTTGGACAGAGTACTAGTGAGCTTTGGTATGGAAATCCCCGGAGGAAAAAGCAAAATGAGGAAGGAGAGTCGCTTTTTGAACTCCGGGGTGTCCGAGAGTTAAATCTCTAGGCCTTTTTGATAAGACCGACTACAAATAATAACAGGGCAGCTCCCGCTGTGGCAGTTATGATAGAGCCGATCAGCCCTCCGGCGGAAATGCCCAACAATCCGAAAACAAAACCCCCAACGACCGCGCCGATGATGCCGACAACGATATTTCCCAGAAGACCGAAACCGCCTCCTTTCATCAGGGTTCCGGCCAACCAACCTGCAACAGCGCCAATAGCCAGAAATATAATTAATCCGGTGAGATCCATAGTTTTACCTCCACTGAAGTTGAAATAGGTTTGACTTTTAGCGGCCTTCAGCTGTTGCGTGGGGGTTAAGCGTATTGCTTATGCCCCGCCGGCCGCCACTTGAGACCCTTCGGGCCTCAGATTACATCTATTTCCTCAACGGAAGTTTATAATATTCGCTGGTACCGAACATTAGCGAGAAGGCAAACTTCTGTGAATCTTCAAAAGTCCACTATCTCGTTTTCAAATGATTTTGATTGAA
The DNA here is from genome assembly GCA_965222695.1 of Granulosicoccaceae bacterium. Taxonomy (GTDB): domain Bacteria; phylum Pseudomonadota; class Gammaproteobacteria; order Granulosicoccales; family Granulosicoccaceae; genus UBA7957. The sequence continues at coordinate 3,938,263 of OZ244967.1, read as the reverse complement.
AATCATCCCGTCCATGTGACCGGTCGAATATTACAATAGGTACAGATGAATGCCATCTAACTTAGGAGGCCGGTTTAGTCCCAATAGTAAATTTTACCCATCCTACAGATGGCTCAGAAAGAATCGCCGATTACGCCGATGAGAGAGTTGATTACTCAGAGTTGTAAAATAACAGCCGGAGTCGAACGCTCCGGCTACATGCCTATCCTTAAACCTTGATAGTGGCGCCAGTGTAAACCTTGTCGTTTCTACCGTACCTGGTCGACACACGATTGCCCTGATCCTGCTGCGGCGCCTTGCCTCTTCGCATGAGATGGATTCTATTTCTCCCGGTGCTGGTCATAATGCTTCAGGGAAGGATGGATTTCAGCGCATCAATATCATGCATTTTGTGAAATAGTACGAATTGTTTTGATTCTAAGGTCCAGAGATTGGCTTATTGTGTTCATGCCATCGTCATATTTTCTTCATATAACATACTACTATGTAACGTGGTCCGGAACCGTCAATTACCAGGTATTGTAACAAGGAAGTCACAATCGCCGCATACACTAGAGCTTTAGTTTCTCGATTGGCGAAGCACTAAAGTATTTTTGAAAAGGCGTAATACACGATTAACAAGGCCGTAAAACAATATTTGTCGATTGTCACGGAAACATGGCCTCCGGAGATAAACGGTGTGGCCCAAACCATAGATCGTTTGGTGAGAGGACTCAGAGAACGTGGTCAGTACAGGATTCAGCTGATCAGGCCACGCCACTCCGCTGATGACAATGAAGTGCAGAGCGAAGAATTCGAGGAACATCTGCTATACGGTTGGAGGCTACCGTTTTATGCAGAAGTACGAGTCGGTCTGCCGCAGTATTTCAAACTAAGGCGTCTATGGTTGGCTAATCGCCCGGATATTGTTCAGGTAGTTACCGAAGGGCCTCTTGGTTATGCTGCGGTTAAGGCGGCGAAAAATCTCGGCATTCCGGTAATCAGCGACTTCCATACGCATTTCGATCAATACAGTCAGTATTACAACTTTGGTAGAATTACAGGCTTTGCAAAGCTCTACCTGCGCAGCTTGCACAATCAAACTCTGGTAACCCTGGTACCCACTCGGACACTGTGCGAATCCCTGCTGGCCGAAGGCTATAATCGATTGGGATTGCTACAGCGAGGTATAGATACAGAGCTTTTTAATCCCGGCCGTCGCAGCAAACAGTTGCGGCGGCAACTGGGCGTTGAAGAGGATCAACTACTGGTCGCAATTGTGACCAGGGTCGCAAAAGAAAAAAATCTCCAGCTTGCGTTTAATGCTTATAGAGCGATTCAAAATGCAATTCCGGATGCCTGTTTTCTGTTGGTGGGAGACGGGCCGGTCCGCAAAGAGCTGCAATCACAAAACCCTGATTGTCGATTCGTGGGAATGAAAACCGGAATTGAACTGGCCGAACACTATGCCAGCGCGGATTTATTTCTTTATCCCAGTAAAAGCGAAACCTACGGCAACGTGATTATTGAAGCCATGGCCAGCGGATTGCCCGTCGTCGCGTTCGATTACGCCGCTGCGGGTTGGTATATCGACAAGGGGGATAACGGAGTCACAGTGCCGCTCAGCGCCGATGAAAGCTTTATTCAATCGGCGGTGGATCTGGCTAAAGACAAGTGTACCCGCCACCGCATGGGGCAGTCAGCCGCGCTGTCGGTTCAAAGGTTGAATTGGGAAAGAGTTGTGGAGCAGTTGCACCAGATTATTCAATCCGTTCTTCAGGAGGTTTGTGATGAAACTGATACATCGACTAAATGCTCACGAGATTCCGCTGTGTCTGGTAATAAACCGATTCAATAATCTAAAACCCGTCAGCCTGTTGTTCGCGCTTGTCAGCCGTTTGGGTGATGGAGTGTTTTGGTACATACTGATACTGATGTTGCCATTGCTTTATGGGATGGAAGCCTTGCTGGTGTCTGCCCATATGCTGCTTGTCGGGCTGGCCGGATTAATAATCTATAAATGGCTGAAGGGAACGACAGGCCGTGTCCGTCCTTCCAGCTACAGCGACGATATCTTTCAGAATGTTGCAGCCCTGGACCGGTTCAGTTTTCCTTCCGGGCACACACTGCATGCGACAAGCTTTACTCTGGTCGTATTACACTACCATCCGGAATGGGGAGTGTTGTTGATTCCTTTCTCCGCTCTGGTGTATATATCTCGGGTTGTATTAGGTTTACACTATCCCAGCGATGTGCTTTTTGGCGCTTTGATCGGCGCGGGATTGGCGCACGCAAGCTTTTTACTAATGGCCCAATAAAAATCCCGGGATCTGTCCATCGAGTCCGGATATCTAATCCGTAGTTGTGGTCCCCGAAAGCAATAATCCAGCGAATGAGATTTTGAAATTCTTTAACCCAGAATCGGGACATAGACAACCATAGTTTCCACCAAAGCAGGCCCCCAAAACGGAGCTAACACAAAAAGCCACGGTATATTGATCCAGTTTTTAAGTTTAATAACGAGCAGTGCTAACGCAAGCATGATCTGAATGGCCAAAAACTCCTGCGACCAGATATACGACCGGATTTCCCTGATGGCAATTTGTTGTTCGTCACCGTAGTTGCTGTTGAGTACCAGTTTGATTGCCTGTGTGTCGGTTGATAACAATGCCGTGCTTCGATCGGCAGCGGATCTGGCTGAAGACAAGTGAACCCGCCAACGCATGGGGCGGTCAGCCATGCTATCGGTTAAAGGATGAATTGAGAAAAAGCGGCTTTGCAGATGAGCGGCGGAATCGCTTTATACAAAGAAATCGCGTACGCAATGTCATATTCCGTATCTTAGCACGGCAACTTCCTCTAAAAGCCTATCTAAAATCAGCAAATTCTCGCAACGACAGCGAGATCTTAGACAGGCTTTAACAACATTAATCGAACCGGTCTCCCGGAGTAATTAAGAATTTCTAAACATTTGCCAACGAAATCCAAATTGCCCTTCTGATGCCCGGTTTGATAGTTTGATATCGGGCGCTGGATTATAGAATCTGAATCGTCAACTTAACAATTTTTTTAAAACTCGACATTACCGACATGCCTGCCGTTCATATGCCGCAATGCTGCGAATCGGCGGGAAAATAACGCATTATGATGGCGCCAGATTAATGCAATGTTCATCAAATATCACAAGCAGTGAAATGACTTTACAAGAGCGTGCATATCGAATTCGCAGAAATGCAATACGCATGGGAGAGGTTCAGGGACAGGGCTATATTGCGCAGGCACTGGGCATCTCCGATGTGTTGGCGGTGGCTTACTTCCATGCGATGCGCTACCGTTCGGATAATCCGCAATGGGAGGAGAGAGACCGTTTTTATCTCTCTATCGGGCACTATGCAATAGCGCTGTATGCTGCCTTAATCGAAGCAGGAGTTCTCCCGGTGGACGAACTTCTGACATACGGGTCAGACGATAGCCGATTGCCGATGTCGGGGATGGCCGACTACACACCGGGTATGGAAATAACCGGAGGCTCCCTCGGGCATGGGTTGGGCATAGCAGTTGGCGCCTGTTTGGGGCTGAAACGCAAGTCGTCAAATGCACGGATTTATAACTTGCTTTCCGACGGGGAGCTGGGCGAAGGCTCTACCTGGGAAGCAGCCCTGTCAGCAGCCCACCATCAACTCGACAGCCTCATTGCCATAATTGATTTCAACAACCAACAAGCCGACGGAGCTTCTACTGATATTCTTTCCGCGGAGCCGGTGCTTGATAAGTGGGCATCCTTTGGCTGGCATGTTCAGCGTGTTGACGGAAACGATATAAGCCAAGTACAGGACGCTTTCGACAATGCAAGAAACCATTCGGGGAAGCAGCCACGGGCTATTATATGCGACACCAAGATGGGAAAAGGTGTCCCGTTTCTGGAGAAACGAGAAAAAAATCACTTTATACGTGTGGATGCGGATGAGTGGTCACTAGCATTGAAAGTACTTGACGAAGGGTGGCGGCAATGAGACGTTCAAAATATGAACTCAGAACACCGAATCCGAATCGCTTAAAAACATCCGCTATGATCGCTTCCATAGCGGATCCGGGTATCACCACACAATCTGCGCCATTCGGGCATGCTTTGTGTGAATTGGCAAAATCCCGTGACGATATTGTCGGGATGACAGCAGACTTGAGTAAATATACAGATATGCATATTTTTGCCAAGGCGTACCCCGATCGTTTTTACCAGATGGGTATGGCGGAACAGTTGCTGGTTTCCGCGGCAGCCGGGATGGCACGGGAAGGAAATACGGTGTTTGCTACTACCTATGCTGTTTTTGCGTCCCGGCGTGCCTATGATTTTATCTGTCTGGCGATAGCTGAGGAATCGCTGAACGTTAAACTGGTTTGTGCCTTGCCAGGCCTGACAACAGGTTACGGGCCCAGTCATACCGCAACGGAAGATTTGGCAATTTTCCGAGCTATGCCGAACCTGACGATTGTGGATCCCTGCGATGCTACCGAGATCGTTCAGGCAACTCATGCAATAGCCGAATTTGATGGGCCGGTTTATATGCGGCTGTTGCGCGGTAATGTCCCGGACGTACTAAAAGACTACGGATATAAGTTTGAATTAGGGAAAGCAAAATTGCTGCTGGATGGTTCGGACCTCTTGTTGATCTCTTGCGGCCTGATGACTATGCGCACCTTGGAAGTTGCGAAATCATTACGCCGAGACGGACTGGATTGCGCCGTGCTGCATGTATCTACCGTAAAACCCTTGGATAAGAAGACTGTTTTACAGGCAGCGCAAAATACCAACCGCCCGATTGTAGTGGTAGAAAATCATTCAGTGATCGGTGGCCTCGGAGAGGCAGTTGCTTACATCTTTATCAGCAATAGGATCGCTCCCCCGTTCCATCATATCGGCCTGCCGGATGAATTTCTGGATGCCGGTGCTTTACCATCCTTGCATGATCAATATGGGATTTCAACTGCTTCGATTGAGGCCTCCATCAAGCGATGGATTGGTGAAATATCGGTAGGAGCTGTATCGTGAAAGTCGGCTTTGTCGGTCTCGGATCGATGGGTATGGGAATGGCTCGAAATCTGATCAAGGCCGGGATCCGCGTCTATGGTTTTGATATTTCAGAGGCGGCGCGCAGATCGCTATTGCAGATCGGTGGTCAAAGCGTCTCAAGTGCAGAGTTGGCAGCCCGCGATGCCGATATTTTATTGCTCATGGTGACTAACGGCCAACAGGTGGAATCGATTTTATTCGAACAGGGAGTTGCAGATGTATTGCCAGCAGGGGCGGTTGTTATACTCTGTTCGACTATTCTGCCTTCACAGGCCGGTAGAATTGGTGCTAAATTGGCGAACAAAAACCTGCTGGTAATCGACGGCCCGGTCAGCGGTGGTAAGACGGGTGCGGACGCAGGCACGCTTTCCATAATGGCATCGGGACCGAATACTGCTTTTGAGAAGGCCGCACTTGTACTAAACGCCATATCGAAAAAAGTTTATCGTTTAGGCGATAGGCCAGGAGTGGCATCGACATATAAAGTTGTTCACCAATTGGTCGCCGGGGTTCATCTTGCCGTAATGGGGGAGGTTATGGCGTTTGGTGTGAGAGCAGGTTGTGATCCCAAGACGCTTTACAACATTATTAGCAACTCGGCGGGACAGTCTTGGATATTTGGTGATCGTGTTCCGTATTTATTGAATGAGGATTATGCGCCCCGCAGCGCAATTGATATTTTCGTAAAAGATCTAAGCCTGGTATTGGAAACCGGGGAAGATTTGCGCTTTCCCTTGCCGTTGGCGGCAACGGCTCAACAGTTGTTTCTCGCGGCTTCGAGTGCGGGCTATGGGAAATTGAACGATGCGGCAATCGTAAAGGTTTATGAAGACCTCACGGGTGTCAATGTGGCCAAGGGGATTAGTGGCCGTAACGCCGCAAGTCGTTGAATGAACAAATGATGCAGCACATTGTTTTTTTGGATCGCGGTACCATTGCACCTCAAATTAAAATTCGTCGCCCCGCTTTCGCGCATAACTGGATAGAGTACGCGAGGACATCTGGAGATGAAATTCCGCAAAGGGCGAAAGATGCCACGGTTATAATCAACAACAAAGTACGCTTGTCGGCGGATAGGTTGAGCCAGCTACCAAAATTGCGTCACATTGCGGTTGCCGCTACAGGATATGACTGCATTGATATTGAATACTGCCGGCGACATGACATAACTGTGTCTAATATCAGGGCTTACGCTGTAAATACAGTCCCGGAACATACATTCGCTCTGATTCTGTCTCTTCGACGCAGCCTGTTCGGATACCGGCAGGATGTAGTCAAAGGCGAATGGGAGAAGTCCGGTCAATTCTGTTTTTTTAGCCATCCAATCCGAGACTTGGCGGGAAGCAACCTGGTTATTATCGGCGAGGGTTCCATCGGACAAAGCGTCGCTACGATCGGCCGTGCTTTCGGCATGGATGTATTTTTTGCCGCTCACAAAGACGGAGGTGATATGGGATCGCTTTATACACCCTGGGAAGAAGCCTTGGAAATCGCTGATGTAGTCTCTATTCATTGTCCTTTGACATCCGCGACCCGGAATATGATGGGCATAAAGGAATTTCGAAAGATGAAGCGTAGACCCATGATTATCAACACGGCAAGAGGTAATCTGGTGGTTGAGAAAGATCTGGAGATAGCCATGCAAAAAGGCATGATTTGCGGTGCTGGGTTTGATGTAACGGCAGAAGAACCGGTTTCTTATGATAGCCCTTTAATGCGTTTGACCAGGATGCCAAATTTTATCCTGACGCCGCATATCGCATGGGCAAGCGAAGAGGCGCAACAATCTTTGGCAGATCAGCTGATTGACAATATTGAAAACTTTGCCGCCGGGCGATTCAGCAATCGGGTTGTTTAGGGATGGTCTGAATAGGTTGGATTGCTCACAAAGCCTCTGCATTGGATACTTAATATGAATGTGGATATGAAGGATCTGGCAAATGCCATACGTATCTTGTCTATAGATACCTTGGTGAATGCAGGTGAAGGGCATCCGGGCACACCGCTTGGTGGTGCGGATATTGCGACAGTATTATTTACTAAACACCTGAAGTTTGATCCGAGCGCACCAACCTGGACGGATCGTGACCGCTTCGTGCATTCCGCAGGACACGGGTCAATGTTGCTTTATTCCTTGCTGTATTTGTGCGGTTACCAGGTAATCAGCCTGGAACAGATTAAAAGGTTCCGGGTGCTGGGATCACGCACACCGGGACATCCCGAGTATGATCCGGAGGCGGGGATCGAAACCACAACCGGGCCTTTGGGGCAGGGAATTGCTAACGCCGCGGGTATGGCGGTGGCAGAGCGCATATTGAATTATCGGTTTGGTGACGCAGTAATTGATCACTTTACTTATGCCTATGTCGGTGACGGTTGCCTGATGGAGGGCATCGCGGCCGAGATTATCGCGCTTGCAGGCCACCTGAAACTGGGCAAGCTCATCTTTCTTTGGGATGACAATCGTATCACGGACGACGGATCTACGAACCTGGCGCTCTCAGAAAATACAGCTGCGAAGTTCGAGGCCTCGGGTTGGCATGTGCAGTCAATCGATGGACATGATCTGCAATCCATATCGGATGCAATCGGAAAGGCAAAAACTGATGACCGTCCCTCGGTTATCGCTTGTCGGACAATTATCGGTAAAGGTATTCCGCGTGTGCAAGATCAACGAGTTGCTCACGGCATGCCGATTGACAAAAGGGATGCCGAAGCGGCCCGGCGTTACCTGAACTGGCCATATCCTCCTTTCGAGATCCCCGATGAGATTTTCAACGCCTGGCGACAGGCAGGTAAGCGAGGACGGTCAGAGAGACAAGCTTGGGAGGATCGATTGAACAATTTGTCCGAAGAAAATCGCGCTGAATTTGAACGTGTCATGTCGGGTGATTTGCCTCTTGGTTGGCACAAAGTGATTGCCGACTACAAAGTGCGAAAAGCCAATATCAGAGAGTCACAATCTACAGTACTTGGGTCGGGAGAGCTTTTATCGAATCTGGCGGAAGTAATTCCCGAGTTAATCAGTGGCGCTCCCGATCTGGAAGGAACCACTCAGCACAAACAACAGTTGGAAGCGTTCAGTTGCGGCAACCGGGGTGGGCGCTATATTCATTATGGTGTTAGAGAGCATGCCATGGGTGCAATGCTGAACGGTATGGTCTTGCATGGCGGGGTAAGAGCTGTTGGTGTAACCTATCTTGTATTTTCAGACTATATGCGGCATACATTGAGATTGGCTGCTTTGATGGAGATTCCCAGTATCTTTATTTTCAGCCATGACTCCATTGGTCTGGGCAGCAACGGTGCGACCCATCAACCTGTTGAATGCTTGGCGTCCTTAAGAGCTTACCCGAATTTATGGACACTGCGTCCTGCAGATGTGGTGGAACTGGCTGAATGCTGGGAACTTGCATTACGACGCACAGACGGCCCCTGTGCGATTATCTGCTCCCGGCAGACACTGCCTATCCTCAGAACGTCTCACAGAGACGACAATTTTTGCCGCAAAGGTGCGTATATACTGTCCCATGCAGAAGGTGGAAACCACAAAGTGACGCTATTGGCGACTGGGTCAGAAGTGTCCATAGCGCTAAAAGCGCGTGAGATCTTACAACGCAAAAATCTGCCCACACGGGTTGTTTCCATGCCCAGCTGGGAACTCTTTGAAAAACAGTGTGTTTCATACCGGCAGGCTGTTTTAGGGAATGGGACGATACGTCTGGCCATAGAAGCTGCGGTGAGATTCGGTTGGGATCGCTACATAGGTGAAGACGGCATTTTTATCGGTATGCAGAGTTTCGGTGCATCCGGGCAGGCGGATGATTTGTTTCGGCACTTCTCAATAACGGCCGATGCCGTAGTGTCTGCGGTGGAAGAACGCTGTCTGCAAAGCTGATACTGGCCGATCGCTCAAATGTCGATATACTGCTCGCAACCCAGAGAAAGCAGCATTTGTTTCTTCCGTTGCTCGTGTGCGGTTGATTCCTTATCCAGCCATTCGGAAAAGATTTTTACAACTTTTAAATCCAGGTTCCGGTTAGGGCAGATAAACCAGTACGCGGGAAACCGAACCACGAAAGCATCGGGGAACGCCGGCACCAGTTCACCCGAACGCAACTCGTCCATAGCCAGGGTTGCAGATTCTAAGGCAATGCCCGCACCGTCTCTGGCCGCTTGCAGGGCCATGGATGAACGATCAAATCTTAATCCGTGATGGGTGTTGATATTGTTAAGATTATTCAAGTTGAGCCAATTTGACCAGGAAAGATGCGCTTTCACCGTATGTATCAGCCGCGACTCCACCAACACCGAGCCGATGGAACGGTCAGATTGATTCTGAAAGATTGGGTATGCCGGACTGCATAGTGGCAGAACCGCATCACTGAGAATGGGACGCGTGTACAAGCCGGGCCAGTTACCTTTGCCGTAGCGAACGTCTAGATCAACGTTTTCTTTTTCAAAATCAGTGAGTTCGGGGGTGGCGTCAATATGCAAATCCCACATGGAATTAATGGCGATAAACCGGGCAACCCGCGGCCCCAGCCAACGCACTCCGAAACTGGCCGACACTCTTACGATAAGCTTTTGACTTTCCTTTTTTCGAGCAATTTGCTGACGAGCATTTTTCAGAATATTAATGGCTTTATTCGCCGATTGGTACAATCTTTCGCCATCTTCGGTCAATACCAGGCGCCGTTTTACCCGCCGGAATAGACTGACACCGAGCTGTTCTTCCAATTGTTTGATCTGCTGGCTTACGGCAGAAGTTGAAACCAGCAACTCATCCGCAGCAGTTGATAGTCTCGAATGCCTTGCAACGGCTTCGAAGTAGATGATTTTATTAAGAGCGAGTTCGCGCATGACTGACCGGAGTTGTTTAGATTTCCTTTACAACTAACAATGAGAATTTAATTGTTCTGTCAGTATATATGGATTTAAATTACAGTACAGCTTTACAACCTAGAACGTAACTGTTCAGATTTGTTCATCACTCAACACTGATAATGTCGCTTTAGATTTGCTGAACTCGCCAGGCAAGGGTTGTTGGGATTGGATGAGCTACTACAGCTAATCACTAGCACCGATCCACCGATCCACAAATCGCTAAGTCGATAATATTGGAGGAATATCATGAAAAATTTTTTTTACAGCGCGCTGGTTGCTGCCGCCTTTCTCCTGAGTTCACCGGTTCAGGCCGACAATATCGTGATTGGCACAAACGGCAAACCAGGCAATCCGCGCGTGACGGCTGCGGAGATGTTCGGGGAACTTGTCACTCAAGCCTCACGCGGCAAGCATACGGTCAAAGTGGCTCATTCAGCTACTCTGGGTGATGACCGCCAAATGCTGAAGTCCACCCGCCTGGGTACGATGCATATCACTGTCAATTCTGATGGGCCGGTGGCGGAAATCGTGCCGGAACTAAATGCTTTTGGTTTGCCGTATCTTTTTTCCAGTTTGCCTGAAGCGTGGGAAGTCCTGGACGGGCCAATTGGCGATGAGATGAGGTCCAAGCTTGAAGAGAAAGGCTTTATCGTTCTTGCCTGGTGGGATAACGGCATACGAAAAATCACTCATATCAGCAAACCTATTGCAAGTCCGGAAGATATCAAGGGTATGAAAATCCGAACACCACAATCGCAGGTCACAATCGATGCGTTTACGGCCTTGGGAGCCAACCCTGCCCCATTGGCGTTTTCTGAACTTCCGGCCGCACTGCAGAGCGGCGTTTTTGAAGGTCAGGAAAACCCTTTGGCCAATATCTATTCCTCCAAACTGCACGAGTTGACGCCCTATATCGCAAAATCCAATCATAAATACGAAATGACTCCAGTGTTGGCATCGAAGCGATGGTGGGATAAGCTTTCCGATGAAGACAAAGGCATGGTCAAAAGTGCCGCGGAAAAAGCAACTTGGTACAACCGCGGGTACTTTCTTATTAATGACGCGCAACTGGAACAAATACTGGAAAACGAAGGAGCCAAACTTAATGACGTCGATTCCGCAGCCTTTAAAGAGGCAACCAAAAGTGTATATGCGAAATGGGAGAAGGAAATCGGCGATGTAGTCACCCGAATACAAGAGGCGTCGGCAGAGGCGGCCGCAAGTCAGTAATCGGAGCATTCTTATGCGAGATCTGATATTTATCAAAGCAGCGACGGGGCCATTTGGTGCCGTCGTTACGCGGATTGACAGGACGATCTGCATGGCTTGCGCGATCGTTCTTTGGATAAGCTTTTTCGCACTCTTTTTGCCAACTCTGGCTAATGCCATTTTACGCTATACGACCGATGCCAGTCTTACATGGACCGTGGAGCTGGTAAAACTGACTTTTCCGTGGTTCATTATGGCGGGGGCGGTTCTAGCAGCGCAGCACAGCAGGCATATCGGCGTCGAATTTTTCTTAACCTTGCTCCCTAAAAGCCTGTCGCGCTGGCTGACCATACCCGTGCAGCTACTAATTATCCTTGCGTCGGCAAGCGTTATTTATGTGTATTTGGGATTTGGTATATTTGACGGAGGGATTGAGTTTGCCGCCGGAGATACTTTGTATACTTCCCTGAACATTTCTCAGTCCTGGAGCTATACCGCGATTTTGTGTGGTTACATTTCGCTTTGTATTACAGCACTGACTAACGTTTACCGACAGTTTAACCAAGAGGAATCTGCTTCCTCAATGGAGCAAAACACACAGATCTCACTGTAGGTGGTGTGTTTCAATTATTCCTTTGATACGCTTAATGCAATGAAGAACCGGCTTGTATATCAGGAGGAAACATGTCATTAATAGCCGCAGTCTGCTTTATTATCCTGTTGATTCTCACCGTTCCAGTCGCGCATGCCTTGCTAATTGCAAGCGGTATTGCGATCGCCAGTAATGATCCTATTCTATTGTTTGAAGCGATTTTAAAACTCTATAACCCAACATCCCAGTTCCCGATGCTGGCCATACCGTTTTTTATATTGGCTGGCGATCTAATGATGTCGGGCCGCTTTGGCGAATACCTCATGGATTTTACGAAAATGCTGGTGGGTAGATTGCGTGGGGGCTTATCTCAAGTCAGTGTTTTGGGTTCTTTGTTTTTCGGTGGAGTATCGGGGTCCGCCGTAGCCGATGCTTCTGCGCTGGGAAATGCTTTGATTCCGGTACAGAAAAAAGAAGGCTATCCTGCCGGTTACAGCGCAGCGGTGAATTCCGCTTCTTCTACGATTTCTGTGCTGATACCGCCTTCTATTCCACTGATACTATTCGGGCTTGTCACCGAGGCATCTATACCCAAGTTGTTTTTAGCCGGTATTGTGCCGGGAATTTTGTTAACTGTGAGTATGTTTGCTTTATGTTATGTCAAGGGTGTGTTTGGCGATCTACCCAGATCGGAGGGCATGAAATTGCTCAAACAGGATTTAGGTACAAAGCAAGACTGGCTAGTCTGCCTGCTAATTCCCCTCGTGCTGTTCGGTCTCTACAAATTCGGGTTGTATTCCTTCATGGGTAAATTCGCACTGCCTTTTACTGTCATCATATGGTTGGTTACAGCCTGGCTGTATTGCTTACTCATCTCGGGGTTCAAGCGCGCTTTGGTTATGGCGGTACCGGCCTTGCTGATGCCGGTCATGGTATTTGCATTAGCCCGTGGCGGAATAGTTACGCCAACCGAAATCAGCGTCATAGCCGTATTTTACGCCCTGCTGGTCGGATTTGTTATTTATCGGGACTTAAGCCTTCGCATCGTCTTTCGATGTATATTAACGACCGGAATTATGACAGGGGTTATTATGCTAGTGATTATGGGCTCAAGTGTGCTGCAGTTCATTCTCTCTTACGAGAGTGTACCGGAAAATCTAGCTCTGTGGATGTTGACCACCCTGGAGTCCACCGTACTGGTAATTCTTGCCATGAATCTGTTGATGATAGCAATAGGTACATTTTTAGATCTACCGGCAGCTGTATTATTATTGGGTCCTATTTTCATTGGCATAGCCGCCCAAATCGGTATGGACCCCATCCAACTTGGCGTGATGATGGTGGTAAACCTGGCGATAGGCCTCTATACACCGCCTGTCGGCACAACTCTATTTGTGTCGGTCGCAATCGAGCGCACCCAAATGGGCAATGTGGTGAAGCAATTACTCCCTTTTTATCTGGTTTCTTTAACAGTTCTTATGCTGGTCAGCTTTGTACCAGGATTAACTCGTGTGTTTCTGTAGGGGCGCCGGCCATCAATGATCGCGTTCCATCGGTAATTTGAGTAGTGGCGAGATGAATCCTTCAAGGACTTACTAACCCAGAATCGGGACATAGACCACCATAATTTCCACCAGAACAGGCCCCCATAGCGGGGCGAACACAAAAAGCCACGGTATATTGATCCAGTTTTTAAGTTTAATAATGAGAAGCGCTATCAAAAGTATGCTTTGAATGGCTAAAAACTCCTGCGACCAGATATACGACCGAATTTCCCTGATGGCAATTTGTTGTTCGTCACTGTAGTTGCTGTTGAGTACCAGTTTGATTGCCTGTGTGTCGGTTGATAACAATGCCGTGTTTCGATCGGCAATGAAGATAAATCCGTCCATGCTGAACCTTGTAGAAATCGTCGCTGAAATCGTGATCGGGTAATCTGCAGTGAATAAATTAAATGAGCATATTGCTAATAATAAATAATAGCAATATGCTCATTTAATTAAAAGTAAAGTGCTTAAATAAAATGGATTATCGCGATTTTGGATTAATCGCTAAGATATTCCGCGTTTTTCAGCGGCCTTGGGGTAGTTAATCGATAAACTTATTCGTTTTCCCATTTTCCTATGACTTTTCCAATAATCCGGAATTTATCGTGAATAGGCGGATACTGTTGATTTAACGATCTCAAAAAACGCCGGCCTCCATCAACGGAAAGCTCCTTGAAAACATATTCTCCATTGCTGATTCTGGCCAGCACCCTGTCACCGGGTGTGACGGATTCGCTGATCTCTGGGTCAATAAAAATCACACATTTCGGTGGGTAGGATTTTCCGTAGGGCGCTGTCATCGCGTCGCTTTCCACTTTGAGACAGAAGGTGTCCGATCCATGCGGTGCAGGGCAGGGTATCATCGCCAGTATGTTAGTTTTGCCGGTATTGATATGCTCGCTATCCTGCCCCGGCCATGGAATCAAAGGTACATTGCCGTAGTGGCTGGTCAGCAGTACCGAGCTCGGCGGGCTGGCACCGGAAATTTCCTGAGCCGAATAACGGGTCACAATTTCGAGGTTGCTGATCTCATATTCCTCGTGGATATCATCCATCCAGCCCGTTGGTAAATTCAATCCGGTTTCCAGGGATTCAGCAAATGCATCGCCCATATCTCTGTGTTTGTTGGCAATCTGGCTGATATAGTCGGCACTCGTGCCCGACGCTAATGCCAGTTTGGATTTTTTGCCAAATTTTTCGATCAATATCAGAAGATTATTACGGCGTACATCTTTGTTTCTCATGCCGTTACCATAGCAAATAGCTATCAAAATGAAACCGACAGAGTGCTATTGTAAAAATGCTAGCGTAATGCTACCTTTGCGGCTGTTATGGGAGACGAAGCGAAACATTCAGAAGGACTGAGTGCCTTGGAATATATTAATGCCTTTGGATGGCGAAAAGCGGAAGCGGTGGCGATTGCCGCGGGGACCAACAGGAATTACTTCAGCCAGATTGCTCACGGGCACAGGCGGCCAAGCTACGAACTGGCCCAGTTATTGGTTGAAAAATCCGAAAATGTGTTGTCCCTGGTTAAGTTATTGGAAGCGAGAAACAAGAAATAGCTCACCGGTCCGCACGCTCCAGATCGGAGCCTGTTGATAGCTCTGTCAAGAGAATAAAATTATGATCGAGTAGCGGCCCGGTTAAAGAACAATCCCATACTCCATTTTTGATCTTTCCGTGTCGGGGTCGGCAATGGACTCCACCCGGCGGATCCTATCGATGTAATTCTCACACAGACCCGCTTCCAAAGCCCCCGTCATAACGTGGTTCTTGTACCAGTTGTAGGGTTTGAGCGAAGGTTCGATATGGGTTGCGTAGTAGGTCAGTGCCCGGTGAAAGTGGCCGTTCACACCGGTTACTGAGACGATTTTGACTTCATACCCATTGCCCCGGCCTTCGGCATGATCCAGGGCTGGCTTATGCTTCGGATCCATCCAGTAAAGCACGCCCCAGATAAAATCGCGGCTCATACCGGTATAAAATGCATCGCATTTTGCAGAATTATCCTTGCCTTTTTTGTGAAACCGTAAATCGTGTTGTTTCAACAGACAGGTTTCGATCACTTGAGCGCTGGCAACACGCCGGCCAATACGTTTTGTCGCCATATTAGAGCCGTAGGCGAAATACTTCACGGGTCGATTCCGGATCGCAATTCTACGGTATTGCCGTCCGGATCCCGCACGTACACGGATCGGCCGAATCCTTCCGCTCCGTAGCGTTCTTTGAAGTCTTCGCAGGCGATGTCATGGTGCTTCAGGTGATCGAGTAATTGTGTTTCATCGATGGGTTTAAGCCGCAGGCAAAAATGATCCAGGTTTTTGCCTTCTATACCGGGTGCCGCGCCGCCAGGCCTGCCCAGTTCGCCCTGCACCGAGATAATATCGATCAGGGCATTTCCGGCCCGAAGCTGGGTCAGTCCGAGCTCCGTTGGTGTTTCGCGCTCGATACTGCAGCCAAGGACGTCCCGGTAGAAGTCGATCAGCCGGGCAGGTGAGTCTGTACGTAATACTATATGATCTATGGCTTCAACCTCTATCGTACTGTGGCTTGTCATGGATTACCCCTTGACGGTTTTGATAGTCTCTCAACTTGGCCGTCCGGTGGATAGCGTTTTCTCATTTCCATAACCGAACTTGTAATGATTTTTTTCAACACCTTGATATCAACGGATTCCAGATTCTTGATATACAGGCAGGATTTTCCGGTCTTGTACTTTCCGAGACGTTGCAGTAAATCCTCGTAACCGGCGAAACCCGGCATGATGTAGAGCGTTAAATCACGTTTGCGCGGTGAAAAACCGGTGATAAAAAAATCGCCTTCCCGTCCGGATGCGTATTTATAGTGATAAGTGTCAAACCCGATTATGCTGTCTCCCCACATTTTCCCGGCCTTACCCGTTGCCTCTTTCATCAGCTTCATCAGAGCCCGGCAATCTTTTCGACGCTGAAGACTGTCCAGGCCATTGATAAATTTTGTCGGGCTGAGGTTCGTGGGCCGGGTTTTGTTTTCTGCCACTATGACTCCTCCAATGGGGGAACAGATCCTTGTCCACGGATCACAGTTCAGTGACCCCACAATAGCGTATGCCCGAAAGCAGAGCGGTTTCACGGTGCCAGGTGGCCAGATCCCTGTGATTGAGTTTGTTTAATTCGTTGTGGCCACAAGCCCTGGCCATCACTTGCATTAATTCCCGGCTTGCCTGAAGAAAGTTTTTCAGCCGGGTAGCGGATTCATCGATATTGATACGTTTGCGCAGCTGTGGTTTTTGAGTCGCAATTCCCGCGGGACAATTATTCGTGTTACACATTCTGGCGGCAACGCAGCCTATGGCCTGCATGGCACTGTTTGCAATGGCGACTCCGTCAGCACCCAAAGCCAGCGCTTTGACAAAATCAATCGGCATTCTTAATCCACCGGTAATAATCAGTGTCACCCTGCCGCTTGCGCCTTGCTGATCGAGAAATTTTCTCGCACGGGCCAAAGCCGCGATAGTGGGTACGCTGATATGATCGCGGAACATCTCGGGAGCGGCTCCTGTGCCGCCGCCGCGGCCATCCAGAATAATATAATCGGCGCCGGCGTCCAGGGCGAATTGCATATCCTCCTCGATATGATTGGCGCTGAGCTTGAATCCTATGGGAACGCCGCCGCTGAGTTCGCGGACCCGTTCAGCAAAGCGGCTAAAGTCCTCAACCGTTGCAAGGTCTTCGAAGGTCGGCGGCGATATCGCCGGCTGACCTTCGGGGATACCGCGAACCTGCGAAATTTTCCCTCGGTTTTTGTTGCCCGGCAGATGCCCGCCGGTACCGGTTTTCGCGCCCTGACCGCCCTTGAAATGGAATGCCTGCACCTTTTCCAGTAAAGATTCTTCATAGCCGAACTTTGCACTGGCCAATTCGTAAAAATAGCGGGAGTTCTCCTGTTGCTCCTCGGGCAACATACCGCCCTCGCCGGAGCAGATTCCGGTGCCGGCCATTTCGGCCCCTCTTGCGAGTGCGACTTTCGCCTCTTCGGACAGTGCGCCAAAACTCATATCCGATACAAATACCGGCATGGAAAGCGTCAGCGGCTTTTTCGCCTGAGGCCCGATGACGAGTTCGGTCGCGACGTTTTGATCTTCCATCAGCGGTTTGCTGGCCAGTTGAGCCGCCATGATTTGCAGATCGTCCCAATGCGGAAGTTTGTGCCGAGGGACACCCATTGCAGTCATGGGGCCGTGATGGCCGAGCTTTGACAATCCTTCTCTGGCCAATTGATGGATCAAGGCGACGGTCGGTTCCTCGGTCGTAGGTACTGCCTGCGGCAATTCGTCTTGATGCTTTTGCGGGCCGGGACCCTCTTTACCGATCTGCCCGGCCGAAAACTGTTTATGGCTTCCGTCGCAAAAGGGCGGATTCCCTGTGTGCTTGCACGCACAAAGATAGGCGTCGCCGTCTTCCTCGGCGGTAAAGGGCCTGGGCTTAAAATCGGTTCCGGCATGAGAACCATCGCAAAAGGGTTGGCTCTTGGATCGTCCGCAGACGCAAAAATAGTACTCTTCGCCTTTTTTCAAGGATACTTTTTTCGGCTTGTTGTCGGCAATGATCGGATTGCTCATATTCACCTCGCTTGTTTTCCAATTGGTATTCCGGATTTCCGGTCCGAACGCGGTATCTATAGCCCGGTTTTCAGACCGGAACTTGCCACAGATGCCACCGGCGGTATAACCGGAAAAATCTCGCTATTGTTGATGAGTTTATAGTTTAATTGCCATTGAGTGAAAATTAATCCGTAAAGCCCATGGGAGTCTTGTGGATATCAAACTCCGTGTCCTGGATCATGAGGTCGGGTAACCAATGAATCGCATATTGATTTTATTCGCCCATCCGGCGTTGGAAAAATCCCGTATTCATTACCGTCTGGCGAAATCCGCCAAAAGTACCGAAGGGGTTCATTTTCATGATTTATACGAACTGTATCCTGATTTTAATATCGATGTTGACAGGGAGCAGAAACTCTTGATTGAGCACGATATTATCATTTTGCAGCATCCCGTATATTGGTATAGTTCGCCGGCGATATTGAAAGAATGGCAGGATCTGGTACTGGAGCATGGATTCGCATATGGCAAAGGTGGAACCGCTTTGAGAAACAAAGTATTGCTGCAGGCTGTCAGTGCAGGAGGCAGTAAACAGACTTATTGTAAAGCCGGAAAACATCACTATACCTTAAGGCAGCTGCTACGGCCCTTTGAACAAATGGCACAGCTGTGCGGCATGAAATATCTGCCACCCTTTGCCGTTCACGGCACCCATGATATCCGCGAAAGTGATATTGACCGGCATGCAGGTCAATACCGTCAACTCATTCAGCGCCTTGAACGGCAAGTGCCCGATGACCCGTCAGTACTGGATGGGCATTATCTGAATTGCTGGCTTGAATCGGAGGAGTAAATATGGAACTGCTGGGCGAAGCGTTTGTATTCCTGGCTGCCGGGGTGATTGCGGTTCCCATCGCCAGCCGTCTCGGCCTGGGGTCGGTATTGGGTTATCTGATCGCAGGAGTGCTGATAGGACCGCACGTCCTGATGCTTGTCGATAACCCCGAACATATTATGCATTTTGCGGAATTCGGCGTTGTGATGATGCTGTTTCTGATCGGTCTTGAGCTAAAACCTTCCTTGCTTTGGCGCATGCGCGGGCCTATTCTGGGGCTGGGCGGATTGCAGCTTCTGCTCAGTACGGTTTCGTTGGGGGCGGTTGCCTGGATTGCCGGTCAGCCGTGGAACACCTCCCTGGCAATCGGCCTGGTTTTGGCGCTGTCTTCGACCGCCATAGCGCTTCAAATTCTGAGCGAAAAACAGCTGCTTGGCACGGAAGGGGGTAAATCCAGCTTTGCCGTATTGCTGTTTCAGGATATTGCCGTTATCCCGATCATCGCAATCCTGCCTATGCTGGCGATGGCGGGAACCGGCGGGGCCGGGCATTCCGATCATAATTTGAACGTCATTGCTCATTTAGCGGCATGGCAGCAGACGCTGATTGTCATTGCTGCAGTGGCATCCATCGTTTTAGCCGGGCGGTATCTGACACGCCCGGTTTTCAGATTTATTGCCGAAAGCCGCATGCCCGAAATTTTCACCGCGACTGCTCTGTTATTGGTGGTGGGAATAGCGCTGCTGATGAACAAGGTCGGCTTATCTCCGGCGCTTGGCGCGTTTATTGCCGGAGTTGTATTGGCTAACAGTGAATACCGGCATGAATTGGAAGCGGATATAGATCCGTTCAAGGCACTGCTTCTGGGCTTGTTTTTTATCTCTGTAGGGGCCGGAATTGATTTTCCCCTGCTGATCGAAAATCCTGTATTAATCGGTTCGGTGGTGGTCGGTCTGATCGCTGTAAAATTTGCAATACTGTGGTTTTTAGCCTGGGTGTATGGGGTCAAGGGGGGAGACAGGTACTGGTTTGCCTTTGCATTGGCCCAGGGAGGGGAGTTTGGGTTTGTGCTCCTGTCCTTTAGCCTGCAAAATCGCGTCGTGCCTGAAAATGTTGCGGACGTACTGACGGTTTCAATTGCCTTGTCGATGTTTCTGGCCCCGATGTTGATCATGGCGAACGAAAGGTTGGTGCAACCCCGGTTTAGTTCGAGCGATGAACCACAGGACGAAGAGAAGATGGAGCAGCAGGAAAACCCGGTCATCATCGCCGGGTTCGGCCGGTTCGGGCAGATCGTCGGCCGCTTGCTCATCGCAAACGGTTTCGAAGTGACGGTTCTGGACAATAGCGCGGCTCATATAGACCGAGTGCGAAGATTCGGTTTCCAGGTGTACTATGGTGATGCCGGCCGTATGGACTTGCTGCATACCGCTGGAGCCGAGCGCGCGAAGTTGCTGATCGTCGCGGTGGACGACAGGGACAAGATCACCACTATAGTTGAGACGGTAAAAAAACATTTCCCCGGCCTCGTGGTTTACACGCGTGCTTATGATGTTCTGCATTATCATGAGCTGTTGGAACTTGGCGCGGACTATATCGAGCGGGAACTGTTCGAAGCATCGATGAAAGTTGGCGAGAAGGCGTTGCAAGCCTTGGGTATGCGCGCTTATCAGGCACACCGCAAAGCCTTGCAGTTTGCCAGCCATGATCAGTTTACTATCGATGAGCTGGCCCAGCACAGATCTGACAACAAACGATATATTTCCGAATCCAAGAAGGCGCAGGAAGAAGTGCTGGAAATTTTGCGTGCGGACCGGGCAAGCCAGGGGGTTGTCGGTTCCGATGCGTGGGATGCCACCGGGCACGACTGAGAACAGTCCCTAGTAGTCCGTCCACTGGATAAGTTCGGGTTCAGAGACCGCCATCCCTGGCGCCTACACTTCTTCCAAGACACGCCTGGCAGAGACTCAGGGGCGGCCGCCTGTCTTCTTACTTGTTCGACAGTTTAATCTGGACGGCCTCTAGAGCAGGGTCGTGGTAAGGGGATATTCGTTCGAAGTAAAATGCCGTTGTCTGATGCTGCCGGCTATGCTTGTTGAGACAGCAGCAATTCCCGCAGATTTCCCGGGTCTTCTTCGATCACTTCAAAGCGTTCTTCGGCGTCCATTACCGGTGCCAATTGCGCCGGCATCGGCGCCGGATACCCCAGCGCGGTTTCCGAAGCCTGGGTAAATTTCGCCGGATGGGCCGTGCCGACCACAATATTTGTGCCGTTGAAATCACAATGGCGCTCGGCGACCGACGCAGTTGCAGTATGAGGACAGATGAGGATATCGGATTCTTTCGCTACAGTGCGCATTTCCTGTAGGGCCAGCTCTCGGTCGCAGGCGAGCGCGCAATAACGGGCTTTCAGCCGTGCTAAGTGTTCATCCACCAGGCTGTACTGCCCTGACTCGCTGAGTTCGGATTGTAGTGCAGCAACCTTCGCAGTATCGCCTTCCACCGCCATCCACAGGGCACGTTCGAAGTTGCTCGAGAGTTGGATATCCATGCTTGGCGAAAGTGTTTCGACGGTTTCCCGGCATTGCATTGTTCCGTTATCGAAAAAGCGCGGCAATACATCGTTCTCGTTGGAGGAAAGCATCAGCCGGCCCACCGGGAATCCCAGAATGCGGGCGATATCCGCGGCGAGAATATTGCCGAAATTGCCGGTCGGCACTATGTAGTTGACCGGTCCAGAAGCGTTCAGCTTGAGACTTGACCATGCATAGTAGACCGTTTGGCATATGATTCTTGCCCAATTAATCGAATTTACCGCGGTCAGGTTAAGAGAACGGGCATCCGGGTCCAGAAACAGTGTTTTCACCATTGACTGGCATCCGTCGAAGTCACTTTTTACTGCAAAGTTTTTGACGTTTTTCTGCGCAAGCGTTGTCATTTGCCGGCGCTGGACATCGGAAACCCGGCCTAAGGGGTGTAGTACCACTACATCCACATTGGTGCGTCCGGCAAAAGCGGCAGCCGCCGCGGCGCCGGTATCGCCCGATGTCGCGCAGACTATGGTGGCATGCTGGCTTTTTTCGGCCAGTTGACGGTCGATCAGCTCACCCACGATTTGCAGTGCATAGTCCTTAAACGCAAACGTCGGCCCATAATACAGTTCCAGCAGCCAGGTATTTTCCCGAAGCTGCCTCAGCGGTGCAATAGCGGTGTGGTGAAATCGTGATAAGGCATTGTCCACCGAATCGCTGATAATGGAGGTAGAGACACTGCCGGCGGAAAAATGGTCCAATATTCTTTTTGCCGTCGCCGCGTAACCGATATTGCGGTAGCTGGCGATTTCCTCCGGGCTCAGGCAGCTCAATTCCTGCGGGACAAACAGTCCGCCATCGGGCGCCAGGCCGGATAGCAATACGGATGAAAAGTCATCGCCTCTGGCGATACCGCGGGTGCTGACATATTTCATGGGCAGATCTCTGAGGGCTCTTATCCGGATAGCCGGTTCTGAATAATTACCCCCGAATGATATACGATCTTGACAGTAACATCCCGGGTTTTATGGTGTATCGTGAAAGACCGTCGGAGATTGCCGGTATCAATGCCGCTCGCTCACTGGAAGCGTGTTTGAGGATGCCGTATATTGACCCTGTCCATTGATGCGTAGCCGGAAAATCTGTTATGTCTAAGTCCTTGTTAACCGAAACTGCTCAGGCTTTGGAAGACATTGAAAAGCAAGGTTTGCTTAAGTGTGAGCGCCTGATCACTTCGGCTCAGTCAGCCCATATCAGGGTTCAGTCACGAGCCTCGGGCGAAGAGCTCAGTGTGCTGAATCTTTGTGCGAATAATTACTTGGGTCTGGCCGATGATCCCGGATTGATTGAAGCGGCAAAAAGGGCCATGGACGAATACGGCTTGGGCATGGCTTCTGTGCGGTTTATCTGTGGCACTCAGGATCGGCATAGAGAGCTTGAGTCCAGGCTTGCAAAATTTCTGAGTACAGAGGACGCTATTCTGTTCGCTTCCTGTTTTGACGCAAACGCGGGTATATTCGAGGCTCTCCTGGATGAGCGGGATGCGATTATATCGGATTCGTTGAATCACGCGTCAATTATCGATGGGGTCAGGCTTTGTAAAGCCAGCCGCTATCGTTATGCGAACAATAATATGCCGGAGCTGGAATCCTGCCTGCAGCGGGCGCAGGCCTCACGCCATCGGATAATAGTGACCGATGGGGTGTTTTCGATGGATGGCATTATCGCCGATATCCCCGCGCTGTCGGAGCTTGCACAAGAATATGATGCATTGCTGATGGTGGACGATAGTCACGCCGTCGGGTTTGTCGGCCCCAATGGTGCCGGCACGCCCGATCATTACGGTCTTGCGGATAAAGTGGATCTTCTGTCAGGCACCTTCGGCAAGGCTCTTGGCGGTGCGGCGGGGGGCTATATTGCAGGTCCGAAGCCTTTGGTGGAAATGTTAAGGCAAAGGGCCAGGCCTTATCTGTTTTCCAATGCGCTTGTGCCGGCGGTTGTTGCGGCGACGATTGCCGCGCTTGACCTTGTCGAGCAGGGAAGCGAACAGCGCAGGGCTTTGCGGCACAACGCCGACTATTTTCGCGGGAAAATGACGGCTGCCGGGTTTGATCTGGTACCGGGGGAGCACCCGATAATTCCCGTGATGCTGGGAGATGCCGTTCTGGCTCAGCGGTTTGCGTCTGCGATGCTGGAGCAGGGGGTCTATGTCACGGCATTTGCATTTCCCGTCGTTCCCAAGGGACAGGCGCGTATCCGCACGCAAATGTCGGCCGCGCACTCCCGGGAGGATCTGGACAAGGCGGTTGAAGCATTTGAAATCACAGCTAAGAGTTTGGGAGTGATTTGATGAAGGCTTTGTTAAAGTCTAAAAATGAAGCCGGATTGTGGTTGGAGGATACCGACGTGCCGGTACCCGAGGCTGGTGAGGTGTTGATTCGGGTCAATAAAGCCGCCATTTGCGGTACGGATGTACATATCTGGAAATGGGATGACTGGGCGCAAAAATCAGTTCCCGTACCCATGGTTGTAGGACATGAGTATGCCGGAGTGATTGAGGGGATCGGAGACGGTGTCAGCACAGTCCAGGTCGGGCAGAGAGTTTCCGGAGAGGGGCATATCCCTTGCGGAAAGTGCCGCAACTGCCTGTCGGGGCGAGCGCATATATGCGCTGAAACTATAGGCGTTGGCGTAAACTATCCAGGTGCGTTTGCAGAATATCTGGTGATTCCCGAAGCTAACGTACGCCCCCTGCCGGACTCCGTCAGCGATGAAATCGGTGCGATTCTCGATCCTCTCGGTAATGCCGTGCATACCGCTTTGGCGTTCGATGTAAGCGGTGAAGATGTGTTGATCAGCGGCGCCGGGCCCATAGGCTGCATGGCGGCGGCGGTCTGCCGGCATGTCGGAGCGCGGCGGGTCGTGGTGACGGATCTGAATGATGATCGCCTGGCTCTGGCGGCCCGGCTGGGGGCGACCACTACCGTGAGGGCCGATCGGCAAGATCTGCATCAAGTGATGAAAGATCTGGGCATGAAAGAGGGGTTCGATATCGGGCTCGAAATGTCGGGGGCGGAAGCCGCGCTGGAATCTATGATCGATTGCATGATCACCGGAGGCAAATGCGCTCTGTTAGGGTTGTATCCGCAAAAACCGAGGGTCGATTTCAACACCGCCATATTCAAGGGACTTTATTTCAAGGGAATATACGGTCGGGAGATGTACGATACATGGCACAAAATGCTGGCTATGCTGGAGAGTGGATTGGATGTTTCCGCCGTGATATCGCACCGTTTACCGATGGTGGAGTATGTCAGGGGGTTTCAGGCATTGCTCGACGGGGAGGCGAACAAGGTCGTACTGGATATTCGAAGTAACTGAGTTCAGCTTTTTGCCGCCGCTGACGATAAAGATTAAAGAGTCATTCAATCTCGGGATTCCCTCTTATCGAAATGTGACTGTATCGACAGATTTTGCTTTAGAGTGAAAAGCTTAATTACGCCTTAAATCCCCAAAAAAAACACGATTTTGCGCGTTAAATAACGTTCCTGCCTAAGAGTCTTAGAGTTGCCATACACCAAGCCGATATTCTCACTGATAAGTGTGGCAAAGGTATGGCCTGCTGTTTGTCGATTTCGACATGAACTCAACAACAAACAATAATCGACTTAAGGTGTAATCCAATCATGACTGGCCTGGCGGCGGCTGATATTTCAAAACGCTTGATGCGATTCATCGGAGCTGAATTTGGCTGGTCCGATATGATTTCGCGCCGCTCCCAGAAAGTGCTGATCCAGGGTGTCTGGCTGGCCTTTGGGGCACATCTGATGTTTCTCGCCCTGTTCTATCACCTTCAAGCCTTCGCCCTGGTACGGTTTAACTTTGTCAGTCTGGCGATCTACCTGATCTGTATCTACTTGTCCAGCAACGGCAAGAACATGCTGATCGTGACGCTGCTGTTCGTTCTGGAAGTTGTCGCCCATGCCATTATTGCCATTCACAGCTTCGGATGGGATAGTGGATTCCATTACTATTTATTGATTTTCGTACCTTTTGTATTTGCCAACGAAAACGGTTCCTTGTCCTTTAAACTGTTTGTTTCAGCATCGCTTTGCTCCGGATACTTAATGCTGCACATTTCGTCAGTCGATTCGGTTCCGGCTGTTGAGCTGCCGGAGCAAATGACGCGATTAATGCTCTACGGCAATATCGTCGGTGTATTTGCCGCTGTCGGATTTCTGGCGAATTTACATCGTTTACAGGTACTGGAAGTTGAAGCAGAGCTGAAAAAAATGGCGAGCACGGATCCTTTGACCGGATTATTCAATCGCAGACGGCTCCTGGAAGCTGCTGAGCTGGAGCTGAGCCGCCGTGCACGCAACCATTCTGCATTGTCCCTGGCGGTATTGGATATAGATAATTTCAAACAAATCAATGACGTTTACGGGCATGATCTTGGAGATTCGGTACTGAAGCAGGTTGCCGAGGTATTGCATCTTTCAGTGCGTAAGCAAGACCTGGTGGCGCGTTGGGGTGGAGAGGAATTTCTCTTAATGTTACCGGAAACCGGGCAAGCGGGAGCTGTTAAAATCGCGGATTCCATCCGATGCCAGGTTGCGACCATTCCTATAAATGTTGGTAGCGAAATCGTTAATATCACCATTTCTACCGGTGTCAGCGAATTTGGGCAACATGAAAACTTTGACCAGTGTTTTGCCCGTGCGGACAGCGCTTTGTACAAAGCGAAAAAGACCGGAAAGAACAAAGTGGTCAAGGCTTAAGAGCCTGTTTAAAATCTCCCTGCCTGCTGCGAATTCGCTGAATTTGGCCGGGTCTGCGACAGCACTTCCATAAGCGCAAAAAATACCAGAGAATACGCCTTTCACCAGCGACCGTTCCGGAGATTCCCCGGGGAACAAGACCTTGGGCCGGACCTGGAAATACAAAACAAGAGGCGCCGCTATGGAGTTGGAAACCGACAGCATTGGCTTGCTCGACAAAGCCGTCAAAAAACTCTCTGAGGGTTTTGAACACCTGTCGGGGTTTAAGACCGAATACGATGTGCGAAAAGCGGAGCATATTCTGCTGCAAACGGCGGAAAAAATGTGGGACAACTTCCCCTACCCGCATCCGCTTTACGCCGGACAGATGCTTAAACCGCCCCATCCTGTGGCGCGGGCAGCCTATATGATGGCAATGTGGATTAATCCCAATAATCATGCCTTGGATGGCGGCAGGGCCAGCTCCGCCATGGAAAAGGAATCGGTCGCGGAAATTGCGCGTATGTACTCATGGTCTGACTATATGGGGCATTTGACCGGAGGGGGGACGCTGGCGAATCTCGAGGCTCTTTGGGTGGCATCGAAAATTCATCCGGACAAAGCCATTGCGGCGTCCTCACAGGCCCATTACACGCATGAGCGTATTTGCGGTGTATTGGGAATAGAATTTGAATCCGTGGCCATAGACGATAATGCATGCATGGATATAATGCAGCTGAAAGAGCTGTTGAAGACAGGAAATATCGGCACCGTTGTCGTGACTCTGGGAAGTACCGGCACCGGCTCGGTTGATCCGCTGCAAGAGGTATTGAAGTTACAGGCACAATACGAATTCAGAATCCATATCGATGCAGCTTACGGCGGCTATTTTGTGCTGACGGAAAATATCAGTGAAAAAGCCCGGCTGGCGTTTGCCGGTATAGCTCAGGCGGATTCAATAGTGGTTGACCCGCATAAACACGGTTTGCAGCCTTACGGCTGTGGTTGCGTGCTTTTCCGCGACCCTTCTGTTGGGCGATTCTACAAGCATGACTCCCCTTATACCTATTTCAGTTCCGATGAGCTGCATCTGGGGGAAATCAGCCTGGAATGTTCCCGGGCAGGCGCCGCCGCGGTAGCGCTTTGGGCCACGCTGAAAATGCTGCCACTCGATAAGGGCGGGGAGTTTGCCGAAGGTTTGCAGCAAAGCCGGGATGCCGCTTTAACTCTCCATGGGTATTTAAAACGCGATCAGCGTTTTTTAACCCCGTTTGAACCGGATCTGGATATAGTGATCTGGGCGCCGGGGGCGGTAAAGACCTCTGAAATTTCCCGGCTGTCGCAGCTGTTTTTCGAGAAGGCTGAGCAAGAAGGGCTCTACATCGCGACCTTTTCCTATCCCTCTGAAAAACTAAAGGCTGTCCTTCCTCAAATCGACGTAGACAGTGAAACCACAATCTGTCTGCGAAGCTGTTTAATGAAGCCGGAACATCTGCAGTGGTTGGATAGCATCACGGATATTATTGACCGTGTTCAGAATTCATTATCCGCTTGATTGGGCGATATACCTTTTTACGCAGAAGTACAATGCAGGAAGCTATTGCTGTTGTTCCGTGGAAACCGCTGAATCCGGAGCCGATGCCGAGAAGTTCACCAAGACGCGCTGCAAGCCTTCAAATGCCAACAGGGACAGAACGAGAATAATTGCGAAAAAAATCATATTTCTTGAGGCGAAAGGTTTGCCTCTGTACTGTTCCAGTTTAAGCAGAATCCAGTCAGAAACAACATAGAGCACAATGGCGGTTATAGTATAAAGCAGTATTTGAATCACTGTTGAGTCACCTCTGGTTACACCCTTGATATCACTCAGGAGATAGCTGGTTCCGGCACGAATAGATGAAAGGCCATGATGTAAACGGCTATTCCACTCACCGAAACATAAAACCATATCGGAAGCGTCCAGCGGGCCCAGCGACGGTGTGTGGTGAAGCGGGTCCTGAGCGCCAGTACCACGGTTGTCAATAACATCGGTACAATCAGTGCGGCCAGAATGATATGGGAGGCGAGAATGGTAAAATAAATAGGCCTGACAACCCCCTCCCCGGCGAACTTCTGGTATCCGACATAGTGATGATATGTCAGGTATGAGACTAAAAATATCGCTGACACTATCAATGCGCCAAACATATAATTCCGATGCATAAGCCTTTCATTTCGGCGAATATGCACATAGGCCAGAGTTACCAGGCAGGCGGTAATTACATTTAATGTCGCGTGAAAGTGGGGAAGTAAAGGTATAATCTCCATGACTTAACTCCTTCGCCTGACTTTTCTGTATTGAGCGATGACTTTTTCCGGCTGATGGGGTGGCAAAAATGCGCCATGAGCTCTCTGCCCGGGTCCGATAAGGTAAATGGAACTGGCGTGATCAACCTCATAGGCGCCGTTTTCGTCTGGCTCATGCATGATATAACCGGCGTGTAGTTGCTTGGTCAGATTGTCGATTTCGTCAACGGCTCCGGTCACTCCTATAAATGCTTCACCAAAGTAGGCGACATACTCAGCCAGCAGTGCCGGCGTGTCCCGTGCCGGATCCACTGACACAAATACAACTTGTGTGCTCGCTTGCAGATCCGGATAGTGCGCGAGCCCGTCATAAATAGCCTTCATGGCCGTTAAAGTCATGGGGCAGACATCCGGACAATGCGTATAACCGAAAAACAGCATGGTCCATTTACCCTCCAGACTCGATAGATTAAAGGGTTTTTGATTTTCCGTCAGCGAAAAATCGTTTAATGCACTGGGTTGGGGCCAGAGCACGGCCCCTAAACCGTATTTATCTTCATCAGTGGATGTTGTATTGTAGATCGACAATATAAGCATCAACGCGATTAACGCGCCGGTGGCGAGAAATGCCGTCAAGCGGCTAAATCTGTATGGAAAAGTCATGGTTTGTGGAATATTCGGCTGTGAGCATTAATGGATAAAACGTACAATGCACGGATTTCCGATTGATTGTTTGGAGTCGGATCCCCCCGGTCTCTTAAAAGGTATCGTTGTTTGAAAACATCAATCCCAGAAGACATGCCTCGATTGACTGATTCGTCCTTAGTGCTGTTGGTTGCGGACGGCGGCATTGAGAACTCAGTGCAACCCTCTGTTGATAAACAAACCCAGGCCATGCTAAACCCTGCCGCCTCGGAGACCACGGATTCGCAGGAACAGGACCTAATCCTGTCCTTCTTTGTTGTGGGCGCAATCATCAATATTGCAATGATATTGGCATACATTGTCTGGGCACTCCGTCAGTGGAGAAAAAGATAGTCGTCAAATACATCATTGTTCAGTCCGGCGTTCCGCATAAGCCCTGATTTTCTCATACAGCGACGCAATAGTGGCTGCGTAGTGCGGTTGCGAAAATGTCGCGATATGCCTTTTGTAGGGATCCACCAGAAAAACCGCGCTGGTATGGGAAATGGTATAAGGACCTGATTCGGTGGGAGCATCGCGTTTGTAGCTGGCTCCAAACTGTCGTGTCAATTTATCGATTTCAGGTTTATCCGCCGTTGCCCCGGTAAATCGCTTGTTGAAGTAGTTCATATAGGATTTGAGCACTTCTTGCGTATCGCGTTCAGGGTCCACACTGACAAAAACAAATTGTGTATTTTGCCGGGTTTCCTCCTTGAGCAGTTGCCGTGTTGCGCTAAGCACGGATAAGGTATTCGGACAAATATCCGGGCAAGAAGTATATCCAAAAAAAACAAAACTCCATCGGTGCTTGAGATTGGTTTCGTCGAATGCGGCATTGTTCTGATCCACCAGATGAAATGTACGGATGGGTTTAAACTGATCCCTCATTACAGCCTGGAGTTCCGCAGGCCATTGGGGAGCCTGAAAAGCCGGCGAACGAAATAAAAAATAGGTTAGCCCCATGAGCAACAAAAACACGGCGAATATAACAGCTGTGCCGATGGGAAAGTATTTGTCGATCTTCATGTTAAAGGGCCGGCACCGCTTAAAATGCGGGGAAGGCGCCCAATCCGGTTTGTTTTAAGGATCGGTAACATGATTGTATTTAATGATGTGCTCGTTAATCATGCCCGGTTTGATCAGCTCCAGAAACCCATCTTTCAGCTCGACGCTGCAAGGCGATACAGAGTTGCATTCAAACAGGATCCGGTCTTCTGCATAGCCGAACTTTTCTATGGTTGCTATGGCGCGTTCCTGCAGGTGGCCAAAGGTATCGCGGATATAAGCGGGGCTGTCGGTTTGCTTTCTGGCTTCAGTAAGCGCTTTGTCAATGGTTGTCGAGTCAAGGCTTCTTGAGTACTGGAAGGGAATATAGAGTGTTGCTACCCACTGATCCTCAAAAAATTTTATATAGATATTATGCTCTGTATTCTTTGCCGGACTTTGGTCGTTTCCTTCTCTGGAGAAATGCCCGGCAAAAATATCCATTTTTTCTGCCAAAGCCGCTGTACAGAGCGGGCCAGCCGCCATAGCGGCAATCACAATAAATCTGATCAGAATGCGAATTCTCATAACTAAAACACCTATAGCCAATCAAGAGCCCGTGGTACGGCCACGCAGTTGATGGCTGATAAAAAGGGAGGCGGTCAAGAGCACAATGGCTCCGCCCTGATGAGCGGCCGCCAGCGGAACCGGCACCACCAGTAGCAGGGTCGAAATGCCAAGTGTAATCTGCAGGACCAGGGCCGCCAACAGACAGTGCAATCCGGTGCGGATATGGGATTTCTGCGGCGTTTTGATCGCAATCCACCAAAACATCACTATCAACACAAACAGCGACATGGCTAAAATGCGGTGATCAAACTGCACGGTAATGACGTTCTCGAAGAAATTGCGCCACATGGGGGTCAGATAGGTCAGACCGTCCGGAATCCATTTCCCGTCCATCAAAGGGAAAGTATTGAAGGCAAACCCGGCGCGAGTACCTGCGACAAAACCTCCGCTCAGCGCGGTAATGAATGTCAAGGCCGTGATGACGAGTGAAGTCATCGCAAGCTTTCGATTTACCCGCCTGGTATCATGGTTGATATCGGGGTAAAGTAAATCCAGCGTCACCCAAAACATATAGGCGAAAATGATTATCGCCAGTCCCAGATGTGCGGTCAGCCGATACTGGCTGACGTGCGGATTGTTCACCAGGCCGCTTTTTACCATATACCATCCCATCAGGCCCTGCAGAGCGCCAAGGATAAACAATATAATCAGCTTTGAACCCAACGGCTGTCTGACCCGCCCGGTAAACATAAAATACAGCATGGGTAAGAAAAAAATCACGCCGATGGAGCGGCCGAGCACTCGATGCGCGTATTCGAACCAGAAAATCGATTTAAACTCGCCGAGCGTCATCGCAAAGTTTTTGAGTTTGTATTCAGGAAACTGCTGATAGAGGCGAAAGGTTTCTTCCCATTCAGTCTGATTTAAAGGAGGCAGAATTCCCATGATGGGTTCCCACTGCACCATGGACAGGCCGGAACCGGTAAGCCGGGTAACACCTCCCAAAACGACCATGGCGAAAATGGTTGCGCAACAAATGAGAAGCCATATGGCAATGGGTTTGTAATTTGTCCTGTTCAACTTAATGATCGCTTTGTCTCTTGAACCATACTCTGGTGCGGCCAGAGTATACCGCTCAGCCGGTTTTACCTAAAAGTGCATTTTTTGCGCTTCGAATCATGCTTTGCAGAACGGATTTCTCGACTTGTTCGTGTGAACGGAATTTCGCCAGACTATGCAAGCGAGCGTCGTGAGTCTTGAAGTGCATCTGAAACCAATCGTTTAGCTTTTGCTTGAATTGCTGATCGTTCAAGTCATGGGTGTTTTCGAACTCTTCCGTGATATCGCGTATGTCATCGAGCAACTTCTCGTGATCGGTCCTATGTTCCTCATAGCGGTCGTAGTGCCGGCGTTCCATCATTTTCTCTTCCAGGGCGAAATGGGCCGCGATACTGCCATAAATATCACCAAGGCAGTCGATGATTTGCTCTTTATCACCCTTCTCGTCAATCAAGGCATAAACGGCGTTGATCTGTTCGATCAGTTTCTCATGCTCGTAATCAACGCCGGGTATTCCGGTGCAATACTCTTTTCGCCAGGTTATTAAGCTCATTCATTTAACTCTTCGATTGATGACTATCGTGCTGATCGACCGCTAGCGTAACAAACAAAAGGCGAATATGGACGGAGTATTCGATGCCCCATTCGCTGTACCAGGCTCGCCGGATTGATTAGAATCAATCTCCCATCCACGGGCATTGATCTATGTCAGGATTCCCTCGCCGCCCGAATTGCGTGTTTCGCACAAGATTACAGGGTTGACATAGGTCAAGGTGTCTGCAGGCCGCGGCCAATAATCTCGGTGACTGATAACCTTATCTGACTTACGGCTTTCCGAGGCAGTGCTGCTGCGCGGGTTGCCGACACCTCTTAGTCAGTAGTCTCTTAACCAAAATATCAACGCCTAGAGGAGGCTGCCATGGCGCAAGAAGACGACTTGCCTAGTCCCGAGCGTATTCCTTTTTTTCAGAGAGTACTCGAAAACCCATTCCTATTGCTCTTTATAGGCGTGGTGATGCCCACCGTGTTTTACATCCTGTGGGGGGTGATGGAAATAGCCACCCTGCCGGTTGCACCTTAGTCAGAGGAGGAAAAAGATGACTTCATATATGCCTCCATCGGATCGTGTCTGGTGGAACGTACCCGTCGGGAAGCAAGAGCTGTTATGGATCGGTATCGCGCTGGTATGGTGCCTGATCATGTTTTTTATGATGCCCTACTGGCATTTATACGGAAAACAAAACCTGTCCAGTGAAGCCTATCAGACCACGGCCGGAAAATTTCAGACCCGGGTGGATGAAATGGTGGAAAAGTACAAAGTCGGCGAAGAAGCGGGTATCCCGATAGTCAAGCCGCCCGAAGGCAGTGATATCTACATGCTGGGGCGCTTGTGGAGCTGGTATCCGATCTTTGAGCTGGAAAAGGACAAGTCCTATCGTCTGCACCTGTCTTCCCTGGATTGGAACCACGGCTTTTCCCTGCAGCCGGTCAATATCAATTTACAAATTCTGCCCGGCTACGAAATGGTTTTAACCGTAACCCCCGACCAGGCGGGTGAGTATGCGGTAGTGTGTAATGAATACTGCGGCATAGGTCACCACACCATGCTTGGCAAAATCTACGTGAAGGAGAACTAAGGTGGCAAGTTTTAGAGTTTGCCCGGACTCGGGTTTTTATTTTGATAAATCTGCCGAAAGCCTGATGAAACTCAATGCCGTTGCGGCCGCCGTTTCTCTTCTGGTTGCCGGAATCATGGCTTTGGGCGTTATTTTGACTCGCTGGCAGGAGGTTCATTTATTACCTGCC
Source organism: Granulosicoccaceae bacterium (assembly GCA_965222695.1). Lineage (GTDB taxonomy): Bacteria > Pseudomonadota > Gammaproteobacteria > Granulosicoccales > Granulosicoccaceae > UBA7957. The sequence goes on along the minus strand of OZ244967.1, from coordinate 3,904,878 downwards.
GATCTGTTTTACCAGGTATTGACGGCACATGGCATCAATGCGCTGATCTTCTGGATCATCTTTTTTGAAGTGGCTGTTTTGTACTTTGCCTCTTCAACGCTGTTGCGCTCAAGACTGGCGGCGCCTCGATGGGCCTGGCTGTCGCTCATATTGATGGTGCTGGGTGCAGTAATGAATAATGTCGCCGTCTATCAGGGCGGTTCCAGCGTCATGATGACTTCCTATGCGCCCATGCAGGCCGCACCGCATTTTTACCTTGGATTGATATTATTTGCTGTAGGTGCTCTGATCGCGTGCTTTGTTTTTCTGGGTACGCTGGTGATTGCCAAGGACGAGAAGACTTATGAAGGGTCGATTCCACTGGTAACCTTCGGTGCACTGACAGCTTGTATTATTGCGATCTTCACCATCGCCTCGGGCGCAATAATTCTGGTGCCGACGTACCTATGGTCAATCGGTTATATCAATCATATCGATGCGGCGATCTACCGGATATTGTGGTGGGGTATGGGACATTCCTCGCAGCAAATCAATGTGGCGGCGCATGTCTCGATCTGGTATCTGATCGCCGGTGTGCTGTTCGCCGCCCGGCCGATGTCGGAGAAAGTGAGCCGCTCCGCATTCCTGCTTTACATTTTGTTCCTGCAGCTTGCCTGTGCGCACCATTTGCTGGTCGACCCGGGCATAAGTTCTGAATGGAAAGTCTTCAATACCAGCTACGCGATGTATCTGGCGGTCCTGGCAAGTATGATTCACGGCCTGACCGTGCCCGGTTCGATGGAGGTCGCGCAACGCCGCAAAGGTTTGACCAAGGGCTTGTTCGAGTGGCTGCGGAAGGCGCCGTGGGATAATCCGGTATTTTCCGGGTTCTTTTTCTCGCTGGTGATTTTCGGGTTCATCGGCGGTATTACCGGCGTTGTGATGGGTACGGAACAGATTAATCTGATCATCCATAACACGATTTATGTGCCTGCGCACTTCCATGCGACAGTGGCCGTGGGTACTACCCTGGCATTTATGGCAATCACCTACCTGCTGATTCCTGTGCTGTTCCGTCGTGCGTTGTTTCTTCCCAAGATGGCGAAGTTACAGCCTTACGTCTTCAGCGCGGGCATGACACTGATGATACTGTTTATGCTGGGAGCAGGTACCCTGGGCGTATCACGCCGCCACTGGGATATGGACTTTACCGGCGCCGCATTGAGTTTCGACTATCCCGGTACTGCATATTTGATGATGGCAATCGGTGCGATCGGTGGTTTGCTGGGCATACTCGGCGGAGCCATGTATCTGATCGTGACCGTCGGCTCACTGGTTTTCGGCAAAAAGCTCGAAGCATCGGCCGGGCTGCTGCAAAGTTTCGGCATGCCTTTGTCTTCCGATGTCTACACGGTTACCCAGCCTGAGCGTCTGCCCATGGCGCCCAAATTGGAGGAAGATCATGGTGCAGGAGTGATGGAGGCACCGGGAACCTTTGTGCTGGCCATGGCGTTATTGGTCTCGTTTGTCGTGTATTATTTTATCAACTGGGATTACCTCGCCTCGGTCTGGCCATTAAGTTAGGCCCATATGCTTGGACGATATGTCCTTGGTAAAGCGCGGAGCGGTCAGCTCCGCGCTTGATTCGCAAAATCTGCGAATAACGAGTACAGCCGGCAAAGATACTTGCCCCCGGGCTGTTGACATTTGAGATAAGAAATTCGTGAGCCGGTATGTTTAAAGAAATATCCAGCCTTTTAAAACTGCGAATCGGGTTTATTATGATGCTGACCGCGCTGGCGGCCATGGTCATAACACCGGGGCAGTCTCTTAATGCGGTAGAGGTTTTGGTATTGGCTTTCGGTGTTCTCGCTGCGGCGGGTGCCGCCGGCGCATTCAATCAATACTACGAAATCGATCTCGACAGCATGATGAAGCGGACACGCAACCGGCCTTTTGTCACGGGGCGCTTCCAAAAGAGTCCGCTTTGGGTAGGGTTTATCGTCTTGCTGCTGATTGCCGGAGTTCTGTCTTCCGCGCTGGTATTAAACGGTGTCGCGGCGCTTTACATTTTTCTGGGAGCCTTTTTTTACGCGATTGTTTACACGGTCTGGCTAAAGCGCCGTACCGCCATGAACATTGTAATCGGTGGAGCGTCGGGCAGTTTCGCCGTACTTGCCGGGGCCGCAGCGGTCGATCCTTCCCTGGGTCCCGTGCCGATACAGCTGGCGCTGGTTTTATTCTTCTGGACACCTTCGCACTTTTGGAGTCTGGCCATAGCCAAGCATAATGACTACGCACATGCCAGTGTTCCCATGCTGCCGGTCGTTATCGGGGACCGGCGCACCGCCGTTGTGGTGATCGCCAATACCCTGATTTTGGTTGGGATTTCGATTATGCCGTTTTTTTACGGAATGCACTGGCTATATCTTTTCGGCGCGGTTAGTGGTGGCGGCTATTTTCTTTACCGTAACTACCAGATGTACTTGGATCCGTCTCCTAAAGTTGCAATGAAAAGTTTCTTCGCCTCTTTGGTGCAATTGGTCGTATTGCTGTCGTTCGGTGTCCTGGACGTCTTACTGCTCGGTTAAGTACAGTGACTTACTGCCTCTATCGGCGCCTTACCGCTCTGATAGTTTTATTCGCAACGCTGCTGTCGCCCTTCCCGGTTCTGAATGCGGCTTCCCCGGCACAGAGCAATGGTTCGGGTGGAGAATTCGACTACGACGCTGCGCTTAAATTCAGCCAGAATGCCATAGATAAAGAGGTAGGCGACTACCGGTTTATCAACTCGGACAATCAGATCCTTTCGCTAAGCGATTTTCGCGGCAAACCCCTGGTGATCAGCATGGTCTTCACCAGCTGCTATCAGATATGTCCCATGACAACCCGTTATTTGTCCGAAGTGGTTGAAAAAGCGCGCGATGCCTTGGGTCGCGATAGTTTCTCGGTTGCCGTCATCGGTTTCGATACGGCGGTCGACACGCCGCAGGCCATGCAGTACTTCGCCAATAAACAAGGCATCAGCGACAAGCAATGGAATTTGCTCAGCATGAATCAAACCGATGTGGACGCCTTGGCTGAGGACATAGGTTTTCTCTATTTTCCTTCTTCAAACGGATTTGATCATCTTATCCAGGCGACTATTCTGGATGCCGAGGGCAAAGTCTACCGACAGGTCTACGGGCAGGCTTTTGAGACGCCTTTGTTGGTCGAACCCCTGATTGATCTGGTGCTGGGGCGGCCGAAAGTCGAGCAGTCATTCCTCTCGTCCCTGAGCGATAAGATCAAATTGTTCTGCACCACCTACGATCCGGTGACCGACGGATATTATTTCGACTATTCCCTGTTTTTGGGCATCATTATCGGCGGAACCATCATTGTGTACACCGGCTGGACAGTGACGCGCGAGATAAGAAGAAACCGAAAACAATCCGTTTAGGGGGTGTTCTCAATTAATCCATGCATCCTGCTGATCCCTGTTTTCCGCTACAACAGAATGCATGGACTAATTGAGAACACCCCCTAGCGACGGATAGTTTCTCGCCTTTTTTTACCTTGATGTAAGTCATGACAGCATTTATGTGGCCCACTTAAAATTCCGTACCAATCACCTTTGCGGATAAGTATTCAATGCTGGTCAATCCTATCAAGCGGGCCTATCTGATGTTGGAATCCTGGTTCAATATCTCTTTCGGACCGCAGTGGAATCCACTTTATCACCTGGGAACCCTGTCGTTTTTTCTCTTTTGGGTGATTCTGGTCACAGGGATTTATCTGTTTATTTTTTTTCACGGAAGCCTCAACGGCGCGTATGAATCGGTTGAATACATGACCCATGAGCAATGGTACATGGCGGGCATCATGCGCAGCCTGCACCGCTATGCCTCCGATGCGGTGGTCATTACGGTGCTGCTGCATATGTTTAAGGAGTTCGCTTCGGGCCGTTATCGCGGGTTTCGATGGTTTTCATGGTTCACCGGTGTTCCCACGCTTTGGGTGATCGTGACTCTGGGTATCACCGGTTACTGGCTGGTATGGGATGAATTGGCGCAGTACATCGCGATCGGCTCGGCGCGCCTGATGGATGCGGTACCGCTTTTCTCCGGTGCCATGACGCAAAATTTCGTTGCCGGTGAAATGACCGATCGATTTTTTATCCTGATTGAATTTCTGCATCTGCTCGGTCAGCCTCTGTTTTTGTTTTTTATGTTGTGGATACATGTTAAACGCTTGTCCAACGTTGAGATAAACCCGCCTAGAGGCCTGGCCATAGGCACTTTTGTAGCACTGCTTGCACTGTCTTTGTTGAAACCGGCGGTCAGCCACGGCCCTGCTGACCTCAATACCATGCCGCAGGTGATAAATCTCGACTGGTTTTACTTAAATGCTTATCCGCTGTTGGATTACTGGACGGAGGGCCAGACCTGGATTTTAACCAGTGGCATCACTTTCTTATTGATGATTCTGCCTTGGCTGCCGCCGAAAAAAGACGGCCCGAAGGCGGTTGTGGATCTGGATCATTGCAGCGGATGCGAGCTTTGCTTTGACGATTGCCCTTTCGATGCGATTACCGTGCAGGCCCGAACCGACGGAGCAAGGTTTGAAAAAGAAGTCGTCGTCAATCCGTCGCTCTGCGCCTCGTGTGGTATTTGCACCGGTTCCTGCCCTTCTTCCAATCCCTTCAGAATGGCCAAAAAGGAACTGAAAACGGGAATCGATATGCCGCAGTTAAGCGTGGACGAAATGCGCCGAAGAACGGCCGAGGCAGTAGCGGCAATGAGTGGCGATACCAGGATTCTCGTCTACGGATGTGAACATGGACTGAATGCCGAGTGCCTGGAATCCGATGGCGATACCAAGTCCGTGCGACTGATCTGCAGCGGTATGCTGCCTCCCACACTCGTAGAGTTTGCGCTGAAGCAGGGTGCGGACGGCGTTATGGTAACCGGATGCCGGGAAAATGATTGCTTTTATCGCTTTGGAAACCGATGGATACAAAAGCGGTTCAATGCGGAACGTAAACCGATTCTTCGACGGCGAGTGGATCGCAACCGTGTCCGGATATGCGGTGGTGCGGAACCGGATAAAAACAAAATAGCCAATGAGCTCAAGGCTTTTCGTGCTGAATTGGCCGGACTGAATCAGGCAGGTTTGCACAGTATCCGGCAGCCGGATTGAGAGCAGCATATGTCAGCGTCAGTCAACACCCCAACCCGGTATTTTCTGCAAGCCATCAACTACACGGTGTTTATGGCCCTGATCTGGTATTTCGCGTCTTCGCCGTCAATACGGCTGTTGGAGAATGATGAAGCCATGGTGACTCTGGCATTTTCCCATGCCGGGGAATTGCGTGAACCCTGTCGGACAATGAGCGCGGAGGAGTTGGCGAAACTGCCGGCGAATATGCGTAAACCGCAGGAGTGCCCTCGTGAACGTTCGCCTGTCGCCGTCGAAATGTCATTGAATGGTGAAACCCTGTATCAAAAGACATTTCCGCCTCCGGGGCTGTTCAAGGACGGTGGGGTCAATATTTATTATAGCGGTAAAATTTCCGCAGGAACTCATACGGTGGAAATCAAACTGGAAGATAACGTCCGTCAGGATGGTTTTGATTACACCTTTAAACAGGAGACGAACATCGCTCCGGCACAGATTTTACTGTTCGATTTTGATACGGAATCGGGCTTCATCGCTAAATAGCGGCTTGATACTATGGTTACGATTTCAGCAAACACGGCATTTCCGGGCATGAGCCATTATTTCTATCTTGATATTCCCGCCGATGAAGCTTTGCGCAGACAAAGCTCCGCATGGCTAGTGTTGGCATTGTCGTCTCTGGTTATAGGGGGTTTGTTTGTGATTCTCGTGGTGTTATCGCGAACACCGGGAATTCAGGATTTGATCCCCTGGGTAAATTTCTTCAAAACGGCGCTGGTCATACACGTGGACATGACGGTATTGGTCTGGTTTCTCGCATTTGCCGGTACGCTTTGGAGTCTGAACAGAAGCCCGGCATGCCGTATCTGCGGTTGGCCGCCGATCGTTTTGACCGCGGCCGGTATGTTGGCTATAGGCGCATCACCTTTTCTGGGGGCGGGAAATCCGCTGATGAATAATAATGTCCCGGTGCTGCAGGATCCTATTTTTTTTATCGGATTAGGAATTTTCGGCCTGGGGTTTACGCTGCAGATTCTCAATGGGTTGTTTTCGTCCAATGCGGTGGGAAGATATATGGATGGGGCAGCGGCCTTGCGCTTTGGTTTGTATACGGCCTTGATTGCTGCGCTTTTCGCCGTGGTAGCGGTGATGTGGTCCTATGCCGCGATTCCCCATACAATACAAGGCGAGCAATATTATGAACTCTTGTTCTGGGGAAGCGGGCATGTTTTGCAGTTTACCCACACTCAGCTTATGATGGTCGTCTGGCTTTGGCTGGCATCGGTTTCAGGTGTAAGAATTCTGGCCAGTTCCAGAGTGGTGGTGTTTCTCTTTTCCATAGGTGTGGCGCCCGTATTTCTTACGCCCCTGATCTACCTGAGCTATCCGATAGATTCGCCGCTGCATATAAACAGCTTCACCTGGATGATGCGCTACGGTAATGGACTCGCGGTATTGCCCATGGGCCTTATTTTGTTCGCTTCTCTGATCGGAGCCGGAAAACCCTACGAGGAGTTCCGCCCGGAACGATCGGCGCTTTTTTATTCGATCTTGCTGTTCGGTTTGGGCGGTGTAGTCGGTTTTATGATTTCCGGCAGTAATGTCCGGATACCGGCGCATTACCACGGTTCTATTGTCGGCGTGACCATTGCCTTTATGGGGATCACTTATTTTATATTGCCCAAGCTCGGCTTTCGCAAACCCATGGGTAAGTGGGCCCGGCATCAGCCCGCGATTTACGGGATCGGTCAACTGATCTGGGTTGTGGCCATGGCTTATACCGGCGGTCATGGGGTGCAAAGAAAGACGGCGGGCGCCGAGCAGGGTCTGAAAACGCTCAGCGAACACATTGCGATGGGATTTATGGGAATAGGCGGTTTGATCGCTATCGCCGGTGGCGTCATGTTTTTACTCTTGGTCTACAGAGCGATGATTCCCGATTGGCTTGCACGGTCGTGAAGGGTGTCGATCGACGCTATATCAGTTTGCGGTCATTGGCTTCCATATGAACGTAATTTTCCAGCGCCTCGATCACCGGAATCTGTATCGTATTATCGTGTACATGGATTAATCCGGCATCGGACAGCTTTTTCAACGTTCGTGAAAAGGTTTCCGGCTTTATCGTCAGACGGGAAGCAATCACGTGTTTCGGTGTGTTAAGGGTGATTTCTCCCACTCCATGATCGTTGATCTGCATCTGATCGAGCAGATACACCACCAGGCGATAGGCGGCTGTGTGGAGGGTCAATCGGTCGATTTCGTTTAACTGCCAGTGTAAGCGTCTGCTCATGCGTGCCATTAAGGCAAAACCTGCATCGGGACAATTTCGTATAAAATCCTTGTAGTAAAGTGAATTTATCCCCAACGCAACGCTATCGGTGATCGCTTGCGCGGTAACCGGATATCCTCTCAAGCCTCCGAATACAATGGCTTCGGCGAAAGTTTGACCCGCATTGACTATATCTATGACCTTTTCATTACCGTCGGGAGAAAGGCGGGAAATCTTTACCTGGCCCTCATCCAGAAAATAAAACGCTTTTGTTTCCGAGTCCTGTTCGAACAAAACATCGCCTTCATCCAGGCGAGTCAGTACAGAGTGATCAATGATGGAATTGAATTGCAGCGGTGAAAGATCACAAAACAGCATGCATTTGCGAATTCGCTGCAACATTTCTTTGCCGGGTCTGTTGGCTTTCACTCTCTAATTCTCTGATGGTAATGCAGTTATACAGTCCATTTCACCCTGTGGCTGAGTGCCGTCCCGACGGCGAGTCTACACAAGATATTCATACGGAGCCATATGTAAATTCTACTAAATTTCGCCGAAAACGGGCAAAGCGTAAAGAAAAATCCGAGAATTCAGCAGCCATTACGGGCAGTAATTCAATACCAGTCACGGACATCATGAGACTGCATTCGCAGAGTAAACTCAGCGTTACCGCTCAGCCGGGTAAGCCTTGATAAAGATCAAGGAGCAGAACCGCCTGTTTCGCCAGAATTTACCCGGCCTGGCGGATAATATTGTTTGAATACACAAAGTTACAGCCGAAAAAAACTGCCGAAAAGAGTGGCCATACTGCCGGTGAGTGTCAAATCCGGGGGAAAACGAGCAAAGTGTCTATGAGTCAAGCCTGTGTGTACATCGTGGGTGCGGGACCTGGTGACCCTGAATTATTAACCGTGAAAGCATCCAGGCTCCTCGCCAAGGCCGATGTTGTTGTTTACGACAAATTGGTTTCCAAACCCATTCTGGAATTGATTCCCGAATCCTGTGAGTTGATCTATGTCGGTAAGGCATCCGGCTGCCACCCCATACCCCAACAAGAGATAAATCAGCTATTGATTGAGCTGTCCGGGCAACATAAAACCATCGTCCGTTTAAAAGGCGGTGATCCGTTGATCTTCGGGCGTGGTGCTGAAGAGGCATTGGAACTTTACGGCAACCGCATCAGTTTTGAGTTTGTGCCGGGAATAACCGCAGCTTCAGCCTGTGCCACTTATGCCGGCATACCCCTGACTCATCGTGGATTGGCAAACAGCGTACGTTTTCTGACTGGCCACCCGGCTTTGGATAAAAAGCTTTATTTAAACCGCGAAAGCCTGAAAGACCCTAAATGTACGCTGGTTGTATATATGGGTGTTTCGACGCTAAAGTCCATCGTCCGGCAGCTGCTCGATGCTGGCCGAAATGCCAAGACGCCTGTCGCTGTGGTGGAGCGAGGCACGACAGGGGATCAAAGGAGAATCGTCACCACGCTGGAAAATATTGTTAACGCAAGCCTGGCCCAGTCCATAGAGCCTCCCGCAGTATTGATCGTCGGTGATGTGGTCACACTTGCAGATAAGCTTTCCTGGTTCAGGCCATTTTGCTATGAGGAGGCCTGGTCAGCATGAAATATATATTGCTGCTCGTATTCTCATTGACAATCGTACCGGCGCCGGGTGCCGCGGAACTGAATCGTGATCGAAAACAGGAGCTGCGGCACATGCTGTACCATGACTGCGGATCCTGCCATGGTATGACACTTAAAGGCGGGTTGGGGCCGGCCTTGACGCTGGATGTGCTGTCCGATAGAACGGCAGAAGCATTGATTGCCGCTGTCGAGTATGGCAGGCCCGGAACGCCCATGCCGCCGTTCAAGGGAATTCTGAGTGGCGAGGAGATCCGCTGGATTGTTGATTATCTATTGCAAGAGACGGCTCAATGAATAACCTGATCAACAATTGGATATTTCTTTTCGCGATAGCCATTCCGGCATTGCTGAGCGCCTGTGTGACGAACAAAGCGACGGGTGATCTGGGTATTGTAATAGAACGGGCGCAGGGCAGCATCAAACTTGTCGAACACAGTGATAATACCACTCTGGGGAGTATTCACGAACTGGGGGATCTGTCCCATGCCTCTGTGGTCTATTCCAGAGATGAGCGTTACGCCTATATTTTCGGCAGGGACGGCGGTTTATCGAAAATCGATATTTTAAAGCAAAGAACCGTCAAGCGTTTGATTCAGTCCGGAAACAGTATCGGCGGGGCCATATCTCAGGACGGGCGCATGGTTGCGGTTTCAAACTATGAACCCGGTGGTGTCAGGGTTTTTGACAGTGATACTCTCGAAATGATTGCTGACATTCCGGCGATTGGGAAAGACGGCAAACAGTCGAAGGTGATAGGGCTGGTCGATGTGCCGGGGAATAAGTTTGCATTCAGCCTTTATGATTCGGGCGAGATCTGGTTGCTCGATTTTGCACAAGGTGACATACCTGAAATAAGCCGCTTCACCGATGTTGGCAAACTCCCCTATGATGCACTGATTACGCCGGACGGACGTTTTTATATTGCCGGACTTTTCGGTGAGGATGGGCTTGCCTTGCTGGATCTATGGCATCCGGAAGAGGGGGTCAGGCGGATACTGGATGATTATGGACGAGGCAGTGAGAAAATGCCTGTCTACAAAATGCCCCATCTTGAGGGCTGGGCCATTGCCGGGCAAAAGGCCTTTATTCCGGCCGTTGGCCGTGATCTGGTGTTGGTCGTGGACACCAATACCTGGCAACAGATTGGTTCTATCCCTGTCCACGGGCAGCCGGTATTCGTTATGGCGCGGCCGGACGGAAGGCAGGTATGGGTCAACTTCGCCTTTCCCAAGAATGACACTCTTCAGGTGATTGATTCCGATACGGAACGGCTGATCAGGGAATTAAAGCCCGGAAAGGCGGTGTTGCATATGGAATTCACTCCCCGGGGAGAGGCAATCTGGGTGTCAGTCAGGGACGATGACAAAGTCAATGTCTATAGCACCGAAAGCTTTGCAAAGCTCAAGGAGATACCCGCTGAGAAGCCCAGCGGTATATTCTTTACTGCCAGAGCGCACAAGATAGGACTATAATAATGCAGCTCAGTGAAATGGAGAAACATCTGCTAAACGACTTCCAACACGGTTTTCCTTTAAACGTCAATCCGTTTAAACGGGTCGCGGAAATACAGAACAGCCAGGAAAGAGTTGTACTCAACACTTTTAAGAATCTGCAGGCTCAAGGTCTGGTCAGTCGCATCGGTCCTGTATTCAGCCCGAATTCGGTTGGAGTCAGTACGCTTGCTGCCATGGCCGTTCCCGAGGAGCGTTTGGAAGAGATTGCGGCTTTGGTCAGCAAATTCCGTGAAGTCAATCATAACTATGAACGGGAGCATAGATTCAATCTTTGGTTTGTGGTGACTGCGGAAAACAGTCAGGCTTTGCAGCACGCACTGAAAGAAATATCGGCTAAAGTGGCTTATCCGCTGATTTCTCTGCCACTGTTGCGTGACTACCATATCGACCTGGGATTTAAACTGAATTTCAATGGCGGCGACGATAATGATCGCCGAAAAATACTGCCCATTGAGAACCGGCACCGCTGGACGGCCGGCCAATACAATACTTCGGAGATTGAAGAAAGAGTCATCGGAGCAATTCAATCCGGTTTGCCGCTGGTTGAAAGACCCTACGAGAGTATCGCTGAAGAAACCGGTCTGAGCGAGCAGCAAGTCTTGAATGTGATTGTGCGTCTTGTGAGAATCGGGGTGATAAAACGCTGGGGAGTCGTCGTGCGCCATCATGAGCTGGGCTACAGTTCAAACGCTATGGTGGTTTGGGATATACCCGATCATGAGCTCGACTCCATCGCCGGCGAACTGGCTAAAACGGACTGCGTTACACTGTGCTATGAGCGGCCGAGGCGTTTGCCGCATTGGCGTTACAATTTATTCTGCATGATTCACGGGAAGGACCGCGAGCGGGTTTTGTCCGCAATCGATGCTATCAGGTATCGTCTGGGGCTTGAAAACACAGAGCATCAGGTTCTGTTCAGTAAACGCCGCTTCAAGCAAAAGGGGGCCACTTATCGTCATTCAGCAAGCAGGCGAGCGAGCGCCTTGGCCGGAAGCGTTTATGGATGAAATCAATCGTAAAATAATCAATGCTCTGCAAATGGGATTTCCCGTATCCGATCGACCGTTTTTAGAAGTTGCACAGCAACTTGAAATACCTGAAGAACTATTGATCAACCGTGTAAAGGCCATGCGTGAGGACGGAACTCTGACCCGGTTTGGTCCGATGTATGATGCAAAGCTGATGGGCGGGAATTTTTCGCTTTGCGCAATGAGTGTCCCCGATGAGAAATTCGAAGAGGTTGCCGAAAAAGTTAATTCGCTTACCGAGGTCGCACATAATTACCGGCGTGACCACTCTATGAATATGTGGTTTGTTCTGGCAACCGAACGTGATGAGGATATAGATCAATCCATAGAAATCATTGAACAAATGACCGATCTTCCAGTATACAATCTGCCGAAATTGAAAGAGTTTTATGTTGGTCTCTATCTGCAGGTGTAATCAATGCACGATTTGAACACGTCTGACAACGAGAGTATCGATCTTCAAGAGCTGGATCGACAAATCGTTCTGGCCACTCAACAGGGTTTACCCCTTGTATCCCGGCCATACCATTTACTTGCGCAGCGGCTCAAGGTTGATGTCGAACTCTTGAAATCCCGACTGAGGAAAATGCTCGAAGATAAACGAATACGCAGAATAGGGGCGGTTCCGAATCATTATCGGCTGGGCTATGTGGCAAACGGTATGAGTGTATGGGATATAGATGACCGGTATATAGACCAGGCGGGAAAACTGATCGGTAATCTGGAGCATGTAAGCCACTGCTATGAACGGCCCCGCATCGAGTCGATATGGCGATACAATCTGTTTGCGATGTTACACGGGCACAGGCGGATAGAAGTTATCAGGCAAGCCGACGAAATAAAGGAATTGCTGGGAGAAATGTACCGGGCGCACGACATTTTATTCTCTACCGAAATCCTCAAGAAAACAGGCTTGCGTTTTTCCTCTCACAAAGGCAGCGGTAAGTCAGGTTAGCCATTATGTTCCGAATCTCACAGTACATGCGGGAACTGAAAGATCCCACACCCTTGAAAGAAAAACGAAATCCGTCCGGCCCGGTCGTTATCTGGAACCTGGTCCGCCGTTGTAATCTCACCTGCAAGCATTGTTATTCCATTTCCGCGGATATAGATTTTCCCGGCGAATTATCGACCGATGAAGTTTTTTCGGTTATGGACGACTTAAAACAATTTCGCGTGCCGGTGCTGATACTGTCCGGTGGCGAACCATTGTTACGGCCTGATATTTACGAAATTTCAAAACGTGCCAAGGAAATGGGTTTTTATGTTGGCCTTTCCACTAACGGTACGCTGATCAATGAAGACAATATCGAATCCATAAAAGCGGTTCAATACGATTATGTCGGCATCAGCATCGACGGCAAGCGGGAAACGCACGATAAATTCCGTCAAAAGCAGGGTGCATTCGATGCGTCCATGCACGCTGTTTCCTTGTGTCAGACTGCGGGTATCAAAGTCGGTATGCGGTTTTCCTTAACCCGGGAAAATGCAAACGAATTACCGGAACTTCTCGATGTCATGGACGAGATGCAGGTTGAAAAATTTTATTTGTCACATTTGAATTATGGCGGCAGAGGTAATCGTCACCGTAAAAACGATACCCTTCACTCCATGACCAGGCGGACTATGGATATTCTGTTCGAGCGATGCTGGAATGATGTCAATTCCGGCAGGGAAAGGGAGTACGTCACCGGAAACAACGACGCTGATGGGGTCTACCTGCTCCACTGGATCAAACAACGGTATCCGGACAAATACCCGCATATGCGGGCAAAGTTGTCACAGTGGGGCGGCAATAGCTCGGGAGTGAACATTTCCAATATCGATAATCTCGGTAACGTGCATCCGGATACGTTTTGGTGGAATTACAATCTTGGCAATGTCAAGGAAAGGCCGTTCTCAGAAATCTGGCCTGATACCACAGATCCGCTGATGGCCGGCTTAAAAGCGGAAAAGCGGCCGCTTCGGGGCCGATGCCGCGTATGCAAACACCAGGATATTTGCGGCGGAAACACCCGGGTCAGGGCATTTCAAACCACTGGTGATCCCTGGGCCGAAGATCCGGCCTGTTATCTTCATGATGAAGAGCTTGGTATCAAAGAGGCCGACTATATCGAGGATCCGGTCAAACCCCTGCCTTTAAAGACACGGGTGATTAAAGTTGCCAGCTAAGAGCCTGTCCGTGACCTCGCTAAAGGGTGCATTGTGGCGTTAAAACCCGCTCGGAATGCTCATTTATTTCATACAATCGGCTTACTACTCAAACCTGACGCATTTGATCGGAGGTAGGTGGCGGCTGATATTCTGCCAGCTGTCTCCCTGGTTTTCCGAGATCCAGAGCGATCCGGTCGTGCTGCCAAATGCAAGCTTTTCCCCATCGGAAGAAATATCCAGGGAGTGCCGGTAAATCAGATCGTATACAGCTTCATCGGGCAAGCCATTGTCTAACTGCTCGAAGGATTTACCGCCATCGCGTGTACGGTTAACGACGAGTTTGGCATCTACAGGAATTCTCTGTTCATCCTTGACCGCCGGGACGAACCAGGCAATATCCGGGTCGGTCGGATGAACGGAGACAGCAAATCCGAAGTTCGATGGTTTTACATCTTGCAGCTCATGCCAGTGCAGGCCGCCGTCGTGACTGCGAAATATACCGTTATGATGCTGCATCCAGACTTGATCGGGATCGCTGGGGCACGTTGCCAGTTTGTGTACGTCCTGAGTGATGGGATCGCCTTCCATTTCCGGCGGCATATAGGCATTGCGCAAGCCTTCACCGATCAGTGTCCAGCTTTTCCCACTGTCACGACTGTCCCATAAACCACCGACCGAAACGCCCACGGTGATATGCGCGCTATCGCGTGGATCAACCAGTATGGAATGTATACCGGCCAGGTCATAGCCGCCGCCCATCCATTGTTTGCGCCGTGGATCATTCCAAAGTGATTCCATAAGCTCCCAGTTTTCACCGCCGTCGGTGGAGCGGAACAAGCCGCCCGGTATGGTGCCGCACCAGATTTCCCCGGGCGCGCCGGATTCGAGTGACCAGATCAGTTTGGTATCCCAGGGAATATCAATTCCACGCATAGGGTCTTTATCTTCAAGGCCTTCGGGTTTTTTCGGATATGCAGGCACACTGGCTTCAACCCAGTTCTCGCCGTCGTCATCGCTACGCCTCATTTTCACGCCGAAATGGCCTAAATCCAAAGCGGCGTGTATTGTCGAGCGATCCTTTTCACGCAACACCATGGACACTGCATCTCCCAGGAACCACTGTTGAGTGATTGCCCATGTCTGATCTGCAGATTTCTCTATTCTGAACAAGCCTTTATGTGTACCGACGAGTAGCCGCTGAGTCATATTCAACCTCCGGACAGTGCCTGGACCACGAGAATGTCATCATCCGCCTTAACCTGGTCAGATAACTGGATGCGATCCTGGATGATGGTTTTATTTAGAAAAACTGCAACGTGGTAACGAACGGCTCCCTGGTCGTCCAACACATAGGGGCGGACTTCCGGAAATTGTTGGAAATAACTATCGAGTACTTCGCCGACGGTATTGCCTGCGACCGGCGCTTCGGGCGTCTTTACATGGCGTTGCAGATTCGCGGTAAAGCTTAATGAGGGCATTGAGGCATCATAACGCCGTACGATCGCTTTGACTACGGATTTTGTCTTTGTTGGACAGGCTCTAAGAGCCAGGATTCAGATACAGTCTAACCCTTTGGGGAGTGGGGATTATCTTCAAGGTGAGATTGCGCTGAGCCGGTATTGGCTGGACTATGTAATTGCGGGCAGAATTTGAGCAGTTTAAGAATCAACTAAAAGAGGAATCCACTATGGCACGGTACCTTATCGTCGCGCTGGCGTTTATTTTTTCATCCACAGGTGCTTGGGCGGACAGCCATGGCAAGGCAGCGGATGCCGCTGGCGATATGGCAGCCAGAAAGATGGTTCAGGAGAGCATAAAAATATACAAAATCGCTGAAGATGTGAGCGTTGACGATGCTGTCGATTCCATGCAATTGCGCGCCAATATGCTGAATTTCAAAATGGTGGCGGATTTGCCTTTGTCCGAACAAGTCAAGGCCATGGGCGAAGATGCCAACTATATGCGTATTCTCGCATTTTGCGATGCATTGATCGCCAAGCGCATGGTTGAATTCAACCCGATTTTCGCCGGTTTCCTGCCCTGTCGTGTCGCGGTTATAGAGGATCAGGACAATCAGGGCTGGATCGTCACGATGAATATGGACATGATGCTGAACGCGGTGGAGTTGACACCTGAACTGTTACCTTTGGCGGAACAGGTTAGGGATACGATCAACAGTATTGTCGATGCGGGGGTTAACGGGGATTTGTAAATTGTGTCTGAGTCTTTGGTCAGTATTATGTAGTTGGTGAGAACGTCAGCTCAGGGAGGCAGCGCCGATAGGAAATCGCTGTGAATATATCCCTATAGCTCCGAGGCGGCTGTCCCTGCCGCCTAGGTTTCCTATCGGCGCTGCCTCCCTGAGCTGACTTATTGCATGCCGCATACAATCCATTTCTCAACCAAAATCCGATGGTCGGCAAATCTCAGGTCTACCGAGGGTGGGGCTGCAATTGATGGAAACCTCGACGGCAGGGATAGCCGTCGTGGAGCCTGCATGGATGCGTTCACGGCGATTTCCATCAATTGCAGCCCCACCCTCGGTAGACTCCATCTTAGTAAGCCACGCCAAGGATTTTACAAATCCTACCTGACTCCCCGGGACCGAAGATACTCACTGTATTTTTTGTCCGTTCCATTGATATGGTTGATCAGCCAGTCGCGTAAATAGTCGGCTGTATCCTGCAGTGCCTTGTGTCCGTTGTCTCGATGCGCCTGTATAAATTGATCAACTTTGGCAATCATCGCTTTGTGCTGCGCGAGGTGGGCGTCGAAGTCCGGATAATCATGATCCTGCATTAATTTTTCTTCCCTCGCGAAGTGCGTACGAGTGTAGTTGACCAATTCGTCCAACGATTCCTGTTCAAAACGCTTACCGGTATTATAGTAAACTGCTGTCTGGAACTGATTAATCAGGTTCAGCAACTTCTGGTGGTCTTCGTCTATCTGTTTTATTCCGACACTGTACTCGTCATTCCACACCACAAAACTCGATTTTTCCCGTTTACGTAACCACAATACTATGGCTATTATGGCAATCAAAAATAACCAGGGAACCGGATTCGATATGCCAAGTGCGACAAAGGTTAAGATGCTGCCGACCAGCAATGCGCCGATAACCAGTACAGTCATAAACATCATATCAGTGTCTCCTGTCCGCAAATAATTGGAATTGCGTTGATTTTAGCGCTTTTCGGGGAGGGGATACGCGTTCTTCAACCGTATCAGCCTGCAGTGAATTCTCGTCAACAAGTTTCAGCACGATAGTTTTCGCCTGTTTATAGCACCTTGATATAGGTCAACGCAGCCATAGTCTTGACAGAGTGATACTCCGTTCGAGCACTGTCAATCTCTCAAAAAATAAAGTAATTCCATACACTGTCTCCAGGAGGCTACACGATATGAAACACTTTCGATCCACCATTCTCGGATTAGTGATCGGAATGGCGATGTCCGGTGCATCGACTTCCGCATTCGCCGAAGCACCCGAGATTTCCCCCGAAGAGTTCGAGAAGGCCAAGGCACTCTATTTCCAGCGATGTGCCGGCTGTCATGGTGTCCTGCGTAAAGGGGCGACGGGCAAAAGCCTGGAACCTGAAAAAACGCTTGAAAAAGGTACTGATCGACTGGCGAAAATCATCGCTTACGGTACTGAAGGGGGAATGAACAACTTTGATGATATCTTCAGCGACGAAGAGATCGATGTGCTGGCCCGCTACATTCAGCATGAACCCCCGGTTCCGCCGGAAATGTCACTGGAGTTGATGAAAGAGCGGCGTAAAGTCTATGTCGAAGAAAAAGACTATCCCACCGAACCGCTGCACGGTCGTAACTGGAAAAATTTCTTCCTGGTTATTGAACGCGATGCGGGTAAGGTTGCGGTTGTAGACGGCGATACCAAGGAAATCGTCACGCACGTTGATACAGGGTACGCGGTACACGTACTGAAAACCACCGAGCATTCAAACGTTCTGAAGGCTGAAAACCCGGGCCGCTTCTGGTATACCATGGGCCGTGACGGCAAGCTGACCAAAATCGATCTGTGGCAGGAGCCTGATAAAATGCGGGTTGCCGAAGTGCAGGTTGCCTACGATGCGCGTGACGTCGCGGTATCCGGTGACGGTAAATATGTCATCGGCGGTGGTTATTGGCCGCCTCATTTCGTAATCGTTGATGCTGCAAGCATGGAACCTTTGAAAGTGGTATCCACTCGCGGAGTGAACGTAGACGGTGAGTATGTAAACGAGTCACGAGTTGCGGCGATTTACGATACACCCAATGCACCCACCTGGCTGGTCGCGGCAAAAGAACTTGGTCAGATGTGGCAGGTCGATTATTCGGACCTTGAAAATCTCAAGACGACGAAAATCAACTCAGCCAAATTCCTGCATGACGGTTTCTACGACCCGACCGGCCGATACTTCCAGATTGCAGCCAATGCTTCTGACAAAATGGTGATAGTCGATACCCAGACGCAGAAGCTGGAAGCCATGATCGATACTGACAGCAAGCCGCATCCGGGCCCCGGTGCGAACTGGATGGACCCCAAGTGCGGACCGGTTGCCGGTACCGTTCACCTGGGTGTAGGTAAAGTCACTGTCTGGGGTAATGATCCGGCCAATCATAAAGATCAGGCTTGGAAGATCTGTTATGAAGTGGAAACCGACGGCGCGGGTGTATTCCTGCGTACCCATCCGGACTCAGACTATGTCTGGGCTGACCAGACCAAACATCCGGAGCCGGAAATTCAGCAGTCCATTCAGGTTATTTCCAAGGAAACTCAGGAAATCGTGAAAACGATCCGTTTGACCGAAAAAGAAGGCTATGCTGCGGTTCATTTTGAGTTTAATGCTGACGGTACCGAAGTCTGGGCTTCAGTTTGGAATCGTTCAGACAGTCTTGAGCCGAACGGTGAGATCGTGGTTTTCGACGCCAAGACTCTTGAAGAGAAAACCCGCATCAAGGGTTTTTACGCTCCGACAGGTAAATTCAATGTCCACAACCGTGTAGAGCACGTCACCTGATCATCTCGGGTACCGGGCGGGAATGGTTAAAACCATTTCCGCCCGCTGATTTTGTTACATTCCAATAAACAGAAAAACCACCGCTATTGAATAACGGGCGATCGCCATGGCCAAATTCAGTTTTCTTTCACGCCGCACTTTCTGGGGAGCAACCATCGGAGGTGCTTTGCTGTTCTTTATCGCAGGAATCATTTTCTGGGGTGGGTTCAATACGGCAATGGAGGCAACCAACGAGTTGGAATTCTGTGTCAGCTGCCATGAAATGAAAGACAACGTGTATGCCGAATACACGCCCACAATTCACTATTCAAATCGAACGGGAGTCAGAGCAGTCTGTTCCGATTGCCATGTGCCCAAATCCTGGGTGCACAAGATGGTACGAAAAGTACAAGCCAGTAAGGAAGTTTTTCACTGGGTACTGGGTACGGTCAACACTCCGGAAAAATTTGATGAACATCGTTTAACCATGGCCAAACGGGTGTGGGAAACGATGAAAACGACCGATTCCAGGGAATGCAGAAACTGTCACAACCTCGAATCGATGAACCCTAAGTTTCAACGGCCACGTGCACGCAAGCAGCATTTAAATGCCTTTGAAACAGGTCAGACCTGCATCGACTGCCATAAAGGAATAGCGCATAAAGACGTAAGGGATTTGTTATCGGATGAGGAGCTGGAAGCGCTGGAAGCACCGAATGATCAATTCGCCAGAGCGGTGCCGGAGCTGTTCAAGCAGGGGCTGGTCGAAGTGGAGGCGACGGAAGCCGAGGAAGCAGCCAGGGTAGCTGCGGAAAAAGAAAAACAGCGTGAAGTAAAGCTGGCGGCGAGAAAAGCCGAACAGGAACGGATCGACGAGGCGGTGGCAGCTGCCTTGGCGGCACAAGCGGCGGAAATGGGAAAGACCGCTCAGGATACTCAAGCGGCCGCCACTGAAGGTGCCGCGCCGACGGCATCAGCCGGTTTCGGTATTGACTGGTCCGATGTGCCGGTTCGGCCGATCACCATTTTTTACCCAGGGCAAACATCGATGGAATGGGTATTAAACGGGCGAGACCATGGCGGAGCCAGAGCATTTATAAAATCGGGCGATACCTGCGTGAGTTGTCACGATAAGGAAACCGCTGCCATGGGTGAAAAAATGGTCACAGGTGAAAAAGCCGAGCCAACGCCGATACCCGGAAAACGCGGCAGTATTCCTGTCGATGTACAGGCTGCCTATGACGACACCAATCTTTATCTGCGATTTGCCTGGGATGAAACGGAACATGTTGATGTGCCTTTTGCCGATGGTGGCAAGATGGATCCGGAAAACGAAATGAAGATTGCCTTGATGCTGGCAGGCGATGATCTGGAGTATGCCGCTGAGGCTGGTTGCTGGGGAACCTGCCACCATGATGCCCGGTCAATGCCGGATACGCCTGAAGCTGAAGCCTTAGCGGCCAGTCCGGCCTCAGCCATGCTGGATATAAGCCAGGGTATTACAAAATATGTGAAAGAAAGCCGGGAAAAAATTGAAATCAAGGGGCGCCGCGGTAAGAAGCGGGGTGGCTGGGATAAGTTAAAGTCAACCGAGGATCTTAAAGCGGCCACGGATGCGGGGCATGTGATGGACCTGCTGCGATTTAAATCCGGCACCGGTGAAACTGAAGACGGGCATATATTTGCCGAACGTTTTATGCAAGGCGGACAGGGGTTCGATGTGTCCAGCTCGAAAGAAGGCGGGCGCTGGGTTGTAGAAATAAGGCGGGCGCTCAGTTCATCCAGTGTGGGTGACATTAGCTTGGATAGCGCTAAATCCTATAATTTCGGTTTCGCTATTCATGATGATTTCAGCAGCGAGCGCTTTCATCACGTGTCCCTGGGATACAAGCTCGGCTTCGATAACGATCAGGCCGATATAAATGCCGTCAAGCGCGAAGCGACCGCGGTACAGTCCATGCAGGCAAGTAAGCCCGCGCCCGTCGTGAATGCTGCAGCACCTTCCTCCTCCGGTGCTTCTGCGGCGAACAATGTTCAGATGAATGTGGACTGGGAAAAGTCCGGCTCAAGGGAAATCACCGTATTTTATCCGGGGCAAACATCCATGGAATGGGTACTGAACGGTCGCGACCATGGCGGCGCGCGGGCCTTTTTGAAATCCGGTGACACCTGTGCAAGCTGTCACGACAAGGAGGCAGCGGCCATGGGCGAAAGAATGGTCACCGGTGAAAAAGCCGAAGAGACGCCCATTCCCGGTAAACGCGGAAGTATTCCGGTCGCCGTAAAAGCCAGTTATGACGACGATAATCTGTATTTGCAATTCAGTTGGGAAAAGGGTGAGCATGTGGATGTTCCTTTCGCCGAGGGTGGCAAATTGGACCCTGAAAACGAAATGAAAATTGCGCTGATGCTGGCAACCGACGAACTGGAATTCGCCGGTCAGGCCGGTTGCTGGGGAACCTGTCATCACGATAACCGTTCCATGCCTCATACTCCCGACGGTGAAGCGATTGCGGCCAGTGAAGCGGCTAAAGTGCTGGACACGGCAAATGGCGTTACCAAGTATGTCAAAGAGAGCCGTACCAAGATAGAAATCAGGGGTAAAAGAGGCAAGATGCGCGGTGGATGGGATCAACTGAAGCCGGCAGAGGAAATTCAATCAGCGGGCGGCAGCAGTGCGATAATGGATCTGTTGCGCTATAAATCCGGAACCGGGCAGGCGGAAAATGGTCATATTTTTGAACAACGTGTTATGCAGGGAGGCGTGGATTTCACCGTCAACGCCGTAGATAGCGGTGACAGCTGGGTGGTGGAATTGATGCGCCCGTTAACATCGGACAAACCGGGAGATATCAGTCTGTCTACCGATCAGACTTATAATTTCGGCTTTGCAATACATGATGATTTCTCAAGCGCGCGGTTTCATCACGTATCTTTGGGCTACAAACTTGGTTTTGATAACGACGGGGTGGACTTAAATGCGATACGTCAATAACAGGCAGTTGCTGAAGAACGGCTTGATCGCTTCGCTGCTATTGTTGATCCAGGCGGGGCTTGCCAATGCCGAAGAACATATTGTCGAAATGATCAAATACAAGTTCGTGCCTGAAGAGCTGACCATCAAGGTCGGTGATACGGTTAAATGGGTCAACAATGAACGCCGCCAGTACCACACAATCTGGTTTAAGGAAGCGGGAGAGAAAGAAACACAAGAGTGGTTCCCTGGCGAAAGCTTTGAAAAAGTGTTCGAAAAGGCGGGCGAATACCCCTATATATGCGGACCGCATTTCGAAGACCGCCAGATGCAAGGTGTGATACGCGTCGAACCATAGCAACACCGAGTTATACGAAATTCCCTTTATGTTGTATTTTATACCAGATCGACGCACCGGATCCGGCCAATCGAATAAGGCTTTTTTCGCGCTCCTGGTTCTTATCGCGGGCATGACGATTTTTGCGGAATTTGCCCGGGCTGACGCAAATCCCGGATTATCTCTCTATCAAACGCATTGCATGCAATGCCATGGCGAAAGCCGTCTGGGCGGAACAGGACCGGCCCTGCTGCCGGGAAATCTCAGCCGTTTGAAAAAGGAAAATGCGGGTGAGGTCATAAAAAACGGTCTTGCGGCCACTCAAATGCCGGCTTTTGGCGCCAAACTGACGGAGCCGGATGTAGAAGCCCTGGTCAATTTTATTTACACCAACCCTGAAATTGAACCGCAATGGGGAGAGGATCAAATACGCGCCAGCCGGATTATCCACAATCCGGATTCCATAGTCGGTAAATATGATGATGCCAAACCTGTTTATTCGGCGGACCCGTTGAATTTGTTTTTGATTGTCGAGGGAGGGGATCATCACGTTACCGTGCTGGATGGAGACGCTTTTGAACCCATAACACGGTTTAAATCACGCCATGCCCTGCACGGTGGACCGAAGTACAGCTCGGACGGACGCTATGTCTATTTTGCGTCAAGGGACGGTTGGATCAGTAAATACGATATGTACAGGCTGGAGCTGGTTGCCGAGGTCCGTGCGGGTATAAATACTCGCAACGCAGCTGTCTCAGCGGATGACCGCTACGTACTCGTGGGGAACTATTTGCCGCACAGCCTGGTATTGCTCGACGCTGGCGATTTAAGCTTAATAAAAGTGATTCCCGTTAAAGGGCAAAAAGGAAAGACGTCGCGTGTCAGTGCGGTTTACACCGCGAGGCCAAGAAACAGTTTTATGATCGCTCTGAAGGACATACGCGAGATATGGGAGCTTAATTATTCAGATAATCCTCCAGCCGGATTTGCGGCCAACTGGAATCATGATTATCGCGAGGATTCCGGTGATGCGGACAAGCAAAAATTTCCTGTCAAGAAGCGGCGCACGAATCAGTTCATGGATGATTTTTTCTTTGATCAGAATTATGAACGAATAATCAGTTCTTCCAGGGATGGTGGAACGCATATATTTGATCTCGATCTGGGCCGGGTCACCCACAGCGTCGATTTACAAGGCATGCCGCATCTGTCTTCCGGTATCACATGGCAATACAAGGATACAACCGTGCTGGCAACACCGAACTTTAGACACAATGAAGTCAGCATAATTGATATGCGTGACTGGAAAGTGATACGCCGTATTAAAACCAAGGGTGCAGGTTTTTTTATGCGCAGTCACGAAAACTCCCGCTATGCCTGGGTTGATGTGTTTTTCGGACCTGATCGAGATCTTATGCATATTATCGATAAACAGACCTTGGAAATTGTGAAGACCCTGCGGCCCGCTCCCGGAAAAACATCCGCTCATATAGAATTCACCAAAGACGGAAGCCATGCCTTAATGAGTATTTGGGAAATGGATGGTCAAATTATTGTCTACGATGCGAATACACTACAAGCAGTGAAGCATTTACCAATGAGTAAACCGGTAGGAAAATATAATGTATTCAATAAAATTAATCTCTCTGAAGGTACCAGTCATTAAGGATTATACTGGTATTTTGTCAACCAAGGCCGGATTACTCCACCACTTGCGTTAAGTCGTGACGCGGGCATATCAGTAAACTGTACATATTCAGCTGCTAACCTCTTGGTACAGATTGTATTAAAAGCAATTTTCCAACAGCAATAAAAATAGTGTTGTTACTAAAATTTTCAATAACTGGTTGGTGTCCCCTGACCTTCATTTGCTTGTTCCCATTTGTCAAACCTCTGTATAACTAAATTTTCAACAAGAAATTAACCACTAATAGTGCGTATATGCCTGACACCGGCAAGACGCGATCGGAAACTATGACCACAGTATGTGTATTGGAGTGATCGTAAATATCGCTTAGCCTTTTTAGTCCTGCGAAGTATGAATGCCGAGCTGTCGGCGCTGTTTCATGTCACATGTCAGCAGTGCAGTACATATTATTGCTTGTCGAAAAAAAAATTACTGCTATCATGGAAGTACTCGATAATATTATCTTTATAAGTCAATAAAAATAAATGATTCTATTCCAAGATATAACGATGATGCGGTACTAATTAGCTTGACCGAATTCTATCCGAAACGGCTGTATTGTAAAGCGGGCAGAGTATTCCATGGTTAAGGAATATAAAAAGGAGCTGAAGATCTCTATTTCAGCGGTGAGTTTACCTTCTATCACCTTGCATGATGATGAGCTGTCGCTTAGTTTTGTGAATTGGCAAAACAGAACCGTACGGATTGAGTTTGAATCCGTATTGGCATTCAAGTGCACTGATCCTGAATACGATGAATTATTGGAAGATGACAAAGCTTATCGTATTTTTGAGTCTGATTGGTTGAAAGAGTTATTGATTCAAAAAAAAATACGAAACGGAGGCGTCTATCATCACTATCAATTCTGTTTTCGGGGCAGCTCGGTCATTGAAGTGGTGTGTAAAAAAATCTCTCAAAACACAATCGGATAATTCGAAAATATTCATCAAGATATTCGAAGTATTTGTTCGCCCTGACTGAGTTCATAATGATGAACACCGATATCGAGTTCATCGCAAAACCCGCCGCTTTCACGTTTGGCGAACTGTGTATTGCAAGCCGCATCGGTTGGCGGATCCCGTGGCTAAGACTCGGTTCCGGGAGGCCTGGGGAATATATTCGGAGACAGGTCAACGCAGAACGCAACAGGATAATCAGATTGATGGACCACTAGCCGGAGTGATTTATTGCCCTGAGTTCCAGGGTAGCGCGTAGTCCGTGGGGAGCTCGATTTGATATAGCAAAATCCAGCTCGTAAACGTCAACCACTTCGGCAACAATTGATAAGCCAAGCCCTGTACCAGATTTCATATTGTCCAGGCGAGTGCCGCGATTGGTCATTTGTTGAATCTTCTCCGGCTCCACTCCCGGTCCATCGTCTTCTATGACAACAATCACTTTGTCGGCGGACAGCTTCGTGCTGACGCGGATTTCCGAGTCCGCCCATTTCCAGGCGTTCTCCAACAGATTGCCCAATAACTCCCGAATATCGTGGGGATCCATGGCCACCAGGAGCCGCTCGTGATTATTTTTAATCCACTTGACCGGGGATTCTCTCGGGGCTCGCTGCAGGGTGCGAATAATTTCTCCAACGATACGATTGACATCGGCATTGGATTTTCTTTGCTGTGGATTATCGACTATTCGGCTGCGGGTCAATTCACTATCGACATGATTTTGCATACTGACGGTAATTGATTCGATTTCATCGGCTAGTTCAGTATTGCCCTTTTCACGAAGTTTTTTTGCTTCATAAGCCAGCACCGTGAGCGGTGTTTTCAAGCCATGTGCCAGATCGCTGGCCCGTTGTCGGGCTTTCTCCAGGGTATTCTCCTGGTTTTCGAGTAGCTGATTCAACAGATCCACCATCGCCTGGAGTTCGTCGGGATACTGCCCATGCAAGCGGTTGGAACGTCTGTCGCGTATAGTCCTCAATCCGTCGCTGACTAAGGAAATGGGTTTTAATCCGTAGATCAGCTGAGCCACGGATGCAGCAATCAGAAACAAAGCGAGCCCAAAAAGAAAAGGTACAAGGCTCAACGCGAAATCTTTGCTGGCGTTGTCCACCAATTGGTCATCGATCGCGGCCGCGATCCGCAAGGATCTACTTCCATCGGGAGTCGCATAGATCAGTAGCCTTTCTTGTATGATCAGTGTACTTTGATTGGGGCCAGATAAGGAGTAACGGTGAACCGTGCCCGGTTCGTGCTCGTCAAGGGGGAGAGGTATGACATAGTCCCAAAGGGAAACTGAGCGCAGCCGTTGATCTCTTTCTCTATCTTCAATTTGCCAATAGGTTCCGCTGTAGGCTTTTTCAAACCTGCGATCATAAGCCATCGATAGCGGTTTAACAAAACCCTTATCATCAAATTCTATTGCGCTCGCGATTTGATTGATCAGCTCGGTCAATTCAAGATCGATTCTGTTCAAATAACTCTTACTGAATATACCTGTAAATATGTAAGCTGAAAATGCAAGTGCGAGGCATGTGGTGATAACCGCTGTGATCACGAAGCGGGAACGAATTGACGGCATTTACGACTTTTCTTTTTCGACTTCGGCGGACACAGGGATCAGGTATCCGAATCCACGCTTTGTTATAATAGCCGAGCGGCCGAGTTTCTTTCTTAGCCTGCCAACCAGCACTTCCACTGAGTTGCTTTCTCTTTCGAAGTCCTGGGCGTAGAGCTGCTCGGTCAATTCCATCTGGGAAAGGGTTCGGCCCTGATTCAGCATCAAATAGTGGAGGCATCGGTATTCCAGCGGTGTGAGCTGTACCGGGATGCCTGCTTTTATCAGAGATTTTGTTCGAGTATCGAGAGAAATATCCCGGGTTTTCAGGATCGCGGATGCTATGCCGGCAGATCGGCGGATAATTGCCCGCAGGCGGGCGAGTAATTCCGGTATTTGAAATGGTTTGGGTAAATAATCGTCCGCCCCCGCGTCTATGCCTTCCACCCGTTCTTCCCAGGATCCGCGCGCTGTCAGTACCAATACGGGTATATTCTGTCCGCGGGAGCGCCATTTTCGTAATATGCTCAAACCGTCAATGTCAGGTAGTCCAAGGTCAAGAATAATAGCGGAAAAATCTTCCGTATCACCCGCAAACCAGCCTGCCTCACCGCTCGTCTCGTGCTGCACCAGATAGCCCTCTTTATTTAAGGTTTCAATGATCGCTGCGCTTATTCTGGGATCATCTTCAACAAGGAGTACTCTCATTCCTCGTTATCCACCCTGAGAATTTCGCCGGTGCTGGCATTGACATAGATTTCAAGCAGTCTTCCGCTGCTGCTGATTAACTCAAACTCATAAACCCAGACTCCGAATTCACGCTCAATTTCAATCTCAATCACCTCTCCGTTAAACTGTTCGCGTACTTGATTGAGAAGTTCTCCGAGAGGTTTGATTTCACCGGATTTCACTGCATGATGAATATCGTCCAGATCATGACCTTTTTCGTTATCGGAGTAAGCGGAAACTGAATAAAATGTAAAAAACAGCGGAAGAACAAGTCCGGCAAGCAAGAGATAAACAAAAATGACGCGAGACTTCATTTTATCGAGTTTACCTCAATAAAGCTGAACAATCGCTGAAATCCTGTACCCGTGATGCTGTCGGACGATCTTATTCAGTTTCGTTTTCAATCCCGGAGTCGATAATGTCGTTAAATTCCCTTTGGGTCAGGTATCGGGGAGAATAGCTTATGCCTTGTTGAAGTAGTTGATTTACAATAAGGCGTAAATGATTTCGGGATGCCTTGAGCAGTTTGCTGTAAGTCAGATTAAAATCGTTCAGTTCAGCGGTTCTTTGTGATTGCACACGTAATTCAATGACACTGAGCTCTTCTAAAGCTGCGGTAGCCTCCAGCGCGTTTTCTACGGAAGGCTGTCCTTCTGCAAGCAGGGAGTCAAACAGTGCCTGTAATTCGGTATGCTTCAATTCTGCGGCCTTTAAATCCGCATGCAGTTCAAGAGAATACTTGTCTCCCAATACCTCCATAGCGCCAATATGGCTTTTTTCACTATCCCTTAGCGTACTGAATATCTCCGTCTGCCAGATCCGATAAAATGCATTACACAGGAGAAATGCAAGCTTTTCCTCTTCGTGTATAAATACAATTCCGTTCACCTGCTCGCTGGATGGATTGCCCAGCGGCAATTCGGCCAAAGCCCTTTTCATCGGGCGCTCGTTGAGTGAGCTGAATCCGCTCTCATCGACCGAAAGTATTTTTGTGGATTTGCTGTCCGAGTCACTACAGGCGCTTATCAGCAGGAGCAGGGCGGATAAAAGAGTGAGTCTAATAGTCTGTTGCACGATGGAATCCACCTTTTAAGCCGTATTTTATGTTTATAGCTCAATGGCAGGGAAACGAAGTATGAAGTCAAAATCCGGCTTGTTACCGTTTGCTTACAATTCGCTGACACGAGGCATAAGGTTCCGGTCAGCAAACCGTGGCTATGATTGCAGGCACTTTTTTAAAGTGAGTTCAGGAGTAAATCATGAAAAAGCGTATTTTAGTTCCGGTTTTGGCCGCATTTAGCTGCATTTCGCTCAATGTCTTGGCCTCGGATGATATTCAGTGCAGCAACACACCTAAATCTGAATGGCTCAGTGAGGAAGAGATAAAAGCAAAGGCGATCGAGATGGGGTACGATGTGCGCCGCCTTAAAGTGGATGATGGGTGTTACGAAATCAATGCTATCGACCCCGATGGCCGCAAAGTAGAAGTGTATTTTCATCCGATCACGGCTGAAGTGGTGAAAACCGAGGACGACTGATTCCCGGGAGTCAAACGCCATGGCGAACGCTTGAGGGATTCAGGGTTAGCGGCATTCTCCGATGGAACCTTCGGCACATGTACGGCCGTCAGTCCAGGTGGCGCCGCTGAAATTGGCCTGGATCAAAATGGTGTTCTGTAGATTCGCTCCTCTTAAATTCGCCCCGCTGAGGTCTGCGTCCAACAGGCTGGCACCAGCCAGATTGGCCAGCATCAAATTACTCTTTTGCAGATTGGTTGCATGCATATGGGCGCCCTCAAAATTGGCGAGCATCAGGTTAGCGCCTTTTAGATTGCTTAAGTCGAGTATGGAGCGGGAGAAATTGGCGCCTTGCAAATTTGCGCCATCCAGACGCATTTGCACCAGAGAAGAGGCATGCCAGTCCAATCCCGGTGCCTGCAGCCCGATGCGCACGGCTTGAGTACACTGGGCTTCTGGTTCGTGCTTGCAGAGGGTATTAGTGTCCTGCAGGGAATTTGTGTTGTCAGTCCAGGAATATCCGCTGCTGCTGTAGCCGAAAACAAACAGGAGAAACATTAAACTGAACAGAGTGGGACGATGAATAGTTTCTGACATCCTGAAATCTCCAGGGCAAAAGGTTTTGGGCCGATTGGTTCTTAGCGAACTCCTGAATCAGTCCCTGCCGATATTTGTTTACTATAAAAAAGCTAAAATAGCCCATAAAAACGATTGATCATCGAGAATGCTACAAAATGCCCAATAAAGATGCAAGGAAAATATATCTTTAAAGAGAATGCAGTGCCTGCGGGTAAAGGCTACATGGGCATGGGGTGCTCACGATGAGCCCTTGCAATATCCTGCATGACCTCTTCGCTCAATTGCAGGTCTATGGCGCCGATATTGGTTTTCAGCTGTTGCATGCTGGTGGCGCCGATGATCACGGATGTCATAAACGGGCGGGTGGCGCAAAACGCAAGTGCCAGTTGGGCAGGATTCAGCTGGTGTTTGTTGGCAATCTCGATGTAGTTATCGACGGCCTTTATCGAATAGTCGTTATAGCGTCCGAACAGCGTTTTTTCCATACTGAGTCGCGAGCCCTCCGGTACTGCGCTGTCGCGGTATTTCCCGCTGAGCATACCGGCCGCCAACGGAGAGTAGGCAAGTAAACCCACATCTTCGTGATGCGATAACTCAGCCAAATCCAAATCAAAATGCCTGCACATTAAATTGTATTCGTTCTGTATGCTGACTATGCGCGGCAGATTGTTAGCGTCGGCGATTTGCAGAAATTGGCCGGTTCCCCAACAGCTTTCGTTCGACAAGCCGACATGGCGCAGCTTACCTTCCTTGATCAGTTCCTGCATAGTCTGCAACACGTCGAGTATATGATCCTTGGTCTGCCTCCCATCCTGTTTGATCGGATCAAAACGCCAGTTTTGCCGGAAGTGATAAGAGCCTCTGTTCGGCCAGTGCAATTGATAGATATCGATATAGTCAGTCTGCAACCGCTTCAAACTGCCTTCGATGGAAGTGCGGATTTTCTTTCCGGAAATTGGAATTCCACCTTGTACCCACTTGAGCCCCTGCCCGGTCACTTTGGTCGCGATCAAAATCTGATCCCGTTTCCCGGATTTCGCAATCCAGCTGCCAATGATTTCCTCGGTTCGCCCCAGGGTTTTCGCCGAAGTGGGTGTCGTGGGATACATTTCAGCGGTGTCGATCAAATTCACCCCCTGATCGACCGCGTAGCTGATTTGCTCATGACCTTCCGATTCGGTGTTTTGCGTACCCCATGTCATACTGCCGAGGCAAATCTGACTGACCTGTATCCCGCTTCCGCCCAAGGAACGAAATTTCATTGTAAAACTCCCTTCAAAATTCAAATCGGTAAAGTATGAATCATCACTAGTGCTCCGCCAACCCTAACTTTCAGGGTTGGCGGAGCACTAGCCTGTTATTTGCGAAATTCTCTAAAATAAAGAACAAATCCTGCCCGTTTTCGGGCAGAATTATTGTATTAAATTCTGTGTTTGCCTTTAATAACCGGCCATGAACGCCACAACTTCTCCCGAATTGATCAATCATTTATGCAAAATGACTTCGATGAGCCGTTCGGAAGCCGAACATTTGCTGAGGGAGATATTGTCGTTTTATGAAGAAACCTTAGAGGAGTTTGTGTCACGCCGGCACAGAGAATTGCAGGCAGCCGGTTACTCGAATAACAGAATATACCGGCAGATAAATGATGAGTTGCCCATAAGGCGGTTTCCGGCTCCACCGTTGAGTGAACGCCAGATACGACGCTTGATCTACGGGTAAGTCCTACACCCTGTGGAAAAATCACAATAAGAGGCAAATGAACCATGTGTGGAATAATCGCCTATACGGGCACAAAGGACGCAATCGAGGTATTGATGTCGGGGCTAAAGCGCCTCGAATACCGGGGTTACGATTCGTCCGGAATCGCACTCCACTCCAGAGGCAAACTGCGAAGCTGGAAGTCTTCCGGCAAACTACAACAGCTGGAGGCTCTGACTCCCACCAAAGCCAGCGGAAAATCCGGCATAGGGCACACTCGCTGGGCAACTCACGGAAAACCGAGCGACGAAAACGCCCATCCGCATGTTGACACTGCAGGGAAAGTGGCAATTGTACACAACGGCATTATCGAGAATGCCGCGTATCTGCGGGATCGCCTGGAACGGCAGGGTTGTAAATTTCTGTCCGAAACTGACAGTGAGGTATTGGCGCACTTGATTGCCGATACCGATGAAGAAAAACTGGTCGATAAAGTTCGCGTAGCGCTGTCGGTGGTGCGTGGCACCTACGGTATTGCCGTGATGGATATCGGCGAGCCTCAAACTCTTGTTTTGGCGCGTAACGGGAGTCCCGTCATTATCGGTATAGGTCAGGGAGAAATGTTCGGGGCATCCGATGTTGCAGCGCTGGCACGGTATACACGTGAGGTCGTGCATCTTGATGATGGCGAAATCGCCGAGCTTAAGCCCACAGGTTTCGCGATTTTCACACTGGATGCCAGCCCCACCGAAAAGTCCGCCAGCATCGTCAGTGACAGGCTTGAGGACTATGACCGGGGCCATTATTCTCATTATATGTATAAAGAAATACGTGATCAGCCGGATTCTGTCGGCAGAACGCTCAGCGGACGATTGGATTTGCGGTTTAACACCGCGCGTCTGGGCGGACTGAATCTTACCGCAAGAGAAATACTGGAAACGCGGCGGATTAAAATACTGGGCTGCGGTTCGGCTTATTACGCCGGGAAATCAGGGGCCGATATGATTGAAACCCTGGCCCGAATTCCCTCGGACGCTGAGCCGGCTGCGGAATTTCGTTACCGCAATCCCGTCATCGAGCGCGATACATTGTATATAGTGGTCAGCCAGTCGGGAGAGACTTTTGATACCCTTGCCGCTTTAAGGGAAATACAACGCAAGGGCGGGTATGTTCTCGGTGTCGTGAATGTGGTCGGGAGCAGCATAGCCCGGGAAGTTGACGGTGGCACTTATATGCACGCAGGCCCCGAGGTCTCCGTCGCTTCCACCAAGGCATATTCCAGCATGTTAACGGTTTTTGCCTTGCTGGCACTGTATCTTGGCCGGCTCAGGGATGTCTCTCCGCAACGGGGTGCGAGACTGGTCAAGGCATTGGAAGAGCTGCCGGACAGTATCGATACAGCTTTGCAGCAAGAAGCCGAAATTGAATCCTTGGCAAAAAAATACTGCAACCGTAACAGTGCCTTTTATATCGGCCGGGCGAGCGCCTATCCGGTGGCCCTCGAAGGGGCGCAAAAACTCAAGGAAATTTCCTATATTCATGCTGAGGCCTATCCTGCATCGGAACTCAAGCACGGCCCTTTGGCACTGATCAGCCCCGATGTGCCGACTGTAGTGGTGTTGCCCGACTCGGATCTACTGGATAAATCCCTCTCTTCACTTGAGGAGATTAAAGCCAGGGGCGGACCGGTGATTGCGCTGACCAATTCCGAGGATTCGCGTATAGAAACTCTCGCCGACGATTTGATCACCGTGCCGAACACGGAGTCAATTCTTCATCCTTTGTTACTCGGCATACCGCTGCAACTGTTTGCTTATCACTGTGCCTTAGCAATGGGCAGGAATGTAGACCAACCCAGAAACCTGGCGAAAAGCGTAACGGTGGAATAAGCGTCAGCGCAACCCGAGGAAACGGAACTGTTTAAGCGCCGTTCACCGGGCAGAACATCAGCTAGCCGCTCGAGTATTTATAGACAAAAATTAACTGCGACTCGCTTAATGCCTTGTATTTCAGCCCTTTATCACTACGCAACAGGGTTTTCGACTCAATGTCCCGCCCGTTCATTATCCCGTGACCTTTGCGGAGATAAGCCATCACCGCAGCGTCATGTTCAACGGCTTGATTCGCCTGTGGGGCAGCAATGTCAATATGTATGGCACTGTAAAAGGTATGGTTCTGCTGAGTTGAGCCGCCATAGACAGGGATTCGTTCGCCGGGCCGGTCCGGCAAACCGCCTTGATGAAGTTGGTCGTATCGCAAGACTTCCATTGTATTCTCCAATGATAAATCAGTAGCTCAATCATAAGACCTGCCAGCCTATTAAAAAAGTATCACTTGGCTCAATACAGCTTTTAAGTCAGACTAAAATAGCTCATTTGTTGTGTATAAACTAGCCAGATTCGGATAGTCATCACAGACGAAACCATTGCAAAGGGAAAACCCATGGGATCGATCGTTTTTGAAAGTCAGTTACCGGTATTCCTGGTCATTGCGGCAGGCTTGGCCTTGCGTAAATCGAACATTGTTCCCGAGCAGCAATGGCGCGGCATCGA
Source organism: Granulosicoccaceae bacterium (assembly GCA_965222695.1). Lineage (GTDB taxonomy): Bacteria > Pseudomonadota > Gammaproteobacteria > Granulosicoccales > Granulosicoccaceae > UBA7957. Next base: position 3,871,539 of record OZ244967.1, on the reverse strand, counting down.
GCTGCTGGGGTATTGGCTGCTCTTTCCGGCGCTGGTACTGGAATCCTTGATCAAGATGGATCTGTCCAATCTTAATCTGGGCGCCATTTCTCAAGCCTATTTGAGCGCGGTTGTATTGCAGATGGCCATAATCTGGCTTTCAAGGCGCTTTCTTCGCCGGCAACTGGGTATGAGTGACAGAAGCTTCAGCTCTGTTTTTCAGACCTCCACACGTTGGAACGGATTTATCGCTCTGGCTATAGCCAACAAGATTGCCGGCGATCAGGGACTTGCCATAGTTGCTTTAATCATGGCGCTTACGATCCCGGTCTTGAATATCGTCAACATCATCGTTTTGACGATATGCACCAGTGACCGAAAGCCAACCCTGCAGACAACTGTCGTCAATACGTTAAAGGTTCCCTTGATTTGGGGCGCTTTGCTGGGATTGGCCATTAATCTTGCGGCAATCCCGGTTTATGAGCCCATAATGGTCAGCCTGGACATAGTCGGGCGTGCGGGGCTGGGGATTGGACTGCTGACGGTGGGTGCCGGTATTCGAATACAGGCTATGAAAAGTGCGCGCGCCAGTGTGTTAATCGGTATCATCGCCAAACTGTTTCTATTCCCCTTGTTGGTCTATGCAGGCTGCCTGGTATTCAACGTCGATGGCCTGGCGCTTGAGATCGCACTTCTTTCAGCAGCCGTTTCAACTGCCATGAACGGCTATGTACTGGCACGACAAATGGGTGGAGATGCAGAGCTGTACGCCTCAACCGCATCCATCCAGGTTATAGTATCAATGTTCAGCATACCGCTCATATTGTGGATGGTTTCCGGATCCGGAATTTGAGGGTGAGAGGTTTATATGCCGGCAAAACGTTTCCCTTTACCGAAAAGATTTAATGTGGCTTTATCTGAAAAAGCCTACAAAAACCTCCGTGCATTAAATTCGCGGTATCACTACGGCAATAATTATTTGCTGACGGTGGTACTTGAGAATCTGGAATCCTTAACGTCCGATGATAAATTGGACGAGATTTTCGCTGCATTCGCCACCGAATACGGAGCGCCGGCGAACGCAGTGATGAAAAAGCCCAACGAATCCGAGTAATGCGTATGATCACTGAAATCTGTTTTTCAAACCGCCAGATCGAGACATTCGATACTAACCGGCCCTATATTCATATGTTACGACTTGCGCGACCCCAGCCAGACAATGCCCGAGGTAACCAGTATCAGGGCCAGGGCATGAAAAAGGGTAAAGTCTTCACCCAATATGGCCACGGCAAGCAGCGAAGTCATGACAGCCCCGCTGGAACCGACGATACTGGTCGCATTTGTGCCCAGACGGTGTATGGCTTCGCTGATTAAAAAAGACGGAAGGATAGTACTGAAAATCGCTATCGCAAATGCGGTCACGTAAACGGTTGTCGGTAGATAAAGGTCGTTGAGATCCTTGCTCAGGAAAAAATGTACCAATATCGCACCGCTGGCCGCGCACATTGCAATACAGGTGAATGCCAGGCTGCCGATTTTTCCGATTAGCGGCTTGCTGTGCAAAATATACAAGGCATACAATAGTGCACTTCCCAGTACCAGCATACCGCCGTAGGCTTGGTGTTCGCCGGACAGTTTTAAATCGTGTATAAACAGGGTGGCTATACCGCAATAGGTTAAAATCAGCGCTGTTACCGTGCCCCGTTGTATCGGGCTTCCGAAAAAACAATAGCCGAGAATCACGACCAGGCTTGGATAGGCGAACAGAATCAGTCTTTCCAATTGGGCGGATATATACTGCAAGCCGGTTAAGTCCAGATAACTTGCTCCGTAGTATCCGAGTATGCCGGTCAGCAATATCGAGGGCAGAAGCGGCCGTGTGCTGTCCATATGGATTCTATTCTTCAACATCAGGAAAACGCCTATCAGCAGATAAATCGGTAGGGAAAATCCCATGCGCAGAGTCATTAAGGTGGCGCTATCGACCGGATACTCATATATCAGTTTGATCAGTATAGGCTTGAGCGAGAATAAAAAGACACCGCATACAGCAAACAAATATCCGCTGTATTGCGTTTTTAGAGTGTGCTCCAATAGTTGAACCCTCGCCCCTGTGGTCGTTCGCTTGGTTGCGGACTGTTGACGGGATTGAAAGGCTATGATACCGGCTTCAGAAGTCTATTCAACGTCGGATTTATTTCTTTTCATTTCCCGCGGCGACATCCTTGATATTGGACCACAGCCCATTGATGGAAATTTCAGGGGAACTGCCCGGATCTGCGGGCTTTTCATCGCCGATTAGCTCATCCTCAAATTTATCCTTGTTAATACAATTATCGGCCAGGGGGTCGGGTTGTACAATAAGAGTTTTATCGAATTCATCGGCTCTCTCCGACTCGACAGAAAGATTTTCCATGGCGTTATCGAGCCCGTCAGGCGGAATTTCAGCCTGCTTAAGCTGCCAACCAAGAGTCGATATTTCGTTCCTCGCGATTTCCAGGGCTCTGTTATTTTTGACGATGGTATCCCTGAGCGCCTTATTATTTGTAGTCAGGCGGGAGACTTCAACACGCAGTTTTTTTGCGTTTTCGGCAAATTCCTCAATCTCTTGTTGATGATGCTTATCCTGACCGGCGAGCTTTAGTTTGTATTTTTCTTCTATCTCCTCGGATTTTTTATCGGCTTTGATCGACTTGAGCTTCCAACCGACCGCCAACCCCAACAGGCATGCGGCAACAATAAATGCAGCAATTTGCGATATAAGGTAGATCATTGGCTAATTACCATTTTCTTCAATACATGCAATACACATTTCAAAAGCTGATTTCAATTCGGCGATTTCGCGCTCGACCTTCTGCGCTGGAATTAGAGGCCAGCGGACGGGATTCACCATAACCGATTGCCGAAACCCGGCTCGGGTCAACGCCGTTTGCAATCAAAAAATCACTCACTGCCATCGCCCTTTCCTGACTCAACGCCTGATTGAGCTTTTCGTCACCCGTTGCATCCGTATGGCCCTCCACAACAATGGGAATCCCTGGGTATTGAATTAATAGTGTAGCCAAGCGTTTCAGCTCCTCAAGGCTCTGCTGGTTTATCCTGGCTCGACTGGATGCGAATAAAATTCGGCTCAGGTCGATTTTTTCAAGATCCGATTGCAGTTTGAGTCTCGGGGATTCAGGTTTTGCAACAAGGATTTGAATTTCGTTTTCCACTTCCAGAAATTGCGCTATTGACCGCACTGCCCGTGCCTGATTTTCCGCAATTTCGGCTGATTCCGCGAAACCGGATAATCTTAACAAGCCGTGCTCGATACTGATCTGTGCGGACTCCAGTTGATGAAAACCGGATAACAGATTCAATGACTCCGGTAACCAGCTTGCGTTTCTGATTCCGGTGGAAACCTTCAATTGATTCTCAATATCATCAGGCTTGTAATGCATATGCAATACGGAAAGTATTCGGTCAACTGTACTCTGGTCGGGCAAGCTACCCGAAAGGCGCAATTGCTCACCGATTTGTTCAAGGGATAGATCCGGTTCTTCAAGCGCGAGAAAAGCTTCGCTTTGCCTGCCGTTACTGACGATTTTCAATTCGGATTCGATCTTCAGCAGAGCAGGGTCGATGCTATCGATTCTCGCCTGGATACCGCTGAGAATATTTTTTGAATCGACCTGCCCCGAAAGTGTCAACTGATTGTCTTCAATGTCCAGCTTCGCTTTTTGAATTAAGGGCAGTGCCGTCAACAGTGGTATAAGACTCTCCAGCCAAACGGCTGTTTTAATCGAATCTGATTGTTGAATCTGATTCTCGATTTTCAGCGAATTAGCCAGATCGATGAAGGTAGCCGATAGACTTTGTGACAAATGCAGGTCCCCCAGCACTTTCAATTCATCGCCGGTTCGTCGTATGGATAATCGTGGTGCAACTGTCGGCGTTTTGATCGCCTCCGGAACAGCATCCGTGTCGACCGCTTTCGGTTGTGCCTCCACAACGGAAACAGAGTGACTGACGCCTCTTATGCCTCTTAGATCCTTTAGCGTGGACATAGCCGATTGAATGTCGCTGTGTGCCGCGACCTGGCCGGTAATATGTAAATCCCGGCCATCGGCGATAAGTTCCAATGCGGCCAGATTGTCTTGCTGCAATACTGCCTGTGCCCTGTTCAGTAAATCCTTCTGTATATGCGGCGCGCGCAGAAAAATACCAGCAAGCAGAATCAACAACAGGCCGAGACCACCGCCGGCCCACCAGAAAGCCTCCTTGTGTGGAAAATCCGGTTGCAGCCTTAATTCACTTATGGTTCCTGAGGCGGACATCGCTTATTACCTTTACCTAAAGGGTTTAGAAGCTTATACGCTTATGTAATCATAGTAACTCAGAGAGACTATTTTAGTACTAAATTAACAAAAGCAATTGAAAACAAAAGACAAATTCCCAAGAGCCGTTATATTCGCCAACGGTCCGGTAGAGGATTATCAGGCACTGCGCCACCTGCTGAAGCCGAGTGATATTATCGTCTGCGCAGACGGCGGATTAAGACATGCCGATCGCTTATCCCTGCCGCCGAGAGTGATACTCGGTGATATGGACAGCATCGAACAAAACCGCTTGCAGGAACTGGGCTCAGAAGTTGATATTCTGAACTACCCATCGGACAAGAATGAAACGGATCTCGAGCTGGCGCTGAAATGGGTCGAAGATAATGGCTGTCAACAGGCTTTAGTCGCGGGTATCAGCGGCGGGCGTATGGACCACACCCTGGCGAATATTCATTTAATGGCGGGCAAACAATGGCACTTTGAATTGTGTTTCTGGGAGAGAGGCCAATACGCCTGGGTAATCAATGACGGCCAGACGGTGTCGCTGAACCCCTATCAGGGCTATACCCTCAGCCTGTTGCCGCTGACGGAATTGGTGAGCGGTATTGTTACCAAGGGGCTAAAATTTCCGCTGAATAATGAACAACTGGAATTCGGCACCACTCGGGGAATCAGTAATGTTGTGATGGCGGACTATGCCTCAGTCAGTATCGATACCGGTAAATTGTTATTGGTTGTCACTCTGCCCGGTCATGCTTGAATCTATGTATCCGTTTTCTATGTAGACCCTGCCAGCCTCAAGTATTTCCGCGTCCCGCCTGTTATGAGATACCAGCAATGTACAGAGTTGCTTGTCTTGCATGACCTTTTTCGTCAAGTCGAGCATTTCCAGACGCGTGGCTTCGTCCAAGGCGCTGTAAGGTTCATCCAGCAGCAGCACAGGCTTGTCACGTAACAGGCAACGGGCCAGGGCCACCCGTTGAGCCTGCCCACCGCTAAGCTGTGCAGGTTTGCGCTTTTCAAAGCCGCCGAGACCGACTGCCTCTAAGGCATGCCGGATTCTTAAGCGATCCTCAGACAAAAGATGCAGACCCGGGTCAATACCCAGGCCGAGATTGTCCGCAACATCGAGGTGGGCAAATAGATTGTGTTCCTGAAACAATGTGGTAACAGGCCTGTCAGACGGTGGTAATCCCATCAGGGACTGCCCCTGCCAGCTGAGCTCGCCGGAGTCTGCGGCCAGAAAGCCCCCAATCAAATTGAGCAGAGTCGATTTTCCGGAACCGCTTTCACCCAGAATTGCCACGCACTCTCCGGCATATGCGGTGAGACTGAAACAAAATGCGGTGCGGCCAAGTTTTGCCGATAGCCTGTCAAGTTTCAGCATAAGCGTGTTCACTTTCGTCATTTCCGGAGACGAGACTTTCCAGCAACCAGAACAGCGATAAGCATAACAACAATAATAATACTGCTGTAACTGCGGCCTCTTGTAGCCGGTAGGATCCCATTCGCTGGAAGAGCAGTAGCGGCAGGGTACGAACATCCTGGGTTCCGAACAAGGCGATCACCGTTAGATCGCCGGCTGCCAGAGTGCTGCTGAATGCAAGTGCCAGGGCGATCGGCTTTCGCAGCACGGGCCATTCGATGACACGAAAACGTGTAAATCCCCCAATACCCAGCGAAGAACACAGCCGATTATGATTCAGCGCGGCTGTCAGCATTGGATTTTCCAATACACGGATCGCAAAAGGCAACCCCATCAAGGCGTTTATCAGAACGGTCAATACCAACGCCAGGGAAAAGACATCTGCTATTGGACGCAGCAGCAGAAAAATACCACTACCCAGTACAAGTGGAGGAATCACTAGAATGAACGAGCCGCTGAGCTCCACCAAACGCCCGATGACATGTCGATCGAATTTCGTTCGCACAAGAATACTGCCATGCAACAATCCTAAGGCTAAAACCACTGCCAGACCTCCGGCAGATAGGGAGACCGCTATCGTACTGACTGTGGCTTTCCAGAATCCGCCATCGGCAACCACTCGGAAAAGAGATGTATTCAATCCCGAAATGAAAATTGCCGCAAAGGGAGTACACACTAAAATCAGCGCCAGTCCGATAACTGTAAAATCAAACAGCTTTGCGCTCAGTGAAATTCCGTCGTAGCGTTGTAAACGCAGACCACGCCCGCCCGTTATGGGAGACGCTTTGCCAAAAAATGCGCTGAACAGGATCAGAAATACGCATATACTCATTTGGATAAAGGCAAGTCCGACGGCGTTGTCCAGATCAAACTCAAATCTCAGTGCCTGATAAATGGCTACTTCGATCGTCGTGGCACCCGGGCCTCCTCCCAAGGTCATGACAATCGTAAAGCTGGTAAAGCAGAGACTGAATACCAACAAACCAATACCCGGGAGTGTTCGACCTATTACCGGCCATTGAATCAGTCTGAAGCTGTCAAGATCGCTCATACCGAGCTGGCCGGCGAGGCGCCAGTTTTCCACGGGAATTTTCTCCAGTGCATGCAGGATAATCCTCGCACTTAATGGCAGATTAAAAAACACGTGAGCAAGCAGAATACCCTTGATGCCATAAATTGAAAATTGACTTTCATAACCGAAAAGAGCCAGGAACTGATTAAGCCAACCATGGTTGCCAAATACCGCGATGATTCCGAAAACGGCGACTACTGTCGGAATAACCAAAGAAAGGGAAAATAGCCTAAGCAATAAGTCTCGGCCTTTGAACTGACTGCGCCGTGCCAGGGAATAGGCGACAGGGACGGCAAAACCAACCGCCAGCAGGGTGGAGAGTGTTGCCTGCCATAGACTGAACCAGACAACATTTTTAATGTATTGGTTGCTTAAAAAGGGTCGTACGGAAATTCCGCCGGCGTTGATGATCAATGCCGCCAGTGGAAAGCCGATCAGAACCAATAAGAATAGCAGGGAGGCTGCGCCGTGTAGCCACCCTGGAATGGAATGCCTGGCAAAATGTTGCCGGTTGACCTTATTCACTCATTACTTCAAGCCATTCATTGATCCAGGCCTTGCGGTTTTCCTGGACTATCTCCGGCTCGTAAAGTAGTACAGGCGACACTTGTATGAGCTTATCGAACTCCGGTGGCAGCTGGTCACCTATATCCGTGACGGGATACATAACATTGGTCAAGGGCAGTGCGGTTTGAAATTCTTCCGATAGAATAAACTGTAAAAACTGCCTCGCCAGCGCAGGGTTTTTGCTGCTTTTTAACATTGCTGCCAGTTCGATTTGTATATAGTGCCCTTCGCTGAAATTGGCTGCCTGATAGCGTTCTGTTTTGTCTATGGCCATGTGATAGGCCGGTGAGGTACTGTAACTCAGCACCAAGGGTGCTTCGCCGTTCATAAACAGGGAGAAGTAGGCTTCGCTCCATCCTTTGGTAACGGACAGTATTTTCTGGCGTAATTTTGACCAGGCCTCCGGGGCCTTATCGCCGTAGATTTTTTTAATCCAAAGCATCAAGCCCAGTCCGGGTGTACTGGTTCGGGGGTCCTGTATGATAATTTTCAGATCATTCGGCGCGTCGATCAGTGCCTGCAGGCTGGCCGGCGGCGATTGCAATGTTTCGCTGTCATAGACAAAGGCGAAATAGCCATAATCATAGGGAACAAAATAGTCGGAGTTCCATTCCACCGGCAGCTTCAGCGATGATAAATCGGTCTGACTCTTCGCCAATAAACCGGATGCTTCCGCATCGGCCATTAAATTGGTATCGAGCCCGAGAACTATATCAGCCTTGCTTGAAGAGCCCTCCAATTTCACTCGATTCAATATTCCCGCACTGCTGTCCAGGGCGACAAAATCTACCGTGCAATCTTCGCAGTGTTGTTCAAAAGCTGTTTTGATCTTGGGTCCCGGACCCCATTCCGAAGTGAACGAGTCGTAGGTGTAAACGACCAAAGTCTCGGGCGCGGCGAGCAATGCCGGGCAGGAGAAAAACGACAGTAAAATCAGGGGTAGTGATTTCAGATAACGCATATTTAAGTTCCAGTTGCTAAGGTATTGAAAAGCAAGACTCAAACAGTGTGCGTTACGGATGTTGGAGCATTCGAAAAATTAAGCTCAATTCCCTACGCCGGTATTATCCGGATCAGGTTCCGCGGGTTGATGGGCGCCCGATCATCATCTTATGATCTGCACCGCCCATGCTCTCAGCCTTATACTCAAGATTCAGTCAAACAGCGATTGAGTATAAAATCGGCACCCCGTTGAGTTGCCCTAATCCACATTGTGTAAATTATTCTTCCACTTTGCAATGTTTCTGTGATCATATGCACGGCTCCAGGTCGGCCCGGCCCTGCCACAGTAGCTAAACTATAGAACAGGCGCTAAGAGCCTGTACAAGATCACACGATTGGTCCGGAGCTTATGTTTTCGGTTTTTTTCGGATAAACACCATGAAAGTTGTCCCCATCAATATTGAACATGCCACCGAGTTCAGTGATGTCATTATGGCTATAGCCAGCGAAGACATATTTGCCCTGCGGCCGGAAAGCCTTTCTTCAGCATCCATATATCGCTTTGTCGAACAACAATTGATCAGAGAAGCGCCAATGTATGTAGCGTTTGAAAACAACCGAATGCTCGGTTGGTGTGAGATATCTTTGTCCGCGATGGTTTACAGCGATCATAGCGGCCTCTTAAGCATGGGTGTTTTGCCTCAGTTTCGGGGACGAAGAATAGGCAGTCACCTGATCGACACCTGCATGAACGCAGCCCGGGATAGAGGGCTGAGCCGAATCGAGCTGACAGTGCTGGATAATAATCCTCAGGCCAAGCGCTTTTATACCGCCAGAGGATTCCGCAAGGAGGGAAGGAAAGTTCAGTCACTCAGGATTAACGGAAAGTATCACGATGAGATTCTGATGGCTCGACTCATCCCTTGCGGCCCGAGTCTCGATTACGATTTGTAGACATCATTCCCGAATCCCGATCAGAGCCGGGTAATGCCGTTGCGATGTTCGACGGCGGATGTAATTGGCCAGCAAAAAAGTTATAGTCCACACCGATTTTGAATGATGGCTGAGACTGATGAATAAAAATGCTCTTACTCTGCTGTTTCTCCTGCTCTGTGTCAGCGTCGATATTTTGGCTGAGACGATTTATGTTTCGGATCAACTCGAGGCCAGCCTGCGCAGAGGGGAAGGAACAAGATTTGCGATTTTACGCATGCTAAAAAGCGGCGAAGCATTGGAATTGGTCGAAGAGAATAAGTCTACCGGCTACACCAAAGTGCGTACCCGGGCCGGTACCGAAGGATTTGTATTGTCGCGATATCTGATGCAGCAGCCCGCAGCGCGCGTTCGCCTGGATACAGTCGCCAAGGATAACGAAAGCCTGCGGAGCAAAATTGCCAGTCTGGAGAATACCATTACCCAATTGCAGCAAACCGGCAAACAGCAGAGTGGGCAGATCAATCAGCTGCAAAGTGAAAAACAGCAACTGGGAAAAGAATTGTCCGGAATTCGGGAAGCCACCGCCGATGTGATTTCGATTAAAAGAAAAAATGAGCTGCTGAGCAAGCAGGTCCAACAGCTGAAATCCGAAAAAGAAGCTTTATCAGTTGAAAACAGGGCTTACCGGGATAAAACAAAACAGGATTGGTTTATAAGGGGTGCCGGCGTATTGGGGATTGGAATTCTGGTCGGATGGATTCTGCCGAAACTGCGTCGCCGCAGACGTTGGGGAGAACTCTAAGTCTTTGAACAGGCCCTAAAGGTAATCGCTGATAACAGCACTGGCTCCCATTTGTATCAGTTCTTTTTTCCGGCTTGCGCTATTGACGGTATAGACACAGACAAACAAGCCCGACTCGGCAATTGCCGCAAAGACTTCCGGCGTGACCATATCGTCGTGAATATGATATCCGCTGACGCCGAGTGCTTTCAGATACTCGATCAGATTGTCAGGATGCTCGCCTTCTACCAGAGCCGCCGTGGTCAGTTGAGCGTCGGTTTGTTTGATTTTCGCCACGATAGCGTGATCAAAGGCGGATAACACACAGTTTTCAACCAGTCCGCTTTCATAAACGGCCCGGACGATTTCCGTAACACTGCGGACTTCATCCTTGTGTAATTGCTTGATTTCAACATTGACCGCAAGTTTGTTGTCGCGGACAAAAGCCAACACATCGCTTAGCAACGGGATGCTTTGCGGGCGCTTTTCCGGCGGGGGAACTATTGCATTGCCCCGAGCGATCTGGCCGTGAGGATCGGCTTGGTAGAACCAACTGCCAACATCCAGCTGCTTCAGTTCCGAATAGCTAAATGATTCGATTTGATGGTCTTCCCGGCCCGGGAACAGGCCGCATTTGTGGATATCGGTCGTACGCTCCAGTGTGGGGTCATGGAAAACCAGCGGCACGCAATCTTTGCTGAATCGTACATCCAATTCAATAAAATCACATTGATTTACGCAATCGGCAAATGCAGCCATGGTGTTTTCCGGAAATAGCGCCCTATGTCCGCGATGGGCAGCTATCAGTCCACCCTTGAGAAGTTTTTCAACAAGATTCATAGTGAAATCCATGTAAGGCCCGTCACAGGGCGGCTGCAGAGAATACCGGAAGACAGATGAGTCTACACTTTAGCCACAGTGAATTACAGCAACGCCGCCAGCGCGTCATTGAAGAACTCGACAAACGAGGATTCTACGGCTTACTCTGCTTTCGCCAGGAGTCCGATTACTACCTCACCGGATTCGACACTTTCGGATATTGTTTTTATCAGTGTTTATACATCGGTGTCGACGGAAGCTTAACCCTTTTGACACGAGCTCCCGATCTAAGGCAGGCGCAACATACATCCGATATCGACGATATCAGAATCTGGACCGACGCGGATGGCAGCACGCCCTTGCAACACACAAAGGAGATTTTGCTGGAGCATGGGTGCCGCGGGAAGACACTGGGCGTCGAATTTGATGCCTACGGTCTTAACGCGGCTAACGGCCGAAAACTGGAAGCCATGTTGGAAGGCTTCTGTCGCTACGAAGATGCGTCAGATCTGGTCAGTACCCTGAGACTGGTTAAGAGTGAGACAGAACTACATTATGTTGAACAGGCGGCAAAACTGGCGGATGAAGCCCTGGATGCAGCCCTTCCACTGATTCGACCCGGCGCATGGGAAGGCGATATTCTTGCGGCCATGCAGTCAGCGATATTCCGCGGCGATGGCGATTATCCCGCTAATGAATTCATCATAGGCTCCGGCAGGGATGCGCTGCTTTGTCGCTATCACGCCGGTCGCAGACATTTACAGGATCGAGACCAGATAACGCTGGAATGGGCCGGTGCCTACCGCCACTATCACGCGGCCATGATGCGGACGTTTGTGTTGGGACTGCCCGATCAAGAGCATCACTACCTGTTCAGTGTGGCCGAAGAGGCTATGCAGGCCTGCGAGGAGGCACTGCAGGTGGGTCGGCCTATCGGGCGGGTTTTTGATGCGCATGCCCTCATAGCAGACAATGCTGGTCTTAAAGATCATCGTCTCAATGCCTGCGGCTACAGTTTGGGGGCGACTTTTGCACCCACCTGGATGGATTGGCCGATGCTGTACACGGCTAACCCTGTAGCCGCAGAGGAAAATATGGTGTTTTTTCTCCATATGATTTTTGAGAATTCTGATTCGGGAAAAGCAATGACTCAGGGTCATACGGTACGAGTGACCAAGCAGGGCGTAAAGCGGCTAAGCCGCCACGGGTTGGCGTTTATCGCTTAAAATCTCTCCGCCTTCAGATTCTAAAAGAGGAGGCTTCGAGTTTATGGCGTTTTAATAAACGGTAGAACTCAGTCCGGTTGCGTTTCGCCATTTGCGCCGCCCGAGTGACATTGCCTTGGGTGATCTGCAGGATCCTGATCAGATACTCACGTTCAAATTCGGTGCTGGCACTGGCCAGCGTTGGGATTTCGCCGGTTTTCCCTCGCAATGCCCTGATCACCGATTGCGCGGAAATAACCGGTGTCGTATTTAAAATGGCCAATTGTTCGACAACATTGAGCAGTTGGCGGATATTGCCGGGCCAGGGAGCGCTGACCAACTCGTCAATAGCGTCGGGAGCGAAGGATTTAGCGACACATTGGGGGTTCTCCGTACGGTTTTCAGCCAGAAAGTGCTTGGCTAAAAGCGGAATATCCTCGCGCCGTTTGGCCAGAGGAGGCAGATCCAGAGTGACGACATTGAGCCGGTAATAAAGATCTTCACGGAAATTTCGCTGCTCTACCGCCGACTCCACATTAATATGCGTCGCGGAAATCAAGCGGATGTCTACCGCTATCGACTGGCTGGCTCCGACCGGCCGTACCTGTCGGTTTTCCAACACCCGCAATAGCTTGACTTGTATTTCCAGCGGCATATCGCCAATCTCATCGAGAAACAATGTGCCGCCGCTGGCCGTTTCGATCAGACCGGTATGCTCCTTGTCTGCCCCGGTAAATGCCCCCTTGCGGTGACCGAATAATTCCGATTCCAAAAGACTGTGTGGAATGGCCGCGCAATTGATCGCGACAAATATACCTTTTTTTCTTGGACTGGCATTATGAATCGCACGCGCCAGCAGTTCCTTGCCTGATCCGCTCGCGCCTTGTATTAAGACACTCACCTCGCTTTGTGCGACTCGATAAGCCTGATTCAACAATTCTTCCATCAGAGGGCTGTGTGTAATGATTTCAGCCCGCCAGGCCAGTTCGAGGGAATCCGAGCTGTCGCCGTGTTCTATATAGCTTTGCTGCAAAGCGGATTCGACTTCAAGCAACAGCTGTTGGCTGTCAAAAGGTTTGGTGAGGTAGCAGAATACGCCGCTTCGGGTAGCGCTCACCGCGCCGGAAACCGTACCGTGAGCCGTCAACATTATAACCGGAATCGATGGATAATCTTTCTGAATATGCTCAAAAAGCGCGACACCGTCGATGTCGTCCATTTTGAGATCGGTAATCACCAGATCCGGGTGACAGGCGGATAACTTCGCCAGGGCCTGGCGTCCACTGTCGGCAGTATCGACCTGATATCCATTGGATTCCAATCGCAACGACAAGAGCCGCAGCAGGCTGGTATCATCGTCCACCAATAGAATTCGGGCGTATGGCATGTCTATTCGCTGACCGGAGTGATTACCGATTGTTCCTTTTTTTCAATTTCAGCTTCCAGACTTTTTAATTGTTCGATCTGCAATTTAAGCAAGCCGTTTTCCTTTTTATATTTTTGCAGTTCTTTATCAAATGCGCCGATTCGATTGCGCAGCAGCTGGCGCTGTTTAGTGTGAGCGAGAAAAATTTCTGTAAATTCCTGATCAGTGCCGTTGACCCCGCGCATTTGTAAAACTTTCCGATAGAGCTTTACCGCTTTGCTGTCGTTTTGAACTTCAGGGGCCGGCGTAGACAGTAACATTGCCAGATGCAATACTCCGCAATAAGAATCGGATTGATCGAGCTTGGCATCCAGCCGTTCCAGTTCCGGCTCGTATTGTTCGGCATTCATGGAAATCAATGAATTCATATAGGCGATGTTGTTACCGCAGCCCTGTTCGATTGCCGGCAGTGGAAGCTGAATAGGTTCTCCCGCTTGTTTATTGTCAATATGTGCGCAGGCTGAAAGGCCTGCGGCGAGGGTTATCAGACTTGCATTAAACAGTAGCCCCGGCTTTGCATTCATTGGTAACTCCTGTCGCTTCCAGGGGAAGCCTCATTCTGAAGTGTGCGCCCGTGTCGGCATCCTGAAGTCTTAAAGAGCCCTGATGCATCATAACGTAGCGTTTTGCTATGGCCAGACCCAGACCGGTACCGGATACTGAGCCGCGTGATTTGTTCGCGCCTTGATAAAAAGGTTTGAATATCTGTTTGCTGTCCGAGCTTATAATGCCCGGCCCTTTATCGATTACATCAAGTATGGCGTTGTTATTCTCGTTAAGCAATGTAATTGTAATTAGTGAATGACTGGGCGAATATTTAATCGCATTTGATATCAGATTGTCCACAACTGTGGTCAACTGTTTGAAATTACCTTTGATTGTCAGCGGCTTTACTTTGCCCTTGATTTTGATACCGCGAGATCGAAGTTCCAGCCTGTGTTGTTTAACCACATTCTTTACAATGGCGTCCAGCTGTAATAACTCATGACCCAATGGTTTATCTTGAGTTAAAGCAAAATTAAAATCCAGCAGCGCTTCCACTTCTTTTTGCAGTTGAAGGCAATTCTCTTTCAGAATACCCACCACCTCGATTTGATCGGCCGTGAGAGGGCCGGTAATTCCTTCTTCCATCAACGCGACACCCTCGCGCAACGCGGTCAGTGGTGTTTTAAGTTCGTGTGAGATATGCTGCAGAAAATCCATTTTCTGCTGGTCTATCGCAGCCAGTTTTTCGCGCAGCCAATCGAGGCGTTTTCCAAGTTCACTGATGTCTTCCGGTCCGCTGACTTTGATCGGGGTCGTGAAATCGGCACTGCCAAGATTGCGAATTGTTTTTAACAGCTGGTTCATGGGTCTGGTAATCAAAACACTGAAAACCGTTGCCAGGATGATAGCGAGCGGAATCAAAGCCAAGGCCTGTATCAGCAGCGATCGCTTCACCCTGAACACTTTGCGCTCCATGGATCGGCTCATCCTGGCGATAGCATCGGATACGTCTGCCGGGATGGATCGAATTATGCCCGACAAGTCAGGAAGTTCGACTTTTTCAGCCTTTTCGCCGACCGGGCCTTTTTCCGTCTGAATACGGTCCCATAGTCCGCTTTCTGCCTGGGTGAGTTGGTCCAGTGTATTTTTTGTGTCCCGATGCACGGGTAATAGCAGCAGGCTGTTGATAGTCGTCAACAACTGCTCACGCTGGTTTTGGTATCGCTTGAGCAATTCATCTTCGTACAAAACCAGGTACTGACCCGCAGTGCGTTCAAGACTGAGTACCTGAGAAACGACAATTCGGCTGGTTTCAATGATCTGGGAAGAGTTCTGTACCGTGGATTTCATGGCGTTTGATAGTTTGTCTACCTGAATGACGGTACTGATTATGCCGGCGGTAAGTGTCAGGGCAACGAGGAAAAATCCTATTAAAATCAGCTGCTTGATTGTAGTGGCAATTTTAATTCGCACATTCTTTTCCCGACCGCGCGGTGGTATAAAAAGGCAAAGCGCGACGCGTTGATTTTGCCAGCGATAATGGATTTTTACGAGTGTACAGAATTGTCCGCAGAATCGATGTCGCTTGTGAGCGACATACGAAAATTTATTCTTATCAATTACTTACAGAACGAGCACGGTGGTAACGTCGCTTACGGGCGACACTTTGTAATAAAGCACTTCTTGGAAAATTCCATAAGTTATTGAAATAAATGAATAATATGATTTTGGTATATACCTTGCCATCTTATAGCGAAAGTACCGAGCCGCGGGAATCTTGTTTCGGGAAGGCAATCTTGAACAGGATTCCAAAACAATCTCTCCAGGATGAGGGATGTGTAATCAGGTCTCGCCAGCGCCAGCTGGTGGGATCTGATTATTTTCTAAGAGGTATCACCGCGATTGTCTTTAACACCAATGTTTTCGACGTTTTGGTGCCTATGGCATTGACTGAGTGTCAATAGGGGCGGTTGAAAAGACATGGAAAACGGAGCCGCCTGAATCAATGTTGAGATGCCGATGATTTGCCGGGAATTGTTGGGCAACACAGCGGCCTTGACATTAAAAATTCTACAGTCCTTCCCGAGTGTCAAGGTCTTGATACTGTACAATGGAAAGATCTTTTCACTGCCATCGGCCATTTTGCCGCGAACCTTGCTGATGTATTCAGCCTCACCCTTAGCATCTAACCTGGCGAGAGTTTCTTCGTTGATGACGGAATAGCCGGAACCCGTATCAACCAACATGGGGGCTTCGCCGGTGCCGGAGATCTCTGAATTTATGTAAAAGGTATGAGATCCATGGCTATACATGGGAATCTGGTACAGCTCGGATTCTGCCGCAATCAGCGGAAAGGCAATGATTGCGGTAATCGCGGTCCAGAATCGCATAGATGGTCCTAATTTCATTCGTACAATCGCTGATATCGGCCCGGGTATGCGAAACTGAATATGTCTTTATGTTCCGGTTATAATCGCGCGCTGCAAAGTCACAGAGCTGTCCTATCATGAAAAATCCTATTCACTGCGCCGAACGCCGGACTGATCAGGGAAAGCGATAAGTATGTTGAGGCTGCATCTGCTGCGGAACGGAATCTACGCCTTGTTCAGCGGTAAATCCGCGGATGGACCGATGAGTGTTGTTTTAGAGACGGATGAGGTGATTCTGGACGACGTGTCGTTAGTGCGGGGAAAGTCTGAAGTTTTAAAGCAGATCTCACTTCGTCTCAACGAGAAACGAATAGGGATTATCGGAAACAATGGATCCGGAAAATCTTCACTCATCAAATTGATCAACGGTCTGAATTTACCGGACAAGGGCAGGGTGGAAGTCTTCGGCTATGATACCCGCCGTCACCAAGAGTATTTACCTGCCAAAGTCGGGTTTATTTTTCAAAACCCTGATCATCAGATTATCTTCCCGACAGTATTGGAGGAATTGGTTTTCGGGTTGGAACAATTGGGAAAGGAATCATCAGACGCTGAACTGGTCGCCCGGGATTATCTTCGACAATATCGATGTGAATCCTTAGCAGACCGAGCTGTTCATACCTTGTCCGAAGGGCAGAAACAACTCGTGTGCATTCTGGCTATTCTCGTCATGCAGCCGCGATTGCTCTTGTTGGATGAACCTTTCTCCAGCCTTGATCTTCCGACTCGAACCCGCCTTGTCAGTCTGCTGGATGAATCGGTTGAGCGGATGATATTGGTCAGCCATGACCTTGAGACCCTGTCCGGACTTGAGCGCGTCATTTGGATGCACGAGGGGGAAGTACATAGGGATGGATCGGCGTGCGACACGCTTGACGACTATCGTGAATATGTCGCTAAATCCCTCGAAAAGGAAAGAAATTTAGGGGAACTGATGTGATTTCGTTGTATCTATCGCAAAAATCCTGGTTGCACGACATACCCGCCGGCAGCAAGTTGTTAGTGCTCTGCGTTTGCAGCGTCCTGGTGCTCCCCGTAGATTCACTCAGCCTGATCTTCGGTTTTCTGATTATTGTCTTGCTGCTTTACTTTTCTGCAGGACAAGAAGCTTTATCGCAGATAAAATTACTTTATCCGCTGGTACCTTTTTTACTGCTGATTCTGATCCTCCATATTTGGACAGGCAGCCTGACCGAAGGCTTGGTAGCTGTCGGGCGATTACTGGCAATGATTCTGTTGGCGAATCTTGTCAGTATGACGAGCCGTATGACCGACATGATGGCAGCAATGAAACCGGTTTTTGCACCTCTGTCATTAGTCGGCCTGCCAGCGCAAAAGGTATCCATAGCGGTAGCCTTAATGGTGCGTTTTGCGCCCGTGTTGTTTGCCTTGATCGAAGCTCTTGGCGAGTCCTGGAAAGCAAGATCGCGGCGACGACCGCGCTGGCGCTTGATTGCGCCTTTTACGATCCAGGCTCTGAAAATGTCGGATACCGTTGCCGAGGCTTTGCAATCGCGGGGTGGTTCAGGCGGTATTGCTCAGCAGGGTGAAATCCACAATATACACAACTGATTTGTAGATGGAGAAATTCTTGAACAACGATAAGACCTTAGTGCAAATTGCGCTGTATGCTGCCCTGATCGCCGCTTTGGGGCTTTTGCCGAAATTCAGTATTCCACTTGCCGGCGGAGTTCCGGTCACGGCTCAGAGCTTGGGTGTGATGCTGGCCGGAGTCATGCTCGGGCCGGTACGCGGAGCGCTTGCGGTTTGTTTGTTTTTACTGGTGGTTGCCCTTGGGGCACCGTTGCTTGCCGGTGGCCGTGGCGGGCTTGGTGTTTTTGCCAGTCCCAGCGTGGGTTTCCTTATAGGCTGGCCTATCGCTGCATGGGTCAGTGGTATGATAATGAAAAGCCTGAAAAGGTTTTCGGTATTCTGGTCAGCATGTATCGCCGCTTTTATGGGCGGAGTTGCGGTGATGTACCTTTGCGGCATACCTGGTATTGTTCTGATGACGGATCTGGATCTGTGGGCTGCCGCGGCGGCCGCGCTGGTGTTTATCCCGGGAGATGTTCTGAAAGTATTCATTACCGGTTTAATTGCACAAACGGTCGCTCGGGGTCTGCCGGATGCCTTGATCTCCCGAACCTGAATAAGGGGCTTATTCCTGCTCTGCCGGAATCCGGTCTTGCGGCAGAGATTTCCGATTTCCGAGACCGATTCGCCTATCCTCACCTTTCGCCTACTGCGAATTCGCTGAGTTTGGCCGGATTTTCTCCTGATTGTATGTAGCACATACCCTGCGCGGCACGGTGATGACATTAGTTTTTTCTACACCGTAGGAGCGAGGCAGCCTCGCGAAAGGGGATTATCCATTCGGTTTTCGCTTGCCAGGCAAGCTCCTTCGCGGCGTTTTAGTCGTTGCGTAGAACCACAACACTATGCGCCTCAAATCAGCGTATTCTCGCGACGACACAGAGATCTTGAACTAATGGAATGGTTCGCCCCTCCTCTCAAAGTCATTATAGTAATGACTGGGTATTTAAGACGGCTACTGTGTGAGCCAAACAACGAGATGAAGGAGCGAACCATGAAACATGATACCGAAAAACACCCGTTAAAAGTAATCGCTATCGATTTGGCGAAGAACAGCTTTCAGGTTTTTGCCGCTGATCAGTCGGGGCGCAAAGTGATGAATCGAAAAATGAACCGGCAGTTATTGAAACAATGGATGGTCAAACAACAGCCCTGTCTGGTGGCCATGGAGGCTTGTGGCAGCGCCCATTATTGGGGTCGTTTATTTCAGTCTTACGGGCACAAGGTAAAGCTGATAGCCCCACAGTTTGTCAAGCCCTATGTCAAGTCGAACAAAAGCGATGCGGCAGATGCTGAGGCCATTAGCGAAGCGGTGCAACGTCCCGGCATGCGTTTTGTCGCGATCAAGGAGGTGGCCCAGCAGGATATACAAGCCATACACCGATTGCGTAGTCTGGCGGTTGGGCAACGTACTGCGCAAGTGAATCAGATTCGCGGATTGCTCCAGGAGTATGGTCTTGTCCTGGCCCGAGGACGGGCAACAGTGATTAACCGGTTGCCCGAGGTCTTGGAGGATGCCGACAACGGCTTGAGTGACTTGTTTCGCGAGCAACTCCAACGGATGTATGAAGAGCTTTTGCACAGTGACCAGCGGGTGACTGATTACGACGACACACTGCAGAGGTTGGCTAAGCAGGATGAGCAGGCAAAGCGGCTGATGACGATCCCAGGGGTCGGCCCACTGGTGGCAACGGCACTGCTGGCGGGTATCGGCGATATCAAGTCGTTTCGCAATGGCCGGGAACTGGGGGCCTGGTTGGGTCTGGTGCCACGACAGCACTCAACAGGGGGCAAGCCAACGTTGTTGGGTATCAGCAAGCGAGGAGACGTTTACCTGCGAACCTTGCTGATACACGGTGCTCGTTCTGTGGTTGTGCATGTCGACCAATGTCGCACGAACACCCAGCGATGGTGCCAGGCGCTCAAACAGCGCAGTCACATGAACGTCGCTATTGTGGCGATGGCCAATAAAATAGCACGCGTCGCCTATGCGTTGTTGAAAAACGGCGAAGACTACTCCACCGCAACTCTGGCCAGGGTGTGATAAAAGGGCGAGTCGTTCATGCGTTGCGCTGGAATAACACAAGGTACTGATATTTAGGTTAAGAGTCCGTGAAGCTAAGCCTCATCCAATTGCAAAGAGTGAAATCACAGTGATGGCATAAAGGGTTATAAACCGCGCACCTGGGAGCCTGATAGAGCCTATGGTCACCACGAGGTAGACCGCTGAACTGATGAGGCCAGGGGCGAGCGAATTCCATCAGGGTACGACAGAGCGCGACAAGCGTTCTCGATTCGATACCGGATATATGGCTGCAATAACTTCTTTATGAGTACTACATTTTATTCTTGCATAACGGGGCGAACCATATAAGGCTCTAAGAGGTGTTTCTTGCACCTGTTCAGATTTTTCAAAATACGGACAGTTTTCTGAACACATTTGCACTGAATATCGATCAAGAGAGCAATTGAACTGTCGATAGTATCCATAATCCAGTTGCTCTGAAATGAGCGTGTGTTTGGAGCGGCTGGACTAAGAGCCTGTCTACAATCTCTGATATCGGCTGCAATTTTGCTGAATTTGGCCAGTTTGAGTCCTTATTTTCGTTGCGTAGAACCACTATGCGCCTCAAATCAGAACTCAATCTGGCTCAAATCAGCCAAATTTCGCTTCGACACAGAGATTCCAGACAGGCTCTAAGGGATCGCCGCTTGAATTTTCGCGCAAATCGTCAACGTTCGGGCTGGATTAAGTCGATACCCGCTCCCGAACAGCACAAAATGGTTATCAGAGGGATCCAGAGACAAACGGATACAGAATCTCGTCATGCGCAAGCGCGGATACATCAGCAAACTCTCAAATCTGGAAATATTGAAAGTCGGAAAACTTCCACTGAAAGCGCGTGGAAAACTCGCCGGCAGGTCTATATTTTCGATTAAGCATCGAGTGTTCTCGATTGCCGTACTAGGAGTGAGCGGATTCATTCTGTATGTGGCCATCACCACTAGTCAATCAGCTCAAAACGCCTCCATTTTGCAGGAGATTGAGCATGTACTATATCCTGTACAGGCCAGGCTGCTGGGTGCTCAATACAAATTGGAAATTGTTCAGCGTGAGCTGGAGGCCAGTGTACTGACCGCAGATCAAAAGCTCGTTGTCGATACGGGCGTACTCGCTGAAGAATTTAAACGGAACCTTTTCGCTGTGGCCAAGCTGGCACCCGAAATCGCCAGTGATGTGGATACTATTCTGGACAAGTTTGATGCGTTTTACCTGAGCTCTTCTTCCTTAGCCTTGACTTTGTCAAAATCCGATACACGGCTCAGTCACTATGCCGATAAGGCAAATAGAGTTTCGGACCAATATGCTGCGGTAACCAATCAATTGCAGGCCTTGTTGAACGCAGTCGCTCCGCTCCAAAATAAATCCTTTCCCCTTACCGCAGAATAAATGAGTCTTTCCCCATGCACCCAAGCCCGGGTGCCTTAACCGAGGAAAGACTCATGAACAAAGCACAGCAAATACGATTCAATTCACTGTACCAGCAACATCTTAACGCACTGTTGCGCCAAGGCAAAAGCCAAAAAACTATTGATGCCTACTCGCGCGCTGTACGTCGCATCGCCGCTTTCTTTGATTGTTGTCCGGAAAAACTCTCCCAAGAAGATCTTAAAACCTACTTCACCAGCCTGGTCAAATCCCACTCCTGGAGCACCGTCAAACTGGATCGCAACGGCTTGCAATTCTTCTACAAGCATGTGCTCGACAAACAGTGGCAATGGGTCGATATCATCAAACCACCCCAGGTGCGCTCATTGCCCGATATCTTTACCCAGCGCGAGATCGCTCTGCTGATCAACAACACCCGCGAGATCCGCTATCAGGTTTATATCCTGACCTGCTACAGCATGGGTCTTCGCCTCGGCGAGGCACTTAACCTCAAGGTCGGTGACATCGACGGCGAACGCATGCGTGTACATATCCGTCGCGGCAAACATCACAAGGATCGCTTTGTGACTTTACCCAAAGCCACGCTCTCAGCACTACGCCAGTATTGGCTGACACACCGTCATCGCAGTTTGGCATTCCCCGGAGGAAATTCACCCGATAAACGGGCTTGCGCAACTGGGCCTATGGATCGAGGCGGCTTACAGAAATCGTTCAAGACCATCGTGCACAGTTGCGCTATCCACAAGAAAGTCTCGATTCACAGCCTACGTCACAGCTACGGGGCACACCTGGTCGAGTCTGGCCTGCATCTGCGCGCCATTCAACAAGAGCTCGGCCATGCCTGTCCTAAAACCACCGCGCTCTATACCCAACTCACAGAACCGGCACAACAAAATGCCCGCACTATGATCGACGCATTGATCAGCAAACTGCCCATCTCACTGGACGGGGAGCTGTAGGATGAACCTGACGGACATTATTGCGCGTTATTCAAAACGATTTACCGACAAGTACTCACTCTCCCGCGATCAGCAGCATGCGCTGGATGCCACCCTGCATTGCCACACCCCTCGCTACGGCGAGATCCAGCTCCAATGCCCTCACTGCGAGCAGCATCAGGTGCAGTACCCGTGCTGCGGCCATCGCCATTGCCATCGCTGCCAGAATCATCTGACCACACAATGGCTTGAGCGCCAGACTCAAAAACTGTTGCCGCTCGACTACTTTATGGTCACCTTTACGATTCCCTTCGAGCTTCGGGCGCTTGCACGCAAGCATCCGAAAACCGTCTACGCCTGCTTGTTCCGGTGTGCGGTATCAACGCTCAGGGACTTTGCCCTGAACGACAAAAAGCTGGGCGCCGAGATCGCCATGACCGCTGTGCTGCATACCCACTCGCGCCGGCTCAATTACCACCCGCATGTGCATATCATCGTACCGGGCGGCTGCATCAATAAACGAAACCGCCTGTGGAAAACCATGGGCGGTCGCTATCTCTTTAAAAACGAATCGCTGGCCAAGGTCTTCCGAGCGCGTCTGCTACAGGCGCTGCAATCAGAAAAGCTGGTACTGCCTGCCAGCATCGCCACACAGTGGGTAGTGGACTGTGCTCACGTCGGTAAGGGACTACCCGCGCTGAAATACCTTTCCCGCTACCTATACCGCGGTGTCATCGCCGAGAAAAACATCATTGCCGATGATGGACAATCCGTGACCTTCAGCTATACCGACAACACCGGCAAACATCGCACACGCACACTGGCCGGCGAGGATTTTTTATCGCTGGTCTTTCAGCACGTGTTGCCCAAAGGCTTTCGCCGTGTCCGGGATTACGGCTTTTTGCATCCCAATGCCAAAGCAATATTGCACCTGATCCAACAAGTCTTATGTACACAAATACCGGAGCCAGAGAACAGACCGCGACCTGACTACCGGTGCCATCACTGTCAAAGCCCGATGTGCATTACCGTGTTCTTCCCGCCTGCATGGCGATCAGGTTAAACACTTGCACTATCTGATAGCAGGCACACTCATTTAAGAGGTAACGTCAGTTTATGCACAAAGAAACCGTTAACGGCACGCCCTGCAGTGAGGCTCCCGTTCGCCTGCTGAAAAGTGCCTGGCCTGTCATAAATAGAAAAACAAGTCACACAGTCACCACTATTTCCTTTATATAGAATACCGTCAATCTGCCGGACTGGTTCAACAACCGGATTAGGTTGCGGTTCGTTCCTCACGCAACCTATCCTTGTTCGTTATGTTCATGTGTTACATATAGTGCTCCATATACCCATCACGTTGATATCCGATTGCCTGCACCATTTCTCCCCAAGCTCGCCATGAAAATAGAAAAGTAACACCGTCAATAAACTCAAACACAGTATTATTCATGTCTTGTCCAGTAAGTTTAATAAGTTCTGTTTTGACTATTTCTTTTCTTATTTCCATTATATATGGCTGTATAACTTCAGGAAACTGTTGAATAAATTCACTCCATATACAATCAGACCCTCCAGATACTAGAAGTTGTTTGTGTTTGTGTTTGTGTTTGTAATTGTAGTTAGGATTACGATATCCAATATTAATTATATTTTTATTCTCAAAATATAACTTGTGCATCTCAGGGTTTTCCATATCGCAGAAAGTTAAATTTCCTATATGGTCTATATCCAATAACTTGCTTTTATTAGTTTCAGAGTCATTTAGTTTTATCTTAAATAAAAAAGCTGCGATAAAAATGATAACAACTCCAATAAACGGAGCCAGTGCCTCCCATATACTATTTGTTCTTTCTGCAAAAGCAGCTTTAAATTCTAACTCTCCATGGGAAATTGAAACATCAATTACCGATACAACAATAGGTGAAATGACTAATATTGCTCCTAAAGAAAACAATGACCAAATAAATTTTTTAGCCCAATCAGGGTTTAATTTACGATCAAACCATTTTAGAACGATGTCTTTCCAATTCATTAATATTCCATTACGGTTGTTTATTAACTAATAGATATTTAAGCATACCCCGGTTTTTACCTTTTTGTACAAGGAGAAATCGACGTGGAATGCTGTGATTTATGCTTTAGCCTCGCAGAAACATAACAGTATTTTCCAACGACACAATGTCGGCTATTTCCATGTCGGTTTATCCAGGATTTCAGACAAAAACCGACATGTCATTTTTCTGAACAATATCAGAAGATTACTACAAAATGAAGGGATTTGAAAAGGAGATAGTCCGACACGATGTCGGTTTATTTTCTGGTATAAAAATTTCAGCAAGCTGACACTTGAATAGTCATTTTTTTCCAACAATACAAGTAGATAGACAACTCATTCAGATTCGGGTGCAAAAAAAATAGCCCGACGGTCGGACTATTTGAATGCCGGACTATTCCTATGTTACCTTAAGCGGGTAGGAATCACTAAAGTCAAGGAATGACATAATGAGCCACATCAACGATATACCGCCAAAAATCCCTTCATCTCCGGTCAGGTTTATGGATCAGGTACGCGCTTCGATCCGCGTGCGAAATCTGGCCTATAAAACTGAAAAAACCTACTGCCTCTGGATAAAGCGGTATATCCGGTATCACCGCATGCAACACCCCAAAGATATGGGGCCGGCGCATGTTGAACAGTTTCTACACCATCTGGCGGTGGTAGAAAATGTTAATGTCAACACGCAGAGAACCGCTTTAAACGCACTTGCATTTCTATATAACCGTTTTCTGGAGATGCCTCTGGGTCAGCTCCAGATTACAACTGCTAAATCAAAACGTCGCGTACCGGTCGTTTTTTCTCACAAAGAGGCCGTAACTGTAATACAATGCTTGAAGCAACCCTGGCGAACGATTGCCGAAATCATGTACGGTGCCGGGCTACGAACCGGCGAGGCGGTTTCCCTGCGTGTAAAGGACGTAGATTTTGATCAGAAGATCATTATTGTCAAGTTTGGCAAAGGCGGCAAGGATCGGCGTACTTTGTTGCCGGAAAATCTGATTGAGCGCTTACGCGAACAGATCAATTCTGTCAGTCAACTGCACCAGAGCGATCTCGCCAATGGCTGCGGCGAAGTCTATATGCCCTTTGCCCTCGCCATAAAATACCCGACTGCTGCAAAATCACTCGCTTGGCAGTATCTTTTCCCGTCTGCAAATCTGTCTAGAGACCCGCGATCTGACGCCATCCGCCGTCACCACGTCATGGACAGATCGCTGCAACGTAACGTCAGGAAATCCATCGAACTGTGCGGTATTGCAAAACACGCCAGTTGTCACACGTTCCGGCACAGTTTTGCGACCCGCCTATTAGAACAGGGCAATGATATTCGTACCGTTCAGGAATTGCTGGGCCACTCGGATGTGAAGACTACGGAAATATATACGCATGTGTTGAACCGAGGCGTGCTTGGCGTACGCAGCCCTCTCGATCATTGATGAGTGGACCCATCCGATAGACGAACATTCGCGGCCCCTTGCTTCACCGTCCGTTCGTCAGTGCTCGCAACACAATTCATCTAAACCTCGGCGAGGGAACTCGTATATCCCTGCCGGATAGAGCTAAATATCCATCGAGATATCCTGACTCGACAATACAGGCGTAATATCAACCCCTTCATAGTAATCAAATATCGCGTTCACCACTTCGTCGGGGTCATCCATGATGCTGAAGATGTCCAGGTCTGCCTGGTTGATGGTGCCGTGTTTGAGCATGGTGTTTTCGAACCAGTCGAAGAGGCCTTGCCAGAAGTCTTTGCCGACGAGGATGACGGGGATGCGGCGGGATTTGCTGGTCTGGATCAGGGTGAGGATTTCGGCCATTTCGTCGAGGGTGCCGAAGCCGCCGGGCATGACGACGTAGGCGGAGGCGTATTTGACGAACATGACTTTGCGTGCGAAGAAGTAGCGGAAGTTGAGCCCTATATCCTGGAACTGGTTGCCGGTTTGTTCGTGGGGGAGGACGATGTTGAGTCCGACGCTTGCGCTTTTGCCGGGGTAGGCGCCTTTGTTGGCGGCTTCCATAATGCCGGGTCCGCCGCCGCTGACGACCGCGAAGCCGGAGTCGGAGAGTTTGCGGGCGATGTTTTCGGTGAGTTGGTAGTAGGGGTTATCCGGTTTGAAGCGGGCGGAGCCGAAGATGCTGACGGAGGGGCTGATGGCGGCGAGTTTCTGGAAGCCTTCGACGAATTCGGCCATGATCTGGAAAATCTTCCAGGATTCGCGGGAGAGTGCCTGTTCGGTTTCGTCGTTGCTGGCAAAGCGCATGCGTTCGTTTTGCTGGATCATAATGGTTTCCTTGATGACTCGGTAATTTGTGGCATTATCCTACTGAATGCACCCTTTAGACCATTCTTTCGGGGTTTTTTGAACGCAACGCGGGCGATAGATTCTCACCATGTCTGATTCCAAACCGATAGTTCTTGTCGATGGTTCGTCGTATTTGTTTCGAGCCTTTCATGCCTTGCCGCCTTTGACCAATGCGAAGGGCGAGCCCACCGGCGCGGTTTTCGGTGTGGTGAATATGCTCAAGCGTTTGGTCAAGGATTATCAGCCGGATGAGGTCGCGGTGGTGTTCGATGCCAAGGGTAAGACCTTTCGCAATGATTTATATGCCGAGTACAAGGCCAACCGGCCGCCCATGCCTGACGAGTTGCGGGTGCAGATAGAGCCCTTGCACCGTTTGGTCGAGGCCCTGGGTTTTCCCATGTTGATCGAGCCTGATGTTGAGGCGGACGATGTGATCGGGACTCTGGCGCGGCAGGCGGCGGCGGATGGGAAAGAGGTCATTATCTCCACCGGCGATAAGGATATGGCGCAATTGGTGGACGGTAATGTCACGCTGATTAACACCATGAATAATTCAACCATGGATAGTGCGGGAGTGGAGGAGAAGTTCGGCGTGCGGCCGGATCAGATTATCGATTATCTGGCCCTGGTCGGGGATAAGTCCGACAACATTCCCGGCGTGCCGAGTTGCGGCCCCAAGACGGCGGTAAAGTGGTTGAAGGAATACGGCAGCATGCAGGGCGTTATCGACAATGCCGATAAGGTCAAGGGCAAGATCGGCGAAAAGCTGCGCGATGCATTGGAGCAGCTTCCCCTGTCATATGATTTGGCCACTATCAGAACCGAACTTAAGCTCCCGGTAAAACACAATGAGCTGACCGTCACTGAACCGGACACTGAAAACCTGCGCCAATACTATACGGACCTTGGCTTTAAAACCTGGTTGTCCGAACTGAACGCCGGGGAAGACGGTGCGGATGATTCGGCCGCCCCGGAAGCGGGAAAGGAAGCAGCTGAGCGGGATCGCAAAAACTATGAGACCGTGCTCAGCAAACGCGCTTTCAATGCCTGGCTGAAGAAGCTGAAAAACGCCGGCATATTCGCGGTCGATACGGAAACCACCAGTATCAACTATATGCAGGCCGAACTGGTGGGCCTGTCGTTCAGTGTGGAAGAGGACGAAGCGGCCTATGTGCCGCTGGCGCATGACTATGAAGGAGCGCCCAGGCAGTTGGACCGCGACTGGGTCATTGAAAAAATCAAACCGTTGCTCGAGGATGAGCGCCTGCTGAAGATCGGCCAGCATTTAAAATACGATATGAACGTGCTGACCCGTTACGGTATTCATATGCGGGGTGTCAAGCATGACACCATGCTGGAGTCTTACGTTTTCGACTCCACCGCGACTCGCCATGATATGGATTCACTGGCGGAAAAATACCTGGGGCAAACCACCGTCCATTTCGAGGACATAGCCGGCAAAGGCAAAAATCAACTGACTTTTAATCAGATATCCCTGGATGAAGCGGCGCACTATGCCGCCGAAGATGCGGATATTACCCTGCGTCTGCACCAGACGCTATGGCCTGCGCTTGAGAAGATACCGTCGCTGACCCGTGTTTACGAGGATATAGAGATACCCTTGATCCCCGTCCTGTCGAAGATCGAAACCGACGGTGTTTACATCGATCCGGATATGCTGTTTCAGCAGAGCAGTGATATTGCCGCGACCCTGGTGCAGTTGGAGCAGGAAGCTTTTACCGAAGCCGGTGAGGAGTTCAATCTGGGTTCGCCAAAGCAGATCCAGGAGATATTTTTTGAGAAAAAAGGCTTTCCCGTGATTCGGAAAACCCCCAAGGGGCAGCCTTCGACCGCGGAAGATGTGTTGGAAACACTGGCGCGGGATTACGAGCTGCCGAGTATTATTCTCAGGCACCGGGGTTTGAGTAAGCTGAAATCCACTTATACGGATAAACTGCCCGAGCAGATCGACAGCCGGACCGGGCGCGTCCACACGTCCTATCATCAAGCCGTAGCGTCAACCGGGCGACTGTCGTCGGCCGATCCGAATCTGCAGAATATTCCCGTGCGGACGGAGGAGGGGCGGAAAATCCGCTCCGCGTTTGTCGCGCCCAAAGGCTATAAGATCCTGGCGGCGGATTATTCACAGATCGAGTTGCGGATTATGGCGCATCTTTCCGCTGATCAGGGTTTACTGTATGCCTTTGAACATGGCATCGATGTGCATTCGGCGACGGCATCAGAAGTGTTTGCGGTGCCGGTGGATCGGGTGGACGCGGAGCACCGGCGGGCGGCCAAGGCGATTAATTTCGGGTTGATCTATGGCATGTCCGCTTTCGGTCTGGCGCGGCAGCTGGATATCAGCCGCGCTGAGGCTCAGTCCTATATCGACTTGTATTTTGAGCGTTACCCGGGCGTCAAGGCCTATATGGACAATACCCGGACTCAGGCCAGGGAAAAGGGGTTCGTCGAAACCGTGTTCGGGCGGCGCCTCTACCTGCCGGAAATCAATTCAAAAAACGCCCAACGGCGTCAATACGCCGAGCGCACCGCTATCAATGCCCCCATGCAGGGTACGGCCGCGGATATTATCAAGCGCGCCATGATCCGGGTGCATGATTGGCTGGCATCCGAATCGCTCGATGCGCGGATGGTTATGCAGGTGCACGATGAATTGGTGCTGGAGGCTGCGAAAAAGGATATAGCCAGGGTCAAACAAGGTTTGTCGGCTTTGATGATTGGCGCCGCGGATTTATCCATACCTCTGGAAGTAGAAATCGGCGAAGGCGGTAATTGGGAAGAAGCGCATTAAACGCGGCCGGTTGGCGTGGGTATGGGTGTAGGAGCGAGGCTTCCTCGCGAGAGGTTTTCTATTGGTGCGGGGTTTCGCTTGCAGGGCAAGCTCCTACGGGTGGGGCTTGGGTGTGTGATTCGGGGTTTTCAGGTGAATATCTGATTCCGGATCAGGTTTCTTCGATTTCTATCATCAGCTCATTGGCCAGGGACTCGAGATTATCCTGGATCTCACCGATTTCAATCGCATCCGGTACCGCGATGGTGATGGTGGCATGAAAGAGTTTTTCAGAGGACATGGGCGCATCGCTGAATTCGGATGTCATTTCCTCGACATTCAGTTTCATGGCGGAGAGCACCTCGGTGACGTCATGCACTATGCCCGGGCGATCATTGCCGACTAAATCCACCGTCAGCCGCCGCGAGTAGGGCATTGCCGTACTGGCCTGTTCACAAGGTTCCATCAGCCAGGAAAGCTTATCGCCGGACATATGGGTCAGGGCGGCGTGCAACCCGTCGATATTTTTTTCCGGAACGCTGATCTGAATGATTCCGGCAAACTTACCCGCCAGCTGTGCCAGCCGGCTTTCCATCCAATTGCCTTTGTATTCGGCGATGAGTTCCGAAATATCGCTGATCAGTCCGGGCCGGTCGTCACCTATAAAACTCAACACCAGTATTTTTTTCATCACGATTGACCTCGGATCTGAATGCCGGACTGCGCCCGGCGCTAACCTCAAGGGCATTAAAACAGAATGCTTTCGTTCTGCCTAGGGCCTGCTAACACTAATTCCAAAACAGCGTTAACACCCCCTAGGGTGTGCGAACAACAGGATTGAATTAACGACAATTAGTTATGGCCGAAAGCCGGATCATGGTTCAGAATTTCAGGTGACGCTTACCATTGCGTTCGGAATTAAGGGCGCGCAGACCGGCTGACAGCGGTTAGCCGAAAATGTTGAACGGGAATAGTTCCTGAATAGCTGCGCCTTGATCAAAAAAACTCATACTAAGGGTGCAGTCACCACTCCTTTTAGTATGAGCCTATTGAATTTGCGTTGTATTTTTTTTAGTGTGGGGAGTGGAGAAATTCCTAGGAGCCTGTTCAAGATCTCTGTGTCGTCGCGAGAATACGCTGATTTGAGTCAGATTTTATTCTGATTGGAGGCGCATAGTGGTTCTACGCAACGACGATCAGGAGGAAATCTGGCCAAACTCTGCGAATTCGCAGTAGACGCAGAGATTTTGAGCAGGCTCTTAAAGCGTGCGCTGTTATAAACGTATGTCTATTTCCATTTCAGGGAAGCAGGCCGACTGGCAGAATAAGTAGTAAACAAGAAAGTCCGTTAAGGGCCAATGATCAAAATAAGTTATCGACGCGGCCTGGCTGGAGGTTGCAAGTTTTAACAACAGGGGTTAGCCGTTTCAATCTGGCCTTACCCATTTTTTGGGCTCAGCTCGAATCTCTTTTAGGAGGATCACCAATGCTAAAGTCTTTACACATTGATCCGGGTAAATGTACCGGATGCCTACAGTGTGAACTGGCGTGTTCATATGAAAACGAAAATGTTTTCAACCCGGCGAAATCCCGCATCAAGGTATTCAACTTCCACGACGAAGGCAGGTTTGTCCCATACACCTGTACGCAGTGCGATGAAGCCTGGTGTATGCACGCTTGCCCGGTTGATGCGATCAAACTCAATTTGGCCAACGGGTCCAAGGATGTACACGCCGATATCTGCGTGGGCTGTAAGGTTTGCACCATTGCCTGTCCGTTCGGTACCGTGAATTACAATGCGGACTCCGGGAAAGTGGTCAAATGCGATCTGTGCGGGGGCGATCCGAAGTGCGCCTCTGCCTGCCCGACCGACGCCATCACTTATGTCAATGCCGAATCGACCGGCTATGACCGTATGCGTGCCTGGGCGAGTAAAACCGATAACAGCGTCAGTGCGCAAGCATAGGGGGTGAACCATGTCTTGGAGTAAAAAATTATTACGCGTGAATCTGACTGATGGAACCGTTAAGGAAGAATCGACCAATATGGAATGGGCGAACGAGTATCTTGGCCAGCGTGGTCTGGCGACCCGTTATATGATCGAGGAAATGGATCCGACCGTGGATCCGCTCAGCCCCGAGAATATGCTGATTTTTGCCACCGGACCCTTAACGGGGACAAACGCCTCCACGGGCGGCCGTTATTCGGTGATCACCAAAAGCCCGCTGACCGGCGCGGTTGCCTGTTCCAACTCCGGCGGGTTTCTGGGCGCGGAGATGAAATTTGCCGGCTGGGATATGGTGATCATAGAAGGCAAGTCAGCGAATCCGGTTTATCTGCATATTAATAACGACCAGGCGCAACTTCTGCCTGCGGACGATATCTGGGGCAAGTCCGTCTGGGAGGCGGATAAGTGGCTGCACAATCAGCATGCCGATCCGCAGTTACGGGTCGCAGCGGTCGGGCGTGCGGCGGAAGCCGGCTGCCTCTACTCTGCCGTGGTGAACGATTTACATCGTGCCGCGGGCCGCAGTGGCGTGGGCACGGTGATGGCGTCGAAGAATCTTAAAGCGGTTGCCGTGCGTGGAACCAACGGCGTTGCCCCGGTCGATAATCCGGAGCAGTTTCAGCAGGCCGTGGATGCCGGTAAAAAAGTGCTGGCCGAAAACGCGGTCACGGGCGAAGGCCTGCCGGCTTATGGTACCCAGGTGTTGATGAACGTGATCAACGAAGTCGGGGCCTTGCCTACCCGCAATATGCGCGATGTGCAATTCGAAGGGGCTCATAAGGTTTCGGGTGAAGCCATGCAGGAACCGCGCAAGAGCGATGGCAAAAATAACCTGACGACCAACGGCGGTTGCTTTGCCTGTACCATTGCCTGCGGGCGGATTTCATCCGTCGATCCTTCGCATTTTTCGGTAAAGGATAAGCCCGAGTATCAGATCAATTCCGGCGGACTTGAATATGAGGCGGCGTGGGCTCTGGGTCCGGATACCGGGGTGGATGATCTTGATGCGCTGACCTATGTCAACTTCCTCTGCAATGAAGACGGCATGGACCCGATCTCCTTTGGCGCAACCGTTGCCGCGGCGATGGAGCTGTTTGATCTGGGTGCTATCACGACCGAGCAGACCGGAGGCGTTGAATTGAAGTTCGGTTCTGCCGAAGCGCTTTGCTGGGCGGCGGAAGCGACGGCCAAAGGTGAAGGCTTCGGTGTGGAGCTTGGCATGGGGTCGAAGCGGCTGTGTGAAAAATACGGCCATCCGGAGCTGTCCATGACGGTTAAAGGGCAGGAATTCCCGGCTTATGATCCGCGCGGTATTCAGGGTATAGGGCTTGGCTACGCCACTTCCAACAGAGGTGCCTGTCACTTGCGTGCTTATACTGTTGCTTCTGAAATTCTCGGTATTCCGGAAAAAACCGATCCTCTGGAATCCGAAGGTAAAGCCGGCCTGGTAAAAGCGTTCCAGGATGCCACTGCCGCGGTGGACTCCGCCGGCCTGTGTGTATTCACCACCTTTGCGTGGACACTGGACGATATCGCACCCCAGGTCGATGCGGCCTGCGAGGGCGATTGGACGCCCGAGCGCATGCTGGAAGTGGGTGAACGCGTCTGGAATATGGAGCGGGATTTCAATATGAAAGCCGGAATTACCGCCGCGGACGACCGTCTTCCCGAGCGCTTGATGAAGGATGCGGCTAAAGTCGGCCCCGCAGCCGGTAAGGTCAGTGAAGTCGATAAGATGCTGCCGGAGTACTACCAGTTGCGAGGCTGGAACGAAAGCGGTGAAATTACCGATGAAACCAGGCAAAGACTGAATCTGCCCGCGTAAAAGCTGGCCGTTTAAGAAGCTGAAAAAAAGGCGGGCCTGAAAACCCGCCTTTTTACTCCAGTACTCTGTTCAGATGATATTGACGGATTTAGCGCTTGAAAAGGGTGCGCCATTGCCTGCGCACTGTGCCTTGTCTTTGCTCATCAGCTTGGCTCTGTATCCGCCAATATCATCCGGACAGAGTACTGGATCAACCGGAGACTAGTTATGCATCATCTGATCATTGGTGCCGGCCCGGCGGGCGTTGTCGCCGCCGAGCATATACGAAAACTGGATAGTGACTGTTCCATTACCCTGATCGGCGACGAGCCGGAGCCGCCTTATTCACGTATGGCGATTCCGTATTTCCTCGTCGGTAATATCGGGGAGAAAGGCACTTATTTACGCAAGGACGAAGGTGGGTTGTCATCCAAGGGTATAGACATCAGGCAAGCGCGCGTCGATAGTGTTGACGTGGAAGGCAAACAGGTGACCTTGAACAACGGAGAAAAGATCGGCTACGACAAAATGCTGGTGTGTACCGGATCTCATCCGATCCAGCCGCCGATCGGCGGTATGGATTTGCCGCAGGTCCATACTTGTTGGACGCTGGCCGATGCGCGCGCCATTGTCGAGCTGGCCGGAGAAGGTTCTAAAGTTGTATTGATGGGGGCCGGATTTATCGGTTGTATTATTCTCGAAGCCCTGGCACTGAGAAATGTTGAATTGACCGTGATTGAAATGGAAAATCGCATGGTGCCGAGAATGATGAACGAGACCACCGGTAATATGATCAAGAGTTGGTGTATGAACAAGGGTGTAAACGTTCTGACATCAACCAAGGTCAAGGCGGTGAAAAAAGCCAAATCCGGCTTTTTCAGAAAGGCCAAACATCCGTTGAACGTGGCGCTCGATAACGGGCAGACACTGGACGCCGATCTGGTGATCAGTGCCACCGGTGTTCGATCCAACTATGAATTTTTGAAAGACAGCGGTATCGAGCTGGATCAGGGCATAGTGGTCAACGACCATATGCAGACCAGCCGGGCGGACGTCTATGCTGCGGGCGATGTGGCGCAGGGCCGGGATTTTTCAACCGGCGACTACAGCGTCCAGGCGATCCAGCCGACTGCGGTCGAGCACGGGAAACTTGCCGCAACCAATATGGTCAAAGGCAATACGGTCGGTCACCAGGGCAGTGTCAATATGAACGTGCTGGATACGCTGGGTTTGATCTCTACCTCATTTGGTTCGTGGATGGGGGTTGACGGCGGCGACAGCGCCGAAATCTGCGATAAGGATAACTACAAGTATATCAATCTTCAGTTTAAGGACGATACGCTTGTCGGTGCCAGCAGCCTCGGCATGACTCAGCATATGGGCGTGATACGCGGCCTGATTCAGACTCAGGCCAGGCTCGGCGTCTGGAAGGATCGCCTGATGAAAGACCCCAGCAGAATTATGGAAGCCTATCTGGCGACGGCACAGTCCCAGAGTACCGCGTCCAAAGTATGAAAATAACCCTCAAGCTTTATGCGACTCTCAGTGATTTATTGCCGCCGGGCGCATTCCAGAACGCGGCGGAGGTGGAGGTGCCGGAAGGGGTCAGCCTGAATTGGATTATTGACAAGTACCAGGTACCCAGAGAGCTGGCCCACCTGGTGTTGGTGAATGGCTCTTTTCATTGCGACAGTGATCGTGACGATATTGTCCTCAAGGAGGGGGATATACTGGCCATCTGGCCGCCGGTTGCGGGTGGATAATATGCCACAGATCAGCGATGATTTTACCCGCGAGATGGGTTTGTCTCATCGCGAATTTTTCCGCACTCTGCCCGCCGCCATGGGCCGGCATAAATACATTGTCCGTCGCAACTCGGTGGAGGCTTTGCTGGGCTCCGGTTCCGTACTCATTGTGTTGTCACCGGAGTCGGAAAGAAATATCGCATCCATACGTGTTCCTAAAACGGATGTCCGGTTTGTTTTTAAAAATGTTTCTGAAGAAGAAAAAATTACATTTATCAATTACTTCGATAAGCGTTTCCAACGAGGGGGAGGGTAGGGCTTTCCCGGCTTGGGTATGCAGCTTGACCTAAGTATTGGAATTGCACTCATGCCGCTTGTAGACTTCACATCATGAAAGAAGAATCCAATATCTTACTGGACCAACTGGGCAGACAGGTGCGGGATCTGCGGATCTCGGTGACGGATCGCTGTAATTTCCGTTGTGTTTACTGCATGCCTAAAGAGGTCTTCGGCCGGGGCTATAAGTTTCTGCAACGGGACGAACTTTTGCATTTTGAGGAAATCGAGCGGGTTGCCGCCCTGTTTGTCGGCCTGGGTGTGAAGAAAATCCGCCTCACCGGCGGCGAGCCACTGGTTCGCGCCCACATGGATACCCTGATTTCCAAACTGGCCGCCATTGATGGCGTCGAGGATTTAAGCCTGACGACCAATGCTTCGCTTTTGAGCAAAGAGCGCGCGCTGATCCTCCGCGAGGCAGGCTTGCATCGTTTGAATGTCAGCCTGGACGCCATGGACAATGAAACCTTTCAACGGATCAACGATGTCAATGTCTCGGTGGAGCAGGTACTGGAAGGGATCTCTAATGCAAGCGAGGCGGGCTTCGATTCCATTAAAGTCAATATGGTCGTAAAAAAAGGCCTGAATGAGCATAGTATACTGCCCATGGCCCGGTATTTTCACGGATCAGGGCATATCTTGCGGTTTATCGAATTTATGGATGTCGGCAATACCAACGGCTGGGACTCGGAGCAGGTTGTATCGGCCAGGCAGATCGTGGATATGATCAATACCGAGCTGCCGATTGATACGGCCGAACCCAATTACAACGGAGAGGTGGCCAAGCGTTGGGTGTACCAAGACGGCGGTGGGGAAATCGGTGTGATCTCCTCGGTTACCCAACCGTTTTGCGGCAGCTGTTCGCGTATCCGGCTTTCTGCCATCGGAAGACTTTATACCTGTCTCTTTGCAAGCCATGGACATGACCTGCGGGAAACATTGCGCGATGGCAGCAGCGACGAGCAATTGCTGCACAAAATCAGAACCCTGTGGCAAGCCAGGCGTGACCGTTATTCGGAGACCCGGACACAGCAAAACATTCATATTCTGCATCCACAGAAGATTGAAATGTCCTATATCGGCGGTTAGTCTTATTCGATTTGTTTAAACACCAATCGGCGGTTTTGCCGCCGTCCTTCGACCGTGTCGTTAGGCGCAATGGGCTCGGCTTCTCCATATCCGGCGGCGAGCAATTGTGATGGCCGCACCCCTTTATAGATCAAATACAAGCGTACGGTCTGAGCCCGTTCCTCGGATAGACGCTGATTCCACGATTGCGGGCCTTTATTATCAGTGTAAGCGGAGATCTCGAAAGTGCTTTGCGGCAATTGCATTAGTGCCGGCACTATGCCATCCAGTATTTTTCTTGCCTTGGGGGATAGACTGGCGGAATTGCGCTCGAAGACCAGTTGATCAAGGATGACTTCCTCTTCTGCGGAACAAAAGAGCGGGTATAAAGGAACGGTATTATCGTGAGCCTGGCAGTATTCGGGCTTGTGTTCGGCGGTTTGCGCTCCTGCTTCCATCTCGGCTTTGCCGTCACCGGCCTCTTGCTGACTGTCTTCGCCGGAGCTTTCCTCCTGTAGAGGCTTCTCTTGGGCAACAGCTGTGGAACCCTTCCGCCGGAACCGGATCTGTAGCCGGATATGATTTTGATTTTCGGTTTTAAACCTCAGTATATTACCGGATTGCTGCCACTTGGCGATTGGAATATTGCTGGAATAACTCGTCACTTCCATGGATTGGGGTAATATCCAGGTAAAAGAGAAAAATTCATATCCGCCTTCAGCGGTAAAACCTGTTTGTTCCGGGCCTGCACTGTGGAATTCGAACTCCTCTTCGCCTGTCGCCTTGATTTGATTCGAATAGCGGTGGCGGTACATAATGCTGAAATTGCCCTCGGGGAAATACAGAGCATTATCGGAGCGGTGTTGCCAGAGTTGTTTTCCGGCATCGACAAAGACCAGTTGTTTTTGATCGAACGATTCGGGCAGCGGGTAGAGGTAGTCTTTTTGGTCCGAGATAAAGGTTTCCTTGAAAACATGGGAACGTGCATCGTCCGACAAGATGACAAGAATATCACTCTCAACGGATGCAAGTACGGTATTGCCTGCACAAATCAGAAACAGGAGGATACAGACGTAGAATGTCGTGATTCTTGATTGCTTATTGAAGATAGTCATTCAATGAATACGGAATCGGTGATCTTTGGGGTCCGCTCTACAGGTTTTCAAGTTTAAGTATATGGTAGGCCGGTACTTCATAAGGGTGTGCCCGCTTTAGCGATTCGACCGCCTTTTCCAGCTTTTCCTTTCGGCAAATCATCTCCACACGGTACTCGTCGATGGCTTCTGTTTCCCCGGGTTTGCCGAGATTGGGCGAGGATCCGGCCAGGGGTCGGAACTGCCCCCGCCCCAATGTTTGCCAGCAACACCGATCATACAGCCCATAGTGGCCTGCTCCGGCATTGAAAAGTGCCTGTTTCACCGCTTCGCAGTGAGATGTCGGTACATAGACAATGATTTGATAAGCGGCCGTCATCTTATTTGGGTTCATGCAATCGATAAATAAGATTCTAACAAGTCCGCGAGCAGATGTTCGGACTTTGACGCGGTTTCAAGAGTTTGCCGGTGTGAAAGTCTGAGCGGGCTGATACCGGCCGCATAATTAGTGACTACCGCTGTTGCCGCGAGTCGCATTCCCGCGTGGAGTGCCACTATTGCTTCGGGCACTATAGACATACCGACTAAATCCGCTCCCAGGGTTGCAGCGGCCCGGATTTCCGCAGGGGTCTCAAAATTGGGGCCTGGAAACCACATATATACGCCTTGAGAGAGTTGAATTTTTCGTTTCTTCGCCACTCGGGATAACTGAGTTCTCATTTCCAGGGAATAAAGATCCGTCAAATCCAGAAACCGGCTGTCGCCGGAAACGCCGGTGAGTGGCGACAGGCCCGTAAGGTTTATATGATCCTGGATAAGCGCTAGGCTCCCCGGCTCAATTCGCCTGTTGACGCTTCCGGCGGCGCAGGTGAGTATCAATTGACGGCAGCCCAGCTTCGCTATCGCGCGTATGGGTATACTCATTGTGGCAGGGTCACCGGATTCATAACAGTGCGTTCGACCCTGCATTATCAGGACGTTTTTATTACCGACCGTGCCGAAAAACAGCATTCCCCTGTGGCCTTTAACACCGGGTTGGCTGAAACCCGGTATTTGCGAATATGCAATACTGTCCAGTCCTGTCAGTCGATTGATGAGTTCTCCGAGTCCGGAGCCCAGTACTATTGCAACCTCGGGCTTTGCTTGATCAAAGGCGTTGTTGATTGCGTCTGCCGCCAATTGAATCTCATGAGACATGGTAAGCATCCTTTTAAATCCGGTCGAACATCGAACCGGTCCGGGGGCTGAACAGTTTATGATAGTAGCGGCTGGCGGAAATGTCGGTCATACCGGCAACGTAGTCACAGATTATTCTGAGACTTTCACTATTGATTTTATATTGCTCGTAGACGCTTTGAGGTAACAGTTGTTTAGGATTGTCCGCCAGTACGTCGAACAGTTTGATAATGACCTGCTGGCCTTTGAACTGAAGGCTCTGAAGCTCCGGTTTCAGTATGACATGCTGCATGATCAAGTCTTTCAAAAAACAGAGTGTCTGGCAGGCGTTCGGCTCCATTTCGGCCTGTAATTTCATTAGGGGATGGCTGAATGCGCCATTCTCAGCAATGTGGATATTGGAGAGAAAATAGCTCACCAGTTTGCTGATAGCATGTTTACGGCCTTTATTGGTGTTGCTGAACAGCCTGTCGGTGTAAAAATCCAGGGATTCGGCAAACGGAATCCGCCCCCTTCCCTGCAGAAACTCGTGAGTGTATTGATTCCAGTCGTGGCGATCGAGTAAATTCAGTGCAATCGCGTCCTCCAGATCATGGACACCGTAGGCGATATCGTCCGCCATTTCCATGATTGTGGAATCGAACGCCTTGTATTTCGTTTTACTGTGCCGGCCATCGACAGCCTCGATTTCGCGGAATTTTAAACGATCGGGCGTTTCAAAGACCGACAGAATCCATTGGAAGACAGGTTCTTCTTCGCGGAAGATGCATTTCGGAGGCGTCCAGTGCTCGATATTGCTGTTGTTTTCCTTCAGCCCGGGGTAAGTCAGATCGCTATTGATCAACTCGTCGTAAAAGGCGGGGTATTTGATTGTCCCCAACAGGGTGCGCCGGGTCAGATCGAGTCCGTCCTCTTCGGAGTATTCACCGAGTTTCGTCTGGATGCGGAAGGTTTGTCCGTTGGCTTCGAAACCTCCATGGTTGCGCATCATATAGTTCGTCGCGATCTCTCCTCCGTGCCCGAACGGGGGGTGGCCTATATCATGCGCCAGACAAATGGCTTCGATCAGGCTGAAAGAGGGTATCCATTGCTTGTGTTCATCTGCAACCGCGGGTGAATTTCTCAACCTTTCGCAGATGCCTGACCCGATCTGGGCGACCTCCAGAGAATGGGTCAATCTTGTTCTATAAAAGTCACTCTCGCCCAGACCAAGCACTTGTGTTTTTGACTGCAGGCTGCGGAATGACGATGAATGAATAATTCTGGCCCGGTCCCGCTGGAATTGGCTGTCTTCAGGCGGGCCTGTTTTCCCGGTATTGCGTTTCGAATACGAATGTCTCTGTGTCCACATAGTAAATTCCGCGGGGTCAGCATCCAGTTGTTCTATGCCATGTATTATTCGGTTAATGGATATAACCACAATGATCAGTGGGGTTTTTTTGGGCCTCGCCCTTATACAAGTGGTGCGCACATTAGTATCCGGCATACCTTCGACGGCTTGTAACATGCGCTTCGTATGTATTATCGGGTATTCCCAAGTCTCCAGTGTTTGATTGTTTTTTGACTCAATTTTGCCGTATCTACTGCTGTAAAACATAATACAAAGGTGGAAAAAGTACTTTTTTTACTGATTTCATACCCTTGAACGAATTTTTCCTTGCAAGTTCAGCTGTTTTTTGTATATGGTAGTTGTAGATTCGAAACTTATCGAATCTAAGTCGAATCTGGTCGAGGTGTAATAGTACTCCAGATTACGTCATTTCGCTAAACAGCAGCTTGCCCGAACTGACACGACTCTGGGGACTTACTTGCAGGTAAATTAGTAAAGTACCGTGTCTGAACGGCCATTATTTCGATTTTTTAATCAAAAACAACACCGAAAATACAGCATTTGCCCGTTTCGGTAAAATAATTGCATATTACAATGCGATCCAATCGTACATACCTGGAGTAATCAGGCGAGTTAACCTCAACCAAAGAAGAAGCAACTATGGCAAGAAAACCGAGAATTCATTTTAAAGGTGCCGTATATCACGTCATACTGCGTGGCGTTGATGGAGGTCCGATATTCAAGTCTGTCAAAGACAGAAACCAATGGGAGGCTCTTGTAGAAGAAGGCTGTAGCCGGTTCGGCCACAAAGTACATGCCTATGCCTGGCTGAAAGACCGGGCGCATTTCGCCATTGAGGTGGCCGATGCACCTTTGTCCAAAGTCATGCAAAACCTGTCATTTCGATACACACGTTATTTCAACAAACAAAACGGCCGGAACGGGCCGCTTTTCCATGGGCGCTACAAAGCGATCCTGATGGACGGCGATAAATATCTCAATGAACTGGTGCGCTATATACATGTTGAACCCCTGAGGTCCAACACCACTAAAAAACTGGATGAGTTCAAATGGTCTGGGCATATGGCCTATCTTGGTAAGCAGGATAAGTCCTGGCTTACCAAAGACCGGGTATTGTCCAGTCTCGCAAAAACCGAGAAAACGGCGGT
Source organism: Granulosicoccaceae bacterium (assembly GCA_965222695.1). Lineage (GTDB taxonomy): Bacteria > Pseudomonadota > Gammaproteobacteria > Granulosicoccales > Granulosicoccaceae > UBA7957. Next base: position 3,830,278 of record OZ244967.1, on the reverse strand, counting down.
CAAGCGTTACGGTCAGTTCGTCAAGGCCGGCTTGAACGAAGACTATCGCCAGGACTTGATGCACGGTAGCGAAGGTGGCCGCTTACTGGGAGATAAGGCGTTTATCAAGAAAGCGCTCAAGCCGAGAAAGAAAGCGCCCAAACCGGCAACCTTGCCGCAATTGGTGAAAATGATTTGCGCGGAAGAGAAAATCAAAGAAGCCGCTTTGAAAAATGAAAGCCGCGCTCGCCGCGAAAGCCAGATTCGCCAAATTATTACCTATCTTGCAATGGAGCTGGAAATCGGCACATTGACCGATATGTCCAAACGTTTTAATCGCGACCTCACTACCATGAGCCGTAATCAGCGTTACTTCCGGGATAAATTAGAGGAAGATAAGGCACTAAGCTCGAAAGTGAAGTCATATAAAGCACTCGTGCTTAAATCCTGATCCGGTTTTAGCGTTTCGAGAAAAGGCTGACTTGAAGCGTCAGCCTTTTTTTATGTACCCACTCAAAACAGTGGAATGTCTTTTGCACTCAAGTGACTGCTACGGGTAGTATTTCGACACAATTAAACGCAGCAAGATCGATGAAAATAAAACCGACTTCAATTCCGGATGTAAAAATTATTCAACCGACTGTCTTTGGAGATGATCGCGGCTTTTTTATGGAAAGCTGGAACCAAAAAGTGTTTGCCGAATCGGGTTTGCATATGGAATTTGTGCAAGATAATCACAGCCGATCTTCCCTTGGCGTGTTGCGCGGGCTGCACTATCAGACAAAACATACGCAGGGTAAACTGGTTCGGGTCACGCAGGGCGAAGTGTTCGATGTGGCGGTTGATTTACGCCGCTCTTCGCCGAGTTTCGGTCAGTGGGTCGGTACCTTGCTATCGGCGGATAATAAACATATGTTTTGGGTTCCGCCGGGTTTTGCGCACGGGTTTTATGTCATGTCCGAAGTTGCTGACTTCCAATACAAATGTACGGATTATTACGCGCCGGATTACGAACAGAGCCTTTTATGGAATGACTCTGAGATCAATATACAATGGCCATTAGTCGATGGAAAACAACCTTCCCTGTCTGCCAAGGACGAGCAGGGTGTGCCTTTTAAAAATGCGATGACCTTCGAATGAAAATAGCCGTAACAGGCGGAAAGACCGGACAGCTTCGTTACGAGCTGGGACGCACTGTGCCCGAGGACACAGAAGCCGTCTTTTTCGACCGTGAAGAACTCGATATCACTCGGGCTGAGCAGGTTCAATCGGTATTGGGTGACTTACAGGCGGACTGCATTATCAATGCTGCAGCTTATACCGCTGTGGATAAGGCGGAATCGGAAAGAGAGGCGGCATTTGCAGTCAATCAAGACGGTGTGAGGAATCTATCGCTCGCAGCCCGGGACACGGGTGCGAGACTGATTCATATCTCGACGGATTTTGTCTTCGATGGTCAGTATTCCAGACCCTATCCAATCGATTTTTCAACCTGTCCCTTGGGTGTTTATGGTGAGAGTAAGCGGGCGGGAGAGCAGGAGTTGCAATCAAATCTGGGCGATAAGGGGTTGATTGTGCGCACCTCCTGGGTGTACAGCTCATACGGAAGCAATTTTGTGAAAACCATGTTGCGATTGATGAATGAGCGGGACGAGCTTGGGGTAATAGCGGATCAGGTCGGAACGCCGACCTGGGCAAACGGGCTTGCACAAATGCTATGGGCGGCAGCCGCTCAGGGTTTGTCCGGTATTCACCACTGGACCGACGCCGGTGTGACCAGCTGGTACGACTTTGCTTATGCGATTTATGAAGAAGCCAGCAACATCGGGTCAGTGAGCCGTAAAGTGGCAATCCGTCCGTTGAAGACCGAGCAGTATCCGACGCCGGCAAAACGCCCGGCATACAGTGTGCTGGATAAGTCGGAAACCTGGAGCGCCATGGGTAAAATGTCCGATCATTGGCGTGTTTCTCTACGGAAAATGTTGCAGGAGTTATAAAGAATGTCTTGTTTGCTTGTGACCGGCGGGGCTGGTTTTATCGGTGCTAATTTCGTCCACTACTGGATGAAAAACTACCCCGATGACCGGGTTATAGTGCTGGATGCCCTGACCTACGCCGGTAATGTGCAAAACCTGGCACCGGTACGGGAAAGGGAACATTTTCGTTTCGTGCATGGTGATATCCGTGATACCAGTCTGGTGGAGTCCCTGTTGCGTACGGAGCGGGTCGACACCGTGGTTCATTTCGCGGCTGAAAGCCATGTTGACCGTTCTATCGCGGGGCCCGATGAATTTCTGGACACCAATATAACGGGGACTCACAGTCTGCTGAAAGCCGCACGCCAAGTGTGGATAACAGAAGAGTTGAATCCGCAAGACCACCGATTTCATCATGTTTCCACCGATGAGGTTTATGGAGAGCTTAATCACGATGAACCCGCATTCACTGAAAAAACGCCATATGCACCAAACTCACCGTATTCGGCCAGTAAAGCAGCCTCGGACTTCCTCGTGCGTGCCTATCACCACACCTACGGGCTTAAAGTCACCACGAGCAACTGTTCAAACAATTACGGGCCGTATCACTTCCCCGAAAAACTGATTCCACTCGTGATATTAAATGTTCTGCACGGCAAAAAACTGCCGGTGTACGGGGACGGGCAGAATATCCGGGATTGGCTTTTTGTTGAAGACCATGCCTACGGCATTGAGCTGGTGCTGAAAAGCGGAAGGGTAGGTGAAACTTACAACATCGGCGGTGTTAATGAATGGACGAATATCGATATTGTTCGTCTGATATGCCGGCTGATCCAGGAACGATTTACGGTCGACGAATCTTTGCAGGTGCGTTTTCCCGAATGCCCGGCCGCTAAGGGGCTGGATAACGAATCCTTGATTTCCTATGTCACGGACCGGCCCGGACACGACTTCCGATATGCCATTGATACGGCCTTTATCCGTGATGAACTCGGTTATGAACCCCGGGTGACGTTCGAGCAGGGAATAGGTAAAACCCTGAACTGGTATCTGGACCACGAAGCGTGGTGGAAGTCCGTTATGGACGGCAGTTATCAGAAATGGATCGAGCTTAACTATCGACAGTTGAATCGATAGCTATGGGGTTGCCGTAGGAGCGAGGCTCCCTCGCGAATGCTTTCGGGTTTGCGGTTTGCGGATTTTCGCTTGCAGGGCAAGCTACTACGGGGATGATGGGCATTGTAAATTACGGATTGCGCGGGACCTTGTGGTATGATCTGCGGCTTTGAATCCGGCCAAACCGCTATGTTAATTGTAGTTTCACCTGCCAAAACACTGGATTTTGAATCGCGTTTACCCAGTTCGAGGTTTAGTCAGCCGCAATCCTTGAATGAGTCACAGGCACTGATCGAAATATTGCGTGATTATTCGGCCGACGATCTGAGTCATTTAATGAATGTCAGTGAGAATATCGCCTCGCTGAACGTCGAACGCTATGCAAAATGGTCACAGCCATTCACCGATAAAAATGCACGACCGGCCGTTTTCGCATTCAAAGGCGATGTATACGACGGTTTACAAGCCTATCAGTTCAAGGTTCGTGATGTTAATTTCGCCCAAAAGCATTTGCGAATATTGTCGGGTCTTTACGGTGTTCTGCGGCCGCTGGATTTGATTCAGGCATATCGGCTTGAGATGGGGATAAAACTTAAAACCCCTTCAGGAAAGGATTTATACCAGTTTTGGGGCGACCGGATTACCGATCTATTAAACACCGAACTCAGGGAACGGAAGAAAAAAGTGCTGATCAATCTTGCGTCAAACGAGTACTTTAAATCGGTCAATACAAAGACTCTCGATGCTGACATCATCCATCCAAAGTTTTACGATTGGAAGAACGGTCAGTATAAAATGATCGGCTTTTTTGCAAAAAAAGCCCGAGGTATGATGAGCCGGTACATTATCACTGAGCGGCTGACGGGACCGGAGCGGATTAAAAATTTCTGCAGTGAAGGGTACAGTTACAACCCTGAACTCTCTTCGGCAAAAGAGTGGATTTTCACCCGCAAACATGCCTCTCTTTAGTGCCGCCCGTCGTACCGGTATGTCCGGGAAATACAAGCACCGATCGATAATCGGTTCAGGAGAATTTGGATTTGGCCGCTAAATAGCGTTCAACCAGGCTGTTCATATCGTCTTGGTTGTACGGTTTCAGCCCGCTGAGAAGCATGGTTTTACATCCGTTGCCAATCATTTCTCCCTTGGCCAGCAAACTGAAATTCAGTGTTGCATCGCCGCGTTTTCCCTTAACGGCCAGTTCAGCGCCCGTCCGTTGCAGTATCATCGAGTCCGCATCCAGCGTTTGCAGATTGATATGCATGCTCTCATATATGACCAAGGGCCGAAGAGGGTTAATCATCATCTTCCGCTCCACCATTAACGGAACTAAAAGATGCGGGAAGGTATAGCCTGAGAATTTGACGTATTGTTCTATCAGCGAATCAATCAGCGATAAATTCTCCGTGTGTTTACCGCTGCGGTTTATCCTTAGAAATTCCTTGCCGGCGCTGTTGTTGATCGGAATGGTGTCTTGATCGGTTGGTAGAAAATTTAGCACAACCTCGGATCCAACCATGCCGGAAAAACGGAATGACATATTTTCACTCAGGCCGTATTTTTTGAGACTGCACGCGAATAGCAAATCTCCGGGCACGCAAAATCGCTTTGAATCGGGGTCATGGATAGGATTAAAATCTCCGGCCACGCATTTTGCAAATTGACTGGCTTGCTCACGGGTGAATTGAATGTAGCCTTTATTTTCCGAGTAAAATTTTTCCAAATTCATTAGTGTTCTCTATAGTAAGTGTTTGGCTGTTCCTGCCACCATGCTATAGTTTATCCTATACCTTATTTAAAGTTACCGCCGTTGCTCACGCCGATTATATTATTTTATCCGGTCTGTTGGTAAGTGGTATGGCTGATCGCCTTGTGAGTGAATAATATGACAAGTCGAGTCCTTATATGCGGTTGCGGTTATATAGGAAGACAGCTTGCAGAAACGGAATGGCGAGCCGGTTCAGACCTTACCGCATTGGTGCGCAGCGAGCAAAGTGCAGATCGGCTAAAAGCATCCGGCATTAGGACTCGGATGATGGATCTGGATGCAGTTGGTGTGGAATCGACAGGAATCGGTGGTACGGATTATCAGGTACTGTATTACCTGATTCCGCCCCAGGGCAGTGGGCGAAGCGATCAGCGATCAGCTCGCTTTCTGCGAACAATCATGCCCGTGATCAAGACGAAACGTGTGATTTTGATCAGCACGACCGGGGTTTATGGAGATTATGGTGGCCAATGGATCGACGAAACAGCCGCTTTAAGACCAAAGGCCGAAAGGGCTTTTCGACGAATCGACGCGGAAAACAAATGGCGTGACTGGAGTGAACGGGCAAAGATTCCCCTGACCATTTTGCGTGTCGCCGGTCTATACGGGCCTCACAGGCTTCCGCTGTCAAAGCTGCAGAAGGCGGAACCGGTTCTGTCCCGCAGTGAATCACCCTGGAGCAACCGGATATACAGTAAGGATTTGGTCGCTATCTGTTATCGGGCGGCCAATTCCGCGTTTACAGGGGTTCTTAATGCGGTCGACGGCAATCCTTCTACCATGACCGATTATTTTTTTCAGGTAGCGGATGCGATGGGACTGCCCAGGCCGCCCGAGATATCGTTCAATGAGGCTGAAAAACGACTAAGCCCCGGCATGTTGTCCTACCTGAGGGAATCTAAAAAAATAAAAAATAACTTGTTAATCAAAGAGTTGGATATTTATCCGGAATATCCAACTCTCGAATCGGGACTACAGGATATTGTCTTAAATACAGATTAGCGCTCAGTTTACCTATTCGGTCAGGATTCTGATAATTGATTATCGAGTGCCGAGAAAATCTGATCGCGGATATCTTCAACGCTGCCTGTACCGTTCACATTGATATAAGCCGGTGCATCAGCTTCATCCGAATCGGCCCAGCTGGAGTAATATTCAACCAAGGGCGCTGTCTGTTCGTGATAGATTTTCAGCCGGGCCTTGACGGTTTCTTCCCGGTCATCGTCTCTTTGCACCAGGGGCTCGCCGGTTACATCGTCTTTGCCTTCTTCTTTGGGCGGGTTATACAGTATGTGATAGGTCCTGCCAGAGGCAAGATGGGCGCGCCGGCCGCTCATCCTTTTGATGATCTCCTCATCTTCCACCGCAATTTCGACAACGGCATCCATATTGATCCCGGCGTCTTTGAGCGCTTCAGCCTGCGCTAAAGTTCGTGGAAAACCGTCAAACAAAAAGCCGTTCTCGCAATCTTCTTTACTGATCCGCTCTTTGACCAGTCCGATAATGATATCGTCTGAAACCAATTCGCCGGCATCCATCACCTTCTTGGCTTCCAGGCCCAGTGGCGTACCCTCTTTAACGGCCGCCCTAAGCATATCGCCGGTGGAGATTTGCGGGATATTGTATTTCTTGGTGATATACCCGGACTGTGTTCCCTTACCAGCGCCCGGTCCACCGAGAAGAATGATGCGCATAGAGCTACCTCCAATTTATCAATGACTTGTTGTCATATTTTGTGTTCAATGTGCGTGAGACATGATGTCGCCTGAAAACCGAGAGTGGATGATATCATAGCCACGACGGATTGTTGTTTGGAATTTATAAGGGTCAATCATGAGTGGGATGCTGCCCCGGGAAGTCGAGCGCTTACGGGAAGATATTGTTTTTAAAACGTCGATTAACAACGTCGATTTCGAGTTTCGCAGTACCTGGGGAATTTTTTCTCCGAGAGCCATAGACGAGGGTACCCGTCTTTTGCTCGATCATGTGCAAGTGGAGAGAGGCGATAATTGCCTGGATTTAGGCTGCGGCTACGGACCCCTCGGCCTGGCCCTCGCCACCATGGCGCCCGATGGCAGAAGCTGCCTGATTGATAAGGATTATATCGCAGTCGAATTCGCCAGGAAAAATGCGGAAATCAATGATATTCACAATGTTGACATCTTTCTGAGCAACGGCTTTAGCAATATTCCACGAAGTCAACGCTTCGATCTAATAGTCTCCAATCTTCCAGCCAAGGCAGGAAAGGAATTGTTTTATCTTTATTTCTATGATGCCCTGGTGCGTATGGAACCCGGTGCAAAACTCTATGTGGTGACGGTGAACGGGCTTCGCGGATTTGTTAAACGTGTCTTCAGTGAGATATTCGGTCACTACAAAAAAGTCAAGCAAGGAAAGAACTACACCGTCAGTCTGGCTGTCAGACAATAATACAGTGACGGAAAAATCTTTCCGATAAATCTGTTAACCCGCAGTTAATCAACTATAGTTTTTAAGAGCCTGTTCAAGATCTCTGCGCCTACTGCGAATGCGCTGAGTTTGGCCAGATTTCCTCCTGATCGTCGTTGCGTAGAACCACTATGCGCCTCAAATCAGAATAAAATCTGACTCAAATCAGCGCATTCTCGCGACGACGCAGAGATCTTGAATAGGCTCTTAGAGCCTGCTTGCATCTTTCAGGGTGTGAGAGTTGAAACAGGTATCTGAATCTATTCGCCATTTTACTGACGCGCCGTCGGCCTGTATCCATAGCGGCAGGATATTATTTCGGTTGGTATATGAATTATTTTCCTTACACTTACGCGCAATTGGTGTCGATTATCGTCAGCGCTTTTTTATTTACGGTTTTGTCTTGCGCTTCCGTATTATCCGACCCTGCGCATTACGACGGTTCTGAGGATTACTATCGACAGGAGCGTGAGCTCTTCACCGATGCCAGAGTTGCTTTAAGCCGTGGGGACATCAACCGGTTCAGGGAGTTGCAGGGGTTAATTCCGGATTATCCCATCGCGCGTTATTTGGAATTTGAATTTATAAAACGTCAGTTGAAAGCATCTGCTGACATTAAGGATGCGGAGCAAGTGGAGCGGTTTCAGAAGCGCTATGCGGATCAAACCCTCAGCAATAAACTGATCAGGGCACTGATGTCCTCACTGGCGGATAAGAAAAAGTGGCAGGACTATATACAGATTTCAGCTATGTATCCGCAAATGGGGGATAGATGTGATCTGTTACTGGCGCGGGTCATAACCCAGCGGCAGCGTCAATTTGACCGTCCAAGCAGAATGCTGTGGACTCATGCAGGGACACGGTCGGAAAATTGCCAATTGGCTTTTGACGAAATAGAAAAAAAAGATCCTGTATGGGTATCCATGGTTTGGAAAAGAATCTTCGGTCTCATGGAGAAGGGAAACACCGCTGAAGTACGGAAAATGCTCAAGTACCTGAGCAGAAGCGATAAAAAGCCAATTGTATCCTGGATCAAAGCCTACAAAAATCCGGCGTTTCATTTAGAGGCTAAACAGAACTTTACACGGGACCATGAAATTAACCGGAGAGTGGTGCTGAATCTGGTCAAGAGATGGTCAAAAAAAGATTCCGAATCAGCCTACGGTTTTTGGCAGTCTGCGCGGAAAAGATATTCCTTCAGTGAAAATCAAAAAAGAGCGGTTGATAAACTCATCGCCCGCATGGGTGCCTATGACCAAGTGCCGCTCGCTCATGAATGGCTGCATCAGATTCCCGATAAAAGTGCCGACCGCAGTGTTCGAAACTGGCGTATCCGAACGGCCTTAAGGCGTTTGGACTGGCCGGAGGTGATTAAGGATATAAAAGCGTTGCCCGCGTCTGAGATCGAAAAAAGCCAATGGCAATATTGGCTGGCGCGATCGCACGAACAAATCGGCAACCGGGATAAAGCGAAGCAGATATACGAATCCCTCGCCAAGGAATTGTCCTATTATGGCTTTCTCGCCGCGGATCGGCTGGGGCGCCCCTATTCGATTAAGGATCATGCCGCCGCCTCGGATCAGATCAAAAAGCAACTCGCGGAGAATCCGGCGCTTATCCGCGCACGGGAATATGAATATGCCGGATTGGCGTGGGTCGGAAGAGGGGAATGGATGCGGACCGTCGATCAGTTCACCATTGATGAAACACTTGCCGCCGCGGAATTGGCCAAAGACTGGCATTGGGCGGACCGGGCAGTTTTTACTGTCGCCAGGACTAAAAATGATAAGGCCTTGTCCTTACGCTTTCCCATGCCGCATAGCGTTGAAGTTGAAACAGCATCCGCGAATAATGCGATCGATCCAGCGTGGATTTACGGTGTTATGCGTCGGGAAAGCGGATTTGTGGAAGATATACGGTCCTCGGCGGGCGCCGTCGGATTAATGCAACTGATGCCGGCTACGGCCAGAGAAGTTGCCCGCAAGCATGGGCGTAAACGCTATGGTGACCTGACCAGTGCAAAAAACAATATTCGCCTGGGAAGTTCGTATCTTCGGTATGTACTGAATAAATTTGATCAAAATCAGATACTGGCCACCGCTGCCTATAATGCCGGCCCGCGCAGGGTAAAATACTGGCTGCCGGAAGAGCAAAATCTGCCGGCCGATGTCTGGGTGGATACCATCCCCTATACGGAAACCCGGCGCTATGTCAGGGCGGTGACGGCTTATACGGCGATATTTCAGTGGCGCTTGCATCAGCAGGTCACACCCTTGCATCAGCGCATGACTGAAATTTCTACCGAGATACTGGTCAGCCGACGCTAGTGGTCCGTCCAGATTAAATTGTCGGATAAGTAGGAAGACAGGCGGCCGCCTCTGAGTCTCTGTTAGGCGTGTGTTGGAAGAAGTGTAGGCGCCAGGGATGGCGGCTCCAAGCCTCCATGGACGGGATTTACGGCGTCTTCTGGAAACACACGCCTAACAGAGACGGTGCTCGCTTCAGGCATCTTTATCCATCAATATCAACTAGACTTGGAGCCGCCGTGACAGGGTGGAGAATCCGCTACCTGTCCCTGTTTCTTTTGCCATTCATCCGGTGTCATGGTGTGCATTGCCAGCGCGTGAATTCCGTTGGCAAGTTCGTCTTTGAGTATTTCATTAATCATCCTGTGCCGTGCAATCAGCATTTTCCCGTCGAATGCGTCGGATACGACCACAAGCTTGAAATGCGATTCCGAGCCTGGCGGCACATTATGCATATGGCTCTCATTGATCACATCCAGATGGGAAGGGGACAGGTTTTCCAGGAGCTTGTCCTCGATTTGATTCTTTATGGCCATAGGTTTAGGTCCAAGAGTCTCAGTCACTGACCCATAAATTACGCGCCAAGGCGTGCAAGTTCAATAGCTGAGAGTCCGCAGATTCGTTGTGGATAACTGAGTCGGCGTGATTATTGATCCTTTATGGCGCCGGCGTCTTGCGGCAGGGAAATATTCAATTCGAGCACATCGCAATTACCGTCGGATTCCATGCTCACATTGACCTCTTCTTCTTTGATGGGAACGTATTTTCTGATGACGTTAACTATGTCCTGCTTCATCATAGGAAGATAAGCCGGCCCCGCCCGGTTGGTCCGTTCATGCGCAATCACCAATTGCAGTCGCTCTTTGGCCAAAGACGCGGAGGATGATTTACTTCTGAATATACTGAGAATGCCCATAACCTATCCAAATAAGCGTTTAAGGAAGCCTTTTCTTTCCGCTTCCATAAATCTGTGCGGACGATCTTCTCCCAACAACCGGGAGACGGCATCTTGATATGCCTCGGCGGCGGTGCTTTTCTCTTCCAGTATAACCGGTTTCCCGGCATTGGACGCTTCCAGAACCGATTGCGATTCCGGAATGATGCCGAGCAGCGGAATAGCCAATAAGTCCACGATATCGTCGACACTGAGCATCTGTCCATCCTGCACCCGGTTCGGGTTGTATCGGGTAATCAGCAGGTGTTCTTTGACAGGGTCTTCATCCATTTTAGCGCGCCTGGATTCGCTTTGCAGAATACCCAGTATACGGTCCGAGTCTCGAACGGATGACACTTCGGGATTGGTTGTGATGATGGCTTCGTCGGCGAAGTAGAGTGCCATCTTGGCGCCTTTTTCTATTCCGGCCGGCGAGTCGCAGATGATGTAGTCAAACTTATTCTGTTTCAGTTTATGTATGACCCGGGCAACCCCTTCGATGGTCAGCGCGTCTTTGTCCCGGGTTTGAGATGCGGGAAGGATGTACAGATTGTCGACCCGCTTGTCTTTGATCAGGGTCTGTTGCAGGCTTGATTCCTGGTTGACCAGGTTGACAAGATCATAGACGACCCGTCTTTCACAACCCATGATCAGATCCAGATTCCTGAGCCCTACATCGAAATCGATTACACAGGTCTTATGGCCTTTTTGTGCAAGCCCGGTTGCCACCGATGCACTTGTCGTGGTTTTCCCCACGCCGCCTTTACCAGAGGTAACAACGATAATTTTAGTCAATCTCAACTCCCAAATTGTGCTTGTTGCTTTAGCCGCCAGCCAAACCGCTGCACAGCCGAATTCTGAATTTCTATTTTTTTGTCCGCCCAGTTCCATTGTTAATACAACTGGCCACTTCGTTTCTCGTCAGTTGGTTCGGAATCAATTGAAAGGTCCTAGTTCAGCGGATCTATCACCAACTTCTCGCCGTCCAGCCAGATTTGCGCGGGTTTGCCTTTCAGCTCTGCCGGAATCTCCTCCAAAGGGCGGTAATTTCCCGCGACAGAAACCAGTTCAGCCTCTAATGAGCGGCAGAATATACGGGCTTTGGTATTACCGGTAACACCGCAGAGCGCGCGGCCGCGCAACGGGCCGTAAACGTGGATATTGCTGTCGGCAATGAGTTCGGCGCCCGGTCCGGCCTGGGCCAGTACAACCAGCTCTCCGCCCTGGGCATAGACTTGTTGGCCTGATCTGACGGGCCGGGTGATAATGGTCGGACCGCTTGCCGGCATCTCAATAACACTGGCGGCTGGCGATAATAATTGTTGCGGTTGATTATCCGTATCATTTGCCGTCTCGCCTTCGTCATCGTTGTTTTCGCTTACCGGCTCTTCCTGCTGATCGCCGGCTTCTTGGTTTTTTTTACCGGCGCCCGTGTCCAGAACCGGTAGTTTGATCGAGTTGGCTGCCGGTGATTCCCTGTCGTTTACTCTGGCTGCTATGGCAACAAGATGATATTCCGCAATGGTTTGAAGCAGTTTTTCAGTATCCAGTTCCTCCATGTGTTCAACAGGCGATAAATCCACCACAATGGGTGAATCGGCGAAGAAGCCCGGGGCCTGTTGCACTTTGCTTTTCAAGGCCAGCTCAATGGCATCCTGCTCGACACTGTGAATCTGGAGTGACAGCAGGGTATACATCCCACCCTTGAGTTCAACTGCGGAGTGAACAGTCAAATACTTTCTCCGGTAATGTTTTATATTCCGCTCGCCGCACAGCAAGGTGATCCGTGGTCCGATAAAATAGTGTTTGTAAATGATTGTGCATAGCGATGCCGGCTGGCGGCATGCAAGTGCTGTCCGTCATCTATTACCCTGTGTGGTTTGCAGAAATAATCATATAGAATGGTCTTTGGATATCCGGCACCCAAAGCCCAAGCGGCATTGTAATGCATATGCCGTCACAGGTCTTCATTAAGGTGTCATTTTTTCGTTATCAGTTGAGTCTATGTCGATCAGAAAAATCATTCATGTAGACATGGATGCATTTTACGCCTCGGTGGAGCAGCGCGACGATCCTTCTCTGCGTAAGCAGTCTGTGGTGGTGGGGGGTGCGCCGGATAGCCGCGGTGTTGTCGCAGCCTGCAGTTACGAAGCACGGGCCTACGGTATACATTCAGCCATGCCTTGTTCGCAAGCCTGGAGACTGAATCCGGATACCGTATTTGTTCCTCCCCGATTTGATGTATATCGACGTATTTCAAACCAAATCAGACAAATTTTTTTGCGCTTCACCGATTTGATCGAACCCTTGTCTTTGGATGAGGCATATCTTGATGTAAGCCATGTCGAGCATTCTAACGGCTCGGCCATATTGATCGCTAAGGAAATTAAAAAGCAAATTCTGACAGAGACTCAATTGACGGCTTCGGCCGGGGTGTCGTACAACAAGTTCCTCGCTAAGGTCGCTTCCGACATGGATAAGCCGGATGGTCTGTATACGATTTTGCCGGAACAGGGCGAGCGCTTTATCGAAACCTTACCTATAGGAAAATTTTTCGGCATAGGGCCTGTCACTGAAAAAAAAATGCTGTCATTGGGCATTAAGAACGGGGGCGATCTCAAACGGCGCACGCTCGCGGAACTGAAACAATCCCTCGGCAGTTCCGCTGAATACTATTATCAAATCGCCAGAGGCCGGGATGATCGGCCGGTGCAATCCAGCCGCGAACGAAAATCCATAGGATCGGAAACCACCTTTGAAAAAGATTTACGGGAAGTTCCCGCGATGCTGGATGTTCTGAATCAATTGGCAGAGTCGGTAGCGGTGCACTTACAGGAACATGAGCTGTGTGCGAGCACTCTAACCGTCAAAATCAAATATTCGGATTTTACCTTGATTACCCGAAGCTACTCGTCGAATCAGGGCTTTGAATCAGCGGCCGAAATGTCGGCCTGCTTTCCGTGGTTGTTGGCGAGGTCTGATGCGGCTAACCGGCCGGTGAGACTGTTGGGGGTTTCGGTTTCCGGTTTGAAGCCGATACACAGTTTCAGGCAGTTGTCTCTGTTTTGATCGCGGAGATATCGGACAGATATTAGACGGACTACTAGGACCCCGGAATGGACTTGCCGCCAAGGCAGACATCCGGAAACGTCGTGGCTTCCATCGGTTCGCACAAAAAGAAACCCTGCGCTCTATGGCAACCGAGATATTTGATCATTTCGAACTGTTTGCGGTTTTCGATTCCTTCGGCGACGACTTCAGCGTTCAGGGCATGGGCGACATCGATAATGGCACGGATTATTTCCTGACTGCTGGTGTCGTTGACAACATCGGCAACGAATAAGCGATCAATCTTGACTTCGTCGATGGGAAACTCTCTGAGCGCGGCAAAAGATGAGTAACCGACACCAAAATCATCGATCGACAGGCTGACGCCCATCTCTTTGAGTTCGTTTAAAATCTGAGCGGTGCGGTTGGTATCGTCCATAATCGCGGTTTCAGTGATTTCGAGCGTAAGCTGACGGGGTGTCAAACCTGCCTTAGCGATCGCCTGTTCCAGTGTGGCTGCAATATTGGTGCTGTTGAATTGCCTACGCGACAGATTGATCGACAATATACCCGGTGACATACCGTATCGCGCCAGTTGTTGATAATCGCTGATGGCGCGTTTTAAGACCCACTCGCCCAGTTCCAGAATAACGCCGTTATCTTCGGCCAGAGGGATGAATTCCGCGGGGCTGATTTCTCCGAGTTTACTGTTGTTCCATCTGAGTAAGGCTTCCATGCCCGTAGTCATGCCTGAACGGACGTCGATCTGCGGCTGGTATTGCACCCTGAGCTCATCCAGCTCAATGGCCCGATGCATATGCCTTTCGATCAATCGACGGCGTTCGGTTTTATGTTTCAGCTTATTGTTATACACACTGGGCTTTACCATCGCATTTTTACGCGCGTGAACGCTGGCGGCATCGGCATTGTTGACTATTCCGGTCACCGTTTTCCCATGCCTCGGATAATAGGCTATACCTACACTGGCCTGGATCGGAATATCGGTATTATCCAGGGTATAGCCACGGCGCAGTTGGTTAAGAATACCCGCGGCCTGTTGTTCGACCAATGCATGATTTTTAACGTTTGTGATTAAAGATGCGAACTCGTCTCCACCGATTCTGGCCGCGTATTCACTGGGCGAAATTCCGTTCTGAATCGTCGAGGCGATCAGCTGCAACACTTTATCACCCATGGTGTGGCCATAGGTGTCATTGATTTCGCGAAAATTGTGAATGTCGATCATGACCACCGCGATTTCATTTTTATCCTGTGATTGTGCAATGGCGCTGCCCAGATCTTCCAGAAAACGGTTTCGATTGGGCAATTGTGTCAGCTTGTCGTGGTTGTCCAGGTATTTAAGACGCGATTCGGTATGATGAATATAACTGACATCCCGGTAAATACACATCAGACCGCCATCGTGGGTCGGGTGTTCGTTAATTAACAGATTGCGTCCTTTGTAGTCGATCAGTTCGTGACTTTTTTCTGATTGCCTTATCTGCAAGGTGATCGCCGGTGAATCGCTGATCTTGTCCGCTGATCCGGTTTTCAGGATTTGCAAGAACTTGTCAGCGGTCAGGCGCTCCGGAACTTCGTTAATCGGGACAGGCAATAGTTTCTGGAATTCGCTGTTGCAGGACTGAAGTTGTCGGTTTTCATCGAACAATGCGCAGGCTGCGGAAAACCCCTCAAGCGTATCGTGCAGCTTCCGGGTTTGAACGTCGACTAATTGATTGGCGTTGAGTTGGCTGGAAAACAGCTGACGTTGATACAGTGCCAGACCGAGTAGACCGGCTGCAAACAACCCGAATATGGTCAGAAAAAGCGTGCTGTATTCGCTAAAATCTTTCAGTAGTTTGTTTTGTGCCTGAATGCTGGCTGATTGGTTAAGTGCCGTCTTACGCACGGCAGATTGTGTTTTGTCGAGCAGTCCGTCGATTTTACGCACGATGAGACGCAGTACCGGTGCGGAATCCGGTGAGAATCCGTGAACTCCGGTTCGAAGCAGGCTTTCAATTTGCTCAAGCTCCTGGATGGTTTGATCGCGCAGCGACTCCAGTTCGTCCGCGATCACCGATTCCTGGGCGTTGAGGTAGTGTTCGGGCAGGAGCTTGTCCATTTGCTGACGAATCGTGCGAATCTCGTGATGCGCGACCATCAATGTATTTTCTTCCGCGTTGATGAGTCCCAGCTGCATAATTTTGCGTACCGACTCCAGCCGCAATTGCAGACGTTCCAGTTGAATGGTGTTTTGCGCACTTTCGCTTTGATCGCTATTGCCTAGATCCATAGCAATCTTTTCAATCGAGAGAATAACGAAGATTGCTATGCCCGCTATCAACAGTAATCCGATCAATTCGGGCCAGCTGTGCGGTTTTTTTATCGCGGGCGCGACCGACAATGAACTCAATGGGCTGTAGGAACCGATTGCATCATGACTGCCAACTTGCTTGTCGTTTTCTTTGAGTTCAGTCATTCCCGCGTCGGCTATACTAAAATAAATAGCGGGCCTCTCGGATTAGCCCGCATCGAAACATTGGATCCAGTCTGCTTGACATTCAGTCCGATAGAATGATTTTTATTATAGACGAGTTATAAAGTAAATTATCAATAAGTGGCGTAACTGTACGATAAAAAAGAAAAAAAATCACGACTTAAAATGCAGCCATAATCCGCTTTGACGGTCCTTGCAAGGCCAATATTGTAATTATTTATCTGATTGCGGCGTTTAAAGAGCGGGATTAAGGGTCTCTTGGGGGCGGGGGCGAATCTCGAAAATTACGTTCGGCAGGGCGTAGATTGGTGACAGAGTACTAATCTTCGAGTACAAGATTGACTCGTCGATTTTGGCGGCCTTTTTTCTCAATTTTACTGACCCGGACTTTGCCGATTTCCCCGGTGCGACTGACGTGGGTGCCACCACAGGGCTGCAGGTCAGTTTTTTCAATATGGATCAATCGGACAGATCCATGGCCTCGGGGTGGTTGAACTGACATGGTACGGACCAATTGCGGATTTTCGCTCAGTTCCTGATCGCTCATGGTTTCGATTACGACCGGTATATCCTTTTGAATCAGGGTGTTTAACTGTTCGCTCAGTAAGTGTTTATCGAGTGTCATTTCGGGCAGATCAAAATCCAGTCTGCTTTTTGGTACCGATACCGAACCGCCGGTTACAGGGGCGTGGATCAGCGAGCAGAGCAGATGCAGGCTGGTATGCATGCGCATATGGGTATAACGCCTTTGCCAATCGATTTCGGCGCTCATGAGAGTATTCTCTGTGAAACTTTTCGGAATGGGCTCTTCCGCCAGGTGTAGTATTTCGCCCGAGTCTGAGTCCTTTTGTGTATTGCCGATCTTGAGCTTTTCGCCCGCGGGATTGATTAAAATACCTGAATCGCCCGGCTGGCCGCCGCCCTGGGCGTAAAAAACCGTTTGATCGAGTACTATGGCTTGATCCCGGATTTGCATCACTTCAGCCTGACAGGATTTCAAATAGGCGTCTTTTAAATAGAGGGGCTGGCAGATCATAATACAAATTGTCTCAGGGCTCGTGTGATCGGCGGTCTCTGCGGAGAATCCTGACATCTCCGCAGAACCTTTGTACTGGACTGAGTATCAGTCGTCTCGGGATGTGACTTCAATCAAATGGTAACCGAACTGCGTTTTGACCGGACCCTGAATTTTTCCGACTTCTCCCGTAAATACGGCGTCGTTAAATTCTTTAACCATTTGTCCGGGACCAAAGGTGCCCAAATCCCCGCCCTGGCGGCCGGATGGGCATTCGGAATGTTGGGCAGCGATATCGGCGAAGTCAGCGCCACCTTCGATTTGCGATTTTAAATCCATGCATGCGGCTTCGGATTTAACCAGTATATGACGAGCTGAAGCTTGAGCCATTGTTACTCCTGATAAATGTAAAAGAGGTTGTTTTAATGAAAGAAAATCAGTTTTTAGGTCAGGACATTCCCGGTTTCCAGATACCGAACGCTTCCTGGGCGGGCGGCCTGTTTACAGTC
Organism: Granulosicoccaceae bacterium; assembly: GCA_965222695.1. GTDB lineage: Bacteria > Pseudomonadota > Gammaproteobacteria > Granulosicoccales > Granulosicoccaceae > UBA7957. The sequence continues at coordinate 3,812,682 of OZ244967.1, read as the reverse complement.
TGTTGCTGTCGTTGTTGCTCAACGTCTTTAACCACGTGAAGGGAGAATGCGGCCAACTCCTCAAGGATTTCCTCTTTCTGACTGATCGGCATATCTTGCTGTCCCAGCAGAAACCCGATGATAGCGGATAAATACTGGGAGGCGATTCCTGGGTCTGATGCGCTTGCGTCCGCTTTTTCCAGCACGTCGCAGATTTCGCTGATCAGCTGTGTCGACAGTTGAAGTTGGGCCATAAACGGGATTCCAAAAATAAGTTTGAAGCACAGTGTACATCAATACACTGGCTTATTCGCACTATCATGCTCTTGTCACAAATGCGGATTAAAGTTTGCCACTGATTCCAGCGGGTAATGGTGATCCTTGCCGCCCCGGTGGTGAAATCAAGGGTTGCAATCCGGTGTGACGGCAAACTTTACGGTCGATGTGTCGGCCTGATGAGCTGTTCAGTAAAGTGTCGTCATTGGGGGATATATGTGTTTAATTTATCGGAGATTCTGTACTTTTCCATTTTTCCGGTCGCGGAAGAAATAAGGTTTTCGCTCATCGCGTGGCGCCGTGTCGTGAGCCGTGACCGGCCACAGCAGGGGCATTGGTGCCATTCTGCTGAGGATGTGTCAGAAGATTCGGATTTACTGAGCTGCATAGACGTGTTACACGAAGTGCATTTCATTGTATTGCCCCAATCATAAAGTGTTTGATCAACTTTAAATGCTCAGGTCCGGCGTCAATTCCGGCATGAATCTCATTATTAAGTATCGCAATCCCGCCGGGATTCTCATCCGCACTTAGAGTCGCCACAGTTCAGGCAGGTTAAGCAGCCATCCATCATAATAGCGGCTTTATGATTGCATTTTGCGCACAACTCCGCGCTTTCCGGGAATTGGCTGGATGCCCGCTCTTGTGCTTGCGATTCCCCGTGCGCATTTTCCAATTCCGCACGCTTTTTTTCAATCAATTTTTTTTGGTGTTCGTCCGGTTCGGCAACTTTTAGCATGCCTATTTTTATCAGATGTGTTTCGATAACATCGCCGATCTCGGAAATCAGTGACGGCATGAATTTTCCCTTGTTCCAATATCCGCCACGAGGGTCGAAAACGGAATGCAGCTCCTCTACCAGAAAAGTCACATCGCCTCCTTTGCGGAATACCGCTGACATGATGCGGGTGAGTGCCACAATCCATTGAAAATGATCCATATTTTTAGAATTGATAAAGACTTCAAAAGGGCGGCGCAACTCATGCTCCGTGCCCTCATTGAGAATGATATCGTTAATGGTGATATACATGGCGTGCGGGGAGACATGCTCGGGCGTTTTCAACTTGTAAGTAGATCCTACCAGAATTTCCGGCCGTTCCAGCGTTTCGTGCATATGGATGATGTCGGCAGCGTTTTGAGCCGCTTTATTATCCACAGCATCCGCCTTGCGGACCGAGTAGGAGACAATTTTGCTGTCAATTTTAATAGCCATATCTTACCCCGTGTATTTCAAGCACTTTGGGTATAGCTGGTAAATACCAATGGATATACCCGTTATAACTGCGGCTAAAATTTGCCGTAATAACCTTCCTTCAATGCATCATATAAATTGGCGGCCGTATGCAGTTCGCCGTCGTATTCGATTTCCTCATTGCCCTTGCAGTTGACCACTGTACCGTCGCTGAGCTCGAATTCGTAGGTCGTATTTTCCAGGTCTTCCTCTTTGACCAGAACTCCTTGAAAAGCCTCCGGATTGAAGCGGAATGTTGTACAGCCTTTCAGGCCCTTATCATAGGCGTAGAGGTAAATATCCTTGAAATCCTCGTAAGAGAAATCGGTGGGCACATTGGCCGTTTTCGAAATAGACGAATCAATCCAGCTTTGTGCCGCTGCCTGAATATCCACATGAGCCCTAGGTGTAATATCTTCGGCCGTAATAAAGTATTCGGGCAGTCTGGAGTCTTCTTCGTCCGAATATGGCATGGCGTATTCATTGATCAGTTGCCGGTATGCCAGTAGTTCATAGGAGTAGACATCCACCTTGTCCTTGGTTTTTTTGCCTTCACGGATCACATTGCGGGAATAGTGATGGGCAAAGCTCGGTTCTATCCCGTTACTGGCGTTGTTGGCCAGGGACAGAGAAATCGTGCCGGTCGGTGCTATAGAAGAATGGTGGGTAAATCGGGCTCCGTGCTTCACTATCTCATCGATCAGCTCCGGATCAACCTTGCCGATCCGTTGCATATAGCGGCTGTATTTGGCGTGTAGTATGCGGCCCGGCAGTTTGTCACCTATCTGGTAGCCGTCCGATCTCAGCTCGGGACGCTGGCGTAACATCTCGCCGTTGATTTCAAATTCTTCATCCATGATCGGCGCCGGACCTTTTTCTTTCGCCAGTTCAACACCTGTTTTCCAGCCGGTTAAGGCGAGTTCGCGGGTAACTTGTTCGGTAAAGGCCAGTGAATCGTCGGAACCGTACTTCATGCGCAACATGGTGATGGTGGAGCCGAGCCCCAGATAACCCATGCCGTGGCGTCGTTTGCGCATGATTTCATCGCGCTGTTTTTCCAATGGCAAGCCGTTAATATCAGCCACGTTGTCCAGCATGCGGGTGAAGACTCTCACCGTTTCACGAAAAGCATCCCAGTCGAAACGAGCGTCTTCGGTAAAAGGGGAAACCACGAATTTGGTCAGGTTGATCGAGCCGAGTAAACAGGCCCCGTAAGGCGGCAGCGGCTGTTCCCCACAAGGATTGGTTGCACGAATATTTTCGCAGTACCAGTTGTTGTTCATTTCATTGACCTTGTCAATGAGTATAAATCCCGGTTCCGCATAATCGTAAGTCGAACTCATGATGGCATCCCATAACCTGCGGGCGGGAATGGTTTTAAATACTCTGCAGGCGACAAGGCCTTGCGCGTTCACAACCAGGTTATCCCGGGTTGGCCAATCCCGCCAGATAACACTATCCGGATCGTCCAGATTGATGGATTCTTCATGCAATTCGTTTGAGCGTATCGGAAATGCAAGCTGCCACTGTTCGTCAGCCTTTACGGCTTGTATAAAATCTTCTGTAATCAGAAGAGATAAATTGAATTGGCGCAGCCGGCCGTCTTCGCGCTTGGCGCGGATAAATTCAAGAACATCCGGATGACGGACATCAAAAGTGCCCATTTGGGCGCCGCGCCTGCCGCCGGCGGATGAAACGGTAAAACACATTTTGTCGTAGATATCCATAAACGACAGAGGGCCTGAGGTATATGCGCCTGCGCCGGAAACATAGGCGCCTCGGGGCCGCAGGGTAGAAAAATCATAGCCGATGCCGCAGCCGGCTTTTAAGGTCAATCCGGCTTCGTGCACTTTGTCGAGAATATCGTTCATCGAATCCTCTATAGTGCCGGATACGGTGCAGTTGATCGTGGATGTCGCCGGCTTGTGATCCATCGCGCCGGCATTGGATGTAATCCGGCCTGCCGGAATCGCGCCCTGTTTTAAGGCCCAGAGAAATTTTTCATACCAGAACGTGCGGTTTTTTTTATCTTTCTCGACATTGGCCAAAGCGCGGGCGACCCGCTTGTAAGTGTCTTGCAGGTCCTGATCCACGGCCCCACCCTCCTTGGACTTGAGGCGGTATTTCTTATCCCAAATATCCATGGATGCTTCCTGATACGGAATGTCCATGACGGACTTATCGTCTGAATTGCTTTCAAGACACAGATTGGCATTGCTCATTATTTCCGGTTTCTCCTGGTCGGTTTCCCTTAAGTTTATGGGAATGCATTAGCGCCTATCGGTCAAGGCAGCTGACGATGAAGCCGTCAAAAATGAAGCGGAAACCGCTCCGCCTGGATACCGAATCAGGGTCTGTAAGATTACGAAGGGCTAGATAGTTACAATGTAGGGTTCTGCCTGTCAGGGAAGAGTCAGCCTACTCAATATATTGTAGTAGCGGAAAATCAAAGCACAATATATTGTGTTTTACTTTTTACATTACCATTATTTTTATCTTGCCCATAACCTTGAGCCAAGAGCCGCGTGTTCCATCCAACCTAGATAGGAATTATTATGAATCTCGATGTGATTCGTCAAGTAAAAAAACATCATATAGTGGTTAAGATTTGTATCAACTACTATATGATGTGTATAAGCTGTTGAACTGCTTGTTGAAAGCCTGTGGATAAAATACTGAGGCCCGGATTGCGATTCCCGGCTCTCAGACCATTCAACTCATACCGTGCACCGCCTCCAACACCGCTTCCACATGTCCTTTCACTTTCACCTTCCTCCACTCTTGACGCAACACACCTTTGGCATCGATTAAGAAAGTACTGCGTTCAACGCCCATATATTCGCGCCCGTATAGTTTTTTCAGTTTGATCACATCGAAAATCCGGCACAGTGTTTCGTCAGGGTCCGAAATCAAATCAAACGGCATCTGGTGTTTGGCTTTGAAGTTCTCGTGGCTCTTTATGCTGTCACGTGAGACGCCAAGGATCAGGGTGTCGGCCGCTTCAAATTCTGCGGCGGCATCGCGAAAATTCTGGCTTTCCGTAGTGCATCCCGGCGTGTTGTCTTTGGGGTAAAAAAAGAGAACGACGTTTCGGCCTTTCAGTGAGCTCATGGAGATTTTTTGATCGCCCGTCGCGGGCAGGGTGAAAGCAGGTACTTTTTTTCCGACGGTTGCAGTTGCCATAACAAAAAATTCTCCGAGTCAGTAGTAATACGCGTCAATGCGGGATTTTATCCACCGTTTCAAATACGTCAAATGATAATAGTCCTGAGCAAGCCAGCTTGTCTTGCGGCCTGGCGCCAAGTAACATTAGGCCGCAAATTTACCAGGGCAAAATCATGTTTCAAGGCAGTATTGTAGCTTTGGCTACACCCATGCGGGATGACGGCACAGTGGACGAACAAGCACTCGCCGATTTGATTGAATTTCACATAGAAAACGGTACCGACGGCATAGTCTCCGTCGGCACTACCGGTGAATCCGCGACACTGGATGTCGGTGAGCATATGGAGGTCATACGAAAAACCATCGTACTGGTGAATAAACGAATTCCGGTCATCGCAGGAACCGGCGCGAATTCAACAAAAGAAGCTATAGAGTTGACAGAGTCGGCCAGGAAAATCGGGGCCGATGCCTGTCTTCTGGTGACACCTTACTACAACAAGCCAACTCAGGAAGGACTCTACCGGCATTTTAAACTGATTGCGGAAACCGTTGAGATTCCGCAGATACTCTACAATGTCCCGGGCAGAACCGCTTTGGATATGCTGCCTGAAACCACCCGGAGACTGGCGGATATTCCGAATATCGTCGGTATCAAGGAGGCCTTGGGCCAGGTTGAGCGCATCAGGCGGCTGGTAGAAATGTGTCCGGCCGATTTTGCCGTTCTTACCGGTGATGATGCATCCGCCATGGAAAGTATTTTGGCTGGCGCAAAAGGCGACATCTCCGTTACCGCAAACGTTGTGCCCCGGCAAATGCATTTAATGTGTGAAACCGCTCTCCGCGGCGACCGGGAAGGTGCACAGGCAATAGAAGCGGAAATCGGCTTATTGCACAAAGTCTTGTTTCTGGAATCCAATCCGATTCCGGTAAAATGGGCTCTGGCGCAAATGGGTAAGTGCGGAGAAGGTATTCGCCTGCCTTTAACCGTGCTGGCTGGTGAGTATCACGACTCCGTGCGCGAGGCGTTGAAAAAGGCAGGTGCACTTTAATGATTCAGGATCGAAGATTCCACAAGGTGTTTTACCCTGTTGCCATAGCTGTTGTGACTTTTGCACTGTCTGCCTGCGGGAGCAGTTACCGGCCTGACAGTCCCGATGTTCGTTACCGTACAGCCGAAGATTATGAGACTTTACAGTTGCCCCCGGATATTACCGGATCCCGGGATCAGTTGTTTGCCATTCCTCCCGGTAAAGGAAAAATTTCCCGTTCAAGCATAGTGCCCGAAGCCGATTCGATAAAATTCAGGCGTGACGGACAACTTGCCTGGTTGGAAATCGCGTTACCGGTCGAGACTCTGTGGCCCGAGTTGGTATCCTTTATCGAGTTCGACGGCGCTACCTTGGCTATGAACAACTCACTGACCGGCATGTTAATTACGGATTGGCGGCAACCGCAGACCGTGGAGCCGCGTAAAGGCCTTTTACACAAGATTCTCGGTAACCGCACAAAAACCGATGAGGACCGATTGGAGCGCTATATTCTGAGGCTTGAAAGAGGGCAGGCTAATGCAAGTCGACTATTCGCCCGGTACAATGCTTTTTCAAATAAGCAAGACAACCCTGATACCTTGTCGGAGGAAAATGTGTGGCAGTATCAGGATGCGGATCCCGCGCGCTCCGCGGACTTGCTGACGCGAATTCTGATATGGATCGGTATTGAAGAACAAAAATCAAAGCAAATCCTGTCCAACGAAGATGCGTCGGCGATCAGGCATGATATTCAACTGGAAACAACTGCGGATGCCAAGTCGTACCTGTTGATCTGGGACGACTATGAGAGTGCTTTCAAAAAAGTCAAAAACTCGGTTAACAGCATCGGGCTTTCTTTGAGTGATAATGACATCGATAAAGGCATTATCGAAGTCTTCGGCGATATTGACTATCTGGCGGAAATCAAAACGGAACAACAGCGTAAACGGGAGGAAAACAGAGGCTTTTTCAGTGGTCTGAAAAGCCTGATCAGCCCGTCGGGCAACGACGCTGTCGAGCTCGAATTCAAGCTGTTGAGAGTCGAGCCCAGAGTATACGCGGTAATAGTACAGGAGCCGGACGCGGAAATTGTTACCGGAGAGCCGGCCCGTTTGATTCTGGAATCGGTTAAAAACGCTATTATAGGGAGTCTCCTGGCCGGAATTTTCAACAAAGCGTAGAGCCTTCGTTTAAAATCCTTGTGCCGTCGCGAGAATTTGCGGCAGGCAGATAGATGTTGAGTGGACCCTTATGAGGCTATTCGCGTCGTAGTATCGGAGAGGCCGTTGAAATTTGCAACTCTGGGCAGTGGTAGTTCCGGCAATGCCATGTTGGTTTGCAGTGATGAAACCTGCCTGTTGATAGATAACGGGTTTACTATCAAGGAAACTGTACGGCGGCTGCGAAAAACCGGATTTCAGCCGGAAGATTTAACGGCAATCGTTGTGACCCACGAACATGGGGATCATATTGCCGGTGTGGCGCCTTTCTCAAGGCGCTATAGGACACCGGTCTGGATGACCTATGGAACTTATAACGCCTGCAGAGATAAAAAGATCAGCAATCTGCACTTTTTCCATGCCCATCAGCCTTTTTCCATCGGTAATATCCATCTTGATCCGTTTCCGACGCCGCACGACGCCGCCGAGTCCTGTCAGTTTGTCTTTTCCTGCGGACGCCGGCGCCTGGCCGTGCTGACGGACCTCGGCTGCACCACACCCTATATGCACGAAAAACTCTGCAATCTCGACGCCCTGTTATTGGAGTGTAACTATGATGCGCAAATGTTGCGAAATGGTCCTTACGGAGAATTTCTACAAGCCAGGATACGTAGTGACTACGGGCATCTGGATAATGTTCAGGCGGCGGAATTCCTCAGAGCCGTTGATTATCCGGATTTGAGAAAAATACTACTGGGACATCTCAGCGAAAAAAACAATTCACCCGACGTGGTTAAAAATACCATTCTCGATAGGGTGCCATCGGCGCTGGATAGAATGTCGATACTGCTGCAGGATGATGTCAGTGACTGGTATTCGCTGGACTAAGAACCTGTTCAATATCCCCATGCTGTCGCAATTCGCTGAATTTAGCCCGATTCCCTCCTGACGACAGCCTCTAGGCGGCGGTGATGACAATAGCTTCTTCTACACCGTAGGAGCGAGGCTATCTCGCGAAAAGGATTTGGCGATTCGATTTTCGCTTGCCTGGCAAGCTCCTCATATGTTTTGACCTGTCAAGTATTTGTATTACTTCATCTTCTGTTTTTCATCGATTAACCCACTTGTTGATCGGTGTGCTGACCTTCAAGCCCTCTGAGTAGCGCTGGAATAACTCTTTCGACTGTTGAACATGCTCATATTCACGGGTTGGTTACCGCCAGTTCATCGCTTCGTCGCGGACTTACCCATCTCTACGGACGAGGGTCACTGATGACACCAGTGCCTCCTAGGAGCATCTGGGATTTTCCTCAGCTTTATCCCAGCGTTACTCTGAGGGCTCGATACCTCTGTGTCCCTACCGATGACCTCCTCTGAGCTGTGTCGGGGTTGTAGAGCGGCGTGTGTGATCGCTCATGCCACCACCATCATGGTTTGCCGCGCTTGTTGAACCACCGCCCAGATAAACCCGCTGAGCTCTCTAGCCACCGCGGTGACCACCTTGCAGCGATTGATACCCCGCTCAGTGAGGGCTCGGTAGCGGGCGCACAACCTCTTTTGCCCCTTCCACGCCACCGCCTGCACCTGGGGGCTGGCCCTTTGTGCTCGCCGTTGAATCTCTCGTGAGCGGCGAGCGGCAAAGCGATAGCACCAGGCCGACTCGATCAGCAAGCGCCGCACATGGGCATTGCCGCTCTTGGTGATCGCTCCCTGGTAACGGTGCTTACCGCTGCTGTGCTCACGGGGGACTAACCCCAGATAAGCCATCAACTGTGTCGCTTTGCTAAAGCGGCTCAGATCCCCCAGCTCCGCCACAACCCCCATCGCCGTGATCAAGTTGACACCGTGCATCGCCATCAGCCCATCGACGATCGGCTCCAGCGACCAACCGCTCTTAGCCACACTCATCTGCTGCTCTATCGTGCCGATCTGATGATCGATTCCCCTGACTGCATCGATGTATTCCTTGAGCGCCCATTGCTGGTGTACACTGGGCATTTGCAACGCTTCAAGCCAGTGCCAAAACCCTTTTGTCCAGTTCTTCTTGCCCCCTGTCCAGCGCCGCGAATGACGCAACAAAAAGGCTAACAGTTGCTGACGCACCTGCCTTTGCATCCGCTTGAAATCATCCCGGGTACGCACCAAATCCCGTATCGCTTCTTGTTCTGCATCAGGCACCCAGACCGGTGTCAGTTCACCTGCCCGCAACAACTCGGCCAAGCGTAAACTATCGCGCCGATCCGTCTTCACCTTCTCCGAGGCTCGGCGTGGAATCAGGCTCGGCGCCACCACCTGGCAGGCCTGACCCATGCCGCTGAGATGATGGTACAGCCCATAACCGCAAGGTCCAGCCTCGTAACAGACACCCAGCACTTCACCTTCGGGGTTGATCTTGTTGAACAGCGCATTGACCGCTTGGGGCGTGTTCGCGATGGTGCCGTAGAAGCGGGCTTTTGAACGACCCGCATCGGCGATCGACACGGCGATAGTTTCTTTATGAACATCAAGACCTACATATTTGCTATAGTGTTTCATGACCTGTCCTCTTCAATTATGGCTCTGTTGTTAGGGTATTCACCTTCTACAATAACCCACGGCGTTGAAGGTGGACAGGTCACTACATGATGTCTACGCGGCGTTTACTTCATGCACGGTCCGCGGATTGTCACGCATTTAACGCTTTCAGTAACTTCGCCTGACGTTCGGCGGAATTACACGAGAGGATTGACAGGGCCTTACGTCGAATCGCTTTGATATCAGTTTGGCGCAAGACATTTTTAACTTCCAACACCATATTTGGCGGCATACTGAAATGCCTCAATCCCAAGCCCAGCAGCAGTTTGGTATATCGAATATCGCCCGCCATTTCCCCGCACATAGTCACCGGCACCTTGGCTTTCTGACCGGCCTCTATGGTCATTCGAATCAGCTGAAGTACTGCCGGATGCAGGGGGTCGTAAAGGTAGTTGACCAGATCATCGACTCTGTCGATAGCCAGTGTGTACTGTATCAAGTCATTTGTACCTATAGATAAAAAATCCAGCTTATTGGCAAAGGCCGATGCGGTTACCGCGGCTGCGGGCACTTCGATCATTCCGCCGACTTTTACCTTTTCATCAAACTTTATATTTTCCCTGCGCAAATCGGCTTTCACGTTTTCCAATATTTCAAGCAATTGATCTACTTCACTGATATTGCTCAGCATGGGAAACATGATACAGGTTGGAGCCTTGGCGGAGACGCGCAATATCGCTCTGAGTTGCGGGATAAACATTTTCGGATCACTTAAACACCGGCGCACACCGCGCAAGCTGAGGGCAGGATTATGAGAACTGAGAACAATGGGCTCGACATCACTTTCCTTATCACCCCCAAGATCAACTGTTCTGATCGTCAAAGGAGCGCCCTTCAGCGCTCTTATCACGCGTTTATAGGTTGTATAGTGTTCTTCCTCGCCGGGCAGGTCCTCCCGGTTCATAAACAGGAATTCGGTGCGATAAAGGCCCACCCCGTCAGCGTTGGCGCGCTTGAGCAGTTTGAGATCCTCATCGATTTCAATATTCGCCAACAAATTGATTTTCTCACCGCATTTAGTGACTGCACGGGCGCTGGTAAGCTTATTGAGTTCTCTTTGTTTGCGTTTTAATTCCCGTTGATGTTTGCGAAAGTAAGTGATGGTATTATCATCGGCTTCGCCCAGTACCAGACCTGCAGTTCCGTCTATGACCAGCATCTCTGCGGATTTGCAAAAGCTGATAATTCCGTGGGTACCCACTACTGCGGGTATGCCAAGGCTTCTCGCCAGTATTGCGGTATGAGAGAGCGGGCCACCGGTTTCAGTGATAAACCCGGCGACTCCCTGGTGCTGCATAATCACGGTATCTGCCGGAGTAAGATCATTGGCTATCACGATGTGGCCTTTCCAGTCGTGACCGAATTCTTCGTCCACAGAATCTTTTTCTATCAGTACCCGCATGATGCGGTCTATCACATGATTGACATCGTCTTTACGGGTGGCAAGGTAGGGGTCGTCCATGGATTCAAAGACTTTTACCACAGCTTCATGCTGCAGTTTTAAAGCCCACTCTGCATTACAGCCCTGCTTGCGGATAATTTCCAGCGGCCGTTCGGAGAGAATTCCGTCGTCAAGCATCAAAAGGTGAGTTTCGATAAAGGCGCTGATATCTTGCGGTGCATCTTCCGGTATCGTATCCCGTACGGCCTCCAATTGTTTTTTAGCGGTACTGACGGCGTTTCTGAATCGGCGGAGTTCTCGGGTTATGCCTTTTTTGTCCAGCGATGAGGGACTTATTTCCAGGTTATTACGGTCCAGCAGGTAAGCCGGCGCGATGGCGACTCCCCGAGATACACCGATTCCGCAAAACATAAGGCTCACGCTTATTCGTCCTCTTCAAATCGATCGCTGATCAGGGCACAAACAGCATCCATTGCCGCCTGCTCATCCTCACCTTCCGCCCGTAAATTCATGATGGATCCCCGACTGGCAGCCAGCATCATGACGCCCATAATACTTTTGGCGTTGACCATTTGTCCGTCTTTTCCGATTTCCACCAGGCTTTCGAAGCCGGAGACCAGTTTGACCAATTTCGCTGCGGCGCGGGCGTGCAGGCCAAGCTTGTTGATAATCTCTATTTCTCTTTCTATCATGCAAAAGTTTTAACCGGATTAATGAGTTCAGGCTTAAAGGAGTCGGACAAAAGTCATGCCAATTGAGTCAATTTACAATTCTCTGTGCCGTAAGGATACGTTTTCAAATTTCTCGCTGAAGTAGTCAGTCAGTCGATTAGTGATATATACAGATCGGTGACGCCCGCCTGTACAACCTATGGAAACAGTCAGATAAGCGCGGTTTTCAGTCTGAAAAACCGGTAGCCACGTTTCCATAAACCCCTGTATCTGGGAATACATTTTTTCCACACTTTGGTGTTCGTGCAGAAACTTCTTAACCGGCTCATCATTTCCCGTCAAGGGCCTGAGCGTGGCGTCCCAGTGCGGATTGGGCAGGCAGCGCACATCGAAAATAAAATCCGTATTGCTTGGTACTCCGTGTTTGAAACCAAAGGACTGAAACAGGACCGACATATTTTTCGGGTTATTTTTCAACAGCTGCGAGTGAATCATCTGACGCAACTGGTGCAGATTGGAGTTTGTTGTGTCGATGATCAGATCGGCTTCGGCTTTAATGACATCCAGCAATACGCGCTCCCGTTCAATGGCTTTTAGCAAGGGTGTACCGTCGAGAGAAAGCGGGTGTTTACGTCGCGTTTCACTAAAACGCGTTACCAGGGCTTTGGTATCAGTTTCCAGAAATAAAACCTCGACTTGCAAATTGCCCGTGGTTTTTAATTTTTGCAGCGTCTGGGGAAAGTGGCTTAAGGAGGGTTGCGCACTGCGGGCATCTATACCGACCGCAACCTGCTCATAGAGATTGATGTGCGATTCGCTTAAACCTTCCACCAGTGCCGGCAACAAAGTGCTGGGAAGATTATCGATGCAATAAAATCCGTCATCTTCGAGAGTATGCAGTGCCACGCTTTTTCCCGCGCCGGATAAACCGCTGACTATGACCAAACGCATTATTTTTGCTCCATGATGGATTTTTGTTTGGCACTCAGCTCGGCAACGGGATTATGGCCGCTGGTTGTCAGCATATAATTACGCACCGCCGCTTCTACAAGTACCGCCAGGTTTCTACCGGGTGCCACAGGAATGGTCCGTTCGAAAATGTCCACGCCCAGCACTTTGCGCGTTCGTTTTCGCCCGTCCAGGCGATCAACGGTGTTAGCCAGCTCTTCGTAATCCATAATCGCCAGGTGAACGATAAATTTTAGAATTTTTCGTTGCCGGGTGCTGGCATGGCCGTACATTTCCCGTATATTCAATATGCCGAGGCCTCTCACTTCCAAAAAGTCCTGCAGCATTTCCGGGCACCTGCCTTCTATTGTATCAGGTGCAATGTTACGGAATTCCGGTGCATCGTCGGCAACCAGAATATGGCCTCGTGAAATCAACTCCAACGCTAATTCACTCTTACCGACGCTGCTATCGCCGGTAATAAGGACACCCATACCGAACACTTCCATCAACACGCCATGGAGGATGACTTTCTCAGTCAGAAACCGGGTCAGTCTATGGCGCAGGGTGGTGATGATTTCATGACTCAGTGCCGATGAGCCGAGCAGGGCTATCTGGTATTCGCCTGACAGGCGGATAAATATCGGCGGCGGGCTTAGATCTTCCGCCATGATGATAATATTGCAGTCCGACTGGAACAGCTGCCGCATGGCTTCGGATTCCGGTTTCAAACTGTATTTTTCCAGGCTTTGCAGCTCGGCTTCACCTATAACCTGAATCCGGTTGGTACTGATAAGATTGAGAGGTCCGATCAGATTAGGCCGTTTTTTTCCATCTCCCCGGGACAAGTAATGATCTGCAGCTGCGGCTCCCGCCAACCAATGCAGACCCAACCCGTCGGCCATTTGATTAATGAGGTCTTTAACTGTAAGTACCTGTTCCATAATCCCCCGGATATGTATTGATTATCGTTCATTCGGCTTCGCGGGACGCTTGCGTCGGTCGTATAATCGGGTTTGAGAGCCTGGCCAAATTCAGCGAATTCGCAGTAGACACAGAGATTTTGAACAGGCTCTTAGATTATCCTACCTGTTTGGAGGTGTATTTACAGTATTCTTTTCTTTGTCTGAAGGGGCGGGCCAGTCTGTCAGCAGGGTGATAATTTGTTCGGGCTCAATGGCCTCACGCAATGCCTGTCTCAAATCTTCCTGGATGAACAGCTTGGCCAGACCGGCAAGTATTTTCAGATGTTCATCATTGCAATGCTGGGGCATCAGAAGGGCGACTATGATGTCGACCGGCAAACTGTCCGGCGACTCGAAATCTATCCCCTCTTCCAGTGTTATAACGGCGGCCACGGGTTCCTGCAACATCGCCATTCGTCCGTGTGGCAGTGCAATTCCATGACCCAGCCCGGTACTGCCCAGCCGTTCCCGGGCTGATAGCGCATCCAATATATCCATATGGCTGTGTTCTTCGGCATAAGGGGTTAAGAGTTCGGAAAGAGATTCTAAAGCGCGTTTTTTGCTGGAAATCTGTTGTTTGCACCTAATGCGCGAATCATCAAGTAACTGAGGAAAATCAAACATGATAAAACCGTTTTTGTTGATTTTGGCTTTTGCGGATCAAAAAAATCCGCTGTGGCGGACCACAGCGGATGCTATTACTTTAATAAGATGCCTATTTTGATTGTTTATTGATAATTAGCCAAGTATCTTTTCTTTTTCTTTTCGGTGATGATCCTTGGTTTTTTCTTTGTGCTTTATGATCTGTCGATCAAGTTTGTCGGTTAGTAAGTCAATGGCAGCATACATATCGCCGTTTGTGGTGTCTGCATAAATTGTCGCTCCCCTGACATTTACCGTGGCTTCCGCTTTTTGACGCAGTTTTTCGACAGTCAAAATGACGTGTACATTCGATACATTATCAAAATGGCGCTCCAGCCGGTCCATTTTTTCGTTTACATAGTTCCTCATTGATTGAGTGACATCTACATGGTGACCTGTAACCGTCAAATTCATCGGTTGTTCTCCTGATGGTTAGTATGAAATGGAGGAGACCCGGTATCGTTATGTATCTCGGGCTCAGCCAAGTCCTTATTGCACTTATAAGTGATGCATTTAGTCGAATCGCACTCCAGGACCTCACCGGTTTGGGCGTTTCTAAGCGCCATTTCGGCTTTGCGGCACGGAGTGGGCCGAGTAAATGTTCTGTGGACTTTGAGTATTCCGGATAAGACCAATTTCCGGGTAGGTTGAATAAGCAGCGCCGATCAGCGCTGCTTTGTATGGACTGTGGATTCAGGAAAAAGGCGTCTCGACAACTCGTATCAGTGATATGTTGCGTTTCTACCCGATTCCTAACCACGGTCAGCATATTTTATCTTTCTCAGTTAAGCCGCTTGCGTTCGTTTGATGGAGGTATGGCCATGGATTCGCGGTATTTCGCGACTGTCCGCCTGGCGACCTGAATTCCTTCACCGACCAGTGTGCTCGCAATTTTACTGTCGCTCAAGGGTTTTGTAGGGTTTTCTGCGGAGATATAGCGGCGAATCATGGCTCGAATCGCCGTGGCGGAACATTCGCCACCGTTTGCAGTCGATACATGACTTGAGAAAAAGTATTTAAATTCAAAGATTCCCCTGGGTGTATGTATGTATTTTTGTGTTGTTACCCGCGAAATGGTTGATTCATGCAGGTCCAGCTGTTCCGCAATATCGCGCAATACCAGGGGTTTCATGGCTTCTTCGCCGAATTCGAGAAATCCCCGCTGCCGCTCGACAATCGCTGTACCCACTCTCAGCAAAGTTTCGTTCCTGCTTTGCAGACTTTTAATGAACCAACGCGCTTCCTGCAGATGATTACGTAAAAAGTTGTTTTCTTCACTTTTATCGGCACGTTTGACCATACCTGCATAGAGAGAGTTGATTCCAAGCCTCGGTGCTATGTCAGGATTGAGCTCTACTCGCCAGACGCCTTTGACTTTTTTTACAAAGACGTCGGGAACAATATACTCGTTATGGTCGTGTACAATTTGTCGACCAGGTCTCGGATTCAAGTTTCTGATCAGACTGATCGCTTCCTGCAGCAACTCATCATTGACCTTCAGGCGGCGGCGCATCTTGGCAAAATCGTTGCAGGCCAGCAGATTCAGATGTTCCTTGACGATGTTTTTGGCGACAATTACCGCCTCGGTGTCGTCAAACTGGCAAAGCTGGATATGCATGCACTCGCCGATATCACGGGCACCGCAGCCTGCGGGATCCAATTGTTGAATCATCCGCAAAACCGCTTCCACTTCGTCAAGGTCGAACTGAATCTCTTCGTTATTGATATCCTCCCGCATGCCGGTAGTAAGGTCTTCCAGTGATTCTGATAGATAACCGTTATTGTCGATCGCATCGATAAGTGAAGCGGCGATATATTGATCTTTTTCCGAGAGATTGGTGAGTTGTATCTGTTCGTTCAGATGATCCTGCAGGCTGGAAATTCCGCTATTGTGAAATTCGGTGAAATCGCGGTTTTGATCGTCTGCCGAACCGACACTCCCGGCCGGTTGTGTATATGCGGGTTCGTAAATGTCCTCCCAGGCGCTGTCCACTGGTAAGTCTTCGGGAATATTATCCTCTTCCTGGTTGCGGAGTTCGATCTCGGCGCTGTCGGTCGGCTCAGATGCCGGGCTGTCCGAATCCGGACTGTTTTCACTCTCGGCGGATTTCTCGGTTTTATTATCTCGGGCTTCTTTGCCGTTTTTTTCGCTTGAATTCTCGGATGACGACCCGTCATCGTCCTGCACTTCAAGCATGGGATTGTTTTCGAGAGCGGATTGAATCTCTGTCTGCAACTCCAGGGTTGAGAGTTGCAAGAGTTTGATGGCTTGCTGGAGCTGAGGGGTCATCGCCAGAGACTGACCCATTTTTAATTGTAGTGATTGTTTCATACTGTACGTCTATTCTGATCTATTCGATCATCCGCCTGGTTGAAAGTAACAGAAAAACACAAAAACCGGAACCTGTCAGTCGGGTAGACTCCCTGTTCCTCTATAACAAATCCTTGTGTAATCAAAGGTTTCCCCGATTACCATAATAGTGACGCTAACACATGACTTACAGTCCTAGCGAATCACCCTATGAACTGTGACTCTGTTCACAAACAGATGGCGCCACTCGGAATTATTGGCACAAATTATGCGCTCTTTGACTAGTATGGCTGATTTTGGGCAGTTTTCAAATCAAAATTTTTCTTAAGCAGGTAAGATATAACTTATTGTTATAGTTTGAAATTTTCGCCCAGATAGACTTCTCTAACCTCTTCATTGTTAAGTATTTTGGCCGGCGCTCCTTCGGCAATCACATTTCCATGGCTGAGGATATATGCCCGGTTACAGATCCCTAAAGTTTCTCTGACATTGTGGTCCGTGATCAATACACCTATGCCTCTTTGCTGCAGATGTTCAATAATGCGTTGTATCTCTATAACCGAGATGGGATCTACACCGGCGAAAGGTTCATCCAGCAGAATAAACTCCGGCTCAGCGGCAAGAGCCCGGGCAATCTCCACCCGGCGGCGCTCGCCGCCCGACAGAGCTATGCCCTGGCTGCTTCTGATATGGGTGATCTGCAGCTCCTCCAGCAGAGACTCGAGCTTGTCGGTTCTGGAGGTTTTGTCCAATTCCTTGCGGATTTCGAGTATGGAAAGAATATTTTCCTCGACACTGAGTTTTCGGAATACCGATGCTTCCTGGGGCAGATACCCTATACCCATCCGGGCGCGCGCATGCATAGGCAGTTGCGTCACCTCTGTCTCGTCGAAAAGAATTTTTCCACTGTCCGGACTGACCAGCCCCACCACCATATAAAAACAGGTGGTTTTGCCCGCACCGTTCGGGCCCAGCAGGCCGACCACTTCGCCATTGTCAACATGCAGGCTGACGCCTTCTAGAATGGCACGTTTGCTATAGGTTTTATGCAGATCGACCGCACTTAGCCGTCTTTTCATTGAGACTGCTGCTCGGGTGGCGGTTGAATTTTAATATTGACCCGGCGGTCTTTACCCCCTTCAGCAAGGACTTTTTGCGTTTTTGATTCAAATAAAATGACGTCGCCGGAAAGTTCCTGATTGGGCTGTGTCAGAGATGCGTTACCACTGAGTTTAAGCGTCGCCTTTGCGGCATCGTACTCGATTTCCTCGCATCGTCCGACGACCAGCTCGCCATCTTCATTTTCCTGCTGAAAAATGATGGGACTGCCCTTACCCCGGATCAGACTGAGTTTTCCCAGTTGCAAATCAACAGTGATTTCATCGGCTTGTATTTTCATGCTTCCCTGGCTGATTTCCACATTGCCCCGCAGAATCTGCAATCCTGATTTTTCATCGAATTCCGAACTGTCAGCCTGCACGTCTATGGCCTGAGCAAAGTCTGACTTCCGCGCCTGCAATGACAGCGGAATGGCCAGAAGCAGGATGAGGATCAAGCGAAACTTATTGGCTGTTTTCATAGCGTGCCCGTACATTGGATAAAAGTGACAGCTTGCCGTCCGACAGATTGGATCTCAGCCCGGTCGAGCGAAGTATCCAGTCCCTGGATTGAATCTCAATCTCCTCGTCGGTCTCAAGCGATTGCTGGCGGGTCTGGACGGTGATTTGTGATGTTTTAATCGTAATTTGGGGCTGATCATTAAAGGGTCCGCGCAAAACGGATACCTCACCGTTCAGGCGTATGGTTTCATCGGCCTCTTCAAGCCATCCGGAATTGGAATGCAGTGTCCACGAAGGTTGCTGCGGCCTGTTTAATACCAGGACGGGGTCTATGATCTCAGAGGCCTTGTGTGCCGGATAATGCAACAGTGTATCGCCGTTCAACTGATATTCCGGATTGCCTTGCGAATCATAGCGAACGGTCTCGAACTCCTCGAGATAATAATCCGCCTTGAGGTCGGACATATTCAAAGAGTCTTCAGCCGGTTGAGAATCGGGCTGATCGAGCCAGATAAAAGAGGTAATGGCGATTACCAGCAAAGCAATCAGAAAAAGAATCTGGCTTAATCCCCACTTCATGAAAGAAATCCGGACATGGCTTCGTCCCACGTGCACTGGTATTGCATAATGAGTTCGCACGCTTCCCGGGCAGCGCCATTGCCGCCGCTGAACCGGCTGACCCAATGGGCCCGCTTGATGACTTCGTGGTGCGCTTGAGCCACGGTTAATGCAAGACCGACTCTTGTCAGCACAGGCAAATCAACCAGGTCGTCCCCCATATAGGCGAAATTGTCGAGGCCGATAGAGAGCTTTTCGGCCAATGCTTCAAGCGCCGGGACCTTATTTTTCCTGCCCTGATAAACGTGTTCTATGCCGAGCTCCTCGGCGCGCAGTCTCACGACTTCGGATGTTCGCCCTGTAATGATTGCCGTTTCAACACCGCTGTTCTGCAACAGACGAATTCCGAGCCCGTCGCGCGAATGGAATCGTTTTATTTCCAGACCATCGTCGCTTCGGTAGAGTCCGCCGTCGGTCAGTACACCGTCCACATCGAAAACCATTACACGGATTTTTTTTGTCCGCTCGATTAAGTCTTGTTGATTTGCCATATTCAGTCTGCTGGTTACTCACATACAAAGTTTAGCTGCAGATAAAAAGTTCGCCTCCTTAGAGCCTGTTCAAGATCTCTGCGCCTACTGCGAATTCGCTGAGTTTGGCCAGATTTCCTCCTGATTTTTGTTGCGTAGAGTCACTATGCGCCTCAAATCAGAAGAAAATCTGACTCAAATCAGCGCATTCTCGCGACGACGCAGAGATTTTGAACAGGCTCTTAATACATTTATACAACACCGCTGGCCAGCAAGTCATGCATTTTCAGCACCCCGCAGATGACGTTGCGATCGTCGACAACGGGCATGGCGGTGATTTTGAATTTTTCCATCATATCCAGGGCCTCGCTGGCCAGGGTGTTTTGATGAATCGTCTTGCCGCCTTGAGTCATCACGCCCGAAACCGGTGTATTGAGCAAATTTACATTTTGATCAATTGCACGCCTGAGGTCGCCGTCGGTAAATACACCCAGCACATGCTGTTGCCGGTCGGAGACGATGGTCATCCCGAATCCGGTCTGAGTCATAATGACCAGTGCATCGCGCAAAGGCGTATCGGGGCCGACCACGGGAATTGCATCGCCGATTGCCATGACATCGCTTACCTGTAACAGTAACCGTCGGCCTAAAGCGCCCCCGGGATGTGACATGGCGAAATCGTCCAAGCTGAAACCTCGCGCCTCCAGAAGAGAAATTGCAAGTGCGTCTCCCATAGCCAGAGTTGCAGTAGTGCTTGCCGTTGGCGCAAGGCCCAAGGGACAGGCTTCATGTTCGACACTGACATCCAGATTAATACTGCCCAGCCGTTTGATTGGAGAATTCTTTTTACCCGTGAGGGTGATAATGGGTACTCCCATGCGCTTAATCATAGGTAAGATTAGCAACAACTCCTGACTGCTGCCTGAATATGAAATAGCGATCAGCACATCGCCCTGCTGTATCATCCCCAGATCACCGTGACTGGCTTCTCCCGGATGAACGAAAAAGGCCGGGCTGCCGGTGCTGGCCAGGGTTGCGGCAATCTTGCTGGCGATATGCCCCGATTTACCCATTCCTGAGACGACGATTCTCCCCTCGCAGGCCAGGAGAGTCTCACACGCCGCTACAAAATCCTCGTTAATCCGAGGTTTCAGGTTCATTAGCGCTTCAGTTTCCGTTTTTATGACGGATAGTCCGGCGGCCATGATTTTTTCAGCCTTACTCATATCAATTATCCGGGCTCTTAGTGCTGTCTGGTCAGGTACGAGTTGCATCATTCGCCAATCGATCTGCTTTTTACTGCACGGTGGAGTCAGGCTCCTGTCTCTCCAACTCTTCCAGTCTATCGAGTTCATCAAGTTCATCAAGTTCATCAAGTTCATCAAGTTCATCACGGATATCGGACGGCTGGCTTGATTCTTCCTCCAGACGGTCCAGCTCATCCAATTCGTCCAATTCGTCCAGTTCGTCCAATTCGTCTATCCCGGGCGTTTGGTTCGGTGAAAGGTCGGGGTCGAGTCGGTCGAGCTCATCGAGTTCGTCAACACCATTCTCTGTATCGAGGCTTTCGTCGAGCCGGTCCAGTTCGTCCTCGGATTGATCAGGGTCTTTAAATTCATTGTCATAGGCCAGTTGCCGCCGATTAATAACATAGGCATCGCGCACAAAGATATACGGATCAAATGCCGTATCCAATAAATTCGACGCTTCCAGTAACCGGGCTCGAATATCAACAAATTCACCGCCGATAAGTGAATATTTCGCCCAGTCAGGCGAGACGTAGGTTAAAGGGTCCGTACCCCAATCCACAACGCGGCCAGTCGTACTGCGGAGGGTTGCAGGACCAAAAAAGGGCAGAACAAAATAAGGCCCTTCAGCAACGCCCCATTTCCCCAGCGTCTGGCCAAAGTCTTCCCGGTGTTTCACCAGGCCCAAAGGTGTGGCAACATCGAACAATCCGCCGATGCCGACGGTGGAATTGAGCAGCAATCGCCAGGAGTCTTGAGCGGCTTGAGCGAACTTGCCCTGGAGCAGCGCATTAAGGGTGACCGTGACATCGTCGATATTGCTGAAAAAATTGCTTATGCCTTTTTCGATAAAGTTCGGCGTGACAAACTTGTAACCCTTGGCGACCGGTTTCAGGGCGTAGCGATCCAGGGCATCGTTGAACTTATAAATTGCACGGTTGTAACTTTCCCAGGGATCGTGCACCGGCTGCCTGACTGAATAAGTCGCACAGCCGGCCGTGATCATCAGGATAAACAGGCAAGCGGCCCTGATACTTGCGTTAATTAGTGGCATCGCGGTTCATAATTTATTTTGGATGGCGCAAGTGTAATCACTTGAGAAATATTTTCATCAAAAAAACCGAACGGAGTTGAAGGTGACGAAACTGACGGTGGCCGCGAACGGTATCTGTCATGCGGAATGGAATAGCGGCTTTTATCCGCAGGATATTCCCTTGGATTGGAAGCTTGCGTATTTTGCCAATGAATTTCCGGCATGCCTGATCACGCCCGCCGATTTGATTGAACTTGAGTCACCGGGGCATGAATTTGCCGATATGCTGCCGGAGAATTTTCAGCTGTATCTACAGATTGATCATACCGGTCTGCCGCCATTGTCCGACCGTTTTTTGGCCCGTTTGTCCGGGATTGTGGTGATTCCGGAAAAGCCTGTGACCGGTGATCTGGCGGCAGAGCTGCGTTTGCTGAAATTACCTGTGTGTTTATGTTTGGCAGAGAACCGTTTATCCGATCCGGTTGCGGAGGCGTCAAATTTCAACTTACCACTCTGTCATCGGAATACGCAGGACGGAGACTTACACTGTCGGTTCATTTCCGCCGCACAAGCAAGCGACCTACGGCATCTCAAACAGCTTATTGCAAAATGGCGGGCGGATAAGATTGAACACCGGGTATTGTTTGTCGATGGTGGTACGGATATTGAATTGATCAGGAACGTCGCCACCTTGGTTCAGCTGTTGACGTAATATTTGCTTCAATCGGTATATCGATTCGCTTGACGGATATTTCTCTCTGGCTGAAACTGAATTTCCAATCAACTCTGGTACCGTCAGAAACCTGTGAATAAGAATAAAGAACCACAAACAAATACTCTGGTTCAAATTCGTGATCTGCATTTTGCCCGTGGTGATCGGAAGATATTCAAAGGAATCAGTATGGATATTCCGCGTGGCGGGATCTGTGCCATTATGGGGCCCAGCGGCACGGGCAAGACAACTTTACTCAAGTTGATCGGCGCGCAGCTGAAACCGTCACAGGGAACGGTTCATTTTGACGGCAGGAACATTCACAAACTCTCTCACAAGGCGCTTTACGCAGAACGTAAGAGAATGGGAATGTTGTTTCAATCCGGTGCATTGTTGACGGATTTATCAGTATACGACAATGTCGCCTATCCCTTGCGCGAGCATACCGCCATGCCCGAACGGCTGATTCGTCACCTGGTGTTAACGCGGTTGCACGCTGTGGGTCTTAGGGGAGCGCGGGATTTGATGCCGAGCGAGTTATCGGGAGGAATGTCTCGACGGGTCGCTCTGGCCAGGGCGCTGATGCTCGATCCTTTGATGATTATGTATGACGAACCCTTTACCGGCCAGGACCCGATTTCAATGGGTGTGTTGATTGAACTGCTGCATACGGTGAATGATGCCCTGGATCTGACGTCGATCATTGTCTCTCACGATGTTAAGGAAACGCTTTCAATTGCGGACTATGTGTACATTGTATCTGACGGTGTGGTGGTTGAAGGAGGAACACCCGAACAGATTCAACAATCCGCTTCGGAATGGGTTCAGCAGTTTATTCAGGGTCACGCCGATGGTCCGGTTCCTTTCCAATACCCGGCGGTGGATTACGCGCAGGACCTGATGGGTGAGGGAATCCACTGATGTTCGACGCTTTGCAGGGATTGGGAAAAAGGGGGCTGACAGTACTGGAGCGGCTCGGCCGAGGCCATTGGTTTTTCCTTCGGCTTATGCTGGCCCAGGGACAGCTGCTGTTTCGACCGGGCCTGGTCATCAAGCAAATCTATTCGGTGGGCGTCCTTACCCTGTTGATCATTCTGGTCTCGGGCCTGTTTGTGGGCATGGTGCTGGCATTGCAGGGGTATAACACGCTGGTCGGCTTCAATGCGGAGGAATCGCTCGGTGTGGTTGTTGCATTAACTCTGGTTCGGGAACTCGGGCCGGTTGTGACCGGTCTGTTATTTGCCGGCCGTGCCGGATCCGCTCTGACTGCTGAAATCGGACTCATGAAAGCTACTGAGCAATTATCCGGCCTGGAAATGATGGCGGTAGATCCGGTCAAACGGATATTTGCGCCGAGATTTCTCGCCGGTCTTATTTCCATGCCCTTGCTGGCTGCAATGTTTTCCGCAGTCGGTATCATCGGCGGGTATTTGGTCGGTGTGGAACTGCTCGGGGTCGATGATGGCGCCTTCTGGTCGCAAATGCAGGCCAGGGTGGACTTTTATGAAGACATTATGAATGGAATTATCAAATCGATAGTGTTCGGCGTCATTATCTGTTGGATCGCGATTTTCGAAGGATTTGATTGTATTCCCACATCGGAAGGAGTCAGCCGTGCCACAACCCGAACCGTAGTCAATGCGTCTCTGGCGGTACTCGGACTCGATTTTCTACTCACAGCACTGATGTTCAATGTGTAGAACGGAGCAAAGTCAATGAATTCTCGGACAATAGAAATACTGGTTGGGTTTTTTATGGCGCTGGGTATAGCTGCCCTGGTCATGCTGGCACTGAAAGTCAGCAATCTGGCCAGCTTTGGAAGTGATGACGGCTACAGGATACAGGCCTATTTCGAAGATATCGGCGGACTGAAGGTCCGGTCACAGGTTGCCGTAGGCGGGGTACAGGTCGGTAAGGTTGAATCGATTGATTACGATATGGAGACATTCAAGGCCCGCGTAACATTGAATATCAACGGTAAATATGACAGTTTTCCGTTAGATACAGCAGCCAATATTTATACTTCCGGGCTTCTGGGCGAACAATATATCGGTCTGGAACCAGGCGCGGAACTGGATTTTCTCAAAGATGGCGATGTCATAGACATAACGCAGTCAGCGATGGTTCTGGAACGGTTGATCGGTCAGTATCTATTCAGCAGCAGCGGGAGAAAATAGCCGGTATTGGCGATACCTAAGCTGTGGATGATTGGAGCTACTTTATGAAAAACATAATAAAACAAATAGTTAGTGTTATTTTTCTCTTGGTTTTTACACAACTTGTGATGGCGCACCCGGCGCAGGATTTGGTCGAAAACAATACTCTTGAGGTGATGAGAATTCTCACCGACGATAGAGAAAAATTACAGAACGACCCGGAATATTTACAGCAGGTTGTCGATGAAAAGATTATTCCTCACCTTGATTTGAACGCCATGACAGCCCTTTCAGTCGGCAAGAATTGGCGTTCGGCCAGCGATGAGCAAAGAAGTGAACTGATCAGTGAATTCAAGCAACTATTGCTGAATACTTATATGTCGGCTTTAACCTTATACAGCGGCCAGCAAATGGAATTCAAACCGTTTTTACCGCAAAAACGAGAAGACAGGGCGATCGTCCGGGCAGTCTTTCTGCAACCGGGAAACAAGGGAGTGCCGATTAATTACAAGCTGCGCGAAAAGGACAGCAGTTGGAAAATATATGATATCGATGTGAATAATATCAATCTGGTTGCCACCTACCGTTCTGCATTTTCACAAAAAATCTCTCAGTCCGGAATTGACGGGCTTATCGAGGAGATGCGGCAGAAAAACGCTAAAGTGGAAGAGGCAAAAAACAATTAACAATGACAGACTTCAGTCTTGAAAATACCGGGGAGAATAATTACCAACTGGGTGGGGTATTGGATTTCCATACCGTGCCATCCGCCTTGGAGGACTCTCGAAAACTCTTCAAGCCCGGTGCGACGATTGACATAGACTTGTCCAGGGTATCCAAAGCCAACAGTGCCGCCATGGCCTTATTGATTGAGTGGAAGTCTATAGCACGAGATGTTGGTTCAACCGTCAGGTTTCTTCAAATCCCTTCTCAAATAAAACGACTCGCCGAGGTTTGCAGAGTCGAAGAATTACTCTGATTATCGTTCGTCCATAATTTTTTCTTCGCTATGGCCGGCCGCTATTTTTCGTTTATCATGCTGGGTTTATGTCGGCGTCTTTGCTGATGTCGTCGAGTCGAAGAACCGGGTAAACGCTTTAATAGTATGGATGAGTTAGTCATTCGCGGCGGTGGTCCGCTTGAAGGCAGAGTTAGAATTTCCGGCGCGAAAAATGCCGTTTTGCCGATATTGTCAGCGACCCTGCTCGCCGACAGTCCTTCCGTGATTAAAAATGTACCTCATTTGAATGATGTGACGACCATGATGGCTTTGTTGGGTCGTATGGGTGTGCAGTTAACGGTTTCGGACAAGATGGAAATCGAAATTGACCCCACCCTGATCAACGACTATATGGCTGCCTACGAATTGGTCAGGACTATGCGTGCTTCAATTCTGGTACTGGGACCTTTGCTTTCCCGTTACGGCAGGGCGGAAGTTTCTCTGCCCGGCGGCTGTGCGATCGGATCCCGGCCGGTCAATCTGCATATCGATGGGCTCAGAGCGATGGGGGCGGAGATTTCCATCGAAGGCGGCTATATCCGCGCCAAGTGCGGCCGACTTAAAGGAACCCGTTTGGTGCTGGATACAGTAACTGTCACCGGAACGGAAAATCTGTTGATGGCCGCAACACTGGCCAGGGGAGAGACGATACTTGAAAATGCAGCCCGTGAACCCGAGGTCGTCGACCTTGCGCAATATCTTAAGGCCATGGGTGCGCAGATTGAAGGTGCAGGTACGGATACTATCCGCATTCAGGGCGTGGACCGGCTGGCCGGGACCAGTTACAGTGTTGTGCCGGATCGAATAGAAACCGGTACTTTTCTGGTGGGGGCAGCCATCAGCGGTGGTCGTGTGATGGTACAGGATACGGTGCCGCGCACCCTGGATGCCGTGCTGCTAAAGCTGGAAGATGCAGGTTGCCATATCAATACCGGTGACGACTGGGTCGAGCTGATCACCAACGGTGGCCGGCCGAGGGCGGTGGATGTCCGGACCGCGCCTTATCCGGCCTTTCCCACTGACATGCAGGCACAATTCACTGTCCTGAACGCCGTCGCGGAGGGCTCCGGTGCCATCACCGAAAATGTATTTGAAAACCGTTTTATGCATGTTAATGAGCTTCAGCGCATGGGAGCCGACATGCGGATCGAAGGTAATACCGTGTTTATCAAGGGCGTAGAGAAATTGAACGGGGCTCCGGTTATGGCAACCGATTTACGCGCCTCGGCAAGCCTGATTCTGGCTGCCTTGGTGGCAGAAGGAGAAACCGTGGTACGCCGCATTTATCATATCGATCGTGGATATGAGCGTATTGAAGAGAAATTTCAGCAACTCGGCGCGGATATACGGCGCAAAACGGATTAGGCTCTACGGGCCCGGACCAGTTAAACCATGAGTCAACAAAAGCTCACCATCGCCCTGTCGAAAGGTCGCATCTTCAAGGAAGCCTTACCTCTGCTCAAGGCGGCGGATATAGTCCCCAAGGACGACCCGGAAACCAGCCGCAAACTAATCATCGAGACGGATCAGCCGCAGGTGAAATTGTTGATTGTCAGAGCCTCCGACGTGCCGACCTATACCCAATACGCGGGAGCGGATCTGGGAGTCGTCGGTAAAGATGTGCTGATGGAACACGGCGGGCAGGGGCTTTACGAGCTGTTGGATCTAAAAATCGCAAAATGCAAACTCATGGTAGCCGGGCATCCGGACCTGGATCTTGAGCCGCGCCGACGATTGCGTGTGGCGACGAAATATGTCAATTGTGCGCGCGAATTTTTTGCCGGCCGCTCCCAGCAGGTGGAGATTATAAAACTCTACGGCTCCATGGAACTGGCACCCCTGGCCGGCCTTGCGGATGCGATTGTCGATGTGGTGGATACCGGAAATACCTTGCGAGCCAATGGCCTGGAGCCGTTGCTGCACATGGCGGACATAAGCTCTCGCCTGATTGTTAACAAGGCAGCCATGAAAATGAAGCATGAATCAGTCAAGCAATTGGTCGAACGAATAGCCGCAAAAGCGGGTGGGTAAAGCGATGTACAGCACAGACGATCTGAGAATCCGTGAAACCAAAGTCCTACGCTCACCGGAAGATTTGATCGGCGAATATCCGGTCAGCGAGAAGGCCTCGGAAACTGTTCATGATGCCCGACTCCAAATGCGCGCAGTACTCGACGGGCAGGATGACAGGCTTGCAGTTGTAGTGGGACCTTGTTCGATTCACGATCCTCAGGCTGCGCGAGAATACGCAAATAAGCTGGCTGGACTGAGGGAAGAGCTGCGCGATGATCTGTTGATCATTATGCGCGTCTATTTTGAAAAACCGAGAACGACAGTCGGCTGGAAAGGGCTGATCAACGATCCCGATCTGGATGATTCCTACCATATCAACGAAGGCTTGCGAATCGCACGCAGCCTGTTGCTGGATATCAACGAATTGGGCTTGCCCGCCGGCACCGAGTATCTGGACCTGATCAGTCCCCAATACATCGCCGATCTGGTGGGATGGGGTGCCATAGGTGCACGCACCACGGAAAGTCAGGCACACAGGGAACTGGCTTCCGGGCTGTCGTGCCCGGTCGGGTTCAAGAACGGTACATCCGGTAATGTGCAGATTGCGATCGATGCTATTGGCTCAGCGATGAAGTCGCATCATTTTTTATCCGTTACCAAAGAAGGCAAATCGGCAATTTTTGCAACCACGGGAAATACTGATTGCCATATCATTCTGCGGGGCGGAGCCGATCATGTGAACTATGATGCTGCAAGCGTGGATCTGGCTGCCGAACGTATGGATAAAAGCGGCGTTCCGGTGCGATTGATGATCGACTTCAGTCATGCCAACAGCCGTAAAAAATACGCGCGTCAGGAATATATCTGCCAGGACGTCTGTACTCAGATAGCCGGTGGAGATCTACGGATCAAAGGTGTCATGATCGAAAGCAACCTCGTGGCCGGAAGCCAGAATCTGATTACGGACCGGGAACTGACCTATGGGCAAAGCATTACCGATGCCTGTATTGGCTGGGACGAAACCGCCTCCATGCTGAATATGCTGGCGGACTCGGTTAAAAGCCGGCGAATCACGTCAGGAGGATAGTATGTTGAATGTGACTTGCCTGAATGCCCAGGATCCCGGATTCGGACAAGCGTTGGATCAACTGCTTGCCTGGGAAAGCGTTTCCAATGATGCGGTTTACAATAGAGTCAGAGAGATTATCGCCGACATACGCAGCCGCGGCGATAAGGCTTTGATTGACTATACCAATCGCTTCGACCGAATGTCACTGCAATCGATGGATCAGGCCATTCTCGATAAAGACGATTTGCACAGAGCACTGGAAAGTATCGATCCCGATCAGCAGGAGGCGTTGAAGAAAGCCGCTGACAGAATTGAGGCCTATGCCGAACGCCAATCACTTCAATCGTGGCAGTATACGGAAAACGACGGCACCGTCCTCGGACAACAGATATCTCCATTGGACAGAGTTGGCTTATATGTGCCTGGCGGGAAGGCCGCCTATCCCTCAAGTGTACTGATGAACGCCATTCCCGCAAAAGTGGCCGGTGTACCGGAACTTATGATGGTTGTTCCCACACCCGACGGCGTGCGCAACGAATTGGTGCTGGCGGCGGCGGCCGTGGCGGGCGTAGACACAGTCTTTACCATCGGCGGTGCGCAGGCGGTTGCAGCTCTGGCTTACGGGACTGCGTCGGTTCCGTCGGTGGACAAGATTGTCGGGCCCGGAAATATTTATGTGGCTACGGCCAAGCGGATGGTATTCGGTAAAGTGGGCATAGATATGATTGCCGGCCCCTCTGAAATCTGCATTATCGCCGATGGTAAAACCGAGCCGGACTGGATAGCCGCCGACCTCTTTTCCCAGGCGGAGCATGATGAAGATGCGCAATCTATTCTGCTGTCCTGGGACGAGGACTATTTATTACAGGTGCGGAATAGTATGGAAAAACTGATCGGGGAA
Organism: Granulosicoccaceae bacterium; assembly: GCA_965222695.1. Taxonomy (GTDB): domain Bacteria; phylum Pseudomonadota; class Gammaproteobacteria; order Granulosicoccales; family Granulosicoccaceae; genus UBA7957. The sequence goes on along the minus strand of OZ244967.1, from coordinate 3,783,552 downwards.
ATGCCACGGGCGGACATTATCGGTCAATCGCTCAGTGCCAGAGGTGCTTTGATTAAAGTGGCTGGCCTGTCACAGGCGATAGAAGTGGTTAACAGGATCGCCCCCGAGCACCTGGAATTGTCGATAGACAACGCCGATGAGGTCGTACCGCATATCCGTCATGCGGGTGCCATTTTTATGGGCCGCTATACGGCAGAGGCACTTGGAGATTACTGCGCGGGGCCGAACCATGTATTGCCGACATCGGGGACCGCAAGGTTTTCCTCCCCTTTAGGCGTATATGATTTTCAAAAACGCAGCAGTCTTATTGCCTGTTCGGCGCAGGGAGCGTCGGATCTTGGGAAGATCGCTTCTGTTCTGGCGCGCGGGGAAGGCCTGGTAGCGCACGCCTGTTCCGCCGAGGCCAGAATCAAATCAAGATAAAGGCCAGAGTATAAACTGCAAGCCCGGCAAAGATGATCCGGAACAAATGCCTGGTCAGCAGTGCTGCCGCTATGGCAGCGCCTGCTCCGTAGAGATAGTGGTTGTCAACGGACAGATCGAACTGCCCGTCATGAATAAGGGTCGTCTGGGTAATAATTGCAGTTAAGACTGCTATAGGCACAAACTCAAGTGCCTGACGCAGCAATGGCGGTATATGAAATCTACCGGCCAGGGCCATGGGAAGATAGCGCGGTCCGAAAGTCAGTGCCACCATTCCTGTGATTAGCAGCCATTCGTTCAAGTGCGATTCCTGCGTGAGAGAAGCACACCTACCCAGATCGCCAAAAGCGATGAGAATAAGAGCCCGCTTTGGTTTGGCCATGAGTGTGTCACTAAAGTCGAGAAAAAAGCCGTCATCGCACAGGCCCATTGGGCACGGCTTTTTAAGACCGGCACGACTATGCCTATGAAGGCCACGACCATGGCAATATCCAGTCCCCATCCCGTCAGATCGGGAATTTTCTTTTCCATAAAAATGCCGATCCATGTGCATATTTGCCAGTTTCCATACATCGCGATGGCGGAACCCAGATAGTAGCTGGGCAGGTTTTTCGAATTCGAATCATGCAATAAACGGTTGCTGACTGTGGCGAAGGTTTCGTCTGTCAGCCAAAAAGACATAATCAATCGCAGTCTTTGAGGGATTCGGCCGACATGTGGCATAAGAGATGCCGAATACAGCATATGGCGTAAATTGACGATAAAAACCGTAAGCAGTATCACGGGAATCGCTGCCGCGGAGCCGATAAGCGTTGCCGCAATAAATTGTGAAGATCCGGCAAACACGAACGCGGACATACCCACGGTTGCAGCAATGGACAAGCCGTTGCTTTGTGCCAGCGCTCCAAAGACTAGTCCGAACGGCATTGCGGCGATAATCAACGGAATCGTGTCTCTCACTCCGAAAAAAAATAGTTGCGTACGTTCGCTTGTCATTTATCGAGACTAATGGTTTGAGCAGTACTATTCGGTACCTGCCGGAATATGCACTCAGTGATACAATAACGATTTTTGCAGATCGCGCTGGACTAAACAATGCGTAGTAAAGTTTATATAGACGGGCATGCCGGAACCACGGGACTGAGAATCAGAGACTGGTTGATCGATCGTGACGATATTGAAATGATCACGCTCGAAGAGCCTTTACGCAAAGACTCCGGTGCGCGCCGCGAAGCCATAGAGGGCGCCGATATTGCCATTCTTTGTTTGCCTGATGAAGCTGCGACGGAAGTGTCGGGATGGGTCAGCGATTGCGATACCCGCGTAATCGATGCCAGTACCGCCCACCGCGTTGCGCCGGACTGGGTATACGGACTGGCTGAATTGCAGTTCGATCAGCGTGAAAAAATTGCCAGCGCGAAGTCAGTGAGTAATCCTGGCTGTTACAGTTCCTCAAGCATATTACTTGTGCGCCCCCTGTTGGATAAAGGCATTATTTCGCCTGACAGTCTGATATTCATTCATGCCTTGTCCGGCTATTCCGGTGGCGGCAAGGCGCTGATTGAAAAATGGGAAGATGAACATTCCCCCTTGCCGGATTTGCCGTTTGAGGCACCTTACGCATTCAATTGGAAGCATAAGCATATACCGGAGATGCAAAGGTATTCGGGTCTGGTGAATGAACCGCAATTTGTACCCGCCGTAGGCCCGTTCCACAGTGGGATGCGAGTGCAGATTCCGCTGCATAAATCCGTGATTGAAGGCGCTTCTGCGGAAGAGATACAGGATGCTTACGCGGAGCGGTACGAGGCCGAGGACTTTGTCCATCTGCATGAACTGGGGAGCGGAGAGCCTTACGATGAACTCAGTTTCGATCCCCGTGTCTGCAACGGTACCAATCGAATTGAGATTCGGGTCATTGCGCACCCCGATGGCCATATGACTCTAATGGCGGTACAGGATAATCTGGGTAAAGGCGCCAGTGGAATGGCCATACAAAGCCTGAATCTCATGATAGGCGCAAATGAAGAAACCGGATTGCCGCTGTGGCTCGATCCGGGTTAAGCAATCAATCCCTTCAGCAGATAGCCGATAAAATAGGCGATTACCGCTGCAGCGCCGCCGGCCAGTAAGGTTTCCAGCGCTTCAATATACCAAGGCCGGGAAACAAAGCGACTCTTGGCGGCTCCCACGATGATAAATGCAAACCCGGTCATCAGACTGCTGACAAAAAACGGGGCTGAGAATACGCCGGGAATAAACCAGTTGACCAAAAACGGGACCAGAGGTACGGCGCCTACCAAAGCAAAGGCAAAAAAAGTGGTCAAGGCTGCTTTGGTGGGATCGGGTCCTTGAAGTGCGATACCGTGCTCTTCGATCAGCATGGTATCGATCCATCGCTCCTCATCGGCAATGGTATGTTCAACCACGGTTTGCAGTTTATCCCCGGTATAGCCTTTGGCTTTGTAAATCTGGCGGACCTCTTCGATTTCCCCTTCCGGGTGCCGGCGAATGTGGTCGCGCTCCAATTCACGGAATTTCTCCCGCATCTGGTCATCGGCCCGGGTGCCGAGGAAATTGCTGATTGCCATGCTGAACCCGTCTGCGAACAAATTGGCGACGCCGAGAATCAATATCACACCGATACTGAGCTGAGCACCTGCAACACTTGATACCACGGCGAATGTGGTCACGGCACCGTCTATCGCACCATAGATAAAATCTTTAAGATAGATTTTATCCGGCCCGTCCTGCAGGCGTGATGCAATGGCTTCTGAACTGTGCCACTGGCGCAATTCGGTGAGTTTCATTCGGTCTGATTTTAGGTATGACATCTTTTGGATTCGGTTTAATCGGGCCGTTTGGTCAAAGTAGCTTCAACCAATAACTCCTTGAATTGACGAAGACCGCGGATGGTTATTTTTGTCCCGGGCCGAGTGGTTGTGGTTTCCAGCAGAAGCTGGTGTGCGTTGGCGATCAATTGACCGTTCACGTGAGTAATCATGTCCCCCCTGAGTAAACCGGCTTCCGCAGCGGGGCTGCTTTCAAATACACCTGTAATCACAGCGCCTTGTTTATTCCTGGAATACAGATCCGGGTAATACAATAAATCATCGACCTGCAGGCCAAGCCAGCCACGCTGGACTTGCTGGTGTTCTATAATCTGTGGGATCACATAGTTTACCAACCGCAGCGGAACGGCAAAACCTATGCCCTGAGCGCCGTCTTTGGGTGCGTAGACTGCGGTGTTGATACCGACCAATTCGCCGTATGGATTGACCAGGGCGCCACCTGAGTTGCCGGGATTGATGGCAGCATCAATTTGAATGAAATCCTGCAGCAGTGTATCGGTAACGTTTTTACGGCCGGTCGCGCTGACTATGCCCATAGTGACAGTCTGACCGACACCGTAGGGATTTCCAATGGCCAGCACCACGTCGCCGACGCGCAAAGTTTCCTTTTCCGCAAGTCTGATTTGCGCCAGTGAACCCGGGCTGTCGATTTTCAGTACGGCCAGATCGGTGACGCTGTCGGCGCCTATTTTTTGCGCATTAAACTGACGGCCGTCGGACAGGATGACGGTAATTTTGTCTACCTTGTCCACCAGGTGTTCATTGGTGATGATATAACCGTCGGGGCTGATGATAACGCCCGAACCCTGGTTAGTGAGAACCCGGTTGACCGGCAAGTGCCCATCGTCGCCGAACAGGCTGTTGAATAATGGATCGTTCAGCTGACTGTTCCATGGGCTGATTTGCTCGGTGTAAATACTCACTACCGCAGGTGCGGCGGTAATGACCGCATTGTGAAATGAATTTGGCAGCAAAGACGATCGATCCTTGCCTGGTGCGGATTGAACGTAATGGATCTGCTCGACCGCGCTACTCTCTGAAGGGGTTGTTCTGCTGAGCCAGTGGTATGTGAGACCCATCAGCAAGCCGCCCAGGATTGAGACCCAAAAGACTTGAGTATTACTGAGTTTCATTGAAAGAATAATGGGTTCCCTGTGTTTGGTGCCGAAAAGCGAGCGCGATGTCCGCTGAGCGGCTAAAGTTTTTTTTATAGCTCAATTAACCAAGAGGCCTAAGCTCATGGCAAGATTGAACCAAATTGTCGAGTACTGCAACGATTTGCTAAGAAGCAACGATTTTTCAGACTATTGTCCGAATGGCTTACAGATTGAAGGCCGAGCCGATGTAGAACGACTGGTCAGCGGGGTGAGTGCAAGCAAGGCTTTGATCGATCGCGCAATTGACGAAAGAGCGGATGCGATTCTGGTTCACCATGGATACTTCTGGAAAGGAGAAGATGCCTGCCTGACAGGGATGAAATTACGCCGAATCAAGGCGTTGATTGAAAACAATATCAGTATAATCGCCTATCATCTGCCGCTTGACGCCCACACAGAGCTTGGTAACAACGCTCAGTTGGCTAAACGACTCGGTATTGAGCGGTTTTCGGTGATCGAGGAAGGTCCGGCAAAAAATATACTGTTTTACAGTGAGTTACCTGCAGCAGTAACCGCATCGGCTCTGGCATCCAAGATCGAATCGAGTCTTCAGAGAAAGCCCTTGCACATCGATGGGGGTAAAGCGGAGATCAAATCGCTGGCGTGGTGCAGCGGTGGAGCTCAATCCTTTATCGAGCACGCGGTTACACTCGGTGTCCATGCCTATATCAGCGGAGAAATATCGGAGCAAACCACGCATGTCGCAAGAGAAAACGGTCTGCATTATTTCTCCGCCGGACATCATGCCACGGAACGCTACGGAGTGATGGCCGTGGGTGATCATCTTGCAGATCTATTTGCCATTAAACACATCAATATCGATATAGCGAATCCGGTTTGAGTGGTTGTCGAACCTATCGTGCCCGGGAGCCGGGATTCTATAAGTTTTTGATAAGTATGGACTCCTGCGGATATTGATCTGAGAAAGGCGCTGTTGCCGGACGCTATTAATCAAAGCGCACCAATAAAATCAGATATGCCTTTGAGATTGGTCGAACTGAATCAGCATCAGGGTAAAGATTATTGTTCTGCCTTTTGATCAGTATTAAAAAGCTAAAATAGCAGAGACATTTTCCCTGATTGTGTTAAAATCCGTGCGTTTTTTTGAACCCTGAACGGATACGGGGTAAATCCGATAAATACCTGCAAACAGACTCTGTGGGCGATTAATACAATCGCATGTTCTGTTTTACACAAATTTTTCAAATACTGGAGTAGTCTCATGGCAACAGAGACCGTAGCGACGCAAGGCTCTATCACGAGCGAGAACGTCGATACTAAAAAGCGTCGACTACTGATAACCGGGGCTTCAGTCGTAGGTGGAGCCGGTATCGTGGCGCTGACCGTTCCTTTTGTAGCTTCCATGTCCCCGAGTGCCAGGGCGAAGGCCGCGGGAGCACCGGTTGAAATCGATATCAGCAAACTGGCTCCCGGTCAAATGGTTACGGTGGAATGGCGAGGAAAACCGGTGTGGATTGTCTATCGGACTGAGGAGACACTGAGTCAGCTGGAAGGCAACCGGGACAGGCTGCGCGATCCGGATTCGGATGTTCCCCAGCAGCCCGAGTACGCAAAAAATGTGACTCGCTCGATCAAACCGGAAATCCTGATAATGATCGGTCTTTGTACCCATCTTGGCTGTTCTCCGACCTATCGCCCTGATCTGTCACCCGCGGATTTGGGTGCGGACTGGAACGGCGGATTTTTCTGCCCATGCCATGGTTCTAAATTCGACTTCTCCGGTCGTGTCTATCAAGGTGTGCCGGCACCGACCAACTTACCGGTTCCCCCGCATGCCTATCTCACAGATACGCGGATTATTATCGGTGAAGAAGGAGGTGTGTCCTGATGGGTAAGCGGCTCAATAATGCAATGTCGTGGATTGATGCACGATTTCCCGCGACCAAGATGTGGGAAGAGCATCTCAGTAAATACTACGCACCGAAAAATTTTAACTGGTGGTACTATTTCGGATCGCTGGCTTTGCTGGTTCTGGTGATACAGATCGTGACAGGAATATTCCTGACGATGAACTACAAGTCTGATGGTGACCTGGCATTCAAGTCTATTGAGTACATTATGCGGGATGTCAACTGGGGTTGGCTGATCCGCTACATGCACTCTACCGGCGCGTCGGCCTTTTTTGTTGTGGTTTATCTGCATATGTTCCGCGGTTTGATGTATGGTTCCTACAAAAAGCCACGCGAGCTGATCTGGGTTTTCGGCATGCTGCTATATGTGGCATTGATGGCGGAAGCGTTCATGGGATATCTACTTCCTTGGGGGCAAATGTCCTACTGGGGTGCTCAGGTGATCATCTCGCTGTTCGGAGCCATTCCTTTCGGTATAGGCGATGCACTGACGTTGTGGCTTAAAGGTGACTATATTATTTCCGATGCCACCCTCAACCGATTTTTCGCCCTGCATGTCATTGCTGTTCCCCTCGTGCTGGTGCTGCTGGTTGTGGCTCACATTCTTGCTTTGCATGAGGTCGGATCCAACAATCCCGACGGCGTAGAAATCAAAAAACTGAAAAACGAAGATGGCATACCTCTGGACGGTATTCCGTTTCATCCCTACTACACTGTAAAAGATATCGTCGGCGTTGCTGTCTTTTTAATCGTGTTTTTCGCCGTGGTGTTTTTTGCCCCCGAGATGGGCGGGTATTTTCTGGAGCATGCCAACTTCGAGCCGGCTGACCCGTTGAAGACACCAGAGCATATCGCCCCTGTCTGGTATTTCACCCCGTTTTACGCCATTTTGCGAGCCATACCGGACAAACTGGGTGGTGTATTGGCCATGGTCGCGGCGATTTTCGTGTTGTTCTTCCTCCCCTGGATCGACCGTAATAACGTTAAATCCATTCGTTATCGGTCCGGGGCGTACAAGGTGATTCTCGGTTTGTTCGCCATCTCCTTTATTATTCTCGGTTACTATGGCATGCAGGCGCCGACGCCGACGGGCACTCTGGTATCTCGAATCTGCTCAATTATTTATTTCGGGTTTTTCATCGCCCTTTTCTTTATCAGCAGGTCGGAGAAAACCAAACCGGTTCCAGAGAGGGTGACGCACTAATGAAGATGCAAAAGCTACTGGCGATTTTAGCCCTGTCCTTTGTACCGGCGTTTTCCTATGCGGCATCAGCGGGTGTGGAGCTAGATCATGTGCAGATTGATCTGACCAATAAAAGCGCTTTACAACGCGGTGCCAAGTTGTTCATGAATTACTGCCTCGGCTGCCACACCGCTGATTACCATCGCTACAACCGTATGGCGAAAGATATCGGATTGACCGAGGAGCAGGTGCTTGAAAATCTGATATTCACCACGGATGAGGCCGGCGAACAGAGCAAGGTCGGTTCCCTGATCTTCAGCAATATGGATGAACAATACGGTAAGACCGCGTTCGGTGCTAAACCGCCAAACCTCGCCCTGACGGCAAGGTCACGCGGGACGGATTGGCTGTATACCTATCTGAGGACATTCTACCTGGATCCGTCTCGACCGATTGGCGTTAACAATGAGGTTTTCGAAGGAGTCGGAATGCCGCATGTATTGTGGGAACTGCAAGGGTGGAGAAAGCCGGTTTACGAGATGCAGAAGGGCGCCGACGGGCGTGAACATGAAGTGATGGTCGGTTTGGAACAAGTCACGGAAGGTAAACTGTCTGCAGATGAGTATGACCGCGCAGTCGCCGATCTGGTTAATTTTATGGCCTATCTGGCAGACCCGGTCAAGGTAGAGCGGCACCGCATCGGTATAATTGTTATGGCTTTCTTGATTGTATTCCTCATAGTGGCAGTGATGTTGAAAAAGGAATACTGGAAAGATGTCATAAAATAGCCCACTGATAATTCTATAGTTAACGGCGGGCCTGCATTATGTTGGCCCGTCTTTTTTATTTAGGGCGTCCACTTCGCCTGGAGAGTAGATAAGTGTCGACAATTGCAAACCGTCGTTCAGTAATGATGTTGTATTCCGCGGCCGAATCTATCCATTGCCACAGAGTACGGATTGTGCTGGCAGAAAAGGATATAACGGTAGATATAGAAAATATTGATCCTGACAATAAACCCGAAGATCTGCTTCATCTCAATCCGTACAACAGCATTCCAACGCTGATTGACCGGGATCTGGTGTTGTACGACTCGCGCGTTATTTCTGAGTACCTGGACGAGCGTTTCCCGCATCCGCCGCTGATGCCGGTCGATCCGGTATCGCGTGCAGGTTCCCGGCTGGCCTTGTTCCGAATTGAGAAGGACTGGTATTCCCTCTTACCGGACCTGGAAAGCAGCAATGAAGAATCCAGGGTAAGAGCGGCCAAAATTTTACAGGATTCTTTGATTGCCTCGGCAGATGTTTTCGCGATTAAGCCGTTTTTCCTCAGTGATGAATTCACCCTGGTCGACGCGACTCTGGCCCCGCTTTTGTGGAGACTGCGCCATTATGGTGTAGACTTGCCCTCTGAAGCCAAACCTGTGACGGATTATGCTGAAAGATTATTCGACCGCGAAGGGTTTCAGCTGAGCCTGACCGAACTCGAGCGGGATATGCGATAAGCGGGCGTAGGAATTGCCGGCATTTGATAGGCGGATGCATGACCTCTTCAAGACCTTACATTATTCGTGCAATCTATGAGTGGATCGTCGACAACGGTTTGACGCCCTATATTTTGGTGGATACGCGGTCTGAAGCCGTGGTTGTTCCCGAAAGTTATATCGAAAACAATCGTATCATTCTCAATATCAGTCCCATGGCCACGCATGGGCTGGCCCTTGGCAATGACAGTGTTTCGTTCAATGCCCGATTCAGCGGTGCCCCGCTGGACGTGTTTATACCCACCTCCAGTGTTTTGGCGATCTACGCACAGGAGAACGGACAAGGAATGATGTTCGGTGATTCGGACGAAGATGGTGAGCCGCCGCCATCCTCTGATCCGGACGGTGGCGGAAATTCTCCCGCGAAAAAACCCAGCCTTAAAATTGTAAAATAGTCATTGCATCACTGGCCTTTTGATCGCATCGCTTGAATCAGCCGGGGCCGAATAATGTGTTATCAATGACATCACAGAGGGCATGTATACAGACTAGGTGGACCTCCTGTATGCGGGCTGTCACGTCAGAAGGTGCGCGTATTTCCATATCTATCCCGGGCCGCAGCCGGTCGTTGAACTTTCCTCCGTCTTTTCCGCTGAGTGCGATGATTTTCATCTCCCGTTCAATAGCCGCGTCTACCGCGGCGATAATATTGGCTGACTGCCCGCTGGTCGATATGGCCACCAGTATGTCGCCTTCCTGACCCAGGGCCTGGATCTGACGAGAAAAAACACGCTTGTAATCGTAATCGTTGGCAACCGAGGTGAGAATGAAATTGTCGGTTGTCAGGGCGATAGCGGGCAGGCCGGGCCGCTCCATATTGAAACGGTTGACCAGTTCGGACGATAAATGCATCGCATCACCGGAGGATCCGCCGTTGCCGCAGGTGAGTATTTTCTTGCCGCTCAACAGCGCCTCGCAGCACATACCGGCCGCGTCGCTGATAGAGGGTGGTAATATCTGCATGGATTTCTCAAACACTGCCGCACTCTCTTCAAAATGGCGCAGTGCGTTCAGGGCATTTGTCGGGTTATTCATCGTGTGGTCGGACCCGGGTTGTGGTGGTCGAAGGCGTGCTTGATCCAGAGTATGTTCTTTTGATCATTATGTTGATGGCCGAGTGACAAAACATCGAATCTGCAAAAGCTATCGTTCAAGCGGTTTTTCTGTAAGTAATACAAAGCAGTCAGGCACAGTTTTCGTTGTTTGCGAATATCGACACTTTCGGCACCGCCGCCATAACTGTTTCTCGATCGCATCCTCACTTCTACAAATACAATGCAGTCTGTGTCTTGCATAATCAAATCAATTTCCCCGTACCGGCTCCGGAAATTCTTCTCTTTCAGAGTAAGACCCCTAGCCCGGAGGTATCTTAATGCAGTTAACTCTGCGTCTTTGCCGATCCTTAGCCTGTTCATACTGATCCCTTTGTGACTCGCTGCATCCGTCAATATTATGTTGTCGATTGAGAACGCCCCCTAGTTTTCGTTCGCTGGCTTTACTGCACCGTCGTAGAGTATCGCCTTGCCTTTTTCGAAAATTGCCCAATGCAGGTGCCGGTGGATTCTGTTTCTTTCATCAATGCTCAGATCGCCGGTATTGCCGGGAAATCGAAATTCTTCTTCACTTTGTAGTTTGGAGAGATATGGCAGCAGGTTATAGGCATCCGCACCCAGGGCAAACAGTCGGGCATAACGACCGCTATCCGGCCAATTGCGGTTGATTGCGTCCTGTATCGGGTTGCCGGGAGTTTGTGTATTGAGCGCCCAGGTACTGTCGGAAAATACAATCCCATTCAGATCCCTGTCTTTTTTGGTATCAACAATACCGTCGTTAACCCGTGAACTTGCAAGCAGCGGAATGTCTTTTGCCCGATAAAACAGAAGCTGCGGACGCAGGAGCCTTGCCTGTCTTGAGTCGGAAGCGATAAAGATGACGTCTATATCCTGGCGGATTGCCGGTTCGAACTTAATGGTTTGACCCGCGATCTTCTGCAGCGTACGAAATCTCTGATTGCTGTCATCGATGTGCAGTGATGAGCGTAATTGCTCGGAATAATCATAAGTATCCTTTTCCAGTACAACTGTTTCGAGCACCCTGCCGCCGAAGTTCTCCAGCGATTCACTGAAGGCTGCTCCAAGCCTTTCGCCGATCTTATCGTCAGGCCTCAGGACAAGGGCAGATTTGTAAAAGTGCTGCTGTGCGCGATCCGCTGCTGAATGCGCCTCATCTTCGGGTAGTAGACCGAATTGAAATAAGTTTTCCGGAAATTGAAGTCTATCGTCGATGTAGTTAAGGCCAAGTGTCGGCACGGGCAAAGTCTGCTGGGCCGCTAATTGAGTGACTGACCGCTTTTTAAGAGGGCCGATCACCAGATTTGCGCCTTCATCCACAGCTTGCTGATAACGGTTGATGATGTCGCTTTTTTCCGTATCGTAGAATCGCAACCTGGGTGAGCCGCTGGTCTCGCCGGATTCGAGATACGCCGCGATCAATCCATCTCGAATAGCGCTCGCTGCCAACGCTGTTTTACCACTCAGCGGTAAAATGACGGCAATATTGTCCGCCGTGCGTTCATCCGGCAGGGCTGCCAGGGCTTCGGTGAGCCGGGCATTGCCGAATTCTCCGGAGGCGGGATGATTTGGAAACCGTTGCCGCCAGTTTGATACCTGGCGTGTCAGGTGATTGGCATTGAGTGTATTGGAGCGCAAAATGAGGGCGAATTCGAGCCAGCCTTGATAGACATCACCGTGAACTTTGCCGGTCATGAGTCGCAGGGTTTCGTTAGGTTGTTCCTGCAGTAGATTCCAGATCAGCCCGGCATTTTTGGTTTTGGCTTCTTCTGTATCCAATAAGTCGTCGAGATTAACCCTGGCATTCAGCTCTTCGTCCGGAACGCCCAGTACGGCATAGGCATTGGCTTGAACTTCGTAAATCCGGGCCCGGTGAGCACTGGAATATTGTTTTTCCGGATCGGGGAGCAATTCCAGGGCGGATTCTGCATCCCCCGATATAAGAGCCTCCTTTGATTGAAGAATACTTAATCTGTCTTGTAAATCCGGAGCGGCCAGCGTCGTCGGGATTGCCGCGATGCGTGCTTGGCCTCCTTGTGTATACTGCCCGTTGTCAATGAGTATTTCGGCCGCCAGCAACAGATAATGCTGCTGGCTGATTGGGTCCTTGGAACGCTTGGCCAGATTGGCGTACATTTCCGAGGCTTCGGCGAATTTGCCTTCAGCAACCAGCTGTTGTGCATTCTCGGGACTCATCGAACCCGAACCAATCCGGGGAATATTTGTGCATGCGGTAAGGATCAATAGAGCAGCAATCAGCGTCAGCTTAATGATTGATTTTTGTTGAGACACGGTTAACCCTGTTCAGTCTAATCAGTGCAATGCATTGATTGTACATGAATTATCGGATTGCGTTTATGCCATTGACGGCTGTCTTGATGACTATAGGTGTTTTTGAAATTCTGTTTCCGGTATGACCTGCATGCAAGATAAATCGGGCGTTCTCTATATAGTCGCCACTCCCATAGGCAATCTCGGCGATATCAGTCGCCGGGCCCTGACAATACTCGCCGCAGTCAGCCGAATTTATGCCGAGGACACCCGGCACAGTCAGCACATGTTGGCCGCTTATGGGATCAAAGCCCGGCTGGTCTCCTTGTATGATCACAATGAATCCGGCCGCCTGCAGGAAGTTATCGATTTTCTGTTATCGGGAGAGAATGCTGCCTTAATCAGTGACGCTGGTACCCCGCTGATCTGCGATCCAGGCTATAAATTGGTGGAGGCCTGCCATTCGGCCGCCATAACCGTCAGTCCGATACCGGGTCCGTCTGCACTGATCGGCGCACTGTCGGTTGCGGGACTGCCCACCGATAAATTTCTCTTTCTTGGTTTTCCGCCCGCCAAAGCGCAAGCGCGCCGGGGCTGGCTGGAGAGATATTCAAAACAGAGCGAGACAATGGTGTTTTATGAGTCGAGGCATCGGATCGCCGATTGTCTGTCCGATATGGCCTCGGTCTTTGGCGTTGACAGAAAAGCAACCCTGGCGAGAGAGCTGACGAAGCGATTTGAGACGGTCAAGCGATCTTCACTATCGGGTCTGGGTGAATGGCTTGCCGAAAACCCACGGCAACATAAAGGTGAGTTTGTGTTAGTGGTCTCGGGCGCCGACGATGAGCAGGTTGGGGATTCGAAAGCGGAAGAGGTGATTACCTTGCTTTTGCGTGAACTGTCGGTAAAGCGATCGGCCGAGCTGGCAGCCACCATCCTGAATAAAAAGAAAAACCAAATGTACAGACTGGCACTGCAGATTTCCGATCGTTCAAGCGGGGTATAGGATGGGTGTAGGTGGCTATTTCTGATAGCATGATCACGGGAGTCGGCCAGACAATCGCTGCAGAGATATCTGCGGAGGAAAGTCCGGGCTCCATAGGGTAGGGCGCCAGGTAATTCCTGGGGGGCGTGAGCCTACGGAAAGTGCAGCAGAGAGCAGACCGCCTGCTCGTCGGTTTGATGAGTCAGGTAAGGGTGAAAGGGTGCGGTAAGAGCGCACCGCGCTTGTGGTAACACTAAGCGGCAGGGCAAACCCCGTCCGGAGCAAGACCAAATAGGGAAGCGATGGTGTGACCCGCGCCGCTTCCGGGTAGGTTGCTAGAGGCATGCGGTGACGTATGTCCCAGATGAATGATTGTCCGTGACAGAACCCGGCTTATGTCCGGCTCCCACTTATTTTGATGAATTGAATAGCGATCGCCATCCGCCTGATTTCGGGAATTATGCCGTCAATGGCTCAATTGTAATAAATTGTGACGCCATCACTTCAAGTATTTCCAAAAGTTCTCCACTTTTTTTTAATGTTAATTCGAGTAATGCTTTCTAATCACATGAAAACTAATGAATTGACACTATGCATCTTTCTGTAAATGTTCTCTAAGCCATTGTCTTGTAAGTAAAATTCCATCTTTTTAGCGTCAATTTTTCTTGACCCTCAAAGGGTGAGTTAATATAGTGTCGCCTGGTGGGATAAAGTAGTTAAATGTGGACTAAAGTGCAATAAATTTTAACTGGAAAATAACTTGTTTCGCGGTATTTCAGCTCTCAATCTTGACAGCAAGGGTCGGTTGGCTATGCCATCGAAATATAGAGAGCGTCTGTCAGTAAAGGAATCCGGAGAGATGGTGATTACCATTGATAAAAACCAGTGTCTTCTGCTCTATCCTCTATCCGAATGGGAACAGGTTGAATCGAAACTCCAGGCGTTGCCTTCGTTCGATGCTGCCGCGCAATCAATCCGGCGTTTGTATATGAACTATGCAACTGAGGTGAAACTGGATAATGGCGGGCGGGTACTTATTCCGCAGGTACTTAGAAATCACGCCAATCTTGAGAAAAAAGTTGTGCTTTCCGGACAGGGAAACAAATTTGAGCTGTGGAGTGAAGACAGCTGGAATGCGCATTCTGATCAGGTTAGGGATCAAGTCAATAACATTGACTGGAGCAATGTTGGTGAAGCGCTTCGAAACTTGTCTCTTTAAAGCTTGAGAACAGGGTTCGGATCCCCGGTTTAAAAGGATTTATCGACTATCGGCATGGTTGCCGGAGTTGGATTCTATATTTATGAGTTGTATTTTTTGGGGTTCTCAATGCAATCGTATGGGAGGCACATTCCCGTTTTGCTTTCCGAGGCAGTTGCTGCGCTGGCGATTAACCCCGACGGTAAATATCTCGATGCAACTTACGGCCGAGGGGGCCATGCTTGTGAAATAATAAAGCGACTGGGAAAGGACGGTTATCTCTATGCTATAGATAGAGACCCTGCAGCCGTAGCGCAGGCTCGGAAAAAGTTTTCCGAAGAAAAACGATTTAAGGTCAGCAGCATGGATTTCGCTGATATTGCGGAGCTTGCAAATACAGAGGGGCTGATCGGGCAATTGGATGGGATGCTGCTGGATCTGGGAGTGTCGTCGCCACAACTGGATGACGCTTCAAGAGGGTTTAGCTTTAATAAAGACGGGCCTTTGGACATGAGAATGGATCCGTCATCTGGCGAAAGTGCGGCAAACTGGTTGAATCGGGTGGATTTGAAAGAGCTGGAGCGTGTCTTCAAAGAATATGGTGAGGAACGGTATGCAGCTCGCCTGGCGCGGGCGATCGTCACGCAACGTGAACAGCAGGAAATCATTTCGACCTTGCAATTGGCTGAAATCATAAAAAAAGCGCACCCTAGATGGGAGCGTGGAAAGCATCCTGCGACAAGAGTTTTTCAGGCAATACGGATCCATGTAAATGGTGAGCTGGAATCACTTAAACAATTTCTTGCGCAAACACCGCGCTTATTAGCCAAAGGTGGACGCTTAGCCGTGATCAGTTTTCATTCGCTTGAGGACAGAATGGTAAAGCGATTCATGCGATCGGGTTTCGTGGAAAAGAGTCTTCCGAGAAATTTTCCACTCACGGATGACAAGCGGCACTTGCTAAGACCGCTGGGCAGGCCGGTATATCCGGGTGAGAATGAGCTAGAACACAATTTGCGATCACGCAGTGCAGTATTAAGGGTAGCTGAAAAGTGGCTGTGAAGAAGAACTTGGTCATCTGGATCGCAGCCTTATTCGTTGCAAATGCCTGTGCTGCATTTGCGGTTGTTTACGCCAAGCACAAAGCCAGGAGTTACCACATTGAAGTCAGCCAGCTTCGTGCCATCGCTGATGACCTGGATGTTGAGTGGGGGCGATTGCAGTTGGAGGAAGGAACCCTGGCTGAGTACGGCCGCATCGAGAAAATCTCGCGCGAAAAACTGGGTATGAAAATGCCGCAATCGAATGAAATCAGGTTGGTATTTGAGTGAAACTTAGTCGGCATAAAACCACGACATCAGGACGACGCAATTTCGTCCTGTTTTTGTTTGCCTGTCTATCGTTTGTATTGTTGATTCGAGCGGTCGATTTACAAATCTACGATCATTCATTTTTACGGGCTCAGGGGCAAGCGCGGCAAAATAGAATCATAGAAATTCCCGCTCATCGTGGAACCATTTTTGACCGAAACGGTGCGCCTTTAGCTGTAAGTACACCCATAGAGACAATCTGGGGTGTGCCCGATCAAATGCTTGAAGCTGAAGATTCCTGGCACGAACTTGAGCAACTTCTTCAGTATCGGCCCGGAGAGTTGGAAAAAAAGCTCCTCGGCGCTCTCGAGAAGGGCCGAGAGTTTATGTATTTAAAACGGCATGTTCAGCCTGAAACCGCGCAGGCTGTAAAAGCTTTAAATATTGCGGGTGTATCTTTGCTTAGAGAGTACGCACGCTATTATCCGGCACGCCAGGCAACGTCGCATGTTGTCGGATTTACCAATATCGACGACAAAGGCGTCGAAGGCCTGGAGCTTTCCTACGATAGAAACTGGTTGAAAGGGGAAGCAGGCAAGAGGCGAATTGTAAAAGATCTGTCGAAGCGCGAGATAGAAAGCCTCGAGGTGATAAAACAGGCCCGCCCGGGAAAAGATCTGCAACTGAGTATCGACAGGCGCTTGCAGTACCAGGCGTATATCGCCTTGCATGAGGCCGTACGCAAGCACAAGGCGTCGTCTGGGTCATTGGTGGCCATGGATGTCAAAACCGGCGAAGTCCTGGCAATGACCAATGCACCGACATACAACCCTAACAACCCCAGGGATCGGAGTGATGCCGCGCGGAAACGGAATCGCGCGGTAATTGACCAGTTCGAGCCCGGATCGACGATGAAACCTTTCACCATCGCGGCGGCCCTTGAATCGGGAAGGTTTAAGCCAAATGACATTTTATATACCTCTCCGGGCTACTACCGAGTCGGTCGATACGAAGTGCGCGACAGCAAAGACTACGGATGGCTGGATTTGCGTGGGATTATAAAAAAATCGAGCAATGTGGGCGTTACCAAGGTCGCCCAGCAATTGGATCCGGAGCAGATGTGGAATATTTATGACCGCTTCGGTTTTGGTCGCCCCCCCGGAAGCGAATACCCGGGCGAAGTCGCAGGCCTGTTAAATCATTCTTCTCTTTGGCATGCGATAGAGCAGACGACACTTTCTTATGGCTATGGACTTGCAGTATCGGTTTTGCAGCTGACAAGAGCTTATGCTGCGATCGCTAATGGCGGCGTGATACCCCAGGTGTCATTTGTCAAGCGGGAAGATGCGGAGCCGGGTACAAGAATCATCTCGCAGCGAGTAGCGGCACAAGTGACAAAAATGCTCGAGGCGGTGGTCAGCAAAGACGGAACCGGCTCAAGAGCGGCAGTGCCCGGTTACAGGGTTGCCGGTAAAACCGGCACGTCTTATAAATCCTACTCTGGTGGTTATGACGAGGAAAGGTATATCTCCCTGTTCGCAGGCTTTGCCCCGGTGACTAATCCGCAGCTTGCGTTAGTGGTTGTCCTACACGACCCTTCTGCCGGCGAGCATTATGGCGGACACGTTGCGGCTCCGGTTTTCTCACAGGTCATGGGAGATGGATTGCGAATTCTGGGCGTAAAGCCGGATGATTGGGATTCATTGGCTAAGCAGGTCCGCGACAGCATTGCCCTGGAGGACAATATATAATGTCTGAGAGGGATGGAATCTCTATTGAACTCAGTGAATTGTTTTCCGGTTATGCGCAGATTGATCGGGGTCTGGATTGCAGCGTGAGCGGTATCGCCCTGGACAGCCGAAAGTGCAGGAAAGGATTTGTTTATTTTGCCTTGCAGGGTGCGGCCACACACGGATTGTATTATTTGGATGATGTAATCAACGCAGGGGTGGCTGCAGTCGTCGTTGATGCGGACGATGGGGTACTGAATCCCGGTATGAAGGATAAAATCACATCACGGTCCAGACTTATTTTGATTCCACGGCTCCGCGAAACCCTCGGATTCCTGGCGGCGCGTTATTTTGGCAACAGTCGCGACAAATTAACGATAGTAGGTGTAACCGGGACCGATGGAAAAACATCGGTCACGCACTTTATATCCCATGCGCTTAATGTTAGCGGTAGAAATGCCGGAGTGCTGGGTACGATTCACTGGGGGGTGCCCGGAAACTACCGGCAATCTTCTATGACGACACCGGATGCGATTGAAGTGCACCGGCAACTGTATCGGATCAGAAAAGCGGGTGCCACCCATGTATGTATGGAGGTCTCCTCTCATGCCCTGGATCAGGGTCGGGTGAACGGCATTGAATTCGAAGTGGCGGTATTAACAAATCTCGCGCGGGATCATCTGGATTATCATAAGACTCACAGAAATTATGCAAAGGCAAAAAAGCGGCTGTTTGAATGGAAGGATCTGCCGTCGGCGATCATTAATGCCGATGACCGATTCGGACGCGAGCTGATTGAATCGGTTTCGGATAAAGTTCAAACGACCAGCTATGGCTTGTACAATGAGCCCGATATACTTGCCGAGTCAGTTGAATTAGGAAAATCAGGGCTTGCATTGTCGATAAAATACGATGAGAGCCTATATCATTTGAATACTCCGCTTATCGGCAGTTTTAATGCATACAACGTATTAGCGGCTTTTGGAGCTTTAAATGCGCTGGGGCTGAGTAGCGGTGAGGTCAGTCACGCAATAAGCCGGCTGAAACCGGTAGAAGGCAGAATGGAGCGCTTTGCAGCCTCAGGGAAAGCCAATGTTGTCATCGACTATGCGCACACTCCTCAAGCCTTAGAGTACGCACTACGGTCGCTAAAAGAATATTGCAAGGGCGATCTTTGGTGTGTTTTCGGTTGTGGAGGAGACAGGGATCCCGGAAAACGCGCCCAAATGGCACAGGCGGCAGAAAAATATGCCAGCCGTATTATCCTTACCAATGACAATCCGCGTACCGAGGATCCGGAATCTATTGTAAAGGATGTAATATCAGGTTTTAGCGGGAGTCAAGACGTCCGGGTGATTCTGGAACGGAGAATGGCGATCAAAGCCTCGCTCGATGCTGCCCAGGTTGACGACTGGGTGCTGATTGCGGGCAAAGGGCATGAAGACTATCAGATTTTCGGAGATCGGCGTATTGCGTATAGCGATAGAGCCGTTGTCAAAGAGCTGGTATTACAGGGGTCGAACGGATGAAGTCTTCTTTATCCGAACTCGAACAGGCTGGCATAGGCACTTTAATCGGCCAGGATGCTCATTTCCACGGCGTCAGTATTGATTCACGAACGATACAGCCGGGTAACCTGTTTCTAGCGATTTCAGGCCCCCGGTTCGATGGCCATCAGTTTTGTGACGAAGCGATAAATAAAGGTGCCTCTGCATTAGTTATAGATAAGTCCGTCACCCTGGATAAGCCGGCCATGGTAGTAGAAGATACACATCTGGCACTACAGTCAATGGCGGCCCATTGGCGTAATAAATTCAGTTTGAAAGTGGTAGCTGTTACCGGAAGCAGCGGAAAGACGACGGTTAAAGAAATGATTGCGGCGATACTTTCCCGTCAAGGCGATACTCTGTCAACACAAGGAAATCTGAACAACGGTATTGGTGTACCCCTGACTCTCCTGCGCCTGAAAAAGCGCCACCGATACGCAGTGATTGAAATCGGTGCTGATCATGCCGGAGAGATAGAATCCATAGTGTCGCTCGTAAAACCGGGTGTGGCGCTGATCACCATGATAGGCCCCTCTCATCTGGAGGGCTTCGGCTCTTTGGACGGTGTGGCGCAAGCCAAGGCGGAAATTTTTTCCGCACTATCCGCGGACGGCTTTGCAATAGTTAATCATGACGATAATTATTTTGAAGAACTGGCAGCAAGTGCTGGCTCGCGCAACGTGATTTCGTTTGGGTTCCATCCCGATTCAAGTGTACGTGGTATTGTGGAAGACGGCCGGTTTTATATCGAAATTGAATCCCGGCGGGTTGCGCTCGATATCAAATTGTTAGGTCATCACAACCGCATTAATGCGCTTTGCGCTGCGGCTGCATGTCATGCTTGCGGATTGAATCTTGAGTCTATCCAAAAAGGCTTGCTCGAAGTCAAGCCTGTCTCAGGAAGATTGCAGTGGCGCGACGATATCCCGGACTATTCCTTAATCGATGATACTTATAATGCAAATCCCGCATCGGTGAAAGCGGCGATTGATGTGTTGGTCGAGCAAGGCAAAGGTGCCTGTCTTGTGCTGGGGGATATGGGAGAGCTGGGTAATGAATCCGAGACGCTGCATCGGGATATAGGCGAATATGCCAGAAAAGCCGGGATTCAATATGTGTTGTGTGTCGGTCATTTAGTCAAAAACACGGTTGAAGGATTCGGTTCGGATAATGCCGAGCACTTCTCAAGTATGCGGGATCTGGTCAAAAGATTCATTGAACTGGTACCGCGAAATAGCAAGGTGTTAGTGAAAGGCTCGCGGGCTTCGAAGATGGAGGATTTTTTTGCGCGATTGAAAGCAACGACGAATGTGCCGGATAACTCAGGGGGAGCTTCTCGGTGATGCTTTTATTGGCTGAATGGTTGGCATCAATCAACGATGGAGTATTGGTCGTGCGGTACATTACCCTGCGGGTGATTCTGGCCGCTCTGTCAGCCTTGTTGATCTGCCTGCTTTACGGTCCTTACCTGATTCGCTGGCTAAGTGAAGCCCGAATCGGTCAAAGTGTGCGTAACGAAGGCCCTGAGACGCATTATGTAAAAGCCGGTACTCCGACTATGGGAGGCGCCATGATTATTGTTGCGGTCGGCGTCAGTACCCTATTGTGGTCAGATCTGTCGATAAAGTATGTCTGGGTTGTCTTATTTGTGACATTGGGGCATGGTGCAATCGGCTGGGTTGACGACTACAGGAAAGTTATCAAGCGTAACTCTGACGGATTGGCGGCAACGCAAAAATTTTTCTGGCAATCAGTGGTTGCATTATTGGCTGCAACTTATGTCTATAGCAGTTCGGAAAGCGCAATTGAGTTGAGTTTGATTGTTCCGTTTTTCAAGGATGTTTCCATCTTTTTAGGTATTTTTTACATACCGGTTTGCTATTTCTTTATCGTTGGTTTCAGCAACGCTGTGAATCTGACTGATGGCTTGGATGGCTTGGCCATTCTGCCCACTGTAATGGTCAGCTCTGCGCTGGGTATTATCGCCTACCTGACGGGGCATTCGGTTTTCTCCAACTATCTGGGTATTCCGTCGATTAATGGAGTCGGGGAATTATCCGTATTCTGCGGAGCTTTGGCCGGTGCAGGTTTGGGTTTTTTATGGTTTAACACCTATCCTGCCCAGGTATTCATGGGTGATGTCGGTGCATTGGCCTTGGGTGCTGCCCTCGGAATAGTCGCGATGCTGGTACGACAGGAGCTTGTTCTGGTAATTATGGGAGGGGTTTTCGTTATGGAAACGGTATCCGTTATATTACAAGTGGCGTCTTATCGGCTTACCGGTCGGCGGATATTTCGAATGGCTCCTCTACATCACCACTTTGAATTGAAAGGATGGCCTGAGCCGCGAGTGATTGTGAGGTTTTGGATTATTACGGTTATTCTGGTGTTGATCGGATTGTCCACTCTAAAGATACGATGAACAGGATACGCACATTGAAAAATCGTTCAGTGCTGATTGTCGGGCTCGGCAAATCGGGGCTGTCCGTTGCGCGTTATCTGCATAAACATCAGATTAAATTCTCTGTTACGGATAGTCGTGAAAACCCGCCCGGGCTTTCCGAGATTCCGAAGATTGATCCTGATATCGACATATTGACCGATTATTGTGGAGAGGCATTCCGCGAATTTGATGTGCTGATCGTCAGTCCCGGAATATCGGTTAAAGATCCGGCAGTACAGGCAGCTAAGAACGGCGGTGCATTGGTTGTGGGAGATATTGAGCTATTTACCTGGGAAGTGACCAGCCCTGTACTGAGCGTTACCGGCTCGAACGGCAAGAGCACCGTGGTCGCCATGCTTGAAGCCATGAGTCAACAATCGGGTAAAAACGCCAAAGCCTGCGGAAATATCGGAGCACCAGCTCTTGATCACGTTGATGATAAATCTATCGAGCTGTTTATATTGGAATTGTCCAGTTTTCAACTTGAGACAACTTATTCACTAAAATCCATTGCCGCCTGCATTTTGAACATCAGTGAAGACCATATGGACAGGTATGACAGTTTGCAGGAATATGCCGAAGCCAAGCAAAGGGTGTACGAATATGCTGAGTGCCTGATCGTTAACCGCAGTGATCGACGGACCTGGCCCACAAACAACCATGCGAGCGTAAAAACCGTTTACTACGCCGATGACAACCCCATCCAAAAAGATGTGTTTGGATTGTCAGAGATGGATAATCAGGTTTGTCTTATGCTAGGTGATGAGAAAATCATGACCGAAGATGAGCTGAACATTGCGGGCAGGCACAATGCAGTAAATGCTCTGGCCGCAATTGCTTTGGGCAGGGAGGCAGGATTCACCACTTCGGACATGGTAACTGCGCTAAAGGTCTTTAAAGGACTTCCGCACCGTATGGAGTTTGTTTTTGAGATTGCGGGTGTGAAGTGGTTTAACGATTCGAAAGGAACGAATGTCGACGCAACAGTTCAAGCGGTTACGGGAATTAAATCGCCCATTGTTTTAGTAGCGGGAGGAGTTGGCAAAGGAGCGGATTTTACACCTTTGGCTCGTGTCGCGAAGAAGCATATCAAGGCGGCCGTGCTGATTGGCCGCGATGCGACATTGATTGCCGATGTGCTCAATGACAGCGGAATTCCCGTTATGTTCGCCAGCACCATGGAAGAGGCGGTGAAAAATGCAGCAAGTCTTGCCAACTCAGGGGACGTGGTGCTCTTGTCACCGGCTTGCGCTAGCTTCGATATGTTTAAAAATTTTGAAGAAAGGGGACAGGTATTTGTGAAGGAAGTCTCGGAGTTGGTGGCATGACGACTAGCGCTTCAAATCCGATGAAAAGACCTGCGGTGACTATTGCCAATAGGCGAAAAGGAAAGACGGGAAGGCGATTATTGGTGGATTGGTCGCTGATCGTCGTACTGTTGATTATCTCGCTGATAGGTGTGGTAATGATTTTTTCTGCCTCCATGCCCTTTGCGGAAAAAAATTATGGCGACCCTTTTTACTTTATTAACCGGCAGCTTGTTTTTCTGGTTGGCGGTGGAATAGCAGCTTATTTCATGTTCAAAGTCCCGGTTGATCAGTGGGAGAGACATGGGCCCTTGTTATTGATTTCGGCACTGTTACTGTTGATGCTCGTGCTGGTGCCGGGCATTGGTAAGCAAGTCAACGGCAGTCGTCGGTGGTTGGATTTCGGTATCATCTCAATACAGGTATCGGAGGCTGTAAAGCTCTTTATCATCGTGTATCTCGCGGGTTATCTGGTGCGCCGGGGCGATAAGGTAAAGCGCGAGTTCGGGGCGTTCCTCAGGCCCCTGTTTCTTATTTGCGTTGCCGGTTTTTTACTCATTCTGGAACCGGATTTTGGTGCCACAGTTGTTATAGTGCTGACGGCCATGGGTATGCTGTTTGTCGGAGGTGTGCAGTTCAGACAGTTTATTGCGTTGATTACCGCATTTGCCGCAATCGGTGCCGTGTTGGTATGGACCTCTCCGTACCGGATGAAGAGGCTGACAAGCTTTCTCAATCCTTGGGCAGATCCCTTCAACGATGGTTTCCAGTTGTCACAGTCGCTGATTGCAATCGGCTCAGGGTCCTGGGACGGACTGGGGCTTGGCAGCAGCGTGCAGAAGCTGTTTTATTTGCCTGAGTCGCATACTGACTTTTTATTCGCGGTGTATGCCGAGGAAACCGGTCTCATCGGCGTTTTTATCCTGATATTGCTGTATTCCTATGTCGTTTACCGTTGCATGCAGATTGCGGCACAGGCTGAAACTGTGGGAAATCGGTTTGGCGGGTTTGTCGCGCTCGGAATAGGAATCTGGGTGGGTCTGCAGGCGTTTGTCAATATTGGTGTCAATATGGGTATATTGCCTACCAAAGGAATCACCTTACCGCTGATGAGTTACGGAGGCAGCAGTATTATGGTGATGTGCGCCACATTCACGCTGCTGCTGCGTGTGGATCACGAGACTCGTCTGCTCAGCGCGGGGCGGTTAGAACGGCATGCGACGGGTTCAAAAAAAGGAGCAGCTTCGTGAGCGGTGGTATGAATCCGTATCCGATCCTGATCGCCGCCGGTGGTACCGGTGGCCACGTTTTCCCCGCGTTGGTGGTTGCCCAGGAGCTTTTAGCCAGGCAAGTTCCGGTTGTATGGATAGGAACCAAGTCCGGTCTTGAGTCCACCGTAGTGCCGGCCGCGGAAATAGATATTGAATGGATGGACGTAGTCGGACTACGTGGCAAGAACCTGGCGCAGACGCTTATTGCGCCGATAAAATTAGCAAAGTCCTTGATCAAATCCGTCCATGTAATGACAAAACACAAACCCAGAGCGGTATTGGGAATGGGTGGGTTTGTTGCCGGGCCGGTCGGATTTGCGGCCTGTATTTTACGAAAGCCTTTGATTCTGCACGAGCAAAATGCAGTTGCGGGCATGACTAACCGTTATTTGTCTCATATTGCAACTCGAGTGCTTCAGGCATTTCCCGGTGCATTCAATAAAAAAGTCGACGCGCTGACGGTGGGTAATCCGGTACGTATCGGAATTGCTCATGGTGAAAGGAGACGGTCTGATCGATCAGAAGCCTTGAATGTTTTGGTTGTCGGCGGCAGTCTTGGAGCAAGGTTTCTTAATGAAACAATGCCTTCGGCCCTTAAAATAGTGGGGCAAGGATACCGAGTATGGCACCAAACAGGTAAAAATAACGGACCGGAAGTTCGGTCGCTTTATGACTCCGTCGGCTGGCAGGAAAGTAGCAGGGTTGATGAATTTATTGATGATATGTCAGAGGCATATATGTGGGCCGATGTTGTCATTTGTCGATCCGGTGCCATGACCGTATCCGAACTGGCGATTGCCGGCCTGCCTTCCATATTGATTCCTTATCCGTTTGCTGTTGATGATCATCAGACGAAAAACGCTGAGTTTCTGGCTGATTCCGGCGCGGCCTTAGTCGTACAACAACAGGACACAAATCCCCGGCTCCTCGCTGAGTTACTCACAGAATTAAACAACGGAGATAAGTTGGAACAAATGAGCCGGTCTGCATTAAAAGTGGCCGTCGCCAATGCCGGAGAAAAAGTGGTAGATATAATTCTCGAGGTGGCGGCATGACTTTAAGTGGTGAAATCGCGGCAAAAAGGCTGATGCGTCGTATTAAAAAAGTCCACTTTATTGGTATAGGTGGCGTGGGTATGGGTGGAATTGCGGAGGTAATGTTGCATTTGGGGTATCAGATCAGTGGATCTGATTGCGTTCGTAATGCCTTGGTTCAGCGGCTTGAGCAGGCCGGTGCAACAGTCTTTACAGGGCATGCGCAAGAAAATGTCGAAGGTATAGATGTTGTAGTCGTCTCCAGCGCGATTCCAAAGGATAATCCTGAATTGATACAAGCCAGGGAAATGCGTATTCCCATCGTGCCTCGCGCGGAAATGCTGGCTGAATTGATGCGCTTTACACAAGGTATAGCGGTAGCCGGAACGCATGGTAAGACCACAACCACAAGTTTGGTGGCAAGCATATTGGTTGAAGGTGGTTTGGATCCGACCTATGTCATCGGCGGGCAACTGACAAGTTCTAAAACCAACGCGTATTTAGGCAAGTCTGAGTGGCTGGTCGCTGAAGCGGATGAAAGCGATGCGTCTTTCCTCTATCTGCAGCCGGTCATTTCCATTGTGACGAATATCGATGCCGATCATTTGCCGACTTACGAAGGCGATTTTTCCCGATTAAAGCAGACTTTTGTAGAGTTTTTGCATCATCTGCCCTTTTATGGTCTCGCTGTGCTATGTATTGAAGATAGCAACATCTCAGAATTGCTTGAACAGGTAACGCGACCGATGGTGACTTACGGGTTTGCAGAGCATGCTGATGTCAGGGCAGTCAATGTAACACAGACTGGTCGACAAACACATTTTGATGTGACCTTTAAAGGCCGGCCGGATCTTAAGAAAATAACGTTGAATTTGCCGGGTAATCATAATGTCCTCAACGCACTGGCAGCGATCGCGGTGGCTACAGAACTCGATGTCGAAGCGAAGTTTATCAAATCCGCGTTGGAAAAATTCCAAGGCATAGGTCGGCGGGTTCAATCACACGGCAAGATTCCGGTCAGCAACGGCGATGCGCTGTTGATTGATGACTATGGGCATCATCCCACCGAAGTTGCCGCGACACTGCAAGCGGTGCGTGCAGCATATCCGGAAAATCGCTTGGTCGTCGTTTTCCAGCCTCACCGTTACACGCGTACGCGAGATTTGTTTGAGGACTTTGCTGCCGTACTGGGCGAACCTGAGGTTCTAGTATTAACGGAAGTATATTCCGCCGGTGAAGACAGAATTTCCGGCGCAGACGGTCGCTCTCTCGCTAGGTCAATTCGTAACCGAGGACAAGTTGATCCCATTTTTGTCGACGATATTAAAAGTGTCGCCGATGCGCTGCTTAATATTCTGGAACACAACGATGTCTTATTAACCCTGGGGGCTGGTTCGGTTGGAGCCTTAGCTGCATCTTTGCCCGAGCGGTTTCTCAAGGAGTTTTCCAATGAATGATTCGATAAGCCGACAGATGCAAAATAAGTATGGGAAAGTCGGTGTTTTGATGGGTGGTTGGTCCGCGGAAAGAGAAATCTCTTTGATGAGCGGGGAGCAGGTATTAAATGCTTTAATATCCGGCGGTGTTGACGCACACGCTATTGATGTCGACCGGGATGTTATTGATCGTATTAAAAATGGACAGTTCGACAGGGTGTTTAACATTCTTCACGGCCGGGGTGGCGAGGACGGAGAAATACAGGGTGCGTTGGAGCTGAACCGGATTCCTTATACCGGAAGCGGAGTATTGGGTTCGGCATTGGCGATAAATAAGCTCAAGGCAAAAGAGGTTTGCCATGCCTGCGATATCAGAACACCAGCCTGGAAAAGGGTGGATTCGTATAAAGACTGCCTCGCAGTGGCTGCGGAATTGAATTTTCCATTGGTATTAAAGCCGATATTTGAAGGTTCCAGCATAGGTGTATCGATTGTGCGACAGGAATCCGATCTTGACGCGGCTTTTCTCGAAGCGTCCAGGTTTGGCCCGGTTCTGGCGGAGCAGTTTATTGACGGCATGGAATTAACCGTCAGCGTGCTCGGACAAGAAGCGCTTCCGGTGATCAGTATGTCAACAGACAGAGAATTTTATGATTACCACGCCAAGTATTTCGATGATGATACACGCTATCAGTGCCCATCTGGTCTGCCGCCTGACAAAGAAAAAGAGATTCAAAGTATTGCATTGGAGGCGTTTGAAGTATTGGCGGCTTCGGGATGGGGCAGAGTGGATTTTATGATGGATGCGGGTGGCTTAGTCTATTTTATCGAGCTCAATACGCTACCCGGAATGACTACTCACAGTCTTGTACCCATGGCGGCCAGGCAAATGGGAATGGATTTTCAATCTTTGTGTTTGAAAATACTGGATAGCAGTCTGGAAGATAGCAAATGAATGCGTCTTTGCAAAAATTGAGGCATAGTGCGCCGCTTGCACCGACAATCCCGATCCCAAAAATCAGGTACGTGTATCGGGCGATTTTACTGGTGTTTCTGCTTGTATTTTTGTATTCTCTGCAGATTTTTTTGAATGACGCAGTGCGATTTCCAGTGGTAAGGGTCGAAGTAGGTGGTCAGATCCGTTTTGTTAACAAGCCTCAGTTGATGCAGATCGTAAAAAAGCACACACAAAAAGGGTTTTTCGGATTGAATATTGAAGAGATCAGAGAGGAGATTGTTTCCCTCGCCTGGGTGAAAAATGCCTATGTTCGAAGGGTTTTGCCCGATCGTTTACATGTGAATATTATTGAGCGCAAGGCCAGTCTGCAGTGGAACGACACCGGGCTGATCGACGGTTCTGGAGTCGTGTATTATCCGCCGCAGCTCAGAGAGGGAAGCGAAGACACAATACAATGGCAAGCAAGGTTTTCACACTTGCCGCACTTGCGCGGAATTGATGAGCGAAGTGGGTATTTGCAGGAAAGATTTAAAGAATATAATGGATTACTCAACACTTCCGGATTGAAGCTGCTGGGCCTTTATGAAGATGGGCGCCGCTCACAGACTTTATTGTTGAACGACAACATCACAGTTCGGCTGGGTTACGAGCAAACGGGCCAAAGATTGAGGCGATTTGAAAAACTGTATTCTAAATATGTTGCAAAATCGTCAGCCTCCAACTTGCAATTTGATATGCGCTACACTAACGGATTTACCGTTGCCAGGGCCGGCCTTAAAACCAATTCGACTACAGGATATTACTAATGTCTGTGAAACAGGGGAAACAACTTATTGTTGGTCTTGATATCGGAACCTCCAAGATAGTGGCAATAGTTGCTGAAATTTCACAGGAAGGTGATATCGAAATTGTCGGAATTGGCAACAATGAATCTCAGGGTTTGAAGAAAGGTGTGGTTATAGACATAGAATCCACTGTTTCTTCGATTCAAAAGGCTGTCGAAGAAGCGGAGTTAATGGCCGGGGTGCAAATCAAATCGGTATTTGCGGGTATTGCCGGCAGTCATATAAAGAGCCTTAATTCACACGGAATTGTTGCAATTAAGGATCGCGAGGTCGGAAGTGAGGATGTTGCACGGGTTATAGACGCTGCCAAGGCGGTTGCGATCCCGACCGATCAACGGATTATTCATGTATTGCCGCAGGAATTCGTTATTGACGATCAGGATGGAATCCGTGAACCGATCGGTATGTCGGGTGTCAGGCTTGAGGCAAAAGTGCATCTGGTTACAGGTTCAACCAGTGCTGCGCAAAATATCGTTAAATGCGTTCGACAGTGTGGTTTGGAAGTCGAAGACATTATTCTCGAGCAACTGGCTTCCAGCCACTCGGTATTAACTGCTGACGAGAAAGAACTGGGGGTCTGCCTGGTCGACATAGGAGGCGGGACAACCGATATAGCAGTATTTACCGAAGGGGCGATACGGCACACTGCGGTTATACCAATTGCCGGGGATCAGGTAACCAACGATATCGCCGTCGCTTTACGCACGCCCACGCATTTCGCTGAAGAGATCAAGGTGAAGTACGCTTGCGCTCTTCGGCAACTCGCTAATGCGGACGACACTATTGAAGTACCTGGTGTCGGCGATAGAGCATCTCGGCGTCTTGCCAGGCAAACTCTGGCGGAGGTAGTAGAGCCGAGATATGAGGAATTGCTGACGCTGGTTCAAACAGAGCTCAGAAGAAGCGGATTCGAAGGACTGTGTGCAGCCGGAGTTGTATTAACGGGCGGAAGTGCAAAAATCGAAGGAGTTGTAGAATTGGCGGAAGAAGTCTTCCACATGCCGGTGCGATTAGGTATACCTCAACATGTAACCGGATTGGCGGATATCGTAAAAAATCCAATTCACGCGACAGGTGTCGGACTGCTTTTGTTTGGTCAACAGAGCAGGTTAAATCCAAACAAAGAGTTGATTGAAACCAAATCTGAGGGGAGCCTTTTTGAGCGTATGAAACGATGGTTTCAGGAAAATTTTTAGGGGGCCGGTGTAAGCCGGAGTATAGAGTCAATTAAGCAGCTAACAGTGACAAGAGGAATTATACAATGTTCGAATTAGTCGATTCGGTTAACGACAGTGCGGTAATCAAATTAATAGGCGTTGGAGGAGGCGGTAGCAACGCTGTAGAGCACATGGTGCATTCCAATATTGAAGGCGTTGAGTTTATCTGCGCCAATACCGATGCGCAGGCGCTATCAAAAATGTCCGCCAAAACATCCTTGCATATCGGGCAGGGAATTACAAAAGGTCTGGGGGCAGGTGCCAATCCCGAAATCGGGAGGCAGGCGGCCCTGGAAGATCGCGATAGAGTCCAAAGTGTCATAGACGGCACGGATATGTTGTTCATCACGGCCGGCATGGGTGGTGGAACCGGAACGGGGGCCTTACCTGTAGTGGCGCAAATCGCCCGCGAAATGGGCATTCTGACAGTTGCCGTTGTTACCAAACCTTTTCCGTTTGAGGGTGGTAAACGTATGCAAGTGGCGGATCAGGGTATTTCTGAGTTACGCGAGCACGTCGACTCTCTGATCACGATTCCCAATGAAAAACTGCTTTCGGTATTAGGTAAAAATATTACTTTGCTTGATGCGTTCAAAGCTGCCAATGATGTATTGCGTGGCGCGGTTCAAGGCATTGCCGAACTCATCACCAATCCCGGCCTGATCAATGTTGACTTCGCCGACGTTCGCACCGTGATGTCGGAAATGGGCCTGGCGATGATGGGAACAGGCATAGGCCGAGGCGATTCCCGCGCAACCGAGGCTGCGGAAATGGCTATTTCCAGCCCGCTACTGGAGGATATTAATCTGGCCGGGGCACGCGGCATTTTGGTTAATATCACGGCTGGAATGGATATGGCGATTGGCGAATTCGAAGAAGTCGGAAATGTTGTCCGGCAGTTCGCAGCGGATGATGCCACTGTTGTTGTAGGTACTGCGATTGATCAGGAATTGGAAGGTGAGATGCGTGTCACAATTGTTGCCACAGGCCTGGGCCAGGCAGAAAAACCACAAATGCGCGTAGTGCAGGCAAGCCGCGATGGACAAGTGGATTATCAACAGCTGGAAAAGCCCACGGTCATCCGAAAAACAGCAGTCAATTCCGGGGTTGCAGCGGGTGCGAGCAAGGATCTTGATTTCCTGGATATTCCGGCATTTTTGCGCCGTCAGGCTGATTGACTTTAAGATCGAGGGGTAAATTACCAGTAATTAAGGTATGTGGTGCGTAAACAGTTGATCTACTACGATACGTATTGCGGAATGAAGCACTCCGGTAGTGCGGCTCTGCAGGTAGAATAGTCTGAATATTCCTTTAAAGCGGCGAAGGAAATCAACTGTGATTAGACAAAGAACATTAAAAAATACAATCCGAGCGACGGGAGTAGGTCTGCATACAGGTAAGAAAGTATACCTGACTTTGCGGCCGGCTCCGGTTGACAGTGGTATTGTTTTTAGGCGTGTAGATTTAGCCACGCCGGTTGAGATTCCTGGCAACCCGCTGAACGTGCGAGAAACTGAACTTGCTACGTCACTGGGCAAGGGAAGTGTACGGATTTCTACCGTAGAGCACTTAATGGCTGCATTCGCGGGTTTGGGAATCGATAACTGCTATGTCGATGTCAGCGCCGATGAAGTACCGATTATGGATGGCAGTGCTGCACCGTTTGTTTTTCTGGTGCAGTCTGCCGGAATCCTCGAACAGGGAGCCGCTAAACGATTCATAAAGATCAAGAAGCCAATAGAGGTTCGTGATGGTGAAAAATGGGCCAGATTCGAACCTTTCAACGGTTTTAAAGTCGGTTTCAAAATCGATTTTGACCACCCTGTTTTCAAGAATGATCTTCAATACGCTGAAGTTGACTTCTCCACTACCTCGTTTGTCCGGGAAGTCAGCCGCGCCCGTACGTTTGGCTTCGTCCGAGATATAGAAGCGTTGAGAGAGCGGAATTTGGCACTGGGAGGCAGCCCGGACAACGCAATCGTTATCGACGATTACCGTGTGCTGAATGAAGATGGATTACGCTACAAAGATGAATTTGTGAAACACAAGATTCTCGATGCCATCGGTGATCTGTATTTATTGGGCCATAGTCTGATTGGATCATTTTCAGGATACAAATCAGGACACGCTCTGAATAACCGGCTTTTGCATGCGCTGCTGGAAAACGGAAAAGCCTGGGAAGAAGTTACTTTTGAGGACGTTGAGAAAGCGCCGATTTCCTACGTGCAGCCGATCGAGGCAGTCGGATAGATTAAGAAACGCTTTTTCAATTTTTCAAGTTCCATATCCGTGATTCGGGCCCGGGCTTTTGTTCCGCGCTCTACCTCTTGTTTCTAGTCCTCGCATTGCTGATCAGTCTGCTAATCGAGGCCTTCAGTTCATTATCGTTCATCTCGCCCGCGATATCTTCGAGATTTTTCAACGCTTCGCCTTGAATAGGAGAGGCCGTTCTCGTTGAGCTGCGCAGGAGTTCCCGAGACTTTGGCATTGCATGAATTGATACTTTGACTTTCCGCGCTGGAATATTGGCATTCTGTACAACGCGAAGAATTTCGTCACCGAAAAACCGGATCCGCGATGCCCAGGTTGAACTCTGCACTGACAACTTTAGTACCTGGCTTTCGATCTGAATAAACTCAATCTGCTTTATCAAAGCTGCATCGAGTTGGGAACATAAAAGCTTTCGCAGATGTTGATCTGACTGTGATTTGTGGCGGGCGGTTGTTTGAATCAGGTTATGGATGTTTTTCATCGTCAGTTCAAAGACTGTTTGAGTCATTACCAATTTAGCAAACTGCGGGCAAGGTGTTCAACCAGGATTGCCATCGGACTTCCGCGATGGGAATAGTATCTTGAATCCGTTCACTGTGTTGCCTTGAAGTGTAGTAAAATGGCCGGCATATTGAATCCAGACCGACGCAGTACAATGCATTAACGGATAACAGGGTGTATCCGTTCTGAGTTCGCGGTTACGTTTTACTAATGTTCGGTATCAATCTATTAAACTCCGTAAAGCAAAAATGTGACACTTGTTGCAATGGAGCAAGCGATGAGATTGCGCAGACGAATCCACAGGCATGTCTAAATGATCGGAAATCTTGTAAAAAAATTTGTTGGAAGTCGGAATGACCGTCTGATACGGCGATTGCAAAAGGAAGTTGATTCCATCAATGCGATGGAAAAGCAAATGGCGGAACTGAGTGATGAGCAGTTGTCGTCGAAAACAACGGAATTTCGCAGGCAGCTGGATGAAGGAAAATCTCTGGAGGGGATATTGCCGGAAGCCTTCGCTGTGGTCCGTGAGGCCGGTAAGCGTGTATTGGATATGCGCCACTTCGATGTGCAGTTGATCGGCGGCATGGTGCTGAACGACGGCAAGATAGCGGAGATGAGAACCGGAGAAGGTAAGACTCTGGTGGCGACGGCTGCGGTCTATCTTAATGCACTGACAGGAAGAGGAGTGCATGTTGTTACCGTCAATGATTACCTTGCCCGCCGGGATGCCGAGTGGATGGGCAAGCTTTATAAATTTCTGGGACTCAACGTGGGTGTCATCGTGAGTGGAATGCTGCCACCGGAGCGGCGTGAAGCCTATGCGGCAGATGTCACTTATGGGACCAACAACGAATTCGGTTTCGACTACCTGCGCGATAATATGGCGATGAGTCTGGAAGATAAGGTGCAGAGGGGATTGCATTTTGCCATTGTGGATGAGGTGGATTCCATACTCATCGACGAAGCAAGAACGCCTTTGATTATCTCCGGCCCCACGGATGAAAACAGTGAACTTTACGTTAAGATTAATCAACTTGTACCCCGTCTCAGCAAGCAGGAGCAGGAAGATGGCGACGGCGATTACACTGTTGATGAAAAATCAAAACAGGTTCATCTGACGGAATCAGGCCATGAGCATGTCGAAGCACTGTTGGTTGAGAACAGCCTTTTGGGCGAGGACGAAAGTCTCTACGATCCCTCCCATATAGGATTACTACACCATCTCAACGCAGCGCTCAGGGCACACGGAATTTTCCAGAAAGATGTGGACTATATTGTCAAGGATGATCAAATCGTCATAGTGGATGAATTTACCGGCCGCATCATGCCGGGGCGGCGATGGTCGGAAGGTCTGCACCAGGCGATTGAGGCAAAAGAAGGTGTATCCGTTCAGCAGGAAAACCAGACACTCGCCTCGATCACGTTTCAGAACTATTTCCGTCTGTATGAAAAACTGGCAGGTATGACCGGTACCGCGGATACGGAGGCCTACGAGTTTCAGCAGATTTACGGGCTTGAAGTTGTGGTGATTCCAACCAATATGCCCATGATCAGAAATGATATGCCCGATCTGGTCTATCTGACTCAACGGGAAAAATTCGAAGCTATTATCAATGACATTGAAGATTGTGTTAAACGTAAGCAGCCCGTGCTGGTGGGTACCGCTTCGATCGAAACTTCTGAGTATCTATCCGGCTTGTTAAAGAAGAAGAATATTCCGCATGAAGTACTGAACGCCAAACAACACGAGCGTGAAGCCTTGATCATCGAGCAGGCAGGCGAACCGGGCGCAATCACTATCGCGACCAATATGGCCGGACGTGGTACCGATATTGTATTGGGTGGCAATCTGGAAGCTATGGTCAATCGTCTTGAGGATTCTGAGAACGAAACGAGCAAAAATACACTGACCGAAGGTTGGAAAGAAAAGCACGCGCTGGTACTGGATAACGGCGGTTTGCATATAATAGGGACGGAACGGCATGAATCGCGGCGTATCGACAACCAGTTGAGAGGACGGTCCGGGCGGCAGGGTGATCCTGGCTCATCGCGATTTTATCTGTCTCTGGAAGACAGCCTGATGCGGATTTTCGCATCTGACCGTGTCTCCGCCATTATGCAAAAACTGGGAATGGAAGAGGGAGAAGCCATAGAGCACCCTTGGGTAACAAAAGCCATTGAAAACGCGCAGCGCAAAGTAGAGGGACACAACTTCGATATTCGCAAACATCTGCTTGATTATGACGATGTCGCCAACGATCAGCGCAAAGTCATCTATGAAATGCGAAATGATTCGATGACGGAAGAAGATCTGAGCGATTTGATCGGCACGATGCGCGTTGATGTGGTTAATTCCATATTGGATGATTATATTCCACCGGGTTCGCTTGATGAATCCTGGGATATAGAGGGGGCGGAAAAATCGCTGGAGAAGGAAACGGGTCAGACATTGACATTACAAGCCTGGCTGGATGATGATTCTCAACTATATGAAGAAACCTTGCGCGAGCGCGTCGTGGAAAATCTGGAGCAGGCTTACAAAGAGAAAGAGGCACTGGCCGGATCCGAAACCTTGAGACGCTTCGAAAATTTTGTTGTATTAAAAACACTTGATGATCACTGGAAAGAGCACCTGGCCTCTATGGATTATCTACGGCAAAGTGTCGGACTGCGAGGTTACGCACAAAAAAACCCCAAACAAGAATACAAGCGTGAGGCATTCGAAATGTTTTCGTTGATGCTTGACGAATATCACAGGGATGTTATTGGGATTTTATCCAAGGTGCAGGTGCGGGACCCTGAAGAAGTGGAAGAAGCGCAAAAACAGGCGGCTGCGGAAAAACCCGCCGAAGTGAATTATCACCACGCTGAGGCTGAAAATCCTCTGAGTGGAAGTGGTGAGGCGCCGGAAAATGCCGCGCAGGCGAACAAGCCTCAGACAGCGCAACCTTATGTCAGGGAAGGGAAAAAAATGGGGCGTAATGAACCTTGTTGGTGCGGGTCCGGTAAAAAGTTCAAACAGTGCCATGGAAAACTGGTTTAGGTCATGTGGGAGCTGACGCAGACCAGTGACCGCTTACCTGACCGGATCAGACCGGTACTATATTGATAGCAGGCTCAATCCATGGCCGTTGGACTCAAAATACCTGAAATAATTTATGCCGTAGAAGGCGTAAGACTCTCTGCTATATCGGCAAATATAAAAAAAGATGGCTCTCATGATCTGGTTTTGCTGGAGTTAGCGGAGGGCTCCTCGAGTGTAGCGCTCTTTACTCGTAATGCATTTTGCGCGGCTCCAGTGACAGTAGCCAGATCTCACATGGAAAAAATTCAACCCCGGGCGCTTCTGATAAATTCTGGAAATGCCAATGCCGGAACCGGAACTCAGGGGTTGGAGAATGCTGAAAAATGCTGTGCAGCCCTGGCGGATCGATTATCAATTCGCGCCGAAGAAGTATTGCCGTTTTCAACTGGCGTCATCAGCGAACAGTTACCGATGCCGCAGTTGCTGAAAGGTTTAGACTTTATTAAAGATAAATTGGCTGCTGAAAACTGGCTGATAGCGGCCAGGGGAATAGCTACCACAGATACGGTACCGAAAATTATCTCAGTAAAATCTGAAATTGCCGGTAATGAAATCACCGTGACCGGGATTGCGAAAGGTGCGGGCATGATACGGCCGGATATGGCGACCATGCTGGCATTTATTGCCACAGATGCGCATGTCCCGGTTTCGGATCTGCAGTATTGCCTGGAGCAGTCGGTTAAGAAGTCATTCAACGCGATCAGTATCGATGGGGATACATCGACAAATGATGCCTGTGTATTGAGCGCTACCGCCCGGGCAAAGGGCCAGATATATACCCGTAAGCATCCGGCTTGGGAACAGTTTCAATCACTAATCGACAGCGTCTGTATCGAACTAGCTCAGTCGATTGTCAGGGATGGAGAGGGTGCGACTAAATTCATTACACTAAGAATAGTTCAAGGCCGGCACGAACAAGAATGTAGAGAAGTTGCCTATACCCTGGCTCATTCACCGTTGGTAAAAACTGCTTTTTTTGCCAGTGATCCCAATATCGGAAGACTGCTGGCCGCGGTCGGAAGAAGTCGCGTACAGGATCTTGATATTAGAACCGTAAGTATCAGTCTTGACGAAATCGATATCGTCATTGATGGTGAACCGGCGCCAAGTTATACCGAGGAGAAAGGCCAAAGGGTCATGAACCGAGATGAGATCACGGTTCAGGTTAAACTCGGCAGAGGTGAGGCTCAGTGTACCGTGTGGACAAGTGATTTGTCGTATGACTATGTGCGCATCAATGCCGAGTACCGAACTTAATGGACAGGGCCGGAATCTTTGGATGAAATACATGTTGTAGCAGCGATAATTTTCAGCTCGGATAAAGGGCGGGTCCTTATAGCCAAAAGATTAACCCGGCAACACCAGGGCGGGCTTTGGGAATTTCCCGGCGGAAAAGTCGAACCGGGCGAATCAGCGAAGGAAGCTTTAATGAGGGAGGTTAATGAAGAGCTGGGAATTATTGTAGACGAGTGTGGCCCGCTGATGGAGGTGTCACATTGCTATTCCGATAAATCGGTCTTGCTGGATGTGTGGACTGTGCAGGAATATCGGGGTGAGCCCAGGGGCATGGAAGGGCAAAGGATTTGTTGGGCAGGGATAGATGATCTGCATCAATTCAGATTTCCTCAAGCCAATAAATCGATAGTCGAACGAGTTCGACGCTTAAAGCCGAGATGATGAACCCGCTCCCGATTACAATTCGCAATACGCAATATTGAATTCAATATCGTCCAGACTTTGCCCGGGTTTTTCATTGGCAGAAATATATTTCATAAATCGAATCGTAATCCGGTGAATACCGGCACTGACCTCCGGGTAAATCTCGATTCTATCGGGAATTTCAACCCTGACCAGCTGCGGTGTTTTTTCACTGCGCAGGCTGTTCTGATAAAAACCTCTTTCTGCGATCAGCTTTTGGAATTTCCCCTGGCCGCGAATATTGCCTAATACCAAATCAATCGCTTCTCGCAGGTGTTTATAGGGTTGCATCCATTCCACGATGGTATTGCGGCATTCGATAATGTCCCGGTCCAGCCAGAAATGATAGAGTGGTAAGTCATAAGTGCTGCCGGTGCCGGAAATTCCACATCGTTGTTTGACGCTGTTTAGAAATTCGTTGGTATGTAAATGCTGATAAGAACGAACCGGTTGAGCATGTAACTCGTCTCGCAGTGTCTGAATGCTTTCGCAAGTCAGCTGATCCTGAATATCCATTTCGCCTCCCGGCTCAACATCGGACAGAAAGGACTGCTTCTGTCTCTCCAGTTCTTTGAGTACTTCCGTCTTTAAGTTGCTCCTGCCGGTAAGATCGTAGGCCTCTAAAAGCACGCCAATGGAAGCCTGTAAATCGCAGCGAGATAGCCCGTTAAGATGATGGTCAAGGCGTACAAAAAGCTGCTGCAATCGCATCAAGGCTCGGATTCGTTCATTGAGTGGGTGTTCGAATACAGTCATAGGTTTTCCGAATAGACGATTCCTTATGATTCCCGGGTAGATGCTATTTTACTCAATTTAGAGTAATGCCGATGTAGTGCAAGAACTTGTTTCCGAACATGATCCAAAGTCCCGGTATTGTTGATAACATCACTCGCGGCTTTTAGCCTTGCCGATCGATCGACCTGAGAGAGAATAATTGATTCGGCTTCCTCTTTGCTGGCGGAATCCCGGGTCATTACGCGCTCGATCTGAGTTTCTATAGGTACATCCACAACCAGAACACGGTCAAATCGATCCGTCTGACCGCTCTCCAACAATAGTGGTATAACATAGATGCAATAATCCGCTCCCGTGTCCTCGTGTTGTTTTAAAAGTAGATCCGATCTTTGTCTTATTGCAGGATGTAAAATATCCTCGACCAGCTTTTTCTTGGCCGAATCGGAAAAGATGATTTGGCGAAGAGCCGGGCGGTTCAGCGAGCCATCATCCCTTAAGATAGATTTGCCACATAATTTGACCAGACGAGCAAGCGGCTTATTGCCCGGCTCAACCACTTCTCGAGCAATAATGTCTGCATCAATGACGGGCACACCCAGTTTCTCGAACTCAGCGGATACAGTGGATTTTCCACTGGCGATACCTCCGGTTAGTGCCACTTTAAGCATGGTGCTGATTCCGATTACCCACTGCGGCAAGTATATACGTTTTCGGGGTCTGGTATTGAGCGGTTTTTTCGGAAATGGGGCCGGAACAGATTAACGGCTCTTAGGGAAAATAGAGCCTTAAAAGATCCTCGCCGTAGACCATAAAGATCCACCCCGCCGCTGCCAGATAAGGGCCAAAGGGGATAGGTATGTTTTTGTCCCGGCCCTTTAACAGTATCAGAGATACGCCAACAGCAGCACCGACCACCGAAGAGAGCAAGATAATTACCGGGACGGAACTCCATCCAAACCAGGCTCCGAATAATCCCAGTAGCTTGAAATCACCATATCCCATGCCCTCCTTGCCGGTCAGCAATTTGAATATCCAGTAAACCGACCAGAGAGATAAGTAGCCGACAGATGCGCCAATGATAGCTTCCGGTGGAGAGACAAACACAGGTACTAAGCTGGCAATCAGCCCAAGCCACAATACGGGAAGGGTGATATCATCCGGTAATAGCGTATGCTTGAAATCTATCATGGTCAGGGCAACAAGCGACCATGTTATTACAAGTCCCGCCAGCGTCTGAATACTGACACCGAACTGTTGAGCCACCAGCACGGACAACACCGCGGTAACAAGTTCAACACTGGGGTACTGTAAGGATATGTGCGTTTTGCAGTTGGCACATTTCCCGCCGAGTATCAGATAACTGACCACGGGAATATTCTGCCAAAACTTGATTTGCTGATCGCAGGCCGGACATCGCGATCGAGGCACCATTAAATTGAATGTTTCCTCGATATCGGACGATTTGCCGTTTTCCTCAGAGTTGCAATTTAACAGCGTCCGGCACTCTTGCGTCCAGGCATTTTCCATCATTATCGGCAGTCGATGGATAACAACATTCAAAAAGCTCCCGACAAACAGGCTGAACACCGCAACGGTTGCCAGAAACAGCACGGGATTAGCCTGTAATAACTCCAGGGTGGTCATAAAAGACAGAAAGTGGAAGCCGGTTTTTTCTAAAATGCATCGCCCATTTTAAAGATCGGCAGATACATTGCAAGTACCAGTCCCCCGATCACAACACCCAGGAATGCCATAATCATCGGTTCCATCATGCTGGTCAAGGCATCGACATCGTTGTCTACCTCGGCCTCGTAAAATTCGGCCACTTTGGCAAGCATATCGTCAATTGAGCCTGCCTCTTCACCTATGGCCACCATTTGAACCACCATATTGGAAAACAGTCCCGATTGAGCAATCGAAACCTGCAGCCTTTGACCGGTCGCAGCCTCGTCTTTCATTTTTAATATGGCTTCTTTGAAGATCTCATTGCCCGCGGTGCCGGCTACGCTTTCCATGGCTTCAACGATAGGTACACCGGCTCGCGACATGGTAGACAGTGTTCTGGAGAAGCGTGCGGTTGCGGCTTTGATGATGATTGATCCGAAAACCGGCAGTTTTAGAGATAGGCGATCGACTGACTTATTGAACTGAGGGGATATTTTTCGCATTTTCTTAAAAGTGAAAATGGTTACACCTATAATCGCTATTATTACATACCACCATGCTTGCATTAATTCTGACAGCTTAACGACAAGTTTGGTAAAGGCGGGAAGATCAGAGCCAACACTCTTAAATAGTGTTTCGAATTGAGGTACGACAAATACTAATAATATTCCCGTTACAATGCTGGCTATAACCAATACTGAAATCGGGTAGGTCATCGCTTTTTTAATCTTTTTTCTCAGGGCTTCCGATTTTTCCTTGTAAGTCGCTATTTCATTTAACAACGTGTCCAAAGTACCAGATTGCTCACCGGCTTCTACAAGGCTGCAGAACAGATCGTCAAATTGATCAGGATGCCTTGTGAGTGCGGAACCAAAACTACTGCCCGATTCAACGTCCGCTTTTATTGCAAACACCAGATCCCGCATGGATTTTTTTTCCAGACCCTGGGCTACAATTTCCAAGGCCTGAACCATTGGGATTCCTGATTGCATCATGGTCGTGAGTTGGCGTGCAAAGATAGCGATATCGGCGGTCTCGATTTTTTCCCGACCTTTTCGCTTAGCCTGCTTTTTGATCCTTATGGGTACAATCCCTTGCCTGCGCAGTTTCGCTTTAATCAGGTCAACGCTCTGTGCTGACATGGTTCCTCGGATTTTAGAACCCTTTTTATCCTTGCCTTCCCATTCGTACAGAGTGCGTTGGGCCTCTCTATTCGCTTCTGCTACAGATTGTGTTTCAGACATTTTCTTTTAGTCCTTGGTGACTCGGTTGGCTTCTTCCAGGCTTAAAATTCCTTGAGCGACTTTCTTTAATGCTGACTCGCGAAGATCCGGAATTTTCTCTAATTTCGCTTGATCGGCTATATCCATGGCGTTGCCGCCTTCCATCACAATTCGAGCAATCTTTTCACTGATTGGCATGACCTGATAAATGCCTACGCGCCCCTTGTATCCTTCATTGCACTTGTTGCACCCCACAGCTTTGTAAACAGTCAGATCCTCCAATTGATCTTCAGTAAACCCTTCTTCCAGGAGCGCTTCGTGAGGAATGTCAACTTCAGTTTTACAAGCTTCACACAGTCTGCGGCCGAGACGCTGGGCTATGATCAGAGTGACGGCACTGGCTATATTAAATGGTGGAATACCCATATTGACCAGGCGGGATAGTGTCTGAGGCGCATCATTTGTATGCAGTGTGGATAATACAAGATGGCCGGTTTGCGCAGCCTTTATAGCAATGTTACCGGTTTCAATATCCCGTATCTCACCCACCATAATGACATCCGGATCCTGACGAAGGAATGACTTTAGGGCTTCGGCAAAAGTCAAACCGGCCTTAGGATTAACATTAACCTGATTGATTCCTTCCAGATTAATTTCAGCCGGATCTTCGGCGGTGGATATATTGGTATCCGGTTTATTGAGAATATTGAGCCCGGTATAGAGTGACACGGTTTTACCACTGCCCGTAGGG
This sequence comes from Granulosicoccaceae bacterium, assembly GCA_965222695.1. Taxonomy (GTDB): domain Bacteria; phylum Pseudomonadota; class Gammaproteobacteria; order Granulosicoccales; family Granulosicoccaceae; genus UBA7957. The sequence goes on along the minus strand of OZ244967.1, from coordinate 3,741,969 downwards.
CCGGTGACAAGTATCATTCCATACGGGTTTGCCAGAGCATTCATATAAAGCGATTTTTGCTCTTCCTCATAGCCCAATGCGTCTATCCCCAACTGCGCACTGCTCGGGTCCAGAATTCGCAGAACAGTCTTCTCGCCAAACAGCGTTGGGCAGGTATTTACGCGAAAATCTATCGCCCGCGTTTTAGACAGTTTAAGTTTGATTCTTCCATCCTGTGGAACCCGCCGCTCGGAGATATCCATACGCGACATAACTTTGAGGCGTGCGGTAATCTTCTCCGACATATTGAGCGGTGGTGAGACGACTTCCTGTAAAATACCATCGATTCGAAATCGAACCCGAAATGCCTTTTCATAAGGCTCGATATGGATATCCGATGCTCCCCTTTTTATCGCATCCAGGAGAACTTTATTGACAAAGCGGACAACTGGCGTATCGTCAATTTCGTTACTATCATCATCATCCTTGCTTTCATCATCATCGATATCGATATTGTCAAAACTCGCATCCAGGTCATCAACAAGATTACTGCTCTGACCTTCGATAACCTGCTGGATTAACTTATCGAGCTTGATTTCTTCCGCCAATACGGCTTCGACGCGTAATCCCGACGAAAACTTAAAGGCATCCAGTGCGGCCGTATTAGTGGGGTCGGACAGGGCTACATATAATTGTGACCCCCGGACACTAATGGGAACGGCACGGTGTTTCGAGACTAACTCTTCTTTAACAAGTTTTGAAGGGATCGTGTCCGGGTTAATTCTGGATACATCAAATACCGGAATCCCAAACTCCCGGCCCAACGATGCGGCTATCAAGCTTTCTGATAAATTAAGATTATTGACGACATAGTGGACGAAGGGAATATCCTTTGCACGAGCCTCGACAACTGCTTCCACTGCGTCTTTTTCGTTAATCAAGCCGTCTTTTACCAGTCTTTTTGATATACCGGTTAACGGTGCTGAATTCGCGTTTTTTTCGACAGAAACAGTGCTGTTCGTCTGCATTTTGCTTTTCCAGGAAATTGTTTGAGACTAGTATTTTGTATTTATCGGCATAGAATTGGGTCACTTAAGCGTGAGATTTGGAGATTAAAATCGTAATTAATATAGATCAACTAATGTGCGCAGAGCTCTATTTGCCGAACACACTCAATAGTTGATTAGAAATGTTGATTTCGTGGTAGGATGAACTAATTCGCCTATATTGGGATATAAACAAAGGCCGACAAAAAATGCCGGCCTCTTTTACACAACTACTATGTTGTAAAACGATATTTCAATTTTGATTACAACTTAACACCAGCCCTCATTACAGCCAGTTCCGCCTTCAGACCAATTCGAAATATAAGCATCAGTACCTGCAGTACCGCCAACAGTACCTGTTAAAGTGTAAGTCTCGCCATTAAAGCCTTCTGCAGCTGCAGAGGTAGCGGTGATAATCGGAGCTGCACCACCACTTAGACCAACAGTAGCGACTAAATCAGCAGTTGCTGCACGTAATAGCATTGCGTCAGTCACCTGACCTTGGATAGTAGCTGTTGCTGCCGAAGCGTTACATGTTGCGCTACCTGCATTACGTTGATAGCAATCTTCTATTGCAGATTTTATCGGTGAAACTGCGATCTTAACTTCGGAAAATGCAGCACGCTTAGTGTACTGAGCATATTGAGGAACAGCGACAGCGGCGAGTATACCAATAATCGCAATAACGATCATTAATTCAATAAGTGTAAAACCTTTTTGGGCTTTTTGCTTCATCATGTCTTTTTTCTCCAGAAAAAAAGTGGTAATTTAGATTCGCATCATTGCTTAGCATTTCACTGGGCACAGTTTAGCGCCAGTTTCCGCTTGAGCTGATACTGCATCTGTTATGCCAAAGACTTGTTGAGCTATTTAATCCGTTGATTCTATGCAAGAAAAGTGAAGCAAAGTAAGGGCAATCATGGGCCTACCGGTTAGTGGATAGTGACAAATATGTCACTAAATGACATTGAGTAATGTCATGTGATAACTAGAGATGTATTTTAACTAAAATCTAATCTTCGACCCCTTCGTTTCTGTCAAGTTGGATTTTTTGCAAACGGTAACGCAGCTGCCGATAAGTTAATCCAAGCTCTTTGGCCGCGGCTTTTCGATTCCATTGATTCTTTTCGAGAGTTGACAGAATCAATTGATTCTCGTGATCTTGCAGACTTTCGGATTCTGTCGTTCGTGAAGGCTTGTTCAAACCCTGACTCGATACCGTTAGTTGCAAATCGCTTGATTTAAGATCACTGGATTCTGCAAGCGTAACCGCTCTTTCCAAGATATTTTCCAGTTCTCTGACATTTCCCGTAAACTGGTGACCTTGCAATAACGTGAGAGCTTCTTCGCTAATCGGAAAAGGCTGCACTTCTCCCCATTTGTGGGCAATTTTGCTTAGTATATGTTCAACGAGAAGCGGAATATCCTCCGGTCTCTCTCTCAGCGATGGAACCTGGACACTGATGACGTTCAGGCGATAATACAAATCATGCCTGAACTTTGATTCGGTAACCTCGGTTTCCAGGTTCTTATAGCTGGCGCTGATAATTCTCACATTGATGGGGATCTCCCGGTTTTCACCGATTGGTTTCACCGCTTTTTCCTGGATAACCCTGAGCAGTTTTACCTGCATATAGAGTGGCAATTCAGCGACTTCATCCAGAAAAAGTGTGCCGTCTTCTGCCACCTGGAACAGCCCTGGCTTATCCGTAATAGCGCCGGTGAAACTGCCTTTTCTATGGCCGAAAAACTCACTTTCCATCAATTCGGCTGGAATTGCCCCGCAGTTAACCGGAATAAACGGCTTGTCGGCTCGAGGTCCACATTCATGTATCAGTCTTGCAACCAGTTCTTTACCTGTACCTGATTCCCCACTGATCAGTACCGGAGCCTGGCTTTTTGCAAGCTTAAGTATCATTTTTTTCAGCTTCCGCATAGGTTTTGAATTGCCCAGCAGTTTTGCATCCAGAGTCAATTCGTGTGAGCAGGCGGATCGCTCAGTATTATTGGGGTCGGATAAAGCTTCAGTAGCGGCAAATGTGGATTTTGTGGCGGTTTCTATCAATTTTCGCAACAAGTTTAAATTTACAGGCTTGGATACAAAGTCAAATGCTCCGCTTTTCATGGCTTTGACTGCTGCATCCATACTTCCATGTGCGGTGATTACTGCAACCGGGATCTGTGGATAGTGATTCTGCATAAAGGCGACAAAGTCAACCCCGTTACCATCAGGCAAGCGCATGTCGGTCAGGCAGACATTGATATTATGATTTTGAAGAATATGTTTTGCTTCACCCAAATTGGCCGCAGAGTGACATTCCAAGCCCAGGCGGGTAACAGTGATGGTGACCAGTTCCCGAATATCCGGCTCATCATCTATAATTAAAGCAGTTTGCCCGGCCATATAGATTTATTCAGATCCCTGCCCAATTAGAATTCGGAATCCCGCCCCGATTTTTTGTGCAACATAACTTATCTGCGCATTGTTAATCTCACAGAGTTCTCGAATGATAAATAAGCCTAATCCGGTACCTTCGTGTGTGGTGGTGTAAAAGGGCTCGAACACGTCATTGACCGTGTCTTTTTCAATACCTTTTCCATTGTCACTGACGACCACAAACGGTTGCTGTCTTGAGCCGACTTTTCCAAAAGAGATAATAATTTTAAGACTCTTCTTCTCGGGATTGTGGGCTATAGCGTTGGTGCAGAGATTGGTTAAAATCTGTTCAAGATGGGATTTGTCGAATTCAACCGATAATGTTGAGGATTCTTTAAGTTCAAGCTGGATATTGCTATTGGAAATTTGTTCTTTGAAGCGATGGGTAAATTCACGCAAATAGTCGTTTAAATCGATTTTCTCCGGATTATTTCTTTCCTGCCTGGATAATTGCAGAATATCTTCGACTATGCGATTAATCCGTGCGCAATGGCGCTCAGCAATATCCAGTATTCGTCTGTTTTCGGATTCCATTTCACCGCTCTCTGACAGCAGCTGTATGGAATTACTGATTGCAGCGAGCGGATTTCTGATTTCGTGTGCAATACTGGCAGTTAATTCACCCAGGGAGACCAGTTTTAATTGTTGAACTTGCTGAGCTATCTGTCCGTAGTCCTCAAGATGTATCAGGGTTCCGTGATTTTCCAGGGATGTAAAATGCGGTAATAGATCGCTTCCGTTAACTTCATTTTTAAAGGACTTAATTCCACTGTAGGGAGATTGTTCCCAGTCGATGTATGATGCTTGCAGTTTCGGGCTAAGTTCGGAAAGGGTTCTTTTATGTCTAAGTTCTTCCGTGCCCAGAAGAGCAAGAGCACTGTCGTTGATTAACTGCACCTCGTTTTGTTCATTGATAACAACTATGCCTGAGTCCATTTGTTGTATGATCTGCTGGTTCAGTTCTTCAGCGCGAACAACTTCCCGCTGTAGTTTTTCTTGTTCGTTAGCCCGGTAGGGAAAACGTTTTTGCAACAACACGGAAGTAATATAGGCTACCGCAAACAGTGCCATTCCAGTAAAACCGGTTTTTTCAAGGCTGGTATTGGCCGATATGGATGAAATGTCCGCATAAATTTCTTGCGCCAATACCGCGGTGGTCGCAATGGCGGCGAACAAAAAGGTGTATTGTGCGAGTGTGAAGATACCGATTATCGCGATATTGGCGACCATCAATATACCCAGGCCGCTTTGAATACCGCCGCTGGCGTGCATCATGACCGTGATACAAAGAATATCGATATAGGCCTGGATGTAGAACTGTGTATCGTGACTGGGTTTTTCAATTCGGATCAAGTGATTGAAAATAACACCGAACGTCAAATAGGCAATGAGTGTAGTGTGAAAGAGCTTGGGATTGGATTGACCCAAAACTGATGTATTGGGGATCAGATAAAACAGAGCCGTGATACAGATCAGAATAAACAGACGATAGTTGCTCAGTTGACGCAATGCATACCAGTCGGCCACTTTACTCTGAACAGGACTGATCGTTATTTCGTTTTGAGAAATTGACTCTTCTGAAACCATACAAAAGCAAGCTTTGCAGCGAAGTTAGTTGTTAGTACCGGCCGTGTGATTTACAAATTAACGAATTGCACGCAAAATTTGCACCATGCTTTGGGGCGGTACAGTAGATGAGGGATTAGTAGGATGTTAAACGTTTGTGGTCCCGTTTTCGTGGGATAAGCTGCAATTTTTGGGAGGCGATGGGGCTGATGGCGTGGATTCAGTATAAGAGCCTGTCTAAACTCTCTCTACCTATCCTCAAGCGCCTCATGCTCCGGCGAATTCAACGACAGAATCTCTAACACTTCTTTGGCCAATTCATCCTTGCCCATCGCTTTATAGGCCTTTGCCATCACCGCAAGGGCGTCTGCGGTGTGCGGGGTTTTGTCATAGTGATCCAGCAGATACTTGGCGCGATTGACGGCTGCAACCATGGCGCCGCGTTTATAATAATATTCAGCGGTTATAAGTTCATGGTGCGCCATTTCATTACGCAGAAAGACCATTCGTTGCTTGGCGTCTTGGACGTAAACACTGTTTGGATAACGTCGGATCAAGGTACCGAAGTCGGCGAAAGCGGATTTCAGCCAGTTTTGGTCAACCCGGGCCATGTCTCTCGGAAACAGCCTTTCCATGGCGGACTGGCCGCGGGAGAAATTACTTAAACCTTTGATATAATAGGCATAAGCAACTTCTTCGTGACGAGGATGCAGCTTGATGAATTGATCGGCTGCGGCGATGGCGTTGTCGAATTCATCCTGTTTGAGGTAGGAGTAGGCTATGTCCAATTGCGCTTGCTGGGTGTACTTACCGAATGGGTAGCGTGCTTCGAGAGTTTCGAAATAGTCGATGGCGGTGATGTATTCCTTGCCTTGGAGTTTGAGCTTGGCTTCACGATACAAGCGTTCTGCGCTCCAGCCTTTTGTGGGATCATATTCTTCCTGTTCGCCGCTACTGGAGCAGCCGCCAAGGATGAGTACCAATATGAGGGCTAAACTGAAATACTGAAATGGCATCTCTATCTTTTTTTCAACGTAACTGAGAATTGCGCTTCAGTATAGCAATTTTGACATTCACAGATGAGTTTAACGGGTTAACATCGGGCAATCTCCATGAATAAAGAAGAATGCCTTAGCAAAACAGTTCCCCCGGAATTTGCGGGCCGGCGTCTGGATCAGGTGTTGGCGGAATTGTTTTCCGATTATTCAAGAAGCAGATTACAAAGCTGGATCAAGTCGGAGCGGGTTAAGGTGGATAACAGAATTTTACCGGCGAAAACTCGCCTAGCCGGTGGCGAGCAGATTTTACTGCAAATCGAGCATGGGCATAAGTCAGACCCTCAACATCAGCCCGATCCGGAAAAACTGCCGCTCAATATCCTCTTCGAGGATGAAGATCTGATCGTGATTAACAAACAGGCAGGCTTGGTCATGCACCCGGCCGCAGGCAATTGGAGCGGGACGGTGCAAAACGGACTCTTGCATTTGTGCCCGGCATTATCGGACATCCCGCGGGCCGGAATAGTGCATCGCCTGGATAAAGATACCAGCGGCTTGTTCGTGGTTGCCAAAACCCTGAGAGCACACAAATCACTGGTGGAACAGCTGCAGCAACGCAGCGTTCGCCGGGAGTATCGAGCTATTGTTAATGGTACGCCCGTCAGCGGCGGAACCCTTGATCGCCCGATCGGCAGGCACAGGGTGGATCGCCGGCGTATGGCGGTACGCGAATCCGGGAAAGAGGCGATTACACATTATCGCCTGGAAGAAAGGTTTCGAGCCCACACGCTGTTGTCGGTAAAGCTGGAAACCGGCAGAACGCATCAAATCAGAGTCCACCTTTCAAGTATCGGATATCCGCTCCTGGGTGATTCGGTTTACGGCGGACGTCCTCGGTTTCCAGCGCATTGTTCTGACGATTTACGTTCGGCCATCAGTAACTTCAAGCGCCAGGCACTGCATGCCTGGCGCTTGACACTAAGACACCCCAAAGACAAAACAACCGCCAGTTGGACAGCAGAGATGCCCGATGACATGGGGGAAATTCTGGACAAGCTCAGGCGAGACTCCTCACACCATGCGTGATAAGTATATTCAGGTCGACTGGCCAGGACCCGGTAAAGTGCAGGCATGGCAGACAACCCGTTTCGGCGGATTCAGCCAAAACGGTTATTCGGAATTCAATCTCGCCGCAACCGTAGGCGATGATCCGGTGAGCGTCGACAGAAATCGTAAAAAACTGATCAGCGATTTGGATTTGCCCGGGGAGCCTGAGTGGATTCGTTTGGTTCACGGCAACCGCGTGTTGAATGTTCTGGACAAAATGGGATTGGAAGAAGCCGATGCCACCTATACAGATACACCCAACCGTGTCTTGATTATACCCACCGCCGATTGTCTGCCCGTCCTGTTCACATCAAAATCCGGCAGGCAAATCGCCGCTGCGCACGCTGGATGGCGGGGTCTATCGGCGGGTATTCTGGAAAATACGCTGGCTCAGTTTTACGGTCAGCCGGAAAAGGTGCAAGTATGGTTTGGCCCCGCGATTGGACCGGATAAATTTGAAGTCGGTGAAGAGGTGTTCGACGCTTTTCATCGTGCATATCCAGGATGCGAAACCGCCTTTAAGAAAGGCAAACGGGCAAAAAAACTGATGGCCGATATTTACGCGCTGGGTCGGTTCGCGTTATGGCGGGCCGGAGTCAGGGATTTTTATGGAGGAGGATTTTGTACCATGAGCGATGAGCGATTCTTCTCTTACCGGCGGCAAGGCAGGCTAAGTGGTCGTATGGCCACTCTGATCTGGATTGCTGACAACTGAACGAATAAATTTGAAATTCGGGCAATTGCCGGCTGTTTATCGCTTCGGTTTCAGCTTGAAAAGGTTGTGAAAATCCCCACATAGAATGTATTGAATTTTTAAGAATTTAGGTGAATTCCTATGAGAATGGACAAACTGACCAGCAAATTCCAGCTGGCAATCCAAGATGCACAGTCACTGGCCTTGGGCCGCGATAATCAAATTGTAGAGCCTGAGCACTTAATGGTCGCCTTGTTGGATCAACAGGGCAGTGGTGTACGTCCATTGCTGGCGCAGGCTGGCGTCAACGTCAACGGATTACGTTCGACCTTGGGTAAGGCTTTGGAGTCTTTGCCGCAGGTCGAAGGTACAGGAGGAGAGATACATATCTCCAATGATCTGGGGCGCTTGCTCAACCTGACCGATAAATTGGCCCAAAAACGCGATGACCAGTTTATCTCCAGCGAACTGTTCGTCCTGGCCGTGCTGGAGGATAAAAAACACCGCCTGGCACAGATGCTGACTAAAAACGGCGCCAATCTCGATGCGCTGAACAAGGTGATCGAAGAAATCAGGGGCGGGCAGTCCGTCAACGATCCGAATGCGGAAGATCAACGCCAGGCTTTGGAAAAGTACACCATTGATCTGACCGAGCGAGCCGAGCAGGGCAAGCTGGATCCGGTGATAGGCCGTGATAGCGAGATTCGGCGGTCTATACAAGTATTACAACGCCGGACTAAAAACAACCCTGTATTCATCGGCGAACCCGGCGTGGGTAAAACCGCTATTGTCGAAGGCCTGGCTCAACGTATCGTCAATGCAGAGGTGCCGGAAGGCATCAAGGGCAAGCGTGTATTGTCACTCGATATGGGCGCGTTGATTGCGGGTGCGAAGTTTCGCGGCGAGTTCGAAGAACGCCTGAAGGCGGTACTCAGTGATCTTTTCAAGCAGGAAGGCCAGATCATTCTATTTATCGACGAAATACATACCATGGTTGGTGCCGGCAAAGCGGAAGGCGCTATGGATGCCAGCAATATGCTCAAGCCGGCTCTGGCCAGAGGCGAGTTGCATTGTATCGGGGCGACTACACTGGATGAATACCGTCAGTATATCGAAAAGGATGCGGCGCTTGAGCGACGATTTCAGAAAGTGTTGGTCGATGAGCCCACGGTTGAAGACACAATTGCAATACTTCGCGGTCTTAAGGAGCGATATGAAGTCCACCACGGTGTGGATATCACCGACCCTGCGATTGTCGCGGCAGCCACTTTGTCGCATCGCTATATCACTGACCGGCAACTGCCGGACAAGGCAATCGATCTTGTCGATGAGGCGGCATCATTGATCCGCATGGAGATAGATTCCAAGCCCGAAGAAATGGATAAACTGGAACGCCGGCTGATTCAACTGAAAATCGAACGCGAGGCGCTTGCCAAAGAAAGCGATGATGCATCGATGCAGCGCTTATCAAGCCTGGAAGACAATATAGCCGACCTGGAAAAAGAGTACGCCGACCTGGAAGAAATCTGGAATGCTGAAAAAGCGGCGGTACAGGGTTCGACTCACGTCAAGGAAGAGTTGGAACGGGCGAAGCTGGAGCTTGAAACGGCAAGCCGGGCACGTGATCTTGCACGCATGTCGGAATTGCAATACGGTACGATTCCGGCTCTGGAAAAACAGCTGGAAGTCGCCGCCAGCACCGATATTACTGACATGAAGCTGCTGCGTAACAAGGTCAGCGATGAGGAAATTGCCGATGTCGTGTCGCGCTGGACCGGCATTCCGGTCAGTAAAATGCTGGAAGGCGAGCGGGAAAAACTGTTGCGTATGGAGCAGGTGCTGCAGGAAAAGGTCATAGGCCAGGACGAGGCGGTCAAAGCGGTTGCCGATGCAATTCGGCGATCAAGAGCCGGGCTTGCAGATCCCAATCGGCCAAACGGATCGTTTTTGTTTTTAGGGCCCACGGGTGTGGGCAAAACGGAGCTTTCCAAGACGCTGGCCGGTTTTTTATTTGACTCGACTGATAACATGGTACGTGTCGACATGTCAGAATTTATGGAAAAACACTCTGTCGCTCGCCTGATCGGTGCACCTCCGGGTTATGTGGGATATGAAGAAGGCGGTTACTTAACCGAGTTGGTTCGACGAAAACCCTATTCGGTAATATTGCTTGACGAAGTGGAAAAAGCGCATGCGGATGTGTTTAATGTGCTGCTACAGGTTCTCGATGACGGGCGGCTCACCGATGGCCAGGGACGTACCGTGGATTTTCGCAACACGGTTATTATCATGACGTCGAATCTGGGTAGCCACATTATTCAGGAAATGAGCGGCGAAGAGAATTATGAGAATATGAAATCTGCGGTCATGGAAATAGTTACCCAGCACTTCAGGCCCGAATTTATCAATCGGGTGGACGACACAGTCGTCTTTCATCCCTTGAGCAGGGAACATATCCGGAAGATTGCGAAAATACAGCTCGAGTACTTGTCCAAGCGGCTGGGTGACCGCAATATTGAACTTGAGATCAGCGATGCAGCCCTGGATTATCTCGGTGACGCGGGCTTTGACCCGGTCTATGGTGCACGACCGCTTAAGCGCGCGATTCAACAGCAACTTGAAAATCCGCTGGCACAACATTTGTTGGCCGGCAAATTCAAGGAAGGGGATCTTATCAAGGTGGATCTCGCGGTCGATGGGTTGACATTCGAGCAGGCCTGATCAATGGGGCCAGAGCGGTGTTCAGGTTCAACACCGCTCTGGCCCGGTCAACCCCTAATTTTTAGCAATATTCCGCTTGCACCACGATTGCAGTGACATTATCACTGCCGCCGCGCTCCAGGGCGAGGCCGACCAGATTGTTGACCGACTGATGCGCCGATACACCGGCGAGAAGTTCTGCAATCTCCTGCTTGCTCAGATCCTTGTATAATCCGTCGCTGCACAACAGATAGCGATCACCGGGGTGCGCGGTTGTATATTGCATTTCGACCCTCAATTTGTCATGCACGCCAACAGCACGGGTAATGATGTTTGACGACGGATGATTCTCGGCTTCCTCGGGAGTCAGTTCTCCCAACGCGCACATCTCCTGTACCAGGCTGTGGTCTTCGGTCATCTGAGTCATCTGGCCATCCCGTAACCGGTAGATCCGGCTGTCGCCGGCCCAGAGAAAAAAGCAAAAAGGATCAAAGGCAAATAACAAAGCGACCGTGCTGCCGATGACTTTTCCTTGAACCATTGCTCTGCACACCCGGTTGGCATTCAGCAGGCGGTTTTCCAGATTTTCGATATTGAGTGAAAGATTCGCCGAGCGTTCGAAACTGACCAGGCTATTAACCACCGCCTGGCTGGCCTGGTCACCACGGCTATGACCTCCCATGCCATCCGCCACTGCCCAAAGCCCGTTCTCCCGGGCATCCAGAAACGCGTCCTCATTTGCCGAGCGCACAAATCCCACGTTGGTTCGTGCGCTGGATGTCCATTCCAGTGGCGGTGCGTCGTTAAGGTCTTCGGCATCGGGTATAAGGATTTGTGGGTTCTGCATAATTGAGAGTGTCGTTGTAAGGCCTTTAATGATAACTGTCCCGGAACCGGCGAATAAATGGATTATAGCCTTAATCACCAGCAAGATTGCGCCCGATTTGCTAAAATCGCCGGCTTCCTAATTCCATGTGTCGACGCGAGAATCAGATATGTCAATTCGTACCAGATTCGCTCCCAGCCCAACCGGATATCTCCACATTGGCGGTGCCCGCACTGCTTTATTTAATTGGCTTTATACACGCCATCACAAGGGCCAGTTTGTTTTGCGAATTGAAGACACGGATATTGAGCGTTCCACCGAGGAATCCGTGCAGGCAATCCTCGATGCCATGGAGTGGCTGGGCCTCGATTATGACGAGGGTCCTTTTTACCAGACGCAACGATTTGACCGATACCGTGAAATCGTACAAAAACTGCTCGACGAGGATCAGGCATATCATTGCTATTGCACGCCGGAAGAGGTCAACGCCATGCGTGAGGAAGCCCTGCGCAACAAGCAGAAGCCGCGTTATAACGGCTATTGGAGGGACCGTAAGGAGACTCCGCCAGCCGGAGTAAAACCGGTTGTCCGGTTTAAAAACCCTGTACACGGCAGTGTGCTGATCGAAGATCTGGTTTATGGGAATATCGAGGTTCAAAACAGTGAATTGGATGACCTGGTCATCATGCGATCTGACGGGACTCCCACCTACAATCTGACCGTCGTTGTCGACGATTACGATATGCAGATCACCGATGTTATACGAGGTGATGATCATATCAACAACACACCGCGACAGATCAATATCCTGCGTGCCATTGGGGCTGAGATTCCACGTTATGCTCACCTGCCGATGATTTTGGGCGATGATGGGAAAAGGCTCTCCAAGCGTCACGGTGCGGTCAGTGTCATGCAGTACGCGCGAGACGGTTATCTTCCGGAGGCAGTACTGAACTACCTGGCCCGACTTGGCTGGTCTCATGGCGACCAGGAGATTTTCAGTATCCGGCAAATGATTGATTTATTCAGTCTTAAAGCCTGTAATCGATCCGGCGCAGCGTTCGACACTGAAAAACTCCAGTGGTTGAATCAACAATACATGCAAGCCTCCGAATCCACTCACTTGGGAAAACAACTGGCCGACCACCTGCAGCGTATCGGAATCGATCCGGAAAACGGGCCGGATCCGCGAGCGGTGGCTCAATTGCAAAAGGAGCGCAGTAAAACCCTGTCGGAGATGGCAAATAGCAGCCGGTATTTTTACCAGGAATTCGATGACTACGACGCAAGCGCCGCCAAAAAGCACCTCAGACCGGCGGCGCTGGAGCCCGTTCAGGCCGTGAAAACAGCATTTAGCGAATTGGAAGCATGGGATGCGGAGTCCATACAGGCCGCGATTGGAGACACCCTGGAAAGGCTGCAGCTCGGTTACGGAAAGATCGGTTTGCCGTTGCGTGTCGCGGTCACCGGAAGCGGCGCTTCTCCAGCGCTGGATCAAACACTCGCCCTTCTGGGCAAGGAGAAAACCCTGGCCAGAGTCGACAGGGCAATCGCTTTTATCGAACAAAGACAGCAGGCTTGATTCTGTGCAAACCTTGACAAGCGGATGCGTAGATTTTAAAGTTCGCATCCCTCATGTGGGGCTATAGCTCAGCTGGGAGAGCGCTTGCATGGCATGCAAGAGGTCGGCGGTTCGATCCCGCCTAGCTCCACCAAATTTCTTTATCATTCATGCTCCGTTTCCAACGGCCGGTTTTTTGATCCATCCAGTTCGGTAGGAGCGAGACCTTCTCGCGATGGTTTGGGATTGGCGGATTTTCGCTTGCGGGGCAAGCGCCTACGGGCAAGGTTTCAGAAAGATTCCTTATCCTTGCCTGGTTATGCGTGCACAGATTGCCGTTACGCTACTATCAAATATCGATTTTCTATACACGCTAGGCTATCATGTATAAAAAATCCAATTTTCTATACATGACGATCGCAATATGTATAGAAACCTTGAGTATCTGATAGATGGCGAATGCCTTGAGGTTAATGTGACCGAATTTAAACTTTCACCATTGCCACCTGAAAATGAACTGGAAACGCATCAGGTATTACGCAAGCTCGCATCCGCTCATCGCTATCTTGCTGAATTAAAAGGAGTTGTTGCAACTATTCCAAACCAATCGATCCTAATAAACTCGCTGACACTACAAGAAGCAAAGGATAGCTCTGAGATCGAGAATATCATAACAACACACGACGAACTCTATAAAAACACATTATTTCAAGAGCATATAAACAATCCTGCAGCCAAAGAGGTGAGTGACTATGCAATTGCCTTAATTACTGGATTCGAACAGGTGCGTGAGGACCGCCTTATAACGATAAACCGCCTGGTCCGCATTCATACTGTGCTTGAAAAGAATAACGCTGGAATCCGCCGATTACCTGGAACGGAACTCCGTAATGATCGAACAGGAGAAGTTGTCTATACCCCCCCACAAGACAATCAAACTATTCTGGATCTGCTGAAGAACCTGGAGCGTTTTATTAATGAAGATGAAATGTTGGATGTTGATCCATTGATAAAAATGGCAGTGATTCACTATCAATTTGAAAGCATTCATCCTTTTTATGACGGCAATGGGCGTACCGGTCGTATATTAAACATCCTATATTTGGTTGCAAAGGACCTGCTAAACATCCCTGTGTTATATCTCAGCAGATTTTTTATTCAGAACAAAAACGACTACTACCGCTTGTTACAAGAGGTGAGAGATGAGGGAAGTTGGGAGCAATGGATCTTATTCGTATTGCAAGGCGTAGACGAGACATCACGTCAAACCATCTTGCTGGTGGAAAAAATAAGGAAGCAAATGCAGGATTACAAGCATAATATCCGCTCTAGCCTACACAAGATATATAGCCAGGATCTTTTGAATAATCTATTCCGACATCCATACACGAAAATTGAGTATTTACAACAAGATTTGAGCGTATCAAGGCTTACAGCAACTAAATATCTTGATCAACTCACGGATGCCGGATTTGTAAACAAATACAAGCTGGGGCGCTACAATTACTATGTAAATCAACCACTATTGGATATTTTGCTTACCCCCTTTGAAGTTAATAAAAACCAATAGAGATGTTTGTGCATTCTTATCCTTTTGTGAACTTAAACGAAAGAGGACTATTTGGCTGATACCTGTAAATTCGGTTTTGCCTGGCTTCACCAAAATTCGTTGTTGTTCGTGATCTGTTTTCGATGGCCGGCTTTTTAATCCATCCGATTCTGTAGGAGCGAGGCGTCCTCGCGATTAAGGTGCTAGAAGGCTACTATCGATTGGCTGAGTACACAGTGACTTAAACACCGATTCTTAGACCCTCGTAGCCACCCAGACGGCTGATGCTTGCGCGAACGGCCAAAGGCGAGTCCACCAATACCTCAAGCGATAGTCAATCTCGAAGCAGTTTTTCCAGTTCCACAAACTTTCTGGCGATTCGGTCGGCATCTATTGAATATTCACCGGCGGCAATTGCAGCTCGAATTTTTTCTACCTTTTCTTTGTCTACCGCACCCCCCTCTGCGAGTGCAGTGCTGAGAGTTTCGATTGACTCAAGTGTCTTGGTCAACTGCACTTGGTCGCTCTTCAATACCTCGTCCTTGTCAGCCGTATTCGGATTGTCAACGGCGCTCGCTTTAGCCGTTTTGTTCACCGCTTTAACTGTGCTTGCTTCAGGTAAACTTGTGACTGGGTCAGCCATATTTTGATTCCCGGTAATTTTATTATTCTTATTGTTTTTTGGTTAACGACTCTAAGCCAAGTGTTCTTAACAACAGACAGTTGACTGTTGGCATTTTTTGCGAACTGTAGCCAAACAGGGGTACTACATACATCTCTATAGACGATACTTGACAGTCAAACCACTGTATCGTCACTCAATCATAAAAATTTCTGCAATGCAATACACGCTATTGATTTTCCGGTTTGCAGACAGTGGCTTATCGAACCAATCCCTGCGCCTGCGGTTGTTTTGCCGCCATAAAACAGGGTTGTTTTTTTGTTTTATGAACTACCACTATTTGCAGGCTTAAGTTTCATTCCATAAGGTCGCCAGCGAAGATAGCGGAACTGCTTTTTTACTCAATCTGGGTTTGTTTGATCCGTAGAAACTCAGCTTTCTGCAAACGAAAGTCCTTCAAAACAACTGAATAACCGATTCAAAAAATCGGAGGTGATCGATGTACACTTTTCGGTCTTTGCATTGCCCGGAAAATCCTGGTGAGTGTCCCCCCGATATAGACTCAGTTGTAGATCTGATCAATGCGGGAATGATCGCACACACAGGTTTGATCGAACTTGGGGCGGTTGCAGATAAGATGATTATTCTCTGCAGCGACAAATCAGACGCAATGCGGCAGGAATTTGATCTGCTGAAGCAGAATTTTCTTACGGTTTTAGACAGCAGCCGTTATGCAGGTAGCCGGGTATTCGACGGCCATATCGATATAGATGTTGTTTTTTCCGGCTGCTTTGATGATTCGGTGAGGATTCGGATTCCGGATCTGCTTGGCAAATTGCGGAAATTTCAAACCAACTATACCGACATCGCGCGTTGCGACTATCAGTCCTTTGCGAAGAGAAAACGCTGTAGTGAATCGGCTCATCCATACCCTGATGCGTGCGTGCAAGGAGTACGTCTCAACACTTTCCTGCCGCGAACCGCACATAACTCAAGTTTGGCGGTGATTAATTCTCTGTCCTGCTTAACCGGATTGCACGTTTCAAGCTTCGGTAATGCGATAGTTGCACCGCGCGCCGCGCGCGAAACAGGTATGCCTTTGCCCGATGGTTGTATTACGCTGAACGACACAGCTGTCGCGGCATGCGACGGTAATGTCGCCCATCTTGTCGAACAAATCAATCGCGGGAGTGACGAACATGGTGTTTTCGCCGTGGGCGAAGCGGGTGAACCCCTGACGTTGATCGCATTATCAGGCCGTGATATTGAATTCAAGGTTAACGGCAGTTCCGCATCACTGCTTAGCGGCTATCCCCAGGGAGTCAGTAAAGCCTGCGCGCATACAGGCGGTTTGACAATGTGGTTGAGTTTTCGGCGATTGCATTCGGTCAGATTTGATTCCGAACAGACAGCACGGATGATTATGGGTACGTCCGATCATTCGGTTGCACTAAAACCGGGTTTGTTCGAAAAGTTGTCCATCGATACGCCGCTGGAAGAACGCCTTGCCTTATTTGTACTACAAGTCGTTCGGGACAGTATTATTGAAGAAAGACACTGTTTGTCGACGAGTCTGACGAAACTGCGTCAATTGCTGGAATCGAGCAATAGCAAGGAGCTGGCCAATTGCGGCAATATTACGAAAAATGAGCTGATTGGCCCTGATTTACCTTCTGACTGAATCGGGTTGCAGTAAGCCGCTTGACCATCAGTCCAGTTCCTTTCCTTGCGGCGGTGGAAGATTACCGCATGTCAATTATTTGTCTTTCTTCGGTTCTTGACCTATGCTCAATTGAGTCTTAAACAAATCCGCTTGCTCAGCGGCACCGCGATGAGAATGGCCGGGAAGCACCGATTGACGGAGGACCTCGATCTTTTTAGTGATGCCGCGACGCTGTATGGCAAAGGCATTCACAGCAAAGAGGGAGCAAGTGTCGATTATGTGGCGATGTTCAATAATGCGTCTACAATCATTGAAGGAAGTCCGCTGGACGTAACTCGATATTAACAATACAGAACATAAGCAAGTGACGGCATCACTCTTTCCCGGAGATTGAATGCCGCCTACTGCAGGCATAAGGCGAGCCATGGGAAAAAAGTTAGATTCGAACAAATTACTCATCGTCAATCCCAATTCGGAGGAAGCGACGAGGCTGTCGCATCAGTTAGAATTTATTGAATATGAGGCTAAAACCCTCAGCTCTCCGGATCTGCTCAGCAGCATGGGAGATTTATCGGACTACCTGGCCATTTTCATCAGCAGTTTTCATGGCATTAAGGAATGGGTGGAAAAACTCAAATCAGACCAAGAGAAGTGTCCGGGTCTGATTCTTCTGATCGATGACCATAGTTCGGATTTAACCGCCAAGGAAATCGATGAGTTGTTCGTCGGAAGCTTGAAGAAGGACATAAAATACCCGGATTTGTCGGATGTGCTGCATCGCGCGGAAATGACGGGAAAAGTGAAACAGCTCAAAACCGGCGGGACGCAGAATCCGGAATTATTCCGAAGCCTGGTGGGCAACAGCCGTTCGATCCAGCGGGTTAGAAAAATGATCGATCAGGTTGCGCCGACCGAGGCGACAGTTTTGATTTTGGGCGAATCGGGTACAGGTAAAGAAGTTGTCGCGAGAAATATTCATTATTTCTCCAACCGGCGCAACAAACCCTTCGTCCCGATCAATTGTGGGGCCATACCCGCTGAACTGTTGGAAAGTGAATTGTTCGGGCATGAAAAAGGCTCGTTCACCGGTGCCATAGGTTCCCGCCAGGGACGATTCGAATTGGCGGAAGGCGGCACCATTTTCCTTGATGAAATCGGAGATATGCCGCTGACCATGCAGGTCAAATTGCTACGCGTGTTGCAGGAGCGATCGTTCGAGCGTGTCGGCAGCAATAAGAGTATCACCGCCGATGTTCGTATCATCGCCGCGACCCATCGTAATCTCGATGACCATATTGAAGCAGGCAAATTCCGTGAAGATCTCTACTATCGATTAAACGTTTTTCCGATTGATATGCCGCCTTTGAGCGAGCGAACCGAAGATTTGCCGCTTCTGATCAATGAATTGATTACTCGCCTGGAGCACGATAAACATTCTTCAGTGCGCCTGACGCCTGCGGCGGTCATGACGCTGTGCCGCTATCCCTGGCCGGGAAATGTGCGAGAACTGGCCAATTTAATGGAACGCTTGACGATTCTGCACCCATTCGGCGTGGTCGATGTAAAAGACTTGCCGGAAAAAATGCTGCCCCCCGGATCTGAGAACGACGAGGATCCCGGCGCCGGTGCAGGTGATGGGTCGGTGACGGAAATGCTCGCCGGCATGCCGATTGTGTCCATGGGCAATAAACCGCGTCTGCCTCGTGAAGGCATGAATCTCAAGCAGCATCTGACCGATATCGAAATATCGCTGATTCAGCAGGCGCTGGACGATTGCCACGGCGTTGTCGCCCACGCGGCCAATAAATTGTCCATCCGCAGAACCACCCTGGTTGAAAAGATGCGCAAATACAATATTACCCGATCTGAAGAGATGGCTTGAACGGTGCTTTATCCATAAGCCCTAATGCGAAAACCTTGGACAGGTTTTTTTCATGACTGAGTTTAACGCCTGATAGTCAAAATATTGACAATCCACTGTCTTGCGGGATATGACCCGCTAACTGCGGCATTTATTACCGCGTCTTACCGTTATTTGGCGCGTTTTCGCAAAAGCAATTGCACTTAAGAATTTCACGCTGCCGGGGGTAGGCGGTATGGAAGTGAGTTTCTTTAACACTAAGAGCCTGTTTAAAATCTCTCTACCTACTGCGAATTCGCTGAGTTTGGTCAGATTTTCCCCTGATTTTCGTTGCGTAGAATGACTATGCGCCTCAAATCAGAAAAAAATCTGACTCAAATCAGCATATTCTCGCGACGGCATAGAGATATTAAACAGGCTCTAAGGCATATATATTGCTCACCTAGCTTTCGAGGAATTGGGCCTTGGCTGTACGGCCAGCCAGTTCAATGTCATAAACCCCAAGGAATTAACGCAGGGAACGGTTATGGATAATCGCATCGATTCGACAGCCTTGTTGACTCAGCTGAGAATTATGGCCAATAAGGCCGGAATTCCGCCAGCGGAATCGATGGATGAATCTGAATCCCGGCCCGAATTCAATACACTACTCAAAGAATCCATTCAATCCGTCAATCAGCGTGCGGAAACCGCAGCCGAGTTGGCCAAGGCCTTCGAATTGGGTGACCCGAATGTCAGTCTTTCACAGGTTTCGATAGAAATTCAAAAAGCAAGAATCGCATACGAAGCTCTATCACAGGTGCGAAACAAGGTCATTTCCGCCTATCAGGAAATCATGAATATGCCTGTGTGAGTGATTGGATTGGGATCTCATTAAAACCTGAATATCAATGGATAATACAACAGCAGGCCAGATAAACGCGCTTCCGCAAGAACAGTCTACCCGGGTGTTGGACGTTATCACCCGTGGTATTAGTTCTCCTCAATTTGGTGCTATGGTTGCATTAGCAGCTGCGCTGTCTTTGGGCGTGGGGCTCATCCTGTGGTCACTGAAACCGAATTTGACGCCGGTTTTCGCCAATCTGGAACGCCAGGATGCTGTGCAAATCATTGAAACCTTGCGCGCCGATAATGTCCCATTCGAAATTGAGGCGAAAACAGGATTGATACTGGTTCCACAGGATCAGGTTGAGTCAATTCGGATGAAGCTGGCCGCCAGCGGCATTCCTCGCGGCAGCAGCGTGGGGCTGGAGTTACTGCAGCAGGAACAGTCTCTGGGCACCAGTCAATTTATGGAGATTACGCGCTACCAGCATGCGCTGGAAACCGAGCTAAGCCGTACTATCAGCAGTATGCGTAATATCGATACGGCGCGAGTGCATCTGGCTCTGCCAAAGCAGTCGGTTTTTATCCGTAACAGGGCCAGGGCAACCGCATCGGTTATGGTCAAGCTGTTTGCCGGTCGTACGCTGGAGCGAGGGCAGGTCAACGCCATTGTCAATTTAGTCGCTGCAAGCATCCCCTATCTTGAATCATCACAAGTTACAGTGGTCGACCAATGGGGAAAATTGTTTTCGTCGGTAGATGATTCGGGCGCCAACGGCGAGACTCACAAACAATTTGAGTATTCACGGCAACTGGAAAACCTCTATGCCAAACGTATAGAAGCCATATTGACTCCTTTGATAGGAGAGGGAAATGTTCGGGCTACGGTTACTGCCGATGTTGATTTTTCTACTGATGAACAGACTCAGGAAATATTCGAGGGAGATCCGGCGCAGATCAGAAGTGAACAAAATCAGGATCAGACTTCCCGCAACGGGGCTGCTTTAGGCATACCGGGCGCGTTGACCAACCAACCTCCCGCGGCCGGTGAGACCGGCGAGCGGACTAACCAGGATAAAGCCGACCCTGTCAATACCTCAAGTCATACGACACGTAACTATGAGTTGGATAAAACCATCACCCACCGGCGCAAGGCTCCGGGGTCGATTCGTCAGATTTCTGCGGCTGTTATTGTCGATGACCGTAAATCGGTCGATGAATCGGGTAAAGTGACGCGCACTTCCCTGACACCCGCAGAAATTGAGGAATTTACAGCTTTGGTGCGTGAAGCGATAGGCTTTAGTCAGGCACGCGGTGACAGAGTTGTTGTTTTAAATCAATCATTTTTGCCGCCTGAGGAGCTATCACCGCTCGAACCTTTACCGATCTGGGAACAGGCCTGGTTCTGGAATGCAATTAAACAAGCAGTGGCCGGGTTGGCTGTACTGCTCTTGATATTGATGGTGGTCAGGCCCGCCATGCGTAATCTGAAGTCCGTCGATAAACAACTTGCTTCGGAGAAGGAAGCCGAGGCACTTGAGGCTAAAGTCGAATCAGATACCGATCACGAGAGTTCTGCTGCAATTGATTCGCCGTCTGCAAGCAAGACCCGGAAGCTCGAATCTCTTCAGTCAGCACACCAGCAGGATGGCGCAGGAGCAATCGAATCCCCGCCGGAAGCATTCGGTGAGGTATTGGAAATGGCAAGAGTCATGGCCGAGGAAGATCCGAGGCGTGTTGCCAAGGTTGTCAGAGATTGGGTGAGCAGTGACGAAAGCGAAGGTGAGTGAGGAAGTAGCCGAAGAGTTGCCGGAAGCACCGGAGGCGTCTGATATTCTGGCAGGGCTTAACGGTTCTGCACATGCAGCAATCCTGCTGATGGCCTTGGGTGAAGAAAAGGCTGCCGGCATATTAAAGCATATGGAGCCTAAAGAGGTTCAAGCTTTGGGTGAGGCCATGTCAGCCATAGATGGGGTTTCCGAGGATCAGGTTCGCGGAATACTCGATTTATTTTTACAACGGGTTGAATCCGAATCATCTTTCGGGCTTGCAAGTCGAGAATATCTTAAGAAAACCCTGACCCGTGCTTTGGGGAGAGAAAAAGCTGTCAGTATATTACGCCAGATTCAAATGGAGGGC
The DNA here is from genome assembly GCA_965222695.1 of Granulosicoccaceae bacterium. GTDB lineage: Bacteria > Pseudomonadota > Gammaproteobacteria > Granulosicoccales > Granulosicoccaceae > UBA7957. The sequence goes on along the minus strand of OZ244967.1, from coordinate 3,720,396 downwards.
GGCCCCATCGGGCTTGAATCCCTCAAATGGATGCATCCGCGATTGGTGGCGAACATAATCCGTAATGAACATCCTCAGATTATTGCAATTGTATTGGCTCATCTCGACAGAGAACAGGCCGGACAAGTGCTGGGGCTACTGCCTCAGGTAATGCATACTGATATTCTGATCCGTATTACAAAACTGGATACGGTTCATCCGGCGGCACTTGACGAACTGGATGAAGTCATACAGCGTCTGTTTGAAGAGAATTCGGAAGCGGAACTCACTGGAGTAGGCGGTATCAACGTCGCCGCGGAGATACTCAACGGAATCAGTAAAGAGGCTGAGACCGAGGCGCTGGAAAAGATTGAGGAAATAGATGCGGATCTACGTCAAAAAATACAGGAAAAAATGTTTATTTTCGATAACCTGATTGCTTTGGATGATCGAGGTATGCAGTCGGTTTTACGCGAAGTTTCAACGGATAAGCTGATTCTGGCTCTTAAAGGCGCATCGTACGAACTCAGGGAAAAGGTCTTCCGCAATATGTCCAAGCGTGCAGCGGAGATGCTGAGGGATGATCTGGAAGCGAAAGGGCCGGTTCGGCTTATCGAGGTCGAGGAGTCACAAAAAGAAATTTTAACCGTAGTGATGAGAATGTCGGAAGAAGGGACTATCTCCATAGGCGGTAAGGGAGACGATTTTGTCTAAAGTCATTTCATTGTCGGATGATGCCGAGTATCTGCCCTGGCAGGCCCCTGAACTGAATAGTCCAGGTTCGGTAAAACGTGCGGCAGTGGCTAAAGAAGGTTCATCGACCGGCACGCGATCTGATAATGCAAATCCGGAGTTAACTCCGGATCCGAATCAAAATCCGCAAACTTCGGATCCGGTCGAAACCGCCAATCCGGAACAAGAAAAGAAAATCTTGCTGGAGGCAGCCTACCGCAAAGGATACGAGGAAGGTCTGCAAGAGGTGATCGCCGCGAACGATATACAGAAACAGCAATTAATGCAAGTTCTGCAGAACATGAGCAGGCCTCTCGACAGAATAAACGACGCTGTAGAGACAGAACTGGTGGAATTATCTCTCGCTGTGGCGAAATTGATTCTACGCCGGGAGATATCCGAAGACCCGGCCCATATTGTCGGTTTGATCAGGGAAGCGATAAAACAGCTTCCTGCATCGACTCTTGAGATCCGCGTTCATTTGCACCCCGGGGACGCCAAAGTGGTCAGGGATGTTCTGACTCAAGGCGATCACTCAGAACCCTGGCAAATCGACGAAGATGCGGCAGTGCAGCCGGGCGATTGTCAAATCCACACCGATACATCGTTTATCGATGCCGGAATCGATGGCCTTATCAATCGTTTAGCGGCCGAAATGCTGGGCAGCCATCGTGCGACGGATTTGATCGGGACTAATAATCATGGCCATATGTAACGCAGTCGATCGCTGGGAATCAAACCTGGCCAAGCATAGGCTACGCTTGCAGATACCTGAGGCTGCAGTCGAAGGAAAGCTGATCCGTATGATCGGTTTGACCCTGGAGGCTGTCGGGTGTCAGGCAGCGGTTGGTTCACGCTGCAGAGTGTCGACCATAGACGGACAGGATATCGAAGCTGAGGTTGTCGGCTTCTCACAGAATAAAACTCTACTGATGCCGACGGAACAGACACGGGGTTTGATTCCCGGTGCCCGTGTCGTTCCTACCGGGCACCGACTCAAAATCCCGGTCGGTGATTCATGGCTGGGGCGTGTGATCGATGGTGCGGGCAATCCGCTTGATGGAAAGGGGCCACTCTATGTAGAACAATTTCAGCCTTTGTGTCCCGCCCCTATCAATCCGCTGCAGCGGGAGGTGATAGATACACCCTTGGATGTGGGTGTTCGAACGATTAACGGCCTGCTCACAGTAGGCAGGGGGCAGCGAATCGGATTGCTTGCCGGAAGTGGGGTTGGCAAAAGCGCCTTGCTGGGAATGATGACCCGGCACACGGAAGCACAGGTGAGCGTTGTTGGCTTGATCGGCGAGCGTGGCAGAGAAGTCAAAGAGTTTGTCCAGGATATTCTTGGGTCCGACGGTCTGCAAAGGGCGGTTGTCGTTGCAGTACCGGCGGACAATTCCCCGCTGATGCGTATGCAGGGTTGTATGCTGGCAACCAGTATCGCCGAATATTTCAGAGATCAGGGAAAAGATGTTTTGTTGCTAATCGATTCACTGACCCGTTATGCTCAGGCTCAACGTGAAATCGGGCTGGCAATCGGAGAACCTCCGGCTACCAAGGGTTATCCACCTTCGGTGTTTACAAAACTGCCACAATTGGTCGAACGGGCCGGAAACGGATCTAATGGAGGGTCTATCACAGCATTCTACACTGTATTGGCCGAGGGGGACGATACCAATGATCCGGTGGTCGATTCCGCCAGAGCGATACTGGATGGTCATATTGTATTATCACGCACCCTGGCGGAATCCGGGCATTATCCAGCGATCGACCTGGAGGCTTCGGTCAGCCGTTTGATGACTGCGATCGTATCAGATGAACAGCTAATGCAGGCTCGACTTTTTCGGCGGTACTACAGCAAATTCCTGCAAAATCGGGACTTGATTAACCTGGGAGTATATCAGCGGGGTACGGATTCTGATATTGATGCAGCGATAGAGGCCTGGCCTCGGTTGAATGCATTTCTCCAGCAAGAGGTCTCGGAAAAAGTTTCTTTCGCTCAATGTCAGGCACAGATGAATCACTTATTACAACCATTGGAAGAACCGGCCAGTCAGCAAACCGTTTAATTCAGGATTCAAAGGCGTACGGAACTGCAAATGCAGACAGTCACGCTGAATCTTAAGTTATAAGGTTGAAGGGGTGCTAGGAGATGGACAGCCAGAAAAACCGCTTGACGCCAGTGTTGAATATAGCCCGTGCCCGCGAGCAATCAGCAGCCAAAGATTTGGCGGAATCGAGGCGAATCTGCCTTCAGATCCAGCAGCAGATTAAGCGTTTGAAAGACTACCGGGCCGAATACCGACAATCCGCTTTAATCGGAATGAGCCATAACAGTGCCGGTCTTGCCGATACTCAATTGTTTCTGAGTCGATTAAATAAAAGCATTGAGCTGAGCGAACAACAGTTGCAAAAGTACGAAAAGCAGCAGCAGGTATTTATGCAGGACTGGATGAAAGCACACAACTATAAACAATCACTGGATCGGGTGGTCAGCCGGCGGCAGCGACGATTGGAAATCCAGCGTAGTCGCCTTGATCAAAAAGCAAACGACGAAATGGCTGTTCGCCGTGTGTCAGCGTACCCTAAACCGCATTACGACAAAAAGGATTAATCCCGGCTCAAATCAGCTACTTCTCTCGGCTCGTCTATATGTGTCTTTTGGGTGTTACCGTACCCTAGAACTGGCTCTCAAGAAAAATGTGAACCGGTCGCTGTATTTATAGAAGTAAAAGCTTGAATAACGAGTGATGGATCACATGTCTAAATCCGCGGAAATCGATTCTTCCATTTTTCTGCCCGCTCAGGGTCTGCCGGGATCGCCTGAACCAGAGCAAACCGGTGGTTCTTCGAATGAGTCCTTTGGTGACTTCCTGGCAGCTGCGAAGAATAGTATTCAGTCGAACGGTGAGGCTATTAAAGATATTTCCGATCAAAAACTCATGTTATTGGAAGATGTCGATGCGGATGACATTCAGATATCCTTTACGGTTACAGAACGCCTGTCACTAGCCTATAACACGATTAAAAACAACGGGTTCAGGCCGGTGGCCGCGGGGCCGTTGCAAAACACGGAAGAGCCTCTTTCCGGCCCACCCAATGCCCAAGCGGTGTTGGCGGAAACGGAAGTATTACCCGGCGGATCGCAAACGCGCCAAAATTTGCACATGCCATCGATACAATACCAGAGTCAGCCTGACTTGCTGCAAGAATCCGCGACCGATTCAACTTTACCTGTTTTGCTGAAAACGCAGTTGAGTAATCAGTCTCAGCATGGGCAGGGGCAAATCATTTTACGTAAATCCGATACCGCTGATAGCCAGGTTAAAGGTCTTTCCGAATTGCCGGGATTGGACGGACCGGCTTTATCCATGGCTGAACTGAAGCGGACAAAACTGAGCCGACAAGATTCCAGACTACAGAACATTTTTGCCGCTAGCGATCAACACGGTAGCGGTATCAATACGGAAAATATCCGATCAAGTATAGTTCTAGAAGGCGATGTGGCGGGTGAGCAAAATCAAAGGCAAATTCATCCTCATTTAAGTACGTCAGCCAAGGCGACAGAACCGACTCGTATTGTGCAATACTCTGCCGATAAACTGCAGATTGCGGGGGTGACGGCAGATCTTCAACGACAGGGTTTGCCAGCCTCATCACCGGAGGCCGAAAATCCTGCTTCCAAAGAAGCGGTGCCGGCTCCTCTGGCAAACCCGGCTGAACCGGATACAGTGCCATTTAAAACGATCGCTGCCGGCGATAACTCGGATAGCGAAATCCAAGTCATACCGGATACGCGGCAGATTAATCATGTGCAGATGAACCCGGATCAGGCTGTAGTTCATCCTCCCGCTCCGCACGGTGAACAATTTGCCGATAAATATCAGGCACAATTGCGTTCACCCGAATTTTATTCAGGAAATAATATCGAGAGTCTCGGGCAAGCGGGAGCAGTTTCTGTGCAGTCGGCCCACCCCAGAGTGGATTCTCCCGTGAATATCGGCAACGAGCCAATATCAGCGGCGCCAAGTTTATCCTTTCGCAGCACCGGCTGGGATCGACATCTGGGAAGCCATATAGCGATTATGCTCAAAGAAGATGTTCATTCAGCCACAATTAATGTCAAACCCGCTGAGTTGGGTCCGTTGAATATCCAACTTTCAATACAATCCGATCAACTGAATGTCACCATTTCGGCCAGTCAGGCTTTGACCCGAGAAACATTGGAAGCTTCACTGCCTCGCCTGCGTGATCAGTTCTCGACACTCGGTTTCTCCCAGGTAGATGTAAATGTCGGGGACAGAGGTGAAGCAGGAAACAGGGAATCGGCTTCCGGTGGAGATAAAGACAACCCATATAACGGTAATATGGCTGAATCAGCCGCCCGGGAGAGTGAGGTTGACACCTGGCGAAATCCACCTCTCTCAAGGCATTCCGGCTTGCTGGATACTTTTGCCTGATAAAGGACTGGATTCCGCCGTCTCTGGCGGTTTCGCCATCGCAAACTGCAAGACAAGCCGTGAAATTCAGTCCATTTATTTGGCATGGAATCTGAATAACCACACCTGTGTAGACATCTAATAAATCCGGCATCATTTCGATGGAACTGGCCGGCAGGTCCACGCTCGCAAAACCCAATATGGATGTTGTTGAATGAAAAAAATCATATTTTTGGTTGTCGGAGCCTTGCTACTGGTGGGCGCATCAGTGGGCGGTACTTTATTCTTTACCGGAGCGTTGAATCCGCCACCGCCCGTGGCCGCCGGGGCGGCGGCGCAAGAAATGGTCGCGGCACAAGAAGCTCCTGAAACCCACTACTATGACTTCAACCCTGAATTTACCGTTAACTTTGCTGGCAAGGCACGAGCCCGCTTTTTTATGACTGAAATATCTGTTGCAACTCTGGATAGTGATGTGATCGAAGAGTTGGAAGTTCATGATCCGGAACTCAGAAATGATTTGCTCATGTTGTTCAGTGCGCAGGACGGTGCCCGAATCAGCACTCTGGAGGGGAAGACGGAACTGCGGCAGAAGACTCTCGACACCATAAACGCAATCGTTGAAAAACACTATGGCAAACCCGTAATCAAAGATGTTTTTTTTACCCGTTTTGTTGTTCAGTGACATGCGATGAGTCAGGAAGATCATACTGAAAACGATAAGTCCCCGTCGGAAGCGGATTCCGAAGTTGAAATCCAGCAAGGCGAGACCGAGAAAAAAACCGAAGATGATTTATCGACCGTCTCCGAGTCCGAGCAATCTGAGAATGAATTGCCAGAGGTGTCCCCAGATGTGAACGAGGACGAAAAATCGCAAACGGACGAGCATGGTAAAAAATTTATCCCTTATGATTTTGCGCATCCCTCGCACAAACTGAATTCGCGCTTGCCTGTATTGGAAGTGATTAACGAAAAGACCGCCAATGCTATGACTGATTTATTGACGGCACAATTTCACCAGTCAGTGGATGTTCGGTCATTGGAGCCGACATTCGAAAAATTCCAGGAATATGCGAACAGTATAGCGGCCTGCGTCAGTATTGGTGAATTGAGTATTGAGCCACTCAGCGGTAATGCTATTTTGGTTTTGGATGGCGATTTGATATACAAGCTGGTGGACAGTTTTTTCGGTGGTGTGGATAACGAGTCACAACCATCGGAGGACAGGGGATTCACGCCAACTGAACAAAGGATTATCGAACGGGTGCGGGAGATCATTTTCGAATCAATGAGGGATGCCTGGCAGCCTGTTCTGGTCATTAATCCGGCACACAAAACACAAATCAGCCGGAGCGAACTTGCTAGCCCCGCGCATCCGTCCGCGGTAATCATCTGCAACCGCTTTGAGATCGGATTGAAAGGCGGAAGAGGGGAGTGTCATATTCTAATCCCTTATTCGGTACTGGAGCCGGTGAGGCCGCAACTGACTAATGATCTGAAAAAAATGTGTGATCAGGATTATGAGTGGATAAAAGAGTTCACTCAACAGGTGTTGAGCTGCGACATCGATCTACAAGGCGTATTCGCCGAATCCAATATTACGGTGAAACAGCTTATAAACTTAAAAGTGGGGGACTTTATTCCGTTGGGCAATATTCAAACGGTTGATTTTTCTTCAGAGGGAATTCCGCTATTTGAAGCGGCGGTAGGTGTTTCCAATGGGATGGTTTCCGCCAGCGTGACGAAATGGCATGAGCACAAGTAAGGATTGACCTCTCGGGAGTGAGACAGAAAACAATGAGCGATGAAGAAACAGTGCCGGACACGGAAGAAACTGCACCAAGCGAACAGAACGGGGATCAGCATCAGTTAGACGTCCCGGAAACCGTTGAGGCTCCGGTTGAGAGCTCTGAGGATGCAGCGTCTGCCGAAGATACTAAAATGCAAGCAGGAGAGGGAGAGCGGCGAAGAACGGACGATTTGGTTTCAGATCCGGCCAGCCGGAATCTCGATTTGGTGATGGACATTCCCGTGACTCTGTCGATGGAGCTTGGTCGAACCCGGATCAGTATCCAGGACTTACTGCAGATGAACAGTGGATCCGTTGTTGAATTACAGCGTATGGCGGACGAACCGATGGATGTGTTGGTAAACGGCACACTAGTCGCCCATGGAGAGGCGGTTGTCATCGGGGAAAAGTTCGGTGTCCGATTAACCGATGTCGTCAGTGCGAAAGAGCGCGTCAGACGTATTCGATAGGAGTCAGTGTGGCAGGGATGGCTTTCAGCAGAAAGGAAATGATGTTTTTAAGCTGCTTGTGCTTTGCACCACTGTCGCAAGCGGCCGAAAGCCCGCCCGAATTCAATCCGGTGGTTTCCACAGGCTATCTTTTGAAGCTGGGAGCGGCCTTGTTTTTGGTTCTGATGGTTTTTATTGCATTTGCCTGGATTTTCCGCCGCTTGAATCAACTGCCTGCAGGTCATCACGGCTTGCGGATTGTGAGCGGGCTCAATCTAGGTGGTAAGGAAAAACTGATCGTCGTGCAAGTCGGAGAGCAGCAACTGCTGCTCGGTGTTTCCCAAAACGGGATCAGCAAACTGCATTTACTGCAAGACCGTATTTCCGAAACCAGCCAATCCAGGGAAAATGACTTCAGCGCCTTGCTGAAAACTGCAGATGGCAGGAATTCCTCCTGATGAGGATTTTCACACTATCCGGTTTATTGATGCTGCTTTTGGCGCCACAGGAGGCTCTATGGGCGGACAATGGGCTGGCCGCAGTAACCGTGCAAACCGGCGCAAACGGCGAAGAGACCTGGAGCCTCAGCTTACAGGCACTGGCCTTGATGACAGCCCTGACGCTGTTGCCGGCATTTCTGCTGATGATGACCTCGTTTACCCGCATCACCATCGTTCTGGGTATATTGCGGACAGCCTTGGGAACCGCACAGACACCTTCGAATCAAATCTTATTAGGCCTTGCACTGTTTCTGACGATATTTGTGATGCAGCCCGTTTTCGAAAAAGTCTATAGCAGTGCCGTAGCACCTTATCTGGAAGAGAAAATCGGTTTATCCGATGCATTACAACGGGCATCCGTACCCTTAACGGATTTTATGTTGCAACAGACCCGGGAAGACGACTTGAAGCTGTTTCTCAATCTATCGGGAAAGGAGGAACTTGATTCGCAGAGCGAAGTTGATTTTTTTGTCTTGATACCCGCATTTGTCACCAGCGAACTGAAAACCGCCTTTCAAATAGGATTTATGCTGTTTATTCCTTTTTTGATCATCGACTTGGTCGTTGCCAGCGTACTTATGTCGATGGGTATGATGATGCTCTCGCCTTTAATCATATCGCTGCCGTTCAAGTTGATGCTTTTTGTGTTGGTAGACGGATGGACTCTTGTGCTCGGTACGCTTGCCGGCAGTTTTTTTCTCAGTTAAAGGAGCCCGGACGTAGATGACTCCGGACACGGTAATTTCACTTGGCCAGGAAGCTTTATCCATCACGGTAATGGTTGCGGCTCCTCTTTTACTGTCCGCCTTGGCAGTCGGACTACTGGTGGGCATGTTTCAGGCTGCGACGCAAGTTAATGAAATGACCTTGAGTTTTATACCTAAACTGCTTGCTATCGTATTTGTGTTGTTTGCTGCCGGACCCTGGATATTATCAACCATGCTGAACTACACGAAGCAGATGATTTCGGTCCTTATACCGATGATGATAGGTGCTTAGTGCAAGGCTTGATATTAAGTCTTCCCGAAGTCACCGCCTGGATCGGTGGTTTTATGTGGCCTTTTATGCGGGTAGCCGCTTTGTTTTCGGTCATGCCCGTGCTTGGAGGGCCTCAAGTGCCGAAAAGAGTTCGGCTTGCGTTAGCAGTGTTTATTGCATTCTCCATGATTCACTTGGTGGGCGATGCACCGGCGGTCGATCCGCTCAGCCCTGCGGGACTTTTAATCATTTTCAATCAGATACTGATCGGAGTCATCATGGGATTTATGGTGCTCATTGTATTTAACGCCATAGTACTCGGTGCGGAGAGTATCGCAATTACCATGGGATTGGGATTCGCTTTGATGAGTGATCCGCAAAACGGTATTCAGATTCCCGTTGTCGGCCAGTTTTATCAGATCATGACGACCTTGCTGTTTCTCGCTCTGAACGGGCATCATGCGGTGATACAACTTATGGCCGACAGTTTTACCTATTTGCCGCTTACAGCGTCTCTCGACCAGGGATTAATGTGGAGCCTTCTGGAGTGGTCAAAGGTACTTTTCGCAGGCGCGCTGAAAATCGCGCTACCCGCCATAGTTGCGATGCTGACAGTTAATATGATTATGGGAATCATGACGAAAGCGTCTCCGCAACTTAACGTCTTTTCGGTGGGATTTCCCGTTACCATGACGGTTGGCTTTTTAGTTATTACTGCAACCCTGCCAATTTTCTTTCCCAGTTTTGAAAAACTGCTCTATGAGACCTATAGGGTGATGGCCTTGATAACAAACGGTGGTCCCTGATTATGGCCGAACAGGACTCAGCGCAGGACCGTACCGAACAGCCGACGGAGAAACGGCTTCGGGAGGCAAAGGAAAAGGGACAGATTCCCCGGTCGCGGGAATTCAATACTGTGGTTATGCTGCTTGCCTCAGTCATTGGCTTGATGTCTTTCGGTGAGATTATGAGCGACGAACTGCGGGTGCTATTGACCATGGATTTAAGCCTTGAGCGCAGCCAGGTTTTTGATAAATCCGCAATTGTCGAGGCGCTTCGGCTCAATACTTTCGGGGCTCTCAAACTGTTGACTCCCTTTTTTGCGGTGATGTTGCTGGCGGTATTTATCGGTCCGATGTTTATGGGTGGGCTGTCTTTCAGCAGCAAGGCTCTGACCCCTAATTTTAATAAATTGAATCCCTTGTCGGGATTCAAGCGAATGTTTGGCCTCCAGGGATTGGTTGAATTATTAAAGGCTCTGGCTAAATTTCTCCTTATCGCGGCGAGTGCCGCGATTCTGTTGCAAATCCTCACCGAGCGATATCTCAGTCTTGGCCAGGCTTCATTACTGCGAGGGCTGGAGTCGGGTATGGATTTGCTCGGTATAGTATTTTTGGTTTTGTCTTCGACTCTGCTGTTGGTCGCTGTCGTCGACGTGCCGTACCAAAAATGGAATCATATCCGCAAATTGCGCATGACCCGGCAGCAAATCAAGGAAGAAGCGAAGGAAACCAATGGTAACCCGGAGTTGAAATCACGAATCCGCAGCCTGCAGATGGATATGGCTAACCGGCGAATGATGCTCGCAGTGCCCAACGCAGATGTGGTCATAGTTAACCCAACTCACTTTTCAGTTGCCTTGCGCTATGAACAGACTGCGGAATCGGCGCCGAAGGTGGTGGCAAAAGGCGTAGACCATGTCGCCCTTAAGATTCGCGAGATCGCCGATCGCTACGATGTACCCGTCTTTGAGGCTCCTCCCTTGGCACGTGCTTTGTATCACCATTGTGAAATCGATCAGGAAATACCCGAAGAACTGTACCTCGCCGTGGCCAAGGTATTGGCCTATGTTTATCAGGTGAATCAACAGGCGGCAGGAAATCCGGCGGTGGCGGAAATACCCGCTGATATACCTGTTCCCGATAAGTTTCTCAGGGATAATTGAGATCTGCTGGTTTAAGCATGGACACTAAACTTTTTGGCAATTTAATAAAGGACTTAAACCTTAACGGTCTTGGAGCGCCGTTATTGGTGATCATGATGTTGTCGATGATGGTCTTGCCTATCCCGACCATAGGCCTTGATCTGCTGTTTACCTTTAATATCGTCCTGTCTTTAATCGTATTGCTGGTCACGGTGTATGCAATACGGCCGTTGGAATTCTCTTCCTTTCCCACGGTATTGCTTGTTGCAACCATGTTGCGCTTATCGTTAAATATCGCCTCAACCAGAGTTGTGTTATTAGAAGGGCATACCGGTACCGCAGCCGCGGGCGATGTAATTGAATCCTTCGGTGACTTTGTCATAGGCGGTAACTACGCTGTCGGACTGGTTGTTTTCGCCATACTGGTCATTATCAATTTCGTGGTGGTGACCAAGGGTGCCGGGCGTGTGTCGGAAGTCAGTGCCCGATTTATCCTGGACGCTATGCCAGGTAAGCAAATGGCTATAGATGCTGATCTGAATGCCGGGATTCTTGACCAGGAGCAAGCCAGCCTGCGCCGGCTTGAAATTGCTCAGGAAGCCGATTTTTACGGGTCTATGGACGGTGCCAGTAAGTTTGTCCGCGGTGATGCAATTGCAGGGCTGTTAATTCTGTTTATCAATATTATTGGCGGTTTCAGTATCGGTATTGGTCAACATGATTTGACCTTTTCCGAAGCGGCAACCAATTATACCCTTCTGACCATAGGCGATGGACTCGTTGCGCAGATTCCCTCGCTCTTGCTTTCCATGGCTACCGCGGTAATCGTAACCCGGGTATCCAAAGCCGGGGATATGGGGGAACAGATATCCAAACAGATTTTCAGCGATCGGCGGGCACTGGTCATAAGCGCCGTCATTATTGGCTTATTAGGCCTGGTTCCGGGTATGCCGAATGCGGTTTTTCTGGGTCTTTCAACGGTTTTGGGCGGACTTGCTTTTTATATGTCAAAAAGGCCTAAAAGCCCCGCAAAGGATGACGAAGCATTGACAACGCAACGCGCGGCCGATGAACAACAGGACCTGAGCTGGGACGACGTGCAACCCGCGGATATACTCGGGCTAGAGGTTGGGTATAGATTGATTTCACTGGTGGATAAAAAGCAGGGTGGAAAGCTCCCCGACCGAATCAAAGGCGTGAGGCGCAAATTAACCGAAGACTTAGGGTTTCTGATCCACGCAGTACATATCAGGGACAATCTTGATCTTCCACCGGAGCGATATCGAATTACTCTGCTTGGAGTCGCTGAGGGAGAGGCGGATGTATACCCCGACAAAGAGCTTGCCATTAATCCCGGTACCGTATTCGGAACACTGAGCGGCGAGCAGGTAAAGGATCCGGCCTTCGGTATGGATGCGGTCTGGATTGATCCGGCGCAACGCGACCATGCTCAAACCCTGGGTTTCACTGTGGTGGATGCGGGTACGGTTATAGCCACGCATTTAAGCAAGATATTGCTGGAAAATGCCGGTAATCTGCTGGGTCATGAAGAGGTTCAGCAATTATTGGATAATCTCGCCAGGTCGGCACCGAAGCTGGTGGATGGCTTGGTTCCCAAAGCGCTTGCCATGCCAGTCGTGGTGAAAGTCCTGCAAAATCTGCTAAACGAAGGCATACCGATTCGCGATATGAGGACTATCGCGGAAACCTTGGCCGAGCATGCCGGTGACAATGCCGACGCTGAACTTCTCACGGCTCAAGTCCGGGTTGCTCTGCGGCGTATGATCACGCGACAGATCAATGGGATGGAGCGGGAGTTGAGCGTGATCACAATTGATCCGGAGCTGGAACAGATTTGGTTACAGTCGCTTCAGTCAGGTGGCGAAACTGGTCTGGGTATGGAGCCCGGGCTTGCAGAAAGATTCTACAGATCTTTGGCCGAAAGCACTCAGCGGCAGGAAGTTAATGGAGAACCGGCGGTGCTGCTGGTCAATCCACAGCTCCGTCCCTGGCTGGCAAGGTTGATGAAAAGCACCGTGCCTGCTCTTAAAGTACTTGCTTACAATGAAATATCAGATGATAAACAACTGAAAATCATCGCCAATATCGGAAATGATACAGCTACGCAAAACATTGCACCAGCTGCGTAAATAGGGAATAAGTCATGCAGTTAAAACGCTTTTTTGCCATAGACAATCACACCGCGCTTAAACAGGTGCGAGAGGAAATAGGCCCCGATGCGGTTATAATCAGTAATCGCAAGCTGGATAATGGCGTGGAGATCATTGCTTCGGCACCATACGATGAATCACACATCGAAAGTGCATTGCAAAATGGTGTTCCTGAACCGGAGAATTCCAATACCATTGAAAAACCGCCATCTTTTTCGTCGACGCTTTCTGCCGTGACGGAAAACAATAGTATAGAAGACATGCGTGCCGAGCTGACTCATATGCGTTCCATGCTGGACTCACAGATTGCGGCAACGCAGGTGAGTCAATGGGGACAAGAGAGCGAGGCCAGAGCGGAGCTATTTGGGAAGCTGTCGCGCATAGGGCTGGGGATCGAGTTAATCACCCAGCTTATTGCCGAAACTGATGTCAGTGACGATCTTGAAACCGCTTCTCGAAAAGTGCTGGTCAAACTGAAAAATGCGGTCCGTCTCAGCGAGACTGACTTGATCGAAGAGGAGGGGGTAGTCGTTCTACATGGTCCCACAGGGGCTGGAAAAACCACCACTATCGCCAAGTTGGCAGCGCGGTTTCTGATGAAGAATGAATCTCGCGACTTAGTCCTGGTCTGCGCCGACAGCACCAAGGTCGGTGCCTATGAACATCTGCAAACGTTTGGAAAACTGCTCGGCATATCGGTAACTAGAGTTCGTCGCCCGAATGAGCTTGTTTCCATACTAGGCGTCTTGGGTGAAAAGAAATTAGTCTTAATCGATAGTGCAGGTATGGGTCAGGCGGATTTGAGAAATCCAGAGCAGCTATTTGGCATGGAGGATAAAGCGGAGAATGTCCGCCATTATCTGGTATTGCCTGCAACCATGCAAAGGGCGGCAATGGACAGGATTTATGAAAGTCTGTCTGAATGTGATATAGCAGGCGTGATACTGACCAAGCTGGATGAGGCGGTCCACCTCGGCGATGTACTCACAAGCCTGGTGCGTTATCAGGTACCGCTGTGCTACTGGACCGATGGGCAAAGCATTACCAATGACCTCTGCCGAGCTGATGCCGCGGTATTGGTGTCTAAAGCCATGCATCTCAGTAAAACTGCCGAGGAAAGTAAAGATGACCGCATACTGTTGTCGATGATCCAACCCGGCGGGAGAGCCAACAGGATCTGGCAATAGCGCCGAGTTCATCAGGATAAAGGATCAGGGCACAATCCGTGCTTTATGGTTAGGAGTCAGAATTCGAAACCGTCAGAACTCAGGTACACCGACACACGGCTTAGCACCAGTGGATATTTACACCATACCGGCAATTGAAAATATTGACACAGTCATAGTGGCGATTGGAGCAGCCATCTGCTTCCTTTTGTTACTTATGGCAACGACTTTGTGGCGTCAGAACAGTCTGATGAAGAAGCAATTGGAGTCTATGCAAGCCCATCATCAGTCTGTGCGAGAGGCAATTGAGTCACTAAGCGAAAAGACTCAGCAACTTGCTACTGAGTATCGCCAACTGCAAACCGATCTGGCACTGAACGAACTCTACACAGGCTCATCGGATATGTATTTGCAGGCCATCAATGCCGCAAAGTCTGGTGCTTCGGCTGTGGAAATTGCCGAGCAATATGGGATGATCAGTAGCGAAGCGGAACTGATTACCTCGATTCACGGAGCGCGATCAGCAGCGTAGGCAGCTGTCGGGTGAGGATTTTTTCGGACATTTGAAACTGGCTTGTAATCTGCTTTTATAATTTAGACCGCATATAGTTTGCAAAGGCTTGTGCAAATTCACTGAGCGTTTATCACAGACAAATACCCAAATAAAACAGGGAAAATGGAATAATTTCGGTATAACAGGGAGTCCGATGTGGATATAGCCACAGTAGTAGGTCTATTCGGTAGCCTTGGCGTCATAACTGCCGCCATTTTTCTCGGTGGTAGCGTTAATACATTTGTCAATATACCCAGTCTGGTAGTAGTCGTCGGAGGCACGATGATGGTTACCTTGTGTCAAGTCTCGCTCGCTCAGTTTCTTGGCTCCTTTAAAGTTGCCATGCGGGCATTTCTGCATAAATCGACAAAACCCGAATCATTGATTGAAGAAGCCATAGATCTTGCGGATACGGCAAGAAAAGAGGGGATTCTCGCTTTGGAAAGCCGCGAGATCGGTGACCCGTTCCTGGATACCGGAATCAAACTGTGTATTGACGGGCACTCCGGTGAGGTGGTCACCAAAATGTTGTCCAAAGATATTAATCTGGAATTGGAGCGGCAGATGACGGGCATCACTATGTTTAAATCCGTGGCTGATGCTTCTCCGGCGATGGGAATGATAGGAACCCTCATAGGCCTGGTGCAGATGCTGTCCAATATGGATGACCCCAAAGCCATAGGTCCCGCAATGGCAGTTGCATTGTTGACGACGCTTTACGGCGCCATCATCGCCAACGCAATCGCCTTGCCGATCGCGGCAAAATTGAAAGCGGTGAGCGCCACCGAGCGTTTGAATAAGCTGCTTATCATTGAGTCAATTTCAGGCATTCAGGATGGAACAAATCCCCGTGTACTTCAGCAGCTTTTAACAACTTACCTGCCGGAAAAGCAACGCGAGGCGATGTTAAATAAAAAGGAATAATGTCGGAGATGCATTAAATGTCCGAACAAAGTGAGGAATGCGAATGCGAGGAATGCGAATCGGGCGCGCCGGCGTGGATGGCAACTTTTGCCGACTTGATGTCGCTTTTGATGTGCTTTTTTGTACTATTGCTGTCTTTTTCTGAAATGGATGTGCAAAAATACAAGCAGGTCGCAGGCTCGATGAAGTTTGCGTTTGGTATTCAGAAAAAAATCAAGGTTGACGATATCCCCAAAGGAACCAGTATTATCGCCAGAGAATTCACTCCGGGCCGGCCCGACCCTACACCAATAAAAGTCATAAACCAGCACACCGTCGACGACTTCAGCAATTCTTTAAGAACGATTAACGCAGCTATCCGGCAGGAAGTACAAGATATGGCCAAAGCCATGGTGAAATCTCTAAGTGAGGAGATCCATGCCGGTGTGCTTGATTTGGTTATGGAGGCAGATTCGGTGCGTGTCAGAATTCGCGAAAATGACTCTTTTCCCAGCGGTAGCGCGAAGTTGCAGAAACAGTTCTTCCCAATTCTCGCCCGTATCGCGGGAGCGCTAAAGGACACTGAAGGTCGTATCGTTGTCGCCGGTCACACCGATAATGTTCCTATTTCCACTCAGTTGTATCCTTCCAATTGGGTGTTATCTTCTGCCCGTGCCGCAACTGTGGTGCATCACTTGGCTGAAGTGCAGAACACCGATCCGAGCCGCATGGAAATCAGAGCCTATGCGGATACGGTTCCCGTGGTTCCGAACGACACTGAAGAAAACAAGGCCAAGAACCGCCGGGTCGAGATTATCGTGAATTATGACAACTATCCGGTATTGCCTTATGAACTAAGGGAACTGCTGCCTGAAAAGGAACAGCAGCTTGAGAACGGGGAAACGGCAGGGATGGAGCAGAAGCCGCAGCAACAGCAACAGGTAGTCACAGAAAATGAATACAACGGGCAATAAGCGTAAAGCGCTTAGAATGGCGGATGAGGTTCTTCTCAAAATTAAAAAACTCGATGATGAAAAAATGCAGGCCGCACGGACTGATTTTGAAGCGAGAAGATCGGAGTTTGGTGTCATAACCCATTTAAAGTACGGGTCCGAAAAATATCTTCCGGAAATGCGGGTTATAGAGCGCAAGCATCCACAGATCGCATCCTATCTGAAATTTCTGGAAAAACAGATTGAATATGTTTCGACGCATATCAATATTTCCGATGTTGCAAATGAGATAGGTAAGAAACAACAGGTCAACTTGTCAGCCGGTGGAATTCGTTTTGAGTTCGATGAGGAGATCGGACTTAAAGACCACCTTGAGGTGTCGATGGTCCTTTTACCCGATGAAGTGAGAATTCTGGCTTTGGCGGAAGTTGTCCGGGTCGAATCGTGCCCAAAGAAAATGGTTTCGGCCAAATTCGTACAGCTGCATAAAGAAGACAAAGAAGCTTTGATTAAGCATATACACAAGCGGCAGATGGATGAACTGCGTAAAGATTCGGAGTACTAGTATTGCACTAGGCATCCGCGCGCTTACAAACCAGATCGAAAAGCGTGTAGAATCTGCCGTCCCGCATATAGCCCGCGATAACTGATGGTTTGAGGCATAGCGGGTAGCCGTCTTCATCCCATTTTTCAACCCATTCGATGGGCAAATTATCCATCGAATGGTAATGACAAATCAGGCCTGCGCCGTTTACCGAAATGTGTGTTTCGTCATTGTCGAGATCACGGAACGCCGGTATGAAACCATAGCAGTATTCTGTGATATCTATATCTGAAATTCTCTCGTGAAAGATTCCGGTGCTTTCGACCGAATCGGAATTGAGCATTGTGCCGTCCCTTTGTTATTGTTGTTTTCCGGACGCCTTGACGGTTGCCGGCGGTGTTTCCTATTTATGGTTATCGGCCGGGACGGGAAAATTTTTTATCTACTCCTTAACAATTCTTCGATATTTTCTGACGCGATCGAAGGAGAGATCAGGAGCTCAGGCGTATTTTTGGTTCTGCCGATACTGAGCGCAGGCCGTCTGTTGCGCGGACAGGGCTTGTATTGCTTTGACTGCCGATTGACGGGTACTGAGTGCCAGTTCTATGATTGTCTTGTCGAGATCGATAATTCTTTCTATTTTCTCTCGCGCTTGTGCAGGGAGGGGGTCGGGAAAAGCGGGCAATTGCTCAATAAGAGATTTTCTACGTAGATCCAGTTTCTCTACCTCTCGCCAGTCATCATGTGAGGCGCGGTGCAGCATCTCCTGCATCGTCAGGAGAAGTTGATCCAGTGAAGACATCTGTTCTGAACAAGCGTGCATTTCTCACTCAGACTCTGCAAGCCGCGAATCGATTGCATTCCAGGACTCCAGTAGTCCCGATATCAGGTTAGCGGCTTCGTCCAATTTGCCCGGATCATTTTCCATGCTGGCATTTAAGACTTGGCGTATGATGTAGTCATACAGATTGTCCAGGTTCTCAGATATTTCGCCTCCCTTTTCCATATCCAGGCTGGATTTCAATTCGCTGATTATGGCCACGGTTTTGCTGAGATTTTCACCTTTCCTGTAGAAATCCCGACGCTCCATAAACCCCTTGGCTTTGGCGATATTGTCGATTGCGCCTTGCATTAACATGCCGACCAGCTGATGCGGGGTCGCTCCTTCAACCGCGCTGAACCGATTGATGTCCTGGTAGGCATAAGTACCGGAATTTGCATTCATGAGATTATCGGTTGTTATTGTTGAGAGAGGCCAGCTGGCTGAGCATATAGTCACCGCTGGCCTGTAGCTGCGACACCAGGGCATCCATTGCCGAGAATTGCCGCCGGTAACGTGCCTCCGTCTGTTCGAGGCGA
This sequence comes from Granulosicoccaceae bacterium, assembly GCA_965222695.1. GTDB lineage: Bacteria > Pseudomonadota > Gammaproteobacteria > Granulosicoccales > Granulosicoccaceae > UBA7957. The sequence continues at coordinate 3,701,957 of OZ244967.1, read as the reverse complement.
AACTCAAATCGCTCGATTTGTTCGTTAATAGAGGCTGTCCTGTTGTCCAGCCCTTCCGTCCGGTTATCGATCAAGCCCCCGGCCTGGGTGTATACTGCTATTGTATCTTCAATGCGTTTTGCAAAGCCGTTTTCCGAGTCTGTAAAAGCGTTGATAAAGCTTTCCAGATCCACGCTGCTTGTGGAATTGAATTCAGATTCGTCCAGCGAGAGTACGCCTTCTTTGTCAAATGTAAAGCCCAGATCCAGGGGAGAGAGGGTTTCGCCGTTTTCCAGGATGATTTCAGAAAAGAAATCCTGACGAATACGACTTTCAAAACTTCGCATCAAGGATTCGCCCTGCAGAGTTCCTTCCGACATGGTGGAGATATTGGTGCGAACCGTATTGTAGGAACTAATGAAATCCTGCAGGGTGGTCTTTATACTGTCGACATCGCGGCTGCTGGTCAGTTGCGCACTGCCCACCGATTTCAGTTCCAGCGATATCCCGGGTATTACGTCGTTTACCGTATTTGACGAGCTGACTGCTGTAAATCCGTCGATCTCAAATGTCGCGTCGCTCGCCGCGGTCAGTTCGGTAAATAAGGGCGGTGCCGTAATCGCGTTGGCCGTACCAGCTTCTTTAGCACTCAGGATCAAACGGCTGCCACCATCGACATTGATAACACTGGCATTGATAGTTGTATTGTCCGCAGCGTCATTTATAGCATCCCTCAGGCCTGTTAATGAATCATTTGTACCGTCAATGATGATATCGAATGACTCTCCGGCGGCACTGAAACTGTAAGTGCCTGTTCCAACGGCACTGTCGGCATTTGCATAAAGCCCGGAATTAAGCCGATGCGTTTCGGCCAGCGAGATGACATTGATGTCGTGTTCTTCGCTGATTGTGCCGCTGGTTGCAGTTGCGGTGAAAATCTCCTCATCGCTGGAAGCGGCGATAAAATTACCGAATTTTTCCGTACTACCCAGTTTAATTGCCATATCTTTCATTGCTGACATATGGCTTTTCAATTCGCCATAGGCACTGAGTTGAATGCTAAGCCTGTTTTTGTTCTCTTCTATTGTCCGCAGTGGAGCGCGTTCTGCAGCCATCAGACTGCTGATAATGGACTCTATATCGATTCCTGATCCAACACCGGCTGAAGTAATTGTCGGCATGATTTTCCCCTTCTATTGAATTTTCAGTGAAATTACAAGCCAAGCGGGGAATTAAGCATTTAACTCAATCCATTGCCCTGGGCGTTCACTCAGGCTTTGGTTATTCTCTTGAACCATTCTTGCGATCCTCAGAAATTCATCGCTGGGGATTTGCCGAAGTAATTCACCGGTCTCGCGGTGGGTGACAGTGATGACGGTGCGTCCGGTATCATCGTCAACAATGAATTTGAGGTGCGGAGGTCTGGATTCACCGATTTCATTCAGAGTGGAAACCACGCTTTCCAGCTCTTCCCGGCTGGAGTGCTGCGAGTCGAGGTTCATCGAAAGCGCTTCACCTTCGGCACTTGGGCTTACTGCGTTCTGAACTAACTGTTCCTTGTTTCTGTGGTTTTGATAGTCAGAAGTATTCAGATTATTGGTAGTATAAACCACTCCTACTGGATCTAGATTCGACATTCCCGGTCTCCCAAAAAAATTGGGCGAAAACCCCGGATCAATCAGGTCCGGGGATTTTGCTCATTGCTGTCTAATTGAGCAGGTTGAGCACGTTTTGCGGGGCCTGATTGGCCTGTGATACCATTGCTGTGCCTGCTTGTTGTAATATTTGTGTTCTCGTCAGGTTAGCGGTTTCTACGGCAAAGTCGGCATCCATGATACGTCCTCTAGCCGCTGCTTGCGCTTCGACTCCAATTTGCAGATTGTGTACCGCACTGGTAAAGCGGCTTTGCGCTGCACCGTAAGTCGCCCGTGCCGATGTTACCGTATCTATCATTGTATCGATGGCGGTAAGCGCCGCAGTTGCATTGGTGGCGTCGGCACCATCAATAGTCGAGCCCACGGCTGTGATGGCAGTAGTGGTGATATCCATGGTTTCGGTGGCGTTAGCCCCGACCTGAAAGGTGAAAGTACCGGCATCGGCTCCCAGAATTTTTTGTCCGTTGAATTGGGTTACTCCGGCGATTCGAGCGATTTCGGCATCTAAAGCCGTAAATTCCAGATTCAAATTGGTTCTGTCGGTCGTGCTGTTGGTACCGTTTGCGGACTGTACTGCCAATTCCCGCATACGCTGTAACATATTGCCGACTTCGTTGAGTCCGCCTTCTGCGGTCTGAGCGAGTGAAATGGCGTCATTGGCGTTTCGAATAGCCGTCTGCATTCCTCTTACCTGAGCATTCATGCGCTCGGCAATTGCCAGCCCTGCCGCATCGTCGTGAGCACTGTTTACTCGGAGACCGGAAGACAGTCGCTCGATTGCTTTAGCCATGGTGCTTTGAGATCTGCTCAGATTGCGCTGGGCATTCAAAGACATGATGTTAGTATTGATAGTTTGTGCCATCGTTGATTTCCTTGGTAAATTCCTAACTAATTCCTTTTATAATCTACGCGAGCGTATTTGCCTATGTGATGTAAAGACCGAATCTTTGCTGCTCACAGGGAACTTATCGGCACTGCTCCTGAAAATATTAGTCTAACCCTTTAAATTCGTATAAAACAACTTAACCTACAGATTGCTATACAATGCGCTACAAAAAAGTATTAATTGTTATTCGCAACTTATTAAACCCTTAACTGTTACCTGAGTTGTTATGATTGTTTTATATTTTCCCAGGATTTTAGATTCAGGAAGGAAATACCACGAACAGGCCGTGGTATTTCAAACTACCTATCAATAATTAACTCAATAAACTCAGTACCGACTGCGGTGCGGCATTAGCCTGTGCAACCATTGCAGTACCGGCTTGCTGCAGAATCTGCGATCGCGTCAAATTCGCGGTTTCCACTGCAAAGTCTGCATCCATAATTCGACCGCGGGCAGCAGCGGAATTTTCTATGCCGATTTGCAGATTATTGATTGCGCTTGAGAAACGACTTTGCGCCGCACCGTAAGTCGCGCGTTGAGTTGTCACGGCATCAATTGCAGTATCTATGGCTGTCAGTGCTGCAGTTGCATTTGTTGCATCAGCACCATCGACCGTTCCACCCGGGGCTGTAACAGCAGTGGTTGTGATGGACATGGTTTCACCGGTGTTTGCGCCAACCTGAAATGTAAAGGCACCAGCATCCGCGCCCAGTACTTTTTTACCGTTAAACTGCGTGACACTGGTAATACGCGTAATTTCGGCGTTTAGTGCCGTATATTCCACGTTAAGATTATCCCTGTCCGCTGCGCTGTTGGTGCCATTGGCGGCCTGTACCGCGAGCTCACGCATACGTTGCAGCATATTACCGACTTCGTTGAGTCCACCCTCGGCAGTTTGCGCGAGAGAGATACCGTCATTTGCATTACGTACGGCCACGTTCATTCCCTTTACCTGGGCATTCAAGCGCTCGGCGATTGCCAAGCCCGCTGCGTCGTCCCGGGCGGAATTGACCCGCATTCCTGAAGACAGGCGTGCGATTGCATTTGACATTGTAAAGTTAGATCTGCTCAGATTACGCTGCGCAGTCAAGGACATGATATTCGTATTTATTGTTTGTGCCATGATTGTTATTCCTTTAACGTCCCCTCTGGGGTTCCTTGTTATTATATGCGAGCAATTAAGATTGAATAATCCGTTTGTTGCAGAATTTGCCGCTCACAAAAACTATATCGTCCGCTTGAATTCTGTGTTTACTGCGGTTAGGAGAAACAGATCAAATTTTGTTTTGGAGAGTGTTCAGACTGAAACAATGCTCACACTTTTTATCGATTAAAGTGGTTTATTGACTTTGTAAAATGTGAACCAAGTCTCAATTTCATTTAAAGATAATCGAACAGAGACAGGCTTTCAATCCGGGAAAAGCTGCTTTGCAGAGCCTGCAGTGTGGTTAACTGGGCCTGCATTCGTGTGACTGCTTCCGCATAATCGAGATCTTCAAATCTCGATACAGTGGTGTCGATACGGAATTTGATCGATTCATTTTCATCTCTTGAACGCAAAATGTAAGCCTGTCTGGCGCCCACCTGGCTGCGTTTGGTATTGATGTGTTCGAATGCCTGGTCCAGGTCGCTGATCAGTCCGTTGATATCTTGTCTGCGTTGTGCTTCCTCTGCTTCGTTAAGCGGGTTAAGCTTAAGAATCCCGACAAATTTATTGACCGTTGAAAACAAATCCTGATGCTTGCTGGGTTCGACCGCAAACTGGTCGCCCGCTGCCGGCGTACCGCTGATGGAAAATTCAACCCCCGCAACCTGAATATCATCGCTTGGTGTATAGGGTTGTGCAGACAATAGAGTCGAACCACTCGTATCGTCTATCACATTGAACGCGGTGGCACTGGTAAACTCAACGCGGATGTTATGTTTTTCAAATACAGAATTGTCGACGACATGCGCCGGTGAGATGATCCCGCTTCCGGAGTTGCCGCTCGAAGAACCTACTGTGAGGCTGCCGTTGCCATTGCGGATTCTGAGAAAAATATCTGCACCCGAATCTCCCGCGGCAATCGTGCGCGTAGAGCCGATTTGGATCGATTTGATCTCATCATCACCCAAATACTGGATGGTCTTACTGCCAACAAATGGCTTGCGGTTGACCGCATTTCCGGCAAACAAAAAGTCGCCGTTGCCGTCGCGTGTATTTGCGTAGTCGATTAACTCCAGTCTTTGCTGCTCTACTTCTGCAAGGTAGGCTCCATTGTCCTTGTCGGTATGTGTGTCGTTGTTGATTGCGAGAGACAGTTCTTTCATACGCAATAAAATATTGGAAATGCTGGCCAGGGAAGCCTCTTCCAGTGCTAACCTGGATTCGGCGAAAGTGCTGTTGCGCTGAAATTGCTGTAACTGACTGGAAACTTGCTTCAGGTTACTGTTGATGCCCGCCACAGCCGGATCATCGGATGGCCGATTGATTTTCTTACCCGAGGACAACTGTGTTTGAGTAATGGCCAGTTCACTTTGCTGGTGCAGAAAATCAGACGCCATCTTACGGGAAAAATACAGGCTGGAAACTCGCATAAAGAATTGTCTACCCTAGGGCTCGAAGTAAAGTCTGAAACAGGTTGTCGGCAGCGGAAATGACTTGGGCCGCTGCCTGGTACGATTGCTGGTAACGCGTTAGATTTATAGCTTCTTCATCCAGATTTACCCCCGACACGGCTTCCCGTGATGCCTGCACATTTTGCAGCATCGAGTTCATCGCGTCACTGCTTATCTTTGCCTGCTTGGTATTACTGCCGACGTGGCTGATCAGGGCGCCGTATCCATCCAGTAAACTGAACTTACCCTCTATCAGCAAGTCCGACTGTAAATTGGCCAGCATCAACCCGTTTTGATTATTGCCGGTTCCGTCGATGTTTGCTTCTATCACAAACAGGTCATTTGCTTGCGGCTCACCGCTGATTTCTACACGCCAACCTTGATATTCAATTGCCTGTCCCTTTGTATAGGTGAGGCCACTGCCTAAGGTAGCGCCTGAGTCAGTGTTAATGACATCGAATGTATCCGGTGGGTCGTTGAATCGAATTTGAACCCGGTCCGTCAGATTCGGATCGTTCGGGTCCAGTACCACAGGAGTACTTGTTTCAGCCGTACCGATATTACTGACGGGAGTATCGCTGCGTATCGGCGAAGACAGGGCAATATCGTTCACCCCGGTCAACTCAAAATCGAACTTTATGGCTGCGCGGTGTGTGGGGCGGATGATGAAACTGTCTCCTGCGGCAGCGGCACCACTGACAGTCACCTCAATTCCGTCCATGGATAATGGGCCGGCACCGCTGACACTGCTATTGTCGTGCAAGCGGGTTAAGGTGTATGCAACGCCGTCGAAACTCAGCTTATAGTCTGAGGTGCTTAAGGCGGTAGTGTCAGTAAAGCTGACATCGATGCTGGCTGTACCGGTATTTGCCGGATCGGCTTGGCTTTCGATTGACGGCAGGGTGAAGAAATTACCTCCGCGATCGCCCTCCAGCGTTAACCCTGTGATGTGCTGCTGATTAAACTGGTCGGCGAGCACGACAGCCAGTCTACCGAGTTGATTCATTGAATCGTTCAATGCCTCGCGCCTGAAATCAAACAATCCACCCAGTTTTCCACCCGTCAGTTGATTGCTGATATCTCTGTCACCATAGGCGTTGGATAGCACCACCTGATGTTGCTCCGGGTGCAGGGTGTTGGGCGCAACAGATAATTCTACCGTACCGGTTTCAGACACGAGGTTAATGCCGTTGCCTACAAAGACGTTGACCGAGCCGTTGCCCATCTCGACGGTCTGGATTGATGTGAGTTTTGCCAGCTCGGTCAATTGCAGATCGCGCTGATCAAGCAAATCATTCGGGATTAAATCACTTGAACTACCGCCCAGGCGCACGATCTTTTCGTTTAGATCCGTGATATTTTTTGCAATGCTGTTAATCTCATTGACGACCGACGAGATCTGCTTGTTCGTCTCGGTTTGTAAAGCATCCAGCTGGCCTTGCATACTATTGAACTGGTCGGCCAGGCTGGAAGCCAGATTTAATACAGTCTGTCTTGCACCGACTGATGTCGGATGAGTATTAAGATCCTGAATCGAATTGAAGAATTCCGTTTGAACGGTGGCCAGTCCCGAATTTTCCTCGGCGAGTAGGACATCAATCCGTCCGATCATTTCGTGATAAGTGTCCAGGCGGGCGTGTTCGCTGGTGGATTGTTCCAGGCGGGACTGAAGAAACTGATTATTAATGCGCTGGGTACTGGTAACGCTGACGCCTTGGCCGATATAGTTATTGGCCGAACGAAACGGCGGCCGGGTAGCCAGGTTGATACGCTGGCGTGAATAACCCTCCGTGTTAGCGTTGGCAATATTGTGCGAGGTCGTTGCCAGGCCGCGCTGAGACGCCAGCAGTGCACTAACCCCGGTATTGAGTAAATCTGCCATGAATGAATCCGTTCAAGTCGAGTTCTCTGCAGTATACTGTCGGCGGATAGCTGAAGATCTTTAATACTATTTGGAGTACCGTTGGAGGCTGTCGTCAGGAGTTTGCTTGCCACTGCCGAGGCAATCAAACTCCTGACGACAGCCTCTAGCCCATTGCCTGAATCTGGTGCAATAGCGTTATAACCTTATTCGCATATTCAGGGTCGGTGGCATATCCCGCAGCTTGCAGTTCCTGTATAAAAATTTCCGGTTGATCCGCGTAGGAGAGAGCTTTTTGATAGCGTGGATTGTCGAGTAAGAATCTTGCGAAATCGGCAACCGAGGCTGTCGGGCTGGAATAGCTGCGAAATCTTTGCTTCACTTTTTGCATCTTTCCCTGTTCGAATTCCAGGGTATAGATATCGACAAAGTTACTGCCTGATTTTTCGTTGGCCTTGATACCGAATAGATTATGGCTGCTCAGTCCGTTTTCGCGGGGTATTATGTGTTTTCCCCAGCCCGTCTCAAGCGCGGCGACCGCCACAATGGCTTCGGGATCCGTACCCAGTTTCGCAGCCGCTGCCCGTGCCGCAGGCATTAATGCGTGAACAAAATCCTCTGGTGACTTCCAACGCCTGTCTGTATTAGCCTCGCTACGGCTGCCGGATTTGGCTGAATATGGGCCTGTTTCATCCCCCGAACGCCAAAGCCGGACCGCAAATGCCAATGAAGGTTCCGACGATGATATGGAATTTCCGTTTTGGCGCGGAGTGGGCTGCCCGGTGGGTGCGAACTGCTGCTCAATTATTCGCGCAATGCCAATTCCGCCGTTATTCGCCATATCAATGGATATTTGCTTGTCCAGCATATCCTGATAGAGCTCCACCTGGTCGTTGCCGGTTAGGGAGTCTCCCGGAGTTGCCGAACGCATGGACTTAAGCATGGCTTGAATAAACAAGGCTTCAAACTGTTGTGCCGCTTCGCGTTGTGAAGCGGCGGTTTGCTTTTTCGCTTCGGCTTTTAATTTGCCGAGTCCCTGAAAATCCGTGTAAATACCGGCCTGAAAAGTATCACTTTGCATTTTAGTGAACCTCAGATAACTATCAATTGTGCCCGAAGTGCACCAGCCTGCTTTAAGGCCTCAAGTATCGCCACTAAATCCCCCGGCGCCGCACCGACCTGGTTGACTGCTTGTACTATTTCATTAAGCGTGACGCCCTTCTCCAGCTTGAACATACGGTTGTCTTCTTGCTTGACGTCGATATCGGTGACCGGTGCCACAACTGTACTGCCTTCTGAGAAAGGTCGCGGCTGGCTGATGGCGACTCCTTCATTGATGGTAACCGTCAGGCTTCCATGAGTGACTGCAGCCGGCATCACGGTCACGTGGTTACCGATGACAACCGTACCGGTACGGGAGTTGACGATCACTTTAGCCGGCGCATCGCCCGGTTCCAGGGTAATGCTTTCCAGAAAAGATACGAACGCCACCTGTTGGCTTGATGACTCCGGTGCATTGACCTTAACCGAAACGGCATCTACTGCCTGAGCCTGATGACTTCCTAATTTACGATTTATTGCCTGTTCGAGTCTTTTGGCCGTGGTAAAATCAGGTGTGTGCAGATTTAATACGATGCTATCGTCAAGACCAAAATCACTGGGTACGACTCGTTCCACCGTAGCGCCGTTGGGAATTCTACCGACACTTGGCACATTGATGGCGATACGTGATCCATCATCACCCGAAATACCAAGCCCGCCAACGATCAGATCTCCCTGCGCGATTGCATAGACTTCGCCGTCAGCGCCGCGTAAGGGCGTCATCAGCAGACTGCCTCCCCGCAGTGATTTTGCGTTGCCTAAGGAAGATGCCGTAATATCGATAGTCTGCCCCGGTTTTGCAAAAGGCGGTAGGGTTGCATGTATGGACACGGCAGCCACGTTTTTGGGGTTGACTTTAACGTTTTGCGGTACAGTGACTCCGTATTGCGACAGCATGCTGCGCATGCTTTGTTCGGTGAAGGCAGTAGAGGAATCACCCGATCCGTCAAGTCCCACGACAAGTCCGTATCCCAATAACTGATTGTCGCGCACGCCCGCAATAGCAGCCAGATCTTTGACACGTTCCGCATGAAGCGGCGTCACCATAGCTACCAGTAACAATGCAAGTAAACACCTTCTTATTTGACACATCGTGATTCCTTTGATTAAAACGGCCAGATCGGGCTGTTGAGAATCCTGCTCACCCAACCTTGTTTATTGCTGTCTGCCACGGCTCCGTTACCGCTATAGGTGATATTGGCATTGGCAATCTGGGTTGAGATCACAGTATTGTCGGGAGTCACATCAACAGGCCGGATGATTCCGGAGATTCTGATTACTTCGCTGCCATTATTTAATGTCAGCAGTTTTTCCCCCTTGACAACCATATTGCCGTTGGGAAGAACATCGGCGACTGTTACGGTGATATTACCACTAAGACTATTGCTTTGACTGCTGTCACCACTGCCCGAGAATTCAGAATTGGAAGTCACGGAATTGTTAAGAAACTCTCGTCCGTTATGAGTTACCGGTAAACCAAGCAGGGTAGGCCCTGGCATATCGAAAGCACTGTCCTTGGACGTTGAAGTGCTTGCAGTTTTTGCTGCATTGGTCTTCTCGTCGAGAATTACGGTAATCAGATCACCAACCCGCCGCGCTTTGATATCTTCAAACAGGAATCGATTTGTTCCGGCATTGAATATCGCTCCGCCGGACGCCGCCTTGTATTCGACCGGTGAGGGCATGGCGGGCTCGAAGTCCGGGTGTTTCAGTGCCTCCTGTGTACCGCAGGCACTTATGATAAAGATAAGTACGGATATACAGCTAAGGTTAAATGCGCGTGGTTTCCAATGTTGCATATGAGTCACCGATTACATATTGTTATTCAAATACTGCAACATTCCATCTGCCGTGGAGATTGCTTTGGAATTGATTTCGTAGGCACGTTGCGTTTCTATCATACCCACCATCTCCTCGACGACATTGACATTCGACGTTTCCACCGATCCCTGTAGCAGGTTTCCCAGACCTCCTGTTCCGGGAATCCCTTGCTGCGGGGCACCGCTGGATGCGGTTTCCTTGAATAAATTACTGCCCAGTGCTTTCAATCCTGTTGGATTGATAAAGTCGACCAGTTGTATATCGCCAAGCTGTGTCGGCGCGCTGGTGCCTGCAATTTCGGCACTGACAGTGCCGTCCTGAGCTATAGTCAGACTTAAAGTGTTGTTAGGGACCGTAATGCCGGGCTGTAATACAAAGCCGCTCGAGTTGACGATTTGCCCTTGCGCGTCGAGTTGGAATGAACCGTCACGTGTATACGCGGTCGATCCGTCCGGCATGAGAATCTCGAAGAAGCCTCGTCCCTTTATTGCAAGGTCGGTCTGGTTTGATGTGCTGGTAAAATTGCCCTGGGTAAATAGCTTTTCGGTTGCAACAATTCTGACCCCGGTGCCGATGGATAGACCCGAAGGTAATTGCGTTTCCTGGCTCGATTGTGCACCCGCTTGTCGCACGCTTTGATAGACAAGATCTTCGAATACTGCGCGGTCACGCTTAAAGCCGGTCGTGTTTACATTTGCCAGATTATTGGAAATCACTGCCATGCGGGTCTGTTGCGCATCGAGTCCGGTTTTGGCTGTCCACAAAGCTCCGTTCATTTTGTTCTCCTTCGTAAATTATTAGCTTATCTGCAGCAATTTGGCTGCGGCCGCATCGTTATCCTCGGCGGATTTCATCATTTTTACCTGCATTTCATATTGGCGGGAGAGTTCAATCATTTTTGCCATGGCTTCTGCCGGGTTGACATTACTCGTTTCCAGCGACCCGGTGACCAGCGAGACAGAGGCATCGGCTTCGGCAGCCCTGTCCGGCGGGTAAAACAATCCGTTGGCGTTTTTCCCTAAATTGCCTGTCGGCGGGTTGACAAGTTTAATACGGGCTACAACCGCCAGGGTGGTTTCATCCTGGCCCAGCGGCTGAATGGAAATAGTACCGTCGGAACCGATTTCAAGTTTTTCAAAAGGGGGAATCGCTATCGGCCCGCCGTCACCCATAACGGTGTAGCCGGCACCATTTTCGAGTATGCCAAAAGCATTCACGCGCAGATCGCCGGCACGGGTATAGGCTTCGGTGCCATCTTGATCTTGTACCGCAATCAGTCCTTCACCCTGGACGGCTATATCCAGTTCTCTGCCTGTGTAGATGACTTCCCCGCCAGAGTGATCTGCACCGGAGTTTTGGTCTTGGACATACACTCTCCCTGGGTGCCCCGGCCCGTAGACCGGCAAGCTTATCAGGGAATCAAGATCAGCCTTGAATCCGGTGGTATTGAGATTAGCCAGGTTGTGGTTGTTGGAGGCTTGCCGAAGCATCACTTCCTTGGCTCCACTCATGGCGAGGTAAATCATCTTATCCATTCAGAGAAAGTCTCTTATTATCGTCGAATATTGATAACGGTCTGAGTCAGGGTATCGGCTGTACTGATGACTTGCGCATTTGCCTGGAAGCTACGCTGTGCGCTGATCATCGCCACCAATTCCTCGGTAATGTCAACATTGGACTCTTCCAATGCACCGCCCTGTATCAAACCCAGGTTGGCGCTACCGGGAGTATTGGTTGCCCCGATTCCGGAACCGTAGGTTTCGGCAAACATGGTATCCCCGATCGGTCTCAGTCCTTGAGAATTGGGAAAACTTGTCAGTGCGATCTGCCCCAGCGGCTTGGATTCCCTGTTACTGTAGCGGCCATAGATTATACCTGTACTATCGATTTCGAGATCTTTTAGAAGACCCGCACTGTGGCCGTTCTGCACAATTTTATTGATTCCGAAAGGGTTGACGAATTGTGAGATCGCGTCGATATCAATGGTCAAAACCTGCGAAGAGGCATCGGGCGAGGGGTTGAAAGCAGTCGTTGTTATAATGGATCCGCCGCCGCCGTTGAGTGATTGCAGTGTACCATCTGTGTTAAATACCAGTCTGTCTCCGCCGGGAATATTGACTTCCTGTCCTGCGACATAGGTATAACTTGCCCATTCATTAGGTGCGATCTTTTGAAAGAATAAGGTGGCTTCATGCGACTGGCCGAGTGAATCGTGCATGGTGGTTGAAGTCGAAAAGCTATAGGTCGTCGGATCGTTGATATCGAAGGGGACAGTCATTGCGTCAGAGCTTGGGTCCAGGTTTAGCGTCAATTCTATTTCTGTTGTGGGCTTTGGCGGTAAACCGGCTGCATTAATCTGAATATTTCCCAGAGTTGATGTAATCAGACCGTCAGAATTCGCCTGAAAGCCGGTCATATACAGGCCGGTTGAATTGACGAGAAATCCTCTGTTATCCAATCCCAGCGAGCCCGAACGTGTGTAGACAACACTACCGTGATCATCCATGCGAAAAAAACCTTCACCCGAAATCGCCACGTCCAGATTGTTGTCAGTATAGGTCATGACCCCTTGAGTAAATTCCTGGTTCACTTTGGTCACCCGGACACCGGAACCGGCAGCAGTCCCCGAAGCACCCGTGGAACTTACCGCATAAACGTCGGCAAATTCGGCTCGAGAACGTTTAAAGCCTGTGGTTGCATTGTTTGCGATATTATTGGAAATAACTTCAAGCTCGGTGCTTGCAGCATTAATTCCTGTTAAAGCGATTTCAAGAGTCATTGTATCTTTCCTTCCGTGGTTTTAGTGGATTTGGCGAACTTCTGAAAATTTCAGACTTTGCCCATCGGCGGTGTTAAGAATAATTTCACCGTTCGAGGTGGAAAAGTTAACACTGTCGATTTTTTGTTTGATCATCACATCCGCAGCCACCGTATTTTCCCCGCTGCCGTGCGTAACTGCGATGGTGTAGCTTCCCGGTTCAGCCCTTGTGCCGTTCTCCAGTGTGCCATCCCAGGAAAATGGGTTTTCTCCGGCCGGGTGTATGCCGAGGTTTATCTGGCGAACCAGTTCTCCCTCGTCCGAATAGATATTGGCTATGGCATTGCCGGTGGAAGATTCAATTTCGAATACGCCTTCCAGAGTATTGTCTTCATCCAGTGAAAATGTATCGCTTGGCACCAGAACGCTGTGGCCGACCAAACCAGCCGATTGCAAAGCCTGATAATTTCCAAGCGAATTGGCCAGTTCCGCCAGAGATTTTTGCATTTCCTCTATGCCGGTTACCGTGCTGAACTGGGCCATTTGGGCAATGAATTCACCGTTCTCAGTTGGCTTGAACGGGTCTTGATTTCTCAATTGTTCAAGCATCAGCTTCATAAAATCATCCTGCCCCAACTCCTTTTTGGCTGTGGATCCGGTCTGCTGGTTGATCGAATAATCCGTTAAAATATCAGGTTCTATGATTGTGTTCATGGTTGGCCCACCGGTTTTTAATCACCCAGTTTCAGGGTTTGAAGTAACAGTTTCTTGGAGGTATTGAGTACCTCGATATTATTTTGATAGCTGCGGGAAGCTGAAATCATATTTGCCATTTCTTCAACGGCATTGACGTTGGATGAATAAACATAACCGTCTTCATTGGCCAGGGGATGGTGCGGTTCATAACGCATGCTTGGTTCCGCCTGGCTTTCGACTACACCCATTGAGCGCACTCCCACACCACTGCCTTGGTCCAAGCTGTCTTGCAGCACGGCTTGGAATACCGCCTGCCGGGATTTGTAACTCTCCTCAGGTGTGCTCGCCAAGGTATTAGCGTTTGCCATATTGCTGGCGGTTAAATTCAAACGCAGGCTTTGTGCGGTCATGCCGCTGCCTGCTATATCGAAAATCCGAAACATCGACACCTTACTCACCTCTCAACGCACTAATCAGCCCGGTAATTTTCTTGTTCAGAAAATGCAGACTGGCTTGATAACGGACCGCGTTTTCAGCGAACCGGGCTTGTTCTACATCCGAATCGACGGTATTGCCATCGAGTGAGGGCTCCTGAGGTATCCGGTATTGTAAACGGGCCAGGGAGCTCAGCTGGCTCAAGGGAATATGACTCGAATGTGTGGTATTCAGTCGAGCCTGTTGGTCCGAGAGCTGCAGTCGCAGTGCCGCGCTAAAATCAAAATCCCGAGCCTTGTAATTTGGCGTATCCGCATTCGCCATATTATTGGCGAGCAGCCTGGTCCTTTGCGCACGTAGCAAAAGTGCTGACGCATGGGTGCTCATGTGGTCATCTATAGTGTTCATTGTTCAAATCCTTGTGAACATCCGCGCCCTGAATGTGATCTTTTTGGCGTGTGCCCCATGTGTCGGCAATAATGTGCGGGAATCGAGGTTTTTAAGGTTATATAAGGCGGGGTGGGGGTTATATGATGTGTTATATAAAGTTTTGCCCGGAACCTGTTCAGAGGGTTTTTATGTGTGGGTGATCATACGAAACCAGGTTCCAATTCAGTGGCATACAATTTGTATCAGGCTAAGGCAAGGAACACCGCCGATTTGTCGCTGCGAATTGGAACCAGCTGTCAGGGAACCCGATGCAACTCTTTTTCATATTTTTCCCAGCAATCCTATTATCCATAGCGTCGCCGCAGACTGCCATCGCGGACGACAGATGGCAATCGCTCGATTCCATTCGGCAGGCCGTACACGAGTTTGTCCTTGATCAATTGCAGAGTGAGGAAGATTTAGAAGTAAAAGTAGCCAGGCTTGATCGACGACTAAAATTACCGCAATGTACTCGAACCCTTTCGGTCTTTTGGCCCCCCGGAGGCAGGCGGACAGCCAATACCTCAGTCGGCGTGAGCTGTGAAGGCGAACAGTTTTGGAAGATTTACGTGCAGGCAACAATTGCGGTTTTCCAAAACGTTGCGGTTCTAGCTCAACCGGTAATAAAAGGCGAGACCTTGGAAAAGTCCATGATCCGCTGGGAAAAGCGGGATGTTTCACGTTTGGGGAAGAGCTATATACGTAATGTCCATAACGTACTTGGGTACAGGATAAAACGGGCGAGCAATGCCGATAAACTGCTGACACCACAGATGCTGGAAGCACCACTGCTGGTTCGTCGAGGTCAACGGGTGACCATTGTTGCACGTCACAGTGCAGTACAGGTTCGAATGTTCGGAGAAGCCATGGCCGATGGAATTAAGGGCAGTATCATTAAAGTAAAAAATATCAGCTCCCAAAGAATAGTCGAAGGTGTCGTGGGTGGTAGAGGAGTAATAGAGGTGATCAATGCGGGCCACTAGTCAAATTGTCAGGAGGAAGAGTGAATGGAACGGAACAGGCTTGTTGAAGAATCCAAGCAGCTTTTAACTCAACTGTTGGAGACTATTAATCGTGAGCAGGAAGCGATAATAGACTCCGACAATGAACGGCTGAGTTCCATCAGTGTCGAGAAAGCACAAACCCTGGAAAAACTTGCCTTGAATGAGAGCGCTTTAATATCGATTCTGGATGCCGCATCGAAAGACGAACTCAGTCATGGGCCATTGGCAGAAATAAAGGAATTACTACAAGCGTGTAAAGATCGGAATCAGGAGAATCGGCATTTGACCAATCAAGGTATAAAAATACTTGATAAATCCATCGGTTTTTTGGAATCGCTGATGCATATTGGAACGGTGGAGATCTATGGACCTGAAGGTCAAACCGATAACCGTTCACAGAAAAGAGATCTTGGTACTGCTTGAGTACCTCAGTTCAAGGTCCCGCTAGATGGCGTATTGCGGCATTTGGCGTGATCCTGGGCAAGTTCTGAGACCGGCGGACTCACATGAATACGGGTAAATCGCGGATTTTACCCGCTCTGAAAAGCTTAGCGGCGCAGTCCTTAGCCAGAGCGAGGTTTATTTTGGTTCTGTCCGAGTAATATTGATCGAACAGAAACAGGCATCTCATTGTCGGCGTTACGGTGACATTTTGTTGATAGTGCGTTAATAGTGTGCCCCCTGTCTTTAACAGGCTTTTCCCATAGGCGGCCAGATGCAGTTGTAAGTCGGATATGCTTGGTTTTTCCGCTTGCCCGCCGGGTGTGTGAATGTTTTTGTTTTGTACGGTATCGCCCGTCTGAGCATGAATCAGGCTCAAGGCGATGTCGCCATCGCTGGTCATCGAATAATGCAATTCGTAATACTCTGGCCAGCTTGCATTAATCAATTTTGTACCGGCTTGTTTCCTGTCCACGATAATATGCTGATAGTTTTCCACTATGCCATGCAGTAATTGCCCTATCGATTGCGATTCCCGAGTGACTTGGCCATGGTTAATCAGGATAAGTTTGGGTACGGAAGGCCTGTTCTCCTCAGGACTGATCTCTTCCATGCTGGCAATATCGACTGTTATTGTCGGGACAATTGAATTTGATGAGCGAGATTGATCACTTAAGAAATGATTTGATTGGGCCGGTCGATTCTGTGATGAAAAAAAATGCAGAGTCAGTATCACCAGTACCAAGATGCCGGTTAAGTTGGCTGCCCGTCGGTGGTTTTGCAGAATCCTTGACCAGGATGACTGATTTCCGACACGACTTCCATCATCCACTGACGGCTTATCCATAGTTTGTCCGGGCTCTGGACTTTTTTTAGTAAAGTGAGGGATATACGAACCCGGCCTAAGCGTAATCCGGACCGCATTATTTTTTCCGTCATGCGCATAGTAGTGCTGCAGATTATCGCGCAGACGTTTTGCCAGCACTCGTACGGAGGGGTTGGTCTGTGGATCGAATGAATCCGGCTTGCCTAGAGCGTCAACGGCGATGGTATAGGCCTTGATTCTTTCCGCGTGGCCGTCAAGTGTTTGTTCGACAATGTAACGGATAAATGCAGACATCTGTGGTGAGGATTTAAATCGCGCTGTGTTCAGCACTTGCTCCAATGCGTATTGTATTTCCGGCGAGTCCATTGATTGCGGGGGCATGTCCTTCTCCTGTTGACCCTGATGTAACATCATCCTGCGTTACTTTTTTTGTGATGGGATTTGCATAAGCAAAGCAATAGATATACCCAAACCCCAATTAACGTCTATCAATTAGTAAGGACCGGTTTGTGTCGGGGCAGCTCCGCCTCGGTCCGGCCTGGAACGACAGGTGTAACCGTGTCTAACGCTTTGAATGAGCTTACAGACTGCTTTGTGGGCCGCTATGGTCGATAAATCTTTTAATCATTAAGCAGTGGAGAGCAGGGTAATGTTGGTGATCAAATCCGAGGAAGGACAAAAAATTCGTGTCGGTGATGATATTTGCATAGCAATTCTCAAGCATCAAGACGGGACGGTTTACATCGGCGTGGATGCACCGATCCGCATGGCAATAGAATACGAAAAAGATAGAAAAACAATCAGGCCCGCGCTGTCCACAGATGTGAATCAATTGAGAAAGGCCGGTTAAAACCTCGCCGGCATTTATAGGCTCGTAATCGCTTGTCGGATAAAGGTCTCTGAACAGCGGTGTGCGAATCAGTAGCGTCAAGCCCTTAGTTATTGATTTTTATAGATAAATATGAATGGATCAGGTCCTGATGGTGTATTCGGAAATGTGATCGAATTCACGAAATCATGATCTGTTTTCGACTCAAGGCAAATTATGCGGATAAGAAGCTGTGTGTGGTTCGAGAATTGCAATCTCCATGTCATTCGTCCGGAGACGTCATTGAACTGCCGTAATTTATGGCGCCGTATGTGCTGTGATTTTTTGGCTGAGTACAGATATTTAAAAAAATATTGTTGAAATTTGAAGATTTCATCACATTTGTCGTTAACCATAGATAGTCGTAGGAAAGGTGCAATATAGATCGGAATATCGAGTTTATATTGTCGGAGCTTTGAGAATTTAAACCATTATGCGAAAAACAATCACCAGCACAGGCACCGGGGATCTCCGGCGATGATTGGCTCTGAAGCAAAAATATTTACTCCTCCCCCGTTTCAGGAAGAAACCTTTACCGGTTCTGCAGTACAGGTGATCGCGATTGCAGGCGGGAAGGGTGGTGTTGGCAAATCCTCACTGGCGGTCAATCTGGCGATTGCTTTGGCACAGGAACAACACCGAGTGATGCTGATGGACGCCGATCTCGGATTATCGAATATAGACGTGTTGCTTGATTTAAAAATCGAACACAATTTATCCCATGTGCTGAGGGATGAAAAGAAGTTGCAGGATGTAGTTGTCGAAGGTCCCGGGGGCGTGAAAATCGTTCCGTCGGCAAGCGGTATCAGCAAAATGGCTCGTCTATCGAATGCCGAGAATGCAGCTCTGGTGAATGCATTCAGTGAACTTCCCTATGACATAGACACTTTGATCATAGACACAGCAGCCGGTATAACGGCCAGTATGCTGACATTTTGTGAAGCGGCAAAAGAAGTGGTCGTTGTTGTCTGTGATGAACCCACATCGATTTCGGATGCCATGTCCACTATTCGAGTATTGAACCAAGAGCATGGAGTACACCGTTTTCGCGTCGTGGCCAATAAGACCGAATCTGCGCAACACGGTTTGGATTTGTATAGCAAGCTGGCAAGGCTTGCTGATAAGGAACTGGACGTATTGTTGGATTTCAGTGTCAGCATTCCGATGGATGTGCACTTGCAAAAATCCGTCAAAGAACAGTGTGCGGTGGTCATCCAATATCCTCGCAGCAGGGCAGCCTTGGCATTTAGAAAGCTTGCAGCCAGGGTCAATCGATGGCCAAAACCGGAAGCGCCGGATGGACATCTTGAGTTTTTTGTAGAACGGCTTATAAAAATTTCAAATAAATCCGGGTGATTAAAGAATGAACGCACACGCGATGTACAATTCCATCGAGAATCTGGATCATGACGACTTGGTCGTTGCCAATGCCAAGTTGGTCAAAAGAATCGCCTTTCATTTGATGAATCGATTGCCGCCCAGCGTTCAGGCAGAGGATTTAATTCAAGCGGGAATGATCGGACTGCTGGATGCAGCGAGAAATTATGATCCTTCTCAGGGTGCCAGTTTTGAAACCTATGCCGGAATTCGTGTACGCGGTGCCATGCTTGATGAAATCCGGCGATCTGACTGGACTCCGCGCTCCGTACATCGAAAATCCCGTGAAGCCGCCGAAGTAATCCGGAAATTCGAGCAGCAGGCGGGCAGAGACGCAAATGATTCTGAAATTGCCGAGGAACTGGGTATCTCTCTCAGCGCGTATCATCAGATTCTGACTGAGAGTACCAGTGCCCATATTTTCAGTTTCGATCAGCCGGATGAACAGACCGGCGAGCCGATCTCCTTGCCAAAAAGTGATGAAATCACTCCCATGGAGAATATGGAAAATGACAGTTTTCAGGACGCGCTGGCCAAATGCATCAAGAACTTACCCGAAAGAGAATGTCTGGTCATGTCACTGTACTACGACGAGGATTTAAATCTGCGTGAGATTGGCGAAATACTCGGCGTGAGTGAATCGCGAGTCTGTCAGATTCATGGGCAGGCACTGGTCAGACTGAGAGCCAGATTGGCGGAGTGGACTCAGTCGGACGAATAGTCCAACACAGTCAAGTATTCAATATGAGCGAAAGAGAAGATTGAGCCGAAGTGAAATGGATTTACTCGGTGGACAACAATCAAATCACCACAATTTCAAGCAAGCATATCCGGATGCAGCAAATTGCTTGAGAAGGGTGGGTAAATACGATGGTCGTAGATGGCGATAAGTGGTATACACAACGCGGGGCGCGGCTTCGAGGGCCTTATTCCCGGTTGACCATTCACCGGTATTTACTGCTTGGCAGAATCAAGAACAGTGACCGGGTCAGTAAAGACGGAGAAATGTGGGAACCGATCACCCAGGTACCGGAACTTATTCCTGAAGAACTACTCGACTTGAATTCCGATCTGGGTTGGAAGAACTTTTTAAGCGCGCGCGATCGGGTTGATGAACGGAAAAGAAATGAAATTGACGACTCTCGCGCTGACAGACGCGATGAGCGCAACGAAGAAAGCGCCCTTACCCGTATGCGCGGCGACTGGATTGGTGCCTTGAACTCGGATCTCAAAAAAGAAAGAAAGATCAACCTGTTACCTGTTTCACTTTTCGGTCTTACCCTCGCGGTGGTAATCCTGATCTTTGTCTTCAATTCCGGGCCTGTATAGAAAACGCGCTGTGGCGCCAGAATATCAACTGAACTTTGGTCAAATCTTTGGCCGGAAAGGAAAATATGGCGTCAAAACATCTGTTGGCCCCTAGGAATCGCGTTTAGATGCACAGGCTATTCCTTAATTACGAATTGATCAAAAAAGCGGCAGAAATTGATCGGAAACATTCTCGGATAATCTGAAAACTTCATTAATTTCAATATTTTATAGTAAAGCCTTGAGTAGAGATAGATGAAGTCCGGAAAGACGGCACACGGCAAGGTGCAAAATCTTTATCGGATAATCCGAAATACGGTCTATGCTTGAACTCATGGAACATGATTTGCTCCTTTCGATGCATACTGATTTCTTTCCGGGTAGAGGGTGATGTACAAAGACCATTCGATAACATCCATAAGCGAATATGCCGAAAAAGGTGTTGTTTCAAATCTGGCCTTGCATCGACAACGTGTCGATTTACAGATGCGTTATCTCGAACTCTCCGAGAAACTCTTTAAAACGCTTGATCCCAAGTTATTGATTGAATGTTTTTTTATGGAATCCCAATGCTTTGTGCCGCACACCGGTATTGAGTACACGAATGAGCAGTATGATTTCGCCGCATCATTCGGCGATGAGGCGGCTCACTCCTTAGCCTATGACATCAGCATCGCCGACCTTAATCTCGGAGAAATCAAACTTTACCGTGCACACGCTTTTCTCGGCAGAGAAGTCCGTGAATTGGAAAAGCTGATTTCAACTTTGGCTTATCCGCTAAGAAATGCCTCAATGTATTTTACGGCCATGCAATCCGCTTATAGAGACCCCCTGACCAACGTGAATAACCGGGGCGCGATGGACAAAGTACTGCCTCGTGAAATTGCCCTTGCCAGGCGGTTTAAAACTCAAATGTCTCTGTTGGTTCTGGATGTCGATAAATTCAAATCCATCAACGACGTGCACGGCCATCAGGTCGGAGACGACGTTCTTCAGTCGTTTGCCGCCGTACTGCGCGATTGCGTCCGGGATACGGATTTGATTTTCCGATACGGTGGTGATGAATTCGTTATTTCTCTGAGCAACACCGGATTGGAAGGTGCCTTGGAACTGGCGGAAAGAGTCCGGAACAGTATTGAGCGCTGCCATCAATACAGCAATATTCAAATGATGCTGAGCACCAGTATCGGGGTTACGGATTTGCGCGAGAACGATACCGCGGAAAGCTTGTTCCTGAGAGCGGACAGCGCTTTGCTTGAAGCAAAACGCCGCGGCCGTAATTGCGTGGCCCATTTGTAGGATCAAATCCGCGGATTTGCGGGTGATGGATTTCACCACGGCAGATTGAAACCGCCGAAGAATCTTACTGAAGCTCCTCAATCGATATAGGTTGACATGCCGGGTCGCTTCGCTACAATACGCGCCTTCAAGGTTGCGGGCAGACCACCACAACGTCAGCCATCTTCCAAAAATCTGCGTCCCCTTCGTCTAGAGGCCTAGGACACCGCCCTTTCACGGCGGTAACAGGGGTTCGAATCCCCTAGGGGACGCCAATAAAATCAATGGCTTACTTGACGCTAGTTAATTAGCGATACCCCTTGCGTTTAAAACGTGTATTTGTCTTAATTAGTTCTATCTTCCGAAAAATCCATAATTATTAGTCGATTAGCTCCGTCGGTGGCCTATATATTTCTAGGGTGCTATGAAATCTTTGTTAGATATCTGCTGAGTTGATAGCATGTCGCGCCTATTATTAAACTCATTGTTGTGGATAAGGGGAAAATTTAGTGGAGCCTTATATTGCAGAACCATTACCTTTGAAGGATCTCAATTATAAAGAGTTGTTTCCGTTAATAGGACCTGCAAGCTCCGAGTTAGCTCTCTATGATGGACTTTTACAGGGGATTCCAAATCCTGCTGTTATGCTTTCCCCTTTAACTACCCAGGAGGCTGTACTTTCGTCGAGAATAGAAGGGACGCAAGCTAATTTCGATGAAGTTTTGGAACAGGAGGCCGGGATTCTTAAAACTGGAGACAAACACGAAGACATTCAAGAAGTTTTAAATTATCGTTCTGCGTTGCTACAAGCACGTGACCACCTCATTGATTTTCCTATTCGTTTGGGATTAATTCGAGAAATACATAAGATTTACTAAGTAGCGTTCGAGGACAAGACAAGACTCCTGGAGAGTTTCGCCTTGATCAAAATTGGATTGGTGATGGAGGGTGTGCTATTGAAGACGCTACGTTTGTTCCTCCTGATCCATTAAGGCTAAATGAGTTTCTGCTTGCTTGGGAGGCTTATGTTGGCTTCGACGATATCGATTTTCTCTTGCAAACTGCGGTAGTTCACGCTCAGTTTGAATTGATACACCCTTTCAAGGATGGGAACGGGCGTATTGGAAGGATATTGATTCCACTATTCCTGTATCAAAAAAAGAAGTTATCTCAGCCTATGTTTTATCTCAGTGAGTTTCTTGAGGCTAATAGAGATGAATATTACGCGAGGCTTGGAAACATATCTAAATATGGCGATTGGAACGGCTGGATCGCGTTTTTTCTTCGAGCAATAGCTCAACAAGCTAGCCAGAACAGCGATCGAGTCAAAGATATTATGAGTTTGTATGATTCGATGAAAATCCAGATCCAAGAGGTTGTACATTCCCAATATACCGTATATTTGCTAGATGCAATTTTTAACAAGCCAATCTTTACGACCAGCGAATGTGCTCAAGTATTAAACGATCAGTTTAATATTCACAAGCAAACAACTCTCGGCTTGTTGAGAAACCTTAAAGATGCGGGTATTTTATTAGAGGTGGCCCCGGGTAGTGGGCGCAGAGCAGCAACTCTTTGTTTTCCTGGCTTAATTAACTTGGCTGAAGGCAAGCGGGTTGTATGATGTTTTGTTTAGCCTCTCTACGCAACTAAATATTTTGTTGAGCCTATTTTACGCTTAAGGCTCAACAAAATATTTAGTTACGCTTTGAGGTTCAACAAAACCGAACAAAGGCATCGAGGGTGACGAGGCCTTTGTTGCTTGTACCGACGCATTTGAAGCTCGCGCAGAGCAGGCTGGACTTCTCAATCCGTATACCCCTATCATTCGCCGGAGCCAGCAGCGGCATAGCGATTCACAAGCCCTTGATCAAGCACCCGCTCACACCCCAGCGGCATACAGATGTTGTACAACTCATTGGTTGCATCACTTGCGATATTAAGAACAATACGTATTGCGCCGGCCAAAGTTTCATGATCCGTGATCCCTTGTGGTGTCTGTAGCCGCGTATCAACTTACTCCCTGGTTTATATATTTTCTGTGTAGGGCTAAGTGCATCCCAAAGATCATCAGCAGATTGATATGAATGTTCGGTATATTTTTCGTAGTCCATTATTTGAAGTTATTACAAATTTCGGTTTCCGTAAACTTGCCCAATGTCCACAGATCACACCAAACTCTCATCGTAAATAATGCTGATATGCGCTGGCACGATATCCGCCAGTCACTCAATGATGAACCGCCAGTCAGGCGTGCGGATTTCCTGGTCGTAGGGCAGCGATTGATACCAGGTGTCGAGTTCATTTACGCTTCGCCATTCGTCAGGTACAGCCGTTTTAAATGTGGGCCGATGGTGAATTTGTGGGGAATCGGGGCCCGGTACTTTTCAATCATGGTTCTGCCCCGTAGCATGGATGGACCGCAGTTGGAGAGCAGTGATCTTAGATTGATTTATTATGCAAGCCAGGCATGTCGATCAAATGATCGAGAGGATTATTACAGCCGACCCGGATAGTCGATAATCAATTGTAATTCGATAATTCGCAACCCATATCAGTTAAATTCGACAAATTCCAGATTTCGAGTCGCTAAATTTTCAGTAATTGCGTCTCTTGTCATCCTCTGGGCACTGTAAAACAAATGACTGTGGTGGCGGGTGTCAGTAGCGCCAAAGCCTTTAATTGGTGTTGACAGATTTCGGTTTTCCGCCAGTTTACCCACCCAATCGTCTTCCAATCTCTGCGGCTGATAAGTCAGACAGATCAGACTGACCCGGGTAATCTGCCGCAGATGATCGATATGCCACTTGAGAGGTTTGTCCTTTTTCAAATGGCGGCCCACTCTGGACTTTATTCCCCCCGGCCCCAATGCGCTGCCGATGTAGAGGTAGTATCCCTGTTCGATGGCAACGCCGGCAAATTTACCCGATGCAATGGTTTGTTTTTTCTGTGAATGGAGCTGAATGAGGTAGGTGCCATTAAGAGGCATTAGCTGATGGACGGTCATGTCATAGAGTGAAGCGGCTGGTGAGAGGTTTCAGGGATGATATCTCATTTTTAACATTGCCATCTGAAATCGACTGAACCATAATGAATTCATCTGAAATAACAACAAAATAAGTGAAGAATTATATTGTAATCTTGTCATCTGGGAGAGGAAACATGGTATTGACACATGTCGTAGGACTATTCACCAACCCGGTTCGAGAATTCGAAGCCATCCGGGATGAGGAACGTACGGTTAAAGAAACTTATATGTCGCATGTTCTTATACTGGCTGCCATTCCGGCAATTGCCGGTTTTATCGGCGCAACTCAAATCGGCTGGAAACCGGGTGCCAGCTCTACTTCATTGGCAAAATTAACACCGGGCAGTGCCTTCCAGATTGCCGTGGCCGCCTATTTCGCAGCCTTGGCCGGTATTTACATAATCGGAAGATCCGTTCACTGGATGGCGACAACCTACGGAATCGAAAACCCGGATCTGGGTAAGTGTATAGCCCTGGTAGCTTATGTAGCCACTCCCATGTTGCTGGCGGGCGTGCTCGGATTTTTTCCGTCTCTTTGGCTGTATATGATCGGCCTGTTATTGGCCATAGCCTATTCAACCTATCTTCTTTATACCGGTCTGCCTGTCGTGCTGGGATTACCCAGCGACAGAGGTTTTTTCTTCTCCAGCGCCGTCCTTACGGTGGTACTGGTGGTGTTCGTGGGTATACTGATTGCGACGGCGATATTATGGGGGTTTGGATTGGGGCCGGTGTTTGTACGATAAGACCGGTTGTAGAGTCTAAGTACGAATAGACCCAATTAGGGCAGGCAGCTTGAGGAGGCTCTGAATCAATCTGAGCCTCCTCTGTATGGTTTGCGCGCTAATCGAAGAGATCTTAGACAGATCTCTTCAGAAGTTTTTAAGTATTGATATATTGTTCCAATTGCTCAATAGTGAACTTTTGCTCGTCTATAACCGCTTTGACCAAATCGCCGATAGAGACCATACCAAGAATCTTTTGAGTTTCTTTCTCTAGCACGGGTAAGTGTCGAAATCGGTTGCTGGTCATTACACCCATGCATACCTGTACCGTGTCCTCAGGCGTGGTTGTGACCACGTTTTTTGTCATGATCTCTTCGACCTTGGTGGTCTGTGAGGAGCGGTTGTTGAGAATAATTTTACGTGCGTAGTCGCGCTCTGAAAGCAGCCCGTATAGTTTGTCGTCTTCTATCACGAGCAGAGCGCCAACGTCTTTTTCAGACATTAACTTGACTGCATCATAGACCGAATCCCCCGGTTTGACTGACCAGATTTCCGGATCCTTGTTTTCCAGAAGCTGTTTAATTGTATTCATCTTGCTTGCACCCTTGCCGATGTTGAGCCTATTGAGTTGAGTAAAATTGCAATGTGTCTCTATCTACAAAGTATAGAGGGTTGTTAACTCCGATAATGTAAATGCCTATAATTCTTATTAATCCGCTACTCCCTGTCGATATGGCGATAGTAACATTGATGGACCGCTAAGAGTTATAGTCATTTTGGATGTATTTTCGAATCAATCACGCGCCGTCTTAGCGTCTTACACGGGGTAGGCCAAGGTGCTGAAAAATATGCTGCATGACGTTTATTCACGGCTTGTATTGACATCACGTCACCTTACTCGATCGCCGGTGCCTGGAATAAAAAATCGCGATTGACAGCAAAATATTTCAAGGTGTTATGAACTGTATTGACCACGGCTCTGGGCGTAATCGTAGCCCCGGTAAACTGATCGAATACGCCGCCATCTTTTTTTACCAGCCATTTTTCCGAGGTGGGGTCGCCGATTGATTTTCCGTTAAAATCGAGTATCCAATCCGATTTGGCGATATCGATTTCATCTCCCAGCCCTGGGGTTTCCCTGTGTGAACTTACCCGTACACCGGCGAGACTACCATCGGCGTTTATACCGACCAGCAGTAAAATTTTCCCATTGTATCCGTTGGGTGCCTGCGAAGCGATGATGACTGCGGCATCCTCTCCTGCAAGTTTGGCACGATATACGTCGACCGGTAAACTGGTGCCAAGCAGTGAATTTCTGACTTTAATCCGATCGCTGAACAATTCATTGTCGAAGCGCTCTGGTGGCAAGATTTGCTGTAGATTTTTTAACAGTGCATTCTTTTCGCTTTGTGCGATAGCATCCCGTGTTGCGATATTCGTCAGCGAAAGCAGGCTGGTGCTGATGATGGCGAACCCCCCTAAAACCAATGCAGAAACTATCACATTCCTGGATAAGGGTGATAGGTGACCTAACACACGCATCATCTTTTACCAAACACTTTGGAACGGTAAAAATAATCTATGGCCGGAGTCGCCATATTCATCAGCAATACGGCAAACGCCACGCCGTCCGGATAGCCTCCCCATCCGCGTATAATAAAGGTTAAAACCCCTATTCCGATTCCGAAAATCACTTTACCACCGAAGCTGGCGGGCGCAGTCACGGGGTCGGTTGCGATAAAAAAAGCACCCAGCAGGGCCGCGCCGCTGAAGCACTGAAAGAGCGGGGATAAATAAGTATCTGTATCACCTATATAAAAAGCCGTGGAAATCAGAATGAGGCTGCCCAGTACCGCCACAGGTATATGCCACGAGATGATTTTGCGGTGAATCAGCCAGAGTCCACCCGCAAGCCAGGCAATATTTATCCATTCCCAACCGGTGCTGCCGAGTACACCGAAAAGCGGCGAGTTCATCAGATCGATTAGCAGATCGTTCTGAGCAATATAGGTTTTTACCTGATCCAACGGTGTTGCCATGGTAAAGGCGTCAATCTCGCCGGACCCAAAGACAGAGGAGAATATATCGCCTGTACCGGCTTGGTTTTCAGCGATTGATCTGGGCGCTATCCATGCCGTCATTTGGCGCGGAAATGATATTAATAACAAAACATAGCCGACCATGGCCGGATTAAAGGGGTTGTATCCCAGACCGCCATATAAATGTTTTGCAACCACGATGGCAAATACGATTCCTGTAGCCGTCGTCCACCAGGGAACAAGCGGCGGCAGAGTCAAGGCGAAAAGCCACGCCGCCACCAGTGCACTGAGATCGTTTAGTCCCGATCGCACAGGCCGTTTGCGCAGTGCAAGCATAACCGCTTCCGACAGCAAAGCGAAAGCAACTGCTATGATCAGATTGAGTAAAACTGCCCAGCTGAAAATAACGCAGTATAGAAAAGTACCGGGAACCAAAGCGATAATCACATCGCGCATCACGCGAGTGACGTTGGCGTCACTGACTGTGTGCGGTGAGACAGGCGTTTGGAATTGCATCTATTCAATCCCGCCCTGATCACGGGTGCTCTTTGCGCCTTGCCTGTCAAGGCTTGAATTTTCGGAATTCGTTTTGGTTTGAATATCGGGACTACCGGAATTTACTTTTTCGGCATTGATCTTTATTGATTGCTTTCGCTTTTGTGCTCGCTCCAGCGCGTCTGTTATGGCTGCTTTTTTACCCTCACCCTGATTTTTCTTACGTGTTTGCAGTGCAGCCTTTTTGGCCGCCAGTTTTTCAGCTTTTTCTTTTTTGATCCGTTCCAGCCGCTCCGCTCGGGCCTCGTGTCGCATACGTGCTATATCGGCTTTTTCCTTTTCTGCGGCTAAGGCTCTGATTTCAGTTTTGGCAAACTTAAAGTAATGCGCAAGTGGTATATGGCTCGGGCAAACGTAATCACAGCAGCCACATTCAATACAGCTATTGATATTGAATCTTTCCAGTGTATCGAATTTTTTTGCACGGCTGTACCAAAACAATTGCTGTGGCAGCAACTCTACCGGACAGACCTCAGCGCAGGCGGCACAGCGAATACAGGAGACAGGCGTGGGTTTTACGCTTATGGACTCCGAGGTTTGAACCAGTAAGCAATTCGTGGCTTTAACGACGGGCATATTGTCGTGGGGAACGGTAAATCCCATCATGGGGCCGCCCATGGTTAATAGTACCGCTCCGGCTTTGTAGCCTCCGGCAAATCCGATCAGTTCACTGAACGGAGAACCGATCAGTGTCTCAATATTCTGCGGTTTTTCAACCCCGTCACCGGTTACGGTCACAATTCGTGAAATCAAGGGCTTGCCTTCGATGATAAATCGGTAGAGGGACCAAACTGTCGCTACGTTGAGCACAAGCATCCCTATATCTGAAGGGTAGCCTTCCGCGGGTACTTCCTTATCGGTGAGTACTTTGATCAGCTGTCTTTCGCCTCCGGTGGGATAGATGGTCGGAATAGTGATCACCTTTGCAGGCAGTCCGGACTGATTAATACCGATTTCCATGGCTTTAATTGCCTCGGGCTTGTTGTCTTCAATTCCTATCAGGCAGTTGCTGGCTCCGGATATGAATAAGGTGATTTCGATGCCTTTGACTATTTCGCTGGCTCGCTCTTGCATTAGCGCCTGATCACAACTGATCCAGGGTTCGCATTCGGCACCGTTGACAATCAAGGTTTCGATTTGGTGTTCTCGCCCCGTTTGCATCTTCCTATAAGTGGGAAACACCGCACCGCCCAGGCCGACAATTCCGCTCCGATCAAGTTTTTCCGTCAACGTTTGCGGCGAAACACGGCGATATTCTTCTCCCAAAGGTGATAAATCTATCCATCGATCCTGAGCATCCGAGCTGACTTCAATGCACAAATCGTCCAATCCTGATGCGTGGGGGACAGCCCGCTTTTCAATGGCTGTTACTGTTCCGGAAGTCGGTGCATGCACTGAAGCTCCCATGGTGGTTTTCGAATCGCCGATCAGCTGACCTTTTAATACTTTATCTCCCAAACTGACGAGGGGTTTGATTTCTCCGCCCAGATGCTGGCGCAACGGAATCACGAATTTCTCGGGCAAAGGGAGGCTTGCAATGGGCTGTTGCGTGGATTCTTTTTTGTGACCGGTAAGCCGGATGCCGCCATTAAAACTGAATTCGGCAATCGCTCCGCGTTTTTCTAGCAATGGTCCGTTCATGCCGCATGATCCGCTTTCTGGCCGGTTTTAATGAATCGTGCATTCTGCGGATCCGGCCATCGCCATTCAATCACCGATTCTTTGACCGGTTCCATGCTAATACAATCGACGGGGCAGGGCGGAATACAAAGCTCACATCCGGTACATTCTTTTTCGATTACGGTATGCATATGTTTCGCCGCGCCCAGAATTGCGTCGACCGGGCAGGCCTGGATGCAGAGAGTACAGCCAATACAAGTCTGTTCATCGATAACAGCGACCGCTTTGACCTTTTCAACACCGTTTTCAGGATTCAGTTCGATCACTTCACGATCCAATAATTCGGCCAGCGCTCTTACGCCATCCATGCCTCCCGGAGGGCATTGATTGATGTCAGCTTCTTCCTTGGCGATGGCTTCGGCGTAAGGGCGGCAGCCGGCATATCCGCATTGGCCACATTGGGTTTGTGGCAACAGGGCATCGATTTTATCGACAAGAGGATCCCCTTCAACCCTGAATTTGACAGCTGCGAATCCCAGGGCAATGCCGAATGCAACACAGAGCAGTGTAATGACCAGTACCGAGATCACTGAGTTATACCTTGATGAGTCCGGAGAACCCCATAAAGGCGAGCGACATCAGGCCTGCTGTGATCAAGGCGACTGCGTTTCCCTCGAAGGGTTCAGGTATGTCGGCCGCATCTACCCGCTCGCGGATTGCTGCAAACAACACCAGCACCAGGGTAAATCCCAAAGCGGCGCCGAGCCCGTAGAGCGCGGATTCGACGAAATTGTTGTTTTCCTGAATATTGAGCAGTGCCACGCCGAGCACCGCGCAATTGGTGGTGATTAAAGGCAGGAATATGCCGAGAACGTTGTACAGCAGCGGGCTGGTTTTATGCACCACCATCTCGGTAAATTGCACGACCCCCGCAATAATGACGATAAAGGTTATAGTTCTGAGGTATTCAAGTCCCAGCGGCTCAAGCATGAAGTTGTTTGCCAGGTAACTGCAGATCGACGCGATGGTCAGCACAAAGGTCGTTGCCAGGCCCATGCCTGTGGCAGTCTCAAGTTTTCGTGATACCCCCATAAAGGGACAAAGCCCCAGGAACTTAACCAGAACGAAATTATTGACCAGCAGAGTACTGACAAGAATTAAAAGATACTCTTTCACCAGACTTATTTAACCCGCATACCCGGTTTGGCGCCTTGATCCGGATTAAGGAGGAAGATCTCGCTATTGCCCGGACCGGCGGCCAGCACCATGCCCTCGGAAACTCCGAAGCGCATTTTTCGGGCTTTAAGATTAGCGACCATCACCGTCAGCCTGCCTTCCAGCTCCTGCGGCGAGTACGCCGCCTTAATACCCGCAAATACAGTGCGCGTTTCACCACCCAGATCCAGGGTCAACCGGATCAATTTGTCGGCACCCTCGACCTGTCGGGCTTTGACAATTTTTGCGACTCTAAGATCCATTTTGTCGAAATCAGAATATTCGATTTCCTGTTTCAGCGGCTCATCGGCGAGAGGCCCTTCGGCCGAAACATGTTGTGAAGTGGTCAGGTCTTCTTTGGAGGCCTGTATCATTCTCTTTACGGTATCCGCTTCGATCCGTTTCAGCATGGGCCTGAAGCGGTTGATGGGATGGTCAAGCAACGGCTTTTCGGTCGATGACCAGACCATTTCACCCGTCTGCAAAAAATCTTCTGCCTTTTTAGCCAAGTGCGGCAGGACGGGTTTTAAATAATTTACCAGCACGCGGAACAAATTCAGACCGAGCGAACATATCTCATGAACATGATCTTTGTGCTCATCCTGTTTAATGAGCACCCAGGGCTCTTTGTCCGCGATATATTGGT
This sequence comes from Granulosicoccaceae bacterium, assembly GCA_965222695.1. Classification (GTDB taxonomy): domain Bacteria; phylum Pseudomonadota; class Gammaproteobacteria; order Granulosicoccales; family Granulosicoccaceae; genus UBA7957. The sequence goes on along the minus strand of OZ244967.1, from coordinate 3,670,808 downwards.
TTGCCCGATCCGCCAGCGCCATGATTTTTCGCATCGCCTGACTGTATCGGCGCTGATCGTAGTCCGACGCTATGCTTTCTCCGCGAGCGACAAAATCGGCATAGAGTTTTTCATCCGCAAGGTCTAGCGAGAGCCTGGAATTGAAATTCCTGCTGATAAATCCCGCGCAACGGCTTGCAATATTGACCAGTTTGCCGACCAGATCCGAATTTACACGAGTGACGAAGTCCTCCAAATTAAAGTCTATATCTTCCACTTTATGATTGAGCTTGGCCGCAAAATAATAGCGGAGATATTCAGGTTCAAAATGATCAAGATAGGTACGGGCCTTGATAAACGTGCCGCGCGATTTTGACATCTTGGCGCCGTCAACGGTTAAAAACCCGTGACAAAAGACGGCACTCGGTATACGGAAATTGGCACCATGCAAAATAGCGGGCCAGAACAGTGTGTGGAAGTAGGCTATGTCCTTACCGATAAAGTGATAAAGCTCTGCATCCGAGCCCGGTTGCCAGTAACTGTCAAAATCTTCTCCGGTTCGGTCGCAAAGGTTCTTATGGCTGGCCATATATCCGATTGGTGCGTCGAGCCACACATAAAAGTATTTGCCTGGAGCATCCGGAATTTCAAATCCCCAGTAGGGAGCGTTGCGCGAAATGTCCCAGTCTTGCAATCCATTCTCAAACCACTCATTCAATTTATTTCGGATTTCCACTTGAAGATTACCCGAATCCGTCCACTCGCGCAGCATGGATTCGAAATTCCCCAGTTTCACAAAGTACTGCTCCGAATCCCGTTCTTCAGGGGTTGAACCGGATACCACTGAAACCGGACTTTTTAATTCGGTAGCGTCATAGGTGGTGCTGCAGACCTCACAATTATCCCCATACTGATCCTCGCTGCCGCAGTTTGGGCATATACCCTTGACGTACCGGTCCGGCAGGAACATCTCTTCCTGAGCATCGTACAGCTGCTTGATTGTCCGTTTTTCGATGTGCTCGGCGTCCCTCAGCCGTGTGTAGATCAGTTCTGAAAAATAGCGGTTCTCCTCGGAATGAGTGCTGTAAAAGTTGTCGAATGATAACAGGAAATCATTGAAATCCTGTTCATGTTCCAGTTTGAACCGATCAATCAATTGTTGCGGACTTACGCCTATTTCCTGGGCTTTAAGCATTATCGGCGTGCCGTGTGCATCATCCGCCCACACCCATGTACAATGATTTTCACGCTGGCGCTGGAAGCGTACCCAGATATCGGTCTGAATATATTCGACCAGATGACCCAGGTGAATCGAGCCGTTGGCATAGGGCAGGGCACTGGTGACAAGAATTTTTCGCGCGGTTGAGGATTTGTTCATATTGTCCGATCGAGCGGTCTTATTGAGATTCGAAGGAAAACGGCCAAGAATACCAGTCTTTAACCGGATCAACCACCGCTCAAAGGGCTTGTTCCCACATATCGTACAGGGATGATTTACATAAACTCGACAATGTCTGACTATTTTAGTGTATTATTCGCGCGGATCTGGATAGGTTCCGGCAGTGATAAAATCTACCTGTTGCTATTGGCACTTTTGGTCGCTTCAGTTTGCCGGGCGCGTATGTGATTTGAGGAATTCATTAATGTCATCAATTGAAAGAGAAAAAATCGAGGCCGCTATCAGCCAATACCAAGACCCTTATCTGGGCGGTAATTTATTGGAAAACAAGGCTGTAAAGGATATACAAATCGAGGGAAATCACGCTCGGGTGGATATAGTTTTGGGTTATCCTTGCGAACGGTTTCGCTCCAGCATGGAAGCTGAACTTCAGAAAGTCGTCGAACCGGTTGAAGGGTTGGAGCGGTGCGACTTTACTATAAACCACAAGATTGTCGCTCACTCCGTGCAACACGGCGTCAAGCGCATGTCCAACATCAAAAACATTATTGCGGTAGCGTCGGGAAAAGGCGGTGTCGGAAAATCCACAACCTCAGTCAATCTGGCATTGGCGCTGGCCAGCGACGGAGCAAGTGTGGGTTTGTTGGATGCCGATATTTACGGGCCGAGCCAGCCCCGGATGATGGGCCTGTCCGGGCAACCGGATAGCAAAGACGGCAAGAGCCTGGAACCGATGGAAAACTACGGTATCCAGACTATGTCCATCGGATTTTTAATCGACGAAGAAGCACCGATGATTTGGCGTGGCCCGATGGTCACTCAGGCGCTGGAGCAACTTTTAAACGATACCAACTGGCGCGATCTCGATTATCTGATCATCGATTTGCCCCCGGGTACGGGCGACACGCAGTTGACCCTGGCGCAAAAAGTACCGCTGAGCGGCGCCGTGATTATCACGACACCCCAGGACATTGCATTATTGGATGCCCGAAAGGGGCTGAAAATGTTTGAGAAAGTTGAAGTGCCCATTCTCGGTGTGGTCGAAAACATGAGCACGCATATTTGCAGCCAGTGTGGCCATGAGGAGGCCATATTCGGCACCGGTGGCGGAGAGAAAATGGCTGCTGAAAACGATGTTGAGCTCTTGGGCGCTTTACCCCTGGATATAGGTATTCGATTACAGGCCGATGATGGAAAGCCTACCGTGATTTCCGAACCCGATAGCCGGGTTGCGGAGATTTATCGGGATATCGCCAGAAAGGCTGCTGCGAGATTATCGCGTCAGGCAAAGGATTTTTCAGCGAAATTTCCCAATATTGTTATCCAAAGCACCTAGAGGCTGTCAGCCTGACCCCTGCCCGTTGATGCATTCGATATCGCTTCCATGGCCTGACTTGTAAAGCAACAAGCGCATTGCTGTTTTCGCGTCATGCTCCGAGATTGGTTTAAAGGCTTATTTTGATTTGTGCCACAGATACAGCAATTGCGGCAGCGAGGCAAACAAAATCCCGGAGCTGTATTAATACAACGCAAATAAAGCACAAATTGCCGATTAATTGCTATAGAATAATCGCTTGGGTAACTTCAACCACACATTTTACAAAGCATGAGCATAAAATCCGATAAATGGATCCGTCGCATGGCAAAGGAAGCGGATATGATCTCTCCGTTTGAGGCCGGACAGGTCCGCTTTGGCGATCTGAATGAGCGCATCGTGTCATATGGGACTTCCAGTTACGGCTACGACGTGCGCTGCGCCGATGAGTTCAAGATCTTCACCAATATCAACCATGCTGTTGTTGATCCCAAGTCCTTTGATACCGATAGCTTTGTGGACTTTCAGGGTGATGTTTGTATTATTCCGCCCAACTCCTTTGCCCTGGCGCGAACGGTGGAATATTTCAAGATTCCGCGCAGCGTGTTGACGGTATGCCTGGGCAAATCGACCTATGCCCGATGCGGCATAATCGTCAATGTCACACCCTTGGAGCCGGAGTGGGAAGGGCATGTCACACTGGAATTTTCCAATACCACACCTTTACCGGCAAAAGTGTACGCAAATGAGGGGGTAGCGCAGATGCTATTTTTCGAATCGGATGACGTTTGCGAGGTCTCTTATGCCGACCGGGGCGGAAAATATCAAGGCCAGACCGGCGTTACCCTTCCGCAGACTTAGGGTTGGCGGAGTACCAGGGCCGGCCATCCCCTTTCACCCGCGATTCTGGCCAATTCAGGGTCAGCATTGACTACAACGGGATTGCAGACTGTCTCAAGCAAAGGCAGGTCATTGCGGGAGTCACTGTAAAACCAGCTACCGCTGAGCTGGTGACCGCTATGGCTCATCCATTCTTTTAGTTTTTTGATTTTACCCGCCTGAAAGCATTCTGTGCCCTGGAAATCTCCGCTGAATTTGCCGTCAGTGCGCTCCGGATCAGTCGCAATCAGGTGATCTATCTGAAACTCGTCCGCACTGGCTTGCGCCACGAATCGGTTGGTTGCAGTGATCATCACGATAGTATCTCCCTGATTTCTATGCTGCTGCAGCAGCTCCCTGGCTTTGGGAACGATATGCTTGCGAAGGCAGGAATGCTGAAATTCCCGGCGCCAGTTCAGCAGAGTCTCCATTGGGCGATTCTTAATGGTCGACAATTCAAATCGCATATAGGTCGGAAAGTCGAGCGTTCCCGCGCTATAGTTATTGGAGAAATCAATCATTTTTTGTTCAACATCGGATTTGCGGATAACACCTTTGTTTATCAAAAACTCAATCCACAGGCTGGGTGTATCGGCATTGACGAGAGTGTGATCCAGATCAAATAATGCGAGCGGCATAGTTACGGGTGATACGAGTATTTAAAGGCGCCGATTATACGGCTATGTCGGCACAGTGTGAAAACAGCAATTGCGGTCGGCGGAGTTTTTTGGAAAAATCGACATAACAATTTAACGGAGAACAGGTGTACGCATGATCGACTGTGAGGGATACAGGCCGAATGTAGGCATCATTCTCAGTAACCTTGAAGGGCAGGTTTTTTGGGCGCGGCGAATTGGACAAAATGCCTGGCAGTTTCCACAGGGAGGCATTCAGGATAAAGAAACTCCGGAACAGGCGATGTTTCGGGAATTAAAGGAAGAAACCGGTTTGCGTCCCCAGGATGTGGAAATTATAGGAGTGACCAAGGATTGGCTGAAATATAAGCTCCCGCATCGCTTTATCCGGAAAAATCAACGTCCTTTATGTATTGGTCAGAAACAGATCTGGTTTATGCTGAGAATGCTGTGTGACGAAACGACGGTGGATTTATCGTCCACAGAAAAGCCGGAGTTCGATCACTGGCGCTGGGTGGACTATTGGTTGCCCAGCAAACAGGTCATATTTTTCAAACGCCAGGTTTACCGGGAAGCTTTACGGCAGCTGAAACCGTTTTTGAAATCATCCTGATCATCTCATGCCGGGCAGGCATGAGATGATTTTTCAGTACACTAGAACGGCTTGAGCACAACCAGAATCACTATCATGATAAGTAATATCGACGGCGCCTCATTAAACCAACGATACCACCTGTGACTGTGCCGGTTCCTGTCTTCACGGAAATCCTTTACCAGCCGCAAACACCAATAATGATAAGCCCACAAAAGGAGCACAAGCACAAGCTTAATGTGTAGCCAACCCATCTCCAGGAGCGCGTTTAAGGGGTAAAAAGCCAGCAGCCAAAAGCCAAATACCGCCGTAAAACCGCCACCGATGTGCGTCATTATCAGAAGCTTGCGTTCCATGATTTTAAACTGCTCCGACTGCGGCCGGCTGTCTGTCATGGCGTGATATACAAACAGGCGGGGAAGATAAAACAAACCAGCGAACCAAGTCACCATAAAGATAATATGAAACGCTTTAACCCAAAGCATAACTGATTTTCCCTGAGCAAGGCAGTTGGAGCAAGATACGCTATTATCCATCCTGCAAGCCTAAATCTAAAGTCGCCAGTCCGGCATTTTCCTATCTTTCATCCTTTGTCAAGCCGGCAGTTCTAAAAACTGGTATCCGTATTGCTTGTTGCACAGTAGTCATTAATTCAGCGTTTGGCACGAAAATAGTGTGAAGAGGAGCAAATTTTTTAAAGTTTGCCCGGTAAGTAGCCGTTTTAAATGGTGTTGAAGGCTGAAAACAAGACAGTGCCGCGTTTTGGCAGCGGCGTTGCCGTCAATGTGGCTCAGCTGTCGCAAAGACGCCGAGTGACAAACGAATCTTCTCAGGAGAATACTGCATGAAAAAGACGTTGAGGACTATGGCGCTATGCCTGGCCTTATCCGTTGGTACAGCATTTGCCGAAAATGATGGCCTGTTTTACGGAGTGAATATCTCCGATACGGAAAGCAATATTGACGATTCTGTGTCCGGTCTGTCCCTGCAGCTGGGCTACCACTTTAACGGATATCTTGGCGTAGAGGGCCGGGTTGGGGTTTTCTCCAATGAGGCCAGCAGTATTGTTCGTGATCCCTTGTTCAAACAATATGCCGTCAATGGCCGGCTTGGATACGAGTGGGAACAGGTCTCGATTTACGGGTTGCTCGGATATGCAAGTACTTCAAGTTCATTAGACGACTCGGAAAGCGGTTTGACAACCGGGGTGGAAATCAACCTTTTTGGCAGCCCCGCCACTGCAATCAGTCTTGGTTATCTGAGACAAGAGATGGACGATGATGATTTCAGCAACGTCAGTATCGGTTTCATTCACTTTCTGGGTATCAGAAGCGACAGATTCTCCCTAAGGCATCCGTCAAAGGATAAATAAGATAGGCATGACAATGAAAAAACTCAGTATTCTGTTTGCGGTTATTTTAGCTTTCACTGCCGGGTGCTCTGAACGCTCCGAAGAAGCGGATGCGGCCTTGGGTCTTGGTAGCGCTGGGGCGGGTGGCAGCTCCGGTGCCACGGGTGGAACCGGCTCTGGCGGTTCGGCCGGGACTGACGATTCAACCGAGGTTGTGGTTATTACCGATAACTCATTGATCGAAACCGGTGGATCAGAGATTGCCAAAATTACGGCACTGGTGAAAGATAAAAACAATGTTCTGGTCGAAGGGAAAAAAGTACAGTTTGCAGCAAGCGGAGGCTCGCTTAAAGTAACAAGCGACGTTACGGCTGAGGACGGTACCGCTACCGCCGAACTGGGGCTGGATGGCGATCCGATGAATCAGGAAATTGTAGTTTCCGCGACAGCAGACGAGGTGACTGCAACCGTTAACATCAAGGCGGCCGGTACAGGTATTGTTCTGTCGGGACCGACTGCGATGGTTGCCGGGGATAACGCGGATCTAAATGCTACTCTGTCGGCCGGAAACGGTGAGCCGATCGGTAATGAGCTGATTACCTTCTCGTCCGAAAATTCAAATTCTATCTCTCCCGAAAGCGCGATCACTGATGAAAACGGGCAGGTTCAGGTTGAGGTGGGCAGCACGGCAGGAAGCGATACGATTACCGCCAGTGCGCTCGATGATAATGTCACGGCGCAATTCAGTCTTAATGTCGCCGATGATTTGTTGACCTTCACAAAACCTTCATCCAATGCAGAGTTGGCGGTCGGTTCTAATCATACCGTCACGGCCAAATGGTTTAGCAACGGATCAGCGGTCGTCGGACAGGATTTGCTTTTTGGCGTCACAGCCGGGCAGATTATCGGCCCATCGACAGTCACGACAGGATCCAACGGCACCGCCTCGATTCAGATTTCATCCGTCAGCGCAGGGGTTGCAACAGTGACTGTTGAAGGTACCGGTCAGAATGATCCTGCGACCAAACTGGATGTGGAATATGTGGCAACCGTGCCGGCCAGCATTGCGGTCACCGCGGCTCCCCGAGTGGTCGATACCAACGGCGACAGCGTCATAACCTCAACTGTTTTGGATGCCAATGCCAATCCCGTCAAAGGAAAGACGGTGAAATTTGAAACTGCTCAGGCATTTGGCGGGGTTATGTCTCCCAGTGCAGTCACGGATTCCAACGGCGAGGCCGCAGTGACTTTTACTGCCGGGTCGTTGTCAACCGAAGAAGACGAACTGGTCATAGTAGCGACAGTGGCGGAAAACCAATCTATTAACAACAGTGTCAGCCTGACCGTTAACAAACGGGAATTGAATGTGACACTCGGTACAACTGATAACATACGCGAACAGGCTAATGAAACGCAGTATAGCCAGCCTTATGTGGTACAGGTTGCCGATGGCTCCGGCCAACCGGTAAAGAATGCAACCGTGCAAGTCAGCTATGTGCCGCTGTCGTTCTACAAGGGGCGCTACCGGCTGTACGATACAAGTAATCCCACCGATAACGTTGCGGATGTCTGGGGCAGAACGCTTGGTGTGAGTAACGATTACATAGAATGCAATGCCGAAGACCTTAACGGTAACGGCAAGCTTGACAGCGGAGAGGATTCAAACGGAAACGGGCGTCTGGATCCGCAGAATCCCGCAGTTCTGGCGGCGGACAGTACCACTCCGACGCTGCAGTCGGGCAGTATAGTGACGGATGAAAACGGGTTCGGGTATTTTGCTCTGGTGTATCCGCAGAGTAATGCAACCTGGTCAACATTGGCGATTACCGCCAGCGCAACCGCTTTAAACGTCGAAGCGGAATCGACCTATATCTCTTATCTGCCCATGCTTGCCGATGAGTTGGAAGATGTGGATTCAAATCTCCCGAATACACGTAGTCCATATGGTACTGTTCTGGATTGCAGTAATACGGATTAAGTTAGGCTTTAACACTATCAAACATGCCCTCTCACCTGTCCAGGTGAGAGGGTTTTTCTATTGAGTATCGTTGTAAATCAGAATACAGACGGTGTGATTTTCCGAGACTATGCCCTTTTTAAAATTCGGTTCGGTGTATTGCTTGGAATGTCAAAGCAACGGGTGTGGGCAAGTGCCTATCCATCAGGCGTTGTCGATGGCAACTGATGCAGTTCAAGAATATGGGTGGATTCGTTATTGGACAGGTTCTGAGAGCTGAATCGAGAAGCCGGATAGGCCAGTGTATGAGTGCACTGCTATGGACGCGCATGTCTGAACTGCGATTGTCCGTGAAGGCCCTGGCCGAGGATGCCGACTGGCCAGGAACTATTACCCGGTCAAAAGCCCCTGTAAATCCGAAATCTTCTGACCGGCGGATTGCAGAATTTCGGTTGTGTTGGTCAAATCTATACCGACTTGTTGCAGGCGCCGCGTAATCAGCAGACTCGATGCATTGGGAATCGACGTTGTGTCGTGGTCCGGGAATTCACTCTGAATTATCAGCAGGGCGGCCGTCACCAGATCGCTGTATTCGATATCGCCGGTTTTGTTTCTGTACCAATCACGGGCTGTGTGTGTCGCCTCAACAAATTCCGGAGAAAATCCCCAGGTGCCCAGCAGCCAGCTACCGACGATTTCACGCAGATTGTTCACTGAGTCTGTCAATTGCTTGGAGGTGTTGAATTCCTCCGGGTGTTTATCGGCGTAGCCTATGACTAAAAGTTCGCCGAGATCCGCTGTAACACCGGCCAAAAGCGCCATATCGGGTTTCAGGTAGGGGACTTTGTGCGCCAGAACCTGTGAAATAGCCGCCGTCAAAGTAGAACGGCGGCAGTATTTTTCAAAATGCTCGACGATAACAGTATTTTCACTTTGCAAGGCATTCTTGGCCGGAAGCGCCATGGCCATTTTTACCGTTGTTTCCACTCCCAATCGGGTAATTGCACCGCGGATCGTTTGCACCGGGTCGATACTGGCGCCGTCCATACGTGATGCCGCGAGTACCACGTGAGCGGTAAGACCCGGATCGGATTGAATAATGTCGGCGAGAGCTGGGATCTCCATTTTTTTACTCTTCACCGCTGTCATGATTTTTTGCGCTGTTTCTTTAAAATTACATAATGAGACGGCGTTATTTTCCATGTCACGGTAGATATCATCGAATATCAGATTATCCGCCTTACTGACTTGTCTTTCGATGACGCGCGTGGCCGCTTTTTCCTGTTCTTTGAGCAGAATTTCCATCTGCTCGCGGCCGAATCTGATCAGTTTTGCAAAAGTCTTGGTTTTGAGAACATGATTGGACGCCTGATCGATCTTCAGTGGTTGATTGGCTTCTCGTGTCCCTGCACCAAGGGTGAAAACCTCGTTTTTTCCATTGTAGAGAGTAACACTGCCCTCCACCACGTAAACCAACCCGCGCATGACGGCATCCACTTTCATTTGGTCGTTACGCTGTAGATGCGTGACATTCACACTGCGGCAAAGCGCCTTTCTGTTTACCTTATTTAAGTCACTGATTGGGTGAAGGTTTTTTGCAATTTGTATGATGTCATCCTGATTGGATGAGTCATTTTTGAGTGCTGCATTGGAGTCGGTGTTATAAGCCATAATTACCCTGATAACAGAAAAAGCGGGCCTAAACAGGAAGTGCCCGGATTCAACGGTCGATACCTGGGTTTTCGGCTAAATATGGATTTTATTGAGGTTTTTTGCCCTTTATTTGACGTAAGGCCCTGGGTATGACAAACGAGACTGTTTCGGTAATTCCAGAAGCTTCTTTGACTGTGGTCGGGCCGTTCGACTGAGATTTAAGATAGTCAATGACTTCCGTAACCAAGACTTCTGGTGCGGAAGCTCCTGCGGTAATACCGACCGAGGATTTTCCCTGCAGCCACTCAGTGGAAATATCGTCTGCCCGTGTAATCAGATGTGACTCAACACCGGCCCTGATGCCAAGTTCCTGCAGCCGGTTTGAGTTCGAGCTGTTGGGCGCCCCTACGACCAGAAGCAGTTCAACCTGTGTGCAAAGTTGTTTTACCGCGTCCTGTCGATTCTGTGTGGCATAGCAGATATCGTCTTTTTTGGGTGCTTTGATATTGGGAAATCGCTTACGCAAGGCGTTGATAATGTCCTGCGTATCGTCGACCGATAAGGTGGTTTGAGAGACAAAGGCCAGTTCTGAAGGGTTGTTGACGGACATTTTGTCTACGTCCGAGGGTTTTTCAATCAGAATGATCTTACCGCCGTGGCGTCCGTCATAACGCCCCATGGTTCCGACCACTTCGGGATGGCCGGCATGGCCGATCAGTATGACTTCGTTTCCTTTGCGCGAGTAGCGTGCAACTTCCATATGCACTTTTGTCACAAGGGGGCAGGTTGCATCGAATATCTGCAGGCCGCGTCTCTGCGCTTCCATCTCAACTTCCAGGGAAACACCATGGGCACTGAAAATCAGTGTGGAGTTGTCCGGGGCTTCATCGACTTCCTCGATAAATACCGCGCCTTTTTCCCTGAGTCCGTCGACAACGAACTTATTGTGCACGACTTCGTGACGAACATAAATCGGTGCGCCAAAAAGATCGAGAGCCCGGTCCACTATATCAATAGCCCGATCGACCCCGGCGCAAAACCCTCGAGGGTTGGCTAGCACGATATTCATTACTTGGCCACTTCCGCAGATTTGACTGAGATAATATCAACTTCAATCGTAATATCACGGCCCGCGAGCGGTGGATTGAAATCCACTTGTACCCGATCTCCCTGTATCGCCAATACAGTGCCTGGCAGGCTCTCGCCGTTGGGTAGCCTGAATTCTATGACCTTGCCCGGATCCAGCATTTCCCCGTCCGGAAAATCCGATGTCGTTAAAAATTGTACATTACCCGGATCGGGGTATCCCCAGCCCTGCTCCGGGCTCAGGGTTCTGATATTTTTGTCGCCTCCTTGCATACCGAATAGCATGGGTTCCACGCCTGAGGGAAAAGTACCGTCGCCCATGACGAATGTCAGGGGTCTGCGGTCAAAGGTGCTGTCTATAATCGTTCCGTCGCAGAGAGAGAGTCGGTAGTGCAGGGTTACCTTGCTTCCAGGGCTGATTTTTTCCTTTTCTATAGTCGCTGCGTTTTTCGCTTGCATTATTGATTCTCGTCCGTATCGGGCTCTTCTATTTGAAAAAATGAAACCGCCAGTAATACAATAGCCCCGACGGTGATAGCGGAATCAGCTATATTAAAAGCGGGCCAGTAAAAGCGGTCATAATACCACTGAATGAAATCCACGACATAACCATAAACAAGGCGGTCGATCAGATTTCCGACAGCGCCGCCCAGTATCAATGACAGGGATAGTGCGGTCCATTTTTCGTTCCTGTTCAGCCGGCTGATCCACAGGATCAAAAATATGCTTACAAAAAATGCAAGTCCTGAAAAAAGCCATCTTTGCCACCCGCCTGCATCGCTAAGAAAGCTGAACGCCGCGCCTTCATTGAACATCAGCGTGAAATTGAAGCCCGGCATTACCGGGACAGGTTGATGCAGCTCAAGCTTTTCCAGTGCCAGCAGTTTGCTGGCCTGATCGAGCAGAATGACTGAGATCGACGGTAAGAAACGTAACAGCATGAAATCAGTCCTTGGGCATAGAGAAAGGCATGGGTGACACGCCCTAGGCGTAAAGCCTGGGTTCACCTTTGCCGGAGACATTTTCAATACACCGGCCGCATAACTGTGGATGATCATTGTGATGTCCGACATCTTCTCTGTGGTGCCAACAACGGACGCACTTTGCTTTGTCCGACGCGACTGCATCAATCCACAACTCGGCATCTTCCATTTCAGTGGCGTGGGAATTTTCGTGCCTCTCGGCAACCGGTAAAACCAGTGCGGATGATGTAATCATCACGAATCGCAACTCGTCTTTCAATTGATCCAGAGTGCGTTTAAGCTTTTCATCGCAGTAAAGTACGATTTCCGCATCCAGCGAGGATCCGATCTCTCCCTCGATACGCAGTAGCTCCAGGCGTTTGCTGACCGCCATCCGGGCATTAACGACCTGTTGCCATTGCTCGGCGGAAAGTAATGAGTGTTCGTTCAGTTCGAATAATTCTTCATACCAAGTTTCCAGAAAGACCGAATCGCCGCGCTTGCCGGGCATATGCCGCCAGATTTCCTCGGCTGTAAAAGACAATACAGGTGCTATCCATCGAACCATGGCTTCGCAGATATGGAACATTGCCGATTGTGCGGAACGGCGTGCAATACTGTTCTCCTGAGTTGTATATTGACGGTCTTTTACTATATCAAGATAGTACCCACCCATATCGACAGTGCAAAAATTATGCACCTGTTGGTAAATAATGTGAAAATTATAGTCGAGGTAGGCATGGCGAATTTCCGCCTGTAGTTTATTGGCGCGGTCCACCGCCCAGCGGTCAAGGGCAAGCATCTCTTTCGCGGCCAGTAAATCGGTTTGCGGATCGAAGCCGTGCATATTGGCCAGTAAGAATCTTGCTGTGTTTCTGATACGTCTGTAACTGTCGGACATGCGTTTGAGTATTTCGTCAGACACCGTCATTTCGCCACGATAATCTGTGGCGGCCACCCATAGACGAATAATGTCCGCGCCCAGGGAATTCATTACTTTCTGGGGCGCGATGACATTGCCCAGCGATTTGGACATTTTGCGTCCCTGCTGATCGACGGTAAAGCCGTGTGTCAAAACCTGCTTATAAGGCGCATGCCGGTTGACCGCAGTACTGGTCAGCAGTGAGGAATGGAACCAGCCTCGATGCTGATCCGAGCCTTCGAGATACATATCTGCCGGGTAGGTGGTGTCCTTGTGTTTTTGCAATACGTGCGCCCAGGTGGAACCGGAATCGAACCACACGTCCAGCACATCATCGGTTTTCTTATAGTTTTCGGCTTCCTCACCAAGCAGTTCTTCGGCCTTAAGATCAAACCAGGCCTGTATTCCCTTTTCTTCAACCCGCCGGGCTACCTGTTCGATAAGTTCCGCGTTGCGCGGATGCAAATCGCCGGTTTCCCGGTGGACAAAAAATGTGATGGGAACACCCCAGTAACGCTGACGCGAAATACACCAGTCCGGGCGATTGGCTATCATGCCATCAATACGAGCCTGTCCCCAGCTGGGTGTCCAGCGGACCTCACTTATGCCCTTGAGTGCCTGCTGCCTCAGCCCCTTCTCATCCATACTGATAAACCATTGGGGCGTGGTTCTGTAAATAATGGGTGTTTTGGTACGCCAGCAGTAGGGGTAGCTGTGCCTGTAGTCTTCTACATGTAACAGCGTATTGTTTTTTTCAAGCTCTTCAATGATATGTGTCTCGGCCTTGATGACGTGCTCCCCGCCGAACAATTCGACACTGTCGCGATAGATGCCCTTATCATCGACATAGTTGAGCAACCCAAGACTATACTTGCGGCCCGTGTTGAAGTCGTCAACGCCGTGGTCGGGGGCTGTATGCACCAGTCCTGTCCCGGATTCCGTGGTAACGTAGTCTCCAAGCACGATCAGCGATTCTCTTTTATACAAGGGGTGCCTGGTTTTCAGATTTTCGAATACAGAGCCCTGCGCAGTTCCAAGCACCTCGTAGTTTTCAGTTCCAACTCGCAGCAATACATCGGCCACGAGTTCTTCCGCCAGCAAGAGTCTTTCCGGCCCCTTGCCCAGATCACAGGCCACCAGTGCGTAACTCAGCTCTGGGTGCAGAGCCACCGCGAGATTGGCGGGTATGGTCCAGGGAGTTGTTGTCCATATGACCAGGGACACAGCACCTTCTGCTGCTTTGAGTGTTTCGAATTTTGCGGTAAACGCCGCTTCATTCTGTACTGCAAATTTCACATCCAGTGCCTTGGATGTTTTGTCCTGATACTCCACTTCCGCTTCGGCCAGTGCCGAGTGCGCCCCCCAACTCCAGAATACCGGCTTCACGCCCTGATACACGTGTCCCTGCTCGACGATTTTACCAAGCGTGCGGATGATATCAGCCTCATTTTGGTACTCCATTGTCAAGTAGGGATTATCCCAGTCTCCGAATACCCCAAGCCTTTTGAAATCCTCACGCTGACCGTCGATCTGTTGCTTGGCGAACTCGCGGCATTTGATTCTGAATTCCGCCTCGTCGATGTTTTCTCCCGGCTTACCGGCGCTGGACTCGACTTTGTTTTCGATGGGCAGTCCGTGACAATCCCAGCCCGGCACGTAGGGAGAATCAAATCCTTCCAGCTGTCTGGCTTTGATAATCAAGTCTTTGATCACCTTGTTGACTGCATGGCCAATGTGAATATCGCCGTTTGCATAGGGAGGTCCGTCATGCAGAACAAATTTTTCACGGCCTTGTGAATTATCGCGAATCCGCTGATAAAGCCCCATTTTTTCCCAATGAGCTAGCATTTCCGGCTCTCGTTTTGCGAGATTGCCGCGCATGGGAAAGTCAGTTTTGGGAAGATTAAGCGTATCTTTATATTGACTCACGGAGTAATTCCTGGGAGGTAATGTCTAATAAATGATAAACCCATTACTGTAGCGTAAATTGCCTTGTTTTGGGTAAGTCTGTCCGTATCGAAACCGCATTATTCAGCGCTTTCTCCACTATGGCAAGATTTGAACCATTCTCTGGATATGCGTTCGTCGGATTGAATGGCGAGGGTGAGTTCGTCGATCGATGAAAAATGCTGCTCATCCCGAATTTTGTGTAGAAAAACGGTTTTCAAATGTTGGCCGTAAAGGTCAGCGCAAAAATCGAATAAATGTACCTCCAATAAGGTATCACCTCCTCCCACGGTAGGGCGTTCACCCAGGCTTGCCATTCCATTGAAGGAATGGCCGTTTTTATCACTCGCTTTGACGACGAAAATACCATGGATAGGGGTTTTGTGCCGTTTTAACAGGATATTGGCTGTCGGATATCCGAGACTGCGGCCCAATTGTCGGCCGTAGACGACCCTGCCTTCCATGCTATAGGGTCGACCCAGCAATCTGGCCGCGCACCCCAGCTTCCCGTTTTGCAGGTGGTCGCGCACCCGGGTACTCGAAACGCGTTCATTATCGATGCAAAATGTATCGGTGGGTAAAACTGAAAATCCGTTTTTTTTACCCGCGTTAACCAGGGTTTGGAAATTACCGCTGCGTTTTTTTCCGAAACGAAAATCATCGCCGACAATCAATTGTTTGATGTTCAGTCCTTTCACGAGAATCTGATCTATAAATTCATCGGCTTCCAAACGGGCGAGTTGATGATTGAATCTCAGCATCAACATGCGATCTGGCTGATGAGTTAAAATCGCGTGAAACTTTTCGCGAAAGTAGGTAAGACGAGGCTGTATCTGATCGGCCGGTGCGAAAAATTCATGCGGCAGGGGATCGAATGTAATAATACAGGACGGAAGACTCAGGCCTTTGGCGCTCGCTTTCACTTTTTTGATCAATTGCTGATGTCCGAGATGGACACCGTCAAAGTTACCGATGGTTGCCACGCAACCCCGGTGTTCAGGTCTTAAGTTATATTGTCCGCGAATGAGTTCCATCGAACTTGAAGATTACCGGATCAGCGGCCCTCATGCACGTCACCACGAATATCGGAAAGCCGGGCTCCGATCAGCAGCATCGATACTATATAGCTGAAAGCGGCCGCCAGGATAATAAGGCATAAATGGCCGGCGCGTTCCACCGCACTGTAGGAACTCCATGCCGTGGCGTTAGGGGTAAGCAGAAGTACCAGCAGTGTCATGATTAAAAGAGGCGGTATGGACTTTAGCAGCCAGATTTTGTTGGTCCGGCTGACCGAGTAAACTCCGTCTTTCTTCAGTCCGTGGTAGAGTAGAAATACCTGTTGCCAGCCGGAGAGACTCGTTGCTATAGCGAGACCTATATGCGGCATGGCAAAGCCTGAAAGCACCATGGGCACCACCAGGAGAATATTAAGAACCATATTACTGATCATTGCGATTATGCCGATGCGCACGGGTGTTCTGGTGTTTTGCCGTGAGAAAAATCCAGGTGCCAGAATCTTGATCATGATAAAGGCCGGAAGGCCGATCGAATAGGCCACGAGAGCTGCGGCGCTCATATCGCTATCATTGGCCGTAAACGCGCCATATTCAAATAAAGTGCTTATGATCGGCCTGGCCAGCAACATCAATCCGAACATTGCCGGCAAGGCGATGAAAATGGCCAGTCTTATGGCCCAGTCGAGAGTATCCCGGAACCTGTCCGCCGATTGTGTTGCGTGTTCTTTCGAGAGCCGCGGCAGTATCACGGTTGCTATGGCGATACCGAACAAGCCCAAGGGGAATTCCAGCAGCCGGTCGGCAAAATACAACCAGCCCAGTGTGCCGGTGGCAAGAAAAGAAGCGATTACGGTATCGAGCAGGAGATTGATCTGCGCTACCGAGGAGCCGAATATTCCGGGAATCATCAAAGTGAATACTTTCCTGACACCCGAATGTTTCCAGCCCCATCGTGGGCGCTTGAGCAAGCCGAGTTTTTTCAGGTATGGAAGCTGAAACAGCAATTGGGCCAGTCCGGCAAAAAAAACTCCCCACGCCATGGCCTGTATCGGAATATCCATCAATGGGGATAAAAAAAGCGCAGCGCCTATCATGCAAAGATTCAATATCACCGGTGTTACGGCGGGTATGGCGAAGCGACCATAACTGTTGAGAATACCGCCTGCATAGGCCACCAGTGAGACGAAAAAGAGGTAGGGAAAGGTGATACGGAGCATGCCACTGGCTAAATCAAATCGCAGGTTATCCACAAACCCCGGTGCGAATACCAGCATCAACAGGGGCGCGGCCAGCATCCCGGTTATGCTGACCAGCAACAGTGTTCCCGCGAGTGTCCCGGAGACATGGCTGGCCAAATCTTCCAGTGCGGCTTGATTGCGTTTCTCTTTGTACTCGGTAAAGACGGGGACAAAAGCTTGTGCGAAAGCGCCTTCGGCGAACAAGCGGCGCAGGAAATTGGGTATTTTGAATGCGGCCAGAAATGCATCCGTATAAAGCCCCGATCCGAAGGTGATTCCGATCACTTGATCACGGATAAATCCTAATATCCGCGACAATAATGTAAAGGCACTGACGATCGCGCCCGAACGTAATAAGCCGGCGGGCGGGTCCTTTTGCTGATCGGAGTTCTGACGGGCACCCATAGCGGTCTGGTTTCAGTAAAAATCGCGAGAGTTTATCACTGTTTTAGTGAGAATTCGCGGGCAAAGATTGACAGTCTGCACATGAAGGTAGATAATCGCCTGCTTTTTACCGATTCCGTTCAAGCACTTCAGGGGTTAAGACAGTGGCTAACTCTCCACAAGCCAGAAAAAGATCGCGTCAGGCGGAAAAGCGTCGGCAGCGTAATGCAGGGCAGCGCTCCATGATGCGCACCAGTGTTAAGAAAGTAGTCTACGCCATTCGGGATGGCAACAAGGCAGATGCCGAGGCGGCCTATAAAGCGGCTGTTCCCGTATTGGATTCTGCGGCACGTAAAGGCCTGATCCATAAAAATAAAGCCGCCCGCTATAAAAGCCGCCTTAACGCTCAGATCAAGGCGATTTAAGCCATTTGAAATTCAGTTATGGCGAGCTGGCTGGCAGTTCAGTCCGCTTGCACCACCATATTATCGCGATGTATCAGCTCCGGCTCATCTCTATAACCGAGCAGAGCTTCGATCTTACTACTGGCTTGTCCCTTTAG
Source organism: Granulosicoccaceae bacterium (assembly GCA_965222695.1). Classification (GTDB taxonomy): domain Bacteria; phylum Pseudomonadota; class Gammaproteobacteria; order Granulosicoccales; family Granulosicoccaceae; genus UBA7957. The sequence continues at coordinate 3,652,931 of OZ244967.1, read as the reverse complement.
CTTGTTTACCTCTTCGCTGTTGTAGTTTATCAGGCCGCGCGCGATTTCCCGTCCCTGCGAGTCAAGGCAGCGAACCAGTTCTCCCCGTTTAAATTCGCCTTCCACATGCTTGACACCGACAGCCAGCAAGCTGGAACCCGATTTTTTCAACACGTGGCAGGCGCCGTCGTCAATGATGAGATTTCCGGCTGCTTTTAACTGATTGGCCAACCATTGTTTGCGAGCCAACAGAGGTGCTTTATCGGAAGTCAACATAGTGCCGATTGGCTCGCCCTGTTTAAGACGGATCAGCACTCTGTCTTCACGTCCTGAGGCTATGACAGTCGTGGTGCCTGAGCGAGCCGCACGCTCAGCGGCTTCCAGCTTGGTACCCATCCCGCCTCTGCCAATGTTGCTGCCGCTGGGACCCGCCATCGCCAGGATTTTCGGATCACCCGCGATCGCCCGTTCAATCAGCGTTGCGTTTTTATGGGCTCGGGGGTCTTTATTGAACAGACCTTGCTGATCGGTGAGAATAACGAGTGTGTCAGCGTCGATGAGATTGGCAACCAATGCACTGAGAGTATCGTTATCACCGAAGCGGATTTCATCCGTGGTCACTGTATCGTTTTCATTGATAATGGGTGTTACTCCAAGTGCCAGCAGGGTTTGCAGAGTTGATCGCGCATTAAGATAACGTCTTCTGTTGGCGAGATCGTCGTGGGTCAGAAGAATTTGCGCGGTATGCATACCGTGCCGCTTGAAAATGGATTCATAAGCCTGCACCAGGCCCATTTGACCGACTGCGGCAGCGGCCTGTAATTCGTGTACGGTTGCCGGGCGGGCTTGCCATCCCAGTCTGCTCATCCCCTCGGCAATGGATCCGGAAGACACCAGCACGACTTCGCAGCGGCTTCGTTTGAGTTCGACAATTTGTTCTGCCCAGGATTGGGTGGCGACGAGATCAAGCCCGGCGCCGTCGGCGGTGACCAATGAACTGCCGACTTTCACTACCCATCGTGTGGCTTTGCGGATTCGGTCTCGCATAGTCGTTCCTGTTCTTCCAGATAATTCATAATCTGTTCGCACACCTGTCTTGTACCTTGCCGGCTGATCGCTGATACCGGGAAGACAGGCTTGGTCCAGTTGAGTTTCGTGGCGATGCGATCACAGTGTTTTTGCCGATCCTGCTCGGTGACCAGGTCTAATTTGTTGATCACCAGCCAGCGCTCTCTGGCTGCCAACTCAGGGCTGAATTTTTCGAGTTCTTCAACCAGCTTTGAGGCTTCAACAGCAGGGTCCGAACCGTCAATGGGTACGGCGTCGATAAGGTGCAATAACAACCGGGTTCTCGACAGGTGTTTTAAGAATTGAATGCCAAGCCCGTGTCCTTCCGATGCGCCTTCAATAATCCCCGGAATATCGGCGATTACGAAACTGCGGTGTCTTTCAATGCTCACCACGCCCAGATTGGGATGTAAAGTTGTAAATGGGTAATCTGCAACCTTGGGGCGTGCCGAAGAAACCGCGCGGATAAATGTGGATTTTCCCGCATTGGGATAGCCTAACAATCCAACATCTGCAAGTAGCCGCAGTTCCAGGTGTAAGTCTCGCCGCTCTCCGTCTGATCCGGGAGTTGTTTGCCTGGGTGTGCGATTGGTGGAGCTTTTAAACCGCGTGTTACCCAATCCGTGAAATCCGCCACGGGCAACCAGTGCTTTCTCCGTGTGCTTTGTCAGATCCGCGATGATTTCATTTGTTTCCAGATCTCGCGCTATGGTGCCGATTGGAACTTCTACCACCAAATCCTCGCCCTTGCGGCCGGTGCAGTTGCGGCCCTTCCCGTTTTGTCCTCGTTCGGCAGTATAGGTGCGAATGTGACGAAAGTCCGCCAGGGTATTCAACTCCTCGCTTGCCTGCAGAAACACGCTGCCTCCATCACCACCGTCACCACCGTCAGGACCGCCCCTGGGTATGTATTTTTCCCGCCGAAAGCTCAGACAGCCATCGCCTCCATCTCCGGCAATGACTTTAATCTTGGCTTCGTCTACGAATTTCATGGGTGCCTTATAGCAGAATTCAGGGATTGAGTTTGCAAGGGCGGCGGCATTTGATGAATAGAGATACAAAAAACCCCGTAAAAACGGGGTTTTAGACAGGCGCTTAGCCCAAGCGGAATTTTGTACCGGATCAGGCAGCCGTGACTACGCTCACGTATTTGCGGTTCCTGGGGCCCTTGGTCTCGAATTTAACCAATCCGTCAGTCTTCGCGAACAGCGTATAGTCTTTGCCGCAGCCGACATTAGCGCCGGGGTGAATTTTGGTACCCCGCTGACGGACGATGATATTTCCCGCTAATACAGCCTGACCACCGAATTTTTTTACGCCTAGTCGTTTGGACTCAGAATCACGGCCATTTCGCGTACTGCCGCCTGCTTTTTTATGTGCCATTTGATTTTCCTCTGATAAATAGCGGGCAAAACTGCTTTCTAGCCTGCCGAAATGCCGGTGATTTCGAGCAGAGTATAGTTCTGCCGGTGCCCCATCTGCTTTCGATGGTGCTTGCGCCGGCGGAATTTTATGATTTCGATTTTGTCTCCGCGACCGTGGGCAATGACTTTTGCAGTGACCTTTGCGTTTTCAACCACCGGAGTACCGATTTTAACATCCTCGCCCTCGCCGATCAGAAGAACTGAATCCAACTCGACGCTGCCACCTTCCTCCGCATCAAGCGATTCAACCCGTAATTTATCGCCCTCGGCGACTCGATATTGTTTTCCACCGGTTTTAACGACCGCGTACATGGGTAACTCCGTATAATTGCAAGTGCCCGCGCGAGAATTCGGGTACACATTTGATTCGAAAAGCGCGGAATTTTAACGCGCGAACAAAGCCAAGTCAATGTTCTTAGAGGGCTGTCAGCACTCGTTGAATCGTGCCTGATAGCGTCAACAGAACACACCGAAGTGTGTGAGGATAGCATCTAAGGAGTCCTCTGAGCACATTTACGCTTGTCTGCTTGAAAATAAAATCGCCGTGTGCTTGACACTGCTGTCTGCGGTTCTTAGCATTCCCGCTTTCTTACCTTAATGTTGTTCCATGGATATAGCTCAAAGCCAGGCGCTGATCGCCGATGAAATGCAGCGTGTCAACGTAGCGATCACGGAAAACCTAGCGTCCGATGTTGTGTTGATCAATCAGCTCTCAAAGTACATCATTTCAAGTGGTGGAAAGCGGCTGCGTCCGCAGTTGGTGCTTTTATCCGCCAATGCCTGCGATTATCGGGGTCAGCATCATATCACCCTGGCCGCTATTATCGAGTTCATTCATACTGCGACCTTGCTGCATGACGATGTTGTGGACGCATCGGATCTACGCCGGGGACGCGATACCGCCAACAGCATCTGGGGCAATGAAGCCGCGGTCCTGGTTGGCGATTTTCTCTATTCCCGCGCCTTTGAAATGATGGTGACCGTGGACGATATGCAGGTCATGGAAATTCTTGCGGCAACCACCAATAAAATCGCCGAAGGCGAAGTCCTGCAGTTATTAAATGTTCACGACGCCGACACCACCCAGGAACGGTATCTCGACGTGATCAGAGCTAAAACCGCCTGCCTGTTTCAGGCAGCTACTCACCTGGGTGCATTGCTGGCTGGCGCGGAGCAACAGATTCAGACGCAGCTCAAGCACTACGGTATGCATTTGGGAACTGCCTTCCAACTTATCGACGATGTATTGGACTATACCCAGACTTCGGCGGAAATGGGGAAAAACCTCGGCGACGATCTGGCTGAAGGGAAACCGACTCTGCCGCTGATACTGGCAATGAAAAACGGTACCGATAAGCAGTCCGCCTGCGTCCGCAGAGCGATTGAAAAAGGCGGTTTGAATGAGATTGATTCTGTGTTGAATATTATTCATGAGACCGGGGCGCTTGAGGACTCCCGTGTTTTGGCGCAACAGGAGGCGCTAAGGGCCGAAAAGAGCATTAACGACCTGGCGGACAGTCAATTCCGGGATGCCATGATAGGCATAGCGCGCTTTGTCACCAATCGAGGGCATTGATTAAGTTTAATGCAACTCAGATCTCACTCAACAACTTTTCACAAATCCTGTGCGCCTGGGTTGCATAATGGCCGCCAAACAGATTGAAATGATTAAGAACATGGTATAGCTGGTATAAATACTTGCGTACTCCGTACCCGGGATCCATCGGCCAGACGGAGTTGTACCCGGTATAAAATGCGCGGTCAAATCCCCCGAATAACTCAGTCATGGCCAGATCCGTTTCTCGATCGCCGTAGTAGCTTGCCGGATCGAAAATTACAGGCGTGCCATCGTTTAAAAAACCAGCGTTACCTCCCCACAAATCTCCGTGTAACAGGCAAGCAAGCGGCGTGTATGCGTTAAAAAAAAGTGACGTGTTTTGCATCAACTCTTCCAGTAAATCCAGGGTTTTGCCCGGGCATCGGTTTTTGTTCGCCAGTTTTGCCTGGTACGAAATGCGTTGATTATTCCAGAATCCAATCCAATCGGAACCGGGTTGATTTGGCTGCTCCGTATGACCGATAAAATTATTTTCCTTCCAACCGAAATATTCCGCCTGATGTTGATGCATGGCGGCCAGAGATATGCCAAGCGCGGTGCTATCTCCCTGGGATCGGCCGAGAGTAAGATATTCCAACAGCAGAAAACTATGGTTTTGTGTTTGTCCCGCACACTGCGGAGTCGGCACTTTAATCGATCGAGACAGTTTAATGGCGTTCAGTGAGTTGGCTTCGGTCTCGAACATGGCGAGCCGATCAGGGCGATTGATTTTGAGAAAATAGTGTTTGCTTCCATGGCTTATTTTAAAGCTTTGATGGATATCCCCGCCGTAAAGGGGAGTGAGTGATTCAATCCTGAATGGTTCGGCCAGCTGGCGGCTGATTTCCAGCTCTATTTTCTTCGCGTGGATTTTCTGCATGGCTGACTATTGCCCTGGATGACAGCCGTACACTGTACGAAATAAGCAGAAAACTTAACAGGGCAATTCCCCCGATTCCGCCGCCGGAGCCCGGGCTTAGGGTTTGTGAGTCATCATCGTCGGAGGAGTCCGGCACGGATTGCGCCGAATTGATATCGAGGCTTGCGTAATTGTTGAGACGGGAGATATCGGCAAAGTTCTGAAATTCGAGTTCACTGCTAATGATCTGGGGCGTGGCGTCATTCAGTGTCAGATCGAGTTGTACTTTGCTTGTGGATGCCGGTGCGATCTCGCCGTGATTGCAGGTGAGGGTGTCAGCGAAATAGCTGCATTGCTTGGGAATACCTGAAGGAATGCTTTTCGCCGGTAAACTCGTCACGGAAACCACTTCGCTAGCAGCGCGATCAGTATCCTTATTGCTGACTTGCACACGGACCGTCCGATATTTATTTTTTTGCTGCTTTGACACGAGCTGAAGTGAAATGCCGAGATCGATATTGTCCAGATTGCAGCTGGCGGACATCCTTGGAATGATGGAGTCTTTGCTGCAGCCGGAGAAATCAGTGTCCGTTCTGTTAGAGATATTCGGCCACATCACCTTATCGTATTCGACATGGCAGCTGGCGTCATCATCGTGAACTGCTCCGAGATTGTGGCCAATTTCATGCGCTGTGAGTAGCATTTGCCTGGAAAAGGGAGTGGACACGCTAACGTTGTAACCGTCATCGCGGCAAACCGAATTTATCCAGCTTAAACCGATAATGTTCTCACTGTCGTAGCTTCCGCTGAATAAATGCACGACGCCCTGGTCATCAGAGAGCTTGGAATCGTTCAGCGTATAGCGGCGAAATTCACGCAAAATCGTTTCAATATCGCCGTCCATTTGGCGAAACGGGTCCGCGTCTGCGGTAAGCAGGTGAGCTGAGTCCAACTGTAAAGCCAGTCCGAATTGTTCCTGATAGAGCCCGTCAATGGCATTAATGATAGTCTGCGCCTTTTCCAGCCCTTTCCCTTCGTAAAATTCATCGAACCGGCTGTCGACGACTATACTGAGCCTCAGTACCCGGCTGACTTTCCCTGTTGCACTGTTTGTGCGCGGTTGCAGGCCAGCAAAATCCTCGTTCGATAGTGATTGTTCCATGCCTGATGTTGATCGGGGCGGAGGATATAGAATCCTATCGGCGGTCATGCGATCATGCAAAAAATGCCTGCTCGCAGACCGTTTTAAGGTCGGATTGGCCCCATTCGAATGAGGTTGCAGTTCCAGCAATTCACCATAGGCTTTTAGGTAACCGGATAAATCGTTTCCGTCATAACTCAACCGAACCCAGGAATCCGGATCGCCTGCTACCTTACCTTGAAAATACCGGCCGCCTTTAAGGGGATGATGGTTGACGGCGCTGCTGGGTGTGAGAATGATTTGATAGTCTCGACCTGCGGCTGAGACGCTGATCCCGGCCGGTTTTTCATTTGAATCTTTAAGCAGTGATAAGTCGCTGATTTGCACGATTTCGGAGGTTTGCGCGCCGGCCTTACAGTCGGAAAACAGGCCGAAGGACATCGCCATGCAGCTCAGAATCAGTACAGGTAATCTGGTGTAATCAAGAAAATCAGTCATTTATAGGTATAGTTTTCCAGACCAGTCGTCATGATATTGACATTGTACGAAAATTATTGTGATGCTTTCTTGAAAATGAACAGTCACCGATGGAATTTTGGCACAAACTCCCGAAAAGAGGGAGTGCAGGGCGGCGGGTTATTGGGGTTGGCCAATAAATTGACGTTGTAGAAATGGAGAGGAACGTGTCCGGCACCGGGGTTTGCGCTTTTCGGCAATTACCCGATACCGGATTTTATAAATGCATCAATCAGTTAGGCGAGACGCCCAACGATTTTACCGTATCGATATTTAAGTATTTGTCTACAGGCAGGTTTTTTGACTGCTGATACCGGTTGACGGCGCGCATGGTCTCTACGCCTATCACCCCGTCAATAGGGCCCGGATCGAAGCCGGCGTCGAGTAAGGCCTGTTGAATCTTTGCGATTCGATCCGGCGTTGTATTTGTTTCGCATAAAATGGAACGCCACTCCATATGACCGTCGTTGATTAATTCCTGGCGGGTGACATGGGTATACTCGGCCGGTACTTCAATCCGGCGCTCCTGCGCCGGGACAGTCATCTCGGTGACTTCAACAGATCTGTATTCCGCTGGAATCTCAACGGTTTTAGTACTTGCGGGTTTGTCTACCACTTGTTTCTTCACGTTCTTGTAAATGGCGGGAACTTCTACTGTTTTCGTCTTAGCGGGAGATTTAAGTACACGCTTGCTGATGGTTTTATAAGTTGCGGGTATTTCGACCAGACACATGATTTCGCCGGTGGTGTCATCAATTCTCTGAATCGGGCCCGTGCCCTTTTTCCAAGTGGTGTAGGCCGGTTTATCGACGACGCGCTCGGTCATGGTTTCATAGACAGCCGGAACCTGGACGATCTTTTTGGTGTTCGGTTTAACCAACACCTGTTCCACTACAGTCTTGTAGGTGGCGGGCACTGTAACCAGTCGGGTAGAGGCCTCCTTGACTAACACGCGTTTCTTTACTTTTCCATATTCAGCCGGGATGATTTCGATGCGTTCCGATGCCTCTTTGACCAGAATTCGCTCAGTAATGTTTTTGTGCTTGGGCGGAACCCAGACACGCGTATAGCACTCGCCGGGTTTGGCGTGTGTCGGCAGCAAGTCCGCGGAGGCATCATTGTTATTAACAGTGGCTGGACTTTCGCTGCTTTGCATGGCCTGAGTGTTAGCGTCGGTGGACTTTTCGCGTTCTTCCAGTTCTCGCTGCAATTGCAATAATTCGGCTTCTTTTTTGTCCAGTGCCGCAGTACGCGCCTGAATGTCGTCCACGGTGGAATCCGCGTTTTCTTTTGGATTACTGCTGCAAGCGGCTGCCGTAAGCACCAATACCATCGAAATAGCCAGAGTTGCGGCTTTGTACAAGTTGTTCATAAATCGTCCTCGGAATACTGTCAGGTCAATCTTGTCACTATTGAACAGGCTCTAAGAAATTATAGCCTTATTTTGCTTGTTTCTCGCCAAATATAAACGCATCCACTGACCGGGTTGGAGGTGATTCAGACGCCACGGTCCCACAGCCGAGCGAATCAGCCTCAGTGTCGGGAAACCGACCGCAGCTGTCATACGTCGAACCTGTCGGTTCTTGCCCTCAGTAATGATCAATTCCAGCCAGCTTGTCGGAATGTTCTTTCGCTGACGGATGGATGGGGTTCTGGTCCAAATGGCAGGTGGCGCTATTTTTTTCCCTTTCGCGGGACGGGTAAGACCATCTCTGAGAACAACCCCTTTCTCAAGCTTCCCGACCGCTTCTTGGTCAATCTCTCCTTCAACTTGGACCCAGTAGGTTTTGGGCAATTTTTCACGAGGTTGAGTGATTTTTTTCTGGATCTGTCCGTCATTGGTCAAAATCAACAAGCCTTCGCTGTCCTTATCCAATCTACCCGCCGGATAAAACGCAGGTGCCCGGATAAAATCGCCCAAATTAGGGATTTTGTCGGAAGAAGTAAATTGACTGAGGACACCAAACGGCTTGTTGAACAGAATAACCGCACTGGGGTGGCTTGTGGAAATTCGTCCCGGTTTTTTTGTCATTTGCTGTCCGATGGGCTCACCGAGACTCGTTCATATCAGGCAGATTTTTGCAGTATCTGCAACCAGCGCCGACGCCGATCGGCGGTGAATTGAAAGCAACCGAATAACTCTTCAAGTTTATTCATGTTGGCAGATTGCAACTTCAGCGCCTCAAAATCCCGCGGCAAAGATTCGTCTCGATACAGTCCTGTTAACCTGCGTGACAAATATACCGTTTCTTTGTGCTCTTCCACCGCTTGCGCTGTGCGTTTTGCCCCGCGGAATTTCATCGACTCCGCCTTTTCGATATTCGCGAATAAATTGTCGAGATTACCCCATTTCATCAACAACCGTGCAGCGGTGTTCAGCCCGACACCCGGTACGCCGGGAATATTATCAACCTTGTCCCCGGCAAGTGCCAGCATGTCGGCGATTTGATGGGGGCTCAGTTGAAAACGTTTTCGAATATCTTGAACCGACAGTCTTTTCCTGCGGGCAAAATCCCACAGAATGTCATTTTCGCCGATAAACTGTGCCAGATCCTTGTCCGCGCTGACAATGATACTGCGATGATTCTGGTCTTGTGAATAACCGGCAAGTGTGCCGATAATATCGTCCGCTTCCAGCCTCTCGTTGGAAAAGCAGCTTATACCCATCGACGCTGCAAATTCTTTGCACCAGTCAAATTGCTTCTGTAAATCCGGCGGTGCGGCCGGCCGATTCGATTTGTAGTCGGGAAAGATTTTTTTTCGTATCGAATGTTCATGGCTTTCGTCGAATGCGCAAACCATATGGGTGGGCTTCTCGTTTTCCAATAAATGGAGCAAAAACTCGGTAAATCCGTAGACCGCATTTGCCGGTTCGTTTTTGGTCGTTGTGATTCCGGCTGGTAAAGTGTGCCAGGCACGGAAGATATAGATGCTCGAATCGACCAAATAAAGGGTTTTCATTTGGACTCATGCCTGTTGCGACTGCCCCAAAAAATAAAGGCGCTGTAAGCGCCTTTATCGGTATTTTCCCAGTGTGAAGCTGGATAAAGAGTCTGGCTATTTTCCGTACCGGCGGCGGAATTTATCGACTTGTCCTGCAGTATCCATGACCTTTTGTTTTCCGGTATAAAACGGATGGCAGTTAGAGCAGACTTCGATAGTCAGATCACTGCCGTTAGTGGAGCCGGTCTGGAAGGTGTTACCACAACTGCATGTGACCGTAATTTCACTGTAGTTAGGATGAATGTCAGGTTTCATAACCACCTCTCGGATTCCATAGCATTTCAAAGGCGCTGGATTCTATGCTTTGTGGCGCGGATTTGCAAGCGATTGTGGTTTTGCTGTTTCTCAACATATATCCGTCGGGCCGGAATATCGAAGGCGAGCCACTGCAAATATAAAGTTACTTGTTTCAGGGCCGAACTATTTTGATAAGGGAAGCACCCGATATATCTTAATCTTTTTTTGAGCGAGCGGCTAACACGTGACAGGAATCATTCTCAGGTTATTGTTCAAGGCCATGGTCCCTATCATAATGCTCTTCGGAGTAGGGTCTTATCTGATGTATATTCAGGGTCATGATCCCACAGCGCCATTGAAAGGGATGACGGCTGATGTGGGTGCTCAAATTGCCCGGATAAAAAAATCGGCCGGTTCAATAGGAAAGACCACTGGTGATTTGGTCTCGGTGGACAAAAACTTTCCGCTTGCCGAACAAAATGAGATATATCGCTGGAAGGATGAATATGGCGTCACCCACTTCGGCAGTTTTAAACCGGATACGCCTGGGATTGAATTTGAAACCGTTCGCGTCGATCCGGACAATAATCTGATCGATGGGTATAGTGCTGCCGAAGTCGGCCAAACTTCCACGTCAGAGGCAACTGATGCTCATGCTATACCCTCAGGAAATGGACTCTTACCAATGTCCGCGAATCCTGCGGAAATCAAGCAAATGCTGAACAATGTCAATGAGTTGAGTGAGGCTCGGTTGCAGCAGTTGGATAATATTCGATAATTTCTAACGCTGTCAGAAATGCGGACTCCGGACATCAGGCTCGACGTCCGGCAGTACCGATTCAAAGAGTACTATGGTAGTGTTAAGGTTCTAACACCGTAAAAATGTTTACCATCGACATTTAACCTATTGGTGGCCGGGCGCCAGGCGACATCGGGATTATCTTTTTCATGGACATTGGCTCGCCAGTACCAGGTGCCGGAAGTCAGTTGCGCGGCATCGAATGTATAGTTGATCAGACCATCGGCTGCAATTTCATGCGGAATGGCGGTTTCAACTAACGCCGGATTGCTAAACTCAGGGTTATCGGCGACTTCAAGTGAATACACCAAGGCATCGTCTTCAAAATCCCAGGAGGGTTCCCATTTCATCTTTACCTGGTTGTCCGCGACCACGGGTTCATACAACCAAAAGGTCATGGGCCAGCCAGGCTGATTCAGGTAATCCTGGTAGTTAGTGTCAACTCTTCCCGCCATCTCGCCGGTGTGAGCATTCCATTCAACCAGTTTGCTTTCCGGGCTATCGCCTTCCATATATTCCAGGTCCGGCAAAGACATCAGATAAGACTGAACGACAGGTTTGTAGCTTTCGACCAGACGATTGATGTTCTCATTACTGAGCACGGACTCGTGCAGTTCCTTTATTCGTGCCGATAGCAGTTCGCGAGAACCTTCTTGTTTCAGCCAGGAGCGAATCAGCCGAGACCGCCACCAGCGGGAAATTCCGTAATTCAATCGGCGGGTGCGGTGTTCCTCGCCTGAGTAGCCGGCGGGATCCGCTTCGGTTTTAAATGCACCGTCGTAGTCCCAGGGCATTAGATAAAAGCGATCGCTATCCAGAGGATTCAACACATAGTAATTTTCCAGAACCGTGTCTTTATTGCCGAGCAGGATATTGACCGCAAGCCAGGTAACGATGTTGTTTTCATTGAAGTGCTTATCCAGCAATGCGGATTTATCCGTGTTCGGATCGAAAAGCTCTTTCAGCATGGAAACCAGCGGTTGGTGATTTTTGCCGCGTTTAATTTCCAGATTGCGTTCGAACAGCGATTCGTCTACCGGAGAACCGTCGGCATTAAGCGCAAACCTCTGTTCCACAATATCGTAATCGAATCCGAAATTAACCGCCTTGTAGACGGGGGAGTCAGTATCCAGACCACGATGAATCAGGTATTCTTTTTTGACGTATTCCACATGTGTGAATAGCCCGTAATCCTGAGTCGACCCGCTATCCTCGATCTTCATATTGACGAACTGTGTTCGCAGGCTGAACAGATGGTCAATTTCACTCATCAGGTCAAATGATAGCTTGTTACGAATTCGCTCTTGGTCAAACGGGTGTTTGTTAAGTTGCAGCCGTTTTTCCTGGCGCCACAGTGGCAGATCGTCATCCAATGTAATGGCGTAAGATTTTTGTTCCGCCGATCGTGAGCTGTCGCCACGTTGTTTCATTTCTGCGTTGGCCTGAAGGCCATCGTCAGCATAGTCCGAAGCGCTGAAATGCACCCGGACTTTGGGTTTAAAGTTGTCCGTAGTATCCGTATCGCTGTTCACATCGGCAAGAGTACAACCGCTCACATCATCTTCGTCGCAACTCCCGGCACCAGGCACTGTCCTGACGTACACTTGCAGTACATCGGACTGATCATAGCCATCGGTCTTATAAAGCGTGTTGTTATCCTTCAAATCGGACGGCAAGGGGCTGAGTACGGAATCGTTATTCTGCGTATCACCATTGTTTTCGTTATCCGTATTGTCGTCTGGCGAACTGGAGTCATCGCTTCCGCATGCGGACAGCATGACCGCAACCGCGAGTGCCAACAGTACTTTTTTACAACCATTGCTAATATTTCTCATAGGACTTTTTTCTAATGTTGATTGAGTGTTATCTGAATCGAACACTGCAATTTTTTTGCCGAAATGACATGCCTTAGGTGTTTTTCGAGAAATTACTCAGTCCGTATCCGTTGCAGACGCAGCCTTGATCGGAATCATCGGTCTTGCCGAATTGTTGTCCATAAACAATTCGAGTACGTCATTCAGGTGGGAATAACCGAATTCGGTGGTTACCAGTTGAAGAGGATCATCTTCCATTAAGCCGCGTTCACGGGCATTGTGCAGATATTGTTGTAAGAGCTGTAGCGGCAAGCCAGTATGCAGAGGGAATAAGGAACTTTCAACGCCGTTTTTCAAGCGCAAGGCATTCATCATGAATTCCAGTGGCGTGTCGGCGGGCGACACCTCTTTTTGTGTCAAAATACGATTGCCGGTGGCGGCGTACTGCAGATAGTCCTTCGGATGCGGACGTTTTTGCCGCCGCAGAATTTTGCCGTTTCCGGCGAAACTGATCTTACCGTGCGCTCCAGCGCCTACTCCCAGGTAGTCACCAAACCTCCAATAATTAAGATTGTGTTGACACTGTGCGTCGGAATCTGCAAAGGCGGAAATTTCATACTGAAAATATGAACAATGTTCGAGCATTCGAGTACCGCGCATTTGCATATTCCAGAGCATGTCATGATCCGGCAGCTGAGGAGGTTTCTGATAAAACGGGGTATTTGGCTCTATCGTTAGCTGGTACCAGGAGATATGATTCGCCTGCAGGGAGATGGCTTTTTGCAAATCGGATAGCGCATTTTCTTGCGTTTGCCCCGGCAGGCCGAACATCAGATCGAGATTGATATTCTCAAACCCGGCCTTTCTTGCAATTTCAACCGAATTTTCCGCTTCGTGCCCGTTATGAATCCGCCCTAGCTTTGATAATGCGGCATCGTCGAAACTCTGTATGCCTATGGATAAGCGATTTATTCCTAAGCTTCTGAGTTCACCAAATTTCTCCTGCTCGAAAGTGCCTGGATTCGCCTCTATAGTCACTTCGATTTCAGGGTGAGGATTGGTCAGTGCCCTGATACCGCTTAATAGCTTGTCCATGGCAGTCGGACTCAGCAGGCTGGGTGTGCCGCCGCCAATGAATATACTGTTGATGCTGCGTCCCCAGAAGTCAGGTAACTCCTGGGTCAGGTCGTCCAGCAGCGCATTTACATACCTGTCTTCGGGTATTTCTTCTTGCCGCAAAGCATGTGAGTTGAAATCGCAATAGGGACATTTTTTAAGACACCAGGGTATATGTATATAAAGCCCCAGCGGAGGGAGATTGCTAGAAAAAGGCATGTAGTCAGGGCGCAAGTGGCGGCACGGGTTTTACATGCTTGATCCGGAAGAGATCTATGGCATTTTGGTTGAGCTGACGGGCCAGACATTCCGGCGTTTCTGAACGCAGGCGGCAAAACTCGCTGAACACATGGGTGATATAGGCAGGTTTGTTGATTTCCCCCTGGTGCTGAGCAGGAGATTGGTCAGGTGCATCTGTTTCCAGCATTATGCTTTCAATGGGAAGATTCTGAATCAACTGGCGCAGTTTTTTGGCTCTTGAGTAGGTGATAGCGCCTCCGAAGCTTAGTTTAAATCCCAGATCAATCAACTGTCCGGCCTGTTGCAGACTGCCGTTAAAACTGTGCACGACGCCGTTTCTCACTCTACTTCTGCGAATTTCAAGGGTCACATCTTCAACTGCCCGGTTTGCATGTAAAACCACCGGTAAGTCGAATTCATTAGCAATATGTAACTGCTTGACGAATATCTGCTTTTGTTCAGATTGATTGCTTTTGTCAACAAAGTAGTCCAGGCCACATTCCCCGACCGCAACTGCCTCTTCTTCCTCCAGCCAGCGTCTCAGCAACTCCAGGTGTATAGATTTATGCCGGGACATAAACAGGGGGTGCAGGCCGTAACAAGGGTATAAGCCTCGGAACTGCTGACAAAGATTCTTCACTCTGCCCCAACTGTCGTAGTGAATCGCTGGAATTATCTGACAAAATACGCCCTTTTGTGTTGCTTCTTCGTAGGCAATCTGCCGGCATTCATCCAGTCTTGGGTCATCGAAATGACAGTGTGTATCAATCAGCGGCTGATAATTTTGCACATAGACGTCCTTTTGGGTTTCAGTCGATTTATATCAAAGAAGCCGCCATGGCGACAAACGGAATTGTTACAGTGTGCGTAACACTTGTTCAAAGCGGTCTCGCTAAACCTAGCCTGTAAACACTTTCAGCCTGTATCGGACCCCGGTGCAGACATAGGCTTAGTGGGTGACATGCCCCAGTGCAGGAGTGTTAGAATAGCTAAGAGCCTGTTTAATATCTCTGTGTCTACTGCGAATTCGCCGGTTTTGGCCAGATTGTAACCTGATTCAAATCAGCACATTCTCGCGACGGCATAGAAATGTTAAACAGGCTCTTAGGCTGTCAAAGCATCAATCCCGGCAAGATTATCAAGGTGAAAACTATGCGTTGGAAACGTGTCAGACAAAGCGAAAATGTGGTGGATAAGCGTGGCTCCGGAATTGGCCGCGGCATGAAAGTAGGGGGTGGACTCGGTACGATTTTGTTGATTCTTGCCGGTTTGTTTTTCGGCTCCGATGTCAGTCAGATGCTCAGCGGTGTGATGGGTCCCGGAAATTCAGGCGTCAATCAGGGGACTGCGATTCCTGAGAATGACGAGAATGCGAAATTTGTCTCCGCCGTGCTGGCTTCTACCGAGGATGTCTGGAAACAGGAGTTCGCCAAACGCGGTGCGCAGTATCGGGAGCCTAAACTGATTTTATTTTCCGGGCAGGTTTCCTCGGCCTGTGGATTTGCCAGCGCCGCGTCCGGGCCTTTTTATTGTCCCGGCGATGATCAGGTCTACATCGATCTGAGCTTTTATCGTCAACTGGAAAGCATGGGTGGCGTCGGTGATTTTGCCAGGGCTTATGTACTGGGCCACGAAGTCGGGCATCATGTACAGAATCTGTTGGGTATATCCCTGGCCGTGCAAAACGCGCGCAGCAGGATGAGTAAGGCAGAGGGCAATGCGCTATCGGTAAAGGCGGAATTACAGGCCGATTGTTACGCCGGTGTTTGGGCGCATCATGCCCATCAGCAGAGTTATTTATTGGAAGAGGGTGATATTGAGGAAGGACTGAATACCGCTGCTGCAATAGGTGACGACCAGATGATGAAACGCGCAGGCCAATGGGTGCGGCCGGATGCGTTTACTCATGGAACATCAAAACAGCGAGCGCAATGGTTTCTGACCGGACTAAAATCCGGAAAAATGGAATCTTGTGATACTTTGCCGATTTCCCAGTAAAGTGAGCAGCAGTCGATCAAGAGGAATTCGTGAAGTTTAGTGTTCAGGAGTTCCGTGACTGGAAATGCAAGTCGGTTACCCTCCTGGGTATGTCCGGGGTCGGTAAAACGACTCTGGCCAATATGCTGCGGTCTTGTCACTGGTTTCACTATTCGGGAGACTATAGGATAGGTACCCGTTATCTGGACGAGTCCATACTGGACAATATTAAAACACAAGCCATGCAAGTCCCTTTTTTGCGTGATTTACTGCGTTCGGATTCACTTTATATCGAGAATAACATTACGGTCGACCATCTTAAGCCGGTGTCGATGTTTCTGGGTAAGCTGGGTAATCCGGAGCTGGGTGGCCTGTCCCTGAGCGAATTCAAACGCCGCCAGCGCTTGCATCATCAGGCTGAGGTGGCGGCCATGATGGATGTGCCTGAGTTTATCCGCAAAGCTCACGATATTTACGGCTACCGGTATTTTATAAATGATGTCGGGGGCAGTCTTTGCGAATTGGACGAACCGAAAGTGCTGGACATACTGGCCGAACATACGATGATCGTTTATATCAAGGCCAGTGATATTGATGAGAGACACTTGATCAAGCGGGCTGAGGAAGACCCGAAGCCGCTCTATTACCGTGAAGAGTTTTTGGATGAACAACTAAAGCTTTACCGGCAGGAAAAACAAATCGACTATGTGGCGATGATTGATCCTGATGATTTTGTGCGCTGGATTTTTCCTCGACTGTTCAAGTCGCGAATTCCCCGCTATGAGGAAATAGCCGATAAATGGGGTTATACCCTTGACGCCCGGGAAATATTATCTATCAGAAGCGAAGACGATTTTCTCAACTTGTTGGAGAATGCACTCAGCTGAAACTGAGGGCTGAAGAATACGGATTTATAGAATAATATGCCTATCGTTGCCCATAACGAACTGCCCACATTTGACCGCCTGCGTAAGGAAGGGATGACGGTAATGTCTCCCGATCGTGCCTTGCATCAGGATATTCGGGAGCTGCATTTTGGCTTGCTTAATATGATGCCGGATGCGGCGCTCGCGGCGACTGAGCGGCAGTTTTTTCGCCTGGTGGGGGAAAGCAACCCTATAGCACAGTTTTACCTGCATCCTTTTACTTTGCCGGAACTGGACCGCGGAGCAAAAGCGAGGGAACATATCGGCCGCTACTACGAGCCTTTCTCCAAAATCAAGGAAGAAGGGTTGGATGGACTGATCATTACAGGCGCCAATGTCACTCAAGCTGACCTGGCACGCGAACCGTTTTGGGAACCGCTGATGGAAGTGTTCAGCTGGGCGCGGGACAACGTGACATCGGTGTTGTGCTCTTGCCTGGCCTCCCATGCTGTATTGCAGTTTCAACACGGGATTAGAAGACAGCATTTAAAGGACAAAATGTGGGGAGTGTTCCCGCATCATGTGCTTGAGAGAACTCATCCTCTGGTCAATGATGTGAATACCCGCTTTGATGTGCCTCATTCCCGCTTCAATGAGATCAGCAGAGAACAGTTGGAAGAAAAAGGATTGCACGTACTGGTCGAAAGTGATGAGGCTGGTGTACATCTCGCTGTCAGTTCGGATGGGATACGGACGGTCTATTTTCAGGGACATCAGGAATTCGATATCATTTCACTGTTGAAGGAATACAAGCGCGAAGTGGGAAGGTATTTTAGCGGTGCGCGCGATAATTACCCCCCTTTGCCGAGCAATTACTTCACGCTGAAAGCTAAAGCCATACTGGAAGAGTACAGGGAGAGGATTATTTCAAAAATGCAAGCAGGGACTGAACCTCCTCCGTTTCCCGAAAACGAGTTACTGCCGATGTTACACAATACCTGGCACGATACCGGAGAAGCGGTGGTCGGAAACTGGATCGGTCTGGTTTATCAAGTTACCAGCCGCGAGCGGAAAGAGCCATTTATGAAAGGTGTGGATCCGGCAGATCCGATCGGCTGGAAATCTTAAAGTGGGAATGTGCGGATTCGGCTCTGATGGCAGCCGCTATCAGATTTCAGCGGCTGCCTGGCCATTTAGTGGATATTTTGGATCATTCGCTGGATGATCGGCGTCAATATCAGCTCCATTGCAAGGCCCATTTTTCCACCGGGCACTACAATGGTATTGCGGCGTGACATAAATGAGTCATGCAGCATGGTCAGTAAATAGGGAAAATCCACTTTGAATTTCCCCGGATCTCCGAATCGCACAACCACCATACTTTCATCCGCGGTTGGAATGTCGCGCGCAATGAATGGGTTGGATGTATCAACAATCGGCACGCGTTGAAAGTTGATATCGGTTCGGGAAAACTGCGGGGCAATGTGATTTACGTAGTCCGGCATACGGCGCAGTATAGTGTCCACTACCGCCTCTGCCGAATATCCGCGCTCCGCATTATCGCGGTGAATCTTCTGTATCCATTCCAGGTTGACGCTCGGCACAACACCCACCCCTAAGTCGACGTACTGTGCCACGTTGTAATCTTCACCCGCCACCAGGCCATGCAAGCCTTCGTAGAAGAGAATATCCGTGCCGGCCGGAATATCTTCCCAGGGTGTGAATTCACCGGCATTTTTGTCACAACCGAGGCGTTTGTTATGACATTCGGCTTCGTCATCGTTATGCAGGTAATAACGTTTTTTCCCGGTGCTGGTTTCGCCATAACTTTTGAACAGTTTTTCCAAGGCGCCGAAGTCGTTAGCCTCAGGCCCGAAGTGGCTGAAATTATTATTGCCGTCTTCCTCAGCCTTATTCACGGCCTGTTTGAACTCTTCGCGGGTTAAACTGTGAAAGCTGTCTCCCTCGACAAATGCCGAGCTGATATTTTCTCGCCGAAATACGTTTTCGAAGGCGCGTTTGACGAAGGTGGTTCCTGCACCTGACGAGCCGGTGACGGCTATAACTGGATGTTTTCTTGACATAGCTAAGTTCCCGATTTTCAAATAAAAATTCTTCGGCTGGCCGAATACGCAACAGGCAATCGGTGAGCCGGATTCTTATCAGCGACGGGAGCTTGCCAGATGATTCGTGGCATGCGGGTCTGCCAGACCCGATTAAAAATTTTTGTGTGTGATATTGTTATTCTGGATACAGCCTAAATCAGTATCCCCTAAAAAACAATGTTTAACATCAACAGGCTGACAATCAAGAACAAAATTGTCATTATGCCACCTGCTTTCATAAAATCTGCAACCTGATAACCCCCTGGCCCCATTAACAGTGCATTGACCTGGTGAGTCGGAATAATAAAGGAATTTGATGTTGATATAGCGACGGTCAATGCAAACAACGCCGGATCCGCGCCCGCACCGAGGGCTATGTTTACCGCCAGAGGAACCAACAGCACCGTGGCGCCTACGTTGGACATCACCAAGGAAAAAAAGGTGGACAGTACGGCAATGACGGTCTGTAACATCCAAATCGGAACATCTCCCAACAGAAGCAAGGTTTTCTGGGCGATCCAGGCGGCGGTGCCGGATGATTCCACGGCCAGGCCCAGCGGGATCAGGCTGGCTAGCAGAAATACCGTTTGCCAGCTTACCGATTCATAGGCCTCATCAATGTTTAACACACCGGTGATGATCATTCCAATGGCGCCCACCAGCAAGGCGACAGACAGTAAAAGATCGGAAAACAATATAAGACTGAGTGCGATGCCGAAAAAGATCAATGCAGATCTGACTTTTTCCGGCCTGACTTCCTCGTATTTGTGGTCGGTGACCACCGCGAAATCATTATCGTTGGACAGCTTGTGTATATCTTTCCATGTGGCGTGAACGACAAGTGTGTCACCTGTCTTAAGAACGGTATCTCCAAAATTTTTCTCAATGATCGATTCTGACCTGTAAATCTGCAGTATATTGGCGCCATAGTTGCGGCGGGGTTTGATATCGCCGATCAGCTTTCCAATCAGTGAAGAGCCGGGTGGAATAACGACTTCCGCAATACCGCTGTGCTGAGCGTTCAACACATCCGCGAATCGATCCGGTTCCCCTTTGATCTCCCAATGAAAAGCTTCGCAAAACATTTCGATCTGTTCTCGATCACCCATCAAGCCAACCACGGTGTTCACCCAGATCATCTCATCGAGACCGGGAGGGACTTTTACTACCTCTCCGTCGTACAGGGCGACAATAAACGGCAGATCGGGGTAGTTGTCCGCTACTTGTTGGATGGTCATACCCAGCATGGGGCTGTTGGTCAGAATCCTTGCCTCGACCAGTTCACCGCTGATTTGATAAACCCGGCGGAAGTAGTCGGAGGCGCGAGAGGTTTTTTCGGCTTCATCGCCGGCTACAGGTAATATCAGCTGGCCGGCAAACATAAAATAGGCAATCCCTGTCAGTATTAATGCCACTCCTATAGGCGTAACGGAGAACAGATGAAAGGTGTCCATATGCTGATCTATTGGCAGCGATTTATTCGATGTTGCCAATAAATCATTGAGTAGAATCAAGGGGCTGGAGCCTATCATGGTCACAGTGCCGCCGAGAATTGCGCAAAAACCCATTGGCATTAAGAGGCGTGACATGGGGAGTCCGGTGCGCCGTGATATCCGGCTGACCACGGGCAGGAAGAGGGCGGCTGCGCCAACATTCTGCATAAAACTGGATATCACACCCACCGTGCCTGAGACGAGCGGAATTATTTTGGATTCCGTCGTGCCGCCTTTTTTCAAAATGATCGATGCAACGCGCGACATGATTCCGGTCTTATCCAACCCTGCACCTATAATCATGACGGCAATAATCGACAAAACCGCATTACTGGAAAAACCGATGAACAATTCACGAGTACTGACGACCGGCTCCAGGCTTGGAATCATGGTGCTCAGACCCAGTATGACCATCACCAGGATTGCCGCCACATCAACCCGTACTCGTTCGGACACAAACAAATAAATCGTGAAGCCAAGGATGGCCAGCACGAGGATCATTTCATTCGTTAGTGCTATGGGTTCGCTCATTGAGTACGAAAATCAAATTGAGTGTTTTAGTATTGGGCGTCTTAATACCCGGATAAAAAAACCGATTTGGCAACTTTGGAGTTGACGGGTCCAAGCTTTGGTCTGTTTTCGGGCGCTGCCTGAATCAGCAGAGTAAACAAAAATGGAGTGGTTTCGTCCGTTTACTCAATTGCGGAAAATTCGCCGAATGCGAGAGCATCGATTACGCCGCGGAGCTTAACCAAAAACTGCCTAAGTATAGGAAAATCGCGTCAGAATTTCCACGCACCGGGCATGGTTGTAGATCTGGTAATGCTTTCAAAGGTTCCGGATCAGAGTTTCTGCTGCTTAATGCGGCCTCGATGCGCGGACATTATCCGTTCACTCTTCTGAAAGAGTAAGTCCCATACCCCGTGACCTTTATTCAGACCGCGTTTTTCGAACCTCGTCCGGAGTCGGTATTGGGGGGCGGCTATATTTTCCCCGCCGGGCGATAGATTGATAAACGCAGTGTTTTCACCGATGGTGTCCAGCATCCATTCCGCGTATTCACCCCAGTCGGTTGCCATATGCAGGAAACCGTTCGGTTTCAGTTTTTTGCCGACCAATTCAACAAACGACTTTTGTATGATCCGTCGCTTATGATGTTTCTTCTTCGGCCAGGGATCGGGAAAGAATAAAAGAATCCGGTCGATCGAGTTATCGGCGATACAGTGTTGCAATACTTCAACAGCGTCGTGGCGTATGATTCTTAAATTTTTCAGTTGTTTCTGTTCGGTCAGATTCAACAAACGGCCAACACCCGGTAGATGCACTTCTATACCGAGAAAATTGACGTCCGGATAGAGTTCTGCCATATGTGCGGTCTGCTCGCCGTTGCCGAAACCGATTTCAACCCACATGGGAGCCGAGCGGCGGTAATGTTTTTCCCACTCAATGACAGTCTCTTGATACTCTATACCGAATTCTGACCAGCCGTCTCTGATGGCGCGAAGCTGCGCCCGTGTCGTGCGGCCGCTTCTGAGTACAAAGCTTCGAACCGATCTGCTGGTGAGTTTTTGTTCTTCGTTCATTCTCTTAGGGTCTGTTAACACTTATGTAATCATGCTCTAGTCTTGCTAAAATTCTCATCCTGTTATATTACACCACAGTTCCGGCAGGTTTCAGGAAACGCCGGTTTTTCGTGGCTCAAATTGCCCTGAGACCAATACTTGCCGGCAAAGAGTGCAATGAGCACATTTCAGGCATTGATAGACGATAGCCAATCCATGAAACTGATCATTGTCCGCCATGGGGCGACAGACTATAACCTGCAGCGTCTGATACAGGGGCAACTCGATATTCCGCTAAATGCCAAGGGTAGGCAGCAGGCCCAGGAACTTGCGTGGGCTTTAGCACAAGAGGCGATTGACAGAATCTACTCAAGCGATCTATGTCGGGCGCGGCAGACGACGGCAGCTATTGCGCGCACCAAGCCCTGTGCCAAGGTGGAATACAACTCTGCGCTACGCGAGCGGCACTATGGTGAATGGCAGAGTAAACCGGTCTCGCGCTTGCGCGATGCTATTAAAAGCTATGCGGGAAATTGGGAAAGCTATATTCCAGCCGGAGGAGAAAGCCTGCAACAGTTCCATCGTCGTGTGGGTGATTTCTGGCATGAGAGAGTCCGGCATCATAAGGGTGAATCCATTCTTTTATCCGCGCACGGAGGTGTAACAAAAAGTCTTATAACACACATATTGGGTGAAGATCTGACATTTCGCAGTTCATTGGTTCAGGACAACTGCTGTATGAAT
The DNA here is from genome assembly GCA_965222695.1 of Granulosicoccaceae bacterium. Lineage (GTDB taxonomy): Bacteria > Pseudomonadota > Gammaproteobacteria > Granulosicoccales > Granulosicoccaceae > UBA7957. The sequence goes on along the minus strand of OZ244967.1, from coordinate 3,630,391 downwards.
ATTCTATCAGCCGACACTTCAGGCGGTGGATTCAGCATTCAGAGGATTAACAGTATTGCGCATTTAAGCAGCCCCACCGGTCTGGAAGGCTTGTAATGGACACCAATACCAGGTTCTCAGCCTTAAGCCGGCTCTACGGACCGGATATTGTAGAAAGGCTTCAATCGGTAAAAGTCTGTATTGTGGGTATAGGCGGTGTTGGCTCCTGGGCGGCGGAAGTGCTTGCCCGCAGCGGCGTAGGCAAGCTTGTATTAATAGACAACGACGATATTGCGCGAAGCAATATCAACCGCCAGATACATGCCTTGAGTAATACCCTTGGCAGGGCAAAGGTTGATGTGATGGCGGAAAGAATTCATCAAATCCATCCGCAATGCCAATGCGATCCCGTCGATGATTTATTAGTCAGCAATAACCTGTCGCGGTATTTGCAAGCGGATCTTGACTATGTCATCGATGCAATTGACAGCGTGCGATTCAAGGCCGACATGATTTATTTCTGCAAGCGCAACAAGATTCCGGTGATTTCTACAGGCGGTGCGGGCGGTATATTGAATCCGACGGCGATACAAGTGGCTGATCTGAGCAGAACCTGGAATGATCCACTGGCCGCCAAAGTTCGATCCCGCTTGCGTTCGCAATATGGCTGGACGAAAAATCCCCGGCGCAGATTCGGCGTTGAATGCGTGTTTTCAATCGAACAACCCCTGTACCCGCAGATTGACGGCTCTATCGGCAACAAAAAGCCCGGAATTAAAGGAGCAAGCCTGGACTGCGAAATGGGATACGGATCGGCGAGCTTCGTCACCGCCTCATTCGGCATGATTGCCGCGTCCAGGGTAATTAACCGCCTCGTCAGTCGATGGCAACGGGAATGAGCCCTTTGTGGTTCGCCCGATAAAAGCCAATAGGAGGGTCCAAGCTGATGAATAAGGGCTGATTATTGGCGCTGAATTTGCTTTGCCTTTTTCCATCAAGAAGCAATGAAAACACAATATGCAAAAACCTCAATCGGTGCTGACCGTCTGCGAATCTCGGAGGGCACGATTTCATAAGTTGGTGATTTCAAGTCTGCTGCTTGCCGCGCTGGCTGTTTTAGGTGCCTGTAGCTCAAGCGACGATTCCGGCAGCAGTCAAGAGCAGTCGGCTCCGGAGGAAGAAAATACCGGACTGCAGAGTACACCGACAGGTACTCTTGAGGATGAATCCGCCAATCTGGTGATTCCGGAAGGAACCAACCTTCGTATCAGTTACGCCGATTCAGACTACGCATTGGTTGCGACACCCGAATTTATCCTTCAACAATGGATTGGAATGAAGACCTGTTTGCAGGTGGACGTCCCGGACGGTTATATTCTGGTCGAACGCGATGTTTATCCTCCGGCCGATGCAACTCATGTGATTCAGTTACCCGACCAAACATTTGCAGCTTCGGCACTTGACCGGGAATATGATGTCTTTATTCAAATCCTGGTTGATGATTTCGATCCTGAAATGGAGGACCGCGGTTATTTCTTTCGTCAGATAATTGGCCCCTATATGTGGCGCTACAACGGTTACGATGACCGAACATACGATCCTAATTGCGCCGCTTTTGTTGTTCGATAACCGCTTGTTCTGAATCAGTCTGCGGTAAACTTCCCATCTATCCGCTCGTTGGAACCGGATTAACTTGCGAGTAAACAGACGCGGCTTTCGTTTGCTTCATGAATCCTGCCTGATCAGGTAAACTAAGCGCCAACGATTTATTGGTCTTCGAGGATATTCAGTGGGCAGGTCAGATCGCCGTACGGCTCATATTATTGTGTTCGGCAATGAAAAGGGTGGTACCGGAAAATCCACAACTGCTATGCATGTGGTGGTGACCTTATTAAAGAGCGGGGCCTCGGTCGTCGCTGTGGATCTGGATTCTCGCCAACAAACGCTGAACCGATATATTGAAAACCGGGCAAACTATCGTGCCAAACACGATGAGCCGCTATTGATTCCCGAGTCTCATGTCGTCATGCCTTCTGAGTTGGATACCAAGGCGGCCAGAGATGAAGATGAGAAACAAAGGTTTGGCAATTTGTTGAAAGAGCTTGCCGACAGACACGATTACATTGTCATTGACTGCCCTGGAAACGACACGAATTTATCCAGATTGGCACACAGTATTGCCGATACGCTGGTTACTCCCATGAACGACAGTTTCGTGGATCTGGATTTGATCGGCCAGGTTCACGATACGGATTATTCGGTGACCAAACTAAGCCACTACAGCGAGACCGTATGGGAAAGTCGCAAACAAAGAACCTTATACGGTAAACAAGCACTGGACTGGGTGGTTATGCGTAATCGCATCGCGACTTTAAATACCCGTAATATGCAAAGGGTACACAAGGCCATAGAAGAGTTGAAAAAGAAAGTGGCGTTCCGCTATGTACCGGGATTATCGGAACGGGTTGTCTACAAGGAACTCTTTCCCAAAGGACTGACACTGGTGGATATTTCGGAACTCAACGCCGGGGAAAAGGCAAACATGTCCCATGTGGCGGCACGATTCGAGATTAAACAACTGGTGGAAAGTCTGAATTTACCGGGTGTTGAGCAGGCCTCAGACTGAAATCGTTTCGTTCAAGCCGCATATCACTATTATGGTGCATCGATTTGCCCATTGACCTTAAACGGTATTTTACTCGGCCAGTTTGCCAGTTTTACTTTTCCGGTCACTCCATAGTCCAGGCTGATGGCTTTTGCGTTCAGGATAGATTCGATTTGTGAGATAATTTTGTCAATTCCCGCAGTGACTTCCACTTCAACCATGGCTTCTCCATTAGCGGGAATAGTGACATGCTGATCGCTCGCCCCGGTTGCGATTTCCTGGTTTGCAAAGGAAGCCACAAAATCCAATCCTTGCAGGGGCAAGTCGTAGGCGTTGGGATTTTCCATCTTCAGTGTAAATGCCAGCCGTTGTTCGGTAAGACTCAGATTGAGCGGACGGACATCGGCCACACTCACGATTGGAGGTTCTGGTTTTTTCAGTGGAAGATTGGAACAGGCGCTGAATGCGATCAGGCCACATAAGGCAAACATAATCCGCCAGTCAAACGCTAAACAGGAAATATTGATTTTCATCGATTTGGATCCTTACCGGCAGTTTCCGGCACTAAGCCTGAACAGGGTACGAGCAGTTTATCAGTTTTTGCGCTTGATCAGCCCACTGAGTCGGTGTTTTCACAATTCCTCCCGGAGCATTGAAAAAGGGTAAGAATTTACATAGAGTTAACAATTGGGTGCATTAATAGAGATCACCGAACCGCGATTGTAGTACCGCGATGGCGGCGATTCCGGCTGTTTCGGTTCGTAAGATTCTCGGACCGAAAGACAGAGGAACAAATCCACTTTCTTTCGCATCTTCGATTTCATCCTGGTCAAAACCGCCCTCGGGGCCGATCAACAGCCGGCATCGATTGGTCTTCAATGTGATACTATCAAATCGTTTCGTACTTTTCGGATCGAGTAAAAATCGGTCGTTCTTATCCGCTTCCAGTGAATTCAGATACTGACTCAAGGAGACAGATTTTGCAAGTCCGGGAATAGAGCTGCGGCCCGACTGTTCGCACGCACTGCAGATTACCGCGTGCCAGTGTTGATGTTTTTTTTCCAGCCGTTCCGAATTAAGCCTAATAATACTTCGTCTGCAAAGTACGGGTTGAATTTCGGTAACCCCAAGCTCTGTTGCCTTTTGCAGACTGAGATCCATTTTCTCGCTGCGGGAAATTCCCTGAACCAGGGTCAGTTGCAATGGTGATTCGCCAGTATTGCTTCTGCGTGAAATGATTTCTACCAGCGACGTCTTTCCCGGCTTGAGCATCTGTGCCGAATAGTCGTAGCCGTCCCCATTAAACAAGGTGAGATTATCACCTGCTTTCAATCGAAGTGCCCGGCTTGCATATCGACTCGGGCCGGAGTTCAATTCGACTTGAAGCCCGCAAACCAGCTTTTGCTGGGTATAGAGACGAGAATTGCGCACAGTAGTATCAGGAGGATGAGTTCTGTTTACCAGGAATTGAAAGCAAGCCCTTGCGCTGAGAGGGGTGTACCAGGCGGGCATCTTTTTTCAGCGAGTATTGCTTCAATTTCAGCATAATGTCCTTAAATTCCTGTTGCATGCCTTCGTCAGATAATTCAGCCTTGTTCGGTAATAACGGCTGATATGCTAACCTGCTGAGTCCGTCGAAATGCGGAGTCTCTCTAAAATGTTCCAGCAATCCTGCGGTGTTGATTTCAGAATGGGATTTGCACAGCCGGATAAGTTTCGAGAATATCTCACCCCCGACAGACTCATTGTCGAATAAATTATCAGGATCCCGGACTAAACTGCCAAGCGTGGGATTTTGTAATAACAGGGTTGCAGCCCGTCGCAATATCGCAGATCTGGCGTTTTGCAGCTTATCGGCTTTTCTCGTATGGTCCTTATTTTCCACTTGGCCGGCTCCAGCCTGTTTTCTTGTCGTTGAATCCAGAGACGTACCAATAACGGATTCGAGGTTTTTCACAGTCAGTTTTTTGTATATACCTTGTGGAAGGGTGTCAATCAAGGGTTTTGCCAGATTCGCCAACCTTGCTTTTCCGCCCACTTCCGTAATGTCAAGATCATGGGCGAGATGTTGTAACATGAAATCGGTCAGCGGAATGGCCTGTTTTATAAAATTTTCAAATGCGTCACGGCCGTGGTTGGTGATAAAGCTATCGGGATCGTCACCTTGTTCGAGAAAAGCAAAATGCGCATCCCGTCCATCGCGCAATGCCGGCAGACAAGCCTTGAGCGCTCTCCAGGCGGCCTGTTTTCCGGCTTTGTCCCCGTCAAAACAAAATACCAAGCTTGGAACCGTTCGGAATAATGATTCGATCTGATAATTTGTTGTCGCTGTGCCCAGCGTTGCAACAGCGTTCTCGACACCGTGTTCGGCCAGTGCGATAACGTCCATATAACCTTCAACAATAATGATTTCGCCGATATCCTGCGCTGCTTTACGGGCCTCATAGTAGCCGTAAAGCTCTTCGCCCTTATGAAATAAGTCGGTTTCCGGCGAGTTCAAATATTTGGGTTCTCCTTTATCCAGGATGCGTCCGCCAAAGGCGATGACCCTGCCGCGGCGGTCACGAATCGGAAACATGATTCTGTCTCTGAACCGGTCATATACCCCGCCGCCGGACTTTTTTATCTGCATGCCCAGGGTGAGCAGGGTCGCGGTTTCATCCGGCATGGTTTCCTGAAGATTGTTCCATCCGGCGGGGGCGTAACCCAGGCCGAACTTTTTCGCAATTTCACCGGAAAGCCGCCGGTTTTTTAAGTAGGCTATAGCCTGGGAATGCATCTTCAGTTGTTCATAATAATAGCGGGCGCAACGTTCCATGATCGCAAAGAGCGGTTTTCTGGAATTTTCATGTTCGTTTTCAACACCTTCCCGAGGCACTTCCAGGCCAATCGATTCCGCCAGGGTTTCAACTGCATCGACAAAATGCAATTGATCGTAGTTCATCATAAAGCTGATCGCCGTTCCGTTGGCATGACATCCGAAGCAGTGATAGAACTGCTTGGTCTGACTCACGGTGAAGGAGGGTGTCTTTTCATTGTGGAAGGGGCAGCGTGCGCTGTAGTTGCTGCCGGATTTTTTCAAAGGAACACGTGCGGATATCACATCGACAATGTCTATGCGACTCAAGAGATCATCAATAAACTGTTGTGGTATTCGCCCGGCCATCTTAGGCGTCAATATAGCACGCGTTTTGACTTGTTCGGAGGCTCCCTTGGCGGTATCTGACTGAAATCCCTGTCAAGCCGCCTTCTTCAAGGTGGAGAGTAGCTCCGATAAGGAAGCGGCTTTCGGTTTCACCAGCCAGAATCTGGACGAAATGACATAGAAATCGTCAATGATCGACTGCGCCCATTTGCTGTCGGTCTCCTCGACGTACTCCTCGATGATATCCCGCAAAAAATGTCGATAACTGTGCATGGATTCGCCGTTCAAACGGTGAATATCGATCAGTTCGTGGTTATAGCGATCGACAAACTCATTGTTAAGATCGAGTACGAAAGCCATGCCACCCGTCATACCAGCACCAAAATTGACACCGGTCTCACCCAGAACGGTGATACAACCGCCCGTCATGTATTCACAGCCATGATCGCCGATCCCTTCTACGACGGCATGTGCGCCGGAATTGCGCACACCGAATCTTTCTCCCGCGGTGCCTGCCGCAAAAAGTTTGCCGCCGGTTGCGCCGTACAGGCAGGTGTTACCGATAATCGTCATGTCCTTGGTTTCGAACGCGGCCTTGAGCGGCGGTCTTATCACCAGTTTACCGCCGGCCATGCCCTTGCCGACGTAATCGTTGGCATCGCCTTCGAGATAGATATGCAGACCCCCGGCATTCCAAACCCCGAGGCTTTGTCCACTGGTACCGCTGAGGTTAATACGGATAGGCGAGTGTTCCATGCCCAGATTTCCGTGCCGCTTGGCGATTTCACCCGACAGCCTGGCGCCGATTGAACGATTGACGTTTTTTATTGCAAAGCTGAACTCACCACCGGATTTAGTTTCAATTGCCGGCAAACATTGCCCGACCATTTCTTCGGCAAGATCACCCTTATCATAGGGTTCGTTTTTGTCGCTGGTGCAGAAGCGAGGCGCCTCATCGGGTATGCCTGCATCCGAGAGAATCTGGCCGAGATCGAGGCATGCCTGTTTTTCGCTTGTGCCTTTATTCACTTCCAGTAATTCGGTCCTGCCGATGAGCTCGTCCATGGTTTTTACACCTATGGATGCCATTTGCCGGCGGACATCTTCGGCGATAAAGCGCATATAGTTCATCACTTTTTCGACATTCCCGCTGAAGTGGCGCATGCGCAGAACTTTATGCTGGGTAGCCACGCCGGTGGCGCAGTTGTTCAGATGGCAGATTCGGAGAAACTTGCAGCCCATTGCAATCATGGGGCCGGTACCGAAACCGAAACTTTCCGCCCCGAGAATGGCCGCTTTAATCACATCCAGACCGGTCTTCAAGCCTCCGTCGGCCTGCACCCGGACTTTATCCCGCAGATGATTCGCGCGTAATACCTGGTGAGTTTCGGATACACCCAATTCCCAGGGTGAGCCGGCGTACTTAACGCTGGTCAGGGGTGACGCGCCCGTGCCCCCATCGTAACCGGATATGGTGATCAGATCCGCATAGGCTTTAGTCACCCCGGCGGCGATGGTACCAACACCCGCCTCCGCAACCAGTTTCACCGATACCAGGGCATCCGGATTAACCTGCTTTAAATCGAATATCAGTTGAGCCAGATCTTCAATCGAGTAGATATCGTGATGCGGGGGTGGCGATATCAATGACACACCGGGCGTTGAGTGCCGCAGTCGCGCGATCATCTCATTGACCTTATGCCCCGGCAATTGGCCCCCTTCGCCGGGCTTGGCCCCTTGCGCAACTTTTATTTGCAGCACCTCTGCGTTGACCAGATAGTGCGGGGTAACACCAAAACGGCCTGAGGCGATCTGCTTGATCTTGGACATTTTGAGGGTGCCATAGCGGTCTATATCTTCGCCGCCTTCGCCGGAGTTTGACCGAGCGCCGAGCCTGTTCATGGCTTCGGCCAGGGTTTCATGGGCTTCCGGAGATAAAGCGCCGAGTGACATGCCGGCCGAATCGAAACGCTTGATAATCTCCTCGATGGGTTCAACGTCTTCGAGGGGGATCGGTGGTTTTTTTCCGCTCAACTGCATGAGATCGCGCAGCATTGCTGGCGGTCGGTTATCGACCAGATCGGCATACTTGCGGTAATCGTCGTACATGCCGCTGGTGACAGCGGCCTGTAAGGTGCCGACGACATCCGGATTATAAGCGTGATATTCGCCGCCGTGAATATATTTCAGCAAACCACCCTGGCTTGCATTTACACGCGGATTAAAGGCATTGTGGCTGAGCTTTCGAGCGTCCTGCTGAAAATGTTCAAATTTAATCCCTTGAACGCGGCTGGTCGTGCCGGTAAAACACAAGTTGACCACCTCATCATGGAGGCCGACGATTTCATACAGTTGGGCTCCCCGGTAACTTGTAATCGTGGATATGCCCATTTTCGACAGGATTTTCATCAATCCCTTATTGATCCCGGTACGGTAATTCTGCTCGGCGAGTTTAACATCTTTGATTTCCAGCTCCCCGCGCCGTATCAACCCCTGTATTGATTGATATGCCAGGTAGGGGTGGACGCAGGTCGCTCCGTAACCGATCAAAACCGCCATATGATGCGAGTCCCTTGCTGTTCCGGTCTCAACCACTATATTGGCATCGCAGCGCAGGCCGGCTCGGATCAGGGCATGATGAACGGCACCGGTTGCCAGCAATGCATGTACCGGCAATTTTTCCCGATGCGCCTGTCGGTCTGACAGGACCAGAATGATTTTGCCCGAACGAACGGCATCCACCGACTCCGCGCAGATGGCCTCTATGGCCTCTTTCAGGGATTTTTCCTCAGCATCATAGTAGAGATCGACGATGGCGTGTTGATACTCGGCCTCATCGCCCATGGTGAGCAGGGTTTCAAATTTCTGTTGCGAAAGGATAGGCGAGCGGACCAATAACCTTTTCGCATGCTCCACGGATTCACGAAACAGATTTTTTTCCCGCCCGAAACAGGTTTCCAGAGACATTACCACGGATTCCCTTAAGGGATCGATCGGCGGGTTGGTTACCTGTGCAAACTGCTGGCGAAAATTATCGTACAAAGAACGCACTTGATTGGACATCACCGGGAAAGGCGTGTCATCGCCCATTGAGCCGACCGCTTCCTGGCTGTTTTCCGCCAACACGCGCAGGATTTGGTCGCGCTCTTCGAAGGATATATTGAATAGCTTTTCGTACTGAAGCAGCGTTTCATCACTGTAAGCGGGCATGGGGGATTCGATTTCCCGCAGGCCCGAGCGCAGATGACGTGTGTATTTCCACAGCCATTTTGCGTAGGGATGACGCTTTTTCAGCATGTCATTAACGTCTTTGGGCTTAAGCAAAGTGCCGGTTTGTGTATCGACCGCCAGCATCTCCCCGGGCTTCAGGCGTCCTTTTTCAACCACATTTTCTATGTCATAGTCCCAGACACCGATTTCCGAGGCGAGTGTGATATGCCCGTCGCGGGTGATCACGTAGCGCGCCGGTCGCAAACCGTTCCGGTCAAGTACACAGGCCGCGTAGCGGCCATCGCTGAGCACCACACCCGCGGGACCGTCCCAGGGTTCCATATGCATGGAGCTGAATTCGAGAAAGCCGCGCAATTCCGGGTCGAGTTCAGCACTGTTCTGCCACGCTGGCGGCAGCAACATGCGCATCGCCTGAAATATATCCATGCCGCCGGCCAGCAACACTTCCAGCATATTGTCTAAAGAGGCGGAGTCGGAATCCCGGCTACTGACCAGAGGCTGCAAGTCCTTCAGTTCCGGCAAAAGATCCGATTTGAATTTGTGAGCCCTTGCATTTGCCCAGTTTCTGTTTCCCTGAATCGTGTTGATTTCCCCGTTATGCGCCAGATAGCGAAACGGCTGCGCCCGCCGCCATTGCGGCAGGGTGTTGGTTGAAAAGCGTTGGTGAAATACCGCAATAGACGATTCCAGGGATTCATCCTGTAGATCAAGATAAAATTCCGGGAGATATTGCGGCATCATCAGTCCTTTGTAGATGATGGAATCGGAAGAAATTGAGGAAATATAAAACCACTCATCATTATCCAGGTTTTTCGCTGCGTGGCGGCGGGCCACGTAAAGATGGCGGTTGAGTGTAATATGGTCCATATCGAAGGGTGCATTGATAAAAACCTGTTCGATTCCGGGCATGGATGCCCTTGCTTCCTCACCCAGAGCATCGGGATTGACGGGCACTTTACGCCAGCCGCCAACTTCCAATCCACGCGCTTCGATCTGCCTGTTCACCTCCAGGCGGGCGTTTTCCGCCAGGGTTTCATCGGCGCTCAGAAACACCATGCCGACGCCGAACTGCGCACCGAGACTGATCCCGCACTGGCGGGCGATTTCGCGGAGAAAATTTTCCGGCTTTCGCAGTAATAAGCCGCAACCGTCGCCCGACTTTCCGTCGGCCGCTATAGCGCCTCTGTGGGTCATACGTGCCAGGGACTTGATGGCGTTTTGTACCAGCCAGTGACTGGCTTGCCCGTCCATATGCGCGATCAGGCCGAAACCGCAGTTTTCTCTCTCAAATTCCGGACGGTAGAGTCCGTATTTGGCTATATTGTCCAAATAATTCATTGTCCATTTCCTGGTATTTCCGAGGCGCAGCAATGCCTCGGCGGCAACACAACCGCGCATTATAGCGGGCTAGCTGAGTGTGCGGAACTTCTTCAGAACAAACTAGGATATACAGTCAGCCGCTGCACTGCAAGCCAGCCAGGGCATTGTGAAAAGCTGTGGGTATCAGGATTTTGCCTTCAGCGATTGATGAATGCGTTTTATCTGCCGGATCCATGGGTGGTTGGTTCTTACTTTTTCAGGCAGGGATCGGATCGCCTGCTGTGCATCTTCGATATCGGTATAGAGCCCATGAACCAAGGCATACCACGTCTCGTCGGCGCGTTTAAAGGAAAATATGGAATTGGGTCCGGGCAACTGATGAACATTCAAAAAACGTTCGACCTCTTCCCGGTTGCTCGACGCGATCATTTGCACAGTAAACTGTTCAGGATTCTGCATCAGAACCCAGTTCGGCGATTGCAGCAGACCCTTTTCATCCTTGGTGTTATTATCAGAGTCGGGTTTCTTGGGTGCCTGAGTTGTTATGGCCGGCTCAGTGTTGGTTTCGGCTTTCTTGGCGGACACGGGGGGTTGGGCGGGTTTTTCCTCGGCTGATTCTGTTTCAGCGGTCTTGTTTTTCTCCGCGGTTTGCTTCTTCACCGGCTTTTCTTCCACTTTTTTGGCGGGCGGTGGCGGGGCAGGAGGCGGGGATAATTCGGTAACTTTTGTGATTTTTTCGATCTTAGGCGGTGTCGAGGTATTCGAACCGTCGGTCTGCGGTTTGTCTGAAACTTCGGCCGCCGAAACTTCTTCGTAAGGCACCGGCGGTGGAGAGGGGCGATTCTCCAGTCCGTTTGAAGGCCTTGCTTTTGTCGGGCGATTACGGCTGTTCAGTTCGGACAGCAGAATCAGTTTCGGAGGTGTCGAGTCGTTTTGCCCGGAATTATTCGAAATATCCAATGGTTCGCTGGTGATCACCACATTGGCTGTTTCCGCCTCTTGCGTCTGGGCCGCGTTTCTGTTCGTCACGAAAAGGTAAGTCGATATCAACAGCAGGCCAAGAGCGATCGCGCCCAATACCAGATGTTTACCGAAAAATCCGCCGGGCTTGCTGTTTAATTCTATCTCGTCACTTATGGGCTCAGGGGTTTGATAGGTTTCGTTTAGCAATTTGCTTGCTTCCATACAAGTTGGTCCAGGCAGCCCGTTGGCACTTCGGCGGATTTCCTGCAATTGCCCGTTGCTTAGCGGCAGGGGTTCGAAATAGCCTGCGTGATAAAGATGATGTTGTATAAAATCTTCCGTTGTATCAATATCGAGCTTTGGCAGTGACAGAGTTGTGTAATGAATTTCACGGTCGGCCGGGATTAGCTGGGCGATATTCTCAGCGAATTGCGGTGTGCTGGTCAGAAGAATTCTGAATGATCTCAATTCCGAGTCTCCGCGCATATACAACATGCCAGAGATCAGTTTATATAATTCAGCCGGGGCGGCATCCTGAGCGTCGTCCAGCAATACGACTGCCTGTAATGTTTGATCCTCCAGCGTCCGCAGCTGCTCGGCCAGTTGATCGAGGCAGCTTTGCAGATCATCGGGGGCCGGAATCTGAAACGCCTCAAGTATCCCGGCGAACACGTTATCGGCAACAAACTGCGAATGTCCCTCGACGATAAAATACTGAACTCTATCCGTGGCACTAGCCACCAACAGTGAGAGCAGACAGGATTTGCCCGCGCCGGCTGCTCCACTGATAATGGTGAGTTGATCGCTTTTGGTCAGAGAAACTTCAATCTGTTTGATAAGATCCTGGATTGCATCATCGCTGAACAGGCTGAAGTCCCTGGTCTGATGATCGAATGGCTGTTTCTTCAGATCGAGCGCGGTCATTGCATTTGCCGACAGCAAATATTTTTCAGCCTGATCGCTATTGCTCATGTAGATTTGCTCTTGAAACTAGGGTGTGTCGTCACGCCCAATAGCCGGGTTCTGAACGATTTTAACCGTATAAGCCGTCAGTTGCGAAAACTTTCCGGAAATCCATACGCTGATATTTTCAGCGTTTTTAGAGGTATGCGGATGTATCCTCAATCTTTTCCTATTTTTATAGTTCAAATTCAGGAAAAGCACAGCCGAATCCCATTGATATGCGTCGGCTGTGTTTTGAGATGTAACAAAAATTTTTCAATTGTCCGATGGGTGAATTACCGGCAGAGGCGAATCGTTTCCCGCAGTTTTTCTTCGGGAAATTCGTTTGTTAAAACGGTTTTCCCGATTCCCTTGAACAGTACGAGATTCAAGGTGTGATCCCGAACCTTTTTATCATGAGCCATAAGATCGATAAATTGTTGCTCATTCATTTCTTCCGGAGCCTTGGTTGGCAATCCGGCGGTGGAGATTAAATCAATACAGGCCTGTTTATCCCCTTCATCAATCCATCCCAGACGGCAAGACAAATCCGCAGCCATGCACATACCGGCTGCGACGGCCTCTCCGTGCAACCAGTTGCCGTAACCCATCCCGGTTTCTATCGCGTGTCCGAAAGTGTGCCCGAGATTCAGCAAGGCCCGCTGTCCTTTTTCATGTTCGTCCGCAGTGACTATACCTGCTTTGATCTGACAAGAGCGTTCGATGGCATAGCTCAACGCAATCGGGTCCCGGTCCAGCAAAGCCTGCATATTATGCTTTAACCAGTGGAAAAACGGTTCATCGATTAACAAGCCGTACTTGATGACTTCCGCGATACCGGCTCTGAGTTCGCGATCGCTCAGACTGTTCAGCGTATCGATATCGGCCAGAACCGCTTTTGGCTGATGAAAAGCGCCGATCATGTTTTTACCCAGCGGATGATTGACGCCGGTCTTGCCTCCGACGGAGGAATCGACCTGTGACAATAATGTCGTCGGGATCTGTATAAAATTCACTCCCCGCTGATAACTGGCTGCGGCATAACCGGTCATGTCGCCGATAACGCCTCCGCCGAGGGCTATCAAGGTGCAACTGCGGTCATAACGTAGCTGAAGCAGTTCGTCATAAATTGTCTCCAGTATCGCCAGAGTTTTGAACTTTTCGCCGTCGGGCAACACGATGGAATGGACGTTATAACTTTCCAGCGCAGAATACAGAGGCTCCATATAGAGAGGAGCGACGGTTTCATTGGTCACCACCAATACATTTTTGGCTTCAATGGCCGGGGCAAAGAGTTCCTCCTGGTTGATTAAACTGGAGCCGATGTAAATCGGATAACTGCGATTTCCCAAATCGATGGTGATTTTAGCCATATTGACCTCGTTGATTGATCTTCGGAAAAGCCTGATTAACCTAGAGTGTTATTGATAAACTTTATAATTCGTTCAACCACGTAACGCATATTGCGCCCGTTGGAGTTTACTCTGAAATCTGCAATAGACTCGTAAATCGGTGTCCGTTCCATCATGAGTTTTTCCAGTGTCTCCCGAGGGTTTTCGGTTTGCAACAGGGGCCGGTTTTTGTCGTTGCTGATTCTTGAGAACTGCTCCTTCAGACTGACGCGCAGATAGATCACCAGGCCTCGCTCGACCAGCAGCTTTCGATTCTCCCGGTGAAGTACAGAGCCGCCCCCGGTGGCAAGAACAATCGATGAGAGCGAGGTTAGTTTGTCAAGCATCCTGGCCTCGCGGCGTCGAAAACCGGCTTCGCCTTCGTACTCGAAAATAGTGGGAATGCTAACGCCGCAAAGCGATTCCAACTCTTTATCACTGTCATAAAAATCCACTTTTAACCGGCGGGCGAGCGCGCGACCGACAGTAGTTTTCCCCGCGCCCATCGGACCGATCAAAAACACATTGGTCGGTCTGTTCATTGGCTAAAAGAGGCGTCCACCGCGGGATTGTTAACAGGCCCTAGGTACCTGGTATCGCTGAAGGATTGTGTCACTGCGATTGTTCATCGTTAAAAAAACGCTGATTATACCGGACACTATACCAGAACCCATCCAGCGCCTAGCGGAAATAAAAAAAGCCGGACAATGAGTCCGGCTTTGAAGTGAGGTCGTTCAGACGGTTCAGTATCCCAGGTGCGTGTTTTCCCTGACGATCTTGGGGGTGACAAAGACCAGCAGTTCCGATTTGTTATCGTCACTGACTCTGCGCTTGAACAGATTACCGATAAAGGGCAGATCGCCGAAGAAAGGTACCTTGGTGGTTTGATCCAGTATCTCCTGTTCATAGATACCGCCCAGAACAACGGTTTCCCCGTTATCCACCAACACCTGAGTGTTGACTTCCCGGGTATCGATACTCGGGATCTGGAAGCTGCCTTCTCCGAAAATCTCACCCACGGTGTCTTTATTGACTGTCAGGTCCATAATGATCCGGTCGTCGGGCGTGATATGCGGGGTTACCTTGAGCGCCAGCACCGCTTTTCGGAACGAAACCGATGTTGCGCCGCTGGATGAAGCCTCGAGATAGGGGATTTCCACGCCCTGTTCGATATAGGCCTCGTGTTGATTTGCGGTGATAATGCGCGGGCTGGAAATCACCTCTCCCGTACCCTCGGCCTGCATGGCGGACAACTCCAGTTCCAGCAGGGTGCCGAACGGCAGTTTGGCCAGGGCGACACCGAGCGACCCGGCGACATTGGCCGAAGGCAGGTTCACGTTAAAACGCTCATCGCCCAGGGATTCATTGTCTATCAGGTTGGCGACGCCGTCATTGTCGCCTGAAAGCGCAAATCCCTCGCCGTCAGCCGTAGTATCACGGTTAACACCCATCCGTACACCCAGCTCTTTGTTAAAGTCGTCGGTGGCAATCACAATCCGCGATTCGATCAGAACCTGACGAACGGGTATATCCAGACGGTTGACCAGGCTGCGGATCTGATCCAGTTTATCCGCTGTATCGTTGATCAATAATGTATTGGTACGCGCATCGACGGTCACGTTTCCGCGTTCGGAAAGAATACCGCCGGATTCGGATTTCAGTAATTCTCCGAAATCTTCCGCGTCCGCATAATTGACCTGAAAGAATTCGGTGCGTAGCGGCGCCAGCTCGACCTTCTGCTGTTCGGCCTCCAGCTCGATCCGTTCGCGCTGAGCAATCTCTTCCGCCGGTGCTACCATGACCACATTACCCGATTGGCGCTTACCCAGGTTTTTGCTTTTCAGGATAATATCCAAAGCCTGATCCCAGGGAACGTTTTTCAGTCGGAGCGTCAATTTTCCGTCCACATTGTCACTGACTACTACGTTCAGTTCGGTGAAGTCAGCCAGTAGTTGTAATACGGATCGCACCTCTATGTCCTGAAAGTTCAGCGACAGGCGTTCACCGGTGTAGCCAAACTTTTCTTTACGGGCTGCCTCAATGTCTTCTTTAGGCATGGGCTTCAATTCGAGGGTAAACATTTCATCCGACTGATAGGCCAGTTGCTCGAATTCGTCGGTTGCGGGTTGTACGGTGACTCTGGCTCCGGCGTTGGTGACCCGGGTGTCGATAAACTGAACCGGCGTACCGAAATCAGTCACATCCAGGCGCTTCAACAAGTCTTCGTTGACATGAGTGCCGGGAAAATTGATAACGATTCTTCCCCCTTCGTCTTTAATATCCATGGGGATGCCGGCTTTGGACAGGGTAAAAATGACCCGGCCTTCGCCATTAGGTCCGCGCCGGAAATCAATGTTTTCAACTCCGCGGCCATTTTCGAATTGACCGGAATTGCCCTTGGCCATGGTTTCTACCGATTGAGTGCCCGAGCCTGCATTAGCCGCTACATTTCCGGCTTGCAGTGTAACCAATACCGTGTCTTTATCGATACTGGTTTTGTAAGATACCATCGAGGCGAGGTTAATTACCACGCGTGTTCGGCCTCCGGCTTCGACCGCCGTAACGCTTCGAACCAGGCCGGTTCCGATAGGAATCATTTTTTCCGCAAGTCCAAGCTCTGTGCCGGGGAAGTCCAGAGCAATCCGCGCAGGATTGTCGATGGTAAAAGCCCGGGGCGTTACTGCAGGGCCGCTCATCTTGAGTGCAAGCTGTTGTTGGTTTCCCGGCAGAGTGATATGACTGACATCCTCTAAGACTTTGGAGTCCGCCCTTGCGTTGTCCGATACAGCAGCAGATAGGGCGAGTACCACTGCGAACAGCGCGCCCAGGACAGTACTATTGCTGCGCGCAGCCCTATTGCAGAGACTCTTTGTTGCAAAAACGCCACCGATATTGTTCACTTGCGTCTCCATATTACTGTTCTTCTCTCATCGCTAACTTGGCTTCTCGATTGACCCAGCCACTTAAACCGTCCGGTACGAGTTCCAAAATGTCGATGCTGGATTCATCGACCTCACGGATTTTGCCATTGTTCTGGCCTGCGTAATTTCCGGGTTGAATTCGGTGGATCGTACCGTTCGGGTCTTTGATCAGTCCCCAGGTTTGATCCTTCTGTTGCAATAATCCGACCATTTTTAGTGAATCAAGAGGGAAGGATTCCAGGGGTTCCTTTCTCCGCGCCTGATCGGGCCGGGGTCCGGTATATTCTGCGGCCACAACCGCTGAGCCCATTTGATCCGTCTGCGGTTTGAACGGATCGCGCAACTGATCGGGTGCATAGACAAAGTTTTGATAGGGTGGAAATTCCGGTAAAGGATCAACCTTGCCCTGATGTTTCATCTTGGTCTGCTGTATGAATGCATACAAATCATTCATTTCCTCACCGCAGCCGGTAAGCCCGAATGTATAAACGGCGATCAGTGCCAGGGATGTCAATTTATGTTTCATCGTTTTTACGGATCCACAGTCATAGTTTGGAATGATGTATGTTATTCACCGTCAAGATATCGATAGGTTGTAGCGACTAAATCCATGGTCAGCTCTTTAGGATCATTAGCCGCTGCAGCATTGGCACCTGGCTTTTTTCGTTCCTCACCGATAGAAATATTGCTTAAGGTGACGATGCGGGGTAAAGCCGATAGTCCACTGACAAAACTGCCGAACTCGTGATAGTTACCGGTTACACTGATTTTGATCGGGTATTCGGCGTAAAACTCCTTAGCCACCTCATGCTCGGGTTTGAAGTATTCGACCTCCAATCCACTGGCGACGCTGGTTTGCGATAAATCGACCAGCAGGCTTTCTATATCGGTTTTATTAGGCAGTTGTCTCAGCATGACATTGAATGTCTTTTTCATCTGTCCGAGTTGCTCGACATAGGCCTCTCGATTGGCTGCTTTGGATTGCTCTGAATCAAATTTGGTTCTGAGTTCCTGCTCTTTGCTTTTTGCCGATTCCAGCTGAATAGTCATGGGTTGCACTAAATACCAGGCACCGGCCGCGGCAGCGATAACGGACGACAATACAATCACCAGGGCTTTTACCGCAGTGGGGGCGACTCCGATTCTTTTCAGGTCATTGGCGTCCATGGCCTGCAGGTCGGTGAAGATCTGCTTAAGATTCATTGTAATGACCCTCTTCGTCATCTTTGGGAATTTCCAAAACCAGATTCAGTTTAAAGCTGCTGATGCCTTTTTGTTGATCGGCTTCGATGATCTCCAGCGTGGGGCCTGAAAACCAATCTGACTGATCCAGTTTTCGCATCAGTGCTGAAACACGTGCATTTGACTCAGCCCGCCCTTCGAGAATCATGGCATTACTTTGCTGAACCATGGACGTGAGATAGATACCGTCGGGAAGGCGGTTGGCCAGTTCGTGAAAAATATGCACGAGTTGCGGTCGCTGAGACTGCAGGGTCTGGATGATCTCCATACGTGCCAGCAGATTATTTTTAGTGCTTTCCAATTCTTTGATTGCATCCAGCTCATGTTGTAGAGCTTGTATTTCGGACTCGATATAATTATTACGTTTATGCTGAAAGTCGATCCGCGACTGCATGAATTGCACACCGCCGAAAACAAAGGCGCCGGCTACCATCAGGCCGCCAAACAGCATGGCGAAAAATTCATTCTGCTTTTGTTTTTGATGGGCTTCACGCCATGGCAACAGGTTTATTTTTGTCATTTGTCGAAACCTCTCAAGGCCAGACCGCAGGCAATCATCAAGGCGGGGCCATCGCTGATAAGCCGTTGCTGATTGATATGTGAGGCAAAAGTCATGTTTTCGAACGGATTGGCGATTACGGTCGGCGTGCCGATTCGTTGTTCGATCAGTTCAGCTATACCCGGTATGGTCGCGCTGCCGCCGGCCAGTACAATTTGATCGACATAATCGTTTTTATCACCCGAGAAGAAAAACTGTAGAAAACGATTGACCTGCTGAACGGTGAGCTGCTTAAAGGGTTCCAGAACTTCGGGTTCATAGTTTTCCGGCAATCCGCCGGTACGCTTTACACGCCCGGCGTCTTCATAAGACAGGCCGTAGCGGCGCATAATCTCTTCAGTCAATTGCTTTCCGCCGAAGGGCTGCTCACGTGTATAAACCAGAGTTTGGTCGCGTAAAACCGATAAGCTGGTCATGGTTGCGCCTATATCAATGATGGCGACAGTTTTGTCCTCACCCGCGTCAATAACTTGATGTTCGATCAGGGTGAATGCCGACTCCATGGTATAAGGTTCCACATCGACAATTTTTACGTTGAGGCCACCGATTTCCGCGGCTGCCGTTCTATCTTCCACATTTTCACTGCGCGATGCCGCCAATAAAACGTCAGCCAGGCTTTCATCTTCCTGATTGGTGCCGAGCACATGAAAATCGAGGTTAATCTCTTCCAGCGGATAAGGAATATACTGATCAGCTTCAAGTTGGATCTGCGCTTCCATTTCATGATCACGCAGATTGACCGGCATGGTGATGATCTTGGTGATCACCATGGCACTGGGAATCGCCAGGGCGGCGTTTTTGGAGCGCGTGTCGGCACGCTTATACGCCCGCCGTATCGCCTCGCCGACCACCTCGACGTCTTGCAGGTTTTTTTCATTGACCGCATTGGCAGGCAGGGGCTCGACAACGTAACTCACTACCTTGTAGCTCTGTTTGGTTGATTTAAGTTCCAACAGTTTTACCGAGGTCGAGCTGATATCCAGACCAATGAGTCCCGTTTTATTTGAGGTAAATTTGAATGTCATGTCACATTTAACGCCCGTATATTTGTGAAACTTTAGACAAAATGGGCCACTGGGCACCCTTTATCACCAGTTTGGATAGTTCTTGATCCCATCTGAGTAAAAGCTTGGCTAGTTTGGCACTTCAAAAATTGGGCCATCTTTGAGTTTGAATTATTGTTACGTCTCAGCAGGTTTGTATGAGCGGGCTTATGGAGCGGTTATACTTAATGGATTCGGCCTGGATAGTTCTGCAATGTCGGCAAAAAAATCGCTCTGGCGCAGCCTGTTTAAATGGGGGTTCATACTGGGGGTGACCGGAGTGTTGGTCCTGTCCGGTGCGCTAATCGCCATTTATTTCAAACTTTCACCCAATCTGCCCTCGATCGAATCGCTGAAAAATGTGCAATTTCAGGTCCCGCTGCGAGTCTATACCAGTGACGGATATCTGATCTCGGAGTTTGGTGAGAAAAGGCGTGAACCGGTGACTATCGAGTCTGTGCCGGCGGTTTTAAAAAATGCCTTTCTGGCAGCCGAGGATGACCGATTTTACGAGCATCCCGGGGTTGACTACCAAGGGATACTCCGGGCCGTCATAAATCTGATTCGCACAGGTGAGAGAGGTCAGGGCGGCAGTACTATCACCATGCAGGTTGCGCGAAACTTTTTTCTGTCCAACAAGAAAACCTACGAGCGTAAGCTTAACGAGATATTTCTCGCGCTGCGAATCGAGTCGGAATTGAGTAAGGATAAAATCCTCGAACTCTATTTGAATAAGATTTATCTTGGCAATCGGGCCTACGGTGTCAGCGCCGCTTCCCAGGTCTACTACGGTAAAGACGTTTCGGAACTGAATCTGGCCGAAGCGGCGATGATAGCGGGATTGCCGAAAGCACCCTCTCGCTACAACCCTATCGTCAATCCCGAGCGGGCATTGATAAGACGCAACTATGTCTTGAGGCGGATGTTTGAACTCGGACTGATCTCGCCCGATGAATACAGAGAGACCCTGGAGCTGACGGTCACCGCCAGGCTGCATTACTCCAAACCCGAGATCGAGGCGGCCTATGTTGCAGAGATGGTGCGCTCCCGGCTGCAGTCGCTCTACGGGGATCGTATCTACACGGCCGGCCTGAATGTTTACACAACGGTATTATCGAAAAACCAGACCGCGGCCAATGCCGCTTTACGCAAGGCGCTGATTGATTATGAAAAACGGCATGGATTCAGCGGCCCCATCGGTAAAGTCAATCTTGCCGGCATGCCGGAGGAATACCAGGCTTCCGAGACTGAAGATTTACAAACCGAGCCTGATTACACTTCCATACTTGAGCAATTGAAGTCCTATTCCCAGTTCGGCGGTCTGTCGGCCTCGGTCGTCCTGCAACTTGAGAGTCAACATGCTACCGTTTTACTGTCGGACGGAAAACAGGCGGAAATTCGATTTGAAGACAGTGAATGGGCAAGGCTTCGAACGGGGAAGGATAAATTAGGCAAAGAGCTGAAAGGTCTGAATGATGTTCTTCAGGTTGGTGATGTCATCTACGTTGAAAAAAAGCCGGAAGGTGAACAGCAAATCGCCCTATTGTCCCAGTTACCGTCCGTTGAGGGCGCATTGGTGTCCTTGCAACCGCAAACGGGGGCGGTTCTGGCCCTGGTGGGCGGGTTCGATTTTCATCGCAGTAAGTTCAATCGGGTGACACAGGCCCGCCGGCAACCCGGTTCGAATTTCAAACCCTTCATTTATTCGGCGGCTATAGAAAACGGTGACACCGCGGCCACCGTCTACAATGATGCGCCTGTGGTTTTCCATGATTCGGCGCTGGAAGGCGAGTGGCGGCCGGAGAATTACAGCGGTAGATTTTATGGACCAACCCGCTTGAGGGAAGCTCTGGTTAAATCACGGAATCTGGTTTCCATCCGCGTTCTGCGCGGACTCGGGCTACGTAAGTCCCTTGATTATGTAGGCCGCTTTGGTTTCGAGATCGATAAGTTGCCGGCGGATTTGTCTTTAGCCCTGGGCAGTGGATCGGTAACGCCGCTGCAGCTTGCGAATGCCTATGGCGTTTTCGCCAATCGCGGCTACTTGACTGAACCTTATTTTATTAGGCGAATCGAGGATTCTTTCGGCCAGGTGATATTCATGGCGCCTGAGATCGATTTGTGTGACAAGGATTGTGGTGCGGACGTGATAGTTGAGGCGGGAGTTGATCTTGGTGTCGCGTCGGAAGAAAAGGCGAATAATCTTGCCGGACTCAACACGCCTGAAGATACGGCAGGAGGCGAAACCGAACCGGAGGAAGCCATAAAGCCGCTGGATCGCGGTATCTATAAGGCACCCAGAGTGATTGAAGAGCGTAATGCCTATATTATGACCAGTATTTTACGAGAGGTTGTGACCCGCGGCACGGCGCAAAAGGCGAAAGCGTTGAAGCGTAAAGACCTTGCCGGAAAAACCGGTACTACAAACGATCAGCACGATGCGTGGTTTTCGGGCTTCAACAGCCAGGTCTCAACGTCGGTTTGGGTCGGCTACGATGAATTGCAACCCTTGGGGGTGCGCGAAACCGGAGGGCGTGCGGCTCTGCCCATGTGGATGGACTATATGGCCAAGGCCTTGGAGGAAGTTCCGGAAGATAAGACGACTCAGCCTCCCAGGTTGCTGACTGTGCGGATCGATAAAAAGACCGGCGAACTTGCGTCGGGCCGGAACAAGCAAAGCATGTTCGAAGTTTTTCGGGCCGAAAAAGCGCCAGCCAAATTGATCAAATCCACTAAATCCAATCGTAAAAGAACCAATAAAAACCAAGCTGCGGTTAAAAGAGCCTTCAACCAGGCTGACGAGTCTGAAGAGCCGCTGTTTTGAGAGTCTTTTTTAATCGGACCATATGATCGGGAAGCCTCAAACGTACGGCCGAGAAGCTTAATTGACAGGGCCGGGGTGAAATTCGGGGCTGAATTCTCTGACAGCCTCTACCATGACGCCCAGATGATCGGGGTTGACGTGCTGATGGATTCCGTGACCGAGGTTAAATATATGGCCGGGTCCGAGGCCGTAACTCTGCAGCACTTTTTTTACTTCCAGCCGGATTTTTTCCGGGCCTGCATATAATACACAAGGATCGAGATTGCCTTGTAATGCAACTCTGTCTCCGGTCAGTTCGCGCGCCCGGGCAAGATCGGTTGTCCAATCGACGCCGACGGCATCACAGCCGGTATCAGCGATTTTGTCCAGCCACTGTCCACCGTTTTTGGTAAACAAAACAATCGGTACCCGTCTGCCGTCCTGAAATCGCGTGACCTGATCGACGATCGGCTTCATATAAGCAAGGGAAAAGTCGAGATAGTTGGACGGGGAGAGCGCGCCGCCCCAGGTATCGAAGACCATCAAGGCCTGGGCGCCGGCCGCGACCTGCGCGTTCAGATATTCAATGACGGCTTTGGCGGTTTTTTCCAACAGCCGATGCAATAAGCCAGGTTCGTCAAACAGCATGCCTTTGATATGTGCGTATTCTTTGCTGCCGCCTCCTTCGACCATATAGGTGGCCAGTGTCCAGGGGCTGCCGCTGAAACCGATCAGCGGAACCTTACCGTCCAACTCGCGGCGTATGGCTCTGACCGCATCCATAACATAGCGAAGCTCGGTCTCCGGGTCCGGGTCGGGTAGGTTTTCAATAGCCTTTGCGTTACGAACCGGATTTTTGAATTTGGGTCCTTCGCCGCTTTCGAAATACAGGCCCAGGCCCATGGCGTCGGGCACGGTCAATATATCTGAAAACAAAATTGCAGCATCGAGCGGGAACCGCCGCAAGGGTTGCAGGGTGACTTCGCAGGCCAGTTCGGGGTTCGAACACAATGCCATAAAATCGCCCGCTTCCGCCCGTATTTTACGGTATTCGGGCAGATAGCGTCCTGCCTGACGCATAACCCATACCGGAGTGCGATCTACCGGTTCTCTCAGCAAGGCTTTGAGAAGAAGATCATTCTGTAGCTCGCTCATAGTCGTATCCGTCAGCTAAATTTCAAGGTACTGTAATATTCCCTGTGCCGCCATACGTCCTTCGTAAACGGCAGTAACCACAAGATCCGAACCTCTAACCATATCACCACCGGCGAATATTTTTTGATTGGTCGTCTGAAAGGGCAGGGCGGACTCATTGGCCAGTACGCGTCCGCGATCGTCGATCCGGATGTTGAAGTCGGAAAACCACGCCGGAGGATTGGGACGAAAACCGAATGCGATTAACACCGCGTCGGCGGGAATGATTTCTTCAGTTCCGGGTACGGCGACCGGGCTTCGACGACCTCGCTCATCCGCTTCGCCCAATTCGGTGGTAACCACTTTGACACCCTCAACTTTATCGTCACCGACAATCTCTATCGGCTGCCGGTTCCATAAAAATCGCACGCCTTCTTCCTTGGCATTCAGAACTTCCCGTTGGGAGCCCGGCATATTAACCTCGTCGCGGCGGTAGGCACAGGTGACTCTGGTGGCTCCCTGACGAATGGCAGTGCGATTGCAGTCCATGGCCGTATCGCCTCCACCCAATACCACGATCTGTTGATCTTTCAAATCGGCAGACTCTTTGTCATCCCCACCCCATTGATAGAGTTTGTTAACATTGGAAATAAGGTATGGAAGAGCGTCATATACCTGCGGCAGATCTTCGCCCGCAAATCCGCCCTTCATATAGGTATAAGTCCCCATACCGAGGAATACGGCATCGTACTCGTCAAGCAACTGTCGAAAAGGGATGTCTTTTCCGATTTCCGTGTTCAGCACGAACTCCACACCCATTTGCTCAAAAATTTCCCGGCGTTTAAAGACCACCTCTTTTTCCAGCTTGAATGGCGGAATGCCAAATGTCAGCAAGCCGCCGATCTCATTGTACTTATCGTACACAACCGGGATTACGCCATTTCGTGCGAGTATATCAGCGCAACCAAGGCCGGCGGGGCCCGCGCCTACTATGGCTACCCTTTTATCGGTTTTACTGACATGCGACAGATCAGGTTTCCAGCCCAGCTTAAACGCTTCGTCGGTGATGTATTTTTCGATTGACCCGATGGTGACCGCGCCAAACCCGTCATTGAGGGTACAGGCGCCTTCGCATAAGCGATCCTGGGGGCATACTCTGCCACACATCTCGGGTAAGGAATTGGTTTTATGCGAAAGCTCGGCGGCTTCCAGCAGATTGCCCTCTTCAACCAGCTTCAACCAGTTGGGGATGTAGTTATGTACCGGGCATTTCCACTCACAATAGGGATTACCACAGGCAAGGCACCTTTCCGCCTGGGCAGAGGCAGCCTCGGGTGTGAATTGGCCATAGATTTCTTTAAACTCGGTGATTCGGTGCTCGGCCGGTTTTTTGTCGGGATCCTGTCTTGGGGCATCTAAAAACTGAAATACATTACCCATGATTGGTCTCAATAGAAAATTTTCCGATCACATTGCAGCTTTTTTGCCGTCGGTTGGATCACTGTATGGAAAATAGTGTATCCATTATTAACCCGAACATACCTATGTCCGGAAAGTGTCGAAGATGTGGTGGTGGCTCGTTCGGCGTTTATACCAAGGATGCTTAACCAGCGTTCAGCAAATCCCTAACCTTGGCGCTGACGGCTGACATATCTGCACGGCCTTGCATTTTGGGTTTCAGTTGACCCATCACCTTTCCCATGTCTTTGATACTGGCGGCCCCGGAGTCTTCAACAGCCTGCCTGACCAGGGTGTCGATTTCCTGCTCAGTCAATGCGGCCGGCATATATTCCCCAATGATCGCGAGTTCATTTTTTTCGACAGAACTCAGGTCGTGCCGTTCAGCCTTTTCAAATTGTGCAATCGATTCCCGACGCTGCTTGGCCATTTTATCCAGAACGGTCAGTATGTCTTGATCACTCGGATCAATGCGCTCGTCGACTTCTTTCTGCTTGATAGCCGCTGTAATCATTCGCAAGGTGGCCAGGCGCGGCTTGTCGCCGGACTTCATCGCGGCTTTTACATCATCGTTGATTCTGTCTTTCAAATCGCTCATTGAATCTTCCTTTACGCCGGAGGGAGTTTACTTTTCTCCCCTTGGGTCGGCGCCCCGGTAAAGCCCTAATAGAGCCGGATTCGGCGAGCGGCTTCTTTGGCGATCTTCTTTTGATGGCGTTTTACGGCGGCAGCGGCTTTTCGCTTTCGTTCTGTGGTAGGTTTTTCGTAAAATTCACGGCGGCGGGTTTCGGTCAAAACCCCGGCTTTTTCACAAGAGCGCTTAAAGCGGCGCAAAGCCATTTCAAAAGGTTCGTTTTCTTTAACACGTACGGACGGCATTGAGTATTCCTTAAATCCGGTAAATTATTCATAAAAATTGCTGAAAAAACCTGTCAATTATAACCTGTGTATAATCCCATGCAAAATTTTTTCGGCCATTGAACGGATCCATGAAGGTTTTAGGTATAGAGTCATCCTGCGACGAAACGGCAGTAGCGATATATGATGCAGGTTCAGGATTGCTTGCCCATGTTCTGCACAGTCAGATTCCCCTGCATCGGGACTTCGGCGGTGTTGTGCCTGAATTGGCTTCCCGGGATCACGTACGCAGGTTGACGCCACTGATTCGGGAGGTGCTGATACAGAGCGAAATCCGAATCAATCAACTCGATGGTGTGGCTTACACGGCCGGGCCCGGTTTATCAGGCGCGTTGATGGTCGGTGCTTGCGCGGCGAGAGCATTGGCCTGGGCACTTGATCTGCCATCGATCGGTATACATCATCTGGAGGGGCATTTACTGGCGCCCATGCTTGAAAACCACCGGCCGCGATTTCCTTTTGTTTCGCTGCTGGTATCGGGTGGGCATACCCAGCTGATTCGGGTCGATACGGTGGGAGAGTACCGCTTGCTCGGTGAGAGTCTCGATGATGCGGCCGGCGAAGCTTTTGATAAAACGGCCAAAATGCTGGGACTGGATTATCCCGGCGGACCGCTTTTGGAAAAACTTGCCCGGTCCGGCAGCGCCACGAGGTATGCTTTTTCCCGGCCCATGACCAACCGCCCCGGCCTGGATTTCAGTTTCAGCGGTTTGAAAACAGCGGCGATTACGCAATTTCAAGCCAACGCTGAAAATGCCAATGTCAAGGCGGATATAGCGGCGGGATTTCAGCAGGCTGTGGTGGATACATTGCGCATTAAATGTGAGCGCGCACTGAAGCAGGAAGGCCTTAAACGCCTGGTCGTTGCCGGAGGGGTAGGGGCAAATGGCCAGTTGCGGGATCAGTTTCGGCAATACTTTACCGACCAAGGTGTATCCGTGTTCTATCCTCGGATTGAATTTTGTACCGACAATGGAGCAATGATCGCTTTGGCGGGCTGTCTACGATTGCAGGGTGGGCAAAATGATCGTGACGGGATTGAGGTGCGGGCCAGATGGCCGCTTGCAGAATTAGACGCGCCGGGACCCTAATACTCTGTATCCGTCAATATCACCTGGACAGAATACTAGAGACTCACGGGCATACCCATATATCTTTAAGCGTCGGAATTTTTTTGGCCGATTTTCGGTTCTGATCCGTTGAATATTCTCTGGACATTCGTTCGATGTCGCCAGATCAACAGGGCGGTTATTATCGAAACTGCGATCACAAAGGCTATCGAACCTGTAACCGTCCATAAGTACAGCGGGGCCAAGGTAAATGCGATGAGTGCAGCCAGAGAGGAGATTCGAAACGTCAGGCTTGTGGCAAGCCAAGTCGCGCTGAGCAATAATCCACTGACCCAGGAGAGACCGAAAATTGCCCCTATGCCTGTAGCGACGCCTTTTCCCCCTTTGAAACCGAAGAAAACGGGATACAGGTGGCCCAAAAAAGCCGCTACCGCAGTGGCAGCCACGATTTGCGGATTATTTGTCAGGAATTTAGCCAGCAAGACGGGTAGCAAACCCTTTAGGACATCACCGATCAGCGTCAATGCAGCAGCCTTTTTTCCGCCTATACGCAAAACATTGGTAGCGCCGGGATTATTCGATCCGACTGAGCGAGGATCCGGCAGTCCCAGTACCTTACAGATCAGGATGGCGGTGGAAACCGAACCGAAAAAGTACCCTGCAAGTGGCAATAGAAAAGTGAACATGAATGATAGCCGCGGAAAATTCGGACATATTTTAACGAAAAACCAGTAAATTACATCAGCAAAGCGACTGCCCGCGAATGGTATTTTATGAAAGAACTTAACTACGGCCCTGATCCTGAGGCGGTACGCAGGGTTTATGACAGGACTGGCCCTGACTACGGAGAGGCTTCTGAGGCGGCCAGGGAAATTTTCCGCAGACTGATCGGTCGCCTGGATTATTTCTCCATCAAGCCATCGGCCGTGTTGGATCTGGGTTGCGGTACTGCCGATTCACTGCGGATTCTGAAAAGGCGTTACAGGGGGTCATTTCTCACCGGGCTGGATATTTCAATGGGAATG
The DNA here is from genome assembly GCA_965222695.1 of Granulosicoccaceae bacterium. GTDB lineage: Bacteria > Pseudomonadota > Gammaproteobacteria > Granulosicoccales > Granulosicoccaceae > UBA7957. The sequence continues at coordinate 3,602,642 of OZ244967.1, read as the reverse complement.
TTACGCCAGTCAAAAACGCGACTATCGGTTTTGAAAAAGACTGCGCTGGTTCAGGCAGATGCTCATCAATTGCCGTATGGAGATAAAAGTTTTGATTTGATTGTCTCAAATTTGCTCCTGCTGTTCTGTCCGCAGCCGGAATCCGTTTTCAGAGAAATCAATCGCGTGCTCAAGCCCGGCGGTGCTCTGCTGTTCACTACCCTGGGCCCGGATTCGATGAAATCCCTGCTCGACTGTATGCACAGGATCGATCCGGCATCGCAACGCCTGGCATTTGTAGATATGCATGACATCGGCGACGTTATGATGCGTGCGGGACTCGCCCAGCCGGTGTTGGATATTGAGTACCTCAGACTTACCTATCCTACGGTCCCGGACATGCTCACCGAGTTGCGTGCATGTGGAGGTGCCAATAGTGCAATAGGCCGTCGCCACGGGTTGATGGCGCCGGCAAAAGCCCGTGAAATCAGGCGTGCGCTGGAATCTGAGTCCATCGATGAGCTGAATCTTGAGATTATTCACGGACATGCCTGGAAAGGGCGTCAAAACCACGAAGTTCCGACTCTGCCTGAAAGGTATATTCCTATAAAGATAGACTCGTCTGTCTGAGCTATTCAATTCAGTTTTTTGCTTGAGTGTGGAATGACGTTTCGGTAGGATTGGCTACAATTGACGAATCTCAATTATAAAAATAAAACTTTTGCGTAGCGATCAACCAAGGCTACTCTCCGAGTAAGGATGATCCAAACCGAGGCAAATGACAGCGAGGGTTTTTTCCGAATCGTTGTACGGGCGAATCGGTCGATGGGTTGGCGGGAAAACAAATTCCTGATCGCAACCCTTGGTCTGGTGAGCGTCGGGCCGGCGGGCGGTTTGGCGATCTTGGGCTATTGGATGGCTCTACCATTCGCGGGTCTTGAGCTAGTGGCTGTCAGTGTGTGCCTGTATAAAACACTGAAACGCCTTGAGCGGCAGGAAGTGATTACGATCGCGGGGGATTTGATTACGGTGGAATGGGGCGAGAAAACTCCTGAGCGTTCGGTTAGCGCCCCCCGGCACTGGAGCCGACTGTGTTATGAGAAATCCGCAAATCCCTTTGAAGTGGGGATGCTGGCGTTACTGATTCACAACCGGTGCTACAGATTGGGGTCTGCCCTTGGGAAAAAAGAAAAATTACAACTGTTTATAGTCTTGAGGGCGCATTTTGAGACCAGTCAGATCAGATTGATAAATTCGCATTGAATCAGGCCGTGATATCGGTGATCAGAATACTTTTGCATGACAAAAATCAGGGTGGAGAAAACCAAACTATGAAGTCGAAACACATCGGCGTGACTTCAGTACTGGGAGCATTGAGTTTCGCCCTTCCTAACAGCCTGTTGGCTGATTGGGGAGCGTTGAATATGACCCAGGGCGTCACGGAAATCAGTAAAAACGTTTATGACATTCACATGATGATTTTCTGGGTTTGCTGTGTAATCGGCATACTCGTTTTCGGTGCTATGTTTTATTCCATCTGGCGCCACCGTAAATCCAAGGGTGCGGTCGCGGCGACTTTTCACGAAAGCACAACGATTGAAATCGTTTGGACGGCGATACCTTTTGCCATACTCGTAGGTGTAGCCATTCCCTCGGCCAAGGCGCTCATCGCCATGGAGGATACCGCCAATTCCGAGCTGACCGTAAAGATCACCGGATATCAGTGGAAGTGGCATTATGATTATCTGGATGCGGGCGTAAGCTTTTTCAGTTCTCTGGATCCCGAGCATAACAAAGCCAGGCAGGTGGGTGCCGGGGCTGACCTGTCTCAATTCGAAAATTACCTTAAGGAAGTTGACAATCCCCTGGTCGTGCCTACGGGTGTAAAGATCCGGTTTCTGCATACGGCCAACGATGTGATTCATTCCTGGTGGGTGCCCGACCTGGCACTGAAAAAGGATGCAATACCGGGTTTTATCAACGAAAACTGGACAATCATAGATGAGCCGGGAACCTACCGGGGAAAATGTGCTGAACTGTGTGGCAGAGACCATGGCTTTATGCCGGTCGTGGTTGAAGCGGTATCGCAAGAGGATTTTGCCAAATGGATAGACGAGCAGAAACAGGCAAAGAATGCCGCAGCCGTTACGGGGCAAAAACCAGTGGCTACGGCGGCACATGCTGACCATAGCCTAGCCAAGCAAATTGCACAGAAATAAGGGGCGCTTTAAATGAGTTCTACTACGACTGCAGATCATCACGAAGAACACCATGACCACGGACCGGCTCAGGGTTGGACCCGTTGGATCTTCACAACCAATCATAAAGATATTGGTACATTGTATCTTTGGCTGGCTATGGTCATGTTTTTTGTCGGCGGTTTTATGGCCCTGATTATCCGAGCCGAGCTGTTTCAGCCCGGTATGCAGATCGTCGACCCGATGTTTTTCAACTCCATGACGACCATGCATGCATTGGTGATGATTTTCGGTGTCGTCATGCCTGCATTTGTCGGTTTGGCCAACTGGATGATACCCATGATGATCGGAGCTCCGGATATGGCCCTTCCCAGGCTGAATAACTGGAGTTTTTGGATTTTACCCTTCGCTTTCCTGCTTTTGATCAGCACGCTGTTCATGGAGTCCGGCGGTCCTGCAGGAGGGTGGACGTTGTATCCGCCGCTGGTCCTGCAGGGTGGTGACAGTTTTGCATTTGTAATATTCGCCATACACTTTATGGGCATATCTTCGGTTCTGGGCGCAATAAACATTGTAGCCACCATATTCAATATGCGTGCGCCATCGATGTTGTTGATGAAAATGCCCCTGTTTGTCTGGACCTGGCTGATCACTGCATATCTGTTGATCGCTACCATTCCGGTTTTTGCAGGTGCGGTAACCATGTTGCTGACCGATCGTTATTTCGGTACCAGTTTCTTTAGCGCTGCAGGGGGCGGTGATCCCGTAATGTTCCAGCATATCTTCTGGTTCTTCGGTCATCCGGAAGTGTATATACTGATTCTCCCGGCCTTTGGTGTCGTCTCCCAGATTATTCCGACTTTCGCCAGAAAGCCTCTATTCGGATATTCCTCAATGGTATATGCGACAGGGTCAATTGCCTTTCTGTCGTTCATCGTTTGGGCTCATCATATGTTCACGACAGGTTTGCCGGTTGCCGGGCAGCTGTTTTTCATGTTCGCAACCATGATGATAGCGGTACCGACAGGGGTGAAGGTCTTTAACTGGGTAGCGACCATGTGGCGTGGCGCGATGACCTTCGAAACTCCGATGCTCTTTGCCATGGGTTTTCTGGTGATGTTTACCGTAGGCGGTTTTTCCGGGCTGATGCTCGCTTTAACACCCGCGGATATCCAGTATCATGATACCTATTTTGTCGTGGCACACTTTCACTATGTTCTCGTACCCGGAGCCATATTTTCCATTATCGCCGCTACTTATTATTGGCTGCCGAAATGGACAGGCAATATGTATGACGAAAAACTGGGTAAGCTGCATTTTTGGACGTCGTCAATATTTGTCAATATTCTATTCTTTCCCATGCATTTTGTAGGTTTGGCCGGTATGCCAAGGCGAATACCTGACTACAGTCTGCAATTTGCGGATTGGAATATGGTGGCCAGTGTCGGCGCCTTCGGATTCGGGTTCGCGCAGCTGATTTTTCTCTATGTTGTGGTTAAATGCGTGAAAGGCGGCGAAAAAGCGACGGATCGCGTCTGGGAAGGAGCCGAGGGTTTGGAATGGACGGTAGCGTCACCTGCTCCTTATCACACTTTCTCAACGCCACCGGAAGTGAGGTAAATTGCATTAAATGATGGATCCGGCTTGCCGGATCCTCTCCTGAACGAACATGAACGATCAATCAAACGAAGTGTCCTGGCTCAGCAGATATAAACTGCCTATTATCCTTGGGGTAGTGGCCTTGTGTTTTTATTTCGCCGGGATCCTATCGATTGTGCTGAAGGGATCTTGAGTTTGACGGAAACCAATCGTAAATCCGTCGGGAAAACGGCAGCCAGGCATGCGCTGATTGTTATCGGTATGTTTGGTTTCGGTTACTTGATGGTACCGCTTTATAATGTCATCTGTGAGGTTGCGGGTCTGAACGGAAAAACCGGCCGAACAGAAATACAGGCCGCGGAACAAATCGAAACGGATACGGAAAGGGAAATTACGGTCGAGTTTATCGGCATAGTGAATGGCGGCGGAGGATGGCAGTTTAAACCTAATCAAGTGTCGATGAAGGTTCACCCCGGACAAATGTATAACGCAAGTTATTTTGCCAAGAATCTGTCCCCCAAAGCCGTGGTGGGCCAGGCAGTTCCCAGTGTGGCACCGTCCGCAGCGGCGAAATATTTTAATAAGACCGAGTGTTTCTGTTTTACCCGGCAGGAATTTGAAGCAGGCGGCTCACGTGACATGCCGCTGACATTCATTATTGACCCCAAGCTTCCGGAAACCATAGATACGGTAACTTTGTCATATACGTTCTTTGATACTGGCGAAAGCCTTGACGATTCCTGAGGCCGGTCAATCGGTTTACGTTCGCAGCTTTCTTCTTTGGTGGAAACTGCAGGGAAAATAAATTTTTGAAATGAGGTGGAAAACCAAATGAGTGCAGCATCCGATTATTACGTGCCTCACGCCGCCCGCTGGCCGATTGTCGGCTCCATAGGGTTGGCAGCTTTCTTTTTCGGCTTCGCCAATATGCTGAACGGTTATTCAATCGGTAAGCCGCTCTTTATTCTCGGCATAGTCATTTTGGTGGTAATGATGTTCGGCTGGTTTGCCGAAGTCATTCGCGAAAGCGAGTCCGGCACCTATAACTCTCAGGTGGACACATCCTTCCGCATGGGCATGATGTGGTTTATCTTCTCAGAAGTGATGTTTTTTGCCGCGTTTTTCGGCGCGCTGTTTTATGCACGAATTTTCGCCGGTCCCTGGATTGGTGGCGACGGTGGTGGTGGAGCGCCCATGACCAATGCCATTCTATGGCAGGGCTTCGATTATACCTGGCCGAATAACGGGCCTGAGCGCATAGGCGGTAACTACGAGCCCATGGGCTGGCTGGGATTGCCTTTGATAAATACCATTATACTGCTGACCAGTGGCGTCACCGTCACCATCGCGCATCACGCGATACAGGCGGGAGATAGGGCCAAAATGGTCAGATGGCTGCTGGCAACTGTTGCTCTGGGATTTTTATTTGTCTTCTTACAGGCCACGGAATACACCCATGCTTACGGCGAAATGAATCTGAAACTGAGCACGGGTATATACGGATCTACCTTTTTTATGCTGACCGGTTTTCATGGTTTTCACGTCACCATGGGCGCGATCATCCTGCTGATCGTGATGTTGCGCGGTATGAAGAGTCATTTTAGCGCGAGTAATCATTTTGCTTTTGAAGCGGCCGCCTGGTATTGGCACTTTGTGGACGTGGTGTGGCTCGGCCTGTTTATCTTTGTTTACATATTGTAGTTTTTGGGCTTGTTAACGCTCATTTCGCCTTTTTTACGAAGGTGCCTGATTTAGGCACCTTCTTTTTTGCCTGGTGAAAGCAAGCATATGACCGGCCGGATGTTCGGCATTGAACCCTATCCCGGTTAGGCACAATTAGGGTGCGTTGTTGCCGGTCAGCAATCCGGTAGCCGTTGCCGCAACGATGATCAGTATGGCGACAATGGAGAGGATGATGCGGACAGTGAGTGCGTTTACCGTGCGCTTGGTCGTCCCTTTATCTTTGACAAGAAACGCCAGGCCTGTAAAAAGGCTGATAACAACAAACAATAAGAGAAGAACGATTAGAAATTTAACAAAAAGCATGAAATTGATATCCGAGCTGGCAGGATTAAGTGTCTAGCGGGTGGTGTCTTCGTCAGGCCCAGGGAATTCTTCTATGATAGCCTTGCATAAACAGAAGCACAAAAATATCCTGCTTAAGTTTGTTTAGACATTCCTGATGTCATCAGGCAAAGAATGAAAATAGGTGTATTTCAGTTTTCACCCGGTTTCTGGCCCAGCGTATTGTTTATCGGATTTTTCCCGCTGTTTCTGGCACTTGGTTTCTGGCAGTTGGAGCGGGCAAAGGAAAAACGGGCCATACTCGATGAAATAGATGAAAAACTGCGAGCATATCCTGTTGCCATAGAAAAGATTGATGAAGTTGAAGATGTGTTTGTCTCTGTTTTGTTACGAGGCCATTTTCTAGGTGATCGCCAGATTCTGCTCGATAACAAAGTCAACAAGGGTACAGCCGGCTACGAAGTGTTGACGCCGTTCCGGCTTAACAGCAATGGCCGCCTGGTAATGGTGAATCGAGGCTGGGTTCCGCTCGGACTCAGCCGTCAGCGGCTTCCCGATGTCTCCCTTGCGGAGGCCGTTCCGAGCGAGATTTCCGGAATCTATACCCATCCTTCATCGGGGTTTTCCTTGGGCGATGCTGTGGATCCGGGTCAAACCGGCTGGCCCAGGATATTACAATACATCGATTATCCGCGGATTGAGGAGTTGCTCGGAGAAAGTGTGTTGCCGGGCGTCGTGCAGATCGATCACAATGTGGATGCAAATTATCCCAAAATCTGGCAACCGGTAGTATACGGGCCTGAGAAACATTACGGATATGCTTTGCAATGGTTTTCCGTTGCTCTGATTTTATTCATCCTTTACACGGTTCTTAACACCAAAAAACTCAAAAAATGAATAGCATTGTTATAGATAAGGAAGCGCAAAAGAAATCACGTATTAAGCTCCTGGCCGTTTTCTTTATTTTCCTCGGCCCACTGCTTCTCGCCTTTATCTGGCTGGAGTTTGTTAAAAACAATCCGGGATACGCCACTTTTACTCATGGCGAGTTGATCACGCCGGCGCAACCCATAACGGCTTTCGCCCTGCAGGATATGGACGGACAAGCGTTCGGCCCGGATTCGATCAATCAGGTCTGGACCATGATGTACTTTACCAACGGGCCCTGTACCGAGATTTGCGAGCAAAATCTCTATCATATGCGACAGGTTCGGCTATCCCTTGTCCAGAATATGGATCGCGTCCAGAGAGTCACTGTGGTGCGGGACAGAGGGGAAATTCCGCCGGAAATGATCGAACAACACCCCGGACTCTATGTTTTAAGTGGTACGGAGGAGCAGTATTCAGTTCTGGAGAAGCAAATCAGCGAGGCAGAATCAGCGCTTGAGCCTCTTGAAGATTCGATTTATTTGATTGATCCGCATGGAAATCTGATGATGCGGTTTTCAGCGGATTTAAATCCGAAGGGTATGCTTAAGGATATAAAACACCTGCTAAAAGTATCCAGAATCGGTTGATCGGGGGAAAACAGGCCGAAAATCGTCTCGTCGTAAAGTCATAATAGGTTAAACTCGGCGTGTGGGACGGGCAGGGATTGATAGTCCCGTCAAAAAAAAGATTGAAGGGGTAGAGATCAAGTGGATCCGTGGCGGTGCGAACAGATCCCACTTATATCTGATAGTAATATGAATTTAAAAGTGAATTTGGCCCGTCACGCGGGATTGTCGATATTTTCCCAATGGCGGGATTATCTTGAAATCTGTAAACCCAAGGTCGTTTTACTGCTGGTGTTTACCGCTGTTGTCGGTATGGTATTGTCGACTCCGGGTATGATTCCGTTTCAACAAGCGTTTTTCGGTACGCTGGGCATTGCCATGGCTGCCGCGTCGGCCGCAGCCATCAATCATGTGGTTGATCAAAAATCCGATGCCAGGATGCAAAGGACCAGAGGCAGGCCGATTCCTACGGGTCATTTAAAATCTACTGAATGTTTGATTTTCGCTGCCGTCATCGGTGGTATTTCAATGCTGATGCTGGTGTTGTTAGTCAATCCTCTGACGGCAGTGCTGACATTTCTGTCCCTGATCGGTTATGCCGTGATCTACACCATGTATCTAAAACGCGCGACCCCGCAAAACATTGTGATCGGCGGTGCTGCGGGAGCCATGCCGCCGGTACTTGGCTGGGCTGCTATTACCGGCCAGACGCCAATAGAATCTTGGTTATTGTTTTTAATCATCTTTGTCTGGACACCGCCGCATTTCTGGGCACTCGCCATCCACCGCCGGGATGATTACGCCAGGGTCAATATTCCCATGCTGCCGGTAACCCACGGCGCTGATTTTACCCGTTTGCAAATATTGCTTTACACAATATTGCTGGTGGTAGTTTCAACTCTACCCTACCTTATCGGTATGAGCGGCTTGTTGTATCTGGCCGGAGCCATGGTGCTGGGTGGCGGGTTTCTCGTACACGCAATTCGGCTCATGAATGCTCAACACGAACGGCAGCCGATCAGAACCTTTGTCTATTCCATTCAATATATTATGGGCATGTTCGCCTTTTTGTTGGCGGATCATTATATCCCGCTGGTAACCCGGTTTTTCTCTTCGTAGGAGCAGGGTTTCCCCGCGAATGTGGTGTTTTGGTTGGGTAAGACAGGGGGTATGGCTCGACAATCTTCGGGATCCGGGGAAATATCTCCCACCGGATCCCGAATTGGTTTATGCGGCAGTAAAACGCTTTTTCAGTTTATTCATCGCGTTTTTCTCTATCTGCCTTATGCGTTCGGGTGATACCTGATATTCATTCGCCAGTTCCTGTAACGTCGCTTTGCCGTCTTCATTAAGCCAGCGGCGGCGTAATATATCGCGGCTTCGCTCGTCGAGCTCGTCCAGACCGTCACTCAACATGGCAATATCGTTGCTGCGTTGGTCATCTCCCAATAACAATTGTTCAGGGGAGCGACCCTCCTCAAAGATATAGTCAGCCGGCGATACAGTGCTGTTGTCATCGTGACTCGGGCCGGAGGGTAAATCAAAGGCCGTGTCCTGGCCGCTCATGCGGGATTCCATCTCCAAAACCACTTCCGGTTTCACGCCAAGGTCGTTTGCAACCAGATCGACTTCTTCGGGACTGAACCAACTCAGCCGTTTTTTTGCGCTGCGCAGTTTGAAAAATAGCTTGCGTTGCGCTTTGGTTGTCGCGACTTTGACAATTCGCCAGTTGCGGATCACATACTCATGAATTTCAGCGCGAATCCAGTGAACGGCAAAAGAGATCAATCGGACGCCCTTATCGGGGTCAAACCGTTTTACGGCTTTCATCAAGCCGAGATTTCCCTCCTGGATGAGGTCAGCCAGAGGTAGTCCGTAACCTGTATAGCCTCGAGCTATATGCACAACAAATCGCAGTTGCGACATTATCAATTGCTTAGCCGCGTCCAGATCGTTGTTTTCTATCAAGCGAGTAGCCAGTTGCTTTTCCCGCTCGGCTGTTAACACGGGTGTATTGCTGATCTTGGCGATATAACTGCTTACATCATCAGCAATAACCGGTAATGTCACTTGTGTTTGACTTACTGTCAAAGCTTTGCTCATAGTTCCTCCGATTGGAAATTCATGAAGCTATTTTAGCACTCGTTCCCTTAGAGTGCTAATAGCGGATAAAGTTCTTCAAACTTTATGCCGGATGGAGTTGTTTAAGTGATTGAATCTTACCAATTTTGCCCCGATTCTGGCGATTTGGTCATGTCTCCTGCATCATTATTTTTACAATCTGCCATCGAACGGCCAGCCAGGCACCTATTCCCCCGATCAGGGTAGAGAACCCCATCAGTAACCCGATATGAGCCGGACTCAACCCTTTAAGCCTGAAATTGCTGCCATAGAGGCCAGAAAGTTCCTGTGCCGGACCGCGTAATATCAAAATAACTGCGGTGACCAGCAGGCAGGCTAAAAGCCCGCCGCCTATGCCATATATCAGCCCGCTGTAGAGAAACGGACGCCGTATCTGACCGGGGCTGGCGCCGATCATGTGTGAAACACTGATTTCATCTGATCTGCGCTGCATTTCGAGGCGGATAGTATTGCCTATCACCAGTAGTGCGGTGACGACGAGTAGCGAGCCTAGTAAAAATACGCCGCGTGACAACAGGGCTAAAATCGCGTGCAACCGCTTCAACCATCGGATATCGTACTTGACTACCTCCACCTCTGGCAGGCTTTGCAGATTTTCCGACAGCAGCCTGACCCGCAGTTCATCATCGTCATCGGTTGCCATGACGGCAAGGATTGCGCCCGGCAGCGGATTTTCGTCCAGCGTGTCGGCTGCATCGGCCAGAGAGAATTGCTTGCTGAACATTTCCAGGGCTTCGTCGCGGGAAATATACCGTGTAAAGCGTATATCCTCACGTTGCTGAATTTCCCCTGCCAGTTCTACGCCGCGCAGGTCACTGATGGCGGGATGCAAATAGAGGGTTAAACTGTTCGCTTCCTCACTTGAAACGTCAATCTTACGCAGATTCGTGACAATCAGACCAAAAACAGCCGGCAGAGCCAGAGATATTCCCAGCACGAGTAGGGTCAGCAATGTGGCTATTTTGGCTCGCTTCATCGAATTCAGGCTGTTGCGCAGAGCGTGACCATGGCCGGAATAGGCTAAGCGAGTCAGAATGCCTTTCGATCCGGACACTAGTGCTCCATCCTCGGGTGATGAAAATCGTTATGGACCAATTTGCCGGCTCGGAGCGACAGCAAGGGAAACCTCATTTCCCGCAACATGGTTAAATCATGGGTAGCGATCAGCACGGTCACGCCAACCTGGTTAAACTGACGGAAAAGATTCATGATTTCCATGCTCATTTCCGGATCCAGATTGCCGGTCGGTTCATCGGCAAGCAGTAGCCTGGGCCGATTGACCACGGCACGGGCAATACCGATCCGTTGTTGTTCTCCGCCTGACAGTACGGAAGGATTTTCCTTTTCAAGTGATAACAGACCGACTTTATCCAGTGCGGCGCGGACACGGCGCTGAATATCGCGAAACGAGTATCCGGCCATGACCAGCGGCAGGGCAATGTTGTCAAAGACGTTTCGATCAAGCAATAAATAGTGGTTTTGAAACACCAAGCCCATGCGTCGCCGCATGCGTGTTTGCTGTTTAACGGATAACTGATCAAGTGATGTGCCACCGATGAGAATCCTGCCTTCGCTGGGCGCTTCAAGCGCAGCCGTCAGCTTTAGAAGAGTACTTTTCCCGGCGCCGGAATGGCCGGTTAGAAAGCCTATGCCCCCATCGGGAATATGGAAGCTGACCTGTTTCAGCGCAGCTTTACCGCCCCGGTATTGTTTGCTGACATTGATAAACTCGATCACAAGGTGGTGGTTTCCGAATCGGGTTCGAGTAATGCATCTACAAAATCCCTGGCTTCAAATACACGCAGATCCGTGACTTTTTCTCCAACGCCGATAAACCGGAGCGGAACTCCCAGCTTTTCTGCAATTGAAAAGACAATGCCTCCTTTGGCGGTTCCGTCCAGTTTCGTGACAGCAATTCCCGATAGTGTCAGGGCTGCGTTGAACTGCTCGGCCTGGCTCAGTGCATTCTGACCCGTACTGCCATCCAGAACGATCAGGACTTCCTGTGGTGCCTCAGGATCGATTTTTCCCAACACTCGTTTAACCTTTTTAAGTTCATCCATCAGGCCGGACTGAGTATGTAACCTACCCGCGGTATCGGCAATCAATACGTCTACCTGCCGGGCGCGGGCGGATTCCAGCGCGTCATAGATTACCGATGCTGAATCGGCCCCGCTGCCCTGGGAAATTACCGGAACATTGTTTCTATCGCCCCAGGTTTGTAATTGTTCTACCGCTGCGGCGCGGAATGTATCGCCTGCCGCAAGCATGACCGATTTGCCGCCGCCCTGTAGCTGTTTGGCAAGCTTTCCGATGGTCGTTGTTTTTCCCGAGCCGTTTACACCGACCACCAGAATCACAAAAGGATCCGGACCGTCGGGAATGTCCAGCGGTTTTTCGCAAGGCGAGAGTATGTCTACCAACTCCTGGTGTAAAGCTTGCTGCAAAGCCTTGGAGTCGTTCAATTGCGAACGTGCCACTTTTTCGGTTAGTGTGCCCATGATCCGTTGTGTTGCCTGAACGCCCACATCGGCCAGGATGAGCTGCGTTTCCAGCTCCTCCAACAATTCGTCGTCTATGGCTTTGGCGGCACCGAAAAAGTCAAGCAGGCCGGCTTTTAAGCGGGATCCGGTTTTTTCCAGTTTTTTGGAGAGTTTTTCTTCGGCTGCAGTCCCCGGGTCGCTATCGGAAGCCGGAACTTTTTTGTTTTTTCTGAAACTGAATAAACCCATGATGTCATAATCCGAAGAGCCGGAAAAAATCAGGGCATATCCTATCATTGACCTGTGTTTTAAGGAAAACCCAATGAGAGTAATCTTGCGAAAATTTATTGTCGTCTGTGGATTGTTGGTGACTTGTCAATTGGCGGCGGCGCCTCAACACCGGGTGCTGGAGAACGGCATGAAAGTCATCGTTGAAGTGGACCGCCGGGCGCCGGTGGTTGTCCATCAGGTGTGGTATAAGGTCGGCAGTATTTCCGAACACGATGGCATTACCGGAATTTCACATGTGCTGGAACACATGATGTTCAAAGGAACACAGAATCGTAAAGCCGGAGAATTTTCCGAAATCGTCGCCCAAAATGGTGGCCGGGAAAACGCTTTCACCAGCAGGGAATACACAGGCTACTATCAGCAGATTGCCGTGGACCGGCTCGATTTGATGATGGAATTAGAGGCGGACAGGATGAGGAATTTACAACTGGATGAGGCGGAGTTTCGCAAAGAGGTTCAGGTTGTCAAGGAAGAACGCCGCACCCGGACCGAAGACCGTCCACGGGCTTTGTTGTATGAGCAGTTCTTAGGTACAGCGTTTCTTTCCAGCCCGGAGCGCCTTCCTGTAATCGGTTGGCCGCGTGATCTTGACGAGTTGACCTTGGAAGATCTCGATCATTGGTATAAGCAATGGTACGCACCTAATAATGCAGCTCTGGTAGTCGTTGGTGACGTAGATCCCGAGCGGGTGTTCAGCCTTGCGGAGAAGTATTATGGTGTGCTTGAACCCTTTGAACTTGAGCCGATTAAAACCCGGCCCGAAGTCGAGCAACGGGGAGTCCGGCGAATCGAACTCAATGTGCCGGCAAATTTGCCTTACCTGATTATGGGATTTAAAACACCAACTCTGGCCACACTGGATGATCCGGCGGACGCCTATGCACTGGAAGTATTGGCCGGCGTACTGGGTGGCGGTGACAGTGCCAGATTCACCCGCAATCTTGTACGCGGCAAGCAGATCGCGGCCAGTATCGGTGTTGGGTACAATGTGCACAAACCGCGCGAATCTCTGTTCATTCTCGACGGAACACCCTTGCCGGAGACGTCACCGACGGATCTGGAAAAAGCCTTGTTAGACGAAATCGAAGCGATCAAACAGAACGGTATAAGCGAACAGGAATTGAAGCGGGTGAAGGCCCAGGTGATCGCCAGTGATGTGTTTGACAAAGACTCGATGTTCAATAAGGCGTTGACCATCGGCAGTTTGGAAATTCTGGGATTCGGCTATGATGCCATGGATAAATATGTACAGGGAATTCAGTCGGTCAATTCGGAGCAAGTGAAAAACGCAGCCGTAAAATACCTGATCAAGGAGCGCTTGACCGTCGGCGCATTGAATCCCTTGGCGATAAGCGTACAAGAGAGTAATCCTGCAGAAAAAAGCGATGGGCAGGGCTGAGATGATGGAAAGAGAAATCCGAAAAATTGTACTGCTGATATTATTGCTGGCGGCACCGGTATTTCAGGGAACTCTGGTTGCGGCTGAAAATCGTTTGCAAAGCTGGACGACCGGCAATGGTGTCAAAGTATTCTTCTTTCCTTCGGAATCCCTGCCGATGGTTGATCTTCGGATGGTTTTTGCTGCAGGTAGTGCACGGGATGGGGATAAAACCGCAGTGGCCGATATGACATCGGCACTGATCGGTAACGGTGCCAATGGTCTGGACGCCAACACGCTGGCCGAACGGCTTGAGAACGTGGGCGCTCAATTTTCAACCGGATCCTTGCGCGATATGGCATGGGTGACGCTTAGAAGCCTTACCATGCCACAGATGCTGGATGATGCCGTGGCGGTTATGGCCGATGTTTTGGGTAAGCCTGACTTTCCGCAGGCGGAACTGGAACTGATGCAATCCCAACTCATTACCAGTCTGAAGAACGAGCAGCAAAAGCCGGGCGATATCGCGGAAAAGGCGCTGTTCAAAGCCATCTACCGCGACCATCCTTACGCTTCAGCTGCCGAGGAAAAAGATATAGAAAGTATAACGCGCGAAGATGTGATTGCGTTTTACAAACAGTATTACGTCGCCGAAAACGCCCAGCTCTCCATTGTCGGACAACTCAGCCGCGAAGAGGCTGAGAAGCTGGCGGAAAAACTGGTCAAAGCCATGCCCAGGGGAGCTAAGGCGGCCGAATTGCCAGAAGTGAAGTCGCTGGATCAGGCGCAGACAATCCGGATAAATTTTCCTTCGGCGCAGTCCCATATATTGATCGGTCAGCCCGGCGTCGCCCGGGGCGCTAAGGAACACTTCGCGCTCTATATCGCAAACCACGGATTCGGCGGTAGCGGGTTTTCTTCGATTTTAATGGATGAAGTGCGTGAAAAAAGAGGGCTCGCCTACAGTGTCTATAGCTATTTTTCACCCATGGATGCCAAGGGGCCGTTTCTGATCGGGCTACAGACCCGAAACGATCAAGTCGAGCAGGCAGTTGATATTGTTATGCAAAATCTGCGGAATTTTATCGAAGAAGGTCCGAGCGAGGCGGCATTTGAATCGAGCATTAAAAATATCACCGGGGGCTCTGCCCTAAAAACGGACACCAATGCCAAACTTGCACAATACGCTTCCCTGATCGGGTTTTATGATTTACCCCTGGATTATCTCGAACGGTTCAATGAGCGGATTGAAACCGAAACCCGGGACAGTGTCCATCAGGCATTCCGCGACGCCATCGACCCGCAAAAGCTGATTACGGTCATAGTAGGCGGTGGTGAGTAACAGACGGGGCAGAAATAAAGCGTCGGGTGCGACTAATACTTTGAGGATTATCGGTGGGCACTGGCGTGGACGACGTATCGAATTTCCCGACAATCCGGGGTTGCGTCCGACCGGAGACCGGATTCGCGAAACCCTGTTTAACTGGCTGCAAACGGATGTGGCCCATGCCTCCTGCCTCGATTTATTTGCCGGCAGCGGTGTTATGGGATTCGAGGCCGCTTCTCGCGGGGCTGCAAGCGTTGTCTTGATCGACTCCTCCCCCGTGGTTGTAAAAAGCCTTCAGGTTAATTGCGAGAATCTGGGGGCAGGAAAAAGTGTGCGGATTATTCAATCAGCCGCACTCGATTTTTTGCAGCAGAACACGCAGTTGTTCGATATCGTTTTTCTCGACCCGCCGTTCAGCAGCGATTTGCTGATCCCATGCCTGCAGTCTCTGAGTCAGTCAGCGTGCTTAAAGCCAGAATCCAAAATCTATATTGAATTCCCAAAGGATTTCTCTCCGGGTGAGTATCTCGCGTTGAACTGGCAAATACTGAAAGAAAAAAAAGCCGGGCAGGTCAAATTCAACTTACTGAGCGTAATACCGGAATAGCCACTAAACGCTGTCCACCATATTTGTATAAGTGGAAATTTTTTCAAAAAATTGAGCCAGCACTGACTGCCGCCACCGCGGGTCTTCCGGGCAGAAAACCCCCATGAGACGATTCTTGAATACGCCTGCTTTAAATTCCAAAGCCTCCCTGCGCAGTGCGTTGAGTACACGAACCGTGGAATAGGTACCAAACTCAAATACCACCGAGAGGCTTTCGACCGGCAAAGTGTCAATTAGGGCTCCGGATGTTTTTGTGCCGATCGAATCAGGTCTGTCAGAACTGTGCAATGCATCGCCAAGCCAAGTTTGCATTTTGGAAAAACATTCCGATGATAGATCCATATTGCTCAGTAAACTGCATTGACCCCATTTTCCGAGCCCGGTGTGAAGGTCTACCACAGACAAGGGGGTGCCGCTATAGTCGGAAATGATCTTATTCCAGGCCCGATTGCTCCATTGGGCACTGCTGCCGCCATAAAATAAACCATCGGCAAAAGCGTACTGGCCTGCGCTTATCGCCCGCTGCATGGTTTTTTTTCGTCCCAGCAATACTTGAAAATACAAATTTAAATCGGCTAACACACGTTGCGGGCCGGTCCATTGCCCCGGTAGAAGCAGCCCGTGATATCGCGCGTAATCGGGATTTTCAGGGATAGCATTCTTAAATTCGATAAAGTTGCGGTTTAAATCGACATTATTTTCATTAACTCTGCGGCAATGTGCGAATCCCCAGGGGTTTAAGGCATGCACGAGTAAAAATGCGATTTCAGGGTGTGGCCGGTGTGCATCGAGAAATGCGCACTGACAGGCCGAACCGGCAAACCCCTCCACACCATGCGTTCCACTGACGATTAAAATGATTCGTTTGGGATTATCGGGGCCGAGATAGGCCGTATCAATCGAATATTCCGTACCGTCTTCCGTTGCGAAGGAAACTGTCTTTATGGGTATACGGATTCGGCGGGCGAGATGCAAAAATCCTTGTCGGCATTGCGTGTAATCGCGACAAAAATAGGAATTCCGGCTTAAAGGAGCTGATAATGTATAAGCATTTGAATTCATGTCATAAGAAGTTCAATTTCGCGCATTTCAGTAAAAGTTTAACACTTGATCACGGATTAAATCGCTGATCACGGTATGCTGTCGGAGTTTTCGGATTTTGTGACATTCGTAGGAAAAATGCGCAAGAACTCAATTCTTGAGAGGTTATTATACTGCATCGGCTGCTTGGGATGGTCTTGCGTCTTTTCGGGAATTTTAAAGCCGGTTTGGGTAGAGGCTGTCGAATTGCCCGATCAGTTCATCGATGAGAGCTATATCTCGGGAATCCGCGGTCAGGTGACCGGATTTGATTGGACACCGTCGGGGAGGCTGTTTATCGCCGAGAAATCAGGCATAGTCAGTGTGGCGGTTAAGGGAGATCTGCTGGATGAGCCCTTTATCGATATCCGCGAGATCGTTAATGACCGTGTCGACCGAGGGTTGTTGAGTGTTGCCGTGCACCCGCAATTCCCGCAACAAGCTTTCATTTACCTGCTTTATACCTACGATCCTCCGGAACTGGCCAGCCGAGGGTTCAGTGGAGCAGGTGCACCGGACGGGGACGGCAATCGTGTGGCCAGGCTGGTACGCTACACCGCGGATGCATCGCAGGATTTCAACCGGGCTCTGCCGGACAGCGCAAAAGTCATCATGGGATTGAACAGTACTTTTGAAAACATCGGCGATCCGAACGGAAAATACAATACCGATCTGCCGTCCTGCGGCCCTATTGATAATCCAATCCTTGATTGTCTGCCGATCGATGAACTGTCACACACCATAGGTTCGGTCCGCTTTGACTCACAGGGCTATCTGTGGGTAACGAATGGAGACGGTGCCAGTTATCACAGTATTGAACCCATGACGGTTATGGTTCAGGATCCGGACAGTATGCGCGGAAAAATCTTCCGGATCGACCCTGACACCGGCGACGGATTGCAGGGCAATCCGTACTACGATGGGAATCCGAAAAGCAATCGCTCCAAAGTCATCAGTTTTGGCCTGAGAAATCCCTACTCGCTGACGATTCATCCGCAGACGCTTGAACCCTATGTCGGCGATGTAGGTTGGGATTTGTGGGAGGAAATCAACGGCGGCTCAGCGAAAAACTTTGGCTGGCCTTGCTATTCCGGCGCTGAAGGAGGTAGTCAAAAACGGCCGGGATTCGAAGAATTACCCTATTGTCAAGATTTTTACCGTCAAAACCCGGATGTTGAGGCGCCCATAATCAGCTGGCCGCGCAATGACGCAGGCTCGGCGATAGTAGGTGATTTTTACTTTGCCGACAATTTTCCCGCTGCTTATCATGGTAAGCTGTTTTACGCGGATTTCCTGCAAGGCTGGCTAAGATATGCGGATCTTAGCAATGCGGACAGTGTGATCAAATATGATTTCGCGAGCGATATGCCAGCCCTGGTTGAACTGAAAGTCGGCCGCGACGGCTATCTGTACTATGCAAGCATCAATACCGGAGAGATCAGACGGATTCGTTATACCGGAGAGCGAACTGATGCGGTCAACGAGCGGCCGGTGGCGATAATTGAAGCATCGGTGAAATCCGGACCTGCGCCTTTAAGTGTCAATTTCAATGCGGCTTCAAGCTATGATCCCGATGGGGTGATCGCAGAATATGACTGGGATTTCGGAAACGGACAGAGAAGCCAGGATGCGGAAGCCAGAGTTGTCTTTCAGGAGCCCGGTAAATATACCGTCACTCTTGAGGTGCGGGATGAAAAAGGAGCCACGGATACCCAGTCAACAGTGATTTCGGCAGCAGAGCCCCCGGTAGAGCTAGACTTTCAACCGATAGGAGAAGTCGCCGTCTTTCGTGTAGGCGATAAAGCGGCATTCAAGGGCCGGGTTAAAGGTTCCGAGAAGTTGATCGATCCTCAAATGTTTGAGTGGAGTGCATCCATAATTGCAGTTGCGGGCGACGCTATACCTTTTGCTACAGATTCGGGAGAGTCATTTTCATTTACCTATCCCGAGCATGATGACGATCACAGGGTAGAAGTCTGCTTAGGGCTTGCCATCACCCAAAGCGATAGGTCGAAATATTGCGAAACCCTTGCGGTTAAAACCTCCCGGCTGTATTTGGATACTTACCCCACTGGCTTGTCGCTGGAATATGAAGGCAGCAGTTACCGCACTCCGTACGAGATCAAGACCATTGTGGGCGCTTCACGCACTATTGAAGCACCCGAAAGGAATGGGCCCGGCCGGTTTCGGCGTTGGTCGAATTCGAGTGAATCGAGGCTTAGTGTCAGGATCGGTGAGGCGGCTCAGAAGTTTGTGGCAAGTTACGATGTAGACGGTGTCGCCAGTACCTATACAGAAGCTTTTTTGCCGGGCGAGTCCGGATGCGGCGGAGCCGATGGCAGTGCTGCCCTCCAGGACGTGAATCCCTGCTGGTCTTTTTTTTGGAACCCACGCGCGGATATGATCGATACCGATTTGCATGAAAGGCTGGTGTTTCTGAATGGGAGATACCGTCCGGATTCCACTGACAGCAACTTGTATCTCTCGAAACATGCGGCTCATACCGGTCGAGGTGTGAGTGACGGTGCCGAATTTGCGGAATACGCTATTGCCGCGATCACCGTACCTGCGCCCGGCCGTTATGCCATAGTTCAAAGCATGATTAATGATAAGAATGATTTGTGCGGGGACGGCATGGATGTGCAGGTGCTGTTGAACGGCAACACAGTATTTTCGCGTGATATAGTCAATGGCGGTTCGGCGGATTTTGATACGGATCTGGAGGTTCTAGGCATCGGCGACAGGGTGTTTATCGCCGCCGGACCCAAGCAAACAACGGAATGTGATACCTTTAGCTGGGATTTTGCTTTGCATCAACAGTCCTCTGCCGAAGCCGGCCCTGTCTTTACTGAAGCCATGGACTCAACCATTATATTGCAAGTCGGCGATCGTCCCGATATAGTCTTCAGAGCAACAGATGCCAATGGCGATCGGCTTGAATATACAGCTACGGATATGCCAGGAGGTTTGGTCATTGACAACCAAAGCGGCAAAGTCACCGGAAAGGCGCTAACTTCCGGAGTGTTCATCAGTACGATAGAGGTTTCCGACGGTACAAGCCGTGCACGGAAAGAGGTACGCTGGGAGGTGAAAAACAGCGATGGATCCCTGGATTCCGTGAATCAATCAAAGGGCTCGGGGCTGAGTCTTTTCACTCTTCTGTTTACGTTCCTTATTCTGTTATTTCGCTACCTGCCTGCAGTTCAAAGCCTTCATCCAACCAACCGCAGATTCCACCAATCATTTCTTTGACCGGCCTGCCCATGCGGGCAAGCCGGATTGCCGCTTTGTTGGCGCCGTTGCAGTGCGGGCCGGCGCAGTAGACGACAAAAAACGTGTTATCGGGAAAGGGTTTTAAGAGCCTGTTCAAAATACCGGTATGCTTCTTCCGAGTCTGCAGCCCGAACCCGGGTCACTTCTGATTTCATCGCGTTCTTCCGTATGAGTCCGTCCGTGAAAGTCTGGCATGCCCGGCTTGACGACACTACTGGCGTAAATGACAATAAACAGAAATATTCCGCCATAATCATCTGATGGAAAATGATAAAGAAAGCAATGACTGCCCAACATCAGGAAAAGCCGCATCGAGTCACCGTATTGGCCTACGACGGGCTCTGCACTTTTGAATTTGCTATAGCGGTCGAGGTATTCGGATTACCGCGTCCGAAGTTCAAGCATTGGTACGATTTCAGGGTATGCGGTTTGGAACACGGTGCCTTGCACGCAACCGGGGAGATTCAACTGACGCCGGGTGTAGGTCTGTTGGCACTCGATGACGCGGACACTATAGTCATTCCGGGATGGCGCGGCGTGGATTCGGTTCCTCCGGCAAAATTGATTCAACGGCTAATAAGAGCCAGGGATAGGGGGGTCAGGTTTCTGACCATCTGCTCAGGTGTTTTTGTACTTGCCTATGCGGGGTTTCTGGACAACAGGCGGGCAACGACACATTGGATTTACGCTGACAGGCTGCAAAAGCAATTCCCGAAAATCAACGTCGATCCGGATGTCCTCTACATCGATGAAGGGCAATACGTCACCTCTGCAGGAAGTGCTGCCGGACTGGACATGTGCCTGCATGTCGTGAGACAGGACTTCGGGGCTGAGATCGCCAACCGGGTTGCCCGCAGATTGGTCATAGCTCCCCATCGTGACGGTGGACAGGCACAGTTTATCGAACGATCTGTCGATAACCGACCCTCGCCGCTGGCGGGTCTGCTGGACTGGATGCAAAGCAATCTTCACCGACCGTTAAAGGTGGAATCTCTGGCGAAAAGAATCGCGATGAGCAAACGCACTTTTGAGCGGCGTTTTTCCGAATCCACCGGACTACCGCCGGGAGAATGGCTGAAACAACAGCGCCTGAAGCACGCCAAAGATTTACTGATTTGCGGATCTGGCCCCATCGAGCAGGTGGCGCAACAGGTAGGCTTCGGTTCGGCGGAAAACCTGCGCCATCATTTTCGGAATCATGTCGGCGTCAGTCCGCGGGAATACCGCAGGCGTTTTAGCTTAACCGGGGAAATCGGCGAATAATTGATTTGGCTTACACGGTTTGTAAGCATAGGCACTCCCGGTTACGGAACTTTTCAAGTATGAACGATCAACAACAAATCACGCTCGAAGCACTTGAAACCCAACTGAGAAACCAAAAAAAGCCACCCGTACAATCCTGGCATCCTCAAAAAAGCGGCACTATCGATATTACCATCATGCGCGACGGTCGCTGGCTGCATGAGGGCAGTGAGATCAAGAGATCCGAACTGGTAAGGTTGTTTGCCGGTATATTGCGCCTGGATGATGACGGATATTATTTGGTAACGCCGGTTGAAAAATTAAGTATCGAGGTCCAGGACGCACCGTTTATCGCCGTATCGGCTCGGTATCTGAAGGACGAAGATCAACGCCGGTTGATCGTTCTAGAAACCAATGTCGGCGATGAGGTATTACTCGATGCGGCTCATCCAATGTGGGTAGAGGAGGATCCTGTGACAGCCGAGCCTTCACCTTATATGCACGTGCGTCACGGCTTAAACGCTTTGATTTCAAGGAATGTTTACTATGAATTGGTTGACGCGGGAGAGATACGCGGAAACGAGCTGATATTGATGAGCGCCGGAGAGTTATTCAGTCTGGGTCTCATAGGCGCCCAGTGAAGATAGACAGCGTGCATAGAATCAGGCAATCTTCGCTTTTGCTTTAAGTCGGAACGAACAAATGAAGCTTATCGCCGTCTATCCGGGTACTTTTGACCCCATCACAAACGGCCATGTGGACATAGCGAGCCGCGCGAGTTTGATGTTTAAGCATTTGATCGTCGCCATTGCAGCCAGTGAAAAAAAACATCCTTTGTTCTCTCTGGAAAAGCGCGTGGAAATGGCGACAGAGGTACTCGATCATCTACCGAATGTCGAGGTTAAGCCTTTCCGTGGCCTGTTGGTGGATAATATGAGAACGTGGAAGTCCACCATAATCGTGCGTGGATTACGGGCAATTTCCGATTTTGAATACGAAGTGCAACTGGCTGAAGTCAATAAACAACTCGACCAGAATCTGGAAACGGTATTTATCGCCGCGTCGAATAAATACACTTTTTTGTCATCCAGCATCGTTCGGGATATTGCCGGTAACGACGGGGACGTTTCGGATTTCGTGCATCCCTGTGTCGCCAAAGCTTTTGCTGAACGATTCCGATAGAATATGGTATATTAGGAAGTTTGAATATAACGGTCAGTAAGAGAAACACCCATGGCGCTATACATAACTGATGAATGCATTAACTGTGACGTTTGCGAGCCTGAATGCCCGAACGAAGCTATTTATCAGGGTGAAGAAATCTATGAAATTAACCCCGACCTATGCACCGAATGCGTAGGACATTTTGAAACCTCGCAGTGTGTTGAGGTTTGCCCGGTCGATTGCATCCTCATTGATCCGGATCATACCGAAACCCCGGAAGAGCTGCAGGACAAATACGAAAGCCTTACGGCTTGAGAGAGCCCGTAAATTCCTCCCGGTACATTTCGACAAACAGGTTTAGGATTGACATCGCGGACAGTAGAAACTGGCCCGCTGTCCGATGATTTTTTTCTTGACTGCCGTACCGCAAATCCGGCAGGGTTCCGTGTGGCGGCCATATACCCTCAGCGATTGGGCAAAATAGCCCGGCTTGCCGTCGGAATTGACAAAGTCTTTTAAAGTAGTGCCGCCTGCGGCTATAGCCTCGGTCAGCACTTGTTTTATCGTCTCAGTCAAGCGCGAGCATTCCGACTTTGACAAACCAGCGGCTGCTCTGCCGGGTCTGATGCCGGCCAGAAAAAGTGATTCACTCGCGTAGATATTTCCCACTCCGACGACACACTGACTGTCCATAATCAGATTCTTGATCGCAACTTTACGTTTTTTTGCGTGCTGCGCCAGATACGTGCCGTTGAAACCGCCGCTTAAAGGCTCCGGCCCGAGTTTGATCAGCAGGGGATGTTTTTCGATATCGTCTGCTTCCCATAAAATACAACCGAAACGCCTCGGATCGTGAAAGCGTAAGATCCGGTCGTTCGGCAGATGAAACTCAACATGATCGTGCTTTTTCCGGGAAGAGCCAGAGTTGCAAATACGCAGGCTGCCGGACATGCCCAGATGAATCAATGCCGTACCTTTTTTGCTGTTTAGCAGTATATACTTTCCCCGCCGCGTTACCGTCTGAATAGGTGTCCCGCATAATTGTTGGATGCTATCGGGCACCGGCCAGCGAAGCCGCGCATTGTGGACGCTGACGGAAGTTATTTTTCGGTTTCGTATAAACGGTTCTATACCCCGGCGGGTAGTTTCAACCTCTGGCAATTCCGGCATCAGTTTAAATTCAGTTTAAAATGGGAAAACTGCTCCGCGTCGATAATCAATGCATGGTCACTGTACTGCGACTTGATAAGGGTGAGTTCGGGTATGGAATACATGTCCAGTGTGATCGAATTATCATCTGCTGATTGCAGCTCGACTTTATATTGTTCAGCCCGTTCCAAAATATTCCTGTTAGCCGGGGGCCAAGGTAGTATTTCTTTTACCGGCTGCTGCAACCATGCCTGACCGACGGACTCCGCGGTTGCGTCATCGAGCTGTTCGGATTGCCACTTCTCCGCGATTTTGTCGATAGTATATAAGGAAGTCTCAATCCGTACAGTATCCGGAGAGATCAGCGATTTGTCGCTGAATTCGGCTAAACTGCCATTGAAGACGGGAAATACAATATCTGAGATCAGGGTGACCTTATTTCCGGTTTGCAGATATCGCCGGCCGCCTCCGCTGTCTTTGGCGCCAAAAAGAAACATGCTGTCGTTCAGCTTCAGGCTTGCCAGGGGCGCTTCGAGTTCGCTGGCAGACGTATCCACGTCCGCCACATCGTATACTGTGGCCTTGGGTAGGGAGAGGGTGGCAAGCATGATTTGAATTCTGGAGAAATCGGCCTCACGCTGAATCGGTTTTGTCAGATACCATCGGTTGGCATTTTTCTCGAATACCAGGTCCGGAGGCTTTTGCCGGCTGACTTCTATCCTTTTTACCTCAGCGGCGGTCATGGAGGAAAATGCCTGCTGGAGTGATTCTTCGGCGCGATGCAGAGTTACCACGAAAACCAGCAGCATCAGCAACAGACCACTGAGTAATAGAAGCAGCCGATTTCTTTTCTGTGTCAGAGAGTATTCCATGCTGATTTTCCCAGGTCAAGATCAGATTGCCGTCCGCATTTGTATTACAAAGCGGGGAAGCAGGACTCAGCCTTTTCTTAGTTTTCGCCAGTTTATGAAAGCCAGGCTGAACATCGCCAGGGGAATGATCATCAGGTAAATGCCCGCCATACTCAAAAGTGCAGAGGTAGTGATAGTGACTTTCTTGTCGGCGGCGATCGGGCTGGTGAATTCCAGCATATTGTCATCCGAGCCCAACCAGTTGTATATTCGCTCCGCCAGCATTTGATTTCCGCCGTTTCCCAGCCAGGTATTGGCAAGAAAATCGGCGTCGCCTATCACCAGAATTCGCTGGTTTTTAAACCCTCGATCGCGGTCAATACTGACCCCTAGCAACAGTGGGCCGCGTTTTTCCACGCTGTTTTCATCGTAGGAGATATTGCCTTCGATTGGACCGGTTTCGGTCCAACTGTTGGAGCCGGTCTGCAACAGAGGCCGGATACTCTGATCCTGCATCGGCAGAACCTCAAGGCCCATTGCGGTCGGAAAAAGCGTTATGTTACTGAAATCGGCGATAACAGGGTTTGGAGCGTATTCATTGATCACAGTGAAAGTTGGTGATTCGATATTGAACAGCCGGGTATTAGCATCCACGATGATCCCGGGCAGTGCGCTGACACCCAGTTCGATTTCCAGCGCTTTCAAGCCTGTATCCGTTTGGTCCGGTTCACGCAACCAGAGTAAATTTCCGCCACGGCCGATGTAATTTAAAATACTGGCCACTTCTCCCGGAAAGTATTGATCGCGCGGAGCCGCAATAACCACTAAATCCGTATCATCAGGAATAGTCGGTTGGCTTACCAGGCTGATGGTGTCGATGGAGAATCCGATCGAACCGAGCCGGGACGTCAACTCCGCATAGTCGCCGTTGCTTTTACCGCCGGGCTTGCGTTCACGGTGTCCGCTGATAAACAGCACTTTACGCTTGGAGGGCCTGGCCAGATGCTGCAAGGCATTGCTGAGTGACCGCTCGGATAAGGTGCGCAGCCGTTGCTCCTGGCCCTTGTAGTTCAGAATAACTTCACCTGCGGGGTTCGCTTTTAAGTCCTCAACCCGCTGTGGTTGAGTTTCCGGATTGATGAACTCCAGAAAAATATCGGGTTTCGGGTTTTGATATTTTTCGAATAGAGTGCTGACCGCATCGCGCTGGCTTTTTTCCGGCCCCATAACGATGGATGCATACACCGGAGCGTTTAACAGGCGGAGTACGGCTTTGCTCGATTCACTCAATGAATGGCGCGATTGGGCCGTAAGGTCCCATTGCTTGTAGTATTGCTGGCTATACCAGCCAAGTACGATGCATAAGGCGGTGAGTATCGCTGAGAACAACAGATTTTGCCAACGAACGAGGCTCAAACCTGACATTATCCCTGCTCCGAGTATCTTTGGCTGTCGAGTTTTACCACTGTCAGTGATAAAAACAAGGCAATAAACAGAAGATAGTAAACAAAATCGCGTGAATCGAGCATGCCCTTGAAAAAACTGTTCAAATGCCAAGGCAAGGATAGCTTGAGCAGTAGCAGCGAACTCGATTCGCTGGAGTAACTCCCGGTACCTATCATCCACAGAAATAGCAGGGCGGCGAATCCGCTAAACGCGGCGACCATCGGATGCCGGCTGATTGCCGAAAAATACAAGCTCAGTGCCGTGCAGGCCGCACTGAAAAAAAGCAGGCCTATATAAGCCGCCAACAGCGTACCTAAGTCCAGAGAAGTATAAATTATCAGTCCGAACGGCATCAGAAAAGCAAGTGTGATTAAAATAAACTGCAGGCCGAAGATACCGAGAAATTTACCCATAACTATTGCGCTGAAATTTACCGGCGAGGCTCTTAGCAATACAAAAGTGCCGGAACGCATTTCTTCGGCCAGTGTTCGCATGCTGAACAAGGGGCTGATCACTATCATCGCTATCGCTGCCGGCGCCATATATTGCGTAACCAGAAAAGCCGTGACTCCTGGAGCAGTCTCCCTTAATACGAGTTTGGGCTGCAGCAGCAGATACTGCTCCAGGGAGCTAAGGAACAGCCAGGCAAAGAGGATTTGCATCAGTGCACAGATTATCCAGGCCAGAGGGGATCGGAATAACAGACTGAGTTCCTGCATGGCGATAAGCCTGATCATACCGCTTTTCCAAGTCGTGAGTTCTGGCCTATGGTGAGTGCCGCGAAACGCTCTTCGAGAAAATTTCTGGCGTTGCTGAATTCCAGGACCTGCCAGCCCCGGCTGACGATTTCCGAAATAACCCGATCCCTGTGTGTGGAGGGCACGGCTATCTGCCAGCTTCCCTGATCCGGTGCCTCGGCACTGGCGATGCTGTCCAGAGAAAGCAACTCATCCTGAGTAACCGATTGCCGGATACTCAAATAGTGATGAGAAAATTGACTGCCTTTGCCGGATTGCAATAATTCTTCGTGAATAATCTTACCTTGATGAATCACCGCCACTCGCTGACAGACCGCAGTCACCTCCGGAAGAATATGGGTCGAAAGAATCACGCCGCATTCCATTGCCAGATCGCTAATCAATTGGCGCATCTGGATCATTTGGATCGGATCGAGGCCGCTGCTGGGTTCGTCAAGAATCAAGAGTTGAGGTTTATGAATCAATGCCTGGGCAAGGCCGACCCGCTGCCTGTAGCCTTTTGACAGATTACCTATAATCCGCTGGCTGACTTGTTCCAACTGGCACAGCTGGATTGCCCGGTCAATGGCTGAATTGAGCCGGTTTCTCCTGACACCGCGAAGGCGTGCCGCATACCCCAGATACTCTCTAACCCTCAACTCAGGGTAAAGCGGAGGAGTATCAGGCAGATAACCGAGGCACGATTTAGTCTCTTTCGGGTACTGAGCTATATCCTGTCCGTGGATTTTTATCCAGCCTGAGTTGGGTGTCAAAACACCACTTAGCATGCTTAAGGTTGTGGATTTACCGGCGCCGTTCAGTCCCAGCAGCCCTAACACTTCACCCTTGCGGAGTGACAAAGAGACGTCTTCCACCGCGATAAGATTACCGTATTCTTGCCTCAGACTTTCCGCTTGTAATAGTTGACTGCTTTGATTCATAGTGCCATAAGCTGTTGCGCTGCTTCAGGCCATTGAGGCAATGGATTTGAACCTAATTATTATAGGATATGAACTTGTGTCGGGCAGTTGTAAGCAGATTAAATCGCGTTAAGGTTGGGATCTGTGACGGAATTATTCAACACAAAAGAAAACCCGGCATTTAACCGGGTCTTTTAAGGTACTTAATCAGAAAATCCGTTTATTTGATTTTTGCTTCTTTATACAGCACATGTTTACGGACTACGGGATCGAATTTCTTGATTTCCATTTTACCCTGCATGGTCCGCTTGTTCTTAGTCGTGGTGTAATAGTGGCCGGTTCCGGCGGAAGAGACCAGTTTGATTTTATCGCGCATAGTGAATAACCCCTATACTTTTTCCCCGCGCTTACGGATATCGGCAAGCACGGATTCTATACCGTTTTTATCGATGATGCGCATGCCTTTGGATGAGACGCGCAGTGACACCCAGCGATTTTCACTCTCAACCCAAAACCGGTGAGTGTGCAGATTCGGTAAAAACCGCCGGCGTGTTTTATTATGGGCATGTGAAACATTGTTACCGCTCATCGGACGTTTGCCGGTAACCTGACATACTCTGGACATTGGGAACTCCAAAAATTCCTTATCTTAGTTTTATGTTTGATTCAAAATTAATTGCGACTCGCAGAATCGGGCGATTCTACGCTAGTTGTAACGGATTCTCAAGCCACTGTAAAACCAGATATTCGTCTCTATCTTTCGATGAGATATATTGCATATCCCGCCCAGGCCCACTATTGTGCCTGATCGGCCCGAATTGAGATCTGTGATCGCGAAAATGGACACTATTTTTATTAAAGCCCTGCGCGCCGAAACTATTATCGGTATCTATGAATGGGAAAAAAATAATAAGCAAACCGTTATCGTGGATCTTGAGCTGGCCACGGATATTCGCAAGGCATCGGAAACTGACGATATTGACGACACTTTAAACTACAAATCCATTACCAAACGCCTGGTTTCCTACATTCAAAGCAGCCGGTTTGAACTGGTTGAAACCCTCGCGGAGGGGCTTGCCAGGCTGATTTTACAGGAATTCGCGGTGAATGAGCTGAAGCTGACGCTGCACAAACCGGGTGCACTGAGCGACGCGGATGATGTCGGCATTATCATCAAACGGGCCAGGGATGGGGATGATAAGGCGCCAACAAGTTCATGACCAAGATCTATATCAGCATCGGCAGCAATATCTCTCCGGATACCCATATTCGGGCGGCGGTATCAGCGTTGGGCAAGGCGTTTGGCCAGTTGGAACTGTCCCCAGTGTATCGCTCTCCCGCCCAGGGATTTGATGGGGCGGATTTTCTAAATCTCGCTGTCGCCGCCGAATCCGAACTCTCCCCATTGGAGATAGCTCAATCTTTGCACAGAATAGAGCGACAACAGGGGCGGGACCGCAACAACCCGAAATTTTCGGATCGGACCCTGGATCTCGATCTGTTGATTTACGGCAATGAAGTAGTTTCTGATGATGAGTTGGAAATTCCCCGCCCCGAAATAGAGGAGTATGCGCACGTTTTGGCGCCTTTGACGGATTTAGCCGCAGATTCAAGACACCCCCTAAGCGGCAGAACCTTCGGGGAAATGCGTGCGGAAATGCAGGATCGGGATCCCGCGCAGTTTAATGCTTTACAGGAAGTCGTACTTCAACTTTAAGTCTGGACCCCTTCGCTTGCGGGCAAGCTCCTCACAGCGAGCGCCCGCCATCTACCGCAATCACCTGCCCGGTAATATAAGATCCCGCATCACTTGACAGGTACAATAAGAGGCTGGCCAGATCTTCCGGGTCGCCGAGCCGCTTCAAAGCGATTTGTTCTATGACTCGCTCCTTGGAATCGCCACTCAGTGCAGCATCACCCTCCGGCCATAGAATCGAGCCCGGGGCAATGGCGTTAACGCGGATATCGGGCGCTAACTCTTTGGCCAGAGATTGCGTCAGCATTATCAGTCCGGCTTTGGCCGAACAATAAACCGGATGATTTGCCAAAGGCTTTTGCCCGTGAATATCGGCCAGATTTACGATGACGCCTTTCGATTGCCGTAAGTACTCCGTTGCGGCCTGGGCAAGAAAAAAAGGCGCTTTTAGGTTGCTGGCAAATAAATCTTCCCAGTCATTATGGGTGACCTGACCGATGGGTGTAGGATAAAAACTGGACGCGTTATTGACGAGTATATCCAACCGTCCCCAGAAACCTGCGGCGGTTTTCACCAGAGTCTCATAGCATTGATGGTCGGATAAATCGGCTCTGACCGTCTGCGCGGAGTCCTGCCTGTGGGCGTTGAGTTCGTCGCACAGTTGCCAGGCCGCGGTATCGGAATGCCGATAATGAATAATGACCGATGCCCCTCTCTCGTGCAGGCGTCGGACAAAGCGGGCGCCGATACGTTTCGCCGCGCCGGTGACGAGGGCGGTTTTACCTTCAAAACTGAGTTTATTGTGCTGCATATTTTGAACGATCTATGTTAGTTTAACGCGCTTGCCCCGGACCGCGCCTCAAGCACGCCCTCAAACCACTATGTCTAGGCTTACCGAACTATTGCCGCTGCCGGATGAAAATGCTCAGGCGCACAGTCGCAATCTGAGTGTTTTTCTGCGAGAAATTATAGCAGAGCAGGGACCGATCCCGTTCTCGCGCTTTATGCGTGAATCACTCTATGCGCCCGGATTGGGTTACTACTCGGCGGGAGCACGAAAGTTCGGTACGGACGGTGATTTCATTACCGCTCCGGAGATTTCTCCACTGTTTGCTCAATGCCTGGCGACGCAGGCGGCCCAGGTACTTAAACTGACCGGCGGAGATCTGCTGGAACTTGGAGCAGGCAGCGGTAGCCTGGCCGTAGATCTTCTGTTGTCACTGCAACAGCAGCAAATTCTACCGGAGCAGTATTTTATACTTGAACCCAGCGCGGACTTAAGGCAACGGCAAGAGGAAGTCGTTTATCTGCGGGTCCCAAAATTGGCGCATAGAGTCGTCTGGCTGGACACATTGCCTGAATCCTTCACCGGCTTGATATTGGCCAATGAAGTTATGGATGCTTTTCCAGTCGAGCGTTTCAGCATCGAGTGCGGTGAAGTGCGTCAAGTTTATGTGACCGTGGATAACAATATGTTTTCCTGGCAGCTGCAGAATCCGTTGCCGGCACTGGCCGAGGCGGTGAGAGAAATTGAAAACGATCTCAGGATACGATTTGCCGATGGGTACACTTCGGAAATCAACCTGCCGCTGAGACCCTGGATTAAAACATTAGCACAATGCCTCGATACGGGTGGGATTCTATTGTGTGACTACGGCTATCCTCGTCGGGAATACTATTTGCCGGAACGGCGCAGCGGCACTCTGCGGTGCCACTACCGGCATCATGCCCATGAAGACCCGTTTTTCTGGCCGGGTTTGCAGGATATCACCTGTCATGTGGACTTTACTGCAGTGGTAGCCTCCGCTGTCGAAGCCGGTCTGGAACTGCAGGGATTTACCAATCAGGCACAATTTCTGTTAGCAAGCGGGTTATTACAACACGCGGAGGCAGTTAAGGCGGAAACCTTGGCAGAGAGCTGCAATCTTTCTCAGCAAATCAAGCAACTCACCATGCCGGGCGCAATGGGTGACAGCTTTTCGTTACTTGGCCTCAGCAAACACTTTGATGATGTATTCCTGGGTTTCAGGAACCAGGATCAGTCCTATCGTCTATAAACCAACGCAATCGTAAAACAGTAAAAGGCAGAGTAAACACCCTTATGGATTTAGTACATGTTATTTGGCTTGCATTATTGCAGGGGTTTACTGAATTCCTGCCGATTTCCAGCTCGGCCCACCTTATTCTAACGCCGCGCTTGCTGGGATGGGAAGATCAAGGGCTGGCATTCGACGTTGCAGTACATCTGGGAACACTGATTGCAGTCTTGGTGTATTTTCGGAAAGAGATTGTGGAGATGTTTCTTGCCTGGCTGGAGTCTTTGCGCGGAAGCCGCCTGTCCGGCCCCGCATTGTTGGCCTGGGGGATCATTGTCGCTACCATCCCGGCCGGGTTGGCAGGCTTGCTGTTTAAGGATTTTATTGAGTCCGAACTGCGTTCGCCTGTGGTCATAGGCATAGCCTCCGTCTTTTTCGGAATCATTCTGTGGTGGGCGGATTATGCATCCGTTCAGCGGCGCGGTGATCAGGACTTGTCCTGGAAGGATTTTATCCTGATTGGAACAGCCCAGGCCCTGGCTCTGATTCCGGGAACTTCCAGATCCGGAATCACCATGACCGCGGGTTTATTACTGGGCTTGAAGCGGGAAGCAGCGGCACGATTTTCTTTTTTGATGTCCATCCCCATCATTGTCGCGTCCGGGCTTGGCGTGACCAAGGACTTATTTGAATCCACCGAAGCGATTGACTATGCAGCGCTGGGTCTGGGCACAGTGATCGCGGCTCTTAGTGCTTTTGTCTGTATTCACTACTTTCTGGTCTTTATTCAAAAAATCGGCATGTTGCCCTTTGTGATTTATCGGGTTTTGCTTGGCATTCTACTGCTTGCCCTGTTTCTCTAGTGGCTCACCTATAAGGCAGGAACGTCGATTTTCATTTCCTTACCGCCGAGTTTATGCACGGAATCATTAGCCCGAATCGTCACAGACTTGATTTGTGGTGGGATTTGCAGGGTCAGGCTGCGAGTAAACGGCTGCTCGTTGACATGCGGGTGCGCCAGAATTCTTGAGCCAAGTACATTACCCGATTGATCCAAAACATCCCAGCGATCGGCGTAGTGATCCCAACCTTCATCCGCGTGACGCAAGGTGACATCGAGCCGGAAACTGTTTTCGCCCATGGCTACTATCCGTACATTTTCGACATCCACTTCACCGGCAGAGAGGTATAAAGTCGGAACCAGGCTGAGCAGGCACGCCTTCAACAAGGTATTTTTCATTGCGGATCTTCCCGTTTAAATTCCCACTGGCAAAAAGACGCTTTTTTATCCTATAGGTTCAGTTTAATTCACCTAAAGGCCAGGGTTATACTGAATACCTGAGTCAAGGAGCGGGAGTTTCATCTTGTTAATCCAAAACAGAATATCACCTGTGCTACAGTTTGTTTTATTGATTCTACCGGTGGTATTCAGCAGTTTTTTTCTTGTGTTCGCAGTTGTCGGGCTTGTTCTCGATGAGCGTGAAAAGGCGCAATGGGCGGTAGAGGCCTGGGATGTTTCTTTAATGACTGCCGGTATGATTATCGGATTCAGTCTGTTGGTATTGCTGTTGGTTATGCTGAGAGACTTGGGTGTCAAGCACATACTGGCCCTGTCGAGCTTTTTCCATATCGCACTGTCGCTGCTTCTGACTCTTCTGGTATTGGTAATATTGTAGTTAAATCAATTGTTTGCCGGGAAATTTCCGGTTGGCAAGAAAGTTGTCTGTAAAATCAGGATTAACCGTAAAGGCAAGGGATTTCGCTTTGATTGAGAAAATAATGATGTACAAAGAAAATTGGTTTTCAGTCAATCACCTGCAATGGGCCAGGCTGTGGTTGCTCGTCGGCGCTTTGATGGTGACAAGCATATTTTATCTGTCCCTGAGTTCCCGCCATTTGCCTTTTCCGCACTTTGCAAACATCGATAAGATTCTGCACCTGGCCGCCTATGCGATTCTGATGGGCTGGTTTGTGCAGATTTTTCATCACCGCTACGGTAGATTGCTTATCGCCTTTTCCTTTATCCTGATGGGGATATTGATCGAATTTCTTCAGGCCATGCATCCGATGCGTCACTTTGATGTACAGGATATGTTGGCCAATGCCTTTGGCGTGACCTTAGCCTGGCTTTCGGGTCTGACCTGGATGGATTCCATTCTGGTTAAATTCGAGAAATCGTGGATTGATTTGCTCCAACACTAAGAGCCTGTTCAAGATCCCTCTGCCTACTGCGAATTCGCTGAGTTTGGCCAGATTTTATTCTGATTTTATGCAGCATTTCCATGTGCTTTACCTCTACGGGGCTTCAAGTTCAAAACACTCCTGGCGTTTTAGTCCTTGCGTAGAGTCACTATACGCGTGGATCGGGACGGTTGTTTTTCCAGTCGGTAAGTGCATTAAGATGTGCAATTTCGATCAGCTTTCGAATTTTTTCCCCGCCGCCGCCCCGTGCGGCGATATCTGTTGTTTTGACTGCTGACATCGCCTGGAACGCCCCACGAAAATAATCTGCCTGAGGATAGGGCTGCTCTTCAAAATTTTTCCGCCCCCGGGCATCGGCTTCACAGCTGATCAGAAACAACTCAAACCGTCCCGGCCGGCGCAAAGCGTCAAGTTTGTGCAAGGTCTCAAGCAGTGTGCCGGGCCGTAATTCGAAGACTCTGTGGCAATGGGTATGATAGCGGGCAACCAGTATGGCCAGGTCGCGATGATCATTGGGTATGCGGAAACGCCGGCAGAGTTTTTTTATCAGCCGGACACCTTTTTCCTCGTGACCGTGATGGCTGGGGAGCAGTCCGGCAGGAGTAACGCCCTTGCCGAGGTCGTGGCAGACGGCGGCAAACCGAACCCGGCTGTCATCGCTTAATTTGCAAGCCTGGTCCAAAACCATCAAAGTATGTACACCTGTGTCGATTTCCGGATGCCATTTGGCGGTTTGTGGTACGCCGAAAAGCCGGTGGATTTCGGGGAACAAGACCTGTAAAGCGCCACAGTCGTTTAAAACTTCAAAAAAGCGCCTTGGTTTATCGGTCCGAAGTGCTCTTATCCATTCCTGCCAGACGCGTTCCGCTACCAAAGCATCCACTTCACCGGCATCGACCATGGTGCGCATCAATTCCATGGTTTGCGGAGCGACGGTAAAGCCTAGAGATGCAAGCCTGGCGGCAAACCGGGCGGTGCGCAGTATTCGCACCGGGTCCTCTGCGAAGGCCTGTGAGACATGCCGCAGAATTCCGTTTTCCAGATCAGAACGCCCGTTGAAAGGATCAATCAGCGAACCGTCGCCGTCACGGGCCATAGCATTGATGGTTAAATCCCGGCGCAATAAATCCTCTTCCAGGGTCACCGATTTCGAAGTATTCATGGAAAATCCATGATAGCCGGGCGCGGTATTTCGTTCGGTCCGGGCCAGTGCGTATTCCTCGCGGGTGTCCGGGTGTAAGAAGACGGGAAAATCCTTGCCCACCCGGGTAAATCCCTGTGCCAGCATTTCCTCGGTACTGGAGCCTACAACCACCCAGTCACGTTCCGAAATCTCCAGGTTTAATAACGAATCGCGTACGGCGCCGCCAACAAGATAGGTTTTCATGGTACAAGTTTACGCTAAATCCTGTACTACAATAGCTAAAAATGAATAACATTCGAACCTTATCGGTCTTTATCGCCGTATTTCTGATGAGTGGCTGTAGCACTCTGTCTTACTATACCCAGGCAGTTAAAGGCCATTTTGCCCTGATGAATGCACGTCAGGATATAGAGGAACTGCTGCAATCGCCGGATACGGACACGCGACTAAAGGAAAAGCTTGATCTTGCCCGGCAGATACGCCGCTTTGCAACGGAAAGTCTGGGGCTGCCCGAGAATGACAGTTATAAAAGCTTTGTCGACACCGGTCGAGACTATGTCACCTGGAATGTCGTTGCCGCCGAAGAGTTTTCGGTAAAGGCTAAAACCTGGTGTTTTCCGGTAGCCGGGTGTGTCAGCTACAAGGGTTACTTCGCGGAACAGGATGCGCATAAACTGGCGGATGAATTGGATCGGCAGGGCCTCGACACCATCGTAAACGGCGCGACCGCATACTCGACGCTGGGCTGGTTTGACGATCCGGTTCTCAACACCATGCTAAAGGGCTCAGACATCCGTCTTGCCGCTTTAATCTTCCATGAACTTGCCCACCAGAAACTGTATGTAAAAGGCGATAGTGAATTCAACGAGGCTTATGCGTCATTTGTCGAACAGGAGGGAGTCCGCGCCTGGTTAAAATCCCGGAATCAAAACGAAAGCCTCAACGGATACAGCCTGTTTTTGCAACGCCGTGAGGACTTCTCGAATCTGCTGACCGCAACCCGGGCAAGGCTGCAGAATCTTTACGACTCTGACAGCGATCCTGATACAAAACGCCGGCAAAAACTGCGGATTTTTGCTGAACTCAAACAACACTATCTCGAACTAAAAACGTCCTGGAACGCATACAATGGCTACGATCAATGGTTTGAGAAAGATATGAATAACGCAAGATTGGTAGCGGTGACAACCTACCGGCGGCTGGTTCCGGCTTTTAATGAAATCTTCAGGAGGGAAGGCGCGGACTTTACCGCGTTTTATCAAAAAACCAGAGAAATATCGGAAATGAAAAAAGACGATCGAGATCGATATTTGGATAAGCTGACGCATTAGAGCCAGTTTAATATCTCAATGCCGTCGCGAGAATATCCCATTTTCACCTAGAATATCACTATGCGTCTGATTCGTCTGCTTAAAAATGATCTTGCCAGGGAAACCGAGCAATGGGCCGAAGCCGGTTTAATTTCCCAGTCCCAGGCTGAGGCCATTTGCGCCCGTTACGGAGTGGATTTCCACCGGATAAAGAATCATTCCTTCGGCTATCGTATGCTGGTGGGCCTGGGCTTTGTGTTCATCGGATTGGCCTTAATCACCTTCATCAGTGCCAATTGGGACCAGATACCGCGCGCCGTGCGTATGTGGTCTCTGATTGCCTTGACCATGCTGGTTCAGGGTTATGCGATAAGAAAATATTTAAATGGTGATTTTAACACGTCCGTGGCGGTTTTTTTGCTGGGTAATTTGTTTTTCGGCGCTTCGATTATTTTGATCGCGCAGATCTATCATTTGGGCGAGCATATGCCGGATGGGATTTTTTGGTGGGCTTTGGGGTGCTTGCCTCTGGCGTTGTTGTTGAACAGTACTTGGCTTGCATTGCAAACGATGGTTTTGGCCTTGGTGTGGTTTTTTCTCGAAGTGAGTATGGATTTTTATCCGCAGCTTTTCCCCCTGTTTATCGGCTCAGCGGCGCTGATATTGTACCGGGGCTTGCCAAGTGCCTTGCTTTTTCTGGTTGTGATCTTCAGCTTTGGCCTTTGGGTGGAGTTTTCCTTATCGACTTATTGGCGTGAAGGAAGACTCTACGAGATCTATGCCGAGCATCTGGCGGTTGCTGTTTCTCTGTTTATTCTGTTTTACGCGTTCAGCCACTGGCTGAAGCGGCGCCAATCGGTCAAAGCCAGGGATTATGCGGCTGTACTTTCGCTTTGGAGTCTGCGTTTTGCGCTTGTATTACTGCTGATATTGAGTTTTGCCGAACCCTGGCGGGAGTTAATTTCCGCGGACTGGGCGCATCAGACGTCCATGCTGATTATTGTGTGCTCCTTATCTGCAATCGCCATCGGCTTAAGCGTTGGAGCCGGGAAACTACCGCTGTTTGCCGTTATTGTATTGTTTTATATTGCATCGCTGGCAGCTGTACTCGCGACTGATGATCCGGCTTATAGTCAGTATTTTCAGGTGATTGACAATCTTGTTTTAATCACGGTCGCTGCAGGGCTGATCGTCTATGGCATAAAGGAAGGAATTTCACACTATTTTTTTCTCGGTGTTGTCGCTGTACTGTTGACTGCTTTTTTGCGCTATCTGGACCTGGTGGGCGACTATTTCGGTGCGGCTGCGCTGTTTCTGGTTTTCGCAGTGATATTGCTGGGTGCAGCCTGGTACTGGAAACGTTACCAGTTCAGGGAGCGGCCGCAATGAATAAAAAGATCACTCTCGGGTTGTTTGCCGCTCTTGCGTTTCAGTTTTTTATTATGACAGGTGTCTATGTTAATGCGGCGATTCCGCTCTGGGCAGGAAAGGAAATTCGGCTAAGAACCACGCCGGTCGATCCGCGCTCTCTGTTCAGAGGTAACTACGCACAATTGGCCTATGAGATTTCGCGTATCGACAGTCGTGTGTTTCCGCAAAATGCGGACTTGCGCATTGGAGAAGTGGTTTATATTATTCTTACTCCGGCAGAATCCGGCGATCTTTACGCCTTCTCTTCGGCTTCCCTGCAAAAACCCGAGAGTGGTGTATTTATCAGAGGACGGATTCAGCGAAGAGTGGAGCGGGGTGAATATGAGCAATTCCGGATTCGCTACGGCGTAGAAGCGTTTTTCGCGCCGAAGGAGCGGGCGTTGGCCCTGGAGGAATCTTTAGGTGAAGGAGGAATAGCCCTGCTAAGGGTGTCTGATACCGGAAAGGCGCGATTAGTCAATATTGTCGCTCAATAGTGGTCACCGGGGAATATCGGGCACACTTTGGTGTTAACGGGGTGCTGGGTTTGAAAGAATGACCGGAAGCAAGGTTTTTGGAACAAAGAGACCAAAAGGTATTTATCAAATTTAACAATAAATGAGGTCATACTATGAAATTGAGAATCAGTAAATTCGCCTTGATGCTGGCTTGCGCGGGAATGGTAACTACTTCGGCGGCTATGGCCGAGGATTTTCCGTTTAAAAAGCAAATCAAGGCGCGTCAGGCGTTTATGCAGCTCTATGCCTATAACCTGGGATTGCTGGGTGCCATGGCAAAAGGTGAAGCTGACTATGACGCCAAAGTGGCCGCTGCTGCGGCAAATAATCTGCAGGCGGCTGCACAGATGGATAATTCAACCATGTGGCCGGAAGGATCGGATGCAAGTGTTGCTGAGTTGGATGGGAAAACCCGCGCTAAGCCGGAAGCCTGGACGACTTTTCCCGAAGTGTCTGAAAAGCATAAAAAGCTGTCGGAAGTTTTGACGACTATGGCCGCCGAAGCCGGTAATGGGCTTGATGCAGTCAAGGCCAATATGGGAGCGGTGGGTAAGGCCTGCAAGGGATGCCATGAATCATTTCGGGTTCCAAAGGACCAATAAGACTGATATCGGATGAAGCGCTTCGTCCTGTTGCTTACAGGGTTGCTTATCATCTGCGGCTTAGTACTGCTTGTATTAATATGGCCACGCCCGCTGGATGAAACGCTGGTTCCCGAACATCAGGCAGATTTGCAAAACGGTGAAACCATGTTCTGGGCGGGCGGTTGTCCGTCCTGCCATGCGGTGCCTGGCGCGGAGGGCGACGCGAAGTTTCAATTGGCCGGCGGTTTGGCATTGGAAACACCTTTTGGAGTATTCAAGGTCCCTAATATTTCACCGGACAGGGAGCATGGTATAGGGGCCTGGAGTGTCGCCGGTTTCATCCATGCGATGCGTAATGGCGTCTCACCCGAAGGTTCGCATTATTACCCCGCCTTCCCTTACAGCAACTACCGGATAATGCCCGCAGAAGACTTAATCGATCTTAAGGCCTTTATCGATACTTTACCATCACAACCCGTAGCGTCTGAAGAACATGAGCTGCGTTTTCCATTCAATATCCGCTTAGGCCTGGGTTTGTGGAAATTACTCTATCTGAGAGGCGAAACCTTTACCGAAAATACGAACATCGATGCAAAATTGGAGCGAGGCCGGTTTTTGGTCAATGGCCCGGGTCACTGCAGTGCCTGTCACACACCACGCGATGCTTTCGGGGGGGAGATTCGCGAAAGATTCCTGGCCGGTGCGGATCCGCTGGACAGTCAGGCCGATCAGGATGGTTCATCAGAGGGAAAAGTACCCAATATCACGCCGCATAAGGATGGTCTCGCCGATTGGAGTGAGCAGGATATAGCCTACGCACTGGAATCCGGATTTGATCCTGACTTTGATTCCTTCGGAGGATCGATGGTGGAAGTGCAGGAAAATATGGCACATCTATCCCCCGGGGATAGGGAAGCTATAGCCGCATATCTAAAGTCCCTGCCGCCGATTCCTTCCGAGCCGTAAATAATCCGTACTAAAGATAATCTGCACCGTATTTGTCAAAATAGCGGGAATGAGAGGAAAATTACCGGAAGCCGTCCCAGAATCTTTAACCGGAGTACTTGGCTATGACCTACGAAATTCCTTGGCTGCCGAAAATACTGAACGATTACGCAAACCGGGTAATAAAGCAGAACCACATGGAAGATTCAAAATGGTTGTTGAACAGGATCGACGAACTCTCTGAAGAGAATAACCGGATACATCTTGAAGAATGCGTTAACTTAAATCCGGCCACGAATATTATGAACCCTCGCGCCGAGGCATTACTGTCCCGCGGTTTAGGAACCCGACCTTCTTTGGGACATCCCGGTGATAAATATGAAATGGGCCTGGAAGCGGTTGAACAGATCGAAGTTATCACCAACGCCCTGGCGCGGGAAATATTTTCAGCGCAATATGCCGAAATTCGGGTTGGTTCGGGCGCCTTGGCTAACCTATACGCCTTTATGGCAAGCTGTGAACCAGGGGATAATATTCTGGTGCCACCGGCCTCCATCGGGGGGCATGTCACGCACCATAATGATGGTGCGGCAGGCCTCTACGGGGTGAATATCCATCAGTTTCCCGTTAACGATGCACAATATACGGTCGATCTGGATCAGTTGAGATCACTGGCGCAACGACTGAACCCGAAATTGATCACCATAGGCGGCAGCTTGAATCTATTACCCCATCCTATCGCGGAAATTCGGCAAATTGCCGATGAGGTGGGTGCTTATGTCTTGTTCGATGCAGCGCATCAGTGTGGCATCATTGCGGGTCAATACTGGCCCAATCCGCTTGATGAGGGCGCGCATTTAATGACATTCAGCACCTATAAAAGCCTTGGAGGCCCACCGGGTGGATTAATTGTTTCAAACGAAGAAACCTTGATGGAGAAGATCGATGCAATTGCCTTTCCGGGTCTGACGGCAAACTTTGATGTTGCGAAATCCGCCGCATTGGCCGTCACCCTGCTGGATTGGCGTGAATTCGGTCGCGACTATGCAATACAAATGGTAAGCACCAGTAAGGCACTGGCCTGTGCCCTGCGGAATAAGGGATTACCGGTTTTTTCAGTAGAGCGGGATAATCAAAAAATAGCTACCGATTCGCATCAATTTGCTGTTGAGGCCTGTGAATTCGGTGGCGGACAATCCATGGCCAAGTCCTTGCGACAAGCGAATATACTCAGTTGCGGGATAGGCTTGCCCATTGCAGAGGTAGAGGGTGATATGAACGGACTAAGGTTAGGAACCCCTGAAATCGTTCGAACCGGAATGCAGGAACAACATATGGATGTGCTCGCAGACTATATGACCGACAGTGTTTTTCAAAAGAGGCCTGCAGAAAAGATTGCACGTGATGTATCTGAATTTCGTCAGTCATTCCGGAAACTAAAATTTATTTGCGACTAAGAGCCTGTTCCAGATCTCCGTGTCGTTGCGAGAACGCGATGAATTGAGTCAGATTTTATTCTGATTAGAACTACTGTTTTTTTGCAAAGCTGGCACGAATATGGTCGGCGGCACTGATAACCTGGGGCGTGGCGTTATCGTTCACCAGGATTCCCAGTGCATATTCCGGCAATTCGGGAAGATCATATTTACTGTCCAATGAAATGATCCGCCCTTCACAGGAGGAAACCGGTAATGCAGCTATGGCGAGATCGGCAAAAACGGCGGCTTTTTGACCTGAAATATGCGCGCTTCTGAAAGCGATTCGGAAATCGCGGTTTTGTTTCTCCAGGCTGCCGATCGCCGCTTTACGCCAGATACAGTCTTCGTCCCAAACCGTGATGGGCAGAGGATTCTGCTCCGCCGCGATACCGCCTCTCACTCCTGCCCAGCAAAGCCGCTCGCGGAATACAACTTCCGCTTGGATGGGATTTTTCGGATTATCGCCACAGGTCACAATAGCGATTTCCAGTTGCTGTTTTCGTACTCGCTCGGCTAAAACCGGCGAGTTTTCGACGACCACATCGACTGTTACCGCCGGATGGCATTCTGAAAAACGACACAGCATTTCGGGTAAAAACCGCTCGGCAACGTCATCCGGCGCACCCAGCCTGACGATTCCCGATACGTCCGGCGATACAAACTGGCTGACTATATCCCGGTTCAGTGCCAACACCCGCCGAGCGTGAGCCAGTAATCGTTCTCCGTCATCGGTGAGGCTGACCGAGCGTGAATCGCGCCTGAAAATGCTGCGCCCCAGTGTTTCCTCCATGCGCTTGACCTGCATTGAAACCGCTGAGGGCGTACGAAAGGTGGTTTCAGCAGCTTTGGAGAAATTACC
The DNA here is from genome assembly GCA_965222695.1 of Granulosicoccaceae bacterium. Classification (GTDB taxonomy): domain Bacteria; phylum Pseudomonadota; class Gammaproteobacteria; order Granulosicoccales; family Granulosicoccaceae; genus UBA7957. The sequence goes on along the minus strand of OZ244967.1, from coordinate 3,561,073 downwards.
GGTTTCCGCAATCGCAACCAGGGTTTTAAGCAGATCCAGCTCAAGCAGCGGTATTTGTGCAGACTCTGAAGCATTCATATTGAGCTCCATCTATCTTTCAAAAAAATTGAAAGATGCATTGAAAACTTTTCGTTTGATTGAAGCATCTTTTTGCCGCAAAGTCCAGTCATGTTCAACACAAATATGGTTTAGCAGCAATCCCGGAGATTGCAGGAGAGGCAAATGAGCTCAAAGACTGAAACCGTCAATGTAAGAGCTGTGTATCGGCAGGAATCGGCCTTCTCGCCGCTGGGTTCCCGTATAAAAGCGGTATTGGCTCGTGTTAAAGCGTCTATCCGTTCGCAGATAGAGCATCATAGCAACCGCAAGGCGATAGGCCAGCTCTTGCGCCTGGACGATCGCATGTTGAAGGATATAGGTGTTACCCGGCCGGACATAGTCAGGGCCAGTTTTTCCGATGACCCGGCCCAAGCCTTGGCCAAGCTCGATCGGATCAGAAAGGTCAACCGCTATCGCTAGTCAATGATACGCTTCCGATGAAGAACTGTGATGCAGCAGTCTTGAAGGTCGTCCGCCGGGTAAAGCCGGCGGGCGGCCTTCTTTTTTACTAAAATACGAGCGACATATTCTGTTTGCCTGTGATTTCAACGTCTGCCTTTGATCAATCATGGCTTTCGATTCCGGCTAGCTGGATTACCAGTGTATACTGCAGCGGCTAAAGAGAGATTCGAAAATCATTCACAGCACACCCTTGAGATACGGAATCGGCTCCCATGGTTTATTTTTATCTGGCCATTGCGATTATTGCGGAAGTTGTTGCAACCATTGCATTAAAAGCGACGGAAGAATTCACCCGTCCCGTTCCGACTTTGATCGTGATTTTTGGGTATGGGATCGCTTTTTATATGATGGCCCTGGTACTACGCACTCTGCCCGTAGGGATCACCTACGCGATCTGGGCAGGTTTAGGAATAGTACTGGTCGCTTTGGGAGGAGCGGTCCTGTACCAGCAGATTCCCGATGCTGCGGCCATTTTGGGAATGGGGTTGATTATCTGCGGAGTGGTGGTAATCAATGTTTTTTCGGAAACCGTGAGGCATTGATTCGATAGGCTCTCATGCACCGGCACTATTTAATTTGGAAAAGCTTATACAGGCGGAAAAGGTCAAATGAGCCGATATCGTGAACCCGCTGCCAAGAAATCGCCCTATATCACTCCGCAGGGCTTGCAGAGCCTGCAGTCAGAAGAAAAAAAACTGTGGTTGCGAAGGCGGGAAGTTGTCGCTGCTTTGTCAGCGGCAGCGGCCGAAGGTGACCGATCGGAAAACGCTGAATATATCTATCGCAAAAAAGAATTGCGCGAACTGGATCGTAGAATCCGTTATTTACAAACACGTCTCCCCGAGCTGACGGTTGTCGATCGCCCGCCTGATGATCAACAAAAAGTGTTTTTTGGGGCCGAAGTGTGGTTGGAGGACGGGACCGGAGATCAATGCAGGTACCGGATCGTGGGTCCTGACGAATTCGATGAAAAATCCCACTACATCAGTGTAGACTCGCCACTGGCCAAATCATTGCTAAAACGGCTGTTGGATGATCAGATCATCGTAAAAACACCGGGAGGTGACAAGACTTATAGTATTACAAGAATCAGTTACTGATTGTGGAGATGCTTTCAGCGAGCAGCCGGAGTTGACTTTTTGCATATCAGATGCTGATAGCGCGCGATCTGCCGCCAGGGCTGCCGGGTTGACAGATTTGCCTCAGTATGCAGCACGTCTTTTATATCCGCTTTCAGCCGTACATCCGGCAGCATATAGTCATAAAAGCATCTGATACCGGACCAGTGCTGTATTCTCAGGGATTGTTCCATAATCCAGTCCGCCACTTCCATAGGATCAAGCGGTGAGATCGGCGCAAGTCTTTTTTCTCCGTCTCCCGCTAGATGATTCGAGTTTGCCCGGATAAAATCGCCGACGATCAGGCTCCTCATTCGGGCGGAGTGTCGGTTATAAAACATCAGTGATAGGCTTGCATTATCTCGCATGAGACTTTTGAGTTGTGCCACTGCAGTCCGCGGTTCCGCCATCCATTCCAATACGGCATGGCAGATGACAAGGTCAAACGATTTGTAAAAATGGCCGGGCAGCGTCTGCAGGCTGTATTGCTCGAATTGAAGTGTCTCCACCTTGGCTTCTGCGGCATTTTTTACCGCCTGTTCGAGCATATCCGCTGAGGGTTCGGACAGAACGACTCTGTGTCCCCATCGGGCCAGCCATATCGCCATTTGACCCAGGCCTCCGCCTATATCGATAATATCCAGGTGTTTGCCGGAACCTGCGAAAACGTGACTTTGCAGATCCCGCCTTAGAATATGTTGCCGTATCTGCCCTTTTGGGTTATCAGCGGCGTAGATGCGATGGTGAAACCGTTCAGCCCAGCCATCGAATATTCTATCGGCTTTTTTTGTCCGACCGTTCATGCCGATCAGTCCTGTGTGCCGGGTTTGTTTTTGAGCCGTGGAGGGCCGCTGTCTTTTGAATAGAATATGCAGCCAAGCCAGAAAAGCAGGCTGAAGAAAATTACCGCCAAGCCCAGATGTGATTCCGTATCACTGTTGTATGCATAGTCCACTCCCATCATAAAATAAGGCAGTGCCAGAAAGTTAGACCATTGGTGGGTACGCCGCGTGCCTGCCAACAGGCCCCTGAGCGGCAGCAGCAACGGCACCACCACCATGATCAGTACCAGGCTGCGCGGAATGGCAAGTGGTGGTGAGTACCAGCTGAACCAATTGAGCAGGAGAAACAGCAGACCGAAGTAGCCCGCAAGCGTCAGCCATCTCCAGGTTTGCAATCGGTTCAATCGGACGACCTGTTATCGGATTTCAGTCGAACTGCAATATCCGCCACGCGTTTTCCAAGGGCCTTGCAAATCGCTTTCTCGTCTTCAGTAAGGGGTTTATTACCGTTTTGACCCGAGGTATGACTCGCGCCATAAGGAGTACCCCCACTTATTGTATTGGCCAGCTCAGGTACGCTATAGGGTACTCCTGTAATTAACATGCCGTGATGCAACAGCGGTATCATCATCGACATCAGTACGGTTTCCTGCCCGCCGTGCAGACTGGAGGTGGATGTGAACACCGCCGCCGGTTTCCCGGATAAATCACCGGAAAACCATTGCGAACTGCTTTGGTCGAAAAAATATTTAAGCGCCGACGACATATTCCCGAAACAGGTCGGGCTGCCCAGAATCAAACCGTCACAGCGGGCCAGGTCAGCCAACTCGGCATAAGGTGCGCCCTGCTCAGGTACACAAGGCTCAGTCGCTTCGGTGAGGGGTGATACCTCCGGTACCGTTCGGAGCAATGCCTCCGCGCCGTCAATACTTTCCACTCCTCGCGCGATCGGCTGAGCCATGCGTGCCGTATTGCCGCTTCTGCTGTGGTAGAGGACCAGGATTTTACAATCCATCAGAGAATATCCAGAATGCTCTCAGGCGGCCTGCCTATCGCCGCCTTGCCGTTCGCAATAACAATCGGGCGCTCGATCAGAATAGGGTTTTCTATCATGGCCTCGATTAACTCATCCCGGCTGAGCCTCTCGTCTGCCAGATTCTTGTCCTTGTAGGCAGCTTCACCTTTGCGCATCAACTCGCGTGGCTCTATCCCCAATAGACCGAGAATCTCCTCCAATTCTTCTTTGCTGGGTGTTTCGTTCAGGTATTCGACGACTGAATAATCCTGCTCCTGATCGTCTAGAATCTGTTTAGTCGCGCGGGATTTGGAACATCGCGGATTATGCAGTATCTTGATATTACTCATGAGTTTCTCCATATTTCAGTCCTGAATTCCGACTGCTAACGCCGGATTGGTAGTCTATTCGCGAACTGATCATTTTAACAGGAACCGGGAATGGCCGGGTTGCGAATTGGCCAGAGTCAAAACGGTGGGTCTTTACAATGAGTACCGGGGGTAATTTTAAATGTTGACTTTAACCCGTTGGGCAAGCCTTTGCCTGCTGTCGCTTGCAGTCGCGGCTTGCAGCACTGCGGAAAAGCCACTTCAAAACGAAAGGATTTTGTCGGCCGCCGGTTGTCCCGGTTCGCCGGCTGAGCCCGTTCGCAGCTATGGCAGTTTGACGGATTCGGTAAAGACCAATCCTGACTGCGGAGTGCTGCCGACCGGCGGGGCGCTGAACGGTGAAAGATACCGGGTGCTGATTACCACGGACTTGCCGGCGGATACGGATGATATACAGTCCCTGATTCACTTTTTCCTGGTGGCCGATCTGTTCGATCTTGAAGGTATAGTTTCCGCTCCTCCCACGTTTAATCGGACCCGGGCATACATGCGCGAGCACTGTGGTTCGAATAAAAAGACCGACTGTATACACCAGGTGATAGATCAATATGAGCTGGACTACCCGAATCTCAGAAGCTGGTCGCGGAATTACCCTAGCCCGGATAGCCTGAGAAAACTGGTAAAAAGCGGGCATGAACAATCCTGGTCTGATTCGCACAGGCAGCAAACAGAGGGATCCCGCTGGATAGTTCAGCAGGCAAAAAAAAAGGATCAGCGGCCTTTGTATATACTTGCCTGGGGAGCGATTACCAATACTGCAACTGCGCTGATGCATCATCCGGAAATCGCAGATCGGATTCGCGTTTTTATGGTGGGTTGGAGCAATGTCAACAAGGATCAGGAGGCTTATGACTATATACGTGAACGTTTTCCCCATGTCTTTTTTATCGAAGCGGAGGGCAGCATGTTTGGCGTACGCTACCCGGATAAGACCGGAGGATATGACAACAAGACACTTTGCGACAGGATTGCCGATAAAGGCGCCATGGGAAAATACTGGTGCCGCCACCGCAGGGATTACGTGGATCAGGATTTTGTTTCGGTGTACTACCTGTTAGCTGGAGACCCGGAAAACCCTTCATCCGAGCATTGGGGCGGGCGTTACCGGAACGTTGGCGCTAATCGCTGGGCCGACGTAGAAGAACCGCAAACGCGTATGGACATACCCAGGGCAGGCGTTTTTTCCGGAGTTAAAACCAGTAGCCGTTGGAGAAAACCGCGACTGGATCATTTAATGCAGTTATTTGGCCGTACTGCAAGACCGGGAGAGGCGCTACAGCGCGGTTTTTATGAAATTCACTTAAATGCCAGGGTATCCGATCCTTACGATGAGCGTTTTTTTCTGGAAGTGGAATGGCAGCTGCCGGATGGTTCCATAAGAGTTTCAGACGGATTTTTCGATGGTGGACGGCTATTCAAAGCCCGGGCATATACCGCTCAATCCGGGAGCTGGAGCTGGCGAACACGCTCGTCGTCAAAGGCCTTGGATAATATACGCGGCGAATTTATCGTCAGATCATCTGATCTACCGGGTAAGCTGCGCAAACACAGGCTTGATCCTTATCAGTTTCAGTTCGATGACGGGAGCTGGTTTCTGCACATCGGAGACACGGCCTATCGCTACGTCAATATCGATGAGCCGGACTGGAAGCCTTACCTGAATCAGGCGGCCAGAGTGGGGTTTACCAAAATCCGGACGTGGTTCAATCATGGCCGTTACGACGTTCAAGCATTGTTTAATCGCGACCGATCGGGGTTGAGGCTGGAATATTGGCAGGAGATCGACAAACGTCTGCGATATGCGCTGGAGAAATATCCGCATCTTCAGTTCCAATTGATACCCTATGGCGAGGACAGCCGGGAAATCCGCCAATATACGAGCGACCCCATGACACGTCTGATTGCAAGGGAAGCGCAGGCGAGATTTTCGGCCCTGCCCAATATCCATTGGTGTATTGTTAACGATCGCGAAATTGTGGATCAGGGCCCTCTGAACGGTGAGAGACAGGTGTTGGCAAAAACGCTGGACCGGATCGGTAAAGATATGGCGGCTCGGGAGCCTTGGGGAAGTCTTATCACCTCCCATCAGGCGCGTAAAGAAGGCTACAGCTTTGTAGATGCCGACTGGTCGGATATGATTACTTTGGAGGACCTGGATCAGGTGGGAGGGACTCTCATCCGTGAATACCGTAATAAAAGCCGGAATGACCCTGATCCCGTCGTGTTGGATGAGGACCGCTATGAGCTTTACCGTGGTCCGCGATACCCGGACTATTTTTTCCGCCGCCTGATGTGGTCCAGCCTGCTTTCCGGGGGGCATGCAAGCTACGGGGGACTGGCGAGCTATGAGGCCAGGGATCCTCAGGAGGATACCCGGGGAATTATCGGCTATTTTGATTCGAGAAAGCGCTCTTTTCCGCTTCGCGGCGCGGACCAGTTTCAATATATTCACAAGTTTTTTCGCGACACAGGTCTAACGCTGGTCGATTTTAAACCGAGCCAGCATCTTGTACAGGTCGATTCAGGCTCTGTTACCGCCGCATCGAACGGGAAAATAAGTCTGTTTTATGTAGCCAATCCACAAAGCGACAATATTCAATCCAGCAACGTCAGTGACCGGCCTTACCGCTTTGAGATCAATCATTTATCCGGCCAAAATACGAGTTTGCGATGGTATAACCCTCGCACCGGACAATGGTCGGAAAGCCGGGATTTACAGTTGGATGACGGGATCAGTATAGTTACACCGGAAAAAGGGGATTGGCTTGCAGTAATTCAACATTAAAAGTTATCTGTATTCTCAGATGTTTATTCAACTCGATAACGCCGGATGTGAGTTATCTCGCATTTACTGGTATTCCGATCGTCCGATACTTTAATTTTCAATTATTTTATTGACATGCAACACTTCAGATAGTACCTGAATCCTGTATGTTCGGAACAGGTTTTAAGGTGTACGGAATTTGAACTGGCTCATGTTAACTAAACCATTATTGCTTCTGGTCGCATTTCTTTTCAGTGTGATCGCTCATGCGACGGTATTACCGGAAAATTTTCAGCTTGAAATCACAGCTCAGGGCCTGGGTCAGGCAACCGGATTCGATTTTGCTTCCGGCGAAAGAATTTATGTGACCACCAAGGATGGCTTGGTCTATGTGGTACAAAACGGGAGAACTCTCGATGAGCCTTTTCTCGATATTTCCGCCCAGGTCAATAACGCGGGTGATCGAGGGCTGATGGATGTTGCGGTCGATCCGGACTTTCCAGCAAAGCCCTATATCTACCTGACATATAGCTATGACCCGGCAGAACTTGAGGGAATGTCCGGCCTGGCGGCCCCGGATGGGCGAGGGCGCAGGGTATCCCGAGTTTCACGATTTACCGCGGATGCGGATCACAATTTCAACAAAGTACTGGCATACAGCGAAGAAATCATAGTCGGGAAAAACAGTACCTATGAGTATATGGGGTCTCCAGGATCACGCCGCAGCGAAGGGATCGAAGCCTGTACACTAAACGGGATCTCTATAGAGGATTGTATGCCCAGCGATGATTATTCCCATATAGTCGGCTCATTGCAGTTTGCCAAGGATGGCTCGCTTTATATCAGTAACGGCGACGGCGCAACTGTGGGCCCTGCGGAACAAATGGTGACCAGGACCCTTGATTTAGACAGCATGGCCGGTAAGATATTGCGGGTCAACCCACAAACCGGGCGGGGATATACGGACAATCCATTTTATGATGGTGATCTGAACAGCAATCGCTCCAAAGTTATCAATTACGGTTTACGCAATCCCTACGGGTTCTCACTGCATCCCATCACCGGCGAGCTGGTTATGGGGGATACGGGTTGGCATAGCTGGGAGGAACTCAACACGGGGCGTGGGCGCAATTTTGGTTGGCCGTGTTATGAAGGCGGCAATCAGGTCAATATCGCAAGGCCGGAATATACGGACTGGTGTGCCCCCTATCTGGAGAATGATCCACAGATCACACCCGCGTTCTATGCCTACGAACATGAGAGTAAAGGGGGTGCGGTAACGGGGGTTTCCCACTATTTCGGTTACGCCTACCCCGCCGAGTACCGAAATGCGGTATTCTTTAATGACTTTGTTCGTGGCGAGATCTATGTTGCATTATTTAAGGATTCGGGCTTTCAGCAAGTGCGAACCTTTGCCTCGAATATTCATGGGATCAGTAAGATAAGACAAGGAACTGATGGCTATTTGTATATTCTGGACATTATCGATGGCCGCCTTTACAGATTGATTTACAAGGCCGATGATTCCGATATTCCCGTAATAAATATGACGGCTGATCCCATGTTCGGCAGCCTGCCGCTGACTGTATCTTTCAGCAGTGAAGGAAGCTATGACCGTTCCGGCGGCGTACTCGATTACAGCTGGAATTTCTCCAATGGCGATTTTAGCGATGAGCCCAACCCCCAATATGTCTTTACTGAAAAAGGGGACTACAGGGTTGAGCTCAGCATCAGCGACGAGGAGGGGAATTTCAATCATGCGGCTTTAATAATACAAGCAGGAAATACGCCACCGAAAGCAAGTATTCAGGCGCCCGACGATACACAGCTTTTTGCCGGTGGAGAAGAAGTTTATTTTCAGGGTTCGGTTGTGGATCAGGAGGAGGGAGAGCTGGATGTGAGCCTTTATCAGTGGCGTGCGGCCATCATCGGGGGTGAAGTCAGCCCTGTCCCGATCAGTCCGGATGGTGCAGGTGGCGGAAGCTTTATTTTCCCCGCGGAACTGGGTGAGGCTTTTGTGGAGTTATGCCTGTCCGCCTTGGACAGTAGAGGACTTAAAGGCGCCAGTTGTATTGATCTTTATCCGAAAACACGAATGTTGAGATTGTTGTCCGAGCCACCGGGTCTGGACCTTTCGTTCAACGGCCGCAATTACACAACTCCTGCCGAGATTGTCGTACAGGTTGGCATGCAAGCGACAGTGGCCGCCGAAAGAGAACAGGATGGCTATCAATTCGTTTCCTGGTCTGATCAGGGCGCGGCCAGTCATTTACTAGTTATGCCGGACAGGGATATGGAACTGTCCGCAACTTATGAAGTTCCTTCCTCCGGCGGTGGCAAGGGATCTGCCGGAATATTATTGCTGATGTTGCTTTACCTCAATATTGTTTATCATGCAATAAGAAGTAAACAAACATGAAGAATTGCCTTCGAGGAGACTGGCTCCATGGCCAAAATAGCAATCAGGCAGGGCGATATCACTCAGGCACAAACGGATGCAATTGTGAACGCGGCCAATCCCGCCATGCTGGGCGGCGGTGGAGTGGATGGGGCGATTCACCGGGCGGCCGGTCCGCAGTTATTGGAGTATTGCAAAGCGGTTGAGGTGGCCGATGGCGTCCGATGCCCGATTGGCGAGGCGCGAATCACCCCCGCGGGTAAATTGAAATCCAAATTTGTCATTCATACCGTGGGCCCTCGCTACCAAGTGGACCCTGAGCCGGCGAAACTGCTGGCAAATGCTTATCACAACAGCTTGTCTCTGGCGCTGGAGAATGGCTGCCTTTCTGTCGCCTTCCCGGCAATCTCATGCGGTGTCTATGGATATCCACCGGAAGAGGCGGCAAAGGTGTCGCTTAGCGTCTGTCGTCAATCGCAGTTTCAATCTCTGAAGATGGAATTCTGGCTTTTCGGGGAAGCCCTATTCCGGGTTTGGAAACAAGAATCAGAAACCACCCCGTCGTAGGAGCCTGCCCCGCAGGCTCCTACGGTAAGGGATGCAGCCGTGTAGGGAGGGCTCTTCGATGGGTGCGGCGATCGGATCAATGGCTGGAAAGACTGGATTCCGTGCTTGCGGTAATATAGTTGATTCTCAACCAAGGCTATAATGCAAGCAATAGCAAAACGCCGGTGGGGGCAGATTAGTGTGAGTAAACTGTCTTTTTAGGCCGAGTGATGAAATTACCGGTTGAAAACGCCCCCCCGGCACGCGGTGCCTTGGAACAAAAAGGCGCCCGGAAGCGCCTTTTTGCCGTATCTATTCCGGTTTTTTGGTCAGGACGAAAAATTTTGATTCACAAAATCCCAATTAACCAGGTTCCAGAAGGCTTTGAGATAATCAGGCCGCACATTTCTATAGTCGATGTAATAGGCGTGCTCCCAGAGATCCACGGTCAGCAGCGCGGTCTGCCCCTCAGTCATAGGGGTTCCGGCATTACTGGTATTGACGATTTCCAGGGAGCCGTCGGCGTTTTTTACCAGCCAGGTCCAACTCGAACCGAAGTTATTAACGGCTTTATCATCAAACTCCTTCTGGAATTCCTCAAATGATCCCCATTTGCCGTTAATCGCATCGGCAATTGCGCCTGTTGCGGCGCCGCCGCCATTGGGAGACAGGCAGTTCCAGTAAAAGGTATGGTTCCAGATTTGCGCTGCATTGTTGAATACACCACCGGCCGGGGCCGAAGTGATAATTTCCTCAAGTGATTTCCCCTCGAATTCGGTGCCGGGAACCATGCCGTTTAATTTCACTACATAGGTGTTGTGGTGCTTGCCGTGATGAAAATCCAGTGTTTCGGCTGAAATATGAGGTTCCAGTGCGTCCTTTGCATAAGGCAGTGCAGGCAGTTCAAAACTCATGATAGTCTCCTTAGGTAAATAGCTCAGTAGAATTGTTGTTTAAGATTAGGTAATGATGCGATGATATCACCCTTATGGCGCTATTTCACACCTGAATTTGTGGGGTTAAAAGATACCACATTCAAGCCATAATCAGAGTTTGAATTGAAATCTAATCAAGAGTTTTTATATGAAGGAGAAAGTCTATGGCTGATACGATCAAGGTAAACGGTTCCTGCCTTTGTGGTGCTGTCAAAGTGACGGCGGAAAACCTCAGTACTGATGTCGGGGCCTGTCATTGCGATATGTGCAGGAATTGGGGCGGTGGTCCACTTCTGGCCAGCGATTGCGGCAAGGAGGTCAGCTTTGACGGAGAGGAAAATATAGCGGTGTATGACTCTTCCGACTGGGCCGAGCGCGGGTTTTGTAAGCAATGCGGATCGCATTTGTTTTACCGCCTGAAGCACGGTCCTCACTATCACCTTCCCCTCGGTTTGTTTGCCGACCTCAGTGGTCTGCAGTTCAGTACCCAGGTTTTTATCGACAGTAAGCCCGACTACTACAGTTTCTCCAACGAGACAAAGAACCTAACGGGGGAAGAGCTGTTTGCCATGTTTGCTCCACCGCAGGAGTAAGCGCTGATTTCCGTGTTTACAACGAACGATTTTGCAAGCCGGGAAGAAAGAACTCGCTAACCAACAAGGGTTTTCCTGCGCCTGAAAAAAGCGTCTTACGCCCGTTGATGCTGTGGGATCCGGGGATATTTGCGCGATAACGGCCAAATATCCCGTTATCGGCACGAAGAGAGGTGACCGATATGCAGTCTCTGCGCAAAACGGGTTCCTGAAAGATCCAGTGACCAAGTGGTTTCGCACCTAAATCCCGCAGTTCTTCGAAACGGCCGGTGAGTGCGGCTTCCGGCAACAGGGAGCAGGCAAACACCAGCGGCGTGTCATTGTCGCAGAGTAAAACTTCTCGGTGCAGTACGGGTTCACCTGCTTCTGTATTGAGTTCCGTGCTTGCATAGTCGGGAGAATCGACGAATCCGTGGCACAAAACATTTACCCTGAATTCGCCGGTACAGCAGTGCTTTATTTTTACGGTTAGAGATCTTCCGTCTTCGATCCATGGGAATGTCCAAGGGTCACCCAGCTCTTGTATGCGATTCTGATGTAACCAGTGTCCGCCGAAAAGGGAAACCGGCACGATCGGGCACCTCTTTGCGGTCCGAATCGGGGATATCATGGCAGGAAAATCACCTGCAACATTTTCAGGCACACAAGAATGATTAATCCGGCGAAAACCTTTTTCAGAATCGGCACGGGCAGAGTATGGGTCAGTTTGGCACCCAGGGGAACCGTAAAATAACTGACAACGGAAATCACAATTGCTGCGGGTAGATGAATATAACCCAAGGTATATGGAGGCAAATTCTCGACATTCAGTCCACTGATTAAATAGCCGGCCGTGCCCGCCAAGGCTATAGGGAATCCGATGGCGGAAGCGGTTCCAATGGCCTTTTGAACCCGAACATTGCACCAGGTCATAAAGGGTACCGTCATAGCACCCCCGCCGATTGCGACTAAGGCCGAAACACCGCCGATCGCAACACCGACTGTTAGTGTGCCTGCGGTACCTGGCAGCTCTCTCTGCGGCCTGGGCTTGATGTTTAACAGTAATTGCAAGGCGACATAGCTCATAAAACACACGAAAAACAGGGTCAGCGCTTCGGAGGAGACTTTTGAGGCAATAAAAGTTGCACTTAAAGCGCCGGCAATAATTCCCGGCGTAATGATTTTCACCACCGGCCACAAAATCGCCTTGTGCTTATGATGGGCCGATAAACTGGAAAGTGATATGAACACAATTGAAGCCATGGATGTCGAGAGGGCCATATGCACGACTTTCCCTTCCCCCATACCCTGCAGGAGAAACAGGCTGGTCAATACGGGTACCATGACTGCACCGCCTCCTATTCCCAGCAGCCCGGCAAAGAATCCGACGAATCCGCCTAACAGGGCGTAGGCGACGAACCAATGTATTTCAATCATAGTGGACGATCTGGGCCGGCAGGGTGTGTGTGGTCAATAGGAGTCTTGATTTTTGTGCGCTGCGAAAGATAGCAGAAATCAGGACGATATTGAAGTTGCCCGTCTGTAGTAATTACGGCAAAATAAGCGCTACCTACCCGATAAATATAAAAATCTATTAGGGGGTGTTCTCAATTAATCCATGCGTCCTGCTGGATTAATTGAGAACACCCCCTTGTCAGATTCTATAGTTGTTCAGACCACAGTCTGCGTCGTTTATTAACGAAGGTTGTGTTGCGCCCAAGGTGCGCGATAAGACTGTTGGAGCGACTATGGAAACATCGAACGAATTTGGTCCCTGGAATCCCGGAATATATTCGCAACTGCCTCGGGAAGTGTTGAAACAGTCCAGCCTGCTGCGCCCGGAAAATATCCAGCAATCCTTTGCCGAAGTTGAAGAAATCAGTGAGTTCACCGGATTACCCCGCGAGGATATAGTCGCTTTCCGGCCTGAACGTCTGATGGTACATGAGTTGTTAATCCGTGTATCAGCGGACTACTCTGTGTCTGACGGAGATCAGTATGAAGATCTGGGTGTCAATTTCCGGCAAATGGCTCAAACTTTATTGGACAAGTATCTGCTCCCGCAAACGGATAGGATTGTCGATCAATATCAAGATTTGTGTGAAACGATCGGCAGTCAGGTGGACGCTGAGCTCGGTCAGACATTGTTTAATCAGCAAGAACCCGAGCCGGAAGAAAAAGTCGGTTTTTGGCAGCGCCTGAGGAAAAAGCCCCAGCGAGTCAGTCCTCCCGAATCACCCGAGATACGCGAGGCGCATTTACTTCAACAGTGGCAAAAAAAATCTCAGCAGAATAATGAGGATGCCTTGCAACAGATGCTGTATGAGTCAATCGGCCGAATCTGCGCCGCGATTATGAATCGTTACGGTAGGATTCGCGGAGACAAAGATATGCTGGTGAAGTTGATCCGGCAGCAGATATGCAACCAATACGGTAGCCTTTGTATCGGTCAATGGATTGAGCCCATCATAGCCGAGGGTGCGGAAAATGAGGGATATATAAAACTGCCGGCCCAGCCCCAGCCCATTATCATGAATGTGAAAGGCTCTTCTGCTTCAGGTAAAAGTACGCTGCGCCCCTTGCAGCATCAATTGGCGCAGCGCCTGGGATTGAGGTGGGCAGAATTCGCACTGATCAGCCCGGATATCTGGCGGAAATTTCTACTCGACTATGAGTCTCTCGGGGAAAACTACAAATACGCCGCCACCTGCAGCGGTCATGAGTTAAAAATCGTCGATCAAAAGCTGGATAGTTATATGGCGCAAAAAGCCGATAATAACGAAGTGCCGCACTTGTTGATCGACCGGTTCCGGTTTGACAGTTTTGCCGAAAAATCAACTGAAGAGGGCAGTAATCTGCTGACCCGTTTTGCGGCTAAAGTCTATATGTTTTATATGATTACCCCACCCGATGCGACGGTGGAAAGGGCCTGGATTCGAGGTACGAAAGTCGGCAGGTACAAGGCGGTTGATGATCTGTTGGATCATAATGTCGAGGCTTTTACCGGTATGCCGCAATTGTTTTTCACCTGGGCATTGGATCGTAACAAAGATGTGCATTATGAATTTTTAGATAACAGCATCCCCCTGGGGCAAAAACCCAGGACTGTTGCATTTGGAGAAAACGGCAGTTTGACGATTCTCGACATCAAATGCATGATGGACATAGACCGCTACCGGAAAATCAATATTAACGCACAGTCTCCCGACACCGTTTATCCCGGGGGCACAGCGATGGACGAGAGAAATAATACAAGCTTTATTCAACAGTGTATTAAGCGGCTCGATACGGTGGTTTTTGCCGACTTTAACAATAGCCGGATTGCCGCCCGTATCAGCAAGGGTGAGTTGATTGCGTGGAATCCTGAGGTGCTGAAAAACGTATTTGCAAATGAAAAAGCAAGTGAGGCATTATTGAAGATATTTGAGCAAGCGGATGAAAAAGCGGTGGACTCGGTGGAGTTACTCGATCAGCCCGAAACTATCCGGCAACAAACCCTCGGGCAATGGGGTGGCTCTTAGAGCCTTATATGGTTCGCCCCGTTATGCAAGAATAAAATGTAGTACTCATAAAGAAGTTATTGCAGCCATATATCCGGTATCGAATCGAGAACGCTTGTCGCGCTCTGTCGTACCCTGATGGAATTCGCTCGCCCCTGGCCTCATCAGTTCAGCGGTCTACCTCGTGGTGACCATAGGCTCTATCAGGCTCCCAGGTGCGCGGTTTATAACCCTTTATGCCATCACTGTGATTTCACTCTTTGCAATTGGATGAGGCTTAGCTTCACGGACTCTTAACCTAAATATCAGTACCTTGTGTTATTCCAGCGCAACGCATGAACGACTCGCCCTTTTATCACACCCTGGCCAGAGTTGCGGTGGAGTAGTCTTCGCCGTTTTTCAACAACGCATAGGCGACGCGTGCTATTTTATTGGCCATCGCCACAATAGCGACGTTCATGTGACTGCGCTGTTTGAGCGCCTGGCACCATCGCTGGGTGTTCGTGCGACATTGGTCGACATGCACAACCACAGAACGAGCACCGTGTATCAGCAAGGTTCGCAGGTAAACGTCTCCTCGCTTGCTGATACCCAACAACGTTGGCTTGCCCCCTGTTGAGTGCTGTCGTGGCACCAGACCCAACCAGGCCCCCAGTTCCCGGCCATTGCGAAACGACTTGATATCGCCGATACCCGCCAGCAGTGCCGTTGCCACCAGTGGGCCGACCCCTGGGATCGTCATCAGCCGCTTTGCCTGCTCATCCTGCTTAGCCAACCTCTGCAGTGTGTCGTCGTAATCAGTCACCCGCTGGTCACTGTGCAAAAGCTCTTCATACATCCGTTGGAGTTGCTCGCGAAACAAGTCACTCAAGCCGTTGTCGGCATCCTCCAAGACCTCGGGCAACCGGTTAATCACTGTTGCCCGTCCTCGGGCCAGGACAAGACCATACTCCTGGAGCAATCCGCGAATCTGATTCACTTGCGCAGTACGTTGCCCAACCGCCAGACTACGCAATCGGTGTATGGCTTGTATATCCTGCTGGGCCACCTCCTTGATCGCGACAAAACGCATGCCGGGACGTTGCACCGCTTCGCTAATGGCCTCAGCATCTGCCGCATCGCTTTTGTTCGACTTGACATAGGGCTTGACAAACTGTGGGGCTATCAGCTTTACCTTGTGCCCGTAAGACTGAAATAAACGACCCCAATAATGGGCGCTGCCACAAGCCTCCATGGCCACCAGACAGGGCTGTTGTTTGACCATCCATTGTTTCAATAACTGCCGGTTCATTTTTCGATTCATCACTTTGCGCCCCGACTGATCAGCGGCAAAAACCTGAAAGCTGTTCTTCGCCAAATCGATAGCGATTACTTTTAACGGGTGTTTTTCGGTATCATGTTTCATGGTTCGCTCCTTCATCTCGTTGTTTGGCTCACACAGTAGCCGTCTTAAATACCCAGTCATTACTATAATGACTTTGAGAGGAGGGGCGAACCATTCCATTAGTTCAAGATCTCTGTGTCGTCGCGAGAATACGCTGATTTGAGTCAGATTTTATTCTGATTGGAGGCGCATAGTGGTTCTACGCAACGACGATCAGGAGGAAATCTGGCCAAACTCAACGAATTCGCAGTAGACACAGAGATTTTGAACAGGCTCTTAGCCCTAGACAATCAACACGGCCCTGAAATCATTGACATTGGTCAGCGTCGGACCGGTGATGACTGAATCCCCAAGGGCTTCAAAAAATCCGTGCCCATCATTATTCGCCAGGCTGTCGTTCGGATTTATTCCTTTCGACCAAGCCCGTTCCAGGGTATCGGGCGTCAGGTAGGCGCCGGCTATTTCTTCCAGGCCGTCAACACCGTCGGTATCTCCGGCAATAGCGTAGATTCCCCTGTGGCCTTTCAGGGCTATACCGAGTGAAAGCAAGAATTCAACATTGCGGCCGCCGCGGCCGTCGCCCCGAACCGTCACAGTCGTTTCTCCTCCCGATAAAAGAACACAGGGTTTTTTGGCCAGCTCGCCGGTATTGGCCGCTTCCAGGCTGATACCGGCTATCACTTTGCCGACATCCTTTGCCTCGCCTTCGATACTATCGCCGAGAATCAGCGGTGCAACACCTGCTTTTTTCGCAAACTCGGCTGCCGCCCGCAAAGCGATTCCAGGCGTGGCAATCATTCGCGTGTCTATTTCCGGCAGAGCGGCATCACCGGATTTAACCGATTCTCCCTCACCCGTTTCGAGCAATTCCAACACGCGTGCCGGCACATCTATATTGTAGCGACGAATGATTTCAAGTGCATCGGCGCAACATGTTTCGTCAGCCACCGTCGGCCCGGAAGCGATATCACCAGGGTCGTCGCCCGGCACGTCGGAAATCAACAGATTGACGACTCTGGCAGGATGACAGGCTGCTGCCAATCTTCCACCTTTGATCGCCGAAAGATGGCGGCGCACGCAATTCATTTCGCCGATGGAAGCACCGCTTTTTAATAGTGCGCGGCTAACCGACTGCTTATCGTCCAGCGTAAGACCAGGCAGGGGAAGCGGCAAGAGTGCAGATCCGCCTCCGGAAATCAGGCAGACGACCAAGTCATCGGCACCCGCCTGAGCAACAAAGTCCAGTATCCGTTCGGCTGCCCTGGCTCCGGCCGCGTCCGGAACGGGATGAGCGGCTTGCAGGATTTCGATGCGTTCACAGGGTACCTCATAGCCATAGCGGGTGACGACCAGCCCGCTGAGCGGGCCCTGCCAATGTTGTTCGAATGCACTTGCCATGGCAGCCGAGGCCTTTCCGGCACCGATCACAAGAGTGTTGCCTTTCGGCGGCGAAGGCAAGGCCTTGGGTACGGCGATAGCCGGCTGCGCGGATGCAACGGCGGTATCGAACAGGCTTTGAAGAAGATGTCGAGGTTGAATCGTCATGGTACGCAGAGAGATCCTTTGGTCAAAACGAATCAGGGTCGGAAGCACAGCCGGTCAAGCGCTTGAGTTAATCATGTGGCTGGCCTCGGGTCAATAAAAAATGGAAAATATTTCCACAAAATAGAAAAAATACTGTTGTTCCGAGTCACTGGAAGTGGAATCAAGCGACTTCCCGGCGGGCATTCTTTCTGGCCGCGGTGACATCTTGAACAGGTTCTAAAATCGTCATAATACACAGGCCGTCGACAGCGCTATTTTGTCGGCTTTTTTGTCAGCAATGTGACGACCGATTGACGATTAGGAGATATTCCGGATATAGAATAGACTATCCGAGCCCGGCCAGGGTTGCCGGACTGAAAATATTTTCCGTCACGGGCGGTATTGTTATTCTTAGCCGAAAGATGGCTGCCAACTATAAGGTAAATACATGGCTGACACAATCATCAGGGAAACCCGTAAACGAGGGCGCCCGGCGGGAAAAAAATCCGGCCAGACTACTGCAAAGGTCCAGTCGCTGACCCGAGGTATTACCTTGCTGGAAAGACTGGCGGAATCGGAAGACGGAGCGGCTCTGACGGATCTCGCACAACAAGTAGGCCTAGCGCCTTCCACGACTCATCGATTGCTGATCTCCTTTCAGGAACATCAATTCGTACGCAACGATCCCGAGCTGGGCAAATGGTACATAGATGTAGGTGCATTCACTGTGGGTAATGCTTTTTTGCATCATCGGGATTATCTCGCGCAATCCAGGCCTGTGATGCACCATCTTATGGAACAGACCGGGGAGACGGTCAACCTGGCACTGCTTGATGAGGGCAAGGCGGTGTTCGCTGCCCAAGTCGAGAGCCGCGAAATGATGCGTATGGTGGTCAAACTCGGCAGCCGTGCACCTTTGCACGCATCCGGTGTCGGCAAGGCTTTTCTGGCAACCATGAGTGATGAAGAAATTACCGACGTTTTTCACCGGCACGGTTTACCCAGAGTTACTGCCAATACCCTTTCCAGCCCGGAGTCCCTGCGTGAAAACCTCACGCAAGTCCAACAACAAGGTTATGCCGTCGACGACGAAGAACATGCAGTCGGGCTCAGATGTGTCGCCGCTACCGTGCACGATGAGCAGGGTGCCGCGCTTGCGGCTTTATCCCTGTCAGGCCCAAAAGCCAGAATACCGGATGAAAGAATACCGCAACTCGGGCTGCAGATTACCCGAAGTGCGGATGAGATCACCCGGCGGATCGGAGGTAAAAGGCCGGGCAATAAGGATTAACTTCGTCCTCGTGGGAGCTTGCCTTGCAAGCGAAACTGATTCATTCGTGAGGAATGTCTCCCTCCTACTTTTTGCCTATGGTGCTGACGACGTTCAGGTTGCCGATACGCCCCGATTCAACCCCGGCACTCGGGTCGATAATGGCATCGATCAGTGTAGGCTTACCCGAATCGATCGAGGACTTCAAGGCTTCGGCCAGCTCTTCCGGTGTTGTCACCCTATGGCCTTCTCCTCCCAGGGCGATCATCAATTGATCGTAACGGGTTTTCGGGTTGAAAACCATGCAGGAGACCTGGTGGTCCGGTCCGGCTTCGTCACCGCGGTAGATTCCGCCATTGTTCATGATAACGACAGTGACCGGCAGGTTGTATCGGGTAATCGTCTCTATTTCCATGCCTGAGAAACCAAAGGCGCTGTCGCCTTCAATTGCGACTACGGGTTCTCCGGTAACCGCCGCGGCGGCAACGCACGAACCCATGCCGACGCCCATAACACCCCAGGTTCCCGTGTCGACACGGCGTCTCGGCTTGTATTGATCGATGATCATTCGAGCATTGTCGAGAGTGTTGGCCCCTTCATTCACCAGGGTAATATCCGGGTAGTCTTTCAGTACATCACGAATAGTGCCGAGCGAATTCTGGTAGTTCATTTTCGGGGTTGGTGTATTGATTTTAGTGGCGAGTTTGGCTTTGCTGCTGGCGACTTTTTCCTTGATTGCTTGTGTCCAGCCTGAGTCGACCGACATGCCTTGCAAGCCATCCAGCAATGCGTTAACACAAGACTGGATATCACCGATGAGCGGAGCGGCGATCGGTACATTGCTGTCCATCTCATTCGCCTGAATATCGATATGAACAAATTTTTTCTCGGTATTGCCCCAGGTTTTACCTTTTCCGTGGGAAAGCAGCCAGTTTAGGCGGGCTCCGATTAATACAACTACGTCCGACTCTTTCAAGACCAGAGAACGTGCCGCTGCCGCACATTGGGGATGAATGTCCGATACCAGGCCCTTAGCCATGGACATAGGTGTAAACGGAATGCCGGTTTCTTCGATCAGCGTTTTTATGTCTTCATCGCATTGTGCATAGGCAGCACCTTTGCCCAGAAGGATTAACGGTTTTTTTGCACTTTTGATCAATTCGACTGCACGTTCGACCGCGTCCGGGCCCGGAATCTGGGTCGGAGCCGGATCAACGGGAATAAACAGGGATTTAGCGCCTTCTTCGGCATCCATCGTAGTGGCAAACAGCCGGGCGGGGATGTCCAGGTAAACACCGCCAGGCCTGCCGGACACGGCCGTGCGGATTGCACGGGCGATGGCCACGCCTATATCCTGCGGGCGATTGATACGATAGGCGGCTTTGCAATGAGGTCGCGCAATATTCAATTGATCCATTTCCTCGTAATCGCCTTGTTGCAGATCGACGATTTCACGCTCACTGGATCCGCTGATCAGAATCATCGGAAAGCAATTGGTAGTGGCATTTGCCAACGCAGTCAGGCCATTAAGAAATCCCGGTGCTGAAACGGTCAGGCAAATACCGGGTTTTTTTGTCAAAAATCCGGCCACAGACGCAGCGTAACCGGCGTTCTGTTCATTGCGGAAACTGTAAAACTTATTTCCGCGCGCCTGCCACAGACGCCCGATCTCGGTAACAGGAATGCCGAGAAGGCCGTAAATAGTGTCAATACCATTCATTTCAAGGCTTTCCAGAAGGAGATGGAAGCCGTCTGTAAGTTCCTGAGCGGCGGGAACTTCTACGCTTTCTTGTGCTAATGCAGTCTCGTTACTCATGAGATTAAACGCCTGTCTGTAGTTTAGTTTTGAACGCTGCTTCAACGTTCCCTTGACTGATGCCTTGAGCCTCCAGGTGAATCCAGGGTCATTCGGCGCTGCACGCGAGATTCTCACTGGCGCGCGTGTATCGTATATTTATTTGAGGAGCAAACCTTCTTTTTATCAATAAGCTAATATTCTGGTATACGGTATACCAGAATTATGATAAGGTCAAGCGCAGTCCGCATGGGATGCGCAACCGGATCACTCCGAATTATCGATAACTAATCACTGACTCTTCCAAGCAGCTCCCGTTTAAACGGTACCTCTGAAAAAATCTGAATGCGGATAAGGCATAGTTACCAGAAAAAGGTTTTCCCCGCTTGAATAACAAGCAAGAAACACTTTATCCGTCAAAACCTTGCAAGCCAAAATTATCTGGTATATTGTATACCAAAATATAAACTAGCCTGATATGAGGCTTAAGGTGGCGGAGGATAATGAATATACACGAGTATCAAGCGAAGCAGTTGCTCGCCGAATACGGGGTGGCTGTGCCCGATGGCAGAGTCGCTTTCACTTCCTGCGAGGCGGTTTCTGCGGCCCAGGAGCTGGGGGGACCCTCATGGGTCGTAAAGGCTCAGATACACGCGGGTGGTCGCGGTAAAGGAGGTGGAGTCAAGGTCGTCGAGTCACTTGACGAGGTGCGGGCTACTGCAGATCAAATGATCGGAATGAATCTGGTGACTCATCAAACCGGCCCACAGGGAAAACAAGTCAAGCGGGTCTATATTGAAGACGGTTGTGATATCGATCGGGAGCTTTACCTGAGCCTGGTCACAGATCGGGCCACGGGTTCAGTCACCGTCATGGCGTCAACCGAAGGTGGGATGGATATAGAGGAAGTTGCTGCCGAAACTCCGGAAAAAATTCTCAAGATTGCGGTGGATTCCGCCATAGGTCTGCGGCCGTTTCATGCGCGCAAGCTTGCATTTGGACTGGGGCTGGAAGGGTCGCAAGTTCGATCGGCCGTAAAGTTTCTGACGTCTATATACAACGCTTTCGTGGAACTGGATGCAAGCCTGGTAGAGATCAATCCCCTGGTGGTTACGGGCAGTGGCAACCTTATCGCGCTTGATGCCAAGATGAATTTTGATGATAACGCATTGTTCCGGCACAGGAATGTCGAAAGCATGCGTGACGAGGATGAAGAAGACCCAACGGAATTGCAAGCCAGTCAGCACGAATTGAATTACATCAAGCTGGACGGATCCATCGGCTGTATGGTCAACGGTGCGGGCCTGGCCATGGCAACCATGGATATTATCAAGCTGTACGGAGGGGATCCGGCGAACTTTCTCGATGTCGGCGGTGGCGCTACGACGGATCGGGTTAAGGCCGCGTTCAAGATTATTCTTTCCGATACCAATGTAAAAGGCATACTGGTCAATATTTTCGGTGGCATCATGCGATGCGATGTCATTGCCGAGGGTATAGTCAGGGCCGCCAGTGAAATCGATTTGCACGTGCCTCTGGTTGTGAGATTGGAGGGTACCAATGTGGATACAGGTAAGGAGATTCTGAATAAATCGGGCCTGGACATAGTCTCAGCGGACGATCTGGGTGGCGCCGCGGCCAAAATTGTTGCCGCTGTGGAGGAGGCTGCATAATGGCTGTTCTGATTGACTCTAGTACAAAAGTGATTTGCCAGGGTTTTACCGGCTCTCAGGCGACGTTTCACAGCAAACAAGCCATAGAATACGGAACTCATATGGTGGGCGGAGTGACCCCCGGCAAGGGCGGCACCAGGCATCTGAATCTTCCGGTTTTCAATACTGTCGCCGAAGCTGTCGAGCAAACCGGCGCGACTGCTTCGGTGATTTATGTACCACCACCATTTGCGGCGGATGCGATTCTGGAAGCCATAGATGCCAAGGTTGAATTGCTTGTCTGTATCACCGAGGGTATACCGGTCGCGGATATGGTCTCGGTGCGGCGTGTGCTTAAGGACTCGACGACCCGACTGGTCGGACCGAATTGCCCCGGTGTGATCACGCCGGGGCAATGCAAGATCGGAATAATGCCGGGCCACATTCATCAGCCGGGCAGTGTGGGCATAGTTTCTCGCTCCGGAACTTTAACCTATGAAGCGGTAGCGCAGACAACCGCGGCCGGGCTCGGTCAGTCTACATGCATCGGAATAGGCGGTGATCCCCTGAATGGTACAAATTTTATTGATTGCCTGGAACTTTTCCTGAATGATCCGGCTACGGAATCGATTATTATGATTGGTGAGATCGGCGGTACCGCCGAAGAAGAGGCAGCAGCATATTTAAAACAGTCTCAGACAAAAAAACCCGTGGTTGGTTTTATCGCAGGGGTAACAGCTCCACCTGGTCGCCGAATGGGCCATGCGGGCGCAATCATTTCGGGTGGAAAAGGTGGCGCACAGGATAAAATTGCCGCAATGAAAAGTGCTGGAATACTTATCGCGGACTCACCGGCCAGTTTAGGCAATAGGTTGAAGCAGGCTATGGCGGCCTGAAATTGGTGGACAGGGGTGCCGGCAGCAGGCAGAACCTTTTCTGAGGCCGAGCCGGTATGATGACAAAATCGCCTGGCTTTACAACAAGTCAGGCTCAGCCAGAGGCTTAAAAAATGGCGCACTCCACACATCTCGTAGCAAAACGAGGCCATCCCGGTGCCGGTCGGAGGAAAGGCCGTGGTGTTCCCAAGGGCAGACAGACAGATCCGGCCGTATTGGAGGAGGTCCGGCAGCTGTTGGGTGATCGATCGAGGCAGCGGGATCTGCTGATCGAACATCTGCATTTGATCCAGGATCATCTCGGCCATTTACCCGCGGCGCATCTTGCTGCGTTGGCTCAGGAAATGAACCTGGCCCAGACGGAAGTTTTTGAAGTTGCCAGTTTCTACGCCCACTTTGATGTGGTGAAAGAAGGGGAGGAAGCGCCTCCTCCGATCACAGTGCGTGTATGCGACAGTATTTCCTGTGAAATGGCCGGTAGCCGGGAATTGTTCGATAAGCTTTCCGCCGTGCCGAACCGGGATGTGCGAATAGTGCGTGCACCCTGTATGGGGCGTTGCGATGCAGCACCTGTAGCGGAAGTCGGCCATAATCACCTCGGTCACGCCAGCGTCGAATCGGTAACTCAGGCCATAAAGGACGGGCATACACACCCTGTATTACCGCAGTACCAAGGCTATGAGACCTATGTCGAAAGCGGCGGCTATCAAATTCTGCGAGAGTGCCTGGAGAATAAGCGGGACGCAGAAAGTGTGATACAGGTCCTGGAGCATTCCGAATTACGTGGATTGGGCGGTGCCGGCTTTCCGGCCGGACGCAAATGGCGAATCGTGCGCGGTTACGACGGACCTCGAATGATGGCAGTCAACGCCGACGAGGGTGAACCGGGGACGTTTAAGGACAGGCACTACCTGGAGAGCGATCCGCACAGGTTTATTGAAGGCATGCTGATCGGTGCATGGGTGGTCGAGGCGGAGACGGTGTATATTTACGTCCGGGATGAATATCCTGCGATTCGGGAGATTCTGCAAAACGAGTTGGAAAAAGTGGATGAAACAGGCCTGATACAAGGAAGACGGGTGGAAATACGCCGGGGTGCGGGAGCCTATATCTGCGGAGAAGAATCCGCCATGATCGAATCCATAGAAGGCAAGCGCGGATTGCCGCGCAATCGTCCGCCCTATGTTGCCGAAGTTGGCCTGTTTGGCAGGCCGACGTTGGAAAACAATGTCGAAACGCTTTACTGGGTGCGCGACATTGTGGAAAAAGGGCCACAGTGGTTTGCCGGCGCTGGCCGTCATGGCCGCAAGGGCTGGCGGAGCTACTCGGTTTCAGGCCGGGTCGAGGATCCTGGGGTCAAACTTGCGCCAGCCGGAATAACCATCAGGGAATTAATCGATGAATATTGCGGAGGAATGCGGGAGGGGCATGAATTCAAAGCCTATCTTCCCGGAGGTGCCTCGGGCGGAATTCTGCCTGCGAGTATGGCTGATGAACCCTTGGATTTCGGCACTCTGGAGCAATACGGTTGTTTTATCGGATCCGCCGCAGTCGTCGTTTTTTCCGATCAGGATAATATGCGTGATGCAGGCTTGAATCTGATGCGGTTTTTTGAGGACGAAAGTTGCGGCCAGTGCACGCCCTGTCGGGCGGGCACGGAGAAGGCCGTCAAACTGATGGAAAAATCGAAGCCCGACACTGAATTACTCGCCGATCTCAGCCGCATCATGGCCGACGCTTCAATTTGCGGTCTGGGGCAGGCGGCCGGTAATCCGGTGAACTCTTTGCTCAAATACTTCCGCGAGGATTTGTCATGAGCGAAAAAATCAGCTTTACACTCGACGGCCGGCAGGTAGAGGCAGAACCCGGCGAAACTATTTGGCAGGTTGCCGGCCGTTATCAAATCAGTATTCCACATTTGTGTTACTCTCCGGAGCCCGGATACCGGGCGGATGGAAACTGTCGTGCATGTGTGGTGGAAATCGAAGGCGAACGTGCTCTGGCGGCTTCCTGTCTGCGAGAGCCGGCCGAGGGCATGGTTGTACATAGCTCCAATGACAGAGCCCGCAGTGCTCAGCGGGGCGTTATTGAACTCTTGCTCAGCGATCAGCCTGAGAAAGCAGTCGCGCATGATGCAAAATCCAAATTCTGGCACTGGGCGGACGAACTGCAGGTCGGTAGCAGCCGATTTCCCGGCCGCCCTCTGCCCGAGGCAGATACCAGCCATTCGGCAATGCACGTTGCGCTGGATGCTTGCATTAACTGTAATCTGTGCGTCCGCGCCTGTCGGGAAGTTCAGGTTAACGATGTCATCGGCATGGCCTATCGCGGCCATCATTCCAAAATCGTTTTCGATATCGATGATCCCATGGGTGTCAGTACCTGTGTGGCTTGTGGTGAATGTGTACAAGCCTGTCCCACAGGGGCCTTGATGCCTTCGACCCTGATCGATGAGAAGGGGGTTGGATTCAACGATGAATTAAAAGAAGTTGACAGCGTGTGTCCGTACTGTGGAGTAGGCTGCCAATTGACCTATCAGATCAAAAACAATGCAATCATGGCGGTAAAAGGTCGAAACGGTCCCGCGAATGAAAACAGGTTGTGCGTAAAAGGGAGGTTCGGGTTTGATTATGTCGCCCATCCGCATCGGCTGACGAATCCGTTGATTCGCCGCGAGAATGCGCCAAAAGACACCTATCTGGATATGGATTCGGGCAATCCGCTTGAGTATTTTCGCGAGGCCAGCTGGGAAGAAGCACTTGACCTGGCGGCTTCGGGTTTGAATAGGATACGCGATGAGTACGGAGGCGATGCCCTGGCGGGTTTCGGATCGGCTAAATGCTCAAATGAAGAAGCTTACCTTTTCCAGAAACTCGTCAGAACCGGTTTCGGTACCAACAACGTGGATCATTGTACTCGACTCTGCCATGCTTCGTCGGTAGTCGGTTTATTGGAAGCGGTGGGCTCGGGAGCGGTGAGTGCGCCCTTTGGTGCTGTTGAGGATGCGGATTGTATTATTTTAATCGGTAGCAATGCCACCGAAAATCATCCGGTGGCGGCGACTTATTTCAAGCAAGCCGCGAAAAACAAAACCGTGGTGGTGATGGATCCGCGTGCAACGACCATGTCCCGCTATGCCACCCATGCATTGCAGTTTAAACCCGGCAGCGATGTTGCCATGTTGAACGCAATATTAAACGTTATCATTACTGATAAGTTATATAATCAAGACTATATCTCGGAACGTACAGAAGGATTCGAGGCGCTGAAGAATCATATCGGAGAATTCACTCCTGAAGCGATGTCAGCGGTCTGCGGTATAGATGCGGATAGATTGCGCGAGGTTGCGCGCATTTATGCGACGGCCAAGGCTTCCATTATCTTCTGGGGTATGGGAGTATCGCAGCATATTCACGGCACGGACAATGTGCGTTGTCTGATTGCAATGGCATTAATCACCGGCCAGATCGGCCGACCCGGAACGGGTTTGCATCCGCTTCGCGGGCAGAACAATGTACAGGGAGCTTCGGATGCCGGTTTGATTCCGATGGTGTTTCCGGACTATCAACCGGTAAATCTGGATCATGTCAGGGCGGAATTCGAATCCG
This sequence comes from Granulosicoccaceae bacterium, assembly GCA_965222695.1. Lineage (GTDB taxonomy): Bacteria > Pseudomonadota > Gammaproteobacteria > Granulosicoccales > Granulosicoccaceae > UBA7957. The sequence goes on along the minus strand of OZ244967.1, from coordinate 3,534,364 downwards.
CCTGGGGTGCGCCGTTGAAATCCAAGCCTGGTCTGACCGTTGTCGAAATCATGAATGCCATTCATGATGGGCAGATCAACGGCATGTATATCATGGGAGAAAACCCGGCCATGTCCGATCCGGATGTGGACCACGCCAGGGCTGCATTGGCAAAACTGGATCATCTCGTGGCTCAGGATATTTTTCTCACTGAAACCGCATTCCATGCCGATGTAATATTGCCCGCCTCGGCCTGGCCGGAAAAAGACGGAACAGTGACTAACACTAATCGCCAGGTTCAAATGGGCCGGCAGGCACTCTCCCCGCCCGGCGATGCGCGGCAGGATTGGTGGATCATACAGGAGTTGGCAAAAGGCATCGGTTGCGATTGGCATTATTCCCACCCCAGTGAGGTTTTTGCCGAAATGGCAAGTGTTATGCCCTCATTGGATAATATCAGCTGGGATCGGGTCGATAAGGAGTATTCAGTGACCTACCCTTGCGATGCGCCCGATCAGCCGGGGAACGATATTGTATTTAGTAACGGTTTTCCGACGGCCAGTGGCCGTGGCAAACTGGTTCCTGCCGCCATTATTCCGCCCGATGAAACACCGGACGAGGAATACCCCCTGGTGCTGACCACCGGACGGCAGCTTGAACATTGGCATACGGGCGCTATGACACGGCGTGCAACCGTGCTCGATGATATAGAACCCGAAGCCGTGGCCTGTCTCTCGCCGCGTGATATGCGCAGGTTCGAGATAAATGCGGGCGATAAAATCAAAGTCTCTACGCGCCGGGGAGCTATTGAACTCAAAGCCCGGGCTGATTCCGCCATCGCGGATGGCATGGTGTTTATACCGTTTTGCTATGCCGAAGCACCGGCCAACACCCTGACGAATCCCGCCCTTGATCCGTTCGGAAAAATACCGGAATTTAAATATTGTGCCGCCAGAGTGGAGCCGGCAGACGCTTCCTGACACAGATTACATTTGAGGAGTAGGGGCAATAATGAAGGCAATTTTGCTGGAGGAGTTTGGCGGGCCGGAGGTTTTGTATTTCGGTGAAGCGGCAAAACCCAGTCCGCAAGAGGGACAGGCGCTAATTAAGGTCAGTGCTACATCGGTCAACCGGCCGGATCTTGTGCAGCGTCAGGGTAATTATCCCGCCCCCAAAGGGGAATCGCCTATTCTGGGTCTGGAAGTTTCCGGCGTGATCGAAGAAATCGGATCATCGAGTGAGTGTTCCTTCAGCGTGGGCGATAAAGTCATGGCGTTGGTTGCGGGCGGCGGGTACGCGGAGTATGCCTTGGCTTATATGGATCACCTTATTCGCATCCCGGAATCGATGAGTTTTGAGGAGGCGGCCTGTGTTTGTGAAACCTATATCACCGCGTATTTGAATCTGTTTATGATCGGCGGCCTGCAGGACGGAGGAACCGCCTTAATCCATGGCGGGGGAGGGGGCGTCAATACCGCGGCCCTGCATCTGTGCAGTCAGCTAACACCCGATGCCAAGGTTATTGTCACCACATCGCCCCAAAAAATCGAGCGTGTGAAAACGCTGGGTGCGGATCTGGTTGTGAACTATCGCGAGCAGGATTTCGCTGAAGAGGTAAGGGCTTTCACCGATAAACGTGGAGTTGATGTGATACTCGATCATATCGGTGGTCCCTATCTGGCCGGCAATATGAAATCGCTGGCAGTGGCGGGACGAATGGTCTGCATCGGTGTGAGTGCGGGCATCAAGGCGGAAATCAACCTGGCGCTGATGATGGTCAAGCGGCAGCAATTGATCGGATCCGTCCTCAGATCACGTCCGATTGAGGAAAAATCCCGGATCATTGCCGAATTCCGTGGAACGGTGGTTCCCCTGTTCGCCGAGCGTTTGATTCAGCCCTTGATACATCAAATTTATCCCCTGGAGGATGTTGTTCAGGCACACAGGGAGATGGAATCAAGTACGCATTTCGGTAAGCTGGTTTTATCGGTAAATCAACACTGACAGCCTGGATGAGGCATAGATAAATCACCGATAAGTATTTGAAATATAATAATATTCATAATTACTAAAACTGAGTGCCGACTCTTTCTACAGCTCGCCAAATCGCCTAAGAATGAGCGGCGAACGGATGTTGTGCCGATCGAACGGTTGTTTCTATCCATTTAAAACAGCTATTTGAAAATATTTTCCAAAAACCTTCATTTTTTCTGTTTACATTTATTCATTCCGAGGCTATTCTAGGGTCTGGTATACGGTATACCAAAATCCTCCAGTAGAGCTTTTACTCATACTGGAGGCGGTTAACCAGAAGCTGTCAGTAACCAGAACCTATACACGATAAATGACTGAGCTGGTGCTGATAGCCTGAGGAGGAAACAATGAAACTATTCCGTAAGTTGGCAATTCTGCCTGTTTTAACTATTTCGACTGCGGCATTATTCGGTGTTTCTTTGCCCGCTGTCGCTGAGTGGGCACCAAAGAAACCCGTGGAGTTTGTCATCATGGCCGGCCCCGGTGGCGGTGCTGACAAAATGGCGCGTCTGATGCAGACCGTTATCGAAAAACACGATTTTTCACCCAAGCCGTTTATCCCCGTCAATAAACCCGGCGGCTCAGGCGCCGAAGCACTGATTCATTTAAAATCGAAGAAGAAGGATAACCATATCGTTATGGTTACCCTTAACAGCTTCTATACGACCCCGATTCGACAGCCCGGCCTGGGTGTCAACCCTCTGGAGTTCAAACCTATCGCCCGAATGGCGGAAGATACGTTTTTACTGTGGGTGCATAAGGACAGTGAAATCGGCACTCTGGATGAATTTATTAATGCTGCGAAAGACAAAGGTGGCGACTGGGTGATGGCCGGCACCGGCAAAGGCGGCGAAGATGAGTTGCTGACCAGCTTTATGAATGCCAACTTCGATCTTGACATGAAATATGTCCCCTTCAAGGGCGGTGGCCGGGTTGCAAAAGAACTGGCAGGCAAGCATGCTAACTCAACCGTAAATAACCCGTCCGAGCAAATGGGTTTCTTCCTTGCCGGAGACACCAAGCCCATTGCATCTTTCACCGGTGAGCGCCTGCCCCTGTTCCCCGATGCACCGACCATGACGGAATTGGGTCAGCCTTTCGAATACTATATGCAGCGTAGTGTCGTGGGTACGCCCGGTATGAGCGATGACGCGGCTGAATTTTATCGTGAGGTCTTCACCAAGGTCTATAACAGCGAAGAGTGGCAGAAGTATATGAAAGACAAGAGCCTGCAAGGAGACTTTATGACTGGTGACGAGCTTGTGCAATATTGGGAGCGTGAAAACCAGCGTCATGTCGATCTGCTGGGCAAGATTGAGAAGTAATATTTAAATCCACTGACGATAGTCACTCACAGGAGATTCATTATGCGCAAAGCTGAATTTGTCACGGCAGTTGTTTTGGCAGTGTTCTCCGCCTATCTGATGTGGAAAAGTGCTGAACTTCCCGTCGGCTGGGCTGAGGGCGTTGGTCCGGGCGGCGGGATGTTCCCGTTCTGGCTGTCTGCCGGAATGTTGGTCTGTTCCGTCTGGATACTGATTAACTGGGTCAGAAGGACCAGTCCGCCGTCCCAGTCGGACGAACCTTATATGGATCGGCAGACACTGATCCTTATTACAATGGTGGTCGGATCCTTGACCCTAATGATCGGCTTGATCCACGTCATCGGTGTATATGGTTCGGTGCCGCTTTTCTTCATCTGGTATATGCGCACTATCGGCCGGCACAGCTGGTCGGAGACTTTGACACTCGCGATAATCACACCGATTGTCACCTTCTTCTTTTTCGAGATTTTACTGCATATTACCTTGCCTAAGGGTTATTTAGAGCCTTTGTTCTATCCGCTGTACGATTTGTTTCTTTAAGCGGCGAATGGTTTCGTAACCGGTAAATCTCTAATAACAAAAAAGCAATTTTTTTGCTTATAGTGGGGTAGGTTGTATGGAAATTCTCCAGCTTCTATTAGGAGGTTTTGTCACAGCGTTTGAGCCGACAAACCTTATACTCGTGATCATCGGCTGCGCCGTAGGCCTGCTTATAGGGGCTATGCCCGGGCTCGGATCTGTAAACGGCGTAGCGATTTTGCTTCCGGTCACGTTTATTGTACCGCCAACCTCGGCGATTATATTCCTGGCGGCAATATACTACGGAGCCATGTATGGAGGAGCGGTCAGCTCCATCATGCTGGGGATACCCGGGGCTTCCACTGCCGTTGCAACAACTTTTGACGGCCGGCCCATGGCCCAACAAGGGGACGCAGACAAGGCGCTGGTTGCTGCCGCGGTTGCCTCGTTTGGTGGCGGAACAATCTCAATCATTTTATTTACAGCTTTTGCGCCACCGCTTGCCAAAGTTGCCCTGGTTTTCGGTTCGCCCGAAGAGTTCGCCCTGATGATGTTGGCGTTCGGAACTTTTATCGGCCTTGGTGGTGACGATATACCGAAAACTTTTTTCTCCATATTTATCGGACTTGTACTAAGTGCGGTAGGTCTGGATATCATGAGTGGCGAGCCACGCTTGATTTTCGGCGATATTCCCGGCTTTTATCACGGAATTAACTTTCTCGTGCTGGCCATAGGTATATACGGTATAGGGGAAATTCTCTGGACGATCGAAACCAGCCGCGGCGAGGTTGCCGTAGCGGCCGCCAATGTATCCGTGCAGCGAGTGTTGAACGCCCTGGGCGAGCTTAAAAACAGCGTAAAAACGATCTTTATGGGCTCCTTTATCGGATATTTCGTCGGGCTATTGCCGGCGGCCGGTGCAACACCGGGATCGATCATGTCCTATGGTATGGCGAAAACCCTGTCCAAAGATCCGGACAGCTACGGAAAGGGTAATATCGACGGCGTTGCCGCACCGGAGTCTGCTAACAATGCCGCCAGTACCGGTTCCATGTTACCCATGCTCACTCTCGGGATACCCGGATCTCCTACTACCGCCATCCTGCTGGGAGGCATGGTAATCTGGGGGCTGGAGCCCGGTCCGCGATTGTTTGTCGAACAATCCGACTTTGTGTGGGGCTTGATAGCCAGCCTGTATGTTGCGAATCTGTTTTCGCTGTTGCTCAATATCGCCTTTATACCTTTATTCATCTGGGTTTTGAAACTGAGATTTACAATCCTGGCTCCAATCATCTTTGTGCTTTGTGTGGTCGGAGGCTATGCACCGACACAGGATATGCACGATGTATGGTTGATGCTGATCTTCGGCGTATCCGGGTATTTGCTGCGTAAACTGGATTATCCAATGGCGCCTATGGTATTGGCCATAGTGCTTGGGCCCTTAGCAGAGTCTTCCTTGCGTCAGTCCTTGATGATTTCGCACGGATCCATTGCGGTCTTCTTCGAACGTCCGATTGCCGGGGTCATTATGGTGCTGTCAATCATTTTATTCCTGCTTCCGATATTCAAGTTTTTTAAAAATCGCGGCAAGGCTGATGTTGAAGCCACTGCGGGTGAAGCGAAATGAGCTCGGACGGACATTGGATTGCCAGGCTTGCAGATTCCGTGTGTTTGACAATACGAGTGAAAAATACACGGGTTTCAGGTAAGCGGCAGCCTGTGAAAGGATAATACAGCAGTGATTAGCCCTGTCATTTCATTAAGCCCCATCAGCACCAATATGGTACTTAAAGACAGGGTGTATGAGGCGCTGAAATCCGCGATCACATCGATGGATGTCTACGGCGACGAGGAGGCTCCTCGCTTGGAGGAGCGTCGCCTGGCTGAGGAACTCGGTGTCAGCAGGACGCCGGTGCGTGAAGCGATTACCCGGCTGGAGCAGGATGGTCTCGTCAGAACCGTCCCGCGGCGTGGCGCTTATGTCGTGCGTAAGACCAAAAAGCAAATTATGGAAATGATATGTGTTTGGGCAGCATTGGAGAGCATGGCTGCCCGCATTGCAACCCAGAGAGCGAAGGATCAGGACATAGCTCGATTGCGCGAATTGTACGTTACTTTTACAGACTCGAATCAGGCCCGGGCTAATATCGACGAATACTCGGAAACCAATATTGAGTTTCATCAGAAACTGATGAGTCTCGCCGGATGTGATTTGCTGAATGAAATGGCTGCGGGCCTGTTTATCCATATGCGATCCATCCGTATGCGAACCATTAAAGAACACGGCAGGGCGGAGCAATCGGTGGTTGATCATTTATCGATAATTGAAGCCCTTGAAATACGCGATGCCGGGTTGGCTGAACGATTGGTCAGAGAACATACCCTGAGGCTGGCCGAACATATAAAAAAGAACGTTGACTATCTTGTATGAGAGCTCGTGAGTAGGACAAGCAACGTGGATGACTCAGGGTTGCCATGGAACAGTAATCAGCGGTTTTACTATAGAGAAATATAAAGTGTCAGGGGGAGCTAAATGAAAGCATTGGAAGGAGTAAAAGTGTTGGATATGACGCACGTTCAGTCTGGTCCGACATGTACTCAACTGCTTGCCTGGTTTGGGGCAGATGTTATTAAAGTTGAAAGGCCGGGAGTTGGTGATGCAACTCGTGGGCAACTGCGTGATATCCCCGATGTGGACAGCTTGTATTTTACCATGCTTAATCACAATAAGCGCAGTGTGACACTCAATACCAAGACCGAACACGGTAAAGAAATTCTTACCCGTTTGATCGAAGAATGCGATGTTATGGTCGAAAATTTCGCGCCCGGCGCCCTGGATCGCATGGGTTTTACCTGGGAACGCATTAATGAAATTAATCCTCGGATTATCTATGCGGGTGTCAAGGGATTTGGTCCCGGCCCTTTAGAGGATTTAAAAGTTTACGAAAATGTTGCCCAGTGTACCGGTGGTTCGGCCTCGACAACCGGATTTGAAGAAGGGCCTCCAACGGTAACCGGTGCTCAAATCGGAGATTCGGGTACAGGTTTGCATTTGGCTCTGGGTATAGTCACCGCCTTGTATCACAGGGAAAAATCCGGGCGCGGACAAAAGGTCAGCTGCGCCATGCAGGATGCCGTGTTGAATTTGTGCAGGGTGAAACTGCGCGACCAGCAACGCCTCGATCATGGGCCACTCAAGGAATATCCGCAATACCCTAACGGAAAATTCGGACCCGAAGTACCGCGGGCCGGAAACGCATCGGGAGGTGGTCAGCCAGGGTGGGCGGTGAAATGCGCCCCCGGCGGTCCAAACGATTATATCTATATCGTACTGCAACCACCCGGATGGGCTCCCCTAATGGAAGCCATAGGCAGGGCGGAACTCGTCGAACATCCGGACTGGGCAACACCGCAAGCGCGTTTACCAAAGCTTGATCAGTGTTTCGCCATGATTGAAGAATGGACAATGACAAAAACAAAATTTGAAGTGATGGATATACTCAGGCCGGCCAATGTACCCTGCGGGCCGATTCTCTCCATGCAGGAGTTGGCGGATGAGCCCGCACTGCGCGAGACCGGAACCGTAGTGGAAGTGGATCATCCGACTCGCGGAAAATACCTGACCGTAGGCAATCCGATCAAATTGTCCGAGTCGTCCGTGGAAGTGACCCGCTCTCCCTTACTGGGCGAACATACGGACGAGATATTGGGTGAGGTGCTTGGGCTATCGGAACAGGAAATCAACGAAGCCCGCGAACATGGAGCGATTTAGCGGGTTTGGGGCAGAGGTATTCAACAGGCATATTTCAATTAGTGTTACGCACAAAAGGCGGATATAGAAAGTCAGTAAAACCGCGATTGCGGCGTTGCAACCCATTAGCTTGCTGAGGAGTAGAAAATGGCGATTAAAACAGTTTTAGTACCGGTTGACACAAGCCCGGAAAGTCTCGATGCGCTGATCGTTGCACTTGTCGTCTCAAAGCGGTTTGGAGCACATCTGGAGGCGATTCATGTGGTGCATTCTTCACTGGAAGCGATTTCCCATATGTCCGACCGCATGCCGGCAAGTCTGCGCAAGAGCGTTGCCGAACAGGCAAAAAACGATGCCCGTGAGCATGCAGATGCGGCGAAAGCGAAATTCGAAGAATTTTGTAAAGACCACGATGTCCAGATCAGCAACAACCCCGGACAAGACCAAGGTGTCACTGCGGAATGGCTGGAAGTTTCCGGTGAGGTCGCGAATATGCTGGTTCGCCGTGGCCGATTAAGCGATGTTATCGTTGTGTCGCGACCGACGGAACATCTATCCAAAATCCGTCGTTCCCCGGCCGGAGAAAATCTCGAAGCGGTAATGATGGAAACCGGGCGGCCCTTGCTGATCGTGCCGCCCGGTGAAACCGGGGCGCCGGCCAAGCATATCGCGATAGGCTGGAATGAGAGTCAGGAGGCTGCCAGAGCTTTATCCAGTGCCATTCCCTGGATGGTTCAGATGGATCAGGTGACGGTTATTGTATCCAAAAAGCGGGAATCAAGAGTTAACGAGGTTGTTGAATATCTCTCGTGGCATGGTGTCACTCCCCGCGTGCAACTGCTCGATAATAAAGGTAATGTGGGAGTATCCATATTGGAAACCTGCAGCAGTGCCGGAGCGGACTTACTGGTTGTGGGCGGGTTCAGTCATTCCAGAGCCCGTGAATTGCTTTTTGGCGGAGTGACGAGACATTTGCTTTCGGAGTCTTCAATCCCGACTCTGATGGTTCATTAATCGAGTTCGAACAATTGTAGTGTGTGTGGGTGAAGGCACTGATATGTCGATTGAAAAACTGCAATCATAGGTGATACAAATGACAGCCATCAATTTGAAAACTGCACGCTGCACGGCCTTTGAAGGCGATGAACCCCCTTTAGGCCACGACGAAGCCGAAGAGTTGGCCAGGCAGCTGCACCCGGATTGGACGATTAGTGTGGATAATCGGGAACTGTCGCGCAATTTTCGATTCCGCGATTTTTATGAAACCATGAATTTTGTCAATAAAGTGGCGGATATAGTGCATCGGGAAGATCATCATCCTTTCATGGAAATCGGCTACAACCGTTGCATGATCCGTTACACGACTTATACCTTAAACGGGCTCTCGACAAACGATTTTATCTGCGGGGCAAAAATCGATCCGCTAGCGGAAGATTCCGAGTAGAGTTCCGAATATTTATCTTTCACCGGGAAATAGCTCTACCTGAAACGTTTCTGCATATACGCCATCAGTCAGCTTGAGGTCCTGGGCGGTTTGCCGGTTAAAGCCTAGTACGCGTGTATCGAATCCGTATCCGCGTTGATTCAGGTTGCGCTGTTGTTGTGTTTTGTGTGTTCTGAGTAATGCGGATTTCCAATCCGCCTCCGGCTGTTCGAAAATTTTGTATAAATCGGTTCGAAAATGAGTCGATTTTACATCCTGGTTATAAAAGGCAATAAACGGCTGTGAAGCCCCTGCCGCGAACTGCCTGAACATCTTGTAGGTTCTCTGGTGGCCGGTATTGTAATCCTTTCCATAGGGTAAAAACGCAATATCCGGTTTGAAACGGTTTAACACAGAGAACAGCAAATCCCTGTTTGAATGATTGTCCGCCAACTCGCCATCACCAGCCTCGCTGAAACGCAAAAACCTCCACTCCCTTTCCTTGAGTCCGAATAATCTGCAGCTTTCGGTTTGTTCGGCTTCACGCAGACGTGCTTTGGAAAACCAATCTCCGGCACCGGGGAAACTGTCTTCTACACCCTTGCTGCCGCCGCTTAAAACAAATAGCCTAAGTTGGTTTTCAGGCTTATGGAAGTGTTTCAAACATACGGCGATGGCGTCGAAGTCATCGGGGTGCGGGGCTACAACCGCCAGTTTAAGCGCTCGCGGCCATTGAATCTCGTCCAAGGAACACGGAGAACGATTTTGCAATTGAAAAAACAGGTTTTGGATCTTTTTCATGCGGATATCCGGCATGATACAAGCCCGGAAAAGAAAGATACCGCCGATAGGATAGTCTATTTAACGAGTGGTGGCAAAAGGCCCGGGTACCGGCCCGGGCCCCGGATAGTCATCGCAAGACGTTGCGCAGCTTAAAGATCTGCCGCTGAATAAACCAGGATCTGCAACCGCTGGACAACAGGATCAAACCCATTATCCCCGGTACAAGTACAATATTGCTCTGCAGGGCCGGGTAACCGAATACGGCGGCAATCAGCAGTAATACGCCCGCCACGATCTGCAAGGCATCGAGCGCGGTGCAGCTTGCGGAAGAAGGCAATTCCAATTGATGATTGGTTGGTAAATTGTTCATAGTAGTCTCTTTAAAAATGAGTACGGTCAATGTTATGTTGCGGCGCAGTATATCCAGCTTTTTTTGGTATGTAAAGTACCAAAATTTAACATGATTTGTCTGAATTTCAGCAGGGAGATATTAAAATAAATACAATTAACTCAATGAGTTATATCGACGATCTATTTTTAGTGTCATTTCCGGTATTTGGCATAAGTGCCGGGAATGTGAGCTGGATTGGATTTCCTGGGCAGACACGGACGGCAGACACGGACAGGCACCTGGATCCACAGATCTGACGGCGGCGGGTCGGGGGTCTTCGACCGGCATTGATCACTGTTTAGAATAAAGACAGGCTATACTTCGCCGCCATACTCGGCGAGTCGCCGGGTCAGTATCTCGTTTTCCCCGTAGTCAATCGGCAATGCAAGCAGGGAGGGACCGCTTTCGCTGAAAGCCGCTTTCAGCGCAGCCATTAAATCGCGGCTGCGGTCCACCCAGTACCCGTTCCAGCCGAACGATTTCGCCAGTAAGGTCCAATCCGGGTTGCCGAAGCTTAAATCGGTATGGCGGCCGAACTCAGTGAGTTGCTTCCAGGCGATCAGTCCGTAAGCGTTATCGACCCAGACCATGACGACGATATTGGAATTGAGCCTGCGTGCTGTCTCCATTTCCTGCACATTCATCAGAAATCCCGCATCTCCGCAAACGGCGATAACTCGCCGGTTGGGATAGACCAGACTGGCGGCAATTGCGCCGGGCAGGGCAAAACCCATGGAGCAGAATCCGTTCGGAATCAGGCAGGTGTTAGGTTCGTGGCAATGAAAATGGCGGGCGATCCACATCTTATGGGCGCCGACGTCCGAGAGCAGAATATCGTCGCGCCCCAGACACCGGCGGATATCATGCAGGACTTTTTGAGGACGGATCAACCCTTCGGTATCATCGTCGTTGTGCGAGTTGATTTCCTGCTGCATTTTCCTGCGTATATCGGCCTGTTTTGCGAGATCGAATTGCAAGCCGTCGATCCCCTCCAAGCGTTCGTTCAGCATGCGCAAAGTGTGTGCAAGATCTCCGACCAACTCGATTTCCGGGTGATAACAGGCATCGATTTCAGCGGGTAAAAAGTCTGCGTGGACAATGTGTTTGGCGTGGTCCGGATTCCACAACCTGGGATGATATTCGACCATGTCATAGCCCAGTGTGATAACGAGATCCGCATCATCCAACGCATAGGCAACTATGTCCTTCGAGCCCAAACCTATGGTAAACAAACTATAGTCTCTGTCCACATCGACACATCCTTTTGCCATAAAAGTGCTCAACACGCCAATCCCGGTCTTTTCGCAAAACCGCCGCAACTGCCTGCTGGCCCGCCGCCGGAAGCAGCCATTGCCGGCGAGTATGACCGGGCGTTTCGCCCTGCAGATCATTTCAAAGGCACGATCCAGGATATGATCATCGGCGACGGGCCTGCGGTATAGCCGGGGCAGCAGCGGTAAGAGATCTGTATCCAGCTTTGCAATATTTTCGGCGAATTCAAGGTGGCAGGCTCCGGGTTTCTCGGATCGTGCGATGCGCACAGCCTTTCTGACCATTTCCGGAATATTGTCCGGATGCAGAATTTCCTGCGCCCACTTGGTAACTGGGGAAAACATGGCGACCGTATCGATGATTTGATGAGATTCCTTGTGTAATCGCGTCGTCGCTCCCTGGCCCGTGACAACCAGCATGGGAGCATGGTCCATATTGCTATCCGCCACGCCGGTGATCAGGTTTGTAGCACCCGGGCCGAGTGTACTGATGCAAACTGCCGGATTACCGGTTAAGCGGCCATAGACTTCCGCCATAAATGCCGCACCCTGCTCATGCCGGGTCAATATAAACTTAATGGAGTCGGAGGCTTCCAGGGACATCATTAAATCAGCGTTTTCTTCACCCGGAATGCCGAATATATACTCTATACCTTCGGTCTCCAGGCATTTGACAAACAAATCGGATGCTTTCATTGATTCTCCTCCGGCGGATGGAATGCTGGCCAAATCATCAGATAATTGATTTTTGGTATACAGTATACAATAGTAAATGATATAATTATGCTCAATCGGCTAAAGACCCTGATAACACGCCCTAATCATGACCCGAACACTGATCTCAGGCAATTCCGGATCGGATAGGTGGTAGAGCTGTACTTGAGGACGAAACCATGCAAACCGCGCTGATCTCACACCCTTCCTGCAAGCTGCATCAAATGCATCCGGGACATCCGGAGCGTCCCGAGCGCCTGGAAGTGCTTGAGGAGAAACTCGGTTCGGCTTCGGTAATGGAAAGTCTAGTCACAAGGGTCGCTCCCATGGCGGACCGCGGACAATTGGAACGCGCGCACGATGCGGATTACGTGCAATTGGTGGAGGATTCTTCGCCGCAACAGGGTTTGGTATCACTGGATCCGGATACCTCAATGAATCGGTACTCCTTGGAAGCCACGAAGCGAGGTGCCGGGGCTGCATGCCATGCGGCTGAACTCGTGCATAGAGGCGAAGTCCGGCACGCATTCTGCGCCGTCCGCCCCTGCGGTCACCACGCTACGCGGTCGCGAGCCATGGGATTCTGCATTTTTAACGGAGTTGCGGTGGGGGCCGCGCATGCGCTGGACGGGTTGGCCCTTGACCGGGTCGCTGTGCTGGACTTCGATGTTCATCACGGTAACGGCACGGAAGACATATTCTACGACGATTCTCGTGTCATGTTCTGCTCAAGTTTCCAGCATCCGTTTTATCCTTACACCGATCCTGCTTCCGGGCGTGAACACATTATCAAGACGCCCCTGTCTGCCGGCACCGGAGGTCGTGAATTTCGTGCAGAAGTCGCGGATACCTGGCTGCCCGCTCTGGATTCATTCGCTCCGGAGATGTTTTTCATCTCTGCCGGATTCGATGCCCATCAGGATGATCTGCTCGGCCAGCTCTGTTTTACCGAAGACGACTATGTGTGGTTTACCGAGCAGATTGTCGAACTGGCCGATCGGCACTGTCCCGGCAAAGTCGTCTCCTATCTGGAAGGCGGATATGACCTGGATGCCAATGCAAACAGCGCCATCGCCCATCTTGAAGTATTAAGCGGGATGTAGACGGTTGAGGGTTTCTAAAATTCCCCGGTTCCAAAAGGTAAAAATCAGAGTCGTGAATGACCCCGTGCGCCGAAATCCGTCGATGCTATTTTAAATAATCCACATACTGCTCGACATGCTTACCCAGATTAAGCGTGTGCTCGCGGGCCAGGCGCTCCGCCAATTCGGTATCCCGTGCCTCCAGAGCCTCGATGATGTGCATATGATCGACGACCGATTTTTCAACCCGGTCGCCCTCTTTGATCGTTTTTGCCCTGATCGCCCGCATGTGCACAAGCAGGCCCGACGCCGTCTGGCTGAGTAGATCGCACTTGGCCAAATCGATCAAGGCCTGGTGGAATTTAATATTGGTATCGGAATATTCGTCGATATGGGCGCGCGGATCATCCGGCGCGTCAAAGGTAGCGAACATAGTCCGCAGCTTGGCGATTTCTTTATCACTCGCCACTTCTGTGGCAATGCGGGCCGCCATACTTTCCAGCGCGGCCCAGACATAGATAATTTCCAGAACTTCCTTTTTGGTCTTTCGGACCACAAATGCCCCGCGGCGTGGAATAGTAATCACCAAGCCGTCCCGCTCCAGACGGGAGATAGATTCTCTGACCGGCGTGCGACTGACGCCTAATTCTTCCGCCAGGCGTCGCTCATCGAGTTTGGGTGGCTCATCATCACCGTAAATATCCATAGATGTGATGGCATCTTTTAAGGCGTTGTAGACTTTTTCCTTGAGTACATTATTAGTGTCTACAGGCCTCAAAGAGAGAATTGGCGACGACATATCTATCCCCTGTTTATAATTGTATTTAGTATACCGTATATATGAAGTTTTTTAGGGAAATTCTGGCCAAATTCAGCGAATTAGCAGTAGCTAGAGGGATCTTGAACAGGCTCTTATTGATAGAGTTAATAAATCGAAGGTTTATAGTCGGATTTAACCGATCAAGTTTTCAACTCAAGCAAAAAACGGCAGATTTCCTCGAAAGCGGCCGGGTCCTGGCCCAAAAAGCCGTGCCCGCCTTCGAATTGGCTGAGTTTTGCGTCGGCGATTTTTTTATGCATATTCTTGATCGCTTGAATGCCCGCCTGTCCGTCGTACCGGCCGGCGCAAATCAAGGTCGGGGTTTGAATTCGATGCAGGCGGTCATAAGTATCGTGATAGCGGCGTGCCTGAATCTGCCGCTGCAGACCCTCTGTTCCACCGGGTTCGCTTAAAAACGGCGAAGCATCGGCGGCTGCCTGTTGCAGCAGTTTCTGAGTTTCCAGTGGATTTTCCCTTTGCCACTCGGGATTTTTGCGCAAGTCAGCAATGCCGAGGAGTTTGCGTGCTCTCTCGTCCGCCGGGAGATCGGCGAGTTCGTGCAGGGGATAAGAACTGCCTCCCTTTCCACCGGCGGTGGTGCAGGCCAAGACCAGCCCATTTACCCGTTGCGGATATGCAATGGCCAGTTCCTGCGCGACCATGCCGCCAAAGGAAACGCCAACAATATGCGCACGATTCCAATGATGGTGATCCATCAAGGTGACTGCGTCCTTGCAATAGTCCAGCATGGTGTACTCTTGTTGCGGCTTATCCGTCCTGCCGGTCCCCCTTTGGTCGAAAGCCAGCAGGCTAAAATGTTCCGCCAATCGGCTATCCAGGATATTCGGCTGAGATCTCAAGTCGCCCCCGACACCTCCAATAAACACCAGCTTAGGTCCTGTGCCGGCACATTCGTAGTAGATTTTCAACCTTGCCGTCTCAGCGTAGGGCATATTCGAATCCCCCTTTGAAGAAATTTACCGCATCATCGCGCATGTTTGCCGGAAGTGACAGGCCCTGGCTCACAGGGTCCAACCTCAAGTCGTTGAATATTGCTGAACAAAGCAATAATTTATTTGATAAAATAAATTATAATAATGTATACATATTATAACTATATGATAATTAGCAAATAATTTCCATATAAATAAATGGAATTATTTTCCATTTATTATTGACCTGATGAATTCATTATGATTCAATCAGCATCATTGATTGTTCGGAGGAGGGTGATCCATGGCCAAGATGACTGCAGCGGCGGCCGCCGTTTGCGTTTTGCAGAAAGAAGGGATCGATGTCGCATTCGGTGTTCCCGGTGCGGCGATCAATCCGTTCTATGCGGCCATGCGCCAAGCCGGCGGTATACAGCATGTGTTGGGGCGTCACGTTGAGGGAGCTTCGCATATGGCAGAAGGTTATACCCGAGCGGCGAAAGGCAATATCGGTGTCTGCATGGGTACTTCCGGACCGGCGGGCACCGATATGATCACCGGGCTATACTCGGCCTCGGCCGATTCCATTCCAATTCTTTGCATTACCGGGCAGGCTCCGCGCGCGCGTTTGAACAAGGAAGACTTTCAGGCGGTTGATATAGAGTCTATTGCCAAACCTGTGGCGAAATGGGCGGTAACCGTTCAAGAGGCGGCTTTGGTTCCTCGTGTTTTTCAGCAAGCGTTTCACCTGATGCGTTCGGCCCGTCCCGGACCCGTGCTGATCGATTTACCCTTCGATGTGCAGGTTACCGAAATTGAGTTCGATCCGGATACCTATGAGCCCCTGCCGGTTTACAAGCCTTCCGCGACCCGCGCGCAGGCGGAAAAGGCCATGGCCATGCTGAATGAGTCTCAGTGGCCGGTGATAGTTGCCGGAGGCGGAATTATCAATGCCGACGCTTCGGACAAGCTTGTTGAATTTGCGGAATTGACGGGCATCCCGGTAATTCCGACCTTAATGGGCTGGGGCGCGATTGCTGATGACCACCCCCTCATGGCGGGAATGGTCGGCCTGCAAACTTCGCACAGATACGGAAATGCAACTCTGCTGGAGTCGGACTTTGTTTTTGGTATTGGCAATCGTTGGGCCAATCGCCACACGGGTTCGATTGATGTGTATACCCAGGGGCGCAAGTTCATTCACGTCGATATAGAACCGACCCAGATTGGCAGAGTCTTTATGCCTGATTATGGCATAGTTTCGGATGCAGGTGACGCACTTGATTTGTTTATAGACGTCGCGAAGAAACTCAAGCGAGCGGATCAGCTGAAGGATCGCAGTGATTGGGCAGCGCAATGTGCAGAGCGTAAACGAACCATGTTACGGAAAACTGATTTCGACAATAAACCGATTAAACCGCACCGTGTTTATCAGGAAATGAACCATGCGTTCGGTAAAGATACGTGTTACGTCAGTACTATCGGTTTGTCTCAAATTGCCGCTGCCCAGTTTCTCCACGTTTACAAGCCCCGGCACTGGATCAATTGCGGTCAGGCCGGCCCTCTGGGCTGGACCATTCCTGCCGCGCTGGGAGTGCGGGTTGCCGATCCTTCGCGGAAAATCGTTGCTTTATCGGGGGACTACGATTTTCAGTTTATGATTGAGGAGCTGGCCGTCGGAGCGCAGTTTAATCTGCCCTATATTCATGTTCTGGTGAATAATTCTTACCTGGGGCTGATCCGTCAGGCGCAACGTAACTTCGATATGGATTACTGTGTGCAATTGTCATTCAAAAATGTTAACAGCCCGGATGTCGGAGAGTACGGTGTCGATCATGCCAAGGTAGCCGAAGGAATGGGATGCAAATTATTGCGGGTGACCGATCCGGATTCACTGGAAAGCACCTTCCGCGAGGCCGAGAAGCTGATGGACGAATTTCAGGTACCTGTTATTGTGGAAGTGATTCTTGAGCGTGTGACTAATATTTCAATGGGTACCGAGATCGACAACGTCGTCGAATTCGAGGAAACCATAGACTTGAATCCGCAAGCGAGTATCAAAGACCTTGCGGAGCTGGATGTTTGATCTACAAGCTATGTTTAATCTGTAAAAAGCGTTTATTCGGAGAGAAAAATGCCTAAATTCGCAGCAAATTTAACCATGATGTTTAATGAAGTGGAGTTTCTGAATCGCTTCTCTGCTGCTGCCGAGTCGGGATTCAAGGGAGTCGAGTATCTGTTTCCATACGATTACGATAAGCAGGATCTGGTGGATGCCCTGCAAAGTAACGGTCTCAGCCAGATATTGCATAATCTGCCTGCCGGTGACTGGGGGGGCGGCGAGCGCGGAATCGCCATCCTGCCCGATCGGATCGAAGAGTTTAAGCAAGGGGTGGATAGTGCAATCGAGTACGCCACCGCACTTGGTTGCGCGCAAATCAACTGCCTGGCAGGAGTTGTTCCGCAAGACAGTGATCGGGAACTGCTGCGGAAAACATTCGTTAAAAATCTGGCATATGCGGCGGAGCGCCTGGGTGAAAAGGGGATTAAGTTATTAATAGAGCCTATCAATACGCTGGACATTCCGGGATTTTATCTGAATGGCACAGCACAGGCTTTGGATATTATTGAATCGGTCGGCTCGGACAATTTAGCCATTCAATATGATATTTACCATATGCAGATCATGGAGGGAGATCTGGCCCGCACCCTGCAAAATAACCTGGCAAAAATCAACCATCTGCAATTGGCGGATAACCCGGGGCGACATGAACCGGGAAGTGGCGAAATTAACTACCCCTTTTTGTTTAACTTCCTCGATGAAATAGCTTATCAGGGCTGGATCGGGTGCGAATACAAGCCAGCAGCGGATACCAGAGAAGGTCTGGACTGGGTAAAACCGTATCTATAACCGCACGATGGGACGGAACAAGAGCAGATAAGCATTTCTTAAACAGGTTCTTATTTCCTTTACAGGAGAGATAAATGAGTAAAGTGGGTTTTGTTGGATTGGGGATCATGGGGCGCCATATGGCGGAACATCTTATCGACGGCGGCCATGAGTTGTATCTGTATGACATTGCTCAGGTACCCCCCAGTCTGGTTGAAAAAGGGGGAACCGTCTGTCATTCCAGTCTGGAAGCTGCACAAAAATCGGATATTGTGATTACCATGGTACCCGATACTCCTCATGTTGAGGCCGCATTGTTCGGGGAGAACGGTGTGGCCGGCGGTTTGACCGAGGGTAATATCGTTGTCGATATGAGTTCCATATCGCCGATTGAAACCAAGGGATTTGCAAAAAAGATCAATCAACTCGGCTGCCAGTACCTGGACGCTCCGGTATCAGGCGGCGAGGTCGGCGCCCAGGCTGCGAGCCTTACCATTATGGTTGGAGGGGAGCAGGCGACATTCGACAGGATTAAGCCGCTGTTCGAACTGATGGGTCAGAATATCACACTGGTGGGTGGAAACGGTGACGGGCAAACCTGCAAGGTTGCCAATCAGATAATTGTGGCTCTGAATATAGAAGCCGTAGGCGAAGCTTTGCTCTTTGCTTCCAAGGCCGGGGCGGATCCGGCAAAGGTCCGTGAAGCCTTGATGGGCGGTTTCGCATCTTCAAAAATACTCGACATTCACGGCGATCGAATGATCAAGCGTACATTCGATCCGGGATTCCGCATAGAACTTCACCAAAAAGATTTGAATCTGGCACTTTCCAATGCGCGTGCGATGGGCTTGAGCTTACCCAATACATCAACCGCGCAAGAGTTGTTTAATGCATGTGCGGCATACCGTGGCAGTTCCTGGGATCATTCAGCCATGGTACGTGCGTTGGAAAAAATGGCCAACCATGAAATTGGCGAAAAACCCGGTTCCAAGATTCCACTCGATTAATGATGAGACTGTGGTCCTATCATTGCGACGGGGCAATCCCGTCGCATTTTTTTAACACCGTTTCCGGTTTTGCCTGCGCCCCTTGTGCTGGATATGAGACCTGAATTATGCGGCGTAACCGTAAAGCCAAAATAGTCGCCGGCTTGCCGTTTGGTACACCGGAGACGACGAATTTACTGAATATCGCAAAGGTTTAGTTCTTCCGATGATCGTTGCAGTGGAGGTGGGTTGATGTCTGTAATTAGAATTTCATGGCCGGATGGTGAGGTGACTGCCGAGCTCCAAGACACGCCTTCGACCCGCAGCTTGCTTGAAACTCTGCCGCTTGAAAGCAGAGCGAATACCTGGGGACAAGAAGTCTATTTCAAAGTGCCGGTGACGGTCGAATTGGAATCCGACGCGCGGCAGGTTGTAGATCCCGGTACGGTTTGTATCTGGGTGGAAGGCCAATCGCTGGCCTTACCCTATGGACCTACGCCTATCTCTTTGGGTAAGGAATGCCGTTTGATTTCGGATGTCAATATTTTAGGAAATCTGCAGGGTGACCCGGTGTTATTAGCGGGCATAAACCAAGGTGACAGAATTTGCGTGGAGCAGGTATGAATATTATGAATGATTATCTTCGAGCTTTGGTCAATCTGTAAACCTCCGATTCAGGTATAAGCAGAGTGTGTTTTGCTGTTAAAATGACGGAATGTGAATGAGATAATTTCCGGACTTGTGTTATGAAGGTTAAAGTGAGGCGGCCCAGGCAGATTATGGATATGGGAAGAGACTATACGCTGCGCACGGAAAAGTCTGAATTGGGAACCATATCCGCCGGGCAGGAGGTCGAAATCGATGTGCCGGAGGATTCGGTAGAGCTGTTTGCCAATTTGACCTGGTTTACCAGCAATGGAGTTCTGATCGAAGAGCTTAAGGAGAACGCTCGTCTTGAGTTGAAAAACCGTTGCGACGGCTGGAAGCTGTTAATTCCCATGCTGCCGCTTTATTACATTACCATGGCGAAGTACCGGTATTTGAAGCTGACGGTAAAACAGACCGGCCAGGCAGGGTGAAGAAAGTACTGAAAGTAAAATCCGGGATTTATGAATCAGAGTATTGAATCGTTTATCAATCGCGAAAGTGTCTGGCCTGATCATTTCGACGATCGGGTGATCGACGATATTATTTGGTCTGAAATTCAGGACAGCCCGTCTGCTGGGGATTTTGCGGCTTATTTAGTACATAGACCGCAAAACGCCAAGTATATGCAGGAAGCGCGCGAGCGGTACGAGTCGATAGATGAATCTCTGGATACTGAACCATTGTATTATTACAGGGCAATAAAGCGAATTGAAGATCTGTCAGACTCAGGTGATGCCAGCGCCATGTTTCACCTGGGAAAAATATACTCGATTGGTATAGGGGTTGAGCAGAATTTTCAACTGGCCGAAAGCTGGTATTTAAAAGCAATTGAGCTTGGCGAGATTCGCGCGCATTGCAATCTGGGGTGGCTGTATCAATCCGGCTTTGGGCTTGTGGAAAACAAGGAAAAAGCGTTTCAGTTGCTCTCAATCGGTGCCCGGCATGGAATTGTTGTTGCCAAAGCGACCGTGGCGGTGATGTTGCTCAGTGGAGAGGGTTGTGCTGCAGACTCGACCGAGGCCCTGAGGCTACTCGAAGAAGCTTTCGATGAAGGTTACAACAATGCGGCGAATTGTATAGCGGATGCCTATTTTGCCGGCACCGGTGTTGAGCCGGATATTGATCTGGGTTTTTATTGGCTGGCGAGGGCAGCTGACCGTGGGGACGAACGAACCATGGCCATACTTGGCCATTATCTGGTGTCAGGCAGTCACGGAAAAACTGATGTCGCCCGTGGTGTGGCCTATTTGTTCGGATCCGCCAATCGAGGATATCCGAAGGCCTGTCTATGGCTGGGTTCTCTCTATGAACAAGGATTGGGTGTGGAGCCTAATCCGCATATGGCAAGCATGTTATACCGGAAAGGTATAGCAGCCGGCGATGAGGAATGCGAATTTGCGCTGAACCGGATATTGAGTGGTGCCACAGTGCAAGAAGGCACGCCATCGATCAACTGAATAAACAGGGTGTAAACCCCGCAATATATAATGCCAGAACTGTATTTATGTATCGGAATGTGAACTGACTAGCTTGATGGAGGTAGAATAACTATGACTCAACTAAATCCCAATGTTGTAAATCCCAGTGTTGCAAAACCGCCGGTTACGGTATTGTACGACGGATCAAATGCTGCATTTGCTCATGAAATAGCTTTTCTGAAAAGCAAGAATAAAACTGATGTGCTTGAGTTTTTTAATATTGCCGATGCAGCGGACAAAGCCGACGAATTCGGTCTCAGCCTCGACGACGTAAAAAATGCAATTTATGCCCGTGATGCTTCCGGATCAGTTGCTGCCGGAACAAATGCACTTTACGCAGCTCATGCCGTTATCGGTCTGGGGCCATGGTTTGATATGTGTCGGGTACCCGGATTTGCCAGCACAGGAACCGGAATCCCTCCACAACAATAAAACAACACACGTAGGAGCTTGCCCTGCAAGCGAATAGTGCGGCTATACGCCCTTCGCAAGGAGGCCTCGCTCCTACCTGTTGTTTCCCTTAAATTCGGCAATCTGCTTTTTAAGCTTTCTCTCTTCCTCAAAACGGGCGGTTTCATCACGCACAACCGCCACGATTCCGCAAACCTTCTGATCCTCTCCGAATAATAATGCAACCGTGAACGCGATCGATATGCGCTTATCGTGACGGGTAATGGCCGGTACCCGGAGGACGTCGCTTGCGTAACGGGTTTCGCCCGTTTTCATCGTTTGTTCGTAACCTTCCCAGTGTCTTTTGCGCTGCGGTTCCGGGATAATCAGATCCAAAGACTGCCCAATGGCTTCTTTCTGAGTAAACCCGAAAATGCGCTCCGCTGCGGGATTCCACAGTGTGATTATTCCCTGAGGGTCCGACACAATCAATGCGTCACCAATCGCATCTACTAATTGCTCTGTATCTATGTCGGCCTGCATATGTGTGTACCTTGGATCCGAAAAAAAACAGCGCCCGGAGTGTGGACGCTGTTTCTGGCTTAATTAATCACTTGCTGTATCAGACAGCTTTTGCTTCATGCATTGCCGTGATTTGCTCAGCGCTGTATCCCAGATCCGCCAGTACTTCATCGGTGTGCTCGCCCAGCAGGGGTGAAGCGGTGATGGTCGGTGTCAGATCAGAGAACTTTATCGGGCTGCCTATCGTCAGATAGCTGCCGCGTTCTTTGTGCGGAACTTCAACAACCGACCCGCTTTCGCGCAGGGAATTGTCATCGGCCAGTTCTTTCATCGAAAGAACAGGAGAGCACGGAATGTCATACTTGCGCAGTATATCCACCGCTTCGAATTTGGTTTTTTCGCTCAGCCATTCTTCAATGGTTGCGAAAATATCGAAGATTTTGTCCTGACGGGCTTCAGCGGTCATGTACTCCGGATCATCGATCCACTCGGGTTTGTCGAGTGCGCGGCAGATAGGCTCCCATGCATGGCCCTGAATGGTGAAGTAAATATAGGCATTGGGATCTTCTTCCCAGCCCTTGCATTTCAATACCCAGCCCGGCTGCCCGCCCCCGCCTGCGTTACCACCACGGGGTACAACGTCGCTGAATTCACCGTGAGGATACTGCGGATACTCTTCCAGGTAACCTACACGATCCAGGCGCTGCTGGTCACGCATTTTGACGCGGCAAAGATTGAGTACGGCATCCTGCATGGAACAAGCGACTTTTTGGCCCTTGCCGGTTTTATCGCGGCCAATCAGCGCGGTAAGTATACCGATCGCCAGATGCATACCTGTATTTGAATCGCCCAATGCGGCGGCGCTAACCGTTGGCGGACCGTCCCAGAACCCGGTAGTGGAGGCAGCGCCTCCGGCACATTGGGCCACGTTTTCATAGACTTTCAAATCTTCGTAGTGATGGCCATCGCTGAATCCCTTTACGGAAGCATGAATCAATTTCGGATTCAATTCCTGGATACGTTCCCAGGTGAATCCCATACGGTCCAGGGCGCCGGGTGCGAAATTTTCAACCAGCACGTCCGATTCTTTGATCAGCTTTTCCAGAACTTCCTTACCTTCGGGCGTTTTAGTGTTAAGGGAAAGAGAGCGCTTGTTGCTGTTCAACATAGTAAAATACAGCGCATCGGCTTCGGGAATATCCCGCAACTGGCTGCGGGTAACATCGCCCGCACCCGGACGTTCAACTTTTATAACGTCAGCGCCGAACCATGCCAATAGCTGCGTACAGGCTGGACCTGCCTGCACATGAGTAAAATCGATAATCTTTACGCCGTCTAGCGGTAGTGGATTGCTCATATTCGAATATCCTCTTCATCCGAAATTAACTAAATGATTTTGGGGCCCGGAATTATGTCGAGCAACCTCCCGGGTTAGTATCAAGCTGGCTCGGTAAGACCGATTCAACTTGCTCGGGCGGCAGATTATCGGACGCAATGTTCAACAATCGAGCCGCGAAAGTGATCTCAATATTTATTGGTATATTGTATACCAGTGCATGTTCTATCCGTCAAGTTTTCTTTAATCCCCCATCGTAGGAGTTTGCCCCGCAAGCGAATAACCCCTAACTCCTTTTACAAAATGCCTCACTCCTGCGATATGAAGTTAAGTAATTGAATACTATGAGTAATTTCATCATCTATGGTCCAAGCCATGTTCATTGGCGTCAAACTAATCCGTGACAGCAAATTTGAGTTATGGTATACATTATATCGTATACCAAACATTGATTGTATTTCAATTTAACCATCAAATACCGGAGGAAAACCTGTGAAACGTCAGCTTATCAATATCGCATTCATCACTCTTGCATTCTGCACGACAAACGCGATTGCGGATGGACATGCCGGCAAAATCAAATCCTATCTTGCAGGTAATAGCGAATGGCTAAAAGCACCCGAGTTAATTGCTGCCATTAATCAACAGAACAATGATCACAGCGGTCTCAGCGAGGCTGATATTGAAAAGCTCGATATGCAATGGCGCACCGAGAAAAAGGCCGGTGGCGGCGACTTGATGAACAGTAAAATGGGCAATGAACTTTCCGCTTTTTTGAAGGAAGTCAGATCCGAGACCGGGGATCTCGTTGTCGAAATCTTTGTGATGGATAACAAAGGCCTGAATGTTGGGCAAACAGACCCGACCGGTGACTATATGCAAGGTGACGAGGACAAATGGCAGAAAACCTATCAGGCTGGTCCGGGAGCTGTATTTGTTGACGAGGTTGAAGAAGACGGCGGCAAAAACGTCTCGCAGGCCAGCATTACCGTCGTAGATGAAAGCGGCGATGCCATTGGTGCAGCCACAGTAGTATTTGACGTTGCAAAGCTATAGTGCCGATGGAATTCAGATCTCCAATCCGTTGATACGGCAATTTGATTGTACATTGAAAGCGAGACTTATCAAGACCAGGCCAGCACGCTTAATTCTGCCGGCATTAATAAATTTATAATACAGCTACGGCGGATAGTGCGGTAATTTTCTTAATTTCCCGGCAGAATTCAATTACTTTCGTGGGAGCTATTTACATGAGCAGAGCATACAATATCCTGATTCTGGGAGCCTCTTACGGTTCGCTATTGGGTACGAAGTTATTACTCGCCGGGCATCCGGTGACCCTGGTCTGTACCAAACCAACCGCGGACCTGATCAACAGGGAAGGTACATTGGTAAGACTTCCGGTACGTGGCAGGGATGGGTTTGTTGCAGTTGATTCGAAAAAACTCAAAACGACACTGTCTGCTGCTACACCCGATGAGATTAATCCGCAAGATTTTGATTTAGTTGTGTTGGGCATGCAGGAACCGCAGTACGGCTCTGCCGGCGTGCGGGAACTGATGAGCCGGGTTGGATCGGCAGGTATTCCCTGCATGGCGATCATGAATATGCCGCCTCTGCCGTTCCTGAAACGGATTCAGGGTTTGTCGACTGAGGAGTTGGCGGATTGCTATGCGGTGCCCGGTGTTTGGGATAATTTTGATCCTTCACTGCTTACGCTTGCCAGTCCGGATCCGCAGGCATTTCGTCCGCCGGATGAAGATAAAAATGTGCTGCAGGTCAGCTTGCCGACCAACTTTAAGGTTGCGCGGCTTGATTCTGATGAGCACACCGAAATGCTTAAGCAGTTGCAATCAGATATAGACGCGATAAGATTTGACATAGAAGATGAACAGGTCGAGTTGCCTGTCAAACTCAAAGTGCATGATTCCATTTTTGTACCTTTAGCAAAGTGGAATATGCTGTTAACCGGTAACTATCGCTGTGTCAGACGCGAAGAAATGATTCCGATACAGCAAGCCGTACATGCGGATTTAGACAAATCCAAAGAAGTGTATGATTGGGTAGGTGAACTCACCCGAAAATTGGGTGCGCTCAATGAAGATCAGGTACCTTTCGAGAAATACGCCAATGCGGCGGACGGGCTTTCCAAACCTTCTTCGGCAGCCAGGGCTCTGTTTGGTGGGTCGACCGATATCGAACGCGTCGATTGTTTGGTCAAGCGTATATCTGACCAATTGGGTATGCAGTTGGATACGGTGGACGAAATCGTTTCATTGGTTGAACATCATCTTGAGAAAAACCGTCGGGCAGCTTCCTACAGTGTGGGTGGTCTATAGATGTAGGAGCGAGGCCTCCTCGCGAAGGCTTGCAAACATGGAATCGCTTGCAGGGCAGGCTCCTACGGTGTGGGTGGTTGTTATGGGTGAAAAATTCGATGACAGAATCGCGGGCGCCAGCGGATTTGCGGCATTGACCTTTGTTTTTTCAACACTTTTTCAGGCGGCCAGCACAAGTGAATTATCAGTCCTTTTAAGCCTTCGGGGTGTGATCTACATTATCGTAGGGGTGATCGCAGTTGCATTTTTTATCGGTGTACCTTGCTACGTACTGCAGAATGATCTAGCCAAACTTGTTGCACGGTTTACCACTAATCCGAACCGTCCCCTTATCGACAGGTCTGTCAGGCTGCTGGGTACGGGAATATTGATTATTGAAATCTTACTGATCTATTATCTCAGTAAGTTGTTTTTTCTCTGGTACTTTAACCAGGATGTTCTACCGATTGCGACAACTTTATAACTCAATAATTGATTTCAATAATTCAAACCCGCTTCCCAGCGAATCGTCCATATAATTTTTTCAACTTCTTCCTCAATAGACGCCTTCCGCTCGGATTGAAATCTTTAATGCCGCAGTGGAAAAGCAAAGGCGTAATTGGGGGCCTAGGCTGGGTGTTAAGCTGACACGCCTGGTGGCCCTGGTGCAGCTTTGTCCTATTGGATAAAAGCCAATCGGTTGGCTTTGCATTATGGCGAGTGGTTCCTCGGCGATAGGTTCCTTCTGCTCAATTCTGATGAACTGTTTGATTTACCCAGTCAGGTTATAACTGCGTTGGAAGAATTGCCTAGTTTCTTTTAACGTGCCGAAGGATATGCACATTAGAGGCTTTGGTCAGATAGTCGAGCTTTTTAATACAAGCAGGGATCTAAAAATAACAAAAAGTAGTCAATTCAGCCAGATTAATTCAGAGACGAATACAATAACATTGAACTGAGTGTCCAGAATGGGTTGACATGTTCCACCTCTTGGTAATGAGTAATTCAATTGCTTGCTAAAAGTGGTGCGATTGATTTTAGAATTTGAACCTTTAGTGCTCAAATACCATCCGAACTGCCCGTTCTCGGACTTCCGGTGAAAATTTCTTTGCGGTATTCATTGCTCTAATCCTGTGAAGAAAAGAGCCTCCGGCAAACCCGGGGCGGTTCAATACTATTTGTGGTAATTGAATATGAAAATGAATGCTTACTTTTGCTTACAGTGCGCCGATATTGAAAAGATGGGTGGTTTTTCTGTCTTTTTGCCGGAGTCTGAGGTATGCACAAGCTTCTCATGTTACAAGCACTACGGGCTGTCGCAGCCGGTCTGGTGGTGTTTAGCCACGCGCTGCAAACCTATAGCGAGAAGATCACCCACACCGACCTGACTCAGTTGGAGTGGGGTGCCGGTTTCGGGGTACAGGTGTTCTTCATCATCAGTGGTTTTATTATCTACCGGACCTCGGTGAGCCAGCTACCCGGGCCGCAAAGTGTGGTGCGTTTCCTCAGCCGCCGGCTCGTGCGTATTGCGCCTATCTATTGGCTGGCGACCCTGATCTACGCGCTTAAGCTCATCGCCCAGTCCAACCCACCCGGCTGGCTGCCCCTGAGTGAGTCACTGCTCTTTATCCCGTACCGCAACCCCAATGAAAACGACATGATGCGTCCCGTGCTCGGAGTGGGATGGTCACTCAATTACGAGATGTTCTTCTATCTGGTGCTGGGCGCGGCACTGATGCTACCGAGGCAGGCGCGTTTCGCTGCGGTGACGACATTGATGCTGGCTTTCATGTGGCTCGGGCAGACCCGCACGGGGGCGGCTGAGGCAGGGCTCTGGTTGCTCGCTACACATTGGCTCGGGTACTTCCTACTCGGTATGTTTATCGCGATGGCTGAGTCTCGCCTGCATGCATATTTACCGGCACTACACGGAACTGTCGTGCTGGGTGCACTGGCCACGATTGTCGCTGCCTATCTGCTGATCCGCAATTTACTGCCCATGACGGATGCGCAGGGGCACCTGGTCAGTGCCACGCTCGGTACACAGGCGGTATTGCTGTGTGTGACCGCCCGGAACAGTAACAGTGAGCTGCCGCTTAGCTTGTTGTTTCAGCGCTGCCTGGTCAATGCCGGAGATGGTTCCTACAGTACCTACCTTTTTCACAGTTTCGTATTGGGGCCGGTTGCGCGCATTCTCGCTAAGCTGAGCATCATGCCGCCGCCACTGCTGTTTGCCGCATTTATGGTGCTGCTCTGTACACTGGTGGGGTTTATCGCCTTCCGTGTCTTTGAAAGCCGCTTGACGCTGTACCTCAACCATCAGGTAGATCGCGTACTGCCCAGAACGTTTGCGCAGAGTGGTGAGGCCGATCACGAGATCGCCGCGCCGCGGTAAAGTTACCAAGCAACCGGGATTTCGTCGCTGACGATGGTTAAGTCATAGATAATCGAGGCCTGACTAGTACCCGTTCAGAGTGATGTGGTCAAGTATTTTTGGATACTTTTTTAAGATGCATTTGCATAAAGTTCTTCAAAATATCCGGACTTGTATATCCA
The DNA here is from genome assembly GCA_965222695.1 of Granulosicoccaceae bacterium. GTDB lineage: Bacteria > Pseudomonadota > Gammaproteobacteria > Granulosicoccales > Granulosicoccaceae > UBA7957. The sequence goes on along the minus strand of OZ244967.1, from coordinate 3,506,216 downwards.
AGTGTAGAGTGCAATCGTCTTCGATTGTAAAACTCACTGATATAGCTAGATATATCTGCCTGTGCGGCTTGATGTGTTGAATAGATTCGTTTTCGAATCCTTTCTGTTCTCAAACTTCGGAAGAATCGTTCCACTACAGCGTTATCCCAACAATTTGCTCGTCGACTCATGCTCTGCACGATTCGTTTTGATTTCAGGTATTTTCGAAACGCTATAGAGCTATATTGACAACCTTGATCTGAATGAAACAGCAATTTTGCCTTGGGTTGACGGCTCTCCAGAGCCACTCTCAATGCCCGGATACACAGCTGAGTATCGGGGGTATCGGAATAAGCCCAACCCACTACTTTTCGACTGTACAAATCCATCACCACTGCCAGATACAACCAGCCACGGGCTGTGTAAATGTAGCTGATATCTGCGGCCCAAATACGGTTTGGCTTGGCCACGGTAAACTGGCGATTTAAATGATTGGCACTCACTTTATCTGCTTTACCGCCGACTTTCGGAATCGTCGGTGCTTTGGGCATTTGTGCCTCAATCTTTGCCTCTTGCATTAATGAACGTGCTTGGTAACGCCCAACTCGATAACCTCTGTTATTCAACTCACCACTGAGGCGACGTGTTCCGTAGCTGCCGCCTACGGATTGATGAATTCAACCACCTCACGGCGCAGCGCTTCACGTGCCGCATTCGGCTTTTTCACCGCTTTTCGTCTCGCATAATACGTACTACGTGGCACCTCCAATAGCCGACAAATTTGAGCTAAGGGATAAGCCTTTCTCGTCTGCTCAATCGCCTCCATTACAGTTTCAGTTCCTTGACGAAAAAGGCGGTTGACTTTTTTAAGATATCCCTTTCTTGCTGGAGTTGGCGCACTTGCTTTTCCAACTGCTCAATTCGTTTTTGTTCTGCTGTCAGCGGTTTCACCGGTGTGCCCCCTGTGATTTCGCCCGTGGATGTAGAGTTATTAATCCATCGCCTCAGCACCGAATGACACAGACCCAGTGACCGACAAACTTCGGTGCGACTGAGGCCCTGGTTGAGTACCATCGAAACGGCTTCGGCTTTAAATTCATCGGAGAATTGTCTTTTTTTCTGACTCATCAATCACCTCTTGTTAATAGTTTAACTTAAGGTGTCCAAGATTATTGTTATGATACATTGCGTGAACTGCACATGACAGCTGCCCGCTGTATCGAGGGTCTGGCAGATAAGTACTGCGAACGTGACAGTGAGGCGTCTAATCAGGCAAACTCGACTCCAGGGCAGTATGTTCAGACCGAAACAAAGACGTTTACATCAGTGGCGAGAGAGGCCGGTGATGTCTGATTCAGCTATTCAAACTGATCCCGTACTCTATCGTCATGACGATGGCGCCCGCGTAAACCTGACACTGAATCGGCCCTCTCAATTTAATTCGCTTGCGGAGGAATTACTCTCTGCTCTGCAATTGGAATTGGACGCCATAGCGGAAGACAGCAGTAAAACTGTGGTGGTTATAAGCGGAAACGGAAAAGCCTTTTGCGCCGGGCATGATTTAAAGCAGATGCGTGCCAATCCCGAGAAAAGTTACTACCAGCAGCTTTTTGCCAATTGTGCGCGAGTGATGGAAACCATCAATACCATGCCACAGATTGTGATTGCCCGGGTACAGGGGATTGCAACAGCCGCAGGATGCCAGTTGGTTGCACAATGTGATCTGGCTGTGTCGGTTGATAGCGCCAGATTCGCTGTTTCTGGAATCAACGTGGGTCTTTTTTGCAGCACGCCTGCCGTGGCTCTTAGTCGCAATGTTTCCCGAAAGCGGGCGATGGAGATGTTGGTAACCGGCGATTTTATCAGTGCTGAGACGGCGCTGGATTACGGTCTGATCAATCGCGCAGTACCTGCAGAGGCACTGGATGCAACCGTGGATGAGCTGGTGGAAAAAATCTGCAGTAAATCACCTGTTGCAATCGCGCATGGCAAGCAGTTGTTTTATAAGCAGCTTGAATCGCATCTGGCGGGTGCTTATGAGCAATCAGCAGAGGTTATGGCTTGCAATATGATGAATGAAGATGCGGCTGAAGGTATAGATGCGCTTATGCAAAAGCGTAAACCTGAGTGGAAAGGCTGTTAACAGGACCTAACATTGGACTTTAATCAAAAAACATTTTTAATCACTGGCGGCGCATCCGGACTGGGAGGCGCGACGGCTGATACTCTTTGTGAACTTGGCGCCAATGTGGTGCTGCTGGATATTAACTCAGAGGCGGGTGAAGAGAAATCCCGTGAGTTGGGAGAGCAAGCGCGGTTTTGCAATACTGATGTCAGCAGTGAATCGGATGTTCAGGCAGCAGTAGATGAAGCTTTACACAGTTTTGGTGCATTGCATGGGGCGATTAATTGCGCTGGTATCGTGCCTGTTGCCAAGATGCTGGATAGAGAAGGCAATCCGCACGATCTGGAATTGTTTAACAAAGGTATCAGCGTCAATCTGATCGGCACTTTTAACGTGAACAGGTTGGCGATCAAAGAAATGGTCAAAAACGAACCTGGTGCAGAAGGCGAGCGGGGTATTATTATCAATACCGCATCCATTGCCGCCTATGACGGGCAGATCGGGCAAATCAGTTACGCTGCGTCGAAAGGCGGTATTGTCGGCATGACATTACCTCTGGCTCGGGAAATGGCGCGTTATGGTGTGCGTGTAATGACACTGGCACCCGGTATCTTTGATACGCCAATGATGGCAGGATTGCCGGAAGCTGCGCGGAAGTCACTGGGTGAGCAGGTCCCGTTTCCGTCACGATTGGGTAAACCTGAAGAATTCGCTCTGATGGTTAAACAGATTATTGAAAACCCGATGTTAAATGGTGAGGTTATACGCCTGGACGGGGCGATTTGGATGGCGGCTAAGTAATTGAACCTGTGCAACTTCTAGTTTGTTATCTGAGGCAATAAGCCAGGAATCGCGATGCACAGGTTTGACTACCTTGTTGGTAATTCAAATTAGATTGGCAAACTACAGACTACAATCGCCGTACAATCCAATGTCAGAAGACGATGTCATCATCAAAATCGAGCTCCGCCTGGCTGGAGTCAGGATGCGTAAGTGCACGGGTACGCATGTCAATAATCGAGTCCCCGTAGTGCACCAGCAGTTCATCCCTTAGTGATGTTCGTGCCCATATTCAAGATCAACTCACGATGCTGAGTTTTGCGGTATCGGCCATAACCTGCAGTTACTGCTAAATTACGTGTCAAACCGGTTTTTATGGCGACTGATTATCCACTGTTTTTGCAGGCTGAAGGGCCGGTATTGGCAAAGCACGCTCAACACAGCCGGAGAAACCCAATTAAATAAGGCCTATGTGGTTGCCAGAAAGGTTAGACCATGGTTGGGCAGGGACGACTAATTCGCTGTGACGGTTTAATTATCGTTGAGAGAGCAGCAACACGGTCGTTAATGATGAAACGATGTAACACCGCCTTTTGAGGTGATGAGTTGATTTACAGTCTCCAGACTCCCGGCCAGCATCATTTTGGAAGTCGCAAAACTCCTATCTTGCGTGTATACAAATCCGAGATGTATTTTGCCTTTATAATGCAATGAAGCTTCAGTAAGAAGCGTCGATTGCCGCTCATAAATATCAACTTTTTAGCCTCTCTCAGTTAGCTCAAGAGCAACACAGGCACCTTGCAATCTTCCCCCAACTACAGCGATCGATATTACTTTCATTCTAAATACCGATAAAACAGCGGATAGCTTGTATTTAGAGGTACACAGCAATAATATGAGCTAACAATCATCGTATTTTTCAATAAACTCCAACTATCAATCGACTGGAATCTTTCAGTATAAAATAATTTTAACTTTCAAGTATTTTTAAACTGGTTCTAGAAAGTTCCACCGGAAGAATGATTGTTAGACAAATATCGTTGAATCGAAAGCTAATTTCTGACTATTACACTGCACTCTTCAGAATCAAGCCTGCAGTAAGTAGTACCTCATTAAGTTGTTCGATTTCCAAGAATAGATTTTCTCGTGTGTTAACACCTTCCATAGTAGAATTCTCCACTGCGGCTCCAACTAGAGGAATATACTGGTGTCCTAACATTTCACTTATTGTTCGAAAGGCATTGGTCCCGTAGTTGGGTGGAAAAATTTCGATCACCTTTGTACCTGGCTTACAATATAAAGTATTAGTAAGAGCAGCGCCGTGTATGCCAATTACAGCATCCGCGTTCTTCATGATAGATATTTGCTCATCTAACATATAATCGCCCATGTCTACAATCGAAAAGCCATTCGACTTCAAATACGACTGAATTTGACCGTCATTTACAGCGACTCGGCCCAAGCTTCTTGATCTAGTAAGATATACCCGCGGTCCTTTACTCTTTACTGAATTGCTTATTTGCTCTGAAATTTTCACTACAGGATCTGCGTATTCAAGACATCCTCCTTGAAAGCAGTGTATGAACGCACGTGTACTTGTATTAAGCAATCTAAGCTTCTTTATCTTATAAATAACACCAGGTTCCAAGTTAAGAAGCTTAGAATTTAGATTAACCAAATCAAGATATTGTTTTTGGAAGCTGCTATTTTCAAAACCAAATGCAGCACAATTCCAGTCCTTGTACTTCCGTGTGAGATGCATCAATCTAGGAAGATGATCTACGACAAAGTGGCAATAGTTGTTTGGTTTGAACCTATCACCTATGAACACTAGTTGATCTAGTTCCTCCTTTTTTGCGCATGAATCATTGATCAGATTATGAGAAAAATTATTTGTATAAACTGCGTCAGCATTAAGAGCGTTGCCGTATTCGTCAAACAATGAAAATCCGAAATTATAGCCTACTAGTTGAACATCATCGAATTCAAGAATCCGAATATCTGTATTACGTTTACTATTTATATTAGTATATGACTCTTTATTAGAGTTACTACCGATTAAAGTTTCTGATCGGCTGGTTTTTATTGATTGAGCTTTGGGGTTTATATATCTGCGATATATTTTAGCTAATGTGACATGTGGCTCAATATTGTTTATATACAGAAAAATCTTGATCCATCGGTCATCATTTTTAGTGAGTTCAAAGAGCTCTGATAGCTTAGGTTTTGGAATCTGATCAAAAATCTCTTTTTCACCACATTCTATGATTATATCTAGAGCAAACGAATAGTTTTTCAATTTATACAATAGGATGTTTAATGTGTCTCTAATGAAAGTTCGACGATTCTTCTCATAAGATAGAATAGCCTGCATACACTTAGCCGTATCACCAGCACTGGCATATAACTCTATATTATGATTCGTTGTTGTTATGGGATGTACTATGTTAGTATTTACATTGCCGTTTTGCAGATCTGTAGCTACATTCCGAGTACTATTCAAAGTATCCTTTTCTGATATTTCGATTTTTGATTTAGATTGTTGTTTGATGAGATCCAAAAATTTATTTGAAAGATCATTAAATACACGCAATTGCATATCAGTTAAGTTTTCTGTATTCACCACACTCTTTGTTCGATTCGATAGTTTTAATTGACTAGGATCTATATTAGCCATATTAAAGAAATTCACGTTATGAGGCGTAAATTTTTTCCAAGCTATTTCAAAATGGTTATCATCGAATCCCCAAAATGATTTAAGAAAAGGTGAATTGATTCTAAGCCTATTCAGCAGTTCTAATGACTTATTGAAGTTTAATCCGTATTCTCTTAAGATCTTTGAATGTAATCTCAGTAATTCGATCTCGTGAGCTAACGGGGAAATATTGGATTTACTTTTTTCAACTTTACTATTTATAATTTTTTCATCTAAGTTCAAAGCGTTAAATATTTTGTCAATAAGTTTTCTTTTATCGAACAACAGGATAATTGGATTCGCATCTTCATTTAGAAAGTTCTTATAAAAATGGTCATATCTGTAACGATTTTCTTTAATCGCATCAGGAAAGTACTGATCAAAGGATTTGCTAATGTTGTTAGTTTTTATTCTTTGAGTGTAGGCGGAATTGATTATTTCTATTTGATGGCGGAATACGAAAATTGTACTTACAGTGTGTCCCTCCGAAATAATTCTGTCTACTATATCATTGTAGTGTTGAGGAAATGAACTAAACTCCTCGGAGGATATAAGTACCTTTTCTTTGTTTAATATTTCTTTAAAGAATTCCGGCCATCCGCTTATTCCGGTGTCTTTGTATGAATCGTCACACATTTGCCATACAAGATTATGATGAGCAATTGCGCCATTTCTTACACCGGATATCGGTATATAGATGCCATGCTTATTCAACGTTTCTCTATTTTGAAAGATCATTTCCTGGAATGCTGTAGTTCCGCATTTATGTGGTCCAACGTGAATATATATATGTGCCATGTTAGTGAGCGTCCAACGAAAAAATGAATGTATTATGAATGAGGTAAGTACTCACCCTGAGCTTTAGATATCCGCAGGCCATCGTGATGATCTCACAAATAGACCGAGGCAATAATCTGCAGCAATTGTGATACCAATTTGATTTCGAACTCGCCCCCCCAGAATTCAGCAGTGTATATGATATTGAAATCCCCCTGATACATGTGGCAGTTTTTTGGAGGATCTTAGGTAGCCTTTAACAATACTCGTAGAGATACTGTAATGCTCTCTTGACATTGGGCGAGTGTATTTGTAACAACTGCTAGGCCAATATTGTGAGCGAGAGAAGAAAAATCAGATCTGTCGGGCTGTATCACTGCGGTCGGTTGATGATTAGTTGACTCCTATCTGCAAACAGCTGGGGCAGCACATGTAAAAACACGTCGCGGTCTTAAGTTTGAGTATTCACAACCGCCTGATTTGGGAGTATTCTGTAGAAAAGCCTGATCAAGTCTGGCGTAGTGAATCACTTATATTTGATCAGGGTGGTGCTGGTTATATTTGTCTGTAGTGATTCTCCTGTTCGCTCTTTGCGTGATGGGTCGGGCATTGTCGGCTAGATTCAAAAACAGATTTGACAAAAAGCACTGGAGAATGAGTATTATAATAGATGTCAACATATTGACGTGCTTTTTCACTCGGATTTAGGCTCGCAGTATTGCAACTCGAGATATCGGCTAAAGTTGTGGCAATATCGGTTCAAGTAAAGCATTTGTCGTGAGGGCAATTCAGTAATGGAGCAATTATTCAAAAGCTCGATATCAGATTGGCTATTTACAACAGGATTTCATTCGATCACAGAATAGACAATGGAAATTGCATGACAGCTGATGACATTTTACAACAAACAAAAGTCACAATTCGCCAGTGATCGTCTGTCATCGATCAAAAGGGAGCAAAAACTCAATTCACTGTATGGTACAAAAAGACCAATACCATCATCAAGGATGCGAATATTCTGATAATACAAGTAGGCTTGGTATGGGCAGTCTAGTGAGTGCTGATGCAACCATTTCGGCAATTCTATTTATAACTGCATCATCAAGTTGCATTTTTTTGTTCCTTTCTGTTGTTTTCGTTCCTGGATCATCTTTGTTTGGCCGGCAGTTCCACTTTCACTGAAGCCTTAGTCATGGTTTGGTGTTATTTGTGATTGGTTGTCTATATCAGCGTCTTTAATCTTGTAATATTATACGCCGTAGACGTCAATCTAAAGATCCAATCTACCTTGTCCTGACCCCGATGGTTGAGTTTGCCCAGCAGTCCAAATGACTTCATCCAGCCAAAACACTGCTCGATTTGTTTACGCAAGCTTTGACTGATCTCGTAGCCGGTGTGATGCGTGGTTCTCCCATCTATCGAACTGCCGGATTTCTTCGCTGCAACATGTGCTGTGATTCTAGACTCTCGACAACCTTCAACAAACAGCCCCGTGTCATAGCCTTTATCTGCGCCGACAGTTTGTCCCGCTCGGATGGGCAATTTCTCTAACATTTCTAATCCGGCTTCCCACTCTTCTCGGGTGCCTGAAGGTGGATCGCCATCGCCATCGCTTCCATTATCACTTCTATTTGAAGCTTTAGGCTTAAAGGACTTGAGTGAAGCGCTGGCCTCCAGCAACGTGCCATCCAGTGTAAAGTGATCTTTAGACAGCAATTGTTTCGCGTTTGCCTGCGACTTGATCGCATCAAATTGACGTGGTCAAGGTTTTTGATACACCCCAGTTAAGCCGCTTTTTTCTGCTCTATCAACCGCTGTTCATAATTGTTGGGACTCACGTATCCCAAGTATGAATGCAGACGACAGTTATTGTAGAACATGGAAATGTAATCCAAGATATCCTGTTGGGCTTCAAAGCGCGTCTGGTAGCTTTTCCACTGCACACATTCCTGCTTCAGTGTACCAAAGAAACTCTCAACGACAGCGTTATCCCAGCAGTCGCCTTTACGACTCATACTGCCTTTGATGCCATGGGCCTTCAGTAACCGCCGAAAGGCTTTGCTGGCGTATTGCGAGCCTCGGTCTGAATGGTGAATCAGCCCGGCTTTGGGTCGTCGACGCCAGATCGCCATTTGTAAAGCATCGCAAACCAACTGTTTCTTCATCCTCGAGCTCATGCTCCATCCAACCACTTTTCGGCTACACAGGTCGATCACTACGGCCAGATACAACCAGCCCTCCCGAGTCCAGACATAGGTGATATCACTCGCGTACACCTGATCCGGCTGGTCAACGTCAAATTCACGTTCGAGCAAATTTTCAAATACCGGTTGTTTGTGGTTGCTGTTAGTTGTCACCTTGTATCTCTTACGGTGGCGTACTTGTACATTGGCTTCACGCATCAGCTTTCGCGCTCTCTCTCGGCTAGCCGGGAAACCCAGTGCGTTCAGTGCCTTCTTCATTCGGCGGCTGCCATACGTATGATTTGAGCTCCTGGCGATATCCTGGACCCACTCAATTATCTCCTGATGGACGGGATCTGGTGATTTATTTTCCTGGCTTTTCCTATACTGGTAATACCCATTGCGGCTGACACCCAAAACCTGACACTGCAGGCTGACGGGGTAGGCATTCTTGTATTGGGTGATAAACGCGTATTTCATTTCGTTTCTGCTGCAAAGAATGCCGTCGCTTTTTTTAAGATATCTCTCTCCATCTCAAGGCGTTTGTTTTCCGCCTTCAGTCGTTTGATTTCTTCCTGCTCCGGTGTTAGCTTGCCATTGCCCCGGAAGGCTTGGCCATTCTCAGATTCTCGGTGTTCTTTCACCCACCGTCCCAGCATCTGCTCATTGATGTCTAGGCTCTTGGCCGCCTCTCTACGGGTATAACCTTGTTCCAGAACCAGGCTCACTGCGTCCAGCTTAAACTCTTTTGAGTACTTCTTTCGGGTCTTCATTGATTCTCTTCCTCAGTTAAGTCAATCTTACTTAACTGAGGTGTACATGACCATTAGACCACCTCAAATAGCCACTGATCGATTTGCGAATCCATCAGCCGTGTTCTGTTTTTACTAAACGTCGAATGGTTCCAAACAGGATCATCCATTCCAAGCCCGACAAACCAACGAAACATCAGATCATAATCCATGCGCTCACACAATTGACGCTCTGAGCGGATCGAAAACAAAATCTGCAACAAAGATGCTCTGATTAACATCTCTGGGGGTATGGATGGCCTCCCGTCCTGGGCATACATCTGGCCAAGTTGTCTATCGATATCATTCAAAGCTTTATCTATAATGCTACGAATCTTTCGAATGGGATGATTGTTAGGAATTCTTGACTCAAGATTTACGTAGCTAAACATGTTGACCTGTGAATCAGACTCACCGCGCATAACTTGGTACCGAAGTAGTATTAATTTGAATTTTATCCTATATGGGGCTTTTTCAACAGGCTGCTAGCTTTCGAAGTTTATCTCTATCATTTGTCAAGAGTGATAAATTATTTGGACCAGTATATTTCCAATCAGTCTGATTTGTATAAAGAAAAGTATCATGAAGTTGCACTATTTCGAAATCTTCAAAATGACCATCAGGGTTGCTAGGTTGTGGAGGCGCCAAATTGTCTCCTAGCTCTACCCCTGCGTTACAAAGCATTTGGGCTAGCATAGAAGTACCACTACGATGGAATCCAGAATTTACTAATTGTGTATTTGTATTGGCAGGTTCTTGTGAATTGACCTGCCGTAAACAATCATTATTCAAAACTACCGCCCTTCATCGGTATACATTCAGATTAGTATTAACAATTAAGCTGCAAACTAAAAACTTTTTAGAAGATGTGCAACTTCCAGGGCAACCGCATCAAACCAACAACGATTTTATCAATACAGCAAGATATTTGTCGTCCCAACCTGCGATATTGCGTTTTGACCTTTGGCTACATTTTTTAGTCTTGTCTTGTTTGACGGTATTTAATGCGATTTTACGAAGCAGGCTTAAGTTTTCCGCACTTACTCGATTTCGTACTCGCGACTCATCCTCCCTGAATGTCACGTCTAAGACCCAATGCACGCTGTTCTCTATACCCCAGTGTTTTCTGATGACTTCAGCATGTCCCTTCGCATCGGCTGGACAACTTGACAGATAATAGCGATGTTCCACTGTTTCTTCTTCATCAACCCGTCGTACTGATTCGATCAAAACCACCGAGCGGGCATTTTCCCAAAGTTGTGCTTCTGGTATAGCAGTGAGATCTTCAGTGCACCACAATCGCCGTATCTCCATACGGCCTCTGTTTTTCTCTATTTGTTCAAAGAAGTCCACGCCAGGGTCGTTGAAATTGCAACTCATCAGTTCACTGAAGCAGGCTGTGATTTGTTGTTCTAATTTTGGTTGGTTACCCTTTATGGCAATGGTGTAGTCTGCATTTTGGTCAACAATTTTTTCGACAATCTTGTGCTGACACCCCATGGCGTCTACAGTGACAACACTGGAGTCGAGCACTAACTTATCCAGCAGATCCGGTATCGCTGTAATCTCGTTGGACTTTTCTTCTGTTTTGACTTGGCTTAAAACGAGTCCATTCTCACTAGCAAATGCGCTGACTATGTGCAGAGGTGGTTTGTTCCCTTTTTTATCATGAGAGCGTCGGATAGTTTTGCCGTCGATTGCGATATGTGTAATCGCATTCAAATCAACGACTTGTTGGAGCCATGTACGATAACAAGTTTCCAATTGCGCAGGATCTAACACTGAGAATACACGCGAAAATGTGTCTGCAGAGGGTGTGCCGTTGGAGAGATCCAAGAACTGTTTGAAGAAATTACGCTTGGTGCGTGCATAAAGTGCGATATTCTCCCAGTCATTAGCACCACAAATCATAGCGCAGATGGCCATGGTAACCACGTTAAGCAAACTATGTTTGCAGCGCTCGACAACCCGTGGGTCTTCCAGTGGGTCTAAACACGATTGCAGGGTAACGACGTTAGTTGAATCCATATATACTCACAGCTCAAGTTGTGGCGTAGTTGGCTTATCACCAATGCCTCTGTTAACGTTGAAACTCTGAGTGTAGTAGCTGGTTGATTATTAGCTGATTTTGATGCGGTTGCCCTGGTGCAACTTCGAAGCAACATGTAAATTTCTCATTAAGGTGAGCATGAAAGTAATAGGAGTTTATTGGCATCTATAGACTATTGAGCTGATGTGAAAACATGCTGTTCCGAATTGAAGAAATTGCGTGCTCATTTAATGGTTCCGGTGCATATGAATAATCCGCTCTTTTCGTATTTACCCTATAAAATAGAGCTACTGTATTTAATGAATTTAGATATTTCCGCTAATTTATAGGTTTTTTCGCAGTGACCAGTCGAGAAGGGGCACCCCAATTAATACCTCTTTCAGGAATATTTTTATCGTGAAATTCTATATCTGTGAATCCGCTATCCTCGAGCGCTTTCAGTAAGCTGGTTCGAGTAAACAGGCAGATTTCCAGTGTCTTGCCTGGGCCACCGTGGAATTTGGCATTCTCATCGGTATATTTTGTTCCATCGGCAAATACTAAATCAGCAACCCATTTTCCTTCGTCGGTTTGTCTGGAAGAATATGAAACGAGACCCGGATAGTGCTGCTTGTGTTCACCCTGGTTAACAAATGGAACAGTTAAAACCAAAGAGCCACCCGGCTTTAGTAGGGCTAATGCGCCATAAAAAGGGGACAGTGGTTCGCCTATGACATGCTCAAAGACTTCGGTAGAAATCAGCAGATCGTAGCGGTTATGGTGTGTTTCATCCGGGGAAGAAATATCCAAATACGGTTCTTTATGATAGAACGTATTCGTGTAGTCAAACTTTTCTGCGAGTAGCGGTGCGTATTTAGGGCCATCGGACAATCCAACCAACTTAAAATCTTTCGCTGGAGATTGTTGGCAAAGCGGTGTGTCATTTCCGAAGGCTATTTGGCAAACAGTATGGACAATAGCTGAGCTTCTGCCTGAGGCCCCGCAATGAGTACAAAGGGGACCTTCCCTATATTCTTTTGTAATATCGAGATCATAGACCCCGCCACAGATTGGACAGGTTGCCTTAACAATGGTGTTGGCGTCGTAATTTTCGGAATCGACATCTTTTAAGTGTATTGCAGTTTGAGCGGTAGTTTCTTTGTTTGAATCAAAAGGCGTAGAAACACAATTCATGTTATTTTGCTCCACTTTGCTCATGGCTTTTATTTGAGCAATGGTATTTAAAGAGTTTTTGGGTATTATATGTTCGACCGCATCGAATAATTCCGAAACAGTCACCTGATCCTCTGCTAAGCTTACATTCGAATTACTTTTTTCAGATTCTTTGTACAGGATTGGCTGAAGATGAGGGTATTTCTCAGAGAGAATTTTATTTTGTTCGTCAAATCTATCGAAAAGTAGTTTCGAATCTTTTTCGCTCATCCGAAATGGCAACCCCGGGAATGCAATAGATGCCTCAGAAATAATTCTTCGCCAGTTTTTCTTAAAATTAGCATCGTGTAACTGATTTGAATAAAAACCAACTTGAAGTAAAGATTGCATCAATCTGCCAGGAATCGATCGATTTTCTCTAAACCCATTCAACTGTGGGCTTGAAATAGGGAGTTCAACAGCTTCAACAAAATCAGATACTGCGTCAAATGATTCAATATCTGTTTTATAAGCTCTAACTTGTAGTACAGCTTCAGGAAAACTTTTTGTCAAGTTCTCGATGATTCGGAGATAATCAAATCTGTACGGAATTTTATTTTGAAAGAACCCAAACTGATCCAGAAATGAATCTGGTTTACCTTTGCCAATGTTAGGTATAGACTGATTTTTAATCCCTTCACTTAAAATACTCTCTAAAAATCGTTCTTGTTTACGCAGATAGATGATGATCTTGTCGACATGGGTTCTGGGGAAATACTGACGGATATTCGCAAGTTCACTCTGACTTTTTAGATGAACATTTAAGTGTTCATCGCTGATTAGTATAGTATTGGGATTTTCCTGTGCAATTTCATTTTCAATTGTACTGTGCAGTTGGGCACTATGCTTTTTTAAGTCTTCCGCTGTGTGTATTCCCAATGATTTAAGTACAGGTGAATTTGGATTGAACTCTAACGCGCACGCGGTAAGTTTAATATTAGGACCGGGTCCGAGTGCATCCAAATACAGCCATCCTTTTTCTTTTAAGCTGTCTCGGTTTGTCCATAAATATTTTTGAATGGACGATGTACCGGTTTTCTCGGTACCAACGTGCATTATTAATCTTCGATCCATTAATCTATTCCAACGTTAATCTTAAAATTATTAATTTCCGGTCATTATATTTGAAAGATTACCAGATAGGATCGGGTCTCTCGGTTCTGTAAGTGTGTGGTATCCATGCACCCCACTTTTTCTCGTATATTGCCTTATTTCTTTCAAACAGAGTTTTCTTTTTTTCCTCGCCAATGGTTGAAAAAGTTGCAGAGAGATGGTGATGAACAAAAGCATCTTCAGCCAATGCACAGATAAAGCCATTTTTGCGAATTTCCTGGCAATGATCATCGTCCTCAAACATACCCTGACCATAGTCCTCAGATAACTTGCCGAATATTGAGATGTCGGATTTACGCATCATTACAGCAAAGTACGCCAGGGTATTGAGTGAAGTAAAGTCCCCTCTGTATCCATCCAGCCAATCACAACACTTGCTCTGCATAGTGCAGATATCAGGATATTCTACAAAGAGTTTTGCTTCATTACCGATATTGTTTGTTAATGGCCCTACTAATCCTATTTCAGGATTATTTTGCAGATGAGATACCATTGAATGAATAGCCCCGGGAGCTAAGTAAGTATCGTTGTTCAGAAGTAATATATAGTCTCCCGAAGCCGCATCAATACCGACATTATTGCCTTTGGCAAAACCCAGATTTGCTCCGTTTTCAATAAGACGTGCGTTTTTGTGCTGTTGCGCAATACCCCTTAAAGTAACAAGTGATTCTTCGTCAGAACCATTGTCGACTATAAGTACTTCCAAGTTAGGATAGTTGCTCCCATTATCGTAGATCGAATGCACAGTGCCGGTAGTCCAGGAAGTATCTCCATAGGCTAAAACTACTACTGTAACCAACGGGAACTCGCTGATATGGGATCGAAATGAGTCTGCTCTCTTCTTCCATGTATTGTCCAATGCAAATTGGATCAGTTTAGACCTGTTTGTATCCGCTTTATTCTCTACAAATGCTGTACGGATTTGGGTGGCAAAGGACTCTGCGTCATTGGCCATATAAACAATTTCTTTCGCTCGCTGGAGTTCAGGCATTTCGGTGGCAACAGTTGGTTTGCCCATGGCTGAGTACTCATACATTTTGACCGGGTCACAAGCTTGAATGATTGGCAGCAACTGGAAGGGAATAGTCATCACATCCATTTGGGTAATAAAATTCGGTACCTGATCGTAGGGGATTTCACCGTAAAAGACGATATTATCCAGCTGTTCTATTTTCTTTTTCTCGGGTGCCGAGACTCCTCCGCATAAATGAAATTTCATGTCAGGGTTTTTAGCTGCAATATCTCGAATCAATTCTGCATCAAACCACTCAGCAATAGCACCGACATAACCAACATCAATTTGCCCACTTTCTTTTTTAAATCCTGTAACAGCTAAAAATTGCGGTACGACGTTATTGTTTCTGCTGTCAAAATGAGTTTCCTCACAACCATTTCGAACCAGATGTAAATCTGATCTTAAGGAGGAATATTTGTCGTACAGTGTTTGTGAAGAGACAACAACGCGGTTGCTTTTCACAAGCATATCGTGCTCAAGCTCTAAAATAAAATCTTCGGTATTGTTAAATCCCGATATGTCATCCATACAATCAAAATTGAGCACGAAATCGGGTGGCAAAGATTTTAGTATTTGCCACCACCATGGATGTTGTATTATTACTTGTTTGGTGGATGTGGCTTTCACAAGATCGCATAGCTCGTGAATGTTTTTAACCCAACCCTTTCTTTCGAGGGGAGACAAATCACTCGTGTAAGGATGGCCAAATCCTGAATTCTTTGCAGGTAGTCTAATACAATAAAGATTCTTGGAGATCTCGTTTATTTCAAGGCCGGTAGCTGAAGTCTCCATTTCCACAAAAAATACCCGGTGATTGCTTGACAGCTCTTTCGCTATATGCTGCGGGCGTTGCGTTCTGAAATTCCAGTTTATGATAGAAAAAATAAAAACATCTGAATGTTTAGTTGCAGGATTCACGGGCTGACTGACTAACACGTCATTGCGCTTTAAATCCGGTACGTATAGCTTTTTGTACTTATTGGAGCTGAGGTTTTTCTGAACAAGCCTGTCAGCGGCCTTCTTAATCTCTTGAGGGACTGGGAGTTTTGTTATGGTATTCCGTAATGCCAGGGAAGCGGGCGCAATGATACTATTACTGTCGCTTTCAAATTGTGTCACAGTTTCGTTGTATTTTTCAGCCAGCTGCTTATAAGCTATAGAAATAGCGCTGAGCTTATGACCAGCAATTTCTAGTTGACTGTTGGCTTTCTTCAGTTCAGCACGACTAATAAATAGCTCATCAGCGGGTTTAAGTTTTTTGGATTCGGCAGTAATATTGTTAATATCACTGCCGGAATCTAGAGAGTTATCATCTAACCTTCTTGATTTATTATTTTCCATCTTGGTGTGTTATCCGATTGTAGTTTCAAAAAGCTCGTCAAGCCGCATTATTTAAACCAGAGCGGCTGGTAAAATCGTTAATTAAAGATTCAATGATTCTTTTTGATGCATTACCATCCCCATATGGATTTGATCTAGATGTCATTTGATCGTATCGATTCTTGTTATCTAAAAGTTCATTAAGCATTGAATGGATTTTATTTTTATCTGTCCCCACAAGAACGGCGTTTCCTGCTTCCACACCTTCCGGTCGTTCTGTGTTTTCGCGCATAACTAATACGGGTTTACCGAGTGATGGTGCTTCCTCTTGCACGCCTCCTGAATCAGTCAATATTATTTCAGACCTGTTCATAAGCCATATAAAATCTGTATAAGACAATGGATCTATGAGGTGAATTCTAGGATGATTACTCAGTATTGTTTCAACCGATTTTCTGACATTAGGGTTTAGATGCACGGGATATACAAACTGTATGTCATTTCTTTCATCGGCAAAATTTCTAACGGCACTACAAATATTTAAAAATCCTTCGCCAAAACTTTCTCTTCGATGTCCGGTTATGAGTATTATTCGTTTGTTATCTAATTTGCTCTTTAGTTCTTTAGGAGGTTCAATTTTTCGCTTGTTAAGTTGCTTTTGAACCCATTTTAATGAATCTATAACTGTATTTCCTGAAACTGAAATTCCTTGAGTAATGCCTTCTTGTAAAAGTGCGTTTTTTGCATTAATTGTTGGCGCGAAATGATAATCTGCCATCTTACTGATCAGGCACCTATTTGTTTCTTCGGGAAAAGGTGAGAATTTGTTTCCAGTTCGAAGTCCGGCTTCAACATGGGCTACAGAAATTTTGTGATAAAAGGCTGAAATAGCACCACATAATGCCGTAGTCGTGTCTCCTTGAACTATGACAACATCGGGTTTTTCTTTTCTAAGTATGCTATCAAGTTCAGAAATAAGCTTTGCTGTCAGTTCTGATAGTGTTTGTTGTTTCGTCATTATATTGAGATCGTAGTCTGGTGTGATACCAAATACCTGAAGTGGCTGATCTATCATTTTTCGATGCTGACCGGTTACGCATATAATAGACTCTACTTCTGGTTTGGAATCCAGTTCGATTTTAAGTGGCGCAAGCTTGATAGCCTCGGGACGTGTTCCAATTAGTATTAAAACTTTCAATTTTTAACTTCCTATTTTTAATTTACATTAAAAATTAACGCCTACATATTCACGACATTAACTGGTCGTATTTTTTTTCTACCATAGTTATCATCCAGTCGGATTATGTCATCTTCCCCGAGATAGCTACCAGATTGAACTTCGATCAGTTCCAAGGGAATTTTCCCTGGATTGGATAAACGGTGTACAGCGCCGAGTGGAATGTATACAGATTCATTTTCAGATATATTAAAAGTATCTTCATCACGTGTTACTTCTGCAATGCCTGATACTACAATCCAATGCTCTGCCCGATGATAGTGTTTTTGTAATGAGAGAGTTTCACCCGGATTGACGGTAATTCTCTTGACCTGAAATCGCTGCCCTTTATCAACTGAGTCGTATTTTCCCCAGGGGCGATATGTTTCTCGGTGGGATGTAGCTACTTCACGTTCTTCACGTTCAAGCTCTCTAACGATTTGTTTTACGTCTTGTACTTTATCCTTGTTTGCGACTAATAGAGCATCTGGAGTGTCTACAATAACGAGATCCTCCACGCCTAGTGTTGT
Organism: Granulosicoccaceae bacterium; assembly: GCA_965222695.1. Taxonomy (GTDB): domain Bacteria; phylum Pseudomonadota; class Gammaproteobacteria; order Granulosicoccales; family Granulosicoccaceae; genus UBA7957. The sequence continues at coordinate 3,488,451 of OZ244967.1, read as the reverse complement.
AACTAGTTTTTTCTCGCTATGAACGTAGCAGTTTTTGCTTTTGAGTAAGAGAGTGTCTCCTTTGCCGACATTTCCATGAGTATCAGAGGTGTGAACTTCAGCTAGTGCAGACCATGAACCAATGTCACTCCATCCCGCATTCAAAGGCACTACCACAACATCATTCGATTTTTCCATGACGGCATAGTCAATAGAGTCTTCAGGACAAGCGGAAAACGATTCTTGTTCAAGCCTAAAAAAGTCCAGATCCTGTTTTCCATTGTATATGGCTGCTTTACAGGCATTGACCATTTCCGGGTTATGCTTTTCGAGCTCTTCGATATAACGTTCAGCTCGAAATAGAAATATGCCGCTATTCCAGAAGTAATTACCTTCTTCCAGGTATTTTTTTGCGGTTTTCAGTTCTGGTTTTTCAACAAACTGTTTTACAGCTAGAGCTGAGCTATCGGTATTAATGGTAGCTGATTGAATATAGCCGTAACCGGTTTCAGGCTTGTCAGGTACGATACCAAAGGTCACCAACTTGCCTTTCTGTGCAGCTGACTTCGCTTGCTGAACGGATTCTATAAATGCCTGAGTGTTTACTATGGCATGATCTGCAGGCATCACCAGCAAATAAGGAGAACCCCTTTTATTGTGATTTAATGCCTTAAGTGCCGCCACTGCAATAGCAGGTGCCGTATTTTTGGCGTCTGGTTCTAGAATGATTTCGCCGACTGATGATTCAGGTTCAGATTGTTTAATCTGCTCAGCGGCTAAGAAGCGGTAGTCATTGTTTGTAATTACTATGGCTTCTGCATCTGACACTATCGTTGCTCGTGTCAAAGTATCCTGAAACAGCGATTTTTCACTCGCAAGCGATAGAAATTGTTTGGGATAGCTTTTGCGTGAAAGTGGCCATAATCGGGTTCCTGAGCCACCACACAAGATTACTGGTATAAGATTCATCGTCACTGTGCCTGTAGGCTTTGCATCTGCGTGACAGAAGAGCAACATTGGTGCCACTTAAACGCGACAAATCATATATTTGCAGTATCACTATTGTATTTAGAGAAATGGATCTGGAATTGTGCCGGTTGGTATAAATATCGCTTCACAACAAGCCTGATAGATCAACTAAAAATTCATTTCCAAATTGGCGGCTTTTTATGAAAGGTATAATTCTGGCTGGCGGGTCCGGCACGCGTCTTTATCCACTCACACGCGCAGTGTCAAAGCAACTGTTGCCTGTCTTCGACAAACCTATGATTTATTATCCCTTATGCACGCTTATGCATGCCGGGATCAAAGAGATACTGGTTATTTCAACACCGACGGATTTGCCGCGTTTTGAGGCTATGTTGGGCTCGGGAGTGCAATGGGGTATATCGATCAAATACAAAGTACAGCCGAGTCCGGATGGCCTTGCGCAGGCGTTTGTTCTGGGCGAAGAATTTATCGGCGATGATTCCTGTGCTCTGGTTCTGGGGGACAATATTTTTTACGGAAGTAATATGAGCGGGCTTTTGAAGGCAGCGGTGGAGCAGCAGCGTGGTGCTTGTGTTTTCGCGTATCGTGTGGCTGATCCGGAGCGTTACGGAGTTGTTGAATTTGATAAGAACAACAAGGTTATATCAATTGAAGAAAAGCCGGTAAATCCTAAGTCTCACTACGCAGTAACCGGTCTGTATTTTTATGACAACTCTGTGATAGAAAAGGCGAAAAGTGTCAAATTGTCCAAGCGTGGTGAGTACGAAATTACGGATATCAATAACGCTTATCTGAATGAAAGTGCACTCAACGTTCAACTGATGGGCAGGGGCTTTGCCTGGTTGGATACAGGTACTCATGACTCCTTGCTGGAAGCTTCTTTATATATAGAAACCATCGAACGACGCCAAGGGTTGAAAGTGGCTTGTCCGGAAGAAGTTGCATGGCGTAATCAGTGGATCAGCGATGCCGAGTTAAAGCAATTGGCGGACGCGCTTTCCAAGAACCAATATGGCCAGTATCTGCAATCCCTGCTTGAAGAGGCCGGTAGTATTGAAGCGGTTCGTTTGCGATCGGTCAGCTAAAGACCAGTCCCAGTACTCTGTCCAGGTGAAATTGACGGACATAGCGTATCACGCCATTTTATTGACGAAGACAAAGCAATACTTATAACGACGTCAAAATGTTGATCGGACAATTTGTTTTCATCAGAATGCCTTGTTCAATCTGAGTTGCATCGGTTTTGGTAACTTTTACCGGATATAGGCACCAAAGTTGTAACAAATTTTTGGTCCGAGGTGTGAAGCAGGCTGAAAAATAAAAAATAGTGAAAATACTCTTTATCACTTTTTCAAAAAAAGAATCCGACAAGATACACTTTGATCCTTCGGTGGTTTATCGGTGTTTTAATCCGGCATCGGGCTTATCGAAACACTCGATTGGTGTTTCGGTAGTTCACTTTTCCAAGGTAAATTCGATTCGAATCCGGCCCGATATTGTGGTCTGTCACCGCCCACGTGCGGGCAGACCACTGGATCAGATTTTTAATCAGTTTTCATCTTCGCGCTTTGTGGCGGATTTCGATGATTTATTGTTTTGCCCGGATTCTCTCGACGCACATCCGTCTCTGATCAGCGGGAAAACCAGCTTTTCGGCATTGTTGCGTGCTCATACCGAGTATTTTGAGGGGGCAAGCCGATTCAGCGAATTTACTGTATCCACATTTCCATTGAAGAAAAAAATCCAGCAGCTATTTCCCGATGCTAAGTGCCGTATCTTGCATAATGGCTGGTCCGATGATTGGCACGCGTTTTCGGAATTACTGCCGGGGCCTGAAGAGAAACATAAAAAAATCTGCTATTTTGCCGGTACTTCCAATCATGATCAGGATTTGTATCTAATCAGCGATCAGTTGCGGGAATTTTTGCGGGAAAATCATACTGTTTCTCTTGAGGTTTTCGGATCGATAGATATAAGTCTGTTTCGATCGGTGAAAACGCAGGTTACTATAGGATTGCCAGCACCGTTTTATCTGTTCCCTTCGATCATAAAGCAGGCGTGGATATCTATAGCTCCTTTAATCGATTCAGGCTTCAATCAATGTAAATCAGCGATTAAATTTATTGAATCCGGCTTGTTCGGCGTACCGCTTATTGCGTCTCCCACCGCTGATCTTTTGCGCGTGCAAAACGATGGACTATTGTTTGCTAGTCAAGAAGATCAATGGTATTCAGCGCTTAACCGGCTGAAAAACCGCGAATATTATGAAAAATGCGCGAAATCAGCGAGGGAAGAAGCTTCCCGCCATTCGGTTGAAGGCGCAATGCGAAGATCGACAATATTCAATGACTGGACATAATGAATCGAGAATCGACGACAATCTGTTGGCTGCTGTTTTGTCTCAGGCAGACTGGCGCTCCAACAGAATGTTATACGCCTTATTGATAAAATGGCTACATGAACAATTTGGACTGGCCTGGCAGTCTGTCATTTATTCCGGGACAAATTTTGAATTTGAATACCTGAACCGCGTGTATGGCCTGGTTCTGTTTTTAGACAAAAGTAGCATATCTCGAATCGAAGTCATTTCGGACAAAAAAACCTATCGCTATTCCACTCCATCGATCGATCGGGCGCAGCTGGCGCAATTAGTCTGGTATGCCAAAAGTGTAACAGTGCACGGCCTACCTGAGAATCACAAATTACAACTGCAATCTGCTCTTAATAACTCGCCGAGTGTCTATTCGCTGGATACAGAATCGGGACTGTTCGCGCAATTAATGAAAGAGTTTTCCGATTCACGAAAGAAAAGCTCACGGAACAAAAAGCTGTGGCGTAAGCTCAAAAAAGACCCGGTACTGTTCTTTAAGGATTCGAAGTCACTGTCGGGACGATCTGTTTACGCTATGATTAGAATGCTCAGATTGGAGCAGAGCGTATGACTCTGGCTACTTTTTCCAGGGGAATCAGGACTATTCCGATTGTGGAGGAAGCCTTGGGTCAGCGTGTGGTCTCTGCAAATTCCTTGGCATCCAATGATAGTGTCATTAGCGGATTTGTCGGCTGGGGACGCAAGTCTTCCGGGCACAAAGCCCGGACAGCTGCAGCAGATAAATCGAAATCGGTTATATTTTTGGAAGACGGTTTTATCGCCTACTGGGGACATCCTAGTGGAAACTCCATCCGGCTTTCCTTGAATGTGGATCGGCAGGGAATATATTATGATGCGAGTCAGCCATCCGACCTGGAAGCAATGTTGTCAGACGGAGCAGAACCCGATGCCGCCGGAATCGATCGGGCGAGGATGCTGCGTCAGTTAATCGTTCAAAATCGTCTTTCAAAATACAATCATCATGAGAATGACATTCTACCAAAGAATCTTAGTGCTGCTCTTTTAAGCGCCGACAAGGTCTGCTTGGTTGTTGACCAAACTGCTGGAGACAGTTCGATCAGTTGCGGCCTGGCGAAGGCGCAAGCATTTTCCGAAATGCTCAAGGCGGCTGTCAATGAAAATCCGGATGCTCTCATCATTGTAAAAACGCATCCGGACGTTATTGCAGGGACCAAGAGCAGTGCGATCGGGCCAATCAAAAACAACTCGCAAGTATTGTGGATAAGTGACGACGTTCATCCACACGCATTGATAGAGGCAGTAGACCGGGTATACGTGGTGACATCGCAACTTGGCTTTGAAGCCCTGCTATTTAAAAAACCTGTGGTTTGTTTTGGTACGCCTTTCTACGCTGGATGGGGCCTGACTGATGATCGAGGAACGATTCCTTCAAGAAGAGGAATTCCGGTCTCATTGGAAAAGCTGATTTACGACAGCTTAATCCGATACCCTGTCTACGTTCATCCGGATAAGGGAAAAAAATGCAGTCCTGAGGACATAGTTGAATGGCTTTGCCGGCAAAAGCGTGCTGCCGTTGAAAAATACGACACACTGCTGGCAGTTGATTTTTCATTGTGGAAAAAGGCTTGGTTAAGGGCTTTTACTCGTGACTTTGTCAAAGAGCTTAAGTTTGTTTCGAGAAATAAAATTGCTCAGTTTGATAAGACTCTGCCATTGTTGGTATGGGGAGCGAGGAACGCGGAAAAGCTGAGGAAATCTTTCCCGAATCGAGTCCTGTTTACCATGGAAGACGGTTTTGTCCGATCTGCCGGTTTAGGTACAGATCTGAAACGTCCGTCATCATTGATCATTGATAAACGCGGGATTTACTACGATTGCCGTAAACCCAGCGACCTTGAGCACTTACTCAATAATACAGATCTATCCCAGCGCCAGCGCCAGGAAGGTGCTGAGGTCATTAGAAAGCTGATTGATTCGGGAACAACTAAATACAACGTTGGAGATAGTCTTGAAAACGATCTGTGTTTGTATATAGAGGAACAAAAACTCAAGGGAATACCGGTCATCCTGGTTCCGGGGCAGGTCGAAGGTGACGCATCGATCGAATTCGGCTCACCGCAATGCAAGACCAATGCAGACTTGTTACAAAAGGTTCGCAACGATTTCACCGACGCCTGTATCGTCTATAAACCTCATCCGGATATAGTTGCGCGGAACAGAAATAACAAGCACAGTTTTGACCGGGAAGGGGTTTTTGCGGATCACATTATTACAGATGTTAATATATCGTTACTCTATCCTTTGGTGGATCGGGTTTGTACCATGACTTCTTTGTCTGGCTTTGAAGCCCTTATCCGGGGTATTAAAGTGACTGTTTATGGTCTGCCGTTTTATGCAGGATGGGGTCTGACCGAAGATAAGTTGTTTATCAAGCGGCGCAGCGCAAGCTTGAGTATCGAGGAGTTTGCGTATATCAGCTTGGTGGCCTATCCGCGTTATGTGAACTGGGATACTTGGATGTTTTGCTCACTCGCGACGATACTGGAACAACTGGAATCCCGCGTATCGGTCCGTAGCGGATCAAATTCCATCATTCGCTTATTCAGAAAAATCGCTTATTTTCTTGAAAGCTTGCGTAGAGTGTGAGCAATTTCATTCTCTCTCTCACACTATAGAATGCCGTAATTTCTGAACATCTGGCTTTGTGACATCTGTGGCGTGATATCTGCTTCTACGAGGGGTGGAGGCTGCTCAATGACAATTGAATCGCTGGATGAAAAAGCACTGAATGAACTCAGAGTCATTATTGAGGAAATGACTGAGAATGCAGTGTCTTCACGTGAGAAGAAAGAACAGGCATTCGCACTGGGATTGCCACGAAACCGGTTTGTACGACTGATAAATAAGAAAGCGGCCAATGATGATTTCTCAGTGGACGAAGAGCTTGCGGACATGCGATCAGTTGTCGAGAAAAACCACGGGAAGGATGCGTATAACGATGCGGAAGTTAGAAATTTACTTGGCGATCTTGTCTTACTCGAACAGGAAATCGGTCATTATCGGAAGGTAATAAAGCGGTTCGATGTTGATAATTTTGCGATCAATAAATTGGTCGAAATTAAAAGCCACAGCCCTCTTGATCAGGGGAAAGGACTTTTGCGTGAGATATTTAAACTCGCTGGCCGGGATGAAAACGTTGTCGAAAATCAGGCAGCTAATGATAGTTCGCAGCACGTAAAGGACGACGCAAAGGCCGAGGCTCAAGACTCATTATGGAAATCTAAACGACAGCTGATTGTGGATGCGGTTCTTGGTATCAGTCTGGGAGTTGTAGCGATCAAGCTATTGGTTTGAGCAGACAGAGGAAAGTACAGACGGATCAAAATCAATAAAAATGAGAGATTAAGGAAAAAATACTAATTTTTTTCCCCATTTTGTCGAAATATAAGGTGCGGGAGCAGTCTTTCGTTGTTAATAGTGCAAAAACGAAGGCACTCGTCCCGTAATAGATAAGAAACGCAACAACACATAGGTTGCTATTACCAACACTACATCTTTGACTATGAAGCGGGCAATAATTCACAACAAAAAACCAGAGCTACACAGGAAGATATGCCACATCCGGAGTAACAGGGAAACTCCATCCCGTCAATATGGGATCTATTCAAGAACTATTGAACTTGAGAAGCTTCTCAAAGGGCTGGATTATGCGCCGTAATGTATTGTTGTTGCAGGGTCCGGTCGGACCTTTCTTCCGCCATTTTGCTCAAGAGCTCGAACAAAACGGATTCTGTGTTTACAAAATAAACTTTAACGGCGGTGATAAGTTCCATTACAGGCGAGAGCGCTCCTTTGATTTCAAAGGACATGTTTCCGAATGGGAGGCCTACCTTGAAAAGTTTCTCCTGCACCTCGATATAGGGCGGATCTATTTATTCGGGGATTGCCGCTTTTATCACAAAATTGCCAGAAAAGTAGCGGAAAAAAACAGTTTGAGGCTATTCGTATTCGAGGAAGGCTATATAAGGCCTAATTTCATCACACTAGAGGAAACCGGCGTCAACGGAAATTCTTCCTTGATGAATAAAGAGCTTGATTTCAGCAGAAATCTGCATACGGATACACTGGAAGAAAAATTTCCGAAGCGTGTGTTTCGCAACATGGTGGTTTATGCCATTAGTTATTACCTGGCGAGTGCCGCTTTATCATTTAAGTTCTCTCAATACAGCCATCATCGGCCGACCAACCCGATCATGGAAGGCAGTAAATGGCTATTGTCGGTTATCCGTAAAGCAAAATACAAGCTGGCCCAGAGAAAGCTTTTCAGACTTCTTTCAACAAAATTGCACGACAAGTATTTTTTATGCCCGCTGCAGGTACATTGTGATATGCAGATCAGTGCGCATTCCGAGTTCACCTCGGTAGAGCACTTTATCGGCGAGGTAGTCGCGTCCTTTGCAGAAAATGCGGATTCCGAACACAGTATTGTTTTCAAACACCACCCAATGGACAGGGGTTATACTGATTACTCCACCCTGATCAAAAAGCTTGCACATGAGTATGATCTGGGCGACCGGCTATTTTACGTTCACGATCTGGATCTTCCCCGGTTGCTGAAAAGTGCCCGTGGCACCGTACTCATTAACAGTACCGTGGGTATGTCTTCCTTGCTTCATAATACACCGGTGAAAAACCTGGGAAGAGCGATCTATGATCGCCCTCAGTTGACCAGCCAGGTTGAATTGGATGAATTCTGGTTGAATCCGGGAGACGTCGATAAGCAGGCGTATCAGGAATTCAGGGAATACTTAATCGCGAAGAATCAGGTCAACGGAAATTTTTACAAAAGGCTCAATGGGGTTTATTGCGCCACCGGTCTTGAGTGGTCTCTCGAAATGTCGCAAGACCATAGTTATATTCCGGGAAGGGTGGATTCGCCAAAACCGCCTACGCTTCATCTTGTGGCGGGCAGGGATTTAGCACCGGAAATAACAGAAGAAATCGCTCCGGCAAGCGGGAAACTGGCCGCCCGTTAACTTTAACCGGCTATACCGTTTATGAATAGCTTCGCGTGCAGGGTTTAACGGCACGGTAAGCTGTTTCCAGGGATTTCGAATTCGAGTATTCGATCATGAAATCCGCCAGCCTTTGAAACACAGCCCGTGTATTTTCCTTGCCTATCCAGAGAATAAACGGTCCGGGGTTGCAGTCCAAATAGGCAAATCGGCCATCTTTCGCGGCAAGTATATCCCAGGCGGCGTAGTTCAAACCCAGAAAGTGTGTGGCCCGAACGATCTTCTCTTCCTCGTCGTCCGGCAGTTTAAAATATTCAAACCCCTGGGGATTGGTTCTCGAATCAACCTGACCTTCCTCTGAAATGATCCGCAGTGCTAATACAACTTTATCTCCGACGATATGCACACGAATGGTATCTCCTTCTATTAGCTCCTGGAATAAGACAGGCGACTTTAACAACTCACCGAGTCGTTGCTTATCGTAATCGCTGACTTTTCTTGTGGATCCTATTCCGATTGAAGGTTTTGCAACCGTTGGCCCGACTTTTTCAAAAAATCGTTCGGCTAAATCGGGTTTATTAGTCATGATAGTGTCCGGAACACAAAAGCCGGCTTCATGGAGTTTTTGATAGAGCTGGGCTTTGGTGTCATGATCAACATATGCTCTGGTCAGCGTATTAACGACCAATTTGCCACGCAATGACATTTGATTAAAAAAGCTCTTAGTAACAGACTGGTATTCTTGCTCACGCAAAAAAACCGAGCGCATTTCATTGTAATTAGCCGCATTCATTACCGGCGGAACGCTCGTCGGCGTGTTGATGGCCATACATCGAATGTGTGCCACTTCAATATCGGAAAAATCCACACCGTCCCAGACAAGTCGATAAGGATCTATATAAACCGCCGGACGGTTGGTACTGCCGAGCTGGATATCAAATACATGTGTGGATACATTCTTTTCTTTAAAGACTTCGTTCAGCGCGGCAACCTGGGCGCTGCCGGCATCGCCGAATAACGCAATTCTAGCTCTTGTCATTGTTTTTCCATAGGATTTTTGTTTTCGATTGCATACTTCCGGATCGGGATCAGAGTGAAAGAACAGTTAAGCGCCAGTACTGTCCTTCCGGTTCTGTCGTTGTAGTCTGTCAACTCAATTATATCGACGCGAAAAAATTATGCGAACTTCTTAATAAAACGACGAATATTTGGCTATTCGCTAATACCAATGTCTACTTCTCATCGGAGTGATGCTTACATAGAATTCTGGAGCGACGGAAAGAGATTGTTTGAACTCCATTTCCCGAAAAAACGCCTTTCGGCTGAGCAAAGTTGTATAAGGCATCATTAAGCACTATTGCGGAGAATTTGAAATATGGCAGATAAAAGCGGAGGAGATGCAGTACAGGGAAATGCAGCAATGCAAGGTAACGTCAGCGGTCAGGTTGAAAATGTGATTGGTAGCGGTGGCGCCGCTGTTCAAGAAGCACTGGGCGGCACCGGAATGGCTGCAGGGATGGCAGATCAAATGGTGAACCAAGGGCAATCTCAGGGAAACATGGCAATGACAGGTGACGGCGGCAGTGACAACACTCAAGCCGATACCAATATTAACGTTTAATTTCAGTAATCTTTAACTCAGGTAATAGGAGTAAATGAAATGGTAGATAAGAGCGGGGGTGATGCAACCCAAGCGAACATGGGTGCACAAGGCAATATGAGCGCTCAGGACTTGAACTCTGTGGCAGCGGCCGGTGCCGGCGTACTGGAAAGTGCGGGCGGTGCGGCAGGCTCTATGGGTGCTGCCCAGCAGGCCGTTAACCAGGCGCAGCAACAGGCTAATATGGCGTCTACCGGAGACGGTGGAGATGATAACGTTAACGCCAACACCAATATCAATATCACCTAGATCAAAAAAATCGGCCGGACACGCGATGGTGCGTGTCCGGTACCCACACTATTGCTGCACTTCAGCGGCACTCGTCATTCGAATCACAAAAAAAACGATCTCAACGTGGGCCTATTGCGGGGTTTCGGTTGGAACAAATGTAAAAATCGTGAATATTTCACACAATTCTGGGGGATTAGACACAGAAAAGAGGAGGCATGAATTGGCATTATAAACCTAAAGATCACAGCGAGTTAGGAACTTAGAAATGCCTAATGACAAAGAATTGACTACTGAAGCTATGGAAAATGTTTCTGATGCTCCGCAGCAATTAGCGATGGTATATAGAAACGAGTTCAATGAAGTCTCCCATATGCCTCAAACCGACAAGGAGACTGTACCTGTCGGTGGAGGACTGTCCAATATAGTGCTGATTTTCGTGCTTACTTTGATAGCGCTGGTCACTATTTCGCGCCGTCCGGTCAAGTCGAGATAGCACGAAATCGATGGTTTAATGGATAGTCATTGCTTTTTTTAACGGAATCTTTCCTTGGCAGGCCAGGTTGAATGCACTTTGTTTTAGCGTATAGAAATTATCTCGCAGTGCTATAGCAGTGGTGAAAGCGCCTATATCCCCTCTCACAATGGCATCAGTCATTTCAGCGTCAATCCGGACCAACTCGTAAATTCGCACTTGACCGGATAATCCAGTGTCCACGCATTGATCGCAGCCCTCTCCTTTGGTAAAACAACCTTCCGAAAAGCTTTTACCGGGAAAATTGTTACTGATCCACGCTTTCTCCTCATCGCTGATTTTGTCGATGGTTTTGCAATGACTGCAAACAAGTGGCAATTGCTGCTGTGTCAGTATTGCCTTTAATGCATGTCCCAACAGTAGTGGGCTGATTTCAAGAGACAATAGCTGTTGTATCCCGCTGACCGCCGATTGAGCATAGGTCGCGGCAAACAGGGCGTTATTGGTTAAAGCGGCTCGAATCAGAGTTGATGTCAGGGATGCGTCTCCCAGATCATCGATAAAGATTGCGTCAGCGGATTGTCGCAGCAAAAAATTTCCGAAATATGATTGATCGGGTTCAGATGCGGGGAATTCAATTTGGCTGATTCTGGGAATCTGGCAGCGAATATCTTTTTCAATAGAAATTATTTTTCGCTCAGGAGAATTGAGTTCCTGCAGCAACGCGTAAAGACTGAGTTTTTTCCCGCTGTCTAAAGGTCCGTTGATGAGAAAAGTCCCCGTCTCACTTCTGATCAATTCTCTTAGATGTCGTAGAAGAGATTTTGGAATGCCGAGCTCATCCAGCGTCGGTGCCAACCGCAGTTTTTTCCGAAGCCTTATGGTCAATGATGATCTGCTTCTCCCGAACAAGGGTAAAAGCTGAATTTCATAGTCTTGTTTTTCGAGTTTTGTTAACAGATTGACCGCTATGCCTATATTCTGCTCATCGACAGACGAATCTGTCAGCAGACGGAGAATCGTGCGAACAGAAAACCCATATCGGGAATTGTCGAACAATTGCTCCTGTAGCTTGCTGGCAACTCTGAAGCGAATCCGCGTAATAGATTCTTCCGGTTCTATATAGACATGGCTGGCGGACCTGAGGTGGGCTTGATTCAGAGCCTGTTGAAATAGCAGTAAACTTCCATAATCCTCTGTATTGGCGAATCTTTTCAGTTTTGCATTCAAATCGATCGTTGGAGATTCAGGCGAATTGCCGGCGTCACCGGTATGACCGGATAATTGCCTGTTTTTGCCGACTGGCTCGAATGTGTTTGATTGTTGTGCCTTCACGAAATGCCCGGAATCGGTGATGTACGCGTCCACCACGAATGAGTTTGAAAATTCCTTTCAATTGTTTATCGGCAGGGAGTTGATTGAACTTAGAGCCTGTCATGAAGGGCGGTTCGCAAAGCGAGGGGGAGAGCGGCGAATCCGTTGGAAAAAACTCCCCGGCTTTGATTTATCGGCCGGGGGTAAAGGCTCCACACGCTAGTGAGTCGGTACACAAAGCCGCCTGGTCAGAACGGCAACTCTGGTCGGCAAGCAGTACTTGCCTCTAAACTGGATGTTGCGAACTATGGCTAAAGTATAGCGGCAGATGATATCATTACAATTCAATAAAAATGATAAATCAATAAGTAAATACTTATGCATCTGACCTTACGCCAACTGAAAGTCTTCGAAGAAGTCGCCCGCAGAGGAAGCTATACCAAGGCAGCGGATGCCTTACATTTGTCTCAACCGGCCGTTTCCATGCAAATCAAACAGCTGGAAGGAAATGCCGGCTTGCCCTTGTTTGAGCATATTGGCAAGAAAATATTTCTGACAGAGGCCGGGCAGGAGCTTTACAGCTACAGCCGGCAAGTGTCGCGTTCATTGGAAGATTTGGATGAGGTTTTCCAGCTGCTTAAGGGAGTGAAAAAAGGGCGTCTCAATGTTACAACGGTCAGTACAGCCAGTTATTTCACGACCCGTATGCTGGCTGAGTTCTCGCGCCGCTATGAAGGCGTGGATATATCATTGGATGTGACCAACCGACGATCCCTGTTGAGGCAATTGGAGAACAACGAACCGGATCTTGTGATTATGGGTAAGCTTCGCGAGGAAGAAGAAGCGAACATTGTGTCACAGGTTTTTATGGAAAATCCCCTGGTTATGATTGCACCTGCCGGGCACCCGCTCACCGGCGAAAGTGATATTCCCCTGGAAAAATTTGCCTCGGAGAAATTTGTAGTGAGGGAAAAGGCCTCGGGTACCAGAAATGCAATTGAGCAGTATTTCTCAATGCGCGACGTTCCCTTTAAGTTCAGCATGGAACTCTCCGATAATGAAACCATAAAGCAGGCCGTTGCCGAGGGTTTCAACCTCGCCATCGTATCATTGCATACTCTTGAGTTGGAACTGATGACTCGTCGAGTCTGCGTACTTGATGTGAAAGGTTTTCCGATACCGCGAAACTGGTATATCGCTCATTTGAAGGACAAGCGATTGTCCCCGGTAGCGACTGCTTTTAAGGAGTTCGTATTGATGGAGGCACGGCGTTTTATCCGTTTGCCTGAAACCGGTATACGAACCCAAAAAAATTAGCTGTAAATTAGCTGTATACAGGGGTAGTACAATTGAAACTATTGAACGTCGTTAAAATGGAAAAAACGAATTCTCATCTGTTGGTATACGCGGCTGCCGCCGCTTTTTTAATACTGAGTACTAATGCTAGTGCGACACCTGTTGGTATCTCTTTGGGGGCAGGAACCTTGGGGCCAGGCGTGGCACTTTCCTATAGTGTGCACGAAAAAATGAATGTACGGCTTGGGTTAAACCGTTTTAATTATGATTTCGAACTGGAGTTTGAAGAAAACGACTACGAGGGAGAGGTTGAGCTTAATACCATGACTGCGTTGCTGGATTGGCATCCGTGGGCTGGAAGTTTTCGATTGTCCGCCGGACTTGTTTCCAATTCAAACCAACTTACCGGAACAGCTACAACTTCAGACGTGGAAACCGTGGAGATTAATGGCAAAACAATCGCATTGGAAGATGCGGGAAGTGTAGATACGGAAGTCACCTTTGACCCCACAGCCGCCTATTTCGGTCTGGGTTGGGGTGATTCAACGAAAGGAGGCGGATTCAGTTTCTTCAGCGATTTTGGGGTAATGTTGCAAGGCGAACCCGAAGTTGATATCGAAGTTCAGTTTCTCGACGCAGTGGCTTTGGATGAAAATGATCTGGAGCAGGAAACGAAGAAAATTGAGGATGATTTATCCGGTTTGAGTGTTTACCCGGTTATCTCTATAGGATTTGCTTATAACCTATAAAAAAGAGGTTGCCTTAAGCAACCTCTTTTTTATTACTTTCTCAGCCTATCCTCTGGCTCACATGGTAAGAACCCAATCAACCAATGCCTTAATGTCATCGTCGCTTACATGGGCGTTTGGAGGCATAGGTACTTCCCCCCAGTTGCCTTTCCCCCCTGCCTTGACTTTTTCGGTCAGGGTCGCAACGGCCGCTGAATCATCTTTGTATTTAGCTGCAATTTCCTGGAAGGACGGGCCTAGAATTTTTTTATCAACACCATGACAGGCCAGGCAGCCACTGGTACGGGCCAATCCTTCATCCGCCTGAACTGAGGGTGCGGCCAGAGCTACACTGAAAACAGTTGCTGCGAATAGTGTTTTAAACAATTTCATCACCGGTTAATCTCCGTCTCTTGTTAAATTCGGGGCTCAATGTATACGATCTTTCAAATGAATGCAAAGCAGCGGATGTTCAGAAATTCACAAAGCCAATTCAACTGAATCACAAATTGCAATTACCGCCTTAACTTCTGTATATATCCTGTTGTTTCTTGCGACTTTCGTGGAAAAATTACAATTTACCAGTAATTCAAGGCAGCAGAAGTTTCGGATCAAGCTAGAATAGTAGTGAGATTTATATGTTCGGACTTGTTTGATGTATTGTAAAGTCGCTAAAGCGCTGGCATGGTGGATATGTGTGTTGATACCGGTGTTCGCTTTTCTGAATTTCCGGGTCGCGACCGCTGCCGATGGCGCCAGCGGAAAAAAACTCTATATTGAGCGTGGCTGTGTTGCCTGCCATGGTGATCAGAAAGGGAGCAAATTGAACGAATACCCCGCCTTGGTCGGTCGCAATGCGGATTTTGTTGCCAGCGAGTTGAACAAGTATCGCAACGGCATCCGTAAGGATCCGACAATGAATGCGATGGCTGCCGGCTTATCGGATAAAGACATTGAAGATATCGCCGCCTATATAGGTGGAATGCGTCGTTAGTTCCGACACGCTGCTCAAACATTATCGGAACTTGATTGACGGACTTGCCAAGACTTTACCGCTTAAGGTAGAGTCCCAAAAAACTCTAACCATATGCTCCTCTGCGACTAGACTGAACAGATTCTTAAATACTTAACGGGAGTCCCCGCATGGCTGAGTTTTTAATAGCCCCATCCATTTTGTCCGCTGATTTCGCCAGGTTGGGTGAAGAAGTTAACAATGTTCTCGCATCCGGCGCCGATATCGTGCATTTTGATGTTATGGACAACCATTATGTTCCTAATTTGACTATTGGGCCTCTGGTCTGTGAGGCTTTGCGCAAACACGGCGTCACGGCGCCGATCGATGTTCATTTGATGGTCAAGCCGGTCGACCGGATTATCCCCGATTTTGCCGGTGCAGGTGCCAGTTATATTACTTTCCATCCAGAGGCCAGTGAGCATATTGACAGATCGCTCCAGCTTATTCGCGAAAACGGCTGTAAGTCCGGACTTGTGTTTAATCCGGCAACCCCATTGGATTGTCTGAAGCACGTAATGGACAAAGTCGACATGGTACTGCTGATGTCAGTGAATCCGGGTTTTGGTGGACAAAGTTTTATTCGTTCGGCACTCGATAAACTGAGGGAAGCCCGCAAGCTTATCGACGAGAGTGGTTTTGACATTCGGCTGGAAATTGACGGAGGCGTCAAAACTAACAATATCAGAGAAATCGCGGAGGCGGGTGCTGACACTTTTGTCGCCGGTTCGGCAATATTCGGTGCCGGAAAGGCCTCTGACCCTCATGGCTACAATAGCGTAATATCTGAGATGCGAGACCAGCTCTTGGGTGTAAACTGCTAGGGCCTGTTAACACTGATGAACTGGAACTTACCTAAGCTTGTGCTGTTCGATCTGGACGGCACGATGGTTGATTCAGTCCCGGATTTGTCTTTCAGCCTGGACCGTACTCTCGAAACCCTGGGTATAAAACCTCGCGGTATTGAATCTGCCCGAAGATGGGTGGGTAATGGTGTGGAGAGGCTTGTAAAGCGCGGCCTGACTGACGATTTAAACAAAGAACCAGACCCCGAACTATTTCAAAAGGCGATAGTTCTTTTCAGGCGGATTTATTCTGAAAATACAAGCCAGAGAAGCACTGTTTATCCCGGGGTTTTTCGGGGGCTGAAGTATCTGGAAAGGCAAGGCGTGCACCGAGCATGCGTGACCAACAAGGCCGAACAGTTCACACGGCCGTTACTGGAGGCGCTTGGTTTGGCTCCTTACATGGAACTGACCATTTGCGGAGATACCTTACCGAAATCAAAGCCGGACCCCATGCCTCTTTTGCATGCATCCGCTTTTTTTTCGGCGGATACTGCAGAATGTATTATGGTCGGAGATTCGGTTCACGACGTGCAGGCCGCAAAGGCAGCCGGATATAAATCGGTTGCTGTTCCTTATGGCTACAATCATGGAAATGATATTAGCCTGGCAGGACCGCATGCGATTATTGATTCGATTGGGGATTTGCAGAGTTTATTTTCCAAGGATTGAGCAATTCCGCTCTAATCTGCCGGCACAGACAAAGCCTAGTTAGTATCGATAACGCAATTCAGGCTTTCCCCCGGACTGAAACAACGACTGCCGGATGGGCAGTTTTCTCCGCTTTTCAATGCTCTGGAACCGCTGGGACAGGTAAGGCCTCGCGGTCCTGTGCACCAGCCCCCGTCGTTCAGTGCGTAACAGGCGGCGTCATCCTGCAGGCACTGTGCACTGCTGGTTATGCGCTTGTCTCCGGATTTGCATTTTGTAATTTTGCCGGGAGCTTTGGATCTAGCTGTCGGAACGGAATAACCGGTGTCGCCGCCACTGGCGCAGGCCGTTATAATAGAAGCAAAAATGGTGATTAGAAACAACATTGTCAGGCTTTGTCTGTGCATATGAGTCGTCCGGTAATCACGTTGCCTTGGATGCGCCAAAGATTAACAGCTTTATCGATGAATTGGCAACCGGGTCACGCTTGTTCACCTGGAAATATGTTCGATGTCAAGAGGCACGCGGAAAGTGCCCCTTGATCAGCAATTGCGAAAGCACTTATGAAAAATAGATGGGTTTCACTTCGCCGGATTGAATTTTGTTTTTCCAAATTTCAGGGCCCGTTTGATGTACTGATTCTCCTTTGCTGTCGACTGCCACTGTCACCGGCATGTCCTTGACTTCAAATTCATGGATGGCTTCCATGCCCAAGTCGTCGAATGCCACCACCCGGGCATTGACAATCGCTTTGGACACCAGGTACGCCGCACCGCCCACTGCCATCAGATACACAGACTTGTGTTTTTTAATTGCTTCTATGGCGGCGGGGCCGCGCTCCGCCTTGCCGATCATGCCCAGAAGGCCGGTTTTTTCCAGCATCATTGCGGTAAACTTATCCATCCGGGTTGCGGTTGTCGGTCCTGCAGGTCCGACAACCTCATCGCGAACCGGATCGACCGGTCCCACGTAATAGATAAACCGTCCTTTAAGATCGACCCCGTCAGGCAGTGATTGTCCGGATTCGATCAGTGACTGAATTCGCTTATGTGCCGCGTCTCGGCCTGTAAGCATCCTGCCCGAAAGTAAAAGCGTTTCACCAGGTTTCCAGTTTTGAACCTCCTCGGCTGTGACGCTGTTCAAGTCCACTTGTCTTGCATTTGGACCCGCATCCCAGGTGATCTGAGGCCAGTCAGAAAGGCGGGGCGGGGTTTGAAGAGCGGGGCCATTGCCGTCCAGGGTGAAATGTGTGTGTCTTGTCGCGGCACAGTTGGGGATCATTGCTACGGGCAAAGATGCTGCGTGTGTCGGGTAATCCAATATTTTTACATCCAGTACCGTGGTTAATCCACCCAGCCCTTGCGCCCCAATCCCCAGTTCATTCACTTTCTGGAAAAGTTCCAGTCGCAGTTCATCCACCCGGTTTTTCGGGCCACGGGCCGTGAGTTCGTGTATATCTATCGGCTCCATGAGTGACTTTTTAGCCAGCACCATGGCTTTTTCCGCCGTGCCTCCTATTCCTATACCCAGCATACCCGGCGGACACCATCCCGCGCCCATCGCCGGCAGCGTCTTCAAAACCCAATCGACTATGCTGTCACTTGGATTGAGCATGACCATTTTCGATTTATTTTCCGAACCGCCGCCCTTAGCCGCTACTTCGACTTCTACCTGTTCTCCCGGCACGACTTCCATATGTACGACTGCCGGCGTGTTATCACCCGTATTTTTACGGTTACCAGCCGGGTCATCGAGGATTGAGGCACGTAAGGTGTTATCCGGATCCAGATAAGCTCGACGAACACCTTCGTTAACCATGTCGGTTATACTCATTTCTCCCTGCCATTGAACATCCATCCCGATTTTAATAAATACGGTGACTATACCCGTATCCTGGCAGATCGGGCGATTGCCTTCGGCGCACATGCGGGAGTTGATGAGGATCTGTGCCATAGCGTCCTTGGCGGCTGATGACTTTTCCCGTTTCCAGGCCTCGTGCACCGCTGAAATAAAGTCTTGAGGATGATAGTAGGAAATAAACTGCAGTGCATCGGCTACACTGTCGATAAGGTCGTTTTGTCGGATGATGGTCATCTTTGGTCTCGCCTTGTGAATGCTTGCGTGTGTGCTTGGATAAGGCATTTTAGCAAGACTGTGAATCCAATCATCGGTTTTTTGAGAACGCCCCGTGAAATAGAAAATCCGTAAGGGTCGATCATGAGGTGCTCAAATCTGTCCGCGGATGAAATTCTTTGTCTTGAGACTGGATTTCTTGGTAGTATGTGCCGCCTTTTCCCAAAAATTGTTGGGTTTTTGTAAAATGACCGATACTTACTTCATTAATGTACATTCTTGGCAATGGTGCTGGCGTCCTTAAACACGCTGATTTACACCGTTGTAGAAAACATTTTGATGAAGAAGAATCCATGACACCCGAACAATTCGTCAGTTTTGCCAAATTAGACAAAAACACCATACCCATGAGCCGCGAAATTCTGGCGGATCTGGATACTCCGCTCTCCACCTATATGAAACTGGCGGAAGGGCGTAATTCGTATCTGCTGGAGTCTGTGCAAGGCGGGGAAAAATGGGGTCGTTATTCCATCATCGGCCTACCCTGCC
Source organism: Granulosicoccaceae bacterium (assembly GCA_965222695.1). Lineage (GTDB taxonomy): Bacteria > Pseudomonadota > Gammaproteobacteria > Granulosicoccales > Granulosicoccaceae > UBA7957. The sequence goes on along the minus strand of OZ244967.1, from coordinate 3,469,283 downwards.
AGATTCTGATCAAAGTCTTCGGCAATCGAATCGATATCGAGTCACAGGAACAGCTGCATAGCCGTTTCGATGTCGAAAATCCGCTTGATTGGATAGACGCGGTTCAGAAACTCAGCTGTTGCCGGCAAAGCGATGGCTTACCGAAATTCACCGGTGGGCTGGTCGGCTATTTTGGATACGACACCGTCCAGTACATAGAATCGAAATTAGCCGGAACGCAAAAATCCGATATGCTGGGGAATCCGGATATCTTGCTGATGGTCTCAGATGAAGTGATCGTCGTCGATAATTTGGCCGGTAAACTCTATCTGGTTGTACATACCGATAAACCGGGAGGCCAGGCCGCCGAACGGAAACTTTCGCGGCTTGAACGGCAGTTGCGTAATAACCGCCCCCATTATTCGAAAGCCTCTGAATCTCGTCGGGTTCAAGAGTCAGACTTTGTATCCGGCTTTACCGAAGAGGGATTTAAACAGGCGGTTTCCACAGCCCGTCAATACATCACCGACGGCGATATCATGCAAGTTGTTTTGTCACAGCGCCTGAGTATCCCTTTTTCAGCTCCGCCCCTTGATCTGTATCGGGCGCTACGCAGTTTGAATCCCTCACCCTATATGTATTACCTGGATCTGGGAGATTTCCAGGTCGTGGGCTCATCACCGGAAATTCTTGTCAGACTGGACGAGGGACAGATTACGGTACGACCAATCGCCGGTACCCGAAAGCGCGGCAGGGACGAAGCCGAAGATCAGGCCATGGAAAAAGAGCTATTGGCCGATCCGAAGGAGCTTGCCGAACACTTGATGTTGATAGATCTTGGCAGAAATGATGCCGGACGAGTGAGCAATACCGGGTCCGTCAAGGTGACCGACGAAATGCAGATCGAACGTTATTCTCATGTGATGCATATAGTTTCCAACGTGGTCGGTGATCTGCGGGAAACTTTTTCCGCGGTCGATGTCATCCGTGCCACGTTTCCGGCCGGTACTGTCAGCGGAGCCCCGAAAATACGGGCGATGGAAATTATTGATGAATTGGAACCGGTAAAGCGGGGTATTTATTCCGGAGCCGTAGGATATATGTCCTGGACAGGCAATATGGACACCGCCATTGCCATCAGAACAGCCGTGATCAAAAACGGTGAACTGAATATTCAGGCAGGCGCAGGTGTCGTGTATGACTCGATTCCCGAACTGGAATGGAAAGAAACCATGAACAAGGGCAGGGCGATTTTTCAGGCCGTGAGTTTGGCCGAAGCGGGTCTGGACGGCGAGAAGTGTGTGGAGGACGACTCATGCTCCTGATGATCGATAATTACGATTCCTTTACGTACAATCTCGTACAATACCTCGGCGTTTTGGGCGCGCAAGTGCTCGTTAAAAGAAACGATGAGATTGATATCGAAGGGATTAAAAAGCTCGCACCGAGCAAAATTATGATATCTCCAGGGCCTTGTACGCCTTCTCAAGCCGGAATTTCCATGTCGGTTGTCGAAGCCTTCGCCGGTCACTTGCCCATACTTGGTGTGTGCCTCGGCCACCAATGCATAGGTCAGGTGTTTGGTGGAAAAATCGTACATGCCGGAGAAATTATGCACGGAAAGATGTCCGATATGTATCATACGGGTAAAGGCGTATTTCGTGGCCTTACTGATCCTTTTGAAGCGACCCGCTATCATTCCCTGGTGATAGATAGAGAATCGCTTCCGGACTGTCTCGAAATCACCGCATGGACGAAGAATGCAGACGGAAAACTGGATGAGATTATGGGCGTACGGCATAGGGAGCTGAATGTGGAAGGCGTTCAATTTCATCCTGAGTCGATTCGCTCCGAGTTCGGCTACGAGTTACTGCAAAATTTTTTGAATTCGACAACTGATTGAAGTGGAAGAGCCTTGACTATGAATATCCAACAGGCGCTGGCGAAAGTTATAGAACATCACGATTTAACGTCGAGCGAAATGCGTGATGTGATGATGCAGATCATGACCGGTGAGGCGACCTCGGCGCAGATCGGCGGTTTTCTCGTCGCGCTCAGATTGAAGGGTGAAAGCGTTCAGGAAATAGCTGCATCGGCAAGTGTTATGCGCGAACTGGCTACCCCGGTAAGGGTGGAAGGTGAGCACATTGTGGATATAGTTGGTACGGGCGGCGATGTTTCCCACACCTTCAATATTTCTACGGCCTGTACCTTTGTCGTCGCTGCTGCCGGTGGCAAGGTTGCAAAACACGGAAATCGTGCGGTTTCCAGCTCGTCGGGCAGTGCGGACTTGTTGGAAGAGGCTGGAGTTGTATTACAACTTACTCCGGAGCAGGTAGCGGACTGTATCGAGGAAACCGGTGTAGGCTTTATGTTCGCCCCTATGCATCACAGTGCCATGAAACACGCTATCGGGCCCCGTAAGGAAATGGCTATACGAACGATTTTCAATGTACTCGGGCCTCTGACCAATCCGGCCGGTGCACCCAACCAGCTCCTGGGCGTATTCGACCATAGCCTGACGGAACCGCTCGCAAATGTGTTACTGAAATTGGGCAGCCGGCATGTCATGGTCGTTCACGCGCAGGACGGATTGGACGAAATCAGTGTCAGCGGGCCCACCCATTGTGCGGAGCTGCAGGATGGAAAGGTTCATACATACACCATCTCGCCGACGGATTTCGGAATGTCATTACATCCGCTTGAATCGATTCAGGTTGATAATGTTAAAGAGAGCCTGGCGATGATTACCTCAGCCCTGGATAATCAGCCTGGTGCCGCGCTGGATGCGATTCTGTTGAATTCCGGGGCGGCAATCTACGTCTGCGGGCTGGCGGATAGCTTGTCCGCAGGGATAGAAAGGGCACGGGCGGTGATCGCCGATGGGGCTGCGCGTAGCAGATTGGATGCCCTGGTCAAAATAACAAACGCGTTTTAATCACTATGGCTGATGCGCCGGATATACTAAAGAAAATCATCGATCATAAAGCGTCCGAGATTGCATATCGCTCAAAGCGTATCAGTACAGTGCAGCTGAAAGACCGCCTGGATTGCGCACCTCCCGTCCGCGGTTTTGTAAAGGCAGTCAAGCATAGAGTCTTGCAAAATCTGCCTGCTGTTATAGCTGAGATAAAAAAGGCATCACCAAGCAAGGGCGTCATTCGCGAGCATTTTGTACCTGCGGAGATCGCGCAAAGTTACGCGCAGGCAGGTGCGACCTGTCTGTCCGTGCTGACCGATATCGATTTTTTCCAGGGAAATGACAAGTATTTGATCGATGCGCGAGAGGCGTGCGATCTGCCGGTTATTCGCAAGGATTTTACCATTGACCCCTATCAGATTTATGAGTCCAGAGTGTTGGGAGCGGATTGCATTCTTTTGATCGTATCTGCGCTTGGGGAGGAACAGTTGGAAACACTCTACGGGGTCAGCCGGGAGTTGGACATGGATGTCTTGATAGAAGTTCACGATCAGGCTGAGCTTGAAACCGCGTTGAAATTGCAACCCCGGATGATCGGGATCAATAACCGCGATTTGCGGACATTCGATGTCAGCCTGGATACAACGCTAGACATGCTGTCATCTGTTCCGCCGGACCTTACTTTGGTTACGGAAAGTGGAATTCTCAATAAAGACGATGTGAAACTCATGCGCTCCAATGGCGTGAACGCATTTTTGGTGGGAGAGGCGTTTATGCGGGAAGCCGACCCGGGCAGGCACTTAAAAGAGCTGTTTATTGATGGATAATCTGATAACGTTTTTAGCTCGATCATGAAAAAAGGCGGCCATGAGCCGCCCTTTTATTTTTTAAACCTAAGATCACTAGCGCGTGCCGTAGATCACCATGGTTTTCCCGCGAGCATGTATCAGTCCTCTTTCTTCAAGTTCCTTGAGTACGCGACCGACCATTTCACGGGAACAGCCCACAATGCGGGCTATTTCCTGACGTGTAATGCGAATTTGCATACCGTCCGGATGGGTAATGGCGTCTGGCTGTTTCGCCAGATCCAGTAGTGTCGATGCGACTCTGCCGGTGACATCCAGAAAGGCCAGATCGCGGACTTTCGTACTGGTCTTGCGCAATCGCGAGGCAATTTGCGAAGACAGGGCAAATAAGATATCCGGTGATTGATTGGCAAGGCGTTTGAATTGTTCGTAGTTCATTTCGGCGAGTTCACACTTGGTGCGGGCTACTACCCATGCACTGCGTTGATTCTCTTCATCGAACAGACCTATTTCACCGAAAAAATCCCCTTTGTTTAAGTACGCGAGGACGATCTCTCTGCCGTCGTCATCCTCGATAACGACGCTGACAGAACCACTGATAATGTAGTACAGGGTATCGGGCTCGTCTCCATGGTGAATTATTGTCGTTTTGGCGGAATGCTGTCTGCGATGGCTGTGCCGTAAAAATGTTTCGAGCCATTCTGCCTGTTTTGAGATTGCACGTAACGGTAGCATTATCCTTCTAGTCTCCAACTTGAATCTTGTGTTCACACCGTTCCGGTTCAGGACGGGTGATTTATTCGTTGTATGTCGGTTATTTATTCGGCAGAATTTCCAGAATCTTCACTGTTTATCTGTATTTGAGACAGGTATCACACAAGCGTTTTAGGGGGTGATTTCATGCGTGCAAGGGTTAAGTGGCTGGATCATATGAGTTTTGTTGGTGAAACCAGTAGTGGGCACTCCGTAGTGATGGACGGAGCAGCGGAATTTGGTGGCCGTAATCTCGGCCCCCGGCCCATGGAAATGCTGCTCTTAGGCCTGGGAGGATGCTCCGCTTTTGATGTTGTGATGATGTTAAACAAGGCCAGGCAGCAGGTAGATAGCTGCGAAGTTGACTTGAAAGCTGAGAGAGCGGAGGACGTGCCAAAAGTCTTCACAAAAATTCATTTGCGCTTTATTGTCAAAGGTAAGGGTTTATCGGACAAACATGTGGAAAGAGCGGTCAATCTGTCTGCGGATAAATACTGCTCAGCCAGCAGAATGCTGGAGAAGACAGCGGATATTACCTACGACTACGAAATTGTGGAGAGCTAATCAATGACACGCGATAGCACATCGTAAAGCGAATATTTCTCTAATACATTGATTTATATGTAATTTGTTTCTCATCTTCTGGCCAGAATGAGCGCCGCTTCAATTCAGGGACTGTGATAATTCACCGTACTGGTCTATAAGTAATATTATGATTGTATTTAGAAATGTAATTGTGGCTTGCGTTTTACAATAATTTCGAAAAATTAAGGAAAAATCTCTTTACTGCGTTGCAGCAAGACTATATATTAGCAGGCAGTTAAACGCTCTGAGGGAGAACTCGAACAATTATTTAATACAAACGTTCGAGTTGAGAGTTGACAAGACAGATTGGAATATAATAATATTCTTATATCGTCTTAGGTAAAGTTTCCTCCTCCATCCTCCTACGGTGGATTTGGCGCGGTCTTCAACGACCGCGTCATTTTTAAACTTTAGATCTTATTCAGAGAGTACTTAAATTACGGGTTTTTTTATTTGCTGGTTTTTCAGTCTTAATATAGCCAGCCTGAACAGGTTTCCTCCTCCATCCTCCTTTGGTGGTTTCAGCGCGGCATTTTGCTGCGCTGTCTTCTATTCCTAAGAGCGCAATAGTATGAATTAAATATTCACAACTTTAACCTGCCGCAATTGGATATAATAATTGGCATCTTAGCTAAGATTTTTATCTCCTTTTGGATATAAAATCTTTTCTCTTGAGTGAAGTCGATAAAATCAGTATACTTGCGCGCTTTTCTGCGTGACCGCGACCTTCACGTAATTTTAATCATTTGACCTACAGTGGAGCCTTGGATGAAAACCTTCAGTGCCAAACCTGCAGACGTTAAACGTCAATGGTTCGTTGTTGACGCAGATGGTAAAACGCTCGGCCGCCTGGCTACAGCGGTGGCTCACCGTTTACGAGGCAAGCACAAGCCCAGCTTTACGCCGCATGTGGACACGGGCGATCATATTGTTGTTATTAACGCATCCAAGGTTAGAGTGACCGGAAATAAATCCAAGGACAAGATGTACTATCGTCATACCGGCTATATCGGCAATCTTAAATCCATGAACTTTGAAAAAATGCAACAACATGCCCCGGAGCGAATTATCGAACTGGCGGTAAAAGGTATGTTGCCGAAAAATGCATTGGGCCGAGCCATGATCAAGAAATTACGGGTTTATGCCGGTGCTCAGCACCAGCATGCGGCACAACAACCGAAAGCGCTCGACATTTAAGTCTGAAATTATCCAGAGAACCTCAAAAATGGCTGATCAACAATATTATGGTACAGGGCGTCGCAAGACATCGAGCGCCCGTGTGTTTATGCGTTCGGGTTCCGGTGCAATCACCATTAACAATCAGAGTCTTGAGAATTATTTCGGGCGCGAAACTGCGCATATGATTATTCGGCAGCCACTCGAAGCCGCTGAGGCAATAGATCAATTCGATATTAATATCACTGTAACCGGCGGTGGTAACAGTGGCCAGGCCGGTGCTATCCGGCTTGGAATTGCTCGTGCTTTGTTGTCGTATAATGAAGATTTCAGACAGGCTTTGCGTAAATCCGGCTTACTTACCCGGGACTCACGCAAAGTTGAACGAAAAAAAGTTGGATTGCGCAAGGCTCGCCGGGCCACTCAATTCTCCAAGCGTTGATCAAACATTTGCCGAGCAGCTTTTATATATATTTGGAGTTTGAAGCAGGCTCTGAGAAAAAAGGCCCTTAGGGCCTTTTTTTATATCTCGAATCTATTTCCGGTGCGCCCACAGCCCGCTCCTGGTTCTTGTATCTAAAGTATTGTTTATGAACCTGCACTTGTCCCCTCAGATTCGGGAAATTCCCTATAACTACACTTCTTTTTCCGACAGGGAAATTGTCATCCGATTCCTGGGAGAAAAAACCTGGGCCAGAATCAATCGCCTCAGATCTCAGCGTAAAACCGGTCGTTCAGCGCGAATGATCTATGAAGTATTAGGCGATATGTGGGTGGTTAAACGCAATCCTTTTATTCAGGATGATCTGCTGGAAAATCCGTCGCGTTTAAAAACGTTGATTGAAGGAATGCGGGACAGGCTTGATTTGGTCGAAAACCGTCTGGATGGAAATAAAGAAGCATCTGAATTGGTGCTGATAACCCGCGAATCGGTCGAAAGGTTTGAGCGAGATCTGGGGAATACGAAAAAACTGCGCGGCAGGATTTTTAACACGCTTGAAAAAGTGACTCATAAAGACAATATCAGGTTCGATGGGCTGGCGCGTGTTTCTCATGTAACCGATGCCACTGACTGGCGTGTGGAATATCCGTTCGTCGTTGTTTCTCCGGATACAGAAATCGAAGTGGCTGGCATAGTTCGGAGTTGTATTTCCCTCAATTTAACCATTATTCCCCGAGGCGGAGGTACCGGCTATACCGGAGGGGCGATCCCGTTACACCCCGAATCAGCAGTGATCAACCTGGAAAAACTGGAAAAAATCAGTGATATTAACATCGGGCAAATTCCCGGTGTCGACCGCCAGGTTCCGACGATTGAAGTGGAATCCGGAGTTGTCACCCGGCGCGTATCCGAGGCGGCTTCCGCTAGAGGATTAGTGTTCGCGGTGGACCCGACATCGCAGGATGCCTCCACCATAGGCGGAAACATCGCCATGAATGCAGGCGGGAAAAAGGCCGTGTTGTGGGGAACGACTCTGGATAACCTGGTGTCCTGGAGAATGGTCACGCCCGATGGAAACTGGATTGATGTAAGAAGGATAGGGCACAATCTGGGGAAAATCCACGATCAGAATAAAGTCGAATTTCAACTTACCCGGTATGCTAGTGACGGTATAAATCAAATCGGTTCACCCGAGTCGCTTCTTTTCAAAGGCTCGGACTTACGCAAGCAAGGTTTGGGAAAGGACGTAACCGATAAGTTTCTGGGAGGGCTCCCCGGAGTTCAGAAAGAAGGCTGCGACGGTCTGATCACTTCGGCTGTGTTTCTGCTACACCGAATGCCGGACAATATACGAACGATCTGTCTTGAGTTTTACGGAAAAGATTTGCGCACCGCGGTGCCGGCTATTGTAGAAATTAAACATTACATTGACTCGCTGAGCGATGTTCAACTTTCGGGTTTGGAGCATCTCGACGATCGCTATATCAAAGCCGTTAAATACAGCCCCAAAGCTTCCCGTGGTGAACTGCCGAAAATGTTACTGTTGGCGGATATTGTCAGTGACGATGAGAAATCCCTCGCTACGGCCGCCTCCAAAATGGTTCAAATGGCGAATCTGCGCGGCGCGGAAGGGTTTATTGCTGTCAGTGAAACCGCGCGAAAAAGCTTTTGGTCCGATCGATCCCGGACTGCGGCTATAGCTGCACATACCAATGCCTTTAAAATCAACGAAGATGTAGTAATCCCGCTTGAACGCCTCTCTGAATACAGTGAGGGAATAGAACGGATCAATATTGTTCAGTCGCTGAAAAACAAGCTGGCGATGCTGAATGCTGTTGAAGATTATTTGTCGGGAGAGTCGGAACTTCGAGGTTTTGAAAATAATACGGAAGACCGCGAGATTCTCGAGAACAAACGCGGCGTGGCGATTAACCTGCTGATGTCGATCAACAAGCAATGGCGGCGCATGCTGGACAGGATGCTGACTTCGAATCGGAACTTCCTGAATCAATTGAAAAACAATGGCCTGAATGCCAATTCTTTTGAAGACTCATTGGCAGCTTCCCTTTTAACCAAAGAGCTCAGAGTGTCCTATCGGCAGGAGGTGGCGAAAACACTGAACGATATTTTCAGTGGAGCGCAGTTTGCGCCGATACGCGGAACCTTTGATGCCATTCATGCGGAATTGAGACCGGCCAGGCTATTTGTCGCTTTGCACATGCATGCCGGTGACGGAAACGTCCATACCAATATTCCCGTAAATTCTCACGATTACGAGATGCTGCATGAGGCGGAGAGGATAGTCGATCAGGTTATGGATCTGGCGCGCCTGCTGGGAGGTGTGATTTCGGGGGAACACGGAATCGGGCTAACAAAAATCCGGTATCTGGATAAGCCGGTTTTAGATGCGTTCAGCCAGTACAAGCAAAAGGTCGATCCCAACGGCCACTTTAATCGCGGGAAGTTGCTGGCTGGATCCGGGCTTGATAATTCATACACACCGTCCCTGCAGTTGCTTAAACAAGAAGCACTTATTCTCGAACAAAGTGAATTGGACGCGCTCAATGACAGCATCAAGGATTGTCTGAGATGTGGCAAATGCAAGCCTGTATGTACCACCCATGTGCCGCGTGCGAATTTGCTCTATTCACCACGCAATAAAATTCTGGCTACAGGGTTAATCATAGAAGCTTTTTTGTACGAGGAGCAAACACGCAGAGGTCTGTCGGTCCGGCACTTTGATGAGATGAATGATGTTGCTGATCACTGTACGGTTTGTCATCGGTGCGAGACACCGTGCCCGGTCAATATCGATTTCGGTGATGTGACGGTTGAGATGCGTAAGATTCTGAGAGACAGGGGGCATCGGCGGCCGAAGCTGACCACTGCGGCGTCTATGTCGTTCTTGAATATTAAAGATCCGACGACAATCAAGGTCATGCGTAAAACAATGATCGAATGGGGTTACAAAGGCCAGCGCCTGGCAAGCGATTTAGCTAAATTTGTGCCGAGATCTGCCCAGCAGAAGAAAAGACCACCGCAAACGACGGGCGGTACCGCGGTGACGGAGCAGATCATACACTTCGTCAATCGAAAACTGCCCAAGCGAGAAACTTTGCCAGCTAAAACCACCCGCGCATTATTGGGAGTGGAAGATGCGCGCTATATTCCTATTCTAAGAAACCCTAAAGTCGTCAATGAGGATTCCGACTCCGTTTTTTATTTTCCGGGCTGTGGGTCAGAACGCTTATTCAGCCAGATCGGTATGGCGACTCTGGCCATGCTATACAAGTCCGGAGCGCAAACTATCTTACCTCCGGGCTACCTTTGCTGCGGTTATCCTCAAACGTCCGCGGGAGACCAGGCGAGAGGCCGGCAAATAACGACCGAGAACCGGGTTTTATTTCATCGTCTGGCAAACACTCTGAATTATATGGATATAAAGACGGTGGTGGTTTCCTGCGGAACCTGCATGGATCAATTACTGAAATATGAGTTCGAGCAGATTTTCCATGGTTGCCGGTTACTCGATATTCATGAGTATTTAATGGAAAAGGGGTACTCAGTGAAGGATGCCGATGGAATAAAATACTTGTATCACGAGCCTTGCCATACACCCATGAAAACTTACGATTCCATGCGGGTCAGTAAGTCACTGCTGAACGACGATGTTGTCCTGTCTGACCGCTGCTGTGGTGAGGCCGGAACATGGGCGCTTAGCCGTCCCGATATTGCCACCCAGGTAAAATTCAGAAAGTCCGAAGAGTTGTACAAAGGTATTCGCCAGTGCAATGATCAGTCGGGAAGTCATCATGAAAAAGTCAAGTTGATCACGTCATGTCCCGCGTGCCTGCAAGGTTTGAGCAGGTACGAAGAAGAGACCGGACTAACGACTGATTATGTTGTGGTTGAATTGGTGAAATCAGAGCTGGGAGATGATTGGATGAATCGTTTTGTCAATGAAGTGAGAAACGGAGGACTGGAGCAGATTTTACTCTAAGCCGGTACTCTGAGGTTTCAGCGATATTGCCTGATATACCACCACTCAAAAAAACGTTTTAGCCAGTGCAGGAGCCGGCTTGAGGGCAGCATAAAATTATTATTCGCTGTTCGGGTTACCAGTATTCCACTATCTGTTGAATCAACAATACAAGCAAGTTCCGTACGAAAACGGTATTCGGCCGGTTGTTGATTGAGTTCCGCCATCACGTTTTTGGCGGCACAAACAGCCTGTAAATCAGCCATATGGGCTTGTTTAGGTTTCCAGTCCGGTCCCGGAAAGCTGCCGCAATCACCGACGGCGTAAACACGTTCCAGCCCCTCTATCCGACAATGTTCGTTTGCTTGCAGTAATCCGCCGGAAGATTTTGGCAGATCCACATTCTGCAACCAGGGGCTTCCGCTCATTCCGGGAATAAATACAATCATGTCCGCGGAAAAGCCGCCGGCTTCGGTTTCCACCCGATCTTGAGTGAATCCCTTGATTTTATGCCCTATATGCAACTCGATCTGATTTTTCCTCATCCGTTCCAATAAGCGATCTACAGCTTTGTCACCCATCCGTTGTCCCGGCCTTGGAGACGGGCAGAAAAATACCAGGCGAAACTTTTTCCTGCGGCCTTGCTTTCTCAGCCAACGATCCGTACCGAATAAAAACTCAAAGATGGGGCCTCCGCGCATGGCTGAACCTTCATTCGGGTTACCGCTGAAACCGAATGCAATCGTACCCTCCGGTAAACTGTTCAGCCGCTCGCCTATGGCTTGTGCATCCGCAAAACCACGGCAGGGAATATGCGCGTGTTCGATACCGGGCAATTTCTGCAGATACCGTCCGCCGGACGCAATGATTAAGGCGTCATTCCCGATCCTGTCGTTTTCAGTCACAACCGTACGGCCACCGTCTTCGACTCCGATTGCCGGGTGAGGATGAAAGACAATATCTTTGCGCCGGAAAAAACGATTAAGATCGACGGTGATATCTTCCTGTTTACGCAGACCCGAGGGCACCCAGATCAGGCTCGGATAGTAAAAAAATTCCGCGGTCTTCCCAATGACCGTAATCTGCAGAGACGGGTCTGATTTTCGCAGTGTCTTAACAGCCGTCAAAGCGCCGAAGCCTGTTCCTATAACGGTGATTCGTTTCATAAATTACTCATGCATTGTCTAAACGTCGGTAATTGATTGTAAGATTTCCAATTACTGGCGCGGCAGAGTATAACCGAGATCCCTGTTAATGCCTTCAACCCCATGAGGGATATTTTTTCGCTGCTGTTGCCGAAGGGAAAATGTGTTTCGCACCTTACTTTACTGAGTCCGGATATCAAGGTATAGATCTGATGACAACACCACACCCTGAGTTGATTCTGGCCAGCGCGTCACCCCGTCGCCTGGCTTTGCTGCAACAAATCGGTGTCCGGGTCAAGGTAAAAGCTGCGCATATCGACGAATCGAGACAGGCAGGAGAATCCGGCCCCGGCTTTGTAAAGCGGCTTGCTCAGGAAAAAGCGCTATCCGTCTTTAATCGGCAGGAACAATTACCGGTACTGGCGGCTGACACGGTTATTGTTCTGGAGCAAACTATTTACGGTAAGCCCAAAAACACCAATGACGCGAAAAGAATACTCAAAGCCTTATCCGGAAAAACCCATACCGTAACCACCGGGACTGCTATAGTTTATAAACAGAAAACAGCATTTGCGGTGGTCAGCACGCGGGTCAGATTCAGCGAATTAGCGGATAGGCAGATTGATGCCTATTGCGCGTCCGGCGAGCCGATCGGGAAAGCCGGAGCTTATGCGATTCAGGGTTTAGGAGCTGCATTGGTCGCCGAAATAAGGGGCAGCTACTCCAATGTTGCGGGTTTGCCGCTCTACGAAACGTCTCTGCTGTTACGGAAGGCGAACATCGATATTTGGAAAACTGCACGCCATGGTGAGTAATCTTCAGTAACCGGACGGTGAGTTCGCCGCATGCTCGGTTCGAAATCTCTGAAATGCATTGTATGCTTACCATCCGTACGGGTATCGTACCCGATACATTGATGATTGTGTCAATTTATCAATCATGTTCCCGATCCGGTGAATTCATGACTGTTAGTGAGTCTAATATGTCAATGTTTTAATAGAATCAATAGTTTATGTAATGCCACTGCGAGCAGACAGGACTCAGGAAAATAACAATATGACTGAAGAGCTTCTGATAAACGTGACACCGCAAGAGACCCGGGTAGCCAATGTCGAAAACGGCATGCTGACAGAAGTTTTGATCGAACGGGCAAAAAAACGCGGCCTGGTTGGAAATATTTACATGGGAAAGGTTGTACGTGTACTGCCCGGAATGGAAGCGGCATTTGTTGATATAGGCCTTGAACGCGCAGCCTTTCTGCACGCGACGGATATAGCCCGATCGAGTACCCCTGAAGCCAATGGCGAGAGAACAGCGCCTAAATCCATACACGAGAGCCTGGTGGAGGGCCAACTGGTCGTGGTGCAAGTGATAAAGGACCCTCTGGGAAGCAAAGGGGCCCGTTTGACCACCAATCTCACCATTCCGTCCCGGTTCCTGGTGCTCATGCCCAACGAAACCAATATCGGCGTATCGACCAAGATAGAAGATGAAGAGGAGCGAGAACGCCTGCGTGCGATCGTGCAATCCATGATTGTGGAAGACGATGGCGGATATATTGTCAGAACCATGGCCGAGGGCGCCAACGAGGAAGCGATTCAAAATGACATGCAGTTTCTTCGGAAAGTCTGGATCACGGTCAATGAGAAACTCAGCGAGCAGACGCCCGGTAAGGTGATCTTTAAAGATCTGCCCCTGGTATTGCGTACTTTGCGTGATATTAAAGGCCATATCATCGAGCGGGTACGCATCGATTCCCGCGAGACCTATCAGCTGGCGATAGATTTCTGTAAAGAGTACATGCCGGATTTAATGAAAACCATCGAGCACTATCCTGGCGAAAGGCCGATTTTTGATATCTACGGTGTGGAGGACGAAATACAGAAAGCGCTGGACAAAAAAGTGCAATTGAAATCAGGCGGGTATCTGGTCATAGATCAAACCGAATCCATGACAACGATTGACGTGAATACCGGTGGATTTGTAGGCCACAGAAATCTGGAAGAAACCATATTTAGAACCAATTTGGAAGCGGCTCAGGCCATAGCGCGTCAGCTAAGACTACGCAATCTGGGTGGAATTATTATTATCGATTTTATCGACATGACCGAGGAAGATCATAAGCGGCAGGTGATGAAGGCCTTTGACAAGTGCTTGCAAAGAGACCATGTGCGAACCCAGGTCTGTGAAGTATCCTCCCTGGGGCTGGTGGAAATGACCCGCAAACGGACACGCGAAAGCCTGGAGCACGTACTAACCTCCGAGTGTCCCGCCTGCTCGGGCAGGGGAACCATGAAAACAGCGGAAACGGTTTGCTACGAGATTACCCGCGAAATCATTCGTCAGGTGCGTCAGTTTGATGTCAGCTCCCTGACTGTTGTCGCGTCGACCGAAGTCACCGATTTGCTGCTGGACGAACAATCGGGCGATCTGGCCGAGCTCGAGGAATTTATCGGTGTTCCGATTCGTTTGCAGGGTGAGGGAATGTACACCCGCGAACAATACGACGTGGTACTCGTCTAGAGCGCCGGGCGATCGAGTGAAAAAAGTCGCAATACATACAGCACGCTGGACCCTCCTGCTTGTATTTCTCTTTTTGATCCTGTCAGCGGTTTTCAGTGGCGCGGCGCGGATCAGTTTACCCTTTGCCGGCGCATATCGCGCCGAAATTCAGGAATATGTCAGTACCTATCTGGGTAAACCCGTCGAAATAGGCTCATTGGAGCTTAGCTGGCATAAGCTGGGTCCTCGCCTCGTGCTGGACGATATTGTTTTATCGTCCGCGCAGGATAAATCCCAGGATGTCCATTTGCAGAAGATTTATCTTGATCTGGATCTTTACCGGTCCTGGCTTAATGCCGGCTGGCAAATTGGCGAGATGGCCATACTCGGGGCAAATCTTTCCGTGGAGTATCTGGGTGATAAGAAACTGCGGATCTACGGTTATGATATAGATGGAAATCGAACCGGCGACGCCGGTAATCTCGATGTACTTGCCTGGTTGATGCAGGCCGATAGCGTAGCTTTGCTTGACTCGCGGGTACGGTTTATCAATCGGGAAAAATCCATATACCTGAATATGCGCGAATTGAATATTCGTGCGGTAAATACCGATGATTTACACCAGATACGGCTCGATGTCGATCTGCCCGAATTAAGCGACGAAAAAACTCACCTTGCGCTGGATTTTCATGGTTCGCGAGAGGACATATTCCACTCCCGGGGGGAATTCAATCTGGATCTGAAAGGGGTGGATCTGTCCAAGGTATCATCACTGATACAGGATCAAAGCCCGGTTTTGCTCAGTGGTCAGGCAGGATGGAATTTATGGGGTAATTGGTCCGAAGGCTCCTTGCAATCGCTTCGGGTCATTTCAAACATAGATGCTCCGGAATTCACCAATCAATCCGGTTCTGCGAGTTGGAAAGCCACGGTACTGAGTTCCGACTTACTGTTTAAGCGCGAAGATGACTATTTGCAAATTGCAGTTCAAAAACTGTCCACCGACAATAAACCGGGGACGGACAGTGTAATACAAGGGAGGCTGAATATAGGTATTGATGACGGCAAGAGCTGGAAGCTCGAAGCCGCAGGCCCCGTACTGGAATCAAGCATGATTTCACCGTTAATGGCCTTGTTGGATGGCATAAACTCAACCCAAAAGTATGTCGATATTTACAAAAAGCTTGAACCCGTCGGCAAGCTGTCTGACTGGCATCTGTCGATAGAAAAGAAAGGTGACACCTTTCCGCGTATTTCGGCTATTGCCGGTTTTTTCAATACCGGCTTCAATGCTGTCGGAAAATTCCCCGGGTTTGAAGGGCTCGATGGCAGGCTGCTGATTCGAAACAATATCGGTAAAATCGACATTGCAGGCAAGAATTCCGTGTTCGATATGCCTGCTTGGTTCAGGAATTCCATCCAAATATCGGAAATAAACGGTGAACTGGGGTTTCAGATCCGACAGGATGAACTTATCGTCAAGAGCTCGCCCATTGCACTGTCCAATGAACACCTCAAAGGGGAAGTGAAATTTTTCGTGCAAAAAGAACCTCAAAAACCTGCATATATCGATATCAGTGCCAAGCTTGATGAAGCGGATGGTAAATATGCTGCCCTTTACTATCCGGCGAAGCGCATGCATCCGAAACTGGTCGATTGGCTGGACAAATCCGTGCTCGACGGTAAGTTGACAAAGGGCACGCTGCACATCAGGGGACCAGGCAAGGGGTTCCCATACGCAAACGGTGAGGGTCAGTTTACGGCGGAAATAAATGTCGAGAATGGGCGGTTGCGTTATTTACCTGCCTGGCCGGAAATACAAGCCATAGATGCACGGATAGAATTTCAACAGACCTCCATGAAAATCAAGGCTACCGATGGACTTTCCGAAGGAGCGCGATTGGGGAATGCCGAGATGGAAATCCGGAGCTTTAAAAAACCGGTTTTATCATTGCAAAGTAATATAAAAGGTGAATTCTCACAACTGATCTCTTTCACGAATAACTCGCCGCTGAGAAGTGTATTACAACCCATACTGGAGAGATCAACCGGCAAAGGATCGCTGGATTTGCAGCTGGCACTGAGTGTGCCTCTGAAAAAGGACCTTAATAAAAGCCTGTCTTATAATGGGCGTATAGATTTTTCGAACAATCGATGGCGTTCGGAAAAGTTCGGCTTTGATCTGAAAAACATCAGCGGCAATCTATCGTTCACGGAAAATGACCTCACTTCCAAGGCAATACGCGCGACTTATTTCAATTCTCCGATAAAGATTGCAGCCAGTACAGATAAAAAAGATCCGGATTTATACAGCCGTATTTCCATCAGCGGTGACATAGAAGCGAAAAAAGTGCTGCAGAATTACAATATCCCCGTTGATCAATGGGTTTCCGGAAAATCTCCGTGGTATGTAACCTTGAACGTTAAAAAGGCGAAAAAAAACAAGCGGCCGCAATTGAGTCTCCAGGCCCGATCCGATCTGCACGGCTCCTCGGTGGATCTGCCGGCACCTTACGATAAACTTGAGCCGGAAAAGCGGCCGTTTCGACTCAGTGCCAATTTCTCGGACAGCGGTGGCAGCGATCGCTGGGATTTTGCCTATGGCCGGCAAATTGCCGGTAGTGCCAGAGTATCGAACAAAACGTCCAGGCTGGAGGCCTTGCGGATTCATTTCGGCGATACTAATCCGGTTAATTCCGGACTCAAGCCCGGGGTGGAAGTCAATGGTCATGCAGCGGAATTTTCTTTTGACGGTTGGATCGGGACTATAGCCGGCTTGATCGATAAATTACCCGCGAGTGATCAAACAGAGCCGATTATACCGATCAATTCCAATTTGTCCGTCGATAAATTAATGGCCGGAAAAATCGATACAGGGCCTGCGGTATTATCGGCTTCCACCACACAAGGACATATTACAACCCGATTGGAGTCACTCTGGCTGAACGGCCATGTCGACTATCCCCGAAAACACTGGAATAAAGATGAAATGATGAACGTTGTGCTTGTTTTTATGGACAAGCGCTTTCTGGATGCTTTGACAACGTCCGAAGGCCAGGGTGATAGAATTGACCCGAGAATCTTTCCGGCTACGGATATCACGGTGCAAGAGTTTGTTTGGGATGAGTTTCAGATATCGGATTTAAAAATACGTACAATTCCGGTCGCCGATGGGGTGAAAACCCAAGCCCTGGGATTTGTCCACGATCATATGCAGATGATTGGCCAGGCTCACTGGCGATTACGCGATCCGCAACAAGTCACGAAATCACTGGCAAACGTTCATCATACCGATTTGAGCATTCAGCTTCAAAGCGACAATATAGGTAAGGGCATGGACAATATCGGGATCGGCGGTGCATTCGGGGATGGGGAAGGAGAGGTCAAAGTCGCACTCAGTTGGAGCGACGCCGCTTACGCGCCTGCATTCAGTGATATCGCGGGTAATATCTCCATAGATCTGAAAAAAGGGCGTATATTGGCAGTGGAACCGGGGGCGGCGAAAATTCTGGGATTATTCGCTTTACAAACGATTCCCCGACGATTGTTACTCGACTTTAAAGATGTGACGCATGAGGGGCTTTTATATGATGAAATCAGCGGCAGACTGGATATTGCCAACGGCATTGCCGAAACCCGGCATATGCATCTGAGTGGCCCCATCGGTGTGGTCAGCAGTCTTGGATCAACGGATTTTGTCAGCAATACCTATGATCAGAAAATTGTCGTCATACCCCGATTATCCTCAACCCTGCCTATCATCGGTCTTATTTCCGGAGGCGCTGCAGCAGGAGTCGGTGTATTTATAGCCGATCAGGTATTAAAAGGTATAGGTGTTAATTTCGACGAGATTATAAAACGAGAATATCATTTGACCGGTACCTGGGATAATCCGCAGATAAAAAAAATAGAGGCTCCGGCCAGGGAACGAATTGTGCCGGATAATCGCTAGCGACCATTTTTCGGACGATGTTTTGATGCTTTGAATATCGGTTCCGTAACTAACCCCGGAATCCAAACTATGCAGACCAGTGAAAATACTAATACTCTGGATCAGGTCAGAGTACAGCTTCTGGATCAAAACGATATTGCAATGACCCAACTGGAGCGTGCCTTAAACGGCATGATGAGCCACAGTGTAGACTATGGGGAGTTGTATTTCGAGCAGGCCCATCAGGAGTCGTGGATGCTGGAAGACAGTATCATTAAAGACGGCTGTTTTTCTATCGATAGCGGGATAGGCGTGCGGGCAGTCAGCGGTGAGAAGACGGGATTTTCCTACTCGGATGATATTCAAATCGATGCCTTAATGGAGGCGAGTCAGTCGGCCAAAGCTATTGCTCATGGCGGACGTTCAGGCATGATCGAGGCTTGGACAGATACACCGAAGCAAAATCTGTATAGTGCCGAAAATCCGCTCTATAGCTTAACAGAGAGTGAAAAAATTGCGCTTTTATGCAAGGTTGATACTTTAGCACGCGCTGAAGATCCGCGCGTGACCCAGGTGATTGCGAATCTTTCAGCCAGTCATGAATCGATTCTCGTGCTTGCGAGCGATGGGACCCTCGCCGCCGATGTCAGGCCCTTGGTGCGTCTGAATGTCAGCGTGATTGTCGAATCAGAGGGCAGGCGTGAGCAAGCCAGCGCAGGCGGCGGAGGACGCTTCTCCTACCGGGAATTTATTGAGCGTGATCTTGCCGGTGCCTATGCGAAAGAAGCCGTCCGGCAAGCAGTTCTGAACCTTGATGCCGTGGACGCACCGGCCGGCAATATGACCGTTGTGTTAGGGCCCGGTTGGCCGGGAGTATTGTTACACGAGGCGATCGGGCATGGTCTGGAAGGGGATTTTAACCGCAAGGGCACATCTGCCTTCACCGGCCTGCTGGGGCAGAAAATCGCCAGCGAACAGTGCACTATTGTCGATGACGGTACTCTCGAACGCCGGCGCGGCTCCCTGAGCATCGATGATGAAGGAAGTCCCACTCAAAAAACCGTCTTAGTGGAAAAAGGCATTTTAAAAGCCTATATGCTGGATAAAACAAACGGCCGCTTAATGGGCCAAAAGTCCACCGGCAACGGGCGGAGGCAAAGCTACGCGCATTTGCCGATGCCGCGCATGACGAATACCTATATGCTGGCCGGCAGGCATGATCCCGCGGAGATTATAGAATCTGTCTCCAAGGGTGTGTATGCCGTGAATTTCGGAGGAGGCCAGGTGGACATCACCTCCGGGAAGTTCGTATTCTCCGCCTCGGAAGCCTATTTGATCGACAACGGAAAAATCACCCGGCCGGTAAAGGGCGCGACATTGATCGGAAACGGCGCAGATGCATTAAAGCGAGTATCCATGGTGGGTTCAGACCTTGAACTTGATGCCGGAGTTGGCGTATGCGGCAAGGAAGGGCAAAGCGTACCGGTAGGCGTAGGCCAGCCGACCCTGCGGCTCGACGATATCACCGTGGGTGGAACCCGTACCTGAAACTGTTCCGGTATATCGGCAATATAAGAGAATTAATTTTGCTTGACACCCTCACGTCCCCCTTCGTAGGAGTTTGCCCGCAAGCGAAATTCCCCAACCGACCGCGCAAAAACAGGGAAGAAGAATTGCCGCTATGCCCCTGTTGATCAGTAAATTGCAACCTTGGTCGTCTTTTTTGATTCAATTTAGCTAATCCGATTAAGGGAGAGCCCTGTCCGGCAGGAACTCCGCTTGAGATCTCTTGCAGTGAAAAAACACTTTGACTGTAAGAAGAAGATGGCCGGAGCTCTCGGACGCTCATACTTAAACTGAGTGAGTACCGGCAGCGCAGGCTATTCAAAAAACGAATAGATGCATTGCATTCTGAATTTCCTCGGGGATGGTTGGCATGCTAGTTTGAGTCTGTATAGTAGGCGGAGTCCAGGCGCTGTTTTTAACAACAGCGGGCTTCAACGACTAACAGTTAACGGTTAAACAGAGGAAAGACTTACATGAAGATTTTAACAAAAACCAGAGCACTATTAGCCGGATTGGCCTTGTCGGTTGTCTGTGCGGGTGCAGCAAATGCCGCCGAATTTGATTTCAAAATGCATCATTTCCTCAGCCCCAAGTCACCGGCGCACACAAAAATGCTTGAACCTTGGGCAAAACGAATCATGGAGGCGTCGGACGGAAGAATTGCCATCGAAATCTTCCCGTCCATGACGCTGGGTGGAAAGCCTCCGCAGTTGCCGCGCCAGGTGCGCGACGGCGTTGTGGACATAGCCTGGATTGTCAACGCTTATGCCTCGGGTGCCTTTCCCCGCACAGAGGTCTTCGAATTGCCGGGTGTGCATCAGGGCAAAACCGCGGCCGTCAATAAGGCGATGAAGGCCATGTATGCAGACGAACTGAGTAAAGATTTCAAGGGTATGGTGGCGCTCTTCCAGCATGTTCATGCCGGTCAGGCCTTCCATATGGCAACGGATGAAGTCCGTTCTCCGGCTGATCTTTCAGGCAAAAAAATTCGCATTCCTTCGCGTACAGGGGCATGGGTCATAGAAGCATTGGGTGCGAGCCCGGTGCAAACTTCGGTCGGTGAAATTCCCGTGGCGCTTTCGAAAAAGGTAATAGACGGCGCTTTAATTCCATGGGAGATTATCCCGCCGCTTAAAATACATGAGCAGACTCAGTACCAGATCGAAGGTCCCGGGGGTAAGCGGCTTGGCACAACCTCTTTTACCGTCATTATGAACCAGGATCGTTGGAACAGCCTGCCGGAGGATATTCAACAGATCTTCACTGATAATTCAGGCGAGGACTGGCATGCACAGGTCGGGGAAATCTGGGACGCCGCCGATCAGACCGGTATCAAAATCGCCACTGACAGTGGCAATTCGCATATACAGCTTTCAGATGAAGAATGGGCCGCTTTTGAAGAGGCTGTCGCGCCGGTAGTGGACCGCTGGATTGCCGAGATGAAAGAAAAAGGCATAGACGGCCAGGCGCTGTATGATCAGGCGAAAAAGCTTGTCGGTGAAAACATGGCTCAGGAGTAAGCCATGTCAGGTGCATCCGAATCCGAAGCGAGGCCAAAAGGCATAGCACACACCTTAATCACCGCCTGGGCCTTGATCGGTGGGCTGGTGCTTATCGGCGTCGTACTGATCAATGCGTGGTCGATCCTGTCGGGTGCGTTTTTCAATAAACCTTTTCCCGGCGATTTCGAGCTCACCGAAATGGGCGCTGCGATCGCCGTGTTTTGTTTCTTGCCCTATTGCCAGCTGACCGGAGCCAATGTGTCGGCGGATATTTTTACCATGCGTGCAGGTTCCGGGGCAGTGGCGCTGATGTCGGTATTCGCATCGCTTGTCGCCATCGCTTTTGCCGCACTTTTGCTCTGGAGGATGAGTGCCGGACTGCAAGACTACCGGGAGTACGAGGAATTCACGGGTATTCTGCAAATCCCGATCTGGTGGGCCTTTGTACCCGCGCTGATTTCTCTGGCGCTGTTATTGTGGGCCGCCCTGATTACCTTAAATCAAGCACTGCAGGATTTCGTGCGACGATCAGGAGGGTGGCATGGATAGCATAACCGTCGGCTTTGCGGGGCTTGCGGTTCTTATACTGCTTATCGCGATCCGCGTTCCTATCGCCTATTCCATGATCATGGTAGGCGGTATAGGAACCATGATGCTCAACGGGTCGGCCATAGTACTGTCGCAGCTTAAAGATCTCGCCTACGGGCAATTTTCAACTTACGATTTGTCGGTTGTTCCGCTTTTCGTGCTGATGGGGGCCATAGCCTCGCGAACCGGATTGAGCCAGGATCTGTTCCGTGCCGCCAATGCCTGGCTTGGCTGGATGCGCGGCGGTGTGGCCATGTCAGCCATAGCCGCGTGTTCAGGGTTTGGTGCGGTGTGCGGCTCTTCGCTGGCTACCGCGTCGACCATGGGCCGAGTCGCCTTGCCGGAATTGAAGCGTTATAACTACTCCAACAGACTGTCCACGGGCACCATCGCAGCGGGCGGTGTACTGGGCATATTGATTCCGCCCTCGGTGGTGCTGATCATCTATTCGATCATCGTAGAAGCTAATGTGGTCACCATGTTTATGGCCGCCCTGGTTCCCGGGTTGATCGCCGTTATCTTCTTCATTCTGACGATTTTCTTCTATGTGCTTATCCGTCCAGAGGCCGGGCCCAAGGGCGAGTCGGCCTCTCGCGAAGAGTTCGTCGCCGCAACGCTGAACATTCTGCCGGTGGGCGTAGTTTTTGTGGTTGTTATCGGCGGCCTGTATCTGGGGTTTTTCAATCCCACGCCGGCCGCTGCGGTCGGCGTCGTCATGGTTGTGCTTATCGGCCTGATCCGCCGCAAACTTTCTTTTCTCGAGGGACGCGAAGCGCTTCTCGAAACCGCCCGCACCGCCGGTATGATTTATCTGATCGTGTTTGGCGCGGAGCTGTTGAAAATTTTTATGTCCCGCGGCGGTGTGCCGCAAGCCATGGCCGAATGGATGGCGGCCTCCGGTCTTGCCCCAATGTCAACATTGCTGATCCTGCTGTTAGCCCTGATTTTATTGGGCTGCCTGATGGACAGCCTGTCGATGATACTGCTCGCCATCCCGTTTTTCTGGCCGGTACTGGTGGAAATCAACGGTGGTGACTTTGCTCTGGCCGAAGTGTCACCCTTCGGCATGGGCACGGAAGATCTGAAGATCTGGTTCGGCATACTGGCGTTGATTGTGGTGGAGCTTGGGCTTATTACACCACCCGTGGGAATGAACGTCTTTATCATCTCGGTACATGCCAAGGATGTGCCGATGAGCGAAACATTTCTGGGTGTGATGCCGTTCTTTGGCGCCGAGATTCTTCGGGTGGCGGTTCTGATTGCCTTTCCTGCCCTGACATTGTGGTTGCCACGGGTCTTATCCGGATAAGATCTGTTCAAGACTTCGATGAGTGGATGCAGAGTAGATAGCGGCCTCGGACTCCGGTGTAATCGGCTCTGATTTCGTGGGCAGACTTGTTATAAATGAGACAGTAGTTATACTACAATTCTGACACCGCAGTCGGACGGCAAGGATTGCCACCGATTACGCCAACCCGGAATGGCTGAAATCACAATGTCGAGCGCCTGATAGCGATATTCAGCAATACCTGTCTGCGTTCGGAGCGTGCTACCTGAATGGCGCGTTCCAGCGCTGCAGGCAACTCTGCTCCGTCCCTGACGGTTTCGGTATAGGCCCGGCTTGCTTCGGCGGTTTTGGTAAAGTCCGGGCTGGGGCGAAGTGAGGTGAGTGGTACGTCGGCAGTTTGTGCCGCCAAGCCGTTTTTATACAGTGATTGCACCGAGTGGCGGACGGCGCCCCACTCTTCGTTGTTCAGAACAAGCGTAATGACGGGCAGCGCCAGGGATTCGCAGATTTGATGGCAGACAGCGGGATTGGCGAACATATAACTGCCGTCGCCGACAGTGGCAAATATCAGTCTTTCAGGATCAGCCAGCTGGGCGCCCATGGCCGCCGGAAGCCCCCAGCCCAGCCCGCCGGAGTGCGGTTCCTGGAAGTAACCGAGGTGTTGATCAAGTTCAAGCGGCGGCAAGGGGCATCCCAGTTCATGAAATATACTGGCTTTGCAGCCCTTGATTGCCCGGCCGAGGCAGTGGCTGACCCATTCCTTGGACATGGGGCTTGTATTGCCATTCTGAGCCTCGGCCGCAACCCGTTTGCGTTCCCGTGCTGCGATTTCCTCGATGATCGAACGGCGTGCATCAACACTATCCACTGGCTTGGGATGGGATCTGACCATTCGGATGAGTTCCTGGAGCGTCGCGGCTGTTTCCCCGGCCAGCGTCACATCCGAGCGAAAATTGCGGATCGGGGTTGAACGGGCAAACAGGGGATCCGGCCCCAGCTGGATGATGGTGGCATCGGCAGAAGGGATCGCTTTGTCGGGCCACCAGGGCGCGAGCGCGTTAAGCACAAGCACCACGTCGGCCTCCCTCAGCAGTTCGTCCGGCATCCATCCCACATGGCACGGGCTGGACATGGGGATGGCAATCTGGTTGGCCCAGTAGTGGGAAAGCGGAATGGCCCAGTCCTCGACAAATTGTGCAAGTGCCTCAAACGCGTCCCGCGAGCCCGCGCCGCGTTGGGCGATAATCAAAGGACGTTCGGCATCTGCCAGCAATTCGGCGGCTTTTTTTAATGCCTTCCGGTCGGGCGCCGATCTTGCCGGGGACATGCGGGACGGCTGGTCGAGCCCGATCTCCGGACAGGGCTCACACAGAACTTCGCGCGGCAGGCTGAGATAGACAGGCCCTTTGGGCGTCGAATTCGCAACCGCCCAGCCCCGGTCCAGAACCTCGGCCACCTGTTCGGGGAAGCGAAGCTCGTAGTCCCATTTGCAGGCTTCCCGCACCAGCGCCGTCTGATCATACATCTCCTGCCCCCAGCCGATGGGGACAGTGCGTGCACCGAACATCGCGCTCTCCATCACCGGGGTGCGACCCGACATCAGCAACATGGGAATGTGATCGCAGGCCGCATTAATTGCTCCGGTCGCTCCGTTTGAAAGGCCGACGTTGGTGTGCAGCATCACTGCCTGGGCCTTCCCTGAGATCTGGTAGTAACCATGAGCCATGCTGACAGCCACGTGCTCATGGGGCACAGTGACCGCGATCGGCAGATCGATTCCCTTATCGCGCGCCTCGATCAGGCCTTCGATGATAGGCGGAAAATCCGTACCGGAGTTGGCAAAGATATAGTCCACACCCAGGGCTTTGAGTTTACCGAAAATCGCTCCGCCCGCGCTGACTGCGCTTGATGTCGATTGATCTTCAGGCATATTCCGCGTCTCGTGAAGCGGTCATATCGGGTAGTGCTGATCGGGGTCTTCTATGGTAATCCAGCGCAATTCAGTGAATTCGTCGATTGCTGCGGTACCGCCGAACCTTCCGTAACCACTTGCTTTGGTGCCGCCGAATGGCATTTGGGCCTCATCGCTGACCGTTGGGCCGTTCACATGGGCGATTCCGGTTTCAAGGCGTTTTGCAACCTCAAACCCGCGCCTGACATCGTTTGTGAACACTGAGGCGGTAAGGCCGTATTGGGTGTCGTTTGCAATCTCTATCGCGTGATTCTCGTCCCGCGCAGCAATGATTGCGGTCACGGGGCCGAAGCTTTCCGTAGAATAGATTTTCATCTCGGGAGTGACATCCGCCACGAGGGTTGCCGGCATGACGGTGCCTTCCGCGGGGGTGCCTCCAACTACAATTCTGGCACCTTTGGCCGTGGCATCCTCGATCAGCATTGCCAAATGGTCTATAGTCTCGAGGTCTACGACGGATGAAAGGTGTACCTGTTCATCGGGGTTGCCGCATTTATAGCCCGCAACCTTTTCGGCAAAGGCAGTGGTGAACTCTTCCGCGACGGCATCAAGGACTATGACCTTCTCGGTAGACATGCATATCTGGCCTTGATTCATAAAGGCACCGAATGCCGCGCCGTTCACTGCAGCTGCGATATTGGCGTCGTCGAGAACAATACAAGGCGCTTTGCCTCCGAGTTCGAGCAGGCAAGGCTTCAGATGGGTCGCTGCGCGTTCCGCAACGATGCGCCCGACACGGCTTGAACCGGTAAAATTAATACGCCGGGTCAGCGGATGATCGATCAGTGCATTTACAACCTCGGGTCCATCTTCCGCGGCATGTGTAATGATATTGAGCACGCCTTCGGGGAGTCCTGCCTCGACCATGCAATCGCCGATAAGGCGGTGCAGGCCGGGACATTTCTCCGAAGCTTTCATGACAAGCGTATTGCCACAGGCGATCGGCATCGCGAAACAGCGTACGCCAAGAATGACCGGAGCATTCCAGGGAGCCATGCCGACGAGCACGCCGACCGCTTGCCTGTAGCCCATTGACAGAGTGCCGGGCTTGTTGGCCGGAATAATTTCTCCCTTGATCTGAGTGGTCAATGCTGCGGCCTCGCGCAACATTGTGGCCGCCAACATGACGTTGAATCCAAACCAGGGCGCGGTTCCACCGGTTTCCTTGATTCCCAAGGCGATAAATTCGCTTTGTCGGGCATCAAGCACGTCGGCGCAAGCGTTCAGAATAGCGCGACGTTCGGCAGGGCCAGTAGCCGACCAGGCCGCAAAGGCATTCGCGGCCGACTGCACCGCAGCATCAACGTCGGCACTTTTCGCGGCGGCAGCCCTGGTTGCAAGTTCGCCCGAAATGGGCGAATTGCGGTCAAATGTCGCCCCACCGGCAGCGGGTACATTCGTATTGTTGATCAAAAGCCCGACGTTCATGATATCTCCTCCAGTAAATCTCATTATATGAGATAGATATCTTATATAATGAGTAGTACAATGCTATAAGTCAAGAGACTTCTATTCTTTCAATACGGGAATCCGAATGAGTACACCGCTGAATGGATCGATACTCAAGAGCTTTG
Organism: Granulosicoccaceae bacterium; assembly: GCA_965222695.1. Lineage (GTDB taxonomy): Bacteria > Pseudomonadota > Gammaproteobacteria > Granulosicoccales > Granulosicoccaceae > UBA7957. Next base: position 3,442,575 of record OZ244967.1, on the reverse strand, counting down.
AGATACTGTCGCTTTTTTCGTCGGACAGACGCGAAATCTCGACTGCGCAAGTGGTCGAGCAACTGCAAATGAATTCTGCGACGGCACATCGACTCCTGTTGACGCTTGAAAGTGTCGGTGCCTTAAGGGCCGCACGCAGGGGAATCTACATACTCGGTCCGAAGATCGAAGAACTTTGCTGGATTGCCGAAGAATCCAACTCGCTGGCTGCTGTGGTGAGACCGGAACTCGACCGCATGAGCCTGTCGTTCAACGAGTCGGTAATGGCCTGCCGCCTTTCGCGCTACGGTCCCACCTGCATTGCGGTGGCAGATTCGCGCCGGACAATTTCAGTCAATATCAAAGTGGGTACTTTGCTGCCGATGCATCTAAGCGCGCAGGGCAAACTGTGGTTGGCGGATCTGTCGCCCCAGGTAAGGGCAGAACGACTTGAGGCCCTGTCGATTGCGGACCGGTCGACGCCGAAACCGGAAGAACTACTCGAAGAACTGGACACTGTTCGCCGCCAGGGTTTTGCAATCAATCTAGGAGACAACGAACCGGATATTGCCGCCGTTGCCGTCCCCGTCAGAAACCTTGAGGGGCGAATGATACTGACAATTTCAGTGTTCGGCATGCTGAGTCGATTCAGGGAAGAGTTTATCGAAACGGCCAGACTGCAACTATCAGAAGTCGCGAGACAGGTCGGGCGGCGTTTATAAAAATTTATGGAGCAGAGTAGGCTATTCAAAAAACGAATGGCTAGATTGCATTATGAATTTCCACGGCCAAGACCGGCATGCTATTTTTTGTCTGTATAGCAAATCAGCCGGTTAAAGAGGGGCAGCCATGGCCGAGCCAAGCATTGTCATGCTGTGTTCGCTCGATACGAAAGCAGCTGAAGCACATTATCTGAAGGATTGTATCGAGGAACAGGGTGTCCGGACGGTTCTGGTTGATATCGGTTACGGTCAGCGAGCCAAAATGGCCGCGGATATTTCCGCCGGCGAAGTCGCCAAAGCCGCCGGAACGGACATGGATAGCATTTACCGGATGAAAGATACCAGCGCGGCGTCCAGGCTGATGATGCAAGGCTCAACCGTAAAAGTCCTTGAGTTGCTTAAAAACGGCCGTTGCAATGGCGTAGTCGCCTTTGGCGGCGCCTCCAATACAACCCTGGCAACAGGAGTAATGAAATCACTCCCCATAGGTATTCCAAAACTGGTGATCTCAAGCGCGGCGGCAATGCCGGCCTATTCAGCGATGTTTTTCGGTTCCCGGGATATCACCATCATGCATGCGGTTGTCGATATATCCGGACTGAACGATCTGACGCGCGCATTTCTGAAACGCGGCGCCGGGGCAATCTGCGGCATGGCGGCAAGCAGTAACGGCGAGTTACAGATGTCGAGCGATGTAAAGGCCATAGCGGTTACCAGCTTTCGCTTTGCGGAAAGCTGCGCTCAGGCCGTAATGCGCGAACTTGAGCGGCGCGGTTATTCGGTTATCCCGTTCCATGCTCAGGGCGTGGGTGAAAACGCCATGGAAAACCTGATCTCGCAAAATCTGTTTCAGGGCGTGATCGATATAGTGCCCGCCGGATTGAGTGAGCAGCTGCTTGGCGGTAATCGCGCTTCCCGTCCGGACCGCCTTGAAGCGGCCGGTAAAGCCGGTGTCCCGAATGTGGTCGCAACCAGCGGTTTTGATATGATCAGCTGCGGCCCGATTGAACGTCGCGATTCACACGACCCGTTATGGGAAGAAAAGAAACTTGCCCTTCGGCCGATTTCCATTCCTGATCGCTTTCGGGTCGAGGTTCGCACCACGGCTGACGAAGTTGCCGACGTCGCGCGACTCGTCGGTGAAAAACTGAATCTTGCCGATAATCCGGCAAGCGTGGTCGTTCCCCTGCTTGGCTGGTCGTCCTTGAGCATCGAAGGTGAAGCGCTTTACGATCCTGAGGCCGACTCGGCATTTGTACCCGCTCTCAAACAGGCGTTGAAACGGGATGTCGATGTGATTGAAGTTGACGCCGAACTGAATTCCGAACAATTCGCCCTCGTTCTGGTTGAACAACTGGATCGACTGGTTGAATTGCAGGGGCGGAGCAATATCACTTTATCATAGGAAGCTTTCAAACCCATGATCGGCACCACCATCACCCAGTTTCTGATCGAGGAACAACGGAATATCCCGGACGCAACGGGTGACTTAACCTCGGTGATTAACGACGTGGTCACTGCATGCAAGGCCATATCTTCCGCTATGCGCTACGGCGCTCTTTCTGACGATAATCTATTAGGCACCAGCGGTACCGATAATGTACAGGGCGAGACGCAGAAAACCCTGGACATCCTGGCTAACGAACTCTTTTTGCGCCGTACCGAATTCGGCGGCCACGTCGCTGCCATGGTTTCCGAGGAGATGGAGGAAATCTACCAGCTGCCGGCGCGTTATCCGAAGGGCCGGTATTTATTGCTTTATGATCCGGTGGACGGTTCTTCCAATATTGCCGAAAATGCGGCGATAGGAACCATATTCTCGATTTTAAAACGTCCTGAAGGTGCGTGCGGCCAGCCGCAATTAGTGGAATTTTTACAACCCGGAGTCCAGCAGGTGTGCGCCGGTTATGCGATTTACGGCTCATCCACCATGATCGTTATTACAACCGGGAACGGTATTAACGGTTTTACGCTTGATCCGCTGGTGGGTGAATTCGTGTTAAGTCATCCCGGGATGCTCATACCGGATGAGAGTGACCGTGTATACATCAATATGTTCAATTTCGGCCGTTGGGATCCGCCGATACAAGAATATATTTCCGATTGTCTTAACGGGCTCGACGGCATACGTGGCCGCGATTTCGATTTGCGCTGGTCTACCGGCGCTGTCGCCGATGTTCACCGATTGTTCATCACGGGTGGAATCTATCTGAATCCGGTCCATGAGCGGCTTCGCCAACAGGGATTGAACGGCAAGCTGCGCCTTTTGTATGAGGTCAGTCCCTTATCGTTCCTGGTCGAACAGGCGGGAGGGCTGGCCACCACGGGTGTCGAGCGCGTGCTGGAAATACAACCCGAATCACTTCATCAACGAAGTCCTGCCATTCTGGGCTCTAAGGCGGAAGTCAGCCTGTTGCTTGAGCTGCTGGCCAAGCGCAGTTAACACATATCATATAGGCGCTAAACTACGGGTGGTAAAATACAGGGTTCCTGACAGTCATCGTTAACTTTATTTTACCGGGGGAAAATAACAGTGCTTCCGCAAATCAAAAAAATCCTGTATGCCACGGATTTAAAAGAGAAAGGCGCGAAAAACGCATTTCGTATGGCAGTCGCTATGTCCAAGGCGCATGATGCACGGATTGTGATGCTGCATGGTATAGAACCCATGAGCGCATCCATGAGTGGAATGTTGCAAAACGTCATGTCGGAAGGCGAATACGAAAAACTGCGCACAGACGGTATAGAAAGCCTGAAACAGCAGCTTCAGGATCGGGTGCAAAGATTCTGTGACGAGGAGTGCCCCAATGACGACAAGACCTGGCCGGGAGGAGATCCGGCTATCGAAGTGAGAGAAGGCCAGGCGCACCAGGTGATCCTGGGTGCCTGCGAACATCATGACGCGGATCTGATAGTCATGGGGACCCGTACTCACACCGGAATAGGGCAACTCGTGCTGGGTTCAACAGCCAATAAAGTGATTCATCACAGCAAAGTGCCGGTGCTTGTTTATCCGCTATAATCGGCGGAGTCTGGAGAACTCTGCCTATGCAGCTTGCGGATCATCGCTCACTGATTGCCAGTCTCGGCAAGGAGCAACGCGAGACCCTGCTGACGCGCTCCAATACTCCGGGGCTGATACGTCTTGCCGGCCATTGGGGGGCAATCGCCGTTTGCAGTACGCTGATCGCACTCGAGGCATACTTGTGGCCGCTTTTGCTTGTGGTTCAAGGTATCCTGATTATATTTTTATTTACCCCTCTGCACGAAACCGTCCACGGTACAGCCTTTTTAAATAGCAAACTCAACCTGTTTGTGGCAAATATCTGCGGGTTTTTAGTGTTTTTACCTCCGGTCTGGTTTCGTTACTTTCACTTCGCGCATCACCGATATACGCACATACCGGAGAAAGATCCTGAACTTGCGATGCCGAAGCCGGCGACAAGGTTGGAATACGCGATCTATCTGACCGGCGTTCCCGTATGGCTGCTGCAGATGAAGAAGCTGATTTGCAACGCGACGATCAACAATGATGATACATTCGTGCCTGACAGGGCAAAGCAAAAAGTCAAAAAGGAAGCGCGTCTTTATCTGGCCATATACATGTTCATTCTCGTTGCTTCCGTCGGTACGGGGGTAACAGGCTTGCTTTGGCTTTGGATATTTCCGCTGCTGCTAGGGCAACCGTTTCTACGTGCTTATCTACTGGCTGAGCATGCCGCGTGCCCTCACGTGGCCAATATGCTGGAGAACAGCCGAACGACTTTTACAAGCCGGATTGTCTATTTTCTGGCCTGGAATATGCTGTACCACGCAGAGCATCATGCCTACCCCGCAGTACCTTTTCATAAGCTGCCGGATTTTCATAAATTTACCCGGAAACATTTGAAGGTCACACAAGACGGCTACCTCCGCTTTCATGCCGATTATTTTCAGAGTCTTGCCGCAAATCAGTAATGATGCTTCAAACTCCCGATCTATTTCGGCTCCTCGTACGGCAAGCCGACATATTGCTCCGCAAGAACCTGTTTACCGTGCAAAGACGATAGATAATACTTCAACTCTGAATCCATAAAACGTTTAAACGTATTGCCGCTGACATCGCTGGATCCCACATCACCGAAATTGTGCATCATATTGCTCATCCACCAGGAAAACCTTTCGCCGTTCCAGACTCTACGCAGTGCAATATCGGAGTATTGTGCAATCACCTCCTTCTCCCGGTTTTTATAAACACGGGTCAGGGTTTTATACAAGGTGGCGACATCGGAGGCAGCCAGATTAAGGCCTTTGGCACCGGTGGGCGGTACGATATGCGCAGCATCGCCAACCAGAAACAGATTGCCGTATTGCATGGGTTCGCAGACAAAGGAGCGCAGGGGGGCAATGCTCTTTTCTATGCTGGGTCCCGTCACCAGTCTTTCCGAGGCATCTGCCGGAAGGCGTTTTTTCAACTCTGCCCAGAAATCTTCGTCGGACCAGTCCTCAACGCTGTCGGTTAAAGGCACCTGCAGGTAGTAACGCGACCGTGTGGTAGAACGCATGCTGGCCAGCGCAAAACCACGTTCATGCTTGCAATATATCAATTCGTCCGAAACCGGCGGCGTCTCGCTCAAAAGGCCGAGCCAGCCGAATGGATACACACGTTCATGTTCCGTACGAACCGATTCAGGAATGGTTTTGCGGGAAATACCATGGAAGCCGTCACATCCCGCAATGTAGTCGCATTCAAGTGTATAATCCGCATCGTTATGCCGAAACTGCACTGAGGGTGAGTCGGACTTCACTTCCAGGGGTTGAACCTGCTTTGCTTCATAGTAGGTCGTCAGGCCCGCGCTTTCCCGTGCATCCATCAAATCCTTGGTGATTTCGACCTGGCCGTAACAGACAACTGTTTTGCCGCCGGTCAGTGATTTCAGATCGATCCGGGTTGATTCTCCGTAATTTGAAATCTCAAAGCCTTCGTGAACATAGCCTTCCTTGTCCATCCGATCGGCAACTCCCGCTTCTCTCACCAGATCGACGAATCCTTGTTCCAGTATGCCGGCTCTGATGCGTCCGAGTACGTATTCCCCGGTAACGCGTTCCAGAATAATATTGTCTATGCCTTGTTTCGCCAGCAACTGGCCAAGCAATAGACCCGATGGGCCTGCCCCGATAATCGCAACCTGGGTTTTTAAGGTTTCCATAGCTCCTCCTCACTAGAATGTTCTAGAAATTATGCGCTGTTTATATTCCTCAGTGAATTCAGTTATCCGGCTGCAACACAATATGTCCGACTGCCGTATTGGATGCAGGAACATGATAATGCCGATGCAGTTCCCGGACATGTTTACCCAGTGCGCCACGCATGATCAGCCACATCACCATCTCAATACCTTCCGATCCGGTTTCCCTTAAGTATTCAATATGCGGGATATATCGTAGTTTATCCTCGCTTGAGCACAATCCGTCCAGAAACATGGTGTCCCACTGCTGATTGATCAGTCCCGCACGTGGACCCTGCAGCTGGTGACTCATTCCACCCGTTCCCCAGATCTGTACCTTTAGGTCTTCTTCATAGCTCTCAACCGCACGTTTGATCGCCTCTCCCAGCTGCCAGCAACGATTGCCGGTCGGTGGCGGATAGGTCACGACGTTCACTGCCAGGGGTATGATTTTACAAGGCCACTCTTCGGGTTGCCCGAACATCAGACTCAGCGGCACAGTCAATCCGTGATCCACATCGAGATTGTTGATGATGGTCAGGTCAAATTCGTCCAGAATACAACTCTGTGCTATATGCCAGGCGAGATCCGGATGTCCTTTTACCACAGGTACGGGACGCGGCCCCCAGCCTTCATCGGCCGGCGCGAATTCTTCGGCGCAGCTGATCGCAAAAGTGGGAATCAGGTTCATATCGAATGCGGAAGCATGGTCATTGTATACCAGAACAATCGCGTCCGGGGCTTCGTCTTTTATCCAGTCCTTGGTCCATTCAAACCCCTTAAACACCGGCTTCCAATAGTCCTCTTCCTGCTTGCCGAGATCAACCGCTACGCCGATCGCCGGTACATGGCTGGATGCCAGCCCTGCAGTAATTGTTGCCATCTCAATTCCCCTCCTTGATAGAACGGACACCGTCCGGTGACCGGCCGCCGTCAAGCATCATCTGCTGGTATTCTTCAACGCTCATACCTGTCATGGTGCTGACCGCTTGCAGAAAGCTGAGCCCATCCGTCGAAAAGACCTTGGCGAGAAAGTAGATATTGCCGCCCAGATCCAACATTTTATTGTAGTCGCGCTTGAGCACGGCCTGCTTTTGCTGCTCGCTCATGGGCCAATCTTCCAGATAGGATTTTTCATCGACCAGCCACCGTTGCCGATTCTCCGGTTTCATCAGACTCATCGCGAACTGGTTAAGCCAGTATCCCTGTCTCGCGCGTTTGGCCGTATATACCCGTGTGCCGGGGATATCATCGAACTCGGCGAGATATTCATGAATATTCGAGTATGCGCTCATTCTTTTGTACTCCCTGCAGAACCGCTGTTCTGCACTTTAGCCTTGAACCCGGATCTGCTTGCAGTATTCAACTTGGCCGGATGAACTAAGCGTTAATTTTTTCCAAACGTCCGTTCAGGCGTGAAAATACTTTTCGAGTGTTGCCTGCAAATATTTTCTGCTTGTCGGCATCGGATAAAGACGCCGCATCGATATAGCGTTTCGTATCGTCGAAATAGTGCCCGGTTTGGGGATCGATTCCGCGGACGGCGCCCACCATTTCGGAGGCAAACAAAATATTGTCGGCCGGGATAACATCGAGCAGCAAGTCGATCCCGGCCTGGTGATAGACACAGGTGTCGAAAAAGACATGATCGAGAAGAAGCTCATCGAGAGGCGGCCTGCCCATCATATCCGCCAGCCCTCGGAACCGCCCCCAGTGATAAGGGACTGCACCGCCACCGTGCGGAATTATAAATTTGAGATCAGGAAAATCCTTGAACAGAGTGTCGGACGTCATCATTTGCATAAATGCTGTTGTATCCGCTCCCAGGTAATGCGATCCTGTGGTATGGAAGCACGGATTGCAGGCCGCGCTGACATGGATCATCGCCGGTACATCCAACTCACACATCTTTTCGTAGATGGGATACCAATAGGGATCTCCAAGCGGCGGCGAATTCCAGTATCCGCCGGAAGGATCGGGATTCAGATTACATCCGACAAACCCGAACTCATTGACTACTCTGTCAAGCTCGGCCGCGCTTGCGGTGAGATCGGCACCGGGTGATTGGGGGAGCTGGGCGACTCCAATGAAATTCTGCGGATAGAGTTCGGTTATACGGTGGATCAGATCGTTACAGTGTTCGGTCCAGTATCGGCTTGTATTTTGGTTGCCGATATGATGTCCCATCCAACTCGCTCGCGGCGAAAAAATCGTTAAGTCCGTTCCTCTTTCACCTTGCAGTTTGAGTTGTGCTCCCTCCAGACTTTCACGTATCTGGTCATCCGTGATCTTAATCAATCCGCGGGCGTGTTTGCTGAGCGGATCTTGTTTCAACTCCCGCTTCTGCTGCTCCCTGTATTCACCCAGTTCGTCAGGAGCCGTGGTGTAATGTCCGTGACAGTCGATAATCATTGCGGTTCTCCTTTAACGGAATTCTTCAGTGTCGATTTCCGCCTGGGTCGATGCGGTATAGCGGGATCCCGATACGGTTTTCTGGTTGATTAATGAATCAATATAGGCGTGGGTTTCAGCATCTAATTCCACTTCCGTTGCATTGGCGTTTTCCAGCAGATGATCAATATTCGCGGTACCGGGGATAGGAATGATGCAATCTGATTTTTTAAGCAGCCAGGCTAACGCCAGCTGTCCGGGTTTGCAGTTTAACTTATCCGCAACTACCAGAAAGGGTTCCAGCAGCTGCAGGTTTTTGCGATAGTTTTCTTTCTGAAATCGAGGCATGGACCGGCGAAGATCTTTGTCGGCAAGGCCTTCGATTCCATGCAGGGTCCCGGTTAGATAGGCACGTGCCAGAGGGCTGAAGGCGACCAAGGCAGCACCTAGTGATTCGCAGGTTTGCAATACTTTGATTTCTGCATTTCGGGTCCATAAGGAGTATTCACTCTGAACCGCTGCGATGGGGTGCACCGCGTGTGCGGCCAGCAAGGTCTGAGCCGACACTTCGGAGAGGCCTATATAGCGGATTTTGCCTTCACTGGACAGCTTTGACAGTTCGCCCACGCTGTCTTCAATCGATACCTTTTTGTCCCAGCGGTGCAGGTAATACAGGTCTATGACCTCGGTTTGCAGGCGGCGCAAACTGTCCTCGCAGGTTTTGCGCAGAATATCGGGGCGGCTGTTGATCTCCCGCTTGCCCTGGCTGTTTTTGAATATGCCGCATTTGCTGGCAAGAAAGAATTCCGAGCGGCGATGCTTTAAGCTTCGACCGATAAGCTCCTCATTGGCGCCGAAACCGTAGAGTGCAGCTGTATCCAGCAGTGTATAACCCTTATCCAGTGCCGTGTTCAGCAATTGTGCTGCATAGTCTTCGCCCGGCGGTGCTCCGTAGGCATAGGAAAGCCCCATGCAGCCAAGCCCGATCGGCGATACCGGTTGATCGCCGATCCTGCGCAATGATGTTTTCTGATTCATCGCCCGGGCCTATCCGTCGGATTCCAAAATTTTCTCCAGCCGGTCCAGCGTCTGCATTGCCGGCAGACAACGAGCCACGCTGGAATTGGCTTCCCGGCCTTCACGAATTGCGGAGAAAAATTCGCGATCCTGCAGTTCTATGCCGTTACTGGATACGGCGACGCCGGAAAGATCAACGGCATTTTCATAACCGTCGACCAAGTCATCGTAGCGCGCGATATAAGTGCCATTATCGCAGATATAGCGAAAAAACGTCCCAAAGGGGCCATCGTTGTTAAACGACAGCGAAAGTGTGCACACAGCTCCCGAAGGTGTTTTCATCCCTATACTCATATCCATGGCGATGCCCAGTTCCGGATGCGTGGGCCCCTGTAAGGCCGTCACCTGGTTTGCGATTTCTCCGCTCTGGTACTGAAACAAATCGACCGTATGGCAAGCATGGTGCCAGAGAAGATGATCGGTCCAGCTTCGGGGCTCTCCTTTGGCATTGGTATTGGTTCTGCGGAAAAAATAAGTCTGTACGTCCATCTGCTGAATGGCCAGCTCTCCGGCCTTGATTTTATTGTGCATCCATTGGTGACTGGGGTTGTAGCGGCGGGTGTGTCCGGCCATGGCCACAAGGCCTGTTTCCTGTTGCACTTTCAGCAACTCTTCGGCGTCCGCCAGATTGTCTGCCATCGGGATTTCAACCATGACGTGCTTACCCGCTTTAAGACACTGAATCGCCTGGCTGGCGTGAATCGGCGTCGGTGTAGCCAGTAAAACAGCGTCCACATCGTCTCGTGCAAGGCTTTCCGCCAGATCATCGGTGGCATGCGGGATTCCGTGTTCGGCTGCAAATGCCGAAAGGTCGTCACCGGGTGCACCGACAATGGACACGAGCTCCACGTCCTCAATATTACCGACGGCATCCAGATGTTTCATGCCAAACGCACCGGGTATACCGGCGATACAAATCTTCATTTTACTTCTCCTTTGTCGCTTTCGACTTTTATTTCATTCTGTAAGCCATGGCCGACAAGCGGTAACATTTTTCTATAATCATCCGATATGGGGCTGAGTTTCAAATCCGCCAATCGCTGTTGCCACTGGACTGAGGCTTGAGTCATATCGGAATACAGGCCCAGCTCATCCAGTGTTTTACTCACCTCGCGCATTTCCGCGGCACGTCGACTACCGTGCTTCGCCATGCGCTCAAGATTGTATCCGGTTTGTTGTCTCCAATCCGTGTTTGTATTAAAACTTGATTGAAGACTGTCGAGAACGGCCTCGGAAACGCCTGCTCTGTCACCGGCCAGCAGACACTCTGCAGTCAACGCCTCCATGCCTTTAACCAGAATACTTCGAATCATTTTGACGGATGCCGCCACTCCGATATCGCCACCCGTTCCGGTTGGGCGCATATCCAGTAAAGTCAAACTTTTATGTGCCAGAGCTGCAAATTTGCCGCTAATTAGCATAGGTGTTCTGTGCAGGCGTGGAATGACAGGTGCCATCACCGCGACATCCACATAGTGCCCGCCCATCTTTTCGATAACACGGGCCGCTTGCTTTTTTGTTTGCGGTGAGCAGGAATTGCAGTCCAGATATAAAACTTCCGGTGTTAAAGACTGCGCCGCGTTCTCCGCCGCGATCAGTGCCTGGTCAGCCGTTACCAGCGAGAAAACGATATGAGCACCGGATACAGCCGATGCTGCATCGGTACACCCCTTAAGCGTCGGAAAGCCCTGATAGTCAGCCAGTTTCGAATACCGCACAGCATCGCTTGCGGATTCCGTCTTAATATCGTAAGCGCACAGGTTCGGAGCAATTCCGTTTTCGGCCCATCCGCGGCACAGCGCTTGAGCCGCCTCTCCGAAACCGATGAAGGCGATCTTTGTTTCTGAAATAAACTGATTGAATTTCAAACCTGTTCTCTGCAGACTGATCCGCAATACAGTATCAAATTATCACGCGAAAGCGGCACGTGGAAATTCAGAAAGCAAAACATCTATTCGTTTTTTGAATAGCCGGCTTGCTCCTGGCTCTCGCTCTTATAGTTCACCGTAAGTCCGGGCATGCTTTCGAAGAATATTGATAAACGCCTCCTGCATCCGTGTAGGCTCCCAGTCTTTTCTGATCGATAGTCCTATAGGTCGGCAGGTGTGAGACAAGTCGAGCGGCAGAGAAACCAGGTGACCGAATTGCTTTTCATAAAGAACCTGATGCGAAGATATTACGGTCAATCGGTCGCTGCCGAGCAACAGACCCCGAATAAGTACCAGGGAACTCGATTCCACAATCCGGTTGGGTCTGGGAACACCTGCTTCATCGAAGATGGCATTAAAGTGCTCCCGGGTCGGAGTACCGTCCACCGGCAGTACCCAGGGGTAATGGGAAAGCGCTTCAACCGAAATTCTTTTATTCCGGCGTGTCAGCGGATGGGCGACTCTTGCGATAACAGCCAGAGGAGGTGCGAAAAGCTCCTCCTGGGCGATCCGTTTTGACGGCTCGGGATACCTCAGCGCACCCAGCAACATATCCACATCCCCCTGTAGTAAATGACGCAGTAAATCGTCATAGGGGCCATCGACCGCGCGAATATGCGCCCCGGGATACACCTTAACAAACCGGTTTATGGCTGACGGCAGAAGCGCTGTGCGTGAAAGCGGCATGGAACCGACAATGATTGAACCGGTATTGATACCTCGGCTGGTGTTGATTTCAGCATACCCCTGTTGAATCTCGGTAAAGGCAAGCTTCGCACTTTGAGCCAGTGACTCTGCCGCTCGTGTCAGCGTCAGTCCGCGGCTTGTTTTTTCGAAAAGCTCGAGATCAAAAATATCTTCCAATTCCCTTGCTGCGCGGTGTAATGATGGTTGCGAGACACCGGCAATTTTTGCCGCCTGCGTAAAACTGCCGGCACTGGCCACAGCAATCAAGGCCCGCAGCTGTGTGACGGTAATGGATTGATCCAGCTGGGATCGGCGCGGGCTGGATTTTGAGCCTGTTCTGACGGCTTCCTCGGCACCGGTGCGAAGCGTTTCCAGACAACGGCTCACCCGATTGAGAAACAAGCGGCCCGCTTCGGTGATAAACATACCGCTTCCACTACGGTCGAACAGACTGACGTGCAGCTGCGCCTCGAGTTTCGCTATGGCCTGGGTTATTGCCGGCTGAGACAGGAAAATCGAACGCGAAGCACTGCTGATACTTTTTTGCAGGGCGACTTCCCTAAAGGCTCTCAGGTGTCTGAGATTCGGGATTTGCTCGATCATCATTTCTCACTGAGGAAAGACTGAGTGGAAGCTTATAGCAAAAAATTATGGATGAAAATAGAAAATGAAATAGAAAATACGGTCAGGTGTGGTATTACTGTATGTATTCAATTTACGGGATTGGAAGCTTTCGTCACCGTGCACTCGCGGGTTTACGGCGCGACAATTCGGAGTAAAGGTTATGAATAATGTTGTCGTACAGAATATCAACAGAGCCGATCAGGCCACGATCGAAGATTTGGCCGGATACGGCGTGGCAACGGTTCATGAAGCACAGGGCAGGAAAGGATTACTCGCCTCCTATATGCGGCCGATTTACTCCGGAGCAAAGATTGCCGCTTCCGCGGTTACTGTCTCCGCCCCGCCTTGCGATAATTGGATGTTACATGTAGCCATAGAGCAGGTACAGAAAGGGGACATACTTGTGTTTGCACCGACATCGCCGTCTGAAGCCGGGTACTTTGGCGACCTATTGGCAACCTCTTTGCTCGCACGCGGTGGCGTCGGGTTAATTATCGATGCCGGCGTACGTGATGTGAGTGTCTTGACGCAGATGGCTTGCCCGGTCTGGTCCAAGGCTGTGTTTGCACAGGGAACCGTCAAGGAAACTCTGGGTTCGGTGAATATTCCCGTTGTTTGTGCCGGTGAACTGGTCAACCCAGGCGATGTCATCGTCGCCGACGACGACGGCGTCTGCGTGGTGCGCCGTGAAGAAGCCGATGCCGTGCTGGAGAAATCACGTCAAAGGGAAGAGCTTGAGGAAGCTAAACGCCGGCGGCTTGCCGCCGGAGAGCTTGGTCTGGATATCTATGATATGCGCGGACGGCTGGAAGAAAAGGGTTTGAAATATGTATGAGTCGGCGCCCTGCATGTGGATGCGGGGTGGAACGTCCAAAGGCGGCTACTTCCTGGCTTCGGATCTGCCTGATAACATAAAAGAACGCGATAAATTTCTTCTCAGGGTGATGGGGTCGCCGGATGTTCATCAGATTGATGGTATGGGGGGGGCAGATCCCTTGACCTCCAAAGTTGCAGTAGTCCAAGCTTCCCGACGCCCCGGTATCGATGTCGATTTTCTATTTTTACAGGTGTTTGTCGATCGGGCAATTGTCACGGATGTGCAGAATTGCGGCAATATTCTGGCCGGTGTCGGGCCTTTTGCCATTGAGCGGGGTCTGGTGACCGCTCAGGATCGGGAAACGAAAGTGCGGATCTTTATGGAGAATACAGGCCAGGCCGCAATTGCCAGAGTCAACACACCCGATCGATCGGTCACTTATACCGGCGAGGCATGTATTGACGGTGTTCCCGGTTCGGCAAGCCCGGTCACACTGACTTTTCAGGATACTGCCGGATCTTCTTGCGGTGCGCTTTTGCCCACCGGGAACGAATCCGATCTTATCGGGGGCATAGCCGTCACCTGTATCGATAACGGTATGCCAACCGTTGTCCTGCGCGCCGACGATATGGATATCTCGGGTCTTGAGTCGCGAGAAAAACTCGAAGCGAACGACGGCTTACGGAGTAAACTGGAAGCCATTCGCTTAGAGGCCGGCCACATGATGAATCTTGGCGATGTCCGGGAAAAATCCGTACCCAAAATGTCGATGGTCAGCCCTGCAACGCGAGGGGGAACTCTATCAACGCGCACATTTATTCCGCACCGTTGTCACGCCTCTATCGGTGTTCTCGGTGCAGTCAGTGTGGCTACAGCCTGCATGCTGAAAAATTCGCCGGCACATGGCCTTTCTGAGATTCCTGAAGGTGATACAAAACAGTTGCAGATTGAACACCCCAGCGGCCAAACGACGGTGATTCTCGATTTTCACGACGACGGTGCGGTTTCTTCCGCGGCAATTTTGCGTACGGCCCGAAAGCTGTTTGACGGCACTGTGTTTGTCCATCAAAACTGAATCAGGTGCTTCCGATGGATGCTGATTATCTTCCTTTTCACACCGATCCGAAGAAACCCTCCTATGTGCCACCGGAGGGAGCGATCGATGCACATTGTCACGTTTTCGGTCCGGCCGATCGATTCCCTTATTCCCCTGAGCGTAAATACACGCCGTGTGACGCAACGAAGGAACAATTGTTCGCACTCAGGGATCATCTGGGATTTGCACGCAATGTCATTGTACAAGCATCCTGTCATGGCAAGGATAATGCAGCCCTGATAGACGCATTGGAGAGTGCAGGCGAGCTTGCACGAGGGGTTGCGGTCGTCAGACCCGATATCACCCATAAGCAGCTTGCCGTACTGAATGAGGCCGGTGTCAGAGCTGTTCGATTCAACTTCGTTAAACGGTTGGTGGATGCTACACCCCGGGATGTATTTTTGGGGATTGCCGAAAAAGTAAAAAAATTCGGCTGGAATATCGATGTTTATTTCGAAGCGCAGGATCTGGAGGAACTGATCCCTTTTCTTAGACAACTCAAGGCGACGATTGTGGTGGATCATATGGGTCGGCCGGATATTGCGAAAGGTATTGATCATCCGGATTTTCAACGATTCTTAACCTTGATGGACGAGAATGACAATATCTGGTGCAAAGTCAGTTGTCCCGAGCGGCTCAGTGTTCAGGGGCCGGAATATGATGACGTCATTCCTTTCGCCAAACTGCTGGTAGAGCGATTTCCCAGCCGCGTCTTATGGGGCACGGATTGGCCGCATCCGAATATGAAATCGCATATGCCCGATGACGGTACCCTGGTGGATGTCATTCCGAAGATCGCGGAAACCGAGTCCTTGCAATCGGCTTTGCTCATTCATAATCCAATGCATTTGTACTGGGATTGAAAAAGGTTGTTGGGCAGAGTGCTAGTAATACACATCTTTTTTATTCAACGAATTAATATCCGTCTTTCCAGCCAATGCCAAGGTTGTCTTTAATTCTTTTTCCAGTATCGATAGCAATTTGCTGACACCTGCTTCACCCATCGCCCCCAGCGCATAGACCATTGCCCGGCCAAGCAGAACACCCTGTGCGCCCAGGGCTCTGGCACGAAATATATCCATTCCGGAACGTATACCGGAATCGATCAGCAACTCAAGACGCTCCCCGACCGCGTCTTTGATACGCGGCAATATGGAAATCGTGCTGTCGGCGCCGTCAAGCTGTCGCCCGCCATGGTTTGAGATAATGATTGTCTCTATCCCCATGCCCATGGCTGTTTTTGCATCGTCCACGTCCATGATTCCCTTGAGAATTATCGGGCCTCCCCATTGTTTTCGAATCCACTCGATATCGTCCCAATCCAAAGAGGAGTCAACCATTTCCACTGCCCAGGTCAGCAGGCTGTCCAGATCATCGACTCCCTTTGCGTGACCGACTACATTGCCAAAGCTGCGGTAGGGTGTGCGTGCCATACGGAACGCCCAGCCGGGCTTGCTTACAATATTGATTAAATTGCGCAGACCGGGCCGGATCGACAGACGGTTTTTCACGTCTTTATGTCGCTGTCCGAGCACAGCCAGATCCATTGTCACCACCAATGCCGAGCATTTTGCAGCCTTGGCCCTGGCGATCAGATTGCGGACAAATTCCCTGTCCTTGACGACATAAAGCTGGAACCAAAAAGGTGCAGCAGTTGCTTCAGCTACCTGCTCGATGGAACAGATTGACATGGTCGATAATATAAACGGAACGCCAAAAGACCGGGCGGCATGCGCGACTTTGATTTCTCCGCCGGCGCGTTGAATGCCCAGCATACCTATGGGTGCAAATGCCATGGGGATCCGCGCCGGGGTCCCGGCCATCGTGCTTGCTGTTTCGATTTCCGATACATCCATACCGACCCGTTGGCGAATCCGAACCGATTGGAAATCCGCTTCGTTTCGCTGGTAGGTCGATTCGGTATAGGATCCGGATTCCACGTAGTCAAAAAACATTTTCGGCACCCGGCGTTTATAAAGCTGCCGAAAATCCTCGACACAGGTTATTTCAGACATTTTCCAGATTCCTCACGCCATACTTACCGGATTAGATTTTCATATCAAATATCACACTACCACATATCAAGACGAACGACTCCTATCACATCCACTTGGCAGAAAACAAAAGATCCAAACCGGTCAAACAAACCTGCCCATAATAACTATTGCCTACCCGTTCAGTTTCGTTTATTAATCGATTCGACACTCACTTTAAATCACGCAGGAGTACAGATGTTTCACCCGATAGAAATCCCCTTTGGCTGTGTTATGCTGTTCAACGTCGTTGATCTCAAGGATGGTGTATCCGTGGACGATGTCGAGCTGGCGCTTGGCGAGATGTGCAACGTGGTGAAAAACACCTATGGCGATGACGAAGGCGGCTTTATTGCAGGCCAGGTGTACAAATATGGAGGTTTTGTTTCTGAAGAGGGCAGCGTCGGCGACGTACCGGAGGACAAAGACGCCAGGATCAAGCAAGGGGAGATTGCCATAGTGACATTCTGGAAGTCATTTGAGCAGCATGAGAAATCACACGCCGACAAGGTTTTCAAGGAGAAGTTTGACGCCCTGGTCGAGTTTTGCGACGATACCTATGAACTTGGCTACCAGATGCTCTGGCAAGGTGTTCCGGAAGAGGAGAGGTAGCGTAAGCCCTGATGTCCCCATCCGAAAGCGACATTCCTGTGCCTGACGAGCAGATGCTGAGCTGCCTGCGAAACCTGGGTCTGCTGGATGATACCGACAACGCCATTTTCGAAATGCTGACCGGCGGCGTCTCTTCCGATATCTGGAAAGTCGAATCCGGCGGTCGTGTGTACTGCGTCAAACGGGCCCTGTCAAAATTAAAGGTGGAAGCCGACTGGTTCGCTCCCATCGAGCGGAATCTGTATGAGGTTGCCTGGTATCGAATTGCCAACCGCATGGTTCCTGGATCTGCGCCAAAGGTATTAGCGCATGATCGGCAGTCCATGTTATGCGTGATGGAATACCTGGAGCCGCAAAACTATACGCTCTGGAAGAGCGAATTACGCGATGGAAACGCTGATAAAAAGGTCGCTGCACAGGCAGGTCGGAGACTCGGTCAGATTCATTCCCGGGCAATCGGTTTAAGTGATATCAAGCAGCGGTTTCCGCGTGCGGATATCTTTCAGGCGATTCGACTTGAGCCCTACCTGGAAGCCACCGCTGCGCGACACCCGGACTTGTATAGCCAACTCTTTTCCTTAAGCGGGCGGACCGCCGATACTCAAGTTACCATGATACACGGCGATGTCAGTCCTAAAAATACACTCCTGGGGCCCAAGGGGCCTGTATTTTTAGATGCAGAATGTGCATGCATCGGCGATCCGGCATTCGATATTGCATTCTGTCTCAATCATTTCCTGCTGAAGTGCCTGTGGAATCCGCTCGCGACCGGTGCGTTTTTGGTTTGCTTCCGGGAAATGTCTTCGGCCTATTTAAATGAAGTTGACTGGGAGCCGGCGGCGCAAGTCGAATCCCGCGCGGCTTCGCTTTTACCCGGTTTATTTTTAGCCCGTGTTGATGGCAAATCTCCGGTTGAATATATCACCGAGGAGGGCGACAAAGACAAAGTCCGTCGATGCGCGCGTTCGCTTTTGTTTAATCCTCCCCGGCAGCTAAACACCGTCGCAAACGCATGGCGCACGGAACTTTCGGCATGAGCGCGGAAATCAGGCAGATCAAGGGTCGTCGCCTGTGGGACTCGCGTGGGCGGCCGACGATTGAAGCAGAAGTTTGTCTGGCTGACGGCTCGTGCGGCCGTGCGATGGCGCCCGCCGGCGCCTCGACCGGAAGCGCCGAAGCCTTGGACAAACGCGATGGTGGCAATGCCTTCGGCGGTTTTGACGTAACCGCAGGGGTGGCGGCGGTAAACGGTGAAATTGCCGATATCTTGCATGGCCGATCTGCGACCGATCAGGAGGATGTAGACAAGGCTCTGATCGATCTCGACGGAACACCCGATAAGAGCCGACTTGGCGGAAATGCAATAATTGCTACCTCTATGGCTGTCGCGCACGCGGCGGCGAATGCGGCAAAAATACCGTTATGGCAATTTCTGGGTGAGGAAAGGAAAGACTTTTTTATGCCCTTGCCGGAAATACAAATCTTTGGTGGTGGCGCGCATGCCGGCCGACGCGTGGATGTCCAGGATTTTATGGTCATTGCAATTGGCGCCAAGAATTATGCGCAAGCCCTGGACTGGACCGCTGAAGTCTATATCGCCGCCGGAAATATAATGCGAGAAGCTGGTTTGTTGCGAGGTGTGGCTGATGAAGGAGGCTACTGGCCTGCATTTACGTCCAACGAACAGGCGCTGGATTATTTACTGCGAGCCATCGAACGTGCCGGATATCATCCAGGGGAAGAGCTTGCTATATCCTTGGATATTGCCGCCACCGATTTTTATAAAAACGGACAATACAGCTTATCGAAAGACGGAAAAAGCGTCGATTCGGACGGTTTATCCGAAATGCTGCTGCGCTGGATAGACCTCTATCCCATCGTTGCCATTGAAGATCCGCTGGCGGAACACGATGATGATGCCATGGCCAAATTCACCGCCGCTGCGGGAGATAAAATAGAAATCATTGCCGATGATTTTATTTGTACTTCCGGTGCTCGGATCAACCGGGCAGCAGCTATCCGTGCCTGCAATACCGCCCTGATTAAACCCAATCAGGCCGGAACTCTCAGCGAGACCAAAGCTGCCCTGGCGGCAGCACGCGCTGCCGGATGGGAGTCTATCGTTTCAGCGCGATCCGGTGAAACCGAAGATACAACCATTGTACATCTGGCGGTGGGATGGGGAGTGAAGCAATTAAAAGTCGG
Source organism: Granulosicoccaceae bacterium (assembly GCA_965222695.1). Taxonomy (GTDB): domain Bacteria; phylum Pseudomonadota; class Gammaproteobacteria; order Granulosicoccales; family Granulosicoccaceae; genus UBA7957. The sequence continues at coordinate 3,423,197 of OZ244967.1, read as the reverse complement.
CTCGTTCGCGCGTTCGGAGCGTATGGCGAAATGGAACGAGGGGCTCCGGATCGCGGAGATACTGGGTCAAAATGGCGGGATTCTGGTTCCGCGATCCTGTTTTCCCTGGGGGCAGACGTGAACCTCTGAGATATGGCCTAGTGTCCTGTAACACCCAAAAGGCACCTATAGAAAGTCAGTAAAACCGCGAGTGCAAGGCGCAGTGCGCAGCTAAGGGGCACGAGTTTACTTCTATGGCCCTTGCCAAGGGCTGCAACACCGCCATCGCGGTTTTAATGACTTCCCCAAGGGCGAGCCGAGACAGGCCATCTGCGGTGTTGCGCCCTCTTGAGGTAGAAGTGGCTACCCCGGCGAGGATGCGCCTGGCAGCTGACCTGTCTCGACTCGTCTATAGGTGCCTTTTGGGTGTTACAGTACACTCGCCAAGCGAGGGCAATGCCGGGCTGCTTGCTACCCCTAGTAAGCAAACTCAAGCACAGATGCCGGTAATTTCTCAGTGGTGACAATGACCCGCTTTCGCAGAGTGTCCAGCGTAAGTGCCTCGGCCTGGCGTAAGCTATGACTACTTAACAGGGAGGCGCGGGAAGAAAACGCTTGCCGCCACGATTGGCCCGGTTCTCGTTTATACCACCAGATATCGCGGTAGGTGAGAATAAATCCGTTTTTACCGTCGGAAGAAATTTCGGCGCTGGTGGGGGAATCAAAATTAATTCCGCTCAGCGCTTCCAGTAAATGATTGCCGTTTCTGCCGGGAAATTGCGCCAGAGTTGCTATTCTTTCTGCAGTCACCTGTTTGTCATTCGGGGTGAGCTTCAGCGGCAATCGGTAAACGAAAGTCCGTTCTTCAGACTTGGAAAACAGGATGATGGAGCCTGTGTTCTCGTCTACCGCTATGGCCTCACAGTCCTGCGGCCCGTCTTCGAATCTGAAACGGATTATGTGATCTGCATTCACGGCTTGCCCGGCAGAGTTCAGTAAGGATTTCTCCCGAAAAAAATAGAGAAAATAGTCTGTGTGTCGTCTCAGGTTGTCACCGGTGTCGGCGATAAGTATCCAGCCTTCCTCTGCGTAGCGAAATGATGAGAGATCCTCCCAGTCGCGGTTTTTTATGTTCAGTCGAACCCGTTTTGATAATTGCAATTGCGGATTCAGCAGGTAGATTTCAGCCGGATTTCCGCTGTCGTTTACCGCCCAGTATCCGCGGTTTTCATAGGTCGAAGCCGCAAGGCCGCTTATTTCAGGTAAATACCGGCTTGTAATTTGTGAAATCCGTGTGCTTGTTTTTGCCTGTGCCGGAGTAATCGGTAGTGTTTGGCAGGCTGTCGTTAATCCGACAGAACCGAAGAGAAAAAGAAAAACCGATGTGCGGCAAACCTGGTTCATTTTTCCTCCATAACATCGCGAATAAACCGGAATAATGCGCGCTTCCATTTTGGCGGTTTTCCGGCTTCGGTTTCCTTACGGGCATTACGTATCATCTGGTGCAATTGCTGTCTGTTTACATCGGGCGATATCCGGATAAACTCTTCCAGCGCGACTTTTCCCTCCGTGAGCAAACGATCCCGCCATTGTTCGCTGAGTTTGAACTGCGTATTGAGATTGGATGAGTGCAGACGTATTTTTTCAATGGCGTCTCGAATGGCTGTTACATCTCGTTGCCGCAGTAGTTTTCCAATGTATTGCTGTTGCCGTTTTAACGCGCCGTGCGCGCGAATGGTCCGGGCCGAATCGATCGCTGACCGTAAATCATCATCGAGTGGCATCCTGAGCAGGTCGGCTGCCTGTAATGCGACTATTGCCTTGCCGAGTTGAAACAGCTCATCCGCCTCACGTTTTAACTGAGACTTGCTGACCGCCCGGGCATCTTCGCCGCTATCGGTAATTTTTGTCATACCGGGAATTTTGCCGCTATTTGTCTAGGCTGTCACGTGAAATTCAACGCTACGCGGCTGACGAGGCAGGAGATGTTGTGATTAAACACTTGCCTGTTTACAATCATTCGTTTGTTGCGAACGGATGTTATCATGTCAAATCCCGAAGAAGACAAGCATCGTCTGGAGCGGCTCGGGGCTTTAGCAATCGAAGAGGCCGGGAAATGCGGTGCCAGTGCTGCTGAACTGTCCGCCAGCACCAATCGGGGCCTGTCGGTAAAGGTTCGCATGGGTGAAGTGGATACGGTCGAGCATCACCGAGATAAATCCATGGGTATAACGGTTTATTTCGGAACGCGTAAAGCATCCGCGACCTCAACCGACTTTAGTGAAGCTGCGGTGTGCGAAACCGTTAGGGCTGCCTGCGGTATCGCGAAATTCACTTCTGAGGATCCGCATGCGGGTCTGGCTGATGCATCTCTGATGGCACGCGACATTCCGGACCTTGATCTTTATCATCCCTGGGATATAGATGTTGTTAAGGCGATCGAACTGGCAATTAAAACCGAATCTGCGGCCCGGGATTATGACAAGCGCATCACCAATGCCGATGGAACAGCGGTCAGCCAATATCAGGGAACTTCCCTCTATTGCAATTCTCACGGTTTTTGCGGCTCTGTTTCAGGGACTCGGCACGGCCTCAGCTGCTCGGTTATTGCAAGCGAGAACAGCCATATGCAGAGGGATTATTGGTACAGCACAGACCGTGATCCGGATTCACTTGATCGGGCATCGCTGGTCGGGCGTAAAGCCGCCATGCAGGCAGTTTCCAGGCTTGGAGCCCGTTCGGTAAAAACCGGTGAGTTTCCGGTGCTGTTCTCCGCGGAAATGACACGTGGATTGATAAGCGGTTTTATATCTTCCATCAGCGGAAGTGCCTTGTATCGCAGGAATAGCTTTAATCTGGACAAACTGGGAAAACAGGTATTTTCCGATTTCGTTCGTATCAGCGAAGATCCTCTGATTTCCCGGGCTCTGGGAAGTTCCCCCTTCGATGGAGATGGTCTTGCAAGAAGGCCCAGAGACATTGTGTCAAATGGAATTCTTAAGGGCTATGTGCTATCGACTTACACAGCGAGAAAACTGGGCATGCAATCGACGGCCAACTCGGGAGGTGCCAGAAATGTCACTCTGCATGGAGGAAAATATTCCGAAAAAGAATTACTGAATCAGCTGGGGACAGGCCTGCTGGTTACGGAAATGATGGGCCAGGGTATAAAACTGGCAACCGGTGATTATTCCAGGGGTGCGGCTGGCTTTTGGGTTGAAGAAGGTCAAATCAAGCATCCGGTGCAGGAAGTGACCGTAGCGGGAAATTTGCGTGATATGTTTATGAATATCGTTGCGATCGGTAATACACTCGATACCAGAGGTAATATCCGTACTCCGGCAATTATTGTCCGCTGTATGACTGTAGCGGGCAAATAACACCTTTTCCACAATTATTGTTGGGGTAATTCCTGAAGCTTGTTTATCTTCAGCCTTGCTATCAGAGAGCCGCGTTTTAGCTGCTCAATCTGAACAGGGACAAAATTCAGCTCGGGCGCAAACCAGGTGAGTGTTTCGCGGGAACTGCCTTCGCGAATGCGTCTGACGACGACGGCATTAAAGGTGCCCAGCTTGGTCTCTACCTTCTGCATGCCTTCATTGACGAAACGCATGGTTTTAATTTTACCCGCATCGAGAACCTGCATTTCAGCACTGCTGAACCCTTTCCTGACCTGCTCCATCACCGCCAAGGTGACGGAAAGGCGGTCCAGAATGGGGTCGGTCAATTGCTCTGTTTCTTCCTCTCCCTTACGCTTTATTTTAAGCTCCTGGTCTTTCCAGTTGAACAGGGCATCGATATTTTTCTGCTTCTTCCCGCCGGCCTGTTTATAGGAATAGCTTTTGGGAATAAACTGTTCCTGGCTGACATTGATAATACTGACCTCGTGAATGCGTCCCTTACCGGTAAGGCGAAAAATACCGGATGGTTCGGTTACAAGGCTGTACACCCACTCATCGCCTTGTGACTTCAACGACAATTTTGCAACCCCGGCATTGATGAGATTATTGCCGACAATATATTCGACGTAAAACGGTGCTATGCCGGGTACGCCACCGTTAATCTGTAACGACTCAGAATCCGCGCTCAATCGGGTACTCAGCGCTGTAAGTGTGATGCTCAGCACAAAAACGAATAACAATCTTGATTTTGGTTTCATTGAAGAACTTTTGGTTGAGTCAGGCACCCATTATACCAGCAAGCCGGCTGTACAATAGCTGAACCTTTATAAAAACATTGTTTCCCATTTGTAGTAATATCTTGATTAAGGATCCATTCAAGTGCCAAGGGATAGATGACATGCTCGCCGGCCAGCACTCTGTTCGCAAGCTTGTCTGCATCGTCATCGGCATGCACATCGACAATGCTCTGAATGATAACAGGTCCGCCATCGAGTTCCAGTGTAACAAAGTGCACGCTGGCCCCGTGTTGATGGTCTCCGGCTTCCAGCGCTTTTTCGTGTGTATGAAGACCAGGATATTTAGGTAGAAGAGACGGGTGAATATTGAGAATCCGTTTAGCGTAGTGATCGATAAAAACCGGTGTCAGAATTCGCATAAAGCCAGCCAATACAATGTAGTCGGGCCGGTAGGTATCAAGCGCGGAAATCATATGCCGGTCAAACAGTTCCCGCTCAGGAAATTCGTGATGGTGCGCGGTCAATGTATCTATAGCGTGAGCCCTGGCAAAATCCAGCCCTTTCGCCCTGGGTTGATTACTGAATACACAACACACTTGCGCGTTGATCCGCCCATTCCGGCAGGCGTTGACGATGGATTGCATATTCGACCCGCGGCCTGAAATCAGAATTGCAATTCGAGACTGAGCATTTTGATTCATCGAATGAGCACTTCGGGCGACGAATCGGATTGTTTCGCGGCGGTAACGATTCCTATGGCTATTGCCGATTCGCCTTGATCTTTCAGGGTTTCCAGAATTTCATGCTGCCGATCCGCCGGTACAATCACGACCATTCCGATTCCGCAATTGAAAGTGCGATACATCTCCGCCGTATCTAAATTGCCTTCCGATTGCAGCCAGTCGAAAATTTCGGCTCTCTGCCATAAGGTTGAATCGATCTCTGCGATTACCCCCTTTGGCAGAGCGCGAGGTAAATTTTCCGGCAGACCGCCACCGGTAATATGTGCCAGGGCGTGGACAGGGTGGTTTTGCAAGACCTCAAGAATGGGTTTTACATAGATACGCGTAGGCTCCAAGAGTAATTCGCCTATGGTTTTCCCGGCCAGACGTGTTTCGGTGGAGTCGGAACTCAGGGAGAGGATTTTGCGGATCAAGGAATAACCGTTGGAGTGGGGGCCTGAAGATTCCATTCCGATGATGATGTCGCCTGGTAAAACACTGGCCGGGTCGAGGATTTTGCTCTTTTCAACAATGCCGACCGCGAATCCAGCAAGATCAAAATCGTCGTCCGCGTACATGCCCGGCATTTCCGCCGTCTCTCCTCCGATCAGGGCCGTGCCTGACCGGACGCAACCCTCTGCGATTCCTTCTATAACATTACCGGCCGTCTCGGTATCCAGATGCCCGGTCGCGTAGTAATCGAGAAAATACAGCGGCTCGGCACCGGCCACGATAATGTCGTTAACACACATCGCGACGAGATCTATCCCAATCGTATCGAATTTTTTCAAATCGATGGCGAGTCGTAATTTGGTACCTACACCATCTGTCCCCGATACCAGAACCGGCTGAAGATAGCGGTCACGGGGAATTTCAAACAGGCCGCCGAATCCGCCGATTCCACCCAGAACTCCGGATCTTTTGGTACGCCTTACCGCGGGCTTTATACTTTCCACCAAGGCATTTCCGGCATCGATATTGACCCCGGCGTCGCGGTAGCTCAGACCTGTGGCTTCACTACTGTCTGACATTAAAAATTTCTCCTTATCCTTCGTGTATTAATATAATAAGCCAATCGTCCGGATCGACCCATCGATTCGGGCATTATACAAGACGACTATTTTACCCCGTTAAGGTATGCTTATGCTGCTGAAAATATTCTGAGCCCTCTACGCAAAGCGGGTGATGAATTGAGGCAGCATCCAGTAATCTTGCTGATAGAAAGGCTGATGAAACAACGAATTCGTTCTTTATTTATTTATCTGGCAGTAGTGAGCTGCCTGCTGTCTTCCGTGAGTCTGGCTCAGGATGAGGATTACAGTGTGGATATAGCGGTGAGCAACCAAAGTCAGAGTGAGTATCGTAGCGCTGTCCGTATCGGCCTTGAGTCTTTAATCGGCCGATTGTCCGGAAACAGGGCCGTTCTGCAGCGTCCCGAAGTCAAGGAAGCACTGGGTGGTGCTGATAGTTTTGTAGAACAATACCAGTATCAACCGGTCAATAATCCGACATCCGTATTGCGCAAACCCTCAACTCCCGAGGTAAAAAAAAGCGGTGAAGCACCATTTACTCTGCATTTGCTTTACTCCCGGGAGGCATTGCAGGAATTACTTGATTCCGGCGCCCGGCCGGTTGCAGCTCAGAGCACGGTGGAAGAGAGTACGATGGTGTGGCTGGTATTTGAGAAATCGGGCCTTAGTGAATTGGTGGGAGGCGATGTTCACACGGATATACAGGACAGAATCAATCAGTATGCATCAGCTCTTGGCTTGAATCTGGTCTTTCCTCTGATGGATCTGCAGGACTATCAAGCCCTGACTATCGCGGATATACGCGGGGGATTTGAAGATAAAATTCGCGTGGCCTCCGCAAGATACGATACCGAATCCATCGTCAGTGGCATCATTACCGAACAAAGCAGCGATTTGTGGCTGTCGAGTTGGAAGCGGTTTGCCGGTGGTGGAAATCGCAGTTTTTCCAACACTGCATTGAATATCGACAGCGTTCTCGGTGCAGGTGTTGACTGGGTGGCGCAGACGGCTGTCAGCCCGGCTGGAGCCGACGGTACTCTGCGCTCGGCATCCAGCACTCATATTTGGGTGGCGCATATCGACTCGACCGATCGGTATACGCGAGTCAGTCGTTTGCTCCAGGATCTTCCCGGCGTGGATGCTGTATCTCCCTCTTTTCTTTCTGCCGAGGGAATGGTGTTTTCCATATCGCCCAGGTTATCGGTACTGCAACTGCAGCAACAACTCAATCAGATTCCGTGGCTGCGGCAATCTCCACCGCCCGAGCCTGAATTTGGAGAATCTTCGGCCCCGGGCAATGCAGAGCTGTTTTTTGACTATACCGGATGAGAAAAATTAGCCGATATGACGAGAATCGTAGATTCCGGGCAAATACCACTGCAGTTCGGGCTTGCAGAAGAATTCACTTTCGAATCATTCCATCCGGGTAATCAACCACTGTTGTTGCCGGCATGCCGCGCTTTGGCCGAAGGTGAGGGTGAGCAGCAAATCTATATCTGGGGGCCACGCCGGTGCGGTAAAACTCATCTTCTGACCGCATGCTGTCACAATGCGGTTTCTCTGGATAATCGAATCGCTTATGTTCCGGCAGGCATGATCACTGAAAAGGATTCTTTGCTTGGCCTGGATGAGCTGGATCTGGTAGCAATAGATGATGTTGAGCAACTGCCACGAGACGGCGAGCTTGCATTGTTCAATCTGATCAATAATATGCGCCTGAGCAAAGGAAGTATTATTATTGCTTCCAACACGACGCCGTCGAAGACGGAATTCAGACTGATAGATCTGGTTTCACGATTAAGCTGGGGGCCGGTATTTCATTTGGAAAGACTCAATGACGATCAGATCATGGAGGCGTTTAAGCAAAGGGCGGTCACCCTGGGACTGAATCTGCCCGATGACGTTGCGGATTATGTTTTTTACCGCCAGGTGAGGGACCTTGGCAGTTTGACCGCTTGTCTGAGTCAGTTGGTAGACGCCGCTATGGTGTCCAAGCGTCGTTTGACCATTCCGTTCGTCAAAGATGTTTTAGGGTCAGTTAACAAGCACTAGTAGTCGATCAACCTAATTATTAGGTTGATCGACTACTAGTTACTGGAATAACAGGGGGCGAGCTTTGACGGACAAGCGGTGTTGATTCTGCCGCCCTGTGAAGCGATCGTCGGTAAAACCTGATTGTTCAGATAATTGGGAACGTAACCCCGGCTATCGCGTCGGCTGCTGAATTCCGATTGCCAGAGAATGTGGGTGGCGCCGAGATAGTCAACTGCCATATCATACACTTCCGGCGTTTGTTCATAAATCAAATCCCAGGTTTCCACATCCGGTGTGATGGCCAGTACGCCGTTGTATTTGCGTAGAATCTCGTAGCTGGGGATGGTATAGCCACAGACCTGGTTTGCCGGAATATCGGTTCGCCTGCAGGGTACTGTATCCGGCAGTCCCAGCGCGCCGCCTCCGGTTTCAGCCATTGCCTTGGCGATACGCTCCATATAGCTTGAGCCGCCTCCAAGGAAATTCATCTGAATATCGATCAGTGTGTGTTTGAGTTCTTTCTTGGATTCCTTGAACAGGCGAATCAGCTGATTTGTCCAAAGATCAGCGGAGTAACCGCTATCGCCACCGATCGACGTTTCTCCGGTTGAGATCAGTTCGAAGTTGGGATGATCGTCAAATTCGCGGCCGAGTGCTTTGAAAAGCGCTATCTGCCTGTCCATTACATCCTGACGGTAAAGTTTAACCATACAGACATAGCCGGCATATTTGTAAGCGCCACCGTATTGGGACGATAACAGGTAGTCCGGCACAGGCGGTTTGGTACAACTGCTGCTGAATTTGCGATCTTTAAGATAAATGCCGAAATGCTTGCCGGAGCCTTTCAGCAACTTGAGTATTTCGCGGATATTGGAGAAATCATAGTTGTCTTTAGACGGTTCCAGATATCGCCAGTCATAAGTGCCGATGAAGCCTTTGAGATTCGGGTTATTGATGTATCTTTTGACAAACTCGATTCGCCGTCTTGCCCGCTCATCCTTGCTGTATCGACGGCTGATACTCATAAAGACGTAGTTACCCGGATTGAACTTGGTGCCATTCACCTGGCTGCCTGTAGCCGCGCCTGTGTCTGGTTCGGCTCCGCCTTCCTGCTTGGTGGAACCGCCCGAGTTGCCGGACGTGCTGTCGGTGGTCTGAGGCTTGACTTCATCCGGTTCGCTGGTGTCTCCTGATTCTTTATTGTCATTATCGGAACCGGACTGAGTGGAGTTATCGCCGTTATCGGTGCTGTCCGGCGTGCCGCCACTCGCTGTTTCCTGAGAGTCAGTGCCCCCTGAAGCCGGATTTTCGTCGTTATTTTCCTCGGCTGACTCACTGGTATTCTTATCTTCCGAGTCCGGTTTTTGAGCGGATCCGCCCGACGTGCCTCCGCCCGTAGAGTTTGATTCGTCGGTATTGGATTCTGTCTCTTGATTATTGGAATCGGTTGAGCCGGAGGAGGTACCTTCCGACTCGGCATCACCGGTGTCGCCTTCTCCAGCATCCGTGTCAGAGGAGTCACCGCCGGCCTGTCCCTTATCCTCGCCGGAACCGGTGTACTCGCTGTCAGGGGTCCCGGTTGCGGCGCCCAGATCGGGTTCGGCATCCTGGTTGAGGTAGTCACTCGCGGATTCAGCGCTATGGAATAGGCGTACGAAATCTTCGTCCCGCTCGCACAAGAGGCTGCCCAGAGGACTGCCGGCCCAGCACGTGACCAGGTGATTTAATTCTTCGGAAACGATTGCAATGTATATATCGTCGGTTTTTTGATCCAGACTCAGGCGCAAAATACCATTCTCAATTCGGTACTGGCCTGAGATTTCTTCTCCGTCTTTTCGGAAGCTGAGCTCACCTTGATCGAAATAGAGCTGATCAAAATACGCAGCACTCCGGCTGACGCTATCCTCCGTATCTGAGACTATATAGAATGTTTGCTGTTCCAGAGTCTTGGCTGAAAACTCTAGTTCCGGTCGTTCATCGCTAAGGTTCAGTGTATTGGTGAAGTGTGCCACCGCGGCTTCTGCTTCGACCAGTTGTATATTGTCACCCTTGGCCTGATAGATAAATTCCAGCGTGGAGTTTGCGGTGGCAAAATCTTCGCTGCTGAAGTCCAGATTGACTCCTTCGGCCGCTTCGTGCGTCCGCTGGCTAATCTCTATACCGTTTTCCGGATCACTATCATCGTCCAATGTTTGAAGAAGCCGCAGAATATTCACCACCATGGGGTTTTCCGGATCATTCGAGTCTGCGATATTTAAAGGAGTGACTATGGGGCGTGCCATCGTGGACGGCAGTTCTATGTCACCAATCGAGAAAACAATGGTTTCTTCGTCGTGATATTTGAATTCACCGCCGATATTGGTTCGTCCGTCGCGCGTATCGGTTTGATAGTCCAATCCAATGACAGGGCTGTCTATAAACTTGCCAATCTTATGATCATCATCACTGGTCAGATCAATGCAGCCTGTGCTAACCAGCGTCGCCGCAATTATCGCGAAAGTTGTTTTAGCAAACTGATTATTGATTACCCGATACATACACATTGCCCGTATATTTATTATTATCTTCACTGGCTTGCACCAGCGTTAGGTAGTTAACGGCATCTGCGGGTGATTGATTTATATAGGGAATCTTGCCGACTGCTAATAAAGCTGCTGATATGACGACATTACAGTGTGAGCGTGTTTTAGAATTTTCAGGTAAAGGATTGAAGACTGGTCACAAGGGCGGGATTGTGTGATCCACTGCACGGGCAATTTCATGATTCAGCTGTGAGAGGAGTTTTAGTATTTGTGAAGTGAATTGGGTTTTTTTCCGTAAAATTCACTTGAAATGCGCAATCCGAGCGGCCGGAACTGGCGACCCGCTCACATTTTAAAAGACAAGTCAGGTACTTGCTACTGATTGCATTGGGTAAAGTGAATCGCGTGAGGATCGTTATGCTCGGGCATCCAGCCGGCTCCGATCACACCTGTTGAGTCGATGGTGATCGATTCCCTTCTCACGAACACCGCCGGCTGGTTTTCCTTAATGAGATAAGTGCCGTTAGTGCTCTGATCCTTCAATATAAATTTTCCCTGGGCCAACTCGATACTGGCGTGAAACCGCGATACACAATCATTATCCACTGCCAGATTGTTATCCGCAACGCGGCCGATGGTGATTTGCGGGTTGAGGTTCGTCACATCAACAGATTGCTCCCTGTATCTGAGACTGAGACACATATTGGTGGGATTCCTGATGGACAGGCTGACCGCGGTCTGGATTGCGGTTACGGACTCATCCTCGGGCTTCCACAGTAAGCGGTAAACCGCTATCGGATCGGTAATACCTTTGATATGCAGGAAATCGAGTAAGGTTGCCCGTTGTCGAAGTTCAGCCGATAACTTGAGGACAGTATCCTCCGTTGTGGTAATTTCATCCAGATTCGCCAGCGACGAAATCCTGGCAGCAATATTAACCGCATTGCCATATACGTCCCCTTTGTCAGGTATCACCGGCCCGTAGTGAAATCCGATCCGGACCGAAAGCCTGGACTCAAAATGCAATTCCTGGATCGCCAACGAGGCATTAAAGGCGTCGTCGCACTGCTCAAAGCTGGCCAGAGCGGCATCGCCGACCGTTCTCAGCAATGTCCCGTTGTTTTGAGTGATGGCAGCTTCCATTGTCCGTAAGGATTCCGCAACCAACCGGTGCGCCTCGACGTCTCCGACTTCCTCGTACAGTTTTGTACTACCGCCGATATCGGCAAATAATATGGCCAAAGATTGTTTGGCTTGAGATTCACCCATGCGAATACCTTAGTGGATTGAAAAACATGATTAATTGAGTCACTGGGCTATACAGTACCCTAAGCATCATTCTATAAACAAGACAGGTCTTCCGATCAAGCTTCGGACGATTGATTTCAGTAAAAGGTGTGAGCAGAATTCCCGCCATGGTTTTCTTTAATAATTCATTTTCGATTCTCATTGTTCTGATGCTTTCAGCCTGCGCTACGTCTTCAGGTGAGCGAATCCGTAAGATTGCGGAAAAAAAGAACTTTCACTATCAAGTGCAAATATCCGACGGCCTTTCTCACGCGGTATACTTTAACGGTATTGAGGTGGGACAAGACAAGATCCTCAATGTCTATCTGGAGGGCGACGGTATGCCCTGGCAGTTTCGCTATTTTATATCACCCGACCCTACACCCCGTAAGCCGCTGATGCTGGAGTTGATGGCACTGGACGAGCGTTCTGCCGTTTATATCGGCAGGCCCTGCTATTACGGCTTTGCCAAAGAACCTGGTTGCGGGCCCGATATGTGGACCGTCGCCCGGCATTCCAATCGTATTGTTTCCACGGTTTCCGATGTGATAAGAAAAATGGCTGATCAACTGAGCGCACAGACCTTGCGTTTGTTCGGCCATAGCGGCGGTGGCGCAATGGCGATGCTGGTGGCCGCCCGTCTGGATTCAACCGCTACCGTCGTCACCCTGGCCGGAAATCTGGATCTGAAAGCATGGACGGACTTACACGGGTATACGCCACTGTACGGATCTCTGAATCCCGCGACTCAGGCGCCACTGAACAGTGCTATCCGTCAATATCATCTGATGGGCGCGCAGGATACGAAAATTCCACCGGATCTGGTTCTCGACTGGGTGAGCAGACAAGTCAACACCCAATACCATATATTCAATGATTTCCGTCACGGTTGTTGTTGGGAACACATCTGGCCGGCCATGTTGCGATTTATCGACAAGGGTACAAACGGCTCATTGAAAACCGTTTTTGAAGACCGTTAATTGCGTGCCTATTCGTTCGTTTCGTTCAAGGGTTCAATACTGGAAAAGGCCAGATTCTCTTCATCAATTTGCTGCAGATAATGATTGCGTAACTGCTTGTATTCTACGTATTCCATAGCATAGGACCGATCGCAGTAATCGGTGCGAAATGAATTTCGGTGACAATCTTCCTGGCGCAGCGTTTCATAGGTCAGTCTGTAAACCTGATCCTTGGTACAGCCTGAGATCAGCAAACCTGTATACCCGGTCGTCAGGATGGCCAATAATCTGATTCGTGTTTTAATCACTTAAGCCTTACAGCCTGTATCGAAAGTGAGTCTTGCCGACTAAGCCGCGTGAATGACATGAGCGTAAATTTCAGTTCGAGTGAATAGTATCTATTAATAAATATTTTTATTTTTACAAGCGGTTACGGACGAATATAAAAGTCTGTTCGAGAAATTTCCAAATCAGGCTTTTACTGTGGTGTGAATTAAGTGTTTGAAAATGCGCTAATTACCCGGAAAAGAATTCCCGCGAGGATTTTGCATTACTGAATTGCAGGGTTTAGTGATTTAACATAATCTAACTTGTTGAATTAGGGTCAATTATTCGACTTTTAGTGTGTATTTATCCTCTGCACTAGCACCCTTATGATCTACGGCCGTGACGACGATATCGAATTCGCCCAGGATCGTCGCCGTGCCATTAACCGTGGCGGTTTTACCTGAAGATGTCAGCGTCAGGAAATTTGCCCCATCCTTATCGATATTAAAATTCAGGCTCGCATCCTGTGGGTCAGGATCGGAAAATTTGCTGACAAAATTGCCTGTCGGCTCTCCCAGGTTGACTGTTTTACTGTTCGCTTTCTGAATGCGTTTTGGTGGAGTATTGGCGGTGACCACATTCACTTTTAAAGTATAACTATCAGTGACTGTGGCATTGCTTTGATCCTTTGCCGTGACTTTGATGGTAAAAGTGCCGGCATTGTTTGCATTGCCGGATACGGTGACGTTGTTGCCGCTGGAACCGGAGGAGAGTCCGGAGCCGTCCAGGTCCACAGTGAAGGTTAATGAATCACCGGCGTCGGGATCGCTGAATTTACTGACAAAGCTGACTGCAGTACCCTGGTCCACGGTTCCACCACCACCGGAGCTGGTTACCGTCGGTGGTGAATTGACCGCATTGACTTTTAATGTGTAGGTATCGCTGACCGTCGCATTGCTTTGATCTTTGGCGGTGACTTTTATCGTGAAGGTCCCGACCTTGTTCGCCTTGCCCGATACAGTGACGTTGTTGCCGCTGGAACCGGAGGAGAGTCCGGAGCCGCCTAGATCCACGCTGAAGGTTAATGAGTCACCGGCATCGGGATCGCTGAATTTACTGACAAAGCTGACGTTGGTTCCTTTATCAACAGTCCCGCCCCCTCCGGAGCTGGCTACTGTCGGCGGTGAATTAACCGCATTGACTTTAAGCTTATAGGAATCCTGTACAGTGGTGCCGCTTTGATCTTTGGCCGTGACTTTTATTGTGAAAGTCCCGACCTTGTTCGCCTTGCCCGATACAGTGACGTTGTTGCCGCTGGAACCGGAGGAGAGTCCGGAGCCGCCTAGATCCACGGTGAAGGTTAATGAGTCACCGGCATCGGGATCGCTGAACCTGCTGACAAAGCTGACATTGGCTCCTTTGTCAACAGTTCCACCGTTTCCGGATTTATCCAATTTCGGCGGGGAGTTTTCCTTCAGTATAGTCATCTTAAAAGTGTCACTTACCGATCCGTTGCCGTCGCTGGCGGTAACTTTGACGTTGTAGACACCGGCGTCCGAAATCACCGGGGATCCGCTGATCACGCCGGCATTACTGATCCTAACGGCGCCTGACGGTGGCAGACCACTTGCTGTAAAGCTCAGTTTGTCCCCGTTCGGATCAGAGAAGAATCCCGCGATGTTGAAGGTGATCGCCTGGCCAGTGGTATAGGTTTTATCCGGTATGGGCGATTTGACTACCGGTGGCGGATTGGACACTTTCAGCACAAAGCTGCTGCCGACCGATTTCTGCCCGTCACTGGCGACGACGCGAACGTTAAAGTTACCGACTGATTTCGGTGTGCCGCTGATCAGGCCCGAATTTTTGTTAATTGACAGGAATGATGATCCGTTACCGCTGAGTGAATAAGTCAGCTTCTGACCTTCCGGATCCGAGAAATACCTGGCCACATTGAATGAGAAGGCCTGGTTGACAAAGCCTGCCTGGTCCGGGATCTTGGAAGCAACAGGCGCTTTATTGACCACAGTGAATTTAAAGCTTCGGCTGACAGGATTATTAAATCCATCGCGTACCGTGACCCTGATTGTCCAGCTGCCGTCGGTATTGGGCGTACCGGTAATTTTCGAGCCGTTGAGCCTGAGAAAATTCGGGTGTCCGCTAATACTATAAGATAAAGGTTGATTCTCAGGGTCCTTGGCGTAGCGGGACAGATCCAGGCTGAAACTCTTACCTATGGTTCCGCTTTGATCCGCAATAGCGCTGATAGTAGGCGGCTTATTACCGAGGATTGTCAGGACCAGATCATCCTGGGTAGTATTGTTTCCGTCACTGGCGGCGAGCGCGATGGTGTACTGATCGACTTCTTCACCGGAGGGCGTACCGGCCAGTCGACCCTTTGACAATTCATCGCGGCTAAAACTCGCGGGCAGATTTCCGGTGGTTTCGGAATAGACCAAAGATGCGTTCTCCGGATCCCGGAAAAATCTTGTAAAGTCAAACCGGAACGCAATGCCGGCAATCGCCGTCTGATCGGGTATCTGTGAGGTCAATATGGGCGGATCATCAACCGTCACTATACGTAGATCGACATTGGCCTGGACGCTATGCAGCCCGTCGGTCAATTCATAGGCAAAAGAATCGGAAAACTCCTCACCCGCCGGCCGAGAAGGATCACCTTGATAAAAGTAGCTGAATCCTCCATCGCTTTGCAGGTTAAAGCTATCCGCCAATTGCGGACTTTCCACCGGTGTGGTCAAAACGGATAGAGGCTGGTTGGTGACATCGATATCGTCGCTATCGTTGGATAGCAGATTAATCGGGTCACTCGCAGCGACCAGTTTCTCCGTGCCTTCTATCACCGTAAATGCATCATCTACGGCTTCAGGAGCCTCGTTGATGGCAATCAGGCAAAAACTGACTTCGGCAAAACCGGTTCCACCGTCATTGTCAATTGCCGTAATTCTATAGGTCAGGCCGATTGGCGCTTTGAGCTTGGGAGTATTGATCGTGAAGATCGTTTTGGTTTCTGAAACCGGCACGGTGGAGCCGCTTTGTTCGGCGAGAAGCTGGTCTTCGGCCATCTCCTCTTCTGTTTTGTCAACTTCCTCCGTGACCACCTTAAACTGACACTGATCGGGAACAGAGCAGGCCTCTTCCAATGAATTTGCGGCATATGTGCTCATAAATCCGTCAACGCCCGAGCACACATCCAGGGCGCCGGCCGAAACAGGGGATTGGTCCCAGGTCCAGGAGACGATAGTTCCGTCATCATCCGAGCTGGCACTGGGATCGATCGAAGTGCTGGCTTCTTCATTAATAATGACGGAAAACCCATCGTCCGGTGAACCGTCGTCTAGAATGATTGTGGGTTTGGTGTTGGACTGACGCCCCGTGGAATCGACCCAGTTACAGGCGCTGATTACAAGGCTAAAACAGATCAGAGTCGCAATCTTACGGTGGATCGCAGTGTATTTCATCATTAGTTGTACCTGGTGTTTCACAACCATCCTTAGGATTGCAGGCTGCTTAGCGCGTTCATGCCCTTAAATACGTTGCAGGATCGGGCGGTAGCGAATAAGCAGCGATTGGCGCTATTCTAACCCCAGGTCGTTGATTATAGCGCCAGAATCAGTCCGAAATGTGAATCTTGCAGGTCACAAAATTACTCAATCGACAGTCGTTTCCGTCTGAACCCAGGCAAAAGGATCAGATTTCATAAGCTTAGACGATATTGTGGTCTCGCTCGGTCAAGAAGCTCTCGGCCAATAATTAAATGACAGCCGGCGCCGGATATAAAGGCGACTCCGGTTCATACTCAACCGTGTGTGAATCTGATCACATTCGGGCAAGCCATACGCGGAATCCTTATGATAAGCTGTGTCTCGCGTCAACAAAATCACGGCGAAAGATCCGCCGCAACTTTAAACCGGTTAGGTAAGATTGCAGATGAGCAGCGGCACGCGGAACACGGGCTCCTGGATAATGATTATACTGGCATTTGCGGCACTGATTGCCCTGGCATGGCTGAATGCCAAGCGGCAATTTGCCGATCCGGCACTGGCTGCCGTCGTCGATGATTCATCGGATGTGCAAATCCCTTCGACGACAGTCGAGCCTGCAAAAAACAGGGAAGCACAGTTGGAGCCGGCATTTGCCATGGAAATCTCAGACAGTGGAGCTGATGTGCAGGCTGTTCTGCCATCCGGAGTAGACGATGCTGAAATCCGGGATTTACTGAGGCAAAACTTTCGGGATGGACATCTTTTCTACCAGCTTTCCCCTGCTGATGCTGGCTCAGGGCAGGCAGCTTGGATTGAAAAACTGCCGCAGTTGCTCAGTGGTATGCTAGACGGTAAAAAGCGATCCGGGACCCGCCTGAATATTGAGGAAGGAAGCGCCGAATTCAGCACCACTGTCACCAGTCAACAAGAAAAAGAGACCCTGTTAAACGACCTGAAGTCCCTGTTTCCGGAAGACTATCGGATTCAGGATTCAATCATGATCAAAGCGCTGCAACCGCCGGTATTAGCCCTGAAATTCGATAAAGACAAGCTGGAACTCAAGGGACAACTACCCACAGCCTACAGGGCCGGGGAATTTGCCCGACGATTACAGCAAGCGGTGAATGCAGAGTCGCTTGCGGACCATCTCCGGTATTCAGACGATATTGAAGACAGTCCCGTTTTGACGAAGATTGAAGAGATTACGGGTTTATTGGCGCAAGAGGCGGACGGATCTGAGATCGTTCTTGAGCAGGGAAAGCTTCAACTTAGTCTGGATACAGGGGTTCATGATACAGATTCGGGGTTGGAGGAGAGGCTGACAGCCTTGCTTCCTGAAACACCTTTTGATCTGGAATTTCAGGCATCAGCTTCCCAGGCGCAACCCGATTCTCAGCAGGTCAGTGATCCGAAACGGCAGCCCTTAAATGAAATACTGGCCGTGAATTTCGGGTATAACTCCTATTATCTGACATCGGAAAGTTCAGCCGCCCTCGACTCATTGTTGGAACGCCTGCTTTCCGATCTGGAGCTGAAAATATTGATTGAAGGCCACACTGACTCTGCCGGAGATCCGCAATCCAATCTGCTGCTCAGCGAACAACGTGCTCAATCCGTGAAACAATACCTGGTCGATTTCGGTATAGAGGAAAGCCGGCTCAAAGTAAAAGGCTACGGCGATAAGCAACCTATAGCCAGCAATGCAAGCCGTGAAGGACGGTTCAGAAATCGAAGAATTGAAATTCGTGAAGATAAGTCATGATCAACAATTTATTATCCAATGTGCTTTTCTGTCTGTTTGCCGCGGCGATTCTTGGTAGCGTAATCGGCTGGTTTTCCCGGAATATATCGGCCTCCCGCCAACTGGCGAAACGGGAAGAAAAAATGCAAGCCAGACTGAGCGGGCGTGACCGCTATATATCGCAGCTTAAGCAGGAGCTGAAAGATGCTGAGGAGGGCATAGAGCTGCAGAATTCCGCTTTGCAGAAATCCATTGAAGACCGGGGTAAAGAGGTGCGGGAACATAAGGATTTGGCCGATGAATATCTGGTGAGAATGCGGGCTGCAGAAAACAAGCTGATGAATCTACAGCGAAATTATCTGGTCTATAAATCGCAAAAACGAAAGGAAGTTGATCAGCTGCAGAGTAATTTGCAGAAGGTTCTTCCTATGCGCCGGCAATTACAAAAACGCATTCATGAGCTGGAAAGCAACAACACGGAAGTTGATATGGATGCAACTCTGGAGCTTGACGAAGAAATGCGCGAGGAACAAAATCCGTTTATTTTGCGCAATGCGTTAGTGAATGAAAGGCGTAAAGTCGAGCATCTGTCGTTGGTTAAAAAGGAGCTTAGCGAAACCTATTTTCGTTTCGCGGAGGAAAAGCAAAAATGGCTGCAGGAAAAAACCATGATGGAAAACCGGCTTAAGGAGTTGGAAGCGGCTAAGAGTAAATTACGCGAGCAAGAGTCGGTTGCCCAGGAACTGCTGCGCGATTACAATATTCTCAGCCGGGATTATCAACGGCTGAAAGAGGAATCCGCCTGAGTTGTCTAAGCGTTGCGGGCAAAAAACCTTTTCTAAGAGCCTGTTCAAGATCCCTGCGTCGTCGCGAGAATACGCTGATTTGAGTCAGATTTTATTCTGATTGGATGCGCATAGTGGTTCTACGCAACGACGATCAGGAGGAAATCTGGCCAAATTCAGCGAATTCGCAGTAGGCGCAGAGATTTTGAACAGGCTCTTAGCCTGTCTATGACGGGTTTAAAGCCCAAGCCTTCACTTTCCAGCCCCTTTATTTATCGAACGGAGATTGCTCAGATGGCAAAGACAATTGCGTTTCTAGGCCTTGGCGTTATGGGTTTTCCAATGGCGGGACATTTATCCAATGCCGGCCATAGAGTCCGGGTTTACAACCGGACCCGGTCAAAGTCGGAAAAATGGGTGCAACGCTACTCCGGTACTGCCCATCAATCCGCCGCCGAAGCTGCCGATGGTGCCGAAGTTGTCATGTCTTGCGTGGGTAATGACGACGATTTACGCGCTGTCACCCTGGGTTCAGAAGGCGCTTTCGCCGCGATGCCCGCGCAAAGCTGTTTCGTCGATCATACAACCGCCTCGGCTGAGATTGCCCGTGAATTATTTTCCCGGGCCGCAGAATTGAACATTCATTTTCTGGATGCACCTGTATCCGGAGGACAGGCCGGTGCGGAAAACGGGCAGTTAACGGTTATGGTCGGTGGTGAAAAAGAGGCCTATCAACGGGTTGAACCCCTTATCAGCGGTTTTGCCAAAGCCGTCAACTACATGGGTGACTCAGGTTGTGGTCAGCTGACAAAAATGGTGAATCAAATATGCGTTTGTGGGGTTATTCAAGGCTTGGCCGAAGGCATTCATTTTGCTCAGCAAGCCGGTCTGGATCCGAAACGGGTGATGGAGGCTATCTCCAAGGGAGCGGCGCAATCCTGGCAAATGGAAAATCGGTATCAAACCATGTTGGACAATCAGTATGAATACGGCTTTGCGGTGGATCTTATGCGTAAAGACCTGGATATTGCCATGACCGAGGCACGTAAGAACGGAGCGAGGCTACCCGCCACGGCGTTGATCGATCAATTTTACGCGGAAGTACAAGCCATGGGCGGTAGTCGCTGGGATACTTCCAGTTTATTGGCTCGCTTGCAAGGCAAGCTCCTACAGGTGTAGGAGCGAGGCTTCCTCGCGACGCGGGGTGTAATCTGATCCTAAGTTTTAGGAATTACGTTTACGCCTGAACCCGGCCGCGTTTGTCTTTTCGCCGGGTGGTCTTCGCTTTGAGGCCGGTCTTGCAAATGATTTGGTCTGATTCATGGCGCTGCTTTTCACCTGCCCGCAGTGGGGCTGATGGTTTTTCGGCTGCCATCCCGGGACCAGTTGATTTTTACTCTTACCGATCAGCTTTGCCTGCCCGGAGTTTTTAAGGTACTCCCGAATCAGGGGCCAGTTGTCGGGATCATGGTAACGCAACAGCGCTTTATGCAATGTTCTTTGCCGGGCGTTTTTTACCGTCTCGACCGGTTCCGAAGCTTTATTGACCCTTTTGAGTGGATTTTTGCCGCTGTGGTACATGGCAGAGGCGATGGCGAGCGGTGTTGGGAGGAAGGATTGCACCTGATCCAAGCGGAAGCGATTACGTTTGAGCCAAAGCGCAAGTTGCAGCATGTCTTTGTCGCTGGTGCCCGGGTGAGCCGAAATGAAATAGGGAATCAGATACTGCTCTTTACCCGCTTGCCTGGAATAGTGATCAAACATTTTTTTGAAGCGGTCGTAGGTCCCTATACCCGGTTTCATCATCTTGGATAAGGGGCCGCTTTCGGTGTGTTCAGGTGCTATTTTAAGGTAGCCGCCAACATGATGACCGACAAGTTCCCGGACATATTCCGGGTTGTCGACGGCCAGATCATAACGCAAGCCGGAGGCAATAAAGACCCGCTTGATTCCCTTGATTCCGCGGATTCGCCGGTATAGCCGGATCAGGGGAGCATGATCGGTATTGAGATTCGGGCAGATACCCGGGTAGACGCAACTGAGGCGGCGGCACGATGATTCGATCCTGGGGTCCTTGCAGTGTAAGCGATACATATTGGCCGTCGGGCCGCCAAGATCGGAGATATTTCCGGTAAAGCCGGGCACCGTATCGCGTATGGCTTCGACTTCCCGCGCAACCGAATCTTCCGAACGACTTTGAATAATCCGGCCCTCATGTTCGGTGATCGAGCAAAACGTGCATCCGCCGAAACAGCCCCGCATGATATTCACCGAGAAGCGGATCATTTCCCAGGCCGGGTTTTTACTGTGACCGTAGTCGGGGTGCGGCTTGCGGGTATAGGGGAGTTCGAATAGGCGGTCCAACTCCTCCGAATCGAGCGGCAGTGGCGGAGGGTTGATCCAGACATTCTGCCTCCCATGTTGCTGCACCAATGCTCTTGCGTTTCCCGGGTTGGTTTCCAGGTGAAACACCCGGGAGCTGTGTGCGTAAAGCACTTTATTGTGTTTGACCTGCTCAAAGGAGGGCAGGCGAATGACTGTCCTGGCGCGATCCAAATCCCGTGGCCGTTGATGAAATCTGAGCACCTGAGCGGCACCTTCGTTCTCGCCCACACAGGGTCGCTCGGGCCGGCTGGCGTAAGGGTCGGCCTGACGAGTCGCCAGAGAACCGGGCGTGTCGATTTTGCTTGAATCGAGAACCGTCCATCCTTCGGGAATGCCTTTTCTCAGGTAAGCACTGCCTCGAATATCAGTCATCCGGTGAATTTCTTCGCCCCCCGCCAGGCGGTGCGCCACTTCGGTAATTGCCCGTTCCGCATTGCCGAACAATAACAGGTCGGCTCCCGCATCGGGCAGAATGGATCGCCGCACATCATCCGACCAGTAATCGTAGTGCGCCACACGGCGAAGGCTGGCCTCTATCCCACCTATGACTATAGTCGTATTTTTCCAGATCTGACGGGTCTTCTGGCTATAGACAATCACCGCCCGGTCGGGGCGCTTTCCGGCCTGGCCGTCCGGTGTGTAAGCATCTTCGGATCGCGGTTTGCGGTCGGCCGTGTAATGATTGACCATGGAATCCATATTGCCTGCCGTGATGCCGAAAAACAGATTAGGCTTACCCAATTTTTTGAAATCTTCAGTGCTGCGCCAATCTGGTTGGGCAATGATACCGACGCGAAACCCCTGGGCTTCCAACAGGCGGCCCATGACGGCCATACCGAAACTGGGGTGGTCAACATAGGCGTCGCCGGTAATAATAATGACGTCGCAACTGTCCCAGCCGAGCTCATCCATTTCCAGTCGGGATACCGGCAATACGGGTGCCGGACCAAATTTATGGGGCCAGTATTTACGGTAAGAAAACAGATTGACAAGTGGTTTCATCAGACGCGCTGCTGCTTGTTTAAGCTACCCTAAAACGCTTCTTGAAGTGCTTTTTTTTGCTTTTTGCGGCTTGGCTTGTAATTTTTTTGTGTTTGGACTTTGTGTGCTTAGCTTTGCCTTTTATTACTTCCCGGGTATCCTCGATGGATTTACCAGCTTTAGCGGGCATGGGCTGCATATTTAAACGTTTCCCGCAAACCCGGGCGTATTTAAGGATATTCAGAATTTCACGAGGCATCTCGGATGGCAGATCAACCGTGGTGAAAGCATCGAAGATATTGATTTGTCCGATGTAGCAGCTGTCTATGTCGGCTTCGTTGGCAATTGCGCCGACTATTGATCCGGGCCGAACATCGTCATTATTTCCCACCGCAACTTTGTAGCGCTGCATGGGAATATGGGGAAAATCCTTCAGCGGTAAAGCGACATTTGATATTTTTTCCGAGGCGGGAGAGCGCTTCTTCTGGCCTTTATGGTTGAGCTTTTCTGTGCCGGTTGAGGTGAAATTTTGCCTGTACTCCCGGGTGCGTTTGTTGCGTTCCTCAGTGAGTAACAACGGTTCTTCACCTTGGGCCAGTAAAGCCATGGCTGCTGCTATCTGCAGTGGTTCGACGCCTTGTTCGTGCTGATATTCTGTTATCAGTGAGTGGTACAACTCGAGGTCCTGGGAATCGATAGTGTCGGCAATTTTCTGCTTGAATCTACCGATTCGTTGCTGATTTATGTCGCTGGTCGAGGGCATTTTCAAGGGTTCAACCAAGTGCCGCGTGGCCCTCTCAATAGCTTTCAGCAGTCTTCTTTCGCGAGCTGTAATAAATAATATGGCCTCACCACTGCGCCCGGCCCGACCCGTGCGACCAATGCGATGAATATAGGCTTCCGTATCGTAGGGAACGTCATAGTTAATGACGTGACTGATGCGCTCGACATCAAGTCCGCGTGCCGCGACGTCGGTTGCCACCAGTATATCCAGTTCGCCTTTTTTTAATCGTTCCACTGTTTTCTCACGCTGATTCTGCGCTATGTCTCCATTGAGTGCTGCGCTTGCAAATCCACGTGCCTGGAGTTTTTCAGAAATCTCTGTGGTAGCGTTTTTGGTCCGCACGAAAACCAGCATCGCGTCAAAATCCTCAATTTCCATAATACGCGTCAAGGCATCCAGCTTATGGAAGCCGCTGACCTGCCAGTAGCGTTGCCGGATTAAAGTAGCGGTACTGGTCTTAGAGGCGATTTTCACTTCTTGCGGATTGTTCAAATGCCTTTGTGCTACCTTGCGAATAGCTTCCGGCATAGTTGCGGAAAACAGTGCTGTTTGCCGGTTAGCCGGCGTATGTTCCAGAATCCGCTCAACGTCGTCGATAAAACCCATTCGCAGCATTTCATCCCCTTCATCGAGTACCAGGGTTTGAAGTTTGTCCAATTGCAGGGTGCCCTTGCGGATATGGTCCATAATGCGCCCGGGTGTGCCGACGACAACCTGCGCGCCTTGGCGCAGCTGGCGTAACTGGCCACCATAAGCTTGCCCACCATAGATGGGTAAAACATGAAACCGGCTTAGGTGGTGTGCATAGCTCTGGAAGGCTTCTGCGACCTGAATCGCCAGTTCGCGGGTTGGAGTCAGAACCAGCACTTGGGTGTGGCGGGAATGCAGATCCAAACGTGAAAGCAAGGGTAAAGCAAATGCGGCTGTTTTTCCCGTGCCGGTTTGCGCCTGTCCAAGCAGATCACAGCCTTGTAACAGAAGTGGTATGCTTTTGGCCTGTATCGGCGAAGGTTGTTCGTATCCGAGTTCCTCGACAGCTTTCAAAACAGAGGCATCCAGGCCCAGAGACCCGAAGGAGAGGTTATTGGAAGGCGATGACATTTTAGGCAGTCTTTTTAAAGTTAACCGCTCATTCTACCTACAAACAACGAAATGCACCAAATATCAATTTCTTGGAGACCCAGTGAGCATCAAGTACCAGATAAAACCCGTCAATCCTAATGCCCATTTATATCAAGTAACATTATCGGTCAGTCGGCCCATGGAATCCGGTCAGGTATTTAATTTGCCTAACTGGATTCCCGGCAGCTATATGATTCGTGACTTCGCAAAAAATATTGTCACAATTCGAGCCTTCTCCGGCGGTGAAAAAGTTCAGCTGGAAAAACTCTGTAAAAGCCGCTGGCGCGCAGCAGCTGTTAAAGGTGAGCTTGAGCTAGTCTATGAAATATATGCATGGGATTTGTCGGTACGCGCCGCACATCTGGACAATAGCCATGGGTTCTTCAATGGCACTAGCGTGTTCTTGTGCGTAGAAGGCTGGGAGGAGGAGCCGGTTGGTATAGAAATTCAACCACCCGGGGGAAACTCTTACCTTAATTGGAGGCTGGCCAGCAGCTTGAGTCCGGTTGATGTCGATGGCCGCGGATTCGGTCATTATAAAGCACAGAATTACGATGAACTGATTGATCACCCGGTGGAAATGGGCGAATTTACCCGAGTCGAATTCGATGCTTGTGGCGTTGCGCACGAGGTCGTGTTGACCGGGCGTTTCGATGCTGATCTGGATCGACTCTGCCGGGATCTGAAAACGATTTGCGAATACCATATTCGCTTTTTCGAAGAACCCGCCCCCATGGAAAAATATGTTTTTCTGGTGATGGTTGTGGCCCAGGGATACGGTGGCCTGGAACACCGCGCATCCACCAGTTTGTTGGTATCACGGAAACACTTGCCCGCCAAAGGAGCGAAGGACCTTTCAGACGATTACCTGGAATTTCTGGGTCTGTGCAGCCATGAGTATTTTCACACCTGGAACGTCAAACGGATCAAGCCCGCGGTATTTGTGCCTTATCGCCTGGAGCGGGAAACCCACACCACCCTTTTGTGGGCGTTTGAGGGAATAACGTCTTATTACGATGATCTTGCCCTGGCGCGTTGCGGACTGATCGACCGGGAAAGGTATTTGAAATTGCTGGGCAAGATGCTGACCCGGGTTTACCGGGGAAGGGGCAGGCTGAAGCAATCACTCGCTGATTCCAGCTTTGACGCCTGGACAAAATTTTATAAGCAGGATGAGAACGCACCCAATGCCATCGTCAGCTACTACGCCAAAGGGGCCATAGTCGCTTTATTACTGGACTGCGTGATGCGGGACCGTTCGACGGGAAAAGCCTCTCTGGATGATCTGATGAAACGCCTGTGGAAGAACTGGCTATCGAACGGTAAAGGTGTCACCGAGTCAGAGATTGAGACTCTTGCAGCCGAGTTGACGGGCCATTGTCTGAACGATTTTTTAGATCAAAGCATACGTGGCACCGAGGATCCGCTCCTGGAAGAATACTTAAGTGTACTGGGAATAATGCCCAATTGGCGCGCGGCCGTTTCACCCAATGATCCGGGTGGGGATGCGGGTAATAACAACGAATCTCCGACAGCGACCGGAATGCGTTATAAATCTCACCCGAAAGGGTTTGAAGTCACTCACGTTTTCGATGGCGGAGCGGCGCAAATCTGCGGGCTTTCGGCCGGCGATATAGTCGTCGCAGTGGATGAATATGCTGTGGATCCTGCCGGTTTTGAAGACTATTTGAAAAGACACGGTGAAGGCTACAGCCTGTTGATTCACTTTTTCCGCCACGGCGAGTTGCGTCACGTCGAGATGGTACTGCAAGCCGCGCCAACAGACACTTGCTATCTGACTCTTATAAAGGGCATTGAAGAGCGGTGTGATCACTGGCTAAAGCCAAGCCAGGCAACAGTATGAGCGGACATGATCTACTCAATAGCAACCGTATACTGGCTCTGGTCGATCCGCAATTCAGGAACGATCTTGAGCTGGAAGTGTTTTCATCTATAACCTCCACCAACCATTATCTGCTTGAATCGGCAAAAACCGATTCATTGGAAAAATCACGGGTTGTCATTGCAGACCGGCAAACTGCAGGCGTGGGAAGACGCGGTAAAGCCTGGATTTCCCGGCCCGGAAATATCAGTTTTTCGATGCTCAGCCACTTTCAACTACCGTTAGCGAAGATGATGGGCTTAAGTCTGGTGACCGGTGTTACGGTTGCCGAGGTACTGAAAAACGTCTGTGACGTCGAATGCCGGCTGAAATGGCCCAATGACGTCTTACTGGAAGACGCAAAACTTGCGGGTATTTTGATTGAACTCTGCCGAAGCGCTCGACAGATGTGTTCCGCGGTAACCGGTATAGGAATCAACACGGCTTCCGGCGACACATTGGCTGAGATTGATCAGCCGATCGTATCGCTCGCGGATAAGATGGCGTCTGGTATAGAGCGCAATGAAATAATAGCCCGTCTGATCGAATCTCTGCTGAAAAACTATCGCCACTATGAGCACTCTGGCTTGAATCCTTTCGCTGATCGCTGGGCCGGGCTGGACTGCCTGGCAGGAAAGTCCGTCAGCATAGTATCCACCGACCGAACGCTGGAAGGAATCGCGGCGGGTGTTGCTAAGAACGGGGAATTGTTGGTACGTATTGATGGTAAACTGCGGGCGTTCAATTCCGGAGACGTATCCGTTCGCCATCGATGAAGTTGCTGATCGATATTGGAAACACACGAATCAAAAGCGCCCTTTCGTCGGGTCAGGGGCTCTATGCACATCGATCAGAAACCTGGCAGGATAAGGATTTGGATCAGCTGTTTCAAACGCTATGGCCGGATACAGCCCCCTCTCAAATTATTGTCAGCAACGTGGCCGGGGAACGGATTGCCGGCAACTTGCGTCAGTGGGCCAAGGATAATCTGGGTCAGGCCGTGGAATACATTAAAACCTCGGCGAAAGCCGGTGGACTGACCTGCGCCTACCCGCAACCGGAGCAACTCGGCGTAGACCGCTGGGTGGCTATACAGGCAGCAATCTCCCTGAGCGCCGACGCCGTATTTGTGATTGACTGCGGAACCGCCACCACCATCGATCTGGTTACCGCCGATCGACAGCATCGAGGCGGGGCCATCATGCCCGGCATCGACACCATGCGACGCGCCCTGGCCGGCAACACCGCCCGGTTGGGCGTACCCGAAGGGCACATCACCGCATTCGCCGACAATACACGTGATGCCATTGCCGGCGGCACCGCCTATGCCCTGGCCGGCGCCATAGATCGCCTCGCCGAAGAAGCCCGGGAAAGGTTTAACGAACCCCTTCAGGCAATCATCACCGGCGGTGAAGCGAACCTCGTCCTGCCCTTGCTGAAGCTGGACGCGCAACACCATCCCGATCTCGTTCTGATCGGTCTCGACATCATCGCCGATAGAAAAAATCAAAATCATTCGGATCAAGGATTGAATTGAAGGCCAAGATTTTCTAAAATCCCCGGATTGGCCTCAAACCGTGCCGGCATAGCTCAATTGGTAGAGCAACTGACTTGTAATCAGTAGGTCCCGAGTTCGATTCTTGGTGCCGGCACCATTAAAATCAATAACTTAAACACTCCAACCAATTATTCTAGACCCTGTTTAGACCCATAGATTCCAGAAGATTGGCTCTTTCTGTGGCCTACTACCTGAAAATCCCCGTGTCGGCGGTTCGATTCCGTCCCTGGCCACCATTAGATTCAACGACTTACCACTAACTTCAAGCCGCCTTTTTTGGTGGGGAGTAGCAATTTTGTAGCACTGATGCGTTGAGCCGCTGGCAACAGATGTTCACTGGAGAGATGCGCGTACCGCAACACCATCTCAAATGATGACCAGCCGCCGAGTTCCTGCAATTCCTGCAAGCTGGTTCCGGCCTGTACGTGCCACGATGCCCAGGTATGTCGAAGGTCATGCCATCGGAAATCCTCTATCCCAGCCCGTGCCAGTGCCGCCTTCCACGCTTTGGTTGAAGTGCGGAGAACCGGTTTATCACGGAAGGTAAAGACGTACTCCCGATAATAGCCGTGGCGCCGATACAACACCGCTATCGCATCATCGTTCAAGGGTACGCGGATATCGCGCCCGTTCTTGGATTCGTCTGCATAAATCCAGGCCGTTTTTCGTTCCAGGTCAAGCTGATCCCAGCGCAGGAAGCTGACATTACGTTGCCTAAGTCCCGTTGCCAAAGAAAACTCAGCCATATCGGCCAGGTGTTCAGGCAATTCGTTCAGCAATCGCGTAGCCTCTTCCCGAGTGATCCATCGAATACGCTTTTTCGGCTCCTTAAACATCCGCACACGGGGAACACGATCGATCCATTCCCATTCATCGTGTGCCATTCTCAGAATCGAGCGAATCAGAGCGAGGTAGCGATTTGCAGTCGAGCCGCTCGCCTCCTTTTTCTTGATCCGGGCAATCTCGTCAATTGTGTCCCGCGTGATTTCATCCAACCACAGATGACCCAAGTAAGTATCCAGCCATTGGATTTTGGCCTTATCCTTTTCATGGTCTGCCTTGTGGTCAGTATCCAGCAACCAACGCGCGACTGCGTCTTGCCAAGAGCGTCGGGGTTTTTCCCCCAGATGGAAAACTCGCCAAAGTTGAGCTTTCAGTCTGTCTTCAAGTTCCTGGGCTTGGAATTTGTCGGACGTTCCAGTAAAGCGTTGTATGCGCTCACCGCTGGGGGCCGTGAATCCCATCCACTAGGCGTTACCGCGTTTGTAGAGTGACATAGAGTTGCCTCCTGTTCACAGCCACTTAGCGGCGCTTGCACTGACGGAGAATATCGAGGTTTGAGGTAGTCGACAAGATCCGGCTCCAGAAAAACCCAACACTTGCCCGGTTTGCCACCGCGTATTCGTCCGGCTTTCGCCAGTCGACGAATCACTGCCGGCGACATATGCAGGAACTTTGCAGCCTGTAAAACGTTGTAGGTTTTCATGTGTCATTCCTTTGATCCCGAGCGTGGTGTTTGAGTGCTGCAGTTAAATCCGCTGGTCGCTCCCGGCCTAGTCTCACGGGTAGGCCGGGTCGCATCAGCTTCTGCAACACGGCTTCAGCAGACCCTTCGATTTCCAGCATTGTTCCAAGATGTTTACCATAGCTTTTACTGCAGTGTTGGGTCAGGGAGTCGTAGCATGAGCGCTGGGCGTTGCGGTGGGTGGGAACTCGCGTGACTTCCCCACAAACCCAGCCCATACAGTCATAAGAACCGGCGATATACTGGGCAGGGTTTCTCAAGACATCGTAAGAAATCAGGCGGTCTTTGCTATGAAGCTCCAGTTCCCATCGAACCCAGAGGTTCTGATGGTTGCCCAGTTGTTTTCCCTTTTCATAGATACGTAGCAATTTCCCGCTTTTTCGTTTCCCGATTTCGAGCGTTCGGCCCTGAGTGCCGGGGGATGTGTGATATCCGGCTTAATCACAATCAGTCTGTCTTTCAGCTCTCGTGCAAATATTTTAAGGCGACTGAGGTTTTTAATGAGGTCCCCTTGTGAGTCGATAACGACTATCGACGCGTTGTTTGCTTCAACTTCTTTGAGTCGTTCTTTAAAAAAGAATTGCAGCAGTTGTGTTTTTCCGGTACCAGGTGGTGCAACTGCCCATGCTCCCTCAAACCAAAGCTCGTTACGCACCGGAACCGGAATATCCGTTTCAAATAACCGGGCAAGCGCTGTACTTTTAACCATGGCCAATGGATTTTCTTCATCTGCTTGGGATTCAATCAGTGCTTTGGTTGATTCAAAGAATCGCGGACATTGCATCAAGGGATCGGCGACCTGCAGTATGAGGTGCTTGATGTCGGGGTGATCTTTGAGCTGCATGGAAAAGGGTGAATTGCTGGATCCTATGCGGGATAGGGTGAGTTTGAGTCCCTCAACTATGGCTTTGCGCGCAAGTGGAAGGTCTCGCAGTCTGGCAGCATAGTTTGTCAGGTGATCGCGGTATTGGGCGCCTTCCAAGCTATTGCAAACGGCTGGCGGCGGTGTTACTGATTCAAAGTTCTCCAGGTAATACAGGTCGTAGCATACCTCCACGTATAAATTGAGTACGGGTTTTTCTAATTTGTCGAGGTGAAGCGCAGGCACAATAGGCTTCATAAAGGCTTGAAAGTCAGGAGGCTCCAGCTCTTTTGCGCGCAGAAACATCTTATCGGTCCGCTGCGATACATACCACTCTTTGAATATAGGCGTCTTGGTGGCTGCTACAACAAGCCATACAACAACAAGAGAGGCAATAATGTACGGATGCTTCTCGAGGAGATAAAATGCTCCAGCTAAAATGAAGACCCCAAGAATCGCCCAAAATGCATCCCAGATTTCAGAGGTCAAAGGTGCAGCATTGGTTCATAATGTTCTGATATGCATTACCCCTTGTATTACACACAGTGAAGTACCCATACGATGTTGGGTACTACTATGGGTATCTGGAATGGGTATCAAAAAAGGGGAAGCTGCTTGCGCTTCCCCTTCGCTCCGTTAGGAGCAGTCTCGTGAGTTATTGGCGTGTTCCTGAATCCAGTCCTCAATTTCTTCCGCGATCCAAAAACACTTTGAGTTTCGGTTGTCTCCGCCAGGCCTAATCCTGCGCGGAAACAATCCAGCATGCTCAAGGCGTAATATGTGTTGCGAGCTATAAGGTACTTTCTCCAGTAACTGTTTTTTGCTTAATAACTGCATCTCGAATTCTCCAGTATGGGAG
Source organism: Granulosicoccaceae bacterium (assembly GCA_965222695.1). Taxonomy (GTDB): domain Bacteria; phylum Pseudomonadota; class Gammaproteobacteria; order Granulosicoccales; family Granulosicoccaceae; genus UBA7957. Next base: position 3,392,274 of record OZ244967.1, on the reverse strand, counting down.
CATCCGGATGCCCCGAGGTTAGACTAATGCCTCAGGCATGGTCGATAATAACACTGAGGAATAAATGGTCTCGCACAATTGCTTCATACTTCACTTCTGAATATTGAGAATTGCAGACTTTGCTAACATGAAACAGTTATTTACGTTATATATAGTGGATTCTAATGCCCGAAATTAGCAATGCATTAACTGCACGAGTAGGGCTCTTTCAGCCATGATGTTTACTGTAACCGCTTGTACATAGCGGCCTGACGGGCTAGGTCATTCATTGATACGAATGTATTGATGGATGAAATGCAGGCAGAGTTAGCGTCATAAACGGTCTCAATATGGCAGAACTGAAAAAATACACTATAAATTGCTCGAAAGCCCCATGGTTGTGCTAAATGTCACCGATTGGCCATTAGAGCCAGTTAACGTGAGTTGAATGTCAACCAATGTTGATCTTTTTCCTGTAAGAGACTGTCTGGTTACAATAAAGCTAGAGACGTACATCGTTAGAGGGTTTATCCAAAGCCATAATCTTGTCCTGTCATTGATTCCGTTTGCTGCCGGCAACTTCTTCAGTCCAGTATAAACGCATCGGATTATCCACCAGCAGTTTGTGTTGCAACGCTACCGTGGGTGCAATACGTGGTATAAAATCCACCAGCAAGCCGTCGTCTGGCATATGATCTTTTAGATTGGGGTGAGGCCAGTCGGTGCCCCAGAGCACACGATCGGGAAAGGTCTCCACTATTCTTCGGGCAAAAGGAACAACATCCTGATAGGGTGAAGTTTCACCATCCAAAGCTTTAGGGCCGGTATTGGAAAGACGTTCCGGGCAGCTGACTTTACTCCAGATATTGTCGTTTTCTGCCATAAAACGTACGAAGCGTTCAAATTCGGGGCTGTTTACAGCTTGACTGACATCCGGTCTGCCCATGTGGTCGACAACCAGTGTAGTTGGCAGGGCTGTAAAAAAGTCTTCTAATTCAGGAAGATCTTGAGCCTCAAAATAGATGACCACATGCCAGCCCAGTGGCGCAATTCGATGAGCGATCTCCATTAACTCATCTTTGGGTGTGAAGTCTACCAGTCGTTTAACAAAGTTGAATCGCACACCACGCACGCCTGCATCATGCAAGTTTTGAAGTTCTTCATCAGTAATAGAGCGACGGACTGTCGCCACACCGCGAGCCTTACCCCCGGAGGCTTTACAAGCATCAAGCATGGCACTATTGTCAGTACCGTGGCAAGTGGCTTGGACAACGACATTGCGGCTAAATCCGAGGTGATCACGCAAACCAAACAGATGCTCTTTGCCGGCATCGCAAGGTGTGTATTTACGCTCTGGTGCAAAAGGGAATGCTGAACCGGGTCCGAACACATGACAATGAGCGTCAACTGCACCAGCCGGGACCTGAAATCGCGGTTTACTGGGTCCGGCATACCAGTCAAGCCAACCTTCTGTTTTTTCAAATTGCATCGATTTTGCCCTCTAGTCCTTGTATACCAATCCGGCTTTTTCAAGGCCAGGTCGCATGTTGTACATATCGAGGCCGAGCGTACCTGAGGCCAATAGGTCACGCTTTTTGCTTTCATTGGCTTCACGATCGGCTGCCGCTTGTAATGTTTGTTGTGCGAGATCACGCGGTACGCAGACAACGCCGTCGTCATCAGCCACTATGACATCACCCGGCGATACCCACATGCCGGCACAGACAACGGGTATGTTGACTGAGCCGAGGGTTGCCTTGATGGTGCCCTTGGCGGAAACACATTTACTCCAGACAGGGAAATTCATCTCCTGCAGTGTTTTTACATCTCTGACGCCTGCATCAATAACCAGACCGCGTGCACCACGTGATTGAAAACTGGTAGCGAGTAAGTCACCGAAGTAGCCATCACCACAGTCTGCGGTTACCGCCGCAACAACAATATCACCCGCTTGAATCTGCTCTGCCGCAACGTGCATCATCCAGTTGTCACCGGGTTGTAGTAACACGGTCAGCGCACTCCCGGCTATTTGCGACCCGCCGAAAATCGGACGCATATAAGGCTTTAAGAGTCCGACACGACCCAGTGCTTCATGAACTGTTGCTGAACCGAAGCTGGCTAGCGCGTCGATGGTTTCAGAGTCTGTGCGTTTGATGTTTTGATAGACAACGCCTAATTCATACATGTGTTGATTCTCCTTACAGGCCTTTGGCCTCTAATGCGGTATCGAGGCGAGGGTAAACGCGTCTAGCGTTGCCTTCATAGACCTTGTATCTGTCCGCCCCGGATAAGTTCATCGTAGCCTCGATATACCGTTTGGTATCATCAAAAGGATGCCCCGTTTGCGGGTCAATGCCACGTACTGCTCCGATCATTTCAGAGGCGAATAATATATTGTCAACCGGAATCACGTCTGTCAGTAGATCTATTCCTGGTTGGTGATAGACGCAGGTATCAAAGAAAACGTTATTCAATAAATGATCTTCGATCAAAGGCTTGTCTAACGCTTGTGCCAAGCCGCGGAAGCGTCCCCAATGATAAGGTGTAGCACCGCCTCCATGAGGTATAACAAAACGCAATTCAGGAAAATCCTTAAACAAATCTCCCTGCAGCAACTGCATAAATGCGGTGGTGTCGGCATTCAGATAGTGCGCACCTGTAGTATGAAAACAGGCATTACACGAGGTGCTGACATGCACCATGGCCGGTATATCGTATTCGATCATTTTTTCGTAAATCGGATACCAATAGCGGTCAGTCAATGGCGGGCTGGTCCAGTGGCCTCCGGAAGGATCCGGATTCAGGTTTATAGCCACGAACTGGTAGTCGTTAATGCACTTTTCAAGCTCTGGAACACAGGTTTTCGGATCTACTCCCGGGCTTTGCGGTAGCATGGCAGCGCCTATAAAGTAATCAGGAAACAGCTGACTCACCCGGTAGCAAAGCTCATTACAGATGCTGGCCCAAACTGAAGAGACTTCGAAAACGCCAATATGGTGTGCCATAAAACTTGCGCGAGGGCTGAAGATTGTCAGGTCAGAACCCCGTTCCAACATTTTGGCAAGTTGGTTTTTTTCGATAGTTTCCCTGATTTCATCATCAGAAATCCTTAATTGCTCCGGCTTGGGTTTTGATGCCGGATCAGCAATACCTTTGATTTGCAAGTTGCGCCATTCTTCCAGTGCCGGTGGGGCCGTGGTATAATGACCGTGGATGTCTATGATCATCTGCAAGTCTCCTATAGATACTGAACATTGGCTGATTTAAACAGGTAGCATGCCCTGACTGATTTTCGCGTTATCTGCACGCGATGATTTTAGAAATTTCAGAAACTGTTTTGATTCTGTTAATTTGTGAGTGCCTTTACGAATACCGGCTGAAAAAGTGGTTTGTATCTGTAGAGGTGCCGGTAAAGGACCCAGTATTTTTAAGCCGGGAATATGTTTTAATTCCGAGTGCTGCTGAAAACCAATCTCCACTTCACCAGTTGCGATTAAGGAACCGACTGGTATTCCCGGAGGGGGGCAGATCAGTTTATTTTCGGTTTCTGGAAAAATACCCCATGTCTCAATCAGGTTTTTAATGCCGTCTCCGCTTGGACCGGTTGACAAACCAATGGTATTTGCTGATAAAACGGCATTTTTTAAATCACTCTCGCTACTGAGCCCCAGCAAGGGGTGACCTGTTTGCACAGCGACAACAACTTCGGAAAGTGCAACATCGACAACTTTCGTCATTAAATGATGAGACGCTTTTAATTGATTGATGGCATTTTTGGATAACACAACAACGTCAATGTCATCTCCAGATCTGACTTGTTCCACAGCCTTAACACCACCCATCGCAGAGTACTGCACATTTAAGCCCGATTCGCTCAAGAATACCGGTAGTAATTCTTCCAGAATCAAGCGAGGCGCCATGGATGACAGTACTCTTATAGGTGAAAGCTCTTCATCACCTTGGGAATCGCTGGAGAGTATATTTGATTGGTTTGGAGGAGTCATGGTTTTCAGGTGCTACTTTAACCTACGGAATTCCGCCGGCGTTATAATGGATAAACGACCACCGGAACACTGCTGTGATGGATGACCTTGTTGGCGGTCGAACCCAGCAGTATTTGCCCAATAGCTGAATGCGTTCTTGTTCCCATCACAATTAAATCTACATTATCATGCCGCACCAGACTGAGAATGACCTCGTCAGCCTGACCTTCTATGATTCGGATGATGGGTTCTCCTCGGGGATATTGACCGCCAATTTCGGTGCATTCTTCGTCGCGAAATTTTTCAACTCTATCGTTGAGCTTACGTTGAAGGTTATCCAGGCCTTGCTTCTTAAACGTCATAAGTTCCTTTTTGGAGAGCGACGACCCTATCATTCCCTCAATGGAGCTGCTGATCGCTTCCACAACATGAACTATTACGAGCTGGGCATTATTAGTCTGCGCAAGTGAAACTGCCAATTTGAAGGCATTCTTGGCACCTTTTTCCTTTAAATCCGTGGCATATAATATAGTGTTAATTTTTGGAAGCATTACATTTTCTCCAAGTTGTTTTACAATCATTGCATTTGTGCCGGAAGAAACAACGCAAGTTCGGGTATAAGGGTTAACAGAAGCAGGCAAAAGGCCATTGCCAACCAAAATGGAAATACGCCCTTAAAAATAGTTCCCATCGGTACATCAGTAGCAACACTCTTTACCACAAATACATTAATGCCAACAGGAGGAGTGATTAGACCCATTTCTATGACAATCACCACAACCACGCCGAACCAAATAGGATCTAAGCCCAGTTGGATTATTATCGGATATACTACAGGTAAGGTAACAACTAACATCGCCAATCCATCAAAAAACATTCCTAAGATGATGTAGCCCAACAAAATCAGCGTAAGCGTTCCAAACACACCAAGCCCCATGTCCTGCAGTAATAATCCGAGAGATTCAGGAATATGTGTGAGCGCCAGAAAAGGACCAAATATATGAGCACCAATGACAATTAAATAGAGCATTGCAGTGGTATTTACGGTATGCAGCAAAATCGAACTCAAGTCTTTGACAGTCAGTCGGCGTGCGACAAATGCCATCAGCGTCACTATGAATGCACCTACGCCTGCAGCTTCGACCGGTGTAAAAATACCGGCGTAAATACCGCCAATGGATATAAATATCACCGATAGAAGTGGCGATGCCTGTAACAATGAATTCCATCTATCTCTGAAGTCACTCTTCGGGCCAGCGGGACCCTGAGCCGGTTGCAATGTGGTTATTACATAAATTGTAGCTATGAACAAAATAGACAGCAGTAACCCGGGTATGATACCTGCGATGAATAGCTTACCAATCGATTCCTCTGTTAGTATTGCATATAATACAAATCCAGTAGAGGGTGGGATCAGAATCCCAAGTGTTCCTCCGGCAGCAACAGAGCCCGTCGCCAGGCCATCTGTGTAGCCAAATCGTCTCATTTCCGGTAACGCTACTTTTCCAATAGTGACTGCAGTCGCCACCGAAGATCCACTAACAGCGGCAAAACTGGCGCAGCCCAATACCGTGGAAGATGCAAGTCCTCCACGAAAATGACCTACCCAGGCGTGTGCACTTTCGTACAGTTTTTTGCTATATCCCGCGGCTCCGGCCACATTCCCCATTAAGACAAACAAAGGGATCACAGACATCGCATAAGAAGAGGCGGAGGAAAACGTTTCGGATGACAGTATTGCGGTAGCTGCCCTAAAATCATCCAGTATATAGATACCACAAAACCCCACTATCATCAGTGAAATACCCACGGGGACCCGCAGCCCTAGCAGGAAAAACAGGCCGATAATGCCTGAAATTCCGGTAAACGTTTCAGCGGTCATCATGGCTTCTCTCCATTATTTGTCGGATCAGCTCTGTGAGCAATACCAGAATGAATAACGACATACCAAATGCTATAGCGGTGTAAATCGGCCACAGTGGCAGTTCTAACATGTTGGTGGTATCTTCATACTCCTTTGCATCCAGTGCCTTAAGCGAAGACTTCCAGACCAGTAAAGACAACACTAAAATGCCCAGTAGGCGACTCAAAAAGTCACCCACAAAACGACCGTTTATCCCCAAAGCTTTGTCGAAAATGTCAACCCTGATGTGATCGTTGCGAATTGCCGTATAGGGCATAGCCAACATCACTACCAACACCATGCCAAGTTGTACTATCTCCTGAGTTCCGAGTATTGGTTGATTCAGTAAATAACGAAAGAAAACTGAAACGGCTATCAGCAACATTATTGCAAACAGGATTAACCCTGCTATTTTTGCAATCCAGGAAATTAGAATTTTTGATAGTGCATGAAAGCGGTTACTAGGATTTGAAGTGTTCATCACGCACTACCTGAGGGCACTGACAAGCTGGCTTGCATTTTTTCCTTTGCTATCCAAGTCTTTCACAATTGAATTGACGAGTTGATCGGATCTGGCATTAAACTTTGCCGCTTCTTCGTCAGACAATGTGATGACCTCTTTACCCAGTGACTCAAACTGATGCATGGCGTCAGTTCCGGCTTTTGCCGCAATTTTGCGGGCTTTCTCAGATGCCTCATGACCTGTAATTTCACTGAGTGCAGCTTTCTCCGAATCATCCAAGTCTTTCCATGTATCACGATTCATGAGAAGGTAAAAGGGTGAAAGAGTGGTATTCATACCGAAGGTGATATAATTGACAACCTCAGCCAGTTTAAAACTGACCAAGACCGTGGGATCAACCATGACCCCATCAATCACACCGGTTGCCAGTGAGTTATAGACTTCCGTAATCGGCATAGAAACAGGTGAAGCGCCCCAGGACTCAATGACCTTGCCGACATTGCGTGAAGATACACGAATCTTAAGCCCCATCAGATCTTCCATCTTTCGCACTGGTTTGACGCGCGTCATAATGACGCTTGGAGGATTGGTCCAGAAGCCCAGTAGTTGTACACGCCGATACTCTTTCTTAATAAGATCAATGTTTTCCCAAATTTTGGCAGTTGAATTTTCCGGTGAGTTCAGTACACCGGGCAGTTCCACAAGCAGACTCAGCGGAAACTTGGACGCGGTGTAACCCTGCAGTCCGAACACGATATCAGCCACTCCATCAATCACACGATCATATTGTTTTGCAGGGCCTTTCCCCAGTTCACCGCCTGGATAGACACGCATGGTGACAGAGCCTGCTGTTTTTGTGGCGATTTGTTCAGTGAGTGGAACGAACAATCCATTGTGCAGTGGGTGCTTTGTTGATGAAAAATGTGCTAGCTTCAGTTCCTCTGAGTGCGCAAAAGGACTTACGACATAGGTTGAAATTGTAAGAATAGCTATTGATGTGACTTTTCTGAATATAGACATATTGTCCCTCGCTCAATCTGAGATTATTTGGATTTACAATTGGAAGATTAAGTACTCTCCGGATGAATGCTTTTTTAAAATTGCTTGTAAAATACCTTAAGTGTTAGGCTTTGGTGCTAAAACGTTTTTCCAGCTGATGTAAAAACTGCATTGATTTTGGTAGAAAGAAATACGAATTCAGTATTATGTTTAAAGTGAGTAAGAGTGCATAGCGTGAGAATTCCTCAGGATAGTTCGGCGACAAAAAATCAGCGATCAATTCCAATATGGCGCCTACCACAAAAACCCAGAATGTTAAGACAAGCACGGTTTTCCATTTCTTCGGAGTAGGCGTGCTGACAAGAAGTACATCGAGGTCCAGTAGTCGGTTTTTAACTACCGAGCCTTCTATATAGTTGGAAAGCTCTGCAACAATTTTCGATCGGGCGTCTGATTGTTCCCATTTGATCAGATCGTCCAGGGTTGCAAAAGAGACTAGTGTTGTGAGTTTTGCCTGATCTCCGGGTGAGGATTGGATATGATGTATTCCCAGAAATCCCGGCCAATCCTCCAATGCTTCTTCAAACTGGTCTAGAGCTGCGTTAACGGCATGCATTTCCTGCTCACGAAATTTGCGATATATCACTAAAAAAACAGGTGAGTTTTCTGGGATTGCAGTGTCTTCTTTAGACATTCAAAAAGCTCCTTATATTGCAATTTGTGATTATTGAGTAAGTCATTTCAACATCAACCTATCATTGACTGTGGAAGCCAGACTGCAATTTGAGGGAATAAAACTAAAAGAAATATCATAAAAGCCATAGCAAACCAAAAAGGCCATATCCCTCGGAATACTTCCATCATGGTTACATTAGTTGCAATGGATTTGACAACAAATACGTTAATACCGACAGGCGGACTGATCATGCCCATTTCCAATACGATGACAACAATGACGCCAAACCATATCATTTTCATATCAGCCATAGACGGATCAAAACCAAAATCCAATGCAGCGATGATGGGGAGTATGACCGGAATGGTCAGAACCAGCATTGCAATGCCTTCCAGAAACATTCCAAGAAACATATAGATTAGAATGATAATCAGCAGCACTCCGTAATCACCAATAGGTAGAGAAGTCAGCAATATGACGAGTTGACCAGGTAATTCCGTCAGAGACATGAAGGGGCTAAAGATAAATGCGCCTATAATTATTAGAAATACAGTTGCTGAGGCTTGCATTGTTTGAAGAATAACGTCACGTATGGCTTTCAGATTCAGGGAGCGACGCCAGATCGCGACCAATAGCGCCAACAATGCACCTACCGATGAAGCTTCTACAGGTGTGAAAAAACCGGTATACATTCCACCAATAGTGACTCCAACAACCAGGATAAATGGCATTGAAGAGATTAAGGCACTGCGTCGTTCAGGCCAGGGCGAAAGTGTACCCGGCGGACCGAATGATGGTCTTCGTAACACGGTCAAGTAGATTGCAACAATAAACAGTAGCGTGAGTACTATGCCCGGGATTATGCCAGCCATAAAAAGACGTCCAATACTTTGTTCGGTCAGTACTGCATAGATAATCATTCCGCCGGAAGGTGGAATTAAGAATCCGAGCGTTCCGCCTGCCGCAACGGACCCTGTCGCCAAGCTGTCGGCGTACTTAAACTTCTTCATTTCCGGTAATGCGACTCTTCCCATGGTGATTGCAGCTGCCAGTGACGAACCGGAAAGTGCTGCAAAACCAGCGCAGGCAGCAATCGTCGCTGAGGCCAATCCACCTTTGAAATGTCCCATCCATCGGTATGCAGCTTTAAAGAGATCTGCAGACATACCCGAAACACCGGCCAAGTTACCCATTAGTACAAACATGGGAATGACAAGCAGGTTATAGTTTGAAGCGGCTTCGAAAGCTTCCCCGGAAAGATTGGACATGGCTGTGCGGAATCCTCGGATCAGTGCCTGATCTGTGGCCATACCCAGGATGATGAATTTGTTGGCGGTTGCTGCAACTGTACCCACAACTCCCACTAAAATCATTGAAAGTGCCACCGGAAATCTAAGGCCTAGGAGGACAAACAGGGATATCAGCCCTATCACGCCAAGAAGTGTCATGCTCATTCGTCTTTCCCCGATTCAAGAAGTCTGATTTGCCCATGCATCAACAGCTGCGCTGCATCTGACAGTAAAACCAGGACATAGAGTCCAACACAAACTGCAAGTATGTAATAGAAAGGTTCATAGGAAATAAGTAACTGTTGCGTAGTTTCACCAAACTGGGTCGCCTTTTGTCCTGCATGAACCAACTGAAAGCTCATCAATAACATCAACCCCCCTGCAATCAGTCGAAGTATCAGCATCGACCACTGAGCAAAGTGTTTGGACATTCGAGATTCAAATATCTCAATCTCTATATGAGCGCCTGTACGGCCACCAAAGGGGATGGAAAAAGAAACCAACAATACCAGGCTCAGTATTAGTAGATCCTCCACACCCTTGATGGGAAAATTGAGGATTTTGCGCATTACCAGAACGTTGAAGGAACTCAAAGCCATCATGAAGAACAAAGTTAATCCGCCGCCAATGAGTGCTATGCTGACCAGGACTCTGTCGAGCCGATTAATCCAGAGAAATAGTTGTTTGTTATTTGGCATGACAACAGCTCCGCGAATTCAGATTCAAAGCTCTCCCTACGGCGTTTGTTTTTATTGGTTTATGGCGTTGTATATCTGCTGAACATTGTCAATACCGCGGGATTTGTAGTCAGCGAATATCACCTCAAGACCTTTTTTCACGGCAGCATCCATCAAAACTCTTTCATCATCGCTGACTTGAAGAACAGTTACTTTTGACATCTGATCTGCTGTCTGCATAAGTTTGCGAGAGTTGCCATCCGCACCATCGAAACTCTTAGCACCCATCAATGAAAATGTTTCACCAGCAAGATCGTCAATTATGGCTTTGTGCGCGTCAGACAGGCTTGTATATCTCTCTTTGTTCATTGCGACGAAGAATAAGGCGAACTGTACCGGTACGTTCTCAATGAGATGCGAAGAGACATCCCAGAAATTCCAAGGTGGCGTGATGTTGTTGTAGGTGGCTGTTGTGCCGTCAATGGTGCCTGTCGAAAGCCCTGTATACATCTCTGTAACCGGCATCTGAACCGGTACAGCACCCAATGCCTCAATGATGGGTGTTGTCATGGCGGCAAAGGGCACCATTTTAGAGCCCTTAAGCCCTTTCATGGTAGAGAGATCTCGTGTGGTCGCCCAGACATTTCCAGTAGTCGTGAATATTCCAAGGAGTTTCACGTGCTGATATTCCTGGGCCAGATATTCATCGTAGACGTTCAATAACCGCTCGGTTGATTCTACGGCACTGGTAGCCTTGCCTGGCGGTATAATTAACATCGACCGGGGAAATATATTAGGTGTATAGGCTTGTAAACCGAAGGTAATATCTGCCACACCTTCAACCACTCTTTTATACTGTTGTACAGGTCCAGCACCAAGTTGTCCCGCCGGAAACAGCTGCATTGTCAGTGTTCCCTCGGAACGCCGTTCAATTTCCTCACCGAACCACTTGAACAGACCGGCATTGATATGATGCTGTGGCGGAATAAAAGTCGCGACAGTCAACTCTTCTGCAGAAACAATCGCTGTCAGTGTTGCAGATAACACCAAGGTGAATCTGCGAAGAATTTTCAATATATTCATGTTTTGCTCCCATTGGATTTCAACAAAATATAATTTCCACTTGACATAAAATCTATTCATGAGTACTAATATATGTTATGAAAAAATCTAATTTCCTGGATCTGGACGGACATATTCTGCGAGTTTTTCTGGAAATACTGGAGCATTCCTCGGTATCAATTGCCGCAGAAAATCTCGATCTGACGCAATCCGCAGTCAGTCACAAGCTGGCAAGGCTGAGGAGTATTCTGGGTGACCCGTTATTTATACGATCGGGGCAAGGTGTGACGGCGACAGAAAAGGCATTTGCACTCAAGGAACCTGTACTGAACATTCTGGACAGCCTGCAGGATTTAACCAATCAACGCCCGTTTGATCCTAAGTCCGAGCAAATGCGTTTTGTTATCGCAGCCAACGATATGCAAAGAGATTTGATTTTCCCAAAGCTATTACGTGAAACGCAAAATGAAGGGATTTCCATTGAATTTGAGTTTATGCCTTCAGGTCAGCCGAGTGTTCATTGGTTGCGTGATTCCCGATGCCAATTGGCATTGACACCACTGCCGCCCGATGCACCTGATATCTATCAAAGAGCCCTATTTTCCGGTGACATGATGTGCTATTACGATAGCGGGGTGCGTGAACCACCTGTAAATTGGGAGGAGTATTGCAATACAGAGCACTTGGTGGTGCGTTTTATCGAGGGGAGAACCTCGCAGGTGGTGTTAACCGGTGTCGATAAGACCAGCATTCGCAGGCCCGTTGTAACAGTCTCAAATTTTAATGCCATAACCCCTTTTATCAAAGGCACCCGGTTGATCACGACTCAACTTGATCTTATGCAGATAAGGACACTTAGAAATCTGGATGCGGCGCCCCTGCCGTTCCAAAGCAATCCCGTTACGGTGTATATGATCTGGCACGAGCGAAGTGCCAACGATCCCGCACACCTTTGGCTGCGCAAGAGAATACTGAACATTGCCAGTGAGGTCCCGGAGAAGCTGGAGTCCTTAAAAATTAATACTGCTTAGGTCTGTTGAATTTTGACTCACCTTACACAAGCTTTTTTGTGATCATCAAAGGTCTGTATGAATTGGACTCGTGACTGTCAGCATTTAGCGAGCGAACCCCCCCCGGTATACAGTCGCCTTAACGATCAAATTCTCCTTCGACACCGCATCTTTTTGTGTCACTGAATGAAATTCTGCACGCCAATGCGATTGGCAAGGGTATCCACTGCTTTCATACAGGCTTCATCAAGTAGCGCCGATCGCTCAGACGCCAATCCCCTGACTGGAGGAGCGGATAAGGTGTGACATCCCGGTAGGCAAAGTACCTGGATCGGCGAGCTGTAGAGGTGCATCATCCTTGCTACCCATGCGAAATTAAAATATAGCATAACATTTATTAGGGAAAATGAATGGATTTAATAGATATTGCTCAATAGTATTGACCCTCACACATTCGGAGGGAAAAGACTCATGCATGTACCAGTAGTGATTGTTGGAGCAGGTCCATCCGGCTCTCTGTTGGCCTGGATATTACGGCAACGTGGAATTGAAAGTCTCGTTCTGGAAAGAAAAAGCAGAGAGTATGTCGAGGCCCGGATCCGAGCCGGTGTTATGGAGCAAACCGCCGTAGAGTTGATGGTCAGGGCAGGTATCGGCGAACGCTTGAAAAAAGAATGTATGTATCAGGAAGGTGTGCTCGTTGGCCTTAAGAACGAACACTACTATATCGATTTCCAAAAGCTTATCGGAGTTGGAGTGACAGTTTATGGACAATCTGAAGTCACTAAAGATCTGCTGGGCGGGTTGGCTGCGGAAGGTCATAACGTCATTTATGAAGCACCGGTAACCTCTATTGAGGGTATTGAAAGTAACAGCCCCACAGTGACATTCGACGAAAATGGCGTGGAGAAAAAAGTGAGTTGCGATTTTGTTCTGGGCTGCGATGGCTATCACGGGCCATCACGCCAGGCAATGCCAGCCAGTATTCTCAACACCTACGAAAAGCAATATCCTTTCGGTTGGCTTGGTGTGATGGTTAATGGGCCGCAATCGGCGGATGTTGCATTTTTTGCCCATCATGAGCGGGGGTTTGCACTGCATAGTATGCGAACACCAGAAATTCAGCGCTTCTACCTGCAATGTGAACTGAATGAAGATCTGAGTCTCTGGCCTGACGAACGGATTTGGGATGAACTCGAAATGCGACTCGGTGCACCGGGTTGGGAACTGAAACGTGGAGATATTTTCCAGAAGGATGTCACCCCATTGCGCAGCTTTTTCTCTGACCCCACTGCCCATGGTCGTTTATTTTTGGTAGGTGACGCTTCGCACATTGTGCCACCAACCGGCGCCAAAGGTCTCAACTCAGCTTTTGCTGATGTTAGTGTCTTGTCCGCGGGTATAATACAACACTTTACTAAAAACGACAGCACGATTTTGGATAAGTATGCTGAGGTTGCGTTGGCACGTAATATCCAGACGCAACGCTTTTCTTGGGCTAACACTGCCAAATACCACATCTTTCCCGAGCACTCTGCCTTTGAGCGACGAATGCAAGAGGCGGAAATGGAGTTTCTGGTATCTGATGAGACTGCGCAGATTTCCTATGCCAAACAACATACCGGTCTGCCGTATGCGTATTGGCCTGAGTTGTAATATGTGGATCTAAGGCAGTCGGTAGTCAGCACTAATGGTTTAAAACAATGTCCCGCAACTTGATTGAAAAAGGGTGAGAAAACATGAGTAAAGAAACGGGTCACACCGATCATATTCCAGGCACCTATGTATTTACGGGTCAGCGATCAAAGCAGGGCCTAAACCTGAATCGATTTGCCTATTCCCTGCACGAGGCCAAGAACCGGGAAGCTTATAAGCAGGATCCTGTGGCCTACATGGATAGCTGTGGACTTTCGGCCTGGGAAAAAGAGAAGGTTCTGGAAGGAGATGTCAAAAGTCTGATTGAAGAAGGTGGTGGCAGCATTTACATGTTGATAAAACTCGGTGCTGTAACCGGTGCAGGACTTGCGGCTATGGGTGCACAGCAACGCGGTGAAACACAGGAAGAATTTATGAAAACTCGCAATGTGCCTTTAAAAGAAAACACATAGCGATAATCAACGAACAGGAGGAATACAAAATGGGAAAAATAGTTGCAGGCGTTGGAACTTCGCACGTCCCTTCAATTGGTATTGCATTTGACAAAAAACAGCAGCAGACGCCAGAGTGGAAGCCTTTGTTTGATGGCTACATACCTGCCAAGGCTTGGCTTAAGCAAGCAGGCGTAACACACGCTATTGTCATATACAACGATCATGGAACGGATTTTTTCTACGACAAATACCCCACATTCGCAATGGGTGCGGCGGATGAATACCCTATCGGCGACGAAGGTTGGGGTATCCGAGATTTGCCAGCGGTTAAAGGTGATGCAGACTTTTCCTGGCACTTGGCGAACTCATTGGTAACGGAAAGTGAGTTTGATCTTATGATTTGCCAGGAGATGGTCATGGATCACGGGCTCCTGGCTCCCCATCCGTTATTATTTGACCACGAGCCCGATTGGAGCGTCAAGACAGTACCATTTAACGTCAATGTACTGCAACATCCGTTACCAACACCACATCGTTTGTGGAAACTGGGGCAGGCAATGCGATTAGCTGTTGAATCTTACCCCGATGATGTTCGTGTAGCGATTCTTGGTACCGGTGGACTTTCTCACCAGCTGCACGGTAATCGTTTCGGCCATATGAACGAAGCCTGGGACAGAGAATTCCTTGATCGAATCGAAGATGATCCGGAAAGTCTGATTGATATTCCACACGATGAATGGATGGAGCGAGGCGGGGCGGAGGCGGTCGAAATGATGATGTGGTTAACCATGCGAGGTGCTCTCACCCCTAAGGTCAACAAAATCCACAGAAATTACTATTTACCGATGTTGACGGGAATGGGATTGACCGTTCTGGAAGATGCATAGGTTCAGCGTAATCGTTAGTTTATGAATATCGGTACATCCAGGTGTTCAAAATGTGTTAAATCAGAATTAGTGGGTAAAAGGCATCATCAAGTAATTTGAAATGATATTGCAACTCTAATCCTGTTACGAACTCGATCAATCATTTTGGAGAGAGGCTATGAATTTTGATAATAAAACTTTTGTTGTGACTGGTGCGTCCTCCGGTATCGGAGCAGCGTGTGCTGACCTTCTAAAGCAGCGTGGGGCGCGCATCATAGGCATGGATATTAATCCACCCCCGCAAGGTAGCAGTGTTGATGAGCATATTGAATTTGACCAGTCTTCATTGGAATCGATTGATCAGGCGGTGGAAAGAGTCTCCGGCCAGATTGACGGATTACTCAATGTCGCAGGTGTCGCGCCTTCTGCCCGCTTCGGCCCTGCGGCGGTCATAAAGATTAACTTTTTTGGGCTGCGCTATTTTACAGAGAAAATTTTGGACAAAATCAAAAGAGGCGGCTCTGTTGTTAATGTGTCTTCAGGGGCGGGGACAGGTTGGCCCACTAACGTAGACAATATCAAAGAGTTTTTTACTCTCGATAAGCTAGAGCAGGTCGACACTTTTGTCGCTGACCACGGTATTGGAAACGAAGGTCTGGTTAACGATGCTGCTTACCCTTTCAGCAAACAACTGCTTTCGGTATGGACGATGAAATCTGCAGGTACCTGGAAAGAGAGAGGTATTCGGTCCAATGCAGTGGCGCCTGGGCCGGTTGCCACACCGATAATGGATGATTTTCTAGTCAGTTTCGGCGAAGACTCGGTACAGCGAGTGAAAAAGTTTGGAGCTGGCAAGGCAGAAAATATCGCTCTCGCCACCGTTTTTCTTTTGCATGATGATGCCAATTGGGTGAATGGCGCTGTGTTGCCAACTGATGGCGGTGCAGTGGTTGGCGGAATGTTGATGAAGTTAGGTATTTAGGACCCGCATACGCAATTCGAGAGAGAGACTTATTGAATCGTTTTATGATTTGTTGGAGGGTAACTGTGAACACTACTAACGCATCAACTGATCCAAGCATCGAAACAAAGCTCTATATAGGCGGTGAATCTCGGTCAGCTTCCGACGGAGCATTCTATCCACTTTACAATCCTGCCCGTCCGGATGAATTAGTCGGGCACGCGGCCAAGGCTGGCTGTGATGATGTCGACTACGCGGTGAAAGCAGCTCACGAAGCATTTCCTGATTGGGCCGCTCTGACGTATCAAGAACGCGCGGATTATCTCAATAAGGTCGCCGATTTTCTTGTAGCAGATGAAGCGGATGTACAATTCAGATCACGTCTGTTCTGTCGGGAGCATGGCAAAATAATTAAAGAGACCATGCTGGAGATGACTCGCCTTGGTGATCGTTTTCGCCTTTCAGCCGGTTATGCAGAAAGGCTGTCTACGGATGAACAAATCTCCGGGCCGCCATTTGATACTGTAATCACGAGGCAACCTCGGGGAGTAGCGGCTTTGATTGTCCCCTGGAACTGGCCCTTGTCTATCCTCGGAGCCAAGCTGCCTCAGGCGCTGATGGCCGGTAATACGGTAGTAGTAAAACCCGCTGAAAATTCAGCTATGGCACCTACCTTAACGCTCCATAAAATAGCCAGCCTGTTGCCACCAGGCGTCGTCAACGTTATTACAGGCTCGTCCTCTCAAATTGGCGATACATTGACGACACACCCGTTGGTTCGCTATATCAACTTTACCGGTTCAGTTGGCATCGGCAAACATGTTATGCAAATGGCTGCGGAAAATCTGACTCCGGTGACTTTGGAGTTGGGCGGTAATGATCCGGCATTGGTATTGGAAGATGCGGAGCTCGACGAAGCTGCCTTTATGCGTATGTATTTGGGTACTTTTATGTCATCAGGCCAAATATGCATGGCGCTGAAGCGCTTGTACGTACATAGTTCTCGTTATAGCGAAGTCGTTGACGGATTGACCCAAGTGTGTGAACGGATGGTTGTGGGTGATGGGTTGCTGGAAGAAACCAATATTGGGCCGGTTAACAATGCCAGCCAATTGAAAGTGGTGACTGACATGATTAGCGAGGCGCGTGCTTCTGGCGCAGAGGTCCGTGAATGTGGGCAGGTTCCCGACGAAGAATTATATGCCAAGGGCTACTTTCAAAAACCAACACTCATTTACCAACCAGATCAGAATTTGAGCATTGTCCGTGACGAACAGTTTGGTCCGGCACTGCCAATCATGTCATTCGATAGTGAAAAAGAAGCTATTGCTTTAGCTAATGATTCCAACTTTGGATTGTGTTCATCGATCTGGAGCAGTGACAAGGACCACGCTATGCATCTTGCCCGAAAACTTGAAGCTGGCTATACCTACCTGAATGCACATGGGCCCACCGCTCAGGATGGACGTGGCCCATTCGGAGGCTTTAAGGATTCAGGTATAGGACGCAATCTCGGCTACGAAGGCATTATCCAGTTTCAGGGTTACCACACCATTTCCGGTCCCGCAGGTTGGTTGTTGTGAAAAGTCTATTCCATTTTGCAGGCCTGGATTGAGAGGAGGCCACAATGTTTCAAGTGCGAATACATGGTCGAGGTGGCCAGGGTGTGGTGTCTGCAGCCGAAATGCTGTCGGTTGCCGCATTTGTTGAGGGTAAACACTCGCAGGCGGTGCCTAGCTTTGGCTCGGAGAGGATGGGCGCACCGGTAGTTGCTTATGTACGTGTCGACGACGATGAAATCGAGCTGCGTGAGCCGGTTCTCGATCCGAATCTGCTAATCGTTCAGGATCCAACACTGTTCGCTGCTATCGATGTGTTTTCCGGATTGCGCGATGACGGATATTTGCTGATCAACACCAGCAAGACTCTGCAGGAATTGGGTATAGAGGACGCGGCGAAAAAGCTGCCTTCCGGGCACGTTGCCACGGTAGCGGCAACCGAGCTGGCAATGAAACATCTAAAACGGCCCACGCCAAATACAGTGCTGCTGGGTGCCTTTACTGCAATGAATGACACCGTTAAGATCGATTCAGTATGTAAAGCCATTTTGCAAAAATTTCCCGGCAGAATAGGCGAAATGAATGTCGAAGCGGCACGTGCCGCGTATGCAGCGGCTGCGACCGTTTAATCGAGAGGATTCAGTTATGTTGAAACAGGTCGAGGGTTCGCATGCGGTAGCGGAAGCTGTGGCCATGTGTCGCCCGGAAGTGATCTCTGCTTACCCGATAACGCCACAAACGCATATCGTCGAAGATCTTGGTTCCATGGTGAAATCAGGGGCGATCGAAAACTGCGAGTTTCTGTTGGTGGAATCGGAATTCAGCGCACTCTCCGCGTGCATTGGTTCCTCTGCCGCGGGTGCACGCAGTTACACTGCAACGTCGAGTCAGGGCATGCTGTATATGATGGAAGCTGTTTACAATGCCTCCGGTATGGGCCTGCCTATCGTTATGACAGTAGGCAACCGCGCCATTGGTGCTCCAATCAATATCTGGAACGATTGGAGTGATTCGATGTCGGCGCGCGATGCCGGGTGGTTACAGTTGTTCGTGGAAAGTAACCAGCAAGCTGTTGATGTACATATTCAAGCCTTCAGACTCGCTGAAGAACTTAGTTTGCCGGTGATGGTATGCATGGATGGCTTTATACTGACCCATTCTTATTCGCAGGTGAATATACCCGAGCAGTCGCAGGTCGATGAGTTTTTACCTCCCTTTGAACCACGCCAGGTACTGGATCCAGCGGCGCCTTTGTCGATGGGTGCGATGGTTGGCCCAGAAGCTTTTACCGAAGTGCGATTTCTAAGTCATCAAAAGCAACTCGATGCGCTGAAATTAATTCCGCAACTAGCCGCCGAATTTAAAACAATCTTCGGACGTGAATCAGGTGGTTTGATCAAGGAATTTGATAGTGCTGGCGCGGAAACTGTTGTGATTACCTTGGGCTCGGTTATTGGCACTATGAAAGAAGTGCTTGCCGGTATGCGAGCTGATGGTCACTCAATTGGTGCGCTGACCATACGTTCGTTTAGACCTTTTCCAAGTGCGGCCTTGAAAGATGCGCTTAAACAAGCCAAGCGTGTCATCGTGTTTGAAAAATGTCTCGCCGTGGGGATGGGCGGAATCGTATCGATGAATGTTCGTATGGCGCTGAGCGATTTGCCAATAACCGTGCAATCAGTGATAGGAGGGCTCGGTGGACGGCCCATTACACGCGAGGGTCTGCGGCGAATGTTCGAAAAAGGTCTTAAAGATCACTTGGAGGAGCCGCACTTTCACGATATCGACACAGGACTAGTCGAGCGTGAACTCGAACGCGAAAAGAGTCAGCGTCGTTCGGGCGCTATAGCGGAAAATATTTTACTCGATGTCGGCGTCGTTGCCGCCGCGAAAACCATATAGGAGACGCAAATGGCGCAACTCCCGGAATCCCAGCAAAAGGTCAAGTTCTATCAAACTGGAACTTTCACTGTCGGTAATCGCCTGCTCGACGAGCAACATCGAAGTGTGCAGGCCACTATGGATCGCAATAATTCACTGGATTCAGGTCACCGTGCCTGCCAGGGTTGTGGTGAAGCCCTTGGTGCGCGGTTTGCCATCGATGCAGCGATGCGGGCAACCGGCAATCAATTGATTGCTGCCAATGCAACAGGTTGCCTGGAAGTTTTTACCACCCCTTACCCGGAGACAGCCTGGACAATGCCATGGATTCACTCGCTGTTTGGCAATGCAGCGGCCGTGGCATCCGGGATCGCTGCTGCGATGAAGGCTAAAAATCGTGTTGAGACTCGAGTGATTGCACAAGGAGGTGACGGTGGAACAACCGATATCGGATTTGGTTCACTCTCCGGGACTTTTGATCGTAACGATGATGTGCTTTACATTTGTTACAACAACGAAGCTTATATGAATACCGGAGTACAACGTTCGAGCGCTACTCCCGGCGCAGCACGAACGGCGACAACCATGCCAGTCGGAAAGAATCCAGGCAATGTTTTTAACACCGGCAAAAGTGTCCCGCTTGTCGCCATGGCACACCTGATTCCCTATGTTGCAACCGCGTCTGTGCATGACCTGCACGATCTGGAATACAAGGTCAGCAAGGCTATGCAAGTCCGGGGCGCGCGTTACATTGAGATTTTTGTACCCTGTCCATTAGGCTGGGGATCGAAACCGGGTGATACGGTGAAACTTTCTCGACTTGCGGTTGAGTCCGGTATGTATCCGCTGTTCGAAGCGGAACACGGTGAAATCACCGGAGTGACAAAAATACGTCATAAAGTGCCGGTGGGCGAATACCTCAAACTGCAACGGCGCTTTGCGCATGTATTCAAACCAGATAATGCTGATCAGCTCGAGCAACTTCAGGCTGTCGCTGATCGCAATATCGCACGATTCGATTTGCTTCCAAAAGAAGGTATAGAGGAATGAGTGATTCTAATTTGGTGCAATCCAAACCGTTTGCTGTGACGCTGGATGTAGGCAGTAGCCTGCTAAACAAGACCGGTACCTGGCGAACCGAGCGTCCAGTTTATGTAGATCGCCTACCTCCCTGCAATAATGCATGTCCCGCAGGTGAAAACATACAGGCCTGGCTTGGATATACCGAAGAAGGCGATTATGAAGCCGCCTGGCGCCAGATCATGGAGGACAATCCGCTGCCAGCGACCATGGGTCGGGTCTGCTATCATCCCTGTGAAAGCGAATGTAATCGCGTACATCTGGATGAAGCAGTCGGTATCAATTCTGTTGAGCGCTTTCTCGGCGATCAGGCGATTAAGTACGGTTGGGGTATTGCGGCAGGAAAACCGAGTGGCAGGCGTGTGATGATAGTCGGTGCCGGCCCCAGCGGATTATCTGCGGCTTTCCACCTTCGGCGCTTAGGTCATGAAGTCACCATTTACGAAGCATCACCTAAGGCTGGTGGCATGATTCGTTACGGCATTCCCAAGTACCGCATGCCACGTGAGAAATTGAGTGCTGAAATTGAACGTCTTGAATTGATGGGTGTGGAGATCAAACTCAATGCACGGATTGAAAACCTGATTTCAACACGCGATGAGGGCAAATTCGATGCGATACTTCTCAGTATTGGTGCGCAGCGTGCGCGGCAGATCGAGATCCCCTGGCAAGGTGATACAGCAATGTTTGACGCATTGACCATACTGCGTGATACAGAACTTGAAAACCCGACTAAACTTCGAGGTCGCGTTCTGATTTATGGTGGTGGTAATACCGCAATGGACGTTGCTCGCACGGCAGTCAGGCTTGGTGCACGCCAAACCACAGTCGTGGTGCTGGAATCTCGCGAACAAATGCCGGCACATCAGTTTGAAGTCAGAGAGGCGCTCGAAGAAGGCGCCGAATTGCTGAATCTGCGCTCAATAAAGCAGGTGTCGGGCAACAGTATCACACTAGAAGTCATGCAAGCGGTTGAAGGCAGCTGGCCTAAGCCCACAGGACAGTTTGAGCAGCTTGAAGCTGATGTTGTTATACAGGCGTTGGGACAGGATGTGGATACAAGTCTGGTTAGTCAGATAGACGGTATCAACGTTGATAATGGTATCATTGAAGTTGGAAGTGATATGCAAACCGGGGCCGATGGGATTTTTGCCGCCGGTGACATGGTTCCTTCTGCACGCACCGTTACTACTGCGATCGGTCACGGTAAGAAAGCGGCTAGAAATATTGATGCCTACTTGCGCGGTGAAGTGTTTCAGCCTTCTAGGAAGAACGAAATCGTTGACTATCACATGCTCAATACCTGGTATTATTCGGATGCCCCGCGTACGCTACGGCCGATGCTCGATGTGGTCAGGCGCTCTTCTGGATTTGCTGAAGTAGTGGGCGATCTCAATGAAAGTAACGCACTCTACGAAGCTCGGCGTTGTATGTCCTGCGGTAACTGTTTTGAGTGCGATAACTGTTACGGTGTGTGTCCAGACAATGCGGTTACCAAGTTGGGTCCCGGAAAACGCTTCAGTTTCAAATACGACTATTGCAAGGGATGTTCGCTATGCGCAACAGAATGTCCCTGTGGTGCCATCGAGATGGTGGCTGAAGACATTTGATGGCAATCAGGTATCGGAACATCAAACTCAAGGTGTTCTTTCGTCTTTGGGAGCAAGGGCATTTTGTAGAATAATCAAAGGAAGCATTGCTCATAAGTCCTGCTACTTCTATGGCATAAATGTTCCATACTTTGTTTATTTAGGAAACTAAGATTCGCGAGAAGACCTATTGGCCCGGTGTTTGGGTTGCCGAGCGCGATTCGTAGCTTCTCCAGCGTGTGGCTAACCGCCGTCTGAGTCACGCTAGGGCGCTTTGGTACCGACAGCTCTTCCAAGACCGTGACAAAGACCAGCAAGCCGTGCCCGTCGCGGGTGAAATATTCGATTTTCTTCGTAGATATTATGAATACAGCCCTAATTCAATGATTATGATTTATATCAATAATTTTGGTACGTGGCTAATTTGATAGAGGCCCGAACAATGCTGGTTACGATCTTCACGGCGCCACAGATCGCTCGGTGATGAAATTTTTTGAAATACCGATTCACTTCTAACAAACAAGGAGAGACAGAAAATGAGCAAGAAAATCGACAACGCCAAAGGGCTTTATCTGGAAGGGATTCGAGACGGAAACATGCAGCAGGCACTCGACAAATACACTGGCGAGCGCTACACCCAGCACTCTACCGGCGTCGGTGATGGCAAGGAAGGGTTTATGGCATTCTTCGGCCCATTTCTGGATCGCAATCCGGTTCGCGACATTCGAGTGGTACGCGCCATTGAAGATGGTCGTTACGTCTTTGTCCATGTCTATCAGAGCCTGAACAATGGCGAGGTGAAATGGGTGACGGCCGACCTATTCGACACCGACGATGACGACCGAATGATCGAACATTGGGATGTAATCGCGTCTTACGTTGAAGAGACTGCATCAGGCCGAACTATGGTCGACGGCCCGATTAAGGTCGAGGATCTCAACAAGACCGAAGAAAACAAGGCGGTTGTCCGGGGATTCGTCGACGATGTTCTGATGGGCGGCAAATTCGACAGGGTGACGGATTACATTTCCGCCGAGCAATACGATCAGCACAATCCTGAAGTCGAGGATGGGTTGGCAGGGATTCAGACGCACTTGCAGGAGGCTAAGGGTAGCGGCGCAAAATACGTAAAGGTGCATCACCTAATCGGTCAGGGCAATTTCGTGGTGATCTACAGCCACGCACAGAAGGATGGAGGTGATTGGGCGTTCTTCGATATCTTTCGCCTGAAAGACGGCAAGATCGTCGAGCATTGGGATGTGCAAGAGAGGATCCTTCCTAAGGATGAATGGAACAATAGCGGCAAGTTTTGACCTGTTGAGCACTCACAGCCGTGATGTCTGAAATTCACAAAACCACCGCAAAATCCATTGTCACTCCCACTAATGTGTTGAGCGCGGATTTCGTCTTCAATTCCAATACCGGGTGCCAGTTCACCTGACTGAAATGCTTTGCCATCTTTATTGGGAGATTGGTGGGCGAAAACAAAATCATTGAGGCGGCTATTCGGCATTCGGCTATTCGAATAAAAAGCAAAGCCCTTGATTATGCAAAGGAATGCGGGAATGTCAGTTTTGCCTGCCGTCAGTATGGCGTATCCTGAGATAAATTATCGCTGAAAAAACAACTGGAAACTGGAGGCATTGAGGCACTGAAAAATCAATCAATGTTAAGTACCTCAGCAAGATACATTTCGTATCGAGCAACAGCCTCTCGTTTTTCATCCAGATACTGATACCGGTTATACACTGCCGTTACGCCACTGATTGACCCGCTGGCGTGGTTTAAAAGAAGTTCCGTTATATGAAGCGGGGTGCCAAGCATGGCGTGTGTACTTGCGAATGTACGGCGGAGGTCGTGAAGGGTCCAGTGCGGAATGGTAATACAATTATCCATTCTTCGTTTTGCTTTTCCAAAGCCACTGAAGAGAGTTTTATTACTTGTTTGGAATAGATTTCCGTCGCCTTCGAGGAATGGTCTAGCTAATCCTCCGAATGGAATTGTGTGCTCTCGTCTGTTTTTTGTTATGGAATCCGGAAAAGTAATTGTATCTCGTTGTATCCAGTCACTGTGTATGTGTGTGGTTTCCGACCGTCGTTGCCCCAATAGAATAAGGAGTTTCACGATATCTGAGAATGGCTTGTATTCGTAGTGATATATTTCCCTAAGCTCATCAGGTACTAGCACGCGGTTTCTTGATTTGGTAGTCATCTTGGGGAGACCTTGTAGCGGATTTTTTTCAATTAGCTCCTCACGCAATCCCCAATTAAAAAACACTCTGAATGCTGTTAGTGCGTGGTTGTACTGAGAGGGTGTGTGCTTGTATTGATGGAGGTGGGTATTCATCTCGGTTCGGGTGAGTTTTTCAAATCGACTCTTAGAATCAAAAGCATGCAGGTATCGCTTGTATTCGTAGACTGTTTTTGCCCGGTTTTTTTGCTCAGCTTCTTTAAGGAAAAATTTCTTGGCATCCTGATACGAAAGACTGTTTTTGGAGGGTATATGCAGTGCTATTGCCTTCTTTGCCAGTTTCCGGGCTTCTGCGAGACTCATGTCAGGATATCGACCAATAGACTTTACGGTTCTGTTGGTACCGAGTATCACGATAAATGTTTTGTACCGTTTAGAGACGCGTACACCGAAATTAGGCAGGTTGTTGTCAAAGTGTATTACTTGTTTTTCGTCGTGCTTCAAGTTTCGGATGACTATATCTGTAAGTTTCATTCTAGACCCTTTTAGACCCGGAAATCACATGCGTAGCAGGGTCTAATTATGTTCCTTGAGGAGTATGGGGTACTAATAAAACATATAAAATACAAATAGATAGTTTAACTATGAGTAATTATGATATATGTTCGAAACTGACTTGTAATCAGTAGGTCCCGAGTTCGATTCTTGGTGCCGGCACCATTTCTATGGCTGAGATATCAAAGGCTTGGGTGTTTTATCCCGAGCCTTTTGTGTTTCTGAGTTTTAACTGAGGCGGATCTCGTGCCCTATTGGTGCCTTACGATGCTGGGTACCCTAACAATTCTGTCTGTCAGGGTGGTCTGAACTCTAAGTAGTTTGACATTGGCTTGCAGGAATAAGAATGATTTGCCAAATATAGCGAACCCGCTATGCTCCGCAATTTCGACGATGACCGAACATCTGTACACTGATCGCGCCATTCATTCCGCCACGATCTCAAACGAATTATGTGAGCCAATATTAAATTGGCTGGCCCAGCGATTGCGGTCAAAACCCCCGATGTGCTCCAGTGCGCCCACTACCGACAAGATTAAAGCGCTCAGTTTTCGGTCCACAGTGTCACGGTCCAACTGGAATAGTGGCTAACCATCCGCATTTGAACGGCCGCCGCCTCCAGTGTCGTTGCCTTGAGCGCCGACAGAGCCGAGCAGAAAAGAGCGGTTTCTTTACTGCCAAGCCCGGCTTGCCTGGCAGCCTCGTTAGCACTAGCAGATTCTGCTGATGGGAATGATCTCCACCCGGCTTTTTTTGGATCAAGCTCAGCCTTCCTGTTTCTCAGGAACGCGCCAACCGTTTTCTGTCTTCCATCTGTCAAAGACACTGCTTGGCAACCCAGTCTTCCCGCTAGTGATAATCTGTTTGGGGAGCAGACCATTTTTGCGCCAACTCCACCAAGTTGCGGGCGAAATACCAAGCTCAGCTGGCTGATGTTTAGGTCGAACGAGTGGGTCTTTTACTTCCGAGTCGGTGGTGTGGTGGACAGAGTACTAGTTTATGTTATGGATGTTAACGCAAGCCACGCATCAATCTTAGTGAAGATACCGTGATATAGTGTATCTCATGCATTCTGAACATTTCCCGGATTCATTTCATAGAGTTTCAGTCAAAGGTCTCCTGGTGCGTGATAAGAAACTTCTCATGGTCAAGGAATCATCTGAGCTTAGCGGTAAATGGGAGCTGCCTGGTGGCGGGCTTGATTTCGGTGAACAGCCATACCAAGGTGTTAAGCGCGAAATTGAAGAAGAAATGGGTCTTAGTGTCACCTCAATTTCAGAACAACCACTGTATGCCTGGACAGAAAGATTTGAAGATAAAAGGAATATCGAATGGTATTATTCACTGGTATTGGGGTATAAGATTGAACTTGAAAATCTTGATTTCACACCCACCGCAGAATGTGAAGAGATAGGATTTTTCACAAGGCAAGAATTGCAATCACTTGATTTACACCACCAGTCCTTTGAGCTGAGAAGAATTTTCAATCC
This sequence comes from Granulosicoccaceae bacterium, assembly GCA_965222695.1. Classification (GTDB taxonomy): domain Bacteria; phylum Pseudomonadota; class Gammaproteobacteria; order Granulosicoccales; family Granulosicoccaceae; genus UBA7957. Next base: position 3,365,972 of record OZ244967.1, on the reverse strand, counting down.
TTTGGATTTCGATTAACACTTATCAAGTGGACGGACTACTAGGGACGCGCTGCTTCAAACCCTTCAGCACCATACACAGGGATAGCTGTCCCTCGCTCATAAGCACCCATATCAGCGAAGCCATCAGAGACATATGCCGCGTTAAGATGGTCAACAGGTGTTCCGGCATTATTCGCTCTCGCTGTGGCCGTGAGGCGTAAATCAAAGTCAGCGATATCAATAATAGATTCTGCGGCGACGGCTGCGGTGGTAGAAAAATCACTTAATACTAGCGGTACGTTGTTAGGTAAGAACCCGGCAGCCTGTGCTTCGATAAGTGTCGGGTATTTGTTATCTCCAATCCAGAAAGTATTACCACCATCAGCTCGGTCGCTGCCAAAGGCGTTATAGTCTATTTCTCGTGTTTCAGCGCCTTCCATGTTCAAGTTCGCGAAGGCGTAAAAATCCCCCCAGAATACATTGTTTTTTACAAGCGAATTTGGCCAGCTCGATTCAGCGTCATCGCTGAATGCCGTGCCGCTACGGAACCCGGTATTGTGCATTAATACAATACCAGACAGATTATTGTGCAGTTTAATCGTGCGCTCATCAACATTGATGATGATATTACGAAAAACATACGCCGGGCCGCCGATAAGCGGTTGGGCACTAATACCGGACTTTGAATTACTGACACGATTCTGCCAGACTCGCATATTACTGTTATCGTGGTCGATTTCGATGCCGTCATCCGAACACAGGCTCACATCATTCCCGACAATATCGCTGCCACGGGTATCCAGGCCTTCCTCATCCGTGGAGATACAGTCTGCGAAATAACGAACGGTATTAAAGCAGGTGATATTGTTATCGCCTTTTATACGTATACCTTTACGTAAGGTATCACTGCTTGGATAAGTTGTTCTCCCGGTAATCTTATTACCACAGACTTGCTGGTCATGATTATGTTCAGTCGTTCGCCGGTTTAAAAAACCATAATCCACATTGTCTATTTGATTATTAAACACCCCGATGTGATGCGAGTGACTGGCGTCGATCCCCCAGTTACCATTGCGGATCGTTAAACCCTGGATCACATGGTAGGCAACTCCGTCGTCTTGTTCTATACCTTCTATTGTCACTATGCCTCGGTTCGTCCCTTGCCCATCTATAACTGCTTCACCATCGGCTGGACCCAACCAGGCAATCGGAGCCTCGGCCGTTCCGCTAAGATTAATTTCAAAGGGTTGATAAACGCCGGCTGCTATGTGGAATGTATCGCCTGGCAATGCATTATCAGCGGCTGCCTGAAGCCCTCGATACGGATCAACTTCGCTACCACTGCCGATGTAGGTACGATCGTCTTGAGGTACAACGTACAGATTTCGAAGACTCACCGGCTCGATAAACGCTTTGGTTTTTACTTTGAACAATTCTGTTTCTGGCCGGCCATTTTTCCTATAAACCGCTCTGATTTCATAGCGGTGATTGGACTTTAGATTCACTAAGCTACTCGCCCAATAGTGCTGATTGATCGGCTTGCGATCATTCCCGTGCTCCGTGTCCGGGGACACATGCAGGGCAGGGGCTGCCGGTAGCCATGTTGATGAGGTTTCGTCAAAATACTCCAGCGAAAATTCTTCTTCGTGGTTATCGGAGTCACTCAGGTTCCAACGAACACCGATGCTGTAGGGCGTAGTGTGAACTTCCAATTGATCGGACTTTCCCTGCATTTGTCCTGTTTGTACCGGGCCGTTGCTTCCACCATCCGTGTTGCTTGAGTTTTCTGTGTTTTCAGAACCACTATTGTCATCGCTGTCACCACCGGAACAAGCCGTTAATCCCATTGAAATCGATAAACAACTGACAATAAGTACTTCTAGAATGCGTGTGACTGGGCTCATACAAGTCTCTTGCGGTGAATGTAGTAGTGAGAATCCTACTGCGATATAGTAGCGCTATACAATATTGAGTCCAGATTACTTGTACGGAAGGAATGGTGGGGTATTCTACGTATTCCGCTGAAACCTGCCACCGATTCCACCTGAAGGTCGCCATCTAAACCGGATGAAGACTGCCGCTTATCGGAGCAATAGCAATGCGAAGATTCAGTATCAGCGATTGATCCAGGCCCGAGTATTGATCGAAGCTCAGAGTGTATTATTTATGTCGCTGCAAAAACCAGAACACCCGTTGTGATGAGCAGCACGATCAGTGCTACGATCAACCAGCCGATTTTACTACTCATATTTCTTGGCACCTATGTTATGAATAAACGGAAAAATCTTCGAAGCGTATATTAAACATGGGTATACCACCAACAGCCTCCAATGCACTGACTGTGTCTTTAACAAATCCAGTGGTACCGCAGACGAAGTAAAGGTATTCCTCGTAGTGAGGAAATGTAATGTGCTCACTGATGTACTTTGCATCCAATCGACCCTGTTCTCCGGTCCATTCACTCGAAGGGCGTGACAGGATCATATGAAGTTCCATATCAATGTCCTTGGTCATGGCGTCTAGCTCCTGTCTGTAAAGAATGTCTTTCTCATATCTACATGCGTAAAAAACTTTGATTGGATCCGGATCATTTTGCGCACGCATTTCTCGCAAAATACTCATCATGGGTGTGAACCCTACGCCTGCCGCTAGAAGTACTAACCCACGTCCTCGAAACTTGGGGCCCCGATGATGTTCGCGTGACATATGGCCGTAAGGGCCGTAGAGATACGCTTTGCTACCCGGTTTGAGATTTTTTACTGTGTCAGTGAAATCACCAATCGCTTTAATTGTGAACGAAATATTCGGTCGATCTGATGGACTGGAGCTAAATGAAAAAGGATGCGCCCGGTCTTTAAAGGGACTCGAGCCAAAGGAAACGAAAGCATATTGTCCGGCTTCAAAATTCATTGCCTCAAATCCTTCCGGTTCCATGCTAACAGTCCATTGATTATCCGCTTCCTTGTGGATATCAACGAGCCGATAGGGACGTTTCATTTCGTTTCGCGGTAAGTACTGATGCACATAAAAGAGGGACAGAATCGCAAATACAGTCACTAGCACCCAATAAGTACCCAAAACAGGATGAGCGCTATAGTTGCCTTCGACAATTGCATGTGCGGTCATCATAGAGACGATGAGTATTGCAGTCACACCGTGACTTAGTCTCCAGAGTTCGTATTTTAACTTCATTCTGGAATGCCCCTTGGCAATAAAAATTAAAATAACCGCCAACAATAGCGCAAACCCTGGAAGGCCCAAATTATCCGGCATTGAAAAAGGTGCAATCATAAAAATGTGCAGTAGCAGAAAAACCAAAGCTATAAATGCAACCCGACGGTGAAATTTCAATGTAAGATCAAGGCCTCGCTTTCCAGCTACCCAATTAAATCTTCCGGAAAGCAGGAAAGTAGTCAGCATTAGCATAAGTGCCACCATTCCACTGCCTACAGCGAACTCCCGCTTACCACCCCCATGTTCGATATCCAACAGACGGCTGATTATTAACGGACTCAAAATCGCCAAGGTATAGAGAATGATGAATGGTAAGGGGCCTTTCCTTAAAAATTCACCGGCTTTTATAGGAACTGGGGAAAATTTCATGATAAGAGAAATCCGTGGAATAGCGGGTCTGAAGGGCTTGCTTGCTTATTGTTTAGCGCTTTCCGAAAGTGATGGGGTCAGAGCAATGATATGATCCACTGCTGCACCGACAGCGTTTTCACTGAGTCCTTCTTTTTCACCCATACCTTCGTGTTTATCGGTACCGTTGTAAATATTTGCCTTTATTTCAGCAAGGCTAATACTGAAATATTCCTTCCATGCAGAATCTTTTCCAGCTTTTGGAGCGCCGGATAACCAGCCTTTGATGCCGCCACCATGGCAGGATTTGCAAACCTGCTTATAAACTGACTCACCATCTTCCTCGGCGAGTGTAGTGGTATTGACAAGTAGCAGGAAGGCGAGAGCGATACCTTTTTTAACTCCGAATGTGTGTTTGACTGATGCTGAATGTCTATTTGAATGTGTCATTTGATTGATGTCCCATCGTTGTTTTTAGGGGAAGAGTTTTCATGCAATTACAATAGATGCATATGATATTATTGCATATGCATCTATATTTCAAGGCTTGGATGCGGATGCCACACACTTTATGGCTGGTGTTCAGAAATTTTCGGGCGTGACACCTACGATCTTTGCGCCGTCGAGAGAATGTGCTGATTTGAGTCGGATTTTGTTCTGATTGGAGGCGCATAGTGATTTTATGCAACGATTAAAACGCCAGGCGAGCTTCGATCGTGAGCCTCGAAAGAGGTAAAACAGACGGATGTGCCGCATACAATCAAGAGGAAATCTGACAGACCGAATTCAGCGAATCCGCAGCATGCGGAGAGATTTTAGACAGGCTCTAATCTGTGTCGTGTATTGTGTTTACAAGTTAGATCTGTGCGCAGTTTAGCCGCCGAATCGGACATCGGCGACTGACGGTTCCAATGTACAAAAGTGATGTATCGGCTTAGTCAAAACTGAATTTACGGTTCAACAGCTTATTCAGGATGTTGGTGAGTTGTTTTTGCTCTGTGGCGTTTAAATCCGACATAAAACGGTTGTTGACTCTCTCGATAATCTCGAACAGTTTTGGCCCGATTTCCTCTCCTTGTTTCGTAAGAAAAATTCTTAAGCTACGTCGTGAGCTGTCATCGGCGCAACGTACTGCCAGCCCTTTTTCCTCAAGTGAATCAAGGGTACGAGAGGTAGCATAGCCAGGCATCATAATGCTCTTGGCGATTTCAATTTGTGTAACCCCCTGGGTGTTAAGCAGTGTCATCAGTACGCCAAATTCGTTTTTTTTAAGATTTAATTCTCCCAATTCTTTGGTCATTTCTGCATCGAAGTGAGTACATAGCATCTTGAACATCCAGCCAATGCTGCGTTTTTTCACTGTTAAGGCTTCAGGTTCATTTTTCTGTTGCTTTGTCATGCCGGTATATTGTCATAATAAAATAAAATCACAACAAATGCAAAAACAATAGTTGCAATTGCAATAGAACATCGGTAACATTCCGCAAAATTAACACAACTGAGAATTCATATGAAAAGATATCACCCCTTACTGGTCGCCCTACATTGGTTGTTGGCCATCATGATCATTGTGGGCTTGGTCATGGGAAAGAACGTACTGTCCGCAACCTCAAATACAGATCCTGAGAAGCTGTTCTATCTGAAAATGCATATGTCTGCGGGAATTATCATACTTGTATTAATGCTTGTCCGGTTGATCGTCCGGATGTTTAGTGCAAAGCCGCCGCATGCAGATATCGGAAATACTGTACTTAATAAATTGGGTACAGCGACTCATTATCTATTTTATGTTGTGGTATTTCTGATGATCGCAAGCGGAATCGCGACAGCAAAACTTGCAGGCTTACCCGAAATCGTTTTTGGGGGTTCCAGTGCCGCCTTGCCTGCTGATTTCAGTGAATATCCGCCCAGAATTGCGCACGGGATTTTAGGGGCAGTGCTTCTGCTACTGATTATTGGTCATGTATTGGCTTTCCTGTATCACCAGTTTGTGCGAAAGGATGGGTTGTTTTCGCGAATGTGGTTCGGGCGTCGATCCTAGGGGAATGAGCGACATGAATCTTAGAAAAATTCTCGATTTCATCCAGGAAATCGGCACTGTTATGTATGTCGGAGGGATTTTCTCTCATATAGTCATAGGTGCGGTAGTTGGGCATCCCGACGCAAGTACTGCATTGACTGTGTACACCTATAAGGAAGTGAGCGCCTATATTCTCATTTTGCCGGGTTTGGCGATTAAATTTATCTGTGATCTGATCATGTATTTTCAGTTTGAAGTCAAGCCGAACTGGTTAAAGATTAAATTGGCGATGATGGTTTTTCTGGCGACTAATGCATTTATTTTTCTGGTGCCAATGATGCCGGAGTTGGTGGCTATGGCGAAGGCTTCCATACCAGCAGGACAGCTTAGTCAGGAATTTCTGGACAGAACGCGCACAGAGCAATTAGTTGGAATGTCCAATGTTATCCCACTGCTCATTGAATTTGTCCTTGGCTCATTCAAGCCCAGATTATTTTCCGAACGAAGGGCCGTCGAATAGACTGGCGCCTTGCTGCCATAGATAAAATTATGGGTGCAACATCGTGATAGTATCCTTGACTGTGAACAATAATTTGAAAATTTGGGACGACGCCAGTCGCCGTGTACATTCAGGGTAAATGCCAGGATAAGTTTATGACCGGTCGAACTCTTGCTTCAGTATGTATCAGTGTATTTCTCTTTTCATTGCCGATTCAGGCTATAGCAAAGCAAACCGTGATTGGTGTCGTCACAGATGGTCCATCTATATTTGTCGATCGTGCGATTGAACTCATTGATGCCGAAATTCAGCTGATTACTCAGGGTGAGTTCGATGTGCAATTACCGAAATCCAAACAACTCAATGGGGGATGGACTCGCCAGGGTATTGAGGCCGCGTTAGCTGATCTGTACTCGGACAAAAGTGTCGATATGATTATCGCACTGGGATTCAGTTCCTCGGTGATCGCTACCAACTTGAGCCGGCATCCAAAACCCACTTTTGCGGCTGTCATCATCGATGATCGAATGTCAAATGCGCCTCGTAGTGGCAATAGTTCGGGAAAACAGAATCTCAACTACATCAGTATCCAGGCCAATCTGGCCGCTGAAATTGAAGCCTTCCGCCGAATTGTTGATTTCCAGGACGTTGTTTTGTTGAGTGATTCGTTGATTCCGGAAGTCATGCCAAATATTGCCAGTGAAGGAAAGGCTGCAGCGAGAGATATCGGCATCAATTTACATTATGTACCTCACAATGGTGGAACTGAATCGGATCTTGTTGCACAAATTCCAGATGAAGTGGACGCCGTACTGATAGGTGCGCTTGCCCGTATGGATGAAAAACAACAAGTCAATTTGCTCAATATGCTTACTGCTCGTGGTTTGCCCTCTTACAGTTTGCTCGGATCCCAGCTTGTGGAACAGGGGGCTTTGGTGACAGAGATTCCTGAACAAAACTGGCGGCAACGGGCCAGACGGCTGGCGCTAAATATACAGGCTACATTGTTCGGTGAGAATCCGAAAGATATGAAGGTGTTTATAGATGCAAAAAGACGTTTGATTATCAATATGGAGACGGCGAGAAAACTGGGTGTCTCCCCACCGTTCGAAGTCATGCTGGAGGCCAAGAAAATTAAGGCAGATGAGCAAGAGGCAACGGTGCGTTGGTCGCTCAGTGAAGTCGCACATACAGCGTTGGCCGAGAATCTGGGTGTGCGTGCCTCGTCTCTCGGAGTGGAGGCCGGCGAAAATCTGGTTCAGGAGGCCGGATCAAGACTATTGCCACAGCTTAGTGTCAATGCAAATCAACTGCTGAGAAATGAGAACAACAACAGTGTACTGGCGGGAGCACTGCCTGAGCAACAAGGAATCGCTTCACTTAGTTTAAGTCAGATTCTGTACGACGAAGGCTCTCTTGCAAGTCTGGACATAGAGAAACTCAGGCAAACAGCCAGAATGGCGGAAAATAGACAAACTGAGCTTGATGTTGTAGAAAGTGCAACTGTAGCATTTCTTAATGTATTGCAGTCGCAAACGCTTAAAGACATACGCACTGAGAATCTGGAATTGACGCGTACCAATTTGGAGTTGGCTCAAGACAGGGTGAAAATCGGCATTGCAACTCGTGCAGATATATTTCGGTGGGAAAGCGAGCTTGCCAGGAGCACAGCAGATTTAATCAGTGCTAATGCATCATTAAAGCAGGCCCGAGAGTCGCTAAATCAACTTTTAAATCGACCTTTGACGGAGCGTTTCTCTCTGGAGCCAGCGACTCTGAATGATCCGACGTTGGTCATGAATGATCCCGAGTTGGCTGGTCTGGTCAGTAATCAAGCACGCTTCACAAGTTTAAGTAACGTATTGATCAGGCTTGGATTGGATCGATCCCCGGAAATTGCACGGCAGATTGCGCAGTTGGCCGAGCAAGAAAGAACACTTAAAAGTGAAAGAAGTTCCTACTGGTCACCAACGCTAAGTCTGACTGGCGAGGTTTCCTACACATACTACGACAGTAGGCCCGAAGCGAATTCCCTTGAAGGTGAAGATGATTGGAATGTTGGATTGAATCTATCTTTACCTCTTTATGAAGGTGGCGCGCGATCTAATCGGGTTGGAAGGGCGCGTATGACGGTTAAACAGAATCGATTGCAATTGGAAAATACACGTCGGACGGTAGAACAAACAATACGTGCTCGTTTACACGCGGCGCAGTCGTCCAGACTCTCAATTGATTTATATAAGAATGCCGCAGAGTCATCACGCAAGAATCTTGATTTGGTGTCTGATTCATACCGCAAGGGTGTGGCTACAGTAGTGGATCTTATTGACGCTCAGAATTCTGCAGTTACTGCGGACTTAAATGCTTCCAATACCTCTTTTCAGTTTCTTATTGATTTAATGAACCTGCAACGCTCGGCAGGCGCTTTTGATTTTTTTCTGGATGATGTAGCGCGGCGTTCTGCGGTTCAGTCCATAAAAGATGCTGTTGCCGCTGGAGAATAATATATGTCTATAGTTACCCTTTCTTTTCCGGTGAAGCGTTTATTACTTGTGATAACAGCATTCATCGGTCTGTATTCCCTGTATGGTTGTGATATGCAGAATGAACCGGTGCAAGAAGAAACTGAAATTCTTCGCCCAGTAAAATACATTACTGTTGAAGCCGCAGCAAATGGTCGTACAAGGACCTTGTCTGGCACTTCAAAAGCCGGAAGTGAGGCAAATCTCAGTTTTAAGGTTGGAGGTACCATCAACGAGATAGTCGCTAAAGTAGGTGGCCGATTAGAACCGGGAGATCTTATAGCACGTTTGGATAGAACCTCTTTTGAACTGCAAGTAGAAAAATCCAGGGCCTCTTTAGCGCTGGCCGAAGCCGAAAAGCGTAATGCCGATGCGAATAATCGACGTGTTAGGGATCTTTATGAGAACAACAATGTATCCCGGGAGGATCTCGACTCGGCCCGTACGTCTGCGGAATCGGCGCATGCTCAAGTACGATCAGCACAGAAAAGTCTTGAATTAGCCATTCTTGAGCTTGGATATACAGAACTTAATGCAACTGCCGCATGTTCTGTTGCGGAGGTATTCACCGAAACTAATGAAAATGTTCAGGCCGGGGAGTCCGTCGTTTCTTTGAATTGCGGAGAAATCAACGAAGTATCAGTACCAGTACCTGAAAGTCTGATTGCCAGTATCACTCAGGGATTGAATGCACGAATACGGTTTGATTCAATTAGCGGAATTGATTTCACGGGTGAAGTTACGGAAGTGGGTGTGACTTCGACAGGTGGAGCGACCTATCCAGTTACTCTCGTCGTCAACGAAACTAACGATCAGTTGCGTTCCGGCTTAGCCGCCGAAGTAACATTCGAATTTACGGAGAACAGCAGCAGTGACCCCAATCAGCTGTATTTACCTCCAGTGGCCGTTGGCCAGGATACTAAAGGGCGGTTTGTATTTATTGTTGATGCCACAGATTCTCCTGAAGTAGCTGTCATTCGTCGTCAGGATGTAGAGATCGGTGAATTAACCTCTCTGGGTTTGGAAATCAAAAACGGTATCAATCTGGGTGACAAAGTTGTTACGGCCGGAATGTCTGTTATTCGCGATGGACTGCGGGTCAAAGCGGCGGAGTAGGAAGGCATGAACATTACTGAGTTCGCGGTCAAAAACAATCGATTAACCTACTTTCTGGTGTTGACCCTGATTTTCTTTGGCATCAGTGCCTATCTGACATTGCCGAAAGCCCAAGACCCGGGATTTACGATACGTACTGCCGTAGTAAACACCTATTTGCCAGGTGCCAGTCCCGAACGTGTTGAGCTCCTGGTCAGCGATAAGATAGAGCAAGTGATACAACAGATGCCTGAATTGGACAATGTTTCCAGTGATTCGCAGACGGGTGTCTCGGTTGTCTACGCCACATTCAAAGAAAGCTATAAGAATATGAGGCCTATTTTCGATGACATGCGGCGAAAAGTTGAAGCGGCTCAAGGCGATTTGCCCGATGGAGTCAGAGGACCGTTTGTTAACGATGAATATGGCGATGTGTTCGGTGTTATCTACGCCCTGACAGGCGATGGATTCAGTTATGCCGAACTTAAAAAAGTGGCGGATGAAGTTCGTGATGAATTGCTGCTACTGGATCAGGTGGCCAAAGTGGAGATTCACGGTGCTCAGGACGAAGTGGTTTTTGTGGAGTACAGTAATTCGCGTCTGCGGGAACTGGGTCTCTCTCCTCAACAGCTCAGTGTCGCTTTGCAATCTATCAATATCCTGAGTTCCGGTGGCGATATAGTCATTGATCGCGAACGAATAACTCTGGAACCCACTGGCAATTTCGAATCAGTAGAAGAAATCCGACAGGCGGTGGTTAATATTCCGGGATCATCAGATGTCGTTTATCTTGAAGATATAGCCCGCGTCTATCGCGGTTATAAAGATCCGCGGGACAGCTCTGTACATGTCAATGGTCAGCCCTCGCTGGCGATTGCAGTGTCGATGAAAGACGGCGGTAACATTCTCGAATTGGGCGAAACTCTTAACGCCATTATGCCTGGCATCAAAGCCCAATACCCTTATGGCATAGAGTTCGACACAATCGCTTTTCAACCCGACCTGGTCAATAATAGCATCGATGCTTTCATGATTAACCTTATGCAGGCTGTTGGCATTGTATTTGTTGTCGTGTTCCTCTTCTTAGGAATGCGCACCGGGTTAGTTGTTGCCGCGTTAGTACCGGCTGTGATGGCGATCACCTTTGTTGTAATGGATATTTTCGACGTCGGAATCAATAAGATGTCACTCGCAGCATTGATCATAGCACTGGGACTACTTGTTGATAACGGTATTGTTATAGCGGAAGGGATTTTATTGCGTCTGGAACGCGGTGAGGCGAAGTTCGCTGCGGCAGTTGCTACCGGTCGTGAAATGCTTATCCCTTTGCTGACGTCATCTTTGACGACCGCCGCCGCATTCTTACCCATTCTATTGGCCAAGTCGGCGGTTGGTGAATACACCGGAGACATAGCACGCGTTGTCACTATGGCTTTATTGCTCTCGTGGATATTGGCGATGACGTTAATTCCCTTGCTGGCGATTCATATTATGAAAGCCAAGGCCGGAGCCAAGAATGACTCCAATGTATTTTCCGGAATTGGCTATAGATTCTATCGCGTGCTGCTTAATTTTGCTCTCAAGCTGAAATCCGTTTTTCTTGCGATTATTGTGTTGCTTTTTGTGTTGGGAATTAAGGGGTTAGGTCTGGTGCCGAAGGTATTTATCCCGCCTGCAACCGATCCTATAGTGAACGCAAAATTTGATATGCCGATTGGTACTTCACTGGAAACAACAGAAGCGATCGCTTACGACATTGAGCAGCATCTTCTGGATAACTGGTTGGTCAATGAACAGGAGATTGCTGAAGGGAAACAAGGTGTAGTGAACTGGATGACCTTCATAGGAGCAGGCGCGCCGCGGTTTGTACTAGGTTATGACCCTGGTACACCTAGTCCGCGTCATATTGCCTTGGTCGCTAATACAACTGACTATAGAATGATCCCGGAATTAGCCAAGTCTGTTGAGGATTTCGTCACTGAAAAATACCCGGACTTACAGACTCAGATTAAAAAACTGGAAAATGGACCACCTGTCGATTACCCCATTGCTATCCGATTAACGGGTAAGGACATGGACACTCTCTATGCCTTGGCAGAGAAACTCAAGAATCATCTTTACACGATACCGCAAGTAGCTTCAGTCAATGATAATTGGGGGCCGCAAGTTAAGAAACTGTTGGTTAAAGTAGATCAAGAACGTGCACATCGAGCCAATGTAACGAGTGAAGATGTTGCGCTCTCCTTAATTGCAAGTCTGTCCGGAGTTGATTTAACGCAATATCGCGAGGGTAGTGATCTTATCCCGGTAACTTTACGTTCAGTGGCGGCTGATCGAAATGATCTAGGAAAATTGGAAAGTATCACTGTCTATTCATCAGGAACCGGTTCCCAAGTCCCGTTGAAACAAGTAGCAGATGTAGAAATGGTTTGGCAGCCGGGATTAGTTAAGCACCGCGATCGCTTAAGAGCCATGACAGTGAATGTTCAACTAAAGCCGGGAGTTACTGCGACTGAGGTTAACAGTGTTTTATTGCCGTGGCTCGAAGAAGAAAGTAAATCATGGCCACGCGGTTTTTCTTATGAGCAAGGTGGTGAAGCAGAGGCATCCGGCGATGCTCAGGCTTCGATCGTTGCTGGTTTGCCGGTTGCAGGATTGATCATTGTGCTATTGTTGGTAAGTCAATTCAACTCGATACGCAGACCCTTTATTATTTTGCTGACTATTCCCCTCGGTATGGTTGGGGTAAGTGCTGGATTAATACTGGCGAAAACAACATTTGGTTTTTTTACAATACTAGGTGTAATTTCTCTGGCAGGAATAATTATCAATAATGCAATTGTGCTACTAGATCGAATAAAAATCGAGCTTGAAGAAAATAATCTAACGCCTCAAGAGGCTATATACGAAGCCTGCCAGCAACGCTTGCGTCCTATTTTGCTGACAACCGCAACCACAGTTGGCGGCATGATGCCACTTTGGCTTTCACATGACGCCATGTTTGAAACCATGTCAGTGACGATAATTTTTGGGCTGCTTTTCGCAACGGTGCTGACTTTAGTTTTTGTGCCAGTGATGTACTCTCTGTTGTTTCGTGTTTCCTTTAAGGGATGGCAACACGCTGGCTGACTATATATGCAAAACAATCCTGACAACTGAGCCGGTAGTGTATTGGCGGGCATAAGCTCAGTATGAATCTGGATATAGTGGCCAGCAGGAAGCGTGGGACAATTGATGACAGGCCCAGGGTATGAAGCAGTTCATGCACTTTGCTCCATTTGGGCTGAGACTCACTGTTGAACGCTTTATACAGGCTCTCTCGATTGAGGTTATTACAGCGAATAAGCACCCGTTGTCTCAATCCACCTGCGCAAAAACAGCTCCGCCTTGTGTAAGTTTTCCCGGGCTGTGTCACTGAGGGTTTCGTCAAATTTGTCGAACTCATCACCTGTAATACCAAGGATATAAGCGCGGGTACGGGCTTGGAAAATATCTTTGGCCAGGCGTAGCACTGCCTGCGGAGAGACGCTGTGTGTCGAGAAGCTGGCTGCACGTCCCGCCTGAATCGGTTCGAATCGGAATGCTTGTCCCTGTTGATCGGTTCGCTCAGCGTCGGCAAATATGACTATATCGTGTGCGGCTAAATCCTCGGCGTGTTCCACGCTGAGTTGGTAGTCGATGTCGATCGTCAGATTGTCGGGTGGCGACTGCTGAAAGCGGCCGGCAAGGGCGGGGCCTAGGCCGTCGTCGGCCCGGGCGGGATTGCCGTATCCGATCAGCAGAATGGACGTTGTTTCTGATTTTAGAGGCATTGAGAAACTTGGTCGATCGTTTGTCCTTCGGCGTCGTGCAGTTCCACGATCAATGGCATTTGCCCCAGTGCATGGGTTGCACAGGACAAACAGGGATCATAGGCCCTGACGGCCGCTTCCACATGGTTGAGCATGCCTTCGGTGATTTTCTGTTTACCTGAAATGAATCTCCGGGCCACCGATGCTACGGCCCGGTTCATTCCTTCGTTATTATGAGTCGTGGAGACGATCAGGTTGCAGTATTGAACCTGATCGTTTTCATCGACTCTGTAGTGGTGAATGAGATTTCCACGAGGGGCTTCGATCACCCCTATGCCTTCTTCCTGACGTTCTCCACTGACCCGCAGATCATCGCCCTGTAAATCCGGGTCATTGATCAGTTCGCGAATCTTTTCCACACAATGCAGCACCTCGATCATCCGTGCCCAGTGATTGGCCAGGCTTGCATGATTGGGCTTTCCGTCATTAACGGCCTTCATCGCTTTGAGGGCTTCATCGGCCAGTGGTGTGTCAATGGAGCTGGCATTGTTCATGCGCGCCAGGGGCCCGACCCGGTACCAGCCGTCGACCGGCCCCAGTTTTTTGATGTAGGGAAATTTCATATAGGACCACGGGCGGACATCCTCGATCAGGTACTGGTGATAGTCTCTGTAGTCCACTTGATCGAAGATCACATTGCCACGCGGGTTCAGTGCCCGCAAATCGCCGTGATAGAGATCCAAAACCCCGCCATCGGCCACCAACGACATATGGTTGGAGGGAAATACCCCGAAATTATTGACATATTCAAGATTTTCCACGGTCAGATCACGGGCCAGCTTGAGTGCGCTTAGCGCCCATTCAATCATCTGATCTATATCCTTGAGCAGATAATCCCGCTCTTCGATGCTCAGGTTCTTGTTGATACCGCCGGCAATCGCACCTGTACCGTGAATTTTCTTGCCCGCTGTCATTCGGATCACGTCTTGACCGTATTTACGCATCTTCACGGCCTGGGTGGCGAGTTCAGGGAACTCATTGATCACTGCAAAGATATTGCGCTTTTCGGCCGGTGCATCGAATCCGAACAGCAAATCGGGCGAGCAAAGATGGAAAAAGTGCAATACATGACTCTGCATCACCTGACCGTAGTGCATCAGGCGGCGCATTTTTTCCGCTGTCGGGGTTAAGGTATGGGCACCGAAAATCTGATCCATGGCCTTGGCTGCCGCCAGGTGGTGGCTGACCGGACAGATGCCACACAGGCGCTGCACAATCACGGGGACTTCCCATCGCAGGCGGCCCTGAATAAACCGTTCGAATCCCCGGAACTCGACAATATGCAAGCGCGCTTCTTCAACGTTGTTGTCTTCGTCCAGATGGATGGTGACTTTGCCGTGGCCTTCGACCCGGGTGACCGGTGAAATTTCAAGAATTCTGGGTTGTGCCATAGTCTGTCTCCTTAGTTAATCGTAACGAATGATTTCGCTGGGCAGATTTTCCGGCTCTCCTGCCAACAGAGCGGACAGGGATTCCCACAAGGTATCACCCGAGGGCGGGCATCCGGGAATCTGATAATCGATTTTCACTACCTCCGGGCAGGAGTAAACCGAATCCAGAATCAGGGGCAAGGCGGGATCGTTGGGTATCTGCTTTTGCAGGTTGCGCAGGTACTGGCCAGACAGATAGGCTTCGTCGAAACATTCTTCCAGCGGGTCGTCCGAGTGCATGATCGCGTTACGCATCACGGGTAGACCACCCATAATCGCACACTGCCCCACGGCGACGAGAATGTCGCAGTTCTTGCGAAATTCCTGGAGCACATGAACGTTTTCCTCGTTACAGCAACCGCCTTCGATCAGCCCGATATCGCAACGTCGGGTGAATTTCTTAAAGTCATTCAGCGGCGAGCGATCGAATTCAGCCACTTTCACCAGATCGAGTATTCTCTCATCTATATCCAGCAAAGACATATGACAGCCGAAACAGCCGGCGAGAGATGCTGTGGCGATGCGTTTTTTGCGCGGTTCCTTACCCGCCGCCACAGCGGGCGCCGCGGGTGCCGGTTTGAAGGTGGGCGATTTTTTTGCCTGGAACGGTCTGTCGAATTCGCGGTTACCGATCGGAAGCCGAAACCCTTCACCTTTGCGGATAATACAACCTACCGGACAGATTCCGGGGGCCATAGCGGTATCATCGAGACTGGCATCTGTATCCGCCAAACGGGCGGCGCTGACACCGACACTGCGGTGTATGCCGCGGCCCACATAGCCGAAAATCCCTTTGCTGTCCACATCTTCGGACGCTCTGATGCATCGACCGCATCGAATACAGCGGTTGGTATCCAAAGCTATATCCGGATGGCTTGCGTCGACACTGCGTACGGGTTGCAGATAGGGATATTTGGTTGCCTCAGTGATGCCGAGGTTATAGGCGGTGGCCTGGAGTTCGCAGTTACCGCTGGCTTCGCAAATCGGGCAGAGATGGTTGCCTTCGTGAAACAGCATGCGCACTATATCCCTGCGATAGCCCAGAATTTCTTCGCTTTCGTTCTCGATCTGCATGCCTTTTACGGCCGGCTCGGTACAGCTTGATGTGGTACGCCCGTTGGCCTTGACCGTACAGACACGGCAACTGCCCTGGTGGCGTAATCCCTCCACATCACAGAGCCGTGGGATGTTGATATCGGCCGCGTCAGCCGCTTCCATGATTGTCTGGCCCTCACGGGCTCGGATCTCGGTACCGTCGATAATGATATTGAATAATTTATCCGTCATGGCGACTTTACTCTCCTGAGAAATCGGGGTCATAAATATAGGAACGGTGTTTGGCCAGCCGGCGCGATTCTTCCAGCGCATCCTGGATATTGAAGTTTGTTTTCAGGCCATCCTCGTTTTCGCGCACCATCGCAGAATAAATCATGGGGAAATTTTTCAGGCTGCTCAATACCGGATTGGGCGAGGTTTGCCCCAGACCGCATCGGCTGGTCTTGATAATGGTGTTACTCAGTTCCTCAAGGTAGTCGATGTCTTCAGGAACCGCGTACCCGGCCCGGATTTTCTCAATACGCTCTTTCAGAAACACGTTACCGACGCGGCAGGGTGTGCAGAAGCCGCAGCTCTCTTCAACGAAGAAGTCGAGGAAGTAATCCACGATCTCCAGCACATTGCGCTTTGTGGAAAACATAATGATCGCGCCGCCCGTCGGCAGATCGTCGAAGCAGATCTGCCGGCCGAAACTGTTGCGCCCGACTAATTCTCCGCTGGGGCCGCCGACCTGAATCGCCGCCACATCCGCTGCGCCGGCCAGTTCCATCAACTCATTCAGCGTGGTTCCGTAGGGGAGTTCGTAGACACCGGGGTGCTCCACATCCCCGCAAACGCTGAGCAGTTTGCTGCCTTTGCTCGCTGCCGTGCCAATGCTTGCGAACCAGCCGGCACCCTTATCCAGAATACGGGCAACGTGGCAAAAGGTTTCCACATTATTGACCACGGTGGGGTGGCCCAGGTAACCGGCCTGGACAGGGAAGGGCGGCCGGGTTTTCGGCTCGCCGGGAAGTCCTTCGCAGGAGCTGATCAACGCGCTTTCCTCGCCGCAGATATAGGCTCCGGCACCCAGCTGGATCCGGATATCGAAATTAAAGCCCTTCACGCCGCCTATGGCTTTGCCGAGCAGCCCCGCCGCGCGCCGCTCTTGCAATAACTCATCGAGAAAGCCGAGAAGATACTCGTACTCTCCGCGCAGATAGATTATACCTTGCTGCGCCTCAATGGCGCGGGCGGCGATGGTCATGCCTTCAAACAACAAACCGGCCCGTTCGGTGAGCAGGACACGGTCCTTGAAGGTTCCCGGCTCGCCTTCATCGGCGTTGCAGATCACGTAGCGCTCGGTATCCTTCTGGCCGGCGGCAAAGCTCCATTTGCGCCCGGTGGGAAATCCTGCGCCTCCACAACCACGCAATCCGGACGCCGAGATTTCGTCGATAATCGCTTTAGGTTCCATGTTAAGCGCATTGCCAAGACCCCCGTTTTCCGGGACCTCATTCAACAATATTTCTCCGGCTTTGCGGATATTGTTCTGAACCATGGAGCGAACGAGTTTGTGTGCGTTGTTGCCACCACCGACAGAGTCGCTCAGGGATTGCGGCGCGGTGCCCGCTTTTAGCGATTTTACATAGGCCTTGACAGAATCTGTGGTCAATCGGGTCAGAATGATATCGTTCACCATAGCGGCAGGCGCCTGGTCGCACATACCGATGCAGGGTGTATGATCGAGTGAAAACCGTCCATCTGCGGATGTTTCACCCAAGGATATACCCAGTTCTTCCTCAAAGGTTTTCAGCACTTTTTTATAGCCAGCGTGACGATCGACAATATCGTCACAAAGCCGGATGGTGATCGTGCCTTTTGGCACGTCGGAAAAAAAAGCGTAAAAACTGACCAGGCCCTCAACCTCAACCCGCGAGCAACCGGTCAGGGAGGCGATGGTTTCCATCGCGTGTCCGTCAACACAGCGGAAACGGCGCTGGGTATCCAGCAATATGTCCATCATCCGGTGACGATCGTTATCGTAAGCGGCGCAGATCTTCTCCAGAGCAGCGGTAGTGTCGATTCGTTGGCCGGTTGTTTGTTCAGGCACACCTTCTTCAGGCTCTGCCATAGCCTTTCCCCCTATAGGTCAGAGTGATACCTCCATTCAACACGGGTAAGTTATTTGAATTTCCGGTTTATCCATGTCCAATGGCCTGTCGGCGTATGATGAACTTGAACAGGAACAGGGGCAACCTAAAATAGTAAGAATACACTAAATACTAAAGATACGCTGCGTCGCAATACTTGGTGCGGCAGTGGGGCCACACTTGCACCAGTCGTTATACCTGAATTGCGTTTGCTGGCTGCGACGAATACAGAGCCACCAATGGAGGCCGTCTTCGATCAGAAGCAGGAAGCCGTAATTACGCAGCCATCAATAGAAAACTGTTGGAATATGTGCAAAAGCACTTTAGTTTTTTTACGTTGCCGTAGCACCAGTAGTCCGTCTACTTGCAATAACGGTATCATCGGGTACGACTATGCTATCCTGAATCGTCAGATTCCGGCTTATAATAACATTGTTCCCGATAGTCACCCGATTACCTACGCGGGTTCCCGTTCTGATAATGGTGTTGTAACCGATGGTTGTTTCATAACCCATAATTACATCGGCTTGTATTGTCACGTTAGAGCCGATATCACTGCGGCTGCCGATATCGCTCACTTTGTCTACTCTTGTGTAATTGCGAATAATCGTGTCGGTGTTGACTATGGCCGGAGGGCTGATAACGACGCCTTTCCAAAGTGTTGAGTAGTCGCCGACAACGGACATGGTTGTGATCCGTCCATCCATCCCTACGAACGATTCAACGCCGACGATACTGTTACTGCCGACAATTGAGTTATCGCCAGCATAGGCTTCAATTTCGAGCCTTGGACCTTCACGCATTCTTGCGCCGTCGCGCGGGATCGCATCGGGTCCCCCTCCCTGGCCTTGACGGTCTAAACAACTACCGCTACAACCTTCCCAGTCCTGTACACTCCATACCCTCAGTTTACGAACTGCAGGAAAGCATGGAACACCCGGCCCTGTGCCTTGCCCATTCCGGCCGCTTCTCGGCAAATTGCTCTTTTCCCGCTTGCTCCGTATAAGGAGTCCTCAACACTTCCAGTTGTTCCGCGATCCGGGAATAATCGCCCTCACTCGCCTTGTCTATTGCCAATTGAGCAAGGTAATTACGTAACACATAGAGCGGGTTGCAGGCATTCATTTTGGCAAGCCTTTGCGCCTTATCCATGGCATCGGATTCGATTCGACTCCGATACTCCTGCAGCCAGAGAACAGCTTTGTTTTTATAGTCCGCCGACAATGCTTCGGTGGAATAAAGACTGGGCAAAAGCGGTTTAAATAGGGTTTCAAAGTCGTGTCCGCCATCGCCACCATCCACTTGATTCAGATACCGGAAGAACAGTGTCATATCCGTTTCCCTCGCCTCCAACAGCTCAAACAATCCATTGAGAAACGATTGGTCGCGTACAGGATGTAAATCGGATAATCCCAATTTATCTGCAATCAATTTATGCCAACCCTGCTCAAAGACGGTAGCGTACTCTTCGAGTGCCTCCTTTAAAGGAACTTCGTCTTTAATCAATGGGTAGAGAGCATTGGCAAACTGCAACAGATTCCACTGCCCGATCTGAGGCTGATTGGCGAAACAATACCGGCGACCCTGTGCGTCGGTTGTGTTTGGCGTCCACGCGAGATCGTAGCCTTCCAGCCAACCGTAGGGGCCATAGTCTATGGTCAATCCCAGTACGGACAAATTATCGGTATTCATCACACCGTGGACAAAGCCGACGCCCTGCCATTCCACGATCAATGCCGCTGTACGCAGACAAACTTCTCTGAACAAATCAATATAGGCTTTTGTTCCGGAACCCTCGATTTCCGGAAAATAGTGCTTGACGGTAAAGTTGAGCAGGCTTTTCAGTGTTTTAAAATCACCTCTTGAAGCAAATATCTCGAAACTGCCCAGGCGGATGAAACTCGGTGCCACCCGGCAAACCACCGCTCCTGGCTCGTATTCCGGATTGCCGTCATAAAACATATCTCGCAGTACCTGATCGCCCGTAAGCGTTAGACTCAAGGCTCTGGTCGTCGGAATACCAAGGTGAAACATAGCCTCACTGCAGAGAAATTCCCTCACCGATGATCTAAGAACTGCCAGTCCATCTGCGGATCGGGAATAGGGCGTGGGTCCGGCCCCCTTCAGCTGTAGCGTCAGCAATCGGCCGGTTTTAGTTTGTATATCCCCTAAATTGATCGCGCGTCCATCACCCAGCTGCCCGGCCCAATGACCGAATTGATGTCCACCGTAGCACATGGCATAAGGATCCATAGCCGGTAAAAGTTTGTCGCCGGTAAATATGTCGACAAAGGTTTTCGAGTGAACCGTCGATTCGTCCAGCCCGAGTTCCCGGGCGAGTTCGCTCGACCATGCGATCAGCTCAGGAGCTGAGACCGGACTGGGGTAAACTCTTGAAAAACAAGCGTCTGTGACCTGCCTGCGATAATTTTTCACCTGCGGATCGGCGGCAAGTTCTCGGGTAAAATGGTTTTTAAAAAGTAGATGATCTAATTGTGTCTGACTATGGGGTGAATCCATAATAATGTTCCTGACACGCCCCTATAGGGCGCGAACTTATTTATCTGAGCCAGTATAGGCTGCCTTTCTCATCGGCAAAAGTCATTTAAATCCATGATTTGGCTATGGCTTTTGTTTAACAGCTGAATTGACCGCAAGGTGGAATTAATAAAATACAGTTTGTTTTATAATTATTTTCCCGCTTCGATGATTGATTCAAAACATCGACTCGCTGAGTGCGATAGACTTGCGCATTCATGAACAAAAATACTTTACAGCTACGAGTCGAAAACTCTGTATTGCCCCTCTCAGGGGAGAAAACCGCGTCGGACCTTTCAATGGCGCCCGCGCAAATAAAGCGTAGCCTGATCATAACGGACGGCCACGAATATTTTGATCCGGTTCATCAGTGGTTGGTTGCACGTTCCGGAATCGATTATCTTGGTTTGCGGCAGATTGATGACTACTACTTCGATACCAAATCCTACGATTTGTTTCGATCGGGTTATGTCTGCTGTTTGCGCGAATCCGGCGGGCAGGCTGCTCTTTGCATCATACCGGTCAGCCAATTCGCGGTCAGCCGGCCGGAGCGACGCCATTTTTCTCAGATTATTCCGGGGGCGGAGATTTTTGGCCGGCTCCATATTGCCGCCTTGGCCGAAGGAGAAGTCAAAAGCCATCTTGTTTCTCTATTCGGGAACGGAATACTCAGACAGATATTCAGGGTACGCATCGTCAGAAATAGTTACAGCATGACACACAGCGCTGCCAGCGGTGGGGTGAGTCTGGACCAAGTGGTTATACACCGCACTGCAAGTAAAAGTGACGAAGCAGTCAGACTTCGTTATAGTGAAATGGTGCTGCTCTCGGGCGCTCATCACGCTGCTGTACCTCTCGAATCCTTGCATTCGGAACTACTCAGGCAGTTTCCTTTTCAACCGGCGAACAGCAATCCCTTTCGCCGAGCTTTACAGGTTGATGGAACATTGGAGCAACACTTTATAAAAACACAACTAAAACCACTCGGGAATTTATCTTCAGGACACGAGATTTTTCGAACCCATATGTTGAATCAGCTAAAACTGATTCAGTTTTGGGAACCTACCGCACTTGAGGGAAGCGATATCGAAGGCGTGCATCAGATGCGTGTTGCGATCCGCAGGATTCGCTCTGCGCTGAAAACCTTTTCCCCTTTATTAATGAAAGCAGATATCCGGCGCTGGCAGGACGAGTTCCGATGGTTGGGTAGCCGCCTGGGCACGGTTCGCGATCTGGATGTCTTTCACGAGTGGCTCAGTGAACAGCAAGAGCAGGCTAGGGAAGAAGATAAGGACTATTTCTCCGTGTACAAGGAAGATATAGACCAACTGAGGCTGCAAACGCGGATGGGGCTGATCGGTAGTCTGGAAAGTGACAGATATAGATTATTGCTTGAACATTTCAAAGACTGGGTAATGCAGGAGCAGTGTTTCTTCGTTCATGCTGAACTGACTTATTCACAGCCGAAAACACTGGCAAGAAAACTCCTGAGAGACGGAGTTCACAGAGTGACAAAAAAAATATCCCGACTGAAACCCGAATCGGCAGTAGAAAAATTGCACGGCTTCAGGATTGAATGTAAACGGCTTCGCTATTCGGTGGATTTACTCGGTGATGCTAGCCGGCGCGATTACCAACCGGTTCTTGAATTGTGCAAAAACATGCAGACTACCTTGGGCGAGCATCAGGATCTGTGCGAGAGAGTTAAACGCATTGCAGCCTATGCAGACAGTGAAACCGCAACCGATCACGGGCATGACTATATATTCTTTCTTGGACGTCTGCACAGCGCCCAGGAAAATCTGATCGCCGATTATCACCGGCAGTTTTTCGCCGAGCGCAAACAGACCGAGAAAAGGCTTAAGCAATTTCTTTAAGAGCCTGCCTGGCAGGCGAAAACCGAATGACTAAACCCCTTTCGCGAGGTGGCCTCGCTCCTACGGCGTGGAAAAGCTATTGTCATCACGGCCGCACAGGGGTATGTGCTGCATACAATCAGGAGGAAATCCGGCTAAATCCGCAGTAGGCATAGAGATATTAAACAGGCCCTTAGTCCGGAGAAATATCCCGCTCCAGCTTGTTGTAGAGAGTGCGTCTGGAAATTCCTAAATGCTTCGCCGCTTTTGAGACATTGCCGGAAAATTTATCGATCGCACTGTTAATAACTCGCTTTTCAAACACCGCCACGCGCTTACCTAAAGTCTCATTGTCGTCGCTGTCCGATTCGTTATCGCTTTCCGACGCCGGATCGAAGCCAAGTGCGTAGCGGCGGGCATTGTTTTGCAACTCGCGTACATTTCCAGGCCAATGATAGCTGATAAGACGATCATATACCGCGGACGTCAAAGCAGGTGGTTCCTCGCCGGTTTCCTGCGTGATCTGATTAATGAAATGTTGAAAGAGCAAGGGCACATCCTCGATACGGTCACGTAGCGGCGGGATATTGAGGCTCACTACATCCAGTCGAAAATACAAATCCGATCTAAACTTTCCTTTGTCAGCCGCTTTGCTGAGAGACTCTTTGGAGGCCGAGTAAATACGAATATCGATCTCCTTTTCCAGATTCGTACCCAATCTCACAACCCGCCTTTCCTGTAATACGCGAAGCAGCTCCGCCTGCTGATCAAGCGGCATGCTTTCAATTTCATCCAGGAAAACAACACCCTTATCAGCATACTCGAATTTCCCTTTACGTTGTGATGCCGCCCCGGTAAAGGCGCCTTGAGCGTGGCCGAAAAACTCACTGGCCGAGAGGCTGCCAGGAATGGCCGCACAATTAATCGGTACAAAATTGCCGTTGCGGCGCGGTCCCAGATCATGTAAACATCTGGCGACCAATTCTTTTCCCGTACCCGATTCTCCGTAAATCAACACGTCCACATCGGCGGTGGCATAACGCTTGATCTTTTCTCTGAGTGCAACCATGGTGGGAGACGCGCCGATAATCACCTTCTCAAGATCCGTCGCATGATTCAACTGATCCCTGAGTTTACGGTTGTCCAGGGTCAGTTGGCGCTTTTCAAGCGCCCGTTTGACTACGGTAATCAGGGTTTCAGGGCGAAAAGGCTTTTCCAGAAAATCATAGGCGCCATCGCGAATCGCTTTCACCGCCATGCGCACATGACCATGCCCGGTAATTAGTACTATAGGTATGTCTTGATCCACCGCTTTTACTTTGCGTAAAAACTCCAGTCCGTCCATATCGGGCATGCGAACATCGGAAACGATTATTCCCGGCCAATCCGGTGTAATCAACGTTAAGGCAGTCCTCGCTGAGGATTTGTCTTCGACCTTGAGCCCATTGAGTTCCAGTGACTCTTTGATACTTGCGCGGATTTCCGCCTCGTCATCGATTAATAGTACTTGAACCATTATCCATTTCTCATGTAAAGCGGTGCCGTTACTGTAAACACCGCGCCGCCACTGTCGTTATTTCGGGCTGACATTTCACCGTGAAAACGGCTGACGATTTCCTGTGCGATGGTCAAGCCCAGCCCAAGTCCGCGACCCATTTCTTTAGTGGAATAAAAAGGATCGAAAATGCTGGGAAGGTCCTTCTCTGATACTCCGAGGCCGTTATCACTGACTTCAATGCAAGCCTGTTCTTGATTTTTTTTGACGAGGATATCAATTCTCGGTCGCTCGGATTCGGAAGTTGCATCCAGCGCATTGGAAATTAAATTGACAAACAACTGCTGCAATAAAATCTCGTCGCCATCAATATGAGCCTCACCGTTCTGAAAGCGCGTCGTTACACTGGCGCCGGATTTTCCAATTTGATCTGCCATAATTGTTTTGGCTTCCTCTATCGCGCTGATCAAGGATACGGGAGCGGTCGGCAATTCGTCTCCTCGGACGAAAATCTTCAACTGTCGGATGATCAGCGCGATCCTGTCGGCCAAGTTACCGATGTGGTCCAATTTTTTATCCGCTTCTTCGTAACGCTCCAATGTAATCAGTTGCTGGGCGTTACTGATATAGGAGTGAATAGCCGTCAACGGCTGACTGATTTCATGACTTAGACCGGCGGAGAATCGCCCTATGGCGGCGAGTTTGCCGGATTGAATCAACTTTTGCTGTGTTTCGATTAACTCTTGATTGGTTTTCTGCAAATCGCGGGTTCGCTCCGCAATAGCCGATTCCAGCTTGTTCCGGTAACGTTGTTCACGCTCCAGTTTTCTGCGTGCCGATTGCAATCGCAGATAGATTGCATATGCGATTATGCCAAGTCCGACTAATCCGAATCCAATTGCCAGAGTGCCATAAAATGCTACCCGTTTTACTTCTTTGGTTTCGCTGCTCAAAAGAACCGTCCAGTGTGCTTCTTCCATCCGACTGGACAGTTGTAGATATTCCTTCGGTTTATTTTCCGGGGCGACAGTGATCAGGGCGATTTCCGCACTGCTGGACAGTTGCCCGCTTTTTTCATAGTTTAAAATGTCGATGGCGTGCGGATCCGGGTACTGTCTTGTATTTTTAATGCTATTTATCTCAGACTCGCTCAAGGCGCGGAGTGATCGCAGCCGCCAATCCGGGTTGGTACTGACGAAAATCACACTGTTTTCATCGATCAATGAAAGTTCCCGGTTTTCCGCCTGCCAAAGCCTTTCCAGATGTTCGACGCGCACCTTAATGACTACAACGCCCACAGGTTTGTAATTAAGACTGACCGGCGTTGCAATATAAAAACCTCTTAGATTCGACGAAGTTCCAATCGCGAAGAAATTTGCTGACTGGCCATGAATCGCACTCTGGAAATAGGGTCGGTAGGAAAAATTTCTGCCGACGAAACTAACCGGTGTCTTCCAGTTGCTGGCGGCGAGTGTGGTTCCCTTTTCATCCATAAGGTAAGTATCGAGAGCACCGGTCGAGCGATTGATCTCTTCCAGTTTTCGATTGATCTGCGGACGTGGAATGTCGTTTTGATCGATCAGGAATCGGAGCAATTCATTGTCGGTGGCAAGGACGCTGCTGAGAATTTCGAATCGCTGGATCTCTCCACGCAAACTTGAGGTGACTAGTTCAAGAGTGCTTTGTCCGGTGTTCCTCAAACCGTTGAGCAACTGTTGGTAAAGCAAACGATTCACCGCGAAAAGCACCGCGACAGCAAGCAAACCGGCCAATATTATCCAGACGATACGGCCTGGGTTTTTATCCGATTTTTTTGTCGTGTCCGGCATATCTGGTCAATAATCTGGCTGTTCCGGTAAGTCGCTGATTCAAGTTATTCCCGTCAGAGGAGAGAATCCACAGAAAGTCGATAGTATTCAATTCCAGTCTTCATGTTGGTGAGAAATGAGCCATGATTTGATGTATAGCTAGTCATGGCCTCTCCAAAAGTACGTAGGTTCAGGTTTACAGGCTTCAGTTTTCCCTCAGCCTGATCAGGTATTGTGTAATATTTTACACAGTAGAAATGGATTCAGTGCAGATTTTTTTACATTTTCAACACAGGCCGAAAATCGATCGATTATTAGATAAGCACACTAAAACGCTGAAATAATTGATACATATCCAATCTCAACGATCAGAAAATTCTTAATACCCAGTCTGGCTTAAAATCTGCGCCAGTTAAACCATGTCGCTGACTTGTGAGTTGTTCTATTCGCAGAGTTGCCGAATCGATGGGTTCTGATCTTGATCTGACGCTCCAATAAAAATTTCGGATCAGAGTCCTGTAAATCCAGAAAGTAAATTAGAGGAGAAATATCCATATGTTTAGTTCGTCACGTCGCTCACTGCTGATGGCCGGTCTTACCTCGGCCGCGCTGACACTCTCTGCCGGCTCGGCATTCGCAGCGAAGAAAAACCTTGTTTTCAGCGGCGGGCCGGCCGGAGGTACTTTCCAGGTTGTGGCCAATGCCGTCCAGGTATACGACCCCATTAAGCAATCGGAAAAATACCGGGTCCGCGCGCAATCATCTGCAGGTTCCGTCGAAAATTTACGGAAAGTCAACAGCGGTAAGGCTCATTTCGGTGTGGTTTACTCCGGACATGTCTATCTTGGACAAAACGGTAAGCTGAAGAATGATACCAACAAATATGAAAACGTCATGGCGGTTTCTTATCTCTATGGTGCGCCTGCACAGTTGGTCGTTAAAAAAGATTCCGGTATTAAAAGCTTAAAAGACCTTGAAGGTAAAAAAGTGGGTGTGGGTAACGCTGGTTCCGGCGCGTTTGCAAACTGCGAACTGTTTTTTACACACGCGGGTATCTGGGACAAGATTGAACGTAATGCCATGGGCTACAACGATGCGGCCCAGGCATTTGGTAATAACCAACTCGACGCATTCTGGCTGTTTACTGCTTTCCCCAGTGGTGCCGTGATCATGGCCGCGCAAACCAACGATATCGAAATGCTTGATTTGGGTGCTGAGGCTGAGGCGAGTGGGTTCTTCAAGGAATATCCCTACTTTTCTCAACTCAGTGTACCGGCAGGGACTTATAAAGGAGTGGACAAGGAGACGCCGTCATTCCAGGACTCTGCGCTTTGGGTAGCCAATGCGGATGTGTCGGAGGACATAGTCTATGACATGCTGTCCACGCTATACACCGACGAAGGTCTGGAGCACATGAAGCAGCAGAAAAAGACCTTTAAGGAAATGGCTATAGAAACCGGAATTAACGGAATTGTTACACCCTTGCATCCGGGTGCCGAAAAATTCTGGAAAGAGAAGGGTCTGCTGTAGACAGTTCATCGACAGGGTAAAAGGAGTTACCGCTCAGGGTCCCGGTCACGAACCGGGGCCTGCTTAATTTCTCATTATTCTAAATTACGCGCCATAGGGGGATATCATGCGTTTATACGACAAGCTTGCCACTCCCGAAAAATACCTGTTTGATGCGCTCGCCCTGTGTTTGGTGGGTTTTTATATTTACTCCGCAGTTTTTCAGCCGGCGGAAACTCAATACCATCGCGGCGTTTATGTCATTATCACCTATGTACTGGTGTTCTTACTGTATAAATCCGAAAATCCATTGTTGCGCATTCTTGACTATGTGCTGATGGCCTTATCGGCATTTGCCATAGGTTATTGGATCGCTAATTTTGAGGCTATAAACTACCGCTCCGGCGCGGAAACCGAATTCGACCAGATGGTGGCCATGATCGGTGTGCTGCTGGGCATCGAAGTCGCCAGGCGTGTGGTGGGACCCGTCTTTGTAATTATTGGTTGTATTATGATTCTTTACGGCGTGTTTGGCGATTCCACGTTCGTTCCCGAGGTGGTACAGCATGCCGGCGATACCTTCCCGCTGCTTTGCACCAATATTTTCTATAAAAGTGACGGCGTCTTCGGTGTTATGGCGAACGTGCTGGCGACCTATATCGTACTTTTTGTCATTTTCGGCGCGTTTCTGGAGAAAAGCGGCGCGCAGCGGTTTTTTATTGATTTTCCCCTGGCTGCGGTCGGTCACAAAATCGGAGGGCCGGGTAAGGTATCGGTTATCGCCAGCGGTCTGTTCGGCTCGATATCGGGTAGTGCCATTGCTAACACCGTGTCTACGGGCGCATTCACTATTCCGATGATGAAAAAAGCCGGCTTTAAACCCCATGTTGCGGGCGGTATAGAACCGGCCGCTTCCATCGGCGGTATGTTTATGCCGCCGATCATGGGAGCCGGTGGGTTTATCATGGCGGAACTGACCGGCGTACCTTATTCGCAGATTATGCTGGTCGCGGTTTTCCCCGCGTTTATGTATTTCTTCAGCGTTTTTATGATGGTTCATTTTGAAGCCAAGAAACATAATATTGTCGGTGAAAAATCGGAAAAGGATCCGAAAGAAATACTTCGCAGCGAGTGGTTTTATGTTTTGCCTTTGGTCGTTATAACCATATTTATGCTCTATGGTTATTCACCGGGTTATTCGGCGGTACTGGGTATTTTTACCTGTATCGTGGTCAGTTGGTTTAACAGCGAGACCCGGATCGGTCCTATGGGTCTGATCAAAAGTGCCCGCGCAGGAACCGAGTCGAGTCTGCAGATCGGCGCGACTTTGGGCGTTATCGGTATAATTATCGGTGTACTGACATTCAGCGGTCTCATGCTGACCTTCGCCGATATAGTGATCGAACTGGCCGACGGCAAGCTCTATTTGACCATCCTGTTTATCGCCCTGGCTTCACTGGTACTGGGCATGGGTGTTCCGGTGACAGCGGCCTATCTGATCACTGCAGTTGTCGCGGTTCCGGCCTTGACTCACCTTGGGGTCAATGAAATTGCCGCCCATATGATCGTATATTGGTTGTCGCAGGATTCCAATATCACGCCGCCCGTTTGTATCGCCGCTTTCGCCGGTGCAACCATAGCCAAGGCCAATATGTGGAGAACGGCGTTTGTCGCCTTTAAATTCGCCAAATTTCTCTATCTGGCTCCCTTTCTGTTTGGCTATGTGCCGGAGTTCTCACTCAATGGCTCGGCGACGGATATAGCCATCGCATTTGTTCTAATCATTCTGGGAACCTATTTGTATACCTGGCTGTTGAGTGGAATCTGGATGAAGTATTTCAAGAAGGGCCAGACCGAGGAAATGCAAAAAACACTTTAATATATATCAAAGATTTCCACCGGGCGGACCAAGTGTTCGCCTTTTTTTTGCCTTCAGATGCGGCTCCTCAGCCGTTCGCATAATTCATTTCTTCCCGCATGGATCTTTGCTTATAATCACCCGAAGACACTCACGGGAAGAAAACCAATGCCGACTCATCTATGGCTGCGCGCCGAAGACAAAGCACATGAAGAGCGTACTGCCTTGACACCTCGGGTTGCGCACACTTTGATCGAGAAGGGGTTTAAAGTCACCGTCGAGAAATCGGGGCAAGCGGCGATTCCGCCAGCTGCATTCCAAGAGGCCGGATGCGAGTTGGCCGAAGCGGGAGAATGGAAAAACAGCCCGAGAGAGACGATAATTCTCGGTTTAAAAGAGCTCGACGTATCCGATGAGCCCTTGATCCACCGGCATATTCACTTCGCTCATGTGTATAAAAACCAGACGGGATGGCAGGCTGTATTGCAACGCTTTGTCCGCGGTGGAGGGGTGTTATACGATCTGGAATTTTTAACGCACGAAGATGGGCGCAGAGTTGCTGCATTCGGCTACTGGGCCGGCTATGCAGGCGCGGCGGTGGGGCTCATGGCGTGGTGTGGACAAGAGTTGGCTTTGGATCCTGTGTTGACGGCGTTGTCTGCCAAACGAGACAGGCAGGAGTTACTTAAGGATGTAGTGCCACGGTTGGAAACAGTCAGGCAGAATAAAGGGCGTACAGCGAAAGTTCTGGTCATGGGAGCACTAGGCCGTAGCGGATGTGGCGCCGTCGAGTTTGCTCAGGCTGCAGGTGCCGATGTCACTGCCTGGGACCTGGCGGAAACACAAGGCGGAGGCCCTTTCGAAGAAATCCTGGCTTACGATCTTCTGATCAATTGTGTATTTGTACAAAATACCATTCCCCCTTTTCTGACGTGGGATCTGTTAGGGAACGATAATCGCCGCCTGGGTGTGATCAGTGATGTCAGCTGTGATCCTTACGGAGAATACAATCCATTGCCGTTATATAGGCAATGCACCACATTCGATAATCCATGCTTGCGCTTAATCGAGCAGGCGGATGAAATCAAGCCACTGGACATGATTTCTATCGATCACCTTCCATCCCTGCTGCCGGTAGAGGCAAGCGAGGATTTTTGTGAGCAACTGGCTCCGTATTTATTGCAACTGGATGATTTGGAACAAGGAGTCTGGGCGCGTGCCCATCGGGTATTCCAGGACAAGACCGGGCCTTTGCGCTGAAGATACCGGGCGTTATAAAACGTTGATGTTCAACAGTTCCATACGCCTTTTGGCCGGAACGGGAGAGTACAGATGACAACAATACATTGGCTGGGAGCCGGGCTCTCTTCGGTACCCGGCATCCGGCGTCTTGCCGGTTCCACGATGAATATGCATTTATGGAATCGCACTCTCTCCCGGGCAGAGGCGGCAATCGAGGGTCTGGACTCCAATGTTCGTGCCAGGGAACTGGACTGGCAGGAATTGGCCACTGTTATTGAGCCAGGCGATGTATTGGTTTCCATGTTGCCTGGGACTTTGCATTTGCAAACCGCTGAGCTATGCCTGAACAAGTCAGCCCATTTTATTTCTAGCAGTTATATAACACCGCAGATGCTGGCACTGGACGATCGGGCTAAACACGCGGGCTTGGCTTTTGTGAACGAAGTCGGGCTTGATCCGGGCATAGACCACTTACTGGCTCATGCATTGGTCAATGATTATAAAAATTCAGCGGAATTTGATCCTGCAAACCGCCACAGTTTCCGTTCGTACTGTGGAGGGTTTCCAAAAATACCCAATGATTTCACCTATAAGTTTTCCTGGTCTCCTCTGGGTGTGTTGAAGGCCCTGAAATCCGAGGCCAGATGGTTGCAAAACGGTCAGGAAATGCGTAGCGCAACCCCGTGGAAAGTGATCACACCCTATGAAGCCTCAGTTGGAAGAGGGGGGCGAGAGGAATTCGAAGCCTACCCCAATCGCGATTCTTTGCCGTTTATGCAGCAATACGGTTTTACGGATAATTGGGATACCTGGGAATTCGTCCGTGGAACGCTGCGCTTAAAGGGTTGGACAAAAGCCTGGCAACATCTGTTCGATGAAATTGAAACGCTTGAAGGTGAGGCCGGTGAAGCCAGGTTATCAGAGCTAAGCCGCCAGTTATGGGAGCAATATGCGTATGAACCCGATGAAATCGACCGGGTCGTATTATGCGTGGAACTCAAGGTCTGCAAACCGGGAAACCCGGTACCGTGCTGGCATCAAAGTTACGATATCGATGAATGCGGAAACGAGAATGGCAGCGCCATGGCCAGGCTCGTATCCAATACGGTGAGTCTGGCCGTGGAATCCGTTCTTCAAAATCAGATTGCCGCGGGAGTCACCGCTGCCCCGGACGATATGAATCTCGTCAATGATTGGTTGGGCCAACTGGTGCAGCTCGGCGAATCCATACCCCGGCAAAATCGAATATGACTAATATCAAGACTCAGGCGGTTCGGACCTGATATATAAGGAGAAAGGTGGTTAGAAATCAGGATTGTCGGTATTCTCGACATAAAGCAAACCTTATAAAGCGGAATTCGAGAGAGGAGAATATGTACAGCGTAGCGGATTTAATGACGACCAATCTTAAAACTTTGCCGGCTTCGGCGAATGTTTATCAGGCGATGGTATTGATGGCAGATAAACATATCCGGCACATACCTGTTGTCGATAGTGAAGAAAGGCTGATTGGTCTGGTCAGTCATCGTGATTTAATTGCTGTCTCCGGACCCAGACTTCTCAAGGATGTATCGGCTCAGGATGGCGAACTGCCGATTTTGGAAGAGATCATGACGAAACAGGTGGAAACCGTAAATGAGAATACCAGTCTTAGAGCGGCTGCGCGTTATCTCGTGGCCCACAAGTTTGGGTGTCTTCCTGTGACGGATAGGGATAACAAACTCAAAGGCATTATTACTGACAGCGATTTTGTCAATATTGCGGCAAATCTATTGGAACAAATGGAAGAGCAGGAACCTGAAGAGGACTACTAAAGATTGTGGTTGCCGAGCGTTGCAAAATTATATTAAACAGATCCATTGCAAACGAGTCGGATATCAAGATTTTATGATCTGAGTTGTAATAGTCAGGCTCGATACTGATGATTAAGCGATGAATTTTACACTCAGGGAATTTCGTAAGGCTGATTCGGATGCTGTGAATAAACTGGCCCTAGCGTCTTTTGAGCAATTCAAGAACGCTTACCGGGATTGGGCGGCCGAAAGCCGACTATTTTGATCCAAAGTGGTCAATTCTGAGAATGCTGGTCGTGAGCCCGCAGTCGCGTAATCTGGGTGTGGGACGCCAACTGACTCTTGAATGTCTGGCCAGGGCAAGGCGCGACAGAGCGGCTACTATCGCCTTACATACTTCACCGATTATGACGGTTGCGCTTCCAATGTATCTGCGCATGGGCTTTAAGCTTAGGAGAAAAGCGCCGGACATCTGCGGACTTCCCTATAATGTGTATACTAAAAGGATCAAGTGTCGTTCAGAGATGTCTTGAGTGTGTCCGGAGCCTCGTTAATGATTGAGCCGACCGGGCGATCACTTTTTCCTCCGATGTTATTTGCACCACATTGAGTCTTTCTATGCCTACCCGTCTGCAGCAGAGAATGTTTAAAGAGATGGCCGAGAAGGCAATCTTTCAACAGGCGCAGGATTACGCATTCTCGTATCTGGATTCTGTTTTTGATCAGCGTGTTTATCCGAACGAGGAGGCGATCGGTGAGCTCGCTTGTTTTGCTGAGAACCGTCCGCGAACAATGACCGATGCTGATAAAGTCCTGCAACAATTACACGAATACGGATCACCGGCAACGGTGGCGCAGATCGGTGGTCGTTATTTCGGATTTGTTAACGGCAGCGTGATTCCGGCGGCCCTGGCTGCCCGATGGCTATCGGATATCTGGGATCAGAATTCCGCGTTGTATGTGATCTCTCCGTTGACGTCAAAGCTCGAAGAAGTCTGTGAGTCATGGTTAAAGGAAATATTTTCTCTGCCGGATAGAGTTACTGCGGGATTTGTCAGTGGGTCTTCTCTGGCGATTTTTTGTGGGCTGGCGGCGGCGAGATACAGGGTTCTGCAAAAACAAAACTGGGATATAAATCGCCAGGGCCTCAATGGCGCACCTCCGGTACGGGTCGTTGCCGGTAAGCAGGCTCATGGCACCGTCGTCAAGGCGATTTCGCTCTTAGGGTTGGGGCAGGATAATATCGAGTGGGTGAATACGGATGAGCAGGGGCGAATCATTGCATCGCAGGTGCCGGAGCTGGATCAGCGTACGATTCTGATACTGCAAGCGGGTAATGTCGCTTCAGGTTCTTTCGATCCGTTTGATGAACTGTGCACAAAGGCCAATCAAGCTAATGCCTGGGTTCATATCGATGGCGCGTTTGGACTATGGGCTGCCGGATGCGGGGAATTGCGGTATCTCAGCGAAGGGATGGAGAAAGCCAACTCCTGGTCTGTGGACGGACATAAAACGCTGAATACACCTTATGATAACGGAATAATTCTGTGTGATGACCGGGAGGCTTTGGTGAAGGCCCTGCACGCTTCGGGTTCTTATATCGCTTACAGCGATCATCGTGACGGTATGTTGTTTACACCTGAAATGTCGAGACGTGCCCGTGCAATTGAGCTGTGGGCGGCCTTGAAATACCTGGGAGAGGACGGTCTTGACCAATTGGTCAGCGGGTTGCACGAAAGAGCGCTGCAGATAGGCGATGAACTGGAGTGGGAAGGATTCCGTATACTCAATGAGGTTGTGTTCAATCAGGTTCTTGTCAGTTGTGGTGCGGATGAGCTGAACCTATGCACAATGCGCCATATTCAACAGTCCGGTGAATGCTGGGTGGGTGGAACACTATGGAACGACGAGACGGTTATCAGGATCAGTGTCTGTTCCTGGGCTACTACGGAACAGGACATTTCACGCTCGGTTCGTGCATTTGTTCAGGCCCGGGAAAAAGCCGAAAAAGAACTCAGCAATGAATAGGCGGCTGCCGGGCCGGTTTCAATTCATTCACGGCACAGATAGAATCTCGTCTTGCATCCGCTTGCTGGTAACACTCTGCCTGCTGGTTTCATTCGAGTACTTATTCTCCGGAGAGAAAAACGTGAAGCCAGTCCGATACCTGTCCTCTCAGGCCTGTATTGATTGCCATGAAGAACAATTTGATGCCTGGTCGGAATCTCATCATAGTTGGGCATGGCGAAAACCGACTGCGGAAAATGTGCTGGCGGATTTCAAGCATACGCAATTTGAGTATGCAGGATTCAGCTACGAGTTCTCGAGCAAGAACGGCACCTACCTTGTCGAAGCCGATGGACCAGACGGCCGAAGCACTCTTTTTCAGGTTAAGTATGTCGTCGGCGTCAGCCCTTTGCAGCAGTACCTGGTGGAAACGGAAGAAGGTAGACTGCAAGCTCTGGATGTTGCCTGGGACATAGTAAAAAATCGCTGGTTTCACCTCTATCCCGAGTTGGAAGATTCGCCCGATCCAGGCCTGCATTGGAGCGGCAGTTACAAGAACTGGAATTCACGTTGTGCGGAATGCCATGCGACTAACTACCGCAAGAACTATCTGCCCTCTGAAAATAAATATAACAGTCAACAATCGGAAATTGGTGTCGGATGTGAAGCCTGCCACGGCCCCGGAGAGTCTCATGTCGAATGGGCCCGAAGCAAAGAGAATTTCGATTCCGGAAAATGGCAGGATATTGAAAATTTCGGCCTTACGGGAATTACAATATCCGGGTCTGCCGATTCAGAAATCAATCTTTGTGCTGGCTGCCACTCCCGGCGAGAATCCCTTACGGGCGAAAGTCCGCCCCCGGGGTCCATGTTCGGTGATTTTTATCGACTGGCCACTCTTCAAGACGGTCTGTATTTTCCGGACGGACAGATTAAGGACGAAGTATACGTTTATGGCTCTTTTATACAGTCTAAAATGTATGCCAAGGGTGTCCGTTGCACCGACTGTCACGATGCACATACCTATCGGCTCAAAGCACAAGGGAATCGAGTGTGTACGCAATGCCACAGCCAAGACGGTAATCCGGATTTTCCATCCCTGCGCAAGGCAGACTACGATGAGTCAACACATCATTTTCATCAACCGGGAAGCACGGGAGCGGAATGTAAAAACTGTCATATGCCTGAGCGCCGCTATATGCAGATAGATGGCCGACGTGACCATAGTTTTCGTATTCCCGATCCCAAGTTATCCGAGAGGCTGAAAAGCCCGGATCCCTGCATTTTGTGCCATCAGGATAAATCAGCTTCCTGGGCTGCCCGATACATGGAAACCTGGTATACACCCGGGCAACGGCAAGTCAATCACTACGGAAACATCTTTGCGCAAGCGGACAGACAATTGACTAAGGCAACCCTGCATCGATTGCTTGAGATTGCTGCAGATAAAGAGGTTGCGCCAATGGTGAGAGCCAGTGCAATACACAGAATGACGCAAGCTTCAGCAAGTATCGATAAAAGCCGGCTAGCCGCATTGTTGTTTGATGAAAATGCGCTGATCAGGGTGGCCGCGGTATCGCTATACGGAGCATGGTATGGGGAGGAAAGTATGCAAGACCTGCTACCGTTGCTCAGCGACCGCCTTCGCGCCGTTCGAATAGAGGTGGCCAGGGTATTGAGCGCGTTACCGGTTGCGCAGACTCCTGAGAAAGCGAGACAGGGCATCCTCGATGCAACTGAGGAATTTCAGCGTTCACTGGCCGCAAAGGCTGATTTTCCCGAAACCCAAATGGTGATAGGAGGCGTGGCGCTCAGCCGCCGAGAATTTTCGGTCGCAGTGAAATCGTTTGAAAAAGCGGTACAAATGGATCCTCAGCTTATTCAGGCCTGGATTATGTTGGCAAAAATACAAGCAGCTTTAGCGGGACGGGATGCCGCGTTTGATACATTGAAAAGCGCTATACAAGCGAACCCGGAAAACCATGAGTTGCGGCAGATCGCCGATAGCCTGGGTCTGTCAACATCCGAATCCTCCCCGTAGGAGCTTGCCCCGCAAGCGATTCCCGTTGTGTGCAAGACCGCAATCGCGAGGAGGCCTCGCTCCTACGGGTTAGGCGAAGTTGTATTCAAGGTTCCAATCGCGGCGGGCCATTCCCACGGGTTATTCAATGTTGAATTCATTCAATAAGCGCTTAACGGTTTCGATCGCATTTTTGCATTCGGGGATGGAGTCACTTAAGGCTTGCAATTGCTCCCCGGAAATCGCCTGTGCAGAATCCTGATCATATTGCCATTTTTTATACTGGTTCAAGAGCGCAGGCAAGCTGTATGCGACGTTGAGGACATAAAGGTTTTCGATCTGCTTCCAGAGAATTTGAGTTTCCCGCACAAAACGCCTTGATAATTCTGCCCGATGCATGGGTTCAGCTTCGTCACGGAACTGTCGCCAGAAATCGTCAATTTTCCGCCGATCCAATCTTATGGCCTGTTCGAGATTGTCGGGCACGGTTTCCAGCGACTTCAGCGATTCAGCGGACAACTCCTGAAGATCACTGTGGTGACCGGCGCCGATCAGGATAGAAAAATGTGATTTATAGAGTTGATTGTTGGTTTCGATGATCAGAGACGGGGTCACCAAGTCGTGTAGTAATTTTGAAACAGCTTCGGTTTGTTCGTTGACAGGAACTGCATCTCTGGCTTTTTCTTTCGGCGTACCTGAGGCTGCAGTTAACTTCGGATCAGTGTCAATATAAGCAAACAGGGTTTCAAGTAGCGGAATGAGATCGACCGGTTTATGAATCAAGGTATTCATTCCGGCCTTGTGACAACTGGATAACAATTCCTCCCGTGGATCACCACTCATGCCAATGATCGGAACCGACTCAAAGCGATCGAATTCTGAAAATGATTCGCCGGAACGAATCTCTCTGGCAATTTGCCAGCCGTTGATACCCGGCAGATACAAATCCAGTAGGATGCAATCAATCGAATCTTCATCCAACAGTTTATAGGCGGCTTTCGCATGATTTGCGTAGATAACGCCTATATCCAAGGGTTCAAGTTTGCGTTTAATACTGACGTAGTTCATTTTCTGATCATCAATCACCAGAATCGTTTTACCTCGCATCGCGAGTTTTGCTTTGACTTCTATTGCCTGTTTGTTCGATAGATGAATGCATTGGTGTAGTTCGTGAATAAACTCCCGGGCATCGCATTTTTTGTTGATGAATGAGGTTGCTC
This sequence comes from Granulosicoccaceae bacterium, assembly GCA_965222695.1. Taxonomy (GTDB): domain Bacteria; phylum Pseudomonadota; class Gammaproteobacteria; order Granulosicoccales; family Granulosicoccaceae; genus UBA7957. The sequence continues at coordinate 3,328,460 of OZ244967.1, read as the reverse complement.
CTGCTGCCAGAGATTTCCCTGTGGCGTAGTCCTGCGGCTCTGCGCTGTAGACGAGAATGGGAAGCGTCTTGTGGTTGATGCATTGATTATCCGAAAACACACTGCCGCTTCTGATGAGCCGTATTGCGGTCAGACCGTCCATAACCGGCATATTTAAATCCATCACCAGCAGATCGATATTGTTAATTTTCAGGTATTCTATGGCGGATTGAGCGCTATTGAGAACCACCGTTTGAAACTCGTTTCCGGGCAACTGCTTGATCAGCTGGTGACAAAAATTCGGCTCGTCATCGGTAAACAGAATACGTTTGCCCTTGAGACTGGCAAGCGCGGTATCCAGATTCAATTGTTGATGGCTTAATACTTCCTGCTCTGAAACGGGCGGAAATCCGAGAATAAAAGTCGTGTATTCGCCCAATTTCGATTCACAGTTTATTGAGCCATTGAATTTAGTCATCACCTTTCGGCAAAAGGCGAGCCCGACGCCAGTACCTTTTCCTGACTCGGATGAGGTATAAAACTCGTCGAATATATAGGCTTGCTGACTAAGCGGAATACCTTTGCCTCTATCCTTAATCAGTAAAAGGTTCTGTTTCGCACCCCTCTCACAGGTGATATGAATTTGACCGTCATCTTCTAAAAACCTAAGCGCATTTTTGATCAGATTAAACAGCACATGCATCAGTAAAACTTCGGATCCGAAAAACAAAAAATCTTTATCGCATGAAATATGGATTCGTCTTTGATCGCGCCCTGAAGCAAAGGGAAATCTTTGAATTGATTTATCTATGACGGAATGAATACTGTAGAAGGTAAACTCATTTTCATTGATTGACTTGCTCCCCAGATCCATCAATAACATATCTATAATAGTATTAGCATGAGCGGCTTCTTTCTGGGTGTAGACTGTGCTTTTTTTAAAGGCTTCCAGAGATTGAGCTGAACGCTCAACACTCAAAGACGGTGAATTCAAGAGCGTATCCAAACCGTTTATTTCGCTTTGCAATACATTGGTATGGTGCTCAATGCTAAGCAGCGGCGTGCGCAACTCATGAGCCAGCTCGGCTCCCAATGAAGCGAGGACTTTTAATTTTTCCTGTCTGAGCCGAGAGAATTGATAATTAAAAACTCCCCCTGTAATCACGACAAAAAGGTAGATCGGAACCTGAATCCAGTAGGTATTGACAGCCGTGAGCTGATCCGTCGTGAAAACATACGCCGCAAAAGCCAAAATACTACCGACGATAAAGATCAGCAGGGTGAGAATCCAATCATGGGCAACCAGGATAAGCAGAGTCAATCCAGCCATAGTCGACATTGACCAGACTAAATTACAGTCATTTTTCAAAAGCATAAATGAAAAGAAAAACGACAAGGCATAGGTGAAGGATACAGTCCAATATACCTTAATAAAGTTCTGGTAGCGCGCCGGTAACCGGCGAAGAAATATCAAACCTAAAAAAAGCAGGCAACCGATCATCCTAATTTCAATATTTTCATAAGGTTGCGGGAAAAGATCATTCCATATCCAGTAATATAAAGGGAAACCGAATACACCAATTAGCCCCAAGGCGGTCAGATGGGGCAGGGAAAATTGGACCGATTCGTCCAATGATCTATTAATACGGTTGATTAACTTCCAAAATAGGATAACGAGTTTTGAAACCATGCTTTTTCTTATCTGAGTATTAGGTTATTAGCGTGGTGAACCAGGGTATCAGGCTTTTAATTTGGTTTATTTTCGCTCAGTGAGTTATACAAACAGGTGATTGTTCATTTATTCTGGAATTTCCATTCACGAAAAAAATATGGAGTACCGATGAATAATATAAACAGTCAGTCAAACGTTCACTTGTTTCCAACATTTTTGCGCACAAAACTGAACAAATTTTATGACGGTCGGGTTAAAAAGGATTGGGGAGGGCAGCATATTATGCGTGGCAAAATTGCGACTTCCGATTCAATCCAACTTGTTAGCAACGATTACCTGGCTCTTGCCAATCATCCCGCTGTCTTGTCCGCCCAAAAATCAATCCTGGAAGATCAGAGCCGATATTTACTGATGTCAGCAATCTTTCTTCATGGCGATAATCCGCAAATGAATCTGGAAGCCCGTTTATCAGAATTTTTCCTTTCTGATGAAGCTATTTTATGTCAATCCGGATACGCTGCCAACGTGGGTCTTATTCAGGCGATCGTGGAGGACACTTATGCACCTGTTTATATTGACATAACTGCCCATATGTCATTATGGGACGGTATCAAAATGGCAGATGCGTCACCAACACCCTTTCGGCATAATGATGTCGATCATCTGGTCCATCTGGTACGCAAGCGAGGGCCGGGTCTGGTGATCGTGGACTCCGTCTATAGCACCAACGGCAGTGTGTGTCCTTTGCGGAATTTGGTAAACGCCGTGCATGAGCTTGGTTGTACTGTGCTGGTCGATGAGTCCCACTCGTTCGGTACCCACGGCCCCCAGGGGCGAGGACTGGTGGTGGATCTAGGTCTTCAGGACAAAGTGATGTTCCGTACCGCCAGCCTGGCCAAAGCATTTGCCGGACGGGCGGGGCTAATTTGTTGTCCCGACGGATTTTCCGATTTTTTCAAGTTTACTTCGAAACCGTCAATTTTCAGTTCCGCTTTGTTGCCCTATGAAATCGCCGGATTAGATAAAACGCTTGATTTAATTCTCGATGCAGACAGCAAGCGTGAGAAGCTGCGCCGCAGTACACTTTATCTTCAGCGGCACCTTGATCGTATCGGTTATAACGTCGGTGACGGCGCGGCACAGATAATTGCACTTGAATCCGGAACTGAATCGGACACTATTCTTTTACGCGACGCATTGGAACAACGGGATATCTTCGGTTCAGTATTCTGTGCGCCGGCCACCGCTAAGAACCGGGCCTTGATGCGATTCTCGATCAACTCGGAGCTGACCGATATGCAGCTGCGCCGGATTGTACAAGCCTGTACAGAAATTGCCGAAGAATTGCGGATAGAAAACTGGAGGTCCAGCCGTCGAAAAATGAGCAGAGCATCTGCGCAAAGCAAGCTGTTGCGGATTGCCTAGAGAAATTTCTGAACTTACGGGTTTTCGCCACTTTTGCGAAGGCGGCAGTCCAGGATGCATCCAATATTGACAAATTCCCGCCTTGACGGGAATGGCACAATTTCGGGGCTTATAGGATAAAGTGATTCGGAGGAGAGGGACCTCCTCCAAACCCTGGCGGCCGCAATCACATTGGAAAGATCTGATGGATTCCCGGTATTCAGCGACTATTGCTGTCTCGAATAATCTTTTTAAGAAAGCCTGAAAATATGGATTTAGTCTATAAAAGCTATTTTATGTTAAGCGTCTGTTTAATATCTTATCCGTGTATCCCATAAAAATATTTTTAATTCAAATGCTATTCTGATTTTAATACGATGTATCTTCCTCGGTTGATATTTGACATTCAATGATTAAATGTTACCATTAAATACAAAACTCAGAATGGATTGCAATAAATAAAATCAGGAAATCAAAGGGCCTCTGAATAAGTCTGGCTGCTTTCCCATGTAGTCATAAAGGGAGTTGAATGGACTGACTGAAAATGGAAAAAAACATGACCTTACAAGATATCAGATCCCTGAGTCCGGATGCGAGAATGCAGTTACGCCGTGAGGCAGTAAAACTGTATCGCCGTGATGGAAATAAAAGCAGTGTCGCCAGGGAATTGCGCTTGCGGCGAGCCACTGTGTCCGACTGGCTACTGGATTATGAGCAAACGGGAAATATTGTTCGTGAGGAAAAAAAGCGCGGAAAGCCGTTGGGGGTCGGGCGCCGTCTCACTGAAGTGCAAGAGCAATATGTCCGCAAGTGTGTTACCGACTGTCTGCCGGAACATTTAAACATACCTTGTCACCTCTGGACGGCTTCAGCAATAAAGCACTTAATCAGTACCGATTGTTCGACGGACCTTCCCATGAGAACCGTCCGGCTATATATGAAGCGATGGGGTTTTGCTTCACGCCATACACCGATTCAAACTCATGGACAGCAGCCGGAGTTTTTGCAATGCTGGCTGGATAAGCACTATCATTCTATTAAAAACCGGGCAGTTAAAGAACGGGCGGAAATTCACTGGCTTGATGATGCGGTGCTGACCAGTTCGGGCGGTAATGCTGTAGGAATGGTTTACAGCATTCTTAACCAGGGAAAGGTTCGCTTTATGATTTATCGGCAAAAACTCCATGCTCAAATCCTTCTTGAGTTTCTGCGCAGACTTCTCAATGATACAGACAGGAAAGTTTTTCTTATCGCCGAGACAACAAAAGTCGACCACTCAGGACTGATAAAATCCTGGTTGGATCAGAAACGGGAAAATATCGAGTGCTTCTTATACAACTGTGTGAACTAGGAGGTGTCTTTCTATTATCCATACTTGTTATAAGTTGTGGCAGAGGAATCGGCTCATACGGAAATATCAATAACTCGAATGCTCACGGGAGCCAGGAATACGCAGGCTTGATCGAATTTCCCGCGGAGAAAAATCCCGATTGTCCCGACTGGCGCCCCGGCCAAACGGTTCTTATTAAAAAGTCGATAACCCTGCCGGAGAATTGCAGGTACGAAAAAGTCAGCATCAGGATTTCACGCTCCAATGTCAAATTTGATTGCGCCGGTGCAGTGTTTAACGGGCTTAGCGAATTAACCCGCCATCCCTACGGCCAGGCATACAAGGAGAATATGAAGCCACGGTATCACGCGTTTATTGTTGCGGCGGATCAGGAGGAAGGGGGCCGTTTATCCGATATTACGATCAGTAACTGCCAGGTTTTAAATTATGTCAATTCCGTATCGGTGATGCTCAGGCTATCGGCGGATATTCGTAGCGAGCTTCGGCAGGGCAGGTTGGATGAACAGGGTCTTCGCGACAAGGCTCCGAAAAACGTGCGGGTCGTGAACAGTAAACTGCTGAATTCCCATAAGCACGGCGTCTTCATTCACCCCTACGTCACTTATTTCGAACTTCGCAACTCGATCATTAGCGGCTCCGGCAACTCAGGCCTGTATTTAGAAGCAGGATCAAGGTTCGCATTGATTGTGAACAATGAATTTACCGGAAACGGATATTCATCCTACAACAACCAAGATTATGTGCGCACTGAGCGGGTATCAAATCTGTCGCGACGGGAAGCTATCGCGGTAGATTCCTCCAGCTTTAACACCATTGCCGGCAACCTGTTCAGCCAAAACGCCGATGGGGGCGTGTATCTCTACAAAAACTGTTGGGAACATGCTGACAATACAATGCAAGTCCCCAGAGTAGAGGGAGCGAACGCCAATAAGATACTCAATAATCGATTTTTTATGGAAGAAGTCGGGGTTTGGGTAGCCGAACGTGCAGATCGGGATCTATCAGGTTTTAAGTGTGGCGATCCTTTGTTCTATCGCTGGTGGTACAAAAAATATTACAGGGATTTTGCGCGTAATAACTATATTGCAGCTAATGACTTCGACAGTGTGGGAGTTGGAATAAAAATTCAGGATAGCGGCAATACTATCGTCGGAAACAGGTTCAAAAACACCCTAAAAGGAAGGGATATTGAAATCGGCTCCTGGGTCAGGAACAAGCTGGCTGATTCTGTAAAAAATACGGTGTTAAAAGATAATCAATTCAGTTCGAAAGATGCTGTGAAAATGATTGGAATTGCCGAATAATGAAGAAAATGCTATTGCTTTGAGTTTTGAATAAAAAAAGAGTAAATATCGATCAGTTCCTGAGGCTCGAAGTTGACAATTACCAGCTCTTGTCCCGGATAAATCAGATCGGGATTCTGTCCCATTCTTTTTTCGGTAAAATTATATACGTATGATTCCCGGGTTTTGCGGTAGATCAGCCTTCCGAGAAATGAGCTGTAATTGTTTTCCAGGGCATGGTCAGCCTGCTCCGGTATATCGACCTGATAGGTGTTGATATCTTCGTTTTTTCCTAAGGCTATGCCTTTGGCAAATTTTTCAGTGAGGCCACCGAAAATGATTCCCCAAATTCCCTGAAAGTCTGTTTTCTTTACTGTCCGGATATAATAAATCGAATCTGTTGGCGAGGCTGTAAATTGATTCATCAACTTGGCAACAGTGGTCGTAGGGGAAGATCCATCTGATTGATCCGATGTTTGTTGGGGAGTCTGATGGAGTTCGATCGGCGCTAAATTCTGCGGATTGAAAGCTGAGGCATTGCGGATAATGACTGCTGAATCCGCCTCATCTTTGACGTTCTCGGCAGGGAGTGGACTCTGAACCTTATTGAGCTCGAATAAAACCGTCGGGGGTTTGTCATCGATGGCCGCTTGCTGATTGAATTCCTGGTAAAGGATTTCTTCCCGATCCGGCAAAGTGTTGACTATAGCAACCGGTTTTTCGAAGGGAATTCCCGTGGGGTTGATTTTTTGCTCGATTTCAGACGAATTCGCCTCAGCTTGCGGGATCATTTTCAGGATCTGGTCCTGACTGACAAAATGATCCGCCTCGTTGATCGGCAGAGGCTCGGAGCCCGGCTCGCTGATTTGTTCAACAAAGGCTTTCGCCTGCTCTTCTATTTCAGCTTTTTCGATTTTCAGTATGGTGGTTTGCGGATCCGGTGGATCGGATAATTCATTGACTTGGGCGGGCGCTGCTGCCTGAATTGCAATAGTGGGTTCTTCTGAGCCTGCTGCCGGTACCGAAGGTGTTTCGCCGCCAGCCCTGGAGGGAGCGACAACTGATGGTTCGGTAAGATTTTCAGGTGCATTGTCCCTGAACGCGAAGTAACCGGCTGCGATCAATATCAGTATCAATAGTTGTAACAACAGCGAGGAACGCATAGCCTTTTTGCCCGGTTCATAACGCGCCAATGCATTATGGTTTGTAAAGAATCGCCTCAATATTCGCCAAGTGATCGGCAATCCGTCGTTGTAGCTTATCGGTAGCTGTGTAGATTGGCAATATTCCACTGAATAGGCTAGGATATAAAGTCTAGGATTTTCCGTTCTTTACACGATTGATCTGATCGTTTTACTTAGGCTGTCCGGTTATCCTGCCGGGTTTTTTATCCTCTAACTTTGGAATTGCAGAATGAAAAAACTGTTAATATCTTCTCTGTTGTTAAGCGCTTCGACCTCCGCTTTCGCTGTGGCTCCCGGCGGGCCCGATTGTGGTTGGGGTAATATGCTGCTTGAGGGACAAAACGGTCTCGCCATGCATATGTTTGCGGGAACAACAAACGGTACCAGTGGTAATGCAACCTTTGGTATGACTTTTGGGACAAATGGCTGTAGTGTTGATGGCGCTTTGACCTATGGCGGAAACAAGCTAGTCTGGTTCGATAATATTCTCGATCAATTTACCACCGATGTGGCTCAGGGCAGCGGAGAAGCGCTGAACGCGGTGGCCGTAATGATGGGCATAGAGAAGCAGGATCGGGCACACTTCGATCATCAGATGCATGAAAATTTCGCCAAGCTCTTTCCAAACGAACAAGTGAGCAGTCAGCAGGTGATGGATTCGATGTTAGGTGTTATGGCGGATGATAAAGTCTTGTCAAAATACCTTGCCTGATAGCCATTAATCTCCTGAGGGGCCGTTGCTACACACCTCGTGTGCGAGAACGGCTTCTAAAGTCGGCGAAGGTACCCTGTACCTTCGCCTTTTTTGTCTATGTCTAAAGTTCCGTTTGTTCTGATTTTTATCAGCCTGTCATTCTGGCCCGAATTTTCAAACTGCTTTGCCGGCAATGTTCCCGGTTTTGAACAATTGCTAATAAGTCGCGCGGATTCCATCAATTTATCCTCTCATCCGGGATGGATGCGCCTGATGCACTATGAATCCGGTGAACACGAGTCAAGCGGAGTCAGAAGCTTCGCCGACGACGAAAAGTTTTTTCTCTCTGAAAAAGGTAAATACGACAGCAAGGCTGAACTCAAAGCGTCTATTCGCCGGATGATCTCCGACCGGCACACCGATAATCAGGAAGAGGATCCGAGGTGCAGGTTTGTCGAGCGGTTCCGATGGTTGCGGGAGATGCTGCAAATGCCGGTGGAAAGAGTTCCCGATCATTGTGAGAGCTACCATGAGTGGCGCTCCAGAATTCAGGCGCATTCGGTGACACTGGTCTTTCCGGCATCCTACCTTAACAGTCCTTCGTCGATGTTCGGCCATACTTTGCTTCGTTTCGATCCCGAAGATATAGATCAGAATTCCTCATGGCTATCTTATGCTTTGAGTTTTGCCGCAGATGTGGGTGCGGACGAGGAAGGTTCATTCGGTTATGCATTCAAGGGAATTACCGGCGGATATGCGGGCAGATTCAATATAGTGCCCTATTTTCAGAAAATTCAAGACTACGGGGCCATAGAGAACAGGGATGTCTGGGAATACCGTTTGAACCTCACCCCCCGTGAGGTGCGGATTATGCTCGATCATGCCTGGGAGTTGCATGATATTCGATTTGACTATTACTTTTTCCGGGAAAACTGTTCCTTCCGGTTGCTTGAGCTGCTTGATTATGCAAGACCGTCTCTGACCTTGACTAAGCGGTTCAATTACACGGCGATACCTGCAAACACCGTTAAGGCCGTGGTGGAGTCGGGCATTGTATCCGAGGTGAAATACCGACCCTCCATAGGCACTCAACTGCAATTTGGGCTTTCGCAGTTATCTGCCCAGGAGCGCGACTGGGTTGTAAAAATAGAGCAGGATTCAGCCTGGGCTGACAGTGCGGAATTCAGCCGATTGGAGGAAAGCCGACAACATGCGATCGTGCTGGCGGCAAATCAGTTAGTCACTTATAGATCCCGCAGATCGGAAATGACCGAGGCAATCGTAAAAAAACGTTTTAAAATGCTGCAAAAGATCAGCCTGTTTCCTCCGAAAAAGCCTCAGAGTCCTCCTCAACCCGCCCGGCCTGAATCCGGGCACGAGACGCGGCGGATATCATTGGGGGTGGGAAAAGATGAGCGTGAATACGCCGATTTGGGATTCAGAATCAGTTACCATGATTTGACGGACAATATCGACGGCTATTTAAAGGGGGGAGAAATTCAGCTCGGCAATCTGACTCTTCGCCAATACGAAGACGAGCGGCTGAAACTTCAGTCCCTCGATATCATTCAGATACGTTCGCTCAGCGCCTGGTACTCTGTGTTTCGTTCGATTTCATGGGAGGCTGGAGCGGGACTCGTACGCAAGCGAGGTCTGGAAGACGGAAAACTGTCATTCCGTTTAAACGGTAGTATCGGTAAATCAGCCCTGATCGGGGATAAGACAATCGTCTATGGCTTGCTGGGACCGTCAATTAATCTATTCCACGATGGCGAACATGACTTTTATCTGAATGCTCACCTGAAAACCGGTTTGCTGAATTACAATCAACTGGGAACCGCACAGATCGAATTGTCCGCCGAGTCACTGCAGCATAAGGCGACGATGTATCAGGTGGAATTGCTGCAGAATATAGCGATCAATAAAAACCACGGCCTAAGGGTATCCTTCAGCGAATCGAAAATCGATAACCAACATGTTGAGCGGGTACAATTCGCCTACCGGTATTACTTTTAGTAGAAAGGCTGACACTATAGGCTTTAACTTAGATGCCACAATGGCTTGTTCGACGTCCATAAAAATCCGCGCGGTGCTGACGGTGGTCATGCTGTTATGCACCATTTCCTGCACCGGGCTTTTTTTCTATCCGGCAAGACAGCATGCCGGAGTGCCGAGTGATCTGGGCTACAACTATAAGGATGTCTGGATCAATACCCGCGACCATATCTTACTACACGGCTGGCTGATTCAGCCTGAAGGCGAGCTTAAGGGCAGTGTCTACTTTTTACATGGTAACGCGGAAAATATCAGTACGCATATCCGGTCTGTCTTGTGGATGATCATGCAGGGTTACCAGGTTCTGGCCTTGGACTATCGCGGGTTCGGCAGATCACAGGGCGAGCCGGATATTCCAGAGGTATTTGACGATCTGCACGCGGGGGTGGAATGGATAAGAGACAATCTTGATACCGACAAACCGGTATATGTATTTGGCCAGAGCCTCGGGGCCAGTCTGGCCATAAAATATTTCGATTTGTACTCCGCATCCAGGTCCGATTTCAGCGGATTGATTGTAGAAGCTGCATTTTCCCGTTACGGGGCTATCGCACGTCACGTCGCCTCGGGCAGCTGGCTTACCTGGATTTTTCAATACCCGATTCAATGGATCTACTCTTTTACCAAGGGCGGACTATATGACCCGGTTGATGTGGTCGGGGGTCTGTCCCCTTTGCCCCTATTGATCATACACAGTCAGGATGACGGGATCATTCCCGTTTCCCACGGCCGGGAGCTCTTTTCTGCGGCGCGAGATCCCAAGCAATTTCTGGCTGCTAAGGGTGCCCATATTCACGCCATCCGCGATCCTCAGATCCGGCGACAAATCCTCTCTTTTATGGAGCGGAACTCACGGGGCCGGCAAAAATTCACTGTTAATCCAGGGACTGCTCGGTTTCCCGTGCTTGACAGATCATCGAAGATCGCTTATTAATACACCAAATGGTGTATTATAGACAAGAACAAGTCGATAACGCTTTCTTCGCACTATCCCATCCGGTAAGACGTGCCGTGCTGGAGCGTTTGAGGCAAGGTGAACAGTCGGTTGCGCAGGTGGCGGAACCGCTTAATCAGTCGCCCGCGCAAATGACTAAACACTTAGCCATACTGGAGCGGGGAGGACTTATCCGCCGCAATAAGCGGGGCAGAAATCACTATTTGTCACTTGAACCGCAAATGCTGCAGGAAATTATGCAGTGGGTGGAAAAATATCAAAAGTTCTGGGATCAGCGTCTTGATGCGCTGGACGAATACCTTGGAAGTTTTTGAATAATATCCGGGAGGAACAATAATGAGTGCTGAACTGAAATCCGATGGTACGGTGGAACTCCGGATGGAACGTGAATTTTCCTATCCGCCGGAAAAAGTGTTTGAAGCCTGGCTGAAGCCGGAGTCTCTGGCTAAGTGGATGGGTCCCTCCGATGAAATCACCGTATCCAATATACAAGTCGATGCGGTCGAAGGCGGCATTTATAAAATGGATTTTAACGGACCGGAAAATGAAGTGAATAGTTTGCACGGGGTCTACAAATCCATTCAAAGATACAGCATGCTTGTATTTACATGGATTTGGGACGTTCCGCCCGACGCTACCGAGGAGGAGACCTTGGTCAGCTTGAAATTTGAACCTACCGAAACGGGGACCCGATTAACCCTGCTTCATCAGCGATTCAGCAGTGAGGAAATGAGAGACAGGCATCAATGGGGCTGGAGCCAAACCATGGATAAACTGGAACGCAATGCGGCCTTGTTGTTCGAATGACGCAGGCATACACAAATCACTTTAACCGAAATCGTCATTAGTGTTGCAACAACAGGCGAAAACTCGCCGGAGGTAACATGAATCGACAAAAAATTGTCAGCAAAGAACAGTGGCTGCTCGCTCGAAAGGAACATCTGGCCAAGGAAAAAGAATTTACAAAATTACGCGACGAACTGAGCCGAAGCCGACGGGAATTACCCTGGGTGAAAGTTGAAAAAAACTACCAGTTTGACACCTCGGAGGGTAAGAAAAGCCTGGCGGACTTATTTGAAGGTAAGAGCCAGTTATTGGTGTACCATTTTATGTTCGGTCCGGATTGGGAGGAAGGCTGCCCCAGCTGTTCTTTTTGGGCGGACAATTACGATGGCACAGATGTGCACTTAAAACACAGGGACATCAGGCTGCTGACCATCTCGCGCGCGCCCTTGGAAAAAATTGAATCTTACAAGCAGCGCATGGGTTGGAGTTTCGATTGGGTTTCGTCCTTGGGCAGCGATTTCAATCGTGACTATCAGGTCACATTCACGCAAGAGGAGATGGAAAAAGGAGAGATGTATTATAACTTCCATATGACCCGGTTCCCCTCGGATGAGGCGCCCGGTATCAGTGTCTTTGCCAAAAACGACAAGGGGGAGGTTTTCCACACTTATTCCTGTTATTCGCGAGGGTTGGATATGCTGAACGGTGCGTATCATCTGATGGATCTGGTGCCCAAAGGCCGTGACGAGGACGATCTTCCATACACTATGGCCTGGCTGCATCGGCATGATCAATACTAGTAGTAGTCCGTCAATATCACCTGGACAGACTACCAAGCCGTGTCATCAATGACACGCCCTGGCAAAAAACCTCTTGCAGCAACCTATGGCTTATTGATATGCGGCCGAGGATTTTAACCATTTCAGACTCAAGAGTTTTGATCAGGGAAATGGGGGTGGATAATCGTGGCCTATGGTGAACGTTTTGCCGAAAGAGTACGTCGGTCGTTTATCGGAAAAAATGTCGCCTTCGAGGAAAAGAAAATGATGGGCGGGCTCTGCTTTTTGGTTAAAGATAAAATGTGCGTCGGTGTTAATAGGAACAAACAGGGAGGCGATCGTCTGATGGCCAGAGTCGGACCGGACGCGTACGAGCAGGCATTGGCCAGGCCGGGGGCTCGGCCAATGGATGTTACCGGCAGGCCGATGAAAGGTTTTGTTTTCGTCGACGCCGAGGGTATAGACGATGACCAGGATCTTCATGCCTGGATTCAGCTGGCGCTGGATTACAACCCGAAGGCCAAATCGAGCAGGAAACGCCGTAAATAACAGCCGGGTCTGCTATCTATGTTAGAATTTGCCGGCCAAGCACCCTTGCCCGACCGGATCATCGACATGTCGCTGCTGTTTCCAGACGAACCACGCACATTTCCATTCAGAAGGACCTTACGCACTTTTTTGCGCACCATACATATCTTCACCATAGGCACACTGGTTGGCGGACATATTTTTGATCAACCGCCGGAGCTCTTGGAACCTTGGCTGTGGGGGTCCGTCATCAGCGGCTTTTTGTTATTAGCGACCGATATGCACGCGAGCATGAACGTGTTTTATCAAATGCATGGTCTGGTGGTAGTGATTAAGGTGGCACTGTTGGGTTTGATCCCTGTATTTTGGGATTATCGTGTGGCGATTCTGGTCCTGGTGCTGGTTATAGGTTCGGTCAGTAGTCATATGCCGGGCAGGTTTCGTCACTACAGCATTGTTTCCACAAGAGCCGGAATGAAAACAAACGACTGAGTTAAGGCGCGCCATAAACCCCGAAATCATTCTTCCCGCTGATCAAATACTGTATTCCCCTAGTTCCGAATAAACAGGTCCGCGTGAGGTCAGTTGGGATTCGATCAGATAAATGTTCTTGGCTTGTAATTCAAAATCCACCGGATAGGGCGTGAAACCGAATTGGCCGCGCCCGGGGCGACAACGCGCCAGGGAGATGTGCGGGCGGAAATGGGGTGACGGTTTTTGCTCGGGCAATTGGCAGCGCCGGTGAATTGTTTTCAAATCATCGGTGAGATTGATCAGAGCCGCAATCACCCGCGGTGAAACAGGGGTGGGAAACAATGAGATATGCGGAATTGCAGCGGCGATCGGTTTGACGGCGTCGGGCTTGTGGCCGGACAGGCGATCATCAAGCTTTTCAATTTGTTCATTACTCAGATTACCCAAAAACTGAATAGTCATATGAAATTGCTCTGCGCGAATCCATCTGACATCCAGATCGCTGTAACTTGATTGTATCTGCTTTGCGCAGTCGAAAAGCTGTCGGTGCAACTGCGTTTGCGGCAGCAAGGCCAGGAAACAGCGGCGTTTTTTCATCGAACTATACTCACACAGCTCAACAGATGCGCTATCCGGATCGTGTGCGTCGGACACAATCCAGCCATCCGGCATATTTCTTTTCGCGTTCCGCTTCGTCGCAATCGGGCATGAAACGCTGATCCAGTTTCCACATCCGGGCGAATTCAGTCAGACCCGGGTAGAGACCGCGATGCTTTCCGGCAAGATAGGCGGCTCCAAGGGCGGTTGTTTCCGCGACCTTGGGCCGATCCACAGGCGAACCCAGACTATCGGCAATAGATTGCATTGTCCAACTGCTGGCCGTCATTCCTCCGTCCACGCGAAGTACCACCGCTGAATCATCGGAGTTCCAGTCGCCCCGCATGGCTTCGATCAGATCCCGGGTTTGAAATGCGACTGATTCAAGTGTGGCTTTGGCAATTTCCGCCGGTCCCGTGTTTCGCGTGAGACCATACAAGGCCCCTCTGGCGTCCGCATCCCAATAGGGTGCGCCGAGGCCGGTAAATGCCGGCACCAGATAGACCTGTTGCGCCGGATCGGCGGATTCCGCCAGGGCTTGTGTCTGACTGGCGGACTCGATGATCTTCAATCCATCCCGCAACCATTGAACCGCAGCCCCGGCGACGAAGATTGAGCCTTCGAGGGCATATGTCGGTTTACCCTCTAGCTGGTAGGCGATTGTGGTCAGTAAGCGATTCTTAGATAACACAGCTTTGTCACCAATATTCAACAGCGCGAATGTTCCTGTACCGTAAGTTGATTTCAGCATGCCGGGTTCGAAGCAGGCTTGCCCCACGGTCGCGGCCTGCTGATCCCCCGCAACTCCGCATATGGGGATGGCGGCTCCGAACAAGCTCTCATCGCAGATACCATAGTCCGCGGCGCAGTCCTTGACTTGCGGGAGCAGGCTTTCAGGGATGTTGAACAGATTCAGTAAGTCCGAATCCCATTCTCCACGATGGATGTTGAATAAGAGAGTGCGCGAGGCGTTGGTGGCATCGGTGGCGTGAACCTGTCCGCCGGTCAATCGCCATATCAAGTAGGAATCTACCGTGCCGAATGCCAGCTTGCCCTGTTCGGCGAGGCTTCTCGCGCCATCGGTGTTGTCAAGTATCCATTCAATTTTGGTGGCTGAGAAATAGGGGTCAAGCAGCAAGCCGGTTTTTTCGCTGACGGTTTTTTCGATGCCTGAGGATTTTAGTTTCTCACAATGGTTTGCTGTGCGCCGATCCTGCCAGACTATGGCTCTATACAAGGGCTTTCCGGTTTCACGATTCCAGATCAGGGTGGTTTCTCTTTGATTGGTAATGCCTATTGCTTCAATATCCCGGGCCTGGATGCCGGCGGCCGAGAATGCATTGTGGCAACTGTTGATGGTCGTTTGCCAGATATCGTGGGGTTCATGTTCGACCCATCCGGAGTCCGGAAAATGTTGAGTGAATTCTTCTTGGCCTACGCCACAAATGTTTAACTCGCGATCAAAAACAATGGCTCGGGAGGAAGTGGTGCCTTGATCCAATGCAAGAATATAATCGGCCATAATTTTCTCATGTATAGGTTGGATATTCAGGCCCTAATGTAAACGTATCCATGGGATATTGGCAACCGTGTACGGATGATTCGATCCTATGCCCGCCAGGTTTGTAATATTCTGATGCACCTTCCTTTGTCCGATACTGTTTTTCATTAAAACGTATGTATAAAAAGCCGGTATAAAGTAAGTTCGTTTTAGCGGTTATTCATGGAATAAATGCGTCGATATGTTCGTTTTCGATCTTATTTATGTTCATATGAACATAAATATTTTGCAATAAGAAAATTTTGTTGGTAGCATTCTGAATTGAAAATAAACGTCCAGTCCCCAATCCACAAAAAACTATCCGGAGGAAAACCCATGAAAACCAGAGTCGCGCTTGCGGTTACTGCTGTTGTGGCATTGATGTCACAGGGAGTTTATGCAGGGGTCGCCGAAGCTGAAAAATGGATAAACGATGAGTTTCAACCGTCGACCTTGTCCAAGGAAGAGCAAATGGCCGAAATGGAGTGGTTTATTAAAGCGGCCGAGCCGTTCAAAGGTATGGAAATCAATGTATTGTCCGAAACCATTCCAACCCACGAGTACGAGTCAAAGGTATTGACCAAGGCCTTTGAAGAAATCACCGGTATAAAAGTCAATCATCAGCTGCTGGGTGAAGGTGACGTTGTGCAGGCTGTGCAGACACAGATGCAGACAAAACGGAACCTTTACGATGCCTATGTCAACGACTCCGACCTTATAGGCACACATTCGCGTTTACAGTTGGCGGTG
This sequence comes from Granulosicoccaceae bacterium, assembly GCA_965222695.1. Classification (GTDB taxonomy): domain Bacteria; phylum Pseudomonadota; class Gammaproteobacteria; order Granulosicoccales; family Granulosicoccaceae; genus UBA7957. Next base: position 3,312,429 of record OZ244967.1, on the reverse strand, counting down.
AACCTGACGGATTGGATGGCTGGCGAGGGCAAAGACGTCACTAATCCCGGATTGGATTTAGAAGACTTTATGGGAATTTCCTTCACCACAGGGCCAGACGGAAAACTCTACCAGCTCCCGGATCAGCAATTTGCCAATCTCTATTGGTTCCGTTATGACTGGTTTCAGCGGGACGATCTGAAAGCCCAATTCAAGGAGAAGTACGGTTACGATTTAGGTGTACCGGTAAACTGGTCCGCCTATGAGGACATAGCCGACTTTTTTACCAACGAGGTAAAAGAGATTGACGGTGTCCAGGTGTACGGGCATATGGACTATGGAAAAAGAGCGCCGGATTTAGGCTGGCGTATGACCGATGCCTGGTTATCAATGGCCGGCGCCGGCAGCAAGGGCCTGCCAAACGGTACGCCTGTTGATGAATGGGGTATACGCATGGAAGACGGCTCCTGTAATCCCGTCGGTGCCTCAGTGACCCGTGGCGGCGCTGCCAACGGCCCGGCGGCGGTTTATGCTATCCGCAAGTGGGATGAGTGGCTGCGACAATTCGCACCGCCCGGAGCGGCAAACTACGATTTTTATCAATCCTTGCCCGCACTTTCTCAGGGTAATGTCGCTCAGCAGATCTTCTGGTATACCGCCTTCACATCCTCAATGGTGGCACCTAAAAGTGAAGGAAACAATACTGTTGACGATGAAGGCCAGCCTTTATGGAGAATGGCACCCTCGCCCCACGGCCCCTACTGGGAAGACGGACAAAAACTCGGCTATCAGGATGCCGGTTCCTGGACGCTGTTCAAATCAACGCCGGTGGACCGTCGCAAAGCGGCCTGGCTATTTGCTCAGTTTACGGTTTCCAAAACCCTATCCCTGAAAAAAACTCATGTAGGACTTACGCCTATTCGTGACAGCGATATCCGGCACGAATCCTTCTCCGAGCGTGCATCGAAACTGGGCGGACTTGTAGAATTCTACCGCTCACCCGATCGCGTGCGTTGGACACCGACGGGTGTGAATGTGCCTGACTACCCGAAGCTGGCGCAAATCTGGTGGCAGCAAATCGGTGATGTAAACTCAGGTGTATTTACGGCTCAGGAAGCCATGGATCGCCTTGCCGCTGAAATGGATACAACCATGGCGCGAATGCAGGCGGCCGACGAGAAGGCCGACGTCTACGGCGGATGCGGACCTCGGCTGAACGAGGAAAAAGAAGCCGAATTCTGGTTGAGCCAGGAAGGGTCTCCCAAGGCAAAGCTTGAGAATGAGAAGCCTCAGGGCCAGACCATCGACTACGATGAACTGGTCAAACAATGGGCCTCTAATTAGGTATCGCACTGCGGTTGCAGTTGCAATTTGCTCCTTTAGGCGGGCATTCGATTGAGTGTCCGCCAAATTCTTAGAGCCGGTCTAAGATCTCTCTGCCTACTGCGAATTCGCTGAATTTGGCCAGATTTGCTTCTGATTATATTCTGATTTTATGATCGGAAAAGGCGGACAATTTTTGCCTGGAAAATCGAGTGAACAGGGTCGACAAACGTACAGAATCTTTGCCGGGACTGGTCGGTAGACAGAAAGAGATTCTTGAGTATGCAAGAACTCACGGGGAAGTGCTTGTTGAGCCTCTCGCCGAACTGTTTCAGGTAACACCTCAGACCATCCGAAGAGATTTAAAACAACTATGCGACATGCGAATATTGCAACGCGTGCACGGTGGAGCGATTCTGCACGACGGCGTGGCGAATATGGGTTACGAAGCGCGCCGCAGGCTTATGGCCGAGGAAAAGGCTCGAATAGCCCGTTGCGTGTCCCGACTGGTTCCCGATGATTCATCTTTATTCGTCAATATAGGGACGAGTACGGAAGCCGTGGCGCATCGCCTGACCGGGCATAGAGGGCTGCTGGTTATCACCAACAATATTAATGTGGTCAACGCCTTTCGCGACAATGAAACCATTCAGGTGATGACGGCGGGAGGAACGGTACGCCGTGAAGACGGGGGAATCGTCGGGGACAGTGCTAATGATTTCATTGCTCAATTCAAGGTCGACTATGCAATTATCGGCGCTTCTGCTATTGAAGAAGACGGAGCCATGCTCGATTTCGATGCGCGCGAAGTGCGTGTCGCCCAGACCATGATCGAAAATGCACGTAAAGTCATTCTGATTGTGGATTCGATTAAATTCGAACGAATCGCCCCGGTAAGGATTGGTAACATCGCACAAATTGATTATATGGTGACAGACAAAATACCGGCGGACGAAATTGTTGAACACTGCCGACACAATGGAGTTAATCTCATTGTTGCTGACGAAGGCGGATGCCTGAAAATATAATTTGCCGGAACATTCGACCATGACCTTAGAACTTAAAAACATCACCAAGCGAGCGGGAGCCGAAACCCATATTTACGACGCTAAGCTGAGCCTGCAGGCGGGTGAATTTAATATTTTACTGGGCACCACCCTCTCCGGAAAAACCACGCTCATGCGGCTGATGGCGGGCCTGGAAAAACCCAGCAGCGGTGAGGTTTGGTTTAACGGCAAGAATGTGACCGGCGTGCCCGTCCAAAAAAGAAACGTCGCCTTTGTCTACCAGCAATTCATAAACTATCCGAATTTCAATGTATTTGAAAATATCGCCTCACCCTTGAGAGTGCTCGGAAAGAGCAGGCGTGATATCGATGCAGCGGTTTCCAAGGTGGCGGAACTGTTGAAACTCACTCCTATGCTGAACCGTATGCCCAATGAACTTTCGGGCGGACAGCAACAACGCACGGCGCTTGCCCGGGCTCTGGTAAAGGAAGCGGATCTGGTGTTGTTGGATGAACCACTGGCGAATCTGGATTATAAATTGCGGGAAGAGCTAAGGGATGAACTTCCGCCTCTATTTGCAGATCTGGGAACAACCGTGGTGTATGCAACCAGTGAACCGTCGGAGGCCTTGCTGCTGGGCGGCTATACGGCAACCCTGTACGAAGGCAGAATTGTTGAGTACGGCCCGACTGCCGAGCTATACCATACTCCCTCGAATTTGATGTGTGCCAGGGTTTTTTCCGATCCGCCGGTCAACGTCATGCCGGTAACTAAGAAGGGGGAGCATATTATTCTGGATAATACTGCAACTCTGGAAATAAGTGAGAACTTTGGATACCTCGGTGACGGTGACTACACCCTTGCAGTCCGGCCGCATCACCTCAATCTGTCTCCGGTCGGAGATCTGGCACAGGCCGTGAAGGGGCAGGTAATAGTGACTGAAATCAGTGGCTCGGAGAGTGTGGTGCATGCAAATATAGGGGGACGTACCTGGGTTTCACAAAACCACGGTATTCACCCTCTGGAAATCGGGCAGCAGGCTGAGTTTTTTATCCAGACAGATCGGTGTATGTTTTTTGATGAACATAGCGCGTTGGTGAAGTAATGGCAAAAATCGTCCTCGACAAAATTCGTCACAGCTATCTTCGCGATCCCCGCGAAGAAGAAGACTGGGCATTGAAGGATATTAACATGATATGGGAGGATGGTGGAGCTTATGCGCTTCTGGGCGCTTCCGGCTGTGGTAAGACAACTCTGCTGAATATCATTTCCGGATTGCTGATGCCGACTGAAGGGACTGTCACGTTTAACTCGCAATTGGTGAACGGACTGGCACCGGATCAGCGCAATATCGCTCAGGTATTTCAATTCCCGGTGGTTTACGACACCATGACCGTGTACGAAAATCTCGCGTTTCCATTGCGCAATCGCGGTTTAGGTTCTGAGCATATCGATTCCCGCGTGAAGGAAATTGCTGCCATGCTGGATCTGGAAGACGCATTGAACAAACGCGCCGCAGGGCTGACAGCAGACGGAAAACAGAAAATTTCGCTGGGTCGCGGCTTGGTTCGTTCCGATGTCAATGCCATTATGTTTGATGAGCCTCTGACAGTGATCGATCCTCATCTCAAATGGCAACTGCGCTCGAAACTGAAAGAGTTGCACCAGCGAGTCGGTGCCACCATGATTTATGTCACCCACGATCAGACAGAGGCTTTAACCTTTGCCGATCAGGTTGTCGTGATGCACGACGGAGTTGTGGTCCAGTCAGGGACACCTGTCGATCTTTTCGAAAAACCCAGGCATACGTTCGTCGGGCATTTCATCGGTTCTCCGGGCATGAACCTCCTGCCTTGTACTATTGAGCAGGGAAAAATTGTATTCGAGAACATTCCAATCAATAGCAAGTATTCGGATATCCCAGGCTTTGACGGACAGTCTACAGAATTAGGTATCAGGCCCGAGTTTGTCCGATTTGCAAAAAAGGGTATTCCGGTTTCGATCAACCATGTCAATGATGTCGGCCGGTTTCGAATCGTCGAAACCCGTCACCAGGGACATCCCATCAAGTTACTCCTGCCGGAAGGTGAAGAAATTCCAGAGGGCACCGCGTATGTGACGTTCGAACCGCACAGTACGCATTTATATGTCGATAGCTGGCTCTACAGCAAAGAGGGAGTCCAATGATCAGCAAAACCCAAAATCAACGTGCGTGGTTTTTAGTATTGCCAGTTATTGTATTAGTGGCGTTTAATGCCATCATACCCTTGATGACGGTTGTTAATTATTCCGTGCAGGAGACATTCGGCGATAATGTTTTTTTCTGGGAAGGCGTCAAATGGTTCGAACAGGTTTTACATTCGGACCGCTTTCACGACTCCCTGTTACGCCAGATTTTGTTTACTTCGATCATACTCGTGATTGAAATACCGTTGGGCGTTTTAATCGCTCTCTCTATGCCGAAGAAGGGTATTTGGGTATCGGTATGTCTTGTATTAATGGCCTTGCCTTTGCTGATTCCATGGAATGTTGTCGGTGCGATGTGGAACATTTTTGCATTGCCGGATATAGGATTGCTGGGCCGAATGCTGAACGGACTTGGCATAGACTATAATTTCACCCAGAATCCCACGGCGGCCTGGGCGACGGTCGTTTTAATGGATGTATGGCACTGGACTTCGCTGGTGGTACTGCTGGCCTATGCGGGACTGAGTTCCATCCCAGATGCCTATTTTCAGGCCGCCAGAATCGATGGTGCCAGCCGGTGGTCGGTTTTTCGCTATATTCAGCTGCCGAAAATGAAAAGGGTGCTCACGATAGCGGTGCTGCTGCGGTTTATGGACAGTTTTATGATTTATACAGAACCGTTTGTACTCACCGGCGGAGGTCCGGGAAATGCAACGACATTTTTATCCATTGATCTGGTGAAAATCGCCCTCGGGCAATTTGATCTTGGTCCTGCTGCGGCCATGTCGCTGATTTATTTCCTGATCATATTACTTCTATGTTGGTTGTTTTATACGCTGACCATGCGGAATGAGGAACAGTAAAATGAAGCACGCCAAGTGGCTCTTGCCGACTTTGTATATATTGTTCATGCTATTGCCGATTTATTGGCTGCTGAATATGTCGTTTAAGACAACCAATGAAATACTGGGGACTTTTTCTCTGTGGCCACAGGATTTCACACTGGATAACTACATCACCATATTTACAGATCCAACATGGTACAACGGCTACTTTAATTCCCTCATCTATGTTGTTATCAACACCGTGGTTTCCGTCTCAGTCGCCCTCCCGGCGGCCTATGCTTTTTCGCGTTACCATTTTCTCGGAGACAAGCACTTGTTTTTCTGGTTGTTAACCAATCGAATGGCACCGCCCGCAGTTTTCGCACTGCCGTTTTTCCAGCTTTACTCCGCAGTTGGCTTATTTGATACTCACTGGGCGGTGGCTTTGGCCCACTGTCTGTTTAATATTCCTCTGGCCGTATGGATTCTTGAAGGCTTTATGTCAGGAGTCCCCAAAGAGTTGGACGAAACCGCTTATGTGGACGGATACTCTTTCACCCGTTTTTTCACCCGGATTTTTATTCCGACCATCACCTCCGGAATCGGAGTGGCTGCATTCTTTTGTTTTATGTTTTCCTGGGTGGAATTATTGCTTGCAAAAACCCTGACATCCGTGGCGGCCAAGCCCATTGCGGCAACCATGACCCGAACCGCAAGCTCATCCGGATACGAACTGGGGCTGCTGGCGGCGGCCGGAGCATTAACCATTATACCGGGAGCGATTGTGATCTGGTTTGTGCGCAACTATATTGCCAAAGGCTTTGCCTTGGGCAGAGTATAAGAGGAGTCGTATATGTTTACAGGTTTATCATGGATGGCCTGGACTTGGCCGACAGCTGCATTTTTTCTTTTTATCGTTTCAGCATTACTGGCCATGAGTGTCTGGGAACGGATGGATCCAGGTGGTGGGCCACGTCACGGTGTCCTCGGGTTGGATACAACCCGTGGCGACCGTCTGTTTATCAGTATTCTGGGAAGTGCGTTTATCCACTTGGCCTGGCTGGCCTTGATGGGGACTCCGCTTTGGGGAGCGGTGATAATCTCGCTCGCCTATGCGCTGGCGGTTTTCAAGTGGGTATAAAATAAAGACATATTAGATTGGAAGATGAGTGAGCAAATTACAGAAGTGGATTTGCTGATCGTAGGCGGTGGTATCAACGGTTGCGGTATAGCGCGTGATGCTGCAGGCCGGGGCCTCAGCGTTATACTCTGCGAAAAAGATGATATTGCGGCACATACCTCTTCTTACAGTACGAAATTAATTCATGGCGGTTTGCGTTATCTCGAATTCTATGAATTTTCGATGGTGCGGGAAGCTTTGGGCGAACGGGAAGTACTAATGAATATCGCGCCACACCTGATTTGGCCACTGACATTTGTACTGCCTCACGCAAATCATCTTCGCCCTGCATGGATGATACGACTGGGCTTATTTCTTTATGATCATTTGGGAAAACGAGAGCGTCTGGAGGCGTCAAAAAAAATAGATCTTCAACGACATGTGGCCGGTGATGCGCTGAAAGCGGGGAATAAAGTGGCATTTAGTTATGCCGACTGTGCAACGCTGGACAGTCGACTCACGCTGCTGAACGCGGCAGATGCTGCGGAGAAAGGCGCCAGTATTCTCACGCACACAAAATGTGTTTCCGCAGTACGTCGAGGCGGGCACTGGCAGGTGGAGCTGGAAAACGAAGATGGAATCAAGCGCGTTCAGGCGCGGGCCTTGGTCAATGCGACCGGACCTTGGGTAGGCGACTTTATTAAAAAGGCTCTTAAAAATGAAAGCCGCTATAGTATCAGGCTTGTACAAGGTAGCCATATTGTCGTCAAAAAACTCTTTTCACATGATTATGCTTATATCTTTCAAAATGAGGATAAACGAATCGTATTCGCCATCCCTTACGAAAAAGAATTTACGTTGGTAGGCACTACGGATCAAGAATACAATGATGACCCTAACTGTGCAAAAATATCTGAAAATGAAATTGACTATCTGTGTGATTTGATCAACCGGTATTTTCGGCGACAAATCTCGCCACAGGACGTTGTATGGACTTACTCCGGAGTTCGCCCCCTGTTTGATGATCATTCCAGTAACGCATCAAGGGTGACCCGGGAATATGTATTGGACCTTGAGGAGGGTGAAGGAGAGAATGATCCGCCGCTATTGAATATTTTCGGTGGAAAACTCACATCCTATCGACAGCTTGCGGAAAAATCCTTAAATATGTTATTACCCATATTGAATATTTCAGCACCGGACTGGACTGCTACACAACCTCTGCCCGGTGGTGATTTTTCGGGACAAGATTTCCGGAAATTTTTTAATGAATTGAAATCCAAATACGGCTGGATGGACGATCGTCTGTTGTTTCGTTACGCGCGCCAATTCGGATCAAGAATCAAGGACGTGCTTAAGAATGCCGGATCCATAGAAGAACTGGGTCAATATTTCGGTGCCGGACTCTATGAAAGGGAAGTCACCTATTTGATTGAAAAAGAATGGGCCAAATCTGCCGAGGATGTTCTTTGGCGCAGAACCCGTCAGGGGCTTTGGGCCGAGTCGGACACTTCCGAAGCTTTGCAGAAGTTCATGAGCAAGCAAACTCAGTTTAAGCAGGCACGTGGCGCTTAACGTTAAAATGGCTTTTAAGTACTTGCCGGATTATACATGACGTCGGCGCCATTGAATCAGACCATGAGTAAAGACTGTCAATATGACTACTGCGCCACCCTCGAATGCTGCTTTGCTCGGTAGCTCCTTAAGCCATATCCATACCCAAATTGGGCCTAACGCGGCTTCCAGCAGCATTAGCATACCGACTTCGGTGGCCTGTATGTGCATAGGTCCGAGAGTGATCAGAATAAACGCCGCCGGAACAACGATCACACACAGTATCGGCATCCACAGCCAATCGGTTCCCTGCAGCTGCCAGGGTTGACCATAAACGATTCCAAAAGCCGCAATCATTAAACCGGAAATAACCAGGGCATGCGACATATTTCGATGGGCCACAGCGCGGTCGTTGACAAATTTAGCCGACAAACCCAGGCCGCAGCACAAAGCAAGTAAATCCCCTTTTAAATTCGGGCTCTGCCAGGAACCTTTCATGACCCAGATGATCCCTGCAATTGAAAAAAATATTGCAAGCCAGGTGGCGGGAGAGGACTTTTCTTTTAAAAACAACCACGCCATTACAGCGGCTGACTACTGATTATAAGCAAAACATTGGCAACCGAAGTGAGATTGATTGCCAGGACGAAACAACTTGCGCTGATAAAGAACAAAAACGCTGATCTAAGTGTTGTCGCATCAAATTGGAATATCGCTTTCCCGCGGTGGCGAAATCTGAACCAAACCGCCACCGTGACGCTCAGTAACAGTCCCCGCCAGAACAGCAAGCTAAAAGAATCCGCATGAATAAGACGGATAAGCAACGCATCGAAGCTGAGTATAATCACACCCAATGCGGTCAAAAGCAGACCTTTTATATAGTCGGTATTCATCTCTATTAACGGACAGTCGCTTAAGGCGGTAGATTGGTGATAACTTTGCAAAGACGAAAATCTTATCATGCATCTTCTCTAATGTAGCCCATATATTAAGACTACAGCCTCAGATCCCTGTACCTGATCTTCAATCCCGCCGTACTGCCGTGAAAGATGGATTCTAATGAACCTGGAAGAATAAATGGGGTCATAGGGAATACGCATATCCGGTGAGACTCTCATGCCTAAAAAAATACCTCTGTTTATCATAATTTGTGCGTTTGTTCTCTTACCTACCGCCGTCCTGGCCTTGAGTAAAAACGGATTTTTCCTCGATAACGCTAATGTTCCGGTTGACGAAATTCTGTCCGGTGGACCTCCACGAGACGGTATTCCAGCCATAGATGAACCTAAGTTTCTGACCATCGATAAAGCGGAGTTTATGAAGGATCAGGATAGAATACTGGGTATAGTCATGTCCGGGGAAGCAAAGGCTTACCCGATAAAAATTCTCGATTGGCATGAAATTGTTAACGATAATATCGGAGAAAAATACTTTGCCGTGACTTATTGTCCCTTATGTGGAACCGGAATGGCGTTTGTGGCCAAAGCAGGAAATCAACGTACTGAATTCGGTGTTTCCGGGCTGTTGTATCAGAGTGATGTTTTACTCTATGACCGAGCTACGGAATCGCTTTGGTCGCAGATAAAGGGGGAGGCGGTCAGTGGAGAGCTGGTCGGGGAAAAGCTTGAGGGCTTGCCTGTATATCATACCAGCTGGAAGGATTGGATTCAGCGGTACCCCGATACTCTGGTATTGAGTACGGATACAGGACATAGGCGTGACTATACGCGCAGTCCTTACGAGGGCTACGAGACGTCAAGGCGCATCTATTTCAGTGTTTCCAACAAAGCTCCGGAAGTATATCATCCGAAAGAGCAGGTGATGGGCGTTGAAATCAAAGGTCAGGTCAAAGCCTATCCTTATGTGGAATTGGAAAAAAACGGAGCAAGTCTGTTCGTGGATGAAATTGGCGGTGAAAGCGTGCAAATCCACTGGGAGTCCGAAGCCCGCAGTGCCTATATTACAACCATGGAAGGAGAGCCTGTTGTGTCGACTATCGCATTCTGGTTTGCTTGGTTTACTTTTCATCCGGACACTAAGGTGTTTACCGCGGATTCTGCAATATCGGGATAGCTGTGTTACTGTTTTGTCAACCGCTTTTTGATTCGTCTGACCATAAACAATACACCTAGTACTACTGGAATAATCAGTCCGGCCAGTAAGTGATTCTTGTCGATTCCTGCCGAACCGGCCATGGGAGCCAGTAGATAGTTGAGTAAATTCACCGCGTAATAGCTGATTGCGACGACCGACAGGCCCTCTACGGTTTCCTGCAGCCTAAATTGTAATTCAGCGCGTTTGTTCATGCTTTCCAGCACTTTGCGATCCTGCTCCGATGTGGCGACATCCACCCGCGTTCTCAATAAATTTGATGCGCGAGCGGCGCGACTTGACAGATCGGTCAGGCGCTCTTGGGCGGAGCGGCAAGTGCGCATCGCCGGATCAAAGCGGCGCAGCATGAATTCGGCGAATATCTGCCGCCCGTTAAAGCGTTGCTCCCTGAGTACTTCAAGACGTTGATTGACGATTGTCTCGTAAGCCTCGGCGGCGCCGAAACGAAACGCAGTTTTCGCCACCAACAACTCGATTTCCGCCGCAATTTTCAGCAGGCAATCGAGGGTGATATTTTCCGCACCCCGGTTTTCCGACATCGAATGGACAAGTTCGGCCAGCTCATTGTCCAATTCACTGACTCTGGAGGCTATCTTGCGGGCTTCGGGCAGTGTCAGCATGGCCATGGACTTGTAGGTCTCGACTTCCAGCAGCCGCTGTACGATTCTTCCCAGACGACGGGAGCTGATCGCTTCCAAGGCGAGCACGGCAATTCGCACATGACCGGCTTGATCGATGCGGAAATCGCCGCAGACGACGGCGTTGTCGTCTATCACCCGCGAAACCGCCAGGCTTTCAGCGACAAACCAACTCTGAATCTTGTTTTCGAATGACTGTTCGATCGCATCGAGGGAGGTGATTCTCTCAATCCGCACTATCGCTGAAGTCAACACTTTTCCGGGAGCGGAGGAAATCCAGTCGCCGGGAAATATATCGAAATTATCATCCTGAAAGGGTTTATCCGACACGCCTTGTGAGTAAGCCGTATAGGTGACGAACTCTGTATGTCTCTCCCATTTCAATACAGCCTGCCCCAAGGGGCCGTAGTAGTGATTGACGTCTTCCGCGGGCAGCGGAGAGCCATAACGGTTCAACAGTTCATTAAGATGTTCCCGGTCTTTAGCAGGATCTCGATGGGCCGCGTTTTTTGGAGCCTTTATCGCCAGATGAGCGGCACAACATGGGGAGCTTAGTTCCGGAAAGGGTCTGGCGTGAAGCTCGTTGGCGAGCAAAAATCGTTGTGGGTGATTGTCGACGGACCGCATCGGCATATGAAAGATTCCGGATGAGTGTGCCAGGGAGTCATTGATGACAGGCCCTAATGATAACTGTAACCGGTAAGTCTGTGTATGGGTATGGCATGGAAAATCAGTGGGTATGGAGAACCTGACACAATTGAGTCTAATTCCAGTAATAATGGAAATTTCCAGGGTGCTGTAGGAGCGAGGCACCCTCGCGATAGTGTTTGTATTCTGCGATTTATCGCTTGCAGGGCAAGCTCCCACGGAGGTGGAAATCTCCAGGATGCATGGATTAGGTGGTCAGAGTACTAGCCGATAAGTGTAAAAAAGGCCCAGGCCCGGCCGATACAGTCAAGAGAAATTTCAATATCCCGCCTTCCCGGGATCAATTCTTGAAAGAGCGGATTCGCTCTCAGGAAGAAATTGCTCAGGAGGAGCAAGTGAACATTGAACAGATAATGACCGGTTCGATCGTTACCATTGCAATGGACGAGCCCTTGCTGTTTGCCAAAGAAATTTTTGAACGAACCGGATTCCATCATCTGCTGGTGGTCGAAAACGGAAAGTTATTCGGCGTGCTTTCCGATCGCGATTTACTGCGAGCGATTAGCCCCAATATCGGAACGGCATCCGAAACCGAAAAAGACCTGGCAACGCTTAATAAGCGAGCGCATCAGGTGATGAGCCGTAAACCGATCACTCTCAGGAAAAGCAACCATATCAATGAGGCAATATCTGTGTTCAATCAGCATAAGGTGTCGTGCATACCGGTAGTTGAAGAAGGCGGCATACCGGTCGGTATCGTCAGCTGGCGCGATATTTTGCGTAATCTGAAGCTTGGGTAGCATCACATTTTTCGGCTCCGACCCAGATACAATCGCGCTTAGGATCACAGATTCGGGAAGTTCTGAACCGCAAACGCCCAACTACCTTTTTACAGAACTATAAATACAATTAGCGGAAGAGAAGCCTCTCATCCATCCATGCATGGGGAGTTTTTTTACCGAAGGTATTAGGTAGCGCTAGTGCCGCATAGAGCTGTATTGGGGTGGAGTGGTATGACTACAAGAAGCGTGAACAAGGGTTTTTCAAAAATACAGATACTGATCGTTATCGCTATAATGATGTCGTTTTTCTTTTGGGCTTCCCCCCGGAGTTTCAGCGTACTGAACAGCACGCTGATAGAGTATGAGGTGAACACTTTATCCGACGCCCTTTGGTTTGCCCGTTCACAGGCCAGGCAAAGCGGGAAGTTCGTTTCCATATGCAAAAGCCAAGACAGCTCGAACTGTTCCCGCGAGGGCGGTTGGGAACAGGGATGGTTAATATACAGGGGAGTCCCGGATCAGACACGACACGGGGTGAGCAACTATCTTATTCTCCGCAAGTATAACCCACTGTCGGGCGATGTATCGCTGTCGGGACAAGGATTTGCAGAAAATCAGATCACGTTTTCCGGCAGCGGAGAGATAGAAATTCCCGGCAGCGGTGCAAAGTCGGGTGCTATTTTCGCTTGTCTCGACGGCGAGATTGACAACAGTTCTCGGGTTGTATTACTGAATCAGCAGGGTGAGATTTCGGTGCTTACGGCGCAGAAAGTCAATCAGGCCCAATGTTAAAAATTCAATTTTCATATACCTGGCTGATTTGGATTTGCACCGGAGTGGCTCTGAATCCGTAATCATTAGGTTGATGGATCACCAGCCATTTGTGTGCTGCCGAAAATACTCAACCAGGGCAAATGCTTAGATAATGACTCACCCAATACTTGTGCCTCTGGCGCATAAGGAGAGCGGTGGTTAGCCGGCAATCATTGTAAAGGGCCGGCTTGTCGGAAATTTCTTCTATCACGGCAAATTATCAGTACAATGCGCGAAGTTCGAGTTCAAAGGTGGCTTGATGATGCCGGCTAATGTGTTGTTTGTAGTGATTGATCAATGGCGCGGGGAGGCATTGTCCTATTTGGGACATGCGGTTGCGCAAACGCCAAATTTGGATGCATTGGCGGCGGATGGGTGGTTCGGGAAAAACCATTTTACAGTTGCCGCACCTTGCGGGCCTGCCAGAGCCTCATTGTTAACCGGACTTTATGCTCAGAACCATCGTTCTGTACGTAATGGCACACCTTTGGCTCATCACACCAATAATATCGCCCGTATGGTACGAGGTGGCGGATATGATCCCGTTCTGTTCGGATATACCGATACCAGTGCCGATCCGAATGTCTACTCTGAGAACGATCCAGCGTTGACGACGTACGAAGGCGTAATGCCCGGATTCTCAATCGATGTGGAACTCAATGAGAGTTGCCTGCAACCCTGGGTCGATTCCTTGCGTGACAAAGGTTATCAAATCCCGACAGATGAATTGAATCTGTACAGAAGCAAAAACTTTTTTGCCGCCGGATTCACCAGAGAGGCGGCATCTTACCGTGCCGAAGACAGCGATATGGCTTTCCTGGTGGATCGAACAATCCAGTATATCAAGAACCGGAATAATACACCTTGGTTCGTCCATCTGGCTTTGCTCAGGCCGCATCCGCCATGGCTGGCCCCGGAACCTTATAATCGATTGATCGATTCAGATAAAATACCTTTGCCCATACGCCGTTATGGCCGCTCGGGGGAAGCTGCGATGCATCCCTATACAGCGACCTGGTTGGCGGCACAGGATGTGACTGGATACTGCACCCCGGATATCAATGTTCAGCGTATCGATGAGCAGGAGCGGCGTGATATTGCAGCTGTGTACTATGGCCTTCTGGCTGAGGTAGATGCACAACTTGGACGATTGATCGCTTGTTTAAAGGCATCCGGTGACTATGAAAACACCTTGATCGTCGTTACATCCGATCATGGGGAACAGCTTGGAGATCATTGGTTGTGGAATAAGGGAGGTTTTTTCGATTCCAGTTACCATATTCCTTTGCTTATAAGGGACCCCGGAGTGGATCCGGGACTGTGCGGCCGCGTGGAAGACGGGTATTTTACAGAGTCTGTCGATATAGTACCGACGATTCTCGAATGGCTTGATCTTCCGATTCCGCATGAACTCGCCGGATGCTCCTTACTCCCGCTGGTTCGCGGGAAAAGGCCCGAAAGCTGGCGCCAGCAGGTTTTCTGGGAATTCGATTTCAGAAATATACATACCCGGTTCTATGAAAAACGATTGGGTCTGACACCGGATCAGGCCTGTCTTAATGTGATCCGCGATCACCGCTTTAAATATGTTCATTTTGCAGCTTTGCCATCGCTATTGTTTGATCTGCAGGCCGATCCCGGAGAGCTGAATAATCTGGCGGAAAACCCGGAGTTCGGGCCGGTAGTGATGGAATACTGTTCACGGCTTTTAAACCATAAAATCCTTCACCAAGACCGAAAACTGACAAACCAGCTTCTTACCCCGGAGGGGGTTGTCGCCTACACCGGGCCGCGTTGTTAGGGCTGTCCGCAGTGCAAAAACTACCGGATATTACCGTGTCTGATTTTGAATCCCTGCTTGCGGAGGTGCGTGCTTGTAAAAAGTGCGAAAAAGAACTGCCGCTTGGGCCCCGCCCCGTAATACAATTAAGTCAACAATCGCGTATTTTACTCGTCGGACAGGCACCGGGAAAAAAAGTGCATGAAACAGGCCTGCCCTTTAATGATCCCAGTGGCGACAGACTCAGGGACTGGATGGGTATAGACCGGGAGACTTTTTACAATTCTGATAAAATCGCCTTATTGCCTATGGGGTTTTGTTTTCCGGGAACGGGCAAAGGTGGAGACTTGCCTCCCCGGCCCGAGTGTCGGCAAACCTGGCGTCTGCGGCTGTTGGAGCCACTGAAATCCATAGAACTGACGGTTGTCATGGGACGCTATGCTATAGATTATCATCTAGGCCCAAATCGAAAAAAAACACTGACGGATTCGGTCAAGGCCTGGCGTGACTTCTGGCCCGCGCTTTTGCCTCTGCCTCATCCCAGCCCCAGAAACAATCGCTGGCTGAGAAATAACCCTTGGGTGGAAGCCGACGTCATTCCCCGGTTGAAATCGCGAGTGAAAGAGATACTTGATTTATAGACATCATGTAGTGACCTGTCCACCTTCAACGCCGTGGGTTATTGTAGAAGGTGAATACCCTAACAACAGAGCCATAATTGAAGAGGACAGGTCATGAAACACTATAGCAAATATGTAGGTCTTGATGTTCATAAAGAAACCATCGCCGTTTCGATCGCCGATGCGGGTCGTTCAAAAGCCCGCTTCTACGGCACCATCGCGAACACGCCCCAAGCGGTCAATGCGCTGTTCAACAAGATCAACCCCGAAGGTGAAGTGCTGGGTGTCTGTTACGAGGCTGGACCTTGCGGTTATGGGCTGTACCATCATCTCAGCGGCATGGGTCAGGCCTGCCAGGTGGTGGCGCCGAGCCTGATTCCACGCCGAGCCTCGGAGAAGGTGAAGACGGATCGGCGCGATAGTTTACGCTTGGCCGAGTTGTTGCGGGCAGGTGAACTGACACCGGTCTGGGTGCCTGATGCTGAACAAGAAGCGATACGGGATTTGGTGCGTACCCGGGATGATTTCAAGCGGATGCAAAGGCAGGTGCGTCAGCAATTGTTAGCCTTTTTGTTACGTCATTCGCGGCGCTGGACAGGGGGCAAGAAGAACTGGACAAAAGGGTTTTGGCACTGGCTTGAAGCGTTGCAACTGCCCAGTGTACACCAGCAATGGGCGCTCAAGGAATACATCGATGCGCTCAGGGGAATCGATCGTCAGATCGGCACGATAGAGCAGCAGATGAGTGTGGCTAAGAGCGGTTGGTCGCTGGAGCCGATCGTCGATGGGCTGATGGCGATGCGCGGTGTCAACTTGATCACGGCGATGGGGGTTGTGGCGGAGCTGGGGGATCTGAGCCGCTTTAGCAAAGCGACACAGTTGATGGCTTATCTGGGGTTAGTCCCCCGTGAGCACAGCAGCGGTAAGCACCGTTACCAGGGAGCGATCACCAAGAGCGGCAATGCCCATGTGCGGCGCTTGCTGATCGAGTCGGCCTGGTGCTATCGCTTTGCCGCTCGCCGCTCACGAGAGATTCAACGGCGAGCACAAAGGGCCAGCCCCCAGGTGCAGGCGGTGGCGTGGAAGGGGCAAAAGAGGTTGTGCGCCCGCTACCGAGCCCTCACTGAGCGGGGTATCAATCGCTGCAAGGTGGTCACCGCGGTGGCTAGAGAGCTCAGCGGGTTTATCTGGGCGGTGGTTCAACAAGCGCGGCAAACCATGATGGTGGTGGCATGAGCGATCACACACGCCGCTCTACAACCCCGACACAGCTCAGAGGAGGTCATCGGTAGGGACACAGTGGTATCGAGCCCTCAGAGTAACGCTGGGATAAAGCTGAGGAAAATCCCAGATGCTCCTAGGAGGCACTGGTGTCATCAGTGACCCTCGTCCGTAGAGATGGGTAAGTCCGCGACGAAGCGATGAACTGCCGGTAACCAACCCGCGAATATGAGCATGTTCAACAGTCGAAAGAGTTATTCCAGCGCTACTCAGAGGGCTTGAAGGTCAGCACACCGATCAACAAGTGGGTTAATCGATGAAAAACAGAAGATGAAGTAATACAAATACTTGACAGGTCAAAACATATGAGGAGCCTGTCTAGGCGGTTTTACAACTGGTCTGGATAAGTATATTTTTGGCAAAAATCAATGGATTAAGTTTGGGACATTCGTCTGTATCACGGAAATGAATATTACCGGACTCATGCGCCCGGAATTGACCAAAGTTGTTCCGCCATTGGCCGATAAATCTGTATCGTCTCAATGGTTTAACAAACATGCCAGATACCAGCCATACTGATCCTGCCAAGAAAATCTGTACCCTCGTTTTGCTGCGAGTTAGTTTGTTGACACTGTTTACGCTGTTTCCCGGTATATCCGCAGCGGCCAATGCCGATGCCGATGAACCCTGGGTGATCTGGAATTCTTCGGATAATAGCGAACCTACCGCAAGACATGAGGCTGGAGGCCTGGCAATCGGCAAGCATTTTTATTTGCTGGGCGGCAGAGGAAATCGCCCGATCGAGCGGCTGGACGCTGATGCCAATACATGGAAGGTTTTAGCAAATGCGCCGATGGAAATGCATCACTTTCAGCCAGTGGAGTGGGGTGGAAAGATCTATGTAATCGGTGCTTTCACCTGTTGTTATCCGGTTGAAACGATTATTTCTCACATCCAGATTTTTGATCCGCAAAGTAAAACCTGGACGACCGGTTCCGAGATTCCGCAAAATCGGTTAAGGGGTTCCGCCGCAGCAGTGGTCTATAACAACAAGATTTACATTATCGGCGGCAATACACTGGGGCACAGCGACGGTGCGGTGAAATGGTTCGACGAATATGATCCGTCGACCGATCAATGGAAGGTCATGCCGGACGCGCCACATGCACGGGATCACTTCAGCGCAGCCATGGTCGGTAAAAAACTGGTGGCGGCAGCGGGCCGCCAGTCAAAATACCCCGAAGTCAGAGAGCATACAGAGCCCGCAGTTGACGTTTTTGATTTTCAATCCGGGAAATGGATCAGCGGCTATGATGATATCCCTACCGAAAGAGCCGGCACCACGGCTTCTTCCTACGGCCAGGAAGTGATCGTCATTGGGGGCGAGACGACGAAGAAAGACGCTGAATCCACGGTAGAGGCGCTCAATGTGACCTCCGGTAAATGGCGATCGCTTCAGCCCTTGAATGTGACGCGGCACGGGCAAGGGGCCGCTGTAATCGCTGATTATTTATACGTGGCCTCCGGCAACAAAACCAGAGGTGGCGGAGACGAATTAACAAGCGTCGAGCGCCTGGCATTGGATCCGCCGGGGAATAGCGATCCGGATCAGGATAATGATAATCTCGATGATGATGACGAAACCGCTATATACGGCACAGATCCAACCAAGGCCGATACCGACGACGATAATCTAAAAGACGGGGATGAAGTTCAGATTCACAAGACCGATCCCTTGAATAAGGATTCCGATGGAGATGGATTGGACGATGGGAAGGAAGTCAGCAATCACCAAACCGATCCGCTTGAGTCCGACAGCGATCAGGATCAACTTACCGACGGGGAAGAAATCCAGCAGTACGAAACCGATCCGCTCGACGATGACACGGATGACGATCAGCTAAACGACGGCGAGGAGATCGAGCAGCATCAGACAGACCCGTTCAAATCCGATACCGACGGTGATAGCCTGTCGGACGGCGAAGAAGTGCAGCAACACAACACTGAACCCCTTAATGACGATACCGACGACGATTCACTTAAAGACGGAGATGAAATCAGTCAACACGGTACCGATCCTTTGAATCCCGATACCGACGGAGACGGGACTAATGACGGTGAAGAAATTGAAAAGGGGACGGATCCGTTGAAGGCCGAAAAGGATAATGCAGGGGGTGATAGCAATCAAGGTACGCAGTCCGGTTCTGCCACCCAGGGTGAGGATAAGTCCTCCACCGGTTCGATCAATGCTATGGTGTCGTTGTTTTTGCTGTTCCTCGGCTTATATCGAGCGGCTTGTATTTGGAGTGGCAAGCGCCGCGGACTGTAAATCAACGCGCTGCTCACGTAGCTTTTATTCTAGAATTTTCGCAAAAGAGTCCGTGTATTTGATAACATATCCGCCCTCGGAACGGATCACAAAAAAAGCGGCTATTCGATTTTCCCTGGCCGATTGAAACCCCTGTTTTTCCCCTAACAGCATCAATGCTGTTGCCCATCCGTCTGCTTCAGTAGTTGTATTATGTAAAACGGTTACCGAAGAAAGTTTATGATCGACCGGTTTGCCCGTGCGAGCGTCAATGGCGTGAGAATAACGAATGCCATCGATTTCAAAGTAATTACGGTAATCACCCGAGGTGGCGATATGACTATCTTCCAGGCGCATAGCTTGCAATACAGACGGTTCGGATGCGTCGGGCTGTTCAATCCCGATTCTCCAGGCATCTCCCCGGGTGCTCATACCGCGAGTCCTTAACTCGCCGCCGATTTCAGCCAGATAGTTTCTAACTCCGCTGCGTTCCAGCATCTCGCCTATTTTATCGACGGCAAACCCCTTGGCGATGGAGGATAGGTCCAGGGTTAAAATTGAATTTTTTTTTCTGATCGCCGGAGGGGATGTGCGAAGTTCCAATTGATCAAAACCGACCGAAGCCAGCGCCTTTTGCAACTCCTCCCCATCAGGTATGTCACTGGCCGTTTTTTCCGGGTTTCCAAACCCCCATAAATTGACAACCGGGCCAATGGTGACATCGTATGCACCCCCTGTTTTCAGACTGATCGCATTGGCCTTATCGACAATGGATACTAATTCCTTGGGTAGTGAAATCCATGCAGTGGAGCGTGATTGGTTAAAACGGGATATATCCGAATCACTGATGTAAGTTGATAACTTTTGATTTAGTTCCTTTAACAGGCTCTCGATTCTGACCTCCAGCGTGACCTGGTCCAAATCTAAAGGCAAGTCCGGGATAATTACGCTGTAACTCGTGCCCATGGTGCGGCCCCGAATCTGCGCCGTGCCGTCAATTCGTTCGGCTCTGCCGCATGCTGTTAGCAGAAGGAGCAAAAACAGGCTGAAAAAAAGTTTGTAGAACAAATGAGTTACCCTTGTTTAACCGGCTCATCAAACTCTGCTTTATAGCACAGGAACAGTGCCGAAAAAATTTACAGATAAATTGCATTATTGGGTTGTGTCTTCTCAAGGGTTCCCCATCTCTTTCAACTGCACTGGCGACTGGCTATAATCCGCTGGACACAGAGGTATTCACCAAACTGACGGGGAGACAATGGCCGCTTCCAGCCTGTTAGCTTTACTCGATGATATTGCCATGGTACTTGATGACGTGGCAGTGATGACAAAAATAGCCGCAAAAAAGACTGCCGGCGTGCTTGGAGACGATCTCGCGTTAAACGCTGAACAAGTTTCAGGGGTGCGGGCCGAAAGGGAAATTCCGGTCGTCTGGGCCGTGTTTAAAGGCTCGTTCAGAAATAAACTGATTTTAGTCCCGGCGGCGTTGATCATCAGCGCAATCGCACCCTGGCTGATTGTCCCGATGCTTATGTTAGGAGGCGCATATCTGTGCTACGAAGGATTCGAGAAAGTTGCGCATAAGTTTCTTCACAGTGAATCTGAGGTCGAGGCGCATCATCGGGAACTGACCCAGGCGGTCGCCGATCCGAACGTGGATATGGTTGAATTCGAAAAGCAAAAAATCAACGGAGCAATCCGGACAGATTTTATTTTGTCCGCAGAGATTATTGTGATTGCTCTGGGAATAGTTGCAGAGTCGGAACTGCTTACGCGTATCCTTGTGGTATCTGGAATTGCATTATTTATGACAATCGGTGTCTACGGGCTGGTCGCCGGTATAGTAAAGATGGATGATGCAGGTCTTTATTTAAGTGAACTAAAAGGACACGGCGGTCATACAGACCTTAAACGATTGATAGGGCGATGGCTGCTGCGAGCGGCACCGTTTTTGATGAAAACTCTGTCGGTAGTCGGCACTGCTGCCATGTTTATGGTAGGTGGCGGTATTCTGGTACACGGGTTTCCGGCAGTGGAGAAAGTCATCCATGATATTACACATTCGGTTTCCACTGTGCCGGGAGTGGGCAGCGTTGCGGAACTGATCATGCCCACGATATTAGGTGCCATTGTTGGGATTATGGCCGGCGCCATTCTCGTCCCCACGGTAAACTTTATTCTGAAAATATTCGGGAAAAAGCATTAGGGCGTGTCATCGCCTTTCCAGGCTGGTTATTGGTTATCTTGGTCACTCCGATATCCGGGACTGCCAAGAAATTTCGGGAAGTTTTCCAAAATCGACTACACTGGGTATTAAACCTTTTAAAAGAACCGCGCTGTATCGGCGTCACGATTTCCACGCGCTTAATGCCATTGTGGAGCCGCAGTACGGTTTTCGCAGGCTGAGTTTTCCTGTGTGCAGAGAGAAATAAGACAAACTACGGAGAGAACAGCATGAATTCCGATACCTTGATTGCTTTGACCAGTGTCAATAATGCTACGATGGGGCGGGTAACAGAGCTGGCTCCGACACTGATTTTTGTGGTATCGGTGCTGCTGACTTTTGCGATCATTGCCATGATCATGCTTCGTGAGAAACACAGCTTCGAGTGCTCTTCTCAAGACAAACAATAAAGATCGATCAGCAGGTCCCATGAGTGGAAGGCGGGAAAGCTCATTGTAAAGTTTGACACGGCGTAAGCCTGTAAACGGTGTATCCATCGTGAGTCCGGACAGTTTCAAGGATTGGAATTCTCTATCAAGATGATGTTTTTTTGCCCGCTAAATCTGTAGAGATCCACAATAAACCGGAAGATCTGCAAGATGGCGCGTAAAAGGACTTATTACCAATTGCTGCATGTTCAGCCCGATGCCCCTGAGGCTGTGATCAAGGCAAGTTATCGTGCCATTATGCAAAAATTGCGCATGCATCCGGATCTGGGTGGTGACGTAGACCATGCCGGATTACTCAATCAGGCTTTTGCGACTCTGATTCATCCCGATAAGCGTCGGTCTTATGATAAAAAACTGTCCGATATTCAGGTAAATGGAAAACAAGATCCCGCCGGACGGCGCTGCCGCACCGCCGATAAAGATGGTGGAGACCCTGGTGTCTGTCATCCCGAGCCGCAAAGTGATGGACGTGCCTTTTGTAATTTTTGTAAAACCCAAAATCTTCTTGAAAGGAAATCGGATCCGGATTGGAAATCAATCGATCGTTGCCGCACATGTCATGCCCCTTTGAAAAAACTGCGACGACCGGATTATTCGACCAAGACGGACTTAAGAGAGCTTCAGCGGATAAGTTTGGATACTTCGGTCAGACTGACTCCCGATTTTGTCGATAACACGGTTCTGTCCGCCAAGGTCCTGGATTTTTCCATCGGCGGACTGGGTGTGGAGGTATCCGAATCTATCGACACAGGTAAGTTCGTGCTGATTCAATCCAGATACTTCGAAGCCGTAGCAAAAGTGACGCAGGCACAAAGCATAGAATCCCGGCTGTATCGGATTGGTCTTGAGTTTCACACTTTGGAACTTGCTTTCCGGCCTGGCGAACTACTATCGGTTTCCTGTTGAGCTGAAGTTTCAGGGTCTGACGTAGGAATACCCCTGTTCCTGAAGTTCCATTATTCTCAAAACGCCCGCCTGAACAACTTTTACGCCTTCAACCAGTTGCACCGGCTTGCCGCTTTTTTCTTCCATTTTTTTCATGGTATTTCCGCAGGCGGAAAAGGTGATATCCTGCATCGCAAGGCTCGGAACTCTATCCGATGCGGGACTTTTGCCCGATAGCATGGATAACCCCGGTCCGTAGGCAACAATTTCAATATCGATATTATCCATACCCACGGCTTTTTGCAGATTCACAGCATTGTTCATTGCGATATTCTGAGTCCGTACGTCGTCGGTACTGACTTGAATCACAAGTTTGTGTTGCTTTGATTCATCTGCAGTAACCGCTGAGATGGGAAAACTCGCTATAACAGCAATGACTACTAGCGACTGTAAGAACCTACGAAAAAAGAGCTGCATGATAACCTCCGGCTGCAAAATACTGCAGTTTATATGACCGCAGTTGTAATGAATGGTTCTAATCCAAAAACACAGTCCCGTGAGTGTCGGCTGACCAATGTTTTCCCTCCTTAGTAACTGCTTTGGAATTCGCGGTTAAGCGTAACAAATCAGATTAGGAGGGAGTATATAACCGAAGGCTGGGTAATACGCTAAAAAAACTCGGTAACTTTGGATATCTGGTGTCCATTGTTCTTGGTAAAGTATTCGTGAAAAATTTCGATTCCACTGTTGCTAAAGCGCACTTCGCCGTTAGTGATCAAGTCACGGTTCTCGGGTTCAATACGATAAAGTTGGTACGTCCAACTGCGACCGTCGAAACTGCCTTCACGAATATAGTTGTTCTCATAACCATAGGGATCGGTAAAGGTAAATTCACAGCTACCTATGACTCGGAAGCAGTTATGGGGTTCCCATTTGACTTGTTTGTCGGACTTCAAATACTTCACTAAGGCTCCACGTTCATTCAGCCACTGTACTTCCGACGGGGCACCATCGACATTATCCTTTAAAAACAGGTTCCAACGATAAAGACCATGCTCTTTTCCGGCAAAGACCCAGGTTATTTCGCGTGTCACGCCAGGGCCGCTGATTTCCTGAAGATAGGAGTATCCGGGACGAAGATCCTGGAAAGGGTATTCGATATTATTCGGTAAAACGTGAACATTTTTAGGGGTATTTGATGCGCATCCGGTCAAGACGGCGCCGATCAATAGTACCGAGAGCGTGGCGGTTTTTGGTTTTATTCGGGGAGTGTTTCGCATTTTGTGCCTCCGGGCTCTTGGATAAGGGCCATTTGATCGATTCGGATCCAGAGACTCATTAGACACGTTCTACTGCGCGGATTCTGCGATATTTTGCACAATACTTCTGAGTAATGCGCACAGATTCGGAGGATTTCAGGATTTTTCAAGGTGCGTGACAATAACCGGTTGGTTCTCTAAAGTTCGATGAACGGGGCATCTATCGGCTATTTCCAGCAACCGTTTCCGCTCGGTTTCGGATAGTTCGCCGTCCAGTCGAATAAAACGGCTTATGCGTTCAATCTTGCCATCTCTGCCTTCACATTCCTCGCAGTCCTCGGCATGGATTCGTTCATGTACCATTTGTATATCAATGTCGTCCAGACTCAGCTTTTTGTGATTGGCATACATGCGCAGGGTCATGGAAGTACAGGCTCCCAGGGACATCAACAACAAATCGTATGGGTTCGGGCCTAAATTACTGCCGCCGTAGTTTTTGGGTTCGTCAGCCATCCATTGATGATCGGCGCTGAATAAGCCACGTAAAAATTTCTTATCAAGTTCTGTAACGCGCACCTGACCCGTCTCCACATCAGGGGCGTCGTAATATGCGGACTGAACATCTTTGCTTGAAATTTCCAGATAGCGGCCTGACCATGCTGCAATCGCGTCCGCCACATAAGCCGAATCTTCAGCCTTGCTGAGCAAATGATCTGCGTGATCCAGGGAGATAAAACTTTTGGGATGTTTTGCTGCCTGATAAATTTTTGCAGCTTCGTTGATCGAAACTACACTGTCTGCCGGCGAGTGCAATACCAACAGTGCCCTGTTGAGATTTCCGATGTGATTTTCATCGGCATAGTGATCGAGGTCATCAAGCAGTTGTTTTTTGATGGTGAACTCACGTACCCCGATTTTAACTTTCGCCTCACCACTCTTCTCCAGCTCGCTGACCTGACTTTGGAATAAGTGTTGAACATGGTGCGCGGTTGCGGGGGCTCCGATGGTGACGACCGCTTTAACCGACGGCAATTGATGCGCGGCACTTAACACTGCGGCGCCCCCCAGACTGTGCCCGATCAGTAAAGCGGGCGGCATATACTCTTGCTCCAGTTTTCGGGCCGCTGCCAGAAGATCCTGAACATTGGATGAAAAATTGGTGTTGGAAAAATCTCCGTCGCTGCCACCCAGGCCTGTAAAATCAAATCGCAAAACGGCAATCCCTCGCCTGGCCAGGGACCGGCTTATTCTAGAGGCGGCGGTAATGTCCTTTCCACAGGTAAAACAGTGGGCGAAGATAGCGTATCGCACGATAGAAATTCCATCCGGCGGCGTTTCCAGCAAGCCTGCCAGAAGTTGGTCATCACCGTTACGGAACTCGAGTTTTACTCTTGCCATCTACGTTTACCTCTCACATTTTAGTGTACTGTAACACCCAAACGTGACATCAATGATTATTTTGCAACCGGCAGGCCTGCTTTCTTCCAGCCGATAAAGCCGTCGGAATAATCCCTCACATCGCTGTATCCCATTTTCTGAAGAGTATCTGCTGCCAAAGGGGTTCGAATGCCCGCGCCGCAATAAACCACTATCGGAGTGTCCTTGCTTAATGCAAATCCGGTTATTCTATGCTCCAGCCAGCCTCTTGGAATATTGATATTTTGCGGGGCCTTGATAGCACCGCCCATGGTGTTAATTTCACTCGGCGTTCGTATATCGACCAGTACCAGATCGGGGTTGTTTTCTATCGTTTTGGATAATTCTTCCGTACTGATAGTGCTAACGCGGGTTTCCGCCTCCGCCTGTAGTTGCTTGCCGCTGATGACGCCGGAAACTTCTGCATGCGCTGCAAAGGCGAGGAAATATAAAAGCACCGATGCGCGGCGAATTATCTTCAAGAGTACTGGAAAAACGCCGATCCTGCGATGCCACGGTTTTAACACCGGTAGCTGTTCGTGGACAATAGTAGAATAACCGGTTAAGCGAGAGTCTTTGTTCAGATTTCCATGAGTTGAAATATTCATGTATTTTCCTTCTGATAAGATCAAGCCAGTCGGGATGGAGAATAATGATAAGTCGAGACATCGATGCAATATAAAAGTTCAACAACGTCAATCGTTTTATGCCCGAATGATCCTAAATGGTAAACTCGGTCTGACCCATTCCAGGCCGGCTGACCACCGCAACAACGCCGTTCAATTTGCATTGAAATGAAAGATACCCCGGAAATACAAATAGCATCTGACAAATCCTGCTTAACGCGGGTCGATAGATCGGACACGAGCGAGTATCATGCAGTCTGGTTGCGCACCTGCTATGCCGATAAGGACGTGCTATTGTCAACTTTATCCGTATTGAAGAAACAAGCCGGGTGAGCCGTGGAACATACTGCCGCAGAAACCGTACTTGATTTGATTGAAAGAATTTTGCTTCGTCGGGGTTCGGACTCCTATCTGGGCGAGTCCGTCACCATGCTGGAGCATATGCTGCAAGCGGCCAGTCTCGCCGAAAGTGACGGTGCGGACGATGAATTGATTTGCGCCGCTTTGCTGCATGATATAGGTCACTACAGCGGCGAGTTTCCCGAGCATGCGCTGGAACAGGGTGAAAACAATTTTCACGAAAGCACAGGTGCCTGTATTCTTCAAGGCTGGTTTGCGCAACGGGTGGTTGACTGCGTCAAATACCATGTAGAAGCGAAGCGCTACCTGTGCGCCACAGACAAGGCCTATTATGATCAGCTTTCCCAGGCGTCGAAACAATCGCTACGCCTGCAGGGTGGACCGATGAGCGGGGAAGAGGTACAAGCCTTCGGCCGGCTGAAATACCGGGACGATATACTTCGGGTGCGGATCTGGGATGATCAGGGAAAAGTACCGGGCTATTCAACTCCGCCGTTTGAACACTACAAAGCCTTGCTTGAGCGGATGATCAAACACCCTACCTGAGCCGGCGATGGGATTTTATTCACAGAAATCCGGTAGAAAAACCAATCAAAAATCCGATCAGTGCCGCCACCATAACCACACCTGCAATTTCAGGCCACCAGCCCGGTTCTTCATGGATCGGGTATTCATGATATTCGAGTTTCAACGACTTGCTGGATTGGGCGAAGAGTCGAGCGGAACAACTACTTGTTCTAATCTTTGCCTTCTCCGACCCGGCGAAGTTAGACAGATTCAAGACCGATATGGGGCCGATCAGGCGGGCTCGAACGCCTGTTTAATTTGCCAGTATCAACTGTTTATCCTGGGAGAATTGTGTATTTCCGCCATTGACACTCAACAGGCTTGTTCTCAAATTTTCAATCTTGATTGGTTTGCTGATAAAGTCCACCATGCCAAGCGCAAAACATTGATTCTTATTTTCCGCAAGCACATCGGCGGAGAGGGCGATGATCTCAGGCTTGTCGACATCACTAAGGCGGTTAAGTTGTCGAGTTGCCTCCAGTCCATCCATCTCAGGCATATGTATATCCATCAAAACAAGGTCATATGTATTTTCACGACACATATCTAAAACTTCTAATCCGTTGGTTGCGATTTGTGACTCATAACCAAGACTTTTCAACATATCACGAATGATCATAACATTAGTGGGATCGTCCTCGGCGACAAGAATTCGTAACGGGTTTCTCTGTGCCAATGTCAATTCGGCGTCATTGCAGTCGAATTTTTCCACTTTTTTCTCAGTACCCTTAGTTGCTTCCATCAGGGGCAAACTGAAGGTAAAGATTGTACCTCGTTCCTCCTCGCTATCAACTTCAATTCGTCCATGCATGAGTTTTACCAGTCTGGAGCATATCGCAAGTCCCAAACCTGTTCCGCCAACTCCCCGGGTTTTCGATGAGTCGACTTGCGAGAAGGGTTGAAACAATTTGTTGTGATAGCGCGAGGGTATTCCTATGCCGGTATCAGTAACGGAAATAGTGAGTATTCCCCGACCGGGTGCATTCTGTTTCCAGTCTACATCTATCTGGATGGTACCGTGGTTGGTGTATTTTATTGCATTTGCGAGCAGGTTATTCAGCAACTGCTTGATACGATTACCGTCGCAATCCAGGAGTACGGGAAGTTTTTCCACGATTTGATAGATTAATTTCAACCCTTTTTGATCGACTCTCGGCTGAAAGAGATGGCACACTTCCAGGACTAACTTGCGTACATTATTAGGATTCTTTTTGATATTGAGCTTACCGGCCTCGATTTTGGAAAAATCCAATATGTCATCAATAAGTGCCAACATGGCATCTCCGCTACCACGGAGTGTTTCCACGTATCGACGCTGCCTTTCATTCAACTCGGTACGTAACAGTAGGTCTGTCATGCCGATAACGCCGTTCATCGGTGTGCGGATTTCGTGACTCATCGTTGCTAAGAAACGTGACTTTTCTTCTGTGGCTGACTGGGTTTGTTCAACCGTTTCCTCCAGTCTGCGATGCTCCGCCTTGCTACTGGTTATGTCGTAAAGAAGGCCTACACCGCCATCTTTGCCTGGTCGAACTGAAAACTCAAACCAACGGGTCTCTCCGCCGGCAGTACGCATACGAATTTCACGTCGTGTACCGGATTCGATTTCGCAATCGGTCAACTGCCTCCAAAGACATTTGTCTTGTTCGACAATATAGGCCTCCAATGGCCGGCCTATCGGGTCGTCGAGGTCGTATCCGAGAACTTCACTCCACGCCGGATTTACGAAATTCAATAGTCCTATTTCATCGTAACCTATTACTATATTATGCAGATTCTTAACGAGTTCTTGGTACCGGGTTTCCGCAGCGGCCAGCTTTTCAAACAGGCGTTGATTGACCAAGGCTTCGACCGCGCTTTGATCAGGCAGATGCAACTCCAGATCTTTCGGTGTTTTTAGCGATTGGACCAGCGTCTTTGAGTCGGTCAGCTTTGCATATAGAGGAAATACATTTGTGCAATAGTAATCTTGTTCATATTCCGTTCGACCCCATGTGCAGTCTGAAAGGATCAATGTACGATACCCAAGCTCAACCGCCGCTCTGCCGGTTGAGTCAACACATACGGAGGAAATAACTCCGGCAATCACGATATTTTCTATCTGATGTGAACGCAGAATCTGATCCAGGCCGGTATCGGAGAATGCATTTAAGCCACGTTTGCCCGGAACCTGAACGATCCGCTCCTGATACTGCGACAAGTCCGGTACGGTCTCAACGCCCCGGGTATTGCGTTGAAAAGCGCCCACATCGCGTATAGTCTCCAGTATACCGATCGGATCAATCAACTCATGGTAATTGTTTGAGAATGCTATGGGTGTCGAAACTATCAGTGTTTGCGAATCTTTTAACGCTTCGACTAATGCAACTGTGTTAGAGAGTACCGTGGCAGAGGAGGTTTCAGGTTCGAGGAAACTCTTGAGGGCGCCGTCTTCGGCAAAATAATCATTTTGAAAACCTATTAAAATCACGGCTGTATTGTTTGCGTCCATTATGCTTCTCTGTCGTCCTTGCTGTCGATTTGATTGCTTGCCCGGATGA
This sequence comes from Granulosicoccaceae bacterium, assembly GCA_965222695.1. Lineage (GTDB taxonomy): Bacteria > Pseudomonadota > Gammaproteobacteria > Granulosicoccales > Granulosicoccaceae > UBA7957. The sequence continues at coordinate 3,283,187 of OZ244967.1, read as the reverse complement.
ACGTTCATGGTTTATTTAGCCTTGCATATAGCTGGTTAAGCAGGTTGGGGTGGTACGGCTTGATAACTCCAGAATTGCTTCATCCTGTCCCGGATCAACAAACTTATTCTCCAACTCGGTACTGTGTTGCAGAGGATGTCTGTGAGTGTCACGGCTAACCCAAAGCAAACCTTTATTGGTGAGTTCCTTGATTGACCGTTTGAGCATCGGATCTACCAAAGTTTTGATTTGAATCGGTCTTTTGCCGATTTGCTGTATGACTTCCAATAATGGTTTACTAACCCGATAGGCTGTGAACAGCGGATCGTCGGGGACAAAAAGTTCTATATTGACGATGGGCCCGGTCAATCTTGTTTCCTGCCTCATGCAGATGTCCGGGTTTATGTGTAAATACAGATCTCCAATATTGTCGCTATTAAGTAATTTTTGCTGATCCAGGTATTGTTTAACAGCGTGATGAATTGCCGTTCTCGGACTGTGAATAACCTTGGTGTGGTATGAGTCTGCGTTGGTTTCGGGGTGGCGGTGAATCAATATATAACCAAAGTTGACATTTTTTAGATCTGCAGCACGAAAATGCTCAACCCAGCGACCAAGCTCCTTATTATAGCTATCAAAATCCTGACCGAAGGGGTGATGTGAATGCGGTACCGCAAACAATATCTCATCCCGATCTGCGGTCGTGAGGACAACTTTTTCCGCCGGACCTCCATTCCACCATGTGTGTAATTTATGACGATATTCTGAAATTTCTACAAGATCTGTTACTATATGCAGCCGGCCATATTCGGTGAGGTGGTCGGATGCCTCCGATATAATTTTCGACAATATATCTTCGCCTTTTGCCCCGCCATCCCTGAATGCCAGATCTTTTTCCGGGCTGGGTACGAATGGAGGATTGGCTAGGATAATATCGAACTGCCCATTTCCGACATTGCTGTAAAGATTGCTTTGTATCACCTTGATATTGGCTATACCGTTTAGTTGGGCATTAAAACGGGCAAATCTAATCGCGCGGGGATTAATATCCACCGCTGTCACAAATTCGGCATAGCGGCTGGCTGTTAAAGCCTGAACCCCGGATCCGGTACATAAATCCAGCACGTTTCTACAACTGTAACGAGGCGCAGTCAGGGCAAGTCCCAGGCTGTCCAATCCGATATACATAACAGGATCTTCTTCAATCCTGTCTTCGGGAAGCAGCATGAATCTGTGGTCTGTTGCCAGAAAAATTCCATCTACAACAAATATGTCGATGCGAGAAGCAACCTGATCGTGGCGCGATAAGAGCAGGCCGAGTTGCAGCATTGTATCCATAAGGGATTCGCCAAATATTTCGGATACCCTTCCTTCACTGAGTGTACCGCGTAAAAGAAAAAGCCGGATTAAATCATCCAGAATTGTATTATCCAGTTTGTAGTGATTAAAATAGTGCAAATGAGTTGGCTCGATTTGTTGCAGAGACTCCACCTCCAAACGCTCAGATATCATTTTTTCGTCATAACTGGCTTCCTGCAATGCTCGATTTAAGGATTTCAGTTGCGAACGTAGAGAAAAAGACGGATCTGAGAAAGCGGTGAGAGTGCCACCGCTCGAATATAATGGAGTATCATGAACAGAGTATTCGGCAAATCCTATTTCTTCATTTTTTACACCTATAAGCGTTAATTCCTTCCTCGCCCAATCGCAGCGCACATCCCATTCAAGATTTGTTAGTTGTAATTCGCGGCGTAGTTTGGACAAACAGCGGGTGTCGTTGCTGTAAATTGCTACCAAAAGCTGTACGTCCTGCAAGCTGTAACTACCGATAACTCTTTGATCGCGGATATCCATTACTATCGATTCTCCAAGAGGATCCAGTAGCAACAATGCATTGTCGGTAAACTTGCTGGTGAAATTGTTACTTAAGGGGGACTCAGGAAAAAGTATACTGGTTTCCTTGAATCGGGCGCCGAACCCGGATAATCCCTTTAACTCTTCTTCGCTCCAGGGGCATTGGTCCCGTTCGCCGTAAAACAATGCCCGGTCCAGTTTCTTCATCAATTCTTCAACCCCGGGTTGTCCGGACTCCAATCCTTCGGGTAAATTTATATCGTTTACTTTTTTAAGATGTGCTTGATAATTCAACACTGCGTGATTTTTGCGAGACATCCAAAAATTTCCGATACACAGATAGTCGATGTCCGTGTTAAGGAAAGTTTCTATCGCTTCTCCCGGAGTCTCCACTATGGGTTGACCAGCTACGTTGAAACTTGTATTTAAAACCACTGGCGGGCCTTTTCTTTCATTACTTATCTGGTGGCATAATGCATGGAGAAACGGGTTGTCTTTTGCAGTTACCGTCTGCAGTCTGCCGGTCCCGTCATGATGTGTTACGGATGGAATCTTTTTCTGATAGTCTTTGTGAATGGGAGAAATAAGCAGCATGAACGGTGAAGCTATTTCTTGCTCGAAGACTTCGCTAACTTTTTCTTCGGGGATAACGGGTGCAAAAGGTCTAAAGGGTTCACGGAATTTTACTCTGGCATTAATGATATCACGCATTTTTTCAAACGTAGGGTCCGCCAAAATAGTTCTTTGGCCCAAAGCCCGCGGACCATATTCGCTGCCACCGTCAACTCGCGCCACAATATGACCCCTGGTCAACGCCTTGGAGGTTTTTAATATAAGTTCGGAGTCTGAAAGTTCCTCCACATCCAGTCTGTTTGCGTTTTTTGCAATGGCCGATTCAATGTCACTCCTTTGATATGCGTATCCAAGATCGGCTGTTTTCATCGCAACCCTGTTTCTTCCGGCTTCCTGGGTTGCATAGGCCCATAGTGCGCAGCCTGCGGCTATGCCCGCGTCGCCGGCTGCCGGGTAGGTGAATATATCGTCGAGTTGTAATTGTCTTAGCAGCAGATAGTTAGCGACTGAATTGAGGGCTACTCCTCCTGCCATACATAAACGTGGAATGTTCGTCTCCTTGAGTGCGGTGGCGACTATATGTAATAACGCCTGTTCCAACTCATGTTGAACTTTATATGCTAAATCCACCAGATAGGGCCGGAGATAGGCTTTTCCCCGGCCATTGTCATAGCGTTTCTCCAGAGCTGCAATTTCCAAAAAAATGTCGTAAGCGGACATGCGGACGCTGTAACTGTCAGGCCTTGTCCGAAGCCAGCGATTCCAGTGAATCTGTTCCCCTCCATATGGCGCCAGCCCCATCAGTTTCCCTGCCTCTGGAACCGAAATGCCGCCATTCAACCGCGTAACAAAATCCGCTTTTCTGGTTACGTATTCATAAACGAATCCCAGTGTCGATAAATCGGCTAAGTGAGACTTTACTTTTTCACTATGCAGACAGGACAACTCTCCTTCATCGGCCGTATAAATTGAATAGGACTCGGTGAGATTGTCAGCATCAGTACTTCCGGAAGCATCCGTGATCAGGACAATCGCCTGATTAAAACCCGAAGGCCAGTAGGCCGTGTAAGCGTGCGCCAGATGGTGGCTGGGAATTCGACGGATCTTATGATGCAAAGAGCGAGGAAGTTTACGATGCAGTATATCGACACTGTAGTCTACACCCGGCAGATTGGCGGTTACTGTCGCCACATCGTCCCAATTAATTCCGGCAGTTTCAAGACAGTAATTTATCGCCTCGAACGGCAATTCCACTTGTCTGGCGTCCGCTCCTGACTGAGCAAGGAAACCAACACTGTGCTTGCAGCGATCCAGTCGTTCCTGGTGTATGGCGGCTATGACGGCGCCATCTTTCACCAAGGCTGCCGAACGGTCGTGTCCCAGATTGATACCGAGGTGATACTTATTCATTTGTCTTCCTCGTTCTTGACTGATCAGTAGAGCCAGTCAGTTCTCGTTATTACTTTAATTAATATACTTGCTCACAATTCGTTCCAGGGCGTCGAATGTTAGCGGTTTGCTTATACAGTCATTCATACCCGCCGAGATTCCACGCGTATAATCATTTTCATCGGGACTGGCTGTTATCCCGACAATCGGGAGATGATCGGCGTGAAATGATCGGCGAATTCTTTTTGTCGTTTCCCAGCCATCCAATTCTGGCAGGCGGCAATCCATTAAAACCAGATGAAACGTTTCTGCTTCTAATTCCTTCAAGGCCTGATAACCATCGAATGCTGTTATTACCTCGAAACCGAGTTCCTTGAGCATTTCCAGTCCTACTTGTTGATTGACTTCATTATCATCAACGAGAAGAATTCGATGCAATTGCGCCGTTTTGCTTTGATAGTTAATAACGGATGCAGTGGATGATTTTTTCTGAGAAACGTCACCTGGGCTGCGAGAAAGGAACACCGAAGTTTCGGACCAGAAGTTATTTACCAACTCATTTCCTTTTTCGGTGTACGCTTCGATTAATTTCAAAGAGTCCACAAGCCTGTGTATTTCATGTGTGTTGAATTCACTCGTATTCGTTCCGCTTTCCTTTTCCTTAAGAATGGACGCTAAAACTGCTAGCAGAAGCGAATTCGCCTCCTCTGCGTGAGTCGAAATTCCCAATAAAGGTGTTCGAATATCGTGCACGAATTTCGCCACGTGTTTGCGCATATCTTCCCGCTCATCTACCGAGTCCGAAATATAATCATTCATTGATTATCAGCTCCTTGGACCATTAGATATAAAGGTCTGGTTGATTTTCTGATAGTAAAGTCAGGGAAAATGTGGAGTAGCAAGCCTTGCAAAGCTATAATCAAAAAATTTGCTTTTTAAAATTTTCCTTAATTCACCCTGTAGATATTTCTTAGAGCCTGTTTAACATCTCTATGCCGTCGCGAGAATATGCTGTTTTGAGTCAGATATTATTCTGGTTGGAGATGCATAGTGATTCTACACAACGACAATCAGCGGAAAATCTGGCCAAACTCAGCGAATTCGCAGTAGGTAGAGAGATGTTAAACAGGTTCTAAGAATAACCTTTATTCTACTATTGGCACAAGTTTGATATGAAGTATCTTGAGCAGAAACTCTTCTACTAAATTATTTTAAGATTATATTAACCAGGTGGCCAGATGCGCCGGAGTGAATGTTTGGCAAAAGTTACATTCTATACATTTGGTGTCACTAAAATGTTTATATTGTAATTTATTTTTTAACATGCAAAAAGGACCGAAGTATAACATAAATGTCGGAAAAATGAATACCGAATAATTTTGTCGATAGAATTCGATTCAGATTATTATTACTTTGGCGTTTGTTTGAAATTTTTTCTTCTTTATATATGCATTAAACATCATTGTAGCCCGGCTGTGTAAAGGTTTATAAATCAGTTCTGACTCACTTAATACCGACTGCGGCTGAAGATTTGTTTAATATTTAATCCAATTGTCCGCCCTTTTTTGAAGAGTATGCAAACTTGATATCTAGCCGATTAGCTCCGGATGCGAGAGGTATGCAGGCGGTTATCAGAGGCCATCTTAATATATTCGGTGCTGACAGACCCGTTTAATAACGCCGCTGTTGATGGTGTTTGCAGCGATGAGTTGTCGTTGAGAGTCGCTGCTCGGCGATTTTTTAGTCGTTTTTTGTGATGAACAGGTCCTTGGTTTTACATCCCAATTGACAGCTTGCAAAGCAACATATATCCGTATATTTTTTACGGAAGTAGCCTAGGAGAAATGTATGACAACAAAAATTTATCTGTCCGAAGAACAAATGCCCACGCAGTGGTACAACATTATTGCAGATATGCCGAATCCGCCGGCGCCTTACTGCGGGCCGGACGGGAACCCTGTACCGCCGGAGGCGATGTTGTCTATTTTTCCTGAATCGCTGGTTATGCAAGAGGTGAGTGGCGAGCGCTGGATCGATATTCCTGAACCGGTACGGGAGGCTTTGCGCTTGTGGCGTCCGTCGCCGCTGTATCGCGCTTATCGGCTGGAACAAATGCTTGAGACGCCGGCCAAAATTTATTATAAAAATGAAGCGGTTAGCCCTGCCGGATCGCATAAGCCCAATACTGCAGTGGCACAGGCGTTTTATAATCACGAGGCGGGCATCAAGCGTTTGTCAACCGAGACGGGTGCCGGTCAATGGGGAAGTTCTTTGGCATTGGCAGGGCAGATGTTCGGCCTGGACGTCAGAGTCTATATGGTCAAAGTCAGTTACCAACAGAAGCCTTATCGCCGCTCAATGATGCAAACCTGGGGGGCCGAAGTCTATGCCAGCCCCACGGATATGACCGAAGCAGGGCGACAGATTCTCGCTGAAGATCCTGAGTCGCAGGGCTCACTGGGGATTTCCATCTCTGAGGCGGTCGAGGAAGCGGCCGGCCGTGACGATACCAACTACGCTTTGGGATCCGTGCTCAATCATGTGTTGTTGCACCAGACGATCATAGGCCAGGAAGCCCGAAAGCAACTGGAAATTGCCGGGGATTATCCTGACATGATCTTTGCCCCGTGCGGCGGCGGGTCAAATTTCGGTGGTATCGCATTTCCGTTCTTTGCCGATAAGGCGAGCGGCAAGGATATCAAACTGGTGGCGGTAGAACCCACATCATGCCCCACCTTGACCAAAGGACAATATGCCTACGATTTCGGAGACACAGCCGGCCTGACACCGCTGATGAAAATGTACACTCTCGGGCACGATTTTATGCCACCCGGCATTCACGCTGGCGGCCTGCGCTATCATGGCGATTCCGCGCTGGTCAGCCAGCTGTATCATGAAGGCTTGATCGACGCCGTCGCTGTTCCGCAACTGGAAACCTTCGCGGCGGGCGTCAGCTTTGCCAAAAGTGAGGGCATTATTCCGGCACCCGAATCCTGCCATGCCATCGCAGCCGCCATTCGGGAAGCGAAAAACTGCGCCGACTCCGGTGAAAGCAAAACCCTGTTGTTTAACCTCTCCGGTCACGGGCACTTTGATATGACATCTTATGATCGCTATCTGCAAGGCGATCTGACCGACTACGAATATCCGGAAGAGGCGATTAAGGAATCATTGACGCATTTGCCGTCTATCGGATAGGGAAAAACTCTTTCGCAAAAACACAATCACGGATATCCGGCTCTCAAGTACCGTGTGTACAGAGGGCCGGATTCCTTCGTCAGAATGTATAACCGATACCGCGGAGTTGCTGCCCAACCGCCCCTCTATTTCGTAGGAGCTTGCCTGCAAGCGAAAAAACGCTTACAAATTCCTCGTTGTGGGAGGAATGTTTTGCACACAGGACCATTCAACTGAACGTCTCTTTTGTAAGTGCCAATCAAAAGCCCAACGATCCCGTTAGAGTGCACTTAAGTAACGATCAATTTTATCTGCCATAAGATCAAAAAGCGGGTTAAAGGTAAGCCTCTGAAACGGATAGAATTTGTCTTCATCTTCACTGCCTATCTCTCCCATCCAATTGTCATCGCTTTTCACACAATCTTCAGCTTGCTTATCTGACACTATCCCTACATGCAACCCACATTCTTTGTAACTTCCGTATAATCCGTAAACCTTATTCTTTGGAGAGTAGGGAAGTGACACGTGAGAAAAGTTAACTATTTTTTGTGATGGTAAATAGCTATTTATTAGATTCAAACCCGCAAACGATTTCACCGACGCAACGTCTTCACTAAAAACTAAAGCCATGCTTTTTGAATGTGACATATGTTTTTTAAAAGTATTGATATTCAGGTCAGGTTGAATAGCTATATCTTCCATGCTTTGAATTAAAAGCACGGGTGATTTTACTTTCTTTTGGTTTTTTAGTCGCTCATGGAAATTCTGTGTGAGCATATAAACCTGAGCAATTCCATTAGTCGTCATGGATTGGTAGCGAGGAGCTTGCGTTTGAGGATCAACATCTATCCACTCTTTAAAGTGACGCAGCCACGTGGTATTCCATGTAAGCAGGGGTGCTTTGATACCCAGTGCCGGGGAAATCAGAATAGCTCCTTGCAAATCCTGGTGGTCGAGCAAAGCATTTGCTGCCAACAGTCCACCTAAGGAAAATCCGGCTATATAGATCTGATCCACATCTTTTTGAAGCGAGTTGATTCCATAGTCAACAGCTTCAGTCCAATCTGAGTATTTTATTTCTGCAAGGTCTTTAGGCCTGGTTCCGTGCCCCGGTAACAAAATTGTACGCACCAGCATACACTGGTCATGAAATTCTTTAGCCAAATCCCGCATTATAAAGGCGGTGTCAGATAGCCCATGAACCAACAATATACCTTGCTTGTTTTCAGTGGAGCACGATTCGTCTGGTTTCCACTCGAACGGAGCCACCATTTCCAGCTCTTCTTCCTGATTGGCCGAATCGAAAAACACCCTGTTCTTCTTTAAATAGGCCTTGGTAATTGCTACGTATCTGGAGAATGGAGCATCGCTGTGATAATCAAATGAGTTACGGGTTGGAGATTTTTTATAATAAGGCAAGCTTGGTGCAGATCCGCAACTGGCCAGGAAAATGCTTGTTACGAAAAACAGCACCAATTTAAAATTATTGCGAACCATATCTACGGTACTCTATAAACCTGGCTGTCTGGTTTCACCTCTCGATGAGATGAGCTTATCTGGAATTTTTATTATGAGCCTGTCTAATATCTCTCTGCCTACTGCGAACTCGCTGACTTTGGCCGGATTTTCTCCTGATTCTTGTTGCGTAGAATCACTATGCGCCTCAAATCAGAATAAAATCTGGCTCAAATCAGCACATTCTCGCGACGGCACAGAGATATTAGACAGGCTCTAAGGCTATTTTGCAGTTTCAGCGATATTTGAAAAATAGCTTTGCCAGCTTTCGTGCTCTCTGCCCGCCGCCTGGACATAATGGCTGGGATTATCAGCTTTTCCTTCTCGAATGCCCTGATAAATTCCACAGATGATCGTCCCTATAAATTCTCCTAATTCCGCTACCCGCTCTTTACGATAGCCTTCGACTGACATCGGAGTATAGGTTAAATCTGTACCAAAAGCATCGTTAAGGTATTCCGCAAGTTGATATTGGGTGATAGCTTCACCATGCAAATTGTAGATCTGACCATTGTGCTTATCTTGAGTTAACATTCTCGCGTAGGCATATGCCAGCTCCGGTCTTGTCGTATAGCCACATTTGCCATCACCGGCACAATTGAAAATACCACCCGACTTTTTATAAGTTTCAATATATTCAACATCAGGTTCGATATAAATACCATTGCGCCCGATAACCCATTCCAGTCCGCTGCTACTGATATCCTTCTCGGTTTGTCGGTTACTTTGGATGATAGGAGAAAAGGCAGTGTTTTCTTCGGCCCCCTGAACGCTGGTGTATACTATTTTTTTCACACCATTGTTCCAGGCAGCTTGTATTACATTACGATGCTGCTCAATTCGCTTTTCAGGGGCATCCATTCCCGACACCATCAGCAGTGTGTCTACTGATCTTAAAGATGTTTCCAAAGCGCTTTTGTCATTGTAATCACCAGGACGGATTTCAACGCCCAAATCTGTCGCCTTTTCGGGGGACCGTGCCAATCCAATAACATGGTCTTTTGTCATCACGGTGCTGGTTGCCTTAATGATCTCTTTGCCTAATTTACCACTCGCGGCGGTTACTGCAATCTTCATCTCTTTCTCCAATTCACTGTAGTGAAGGCTGATTGAACGACACGGTTTCAGGCTCTTGTTCGGTTAGCACAGTTACTACTCATGCGACTCAGCCTGGCCTGCCAGTTCGTCCATAGGAATCGCGATACTGTCCGGTACCTTATTATTGATAGCCACACCATAGAGTAATACAAGAAGGAAAACCAATACGCTGCCAAAAACAGCGACAGATTTTATTTTCAAGTAAGTCATCAGAGACCGATAATTAAAGCTCAGATGACCTACAACCGAGATGATCATAATAATTCCGAAAAGCTTGTGTACCGGATGCATCTGAATGGTAAACGACGGCTTTTCGATAACAAACATCATCATCCCTGAGGTAGACATTGCTATAAATGAGACAAGTAGGGCTGTTGCAAAAAACTTTCTGGGCATGGTTCTTTCTTCCTGTTTTCTTGGGTGTTCATGGTTAATCGCTTAATTCCTTTGTATGGTCTTAATTAGCCACTTTGTGCCGTTCTTCCGTATCTTTGAAAGATTCACACCGTTGGATTAACGCAACGCTAGGCAGTGTAGATTTTATATTGAATTTAGTGAACTGTCTCCGAAATTCACGCGGGCGTCAGCTTTGCCAAAAGTGAGGGCATTATTCCGGCACCCGAATCCTGCCATGCCATCGCAGTGCCATTCGGGAGGCGAGAAATTGCGCCGATTCCGATGAAAGCAAAACCCTGTCGTTTAACCTCTGCTAAACAAATAGTGAATGGGCAAAGAACTTGTATAGCAGGTATATGATCACTCAATTGACCGGGAAAATAGCATGATTTCATATCACTCTTCTTTCCAAGGAGCGAAACGTTCCGCTTTTTTTGTATTGGCAGTGACTTTGATAGTGGCAAAGCCACATATCGCTATTGCTGACCTTGGATTTGCGCTCAATCCATTCTACGCATTCAGCGCAATTACCGGTGATGATAGTGACGATGTACGATTCAGTGGTGAAATCAGCTACTTCCATAAACAAAACTATGAACTCGCCGTACCGCTCTTCTACTCCTACTTGGCCATATCAGATTTAGAGAACAAAGCGCATAGCAAAGTGGAATCGGTAGATGTGGTCCTCCGGAAATATGCCGGCAACCTTAGTAATGATCACTACCAAAAGTATCTCGGAATATTTGTCCGATATACCGGATTAACAGGTCCCTCCTGGACAAGTATAGGCTTGTCACCGCCCGAATCTGAGCTGACTACAAGTAAGTACGGCGTTGGTCTGAATCTCGGCATACGAAAGTTCTATAAAAGACATCTGGGCACTTTTTATTGGGGAGCAAGTTTGTTTTATGGAAAATATCTGACAGGGAAACATGACATCATCAAGACTGAACAACAACTGTTGACCGAAGACCATGATAGCGAGCGAATATTTGATTTTGAATTTGCGAAGATTGGATATTTATTCTAGTTTTAGCATCTGCCCGGCGATACGAATTCTATCTTGTATTAAGTATATCGTCCCTAGAATTCCCAACTACAGTGCGAAGCTTAAATACAAGCCTGCGGCGAAAACACCGTGGCAATAGAGCACAGTGAGATTCTTTGTTTGTGATTCCATTCAGAGTGGAGCGACCAACTGGGAAAGGGGACGATTGCTGGAATGAGTCAATGCGAGTGGGGATTGCCGATAGGAAACGTCGGCGGCAGGGATAGCCGCCGTCGAGCTTATAGGGATATATTCACAGCGATTTCCTATCGGCAATCCCCACTCGCATTGACGGTCCGAACCAATACACTATATATATCGTGACTTGATCAAACAGACACTGCCGGATAGGTCCAATCATTTAATTTCCGGTAGGCGACCAATCCGTTCGTTTCCCAGGTCAGGGTTTTGTCTTTAATCATTCACCGCTAAACTACGCTATAATTCCGTCTAATCGTGTTTCCGTCAGAGAAATTACGAGTAACATCTAATGTACAACTACCGAATATTCGCACTTGTGGACATCCTCGGGTTCAGTAACTACATCCTTGAAAAGGATGATAATGAATCGTCGGCGAAGTTCCTGCTCAACATATTTGAGAGTGCCGAGAAATATTTTCGGGACGACGGAGTCCGGGATGTTATCTTGCAATTCCTGTCGGACAGCTTTTTAATTATCTGTCCAGTGAAGGACCTGTATTAACATGGTTACCGATCTCAACTTTCTCCCGCCCCGACAGTTTTAAGTTACTGCAGGCTCGTTCAGTGTGCCCTGCTGGAATTGGGGTCCTTAACCCGTAGATGTTCAAGCCATTTTTTGGGCACTTTCCCGACATTAGACTAAAATTAGTAATGACTTGGTAAACCACTCGGCCGATCCGTTGTCTCTGACTCGACCATCTTCACCGCCGACCACGCTGCAAGACGCTCAACGACAGTTAGACTCTGTCTTGGATGTCATTGAGGAACTGAAAAGACAAGTCGAAGAGTTCAGTGAGCGAATCGATAAGAATTCGCGCAATAGTTCCAATTCCGCGTCATCAGATTCTGAGTCGCAAAAGCAATGTCGCCGGGAGCGCCACCGACGCCGATCAAGCGGGCGACCCAATGTGCGCAACTAGGCCACGATAAGCACGAACGAGCCCTGATACCTGAATCAGCGGTTGTAATCAATAAAGAGCCACATTGGTGGCATCACGTGTTTGACTTACACCAAGTGCAATTCAACGTCGATGAACACCAGATCTATATTGGTCGTTGCCAAAACAATGTCGACGTCAGTCAATTGCAAGTCTGCCCGATCGACACGAGGTGTCCGTATATGACTACTTCGGCGCGGGGATGCCGAGCTGGTACGCCAGCTTCCGGCTGGCAGCTCGAATGTATCGGTCGTAAACAATCGCCATGCCGGCAATTGCCAGTCCTGCCATCAACCCCTCACCGGGCTGGACTTTGGCGATGGAAGTCAGGGTGATCTCCTCAAGCCCGCGCGATCCCACTAATGCAGTGATAACTAGCATTCCAAAAGCCATCATCAGAGTCTGGTTTAGCCCCAACAGGATGGTCGGTAGTGACAAGGGAATCTTAACTTGAGTCATCAGTTGGAACGGCGTGCAGCCAGAGATAATCGAGGCGTTGATCAAATTCTGAGGTACGCTACGGATTCCAACAATGGTGTAGCGGATCGCCGGCGCAACGGCATAAGAGAAGATCGCCACTAAAGCTGGGAACTCTCCGACACTGAACAGCATCACCACAGGAATCAGGAAGACGAAGGTCGGTAGCGTTTGCAGTAGGTCAACTAAGGCTATAAGTACCTTTTCAGCGCGGTCGCTCACAGCACCCCACAAGCCCAACAAAAAGCCGACCAGCGCGGCGAAGATTACCGACAGATGCACCATATAGGCCGAAATCATAGCCTTCTTCCAGTAACCCATCATCGCTATCAGGCCGAATATCGTAATGCTCAGCAGTGCCAGTCGCCAGCCACCGAGGAAGTAGCCTACCCCGCCCGCCATTAAGGTGACCGTCAGCCAGGGTACCGACAGGTACCACAGCTTCATCGGTTTCATGATGTTGAGGATGCACCAGTCACGAAACGCAGCGATCTCGTCGTAGTAGTTTTCGGACACCCAGGACAAGAAGGTTGAAGCATGACGACCGATATTGATCGCCCATTCGTCGGGCCAGGTATAGAGGAAAGGAACCGCCAGCGAGATAAGTGTCAGTACTACGATTATGCCCAGCGAGACCAGTAAGGTCGCATACTTCTGATACCAGCGCGGCACGGTGATGTAGTGCTCCGGGCGGCGCAGCGCGATGGCGTAGGAAAGCCGGTCCATAAAGATCGCCATGAAGGTGATCGCCAGTCCGGCAGCCAGCGCCTCGCCGATACGAACCGACTTGAGTGCCTTGAGCACGTCGCCGCCCAGTCCGCCGGCACCGATCAGTGAGGCAACGATAACCACGGCCAGCGATAGCATTATCACCTGGTTGATGCCCAGCAGCAGCTTTTTGCGGGCCGACGGGATCAGCACCAGCAGGTTGGTCTGGGTGCGTGTGCAGCCAGCGATTTTGCTCAGCTCGATGATGCTGTTGTGGGTCTCGCGCAACGCCTGGGTGGTGACCCGCGCCATCGGCGGCAGGGCGAACACAACTGTGGCCATCAGTGCGGCAATGGGGCCAAAACCGAAGAACAGGATCATTGGTACCAGGTAAGAGAACAGCGGCAGCGTCTGCATGATATCGTAGAGCGGTTGCAGCGCTAGATCGACAAGCGGGCTTCGATAACCCCATAACCCCAGCAGTACGCCGAGAATTGTGCTGACGATCACAGCAATCACGACCGACGAAAACGTCAGCATGGCCGACTCCCACAAGCCGAACAGGGCGAAGTAGAAGAAAATGGCGGCGGCGAACAGCGCCAGCCCTTTGCCGGCGATGCGCCAGGCGACAAACACGAACATCGCGCTGGTTGCGAACCAAGGCAAAGGCTGAATCACCGTGCGGCTGTTGTCGGCGTGGTATAAGGTAAAGCCATCGGCCAAAATGCCATTGAGGAACAGAAACGGCTGCGAAATCAGCCAGCCCAGCCAGCGAGTGATCGATTTAAACTCGATTGGCCCGATGCTGAATTCGCGGGCCATGTACTTGATGAAATCGCCCAGCGGTCCGGCCAGATCGACCCGCCAGGATTTGGGGTAGATCGCCAGCGGGCTGTCGGTCGGTAGCAGGAAGTACAGGGCGACACCCGACAGCAACAACAGCAGCGCGATGATCTTGGTGGAGGTCAAGGCCCAGATCGACGGTGACGGGCTGTCGGCCGGGTTTAGTTTAATGGTTGTAACGCTCATGATCCACCTCTTACATAATGATCGGCAGAAGGTCGAGGCGATGCACTGCACCAACGGGTCGACCGTTGTCGACGACACCGACCGAGCCGTCGGCTTCCATGATCGCGTGAACCGAGTCGCTGATCTTGGCGTTGGCGTCGATTGTGATGGATGTGTTGGTCGGGGTCTCATCCTTGCGCATCACCGAACCGATCCTCAGCACCTTCTGCTTCGGGATATGCTGGGTAAACTCGGTCACATAGTCGTCGGCGGGATTGAGGATCAGTCTTTCCGGCGGTCCCTGCTGGATGATGCGGCCGTCCTTCATGATGGCGATCCGGTCAGCCAGACGTACCGCCTCTTCGAAGTCGTGGGTAATAAACACGATACTTTTCTTGAGCTGATTCTGGATTCGTAGGAATTCGTTTTGCATCTCATACCGAATCAGTGGATCGAGTGCGGAGAAGGGCTCGTCGAGGAACCAGGCTTCAGGCTGTGTGGTCAGGCTGCGTGCGATACCGACGCGCTGTTGCTGGCCACCGGAAAGCTCGTCGGGGAAGTAGTTTTCGCGCCCCGTGAGTCCGACTAGTTCGATCATTTCGCGGGCTTTGGCTTCTCGCTCATGCTTGGCGACACTCTGGATTTTCAGAGGGAACGCGATATTGCCTAAAACCGTGAGATGCGGTAGCAGAGCGAAGTCTTGAAACACCATGTTGATCTTCTCTCGACGCAATTTGACAAGCTCTTTGGGCTTGAGTTTCGCGATGTCGATACCGTCGATCAGCATGTGGCCATGGGTTGGCTCGTAGAGGCCAGTCATGCAGCGCAGCAGGGTCGACTTGCCGGAGCCGGACAGCCCCATGACGACAAAAATCTCTCCGACTCTGACATCCAGATTGACTTCGCGTGAACCGACCACCATGCCGCAATCGCGAAAGGCGGCGTTGTCGGCATCAAGGCCCGGTGTGGTGGCGAAATTTTCCGCACCTGCGCCAAAAACCTTCCAGAGGTCAATACATTGCAGAATGGATTGTTGTGTCACGACATGCACCTTTTTAAAGTAGAACCTAGCATTGTTTTAGACCCCTGGATGAATTCTGTAGCGGTTGTTGTTGAATGGGCCACGATGCTTGGGGATGAGAAATGACCGATAAAAAACTGAAAACTTGAGCCATAACCGGTTATCCCAGGCGGGTCAATTTTTAATGCAAATCCTCGGTCACTTTATAAGTGCAAATCAACAATCAGATCGCCAATCGTGGAAAAATGGAGGCCTCGCGGGCCTCCAACCTAGGGGCAAGCTTACCACTTGTTCCATGTGTCTTTGTTTTTAGCAATCCAATCGTGAGCGATAGCCTCAACTTTTTCACCACCATTTTCAGCCCGATCAGTGGCTTCGGCTACTGGGTCTGTCGGCAGAGTCATAGCCTTCAGTACACGTGCGGCTTCGCCCAATCGCTTCTCCAGATCAACACTTCCGATTTTCCAGATGTGACCTGCGTTGTAACCACAGTCGTAGGTTGCATCAGGGTTCGGGCCAGCGGTCTTATCCTCGAAGCAGGCTTCGTCGGCGGCCGGTAGCTCAACAAAACCGCCCGGGGTCTTGTTGTAGAACCAGTGTGGGATGTAGCCCCAGCCAATGATCGGCTCATTGCGGTCGATGGCGGCGCGCATCGCGGCAACCATGGTGATGGCCGAACCTGAGTTAACCACTTCGTAGTCCAGTCCCAAAGCTTCCATACGCGGAGCGACATCGGTTTCCCAATCAGCCGGGGCGTCGAGAAAGCGACCGCTCGGAGCGGTTTCAACGGTGGACAGAGCCTTCTGACAGTCGGGCTGCTTCAGCGCTTCCCAGTTGGGCAGGCCCGGACAGACCTCCTCAAGGTACTTGGGGTACCACCAGGATTCGGTCACTTCGACACCGCTTGAGCCGTAGATGCCGATCTGGCCGGCTTTTTCGGCTTCTTGCATGGCGTGCCAGCTAGTGGTCTCCCACATTGACGTCGCAACATCGAGATCTCCGGCTTCCAGTGCGGCGATCTGGGCCGAGTAGTCGATGCGGATATATTCCACATTGTGGCCCTTCTGCTCCATGACACCGCCGTAGACATAGGCTACAAAGTCGGCGTCAGAGGAGTCCGTGATCGATACGCGCACCGGATCAGCTGCCTGAGCGTGATAAGGTATTAGCGCAGCTAATCCTGCAAGCATGGCGCCGGCTAAAGCGTGTTTGATCCTCATATACATAGCGTTTTCCTCATGTAGTTACTGTTTTTTGGTAGTTAGTTCGAAGGTCGGCATTGTATGCCCATTATCGCCTAGGAAAGCTAGTGAATATCCTCCGTTTGTAGCTAGAAATATTGGTGGCTATATTAATATCGGTTTATACGCCTACCATGCCGGGTAGGATAACTTCGTAACTCTATCGTGTGAATTGGATTTTATCTAACTAAAGTTCGGGTGCTGTCAAAGTTATTTGTCTTGTATGTGGCGCTCTGGGCTAATTCACGGTTTGATGTTGAGGACAAGAACGTCGAATGTTGTCAGTACAGCGCGGGTCGTTCCATGAACGGCCCGTTTTTTGAGCGGATGTCGTGTTTTTACTTTGATATTGCTTTGAATTGGTTCTGAATAAATGTGATTTTTTCAATGGCAAAGGGTTGGTAACTTGTCGCTATCACTGGGTGGAACCCATGGTGCCATCACGAGAAGGACGAATTGATAAGTTGTTGAAGGGCTAGGCCGCTGGGATAACTGTCGCTTTCATTAATGGCGCTGAACGAGGTTAGTTCAGCCAGTTTAGTAAAAGAGAATGGGAACTCACTATGCCGATCCATAGCAAGTTACGTATCAATCAAGAGCGTCTCCTGGCCGATGTCCAAGCTTTGGCGGCGATCGGTAAACAGTCCTCCGGCGGCATTAATCGTCACTCCTTCACTCCCGAGTACCGAGCAGCCTGCGACTGGCTGATCGGCCAGATGCAGGCTGCTGGCATGTCCACTCGAATCGACTTGGTTGGTAATGTGATCGGTCGCACGGGGCCTGACGAAGGTGCTGTAGTGATGACCGGTTCCCACATCGATACCGTCCATAACGGTGGGCCACTGGACGGTTCGCTGGGGGTTTTGGCCGGGATCGAGGTGACGCGCGTGATCACCGAAAACAACATCGAGCTGGCTGCACCCCTTGAAGTGGTTGCATTTAATGACGAGGAAGGAGCATTTCTGAGTCTACTCGGCGCCATGGCGATGTCGGGCACTATCAACGACGAAGATGTCGAAAACGCGGTGAACTTTGCTGGCCAGAAGCTCACCGACGCCATGGCCGGCAATGGCTTCGATCCGGCCAATGTCCGCAATGCAGCATACCCCGCCGGGGCTATTAAAAAGTACATTGAACTACATATCGAGCAGGGCCCGGTACTGGAAAACCTAAATCTGGATATCGGAGTGGTGGAGGGCATTGTCTGTCAGCGCAACATCGACTACACCTTCTCCGGCTTATCCAATCACGCCGGCACGACGCCGATGATTATGCGCAAAGATGCCTTCCGTGCAGCCGCTGAGTTCGTGACTCGTTGCTACGCTCTGCTGGATGAGGAGGGTAATGCTAACGCATCGACGCGCATGACTTTCGGTACCTGCGCCATCAAACCGGGTTATCCCAATGTGATTCCGTGCGAGACCACCGTGCGTCTCGATAGCCGGGATCTGGACCAAGCCAACAGCGCGCAGTTGGCCACCAAGGTCGCGGCTGTCGCTGAGCAGGTGGCTGAACAGTACAGCGTCGGCGTTCAGATCGAGGTGAAATGTGTTAACCCCGCTGCCCTGATGGCCCCGTCGCTGGTTGATTCGATCAAGTCGTGTGCGGACAAGCTGGGCTACAGCAGTCAGGTAATGCCGTCGGGCGCGGGCCATGACGCTCAAGCACTCGCGCTGGTCGCCGATGCCGGCATGATCTTTGTCCCCAGTATTCGCGGCCTGAGTCATCACCCGGACGAATGGACCGCGCCGGAACACTTGGAGAAGGGAACCAACGTACTGCTACATGCGCTGTTGGCCCAGTTGCTCTGACTGACTTTAATCATTACGGGCAACGAAACATCCCAATTAGGGCCGTTTGCGTTGCGCAGTTCAACAGGATAATTAGAGAGATAGAGATGCTTGCTGTGAATATGACAACCGATACCAAGCTGTTTATTGCCGACAAGCTCCAGCAGCTGGAGACTAAGGGGCTGCTACCTAATCAGGCATTTATCAATGGTCAGTGGGTCGATGGTGACGGTAGCACCAAAGCGGTCACGGATCCGGCCACCGGTGAAACCCTGGCAGAACTGCCCAATCTGATGGTCCAGCAGGTGCGTGCGGCAATCGATGCCGCCGATGTGGCGTTCGCCGGCTTCAAGGCACTGCTGCCGCAGGAGCGCGCCAAGCTGCTGATGAAGTGGCACGACCTGATCATCGCCCACAAAGAAGAGTTGGCGCTGATCATGACGCTCGAACAGGGCAAGACCCTGAATGACGGCCGTGGCGAGGTGGATTACGGCGCTGGATTTATCGAGTGGTTTGCCGAGGAGGCCAAGCGCATAAACGGCCAAACCATCGCTTCGCATCTGGCCGGCAAGCACCTGATGTCGGTCAAGGTGCCGGTGGGGGTTGCGGCGCTGGTGACACCGTGGAACTTCCCGCTGGCGATGCTGACCCGTAAGGCCGCCGCGGCGTTGGCCGCCGGTTGCCCGGTGGTCGCCTACCAGTCGATGGAAACCCCGTTGACCGCGTTGGCGCTGGCCAAGCTGGCCGAGCGGGCCGGCTTCCCGGCAGGCGTATTCAATGTGCTGACCGGCAGCTCACGGGTGTTGGTCAAAGAGCTGACCAGCAACGCCAAGGTACGGGCGTTCTCTTTCACCGGCTCGACCCAGGTCGGACGAATTCTGAACGAGCAGTGCGCCACCACCATCAAGAAGGTGGCGATGGAACTCGGCGGTCACGCACCCTTTATCGGCTTTGCCGACGTCGATATGGACAACTTGGTCAAGGGCGCGATCGACGCCAAATTCACCACGTCCGGGCAGGACTGCCTGGGCGCCAACCGGATCTACATCCAGCGTGAGATCTACGATGAGTTCGTCGAGCGCTTCACCGAGGCGGTGAGCAAATTGCACCTGGGTAGTGGCTTTGAAGATGTCGATATCGTTCCGCTGCAGCATGAGAACCAGGTGCTCAAGTCTGAAGAGCATGTGGCCGATGCCGTCGCCAAAGGCGCCCGACTGATGACCGGCGGTCAGCGTGACGAGCGCGGCCCGCTGTTCTACCAGCCGACCGTACTGGCGGATGTCACCAAGGAAATGGCGATCTACACTGATGAGACCTTCGGCCCGGTCGCGCCGATCATTCCGTTCGACAGCGAGGAGGAGGTGATCCGGGAGGCCAGCGACACCGAGTACGGCCTGGCATCTTACGTCTATACGCGTGATATCGAGCGGATCTGGAAGTTCACCGACGCGCTGGAGTACGGCATGGTCGCGGTCAACAGCGTCAAGATGACCGGCTATCCGATTCCGTTCGGCGGCGTTAAGCAGTCGGGCCTGGGCCGTGAGGGTGCCACCGAGGGCCTCAACGAATACACCGAAACCAAATACATCTGCATGGGTACGCTGCCGCTCTAAGCACGTGGCTACTAGTGTTTAACAGGAGAACCACTATGACTAACGTTATCGGCAACGATCTGAGTTTGGAAGAGGTCGATCGCAAGACGATCTTCCACGCCTCCACTCCGCTCAAGCAGCACGCCAATGGCGAGCTGAACTCGCCGCGAATCATTGAAAGCGGCAGCGGCATTCGCATTACCGACACCAACGGCGTTTCGACCATCGACGCGTTTGCGGGCCTGTACTGCGTCAATGTGGGCTACGGCCGTACCGAGATCGCCGATGCGATCCATAAGCAGGCCACCAAGCTGGCCTACTACCACACCTATGTCGGCCACTCCAACCCCCCGCTGATCGAGCTGTCCAAGCGGGTGATCGAGATGGCGCCGGCCGGTATGAGCAAGATCTACTACGGTATGTCCGGCTCCGACGCCAACGAGACCAACATCAAGATCGTCTGGCACTACTGGAACGTTAAGGGTAAGCCGCAGAAGCGCAAGATCATCTCACGCATGCGCGCCTACCACGGATCGGGCATCATGACCGGCTCGATGACTGGTCTGCCGGCGTTCCACAACAGCTTCAACCTGCCGATGAGCGACATCAAACACACCATCGCGCCGCACCACTTCTGGGAAGCCAAGCCGGGCATGAGCGAGCTGGAGTTCTCCAAGTACTGCGCCGAGCAGCTGGAGCGCAAGATCATCGAAGAGAACCCGGAAACAATCGGCGCCTTCATCGGTGAGCCGGTGCTGGGTACTGGCGGTATCATACCGCCGCCCGAAGGTTACTGGGATGAGATCCAGAAAGTACTGGCCAAGTACGACATCCTGCTGATCGCCGACGAGGTGGTCTGTGGCTTCGGCCGTACCGGTTACAACTTCGGTTCCGATCGCTACGGCATCAAGCCCGACATCATGACAGTGGCCAAGGGGATGACCTCAGGTTACCTGCCGTTGTCCGGTTCCATCGTCAACGACAAGGTCTGGGTGGTACTGGAAGAGGGTACCGACAAGTTTGGCCCGATCGGTCACGGCTGGACCTACTCCGGTCACGCTTTGGGTGCTGCGGCTGCTCTGGCTAACCTCGACATCATCAAGAATGAGAACCTGATGGAAAACACCAATGTGGTTGGTGCTTACTTCCAGGAGCAGATGCACAAGGCGTTTGACGATCATCCGCTGGTCGGCGAGTTCCGTGGCGTGACCCTGCTGGGCGCGATCGAGTTTGTCGCCGACAAGCAGAATAAGGTCCGTTTCGACCCGAGCCTGAAAGTTGGTCCACGTCTCTCAGCCCGGTGTCTGAAGAACGGCATGATCTCGCGGGCGATGCCGCACCAGGACACCCTTGGCTTTGCACCGCCGATGAGCAGCACCAAGGGCGATGTCGACGAAATCGTCGCGATCGCGCTGAAGTCCGTCAACGAAGTGATGGACGAGCTGGTCAAAGAGGGCAGCTGGAAGGCCTAAGCGCCACCACGCTTGCCTCGTTGTTTTTAGCCGCTGCATGGGGTTCGGTAACACCACGATGCTTCCGCTATAGCAGCTGCTGGGCTTTACCCTGCTGTTGGCGATGGATGTCGCCACCCGGGGCCGGGGATGATGACAGTGATGCTGCGCAGCCTCCACGAGGGAACGCGTCGGACTGTTGACCCTGCTCGGATTGGTGATTGGTGACCTGCTGTTGGTCGTCGGCGCGGCGCTGGGTTGGGGTGTGTGCAGCAACACTCGATCGGCTTCGTTATCGCGCGTATCAAGTGGTTCTGGATGGTAAAAGTTACCGAGCCCCTCGCGCATCGACTCAATCCAAAAATACAGACGTTGAAATCGGTACTGAAACAGTCAATAATTAGCTCTGTCTGAAGCAGGAAAAAGCAGGATTTAAGTGGTGCCTTTAACCCGAAAACGGGTGGCGCCATTAGGGTGAAAACTGACAAGCGAACACGTCCCTGCTACGGATCAGCTCTTACTCGCTGTTGGCGTAGTCGGCCAGGACCATGTCGGAGCACTTCTCGCCGATCATAGTCGACGGCAGGTTGAAGCCGCCACTGACAGCTCGCGGCATGATCGATACGTCGGCCACGCGCAGGTTCTTGATGCCATGCACCTTGAGCTCGTGGTCAACCACCGCCATCTTGTCACTGGCCGGCCCCATCTTATTGGTTCCGAACGAGTGGTAGTGGTTAGCGAAGTAACGACTGGTCAGCTCGTCGATCTCCTCGTCGGTTTCGCAGACTGGGGTCTGTTCGCCAGCACTGAATTTCGATAGTGCATCGGTAGCCATCAGCTTACGTGCCATCCGGTAAGCCCAGCGGTTCACCTTGCGATCCTTCTTATTGGTAAAGAAGTTGTTGATGATTTTCGGGCCATCGGCCGGGTTGTTGGAGCGTAGCGTGACTTCGCCGGATGACTCCGGGTGGATCTGGCCCCAGTGGATGTTGTAGCCGTGGAATCGGGTATCGTAGGTATCGTCCTTGTAGGCGTTGACCGCGACCGGGAACATGTAGAACTGAACGTCAGGTTGCTTCATGCCCTCCTGTTCTCCAACCTCGGAGGTCATGAAGGCCGAGCAGTTCATCGGGAACACGGTGAGTGGGCCCTTGCCCAGCACCAGCCACTCGAGACCAGCGGCGATCTGGTTCAGCACCTTGGTGTACTTGAAGTAGGAGATCGGATCCTTGGCGTAGTGCTGCACGAAGGTGCCGATCTGGTCCTTGAGTCCCTTGCCGACGCCTGACAGGTCGTTGATACACTGAATGCCGACCGCCTCGATCTCCTGCATCGGGCCGATACCAGACAACAGCAGCAGCTTTGAACTCATGAACGCACCGGCGCTGAGAATCACCTCGTGTTTGGCGCGGGCGGTATGGATCAGGCCGTCCTTGAGGTAGGTGACACCCTTGGCCACGTTGCCCTCGATGATCAGGCGTTGGGCCTCAGAGCACAGCGTGATGGTCAAGTTCTTGCGACGGCGGGCTTTGAGCAGGTAGCCGTAGGAGGAGGAGCAGCGTAACAGCGGGTATTTGTAATGGGTGTGCTGGCAGTAGCCGAAGCCGTCCATATAGCCGCTGTTAAAGTCCTTAACCTCGTCAAAACCCATCTCCTTGCCGGCCTCGATAAAGGCATCCCAGAGCGGGTGCTGGTGGGTGCTGTTGATCACGGAGATCGGGCCCTTGCCGCCGCGCTGTTCGCTCTCGCCGCCCTCGTAGCGCTCCATCCGCTTGAACAGCGGCAGCACATCCTGGTAGCTCCAGCCGGGGTTACCCATCGCTTCCCAGGCGTTGTAGTCCTCGGGGTGGCCGCGGAACGCCAGCTGGCCATTGATCGAGGAGGAGCCGCCCAGCACCTTGCCACGTGCCAATTTCATGGTGTTGTTACTCAGCATCGGCTCGGGTTCAGAGGGGAAGTTCCAATCGTAGGCACCTTCTAGCAGTGCTGTTTCACCCAGCGGTGAGGCCACAAAGGGGTTGATGTCCGAGCGGCCCGCTTCGATCAGTAGCACGTTGATGTCGGGGTTGGTGCTTAAACGGTAAGCCAGGGCACAGCCGGCCGAGCCGGCGCCGACGATGATGTAATCGTAGTTGGTGTTTTGAGTCATGGGTTTTCGCTATCGCCTCTTAAGGGTTGTCTTAAGAGCGTGGCCGTAGCTTTGCCGCATAGCATCACGGCGAGATACAGCTCACGCTGTGCCGCGATTCAGGGGGCTCGGTGAGTGTGGCAGCGGTAAGCGCTGAGCCGAGCATCTGGCAAGCCAGCAAATCCAGATGCGAATTAATCTAGCAGCTTAAACTCTTGATGCCAACCGCGATGTGTACAACATGATATTCCGTTTTTCGTTGATGAAGCATGTGTCGCCATTAGAAATTGTGACTAACCCTCTGTTTATTCTAGTTAAATCAAAATAATAGCAACAGTTACTTTGATCGCTTTAAAAGTAAACTCAAGTACAGGGTTATTTGAGCTTCAAATGCCAGACGTATACTTCTCTGGCAAATCAACCGCTGTTGCAGGAGAGTTCAATGGCATACCCCCAACCACAACATGGCGATCTAGTCTTCCCTATTGAGGAATATGAAACCCGTATCGCCAATCTGCGTGCTTCGATGCAGGCGCAAGGCATGGATACCGTTATCCTGGCCATGCCGCACGACCTGTTTTACCTGACTGGTTACCAGACACCGGGATACTATTGGTTCCAGGTGCTGGTTGTTCCAGCCGACAGAGAGCCGTTCATGACCGTGCGCCTGCTGGAGTCCTCTAATATCCCGGCGCGGACATGGATCAAGAACAACCACCCGTATGCGGATCATGAAGACCCGAGTCAGGTGGTGACCGATATGATCAAGCACTACGGCCTAGATAAAGGCACCATCGGTATCGATCGTGACGCCTACTTTCTACGTAACTTCGAATACGAGGGAATTGTCTCCAAGCTGCCAAACGCAAAATTCAAGAACTGTACCGGCATCGTCGAGCAGTTGCGTAAGATCAAGTCTCCACTGGAGATCCAGAAGATGGAGATCTCCGGTCAAACGACCGTGGCGGGCATGAAGGTGGGCATCGAAGCGGTTCGTGCCGGCGTCAACGAAGACGAGATTGCCGCAGCGATCTACAACGGAATGATTTTGGCAGGCTCGGAGTGGCCGGCGATGGCTCCGTTTATCGCGACCGGCTGGCGAGGCGCGGTAGGCCACATGACCTGGGAGCACCGTACCGTTCAAGAAAACGACTACGTATTCCTGGAAGTGGCCGGTGTCACCAACCGTTACCACACTGCGATGATGCGTACCGTCAGCGTCGGACCAACCCCTCAGGCGATCAAGAACGGCGAGCAGGTCTGTCTCGACGCGATGGACCTGTGCCTAGATAACATCAAGGCAGGCGTTCCAGCATCCTCCATCGATACCTTGGCCCGCGACTTGATTGCTAAAGCACCAGGTGTTGAGCAGGCGGCTCGTACGGCTTACTCCATCGGTATCGCCTTCGCACCGGACTGGGGTGAAGGTCACATCATCTCCATGCGTCAAGGTCACGACATGCTGCTTGAGCCGGGCATGACCTTCCATTTGATTCCGTGGGTGCAAGTGCCGGGCTATGCCGGTGTCGGTATCACCGAGACCATTGTGGTGGAAGATGGCGGCTGTTGTATTCTGACCCCTGGCTTGGATCGCGTCGTCTTCCAGGCCTGATGGCCTAACGGCGTATTTCAAGGTGACGGAGCTGCTGCCCTCTGTACCGGGGCAGCATTTTTTACCAAGATAACGGCCACATAAAATCATCCTGAGTACCCGCTATGAATCTACCCACCCTCGACGATGTGCTGCAAGCACGCAAAGCAATGATTCGGCCATTCACACGCCATTGGTTCGATCAAAGCTTTCCGATCAGGTTGGTCATGAGCTATACCTCAAACTCGAAACCCTGCAGCCGATTGGCGCTTTCAAGCTTCGCGGCGCCGCGAATGCTATCTCGCGCTTGAGCACTGCACAGAAAGCCGGCGGTGTAGTCTGCTGTTCAACCGGCAATCACGGTCGTGCTGTTGCTTACACAGCCCAAAAACTCGGCGTTAAAGCCACTGTCTGCCTGTCAGAATTAGTACCTATGAACAAAGTGCAAGGAATTGAGGCACTTGGTGCGAACGTCATACGGGTCGGCAAATCGCAGGATGCGGCTAGTGTTGAAGCTGAACGTTTGGTTGTTGAAGAGGGGATGACCAATATTCACCCTTTTGACAACCATGATGTTGTTACAGGCCAAGGCACCATTGCTCTGGAGCTGCTTGAAGAGAGACCGGAGCTGGAGGCATTGCTGGTTCCTCTGTCCGGAGGTGGACTGATCGCTGGTATCGCTTTGGCAGCCAAGGCTTTTAAACCATTAATCCGCATTGTCGGTATCAGCATGGACCGAGGTGCTGCAATGGCGGCTAGCCTAGAAGCCGGGAAGCCGGTTGCAACGGAAGAGGTTGAAACTCTGGCCGATTCACTTGGTGGTGGCATCGGACTAGATAACCGCTATACATTCCCACTCTGTCGTAATCTGGTCGATGAAGTGATTTTACTCACCGAGGCGGAGATCTATGCAGGAATGAATTGCCTCTTTCACACTGATCAACAAGTGGCTGAAGGAGCATCTGCGGTTGGTCACGGAGCAATTCTGGCCGGCAAGATAAAGGTGACGGGGCCGACTGCGCTAATCATAACCGGGTGTAATGTGGACATGGATCAATTTAATGCAGTCATTCGGGGAGAAAATGTGACGCTGGGGTCGGTTCAAGTCGGAGGCCGTTAACTGTCTAGAGAAAACGCGATCCAGGCGCTTAAAGCTGAGCCGGGCCACCTTGATGATGTGCATTAGTTCAGGCCAAATCTGACACAAATCCATGAAAGAAGGAGGGTTTAACCTGTTGGTTAGTACCTCGTTTTGTGTGTGATGAGCATCTTTCCTTGACGCCCTGCATTAGTGATATTTGATCAATTTGAGCTCTATAACCACCCCATAGACAGAGGCGCTGACTCGCATTTCGGATTACACAGTCAATATTTTATTAGCAATCCCTAACAGGCTGCTTTGTTCGCAAAACAGCCGCTTCATCTCGATTGCACTCAGCCTGCGTAACGCTCCTAGAAACAGCACATTCCGTCTCGGCAGTAACGCTTTGCGCTAACTGCAAAGCAAAACCGAGACACTTTATTCAGGGCACCCAAACAAAAAGCCACAAGCGTCGAGACACTTGTGGCTTCTGCTTTTTGTCAGAACAACAATTCTGAGCCGGGCTTAGCAACACTACTGGGTGTTAGTTTTCGATCACCATACCTGCGTTGGCCGCCGCAGCGCGCTCGCTGGCGAAGTTGGCGATGGCAGTATCCTGCACACCGGTTCCGGTCAGGTCGCAGATGGTGATGGCGTCCGCGCTTGGGCGGCCAGTGGCTTGGGCGGCGATAATCTCGCCTAGCTCTGGGTAACTGTCAGCAGAGGTCACCACGCCCTTTTCGATGGCGTAACGCAGCTCGCCGCGCTCGGCCGATTGCTCGCGCTTATCCACGGCGAACACGTCGGCCTTGGTGACACACTCGGCTTCCAGCTCAACCTTGTTGCTCTGGTCGGAACCCATGGCCACAACGTGCTGACCCGGTTGCAGCCAAGCGGCTTTTACCAGCGGCGCTTTGGCCGGGGTGGTGGTCACGATAATATCGGAGGCTTTGCAGGCCGGTTCCATGTCGGTGGTGGCGGTGATTTCAATACCCAGCTTTTCGGCCAGTTCAGCGGCGAGTTTTTCCGCCTTGGCTTGATCACGACCACAGATCACGGCTCGCTTGATGTCATGTACCAGACAGATGGCTTCCAGCTGCAGGCGCGACTGCACCCCGGTACCGATCACGGTCACGCTGCTGGCGTCTTCGCGAGCCATGTGACGAACAGAGACAGCGCCGGCAGCCGCGGTACGCACGTCGGTGAGGTAGCCGTTGTCGAGCAGCACGCTTTCCACAAAACCGGTTACGGAGTTGTGGACCACCATCAGACCGGTGGTGCTGGGCAACCCTAGCTTGTAGTTGTCGAAAAAACCTGGGGAGATTTTCAAGCAGAACGTTTTGACGCCAGGAATGTAAGCGGTTTTGACACACACATCACCATTGACCTCTTCAACCGGTAGCGACATCACCGGTGGCATAACCACTTTTTCGGTGGCCAGGGTTTTAAAGCAGGCATCGATGCAGTCGATAGAGGCTAGGTCCAGCTGTACCGCGGCGCGCAGCTCTTTTTCAGTCAGGATATTAATATTTGGCATGATTAATTCTCTTCCTCAGCTAGATTAACGTTTTCGCCGGAGATAATTCGGTGATGCAGATTTAAATCCAGATTCTGGCCGGTCATCAGCACAGCGGAAGGACCGTCCAGCTTAACTTTGTTAGACAAGATAGCGGCAATGCCCACGACACCGGAGCCTTCAACAATCATCCGCTCTTCCCAATAAGCGTGCCGGATAGCGTTGGCGATATCATCTTCATTGACCAGCAGAAATTCGTCGCACAGATCGCGCACGTAGTTAAAGGTGAAGGCGTTATCCAGGCCGATACCCCCGCCCAGCGCGTCGGCCAGCGTGGCTAGCTCCGGCACCTGAATCGGCTTGCCGGCCTGCTGGCTTTCGTACATGGCCGCACCACGCTCCATCGAGATGCCGATGATTTTGACACCGGGTTTCTGGGCTTTCAGGGCGATGGCGACTCCGGATAGCAGGCCGGCGCCGGAAACCGGCACCAATACGTTCTGCACGTCGGGCATCTGCTCCAGCAGCTCCAGACCCACGGTACCGGCGCCACCGATGATATGCGGATGATCGAACGGCGGCAGGTTGACCATCCCCTCTTCGTTGATCAGGCGCTCCACTTCGGCCTCGGCTTCGTCCTGTGAGCTGCCGATGATCCGCACCTCGGCGTCCAACGCCTTGATGCCGTCGATTTTGTTCTGCGGTACCAGATTGCCCATGCAGATGATACAACGCACTCCGGCCGCCTTTGCGGCATAGGCCAGACCGCGACCGTGATTACCGGTCGAGATCGCGCAGACCCCGGCGGCCTTCTGCTCCGGGCTCAGGTTGGCGATCGCATTGGCCGCCCCGCGCAGTTTGAAACTGCCGGAGATCTGCAGCATCTCAAGCTTGAGGTTAACCGGCACGCCGGCTCTGTCGCTCAAGCTGGGGCTGGGATTGAGCGGCGTTTGGCGGACCGTGGAGGCGATGGTTTCACGGGCCTGCTGGATGTCCGCGAGGATGACAGCGTTATCAGTCATAAATCTCTCTCGCTCGGCGGTTGGCTTTCCAGTATCACGCAGAATTTGCGGATCGCTTCGGTCTGTTTCCATACCCCTTTCCAGCCCTTGGCCATGTAAACGGCGTCGCCGGCCTGGATCTCGGTCACTTCGCCGTCATCGGCGGTCAGGGTGGCGCTACCGCTGATGACGAACATCACTTCGTCGACCGGGCAGTCGATCCGCTCTTCGTACGGTCCCGAGCCCCACAGGCCGATATCGAGGTTGCCGACTTTGGCGAAGGAGGTGTAGCCGTCATTCGGCTCTCCGGCGATAACGGTCTCGGCGGTGACGAATCCCTCGCCGAGCGCTGCGTCGGGGTCAAGTTTGGTCAGTTTGCTCATGGTTTGTTTCTCTTTTTACAGGGCTCTTTGGGCAAGGCTCTTTGGGTGCCGGCGGTTAGCGTTTTTCGGCCAGCAGGCGGCCGTAGCCGTGAATCGGCTGGTGGTAACCGGCCGCTTTGAGACAGTGCCAGAACATACATTGGTTGGAGCTGAATACCGGCACCCCGAGCTCCTGTTCAAGCGCCTCGATCACGCCGATGGCCGGCATCGCGGTACAGGAGAGGAAGACCGCTTCGGCACCGGCCTCGTAGGCTTCACGCGCACCCTGCTTGATCGAGTCGTGGGTGATGCGGGCGATGTCGACATCGCTTGCGACGAACAGGCTGCAGAGCTTGGTGACTTCGAGGTCGCCGCCCTGTTCGTAGGCTTGGATCAGCTGCTGGTTGACCTCGTCGTTGTAGGGGGTCAGCATCGCCAGCTTGCGAATACCGAACGCCTCAAAAGCGGCGATGGCGGCGGTGGCCGGGGTGATCACGGCTAGCTTATCCCCGCTGTCTTCAGGGCGTCCGGCGCGGATCAGGCGGGCGACGTTGTCGTAGCCGATGATGGCGGTCGCGGAGGTACAGCTGAAAGCGATGGCCGATACCGGCAGGTCGGGCAGCAACAGCTCCGATCCGGCCTGCAGCTGCGGCGCCATCTTCAGTTGGTTCTCCGGGGTGATCGGGTTGAAGCAGCGGATGCGGGTGGTATAAAACATGATGCCGCTGTTATCGGGCAGCATCTGGTTGAAATCGTGCTCGGTGGTTTCGTCGGTTTGCAACGCCAGCAGGCCAATATAGGTATTGACGGAGCCAGCACCGAGCTTGACGTCAAAACTAACGGGAGTGGTTGCGGTCATCGTGTGAATCTCCAGCCATCATCGACTGGCCCGCCGGACCGGTCGTGAACAGCGCAGTAACAGTTAAGAAATCGAGATAAATACCGTTTTGGTTTCCAGGAAGTGCTCCAACTGCTCCGCCCCCAGGTCTTTACCGACCCCGGACTCCTTGTAGCCGCCAAAGGGCAGGGCGGGATCGAGCAGGCCATCGCTGTTGACCTTGACTGTGCCGGCCTTGATCTGCGGAACCACCCGCAATACGCGGTCAATGCTCTTGGAGTAGACCGCCGAGGAAAGGCCGAAGCCGCTGTCGTTAGCCAGCGCGACCGCTTCCTCCTCGGTCTTGAACGGCGCGGTGACCAGTACCGGGCCAAAGATCTCCTCCTGCACGATGCTCATGTCCTGCTTACAGTCGGCAAACACAGTCGGCACCACAAAGGGGCTACCTTGCTCGGGCAGACCACCGCAGATCAGGCGCGCGCCGGCATCTATACCCTGCTGAATGTAGGAGGCGACCCCCTTGAGTTGGCGCTGTCCGACTTGCGGTCCGATGTAGCAGTCGGGATCCAGCCCCGGCGCGACCTTCAGCTCGGCGGCGTAGGCTTTGATCTCGGCCAAAAACTCTTCGTAGATGCTCTCGTGGATGTAGGCGCGCGAGCCGGCATCGCAAACCTGGCCCGAGTTGAAGAAGATCCCTTCGGCCACCTTGCTGGCCACCTCTTTGACGTCGACATCGTCGAACACCATTACCGGCGACTTGCCGCCCAGCTCCAGCGTCAGGTGGGCCATGCGGGTGATCGCGGTCTTGCCGACCCCTTTGCCGACCGGTGTCGAGCCGGTAAAGGTGACCTTGTCGATCCCCAGGTGTTCGGCGATCGCCTGACCGATCACTGAACCGGCACCGGTGATGATGTTGATGACGCCGCCGGGGATGCCGGCTTCGGCGATCAGCTCGGCAAAGCGCAGGGTGGTAAGCGAGGTCAGCTCGGCCGGCTTGATGACGGTGGTGCAACCGGCGGCCAGGGTGGCGCCGAGTTTCCAAATCATGGTCTGCAGCGGAAAGTTCCACGGTGCCACGGAGCCAACCACACCAACCGGCTCTTTAACGGTGAAAGCTAGGTTGTTGCCGGGGAAGTTGCACGGTTCAGTCACCCGACCGTGGATTTTGGTTGCCCAACCGGCGAAGTAGCGCAGCGTGTCGATCGCCCCCTGGATGTCGACCTCCCGGGCAAACACCTTGGATTTGCCGTTATCGACCGCCTCGATCTCGGCGATCTCCTCGGCGTGGGCCTCAAGCAGATCGGCCAGCTTGTTGATCAAGATTTCGCGCTCCAGTGGCTTGAGCTTGGACCACTCGCCTTCCTCAAGTTGATAGCGGGCGGCGGCCACCGCGGTGTCGACATCCTCGACGGTGCCGCGCGGAATGGCGGTGATGACGCCACCGGTGTAGAAGTCGTATACGTTGGCGGCTTCGCGTTCGCCGGTGCGAATGAAGCGGCCGTTGATCAGCATGCCCTGCTCCTGATTGAGGAAGCGTAGGGCGGCGTCAGAGATGCCGTATTGAGCGATGTAGTCGGCGACGATCTGGTCCATGGTTCTCTCCCGTATCAACGGTCTTCAGTAGGGCTGGTCAATCGGTTTATGGCGATGCCGGCTGCGTGTGACATGGTTGCAACCAGCATGGCCATAAAATAAGTAAAGGCCCCATCCGAAGATGAGGCCCTAGTATTCTAGGTCATCAGCTTACTTGATGATGATCTCTTTGGGCAGCTTGGAGAATGAACGGCAGCCGTCCTCGGTCAGTACGATGGTCTCGGAGAAGCCGATACCGTACTCGCGCCACTTCAGGTTCATCGGCGGCATGTGGAATACCATGCCCGGCTGCAGCACGCGCTCGTCGCCCTGCTTAAGGTCGATAACCTCGCCCTCACCCCAGTCCGGCGCGTAGGCGATACCCAGCGAGTAGCCCAGACGATTGAGGTAGTTCTTGTCAAAGCCATGCTCTTTCATCGCAGCACGGGCGACGGTGTCGGCCTCGCCCGAGGTGACACCCGGTTTGATGAAGTCGCAGGCGGCTTCCACTGCGGCGATACAGGCCTTCGCACAGTCGACCCACTCCCGCTTCGGGTTGCCCAGGAAGATGGTGCGCATCAGCGCGCCGGTGTAACGCTTGTAGGACGCCGAGATTTCGAAGTACATCACGTCGTTTTTCTTCAGCACATTGGCACCGCCAGTGGCGTGCGGTACGCAGGAACGATCGCCAACCAGAACGAACGGCGGCAGACCCATGTAGCCGCAGCCGTCTTCGAATAACGAGTGGTTGACCACGGCGTTGATCTGGTCGCCCGAAGCGCCCTCAACGGTGGCTTCGTAGCCGGCCAGGGTCGCCTTGTCGACCATCTGGCAGGCGCGATCGATCACGTCGATCTCTTCCTGCGACTTGATCTGGCGCGGCTTGCGCAGCAGGTCGGTGCAGCAAATCAGCTCACAACCGGTCTCTTTGGCGATCGCCAGGTGCTCTTCAACGGTGTAGAACCAGCCCTTCTGTTCGGTACCGATCCGCTTCCCGGCCAGACCCATCTTGTTGAGAATGCCGGCGGTCAGCGCCGGTGGGAAGTCGTTGTCGTAAACCTTGACGAACTTAGTGATCCAGCTGAACTCGGGGATGTTCATCCACTCGAAGTCGCGCAACAGGAAGACCGGATCCTGACCCGGGGCGATGATGATGCAGTGGTACTTGTAGTAACCGGGTGTCTCGTAACCACTGAAGTAGGTGATGTTCTCCGGGGTACGGATCAGTATCGCGTCGAGGCCGGCTTCTTCGATGCCTTTGGAGATCAGCTCATAGCGACGGACGAACTCTTCCAGCGAGAACGGCAGGCGCTCATGGGACAACATATTCAGCGACGTGCCGTTGCTCAGTGGACGGGTAGTCTCTTCAATTGCAACCTGAGTCGCCTGTTCGCAGACGTCCAGGATGCCTCGCATTTTATTCAGCATTGTGCATCTCCTGATTGGTTGAATGGGACTGCCCGCCGATAAGGGCGTTCCGCAGCGATCTGCGTTGCGGCTCAAGATAGCAATAGATCATGAGCTGTAAAATCATAGTTATTGATACTATGTTCAAAAGTTTGATTAAGTGAATATGGCCCGGCTTGAGGCTATAGGCAGCGCGCCGACAGACATCCCGTTGAGGGGCTGTCCGGGCGCAGTAGTGGCGTAGCGAAGCGGGTATAATAAACGGGATCTTCGCGCAGATCCCGTTGTTCAAGGTAAACCGAAGTTAGTCGGCCCAAGGATCGTCGATCGCCTCAAGGGTGACGATGCTGCGGCGGTAGGGCACCTTGTCACCCAGATCTGGCTCGTCCATCTCCTGGGCGTATTTGTGGCCGTCGTAGACCGCTTGGGCGATGATCCCCGGGGCGTAGGTATCACCCACCTCTCTGACCGATTTGATACCGGCCTCAGCCCACTCGCCCTGGCGCGTCATCAACTCGTTGTAGACCTCCGAGTTGGTAGTGCGGCCGGTGACCAGTACGGTGGCATCGGCAAGCAGCTCGATCAGTTCAGTGGTGTATTTTTGTTCAACCGTGACCATGCCGGATTTGACCTCCTTGATCACGTGCCCGGTAATCACGTTTACCCCCACCATGGCCATCTGCTTGTTGATGTAATCGTTTTCCAGGGTCGAGTGGGTCCAGGGGCTCAACTCGTTGGAACTGCACACCAGAGTGACGTCGTAGCCATCGAGCCTGAGCTTTTCGGCCACGCAGTTAGCCATGTAGTAGTAGTCGTCGTCGAACACCACCACGTTCTTGCCCTCGGGGGCCGTTCCGTCAAGGATATCGGTGGGCGAAAGCACCTGGGCGCCCTCGGTAATCGACAGGCCGTACTCCGGGTTCAGGTAGGAGCGGCCGATGCCGTCGCGACGCCAGGTGGCGCCGGTGGCCAATCCCACATGCGGGATCTCCAGCCCGAGGATGTCGTCGGCGCTGAGCTTGTTGTCGAGGTAAATGTCGACGTTAGGCATCACATTGAGCTGCTCGGTGCGGTATTCAGCTACTCGAATCCAGGCCGACAGGCCGGGCAGTTTGGCTTCCTTGGTCACGCGTCCGCCTAGCTCGGTGGTCGCTTCGGCCAGCAGCACCTGGTAACCGCGCTGGCCCAGGGTGCGGGCGGCTTCCAGCCCGGCGGGGCCGGCGCCGACGACCAGTACCGAATCTTTCGACTTGGCTGGCTGGACCTTTTCCGGGTGCCAGCCCTTGCGCCATTCCTCGCCGGCGGTCGGATTCTGGGTACAGCGGGCGGGTACGCCACGATCCTCGTGGAACACGCAGATGTTACAGCCGATACACTCGCGGATGTCGTCGGTCTGGTCCGCTTTGATCTTGTTGGGCAGGAACGGATCGGCGATCGCCGCACGGGCGGCACCGATGATATCGAGCACACCGCGGCGGATCTGGCTGACCATGGTGTCGGGCGAGGTGAAGCGGCCAACCCCAACCACCGGCTTGCCGGTGTGTTGCTTGAGGCCGGCGACGAAGGGCTCCTGGGCGCCCTCTTCACCGAACCGTGAGGTGACGGTATCGTGCGACCAGTCGGATAGAGTCAGGTCCCACATGTCCGGGTCTTCGCCCATGTAATCAAACATCTCCAGCACCTCTTCACGATGCCAGCCTTCGGAGCCCATCAGCTCATCCACCGAGGTACGCACCGGTACCGCGCAGGTGTCGCCGACCGCGTCCTTGGTGACCTCGATCATCTGCTTGAGCAGGCGAACACGGTTCTTCAGGCTGCCGCCGTACTCATCGGTGCGGTGGTTGGTACGCTTGGACATGAAGATAAACGGCAGCCCCAGCATTGAAGCGCCGTAGACATAGATCAGATCGAAGCCGGCGGTCTTGGCGCGGATCGCCGCGTTACGCTGCCAACGCAGGAAGTTGCGGATATCTTCTTTGTCCATGGCGCGAGCCTGGAACGGGTCCATAAACTGGTCAATCATCGGGACCGTACTAGCGGCGTAAGGAATGATGCGCGAGCCGTAGCCAGGCTGCGAGATCGAGTTGTAGCACAGCTCAATGCCGGCCAGGGCGGCGTGCTCGTGCACAGCATCGGCCATCTGTGCCACCATTGGGATGTCTTTGTCATCACAGAGTCGGTAGAACGATAGCGGAGCGGTATCGGAAGAGGGGTGGAACTCGACCTGTTCGGTGTTGACGATGCCCCAGCCCCCTTCAGCGCGCATGCCCCGCCAAGCGGCGCCACCATGAGGATCGCGCCATCCATGACCGTTGCCATGGGGGGTTTGCATAAAGCGATTTTTTGCCGTTACCGGACCAATCTGAATCGGCTGGAATAAACAGTCGAAACGCGGATTCTGAGACATAGCGAGGAACCTTTGTGTTATTGAAAGGGTGGCGTGAGTCCATTAAACTCTTGATACATTAGTTGGATTGATGGTATTGGGCCTCCGATAGCATACTAGTACTCCGCCAACCCTAATAGTTTGAATCATTGGCAAGCATCCCAGGCAGAACTAGGCCCACTCGCACAGCCATAGTGGTTGTACGTCAAGCGTGTGCAACGCTGGGCCGCTTGCCACCCCAAGGGCGAGCGCACAAGCCGTTACCTGCGGTGTTGGCGCTACTCGACCTGCTGCCAACTCTGGGTTCGAATCTCTGCCGTGCAGCTGGCAGCTTGTAGACTCGCGGATTTTAACTTTTAGGGTTGGTGAAGTACTAGTCCACTAAAGGGTACTTCTCGTTGAGGCTGGTTGGGTACTGGGCTTGAATAACCCGCTTCACGGATACACTGGCACTATAACTTATTGGAGCGCGCTGGGCGCCCGTATCGGACCGTTTCGCGTAGTCAGTTGCAGCAGATAATCAATCAAGCCGAGCCATTATGGCAGTTGTTCGAGCGTTGGCATGGTGGATTGGCACAGATCCAGGCCGAATCAACCCAGCCGAGCTTTGCCAAGCGGCTGATGGTGCTGCTCGGCGAGCTGATTCATGCCGATGAACCACTATCCTTGACTGTTCTGGGGGCGGGCGCAGAGCCGTTCATGCTCTATGAATTCACTCCCGAGGCGCATGTCCAGGCCAAGTTCGAAGCATATTTGGCGAACTACTTCTACCTCGACCCTTGCTACCGGGCGCACCTCGACCGGGCCTACTGTGGCTTTTATGACTTTGCCAAGTTGGCGCCCCAAGGGTATTTCGATTCGGAGATTTTTCTGAACTTCTTTAAACGGAGCTTCAGCGACGAGATCGGTTTGGTGTTTCCGTTTGGCGAGCACGGCTTTGCTAATCTGTGTGCCGCCAAGGTGGATGGAACCCTATTCAGCGAGCGGGAGAAACGGTTCTTGGGGGGTGCCGCGCCGGTGGTCATCGAGCTGCTGCAACGTCATCTCGCCAGCCGCACTCCACGGCCGGTGGATAGTAATGAACGGCACCAGCAGAAGATTGAGCGGATTCTGCAAAACTTCGGTTGCGAAATATTGTCGACCAAAGAACATGAGGTAATGCAGCTGCTGTTGCGGGGCTACTCGATGAAAGCGATGGCCGAACACCTCAACCGATCGCTCGATACCATCAAGAAACACCATCGGTCGATCTATGACAAGCTGTCGATCAGCTCGCAGCGCGAAGTGTTGCCGCTGGTGATCGGCGTACTGGAGAATGCCGAACAGTACACCACGGGTGACTCACTGGCGCTCTACCTCAGCAGCCAGGCTTTACCTTCCGCCCCCGTTAAGCCATGCCGGCGAGTTGGCATAGAGTGGTGATCACTGGTTAGCAGTGGTACAGCATCGGTGGACACGGCACAGGCCGCGCTAGTAACCCTGCTTGGCGCTCTCCAACAGATCCTTGATGAATAGTTGGGTCTGTCGGGTCAGTGACTTTTTCTGGCGCGAGATCAGCACGTGGTTGGATTTGTAAGTAAACTCGGTCGATTTCAACCTGTGCAGCATGCCACGCTCGACCCAGGGCTGTGCGTATTGGATGGGCAGGTATCCCAAATAGCTGCCACTGAGCAGCAGGGTCAGCTGGGCCTCAAGGTTATCGACCGTCGCCCCGCGGTTTTGGCTGCCCAGGCGCACACAATCGTCAACCCCCGCAAAACGACGCGCTGAGATCAGCATGTTGGGCAGATCCACTTTGCTCAAGTTCTTGCGGCTATCAAACAGCGAGTGGCCCTGACCACAATACAGGGCGTGGACCTCGGTATACAGCGGATGCACTTCCAAACCACTGTAATGGGTCGCAAAAAAGCCTATGGCGAGGTCGCAATGGCCTTCGAGTACACCGCGCTCTAGCTCTTGGCGCGGATCAATATGCAACCGTATATGAACCAGGTGCTCGCGTGCATTGAATCGACGAATAGCGTGACTGACCAGCAGGTTGCCCGAATTGGTCGTGGCATCGGCCATGCCTATGTTGAGGTTTCCAGCCAACTCCGCCCCCATTGACTGCGAGATCGACGCAAAACGCTGCATCGCATTGTTTAATAGCAGCGCCTCTTCGTAGACCAGCTTGCCCTCGTCGGTTAGCTTAAAGCCGGCGCGACCGCGTTGGCAGAGCTTGACACCCAGGCGGGCCTCTAGCGATTTCATGTGCGCACTGATCGTTGCCAAGCCGATATTGAGCTTGGCTTGGGCCGTGGAGTAGCCACCGGACTGCACAACCTCGATAAAGACATACAGCCAGCGCAGGTCAATGTCAGAGATACGTCCAATCGCCATGGCTACCTCAGCTGGTGGTGGGGCTTATAGTTTGTTTGAATATTGGCAAAAAAATAGCAGTATGACTGTTTTTTTGCTAAGTATAGCAGCGGGCACTGACAAGTTAAGTCCTGCGTCGCAACGACTAATTGACCGGGCCAAAGGCATGGGCGTACACACCGATACCTGGGTGCGTCTGGCAGACAAATGCGGAGACGACTTTAACCGACTTGGAAAGAGGTAGTCTGAGCCAGATAATTTTGCTCTTTCAATCCACGCCGATATAGCGTCTCGTGCCAGTTCGGTGACCTCAAATTGAACAGCCCGCCCCGTTTTTTGTTGCATCCCTGTGTGTCAACCTCTAGCCATAGATAATAGTTGTCCGAGATAATGTATATTCTGAAAAGATCATAATATGCCACTTCTTGGTCGCCAAATGTTCCATCCGCAAGTGTTAATACAAAATTGCCATC
The DNA here is from genome assembly GCA_965222695.1 of Granulosicoccaceae bacterium. Lineage (GTDB taxonomy): Bacteria > Pseudomonadota > Gammaproteobacteria > Granulosicoccales > Granulosicoccaceae > UBA7957. The sequence continues at coordinate 3,245,018 of OZ244967.1, read as the reverse complement.
AGCAATAATCTGATAACACTTCGAATATTTCATATAAATATTTTGTTCGGCCATTTCACTAACAAAATTGTTAAAGCCATCAAGTCCGTCCGCAACGGCAGGATTGTGTTGTAAATATTGCATGGGGCTTATGTATTTAGTTATTTCACTATAATCACCACCAATAAAAGCTACGTCCATCAGCTCCTGAATGAGTTTTTTGTTCGCTTCTTGCTTGTTTTTATCCGAAACTGCCGTTACTCCGTCAACTTGAGTTCTCCCGCTTGGATTTTGCTTAGCGACATCAAGCAAATTATCCCAATGCTCTACTATTAGTCCGTCTTCAAACCTAAACACATCAATAGCCACTTGAGGGCTTCCATTGTTCCAGGCACCCCCATAGGTGCTGTGCAATGCAACTAAGTCACCTTCCTCGAATACCCGATGAACCTTGATATCAATCCCAGTGGCTTCGTCGGCGAAGAAACCAACGATTGCCGACTTGCCATCGGGAAAGGATAAATTGTGTTGGATGTACTTTTCGTCGCTTACATAATCCAGAACTTTCGAAGAGCCAGTGCTAAAGGCCTCGACCAATTCTCTTGCTTTGCTTGAATTAGACATTGGTTTCTCCTGCGATGACTTACCATTAAAAGATGAATTGATATAATTGCCAGCATGAGTAAAGAATTCAACGATAGTTCTGGATCCGGCATTACTTCTCTGGATTCCGCCGAGTACGGAGCTGAGTTGACCCGCTTGTTCTCTGAGAAGTACGGTGGACAGACGACCGTCAACCAGCTTCGTGTGATTCATTCGGTTCTAATCTGCCTGTTCAGAAATGGTCCTGATTACCCCTGCACCGCGAAATGGATTCATGAGGACACTGGCATCCCTCTGAGCACCATCAGTCGCGCTGTGGCAGGTCTCGTGGAGACCGGTTGGATGACTGAGGAGCCGCATCCAGAGGATGGCCGTAGTAGGATCGTACGGCTTGGTCCAAAGTCGGAAAGGACGCCGGCTGATATCAAATACCTCGGTGAATGGATGATGGAGAGATCGAAATAATTTAATAAGAAAATATATAAGGGGGATAGCTAGAAGTCCGCTGAGGAAGCGATCGCGTAACCTTGCCGGACGGCCCGGGTTGCTGGCTCGATCAGTTTCGCCGGTGCCACCCGGGCGACAGCATCCAGCAGCTTGTCCTGGCCGCAGATATTCGCCAGTGCGCTCAACGCGCCGAGCGCAACCATGTTGGTAGAGCGGATATCACCGAGGCCGCGCGCGGTTTCGCTGATCGGCAGGTAGTGGACCTCATGACCGTTCAGTTGGCAAAGATTGGCCAACGGGCTGTCGACCAACACCAGGCTGTTGTGCTGCAGCAGATCGTTGGATGCGGTGGCCGCGATTTCGTCCAGGATCACCAGGTAATCAAGATCGCTGGCGAGCGGATAATCGACCTCGGCGTCGCTCACGACCAGGTCGGCGCGGCTTAAACCGCCACGCGAGGTTGGCTCGTAGCTTTGCGACTGGGCGACGTTCAGTGCCTCGTGCCCGAGCGCATCGGCCAGGATGCGTCCGGCGAGCAGAATGCCCTGGCCGCCACTGCCGCTGATGCGAACCTCGAAATCAGGCATGACTCCGCTCCCGTTTCATCGACTCAACATAATGACGCCAGGATTCCGCGTACTCGGGACGCTCGTTGCATGCGAGCACACCGGTTTTCATCTGATGCGGGCGAAACGGCTGATCGACCGCGTCTTCCAGGTAGTCGGGCCGGGTCGACGCCTTTTGCGTCAGCACCATTTCGGCCGAGCTGCCGAGTTCGTTCTTGCGGCCGAAGACCTCAGTGCAGTCTGACATGACCTCGATGAATGAAAATCCGTCATACGCGAGCCCCGCCTTGAGGACATCCTTAAGACCGGGCGTTTGCAACGTGACCTCGCGGCCCACCAGGCCGGCGCCTGCCGCTTCGGCGAGCGCACAGGCGTCAAACACGGGTTCATGGTTACCATAGGGCGTGGTCGTGGTGTAGCGATCGTTACTGGTAGTCGGGGATACCTGCCCGCCGGTCATCCCGTAAACCTCGTTATTCAGCATCATGCAGGTAATGTTCAGGTTACGCCGGCAGGCGTGAATCAGGTGATTGCCGCCGATCGCGAGGCAATCGCCGTCACCGGTGATCACGATCACTTCGAGATCGGGACGCGCCAGTTTCAATCCGGTGGCGAAAGCCAGCGGCCGGCCGTGGGTGACGTGAAAGGTGTTGGCGTCGATGTAGGCACCGAGCCGCCCCGAACAACCGATGCCCGAAACAAACGCCAGCCGGTCCTTGTCGATATCGAGTTCGTCGATCGCCCACAGCAGCGCACGCAGCGCTATGCCGTGCCCGCAACCGGGGCATAGAAAATGCGGGAACAGGTACTCGCGCAAATAGTCATGGATATTGAACTGCTTTTCAGTTTCGCTCACGGTCGACCATCTCCTGTAATGAATTCAGTATCTGCCGCGGGGTGATGGTTTCGCCATCGATGCGGTTTAACCTCTCGATACGGCAGCCGCCGGGCCGGTAACGCTCGATTTCCGTGATCAGCTGTCCGGCGTTCATTTCCGCGACCAGTACGCCGCGTTTACCGCCGATAATCGACTGGAAAGTATTCTCCGGAAACGGCCACAGCGTGATCGGGCGGAACATGCCGACGCGGATACCTCGCTCGCGCGCCTGCTTGATCGCGCGGCGGGCTGCGCGCGCGGTAATGCCGAATGCGACCACGAGGTAATCCGCGTCCTCGCAACTGATGGTCTCGTAGCTCTCGATCAGGTCTGCGTGAATCTCGATTTTGTCCAGAATTCGTTGCAGGTATTGATCGACCAACGCCGGCTCCTGCGTCGGAAAGCCGCTTTCGGCGTGGGTCAGGCCGGTGGTATGGGTGCGGAAGCCGTCGCCGGGGCGAACCATTTCGGGTACCAGGTCGTCACCTGCGGCATAGGGGAGAAAATCCGGCGATGGTGCGGATGCCCATTTACGGTCAGCGATTTCGATATCGCCGATATCGGCAAGTCGCACTGGCTCGATCAGGTGGCCAAGGGCCTCGTCGTATAGCATAACCACCGGCACACGCAACTGCTCGGACAAATTGAAAGCGCGAATCGTCTGCGAATAAATTTCCGGCACCGAGTCAGGCGTGATCACCACGATCGGGTGATCGCCGTGGGTGCCCCAGCGCGCCTGCATGATGTCAGCCTGCGCCGGCCGCGTCGGTAAGCCGGTACTGGGCCCGCCGCGCATGACATTGACGATCACGCAGGGCACCTCGGCGCCTGCGGCGTAACCGAGGTTTTCCTGCTTCAGCGAAAAACCCGGGCCACTGGTCGCGGTCATGGCTTTCATACCACCCATTGACGCGCCGACGATTGCGCCCATCGACGCGATCTCGTCTTCCATCTGAATAAACACACCGTCGACACGCGGCAGCTCGACCGACATGCGCTCAGCGATTTCGGATGACGGCGTGATCGGGTAGCCGGCGTAAAAGCGGCAGCCGGCGGCGATGGCGCCGAGCGCGCAGGCGTGGTTGCCTGGGAGGTTGACTGTTTGAATTGGGGCGGAATCGGGCATCTTCGTATCAGGCGGATCTTTGTCTGGGTTTGAGGTCAATGGCGAAATCCGGGCACAGGCGTTCGCAGATGCGGCACAGTGTGCATTTCTCCGGTGCGTGCAACACCGCGATCTGCTGCTCGTCGAGGCTGAGACAGCGCTCGGGGCAAAACTTGACGCAGATGTCGCAGCGCTTGCACCAAGCGCGGTTGATCACGGGCAGCTCGAACTCGGGCTCGTGCGCCACTTCATCCATCGGGGTGGGCAGACTGTTCTCCCGCTCATAATCCGCTGGATTGTGGGTTTTGACCCAATCTCGCCCGCGATCGAAGGCCTGCATGTTGATTTCGACAGCATTTGACGGCGCAAACATTCGGATGGCATCGCGCCAGTCGTTGGCGGGAAAATCCAGCGTAGTCGACATCATACCCAGTAGCAACGTGTTGCCAGCCTTGCTGTTACCGAGTTCCTGTGCGATCTGGCCTGCGTTGACGGCGTAACAGTTCGCCACCTGCTCGATCACGTCGACCACGGTTTCGCGCGCGTATCCGCTGCCGGCTCCGTGCTTGCGGTTAAGGCAGGCGAAAGGCGGCACGATTTGCTGGGTGTCGGCAATGAAGATGCCGGTTTCGGGCTTCAGGTAGGATAACCAACGCAGGCCCTCGGCCCATTCCAGCGCGACCAGCACGTCGGCCTCGCCCAACGGGATGGTCGGTGAATGCACCGTCTCGCCGAAACGCACGTGGCTGAACACCGAGCCGCCGCGCTTGGCCATACCGTGCACCTCGCTTTGCTTGACCTGATAACCCTGACGCTGGCACAGCGTCGCCAATACCTTGGACACCATGATCACGCCCTGGCCGCCGACGCCGACGATGAGCACATTGACCGGGCTTTCGGCCGCCTCTAGGACGGGCGCCGATTGCATCTCGTCCGGCTTAAAGCCGGAATCGGTTTGAATCGAATCAGGCATTGGAATCGAAGGCTTCCACCGGCATGATGCAGTTGGTGGAGCTAACCTGGGCGCACAGGCTGCAGCCGATACAAGCGGCCTCGTCGATCTTGACCTTGTGATGCCCCTCGAAGAGTTCGTCGGACCACGACAACGCCGGGCAACCGAGGTTCATGCAGGTCTGGCACCCGGTACAGGCTTCGGCATTGACGCGGAAAGGCTCGCCCTTGATCTTGACCGGATCGAGTACGCAGGGGCGGTCCATGATCACGACCGCGACCCCTTTATACTGTGTGGCTTCACGCAGGTACTGGAACACCTTGCCCATGTTGTAAGCGTCGATCTTTTTAATCCAGGTAATGCCGATCGACCGGATCAGGGCTTCGTAATCGACCTTGTGGACTTCTTCGCCGCGCAGGTTGCGCCCTGTGCCCGGGTGATCCTGACCCCCGGTCATCGCGGTGATATGGTTGTCGAGCAGAACCACGGTAATGTTGACCCGGTTGTATACGGCGTTGATCAGCGGTGGAATGCCGGCGTGCAGAAAGGTCGAATCACCAATGGTGGCGACAATCGGCCGCGCCTCAGTGCCGGCCAGCGCCATGCCGGTCGCATTGGCGATGCTCGACCCCATTGCCACCGAGGTATCGATTGCCTTCAACGGCTCCACCGCCGCCAGTGTATAGCAGCCGATGTCGCCGGATACGCGCGCGTTGAGTGCGCGTAATGCCATGTATGCCCCGGTATGCGGACAACCGGCGCACAACAACGGCGGCCGCGGCATGGCTTGCACGGTTACCGGCAGCCTCGGCCGCGACGCCTTCAGTATGCCCGCCTTTTCCAGACCGGCGCGGATGACGTCCGGCGAGAACTCGCCTGAGCGGGGAAACAGGGACTTGCCTTCCACTTCCAGTCCCATCAGCTTCATTTCGTTTTCGATAATCGGCTCAAGCTCCTCGACCACGATGACGCGCTCGACCGCGCCGCAAAAATCGCGCAGCTTCATTTCGGGCAACGGGTAGGAAACGCCGAGTTTCAGGACATTCGCCTGCGGCATCAGCTCCTTGACATAGGTATAAGCCGTGCTCAGGGTCACGATCCCGATCGGCTGACTGCCCGGCTCCCAACGGATCAGGTCTGAATCTTCGAAATATTCCCGGACCTGCTGTTCACGCTGGAACAGCGCACCGTGTCGCAACCGCGCATGCACCGGGATCATCACGTTCTTTTGCGGGTTTTCGTTAAATCCGAGCGACTCTTTTTCCGCCCGCTTGCCGGTCCGCACCAGGCTGCGGGTATGCGACAGGCGCGTAGTTCCGCGGACTATGACCGGGGTGTCGAAGCGTTCGCTCAGTTCGAACGCAAGTTTGGTGAAATCCAACGCTTCCTGCGCATCCGAAGGTTCCAGTACCGGAACCATGGCAAGATGGCCGTATATCCGGGTATCCTGCTCGTTTTGCGAGCTGTGGATGCCCGGGTCGTCGCATACCACCAGCACCAGGCCGCCGTTTGCGCCGATATAGGTTTGCGACATCAGAGCATCGGCAGCGACGTTCAAACCGACGTGTTTCATCGAGGTCAGCGCGCGCGCCCCGGAAAAAGAGGCCCCGATCGCGACATCGAGCGCGACTTTTTCGTTGGTCGCCCACTCCGCCTTTACATCCTGCGCCGGGAACTTGCCCAGGCTTTCCATGATCTCGGTGCTGGGTGTGCCCGGGTAGGCCGCGGCCACCGTGACGCCCGCCTCCCAGGCGCCTCTGGCGATCGCCTCATTACCCATAAGCGGCCGTATTTCGGGACTGTTCGTGTCTTTGTAGTGAGCCCTGTCGCCGGTATAGCGATTCAGCGTTTGCGAAGTTGTTTGAGTTGTCATTGCTTGCCTTTTCGATACTCCAGCCCGGAATGATACAAATTAGCAGGCTATTGTCACTTGATCTGTATCATTTTTACAGAATTAGCGGATAGCAGCGCATAACGACTATCAGGGCATAACTACGTGGTGATGATTGTGGAACAGGAACCGGGATGATCCCCGTTCGGCGAAGCGCTCTATAATTTCTGAAACCGGAGCCGTGACATGTTCAAGGTGGTGTACCGGGACATGACATTGCTGGATATTGCTCAGGAGTATCCTTGATTCCTGGCCTTTACCTTTTCAATGTTGCTATCGGCTACCAGTCATTGATGGAACAGGCCTAGGCGTCTGCTGTCCTTCGCTCGTTTCCGGAAAGTCACCATGTGTTGTGTTATTAATCAAGCGAATGGCAAGTCGGTGCCCTAACCGGACAATTGCCTTGACCCCACCTTCGCACTTCAGGCAGACCGAGACATCGATGTTGAATACCCATTTCAGGCGCTGTGCCCAGGTCATGGACTGATGCCGTTGTTCCGGTGTTTTTTCTTCGTTTTCCTGGTGGGCACATCCTTTGCCGCGTTTGGCTGGCGTCACATCAGCACGGTATTTGCTGTTGGGGGCAAATACGCCATGGAACCGGGTCACTAATCGATACCGCATCGGTGATTTAACCGATACCTTCACCTTATGGTCTTGAAGTGTTTAGATCGACGCATGGTGCGTCTGGTTCTCAGATAAGCCTGCAGTTCCTTCTTTAACGCGCCTCGCGTCTGGATATACAGGCTTCGATAAATCGTTTCATGAGACACAGTTAGTTGCTCATTATCCGGGTGCTCTCTCTTCAGCCAACCTGCAATCTGCTCGGGTGACCAGTAGGCTTTGAGTTTGATTGCTACTTTCCTGGCTAGAGCTTTATCAGCGGCAAGCTTGCAGATCTTTGGGCGCTTTGCTCGATCCCAGGCCGCCTGATCAGCCTTGGCTGCACGATATTGATCATAACCACCATTGCGGTGTAGTTCACGGCTTATCGTGGACGGTGAGCGACCTAGAACACTGACAATCGAACGGAGCGATTGATTATTAGCTAAACCTCTCGAGATCTCTTCCCGTTCCTCAAGCGACAACGCAAGCCGGGATCGCCTTCGTTGGGTGGGCCTGATCCCACCGCGTTCACCAATAATCTTTTGAATCGAGGAATGACCACGATCAAACAGTCGTGCGATCGAATGCAGCGTCTCACCTTGTTGCCAGCGATCCCACATCAGGGCACGTTGTTTTTCTGATTTAAATGGAGATATTGAAGTTGGCCACTCAGCCGCACTCCTGAGGGTCATCGCAAAAGGCCTTGGAATAGCATCTATCCCAATGCTTGTATGGTACAAGCGAGCTGACCTGGATTTAGTCGCACTGCCCATAACCAAACCGAATGTTAGTCGAAACCTCGGAATTGTGACCAGGCGAGGCAGGTCTTTGTCCCCAGCCGCTGAACTGTTTCGAAAATGCAGCTATCGAATCATGAAAGAAAGATTCAATCCCGCCAAAAAGCCAAACCGTCTCACCCGATAATCCAAAACAACCGAAGCTTAGAAAAGAGAATCTGTCAGAACGTTTTTGAACCTCAATATCAAACATTTGACAAGTTGTCATGCGCCCGACAAAAGTCCAAAAGGCATTTACAACAGGTTTCCGGAAACAATAACTGAACCATATGGTAGTCAGTTGGCAGTTTTTTCATCGTGAAGTCTTTTAAGTTCTCATGTAACAGCTTCTCTTGAGACTTCGATGTTATTTGTCCTTCCCCTGGGTATAGGCCAAGCACAGGCACGGTCACGTCCTTAAGCAAACCAGTTACATTGGCCTGATTTACAATATGAGACATTCTGACCTGCAATTCTGGATCACCTTTTGAAAACTCGTCGACGTACCATTCAAACAATCCCGGGTTTTCTTCAGCAGGCAATCGAGTAATTTTTGTTGTTTCTGCAACCCACTTTCTAATCCCCAACTGTTCCATCGCTTCTGTACGCGAGCTGTACCCCAGGGAATATCTCTCCTTCATTTTTTCTTCAATGAAAACAGGTGTAGAAACCAGGGTCAAAGTTTTGATGAGGTCAGGATATTGCGCCGCCAGCACTAAACCTAAAATACCGCCCATCGATTCGCCGCAGAAATGAACATTTTGAGCATTGAGAGACTTGATAAGCGCTAGCAAGTCTGAGGTTAACAGGTCAACACTAAGATCGACGTCTCCACCGTTAAGCGAGACAGATTTGCCTAGACCACGCATATCAGGCCTAACCACCTTAAAACTTCGACTCAAATAAGGAATCCATTGATACCAGAAACGAGAGTTTCGGCCGTTTCCGTGCAACAATATAAGAATTGGCCGGTGTTCCCACGGATCAGTGTAGTCATCTAGCTCGTAATTTAGTCGCACCCCATCATTAGTAATCAATTCAGGCATGAATACTACTCTCAAAAATTATAGGCCCAAAACCTATCTAAATGGCCACGGTAGTTCGACCAGACTCTGAAGCAAACCTGGTGGAAAATCTCTGTTCAATATGTGCGCCAAGGCTAATAGAAATACGACTCCACTCGCGGTAAGTATTGCCGTCAATCTCCAACTTACCTGGGCCCGTATTCGCATGAACAAAATGAAGAAAGTTATAAGCCCAATTACAAATCCAGCCAGGGCTGTTATTGCCAGAATCAGAAGCAACCAGGACAAAGTTGTGAACACCCCGTGATCAGCCGGATCATCCTCAAGTTGCTCTTCATCAGATACCAGGGGATTCGTCGTTACCGCCGGCAAACAAATCATTTTCACAAGCAGAATGAAAAGGGCTGCAATTGCTAAACAGGAAACAGACAGAGGGAAAACCTTATCAGTCAAATTATCGATTGTTACCACATCGAAAAAGACCCAAGTCACTATGACTGCTACAAAGCCAGTAAACATTAAACCTGGAAGCTTCTGGTAGCCTGGATGCCCCAAAGTTTCACTACCCTTGCCTATGGACATTCGAGATCCAAACCAAATTGAGATAGCAGTTATTAAAAGGATGACTATCCCAGTAGGGGAGAATAAATATGAAACAGCTGCACCCATCCCATCGATATCCGCCCTGAGACTAACCAACTGCGTAACCTGATAGGTGTAAACCTCAGCTTGATCGGACAGCACAAATCCAATAAGGAACGCTGGTCGAGACCAATCAAAGCGCTTCATATACAAACCGAGCACACCGATTAATACGATAGCCACTAGGTCCCACAAAGTTTGTTTCGATTGAAACGCTGTAAACGCAATAAGTGTCAATAAAAATGGGGCAACTAAAGTAAAGCGTATCGTCGTCAGCTTGGCTATCTGGCCTGAAAGTATGATCGCCAGGCCAGCCCCTAGCACATTAGCCAAAGCCAAAGACCACACTATCGAGTAGGTGAGCGGAAGGTCATTTTTTATCATCTGAGGCCCCGCCTCAATGCCCAGAAGGACCATCCCAGCAAGAAAGACAGCCATCGATCCTGAACCAGGAATACCAAACAAAAGAGTAGGCACTAAGCCTCCACCTTCTTTTGCATTGTTCGACGATTCGGGTCCTATTACACCCCGTATTTCGCCTTTGCCGAATTCACTCCTGTCTTTTGTCGTTTGAACAGTATGTCCATAAGATATCCAATCAACTACCGCCCCCCCTAGACCCGGTATCACCCCAACGATTACACCTATAGTGGAGCAACGAATAGAAAGCCATTTGTTGCGCCACCAGTCACGGATGCCATCCATCCAGCCAGAGCCAATTTTGGCATCCTTTGAAATCGGTCTATCGTGTCGCAGAAGCGTTATGATTTCTGGGATTGCAAATATTCCCAAACCAACGATGACCAACCCAAACCCATCCTGTAAGTACCAGGAATCATATGACATGCGAATTGACCCTTCTGCCGGCGCCTCGCCTATGGTTCCCACAAGCATTCCCAAGCAAACAGCAACAAGGCCTTTAAGCAAGCTGTTGCCAGCCAGGACGCCAACCATCGAGAAACCCAGAATTGTCAGAAAAAGAAGCTCTGGAATACCAAAAGCTAGAACCAATGGTCGTGCAACCAGTATGAAAAAGGTCAATACGAAGGCCCCAAACAAGCCACCAAATAAAGATGAGACGAAGGCTGCTGACAAGGCACGTGCGGCGTGACCTTTTTTAGAGAGAGGGAAGCCATCCATGACCGTTGCTTGTGACGCAGCAGAGCCCGGGATGCCTAGCAAAACTGAAGCAAATGTATCGGAAGTTGGAATTACCGCAACCAGACCGATCATCAGCGCCATTCCGTACACAGGATCCAGACCATAAATGAAAGGTAGAACAAGTGATAATCCTGCAATTCCACCTAGTCCAGGAAAAACACCGACCATTAAGCCCAGAACAACACCAGCCGCCAGGTACAATAGAGCACCAGGCATAAAGACCAGGGAAGCAGCTTCTTGAATCGCTGGAAGGGCTAGATCTAACATTTAGAAACCAGGTAATTTGACATTGAAATTATCGGTCAACCATTTCTTAACCCAGTTTTTAGCCGAGTCAGAAACTTCTGTGCCAAGTCTTAGTTTTTGTTTGGCGGTACTTCCAATTGATTGCGGATATACGCCAAGAATTTTCTTTGATTTAGCATCAAAACCATTGGCACTTATTACAGAAGCAAAGGCTTTGTCATAAGCAGACACTAGCGCGTTGCTAGATCCTTTGGGTAAGAAAACCATTTTTTGGGCAGAAAACCCTGCAACAAAAAATGCCTTCCATGCGTCCCACGCATCACCAGAGGGTTCTTGTCCATACACCTGAGCATATACTTCCTTAAACGTCGGAAGATCCGGAAATGTTGGATCACGAACCAATTCACCACTCGAATCAATGGCACCGAAAGTCATAATTGGAACAGCGCTTCCTTCATCAACTAGAGGCTGGACCTTAGACAGAAAACCAGATGATGTTTGCCAGTCCATATTGGCTTCACCGCGCTCAAACATCAGTCGGCCAGCACTGCGTCCCTTAATGCCAAAAACTGGCTTAACTTTCATACCCAGCATGTCCCAGGCAAGTAATGGAACCAAATCTAATCGAGTAGCCCCTTGAGAGCCAACGATGAAAGTTTGCGACTCAATTACACTTTTCGGATCAGCTCTCCATTTGTCCCCCAGATTCTTTGGTAAATAAACCACTCCACCCGAAGCTGATGCCAATACAATATTCCAGTCGGCATAATCATATTTCACCCGGCTGTCACCTAACAAAAATGGCAACTGCGTAGACCCACCCGAGCCAAAAATAGTCAACCCATCTGGCTTTGCGCGGCTTGCAAACCAGTTAGCCCCCTTAGTGGAACCGGCTCCGGGCATATTCTTAACGATTACATTCGGTTTTCCAGGAAGCGCATCAGACAGTAGAGGCGCATAAAATCTAGCCCACTTATCTGAACCACCACCTTCTCTAAAAGGGATAATCCATTCAACAGTCTCATTAGAAAGATCGACCGCCGCTGCTTTTTCAGGCAGAGCCACCCCTAAACTAGTAGCAGCGACAAAGACTGCAACCGACAATGTTTTTGTAAATTTAAACACTATATACCTCCGAGAATATTCAGATTTATGATTTATTTAATCTCGATTTGATAATTGAAACGATCTGCTCGCCCATACGAACGACGCCATTCAATAGGTTCACCGTTGTAGCCCATTGCTACTCGCTCAATCACAACAACGGATTTACCAGGGTCAATCCTAAGCATTCGAGAATATGCTCGGGATACATCCTCAACTTTTAGAGCTTCCTTGGCGCTCGCTACAATCCAGCCAAACTGCCGTTCGTACAGGGGATAAAGCAGTGGGCCAAATTCGTCTTTCGGAAGGACTTCAAAGCCTGGAAACTTTTCAGCATCAAGCCAGATTTCTTCTGCTAAAACAGGCTCTCCATCTAGCAGCCTTAGACGAGACATCTGGATTACGGAATGCCCCAACTCTAACTGCAACCTGTTGGCTACTTCCTTCGTGGCACTTGCAATCCCAATTTTAAGAATTCTACTCTCTGGTAAAACGTACTCTTCACCTTCACCTTTAAAGCGAAAAAATCGAAGAAGTGATTGATCCAAAGACAAGCCTGTAACAAATGTACCTGAGCCATGGCGACGCTCTAACAAGCCATAATCTACAAGGTGCGTAACCGCCTGCCTGGCAGTACCTTGTGAGACAGAGTAAATGCGAGCCAACTCAGGTTCTGAAGGAATTCTGTCTCCGCGAGCAAACTCACCGCTGGTAATTCCCCGCTTGATCTCTTCTGCCAGCCTTATATATCGAGGTAAACGCCTATCACCGATACTGTCTATCAACTTGTGTTGCATAAAAACCTATTTGCAATGTTATCTGGATATATGGTTATATATATAACTTGCAAAGTCAATAGATACTTGTTGCCGGACCTGGTCATGATCGGCGAAACTTAATTTTTTGGATTAATAGGAAAACAATTCATGAGACTTGATGGGCACGCTCATGTTTTTTTAAAAAACCTTCCGATGGCATCGAACAGGCGATACACCCCTGCCTCGGACGCTCTTCCAGAAGAATATTTCTCACTATTGAAAGAACATGGTCTCGAGGGCTCTCTTCTGGTTCAACCAAGCTTTCTTGGATATGACAATATCTATTTACTGGATGTATTAGAAAGTAATCGACTTAATCCAAACGGCCTTAATCTTTTTGGAATCTGCATGATCAGCGAGCGCACATCGCTCAATGAGATCCAGGACATGCAAGAAAAAGGAATAATCGGAGTTCGGTTAAACTACGTGCAAAGGGAAATACCAAACCTCTCTTCTCGGGGATGGCAAAAATTTTTCACGCATATTAAAGATGTGAATTGGCATTTGGAGCTGCACATCGAAAAACACAGGCTCGAAGATCTAATTAAATTTATTCCAAAAGGAATAAATATTGTGGTAGACCATTTTTTCCTTTCAAATAATCCTGAATCTCTCAATAAGCTTCTGGACCTAGCAGAGACGCACCTAGATTTTAAATTTCTATTCGCAAAACTTTCTGCACCCTACCGGCTACCTGCATACACGAAATCATTAAACACCGAACAATTAACTATTTCGCTATCTGAGCTATTAAACAAAAGACTCGGTAGTGACCATTTGATTTGGGGTTCTGATTGGCCTTTTACGCAACACGAAGGAATGCAAAGATATGGGAAAAGCGTTGAGCAAGGTCGCCAATGGGCAAAAATCAATAACCAAAGTTTTGGCGCTTTCCCTAGCCAACTTCTGCCAGGTGACTAACTAAGCGCCTTGGTCATAATCATTTCTATATTTAGTTTTGCCGGAAGCTGTTATTTATGCAGTTAGAGATGGTCCTGTGTTCGAAGGTCGAAGTATAAGCAGAATAACCGCTATCACCCATATATATCAAGGTAGAAAACTTGAGCCTGGATGCGCCTGAAATTTCCGAATATCCGGACTCAATTAATTCAACCCCTGGATTTCCGGCTGATTCTGCACTCTTCCACGGAATTTCATGCCCGCCAGCTAACATTAGGCAAAAGACTGCTAGGCAACCTATCCTGCTGTTGCTGTACCGTGTAGAGAGATGTGGTATTAGGATCTATGCAAACCAGACCAAAACCGGTGAGGCCCGCGTTGCCGCCACGTAAGCCTACAGCCAAAGACAGGATTGACCCTATCTGTCGTATCCGCTATTTTTCAAAAACATCGGTAGCAGTTGCCGGCGCTGCTCAGTGGTTTTCGCGTGCGGGTATCGCTCAAACAAGGTCTGTAGGTACGCCCTGGGCTCCAACCCATTGGCTTTGGCACTTTCCACCAGTGAGTATATAAACGCGCTGGCGTGCGCCCCTCGCGGGCTCGCTGAATACAACCAGTTGCGTCGACCCACAGTAAAGGGGCGTATAGCATTCTCTATGAGATTATTGTCCAGCGGGATGTCAGCATGATGCATAAAAGCGGTCAGACTCTGCCAGTTGTTCTGGGTATAGAACAGGGCTGTTCGCAGCAGACCTTTTGTCATGTAACGCGGCAACAGCTCGTCCACTTGGGCTTTAAAGCCATCAAGCCAAGGCTGGATCAACACCTGGCGCCGCTCAAGCTTCTCACTACCCGTCAGATGAGCCGTTTTCTGTTCCAGGCGGTAGAGTTTGCTGATCTGTTTGAGCAGCTGATGCGCCTCAGAATCATGCCGTCGGCCTTTGACCGCATCAGCGTACTTTCTCCTGGCGTGCGCCCAGCAGCCTCCACGGGCTTTTATCCCGGGCGTATTGTCAGTGAGTTGCTGATAGGGTTTGTGCTCATCAGTGACGATGACACCATTGAAGGTCGCCAAGGGTTCACTGAGCCAGTTTGATAAGGCCTCGTAATTGCGCCGTTCAGCGTAGTGGAACATCACTATCGGTGCGTGTGGCGGTCCCGTACGCAAGGCCCATAGATAGCTTTTGCTGCGCGCTTGACGTCCCGGTTCCTGTAGCACTTGCAAGGTGGTTTCATCCAAATGCCACAGCGTTTGGGCCGCCGCGTAGTCATAGAACAACGCTTTTAACGGCGCCAGTCGTTCATTGAGCTGAATCGGATAACTGCACACCGTGCTGTAGCTGAGCTCAACCCCTTCACGTTGCAGTACCTTGCATTCACGGTTGAAGGAGAGTGCATCGACAAATTTTCCGGTCAGGATTTTCGCTAACACGCTGGCATCGCACAGCGCCCGCGGCAGGATCACTGGATACACCGGCGCCACTTTGATACCCTGGCCTTTATCGTCCGGGTCCTGCGGTTTGCGCACATACTTGGCACGGCGGATCTGCTTGACGTAATACTCGCGTTCCTGGCACGCCAGCTGTTCACTGCAGTCCCAACCGATCTGTACCCAGTCATCACCCATGGCCTGTTTGTCTTCGGCGCTGACGTCTATATCCACCTGGATACGACGAAAATGATTGGGCAAGGGTTTGCGGGCTGGTCGTTTTTCGGGGGCCTGGGTGGCTCTGGAGTCCGTGCCGCTTGAGCCGCCTTTGCCTGCTGCTCGCCCGGCACGATCCTGAGCGATTTTGGCTTGCGCCTCTTTGATTTGGGCGTCAACTTCGCTCTCGTCAAAGAGTTGGCCCTGCAGGGCATTGAGCTTCTCGCTGCTGTGGCGGTATTTTTTCGATTGCAGCAGTTTGAGGAATTCTTCCAGCCAAGCGATGTGTTCGTCACGCTCAGCCAGTGTCTGTAGCTGGCGTTCAAGCTCGTCCTGTTGTTCTTGCAGCGTGCGTTGTTTGAGTTCGATGAGCCGGTCTTTCTCCATCAGCATTTGCTGCTGAGCATCCAGTTTCCCCTGCAGGGCAGCCAGTGTTTCAGCATTGATGGTGACGACCTCATTCATGGCTCACAATTATACGCTTGATAATAAGGGCGGTCCACGGAGAATCCGCCCCAGAACAAGCGCTTACAAGCGCTGAAAAGGGTACGACGGTCGTGGTGGTAGTCTTGATAAATCGCCGCCATCGAGCAGTGCCTGCAGCTCGCGAAGCTGTAGACACAATGAACCACCACTCTCGTTGGTTGACGGCCAGATAAAACGACCTTTCTCAAGACGCTTGTAAAGCAACACAAAGCCGTTATGATGCCAGTACAGCAGTTTTAATTTATCGCATTGGCGGTTACGAAACACGAACAGGTGCGCACGAAAGGGATCGAGTTGCAGTGTTTCCTGTACGGCCAGTGCCAGGCCGTCGATTTGTTTTCTGAAATCCACAGGCTCCAGAGCCACATAAACCCGGGTATGGGCATCGAGGTTAAACATGTAACGGGTGAATCGCGTTCAGCCACCGCGCGATGATTGCCGGATCCAGATCGGTCGGTAACAAAATCACGGTATGACCCCGTTTGACTTCAACAGTGGCTGTCGAATGCAACGATGGATCAACTGAGACAGGTAATAAAGTCAGTGGTTTTAGTGTTGATTCGGCTTGAACCCTGGGAGCAGTCGTCGAGTCTTTGGCCAGCTTACTACACCAATTGTAGAAATTGCCGGAATTGAGTGAATGGGTTTTACAGTACGCCGCTTTACTCAGGCCGCTGTCGCGCCAGTTTTGAATATGCTCAGCCCAGAACTGTTTTGGGTGTGGCGGTCGACGTGATACGGTATTGGACATCGTGATGCTCTCTGCTATGAACGTGCAGCCAATTTGGCAGAGAGATCAAATGGGGTAAATCCTGTCTTTGGCTGCAGGCTTACGCCGCCACCAACCGAGTTGCTGCCGGTAATACGCCTTTCTTCATGAGGTGAGCCAGTATCTTGTCGATGATCTGAACGGATGGAACTGGCCGGGACATGCCGATCACTAACGTTCGCTTTAACTAATTTACAAGTTGGCTTGCGCTATAGCTGGCGAACAGACAGGTCGGTGAACGAAGCTGTCATTCACAGGGACATACAAGCGACAATTGACGCGGGTGAACACTCCTTCCTATCATAGAACCATATGGCAAACCGAGGAGGCCAGGCATGCTAACAGACGCATATGGCAATTCTCTGAGTACACAGTCCGTCGAAGCGCGAGACGCGTATGATATTGGTGTTCGGAAGTTTCTAGGTGCTGAACCCGGCGTGGAGGCGGCATTCAACGCGGCTCTTGATGCCGATGACAGGCTCGCTTTGGCCCACATTGGCATTGCCCGCGAAATGCAAATGCGTGGCCGCTCTGATCAAACCAAGGCGAGCCTCAACAGTGCCCGCGACTTGAGTAGCGGATTAACCGCCAGAGAGCGATCCCACGTTAATGTGGCTGGGTTGCTGTTGGAGGGGAAATCAGCAGCGGCCAGGGCCGCAGTCTATAAGCATATCGAAGAGTGGCCTACAGATGTAATGGTCGCACAAATATGCACGAGCGTCTTCGGTTTGATTGGCCTGTCAGGGAAACACGGGCGGGAAGCTCAACAGCTTGCTTACACATCCCGACTAGAACCACATTACGGGGACAATTGGTGGTTCCGCGCGCAGTTAGCATTTGCTCAACTGGAGGTGGGTCAATTGGCAGAAGCGGAATCCAATGTTGAAGTCGCCCTTGAAGCCAATCCCAAAAGCGCACATTCGGCTCATATTCGAGCGCATATTTACTACGAAAGTCTGCAAGACAAAGAGGGTCTAAAGTACGTGTACGATTGGTGGAAGAACTACGATTCAAACACGACTTTTTACAATCACATATCTTGGCACGTCGGTCTTTGGTCACTAGAAACCGGAGATCTGGATCAGATGTGGCAAATTCTTGATGAGGATATTGACCCGGAGATTAGCCACGGACCACCGCTCAATGTGTTGACAGACACCGCAGCGCTCTTGTTTCGCGCGGAATTGATGGGGGTGGACATACCGATCGATCGCTGGAGAAAAATGAGTGACTACGCTCTGGCTCGGTTTCCGAAGCCGGGTCTCGCATTCGCTGACGTCCACGCTGCTATCGCTCACGCACGATGCGGCAACCGGGATGCGCTGGATGCACTCATTGACAATACCCGCGGACCCGCAGGTGACGTTACTCGCACCATTGCGAATGGATACAGGGAGATGGAAGATAAGAACTGGGCTGAGGCCGCCGGCTACTTCGAAGATGCAATTCGCGACCATGCTCGAATTGGAGGGTCAAACGCCCAGCGAGATATAATTGACTTCACATTGGCGGCGTGTTTGGTACGCGATGGCCGACGGCAAGAAGCGCAGACCGTGATGCGGATTACAAGGCCACGAGCCCTTGCCAATGGACTGGTGGCTGGACTATAGAAATGTGTGGCCGGGACAGGCCGATCAACCTCGTTCGATCTTATCAATTTGCAAGTTGGCTTGCATTATTGAAGGTGAACAGGCAGGCCGGTGCCCAAACCGGTCTTTAGCCAAACCATCTCAATAGACTCACATGGCATGTTTGAGACTATTCTCTTTATCCCGTCAACCACTGTTTCGGGGAAGTTGCCATAAAGTCTATGTTTTCCGAAGACATGTCTCCTTGGTCGAATACCAGGCTTGTATAATTTCCTCTACGGTATATTTACTACCCTTCGTGCCATCTCTGCCATATGGCGCATATCTGCACCACAGCAGCCGCCAACGACATTGAGCCTAGGGTAGATACCTACCAACCTTGCGATTTCTATACCCAATTCCTCTGGATCGCCATCATCCAACTCAGTCGCATCATCAAGCTCTGCGTGAGAACAGCGTGAAGCATTAACCACTATACCCCTTAATCGAGGGTTACCCGTCAGTACATGGGAAAAATGGTCGGGATGTGCGCAGTTCACCATGAAGTAGGCAGCGCCCGAATCGGTAAGGTCATCGATTTGCTTAATCGCATCGTCAAGACCTGTCCCATTGTCCAAACATCCATCCGTCTCAAGGACGAGTGAAAGCGCTATCGGTATTCCGAAATCACCGGCGGCAAGCACTGCCCCAGCAGCCTCTTCCACCTGGTTAAAAGTGTAGGCGTTAATGAGATCCACACCCATATCACTGATAGTACCAATCTGTGCGCTATGGTATTTCCGCGCAACTTCAACAGGCATCGGATCAAGTTGAGTATAGGGGTCTCGGGCAGGGCCGAGGCAAAGTGCTAGGAGAACATCGTCCGCTGCGACCTGATCGCGTAGGTCCCTCATCATCGTAACAGCCGTGCGATTGATCTCGGCCAGTCGCTTGGCGTCATAATCCAGGTGAGTAGCTCGGTCGAGGTTCGCCATCCAGGTCAAGGTATCGATGATCGCACCCATGCCCGTTTTTCGAGCAATGCTAATCAGGTCACGCATTTGATCGATAATTAATGGGCGTGCCTCAGGATCCTCGTTTAGAGGAAATGAAGCGAAACCGGGTAATTCCAACCCTCGGTTGAATATCAGATCCGTACCTGTTGCAGCAAAAACGAGAAAGCGTTGGTCCGTGTCATGGGGTAATTTTCTCACCATTCACTCCTCCACTTAATAATGTTATTTTATGATTGCATATTCCGGATCAAAGCTGCCACCGATTCCGCTCAAAGCCTGCCACCGATTCCGGTGAAAGTTGCCACCCTGAAAAGTGTGCCTGGGTCAGATAATCCGACGCGGGATAACTGCCGGTATGCTGCACTCCTTGTTGACACATCGAGATTTGCAAATGACACACGCCGCACTTGATCAGGCGTCGTTCGATGTCAGAATTTCCCGGAATTGTTCCATTCTTCAGGTGCAAGGATCTTTTCTTGTACGTCCCAGTGCTCGACCAATTTACCGTCGCTCAGTCGGAAGATATCGAACACGGCAAAGTGGCTGGTCCCACGCTGCAAATGACTGAAGGCGACGACAAAATTACCCTGACCGATCAGCCTGTGCACCTTGTGATACTTTGCCTCTTCACCGCTGGCCTGAAGCTTTTGAACGTGCTCGAGAAGCCCTGAAAGCCCATCTCCAATACCGGGAGAGTGCTGTATGTATTGATCTGATGCGATGAACTCGTTGATCTTGTCGCTTTGTTTGCCCATCAAAATATCTTCGAAAAACCGACGTACGATTTCCTTGTTTTCGTCCGTCAGGTGAAGGTCTTCGACTTCATTCGCGCCGTCCACCATGGTGCGTCCAGCTGGGTTCTTGCCCTCAAACGGCGCGATCACATCCCAATGCTCGATCATCCGGTCGTTTTCGTCGGTGTCGAACAGATCAGCCGTGACCCATTCGGCCTCGCCATCATTCAGGTTTTGATAGACGTGGACAAAGACATGTTGACCGTCTTCGATGGCCCGTACGACCCGAATGTCGCGCACCGGATTCCGCTCGACAAATGGCCCGAAGAACTCCATGAATCCTTCTTTATTATCTCCCACGCCGGTTGAATGCTGCGTGTAGCGAGCTCCGGTGTATTTATCGAGAGCCTCTTTGATGTTCCCGTCGCGTATCCCTTCGAGGTAGAGCCCTTTTGCGTGGGTAATTTTTCTGCTGTCGGTCATTTTCTTCTCCTGCAATTGTCGTAAAACGGGTGGTTGTACGTCAGTTTTATAGATATAGATTGATCGAATCAACAGATTCTGAATAATATATTACATGAATAAAATCGATCATAGGGCGCTGGACTGGAAGTCTCTGGATGTATTCCTGACAGTCCTGGAGGAGGGATCAGTCACACGCGCCGCAAACCGGCTGGGCCAGACCCAATCCGCTGTAAGCCACACGTTGGACAAGCTGCGGATTGCTTTGGGCGACCCATTGTTCGTGCGCTCCGGGCGGGGAATTCTGCCAACCGAAAGGGCTAAATCACTTGAAATACCGGTAAAGCAGGTGCTGAACGAACTTAGAGCGTTGACCTATGAGCGTGAGTTTGATCCGAAGGAGGAGCAGATGGAGTTCACCGTTTCAGCCAATGATTTCCAACGCCTACTCTTGTTTCCGGAATTGCTGCGGAGGTTTGGAAAAGAGGGCGTCGATATCAGCTTTCGATTTTTGCAGGGAGGAGTCCCAACGGCAAGCCTGCTACATGACGCTTATTGCGATTTGATAGTTACTCCATTCCCTCCGGCGGGGGCGAACATAATGCAAATGGCGTTGTTCAGGGACAGGATCGCTTGTTTTTACGACGCCGAAATTCGTGATGCGCCAAAATCTAAAGATGACTTTATGAAACGCCAATTCGTGGAGGTTGTTTTCCCCAACTACACTAGTGCATTAAGCGCGCTATCGTCAGTCAGGGCTTCGGAATTGAACCGGCCCAAAGTGACCGTCCCAAGCTTTAGTGACCTTGGGCCATTCATCAAAGGAACAGATCTGATCACAACCCAGATGAGTGCAATGAAAATTAATGTACTTTCCGGATTTGGAGTGGCGGATCTACCATTTGAAAATGACCCCGTGACATTGTTTTTAGTGTGGCACCAAAGAGATCAAGCGAACCCGGCTCATCGGTGGTTAAGAGAACGGATAAAAGAGTGGGCAAGAGAAGTCGCGACTAAAGTATTTAAGGAAGAATCCTAGTAGTCCGTCCACTTGATAAAACTATTCGACATTCCGGATTCTGCGTACGGGTGCCCCCTGGCGTGATTTGCCGCCGGACTACGGTGATTGGAAAAATACACACCGCCGATTCTGTCGCTGTCGCGCCAGCATTGAATATGCTCAGCCCAGAACTGTTTTGGACGTGACGGACGACGTGATACGCTATTAGACATCGTGATGCTCTCTGCTTTGAATATGAAGCTAATTTGACAGAGAGATCAAATGGGATAAATCCTGTCTTTGGCTGCGGGCTTACCCCTCGACCAACACAATCGAACGCGGGTCCGTTCTGGATTTCCTGAAAATCTCATTCAACGCTTTCATTATTCACCCGCCCAAAACCTCAGTTAAATTTTCTTATTTTTTAAGGAAATTCTCAATCGAAGACGGGGCACCGGATTCCGGTGCCTTGCTTGCGCTGACGACTTGATGGCAATTATAGTTTCGGTGTTTGCGGTATAAAATCCGCTTTGTCGATACCGGCCACCACAACCGGCTTTTTCATTGCATCGCGTCGGAATGGCTCGCCCAGCTCCTGGTTCAACACCACTTCAACAAAGGTCGTGATATTGCTTTCCATCTGCTCGCGAATCGCCGTGTCCAGCACTTCGGTCAGTTCTTCCGCAGCGGTGGCCTGGACGCCTTTCACGCCGCACGCTTCTGCAACCTCAGCGTAGTTCACGCCCTGATTGAGCTCGGTGCCGACAAAGTTATCTTCAAACCACAAGGTGGTGTTGCGCTTCTCCGCACCCCACTGGTAGTTACGGAAAACCACCATGGTCACCGCTGGCCATTCGCCACGACCGCAGGCGGTCATCTCGTTCATCGAGATACCAAATGCGCCGTCACCGGCAAAACCGATACAGGGCAGATCCGGTCGGCCGATCTTGGCGCCGAGGATGGATGGCAAGCCATAGCCACAAGGACCGAACAGACCTGGGGACATGTATTTACGTCCGGCATTAAAGGTCGGATAGGCATTACCAATGGCGCAGTTATTACCGATATCGGTGGAGATGATCGCCTCACTTGGCAATACCGACTTGATCGCTGTCCAGGCCTGACGCGGACTCATACGCTCTGGATCACGGTCCCTGGCCCGCTCGTTCCAGGTAATGCCCGGATCATCCTCCTCGTGCACCATCGCCGCCAACTGCTCGGCCCAATTGGCCTTGGCCGTGGTGATCTCGGCCTGGCGTGTGTCACGTCCGGCATTACCAGCCGTGGCAGACAGCTTATCCAGTATCTGTTCCGCGACTCGCCTGGCATCACCCTGGATGCCGACTTCAACCCGTTTGGTCAGGCCAATGCGATCGGCATTGATATCGACCTGGATGATCTTGGCGTCTTTGGGCCAGTATTCGGTCTGATACGCCGGCAGTGAGGAGAAGGGATTCAGACGCGTGCCCAGGGCCAGCACCACATCGGCCTTTGAAATCATCTCCATACCCGCTTTGGAACCGTTATAGCCCAGCGGACCACAAGACAATGGGTGAGAACCAGGGAAAGCATCATTGTGCTGGTAGTTGCAGCAAACCGGGGCAGTCAGACGTTCGGCCAGGGCGGCAGATGCATCTATGGCACCTGACAAGACTACTCCGGCACCGTTGAGGATGACCGGGAACTTGGCTTCGCTCAACAAGGCGGCCGCATCGCTGATCGCATCCGGATCACCCGGTGGATGTTCGATACACACCACCTGCGGCAGATCGATATCGATCACCTGGGTCCACATATCCCGCGGAATATTTATCTGTGCCGGAGCCGAACCACGGAAGGCTTTTAAAATGACCCGGTTCAGCACTTCGGCAATACGCGTGGGATCACGTACTTCTTCCTGGTAGCATACGCAATCCTCAAACAGGGCCATCTGTTTCATTTCCTGAAAACCACCCTGACCGATGGTTTTATTGGCCGCCTGTGGGGTGACCAGCAACAGCGGTGTGTGGTTCCAGTAGGCCGTGATAATCGGTGTCACCATATTGGTGATACCCGGGCCGTTCTGGGCGATTGCCATGCACATCTTGCCCGTGGCCCGGGTATAGCCATCAGCACTCATGCCCGCATTCACTTCATGCGCGCAATCCCAGAATTTAATGCCTGCCACCGGAAACAGGTCGGAGATTGGCATCATTGCTGAGCCGATGATGCCAAACGAGTGCTCGATGCCGTGCATCTGCAACACTTTGATAAAGGCTTCTTCGGTGGTCATTTTCATTGGTAACTATCCTCAGAGTAAATTTAAACCTAATTTGGTTATCTGCAAAAAAAGCAATTAATAACTAATACAATAGCGGTATATTCAGGGATCATCGATCAATTAGCACGGGGCAATTTGCAGCCGAAGAGATTTTATGGGCCACACTACCCATCGTCATTTCGCGCAATCCCGTTAGTCCGCGCGTTCCAACAACAATAAGTTCAACCTGTTCATTTTTGGCGGTATCAAGGATTGCATTAGCGACTGAGTTTGATTCCAGTGTCACTCTCTTCAAGTCAGTAACGCCGTTGCCGGTTGCCAGGGATTCCGCTTCCCCCAATATGGCGTTGGCTTGTTCCAGTGCGACAGTTTCATAGACTTTCCTTGCCGAGTCGGAGACTTTTATAGAATAGCCGGCGCTAAGGGTACTGACTTGCATGGCATGAAACAAAATAAGCTGTGCTTCGCATCGAATGGCTAGTTGGACGGCCGTATTCAACGCTTTGGTTGAATGCTTGGAGCCATCAAGTGCGACCAGGATTTTATTAAACATAATCACTCACCAGATTTTGTTACCGTTTAACAAATGAAAAAGTTAATCCAAGTTTTATCCGAATTGTTTTTCAACAATCTCAGGAAGCTTTAAGCGTTGAATTTTCCCCGATGGTCCTTTGGGTAACTCGTCCATAAAGTAAATGCGTTTAGGCGACTTAAACTGACCCAAACTCGCTTCGAGCAATCCGTTTAACTCTTTTTCTGAACATTGAGCTCCTGGCTTTAGCGCTACACAAGCCATCACTTCCTGTCCATATTTGACATCAGGGATTCCAAATCCAGCCGCCTCCAAAACAGCGGGGTGTTCGTACAGAGCCTCATCGATTTCTCGTGGCGCAATGTTCTCTCCCCCCTTGATGATCAGTTCTTTAATTCGACCGGTGATAAAGAAGAAACCATCTTCATCGCAATAAGCAATATCGCCTGTATGAAACCATCCATCCGGCTCCAAGGCTTCTTTTGTCGCCTCCGGATTCTTGTAGTATCCACCGGTCACATTTTTACCGCGAATCATCAGTTCACCGGAGGTACCCCGTGGACATTCATTACCCTGCTCATCGATTATCTTTGCCTCATTACCTACTGCAATACCGGGAGAGCCATACTTGGGTTTTTCAGGTGGCATGGGATTAGACAAAATCTGAGCCGCTGTCTCGGTAAGACCCATGGTTTCAACGATAGTTACGCCGAACATTTTTTCAAAATCTTTGTGCATCTCCGGAGCCAAAGGCGCTGACGCTGATCGGCCAAAACGCAAGTCATTCAACCCGCCCAGTGCAGCTCGATCAAAACCCTCCCTCTCGGCTTGTTCCAATAAGTAGGCAATAATGGTGGGTACTACGCTGAACCAGGTACATTTGTAGTCAGCCAGCAGTTTCCAGAAAACAGTAACTCCAAACCGGTAAGGCATGACGACGCTGCCACCGGAATACAGAGGACCGATCACTGTAACCATCTGGGCATTGATGTGGTACAACGGTAATACACATAATCCACAATCCGCCTCGGTCAAATCATGAGCGATACTGGTGTTTTTGCCTCCTTCCACTACGTTGCCCTGAGACAGGAGCACGCCTTTAGGTCTACCGGTCGTTCCGGACGTATACATTAAAATGGCATGATCTTCTGTATTCAATGCTGGAATTTCTCTGTCAGAACCGGTAGTTTTCGGCCACTGCGGCCCGGTGTCCACTTCTGTGGATATCAGCTTGATTGTATTTGATAGCTGCTGGATAACAGCGGAGAACTTTTCCATGAATTGCTCATTGATAAAGATTATTCGGGTATCTGAATGATCTAGTACATAGGAAAGCGCAGAGTCACCCGACACCGCATTTAATGGGACCAGAACCCGACCGCTGTAAACTATCCCCAGCAACAACACGGTTGTCCAAAATCCATTGGGAAGTAAAACGGCAACTTTTTCCCCTTTTTCTATACCTAGCTGATCGAGTGTTTCTGTAATTTCTAATGACAGCTCACGCAGCCGACCGTAAGTGAGTGCCTGCTCCGCTTCAGGGGCCACGAGAAATACTTTATCCGGCTGCCTGGAAGCATTGTGCTCTATTAGTTCTCTTACTGTAGTCATGGCTTTTCCGCTCTTAAAGTTCGGAACCGGGTTCAATATTGAACTTTCTCCAATGATCGCCGAATATTTCTTCCAGTGTTGGCTGATTTGGTGAAATCATAGTTGATATACGAGTTGTATTAATATAATGGCGATAATTCATGTTTTCGGAAATGTTATTGCCACCCCAGGTTCCGCACCCCATAGACAATGAAAACGGCAGACCGTTATCAAAAGAACCGCCTGTTGCAAAACAATGAGCCTGATTAACTATGACCCTGCAAACAGGAAGTTTTATAGCCATCTGCATGGCTCTCTCAGCTATTTCAGAATGAAGGCTGACCGAGTGCCCCTTTCCGTTAATGTCCAGAATTTCTTCTACGGTAACCATAGCCTGATCAAAGTCCTTGACCCGAAATACTGTTAGGACCGGGCTCAGTTTTTCGTCGCAGAATTTGCTGGCGGTATCAGGCTTGTCCTCTTCAACCAGTATTATGCTGGTCCCGGCAGCCGCATTGTCAATTCCCGCTACCTTGAGAATTTCATCGGACGATTTTGCTGTGACGCTTGGACTTAATTTGCCATCGACCCACATGACATGCCGAAGCTGTTCTTTTTCATCGGTTTTTAACAGTCGGGCACCTTGCCCTCTTAGAGCCTCCAGCATATCGTCATATACCTGGTCTAACACGATTAAACTGTTTTCAGACGAACAACTGGTCGCATTGTCGAATTTCTTGGATGCTATTATTTTTTTGGCAGCTGAAACCAACTCTGTCGTTTCGTCTACAACACTGGGAACATTACCGGCTCCAACACCAATGGCCGGAGTTCCGCTGGTAAGCGCTGCACGAACATTATTTTGAGATCCCGTTACTACAACCAGATCAACCTGCTTCATCAATTCGTGGGTTACAAGCTTACTGACAGGAGTAGGTAACTTTTGTACTAGATCCACCGGGGCGCCTACTTGACGTAATGCCGCCTGCATTAACTCCACCACTTCATCCGCTACGCTCTGACCTTTGGGTGAAGGTGCGAGAATTACTGCATTTCCGCCTTTTAGTGCATTCAGTGTTTTATTGTAAGGCGTGGCAACCGGATTGGTTGAGGGTACTACCGCCCCTACCACACCGACTGGGCGGGCTAATTCAATGACGCCTTTCTCCGGGTATTCTGCAACCACGCCCACACTTCGCGCATTTTTTAAGTCGCGCAATAATCCCAGCGTTTTTCGATGGTTTTTTACTATTTTGTCTTGAACATCTCCCAGCCCAGTATCGGCTACTGCTTGCACGGAAAGCCGTTTATTGTTTTCTGGATCGAGCAATGTCCATGCAACTGCGGTAACGACTTCATCAACTTTTTTCTGACTATAATTGGCATAGATTGCTTGCGCCACTCGCGCCTTTTGTACAAGGTCGCAAACGGTATGACTGGCTTCTGATTCCAACTCATTCAATTGGCTGGTTTCTTTTCCGTTTTGCATGATACATCCTCTTTATTCAGGCACTACAAGTTGACTTCACCATGCGAGTTGCATTCACAGGTTATACGGGAGCGAATTGTTTTGCTTGTTGTGCCGAGATAGCTTCACGGCACAACGCGCTAGACTTCAAATCATCACAAATCTTTAAGCAGCTCGCTGAGATACGCCTGACGCTCAGTCCACATTGCACGGACTTCTTCACGTGTCATAATACGCATCGGCGACCCGCCTTCTTTCATCTTTTTAGCCACGTTTTTATGCTGAAACATAGCCGGCACTTTCTCAGCCAACACCTTTAGAGCTTCCTCTGAAGTACCCTTTGGTGCCATGATGCCGCGAAAATTCACGCTACTGTCATCTACATCAAAACCGGATTCCTTCAGTGTCGGCACATCCGGTAAAAAATCATTTCTTTGTAAATCTGCGACGGCAAGAATTTTCAGACGATCTCGGCTTCGAAAAGCGTCGGATAAGTTATTAAATCCCGCCATGGTTTGACCGCCTAAAACAAACTGCATAGCTTTGACGCCACCTCCTGCAGGAACGTATTTTGTGTTTATCTCTGCGGCCCTGTCAAACTGCAAACTTGCTATGTGATGCCCCACATACAATCCGGCGCCGGAAATCGTTAGTTTTTTAGGATTCTCCTTGGCAAAATCAACCAGTTCCTGAACTGTATTAAATTGGCTGTCTTTGTTAACAATCAATACCGCTGGATCAGCACCCCAATTGGCGACAGGTTCAAGATTATCGACGTTGTATTTGACTTTCTTAGGGAAAACAATCGACTGGGCAATGAAATGCGGTACGTTATACGCCGCCAGATCATAACCATCAGTTTTAGCTTTTTTAACAAAGCTGTTCCAACCGACCTGACCACCTGCGCCAGGACGATTAAGAATCACCATCGGTTGTCCATTTAAATAGACGCCTTTACCTTCTTTATCTTCCTGGGCCGACATCATTGTGACCAGACGCGCCTGAAAATCTGTAGCCCCACCGGCCCCGTAAGCAACAGTCAGCGAAATTGGTCTGTCAGGATATTCCTCCGCCAAAGCCGAAGCTCCTGATGCCATTCCTACAGCCACGGCTAAAACGCTGACTGATAATCTACTTAATCGTGAAAACATATCATTCCTCCAAATAGTGTTTTTGTATTTAATTGCCCTGTCTTGCAACAGAGCCAGTGCAGCAACAATCTTTGGGCTTAATCAGATTTGCCGCTATAACGGACAATTAAATCAACATGCCCCTCGGTAGTTGTACATTAAGCATTAAGGTAAAAAGCAGGTACATAAAGGCGGTAAAACCCAAAGAAAAAAGTACACTGCTTTTTATGCGACGAGTCCGGTCTTCCTCCGGTGAATACCAATTTGTGATGATCAGTAGTGAGAGAAACGCGCTTGTATAAATCCCCAGGGTCTCGACCAGAGATACAGTCGCAATCATGACTAAAATTGCCGGCAGTTGGCGTATAAATGGAAATGGCTGATAATCATCCACACTCAGATCCAGCGCTTCACGTATAAGTGAAATTAGGCTCAGTACCAGCATGGTACTCGCCACTATCATGGGGAACAGATAGACTTCACTCTCTTCCTGAAAAAAGCTCGCTTTAAAAATCATTCCTATCAAAATAACGACTAACAGCGCTACCAGTGATCTCCGACCAATTTCAATATTCATGCGTTTGCCTCCTGTCGGCGCAATGCAATTTGTCTTCGTTCACTGTAAATTGCGTAAGCAATCGAAAGGATACACAGCACAATAACGATTTTATTAATTGAACCCTGAAAGAAATAACTCCAGCCATCTTCACCGGCGATCAGTCTGCCTTGCAGAAAATTTGTCTCTGTAAGCTGACCCAGGATCAACCCCAAAACCAGAGGTGCTGCGCTGAAACCGATTCTGGCCGCGTAATACATTCCTGTACCCAGCACCAGCATGACAATCACATCTGAAATGCTGTTCTGAACACTGTAAGTACCAAATATGGCGAGGACAATGACCGCCGCGGCCATCACATGGTTGGGAATTCGGGTAACAAAAATGCTGTAGCGCGCGATCATCAAACCGAATATCATCATGAATATCTGGCCGACCAATAAGGAATCGATAAACGTCCATGTTACGTCCCCATGGATCGTGAACAGATCAGGTCCGGGAAACAAACCATTAATCAATAAACCGCCAAGTAGAACTGCTGCGGTTGGACTGCCTGGAATCCCAAGGGTTAATAACGGAACCAGTGACGGACCTACCATTGCATTGTTTGCGCTTTCTGCAGCGATTACTCCATCGGGCTCTCCTTTGCCGAATTTTGTTGGATCCTTGCTCATTTTTTTGGTTTGATCGTAGGCAACCAATCCAGCTATCTGACCACCCGCACCGGGAATAACGCCAATTATGCTGCCAACAACGGTTCCCACACCTAACGCTTTCACACGTTTAATAGTGTATAAAAACGACTTAAAAACACTATGAGATCGCAATTCAGCAAGCTCGATATCTTTGCTTGCTGCTTTTTGCGTGGAAACCAGAGTCAATACTTGAGGTATGGCAAACAGCCCTATTAATGCCGCAATGACATGTATTCCGCCAGCCAGATGTTCGCTGAATACAAACCTCTCTTCACCCAGTACCGGGTTATACCCAATAGTTGACAGCCATAAGCCTACGCCACCGGCCAGTAATCCTTTAAGAATGGATCCCCCGCCAAGTGATGCAATGATGGTTATGCCAAATATCGATATCCAAAATAGTTCTGACGGGCCAAATTTTAATGCAAGTTCAGCCAGGGGTGGCGTAAAGAAAATGAGCAAAAAAATACCGATTAGCCCGCCAAACAGAGAGCTGATAAAACAGTAATGCAGAGCTTCAGTGGCACGACCCTGTTTCGCGAGTGGATGACCATCCATGATTGTGGCGATATTGGCAGGTGCCCCGGGAATATTCACCAGTATTCCACTGACCGCCCCACCCGCGACGGTGGAGGTATAAACAGCCCCAAGCATGATCAAAGACGTCGCCGGATCCATTTGGAAAGTGAATGGGATTAAGAGCGCTACAGCCATGGTGGGACTTAGGCCCGGAGTGGCTCCAAGCAGTAACCCGCCAATTGTTCCGCCCACTAGCACCAGTAAATTGACGGGCTCGAATACCTGAGCAAAATGCTCGATAAATTCCATAAACGCCTCCTCTTATCGGTGGTTATAAACTCAAACCATTTGATCCGGATTTACTTATGTAGGTCATATACATGACTTATTTGTGTGCTATAAAACACCTAAAATTTATTTCTGTCAAGAAAAATTTTATTATCTCATCTAGATGATATATTCTACTGCAAAGCAGCATATTCTCTATTAACCCAGTTATTTTCGAGGTCATTGAATTTCAATATGAACGCACCAATTTACGGACAAAGGAGTAACAGGCCTCTTTATCAGGTGGTAGAAGACCATATACGCAACCTGATTGACTCAGGTACATTGATTCCGGGAGATCTAATCCCTTCAGAGCCTCAACTTGCCAAAGAACTCAATGTCAGCCCGGGTACAGTTAAAAAGGCAATCGATAATTTGGTCTGGGAGCAAAGACTCTACAGACATCAAGGGAAAGGTACTTACGTATCCAGTATTGACTTCAATAACAGTTTATTTCGATTTACAACTTACGGTGATCAAGCCGGACAGCCCACCCGTCTCCATAAGGAAACAACTATACGGAGAATTGAAAAAGGCGATAAATCGCTATGCGAAATACTTAATGCAAGCAGTGATGTTCCGCTATTGCATATTGAACGTGTAGGCTATGTAGACGAACAGGCTGTGATGGTCGAATATTCGCACTGGCGTGCAGATGTTGTTCCTGGTCTGGAAAATGAGGATGTGCACATTCCGGATCTGTTTTATGCCATTATTGTAGAGAAATACGGGATTCCTGTTGTTCGGGCCGAAGAAACGCTAACAGCCGGAGGTGCGGATGGTGCTACAGCTGAGCGCTTGGGAATAAACGTGGGTGAACCCGTACTTGTACTCAACCGCTTAACTTACACCACTAACAATAAAATAATCGAATCCCGCGTTTCAAAAGGCCGGTCCGATAAATTCAGCTATAAAACTGAGATTCGGTGAGATTTTTTTACCCGCATCATTCTATTGCTCAATATCAAGTCGGAAAGTATTAACTGAAATTAAGCAGCAATAAGTAAAATTCCACTCAACATCGAGGCAATTGGCATTCCAGGTACGGTTTGCCCGGCCAGCCGCTGCGGATGCGACTCAATCGGCTAGAGCCATTGGTGTGCGAGAGCTGGACCTTGTGATGGTGGACGATCGGGAACTCCGTGAAAACCGCCTCAAGTCATCCAATTTGACGCCAGTGTATGGAGCTTTATGTTCACAGCTGAGCCTCACAGTTGAAGAGGCATTACACGGAAATCTACCTCAGATTCATCGCTCCACAGACCGAACCATAATCAGGGCATTACCCTCGTAGTGAATCAACGGATGTGGGACTATCGGGGCTTGATCCATCACTGTGTATCCTAACTTTTTGTAGAGGTTTACAGCCCTCTTGTTTTGTTCAAATGCCACTAGTAGTCAGTCAGGATGAAAAGTTCGGGTATTAGTCTAACTTCTTAACAAGGAATTACAACTTGTTGATGAGGTTTGATATGGCAAAGCGCAATATAGTGAGACTATCGCAGGATGAACGCCATGCACTGGAAGGCATGGTAAATCAAGGCCGAGTGTCAGCCCAACGGCGACGACATGCGGCGATACTGCTACGGGTTGATGAGGGCAAGTATGGTCCGGCAATGACTGACACGGAAACAGCCGATCAGATGGAACTGAGCACACGGTGTATTGAATCTGTTCGCCGAAGGTGCGTTCATGAAGGCTTGGAGAAGGCCTTACAGAGAAAGAAGCGATCTCGCGAACGTACAGCGAGTCTGGATGGCGAAGGCGAAGCCCAATTGATAAGCCTGGCCTGTAGTGAAGCACCCGAGGGGCGGGTACGCTGGACTCTGAGGCTTTTGAGCGAAAAACTTGTGGAGTTGGACATTGTGGATACGATCTCGTATGAAACGGTTAGGCAAGTTTTAAAAAAACACCATAAAACCTTGGCAGAAGAGGATGTGGTGTATACCCGCTCAGGGTAATGCCGCCTTTGTCTGTCAAATGGAACAGGTGCTGGACGTTTACAAGAGGGAGTACGACCCAGACTATCCAGTGGTTTGCATGGATGAGACCACCAAGCAATGTACACGTGAGGTTCGCAAGCCGATTCCGCCTTCACCGGGACAGACAGAGCGCTACGATGGAGAATATGAACGCAATGGTGTGGCTCATTTGCTGTTGTTCTATGCGCCTCTGGAGAACTGGCGTAGAGTGCAAGTGGCAGGGAATCATGCGGCAAGTGAGTGGGCTGAAGGTGTGCGACGCCTGGTGCAGGAGGACTATCGGCATGCGGAAAAAATCACCT
Source organism: Granulosicoccaceae bacterium (assembly GCA_965222695.1). Lineage (GTDB taxonomy): Bacteria > Pseudomonadota > Gammaproteobacteria > Granulosicoccales > Granulosicoccaceae > UBA7957. The sequence goes on along the minus strand of OZ244967.1, from coordinate 3,212,279 downwards.
TGGTGATGGATAACCTTAGCACACATACTGGCGCCTCATTGTACAAAGCATTCCCGCCAGAGCTTGCTCACAGTCTGCTCAGCAAACTCGAATTTATCTACACACCGAAGCATGGAAGCTGGCTGAACATGGCGGAGTGCGAATTCAGCGTGCTGGCTCGACAGTGCCTAGATCGTCGCATTGCTGATAGAGAAACCCTTACACAGGAGGTTGAGCAATGGGAGCAGATACGCAACGAAAATACGAAACCGGTAGATTGGCGCTTCACAACAGAGCAAGCAAGGATAAAACTGAAACGTCTTTACCCGAATGTTTCAGATTGACTGACTACTAGTGACAAGATTGGAAAACCTTTTTCTCTTGCCTGTTCGTTGGCCAAATCCATCAATCGCGTTCCCAGTCCGTGACCACGATATCGAGGGTAAAGTGCAACTCCGCAGATATACCAGCTATTCGGTTCTTCGAGATACATGTAAGGTGCGAAGACATTGTTATCGTCGGCAGCAGGACGGTTTTCAGGATTTCTCGGTTCGGCATCGGGCATTGCAAACGCCAACAACATACCGGCTACTTCGCCATTTGTCTCAAGAATGGTGGTGTTGCTAAAAGAGTAATCTCCCTGGGGATTTTTATAGGTGCGTTCACCTATGTCGAGCGGGTCACAATGCTTCTTATCGGCCTCTTCATGCCACTCGATTTCTGCAACTCCGTCGGATGATAGGGCGATAAGTTTGGCGATATCACGGGCATCGTACAGGGTGGCAGCTCTGATCGTATATTCATGCGACATCACTTACCTCCGATTGTTGTTATCGCGGCAGTTTTGTTTTTACGCTATCTAAATCACGTAACTTATTAGCCAATTGCGTATTCCGGTGAAACCAGCCACCCATTCCATTTGAAAGTTGCCACCTAAACCGCTCGAAGGCTGCGACCTATCGGAGCTATAGCAACGCGGGTTTGTCTATTGTTATCTCGAACGGGTTATGTCTGTCAACCTGGTTCTGGTTTTTCGCATGGATTCTCCTTTTAAAGTGATTTTGCAAGCATTGTGTACGAGTCGATCGAGTATGGCATCGAACAATATAATCTATGGCGCCGGAATCTGAAGCAATCACCTGCGGGTAAGTGCCCATTTTTGCCGGTCAGCAAATTCGAATCATGATGATTTTCCTCGCTCTCACTCCGGCGGCTCCGTTGACTAAAGCTGCCATTACTTTATTCAGTGCGATATGCAAGTAGGTGCCAAATGCAGCCTTTCAAAGTTGAACTTTTCTTCAATGTCTACGTGGATACTACTTGAGAATAGCTCAATGTGTAGCTGTTGGCGAAGTGAAGGTGCGTTGCCCTAACACCATGATAGAGTTTCGGTGCTTAAGTGAGGTGTTCGAGGGTCTTGCCGCGGAAAGGTATCTCGTCTCAATCTGGCAATCCGGCCTTTCGCAGGCCCTCGATGAATTTCTCCATCGGTTCCTTGGTATATGGCACCCAACGCCGAACCCAGGAAACCGAGATGTCCGGTTGCAGGCGCTGCAGTTCTGCAAACGCGGCTTTAGCTTCTTCTAACCGACCGGTTTGCGCAAGACTTGCGCAAAGAATCCGATGACCTGCTGGATAGCTGGGACGCAGTTTCACGGCTTGAAGAGCCCATCGAATCGCCTCATCGTAGGTCCCCGCTAGATAATGTGCCGCGCCCATCGGTGCGAATGAAAAGAAGACGCTGAGGGGTTCACGTGGATTCATCCGGGCGGCTCGTTCAAGATACTTGAGACCCTCATCGGTCTGGCCGTCGAGTGTAAGCGTAAAGCCCACAAAGCCAACCGCCGTCGCGAAATTCGGGTTGAGTTCGAGCGCTCGATGAAAGTGATGCAGTGCGTCCTCTGTCTTTCGCTCAGTCATGGCGACGAAACCTATAGCCACGTGTGCCCACGGATCCTGTTCATCGATTTCCATTGCATTTAAGGCAAACCTCTCCGCCATCTCCCTGTCGTTGTGTTCCCAGCCAAGATACGACGAAACCAGTAGTGCAAAGCTGAGCATGCTGTGGGCTGGCGCGTATTCCGGATATCGCTCGACTGCCTCGCGCAGTATGGCAACACTGCGGGAATTTTCCTCTGCTGTGAACTTCCAGAAATGCGGCAACGCTCGGGTCACCAGATCCCAGGCCTGCAAATCCCGAGACGACCTTGTCTCCGCTCGCTGCCCTTCGGCCGCGACGAGTTTCGGCTCGACAGCAGAGACGACGCTTTGTGTGATCTCGTCCTGCAAATCGAACACGTCTATCAGCTCACAGTCGTAGCGTTCTGACCAAATATGATTGCCGGTTTCAGCATCGAGCAGCTGGCAAGTTATGCGCAAGCGTTGCCCAGCCTTGCGGACGCTACCTTCGAGGAGATAAGCGACGTCAAGCTCCTGGCCGATTTGTCGAACGTCCAGCGTCTGCCCTTTGTAGGCGAAGGAAGAGTTCCTCGCGATAACGAAGAACCACCTGAGCCTGGATAGGGCCATGATGATGTCTTCAGTGATTCCGTCGCTGAAATATTCCTGTTCGGGATCTGCGGAGATGTTAGTGAACGGCAGGACAGCGATGGATGGCTTCGGTCGCTCCAGTACTGCGCTAGCAGCTTCCACTTCGAGCGTCCGCTGCGCCGGTGCTGGTGTCTCCGCCACATCGCCCACGAAACGCACGCCACAGCGCGGAACAGTACGGATCAGGCGTTGATCTTGACCGTTGTCACCAATCGCTTGGCGCACCGCAGTTATGCGGCTCGTCAAGGTTGATTCTGAGACAATCCGGCCCTTCCATACATTCTCGATGAGATCGTCTTTGCTGACCACCCGGTCACGGTTGCGGATCACGTATTCAAGCAATTCAAAGACACCCGGTTCTATGATGACCTGATTGGCGCCCTGCCAAAGTTCCCTCCTCTCGCTGTCCAGCACGATGTCGCCAAATTTAAATACCATGACCCCTCCTGCATGGGTTTCCACTTTACCAGAATGAGTTGCAGCAAGCACTACCGCAGCAAAAAACAACGGTATCACAGCGAAATCCCAGCGATATGCCAAGGACGATGGATGTCGACCAGCGGATACTGACAGGGACCAAAAAAAGGGGGAAGAAAAATGAACAATCTGGCAAACTTTGGTGACGTGCTTTGCACAAATGCACGCCTCACCCCAACAGTTACCGGCGTCGCCGATCTAGATCGGTCGTTATCCTTCGCAGAACTCTACGAACGGTCCTGCAGGCTGGCGAATGCATTGTCCCATCTTGGCCTCGAAAAAGGAGACCGCTTTTGCGTCCTCGCTTTCAACCGCATGGAGTGGGTCGAACTCTACGCCGCCGCTGCACTTGGCGGTTTCGTTGCTGTCCCGATCAACTTTCGCCTGAGTGCACCGGAAATTCGCTACATCGTCCAGGACTGCGGTGCGCGGGTATTGATCGTGGAGGCGAAACTCGCGAATAGCGTGGAGGCTATCCGGGACGAATTAGCGATTTCCGAGGCCGCTTTCGTGCTAATGGGCGAGACTCAATCCGTTACTGGTTACCAGGACTATGAGGGCTTGATCCAGACGGCGAGTGCCTCGCGCCCGGTGGTACTGGTCGATCTTGATGATCCCTGGGCTCTGATGTATACATCCGGCACCACCGGGCATCCGAAGGGTGCGATCCGAAGCCACCGTGCCAGTGCGATGCTGGCGATGACAACGGCCGTCGAAATGTCAATCACCCGTGAGGACCGGGCAATGTTGGTTATGCCAATGTGCCACGCCAACTCATTCTTCTTCATGAGTGCTTTTGCTTATTGCGGCGCACCTTTGATGATCTATTCCCGACCGTCTTTCGACCCGGAGAATATGATGGCCGCGATGGACGAGTACGGCACGACTTTCACGTCTCTTGTGCCGACGCAATACATCATGATACTGGATCAACCGGCCGCCGTTCGGAAGCGATATGCCTGCCGATCGGTCACTCGGCTGATGATCTCCTCTGCGCCCGCGCGAAAGAAGACGAAGCGCGCTATCATGGAGCAGTTTAGCTCGGCTGGCTTGTTTGAGCTCTACGGCAGCAGTGAGACAGGATACGTCACAATGTTGCATCCGCAGGAGCAGTTTACCAAGCTCGGATCGGTTGGCCGCGAATGTGTCGGTACGCTGCCAATCAAATTACTGGACGGCGACGGTAACGAAGTTGCACCGGGAGAGACTGGCGAACTCTATTCCTGCAATGGCTACACGTTTGACGGCTATTGGGGCCAGCCAGACAAGACACGTGAGGCTTTCCGTGGCAACTATTGCTCCGTCGGCGACATGGCCCGTAGGGACGCCGACGGCTATCTGTACCTCGTCGACCGACGCAGCAACATGATCATTTCCGGCGGTGAGAACATTTACCCATCCGAAGTCGAGGCTGTTCTCGCTGCCAATCCCAAGGTGCGGGATGTCGTGGTGATCGGTCTGGCCGATCCCAAATGGGGCGAGCGTGTACACGCTGTTGTGGTGGCCAGTGACGGCACTGCACCTAGCGAGGGAGAATTGATCGATTGGTGTCGGCCGCAGATAGCGGGCTACAAGTGGCCGCGTTCGATTACCTTTATTACGGAAGACGCCTTGCCGCGTACAGCTACTGGCAAGATCCAGCACGCAGTGCTCCGGCAACGTTTGGCAAAGGCCTCACCGCCTGCCGCCGCATAACATAGGAGGATAAGATATGACGATAACAGGATCCGATCTTGTCGCGCAGGCGCTTCAGCGCCAAGGTGTCGACACTTTTTTTTACTTGATGGGGGCACCGATGCTTGCTGTGGAAAAGGCCGCGCTGGACCTCGGCCTACGCGGGATCGATGTGCGCCACGAGCAAGCGGCAGCCATTGCGGCGCATGCCTCTGCGCGATTGCATAACAAACCTGGCGTCTGCATGGCAGCCTCTGGCCCAGGCACGACGAACCTGATCACTGGCATCGCACACGCCTGGGCGGATGGTACACCCGTTGTTGCACTCGGTGGGTCTTGCCCGGTCAGTGAAAGTCACCATGGTACTTTCCAGGAAATCGATCAACTCTCTATGATGGCACCCTGCACCAAGTGGGCGGAACGTGTATACCACGCAGAGCGAATACCTGAGATCATCGCCCGGGCATTCGTCACAGCCATGGCCGGCAAGCCTGGACCAGTCTACGTCGATCTTCCGGGCGATGTCCTGTTTGCTGAAGTCGACGAGGCGCAAGTCCACTGGCCGGATCCTTGGGACACTGTGCCTCACCCACGTCCAGCGGCAAGTAATTGGGAGATCAGGGATCTGGTCGAGCTAATCGCCAAGGCGGAACGGCCGGTTATTATCAGCGGTTCTGGCGCGTTCTGGTCCGACGCTGAAGCCGAGTTTGCCGCCTTCGTCGAGGCCACCGGCATTCCGTTTTACACAACACCTCAAGGTAGGGGCGTCATCGCCGAGGATCACGCATACTGCTACTTGACTGCACGGAGTACGGCATTTCGTGAGGCTGACCTGTTACTGATCTTCGGCACGAGGATGAACTTTATCCTGGGTCATCTCGCTCCCCCACGTTTTTCAGCCGAGGCCCAAATCGTGCGTATTGATATCGATCCACAAGAGATTGCTGGTAGTCCGCGTGGGCTGAAACTGGGCATTGTCGCGGACCTCAAAACAGCGCTAAATCAACTCACCACCGCGCTCGACGGGCAAGTTTCGCTGGAAAACTTCGACCCCTGGCGCAACCGGCTGAGCGCTCTGAATGACAGCAAGACAGCCGATCAGGAGACGAATCTTGACGACAAGTCGATCCCAATTCATCCGCTTCGCCTCTGTCGCGACCTGCGCGGAGTCCTCGAACGCAAGGCTATTCTCTGCGTTGATGGGCAAGAGATCCTTAACTACGCCAGGCAAGTCATCCCGACCTTCACAGCGCGTCACCGATTGAATTCCGGCGCTTTCGGTACTATGGGGGTCGGTCTGCCGTTGGGACTCGGCGCCAAAGTCGCTTGTCCGGACGTGCCCGTCGTGGTCCTGCACGGCGATGGTTCCTTTGGGTTAAATGCCATGGAATTCGATACGCTCGTGCGTCACAAGTTACCGATCCTTGTGGTGATCAGCCTCAATGGCGGTTGGACCGGGGATCCGGATCGCAAGCAGCCGGGCCGTGATCTAGGATACGCGCGGTACGATTTGATGGTCGACGCGTTGGGTGGCTATGGCGAGTTTGTCGAGGAACCGGACGATATAGTGCCCGCCCTGGAGCGTGCGATGTCCGTAGTTGAATCTGGCCGGCCCGCACTGGTAAATGTGGTGACCGACTGGCGAGCGCGTGCGTCGACGGCTTCATTTACTAAATATGTCACTTGACACTGGTATGAACATCACTCAAAAAAACCGCCCAATTCTGCCATTCGCCGAACGCTGTTCGAATGTCGTAACTGGTGAAGGATTTCTGATGAAGATCTCGGCAGGCAGGTATTGTTAGATGCAAGTTGGGTCCGCGCAGGAATTTTTCCCAAGGTAGAAACCCAGTGGTGATTTTGACTGTTTATGGGAAAAGTGCGCAGAAGCTGAGTTGCCCGTGGTTCTTGCGGACGCGGGCCGACCGGAGAGCCAAGCAGGGTAAGGGATGGGAAGGTTTCCGAACTCTGCTCGGACTCGATCTCAGACCGAATAGGGTTCTATCTTGGGGTTTGAGTGCCCTTTGTTATGGCCTGGTCCCGAAAAAAACTCAATACAGCTCTGGATTCTTGAGGGATCTCAGCATCATCACCAGTGTCTTGGATTTGTTGTCTGATTTGGGTCGAGAGGAGCCAATTCAACCTCTCTTAGCAGTGACTGCTTCCTAACAGTTTGCTGTCACTCCTAACGTTCAAGATCCAAGGTTCACTCTAATATAACCGAACGGCGGCACCTGGTTAGCATTATTGGACAACCGCGATCACAGAGTACCCTAAGCCTCCCCGGTATGGGAAGCGGGTGTTCAATAATGTCCAGGGGAGGAAACCGCGGGCCGATGCTATGGGCTTTGTTTAAACCGTCTTTCTCTGTTGGGCGATGCTAGATACTGGCTGCGTCTGTTTATTGTTCGTACTTGCTTATAAATGGTGATTATTTTTCCTGATTCTCGGTAATTTTTGTTACGATTTTGTCGAATAGGCAACAGCAAGCCAGGCACCCTGATGGATGCTCGAGCCGTTTTGCTTGTTACTCGTGTTATTAGCATGGTGGCGCTCTGTTTCGGGGAATCACGATGTCAATGATGTGAAGTGGCTCCCCACAGGTTCTACAAACGAAGCTAGCCGGTTTCTCTATTTCGATCTCACTTTCTGTGTTTTCGGTTTCCTCAACCTGCAGAACCGTGCGTAATCGCTCCAGGTGTTTTCTTCGAACAGGACTGGCAAGCAGGCCGTAGTGTCGGATGCGGTGGAAGCCTTTGGGTAACACATGGATTAAAAAGCGCCGGATAAACTCATCCGCTGTCAGTGTCATTGGTTTATAACGGATACAGCGTTTCGTGCGGTAGTCTTTCCAGTTGAAGGTGATGCCGTGTTCATCAGCACATATCAACCGAGAATTGGCGATGGCGACTCGGTGTGTGTAACGTGATAAATAAGCCAATACGGCTTCAGGTCCGGCAAATGGTAGCTTGGCATAGACAACCCATTCACTGTTACGAAGCGGAGCCAGATAGTGCATGAAGCGTTTAGTCTGCTGGAGTTCGACTAACTGACCGTGGAACTTTAGGTGACCGTTATCATAAGCTTGCTGAAGCTGCTCGAGAAACAACCGTCTAAACAATCGAGACAATACCCGCACAGGCAGAAAGAACCCGGATTTGCAAGGTTTCCATGCCGATTGTGCATCCAACCCGCCACCGGGTACGATGCAGTGTACGTGGGGGTGATGGGTCATTGCCGAACCCCAGGTGTGTAATACAGAGATAAAATCGATTTTAGCGCCTAGGTGTTTTGGATCGGCGGCGATGGTGGAGAGTGTTGCAGCCGAGACTTTGAACAGTAAGTCGTAAATAATCGCTTTATTCTGATAGGCCAAGTCTGCAATCTTCGCGGGCAGAGTAAATACCACGTGATAATAGTCGACAGGCAACAGCTCTGCTTTACGATCTTCCAACCATTGTCGCGCCTTGGTGCCACAGCACTTGGGACAGTGTCGATTCCGACAGGAATTGTAAGCGATCAATTGTTCATCGCACTGCCCACAATGCAGCACGTGACCGCCGAGCACGTCGGTTCGGCAGTTCTCAATGGCGGACATGACCTGTAACTGGCCCAGACTGATGTGTCCGGCATGCGCGCGGCGCCAGGCTGCACCCTCACGGCGCAAGATATCCGCCACCTCTAGAGGTGGCCGTACCATGATCGGGTTCAGGCTGTATGTATATCTTTAAGCGCTTCCAGTGGGCTCATTACCTCACTCAAGGTGTGAGCCGCGACCTGGGTGTAGCGCGCAGTCGTGGTCAATTTCTTGTGACCAAGCAAGACTTGGATGACGCGGATATCGACTTTTTGCTCTAACAAATGAGTTGCAAAACTGTGCCGCAGCGTATGCATGGATACACTACGGTAATCCATTTCCGCTTCCTCGGCCGCTTGTTTGACCATGCGGTTCAATTGTCGTGTCGAAAGTGGGTTGATGGGGTTCATCCCCGGAAATAACCAACCACCAGGAAGCATCTTGCCAAGCCGATGCCCTTCACGCCACCAAATGCGTAATAGCTGCAATAACTCAGGCGCCAGTATCGCTTGTCTGTCTCGTCCGCCTTTGCCTTGCTCAACACGAATCACCATACGTTCACTGTCAATATCGGTGACCTTGAGATGCGTCACCTCTTTTGCACGTAATCCCGCACCGTAGGCGACAGACAAAGCGGCTTTGGCTTTGAGGTTGGGTGCGCATTGTAATAAGCGAGCCACCTCTTCGACGCTTAATACCCGCGGTAACTTCTCAGGAACACGCACAGAACTCATATACCGCATCCGATGGGGCTGATCGAGAGTGTTCTCAAAGAAAAAGCGTAAACCGATAATAGTGGCGTTAATGGTCTGGCCAGAAACACCTTGTTCGACAAGAAACTTCTGGAATAGGCTCAGATCTTCAGTGCTTGCGGTATCAGGTGATCGGTGCAAAAACTGGGTTAAGCGCTTTACCGCACGGATATAAGTGAGCTGAGTTTTATCATGGAGTCGGCGCAATGTCATATCATCAATCATGCGCTGGCGCAGTGGGGAAATGGTAGACTTAGTCATAGGTCTCTCTCCTGTTTGTTGAGCGTTGTGGTTGTGGTGATTACAACCTCAACACAGGAGGGTCCTACTGACCGTAGGGGTGTATGTTTCCGGGTACCGAACTAACCAAATGCACGGACACTACCGCGATAGCGGTTTAGTCCTTTGGCCGGAAAGCGCCCCATCAAAGAGGCGCTAAATTAATCTAGATTTCAGTTTGTTCGGCAATTTCCAATGCATCGTCAACTTCTATTCCTAAATATCGAACAGTACTTTCCAACTTAGTATGCCCCAAAAGCAATTGAACAGCACGCAGGTTTTTGGTGCGTTTATAAATTAAAGTAAGTTTTGTACGTCTCAGCGAGTGTGTTCCATACTTGCTCGGATCAAGTCCAATTTCAGTGACCCAATTTTCCACTATTCGAGCGTATTGTCTTGTTGAAAGATGCGAAGATGCTTTTAACCTGCTCGGAAATAAGAACTGTGAGCCTGATAATTTGGCTTTCTCAATCCATGCTGAAATGGCTTCGCGGGTCTGTTCGGTGATTTCGAATTGAACGGCTCGACCTGTTTTTTGTTGTTGCACCATTGCTCGGCTTGAGACGATGCCTGATTTTGCGATATCACTAACACGAATTTTTACTAAATCACTACCGCGTAATTTACTGTCTATGGCTAAATTGAATAACGCCAAATCACGTATTTTTTTAGCCAATTGCAGCCTGACTCTTATGGCCCATATTTCTTTCAGCTTTAAAGGGCTTTTTTGTCCGATTAATTTTCCCTTGTTCCATGGGACTGATGATGTATGTAGATGTGACATATTCGATTCCTCTTCTTTTGAATGGAATCTATTTTGGTGCTAGCGCTGTGCCGGGATACTACGGGCGCTTCCGTGCCCGAAGCGGTCTTTAAAACTTTTCTTTACTCTGGGAGAATTACGGCACACTACGGAGTTCAGGAAGCCAGATGAAATCTATGTACGCATTGCTTGCTGTAATTGGAACACTTGCACCTCTATCTCAATTTGTTCCTTGGCTTTTAGAAAATGGATTGGATATCAAGCTGCTACTTGCACAAGCATTTGGGCCTAACATAGCGGCGTTTGCATGGCTCGATGTGATTGTTTCAGCCATTGCAGTATTGATTCTTATTTATTTTGAGGGGCGACGGTTGAACATGAAAAAGCTATGGTTGCCAGCACTCGGGACATGTACTGTGGGCGTGTCACTGGGGCTACCACTTTTCCTCATGATGCGTGAGGTTAAAGTACAGGAATTGCGGTAAATCAATGGCTGGAACTGGCCGATAGCTGCTTACTACAGGCCTATAATGCTACTCTGTATTACATAGAAGTAGACTATGTAGCTGTTAAAGTCCAATTCTCAATTCGCAGCCCATCAACGCGTTTGAATTCTCTTTCATTGTTGGATACTAAAACGAATCCACGAGATCGAGCATGTCCTGCGATCATCGCATCATAGGGTCCTATTGGTTTACCGACATTTGCAAGTTGTGCACGAATTTCGCCTGTATGAGATGCGGCATGCACGTCAAAATCTAATACGGACAGTCTGGCTGCCAACCCTTCAACCGACTTTAAGTTACGTGGCTTATCCGAAGATCGCTCAGCACCATAATAGAGCTCCATCAGCGTCACTGCAGAAATGGCGATTTCTTCATGGAATCTCGCAAATGCCTGTCGTACTGCCAGTGGCTTGTTTTTCATCGTATATATGACAATGTTTGTATCGAGCAAATATCGAATCACATCTCTTCTCTTTGCTGTGGCTCTGGTTGTTCACGATCCTGCATGAAGTCATCTGAGACTCCCTCATCCTCAAACCACGAATTCCAGGCATCACCAAACGGCACTATCAAGCGCGCAGTTCCAAGAGAAATGATTTGCACTTCTTTGACGGTGTCAGGCAAGGCGACCGGTTTGGGTAAGCGTACTGCCTGACTTTGATTCGATTTGAAAATACGAGCCTTTTCCATTACCAATTACTCCGCACTCAGGGATATACATAAAGTATATCCTATAAAAGGAGGATTGCAACCGATGATTTAAAGTAGTGGCTACCGGATAAAACAAAAGTGATAATGAATGGCTGGTATTGGCCGATACTTCCCATCCGACAAGCTCGCATCAAACAGGAAAATTAAAACTGGTCACGGGCTGATCCGCGCTCATTTGAGACGGTCAGGCCTAGAAGTAGCATCGTCGACAAATTCGGTTAGCCAGTAAAATCTTTCGATGTACAAAAATCGAACGTTAAAAAAAAAACTGGTTTACCCCTCGACGTTTTCCATCTTCCAGGCATCGAGTACTCTCGGCAGTGCAATACTCCAGTCGAGAACGCCTGTCTTTTCGGCCCAGTCGTCATACTGCTTGACCAGCTTGCGTTTCAGCGGCATGTTTTGTCCGGCAATGTTGTTGAGCTCTGTTCGGTCCTTTTCCATATCATAGAGTTCCCAGTCATGGCCGTGCTTCCGCACCAGTTTGAAGTTGTTTAGTCGAACAGCGCTGTTGCCTTCATGTTCAAAAAAGATCGGTTGCTGGCGGGACCAATGCTCACCATAAAGGAGTCCGAGAAAGCTCTCGCCCTGCAGGGGTTGTATTGCGTGGCCGCCGAGTTCGGTGACATAGGGGCAACCCGTTGCCGCCAGGATCGTTGGTAATATGTCCACTACGTGGCATGGGGCGTGTGCTGGCGGTGATTGCTTGATCCTGTTTGGCCAGTGGGCGATAAGAGGCGTTGAAATGCCGCCTTCATGAACGTAGTGCTTAAAGAGACGGAAGGGTGTGTTCGACGCGTTCGCCCATGGCTTGTCGTAACTCTGGTAGGTCAGCACATCACCCGGAAACAGATTGGGAATGTTCCCCATGGTGATCTTGCGACCGTCATGGGTTATGTTTGGAAAAAACTTTGCCCAGCCGTCCTCCGCCATGAACTCTGCGCAGCCACCATTGTCGGACAGAAACAGGATAAGGGTATTATCCAATTGGCTAAGCTTTTCCAAGGCCATGATCAGCCTTCCGATTGACTGGTCCATCCGGTCGACCATTGCGGCGTAGACCGCCATTTTACTCGCTTCCCAATCGGTGAGGCGGACATCCCTCCAGGCCATGACTTCTTCATCACGCGGAGAAATATCCCAGTTCCGCTCCAGAATCCGCCGTCCGTTCATCTCTTCGTGCCGCGCGGTTCGTATTTCGTCCCAACCCTTGGTATAGACCCTATCGTAGCGTGCGATGTCTTCCGCCGGCGCGTGCAAGGGCCAGTGCGGTGCGGCATGTGCGAGGTAGAGAAAGAAGGGTTTGTCGGCGTCGACTGCTTCTTCCACCATTCCAATGGCTTTGTCGGTGATCGAGTCGGTGAAATAAAAATTGTCAGGGAAAACGTCGACGCGTCTATCGTCTTCCAACATAAAGTGGGGAGAAAAGAAGTTCGTCACGCCATCGACTATGCCGTAGAAGCGGTCGAATCCACGCTGGCGGGGGGTCGGATGATCGATATCACCGACGCGCCAGGAATCGACTTCCCTGGCCATGAAATCGCCGGCAACATGCCATTTGCCAGACATCATGGTTCGGTAACCCGACTCACGCAGCACTTCGGCTATGGTGACGCTGTCGTTGCGTAAAAACCCCTGGTAGGCAGGGGTTCCAAGGTTGGCCCCCATGTGACCGACCCCCGCACTGTGCGGATAGAGACCCGTCAGCAGAGACGCCCGCGTCGGACAGCAACGCGCACAGTTGTACATGGCCGTGAGGAGCACCCCGTTATTTGCAAGCCGATCTATATTTGGTGTTCTGATTTCCGATCCGGTAACGCCAAGATCAGAAAAACCCATATCATCGGCAAGTATAAGGACTACATTTGGTCTTTGTGACATGTGATTACGCCCTTGCTGTTATAAGATACAACTCTGACTTATGCAGGGACGTTTAGTCAAGAGGAGGGCGGGGCACCTTTCCAATACCAGCAACCGTCTCCATGCCGTAGGAGCTTGCCCGCAAGCGAAAAAAGTAAAGCGCTTAGCAACTGAGTACCATAGAGAATCTATAGACATTAAGCCGATTCTCACAGAGCCTGTCTAAGATCTTTGTACCGTAGCGAGAATTTGCTGATTTGAGTCAGATTTTATTCTGACAGAAATCTCACTCGTCAAAGACCAATTGACTCCAACTGGCGACAGCGATGATAAAACCGCCTTTTGCCGTCAACACAATCTGGTGCCTCATCAATTCACCTGCTGGCGCAAAAAGTTAGATCCTCAACCCGCATCGTCATTAAGACTATCGCACCTTAAGTCCGGTGCTTTTGTACCGGTGAATATTCAAACAGAGTCAGCATCAGCGTTGCAAATCGCTTTACCCGGCGGCAAGGTGATTTCGGGTATTACGCCCCGGAACCTCACACTCGTACAACACGTGATCAAACACCTATGACGTTCTACACTCCGCGTCCCGTGACGGCATTGCCGCGGGTGTGAAGAGTTATAATGGCTTATTTTCTAAGCATGAGTGACTGGAGTGGATCAGGCATAGGCGCCAACTTAAGCCTCTAAGCCCATGAGAAGTATTTGAAAAAAGAGGGTGTGGCTACTACACAGAATAGCTTTTACCTACCAAAGTGAAAGTCACTATGAAGCAGCCACAAACACTAGATAGCCGTTTTGAACAATTTATGCAAGCCCTACCGGCCGATTATCAGCAACAAGCCTATGAGTTTAAAGCCTTTACACGGAGTCGAAAAATTCAAAGTCCGTTGCAGTTACTTCAGCTGGTGATGCTGTATTGTGGATTAGATCTGTCATTGCGTAGCTGTGCCGCCGAGGTAGCTCACCACCAGGGGTATCTGAGTGACACGGCGGTAAAAAACGGCTCACCGCTTGTGTGCCATGGGTGAAGTCGCTGTTGGCCGGTGTCTTTGGATTGGAGTCGGTTGTCGATAGCGGCTCTTTACGCTTTATTGTCATTGATGGCTCTACGGTACAAGAACCGGGTGCGAGAGAAACCACATACCGATTACATATTGCCATTGATCTGATCAATCTGAGTGTACGCCAGGTCGAAGTGACAAGCGATAAGGTGGCCGAGAGTTTAGATCACTATACCCTGGAGTCGGGTGACGTTGTGTTGGTTGATCGTGGTTACAATTCACCTAAATCGTTAGTCCCGTTTTTGGATAAAGGCGGCGAAATTGTATTAAGGTATAATGCCCATGGTATGAAGCTGTTTGAACAAGATGAGGTCGGTCGAATGGTAAAAATAGACTGGCATAGTCGAGTGCAAACCCTAAACGGGCGAGCGGGTTCTATAGAAGCCTATTTGTGTCACGGCAATAAGCGAATCCCGGTAGTTGTTCATGCGGTGCCGTTACCGGCGGACAAAGCCATCGAAGCGCGCCGCAGAGCTCATCGTCGATCGAAAAACATCAGCGGAAAGGCGAGTAAAAAAACACTTTACTTGAGTGGTTGGGTACTGGTGCTGAGTTCGTTGCCGCCTTCACTATTGAGTACCGAAACCGCCTCAGCGTTGTATCGTGTGCGATGGCAAGTGGAGTTATTGATCAAGCGGATGAAAAGCCTGCTGGATATAGATAAGCTGCGTGCACGGAAAGAGTCAGAATTATCCCAGTTGTATTTACACGGTAAATTGTTGTACGTTGCAGTGGCGGAGAACATTGTGCAAAGTCGTTTTGCACCCATGAAAAGAAAGATGGATGCGCCACGAGAAATAACGGATTGGCGCCCATTACGGAGTATCGCAGACGAGTTCAAAGCCATAATAAAGGCTTGTTTTCCTCGACGCGATCAATTTATTGCCGACGGACTAAAAAGCATGACTGAGCGGCCGCGAAAACGGCAACTACAGGCACTGCCCGAAGAAATAACAGACCTTATAGAGAGTTGCCGGAAAATGGGGTTAAGCCATGTTTAATTAACGATATGGGCTTAAGTTGGCGCCTATGAGTGGATCAGGTGACTACTGTAGTTGGCATCGACAATATCGAATCGGTTAATAGAAAGCCTGGATACTCGGCGATTAATGAGGTGGCCGCTCGCTGTAGGCTAAATAGCCATATTTGCTTCCGTTGTAAATGGCCGGTTTCAATATATTTGTTTAAAAAATTAAAAGAAGTTGAAATAATTTGTACTTACTGGCAGAATCGTCTTGTTGATGATTATTATGTGATAATTGAAAAAATTTGAATAATCGATATTTTCACAATTATCATCTGATTTTTTTTCCCAATCTACCTTCCATATATTTATAAGAATACTGTTCACATCAGGTTCAAAATCTTTTCTTGTTATAATAGAAACATTATCTATTTCGTATATAAAATTGCAGTAATCTAATTTAGAGGTGAAAATTATCGCGGTATTTGAGATTTCATCATATACTGGCAGTTCATCATTTATTGACGGCATCGAGCTTAAGACTTCCTGCCAGGTATTATTGTCGTTTATAACAGTCAGTATATTTCGTTTTATATCGCTTTGAATCCCTCGATAGTACTCAAATCCGATACTTTGCCCTAGGGTTGTAGTGTTAGCCTGAGCAAGGGTTCCAAAAGAGGCTAAAATCGGTAGAATTACGAAAATGTAGATTATCGACAAGGCTCTCATTGTTATAATGATATTTCTACTATTTTTTTCTTTACTATTAGATGCTGTAGTTTTCATTTGTAATCTCCATCCCCACGTCTATTGACTTTTCTATCTTGTCAAAAGTTATAAAATTTGCGTAGTAGCCTTTGGTGTGCGATGTATCACATTGGTTTTCAGACACTATGGTGTTGGATGTCACTATTGTGACTGAGTTGTAGGCGTGGGAGAATGATGTATTCTTTTCCGAAGATTTGATAACTTTATCTACAGTTGGAACGAATGAACAGGGTTCAGCATACAAAAATACCACAACCATAGTACTCTTGGTATCGTCGAAATCCGGAAACTCTTTCTTGAAAGTCGATAATTTGGAAATAAATCCGGAATAGTCTTGATAATTATCAAAAACATCTATTCTCTGATAATTGATATCGGTTTGCATTCCCCCGGATTGACTAAAGGATATTTTTTTTGTTTGAAGGGGGTTTTGAGGCAGAAAATACTGACATCCTGAAATAGCGATAAGAAATATTAATGCTGTCGGCATTATATGTTTGGTAACACGAAGATTCATTATCATTTCCGGATTTCAGGAGAGATTTTGATTAGCATTTACAGTTTTTATAGAAACTTATCAGGTTGCGTTAGTTCCATCAATGCGTGTATCTTGTCTGACAATAGAATATCAGCAAAATTTGTTCCAGTTCTTCATTAGCTGATAACAGTGAAGTATTTAGTATTCTGGCTACTTTTTTTGTGCTAAGCGTATGTTTATTTAAAAAAATATAAAATGGCTTTGTGCTGGCAGTGGTGCCGATGTTATCAAATAAAGTGGCTGAAAATAGGGAAGGTGCATACACACTACGAAGAAGTGAGTTTAAATTTAAATGCTTTTTTAGCTTTGCAACGTTCATGCTGTAGCTGATTCCATTTCGGGAACATGGTGAGAAGCCAAGGTAGATCACAAGCACGATGTCTAAACGCATCGCAGTTTCCGCGACCGGCCATGTCTTTATTGGGGCCGACGAATGTCCACAGGGTACTTGCATTCACTCCAGTAAATTTGCATGTGTTGACCAGCAAATCGATAGGTTCATATTGCTCAGGCTCGTGCATATTTTGCCAATAAAACTCACACTTCTGAATTTGCTTGTATGTCAGCTCACTTTGGCGACCACGTTTCCATTTGTGTGAAGCCGTTATGCAAGAAACTCGAGTTCGACAGTTAGAGCCATAAGCTATTGATTAGTAAAGGATCACTTTTTTAAATTGCCACTACAACAACGATAATTGGCGTTTTTCAGTCGGTTTGCTGACACTCAAACTGTTTAATAACTGATGCTGTTCTGCACTGATGGTGGAGATGCCGCTCATGGGCTTTGTATCAATTTCAACACGGTGATGCTGAATCCGGTGTAGTTGTGTGAGTGCAGCTTCAGGCGACAACCTTGCGTTATTGGCTTGTAAACGTTGTCGCATGACTCGATGAAGGATTAGTGCGATAAAACAGATCGAAGCATGAGCACGGATCCTTTGTGGCAATCGATGATGAACGGGTGCGATCTCAATTTGTGATTTAAGCACTCGAAAGCCACGTTCAATATCAGCCAGTGATTTATAGCGCGCCACCACTTCAGTCGGCTTTAGGTCGTGTGCATTGGTTACCAGCAAAAGCTTGCCATCCATGAGCCGGGCATGCTGCAAGGCTCTTTCATCAATATCGTAACTAAACAACTCGCTTTTCAGATCAACACGGATAATCTTTTTAAGATGCGCTTCACTGACCGCCTGGTAAAACTTGGCTCTTACGCCGCCATCGGATAGACGTCGGCCGCGACTGCTTTTGCCGTGATCCTGGGCATCGAGTTTGCCTGTCCACTGTTCTGCTTGATCTAATCTGAAATATCATTATTTCAATGTAATTCATTGTTTTAATGAAAATTCTAAGCGATAATCAGAGTGTCAAGAATATATATCGGCATGCCTTTTCGTCATAAATTTGTTTACATTTGAGCAAAATTAGTGACATATCTGACTACTTACTTAGGGGCATATCCCGAAAATAGACCTGAGGTTTACTATTGCTTTCCAGGTGGACGGTGATATCCCTTGCGCCTGTCGCTGCCTTTCTAGGCATGGGCGACTGGAGTGGATCAGGTGACTACCGTAGTTGGCATCGACAATATCGAATCGGTTAAAAGCAAGCCTGGATACTCAGTGATTAATGCAGTGACAGCTCGCTGTAGGCTAAATAGCCATATTTACATATTTGCTTCCGTAATAAATGGCCGGTTTCAATACATTTATTTAAAAATTTAGAAATCACTGAAATAATTTGTGCTTACTGGCAGATTCGTCTTGCTGATGATTATAATGTGATAGCTGAAAAAACTTGAATAGTCGAGATTTCCACAATTATCATCTGCTTTTTTTTCCCAATCTACCTTCCATATATCTACAAGAATACTGTGTACATCAGGTTCAAAATCCTTTCGGGTTAGAATAGCAACATTTTCTACTTCATATATAAAATTGCAGTAATCTAGTTTAGAAGTAAAAATTATCGCGGTATTTGAGATTTCATCATATACCGGCAGTTCATCGTTTATTGAGGGCATAGAGCTTAGAACTTCCCGCCAGGTATTATTGTCGTTTATAACAGTCAGTATATTTCGTTTTATGTCGCTTTGAATGCCTCGATAGTACTCAAATCCGATACTTTGCCTTAGGCTTATAGTGTTTGCTTGAGCAAGATTTCCAAAAGAGACTATCACCGGTAGTATTATTAAAATGTAGACTATCGATAAGGTTCTCATTGTTATAATGATATTTCTATTATTTTTTTCTTTATTATTACCTGAATCCGTGATTTCGAGGTCCCACGTATTAATGTAACCTACTGAT
This sequence comes from Granulosicoccaceae bacterium, assembly GCA_965222695.1. Lineage (GTDB taxonomy): Bacteria > Pseudomonadota > Gammaproteobacteria > Granulosicoccales > Granulosicoccaceae > UBA7957. Next base: position 3,193,502 of record OZ244967.1, on the reverse strand, counting down.
AATTGGAGTATAATCGTCGTCTAACCGCCAATCCAGAAATTCACTTATCAGGTGAACGCGTGAAGCGCTTTATTGTCGAACAATCGAACATTGAAATTTACACCTCACATGCCGGACTTGCCTTAATTGGGCGGCTTATCAATACCTATACTTCGCTGAAAAAAAGCGCCCGACGGATTAAAAAACGTCACGGGATTCCCAACATCGAATTGATTCGAAGCTACTTGGGCCAACTTTGCCTAGGCAAGAGCGATTTCGATGCCATTGAAGATTTTCGTCACGATCGTTTTTTTAAAGAGGCGCTGGGGATTAAGCAAATGCCTTCGTCATCGCGCTTACGCCAACGTTTCAACGAAGATGCGCGTGAGTTGATTGACGTGATCGACGAGGCCAACGTTGAGTTTCTTCAAAAGGTTGATGCACCGATCAGTGCCAACCCATTGGGCTATGTGGTGATTGATGCCGATTTATTTCCAATGGATAACAGTGGCACTCGTAAAGAGGGTGTATCCCGTACCTACAAGGATTTTGATGGCTACGGGGCAATGGCGGCTTACCTGGGAGAACAGGGTTGGTGTATAGCTTGTGAGTTACGTGAAGGCAGTTGGCATAGTCAGAAAGAATTTGGGTATGTACTGGATCGGATTGTGCAAAGAAGCCAAAGTCTGACGGATTTACCCCGTCTGATCCGTCTGGACAGTGCGCATGATGCATTGGAGAATCGTTTCAAGCTGTCTGAGCAAGGTGTAGATTATCTGATTAAGTGGAATCCACGTCATCAGCATTTAGAGAGCTGGGTAGACAAAGCGGGTCAACAAAGCCAGTGGCATCATCCCCGCGAAGGTAAGCGTGTCGCCCTATTTAGCGAGCCTGTCAGCGAAACGTACAAGGGTAAAACACACAAGCTGCGTCGGGTGATTCGAGTCATCGAAAGAAGCATTGATAAAAACGGTCAACGACTGCTGATGCCGAAGATCAGCCTGGAAGGTTGGATGACCTCACTCGAAGCTGATGAGGTGGATGACCAAGGGATTATCGATTGCTACAAGGCGCATGCGACCAGCGAGCAGTTCCACAGTGAATTCAAAACGGATCTGGATATAGAGAGACTTCCCTCGGGTAAGTTCGATACCAATGATCTAGTGCTCACATTGGCAACACTGGCCTATAATCTTTTACGCTGGATTGGACTAAAAGGCTTAACCGGTGAGGATGCGCCAATCCGACACCCGGCAAAAAGAAGACGATTGCGTACCGTGATGCAGGAAATCCTGTATCTGGCGGCTCGATTGGTACAAACCGGTCATCGGTTAAAATTGAAATTCTCTTCCCATTGCCCTGCGTTCAGGGTGTTTGAGCGTACCTACGACTACATTGCCACCTAATCGGTTTGACGATTGAGTAGATGATTCGCCTGAACACATAGGCAGATGGATTATACCGCCCGCAGAGGACTCATTTAACCGACTATCGCCCTTTATTGGAAAAAAACTCGCACAAACAACTGATTCATGAACACGGCTTGTAGTTTGCGAATTCTGAAATAGATTTTTCTGTAAAACCGAGTTAGTCTGTATGTAAAGTCACGGATTCAGGTATTAGATTCCGTAGTTTTCATTTGTAATCTCCATCCCCACACCTATTGATTTTTCTATCTTGTTAAAAGTTATAAAATTTGCGTAGTAGCCTGTGGTGTGTGATGTTTCACATTGGTTTTCAGACACTATGGTGTTGGATGTTACTATTGTGACTGCATTGTAGGCGTGTGAGAATGATGTTTTCTTAACCGAAGATTTGATAACCTTATCGACAGTTGGAACGAACGAACAGGGTTCAACGTATAAAAATACCACAACCATAGTACTCTTGGTATCATCGAAATCCGGAAACTCTTTCTTGAAAGTCGATAATTTGGAAATAAATCCGGAATAGTCTTGATAATTATCAAAAACATCTATTCTCTGATAATTGATATCGGTTTGCATTCCCCCGGATTGATTAAACGATAAATTTTTTGTTTGCCGAGGGTTTTGAGGCAGAAAATACTGACATCCTGAAATAGCGATAAGAAATATCAATGCTGTCGGCATTATAAGTTTGGTAACACGAAGATTCGTTATCATTTCCGGGTTTTAGGAGAGATTTTGATTGGTATTTGCAATTTTTATAGAAACTTATCAGCTTGCGTTAGTTCCATCAATGCGCGTATCTTGTCTGGCAATAGAATATTAGCAAAATTTGTTCCATTTCTTCATTAGCTGATAGTTGTGAAGTATTTAGTATTCTGGCTACTTTTTGTGCTAAGCGTATGTTTATTTAAAAAAGTATAAAATGGCTTTGTGCTGGCAGTGGTGCCGATGTTATCGAATAAAGTAGATGCAAATAGGGAAGATGCATACACACTACGAGGAAGTGAGTTTAGTTTTCGATGCGTTTAAAATATGAAACACCATATTCCGTTAAGTTTAAAGGGTCGAGTAGACGGATAACTCCCACAGAAACAATAAATAGGCGGGCGTTACTTTCGAAATACCTTCCTCCGCAGGCGAGTAATCGACCAATCACGCTCGCAGAACGGTGGAGTAACACGGCAATTCCGGAAGTGTGGTAGTACGGCAGTCTATGAAATCCAATTCGCGGTGGCTGATCATAAAGGTACGAAATTCATTGACCCGCATGATCGCAACGAAGTTGGCGTCCTCGTCTGAGTTTTTTTGCATCAGAATCCCGGCCAGGCCCAGTGTCGCCACTAACAAAACCAAAACCAAAACCAAAGCCAAAGCCGCCTTTACGGGCTGCCGTAAAACCGACTTGTTCTTTGCCTGCCATCGTCAGTGGCCCGCAGGTATTGATGTGGATCCGGTTTAAACAGGCACAGAATCCAGCTTCCTCATTCAGCTCAAGCGAGTCAATCGATTTCGAGATCTTAACGCAGGCAAAGTTCAACGCCTTTACCGAGGGTCGTTACAATGAATGACAGAGTCGATGGGGGAATAGGGTGCTGCCGGTGAAAGCTGGCATTGCCAGTACCGCATTCTTGGCCCGATTATTGCCGGAAGCAAACTGAAGGACAAGGAATCAAATTATAGTTCAGAACCAAAATTTTAAGGAATGAAATATGTACGGACTCGTCAACAGAGCCATTGAAGAGATGGCTATTCAAGTCGCCGGCCAGGAAATCTGGGAAGCCATTAAACTAAAGGCAGGCGTCGAAGAAACCACTTTTTTGAGCATGCAGGCCTATCCGGACAAGATAACCTATGATCTTGTCGAGGCCGCCAGCGAAATACTCGAAGTTCCCGCCGATGATTTGCTGCGCCAGTTTGGCAAGCACTGGATACTTTTTACCGCACAAGAGGGATACGGATCTCTTTTAGAGGCATCCGGCTCGGATTTACGGGAATTTATCGAGAATCTCGATACCATGCATTCACGAATCGCAACCACCATGCCTGAGTTAAATCCACCGTCATTTGAATGTGAGGAAAATGCCCCTGATCTATTAACCATACGCTATTTTTCAGATCGTGAGGGTCTGGCGCCGATGGTAGTTGGATTGCTCGAAGGTCTTGGTGAGATGTTCAATACCCCGATCTTTGTCGAACATGAAGACACAAAACGTGAAAAAGGTTACGACACATTCAACGTAAAATATCAAACCGCCATTGCGGTTTGATGCCTGTAGCCGCTGTCGTCAAAACGCTTCGATTTGAAATGATCGGGATTAGGTAATCCGGCAATTAATTATCCCATGGATTCCCGCGTATCAAATAGAATGAGTCATGGCCATCACTGGTTTGGGTTTGAAGTTGTCAATAACCTGTTCCCGTTCTTTTTTTTATTTGACGCAAGTCTGTGCGTCCTGAAGACCGGAGATTCACTGAAAAAGCTCGAGCCCGGGCTTGTCAGCGGTGCTTGCCTGGGTGATTTTTTCAGTATTAGAAATCCCAGGATATCCTTGAATTTCGGACAGATAAATGCTCGCGTAAATTCACAGCACACGTGGATACTTAATAAGAAAATCATTTTCCGGGGTCAACTGGTTTCCGTCCAGGAGAGACAATCTCTCTTGTTTATCGGGTCCCCCTGGATAGCAACAGTAGAACAATTGGGAGAGTTGGGTTTGTCTGCCTCCGATTTTGCCAGGCATGACGCAACCTTGGAACATCTGTTTCTGCAACAAGCCCAAGTAACACAAGCGGCCGATAGAGAGCGTATGGTCGAGTCTTTGCAGAGATCCGCCGAGGCATATAAAAAGCTGGAGAAACTTCAAAGCAAATTGGCTTTTGAGTTGAATATCGCCTATGACTTGAAAGTGCGCTTTAATGGCAGCGGAGTATTGATTGATATACAGGCGACCTCAATTTTGCCTTATCAGTTCAATGTGAGTGAATGTATCGGCAAAAATATTTATAGCGTATTGCCTTTTTTGGCTGAGCCATTGTCGCAATCGATTGACGACGCCAAAGTAGGAGAAAAGCCGGTTGCGATCAGTTTTAGGATCAGCAATAAGGGCAATATTCACTACTTTGATGCACGTTTGGCTCTTGATCCTGACGGTCTTTATCTTTTACTGGCAAGCGATGTCACTCAGGATCATCTGCTAAAATTACAATTGGAAAAAAGGGCAAACTTTGACTCTTTAACCGGACTGCCGAATCGTGCTTATTTCTTTGAGCAGATCACGGGAAAATCCAATGTGAAAAATGACGGAGCTGCAATATCAGCTCTTATGCTGGTGGATCTTGACAATTTCAAAACGATCAACGACAGCTACGGCCACGCAGCGGGGGATTTTGCTCTTACGGCAGCGGCGGAAATTCTCAACAACAATACCAGGACAACCGATATTGTTGCGCGGCTCGGTGGCGACGAATTCGGAATATTTTCTACAGATTTTAAATATAAAAAACATATTTTAAATATGGCAAGCCGTCTCTGCGAGGCATTTGCCCAGCCCATTAGCTTTCAGGATAATATATTTTATACCGGATGTAGTGTCGGAATTGCATTTTCTGATAATACCGCTACGACAATGGATTTGCTGCAGAAAAAGGCGGATTTAGCGATGTATCAAGCAAAGTCTCAGGGCAGGGGAACCTTTATTGTTTATCAAAAGGGCATGTATGAACGGCACCGAAGGAATATCATTTTGCGCAATGCCCTGGAGGCGGCGATAAAGGAAGATCAATTGTCCCTGGCCTATCAACCCGTTGTTCTCAACTCAACGGGAAAAATAAAAGGCTTTGAGGCATTGGCACGATGGGAGCATCCGGAATTAGGTAATATTCCGCCTGATAAATTTATCAGCATAGCGGAAGAAGCAGGTTTTATGGTTCCGCTGGGGCGTTGCCTTATGCGCAAAGCGCTGAAGACATGGTCGGCGCTGAGGAAGCTCAATCCACACGCAAGGGACTGGACGCTTGCACTTAATGTGTCCGCCTACCAATTACACGACAGATCTTTTATCAGTGACCTGTCGCACAGCCTGGAAAACAACAAATTACAAGCCGACGACATTGTGCTGGAGATAACAGAGACAGCGCTCATTCGTGATATTAATGCTGCGATTTCTCTGATTTCTGAACTGAAAAATTTTGGATTCGCCATAGCACTGGATGATTTCGGTACCGGTTATTCGTCGCTGAGCTATCTTGATCAACTGCCCCTGGATATCATTAAAATTGACCGCGGGTTTATTGCCAAAATTAACGAACATCATAGCCAATCGCCCTTAGTAGAATCTATTGTCCGGCTTGCTGATATCATGCAGCTGGATACGGTCGCAGAAGGGATTGAGACAAGTTTTCAACACGCTGTGCTTGAAAAAATGGGTTGTAAATACGCACAAGGGTTTTATTTTTATAAACCCATTTCCGAGGCCGATCTGCTACAAGAATCTTTTGTTTTTCAGTCAGCATGAAATTAATCCGTGCATGGCCCTGCTTTTCATTCAACACATCATGCTGCGTGCAACGATCGGCTATAAGTTAATCGCGCGAACCTCGGCACGATTCGTTGAGGAACGTCAGCCTTGTAAGGGGGAGCCCAATTCGACCGAGTGAGGCCGGGACGATATTAACCGTGTGGCAACAGCCAGTCTTTCAGCCGTTTTATCGGCTTAACCTGCGCTTGCCGTGGCATATATGTCTCGCGGCAAATGGCCGACAACACACATTCGATAAGTAATCTACGATCCGGGAAATCAATGGCATCCGACCGGTAAGTCGATGCCCGGAGCTGCCATTGATAAAATTCAATCACCGTTGATTAGGTGTTAGTGGCTAAATACTCTTCGATGGTATCTACAACTTCCCTGACTTTTTGTTGGTCAAGCGCATCAGGGTGAGGTGAACCAAACTTACCTGCATCGTTGTCGAAATATTGGCCGGTTGCAGTGGAAAATTCGTCAGAAAGTGCAGCCCGAGTTAGTATGTCGACACCAATAGAAATATCGTGACCAGGCATGCCGAATCCTTCCCGGACCATCTTGGTTGCTAAAAGCGAACCAGGGTTGACAGAAACCACGCTGATTCCCTGATCTCTCAATTCATCAGCCAGATACCTGGACCACATGGTAATGGCTAGTTTGCTTTGTGCGTAGGCTTGAAATTCCTCCGCCAATCTAGTCTCGCCTTTCAATGCGCTGATGTTAACCGGCGATTGAGCGGCAGAAGACAGGTTGATGATGCGAGCTGATGGATTCAGTACAGGTAACAGGCGTTTAGTTAGCTGGTAGGGAGCGATTGTGTTGACCGCAAAACGCACGTCCAGACCATCCCGGGTGATTGCATGCGGTGCGCGGTAGATACCTGCATTGTTAATCAGAACATCCAGTGTTTCATTTTCCTCGATGATCTGCCTGGCCATGTTTTCGACTTCATCCATTTTGGAAAGGTCGGCCAGATAACCGGCTGGCGGACTGTCTTTTGTTATTACGGTGAGACTATTTTGTGCCGCGTTAAGTTTCTCCTGATTGCGTCCGTGCAGCAGTACCCGGTGTCCCCGCTGAGCAAGGTTCTTGGCGGTTTCAAGACCAATGCCATCTGTGGCACCGGTTATCAAAATCGTTTTTGTCATGTTGTTATCTTCCTTTGTCTCTATCTTCTAGCAAACTGCGGTAGAAGTTCTTCCGCAAGGATTTGCATTGTGGACTCGGTGTTTGCCGTATTCAACCGCAGATTGATGGCAACATGGTTAATGCCAATGTCGGCCTGTCTCCCCACATATGCTGAATATATTCAAAGCTTTCACGAAACCGGTCGCCACGATTATCAAAGGGCAGATTGAATGCAGGATATTCTTCAGGGCGGTTACCCGAGGCCACACCAAGTGCTATAGTCTTGGCCGCCAGGAACCCCAGGTAAGTGAAAGGATCGAACATCTGCCCGGCGTCACCAAATGTTGGGACATTGACTGGCACATCCCGTAACCAGGCTGTGGTAAACCCCAGTTCATCGGCGAGCTGAACTCTTTCGGCATGACGCTCCATGGTGGGTACAGAGCTGGTTCGGTAACTTTCGATTGGCACGACCCGTCCCAGGCTCAGGCTCTAAGAGCAGCACTTTCATGACTGCCTTCGAGTTGCTCATGACTGGCGGTTCTAGCCAGGTATTTTCCTCCATACTGGGCTACCAGCCGGTTTGCCGGTTCAAAGTAATCGGTGTCCAGTCCTCAGATGTTGGGGTTACTGCAAGTACAGAGTAATAGGACATTTTATTTTCTCCACGTGTTTCTCGACACGTGGCATATTTTCTGCTGTAACTCCTATTGCATTAATAGAGATCAAACCTCCTGCCGTCCTATCCAACATTGAATCGTAGGCAAATAATTAAGAGAGTAAGTGAATGCCTAGTATCTATGATCTAAAACCGAAATTTCAACAACTATTGCGCCCGATAGTGGCTGCCTTCGCACATTCCGGCGTAACAGCAAATCAAGTCACTCTGTTTGCTGCGGGATTGTCTATAGCTGTCGGTTTAGCCTTGTATTTTTTCTCAGACCAGCATTGGATACTGCTGTTGGTACCAATCACGTTGTTTATGAGGATGGCTCTGAATGCCATTGATGGCATGCTGGCGCGTGAGCACAATATGCAGAGCAACCTGGGAGCTGTACTAAACGAACTTGGTGATGTGGTGTCTGATGTGGCTCTCTATCTGCCCTTTGCCATCATTTCCGGCTTGAACCCTGCGCTGGTTGTATTGATCATTGCTGTGGCGATTATTAGCGAAATGGCTGGAGTCGTCGCAGTACAAATTGGAGCAAGTCGCCGATATGAAGGCCCTATGGGTAAGAGCGATCGTGCTTTCGTGTTCGGGATACTGGCTGTTCTGTTGTTCCTGAATCTGATCCCGGAATTGTGGAGTGATATCTATCTGGGGATTGTCCTGCTGCTTTTAGTTATAACGGTCATCAACAGGGTAAAAGCGGCCCTTAAGGAGACGGGCTAATGGAGTTGTTACAGATTAAACCGAATGTCTTGTGGTCATTGGGCGGGGTTTTCTTCATACTGGTTCTGGCGAGCCTTCTGGTATTTGTCATCCAAAGACGATCACCGGAAAAAGACCATTCAGAACTAGTACAAAGAGTAAAGTCCTGGTGGATCATGATCGCCATCTTTACCTCCGCGATGATGTTGAGTCGCAATATTTCGATTCTGTTTTTCGGATTTATCAGTTACCTGGCACTAAAGGAATTTCTCTCCATGGTGCCGACAAGACGAGCGGATCGTCGTGTGCTTTTTTGGGCATACCTGACAATTCCTGTTCAGTTCTATTTGATCGGCATCGAGTGGTACGGTGTCTTCATTATATTCATTCCGGTTTACATATTCTTGTTCCTGCCCACTCGAATGGTTCTTATCGGCGAGACAGATCGATTCCTGAAAGCAGCAGGTACACTGCATTGGGGACTGATGTTAACGGTATTTTGTTTCAGTCATGTCGCCTATCTCCTGGTTCTGCCTGATGCTGTTAACCCTAATGCAGGTAGTCCCGGCCTGGTCTTGTATTTAGTTTTCCTCACACAATTTAACGACGTGGCTCAATACACCTGGGGGAAATTACTTGGCAAGCGCAAAATCGTTCCCACCGTCAGTCCGAAAAAAACCTGGGAAGGGTTTATAGGCGGTTTACTGACCACTACAGTTCTGGCGACAATCCTGTCAGGTGTATTAACACCTTTAACGTTTCCTCAGGCTGCATTGGCCGGGGTTATTATCGGCGGGGGAGGCTTTGTAGGTGACATCATTATTTCTGCTCTAAAGCGTGACATTGGCGTAAAAGACAGTGGGAATCTGTTACCCGGGCATGGCGGCATTCTGGACCGAATTGACAGCCTGATGTACACGGCACCACTGTTCTTTCACTATGTTTTTTACCTGCATTTTTAACATGATAAACAAAGTTATTCGCTGGATTTACTTCAGAATAATTGTACGAACGGTAGTTGTGATTGTGTTGGGGTTAAATGTACGGAATCGAGAGAGATTACCGAAACAGGGCCCTGCCATTATCGTTGCAAACCACAATAGCCATCTTGATACCATGGTGCTCATGACGCTGATGCCCTGGCGTGTACTGGACCAGGTCAGACCGGTAGCTGCCATGGACTATTTTATGAAAAACCGTCTTCTGGCATGGTTTGCCCTGAAGATCATCGGCATTTTACCGATCGCTCGTAAGAGCGCCGATCGCAATAAAGATCCTCTTGCCGAGTGTCGCATGGCGTTGGCACAAGGTGAAATTCTGATTCTTTTTCCCGAGGGTTCACGTGGTGAGCCAGAGGAATTGTCATCCTTCAAAACCGGCATAGCAAGACTTGCTGAAAGCAATCCACAAGTGCCGATAACACCTGTTTTCATGCATGGACTGGGTAAGGCTTTACCAAAAGGAGAGTGCTTGTTGGTGCCATTTTTTTGCGATACGTTCATCGGCGAACCAATTTCCTGGAATAGTCAGCGTGGTGAATTCATGAAGTTGCTGGACGACAGCATGAGAAACCTTTCCAGCGAGAAAAAGACAGCTGCATGGGAGTGAAGTTTACTGCAAGTGCATGGGGGTTTGCGGAAGCGACTTTATTTTTTATTGTGCCGGACGTGTATACGAGTGCGGTTGCGTTACAAGATCTAAAAAAAGCGCTGCTGGCCTGTCTATGGGCAACTGCTGGAGCCATTGCGGGCGGTTACCTGATTTATGTGGTTGGGGAAATTGCCCCAGATCAGGCATGGATGATCATTGAGCGTGTACCATCAATTAGTCGGGAGATGATGCACCATGTTGAGTTGAGTTTGCGAGAATCGGGAGCGATGGCGCTCCTGATCGGACCGTTAAAGGGCATTCCTTACAAAACTTTCGCTGTTCAGGCTAGTACAACCCAAGTTACAATGCCATTATTTTTACTAATCAGCATTCCCGCTCGTCTTTTTAGGTTCTTACTCGTTACCGTATTTGTGAGACTTCTGGCAACCCGGGTCTTTTACAAAATATCGATTAGAAGTAAGCAAATCATATTGTTTACTGCCTGGGTGTTGTTCTATCTGTTTTATTTTTCGCATATGCCAGGTTAATGAATCAATCATAAGAACACGTTACCAACAGACACCCGGTTACGTGACACAGACGTTGATTATGGAGCGCCGCATTTGGCTGAACTACGGCCCGGTCTCCCCGCATCCAAAAATAGTTTACAGATACAGTCAGCCACCGAACTCAACTTCAACCAACCCCCGCACCGAATTACAGAGAAAAACAGCATCCGCGGATTCAAGATCGCTGATGGTGAGGTTTTTTTCCTTTATCGGGAAATTTTTGTCTTCAATAAGTGACTGGCGGTAAATCCCGGGCAGGGCGCCGCTCAGGATCGGCGGGGTGTAATAGTATTTGTTGAATAAAAGTACAAGATTGTGCCGGCTTGCTTCGGCCAGCTGGTCCTGTTCGTTGAGAAATAATACATCATAGAACCCGTCGGCGGTCACTCGATTATATTCGGTGTTATAAAGACGTCTGCGGCTTGTCTTGTGCTTCCGGAATACCGAATCGGCGTGTATTCTTGTTTTACTGATGCAGAGGCGTTTTTTCTCGGATCGGGCATTAGTAATCGGCTCTCTTCGGATGTCGAGCACGCCCCCGCTGTTCAGGGTCATGCGGATTTTCTGATCGCCTGTAAACCGGTAGGTAGATATCTCGTGGTCGATCTGTTGCCTGATTTTTTTCAGATTACATTTAAATTGAAAAAATTCCGCTGAACGGGCCATTCGTTGCAGATGCTGCTCCAGCCGTTCAATGCGGTTTGCCTTGCAGTCGTAGCGACAGGTTTCGATCAGAGAAAAATCCTTATTGATACCGGTGAGAAATTGTGCCTTTAAGAGGCACTCGTCCCATTCTTCGGCTGCGTCGCTTTCATGGATAATTCCTCCACCTATGCCCAACTGTCCTGCAGCTGTATTGTCCGGGAACTCTATGGTTCTGATCGGGACGTTGAAGGTAAAGTCGTTCTCCGGTGTAATATAGCCTATGGCGCCCGTATAAATACCCCGTTCCGTTGTTTCCAGTTCCTTGATGATTTCCATGGTGCGTATTTTGGGCGCTCCTGTGATCGAACCGCAGGGAAACAGCCCGTCCATGATTTCAGATAAAGGTATTGCTTTGTCCACGTCGCCCTGTATGGTGGAAATCATTTGATGCAGTGTTTTGAAGGTTTGTATTTCGAACAGGTTTTTTACCCGCATCGATCCGGTTTTTGCAAGCCTGCCTATATCATTGCGCATCAAATCGACGATCATCAAATTCTCTGATAATTGCTTGGTGTCTTGGGCCATGGATTTCGTAATCCGTTCATCTTCTTCCAGGCTGTCACCTCTGGGATAGGTGCCTTTCATCGGTTTGGTGGTCAGGGTCTTGCCTGTTTTCTGAACGAACAGTTCAGGGGAGAGGGATAGAATCGACATTTCCGGGAGTAGCAGCAGGGCGGAGAACTCCACGGCTTGTCTTTCACGAAGCGTCCGGTAAAGTGATATCACATCGCCTTGCAATTGAAAGTGCATTCGGAAGGTATAGTTCACCTGATAGGTGTCGCCGTCATAGATGTATTGCTTGATTTTTGCCAGATGCCGCAAATAGGTTTCTTGGTCAATACTGTGTTGTAATTTCTGAAGATAAGGCTCACGCTCGACCGGGGTGTCCAGAAAGAGTTCCATATCGGCGTCTGAAACCGGTACCGGCTCGGCAAACGCAAAAAATTGTAATAAAGGTCGTTCATGGCGACTCTTGCCGAGGCCGGATAGTTTATTAATAAGTTCATAGGCGGCCTCATAGTTGATGTAACCGGCGAGGTGGTATCCGTCACGCCGGTATTGATCTATATCTTTAAAGGCCGCCTGCAGTTGTTCGCCGCTGGTGGCTTTGATCTCGCCGACAGGATCGAAAAACAGCATCGCGCTGTCCTGCCGGTTCAGATCACGTGTGTTTTCCAGCAATATGCACGGACGTTGTTCCTGGAGTATGTGTTGTAGCGGAGTCATTGAATTCGATTATTGCGGTCGACGGCGGCAGCAAGTTTCCGCATAGAAGAGGTTAAGGTCAAGTCCGAAAGAAAATGATAAAACCCGCATCGAGAAAAACCCATCATGCTCAGGTCAGCCGGCTTATCCTATGCCTGCTGCCAAGTGTGTTGTTGATGTCCTGTGCCAGCAATCCTCCCAGGGATTTGAATAATCTCTGCGCTATATTTCAGGAAAAAACCGCCTGGCATCAGGCCGCGCTGGAAATGGAGGGAAATCGGTCGGTACCTCTGCATGTGCCCATGGCGATTATGTACCACGAAAGCCGTTTTATTGCGGATGCGAAAGCGCAGCGGAACTATACGTTTTTCGGCCTGATTCCCTGGGGTAGAAAGAGTTCCGCATATGGATACCCGCAGGCACTGGACGGCACCTGGCGGCACTATATCAAGGATACCGGGAACCGGGGCGCGGACCGCGATGATTTTTCCGATGCCATTGATTTTATCGGCTGGTATATAGAGAAAAGTCACAGGTACAATGGGGTAGCCAAAAACGATGCTTTCCATCAATACTTAAACTACCATGAAGGCTGGCAAGGTTACAAAAACCAGTCCTGGAAGCGCAAGAAGCGGCTGCGGGAAATTGCGGCGGGCGTGAGTAAGCAATCACTTCGCTATGCGGAACAGTATCGTTCTTGTAAGGATAATCTTTCCCCCGGCTTTTGGTATCGTGTATTTCACTAGAGAATAACGGATAAAGGTGTGAAAAAAAGTTTAGGTTTGTTTTTGATGTTCATGCTGTGCGGCGTGTCCGCCTTTGCTCAGCAAACGACCGAATTACCGGAGTCCTTGGTCGGTTCGGATCAGGTCACCAGTGTGAAACATGGTGACTGGGAGCTGATCTGCGCCAAAGCAGGGGCACCTTGCATCATGGCTCAGATCGGCAAAGACGGCGATGGTGTGCCAGTGATGGAAATGCGGGTGCGCAAGCTGCCTGAAGAAAGGGAGATCGAAGGCAAGAAAATCATCGCTGTTGCCGATATCTTGACGCCGTTGGGCGTGATGTTGATTCCGGGTATAGAGCTGCAGATCGATTTGGGGCCGGTTTACGCGGCTAATTATCAACTCTGTATTGAAACAGGCTGTGTCGTGCGGGAGCCTTTGGCCGAGGAGACCGTCAAGGCCTTTAAAGCCGGCAGCAAGGCAACCGTGAGCCTGATTGCCGCATCGAAGGGTGAGGTGCGCGCTGTTCTATCCCTGAGTGGTTTTACCAAGGCATTTAACCTGCTTCAATAGTCCGGAAGTGGGCCTAAGAGCCTGTTCAAAATCTCTGTGCCTACTGCGAATTCGTTGAGTTTGGCCAGATTTCCTCCTGATCGTCGTTGCGTATAACCACTATGCGCCTCCAATCAGAATAAAATCTGACTCAAATCAGCGTATTCTCGCGACGACACAGAGATTTTGAACAGGCGCTTAGAGCATGTCCAAGAAAATACTCGTACAACCTGAACCGATGCGATATCCACTGACACGGGGGGCCGGGAGGAGTCTGCTCGGTTCATTAAAGGTCGCGCTGACGTTATTTTCCGCCGGTATTTGTCCTTACACTAAACCTCGGTACGATGAATTTTTGAGTGAGAGGGTGGCACTGTGGTGCAGAATCCCGGGCCTTGATATCAATAAGAATGGCTTGCATGTTAGGCATAGATACCGGGGGTACTTTTACCGATGCGGTATTGTTTGATAACCGAAAAGGGGTTTTGGCAACCGCAAAATCTCTGACGGTCAGGCACGATCTATCGCTGGGAATAGACGCAGCCGTGCGGAAACTGCCAGACAATCTGCGCAGCCAAATTACCCTGGTTTCCTTATCTACCACACTTGCCACCAATGCGGTTGTCGAAGGACACGGCAGTAAAATCGCTGTCATTCTGGCCGGTTACAGTGAATCGGAACTGCAACGAAGTCAAATCAAAGAGTTTCTGAATGAAAGCCCTGTCGTCAGGATTGCAGGCGGCCATGATGCCGGCGGCTCGGAAAATACAATTCTTGACCTGAATGCAGCCCGGGCGGCTGTTGAGAAGTACCACAAATCGGTATCCGCATTTGCAGTATCCGCTCATTTTTCAGTTCGAAATCCGGCTCATGAGCTACAACTGGCGTCACTGATCGACTCGATCAGCGGAATACCGGTGACTTGCGGTCATCAGCTGGCCGGTATGCTGGATGCGCCAAGGCGTGCCTTGACCGCGGCACTTAATGCCCGCTTGATCGGTTATATCCACAAATTACTGCTGGCAGTAAAAAAATCGCTGAAGGCACTCTCCATCGATGCACCCATTATGGTGGTTAAAGGTGATGGCTCGCTGATAAACGCGGAAACCGCAATCAGCCGCCCCATCGAAACCATTTTGTCCGGCCCAGCCGCCAGTGTGATAGCCGCTTGTTACCTCAGTGGTCATAAGAGCGCTATTGTTGCGGACATGGGCGGCACCACCACGGATGTGGCCGTTGTGCATGAAGGGCGGCTGGAGACCAGCACCGATGGCGCGGTGATCGGAGACTGGCGGCCTATGACCGAGGCGGTCAAAGTCTATTCCATCGGGCTGGGTGGCGATAGTGAGGTGCGATTTAAAGCAGGCTCAGGTATGGAAATCGGCCCGAGGCGGGTGATGCCGGTCTGTCTGCTGACTCAGCTTTATCCCCATACGCTGAAGGCCTTGAACAGGCAGATAAATGATCCACCTACACCAAGGCAGAATCGCTTTGCTTTGCGGTACCAGGAGGATCCGTGTCTGCTTGAGCGGCTTGATAAACACGAGGTTCAGGTTTGGCGCCTGCTGGAGAAAGGTCCGGTGGAAATAGAACGGCTTGCCTTGCAGGACCGTGAACTGAGCAGGGCAACGGCCAGATTGCACAGGTTGGGATTAATTCTCTATTCCGGTTTTACGCCATCGGATGCCGCCCACGTTCTCGACCAGACTCACCATTGGTGCAACGAGGGAGCGGTTCTCGCAGCGCGTCTATGGGCCCGGCAAATGCGTCACCTGTACGGATTCGGGCAATGGAAAAAAGACGACGCGATCGGCCCCTGCCGTGCGGTCATGGAGTTGATTTCCAGTAATATCAGCGAAGTGATCATTATGGCCGGCTTGAATCAGCTGGGTATAACCGAAAATGCACAGATCAGGCGCTATGCCGATATGTTAAGAGCCTTGCTGCTGGACGGACCGCACACCGGCGATACATCCGTCTTTCAACTGAAATTCGCAAACTCGCTGCCGCTTATCGGTGTGGGTGCTCCGGCTCATTGTTATTTTCCGCGTGCGGCTGAGAAACTCAAACTCGAATTGGCTATTCCTGAACATGCGGAGGTAGCCAATGCGATAGGTGCGATTGCAGGGCGTGTGTTGCAAAATGCCAGAGTTGTCATTACTCAGCCGGAACAAGGAATTTTCCGGGTTCACGCAGACCAGGGGCCGGAAAACTTTAATCGATTGCAGGATGCCTACGGAGCGGCGGAACGATTGGCAAGCGAGAAGGCCATTAAGCTTGCATTAAAGGCAGGAGCGAAAAACCCAACGATAAGAATCAAGCGGGAAGAGAACGCTGTCAATCACGACATAGATGGCTATGTTTTTTTTGAATCGACCGTGATCGCAAGCGCTACCGGGCAACCGCAGATTTAAACAGGCTCTGAACAGATTCAGAAATTGCGTCATCTACAGGCCGGTGAATCGGTATTTCCCCAGTTTATCGATTGTATGAACGTCGAATATCACGCTGTTTTGCAATATATCCGTAAATTCGCGTTCGGTAAGCGCCGGTGAAAAACAATGGCCTTGCATGGCATGAATCTGAACCCCCAGGAAATAGGCCAGATCATCAAGCGTTTCCACGCCTTCAACGGTGCAGCTCTTTCCCATGTGCTCCGCCATGGCTACTATGGCGTCAACTATAGCCTGGTTTTCGGTGCGTTCATTGATATTGGTGACAAAGGACCGATCGATTTTAATCGTTTGCAAGGGCAGTTTATGCAGATAGGAAAGCGAAGAATATCCGGTACCAAAATCATCCAGTGAAAATGAAATGCCGATGTCCTGCAGTTGTTGCATTTTTCTGACGGTATCGGAAATGTCATCGATGGCGACGCCCTCTGTCACTTCCAACCGCAGATGAGAAGGGTTGATCCGGTTTTGCCTGACAATACTCAGAACATTATCGGCAAACGACGCTTGCTTGAACTGTTTCGGACTGACGTTGACGCTTAAGTATTGAAAGTTTTTCAGCCGGTTTTTGCATTCACCCTGTGTCATTTTCCGAATGAACTGACAAGCCTCCCTGAGGGTCCATTCACCGATTTCCCTGATTAAGCCCGTTTCTTCGGCGATCGGAATAAATTCGACCGGCGGAACGGATCCCAGTTCAGGACTGTACCAGCGGAGCAGCAATTCTCCGCCGATAATGCGGCCGTTTGGCGTGACCATGGGTTGATAGTGTATTTGAAATTCATCGTTGTGCAACGCTTTGCGCAGTCGCTTTTCCAGCAAAATCCGCTTATCGTTGCGGGCTTGCATCTGCGGCTTGAAAAATTCCCAGCGGTCCCTGCCTTGGTATTTTGCGTGATTCATGGCGATGTCAGCGAATCTGAGCAGCTGTTCGCTGTTGAATATGGCGTCTTTGTCGCCGTGAATATGCTGTGGGAACAATGCAATTCCGATACTTACAGAGATCTGAAAATTGTAGTCCTTGATCTGCATGGGTTGCCTGACGGCGTCCACAATTCGACCGGCCATGTCGCGGGCGATCGTCCGTGACCGACACTCGCTATTGCTCGGGTTGCAGGTGACGAGAGCAAATTCGTCCCCACCCATGCGGGCCAGAAAATCGCCGGCCCGAATACTTTTTTTCAGTATTTCGGAGACCGCCACTAAAAGCTGATCGGCGATCGCGTGACCCAGCGTATCGTTGACCCGTTTAAATCGATCAATATTGATAAAGTAGATGGTGCCGAAAGCCGAACCGTTTGTTGGTTTTTCCAGGAGTTTGTGCAGATACCGGTATAGCGGTGGACGTCCGGGCAGTTTTGTTAGAGGGTCCGGTATGGAGTCAAACTCACCGGAGTCATTGCCGTGTTTCGTGGAATGCAGTTCCCTGACCAGTTTTTCGTGTCGAAGACAAGCCTGGCAACTGTTCGAGAGTCGTTCTATCACCGGGTTCAGGCTTTCGATCAGATCCTGATCCATAGCGGTTGTACGGCGTCGTAAAACGATAAACCCTATACCTTTTAGGGAATAGGTCAAATCGTAAAAATCTTCTTCCGTTGTTTGCAGGGGACTGCAAGTCCCGGGATGCCGAGAGGTGTCGACAATTTGCGGGACAGTGCCGGCATCTTCCGGCAAAGTAAGATAATGCTGTAAACGGTTTGCTCGTTCGGGACCGGGATACCGATAGAAATGCGCGCTGCATAACGCAAGGCTGCGAATGCAGCAGTTCATAAACTTCGAAAGCACTATTCCTAATTCAAGGTCATGACCGATCGACATGACCAGTTCATGCCGGATCGCGGTAAATTTTGCCTTTTTCTCAGAATACAATTCCATCTATGTGCGGAGTCATTAATGACACCCTCCAAATCCGTTTAAGAATCACCTTAATATCGGAATGACAGTGAATTAGGTCCGGAAGCCGATTTTTCTCGTGTCACTGGAAACTATTTCAACACTGATCCCCGCTATGCGGTTTCCGTGATATGCGCTGCTCGAACAACGCGCGCCTTGCTGCTGCGCGCGCGTGCTTAGTGTTGAGATGGCTTCTAATGTATAGAGTTTTCTGCCGAGAAAAGAATAAATTTGTATGCAAATAGGTCCAGCGCAATCACTGCGCCGGTTTATTGAGGTTGAAATCGGATAGGATCGATCGGTTTTAAGCTTGCAGTATACGATTATCCGTTATTTTGGCGGCGGAATCGGCGGCATTTCGCTGAATGCGGGTATTTCCTTATCCACCAGATCCCAAACAGGCTGACATTTGGCGTAGACGACGGCATTCGGCTTAAACCAGCTGCTGTCGTCCGCCGAGCCGACCGCTATGGCAATCATTGCGGGTCGGGCGGAGTTTCTCCCGAAAAGCCGGCTCCCACACTCGGGGCAAAATGAGCGAGTGTTGATGTTGCCACTGTCGGCGGTCGATGCGTATTCGTGGGTTTCCCCTTCTATATTGACATCGTCGCGTTGGAAAAACGCCAGCGACATATGCCCTGTACCGGAGGCACGACGGCAGTCTTCGCAATGACATTGAGCCATGCGAACCGGTTCGGATCTAATGCTATACTTCACTTTGCCGCACAAACACCGGCCAGTGGCAAATGTATTTTCTGTCATAAAACACCTCGAATTTGAGTGGTCTGAATTGCAACAGCCTGAATTTTTCAACCTTTCCGGGAGAGCATATTGATTTACGGGACTCTGTCCAAGATGAAGTCGACGTTATCGGACACAGTCGACTATCAACTGCCGGTGGGTGACGCTTTGATACCGCTTAACCCGCTTCTTGGCAACAGGCTGAGCTTGAATTTTACCGGCAATATATACTGTAGTGCGTGTGGCCGCAAAACAAAAAAGAGTTTTTCGCAGGGTTATTGTTTTCCCTGCATGAAATCGCTTGCACGATGCGATATGTGCATTATGAGGCCGGAAACCTGTCACTTTGATCAGGGAACCTGCCGCGAACCGGACTGGGCACAAGAAAACTGCATGATTTCCCACTATGTTTACCTGGCTAACACATCGGGACTGAAGGTGGGAATCACGCGGTATTCGCAGATTCCGACCCGGTGGGTGGATCAGGGGGCCAGTCAGGCTTTACCGATCTTTTCAGTTGCCACAAGAAAAGTATCGGGCCAGGTCGAAATTGCACTGGCTAACTATATGGCAGATAAAACCAATTGGCGAGCCATTCTGAAGGGCGAATCCGAGCCTCTGGATCTGGAACGGCTGGCCCGGGAGTCCATACCCCGAATCGGTCAGCAGTTAAACGCTATACGCTCGGAGATGGGTGAAGAGGCAGTCAAACCCCTTGATTGTCAGATTCAGGAAATCCGGTATCCGGTACTGGAATATCCGGATAAGATCGTTTCCCACAATTTCGATAAACAGGCACAGCTTGAGGGAGAGTTAATGGGGATAAAAGGCCAGTATCTGATCTTCGATTCGGGCGTGATCAATATCCGTAAATTTACTGCCTATGAAGTGGAAATGGAATTCTGATCCTGGTTTTCCAAGAGTGCGTCTAAGAGCCTGGTTAAATCTCTCAGCCTGCTTCAAAAAGGGGTCATATAGCGCTTGAGGCGCCGGACTAATGTGTCCTCATAAGGCCCTATGCTCGTGGTGTCAATTGCAAGCGTGTGTTCGAGTTCGTCCACATTCAGAGGGTCGGCGGTGCGGATCTGCCTGTGCAGGATTTCAGTGTCAGCCTCGGAGGCATCTTTTTTATCTGACAACCGTTGATTTATTCTGTTTTCGAGAACGGAAACCGGCGCTTCGAGGCTTAGAATCCGGTAGTCCGCCCCGCAATTTTCGGCAATCCGATGAAATATGTTGCGTTGTTTTTCCTCCACAAAGGTGGCGTCGACAATGACCGAAAAGCCGGAGTTTAGAATTGTCTCGGCAATTCGCCCCAGGGATTGATAAGTGGCCCTGGTTTTTTGCCGGGTGTAAATACCGCCGCCGGCGACCGAATGGCTGTTTGCCAGCTCCTCCAGATCGCTTAATCTCTTTCGTTCTATATCGGAACGAATGTGCAAAGCGCCGATGGCGCAAGCCAGCGCCTTGGCGTAGGTGGACTTTCCCGAACCCGAATATCCGTGGGTAAGAATTAAGACGGGTCGATAGGTTTTTACAATTGATGTTGCCAGATCCGCGTAGGATTGGTATTGATCAATGATTGACCGTTTTTGCCACTCGTCGCTTTGATGCAGGCGTAATACTGCTACTTTGGCCCGTACCAGTGCACGGTAAATCAAGTAGTATTTCAGCAGGGGAATTCCGTCGTAGTCGCCCGTGAGCTGCAGATAGCGATTCAGAAACCGGTAAGCGAGCAGTCTTTGCTTCTGCTGAAGTAAATCCATCACTAAAAAGGCAATTTCGCTGATAACATCTATCCAACGAAGTTCCGGATTGAATTCGATGCAATCGAACAGGGTGACTTTGCCGTTGATAAAAGCAACATTACCCAGATGCAGATCACCATGGCATTCGCGGATAAAGCCGTGGTTGCGCCTTTGTTCGATTAATGTCTGTAGCTGTTGTATTTTTCCATTTCCCCATGTTTGTAATAATTGAATCTGTTTTATATGGCTTTGTGTATTAAGCAGTGGTTGTATTTTCTCGATATTTTCTTCAAACCAGTGACTGATTTGCTGTGGCCCGGAATAGTGCCTGTCCGGATCGAGAGGTGTGTTATTTTTGTGGAAATCGGCAACAACACTGGCCAGTTGCTCAATAACCTCGGTGTGGAGCTTCCCGGCATCCAACAAGTCCTGCAAAAGACATTTGTCGGGGAAGCGCCTCATCTTGACTGCGTATTCCAAAGCCGGACCTTCAGCATTGATCATGGGGCCGTCGGGGGTATAGTTGATGCTAACCACCGACAGGTAGATTTCGGGTGCGAAGCGCTGATTGAGTCGCAATTCCTCTTCACAGAAAAAGCGGCGTTTCTCCAGAGTTGAAAAATCAAGAAATCCGAAATTTACCGGCTTTTTAAACTTCCAGACATATTCCTGGCCCAGTATCAGCCACGAAATGTGGGTTTCTATCATTTGTAGAGTAAGCGGCGAATCGTGGAATTGGCCGTTATGGCAGAGCTTGTCGATCAATGTCTTCGAAGTTTGGTAAGTCGACATGTTGAAGCCCACATATTCCTGCGTCTTTGTTTCAATTCTAATCCCCGCCCGGTGAATCGGCATTGATCCAGAACAAGGCTGGCTTTTTCAATCGGAAAGGGTCGTTGAGGAAGGCAATTTGTTTATACAGACCTGCATTTGCTTTTGCAGCAGTTTGCGTCTCATCGCGTTTTGACTGTCCTTGCCATAGTGAAGTTGTATAAACATATGTGTTATTCGATTGAACAAGGATGCCTGTTCCGGCCAGCGTTGACAAGCCCGGGTGCAGTAATCCAGTGGTCCCTGAGCCTGTTGGGGTGGCATGCCCGCATTTTGCAAATGATTAATGAATTTTGACCAAAGCCGCTCCCCTTCGCTCATATCGGCGCTGGTGCTGATTCTTACTTTCAGAATCATCAGAGACCAAAGAAGCGCGACGGTAAAAATCAGCAGCATGATTTGCCAGGGTCGCGGACTTGGCATTCCGAAATTGTCGAAAATAGTTAACTGGGTATCCTGGCCGAAATTTATAATGTGTTTTCGCCACTTGTGATTGACGGCATCCCATCCGAGTTGAATTTGTTTGAGCCAGCCCCTGTCCAATCTTGCTAACAAGGGGATAGGTTCGCCTGCACTCAGGGCTGAAGCCATGCCCGAGATAACTCGCGACGGTGCTACTGCAGCAGTGGGATCATATCTTTGCCAAAGACCGTTCAACCAGACTTCCGCCCAGGCATGGGCATCGGACTGGCGGACAATCAGATAATCTCCATTCATCTCGCCGCCTTGATAGCCGGTAACGACCCGCGCCGGAATTCCCGCAGAACGAAGCAAATACACAAATGCGCTTGCATAGTGCTCACAAAACCCCTCTCGGGTATCAAAAAGAAATTCGTCGACAGGGTTGTCACCCAGGAGAGAAGGTGTGAGTGTATAGTAAAAATTCTCGGTATTCAGCCAGCGAAGAACAGCCGCAATCAGCTGCTTGTCGCTGGCGTATTGCCGCCGTAGCCTTTGGGCGAATTGGTAGGTTTTCTGATTACCTTTAGCCAGCTGTGCATTTTCGGACAATCTCGGTTGCGGATCGAAATAGGCGTCGCTGATATAGGACGACTGTCTGTACCGAATTGTTGTGTTTATCGCCTTCTCTGAAAGCAATTGGTATTTATTGTCCAAATGCGCAATAGGCCGTGCTGTGGCTTCCGAGTGGGCAGTGTTATAGGGTAAATCCGCCGCCATATCCAATGCGAACAACCAGTGGTTTCGATGTGCCTCCAGCGTAACGATGTAGTTTGTGGGCTTTTTATTGCTGGAGCTGGCGTTCGCTCTGTAGCCGGGGGCAGAAGCAGACCATTCGCGACCATCGAACAGGCTTAATACCGGGCCGCGCCAATACAATTCTTTTTTCGCCGGAGGAGTACCCTCGAACTCGACCCTGAAGGCGACCTTATCGGACAAAGATAAATGACTGATGCTGCCGGGGGCCATGTGATCGGACAGGCCGGTGCTGGCTGATGCATCATCGGGTAGGCTCCACAAGGGGCTGGATAATCGCGGAAACAATACAAATAAAACCGCTGCCAGTGGCAGTCCTTGTAACAGCAATCTACCGATCATCCTTAATACCGGTCTTACTCCGGTGTCATGACTGTGGTCGCGAAGAATATACAGACTGCCGCCCATTGCGAATACAGCCGGCAGGGAGACCAGGGCTGCCGTTAGGGTTTGAGAATAAAAATACTGCGTGAATAGAAGAAATCCGGATAGACAAATCAGTAGAGTGACATCACGTCGTTGGCGGGTTTCGGAAAATTTTAAAGCCAGCAATAAAAATAAAAATGCGACACAGGGGTCACGTCCCAGAAAATAGCCGTACTGCAGTTTTATCGCAACTCCCGCTGCTATTGCAAGTACGACCAATATGAACGAGGGAAAGTATCTGGAAAACCGTTCAGCAAAAAGGGTTTTAGCCAAAACCAGGGTGATTCCTGAAAGACTGACCCAAAGCGGTAAATGCAGACTATGAGGCATTTGGGTCAGTACAAGCATGCCGGCAAGCCAAAAGATGCCATTGCGGCTGATTAAAATCCCACTAGGATTCATTTGCCATACCAAAAAGCGCAAGTTTTTTCAGCAAGGAGTTGCGATGTTTGCCGCCGCGGCTGTAGGCAGATTGAAAGTCGGGCAGTTGCAGTGCGTAGTCCGCTCCTTCTCCCTCGGCTTGCAGAATCCAGGATGTCAGACGGGAAAGGCGTGCTTCCATTGTATTGAGGTTCGCTGTATCCGCAAAGGCAAAACATCTATTGACACTGCCGCATTCATCTGCAAATTCCTTGCTGAACCAGCCTTGTCCCCGTGCAACGGCCTTCCAGGCAATCCGTGAAATAGGTTCTCCGGGTTGATAAGCCTTCAGGCCAATGATTTCCTCATTCCCGCTCGCCAATTCGGCTTGGTTGTCCTGACCCGGTTCAAACTTGGATTTAGGTAACGGGGGAGGTTTTTTTTCGGGTGCCGGATAGATCAGGCCGGAACACGGTGTGTGAAAATAACTCCAACCGCTCCAAAGCCCGAGAGGGTAGTCGCTGGATAAAGTCAAGCGCCCCAGTCGCCTCCAACCGCGTCTTTTTGCCGGTATCTCAAGTTCCGCCGTGACCTTCGCCCGCGGGGAGATATGGATAATGTCATATTGACCGCCATCCGTTTTGACTTTTATACCAGCCCTTTCCCGATTATCAGGATTACGCAATTGCAAACGGAATGATAACGACTCTCCGGCAAAAGCCGTATCCGTGTTGACGTTCTCGACTGATAAGCCTGCGAGATTTCGATAGGTCGCCAGCAGCGAGGACGACAACATGCCGGTCAGCAGAAAGCATAATGCAAATCCGAGGTTGATTGCATAATTCATCGATGCGACTAACATGATCATCAGTGAAAAAATAAACATCCAACCCCTTTTACTGGGCAGTATGTAAATACGCTCATGGGAAATAGTCAGAGGCGTGCGGTCTCTGGCTTGCAGGCGTAAAAACCTTTGTCCGATATGGCTGCCCCGGTTTTTAAAAAATGCTTGGGTGTGAGGCCTGCCTAACATGGAGAAAGTCAGATTCTGCCAACCGGAACCGATTCCAGAATGTTAATTGACAAAATCATGCCTTCACTGACTGAACCGCATAAACGGTGCCCGGCTAACGCGGGAAAAACGCTTTGCACATCTTCCGGCAGAACCATGTCCCGGCCTTGCATCAGAGCCCAGGCTCTCGACAGGGCCAGAAGATTCACTCCTGCGCGCGGACTTAAGCCATTCAGCACCACCTCTTTCTGGTTGCGGGTTTCGAGTAGAAGCGCTTGGACATAGTCGAGAATCGGATCGGCTACAAACACGGATCTGCTCTGATGTTGCCATTTTTTTAGCGTCTCGGCATCGCAAAGCGCTTTTAACTTTTCAACCGACTCACGACGGTCCCCACTGATTAGTAGTTCACGCTCCGCCTCCGGCGGCGGGTATCCCAGGGAAATGCCGACCAGGAATCGATCCAGCTGAGATTCGGGGAGAGAAAAAGCGCCGAGTCTGTCGGCCGGATTCAAGGTGGCAATGACGAAAAACGGATCCGGCAGTTCGTAAGTATTACCATCGATACTGATTTGACGCTCCTCCATGGATTCAAGCAAAGCACTTTGCACTTTTGGAGGGGCACGGTTCACTTCGTCTGCAAGCAGAATTGAACTGAACACCGGGCCTTGATGAAACTCAAACCGGGCCTGCGCCTGGTTGAAAATGGATACACCGATGATATCTGCCGGTAATAAATCGCTGGTAAACTGTACCCGTTTCCACGGTAAACCCAGTGTCATGGCAATAGCGTGTGCAAGAGTGGTTTTCCCCACACCGGGCATATCTTCGATCAGCAGATGGCCGTGAGCCAGCAGACAGGCAAGTGCCAGCTGTATTTGATTCCCCTTTCCGACTATCACGCTTTCCAGCTGCTTAATAATGTCGCTGATGTCAGTGGGTTTCTGGCTTGCAAAGGCCAGGTTCGTATTCATTCCCGTCATATAGCCTAACCCCGGCTGTCGTGATTCCGCCGGCTCACATGAAAAACACGGATGCGTCACCACACTCCATGCGCCTTGGTGCCGCTGAAAATTCAACGCAGCAGGGTACCTGGAGTGTGAAGAATACGCCCAAGTGTGTAATGCAGTTATCGAGCCACAGAAGCCGGGAGTCGGGATCGGAAGGAATACTCGATAAAAAACTGGAACAAACTGTGGTTTAGGGATTGTGTTTTTTGGGCATTTGGAGTATTCAAGAAAATTTTAGGGAGAATTCCGGTGCGTCTTGAATCCGCCAGCAGCACACAAATTCAACATTGGCTAGAAGAATCAGAACAACAATATGCAGAACTTAAACAAAAGGCCCTGAAATTAGATTTGACCCGGGGCAAACCATCCGCCGATCAATTGAATCTGGCCAATGCGCTCGATGGCGATCTTGGCGGAAACTACAGAGCGCCGGATGGGACCGATGTGCGTAATTACGGTGGAATAGACGGACTGCCGGACATGAAAGCCCTTGGTGCCGATATTCTCGGTGTGCCGGCCGATCAAATACTGGTGGGTGGGAACAGCAGTCTGACACTGATGTATCAGACAGTCCTTTTTGCCTATCTTTTCGGCACAGGCGAGGCGGGGGAGGCATGGAGAAAAAATGAAAGCCCCAAGTTTCTTTGTCCCGTACCCGGATACGACAGGCATTTTGCGATTACCGAGGAATTCGGTATAGAAATGATCCCGGTGCCAATGACGCCTTTCGGACCGGATATGGATATTGTCGAAACACGGATTGCCGAGGACCGGTCGATAAAAGGTATCTGGTGCGTGCCTAAGTATTCCAACCCCACGGGTTGTGTTTACAGCGAGGAAACGGTTGATCGTATGGCAGCGCTGGGCAAGGTTGCCACCGATAATTTTCGCATTATGTGGGATAATGCCTACGCGGTTCACGATCTGCATAAACCGGCTGACTTGTCATCGATTTGGGAGCGCTGCATGGAGCACGGTACCCTCGATTCCCTGTACCAGTTTACATCGACATCCAAGGTGACCTTTGCCGGGGCTGGCGTATCGTTTATGGCAAGCTCGCCCGCCAATCTGAGCCGCTATAAAAAACATCTCGGCATTGCCACTATAGGGCCGGACAAGGTCAATCAACTGCGGCATCTGCGCCTGGTTTCAGACAAACAAAGCCTGTTGGCGCACATGGAACAACACGCAGCGCTGCTAAGGCCAAAATTCGCCGCTGTGCTGGAGCACCTCGACAATGCATTTGCCGACTCCGATATGGCAAGTTGGACACGCCCGGAAGGCGGCTATTTTGTCTCTTTTGACTGTAAACCCGGTCTGGCCAGGGAAATCGTGAAACTGGCCGGTGAGGCTGGAGTTGTACTAACGCCCGCCGGCGCGACATTTCCTTACGGCGAAGATCAGGAAGACCGGAACATTCGCATTGCGCCTTCGTTTCCGAGCCTGGATGATATTAATGCTGCGATGGAGGTGTTTGTTGTTTGTGCTAAGTTGGCAACGCTTAGGCAAAGTTTTGTTTAGTAAGCGATTTTGAATTTGTTCTCAGGCGACATTTAGCAATGACGTGACTTTGCTGATCAAATTCAGCGAGCGTACAAACCAATGAGGAGAAAAGCCTTGCAGATCACCAGCAATATTGTCATTGGGCAGTGGCGAATTTAGAAAGATGGATACTGGGCACGCACCATGGGGCGCTCAGTGGAGAGCATTTATATTCGTATTTGGATGAGTTGATATTTCGTTATAATCGGCGCAAGACGAAAGGCGTTGGTCGGCGAGTTGCTCGGGTATCCCCCATACGCGGAGGGCAGGGGCAAATCTACTATGCAAATTAAAATCAGAAACTGTATCTCGATACTTATAGCTATTCTAATTACGTCAAGGGCAGCTGCGACCGGCACTGATCTTCATCGCATGTGGGACGATCGATGTTATGAATGTCATGGTCATGCCGGTGATTTTGCTCGTCAGTTTCTCAGTGCGTCGAATGGTAAATTACAAGGCAGGCACCATATAGAAGATCTCCGTCGTTTTTTGCATAACCATTACCTGGCAGATAGTGAAGTCGACGTAGTATATAATATGTTGCTTGCACAAGTTATCACTCCGACGAAATTTAAGAACGAATGTAGTAAATGCCACGATACTGCTGCCGAATTTGTACGCCAATCACTTGAGTTCCAAAATGGCTTGCTCTACGGTCGCGTTTCTGGTCAGCGAGTACGTGATTATCTTGACCATCATAGACAATTAAACTCAGACGATGTTGAATTTTTTGCGAATTTGCTGATTCGCATCGCAATCGAAGTACATCGTCCATAGGCCCTTGATTCGATCTTTAAAACCTGGTGTGCTGATGAATATGAGCCATTCGAAAAACCGCAACCTACCCTTGTTCGTTATCTATAATACCCTCCTCTGAATTCTCGCCGTAGTGATATTTTCTTTAAGCGTGAGGTCATTGACGTGGGTGTATATCTGAGTCGTCTCTATGCTTTCATGGCCGAGTAATTTCTGCACGTATCTTATGCCTACACCGGCTTCAAGTAGTTGGGTTGCGGCCGAGTGTCTATATATATGTCCGGCCGCGTCGAATAATCGAGCGGCCGGAATTCCACTTTGTAAGCTTTAACACCCCCTAGGCAACGCGAGGTAGTTCGTTTGGCTTGGCTGAGGAATCCAGTTTCTTTCCGAAGTCCTGTTGTAGTAAATCGCCCTTTGGCTGTTCGAGCCGCCATGGCCAGGCTTCTATGCCTTTGAGGAGCAGCGGCAGGGAAAACCCCATTTCCTCAAGCTTACGGTCGCTCATTAACAGCAGCCTGTTTCTGACGCGTTCACGGCCGATGGCTTCAAATGTTTGTGTCAGTCTTTCTATAAAGGTGAGTTTATTGTTCATCGAATGATTCTCCTTAATCGCTATTCGCACGATTGAAATTAAAGGTTGCAATAACATTAGCGGCTATTGTGCAAAGCAGCAAACGAGTTATAATCACCTTTGGGTTTAGAAAAACTAAACATTGAACTATGCCAAGACAATTGCCCCCACTCAATGCCTTGAGAGCCTTCGAAGCGACCGCCCGCAATATGAGTTTCAGCAAGGCTGCCGAAGAGCTTAACGTGACCAAGGCGGCGATCAGCCACCAGATTCGGGGTCTTGAGGACTATTTGGGATTTGATCTTTTTGAACGGACAAATCGTTCTATTTCTTTAACTGAGGCGGCGGAAAAATCCTTGCCGAAACTACGCGAGGGTTTTAACAATTTGTCGGATGCGGTTCATCTTATGCGCGCGCATGAGCAAGTGGACAATCTGAATATCTGGATGGCTCCGTCATTCGCTTCCAAGTGGCTGATTCCCCGCTTGCATAACTTTTCCAGTCGATTTCCGGAGATCGATATGCGAATCATGAGCGATGTCAAACTCATGGATGTGAAGCGCGGGGTTGACGCAGTGGATCAACTGACGCGTTCGCATGATGTGGATATTGTTATCCGCTTTGGTTCAGGACGGTATCCAGGTTATCAGGTGGAAAAGCTGTTTGATGTCGAAGCGGTTCCCTTATGCAGCCCCAAACTGCTGGAATCGGATAAGCATCCTTTAAAAAATCCGGCAGACTTACGTCATCACACTTTGCTGCATGACGATACCAACTACAGTGGGCGTCCAAGCTGGTCCAACTGGCTGAGCCATTATGGCGTCACCGGAGTCAATGCCAAACGTGGCTTGCATTTTAACCATGTGCTAATGGCAATGGAAGCAGCGATTGACGGCCAGGGCGTATTGTTGAGCATGGAGCGTCTGGCGAGACTGGATCTGGCCGAGAACAGGTTGTGCATACCGTTCGATATGAGCCTGCCTTTGGTCCACGCGTATCATGTAATTTGCCCGAAGTCGACCAGCAATCAGCGCGCGGTAAAGCTGTTTACCGCCTGGTTGCGTGAAGAAGCTGCGAAGGAGGGATGATTCCCCGGCTACCAGTAATTCATCGCCGCACGGTAAAGCTGCTGCAGCTCGGCTTCTGAGATGGCTTTGGGAGAATTGCTGAGCAAGCGCTGCTGGGCAAAAGCGCCTTCAGCCAGTCCTTCGATATTTTCTTCATCGTAGCCGATTTCGGCAATTCCGTTGGGCATTCGGGTCGCCCGCATCAACATCATCAGATGCTTCGCCACGATTTCGCCTGCGTCTGCGGCGTCCGCACCCCGGGTGTCCGCGCCGAGTAGTTCAGCCCCCTGCAGGTGTCTTTGCGGACAGGCCTCTGCGGTGAAGCGAAATGCCGCCGGTGCATTGACTATGACCGACATACCATGCGGACACATCGGGTGGTCATCCGGATAGTCCGGTGGATTGAATTTTTTGACCATCCCGGCCACGGAATAGGACATGCCGTGTGGAATATGTACGCCGGCATTACCGAAGGCTATACCCGCCAGGGTGGCCGCGAACATCATTTGTTCGCGGGCTTCCACGTCTGATTTGTCCCGGCTGGCCCGGATAATGTACTGCCCGCAGATTCGCAAGGCTTCTTTGGATCCCAGATCACTCCAAGGATTTGCTCCCTGGCTCATGGGGCGTAGCGCCGGATGTTCCGGCCGTGTACGCATGGTGTGCGGCAGGGCGGTATAGGATTCCAGCGCATGGC
Organism: Granulosicoccaceae bacterium; assembly: GCA_965222695.1. Taxonomy (GTDB): domain Bacteria; phylum Pseudomonadota; class Gammaproteobacteria; order Granulosicoccales; family Granulosicoccaceae; genus UBA7957. The sequence goes on along the minus strand of OZ244967.1, from coordinate 3,163,395 downwards.
ATAAGACATCGAACCCCGTGCACGCGACCACTGTATTGGGCAGACTGTGGGTCACCGTGGGGTCGATAATCGCCCGGGTGGGCCTCAATTCGCGTGCGGCGATGGCACTCTTTACATTCAGGGCTTCCAAATCAAACACCGAAATACCGGTACATTCGCTTCCGGTTCCGGAAGTGGTCGGGCAGGCAATATGTGGCTTGATCGCTCCCGGAATCATTTTGCCCTCACCCAATGGGTTGTTGACGTAGGCCATAAAATCAGCGGGCCAGGTGCTGTATAAATTTGCCGCCTTACAGGTATCGATTACGGATCCGCCACCGAGTGATATAAAGCCGTCGAATCTGCCTTCCCGGGCGAATTCAATGGCCTGCTTAAAGGAGCTGTCGGTCGGCTCAATCCTGATATCACTGTATATTTCGGTGTCGACGCCACATTCTCTGCAGCTGCTGAGCAATTGTTCAGTAATTTCAAGTTCTTTTACGTTGCTGTCGGTGAACAGTGCCACTCGCCTTAATCCCATCATCTTTGCATCAAGCCCGGTTTCCTTGATTGCGCCATGCCCGAATTTAATCGAAGACATATCAACCGAGAACACCTTGTCGCCGTGCTCTGTGTCAGAGTAGTAGTGACAACAGGCCATATGTGCATCCTCCAAATACTGATACTTCTTATTGTTGATGATTGACGGTGGGTTCAGTGTATCCATTTCCCGCGTGCAGATCGAACCTCATCAGGGATATGCTTAGAGCCTTATATGGTTCGCCCCGTTATGCAAGAATAAAATGTAGTACTCATAAAGAAGTTATTGCAGCCATATATCCGGTATCGAATCGAGAACGCTTGTCGCGCTCTGTCGTACCCTGATGGAATTCGCTCGCCCCTGGCCTCATCAGTTCAGCGGTCTACCTCGTGGTGACCATAGGCTCTATCAGGCTCCCAGGTGCGCGGTTTATAACCCTTTATGCCATCACTGTGATTTCACTCTTTGCAATTGGATGAGGCTTAGCTTCACGGACTCTTAACCTAAATATCAGTACCTTGTGTTATTCCAGCGCAACGCATGAACGACTCGCCCTTTTATCACACCCTGGCCAGAGTTGCGGTGGAGTAGTCTTCGCCGTTTTTCAACAACGCATAGGCGACGCGTGCTATTTTATTGGCCATCGCCACAATAGCGACGTTCATGTGACTGCGCTGTTTGAGCGCCTGGCACCATCGCTGGGTGTTCGTGCGACATTGGTCGACATGCACAACCACAGAACGAGCACCGTGTATCAGCAAGGTTCGCAGGTAAACGTCTCCTCGCTTGCTGATACCCAACAACGTTGGCTTGCCCCCTGTTGAGTGCTGTCGTGGCACCAGACCCAACCAGGCCCCCAGTTCCCGGCCATTGCGAAACGACTTGATATCGCCGATACCCGCCAGCAGTGCCGTTGCCACCAGTGGGCCGACCCCTGGGATCGTCATCAGCCGCTTTGCCTGCTCATCCTGCTTAGCCAACCTCTGCAGTGTGTCGTCGTAATCAGTCACCCGCTGGTCACTGTGCAAAAGCTCTTCATACATCCGTTGGAGTTGCTCGCGAAACAAGTCACTCAAGCCGTTGTCGGCATCCTCCAAGACCTCGGGCAACCGGTTAATCACTGTTGCCCGTCCTCGGGCCAGGACAAGACCATACTCCTGGAGCAATCCGCGAATCTGATTCACTTGCGCAGTACGTTGCCCTTATATGGTTCGCCCCGTTATGCAAGAATAAAATGTAGTACTCATAAAGAAGTTATTGCAGCCATATATCCGGTATCGAATCGAGAACGCTTGTCGCGCTCTGTCGTACCCTGATGGAATTCGCTCGCCCCTGGCCTCATCAGTTCAGCGGTCTACCTCGTGGTGACCATAGGCTCTATCAGGCTCCCAGGTGCGCGGTTTATAACCCTTTATGCCATCACTGTGATTTCACTCTTTGCAATTGGATGAGGCTTAGCTTCACGGACTCTTAACCTAAATATCAGTACCTTGTGTTATTCCAGCGCAACGCATGAACGACTCGCCCTTTTATCACACCCTGGCCAGAGTTGCGGTGGAGTAGTCTTCGCCGTTTTTCAACAACGCATAGGCGACGCGTGCTATTTTATTGGCCATCGCCACAATAGCGACGTTCATGTGACTGCGCTGTTTGAGCGCCTGGCACCATCGCTGGGTGTTCGTGCGACATTGGTCGACATGCACAACCACAGAACGAGCACCGTGTATCAGCAAGGTTCGCAGGTAAACGTCTCCTCGCTTGCTGATACCCAACAACGTTGGCTTGCCCCCTGTTGAGTGCTGTCGTGGCACCAGACCCAACCAGGCCCCCAGTTCCCGGCCATTGCGAAACGACTTGATATCGCCGATACCCGCCAGCAGTGCCGTTGCCACCAGTGGGCCGACCCCTGGGATCGTCATCAGCCGCTTTGCCTGCTCATCCTGCTTAGCCAACCTCTGCAGTGTGTCGTCGTAATCAGTCACCCGCTGGTCACTGTGCAAAAGCTCTTCATACATCCGTTGGAGTTGCTCGCGAAACAAGTCACTCAAGCCGTTGTCGGCATCCTCCAAGACCTCGGGCAACCGGTTAATCACTGTTGCCCGTCCTCGGGCCAGGACAAGACCATACTCCTGGAGCAATCCGCGAATCTGATTCACTTGCGCAGTACGTTGCCCTTATATGGTTCGCCCCGTTATGCAAGAATAAAATGTAGTACTCATAAAGAAGTTATTGCAGCCATATATCCGGTATCGAATCGAGAACGCTTGTCGCGCTCTGTCGTACCCTGATGGAATTCGCTCGCCCCTGGCCTCATCAGTTCAGCGGTCTACCTCGTGGTGACCATAGGCTCTATCAGGCTCCCAGGTGCGCGGTTTATAACCCTTTATGCCATCACTGTGATTTCACTCTTTGCAATTGGATGAGGCTTAGCTTCACGGACTCTTAACCTAAATATCAGTACCTTGTGTTATTCCAGCGCAACGCATGAACGACTCGCCCTTTTATCACACCCTGGCCAGAGTTGCGGTGGAGTAGTCTTCGCCGTTTTTCAACAACGCATAGGCGACGCGTGCTATTTTATTGGCCATCGCCACAATAGCGACGTTCATGTGACTGCGCTGTTTGAGCGCCTGGCACCATCGCTGGGTGTTCGTGCGACATTGGTCGACATGCACAACCACAGAACGAGCACCGTGTATCAGCAAGGTTCGCAGGTAAACGTCTCCTCGCTTGCTGATACCCAACAACGTTGGCTTGCCCCCTGTTGAGTGCTGTCGTGGCACCAGACCCAACCAGGCCCCCAGTTCCCGGCCATTGCGAAACGACTTGATATCGCCGATACCCGCCAGCAGTGCCGTTGCCACCAGTGGGCCGACCCCTGGGATCGTCATCAGCCGCTTTGCCTGCTCATCCTGCTTAGCCAACCTCTGCAGTGTGTCGTCGTAATCAGTCACCCGCTGGTCACTGTGCAAAAGCTCTTCATACATCCGTTGGAGTTGCTCGCGAAACAAGTCACTCAAGCCGTTGTCGGCATCCTCCAAGACCTCGGGCAACCGGTTAATCACTGTTGCCCGTCCTCGGGCCAGGACAAGACCATACTCCTGGAGCAATCCGCGAATCTGATTCACTTGCGCAGTACGTTGCCCAACCGCCAGACTACGCAATCGGTGTATGGCTTGTATATCCTGCTGGGCCACCTCCTTGATCGCGACAAAACGCATGCCGGGACGTTGCACCGCTTCGCTAATGGCCTCAGCATCTGCCGCATCGCTTTTGTTCGACTTGACATAGGGCTTGACAAACTGTGGGGCTATCAGCTTTACCTTGTGCCCGTAAGACTGAAATAAACGACCCCAATAATGGGCGCTGCCACAAGCCTCCATGGCCACCAGACAGGGCTGTTGTTTGACCATCCATTGTTTCAATAACTGCCGGTTCATTTTTCGATTCATCACTTTGCGCCCCGACTGATCAGCGGCAAAAACCTGAAAGCTGTTCTTCGCCAAATCGATAGCGATTACTTTTAACGGGTGTTTTTCGGTATCATGTTTCATGGTTCGCTCCTTCATCTCGTTGTTTGGCTCACACAGTAGCCGTCTTAAATACCCAGTCATTACTATAATGACTTTGAGAGGAGGGGCGAACCATTCCATTAGTTCAAAATCTCTGCACCTACTGCGAATTCGCTGAATTTGGCGGGATTTCCCCCTGATCGTATGCAGCACTTCCTTGTGCTTTACCCCTTTAGGGGCTTCAGGTTCAAAAGGCTCCAGGCGTTTTAGTCGTTGCGTAGAATCACTATGCGCCTTCAATCAGAATAAAATCTGACTCAAATCAGTGCATTCTCGCGACGACAAAGAGATTTTGAACGGGCACTTAGACTGGACAGCGCAGTGATGCCGATCCCTTGTTATCAGGGTGACATAATCTGGCGAGAGAATTGCTAGATCGCGCTGTGATCCGGATCAACGAATCTCGGACCGAACATGCAGAAGTACACTATTTTTAAATATCTTTACTAATCAATAAGTTGAACATTAAAAAAACGCTTGGAATTTTTCTCAAAAGTAATAAAATTCGCAGAAATTGTTAACGATTGTTTGCGCTTGTATTGAATGCAGGAGGGTTAACAAAACGATGAGCAGTACAGCCAATGATAATCTATGGTATGGAATGCTTGAAACCTCTAAGTCCCGCACGATCGTGATCCGGGACAGTGAATTCCCGGAAGGGCTCAACGGCCGCATCTATCTTTACAATGCCGACCGAGACCAGGTGGTCGAGTATGTTGAAAAAATCGTCAATCCAAAATTACGTGAGCTGACGGCGGACGAAAAATCAGCGCTGGATAAAGATATAAATAGCAAATTCAAATCGACCAGAAAGCAATTTCTGACGAGCATTAACGGACTCAGCAATGTGCTGAATTTAAAAACTGAGTCTGAAATGCCAAAACAACGAAATGTCGAACCGCCTGATCCCGATGAGGATGAAACGGTAGATGAGCTGGTGGTAGATTTGGATGATGATGAGATCGATGATTCCTGGGACGAAGAAGACGGCGAAATGTCGGCCTGAAGGAACCACGTCACCATAACATCCACTGAAAAATACAAGGTCTGAGGAATATCCCCTAAGTATCCTCTGCGGTCCGCTATCGATGGCTGGATGTGTCAAGATGAACGGTTTGTCATCTGTAAATCAGCCAGATTGTTTCTACTTTTCAATTTATTGTCGGCCTTAATTAAAAATTTTCACCATTTTTTGCTTAATTTTGGTTAAAATGCCGGGTTTTTTAAAGCCAAGCTGTCGGATAGACGGGCGGTCTATCGTTAATACTTGGCTTATGGCGACTCTGAATCCAAGACCTAATCTATTTGGTCCATGGTTGGAATCCGGCCCGGTATTTCAGTAGACCGGCAGAATCTGCGGCTAAGCGGCGAATTTTCGCCCGACGACATTGATACAGCATAACTGGATGCTTAAACGAGTATTAAAATGAAAGATCTATCCAACTATCGAAATATTGGTATTTTCGCTCACGTAGATGCCGGTAAAACGACAACCACCGAACGGATTCTGAAGCTGACGGGAAAAATCCATAAAATCGGAGAAGTCCATGACGGAGCGGCGACTACGGACTTTATGGAGCAGGAGCAGGAGCGAGGGATCACCATCCAGTCTGCCGCGACTTCTTGCTTCTGGAAAGATCACCGATTGAACATCATCGATACTCCGGGACACGTTGACTTCACGATAGAAGTGTACAGATCTCTGAAAGTGCTCGACGGAGGTGTGGGCGTATTCTGTGGTTCGGGCGGTGTCGAGCCGCAATCTGAAACGAACTGGCGTTATGCCAACGATTCCGAAGTTTCACGCATTATTTTCGTCAACAAGCTCGATCGCATAGGTGCGGATTTTTTCCGCGTGGTCAAACAAATCGAAGATGTTCTTGGCGCTAACCCAGTGGTCATGACATTGCCGATTGGTCGTGAAGATGATTTTGTGGGCATAGTGGATTTGCTGACCCGTAAAGCTTGGGTGTGGGACGATTCCGGCGATCCAATGAAATACGAAATTCAGGATGTGCCGGCGGATATGGCCGATGTGGTTGAAGAGTACCGGGAAAGGTTGCTCGATGCAGTGGTCGAGCAAGACGATGACGCTATGGAGCAGTATCTCGACGGTGAAGAACCCGATATTGAAACCCTGAAGATGTGTATTCGCAAAGGAACCATCAATCTGGATTTCTTTCCCACTTTTTGCGGCTCGGCTTTTAAAAACAAAGGCGTACAACTGGTATTGGATGCCGTGGTGGATTACTTGCCGAATCCTACGGAGGTCAAACCTCAGCCCGAGGTCGATCTGGAAGGGAAGGAAACCGGTGAATTCGCGGTCGTGGATCCGCAAAAACCTTTACGCGCGTTAGCGTTTAAAATTATGGACGACCGTTTTGGCGCCTTGACGTTTATTCGTGTCTATTCAGGGGTGATGGATAAGGGTTCGACAATTCTGAACAGCTTTACCGGGAAAACGGAAAGGGTCGGACGAATAGTCGAAATGCATGCGGATTCCCGTGAAGAGCTAAACTCGGCGCAAGCCGGTGACATAGTTGCGGTCGTTGGAATGAAAAACGTTCAGACCGGGCATACTCTGTGTGATCCAAAGGCACCCGCCACCCTTGAGCCGATGGTATTCCCCGATCCGGTTATCTCGATCGCGGTTGCGCCAAAAGATAAGGGCGCTTCGGAAAAGCTGGGTGTTGCACTCGGTAAAATGCTGGCGGAAGATCCGTCTTTTCATGTGGAAACCGATGAGGACAGCGGTGAGACAATCCTTAAGGGCATGGGAGAGTTGCACCTTGATATCAAGATCGATATTTTGCGCAGAACACATGGTGTGGAGGTTGACGCCGGCAAACCTCAGGTGGCCTATCGCGAAACCATTACTCAACGGATTGAAGACAGCTACACCCATAAAAAGCAAACCGGTGGTTCGGGACAATTCGGTAAGATCGACTACACTATCGAGCCGGGAGAACCCGGCAGCGGATTTGTATTCGAATCGGTGGTGACCGGAGGTAATGTTCCGAGGGAATACTGGCCGGCGGTGGAAAAAGGATTTCGCCAAAGCCTGGAAGAGGGCGTGTTGGCCGGCTTTCCCTTGCTCGATTTTAAGGTGACGCTGGTCGACGGCGCCTACCATGCAGTCGACTCTTCGGCAATTGCCTTTGAGATCGCTGCCAAGAGCGCCTACAGACAATCCATTCCGAAAGCCGGACCTCAACTGATAGAACCGATTATGAAAGTGGATGTGTTTACCCCGGAAGATCATGTGGGTGATGTTATCGGTGACCTGAACCGGCGCCGCGGAATGATTAAATCCCAGGAACCCGGTACGACCGGTGTGCGGATTAAGGCTGACGTGCCGCTGAGCGAGATGTTCGGCTATATCGGTGATTTGCGGACCATGACGTCCGGACGCGGTCAATTTTCCATGGAATTTTCGCATTACCTGGCTTGCCCGAAAAACGTTGCTGATGAAGTCATCAAAGAAGTTCAGGAACGTAGAGCGGCCAAGTAAAGGTAAACTATTCAGGTTATCTGGCGGCCATCTGCCGCCAGGTACAGTCATTATCCGTCTGATTTGATACGGCACCCTGCGGGGCTCGGGTTCAAAATGCTCGTGGCGTTTTAGTCGTTGAACCCACTTGATCTGGGTTTACCCACCTCTTTCCAGGTTCATGTAGAATTGCGGATTATAGAGTGATTGCGCAGTGAGAATCCTATGTCTGAAAAAGCTGATTTCGACCCCGAGCTGATTAAGCGTTACGATAAGTCTGGGCCGCGATATACATCCTATCCCACGGCCGTATCTTTTACCCAGGACTTTTCAGAAGCGGACTATAAAAGGCATGCCCAACTAAGCAATCAAACCAGTGCGGCGGCACCGCTCTCTTTGTATTTTCATATTCCATTTTGCGATACGGTTTGTTTTTACTGTGCGTGCAACAAAATTGCGACAAAAGACTATTCAAAAGCGGAAGTTTACCTCAAATATTTATTTCGGGAAATCGAAATACAAGCCGCGCTATTCGATTCGATGCGAAAAGTAGAGCAGTTGCATTTTGGTGGCGGTACACCGACCTTTTTGAATATCGTCCAGATGCGGAATTTAATGTCTAAGATTCACGAACATTTCAATCTTTTCGACGGCGACGAAGGGGAATACTCCATTGAAATCGATCCCCGGTCGGTCAGTGCGGAAACAGTCAAAGGGCTGCGTGATATCGGTTTTACGCGGTTCAGCCTGGGAGTACAGGACGTAGAGCAGAGTGTTCAAAAAGCTGTCAATCGGATACAGCCTGCTTCTTTAAATCAAAGCATTGTCCAGGCCTGCCGCAATTACAATGCAACCTCGGTCAGCGTAGATTTGATCTATGGTTTACCCAGGCAGACTTTGGCAAGTTTTACACACACTGTTGAAGAGATAATCAAACTCTCACCTGACCGAATTTCCATATTTAATTACGCACATCTACCGGGCCTGTTTAAACCTCAACGGCGAATAAACGAGGAGGATCTTCCGGCTGCGGATGTCAAACTCGACATATTGCAAATGTCGATAGAAAAGCTCACCCGTGCAGGCTATGTGTATATAGGGATGGATCATTTCGCTAAACCCGATGATGAATTGGCACAGGCACAAAAGAATGGGACCTTGCACCGAAACTTTCAGGGTTATACAACCCATGCCGAATGCGATCTGATCGGCATGGGTGTCAGCTCGATCAGCAGCGTGGCCGGATGCTACAGTCAGAATGAAAAAGGGCTGGAAGCTTATTATGAATCCATTGCGAAAAGCCAAGTACCGGTAAGCCGAGGCTTGTCTTTAAATGAAGACGACAAGATACGGCGATCGGTCATTCAGCAACTGGCTTGCCATTTTTGTCTGAATTTTCAGCACGTTAGTGAAAAACATGGCATTGATTTTGACCACTATTTTGCGGATGAAATCCAAAGGCTTCGCGAGATGCAGTCCGATCAATTGTTGACTCTTTTTCCTCAGCGGCTTGAGGTGACCCCGCGAGGGAGATTTCTGATCAGAAATATCTGCATGGTGTTTGACAGACGCTTGCGGGAGCAACAACAGGGGCAAAGATTTTCCAAAGTCATATAGACTTGCCGGTAAGGAAATTCCGGCATGGGTGAGTTTTTCTATCGACAGAAGCGTCAATATTTTGCAGGATGTGGAAGAGAGAAAAGGTTTACTTTAATACAAGTGAATATTTTGCCGCGGTAATCCGCCGAATTGACGCAGCGGTAGACTCTGTCGATATGGAAATGTATATTTTCAAAAGAGACAGACTTGGCAAATCCTTGCTGGCCGCGCTGGAACGCGCGGCGAATAGAAAAGTTACCGTACGATTGATTATCGATGGATTAGGTTCTCCGGCCTGGAGTATCCAGGATCTAAAGCGCCTAGCCAAAAAAAAAGTATTCGTCAGAGTTTATCATCCGCTTCCATGGCCATTTTCGCGCATGTTCTGGCACCACCCCGGTGCGGCTATAAAACTGCTGCTCAATATTAATCGTCGTAATCATAAAAAACTGATCATTGTGGATGGAGAAACGGCATTCATCGGCAGCATGAACGTGAGTACCGAGCACATGGGGTGGCGCGAGACTTCGGTCCTAGTGCAAGGTGATCACATCATCGATCTGGAGAAGTCATTCGAGATCACCTGGAGCCACTCTTACAATCCCGGATTGCCCAGGATTAAACGCCTGAGAAAGCGTAAATTTATGAAAGGATCGGGCAAAGGATTGGTGAGAACCAATATTACAAGAAGACTACGCAGGCGTCATAACCGGGAGCTGCTCGCCAGAATTTTATTGGCTAAGCAACGTGTCTGGTTAACCAGCGCATACTTTATTCCCAGCCCGAAAATTGTTCGTCACCTGGTTCTGGCGGCTCAGTCGGGTGCCGATGTGCGCCTTTTGCTGCCGCGATATTCCGATGTCAAAATAGTGCGTTGGGTAAGTATGTTATTTTATTTCAGTCTCTTGCGGGCCGGCATCACGATTTACGAATATCTCCCCGCCATGCTGCATGCTAAAACCGTATTGGTTGATGAGTGGGCTTCCATCGGTACCAGCAATCTCAATCATCGCAGTCTTTATCATGATCTGGAAGTGGATGTGGTCCTCAAGAAAGGTGTCAGCGTCGCACGTCTGAGCCGGCAATTTGAACGGGATCTGGAAAATTCGGACCGGGTCACGGAGCAATGGCTGGAAAGACGGCCGGTTCTGACCAGGGCCGCAGGATATCTGGGTTCACTGATGCGTTGGTGGATGTAGATGTGGACCTTCGGTAAAAGACGTTGGAGCAAAAAGAATTTTTTTTGAGCCTGTTGGGAACTTTGCCGGCATCAGGCAGACAAAAGCGCTGCAACCGGATGATATACGTATTCAACGTGTTGATACGGTGCACTAGTTGATTAAATTTTACGGAGCATTTATATGAATAAAAGAAACCCTGCAGTTACAGCAGCAATTGGCAGCCTGGTCGCACTCGGACTCACAGCAGCAGCGTCACAAAGCGCGTTTGCTGAAGAAGAGGGTATGGAAAAATGCTATGGTATAGTAAAAGCCGGCAAAAATGATTGTCAAACCGCCAACAGCGCATGCGCCGGCACCTCAACCCAGGACGGACAAAAGGATGCATGGGTTTTAGTCCCTGAAGGATTGTGTGAAAAAGTGGTCGGTGGAAACCTGTCATCCAGCTGAGCCCGGCACATCAATGATAAAAGCAATAACACAAGCGCTACCCCAAAAGATCCCGGCTACCGCCGGGATCGGTCTTCGTAGCCAGCACTATGTCGACATACTTGAAAGACAACCGGATGTAGGATGGCTGGAAGTTCACCCGGAAAACTATTTTGGAGACGGAGGACCACCACTGTACTATCTCAGCAAGCTTAGGGAAATTTATCCGCTGAGTTTGCACGGAGTCGGATTATCTATAGGCAGTGTTGATCCGATAGATACCCGGCATTTAACAAAACTGAAATCCCTGATTGAACGATTTAGCCCGGATTTGGTTTCCGAGCATCTCAGCTGGGGATCATTTGACGGACAGCATATGAATGATCTCCTGCCCTTGCCTTACACGGAGGAAGCACTGGATCACTTTTGTGGAAAGGTCAGGCAAACACAGGAATTTCTAGAAAGAAAAATTCTGATCGAAAACCCTTCCAGTTATCTTTCTTACCAGCATTCAACCATACCCGAGTGGGAATTTTTTGTCGCCATCGCCGAAAACACCGGTTGCGGATTACTGTTTGATATCAACAATGTCTATGTCAGCGCGATAAATCACGGATTTGATCCTTTGATCTATCTTGACAAAGTGCCGACCACGTTTGTTGGAGAAATCCACCTGGCAGGCCATGCGGTCAATACTGTCGAAAACAGACAGATTCTGATAGACGATCACGGTTCTAAGGTGTGTGATGCGGTGTGGAAGCTTTTTGAATACTATATCGCCAAAAACGCCGATATCCCGGTGTTGATCGAATGGGACTCATCCGTGCCGGAGTTAGACGTTTTACTTTCAGAGGCCGATAGAGCGAAACATATCATGGAGCGCAGCCGTGCTGACGCTGCATGATTTGCAGGCAGGTTTTGTATCTGATCTGGTTCAGGACGAACTTAAGCTGCTTCGAGGCACAATCAAGCCCGAGAAATTCAGCGCCGATGCATTGCTGCAAGTGTATAGAAATAATTATTTTATCAGTCTTACGGATGCCTTGCGCGCGGTGTATCGGTCCGTAGATAAACTGACCGGAAAAGGGTTTTTCGATTATATTGCGCATGAGTATATAGTGAAACACCCTTCCACGGACGGAAACTTACATGAATTTGGCAATGCATTTCCCCGGTTCTTAAAAAGTGTTCCTCAGTTGGAAAAGCATGCCTATTTGCCGGATATAGCAGCCCTGGACTGGTTATGGCATTGTGTCTTCCACGCTGCTGATGCGAGACAGATCGATGCAAGTCTATTAAACCGGTTTAATCCCGAAGAATATGGTCGCTTAAATTTTCAGTTGTTACCGTCGTTGAGATTTCTGAACTCGGATTTTTCCATTTTTCATATATGGCAGTATTGCACAGACGAAAATAACACCGGTGATGAAGATGTGACCCTCAATTCCGAGTGCGGTCCGGAGTTTATTATTCTATTTCGTTCGGAGTTGGAAGTTGTCATATATTCTATATCGCCCGGAGAATATTATTTTTTGCAGGCGTTAAATGATGGCCGGCAACTGGAGTTCGCGACAAGTGTCGCGTTTGAGCATGATAAGGAATTCGACTTGCCTGCGGTGTTGAACAATAATTTCGCGCGCGCACTATTTACCGATGTCAGCGTTAATTAGGTTGACAGAGTACTAGTTCTGTAAGGGTTACATCTAAAATTATAAATCTATTCAGGAGGTATTCCCGTGTCTGCATTATCAGTAATTTCCAAGCCTTATGCTTTTTTCGCCCGTTTGTTGGACATGGTTCAACCCATAAGCGATTTGGCAATACGTTTATACGTGGCCAATGTTTTCTGGAAATCGGGCGTGAACAAATATCAAAGCTGGGATACCACGCTGTGGCTTTTTGAGAACGAATACAGCGTTCCTTTGCTGTCTCCCCAGGTTGCCGCGGCAATGGGAACCTTCACTGAGTTATTCTTTCCTGTGCTATTGGTGCTTGGATTGCTCGGCCGGTTTTCCGCTTTTGTATTATTCGTCTTTAACATTATTGCAGTGATTTCATATCCTGGATTAAACGATGCCGGTCTTGTACAGCACATCCTTTGGGGATTGTTATTGCTGGCGTCTCTGGCTCACGGGCCCGGTAAAATTTCGCTGGACGAGTTACTGAAACGGCGTTGGAATTTTTGGGAACGCTATTGATTCCATGGAGTCAGCTGTGAGTTTGAGCTACTGACTCTTGTTCGGAAATCGCCGGCATCCCTATATCATCGTTGCAATCTCTCCGAGGTCCGGTTAGCGCTAAGCGGACCTCTTGAAATTCCTGCAGATAAACTGCAAATAGCGATTATCATCGACTAAACTCAATCGAGTATACATACATCCTGAATCGGTCCTAACGGCAGGGTTCCGGGACATCAAAGTGCAATCAGGAGCCTATTCAAGATCATTCCACCGGGCGCAGGTTCACTGAATATTGCCGGATTATTGTTGCGTAGAGTCCCATTAGGGCCTGTTAACACTAATTCCAAAATAGCGTTGCCGCCGCAAAGATCTTTTTCAGGCTCTAAGGCGTTAATAATTAAGGACTTCTGCCTCATTGCCGATTTATTGTGAGATGGCTTGTATACAGGCTAAGGGGTATCACCTTGTGCTTCAGGGCCCCGTTATCGACAGTCATCTAAGCACTAAGTATTTGATTTTTATACACTGTTCGGCCTGCAAATCATCGATTTGAGTTGTCACCGGAGCGGTGGGAGAAAGGTAGTGAAGACAAGTTGTAAGAAACTCGATCGGCTAATTCGTTTTGCGGCAACACCGAGACTAGGGCTCTTGGCCGCGTGCTGTGCACTCATGCTGACAGCTTGCAGCGGTGGCGGCGGAGGTGACGACAATGCGGATCAGGTATCTGATGACCGTTATGCTTTTGCAAAATCTTCCGGCGTATCCGTTTCGGCTGCCGACGGTGTGCTGGCGAACGATGGCAGTGATTTTCAGTCTGTCGAGCTCGCATCCGGCGTCAACAGTGCGAGTTCGCTCACCCTCAATGCCGACGGATCCTTTACCTATACGCCAGGATCAGGTGTCAGTACGGACGGATTCACCTATCGTGCGGTCGATAAGGATGGCGACAAAGTCCTCGCATCAGTATCAATTTTTACAGTCCCACAGACCTCGGGTTGTACCGAATACAATGTTGATTCTGCTTCGTCAGGTACAACTTTTAAAATTTTTCAAAATAATGTCGGCGAGGATGACGGGATGAATTTCACGGTATCCGAACAACCCATCAGGGGTACGCTTGGCCCCATGGATGCTGATACAGGCGAGGTGACATACACACACTCCAACGGCACCAGAGGCCTTGACACCTTTAAAGTGAGAATCACTGATCGATTCGGCGGATCGTCTGAAGTGAACTATGATATCGCAGTAGTTCCGGTCCGTGTGATGCCGCTCGGGGACTCCTTGACCGAAGGTGTTGAAAGTGACTCGGATGCTTCCGGTAATCCCGACCTCGATACGCCGGCCATGAATATTCGCACAGGTTACAGAAAGCGGCTTTTCGATCTACTCAATAACAGTGGATACAGCTTTGATTTCGTCGGTAGTCAGACGGACGCGGGATTTGCCTCTTTCGCCGATTTTCAGCACCAAGGACACCCAGGTTACACCGACGCTGAGATATCCGGAATCGCTGACCCGAACGGCAGCAATTCCAACGAATTTAACCCTAATACTGATGGGGTTTATCGGTGGCTCAGCTCAAATCCCGCCGACCTGATTCTGCTGCATGCAGGGACGAATAATGTCAATGTCCGCACCTCCAGCGTCTTCATGGAACGTATACTCGATGAAATTGACCGGTGGGAAAGCGACAATAGCGCATCGGTCACAACCATGGTGGCGAAAATCATCGACAAGGGTGAGCGCGGCAACGATGATCCTAATCCCAACAATAACGTGGAAACCTATAACAGCAATGTGCAGGGCTTGGTAAACAACCGGATCTCGCAGGGTGATAACCTGGTTCTGGTTGATATGTACAGCGCGGTTCCCTCAAGTTTGCTGGATCCGTTTGACAAAACCCACTTAACGCCTTCAGGATACCAGGCTATGGCTGAAGGCTGGAAGGACTCGATTGACAATGCTTCGGCTATTGCAAAATGTAATTAAGGGCTGAAAACCGGCGGGTAATACATAGTGAACGGGCTACAGCAACGATGGGCAAGAATATGCTTGCGGTTTGCAGGCATGTCACCGGCTGGCCGCATGGCCTTTGCACTTGCTGCCTGGGCAGCTCCGCCCTACAAGGGTGCGCGGGTACTGGCAAGAATGAACGACAAGGGGTATGTGTCATTTTCTGCAAAGATTGCCGGTGAACGGATCCATCTGGGCAAACACAGTTTTATCGGTGACGACGTGGTTCTGTATCAAAACGAGGGTGAAGGAAAAATTGCCCTTGGCGACGGTTCGAGTGTTAATCAGGCTTGTGTTATAGAAACCGGTCAGAACGGCAGCGTGCTTATAGGTCGTAATACCCATATTCAACCACGATGCCAATTGTCGGCCTACCTGGGTGACCTGATCATCGGTGATGCGGTACAGATAGCTCCGAATTGTGCGTTTTACCCTTATAATCACGGTTTTGCTGCGAATATGCCGATTATGGAACAGGCTTTGTCGAGTAAAGGTGGTATTATCATCGAGGACGATGTCTGGTTGAGCTATGGGGTTGTGGTGCTTGACGGCGTTAAAATCGGCAAGGGCGCTGTCATCGGCGCCGGTGCAGTCGTACTGCAGGATGTGCCTCCCGGGGCCATAGCGGCAGGCATCCCCGCAAAGGTTATTGGTATGCGCGAAAATTTGGCGGCTTGAACATGGTGAATGACAAACAGCCTCTGGTTAGCGTTGTTACGCCTGTTTATAACGGGCAATCCTATCTGGCACAATGTATTGAAAGTGTTCTGGCACAGGTTTATCAAAACTGGGAATTGATCATTCTCGATAACTGCAGCGAAGACGACTCGCTGAAGATTGCCCGGTCCTACGCAGATAAAGATTCCCGGATAAAGATTCATACCAATCCGGTAACCGTTCCACAAATCGAAAACTGGAACCGGTCAATGACCCTGATCAGTCCGGACAGCCAGTACTGCAAGGTTGTACATGCGGACGATTGGCTGTTTCCGAATTGTTTGATTGATATGGTGGATCTTGCTGTCAACAATCCCAGCGTCGCAATCATCGGCTCTTACCGTCTGGAAGAAGCGACCGTCACTTTGGATGGCCTGCCTTATCCAAGTACCTGCGTCAAAGGCCGTGAAATTATCAGGCGCCGGTTTCTTGGCGGTACGGATATGTTTGGTTCGCCGAGTTCCATCATGTACCGATCGGATCAGGTGCTCAATCGTGAAGCGTTTTATAATACGGACAATTTGCATGCTGATACCGAAATCTGTTATGCCATACTGCAAGAGTACGATTTTGGTTTTGTTCACCAGGTACTGACTTTCACCCGTCGCCATAATGAGACTACCAGCACTTATGCCAGGCGCATGCAGACCTATATGCCGTGTGACCTAATGATGCTGAAAAAGTATGGCAGCAATGTGCTTTCCGAGCAGGAGTACCGGCAAGCGGTTTCGGAAAAACTGAAAAATTATTACCGTTTTCTCGGTTTCCGGCTGTTGAAATTTAAAGATCCCGAATACCGCGAATTCTGGTCGGAGTTTTGGGCCTATCATAAAGATGCGCTGAACACTTTGGGGGAAAAATTCAGCTGGTCACGCGTGTTCAGTGCCAGTCTGTTTTCTGTCTATAAATCTTTACTCAGTAAGATCAGTTACAGCTGAGCTGTCTCGGTTCGTCTACGTCTATATGTGTCTTTTGGGTGTTACGGTATACTAATTGATCAAGAGGCGAATCACTTGTGCGGCGTTTTTCAAGGAGTGTGCCTTTTCGGAATATCGCCTCGCGTTTTTTGCCATTTCGATTCGCTTTTCACGGTCCTGAATTAATTCGGCTGTGGCCTCCAACAACCGTTCACTGTTGCCGGTGAGTATTCCCGTCCCATGCCTGGTTAAAACACCATCTGGGTCGACATTCAGGCTGATCACAGGTACTTCACGCATCCAGGACTGAATAAAGGTATTCGGGAATCCTTCGAAGTCACTGGTATTGACCATTAGGTGAGCAGTTTCCAGAAGATCATTGATATCCTCTTGTTTTAACTCGCCGACGAAATTGATAGCCTGGCTCTGTCGAGCGCGCTCGACTACGGCTTGCCCCCAGGGAGTGGGTGCCGGCCGGCCGGCCATAGTGAACCGGGCATTTACACGCGGAGCCAGTTGTTCGGCCAGATCGATAAAAACCTCCGGATTTTTCTCCCGCTTGTGATTGGATATCCATACGACATGGATTTGCGAAGTATGGTCTTTGGCCAATTGCGGAAGCGGCTGGAAATTGGCTATAACCGCTGTGGCCTTGCGGCCGTAATAGCGATTCAAATCGTCGGCTTGTGATTGTTTTTGTGCCACGATCATCGGGGAGTGACGAATGCCGTATTCGAGGATTTTCTTTTCCAGCCAGTGATGAGGTTTTCTGATCAGCAAAGGCTGTTGAGCAGGCCTGACGTCCAGATCGTGTGCAATATGCCAAATCATATTGATTCCACGGGCCTTGGCATAATGGGCACAGACTCCGGTATAGCTGCAACCGACGCGCTGATAAATACAATGCGGCTGCAGGCTTTTCAGTCGTCGATAGAGTCCTGGAGCGTCAAAGAATGTACCGTACTTGCTGAACCATTTTTCCTTGGCAACACCGTGAATACTATGGTCATCCGCAACGATATGATTATCGGAGGCTTTGCACAGATAGTGCAGTTCATACCGGGGATAAAGCCGGCTTAATTCTCCGATCAACAGGCTGATCTGGTACTCGGCACCTCCATAGCTGCCCGTCCAGTGGTGGGGGCTGACGATGGCAATGCGTTTGCGTTCTGCTGTATTCATAAGGATCTCTTGCTCAGGGTGCCAAAGGATTTTTCGGCAGTCAGGCCCGGGTCTGAATTCTTCTGATCGGCACGGCCAGAATCAGGCCGCAGATCAGGCCTGCGCTGTCGATGAGAAAATCGTTGACGTGAGGCGTCCTTGCATTGGTCAGAAACTGCAGCGTTTCCGTAGCCGCTGCGATGCTCAGCGCGGCCAGAGCGCAAAACAGAAGCGAGCTTTTGCGAAAATAAGCGGCTGCCAGAAACCCCATCAATAAAAAGATCAGCCAATGTCCGAATTTACTGATTTCCTGATGAGTGTGCGTGAGATAACCAGGCAGCACAGCATTGATGCTGTCACGTAAAAAGGCAGATAAACCTGAAGGCAGCAAATCGGCGATTTGCGAATTGACACGGACAACCAATTCCTTCGGCAACAGGGTTCCTGCAAAAGCGAGAATAATCAGCGTACCTATTACAAGCAAGGGAATTGTCAGCCCTGTGAACTTAATCGTTCGGTACAGTAGCCACAAAAACAAGGCTGCCCACACCGCGGCAATTGATAAGCGTATTGTCTCAAACCACTTCTGCTTCTCGGCCGAAAACATATCGATCGACTTGATTCTGAAATCCCCGCTTGCGTTCAGAATTCTGGCAACCACTGCAATTTTCTTTGTCGGACCGGGCATATCGATGAAGCGGCGATATTGAGCCCAGGGTGTGGTTCCGTCCAGGCTGATGACGTCGTAGCTGGCAATCCGCTTTCCCGTTTCGTCAAATCGCAGAAGAACCAAACCGGCTCTTTGCCACCCTTTTTCACCCTGCAGCAGATTTTCCGTCCGCAAGTGAGCCGAAAGTTGATAAGAACCCGCCAGCTCTTCACCGGTAATATATTGTATCAATCGTGTATTGTGTTTTGTGGAAGACTGGGATAATTGCAAATAGTCTTGCGTGAGGCTGAAATTCTGTTGCGGGCCGGATTTTTCCCATCCGGCGTATTTCTTGGAAAAGTCATGATTATTCAGCTGCTGATCGGGCAGGGTTCGGTATTTCGGATAGATGGAGAGTACGGCCAGAGTCATGGCGGTGAGCGCAATAATGAGAAGAACGTCGGTGAGGGGGTATTGTAGTTTCATTTAGGATCTGCGTCGTTGCACACACTCTTGATCGGGGCTGAATATCTGGTCACACAAAAGCCTTCATCCCGGCGCTATACTCCCGAATAATGGTGAAATCCGCCCAATCCGTCTGGCTCAGTACCGAGAAGCATGTGCACTTTAAATTCCTCAAGACAAGAAGTTTAGTGTTTTTACTGATCATTGCTAATCTGGTAATGAATGCATTGCTGTTGAGCAAGCCGTCTATGGCTGCAGGCAATACGCAGCAGTCCGATCTCATCAAAGGGACCAAGTTTCACCCCGGACACTATCTGATGACTCAAATCAGTCGGGCATACACGCCCCGGGAACGCCAGAGAAAGCGGATTGAACTGATCGAAAAACATCTTTATAACCCCGATATCCGTGGATTTTTATCACACTTTGAGTGGAAGGTTCTGGAGCCTGAAAAAAATCGCTATGAACTGCAGAATATCGAACAAATATTGAAGCTGCTCGAAGGGAGCGATAAATACTTCGGTATTTACATCCGAGACCGCAATTTCAGCAAAGATTGTGTCAAGGCTCCCGTGCCGGGCTACCTGCTGCAGAGTGAGTATGGAAAGCCCTACAAGTACAAAGGTGCGACTTGCATGATTGAGCTGTACAATCGGAAAGTCGTGGACCGGAAACTGGCCCTGTACCGGGCCATTGCCGAGCGTTTCGATCGTCACCCGCATCTTGAAATTATCACGGACGGAGAAACATCGATCGGCGGAGGCGAGCGATTTTCCCATCGTAAATGGGCGAATGAAATCAAGCGTTTTTTCAGCGAAGCAAAAAAGGCTTTTCCTCACACCATGGTGATGATTCAAACCAATTTTCTCGGTGAAGGTGAAGCGCTGATGCAGGAAATTGCCGAGCATATGCTGAGCGTCGGCGGCGGAGCGCTGGGGTTACCCGATACTGTTCCCTGCCGTAAGCCGGATATACCCAAGGAGCAGATATGCGAATACACCATACCGGGATATTCTGTGCTCAAGCGCTTCAAAGGCAAGATCGCAATCGCTCCGAATGCGGAGACCTGGGATCTGCACTACCGTCAGGGAGATGAAATTTTGTCTATGGCAGTGAATTATCTGGGTGCTGATCATGTGTTTTGGAGCAGTTCCTTCAGCAGCCGGCGGGAAAGAATCAAGCGTCCGCCCAGATCCTATCTCAAAGACCAGATTTTGCCCATGTTGAAACGGCGGGCAGGGGAGATTTCCACGCTATGCCCGGACAGCCTCAAGCCATGTATCGCCGATTGAATGAATATCCGATACTCCTCAGAATAATCATTCTAAGCCGCTATAGTTATGATTTTCAGCTGAAATCTTAGTGGGACAGCTAAATTGTCGACAGAATTACCCGGACTTACCATCCATTGGTTGACCAGCGATCGATTCGATACCAAACCGGATAAAAGCAGTTGGACAGAGGTGGGGGACGCTCTCGCCTCAGAAGGTGCGAGTGTCAATATCATCACCAGTTTCAAGGATCGCGCCTACCACGCGGAGGGAAAAAACGTCCGGATGGTGTACCTGAACGTGCTGGATTTACCCATGCTCTACCGAGTTGCCTTCTCCTGGAGTGCATTTACGTGGCTGCGCAAATACGCAAAAAAACACGACTTGATTATCCTGAATCAACATGAAATGTGGATGCTGCCGCTGTTAAAGTGGTCAAAATTCAATCATATTCATTTGGATATACGGACTTTGCCGGTGGTGGGAGATTCTCTTAAGGACAAACTGGATGTATTGTTGTTTTGGAAACTGGTTATGCGGCTGTTCGGCCGATCCTGCACCAGTTATTCATTTATCACGCAGCGTCTGCGTCGTGCCATCGAAGACGAATTCACCTTCAGCTATCCGGACTACACAATTTGGCAGTCCGGTGTAAACACAGACTTTTTTGTCGATAGAATTCAAAAAAGCTCAATACAGGTTGCTGCGGACAATGTGTGCACATTTTTTTATCATGGAAGTTTATACCGCCGACGGGGTGTGGATCGGGTCGTCGATGCTTTTTCCCGGTTGCCCGAGGATATTGCCCGGCATTGCCGTCTCATTGTAGTGGGCAGTGGCCGTGGCCTGAATGAATTAAGGGCGCAGTCAGAACGGTTGGGCCTGGGTGACAGAGTAGAGTTTCGTGGTCTGGTGCCTTATGAGCAGATTCCGTTGGAGATTTCGCAGGCAGATATCTGTATTTGTCCTTTACCGGATTACCCGGAATGGAATGTCTCCAGTCCGCTGAAAGTGCTTGAGTATATGGCTTGCGCCCGTCCGATGATATTAACCCCTATCGTCGCCCATACTGACGTGCTGGCAGATCAGGATTTTGTGGTCTGGACGAGGGGGGACGAAGTTGATGATTTTGTTCTGGCTATGGAGGATGCTTTCCGTCAGAAAGATGAGTTGCGGGATCACGCCGCCAAAGCACCCGATTTAGTCAGATCCGAATGGGACTGGAGCGCACACGGTAAACGTTTTGCTCAATATCTTTCAAAGCACTATATTCACGGCAATGCCGGTGTTCAAACTCAGCCGGTGCCAATGAATAGTCATAAAGGCCCATAAAGAATGCCGACGCTATTAGCCATAAATAACTATTACTATCTGCGCGGTGGTGCGGAGAGTGTTTTTTTTGAGGAAATGGACCTGCTTGCAAATGATGGCTGGCAAGTCGTGCCTTTTTCCATGCAGGATGAAAAAAACCTTGATACCCCTTGGAACCGGTATTTTGTCAACTCCCTTGAGTTTGAAAATATTCGCTCCCTCCCCGCAAAAATGGCGGCTGTGCCGAAAATCATTTATTCCCGGCATGCTCAACGGCAGCTGAGCAATTTACTCGGACAGATCAAGCCCGATATCTGCCATGCACATAATATTTACCACCATTTATCTCCTTCGGTTCTTCCGCTGATCAGGGAGGCGACTATACCGCTGGTCATGACCCTACATGATTTGAAAATCGCCTGCCCGGCCTATCGCATGCTCAATCAGAGAGGGATATGTGAACAATGCAAGGGAGGTAAGAACTACAATGTGTTACTCAATCGGTGCATCAAGGGGTCAGTCTTGGGCAGCGCCGTCATTATGCTGGAATCTTACTTGCATAGATGGCTGAAAACCTATGAAAAAAATGTCGATCGATTTATCGTTCCCAGTCGCTTTTATTTGGAAAAATTCATAGACTGGGGTTGGAATCGCGAGCGGTTTGCATATGTGCCCAATTTTGTGGATACCGATCAATTTAAAGTCAATACAGCCGCCGGGGATTACTTCTTTTATTTTGGCCGCCTTTCTTTCGAGAAAGGTGTTGCAACCTTGATAAAGGCGGCTATTGAATCCGGAGTAAGCTTGAAAATCGCCGGTACCGGCCCTGATTTGGATGCGCTGAAGCAGTTGGCGGCAGATGCGCGAAATATCAAGTTTATGGGATTTTTGCGGGGGAAGAGTCTGCGTACGGCGATTGCTGGTGCCAGGGCGGTAGTACTGCCATCCGAATGGTATGAAAATGCGCCGATCTCTGTGATGGAGTCCTATGCCATGGGCAGACCGGTCATAGGTGCCCGCATTGGCGGAATTCCGGAATTGATCAGGGAGTCAGAAACAGGCGAGACTTTTGTTTCGGGAGATGTAGAGGGCCTGTCGGCTGCGTTGGATAGATTTCAAGCGCATAAAGCGGCCGATCTGATTGCAATGGGAATGGAAGGACGGCAATGGATGGAACGTGATTTTAACCGTTCGTCGCATCTGCGAATGCTGCACCAAGTGTATCAGGGGGTTGGCTTGGATGTCCGCTAAAGTACCGGGATCTGAGGCGATTCAAGTCATGGTGCTTGGCCTGCGCGGATTTCCTGACGTACAGGGTGGGGTGGAGTCTCATTCGCAGGAGCTTTATCCCAGGCTTGCAGAGCTGGGATTTGATATACATGTGCTGTGCCGTTCTCCTTATATGGACAGCCGCATGCAACAATGGAAAGGTGTAAAATTTCACACATTGTGGTCTCCTTCAACCCAGGGGCTGGAAGCCATGCTGCATTCTGTGCTGGGTGTTTTTTATGCGGCATTGAAGCGGCCCGATATTCTGCATATTCATGCTATCGGACCTGCGATTGTGACCCCGCTCGCACGATTAATGGGTTTGAAAGTGGTGGTGACACATCACGGTCCTGACTACGACAGGGAGAAATGGAACGCATTTGCCAGATTTGTATTAAAGGCTGGAGAGTATCTTGGAATGCGGTTCTCCAGTCAACGAATCGTCATTTCAAATGTGATTAAATCACTTGTTCAGGAAAAGTATGCTAAAGGCAGCCAATTGATTCCGAACGGGGTGGCTGCGCCCATCGGCGGCAATGATACCGGTATTTTGCAAAAGTACGGTCTGCGGGCAAAGAATTATGTCTTGCTGGTCAGCCGCATGGTTCCAGAAAAACGTCATTCCGATCTAATCGCCGCATTTCGTTGCGCCTCGCTCAAGGGGTGGAAATTGGTGCTGGTCGGTGATATTTCCGTTGAAGGGGAATATGTTCGTGGGGTAATCCGGGAAGCGGGCGATGGCGGTGATGTCGTTCTGACCGGGTTTCAGCGCGGTGAAGCTTTGGCCGCTCTGTTCCGCCATGCCGGAATTTTTGTTTTACCTTCGTCGCACGAAGGCTTACCGATCGCACTCCTTGAAGCCATGAGTTACGGGCTCCCGGTCGTCGCCAGCGATATTCCGGCACATCTGGAACTGCAACTCGATCAACGATGTTATTTCCGGCTGGGGAACCGGCAGGAGTTGGCGGAAAGACTGGAAGATCTTATCGCTGATCAAGGATTTCTGCTGGATCAATCCATCCGTGCAACGGAGTTGGTCAGGACTAAGTACGACTGGAAAGATGTTGCTGAAAATACCGCCGCTGTTTACCGTGAGATGCTTGGCAGGGCATAGAACCTATCTTGAACAGGCTCTAAAGCGCTTATCCAACTATCGGCTTGAACCCCTTGGAGCCTGATGGATTGATTTTCGCTGCGAATCGTTTCGGATCGGTTCTCATCGCTTTTTCGGATTGTGCCTGAGCTTCCTTATGCCGCTTGTAGCGCGCTGCGGCAATATAGCCTGCGTAGAAGAAAAACAAATGCGAGAAGATTGTGGCCACGAAGGTGGACAGATAAATAAAAGATCCGGCCATAATCAGCGTGATGGGAGTCCATCCAAGTGCAAATGCGGCTACAAAGTCATCCCCTTTCGCCAAGGCTTTGGAATCGAAAAACGTCATCAGAAACAATGCGCCGTAGAGCAATATACCCACGTAACCCATTTCCCAGAGCGTTCGGGAAAACATGACTTTGTGCGGAACCATCCAATACCACTTTTTATGGTATTCGCCTTCGAGTTTGACGTTATTTGACGGAGAGGCGTTGCCTATCCCGACACCGAATATGGAGTTGCCGGTATCGGATATTTTCCCCATGGCGTAGGCAATAGCGTCAAAGCGACCCACCTCCAGATCACTGAACTTGCCGACTTTGTCCTTTTTATACATATAGGAGAACATATTGCCCGACTGCAGGCGCTCCATTAATGTCCCTTCGCGCTCTCCCTGGAGCGTATCATACATGACAAAGAACCCGACCATAAAGATTGTGCCGACAAGCGACATGGCCAATAGTTTACGGCCGCGATTTTGTATATCGGGGGCGAAAAAGATCGGAGAAATGATCACGAAAGGAAACAGCAGCAGTACCACTTTCGTCTCATTAATGGTAGTTGGTAAAAACAGCAGCAAGATTAAGGGTATGGCAACCCATGCTTTCAGACGCTTTTTGTACATCATGGCCACTACCATCGCAATGGCGAAAATCAGCAGCAACGACAACACACCCGAGGTATTAACACCCAATGTGCCGCCGACTACGTCGCCGGTTGCGACATCGACATACTGGATGAAACGCTGATAGACAGTGACAGGCAGCTGTATTAAACACAGAATCAATAATAATATAAGTTGCCACTTGATTTGCCGGTCACTGAAACTGTAGACCATGGGCAGAAGAAAAAACGGCAGGGATTTTAAATAGATCCGAATTCCGGAAATAGTCACCAGGGAATCGACGTGGTTGATGATCAGCCCTGCAGTAATCGAGAGTAGAAACCACAGCAAAAATACGGTGTATTTGGGCGCCAAATAAATTTGCCGGCGCATTATACCCACCAGAATCACCACGACCATTGCAGCCGCGGACATAGCTTCCGGCAGAAGAAACATTTTTTGCGGAATCACTTGCAGGTTGTTGGCCAGATAGTCAACGCTGAAGAGGGTGATAAAAGTTGTGAATAGTAGAAAATTCATTTCCGCATTATAGTTGGTCTGTCTGTAACTTCCGGCGAATTTTTGTTTCTTTGCAGGTGAAATTATCACATTCAGATGCTTGTTACAGGGACTTTTTCAGTCGTGAAAAACCTCTCGATGACGGTTATGAAAGAATTCAAACTCATTGATTTTGAGTAAGCTATTAATAGGCGTGTTGGTGCGATTTAGGTTGACACTCGGGCACTTCTTTTCCATAATGCGCCGCTTGACTTTGGAGGGGTTCCCGAGCGGCCAAAGGGGGCAGACTGTAAATCTGCTGGTTCTACCTTCGGAGGTTCGAATCCTCCCCCCTCCACCAATAGTATGTGCTGTTGCTGGCTATAGGTTTGGGGTAACGCCTATCATAGCGGGTGTAGTTCAATGGTAGAACTTCAGCCTTCCAAGCTGACTACGTGGGTTCGATTCCCATCACCCGCTCCATCTCTTGGCATGGCTTGCCTGTACGGGTCAAAGGGCTAGTTTCGGGGCACAATAGAGTATAGGCCCATATAGCTCAGTCGGTAGAGCACTTCCTTGGTAAGGAAGAGGTCACCGGTTCAAATCCGGTTATGGGCTCCAGTTAAAGTTAACATTCAATTTACGGGCATTGCTTGTTTAAGATTCTATTTTAAGGTGACTCCTGATGTCTAAGGAAAAATTTGAAAGAACGAAGCCGCATGTAAACGTAGGCACGATAGGTCACGTAGACCATGGTAAGACGACGCTGACGGCGGCGCTGACGAAGGTGATGGCGGAAGCGCAGGGAGGGGAGATAAAGGCGTTTGATGAGATAGATAATGCGCCGGAGGAGAAGGCGCGAGGAATCACGA
This sequence comes from Granulosicoccaceae bacterium, assembly GCA_965222695.1. Taxonomy (GTDB): domain Bacteria; phylum Pseudomonadota; class Gammaproteobacteria; order Granulosicoccales; family Granulosicoccaceae; genus UBA7957. The sequence continues at coordinate 3,137,305 of OZ244967.1, read as the reverse complement.
TAGCGACGTCGCATGTGGAATATGAGTCGGACGCTCGGCACTATGCGCACGTGGATTGCCCGGGTCATGCGGATTATGTGAAGAACATGATCACGGGTGCGGCGCAGATGGACGGAGCGATACTGGTGTGTTCGGCGGCGGACGGTCCGATGCCGCAGACGCGCGAGCATATACTGCTGTCGCGGCAGGTGGGAGTGCCGTACATAGTGGTGTATCTGAACAAGGCGGACATGGTGGATGACGAGGAGCTGCTGGAGCTGGTGGAGATGGAAGTCAGGGAGCTTCTGGATACGTATGATTTTCCGGGTGATGATACGCCGATCATAACGGGTTCGGCGCTGAAGGCGCTGGAAGGTGATGGATCGGAGATAGGCGCGCCGTCGATCGTGAAGCTGGTGGAAGCGATGGACAGTTATATACCGGAGCCGGAGCGAGCGACGGAGGGAGACTTTCTGATGCCGGTGGAGGACGTGTTCTCGATATCGGGCCGGGGTACGGTGGTGACGGGCCGGATAGAGCGAGGGATAGTGAAGGTAGGGGAAGAGGTAGAGATAGTGGGGATCCGTTCGACGCAGGTGACGACGGTGACGGGAGTGGAGATGTTCCGCAAGCTGTTGGATCAGGGAGAGGCGGGAGACAATGTAGGGGTGTTGTTGCGGGGGACGAAGCGTGATGAGGTAGAGCGTGGTCAGGTGCTGTGTAAGCCGAAGTCGATCACGCCGCACACGAAGTTTGAAGCGGAAGTGTATGTGCTGAGCAAGGATGAGGGGGGTCGGCATACGCCGTTTTTCAATGGATATAGGCCGCAGTTTTATTTCCGGACGACGGATGTGACGGGGGCGGTGGAGTTGCCGGAGGGTACGGAGATGGTGATGCCGGGAGACAATGTGAATGTGAGTGTGGAGTTGATCGCGCCGATAGCGATGGAAGAGGGATTGCGATTTGCGATTCGTGAAGGGGGTCGCACGGTGGGGGCAGGTGTGGTCTCCAAAATTGTAGAGTAAGTTTTTAACTGCAATGTTGTACGCGCGGAAGGCGGAATTGCCTTCCGCGCTTTTATGTTTAGGCCAGTAGCTCAATTGGCAGAGCAGCGGTCTCCAAAACCGCAGGTTGGGGGTTCGATTCCCTCCTGGCCTGCCACATTCCGCGGGAAGTGGTGACGCTTCCGGCAGTCGACTGGGTAGAAATCATGGTCTCAAAGGCCGATTTACAGGAAAGTCCGAAAGACAAGATCAAGCTGATTGCCGCTGCAGCCCTGGTGCTTCTGGGTATCGCGCTGTTTTATGTATTCTCCGATCAGTCCCTGCTGTATAGAGTCCTGGGGATATTGGTACTGGCGGGAATAGCGGTATTTGTGGTTTACCAGACAGCCAAAGGCAAGCAAGCGGCTGCTTTTTTTCGCGATGCAAGGACCGAAGTGAGAAAAGTTGTCTGGCCGACGCGAGCCGAGACGACACAGACTACACTTATAGTCATGGTGATAGTTGTCTTGATGGGGTTGTTTCTGTGGTTCCTGGATTGGCTGCTTTCATGGGCCTTCCAGTTAATCACCGGCGTGTAGGAGGATGATGTGGCGAAACGTTGGTATGTTGTTCAGGCATTTTCCGGGTTCGAGAACTCAGTAAAACGGTCTTTGGAAGAGCGTATCGAACGATTCGGAATGCAGGACAAATTCGATGAAGTGCTGGTACCGACCGAAGAAGTCGTGGAAATGCGCTCCGGACAGCAATACCGCTCTGAACGGAAATTCTTTCCCGGCTATGTTTTGGTTCGGATGGAAATGGATGACGAGTCCTGGCATTTGGTGCGTGATGTACCGCGGGTATTGGGGTTTATCGGAGGAACAGCGGACAAGCCTGCTCCCATCAGCGACAAAGAAGCGGATGCGATTTTACAGCGGGTTCAGGAAGGAGTGGAGAAGCCGAGGCCGAAAGTCCTGTTTGAAGTCGGAGAGGTTGTCCGTGTCACGGACGGGCCGTTCAATGATTTCAACGGCGTTGTGGAAGAAGTCAATTTTGAGAAAAACCGATTATTGGTGGCGGTGCAGATCTTTGGCCGGTCGACGCCTGTGGAGTTGGACTTCAGCCAGGTGGAAAAAGTCTGAGAGTTTGATTTTTTTGAGCGGGATGCGTCCGGTACGTGTCCGGAAACAGCGGGGAGCTTGAGAGGCGTTTGAACCCGCCGAGGTTAGAAAATGGCAAAGAAAGTTGAAGCCTACATTAAATTGCAGGTGCCTGCGGGTCAGGCCAATCCCAGTCCGCCGGTTGGTCCTGCTCTGGGGCAGCATGGTGTCAATATCATGGAATTCTGTAAGGCATTTAATGCCGCAACCCAAGGTCTGGAGCAGGGTATGCCCGTGCCCGTGGTGATTACGGTATATAATGACCGTAGTTTTACCTACATTACCAAAACCCCGCCCGCCAGTATTCTGCTGAAGAAAGCCGCCGGAATTAAAAGCGGTAGCGGTACGCCCAATAGCAATAAAGTCGGTAAAGTTACCCGCGAGCAACTTGAAGAGATTGCCAAAACCAAAGAGCCTGATTTGACTGCAGCGGATCTTGACGCTGCGGTTCGCACCATCGCCGGCAGCGCACGTAGCATGGGCATAGAAACGGAGGGTGTGTAATGGCCAAGCTATCTAAGCGGGCAAAGATGATTGCCGAAAAGGTTGATCCGGAAAGGCTTTATTCGGTGGATGAGGCATTCACACTGATTAAGGAAGTGTCCGCTGTAAAATTCAACGAAACAGTAGAAGTTGCGGTAAAGCTCGGTATAGATACCCGCAAATCCGATCAGAATGTGCGTGGTTCAACGGTATTGCCCAACGGAACCGGGAAGGAGGTACGGGTTGCAGTATTTGCACAGGGCGAGCAGGCTGAAAAGGCGAAAGCCGCGGGAGCTGATCAGGTAGGATTCGATGAATTGGCGGACACCGTCAAACAGGGTAATCTGGATTTCGATGTGGTTATTGCAACTCCGGATTCCATGCGTGTGGTCGGTGCCTTGGGAACCATCCTCGGTCCGCGTGGCTTAATGCCGAATCCCAAGGTTGGCACGGTAACACCCGATGTCGAATCCGCCGTAAAAAATGCTAAGGCAGGGCAGGTGCGCTACAGGGCGGATAAAGGCGGGATTGTTCATTGTCCTTTGGGGAAGGTTGATTTTGAGGTTGAGGCCCTGAAGGAAAATCTCAGCGCCTTGATTACTGATCTGATCAAGGCAAAGCCCGCTGCAGCCAAAGGCATCTATATGGACAAGGTGATTGTTTCGTCAACCATGGGCCCCGGCCTGACAATAGACCATCAGCCCTTGGTGTGATTTTTATACCGTCTCCGTTAAAGGGGCGGTTCAGACTTTGAGTGAACAAGCCTGGGCTTGGCACGTCAAAGACCGCAGGTGCACCTCGGTGCTTAATTGCCTGCGCAGACGGCGAACTGATCTTTACAACAAGATCAGTATAAGCCGAAAAAAGGCGCGGATGAGAATCCGCAGTTTGTAATCGGGCATACCCGGCTCCCCGGGTCAGCCCAGTTTGATGAGGTGCTCTATGGCTCTTACTCTTGCAGAGAAAAAAGCCGTTGTCTCGGAAGTTGCCGATGTGGCGGCCCGGGCGCACTCAGCTGTTGCGGCGGAGTATAGAGGCTTAACCGTAGGCCAACTAACCGAACTGCGCGCCAACGCGCGTGAAAACGGGGTTTACCTGCGGGTGGTCAAAAACTCTCTCGCCCGGTTGGCGGTTCAGGGTACTGAGTTTGAGTGTATGCAGGACGGCATGAAAGGCCCTTTGATGCTGGCCTTTTCCATTGACGATCCGGGCGCGGCGGCACGTGTTGTGCGCGAATTCGCCAAGGAAAACGAGAAACTGGTTCCGGCATTCGGCGCGATTGGAGGGCAGACCCTTGTGGCGGCCGAGCTGGCCAAGCTGGCGGAGATGCCAACCTATGACCAGGCCGTCAGCATGCTGATGTCGGTCATGCAGGCTCCCGTTACCAAATTCGTCCGTACACTTAACGAAGTACCCGGCAAGCTGGTCCGTACTGTTGAAGCGGTCCGGCAGGCAAAAGACGCTTAATTGTTCACTTGAACTCCCGGTATCAATATTCCGGGATAAATGATTTTAGGAGTTACTGAAAATGGCTGTTTCTAAAGAAGATATCTTGGAAACCATATCCAATATGACTGTGATGGAAGTCGTTGACCTGATTTCCGCGATGGAAGAAAAATTCGGCGTTTCCGCGGCCGCGGCAGTTGCCGCCGCTCCGGCGGCTGCAGCCGGTGATGCCGGTGCCGCTGTTGAAGAGAAAACTGAATTCGATGTGGTGCTGGGTGGTTTCGGCGACAATAAAGTGGCCGTTATCAAGGCAGTACGCGCTGCGACTGGATTGGGTCTGAAAGAGGCGAAAGGACTGGTTGAAAGCGCGCCCGCGCCCGTTAAAGAGGGTGCCAGTAAAGAAGAAGCTGATGAGCTTAAGGCGAAACTCGAAGAGGCTGGAGCCACTGTCGAGCTTAAGTAATATTGCTCATTGCGTGATTGGTTAAAACCGCGGCACGCACACCGGGTCGGCGATGCTTGTGATCGCCGGCCTTTACCTGCTTGTGTTTTGTAATAAATTTAAATATTCAGTAACTCCGCTCATAGAGTTATAGCTGAATAATGAGGAACGTCGATGGCTTATTCCTTCACCGAGAAAAAACGCATTCGTAAAGATTTCGGAAAGCGTACATCTATTCTGGATGTGCCTTACCTGCTGCAGACACAATTGGATTCCTACCGAAACTTTTTGCAGAGTGATAAGGATCCGGAAAGCCGTGAAGATGCCGGATTGCACGGGGCGTTTCAAAGCGTCATGCCCATTGTCAGCTACTCCGGCAATGTCGAATTGCATTATGTTAACTATCAGCTTGGAAAGCCTGCGTTCAATGAAAGGGAATGCCGTATTCGGGGGCTTACCTTCGCCGCACCGCTGCGGGTTCTGGTCAGGCTGGTGATTTACGATAAAAGCGCGCCGGCGAGCAGCAAGGTTGTCAAGGATATCAAGGAACAGGAAGTCTTCATGGGAGAGCTTCCTTTGATGACGGACAACGGGACTTTTATTATCAACGGAACCGAACGTGTCATAGTGTCGCAGTTACACCGTTCTCCCGGTGTGTTTTTCGATCATGACAGGGGTAAAACACATTCTTCCGGCAAATTACTGTTTTCTGCTCGCGTTATTCCCTATCGCGGATCCTGGCTGGATTTCGAATTCGATCCGAAGGATTGTATTTTCGCCCGTATAGACCGACGACGTAAGCTGCCGGCAACCATAGTGTTGCGGGCTCTGGGATACGATACTCAGCAGATTCTCGACACGTTTTTCGAGAAAACCAAAATCACGTTCAACAAGACCAAAACCTCCATGGACCTGATACCGGAACGGCTACGCGGCGAAACCGCGAGCTTTGACATCAAGGCAGGTAAAACCGTTATCGTCGAAGCCGGACGCCGTATCACGGCAAAACACGTACGCCAGCTGGAAAAAGGAAAAGTCAGTAAACTTGAAATTACCAACGAGTATCTGATCGGTAAGATTCTGGCACACGATGTCGCAGATTTAGAAACCGGCGAACTGGTGGCTGAAGCGAATGCGGAGCTGACCGAAGAACTGTTGCAGAAAGTACTGGACGCAGAAGTTAAACACTGTGAAATTCTCTATACCAATGATTTGGACCGGGGACCGCATATTTCTAATACCCTGGCGATTGATCCGACCCGCACCGAGCTGGAAGCCCAGGTCGAAATCTACAGGATGATGCGACCCGGTGAGCCGCCCACCAAGGAAGCAGCGCAGAATCTGTTTAATAATCTTTTCTTTGAATCGGACCGCTATGACCTTTCGGCCGTAGGGCGGATGAAATTTAACCGCCGCCTCGGACGCGATGAAATTACCGGACCTGGCGTACTGTCGCCCGAGGATATTCTCGATGTCATGCGTGTTCTGATCGATATTCGAAACGGTAACGGTACCGTGGACGATATAGATCACTTGGGCAACCGCAGAATACGCTGCGTGGGCGAAATGGCGGAGAATGTCTTCCGTGTCGGCCTTGTGCGCGTCGAACGGGCTGTTCGCGAACGTTTGGGCATGGTCGAAAGCGAAGGCCTGATGCCGCAGGACATCATTAATGCAAAACCGGTGGCGGCGGCGGTAAAGGAATTTTTCGGTTCCAGCCAGCTTTCGCAGTTTATGGATCAGAATAATCCCTTATCCGAAGTCACTCATAAACGCCGTGTTTCGGCTCTTGGGCCGGGAGGGCTGACCCGGGAGCGTGCGGGGTTTGAGGTGCGGGATGTGCATCCGACCCATTACGGGCGGGTTTGCCCCATAGAAACCCCGGAAGGGCCGAATATCGGTCTGATCAACTCACTGGCCGTTTTTGCCCGCACCAATGAATACGGATTTCTGGAAACCCCGTATCGTAAGGTCGAAGACAGTATGGTGATTGATAAAATTGAATACCTGTCCGCGATTGAAGAAGGCAACTATGTCATCGCTCAGGCGAACGCAACACTCGATGAAAAAGGCCGTTTGACGGATGATCTGGTGTCTTCCAGATACGCCAACGAATTTACCATGTCGAGCCCGGACAAGGTCCAGTACATGGATGTTTCGCCCAAACAGATCGTATCCGTGGCTGCTGCACTAATCCCGTTTCTGGAGCACGACGACGCTAACCGTGCTTTGATGGGTTCCAATATGCAACGCCAGGCGGTGCCGACTCTGCGTGCCGAAAAACCTTTGGTGGGTACGGGAATTGAGCGTATCGTGGCCGTGGATTCCGGAGCTGCAGTCGTTGCCGAGCGTGGCGGAGTTGTAGATTCGGTCGATGCTTCCAGAATTGTGGTTCGGGTCAGTGATGAAGAAGCCCAGGCCGGAAGTGTCGGAGTTGATATATACACTCTCACCAAATACACCCGCTCCAACCAGAACACCTGTATCAATCAACGGCCGCTGGTGAAACCAGGCGATGTGATCGCGGTGGGTGATGTGCTGGCGGATGGTCCTTCTACCGATATGGGAGAATTGGCCCTGGGCCAGAATATGCTCATCGCGTTTATGCCCTGGAACGGATACAATTTTGAGGACTCGGTTTTAATATCGGAACGTGTCGTTCAGGAGGATCGTTTTACGACGATCCATATCGAGGAGCTGACATGCGTTGCGCGTGACACTAAACTTGGATCTGAAGAAATCACCGCCGATATTCCGAATGTCAGCGAAGGATTACTATCCAAGCTGGATGAAGCCGGCGTGGTCTATGTGGGCGCGGAAGTGAAGCCCAATGATATCCTGGTCGGAAAGGTGACGCCGAAAGGTGAGTCTCAACTGACACCCGAAGAAAAACTCCTGCGAGCAATCTTCGGCGAAAAAGCTTCCGACGTTAAGGATACTTCCTTGCGTGTACCTTCAGGCATGGACGGCACGGTCATTGACGTTCGTGTATTTACACGGGATGGTGTGGAGAAAGATTCCCGCGCTTTGGAGATTGAAAAAGAAAGCCTGAAACAGGTACGTAAAGATCTCGATGACGAGCTGCGCATTATCGAAAACGACATTTACGAGCGTATTCAACGGCTGGTGTTGGACAAAGTTGCGGATAACGGCCCAATGGGATTGACCCGCGGTACACAGATCACCGCACAATACCTCGAAAAACTGGAACACTCGGAGTGGCTGGATATCAGCCTGTCCGACGAGGATTTGAATGTTCAATTGGAACAAATGGCGATTCAGCTCAAGGAGCAAAGGGAGGTTTTTGAACAGCGTTTTATCGAACAAAAGGAAAAGATCACTTCCGGAGATGATCTGGCCCCCGGCGTTCTGAAAATGGTCAAAGTCTATCTGGCCGTCAAACGTCGTTTACAACCGGGAGATAAAATGGCCGGTCGTCATGGTAATAAAGGTGTTATCTCGATGATTGTCCCGCAAGAGGACATGCCTTATACCGAAGACGGAAATCCGGTGGATATATGCCTGAATCCTTTGGGCGTTCCTTCGCGTATGAACGTCGGCCAGGTATTGGAAACGCATCTGGGTTGGGCTGCCAAGGGTCTGGGATATAAGATCGGTGAAATTATCGATCAAAAAGGTAATCCGTCCTCGGTCCGCAGTTTCCTTGAAAAAGTGTATAACCACAAGGGTGCCGCGCTGAAAACCGATCTCAAAAGTCTCACCGATGACGAAGTGATGGAGATGGCTGACAACCTGCGCGGCGGCGTGCCTATGGCAACACCCGTTTTTGACGGTGCCGCTGAAACTGAAATCAAGGAAATGTTGTCGCTTGCCGGTCTGCCGGAAAACGGCCAGACTGTTTTATATGACGGCCGTACCGGCGAGGCTTTCGAGCGGCCGGTAACTGTCGGCTACATGCATATGATTAAACTGAATCATCTGGTCGATGACAAGATGCACGCTCGCTCAACCGGGCCTTACAGCCTGGTTACACAGCAACCCCTGGGCGGTAAGGCGCAATTCGGCGGCCAGCGATTCGGGGAAATGGAAGTCTGGGCGCTGGAAGCTTATGGAGCTGCCTATACCCTGCGTGAAATGCTGACGGTGAAGTCGGACGATGTAAGCGGAAGAAATAAAATGTACAAAAATATTGTTGACGGTGATCACCGGATGGAAGCCGGTATGCCGGAGTCCTTTAACGTATTGCTTAAAGAGATCCGCTCACTCGGAATTAATATTGGGCTGGAACAAGACTGAACGGGAGCTTGTTAAAACCGGGTAACCGTTCGTTTTGGCACAGGAGATACCATGAAAGACCTGCTGAATTTATATAAGCTGCAAAACCAGACAGAAGACTTCGATGCAATCCGTATCGGATTAACATCGCCCGAAATTATACGCTCCTGGTCTTACGGGGAAGTCAAAAAGCCGGAGACAATCAACTATCGCACTTTCAAGCCGGAGAGAGACGGTCTTTTCTGTGCGAAGATTTTCGGCCCGGTTAAAGACTACGAATGCTTATGCGGTAAATACAAACGGCTGAAACACCGCGGTGTTGTGTGTGAGAAATGCGGCGTGGAAGTGACTTTAACCAAAGTTCGCCGCGAACGTATGGGTCATATCGATTTGGCAAGCCCGGTGGCCCACATCTGGTTTTTAAAGTCATTGCCGTCCCGTATCGGTTTGCTGCTGGATATGACCCTGCGGGAAATCGAGCGAATTCTGTATTTTGAAGCTTTTGTCGTCATTGATCCCGGTATGACAACCCTGGAGGTTGGCCAGACACTGACGGATGAACAGTACCTGGAAGTTATCGAAGAGCACGGAGATGAATTTGACGCGCGGATGGGCGCAGAGGCGATTCATGACTTGTTAAAGTCGATAGATCTTGAAGCGGAAGCGCGATCGCTGCGGGAGGAAATTGACAGCACTAAATCAGAAACCAAATTGAAGCGATTGACCAAGCGGTTGAAACTGATCGAATCCTTTATCGAGTCGAATAATAAGCCCGAATGGATGGTCATGACCATCTTACCGGTGCTGCCGCCCGATTTGCGTCCCTTGGTACCCCTGGACGGTGGCCGCTTCGCTACATCAGATCTGAACGATCTGTACCGCAGGGTAATCAACAGGAACAACCGTCTGCGCAGGCTGCTGGAGTTGAATGCGCCGGATATTATCGTACGTAACGAAAAGCGGATGCTGCAGGAGTCCGTGGATGCCTTGCTTGATAACGGACGCCGCGGAAGAGCTATTACAGGCAGTAACCGGAGGCCGCTCAAATCACTGGCTGATATGATCAAAGGCAAGCAGGGACGTTTTCGTCAAAATCTGCTTGGAAAACGTGTCGACTACTCGGGCCGATCGGTGATAGTGGTCGGGCCGGCCTTGCGTCTTCATCAATGCGGTTTGCCCAAGAAAATGGCTCTTGAGTTATTTAAGCCGTTTATCTTCAGTAAACTGCAATTGCGTGGAATGGCTACAACCATCAAGGCAGCAAAAAAAATGGTTGAGCGCGAAGGCGGAGAAGTCTGGGATATACTGGATGAGGTGATTCGCGAACACCCTGTCATGCTTAACCGGGCTCCGACTCTGCACAGGCTTGGTATTCAGGCGTTTGAACCGGTGTTGATCGAAGGTAAGGCGATTCAGTTGCACCCTCTGGTCTGCGCCGCTTTCAATGCCGACTTTGACGGAGATCAGATGGCGGTTCATGTGCCTTTGTCCATAGAGGCACAGCTCGAAGCGCGCGCCTTGATGATGTCAACCAACAATGTACTGTCTCCCGCCAATGGCGAACCAATAATCGTCCCATCACAGGATATAGTACTCGGTTTGTATTATATTACCCGTAAGCGGATCGGCGCCAAGGGCGAGGGCATGCAGTTTGCCGATATCGCCGAGTGTCAGCGGGCCTTTGACAATAAATTGGTCGATCTGCACGCGGAAATCACGGTGAGGGTGCGTGATACCAAGGCGGATGAGCAAGGTAATAAGCAAAGCATTGCACGGCGCGTTACGACCACCGTCGGCCGCGCTCTGGTGTCGGAAATACTGCCCCATGGCCTGCCGTTTGAGCTGGTCGACTGTGATTTGACTAAGAAAAATATTTCGCGCCTGATCAACGGCTGTTATCGCGAGGTCGGTCTAAAGCAGGCGGTCGTATTTGCTGACCAGCTTATGTATATGGGCTTTAGGTATTCAACGCTGGCGGGAGTATCGATCGGTGTGGAGGACATGGTGGTTCCGCGCGACAAGGATGAAATCATCGCTGCCGCCGAAGGCGAAGTTAAGGAAATTGAAGATCAATATTCCTCAGGCCTGGTCACCAACGGCGAACGCTATAACAAAGTAGTGGATATATGGTCACATGCCAATGACCAGGTTGCCGGAGCCATGATGAGCAAACTCGGCAATGAAACGGCCACCAACTCCGAAGGTAAAGAGGTAGAGCAGCCTTCCTTTAACTCGATCTTTATGATGGCTGACTCGGGAGCCAGGGGCTCGGCTGCCCAGATACGCCAGTTGGCCGGTATGCGCGGATTAATGGCGAAACCCGACGGTTCGATCATCGAGACTCCGATTACGGCAAATTTCCGCGAGGGTTTGAATTCGCAACAATACTTTATTTCAACCCACGGTGCCCGCAAAGGTCTCGCCGACACGGCTTTAAAAACCGCGAACTCCGGGTATTTGACGCGTCGCCTGGTGGATATTGCACAGGATATGGTGGTCACGGATTTCAATTGCGGCACCAGTCAAGGTATTACCATGAAACCGATTATCGAAGGCGGTGACGTGGTCGAGCCATTGCGAGAGCGGGTGCTGGGCAGAGTCGTAGCAACGGACGTCTACCGTCCGGGTGGCGAAGATGTTGTTGCACCTGCGGGCACGCTGTTGGACGAGTCCTGGGTTGATATCCTCGAATCTGCGGGTGTGGATGAGATTATCGTTCGTTCGGCCATCACCTGTGAAGCTGAATACGGTGTGTGCGGCATGTGCTATGGGCGTGATCTGGCACGCGGGCATTTGATTAACGAGGGTGAAGCGGTCGGCGTTATGGCTGCACAATCGATCGGTGAGCCGGGAACGCAGCTGACCATGCGGACTTTTCATATCGGAGGAGCAGCGAGCCGATCGGCGGCGGCCAGCAGTGTTGAAACAAAGTCGTCAGGCAACGTCCGTTTCCACAATATTAAAGAAGTGCGCAATACGGCAGGAAAGTTGGTTGTGGTCTCCCGTTCGGCCGAGCTTGGTGTAGTGGATGAACATGGCCGAGAAAAAGAACGTTACAAAATTCCGTACGGCGCGATTGTTGACACCGCAGACGGAGGTGAAGTGTCCGCCGGTTCGATTATCGCGCATTGGGACCCGCATACGCATCCGGTAATTACCGAGGTGGCCGGTTACACTAAATTTTCCGATTTTGTCGAAGGCGTGACGGTAACAGCACAGATCGACGAAATCACCGGAGTCAGCTCAATTGTTATTACTGATCCCAAACAGCGTGGCAGTACGGGTAAAGACTTGAGGCCGACGGTGCGTCTGGTCGATGAGAACGGTGATGATCTGTGTTATGTCGGTACTGAGATCCCGGCGCATTATGCCCTGCCGCCGGGAGCGATCGTGAGTCTCACTGACGGCGAGAAAATCGAAGTAGGCGATGTGGTGGCAAGAATTCCCCAGGAATCTTCGAAAACACGTGATATCACCGGTGGTTTGCCGCGAGTGGCCGATCTGTTTGAGGCGCGTAAGCCGAAAGAACCGGCGATTCTGGCGGAAAGAACCGGCACGGTCAGTTTCGGTAAAGAGACAAAAGGCAAGCAGCGCCTGGTGATCACGCCATCGGAAGGGGACAGGTACGAAGAACTTATACCCAAATGGCGCCATATTAACGTCTTCGAGGGTGAGCACGTTGAACGTGGAGAGGTGATCGCCGACGGCGAGCCGAATCCGCAGGATATTCTTCGTCTGCTGGGTGTGGAGGCTTTGGCATCTTATCTCGTGCAGGAAATCCAGGATGTGTACCGGCTACAGGGCGTAAAGATTAATGACAAGCATATCGAAGTCATTATTCGCCAGATGTTACGCAAAGTGGAGGTTGCTGATCCGGGTGATTCCCGCCTGTTGCGTGGTGAGCAGATAGACAGCTCAAAACTGCGCAAAGAAAACGAGAAGCTGATTGCATTGGGTAAGCAGCCGGCAGGTTTCGATTATTTGTTGCTGGGCATTACCAAAGCTTCATTGGTGACTGAATCCTTTATTTCAGCTGCGTCGTTCCAGGAAACGACGAGAGTGCTGACCGAAGCCGCGGTTCGCGGAGCACGCGATGAACTTAAGGGCCTCAAGGAAAATGTTATCGTCGGACGTTTGATTCCGGCAGGTACCGGGCTCGCCTTCCACAAAGAGAGGCGGCGCAGCCGCAATGCAGCCGAGCTCAATGAAGCATTCGAGCAACAACTTGAAGAAGCCGCTTCGCAGCAACCGGCCAATGATGTCGCTGACGGTGGTGATTTGGTGGAACAGGAAGCGAGTATGCAGTGAGGGCGTAAATTCCACGGATGAATGTGGGCGTGACGTGGCGAATCTTGACATAGCGGCGATTCGCCTCTAAAATTTCGCGTCTTCTACGCGGGCCGAAAACGTTTTCGGCCTGTGTTTCGTTTGTCAGGTCCATAATTCCTCGCCAGAACCCAAGGTCGCTATCGAAGGATGAAAAAGCAAGGGTTCAGACCAGAGAATTAAGTCAATAGTAAAGAATATTGGAGTGATTTTTTAATGGCCACAATTAACCAGTTGGTCCGTAAGCCAAGAAAACGCAAGGTGGCAAAATCGAATGTACCTGCGCTCGAAGCTTGTCCGCAAAAGCGAGGAGTATGCACCCGCGTGTATACGACTACACCGAAAAAGCCGAATTCAGCCATGCGCAAGGTCGCTCGCGTGCGCCTGACCAATGGCTACGAAGTTACGTCCTATATCGGGGGTGAAGGTCATAATCTACAGGAACACTCGGTGGTGTTGATCAGAGGTGGCCGTGTCAAGGATTTGCCCGGAGTGCGATACCATACGGTTCGCGGTAATCTCGATACCCAGGGGGTGGATAGCCGCCGTCAGGGGCGCTCCAAGTACGGAACCAAGCGACCCAAGAGTTAATCATGATTTGTAAGGCCGATTATTATGTCTAGAAGAACCGAAGCGCCCAAACGGGAAATTCTGCCTGATCCGAAATACGGAAGTGTCAAGCTTGCTAAATTCGTCAATATTCTCATGCTTGACGGTAAAAAGTCTGTAGCGGAACGAGTTATTTATGGTGCCATGGATGTCATACGTGATAAAGGTGCTACAGATCCGCTCGATACTCTGGAATCGGCTTTGGAGAATGTGAGCCCCGCAGTAGAAGTCAAATCACGCCGTGTTGGAGGTGCAACTTACCAGGTCCCGGTTGAAGTGCGTCCTGCCAGGCGTTCCGCTCTGGCCATGCGTTGGATTATCGAGTCCGCCCGAAAGCGAGGTGAAAAATCCATGATGTTAAAACTTGCAGGTGAGCTGCAGGACGCATCGGAAAAGCGCGGCGCCGCTGTGAAGAAGCGCGATGACACACACCGGATGGCTGAGGCAAATAAAGCGTTTTCGCATTATCGCTGGTAGCCCGGCCGAGTCTTTTGGCAGAGGTTTGAATTGTGGCACGAACTACCGATTTATCCCGTTATAGAAATGTAGGCATCATGGCCCACATTGATGCGGGTAAGACCACGACGACTGAGCGTATTCTGTTCTACACCGGCGTCTCGCACAAAATGGGTGAAGTTCATGATGGCGCAGCCACAATGGATTGGATGGAGCAGGAGCAGGAACGAGGAATCACCATCACCTCGGCGGCAACGACCTGCTTTTGGAGCGGAATGGATCAAACCTACCCTCAGCATCGAATCAATATTATAGACACGCCGGGGCACGTCGATTTTACGATTGAAGTAGAGCGTTCTCTGCGGGTGCTCGATGGCGCAGTAGCTGTATTTTGTGCGGTCGGCGGCGTTGAGCCTCAGTCGGAAACCGTGTGGCGCCAGGCGAATAAATATCACGTTCCTCGCATGGCCTTTGTGAATAAAATGGATCGGGCGGGCGCCGACTTTTTGCGTGTGGTCGATCAAATCAAGACCCGGTTGGGCGGAAATCCGGTTCCCTTACAGTTGCCGATCGGAGCGGAGGAAAATTTCGAAGGCGTTATAGATTTGGCCAAGATGCGGGCGATTTACTGGGATGATACAAGTCAGGGTACCCGTTTTGAAGAGACGGACATTCCGGAAAATCTGGTTGCGGATGCGGAAAAATGGCGGGAAAAAATGGTGGAAACTGCCGCTGAAGCTTCCGAGGAACTGATGGATGAATATCTAGAAAGCGGCGCATTATCATTGGATAGCCTGAAGAAGGGCTTACGTCAGCAGACGCTGGCAGGGGAAATCGTACCTGCGTTTTGCGGATCCGCTTTCAAGAATAAAGGCGTTCAGGCCATGCTGGATGCGGTTATAGATTATATGCCCGCTCCGGATGATGTTGCCTCGATTGCAGGAGTGCTGGAAAACGGCGAGGAGGCCGAACGACACTCATCCGATGATGAGCCGTTTGCCGCGCTTGCGTTTAAGATTGCCACGGATCCGTTTGTCGGTTCTTTGACATTTTTCAGAGTTTATTCAGGTGTGCTTAAATCCGGTGATACGGTGCTAAATTCGATCAAAGGAAGAAAGGAAAGAGTTGGCCGGATCCTGCAAATGCATTCCAATAACCGGGAAGAAATCAAGGAAGTTCGCGCCGGAGATATTGCCGCTGCTGTGGGTCTTAAAGATGTGACCACGGGAGATACTCTGTGTGACTCGAATTCGGTTATTACTCTGGAGCGAATGGAATTTCCGGATCCGGTAATCGCGGTTGCTGTCGAGCCAAAAACCAAGGCCGATCAGGAAAAAATGGGTGTTGCCCTGGGTAAACTGGCTAAAGAAGATCCGTCGTTCCGGGTGGCCACAGACGAAGAATCCGGGCAGACCATCATATCCGGTATGGGCGAGTTGCATCTGGACATCATTGTTGACCGGCTGCGACGCGAATTCAGTGTCGAGGCGAATGTTGGCAAACCGCAAGTTGCTTACCGCGAGACCATACGTTCCGTCGTGGAAACGGAGGGTAAGTTTATCAGGCAGTCCGGTGGTCGAGGGCAATACGGGCATGTCTGGTTACGGCTGGAACCCAGAGAACGCGGGGACGGTTATGAATTCGTCAACAAAATTGTCGGTGGTGTCGTTCCCCGGGAATATATTCCTGCCGCGGATAAAGGGGTTCAGGAACAAATGGAAAATGGCGTACTGGCCGGATATCCAATGGTCGATGTCAGAGTGACTCTGTACGACGGCTCGTATCATGATGTCGATTCGAGTGAAATAGCGTTTAAGATCGCCGCTTCCATGGGGTTTAAGGACGGTGCCATGAAGGCAAATCCGGTTCTGCTGGAGCCGATGATGAAGGTCGAAGTCGTCACTCCGGAAGACTATATGGGGGATGTCATGGGCGATCTGAACCGCCGCCGTGGATTGGTGCAGGGTATGGAAGATGCGCCTGCAGGCAAAGTTATTCGCGCAGAAGTGCCGCTGGCGGAAATGTTTGGTTATGCAACTGATTTGCGTTCCGCCACTCAAGGGCGGGCCACCTATTCAATGGAATTTGAAAACTATGCCGAGGCACCTGGCAATGTGGCCGAGGCAGTGATGAAACAAGCTTCTTAAAGTTAACAGACAGATTCGAGAAACGAGGTAGACACGTGTCTAAGGAAAAATTTGAAAGAACGAAGCCGCATGTAAACGTAGGCACGATAGGTCACGTAGACCATGGTAAGACGACGCTGACGGCGGCGCTGACGAAGGTGATGGCGGAAGCGCAGGGAGGGGAGATAAAGGCGTTTGATGAGATAGATAATGCGCCGGAGGAGAAGGCGCGAGGAATCACGATAGCGACGTCGCATGTGGAATATGAGTCGGACGCTCGGCACTATGCGCACGTGGATTGCCCGGGTCATGCGGATTATGTGAAGAACATGATCACGGGTGCGGCGCAGATGGACGGAGCGATACTGGTGTGTTCGGCGGCGGACGGTCCGATGCCGCAGACGCGCGAGCATATACTGCTGTCGCGGCAGGTGGGAGTGCCGTACATAGTGGTGTATCTGAACAAGGCGGACATGGTGGATGACGAGGAGCTGCTGGAGCTGGTGGAGATGGAAGTCAGGGAGCTTCTGGATACGTATGATTTTCCGGGTGATGATACGCCGATCATAACGGGTTCGGCGCTGAAGGCGCTGGAAGGTGATGGATCGGAGATAGGCGCGCCGTCGATCGTGAAGCTGGTGGAAGCGATGGACAGTTATATACCGGAGCCGGAGCGAGCGACGGAGGGAGACTTTCTGATGCCGGTGGAGGACGTGTTCTCGATATCGGGCCGGGGTACGGTGGTGACGGGCCGGATAGAGCGAGGGATAGTGAAGGTAGGGGAAGAGGTAGAGATAGTGGGGATCCGTTCGACGCAGGTGACGACGGTGACGGGAGTGGAGATGTTCCGCAAGCTGTTGGATCAGGGAGAGGCGGGAGACAATGTAGGGGTGTTGTTGCGGGGGACGAAGCGTGATGAGGTAGAGCGTGGTCAGGTGCTGTGTAAGCCGAAGTCGATCACGCCGCACACGAAGTTTGAAGCGGAAGTGTATGTGCTGAGCAAGGATGAGGGGGGTCGGCATACGCCGTTTTTCAATGGATATAGGCCGCAGTTTTATTTCCGGACGACGGATGTGACGGGGGCGGTGGAGTTGCCGGAGGGTACGGAGATGGTGATGCCGGGAGACAATGTGAATGTGAGTGTGGAGTTGATCGCGCCGATAGCGATGGAAGAGGGATTGCGATTTGCGATTCGTGAAGGGGGTCGCACGGTGGGGGCAGGTGTGGTCTCCAAAATTGTAGAGTAAGAAATATGTCAGCAGCAGCTAGTCAAAACCAAACAATTCGGATTCGTTTGAAAGCGTTTGATCATAGACTGATCGATCGTTCGGCAAAAGAGATTCTGGATACGGCGAAACGGACCGGGGCAAGGGTGCTTGGCCCGATTCCGCTACCGACCAAGCGTGAAAGATACACGGTATTAGTCTCGCCTCATGTCAATAAAGATGCGCGCGATCAATACGAGATTCGCACGCATAAACGTTTGCTCGATATCGTCGATCCGACCGAAAAAACCGTTGATGCATTGATGAAGCTTGATCTGGCCGCGGGCGTGGATGTGCAGATCAAACTGAATAAATCTTAATTAAACTTTTCTTAGGGGCTTTGCCTGGCAGAAAATAGACTGCTATAATGCACGGCTTGCTTGGCCCGGCTTCAATATCTGATAGCCGGGCCTCTTAAGTTTTCAATAATCCCAAATTATTATGCACCGGCCCTGACGACTACAGAGACCGGTGCCTCTGCTGGAGATTTGTGATGACCCTCGGTGTTGTCGGACGCAAACTTGGAATGACGCGCGTTTTTACGGATGCGGGTGCCTCTGTACCGGTCACGGTAATTCAGGTGGAGCCTTCCCGTGTCGTCGCAAAAAAGGAAGAATCCGCTGACGGCTATTCGGCCGTTCAGCTGACCACCGGTGAAATCAAGCCGTCTCATATTTCCATGTCCGAAGCAGGACATTTTAAAAAGGCAGGTGTGGAGGCCGGACGCCTGTTAAGGGAGTTTCGTGTCTCTCAGAACGATCTTGAGGCTATGGAGATAGGCAGTGAAGTTGGTCTGGAGCTTTTTGAAGCAGGGCAAAAAGTGGACGTAACCGGCACCACGATCGGCAAGGGCTTCGCCGGGGCGGTTAAAAGGCACAATTTTCATATGCAGGATGCCACTCACGGAAACTCAATATCCCACCGGGCTCCCGGGTCTATCGGTCAAAACCAAACTCCCGGGCGTGTATTTAAAGGGAAAAAAATGGCCGGACATATGGGTAATGTACGACGAACCATACAGAACCTGGAAGTCATTCGTGTCGATGCGGAAAAACAGGTCATGCTGGTAAAAGGCGCTGTGCCCGGAGCGGAAGGTGCTGATGTGCTGATCAAACCAGCGGTGAAAGGTAAGAAATAGCGATGGAAATTAAAGTTAAAGATACAGGTGCAGCCGTGAGTATTTCCGATTCAGTATTCGGCCGTGATTTAAACGAATCGCTGGTGCATCAGGTTATTGTCGCTTATATGGCCGCAGGCAGAGCGGGTACCTCTTCACAGAAAACACGTTCGGAGGTTCGTGGAGGCGGTATCAAGCCTTGGCGGCAGAAAGGCACGGGTCGCGCACGCGCCGGTACATCCCGTAGTCCGATCTGGCGGGCTGGAGGCGCAACTTTCGCTTCATCCACCCGGTCTTACGCGCAAAAAGTGAACAAAAAAATGTATCGGGGCGCAATGCAGATCATTTTGTCGGAATTGCTTCGATCCGGCCGCGTACTGGTCGTTGACGAGCTGTCTGTCAGCGAGCCTAAGACCAAGTTGCTCAAAAAGAAGCTCGATGAGCTTGAAGTCTCCAACGCCTTGCTTGTTTCGGATGAGGTTGACGGTAAATTGTATCTCGCCAGCCGCAATCTGCCGCAGATTCAGGTGAGCGATGTTGAAGGGCTGAACCCCCTGAGTCTGATCGAAAATGAAATGGTGGTAGTAACGTCTGCGGCGCTGAAAAAAATCGAGGAGCGCTTGGCGTGAACGAAAATAGAATGTATCAGGTGCTTTTATCACCGCATATCTCGGAAAAAACGGCGATGGCTGCAGAGCTCAACCGACGGCACACGTTTAAAGTCGCCAAAGACGCCAGTAAGCTTGAGATTAAAAAGGCTGTCGAAAAACTCTTCTCAGTAAAAGTGGAATCGGTTCAAGTCGTCAATGTCAAAGGCAAGGCCAAAAGATTCGGCGCGATAATGGGCCGTCAGGACAATTGGAAAAAGGCTATAGTCAAACTGCGCGACGGGGACGACTTGGATTTCGTCGGCCTGGAAGGTAATTAATCATGGCATTGTTGAAGACAAAACCGACATCACCGGGGCGCCGCTTTCAGGTTAAAGTGGTGGATGCTACTTTGTCCAAGGACTCTCCCTATGAGCCTTTGCTTGAGAAGCTGAGTAAAACCGGAGGGCGGAACTCAAAGGGCCGTATTACAACCCGGCATCGCGGTGGCGGACATAAAAGACGATATCGGGCAATCGATTTCAAGCGCAACAAGGATGGCATCCCCGCCAAGGTTGAGAGCATACAGTACGATCCTAATCGCAGCGCCAATCTTGCATTATTGCTATACGCTGACGGTGAGCGCAGATATGTAATAGCGGCACGTTCTTTGGCCGTGGGCGATACTGTTCTTTCAGGACGCGAAGCGCCGATTAAACCCGGCAATAGTCTGCCTTTGAACAATATCCCTGTGGGTTCGACTGTACATTGTGTTGAATTGAAACCCGGCAAGGGTGCTCAACTGGCGCGAAGTGCCGGCGCAGCCGCCCAGGTGGTGGCCAGAGAAGGTTCCCATTCCACCCTGCGATTGCGTTCAGGTGAAATGCGAAAGGTGCTGTCCGAGTGCCGTGCCACTATCGGAGAAGTCGGTAATGGTGAGCATTCCCTGCGCAAGCTTGGTAAAGCCGGCGCGCAGCGATGGCGGGGCGTAAGGCCGACCGTTCGCGGTGTGGCGATGAACCCGGTAGATCATCCGCATGGCGGTGGTGAAGGACGAACTTCCGGGGGCCGCCATCCGGTCAGCCCCTGGGGAACTCCGACCAAAGGTTATAAAACCCGTTCGAACAAACGTACGGACAATATGATCGTGCGTCGTCGAAATAAAAAGTAGTTGAGGATTGAATAGTGCCACGTTCATTGAAAAAGGGTCCGTTTGTTGACCATCACCTGCTTAAAAAAGTGGAAGCTGCGCGTGAGTCAAACAGTAAACGCCCGATTAAAACCTGGTCCCGTCGCTCAATGATTTTGCCGGAAATGGTGGGTTTTACAATTGCCGTTCACAACGGAAGGCAACACGTGCCGGTACTGATCAGCGAAAATATGGTTGGGCACAAACTTGGCGAATTTGCCCTGACACGTACTTACAAGGGTCACGTGGCAGATAAAAAATCACGGTAGGTGCGGCTATGCGAACAGAATCATCACTTAGACATGCGCGCATATCAGCGCAAAAAGCGCGGCTGGTGGCAGATCAGATCCGTGGAAAAAAAGTTGAGCAAGCGCTCGAACTGATGGAGTTCAGTAATAAAAAGGCCAGTCTGGTGATCAAGAAAATCCTCGATTCGGCCATAGCCAATGCCGAACATAATGAGGGCGCGGATATAGATGAGCTGAAAGTGGCGGCGGTTACTGTGGATGAGGGTCCCACAATGAAGCGCATGCGGGCAAGAGCAAAAGGTCGTGGGAACAGGATTCTGAAAAGAACCAGCCACATCACCGTTGTAGTAGCTGACGAATAAGTAAGGTATAGATATGGGACAAAAGGTTCACCCGATTGGAATCAGGCTTGGTATTTCCGCCGAGTGGAATTCAACTTGGTATGCGGGAAATGCCGACTATGCAAACTATCTGAACGAAGATATTGAAGTCCGCGAGTATCTCCGTGAGAAGCTCTCACACGCTTCCGTCAGCAGGATAGAAATTTCCAGGCCGGCCCGAGCCGTGGTGATCACTGTTCATACTGCAAGGCCTGGGATAGTGATTGGTAAAAAGGGTGAGGATGTTGAGCGCCTGAGAGCTAAGATTGCTCCTATGCTGAACATCAATATTAACAACGTTAAAATCAATATCGCTGAAATACGCAAACCCGAGCTGGATGCAACATTGATCGCAGAAAGCGTGGCCCAGCAATTGGAACGCCGTGTCATGTTTCGCCGGGCGATGAAGCGGGTATTGACAAACACCATGCGGCTCGGGGCCCAGGGCGTGAAGATTTCCGTTTCCGGCCGATTGAACGGAGCCGAAATCGCGAGACGGGAGTGGTATCACGACGGGCGTGTTCCGCTGCATACACTGAGAGCGGACATAGATTACGGAACCGCCGAAGCTAAAACCACCTACGGCATCATCGGAATCAAGGTTTGGGTTTGTAACGGTGAGGTCTTTGATCTTGAGCAAAAACGTGAGTTGTCGGAGAAAAAGACGACTCAGGCAGCTAGCAAGTAAGGTTCGGGAACCATGTTACAACCAAAAAGAACGAAATTTCGGAAACAGCAGAAGTCACGCAACCGCGGGCTGGCGCAGAACGGCAATCGAGTCAGTTTTGGCGAATTCGGCTTGAAGGCTTCTGAGCGTGGACAATTGACTGCCAGGCAGATAGAGGCGGCTCGGCGTGCCATGACCCGTCATATCAAGCGGGGCGGAAAAATATGGATCAGAATTTTTCCGGATGTACCCGTTACTAAAAAACCCATAGAAGTGCGTATGGGTAAAGGTAAAGGGAATGTTGAGTTCTGGGTGGCAAAAATTCAGCCGGGTAAAGTGCTTTATGAGATGGAAGGCGTAAGCGAGCGCGTTGCACGCGAAGCTTTCGCCAGAGCAGCTGCCAAGCTGCCTATTTCAACGACTTTCGTCAGCCGGACGGTAATGTGATGAAAACCAGTGAATTACGCGAAAAAACGCTTGCTGAATTGGAGACAGAAATGAACGCTCTGCTGAAAGAGCAATTCAATCTGCGCATGCAACGAGGTTCGGGTCAGGATGTAAAACCGCATTTGTTCAAAAAGACAAGAAGAGGAATTGCACGAGTTCAAACTCTTATCATTGAAAAAAGCAAGGCGGGTGAACAGCAATGAGCGAGCAGCAAAAATTACAACGTACCGCTATTGGCCGGGTTGTCAGCAATAAAATGGATAAATCCGCAACCGTATTAATCGAGAGAAAGGTGCGACATCCTGTTTATGGAAAATTCATAAGCAAGTCTTCGAAGTTTCACGTTCACGATGAACAGAACAGCCTGGAAATCGGTGATGTTGTACAAATAAAAGAGTGCCGGCCGATTTCGAAAACCAAATCGTGGACCCTGGAAAGGGTGCTCGAGTCTGCTTCCAAGTAACAAGTTGCTACGGCTAGAAACTGGGTTCTGATCATGATTCAGATGCAAACAATATTAAACGCTGCCGACAATAGTGGTGCGAGAAAAGTTCAATGCATAAAAGTGCTTGGCGGCTCAAAAAGACGCTATGCGAGAGTCGGCGATATTATTAAAGTCAGCGTCAAAGATGCGATCCCCCGGGGTAAAGTGAAAAAGGGCGAGGTTTACAATGCCGTGGTTGTACGTACGCGAAAGGGGATACGCCGGCCCGATGGTTCCGCGATTCGATTCGATCAAAATGCTGCGGTTATTCTTAATTCAAAGCTTGAGCCGATTGGAACACGTATCTTCGGCCCGGTTACCCGTGAGCTCAGATCCGAACGGTTTATGAAAATTATCTCGCTTGCACCCGAAGTTTTATAAGGTTCATAACGATGCGTAAATTAAAAAAAGGCGATGAAGTCATTATCCTCGCTGGGAAAGACAAAGGACGCCGTGGCACTTTGCAGAAGGTGTTACCTGATTCACGGGTCATTGTCGATAATACTAATATGGTAAAAAAACACACCAAAGGAAATCCGGCGACGGGTATTCCGGGCGGCATAATGGAAAAAGAAGCGCCTATCCATATTTCGAATGTGGCGATTTACAATCCGGCTACCGAAAAAGCTGACAGAGTTGGAATTCGTACTCTGGAGGACGGACAAAAAGTACGCTTTTTTAAGTCCAACAACGAAACGGTTGATAGCTAGGCAGGCAGGTAAAGCAATATGGCACGTTTAAAAGAGTTTTATAAGGAAAAAGTAATTCCCGAGATGATGAACGACTTTTCCTATAAGAGCGTGATGGAAGTTCCTCGCATCGAGAAAATTACCTTGAATATCGGGTTGGGAGAAGCGGTGAGTGATAAAAAAGTCATCGAGCATGTGGTCAAGGATCTGGCTTCCATATCCGGGCAGAAGCCGGTTGTTACTCTGGCTCGCAAGTCCATCGCGGGTTTTAAAATCCGTGACGGATGGCCCATAGGCTGTAAGGTGACATTGCGCAGAGAACGGATGTATGAGTTTCTCGATCGCCTGATCAGTATTGCCATACCGCGAATCCGCGATTTTCGTGGTCTTAATCATAAGTCTTTTGACGGGCGCGGGAACTACAGCATGGGGATCAAGGAGCAGATCATATTCCCGGAAATCGATTACGACAAAATCGATGCGATTCGGGGTATGGATATTACGATCACGACTAGCGCAAAAAATGACGATGAGGCCAGAGCTTTGTTGGAAAAATTCAATATGCCTATCAAAAAAGTAAAGGCGGCTGCGTAATGGCAAAAAAATCAATGATCGCTCGCGAAGTGAAGCGCGCTAAACTGGTAAAGAAATACTCTGTCAAACGGCAAGAGCTGAAAGCCGTGATTTCATCTCCCAATACGGGGTTTGAGGAAAAAATGGAGGCTGTCAGAAAGCTTCAGTGTTTGCCGAGGGATTCTGCTCCTGTAAGGCAACGTAACCGTTGCCGTATCACCGGTCGTCCGCATGGCTACTACCGAAAATTCGGATTGAGCAGAATCAAGTTGCGGGAAGCCGCGATGCGTGGTGATGTGCCGGGACTGTCAAAATCATCCTGGTAAGGACTATAAGTTAGGAATTCATTATGAGTATGTCAGATCCCATCGCGGATATGTTAACCCGAATCAGAAACGGTCAATCGGCTAAATTAGCCGTTATCTCTATGCCGTCTTCTAAAGCCAAGGTTGCAATTGCTTCGGTATTGAAGGATGAAGGCTATATTTCGGATTATGAGACGGATAGTAACGGTGCCAAGGAAGATTTGAAAATTACGCTCAAATACTTTGAAGGCAACCCGGTCATTGAAAAAATTGACAGAATCAGCAAGCCGGGGCTGCGTATTTATAAAAATGCCGATGAAATTCCGATGATCCTTGGCGGCCTGGGTATTGCCATCGTGTCAACGTCCAAGGGCGTAATGACTGGCGCGAAAGCCAGCGCTCTGCGTGAGGGCGGCGAAATACTCTGTTCGGTATCTTAAGGGAGGATTTATGTCACGAGTTGCAAAACAGCCGGTGGCCATACCCAAGGGCGTGGAAGTTACGGTTACCGACCGGTTGGTAAAAGCCAAGGGCAGTAATGGTACCTCTGAACTTTTGGTGCATGATACTGTCGCAGTAGCCCTGGAAGAAGGAGAATTACGGGTCACAGGAAAATCCGATTCCAAGGCCTCCGTCATGATGGCAGGAACGGTACGTTCTCTGTTGAACAATCTGATCGTCGGTGTCAGTACCGGATTCGAAAAAAAACTTGAGCTGCGAGGCGTCGGATACCGTGCTCAGGCTCAGGGTAAAAATCTCAACCTGACCTTAGGTTTTTCTCATCCGGTAGTGCATGCAATTCCGGATGGAATTACCGTCGAGACGCCGAGCCAGACTGAAATTGTCGTTAAGGGTATAGACAAACAGGTTGTCGGGCAGGTGGCATCCGATATTCGGGCTTACCGCCCGCCCGAGCCGTACAAGGGTAAGGGCGTGAGATATGTCGGCGAATACGTCATTATGAAAGAAGCGAAGAAAAAGTAATCAGTTTTAGGGTTCGCAGTGATGAACAAAAAAGAAACCAGAATCAGACGATCGAGAAGGACTCGTGCCCATATCCGCGAGTTGGGCGTACCGCGTCTTTCCGTTCATCGTACGTCCAAGCATATATACGCTCAAATCATAGACACCAGCGGCGGCAGGGTACTGGTGAGCGCTTCGACCTTGAGCAAGGATTTACGTGGCGGACTGAAATATGGTGGAAATGTAGAGGCGGCTGTGGCTGTTGGTTCCGCTATTGCAGAAAAAGCCTTGGCGGCGGGTGTCAATAAAGTTGCTTTCGACCGTTCCGGTTTTAAGTTCCACGGGCGGGTAAAGGCCCTGGCAGATTCGGCTCGTGAAAACGGCCTGCAATTTTAAAGGTTTAGTACTATGTCCAGTGTAGAAGTCGGAAACAATAGCGACGGTTATATCGAAAAATTAGTCGCCATTAACCGTGTTGCTAAAGTTGTGAAAGGAGGCCGCCAATTCGGCTTTACCGCCCTGACGGTTGTAGGAGACGGAAACGGAAAGATCGGCTTTGGATACGGGAAGGCACGGGAAGTGCCTCTGGCTATACAAAAAGCGATGGATAAAGCCCGTAAAAACATGCATACGGTCGGAATAGCGGACGGTACGCTTCAATACCCGTTGAAAGGGCGTCACGGGGCGGCTCGTGTCTATATGCAGCCGGCTTCCGAAGGTACGGGTATTATCGCAGGTGGCGCCATGCGTGCGGTATTTGAGGCCGTCGGTGTCCGCAATGTATTAGCGAAGATCATGGGTACCAACAATCCCATCAATGTCGTTAGAGCGACAGTTAATGGCCTTACCCAGATGCAATCGCCGGAGTCTGTCGCCGCCAAAAGAGGCAAAAACGTAGAAGAGATTCGGGGTTGATATGGTGAGCGGTGAAAATTTCTTGAAAGTAACGCTGGTAAAAAGCCCCAGCGGACGGCTCAAATCTCACCAGGCTTGTGTCAGGGGATTGGGCATACGCAAAATACACAATACAGTCGAAGTGCGGGATACGCCCGAGAATCGGGGCATGATCAATAAAGTGGCGTATATGCTGCGGGTCGAAGAGGCATAAATATGTACCTGAATGCAATCAAACCGGGAGAAGGTGCTAAAAAAGTCGCCAAGCGACGCGGCCGTGGAATCGGCTCCGGCCTGGGTAAGACGGGCGGTCGCGGGCACAAGGGCCAAAAATCTCGATCCGGGGGGTATCACAAGGTCGGATTCGAGGGTGGGCAAATGCCCATTCAGCGCCGTTTACCTAAGTTCGGTTTTACCTCACGAAAAAGTACACACTATGCTGAAGTACGGTTAAGTGAAATCAATAAACTGGATGCCGATGAGATCACCTTGCCCTTGTTGCTGGAGAAAGGTGTCGTTGCAGCTAAAACCAAAACGGTCAAAATCATCAAATCCGGAGAAGTAGAAAAACCGGTAACTATTAAAGGCTTGCGCGTAACGTCGGGTGCGCGTGAACAAATCACTGCCGCTGGCGGTTCGATAGAGGAGTAAGCAGGTGAGCGCTTCCGCAGACGCACTGGGAGGCCTTGGAGGACTGGGCAAGTCTGCCGAGTTGCGTCAGCGCATATTTTTTGTGTTGTTCGCAATTCTGATTTTCAGAATCGGCGCGCATATTACTATCCCTGGCGTGGATCCGCGGGTAATGGCCGTGCTGTTTGATCAGCAACGGGGCGGTATACTGGATATGTTCAATATGTTCGGCGGTGGGGCCTTGTCGCGTATGTCCATATTTGCGCTGGGTGTGATGCCCTATATTTCGGCATCGATCATCATGCAGATGATGACCCACGTGATTCCCAGCCTGGAGCAGCTGCGAAAAGAAGGAGAAAGCGGCCGTAAGAAAATTACCAAATATACCCGGTATGGAACACTGGTACTGGCATCGGTACAAGCCATAGGTGTCACCATCGCATTGCAGGGCCAGTCAGCCGGTGGGCAGCCTTTGGCCTTTTTTACAGGGCCTGCATTCGTGATGACGGGAGCCATCACTCTGGTAACAGGCACCTTGTTTTTGATGTGGCTGGGTGAACAAGTTACAGAGCGCGGAATCGGCAACGGCATCTCGATTCTGATTTTCGCCGGAATTGTCGCGGGTCTTCCTTCCGCTATTGGCGGCACGCTGGAGTTGGTTCGTACCGGCGAGTTATCGGCTCTGATCGTAATCATTTTGTTTGCCTTAATCATTGCGGTCACCGCATTCGTTATTTTTGTCGAGCGTGGCCAGCGCCGGATTACAGTGAATTATGCCAAGCGGCAACAAGGCCGAAAAATGTATGCCGCTCAAAGCAGCCATTTACCGTTGAAATTGAATATGGCAGGGGTGATTCCACCGATTTTCGCCTCGAGTATTATTCTCTTTCCGGCAACATTGGGTGATTTTGCCGGCAGTGCCAGTAACGCGGGTTGGTTGCAGAATATTGTTTCTACATTACAACCGGGGCAGCCGGTTTACGTATTGCTTTACGCGTCTGCGATTATTTTCTTTTGTTTTTTTTATACTGCATTGGTGTTTAACGCAAAGGAAACAGCGGACAATTTAAAGCGCTCGGGAGCGTTTATTCCGGGGATTCGGCCGGGGGAAAAAACAGCTCAGTATATAGACGGCGTATTGACCCGATTGACCTTATTCGGTGCGATTTATATTACACTCGTCTGCCTGTTGCCGGAATTCTTGATTCTTTGGTGGAACGTACCGTTTTATTTTGGCGGCACTTCTTTGCTGATAATCGTGGTTGTCATTATGGATTTCGTGTCACAGGCTCAGGCTCACATGATGAGTCAGCAGTACGACACCTTGATCAAAAAGACAAACATGAAAGGTAAAAAGGGTCCAAGGCGATAAAACTTGAGCTCAACGATTGCTCACGAGGGTTTAACAATGAAAGTTCGCGCTTCGGTAAAAAAGATTTGTAGAAACTGCAAAGTTGTCAAGCGCCATGGTGTTGTCAGAGTGATTTGCTCGTCGGATCCCAGACACAAGCAGCGCCAGGGTTAATTTTTTATTTTCGATAATTGATCAAAACGGCCTGACATCGTACAATGACAGGCTTTTTACGTCTCGGGGAGACTCAGTATGGCCCGCATCGCAGGCATTAATATTCCGGTGCACAAGCACACCTGGGTGGCGCTAACCTCAATCTATGGCATAGGTCGGACGAGAGCCCATAAGATTTGTAATTCGGCCGGTGTTTCTCCGGACGTTAAAGTACGTGACCTGAGTGAAGATGAGGTCGAAGGGATTCGCGGCGAAGTCGTGAAATACACCGTCGAGGGCGATTTGCGACGCGATGTATCTATGAATATCAAGCGACTGATGGATCTGGGTTGCTACCGCGGGATTCGCCATCGCCGCGGATTGCCGTTGCGTGGCCAAAGGACAAAGACGAATGCACGTACGCGTAAAGGACCAAGGCGTCCTATTCGTAAATAATTGATTAAGATATTCGAGTTTAAAACATGGCTGGACCAAGCTCAGGTAAAAAAGTTAAACGTAATGTAACAGACGGGATAGCCCATATCCACGCGTCATTTAATAATACAATCGTGATGATTACCGATCGACAGGGAAATGCCCTGGCATGGGCTACTGCCGGTGGATCGGGTTTTCGCGGCTCACGCAAGAGTACTCCTTTTGCGGCTCAGGTAGCTGCGGAACGGGCCGGTGAGGCCGCAAAGGAATACGGATTGAAAAATCTCGACGTCAAGGTGAAGGGGCCGGGGCCCGGACGTGATTCAGCGGTGCGATCACTGAATAATGTCGGATATAAAATCAACAGCATTATTGATGTAACACCTATTCCTCATAACGGATGCCGGCCGCCTAAGCGCCGTCGTGTATAAAGAAATTAAACGGGAGTTCACTTCGTGGCGAGATATATCGGTCCTAAGTGTAAATTAAGCCGGCGAGAAGGTACAGATCTGTATTTGAAATCCAGTCGCCGGGCCTTAGAGTCAAAGTGCAATCTGGAAACTCCACCGGGAGTTCAGGGGGCTAAGCGTGGACGTCCGTCGGACTACGCCATGCAGTTGCGGGAAAAGCAGAAACTTCGCCGCATGTACGGCGTGTTGGAAAAACAGTTTGCCAACTACTATAAGGAAGCCGCGAGAATAAAAGGCTCTACCGGTGAGAATCTTCTTTCGCTGTTGGAATGCCGCCTGGATAACGTGGTTTACCGCATGGGGTTCGGCTCCACTCGTGCCGAAGCTCGTCAGCTGGTATCTCATAAAGCGATTCTGGTGGATGGAGAGATTGTGAATATACCGTCATTCCGTGTCAAAGCTGACCAGAACGTGGCGGTTCGGGATCGTGCTAAAAAACAGAGCCGTATAACTGAGTCCCTGGAGCTTGCCCAGCAACGAGGCTTGCCGGACTGGGTGGAAGTCGATACTAAGAAAATGGAAGGTATTTACAAATCTGTCCCCGATCGTAGCGATCTGCCAGCGGAAATCAACGAATCGCTGGTTGTGGAACTCTACTCCAAGTAAGGGAGATCATATTTTATGTCGGTTATGCATTCCGAATTTTTAAAACCCCGAATAGTCGATGTAAATTCGATCAATGAATATCATGCAAAGGTCACTCTGGAGCCGCTTGAGCGCGGTTTCGGCCATACATTGGGTAATGCTTTGCGACGTATTTTACTCTCTTCCATGCCTGGTGCGGCAATTGTCGAGGCGCAAATAGAAGGGGTGCTGCACGAGTACACGACCATCGAAGGCGTTCAGGAAGATGTATTGGATATACTTCTGAACCTCAAGGGTGTTTCCCTGGTCATGAATGCCAAAGAGGAAGCGATTCTCAAATTGGTCAAGGAAGGTCCCGGATTAGTCACAGCCGGGGACATTACGCTCGATCATGATATTCAGGTTGTCAATCCGGATCATATCATCTGCAACCTCACTGACGAGGGGAAGATCGATATGTCATTGATCGTCAGGGTAGGGCGTGGTTATGAGCCTTCAACAGCGCGCACTCTCGGCGAAGGTGAGAGCAAGGCGATCGGTTCGCTTCAGATCGACGCATCTTACAGTCCTGTTCACAAGGTGGCTTACAGCGTCGAAAGTGCTCGCGTCGAGCAACGGACGAATCTCGATAAGTTGATCATCGATCTTGAAACCAACGGCACTATTGATCCGGAGGAAGCTATTCGCAAAGCGGCAACCATCCTTCAGGAACAGCTCTCTGTTTTTGTCGATCTGCAAGCCGACGAGCAGACTCAGGAAGAGGAAGCCAGTTCGGATATTGATCCTATATTGCTCCGGCCGGTCGATGATCTTGAGCTTACCGTTCGTTCCGCGAACTGCCTGAAAGCGGAGAATATTTACTATATCGGCGATCTGATTCAACGCACTGAAGTCGAATTGTTGAAAACACCCAATCTGGGTAAAAAGTCGCTGACCGAAATCAAAGACGTGCTGGCTCAGCAGGGCCTGTCACTCGGAATGCGCTTGGAAAACTGGCCGCCGCCGGAGCTGCAAAGGCAGCGCGATGGCCTGGGCAAATAAGAATCAGCGACAATATCGATTTTTCAATTAACAGAGAATTGACCGAGTTATTACCATGCGGCATAGAAAAAGCGGCAGAAAACTGAATCGTAACACTAGCCATAGAAAGGCAATGTTCCGCAATATGGCTGTTTCCTTACTGGAACATGAAACGATTACAACCACCGTGGCTAAGGCTAAAGAACTGCGCCGTGTGGTAGAGCCTCTTGTTACCCTTGGAAAGGAAGATTCCATAGCCACCCGTAGACTGGCGTTTTCTCGCCTGCGTGATAAGACGGCGGTGGGGAAATTGTTCGGTGATATTGGTCCAAGTTACAAAGAACGTCCGGGTGGTTATACGCGTATTCTGAAATGTGGGTTCAGACAGGGCGATAAAGCACCGATGGCAATCATTGAACTGGTGGATCGAAACACCCAGGAACAGGAATAGTTCCTAAGCTGTTCACCATACTTGCCGTACGGATCAGTATGTCATTAGCTGTCAACGATTTAGATAACTCAGTTCCAGGGCGATTTGCGCCGCCGCTTCCGATAGCAATTGGTTCAATGCAGTGACATAAGCGGAATAGTTTTCTGCTGAAGCCGCTTGTTCAATGTTGATCCGTCCCACCGAAGAGCTTTGTTTTGCGGTTGTTGGCGTTATTTGCCAGGTAAGATTAAGAAATACTTTTTCTCCCAGCTCACCGTCAAACCGATGAATGTCGACTAATAATTCGTAGTCGGGCCTGATTCGATTCTGCGCGGGATAGATAAATATATATCGGGTATTCAAATGCATGGATAAACCCGATGCCAGATTTTCTTCGATTTCCTCAAGCAGCGAACCACCCCACTGGTGGAATTCGGCCCGTACGATTTCATTTTGACCTTTGCGGGAAATAATTTGTGGCCTGTCCAGCAATCTCGGAATTCGAACCGATGAAATCCCGACTGAGATATTGCCCGGGTTTTCTGACGTGGCTGGCTGTGGCGGATATAAAAGGCTGTAAAATCTGGTTGGGTCAGTAGTTGCAGTACAGGCACTCGCCAATAAAACCGTTCCCAGAAGATAAACAAACTGTTTGACGCTTTTTTTCATTATCTGTTTCCACTTTTACCGTAAAGAAGTGAACTTGGGTTTCTTTCCAGGTAATTACTCAGTGAATCGATTGACTTGGCTGCTTCTGACAGGGAACGCAGCATTTCGTGGACTTCATAGACCAGTTGAGAGTCTTCGGCGACGATTTTGTCCGTATTGCTGAGTGTTGATTCGAGTTTTCTTAATGTAGTCTCGATGCGGTTGCTCAATCTGGGTACGGATTTGTTCATCTTGGCGCTGAGGGATCTGATATTGATCAGCGTATCGTTCAGATTGGCCAAGGTGTTGCCGGATCTGTTCGGGTCTATGATTGAATTGAGATTTTGTATGGTTTTATGTATTTCCTGTGAAATCTCGAGCAAAGGTATTTGTGCCAGTTTTTCGAAGGTGTCGGTAGCGCTCTGAGCGAGACGGTCAAATGCCGCGGGAATAGTCGGAAACACGGCTATGTTGTCAGCCGTTCTCGGCTTGAACGGGTCTGTATCCTTATGGAAAGCCAGATCGATAAAAAGTTGTCCGGTGAGCAGGTTTGAAGTACTGAGCTGAGCCCTTAATCCTCTCTCTATCCAGGCGTTGACAATTTCCTCACCGTTCTCAATCGTTTCACTGGCTACAATGGTTTCGGGGTGCAGCTCAACCAATACAGGTGCTCTGACCTCAAGCGTTTCATGATTGAGTTTTAGATCAATATCCAGCACTTTGCCGATTTCTATACCCATAAACTCAACTACGGAACCTTTTCTGAGGCCCCTCAGTGAGCCGTCAAAATACATCACGAACAGCTCTGTATTGATATAGGGTTTCTCAATCGCCGTTCGGTGATTGGGGTGCAGTGCATATTGTTCGCGCGGCTCGGGTGAAGGCTCCGCGTCCAGATCAACCGGTGTCTCGAAGGCGATGCCTCCGCTGATGAGAGCACTCAGCGATTCCATATCTGCACTTATACCTGCAGTTCCCAATTCGACCGATACGCCACTGGCGTTCCAGAACCGTGTATTGTGACTGATCAGTTGATCATACGGAGAACGGACAAATACATTGATATTTACGCTTTCACCATCTTCCGATAGTTCGTACTGTGTGACTTCGCCGACTTGTATTTGCCGGTGGTATACCGGAGAACCACGGTCCAGCGATCCCAGACTGTCCGCCGTCAAAGTAAATTTTTTCCCTTCGGCACTGAATTCTATATCCGGGGCAGTGCTCAGCCCCTGAAAATAGCTGGATTCCAGGTCTCCCTCACCAGGATCCATTGCAATGTGAATACCTGAGATCAAAGTGCTGAGTCCGCTGATGCCGCTGCTGTTGATTCTCGGGCGTACAATCCAAAAACGCGAATTTTCATTCAAGTGCCCGGACATGGATTTATTCAATCTGGCGGTTACCAATACCTGGGATAAATCACCGCTAAGTGTGACACTGTTGATTTTTCCAATGTTGACATCCTTGTATTTAATACGCGTTTGCCCGGGTTCCAAACCTTCCGCTTCATCGAATGCAATGACAATTTCCGGACCTTTTTCACTGATGGTTTTGTACGCTAACCAGCCTCCGACCAGTATGGCAATCAGGGGAATCAACCAGACTATCGAAATACCCAGGCTTTTATCCCGTTCAGCTTCAGGTAAATCACTGTTGAGTTCTATCATGAGGGTGTTCCATTACGTCCCAAATCAGCCGGGGATCGAATGTGTTGGCGGCAAACATGGTGAGTATCACCACCGCGGCAAAAGAAATCGAACCGGCACCCGCATAGACTGTAGCCAGGTTTCCGAATTGCACAAGCGCCACCAGGATTGCGATGACGTAAATGTCCACCATTGACCAACGTCCGACAAATTCGGTGACGCGATATATCCGTGTTCTATCCAATGGCCGCCAGCGCGATTTCATGATTACACTGAAAACCAATATGCTTAATGTAGTCAATTTCAGAATAGGAAC
The DNA here is from genome assembly GCA_965222695.1 of Granulosicoccaceae bacterium. Lineage (GTDB taxonomy): Bacteria > Pseudomonadota > Gammaproteobacteria > Granulosicoccales > Granulosicoccaceae > UBA7957. Next base: position 3,103,564 of record OZ244967.1, on the reverse strand, counting down.
AAAGATACTCGCGACGAATACAATCAGTGCCAAAGGCCAAAGACCTTCTTCAGCCAGATCAAATACGCCGCTTATAATCGTGTCCGCCTGGCTCTGGCCAAGGTACACCATACTCATTACAGGCAGAGTGTTGGCCGGAATATAAAGTACTGCGGCGGCGATCAGCAGTGCGACTGTTTTTTCGATGGAATGCGGTATGCGTGATTCTATATGGCTGCCGCAACCGGGGCAGTTCAACCTGTTCCTTTGACTCGGGGATACACGGCCTGGCGGGCGAGTCAGTGTATGGCAATAGCGGCAGGCGATGAGTCCGGCATTCTTTGCCGTAAGCAAGGTGTCATGCATAGCTTCTCTCACGCCAGATCAAATACGGATCCAGAGTCGAATCCAGTGCGGCTATAATGAGTATCAGCAAGGCGAAGGAGTATAAGGCAATGCCTGGAATGACCAGTGCAAAATCGCCCAATTTGACGCCCGCGACCAGCGCGCCAAGCAGCAGCACTTCCAGCATGCCCCAGGATTCGGTATTTCTTATCAGTCTGAACAGAGTCCGCATTCTCCAGTGTGTCCGGTTCAACTTAATGATCAGCAGTATGTACAGCAGTCCAAGCAAGTTGATCAGTGGAAAGATAAAAGTGGTGAGCAATACCAATGCCGATAGGATAGGACTGCCAGCCTCATAAAGCGCAACAGATCCGGAAATGAGCGTCGAGTCAATTATTTGACCTTGAGAATTCAAACTGAGGAAAGGAAAAGAGTTGGCAATAATGAACAAGACTATTGCTGTCAGTGTCAACGCCAGGCTTCTGTTCAAGGTGTTTTTTTTGGGTTGATACAGGCTTGCACGGCAGCGCGTACACAGTGCCTTTTGTCCGTTTTGCAGCCGCGGGATCTTCTGTAACAGATCACAATCGTGACAAGCTATAAGTTCCTGGTTTTGCATCGATGTGTCAGATTCCAGCCCATTAGTCAGCTAAGTTAACGTTAATTGACTAACGACACAACTTTCCAAAACTTCAATGTCCTTAAGGCTGCAAAGAGGCCGCATAAGTGGCCGTGCATTGAAGTCGGCTTATGCCGGCGGCACTATCGAACGGTCAGTTTTGGTAATTCGGCGATATTCATCGGAATCGTTTTTCCTTCACCTTTGATATTGAACATTACTTTATAATTGCCTGGCGTTAATTGGCGGCTATTGAAATGAACACCGAATTCACGGGATTGATCATTTAACAGAACGGCTTGAAACGACTCTTCAAGCGAGAGTTCCTTATCGTCTTCTTTCATCAATCCGACCGAACCCTCAAGTCGAACATGCCGCTCGCCATGGTTTTCAATGCGGAAATTCAAGCCGTGCGTACTTTTCGCGTCGTTCGGTAAAAACGCTGCCTGAGTGATAACCGGCTTACTTTTCCCGGGCAATACATTGGCATAAAACAAACTGGCTATTTGATACCGGTTCCAGACGCCGTTCATTCCCTTTCTCTGATCTTTGGACGGAAGAACGGTACTGAGAATTATGGCAGTACGATGGTCGCCTTTTTTATCCGTTACCAGAGGTGTATTAACATCCACGATAATCTGGCGGGTGGTATTCGGCTCCAGAAGCAATACACTGGGGCTGAAATTAACCCATGGAGAGGCTGAATAGTCGGTTTCCTCGGGTGGCATGAGCTGAACCTTCCCGTTATCATCAAGAGTCCAGTCCGCGATGCTGACTGTCAGTCTTATAGCTTTCTCCGGGTTAAAGTTCTTCACTCTCAGGATCTGGCGATGATGTGATCCGGGTTGCACTTCCATTTCAATCGTCGACGGCGTTACTCCAACCCCGAAGGCATGGGCGCATGATATGGCAAGTATAAAATATAGAAACAGTAAAGACGTCGCTAAGCTGTACTTTTTCATTGTATTTCCGCTGAGGGATGGCTCGTTCGGTATACAAAAAAGCAAGGCGCGTACCACGCCTTGCTCTTACTGCCGTAATTTCGCCCTTAAGGGATAGCGACTGTGTAAGTAACGGTTGCCGCTACTTGAGAAGTGCCAGCTTCAAGACCGACAGTGTCAGTGATTGAGTAGGTATTGGTGAACTGAACAGACTGTTCCGCGATCGTACCGGCGGCATTCGCCGTTTTTTGGTCTCCGGAAAAGACGACGGTTTCAGTGGAAATCGTATCCAGAGTGCCGTTGCCGGTAACACCTGCGCTACCCGAATGCGGATGTTGAGCGGCACTGCCGAAGGCAATCGAACCCGCGCTACCGCTGACTGCTATATCCATGGTACGTGAAATATCGGATAAGAGCGCAGTAGCAGAAGAGTTGCCCGCGTCGAGCGCAGCCGTTGCCTTCACATCAAACGGCGTATTGGATGCAACATAGAAGCTACTTTGCTGTAAGGCGACCGAGTGTCCGATCGTTTCGGTCGGCAGAAAAGGTGAAAACGAATCACCGGCATCCATAACCCCGTTGCTGTTGGCATCATTCCAGGCAGCATCGCCGCCGGTTACGGTAATCAAAGAGAGATCTCCGGTAGGCGCATAACTGTCCAATGTGCCTGTCATAACCGGTGTTACGTCTCCTGCAATCAGATCAAGGTTGGATCCGCCGGCGTTTATGATGAAATCTTGGACAGATCCGCCGGTGCCGGTGCCATCACCGCCCCAGACAACCACTGCGCCTAAGAGTTTAAAAACTGGATTGTCGATAATTGAAGCATTCGCTGCTGATGTTGCGCCAAGAGAAGCGGTAATTGCGGCAGCAAGAGCAGCTCTTTGCAAGCTTTTTTTATACACGTTAAACGTACCTCACAAATGGTATACTAACCACCCGGTAGCCCGGCTAACTCCTAGAGTCCCGTGGCTTTGCGTCACCGGTTCACACCGACTTTGCATTTCCGGCCCTTAGACATCCATTGTCAGGTATATCCACAATTGCACAGTTTCCGAGTGATCCCGGTCCGTACAATCAGGTCATATTGAGTCGCTTTCAGATAAAGATAACCACACAAATAACCTGCTACAATTTTCGGCAAATGACTGCAATGCTTGAGGGTGTTGGGTAAATTCTTTTCTGATTTGCCTAAAGTTAATTAAACTGAGAAAGCCGTCACAATACACAATCGTTCAAGGGTAGATTTAGCCGGTTGATACGGCTGCCGCCGAGAGAGAGCGGCCATAAAAGAATTATTGAGAAAGATATCAGAGGGTTCAAAGATGAAGATAATGGTCGCGGTAAAGCGTGTTCTTGATTACAACGTGAAAGCGCGGGTGAAAGCTGACAATTCAGGAGTGGATCTGGCGAACGCTAAAATGTCGATGAATCCATTTGATGAAATTGCTGTTGAGGAGGCGCTTCGGATAAAGGAAGCGGGGCTGGCCGATGAAGTGATCGCCGTATCCATAGGAGTAAAACAATCTCAGGAAACCATTCGAACAGCGCTTGCCATGGGTGTGGACCGCGGAATTCTGATTGAATCCGAACATCAACTGCAACCGCTGGCTATAGCTAAGCTGCTGAAATATGTGTCAGAAAAGGAACAACCGGGATTGATCTTACTCGGCAAACAGGCGATCGATGATGACAGTAATCAAACCGGGCAAATGCTCTCCGCCTTATTGGGATGGTCGCAGGCGACGTTTGTATCGAAGGTCTCGGTCAATGAAAACAGCGCTGAAGTGACGCGTGAGGTTGATGGTGGATTGGAGACACTGAAGGTCAACTTACCCACCATCATCACCGCCGATTTACGATTGAACGAACCACGCTACGCTAAATTACCCAATATTATGAAGGCGAAGAAAAAGCCACTTGAGATAATTCCCGTCGCCGATACTGGTATTGATGTGGCTCCTCGGCTGGAAATTATCAAGGTTACCGAACCCCCCGATCGCAAAGCCGGAATCCAGGTTGAATCAGTAGCTGAACTGGTGGATAAACTGAAAAACGAAGCAAAAGTTATTAAAGGAGCAGAGTAATGGGAGTCCTTGTCGTTGCAGACCACAATAATAGTTCCATCAGTGCTGGTACACTGAATACAGTCACTGCCGCGGGCCAACTCAGTGACGAAGTTACAATACTGGTGGCTGGCCATGCTTGCAAAGATGCTGCGGACAGTGCATCGGCGATCGTAGGTGTCAAATCGGTTTTATACTGTGACAACCAGGCCTATACAAACGCATTGGCTGAAAACCTGGCACCATTGATTACCGCACTGGCCGAACCATTCTCTCATATTCTGTTCCCGGCCAGTAACAATGGCAAAAACGTCATGCCTCGAGTTGCCGCTTTGCTGGATGTAGCGGGTATTTCGGATATCATCGAAATCGTGTCCGGCGATCAATTTGTCCGTCCCATATACGCCGGAAACGCGATGGAAACCGTGAAAAGCCTTGATTCGAAAAAAGTGATTACGGTGAGAACCACTGCTTTTGAGGCATGTTCCAATGAAGGCGGTTCAGCCGATATGACCGAAGTTGCAGTGGGGCCGGTCAGTGATCTGGTGGAATATCTGGGTTCGGAACTCAGTGTATCGGACCGACCTGAGCTGACTTCCGCGAAAATTGTTATTTCAGGTGGCAGAGGTATGCAAAGCGGGGAGAATTTCAGCTTGCTTGAAGCAGTGGCGAGCAAGCTGAACGCCGCTGTCGGGGCTTCCCGGGCAGCGGTTGATGCCGGTTTTGTGTCCAATGATTATCAGGTAGGGCAGACTGGTAAAGTCGTTGCTCCTGATCTCTATATTGCGGTGGGTATTTCCGGGGCGATCCAACACCTTGCCGGTATGAAGGACAGCAAAGTCATAGTCGCCATTAACAAGGACGAAGATGCGCCCATATTCCAAGTGGCGGACTATGGTTTGGTTGCAGATTTGTTCGATGTTTTGCCGGAACTTGAAGCCGCGCTGTAAAATTGGCACTTAATCTATAACTTACAGAGCCTGATTAAGACTCTCAGAAATCCGCGTACATGACGCAGATCGCCCAGGGACGGGCGGAAATCTCCGGATCTGGTTTCATTCCCGGTATTTCTTGCCGAGGATCAAAGTGCTTGGTGTATCCGCCTATCGGAAAGTCTCGATTTGATCTCATTGGAATCAACCTTGCATCACATGGGAGTAAAATGAATGGACATAAGTCATTCTATTGCCTGCAAAAAGTCCATTGAGTTGTGAAACTTTCTATAAATAATTGTTATTTATAGAAAATATTGAAATTGATTCTTACCGATTCTACGGAAATCAGTACAATTGATGAGTGTTCTAACCAGTGCTTTGAAGGCTGCACGAAACTTGTTATTCCATGGCAAGTACTTGTCGATTTTAATTTCCGTGCTGCTACTACCGATTCAATCTGTACAGGCAAGCTGGCTGGACAGTGATTATTGGTGTCGTGTGTATGGCTGTGTGGTATCTAGCGATGGGTCCGCATTCGACATCTATGATGTTTACGATTTCTCTACAGGTCGGACGGTTCCTCGGGGAGCACCGCTAATCTTCTACACCGGCAATCCCTATCAAGGTACAGGAGTCGTTAACGCTGTCAAGACTGGAACTCTGACGCCGGCTGCCACTCCGGGTGTAAATCAAGGTATGTTGGTTGATATTGATCAGGATGGAGATCTGATTGCCGATGTGCCGACTCTGGATGGCAATATGAGCGGATTTCTGGATCTCGGTGACAGCCTGTCTTCATTTAGTCTGTCACCCAATTCCGCCGTTATTCTCAAAGACAGGGCATATACCCACAGTTTTTATGTCGCGTCGAGAACGGATTTTTATATCTATGGGCGTGCGTTTCTGCAATCGCAATCAGGAGATCTTATCTCTGCTATCTCCCCTGATCAGACAGGATTTGAGATACGCATGGTCAGAACAGGCACCGACAACGGCTTTTCATTTGGAACCGTTACCGCGAATCCCAGATTTCGGGCCACACGCAGAATAACAAGCTTGAACGATTTTTGGGGAGTGCCTACCGCTCTTGCGGAAATCCGCCGCGGCACAGGTACACGAGGGGGAAATTCGCCAAATGTCGAGGACCAGGCGGTACGTATCGATATGGAATTTCAACCACCTCCACCGGATTTTTCATATGGCACCGGCGAGTTGAATTATCAGGTTGAGTATCTTTTTTACAATCGCTAACCGGCAATTTTAAAATGCACAATTTACGTTCTAATCCAACACTCAGTAATGCAATCTCCTTTTATGCATTAGCGGGATTGTTATTTTTCACGGTGCCGTGCAGCGCTTTGGCCGAGAGAATAAGTATACAGCTGGAGGGCGCACAGGTACCCCTGCATCTGGATATTGAAAAAGGTGAATTGTATATCGGAAGCGATTGCAGTCCTTTTCTTTTCTTTAAAGAAGTAGAGGCAAGGCGATCCGGTGTCCGCCAAGGCAGGCAGTTTTCGGTGATCAGAAAGCAAAGCCGAAGTATGAAAAGAAATTCCATAGCTCCACGCTTGCCGAGTGCAATTGTACTCAAGGGCGACGAAGTCGAAGTGATCAGTAATTCTATAAAGGGACATTCGCGGGCAAAAGGAAAAGTTGTTCCTGCCCGGTCTATCAGTTCAAAATCAGCGGCTACCTGCAAACACTAATCAGTTGTCCCGTGCCCAGTACTCGGCCAACCCTAATCAGATTCTAAAACCTTACATCAGCCTCCAGGATATGATTCTGACAATGTTAAAGAAACAAAAAAGATAGATCGTCCGATTGGGGTTTCCGACAATTGTAAATTAATCAGCGAGGATGTTTTACAATTATTGACTCTGGAATTCATTTTGTTCAGGAAAAACAGATAGCTGGATACATTTGTTTGAACAATACACACGCGGCGACAGAGAACTTCTTGCGGTGCGGTAATGGCAACTGCGTCCGTTGTGAAAATAATGCATACCCTCTACCCGCCGGATTGCACTGATCGATGAATGAGATTCTGTGCGGCGGGATTCACTACAAACGGATGGTTTATCGCAATGAAAAATTTAACTCTATCAATAGTAATCGTGTTCTTTGTTGTGCTACTGACTGCCTGCGAAAAATCCGCAGACACGGCTCAGGAAGCTGCATCGGACGCGGCAGATGCGGCATCAGATACAATGAATAAGGCTAAAGACGCAGCCTCAGAGGCGGTCGAGGCCACAAAAGAGGCTGCTTCCAACGCAGTCGAATCCGGTAAGAAGGCAGTATCAGAAGCGGCGGATGCCACCAAGGAAGCCGCTTCAGGCGCCGTCAGCACGGTAAAGGAAGCTGGGCAGTCCATGGTAGATTCGGCCGGAGAAGCCATGGAGTCCGGCAAGGAGAAGGCAGCTGAGATGGTCGAAGGGGGCAAGGAAGCCGCATCCGATGCAGCAGAAAATGTTCAGGAAAAATCCTCTGAGATGGTAGAAGGCGCTAAAGAAAAAGCTTCCGATGCTGCCGATAGCGTCAAGAAAAAATCGGATGATGTAGTTGAGGCAGGTAAAGAAAAAGCGGCTGATATGGTAGATAAGGCCAACTGATACTTAACGCATATTCAGTATCTGGTTATAGACCGGGTCTATTGTGGCCCGGTTTTTTTTGGTCGGCAATTCTCACTGCGGAACAAACCGGCAGCAATGTGGTACTCTGAATGCGAACCTCGGTATAGCGGATTGGAGACCAGGAACAATGTCGGACATTATAGAAATCGAGCGAAAATTCCTAGTTGACAAAAAGCTGTGGCAGCCACAGGGGGAGACCCTGGTGATCCGCCAGGGCTTTCTGGCGACCACCGAAAAACTGGTTTGCAGAATCCGTCAGAAAGGCGAGAAATTTTTTCTATCGGTGAAGGCGGATATAGATGGCATCACCCGCCATGACTTTGAATATGAAATTCCGCCGCGAGATGGTCGAATTATGCTCAGCCAGCATTGCAATCTGGCTCCGGTTGAGAAAGTCCGGCACTTTGTACGCTACGATGGTTTATTGTGGGAGGTTGATGTCTTCAGTGGAAAAAACCAAGGACTCATCGTTGCTGAAATTGAACTCGAATCGGTTGAACAGGCGTTTGCAAAACCGCCCTGGGTGGGTGAGGAAGTGAGTCACGATTTACGATACCTGAACACAAACCTGTATAAACACCCCTATACCGAGTGGTAGATCGTTATTTATCGTGGTATCGACGGCCGCCGCTTTTGCGCCGCTCTTGAGATAATTTATTCAGCCTGTTATCGCTTCGTCTTTCGTCGTCACCGCGTCGATTACGGGAATTTTTACGTCGATCAGTATATTTTCCGTAGAACGGCGGAACCGGCTCGACCCAACTGACCGCGCCAAGTGATTTTAAGGTATCCCGGTAAAGATTTGCTTCCGCTTCAGACAGATCATTTTTAATCACCTGCGGTCGTCCCGTAAATAAACTTTCTATTTTGGCGGGACTGACATGAAAGGTTTCCGCCATATCGGATTTTAGCTTTTGACGGTCAATTCCTTCACGAAGTTCACCGAGAAATAAAACCATATATTTTTTATCAGTATCAGTCACAGGATTTCATTTCAGTTGTGGAATATCCACTCTTATCGGCCCATCGATGATCGAGTTGAGTGCGAACAATTACATTGACAGACCTGTACACCGGAATCTGTCCTGTATCACATATTTAATGACCTTCACTACACCAAGCGGTCTGGCATTGCCGACCTGGAAACTGGATTAACTGAGAAGACCGCCTAGTGTTTCTTGCAGAAACTGGGTGGCACTGAACCAAGACCTGTTATTCATCTTTTCGCTATACACCGTCCCGAAATCCGGATCCTGGGCTTCCGGATTCGTGAAGGCATGCATAGTCTGGCCATACTGGTGGATCTGCCAGTCACAGCCTGATTCAGTCAGGTCTTTTTCTAATTGCCGAATCTCTTCCTGAGAGACCATTGGATCTTCGTGACCATGCAGAACCAGGACAGCCGCCTTGATCGGTTGACTTTGCGTCTTCGGAGGAGCGCCTAATAAACCATGGAAACTGACAACTGACCGGACTTCGGCGCCACTGCGTGCCAGATCCAAAACACAAAGCCCGCCAAAACAAAACCCGATCGCCGATATCCGATCCGAGATGACCTCCGGCTGTTGCGCACAAGCCTCTAAAGCGCTGTTGATCCGTTTCTGGAGCATATGACGATTTTCCAGGAACGGCGTCATCAGGGCTGCGTTTTCTTCCCTTGAACTCCCACGGATATTCTTTCCGTACATATCCAGTGCGAAACCGACGTAACCCAGGGAAGCCAAAGCTCTTGCTTTTTCTTCAACGAACTCGTCCCGTCCGCCCCAAGCGTGGGAAATCAATACCGCGGGCCTGGATTCGCCATCCTCAGGATAGGCCATAAAAGCTTCAAGGAGGGCATCGTCGTCGTTATATTCCACCAATTTACTGGCTATGGACATGGCTGGTATCTCAACTAATCTCAGTCTGCATTAAGCAGGATTTTCGTAGAATATATAAGATGTCGAATAATCACTGAATTCGAAATAAACTTTTTTCTCTCCCGAATCTTTCTTCCCGTTTAAGTTGGTGTCCAGAATTCCGTAGCCGAAACGGTAGGGCCGGTCAGTGGCGCCATCCGTGCTGCTGGCAGTTGACACTTTGTCAATTTCCATAAATCGCTTGACAAGCTTGTCGCCCGCATATACTTCCAGTACTCCGTTGGTGCCTGTCCAATTCTGAACAGCGCGGCCTATTTTATTTTGGGATTCCTGAGTACAGGCCGTAAGTGCCAGCAACAAGGCTGCCGGCAGGGTGATCATTTTCAATTTCATACCTTATATCCTATGGATTTATCCGATCGGGTTTTATTGTACCCGGAATTGATCACTGCTCAAGTTAACTCGGGTAAATAGTCGTTTGAAACATCGGCAGGGAGTGCCGTGACGAAGTTAGTACTCGCGTTTACACAGGGGAGTCTCGTCGGGATTTTCCACGGCGTCGGCGATGGCATTGACCAGTTTGTTAAGTTCCTCGACCTCAAGCACCTGCAGGATTTTATTGATGATATTCGGATCCAGAACCGCGTAGCTGTTACGCCCGTCCTTTAAAGTGACGGTTAAGCCCGCGGCATTGATTTGTCCATCGCCGGTTTGATTCGAGAGTATTTCCGAACCCATTTCCATCATTTCATCATAATACTCTTCTATGTTGGAAACCAGTTGCTCATCCAGCCCTTCCGGGACTTTGACCGTCAGTATTTCTTCCCCTTCGGCGGGCTCGAAAGGAACGTTGCTGTCAACCAGGTATTCAACGAATTTGTTACAGGGGGCTGCATCAAAAAAGACATATTCGAGCATGGGAAAGTCACGGTAATCGTCAATGAAAGTGTTCGCAACCATAACGCAATTCTCTTTAGTGTGCAGCTACCCAAGAGGTAGACGCTACACATATACTTAGACTCAAATCTTTGGGACAATACACCCTTTACCGGGCTCAGAGGCACTATGGAAAAGAAATACGGTATCCGGATCAGTATGCCGGAAGACGACACTATGGCGATGGGGCATTTATTGGGTGAGAACTGGGAGAGTTTTCGCTGGTTTGAAACCGCTGAACTGCGTGATCGCATTTACCGGCAAATGAGCGCCACTCCGCGAAATTACCGGGTCGGTGACAGGGCGACGGTCGAGCTGGAAAAAATAAATCCATAAGAGCCTGTTTAAGATCTCTGCGCCGTCGCGAGAATGTGCTGATTTGAGTCAGATTTTATTCTGATTGGAGGCGCATAGTGATTCTACGCAACGACGATCAGAAGGAAATCTGGCCAAATTCAGCGGATTCGCAGCAGGCGGAGAGATTTTAGACAGGCTCTTAGAGCCTGTTTAAGTGACCGGTTGATCAGTCCTTTGGCGTTAAATGAAAAAGGCAATGGCCGCCTGCGTAATGGAAGTCTTTCCAATGATCTATGTTCAGCTGGTATTGGACGATGTTGCAGGTGGTCAGTCTCGCAACGGACTGAGGCTCTATAAAGTTACATAAGGACTCGAATCCGGGGTTGTGACCGACCATCATGATGTGGTGACAAGTATCGGGTTGCGATTCTATAATACGCTGAAGCATAGCTGTCGATGCGTCATAGATCTCGTTCAGTAAAATGATTGAAGACTGAGGATAATCGATTTCCTCGCAGATCATGATTGCAGTATCCAGGGCGCGTTTTGCCGGGCTGCAGATTACCCGATCCGCCGCAAATCCCTGCTTCTCCAGCCTTTCCCCCATTTTAGGCGCATCGGAAAGTCCGCGTTTATTCAACGGGCGGTCGAAATCCTTCAGTTCGGGTTCACTCCAACTGGATTTGGCATGTCTGACGATGGTTAATAAACGCATAGATAAAATTCCGCGGATGTTAATATTGGAATGCTATCGGATGATTACTATATCACAGCCAACCGGGTGACCACTTGAAGCTGACCCGAAACTTACAGTCAAATACCGCTTTTAGGTTCGGATGCAGGGCCAAAGTTGGTGTATAAAGGCTCGGCCCATCCCGCGGACGGCGGCGCTGCATTTATTCGGCATTGCGAATGATCAGAAATCCTGAGCTGCAATGTCCTCAATTTCGCCACGATTCATGATTCTGGCATCGGAAGCGTGTACATAACCCGTACCCTTGTCGGTGTCGACCTTAAACCAATCCCGCTGAGTATCCAGATGCCGTAGAGTTGTACCCGGAAGAACACGGGTGAGTAGTTCTCCTGCATAGTCCGGTACAAGATAAATCGCTTTAGGGTAATAGCTCCCTTCCACCATTACCCAGCCAGTGTTTGAATCTGTTTCGAGAACGGGATCAGGTTTGGCATCAGCAGATTTTTCCGTACCGGGAAATTCGTGAATTTCATTACGCTCAGATATGGCATCCTGGTTGACGGTACCGATCTTGACGCCTTCAGATTGTGTGGCTGGATCATTCGATTGCCGATTTGCAAGGAGTAGATGATCCGGAATCAGCAGAATATCGTCAACTTTCAGTCGTCTGGGGTCGCGGATATCATTGTATTCAGCGATTTCACGCCAGTTCTCACCATCGCCTGTCACTTTTTGGGCAATGATAAAAAGGGCGTCGCCTGCCTCAACCACGTAGGGATAGTCACTGTCCTCCTGAGACGGTTCGGTGGGTTCTTCGCTTGCCTGATGTGTTGATAGTTGTGGCGATGCCTTATCCGCTAAACTGCACCCAGCCATCAGCAGAACCGCGAAAGAAAAAATGATGCCGGAAGTCGATTTCATATTCAGTTAAACTAAAGGTGTATACAAACGGATGTTGTGCGAATACCATGCCAGTGAATGCCTTGAGATGCCTAACTGCCACAGGTCGTCTTTTGCCTGAAAACTGATCGACCAGAGATTGTTGAGCTACTGAATCAACAAGGCATCTCGATGAAAAACGTAGCCCATGCCTTTGTCGGTTTCCACTTCATACCAATCGTCTTTTTGACTCATCAGCTCAAAAGTGGTTCCGGGGGCCACTCGCATCAGCAGGCCGGATTCGTAGCCAGCACCTTTGTATATGGCCTTGGGAGTGAAATTTCCATCAATTTGAATACGTTTTACCGGTTTCAGAGCGCGCGGTGAACCGTTGTTCTCAGCCGATGTAGCATCAAGGGTGGGCGCCTGTTCTGGCCGACTCTGCTGAACCGAGTTTCCGGGGTCCTTGTCGACTGAATCCTTTTCCACTATATCCAGTGAGGCCATGTCTACAGTCTCACGGGGCGAATCCTGGGTATTGGCCGCTGGTGTCGGTGTTACGGATGTCTCTTCCCGTTGGCTTGATGAAGGTCGTTTAAAGCCGGTTTTGATCAACGACGCAAAATTGGACAGGCGCTCACGCAGGCTGGGGGGGCTGGGTGGATCAATCGAGGGCTTTTCGCTACTGCTCACGGCATCCTTCGTCCGGATGGCGGGGGTGTTTTCCGATGTTGATATATCATTTTCGGCCACAGGCTCAAAATCTTGGGCATGAGTAGCTTGCTTTTCCGGTGTTTGATCCTGTATATACTCGGCTTGTATTGTCTCTGTAGAACTGTTTATTTCAGGAATATTTTCGTCAGAATGAATGACAATTTCCGTGGCCGATATCACTGTTGGTGAGGGTCGCGTTTCAGGGTTTGTTGTTTCTTTGACCGCTTCGTCCAAAGCGGTTTGCACGGGTGACACCAATGCGTAACTGGCTGAATCCTTGTTGTTTCCGGATTCGAGTATGACCAGATCCAATGGTATTAAGACTTCATCTCCGACCAGCATGGCATCCGGATTTTCTATGCCGTTGTAATCGGCAATTTTTTTCCAATTCGTACTTGAACCGGTAAACTGGCTTGCAATGCTGTATAAAGTCTCCCCGGCGCCGAGAACGTGGTGGTGTGCTTTGTGTTGCGGGGCTTCATCGGCAGATTGCTGATCTTCGGCGCTGGCGGTTCTTACGGGCTCGTTGAATTGCTCGATACGTGTGATCGGAGAACTGTGAATAACATCCGGAGATGAGATGGTCTGAACTTCAGGCGTATAGACGGACTCTTCAAGCTGTTTTTTGACATCCGGTTTGACAACTGTTGCCAGCTCTCTATCGGGTTGATCAATTCCGTAAACAGTATTCAGACTGCCGTCGTGTGTCGGAAAACCGCCGGTGCAGCCAAAGAGAAAGAGTATCAAGGCGAAGCTGACGGTTGCCAGCGAAGGTTGCGTTATTTGCTTATGCATAGTCAGCTGTGATCAGTAATTGTAATTAACCGGCTGCAGTTCACTCACAAAACCTGTTCGTTCGGTTATAAAACCGGATAACCGGTAGGAACAACGCCGGAATCTGCGTAGAAAATCGTTCGGAACTTGCTCTGAATAATGCTATTTAGATAGCAGTGGAATCTGATTCCGTCAAATGAGAATAAGGGGCAAAGGCGCTACTCTGGCAGTCGGTATGCCAGTCAAGAAACTACCCCGGTATCTACAGCTGACTATTTTGAAAGCTGAAGTCTTTGCTTGGGGTCGATCCGGTCCAACGCGACGGAAAAATAATCCAACTCAACATCGATCGGCTTTTCGGTTTCGATGATGGCATGGATTTTTACACCCTCGGATGCCTGTTCTTTAATTTGTGTCAATACGGAAACCAAATGTTTCTTGGCACTGGCCAGTTCGGCGTCGGCTACTTTCAGCGCCACTTCGCCGGATGCCCATTCAGGATTTGATTGTTCAAGCGTTTTCAGGTGGTGTTTGATTTTTTTTCGTGTTTTCATTCGTTTGTAGAAAACGGCATGCGCTGATTTCAGCTCTTTTTCCAGTTCACCCATTGATCACCTCGGGACTAAAGATATTTACTAATGCCACCATAGAGTCTAGCATCGGATATTAAGGTTTCTGCAGTTTAAGATCGGATTTTAAACTGACCAAGAGTCTCGCAGTGTGATGGTTCTGTTATACACCGGGCGTTTCTCCCGATGATCTTTAAGATCAGCCACAAAATATCCTTGCCGTTCAAATTGAAATCTACTTTCCGCAGGTGTGGCCGCAAGTGAAGGTTCAATTTTACAACCCATGAGGACTGTTTTTGAATCCACCTTTACCGTGTCCAGAAACTCATCATGCGCTGACGGATTAGGGTCGGAAAACAAAGGCTCGTAGAGCCTGATCTCTGCATCAACAGCCGTATCGGCGGGAACCCAGTGGATTACGCCTTTTACTTTTCGACCATGCGGTTTCTTACCCAGGGTGTCTTTATCATAGCTGCAATGTAGCTCAATAACGTCTCCTTGATCGTTTTTAATCACTTCATCGCAGCGTATGACGTAAGCTCCCCGCAATCTGACTTCGCCTCCCGGTACCAGCCGTTTAAACTTTGGCGGGGGCACTATTGCAAAGTCTTCGCGCTCTATGTAAATCGCTTTACCGAAGTTTATCGTTCGAGTGCCCATTTCCGGCTTCTGCGGATGATTCGCCAAAGACAGCTGCTCGCTGTGATCTTCGGAATAATTATTGATTGTTACCTTCAGGGGATCGAGTACCGCCATTCGCCGCGGCGCGTTTTCGTTTAAGTCATCACGCACCACGTTTTCTAAAACCGGCATTTCGATTAAGGCGTCATTTTTCGTGATACCGATTCGATCGCAGAACTCTCGGATTGAGGCCGCAGTAAATCCGCGTCGGCGCAGCCCGCTGATCGTCGGCATGCGCGGGTCGTCCCAGCCATCGACCAGTCCGTTCTGAACCAATTGAATCAGTTTTCGTTTGCTGAGTATGGTGTATTCAAGATTTAGTGGCGCGAATTCGATCTGCTGGGGCTGGTTTTCGGTATTGAGTGTTTGCAATACCCATTCATAAAGTGGTCGGTGATCTTCAAATTCCACGGTACACAGCGAATGTGTAATTCCTTCCAAGGCATCCGAAATACAATGCGCGTAGTCGTACATCGGGTAAATGCACCACTGGTCTCCCGTTCGATAGTGAGTATGACGCTTTATTCTATACAAGGTCGGATCCCGCATATTCATATTGCCGGATGCCATATCGATTTTGGCACGTAAAACATGCGCACCATCTTCGAATTCTCCGTCTTTCATGCGCCTGAACAGATCGACGTTCTCGTTGACATCGCGATTGCGATAAGGGCTTTCCTTTCCGGCCTCGGTGAGAGTACCGCGGTATTCACGGATTTCCTCGGCACTGAGGCTGTCTACATAAGCATGGCCGGTCTCAATCAATTTCTCGGCGTAGTCGTAAAGAGTCTTGTAGTAGTCCGATGCATAGTGCAATTCCGCCCACTGAAACCCCAGCCATTCAACATCCCGGCGTATAGCGTTTTCGTATTCCGTATCTTCCTTTTCCGGGTTTGTGTCGTCGAATCTAAGGTTACATTTTCCGGCGTAATTCCTGGCCAGCCCGAAATTCAGACAAATGGACTTTGCGTGGCCTATGTGCAGATATCCGTTAGGTTCCGGTGGGAAACGGGTATGCACACGTCCGTTGTTTTTGTTGTTCGCCAGATCTTCTTCAATGATATGGCGGATAAAATGGTTGCCGGCGTTCGCTTCGGTCGAAGACATAGACATTGCAAAACCTTGCTGCGACATAGAAGCGTGGATTTTGCCAGTTTATTTCGGATATTGCACACCCCATCACAGACCTGTAAGGAATCGGAAGACTTTGTAAGGCTATAGGGAACAGCAAAAATCCACGGTTTATGGTGAAACGCCGGAAAAGGCGTTTAAGGATGGAATATGTTTTCGAAACTTTGCTAAGACTTTATTCACATACTCACGAGTCTCCCGATAAGGCGGAATACCTTTATATTTTCTTACACTGGCGGGGCCCGCGTTGTAAGCCGCGAGCGCGTGTTCGTGGTTATAGTGAAATTCTTTGTACAATTTACTGAAGTATTCCGTACCCCCCCTGATATTTTGTCTGGCATCAAAAACATCGCTCACACCCAGGTCACCGGCTGTGCCCGGCATCAGCTGCATCAGACCCTGTGCACCCACAGCGGATACAGCGTCGGCATCGTAACAGGATTCGGTACTGATAATTGCATGTATCAGGCCGCTGTGGACACCATAGCGCGAAGCGTACAGATTGATAATCGGGTCGTATTTGGCAATGCGTTGTTCGAGGGCTTTGTGTCCCGGCGGCATACAGGAAACGCTGACCCGGCTCTTAGCAGAACGGTTGAGCGGGGTGTAGTCTGCGTGCTTGTTTTGAGTGAGCTTCTTGTCCGTGAACCAGACAGTACCGTCTTTGTCGGTAAACCTATAGGTTGTTGCCGAAATCTGAGCGGGCATCAGGAACAACAGCAGTAGACTCGCTGGAACAATGTTTATGCGCATAAGCCAATCGGGCAGTCTGTCAAACCGAAAAAACACAATTCTCTGAAAATACCTTATCTTTCAGGGGCTATCGGCAGCAAATCAGGGCACTAAACTCAGTCTTTGCGTTCAGAACGGACTTTCGGATTAAGCGGGATTCCAGTATTCCATATACTCATCCACGTCCGGCCGTATAATGTTAGGCTTGGGAATACGGGAAGTGCCGAGATAGATAAAGCCGACGATCCGGTCCTGTTCCTCAAGGCCCAGGGCTTTTTTGACCGATACGTCTTCCGCATTGGGCCCGGTCAGCCAGATGGATCCGTAACCCAAGGCGTTGGCAGCCAGTAAGATCTGTTGTGCTGCAGCTCCGGCGGACAGTACCTGCTCAACAACCGGAGTTTTCGGATGATTTTCGGTGATTTTTGCAGTTACAGCGATAATCACCGGGGATCTCATCGGTTTATCCCTTTGGCGTTCCAGCTTTTCCCGATCCAGATCCGGCTCACGGTTTCGACTGGCCGTCACAAATAAGTCCCCCAGCTTTTCGCGCGCTTCGCCTTCGATAATGATGAATTTCCAGGGCCGCAAGGCAGCGTGGTCGGGGGCAGCCAGTGCCGCTTTGATCATTTGCCTGATCTCATTCTTGCCGGGTGCGGGATCCTGCAACAGTTTTGCCGGTATGGAAGTGCGATTCTGCAGAAATTCAAGTATTTTCATGTTTTATCCGATTATTTATTACCTTGTTCGCTGAGCGCCGGAAAAGCGGTCTAATTGTCATTTTTTCACTTCGTAAGCACTTATCTCTAAAGACGGCACCACGATAACCGAAAAATTCAATATTAAGTTTACGATTATAAAGCGGAAAATTGCCGAATTTAATGTCAGCCGATCTTGCTCTCAAAGTCTTCCACGGGCTATCAGACTTCGCAAACCTGATTCCTGCGTGGACCCGTTTGCTGGAACGAATCGAAGACTATGAATTCTATCATCATCCATCCTGGCATGAAGCCATTCAAAAATGTTTGTTACCGGATCAAATCAGCTACGTATTGGTCGAAGAGGACCGTGAGCCGCGGGCGATCATCCCCTTGACCAATATCCGGAGTAAGGGAATTCCGCAAAGCGGGCATATTATCCGGAATCCTCAGCATGATCACATCGTACTGTCGGACTGGATTGTATCACC
This sequence comes from Granulosicoccaceae bacterium, assembly GCA_965222695.1. Classification (GTDB taxonomy): domain Bacteria; phylum Pseudomonadota; class Gammaproteobacteria; order Granulosicoccales; family Granulosicoccaceae; genus UBA7957. The sequence goes on along the minus strand of OZ244967.1, from coordinate 3,085,591 downwards.
CTGTATGACTGTTCAGTGGTTTTCAAGTCTTATACCGCTGATGGTTAAGTCTCTGGGTGTAGATCATTGGGCAAAATTTTCATTGTCATCGTTTCCACAGACCTCGCTAGTGGTGCAACTGCATGAGCGACTTCACAACTCGTCACACCAACACCTGCCACCGTTCCTGACTACGATTATCCGCTCACAATTCAGTGCCTGGTTTGCCTGTGACCAGGCAGATCAGCCGATTGGTTCAAAACTGCGTCGGAATTTACGTCGACTGAAAAGTCAGGCCGAGACGCTCGGTCCGGTTGAACTGGAGGTAGTTGAGGACGAGGCTGAATTGCCCGATGCTTTTGAAAAGTTTCTCTGCATTGAGGCGAGTGGCTGGAAAGGAAGCTCCGGAACCGGTAGCGCGATTGCACATAATCCGTCATTAGTGAATTTTTACCGGCGTATGCTCAGCGGCCGGTTCAGTGGCATTAAGGGAAAAATCAATCTACTGTGGTTCGGGGAAAAGGCCGTCGCTGCACAGTATATTCTGCAGACGCCGGCTTGTGTCAGTGTGCTAAAGATAGGATATAACGAGGACTTTAAAAAATTCTCTCCCGGTTCAATATTGCTAAAAGAGCTTATCGACACAAGTCTCCATTGCAAAGAGATCAAAAGAGTCAGCCTGGTAACCTGTCCATCCTGGGCCGAGAGATGGCATCCCAACAAACAAGCTGTTTATACCTGTAATATTTATAATAATACAACTGCTGGTAAGGCGCTGAAACGTCTGGATGGATTAAAATCCATTGCACGCTCCACTTATCGGGAATTGAAAGAAAGATGATCTGCTCGCCAAGTACAAGGAAATTGAGATGATAATCCTGGGACTAAACTACTTTTTTCACGACTCCAGTGCGTGCATTTTGATTGACGGAAAACTGGTTGTGGCACTCGAAGAAGAACGCTTTACCCGAAACAAGCACACGCGTGAATTTCCTGAAAACGCGATCGATCAGTGCCTCAGATTTGCCGGAATCGAATATGCCGATATAGACCATATAGCTCTATCCATAAAACCAACACATATGTGGCAGCGCAAATTCGTCTATGCCGCAAAACATTTACACAAATCAGCACCCTTTATCAAGCATGAATTGATAGGTGGATTCTTTAAGCAACGCCGGTTTCGCCGCTGGTACAATGAGCGTTTCAGTGGCCGCGGTCACAGCCCAAAATTGACTTTTGTCGAACACCATCTGGCCCATGCCGCGGGTTCCTTTTTAGTTTCACCTTACCCGGAGGCAGCCATGCTTGCCCTCGATGGTTCCGGTGAATGGGCTTGCGGCTGGATCGGTCACGGTAAGGGCCTCGATGTAAAATGTCTCGGCGAAACTTATTTCCCGCATTCACTGGGTTCATTCTACGAAGCGGTTACTGAATTCTGTGGCTTTAAACCCAATTACGATGAAGGAAAAACGATGGGTTTGGCGCCGATGGGCGATGCCACGATATTTTATGATGAGGTTGCAAAGATTATATCGGTTGATGATCAAGGGCGGGTTAAAGTCGATTTATCCTATTTTAACTATCAGTTCTGGGGTTACCAACGTTGCAGTAGCAAGTTTCACGAAAAATTCGGGCAACCGAGGAAGGCGAACGAAACATTTGAAAAACATCATCAGGACGTAGCCGCGGCATTTCAGAGAGTGCTGGAAGACACGGTATTGAAAATTGCGAAGATATTAAAAGAAAAAACCCGTGCCAGATACCTTGTGATCGCCGGCGGTGTTTCACTAAACAGTGTCATGAACGGAAGACTGTTGCGCGAAGCGGGCTTTGACGATGTCTATATCATGCCCGCGGCAGGGGATAACGGCAGTTCTATCGGAGCGGCCTTTTATCTTTACAATCACGTTCTTGGCAATCCCCGTGTCTATGTTCATGACAATCCCTATGTCGGAAATAGCTACAGTAACAGTGAAATTGATGATTATCTGCAACAATGCAAGTTGAACTACGAGTATCACGAGAATATCGCCGAAAAAGCATCACAGCTACTGTATGACGGTAAAATACTGGGCTGGTTTCAGGGGCGGATGGAAATCGGACCCAGGGCATTGGGGGCACGTTCTATTCTTGCCAACCCTGCAATAAAAGATATGAAGGATAAAATCAATGCCGAAGTCAAGTATCGCGAAGCGTACCGGCCATTTGCTCCCTCGGCCACGGTTGAAGCCAGCAAAGACTTTTTTGATATTGAAGTCGAAGCACCGTTTATGCTTAAGGTATGTGATGTAAGATCGGAGAAGCGCGGTGTGATTCCGGCAGTAACACATGTGGACGGCAGCGCTCGATTGCAGACGGTCCGACGGGAAACCAATGCGCTTTATCATGATTTGATCAGCAAGCTGGGTGAAAAGACCGGTGTACCGGTTGTTCTAAATACCAGCTTCAATATTCAGGGAGAGCCGGTTGTTGAATCTCCCCGGGATGCGATCCGCTGCTTTTTCTCTACCGGTCTGGATGCGTTGGCGATCGGTAATTACCTTGTTTACAAGTAGATGCAAAGCAGACGCTGTAGGATCATTATTTTTCTTCTCAGTCTTATGGTGATAGCGCTGACCTTGTGGCCGGCTTTTGTAGCAATCAGTGCCACGACAGCTTATTTTTTTTCAGACGGAGAATTGGTGTTTAACTGGTTGTACAAGCCGAAACGCCTGTTTCTACACGATTTTACCGAAGGTTTCTTTCAAACACTGCCCTACACAGCCATATTTGCGATTTTTTCTGCAGTAGCGCAACAGATCCTGGCTAGAAAACCAGGCACGCTTTTGCTCGTCGGATTGATCGTACCGGTATTGTTTTCGGCATCAGTGTTGTATTTTTTCTCACCTACAGTGCTCTTGGCACTGATTTTATCCGTATTGGCAAGCTATTACTTAGTGCTATTAATCATGAGTACGGTTTTAATCCGCTGGTGTGATGATGAATAAATCCAGTTTGCCCGGTATTATCTGCGGAGTTCTTTTAGCTGGGGCTACTAATGCTGAAGATAAGGCAATATTGCTCGGCGGCGGTTATTTACTCGAAGGTTCCCAGGCGCAAATCGAATTGAATCTCAAATGGGTTCAGGAAATTTTAGAAAGTAAAGAAAAATCCCTGAGCGTCTTTTACACCGACGGCGAGCATACCAATCCGGATATTTTCATCCAGCAGCCTGCGCAGGATAGCGATGAAAATTTACACACCTTGGCGCGAGTATTCGGCCAGCATGCTCTCAACGGAATTTCATATCGAAATCACCAAGTGGAGCGGGTTGTATCCTCTACTGAGCGGGATGTCTTTATGCCAAGGTTCGGTGAGCTTATCGAACAGTCAAAACAAAATGACACTTTATTATTTGTTTATAACGGGCACGGATCACCCAGTAAATCGTCCGAGGATAAAGTGGCATTGAAATTGTGGAACGATACTCGTCTCCCGGTCGATGAATTACATGGCATACTTGAGAAACTCAACCCGCAGGTTCCATTTCGCTACGTCTTTACCCAGTGTTATTCTGGAGGATTTCACCGGCTAATCTATCAGGACACCGCCAAAAGCCATGAACTGGACGATGCGATGCGATGCGGTTTTACGGCCGAATCTGCCTGGAGGCAGTCGGAAGGGTGTTCAGCCAGTATCGATATCGGTGACTATCGTGACTACACCACTTATTTTTTCGCTGCCTTGAAGGGTGAAGATCGATTGGGCCGCGCATTGCCGGCCAGCCCGGATCGGGACAAAGACGGAATCACCACCATGAGGGAAGCGCATCTGTTCACGCTGGAGCAGGCTCACAGCACCGACTTATCGCGCTCCTCCAGCGAATATTTTCTCGAACAGTGGCGGCCCTGGTTTTTGAAATGGATACCTTTTTCAGGTTCGCTGCCGGAAAATGAATATTCGCAAATCATGAGTTCCGTGGCGGAGAGAAACCAAATTGACAAGAACTCTTTAATCAAGCAAGTGCGTGAAAAATTGCGTGAGTTTCGCAGCCGCTACGATTCGCTGGAGAATCAATGGCTGGACAACGGCATCCGGATTGAGACGCTGAGCAGCACCTTACGATCCGAGCTGCTTGCCCGGTGGCCGCAACTGTCCACGCCCTATACGGGAGCCTATAGGTCGTTGCTGGAGCAGGAGTCTGCTGAAATTCAGGCGTGGATTAGAGAAAAACCCGAGTTTCCTTTGTTAAAGCAAGCGCAGGATACTGAAGGAAATTACGAAAAACAATTGCTTGATCTGGAGAGAAATATCGCCCAGATGGAGAAAATACTCCGCTTGCGCAGATTGGCTTATTTAAAAGCCTGGTTGATCAGGCACGGAAACGAAAAAGATAATCGAAGCTATAAAAGGCTTGTTTCCTGCGAATCAGCGAAACTTTAAAAAGCCGCCCAAATGAGCGGCTATTCGATTTGATTGCAAATACAGATCAAAGGAAATAATAGGTCGCCAGTAATCCTGCAATACTCATGGTTACAGTATTCGGTAATGGCCATTTGAAGTGGGCATTCAGCGAGGCTGCTGTGTTGTACCTGCGGGGTAACCCGAATGCACAGCGCTATCTGCAGCGACTGCAAAAACGCATGTCCAAGACAAAAGCTTTATCCGCTCTGGCACACAAGCTCGGCAGAGCCACTTTTTTTATGTTGAAGAACCAGACCGTATTCGATGAACAACGATTTTTGACCGGGTAGTCACTCCCCGTGCCAGGCTCATCGCCTAACTGGATGCTAGCGATGGCACAAACCGAATGCTGTGTTATCTTAACTGTGCGCCTGCGAGCACGCGAGACCACAGTATTCGCGGGTTAAGGGACATACACTGTTTAATAAAGGGACTTAGTTGCATATCTCTTTAGTTGGAAAATTTATTTATTTGAAAATCCTACGGCAAATCCTACGGCTCTGAAATGATCAATTTGGAAAAACAAACGTGTATTTGCGTGGAAAAGCGAGTTCTGCGCATATCAGTACATCAACCAGAAATCTGGCTGTTTGACTCTGCTTGTCAGGCTTAGGAGGCGTGTTTTTTTATCTGCTTTTTCGCAAATCGTTTGTAATACAGTGCTTCAAAGTGCTGACTGCTCTCAAGCCAGCCTGCTTCGGTCATTTTAAGTCGCTGCAGAATGGGGGCTAGTTTTTCGTTGATATAGCCTCGCTTATCATCGCGTATCGTACGGCCGGTAAAGTCCACTAATTCCAGATAATCTTCAAATTCAAAGTGAATACCGCAGTACTTGTTGTCGGTGTATCCACTCACAAATGCAGCAAGCGGCTTGACCGGTATGGGCTCTTCAGCTTGAAAATAATCGGCACAGCCGCCGTGTTCCACAAAGGACTTGAGTGCTTTGGATACATCGAACTGTGGCTTGATACGTTCTTTGATGCTGGTATGTTCGGAAGTTTCCGGTGTGGCTGCAATCCCAGCACGAACCGGGTTAAGATCCACGTAACAGAGACAGCTCAGCAGGGCTTCCTCAGTGAGCAATGGTTGGCAGTGAAACCGACTTTCCCAGAAATGCCCGGTACAGTTGTCTTCCTTGTTGGCTTGTCGTGCAATCGGTTCGTTTAAGCACTTCATAAACCAGCTTATATCGGTCAAACGCTTACGCCATAGTTCAACGATATCATCAACCGTAGCCCGCTCTGCCTTGGTCAGAGCTGCACCTTCATGAAATCGACGAACCAACAAAGGCCCTTTAAACAGGGAAAGCCAACGTTTGATGATATCCCGGGTACTCCAGGGCTCACTTTCCTCCGGTGTCAACTTCAATACCAGGTGGAAGTGATTTTGCATCAAAGAAAACGCGCATAACTCAATCGCAAACAAGGAACTTAACAACCTGATTCTGTCTTCTATCCACTGCCGGCGATGTTCATAGCTTTTCTGGTTCAGTGGATCAAATCCACAAAGAAATGCACGCCTGACACAGCGGGAGGTGACGTGATAGTAGGGTGTGTCAGCAAGTGAGATTTGTTGTTTACGCGGTATGGTCATGATGTTCTTCCTTGAACTGGACTGCTACAGAGCATGTTAATTGTGTGTTCGTTTGATGTCAATATGTAGTGCCTGTCCCGTAGGGCTTGCCTGTCCCGCAGGGCTTCGCAGGGCTCTGGCCTTGGAAACTCTTGCGGGTCTGCAGCAGGACGGCAAGTTGATCGGTGTTATTTCACATGTACCCGCCTTGAAGGAACGAATCAGCACTCAGATTCTGGTATCGCCTCAAACCGGTGGTAGAAGCCAGATATCTGGGCCAGGATGTAGCGAGTTAAGCGCTACAGAATGGGCCATAGAAGCAGCAGATTAACTTGCGAATGAATCAACAGGCGTTGCAGTCTACAAGAGAGCATCATTTCTACGTTTCAATTGCCAATTTCTTATTTCATCATCCGGATTACGGCATTGTGTCAGTATGGACCCGATCAGCACGTGTACACTATCTGTAGAGGTGACGCAGATGAATCAACGAACAGCAAAGAGCTATGAAGCCGAATTCAAAGCGCAAGCTGTCAAGCAGGCATTGAGCAGTGATGAATCGATTGCCCAAACGGCACATAATTTAGGTGTTAATGAATATAGACTACATGCCTGGATCAGCAAACATCCGCTCATGAGTCGTCAATCGGAGTCTTCAAGTGCACGAAGGCGTACACCTGGAAGTAAAAATCCGGAAAGTAGCATGAATGTTTTCCGGATCAAGCTTGCCTTGTTGATTTGGCCGTCATTCAGCACACCGGCGCAAGTTACGTTCGTCAATTCCGTGAATAGTATTGAATTTTAGGTGAGTCACTTGTGTAGTATCAATGATTGTTGCATCTGACAAGTCCATTTTACATTGTTATCTGTCGTTTATCTCTGTTTTGACATTCCCTGACATTGCTAAAATACAATGCTCGCTCCTTAAAACCAGGAATTTCTCATGTCTCAAGAAGTCATCAATTTTTCACAATACCCTATTGAAACTGTAAAACGTCGTTTATCAGATTTGCCTGATCGTGTTGTGGAAGGAGACCCTAACCATGAAACTAATTTCTTTTTCAATAGCGCGGATGGCCAATTGGTCGCAGGAACCTGGGTTAGTACACCAGGAAAGTGGAAGGCTTTTATGGACAGGGATGAATTCTGCATGATCATATCCGGTCATTGCCGACTGATTTCAGAAGACGGGACTATATGGGAGTTTAAAAGTGGCGATGCATTTTTAATCCCCAATGGCTTCAAAGGGTTTTGGGAAGTTGTAGAAACAACCACAAAACATTTTGTGATTCGAAATTATGAGCCCGATTAATTGGCGAGCTGCTGAGTCATCTTAATCATAGCCGCAACGTGATAACCGCTGTAGTGTATGAATTTACACGGAACTGCGGTTGCGTTTCATAATATTCTAGCTTTTATCTATGAGTGTTACCAGGGATGTAATATTGACTGCGCTCGGCAGAATCCTTGAATCACTACCTTAAAAATCCTCAGTCAAGCGCAAAATCGAAAAAATCTGTGTCCCGGCCTGTTCGATTCCGGCTATAGGTACTTTTTTTCCATTGATTTTAGGATCAGAAATTTGCTCTAATAAGGCATCGTCTGGTAGACTTTTCAGGTTCAATTGCTGCATCTGCACAACTTTTGTCTGAAGCTTGTTTCAAGATTAGATCCAGATTCATCTGGTACTAACAATCGCAAGGCTCTGCACCTACCGAGAATTCTCTACCGAATGCTAACATCAAATCACTATTTTCAATGATGAAATATGCGTGTGACGGGGGTCTAGAGGCAAAGAGACCAAATCCAAGCGGTATCGTTTACACATCCATCGCAAATTAATTATGTGCGCCTGCAACAATAAGAGCAACGATTATGAGTATTGAAATTATCACACTGCTATATTTCTTATGTTTGTTTTTCGCATTATTTCTTGGTCTGCCAGTGGCTCTTGGGCTAGGGGGTACAGCTGTAATATTTGCGGCTTTTTTTGAACCCAGAGCATTATTAACTATCCCTAGTCAATTTTACTCCACCCCGTGGAATAACGTGTTGGTGACAGTTCCATTGTTTCTTTTTATGGGGAGTCTGATTCGTTTTTCAGGGATTGCTGAGGCGGCTTATGATGCAGTTTACAAATTAATAGGTCATGTTTCAGGCGGGCTGGCCATGGGAACCGTCAAAGTATGTACAATCTTTGCTGCCATTACCGGGATTACTCCTCCCGCAACAATTACGATGGGGCAAATTGCCTACCCATCCATGATTAAATACAACTACAGCAAAGATATCGCAATTGGTTCGATTGGTGCGGGTGGCGCATTGGGAGCTCTCATTCCGCCCAGTGTTCCATTTATTTTCTATGGACTACTCGCTAAGGTTTCTATCGGTGCATTGTTTTTGGGTGGAATATTGCCCGGTTTAATGCTCGCCTTGTTTTATATTGCATACATTGGAGTTCGTTGCCGACTACAACCACAAATGGGACCACCAACACCCGCGGATGAACAATTTACCAGGGGAGAAAAACTCCAGTCGTTGGTAAGTATATGGCCGTTCTTGCTATTGATAGTCATTGTTCTGGGTGCTATTTGGGGTGGCATTGCGACTCCCTCAGAAGCGGCAGCATTTGGTGCGACCGGCGCATTTTTTATCAACCTGATTTACGGCAAATTAACCTGGCCCGTATTGAAAGAGTCTTTGGTCGCAACCGTGAAACTAAGCGGCATGGGCTTATGGATTTTGATCGCTTCCAATATCTATTTAAATGTTTTTAATTCACTGGGAAGTCAGGATCTGGTCACCTCATTGGTTCTAAGCATGCCTGGTGGAGAAACCGGCATCCTGCTAATGATGATGTGCATTATCTTGGTGCTTGGAATGGTGATGGATGATTGGGCGATAATCATGTTGTGTACACCTCTTTTTATTCCGATTATTGATGCATTGGGTATAGATAAACTTTGGTTTGGTGTTCTGTTTATAGTTAATATTCAGATTGCGTATCTCACACCACCATTTGGATTTGTGCTTTTTTGGTTAAAGAGTGTTTTGCCTGCCAATGTCACAATGGGAGATGTTTACAGATCAGTGGGGCCATACATTGTATTGCAAGTTATCGGATTGATGTTGATTTTCTTTTTCCCAGGCATCGCTACATGGCTACCGGCACTACTGAATTAAGCAGGAAACAAAAAATTGACTTTGTACAAAAACAGAATTTCTAAAACATGCTTTTATCAGATGCAGACAGTAGTTTATAAATTACAAGCAAGAGGTCTAGTATGAAATTGTGGAACAGGATAGAAAAGACGATTGACTTCATCGCTGAGACAATGGGTCGCATTGGTTGGGTACTGATTATTTATCTTATGATATTTGGTGTTACTGATGTATTTCTACGATATGTATTGAACTCACCCTCGCTGTGGATTTCAACCACATTACAAGTTGCAATGGTGCTATTGGCTTGCGTAGGGGGGGTTTACGCATTAAATGATAATGCGTTTGTTAAGTTGGATCTTTTTTATGCTAATTTTTCGCCGAAGAAAAAAGCCGTATGTGATCTTATTACGGTTGTTTTCACATTTTTGTTTCTCGGCGTTCTGGTATGGAAGGGCTATCAGGCGGCGATGTTGTCTATAAAACTGAATCAACATACACCAACGAGTGTTCCGATCCCCATTTATCCGCTGAAAGCATTTTTTCCAATTACTGGAATAATTATGTTGTTGGTTGTTATTAAAAAAATGGTAAATGATATACGAACCCTGACTTCAAAAGACAATTTGGTTTAACTACTTATACTTGTTTTCCAAAGATCAGGAACAATACAAGTTAGTATCGACAGTTTCATTGATTTTGTGCTTATCAAAAACAACCGTAGATATAACTTACATGTACAAATAACAGAAACTGCTTTAAAAATTCGTCGTACGCCTTTTTCAGGGTATACGTTTGAATGTGGCCCCTGCATACTCAGGGGTTTAATATAGTTCAATGAGTTAAGTAATAATATTGAATAAATTTAATTATTTCCTTAATAGAAAAGAGGTGGAGATTGATGAAAAAAGTCATATCGATGATGTCCGCTACCCTATGTGCTACGACCTTTTTGGTAGCATCAGGTACAGTACTGGCGGAAAGTGGAAAACCAGACAAAGTTACCGAATGGGTTTTCCAACCTTGTTTCGATTCATCCGATGCAGGATGGGGAAGCGGTGTTGTACCCTGGATTGAAGCTGTAGAAAAAGCAACTGAAGGTACCATTAAAATCAAACTGGAGCCAGGTGGCGCTATAACGAGTGGATCTGAGGCGTTTGGATCGACAGCCGCAGGTTTGCTCGACGGAACAGCGTGTTGGGGATCCGTCTACAGTGGCGATATGCCGGAAGGTATGCTGGCGTTTGGTATGGCAATGGGCGCGAGCAGTACTGAGCAGGCCTGGGAAGTAACTTTCGGTGATCCAAAGTACAGAATAGGCGATTTGATTCAGGAAGCTGCAAAAGAGCGTAATTTAAGATGGGTTGGTTGGACTAATCAAGGACCCAATGCCATGTTTACAAAATCTCCCGTTCGAAAAATGGAAGATTTAAAAGGTATGAAAATGCGTGCAGGTGGTCCTCAAGCACTATTTCACGAAGCTATGGGTGGCGCGCCTGTATCCATGGGTGGTGGTGAAATTTATACCGCTATAAAACTGGGTACCATCGACGGTACTTATTGGGATACTGGCGGTATTGACGATATGTCATTCGATGAAGTTATTAAGTATGCAGCTCAGCCAGGTTGGTGTCCTGCCCAGCATCAGGAAATATACCTGAATCTGGATAAATACAATGAGTTGACCGATTGGCAGAGAGAAAAAATCGACGGTATCTTTGAGAGCACCTACTTTGAAACCAGTAAATTACATGAAGACGGCGTTAATCATGCGTTACAGGTTCTCAAAGATGCTGGTGGTGAGGTCATTAATTTCTCGCCTGAAGAAATCAAGAGAATGCGTGACAAGTCAATTGCAGATGTATGGCCTCAAGTTGCTGCAAAATCGGATCGCAATGCAAAAGGTGTAGAAATCATGAAACAATATCTTAAGGATAAAGGAGAGTTATAACTGCACTTTCAATGTAGCAAATAAAATTGGCAGGCCCGGATTAAATCGGGCCTGTTTTTCACACACCATTAGCTCAATTTAAGAAATGTTGGAGAAAAGATGTACAACAAAATATTAATTGCGAGTGCTTTGGATCAAGGCTTTAGTGATAAGGCATTAGCAGTGGCTAATTCACTTATTTCGGAAAACGGTAAAATTATTGCTGCGCATGTCATAGAGCCTGTAAATAACGTTGTCCAGTCATTTGTTTCCGAAGACGTCCAATCTAAAGCATACGACAAAATTAAGAGCTTGCTGACAGAACGCTGTAATAATGTAGCGATTGACTCAGAAATACTCCATGGTCAGGCAGGACACGAAATTACAAAGTACGCAAAGAAAATTGGTGCGGATTGTATAATTATCGGCTCTCATAAGCCTGGGTTGGAAGATTTTTTTCTGGGCTCTACATCGGCCCGGGTAGTTCGACACTCTAAGTGTGCTGTACATGTATTACGATGAAGTAGGGGTCCGGGAGAATTTCCGTTCAAAAACGAAAAAGATAGCTTATCCTAACCTTTAGGATTGGCGGAGTACTAGTTAAGCCCGTTTTGGATAAAAATTGACCTTGAAACTGCTGCAATCGAGGCCCTGACAGTTTTGAAACTGTGTTAAAGAACCACAAAGAAACCAGCAAAAAAACATAACGAAGCTGAAGGTCATTGAAACCCCAACCTGCAGAAACCATTGTGGCGTACGTAGATAAAATCGGCGCGGATATGTGTTGTGGGAACTCAAAAGAAAGGACCTGTTCCAGCGTTATTGGGCAGTGTTTCCCGCCGTGTTTTAAGTATGGCCAAAATACTCACCCTTGTAGTTCAGACAGGCTCTAAAAATCCGTTTATAAAAAGTGACGTTTTCTGCATGATTTTTATCGTCGATGCCTGACGGCTTTCGATTAGTGAAAAACAGGAGATTTGTTGTGCCACCGACTCTAATTGTAACCGGTAACACCCCAGCGGCCTTGACACCAAAACGATTGATTGGTGTCTTGGTGCTCTGTGTTGCTGCCGTTGTGCTGGCACTGATGCTGGGTAAAGGGCGCCCAGGTGAGCCGCTACCACAACTGGCCGGTGCAGTTGGTGCTGCACTGTTACTGATCCCTGCGGTGTTTAGTTGGCACAAACGCGCTGGCGGAGCTAGGCCTCCACGCACCTGGTTTGTGGCGCATGTGTTGGCCAGTATGCTGGGTGCGGTATTCATAGCATTGCATTTACGAGATGGCAGTCTGTGGTCACCGCCTGGCGTTGTAGCGGGGGCGCTGGTTACAATCACCAATCTTGAGTTGGCGATATGCGCGATTGGTACGTAAAGAGCGACGCTTGGTGAATGCCGGCAGGGCAGTATCGCCAATGTTGAAGTATTGGAGGCGACTGCACTTGATTGTGGCGTTTGTCTTTATTGCGGGATTGATATCACACGTTATTATTATGCTGTTTTTTGCCGGCTATGCGGCGGGAGCGGAGTTTCCTTACTGGTGGTATCTGTTTTCCTGGGGTAACGGATGGGGGGCAGATCAATGAGCCGGCTTGCATTGATGATCGACCTAGAGCGCTGCACAGGTTGTAAAAGCTGCGAAGCGGCCTGCAAACAAACGAATGCACTGGGGCCACATGAGTACCGGAACCGGGGGTTGTGGTTCAACGAGAACGAAGCGAAAGCGCGTTGACAATAGATCCGCCCTCTCAACAACCCAACCTAAAGTTGCACCTTTGTCAAGTCAGTAGGGCGGAGTTATAGGACCAATCCATAAGTATCGACTGGTACCATCAGATTTAGATCCAGATTGATACTATATCGCTATTCCGATTATACCAAGTAATAGGGGGTAGCAGGCATGCCGGGCGCTGGAAATCATATTATGTGGAATGAGTTGATCCGGTTTTCCAAAACCTCAAACGCCACACTTCAGCAGCAATTGCGTGAGGCATTTGTAGCAGTGATACTGGACGGTAAAATCCCAGCGGATCAACCATTGCCGTCTTCACGTCTGTTAGCCAAGCAACTGCAAGTCTCACGCAATACTGTGATTATTTCCTATCAAACATTGCTTGATGATGGCTACATCGTATCCAAAGAGCGTCGTGGGTACTTTGTTAACAGTAAAATGCTTGAAGGACGTGTAAAATCTAAAAATTTGCCGATACAGCCAGAAACTACAAACAGGGATTGGGAAAGTAAACTTAAACGAAAACCCTCTATTAAACGCAATATCGAAAAACCCAGTGACTGGAGAGGCTACAAATATCCTTTTATTTATGGGCAACCGGATCAGGCGGTTTTCCCGATGAGTCAATGGAGGGATTGTGCAAGACAATCCCTAAACGCATCTGATATTTACAGCTCAGGCTATGACCGTTTTGATCTTGATGATCCGGTATTTATCGAACAAATACAAGCCAGGCTATTACCAAGGAGGGGCGTTTGGGCAAAAAATGAGGAAATACTGGTTACACTGGGTGCACAGCATTCACTTTATATTATTGCCAGTCTCTTGTCGGATAGAACCAGCACTGTAGCTATAGAATCTCCAGGGTACCCGGATGCCAGAAATATATTTCTGGTTAATCGGTCAAAAATTGCACCTGTATCAGTTGATGCTGAAGGCATTATTGTTGATAAAATCCCAGGAAATTGTGATTGTGTTTTTGTCACACCCAGTCATCAGTCACCCTCCACGGTTACTTTGTCAAAAGAGCGAAGAATACAACTGTTGTCCAAAGCCAGCAGAGATGACTTCATTATCATCGAGGATGATTATGAAGCAGAAGCCAATTATAGGGGGGATCCTATTCCGGCCTTAAAAAGCCAGGATACCGACAATCGAGTAATCTATGTTGGTAGCCTGTCAAAAACCCTGGCGCCAGGCTTGCGTATGGGATATATGGTCGGGCCAACGGATTTTATCAAGGAAGCACGAGCCTTACGTCGTCTGATGGTTCGCCATACACCCGCTAATAACCAAAGGACGGTGGCGTTGTTTCTTGCACGCGGACACCATGATGTTTTAATTCAGCAATTAAATGAAGTTTACCGAGAACGCTGGTCCCATATGGTAAGTGCCTTGAACCAGTATTTCCCAGGTGCCTGTACTTTACCAACATTTGGAGGATCTGCCTTTTGGGTACAGGGTAATCCCAGGCTGAACACAGTTGATCTAGCCAAGCAGCTTAGATCCAATAGTGTTTTGATTGAACCGGGGTTTGTTTATTTTGAGTCTGAAAATCTACCTCAAAATTACTTTCGATTGGGTTTTTCCTCTATAGCTTCGGATCGCATTGGGCCCGGAATTCAATTAATCGCCGATGCCGTTTCAGCGCAATTAAAGACTAAACAGAAACAATAGTTGCATCTGGACTGACAACTGCCTATCTCTTGGCACTATCCTGGACCCACCAATTCTACTATTGTTGAACTCAGTTCAACGGCCGAACAGGATTCGGCAAAGCATTTAAAAAATAGAGAAGTTAGGAGGTTTTCTGTGACAGATTCCAACTCAACCGCACGTCAAGAATTGCTTCAAGAACTTTTTAAAGCGTTTAATCGTCATGATGTCGAAGCCGTTTTGTCATTAATGACTGATGATATTGTTTTCGAAGGAGCAGCCGGTCCTGAATCTTTCGGTGCCAGGTTTACAGGTTACAAAGCAGTCGGTGAAGCCTTTGAAGGTGCCTGGAAAACATTCCCCGATGTACAGTGGGCAAACCACACTCATCAAGTGTCGGGTAATCTTGGTGTTTCCCAATGGACTTTAGTAGGTACCCGTAAAGACGGTGTAAAAATCGAAGCAGATGGTGTCGATCTGTTTGGTTTCAGAGATGGAAAGATTGCGTCTAAAAAAGCGTTCAGAAAAGAGCGTCCATTACTGGAACAGTAAGTCATTCGGATATTCACTATTAGTTAACTTTAGAGCAAGGCGATGGCTGTGTCTGTGGAATCTGAAAAAAAGGTAGATAATGTCGAGACTCAGGGTTATAACCCTTACAACCCGGGTTTCGATCCTCTTTATTCCAATACGCCTGGACGTAGTCAGCAGTATGCGCTTACTTATTGGGTAGGTACTGCCGGTGAGCCACCTGAAGATGATGGTTCGATCACTCACGATATAGATGTGGATGTTGCAATCATTGGTTCAGGATATACAGGCCTGGCATGCGCTATATATCTGGCTCGAGATCACGGTATTAAAGCGACCGTGCTTGAAGCAAATCGTGTCAGCTGGGGTTGTAGTACTCGTAACGGCGGGCAGGCACAATGTGCTTCGGGAAGGCTGAAACGATCACAGTGGATCAAACGCTGGGGCAAGGAAACAGCGCTGGCAGTACATGCCGAAGTGTGTGATGCCATGGAAAACTTTAAGGATTTAATCAAAGATATTGATTGTGATCCGCAACCCGACGGGCACTTGTATATTGCTCACAAGCCCAGTGTGATGAGAAGTCTTGAAAAGGAAGTCAAGATCATGAATGAGGTGTTTAATTACAATGCCAGAATCATCAATAAGGAAACACTTGTAGCCAATTATCTGGATGACAAGGAAGCAGCCGGTGCAATGCTGGAACCGGAAGGTATTGGAATTCATGCAGGTAAACTGGCATTTGGGTACTTAAAGAAAGCCAGGAGTCTGGGTGCGAAAGTATATACTTCAAGCCCTGTAGAAGGCTGGGAAACCCGTGATGGTGTGCATTACCTGAAAACACCAGGTGGAATAGTGCGAGCTAAAACTGTCGCAGTTGCTACTGGCGGGTACGGCGGGCAAAAACTGCACCGAAAAGTTAAGAATCGACTGTTGCCGGTTTTATCCAACTCCATAGTGACACGACCTTTAACTGAAGAGGAGAAGGCAGCCTGTAACTTTAAGACAAACATGGTGTTGACTGATACACGCGTACTCCGCCATTACTATCGTCTGCTACCTGATGGCCGCGTACAGATTGGCAGTCGTAGCGCAATTTCAGGCCGACATGCCAGTGCCAAGAAATACGAAGATCTGTTGATTCGCGATCTTCACCGGAAATTTCCAGCACTGAAGGGAATTGAAATCGAATATTCCTGGTGGGGCTGGGTGGATGTTGCACACGATATGATGCCGAGAATTACACAGCCGGATCCGAATAAGTCAATTTATTATGCCATGGGTTATGGTGGTAATGGTGTTATGTATTCCGCACAGGGTGGCAGACGTATGGCGGAAATGGTTGCAGGGAAAGGGGATGGGCTCAAGTTACCGATTTTTGTGTCGGAGTTGCCTTTTCCGAACGTACTAAGTCCTAAAATCGAGTCAGAATGGTTTGCTCCGTTTCGTCGGTTTGGGCAATGGTGGCTCTACCGTTGGTATGGATTCAAGGATGAGTTTTTATGAGCTAATGCAAGCTTAGCTGTTAATCTCTTTGGTTAATAATGAATTGTTTTGTATAGATCTTATAGTCGGGTAGTTGTTGGTTTGTGTCTGCATGACCAGAAAGTACTTAACTGTTTTTTTACTTTTTACAGAGGAATAAGCTAAATGAAAATGACGACCGAAGAAGCCTTTATCAAAGTGTTGCAGATGCACGGCATCGAACACTCGTTTGGCATCATCGGCTCAGCGATGATGCCTATCTCCGACCTGTTTCCGGCAGCGGGTATCAAGTTCTGGGATTGCGCGCATGAAGTGAATGCGGGCATGAGTGCTGATGGCTATACGCGCGCCACGGGCAAGATGTCGATGGCAATCGCGCAGAACGGGCCGGGTATCACCAATATGGTGACGCCGATTATCACCGCCTACTGGAACCACACCCCGTTGTTGCTGGTCACGCCCCAGGCGGCCAATAAAACCATCGGTCAGGGTGGTTTCCAGGAAATGAAACAGATGGCCCTGTTTGAAGACTGCGTGTGTTATCAGGAAGAAGTGCGTGATCCGACACGGATTGCGGAAGTCCTGAATCGGGTTATTCTTAAAGCATTCCGCGGTTCAGCGCCGGCGCAGATTAATGTCCCGCGGGATATGTGGACCCAGGTGATTGATATCGACCTGCCCCAGGTCGTGCGTATTGAACACCCACCGGGTGATCCGGATGCGATCTCTCAGGCCGCAGCGCTCTTAAGTGATGCTCAGTTCCCGGTGATCCTCAACGGTGCCGGAGTAGTCTTGTCAGGTGCGATTGAAGCTTCTGCAACCCTGGCCGAACGTTTAACGGCCCCGGTCTGCTGCAACTACCAGCACAACGACGCGTTTCCGGGCTCACACCCCTTGTTTTGTGGCCCGCTGGGTTATAACGGCTCCAAAGCCGGTATGGAGATGATTTCAAAGGCGGATGTGGTCCTGGCGCTCGGTACACGCTTAAATCCGTTTTCGTCACTGCCGGCCTACCAGACGGAATACTGGCCGCAAAACGCCAAGATTATTCAGGTCGATATCAATGCTGATCGCATAGGCCTGACCAAACGCGTCGCGGTTGGCATTCAGGGTGATGCAAGGCGCGTGGCGGAACAGATCCTGGCTAAACTGTCCCACGCGGCCGGTGATTGCGGACGTGAACAGCGCCAGGCCGAGATCACAACGGCCAAGGCCAATTGGGCTGAGCAGCTGTCCGCCATGGTGCACGAAGACGATGATCCGGGCATCACCTGGAACGAGCGGGCCAGGGACCGTGATCCGGAGCGTATGAGTCCACGTCAGGCCTGGACAGCGATTAAGTCGGTGTTACCGGGTGATGCGATCATCTCCACGGATATCGGGAATAACTGCGCCATCGGTAATGCCTACCCGACCTTTGATGCGGGTCGTAAATACATGTCGCCGGGTCTGTTTGGACCTTGTGGTTATGGCTTGCCGTCGATTCTCGGTGCCAAGATCGGCCGACCGGATCTGCCGTGTATCGGTTTTGCCGGCGACGGTGCATTTGGTATCTCGATGAACGAGATGACCGCTTGCGGTCGTGGTGAATGGCCGGCGGTGACTATGGTGGTTTTCCGTAACTACCAGTGGGGTGCGGAAAAGCGCAATACCACCTTGTGGTTTGAGGACAACTTTGTCGGCACCGAGCTGAACCAGGGCGTGAACTACGCTGAGGTGGCTGAGGCGTGTGGTGTGAAGGGTGTGCAGGCAACCACAGCGGAAGAGCTGACCGAAGTGCTGGGCACGGCGATACGCGAGCAGATGGACAACAACGTCACGACCTTTATAGAAGTGGTGTTAAACCAGGAGCTGGGCGAGCCGTTCCGACGCGATGCGATGAAGAAGCCGGTAGTGGTTGCTGGTATCGACAAAGCGGATTTTGTCCCGCAAACACCGAAACTCTAATCGCCATCAGGTAGTCAGAGCAAGCGAGGCATCGGTTTCCGGTGCCTCGTCTTCGATTGAGAAACTCCTTAAAAAAACAAGAACAATGAACCGAGGTTTTGGGCAGGTGACCTATGAAAGCGTTAAATGAAATCTTGCGGAAATCCAAAGCAAACCCGCGACCCATTGTGTTGGTTGAGGGCGAGGATGAACGCATTCTGGAAGCGGCATCAATGGCAACTCATGACGGTTTGGCCCAATTAATTGTGCCTGGGTATTCCACAAACCATTGAGCAACAGGCTAAAGCCAGCAACCTATCATTGGACGGCATTGGAGTCCTGGACCCGACGACCTCAGACAAGGCACCGGCCTATGCCAAGGCTTTTTACGAATTACGTAAACACAAAGGCATGACGCTGGAAGAGGCGAAAGAAAAAGTCCGGGATCCGTTATGTTATGCGAACATGATGGTTCGTCTGGGCGATGCTGAGGGGTCGGTGGCGGGTGCGGTCTACACCACCTCAGATGTGGTGCGCAGTGCAATACAGCAAATCGGTGTAAAAAAGGACGCTCAAATCGTCTCAAGTTTTTTTCTGATGATGCTGTGTGAGCCCTTTCATTCATTAAAAGGCGGATTAATTTTTTCCGACTGCGGTTTAGTGATCGATCCGACCGAAGAAGAATTGGCCGATATTGCTTTGGCAGCAGCTGACAGTGGGCGGCACAGAACCAGCTGTACTTATAACCACGCGGGTGGGCTGAGTGGTATTCTTCCCAGATCAGGAACAATGTTACGTGCTTGCGTTTTAACTCATTGTGGATCGTGTGCCAGTCGGGCATCACCCTCAGCCAAGTGCGCCGAGCGCCACCGGTGTTATACACCTTTGCAAAGCTGCGCTCAGCGTGCTCGATGTAAGGCTTTACCGCATTTACTTTAATTCCCCAGACCAAAGATATCCAGTAACAGGAAGGCCCCAAGGATAGTTGAAATCCAGAACACCATGCTCCCGGTTGGCCAACTCTCCGAGAGATGGTATTTGGCCAGTGGAGATTTGTCGAATTCGTTTTGCACGCGTTGCGTCTGTACCCTTAGCGTTGTCAGCGTCGATCCTTTTATGCTGGCCAACAGGTTCCGGGTGCGTTGCGCGCCAGCAGGCAACAAGCGGCGATACACCCACTCCGCATCCAGGTTGACAGAGTGAAGTTCCGGTGGGTACAGCCCCTGCTTATTCAGCCAGACAAAGGCAAGGGCAGAGAAAAATAATAACTGCGTTTGTGTCAGCACATGGGTCAGGTCATAGGGCCAGTACTCTACCTCCCAGGGCAGTAAGGCATACAGATACTGGGGCTGGGAGCCAATAAAGATACAGAGGGCCGCTGCCACGCTCATGGCAACCAGCATGTTGAGGGGCGCTTCTTCGGTACGAATGCCGGAATCGTGGTGGAAGAAGGCAAAGTATGGAATCTTGATGCCAGCGTGGTGGAACACACCGGCTGAGGCGAACAGCATCAACAGCCAGAAATAACCATGATTCTCCTGCATCAGCGCGGTCATCACCATCGACTTGCTGACAAAGCCGCTGAACAGTGGGAACGCGGAAATGGAGAGCGCGCCGATGATACACAGCGCGGTGGTTTTCGGCATGGACTTGTAGAGTCCACCCAGATCCGAGCCGTTGATGTTGCCGACCCGGTAGAGCACCGCACCCATGCTCATAAACAGCAATCCTTTAAAGATCACATCACTGAACGCGTGAGCAACGGCGCCGTTCAATGCCAGGGCGGTACCGATCCCGACACCCGTCACCATGAAGCCGACCTGGTTGATCAGGCTATAAGCCAACACTTTGCGCAGGTCATTCTCGATTACCGCGTAAAAAATCGGGAAGCAGGCCATAGTGACACCGATATAGATCAGGATCTCTTCACCGGCAAAGCCGCGTGCGAGACTATAGACTGCAACCTTGGTGGTAAAAGCGGAGAGCAAAACTGTGCCGGTCGGCGTTGCTTCAGGATAACCATCGGTAAGCCAGGTGTGCAGAAACGGAAAGGCGCATTTGATCCCGAAGGCGATAAAGATCAACACGCCGGCAACACCCATATCCAGACCGATGTGGCCAAATGCCAGTGAGCCCGTGTTGTGGTAGTAGACCAGCGCACCGGCAAGCAGCAGTACCCCGGACAGAACCTGATAAACCAGGTAGCGTATGCCGGCCTTCAAGGCACGCTCCGTGCCGCGTGCCCAGATGAGGAACACGGAACTGATGGCCAAGAACTCCCAGAAAATGAACAGCGTGATCAGGTCACCGGAAAATACCGCACCAAGTGCACTGCCTGCGTACAGCAGACCGGCAACGTGCTGCTTTGTATCCTTTACGTGGAGAGAGAAGATACCCGCAAAAAAGCTCGCGATACAGAACAGATAGCCAAACAGCAGGCTGAGTTTATCCGCTCGTATAACGCTCAGCTCAAAGCTCATCAACGTATAGGCAGCACTGGTTCCGGGATCAATGCCCAGCCAGAGATACAGGCCCGTGACCACAGGGGTAGCCAACAGTATCAGCTGTCGTGGCAGATCGCGAGTGACTGTAACCAGGAGTGCCGCGACAAAAAAGAGTGAATACGCGGGGAGTTCAATCATCGTAATAGTCTTCCTTTCGCATCACGACGTTGCGCATCTTCTTGGCAATGAGGACCAGTAGAACACAGGCGACAAAGCCGTAAATGGCATAAAAGGCCGGTATCTTCTCCCAGTTAAAGCCCACGTGGCGATGGACGACAAAGTCGGCCAGCACCAATAGTATGCAGATGGCATAGAACACCATGAGCAAGCGTGCTACATTCTCGGGTCGGTCAAAAAAATAAATTTTTTCCTGTTCGTCCGACATATCATTGGCCTCCGGCAGCCAGACCCGCCAGTCGATAGAATGGGTCGGGATAGAAAAAGAGGATGACGCAGGCGCTGGAGGTAATGGCCATTGCCAGTAGCATGGATTTCGGCGCTTCCGCGATCTTCGTATAGTGCTCACCGTTTTCCGGCTTGCTGAAAAAGGCGCGGATCGGGATGGGCAGCAGATAGAGTATGTTGAGCAGGGAGCTGATCATCAACACAGCAAGTAGCAACAACTGTGTCGTCTCCACTGCACCCAAAGCAAGATACCACTTGCTCCACATACCGCCAAAAGGAGGTAAACCGATAATACTCAAGGTACCGATGAAGAAGGCCGCAAAGGTGACAGGCATGGCACGACCCAGCCCGTTCAGCTCACTGACCAGTTTTTTGTGGCTGGCGACCATGATGGCGCCGGCGCCAAAAAACAGGGTGATCTTGGCGAAGGCATGCATGGCGATATGCATGGAGGCACCGATCAGCCCCGCTTTGCTCGCCAACATGGCCCCCAGCACGATGTAGCTCAGTTGACTGACGGTGGAATAAGCCAACCGTGCCTTGAGGTTGTCCTTGGTCATACCAACCATCGAGGCGATCAATATGGTGGCCGCCACAATCCAGATCAGGCCGCCGGTCACGTCATTAGAGAGGATGAATTCACCACCGAAGATATAGATTGTCACCTTGAGCAGGGTGAAGACACCGGCCTTGACCACAGCTACCGCGTGTAACAGGGCGCTGACAGGAGTGGGCGCCACCATCGCCGCAGGCAGCCAGCGGTGAAAGGGCATCACGGCGGCCTTGCCTATTCCGAACAGGAACAGGGCGTAGAGCAGACCGGCCCAGGCGGGATCGATATGGCCGGCCAGTATGCCACCTGCCTGGAAATCGATTCGGCCGGTAAGGGACCATGTCACCAGAATCCCCAGCAGAAAGAGCCCGATCGATGTTCCCAGCAAAATGCCGAGATAGGCTCGTCCGCCTTGTTTAGCCTCCGGCGTGCCGGCATGGGTGACCAGTGGATAGGTCGAAAGGGTTAATAGCTCGTAGAACAGGAACAGGGTAAACAGGTTCGCCGAGAAAGCGATCCCCATGGTCGCAGAGATGGATACCGCAAATGCGGCGAAGAACCGTGTTTGATTCTGTTCATTATGGCCACGCATATAGCCGATGGAGTAGATCGAGGTGACCACCCACAACAACCCGGCAACCAACGCAAATAGCATTCCCAGCGCCTCGATCTGAAAGGCTATTGCAATACCTGGTAAGGGCTCGAAAAGTGTAAGGGCGAACATCTCCCCTTTCATGAACCGCGCGGCCAGCGTCACCGTCAGGATGGCAATCAGCGTCGAACTCAACAATGTCACTCCCTCTCTGACATTAGGGTTGTGACGGGTAATGATGATCCCGGCCGCGGCCAACAGTGGTAGAAGGAGGAGTGTTAGTAGCAGTGTCTCGGCACTCATTGCGTCATCCCCGCAAGGACAGCCACCGCTTTTTCAGCAACCCCCACTGTTAAGTCGGTGTCCAGGCCAAAATAGATATTGGCGAGCACCAGGCCCCAGGTCGGTACCAACAACAATATCGGTGCCTCACTCACCACCTTCCCCGTGTCTGTGGCCGGTTTGAAGTAGAGCGCCTCTATCAATTTGCCGACATAAACCACAGCCAGCAGAGAACCAGCCAGAATCACGGCAACCGAGATCCACGCCTCCTGCTCCAGGGCCGCCACGACCAGGTACCATTTGCTGACAAAACCGGCGGTGCCAGGCACGCCGACGAGGCTTAGGCCGCCAATGACGATAGCGCCAAAGGTCCAAGGCATCGCCTTACCCAGACCATGAATCTGATCCATACGACAATCGCCGATACGGTAGATAATGGCGCCAATTGCCATAAATAGAGCGCCTTTCATCAAGGCATGGTTGAACAGGTGAACCAGTGCTGCAGTCACACCGGTGACCGATGCAAATCCGATCCCCAGTACCATATAGCCGACTTGCGCGACACTGGAGTAAGCCAGCAATCGTTTGATATTCACTTGATAGATGGCGTAGACCGAGGCACTGATAATGCCAGTGATACCTGCCACAATAAACAGCTCTTCGGCGGGTGTTGTCTGGGCGAAGCCTTGTGGAAAAACCGTGCCCAGCATGCGCAGCATCACATACACGGCTACCTTGGTGGCCGTTCCCGCAAGAAATACTGTGACCACTGAGGGGGCGTAGGTATAGGCATTGGGTAGCCAAAGATGCAGAGGAAACATTGCCAGCTTCAATGCGACGCCGATCATGATGAAGGCAAAACCGGTTTCCACCGTTCTGAGGTGTTGTACGCCAGGCAGAATGGTTTCCAGGTCCTGCATATTCAGGCTGCCGGTTTGTGAATAGATCAGGCCCACGCCGATCAAATAGAAGGTGGCGCCGACGGTACCCATGATCAGGTACTGATAGGCGGAGGTGAGCGCCTGCCGGTTTTTTCCAAGGCTGATCAGCGCATAGGAGGCGAGTGATGATATCTCCAGAAAGACAAAGACATTAAAGATGTCTCCGGTCTGGGTGATTCCCAGCAGACCGGTCAGGCAGAGCAGCAGGGCGCAATAGAAGAGCGGTATCTTCTCCTCGGGGATTTCGCGCTCTACACTGAGCAATGCGTAGGGCAGTGTGATCGCGGCAATAGCAGCTACGATCAAAGCCACAAAGGCATTGACCGCATCGATACGATATTCAATCCCCCAAGGTGGTGCCCAGCCACCCAGTTCGTAAACAATCGCCCCGTCTTGAAGAACTGCCCACAGCTGTATCCCGGCAAGCGCGGCACACAAAGCCGCAACAATCGAAGAAAGCACCCAGGGCAATCGGCCACGAGGCAATACGGCGACCACAGGCGCAGCAATCAGCGGCACAACGACCAGCAATAGGCTTATATGATTTCCCATTACAGCGAATGATCCAGATCATGAATTATATCCTCTTCAATGGTGCCGTAGGACTCCTTGATGCGCACCACCAGAGCCAGCGCCAGAGCGGTTGTCGCCACGCCCACCACGATGGCGGTGAGGATTAATACATGGGGTAAAGGATTTGAATAGACCTTGACGCCTTCAGTGATAATAGGCGCCGCTCCACCCTTCACGGTGCCCAGACTTATATAGAGGAAAAACACCGAGACCTGAAACATATTCAGGCCGACAATCTTTTTGATCAGGTTGCCACGGCTTATCACTGTGTAGAGCCCGACCATCATCAGAATGATTACAATCCAATAGTTAAAGTGGCCAATAAAGAAATCCATCAGTCTCTACCCCTGCCCGCGAAGGAAAAAAATAGAATCAACATGGCCGCAGCCACCGTAATACCTACGCCCAACTCCACCAACAGAATTCCCAGATGCTGGCCGGCTATCTGATTGCTTCCCAACGGCGTGTAATCGAGGTAGTTGCCCCCTACCAGCAGGGATACCACCCCAACTCCGGCATAGATCACCACGCCCAGCGAAGCCAGAATGCGTAGCCAGTTTGCAGGGATGATCTTTTCCGCGATATCGAGCCCGAACACCAGGGAGTAAAGAATGAATGCGGCGCTGAAAATCACCCCGGCCTGAAAGCCGCCCCCGGGCCCGAAATCACCATGAAACTGGACATAGAGTGCAAACAGGATAATCAGCGGAATAACAAACTTTGCTATAACATGCAGGATAAGATTAGACTTCATCTTGCTTCCCCTCATGCCTTGTCGCAACGGGTGATTCTGAGCGTCTTCCCCCGATCAAAAGCAAAACAGCCACAGCCGCGGTAAAGATGACCGTAACCTCTCCCAGGGTATCGAACCCGCGATAGCTCGCCAACACGGCAGTTACAACATTCGGGACACCGGTTTCCTGCAGCGCGTTATCGATGTAGTAGCGAGCAACATGCATCTGTGTAGGCGCATCGGGAGCACCAAATGCCGGGATATCCCAAGTGCCGTAAACCAGTGCCGAGCCGGTGATGGTCACGACGACCAGCGGTAACCAGGCGCGGTGGCTCCCCGGTACCTCGGCGTAGTAAGGTCGTTGTGGTCTCTTGACCAATGCAAGAGTGGTCAACATCAACACCGTAGAGATTCCAGCACCCACGGCCGCCTCTGTGAAGGCCACATCGGGGGCATCCATAACCGCGAACAGACCGGCTGACAGCAGACTGAAAATCCCAAACAGCATGACAATGGCAAACAGGTTTGACAAGCGTAAAATGGCTACCGAGGTGATTGCCAGAAAGGCCAGCAAGGTAATATCGATAATAATATCAATCATGATGTTTCAGTTTTCCTTGGTCATCGGCCCGGACTTCAAACCGCTGTGCAGCGCCGCGTTAGCCAACGCATGGGAAGCGGTCGGGTTGGTAAAAAACAGGAACGCGAATAACACTGTCAGTTTAAAGAGGGCGATACTCCAGCCGGCCTGCAGCCCAAGGCCAAGCAGGATCAACATCGCGCAGAGGGTATCGGTGATTGAGGTAGCGTGCAATCGGCTATAAAAATCAGGGAAGAGGTGAATACCGATTCCGCCAACTATACCCAGCGCCCCGCCAGCCAAGAGGAGTATCCAGCTTGCAATATCAATAATCACTCAGGCTCTCTCTGTTTGGTTTGGTCCTCGTCGTCCGAGGAGTGAAAATTACCTCGACTAACCAGCCTTAGCATTGCGACGACACCTATAAAGTTGATCAACGCATACACCAACGAAATATCCAGCAGGTCGGTTCTGCCGGAGTAAAACGCCAAAACGGCAATCAGCAGCACCGTCTTGGTTCCAAACATATTAACCGCTGCAATACGATCATAGGTGGTAGGCCCAGTGAGGGCGCGAGCGAGGGCTAATCCCATGGTGACAAGGATCGCCAGGAAAGCTGCAACGAACATTATTGGTTGAAAACCCGTTTAGAGATCTCTTTCGACATAGTGCCTTTAGCTAGCTCGTCGGCTGCCTCCTTGCTGAGCGCATGCACGGTGAGGCTGTCTTTTGATATTCTGATCGTGACCGTGCCCGGGGTCAAGGTGATGGAATTAGCATAAATCACCGCTCCCAGATCAGATTCTTGCTGCTGTGGGATATCGATCATCTGCGGGCTGATCGATTTACTCCGCCTGCGCAGGACCCGTGTGGCCACATCGATATTTGCTTTCACAATCTCTCTGAATAGATAGAGAAAATAGCCGGGGAATTTTAACGAGAGATGCAGCGGATAGCTTTCATGATCGATAATATCCATCCGCCGTGACAGGAAAACCGTGAGCGCGACAGATGCTACACCCAATCCCAGCAACAGGGGTTCAAAATGCCCCGACAGAAACAGCCAGAACAGAATCAGCAGTACAACAAAGCCGTAAGATTTCATATCGATGGTCTAGTGTGTCCAAATGTTGATTTGTATTTGAATTGACCCACGTGGCTGGCTAGATTATCGCCAGATTTTTCCTTCTTTTTCTAGTTTTTCTGTTCTCCTGTTGTTGATGAGAATTAGAGTGTCTGAAGAGTTAACTGTTTACACTTGATTCCTATCTTACTTGTTTGGCCATATAGTAAAATATCTCAGAATTCTTTTAAAGAAAATCTGAATCCGTGAGTTAAGAGCCCACACTAAACTGCGCACAAAGACACAGTTTATTCAGTTAGCGCAATCAGGCGGTCAAGTGCAGAAAACAGAATAGCAATAGCCAGTTGAATACCGTTGTTCAAAGCTTGTTGTTCAATTTTCGACAGCTGCAAACCAGCCTGCTTTGCCGAAGGCGTTAATTCTACTCAAGCGGCCGCTGTGCTGCAAAAAATTTATCCTCCGCGTGGTTTAAGATAAATTATTTTGGTATACAATATACCAAAATAATACCCCGTAAGAGCTTGCCTTGCAAGCGAAATTACCACCGCAGACAAAACCATCGCGGGGAAGCCTCGCTCCTACGAAAATGCACACCCGCAGGAGCTTGCCCTGCAAGCGAAAATGCCAAGCCAGATAGAGCCATCGCGGGGAAGCCCCGCTCCTACTATCGGGCGGGTATGGGTAGATTAGGCGCACCAGGATTATCATGATAAATTCGCACCCATTGAGCTATTCCGCTTTTTTGTTGTCATAGACCCATTCCAGAAATTCGCTGGCAGAAATCCATTATGAAGAGACCGGAATTACTGGCACCGGCAGGTACCTTGAAAAGTATGCACTACGCGTTCGACTATGGGGCGGATGCCGTCTATGCCGGCCAGCCGCGTTACAGTCTGCGGGTCAGAAACAATGAATTTCATGGCGATAAGCTGCTGGCCGGAATTGAAGCGGCACATGCTTTGAGTAAGAAATTTTATCTTACGGTTAATACATTGCCGCGTAACAGTAAAATCAAAACCTTTCTTGCGGACTTAGAGCCTGTTGTGGAAATGCAGCCGGACGCCCTTATCATGGCTGATCCGGGATTGATTATGATGGTACGGGAGAAATGGCCGGCCATACCCATACATCTATCGGTGCAGGCCAATACGGTAAATTACGCCGGTGTACAGTTCTGGCAAAAGCAGGGAATCGAAAGGGTGATACTTTCAAGAGAGCTGTCCTTTACGGATATAGAGGAAATCCGCCGACAATGCCCGCAAATGGAACTCGAGGTATTTGTGCATGGTGCACTCTGCATCGCCTACTCAGGGCGTTGCCTCTTGTCCGGTTACTTCAATCATCGGGATCCTAACCAAGGCACTTGTACCAACTCATGCCGCTGGGAATATAAAACCATCGCCGCGGAACAGTCGATCGAAGATCAATATGTCCCTCGACAAAAAATACTGTCGCGTGACCTCCTGGCCGGAGGCGTGGAAGAAAATGAACCCAGGCACCCGCTTGCCGACGAAGTCTATTTTCTCGAAGAAACCAACCGGCCCGGAGAATTGATGCCTGTGTTTGAAGACGAACACGGCACTTATATCATGAATTCCAGAGATCTGCGGGCGGTAGAACATGTGCAACGCCTGATGGAAATAGGGGTCGATTGCCTGAAAATAGAGGGGCGGACAAAATCGCACTACTACGTGGCCCGTACCGCACAGGCATACAAAAAAGCCATAGACGACGCCGTCGCAGGCAAACCCTTCGATATAAAGCTGCTTGGTGTTTTGGAAAATCTCGCCAACCGCGGCTACACGGACGGGTTTTATCAACGGCAGCAGACTCAGGAACATCAGAATTACATGGCGAATGCATCAAAGAATCACCGGCAGCAGTTTTGTGCCGAGATGATTGCCTATGACGAAGAAAAGCGGATGGTCGAACTCGACGTCAAAAACCGGTTTGCGGTTGGAGACAGGCTTGAACTAATAGACCCGCAGGGAGACAACCGGGAGTTTGTACTGGAGTATATGGAAAATCTGCGGGGAGAGGCCATAGATACCGCGCCGGGCAGTGGGCATCAGGTCCGGATTCCCCTGAACGAGTACGGGTCTGAACGCTTGCTGCTGGCCCGATTCGTTTGAGAGCCTATATTCGTCCTGCCGCATTTCAATTGGCTAATAGACTTGCATTACCGCCTGCTGCGGTTGTATCAATGCTGATCACCCTTTCCGTTGTATAGCGCGAAATATCATCTTCCGCGGATAACAGAGGAATGCGTGCTCCCTCGCGGCAGGCCAGCAGCTGACGGATTGTTTTTAGTTCGTCGACCGGATAGTCGCACGCGACGGCCTGTATATCGCCGCTGGCCAGAATATCCGCAGTATCGTCAGATCGAATGTTCAACAGCTGACTCGCAATGCCGGCCTGTTGCATGGAGTTTCCAATACGATCAGCCAATTCTCCCGACGGCAAGGAGATTGAGTTACCGCCCAGCAGGCACAGAGTGACCTGTCGCACCGTAGCGTCTTGCAGTATCCCTGAATCACCGAGACAATAAATCTCCCCCCGAGGATAAAGACCAATGGTGTTCATCTCGCCGGTCGGTCCGTCCAAAATCAAGGGAGCGCTGGAGAAATCGGCAAAATCATCCAGGCAGGTGTTAACAACTTCGCAAAGCGAGGGAGGGAGATATTCTGCAAATCTGCGCAGGGCGGCCCGGCGGCAGTGTGAATTTTCCCAGCTCTCGCGATTATCTTCAAACATCTGGCGTTTATCGGGCGGAAGTCGTTGAATCTGATCGGCGGATATAGTACAGAAACGGTAAAGATAAAATGGGCCGCCGGCCTTGGGTCCGGTTCCGGATTTGCCTTCTCCGCCAAAGGGCTGTACACCGACTACAGCGCCGATCTGATTGCGATTGATATAAATATTACCCACATTCGCCCGGCCGCAGACGGTTTCTATCCGTTCGTCGATACGGCTTTGCATTCCCAGGGTGAGTCCGTAGCCGCTGTCATTGATTTTATCCACCATCGGCTCCAGCTGATCCTGCTTATAGGTCAGCACGTGCAGTACGGGACCGAAGACCTCCTCCTTCAATTCTTCATATTGCTCCAAGCTGTACACCGCCGGGCTGATAAAGTTTCCGTCGGGTATATTACCGCTGATGGGAACCTTAAATAATAGCCGGCCTTTGGATTCCAGATCATCACAGTGCGTGAGGATCTTGTCCAGGGCGTCCTGGTCGATTATAGGGCCAATATCCACATTGGCGTAGCCGGGATCTCCGACCGCCAGTTGTTGGCTGGCACCTTCCAGCATGCTAAGCAAATCGTCGGCGATATCGTCCTGAATCAACAATAAACGCAGGGCGGAACAACGCTGACCGGCACTCTGAAATGCCGAGCTGATAATATGCTTTACCGCCTGTTCCGGTAAAGCGGTCGAGTCGACAAACATTGCATTGATACCGCCCGTCTCGGCAATCAAAGGCGTACCCGGGCTTGAGTTTTTGGCCAGTGACCGGTCGATCAACTCCGCTGTCTGGGTGGAACCGGTAAAACAGACACCGGCGATTTTCGGGTGCCGGGTTAAGGCGGCGCCGACATCTGCGCCTTCACCCGGCAGCAGAATCAAGACGTCTTCCGGCACACCCGCCCGATGCATGAGCTCCACCGCGAGAGCGGCTATCAAAGGCGTTTGTTCGGCAGGCTTTGCCAAAACAGAATTGCCGGCGACGAGGGCGGCAGCGATTTGTCCGGTAAAAATCGCCAGAGGGAAATTCCAGGGAGATATGCAGACGAAAGGTCCGCGTCCGTTCATTGAGTCGATGAGTTTCTCGCGCGCCTGCACTGCGTAGTAGCGGCAAAAATCCACCGCTTCACGAATTTCCAGTATGGCGTCGAGCCGGGTTTTGCCGGCCTCCCTGATTGCAAGAGCTGTCAGTTCAGTCCGGTGCTGTTCGTACAGATCGGCTATACGGTCGAGTACATCGGCGCGTTTTTCGACCCTCAGTTGATTCCATTGCGTGTACCCTTTACCGGACGCGGATACCGCCTGCTCCACGTGAGACGGCTTGCAAAAAAAAGCTTTTCCGACAAGTGCTTTATCGATCGGGCTGAAAATTTTCCGTTCAGCGAGATTGTCCTGACTGAGTATCGAGGCAGGCCTTGCCTGCCAGACTTTTCCTGTATACTTGTTTATGCCATCGTCAAGCTGCTGATTAATCGCTGGTAAATTCATTGCAAGTCCGGATGAATTCAGTCGCTGGCTGCCGAATAATTGCGGCGGAGCCGGTATCATGGGATTTGCTTGATCTTTCTGTTGCATTACAAGTTTGACGGGATCGGCGGCAATCGTTTCGGTGGGCACTTTGTCATCATGCAGTTGATGTATAAACGAGCTATTGGCGCCATTTTCCAGTAATCGCCGGACTAAATAAGCGAGTAAGTCTTTGTGTATACCCACCGGTGCATAAATACGGCTTGCCTTGCCGGTAAGTTTGCGCAACCGTTCGTGCAGGGCCTCACCCATACCATGCAGACGTTGGAATTCAAAATGCCGCTTATCGCCGGCTATTTCCAGAATGCTGTGCGCGGTGTGTGCGTTGTGCGTGGCAAACTGTGGAAAAATCCGATCACTCATCTGTATCAGTTTTTCGGCGCAGACGAGGTAGCAAAGGTCCGTTGATTGCTTGCGGGTAAAGACCGGGTAATTCTGCAGGCCCTGCAACTGCGCATTTTTGATTTCATAATCCCAGTATGCGCCTTTCACCAGTCGTACCGTGATTTGCCGATCCAGTTTTTCAGCCAGAGAATAGAGCCAGTCAATCACGTATGGCGCCTGTTTTAAGTAGGCCTGGACGACGACCCCGAAGCCTTTCCAGCCTTGTAGTGTTGGGTTTTCCAAAACCGCCTGTATAACGTTCAGAGAGATCTCCAATCGTTCGGATTCCTCGGCGTCAACGGTGAACCCGATATTGGCCGACCTGGCCAGTTGGGCCAAAGAGGCGACTCTCGGTACCAGCTCATTCATAACACGATCAAACTGCACCGTCTCATAACGAGGGTGCAGGGCGGACAGTTTGACGGATATTTCCGGACTTTCCATCGCCGAGCCCGGCGCTGCCCTCTCCGATATGGCGGTGATAGCTTTGGAATAGGCAAGCAGATAAGCGCGCGCATCCCGATCGGTCATAGCGGCTTCACCCAGCATATCGTAAGAATGTGTGTACCCTAGCTTTTCGGTATCCGCTGCTCTTTTCATCGCCGCCTGAATCGTGCTTCCAAGAACAAATTGACGCCCTAAAATTTTCATCACCTGCTCAACAGCAACGCGAATTGCCGGCTCGCTCAGACGCCGGATCAGGTCTTTCAAGGTAGTATCGATTTTCTGATGATCGGATTCCTCGGTGTTAAGCAGCTTGCCGGTCAGCATCAATCCCCAGCTTGAGGCATTGATCAACAAGGAACGCGCTGTTCCCAGATGCTGTTCCCAATGGCCGGATCCGATTTTGTCGCGAATCAGGGCATCCAGGCTGGATTCATCGGGGGTGCGCAGATAAGCCTCCGCAAGGCACATCAATGCTATACCTTCATCCGTGGACAGGCCGTACTCTGCGAGAAACTCTTCCAGAAGATCGAAAGACTGCTGGTCGCGTAAGGCAATAACGCTTTTATGCGTCTGATCAAATATCGACTTACGCTGAGTCTCGGTGAGGGCCAAATGCTCAAGTAGCCGTGATACAGCTTTATCCTCATCGGTGAAGCGTGCATCGGACAAACGATTTGATAATTCACCATAGGCCATTTTGGACTCTCCGGCGATGGTTCAATGAGTATTAAGAGGTCCTAAGTTTAACGCCTTAAGCGAAGTAATACTCTCCGTTATCTATAATTAAGCAGTGAATAAGACTGTATAATATATGAAAAGAAGGAAATTAAACTATGAAACACAATGTGCTCGATAATGTGGACAAACGGATACTGAACGAACTTCAATCTCACGGAAGGCTCTCAGTGGTGGAACTTGCCGGTAGGGTGCATTTGACGAAAACACCCTGTGCGGAGCGCATGAAACGGCTGGAAAAAAGTGGCTACATCAGGCGATACCAGGCCATCTTGTCGGCAGAGCATCTGGATTGTGCTTACGAGTCCTTTGTTCAGGTCACGCTGGCCCAAACGACAACCGATATTCTGAACGCGTTTAATCAAGCAGTTGCGGAAATCGAGGAAATTCAGTCCTGCCATATGATTGCCGGCGGATTTGATTATTTGTTAAAAGTTCGGGCTCGCGATGTGGGTCATTACAGGGAAATCCTGGGAAGTAAACTGTCTGCTCTGCCGGGAGTGTTGCAGACTCACACTTACGTGGTGATGGAAACGGTGAAGGATGAAACGAAATTACCGGTTCGCTAAGAGTCTTAGGGCCTGGATGTTGAGCGTGGACGACTCTCCTGTTCCTTGGGCAGATCAGAGGCCGCATAGGTCAAGGCCGCCAAAAAAGTCAGCCTGATAAGCCATGTCAGCGCGATCGAAAAGCGCTTCTTCATGGCAAGCCTGCCATGCTGAGCAGTATTTTCGCTGTGGCGGATATTCCGCTTTTGATCCTGGCCGTAAAAATCAACATTATTCATTTCCCGAAACCTAAACAAAACATCAAGTCGTCCGGGAAATTATGCGTGGCGGAATATTTCAAAACTGTTAGAAATGGGTGTGCCGGTGTGTGAAAAATTCACCAATACGCCCAGGAGCCTATGATGCGAAGGAATCGGCGACAAGAATCCAGCGTATTCAAAAATTTGACGTCAGAATCGCAGAAAGTTTGTCTGCGAACAAAAAAAAGCCCGGCAAAAAGATGTCCGGGCCCTAAGGGGAAGTAAAGGATAAGCACACTCCTGAACTGTCATCACCAGGCAATTCAAAATTAGCTTGACAGTGACGTCAATCCAAGAAATGTTCTGTACGTTGAATACAGCAGAAGGCGTGCCAGAATGCGCGGTCTGGGTGTAATAAGGCTTGGTGGATAAAATAACGACACATTTCTCGGGGTTAAGTGGGGGGAGAAACGAATCCGACCCTATCATTGTCTGAGTGGCGGTCAGGACAGATTTGATATCAGATAGGAGGGCCAGCAAGCGGTGCGGAAAAGGTTTATAGAAGTATGGACTGGCATTCCGGATGTGACATTTGAAAACCTAATCCATTTTTCACAAGGCAACTATGGCCGCTCAGAATGGACAATAGTCGGCACGAGAAAGGACGGGACCGTGGTTGAAGTCGATGGCTGTGACGTATTTACCTTTGAAGATGGAAAAATAAAATCGAAAAGGCCATATGTAAAAAACCGGGAGAATCACTCATAATCGGAAGGCCTAAATGAATTTACCACGCTCTAAGACATTTTCATGACTGACTACAAATCACTCACAGCGTTAGGATGGCGGCCGTTTTTTCAACAACAATTGACACTTGAGGAGTTGAGTCATTGTATTGTTGCTCGGGTCATTGAGCAGCATAAATCAATAATCACTGTTGCAACCGAATCCTCAGTGTTGAGTATTGATCTGCAACGATCGATGCCGGGCATAGTCGTTGGCGACTGGATTCTATTGGATAACAACAAGCACTTTTACCGGTTGTTGGATCGAAGCACGTGCTTCAGGAGAAAAGCAGCCGGTTCTAAACCGGATTGGCAGCTGATATCAGCAAATGTCGATACTGCATTTATTGTCTGTTCGTTAAATGAAGAATTTAACCTGAACAGAATCGAGCGATATCTGTCCTTGGTCAATGAAGCAGGCGCTGAACCCGTGGTACTTTTAAGCAAAAGTGATCTATGCGAATATCCGCGTGAGTTTATCTCAAAAGTCCAAAGTCTCGATAATCACTTGTCCGTAGAATCTGTTAACTGTCTGGATAGAAACTGTGTGGTTAGGCTCCAATGTTGGATTAAGGAAGGGGAGACTATTGTTGTTCTCGGTTCTTCGGGCGTCGGAAAGTCAACTTTGGTTAACACACTGTTGGGAGCGCAAAAGCAAGAGACTGCCGGCATCAGAGAAGACGATGACAAAGGTCGGCATACAACAACTAAGCGATCTCTAATTCCAATGCCCAGTGGTGGGTTAATATTAGATACTCCGGGGATGAGAGAAATTCAACTCGCGGATTGCAGAGAAGGCATTTCATCGACATTCTCTGATATTGAAGTACGGGCAAATCAATGTCGCTATACAGATTGTCAGCATCAAACTGAACCGGGCTGCGCAGTGCAGGAAGCCATTGAAAATGGCGAAATTGATCAGAGGCGTTTGGACAACTACCTGAAATTACTTAAAGAAGAAGCCGCAAATTCCACCGATCTTGCGGATAAACGGGCTAAAGACAAAGCATTGGGTAAGTTTTACAAACGAACACTACGTGAGTCTCAAAAACTAAAGGGTAGAAAGTATTAGGGTCTGTTATTAATTACTGCTTGGATCCCTAAATCCACAATGCCTTATACGCAATTTTCATCGGTACTATTCTCAAAGGGGCTGTCATCTTGCCCAATCAGCGCCGAGAGGTTTTGATCGAATTTGATGCCTGGCCCAAAAAATGTTTTGAATGTCCGGGTCGGGCTCTTCGCTTGCTGGCAAGCTCCTACGAGAGGAGATATGTGTCGATCTACAGTGTTTCGTCAACCCAAGCGATAATCATGTTGTTTACAAACCGCCTGATACGGAGAATAATTGGTTTCTTGATAATGGTATTTTAGTCTTGTTGTTAATTGGACGGTATTATCATGAAATTGAATTTAGGGATTAAGAGATTTATACGCCGGATTTTAAATAGAGCTACGCTTGAGCTATTCAAGTTCAGGAACACAGGTAAAAAACGTTTTCACTGCCCCATTTGCGGGTACAGAGGCCCTTTCAAAGATATCATCCGGCCGGTGGGCAACAGAAAACATGCATTGTGTCCGTCCTGTGGGGCGCTTGAGCGGCACCGTTTGCAGTATCTTGTTTTAAATAAGCTGAGTGAAAACATTGATACTTCATCGCTAAAGATTATTCATTTCGCGCCCGAAGCTTTTTTGAGAAAATTCTTTATGACCCGTTTTGGATCATACGAAACGGCTGATATCCACATGCACGGAGTTGATCACTCTGTGGATCTGGTGAATCTTCCGTTTGAAGACGAATCCTATGATTTTGTCTATGCCTCTCACGTTCTGGAACATGTACAGGATGATATAAAGGCGATCTCGGAAATTCGCAGAATATTGAGATCCGACGGCATTGCGGTATTGCCCGTACCATTGACCGGAGACACAACCATTGAGTACCCCGAACCAAACCCGAATGAGGCCAATCATGTCAGAGCACCGGGTTTGGATTATTACGACAGGTTCGACAGATTCTTTTCAAAAGTGGAAAAATTCACATCGGACAGGTTTCCGGAAGTGAATCAGCTGTATGTGTACGAGGACAGAACACAATGGCCCACAGAAGATTGCCCGCTGTTGCGCCCCAGTCCGGGAGAGAAGCATATCGACTTAGTCCCGGTATGTTACGTATAGAATTTTCCCGGGCGCTTGTTATAAAAGCTGTGTAATACTTTCTTTAATCATCAATTCACCGGCTCTTCGACCAGGAATCTCCAGTATTTCGCAAACAGCCGCCCAATTGCAATGACGAAAAAATACGTATTCGATTAACTTCGCCTGCCGATCGGGCAGATTTTGCAACTGACTTCTTTTGGATTGGAAAAATCGGGTTAAGGCGTCTCGCGAAGAATCGAAATCCCGTGCGCGAAGGCAATAACTGAGTATTTCATTTTTATCGTTAAGCCGGTTCTCCGCTTCGCCTTCTTCGACTGGCGATTCGAATTCCGTATTTATAATCCGGGATATTTGCCACACCTGCTCCGAGATTTCAGCTCGTCGCCTGATAAGATGGTAAAACTTTTGCCTGCATTGTT
This sequence comes from Granulosicoccaceae bacterium, assembly GCA_965222695.1. GTDB lineage: Bacteria > Pseudomonadota > Gammaproteobacteria > Granulosicoccales > Granulosicoccaceae > UBA7957. Next base: position 3,048,978 of record OZ244967.1, on the reverse strand, counting down.
TGCAGAGCTTCTGTGCTTTGTGGCTGATGGGATATAAGTTGACGACCGAAAAAGTGCCGCTGCTGACATTCCGATGGTACCCGAGATGCAGTGTTTTGTAACGATTCTTCTGCCAGAAGGAAAGGAGTTCACGGCTTTCGCCAAATGAAGCGCCTAGAGCGTCATAATCGTTCGCGATAGCGTAAGATTGTAATTTTCCGAGAAAGTGGGTTCCGAGTCCTTGATTTTGCAGCAGTGGATGCACGGCTATTCTCACGATGCGGCCGATCCTGAGTTTCAGGAATCCGGCTTGCATATATTGATAGGCCAGAATTTGCGGGAGCAGATGACCGCGTGGCCGGCGTTCTCCGTGAACAATACCGTCAGCCAGTCTGGTGTCGTTAAATACGCCTTCCCTGGCAAGCATGACGGCGGCGATAATCTTACCCTTATAATTCAAGGTGTGAATGTCGATATTGGGGCCGTCTAAAATATGCCTCAGATCGAGCGGTTTTGTCTGGTAGTGGGCCTGAACAAGGAGTGCGAAGAGGTCGCGTAATTCGTTTTCGTGACTGAGCAGGTAATCTGCGGTTAATGTTCGGAATTCGCAGCCAGTGAGCGCCACTTTCGTTTTTCGCTCGACAATTTCAGGGTCTGCGTCCAGCATCAGGAGGTTTTCAGTAAACCGTTCCAGCGGATCATTTTCTCCGAAACGTATCGGAGTTGTACACGTCAGGGATTGCCATTGAGGTCGATGTTTATCGAGCATCTGTTTGAATCGAAGTGAGAACCCACGACCCGCTCCCTCGTAGCCGTGCAAAGTACTGGAAAATACGGCCTTCGGGTAGCAAATCACTATTTTCCGCAACAGTGGCAAGGGAATGGCTGCTGCTTCATCCACCATCAGGATGTCGGCTTGCGGTTTTTGGTTAAGCAAGGCGTCCGGAGGGAAGAAGACCAGCTTCTGTAGATCGGATTGGCGCCGATTTGTGGCGCCGAGTGTGATTTTTGCGTGTCGCATAAAATTGTTCAACACACTTCGCCTCGGCGCGGTCAGGACAATTTTTGCAGCATCGTCGATAAGCAGAATAGTGGCTGCCGCTATCCCCATCGCTGACGATTTCCCTCGTCCTCTGTCGGCGGTAAGCAGTAGTGGGGCTGGGGAATTATCGTTTTTCGCCATTGCAACTATAGCGGAAATGACGCTTTGTTGATCGTTCGTCGGTAATGCGTGTGCTAAAGTGTTCGTGGCGGACTCGATGGGCAGGAGCCGAAGTTCAACCCCGTCCCGGCAATCAATCAAGTGTAGGTTTTTACCGATGATCTGTGACAGGCGGCTTAGGTAGCGGCCCGATATCCGGCCGGGATCATAGGGATATACGGCCAATCGTCGGTTTTCGGGGTCCTGAAATTGTGGCCATTGACGCAGTGAGGGTGTGATCAATATACACAGACCGCCACCTTTGATGGTGCCGCTGAGAATACCGAATGCGTCGGGATCGAATCCGCCGGAGGCGTCGTAGACAACGGCACTTCGATCGCTGCCCAGCAATGATGCCGCTTTCGGTACAGTCTCGGAGTCTTGGGATTCACTGTCGCTCACACCGATATAAACTGGATCCTCAATATTTAGTCTGCGCAGACAGCATCGGGCCGACTCCAGCGATTGCTTGCGATTTCCGGATAATACAAGTAGTAAACGATGATTTCTCGCTTGCGCAGATTTATAGGCGTCTACTAGTGTGTTTAGGTAGGCATGGGACATTTTTGTCTGCGGATACTGACAGAATATCGGTAATTATAGCGTTAGAACCAATTGATTGTTTAGACAGGCTCTCAGTGTTTGAGATAGGATTTGATCGCTCTGATCGTGTGATCGAGCGGTAAACCGTAAGGAATTATCTGCACCAATGTTCCGGATTGGTCGATTAAGTAAATCCCCGCGCTGTGATCAACTGAATAGTTACTATCCCGTTCGGAAGTTTTGTTAATTTTTACCTGTATATGATAAGCGTCTGTTATCCGGCGGATTTGCTCCGGGGTCCCGCCTAAACCGATAATGCTTTTATGAAACCAGGGAACGTATTCGGCCAGACGATCGATAGAATCACGCTCCGGATCCACCGATACAAATAACGGAACCACATTGTCGGCCTTTTTTCCGAGTGAATTCAGTATCTGCGCAATATCGCTCAGTATGGTCGGGCATATATCCGGGCAGTAGGTATAACCAAAAAACAAAATAACGACCTTGCCTTTGGCTGAACTGAGATGAAACGGCTGGTTGAGATGGTCCGTCAGGCTGAAGTCGCCGCCGACCGGATGATTTGCACCGCTCACGGGCAGGCTTATCATCAGTAATACTAACAGCCGGAATCTTACTATCGCGGGTTTCACCATCGGCGGGATAAGCTTAGCGATCGCCTATATCGGCACTGAACGCGTCGCTCACTATAGCGTCGACGTTGCTGCCGGTTAAGGAGTTCAGAAAGGCAATCAGCGCCTGGGTTTCGTTGTCACTCAAATTCAAGGGTTTGATCAGCGGATCCAGTTCTTCGTTGTCGATGCCTCCTTGCTTGTAAAATCCGATCACCTCCTCCAGCGTACTGAACACGCCATTGTGCATATAGGGCGCTGTCAGGCTGATATTTCGCAACCCCGGGGTCTTGTATCGCCAGCGATCGGCAGGGTTTTGAGTGATTTCGTAAAGGCCCAAATCAGATGGCGGCTTTTCGCCGACAGACTCTATAACGTCCTGAGCAATATCAACAAACACACCCGGAGCGAGAGTGATTCTTTTGACATCGCTGACTATACCCATGGATTCCTTATAACCTATACCGGTGTTGTGCAGTTGCTGATCGGTAAACAGGGCATGATCCGGGCTTAGAGAATGGCATGCCGCGCAGCCTGCCTTCCCGGTAAAGAGGATAAACCCCCGCTTGGCCTGCTCGCTGATGGCGTCCTCGCGGCCTCCGAAATACCAGCGGTCAAAGTCAGAATCCGCGGACAGCAAACTGATTTGATAGGCCGCCAGCGCATCACCGACGGTTTCCATGCTTGCGCCTTTTCCCTGGTAGGCGGCTTCAAATAAGCCCTCATAGTCAGTTAAGGATGTTATTTTGTCTATGACAAAGCCGACCGAGGGGTTCGCCATTTCATTGCGGGCCAGTAAGGGGCCCCAGATCTGTTGTGCGAGAGAATTCTCGCGTCCGTCATGAAAGAGCTTTTCATAGTGGGCCACGTTATAGATCGTGGGCGTGTTGCGGCGGACCGTCCGTCCCTCTATGCCCACGGCCGTTGCCAGTTCGTTGCTGGTAAACCCTTGTTCCGGCACGTGGCACATCGCACAGGAAAAGGTTTCATTCAGCGAAAGCCGGCGATCGAAAAACAGTTTTTGTCCCAGGCGGATTTTTTCCCGGCTGAGGCGTTTTTTGGTTTCTTCACTCAGATGCGGAAGCCCCAGTGGAGGGGTGAGTGCATTTTCCAATAAATCGACTTTTGTACCGCTTCTTAGGTCGAGTGCACGCGATTTGCTTTCATAGGATTGATCTTCATACCCTTGTTTATAGTCTCCCGGCTCGGCCAGCCGAACGGCGAGCAGATTGTCTGCCAGTGGAGTTTTTTTGCCTTGGCTCTGCTCAAGAAAAAGTGTTTGCAAATCGTTCAAAATCAGTGACGGATGCAAAAACCCCACGCTGTAGATATTGCGGATTCGCTGCTGAGGATCGATTAAGAACACTCGTAAAATATGACCGTACTCTACCTGGGAGCTGTCTTCCATACTGTAAAAACGTTGCAGGTCCTGGTTGTATTGTTTGAGGATGGGTGAGAGTTCGGTCTCTGACGCCGTTGTTAAAAAATGCCACTTTCCCCGTGCACCGGCATAATCGAAGTTCTTACCATAGAGCTTCATCACCTGTGGCGTATCCCTGGCGGGATCGAAACTGAGACTGATCAATTGCACTTTTTCCGCGTACCGAGGCGCTTTCTGCATCAATGATTTCAGCTTATAGAATACGAATGAACTCAGGGGGCAGCCATTGAGGTCTCTACAATTGCTGTAGATAAAGCTGAGCAGGGTATATCGATCATCAAATAATTGATGCAGGGATGTGGTCAGGCCGTTCTCGGTCAATACGGATCCGTCACCCGCTTTGCCCAGCGGCGGCAGTTGATAGCTTCCCGCTGCAGGTAGCTCATATTCAAGTTCTCCATAGCCCATGGCGGGCTCTTCAGCGGAAAAGCCCGGGAGGGCGATCAACATCATCAGAAGAAACCGCAATAATGTACAAGAGCTGATCTGATCTCGACTGGATTGGATAGACATACTAGTACTCTAATTCCAAAACAGCGTTGCCGCCCCAAATCGGGCCAGGCAAGGCGATGAGGAAAAAGGTCGGGGCCGCGTCGCGGCCCCGATAAGTATCGGCTTATTTTTGAACCGATTTCTGTGAGGAAAGTTCCGCCAGAATTTTATTCTCCTGAGGGCTTTGGTCTTGCGCGTACAGACTGTATGCGCCAAACCTCATTTGATGAGCGCGTCCCAGCTTCTGCTCGTTAAAATCAATAGCGAACTTTTCCACCAACTCGCTGCCGTTCCACTCGTAGCCTTTCAGGTACTGTTCATTGTCTTCGCCTTTTTTATCCCAGTTGGCGAGAAGGGAAGAGGTATAATAGACTCGCTTTCCGTCCCAGCTTTCAGAGGCCATATTGACTTGCCGACCGATTACTTTCTCGTAGGTCTGCTTGGGATTAAAAGGATCGGTCATATCGAAAAATCGAGTTTTGCCGTCCATAAAGGTATTAACCCAAAGACCTTTATCGTCGGAAGTGATGGATATGTCCACCGGCAGGGGGATTTTGGAAGGGTCGCCGATATCGGCCACCGCTTTGGCCTTCCACTCATTGTTTTCCTCATAGATCAACCAGATTTTCGAGGTCAATGCAGCGGTAGTGACGCACCAGTTATGATTCGGTTGCCAGGCGCAACGGATTTCCAGAGGGGCACCCGGTACATCTAAGACCTTTCGCGGCTTGCGGCTGTGCAGATCCCATTGAACAACCGTATTGCCGAAGCGCTTCATGGCTTCCTGGTCCTGCAGCATTTTGCCGAAATCCATCATATAGTTGGACCAGCCCGTGAAAGACGATGTAAACATCGCATTGCGCCGCGGCAGGACTCGCACATCGTAGTTATAGCCGTCGGCGATTTTTCCGGTTTTGACGGCGCCCTTAAGGTCTTCATCGGTCGGTATCCAGTGGGTAGCGACATATTCCCCTGCGTTGGTGTACTCCACCAACGCGCTACGGCCGCCGTGATCCTGATTATTGCTCAGTGCCGTAATCATCATTCGGCCGGGCAGGGCATAGGTGGTGTGCGGCCCGACCGCTCCGCCGCTTTCAGAGACGAAGTTATCGATGGTTTTCCACAAGGTAGGCTTGGCCGGATCCGTGTGGACATCAAAGATAAAAATCTTGCTGGTGTCCAGACCGCCTGCCCACAGGTATTTTCGATCGTCGGTGAAACCCGAGTGGTGAGCCTCATTACGCCCGCCGACGGACAGGGTATTGATCACCTTGCCATAATTTTCAGAATTCGGGTTAACATCTACTGTGACCAGTTTATCCTGCTCGTCGCCGAGGCCCTCGACGCCCAGTGTCCAGACATAGATAAAATCTTCCTGACCCACTATCTTTGCCATGTAGGGAGACATGCAGGTTTCGTCCGCGACCGTTGTGCCTCCTGACATCGTCAGGCCCAGCCCAACAACGCCGGCAAGCAGTGATTTCTTAAGCTTAAACAGGATAGGCTTGAATGATTTATTCATTTTCCTCTCTCCAATGTGGCTAGTTTCTTTTCTGATAAAGACGAGCGATGATTTGTTTTATTAGGGCATGCCATCAATTACACGCCCCGGTTCTTCTATCGCTCAATTGTCGTTTGTGATGACGATGCCGCTATTCATTATGCAGATTCGGCTCGGTATCATAAAGGTCCAGAAAGGTCATGAACGTGCTAAATGTGCCAACAACACGGGTAACCATTCTCGCGCTCGAAGGAATTATGGGCTACACCTTAAGCGGCCCGTTCGATGTATTCTCATCCCTGGGCAGTTGCTGGGAAGCGGTTTCGGGAGAAAGTCCCAAGATGCATTTCGATGTCAGGATTGCGGGAAGCAAAACCGGTTCTATCGAGACATTTAACAAATTCCAGCTCAAATGCCAGAATCGTTTCAGTGAAATCGACAATACCGACCTGATTATTATTCCGTCCGTTGCTCTTAAGGCTGACGGAGAATTAACCCATGAACAGGAATTGTATCAGTGGCTGGCCTCGCAACACCGCAGGGGAGCCATTCTTGCAAGTATCTGCGCGGGCAGTTTTATACTGGCGCAGTCCGGCCTGCTGGACGGAAGACTGGCAACCACACACTGGGCGTTCAGCGATCTGTTCAGGCAGAAATATCCGAATGTCAATCTACAACCCGATGAAATGCTCACTGAGGAAGACCGCATTATCTGCGCGGGCGGCTCGACGTCCTGGCAGTACCTGACCAGTTACCTGCTGGACAAGTTCGGCGGCAGCGACCTGGCCAGCCAGGCCAATCGATTTTTTCTGTTGAGCGGTAACTTTGATAAACAGACACCGTGTATACCACTGGCCGCTGCGTTGGCTGAACAGGATCTGGTGATTCGCGACGTACAAATCTGGATTCAGGAGCATATTACAGAGCAGGATCTGCTGACTCAGGCCATCGCCTATAGCGGTCTGGCAGAGCGTACATTCAAACGCCGTTTCAAACAGGCGACAATGCAGACGCCGCTCGAGTACGTGCAGAATATCCGCATCGAGAAAGCCAAGCGACTGCTGGAGAACAGCGACAATACAATCATGGATATCATGGACGAAATAGGGTACGCCGAAGACAGTTATTTCAGGCGATTGTTTAAAAGAAAAGTTGGTGTCACGGCAAACGAATATCGCCGCGGATTCAACATGGTAAGCAGTCGATGACTATCCACCAGATCGGTGCAATACCAATCCGAAACTATTGCCACTGAGGATAGTGGCATACTTCCCTAATGGGGATTGGCGCAGTGATTATTGTTTTTAATAAACTTAAACACTCGATCCGGCTGTCTTAATGATTGATCACGCAGTTTCCGCCGAATGGGAAACGGCATCAAACAGTAAGCTAACTTATGTGAACAAGACTGGAGGATATATGCCTGCAATGAGGCTCATCACCGCGATGTTCGGAATATTATTCGCGGCACTCAGTGCCGCGGAAGACTCGCCCGTCGTCGCGGTCAAGAGGATGACGTTGGATTCAGCGCAAAGTGTGGCGCAAGCGGTCATTGAAGAATGCCGTAAACAGGGCGTACAGGTGACGGTTACCGTGGTTGATAAAAACGGAACAGTCCAAGTGGTTGCCAGGGATACACTGGCTCCGCCCGTTTCGATCGAAATCAGCCGGGAAAAAGCCTATACCGCTGCCAATTTCAGTGTAGCGACTTCGCAGCTTACGGAATTGGCGAAATCACCCATAGGGTCGGTGGAAAATGTCACCATGTCCGCGGGCGGTGTGGTTATAGAGGCGGGTGGTACCATATACGGCGCGGTGGGCGTCAGTGGCGCGCCGTCCGGGGAAACCGACGAGGCTTGTGCGGTAGCGGGAATTCAAGGCTTGCTCGAAGAGCTGGAGATGATGGATTAGGGGGCGTTTTATCGCTTGCGGGGCAAGCTAAGGAGGCGAAAATCTCCGGGATGTCGTAGGAGCGAGGCATCCTGGCGATGGATTTGGGTCGCCGGGCTATTGCCTGCGGGCAAGCTCCTACGCGGATGTAGAAGCCCACGGCTTTGCCGGGGGTTGATTGTTATTGGTTGAATTCCGGTGTTCAGTCTGACATCTTCAGTTCGTTATGATCGATCCGGTAAGGCCAATTCCCTATGCCTCCTTCGATATATTTGGCTTTTATTCCGCGCTCCTGCAGCAGAAAGACGGCGGCCTGGCTGCGCCGCTCCTTATCGCAGTACACCAGATGCAGAGTGTCTTTTGAAAAACGATTGACGTTGTTTCTCAAATTGTGCAGCGGGACCAGTATAGCGCCAGGGAGGCGCAGTTGTTCGTATTCGAAATCGTATCTGCAGTCCACAAGTTGAATACGGCTTTGGGTTAAAATTGCGTGCGCATCTTGCGGGGAAATGGATTCGATCAACGATGGTTGTACTAATTCAGAAAAGTCATGAGCGGCGAGCTTCAATACCGTGCCGTCACTTGTCATCTTTACCGTTGCGTTACGGCTTTGTTTCTGGATCAAGGATTCTTCGCCAAATCCATCACCGGCTTTGAGTTTTCGGACCAGGTGCGGTTTCCCGTCGCCTGTATCGGTTTGCAGAACATCGGCGCTGCCCGAATCGAGTAGGTAATACGCATCGCCTAAATCTCCCTCTCTGACGATATCCCGCCCTTTGCCGACATCGATTCGCTGCATGCGCGAAAAAGCCTCGGCCACGCAGTCGAGAGTCAGTTTTCTGAAGGCGTTGGTCTGTGTGATCAACGGAATATGCCGGGACTGATCGGTCTTGACAGCCGGCCTGCTGTAGACAATTTCCCGCCAGGCGAGACTGGCGTCTATGATACCGCTGTCCAGCCAGATCCAGCGGCAGTCACCCATGGTTGTAATACGCGTGTCGTGCGCGACGCAATTGAGGACTGCCGGTACTGGCGTGTCCGCAATTAGCAGGGAGGTTTTACCGGCTTGTGAGGCCTTTTGAATTTTTATTTCCCCGTCCAGTAGAACCAGCATATTACCATTATTTTCCCTTATCGGGATGAGTTGGTCCGGGCCCGAATAAGCGAGCTGCGACCTGCTGATGATCTGCCTGAGTTGTCCGCTGTCTATACTTGCAAAAAGTTTATGGTGCTTGAGTCGTTGTTCCAGGTCGATATTTTGCTTCACCGGGATCACCTCAGTTCGTTGCTAAAATCTTTGCTGTCTGCCCTGACGACAGCCTCCAAGAGCCTGCCTAAATAATAGTCATAGTTCGTCGCTTACCTATAACACATTAGTATCACTCCGGACAAAATCCGGCTAAATGCATCGCCTTAGCTGGGGTAGTATGATGGCGTAGACTGGATACTGAGCTATAGAGAGGCGGTAAAGGAACTGCCGGTATTTTCCAAAAATACCTTTATCCCTTCGGCAATGGCGGCCGCGAGTTTGTCCAGATATTCGTCGCTGGCCAGTCGATTTTCTTCCTCGGGATTGCTCAGGCAAGTCACTTCAATCAAGGCGCCAGGTATCCTGTTCTGGGAAAGAATCCGCATGGAGTCGGTTTTTAGGCCGGCATTTACGGAGATTTCATTGTGCCGTTTTACCGTTGCATAAACGGAATCCAGCACGGAGGCGGCCAGCGCCTGAGATAAAGCGATTTTTTCATCGCCGGAGCTAACAAATAAATGCGTATTGCCCGGGTCCGCTCGGCGGCTTGTTTTGTAGTAGGATTCCACCAAGGTAATGTTATCCTGGGGAATGGAATTCAGATGAAGCGAAAGGACGAAGTCGGCGCCGATCGTTTCGATAATTTCCGTACGCGAATTGATGTTCAGTGTTCTGTCATCGTAGCGTGTCAGGGCAATATGCAGGTTTTTAATTGAACTGAGACGGGAGCGGACCTTTTTTGCCAATCGAAGCGTCACTTCTTTTTCCGTTAATCCATTGCTGCCGATCGATCCGGGATCGACACCGCCATGGCCGGCATCCAGTGCCAATACGGTAAATTTGGGTAATACAAAGGTGTCTATTGTTTCCTCAAGTGCCGGATTTGTGGCGGCGGCAGGCTCAGATGCCCGTTTAATCGGTTCGCTGATGGTGATTGTTTTCTGTGACTGTGCAGTCCGCAGGACCGGGGCCTGAACGACAGGGGCAGGTATAGATCTGGCTTGTGATGTCGTGTCGGATTGATGGGAAGAACTCAGTGCCAGGGTGATTGCAACGCCGAGGAGCAATATCGTCATCACTCCCCCGAGTAGCAGAAATCTTCTGTTTAAAACAATGCCCTTAAGCCGAGCCGGTTTATGGCCTTCTAAAAGCGAGGAAAGCCTGTTTTTCAAGGAAGAAAGCAATTCGTTCACTTTCAAAATCCACTAAACCGGTGGAAATGGGGTAAAAAGGATGCTCATAAGCAAAGAGTCTATACACAATTTACGGAATTTCACGGCGCGAAACACCTGTTTGTGGTCGATCTGTACTCTATGTAACCGAGTGATTTCATTGAAAATCCCTCACTTTTCGCAGAATGTCCGGCTGTTGGTGAAATTGCCAATAGTTTCAATGTGATACAGCAAGTGTTATTCCGAATCTCGCAAGTTTGTCCGTGATGTACATTACAATTTTTCCTCATCCCCCCGTAGGAGCGAGGCCTCCTCGTGAGATGGATTTGGGCCGCGGGCTATCGCTTGCGGGGCAAGCTCATACGGGTGGTCTGGGGATCGATCAATGGATTTGTTAACAAGGCCTCTTTGAGCGTTGTGACAAACTCATCGGTTAATCTGCTGCGCGGGCGGTGGCGCGGGTAGAGGACACTGTATTCGTATTCTATGGCCGGTTCAAAAGGGCGGGCCACCAGGCCTCGGCCAAGCGATTCGGAAGCGCAGATCGGTTCTACCAGCGAAACGCCGAATCCCTGACGGACAAACGCGCAGGCGGCTTCTGATAGCTGTGTGTCGACACTGGTCATTCTTGAATAGATCCCGGCGTCCTCAAATACATTGTCAACCATTCGCCGGGTGCCGAATTCCTCGCCCAGGGAAACAAATACTTCGTTTTGCAGATCTTCGGGCCTGATAATGTTTTGCTTCGCCAGCCTGTGGTCCTCAGGAATAACACAAACCATCCGGGCCTTGAGCAATGACTCTACAAACAACGCTGGATGACTGCCTTCAACCGCGGCCAGTCCGATATCGAATTGTTGACTGGCAATAAGGTCCAACACTTTCTGGGAGCTGCGGATTTGAATGGAAACATTAATACCTGGCCGGGAGCTGGCGAATCGGCTGACAACTTTCGGCAAAAAGCCAAGAGCCAGAGCGGGCATGCTGGCAATTTGCAACGCACCGCGCTTGAACATTCGGATTTCAGCCGCCGCCTGAGTCACTTTGTCAATGCCGACGAATGACTGTTCGACAAACTCGTAAAGTGCATTGGCATCCGGTGTCGCCAGCAGGCGTCCTTTTTGCCGCTCGAACAGACTGTAACCGACAGCATGTTCCAAGGCTGCAATCAATCGGCTGACCGCCGGTTGGGTAATTCCGAGAAGATCTGCTGCACGGGTAATTGTACCTACTTGCATTACTGCCTGGAACGCTTCGAGCTGTCTGTGGTTAATTCTGGATGGCATGCTTGTCTAAAGTCACTTTGGGTGGTTTGGACTCAACTTAATTATTGGTGTTAACAGGCCCTGGCAAAGCGCTGTATCGAAAAAGCCTCGATTGGCAGTGTTGTGGAATTGTGCATAATCAAGTCCGTTACTATTTTTCCGGTAATCGGACCTAATTGGAATCCATGGGCGGAAAAACCGAAAACGTGATAGGCATCCGGGTACCTGGAGCTCGGGCTTATAACCGGTATTTCATCCGGCATCAGTGCCTCTATTCCCGCCCAGCAGCGCACGACTCGAATCCCTTGCATGATGGGAAATAATTGTTCGGCGGTCGCGGCATTTACTGCAAGTCCGCTCATATCCAGCAATGTCGTTCTGTGGTCTATGTCCACTTTCCCTCTGTAACCTCCGCCTATCAGTACGGTACCGTTTTCAAATTGCTTAAACGACAAAGCTCTGCTGGTTGCGCCGACAACTGCTGCGCAAAATGGTGAAACGCGTTCGGTAATCATTAACATCGGCGCCACGGCTTGTAAAGGAACCGCCTCGCCCATTTGCCTGCTGATATCTCCGGCCCAGGCACCGGCGCAATTAATGACTATCGGCGCCGCAAAGTGTTCATCGCCGGCGTATACATTCCACAGTGTGCTCTTTCGAACCAATCTGCTGACATGGTGACCGCATTTAAACCGGGCTCCTGCCCGCTCGGCAGATCGGCGAAACGCCTGGACTGTCTGGAAAGGTAGCGCGAATCCATCATCACGGCATAGGATCGCACCACAACAATGATCTGACACGGCCGGCAGAAGTTCTCGAAGCCTGTCCCGGTCGATCAGTTCCTCGTGATAGTATCCCATTGATTGCAACTGTTTTACCCGCATTTTCAGCGAATTCATATCCTGTTCTGACTCGGCGACCTTGATCTGACCGCATCGGCTGAAACCGCAGTCGCTGCCGACCAGATCGCCTATGGATATCCAGAGTTTCAGCGATTCAACGGACAGAGGGATCTCAGCAAAGTGCCGGCCCAGGCGCCTGACGCCGCCTGCATTGACACCAGACGCGTGACGGCCCGGGTAGGATTGCTCTAATACCAGAGGCTTGATTCCCGCTTTCGCTAAATGCAGCGCCGCTGAGCAACCATGTATGCCGGAACCAATAATAATTGCGTCTGCGTGCACGAGGAAATTTATTTGTCAGGCGTTTGAAATACCGCCAGTTCGCCTAGCGTGATGGGTTTCAGAGGAGGGCGGATTCGATAATATCCGACTTCTTCAATCGGTACGGCTCTCTCTTTTGCGATGATCTGGGAAACCGTGAGGCCGCACATTCTCCCCTGGCACGGGCCCATGCCAGGCCTTGCGAATGACTTTGTCTGATTTGGCCCCAGGCAGCCCATCTTCACCATCTGGCGTATATCTGCGGCGGTGACTTCTTCGCATCGGCAAATCATGGTGTTGTCCTCTGGCTGCAGTACATATTCGGCCGGTTTGTAGAGAGTGTCAAGAAAGGGTCGTACCGCCATATGGCGATTTTGTTGCTGACGAAGCACCATGGCCAAAGAATTGCGTTTGCCTGTTTGAATGATGCCGAGCTTGTTCAAGGCATCCAGTGCCGCCAACCGCCCCTGCAATTCGGAAACTTTGGCACCTACGATTCCACCGCTGTCCCCCGCTACATAAATTCGCTCTTTATTCGTATGCCCCCAGTGATTCAGATCGGGTTTCCAGCTCAGTTGACGTTTATCCCAGATATGGCGGCATTCGAGCGCACGTGAAATTTGGGTGTTGGGTACCACACCGTGATGCAGCAGAAGCGATTCGCATTCCAGCCGGAATTTTCGGCTCTTCGCCGTAAAGACGACGTGTTGCAGTTTGCCATCCCCTTCCGCTCTTATCGACTCCAGCCCTTTAAATATCGGAATTCTTGCTTTTCGCAGGGCAGCGATATAAGAAAGCCCCTTGATCAGGTACCCGGGAGCCGTAAGGGCGCCTGCAAGCTTGGGCAGGCTTTTTAACATCCGGCTTGTATTGGTGGCATCCAATAATGCGACGATTTCAGCCCCGGCGTTCATCAGCTGCCAGGCAACCAGATACAGCAATGGACCGCAGCCAGCCAGTATCACACGGCCTTCGGGAATCAGTGCGCCGGTTTTCAAGAGGATTTGTGCGGCCCCGGCGCTCATTACGCCGGGTAATGTCCAACCCGGGATGGGTGAAGGCCGCTCCATGGCGCCGGTAGCAACAATGATCAATCCGGCAGACAGGTTTTTTGCACGGTTATTCTCGGATATGCCTAATGTACCCTCCTGGTCTATATACCAGACCACACTATTCGCTAAATAATCGGTCTTGCACTGTGTAAATGCATCGGCCAAATGTTCCCCCTGATGATAATCGGTTCCGAGAACAGGTGAGTTGCGTAGCGGACTGAACCGGCTATTGCGGTATATCTGTCCCCCCGGTTTTGCCTGTTCATCTATCACCACGGTACTGCAATTAAATTCTGAAGCGGTAACAGCGGCGGCCATCCCGGAAGGCCCTGAGCCTATAATTGCAATATCGTACCTCTGCTCAGTCACTCCGCTTATCCTCGCTTGAAGCTTGTGGATCTGTCTCACGTTCAATGCGCATACTGTCGGAGACTTCCGTGATGCAGGCCTGGCGATTTTTGATGCCGTCGATTTGCACCAGGCATTCAAAGCATACCCCCATCAGGCAATAGGCTGAGCGCGGCTCTTTGCTGACGGCAGAAAACCGGAACGGTTCTTCGCCTGACTCCAATAGTACTGCGGCCACCGTCATACCCGTGTGAGTTTTAACCTTACGCCCGTCGATGTATACACTGATAGCGGAATTTTCCGTTTCCGGATCAATCTTTTCAGTGCGCTTGAACATGAAATCTGTCCCCGCTGAATACGTCAAAGCGTTGCGGAAAATTTCCTCTACCGATGAAGTCCGCCAAGGGGCCGGCATGAGCCGCTGCTAAAGTCACTCCGCTGTGACAGCTGATCAGAAACGATCCGGGGCAGGTATCTGATTGCTGATAGATAGGAAATCCGTCACCGGTCATAATCCTCAGTGCCCCCCAGGCTCTGACCAGCCTGCAATCGGATAGTAAGGGAAACATTTGCACGGAGCGCCTGGCTATTTCAGCTATTACATCAACTGTGGCTCCGTCATCAAATCCGACATCTTCCTTTGAATCACCCAATTGAATTGTTCCCTCAACCGTTTGTCTCACATGGCTGGTTGGAAAATTCAGAAAAGGTGCCAGTCTCTCCAAAATAAGCACTTGCCCCCGGTTGGGCTTTAAATTAATCTTTAGTCCAATTTGGCCTGCCAGTTGTTGATTACCCAATCCGGCGGCCAGGACAAGTTTATCCGCTTGCCAGTGAGTCTGTGCCGTTCCTGAGTTCAAGGTAAACACACCTTTTTCGAAAGAGATATCCGTGATCGACACACCGTTGATCAAGTGTCCTCCATGGATATTAAAGAATTCATGCAGGGCACGCAGCAAATGCAAGGGGTTAACATGCCCGTCCATTGGACAGAAAGTGGCGCCAGCCACCCGGGCACCGATAGAGGGAATTTGTTTTTTTAGTCCTTTGTGATCGAGTTTTTCGTAAGGGTAAGGCTCTGACAGTGAAAGTTGTAGTTCACGGAGGCTGTCTTCCCTGTCTTCAAGCTCTTGTTCCGTCAGGCACAGATGCATCCCGCCGGGCTGGGAGAGTTGTATATCCACTCCGGTTTCAGATCTCATCGTTTTCGAAAACTCGGGCCAGAGCTTTGCCGAATGCATGGTCCAGCGTGCATACTCGGGCATGCCGTCACCTTTGCCCTGGACCCAGACCAGCCCGAAATTGCCCCTTGAAGCGCGAAGGTCGCGGTCGTCTCCATCGAAGACGGTCACTTTCAAGCCATGTCTGAGTAGTCCGCAGGCGACTGACATGCCGACAATTCCGCCACCCACTACTGCGACGTCCGCATCCATTTTAACCTTTGCCGATCAGTATTTTGTCGAGTCCGTATATCCGGTCCAGAAGGATCATCAGCAGTAGTGTCAGGAAAATCAGCACGGCTGAAATCGACGCGATCAGGGGATCGACCGTTTGAGCAATATGATGATACATACGCACCGGTAGCGTTGTCGTACTCGGCGATGCCACGAATACCGTCATGGTCAATTCATCGAAACTGGTGATAAACGCAAGTACCCATCCACCGGCCACTCCCGGCAGGATTAAAGGTACGGTAACCCGTCGAAATACGGTCCATCCAGACGCGCCGAGTGAGTAGGCGGCGCGTTCCGCATCCCGATCCAATCCAGCCGTAGATGCCAGTACCAGCCTCAATGCATAAGGCATTACAATGATGACGTGGGTTAGTATCAGCCCGACCATGGTTCCGGTAAATCCGATTTCAGTAAAAAAGCGAAGAAAGGATACACCGAGAACAACGTGCGGAATCATCAAGGGGGATAGAAAAAAGGCCGTGAAATGCTCTCGACCGGGAAAGCGATAACGCACTACCGCCAAGGCGACGGGGATCGAAATCATCAGTGAGATGGTTGCCGAGCCTAAGGCGATATACAGACTCACCCAAAAGGCGTCGATAAAATCCTGATTTTCGAGTATGGCTTTAAACCAACGCAGGGACAAACCGTCGGTCGGCATGGACATATACCCTTTGTCCGTAAAGGCTACCAGGCAGATTACAATCAGTGGAGCCAGGATAAAGACAACGAACAAAGCGTGAAAGATCAGTGCGGGGATGCCATTGGACTTCATTCAAACACCTGCGCATATTTTTTTTCAATGAATCGGTTATAGCTGAAAATAATGACAAAATTGGCAATCAGTAACAGTACTGCAATGGTGGCTCCAAGAGGCCAATTCAGGGTATTTAAAAATTCATCATAGGCAGTGGTTGCAACCACTTTGAGTCTTCGGCCGCCAATGATTGCCGGCGTTGCGAATGCACTGGCCGTCAGGGCGAAGACAATCATACTACCTGACAGTATGCCCGGCATAACCTGGGGCAAAACGATTCGCTTGAGTACGGTAAATTGACTGGCTCCGAGGGACAGGCCTGCATATTCAACCGAGGGGTCGAGTTTTTGAATCGATGCCCAGACAGATATGACCATAAACGGTACGAGAACATGAACCAACGCTATGAGCATTCCGGTAAAGGTAAACATCAGTTGAACCGGCTCGTCGACCAAACCCAGAGATTGTAATGTGGTACTGATAATTCCGTTTGAACCGATGATCAAGGCCCAACCCAGTGTTCGCACAACCACCGAAATCAATAAGGGTCCCAGGATAATCACCAGAAAAATCGACCGCCATGGGTTACTCATTCTGGACAGAATATAAGCTTCCGGCGTCCCGATCAGTACACAGATAAGTGTCACCAGTAATGCAAGTCCGAAAGTCCGGGCGAATATCTCATGGAAGTAATCATCGCTCAGGACCTCCCAGTAGTTGCTCAGTGTATACTCGGGTAATATTCCCTGGTTGAAATCGAACGCACTGAAACTGAGAAGAAAGGTCATTAACATGGGAGTACCAAGCATTGCCACATACAATAGCAAGGCGGGTGCACTCAATAGATAGGGCGGCAGGAATGATTTTACCGCAGCTTTAGCCATTCTACGGTTCTCCCGACAGAATGCGGATTTCGCCCGCGTTCCAACTCAGGCCGACATCTTCGTCTTCGTCTTTAATCGCACTTCCGCTGTTTTCCGTGGTGACCAGTATCCGCCCCACGTTTGTGTCGATCTGATACATAAAGTGATTGCCGAGAAAAACCCTGGCGTGAACTTTGCCCTTTATCTTGGCGTCCGGGCCGCTGACAAAAAACAGTTTTTCCGGGCGTATGCTGAGCGTGACTGAACCGCTGATCGATGAATCTTCGTCCCTGACCTCGATCAACCCCTCGTCAACCCGTACTTGCATACGTCCGTTCGCACGGCTTTCGATCGTACCGCTTAGATTGTTGGTTTTACCGAGAAAGTTTGATACAAAGGTATTGTTCGGGACTTCGTAAGCTTTCATGGGATCATCGATCTGAATCATCTTCCCCTTATCCATCACCGCAATGCGGTCACTCATTGCAAGCGCTTCGGATTGGTCATGCGTGACGAGAATGGTGGTCGTCCCAAGCGTACGCTGAATTTCCCGCAATTCGATTTGCATGTCTTCCCGCAGTTTGGCGTCGAGATTTGACAAGGGTTCGTCCAGTAACAATACATCCGGTTTGATGACCAGCGCTCGCGCCAGAGCGACACGCTGGCGCTGTCCTCCCGACAGTTCTTTCGGAAATCGCGTGCGAAAGGGGTCCAGATGCACAAGCCGCAAAACATCTGCAACCCGCTGATCCAATTCCTCTTGAGGGACTTTGCGCATCTCAAGCCCAAAGCTGACATTTTCAGCCACAGTCATATGCGGAAACAGGGCGTAGGTCTGGAAAACAATCCCCAATCCCCTTCGATTGGGTTTAAGATCCGTGATATCGGTACCGTTTACCAGGACTCTGCCTTGAGTGGGCACGGTAAATCCCGCAATCATCTGTAAGGTTGTGGTTTTACCGCAGCCTGATGGACCCAGAAGGGAGATGAACTCGCCTTTTTCCACGGATAAATCGATTTTTTCAACCGCCGTGAAGTCGCCGTATTTTTTTACCAGATTCCTTAGCTCAAGAAACGACATATCATCGCACCTCATTCTGTGCTATCGCCGGCAGTCATTTTGACAAAAGGCCGATGAGGAGCCTGCCGTATTCGCAAGACTCCCTATCGGTAGGTGGGAAATTTATCGTTCGACGGTACGATTCCAGCGATTAGTCCATTCCGCTCGATGCTGATTGATCACATCCCAATCCATGGCGATCAGGTTATTGATCTTTTCAGGCCCGTAAGGGATGCTGTCTGCCAACTCCTTTTCCAGCTCTGTGGTTTTGTTGGTCGGACCCCAGCCTTGTGCCTGGGCTAATTGAGCCTGGACATCATTAGACAGAATATGTTGAACGAATTTTTGTGACAGCTCCGGAACATCGCTGTCAACCACGGGGCAGGTTGCAACCATTAAGGCGACACCACCTTCCTTGGGATAGACAAAGCCACCGGGAAAACCCGTATCTGCGAGCGCTTTCAATCGACCGCTCCCCCATACCGATAAAGCGATTTCGCCGCTTTGGAAAAGCTCCGACATCTTGCCTGACGAAGGTTCGAAACTGAGAACATTAGGTCCGACTTTATCGATAAATGCGTCAAAACCGGGCTCGATATTGTTTTCGCCGCCGCCGTTTAATCTCGCCATCATTAACAGCGCGTGCAATCCGTAAGTGTTGTTGATCGGCGGTACGACCAGTTTACCCTTGAATTTTTCGTCGGTAAGATCCATCCAGGAGGAAGGTTCCTGCCAGCCGTTTTTTTCGAACATTTCCTTGTTGTAGGAGATACCGGTGACAACGAATCCGGCACCAACCGCCGTCCCGCCCTTAAAATGTGCTATGTCATAGATATCATCCAGCACGGGCGATTTTTCTATATTGGCACAATAGCCGTGAGATACGGCCTGGTACATAGGTCCATCGTCAAGAAATACAACATCTAATTCCTGTTTGCTTTTTTGCGCGGTTAACTTGGCCAGGGTGTCGGTCGAGTTTCCGGGAACATAGACAATCTTTACATCGTTATTGGCCTCGAATGATGGAATGATTTTTTCCTTCATCAATTTTTCGGTGGAACCCCCGTAAGCGCCCACATACATTGTCGGAGTTTCAGCGATCACAGAACCTGAAATTGATAGCGCCAGGAAAGATGTGCATACAGCCCGTTTCTTCATCGGATATTCCTCCCAAGATTTCTTGTTCGTTGTACCCGGGACTATCGGAATCATCCCGGTCGTATTACCGGAAAACATGATGTCACGCATTATCCATGCATACAATTGATTTATTTTTAGTACTTTATAACTAAATATTATGTATCGTTGAAAGGCGTATTGGCAGGCCCTAAGGCCTGCCGGTATCGCTTTGAGACATGATGTGTAATTCGTTGCTGGTTGGGCGCTCCGTGCGCCCCGGGGATGATCAAGGATGAGCCGGCAACTGTCTGGAGTTCAGCCGCTGGCTCGGTAATCGGAATCAAATCAACTCGTAATCGATCTCAAGAGCCGCATACTTTCGCCCTTCGCTCCGGGGTGCGAAAGAAACCGCCACTTCCATCATATCACCGGCCTTGAGCGTGACCGCCCCGTGGAGGCTGGTGCTGAACTCACTGGCATCGGCACCGGCGAGGCTCAGGGCATTAATCTGGACGCTCTGCTCACCGCGGTTGGTCAGGATAAGGGTTTGCGTGGTTTCCACACCCACATCGCGAGTGCCCCAGTACAGATCCGACACCGAGACGGCCAGATCGGCGGCGGTGGCCTGAGCCGAATCGACCGAGGAAGTTGAATCACAGCCCTGGGCGAAGATCACGGCAAGAACAAGGATAGAAGCTTGGATAGTGTGGAGTAAGTTTTTCATGGCTCTGCGCTCTTATTATTGTTGTGTTGTTGTTTTGAGCCGTTGGCGTTGAGAGAAAAGCGTTGCGACTCAAGGTAGGGATAGTGTCGCGAAATTGACGCCGGGATGCTGAGCGGGTGTTCACATTTTGACGTTTGAGGGGGACAGGCCCGGCCGGGGGAGGCGGGTGCGGATCGGTGATAAGGGAGAGGATAAGAGAATAAGTCACCTAATAACAATTGATTAGGCTGTATAGCTAAGATTGATTATGAAAAAGAAGGGAAAACGGGGATTGACAAAAAACTGTCGGAAAGCGGAAGGAGTTGGCAGAAAAAGAGCTGTGACTGCCAGAAAACGGGGCAGTTTGCCCTCAGGCAAAACGACTACATCGCTAAGTTATTGATCTTAGACTTAAGGGTGTAAACAGCTCAAACGAATCATCTGCGGTGCCTGATCAGCACTCTTCGGCATTGTTCAAAGCCTGAGTAAAATCGTCGTGCAGATCACCAAAGTCTTCTATACCTATGGACAGCCGCACAGTGCCGTCGGAAATGCCCATAGCGGCTCTTCGTTCGGGACCGAGTTCATGATAAATCGTCTGGGCTACCGGTATCGCCAGCGTCCTGTTATCGCCTAGATTGGTAGAAATGATCACCATTTCGAGCTTATCGATGAATCCGAAGCAGTCGACGGATTCATCCAGTTCAATACTCATGATCGCACCGAACGTCTTAAACAACTCTCTGGCCCGTTCGTGCTGCCCATGTTGTTCATCTCCGGGATAATAAACATTCTTTATTTTCGGGTGCTGGCGAAACATGCCGGCCAGCTTTAGCGCATTGTCGCTGGCCTTTTCCATGCGCAGGGATAAGGTTTCAGATCCCACGGCAATAGTGTGTGCCACCTGTGGTGCAAGTGTGCCTCCCGCATCCCTCAGCCCTTTTTTCCGGATTTGCTGCAACGCCCATTTCTGTGGATCACCGGTTTTATAGATATCCAGAATATTGTCGTACGCGGCCCAATCATAAAGCCCGGTTTCGGTTACCGATCCACCCAGCGCGTTGCCATGGCCGCAGATGTATTTAGATAAAGAATGAATCACCAAGCCAGCATTGACCTGTGCGGGTCGAAAACAGTAGGGAGATGTCATGGTGTTATCCACCACATAAACCAATCTCTTTTCCTCGCAGAGTCTTCCTATACCCGCCATGTCGCAGACCTGGGTACGCGGATTGGCTATGGTTTCGACAAATACCATGCGTGTATTCGGCTTAAGGGCCGCCTCAACAGTCGAGGCATCGGTTGCATCGACAAAACTCACCTCGATACCGAAATTTTTCAGTGTTTCGAAAAAACTGTTGGTGTTACCGAATAAAAAGCAGCTGGATACCAAATGATCGCCTTCTTTCAACAGGGTCAGCATTACGGCGGCGATAGCGGCCATGCCGGTCGAAAAGCAAATGCTGGCAACACCTTCTTCCATATGAGTGATTTTCTCTTCAAGCGCGGTGATAGTAGGGTTTACCTGCCGGCTGTAAGTAAATCCTGCCTCCTTACCTTGAAACACCCGGGCGATGTTATTGGCGGATTGATGTGCGTAGGCAATGGAGGTATGGATAGGTTTATGCAGCGACCCGTGTTCGATCGGGTTTTGCCTGTCTGCGTGGAGAATGCGCGTCGTAAATCCGCGATTTTTCATTGCTAAACACCCTAATCGTTGAAAAATTATCACTGGGTCTGTGAAACACATCAGTATACAGAAAGCCCGGAGCCGATAAGAGCCCTTTTTCCTTCATGATGAAATGGCCCTCTTTGCCACTACGCCGACTTTTGCCGTGAAGCGCGTTTTCTCTCGTGCTCATGCAGAAGTTTCTTGCGGATCCTGATGGATAGCGGGGTAACCTCAACCAGTTCATCATCGTCGATAAACTCCAGTGCCTGTTCCAGCGTCAGGCGAATGGCGGGTGTCAGGATAATATTTTCATCAGAACCCGCGGCACGTATATTGGTCAATTGCTTACCCTTTAACGGATTCACGGTCAGATCATTTCTTCGGGCGTGAATGCCTATAACCTGTCCCTCGTAAACCTGATCTCCTGAACCGATCATCAATCGTCCGCGATCCTGTAAATTGAACAGGGCAAAACCCAGGGCTTTGCCGGTACCCTTGGCAATCAACGATCCGTTCACGCGCTGTCCGATAGTTGCATTAATTGCAGGTCGATAGTGATCGAAAACGCTGTGCAAGAGACCGGTTCCGGAGGTGTTGGTTAAGAATTCAGTTCGAAAGCCGATCAAGCCTCGAGACGGGATGGTGTATTCGAGACGAACGCGTCCTTTTCCGTCGGGCAGCATATTATTGAGTTCACCCTTGCGCTCGCCCAGTTTTTCCATGACGCTGCCTTGATGGCGTTCTTCAATATCGACAATCAAAATCTCAAAGGGCTCCTCCATTTCACCGGACTGATTTGTGCGCATAATGACCTGTGGCCGGCCTACTGCAAGTTCGAACCCTTCGCGCCGCATATTTTCGATCAAAATCGACAGATGCAATTCGCCTCTGCCGGAGACGCGGAATTTTTCTGCGTCGTCGGTCCGCTCCACGCCAAGAGCGACATTATGAATCAATTCCTGCTGCAATCGGTCCCAGATATTTCTGCTGGTGACATATTTGCCTTCTTTGCCCGCAAATGGTGATGTATTGGGCTGAAAGGTCATACTGATAGTCGGTTCGTCAACCGAAAGCGGAGGTAAAGCGCTAACATGCTCAGGATCGCAGACAGTGTCTGAAATATTCAGCGGGTCGAGCCCAGTGATCGCTACGATATCGCCTGCCGCCGCCGATTCGATCTGAGTGCGCTCCAATCCGTGGAAACCGAGGATCTGCTGGATTTTCCCGCTCCGGACTTTCCCGCTCCGGTCTATAATCTTCACCGATTGACCGCTGTTTAAAGTGCCTCGTTTGATACGCGCTATTCCGATGACGCCCACATAACTGTTGTAATCGAGCGACGATATCCGCATCTGTAAGGGCCCTGCGGAATCTACATCCGGATAGGGTACGTTCTCTATGATTGCCTCCAGTAACGGGATCATATCGCCGGACCGGATACCGGCATCAAGTCCGGCATAGCCATTGACTGCGGATGCAAATAGTACGGGAAAATCGAGTTGTTCATCGCTTGCGCCCAGATTGTCGAACAGATCGAAGGTTTGATTCAGCGCCCAATCCGCCCTGGCGCTCTCCCGATCAATTTTATTAATGACCACCAGGGGTCTGAATCCCATCTTGAACGCTTTTTGTGTGACAAAACGGGTCTGTGGCATGGGGCCTTCCACGGCATCGACCAACAGCAGAACACTGTCTACCATTGAAAGTACACGTTCGACTTCACCACCGAAGTCTGCATGACCAGGTGTATCAACAATATTGATCCGAAAACCCTTCCAGCTTATGGCAGTGTTTTTTGACAGTATCGTTATCCCGCGTTCCTTCTCCAATTCATTAGAATCCATAACACGCTCATGAGGCGTGTTACGGACATTGAGTGTACCGGATTGCTGAAGCAGCTTGTCCACCAGGGTAGTTTTTCCATGGTCTACATGGGCGATAATGGCAATATTGCGAAGGTTTTCAATCACTGCGGTTTCTCTGGACGAATGACGCTGATAAAAAAGAGCGGCATTATACTGGAGGAAGATGGAATCGCCTAAAATGGGTCAATACCGGAACCAATAGAGGATCGGAAAATGGAAAAAATAGCGGATGACAATGAGCTGCTTGCTGAGATACGGCAATTCAGGCATTCCTTCTCAGTGGTATTTATCGCGACAGTGGATGGTCAGGGGCGGCCCGAGGCCAGTCATGCACCTTTTATCCAGGATGATGATGGAAATTTCTATATATTCATCAGCCAATTGGCCCCCCATACGCGCAATCTTCGGGAAAAACCCCTGGCCGGAATTCTGCTGCTTGAGAACGGCAATGACAGCCCGAATCCGTTTGCATTAAAGCGTCTGCAGTACGACTGCGAGGTAAAGTTTATCGATCGGCAAAATAAGGACTATTCAGCGTTGATCAACCGGTTTCGTGAACACTTCGGACGTTTTGTCGATACTTTAAATTCACTGGGCGATTTTCAGCTCCTTATGCTCAGGCCGGTACAGGGAAAGTTTGTGCGCGGGTTTGCCCAGACTTATCAATTAACCGGAGAGAGATTGCAGAGGCTCAGCCACGTCAAGGGTGGCACCCTGCCGGCCCCTAAGGAGAGCGGTGCTTAGCTGACACTGAATGTCGGAATCTTTTTCGCGCTTGCGACCCGCGGTGAAAAGCATGACAGGCTGTAGAATCCCGGGTTGACGGTAATTTCTGAATGGAAGTCGGATATAATGGTTTTGGCAAAATTTTCTGCCCAGTGGGGCAGAATCCCGTATTGCATGTATTGGGCAAACAGCAGATTGAGCTCTTCGGCTTCAGCACAGGCGCCGTGCCAGCTTAAATAGGCCTGTTCGAGCACTTGATACTCACCGGTTTTTAGTATAGTGGCAGCTTGTGTGAGGTCATTCATATCAGAAGCTCCTGATTGCCTTGTTTCCCCGTTGAACTATTCGGTTCGGTTTTTTCTCAAGGAAAGGTCTTACGCAAAAACCATGTCAAAACTATCGGCTGCAAAAATACCCTATAAAGCGCATTATCCGCTTTGACTGCACAACATCCGCCGTAGTTCACAAATGCGGTATTTCAATGACAGGCTCTAGAGACTCGGTTGCAGACTTGTCTGCAACTGTAAAGCGGCCAATTCAGTCAAGGTTCAGCTCGAATGTTTAGACTTTGAGAGCCGGGCATTAGGTATCTTGTTAAGTATTTGTTTAACAAGGAGAGATGCGATTTCTGTCATTGCAACTCTGAACGATTTTGGTCATGGATGTTCAAATCAGTGGATGCCGACTGATTTTCTTGGATTGAGGAAAAAGTGATCGAATAGGCTAAAATGGCGGAGTACTGGAGATACGGAGAAAAGAGAACTATGCTGCGGATGACCGGATTTCGCGTTCATAAGAACGCATACAGTCTACTCCTGTCAGTTTGTTTAGGCATCTTACTATCGGCTTGCAGCACCGTGCCGCGAGAAGTGGAGAATGCGCCGGAATCCAGCCCATCGATTGTTGCGGTGCAAAATGACCCTATGCCCTATGCGGGTCAAACGGTCCGTTGGGGAGGGAGTATCGTAAAGACGGAAAACCAGGATGGTGAGACGATTATCCAGATTGTGTCCAGACCCCTGTCGAGTAACACTCGACCGACTGAAAGTGATCAAACAGACGGGCGATTCATCGCCAAATTCGACGGTTTTCTGGATCCTGAAATTTATAAAACGGATCGGATGCTCACCGTCGTGGGGGAGATCGATGGCCTGCAGCTGAGCAAGATTGGCGATTCGGAGTATACCTTTCCGGTTGTCAAAGTGGATTCTCATTACTTATGGGAAGAAATTGTCGAGCCGGACCACCCTTATGGCTATTATGACCCCTGGTATCCGTGGCCGCATCCTTATTACCGTTATTACTATCGCGGTTTCTATTCTCCTTACTGGTTGTTTCATCCGGTGAGACCACATTGGCATTGATCATGAAACATTCTCTACTGCTTTTCGCTATTTGCACTTTTTTTCTTTCCGCATGCGCCAGTGTACCGTCCGAACTTGATACAGATAATGCAAGCCGCGATATCAGTCCTCAGGATGTGGAAAAAGATGTGAGCGTTGCCGGCGATACATCACTCGTCTGGGGGGGTGTCATTGTCAATGCAACCAATCTGCAAGACCATACACAATTGGAGATCTTGTCTTATCCGCTCAAAGACAGTCTCAGACCGGACACCGGCCGGACACCCACAGGCCGTTTTCTCGTCAAACACCTGGGATATCTTGAAATTCTCGACTACGCTCCCGGCAGAAAATTGACGGTAATAGGTCGGGTTGAAGAGTTGCAAAACCAAAAAGTCGGTGAAGCAAGCTATAATTTTCCGGTGATGCAGGATGAGAAGATACATCTGTGGAGTGAGCGGACAGATCCTTCTGAGCCGCGAATCAACTTCGGATTCGGCGTAATCTTGACTAACTGAAACCATATAAATGTAAAAGGCACAGCGAACATCTGCGCATTTGTGTGCTAATCTTTTTTGCATGTAAGAATTTTCGGGAGTACACTGTTTGCAGAACCGAGCGTTGAATGGTTCTGCGCTTGTATTGTAGTTGAATACAGGCTCAAGGCATGGTCCGCAGTTACGCGATCTACAATTCTTACGTTTTTTAGAGATTAATGACCGTAATGACCAGCATCAAATGCCATTGCATATTTATCATCGCGTTACTAGCCTGTATTTCGCCGGTATACGCAGTGGAATCGGAATGCGGTTGGCCCGACCACAGGACTCAGGCCGGCATACTTCCCGTAGCCACAGACGACGGCAGTTATGCCAGTGGCGTGGTTATAGCGGAGAACCGTGTACTCACCGCCGCACATGCGGTGGTAAACGCGGACCAGGCATTTGTCCGGGTGGATTTCGATTTCAGGCGCGCTCGCGTCATTTCGGTCGATCAGGAAAAAGATCTTGCCGTTATGGTGGTCGATACGGACGATATTGACCCTATTCCTCTCTCAAGGCGTGATCCTTACGAAAATGAACCCGTCTGGGCTATAGGTTTTCCGCACGCCAGCTCTAAGACAACTTCCGCCGGAAAGTTTCAGAATAAGTCCGATGGCGTGCTGCACACCAGTGCGCCGATTTACGCCGGTGAGTCCGGCGGCGGATTGATTGCCTGTGACAAGGGGGATTTCGTTCTGGCCGGCATGCTGCGGGGGTATGGAGCCTATATTCACGGTAACGACTATATAAAAATAGCAAACCATTCGGTATCAGTTGCCGCCAGGGACATCCAGCAATTTGTTCCCTGGTCTATGCGCTAGTGTTACAGTTCACTAGTAGTCCGTCCACTTGATAAGTTCGGGTTCAGCGGGCCTGACTGCGTTCGCAGCAAGGCGCTGTTGCGAAGACATAGTTGGGCTACGTCGAGCAATAGCAACGCAATCTGCGGGCGCAGTCAGGCCCGCCCGAAGGGAGCTGCAGAGCCGTCCCACAGCGGCGTTGCTGCTCTTGATAATGGAACAACCATTGTCTGCGAGCAGCGCCTTGCTGTGAAACGACTCTGCGGCTCTGAACCCGTACTTATCAAGTGGACGGACTACTAGTAGTCAGTCAATCTGAAACATTCGGGTAAAGACGTTTCAGTTTTATCCTTGCTTGCTCTGTTGTGAAGCGCCAATCTACCGGTTTCGTATTTTCGTTGCGTATCTGCTCCCATTGCTCAACCTCCTGTGTAAGGGTTTCTCTATCAGCAATGCGACGATCTAGGCACTGTCGAGCCAGCACGCTGAATTCGCACTCCGCCATGTTCAGCCAGCTTCCATGCTTCGGTGTGTAGATAAATTCGAGTTTGCTGAGCAGACTGTGAGCAAGCTCTGGCGGGAATGCTTTGTACAATGAGGCGCCAGTATGTGTGCTAAGGTTATCCATCACCAAGGTGATTTTTTCCGCATGCCGATAGTCCTCCTGCACCAGGCGTCGCACACCTTCAGCCCACTCACTTGCCGCATGATTCCCTGCCACTTGCACTCTACGCCAGTTCTCCAGAGGCGCATAGAACAACAGCAAATGAGCCACACCATTGCGTTCATATTCTCCATCGTAGCGCTCTGTCTGTCCCGGTGAAGGCGGAATCGGCTTGCGAACCTCACGTGTACATTGCTTGGTGGTCTCATCCATGCAAACCACTGGATAGTCTGGGTCGTACTCCCTCTTGTAAACGTCCAGCACCTGTTCCATTTGACAGACAAAGGCGGCATTACCCTGAGCGGGTATACACCACATCCTCTTCTGCCAAGGTTTTATGGTGTTTTTTTAAAACTTGCCTAACCGTTTCATACGAGATCGTATCCACAATGTCCAACTCCACAAGTTTTTCGCTCAAAAGCCTCAGAGTCCAGCGTACCCGCCCCTCGGGTGCTTCACTACAGGCCAGGCTTATCAATTGGGCTTCGCCTTCGCCATCCAGACTCGCTGTACGTTCGCGAGATCGCTTCTTTCTCTGTAAGGCCTTCTCCAAGCCTTCATGAACGCACCTTCGGCGAACAGATTCAATACACCGTGTGCTCAGTTCCATCTGATCGGCTGTTTCCGTGTCAGTCATTGCCGGACCATACTTGCCCTCATCAACCCGTAGCAGTATCGCCGCATGTCGTCGCCGTTGGGCTGACACTCGGCCTTGATTTACCATGCCTTCCAGTGCATGGCGTTCATCCTGCGATAGTCTCACTATATTGCGCTTTGCCATATCAAACCTCATCAACAAGTTGTAATTCCTTGTTAAGAAGTTAGACTAATACCCGAACTTTTCATCCTGACTGACTACTAGGGCCTGTCATCAATAATTCCCCGGTCCTTGCCCAAAGCCGAAGACAAGTGTCGGTTTTAACTATGTTTGACTTCAAGCCTAGTGATAAGAATGTGCAGTTCTTGATTCGGCCGGGGTATAGACATGTCGATCAGTATTCTGGATTTATTTACCATAGGAATAGGCCCGTCCAGCTCACATACCGTTGGACCCATGAAGGCCGCGCGCCAGTTTGTCGTCGATCTGTATGAAAAAGAGCTTCTCGAATCCACCGAGCGGATAAAGGTCGAACTCTATGGTTCACTCGGTGCAACCGGTAAAGGTCACGGGAGCGATAAGGCTGTGATTCTGGGCCTGGAGGGAGAGGAACCGGAATTGGTTGACACGGATGCGGTTGATGAACGGCTCCAGGCAATCGGGAAAAACGGCAGAATAAACCTTCTGGGCAGACAATCCATCGGATTCAAGGAATCATCGGATCTGATCATGCATAAACGCAAGGCGCTGCCGCTGCACCCTAATGCCATGAAATTCACCGCGTTTTCGGATCCTGATCAAAGCCTGCATTCCGGAGTCTATTATTCCGTTGGAGGCGGATTTGTGATAGACCAACTCAGCTATGAACATCCGCAACTTGTTGAATCTCAAATGGATCTGCCTTTTCCGTTTGAAAGCGCGGATCAGTTGTTGGCCCTTTGCGCGGACAAGCAATGCCGGATTGACGAAATCATGCTGAGCAATGAGTCTGCCTGGCGGCCCGAACGCGAGACCCGTGATGCCATAATTCGCATCTGGGATGTGATGCAGGAATGCGTAAAACGCGGTTGTCGTCATTCGGGCATATTGCCGGGGGGGATGAAAGTGCGCCGCCGCGCCGCGGCCCTCTACCGGGAACTGGCCAATGGATCAGAAGCATCTTTATGCGATCCATTGTCTGCCATGGATTGGGTGAATCTCTATGCGCTGGCCGTGAACGAAGAAAATGCCGCAGGTGGCCGGGTTGTTACCGCACCGACCAACGGCGCGGCAGGAATTATTCCGGCAGTATTGCACTATTACGTCCGTTTCTGTCGCAATTCCAATGAAGAAGGCGTGTTGCGGTTTTTACTGACTGCAGGAGCCATCGGAGTCTTGTACAAAAAAAATGCGTCGATATCGGGGGCAGAGGTCGGTTGTCAGGGAGAAGTCGGCTCAGCCTGCTCCATGGCGGCTGCCGGATTGGCGGCGGTGATGGATGGTACGCCGAACCAGGTGGAAAACGCCGCGGAAATTGCCATGGAGCATAATCTCGGACTGACTTGCGACCCGGTAGGCGGACTGGTGCAGGTGCCCTGTATAGAGCGTAACGCCATGGCTGCGGTAAAGGCTATCAATGCGGCGCGAATTGCACTGAGAGGAGACGGCCACCACTTCGTCTCCCTGGACAAGGTGATTAAAACCATGCGTGATACCGGCGCTGATATGAAAACCAAATACAAAGAAACCGCTCGTGGCGGACTGGCAGTTAATGTAATGGAGGTCAGCGTAAATTTCACCGATTGTTAACAGCTTGTGGGCTCGCCACTGATTCTGACTTTTAGGGTTGGCAGAATACCAGGGTGTTACAGTACACTAGCTGTTCTTGCGTCCATCCTTGTCCCGGCTGACCATTGCATAGGCGGTATGATTATGAATGGATTCGAAATTCTCAACCTCCAGCACGTAGCTTCTGATGTCCTCCAGATCATCCAGCCTCCCGGCGATGTCGCGAACAAGATCTTCCACGAATTTGGGGTTGTCATAGGCTTTTTCCGTCACATATTTTTCATCAGTGCGTTTTAGCTGGCTATAGAGTTCGCAAGACGCTTCCTGTTCGGCAAACTCAATTAAATCTTCCCAAAACAGGTTTTTAGTAGCCCCGATGCGGGCATCGATAGTGACCTCCGTGCGTTGATTATGGGCGCCGTATTCAGAAATCTCCTTGGAGCAGGGACAAAGCGTGGTTACCGGAACCACGACTCTGACATGAGTATCCGGATCGCAGCCCCGCTTGATATCCGAACGCAAAGTCACCTGATAATCAACCATGCCCAGCTTACCGCTGACCGGTGCGGATTTATTGATAAAGTACGGGAAGCTCATCTCGATAGTGCCCTCCATACTGTCGAGACGACGATGCATTTCCCGGAACAATTCTACAAAATTAGCTACACTGTGTGCATCGTGATCATGCTCATTCAACAACTGAGCGAATCTCGACATGTGTGTGCCTTTGCGGTCTTCGGGGAGAAATACAGTCATGGAAAAAGTGGCGATGGTATTTTGCTTGATACCGCTTTTGTCCAGGACAGCAACCGGATGCCGGATACTGCGTATGCCCACACGGTCGATGGCAATATGCCGGTGGTCCACGTAAGACTGTACGTCGGGGATGTCGTTGTTATCTTGATCAGACATTTAATAACCGCAAATTACAGGCAGAGAACGCTAGTGTACGCTAGCGACTGAGGTTTCGTTGACCTCGAACGTATCTTCGGGCAGTTCCAGATCGGTTACAGAGCGAATAGACTCAAGAATTCCGTCGCTATCCAGGCCGCACTCCCTCAACAATTCTTCACGGCTGCCCTGATCCTGAAAGCTATCCGGTATGCCTATGTGCAGAATGGGTATAGAGACTTTGTGTTTATTCAGACACTCGGCGATTGCACTTCCTGCGCCGCCCATAATAGCGTTTTCTTCCACGGTAACCAATAGTTCATGAGCTTCGGCCATCCGCAAAACCAAGCCGGTATCGAGCGGTTTGACAAATCTCATGTTTACCACGGTTGCGTTAATTTTTTTACCCACTTCAAGGGCTGGAGCCAGCATGGAGCCGAAGGCGAGTATCGCTATGGATTTGCCTTGCCGCTGCGTTTCGGCTTTACCAACTTCCAGAGCTTGCATTTCTTTTTGAACTGCAACTCCAGGACCTGTTCCGCGAGGGTAGCGAACCGAGGCGGGTCCATTATGAAGATATCCTGTATACAGCATCTGCCGGCATTCGTTTTCGTCCGCCGGCGCCATAATCAGCATATTGGGCAAACAACGCATAAATGAATAGTCAAAGCTGCCGGCATGAGTCGGCCCGTCCGGACCAACCAAGCCTGCCCTGTCTATGGCAAAAAGTACCGGCAGATTCTGTAATACAATATCGTGAACAAGCTGGTCGTATGCACGCTGAAGAAATGTAGAATAAATAGCCACGACAGGTTTTTGTTTCTCGCATGCCAGGCCGGCGGCGAGGGTGACACTGTGCTGTTCTGCGATGCCGACGTCCAGATACCGTTCGGGAAATCGCTCGCAAAACTCCACCAGGCCTGACCCTTCCCGCATTGCCGGCGTGATACCGTACAGGCGATCATCTTTCTCTGCCATATCGCATAGCCATTCCCCAAATACTTCGGTGTAGCTGGGCCCGGCAGACTTGTTGCTGTTGAGTTTTTTGCCGGTGTCGGGATTAAACGGGGACACAGCGTGCAATGCCAGTGCGTCTTCTTCGGCGAATTTATATCCTTTGCCTTTTTGAGTGACCACATGCAATAAAATCGGACCCTTTAACAGCCGCAGGTTCTGAAAGACTTTAACCAGGGTATGCAGATCGTGTCCGTCCACCGGACCGTAATAATTAAAACCCAGCTCTTCGAACAGAGTGCCTGGCGCCACCATGCCTTTTACATGTTCTTCCGTGCGACGGGCCAGTTCCGCCATTTGGGGCATATGGCTCAGTACCTTTTTGCCGCTTTCTCTGGCACCGGAGTAAATCGGACCCGAGAGAATCCGGGTAAAATATTTATTGAGAGCTCCGACGTTGGGTGAGATTGACATATCATTGTCATTCAGCACCACCAGCATGTCGGCTTTCTGATCTCCGGCGTGATTCAGCGCTTCAAATGCCATACCGGCGGTCATGGCACCATCGCCGATGACAGCGATGGATTTGCGCTCCAATCCCTGTGCCCTGGCTGCCAACGCCATTCCCAGGGCGGCACTGATCGACGTGCTCGAATGACCCACACCAAACTCATCGTATTTGCTTTCCGAACGCTTGGGAAATCCCGCCAGGCCGCCTTTTTGCCGGATATATTTCAATAACTCTTTGCGTCCGGTCAGAATTTTGTGAGGATAGGCCTGATGGCCGACATCCCAGACCAAGCGATCATCGGGTGTATTAAAGACATAGTGCAGGGCGACCGTGAGTTCTACCGTTCCCAGGCTGGCGCCAAGATGGCCTCCGGTTTGAGCAACCGTACGGACGAGAAAGTCCCGTAGCTCGTCACTTAGCTGAGGCAGTTCGGATTCCGTCAGTTGACGCAAATCGTTCGGATAGTTAATTCTGCTCAGTAGTGGATAGCGTGTAGAGTCTGTCATATATTTGCTGTTGTGGGTTTACCGGCCATCGAACACACATCCCCGTGCATGCTTTACACCTTCCCAAAGGGCATAAAATATGGATCCGGTCGCGCCTGCGAGCCTTAATGCGTTCGGTCGAGTATGTAGTTAGATAAATCGCGCAGTATATCAAAACTGGCAGGCAAGTCTTGTAAATACGAAAGGGCTTGTTCATGCATCTTATGCGCATGGTGTCTTGCGCCCTCCAGTCCGAGCAAAGCCGGATAGGTTGGCTTATTCATTGCGATGTCCGATCCTTGCGGTTTTCCCAGGGTTTCCGTATCGCCGATAACGTCGAGAATATCGTCGACGATTTGAAAGCCCAGGCCTATAGCGCCCGCGTATCGGTCAAGGGCATCCAACAACTCCGCGGAATCGGAACCGGCCGCCAGGGCGCCCATCAGAACACTGGCGCGGATCAGGGCTCCGGTTTTATGCCTGTGCATGTTTTCCAGCTCTTCCAGGGTGAGTTTGTGGCCGACGGATTCCAAATCTATCGCTTGCCCTTCCGCCATCCCGGAAGCGCCGCTCGCTTCACCCAGAATACGGATCATCCGCAATTGGCACGAACTGCGGGTGTGTTCCATCTTTTCGGTCAGCAGAGTAAAGGCTAAAGCCTGCAAAGCGTCGCCGGCCAGAATGGCCGTGGCTTCATCAAATCGTTTGTGGCAAGTCGGCTTGCCGCGCCGAAGATCATCATCGTCCATCGCAGGGAGATCATCGTGCACCAATGAATATGCGTGCATCATCTCGACCGCGCAGGCCGGTGCATCAAGTCTGTAGAGCTCGGCCCCGAGGGCTTCTCCGGTTGCGTAGGTCAGAATCGGTCTTACCCGCTTACCGCCGTTAGTGACCGCATAGTGCATGGCTTCCTTAAGACGGGTACAGTTACCGATGACGGGTGGAAGATGCGTCCGCATGGCCCGGTCAACGCGGGCTCTATAGTCGTCCAATCGTATTTGAAAATCCATCAATCCTCTATTGGATCCAGGTCGCTCAAGACAGCCTGCCCTTTTTCCTGCAGCAGAATTTGTACTTTGCGGTCAGCGTCGCTCAGAGATTGCTGGCAGAATCTTGCCAATGCAATACCCCGTTCAAAGGCTTCCAAAGACTTGTCCAAAGTCTGATCGCCGGCCTCCAGTGTCTGCACGACGGTTTCGAGCTCGGCCAATGCGTCTTCGAAACGGGTAGATTTAGCTATGGTGGTTCTTTTCTTACTCATGGTCGGTCAATCTCCACGGATGGCTACACTAACTCAGGCAGCAGTGATGGTCAACGCGCCGAATCGGCTCAGTCAATGGAATCCAGCGCCTCGGCCAGCCGATTGACCCCGATCACCTCAAGTCCGGGGATTGCTTTGCGAGGCACATTCGAACTGGGTACTATGGCCTGAGTAAATCCATGTTTGGCGGCTTCCTGTAAGCGCTCTTCTCCGTTGGCTACAGGCCTGACTTCTCCGGCCAGTCCGATCTCACCGAATACAACCAGTTGAGAGCTAAGCGGCTGATCGCGAAATGACGACAGGGCGGCAAGGAGGACGGGCAAATCGGCAGCGGTTTCGGTAATTCGCACGCCGCCGACAATATTCAGATAGACATCCTGGTCGAACATGGCAATGCCGGCATGCCGGTGTAACACCGCGAGCAGCATTGATAATCGATTTTGTTCCAGGCCCAGGGTCACCCGGCGTGGATTTCCCACATGGCTTTCATCAACAAGAGCCTGCGCTTCGACCAGAATAGGTCTTGTGCCTTCCCGGGTGACCATAATCACGCTGCCCGATACAGGCTCGCTGTGGCGGGAGAGAAATATTGCCGATGGATTGCTCACGACTTGCAATCCGCGCTCGCCCATCGCGAATACGCCTAGCTCATTGACTGCCCCAAAACGGTTTTTGACCGCACGTATAATCCGGAACCGGCTGCTGGTATCGCCTTCGAAATACAATACGGTATCGACCATATGCTCCAGTACGCGGGGGCCTGCCAGTGCGCCTTCCTTGGTGACATGCCCCACGACAAAAAGTGCTGTGCCCGTCTGTTTGGCGTATCGGACCAATCGTGCGGCGCTCTCTCGAAGCTGACTGACAGCACCCGGTGCCGACTGCAAAGTATCAGTGTAGATTGTCTGGATAGAGTCAATGACCATGATCTGCGGTTTTTCCTGATCCGCAAGGCTGATAATTTTTTCTACGCAGGTTTCGGTTAAAAGGCGTAGATCCTTTTCGGGTAGCTGGAGCCGCCGGGCACGGAGTATGACTTGCTGAAGTGATTCCTCTCCTGTTACGTACAGGGTTTTATTGTCCGCACTGAGGTTTGCCAGGCATTGCAGTAACAGGGTTGATTTGCCAATACCCGGATCACCCCCCAACAGGGTGACGGAGCCATAAACCAGACCGCCACCCAGAACACGGTCGAGTTCGCTCAGCCGGGTGCTTGTTCTGGGTTCTTCCCGTAAAGTGATTTCATTTGCAGAAGTGATGCGGGAAATACCTGCGTAACCCGAGAATCGGGCGCCGGATTTGTCGGCAGAGCCGTTACCCACAACCTCGTCCAGACAATTCCATTCACCGCAATCTGCGCACTGACCACTCCATTTCGGAAAGATTGATCCGCATTCACGGCACCGATATTGTAATTTCGTTTTGGCCATCGAAGTCCCGGGCTCAGGAGTGATTGGCTTGTTTTATCGTGTTGACTTCAGTCTTATCGGGCGTTTGTTCATCGTCCGGTAAAATCCGGACTTCCTGAACCATATTATCTTCAACCGATAAAATTTCCAGCGAGTGAGAATCAATCTGAACGATTTCTCCGGCCTTTGGAATTTCTTCAAGACGTTCCAATATAACGCCGTTCAGGGTCTTCGGCCCGCCAATGTCCAGATCCCAGGCAAGGACTCGGTTCAATTGCCGCAATGATGTGCTTCCGTGGGCGAGATAACAACCGTCGTTTTGCCGGCTGATCTCCTGATCGTGCAGCGGATCGGTGGTAAATTCACCGACGATTTCTTCCAGTATATCTTCCAGTGTCACCATGCCGAGTATGTCCCCATACTCATCGACAACCAGTCCGAGCCTTCGTTTCTGGCTTTGAAAATTCAGCAACTGTACGGTGAGAGGTGTGTTTTCAGGAATGAAGTAGGTGTTTCTGATATGTGCCTGCAGGTGCTCGCGTTGTATTTCTTCCTGCCGCAATACATCGAGCATCTTGCGTAAATAGATGAAACCGACGACATTGTCTATGCTTTCGCGGAAAACCGGCAGACGGCTGTGTCTGGACGTGGCTATCTGCTGCAGAATTTCCTGCCAGTCGTCTTCCAGGTCTATGCCCAGAATTTCATTTCTGGGAACCATAATGTCGTTTACCGTGACATTTTCCAGATCGAGAATATTGACCAGCATTTCCTGATGGCGATCCGGAATCAGCGATCCGGCCTCGTTGACCACTGTGCGCAGCTCGTCGCGGCTCAGGTGATCGCTGTTTGAGGACTGGTCCGGCGAGACCTTCAGCAATTTTAAAATTTGTTTGGTGATGAAGTTGACGATAAAAACCAGGGGGTAGAAGATTTTCATCATCGGGGTGTAAATTCTGGCTGCAAAGAAAGCGACTTGTTCCGCCCTGACTGTTGCCAGCGTTTTAGGTGTGACTTCGGCGAAAACCAGAATCACCAGGGTAAGCACCCCGGTTGCCACAGCTATACCTGCCTCTCCCATGGTGCGTAACGCAATTACGGTGGCAATGGCGGATGCAAGAATATTGACGAAATTATTACCCAGCAAAATCAATCCGATCAGCCGGTCGGGGTGTTCGAGCAGACGCGCCGCCAGAATTGCCCCCTTGTTTCCATTGTTTGCCAGATGGCGCAGCCGATATCGGTTCAAGGTCATTAGTGCGGTTTCGGAACCGGAAAAGAAACCGGAAACCAGAATCAGGAAAATCAGAATGCCAAACAGCACACTCAATGGAATGGTGTTCAAGGAAAATCGGATCCGTTGTTAAATAACTGATGTAAAACGCCGTTGAACAAGTGAATAGCCCCACCGCTATAGCCGTATCCTACAGCTGAAAGGAACCTCTGAACAAGTCTATGATGTTTTGGTGAGTGCAATTGCAGCTTGTGATGTCTCGGTATCAATTAAAAACTCTAATACAAATTTGCTGCCAAAATAGGCCAGAATCAGCAGAGTAAATGCCCAAAAGGTCCAGTTCACAGCTCGTTTGCCTCGCCATCCGTAGCGCCAGCGGCCGAACAGCAGTATACCGAACAAAAACCATGCGCCGATTGAAAGCACTGTTTTGTGGACCAGGTGCTGGGCAAACATGTCGTCTAGAAATACAAACCCCGACAACAGGGACAGGCTGAGCAGCAAGAACCCCGCGCCTAGCATGGTAAATAATATGTTCTCCATTAAATTCAACGGCGGTAGTGCGCGGATAAATCCGCCGGGTTTGTGATTGTGTAAATGGTTGTTTTGGACCGAGAGCACTAAGGCCTGGAGCGCGGCTAAACCGAGCAGACCGTAGGCGGCTACGGAAAAGAATACATGCGATTGCACTTCGAGATCGATATTAATCGCCTCGGGGTCGTAGAATGTTGTCGTGAAAACGGTTAAAGCGGCGATCGGTAAAACTCCTATGCCCAGGGTTTCAATCGGTTGTCGGGTAGAAAGTATGATCAACAGCAGTGACATCAACCATGCCGTTAAAGACAGGGCATTAATAAAATTCAGATCTAAACCGCCCGCAACGATGATACTTTTGAATAACAATATAGCGTGCAGTACTATACCCGCAGCAGCAGGCAACAAAGTGAATACTTTGTGCCTGTTAGCCTCTCCCCGCATCACCGGCCGGAGTAATAGAATCGAGGAGATCAGATAAAGCACCGCGGTCAATACACCCGGTATTTCAGAGGAAATCACCAATAGCTGCCCCGATCTGTTGCTATAAGTAGTGAAGCATAGCGTAAAGCCGTATAAAGTTGCATCGCATTTCATCAATTGGAGTATGACAAGCTTTCCTGGCACGGTTCGGAAGTTTATGCCGAGTCACCGAGAGCGGTTATACTTGCGGCCGCCATAGTACATCAACACTTTGTACATCAACACTTTCGGGTTATAAGAAACCATGTTTCAGAATTTGAGTGAAAGACTCGGTAAGACCATCAAGAATCTGCGCGGGCAGGGACGGCTTACGGAGCAGAATATCAAGGATACCTTGCGGGAAGTTCGCATGGCCTTGCTGGAAGCCGATGTCGCCTTACCGGTTGTTAAGTCGCTGATTGAGCAAGTTAGGGAAAAAGCCTTGGGCCAGGAAGTGCTCGGCAGCCTGTCCCCCGGGCAAGCTCTGGTAAAAGTCGTCAACGATGAGTTGGTGGAGATCATGGGCCGGTCCACCGAATCGATCAATTTAAGTACCCAACCGCCTGCCATAGTACTTATGGCCGGACTGCAGGGTGCGGGTAAAACCACTACCGTTGCAAAGCTTGCCAGGCGTTTGAAAGAAAGGGAAAACAAAAAAGTCATGGTAGTGAGCTGCGACGTCTACAGGCCGGCGGCTATAGATCAGCTGCAGACCTTGGCGCGGGATGTGGGTGTAGAGTTTTTTGCCAGTGAAGGCGGACAGCAACCGGTTGAAATCGCCCGATTGGCGGTGGATGCAGCGAAAAAAGGGTTTGTGGGTGTATTGCTGGTCGATACGGCGGGTCGACTGGCGATAGATGAAGCCATGATGGCGGAAATCAAAGCCCTGCATCAGGTATTGGAGCCGATCGAAACCTTATTCGTGGTCGACAGCATGACTGGTCAGGACGCGGCGAATACTGCAAAAGCTTTTTCCGACGCCTTACCCCTGACCGGTGTAGTGCTGACTAAAACCGATGGTGATGCACGCGGCGGTGCAGCCTTATCGGTGCGGACGATCACCGGTAAACCCATTAAATTTATCGGATCGGGGGAGAAAACGGATGCCCTGGAAGTCTTTCATCCCGACCGCATCGCATCCCGCATACTGGGAATGGGGGATGTGGTCAGCCTAGTTGAGGAGGTCACGGCCAAGGTCGATCAGACAAAAGCGGAAAGACTGGCCAAAAAGATCAAGAAAGGCCGCACCTTCGACCTCAACGATTTACGGGAGCAAATGGAGCAGATGATGAATATGGGGGGGCTCGGGAGCCTGCTCGACAAGATGCCGGGTGCGGCCAATCTACCCGATGCGGTTAAGGCACAAGCCGACGATGGCCAATTCAAACGTATGATTGCCATCATCAATTCGATGACGCCTCAGGAACGCAAATTTCCTGCAGTGATCAAAGGTTCTCGCCGCAAAAGAATAGCGGCAGGTTCCGGGACCCGGGTACAGGATGTGAATCGATTGCTCAAGCAGCATGCGCAGATGAGTAAAATGATGAAAAAGATGTCCGGAGGCGGTATGAATAAAATGATGCGCGGCCTGAAAGGACGAATGCCGCCAGGGATGGGGTTTTGAACTTTAGTGAAATCTTACGCAGGAGCGGGGCGGCCCCGCGATTGGAGTGATGGGTTGAAGGAATGGCGGGAATAACGAAAACACTTTATTTCTCCACAGGAATCGGTACAATTAACCGTTTTCGTGCGCCCTGTGTATGGGCGTTTTTGTCTTTTACGATTTCAGGAATTTTTAGATGGTTACCATTCGTCTATCGCGTGGCGGAGCGAAAAAACAGCCTTATTACCGGGTAGTGGTCACCGACAGCCGCAATCGTCGCGATGGCCGTTACCTGGAGCGCGTTGGTTTATTTAATCCGGTTGCACGAGGCAATGATCCGGAACTCAGCCTGGAGTTGGATCGTATCGATCACTGGGTCAGCCAGGGAGCGAAACTCAGCGAGCGGGTGACAAAACTGCTTAAGGCCTATCGCAAAAAAGAAGCGGCGGCTTAATATAG
This sequence comes from Granulosicoccaceae bacterium, assembly GCA_965222695.1. Lineage (GTDB taxonomy): Bacteria > Pseudomonadota > Gammaproteobacteria > Granulosicoccales > Granulosicoccaceae > UBA7957. The sequence continues at coordinate 3,009,311 of OZ244967.1, read as the reverse complement.
GCTCGAATTTGCTTTATGTTGTCCGGCGGACGCAACGATGGAGCAGCTTGAAGAAAAACTGGTTCCGCTGGGTCGAATTTGCGGCGTATTTGGTTTGCAAGGTTGGCTAAAAATTTTTTCGGACACTGAACCGCGTGAGGGTATAACCCGGTATCAGCAATGGATTCTTACCGATGGCAAGCGGCAGCGAAGGGTTATGCTGGAGGAGGGGAAGCGTCGTGGAAAAGGAGTCATTGCCAAGCTTAAGGGAATCGATGATCGGAACGCGGCCGAGTTATTGATCGGCCAAGTGATCGCGGTGAACCGGGTGGATTTACCGGTACTGGAAAATGGAGAATATTACTGGTCGGACCTGATTGGATTAAATGTTGTCAATATGCAGGGGTCAAGCCTGGGAAAAATTGAGTCCTTGTTTGCAACGGGTGCCAACGATGTCATGGTTGTCCGGGGTGAGAGAGAAAGGCTGATACCCTGGGATCGGGGGCAGGTGATCAAAAAAATTGATCTGGAAAAACGACAAATGGATGTGGACTGGGATCCTGACTTTTAGCGGATCTTATGCATATAGTAGTCATTACGATTTTTCCGCGGTTGGTCGAGCAATTGATGACAGCCGGTATCCCTCGAAAAGCGGGCGATACCGGGCAATTGCGATTATCGGCGCTTGATCCGCGGGACTATGCAGACGATTCAAGGCGTACTGTGGATGACCGGCCATACGGCGGCGGGCCGGGAATGGTGATGAAGGCCGAACCACTCAGCAAAGCGATTCTGGCAGCCAGGGAAATGGAGCCGCAGGCACGAGTGATATACTTGAGTCCTCAGGGTTCGCCTTTGAACCAGGACCGGGTCCGAAGATTGTCGTACGAAGATCGGCCGCTGATTTTGATTGCCGGCCGATACGAAGCAATAGATGAGCGGCTGATAGAATCCGAGGTCGATGAGGAAATATCAATCGGAGATTATATCCTCAGTGGAGGTGAGCTTGCCGCGATGGTATTGATCGATGCGCTCAGCCGCTTGATTCCCGGTGTACTGGGTCACGAGGATTCAGCAGCTCAGGATTCATTTTCGGACGGATTGTTGGATTGTCCACACTATACCCGCCCGGAAATTTATAACGGACAGCCGGTACCGAACGTATTGCTGAGCGGGGATCATAAGGCAATAGCGCGCTGGCGGCGGCGTCAGTCCCTGGGCAGGACTTGGTCGCGACGGCCGGATCTGTTACCGCAGGAATTGAATGAGGAAGATACTCGCTTGCTGGAAGAGTTCCGTGCAGCGGTAAAGTCGGATTAACATGATGCCGGTGTGAGGAATCAAGCCTGTCACTGGAGTAGCACGATTGTTGGAGTTTAAAATGAGCAAGATCATTGACCAGATAAATGCCGAGCAAATGACTAAAGAAGTGCCCGATTTCGCACCGGGTGATTCGGTGGTGGTTCAGGTACGGGTTAAAGAAGGTGGGCGCGAACGTTTACAGGCGTTTGAAGGTGTGGTGATTGCAAAGCGGAACAGGGGCTTGCACTCTGCCTTTACGGTAAGAAAAATTTCTCACGGAGAGGGCGTCGAGCGGGTTTTCCAAACCTACAGCCCCTTGGTTGCCAGTATTAACGTCAAGCGCCGCGGCAAGGTGCGCCGGGCGAAACTGTACTATTTGCGTGGAAGGACAGGTAAGGCTGCGCGGATCAAAGAGAAGCTATAATATTCGTTACAGCAGGAGTCGAATCGTAATAGCAGCCGGGATATCCCGGCTGTTTTGGTTTTGTGGTCAGTCGATCGAGGCCTCTTATCCGTACTCACCCACGGATCGGAGATATTTGATGACGAAACTCAATATTTTCTTGAAATCTCATCATTTGGCCTTATATCCCGCCACATTACACCGGCCTTTATGAACATTCGGAGAGAAAAATTCAATGACTGATCAGGTACAAGTCGAAAAGATGGAGTTTCAGACGGAAGTCAGCCAATTACTCAAGCTGATGATCCATTCGATGTATTCTAACAAGGAAATCTTTTTACGCGAACTCATATCCAATGCGTCCGACGCATGCGACAAGCTTCGTTTTGAGGGTATATCCAACGAGGCCTTATACGAAGGTAACAATGATCTGAACATTATCGTTGAATTCAACGAGGAAAATAAGACTGTTACCGTGCGCGATAACGGAATAGGGATGAATCGTGAAGAGGTGATCGCCAATATCGGTACAATTGCCAAGTCCGGAACCCGTCAGTTTCTGGAGTCTCTGACAGGGGATGAAAAGCAGGACGCTCGATTGATCGGTCAATTCGGCGTCGGGTTTTATTCTTCATTCATCGTTTCAGAAAAAGTCACGTTGATCAGCCGGCGGGCCGGCGACCCGGTTAATCAAGGCGTCCGCTGGGAGTCCGAGGGCAGCGGTAGTTTTGAACTGTCAACAGTGGAAAAACAAGACCGCGGCACCGATATCATCCTCCACCTGAATGAAGCCGGCCAGGAGTTTCTCAATCATTGGCGGTTGCGCAATATCATTAAGAAATACTCTGATCACATTACTTTTCCGGTCATGATGCTTGAAGAAGTTTTTGATTCGGATGAAGACAAGGACGAGGAAAAGGAGAAAAAAGAGCCTCAGCTTGAGCAGATTAACTCCGCATCGGCGCTCTGGAGCCGAGCGAAAAAGGATATTAAGGACGAGGAGTATAAAGAATTCTATAAGCAATCGTTTCACGATTTTGAAGAGCCCCTGACCTGGACACACAGCCGGGTGGAAGGCAAACAGGAACATACTTCTTTATTGTACATCCCGAAGCGGGCCCCCTTTGACCTTTACGACTATAATCAGCAACACGGTATCAAGCTCTATGTGCAGCGGGTCTTTATAATGGACGATGCGGAAAAGCTGATGCCCCGATATCTGCGATTCGTCCGAGGCCTGGTTGATTCCAACGATTTACCGTTGAATGTATCGCGTGAGATCCTGCAGAGTAATAAAGTGATCGATAGTATCCGCGGTGCCTCGGTCAAAAAAATTCTCTCGGTGCTGGAATCTATGGCCAAGGACTCGGCTGATGATTATAAAATTTTATGGAAAGAATTCGGCCAGGTACTCAAGGAAGCACCGGCCGAGGATTTCGCTAATCGAGAACAGGTAGCCAGGCTGTATCGATATGCCTCCACCGGCAGCGAATCGGAAGAGCAAGATGTCAGCCTCGACGATTATGTATCCCGAATGCAGCCGGGGCAGGACAAGATTTACTATGTATCCGCAGACTCCTTAGCGGCGGCCAAAAACAGCCCTCATCTGGAAATTTTTCGGAAAAAAGGCATTGAAGTTCTGTTGATGCATGATCGTGTGGACGAGTGGACTATGTCTCATCTGCATGAGTACGACACAAAGCAATTTGTCTCGGTTGCCAAGGGTGATCTTGATCTGAGCGGAATAGGCAAAGATGAGAGTGATGACAACGAAAAACAGAAAGATGTTGAAGAAAAAGCCAAACCGCTCGTGGAACGGGTAAAGAAAGTGCTCGGAGAAAAAGTGTCCGAAGTAAGAGTGTCTCAGCGACTCACGACTTCTCCGGCCTGTCTGGTGATTGGAGAACATGAAATGGCAATGCATTTGCAGCAAATCATGCGGCAGGCGGGACAGACGGTTCCCGAGAGCAATCCCATCATGGAAATCAATCCTGAGCATCCCATATTGAAAAAACTCGATCGGGAACCCGACGAGGACAAATTTGCTGAGTGGGTGATATTGCTATTTGATCAGGCTGTCCTTTCCGAAGGCGGGCAATTGGATGATGCCGCGGGATTTGTCAGACGAATGAATAACATTTTGGTCGATTTGGCCGAGGACTGACTCCGGAGGCGGCTATTCGCCCGATACAGTCTCTCGTAGGAGCGAGGCTTCCTCGCGATGGAAAATGACAGGTTTGCTTTCGCCTGCAGGGCAGGCTCCTACGGAGGCTTGGTGGCTGGTTGATTTTGGAGACGGGGTCGGATCTGGATGATTTGGGAGGGTTGGCTTTACTCCCTTGTTGATATTTCCCCATTTAAGGGGTGCCGCTTCCGGCAAGCTGTGATATCTTTCCGTCCTGGACGGGGTCTCTTAATTAAAGAGGCTAAACAGACGGTTGAGACTTATAACAACAAAAGCGCCGTCGGTCATCGAATTCAATTCGGACTTTTCCATCGAAACTTCATCGATGTTCAACTGATCGGCCGATCCTAGTGATCGGGTGTGAGGATTCTTTGAGATTTCCGATGATGGGTCTGAAAGCTTGATAATGACATTAAGAGTACAAAGAGGCGGAAGGATGCATAATATTGTAAGACTTGGTTTGGCATGTTGCCTGACCCTATTGGTTTCAGGCCAGAGTCTGGCCGAAGGTAATGCGCAGGAGGGGCGAAAAAAAGCCGAAACCTGCATGGGTTGCCACGGCGTACCCCACTACGTTAATACCTATCCCACTTATCACGTTCCCAAGCTGGTCGGTCAGCATGCGGAATATCTGATTGCCGCGCTGAACGGTTATCGTTCCAAGCAACGCTCACACGATACCATGCATGCGAATGCCGTGTCGCTGAGCGATCAGGATATCGCCGACATCGCAGCGTATTTTGCCGGTAACTAGGGGGATAATATGACTCAGAATAAAGCTATAACATTGGCAGCCCTTTGTGTTGTCTACAGTGGTTTGGCCACAGCCGGTGGTGACGTTGAAGCGGGCAAAGCCCTTTCTGATAAAGTCTGTGCAGCCTGTCACGGTGCAGATGGGAATTCGGAGCTGCCCGCGAACCCGAAGCTCGCTGGTCAGTATGAAAGCTATATAATGCAAGCACTCAAGGACTATCGTTCCGGAGCTAGGCAAAACCCCATAATGGCCGGTTTCGCCGCTTCCCTGAGCGATGAAGACATCGCCAACGCGGCGGCATACTTTTCCTCTCAAAGCGGAGATTTGAAAACCGCACAGCCTTGACATAAACAATCGTTAGAAACCCAGAAGCAGCCAGCTTTATCCCTTGGCTGCTTTTTTATTTCCCCTCATTCTTTCTCTGTATCGGAATGCTTTTTTCAAAGGTCCGATTGCGAATTCTCAATAGCATAGTTGTATTATTGTCTTATAACTACTGCTTGTAATTAAGCTTGATATAGGTCAATGCCCGGTCGGGCACAGGGTTTAAGGTGTCTTGGATAATAAATATTTACTCGTGTCTAGGGGCCGTTCTCAACACACTTCAGATAAGACATCCGAGGTGTGTGAGAACGGCCCACAGGATTCGGGTAAGGCCAATTAGACATTGTAAAAGAGGGTACTTTGATGAAAACCTATAGCAGGAAAGCTCTATCAATAATGATAGGGGCCGGACTCGCGCTGGGTGCAGCCGTACCGGCATGGTCACAGGCCACGCTGGATGAAGTGATGAAGCAGCGAGGTTTGACACAAAAAGACATCCTATCCGCCGCAAAAACCTACACACCCACCGGCGGCCGGGATGAATATATTACGCTCAGCTCAGGCGGTCAGAGCGGCCAGTTGATTGTATACGGCATTCCGTCAATGCGGATTCTGAAATACGTCGCTGTCTTTACTCCGGAACCCTGGCAGGGTTATGGCTTTGACGATGAGTCAAAGGAAGTTTTGGCACAGGGACAAATCAACGGTAAAGACATCGTTTACGGTGATACCCATCATCCGGCAATATCTGAAACCGAGGGCGATTATGACGGACGCTACGTCTTTCTGAACGATAAAGCCAATCCGCGAATAGCTGTCATCGACTTGCACGATTTCGAAACCAAGCAAATTGTCGTGAACCCGTTTTTTAAATCGTCTCATGGTGGAGCTTTTGTCACCCCGAACACCGAATATGTTATGGAAGCCGCTCAGTATGCCGCTCCATTCAGTGACGAATTCGTACCCTTGGAAAATTTCAACGAGCAATACCGCGGAGGTGTAACCTATTGGAGTTTCGATAAGGAGAAGGGCCGCATCAACCCGGATATGTCTTTCACCTTCGAATTGCCGCCCTATAGCCAGGATTTGTCCGATGCGGGGAAAGGGCCTTCGATGGGTTGGGGATTCACCAATTCTTTCTGTTCCGAACGCTATGTAGGCGGTATCGAGCGTGGACGCCCTCCGTTTGAAGCCGGCTGCTCATCCAAAGACACCGATTTCTTACACGTCACCCATTGGAAAAAAGCGGAAGAGTTGGTCAAGGCCGGAAAGATCGAAAAGCAAAACGGCATGTACATGATTCCCATGGAACAGGCTGTTGCTGAGAAACTGCTGTATTTGATTCCGGAGCCGAAAAGCCCGCACGGAGTCGATGTCTCGCCTGATGGCAGCAAGATTATCGTCTCCGGTAAGCTGGATAGCCATGCCTGGGTATACAGCTTTGAGAAAATCCAACAGGCAATAGCCGACGAAAAATTTGAAGGAACCGATCCGTACGGTATTCCTATCATTGCGCTGGATGACGCTTTGCATAAATCGGTCAATGTGGGTCTGGGACCCTTGCATACGCAATATGATGCCAAGGAGTGTGTGGCCTATACATCGATCTACGTCGATTCCATGATCACCAAGTGGGATTATTGTGAAGGCAAGGTGCTCGATCAACTGCCGGTTCACTATAATGTCGGCCATTTGATGGCCATGGAGGGCGATTCGGTCAATCCCGATGGCAAATATCTCGTAGCCCTGAACAAGCTGGCGATTGATCGATTCAATCCGGTCGGTCCCTTACATCCCCAAAACCATCAGCTGATCGATATCAGCGGTGACAAAATGGAGCTGCTTTACGATATGCCGCTGCCACTGGGCGAGCCTCACTACGCAGTCGCGATCAAAGCGGACAAACTCAAACCGGTTGTGCGATACAAATCTGGCTGGAATAGCCGCAAAGACGAGAGATCGCCTTTTAAAACACGCGCAGGACGGGAAAAAGTCGAAAGAAACGGCGATAAAGTGGATGTGTACGGTACCGCGATCCGCTCGCACATCACGCCCGAAATCATCGAGGTGACCGAAGGTGATACGGTTTCGATTCATATCACGAATCTGGAACGGGCTGAGGACGAAGTGCACGGTTTTGCGATCTACGGGCAAAATGCACAATTGTCTATCGAACCGGGTAAGACAGCATCGGCAACCTTTGTGGCCGACAAAGCGGGTGTCTATCCGTACTACTGCACCGAGTTCTGCTCTGCGCTGCATCTGGAGATGCAAGGCTATCTGTTAGTCCGGCCGAAAGGATACCAGGATACCGGTGCGACCATGCAGGAAGGTACAACCTACACCAAAGAAGATTATGACAAGCAAGTCAAAACCAATTTGGAAACTCAGGAAGTGATCAACCAAGTAGTGAACTATATCACCAGTCATAACTACAAAGACTTCCCGACGGTTGTTTCTCTGGTGGAAGACGCGACAGACCAACTTGGTTTCGCCGATGGTGCCAAAGCCAAGGCGGAAGATGCTGCAGCCAAAGAAGATTGGAACAATGCAATGCTGTGGGCCAATCAATGGTGGCAATATCAGGTTAAGACTGCAGACCTAGGACTGCGGGCTAAAACCTATCTGGAAGAAAACGGTGCCAAGAAAGTGAAATAAGCCTTTGAGCGGGCTTAGTCATGCGGGAGTCGCAACGTTTTGTTGCGCTCCCTTTATCTTTTTCCGGATATCATTAATGTTTGAGGATGTTATTAACGGCTGTAACAATCCCACTTAACACTGAGGAATCATATATGAAAAAGTTATTTCAACTCGCATCTATTGCACTATTGTCTGCCGGGCTTGCTGCAACTGATCCGCTGATGGCGGCCGATGGGGCCGAATTGTATAAATCCAAAACCTGTATTGCCTGCCACGGCGCTGATGGAAATACCCCCATTATGCCGACTTATCCGAAAGTTGCCGGACAGAATCTCGAATACACCATTCAACAGATGAAGGATATAAAAAGCGGTGCCAGAAGTAACGGCATGAGCGCAGCGATGAAAGGCGTGATGCATTTGGTCTCTGAGGAAGAAATTGATGCTATCGCAAAGTGGCTGGCTGAACAGTAAGCGTTTATATTTGATATCCGCCCCTTAATTCAAGCGATTGAACAAGGGGCGGAATCCGTCTCTCTGAAGGCCTTGTTTCCACTCTCGGTGCATAGTCTCTCATCTATGGTCTTGATCTAAATCAACGATTTAACCGGTGTCGCTGTAGTCTACTAGCGGACAATTATTCGCAAGTACAGATTCGGTCGGGAGAACGACTTTGGTCACGATAAAACAGACGAGTGTATTGATTCTGATGTGCAGTGCGTTGGGGTTCGGTAACGCCATTGCCTGGAATGAAGGCGGAGGTGAGCAGGAAGAAGCCATGCTGTTGGAACCTGACCTTGAGAATGGAATCGACGTCTTTGAGGTTTGCGCGGCTTGTCATCTGACCGAAGGGTGGGGAATGATCGATGGGACATTTCCACAATTGGCGGGCCAGCACAAGGAGGTTCTGATTAAGCAGCTGTCCGATATCAGGGCGTTGAATCGGGACAATCCTACGATGTATCCTTTCGCCCTGCCGGAATCTATCGGCGGCGCGCAAGCCATTGCAGATGTCACTGCCTATATCGAAAAACTGCCGATGAATCCGGAAAACGGCAAGGGCCCGTATGAGGAAGGGTCACCGGAATTTGAAAAAGGAAAACAGCTTTATGCCGACAATTGCGTAGAGTGTCATGGTGAGGCCGGAGAAGGCAGCAAGGAAAAGTTTTACCCTCGCCTGGCTGGTCAGCATTACAACTATATGCTAAGGCAGTTTGAATGGATACGCGACGGCAAGCGCCGTAACGCTAATCCAGATATGGTAGAACAGATTAACGGATTTTCCGACGATGATATGAAGGCTGTAATCAATTATACCTCCCGCATTCCTGTACCCAAAGACGATTTGGCTCCATCTGCTGACTGGTTGAATCCGGATTTCGATTAATCATCAGCACGTCTCCCGGGCCAGTCATTAAGGATTGGTCCGGGATTTTTGCTTTTATGCCGGGAACTTGCGGGAAAGGCGTCGATAAGATTCTGATTCTGGTGCCTGGCGTGGCTTCTTGCGCTTCGTTGAAGCAAATAGATATATTCCCCAGAAATACAAGGTTGTCGTAATATGAATCCCGCTGCCAAAAAGAAGCAAATTCTTATCATGCTCTTATCGCTTGCCGCAGTAGGCTTATTGCTCGCCATTTATTACTCGCCTATCTGGTGGGTTTCCCTGACGGCGCCTAATTATCCGGAGGAAGCTTTTCCCGATGGAGTCAGGATTCATTTCCACATGAATGGTGTCTTCAACGGTTGCAGGAAAATCGAGAAGGAAGAGATCACCGAAGAAGAAGCCTTGGATTGCGTCCACGAAATGGACACCATCAATCACTATGTGGGCATGTACCCCATTGCAGCAGGAGGTGTGATAGAAAAGGCGTTCTCTCCATTTCTTGTCTCGCTGCTGGCAGTGATGGTGATCGGATTTGCTTGTTTCAGGCCAGGGTTAAGAATGCTGATACTCGGTGGCGGATTTTCCCTGATTGCGGTCTGGATGGCCATGGCTTACTACGTCGAGGGAGGTCTGAAGTATCAGAACGCCGGTTATCTGCACGCTTTGGTCACCGCCTTGGATCAGGATACGGAAAGAGAGTCGGCAGACTCGAACATGACGGCGTCCGAAGCCCTGATCGCGAGATTGAAGGCATCGATGGCTGCAGGTGAGGAGAAAACAAACCAGACAGAACCCTCAGATGATGAGAAGGCGGATCAGATCGCACATTTGAGAGCGACATTCGAAAAGGATCAGGAGCGCCGATCCGCCCCTGAGAGAATCGAGTGGGACGGCAGTGGATCCCAAATGCTTTCCTGGCATTACGAGAAAAATCTCGGCCGATACTTTAACAATCCGGCGGAAATCAAACCTATGGTGTCCAAAATGTCGTTTGCCGGGCATATCGTATTCTGGGCACTCCTTGCCGCCATGGTATTGTTGATTATTGGTGCGAGAAAGAATAACGGCTTGCTTTTTTGGCTGCTTGTATTAGTACCCATGGCCTTGCCTGTTTTTTTTATCGTAGAGTACTCAGCGTGGCTTTGGTGGTATGGGCACAGTCTGAATGAGATGGGCGCTTTTACTGTCAAGCCCTTTATGCCCACTGTGTTCGGGGACGGAAAAGTCGCCCAGTTCACTACCCATTCCTATCCCTACATCGGATTTGGCTTGATGTTATTGTTCAGCGCAGTGCTGGCTGTAGCCGCGTTGCTGCGGCGAAAACAACTGCGTGACATGGTATCCGGGCAGGTCGAATGAACCGGGTCTTGGCGACTATTTATTTCGTATTAAGCGCTGCGCTTTTGCCGGACGGATTGTTCGCAAGACCCTTACTCGAACTACAGTCTCTTATTGATCATGCGAAAGAAGGCGAAACCTTGTTACTTGAGGCCGGTGTTTACGCAGGCCCGGTGACGGTCGATAAGCCGATCACTCTTGATGGCCAGGGCCATGCCACCATTGACGCTGGCGGGAAAGGTTCGGTCGTCTACCTGGAAACCGACGGCGCTACCGTTAAAAATCTCCGGTTAACGGGTTCGGGAAGCTCCCATAACGATATCAATGCCGGTGTACAGGTACGCGGCAACTTCAATGTTATCAAGGACAATATCATTGATGACTGTCTGTTTGGTATCGATTTGCAGCAGTCCGAGTATAACGTCGTTCGTCGCAATACTATTAGCTCCAAGGATCATGATCTTGGCCAGCGCGGAGATTCAGTCCGGCTTTGGTACAGTTTCAATAATAAAATTACCGGTAATCGTATTAAGAATGTCCGCGATATGGTGGTTTGGTATTCGGCGGACAATATTATCAAGAATAATACAACTTCAGACAGCCGTTATTCGCTGCATTTTATGTATTCGCGATTTAATATCGTCGAGGACAATAGTTATTTTAACAATACTGTCGGCATATTTTTAATGTATAGCGACGGCGTGGTGGTCAGAAACAATCACATCGCGCACGCATCGGGCCCTACCGGAGTCGGAATCGGGTTCAAAGAAACCTCAGATCTCACCATAGAAGATAACCGGATACTCTATTGTGCAACAGGCCTGTATATCGACGTATCCCCTTTCGAGCCCGATACGATTAACAGCTTTAGTAATAACACGGTAGCTTTTAATGGCATAGGTGTACGTTTTCTCAACGACTGGACTGGAAATGAATTCAGGCAGAACCGCTTTTCCGGAAATCTGACTCAGATCGTGGTTTCCGGAGGCAAAACAGCTAACCGCAATCTGTGGGAGGGAAATTATTGGAGTGACTACGAAGGGTTTGATTTGGATAAGGACGGAATAGGGGATAAACCTTACAGTTTATATGCTTATGCTGACCGAATCTGGACCGATCTGCCGTATGCGCAGTTTTTCAAAGGTTCCCCCATGTTGGAAACCTTGGATTTTTTGGAACGGCTGGCACCGTTTTCGGAGCCGAGTTTGCTGGTGGAAGACATCAAGCCTGTGATTTCGGAGCACTGACACCAATGAGCCCGGCGAAAACAAATCGAAAGAGATCGACACCGCGGAAACAGAAAGAGCGTCGCGAGTTTATCCGCAGCGGTTTTTTGCTCGCGGGTGTGGTCGGCACATCCATGCTGGGTATAGTTCCCGTAGTCAACGGCAAGGCAGCTCGTCTACGGCCACCCGGGGCTTTGGAGGAACATGATTTTCTGTCCTCCTGTATCAAATGCGGGCAATGTGTTCAGGTATGCCCGGTTGAGGCTATTCATTTGGCTGATTTACTGGACGGCTTCGGTATTGGTACACCCTTTATACAAGCCAGGGATCAGGCATGTGATTTTTCCTGTGATGGCTTGCAGTGTGTACTTGCCTGTCCGACCGGGGCCTTGACCCATGAAATCAATTATCCCTCGGAAGCCCGGATGGGATTTGCAAGACTGGATAAGCCGGAAACCTGCCTGGCGATGCAGGGGCAGGGTTTTAAAGGTATTGTGAGAGGAGAGTCGTTTGAAGGTAAACTTCGGTTCGATAAAGTGGACCGATGGAATCCTCTGCCCGTCTCAAGCCAGACATTTGATCTTGACATCTGTGATTTATGTGTTCGTACTTGTCCGATTGAAATCCGCATCAGCCAGTGTGACGTAGGTAAGCCGCCTTCGAACGACCCCAACCAGTGCCCTCCGAAGCATGCGATTGAACTGCAGGAAATTCCGGGTAGTGACGGAAAAGTCCGGATGAAACCGGTGATTCTGGATGGTTGCGTCGGATGCGGCGTCTGCGAGATGATTTGCCCGGCCGAGCCTGCAAGCCTGGTTATCGATATAGATAAAACAGCGGATTCGGTGTAACGGCTATGGGCTATATTCTGGAATCACTGTCGCAACTCATCGGACGCAAGCCCAACCGACCCGGCAAAGAGCAGATGTCTCCCGCAGTGATTGAAGTCTATGACCGAAAAAGACTGCACAAGCTGACCCGCGAGCAACTTGAAAAAGCACAGGCGGAACATGCAGCAAAAAAAGGTTATCACAAGTGGCGAAATCGTCGCTGGGCAACGCTGATCGTTATAAATTTGCTGTTTGTGGTTTCCTATTATTTTGATGTTCAGCTGGTCGAGGGCGCTTTAACCGCATCGCGTGTGGTGGGGTTTCACTTGGCCGATTTGAACTCCGCCTTGCAAATCTCACTGGCCTTCAAGCAGATGGTGCTGAACCTCTTAATCGGAACAGTGACAGTATTTTTGCTCTGGTGGATTGCAGGAGGCAGAAGTTTTTGCTCCTGGACATGTCCTTACCATTTACTCTCCGAGTGGGCGGAATTCGTTCACCTGGCCTTGGTAAAAAGAAAAATAATCAAAAACCTAAGCTTTCATCGCGGGGTTAGAACTGTATTTTTCGTGATTTTCGCATTTCTCGCCTTGTTGACAGGTTACACGGTTTTTGAAACCCTGTCTCCAACGGGTATAGTCAGTCGGGCATTGATCTATGGTCCCGGACTGGCACTGATCTGGGTTGCTTTGCTACTGTTGTTCGAAATCTTCGTATCACGGCGGGCTTGGTGCCGCTATGTCTGCCCCATAGGTATGACTTACGGTTTTGTCGGGACCATTTCCCCGGTTCGGGTCAGCTACAACGCTGAACAATGCCATCATGAAGGCGATTGCCGGAAAGCCTGCCTGGTACCGCATGTGCTGGACATGACAATCAGGGGTAAGGCCGGAGATGTCAATGTGGATATAGGTGCTGACTGCACACGGTGCGGACTGTGTGTTGATATCTGCCCGACGAATTCGTTGAACTTCAAGTTCAAAGGCCTGGACAAAGTGCTCTAAATGTGCCGCAGGCCATGGAAAGAGTGGCTCGGGATTCGGTTTTAATATTATGCGTGAAGGCAAGCCATTATGATCCGCATGCAGGATGTCAGTAAATCATTTCGGAACAAACATGTTCTTCGCAATGTGGATCTGGATTTGAATGTTGGAGACAGAGTTGCATTTGTCGGTTCCAATGGTGCCGGTAAGACGACTCTGATTCGGTGTCTTTTGGGGCAGTATAACTATGGCGGCATTATCGAAATCGAACAGCGGGATCCTCGCAAAGATCGTCAATCGATTCTGAATATGACGGGCTTTGTGCCTCAACTGCCTCCGCCCATTAAAATGCCTGTCAGGCAGTTAATTGACTTCGCTGCCGCAGTCTGTGGCTCTCAGGCAGAGAGAATTTACCGAATCTCGAATACTCTGGGTCTTAACCCCGATGCCATCAAACATCAGCCCTTTAATAAATTATCGGGTGGTCAAAAGCAGAAACTGCTGATCAGTATTGCGCTCGGAAGGGATACCCGGATACTGATATTGGACGAACCTGCCGCCAATCTGGATCCGGATGCGCGCCATGCCTTGTTCGGTTTGCTGGCGGAACGGCAAAATCAGGCGGCAATGATGATCTCCAGTCATCGCCTCGACGAGGTCGCACCGCTGGTCAACCGTGTCGTCGAACTGGATCAGGGTAGGATTGTGTTGAATGATCAGGTCGCAGAGCATGGCGAACTCAACCGGCTGATGACATGCAGAATCGAGCTGATGTCGGCAGATCGCGCATTCACTGAGACTATACGGACATGGGGTTTCAACAGCTCGGATTCCGGCCTGATCTGGACCGGTCACGTTGCTTCACCGGACAGTTTGAGGTTTCTCAGCGTTATTTCCAGATACTCGGGCTTGCTCAAGGCATTCAGTCTGGACGAAAAAGCGGAACCCGATAATGCAGCAGGAGTTCAGCTTCATGCGCTACATTGATCTATTTGCTGTTATGTTGTTTGTGCCGGGCTTAGTTGCCTGTTCGACTGAATCGAGTACCGGCCCTGTGGATGTGCGATGGGATCGTGAGGTTTGCATAAGATGTTCCATGGCTATTGGTGATCCACACTATAGCGCGCAAATACGTGGCGGTGAATCTCAAAAAACGGCGATTTACAAGTTCGACGATATCGGCTGTGCCATCGTCTGGTTGAATCAACAATCATGGAAAGACAACTCAGGCACCGAAATATGGGTTAATGCTGCCGGCAATGGAGATTGGCTGGACGCAAAAACTGCATTCTATGTCAAAAACCATAACACGCCTATGGACTACGGCCTGGGTGCGCAAAAACATGCCGGTGAAAATGCCCTGTCTTTTGAGCAGGCTGTACAGCATATACTGGAATCGGACGGACGATTTGGTATTCACAAGCATCATCAGCATTCCCTGACTGATGGACCACCAGTAACATATTGAGACGGCATGATATGAATCAGTTAGTGCTTACAGCGAGAGTCGATATTGCCGAGTCTTTACGTGCGCGCTGGTTTTTGGTTTACAGCCTTGTATTCGGCGGAATTATCGTCGGACTATTTCTCACCGGACTGACTGAATCCCGGGTGATGGGCTTTACGGGCTTATCCCGATTACTGGTTACTTACTTGCAGATATCCATGGCGGTGTTGCCGCTGTTTGTATTGATTTCAACGGTTCGTTCGGTCGCGGGAGACAGGGAATCCGGTATTTATGAGTATATGCTTTCTTTACCCGTCAGTCTGGGTGCCTGGTATTGGGGAAAGATCGCGGGCCGTTTCGTTGTTGTATTTTCACCTGTGATTTTAGCCATGGTCATGGCCGTGATATGGGCCTCTGGGAAAGGAGCAGCTGTACCGTGGTTGCAGATAACATGGTATACAGCTTTTCTTGTTGCCCTGACCTGTTGTTTTCTCGGTTTGGGTATGTTTATTTCATCCGTGGCAAGATCGACTGATGTTGCCCAGGGTGCCGCATTCCTGGTCTGGCTTTTTCTGCTGCTGTTTCTCGATTTGATTCTGCTGGGAGTTATGGTCAAGGAAGCAATGGCGGTTGAAACCATAGTGGGCATAGCGCTGGTCAATCCTCTACAGGTTTTCCGAACGGCGGCGATGATGTTGTTTGACCCGCAGTTGGTGTTACTGGGGCCATCCGCTTATCTTATTCTGGACAACTTTGGCCGTTCCGGATATATATTCTGGGCAATCGCTTATCCATCTTTGCTGGGTATTCTCTTTGCCTGGTTTGGTTATAGAATTTTCCGCAGAAGCGATTTGCCTTAGAGGTCTCCGAACTGAAGATACGAGGGACCGGAAAATTGAATAGCGGGGTTAGCTTAATACATGGAATTGGCTTTAGTCATCAAATTCGCGTTGCCAATATCGCTGATCATGATTATGGTCAGTTTAGGCTTGAAATTGGAGGCTTCGGATTTCAGCCGGGTATTTCAGCAGCCTCAGGCATTTACCATAGGAATTTTTGGCCAATTAGTCCTTGTTCCGCTTGTCGCCTTGCTTGTCATTTACTTGACGGGACTTTCCGGTGCCCTGGCGATAGGGCTGTTGATACTGAGTTTCAGTCCAGGCGGTACGACCAGCAATTTATTTTCCGACCTTGTCAGAGGCGATGTCGCCTTGTCGGTCAGCCTGACTGCTGTTGCCAGTTTAATTACCCCGTTCAGCCTGCCCTTGCTGACATCTCAAGCACTGCAATATTTTGGTGATACTGTTTCATCGGTTGATTTCCCCGTAGTATTGACCATGATGCGTTTAATACTGGTCATGTTGATACCATTGATTCTGGGCATGCTGAGCAGGCGCTATTTTCCCCGATTGGCCGTTCGTTCCCAACCGAAATTAAGCCGACTGGCCACTGCCATGTTCAGTGTGGTGATCCTGCTCATCATCGTCGAACATTGGATAAACATGCCGGTGTTTTTATCACAGGTGGGAACTCCGATCTCTCTGATGTTACTGATGGCCGTAGTCTGCGGATTTGCTCTGGCGAAGATGGCCGGTTTGAATTATTCCCGGCAAAAGACCATAGCGATAGAAGTTGGTATGCAAAACGGTGGAATGGCATTATTGGTGACTGAGGGAGTGCTGCTTAATCCCACAATGTCCATAGTGCCGGTGATGTATGGTTTGATGATGCTGGTGCCTGTCTTATTATTGGTTTGGGTGGATCGCCGTGAAAGCGCCGGAGCAGTATAGATTTATCAGATCCCTGAGGCCCTTTTCATTGGGGGTATCCGTCGTTTCATCCGGAATCGGGATAGTTCTGGCCTGGCGGGAAGGTTTCGACAATCCGGCGCTGGCGGTTATTGTGCTATTGGGCGCTGTATTGGCCCAAGCGGGTATAAACCTGATCAATGATTTGGAAGATCTCAAATTCTTTTCTGCTTCTGAGGCTTGCGATAGCGATAAAAGCCGGCAATTGATCATTCAAAATGCTTTGGCTGGACTCTTGTGTTTTTCTTTATCCGCCTTGATTGCCGCCTATTTGGTGTACTTAAGAGGCTGGCCCTTGCTGCTGCTGATTTTTGCTTCGGCGGTCCTGGCTCTGAACTACAATATGGGCCCCTTGAACTTCAAACACAGAGGTCTGGCGGTGGTTCAGGTCTTTATCCTGATGGGAATAGTACTGGTGCAGGGAGCCTATATGAGTATGAGTGGCACTTTATCATTGCAAGCCGTGGAGTTATCCATTCCGGTCAGTCTGTTGGTGTCCTTGCTTTTGTTGAGTAATGAGTTGCGGGACTGGGAGCTTGACAGGCGCAACCGGGTCCGCACCCTGACGGTTCGAATCGGTTACGACAATGCGGTATTGCTCTACTGGATCTTAATCAGCCTGGCCTATGTGATTGCCTTGCTTTTACTATGGCAAGGCGCTTTGGAGCAGCTATGGTGGCTGCTCCTGCCGTTGCCTTTGCTCATACCGATCAGCCGCTATTTGAATGCCCGTCAGCGCAAGCAACTTACGCCCTTAACCGGGCGGTTTTTCTTTTTGTTCGGAATTGCTTACCTGTTGTCGTTGTGACCGGGCATGGGCATCGCCAGGTTTATTACCGATATGGATGCAGGCGATACCGAAGGATAGGTTGGTGTAACTGACATCCGCAAAACCAATGAATCGCATGATGTCTCTGAACTCGTTTTGATCGGGGAATTTTCGAATGGATTCGATCAGGTACTGATAGGCGGCCTTTTCTCTGGCAATCCATGCGCCTAATCGAGGTATAACGTAAAAAGAATAGAGATCGTAGAAAGGTTTGAGCCACCAAACCGGCGTTGAAAACTCTAAGACTATGCATTTCCCACCGGGTTTGAGAACTCGGTAGATTTCTGTCAGCGCCGATTCCATATCGGTTGTGTTCCTTATGCCGAAAGCAATGGTAATTCTATCTGCCGAATGGTCCTGCAAGGCCAATTGTTCCGCACTGGATGCAATACATTGCAAGCCATGCCCTGATCTTCCCGCCATCATCATCGCAGAGCTTGGATCCACGAGGTAAACAGTGCAACCTGATTTTGCAATTCGTTTAGCGACATCACCGGTTCCGGCAGCGACATCCAGTACCAATTCATTCGGACCGGCGTCCGCCATCCGAACCATTTTCCGCTTCCACAGACGATGGATACCGAAACTCATCGCGTCGTTCATCAGGTCATAACGCTTGGCCACTTTCTCAAAAACATCGCGGATTCTGGATTCGCGTTCCTGCTCGCTGACTGGCCGGAAGCCGAAGCTGTGCTTTAATGAAGGTTTCACCAGTCAAAATTCCTATTCTGGCGGCCCCTGGATCCCGTGGGCTTGTGATATCGCAGCCAAAACCGGTTCTATATCCGATGGCATCTGGATATGAAAACCATTATTTTCTATATTCTGTATAACTTTGATGGGATCTTCACTGGCCAGTTTGCGGTTCTCGTCCAATTCAAGTTCCAGCGTGAACTCAAGCTCTCCGGCGGCCTTTTTTATTGCCGGGGAGAGTGAGGTAAAATCCCCTTTAACGGGTATATACACATAGAGTCCCTTTTTCTTAAGGCTCCTATAGACATAACAATGCATCAGTGTTTAAACCTTTTAGCTGTTTGCTCGCAGTATAGCCGCATAGCAAACAGATTACTTCAGGACTGGGTTGATTGAGTTCTTTCCTTTCCGATAATGAAGTTCTGCTCAGGATGGCAGCGTTTTTCGGTGTGCTGGCACTGGTCATGGGGCTGGAGTTTCGCTGGCCGCGCCGAAGGTTGAGTGTGCCCAGGTCCAAACGCTGGTTGACCAATCTCTCACTAGTCGTATTCAACAGCGTTTTATTGCGGATTCTGTTCCCCGTTGCAGCTGTCGGTGTAGCGGCTGTGGCGGCAGAGAATGCCTGGGGTTTGTTTAACTGGCTGGATCTGTCCGTTTCCATCGAGATGATTCTCGCGATTGTGCTTTTGGATTTGGCCGTCTATGTCCAACACCGTCTGGCCCACAGTGTGTCGATTCTGTGGCGACTTCACCAGGTGCATCATGCTGATCCGGATTTTGATACCACGACCGGCCTGAGATTCCACCCATTGGAAATCCTGCTTTCCTGGCTCTACAAAGCCGCGGTAATCATTTTGATCGGAGCCCCTGCCGCCGCCGTGATACTGTTTGAAATTATTCTCAACGCGATGGCCTTGTTCAATCATGGCAATTTTTATATTCCTTTGCCGTTAGACAGGGTGCTTCGTTTGTTGTTGGTCACCCCGGATGTCCATCGGATTCACCATTCTACCGATCATGCGGAACAAAACTGTAATTTCGGGTTCAATCTAAGTCTGTGGGATCGGCTATTTTCAAGCTGGAAGGAACAACCTCGGTTGGAACATGCCAGCATGAGTATCGGACTCAAAAAATTTCATGGCAATTCCGGCGTGACGGAATTTCTGTTTCTGCTAAAAGCGCCTTTGAATAAGAATTGAACAGATGTCTGCAGTTGTCCGCTGTCCCGTAGAAAGCTGTGGGTTTGTAGAAATATGAAAACCATCAAGACGGCATAGAGGTTAATAGAGCATGTACCCGACCTTTCCTTTGTTGGAAAAAACCGACTTTCCTCCCATCAGGCGTTCCGCTTTAGAGATTCTCCAGATCAATCTCGGATACTACTGCAATCAAAGCTGCCTTCACTGCCATGTCAATGCAGGGCCGAAGCGCACCGAAATGATGGATAAAAAAACTGCCGATCAAATCATCCGGTTTTTAGAGGAATCAGATGTGCAAACCATCGATCTTACAGGCGGCGCTCCCGAGTTGCATAAACAATTCAAACCCCTGGTTGAGGCCGGTAAACGTAAAGGTTGCCGTGTCATCGATCGTTGTAATCTAACCGTATTGCTCGAACCGGGGCAGGAGCAGCTGGCCGAGTATTTGTCTGATTCGGGTGTCGATATCGTGGCATCCCTGCCGTGTTATCTCGAAGATAACGTCAACTCACAAAGGGGTAAGGGGGTCTATGAAAGGAGTATTCGGGGTTTAAAGAAACTTAATGGCGTCGGTTATGGGCTGCCGGGCAGCGAACTATCGCTGGACCTGGTTTATAACCCTCAGGGTCCTGTGCTGCCACCTCCGCAAGCTGGCCTGGAAGCTGATTACAAGAGCTATTTAGAGGAAAACCACGGTATTCGCTTCAACCGTTTACTGGCATTGGCTAATCTGCCGATTCATCGATTCGGCAGTACCTTGGTTTCGAAAGGACAGTTCCATGAGTACATGGATTTGCTGAAGTCATCGCATTGCGAATCCAATTTAGAGGCTGTGATGTGTAGAAACACGATCAGTGTGGATTATCAAGGATATGTATACGACTGTGATTTCAACCAGATGTTAAAAATGCCGGCCGGCGGAGGTCGTTTACAGCATATCAGCGAATTAAGCGGCGGAATTCATGCGGGGTCACCCATAGCTATAGCCGATCATTGCTATGCCTGTACTGCGGGGCAGGGGTCAAGTTGTGGTGGCGCGCTCGGTTGATTCTGATTTTCCGCAACAACTCAGTGTGATTGTGCCCGTACTAAATGATGAGGCGGCGCTACGGGTTATGGCAGAAGATTTGCTGATGCTGAAGCGGCGCGGGCATCAAATCATCATTGTCGATGGCGGCAGTATCGATGGCAGTATTGAAGTTGCACTTTCCATTAGTAACGAAGTCATTCGTCATCATAAAGGAAGGGCGACTCAAATGAATCGCGGTGCTCAGCAGGCGAGGCATAAAATCCTCTGGTTTCTTCATGCCGATTCCCGCGTTCCCGAATTTGCAGATCGTGCGATTCTGGCAGCCTGCCTGAAGACATCCGACCTGTCATGGGGCAGGTGTAATATCCGTATACAGAACGAAGCGATCATTTTTCGGATTATTTCCTTTATGATGAATCTGCGCTCCTGTTGGACCGGCGTTGTCACCGGTGATCAGGCGATCTTCGTCAGTCGGTCACTGTTCGAACAATGTGGTGGCTACCCAGAGATAGCTTTGATGGAAGATATAGGGATCAGCAAGAAATTGAGAAAGCGAACTCACCCGCTGTGTCTGAAGGTCAGAGTGACTACATCGGCCCGGCGTTGGGAGCAAAACGGTGTTTTTAGAACGGTAATTAAAATGTGGATGATCCGATTTTTATATTTTATTGGCATCAATCCCGATCGATTGCACCATTGGTACTATGCTGAGAACTAGGGCTGCATTACCGGTATTACAAATCTTTGCAAAATATCCGACTGCAGGAATGGTAAAAACGCGGTTGCATGAAGTACTAAGCCCGGTTGAAGCAGCCGAGCTTCATGCAAGTCTTGTCAGGAAATGTGTCAAAAAATTTACAAAGCTGCCCGCACATTTTCGCATGGAATTGTGGGGAGATAGTTCGGCGGAAATGCCTTTCTACCGGCAACTATTGACCGCCTATCCCCGGCTGGGGTTTAGGTTGCAAAAAGGCAAGAATCTTGGAGAGCGCATGGCTTTTGCCTTTCAGTTTGGCCTTCTGCGCCATGGTTCGGTCATACTGATCGGAACAGATTGTCCTGATTTGGATTGCAATCGAATATTACAAGTTGAAGAGTATTTGGCCATTCGGCAGCTTGAACTGGTAGCTGCAGAAGATGGCGGATATGTGCTGATTGCAGGTAAATCGTTTAGTCACGTTTTTTTTTCCGCCAAGGATTGGGGGACGTCCTCGGTATTAAAACAAACGCTTAATTCAGCGTATAGCCGGGGTTGGAAAGTCAATATACATGGGTATTTGTGGGATATAGACACGAAAACCGATTACAGGCGATATCGAAAGCTTTATCCAAATAGTAATTAAAACTGGTTATTCGAAAATAAATGATCCTTTTATATGTGTTCCGCTAAATCGCAAATGCAAGACATGCAATCATCAATCAGGGTCGACAAATGGCTCTGGGCCGCCCGGTTTTTTAAATCCCGAAGCCTTGCAGCGGAGGCGGTAAACGGCGGTAGGGTTCAGTTAAACGGTAATCGGATCAAGCCGTCAAAGCCTGTGCATATAGGCGCAAAACTGCTGATCCGTCGCGGCGATTACGAGTATGATGTTGTAGTACGTGACATCAGTCACAGGCGTGGACCGGCAAGTGAAGCCAGGAAACTGTATAAAGAAAGTTTCGAGAGTGTAAAGAAAAGAGAAGAACACGCCTTGCATTTACGCGAACTGAGAATATTGGAACGCGGAATCCGGAGTGAAGGCAAACCTAATAAAAAACAAAGACGACAAATATATAAACTCAGAAATGAATAATAATTTGAATATATTTAAACTCAATTACAAAACTATACAGATTGAAAATTGTCGGTATTATTAGTGTATGCTAATCTTCTTGATTGAATGGATCGCCTTGCGTATTGAAACTGTCGCAATTTCCTGATGCCTTTTCGTACTCCACTTTCTATCGGTGAGACCAATATCCTGAACAATCCGAATTTGGTTCCGCAATCCGAGCATGAGATAGAGTTGCACAAGATAAGCGGAAATGCGCTAAGAGTTCTGGAAAAACTCAATGAGGCGGGCTTTGAAGCCTACCTTGTTGGCGGCGGCGTACGTGATTTACTGCTGAAAATGGAACCGAAGGATTTTGATATCTCAACAAACGCCAGCCCTGAAGAAATAAAATCCCTGTTCAAAAACAGCCGTCTGATCGGCAGAAGGTTTCGGCTTGCACATATCCTGTTTGGCAGAGAAGTGGTCGAAGTCGCAACCTTTCGGGCAGATCATCAACAGGGAGAAGGCGGTGAGGTTGAAGAGAGCGGCCGAATAGTTCGTGACAATGTTTTCGGCTCGATGGAAGAGGATGCACTGAGACGGGACTTTTCAGTTAACGCTTTGTATTACTCTCATGTTGATAATACGATCATTGACTATGTGGGGGCAATCGAAGATTTGCATAATCGGACCTTGCGTCTTATCGGCGATCCCGATGTTCGTTGTGCCGAAGATCCTGTCCGCTGCCTTCGAGCGGCCCGTTTTTCGGCCAAACTGAATTTCACCATAGCGCAACAAACAGCCGCGGCTATAGAAAAAAAGTCTCGTCAACTTCGAAATATTCCTCCGGCGCGTTTGTTTGAGGAAGTGCTGAAACTTTTCCATACCGGTCATGCGGAGGAGAGTTTGAAAAAACTGCGTGAAATGGATTTGCTCAAGTATTTATTTCCTGACGCAGACGCCAGCCTGAAGGCGAAGGACGACAATTTTGAGCAATTCGTCACTTACGCGCTTAGAAATACCGATGACAGAATACTTTCCGGTAAACCCGTAACGCCGGCTTTTTTATTTGCTGTGATGTTGTGGCCGCAGGTACGTAAACTGGCGGCTGAATATATAGTGGAAGAACCGCCGGTTCCGGCGATACTTCGCGCGGCGGATCGCGTGGTTTCGAGACAGTTAACTTTCACCTCCCTGCCCAAAAGGTTTTCCGTGCCAATGCGGGAAATATGGGCCATGCAACCACGGCTCGAACGATATGTGGAGAAACGGGCGATTCGCTTGATGAACAGTGCACGATTTCGGGCGGGTTACGACTTCTTGTGTCTGCGCGCAAATGTGAATGAATCATTGCGTGAGAGAAGCGAATGGTGGACTGAGATACAAAAAACGAAGGCAATAGAACAACTCAAACCGGAAAAACGAAAAAACAAATAAAACCGTTCACGCATGTGCATTCAAATATCCACCTGCATTTACCGCCGGATTTGGTGATTGAGAACACCCCCTAAAACTACAGGATGTCCCGGTGGCTAGAGAAATTGCCTATATCGCTCTGGGGTCAAATCTTTATGAGCCTGAAAAACAGCTGAGAAATGCGATTGAGTCAATGGATTCTCTTGCATCCATCAGGGTAACAAAGCAGTCTTCGCTATACAGATCACCTCCCATGGGCCCTCAAGACCAGCCCGACTATATCAATGCTGTAGTGCAGATAGAAACCGACAACGCTCCCATGGATTTGCTGCAGGCGCTCAAAAAAATCGAACGGGGGTTCGGGAGGCCGAACACCCAAAGGCGTTGGGGTGAGAGAATTATTGATCTGGATATACTTCTGTACGGACAACTGCAGTATCACTCGGACCGGCTGATCATCCCTCATGCCGGTTTGGCTCGGCGTGCGTTTGTGCTTATTCCCCTGGCGGAGATAGATGATACGCTATGTATCCCGGGCGCCGGTCCGATTTTATCGCTGATCGAAGCTCTGGATAGTCAGGCCGTAAATTCACTGGAGATGATTTGAATATGGACGCAAGTTATATCGTTGTTGAGGGTCCTATAGGCGTAGGTAAGACGTCCCTGGCAAGCCGTATTGCCGATTCGATCGGCGCAAAAATGGTTTATGACCCGGAACGCGAGAACCCTTTCCTCGAGGCGTTCTATAACAGTTCGGGAAACTATGCACTTCACACTCAACTGGATTTTCTTCTTCGCAGATTGCAATTGCAGCAGTCTTTCGCGCCTGAGAGGAGGGAGCAGCCGACAGTCAGCGATTTTCTGCTCGCCAAAGATAAATTGTTTGCAGAACAGACTCTCAATGAAGATGAGTTGTGGATATACAATCGAATCCATGATGCGTTGGTAAGCAAAGTCACTCAGCCGAACCTGGTTATTTATCTACAGGCACCGCCCGAGACACTGATGGATAGAATCCAAACCCGCGGTATCGGGTTTGAGCAGCGTATGGCCAGCGGGTACCTGCAGCGCGTGGTGGATGCTTATGCAGATTTTTTTCATGAATACAGTGACTCTCCCTTGCTTATGGTCAATGCCAAAGACATTAATTTTGTTGACAATAATAGGGATTATGAAAATCTGCTTGAGCAGATTGAGAGTATCAACGCGGGCCGCCATTTTCTGAATCCGTTACCGACCTGACGTCTTGTCTGGTTCATGTGCTGAACAGTATTCGAGTTTTTTTCAACGGATATTGTGTAGTGACACCCGGATGATGAATCAGTCTGGTGGCCGGAGATACCATCTGCCGATTTAGCGGTGGACTTTGCTGATCACTTGGCAGTCAGTCTGCATATTTCCCGTTTCAGTTGTCATGCGCGTAGACTAAATTGACACTAATTCTTGATTTTTAAGTTAAAATTGAGAAATGTTTAGCGTAAATGTCTTGTAATAATTAACGCTGAAAAAGCTTGGCTTGTTATACTCACACTATTCGGAACGGTAAATTTCCAGGTGCCGTACTGCATGCTTTATGCTGCAAAGCAGAATACGTGTGCTTTCCAGGTGGTGGTTCCTTTCATCGGTATCTGCCTCAATAGACAAGCTGGTTCGCTGATGAACTGACCAAATGTGTGAGAGAAAATGAGCGAAGTACAAATTTTACGGGTCGCGTTGCTTGAAGATGATCAGGACCAGGCCGCACGTATGAGAAGCTGGATTGAAGGCGCGGGTCATCACTGTATGGTGTTCTCAAACGCTGAAAGCTTCCAACAGGAATTTCGCAAATGTACCATCGATGTTATTGCCATAGACTGGGGGCTGGGTGAACGCTCCGGTTTGGAAGTCTTGCGCTGGTTGCGACAAACTGCAGCCAGCGACATACCGGTGATTTTTATCACCGCAAGACAGGCTGAGGAAGATATAGTGACGGCACTGGAAGTCGGTGCTGATGATTACCTGGTAAAACCTGCCCGGGAAAAGGAAGTTTTAGCCCGACTGAAAGCCTTGGCGCGCAGGGCGCAACCGGAAGCGGAAGTGCTGGAATTTCCACCTTATCGGTTTGAGACAGGCAATCGCCAGGTCATGTTTAACGACGAGATTGTCCGATTGACTGAAAAGGAATATGATCTTGCTTTATTTATGTTTCGCAATCGTGGTCGGGTACTGTCACGACAACATTTGCTGACTACAGTATGGGGTACTTCAGCGGAATTAAACACGCGAACTGTGGACACCCATGCAAGCCGCTTACGTAAAAAATTACAATTATCATCTTCCGGACGCTGGAAACTCACTTCAATCTATCAACACGGATACAGATTGGACGAGTACGTACAACAGTAGTACTTCAAGGCAGTTATACTTGTATTTTTACTGATTTAACGGGTATTCATGAGACACTGCGCTGATTCAGATCGACGAACCCGGGCTTGCGGCTGGTCGGTGTTGCTGACCTTAATGCTCTTCACCTCATGTTTAGAGGCGGCTCCTGATTTTCGCAGTGAACGCCTGGTAACCGTCCAGCCCGGGGAAACTCTTTCTGAAATTGTTGAACGTGAGATGCGCTCGGCTGTGTACTGGCCTGCAGTTGCCCGTCACAACAATATCCAGGACCCAAGAAAGATTCAACAAGGACAGAAGATCAGAATACCTTTGACCTATACGCGGTCTCAGGAGCGCGCAATTGTATTATTTGTAAAAGGTACGGCATTCAGGCGTTCCGCACGGACGAAGCACAAAGAGGAACTGCACAGAGGTGATGAGATTAAAGTAGGAGATGAAATTTTTACCGGACAAAGTGGATTTGTCAGTGTCGAGTTCAGTTCAGGTAGTGTTATTAATATACAGCCGTCGAGCCATATTACCATAGTCGATATAGATTGCGAGGATAGCGATGAGGACTGCGCAATCGAACTCTATACTGAAGAAGGTAGTGTTCAGTCGCGTGTTAATGCAAGTCAGAAACAGCCGGTAAGGTTTAGAATCAATACACCCAGTGGATCTGCCGCGGTGCGTGGAACAGTATTTGATATGGACTCTGGTGTACAGGAATCAAGTACGAGTGTTACCAGGGGACAGGTTGATTTAAGTGCTGAGGGAATTACCGCAGAACTCAATCAGGGATTCGGCGCCAAATCGAGAATCGGCGAACCACCTGGAATTCCGACGCTGTTACTGCAAGCTCCGGTTTTTAGGAACGTGCCTGCCAGGCTGGCTGCTGCAGATTCGTTGCATTGGTGGGGTGATCCAGAAGCAAAGCGTTATCTGGTGCAAATTTCAGAGGATGAATTAGCGACCCGGGTACGTAAGGCCGAAGCTGTCGATGAAAATCGTTACGAAATCAGCCTTGATCGAGGAGGCAAGCACTATATTCTCTTGCGGGCGATTGACAGCAACGGTTTGAAAGGTATGCCTGCAACAAAAGAGGTAAATCTTGTTACCCGTATCGATTCTGCTGAAAGACCCCGCATCAGCGGTATCCTCGTTGATTCTGACGCGGGATTTAACCTTGATGCAGGGGTTCCGGGAGCGGTTACTTATGAGATGCAGATATCTTCTGATCCCGAGTTTGTTGATGTACGCAGCGTTGACCTTGATGTCGGGCAAGGCGCGAAATTGAGTTTCGCCGATAGTGCTAAATTGTGGGGAAGAGCCCGCGCGGTTTACCCGGATTTTAAGGTCGGTCCGTTTAGCCAAGTCATAGAAATCCGGCAAGCTAATCCGTAATGCCGGAAAAAAAATTATTCTGCCGCCTAACAATCGTGGTTAGATAAGTAAGAGATCACGCCATCGTCTATAGTAACTGAATTTATGCCCGGTGCTGTCAATTCAATCGCTCGTGTCAGTTATGTCTCTTTATTGGTTTTTTACGCTTTATTGCTGCTCGTAACCGCAGTTTTAGATTGGGCGAGATTTACCGATAAACCCGATATTTTGATTCATGACTTATGGGCACGTCTCAACAAGGCCGAACCTCCGGACGACGTGGTCATCATCGGCATCGATTCCACAAGCCTGCAGAAGATCGGAAGATGGCCCTGGTCGCGGGATATACAGGCGACCCTCGTCCGGCAGATTACCGAATCGAAGGCGCAATCACTGATACTCGATATCCTGTTTACCGAAGCAGATCAGGCGTCCACCGGTAACGATTTCATGCTTTCTCAGGTTATTTCGGAAAACGGGAATGTGATCCTGCCGATACTGACCGGAGAATACAGTGCCGGTAAGATCAATCCGGAAAAATTACCCATTCCGGAAATCACCATGGCCGTTGCCGGTTTGGGGCATGTATTTCTACCCGTCGATCCGGATGGGATTGTTCGCAGGGTCAATTTAAAGTCCGGATTCAAATCAGCGCACTGGTCTACACTGAGTCTGTCGCTTGCCGAGATGCTGGGTGAAGTACCAGAGGAGTTACCGGGCAAGCGGCTTGAGCGCAGCCCCATCATGTTTTCCTGGGTATCCGACTATCAGGTTTTGATCCCCTTCTACGGCCCCAGCGGTACATTTAAAACCTTGTCAGCCAGCGACGTGATCGAGGGAGATTTCGAGACTCAATCTTTAAGGGGTAAACACGTTTTTGTAGGTGTTACCGCCACCGGCCTGGGGGATATACAGCCGACCCCGGTTTCTTCAAATTCGCACCCTATGTCGGGCGTCGAAGTCCACGCGACAATCTTCTCCGCGTTACGGGATCAGCGCCTGGTCACGGCCTCCGATTACCACTTGAGTTATCTGGTTACCGCGGTATTGGTGCTTATCGTTATATTTTTCTATGTACGATTCACTCCCGGAGTCGGGCTTATCGCATCTTTTTTATTGGCTTTTGTGCCCATTATTATCAGCTTTTTACTTTATGTGAAACAGCAACTCTGGTACCCTCCGCTCTCCGCTTCTATTCCAATTTTGCTCAGCTTTCCAATATGGAGCTGGCATAGACTGGACTTTGTTTCCCGTTTTATTCAAGACGAAATTAATGAAATGGATACGGAAATACCTCCTATATCCAGTTCAGCAACAGCATCTCTGGTCAATTATCTGGATTCAGCCATGCATCATCTGCCAATACAAGGCTGGAAATTTATCAGCAATGAACTGGTGTTTCAAAACGGACAGACCATAGATAAAAAACTGCCGGAGACAACAGCAGGAAACTGGAGGCATTTTGATAATCACTATTTCAAATCCTATCAAACTGCAGATAAGCTTTTTATTTATTTAAATATTTCAGATGTGGAATATGCTGATGAAATCACATTTATGATCGACAGTCTGTCGCGGGTGCGTGACCGGCGGCGTGCGGACAGTCATATCGACACGGTTGAGCGTCTGCAAATAAAAGCGCAGCAGCTGAGCTCTCGCATGGACAAGTTGTTACGGATAAATACCTTGAGTGAAAGTATATTTCACGGCAGCCCGGCCGGATTGGTGGTATGGAATATGGCGGGAGAATTCGTTCGCATGAATGAACTTGCACATACCATGCTGCCTGAAATACTTGGAGAGGAACCCGAGCTGATAAGCTTTTTGCGTTCACTTAACAAAGAACCGGGTAAGGACGATACCCCGCTTTTGCGTGAGTTGTTGATCGAAAAACAATCCTGGCAAATTGACTATGATGTACACGGCGCCGAGAAAGTCATTGATTTCAGTGTTATCGGTCAGCGATTTGCGGATCGCCTGATGGTAGCGAGTATAGTCGATGTTACCGCGATTCGCGAGAGTGAACGGGCACGGGCTGAAATGGTTGAATATCTTTCCCACGATTTACGTTCACCTTTGATTTCCTCGGTGTATCTTTTGTCGACGCAGAAAGAACTCGTGATGGAACATGATACATCCAACCTCGACCGGATCGAAAGCAATATTAATCAAAGTCTGGGTATGATCGATGATCTGTTAAACCTTTCGAGGGCCGATAATTTGAAGCAAGATGAACTTGAGCCTGTGTTGTTTGACAATGTCGTCAATAATTCCATCGACCAGTTGATGCCTCAGGCGCAGGGAAAATCCATCGAAATTAAAATCCGGCAGAATGAGGAGGACGATCTTTGGGTCAGCGGTAATGCGATTCTGTTGGAGCGAGCCTTGGTCAATGTCATCGGAAATGCAATAAAGTACAGCCCCAAAAAAACTACTATACGTATCAGTGTGTATGCTAAAGATCACAAAGTCGTCTGTGAGGTACTCGACCAGGGGATTGGCATGGATGAAGGCAAGATCAGTACCTTATTTCAACGCTTTAAACGCAGCAACTCCGTTGAACGCGAGTACCAAGGTTCAGGTCTCGGTCTTGCACTGGTATCCAGAGTTGTGGAACAGCATCGTGGAACTGTCGCTGCGGAAAGTCCTGGTGTTGGTACCAGAGTTGTAATTGAACTACCGATGCTGACTGAAGAGCTTTAGGTGAAACTCAGTATTAGAATCTTAAGCAAAGGCAAGGAATTATGTGATCTGCGTCACAAAATTTAAGATTAAATTTTATACGAACGAATTGTTACAGATATTTAACATTTTTGGGTTTCAGTTCCTCCCGGCATGTTGCATTATTGAGGCCGCTGCAAATCGAATGCGGCATGTTTTTAACTCTAAAAAGGAACTTAAGATGTTAAAGAAATCCACTCTTAGCTTGATTTTCACCCTTCTTTTCGGTTTTTTCTGCGCTAATGTTTCAGCCGAAGTCGTTAATATAAACGAAGCCAATTCCGCCGCACTTCAGCTGCACCTGACAGGCATAGGCCCGGTGAAAGCGGATGCCATAATCAAATACCGAAACAAACACGGATCATTCAAAAGCATAGAGGAGCTGAAGAACGTTCCGGGCATAGGATCGGAAATACTGGACAGCAATCGCAAGTCACTGTCACTGAATTCCGGTGTTAAAGAGGGAGATCCTCTGTCGACGAAAAAGGCGTTGGACGAGAAGAAAGAATCGGCCAAAGTCGAGAAGGATAAAAAACAGGAGTCGACCAAAAAGGATGGCTAAAAAAGCCAAAGGGAAGACAGACGGCGACAATAACATTTGCCGAATTCTTTGTAGTGAAACTCAAAAAGGGGTCGAGAGGCCCCTTATTTTTGCGTATGAATTCTGCGACGTGAAGAGATATACTGCTTGCTGGAGGCTGTCGTCAGGAGTTTGCTTGCAGCTGCCGCAGAGTATTTTTTCTACCAGCAAGGCAGCGGCAAGCAAACTCCTGACGACAGCCTCTAGAGCAAAGTGAAAATTCGCCACGCCGGACCGTAGGGGGAAATGAACAATGCTGGCAAACTTTGAAGCACTGCCGCAAAACGCCGCAAACTATGTTCCACTGACACCACTTTCATTTTTGAAACGCAGCGCGAATGTCTATGCCGACAGAACGGCTTTGATTGCCGGGTCACGAAGTTTTAGCTGGCCTGACATCTATACCAGATCCCGCTCTCTAGCCAGTGCATTGGTTCGCCATGGAATCGGAAAAGGCGATACAGTGTCCATCATTTCCCCGAATAACCATGCCTTATTCGAAGCTCATTTTGCGATTCCCATGTCAGGGGCAGTGATCAATACGATCAACACACGTCTTGAGGCGGAAACAATCGCTTACATTTTGAACGACAGTGATGCGAAAGTTCTCATAGCCGATAGTAGCGTTATTTCCAGCGTCGAAAACGCCCTGGATCCTATTAAGAATCATCCACTGTTGATCAAAATCGCTTCCGCAAATCAAAACCCGGGTGAAGATGAGCGTTTTCTGGACTACGAGTCATTCCTTGATTCCGGAGACCCGCAATTCGACTGGGACTTTCCCACAGACGAATGGCAGGCTCTGGCTCTTAACTATACTTCAGGCACTTCCGGACGGCCCAAAGGCGTGGTTTATCATCACCGCGGCTCATATATTATGGCTTTGGGCACAGTTGCCGCCTGGCATCTGCCACCGCATCCGGTCTACTTATATACGGTTCCGATGTTTCATTGTAACGGCTGGGGACATGCCTGGACTATGGCGCTAGCAGGAGGAACTGTGGTATGCCCCGAATCTATTAATGCGGCGGAAATTTTCCGATGCATCGATAAGTATAAAATTACACACTTCGGCGGAGCGCCGGTGGTACTGTCAATGTTGATCAATGCGCCGGAACATGAAAAGCGCAGGGTAGAACACACGGTCAAGGTGATGACCGCTGGGGCTCCTCCCCCTGCAGCGGTATTGGAACAGACCCGCAAGCTTGGATTCGAGGTCATGCAGGTTTATGGTCTCACCGAAACCTTCGGGCACGTCGCACATTGCCTTTGGCAGGATTCCTGGAACGGGCTCGGGTTCGAACAACAAGCTGAAATGCAAAGTTATCAGGGAGTTACCATGCCGATTACGGAGGACACCACGGTTGTGGATGTGGACTCCGGGGATCCTGTTCCGATGGATGGTAAAACGCCCGGCGAAATCATGATTCGCGGGAATACAGTAATGAAGGGGTATTACAAAAATCCAGAGGCTACGGAGGAGGCTTTCTCCAACGGATACTTTAAAACCGGAGATATAGCGGTACGGATGGAAAACGGATATATCCGCGTCATGGATCGCCTCAAGGACGTGATTATTTCCGGAGGAGAAAATATTTCTTCGGTCGAAGTGGAGAACGTTTTACACAAACATCCTGCTATCGCATTAGCGGCTGTAGTCGCCATGCCGGATCCCAAGTGGGGTGAGGTCCCTTGCGCTTTTGTGTCCCTGAAACCTGATGCAAATGCGCAAGAGACAGAGGTTCTGGAATTTTGCCGTGCTCGTCTCGCCGGTTTTAAAACACCTAAAAAGGTAATATTCGGCCCTTTGCCCCAAACGGCAACCGGAAAAATTCAAAAGTTCGTGCTAAGGAAGCGGATAAAGGACACGACTGCGCCGGTCTGACTAAAACCGGAATGAATAATTAGCCTGTAAAATCCAGGCTGAAACTTCCGGATAGAGATCTTGTTCTCTCAATACACCTATAGCCTCATCAGGAGAATCATCACCCGATGCCTGGTAATATTCCAGCCTGGCGCTGAAAGATTTATCATTCTCAAGTTCCATGCCGAACTTCAATCCGACAGTTGTTGCCGAAAATTCCGCCAGCCGGTAGTCGGCACTTGCATATTCAGGGGTATCTGTTTCCGTTAGAAAAAATTGATGGAATTTGGCTGCACTTTGCTGATAGTAGCGCAAATGTGGCTCCAGATATCTATCCCCGGAAAGCCTATACCGGTAACGAAAATCCACGGTATGAGAATTAATATCCCAATCGTCGGTGTGGTAACGGTAGGAAATATCCAGTATATCTTTTTCAAAATGATACTTCAGCTTGGCAAATATATTGTGTGAGGTTCTCCTGTCAGGCCTTTTTTCGTAAACATACCGACCACCATCGAGCTCAGTGGAACGCAGCAACTCGCCGCTTGAGCTATCGACTACCGACAATAATTTGTAAGGATCGTTCATATATCCATCGGTATGACTGAAACTATAGTTAAGCTGGGCTATGGATCTCCGGTTGATCACCTGAGCGACACCCACAATGACATCGGTGATCAGTTTTTGAGTATCCGGAGTAGGATTGATATCGTCGCCTGCTCCAAGTTCAAATTCTTCCTCATCCTCTTCCTCTTCCTCGGAACCGGAAAAGGTCATTTCTGTAAGCGGCGCGGGAGTGCCCCCAACGGGCGAATACTCGTCCATACTCAATGCTATACCGGCATTGAGAGTGGTATTACGATTGTTGATTTCCCTGGCTACTGAGCCGTTGACACCAAGATGCAGATAATCGTATTCCTTTGAAATACTGGCACCGAGAGAAGTGGTAAGCTGCCGGTTTTGCTGTTTTTGCCAGCTTCCGCTCAAAGCTGCCCTGGTATCCCGAAAAGTATCGTCCAGGGGGATATCGCCTGGATCTACCTTGTATTGTCCATCGCCTGAGGGGCGGCTGAAGGTTTGGACCTGATCGCTGGATGTCGCTCCGTTGGGGGATGCGCCGCTGAGAGTATCAATTTGGGCATTTACAGTGACGGAATTATCTTCGTCCCACTCGCGTTTCATTATCGCCTTAGCGCTGACGTCGTTGACGCGATCGTCTTCCTCCAGGTAAAAAAAGGCAGATGATGCAACATCCCAATCATTTTCGGCACTGACGCTGTTTTTCGGGCCGGTTCCAAGCAAAGTACAGCTTGCCGCCGCTAAACCTGCGGTTAACTTTTTGTGCGCGTTCAATTACAGCCACAGCCTCCGCCACCGAAGCTTTGCCCGCCACTGGTCGCCTCTTTACTGAAGTAAATATGTTCATCCGTGGCGGTTTCGAGCGGATCGGATAAAAGTTCCATTTCCGGTTTTGCAAGTAAGTCACGGTCCCAGGGATCCACACCCCTGAAGCTACAGGCATTGAGTAATGACACACTCATCAAAACCAATGGCAGACAATTTCTGATCTTCACTGTTCCAACCCTAATAGCCCACGGATTTCAGATTCATAAAGTGATTTCTTTTTTTCCAGGAATCCCAGATGAGACACTGCGAGTTGCCCGTCCCGTCCGTAGATAAAGCTGCTGGGCATGGCTTTGACCGAGAATTGTTTTGCAAGTATAGCATTACTGTCCAAAGCTATGGAAAAACTGGCAGGTGCCTTTTTCAGAAACTTATCTATCAACGCGGTATCTTTGTCGACATTGACTGCAATGATCCGTAGTCCGGAATCCGCATATTTTGCGCTCATTTCGTTCATCCACGGGAACGACTTCAGACAAGGTTTGCACCATGATGCCCAAAAATCCACATAGACAACCTGATCCTTCAGACTTTGTGCATCGATTACACCGTTTTCTGTGGTGAAAGTGATGTCAAGAATATTTTTCTGTTCAGCACTCAAGCCGTTGGCGTATAAGAACGACAGTAAAATGAGAAAGCTGTTCAGAATCGTTTTTGCGGACATACTCAGCACTTCCGTTTCAAGAATTAGCCGGCTACGGATTTACAAGATACTGCAACTTCCCTCTCGAACCCGAACCGTTCAGACAAAGTATCGCACAGCGAATCTGACAGAAGGCTGAATTTAGACAATCTATCGTCGTTCTCATTAATATATTGAAATTCAGTTTTTCGGATCTATCACTTCGACACCGGACGGCGCTCCAATAATCAAAACATCGGCCGGACGTAAGGCGAATAACCCGACCGTCACTATACCGGGTATTTGATTCAGTTCCGATTCAAGCCTGTCCGCCTCGGTTATGCTCAGATTGTGGACGTCTAGGATGATATTGCCGTTGTCCGTGATGAAATCTTCGCGGTATTCTGGATCACCCCCCATTCTCACCAGCTCTCGCCCGATAAAACTACGCGCCATGGGTATAACTTCTATCGGCAGAGGGAATGCGCCCAGTATATCGACGCGTTTGCTGTGATCGGCAATACAGACAAACTTTTCACTGGCGGCGGCAACAATTTTCTCGCGAGTCAGCGCACCGCCTCCGCCTTTAATCAATTGCAGTCGTTCATTGGATTCATCGGCGCCATCTACATACAGGGGCAGGTTGCCTGTGGCGTTGAGGTCGAGTACGTCAATTCCAATGTTTCTCAGTCGTTGGGCGCTGGCTTCGGAACTGGCAACGGCGCCCTTGATCCGATTCTTGATCCCGGCCAGTGCATCGATAAAATAATTTGCCGTTGAACCTGTGCCGACACCCACGATCGTATCCGCCTGAACGTATTCGATCGCCGCTTCCGCTGCCGACTTTTTAAGTGCTTCGTTTGACATTTTCTGTTTCCGATTGTGTTCGGCGAAGTCTAACGGCTCAAGAGCACAAGAAAAACCCCGCTGGTGGATTCGACAGCCTGGATATTTAGCAATATGGCAAGATTAGGTGAAATATTCGCAGTCAATTCCTATTCCCCCTTTTCTGCAAAGATACAATGGAGTAAATTCACCGGTTACTCAGCGGATCGCCAAAGCAATGAAACAATATATAGAAAACATACTGAATGCCCGGGTTTATGATGTGGCGAGAGAAAGCTCACTGCAACTGGCAGAGGGGCTCACTCATCGTCTGGGTAACGCCATCAAGTTAAAACGGGAAGATGAACAGAGCGTTTTTTCGTTCAAATGCAGGGGTGCCTATAACAGAATTTTTAATCTATATCAGCAAGAGCACATCACCGGTGTTGTAACCGCTTCTGCGGGTAATCACGCCCAGGGCGTTGCACTGGCGGCCAAGCATTTGGGCCTGACTTCCGTTATCGTTATGCCGGTAACAACGCCACAAATCAAAGTCAATGCGGTCAATGCCCTGGGGGGTACTTCCATTCTCCACGGAGACAATTATGACGAAGCTTGCGAGCATGCCTTGAAATTGTCTCGGGAAAAATCCTATCCTTTTATCCACGCTTTCGATTCCCCGGATACGATTGCCGGTCAGGGCACCATAGGCATGGAAATCTGCCGCCAGCACCCGGATCCGGTGCATGCGGTGTTTGTACCAATCGGCGGTGGGGGGCTCATCGCCGGTATTGCTGTCTATATCAAGTATCTGAGACCGGATATTAAAATCATCGGCGTCGAGCCGGACGATGCCACGGCCATGCACGATTCTTTGAAAAAAGGGCGGCGTATTGTGCTCGATCATGTCGGTATGTTTGCCGACGGCGTCGCGGTGAGGCAGGTTGGTAAGGAGACCTTTCGCTTGTGCAGAAAATATGTCGATGAGGTGATTCTGGTCAGTGTCGATGAAACTTCGGCCGCTGTTAAAGACATTTTTGACGACACCCGAACGGTGATGGAACCCTCCGGTGCACTGGCTGTTGCCGGGATTAAAAAGTATGTTGCGAAACACAATCTGGAAGGGGAGAATCTGATTGCCGTTACCAGTGGCGCCAATGTTAATTTTGATCGTCTGCGGCATATTTCGGAGCGGGCTGAGATCGGCGAGCATCGCGAAGCGCTATTGGCCGTTACAGTGCCCGAAAGACCCGGCAGCTTCCGTAAGTTCTGCCGCACGATTGGCCGCCGCAGTGTCACCGAATTCAACTATCGATATGCCGATGATAATCAGGCACATGTGTTCGCCGGCCTGGAATTGCGCCAGGGCGACGCGGAACGTGTGCAAATCATTGAAAAACTGGAGGCTGCCGGATATCCGGTGGTTGATTTGACTTTCAATGAAATGGCCAAACTGCATATCCGTTACATGGTAGGAGGTCATGCCGGAGCGGTTGAAGATGAATTATTGTACCGATTTGAATTTCCTGAGCGGCCGGGTGCCTTGCTGGATTTTCTGAATCGCATGGGACGAAACTGGAATATCAGTCTGTTTCATTATCGCAACCATGGCTCGGCTTACGGCCGTGTACTGATCGGGATACAGGTACCCAAAAAAGAGCGTGGCCAGTTCCAGGATTTTTTGGATTCCCTTGGATACGCTTATTTTGACGAAAACCTTAATCCAGCCTACCAGGCCTTTCTGGCCTAGGGTCGGTCATCAATTGTCACCCGAAGGGCTGGCCCCTATTTCTCCCCAAGCGGCGTTATTGTTCGCTTAAGTTGAACACGTTGCTCACAATGCCTGGTAAGGCGGAAAATAGATCTTTTCGTCCGTAACTATGGCATCCATTGGAATATCCCACGGTTCAGCGGGCAATTGATCGATCCCTTGAAAATCATGAGCCACACCAACCAGATAGGGGTGATCACTGGGCTCGGAGCGGAATGCGAAACTACGATCATAATATCCTCCGCCCATGCCCAGCCTGTTAAGGGTTTTATCGAATGCAACCATTGGTACCAAGACGAGATCCAATTCATCGGCGTTTATCAACTCGGATTTATCATAATCGGGCACTGGGATATTGTAATCTCCGGCAACCAACGTGGTTTGCTCGTTATAGGGTGCGAAGCGCAGTTTTCTGTACATTGCTATCGGCAGATAGGTAACAGCTTTTTGCTCCCGTGCCCAGGCGAGCGCGGGGGAAGGGTCAATTTCTCCTTTCACTGCAATATAGGCACTGATACGTTTGCTTTTTCGGAATTGTGTCAGTGACTTTAAATTCTGCAACAATGACTGAGCGGAATGCTGCAATGTGTCACGGTCAAGCGCAGCCCGTTGATACAGCATGGCCTGTCTGATGGCATCACGGGAATCGCCCTTCATGGCAAAGAAAGCTCCGCATTAAGGGTGGGTATAGACCACCGCCGCCGTCGCTGATGCGCTACCTTGAACCGATGGGTTCAGGTGGGGAGATTGTTATTGAATTAGGCTTTCCGCCCGTAGCGGACATGCTCACAACAATGACAAATCATATTCCCCGGGGTATGAAATTAGGCTCAAGGGATATACCCGACCGCAAACAAACGGGGCAGAAAATACCCAGAACTCGTACATGCCCGCAAAATTATGGGGCAATTTATAAAGCGATTTCTGAATCTGTATACTTTCAGTCTAGTCCTGTACAAGCCGTCAGGCAAGCTGAAATTTTAAAAATTTGTGAGCGTTTGATTTTTGCGGATGTTTATTTAAGTGCTTCTGCAATTTTGTGCTGTAGCTCACTGAGCTTTGTCGAAGCCCTCTGCACGGCGATGTTATGGTCCCTCAAACTAAGTAATTCATTGGCCATATTCATGGCTGTGATAATCGCAATTTTCTCGGTGGAAGGGTTGCCGCCTCTTGATTTTACCGATTCCATCTCAGTATTCAGATATTCCGCGGCCCGCATCAGATCATCCCGTTCTTCTTTCTGACAAGCGACCTGTATTTCCTTGCCAAGGATTCTTAACTTGACTGCAGTTGAATCATTCATTGGTTGGATTCCATGGTTTTTAGCCGTGTGATCATGGCTTCCACCCGGGTACGCGCCTGTTCATTTTTTTCGATTAACTTCGCCCGTTCTTCGATTAAATTATCCTGCTGATCGCGCAAGGAATCGTTTTCCAGCTTCAGCTTTTCATGCTGATTCAACAGTTCTTCCAGTTGAGACTGTAATCGTTCGAGTTGATCTTCTATTTGCTGTTCAACCATATTCTGCTCTATCTATCAAATACCTGGGTTGGGTCAACCAAGGGCTACACCCTGAGTCCAGAGGTCTAAATCGATTGGAACCTGAAATTATCACATGCAAGTGCCTCCTGCGCTACCGAAAAATGTTAGGGCTCGTTCACACTATACGTGTCCGTCGAGGCCGAAGTTTCACGGGCAACCGGTATGTGTCGAGCCATACCTCTGGAGTCTGTGATTCAGTGCCGCATTACAGAACTCACCGTTCATTGATTTACAGTAAATACAGTTATTGATTAAAGGTTGATGAAACTCTCAAAACCGCAGTCATTGCGTGGTATACCGGGTAAGTAAGCCCTCGGTCAGCGATGGGAATTCGGGAAAACTATTACGAAAAAATCCTTGTTTTGCGGCTAGGTTTATAGAGGCTTTCACCCTACAATAAGGTTGATATGAGCGAAGTAACTTTTAATGAGTTTGCACAGTCTCTCTCTCGAATCGGAACGGAAATATCCGCATCCGAGTCACACGGTATACTGTGCGGGTTGTTGTGTCTGAGTAAAGAAATTGACGCTCGGCAACAATGGCTTTCAACCTTGGTCAATGATGCTTATTCCGATCAGAACCCCACCATTGCCAGGTTTAATGAAATTGCGGATCTTCTGTTTGAAGACACGGTCAAGCAGCTGAATCACGACTCGTTTGAATTCCATTTGCTTTTACCCGGCAGCGAGCAGGAGCTTGGGTTGCGAACGGAGGCTCTGGCCCACTGGTGTCAGGGATTTAGCTACGGTCTGGGAATAGGCGGTTACAGGGCAACTGCTCAGCACGCGGGGGACGTGGTTGAACTTCTTCGGGACTTTGGCGAGATTTCCAGAGCCGGTTACAACAGGGAACTGATAGAAGAAGATGAAGAAGCCGCTTATGCGGAAATCGAAGAATATATTCGCGTCGGCGTCATGCTGATCATGGAAGAATTGAATCCTCTGACTTCGAAGAAACCTTTCATTCACTAATATCCAGAATCCGACAATGCTAAATAAAACTCAATTGAAGGAACGGGCCAGAAGAAGACGCAGCCTCATGCGCATTATGGGGCCGGGATCCATCGCAATTTTACCCGCGGCACAGGTGTTCAAACGCAATAGTGACTCCGAATACGCCTACCGGCAAAACAGTGACTTCTATTATTTAAGTGGTTTCGAAGAACCCGAGTCCGTACTGGTATTAATCCCCGGCCGCCGTCAGGCGGAGTTTATCGTCTTTTGCCGGGAGCGGGATCAGGAGCAGGAGATCTGGCATGGCCGGCGGCTGGGAGTTGAAGGCGTGCCGCAAGCACTGGAAGCCGATGATGCCTTCCCGATCAGTGACATGGACGAGATCATGCCGGGATTGATTGAGGGATGCGAGCGTATATTTTACACCATCGGTATAGACTCGGCCTTCGATTCCAGGGTATTGGGTTGGATTAACCGGGTAAGGGCGACGATACGAGCAGGTGGACATGTGCCGGGTGAATTTGTCGCACTTGATTATCATCTGCACGAAATGCGGCTTTTTAAAAGTCGAAGCGAGCTGGCGTCCATCCGCAAAGCCGCAAAAATTACCGCTGGCGCGCATAAAAGAGCAATGCAAAAATGCAAGTCAGGGCTGATGGAATATGAATTGGAAGCTGAATTGGTGCATGAGTATCGTCGTAACGGTGCTTCACAGTCGTTTTTGCCCATCGTCGGTAGCGGGGAAAACGGATGTATTCTGCATTACACGGAAAATAAAGACCAATTGAAGGACGGCGACATGGTGCTCATCGATACAGGTGCCGAGGTTGACTACTATGCCGGCGATGTCACCAGAACCTATCCGGTAAACGGAAAATTTTCACAGTCTCAAAAGGATATTTATCAAATTGTACTGGAGGCACAGCTGGCGGCGATTGAAAAAGTCAGAATCGGCAATAAATGGAACGATCCTCACGAAGCGGCAGTGAAGGTCATTACGCAAGGCCTGGTAAAACTTGGCTTGTTGAAAGGCAGAGTCCCCACGCTGATCAAGGAAGAGGCGTATAAACGATTTTATATGCATCGCACCGGACACTGGCTGGGACTGGATGTTCACGATGTCGGAGAATACAAGGTGGACGGCGAATGGCGTGAATTGGAAGCCGGCATGGTTATTACGGTCGAGCCGGGTCTGTATATTACGGCAGGAAAAGGCGTGCCGAAAAAATACGAAAACATCGGAGTCCGTATTGAGGACGACGTGGCGGTGACTAAAAACGGCCCGGAAGTGTTAAGCCGCGATGCGCCAAAATCCATAGATGATATTGAAAAATGGATGGCGGCAGGATAGATGTCATGAATTCTTTCACGGTAGATATAGGTATAGTGGGTGGCGGAATGGTCGGTGGAACACTCGCCTGGGCATTGGGAAAAGCAGGTTACAAAGTGTGTTTGCTGGAATCCCAAACCTACACTCCTGACTCTGTCCCTGATGCCATCAATGAACGCAGTATTGCATTATCCTACGGATCCCGGCTATTGCTTGAGCATTTGGGATTGTGGGATGGGATCAGACACTTCTGCAATCCGATAGATCATATTCACATATCCGAACAGGGTCGATTTGGAGCAAGCCGCCTGCATGCCGAGGAGGAAGAGGTCGAATCACTGGGTTACGTCGTACCAAACTCAGTATTTCTTAAAAGTATCTACAGTTTGCTGGAATTCGCCGACAACACGGAGGTAAATTCAGGCAGTATTGTAAAAGCGATCTCCCAACAGGCAGACCGAATCACCATTGAATATGAACTGGCCGGAAAACTACGATCCGCCAATGCATCTTTGCTGCTCGCTGCGGACGGTTCTCACTCCTGTGTCCGCCGCTTAGTATCGCTGAACGAGACGGTTAAACCTTACGATCAGGCTGCGGTTATAGCCAATGTGGTTTGCGAACTCGATCACAATAATACTGCCTATGAGCGATTTACCGATACCGGGCCCTTAGCCATGCTGCCGCTGGGTACAAAACTGATGGCTATGGTTTACACTGTCGAATCGGACGAACTTGAAAACACACTGGCACTGGATGACCAGCGAATGCTGGAAGCCTTGCAGAAACGGTTCGGCTACCGTCTTGGCCGTTTCACAGACATCGGGAAGCGTTTGGGCTTTCCTTTGAGTTTGCTGGAGAGCGAAAAACAACACACCGGGCGCGTACTCATGATGGGAAATTCGGCACGCACCTTACATCCGGTTTCGGGGCAGGGATTTAACCTTGCTTTACGCGATATTGCACTACTGTTGGAATCTCTGACCGCAGGAGGCGTTTTAACGGATCCGGGTGACTATTCATTGCTCCAACGGTTTTGTGAGCAGCGAAAATCGGATCAGCGCAGTGTTGTTCGCTTCACCGATTCCTTGGTCAGAATATTTCGTGGTAAAGCGCCCGGATTCTCCCATCTTCGCGCGCTTGGTCTGATGGGCGTGGATTTTATTCCGCCACTAAAACACCTGCTGGCCAGACACAGCATGGGTTTGGAGACACACTTACCCAACCTTAGTCATTTATCACAGCAGATTCGTGAGTAATAATCCGTGGAATTATTCAGGGCGCCACATCAATGGCTTATTATACGTTATTGCCGCTGAAGATTCTTCAACAAGCCCAAGCTGTTTTTATAGATAGAAAGGCTGTCAATTGGAAATTTCGGATGGAATTTTGCCCTGGAGTTTGATCTTTCTGGCTGACCTTGTGTTTTTTCTCGTGCTCGTTTCCGCTGTCATCACCGCGCCCTGGTATAAAATTGTCGATACCGAATCCTTTCACGTTTTTTTTACCGCCGTATTGGTGACAACCGTTATCTGGTTAGTTCGATCCAGCGTGGTCAGCGGTATTAATTTCCACCTACTGATCACAACCACTCTCTACCTTATGTTTCAATGGCAATTTGCTTTTTTTGCGGTTATTCTGGTTCATATGGCGATATACTTGATTGACGATCTTTCGCTAAGCCTGGTACCGGTAAATGTATTGATATTGGGTGGAGTCCCTATGCTGGTGACATCCGGTTTGTTGGTCTTTGCCAGAAAGGCATTGCCACGTCATTTTTTTATTTACATTTTTGTAAATTGTTTTTTTGCCGCTGCATTGTCGATGCTGGCCGTTGTATCGATTACAATCAGCTTGTATTATTTTTCAGCCGATACACAGCTTCATCAGCAGTTGCATAATTTTTTACTGTTCGGTTTGATGATTTCTATTCCCGAGGCCGTTCTGAACGGCATATTTATGAGTGGCCTGATTGCATACCGCCCCGCATGGATAGCGACGTTTCATGATAAATACTATATCGACGGTAAATGAGTGTGCACCTTATGAAACAACACAGCAATCACTCTGTAAATTCCATTGCCCGAATCCGCTTTTTCATATTAAGCGCTTTTGTGGGTGTGGCTGTGGGTATTGCAACTTTGCTACTGATCGAAATGATAGGCGTGGTTCAAAGTTTGTTTTTCGGACAGGCATCGGAAGAACTCTACGCCAGTATTGCTGCCAATAGCCCGGCCTGGCTGGTCTTGATCACTCCTGCCATCGGCGGCCTGGCAGTGGGTATTCTGCTTTATTGGGTGAGCGGAAGGCGGTATCACGGCATTGCCGATGTTATGGAAGCCTGCGCGGTTCGCGGTGCGCGTATGGATGTACGTTCAGGGGTTGGAGCCGCGGTTGCCGCCGCGATCTCAATGGGCTCGGGCGCTCCCGTTGGCAGGGAAGGGCCGGCGGTGCATATCGGAGCATCCATCAGTGCCTGGCTTGCAGAAAAACTGCGATTGAGCCAGTCTGATTCATTAACATTGCTAGGTTGTGGAGCGGCGGCGGCTGTTACGGTATCTTTCAATGCGCCTATAGCGGGGGTCTTGTTTGCACTGGAAGTGATCGTGGGTTATTACACTATGCGTGTATTTGCGCCGATTGTTGTGGCGTCGGCGGGATCGGTAATTGTGCGACATTCACTGCTCGGTAATAATACAGTCTTCAGTCTGCCGCAATTTGATATTCATTCTTT
This sequence comes from Granulosicoccaceae bacterium, assembly GCA_965222695.1. Taxonomy (GTDB): domain Bacteria; phylum Pseudomonadota; class Gammaproteobacteria; order Granulosicoccales; family Granulosicoccaceae; genus UBA7957. Next base: position 2,965,692 of record OZ244967.1, on the reverse strand, counting down.
CTGGGAGTTACCGGTATTTGCGATTGTGGGCCTGCTCTGCGCTTTATTCGTTTTATCGCTGATCTATCTGGTCGGCAAAATACAGGATTTTTGGGATAAAAGTGCTGTGCCGGTCTGGGCCAGGCCTGCGATTGGCGGCTTGATCATTGGTGGCATAGCTACTCAGGTTCCCTATATCCTGGGGACCGGATACCAATCTATCGATCTCGCTTTAAACGAAGAGTTATCGATGTGGTTTTTGGTTGCATTGCTGTCGGCGCGTTTTGTCGGCACCGGTGTCGCATTAGGGAGCGGCTTCGCGGGCGGGGTATTTACACCGGCGCTTGTATTCGGAGCGCTGCTGGGAGGGGTGATTTGGATCCCGGCGTCCGCGCTGTTTCCCTCGCTGGCTTCAGCGCACAGCGTCTATTCGATTGTCGGCATGGGCGCGCTTGCATCGGCAATGTTGGGCGCGCCCATCTCCACTGTTCTGATAGTTTTTGAGTTGACGGCGAACTACGAGATCACCATCGCTGTTATGTTCGCAGCGGCCATGGCCAGCACCTTGATGCAACTCTCGCCTTATACATCGTTTTTCCGCTGGCAGCTTAGCCGCAGGGGTATAAATATCACCCATGGAAGGGATCAAAGCCTGTTGAGAACCAATACCGTCGAAAGCCTGATCAAGCAAGAACACAGTAAGATTTCCGAAGCGGATAAAATCATCGATGTGCAGCGGCGACTCAGTAAAGAGCATCACAGAGTTGCAGTATATCTCGATGCGGACGGCCGTCTGAGGGGCAGTGCGAACTTACCGATACTGGTTGCAGCGTCTATCGAGCACGGGTTTGATCACAGCGCCGCAGATATAGTTTCCGGGACTGAGATGAGTTTGACAAAGCACACCAATCTGATCGCGGCACTACAGGAAATGGCGGAATACAATGTCGATTACATGCCCGTTGTCGAATCGGATGAAACCGAAGACGCGATTTTCATCGGCGTGGTCTATCGGGTGGATTTGCTTCGCAGCTATTATGAAGTCGTCCGCGCGGCACGCGCGGAGGAATTCGGCGTCAACTAGGGCAGTATTTTTACCACGCAATCTCCACTGTGTCGCGAAAAAAACCGCCGGTAGGCCCGTCATCCGGCAGTTGCGCCGCCCACAATATTCCCGGTACTGCTTCTTCAACGCTTCGGCTGGCCTGCATTCCCCCCATATCGGTGCGGACCCATCCAGGGCATAGGCTGTTTACCTTAAGGGTGGGGTGCCGAGTTTCCTGCGCGGTTATACGCGTTACGGCGTTTAACCCGGCCTTGGAAATGCGGTAAGCAGGATGACCTCCTTCCATTTCGTTCAGACTCCCCATTCCCGATGAAATGTTCACAATCCTTGGTGCCGAAGAGCGTTCCAGCAAAGGCATGAGAGCCTGTGTCATCCGCAGGGCGCCAACAGTATTGATATTGATGGTTTGCAGCACGGTTTCGGGTTGTACGTTTCGTATAGCCGGTGGCTCGCCGTCGTCGCCAGATCCTATGATCACTCCCGCATTATTAACAAGGACATCCAAATGGTCATATTGAGAATCAAGCTGTTGAGCCAGCTGTTTCACTTGATCATCAAACGCTATGTCGACGACAAAAGGCTCGACTTGCAGACCCTGCCCGGTTAAGTCAGCGGCTGCCTGCTTGATTTTTTGCTGATCTCTGCCCACCATCAGCACTTTAAAATCCGCCTGAGACAAGCCTTTCGCAATGCCCAGGCCTATGCCGCGATTGGCACCACTCACAACTGCAATTTTCATCATCTGTTCTCCGATTGAGATTTTAGGGTTAACGGGCTATTGCTCTGATCTCGCCATCCGTCCACTGCATGGTGAGTGCCCGTAACAACACGCGTGTTACTTTCGCGTCGTTGTCGGCCAAATCTTCGATCGCTCTCGCGTCGATGCGCAACAGCCTGACGTCGGTTTTGGTGCGCACCGAGAGGATGCGGTTGCGTTCGGCCAGTATTTCCATGGCTCCGAATACTTCCATGGGGCCTGGCTGTCCCATGATCCTGTCGTCGTTACGGTAGGACTCTACAGAACCGTCGACCACCAGCCACGCAGCGTCCGCAGTATCACCGAATTCATAGACGACTTTGTTCGCCGGCAGCCTGACCCATTCGCTGTGTTCAGCAAGGTAAAGGTGCTGATCAGGTTTGAGCGATGAAAATAATACGGAGTGCCCAATCAATTCGATCGGATCATTCGACGATTCGGCTGCTTTCTCAACGGATGGGGCGGCATGGGAGATTTCCGACCATTGTCCGGCGATTTCGATCAGTGGGCCTGGCTCAGTAAACTCAAATACCTTGTCAAACTCACCGTCCGATGCTGCATCTTCCGCGATCCATATCAATGTGATATCGGGAAGCAAATCACGGATGCGCTGGCGTATATTCGCCTGTTCGGTACGATCCAAGGGTGACAGGGCATCGTGAAAAATCAGAATATCCGGGCGTTTCAACAGCGCGCGTCCCATTGCGATACGGTGTTTGGCGACGGTGGGCAATCGTGAACCGCTGATGCCGACCTGCGATTCGCCGAGTAAGTATGCAAGATCGGAACGTATATCGGCCTCATCTATCAAGGTGTTGATGAGCGCTCTGAGTGTTTTCTCAGCCTCCGGGTTGCGTTGCTGAATCCGGCCGAACAGCAGATTGTCGGTTACCGTCAAGCGCGGATGGTATTCATCTGGATCAAAATGAATCACGGATCCCCGCAGTGATTCAGGCAGCGTCGCTGAGAAATCTCGGCGTGCCTGCAATAAGGTGGTTTGTGTACGCGCGTCGACATTAACCAAATGCGGCTGGCTGACAATGATGCTGAGACAGGTGTCAAGCAGCAAGGTCTCATTGTCTGCGGTGAGTTTTTTGCCTGCTGAGTGGCGTTCAACCACGCCAGTCAGCGCCTCGACCCGCTCATCCCTATCCAGGCCGAACTGTGAAATTAACGGGCTGCCCGCGGGCAGCTTGGGAAGGCGCTCAAGCAATTTCTGGCTCGCCTGCATTCCCAATGCCACGCATTTTTGTCGCAGACCGAGATTGTCCAGCACTTTGTGCAGATGGTGACTTGCCGCCAGATTCTCACCACCCAGCCGGTCGTCTATGGCTACTCCGAACAATATATTTTCGGCAATACTGGCATGGCGGTTATAGACATCAGGATCGAATAGCTCGACCAGCGAGCTAAGATCATGATCGATAATGAGTCGCCGCAGTTGCTTTCTTGCGGCCAGCAGGTTCTGCGCAAGCCCGGGTTTCTCCCTGGGATCAAAAATCTCCAGCAAGCTTCGTTCGTACACGATCTGTGACGAACCGATAGCATTTAGAATGTCAAGATACCAGGTGCTTATCTGCTCTACGGTCGTTATTCCTGTTAATCGGTTGTCGACCCACGAGCCCTCAGCGATATATTCGCTGTTTCCGCTGGCCCTCGCTTCCTGTATGTCATCGTTTTGATTCTCATCGGTTGCAGTATCACTTGGCTGGGGAGGCAGATGATTCAATCCGTAGGTCATATTGTCGAGAATGGTACCGACAAACAGGTGAGGATCCGGTCCCAGAAACGCCAGACGTGTGCGCAGAGTATGTTGCGGTATCCGGTCGAAGGCTCTGCCGCCAATGCTTATACTGCCGCCGGACGGGGTGTCCAGACCGGCCAGAATCTGCGCCAGGCGAGCACGTCTGATCGTATAGTCGCCGGTTATGGCAACGGTACTGCCGGCAGGAATGTCAAGACTGATGCCAGACAAGACACGTTCGTTACTATCGTTGACGAAAGACAGATTACGGATTTCAATATTGCCCTGAAGTCGTCCGTCCTTGTCATTGCCTACAGGCTCCGGCTGTGTATCGGGCTTGTGCAACCCCTGGGGATTGAATAACTCGATTATCTGTTGGTACTTTATTTTAGCATCTTCATGTTGCTGATAGTGGTTGAGAAGTTCTTTCCAGGGAGAGGTCAGATCTTTATACGCGCCGATTGCCGCAACCAGGGCGCCGATAGTCAAGTCTCCCTTCAGTACAAGGTATCCGCCAAACAGATAAAACAAAAACGGTGTTATTTGTCCGATTGTATTATTGAGAAATTTCATAAAAAATTTCTTGCGGAAGATTTCCAGGCGCACACGGAACAGATCGCCGAAACGACGTGAAAACTCGCCCAGCGTGTAGTTCTCGGTGCCCTGCAAACGGATCTCAGTGGAACCGGACACGGCTTCGCCTATGCGTTCGGATAACTGCCGCACTTTAAATACGCGCTCTTTCTTCAGTGTATTGACCTGCTTTTGCAACTTCGGGATCAGATAGCCCTGTACAGGGATGAGAGCGATAGAGACAAGTCCGAATATCCAGTCCTGGGCAAACATAAAAATAAGAATCGTCAACATGGTGCCACCCTGAAAGAGAGGTAAAGCGACGGATTCTCCTATATAACCGGCCAAAGGTTCTGTTTCCGCAGTGACTGTGCTGATGATCTCGCCCGAGGATACCCGGGAAAATTGATTAACCGGAAAACGCAACAGGCGATCCATCAGCGAAAAGCGCAAGCGCCGCACCATTCGCTCGCCGATTACACCCTTGTAGGTATTGATGCGCATTTTCAGAAGGCCGTTACAGACGATCAGCGTCAGCAACAGCACGCACAGAGTTACCAGAAATTCAACCGGCGACAGCTGGACACCCAGTAACTGGCGGTCAATGTCTGTACCGCTCAGAGCATCGTTGATTATCCATTTCGGCAGCTCCAGTGTCATGTACAGAATAGGAAAAGAGACGACCGTCAATGCCACAACACTTAACTGTTGCATACGACTGTAACGCCAGATGTACTTGAGAATATTGTTTTCCATTGTTGTCCCGGCAGTCGCCGCCGCTCCTGCCTGCATCAGCAAATATGGCTATCCCCGAACCTTAGAGGATACTGGTCGACATCGTCGCGTCACCTATGGAAGCAATGCTCTGCAAGTCGCGAAGTGGCCGTAGTTCGAAAAGAATCAGCTAAAGTATATTCCCAACGTAGTGGCGCAATTCGATCAGGCAACCGGCGGGTAATCACACAATGATGCGCTTGATTGTATTGTGCGACATTGCGCGCTATTCAGGCGGAACAGCTATGTATTTACCTTCGGTGCTTAAATACTCTGAACCCTCATTTCGATAAAAGGATTCTACGCCTGCCTGTTCCAATACCGCGAGCATTTTCGGAATAGGACGATTTTCCTCTCGCAGCCGTTCTGCGAATCGATCCGTGCCGATGGTGTCAATCATTTCAAAAGGCCCTTGCTTCCAGTTGAATCCCCAGCGCATGGCTCTATCTATGTTGACGATATCATCCGCAATCTGCGGCACCAGATCTGCTGCATAGGCTAAAGTCAGGCTCATCATATCCCAACAAAATCTGCCTTCCTCGGAATCGGAAAACATCAGTTTGGTGAAGTTTTTGTGCTCTGCGCTCAGCTCTACCCCTTGTGCATCATGCCAATCGCCCGAGATCGGATCAAATACCTGCTTGTTTTTGGTGCCGTCATCATGTTTGATTAACTTATAGAATCCGCCTCCCGTCTTGCGTCCCAGTTGCCCCCGATCGAACATTCTTTGTTCGGCAGACGGAAACCTGGCGTACTGTCGGCCTATATCCCCTTTCGGTAGATTCGCATCCAGATTTCTTCCCACGCTTTCCATAATGTCCAGACCGATCAAATCCCACAGTCCGTATAATCCGGTTGGAGGTAAGCCCACGGGTTCCGACATTAAGGCATCCAGGGTTTCAATGTTCATACCGTTTTTCAAGGCTTTCTCCCCGATGTGCAATCCCGACAGAAGCCAAAAACAGCCGATCCTGTTCCCGATAAAGTTAACTGTGTCCTTGGCGAAAACCGCTCCTTTGCCCAGTTTGTTGCCGCAGAAATCCGCCAATGCAGGAATCACATCCTCGGCCGTGTCCTCTCCGGGAATCAGTTCCACAAGCTTCATGATATGAACGGGATTGAAAAAATGGGTGACTGCAATATCACGACGAAGCCGTTCTGGTAAGTCTTTTGAAATATCCCGAAGCGGTATGCCGGAAGTGTTACTGCTGACGATAGATCCGGGCTTACGAAATTCTTCAAGATGGAGGAATAACTCTCGTTTGGGATCGAGTTTTTCGACGATGACTTCACACACCCAGTCGCAGTCGTCGATTTTAGCGAGATCGTCTGTCAGCTGCCCGCAGGTAATGAGTTGCGCGCGCTCCTGAGAGATGACCGGTCTGGTACCTGAGGTCAGGCGTCCTACTGCATTTTCCGCTGCACCTTCGACCAAATCTAGCAATACGACCGGAAAGCCTGCGTTGGCGCAGACTCCGGCTATACCTGCTCCCATGGTTCCTGCACCGATCACGGCGACCTTGCGGATTGAGCGAGTCATAATGGATGTTCTCCGTGTTTGAATTCAGGTGGGGAAATTTAGTCGTGTGAGCACTTTCAGGCAAGCAATTTTTGTTGCTGAGGAGTCAAAAACGCAATCGCCGTTTTTGATTGAGCGCCGCTGGCTGGAGGGCGGATAAACTGAGAAAATAAACGTTCGAGCGTCCGCCTGTGCTTGCAACCGGGCCTAGTACTCCGTTAAATCTATGTTGATGGAGTACTTAGTTCCGCAGAAGCAAGCAGGTGATTAGGCAGTGTTGAAACAGTTATCGACGATCCAGCTTGATGGAATGAACGGTTTTACCAAAAGCGGCTGATTTCGCTGATCTTTCTCTTATCAGAATGTCGTTTTGCATAACGCGGGCGATCAGCTCGGGAATTTCACTGGCGTCCACATAGTTGAACGGTTTAGATTTGTGTGAGTTAGTTTGTTTTTGTACTAGTCGGGCGGTCATTTGATTTCCTCCTTCAGCATGTATCTGTCCGGCATGAATTACAGCCTGCCGGGACATACTGAGTTTGCCGAATACAGCTTCCAAACCCGGTCAGATTGTTACACGAATGTAACCAGGCTGACAAGTAGAATTAGCAATTAATTTGAATTTATTAAATAGTTTTCTAATTGGTTGAATTTAATGCGTTTAAATGAAAAATTCATGACGACGAAAAGATGACGCCCGAGCGCTTTAACAAAATCCGTGAAACTCTCGGCCGTCGCCAGTCTGACTTAACGGTCCTGATGGAAAATGTCCACAAACCGCATAATGTTTCCGCAATTTTAAGAACCTGTGATGCTGTGGGCATTGCCCGCGCACACGTGGTCATGCCGGATGACTCAGCATTCAGAGCCCGTAGCGGGATCGCTATGGGCAGCGACCGCTGGGTCGACTGTGATTTGTTTAGCGGGATTGATCAAGCGGTTTCCCGTTTGAAAGAACGTGGAATCGCCATTTTGGCGGCACACTTATCCGATAAGGCAGTGGATTTCCGTTCAGTGGATTATACGAAACCTACAGCCATCTTGTTGGGTACGGAAAAATTCGGGGTGAGCGGGCGGGCCGCAGATGCCGCTGATCAGCATATCACCATACCCATGCTCGGCATGGTCGAATCGTTTAATGTGTCGGTTGCTGCCGCCATCATTCTTAGCGAGGCGCAAAGGCAGCGGTCATCGGCGGGAATGTATCGGCAGCACAATCTCAGCGAGGAAGACTATCGTCAGACGCTTTTTCGCTGGTGTCAGCCAATAGTGGCGAAGTTCTGCGATGAGCGTGGGCTGGACTATCCGCCCCTGAATGATGAAGGAGAAGTACTGGATGGACCGGGCTGGATGAATACTGTCAGGAACACCCTCTAGGGCAAGTCCAATCCTTTTTGCTCGCACTGCGTGCAAGTCAGAATTATCTCACACTAATTCCGGCGAAAAATGAATCAGTGAAGTCATCCGCAAATATGGGATTGCGTCGGCGTTCTGTCCTGAAACTGGATCACTAATTGCAATTCAGTCCCCTAACGGCATTTTAATGATAGTCAGGCTGTTAATGGCCGATAGTTACAAAATGTGCTTTGATTGAAGAAATAGGGAAACCGGAGGGGCGGTATGCGTTCAACGATATTAACATTGATTTCGGTGATTTTTCTGGGTATGTCAACAGCCGGATATTCAATGACCGATACGGAAAATCTGTGTGAATCCAGAGTCACTGACCGGAATCAACGAATTGTTGAATACATGCCGAAACCCGCTTATATGGAAAGCTACAGGGACCCCGCATTCGGTTCAGCGGTCACGCGGATATCCGACGCGGGACCGGGCCAGGTTGTGAAAACCATGTATAATACAATCCAGGCATGGAATGCCGATGAAAGCCGGATGATACTGTATCACACCGGTGAGGGAGGCGCAGGCCACCATCTGTACAATGGCCAAACCTATGAGCATATTCGCAAGCTGGATATTTTCCCTTCAGATATAGAAGAGATATTCTGGGACCCGAAAAGCAAAAACCATCTCTACTACATACAGAAATATCCGGTAACGGATATGTATTATGATACTCTGGTTCGCTACAATGTCGAAACGCAAGGCAAGCAAATAATTACGGATCTCGGGGCGATCTGCGGGCATCCCGAGCGAGCAGGGGGCTCCGCAACCTCAGGGTCCGATGTTCAGGCGATGTACGCTGACCATATCGGAGTACGCTGCAATAATAATGCGTTCAACGGTGATTCGACGGATAAGACCTTTATCGTCAATGTCAGGACGGGCGAGGTCAGTCAGCAGCTTGTCATAGATCCTTCTTTGTCCCTATTCGATAATGATTTCGGCTATGCATACAATATCGGTGTTTCACCCACGCCAAGCAATGAAAGAGTATTGCTGCAGGGGACGGTCCTGGATACAGAGCTAAATCTTCTGGAAAATCTTGATATCAGCTACAATGGTATGTTTGGCGAGGACGGGATGTCGTACCCTATCCCGAAACCGGAACACAATAGTATCGGTCGGCTGCCCGACGGACAGGATGCCATGTTCACCGTTATGTACGATGCTGCCGAGCAAGGTTGTAATCAGGATAGCGGCGGTGGCGTCGGGTCCCTGGTCTCTTATAATCTTGAGACGGGAAACTGCAAGGTCATAGTCGGTGAAAGCAACGGTTGGGGATATCCTCTCAGTGGTACGCATTTATCCGCCATTTCCCAGGACAAACCCGGTTGGGTGGCAATGTCCACCATAGGTTATGGAAAATTTAACTATTTTAAAAACGGAAAAAAAGCGCCACGTCTGTTTTCGGAGATCACTCTGAGTTACGCAGATGAAAATCATCCGCAAACCTGCAGACTGGCTCATACCCGCACCTATGCAAAAGACGCGAAAAACATCAATGGATACAGCTATGGCTATTTCGGTGAACCTCATCCGGTAATAAGTCCCTCAGGAACCCGGATTCTGTTCAGCAGCGACTGGTATGACTCGGGCTCGGTTGACACCTATGTGATCGATTTGCGTGTCGCGGCAAAAGAATCGGGGCACGAAGGATCGGTATCCGGTCAGAATCAGGATGAGGACGAAAATACAAATCCGGCTCATGAAAGTGCAAGCGGTACTGTCTCAACCAGCGAATCATCGTATATTTATGGCGAAGTCGTTTATGTGGATTTCGCAAATCTCCCCGCTTATGCTGATAACTGGGTCAGCATTGCGCCTGTGGATTCTCCGGATAGCCAGATGCTGATGTGGCTATACACCAACGGAAGCCAAAATCTCAGCGATCAATCTCCTCAAGAAGGTCGATTGTCATTTCTCAGCGAGTATATAGGCGTGGGTGAATTCGAGGCACGGCTGTTTCTGGCCGGATCGGACCAAGTGAGTCACCGGGTGCGCTTTACTGTTGAGGAAATTACTGAAACGAAGGCGGAAGTGTCGGCGGACAAGCCGGTATTTTACGCCAACGAAAATGTGCTCGTTCATTTTTCGGACGCCAGTGGAGATGGCATGGATTGGATCAGTATCGCACCCGCAGGCAGCCCGGATTCCGTCATGCGGATGTGGATATACACCAATGGCACCCAGACACCCTCAGCTCAAAGCCCCGAGAATGGTTCGGTTAGTTTCATCAGCGACTATATCGGCGTCGGCCAATTTGAAGCCAGGTTGTTTCTTAACGGAAGCGACACAGTGGCGGCCAGGGCGGAGTTTGAAATCAGCGATATTCAGCCGGCAGGACTGAGTGCCTCCAAATACACCTATGCCGCCGGTGAAGATGTTTGGATCCATTTCGACAATACACCAGGTTCCGGCACCGACTGGATCAGTATCGCGCCGGCAGGCAGTTCTGACTCAGAAATGCTGATGTGGATATACACTCATGGCAGCCAAAGTCCATTCAATGAAAGTCCGCAGAATGGCAGAGTCAGTTTTTTGAGCGGATATCTGGGTATAGGACATTTTGAAGCGAGACTCTTCTTGCATAACAGCGATACCGTATCTGCCAGAGTGAGATTCGAGATAAGCGATCGCCCTGAACCAGCGATCAAATCCACCAAACAACAATACACGGCCGGAGAAGATGTATTGATTGAATTTTCAGGTGTTCTGGGATCCGGTAGAGACTGGATCAGTATTGCACCGATCGGTACAGAATACAGCCAGATGTTAATGTGGATATATACTCACGGCACACAATCACCTGCGGTTGAAGGCCCTGACGCCGGGCAAGTGAGCTTCCTCAGCGACTATATCGGCACGGGTGAGTTTGAAGCACGGTTGTTCTTCAATGATAGCGATCGACTGGAGGCCGTAACGCGTTTTACCATACATAAATAGCGGATAGGATATGCGTTGTGAGGTTCGGCTTGTCACGACACCGGACCTTGAAACAATCGGCGATTGATCTGTCCGTGGCTTTTCGATGATTTCCGTACTCGGTCCGCGTTGTTGCGTGGCCAATTCCTTCCTTTAGTCCATTGAGAAATTTCTTTTTAGTTAAAAATACGATCCTTCGCTTGTGGCAAATTGACAACAATGATGGCGTTATGTGGGTTTTTTGCATAAAATCGCGCCATAAGTGGGGATATTCGCGGCTAATCTGATAATGAGTTCGCTGAATGTGGATGTGCAATTTGATACACCAAGATCGTGTGTTTCTTAAAAATCAGAGACTTTAAATGGAAACCTCGCAACCACTGGTAAGTATAGGATTGCCGGTGTACAACGGATCGAACTTTATCGAAGACGCTATTGATTCGATCCTTGGCCAAACCTATAGCAATATCGAGCTGATCATTTGCGACAATGCATCGACTGACAGCACGGCCGAACTTTGCCGGCGTTATGTCGAATCGGACGCAAGAGTCAGCTACTACCGCCAGATAAAAAACCTAGGCGCCGCCAGAAATTTCAACTGTGCGTTCAACAAATCCAAAGGGAAATATTTCAAGTGGGCGAGCCATGATGATCTGTTGGAATCGGACTATATTGACAATTGCGTCAGTTTCCTCGAAAAACATCCGGACTTTGTCCTGTGCTGGCCCTATATGGACTTTATCGACGAAGCAGGCCGATTTATCGGTCGCCAGGCGATGAATAATCTGAGTATAAGCCAGGAAACCTTTGCATCCCGGATACGGCAGCTGTTCGATTTCCAAATCGCCGGTGACGATGTCATACCCACCATCTTCGGTTTGATGCGCTCAGATGCGTTAAGGCAGACCAGGCTCTGGCAAAGATTTATTTCATCCGAAGAAATCTTGATGCTTGAGTTATTGTTGCAGGGTAAAGTCTGGCAACTGGAAAAAACCGGATTTCACTTTCGGATACACGATGACAGCGCCTTCCACAAGAACCGCACCCCGGCGGAACGGGAGAAATGGTTCGATACCGACAAACACTATGTACTGCAATTCCCGGTCTGGTTTCTACTCGCCCGCTACTACGCACTGATCGCAAAATCACAAATCGGCCACGCGGAAAAGCTACGTTGCTACTACGAAATCACTCGCCGGGCGGTCTACCTCTGGCGCAGATATCTGGGGGATCTGGTTAAGTTCTTCGGACAGTTTGTCGGGTACAGATATAGGTATAAACGGGCGAGCTGAATGCCATTTATGATCTGAGAAAAACAATAATTCCCTGCCTGACTCCGCATTAAATCTTCGTTCTTATCCATAAATACTAGTACTCTGACCACCTAATTATTTAGGATGCAGCCAGTCACAAGGCGCAATTCCTTTTTCAGCATTATTGTACAAAAGCATATGCAGCGTTACAGCGGTAAAGTGGTACTTTCCGAATATTTGAAATCAGGCAATTTTCGCCGGCAAATTACCATTATTCGGACCATTAGTGCTTTGGTATAAGAATATGGGATCCTGCCAGTAACTGTGACACTATCGGATTTTTCCTAAAGTTTCCGAATAATGAATTGCCGGGTACGCCTGCGGTGCATCAGGAGATGTTTATGAACTACGGATTTTTGCCCACGTTTTGTTTGTCGGTCGTTCTGTTTTTCAGCTCCGCGCTTTTGCACGCCGAGCAGTCCATGCTTGTGCTGGATGCTTCCGGCAGTATGTGGGGGCAGATCGACGGCCTCGCTCCTACGGTTGGGTTAGGGTGTGGTGGTGTTTGGATCGGGCGACGTTAATTGATGCATGATTTGTTTCACGCTGAGAATCTTGTGAATCCCGTCAACGCTTTTCCCGGCCTGGAAGTAGTCTTTATAGCCGCTACCCTGCAGGCTCGATTTTTTCAGTTTCCAGATCGATTGCAGGCTGTAAAACAAGCGCATCCAGTGTTTGGTTTTTCTGCCTCTGAGCAACCATTTTGCGATCGGGCCTGCTCGCGTGCCGACGCTCTGTATATAGGGCGTATTGATGATTGAAACCGGTACACCCGATATTTTTTCCGTCAAAACAATATCTTTGGATTCAGCCTTGATCAGTGCGTCTTTATAGTCTGTGTGTGCAGTACATTCCTGGCTTGCAATAAACCTGGTGCCCAGCTGAACGCCCGAGTATCCCATATCGAGCATGGTGTTAAAGCTGGATCGCTCGCCTATACCGCCCGCGCAGATAAGAGGTTTGCCCAGAGGTGCAATATCTTCCAGGAGTTGTTCCGGTGTCAGTGGCCCGGCGTGCCCGCCGGCCCGGTTATTAACACAGATGAACCCGTCAACTCCGCCATCCAAGGCTTTTTCAGCCCATTTGCGGTTCGTGACATCATGGTACACGGTGATACCTTCAGGGTGCGCCTTATCCACAACCCACTTTGGATTTCCCAGGGCTGTAATAAAAAATTTAATCCCTTCATCGATAGCGATTTCCATCCATTCCCGCGTGCGTTCTTCGTAGACTTTGGAACTTTTTTCGATGATCAGATTCAGGCCGATGGGCTTGTCGGTAAGCGATCGGATTTTTTGCAGTCCCTCGCGAAAATCATAGCCATGAACATAGGTCAGGCTCATGGGTTGTACAATGCCTATACCGCCCGATTCAGACGCTGCGGCCACCAACTCCGGGTTGCTGCAAGGGTACATGGCGCCACAGATAATAGGCAATTCAATTCCGAGAGACCGGGTAAACACCGTGTCCAGGTTCATGCGTCATCCTCGATTGGGCCGATCAGCCAGCGAGCGATAGCGGTAGCGACGATTTCCCCTGAGTGATCCCGTATTTCACCCTTGATAGGATATTCCCGGCGTTCGCTGGAACCGGGGATTTCCGAGTGGCATTCGGCGGTCAATACGCCTCGGGCTTTTTTGAGATATTGAACATCAAATCCAGACAGTATACCGCGGGCATTATCCGGCATGGCGGATAAAATCGCGAGTCCGGTTGAAACTTCAAGCAGATTGGCAAGAGCCATCGCATGAACCGAATTCAAGTGGTTGCGAACCCCGCGCCTGTCTTTTAAGGTGATAATGGCATGGCCGGGGCTAAGGTGCCTGACCTGTGCCCCCAGAGCGCCCGTATAAGGAACCATCAATCCAAGTAATTTGCTGAACAGCCATCGTCCACCGGGTAGACTGGACATCTTTTCCCAACGCTGGCGCAACTGTTTGCCGACTGACTCTTTGCTCATAAGGTTTGCCCTGCCCGGTAAAGCTACAAAAATTATAGCTGCCTGTTATCAATTTTGCCGTACCGCCTGTGAGGGCAGTGTAAAGTAAGCCGGATGCTGATATTGAAATACTTCCTTACCGTCATCATCGATTAACAGCGTCAAACCCTGATCGGGATAATACCGGCTTACCGCTGTTTCCGACTCTTTTAAGATGGCAAAGGGTAGACCCAGCCTCTCGTCAAAATATTCCGCATCCAGTCCCGGATAGGCCGGAATATAGGTAAGGGCTTTGATTTTATGGTTGAAAACTGCCTGTTGATCAGCCAGGGACAACAGGTATCTTCTGGCTCCTGTTCTGGTTGCCTTTTGACTGGCAGCCCTGGTCATCATGTCTTGCATTTGCCGTTGTTCGGCCTCCAGCGTCAATACCAGACTCGCTTTCAAGGGGCCGAGGGCTGCATGCTTAAAATAAATTTCAATGGACTGCGCGTTTTGGTCTTCGGCGAACAAGGCGATGCTGTCCGGCTGTCCCAGTATATCCATTGCGTTTTGCAATGTAGAATGGCCCAGACGCATCCCGAAGACTTCCGTGCTGCCGTCCTCAAACCGGGTTATATCCCAGGGCATAGGTGCGGCATTGGCTGGAGCGGCATTCTTGATGTCAGCAGCGGGTTGGGTGCTGAGATGGTAGACAATCACCGTCGTCAATATCACCAAGGCCACACTCAGAATGATTTTCATTTGCGTCATTTATAAATAATGAAATCCCGGCAATTAAAATGGCCCGTAACCAATCTGTGTTATTGTAAATGAAAACGAGCTCAATATATCGACGGATTTTAAACTCTGTATATTCTGATTTCAGAAGACGCTTAAACAATGCACAAGTGTAAGCCTTGGCTAACTGCCTTGTTATCAGTGATCTTTCCCGGGCTCGGCCATATCTACGCCGGTGCTGCCCGGCGAGGCCTGTTACAGCTGGGGCTGGTAACAGCAGCTTTGCTCATTTTCGGCTGGACGGGAAAAACGGCGACACTGGGCGGGTTTTACCTGCTTATAGCAATCACTTTCGCCGGTTTCGGTTGGATTGTGATCGACTCGATTCTGGTCTGTCGTCGGCGTCAGCAGAAAAAAAAAATATATAACCGCTGGCCGGTATATCTCATATTTGCATTGATTATGATCTTTGTACAATGGATGTCACTGCAGTACCGTGATTCGGTTATGGGGTACCAGAGTTTCCGGCTGGCTTCCGATTCCATGAGTCCCTTATTACAAGAAGGTGACTATGTATTGGTTGATACCCGTCATTTTCAGCGACGCGAGCCTGCAGTTGGGGACGTGGTTGTGTTTGATTCAGTAGATAAAGTACAGATTTATGTCAAGCGTATCGCCGCTTTTGGCGGAGACACGATTGAAATAGATAATGGCCGCGTTTTACGCAACAGCCTTATCGTCGACAGCCTGTCCGTTCCCGCGGAAAGGCGCAAGCGCCCGGTATCGCGTTCTATGGAAAAAACCCTGGTGCCTCCCGGGCATTTATTTTTATTGGGGGATTGGAGAGACAATAGCCGTGACAGCCGCTACTGGGGAGTGTTACCGGAGAAGAATCTGATCGGTACGGTCAAGGCTATCTGGTACTCTGGAGATTGGGGCCGTATCGGGAGGGTCCCTAGATAGTCTCAATAATCGGATCCGGGCAATATTCGCGCCGTTGGCAGGTCTCACAGTACTGGCCTAGATACAGTGCGTCGACCCAGTTGGCTAGATGTCGAATATGTTCAGGGTCGTCAAACATAAATCCGGCTTCAAAATTTCTCCTGTCAGCATGTTTGCCGCCCAGGCCCGCGCCGGTTAAATTGGCCGATCCGACAAATGCCAGCGTTCCGTCAATGATAATGGCTTTGGTGTGCACCCGTGGGCAGAGTATGCGTTCAAACAATTCATTGTTGATCAAGGAATCGTAACGATCGAAGTCAGCGCGGAATCTCGGTCCGGGCTCCTTGGCGTGTATCAATCTGACGGCGACGCCTTGTTCGACCATTTCCGCCAGCAGCTTGAGTATAGGCGCATAGGATTTGCCGGATTCGATATGCATATCCTTGATGTCCGCCGTGACAATCCAGAGGTATCTTTTTGCCAGCACCAGTTTTTCCAGCACCATTTCCTCATAAATTGCACGGTTGAGTAATAGTTTATGCATGGTCGTTACCGGCTTTACCTTAATACCTGGCGCAGAAACGGTGCCGTGCGCGAGCGGGCGGACCGGGAGACTTTATCCGGGGTTCCCTGCGCTACAAGCCTGCCGCCCGCGTTGCCGCCTTCAGGACCCATATCGATAATCCAGTCCGCCTCGGCCATTAAATCCAGATTGTGTTCGATAGTAATCACGGAATTGCCCGCGTCCACCAGCCTGTGCAATACATGTATCAGTTTCTCGACATCGGCAATATGCAAGCCGACCGTGGGTTCATCCAGTATATACAATGTATGGTTATTCTTTCGTGTTGAACGGGCATCCTGAATTTGCGGCCGGGCTTTTGCCAGCTCACTGACCAGTTTGATACGCTGGGCTTCGCCTCCGGACAGAGTCGGGCTTTGCTGGCCCAGAGTCAGATAACCCAAGCCCACATCCTGCAACAGGCTTAAGGCATGATGGATTTTGGGGTGAGAGGAGAAAAACTCTACCGCATCGTCGACATTCATCGCCAGTATGTCACCGATGCTTTTTCCCTTATAGCGCACAGTCAGTGTTTCCGAATTGAAGCGCGATCCTTTGCAGACTTCGCAGTTGACCTTGACATCCGGAAGAAAGTTCATTTCGATTTTTTTCATGCCCTGGCCGTCACAGGCATCGCAGCGGCCGCCCTTTAGGTTAAAAGAAAAGCGGTTGGCCGCGAACCCCCTTATTCTCGCCTCAGTTGTATTAGCGAACAATTCTCTGATCAGATTCCAGAAACCGATGTAGGTCGCAGGGCACGAGCGTGGTGTTTTACCTATCGGTGCCTGGTCGACTTCCAGTACTCTGGCCAAAGATTGCCAGCCATCAATGGTTTCGCATCCGTGCAGTTTTTGCTTTTTACTTTTTTTCTTGCGCGAAAGAAGATTGTGCAGATTTTCTCTTAACACGTCCCGTATCAAAGTACTTTTACCGGAACCCGAGACTCCGCTGACACAAACCAGCTTCCCCAGTGGAATGGTAAGCGAAATGTTCTTCAGGTTATTCCGGTTTGCCCGGGTAATGCTCAGTTCGCCATGGTTTTGCCTTCGAGGCTTATACAATGGGTGACCCAGGGGCTGAGCCAGACTTTTACCGGTGACGGAACGCGAATTTTTCAGTATTTGCTTTAAAGATCCGCTCGCGACAACTTCTCCGCCACGCACACCAGCACCCGGTCCGATATCGATAATATGGTCCGCGTGACGGATAGTAGCCTCATCATGTTCCACCACCACGACGGTATTGCCTTTATTACCCAGCTTGGCGAGAGTATCCAGCAGCATTTTGTTATCCCTGGAATGCAGGCCGATTGTCGGTTCATCGAGGATATAGCATACTCCTTGCAGGTTGGAGCCCAGTTGAGCAGCCAGTCGGATTCGCTGCGCTTCGCCGCCGCTCAGGGTAGGAGCTGAGCGATCGAGCGTCAAGTAGGAAAGACCAACTTCGGAGAGAAAGCTTAAACGCGCCTGTATCTCAAGCAGAATGTCTCTGGCGATAGCAGCTTCACGGTTTTTCAAGTTAAATTTTTTAAACCCTTTGGCTGCCTCTTCTATGGATTGCCGGGTAAACTCGGCAATGGAATAATCACGAAACCGTACCGCCAGGGCCTGTGAATTTAATCTTTTACCATCGCAACCCGGGCACGACCTGGCTGAATTCTCCTTGTTCAGCCATCCATCCTCCTCGCCCGTCTGCTCTTCGTCAAAGCTGTCCAGGATTTGTCCGGTACCATAGCAAGTCCGGCACCAACCGTGCCGGGAATTATAAGAAAACAAGCGTGGATCGAGTTCGGGAAAACTGCGGGAGCAGGAAGGGCAGGCTCTTTCAGTGGAATAAAGCGCTTCGCTTTTGGTATCTATATTACCGCGGACCATCGGCGCGATTCGAATCAAGCCCTTGCCATAGTCCAGTGCGATCTGCAGTTTCTGCTCCAGTGCCGATTCGTCTTTGGCATTCACGTTTAATTCGGCCACGGGTAAGTCGATATCATGTTCGTTGAAACGATCCAGTCTCGGCCAGTTATCGGTGGGCAAATAGTCGCCATCCACTCGCAATTGGGCAAACCCCTTTGCAGCTGCCCATTTGGCGAGATCGGTATAATATCCCTTCCGCGCCACGATCAGGGGCGCCAGCAGCGCAATTTTTTTTCCTCGCCATTTTTTAATAATCTGGGCGCGTATGGCTTCGGTGGTTTGTGCGTCTATGGGGATGTCGCAGTCGGGGCAATACTGGGTGCCCAGTTTGACGAATAAAAGCCGCAGAAAATGGTAGATTTCGGTCAGGGTGGCCACGGTACTTTTCTGCCCGCCGCGGCTGGTACGCTGCTCTATCGCCACTGTGGGCGGAATTCCGTAAATTGCATCCACATCCGGGCGGGTGGAGGGCTGGGCGAATTGTCTGGCATAAGCATTGAGTGACTCCAGGTAGCGGCGTTGACCCTCATTAAACAGTATATCGAAAGCGATAGTGCTTTTTCCGCTGCCGCTCATACCGGTGATGACGGTAAATTTGTCACGCGGAATCTGCAGATTGATGTTTTTTAGATTATGTTCGCGCGCGTGCCGGATATGGATGGCATTGCCGTTAAATTTCACTGAACCCTGAGTAGGTTCCTTTACGGCGTGCGCTGTGGCGAAAGCACGGTCAATCAGCGCCTGCGCATCACGTGTAAAGCTTTTTAACGCATTGCCGGTAGGGCTCAGTTTTTCATTGACTATATCTTCGGCGCGGCCTTGAAAGACAACTCGGCCACCTTCTTCGCCCCCTTCGGGTCCCAGCTCTATAACCCAATCCGAATTGCGGATGATATCCAGATTGTGCTCTATGACGATTAATGAATGGCCTTGCGAGAGCAACTGTTGAAACGCCTTCAGCAATTTATCAATATCGTCAAAATGCAGCCCTGTCGTGGGTTCGTCGAACAGGAACAAACGATGGGTATGCCCGGCCTTTTGCCGCTTTGTTGATGCTTTGCTCAGATGGGCCGCCAGTTTCAGTCTTTGTGATTCTCCGCCGCTCAGCGTGGGTACGGGCTGTCCCAGCGTCACATAGCCCAGTCCGACAG
This sequence comes from Granulosicoccaceae bacterium, assembly GCA_965222695.1. GTDB lineage: Bacteria > Pseudomonadota > Gammaproteobacteria > Granulosicoccales > Granulosicoccaceae > UBA7957. The sequence goes on along the minus strand of OZ244967.1, from coordinate 2,946,414 downwards.
CGGCCAAAGGTTCCAGAGCCTGCAGTATTTCGTCTTGATCGGCGAAAATCTGCATGGCTTGATCGACGGTCAGGGCCAGAATATCGGCGATTGAATAAGCGTTTTTACCGTCAGGGCCAAAGTATTTGATTTCCAACAGCTCCGGCCGGTACCGGCTGCCGCTGCATTCCGGGCAACTCAGATACACATCGCTCAGAAATTGCATTTCGACATGTTCAAAACCGTTTCCACCACAGGAAGGGCATTTCATACCCGAGTTAAAACTGAAAGATCCAGCCTTGTAACCGCGGTCTTTTGCCTGGGGTAAGGAGGCGAATCGTTTTCGAATGACTTCAAATCCGCCGGTGTAACTGATCGGGTTTGAGCGCGAGGATTTTCCGATCGGAGATTGATCGATCATGAAAACTTCATCGATCAATTCGGCATTTCTGATACCGCCGTGTTTACCTGGGGTGTCCTGCGGCTTGCCCTTAAGCTTGCTCAGTGCGTTGTACAGAATATCCTGGATCAGCGTGGATTTGCCTGATCCACTGACGCCGGCGATGCAAACGAAACGGTTGAGCGGAAAGGCCACAGTCAGGTTTTTCAAATTGTGCTCACTCGCCCCTTCGACGATGAGTTTTCCATTCGATGCATGCCCGTTTAAGGACTCCGTCAGCTGCAGCGTTTTTGTCCCTCTGAGATAGTCGGCGGTCAGGGATTTTTTTGAGCGCAGCATCTGCAGCGCGGTACCGTTAAATACAACCCGGCCACCCGCATTTCCCGGCCCCGGCCCCATATCGACGATGCGGTCCGCGGCCAGCATCAATTGCGGATCGTGCTCGACTACGACAAGCGAATTGCCCGAGTCTCGCAAACGTTGCAGTACGCGGATCACTCTGTCCATATCACGCGGATGCAGGCCGATACTGGGTTCATCGAGTACAAACAGTGTGTTGACGAGAGATGTGCCCAGCGCGGTTGTCAAATTTATTCGCTGTACTTCGCCGCCGCTCAGCGTACGCGACTGCCTGTCCAGTGTCAGATACGCCAGGCCCACATCGTTTAAAAATCTCAAGCGGGAGCGGATCTCCGCCAGCAGTAACTGGCTGGCTTCGTCCAGTGGTGCCGGCAGCTGAAGCTTATCGAAAAACGCTTTATCAGCGCTCAGCGGTAAGCGCATGATATCGTGGATATTCAGTCCGGGCAGCTTATTTCGCTTAGTTGTGGAAAGCGTCGAGCCAACCGGAATAAACCGTTTTACCCGATCCAGGACCCGATCCGAGTCTGCAAGCGTACCTATCCGCCACAACAGTGCCTCCGGTTTCAGGCGGGCGCCTCGGCAGGAACCGCAGGGTGTGTAAGACCGGTAACGCGATAACAATACCCTGACATGCATTTTGTAGGCGCGACCTTCAAGCCAGTCGAAAAAGCGTTGCACGCCATACCAGTGTTCACCATCCCATTCACCCTCACCGTGTATGACCCAGGATTTTTGCTTCTCGCTCAGAGCCGACCAGGGCTTATCAGCCGGAATCCTGCGTTTTTTTGCGAACCGCATCAGATCCCGCTGGCAGATGGCATTGGTTTTCGTCTGCCAGGGTTTGATTGCGCCCTCCACCAGACTCAGTGATTCGTCCGGAATCACCAGGTCATAGTCAATCCCCATAACCCGTCCGAACCCCCGGCAGGCCTCGCAAGCACCCAGCGGAGAATTGAACGAAAACAGGCTGGGCAAAGGCTCTTCGTAAGTTATTCCACAGGGTGCACAATGCAGGGCGGAAGAGAACTCCAAGGCTTGTCCTGCCTGTTTATTTTCGTCCAGAGGGTAGATACTCGTCTGTCCCTGTCCATAGCGTAGTGCGCCCTCCAGGGCTTCGTGCAGGCGGCCCCGGTTCTTCGTGCTAAGCCGCAACCGGTCCTGAATGACTTCAATGGTTTTTTTACCGTGCTGATGTATTCGGTTATAACCCTGCCGCTGTAACCAGCTTTCGATTTCTTCGTGGCTGAAATTATCCGGTACGGTAATCTTAAAGGTTACCAGGATCCTCTGTCCTGCGGGGAAGTCTTTGAACAGCCGATCCCTGATCAGCTGGGGTGATTCCCGTTTGACTTCCTGTCCGCATCCGCGACAGTAAAGCGTAGCGATTCTCGCGAACAGCAGTTTCAAATGATCATTCAGTTCCGTCATGGTACCTACGGTAGACCGTGAGGTGCGGACCGGATTGGTTTGATCGATGGCAATAGCAGGCGGAATTCCGCTGATCGCATCGACTTGCGGTCGGTCCATGCGGTCCAGAAACTGTCTTGCGTAGGGAGAAAAGGTTTCGACGTAGCGACGCTGGCCCTCTGAGTAAATCGTATCGAATGCCAGTGAGGATTTGCCTGAACCGCTGACTCCGGTTACCACGATCAATTTCCTGTGCGGCAATTCCAGATCCAGATTTTTCAGATTGTTCTGACGGGCATTGTGGATACTGATTCGATCCTGACTCATTCTTGGCTCATTTGTGCGACGAAAGGCGACATTCTACGGCGAAGCGGGGAGAGATTGACAATTTTTCTTGAGAACTCGATGATGCTACCCTAAGAGCCAAACGGGAATGAGCCGGACGGGAATTTATCATGAATGCCTCACATGTAACCGGGCCTGTACAGCCCCTAAGTGAATTGAGCTGCGCTCAATTCGAGCGGGACGGATATCTGATTGAGCGGGGTCTGGCCGACCCGGATCTGTGCCGCCGGTTAGCCACGATCGTCGATGGTTCTCTCAAACCGGCCCTCGCCCCGCTGGAGTACGAAGCCGACGTCCATTATCCCGGCGCGCCGAGCAGTCGCGAAGCGCGGGGAGGGCTTACCCCACGCCGTTTGCTGCATGCTTATACCCGCCATCCCCTATTCCAGCAATGGGCAAGATCTCCGGCCGTTGTCGACCGCCTGCGTCAATTGATGAAAGCCGAGGATTTGCTCTTATCGCAAAACCATCACAACTGCATCATGACCAAGCACCCCGGTTATTCCAGTATGACCAGTTGGCATGAGGATGTGAGATATTGGTCTTTCGACCGGCCGGAACTGGTCAGCGTCTGGCTGGCATTGGGAGATGAGTATTCCGATAACGGGGGCATGTTAATGATTCCGGGCACGCACAAAAAGAGGTTTGATCGCGGTCGTCTGGATGCAGCCTTGTTTCTGAGAACCGACTTGAAAGAAAATCAAGCGTTGATCGACAGCGCTGTAAACGCTGAATTAAGCGTCGGGGACGTGTTATTTTTTCACTGTAAAACCTATCATGCTGCGGGTAAAAACATCACCGACCATATTAAACGATCAGTCGTGTTTACCTATCGTACCGCCGACAATCAACCCATACCCGGGACAAAATCGGATAACTATCAGGATGTTCCGCTGGGGAGCTCATAATACAAGCTTCTGATTACCGTCCGGGCTGTTTCCGGTGCGCTTTGTTAACTGAATAATCGCCGGGGGTCAGCAGGATACTTGCATAATCAATAGCGTTCATTCAGTATTGCTCGCTGAAGTCGTGAGTCATCGACAGATAAGAATGACGTAAATGCCTTGATTACTGCGCAGTAATTATTGACTTGAACAATCTGAAATCAGTCCCTCAAATAGCCGAACCTCAATTACAGAGCCTGTTCATCGGTCGTGTCGTTGTCTGCCTGCAAAACGTAGGGGATCATTGTGACCGCTTATACCCCGAAGAGCTGCAGCTTATCCAAAACGCCGTCAAAAAACGGCGTAAGGAGTTTTCAACCGGTCGTCTGTGTGCTCACCGAGCTTTGCGACAACTGAACATTGAGTCCGCACCTTTGCTGGCGGGCGATAAGCGAGAGCCCCTATGGCCGGAGGGTGTGGTCGGCAGCATTTCCCACTCCGGAACATGCTGCGTGGCCGCCGTCAGCTGTGATACAGAAATCATATCACTGGGACTCGATGTTGAAAAAAGAGAAACCGTAAAACCGGCGATTCGGGATCTGATCAGCCTGCCTGAAGAATTGGAGTGGCTGGGCAGCCGTAAACATGATCCTATTGCCTGGAAACTGATTTTCAGTGCAAAAGAAAGCGTCTACAAATGCCTGTATCCTGTCCTCAGACAATGGATCGGCTTTTCTCAGGCCCGTCTGAAATTCGATTTCCAGAAGCAACTTTTTACCGTTTCCCTGGACAAGGCATTGGAGATTCCGCCGGGATTGTTTACCAGGCTTCAAGGCCGCTTTTTGCTTACGGAAGACTATATATTTACTTCGGTTGAGTTGCTAGGGCCTGTTAACCCTAATTCCAAAACAGCGCCGGAGGCCATTATTTCGCGCAACAAGGCACATTGAGCGCAGTGTAGTCATTCTACATAAGCGAAATGTGACGCCGTGGCGCGGGAAAATGGCCCCGTCCCTTCGGGTTGCGCCGACAACGCTGTTTTGAAATTAGTGTTAACAGGCCCTAAGCAGCTGAATCGCCGGCCGCCGCCGCGGGCACTGTACCGGCGTCCATTCCCGGTGGATAGGTGTTGTTTACCCAATCGATGATCTTTTTCATCAGTCTCCGGCGGTCGAGCTGAAGAATAGCCATATGATCCATAGTGGGGAAATAGGTCAGATCGACCATAGGGTTTCCGGTCAGGAGGGGGAACATGGCATTAAACTGATTGCCGTAGTTGTAATAATCACTCACACCGCCCGTGTAAATAAAGCACAAATTGACCCCCCGCGTTGTTAAGTCGAAAAGCTGCTGCTCCGCTATTTTCTTTTTGGGGAATTCTCGGTATTCGATATCTTCCATATCCACCATATCGCGCCTTTTAATGTGCCGGCGTGTAAGGTGTTTCCATTTCTGCAGACTGAAGATACGGCGGCTATAGTGCAACAGACAGTGACGCAGATAAAATCCCTTGGTTCTGTATCCCAGGCCGTCGATAAGGAGACAACCGGTAATCCTTGGATCGGTTCCCGCAATTCTCAATGAGTCATCCGCGCCTGAACATAAGCCCATGGCGACAAATCGGTCAATAGAATAGTGATGTTGCAGAAAATCCATGGCTGCAGTAATTTCATTCATCGAACGCTCGCTGACTGATCCGGATTTTCGTGAAATTTCACTGTCACCTACGCCTCCAAGGTCAAATCTCAAGACAGTAAAACCCAGGTTGCTGAGTTTACGAGCGACATGCACGTATAGCCGATAAGGTCCGACATGATGCAATAAACCGGCAGTCAGCAGCAGTACCGCGGGGGCGTGCCTGCGATGGCATCGTGGCCGGCTTAGCACTCCAAAGAGTGTATTGTCGGGCCCGAACTGGCATGTCGCTTCAAGCATATCAGTATCCGTTCATCAGAATTTGCAGGATTTTGTGTTCTATTTCATGAGGCAGCAAGGCGGTCTCGGTTTGTTCCGGCTGATCCCAGAAGCAGGTATCCGGCATAAACTCAATATCGCACACCGGCAGAATCTGGCACCAGTCACGGATCACATTGGCGGATTCCTGTTTGTGATCTGTTAAAAGTACATATGCCGCCTTGCACTGAGGGCCGGAAAGCTCGGTGATGTGCAATGCCTCGATTTGTTGTTGCAGCGATTCCCCAAAGCTAAAACCCAGCAACTCCGATTCGCCGGTTTTACCCGAGTCATTTCTTGTCCAACGGAAGCGGTCCAGATCGCGTATCGTTAAGCGATGCATCTGCTTCAGGCTTTCCATATAAGTTTTGCCGCAAATTATCGGATCCCAAAGAACGAGAATATCAGGCTCCAGTTGATACAGATCAGCCGCCAGGGTAGCGCCCATTCTCAAACCCAGGATATGCGGATGCTGACAAGCGCTGTAATCCTGCAAATATCGGTAAGCGCTACCTATATCCGCCCGCCAATCGTCCAGTGTGTTATCGTTATCCTCACCCTCGGAGTCACCGGTTGCAAAATAATCGAAGCGCAACACGTGGAATCCCTTTTTCGCCAGTTTGTCTGATAATTGTTGCAGGGCGCGATGGCTGCGCATATATTCATGGCCGATCGGGTTGCAGATTAAAACGGCTTTTGTCGTGCCTGCATTCTCAGGCGGCAAATGCAGCTGTGTGAAGATCTTCCCCCGGCCGGAATCTATGAACCGGGAAACCAGAGGTAAAATAATACCGGATGCCTTATCCGGTTTCCGCTCATGGCTTCCTGCGGTTTGGACTGTGTCTGGCTTGTCCTGTGGTTTGATCTGCAGTGCGATCTGTTCCAGGGTATCACTCAGCAAAGAGCGTAATGTGATTTTCACGCCGTAATCTTTTTTGACTTCGCTGATAAACTTCATGGCCAGTAAAGAATGACCACCGATATCGAAAAAATTATCGTTGCGTCCCGGCGCCTTGCCGCCAATCGCGATTTGCCATGCTCTTGCAATGTATTTTTCCGTCGGACTGCGCAGCTGTTTGTCTGTTTTGCCTGACCGTTTTCCGTATTGTGGCAGAGGCAGTGCTTTGCGGTCGATTTTCCCGTTAGGCGTTTGCGGAAATTTGTCCAGACCGATGAAATACTGAGGCACCATAAAACCGGGCAGACTTTTCCCGGTCCACTCACGCAGTTCAGAAAGGCCTATCCTGTTCAACAAGCCAGAGTAATAGGCGGTGAGCCTGCTGTCGCCCGCCTGAACTTCATGGACCATGGCCACGCATTGATCGATCCGGGGGTGTGCGCTGAGCGTTTTTTCTATTTCTCCAAGTTCAATTCTATAGCCCCGGATCTTTACCTGATTATCAAGACGATTAATATACTCTAGCCGCCCGTCGCTGTGCAGTTTGCATAAGTCACCGGTCCTGTATATTGTGCGATTGCCGTTTTCGCAGAAAGGATCCTTGATAAATTTTTCATCACTGAGTTCCGGCTGGTGCAGATACCCCATGCTGACACCATCACCGCCGATATATAGTTCACCCTCGCAGGCCACGGGAACCGGATTACGATCTTCATCCAGTAGATAAACCTGTGTATTTGCAATGGGCCCGCCGATTCGAACCGGTGAATCGGCGTCCGTGATCTCGCAACAGCATGACCATACCGTGGTTTCCGTAGGACCGTACATATTCCACAGACTTGCAGTATTGCCCAATAAAGGCTGAATGAGATCAACTGGCATGGCCTCACCTCCGATCAGTGCTTTTATGGTTTGATTTCCGCGCCATCCGGCAGCAAGCAGATTCCGCCAGGTGGCGGGGGTTGCCTGCATTAGAGTGATCTTATGTTTTTCGATTTCTTCCGCCAATAAATGACCATCCGCTGCTATCTCGCGACTGCATATTACTACCATGGCACCGGTGATGATCGGTAAAAACAGTTCTAATACCGCAATATCAAACGATAATGTCGTTACGGCCAGCAGGCGATCATCCGCGGTCAGGCCGGGGGTTTGCTGCATGCTGCTTAAAAGATTAACGACATTCCGATTGGAAACCCGAACTCCCTTTGGTTTACCGGTTGATCCGGATGTGTAAATCAAATAAGCCATGGCATCGGGATTAGGTTTTAGAGTCAGATCCCTGGCTTTATATCGGTCTATCTCCGGCCAGTCGGAATCAAGCAGAATCCTTTGCAACCGTAGATCGGGTAAATGGGGAACCAAAATTGATTCAGTGATCAGTATCCCGACTTTGGCGTGTTCCAGAATATAGGCGATACGCTCCGAAGGATATTCCGGATCGAGCGGCAGATATGCAGCCCCGGTTTTCTGAATGGCCAACAGTGCAGACAGCATTTGGGATGATCGGGAGAGGAGCAGGCCGACGATAGAACCTTCTCCGATATTTTTGTCCAACAGAAAATGGGCCAGCTTATTGGCGCGTTGATTGAGCTCGGCATAGTTGTATTGGTAATCGCTGCAGATAACCGCAGTACGGTTGCCGTGCTTGAGACACTGCTGTTCGAACAGCGCTGTAAGACACAGATGCTCCGGATATTCAAACGCGGTATGATTTACCTTCTCAAGCAAAGATTTATCTTTGTCTGACAATAGAGAGACACGGTTGAGTGCCTGTCGGGGTGATTCACTGAGCTGATCCAGAAGATGTAAATACTCGCTGAGCCTGTGTCTGATAGTCTTTGGCGTAAACAGGTCACTATTATAGGAACATTCGATAGTCATCTGTTTCCGACCGACAACCAAATTGAAAAACCATTCAAAGTTTTCATGGCTGCGGGGCAGGGAGTGATAACTGGCCAGGCAATCGCCAAAATCCAACTCGTGGGCTTCCTGATCAATATTGAATGTATTTGCAACCAAAGGGATTCGGGATTTGTCCCGTTCTATAGGGATATTTCCGATCAGCTGGCTAAAGGTAAATTCCTGATTGTCGTATGCATCCAGAATATCCGTTCGGATATTTCGCAGATAATCTCCAAAATCCATATCAGGTTCAAGAATCTGGTGCAGGGGCAGCATATTGACACAATGGCCCACCAGGTAATCCATTGCCGAGACGGATTGACCCGCAGCCGGTATGCCGACAATCAGATCGTTTTGTCTGGTAATGCGGTAAAGAAACACGAAATAAGCCGCCAGCAACCAGGAAAACAAAGTGCTGCCCTGTCGAGAGGCGGCGACCTTGATTTTTGCCGCTAGCCGAGGATCGACATATACGTCTTCGCGGCCTCCCTTGTAACTGCGCAGGGCCGGTCTGTTCAGATCAGTAGGTAAATGCAATACAGGCACAGAACGCCGGAATTGGTTTCGCCAGTAGTCTGCAGCCCGTCGGTACTTGCCGTTTTTTTGTTGTTCGTCACGATGAAGAATATAGTCGCTGAATTGCTGCGCCTGTGGCAAAGCAACGGGTTCGTTGTTGACAAATTCGCGGTAGAAGGCGCTGAGTTCGGTGAAAATTACGGCTAAAGACCAACCATCCGCAATAATATGATGAAAAGTGATTAGCAGTTTCGACTCTTTGTCGTGAAAAATGACTTTGGCGCGCCAAAGGGGGCCTTTGCCTAAATCAAACGCGGTATCCGCCTCTTCCCGGCGCAGCGAGTCCAAGCGTGAATTCACTTCGATCCCGGCCAGACCCCGCAGATCACAGACCGGAAATATCCGCTCTATATATTCAGTGACTATCAGTTTATCGCCCGATTCGCTGAACATTGCTCTCAGAGACTGATGGCGCTGTTGCAGCCTGTTGAGTGCGTAATGCATGCCCTTGGCATCCATAAACTGCTCAAAGCGGATTTCCATAGCCTCGTTAAACGCACGGGACGCGTCCTTACCCTGTTGAGCAGACAGCCAGATTTCCCTTTGCGCATCGCTCGGGGGCATGACCATCTCGATGTTTGCCGTGCCGAAGGGATTAAATGGGAACTGGTGAATCTTATTCATTGCTAAGGACATATTTTCGGCTTGCCCTATGCGCGTTTCAGAAAGGTAAATTCGCCGGGTGCTTCCGGATTGGACACAAACCAAGCCGGATCACCCGATTCTGTGATACCAAGTCTGGCGCCATCCACAGGCGGATTATCAGCTCTTTGGATAATATCGTCGTGTCCGCCGGGATCGGGTTTTTGTTCCACCGGCCCACAATCCCGACCCAGCAATCCTGCTGTGCACATTTCCGCAACCGTGTCGCTAAATTGACGTGTAATATACGCTATATCCAAATCGGTGTGGGCGGTTGTCAGAAAACAAGGCCTGGCATCCCAGATATGCAGGCCTTTTTGGCGCAACCAATAGAACAATAGCTCTGCCAGGGGTTCGTCGTCCGTATATTGGATTTTAAAAAGTGAACCGAAGTTTTCCACCGCGAAGCCGATTCCTGCCTCGGTAAAAATATCATTTAAATCGCTGACCAAATTGTCCGTTTTTTGATTGAGCTCCCCTTGCAACTGTGGGCCTTTTTCCTTTAAATGCAACAAGACCGTCTTCGCCGCCGCCATTGCCAGGGGGTGGCGGACAAAAGTCCCGGCAAAATAGGTGACACCGACTTCAGGGAAGGACTCGTCGCCGTATTGCCATTGACCGCCATCGAGCGCATCCAGATATTTTCCGCTGCCCGCTATAACACCTATGGGCATACCACCTCCGATTACTTTGCCATAGGTTGCAATATCGGCCTGCACACCGAAATGTGCCTGTGCTCCCCCGGGATTTATTCGAAATCCGGTAATGACTTCATCCATAATCAATGGTACGTCGATTTCCCGGGTCAGGGACCGCAATTTGTGTAAAAATGCCTTTGGTTGCAGTGACGGGTGCCGGCTTTGCACCGGCTCTACCATAACGCCACCAATCTCCGCGGCCCGTTGGCGGATGATTTCCAATGATTGATCCCGGCCATAATCCAACAGCAATACATTTTGCACTGATTCGGCGGGAATGCCCGGTGCCGCCGGCAGTGACCTCAGCGACGCGGTTCCGCGAACTATCGCTTCGTCCAAAACGCCGTGGTAGTCATCTTTAAAATAAACGATCAGATCCTTCCCGGTGACGGTCCGGGCCAGGCGCATGGCGCCGAGAACCGCTTCCGAACCGGTATTGCAGAATGCCGCCCGTTCCAGCCCGGTCATTTCGCAGATCAGTGCGGCCACCTCTCCGGCCAAAGGTGTTTGCGGACCGATTTCCACACCCCGGTCTAATTGTTCGTGCAGCGCTTTAGTGACTGACTCTTGGGAAAATCCGAGCATATTGGAGCCGAATCCGTTGGTAAGATCGATATATTCATTACCGTCAATATCCCAGAGTCTGGCCCCTTTGGATTGATTGACCACAATAGGGAATACAAGCTCTTTAAACAAAGGATGAAAGCCGGAAACCGTACGGGGATCGGCCAGATGTCTACGGTGTTGTTGTGCATAATCCCGCGATTTCCCATGCTTCTTGATGTAGGAATCGTTGAATTTCTGCAGTGCTTGATTTTGCTCTTTGTTTAAGTCGGATTTTGATTGCAGAGAAATCTTTGTCTGGGCGCCGAATGCCTTGAGTGGAGTTTCCGGGTTTTCATCGGTTTCGCTGTCGGTCTTTGTATCGCTTGCGCAGGTTTCGCCCCCAGGCAATGAAGCCGAAGAAATCGCGGCAGTACCTGAGTCAGCTATTTGCCCGCTCTGCAATAGCCGGAGCTGCTGCGACATCAGCTGCATTTGCTGTGTTATAAGGTTTTCTAAGGCGGTCCGGTCGGTCTGTGTTTGTGCAGCCACAGTATTTGGCGCTCCTGTCAGACTTGCTGTAATCTCCCGAACGGATGCGGGAGTGGGTGCTGTATATGTTCCGGCTGGGAGATTGTCGTTCAGATATTCGGCCAACAGACCCAGAGTAGGCATATCCTCCTGTAGTTGACGAAAACTGACAGGCACGGAAAACTTCTTTTTAATACTCATTCCCGCCTGCGTCAGAAACAGGGAATCGAGCCCCATTTCGAAAAAAGTAGTTTGTGCGCCTGCCGTGGAAAGGTCCGTACCTGATGTTTCCTCCAACAAAGCCCTTAGTTCACCGACCAATTTTTCTTTACGTGACATTGTCGGGCTTTCGTTCTGGCCGGGCATGGATAAATCTTCCTGAATTTTCGTATTGTCAGTTTGGGTATGTTGTGTAGCGGAATTGCACGGCCCAATAGCCGGCTCCAGCCAATAGCGCTTTTTCTCAAAGGCATATCCCGGCAGGGACATTTTTCTTCTCTCTTCTCCGGCGTAAAAAGCAGCCCAGTCAATTTCAACCTTGCTCAGCCATAGCTGGCCAATCGCGGCCAGGAGACTTTCCCATTCGCGTTGATTATCCGCCGTATCGGCCAGACATTGTATTGCGAGTTGCACGTCCGGCTTTTTTGCCTGCTGTCGTGCCAGAGTAGAGGCTGTAGCGCGTGGACCCAATTCGAGTAATAGAAAATCATCCCGTTCCCAGAGTGTCCGGACTCCTTCTGCAAATCTGACAGGCTTGCGTAAATGCTTAGCCCAATACTCAGGGCTAACCGCATCCTCATCGCTGATCCAACGGTTTTCAGCGGTTGAAACAAAGGGGATTTTGGGAGCTTGACGTTGGGTGGCTGCCACTCGTTCTGCAAAATCATCCATAATCGGCTCCATCATGGGCGAATGGAACGCATGCGAAGTATGCAATAAATGGCAGATTGTGTCTGTCGACTCCAGTTCCGCCCGGATTTGCTGAATATCCTCGTCCGGACCGGAAGCAACACACAGGCTTGGACCGTTGATTGCTGCAATCGAGCAACTGTCCGGCAATACAGCTTGTAGTTCCTCTGCGGGCAGACGTACCGATATCATAGACCCGGTGGGCAGTTCCTGCATCATGCGGCCCCGATCGGCGACCAGCCGCAGGGCGTCTTCGAGTGTGAAGACACCGGCCAGGCAGGCTGCCGTGAATTCGCCCACGCTATGGCCTATCATGGCTGAGGGTCTTATTCCCCAGCTTGCCCAGAGTCGGGCCAAGGCGTAACCCACGCTAAAGAGCGCAGGTTGAGTGTAAAGCGTTTCCGATAGACGAGTCCGGGCTAACTGATTGTTTTCCTCTGTCGGGTAGAGCACCGGCTTAAGTTGCAGATCGCAGAATCCATCCAGTATTCCAAAGCATTGATCCATCGCGATTCGAAAAACCGGTTCGGACTCATATAGATTCAAGCCCATATTGACATACTGAGAGCCCTGCCCCGGAAACATAAACCCTATGGGCGGGCGGGCGTCTGATATCTTTTTTCTTTCACCGCTCAGTGCCGGAGCAGGATTTTTCAGCTGTTTTGCAATATCCTGTTCGGGGTCGAGAATACAGTATGATCTATGTTCAAAATGCGTTCTGCAGGTCTGCAGTGTATAGGCCGCGTTTGCCAAGTCCGTCGGTTGACGGGAAACCGCGTCGCTAAAGTGACGTCTGTACTGCCTTAGAGAATCCGCTGTTTTGGCAGAAAACAACATCAATTGCCGTGAACGGGATTGTGAAGCGGGGCTGTTTTCGGGAGCCTCTTGTAGGATGACGTGCGCGTTGGTTCCTCCAACGCCGAAGGAGCTGACACCAGCGGTGCGTGGTCCACTTTGATTATCCCATACTTGCAGTTTATCCGCAATATAAAAGGGCGTATTACTGAATTTTATGTCAGGATTGGCTTCGCTGAAATTGATAGTGGGCGGTATTTGTCCGTGCTTTATTGCGAGGCACGTCTTGATAAAACCGGCTATGCCGGCGGCGGCGGTCAGGTGTCCGAAATTACTCTTCACCGAGCCAAGCGCGCAGAATTGCTTCTTCCCGGTCGAAAGGGAAAATGCCCTGTCCAGTGCGCTGATTTCGATCGGATCGCCGATCGGCGTAGCCGTCCCGTGCGCTTCAATATAGGTAATGGAATCCGCTTCCACGCCGGCCTCCCGCTGGGCCATGGCAATAACTTTTGCCTGCCCGTCGGCATTGGGTGCCGTAAAACTCATTTTGTTGCCGCCATCATTGTTGACGGCCGCTCCCCGGATGACGGCGTAAATGGAGTCCTTATCGTTTAGGGCATCCTGCAGTCGTTTTAATACAACTACGCCGACTCCGTCGGAAAACAGTGTGCCACCGGCATTGATATCGAACGGTCTGCAATGCCCGTCATGGCTCATAATGCCGCCTTCTTCATGCCTGTGCCCGCTTTCCTGCGGACTGCAAACTGACGCTCCACCGGCCAAAGCCATATCGCAACGACCGGATTTAAGCGCAAAATAGGCTTCGCTGATGGCGACCAGGGAGGTGGAGCAAGCGGTGTGAATACTTAATGCCGGGCCGTGTAGATCCAGTTTGTGGGCAACGCGGGTGGCGATGTAGTCTTTTTCGTTGGCGACCATGGCCTGAAATTCGCCGAGCATTTCAATCACGTCAGGCCGTGTTTGCACATTGTGTCGGTAGTAGCTGTTATTGCCTATACCCGCATATACGCCGAATCGGTTATGCCCACGGTTGATCCGCACGCCGGCGTCTTCCAGAGCATGCCAGCATTCTTCCAGAAAAACGCGTTGTTGAGGGTCTGTCACTTCGGCTTCACGGGGATTGATGTTGAAAAACTCTGCGTCAAATTTATCCGCATCCGCGATCAGTCCTCGGGCTTTTACATAGGCCGGATCTTTACGCAGAGATTCCGGAATCGAGGGGCTGATTTGCTGATCGGTAAAAAACTGTATGGATTCTTTTCCTTCGCAGAGATTTTGCCAGAATTGCGAAACCGTATCGGCACCGGGAACCCGGACGGCCATGCCGATTACTGCAACTCCGTCAAAATTGTTTCCGTCTGATTTAAAGGCCGACTTATCGTCCGATCCTTGCGGCTTTGAGTAATCCTTTTCACGAATAAATCGGGCAAGGCCGGAAATCGTCGGATGATTGAATAAATCCACTATGGATATATCGATATTTTCTTCTTCGTTGATCTCGCTGATGACGTTTAAACTCAACAGTGAGTTTCCACCGAGATCGAAAAAAACATCATTGGTTCCGGCATCGTCAATTTGCAGGGCATGGCACCAGATTTTATGCAACCTTCGCTCAAGTTCATCAGCCGGTGCGACAAAGTTTTCCTGCAACTGCGGTCTGGATCTGCCGGGTTCAGGCAGGGATTTGCGATCGATTTTTCCGCTTGGCGTCTTTGGAAAGTCATTCATCGGCACAAAGGCGGACGGCATCATATAATCGGGTAGCCGAGCTTGCAAAAATTGGCGTAAAGCGCTGATCGACGTGTCTGAGTCCTGCTCTGCGGTAAAATAAGCGACCAGTCGCTTTTCCGTTGCCGTATTTCCCAATGCATGGACGACAGCATGGCTGATACCCGGATACTGGCTGAGGGCGACCTCGATTTCACCAACTTCAACTCTGTATCCGCGGATCTTTACCTGTCCGTCTTTGCGGCCCAGATATTCAAGGCATCCTTGATCGTCGCGTTTGACCAAGTCACCGGTGGCGTAGATTCGTGAACCGTCTTTACGGAACGGATCGGCGATAAACCGCTCCCGGGTAAGGTCGTCCCGGTTGATATATCCTCTGGCTAAAGCCCGTCCGCCGACATACAGCTCGCCCACGTACCCGCTTTCAAGAACCTTTAAGTTTTCATCCAGTATATAGAGCCGGGTATTGTCTATCGCGGTGCCGATCGGAGGCAGGCTGGGCCAGTGTTGCGGATTGCCGCTCAGTGTCCAGGCACTGACGACATGGGTTTCAGTGGGTCCATACTGATTGCTTAAGGTGCAGTTTGCCAGTGCACTGAAGAAGGTTTTGATAGAGGGTGTGATTTGCAATTGTTCGCCGGCAGTAAACACTTCCTGCAAGCTTTCAGGAAACTTGTCCGTTTTTACCACGGCTTCGGTGAGTTGCTGCAGCGCTAAATAGGGGAGAAACAGTCTTTGAATTGACTCTTGCCGCAGAAATGCCGCGAATTTTGTGGCATCCAGGCGCAGTTCATCATTGATCAGCACCAGCTCGCCGCCGGTGGTCAGAGTAGAAAATATTTCCTGGAAGGAAACGTCAAAGCTCAAGGGTGTAAACTGCAGTGTTTTTATTCCCGATTTTTGTCTGAACTGACGAGACTGCCACTGAAGTAAATTGACCAGGGGGCGATGTTCCATCGCCACACCTTTGGGTTTACCGGTTGATCCGGAGGTGTAAATCAAGTAACAAAGATGGCCTGTATCGCTTGTTCGATTCGGTTGTGTGGCAGCTTGTAATTCGAGGCGAGGTGCGATCTGCTCGAATACCAGAACTTGTCCATCATCTGGGGGAATCCGGTCGATAAACCCCGATTGACTGATCACTAACTCTGCCCCGGCGTTTTTAAGCATATAATGCAATCGATCGATTGGATAGGCAGGATCCAGTGGCAAACAGGCTGCACCGGCTTTCAGTACCGCAAGAACCGAGATGATCAACTCGGGCGAACGCTGCAAGCATATACCGATAGGGGCATCCGCCCGAGCCCCTTGTTGAATCAGCAGATGTGCCAATTGATTCGAGCGCCGGTCCAACTGCCGGTAAGTCAGTCTTTGTTCCGCGAAGCGGACGGCTATGGCGTGTGGCGTGAGTTTAAGTTGTTGTTCAAACAGTTCGTGAACACACACCTCTCTCAGACAGGATTCAGGTGAAATGGATTCGCCGGATTGTGTCTCATCAGACATGTGTTAGTTTTGGTCCAGTTGGGAAAACGGGTAAAACTGAGTACGCGCAGGCCAGCCGCCAAATTGCCTGGGTCTCTCTATCACCTGTCGGCTGAAAGCTGCAAAAACTTGAGTAAAAACACGGATTTGTCGGTCCGAACCTCCGCCGCCGGTTCGGCTAGATTTTGCCGATAAAAAAGGCCGTATAGCGCTATGATCCGGCCAGGCGAAAATTTTGCAGTTTATTGAGCAAAATCATCGGAGTTGGGATAAGGATTGCAGGTGTTTTTGAGTAGCAGTGTGCGCTATGATATCGCGTTTTTATCCGCCTGAGACGATCCTCAATAGCTATGCAAGAAATCTACGATTTTCAACAAGTTGAGAAAAAAGCCCAGGATTACTGGAAAGACAATAAAGTGTTTGAGGTCAGCGAAGATCCGAACAAACCGAAATACTATTGCCTCTCGATGTTGCCTTATCCCAGTGGCAAATTGCATATCGGCCATGTCCGCAACTACACCATCGGCGATGTGATCTCCCGCTATAAACGGATGAAAGGGTTCAATGTGCTGCAGCCCATGGGTTGGGATGCATTCGGCTTACCGGCGGAAAACGCCGCGATTCAAAACAATGTTCCGCCGGCCAAATGGACCTACGAAAATATCGACTATATGAAGCGGCAGCTGAATAATCTGGGCTTTGGATACGATTGGACCCGTGAACTGGCGACCTGCCGCCCCGAGTACTACAAATGGGAACAATGGTTTTTCACCGTGCTGGCGGAAAAAGGCCTGGCTTATAAAAAAATGGCGGTGGTGAACTGGGATCCGGTGGAACAGACGGTTCTCGCCAATGAACAGGTGGATTCCGAAGGGCGGGGCTGGCGTTCCGGAGCCTTGGTCGAGCGTAAGGAAATTCCGCAGTGGTTTTTGAAAATTACCGATTATGCGGAAGAGTTATTGAATGAAATAGACAATCTGGATGGTTGGCCGGACGCGGTCAAAACCATGCAGCGAAACTGGATCGGCCGTTCCGAAGGTGTCGATTTCGACTTTCCGCTGGAAGATGGGTCCGGTGCGATCAGAGTTTATACCACCCGTCCGGATACGGTGATGGGGGTTAGCTATATGGCCGTCGCACCCGAACATCCGGTGGCGCAATCCGCGGCTAAAGTCAATCCCCAGGTCCGGGCATTTATCGAGGATTGTAAAAAAACAGGGACATCGGAAGCTGCGCTGGAAAAAATGGAAAAACGCGGAATGGATACGGGGATTTTCGTTTTGCATCCGGTCAGTCAGGACAAAATTCCGGTATGGGTCGGTAATTTTGTCCTGATGAGCTACGGAACGGGCGCCGTTATGTCAGTACCCGGGCATGATCAACGTGATTGGGAATTTGCCAAAAAGTACGGTTTACCGATTATACAAGTCGTGGGGTCAGGCAAGGGCGATGTGGACGTGAGTGAATCTGCATTCGTCGACAAGGAGAACACGGTCTCCATGAATTCCGGGCAATTCGACGGCCTGGATTTTAAAGCCTGTTTCTCTGCCCTGACGGATTACCTGATAGCCCATGCCAAAGGTGAACGTAAAGTGAATTACCGGTTGCGCGACTGGGGTGTTTCACGGCAAAGGTATTGGGGTTGCCCCATACCGGTCATATACGACAGCGAGCAAAAAGTTCATTGTGTGCCGGAGTCGGATTTACCGGTGGAGTTGCCTGAATACAGTGAATTCAGCGGCGTGAATTCTCCGATAAAACAGGACGCGGCTTTTTTTGAAACAACGGTGCCCGGTACGAACGATCCGGGCATCAGAGAAACCGATACCTTCGACACTTTTTTCGAGTCAAGCTGGTACTTTGCTCGCTATTGCTGCCCCGGTGCCGATGCCATGCTGGACGAAAGGGTGAATTATTGGATGCCGTGCGACCAGTATATCGGCGGGATAGAGCATGCCGTATTGCATCTGTTGTACGCTCGCTTTTTCCATAAACTGATGCGCGACTGCGGATTGGTGACTTCGGATGAGCCTTTTACCCGCTTGTTGACCCAGGGCATGGTCGTGGCTGAAACTTTTTATCGCGTCGGTGATAATGGGCAGAAAACCTATTTCGCATGGAATGAAGTCGATCTTGAACTGGATGATAAAGGGCGAATCGAGTCAGCGATATTGATTGCGGACGGCGAGCCCGTGACAGTCGGCAATATCGAAAAAATGTCCAAATCCAAAAACAACGGTGTCGATCCACAGGAACTGGTGGATAAATACGGCGCCGACACGGTCAGGCTTTTCGCCATGTTTGCGTCGCCTCCGGATCAGTCACTGGAGTGGAAGGAAGCCGGCGTAGAAGGTATGAATCGATTTATCAAACGTTTGTGGCGCGCGGTGTATCAATTGTCATCGTGGGAAAAAATCGATGATCTGGATCCGGGCCGATTGAACGGTTCGGAAAAAAAACTGCGCCGAAAAACTCACGAAACCATCAAAAAAGTGTCCGATGATGTGGGCCGGCGTTACACGTTTAATACAGCAATAGCGGCTGTTATGGAGCTGTTTAACGAGGCTTCCCGGTTCAAACCGAAAACGGAGCAGGGAAAGGCGGTGATCGAAGAGGCCCTGGAAATGATCACACTGATGCTGGCGCCGATTATCCCTCACGTCTGTCACCAATTGTGGGGCGCCCTGGGCAAGGAGGGCGCCGTACTCGATCAACAGTGGCCGGATTGCGATGAATCCGCCTTAAGCCGGGAAAGTGTCGAGCTGGTGGTGCAGATCAACGGAAAACTGCGCTCGAAAATAGAGGTTGCTGCCAATGCCGATCAGGATAGCTGTGAGAAAATCGCCCTGGCGGATGGCAATGTGGCACGCCACCTTGAGGGTAAAACGGTCAGAAAGGTGATTTTGGTGCCGGGGCGGTTGATCAATATCGTGGTCAGTTAAAAGCCTGATGTCCGTGACAATGGTCACGCATTCATGCGCTTGCTGCGGATTTTCCTCCTTTGCCGGCCTTGCGGGCTTTGTAATCGATTGAATCGACTGCCGCAACTGCGCACATATTCACTATACCTCTGACCGTGACCGAATCGGTCAGTACGTGCACGGGCTGTTTCATACCGACCAGCATGGGGCCGACCGGTAACCCGTCTCCCAGCACCTTGACCATATTGTAAGCGATGTTCGACGCATCCAGATTCGGCATCACCAGCAAATTGGCACTACCCTGGTACAGGCTTTTCGGAAATACCCGTTCACGGATCTCATTCGATACTGCTGCATCGGCTTGCATTTCACCCTCTACCGCCATGTTCGGATTCCGTTCACGCAGTATATCTCTGGCTTTACGCATTTTCTCAGAATGGCGGTTTTTGCGCCCACCGAAATTTGAATGGGATAGCATTGCAACTCTCGGCACCATACCGAAACGGCCGACCATTTCGGCGCCCAGTTCCGCGGTTTCCGCCAGATGTTCGGCGGTGGGTTCCAGGGTGACGTGGGTATCGGCCAGAAAGTAAGTGCCTTTTTGCAGAATCAGAAGCATAATCGCCGAACAATCGCTCACATCATCGCGCAGTCCGATAATGCTGTTTAGGTAACGCAAGTGCCGTTCGTAGCTGCCCTGCGCGCCGCAAAGCATGGCGTCGGCCTCCCCCAGGCGCACCATCATGGCGGCCAGAGCGGTTGTTCGGGTACGTATTACGGACCGGGCATAATCAGGTGATACGCCTTCGCGTTTCATCAAGTCGTAGTAGGCGTTGGAGTAACGTTCGAAATCCGGATTGTTATACGGATCGATCACATCGAACCCTTCGCCGATACTTAGGCGTAATCCGCTTCGGGTAATTGTGCTATGAATGATATCCGGACGACCCAAAATAATGGGGTGGCAGATTCCGTCGTCGACCAGTACCTGCAAGGCGTTCAGCACCCGGCTGGATTCGCCTTCCGCGAGTACCACTTTTTGCAGCGATTGTTGCGCGCGTTCGAATACAGGTTTCATGACGAGTCCGGAACGGAAGACGAAATGGCGCAATCGGCGGCGGTAAGCGTGAAAATCTTCAATCGGCCGGGATGCTACTCCGCTGTCCATCGCTGCCTTTGCCACTCTGGGCGGAATTTCCGTCATGAGTCTCGGGTCGAAAGGCTTGGGAATCAGGTACTCGGGGCCGAACTTGAAGGGTGTTCCTCCGTAGGCGGAGCTGACCACATCCGAAGCCTCCTTGGTTGCAATATCGGCCAGTGCTTCCACGCAGGCGATTTTCATGGCTTCGTTGATTTTGGTGGCGCCCACATCCAGGGCGCCACGGAACAGGAACGGAAAGCAAAGAACGTTATTGACCTGATTCGGGTAATCCGAGCGACCGGTGGCGATTACCGCATCCGGGCGCACTTCTTTGACCAATTCGGGTAAGATTTCCGGCTCCGGGTTGGCAAGTGCCATAATAAACGGCGAATCAGCCATCTTACCAAGATATTCAGGTTTCAATACCTTTGGAGCCGATAAGCCTAAAAATATATCGGCACCTTCAATCACCTGTTCCAGTGTACGAGCTGCAGTATCCTGGGCGTAAACCTCTTTGTAGGGGTCCATCAATTCTTTCCTGCCTTTGAACACCACGCCTTCTATATCCAGTACCGTGATATTCTCCTTTTTCAGGCCCATCGATACCAACAGATTGAGGCAGGCGAGCGCTGCAGCTCCTGCGCCGGAACACACCAGCTTCATCTCTTCCAGCTTTTTATCCGCCAAACGCAGACCATTGCGGATTGCCGCCGCCACACAGATCGCAGTGCCATGCTGATCGTCGTGAAAAACGGGAATTTTCATTTTTTCGCCCAGACGTTTTTCAATTTCGAAACACTCGGGCGCCTTGATATCTTCAAGATTGATTCCGCCGAAACTCGGTTCCAAGAGGGATACTGCGTCCACGAATCGATCAACATCGGTGGTGTCCAGTTCCAGATCGAAGACATCTACGTTGGCGAATTTTTTAAACAGAACCGCCTTGCCTTCCATGACCGGCTTGGATGCCAGGGGTCCTATGGAACCCAGGCCCAGAACCGCCGTACCATTGGTGATCACTGCCACCAGATTATTGCGTGCAGTGAGATTTCTGGCTTCGGATGGATTGCGCTCTATTTCAAGACAGGCTGCGGCCACGCCGGGAGAGTAGGCAAGCGCCAGATCCCGTTGATTCACCATATTTTTGGTTGCATGAATTTCCAGCTTGCCCGGTTTGGGGTATCGATGATAATCGAGCGCTGCTTCTTCGAGTTCTTCAGCCATTTCAGTAATCCTGGAACAAGTGTTGTGGATTGGTTGAACACAGCCTATCGCCTGACTCTGGATCTGCACCAAGCGTGATATAGTGTATTCAGCCCTGCCGTTGGGAATATTTATTATAAGAGGGGCTATTCTATAAGATATAGAAAAAAAAGTTTAGCCCGCAAAGCCAATCCCACCCGGCAGTCAGGTGACTAGGCGGTAGGGTTGCTGATACACTTTGTTCGACAACGTGATTCAGACATCGAATGCAAAGGACGATACATTATCTGTAATGCAAGTACGGTAGGGCTGTACAAGGGCACGCTCTGAGCAGGAGACCTATTTCCGCCTTACTCACAATTGATTAAATTGACTCTTCAATATAACAATACAAGCCAATACAGGACATACCATGACTCAGTTTCTTCTTGATCGTACCGAGGTCCGGGAAAATTTTCCCCATTTTCTGGAAATTCCCACCCGCTGGGGCGACCATGACGAGTATGCACATGTTAATAACGCCAAATACCATACGTTTTTTGAACAAGTCATTATGCACTATCTCGGAATAGTCAGCCGGCTTGATACATCGAATGGGTCGATTCGGTGCTTTACCGTTGAGAATCTTTGCCGTTTTCATGAACCGATCAAATTTCCCGATGTGGTGGAGGCCGGGCTGCGGGTCGGAAAGCTGGGCAATTCCAGTGTCCGGTACGAGATGGGGCTTTTTGTCAAAGGCAAACAGCAGGTTGCTGCCACCGGCTATTTTGTCGATGTTTACGTGGATGCCGAAACGGAGAAGCCTGTGCGCGTTCCCGAACACTTCCGTGCCTGCTTGCAGAAATTGGTTCCGGAGTAGTTTTCACGCAAGAGAATAGTCTCGGCCATGTTGCAGTGAAGGGATTCGCCGCCGGCATTTCGTGGTTTTATCCAGATCGATCTCAGCCACCAAATAACCCTCTTCATCGTCCGCTTCGGACAGAATTTTACCCCAGGGACCGACAATGAGGGAGTGACCAAAATTTCTGCCCCCGCCTTGTACGCGTCCGCACTGCCCCGGAGCGACAACATAGCATCCGTTCTCGATTGCCCGGGCACGCAGCAAAATATGCCAGTGAGCCTTTCCGGTCCGGTGGGTAAAGGCTGCCGGTACGGTCAGAATATTCGCTCCGGCGAGAGCTAGATCGCGATAAAGTTGGGGGAACCGTAAATCGTAGCAGATGCTGAGGCCCAATGTCATTTGGCCGAGTCTGCCCACAATGGCTTGATTTCCCGGCGCTATGGTGGCGGATTCCTGAAATACCTTGCCTTCACCGAGATCCACGTCGAACAGATGAATTTTATCGTAGTAACTGACGATTTGCCCACGCTTGTCGAGTACGACAGAGCGGTTGAGGATTCGTCCATCTTCGGTCTGCACACCGATAGAACCCAGCAGCATATTGACCGATAATTCGACTGCAAGTGAGGAAAACGCGGTGATTACCGGATGATTTTCCATGCCGAACGCAGCGGGTAATACCCGCATTCCTTCGGCTCTCAGGCTGCAAAAATGCTCAGGCATACAAATCAGTTCCGCACCCTGGGCGGCGGCTTTGCGAATCATCGCGCTGCATACCCGGATATTTTCGTCAATGGACGGAACGGCATTATTTTGAACGCATGCGACTCGGACCCGTGAACTCATTGAATTGTTTCCATATCAAGCAAAACGAAAATTAGGACTTGCCAGCACATCACGCTTGGCGTGTAATCCGCCTTGAGTGTAACAAGGTGCAGACTATGGATATAGACTTTATACGCGAACAGTTTCCCGCCTTCAATGAGCCGGATTTGACCGGCCTGGCGTTTTTTGAAAACGCCGGAGGATCTTACCCCTGTCAACAGGTAGTGGATCGGCTATGCCGGTTTTATCGGAAATCCAAGGTACAGCCTCACCATCTTTACCCTGTGGCCATGCAGGCGGGAGAAGCGATGGACGCGGCATATCCGGCTTTGGCGACCTATTTAGGTGTAGAGGCGGAGAGTATTTACATCGGGCCTTCTACCTCCCAAAACACCTACGTACTGGCCAATGCATTTCGTTTAATCCTGAAACCGGGTGATGAAATCATAGTGACCAATCAGGATCATGAGGCGAATAGCGGCGTTTGGCGGAAACTGGAAAATCAGGGCGTTGTGGTTCGCGAATGGCAGGTCGAACCTCACAGCGGCAGTCTCTCTACAGAGGATTTGGCCGAACTGCTGAACGAGAAAACCCGATTACTGATGTTTCCCCATTGCTCCAATATTCTCGGACAAATTAATCCGGTCGCCGAATATTCGAAAATGGCGCGTGCCGTTGGCGCATGGACGATCGTCGATGGCGTGTCCTTTGCCGGCCACGGATTGCCGGATGTATCCCGCCTGGGAGCAGATATTTATTTGTTCTCAAGCTATAAAACATTCGGGCCGCATCAGGGAGTGATGGTGATTCGTCGGGAGCTTGCCGAGCACTTGGGCAATGAAGCGCATTTTTTTAACGCCGATTGCCGCGAAAAATGTCTGACCCCTGCCGGGCCCGATCACGCGCAGCTCGCCGCTTTGTGCGGTATTACGGAGTACTTTGATGCTGTCTTTGAATTTCACCGCGACGACAGTGTGAATTTAAACAAAGCCGAATTTGTTCGTCGTCTGTTTAATCAGGCCGAATATGCCAATTTGCAGCGTCTGATGGATTATTTGCGCGATAAATCTGGAATTCGAATCATAGGTCCGCCAAAAGCCGAGGGTAGGGCGCCGACTGTCTCCATAGTTGCAGAAAAGTATTCGTCACCGGAACTGGTGAAGAAACTGGCCGGCCACGGCATCATGTGTGGCAACGGGCATTTTTATTCCTATCGATTATTGCAAGCGCTGGGAATAGAGCCGGAGTCCGGGGTGACACGCTTTTCCTTTGTTCACTACACCAGCGGTGCGGAGATCGAGCAACTGATCCTTGCTCTGGAAAAGGAGCTTTAAGTTGCAAAGTATGGAAAGTAGCAATATATGAAAATTTACCAGGGTAATCACTTTACCGTCAGTGTCCCCAATGTCTGGCAAGGCGTTTTCGACGATGAGGAAGAGTATGATATTTTATACAATCCGGACGGGCCCGGTGAGTTGCAGTTCAGCGCGGTCAGACACGATATTGAACTCAGCTTCAATGATCTCAAAAACATCGCCGCGGAAGACATACAGGGCGGTGCCAGAATACAGGAACTGGAACTGGGGGATTTCAGGGGATTTCTATTTGATTATGATATTGACGAAGATTACTGGTGCGAATGGTATCTGGCCAGGGGACGTTTGATGCTGTTCGTGACCTACACTTGTCCGATGGAAGACGATGGCAAGGAATACGACGACGTCGATCTGATTATGGGGACTTTGCAATACAGCGATGAGGCTTTCGTCTGATGAACGTTATTTTCGATCATCTAGTCATAGCCGCGGATAATCTGCCGCAAGGCAGGCAATGGCTATCGGAAAAGCTGGGCGTTTTCATTCCCGAGGGTGGCGAGCACCCGAAAATGGGTACCCACAATCTGTTAATGCGGATCGGACAGCAGTCTTTTCTCGAAATCATTGCCATTAATCCCCTTGGGCCGAAGCCGGACAGGCCGAGATGGTTTGCTTTGGATGATCCGGTCATCAGGGCAAGTGTCAGAATGCAACCTCGGTTGCTGACATGGGCTGTCAACACATCGGATATCAATACTCTTCTGCGAGATTGTAGTTTCGATTTTGGTGACATCGAAGCGATGAGCCGGGGGGAGTTGCATTGGCATATCACCGTTCGCAAAGACGGTAGCCTTTCCGCGGGCGGACTTTTGCCGGCCATATTGCAATGGCACTGTGATATTCATCCGGCCGTCGATATGCAGGATCTGAGCTGCACAATGGAATCGCTGGAAGCTTATTGTTCTGCCCCGTCCTGGTTGGAGCAACGGTTAAAGGAAATCAATGCGGATGGTCTGATAAAGGTAAAAGAGGAGGGCGATGATAGATTTACCGGCTTGAAGGCCCTCATTCAATCTCCCAAGGGTTTGGTTGAAATCGGCTGTTAACAGGCTCCAAGGAAATTAGTCACTCCTGGCGTTCAGAAACGCCCGCATATGAAATGCCGCCTGTTCGGATTTATAGGCGTAACCCTGTCCCACCGGGCAAGCATGCCTGGCCAGGCAACCTCCGAGGTTACAGGCGGAATCCGGATCGGACCTCAGAAAGTCGGCGCAATCGGTAACCCGATAAATATCTTTATCGAAAGCATCGACCGGACAGGCTGTCAAACAGGGCTGATCCGCGCAACTTAAGCAAGGTGATGTTTTCTTCGTGCAGTCTTCACTTTCGATCAGAAACGGCAAATGCAGAGCGAAACGATAGGCGTGCCACAAACCATAGCGTGGGTGAATTGCCAAACCCAGCGGCGAATTTTCCAGCTGCTCTGCCTTCCGCGTCCATTGTAAAAACGGCAAATAAGGCGGACCTTCAAACGGAAACAATGCTATACCCCCCAACTCTTCCGCGATGGATTCGCCGATGCGGCGGCTCCACCGGTCGAGCGGGTGGTCCAATCCGTCCCTGTATTCTTCGGAATAGCAGAACGCCGGCCAGATGGAAGAGCCGGCGTTGCCGACAAGAACCACGGAAGATGCACCATGGTAGTTTGGAATAGCGGGTATTGAGTCGTCACCGGTAGCGGTAAAACAGCCCCGGACATACAGGCCGTGAACCCGTAGGAGCTTGCCCCGCAAGCGAATCTGCATCAATCCCAACTCCCTTCGTGAGGAGGCCTCGCTCCTACGCGTGATAGCAATAGTGCTAAATAATCAAACCTTATCATGTAGGAGCTTAATCGAATTAACATCAGTTCGATATCGAAAATACGACATTCCTAAGCCGTCTAAAAACTGTAGGGTAAGGATACAAATTAGACCTCTGCACAGAGACTATGAGTCATATTTTGAAATTTGCTTCACCAATGAAACTGCATTGACTCAGTATTTGATACATTTTTTAATTAATTACAGTTATTGTCGGGTTCTCGTTGACAAGCAATAAGTGAGAAAATAAAGTCAACTGACTGAAACAAACGCTCTCCTTTCAATTTTCAGTTCCCGGATTCAAAAGGTATTATTGCCAGGTAAAGTTTTACATCCGTGGGGCATTCAAGTGTTTCGGGCGGAAAGTCTGCTGGAAATATACTGACTGTATAATTACTGACAACACAGCCTTCCTCCGAACAGGCCATACTGTTGATCGGGGAAGCTTTAGCCTGCTTATCGAACAGTACTAACGGTATTGCGGTATCGTTAAAAGTAGTAATTTACCGGTAAAAAAGAAAAGCCTGTCTAACACGTGTATGATATAGAACCTTGTCATCCTGTCGGTAAAGTTCAGGGTGGTTTGGCAGCGACCTATGGTCATTTCCCGGTTTCTTCAACAAAACAATTAACAGGAATAATTTCCCTATGCAAACCACCTTATTTATCATTTTCGCCTTATTGATCGGCGCGATCTCAGCGATCTATCTACCGATGAACAGCTCGGTTTCAAGATATCTGGGTTCTCCCTTAACTGCAAGTATGACCTTTTATTCCGTGGCGCTGATCACTTCAATTGCGTTATTCGTACTATTTGGTGAGTTTGAGACAATTTATAATATACCTTCCGTGCCCCTGTATTTGTATCTTACCGGGTTTATCAGTGCATTTATTGTTCTCAGTATCACCTTTCTTATACCTATACTCGGGGCAAGAAAGCTCGTGGTACTGTCCATTGCCGGACAATTGATCATGGCTATGATTGTCAGTCATTTCGGCGTTTTGGAGTCTCCTGAGGACCCTATCACGATTAAAAAAGTACTGGGGGCGGCTTTGCTTGTTCTGGGAGCGGTTGTTTCGGTGAGCTAGTACTCTGCCCAGGATCCTTTCTGTGGTATAAATACTGCTAAATTCCACTGTATGGTCAATCAATGTGCAATACATCAGTGGCTAGGGAGTGTGCAACTCCTGGATTTCGCGGATTTCACTTTACCTTTATACAGCAGTCTATAAATTCATGATTGAATTTTTTGTGATCTTCATCGGCATTGTCCTGATTTTCTTTGCCCGGCCTCTCAGTAAATACCTTTTCGCCGGCAGTATCGATAAAGATTCCCTCGAATTGCGTGTGCTGTTTACCCGGGCAGTCATTGTCCCGGTCATTCTCCTGCTGACCGTGAAACTGGCATACCCCGGACTTTTCGAAAAGCTTCCCTGGCTGACGCGCATCCTCTACATGTTGGCGACTATTTATATTCTCTACCTCTTGTATGAGGTGGTCAGCTACCTGATTACCCGGCATTTCGGAGAAGCCAGGACCGTTGGCGATGAACAGCAGTTTTCCGATACCTACAGCAGTCGGGCGCTGACCCTGCTTGCCGGAATTGTGCTATTCGTTATAGGTCTGATTCTGTGTGTCCGTATACTGGGATTCGATTCCTTGCTTGAGGCCGGAGGTGTATTGGGTGTAGTCGGTGTGTTTTTGGCGCTGACTCAAGCGAGCTGGGCGCCGGATATTATCAGCGGTCTGGTCATACTTAACAGCCGGATGGCGGAGGAGGGTGATGTCATCCAGCTTGGCGAGGACGATTCCCTGATCGGTGTAGTGTTCAAAACCAAGATGTTCCATACTGAAATTCTAAATCTTGCCAATAATCACCGGTTTATGGTGAAAAATTCAAAACTGCGGGATTATAACCTGCATAATCTGTCCAAATTCGCGTCGGCTCGGGGTTTACGCGAGTGTCTGGAATTCAATATCGACTATGCAGTTCCGGCAAAGACGGTGCGGACGATGTTCGAGTCAGTCTATGAGCAGGCCGTCGATGATAATTTGCAGGTCAATGAATCCTATGCACCCGAGATCGGTTTGTTAAAAGCCGGCGATTATGCGGTCACCTGGGGGTTTTTTTACTATATTAAAGAAGTCAGGCAGGTGCTCAGTACCCGGCATGAAATGCAGGAATTAGTGCTTGAGAAAGCCAAAGAACAAGGTATATCTCTGGCCACTCCAATGTTGCAGTTTGTCGAACACAAACAGACCAGTGGTGGTCCATCAGCCTGATTATTTACGGATTCGGAGCCTTTTAAAATAAGTAACGCCAATTTCAGTGGTATCGCAGCAGGCAGAGAGATTTCAGACAGGCTCTAAAAGCCGGTTTATCCCCGGTTCTCTTCGTCAGTTTTGTGTGTATGGGCCTCAAGGGCATTGCCATATTCTTTGATACTCTCCAGTACTATTGATGAAGTTGCATCCACAACCCCCGGTAAATACAAAATCCGTTTCTCAAGAAATACGCTGAAACTTTGCAGGTCTTTTTCCAACACATTCAGCATAAAATCCGTATTGCCGGAGATTTTATGACACGATTGTACCTGCGGGTAAGTCAGCACTGCGTCGATAAATTCTCGCGTCGCCTGACCATCGTGACGGGCGATTTTGACCTGCACAAAGGCCCGGACATTTTGTCCCATGGCCATATTATCTATGGCGAGGGTGAAATACCGGATAATTCCGGCCTCCTGCATGGCCTGCACCCTGCGCTGGGCGGCGGATGCGGATAAATGAATCCGTTCAGCCAGTTTGGACCAGCTCATTCTGGCATCGGATTTCAGTAGATTCAGGATTCGAGTATCATACTGATCGAGGTGCATATGGTTTTCTCTTGCAGGAATCTCTTGATTTGACGCTCAAAGACGCGGATATCTTGCTCAAAGGCTCTAAATAGGTTCTTATATCACAAAAAAAACAGAGATAGGAGCAGTTATACTCTGCACTGTCGCTGTATCAGATGAGAATTCCCATGACCCCCGAACAAAATAATTCTGACCTTTTTGAGAACCCGATGGGCCTGAACGGCTTTGAGTTTATCGAATTCGCCTCACCCGAACCCAATATCCTGGAACCTGTATTCGATATGCTTGGTTTTACCAAAGTGGCCACCCATCGCTCCAAGGCGGTCGATCTCTACCGCCAGGGAAATATCAATTTTATTCTCAATCGCGAGCCCAATAGTCTGGCATGGTATTTCGCCGAGGAACACGGCCCGTCCGCATGCAGTATGGCCTTTCGGGTGATGGATTCGCATCATGCATACTACAAGGCCCTTGAACTGGGAGCGCAGCCGATCGAAATTCCAGCAGGGCCTATGGAGTTGCGGCTGCCGGCGATCAAGGGTATAGGCAATGCGCCCGTCTATTTGATTGATCGCTACGAGGAAGGTTCTTCCATTTATGATATCGATTTTGAATACCTGGATGGAGTAGACCTTAATCCCCAGGGCTGTGGTTTTCACACCATTGACCATCTCACGCATAATGTCTATCGCGGCCGAATGGATTTCTGGGCGGACTACTACGAGAAGCTGTTTAACTTTAAGGAGTTGCGCTACTTTGACATCAAGGGCGAATATACAGGTCTGACCTCAAAAGCCATGACCGCACCCGACGGCAAAATCCGGATACCGCTTAACGAAGAAGGTGGCAGCGGATCCGGGCAGATCGAGGAATTCCTTATGGCGTTCAACGGCGAAGGCATTCAGCATATCGCTCTGGCCTGTGATGATTTAATCAGTTGTTGGGATCAATTGAAAGCCAGGGGTTTGCCCTTTATGACTCCGCCTCCGGACACTTACTATGTTATGCTTGACGAACGTCTGCCCGGTCATGGTGAGCCGGTGGACAAGTTGAAAAACCGCGGTATCCTGCTCGATGGTTCAATCCGGGACGGCGAACCGAGGCTGCTTTTACAGATTTTCTCCGAAACATTGCTTGGGCCTGTATTTTTTGAATTTATCCAGCGTAAAAGGGACCAAGGATTCGGCGAGGGTAATTTTCAGGCTCTGTTTGAATCCATAGAGCGTGACCAGGTAAACAGAGGTGTCTTAAATCCGGAAAAACAGCAATAATCGTCGTAGGAGCGAGGCCTCCTCGCGATGTGATGAACGCCGTGCATGATTTTAATCGCTTGCAGGGCAAGCTCCTACGGGTTGGGATGTAATAGATGTGAAAAAAGGCTCTGTACCGAACCTGAAACCCATGATCTCCCGTTTTCGCCAGCGCATCAATCATTTCGGCGCTCAGCCTTACGGAGTGTTATGGGGTAATGGGGATTTACAGCTGTTGCGTTTTGATTGCCTGCTGAGCATTTTGAACGAGAAAGATAAGGAGGGTGGTTTAAATATCGCCGACTTTGGCTGTGGCTACGGTGCCTTGTTTACATTTATACAAGATGCAGACTGGATGGCGGACAGTGTCTATACCGGCTATGATATTACCCCTGAAATGGTCGATACCGCGAGCAATTCCATAGAGGATCAAAGGGCAAGGTTCGTCCACGGTGGGGAAGTATCGGAACCGGCGGACTTCGTGCTGGTCTCCGGAACATTCAGCCTTAAATGCGCCAATGAATACGATGACTGGGGTCGGTTTGTTCAGCAAAGTTTATTACAACTCTGGACTAAATCCCGACGAGGTCTTGCATTCAATCTGCTGAGCGACTCTCAGCCTGAAAAGGATCCCGAACTCTACTATGCCAATGCGGCGGACTACCGGAAATTCTGCCTGCGTGAGATGTCTCAGGATCTGCGTTTAATCGAAGATCCGGCTATTCATGAATTCACACTTCTGGTCCGTCGGGAAACCGGATAATCAACCGAAAAATGCGTGACTTTATGTGAGTCCTGCGAAATGTCAAGATTTCGGGCTGTTCGGGGATCATCCACCGTAGGAGCGAGGCCTCCTCGCGAAGATTTCAGGGCCGATGGGAAATCGCTTGCAGGGCAAGCTCCTGCGCGAAGAGGTTTCGGGTTGATGTTTTTTGTACAATATAGATTTCTCCCACGGTGAAAAATTGTGCCGGTGAAACTGCGTGGCCATCATCTGCTTTGTATACTCAGTTATCAATCACGGGGTTATAGCAAGGCGTTCGTCGAACAATACGATTCGCTGATTGCCCGTTTGAACTCGGGCGAAATGATTGAAATCGTGTCCGAACCCGACGAGATCTGCCGGCCGATGCTGGCGGAACAGTATCATCATTGCCATAAACAGTCTGTAGATGTCAGGGACTCCCTGGCTTTGGAGCAGTTGAGTTCGATTCTCCGAATTCAATTGCATCCGGGAGAGTCCTTGAAATTAAATCAACAGATGCTGAAAATAATGCGTCGCGCCTTTGCGGCCGGGACCATACGTTCCGCTTGCGAATCCTGTGAATGGTCTGATCTTTGCGGCCGAATCGCCCGGACGGACTTCAAGAGCTGTCTGCTTCAAATACCTCGGGCATCGTTGTGACAAAGGTGCCGCTGCGTAGTGAAGCCATCACGGCGAAGTTACTGCGCAGAGCGGCGCGATGCCCGCAAGAGATTGCCTTTTACATCGATCGGCATGCGGTTTCGATCGGTGAACTGATGGACCGTGCGGTTTCGATCAGCCGCTTTTTGACAGACAGGCCGTTTGCCAGTCGAACACTCGCAGTGCTGGGTGAAAATACCGAATCCTTTATATCTGCCTTTCTGGGAGCAAATTTGTGTCACTTGAATGTGCAAGTGCTGGATCCACTATGGCCGAAAGAGAGAGTCGAGAGAGTCTTGTCGGCGTCGCGACCGGATTTACTCTTGACTGACCGGACCAATATTCATTATACCCCCGTTCATTCGATCACGGATATTCCGGAGGAAGCGTCCGATCCGAAAAAATTTATCGCACTTGCCGAGCAGCATTCAAACGCACATGAGTCAGACCGCGCGTTTTATACTGGTTTTACTTCCGGCAGCAGCGGCATGCCCAAGGGATTTCTACGCAGTGAGCAATCCTGGCTGGAGAGTTTCCACCTCGATGGTGAGGAGTTCTCTTTTGACCCTTCCGATATATTTATCTGCCCGGGAAATCTTGCCCATTCACTTTTCTTCTATGCCCTGTTAAGAGGTCTTTTTCTGGGTGCGCCCGTGATGTTGTTTTCGACCTTTCGGCCCAGACAGATTGTCCGCGAACTGCAAGGCTTGCACCGTGCCGTCATATTTGCTGTGCCGACGCAGCTGCAGGCATTGCTGGATGCGGCAAAACATCTCGATATCACTCTTCGGGGGATAAGACTGCTTTTATCATCCGGGGCCAAATTGCCAAAAGCGCTGAGACTGCCCTTAAAGGAGGTTTTTACAAATGCGGCACTGGCGGAATTTTACGGGAGCTCCGAGCTGAGCTATATCTCGGTCGCCAAGGAAGAGGAGAATACACCGGACTGTTCAGTCGGAAGAGTGTTTCGCGGGGTAGACGTCAAAATACTGGACACGGAATTTTCCGAAATGCCGGCGAACCGCGCGGGAACGATTTATATAAAAAGTCCTCTTCGTTTCCTGGAATATGCCGCTCGTGAGGCCGGTGATTTACCTGAAATGCAGCTATGGAAAGACTACTGTTCCTGCGGCGATAGAGGGTATTTGGACGAGAGGGGTTTTCTTTATATTACCGGGCGGAATGATAGAATGATGATCTGTTCCGGGCGGAATATCCACCCCGAAGAAATCGAAGGGGTTTTGCAGGACTACCCTGGAATTCTACAGGCCGCGGTCATTGCGGTAGCGGATGTGTTGCGCGGACATAAACCGGCAGCGGTGTTGCAGGTCGGTGAAGGGGTTGAAGTCAACCGTTCTGCCTTGATCGGATACTGTTCGGAGCGGTTGCCGGAATATTTTGTACCCAAATTGTATTATAAGACAGATAAATGGCCTATGACGGTATCTCATAAAACCGATTTTCAAGTCCTTGAGAGGCGGCTGTCAGAAGGCCGCTTGAGACGGCTGCCGTGAATAACTGCTATATAGCGGCTGCCGTAAGGACTGCGGTTGTACCACGTAACGGCGCATTCGCAAAAATAGAAAGCTACGATTTGGCGGCCCCACTGTTCCATCGGCTGCTTGAACTGTCGTTGCTGGATACAGGCTCGATAGAGTGTGTCATTATGGGCAATGCTCTTTACGGTGGAGGCAATCCGGCCAGAGTGGCCGCATTGCTGGCCGGATTGAGTCCGTCAATGCCGGCGCTGAGTCTGGACAGCCAATGCTGCTCCGGTATGGATGCCGTTATTCTGGGTGCGGAAAGGATTCAGTCCGGAAAATGTCATGTGGTGATTGCCGGCGGGATGGAATCCTGGAGTCGTTCTCCCCATAGACTGAAAAGACCGCTCAGCGCAGGTGAAAAGCCAAGCGCCTACGAGCGGCCGCCCTTCACGCCCTGGCCGGACCGGGATCCGGATATGCTGCAATCGGCAGCGGCTTTAGCCGAGGACCGCAATATCGGCCGCCGGTTGCAGGAAGCCTTCGCTATTGAGAGCCACAGACGGGCAGTGTGCGTGCAGGGACGCCAAAGCGCTGAAATTGTCCCGATTCACGGGGTAAAAAAAGACCATTTTACCCGCGCGCTTTCCAATGCACTTTGTCAGCGTTTACCGCGCTTAGCCGGAGCGGGGGATACCGCGCTCACCTCGGCAACAGTAGCGGTAGAGGCAGATGCTGCGGCCGCGGTATTGCTGGTGAGCGAGTCAGTGGTCGCAACATTGCCTGCTCAACTTCGTGCCTTGCGAATCGTCGACGCATTACCTGCAGGAGGGGATCCCTTGATGCCCTCATTGGCACCGGTGGCGGCCTGCCGCCGTTTACTGGAACGGCAGGGGTTGAACGTGGCGGATATCTGCCTTGCCGAAGTCATGGAAGCCTTCGCCGTACAGGCAATGTGTTGTATTGAAGATATAGGATTTGATCCGGAACTTACCAATGCGGGGGGAGGCGCCTTATCGCGCGGTCATCCGGTCGGTGCTTCCGGTACTGTCAATGTTGTTCGTTTATGGCATGAAATGCAGACCCGGACCGCCGGAAGTTTGGGTATGGCCACTATAGCCGCGGCCGGTGGATTGGCGTCGGCTCTTTTGGGGGAAGTCATTTGATCACGGTTGAGAAAGCTGCTGAACTGAGCGCATTTGCCGGAAAAACCGTTTGCTGCCCGCAGACATTTTCCATTTCAGCAGATACCCTGCGGGCTTTTTTGCAGATCTGCGGGGACCGGCAGGCCATGCATATTCCGGATTCGAAGGGATATGCCGTGGTTCCCGCCAATCTTTTATTGTCTATGCTCCCTCTGGCATTGCAATCGGGTTTAAAAGTGACCACTTTTTCCCGTTGTTTCACCGTCTCTTATCAGCAAGTGAAGTTCAGGAAAATGGTGATCAGTGACCAGGAAGTGAAATTATTTTACAGGGTTCGATCGGTGAGGTCTCTGGGCGGGAAGACATTTGTCCAGATGGAATTGGAACTGAAAGATAAAATGTCCTCGGAATTGATGTTGGAATTGACAGTAAGTGATTGTTATATAGACGATCACAGGCTCTAAAACGGGTCTGCCGATCAATTGATCTAAATCAGCGTAGGGAGGCTTGCCTTGACGCAGAATGAGGGCAAGAGAATGAGAGGATCATAATGAAAAAAACTGTGTGGGTGATACTGAGTACACTGATATTGCTTTTTCCGGTTTATGCCGCAGAATATCCGGATCCGGGGCGGGGAAAACTCCTGTACGAAAACCATTGCGACGCCTGTCATGAAGATCATGTGCATATGCGCGAGGGACGTAAAGTACGGACCCGGCAACAAGTTGCGGCTCAGGTGCGGCGTTGGGCCGAAGAGTTGAGCTTGAGCTGGCGCGGACCGGATATCAATGATGTTACCGAATTTCTCTATCTGAATTTCTATCAATCGTCTGACTGATCTATGAAAAGCTTTGTTACTGCGGGACTGCTGTTTATTGCAGGCATGGTGTTTTTGTTTTTGGCGCATGGGGCATTGGAGTATACCAATACCACCGGATTCTGCGTCTCCTGCCATTCCATGTATGAAAATGTCTATCAGGAGTACAAGCTTAGCTCACATTATGAAAATGCCTCCGGCGTATCGGCACAATGTGCCGATTGTCACGTTCCGGAATCGCTGGGACCAAAGCTGGTCCGTAAGATCATGGCCGCCAAGGATGTTTACCACTGGATGCTGGGTACAATCGATACTCCGGAGAAATTTGAGCAACACCGCCTCCGCATGGCGGAAACCGTATGGAATTATATGCGTAACTCCGATTCCAGAGAGTGCCGAAGTTGTCATAACGACGAGAAAATGCAGGCCGAGTCACAGGGCGTTTTCGCGAGCGTAAAGCACCAGGCCTTATCTGAAAGCAATAAAACCTGTATTGACTGCCATCAGGGGATTACACATCAATTGCCCCAAATCGGGGAGATTGAAGCCAAACCCGATCAAGCAACCGCCTTCGACTATGATGAGGACTACGCCGAGGAAATCAATGAGACCTGCGCCGGTTGCCATGGAGAAAAAGCGGAGGGTACGATGGATGGCGAATATCCTCGCCTGGCAGGACTACCCGAAGCCTATATTGCGGAACAACTGCGCAGTTTCAAGCACCGTGAACGGATGAATATTCCCATGGTGCCTTACACTACGGAGCGGGAACTGCCGGAAGAGGATATACAGCAGATTGCCCGCTATCTTCAACAAATGGAATTACCCACCCATATGCCGCCGGAAGAGGATACCAGCATCAGCTCCTACGAGCGTTTGCTGCTGAGCCAGTTTATCGTCAACATCCCGCTCTTCAAGGAAGGTGATGCCGTTGCCGGAAAACGATATTATCAGCGCGAGTGTGAAACCTGCCACGGTAGCGAGGGTTTGGGCAATGCGGCCAAATTGATCCCGCGACTGGCCGGGCAGCATAGCGAATACTTAAAACGGCAAATGGCCCAGTTCCGGGACGGAAGCCGCCTGCATGATTCCAGTCAGGACGACCAGAAGGCTTTTGCTTTACTGGGTGAGAAGGCCGCCCTGGACATACTGGCTTATCTGGCGATTCTGGACGATGAGTTTCTTGAAGACGATATTCAGGAAACGGCATCGAGCAACCTACAGTAGCTTCATCAGACACGCTCAGGCGCGTGTGCGGTAAGTTGCTCATATCCCAGTCCTTCAAGTTTGTGAAACAGTGCAGATTTTCACCTGACCGGTAACTTTCCCGCAGACAGCACTTGTTTGTCTGGCAGTAAACTTGCGTTATCTCTCTACCATCTTTTGATTCTAGGCGGCGGCTATCCGAAGGAATGTGGATAAGCCTGAGGGAGATAATATGAAAACGACTGTTAATCAAATGCTATTTATCGGCGCAATTTTGATCGCGCAATGTGGACATGCACAGTCGAAAGACGAACAGAACCCGCCGCAGGAAATTACCCTTACCGCTTTGTCAAAACCATCTTACGAAG
This sequence comes from Granulosicoccaceae bacterium, assembly GCA_965222695.1. Classification (GTDB taxonomy): domain Bacteria; phylum Pseudomonadota; class Gammaproteobacteria; order Granulosicoccales; family Granulosicoccaceae; genus UBA7957. The sequence continues at coordinate 2,909,718 of OZ244967.1, read as the reverse complement.
AATCAATCGCCACCGTTCCGGCAAATATGACGGTTCAACAGAAAAAAGATCGATTCTACCGGCTTCTGCTGCCACCCATTCAAAAAGTCCATCGCGAATTGCAGGCTTTGTTTGAGTCTGTAAAAAGTCGATTGGAGACGGGAAACCGAGAGGACATAGCTGCATTAAAATCGGATTACCGGGTAGAAACGGATCAGGAACTGCTCATGGCCATAAAGCCTCACCCGGTCAGTATCGTTCTGGCACAGGCGGCGATGGAAAGTTCCTGGGCAACTTCACGATTTATCCGTGAGGCCAATAATGCGTTCGGGATCTGGTCGTTTAAACCTTCCGAGCCCAGAATCGCTGCCCGAGGCACTCGCGGCAAACAAAAGGTCTTTCTGAAAAAATACGCGTCCCTGGAGGAATCGGTCAGAGACAATTACAATTTGATCGCGAAAGGCCGCGCTTATGCGGAATTTCGAAAACTGCGAATGCAGACCGAAGATCCTCACACCCTGGTTAAAGAACTTGATGCTTATTCGGAAATCGGTGAACGCTATGCCAGGGATCTTTCCAGTATCATACGATTCAATAAATTTACCCGCTACGATAAGGTCTGATTACGCCGGAATCAAAAAAAACTGACGCCGAAGAACCAATCGAATAGAATGCCGGACTTTTATCGGCATTCGGTGTCATGCAGGTTTTCAATCTAGCCCTTCCATTATTCGCACTTATCCTGATCGGGTATATATCGGCGAAATTCAGCAGGCAGCCGGAGTCCGCCCTGGGTTGGATGAATTTTTTTATCATTTACATCGTGCTCCCGGCCTTGTTTTTTCAGTTAATCCGCAAGGCTCCTCTGGAAAGCCTGGCAAATTTCCGTTTTATCGCAGCTTCTTCCGGCGCCACGATACTGATATTCTGTCTGAGTTTTGTCCTGGGCCGTATTATTCTCAGGCGTGAATTTTCCGTCGCTACAATGCAAGCAGTGGCTGGGAGTTATTCCAACGTCGGGTATATGGGGCCCGCCTTAACCCTCGCGGCATTGGGTCAGCCCGCCCTAGTACCCACGGTTATCATATTCTGCGTTGACAACGCCTTTCTGTTTATCGTCACGCCATTGTTGATGGCTTTGGCCGGTGGCCGGGGCGAACAGAGTTTATGGCAGTTTCTTTTGCAGATTGTACGAAGAGTCGTCTTGCATCCTTTTATACTGGCCACGATCCTGGGTATAGCGGCAGCTGCGGTGAATCTGCATGTTCCGGTCGCCGTGGATAAAATACTGACCATGCTCAGCAATACCGCCGCGCCTGCGGCCTTGTTCACCTTGGGGGTGGTGATCGCTCATCGCAGTGTACTGATCAAAGGGCCGGGGGTACCTCTGCTGTTGTTGATCAAGCTGATAGCGCACCCGGCATTGGTTTATTTTTTAATGCAGGCGATAGGCCCCTTCGATCCTGTGTGGATGTATACAGGGGTTCTTATGGCGTGCCTGCCGCCGGCACTGAACGTTTATGTTCTCGCCAGTGACTATAAAACCTATGTGCAGGAAGCGTCCTCGATTGTATTGCTGGGAACGATTTTTGCCGTGGGCACGGTGACAGGTATTTTATATTTAATCGAGAAGGAACTGATTTAGCGGGAAGGCCGGGCATACCGGCAACCGAACTCTAACAGAATGTTGAGTTTCTCTTTACGCCGCTGCGTGTCGAATCGCCGTTTGAGATCCGGTTCCTGTTCCATGGTCTTGCTGAGTTGCGAGATTTCCCGCAATAAACTCACTTCAGGCGGTACATCTCCGCTGTTTTTCAATATGCGATACAGTGCCCGCACTTCGGGCGGTACATGCCGGTCGCGGCTAAGATCCAGGCGTTTGCCCTTGAGTCCGAGATTGCTCAGACCGCCTGAGTCGATATAGTCACGGATTTTTTGTTCTGCGATTTTTTTCAGCACCTGGTACGAATTTCCGCAAGAATTGTCAAACAGGCCTATGCTAACCTGATTCCACCATTGGAGGCTAGTATCACCAAAGAGCCTGTTCAAAATCTCTGTACCGACTGCGAATTCGCTGAATTTGGCCAGATTTCCTCCTGATTTTATGCAGCACATCCGTGTGCTTTACCCCTCTCGGGGCTTGCGTTCAAAACGCTCCAGGCGTTTTAGTCGTTGCGTAGAATGATGACTATGCGCCTCAAATCAGAATAAAATCTGTCTCAAATCAGCGGATGCTCGCGACGACACAGAGAGATCTTGAACAGGCTCTAAAGAGTCGCGATTTTCGTCCGGAATTTTAACCATTGTTCGGGTTTGATGAAAATAAAGAATCCACTGAATTATGAAACCCGATTAGACCGGGAATGATGCCCCGGTCCGGTGAAGGATCGATAATACAAATCTGTTTCGTATGCTTGATCGGGAGCGGTATTCATCGTTACTATAGTAAAGCTGAATTGCTTAGAGGAATGTTGCGATGAATATTCGCTCATGGTCGGTGCTGGCGCTGAGTCTCTTACTGAGTTTCCAGATACAGGCTCAGAACAGGATAGTTGATGCGACGGAACACGGAGATATTCAGGCGAGGGTAATGGCCAGCGGATTGGAGCATCCCTGGGGCATGGCATTTTTACCCTCCGGTGATATCCTGCTGACCGAACGTTCGGGCCAAATGATTCTGTTTGATGCCGAAGGGAAGTCCCGGCAAACCGTCTCGGGTCTTCCGGATATCACTGCCCGGGGTCAAGGCGGATTGCTGGATGTTGCTGTGCATCCGCGTTTTTCCGAAAATCGCTGGGTGTATTTTTCCTATGTTGCGGGAAGCCGCGGGCAAATCGGCACCGAAGTCGCCAGGGGCAGGCTTGAGGGACGTGCGCTCACAAACTTTGAGGTGTTGTTCCGCCTGGAGCCAAAATCCCATTCTTCCCGTCATTTCGGTTCGCGACTGGTTTTCGACAAAAAAGGGTATTTATTTATTACTTTGGGCGATAGAGGAGAAAGGCAGCGCGCGCAGGATATCTCCGATCACGCGGGAACTTTGGTTCGCCTGACCGAAGAAGGGCGGGTACCGGCAGACAATCCGTTCGTGGGCCGGCAATCGGCGCGACCCGAGATTTACAGTTATGGTCACAGAAACCTGCAGGGCGCCGCTTTGCACCCACAAACACAGGCGCTCTGGGTGCATGAACATGGCCCACAGGGCGGTGATGAAATCAATATACCGCAAGCCGGAAGAAACTACGGCTGGCCGGTGATTACTTACGGAGTAAACTACGGGTCCGGTACGCGTATCGGGGAAGGCACTGAAAAACCGGGTATGGAACAGCCTATTTACACCTGGGTTCCCTCCATTGCACCGTCGGGCATGGCGTTTTATACCGGTGAGCGTTTTCCCGCGTGGGAAAATAATTTGTTTGTCGGTTCATTGGCATTCCGAACCCTGGTCAGGCTGGAAATCGACGGAGAAAAAATCATTCACGAAGAAAGGCTGTTCGAACAAAAACTTGGCAGAATCAGAGATATAGAGATTGGACCGGACGGATATATCTATCTGCTGACCGATGCCAGTAACGGTTTCCTTCTGAGGCTGGAGCCGGTTGCGCCTTGATATGCCGTCTGTTGTTCAGACCATGCGCTTACGCAATTCCAACTCCAGCGGTTGGATATTACGTTTGACATTTCCTGCTCCCCGCTTTGAGTGTGTTCGTCCGGAAAAGTGGTAAACTAGCGCCGAAGCAATAGGGACGGTCGCTTTTTTAAATCCATAAAACGATAATAATTTCGAGAAATAACAGAAGTTTACCAAAGGGCGGTTTTGCGCAGAGAATAATAACCTTAAGAAAATAAAGCCCATAAGCCCGGTGCAACGAGAGAGTGAATATTTCCCATAAAAATCAATGTCCGCAACAGGGCCGCTAGTAAAATCGCCACACGCGCGGCTCTTTTAAGATTGAAACGGATGGAAGAGGAGAGTACAGGTGCACCCAAGTTCGAATTTGGCAACGCCGAGCGATCTATCGGATACTGAATCGATACAGCATCAAGCGGATCATAAGCGTCTGGGTTCGATACTGATCGTGGATGATGAGCCAGGCATGTGTAATTTCCTAAAACGTGCCCTGGACAAAAAGTACTCGGTGCTTGAAATAGCCGACAATGTTGCCGAAGCCGAGGCACTGCGCCAGCGTTGTCATTTTGACTTGATCATTACCGATATTCGCCTGCCCGGGCATTCCGGAGTGGACTGGGTCCAGGAGATGCGCGACCAGGGAATCGGAACGCCGGTTATTTTCATGACTGCTTATGCCAAGGTGGATACCGCCATTGCCGCCTTAAGAGCCGGTGCGGTCGATTTTATTCTAAAACCCTTTCGTACAGAACAGATGCTGAGCGCGGTGGAGCGTTGTCTGGAGCAACAAAAAATACAACGCGAAAACTTTGTGTTGCGGCGGCAGGTTGACAAACTCTTCACTATAGACGGTATGATCGGCCAGTGCGAGACCATGAAAAATGTCTGCCAGGTTATACGTCGGGTAGCGCCCATGCCATCCACGGTACTGATTGCCGGCGAGTCAGGTACGGGCAAGGAACTGGCGGCCCGGGCGATTCACCAATGGAGTGGCCGCAGTGGCAGTTTCGTGCCGATTAATTGCGGAGCCGTATCTCATGAGCTGTTGGAGAGTGAGCTGTTCGGTCATATCAAGGGTGCATTTACCGGTGCCCATCAGGCACGGGAGGGATTGTTCGGATATGCCAATTCAGGTACTTTGTTTCTGGATGAAATAGGCGAGATGCCGCTGAATATGCAGGCAAAATTGCTGCGTGTGTTGGAAGAACGTACCATCCGTCCGGTCGGAGCCAACCGCGAAGTTCCGGTCGATGTGCGGATTATCGCTGCCAGTAATCGGGATCTGGAAGAAGAAGTCCGTCAGAGAAGATTCCGAAAAGACCTGTTTTACCGCCTCAATGTTTTGCGGATCGAATTGCCCGCATTACGCGAAAGAGAGGAGGATATTGAAGCGCTGGCCGATTATTTTATTACAACTCTGTCATCGGATCTGGGTTTATTATCGGTGCATTTGAGCGCCGAAGATCTTGAGGTATTGCGTTCCTATAGCTGGCCCGGTAATGTTCGTGAATTTAAAAATCTGATCGAGCGGTCTCTTCTGTTGGGGCAATCGCCCCGGGAATGTCTGAATAATATGCGGCTTAGTACGGATCAGACAGCTGATACAACTGCGGCCCGGATGTTGAATAAGACCCTGCACGAGGTCGAGAAGCACCACATTCTTTCCGTACTCAAACAGGTTAAAGGCAATCAGTCCGAAGCCGCCAGACGCCTTGGGGTATCCCGCAAGACGCTGGGTCGCAAGTTGCAAAGCTGGCAGGATGAAGACCCGGGCCTTGATGTATAGCTTAGTAAGGGTTGCAGAGTAGATTATGCTGTTTGGACTTATACCCGGGGTCAGAACCAAGCTGCGTAATAAGCTGTTGGCATTGGGGCTGTTTCCCATACTCTTGATGATGCCGATCAGTCTGGCTTTGGCCATATACTGGGGAAAAAACTTTGGATACGATCAGCTGTTTTTAAAGGTCAATACCGATTTATCCGTTGCCCACGATGCATTTATTCGAAGCCAGCAGGACTATCTGGACAAGATAATCCGGCTTGGCGAGTCCTATACCTTTCGATCCAGTCTACAGGAACAGAATGCAAATGCGATCGCGGATCAGATCCAAGCGCTCAAAGACCGGGCGGGTTTTTCCTATTTGCACGTGACCGATACCAAAGGTCGCTGGCTGTTCGAACCCGATGATTCCGGCGAAGGCCTTTCCTTGCAAAGCGAGCTTTCCGCACGCGCGCAATTCGGGGAGATCGTCGTCGGAGTGGAGCTCTTTACCGCTAAAGCGCTACAAACGGAAGGGCTCTTGTCAAAAGTGTTGCTGCCCTTGATCCCCACCCCCAGGGCTATGCCGACAAACCGGGAAGTCGAGGACAGGGGAATGATGATCCGCGTTCTTTATCCGGTCAAAAATGAACGCGGAAAGGTTACGGCCGTACTCGATGGCGGTGTACTTTTAAACGGAAACTTTGCCTTTGTCGATGCCATTCGCGATCTGGTATACGGGCCCGGCAGCCTACCCGAAGCCAGTATAGGCACGGTCACGGTGTTTCTGGAAGATGTCCGCATCAGTACGAATGTCCCTTTGAGACAGGGAGAAAGGGCCTTGGGTACCCGCGTGTCGCGTGAGGTGCGAGATGATGTTTTCGGCCAGGGAAACATATGGAGTGATCTCGCGTTTGTGGTGAATGATTGGTACATATCGGCCTACGAACCCATTTACGACCATCAGGGTCAGCGTGTCGGAATGCTGTATGCTGGCTTTCTGGCCAGTCCGTTTCAAAAAAGACTGTGGCAGGCCCTGGGTGGTTTGGTCTTGCTGTTTTTGTTGCTGATGGGGCTCTCGGTGCTGATTGCCGTGCGGGGCGCGCGCCAGATATTCAGTCCGGTCGCGGAAATGAGCCGTGTCGTCAGAGAAACCCGCAGCGGCGAGCTCGATACCCGGATCGGGGAGGTCGACGCCGAGGATGAACTGGGTGAGCTGGCCATAGAATTCGATGCGATGCTGGACAAGCTTGAAGAGCATAATCATCAAATACTACAAGCCGCGGATTTATTGGAAACCAAGGTTGAAGAGCGTACCCGGGAACTCAGTGAACGAAATCGTGAACTGTTAAGAACCATTAACCTGCTGCGGGAGACCAGACAACAACTGGTGATTGCGGAAAAACTCGCCGCCCTCGGAGAGTTGACTGCAGGGGTTGCACATGAAATCAATAACCCACTGGCGGTGATGTTGGGTAATATGGACGTGGTGAGGACCGAACTGGGTGCGGCGATCGAGCCCATATCTCACGAAGTCGATCTGGTGATTGAGCAGATTTACCGGATACAGGAAATCGTCAGCAATTTGTTGCTTTACTCCCGGCCTTCGGATTATTCGGGTTTTGTAAACTCCGTTAATGTGAACCAGGTGATGGAGGATACCTTGCTATTGGTCAGGCATAGCATCAACGATACAACCACAACTATTCATAAACAGCTTAATGCTACGCAACAGGTTTCAATCAATCAGCAGGAACTGCAGCAAGTCCTGGTGAATTTGATTATTAATGCGGTTCACGCTTTACCCGGACAGGGAGGTAATATCAGGTTACGCACTCGCAATTGGACGAATCGCGGTGTCATGATTGAAGTCAGTGACGACGGTATAGGTATTCGGGAAGAGGATGTCAGCAAAGTATTCAATACATTTTATACGACAAAAGAAGTAGGCAAGGGGACGGGGATAGGCCTATCGATCAGCTATGGACTGGTTAAACGCTACGGTGGAAATATTACCGTCGAATCCCAACCGGGCAAAGGTACGACATTCAGGGTTTGGTTGTTGAGTGAACCCGAATTCGTCGACGATGAACAAGCTATGGTAGACCAATTGAAAGCGATGGAGGAGGCCAGTTAAGTGAAGCAAAAAGGCAATAATACATTAACAGTCCGACGGCGGGAATTTATGAAAATCTGCGGTTCAGCCGCTGCCATGGGAGGTTTGGTACCGAGTCTTGCGAGTAGTAATTCCACTGTCCACAAGGCGTTTGAATCCGTAATGCTGGTCGATGAAAACAGTCAGCCCATCGATCCTTCCTCTCTGGCCATAGGCAGGGAGCAGATATTTTATTACCCCTTGATTTCTACGCCTTGTTTTCTACTGCGGCTTGACAGACCGGTTCTGGCGTCTGAATCGTTGAAAACTTCAGAAGGGCGGGAGTACGAGTGGCGTGGCGGTGTTGGAGAGGATCAATCCATCGTTGCTTATTCAGCGATTTGCGCCCACAAAATGTCGCATCCCTCTCCGGTTGTCAGTTTTATTGGCTACCGGGAAGATCTGCCGATAAAACTAAAAGAAACCGGCGGGGATTTACCGAATTCGGGTGTGATTCAATGCTGTTCCGAATACAGCGTCTACGATCCGGCCAACGGAGCAAAGGTGGTTTCCGGTCCGGCTCCGCAACCATTGGCAGCCATAGATTTGGAAGTACGGGAAAACCGGCTTTATGCGAAAGGAGTTTATGGCGGAACCCTGTTTTCAGAATTTATCGAAAAGTTTGGCAGCCGCGTTGAAATGGAACTGGGCGTGTCAGATGTCGCGAAAAATATTTCCGGACAAAGCATTGTCTGGGATGCGGACAGGTTCACACGGCAAAGAATTCGCTGCGGCTAGCACTGGCGGGCGAAAGATCAGGAATCGAAAACCCCCTATCGCGGGGAGGCCCCGCTCCTACAAATACGATTAAAGCCGATCTTCTTCAGCCACGTAGGAGCCTGCCCGCAGGCGAAAGATCCGGATTCTGAAATCTCTTCGCGGGGAAGCCCCGCTCCTACGGTCTGATTCCCTGCTTGGTTGCGATTTCCTGTGCGGTCAATCCATTGTAATCCCTTTTCTCCGTATCGACACCGGCTTTAAGCAAGTGCCTGTAGGCTGTCTCCCTATTGCCTATGGCTGCCAGATGCAAGGCTGTCTGGCCATTGAGGTTGGTTTTGTCTTTTTCGGTTCTTGGATAGTCCAGAAGTGTTAGCAGACTTTTGAGATTACCTTCGTAAGCCGCCCGCATCAAGGGGGTCCACCCATAGACATCGGCAATATTGACATCCGCATCTTTTGCAAGTATGGATCGAGTGATCCGGTCCCGGTTTTTTGCAGCACACATCATCAAAGCCGTCCAGCCGTTACTGGCTTGCTTATTCAGTTCTATATCGTGTTTGAGAATCTCCTGCGCGGTTTCAACATCACCGCCCCAACAGGCATACATCAGCGTTGTTCCGCCATTGTGATTGGTGGCTGTGGGCGTGGCTCCTCGGGATATCAGTATTCGGAACAGCTCGGCGTCGCCGGCAGCGGCAGCGGCCATTAATGCGGTTTTTCCGCGTTGCGGAGTAGGAGTTTCAATAGATTCGATATGGTCGATGAGTTCTGAAATCTCACGGCTTTGATTATGATCTATTGCATTATACCAGGCCTGTAATATCGTTTCATTTCCCGCTTTGAGTGGTAAAGATAGTGACAACAGTAATAAACAGATCAGAGTCGGTTGTTCAGTATTCGTCATAACACCAGATAATCCGGCCGCAGTCACTTAAATCATAGCCGCCCAGAGAACCGGCTTCAAGGGCCTCGTTATAGGAAAGCAGGTTTTCGAGCAGTTTCTGGAACAACGTCCGGAAATAGGTTTTTCTTCGCATCACAAAATCGATATTTTCCCAGCACATAGGCAAGAAATTGAGTCCGAACTCTGTCGCCGCGCTTTTAGCGCCCGGGACTATATCGACGATTTTCATGGCAACCATGGATGCCGCGTGTCTTTCACCAATTGCGGTGGCAACTACGTTCAGCTGATCTATGCGGTGGCGGAATTCCGGTAGACTCTCCTGAAAAATGCGCAACCCGCCGGACTCCTTGGGTCTGTCCGCCCAGCGAAGGTTCTGATTAAACAACTCCGGGAATTCTCCGCTATCGAATTTCACCGACGGAGAAAGAATCAGTCCCTGCTGACGGCTGAATGCCCTGATCAGAATCCAATCCCGGTGCTGTTCAAATCCTTGCAGCAGAGCCGGGTGGCGTATATCGCTTTCCCGGGACGGACCCCAGCGCAGGCAGCAGATATCGATTTTATTTCGCTGCAGTAATTGCAGGCCGAGTTGCACATTGCTGCTGCTATAGCTGATCAATCCGTTGGCGCCGATTTTTTCCGATATATGTCGTATTACTCTGGGCAGCAATGAATCATCGGTGCCTGAGATAATCAATTTGTCGGTCAACAGCCCGCCGTGACTGGAACTCAGTACCCACTGATCGACCAACTCTCGCGGAAAGATCCACTTTCCGGTAATTTTAGTCCCGGGGATGCGGCCTTCGCTGGCCAGAAGGTAGATTTTCTTTTCGTTCAAATGCAGATATTCGGCGACTTCCTTTACACTCATATACCGTTTGTAAGTTGTCACTTCCGCCATTGTTTGTCGCCTTTTATCTATACAAGCCTGGATTTCGCTCGGTGTGGTGAATCTGCAATGGCGTCCAGCTCTACATTTTCAGCGCCGTTATATATTAAAAAATGCCTGCCTTTTGCCCGGGCGATCATCGTGATTCCGATTTGCCGGGCAAGTTCCAGCCCTTTTTGAGTGATGCCGGACCGCGATAGCAGTATCGGAATTTTCATCTGCGCCACTTTGACTACCATTTCCGATGTTAAACGGCCGGTTGTGTAAAAAATTTTTCCATCACCTGATATGCCATTCAGCCACATGTGTCCCGATATAGCGTCAACGGCATTATGCCGGCCGACATCCTCAGTAAAGAATTCTATGGATTCGCCGTCACACAAAGCGCAACCATGGACAGCCCCGGCACGTTTGTAAACCTCATTATAGTTATTGAGGTTTTTCAGCAAGCCATAGAGAGACGATTGTTTCAGTGGCAGGGGTTCTATTTTAATTTTGTCGATTTCTTCCATAATCCTGCCGAAGACAGTGCCTTGCCCGCATCCGGATGTGACCGTCCGCCTGGCGAGTTTTTCTTCCCAGCCTTCAACGCCCTTGAAAGTGCTCACTGCCGCAGCATCAATGTCGTCCCAAATAACCTGAACGGCTTTGATATCATCCAAAGAGGTGATAAACCCCTGATTTTTCAAAAAGCCCAATACCAATAACTCCGGATTGGCACCAAGAGTCATCAGGGTGACGATTTCACGCTTATCGACATAGACGGTTAAGGCCTGCTCCGCTGCGATGAAGCATTCGCGTGTGTTTCCGAATTCATCTATAGCCGATACGCCGTGCGAGGGCGCTAAACCGGCATTGGTCATCTGCGGCCTATGTGTTGTGGCGTTCATAAAAATCAATCTCGCAATGCAAAAACAGGCTCTTAAACAATGCTCATGCCTCACGCAATATCCATTCCCTGAAAATTTGCTGATAAAACGAAAGCTTGTCCTATGAAGGTGTGACTATGTGACCCAATCTCGTGTGCAGATGGTAAAAAATGACCCACTGCATTGGGTACAAATCAACAGGATGCGGCGGATATGGGCGTGGTCTGCAACTTGCTGATGGCTTTTCCAGTTTAAGCGGGAGAGTCGCCATAGAAGAGGTTTCGGTGGAAACAGGTTCGGAATCAAGATCGCCGAGTTTTCCGGTCGGTGTGATCATGCAGCGCACGAATATTGAAGGCAATCCCTGGCTGGATGCCCGCTGGACCGCCAAGGGGATTATCGTGCAGGAGGACATGCCCGCCCGAGTCACACGTCGACGTATCAAAGAGGATGGGCCGCTATGCCAGTATTTATGGACGGGTTTCGATATCACTCTCTATATAGATCAGGCAGAAAGCTACTATCACAATCTGATGATGAACACCCCCGGTATCTTTGTGGTTTGTCGCATGAACGCAAAAGACGAACCTGAACCTTTCTTAGTCACCGCAAGCTGTGATGAGGCGAATGCTTATGTGGAAACCGATGAAGTCGCCTACAGTGTTGCATTTCCACCTGAGTTTTATGAATGGATCGAGCGTTTTGTGCTGCAACACTACGTGCCGGAAAAGAAAGTGAAACGAAAACTGAAAAGCTGGAAAAACCGGGCATGATCGATTCGCCGAAGCCACCTGCAGAGAAAGGTTTTCTGGGCCGCTGGTCAGATAGAAAATCCCAAGCCACCAAAGAAGAAAACCGTCAAACCGAGTCGATGGTCAGCGGTGAGATCTCCCGGGACAGGGATACATCTCGGGAACCGGAGGGCTCAGAAAACAAACCGGTACTGACCGATCAGGATATGCCTGCGCTCGAATCGCTGGACGAGAGTTCTGATTACAGCGGTTTTCTTTCACCGGGTGTCAGTGATGCATTACGTAAGGCCGCACTGAGAAAGCTCTTTAATACGCCGGTTTGCAAAGCTTTGGATGGGCTGAACGACTACGACGATGACTATACTCATTTTGAACCGCTCGGCGATACCATCACCGCAGAGATGAGTTATCGCGCTGACCTGGAGGCAAAAAGGAACGCAAAGAACCAGGCTTTGATTCATGCACAAGAGGAGAATGAACGGTGTGAATTTGATGAACCGATGATCTCTGGTACCGATCAGCCCGAGCCTGCGGATGGTCAAACGGCTTCAGATCAATCTACTTTGGCGGAAACGGGTTCGGACGAACAGGAGGATTTAAAGTCCGGTCGCGAGAATGAATCGTGAGTGCGGCAGATCAGAATTCCAATGTGGTAGCGAGAAAACACGCAATTGCCGCTGTTGACAATATGGAAGTGGGAAAGACTTCTCTCATTTCCTACCAATCGGCCGGACATCTGCTGATTATCTCGGACCGCTATCAAACTGTTAATACAATTGTGGGCCAGCTTGGCCAAACCTTGGAGAGCAGTGTTTTATACTTAGGCGAAGAGCCTGAGGCTAAGTTTTTAGATATCGATTTCTTAAAGACTCGCCAGGAGTCCATTCAGCTATCTGGCCACCTTGGCGCGTTCAGGCTGTCCGAGCGCAGTTTAAGAGGAGATGCCCAGCAACCCGACGAAGATTCACCCCGTTTCGATCTGGTACTGGATACTTTGGACCAACCCCTGATTGCCGCGGAAATCAAACCGCCGGGATATTTCCACACGCCATGCCAGGGTCAGCTTTCTCCGGAACTGGTCGATGAGATATCCTCTCTGACCGGAGAATTTGAACGCCCGAAATTTTACGATTACGACCCTCAGATATGCGCACACGGGCGCAGCGGTCAGACGGGATGTACGCGTTGTCTCGAGGCCTGTCCGGCTGAAGCGATTTCCTCTTTGGTTGAAACAATACAAGTCAATGACGAGTTGTGTCATGGGTTTGGGGTATGTTCCAGCGTGTGTCCAACCGGTGCTATCCGTTACAACTATCCGAGCGGGGAAGATTCTCAAAATCGCCTGAAGACCCTGATAGGAACCTATCTCCAGGAGGGAGGGAGGAATCCGCAACTACTGATACTGGATGAGACTTCGGCACGGGAGTTGGAATTTTCAGAAGGGGAGAACTGGCATCTGCCCGGACATGTACTGCCGATCATATTGGAGGAGCAGGGCAGCCTGGGAATCGACAGCTGGCTTTCCGCCTTGGCTTACGGTGCAAAATCCGTCGCGTTGTTGAGGGTCAGGTCATTGCCAAAAAGTGTAGTTGCCACCCTGGAACAGCAGATGATGTTCGCCCGATCCATACTCGGTGCGATGCATTATCCCGAAAAAGCAATATCGTGGGTATATCCGGCAGATATTTCTGACGAAAATGTCTCCGGCCTGGATGTAATGCCGGAGCTGATACCGGGCAATTTTGCGGCGCAAGCGAAGAAGCGCAATACGTTATTCATGGCCATAGATCATCTTGCGGATCAGGCAAAGCATGCACCTTTGCAAGTCAGCTTACCCGAGGATGCTCCATTCGGCCAGATACTGGTTGAGAGGGGCGGCTGTACGTTGTGCATGAGTTGTGTTTCCGTCTGCCCCGCTCAGGCTATGGCAGATGGTGGCGATGTTCCGAAACTGAGTTTTTACTACCAGAATTGCGTGCAGTGCGGATTGTGCCTTGCTGCCTGCCCCGAGCAGGTCATCTCACTCAAGCCGGAGTTCGTCTTTGATCGGGAAATGCGCCGTAAAGCGCGGGTACTGAATGAAGAAAAACCTTTTCATTGTATCCGTTGCCAAAAGCCGTTTGCCACGCAAAGCATGATTTCACGCATTACCGCTCAGCTGGCGGCCCACTCCATGTTTCAGTCCGAAGCGGCCATGCAGCGATTGAAAATGTGTGAAGACTGCCGGGTCATTGAATTGTTGCGAGAAGAGCAAGGTAGGACGGAACAATGAGTCATTTTGCCGGAACACGGGACATTTTGTCCGCATTTGTCCGTGTCAAGGGGTTGCCGGCTGGTCGATTTTTCAATCATTTTCAATCTTTTTGATTTTTTACTCTGCACTTAACTTGCTCCAGTTACCTAAGCCGCAAGTGCCGAGCCAACACAGAGAATGACATAACCATGAACGGCACAGCGGAAGATCAGCTCCGTGCGGGGACCTACAGCTTACTGGCTGGATTATTACGAGAGTCGCCGAACCAGCAATTATTGGAAATATTAAAAAAAATAGAAGCTGATCCCGGCCACGATCAGGGTGACATTGCTGAGGGTTGGGCCATTCTCAAACTCTCGGCACTGCAGGCGGATCCGGAACGTCTCGACGAAGAGTTCACGAATCTGTTTATCGGTATCGGTAGGGGGGAGATCATTCCTTATGGATCTTGGTATCTCACTGGGTTTTTGATGGAAAAACCTCTCAGCTACCTGCGCCAGGATTTGCAAAAACTCGGCTTCGAACGCCAGGAGTCAACCCACGAGCCGGAAGACCATGTGGCCGCATTGTGTGAAGTCATGGCAATGATCATTGGTCGCGGGCAGGAACAGGAAACGTTTTTCAGGGCACATATCGAGCCTTGGATGGAGAAGTTTTTCGGCGATTTGGAACAGGCTGAAAGCGCCTGTTTTTACAAATCGGTAGGTCAATTTGGTAAGGCGTTCATGCAGTTGGAGAAGACTTATTTTGATATGCAGCTCTGATAGACCGGCACAAACCTATCGGAGAAAACAATAACAGATTGCCAAAGCCGGTGTGACGGCCGGTCAACGGGAGGTTTCATGAGCAATTCAAACGATCAACATCAACACCAATCGCCCCAGGAATCGTCCAAGGGGCGCAGGGACTTTTTGTTCAAAGCGGCTGCAGCCGGCGGATCGGCAGCGATTCTGGCCACGACGGCGGGGCGGCAAACCGAGCCCGAAACAGAGGCAGAAGCCGACACCTCTGCGAAGAGCAAAGGGTATCAGGAAACCGCCCATGTTCGGGCATACTACAAGACAGCTTCCGTGTAGCGAGGGGTTTACATGAAACTTACAAAGAAAATCACCAGCCGCCCGGATAAAGATCAATCCCAAGGAAATGGTCATTCCGGTGGGTTTAAGGGTAAGGGGCAAGACAGGCGGACTTTTCTGAAAAACTCCGGATTGTCGCTCGGCGGTGCCGCCCTGGCTACGGGATTGGCACCGGGGATGATGAGATCGGCCGAAGCGGCAGGTGCTGCTGCGGATTCGTCGGGCAAGGCGGATATGATCCGTTCAATCTGTACGCACTGTTCGGTGGGTTGCGGAATCTACGCCGAGGTAAAAAACGGTGTTTGGGTCGGTCAGGAACCGGCATTCGATCATCCGTTCAATCTCGGCTCCCATTGTGCCAAGGGAGCCTCGGTGCGCGAACATGGGCATGGGGAGCGGCGGCTGAAATATCCGATGAAACTGGTTGGCGGTAAATGGAACAAAGTCAGCTGGGATGATGCAATCAATGAAATCGGCGATAAGGTATTGTCGATCCGCGAGCAATCCGGTCCCGATTCGGTTTATTGGCTGGGCTCGGCAAAGTATAACAATGAGCAGGCTTATCTGTTTCGCAAATTTGCCGCGTTATGGGGAACCAATAACGTGGACCATCAGGCGCGTATCTGTCATTCGACAACTGTAGCGGGAGTGGCCAATACCTGGGGGTATGGGGCTATGACCAACTCCTACAATGACATTCATAATAGCCGCGCGATGTTATTGATCGGCAGTAACCCGGCGGAAGCACATCCGGTATCCTTGCAGCATTTGTTCAGAGCCAAGGAAAAAGGCGCAAAAATGCTGGTCATAGATCCGCGTTTTACCCGCACAGCCGCTCACGCGGACCAGTTCCTGCGGATTCGTCCCGGCTCCGACGTCGCGATTATCTGGGGCATGATGTGGCACATCTTTGAAAATGGCTGGGAAGACAAAAAATTTATCCAGCAGCGGGTTTACGGCATGGATCAGATTCAGGAAGAAGTTGCCAAGTGGACCCCGGATGAAGTTGAAAAAGTCACCGGTGTTCCGGAGGATCAGGTAAAAGCCGCGGCCGAGCTGATGGCGAAAAACAAGCCCGGAACCTTTATATGGTGCATGGGCGGCACCCAACACACCATAGGTAACAATAACACCCGTGCCTATTGTGCATTTCAGCTGGCATTGGGCAATATGGGTGTCAGCGGTGGCGGGGCAAATATCTTCCGCGGGCACGATAATGTCCAGGGCGCCACGGATTTCTGCGTACTGTCACATTCCTTACCCGGCTACTACGGTCTGTCTGCAGGAGCCTGGAAACATTGGTCGAAAGTCTGGGATCTGGATTACGAATGGGTCAAAGCACGGTTCGATCAGCAAAGCTATGAAGAGAAAAAAGGCAAGGCGATCAGCCCGATGAATACAGCAGGGGTGCCGGTATCCCGCTGGATTGACTCTGTGTTGGAGGATAAAGCCAACTTTGCACAGAAGGACAATGTGAGAGCCATGTTCTTCTGGGGGCATGCGCCGAATTCTCAGACTCGCGGGCTGGAAATGAAAAAAGCGATGGAAAAGCTCGATATGATGGTGATTATCGATCCCTATCCAACCGCAAGCTCGGTCATGCATGACCGTACGGACGGTGTCTTTTTATTACCGGCGGCCACACAGTTCGAAACCTACGGCTCGGTAACGGCTTCCAATCGCAGCCTGCAATGGCGCGACAAGATTTTCGATCCGCTGTTCGAATCTCTGCCGGACCATACCATTATGTATAAATTTGCCAAGAAGCTCGGATTCGCCGAGCAGCTTTGCAAGAATATTGCGGTGGAAAATGATGAGCCCAGTATTGAGGACATCACCCGCGAATTCAACAAGGGTATGTGGACCATCGGTTATACAGGTCAGTCACCTGAACGACTGAAGCAGCATCAGCAGAACTGGCATACCTTTAATACCACAAGCCTAATCGGGGAAGGCGGGCCGGCCAACGGGGAGTACTATGGTATGCCCTGGCCTTGTTGGGGAAATGCTGAAATGAAGCATCCGGGAACGCCGCTGCTATACGATACCTCCAAACCGGTGGCTGAAGGTGGATTGAACTTCCGCGCCAGATTCGGCGTGGAGCGCGACGGCGTCACACTCCTGGCGGAAGGCTCGGCGCCTGTGGGCAACGAAATCGGTGACGGGCATCCTGAGTTTACCGCGGATTTGCTGAAAAAGCTTGGCTGGTGGTACGACCTGACCGCGCAAGAGCAACAAGCGGCCGAGGGCAAGAACTGGAAAACGGATCTATCCGGAGGTATCCAGCGGGTTGCCATCAAGCACGGTTGCGCGCCGTTCGGTAATGCCAAGGCGCGGGCAGTCGTTTGGACCTTCCCCGATCCCGTTCCGATACACCGTGAGCCTCTCTACACCAGCAGGCGCGATCTGGTGGAGAAATATCCGACCTACGCGGACAGGAAGTCGCATTACCGCCTGCCAACCCGTTACGAATCGATTCAGGCAAAGAACTATGCGAAGGAATTTCCGTTGATTCACACCAGCGGACGATTGGTCGAGTACGAGGGCGGTGGGGATGAGACCCGTTCCAACCACTGGCTGGCTGAATTGCAGCAGGATATGTTCACCGAAATCAATCCGGTGGATGCCAACAATGCCGGGATCAAGGATGGGCAGGATATCTGGGTTGAAGGTCCTGAAGGCAGCAGGATCAAGGTCAAGGCCATGGTTACCGACCGAGTCGCTGCCGGAGTTGTATTCTCGCCATTCCATTTCGCCGGACATTTCCAGGGCCAGGATTTGCGCAGTAAATATCCGGAAGGCTCAGATCCGCATGTATTGGGGGAGGCGGCGAATACCGTCTTTACTTACGGCTATGATTCAGTTACGCAGATGCAAGAGTCGAAGTGCTCGCTTTGCAAAATCTATCCGGCGTAACGGCAGAACAGGAGAACCGATATGGCAAGAATGAAATTTCTTTGTGATGCCGAACGCTGCATAGAGTGCAATGGCTGTGTTACGGCATGTAAAAATGAGAATGAGATACCCTGGGGTGTCAACCGCCGCAGAGTCATCACGCTGGATGACGGTCAGCCGGGTGAAAAATCGATTTCAGTCGCCTGCATGCACTGTACAGACGCCCCGTGCAAGGCGGTTTGCCCGGTAGATTGTTTTTACACGACAGATGACGGAGTTGTATTGCACGATAAAGATCAGTGCATAGGTTGCGGCTATTGCTTTTATGCCTGTCCCTTTGGCGCTCCGCAGTATCCGCAGAAAACTGCCTTCGGCGTACGCGGCAAGATGGACAAATGCACCTTCTGCGCAGGAGGGCCGGAGGCGGATAACTCGCCTGAGGAGAAAGAGAAATATGGCTCCAACCGATTGGCGGAAGGCAAATTGCCGATGTGCGCGGAAATGTGTTCCACCAAGGCATTGCTTGGGGGTGACGGCGATATTATCGCCGATCTGTACCGTGAGCGCGTGTTACGCCGTGGCGGACGGCCGCAGACCTGGGGCTGGGACAAGGCTTATGGCGGGGTCATAGATAAAGGCTGAAGGCTGCTTAATTCGAAAAAGGGGGATAGTCATGCGCTATCAATATATTAAATCCTGTTTTATCGCCATGTCCCTTGCCGCGCTTTGCGCGTGTTCGGACGTGCAGGAGAACCTGCACGAACCGGGCGTTTACAAGGGAAAAACCGATCCCTTGCTGGCCAAGTCGGGGGCCGAGCAGGACAAAATTCTGG
Source organism: Granulosicoccaceae bacterium (assembly GCA_965222695.1). Taxonomy (GTDB): domain Bacteria; phylum Pseudomonadota; class Gammaproteobacteria; order Granulosicoccales; family Granulosicoccaceae; genus UBA7957. The sequence goes on along the minus strand of OZ244967.1, from coordinate 2,891,005 downwards.
CTGACCGTTTCTCGGCTATCCAGACAGACCGTTAGGAGGATTCAATGAACTGCCGACTGAATAAAAAGAAAGCGGGCTGGATCGCCGCATTTACGGTGCTTGCGGCAATTCTGTTGGCGCCTTTTTCCGGCTATCTGTTACTGCCCGGCACCGCGCACGCTCAGTCGCAATCCGGGTTTTCCGAAGGGAATAATCCAAGAGCGAATTTCTGGCGGGCTGTGCGTGAGGGTAATAGCGGTTATTCCGCGGTCAAGGGGGATGAAACCAATGTGCTGATCCAGAACGGGGGGGAAAACTGGCGCCAGTTACGCAAACCGATTGCCAAGTACGGCTCCTGGGCCATGGGCATTTCCGCGCTGGCCTGCCTGCTGTTTTTCCTGATACGGGGCAGGCTTAAACTGGATAATGGGCGTAGCGGTCTGACTGTGGCGCGCTGGACAGTGCTCGACCGTACCTTGCACTGGACTAATGCGATTCTCTTTATCATTCTGACGATCACGGGTCTCAGCCTGCTATACGGGCGCAGTCTCTTGATTCCGGTAATCGGGAAGGACGCTTTTGCGGCCTATGCCAATCTGACCAAATCCATCCACGATTATCTGGGGCCGGTATTTGCAGTGATTCTCACTCTGGTATTGCTCAAGTGGATCTGGATGAATTTCCCGACAGGGACCGATATCAAATGGCTGCTGAAAGGTGGTGGCGTGTTCGGCAAAACCCATGTTTCGGCCGGTAAGACCAATGGCGGAGAAAAAATCTGGTTTTGGCTTGTATTCGTAGCGGGTATAGCGCTGATTGTGAGCGGAATCGTCCTGGACTTTCCCAATCTCGGTGCTGACCGAGGGGATATGCAGTTGGCCAATCTCGTTCATTCCTCGGCAGCATTGATTCTGATTGCTGCCGCGATCTGCCATATTTATATCGGCACCATTGGATCGGAAGGTTCACTAGAAGCCATGACCACCGGTCGGGTCGATGTGGAGTGGGCCAAGCAACATCATGATCTGTGGTATGAAGAATTGATCAAAAACGGAGAAGAGCCAAAAACGCCGGCACAAATCAAGGCTGAGCAAGATTCTCCGCATGCCGGAGGAACTCATTCAGCGGCATAATCCGGAAGTACATGCATTTAACCATAAAAAAAAGCCGGGATTTTCCCGGCTTTTTTTTGCGTTGTTATTTTTATTTATGAGATGTTGATCGTGGTGTTGGCATTGATATTATCGTCGCCACCATCACCCGTCATGGCTGCGTTGGCTTGATTTTGAGCCTGTTGAACGGCTTGATTAGCAGCACCCATGGCCGCAGCGTCACCGCCAAACCCTTCCAGAACGCCAGCTCCTCCGGCCGCAACTGAATTGAGATCCTGGGCACTTGCGTTACCCTGTGCGCCTTGATTGGCTTGCAGCGCATCTCCACCAGATTTATCAGTCATTGTCATTCTCCGCTAATGGTTAATGTACATTGTGATTCGGGAACTTCAGTACCCACTATCATGATATAGGTGATCAGCCGGATTGCTGAATACAACATTATGATTAGATTAGAGTTCCGCTGTTCCAAAGCTTATTCTGCAACATATTTGCCATAAACAGATGAATTTGTTACCGGATCGTACAATTTTCGCGAAAATTACGGTTGAATGTTGTTTTTTGCCAGTCTCCAGTACTTCCGCCACAGTTTCTTTATTCAACCGGAGAAGCCGAGAGCTTTACCTTTTTGTCCCGTAAAACGGTCTGCAAATTATTCTCACACCAAAAGTTTATCACTTTGGGCAAATAAAGGTCGGCAGCTGGAGCCTGAATCAGATGATCCTTGTCGCCTGGCAAAAACTCACCGTACAGTGAAAAATAGGGAATAAAAGCATCAAGATACGAGACTATTTTTTGCAGACTGGGAGCGGCATTGCGGAGAATCAAGGATCGAAACTGTTGCTCCCACAATCGGGGCGAAACAACTTCAGGCATGTCAAGGAGTTCAAACCCCTGTATGCGGCGAAAGTAGTTTACGGAATCGTGGAGTTGCTCCATGATTTCACTGCAACTGGGGGCTTTAGACAAACCGACTGCCCAGAAAACTGCAGCGTCAGATTCATGGTGTATCGCCGAGAGAATCGACTCGGTGACATAGTCAACTGGTACAATGTCGACCGTGGCGTCGGGTTCGTAAGCAGCAATGGCGAAATTGCCGGTACAGTAAAATCTTGCAATATAGTAAAGGCCGTTAAAGCTATCGATATAGCCAGTGTCCGATCGTCCCACCACCAGGCTCGGGCGGACTATAGCGTAGGGAAGTCCTGACTCAATCACCGCCTGTTCGGACAAAAACTTTGACAGCTCATAGTTGTTATTGAATTCGCATCTCTCACCGGCCTGCTTCGTCTTATAAGGCCTTTTTCTGTCCTGTATGTAAGCGGTCGAGATATGGATGAATTTCCTCAGACGGGTAGAGTGCTGCTTGCAGTATGCCAAAAGCCTGGAAGTTGAAGTCGTATTGGCATCAATTGATTCTTCCGCATCGAGTATCCAGCTGACGTTGGCAGCCAGATGGATTACGATGTCTGCAATTCTGATCGCTTCCAGAAACTCAAGATTGCGGCCATAGACCGAGCTTAAGTCCTGGCGGATATGAACGGTATCCGAAGCTCGAAAATTGCCTAAACTTGACCGTGTAATCGTGTAAATTTTTGCCTTGGTGTATCTGTTCTGTAATGCAGGCAATAAATCGGCCCCAAGAACACCCGAAGCGCCGGTGATGATGATATTCAGGTGATCGTCAATGACTTGCTTACTCGAATCCATTAATACCAATTACCAATACAATCTTATTTAATACAAGCATTTATGAGCAAAAACAGCGCTTTTTCGCTTTCTACAGGGTCACATCTGCAGATCTTTAGATCTCATCTGAATCCCTGTTTTTTTATGGTAGTTCTTCATATATAGTGCAAGCCGAGAGAAAATTGCAGCTTTTTGTCGGAATAAACAGCCGAGGGGAAGATGACAATTTTGTGACGCCGCGTCGAGCTTTCTTCACAGGCAATTTATAATTCCTTACCTACGGGCTCTAAGCGATTCTGAAGATTCCCGGTAATTTTATGTCGTACGATGACGAGGAAAATATAGAGCGATTGTTTCCCGGATTGCCCCGGGGAGATTTCTGGGTTTTTGCTTACGGGTCTCTGATGTGGCGACCGGATTTCAGATACACGGCAAGACTTGGGGCAAGAGCCCTTGGTTATAGGCGTTCGCTCTGCGTCTGGTCCTGGCACCATAGGGGGACCAAACAGCATCCGGGATTGGTGTTTGGTTTGGATCCTTCAGATGCAGACGGGGAATTGTATTGCGACGGCTGCGTTTTTCGTGTCAAAGCTGCCGAGCGGCAGCTTACTTTGGAGAAATTGAAAGCCAGAGAGATGATCACGGAGGTCTATCAGCCGACAATCATGGAGATTAACACGGAGAAGGGAAAAATCAGTGCTTTAGCCTTTGTGGTCAATCGGACGCACCCGCAATACGCCGGCCGATTAACAGCGCTCCAGTGTGCGAAAATTATCCGGGGTGCGAAAGGAAAAAGCGGCGGAAACAGCGAATATGTGCGGGCAACTTACGATTATCTATGTCGATGCGGTGTTTATGACGATGACTTAAATGAAATTTGCCTGCATTTGGCTAATCGCTTATAAATCCTTGGCTGATTTCAACAAGGGGGCAATGCCGAGTCGTTCCTCTGAAGTTCCTATAACCTGCTCGACCAGCCGGGCAAATTGCAGCAGTTTTTCATCTTCCCCGTTTTTTGCCATTAACTGAATCCCCGCCGGCATTGCTTCACAATCCAGCCCGCAAGGCAGTGTAATAGCGCAGAAGCCACATAGATTGGCAACCACGGTATTTCTTAACATCCGACCACTGGCGTCTTTGTGCCGCTCGCTCTCGGATATTTCTTCCAAGCTTGGAGTTGTAATACTTAAAGTTGGAGAAATCAAGATATCGGTGTTTTGCATATCGTGGTTGGCTCGTGTCTGCAATTGCCGGAATCTATCCAGCCGTATCAGATATTTCGTTGCAGCGACCTTATCCGCTTCCGCAATGAGTGATCGGGTGGTCGGGCCGAGAGTCTGCCGCCATCGGGGTAGTTGGCTGCTCAAAAATGCGCTGCACTCAATCGCCGCGGTATTCGGGCCTTCTTCGACTAAATCCACCGATTGTCGAAACAATGTTGATTCGGAATCACCGAGCCTCAGGCCGGCCTTGCATAATTCCCTAAGGGTCTGATCAAATAGGCCGGCCAGGGAATCGGTCAATGGGTGAAGGGAGCTCTCATCGGCCAGGCGCACGGTGAAATCGCTCAATTCCCGAGGAGATTGCGGACTATCGGCTTCTGGCCCCTTGTTCCCGATTGCACGGAAAATTTCAATAGCGTCATCTACGCCACGGCAAATAAATCCCACGGTATCGAATTTCGGGCTCAGCGGCACAATACCATCGGTCGGCCAAAGGCCCTGACTGGTTTTAAATCCGACCATTCCGGCTGCCGCGGCCGGAACCCGTACCGATCCTCCTGTATCTGTACCCATGGCAAAAACCGCTGTTCCACTGATAACGCTTAGTGCGGCACCGCTGGAGGATCCTCCCGGGATGCGATGTTTGCTCTTATCCCAGGGATTTCGCGGTGTTCCCCAATGTTCATTCACTCCCAGGCCACCGAATGCCAGCTCGGAAGCGTGAGTCAACCCACTGATCGGGCACATCTGCGCCAATAGCCGCTTCACTACCGTACCCGGATGCTGCCACTTTTGAGGCAAGGCCATGGACGTTCCGGCATAACACTCAAAACCCGGTGCGGCAAAAACGTTTTTCAAGGATACCGGGACGCCGGTCAGCGGAGTCTGCGTGCCCTTGCACCATGCTTGATCGGCCGCCGCGGCCTGAGCGCGAAATTGTTCATCGTTGCACAGGTGGTACGCTTGCAAAAGCGGGTCATACTGCTCGCGGTTAGATATGCAAATCTCAGCCAGTTCAGCACAATCCAGCTCACTGAACTGCAGTTTTCGGCGTATCTGTTTAATGGGTGGTAAACAGTGACTTCTCAATGGCGGACTATTTCGCGGCATAACTTGATGGCGAATTTATTGTTCCAATGCTCTGAGCACAGAGTCAGCGTCACTGACTTCGAATTTGCCCGGTTCTTCTACATTAAGCATCCGGATCACGCTGTCTTTTACAATCATTGCGTAACGTTGTGAGCGTATGCCAAATTGCTTGCCGGTCAAATCCAGCTCCAATCCCATGGCCTTGCTCAGTTCCGCATCTCCGTCAGCCAGCATGAGAATTTCGCCGGCATTTTGTTGCTCCGCCCAGGCGCCCATCACAAAAGCATCATTAACCGAAAGGCAGGCGATAGTATCCACGCCCTTGCTTCTGATGTCATCGGCTTTGCTGACGTAGCCGGGCAAGTGTGCAGCTGAGCAGGTAGGGGTAAATGCGCCAGGCAGCGCGAAAAGAACGACAGTTTTTCCGGCGAATATCTCGTCTGTCGAAATTTTCTTCGGGCCGTTTTCTCCCATGGTCGCCAATGTACAGGAGGGGATTTTATCGCCGGGCTGAATACTCATTTTTATGCCTCTTTATGAGTTGTTGATAATGCGATCGTTTTAGCATTCTGAAAGGTTTGACGCAATCGTAATTCAGGCATTATTCACCTTTGTCGGTTGTGAGCAGAAACGAAATAAATCCGTTAAGATGCTCCGACTCATGATCCAGCCCACAATTGCCCGTATATGATTGATCGACGCGAGAGACCGTCCGGACAGGATGATGGTTTATTCTCCAGACCGTATTTGCTATTGACTTTAACAACGCTGTTTTGGGGCGGCAATGCGGTGGCGGGCAAGCTGGCCGTAGGCGAGATCAGTTTTATCACTCTGAATTTGTTGCGCTGGTTGCTGGCCTGTCTGTTTATGCTGCCCTTCGCCTGGCGCTACCTTGTGGCCGACTGGGCGACTATCAAACAACACGGGTTTGTGTTATTTCTTCTAGGATCGATCGGCTTGAGCGGCTTTAGCCTGTGCATGTTTTGGGCTTTGAATTATACCTCCGTCGTCAATGTCGTCATCGAGCAGGCGGCAATTCCTGTTTTAATCATGTTGTGCAATTTCTTGCTGTTTGGCTTGTCGATTCGATGGCTTCAGCTTGCCGGTCTGTCTATCGCCCTGATTGGCGTTGCAATAACTGTCTCGAAAGGAGATTTTTACTCAATGGTGCAACAGGGTGTCAATATCGGTGATGCAATAATGATGCTTGCGGCTTTGTGCTACGCCGCCTATTCAATCGGCTTGAAGTGGCGACCGCCCATGCATTGGCTGAGCTTTCTGTTTTGCTTATCGATTTCCGCTATTCCGGCGAGTCTCATGTTCTGGTTGTGGGAGGTCAGCAAAGAGGGTCTACAAGCCATAGATTTGAGTGGTGTCTGGCTTGTGTTATACGTGGTTATTTTTCCGTCCATTCTTTCCCAACTGTTTTATGCCCGCGGGGTGGAATTAATCGGTGCGAACCGCGCCGGATTATTTATCAATCTGGTGCCCATATTCGGATCATTGTTAGCGGTTGTGCTTATCGGCGAGCGGTTTCTATGGTTTCACGCAGCCGGCATGGCAATGGTCATTGGGGGCATCGCAACTGCCGAGCGGTCGGCCCGCTCAAAATCAGTGGAGTAATATGAATCTGAACTTGTTAACTACTGTGTTTGTCACAGTTTTTATAGCCGAGTTGGGGGATAAGACGCAACTCGCGACTATGTTGTTTGCCGCTGATAAGGAGGTGAACAAATTTGGTGTTTTCCTGGCCGCATCCGCAGCGTTGTGCGTTGCCACCGCAATTGGTGTGCTGGCCGGGGCGGTGCTCAGTACTTATATTAATGAAAAGTTTCTGACCGGTATTGCGGGAATTGGGTTTATTGTCATTGGTTTGCTGACCCTGATGTCCGTTCGGTGACGTCATCGCCTCTCAGGAAAACTTGTTGGAAGCCATGGCTTCTGGAGGCACAGTGTTGGAAACTGTTCGACTGCAACGATCAGCGGTATTTTTCCTCTCGGTGTTCTTGGGACTGGTACTGTCAGCTTGCAAAGACTCCGGTGACCCTTTCGCACGAGAGGCGGCCCGGCCGATCCGTGTGAGTTCCAAATCCGGCAGTTTGTGTCATGGACTGAGAATCGATAATCGCTTTGATTCAATCCCGGCGATGGACAAGCCCGGCTATCTTAATCCTTACCGGGATCCTACTTTTAACACCCGAGTGGTTCGCATATCCAATACACTGTTCGGACAGGTCGTTAAACCCATGTACAGCACGATTCAATCGTGGAATGCGGATGAATCTTTGTTGATTCTGTATCACACCGGCGTTGAGCGAAACGGCCATTATCTCTATGACGGAAAAAACTATTCGCCTATAGGAAAACTGGATATTCTGACCGGCAATATCGAGGAGGTATTCTGGCATCACACTGACCCGGACATTCTCTATTATATCAGCGCATTGTTTTCGCATTACGGTTCATTGATGGAGTATAACGTCAGAACTCAAACTGCGGTTGAACTGGCCAATTTCGATTCTGTATGTGGTGACGGACAGGGCACGACGGCTGGAAATAATATTATGATGCCGTCCTGGAATGATGATTATTTCGGGTTTCGCTGTGCTGATGCCAGTCTGGGCGTGGCATTCAGTTACAGACTAAGCACGGATGAGGTATCCACCTTACCTATAGGCGGAAATTCACCCTATCAGCCCTGGTTCGCTCCCATGCCGGCCCCGAGCGGGCAAAACTATCTGCTGAACGAGTCGATACTCAGCCCGGATCTTCAACGAACCCACAGGCAACTCGATTTGTTTGAATTCCATTCACACTCCAGCCTGGGGCGCCTGAAAAACGGTAATGATGCGTTGTTCGCCACGGGATTTGATCCCTCTCCGGAGGGCTGTGATAACGCCGCCGACCGGGGTGTGGGTGCGCTTATCGTACACGATCTGAACACCGGCCTTTGTCGTGCGATGATTTCCGAATCGGATGGTTACGGAGAGCCGATCAGCGGTACGCATATCTCGGCAGTGGCACATAAAAACCCCGGTTGGATTGCCTTATCGAGCATCGGCTATGAACGGTTTTTCTATTTGACGAATCAGCGCGCGGCACCTGTACTCTTATCTGAAATCTTTCTGGCAAATACCGATCCGCAGAGCCATGAGATCTGCCGCCTCGCCCATCATCGGACTCATGGCAAGGATTCTCGAAACGGCGGCTATATCAGCTACCTGGGAGAGCCGCATGTGACGATCAGTCCCACCGGCACCCGGATACTGTTTGGCTCCGACTGGCATGACGGCGGCTCGGTCGATACCTATGTGATTGAATTACCGGCCTACGACGATACACGATAATGTCGAATCTATGGCTGGGCGGATCAGGCCACGCATTTTGACATTTCACTTGCTGACAATCCGGCAATGCATGATAGACTATCGCGCGGAAAATAACCTGTTGGGAGTAAGAACCTTGGGATTCATAAAAACCCTGATTTTCGGCGCAATGCTCGGTTGCATGATCGGTCTTTGGATTGGAATCAATATCGGTAAAGACCGTCACTTGTTGGCGAACCCGTTCGACACAGAAGCAACGACATCCATTCTGGAATAGCGTCTCGTTTGCGGTTAGATCCAGTCGATTAAATCTTCCGGTTTTTGAAGTACGGCTCGGGCCGGCCAGTCTTCTATATTATCCGTCGGCAGGTAATAGCCCCAGGCAGCTGCGAGAGAAAGCATGCCTGCGGCATTTCCGGCATGTATATCTCTTTGATCATCGCCGATATAAACACACGCCTGAGGTTCCAGCCGGCAGCGTTTGCAGGCTTCCAGTAAGGGGGCGGGGTGAGGCTTTCTAAAAGGTGTGGTATCGGCGCTGATAGCGGTACAGCAACGGTGTGACAGTTTAATCTGTTGCAGCAGCTGGTCGGTCAGGTAGGAAGGTTTGTTGGTAACTATTCCCCAGGGCATGGATTTGTTTTCCAGGAAGGACAGTACCTTCTCCATTCCCTCAAACAATCCTGAGTAAACGCTGAGATTGTCCTCGTATATCTGCAAATATCTTGCGCGGTATATCTCGACATCCTCGTCAGGGCCTGGCTTCAATCCTGCCGTAAGAATGGATTTGACTCCCGCGGACACATGGGGCCGTATATCCTCCGGCGGTGCCGCGGTGCGGCCAATCTCAGCCAGTAACAGATTCAAGGCATGGATCAGATCCGGCGCAGTATCAACCAGGGTTCCATCCAGATCAAAAAAAACAGCCCGGATTTTGCTTAGCAACGCCGGCAGGCCATCAGATAGTTAACATCAAGATCTTTCCCTAGTTTGTATTGTGAGGTGAAGGGGTTGTAGCTTATCCCGCTGATATCCGCCAGAGTCAATTCGGCAGCGCGGGCGAATTGACCGAGTTCCGAAGGTTTTAAAAATCGTTGAAAATCGTGTGTACCCCTGGGCAGCAATCTCAGCAGATACTCAGCTCCTGCTATTGCCAGCATCCACGCCTTGGGATTTCTGTTGATTGTGGAGAAAAAGACAAAGCCGTCTGGTTTGACCAGTTGTGCACAGCTTTTGACGATCGAGGCCGGATCAGGTACATGTTCCAGCATTTCAAGGCAAGTCACCGCATCGAACTCGCCTGGCCGTTTTTCGGCAAAATCTTCAACGCTGACAGCGTGATACTCTATATCGAGCCCGGACTCCAAGGCGTGCAATTCGGCCACGTTCAAGGACGCCTCGGCCATATCGATTCCGGTAACCGAGGCGCCGTTCATGGCCATTGCCTCGGAGAGTATTCCGCCGCCACAGCCGACATCCAGAACCTTTTGCTTGTCCAGGCGGATAAATCGCTGTATGTACTCAAGCCTTAGCGGATTGATATCATGCAGCGGTTTGAATTCGCTGTTTTTGTCCCACCACTTATGGGCAATTTCGCTGAATTTGGAAATTTCCGCCGGATCCACATTAGGTTGCGATTGGGTCATGATTGTAGTTCTGTCGGTCTATCGAGCGGTGATTTTTTTTAACCAGCGGTTAGCTTTGCGTAGAATTTCATCCGCGTCCATGGTGGTAAGTTGCCGGTGTTTTACCAATTGCCTTCCCGCCACCCATACATGGTCAACACAATGCCGGGAAGCGGAATATACCAGGTGAGACACAGGTTCGTACATGGGCGCCATACTAACAGATGCGGTATTTATGGCAATCATGTCGGCCGATTTTCCGGTTTCCAAAGAGCCGGTGATATGGCCGATTCCGAGTGCCTCGGCACCATTAATCGTAGCCATTCGCAGAGTTTGTACCGCATCAACCGCCGAAGCGTCCGCACTGATATGTTTACCCAATAGCGCTGCAGAACGCATTTCGCCGATCATATCCAGATCGTTATTGGAAGCGGTGCCGTCAGTTCCCAGCGAAACCTTAACCCCTGCCTGTAATAATTCGGCCACCGGGCAGCTTCCGCTCGCCAGTTTCATATTGGATTCAGCACAGTGCACAACATTCACGCCGGTCTTTGCCAGGCGCTCGATTTCCACTGCCGATAATTGAGTCATGTGAACGGCGATCAGATTAGGGTTCAGCAGACCGAGCTCTTCAAGCAACTGGATCGGTCGAATGCCGTGCAGCTGTTTGAACTGGGAGACTTCATTGGCGGTTTCGTGAACGTGCATATGCACGGGAATATCCAATTCAGAACTCAGTGTGGAGATTTTTTGCAAAGGATCCCTGGAAACCGTATAAGGCGCATGCGGGGCAAGTGCGGTGCTAATCAAGGGGTCCTCACGCAACTCATCGTGCAATGCCAAGGCTTTCTTGAGGTACTCATCGGCTCCGCTGGCCCAAACAGTCGGAAAATCAAGGACAATCAATCCGATACAAGCTCGGATTCCTGCCGCGCCCGCGACACCGGCGGTGATATCCGGAAAGAAGTACATATCGTTAAAACAGGTGACACCGCCGAGTAAAGATTCTGCAATTGCAAGGCGCGATCCGTCTGCCACAAAGTCTTCATTCACCCATTTTGCTTCGGCCGGCCAAATGTGGTTTTGCAGCCATTCCATCAACGGCAGATCATCGGCAAATCCGCGTAACAGATTCATGCTCATATGCGTATGGGCATTGATCAGGCCGGGGGCGAGAATATGATCCGGCAGATCCAGCTCCTCACCCGAATAGGCTTGAGCCGCCTCATTGCGGGGCAGAATGTCGAGAATAGAACCGCCTTGCAACGCCAGGCTGTGATCGGTCAGAACGGTATTATTTTCATCGACGCTTAAAAGCCATCCGGGGTGTATTACTAAATCGATTTTCTGCATTCGCGAACCTTACTCACTGCCGCTTTACTGTGCAAGCCTCGCATGAGTGGCGACAGGCTTTGTGGCTGTTATCTTGGCTATCTTATGGATACGCCGGATAGCAGTTTGTGTTAAACTAACGGGCTTTATTTCGGTGCACTCAACAGAGCCTCTACAGCGAGCGATAATGACTGATTTTGCAAAGGAAATCCTGCCGGTAACCATTGAAGATGAGATGCAGCAATCCTATCTCGATTATGCCATGAGTGTAATCGTGGGCAGGGCCTTGCCCGATGTCCGCGACGGATTGAAGCCGGTTCACCGCAGGGTGCTTTACGCGATGAGTGAGCTGGGAAATGATTGGAACAAGGCTTACAAAAAATCCGCCCGTGTGGTTGGTGATGTTATCGGTAAATATCATCCTCATGGCGATACAGCCGTTTACGACACGATCGTTCGAATGGCGCAGCCATTTTCACTGCGTTATATGCTGGTTGACGGCCAGGGTAATTTCGGTTCGGTCGATGGGGACTCTCCCGCCGCGATGCGTTACACCGAAGTTCGGATGTCCCGCATCGCGCATGAGCTACTGTCGGACATAGATAAGGAAACGGTCGATTTCGTACCCAACTACGATGAATCAGAACACGAGCCATCGGTATTTCCTACCCGCGTTCCGAATCTGCTGGTTAATGGCTCTTCGGGAATCGCTGTGGGCATGGCTACCAACATACCGCCACACAATCTCGGGGACGTGATCAATGCAACTGTTGCTTTGCTCGACGAACCTGCAATGGAAGTGGAGCAGTTGATGGTGCACTTGCCCGGGCCTGATTTTCCAACCGCGGGCATTATCAATGGTGCACGCGGTATCCGAGAAGCCTACCGTAGCGGGAGAGGGCGTATTTATGTTCGTGCCCGTGCAAAGGTCGAGCATGATGAGAAAAAAGGCAAGGACACTATTATCGTTCACGAATTGCCTTATCAGGTCAACAAGGCCCGCTTACTGGAAAAAATCGCCGAGCTGGTGAAGGATAAAAAGCTTGAAGGTATCACCGAATTACGCGATGAATCGGATAAGGACGGCATGCGGATGGTTATTGAGCTGCGGCGGGGTGAATCCGGCGAAGTGATGCTCAATAATCTGTATAAACAGACCCAGCTGCAGACCGTATTCGGTATCAATATGGTCGCGCTTATTGATGGCCAGCCCAGGCTGTTAAACCTCAAAGAAGTCCTTAATGCCTTTATCCGGCATAGAAGGGAGGTTGTTACCCGCCGGACCATCTATCTGTTACGCAAAGCGCGCGGCCGTGCCCATGTATTGGAAGGCCTGGCTGTTGCTCTGGCCAATATCGATCCGGTGATACAGCTTATTAAAGAGTCTCCCACACCTGCTGAAGCGAAGGTGAAATTGGTGGAGCGAGTGTGGCAGCCGGGCGTGGTGACCGATATGTTGCAACGGGCAGGAGCCGTTGCATCGCGGCCGGAATCTTTGGAAGACAGGTTTGGTCTGCAGGAGGATGGGTACCATTTGTCGCAAATCCAGGCCCAGGCCATCCTCGATTTGCGACTGCATCGCCTCACCGGGCTTGAGCAGGACAAAATCGTCGAAGAATACCGGGAGATTCTGTCCCGAATCGAGGAATTTCTGGAGATTCTGCAAGACCCCGACCGCTTGCGCGAAGTGATTCGGCAGGAACTGCTGGAGATCGCCGATAAATACGGCGATGAGCGACGCACGGAAATCCAGATCGATTTCGAGTCCATGACGGTCGAGGATTTGATTGCAGAAGAAAATGTGGTCGTCACTCTATCGCACACCGGATATGCCAAGGCTCAACCGCTTTCGGACTATCGCGCACAAAGGCGTGGTGGCCGTGGCAAGTCGGCCGCATCGGTCAAGGATGAGGACTTTATCGACAAACTGTTTATCGCCAGTACCCATGACACGGTGTTGTTTTTTACCAGTGTCGGTAAGGTGTATTGGAAAAAAGTCTTCGAACTGCCGATTGCCAATCGTGGCTCACGCGGTCGACCTATCGTCAATCTCCTTCCCTTGGAAGAAGGTGAAAGGGTCAATGCCGTTTTAACCGTGAGGGACTTTCCGGAGGATCGGTTTGTCTTTTTTGCCACCAGCAAGGGCGTGGTTAAGAAGACGGCGCTGGCGGATTTCTCGCGCCCAAGAGCGAACGGAATTATCGCGATCGATCTGCGTATCGATGATTATCTGATCGACGTGGCGCTAACCGACGGCAAAAGGGATATCATGCTTATGTCGAGCGGCGGCCGCGCCATCCGCTTCGCTGAGGAAGAAGTCAGGACCATGGGCAGAACCGCCGCCGGCGTTCGGGGTATCAGAATGGACGAAGACCAGTCCGTCATCGGACTGAACGTTGTTCAGGAGGGAGATGTTTTAACCGCAACGGCGAACGGTTACGGAAAACGTACACGCATTTCGGACTATCCCCGCAAAGGCCGGGGCGGGCGTGGAGTGATCGATATCAAAACATCCGATCGCAATGGCGAAGTTGTCGGTGCCACTTTGGTGAAAGATGAGGATGAAATCATGCTGATCTCCAACAGCGGTACTCTTGTGCGAATTTCCGTTACGGAAATTTCCACCCTGGGCCGCAATACGCAGGGCGTTCGGCTGATCCGTCTGAGCGAAAACGAAAAACTGGTGGAATTGGAGCGGATCGATGCAGCCGAGGAAGACAGTCCCGGCGAAGAAGATGGCGAATCAGCTCCCACTTCAGAGGCCGATAAATCATCAAGCCCGGAATCTGCCGGTGAAGGAAGCGATGAAAATAGTGAATAGTTATTCCAATGCAAAAATCTGAAAGTCTCAAAGCGGTTCGTGATGAAATCGATCGGATCGATATTGAATTGCAGGAGCTTATCAGTCGCCGTGCCAGCTGCGCTGAAAGAGTAGCGGCCATTAAGTTGGTTCAGGGGATGGAAACCGCTTTCTACCGCCCCGAAAGAGAGGCGCAAATTCTTCGGCGGATAAAAGAACGTAACAAAGGGCCTTTGACCGACGAGGCTATAGTGCGTTTATTCCGGGAAATTATCTCTGCCTGTCTTGCCCATGAAGAACCTATGACTATCGCTTACCTGGGGCCTGCCGGGACCTATACCCACGCGGCGGTGCACAAACATTTCGGTCATGCGGTTTTGACCACTTCACTGGCAACGATCGACGAAATATTTCAGGAAGTGGATACAGGGCTTGCAAAATACGGCTTGGTACCGGTGGAGAACTCCACCGAAGGGGCAGTGAATCATACTCTGGATTTATTTATCAAGTCGCCGTTGAAAATCTGCGGAGAAGTCAGCTTACCCATTCACCATAACCTGCTCGGTTTAAGCCAGACCTTTGCTGAAATCAGGGTTGTGTATGCGCATCAGCAGTCATTCGCACAGTGCCGGCATTGGCTTGACGCACATTTGCCCGAAGCAAAGCGGGAGGCAGTGAGCAGTAACGCGGAAGCTGCGCGTTTGGTTCAGGGGAAGAGTGGAACAGTAGCCATAGCCAGTACGACGGCCGGAGAACTGTACGATCTCAAAATACTGGTCAATAATATCGAGGACGAAAAGGATAACACGACCCGGTTTCTAGTCATCGGCAAACAAGAGGTTCCGCCCAGCGGCAATGATAGTACAACCCTGCTGGTCTCGGCACCGAACCGGCCCGGCGGTTTGAGAAACCTGTTGAAACCGCTATCGGACGCCGGCATCAGCCTGACCCGCATCGAGTCCCGCCCGGGGAAAAGCGGTTTATGGGAATATGTGTTTTTCATGGATATAGAAGGTCACCAGAGTGATCCGCATATTGCTAAAGCGCTGGCACAGTTGCAGGAGGAGTTGCCGCTGTATCGCGTCCTTGGCTCCTATCCCCGGTCGGTTTGAATCTTATGTCGGTCGAGAGAATCTGTATTATTGGTGTCGGTCTGATCGGTGGTTCATTTGCCTTGGGCCTGAAAAAGAGCGGTTTCCGGGGCCATATAGTCGGCGCAGGGCGGAATATCGAAAGTTTGGAGCGTGGTATCGGACTTGGTATAATAGACAGTTATCAGACCGATCTGAGCAGAGCGGTGGAAGAGTCGGATCTGGTGCTGCTGGCTGTACCCATGGGGGCGATGAAGGCGGTCATGCAATCGATTAAGCCTTCACTGAAACAGGGCGCAGTGGTGACGGATGCCGGCAGCGTAAAGGGCAGTTTTGTCGCTGATGCGCGTGAAGTGTTTGAAGATATGTCCAACATCGTGCCCGGTCATCCGATTGCCGGAACCGAAAAAACCGGCGTCGAGGCTGCATTTTCAACACTGTTCGAAAACCGTAAAGTGATTCTGACACCTCTGGACGAGACCGAAAAGGCAGCCGTGGATACCGTAAGATCGCTGTGGCAGGCAACCGGGGCAGAGGTTGAATGCCTGACACATGAGCACCATGACCGTGTTCTTGCCGCGACCAGCCATCTGCCTCATGTGGTGGCATTCGCCATTGTTGATACGCTGGCAACCATGCAGGAAAGTGAAGAGATCTTCCGCTACGCCGCCGGCGGATTTCATGATTTTACCCGGATCGCCTCAAGTGACCCGATTATGTGGCGGGATATCTGCGTGACAAACCGTGACGCGGTGAAGTGTGTGCTCGATAATCTGATGGATGATTTAGATAAACTGCGGACTCAGATTGTCGATGCTGACTCAAGCGCAATTGAAACCACCTTCAAGCGAGCGAAGCAGGCCAGAGACTCGCATATTCAGTGGGAGCGAAAACAGCAATGAGTGATTCGACTCCTCCGGACCTGCAATTTAGGATGCGGCACGGCGGGCAGCTTAACGGACATATTCGGGTTCCCGGAGATAAGTCCGTATCGCATCGATCCGTAATACTTGGGTCTTTGGCCAAGGGGCAAACTCAGGTCACCGGTTTTCTGGAGGGTGAAGACAGTCTGAATACCTTGAAAGCGTTTCGCCGTATGGGTGTGGATATAGAGCAGATTGAACCCGGAGAGTTGTTGATTCAGGGTAAAGGGCTTTATGGACTAAGGCCACCGACCGCCCCTCTGGATCTGGGCAACTCCGGAACCGCCATGCGATTGATGGCCGGGGTTCTGGCCGGCCAGTCGTTCGATAGCGTTTTAACCGGCGATGAATCTCTGAGTTCGCGGCCGATGGGAAGAATTATCAAACCCTTGTCGCTGATGGGTGCGAATATTGTCAGTGAAGCCGACGGCAGACCTCCTTTGCAGATCGGAGGTGTGCCGAATCTAATGCCCATTGACTATACCTTGCCCATGGCCAGTGCGCAGGTGAAATCGGCAATCTTACTGGCGGGACTGTACGCGGAGGGGGAGACTACAGTCACTGAACCTGCGGTTACCAGAGATCATACCGAACGGATGCTGCAGGGATTTGGTTACGAGTTGCGCAAACAAGGATTGACTACACGGCTGTCGGGCGGAGGAGAGCTAATTGCCACAGACGTTATAGTACCCGCGGATTTGTCTTCGGCCGCGTTTTTTATGGTCGGGGCGAGCATCGCAAAAGACTCGGTATTGACTTTGCTCCAGGTAGGTATAAATCCAACGCGAACCGGTGTCATTGAGCTATTGCGCTTGATGGGCGCCAGCATCGAAATCACCAACTCTCGGGAATCCGGGGGCGAACCCGTCGCCGATATCACCGTCCGCTCGGCGAAGCTGAAAGGGATTGAAATCCCTGAGCGACTGGTTTCGCTGGCGATCGATGAATTTCCGGTTTTATTTATCGCTGCGGCCTGTGCCGAAGGCCTGACAGTCTTGACTGGTGCACAAGAGCTTCGGGTCAAGGAAAGCGACCGTATTCAGGTTATGGTCGATGCGTTGAATAAATTGGGCGTGGATGCACAAAGTAAACCTGATGGTGCCATCATTAGAGGTGGTCCAATCAATGGGGGAGAAGTGGACAGTCGGGGTGACCATCGCGTCGCCATGGCATTATCTATGGCGGCTTTGGCGGCCGGCGGCGATATTACAGTTCACGGGTGTGCCAATGTCTGTACCTCCTTCCCGGGTTTTCCCGCTTTAGCCAGGGAGCACGGATTGCGGATTGCCGAAAGTCATTGAGTCAACACCAGCAAGCGGTATCCCTATGCAAAAAAAAGAAGTTCCAGTGGTCGCCATAGACGGTCCTTCGGGATCAGGAAAAGGCACGCTTGCGCAAATCGTGGCGAACCGGCTCGGATTCGCTTTGCTCGATAGCGGTGCACTCTATCGCCTGGCCGCCTTGGCCACCATCGCTCACCATGTGGATCCATCCGATGAACACAGGGTTGCGGAGGTGGCATCCGAAATGAATATCCGATTCGACTCAGTTGCGGACAAAGGAGTGATTGCCTGGCTGGACAACCGAGATGTGACTATGGAACTGCGGAATGAAAAAACCGCTGAAGTGGCTTCACAAATCGCCGCTCAGACAGAGTTGCGGCAGACGCTGCTGCAGGTGCAAAGAGACTTTCGTCGACCTCCCGGCCTGGTTGCTGATGGACGCGATATGGGTACAGTGGTTTTCCCTGATGCGGATATCAAGATATTTCTTACTGCAAGTACCGAGGTAAGAGCCCGCAGGCGGCTGCATCAGTTGAAGGAAAAGGGTATAGATGCTAATCTAGGGAGTCTACTTGAAGAAATATCGAAGCGGGATGCGAGGGATTCCGGGCGGCAAATTGCACCACTGAAACCTGCAGAGGGCGCTGTCATTCTTGACAGTTCCGAACTGAGTATTGAAGAAGTATGCCGGCAGGTGCTGGAATTGATAGACCGTAATCTGGTAAAAGGCGCTTTGCACTGACAGACGCCGTTAGCCATCGAGAAATTGGGTGCCGACATCTCAGGGAAACTGCGGATGCCGGTTTTTTTAAATAAACCTGTGGATTTGCACGGAGCGGATGAGCCACAGTCAATGGTATATATGTAGGTTATTATTTAAATGTCTGAATCCTTTGCGGAACTTTTCGAGGAAAGCCTTTCCAAAACTGAAATGAAACCGGGTTCCATCCTGATGGGAACGGTTGTCGCCATCACCGGTGATTATGTCATTGTCAATGCCGGCCTTAAATCCGAAGGCGCTATCCCGCTGGAACAATTTTACAACGATAAAGGTGAACTGGAATCTCAGGTTGGCGATGTCGTCGAGGTGGCGCTCGATTCAATTGAGGACGGATTTGGCGAAACGCGTCTATCCAGGGAGAAAGCCCGGCGCGCGCGCGCATGGTCAGTCCTCGAAGAGGCTCAGGAGAACGACGAAATCATTAAAGGATCGATTACCGGCAAGGTTAAAGGCGGATTTACGGTGGAAGTCAGCGATATACGCGCATTTCTGCCCGGTTCTTTGGTCGATGTACGGCCGGTCCGCGACACCAGCTATCTGGAAGGCAAAGAGCTCGAATTCAAGGTCATTAAACTGGATCGGCGCCGTAATAATGTCGTTGTTTCGCGCCGGGCGGTTGTAGAGTCGGAATACAGCGCGGAGCGAGAAGCCTTGCTGGAAAATCTGCAGGAGGGTCAGTCAGTCACAGGCATAGTCAAGAATCTTACCGATTACGGCGCCTTTCTGGACCTTGGCGGGATAGACGGGCTCCTGCATATCACGGATATGGCCTGGAAGCGTGTCAAACATCCTTCAGAGATCGTCGAGGTCGGACAGGAGATGACCGTTAAGGTACTTAAATTCGACCGCGAGCGTAACCGCGTGTCACTCGGTCTGAAGCAACTTGGCGAGGATCCATGGGTCGATATTACTCGGCGGTACCCGGAAAATTCACGCCTGTTCGGTAAGGTGACCAACATCGCTGATTACGGCTGCTTTGTGGAAATAGAGGAAGGAGTGGAAGGACTGGTACATGTTTCCGAAATGGACTGGACCAACCGTAATGTCAATCCGAATAAAGTGGTTGCACTGGGTGATGAAGTTGAAGTAATGATCCTGGAGATCGATGAAGAGCGGCGCCGGATTTCGCTGGGAATCAAGCAATGTAAGCCGAATCCCTGGGATGAATTTGCAGAAAACTATAATAAGAATGACAAGGTTAAAGGCAATATTAAGTCCATTACCGATTTTGGCATATTTATCGGGCTTGAAGGTGGTATCGACGGATTGATCCACCTTTCTGATCTGTCCTGGAGCGAATCCGGGGAAGAGGCTGTACGCAACTTTAAAAAAGGCGATGAGATCGAGGCTATAGTGCTGTCGGTCGATCCGGAAAGGGAGCGTATCTCTCTGGGTGTTAAGCAGCTTGACCGAGATCCTTTTGGCCAGTTTGTTGCTGATAACCCCAAAGGCAGCGCGGTTAAAGGAATTGTGAAAGAAGTCGATAGTAAGAGTGCAGTCATTGAACTGGCCGAAGGCGTGGAGGGTATACTGCGTGCAAGCGAAGTTTCCCGTGAACGTGTCGAAGACGTTCAGAATGTCTTTAAGGCCGGCGATGAAGTTGAAGCCAAATTCGTAGGCATTGATCGAAAGTCTCGCATGATCACTCTTTCGATCAAAGCCAAAGAAAACGATGATGAAGCAGAAGCGCTAAGTGATTATGCTCAATCTTCAGCCACACCCAAAACAACCCTGGGTGATTTGCTGAAGGAGCAAATGGAAGGTTCAGACTGAGGTACCGTCTAAACTTCCGCATACCATCACTGATGGCCAGGGATGGCCGCTTTGCACTTTTGTTCGGTTTGCATGAAACAAGAGATTAGCCAGTGACCAATAGTATTACCAAATCAGACCTTATCGAAGCACTCGCAAAGAAACAGAGTCATTTGGCGTTTAAAGACGTCGAACTGGCAGTCAAAGGAATGTTGGAAAAAATGAGTATGGAACTGGCCGGTGGAGAGAGGATTGAAATCCGGGGATTCGGCAGCTTCAGTCTTCATTTTCGTCCTGCCCGGCTGGGCAGGAACCCGAAATCCGGTGACGCAGTTGCGTTGCGGGGTAAGCATGTACCGCATTTCAAGCCGGGTAAAGAGCTGAGAGAAAGGGTTAACAGCGTCAATTCAGAGGCTTCGCCGCCAACGGGCGAAGAAATCGGTTAACTTCTTCTCCTCCAGCGGGAATAAGCCTGCTGCCTGTCTGAGAAATCCCTGATTCTGCACTTCCCTGGTGCAGGGGAGTCTATCGCCTCCCCTCTTGGACACTTCCCTTCTATTGCTTCGGCAGTTTAAACTTGCGGTTCGTCTGACAACCCAAGGACAAACACAGTGGCAAATTTTCTTTTGCGCATCCTGGTTGAAGAATATCAATCGAGAGCCATGGGTCGCGATGGAGAGTAAAATCTAAAGACCAATGCTGAATCTATTGTGGTTACTCTTACCCGTAGCTTTTGTTTTCGGCTGGTGGGGTGGACGGCGCGTCGGCACGGACCGTACCGACAGCCGGGAATTCCCGGGAAACGAATCCAATTACTTCCGCGGACTGAATTATCTGATCAACGAACAACAGGATAAGGCTGTTGAACTGTTTGTCGGAATTTCCGAAATGGATCAGGAAATGACCGATACCCAGCTGGCACTGGGAAATTTATTCCGGCGTCGGGGAGAGTTTGATCGGGCAATCAAAATTCACCAAAGTCTGGTTGATCGAACGGATATACAGAGTCCCGCTAACAGCGCGGCACTTTTGGAACTGGCCCATGATTACACCTCTTCAGGGCTGCTCGACCGCGCCGAAGTACTTTACCGGCAGTTACTTAATCGCGGGCAGCACATGGAAAACGCCTACGATGCCTTGATCAGCATTTATGAGCGTGAAAAAGACTGGCAGCAGGCCATCACGCTGGCCGAAGAGGGGCAGAAAGTCACCGGCCAGTACAGACAGATACAACTGGGCCACTATTTTTGCGAATTGGCGGAACGGGCGATTGAGGAAAACGATAGGGATAAGGCACGAGGCTACCTCAAAAAGGCCTTGCATGTGCATCCGGCCAGTGCGAGAGCCAATATCCTGCGTGGGGATCTTGCCATGAAACGAGGGGATTATAATCGGGCGGTAGAGTGCTATATGGCAGTGGAAAAACAGAATCCGGAGCTGAGTCCCGAAATCATCACACCCTTGTTGAGTTCCTACTACGAATCCGGAAATCACTCCGAGTTACGTGATTACATCGGTCAGATACGCGAAAGATATAACAGCTACTCCGTGATAAAAACGACCAGTGAAATGATAGAAAGACTCGATGGCAAAGCGGAGGCGGATACTTTCTTCAAACAACAGGTATTGAAACGGCCGTCTCTTAAAGGGCTTAGGGATTGGGCACAGGGAGAGTTGAAAAAGAGCAAACCGGGAGAAAAAGAAAAAGTCGCCATTATTATCGACATGCTGGACAGTGTTGTCGAAGACAAGCCCGCCTATGTTTGTTCGGATTGCGGTTTTAAGGCCAAAACGCTTCACTGGCAATGCCCGAGTTGCGGTAATTGGGATAGCGTGAGAACGGTAATAGGAGCCGAAGGTGAGTGATGTCAATTCTCCGGCTGAGAGCAAATCTCCGGTCATAGTTGCGCTTGACTATGACAACTCTGGTGAAGCACTTGCTTTGGTCGAACAATTGGATCCGTCCTACTGCCGTTTAAAAGTGGGCAAGCAGTTGTTCACACTTGCCGGCCCGCAATTCGTCACCCGGCTGATTGATTCCGGTTATGATGTGTTTCTCGATTTGAAGTTTCACGATATTCCCAACACGGTGGCCAGCGCCTGCAAAGTGGCTGCCGATTTGGGCGTATGGATGCTCAACGTACATGCCGGCGGCGGTCGCAGAATGATGGAAGCGGCTCGTGAAGCGGTTGATAAGCTGTATGGTACAAAGCCTCCGTTATTGATCGCAGTCAGCGTCTTGACCAGCATGAGTTCCGAAGATTTGCGTGAAACCGGTGTCGAGCATAGTCTGGAGGAGCAGGTAAAATCCCTATCCGGGCTTGCTTTCAACGCAGGTCTGGACGGCGTGGTTTGTTCCGCGCGGGAAGCGGGGATGCTTAAACAGGCTTTCGGGCCTGGTTTTTGTCTCGTTACTCCCGGAATACGAACGCCTGATTCGGCTCGGAACGATCAGCGCCGCGTGTTAACACCGGTGGATGCGGTGAAAAACGGTGCCGATTATCTGGTGATAGGTCGGTCGATTACAGCTGCGGAAAACCCCTCGAATACGCTGCTCGCTATCAATCGCACGCTTGGAGTCTTGGTATGAGCGATAAACAATTTCTTACTGCGCAGGATCTGCTTGAGGATTCTCTGGAACTGGGTGCGCAGATTCTGAAAAGTGATTTCCGGCCGAATTTTATAGTCGGTGTCTGGCGGGGTGGTACTCCGGTGGGAATAGCGGTACAGGAACTGCTGGAACAATACGGCGTTCAAACCGATCATATCGCCATACGCACCTCATCCTACAAAGGCATGGAGCGCAGAGAAGGATCGGTAAGAGTGCATGGGCTTGACTATATCGTCGATAATATCAACGCTGAAGATTCATTGCTGATTATTGATGACGTATTTGATACGGGTCTGAGCGTTCAGGCAATTATCGACCATTTGAAAATCAAGGCACGCCGAAACACACCAAATCAAATCCGGGTGGCAACTGCGTATTTCAAACCATCCAAAAATCGCACCACTATAAAGCCAGACTATTTTGTTCATGAGACCGATGATTGGCTGGTTTTTCCTCATGAAATGTCTGGCTTGACCGACGATGAAATCAGGCAAGGTAAACCTTATTTATATAAAGTTATGATGAATCTAAAGCAAACAGGCGTTGTCTGATTCAACTTTTACAGGTGTTATTGATGACTCTGCGAATAATATTACTCGTACTGGTCGGATATCTGGCCCTGTTGGCACTGATGTATTTGATGCAGCGAAAGCTTTTGTATTTGCCAAGCGAATTTCAAGCTTCCCCGAATTCTTTACGCGAACTGGAATTACAGGCATGGCCAGGTACCGATGATTTCCGTGCTTATATCGGCAACACCGACCCGGAAATTCTGAAAGGCACGGTGATTGTATTTCACGGCAATGCAGGAGCAGCCTATCATCGGGACTATTATGTCACAGCGTTGTCAAGTCTTGGCTATCGCGTTATTCTGGCAGAGTATCCAGGCTACGGTGGCCGAGCAGGGAGTCCCAGCGAGGAGGACTTGGTAAAAGATGCGCTGATGACAATACAGGAGGTCGACAGGCAATTTGGCAAACCGCTCTTTCTCTGGGGAGAGTCTCTGGGCAGCGGGGTAATCTGTTCTGCGGTTAAGAGAAGCGATATCACGATAGATGGGCTGGTGTTATTTCTTCCCTGGGATTCGCTTGCCGATCTGGCGCAGACGCACTATTGGTATTTTCCGGCCCGCTGGCTGATTCGGGATAAGTACAATTCCGTTCAGAATTTAAAAGCCTATACAGGCAATGTCGCGGTAGTCCTCGCAGAAAAGGATGAGGTGATCCCGATTCGGCACGGCATCAGGCTTTTTGATTCTTTGGCGACCCGCAAGAAAAAATGGATTTTTGACAATGCAAGCCACAATGATTTTCCACTTTCACCCCGATTGCCCTGGTGGAAAGAAGTCATGGACTTCGTTGATACCTGACTACACACCGAGTGTGGATAGAACGGACTACTGGTTTTCCAGTGGAAAACTGAGAAGCTTGCTGTCGGAAGATTTTTCCTGTTTTCTTAATCGTTGCAGTTGCCGGTGAACGGCTGCTGAGAATTCGGTCGGCATGCGCAGCATGGTGTCGGCAGCTTTTCGGTTATACCAGGTACATTCATACTCAACGGGACAGTTCAATCCGGAACGTGACTGGGGCTTAAAGGCTTGCCATGAGAACTCGATCACACGCCTGAAATGAATATCGACAAATATGACTTCCTCATTGTCGATAACCGCCATATACTGAAGAGCACGTACCGGCACAAAGACACATTCGGTTTCATTTCTTTGATACAGCAGGCGCATCTCGTTGTAGAACGCTGCGGGCATCGAACGTTGTTCGCTGCCCAGCGCTGTGCCTCGGTAAAACTCCTCCCGCTTATACATGCCAATTCCAATTCAGATAGAGTACATTCAGATGTTTGCGCTGTTGCTCGGTTTAGACAGGCTCTTAGAACCTACCTCAATTCCAGAGGTAAGTTGATACAGACCTTAAGCTATACCCGTACCGAGATTGCGTCAATATGTCATGTTCAAGCGAGTAAAACCCTGAATTAGACAGCAATTATTCAATAACAGGCGAGAAGACAGTGAAAAATGTTGCAGCGATTGTGTTTATTGCAGCGTTCATACCCGATTCGCGCCGCAGAATTATTCCTCTTGGGGAGCGGTGAGACTCAAGATACTCATGCTATCTTGCTGTTCTTTGTCAAACGACAAAGTATCGGTAAAAGAGAAACCGCTTTGTGTCCATGACGGCTATATCCGCTGAGCCTGGAGGTAATAATGGAAGATTTGACTTCTCTGAAAAGTATATTGGTCGGAGGTTTTGCCTTGGCCTTTATTCTCGGTGTGGTCGCGACGCGCAGTAATTTCTGTACCATGGGCGCGGTCAGTGACTGGGTCAATATGGGTGATAAGAACCGCTTTCGTTCCTGGGTATTGGCAATTGCAGTAGCCATCATTGGTGTGACGATCGCAGAGTCGACCGGTTTGATCGATATGAGTTTAACCACCAGTAACGATACCTCCAATCCTCCCTACCGGGTCGCGAACTTTGTCTGGCTGCGGTATTTGGTTGGCGGCTTTATTTTCGGCATAGGCATGACCCTTGGCAGTGGTTGTGGAAATAAAACGCTGCTCAGGCTCGGTGGCGGCAATCTGAAATCCGTTTTTGTATTATTGGCGATCAGCGCCGGCGCGTCGCTGATGATCTTTACCAGCTTTGATTTCAATGTCTTTCTGCAATGGATGACACCTGTCGCCATAGATTTTTCAGAATTGGGGGCAAGCGGTCAGGATTTAGGCTCGGTGATTCACACACTATCGGGCCTATCGGACACGCAGACGCTGAACACGGTGATCGGGTCAGTACTCGCTTTAATACTGCTGATGTGGGTTTTCAAATCGGCGGAATTCCGATCCAACGGCGAACTCATCACCGCCGGTATTCTTGTTGGAACGGTCGTTGTAGGCGCATGGTACTTAACAGCCGGAACCCTGGGACAGACACTTCTTGAAGAAGTCGAATTTCTGGATGAGCGTCCTTATGCACTGGGTGCTCAATCCTTTACCTTCGTTGCACCCACCGCCCATGCATATCAATATCTAAGCCAAGGCATGGCTGCTCAATTCCTGACCTTTGCATTGACCGCCGCCATTGGAGTCTTTTCCGGAGCCTTGATTTACTCCGTAGTATTCCGCAAATTCCGTCTCGAGTGGTTTAACTCCTTTACCGATTTCGTTAACCATATCATTGGTGGTTTAATGATGGGTATAGGCGGCGTATTGGCGATGGGCTGTACAGTGGGACAGGCAATTACCGGCGCTTCCACTCTTGCCTTGGGGTCTTTTGTCACCTTCGGCTCAATTGTACTTGGCAGCGCGCTGACCATGAAATTCCAGTACTATAAAATGCTCTACGAAGATGCCAGCACGATTGATGTACTCTTGACCGCTCTTGCCGAAGTTAAACTCTTGCCCGCCAGTCTGCGTCGGCTTGAGGCACTGTAAAGACCGCCCGAGAGACTTTACATTTTCTGAATCTTCTGTATCATTGCCGCCTTCAATCAGGGGGTCGTTAGCTCAGTTGGTAGAGCATCTGACTTTTAATCAGGTGGTCACAGGTTCGAATCCTGTACGACCCACCATTTCTCTCAAGTATTTAAAACTTTCGGGCGGTTTCTTTGGCTGATGCCTAGGCATGGCCAATATACGATTTTCATCATCCGCTAACCACCTTATAGTTCGTTAACACGACTAAAAACGTGCCTGTTGTGCCTGAAAAAAAGCTAATCAGGTCACGGGCGCTGCGCTCATCCTATGGGATAAGTATGATCCAGAATCTTCCATCTCACGCTTCTGTCGTCGTCATAGGCGGCGGCATCATGGGCTGTTCGACCCTTTATCATCTGGCTAAAATGGGGGTCGGTGATGCACTGCTCGTGGAGCGGAACAAGTTGACGAGCGGTACCACATGGCATTCCGCGGCACAGGTAAGGGCGCTCAGGAGCTCGCAGAACCTGACTCGCATGATCCAGTATTCGGTCGATCTGTATTCAAGGCTTGAGAAAGAAACGGGACAGGCAGTGGGCTGGATTCAAAAAGGATCCTTATCGATCGCTACATCAAAAGGTCGGCTCGATCATATTAAAAGGCAGGAGGCTCTGGCCCAGGCTTATGGCGTCACGGCGTGGTCAATCTCCCCCGACGAGGCCAAGGAACGCTGGCCCTTGATGAACGTTGATGATGTGATCGGTGCGGTCTGGTCGCCCGATGATGGGCGGGTCAGTCCGTCGGATGTCTGTTCGGCACTGGTTAAGGCTGCCAGGGAGATGGGTGCGAAGCTATTCGAGGATACCGGGGTGACCGGAATTTTGACGGAGACGGGTCGGGTAAGAGGTGTGGAGACGACCCGTGGCACTATTATGTGCGACGCCATTGCGCTTTGTGCCGGACTCTGGTCTCGTGAAGTGGGCGCGATGGCCGGGGCTGAGGTTCCGGTGCTTGCTTGTGAGCACTTTTATCTGCTGACTAAACCGATCGAAGGAATTACAGGCAATACCCCCACACTTTCGGACCACGATAACCACCTCTATATTCGCGATGACAGCGGAGGGCTGTTGATAGGTTGTTTCGAGCCGATGGGCAAGCCGATTGCGCCCGGCGTTCTGGATGAAAATTTCGCGTTCGGACTCTTACCCGACGATTGGGACCATTTTGAGCCAATGATGATGAATGCGCTTCACCGCCTGCCGGCGTTGGAAACGGCGGAGGTCAAGATGCTGCTCAACGGGCCCGAAAGCTTTACGCCGGATGGTACGTTCATGTTGGGCGAAACAGCGGAAACGAAGGGGCTTTTCCTGGGCTGTGGTATGAACTCAGTCGGAATCGCCTCCGGCGGGGGTGCGGGTATGAACCTTGCCCATTGCATTGTGCACGGCCGCACCGCCTATGATCTGACGGAGGTCGATGCCAAGCGTTTTGCACCTGTATTCAACAATATCGACCACCTGATGGCGCGTGTGCCCGAAATACTGGGCACCCACTTCGAGATATCTTATCCCGGCCGACAACTTAAGACCGCCAGGTACCTGCGGGCTCTGCCGCTGGAGGAGGAATATCGACGGGCCCATGCCCATTTCGGTCAGTTCTATGGCTGGGAACGCCCGCTATTTTTCAATAAGAAAGCAACGCCGCGACTGACATTCGACAGGCCCGACTGGTTCGAATATGTCAGGGATGAAGTCAGGGCGGCACATGAGAAGGCCGCCATATTCGACACCACGCCATTGGGCAAGATCGAGGTTGAAGGCCCCGATGCCGAGGCGTTTTTGCAACACACATGCGCCTCGGACATGGATCGGCAACCGGGGAGGGCGATATACACCGCGGTTCTAAACGAACGCGGTACCTACGAAAGCGATATTACGGCGCACCGCATCAGCGAGAATCACTTTCGATTGTTTGTCGGCACTAACGCCATCAAGCGCGATCTCGCGTGGTTTCGCCACCATACCGAAGGCTTCGATATCGTGCTTACGGATAGCACTGAAGACTACGTTGTGCTTGGCCTGATGGGGCCCCAAGCTGAGCAGATCGTGTCGGCAGCGGGAGCACCTGAATTGAAAGGACTCGGTTATTTTAGGGTAGGCCCTGCACAGATTGCCGGTAAGCATGTGCGGGCGGTACGTATGTCCTATGTCGGCGAGGCAGGTTGGGAAATCACGATGAAGTCGGAGAATGCCGGGCCGGTCTACCGGGCGCTCATCGGGGCGGGTGCCGTACCCGCGGGACTCTATGCACAAAACTCGATGCGGATCGAAAAAGGTTTTGCGGCGATGGGACACGAACTCGACAGTGATATCACGCCCATTGAGTGCGGCCTGGATGGCTTTGTATCCAGGCAAAAGACGTTTATCGGATCCGAATCTCTGGCAGAGCTGAGAGACACCTTAGCCCGCTCGATGGTTACGGCGATCTTCGAGGATGATAGCGCCGTTCCGCTAGGGCATGAACCGATTTATCACGGCGATAGGATTATCGGACACACCACCTCTGCCTCGTTCGGATATAGAATTGGAAAGCCGATTGCATTGGCTCACGTACGAGACGATAACCCTGATGGGTTGAACGTTGAAGTCGATATTACCGGTGCACGCTTTAAAGCCCGGTTGCAGTTCGCGCCGGCTTTCGATCCCCGTGGGTACAGGATGAGGAACGGCATTTGACCCGACAAAGCGGCTTCCATGGCAATGCTCATCAAACCGTTTATCAAGCGAAGTGATTACTACTGCCCCTGGGTTGTTCCGGGATGTTCTGAGCCCAAGGGTTCAGGCGGAGAAAGTCGCCGATATTTGCAGTGGATTGCCGATGAGAGTAGAATAAACGTTCTCTAAATGTTCTCTATAGATCGAGCTAAAAGCTAATTCTCTGTCGGGATGGATGCGAAACTCCATGGGTTTGCTCGCTAACGGATATGCGGAAAGAGGTCAAAGTCAGAATCAGAAAAGGCCGTGGCGCACTGAGCCAGCCTGCCAATCGATTTCATTCGACGGGTACTGAAACCGTCGACGATGGCTGGAATACGCTTGAGAGGGAAGAAACCAGCCAACTTACCCAGTTCCACATAGACACCAGCAGAACGATTTTGAGCTACAACCAATCACCGGATGTTCCCGTAGATCGTTCAATTAATCCCTATCGGGGTTGTGAACATGGTTGTATTTATTGTTTTGCACGACCCACTCACGCATGGTTGGATTTGTCTCCGGGCCTGGATTTTGAAACCCAAATATTTTACAAGCCCGCGGCAGCCGAGTTATTGCGCAGGGAGCTAGCGAAAAAATCCTACCGGTGTGCGCCTGTGTGTCTGGGCATAAATACAGATGCCTATCAGCCCGCCGAACGCAAGCTTGAAATTACGCGTCGAGTGCTGCAAGTGTTACAGGAGGCACGCCACCCGGTATCCTTAATCACCAAATCCGCGCTAATCGAACGGGACAGGGACATATTGACTGAAATGGCACAATCCAATCTGGTGCATGTGATGGTGTCCGTCACTACCCTGGATTCATTACTCGCCCGCAGAATGGAACCCAGAGCTGCATCCCCCGCGAGGCGTTTGCAAACGATCAAAACGCTTTCCCAGGCCGGTATTCCGACCGGGGTTCTTGTGGCACCTTTAATTCCGGTGCTGACGGATCACGAAATGGAAACCATTTTACAAAAGGCGTACGAACATGGAGCGCGAGCTGCGGGATATGTATTGATTCGACTTCCGCACGAAGTGAGCCCGTTGTTTAGGGAATGGCTATATACCCATGAACCTTTGAAGGCCGGTCACATAATGAAACGCATTCGGGATTGCCGGGGTGGCAAAGACTATGACTCGACATTTGGTAAGCGAGGGGTCGGAGAAGGAATATTTGCCGAAATGTACAGCAGGCGCTTTCAGAAAGCGATTAAACGTTTGGGCTACGGAAGTTTCGAGCCACTTAACAGCGAGGCATTTAGACCGATTGCCCTGAATGGTCAGATCAGCCTTTTTTAGCACCGGTCCATCCCGTGGGAGCGAGGCTCCCTCGCGAAGGTTTAGACGCCTCGGTCATTCGCTTGCGGGGCAAGCTCCTACAGGTGGTGGGTATCACCCAAGGCGCCAATGGTGATATTTCTCCAACCATCCCAACACTCTTTCCGGTTTGTGCTGATTCTTCCATTGCCCCGCGAGGTATTTATTCGCCTCCGCCATGGTGGGGTAGATGTGTATTGTCGATAGAATTTTATTCAACCCGAGCTTGTGCTTCATGGCAAATACGAATTCGGCGATAAGATCACCCGCGTGCGCGCCGACGATGGTGGCGCCCAGGATTTTGTCTTTGCCGGGTACAGTAAGAACTTTGACAAACCCTTCGTCATTTCCATCAGCTATGGCTCTGTCCAGGTCATCTATGCCATATCGGGTGATTTCGTAGTCTATATCCTGTTCTTTTGCCTCGAGTTCATTTAACCCAACTCTGGCAACCTCGGGATAAACAAAAGTGGCAAACGGGATGACACGGTAATCGACGCGGAATTTTTTGACGTTTCCGAACAAGGCATTGACCGAGGCGTACCAGGCCTGGTGTGATGCTGTATGGGTGAACTGATAGGGTCCGGCAACATCGCCTACCGCAAAAATATTAGGAAAATTGGTTTCTAAAAAAGGGTTGGTTTCTATGGTCTTGTTCCGATTAAGTTGCACGCCCAGCTCTTGCAGGCCGAAACCGTCGATATTCGGGCGGCGGCCTATGGCAATCAATAACTGATCAAATTCCAGCGAAACAGTTTCTCCACCGGCTTCGCAGATCAGTTTGCTGGATTGCGCAGTTTTATCTATCCTTACGGCTTTACTGTTTAAACGGACGTCTATGCCTTCATCTTCAAACCGGGCCTGAATCGTGGCGGAGACCTCTTCATCTTCCCGGCCCAACAGCCTTTCCATCATCTCAACCTGGGTCACTTTGACACCCAGTCTTGAAAACGCCTGAGATAATTCGCAGCCAATCGGGCCACCGCCAAGCACGAGCAGGTTTTTCGGTTTTTCCGAAATTTGCCACAAGGAATCGGAAGTCAGAAAATCCCCTTCCTCAAGCCCGTCAATCGGCGGCACAAAGGGCCGGGCTCCACTGGCGATAACGATATTGCGCGTGCGTATGATTTGTCCGTTGACTTCAACCGTCCAGGGAGTGAGAATTTTTGCTTCTCCTGCAATGCAATCCACCCCAAGCGAAGTATAGCGCTCGACCGAGTCATGCGGTTCCACTTTTTTAATTACCTCGCGTACACGCTGCATGGCCGCTTCAAAATCGATATTGTCAATAGTCGAATGGATACCGAATTTCGAAGATTCTCTGATAGTTTGCGCCACACTTGCAGATCTGATCAATGCTTTGGACGGGACGCAACCCGTATTGAGACAATCTCCTCCCATTTTATGTTTTTCGATCAGTGTAACCCGTGCTCTGACGGCAGCGGCGATATAGGCACTGACAAGCCCGCCTGAACCAGCTCCTATGACCACCAAATTGGTATCGAATTTTTCCGGCTTTTGATATTTGGCGTAAACTTTTTTGCGTTTAATCGCCTGCACGATTTTATTCGCTATCAACGGAAAAAGTCCGAGCAGAGCAAATGACAAGAGTAGCCCCGGCGACAAGATATCACCGGGTGAATCTATTTGCCCGAGCTGTGTTCCGGCGTTGATGTACACCAGTGTGCCGGGCAGCATTCCGATTTGACTGATCAGATAAAAAATCCAGGTCTTCATTTTGGTCAGACCCATAATCAGATTGATCAGAAAAAAGGGAAAAACCGGAATCAAACGCAGAGTGAACAGATAAAAGGCACCTTCTTTTTCCAGGCCTTGATTTATGGTCGCGAGCTGGGTTGAAAATTTCTGCTCAACCGAGCTTCGGAACAGATAGCGAGAAACCAAAAATGCAATAGTAGCACCGATGGTGGAGGCAAAAGATACCAGGATTACCCCGGTGAACAGGCCAAACAACGCCCCCCCGGCCAGAGTCATGATTGCTGCACCGGGCAGGCTAAGCGCGGTAACGGCGATATAAAAAAGGAAATATATCACCAGCGTCTGATAGGGATTTTCCTGATAAAATTGAATCAGGCCAGCTTGTTGTTGTTTGAGATTGCCGAACGTTAAATACTGATGTCCACCCAATACAAAAAACAGTACGGCAAGCAATGCCAGCGCTAAAAGTACAAATAGTTTTTTGTTTTTCATTTAATCGCCTTTGTTGTTTCAAGCCGGTAATATTCCCGATGCCCGAGCAGATTTAGAGCACTAACATGCTTGCAGATGTCATTTTGACACGTCGAGCTCTTAAGAAAGCACTCAAACGGTTTAGTTTCAAATTTTTTGTGCTGTACAGAATTTGTGATCTGAGTTAGCCTGCGCCGCATCTATCTTACTATCAGCCGAGGTTTTTTTTCATCGTGCTTACCTGGGTACTGTTGCTGCCGGAATTGCTCACTGTAAGCCCTGAAGAATGCAAGGGAATTCAGGCGCGGGCTTTAACCCAGCTGTTGAACCTGGGAACAGAGTCGTCCGTGATTGACCGGTGTCCGGAGCAAAGTATACTGCGCCACCTGGGTTATCATATGCCCGATCAGTTTTCCCTGCCCGCGGCCTCCGTACGCTGGCTGGACGACTTCGGGGAGGTTGCGCCTGAAAATTGCGTTTGTGCCGATCCGGTGCACATGCTCGCGGATACTGACCATGCTAGATTGCTCGATGCCGGTTCCTTGAAACTCACCCTGGGTGAATCCGACCGCTTGCTCGAATCGCTCAACAACACTTTTTCGGAGGATGGATTAGGTTTTGTCGGGGCCAATGAAAATCATTGGTATCTGACCGGTAAATCCGCCAAAACGCTGAAAACCTTGCCGGTGAAGACACTTGTCGGACGAAACGTAGCGAGCTTTTTGCCGCAAGGAGAATCCACGGCCGACTGGCGCAGACTGAGCACCGAAATCCAGATGCTGATGTTTTCTCACCCGCTTAATCAGACCCGCGAATTACGGGGTCAGCTTACAGTCAATGCACTTTGGATCTGGGGAGCCGGCAGCTTGCCGGAGCGGAGGTCGAGTCATAGCTCCTTGGTGTATGCGGACGAGCCCTTTACGCGAGGATTGGCCCGGCAGAGTGGGATTACGCCCCAGGCGCTGACTGAATTTTTTCCGGATAAGCGGGAGACCGATGACAAAGTTCTGGTTGACTGCCGGGGAATGGATGCTCTCATTCACGAGGATTTTGACGCTTGGCGAAAATGGACAAATGATCTGGAATCCAGGGTTTTCGCTCCCGCGTTGAATGCACTTCACTCCGGCCGCATTGGAAAACTCATTATCAATGCGGGAAACGGACGTCAGTTTGATATAGTCAGATCGGACTGGCGGCGGATATTTAAACGAAAACGGCTATTGCAGGACTATGTTTGCGCCGATACGGTTGATCCGCTGAGCACATGACTCAATCGCATATCTTACGACGAAAATGTGAATCTGAATCTTGGCCGGATCTCGACGACAATCCGGTTATCGCAAGAATTTTGACTTCAAGAGGCATAGGTTCACGCGAGCAAATGAGTTTTGCGTTAAACGGTTTGCCGCCGCCGAACTCTCTGTACGGTATGGAGCATGCGGTAAACTTACTCGCCGGAAGTCTTCGAAGGCAGGAGCGGATACTTATCGTTGGCGACTATGATGCCGACGGCGCCACCAGTACAGCACTTGCTTTGTCGGCCCTGCAATCGATGGGCGGGCGAAATGTCGGCTACCTGTTGCCTAACCGCTTTGAGTACGGCTACGGATTATCGCCGGAGATTGTTTCGCTGGCTAAGGAGCAATGCCCTGATTTGATTGTGACCGTAGATAACGGAATTGCCTCGGTTGCCGGAGTGGAGCAAGCACATGCTGCAGGGATCCGGGTGTTGATTACCGATCACCATCTGCCGCCCGATGTGCTCCCGTCGGCCGAGGCGATTGTAAATCCGAATCTGCCTCAGGATCATTCCGGTTGCGAAAATCTGGCCGGTGTCGGTGTGATTTTTTACGTCATGCTGGCATTGCGTAAAGCCTTGGTCGAGAGCGATTGGTTTGAGCAGAACAATATCGCTGTGCCCAATCTGGCGCAGCTGCTCGACCTGGTGGCGATCGGGACTGTTGCTGATCTGGTCAGACTGGATGCGATCAATCTGATTCTTGTTGAGCAGGGATTGCGGCGTATCAGGGCAGATCATAGCCGCGAAGGTATAAGAGCTCTGCTTCGGGTTGCCGGGATCTCCGCCACAGCTCTCTGCTCGAGTGATATCGGCTTTGCCGTCGGTCCCCGATTAAACGCGGCCGGGCGATTAAGCGACATGACCATCGGTGTCACCTGTTTATTGGAGCAAGAGACGGAACGGGCGCTGGCATTGGCGGAAAAGCTGGATACCTTGAACACCGAGCGCCGTGCCATAGAAAAACAAATGCGCGCGGATGCGGATGCGATACTGGCCGAAAGCCCGGGATTCGATACTGAACAGAAACCGGCTGCGCTTTGCCTTTATGAACCTCATTGGCATCAGGGAGTGGTCGGAATTCTGGCCGGCAGAATCAAAGACCGAATTCATCGCCCGGTGATTGTTTTCGCCGCCGATGAGAATGGCCGTTTAAAGGGGTCGGGGCGCTCAATTGCAGGCGTGCATCTGCGTGATGCGCTCGATTCCCTGGCCAATCAACATCCGGGACTGATTGAGAAATTCGGCGGTCACGCTATGGCGGCCGGATTATCGCTGGAAGCAGAGAAACTGCCCGATTTTACATCCGCGTTCAGCGACGAAATCGAGCGAAGATTATCGGAAGGCGTGATATTGAGCAAACAATGGTTCAGTGACGGCGAGCTCACAACGGATATGTTTAGCCTGCCTTGGGCGGAAACACTGCGTTTTCTCGCTCCCTGGGGGCAGGGTTTTCCCGAACCCGTGTTCGACGGAGAATTCGAAATCCGGGATGCCCGAATTGTTGGCGAGCAACATCTAAAACTGAAGGTTTCACCAAGCAACAGCCCAATCGATCTGGACGCAATTGCATTCCAACTGTGTCCCGAAGAAATGCCCTGCGGCACGGTGCGAATGGTTTACCGCCTGCACATAAACGAATTTCGCGGAGAGCGCAAAATTCAATTGTTGGTGGAACATATTGAATCAACCCACACCAGACACCCGTAGGAGCGAGGCTGCCTCGCGAAGGCATTGCGTTTGATCCTGTCCAGCAAAAACGCCCGCGATGTTGTACAATTTGCTGTTTGAATTTGAATGCTTGCCATGCTTGAAATTAATAGTTGTCTAAATCAAATTGCTGATCTTCGCGAGCGGTCTGAATCGCTTAGGGGGTATCTTTGACTACCCTGGTAAGAAGGAAAAACTGGAAGAGGTTTTGCGCGAACTGGAAGATCCCACGGTCTGGAACGATCCGGAAAAGGCGCAGAAACTGGGTAAGGAGCGTTCAGCCCTGGAGGCGGTGGTCAATGTACTGGATGATCTTGCGGTAAATCTCTCGGACGCGTCGGATCTCATTGAGCTGGCGCGGGAAGAGGATGATGCGGAGACTGTCGAGTCTGTGGCTGAAGACCTTGCGATTTGTGAAAACAAGGTGTCAGAGTTGGAATTTCGCCGAATGTTTTCGGGAGAACAGGATGAAGCCAGCGCATTTCTCGACATCCAGGCGGGCAGCGGCGGTACGGAGGCGCAGGATTGGGCGGAGATGCTGCTGCGCATGTATCTGCGATGGGGCGAGAAACGCGAGTTTAAAACCGAGTTGATTGAAGCTTCCGATGGCGATGTGGCCGGAATCAAATCGGCGACTGTAAGATTCGAAGGCGAGTATGCATACGGTTGGTTAAGAACGGAAACCGGGGTGCATCGGCTGGTCCGAAAATCTCCATTCGATTCGGGCAACCGGCGGCATACATCCTTCGCCTCCGTGTTTGTGTCTCCCGAGATTGACGACGATATAGATATTGATATCAATCCCGCGGATCTGCGTATTGATGTTTACCGCGCCAGCGGAGCCGGGGGGCAACACGTTAATCGTACGGAATCCGCTGTCAGAATCACACACGAACCGACCGCAATTGTGGTCCAGTGCCAGAACGACCGTTCTCAGCACAAGAACAAGGCGACGGCCATGAAGCAGTTGAAGGCGAAACTCTATGAACTGGAACTGCAGAAAAGAAGCGGAGATCAACAGGCCATTGAAGATAATAAATCGGATATAGGGTGGGGCAGTCAAATCCGCTCCTACGTCTTGGATCAGTCGCGCATCAAAGACCTGAGGACCGGTGTGGAAACCGGTAACACACAAGCCGTGCTCGATGGTGATCTGGATCAATTTATTGAAGCAAGCCTGAAGACGGGTTTGTAAACATCAGGTAAAAAGCACCCCATGAGTGAACAACTCGACGAAAACAAACTCATCGCACAACGGCGGGAGAAACTCGCTGAAATCCGGCAGCGGAGAGTCGCTTTTCCCAATGATTTTCGGCGCGAGCACCGCGCCACGGAGCTGCTGGATAAATATGCGGACAAACCCAAGGAATTCTTCGTAGATCGGGAAATCCAGGTATCACTTGGCGGCCGCATCATGGCCAAACGCGTCATGGGTAAAGCCAGTTTTGCGCAGATTCAGGATGTGAGCGGCCGGATTCAATTGTTCGTCCAGCGTGACCGGATCGGAGAAGATGCATACAGCGCTTTTAAGCATTACGACATCGGCGATATCGTAGGCACCAAAGGTACACTGTTTGTCACAAAAACAGGAGAGCTATCCGTTAAGGTATCGGAGATTCGTTTGCTCACCAAGTCGTTGCGGCCACTGCCTGAGAAGTTCCACGGATTGACGGATCAGGAACAACGTTACCGGCAACGTTATGTCGATCTCATAATGAACCGGGAATCGCGGGAGGCGTTTAAGCTGCGTTCCCGGGTGGTTGATTATATACGCCGGTTCCTCGTCGAGCGGGATTTTCTGGAAGTGGAAACTCCGATGATGCACGTAATACCCGGCGGTGCGACAGCTCGTCCGTTTATTACACATCATAATGCACTCGATATTCCTCTGTATTTAAGGGTGGCTCCGGAGTTGTATCTGAAGCGCCTGGTGGTGGGAGGTTTGGAGCGTGTTTTCGAAATCAACCGCAATTTCCGCAATGAAGGCCTGTCGACCCGGCATAACCCCGAATTCACCATGCTTGAGTTTTACCAAGCCTATGCCGACTACCACGATTTGATGGATCTTACCGAAGAAATGATTCGCGGGCTGGCCCGGGAAGTGATCGGCAGTACCAGGATTAAAAGTGCGGATGGAGAAACCGAGTATGATTTTCTCCAGCCTTTCAAGCGCATGACCCTGATCGGATCCATCACTGAGTTTAACCCCGGGATTGAACCTGACTCACTGCAAGCCCTGGATGCAGCGTCCGAACTGGCGGGGTCGATGGGATTGGCAATTAAGCCCAACTGGGGGCTGGGTCGAATTCAAACCGAAATTTTTGAACATACCGTCGAGGACAAATTGCTTAATCCCACGTTTATTACGGAGTATCCGACCGAAGTATCTCCCCTGGCGAGAAAAAATGATGAGAATCCTCATGTCACTGACCGTTTTGAGTTTTTTATCGGCGGCCGGGAGATTGCAAACGGGTTTTCCGAATTAAATGATGCGGAAGACCAGGCGGAACGTTTTCAGAGACAGGTAGAAGAAAAAGAAGCCGGAGATCTGGAAGCCATGCACTATGATGCAGATTATATTCGAGCCCTGGAGTATGGTTTGCCGCCGACTGCGGGTGAAGGTATAGGCATAGACAGGCTGGTGATGCTACTGGCAGGCATGCCCTCAATACGCGATGTTGTATTGTTTCCCCATATGCGGCCGGAGGGCCCCTAAAGCGACAGGCGCTTGAAAATGAATTCAGGAATATACCGGATAATCAACATAATATAGCGCCAGAAAAAGGGCAGATAGACCACGTCTTTTTTCCTTTCCACCGCCGACACTATGCCCCGCGCTATGTCTTGGGGCCGGGCCCAGAGGAGCCCCTTGGTAAATTCAGCGGTCATGGGGGTGTCTACAAACCCGGGTTTGATTTCCAGCACATGTACCCCTTTTGAATAAAGCCGGTTTCTGAGGCCGGAAAGATAGGTAGAAACCGCTGCCTTGGCCGCGCCGTAACAATAGTTCGATTGTCGCCCGCGATCTGCGGCCACCGAGGTGATCACTGCAATCGATCCGTGTTTCTGCCGCTCAAAAACCGGAGAGACTGCGGACAAAAATGCCATAGTGCTGCCCGCATTGGTCTGAAACTCCTGCAGCAGCACCTTCGGATCGGAATCGCAAAGCTGTTGATCGGGCAAAGTGCCGTGGGCGATAAGCAACAGATCAATTCCATTGAGGAATGATACCGCGGAATTAATTGCCGATTGATGCAAGTCGAGTTGATTCATATCCAGGTTTGCAAAATTCACGGACTGTGCGCCGCGTATCAGCAGATCGTCGCGCTGGGACAGCAGCTTTTCTTTGTCGCGAGCGAGCAGAAACAGCCGGTCTCCTTCCGCTGCGTAGCGTCTTGCCACGCTCTGGGCTATGGCGGAACCCGCTCCGATAATAAACACGTTTCTCATGATTCTTCCATAACCCGCCGCCAGAAACTGGAAGACAACGCCGGGTCTTTATAGTCGAGGAATTTTTTCCACTGTGGATAAAATGACTTAAAATGCACACCCTGCATTCGTGCATCCTTGGCGGGATAAACCCGCCCGCCCGCCTGGGCGGTGATATCGTCAAGACTGTCCAGTAGACTCAGTGTATCTGCTCCCTGATAGGGGAAATCCATGGCCAGGGTAACACCGTGTCCGGCAAAGGACAGCATTCCCCTTGCGGGGATGTCACCCAGTGTCTTCAGTACCACTAAAAAAGAACCCTTGCCGGATTTTGCAATCCTGCCGAGCAATTCAGCCACAACCGGTTCCGCGTTTTTCATCGGAATCATGCATTGGTATTGCAAGAACCCTCTTCGTCCGTACAACCTGTTCCAGTGAAGAACTCCGTCCAGCGGATAGAAAAAAGCATTTCGCGCCTGGCTTGATACCACGCTTGTGTTTCTTTGCCGATGATAATACAACGTATTGAACAGCCGCAAAGACCAACGGTTAAAGACGGAAACCGGCAATGTCAGGGGAATCGCCAGCGCCGTCTTGTTCTGCCTGAGAGTTTTGCCGTTTCTTGGCTTTGCATGGTTAGCGCGGCTGAAAATACCACGGCCCAGTTGTTTTCCCTGGGCGAGACAATCGATCCAGGCAACCGTGTATTCATACTCGGTGGAAGAGGCGGCACACAGCTCGAAAAACTCACCGAGTGTTTTCATTTTTACCGATTCAACCTCGACGCACGGGCTTTCGACCCGCATCAGCCTTAGCGTGGCTTTGCTGATAATACCCGTTAGACCCAGACCACCCACGCTCGCCCGGAACCAGTCAGGGTTTTCCGATTCGCTGCACACAATACGCCGGCCGTCGCTTCGGCACAGTTCAAAGTTTTCCAGATGATGCGAAAAACAGCCTCGCCTGTGGTGATTCTTCCCATGCACGTCGTTGGCGATCGCTCCCGCCACGGTAACAAACCTAGTGCCGGGAGTGACCGGCAGAAACCAGCCTAAGGGCTCGATGAGTTGTAGAATCCCGCCAAGTGTAACGCCTGCTTCGCATTCCAATAATCCGTTTTCCCGGTCAAAAGCGATAAAACGGTCCAGCCTGGTAGTATCGACCAGTACGCCCTGATGGTTCAGGCAGCAATCACCATAGCTTCGCCCCATGCCACGGGGCAGTAGTGGTTTTTGCAGGCAGGGGAACAAGTTATCCTGTCTCCAAAAAGGCTGAATTGCGGATTGTTCCGCTCTTGGATAATTACCCCAGGATGGGTATGAATTCGGCATTGAATTAAATGGCGATATAGGTAACGGCTACCATGATGAGAGCGATCAGCAGACTGGTCCTGTCCGTAACCGCAAAGATCAAAGGGTCGTCGTGCATGCGCCCCCGGTGGACGTAAATCCATAACCGGCCTATCCAGTATAGCACCGCCGGGCACAGCAGCCACAAAACCATCGGATAAGTATACAAGTGCGAGACATCATTGCTGCTGATGTAAAGTGCCAGGACCAAAACCGAAATATAGCCCGATGCAATTCCGAATGCTTGTAGTATCGGCATATCGGATAGTTCGTATCCGCGTCTTGATGCCGGTTTCTGTCCGACGCTCTGTCTTACCTGCAAACCGGTATATCGCTTTGCAATGGCCAGACTCAAAAACATCGACATCGAAAAAGCCAACAACCAAAAAGAAGGCGTCACTTCTAAAACCGCGGCTCCCGCGATCAACCTGAGGGTATAAAAAGTCGCCAGAATCTGAACGTCCAGCAGTGCCACTGATTTGAGGTACAGGGAATAAATCAACGTCAGAAAATAATAAATCAGCAATACCACTCCCAATTGCCAGGGTAATATCAGAGCGATCGATGCCGCACCAAGCAGTAACAGGGGGATCATGAATAAGGCGTGTTTTATAGGCAAGCGACCCGACGCGATAGGCCGATTGCGTTTATTCGGATGCAGCCGGTCATCCGGTAAATCGAATAAATCGTTCAATATGTAT
The DNA here is from genome assembly GCA_965222695.1 of Granulosicoccaceae bacterium. Taxonomy (GTDB): domain Bacteria; phylum Pseudomonadota; class Gammaproteobacteria; order Granulosicoccales; family Granulosicoccaceae; genus UBA7957. The sequence continues at coordinate 2,850,211 of OZ244967.1, read as the reverse complement.
ACACTGGAAGCGCACAGGCTGAATGCAGAAAATGCCAGTATGGTCTGAAATATGGCCAGTGAATTATCAAACTTTTGAGCAACTAAAAGAGGTACGAATATCAGCAGATTTTTCAGCCACTGATAAACACGCATGGCTTTTAGATATTTCAGCAGCGAAGGATCGGATGTGTCGAATACCGATTCAAACTGGATGGATCGCGAGAGTTTTTTTTCAGCCCTGGGGTCTGAGTTGACCAAAATTGCGTTGCGCGCGGATTGCCAGACCGGAATATCCACTTCGGAATCACCGGCATAATCGAAGCCCTGCTCGCCGAACTCATCCACCAGTTTTTGACGCTTGATCTCCCCTGACATATTGATCGAGTCAGTGCTGGCTATATACCCGTCGAATCCGAAATGTTCAGCGACATCGGCCGCAAATTTCTCGTTGCTGGCTGTTGCCAGGACGACCCTTCTTTTTCGGTCACGCTGATGGTCGAGAAATGCCTTGAAATCAGGATTCAGCGGCAGCCGGCGAGGGCTGAGCCGTGAATGGCGGGCAATCTGCGCTTTTACCCAGGCTTTGCCCCTGAGCAACCAGAATGGAACCAACAAAGCGATCAGCGGCCGGGTTTTCAGCAACACACACAGAGACTCCACCAGCAAATCGGAACGTATCAAAGTGCCGTCCAGATCTACGGCCAAGGGAATACTGCTATTCGACGAACTCAATTTTGATGTGTTTTCCATGGCTGTCAGTACCATGTAGAGCCAAGCAAATTGTTCGCCATCTTATTGTTTTCGAAAACAATTATGAAGTTTTGCCTGGTTTAAAATGCCGCGTTACAAACCGCACAACCACAACCTACCGTAGGAGCTTGCCCTGCAAGCGAATCTTTGCCCGAATCAAAACCCATCGCGAGGGGGCCTCGCTCCTACCAGTGTAATGCGGTTATCTGCCGGTATGTAATTTATTTGTTGTTAATTCACTCTAATTGTTCATTTTTCCTGTTGAAAGCGGCTCTCTGACATGATCCGTTTCATTTCCCGTGTTGCCTCGGCAATGCCGCTGAACAGCGCGCGGGCGACAATGCTGTGTCCGATATTCAGCTCATTAACACAGGGTATGGCTGCGATTTTTTGCACATTATGGTAATGCAGCCCGTGGCCGGCGTTAACCACGATTCCAAGCTTGTCAGCATGGTCAGCCGCTTGAACAATCAGTTCCAGTTCGTTCATTTGTGTCTGCAAATCCGCCGCGTCCGCGTAGCGTCCCGTATGCAGTTCTATCACCGGTGCACCGATCTGTTTGCTGGCGTCTATCTGCTTGATATCCGGATCGATAAAAAGTGAAGTCTGAATACCGTTTTCAGTGAAAGCCGTAGTCAAATCGGACAGACGGGATATATTATTGACCACATCGAGCCCTCCTTCGGTGGTCAGTTCTTCTCTTTTTTCGGGTACGATACAGACATCTAACGGTTTGATTTTCAATGCAATATCACGCATTTCGTCGGTAGCCGCCATTTCGAAATTGAGCTTGGTCTGTACGCTTTTGGCAAAGCGCTCAATATCGTGGTCCTGTATATGGCGTCGGTCTTCGCGCAAGTGCATGGTAATTCCGTCCGCACCCGACTGCTCGGCGACCAGGGCGGCATGCACCGGATCGGGATAGGACGTGCCACGCGCCTGCCGCACGGTAGCGACATGGTCGACATTGACTCCAAGATAAATGGAATTTTTCATATTCAGACACCGGGTTTTTCTTTGTCCCTCTACCGAGTTTAACTCGTAATAGCGACCTTTGCTTCAATTTTTAACCGTGCACGCAAGCGCCTGAAATCATCCGGTGAAATGGAATCGCGCAGTATCAGAATTACGTCTTTGCGGGTTGAACCTGTTCGTAGCGCCAGTATCACGATCCACGGGTTGAAATAGGTTCCCCGCAACATTTTTCCGGTACGTTTATCGCCGCAGGGATAACGGACTTCCCAGCGCCTGTCTTTGCGCCATTGCAGTCGATAGGTGCGGGCATTGAGACTATGCGCGAAATAAGCGCTGATCAGAATACAAGCAATGAACAGTGCCATCCAATGTATTTGCACTGAAGTCTGGGTGATCGCAAAAACGGCCGCGCCGTGCAAAGAAAGTGACACGGCTTGAAATATCCGTGAAGGGCGAACTTCAAGAAATAACGGAATGACGGATTTTTTGTATGATTGTTCTGAATCGTTCATCTTCGCCTGTTCTGCATACCAGTTGATACAGATCAGGATCCTGCAATTCGAGCAATTCGCGGTAAAGCTGCCGCTCTTGCTCGCTGGCGGACTCGTAGTGCTTCTCCAGATAAGAAGTCAGCGCAACATCAAGTTCTTTCATGCCGCGCCGGCACAACCATCTTAAGCGGGAAAGTTCACTCATCTCTATTCAACTGCCGTCAGGCGGATAAATCATCCCTGACGCTGCACCATCAGTTTTTTTGTTTCAGCAATTGCCTTAGCAGGATTCAGACCTTTCGGGCAGACCGAGGTACAGTTCATTATAGTATGGCACCGGTAAAGCTTGAAGGGGTCTTCAAGTTCGTCCAGCCGATCACCGGTCGCCTCATCACGACTGTCCACAATCCATCGGTAGGCATTAAGCAAAGCTGCTGGCCCGAGATAACGGTCGCCATTCCACCAGTAACTCGGGCAACTGGTTGAACAGCAGGCGCAGAGTATGCACTCGTACAGCCCGTCGAGTTTTTCCCGCTCCTCCACTGATTGCAGCCGCTCTGTATCCGGAGAGGTGGCACTGGTGGTTTTCATCCACGGCTCTACGGATGCATATTGCGCATAAAAATTACTCAGATCTGAGATCAGGTCGCGCACGATTGGCTGGTGCGGCAGAGGGTAAACCTTGATGTCGCCTTCTATGTCACTGATGGATTTAGTGCAGGCGAGCGTGTTGGCGCCATCGATATTCATGGCGCAGGAACCGCAAATCCCTTCCCGGCACGAGCGGCGGAATGCAAGTGTGGAATCAGTCTCGCTCTTGATCTTGATCAGCGCATCCAAAACCATGGGTCCGCAATCATCAAGATCGATCTCATAGGTATCGGTGTGAGGGTTTTCACCGCTTGAAGGGTCATAGCGATAGACGATGACCTTGCGCATATTAGCGCCTTGCTTTTTCGCAGGGTAATTTTTTCCGGTTTTAACAATCGAATTCGCGGGGAGTTTAAAGTCTGCCATTTTGATTCACCGTTCCTGTTTAGTACACGCGCTTTTTGGGAGGAATGACTTCAGCTTCGTCGGTCAGTGTGTACATATGTACCGGCCGGTAATCGATGCTGACTTTGCCTTTGTCGTCCGCCCAGGCCAGGGTGTGTTTGGTCCAGTTTTCGTCGTCGCGGTCCGGATAGTCTTCCCGGGCATGGCCGCCGCGGCTTTCGGTGCGATTAAGAGCGCCGTTAATGATCACTTGCGCCTGACTCAGCAGATTCTCTAACTCCAGGGTTTCAATCAAATCGGTATTCCAGACCAGTGAGCGGTCAGTGATGCCGATGTCTTCAAAGCTATCGAAGACCTTCTGCATTTTATCCACACCTTCCTGCATTGAATCGCCGGTGCGGTAAACAGCGGCGTGCTTTTGCATGGTGCGTTGCATGGTGTCGCGTAGTTCCGCCGTCGGTGTGCCGCCGTCGGCATTGCGGATTTTATCGAAGCGATCGAGGATCGGTACGGTGGTTGATTCCGGTAAGGGTTTGTGCGGCGTGTTAGGCTCGATGACCTCGGCCGCACGCAATGCCGCAGCGCGCCCGAAGACAACGATGTCGAGCAGGGAATTGGAACCCAGACGGTTGGCTCCGTGTACCGACACGCACGCCGCTTCGCCTATAGCCATCAATCCCGGAACAATGCTGTCCGGATCATCTTCTTTCAGGGTTACCACCTCGCCTTTATAGTTGGTGGGAATACCGCCCATATTGTAGTGAACGGTCGGAATGACCGGAATCGGTGCCTTGGATACGTCGACGCCGGCAAAAATTTCCGCGGATTCGGCAATTCCCGGCAGCCGCTTGTTAATGACATCGGAGCCCAGGTGCATAAGATTCAGGTGGATATGATCGGCATTCGGGCCGACGCCACGCCCTTCATTGATCTCCACCGTCATCGCGCGGCTGACAACGTCACGCGATGCCAGATCCTTCGCGTTAGGCGCATAACGTTCCATAAAACGCTCGCCATCCGAATTGGTCAGATAACCGCCTTCGCCGCGCACCCCTTCGGTAATCAACACCCCCGCGCCGTAGATACCGGTCGGATGGAACTGGACGAATTCCATATCCTGCAGCGGTAAACCGGCGCGCAGAACCATGGCGTTTCCGTCGCCGGTGCAGGTGTGTGCGGAAGTGGCCGAGAAATACGCCCGGCCGCATCCGCCTGTTGCCAGCACCACAATATGGGCGCGGAAGCGGTGCATCTCCCCAGTGGCCAGATCTATGGCGACCACGCCGCGACAGACCCCTTCATCATCCATAATCAGATCAATGGCGAAATATTCGATATAAAATTCGGCCTTATGCTTCAGTGACTGCTGATACAGGGTGTGCAGAATTGCATGGCCGGTGCGGTCGGCAGCGGCGCAGGTGCGCTGCGCTATGCCTTCGCCGAAATGGGTCGACATCCCGCCGAACGGGCGCTGATAAATCTTGCCGTCCTCGGTGCGGGAAAAGGGGACGCCGAAGTGCTCAAGTTCGATCACTGCCGGCACGGCTTCGCGGCACATGTATTCGATCGCATCCTGATCGCCCAGCCAGTCCGATCCCTTGACGGTATCGTACATATGCCAGTTCCAGTGGTCCGGACCCATATTGCCCAGCGACGCGCTCATGCCGCCCTGTGCTGCCACTGTATGCGAACGGGTAGGGAAGACCTTGGTGATGCAGGCGGTCGACAGACCGGCCGCGGCCATTCCCAATGTCGCGCGCAGACCCGCGCCCCCGGCACCGATAATCACGACGTCGTATTTGTGGTCTATCAAAGTGTAATTTTCGGACATCAGGCCGCACCTCCGGTTGCGATTTTCAGAACAGAGACAATACCGACGACCGCCATTAAAATGCAGATGAACTGCACGGCAATGATCGCGATCAGCCGGATTCCGTGATCCGATACATAGTCTTCAATAACGACCTGCAGACCCAGATAGGCATGATAAAAAACCACCACCACGGTAAGTAACATCATGGCGGCACTAAACGGGGATTGCAGCCAGGCGGTAAAGCTGGCGTAGTCCATTTGTGGCATGGCCGCGAGGGAAAAACAGAACCACAGCGTGATGGGGATCAGGGCAAGAGCGGTCAGGCGTTGTACTATGAAATGCCCGGTTCCTGATTTTGCGGAACCAAGGCCCTTAACCTTGCCGAGAGGCGATCTTAGGCTATTGGAATTCATCGTATTATTATCCTGCGGCAATGGCGATCAGCCAGGTGAGAAGGGTTAAAACGACGGCAGCGGCCAGCAAGGCTTTGCCTGATTTATCCGCGGATTCAAGATCCAGCCCCAGGCCTGCATCCCATAACAGATGGCGAATGCCTGTACACAGGTGAAAATACAGCGCAGCGGAAAATCCAAACAGAACAAGATAGCCGAACCAGGACGACAGGATGGCCTGTGCGCCGGCAAACGATTCCGGCCCGACCGCGGCGGATGCCAATACCCAGATCAGAAATAAGGAGCCGACACTTAACGCAACTCCGGTTATTCTGTGGGAGATCGATAGAAGAGCGGTCAGGGGTAATTTATAGATTTGTACATGCGGCGACATTGGCCGTTTATCATTCCACGCCATGTTTCACTAGCCTCAGAGTGTGTGTTGGAGGTGAGTATAATTGCAGTTATTTCACCTGTAATTCCGTCATCGACTTTTTCCTTGCCTGCATAAAGCAAGGTGCGAGATGCCCGCTGATGCCCGTCCCTCTGTCAAGCCGGATGGAGATAGTCTTCAGTGACCGAATCCCTAGAAATCGATACAGCGCCCGGCCTTCTCCCAGTCACCGTACCGAGTGGGCTCGGGGCCTTTGGGGCCTCCGATCTCCTTCGTCCGGCAATCATCGGATGGCGGTTTTTGATCAGCGACTTTCAGAAGGTTTTCAGTTGCGGAATCCGGATTCCCAAGCCCTGATTTTTCAGGCATATCTCTGTACCCTGTTCAAACATCTAATAATGCCAATTTTACCGCCAATTATCAAAGTCTGTGGTGGATTATCCGTATTTTAAATGCTCATTATAGAAAGCATCGCCGTACCTTTGGATTAGAGTACAGGCTGACAGTGGCTAAGCTTTGAAATACAATCGCAATATATTTCCGACCGGAAAAGTAGGTTTATGAACGCTGAGTGGAAAAAGACACTGTCAAGTAGCGGGGCGAGTTTCAACGATCGAGAATTCGCCGAGTTTGCCGCGCCGTATGACCCCGAGGGGAAAAGCCATTTGTTTGATCTGGCCCGGCGTTCTCTGATCAAAGTCACCGGCAAGGACGCAGCGACGTTTCTGCATGGGCAGTTTTCCAACGACTTGCAGAGTCTGGATGGGAGTAACAGTCAGCTCAGCAGTTATTCCAGTCCGAAAGGGCGAGTGTTGGCCCTGTTCCGGATCTTCAAAGCCGATCATGCCTATTACCTGGATTTACCGGCCGAGGTTAAGGATGCCTTTGCCAAACGGCTGCAAATGTTTGTGATGCGTTCGGATGTACGGATTGAAGATCTCGGTGCCACCTGGGTAAGCCTGGGATTATCGGGTGAGGGTGCCGAGCAGCTCCTTTGCGTCGCCGGGTTTACCGTTCCGGCCGAGATCAATACGTGTTGCTCGCAAACCGGAGTGAACATCGTTATAGTGCGCGTTCCCGGGCTGTTGCCGAGGTTCGTACTCCATGGAGCTGTTACACAGATGCAGGCGCTTTGGGCAAAGCTTGCGCAATCCGCCGAACCTGTGTCCAGTCAATTCTGGAATCTTCAGCAAATCCAGGCCGGTATTCCGGAGGTCTATGCATCGACACAGGAGCGCTTTGTCGCTCAGATGCTGAATTTGCAGATTATTGGCGGAGTCAATTTTAAGAAGGGCTGTTACCCGGGGCAGGAAGTGATTGCCCGGCTGCAATATCTGGGCAGATTGAAACGCAGAATGTACCGTCTCGCCACCGTCGGAACAATTCCGCCGGCGCCGGGAACGCCGATAGTTTCGGAAGGTGTTCAGCAAGTGGTCGGCGAGGTGATTGATTCAGCGGTAACTCAGGATCAGGATATTGAAATGCTGGCAGTGCTGAAGACCGAGGTCGCGGAAGACAGAGGTAAACAGTTGTATTTGGAAGGCCGGGCCGGCGAACCTGTGCGGCTCCTCGAATTACCCTATGCCCTGGACGGTTCGTAAAACGCATCAACCGGATCAGATATTTTTGCCGGCCGCCGCCTGTTTACTCGTACACATAATGCCTGAGGAAAAATCATGTCACTCAAAACTGCAGATTTGTCGGATGCCAATGAAGACTCGGTTGTCATCGCAGAGCCCCTGTTCGGCGATTTCGGCGGGAATATCATGTTTCACGGCCCGATCAGAACACTGAAAATTTTCGAAGATAATTCGCTGGTCAGAAAAATGGTGGGACAACCGGGCAAGGGACAGGTGTTGGTGGTCGATGGCGGTGGCTCCATGCGCTGCGCCCTGCTTGGGGGCAATCTTGCAGCACTGGCGGCAAAGAACCACTGGGCGGGAATTGTAATCAACGGATGCATCCGTGACAGCGAAGAAATAGCGGCGGAAAGACTCGGTGTTAAGGCCTTAGGCACCCATCCCAGGAAAACACCGAAAAACGGCGTGGGAGAGGAAGACATCGGTGTGCGATTCGCGGATGTCACTTTCACTCCCGGACATTATCTGTACGCCGATGAAGACGGTTTGCTGGTCAGCGCGGATAAGTTACATGACTAGTACATCGACAACATGATATTGACGGATGCAGAGCCAGGCCATGTAACCGTTTTTCGCCGGACCGGGATCACTCTCGGCAATGTCGCTTTCCTTATCCTATCCGCTATACCGGTCTCTCTGTTCGCGAGGGATTCTGCGGTTCAGGAGATGGGCAATGTGATCGGGACAATCTGTCCGCAAATACAGGATGTCACCGCGGAGCAGGCCGAGACCTATGCCCTGCGGCGAGACTGCAATGCACTGGGCAATGCCATTGCGAATGAGGATCCGCAGGCGGATATTGCCCTGAGAGCCATAGCACCGGATCAGGCGGGTGCACCCATCGTCGTGGGCCGGCAGTCCTTGTCCACCCAGCTGCAAAATATATCGGCCAGAATGGCGGCATTGCGGAGGCGAAACCTAGCGGCATTCGCGGGGTTTAATGTCCGCATCGGACAGAATGTCATCCCCGTCCAGGAACCGTCTGTCCGGTCCGGCATGGGTGCCGGAGAGGACGACGACTTCGTTTCCGCGCTTAATGTCTTTCTTAACGGCGAAATGAGGTTCGGCGACCGCAACGAAACCGCCCGTGAAGAAGGCTATGACTTCGACTCTCAGGGTATTTCCCTGGGCGCGGACTATCGGGTTAAGGATAATCTTACTGTCGGTACCGCTCTCGGATTTTCCCGCTCAAGCAGTGATTTTTCCTCGGGAGGTTCGCTGGATACCACCGGGCTTTTTATTACATTGTTTTCCACCTATCACCACGACACTCTATATGTCGACGCCGGCGTGAGTTTCGGCAATAACAGCAATAAACAGGATCGGAATATCCGGTATTCATTGTCCGACGGCACGGATGTGGATCAGACTGCAAGCGTGGAGTTTGACGGCGCGGAGTTTTCTCTCTTTGTTAACACAGGTATGGAATTTGCGTTGCCCGAGCGGTTTTTTATCACCCCCGGAATTAGGTTTGAATATCTACAATCGGAAGTCGACGGCTATACTGAAGAAAATTTTTCTCAAGCGGGAGACCGGGGCGAAGGATGGCGTCTGACCCTCGACGAGCAGGAAAGTACCGGTTTTCTGGCAGCATTGGGAGTTCAGGCGAGTAAGCTGATCGATGGCAAACATTCGATCTGGTTGCCTTATGCAGGCGTTGAGTGGATACAGGACCTCAAAGCCGAAAAATCGCGTATCACGGGGCGATTTCTCGGTGATCCTAGCGAGGAAAAATTCGAACTGCCCATCGATGCGCCGGACGACGAATATTTTAAGCTGGATCTGGGTACCACACTGATCATGAGAGGCGGTAAATCGGCGTTTATTGAATACTCCAGCCTGCAATCGGTCAGACACCATTCGATCGGCAGCGTGAAAGGGGGATTTCGTTGGGAGTTTTAATTTTTCTAATCCATTATGAATAATAATCTCAGGGGCATTAAAGACGCGCGTGGCAACTTAGCCAGCAGGACGCGTGAATTTTTTTCTGGCCCGGTCCACTTTGGTTCTGATGATGCAATCACCGACGTGATCGTTGATCAGACCCATGGCTTGCATAAATGCATAGATCGTAGTTGGCCCTACGAACTTCCAGCCGAGTTTTTTGAGGTCTTTGGACAAAGCGATCGACTCATCGGATGTCGATACCGTCTGAGGTTCCGCAAGCCGCTTCGTGTCCGGTTCGTACTGCCACAAAAAAGCCGCCAGTGAGCCTTCCTGTTTGACCAGCTCCTGTGCGCGGCGTGCATTATTAATGACCGCCTCAATTTTACCCCTGTGACGTACAATCCCCTCGTCCTTTAGTAAACGATTAACATCCCGCTGGTTGAAACGCGCTATTCGATCGAAGTCAAAATGGTGAAAGGCGGTTCGGAAATTTTCGCGCTTTGCCAGGATGGTACGCCAGCTGAGTCCGGACTGAAAACTCTCCAGACTTAATTTTTCAAACAACCGATAGTCGTCACCGACCGGGAATCCCCATTCGGTGTCGTGATAGTTGAGAAACTCCGGCGCGGCGCTGCACCAGTTGCATCGTAACTTGCCGTCTGGCCCTTTAACAGTCATGTTCATGTCTTTTTTTCCTTGCTTAAAATATGCAGAACAATTACTCAACCCAGAAGAAATTTCAAGCGTTCATTGACAAAACAATAATCGCGGGGAAGCCCCGCTCCTACGAGAAAACCAAGGTGCCGAGCCCGGCGAGTAGGAGCTTGCCCTGCAAGCGAAAATTCGTCCCGTCGAAAATCAATCGCGAGGAGGCCTCGCTCCTACGGGGAAACAGGTTGACCTTCGGCAGCGAAAGTATAAGTATCTGAAAAAACATTTTTGTCAGCTGTATCCCTAAACAGGTGCCAGTATCCCATGCTCAAACTCTACTCCGCGGAAAGCATTATCGACGCGCAGTTATTGCATCATCAATTATCGGAAAAGGGTATAGATGCGATGATCAAAGGCACTTATTTAACCGGTGCGATCGGTGAATTGCCTCCGGACCAATTGGTTTCCATCTGGATCAGCGATCCGGGGCAGGAGGAACCGGCCCGGCAGATCGTCAGGGAGTTTGAGCGGAACAGGCAGGCGGTGGTAGAGGACATCGAATGTCCGCATTGCCACGAGATGAATCAATCCAGCTTCGGGTTCTGCTGGTCCTGCGGCGAACGCCTGGAGAATTGATGCAGGCGAATAGACAGGCACTTAATGCAATAGATTGAACATTTTCCGTCGATACCTGCCGACAAGCGGGTCGCCGCCCAAAACGTCGAAAATGGTGATCAGGCATTTACGGGCTGCATCGTCACCGAATTCACGGTCATGCTGCATCAGGGATAAAAGCTGTTCCAGAGCGCTTTCGACCTGACCGTGCATCGCCAGTTTTACCGCGTAGTGGTAGCGTGATTCACTGCTATCCTCATTTTCCGCTTCACGGGCCAGGGTTGCTAAATCCTTATCGCTTGTATCCGCCTGAGACAGAGTCAACATGCCTTTTAGCCGCCTGCCTTCGTCCGTATTCGCATCCGCCTCGGAGAGATTGTTCAGCACCAGCTCGGCCGATTCATAGTCTCCAGCCGCCAGAGAAACCTGTCCGAGTGCCAGTGCGGTCTGTCCGTTTTTCGGGTCGTTGTTATAGGCCTCGACCAACAACGCTTTGGCGCCGTCCACATCGCCCTGTTGAAACGCCATCATCGCTTGATCGACCCGGTTATCGGTCTTCTGGGTTTCCACGTGCTTATCAATGAATTCACGGACCTGTGATTCCGGCAAAGCGCCCATAAATTCATCAACCGGCTGGCCGTCTTTGAAGACTTTCACCGTCGGCAGGCTGCGTACACCCAGTTGCATAGCGATATTCTGATTCTCGTCACTGTTGAGTTTGGCCAGTATAAAGCGGCCCTGATATTCCTCCGCGAGTTTCGCCAGAATCGGCATCAGCACTTGGCAGGGATTGCACCAATCGGCCCAGAAATCGACCAATACCGGGACAGTCTGTGACCCGTCCAATACGACTTGTACAAAATTTTCTTCGTTTACTTCGATAATATAAGGTGAGTCAGCCATCTGGAAATTTCCGCATAATTACGATTGCATGCACTATATGTGCTTGCGCCGAAATATCAAGTTTGCCCGCGCTGTCTGCCGCGACCAAGGGTTAAATGGTATAGGTTTTACCCGATTCCGCTATCTCCACATCGGCCTGGTAATCATCCCGCAGGCGCTCGGCAAACACTTCCATGGCAGACAACTCGCCGTGTACCAGCAATGCTTTCGGACGGTTCTTAAAGGCTGCATACCAATCGAGCAGACTGCGTTGCCCGGCGTGAGCGGATAACCCGCCGATGGTGTGTATCTGCGCCGCAACGCGAATGGTTTCTCCCCACAGGCGTATACGGGGTTTACCGTCCACCAAGGCGCGGCCGGTAGTGCCGCGCGCCTGGTATCCTGTGATGACGACGTGGCAGTCGTCACGCCAGACATTATGTTTCAAGTGGTGCTTGATCCGCCCGCCCGTGCACATGCCACTACCGGCGATGATAATGGCACCGTCGGTGATCTGGTTCAGCTTCATCGATTCCTGCGAGGTCTGCGTGTGGTGCAGATTCGGCATACTCATCAGTCCCTTGTTCCGCTTCAGGAATTCCCGGGCATCTTTATCGTAGAGACCGGTATGATGGGCGTAGATGCGGGTTGCCTCTATCGCCATCGGGCTGTCGAGAAAAATCCGCCAACGGTCCAGCTTCCACTCTTTGAAATACTTGGCGAACATATACAATATCGTCTGGCTGCGTCCTACGGAAAATGCCGGAATCAGCACGTTGCCGTGCCCATTGTTGATAATCTCAACAATGTCGCTGACCTCTTCAAAAGTGTGCTCCCAGTCCTTGTGGTCGCGATTTCCGTAAGTGCTCTCCATCAATACCAGGTCAGCCTGCTCGATCAAGCGGAAGTCACGCAGTATGGGTGAACCCCGGTGGCCGAGATCGCCGCTGAATACCAGGCGTTTGTTCACGCCATTTTCCGAAAGATTCAATTCCACTATGGCGGAACCCAAAATATGCCCCGCATCGCGCAGGGTGGCATTGATACCCGGGACGATATCAGTCGGCTCGGCGTACTCAATAGGACGAAAACTTTCCAGCGTCTCCTCCACATCCTGGCGGGTATACAAGGGTTCAAGCGGTTTAAGACCCTTTCTTTCCCGTTTGCGGTTTTGCCAGACTGTCTCCCGTTCGTTGATATAAGCCGAGTCCATCAGCAGTGTTTTACATAAATCGATACTGGCCGGGTGGGTATAAATCGGCCCCCGGAATCCGGACTTCACCAGCAAAGGCAAGCGCCCGCTATGGTCGATATGCGCGTGGCTGAGAACAACCGCATCGATGGATTTCGGATCAAAGGGGAAAGGATCTCTGTTGCGGGCCTCGTCTTTCGCCCTTCCCTGGATTAAACCGCACTCCAGCAATATCCTGCTGTCCCTCACTTCCAACAGGTGACAGGAACCCGTGACTTCTTTTGTGGCGCCATGACTGGTGAGTTTCATTTTAATTTACCGGTATCGGAAATGTGCTATTTTTACCGAAGCCTGACTACCCGGGCAAGCGCCCGTGAGGGAATTGACCCAGATGTTTTCAATCTTTTCCTTTCGACCGAAGATTACCGGCTTTTCACCGTTGAGACAGATTTGCATTATTGCGAGTGAATATTCAGCCTTCAATCATACAATATCCGGACGCGTTTCTTCCGAAATACGTTAAAAAGTGCTGCAGACGGTGGCGCTTGGTCCTGGCTGCTCTGTGGATTTGGTTTATGGATAGTAAGCGGATAAAAGGGAGACTATGGCTTGGTGTAAAAAGTGGCTTTCGTCTCTGACGATAAGATTGATCGTAATCAGCAAAGATACGGTGATCAGCATGGGCCGGATGAGCGCGGCTCCTTTCCTTATCACCAGCCTGGAGCCCAGTCCGGCACCGATTATCTGGGCAATTCCCATCAGCAAACCGATTGTCCACAACACCTGATCACCCAGAACAAACACCAGCAGTGAGATAAAATTACTGGTGGCATTCAATATCTTGGTGTGCGCCGTCGCCGGCAGCAGATCGAATCCTCGCAACACAACATATGAAGTCGTGTAGAAGGCGCCTGCTCCCGGGCCGAAAAATCCATCATAGGCGCCTATCGCGGGCGCGGCTGAAAGAGTGAAGGCGTTATCACTTATTTTACTGTCGGAATTGGGTCTTCCCCCGTGGCGTGAAAAACTATAATAGGCGGCAATTGCGATCAGCAGCAGCGGTATGACTTGGCGCAGAAATGCCGTGTCCAGCACTTGCACCAGCCAGGTTCCGAAGGCGGCGCCCAGCGCCGTGCTCACGATGACATTACGTAATCTAAAGAGCCGGATATGACCCGAACGTACAAATGTCAGACCCGCGCTGAAGGTGCCGAACGTACCCTGCAGTTTGTTGGTCGCCAGGGCCTGCACGGGTGTGAGGCCGGCGAATAAGAGTACGGGTACGGTCAGCAGTCCGCCACCGCCGGCGATGGCGTCGATAAATCCGCCTGCAAGGGCTGCGAATAACAACAGAAAAATCAACTCGTGGGAGATAGGGTCCATATCGATGCTGCGGAAAACCAGGGGCGGATTTTATCTCAGCCTGACGGGAAAATCCGTCGTCAGTTGCGGAAGGCGGGAAATATTTTTACCGTTCGCTAAAAGACAGTGGCAATCGCGCGTTCCTCGACATAAACTGTCGCGTTTTACGTGAATGCTGCGTCAGCCGTTAAATTATCCGGAGAACCACATGTTTACCAAAGACCAGACTATTGCCGAGTTCGATGCCGAGCTTAAGGAGGCTCTAGACGCCGAGGTACAGCGGCAGGAAGACCATATTGAATTGATCGCTTCGGAAAACTATGTCAGCCCGCGTGTTCTCGAAGCCCAGGGGTCTGTCTTAACCAATAAATACGCTGAAGGTTATCCGGCAAAACGCTATTACGGCGGCTGCGAATTTGTCGATGTGGCGGAGCAACTGGCGATTGACCGCGCCAAGCAGTTATTCGGAGCGGCCTACGCCAATGTACAGCCGCATTCGGGCTCGCAGGCCAATGCCGCGGTTTATTTTGCCCTGCTGCAGCCGGGGGATACGATTCTGGGAATGTCGCTGGCGGAAGGCGGGCATTTGACCCATGGTTCCAAAGTCAACTTCTCCGGAAAATTCTTTAACGCCATACAATACGGCCTTGATGATGAGACCGGGGAAATCGATTATCAGCAGGTGGAGGCTTTGGCCAGGGAGCATCAGCCGAAAATGATCGTGGCGGGATTTTCCGCCTACTCGCGCATTGTCGACTGGCAGCGTTTCCGTGATATTGCAGACGGTGTCGGCGCTTACCTGATGGTCGATATGGCACATGTCGCCGGTCTGGTTGCAACGGGTCTTTACCCATCGCCCATGGATGTGGCGGATGTCGTGACAACAACCACTCATAAAACCCTGCGCGGCCCGCGTGGCGGCTTGATACTGGCCCGCAGCAATCCGGATGTCGAGAAAAAACTCAATTCCATGGTGTTTCCGGGTATGCAGGGTGGTCCCCTGATGCATGTGATTGCCGCTAAAGCGGTGGCATTCAAAGAGGCGATGGAACCCGGTTTTAAAGACTATCAAAAGCAAGTGCTGGTGAATGCGCAGGCCATGGCATCAGTCTTTCAGGATAGAGGATACAAGGTTGTCTCCCACGGTACCGACGATCATCTGTTCCTGCTGGATCTGATCGACAAGGGAATTACCGGAAAGGTCGCCGATGCGGCGCTCGGCAAGGCACATATCACGGTTAACAAGAACTCAGTGCCCAAGGATCCGCAATCCCCGTTTGTTACCAGCGGGCTCAGAATCGGTTCACCGGCAATCACCACACGCGGATTCAAAGAACAGGAAGCCAAAGACCTGACCGGCTGGATGTGCGACATTCTTGATGATATCAACAATCAGGAAACCATCGACGCGGTGAAAGAAAAAGTCAACGCTTTATGTGCAAAGTATCCGGTTTATCGATAAGTATTTGCAGCCTTGGATCCGGTTTGAGTAATTTCGGTATCCAGGAACGCAAACACCTCAGTGAGTTGATCAGCGATGGCGTTTATGGCTTCCTCAACTCCGTCATGTCTTTCTTCGCGGGCCGCCTGCTCGATGTGTCTGGCCAGTGCCGAGATTTCCATGGCGCCGAGATTTGCGGCGCTGGATTTGAGGGTATGCGCAACACGCCGCAGGCATTCGTTGTCGCCGTCTTTCAGGGACTGACGCATTTCGTCGACAGCTTCGGGTGTGCTGTCTTTGAACATGCCGATGATACGGACCATAATGTCCTGACCTTGGCCGAGGTTGCGGATAGCAGAGAGTGGCTTGGGATCAAAGCGTTGAACATCATCCTGCGCAGAGCTTATTGAAGTCACCACTTCCGGTTGCCGGTCTTCCGGATCTTTGCAGGGTTCGGGAGATAAATCAGGTTCGGGCGCCACTATTTCAATGGCCTCATCGGTGTTGGGTTTTTCGCTTACCCATCGGTTCAGCATCATCAGTAGATCAGCACTTTGAAAGGGCTTGGAAAGATAGTCATCCATACCTGCATCAATACAGCGTTCACGATCGCCTTTCATGGCGTCGGCGGTTAATGCAACTATAGGGACTCGAATCGAACGCTCGGCCTGGCGTATCTGCTTTGTTGCAGCGAGTCCGTCCAGGACAGGCATTTGGCAATCCATAAAAAGAATGTCGAACTGCTCGCGCGATACTGCTTGCACGGCCTCTGCGCCGTTACACGCAACCATGACGTCGCAACCGTAAGCGCTCAGCATACCGCTTGCCACTTCCTGATTGATCGGACTATCTTCAGCCAGGAGTACTTTCGTTCCTGTGTACTGTTGAGCTTCGGAGTTCTCAGCTGACGATGAATCGGCATCTATGGGGCGTTTCTGATCGTGCTGCGTGACTTGCATCAGGCAATTGTACAGCTCCGATTGGCGTATGGGTTTATGCAGCGATGCGCGTACATCCAGGCCTCGAAGCGATTCATCTTTTTTCTCAAACAGCATGGATGAGAGCATAATCAATTGAATCTTATCGGCCTCAGGCAGAAGGCGTATTTCGTTCGCAAGCTCGATTCCGTTCTTATCCGGCATCATCATGTCCAGAATTGCAACATCGTAAGTCTTGCCCACAATCGACGCGGAGCGAAGCAGCCGCATTGCATGGGCGGCATCTTCGGCCAGACCATGCTCGACTCCCCAATGGTCCAGTAAATGGTGGAGAACGTTTCGGTTAGTTTTATTATCGTCGACGACCAGCACCCGCAAGTGCCGGATTTCGTCACCGGTCAATGCATTTGCAACACTGTTTTCCGAGCGATTTTCCAGGCAAGCGGTAAATGAAAAGGTCGATCCTTTGCCAGGGGTGCTTTCAACCTGTATATCGCCATCCATCAAGTGGGAAAGCTGCTTGGCGATTGATAAGCCAAGTCCAGTGCCGCCGAACTTGCGAGTCGTCGAGCTGTCTTCCTGGGAAAATGATTCAAAAATCGTCGCCAGTTTTTGAGGCGAGATACCGATTCCTGTATCGCTAACGGAAAACGCCAATCGTGATGTCTTTTCAAGAGTCTGGTCTATATTTACCCGCACGAGTACTTCGCCCTCGGAGGTGAATTTGATGGCGTTACTGATCAGATTGGTAAGAATCTGCCTAAGCCGGACCGGATCACCGCCGAACGCCCGCGGCACGTCGCGCTCGATATGGCAGATCAGTTCCAATTCTTTGCTGTGGGCGGCATCCGCCATAAGGCTGCAGACTTCTTCCACAAGACCGTGTAAATCAAACTCGATCACCTCCAGCTCAAGCTTGCCGGCTTCAATTTTGGAAAAATCCAAGAGGTCATTGATAATGGCCAGCAGCGATTCGGCGGAGCGGTAAATCGATTTGCCGAAATGTTGCTGTTTATCGGTTAGATCAGTGGTCATCAGCAACTGAGTCATACCCAGCACACCGTTCATGGGTGTACGGATCTCGTGACTCATGCAGGCCAGAAACTCACTCTTTGATTTGCTCGCTGCTTCGGCGGCCTCCTTGGCCTGTCTCAATGCGTCCTCCGTTTCTTTTCGTTGGGAGATATCACGCATTACGGCTTGCAGTACGGATTCCCCAGAGATTGTCATCAGTGTCAAGACGACTTCGAGATAGATGCGGGATCCGTCTCCCCGCCGTGCAATCCAGTCAAAACGGGATTCTCCCGTCTCACGGGCCAGGCTGAGCTGTTCCAGAAAATAATCCTTTTGCGCGATTTCCGCCCGGTCGTTCTTAAAGAAGAGCGCGTTGAAATCGAGCCGGTGGAAATCATCCAGTGACGGAAGATCGAACATCTGCAATGCCGATGCATTGCAGTCCAGAAAAGCGGTTTCACCAATCAGTACAACGGCGTCACTGGAACTGTCGTACAGCTTGCGGTATTTTTTCTCGTTCTCTCTCAGACTGGCTTCAACGGCGGCGCGTTTTTCTACCTCGGATTGCAAGTCCTGATTGCTGCGGGTGAGGCCATTCACCAACTCGTCGTTTTGAAAGCGTAGCTCAAGTATTTCATTGACTTTTCCGTTGTATTTTTTACTCAGAACGTATAATCCCAGTGTAAAAAACACGCCCAGTGCGCCCGTTGTAACGGTCTCATAGGTTCCAACGCTGAAAAAGACCAGGCAAACGGGCACCATGATGGAAAAAAGAAAAGCACGATAAGCGGGAAACCAGGCCGCATAGGCGCTGACCGCCCCAGCGGCGAGCGCAACGGGTACCAAGATCAATTGTACCTGTTGAAAGGTTGGCCAGCCAGGGTCCCAGGTCAACATGAGACTACCCCACAACAGCCCTGTCAGCCCGGCCAGCAATGTGTATCTTTGACCCCATGAAACAAGCAGCTCAGGCCTATCCGGATCCGAACGATAAAAATACGCGATAAGAAACCAGCGCATGGCCAATATAGCCGCCATAGCGGACAACCACATCACAAAGGTTCTGACCGGAAAAACATTCCAAAAAAGTAATACGCAAAAAACTGACGTCAGGGCACTGGTGATCAGCGTTTCATACCCTTGCGAATAGAGTAAACGGACTTGCTCCGCCTGAATTTGCGGTTTCAGGGAGGAATCAGTTGTCGCTTGCTCCGATTCCGGGCAGGTATTCAGATTTGTTTCGGACACGGGTTGTTCCTTGTTGTAAAACAACTCACTAAACAACCACTCACCGCGGAGGGAACCTAGAGAGCAATGGAAAACTATTGTGTTTATCGGCACTTGGGGGGAAAATTTTATATATTCCCGGTCAATTTCGTGGCCCGCTCCCGAAATGTACTCAGGACATTTGCGGACTTTTGGGTCAATTGCAGCATCCGGAAATGATATTTAATAGATTGGAAATGATATTTCTAGTCTTCGAGTCTCACCTCATACTTATTCTGAGGTCCGTAAATTTAAAACGAGTCTAAAGAGGTGGAGAGGATGATCAAGAATTTTCAAGGCAAGGTCGCGGTCATCACCGGCGGTGCCAGCGGTATAGGAAAGGCACTGGCCCGGCAAGCGCTGGATTCGGGCATGAAAGTGCTTATCGCCGATATCAGCCAGGATGCACTGGATGAGGCGGTTGCCGATTTTGACGCCGGTGACCGGCTGATCGCGGTTCGTTGCGACGTATCTTCTCCGGAAGAGAACAAGAAGCTGGCCGCTTCGGCTGAACAGGCGTTCGGCGGCGTCAATCTGCTGTGTCTGAACGCGGGACTGGGCCGGCCACGTCCTTTCACCGATGTTTCCGAAGCCGAGTGGAATCTGCAGATCGGTGTCAATCTGAACGGCCCGTTCTTCGGTTGCCAGGCATTCCTGCCGCTGCTGGAGGAACAGGGAGAAGAGGTTCACATCGTGATCACCGGGTCCATGTTCGGCATGATGACCGGCCCTATGCAGGCCGCTTATTTCGCCACCAAGGCCGGTGTTCTGTCGATGGCGGAAAGCCTGTATTTCGATCTGGAGCTGGCCGGTTCGAAAGTGGGAATCTCCGTGCTGATGCCTGGCGACACAGCCACCAATGCGGCTAAAAACGCGGCAACCGACGATATAGATCCGGAGATCATTGCTGCCGCCGCCGCCGAACTGGCCGCCGGAACGCCGCCTTCAGAAGTGGCTGCCGGTGTATTCGACGCGGTTCGGAAAGATCAATTCTACGTACAACCGAATCCGGGCGGCTACTGGGATGTGATCGATGCACGGATTGAGCGCATGCGTAAGCTGGAACAACCCAGCGCTGACTACGACACGCTATAGAGGGGGACAATCAATGAGTCATACCATGCAAGATTTGAACGGCAAAGTCGCCGTCGTCACGGGCGGTGCTAACGGTATCGGCCTGGAGATGGTTCGTCGTTTCCTCAGCGAAGGCGCTGATGTCGTGATCGCCGATATCGATCAGCAAGCCCTGGATGCAGCGGTAGCCGATCTTAACGCCGGCGACAGGTTGCTGGCGTTGAACTGCAATATCTCGACACTCGAAAACAACCGACTGCTGGCGGAAAAAACCATTGAGAAATTCGGCAAGGTCAATCTTCTTTGCCTCAACGCGGCTCAGTTGCAAGAGGTCGATGGCTTCCGCGCAACCGAAATTACCCCGGATGCCTGGAAGACAACCCTGGCCGCCAACCTCGACGCTCATTTCTACGGTGTGCATGCATTCCTGCCGCACCTGCGCAAGGAAGACGAGGCCCGGATTATCTTCACCGGCTCCTCCTTTATGCTGATGACCGGCCTCAGCGACCCCGCGCCGTATTTCGTCGGTCAGGCCGGGTTAATGGCCTGGGCCGAGTGCCTGCACTGGGATCTGGAAGGCCGTCCCGACAACAAAATCGGCCTGAGTGTGGTGCTGGTCGGCAATACCCGAACCGGCATTTACTACTTCCTGAAGGAGCAGCTGGAGCAGACCGAAGGCAAGGAAGCCGACTGGGACGAATCTTACTTCGGCCCGCGTGATTACGTGATGCAGGTGGTCGAGCATTTCGGCGAGAACGGTACCGACTGCGATGTGGTTGTCGACAGCGTCATCGACGCGATCCGCAAGGATATTTTCTACGTCAAGCCCAATATGGGCGAGCACTGGGATCACATCGAGCATCGCTTAACCAGGATTCGTGAAGGTAAAAATCCCACGTATTACAAAAGGACCATGGATGTTTATCGTGCCCTCGACGCCGGTGCCTGATAACGGGTGGGTCCGATCGGGAACTTCAAAGGCCCCTTGTCGATACAAGGGGCTTTTTGGGTATACACAACCACCTTTCCCGGTGGGTAAATCCCGTGCCCGGTTTGAGTGAAAATGACAGATTAAAGCTCCGAAATGACCTCTATGGCCACTTGCAGGATCGGATATGCTGTGGATTATCTCGCTGAATCCTAAATAATTAGGTGGTCAGAGTACCAGTGCTCCGCCAATTCATTTAGGCGTGCATCTCTACAGCTCGACCTTGCCATTTACGGGAGAGAGTGATGTCTCTGGATCTACAAGATAAAGTCATCGTCGTGACCGGTGGCGGTGGCGGCCTCGGTCGTGAATTGTGCAAACATTTCGCCGACGAGGGCGCCTATGTGATCGCCGCCGATCTCGATTTACAGGCTGCGGAACAAACGGTCGATCAACTGGATGGAAAAAACCCAGGGCTGGCCGCGTTGCTGGATGTGACCCGGCAGGATTCCTGGGAAGCACTCCGCGAGCAACTGAAGCAGAAGTTCAACGAGGGTGTGGACGGGCTTTGCAACAATGCCGGCATCTTCCGCGTCGGCCCCTATGATGTTATCGAGCTGGAGGATTGGTATATTCAGTCGCGCGTCAATATAGACGGGGTTGTACTGGGCTGCCGGACGTTCGGCCCGGATATGGCCGCCAAAGGGGCAGGATTTATTCTCAATACCGCGTCCTTGATCGGTTTGCTGGCCGCATCGGAGTTCTCCGCCTACGCTGCCTCCAAGTTTGCCGTTGTCGGCTACTCCATGGCCGTCGGGTACGAACTGGCGGATAAGGGCGTACAGGTTTCCATACTTTGTCCGGGTGCCATAGACACTCCGTTGAACGAGGGGGTTGAAATACCTTTTGAAGACCGAATGATTCCGCCCGCGGATGTAGCCAGACATGTCGTAAAGGCGATCAAGGCCGGGGATGGCCGGCAATTTATCTTCACTCACGCCGAATTTCGCGACACGCTGGAAGAGCAATACAAGGCGATATTGAGCGAGTACGAGAGTTTCAATACGGTTCCGGTTTCAAATGAATGAGCCCAAATGACCATTTCAAGCCCGCAAATGATCTGTTCAGTATCGGAATAATTCTGCATAGTTGAATACACACCCGTTTCTTAATCTTGCTTTGAGTTCCGTCAACCGGATCAAGGTGCAGCTCGATTCTGTGCTGAACTATCGGAGATCAATATGTCATTGGATTTGCGAAATAAAATTGCTGTGGTTACTGGTGGAGGTTCCGGTATAGGTCGTGCCCTATGTCAGCTTTTCGCCGCTGATGAGGCCAGGGTTGTCGTTGCCGATATCAACGAAGCTGCAACGGGGGAAACCCTTGCGTTGCTTGAGACGGGTGATCATCTGGCAGTGGGTCTGGACGTCAGCAACGCCGATGCCTGGACGGCCATGCGCGAACAGATCATCGGTAAATACGGCCGGGTAGACATACTTTGCAATAATGCCGGCGTGATGCGGGTAGGTACTTTTGTCGATTCACCGATGGAAGACTGGTACCTGCAGTCGCGCATCAATATCGACGGCGTGATACTGGGCTGCAAAACCTTTATCAAGGATATGATCGGGCAGGGTTCCGGGCATATCGTAAACACCTCGTCGCTGGCGGGCATGATTGCCGTTCCGGACTGCAGTACCTATACCGCCAGCAAATATGCCGTTGTCGGATTTTCACAGTCACTGGCTCAGGAAGTCGCCGACAAAGGTGTGCAGGTGTCCATACTCGCGCCGGGGGCCGTCGATACCCCGATGAATGATGAAATGGATTTTCCCGCCGAAGACAGATTGATTCCTGCCGAGGATGTGGCGTCGAATGTGTTACGGACGATAAAAGCCAATGATGGCCGATTCTGCATTTTTTCTCATCCGGAATTCCGCGATATGCTTGAGATGCAGTGGAAGTCTGTTCTCGATGAATACGATACCTTTAATGCAAGCCAGACTTAGTTGATGTTGCTGCATGAATAAACCTACGGGCTTGTAGGAGCGTGCCCTGCAAGCGAAATACCACCGGACCAACATCACCATTGAACAAATAACGACATCGCAGGAGCCGAACCATGCCTAATCCTTCATTTTCCCTCGCTGGAAAAACCGCTCTGATCACCGGTAGCACCAGCGGAATCGGTCTCGCAACAGCGAAACGCTTTATCGATCAGGGTGCCCGTGTGGTGATTACCGGTCGTCGCAGTGAAGGGCCGGAGATCGCCAGGGAGATCGGCGCCGAGTTTATCGCCGCGGATGTGACAAAATCCCGGGAGATCAGCACAATGGTGGATGCTGCCGCCAGTGCCCTTGGGGGCATAGATACAGTGATCAGTAATGCAGGCGCGGTAGTGGAATTCACCATGATCGAGGATACCGATGACGACATCCTTGAGAGTATGTTCGATTTGAACAGCCTTGCCCATTACCGTGTTGTACGCAGTGCCCTGCCGCATATGCGTGACGGTGGTTCTATCGTCTTTATTGCCACATTGCTGACAGGGATGGGAAACTTCGGTGAAACTGCGTATGGCGCTGCAAAATCAGCATTGCTCACTATGGCTAAAGGCATTGCCATGGAACTGGCGCCTCGCGGGATCCGGGTGAATACCCTCAGCCCCGGCGCTACCGAAGGGGCCATGTGGCCGGAAGATCATCCGCAACGCGAGTTGATACACACACTTTGCCCGATGGGCCGCTTCTGTAAGACCGAAGAAATTGCGGCACTCTGTCAGTTTCTTTCAGCCGATGAATGCCGGTTTATCACCGGCACGAATATACCCATTGATGGTGGTATTACTGCCGGGTTCGCTCCCCATATGCTGGAAAAATTGATGGGTGGATAAATAAAGCTGTCCACATGCTATAATTGGCGGCGGTACAACCTATCGAGGAGATAGATTTTGAGTATTGAAAAAATTGCCTATGCATGCATCGAACTGTGGAATCAGGGAAACTTCCGCGAAGCCTATGAGCAGTACTACAGTGACAAGGCTGTAAAAATTGAACCCACGAACTGGGGGGAAGAGCATTCCCACGAGGTTAAGGGCGCGGAGAATCTCGCCGATCACGAAGACTGGCTTGCACAAAACTGGCTGGATATCAACTCGGTTTCTATTTCCGAAGGACCTTTTATCGGGGCCAGCGGATTTTCGGTCATTATAAAAAGCGATTTTACCATGAAGCAAAGCGGGGAGCGCCATATATTCCGTGAAATCGGCGTCTATACCGTGGAAAACGGTAAAATCGTGCGGGAAGAATTTCTCTACGATGAGGCGGAGCTTGCACAGGTGAGAAAACTTAACCAGCTGGCTTCAGAGGCGCAGTAGAAGGGGGTCAAACGAAAGTAGTCTCGCGGTTTGGCGACCAGGGAAAGACCGCTATTCAGTTATACGGCTCACTGGATTTCAACGGTGAGTATTTTGCCCGATAATGTTTTGGCGGCAGGGAATGGTATTGGGTAAAGGTGCGAGAGAAGTTTGCCGGGTTGGTATAGCCGGTAAAATGGGCGATTTCCTTTACGCTAAGACCGGTTTCCAGTAGATAGCGTTTGGCCAGATTCATTCGGAATTCCAGCAATAGCGCTTTGTAGTGCGTGCCTTCTTTATTCAGTCTTCGTCGTAGAGTGATTTCGCTGATATTAAAGCGATTGGCTATATCCACAACGGACGGAATGCGGTTTCCACTCTTTTCCAATACTTGTATTATTCGTTGACGCAGGCTGTTAGAAGCGAACTGTTCTTCGAGCAGTCGGGCGCATTGTTCTTCGGTGATTTTATTAAGCAGGGCATCAAACCCGGTAAATGGCTGTTCAAGGTATTTTTTATCAAAAAAGAACCGATTGTCTTTTTGCTGAAATCGTACAGGGCATTGAAAATAATCCATGTATTCCAGGAAATTTCCCGGACGCCGGGTTGAAAAATGTATTTCCTTGATCCACGGAATGCGTTTTTCCCAAAAATCTTCCGCGGATCTGAACCACATGGCGAAGTCCTGCTCGACTTCAAACTGCGTTATGGCGTCGCTGTAACTGAAAAGACTGATATTGACCGTATAACTGGCAAGTTCATCCTCGATTTCAAGGCAGCCCGGGATGATATCGCTTTGCAGAATAAAATAATTTTGATGAATCGAGAACGCCTGCTTTAAATTCTTGCAGCAGGAAATAGCATGTCCGAACAGGCCCTGGTTGAGCAGATTAATATGTCCCGCGGTCTTGAGTCCAAGCGCCGGTATATCCGTGTGGTTGAGAACATCATTGAGAAACGCGAGGTATTCCCTGTATCCAAGTGAAATATTGTTTTGATTGAGTCTTTCCCTGCTCAGACTGTGCCGCTTCAGAAACGGTGAAGGATCATATCCGTAATTGGCTAGTTCTACCGGTAGATAACGCACATAAACACCGGCCAAATAGGGTTCTGTAATCATCGGTCGTCAAGCGGAAATGACCATTGTGTGATCGGAAATGACCTTACCATTCGTTTCCGTATTCGTCAGGATAAATCCGTTTAAAAAGTCAGAACACTTAATCGGTCAGGAGGATCAGTCGCCAATCAATGATCGTCTGTCATTTATTAGGTTGAGTTACCTAAACTATCAAGCTTGCAAGACTTTGTCAAAAACTTTCTGATCATCAGTTTCCGGACAATCCATCATTGATCAGGAATGCCCCCCTAAGGTATGACGTGGTTTGTAAACAGGCCTCGGCTAAAAAAATTGACTCTCTATATGGGCTCATGTATGTTATAGGTTAAATAACCTAAAATAATAAATATCTGTTTTACCTTAGAGATGTTCCCAAAGATTGTGCAGGATTCCTGCAGGGACACGGCAAAAACTGTCGTATTTCAACCCGTGCAACCGTTGGAAAGCGGATGCAAAAGTAGGAGAGACTCCAAGTGGATCAGAAAAAAGCCAATGTATCTAAAAAACTGATTGCAGGTTACTCAACTGCCGGTTTCGGCATGGGGTTGGCAACAACCTCGTTTTTCGCCTATTTCCTGTTTTTCTTGACCACTATAGTCGGATTTGATCCGGCTATAGGCGGTTTGGTGATTCTGGTTGCCGTCCTATGGGACGGTGTTACGGACCCGGGTGTGGGCTATTTTTCAGACAACAATCGATCCAGATATGGAAAGAGACGACCTTTCATTCTGGTTGGAGCCATTCCCTTCGGCCTGCTGACGGCTTTGATGTTTACGGATGTCGATTTTGTCAGCGGTGTCGGAAAACAGATCTATTTTCTTGGAATCAACATGGCCTTCTGGTTGTTTTTCACCATGTCCGATATTCCCTGGGCGGCCCTGGGTTCCGAGATGACCCACGATTTTAATGAAAAAACCAAAATCAGGACCGCATCGGCAACCATGGTGCAAATGGGCACCTTTGCCGGGCTGGCGCTGATTCTGCCACTGGTGGGCTACGGCAGAGAGATGTTTGGTACCGATACTGCGGGTTGGTCTTTTGCCGGCGCGATTGTCGGTCTGGTCATTACCGCCACTTATTTATTTACCTGGAACGCAACCCGCGGAGCCGAACCCACCGGGGACCAGGTTCGGGCAGAAGCTTTACAAGAGAGTGAAAGTATCATCGAGCTTTTCAGCTGCGCCTTCAAGAATAAGCCTATGCGTTACCTGCTTGGTCTCACCCTGCTTTTTGTAATGGCTAACAGCGGCGTCTGGGCTGCTACTTTGCTGTTTCTGGTGAAGTTCAATCTAGGCATTGCCGAGGAGAGCCGCCAGGCCATATACCTTTCCATATGGGGAATAGGCGGCATTCTGCTTACGCCCCTTGTCGGCTGGATCTCCACCCGCTTCTCGGATACCCTGGGCAAGGCCAAGACCCTCGGCTTCGCCATATTGGTCACGCTGGCGACGCTTGTTGCGGTGAAATTGATCGGTTTAAACGAGACAAGCATGGTGTTTCTGATGATCGGTATTGCCTTTGGTCACTCCGCCTTCTGGCTCTTTGTCTATGTACTGGCTTATGACGTGGGCGCGGTAGAAACTTATGTCACCGGTGAAAACAAGGACGGCATTGTCGTGTCCATCATGAGTTTTACACTGAAACTCGGCATGGGCCTTGGCCTGGGTCTGGGCGGTGTGTTACTCAGTTATTACGGATTTAACGAAAATGCCGATGTACAGACCGAACAGGCCTTGGCAGGAATAGAAACGATATTTTTTGTCTGGGGTGGTGGGTTCGTTTTGCTGGCCGCCATTTTCTGTTTTCTGTTCCCCATTGACAAACAAAAATACGTAGCCATTAAAGAAGCCACCGAAAGACGGGCGGCGGGCAAGGAGTATTCTGAAGAGGCGTTTGCCGACCTGCTTTAGTAGCGTTTTTATCCGATTTTACCGGTTGCGCCGTTGATCACACGAAAGGCGCAACCTTCCCTTAAATTTCCTGAATAACAGACATTTCAGTTTTAACCGGAAAGATCCCAATATGAACTCGACCATAGAAGCAATGCTGGATAAGTACCAAGTTACCGATGAGACCCGGGCGTTTATTGCCCAGGGACATCAGAAAATGTTTATAGACGGTAAATTCGTAGACGCCGAAAACGGCGATACGACAACCGTGGAGGATCCGTCGAACTCAATGCCGCTGATATCGGTGCCACGCGCAACCGTTGGTGATCTCGATCGGGCGGTAGAGGCGGCGGGAAGAGCCTTTAAATCAGGACCCTGGGCGGATTTGACACCCGGGGACCGACAGGATTTACTGTTTCGCCTGGCGGATGTGATGGAAAGCAATGCCCAGACATTGGCGGAAATCGAGGCGATCGATGCCGGCAAAGCCATCGGCGGGTGCATGGAAGTGGATATTCTCAGCTCGGTCGCGCACTTGCGTTTTATGGCCGGCTGGGCCACCAAAATAGAGGGTAATACACGGGAAATTTCCACCCCGGACAGTTTTGCTTTTACCCTGAAAGAACCGGTCGGTGTGGTGGGTGCGATCGTGCCGTGGAACTGGCCGCTCAATATGTCATTGTGGAAGCTGGCGGCACCTCTTACGGTCGGTTGTACCGCAGTGTTGAAACCGGCTGAAATCACCCCCATGAGTATGTTGTATCTGATGAAGCTTTGGCAGGATGCGGGGCTGCCTGACGGCGTGATCAATGTGGTGACAGGGCAGGGATCGGTCATAGGCAATCAGCTGGCCGCTCATCCCGGCGTTCAGAAAGTCTCATTTACCGGTTCGACACCGGTCGGTAAAATTGTCGGTAAGGCGGCCATAGACAATATGGCGCATATGACGCTGGAACTTGGCGGTAAATCGGCCATGGTTGCTTTTGAAGATGCCGATATCGACGATATAGTCCAGGGTGCGCACGCCAGTGTCTATTTCAATTCAGGCCAGGTCTGCTCCGCGGGTTCCCGTTTGTATGTGCAGCGAAAAATTTATGATCAGACCATAACTGCACTGGTTGACTCATTAAAAGAAGTGGTACTGGGTGATCCCCTGGATCCTAACACCACTCAAGGGCCGCAAATCTCCAAAGTGCAATTCGATTCGGTGATGAATTATATCCAGGTGGGTAAAGACGAGGGTGCGCGTCTGGCGTATGGAGGCAATGCCGTCGATCGAAAAGGCTATTATATTGAGCCAACACTGTTTGTCGATTGTCATAACGGTATGCGTATCGTGCAGGAAGAAATTTTCGGCCCGGTATTGGCGGTCGTTCCCTTCGATACGGAAGAGGAGGCGGTCGAACTGGCCAATGACAATATCTATGGTCTCGCCGGATCCGTATTTACCGAAGATTTTTCCCGCGCCATCCGGGTTGTCAAAAAAATGCAAGCCGGATCTATATCCATCAATACTCATGATGCCGTGGATGTCGCCATGCCTTTCGGTGGTTACAAGCAATCGGGCCTGGGAAAAGATATGGGGAAGGAGCAGCTCGAGCACTTTCTGGAAACCAAATCTGTCATTGCAATGCTCTAGTACTCTGTCCAGATTAAACTGTCGGATAAGTAAGAAGACATGCGGCTGCCTCTGAGTCTCTGTTAGGCGTGTGTTGGAAGAAGTGTAGGCGCCAGGGATGGCGGCTCCAAGCCTCCATGGACGGATTTACGGCGTCTTCTGGAGACACACACCTAACAGAGACGGTACTCGCTGCTGGCATCTTTATCCGTAAATATCATCTGGACAAAGTACTAGGTAGAGGTCGGAGAGATTCCGGCCTTTATGAAAATTCCTGCTTCAACGCTTTAGTGGGACAGGCGATACATATGCGGTGATTGGCGCTGCGTATTGCGGAACGCCCGGTTAAAATTGGCAGGGTCGCTGTAACCTGTTAAATAGGTGATTTCATTTACCGATAAATCGGTTTCGGTCAGATAGCGGCAGGCGAGTTGCATTTTAAATTCCCGCTGTAACTGCTGATAGTTGGTTCCTTCCTTTGCCAGCCGGCGGCGCATGGTTGCAGGGCTGACATTAAAAATGCGGCTGATTTCTTCAAAATTGAGGAATTTGCCAGGCTTGCATTTTGTCAGGATCGCACGTATCTGATCGATCAGGCTGATTGATTTGGAGACGCTGGCGAGTAGTTCATGGCATTGTGAATAGGCCAGATTAAATAATTGCTCGTTGTAATCCACAAATGGCTCCGAGAGGTATTCTACCGGGAAGAGCATGCGATTACCGGATTGGTTGAACCTGACCGGGCATCGGAAATACTCACGGTATAAATCCGAATATTCCGGCGGACCGAAGGTAAAATGCACCTCACTTAGCCATTCACAGGGCTCAGCCCATTTTCTGGAAATGCAATGCCAGACGGTAAAGGTTTCTTCAAGCTGAAAACGCAGCACCTCTTCGGGCAGACCCAACAGATCGCTAAACTCGAATTGAGCAAGATTTTGTTCCGATAGAGGGCTTAATCTGGTTTTGTACCCGCCCGAAATCCGCCCGAACAGACAGAATACTTCAAGCGCGACATTCAAATTTTTGCTGCTGTCGACAGTATAGCCCAGCAAGCCGTGGTCGGAGAGATTAAACCGTACTCCGCTTTTGAAACCGAGTCCCGGAACAGGTGTCATTCGCAGGATATCGGTGACCACTTTCAGATAGGCCTGCATGGCGTTGAGACCGTCCGGCAGCCGCGCGTATTCCTTCAGATAGTTGTGACGTTCGAGGATCGGATCGAAGGGAATATTCTCCGCATCCAGTGTTTCCAAAATATTTCGGATATAGCACGGAAACATCAACTCCCAAGGCGATACACGTTTCGGGCTGAGTATGGAATCGTCCCTGATTCCATCGGAGCGCAGCTCGCTAAATGGCTTCGCCGACATCTTCCCAGGTCGGGTTGCGTTGTGCCATGGCGCGTTCAAACCTGGCATCGACACAGGCCTGGAAGTAGCCGGTATTGGGCAGTACGTAAAACTGGTTTTCGGTGATTGCTTTGAGAACAGCGTCGGTTACGATTTGCGGGCTGTCGCCGCCCGCCACCTCTTTTTTAATGGCTTCGGCCAATTCGGCCGGTTCGTCGCCGGTAAGGTTGGCTTCCGCCATATTGGTTTTGGTATTGCCCGGGCAGACGACGGTGACACCCACAGGCGATTCCGCGGCCATAAGATCATAATAGAGGGCTTCGGCGAAGGCAGTGACTCCCGCTTTTGATGCAAAATAGCCAGCCTGCAAGGCATTGGTGATAAATGCAAAGATAGACGAGGTAATAACGATATGCGCCTGCTCTTGCTTCTGCAACAAGGGCAGGAATGCCTTAACGCCGTAAAACGGACCGTCGAGATTGATGGACATATGCTGGCGCCAGCTTTCAATGGTCATGTCCTGAACGGGAGCCAATCGGGAAATACCCGCATTGAGACACAACAGATTCGCCTGGCCGAATTCCTCCTCGACAAACTTGGCCAACGCGAAATTGGCTTCCGCGTTACCGGCATCGCTCAGCACCGTCACCAGTTTATCGCTGTTCAGCTTCGCTGCGGCTTCGTCCAGCGAAGACTGACGCGAAGCCGTAATCACCACATTCATTCCGAGATCGAGAAAATTCTGCGCGAAGGAAAATCCGATTCCGTGTGCACCGCCTGTAACGACGGCTACTTTGTTTTCGAAATCTTTAATCATTATCATCCACCCTGGTTGGCAGAAGCTGTCTCCGAGCCATTGCTGCACACAGATTCCGCGTCGTGTGCTGCTTGCCCAAGGCGTGCCTCGCCTGTTCAGTGCAAGTTTGAATCTGGAGATGGCTTCTAAAATATTCGGCTTGTAATACAAGCTCTGTTACAAATTCTGATTTCCACCGGATCGGAACTTCACCCGTATTCTTGCCTGTATAGCTGCTTAGCTATCTATCAGCTTTATAATTTTACTGACAAAATCTCTGTTCACTTTCTGAAACTCCCGACCATCGGAGATGGTATGCCGCCAGATTAAGGAGTGACCTTCAATCAGCGATGCGATAAACAGCGTATAGGATTCCAGTTGTCTTTTTGTCAGTTTCGGGTTGTAATATTTCAACGCTTTTCCCAGTAACTCCCGGTAAGCGGCATACCAATTAGTCAGCATGGCTTTTGCATCGTCGTCATAAAGCGACATGGCCGAAAAATTCCATGTTATCGCACAACCGTTGTCGCTGAGGTTGGAAGTCAGGCCGTAGGTCACAATATCGCGTAACACCTGTTTATCCTTCCTGCCTTCCCGCTGCGAGAATATGGTTTTCTCGACACGTTCAACTGCTGGATCGAGCATATTATTCAGCACCGCATAGAGCAGATCCTTTCTTTTGGGAAAATAGTATTGAAGGTTTCCGATACTGATTCCCGCCTCGGCCGCCACTTTATTTACCGAAAAGTCTTCGAGGCCATTCTCGGTCAGTACTTTTCTCGCCGTCTTAAGGATTGCTGAGATTCGTTTCTGGCCTTTTGTCGATAAGGCCTTTTCACTCTCGTTTCGTTTCTGGGTTGCAGGCTTATTCATAATGTCGCTTATCCGGGGTCGCTTCAAACAGGGTCATGCCGCCAATCGATTATACAGACAAGGCAGGCGTACTTTAATACCCGGCGTCGACACGGACCTTATGCTTCCCACATAATCCTCCGGTTCTTTGCAAAGCAGTTTTCTGCGATGCAAAATAGGTTGTATTACCTAAAAATAACAAGCCTGCGAAGCCCTGTCAATATGAATTTGGAAATTCGGCGTCCATTCTCTCCGGCCGTATTGTTGAACGGCTATAGCCGGGATTCACACCTCGGGAGATTCGATATAGGTTAAGATACCTAAAAAAAATTGACTCAGAATGTGGCCTGTTGTATGTTGTAGGTTAATTAACCTATAAAATAAGAAACGAAACAGCCTGCAAATACCTTCTGAAAAAAACAGGCTGATTTCTTACGCTAACCCTATCGCCATAGATTCGAGGACTGCCAAATGAGCCTGACTAAGGAACAGATGGTGACACTGTACACCAATCTGATAAAAGCCAACGAGTACGATCTGGCTATGTACGGCCGCATGATGGCCGGTAAGCTACTGGGCTTCTATCATCCGGGAGAGGGAGGAATAGCTCCGGGTGTTGCGGCTTGCAGTTTTTTGAAAAAAGATGATTTTTTTACTCCCCACCATCGTGCGCACGGCATGGGGGCAATGCTTTCGAAAGGTATAGATATTAAACCCTACCTCGCTGAACACACCGGCAAGGAGGCTGGGTGCTGCAAAGGCCGTTCCTCATTTCACGCTTCATTTCCCGATTATGGCCAGTTCATGTTCTCCGGGTTTATCGGCTATCAGTTTTCGCCGGCAGTCGGTTGGGGGTGGGCGGCCAAACGCAATGCACGCGGTCAGGTGGTGATGTTGTGCGCCGGCGACGGATCGTTCGGACAGGGCCGGGCACATGAATCCATGCTGATGGCGGCCAACTGGAAGCTGCCGATTATCTATTGGTGTGAAAACAACGGCTTGGCGATACATGCCGAGCAATCGGAAATGCATCCGGCTCCGCATATTTCCTCCCTGGCCGCGGGCTATGAGATCCCGGCGCATATTGTCGACGGCCAGGATGTGTTTGCCTGCGCGGAGGTGGCGCTGGCAGTGGTGGAAGAATGCCGAAACGGGGGCGGACCGGTTTTTGTGGAGTGCAAAACCACCCGCTTTCGCGAACACGATATAGGCACACCGGATCTTCTCGGATCCGAGCCCCGTACCGAGGAAATGATCGATGAACTGCGCAAGCGCGACCCGGTGGTGATCGCCACCGAACGCGTGTTGGGAGACAAGATACTCACTCAGGACGAGGTCGATCAGATCAAAAAAGAGGCGGCCGATGAAGTCGTCGAGGCATGGGCCTGGGCGGATGAACAGCCAAAGGCCCAACCCCCCGAAAGCGATTTACTCGCTGCTGTCTATGCGCCTTAGCCGGAAGGAGAATACAAGATGTCACGAGAAATTCCCTTGATCGAAGCTATCCGCGAAGCATTGATCGAAGAAATGCAAGCGGATGAAAGCGTTTTTCTGGTGGGGCAGGATTTGCGCGGTGCCATATTTCCCCATACTACGGATCTGGTTAATCAGTTCGGACCCGAGCGGGTGATAGATACACCTATATCCGAATCGGGTATGTACGGGACGGCTTTCGGTGCAGCCCAGGCCGGTTACAGACCGGTTGTCGATTTTATGTTCGGCGGATTTTCCTACGTCACCTTCTCGGAAGTCGCGGTCGCGACCGGTCAACACTACTTTCTTCACGGCAGTCAAACCCCAATGCCCCTGGTGATTACGGCCGCGGTCGGTGCAGGCGGGCGGCTGGCCAATGATCACGCGATGTCGATACACGGTTCATTTCTTCATCAGCCCGGCATCAAAGTCGCCATGCCGTCGACACCCCATGATGCCAAGGGTTTGTTCAAATCGGCGATACGCGATAACAACCCGGTGGCGATTCCCTGGCATATGGGTTTGATGATGGAAAAAGGGCCGGTGCCGGAAGAAGACTATACCGTTCCTCTGGGCGTGGCTGAGGTGAAGCGGGAGGGAAGCGATGTCACCGTGCTGGCCAATAGCCTGCAGCTGAAAAATGCCCTGAGTGTGGCTGAAAAACTGGCGGATGAATTCAGCGTCGAGGTGATCGATCCGCGCAGCTTCGAACCCTTCGATATGCAGACGCTGTTGAAATCGCTGGAGAAAACCAACCGGCTGGTGGTGGTGGACGAAGATTGGGAGCGTAACGGTTTTGCCTCGACAGTATCCGCGCGCGTAATGGAAGAAGGGTTTGACCTGCTGGACGCACCTGTAACGCGTGTGACCTTTCCGAATATACCCGTTCCCGGCGGATATATGGAGTCTTACATCATGCCGAACCCGCAGAAGATCGAAGCGGCAATCCGCGCTGTCTGCGCCTAACGATCGGGAGAGCATAACGATGGCAGCAAAAGAATTTGTGATGCCCAAACTGGCCATGGGCATGAATGAAGGTACGGTTCAGCAGTGGCTGGTCAAAGAGGGTGAATTTGTCGAAGCCGGTACCCAGATCGCCAGCATGGAAACCGAAAAGGTTGCTTACGACCTGGAAGCGCCGGAGTCCGGTTATTACAAACCGATTGTCGAGGGAGGCACGACCGTACCGGTCGAAACCCCGATAGCCTACTATGCCGATTCGGTGGAAGAGCTGGCCGATATCAGCGTCGCAGCGCCTGCTGCTGCCCCGGCTTCCGAATCCGCGCAGGATGCCGGCGCGCCCCAAACGCCTGCCGCGGTTTCACCGGCTGCAGCTCCGGTTCGACAGACAGGCAGGATCAAGGCTTCGCCACTGGCAAAAAAAATGGCGGCCGAAAAAGGGTTGGATCTGGCTTATATCGAAGGTACGGGTCCGCAGGGCCGAATTGTCAAGCGCGATATTATCAAAGCCGAACAAACCGGTGCCGGTCGCCCCTCAGCGGCGCTCGGCGGTATGCCGGTGGGTCTGGTCGAACAGGCGCGTATTCCCATGTCGGGTATTCGCCAGGCCATCGCCGGTGCGATGATGGAAAAGACCAATGGTACGGCAACCTTGACCCAGTGGAATGAGGCTGATGTCACCGACCTCCTGGCTGCGCGTAAACGTCTGGTTGCCCGGGAAGATCTGCTCGGCACCAAGGTATCGGTCAACGCCTTTTTTATCAAAGCCATCGCCTGGGCGGTCAAACAGGTGCCTATTATCAATTCAACTATCGAGGGCAATGACATCGTGATATACGACAACGTCAACGTCGCCATGGCTTTGACCGTGCCCTCCGGCGACGGCTATACCGAGAATCTGATGGTGCCGGTGATCAAGAACGCCGATCGGCTGGGTCTGGTCGACATCGATAAAGAGATGAAGCGGCTGATCGGCCTGGGTCGCGAGGGTAAGCTAAGCGCGGCCGATATGTCCGACAGCACCATTACCTTCTCCACAACCGCCGGTATAGCACCCGACGGTACCGCCGGAAACTCGATCCTTAACGGCAGCAACAACGCCATCATCGGTATCGCGGGTGCCAAAAAGAAGCCAGCCGAACATAACGGCGAGATTGCTCTGCGCAGCATTGCACCGGTACTGGTCAGCTACGATCATCGGGTGGTCGACGGGGCGCCGGCCAGCCGCTTTATGAATTATCTGTATCTGGCCCTGCAGGACCCGGCCCTGCTGCTGGCATGATCGGATCAGGGGAGAGAGTCTAAGCATGGCAAATGAATTCGATGTCGTCATTATCGGTGCCGGTCCCGGCGGTTATGTATCGGCCGCCTATGCGTCGCAGCTCGGCCTCAAGGTCGCTGTGATTGAAAAAGACAATCCCGGCGGGGTTTGTCTGAACTGGGGCTGCATTCCGTCCAAGAATCTGATCCATCAGGCCGAATTGTTTCACTCGCTGGCTGAAATGGAAGCCGTCGGCGTAAGCGTGGACCGCGGCAGTCTTGACTATGCCAAGGTGCAGGCTAATTCGCGCGCCGTGGTCAAGACCCTGACCAACGGGGTGGCCGGCCTGCTTAAGCGCAATAAGGTCGAGTTGATTAAAGGGATCGCCAGGATAAGCGGCCGGGGTGAGGTCGCTGTTGCCACTGCGGACGGCGAATCCAAGGTGCGCGGAAAGAATATTCTGGTCGCGACGGGTTCGCGGCCGATGAATATTCCCGGCTTTGAATGCGATGAGAAAACCGTGCTTTCCTCGGACGGTGTGCTCGCTATGACACAATTGCCTGAAAGCATGGTAATCCTTGGCGCCGGTGCGATCGGCTGCGAATTCGCCTATGTCATGAACAGTTTCGGCGTTGAAGTGACGCTGGTCGAAATGGCTGACCATCTATTGCCAACCGAAGACTACGAGACCTGCGCAGTACTGGAAAAATGTTTTAAACGCGACGGTATCGAAATACTCGCCGGTACGCGGGCGAAGAGCCTGATTACAGATAAGTCCGGAGCGCGGGTCACACTGGAAAACAGCGACGGCGAACAGGAACTACAGGCGGACAAGGTGCTGGTGGTCTTCGGTCGAGTGCCCAATACCGAGGATCTGGGTCTCGCGGAGATGGGCGTGAAGCTGGACGATCGCGGTTACGTGGAAGTCGACGATTATTGCCAGACACATTCCCCCGGGATTTATGCAATCGGCGATATCACCCGCACGCCTGCGCTGGCTCATGTCGCTTCCGCAGAAGGAGAAATGGCCGTTGAGCATATGGCCGGCCGGACTCCGCATGTGAAAAACATAGATGCCGATCGGGTGCCCTCGGCAATCTATTGCGAGCCGCAGGTCGCCGGTTTCGGTCTGCGGGAGGATCAGGCCAAGGCCTCCGGCATTGCTGTCAAAAAAGCGGTGTTTGCTTATCCGGGAGCGGGTAAAACAATCGCCGTGGGCAAACCCGACGGCCTGGTTAAAGTGCTGTGCGACCCGGAGTCGGATGAGCTGCTCGGCGCTCACATTGTCGGCAAGGATGCGACCGAGTTGATTCATGAGCTGCTGCTGGTCAAAAACACCGAGCTGCTACCCGAGGATGTCACCGCGATGATCCATGCGCATCCGACGATCTCCGAAGCGATTCTGGAGTGTATGAGGGCGGTCAACGGCAAAGCTATTCATGGGTAAAGTGCTCCCATGTTACCCGCAGTCACACGGCTAGGGCAGCATATATTACGCTGCAAATCTTTCTTTCCGAACGGCTGCTGCAATGCAGCAGCACTGCAAGTGATTTTTCTGATTCAATTTTCTTCATGTAAAAAATAGGTTAATCAACCAAAAAACTTGTTGACACTGAACTTGGTGATTGATATAAAATAGGTAACATAACCTAATTTATTAACCATCACGCGATTCTGCGTCGCACTGAGTTAGGTCGCGATGGCTGATTTCCGCGTTTCTGGCGTGAAAACCGATTCAGGAACGAAACACTGTCACACCGGAATCGAGGTGATCAGCAATAGCGGATAAAGACCTATCTCGCTTAAGTAAAACAGGAGGAATCTAATCGTGTATGCTTTACGTTCAACGAAACGGGCAGCTTCATCGCCTGCACTTGTATTAACGGGTACGCTGCTGTTCGGGGTTTCATCGTCGGGCCTGGCGGTTGATCTGAATTTCGGCGACGAGTCGGAAGTGTCCGGCACTGTCGATATTACATTGGGCGTGGGTGCTCAATGGCGGGCTCAGGACTATGACACCAAAGATGCCGATGCGGCCGTGGCGCTCGGCATATCGCAGGATCTTCGTGTACCGGAGAACGGCGATTTAATTTCCCAGGTGGCCCGGGCGACTTTCGAAGCGGGAGTGGACTGGCGCAATTACGGCCTGGTTCTCTCGGGCACCACGCACTACGATACGGAGATCATGGACCGCGACCGTGACCGCGGGCTGTTGCGTTCAGGCCCTTATGCCGCGCCGGTTGAATGGAGCGATGCCGCCGAAGACGATAACGGCAATCCCCAAACCCTGCTGGACGCCTATCTCTACGGCTCCTTCGATGTGGGTGAAAACGCCAACCCTCTGGAAGTTCGCGCCGGTAAACAGGTGATCAACTGGGGAGAAGGTTTGTACTTTATCGACGGTGTTGCAACCCAGGTGGCCCTGGACTTTAACGCCTTTTCCACCCCGGGGGCGGAGCTGAAGGAAGCCTATATTGCAACCGAGGCTCTGTATGCCAATCTCGGTGTGGGTGATAACTCCTCGCTGGAAGCGTACTATCAATGGAAATTCCGCCCCCACAAGCTGGGTGCGCAAGGCACTATCTGGGGTGACGACGCTTTGGCCGAAGGTAACGCGGAAACCGGCGGTGATTTTCACTACCTGGTTTGTGCCACGGTCAGCTGCGATTTCCCCATACGCGGCGATCGGGAAGACACCAGTGATGACGGGCAGTTCGGTCTGGCATTCCGTACAGGAGTCGGAGACGGCGAGTTTGGCGTCTACTACAGCCGCTACCACGAAAAAACACCTTTTGCCATAGGTGCAGAAGGGCTTGCCTACGGGACAGACGGTATACTGTCCCTCGAAGGTCCCGGTGCCAATCTGCTTGGCCTGAACACGTTTTATCCCGAAGAATTGGATATGCTGGGACTGAGTTACTCCAGCACCCTGGGTGCCTGGTCCTTTAATGCGGAAGTGGCTTATCGGCCGGATCGACCGCTATGGACCGACCCAACCGGTGGGGTGGAGGAATTCGGCGGCACTTTCGGCTTCCCCAATGTGTCCAATTACATGGGCCAACCCGGTGCCGAAGCTGCAGAAGAGCACGATACGGCCCATGCTTCAGTGCATGGTATCTGGTTGGGTAACACCATTGATGCCGTCGGAGTCGACAGCCAGGTCGTCCTGGTCCAGCTGGGCGTGGATTATGTTGACGGCGATACCGACAATCTCGCCGCCCACGGTTCTTTGACCAACCCGCAGTGGTATCATCTTGCGTCCAATGAAACCGGCGGTCTTGCACCCGATGGCTACAGAGGCGGTACGCAAGAAGTCGATAATACAGCCTGGGGCCTGGCGGCCAACTGGATCGGCACCTGGAATCAGGCCTTGCCCAATACCGATCTGACGCTGGATCTGTTTCTTCAGTACGACTTTTCGGGTAATTCGCATTTCTGGGGCAATTTCGCCGAAGACCGCTTGCTGGGCGCAGTGGGTCTGACGGCGGCAATCGATCAGAATGCCGAAGTGGGGCTGACGTACAGTTTTACCGACCAGAAAGAGTCGCACCTGGAAACGCAGGATCTTCTGAGTCTATCCGCCAGTTATAAGTTCTAACCAAGGCATTCTAGGAGGAATTATCATGTTTAAGCAAACGACTATAGCGGCAGTATTCGCCACACTCATGGCGGGGGCCGGAAGTGCCGGAGCTGCCATATCTGCATCCGAAGCCGACCGTCTGGGAAAAGATCTGACTCCCGTCGGTGCAGAAAAAGCGGGTAACGCCGACGGCAGTATACCGGAATGGACCGGCGGTCTGACCGGTGCATTTCCCGGCTGGCCCAATGCGAACAACGATCGCCCGAATCCGCATGCCGACGATCAGGTGCAATTTACCATCAGCGCGGAGAATATGGATCAGTACGCCGATAAACTGCCCGAGATTGCCAAGGAGATGATGAAACGCTATCCGGAACAGTTCAAGATGAACGTGTATCCGACCCGCCGAACCGCGGCTTTCCCCGAAGCCTACTATGCGCTGGTCAAGGAGAATGCGCAAAAGGCTGAGCTGGTCAACAACGGTGACGGTGTGGCTAACGTCTGGGGTTCGATTCCGTTCCCGATTCCGAGTAACGGCGCCGAAGTGATCTGGAATCACCTGCTGCGCTACAAGGGTACTCATGCCGAAAACTACTTCGGCGAGGATGTGGTCTACGACAACGGCAGCCGGCTGCAATGGACCGGCCCCAATGTTCTGGAGTTCCCGTTTCAGGATGTAAACGACGAAAAAGCCAAAAAGGAAGGGATATTGTTGCGTTTCGCCTTAACCGAGGAAGAGCCGGCCCGTGACCGTGGTGAGGGTACGCTGGCCATCGACCATCTGGATCCGGCCAACAAGCCCCGCAAGGCCTGGAGTTACGATCCGGGTGAGCGCCGCGTCCGCCGTGCGCCGACTCTGAGCTTCGATACCCCGGACCGCCCGGTTAACGTGATGGACGACTGGGATCTGTACAACGGTTCGCCGGAAAAATACGACTGGAACCTGATCGGCAAGCAGGAAATGTATATTCCTTACAACAATAACAAGGTCAACAGTCCGACGATTGACCGCGAGGCGGACTTTCCCAATAAGGGATTTATCAGTCCGGATGTACTGCGGTATGAATTGCACCGGGTCTGGATTGTTGAGGCCGATGTTCGACAAGGCGCCCGCCATGTCTATGCCAAGCGTCGCTTCTATATCGACGAAGACACCTGGACGATTGTTGCGACCGAAAAGTATGACGGCGCCGGCAATCTGTGGCGCGCATCTTTCCAGTATCCGGTTGTGGCGCCGGAGATTCCGGTGGCGACTGCCGGTGCTATCGTACACATCGACCTGAAGACCGCTGCCTACTATGTGTCCATGCACAGTGCGGGTAAAAAAGGCTGGGAGTTTAACGGTAAAAAATACCCGGCTAACTACTTTACTTCGGCAGCCATGCGTCGCCGCGGTCGATAAGCGACGGGTTATAGTTCAAACATTAATTTGAATGCTATGCCAGCCCTGGTCTGTTGCAAACAGCTTTTGCAAGGGGCCAGGGGTATTATAAAAAACGATGGTTTAAACGCTTCTTCCGTGAGGTGACAATCCAGCACTGGGTACTGTGCCGCTTTCGTAATTACAAGGCACGCTGTACCTTGCCTCAACTCAAATCAGCGCGGGTTTTCGGACGAATTGAAATATCCGCCTGAAGGTGACTTGAAATGTACTACGGCAATAAGATTTCTTTAACAGCCAAAACGCTGACTCTTGCTGCTTTCATACTCGCGACAGCAAAGACGGCATCTGCGGAATATCAGGATCCCCTGGATGCGCCGGCATTGATGAAGCCGTCTTCCGCCCAATCCCTGTTGATCGATATCGAACAGATCGGTGACCGCTTGATTGCCGTGGGCGAACGGGGCCATATTCTGATTTCCGATGATCAGGGTCAGAGTTGGACGCAGCAGTCGTCACCCACGCGCGCGCACCTGACTGCGGTTGACTTCACCGATGATAATAACGGTTGGGCGGTCGGCGCCGACAGCCTGATTCTGCACACCAAGGACGGAGGGCAGAGCTGGACCAAACAATACGATGAACGCGATGCAGATTTTAAGGGCCCGCTGCTGGATTTGTATTTTACCAGTCCGACTGAGGGCTTTGCGGTGGGTGTTTATAACCGGTTTATGCGAACCGAAGACGGTGGTCAGACATGGGAGGATGCCAGAGACCGGGTGGATAATCTCGACGAATGGCATTTGATTGCGGTCGGCAACACCAGTGACCGGATTTATATCACTTCGGAGATGGGTCTGCTGTTTGTCTCCGAGGACGGCGGTGAAAGTTTCGCACCGCTGCAGACCGATCACTTCGGCTCGTTCCACGGCATTCTGGCCCGGGAAGACGACTCCGGCGTTGATCAACTGGTCCTGTTCGGCGTCGGCGGTATTCTTTATACAACTCTGGATGATGGCGAAACCTGGAATCTGATCGAAACCAATACCACGGCGGGACTGTCGGGTGGTACCTGGCTTGCTGATGAAAGCGTTATGCTGGTCGGCGCCGATGGCGTCATCCTCCGCGGTAGTGCCGATCTGAGCCAGTGGACGACCGAGTATCTCGACAGTGGCTTACCCTTGACCAATATCATTGAGATCAATGACAAGAAAGTCGTGACCGGCCTGCTCGGTTCCCAGATTATCGATTGATTTGCCGCCCACAGCCCGGCTAAGCCGGATAGCATGAGACAGGTCTATGAGTGACAGTACACACGATTATGAACCCTCGCTGATTGAGCGGGTAATCTTCAACAACCGGCTGATCATTATTGTATTAAGCCTGTTGATCACTGTATTTCTAGCCTACCGGGCCAGTTTTGTGACACCCGATACACGGCTCGATCGACTGGTACCCTCGAGCCATGAATTTGTTCTTCAGGCCAAGGAGTTTCTGGCCAGCGACCCGAGCGGTGGCGGAAGCTACCTGCGCGTCGCGGTGTCGCGTAAAGACGGCACCATTTTCGACTACAACTACCTGCAGACCTTACAACAGATCAGTGACGAGTTGTCCTTAATGGATGGAGTCGACACCGGCGGGCTGAAGTCGTTGTGGACACCCAATATGAGCTGGTTTTCAATCACACCGGAGGGTTTTGAAAGCGGCAAGGTAGTCGAGCCGAATATCTTCGCCGACACTGACGAATCCATGCAGCAGGTTAAAACCAATGTGCTGCGCGCCGGAATCGTCGGTAGCTATGTGTCCAACGATTTCATGGCCAGCATTATCGATTTTCAACTCCTGCCCCTGAGTCCCAAGACTCGTGAGCCAGTAGATATTCAGGATTTTTCCGATCGATTGGAGGAGGTTAGAGCCAAATACGAAACCGATGATCTGAAAATTCATATCATCGGTGACTCGAAGAAAGTCGCCGATCTGGTCAACGGCTTCGGCAAGATCGCGATTTTCTTCGCCATCGCTATAGCGATTACGGCGATACTGCTGTTTAACTATTCGCGTTGCATCAAATCCACTTTTATTCCTTTGCTATGCTCGGTGATAGCGGTCATCTGGCTGCTCGGCATTTTGAACCTGATGGGTAAAGGTGTAGGCGTATTTTCGGTGCTGGTGCCTTTTCTGGTATTTGCTATCGCGGTCAGCCACGGTGTGCAGGTGATCAACGGGATTGCGCACGAAGCTGCTAATGGAAAAACCGCATTGCAGGCCGCGCGCACCACCTTTCACCATTTACACAAGCCCGGCCTGGTGGCTTTGCTGTCCGACGGCATAGGTTTTGCCATGCTGTTGGTCATAGATATAGGCGCAATCCAGGATCTGGCTCTTGTCGCCAGTATCGGAGTTGCTCTGGTCATTTTTACCAACCTGGTGCTACTGCCTGTGTTGATGTCCTATACGGGTGTTACTCAGAGTTGTATTGATCATGCCCAGACCAAACTGGATGCCAAGTCTCCCCTGTGGGAGGGCATTTCCCATTTTATCGAGCCGGGCTGGGGCCGGATTGCGTTGATCACCGGACTGGTTTTAGCCATAGGCGGTTTTTATACAGGACTGGATCTGAAGATCGGTGATCTGGATAAAGGTGCGCCGGAGCTGCGGGCCGAGTCGCGCTACAACCAGGACAATGTTTATATTATCGATAACTTCACCACCAGTACCGACCTGATGACGGTTTTTGTCGGTACGGAACCCGGGCATTGCGGCGACTACAAGGTGATCGATCTGATCGACGTGCTGGGCTGGGAATTGTCCAACACACCGGGTGTTCAATCGGTTTCTTCGCCCGCGATTACCGCCAAACTCAATCGCTATATGGGCAACGAGGGTAATCTGAAAATGATGTCCTTGCCGCGCGACGAGCAGACCCTAGGAAGGGCGCTGGCGGCCGTGGGTGGCTACATCTCCAACGCATCGGCGGACGACTGCGATCAGAAGCGGATTCATCTGGAGCTGGCTGACCACAAGCAGGAAACCCTGCAGACGGTGGTGCAGGCGGTGCGCCAGTTTGCCGCCGACAATGACGATGCGGATGTGCG
Source organism: Granulosicoccaceae bacterium (assembly GCA_965222695.1). Lineage (GTDB taxonomy): Bacteria > Pseudomonadota > Gammaproteobacteria > Granulosicoccales > Granulosicoccaceae > UBA7957. The sequence continues at coordinate 2,806,800 of OZ244967.1, read as the reverse complement.
TTTTCGTCTCGGCGATGGCAATGCTGCCAATGAAGCGGCCACCAACGAAGTTATCGAACGGGCGCAGTATGAGATTCTGGCCTATGTCTACGCGGTTGTGGCATTGATGGTTTTCCTGATGTTTCGCTCCATCAAGGCGGTGATCTGCATCATTGTACCTTTGGCGCTGACTTCGATTCTGAGTCAGGGTCTGATGGCACAGCTGGGCATAGGAGTTAAGGTTGCCACATTGCCGGTGATCGCGCTTGGCGTGGGAATAGGTGTGGACTACGGTATATACATCTGTAGCCGCTTGCTTTCATATTTGAAACTGGGCCATCCGTTGCGCCTGGCCTATCTGGAAACGCTTAAATCCACGGGAAAGGCGGTGTCCTTCACCGGTATCACTCTGGCGGTGGGCGTTGCTACCTGGATTTTTTCTCCGATAAAATTCCAGGCGGATATGGGCGTGTTGCTGACTTTTATGTTTTTATGGAATATGGTCGGTGCCCTGACCCTTTTACCGGCCCTGGCCGGACTCTTATTCAGAAATCTGGCTGGTCAGGAGGAAGTTTGATAGGCGGCAAATCAGGGTCAGATTTGTTCAAGCGGCCGATTTAACCACTGGCCTTGTTGCAGTATCTCCTCTGCAACCCGCAGAGTGTGTGTGATATCGGCCTCACTGTGTGCCGCGGACAGTACGCAAGTGCCACGGCTGAGTATCCAGACGCCGGCGTCGAACATTTCGTCGCGGAAACGGCGCGCAGTTGCATAGTCACACGGAAGAAGGTCCCGGTAATGACGGCTTGGCTTATTTCCAGGCCGGCAGACGATGCTAAACAAGGGATCAATCCCTTGCGCGGAAAGCGGCGCATCGTGCTTCTCGAACAGAGCGTTTAAGCCTGTCTGTAATTTTTTACCCAGACGATGCATTTTTTTGATTGCAGCACCGTCCCTGTTGCGTAGCTCCCGTATTCCGGCAAGCGCGCCGGACAGGCACAGAGCGCCCGCGTTATAGGTGCCGTAATGCGGCATGGTCAGATTGGTAATGGTCTCCATTACGGGTTTTCCGCCGCCGATTGCGGCTAAAGGAACACCGCAACCCAGTCCCTTTGCCATAACGGTAATATCGGCTTTTACGCCATAGTGTTCCTGGGCTCCGCCAAGCGCCAGACGAAAGCCGGTAACCACTTCATCGAAGATCAGTAACACACCGTATTGCTCGGTGATTTGGCGCAAGCCCGTTATAAAACCGGGTACAGGAGTTTGAATGTCATTATAGGCCGCAATCGGCTCCAGGATTATGGCGGCGATTTCGTGACCGCGGTTTTTCAGCGTCTTCTTGAGTATGCCGAGATCGTTAAATGGTTGAATGATAACATCGGCTTCGTTGCTGGCGAGTTGGCCGGCGACCTGTCGTTTGGTCCAGGGAGCGCGGGCAGGGCCCATGGGGGCGGTCGGGGTTACGCTCTGATAGGCTTCCGCGATCGTTCCGTGAAAATGGCCTTCGAATTTTACAATTTTGTCCCGGCCGGTGTGTGCGCGTGCCAGACGCAATGCCATATGAACCGACTCGGAACCGGTGGTACCGAAACGTACCTGATCAACACCCGGTACCAGGTCGACGATTTCTTTTGCCAGTAAATATTCCAGCTCGGTCCCTGTGCCGTGGATCAGGCCTTTGTCCAACTGTGCGCGTATGGCCTGGTTAACGCACTTTGGAGCGTGGCCTAGAACCAGGGGACCATAGGCCATAACGTAGTCTATATACTCGTTGCCATCCACATCCCAGATATGCGAACCCTCGCCGCGCTCGACAAAGAACGGGAAATCCAGAGCTCGCATGGAACTTGAGACGCCGCCCGGAATATATTGGGAAGCGCGATTCAGCATTGCCTGTGATTTAGTTCGATTCATGGATATAACCTGCAGCGGTGCTGCCGACAGAGCGGGGGCTGTACTTACGGAAATCGCCGTGAACGCATCCATGCGGGCTCGGCGACGGCATCCCTGCCGTCGACGTTTCCTTCAGTACAGCCCCCGCTCTATCGGCGTTTAGAATTGTGGATCCAAATTTTCTGAAAATTTATTTTTTCTAGAATGCATTATTCATTTTTAATATTCCGACCGGTAGCTGATAATTAAAGTGATGCAATGAGCCGAATCAGGTGGTCTAAACAACAACGCAGACCTTTACCGGCCCGTCTGAGCGGAATATCCAACCGATAGTCCAAGCTTGATACAGGCTTGCAATATAATTGATTGCCTGTCTCAGTGAAGCTTCAATCGAGGCCTGATCACGCGGCCGATTTTCTCCGCAAGGGTAATCAACATCGTTTTCACCCAGCCGTGAAGTGCAAGTTGATGCATTCGATAAAGAGACATATAGGCCATCCTTGCCATCTTGCCCTCAATGTTCAAACTGCCTTTTGAAAAATTACCCATCAGGCGCCCCACGGCGGAAAATCGGCTTATAGATACCAATGAGCCTCGATCCTGATATTTAAAATCAGCCAATTCCTGTCCCGCCAGTTTATGCAGGATATTTTTATAAGTAAGCATGGCCATTTGATGCGCCGACTGAGCCCTGGGAGGAACCCAACGGTCAGGCTCGATTTCGCAGCCGGCACAATCTCCTATAACAAAGATGCTATCATCATCCTTGGCCAGCAAATTCGGCCGTGTGATAATCTGATTTACCCGATTGGTCTGCAGGCCGCCGAAATCTTTCAAAAAATCTGGTGCTTTAACACCCGCGGCCCACACCATCGCATGCGCCTTAATCGCTTCACCTTCTGATGTAATCAACTTGTCCGACTCAGCCTTCGAGATAAGCGTATTGGTGCGTATGGTGATACCGAGTTTCTCCAGTTCCTTGACTACCGATTGCGAGATCTGCTCGCTGAGCACAGGCAAAATCCGTGGGCCGGCTTCGATCAAGGTGATATTCAAATGCTCCGGTTTGATATAATCCAGGCCGTAAGTGGAGAACCATTGTTGCGCATTCACCAATTCTGCCGACAATTCAACGCCTGTAGCTCCCGCCCCGACTATAGCGATGGAAATATTGCCTTCCTGTTCGCTTTGAAGCCGTTGATCCAGCCAGATAAACCCGTTCAGCACTTTTGTCTGAAAGCTTTTGGCCTGTTCGAGACTGTCGAGAAATGCACAATACCGGCGTACACCCGGAGTCCCGAAGTCGTTGGATTCACTGCCGATCGCTAATACCAGAAGATCATAACTTTCGGTTCGCTGAGGAAGAATCTCCAGGCCTTCGTTATCGAATTCCGGCTTGAGTGTGATAAATTTTTTCTCCCGATCTATATCTGCCAGAGTACCGAGTCTGAACGTAAATCCGTTTGCATGGGCGTGTGCTCTGTAGCTGATGGAGTCCACTTCGGAATCCAGTGTGCCTGAGGCGACTTCATGCAATAAGGGTTTCCACAAGTGAATATGCTTTTTGTCAATAAGAATGATTTCGGCTTTGTTTTTTCGGCCCAGTTTCTTGCCCAGTTTTGTTACAAGCTCGAGTCCCCCCGCGCCTCCTCCAACAACTATTATTTTCATGGCTTTATCTTCGTCAAGTATGTTAAATGATATGTTTTTACGTTATTGAATCAGCAAGCATGGGTAGAGGCATGCTCGCGATACTGCAAAGGAGTTTGCCGGTACACTTGCTTGAAAGCCCTCGAAAAACAGGCCGGATCATTGTAACTGATCAGATAAGCGATTTCAGCCGCCGACAGTTCCGATTCGGCTAAAAAGTGAGTCGCAATTTCCAATCGGAATTCCCGCAGCAGTTGTCTATAGCTGGTGCGTTCCTTCAACAAATTACGTCGCAGGGTGGCGGGGCTCATATGCAGCCGCTGGCTTAATTGCTCAAAGCTAGGGTAAAGGCTGCCACAGATCAGTAAAATTTCCCGGATTTCTCCGCTCAGGCCGCCTTTCTTGATAGAGTGACCAATCGCGTTCGGCGGCCTGTTTTGACCGGCCTGTCTTATCTGATCATGCCGACCGATTAAACGGGCATCCAAATCATCAGCGTTAAATACAAACTCATCGCGCGGCTGATTGTATTTTATCGGACAGCGGAATACCTGCTCGTATGATGAAGCATCGCTTGGCGCGGAGAAACTGAATCTCACTTCACTGAACCAATCGCTTGGACTTTGCCAGAATCGGGCACTGCGTAACCAGATCACAAACTCCTTTTCCAGTTCATAGCGCAACAGCGATGGAGAATAACGCAGTTGTGTAGTGTCCATCGTATACACAGCCAGATGACCCCGGACCTGCAGGATACCGGGTAAGGGGCGATTCGCCAGTGGAGAGAAGTACTGGTCGACCTTAAAAATGTGGCCAAGGGTTTTACAACAGGACAAGGCATAACCCAGGAGTCCGAGTTCCAGGTGGTTGAAGCGTTCTCCCACTTTTAAACCCAGGCCGGGTATGTCTACTTTCCGCAAAATGTGAGTCACCAAGGCTGTATAAACATCGTGGCTTAAAGTTTGTTCAGTGGTATCAAGGCTTTCGCGCCTGATACCGAACGGCTTCAGCCAACCGCTGACACCAATCTGTTGACTTTCCAGCTCCTCAACCAGAAGGCGAACATACACTATCGGTACTGATAGCTTGGATAACTTCACAATACAATCCCGCTACGACTAAACGGAAAATCCGCTGTGAAGGCATTGCTAAGCAGCCTTCACAGCGAGGCATGACACAAACCTAGATTTTCTTGCGAGCTTCTTTTTCCTTCATCTCCTCGGTTATCTCGGTTGGTGCTTCACCGCTGGAGAAAGCGCGCTCGGCAATACCGGTCATGGCGTTTAAGGAGATACCCGCGGAAATACCGTCATCACAGGTCAGTTCGGCACCGGTCATGGGACGGGAGGCATCGGAAGTCAGGAAGTGGAAAAACATGGCGATTTCCTGGGGCTGGCGCCACTCACCGCCAGCCTTGAGCTGGCTTACAATCGGCCAGTCGTGGGCTCCGGGATACTGCATACCGGTAATCACCGCGCCGGGGTTGATAGAGTTGACGCGAATATTGCGTGCGCCCAATTCAATAGCGGCTGTGCGCGTCAGCATTTTGGTTGCCGCTTTCGCCGGAGAGTATGCGGAGAAACCCACCGTGGTTGTATTAGCGGCGGGAGAGGTCGTCGCTGCAATAGAGCCGTATTCAGCCATATAGGGTACGGCATAGTGTATGCCCGCCCAAACATGATCAAAGTTCACCTGAAACAAATAGCGCATGCGGTCGAATTCCAACTCATCGATGAAAGGAGGCTCATTGGAAAAGCCCGCGTTTAAAAACAAGGCATCGATTTGTCCGCCCAGCATGTCGGCGGCTTTTTCAATCATGGATTTGATCTGTTGCTCGTCGCGCACGTCACACTGAACAAAACGCGCACCGATTTCCTCGGCCAGTTGCTGACCCTCCTCACGGCGGCCAGAGATAATGACATTCGCACCCTGTTCGGTCAGGTGTTTGGCCGCACCTAAACCAATACCGGAAGTACCGCCTGTGATGACGACACGCTTGTCTTTCACCGAAAAAAGATCACTCATAGATTCCTCCAAAAATAGTTGCGTTGATTCAAGTAAACGATTTAGGAAAGCTCTAAAAAGCGTTGCAATTCCCAATCGGTAATCTTTTCCTCGTCCTGTCCTGATTCGGCCAGGTATTCCTTGAACTCTTCGTTTTGCAGATGGCGGTTTTCACCGAACACCCGCACAAACTCGGCGCCGAAAGCGTCTTTCGCCAGCTGAGAGCTGCGGAAGGCGGCGATTGCCGCGTCCATCGTGCTGTGCAGCTTTTGCCAGTCTTGCAGTTGATCTTCCTTTTCCCAGCTCATGCCCGTCATTTTTTCGCTCGGCTCGATGCTGTTTTCTATACCCCACAGGCCCGCAGCCAGGCTGGCTGCCAGCAGATAGTAAGGATTTGCGTCGGCCCCGGTCAGGCGGTTTTCCACTCGAATGGCTTTCGGACTATCGTTGCCGACTACGCGAAATCCGACGGTGCGGTTATCCACACCCCAGGTTGTGGCTATAGGGGCATTTTGCCAAGGCAGGAACCGTCGATAGGAATTGACATTCGGCGCAAGCATTAGCTGCAACTCGGGGAGTTTACGCTGTTGTCCGCCGATAAAATGGCGCATGGTGTCGCTCATATTGTCCGCTCGGGATTCATCAAAAAAAGCCGAGCTACCGTCGAGGTTTTGCAGGGACATATGCGAGTGCAGACCGTTACCGTCTTCATCGTCATCAGGGCGCGCCATAAAACTGGCCAGGCGACCAAAGCGCTGGGTGTAGGTTTTGACATAGGTCTGGATATAGGCGCAGTCATCGACAGCCCGCATACCGGGCTGATAACGCATCACCAGTTCATGCAAGCCCGGATCCAACTCGGTATGGTAGGTTTCGATATTGAAACCCATATCCACCATGGTATCGAGCAAACCATTGATATAGTCGTTGTTGGTCTGATGGCGCAATACGCCCAGATATTGCTTGCGTTGGGGGCAGGGGGTCAGATCTCTGAAACCCTTTTCTACGGCCTCCTCCAGGCTTTCATTATAGAGACGAAATTCCAGCTCGAAGGAGGCGGTCAGTGTCAAACCCATCTCCTCGGCTTTTTGCAGTTGCTGCTTCAGCAGCGTGCGTGGACAGGCATAGGTGCTTGCATCACCGACATATTCCATCAGAATCTGCAGATTACGTCTGGGAGACTCCCAGGGAATCTCGCGCAGCGTTTCCGGCACCGGCCTGACCAGCGAATCGCAGAAACTGGAATCTCCGCCCATTAACCCGTCGATCAGGAAAATCACATCACTGATGTCGGCACTGGCCAGATTGGCAGTGAGCGCGATACCTGAGTCAAGACCTTTGAGAAACTTTTCCAAAGAATAGGTCTTACCGCGCATCTGTCCGGTGTTATCTATGACCGCTGCGTGGATATGAGTAAGTTCTTCGCGTTTGCTGAGAAACTGGCGCAGTTCCTCCGTAGTTTTGATATCAGTGGCATTCACTGGCTTTCCCCCTGATTTTTCGGTGGCCGCAGTGCAGCGTACACCGGCGGCGTAATAGTAAGAATTTTTGTTATTGTAAAAAATAGGTTAATAACCTAAAATTAACCGAAACTGAACTCAAATGTCAAGGACTTTTTAGGTTATTATACCTATTATGCTGTGGCAGTCCTTGATTGAATCCAAAGGAGTCCGCTATGAGTCAAGATAAACACCTAACCACTGAGAGTGCTGAAAATCGGCCCCTGGGGTCATCCGTATCGCCGCGTCGTCGTTTTCTTAAAAGCGGTGCCGCCGCGGTTGCTGCGGGTGTGGGTACTGCGCTAACCGTCAATCCCGGCATGTCCAGGGCGGCCGACACAGAGGCGGCCGGCGACACTGATTACGACGTCATTGTTGTGGGTGCGGGTTTTGCCGGTGCTACAGCGGCTCGTGAGTTGAGTAAAGGGGGAAAGCGTGTATTGCTGTTAGAGGCGCGTTCGCGTCTGGGTGGTCGCACCTTTACTTCTGAGTTTGCCGGCAAGAAAATTGAACTCGGTGGCACGTGGATTCACTGGCATCAGCCTTTCGTCTGGGCGGAAATGCATCGCTACGGCCTTGGTGTCGAAGAAAGCCCGGTCGCAGAGCCGACCACCGGCATAGTGCTGCGTGCTGACGGTACCCGCGAGCAACACGATCCGCTAAGCATGTTCACCACCATGGCGGAGGCTTTCGAAAAATTCTTTCATGACTCCATAGTGCATTTCCCGCGTCCCTACGACCCTTTGTATATGGAGAGCGTGCCGGAGCTGGATAAACAATCGGTCAAAGATCGGATGAAGCAATTAAACGTACCGCCCGAGCAACAGGATATGATGACCGGGATTTTCGGTGCCATGATCGGTCTGGATATGGACAAGGCCAGTTCGACGGCCATCATGAAAGCCTATGCCTGCTCCGGCTGGAACTTCACTGCTTTTATGGATGCGCAGTCCCGCTACAAGATTGAAGGCGGCACCATCGCCCTGATCAATGCCATGCTGGAAGACAGCGATGTCGAGGTCAGACTGGCCACGCCTGTAGAGACCATCGAGCAAAAAGGCGACGTGGTTCTGGTAACCACCGATGAAGAAAAAACCATTTCCGCCAGAGCTGCTGTTATTACCATACCGCGCAACACTTACAGCAAAATTGATTTTATGCCCACGTTATCCGAGGAAAAAACCCAGGCACTGAGTGGCGACCGTCAGGCAAGAGGCTTCAAGGTTTACGCACATATCAGACAGGATGTCGGTCAGATTCTCGCGGCGGGAGCGGCAAGCCAGCCATTTTGTTTTATGCAAACCGAGAGTCACGGACCCGACGGCTCGATCGTAATCTGCTTCGGCTCTTCGCGGGATAATCTCGACACCAATGACAACGAAGCCGTGATAGCCGAGATCAAGAAATACCTGCCGGAAGCCGACGTATTGTCGATCACCGGTTACGACTGGGTTTATGACCCTTATTCCATGGGCGCCTGGCCTGCCTACGCGACGGGGGACCTCAGCACTGCACTAAAACCCTTGCAAAAGCCGGAGGGTAATCTCTTTTTTGCGGGAGCTGCAACCGCCAACGGCTGGCATGAATGGATAGACGGCGCAATCGAAAGTGGTATCCGGGCTGCACGGGAAGCCAAAGCGCATTTGAGCTGATAGGGGACGTACTATGCTTATAAGATTTTTTCTCGTTTCTCTCGTCTTCGCATCAGCAGTTTCGAGCGCTGGTGCCGACTGTGATCCTGAGCAGGGTAAAGCGATTTATGAAAAATGTTTGGTCTGTCATCCGATCGAGGCCGGTAAGGCACACGGCGTGGCACCCAATTTATACGGCATTGTCGACAAGCCGATCGGAAAGCAGAAAGGCTTTAAATATTCCAAGGCTTTGCGTAAATCCGATAAAGTCTGGACGCGGGAAAATCTCGATGCTTTTCTCGCCTTTCCCATGCAGGTTTTTCCCGGCACCAGTATGGCATTTGCCGGGCTGAAAAATGGTGAAGAGCGGGAACAGATACTCTGTTATCTGAAAAACTCTGAATAACCGCCCGGTGTATCAGGGAACTTAAACAGGCCCTTAAACTGAATCTTCAACTAACAAAGCGGACAATAACCATGACTGTATTAATCACCACTGCAACTGGTAAGGTCGGTAAACACATCGCCCGCAATATGATCGCGGCCGGCGATAAACCGCGTCTTTTTGTACGTGACCCTGAGGCGATCAAAGCCGTTTTTCCCGAGGGCGAATACGAGATTGCCCAGGGCGAGCTTTATGATGCGGATTCGATTCGCTCGGCAATGCAGGGCGTGGAAGCCGTGTTTTTCCCCGGACTGGACTCATTGGCAGCCGATCTGAGTTATGCCGATCACATAATCAATGCCGCGGTCGGCGCCGGAACCCAACGCATTGTGTTTCTCTCCGCCTTTATGGCTGACAGCAGCAGCGATTCCGCCTTTGTCAAAATGATGGGTGTGTTGGAAGACAAGGTTAAGGCTTCGGGGCTTGACTATACCATTCTCGGCGCGGAATGGTTTATGGATAATTTTTTCGGCTATGTGGCCGACGGAGTATTGGCCATGCCTTTCGGGCAGGGGCAGAACAGTTTTGTCGCGACCGATGATGTCGGCGAGGTGGCTGCCGAAGCGCTTCGTGGCGGTCATGAAAACCGTTCCTACATTATTACAGGTCCGCAAACCATGGACCACAACGGTGTTACCGCAGTCATAGCGGAAGCTGTCGGCAAGCCTTGTGTTTACAAAGCGCTTAATGAAGAGCAGTTCCGGGAGAAAACTGCGGCTCTGGGCTGGGAACAATGGCAAACCGAGCTTTATATCGATATCACCAGCTTTATGCGTGAAGGGCAGATTGCAGGCACCAGCGACGATGTGGAAAAAATACTGGGCCGCAAACCTATGTCTTTAAGTGAGTTTGTTGGTCAGTATCAGCAGGAATTTACGGCCTTGTGCGGCTGACTGAAAATGACCGACTTGCCTACAGGGATGTAGGCCTTTCAGGCTATTATATTTCCCACAGGCTTGTAATAATTATGAGAAGATTAAGGTAAACCGGTTACGGCTCAACAATGACCTTGATCTGATCTGTCGGTTTACGCATGCGTTCGAACATATCCGGTAATTCGTCCAGGCTGATCCGGTGAGAAATCAGCGGCTTGCCGATAATCCGCCCTTGTGACATGAGCTCAAGGATGGTAGCGAAGTCTTCAAGCCGGTAGCCCATGGTAAATATCAGGCTCAGCCTTTTCATAATGCATTCCATCGGCTCGAATCGGTCGCTATGCATACATACGCCCACGACGACAATCCGGGTATCTTTGGGTGCCATAGCAATGCAACGCTGGATCATACCGGGGACGCCGACGGCTTCGACGATAACGCTGGGAGGGCGGCCGCTAATGCGGGTAAATTCAGCCACCGGGTCGGTGACGCTGTTGCCGTCAATCAGTAGCGTGGCACCCATATCCTTCGCCCGCTTAAGGCGGTTGCTGTTGAGCTCTGAGACCGCGGTATGGGTCACACCGAAATGTTTACACCACTGAACGATGGATAAGCCGATAGGGCCGGCACCGATTACCAGTACCGCGTCATCCATTCGTAATTCCGCCCGGCGCACGGCGTCATAACCCACCGCCAGGGGTTCCACCACAGCCGCATCGCTGTAATCCAGATTGTCCGGCAATCGCAGCGCGGTGGGTGCGCTGACTGCAATATATTCGGCATAGGCACCGCTGCTGGTTTTGCTGTATCCGATTTCATCGAGATTTTCACAATTCGAATAATCCTGCCGATAACAGCTGGCACATTCTCCGCAGACCACGTTTACCATCGGCACGGCGCGGTCGCCGACCGACCAATCGGTAACGGCCTTACCCATATCAACGACTTCGCCGGCAAATTCATGGCCCATCACTATATCCGTAGGAATCCGGTCGGTTTCACTGGCATGTAAATCACTGCCGCAGATACCCACGGCTTTTACCTTGACCAGTAACTGATTTGGCGCAAGCTCCGGCAACGGGCGTCCTTCTATTACCAGGGGTTTGTTGGCTTGCTTAAAAACGGCGGCTTTCATGATAGGCCTCAAGCGACGATTCAGTGGCGCCTATTTTAGCATAAATTAGGTTACTAACCTATAAATTTTTGGGAGTAAAATGAGTGCGCCGAATCCCTGATGATACACCCTGGTACTCCATCAAACCGATGTTGATGGAGTACCAGTACTTCATCCGGATTTTACTGTTGAATAAACGAAAATTGATGGGGCCTGCTCGAAGTCTCTGTCAGGAGGGATTGTTGGAAGCAGTGTTGCCGCCATGGATGGCGGCTCCAAGCCTACAGGGAGGTATTGATGGCGTCTTCTGGAAACAATCCCTCCTGACAGAGACGATGCTAGTGTTTGCCTCATGCATCCGTCAGTTTAATCCAGACTAGTAGTCCGTCCACTTGATAAGTACGGGTTCAGAGCCGCAGAGCCGTTTCACAGCAAGGCGCTGCTCGCAGACAATGGTTGTTCCATCATCAAGAGCAGCAACGCCGCTGTGGGACGGCTCTGCAGCTCCCTTCGGGCGGGCCTGACTGCGCCCGCAGACTGCGTTGCTATTGCTCGACGTAGCCCAACTATGTCTTCGCAACAGCGCCTTGCTGCGAACCCAGTCAGGCACGCTGAACCCGAACTTATCAAGTGGACGGACTACTAGTCTTCAACCAGCTTTTCGATACTGGAGATAAAATTCCGTTGCAGTCGCTGAAGTTTGTTCGGTTTGGAAATACTCCGCCATATCAGCGCATGCCCCTCAAGGGCGGCGGTGATAAAAACGGCCAGAAAATCAACCCGCGATTTTGATAATGCAGGGTTGTAGCAGGCTACCGCACTGGCGACCAATTGTTTGTAGGCAGGATACCACTCGTCCAGTATGGCTTTGGCTTCGTCGTCATACAATGACAAAGTGACCCAGTGCCAGACGACCGCGCAATTGTCATCCCTGGCATTCATATTCATGGCCAGCGCCAGAATATCCCGCAACAGTTGCTTGTTACACTCGGAACCCCCGTTCGCCGATTTTGCTCTTATCATCATTTCTTCGGCCGGAAACAACTGCCGTTTCAACATTGCGAAGAATAAATCCTTTTTCCTGGGAAAATAATACTGGAGGTTACCCAGGCTGATTCCGGCTTCGGCCGCCACCTTGTTTACGGAAAAGGTTTCCAGACCGTGTTCGGCAATCAATATACCGGCGACGTCCAGAATGTCCGTCAAGCGTCTTTGGCCCTTGTCGGAGTACTGTCTCGAGCTTAAATCCTGCATTGGGAAAGTCTATCGTTACTCAATTTCGAAAATAATCAAAGCAACAATTATAAAGGCTTTGGAAAATTTTTGGGTGTTTCGAGACGATTAGGTTTTCCGCGGGCACAGTGGCGGCAAGTCATTCATCCGCCTGTTCCACACAGGCCGAAGTCGGGCAGGCAGGTATCAGCGGATTTATTCGGGTTCGGCCAGTTTTACCAGCAATTTACCCTTGTTCAGCCCGCTGAACAGACCTAAAAAGGCAACCGGGGCATTCTCCAGGCCATCCAGCACGGTTTCTTCCCACTTGAGTCGCCCTTCTGCGGCCCATTGCCGAAACCGCTTAAAATATTCCGGATAATGTTGATAGTGTGAGGTCACAATAAAGCCCTGTACCCGGATTTCCTTGCTGAGTAGCTGGATAAATAGGTCGCCCTCTCCAGCATCGTAACCACTGTTGTATCCGGAGATCATTCCACACAGAGCGATGCGTCCATATTGGTTCATATTGGCAATGGCAGCGGCCAGGTGGTCACCACCGACATTGTCAAAGTAAACATCAATGCCTTGAGGTGCGCAGTCGCCGAGTCTGCGATCGAGATCGGTTGACGTTTTGTAGTTGAATACTGAATCGGCACCCACGGTGTCTTTCAGCCAGGCGGTTTTTTCATCCGAGCCGGCACTGCCGATCACGGTGCAGCCGTTGATTTTCGCAATCTGGCAGGCAATAGAACCGACCGCGCCCGCAGCGCCGGAGATAAAAACCGTCTCTCCCGGCTTTGCCCCGGCAATCAGCTCAATACCGGTGTAAGCGGTCATGCCCGGCATGCCGGCAACACCGAGGTAAGACTCCAGCGGCAGATCCGGGAGCCTTTCCCGTTTGTGGATATTGAAAAGAGAATCAGCCGGATCCCCGGCCAGGGTATCCGCATCAGCAACGAAATAGTCGCGCCATCCAAACATGCTTTCCACAATATCGCCGACCGCGAAGTCGTTATTGCGGGATTCCAGGACCTGACCGATGGCACCTCCCTCCATGGGTGCGCCGAGTGCAAAAGGCGGTATATAGCTTTCCGTGTCGTCCATACGCCCCCGCATATAGGGGTCTACCGTCATCCATAGGTTTTTAACCAGTATGGCTCCTTTATTCAGCTTCGGCAGATCGACACTCCTGAGCTCGAAGCAATCCGCGGTCGGCAGCCCGTCGGGTCGTTTGACAAGATAAATTTCCCGGCTTTTCATGATTTACTCAGGCATCACCCTGTCTAAGTGAACCGGAACCCGGTGCCATCTTTCCGATGAGAAGAAAGCCCAGTGTTGAAAATGCAATAGCGATCCCTGCGATTATATATACCGAATTCTCGGCCCCGCTTTCACGCATGATGCCGACGATCGGCGGGCCAGCCACGGCACCGAATGCCAAAGCGGCTCCCAGACCGGTGATGAGTTTCCCGGAACTATCCACTTCGTCGACAAGCCCCATCTGGAACGGCAAGGCAAAATTCCAGGCGAGGTTGAACAGACATAGCGCCAGGACGAAGCGCCATAGCTCGGTATTTCCGAACAGCATGGCAAATGCAATAAAGGCGACCAGGCAGGCGAGAATAAAGACCGGACCTCTTTTTATTTTTGCCGAGCTAAAGGCCGCGGATAGCGCTGCAACGACACCGACCAGAAGGGAGACCGATAAGGCAGTGCCGATTTGTGTGGCGGAAAACTCAGCATCTGCGCCGATCCGTTCCAGAAAAACCATAATGCCGGCATAGGCGCCGAAGTTGATCATGAGCATAAATATCGCCACCCAGGCCCAGACAGGCACCACCCCAAGACTTTGCGAGTGAAACTCCTCCCTGCTCAAAGCACGTTCGGGCAGGAAGTTGAGCGCTGCCAATGCCAGTAAGGTCAAACCGACATAGAATATCAACAACGCGGTGAATCCTCCCATGGGCAATATATAAGCCGGCAGAATAAATAACAAAACGGCAGCGAGTAACAATTCGGAAAATACCTTGAGCGCGAACAACCGATCAACCTGAGGTAAATCGCCGAAGAAACACATCACCATGGCGAAAGTCTGTGCAAGACACAGCCCTAAAATAAACAGCAAGACCATAGCGATAGTATAATTATTCAGGCTTGACATAAGAAAAAATGCAACTGCAGTGATCGCCAGCATAAGCCGACCATGCCTGCGCCAGGAAACCCGGCGCAGCAGAAAAGCCCCGATAATAGAGGAAATGGCAAATCCGGCGATATAGGCCGAGGCAAGAAAGCCGATCTGTGTATCGTTCAGGGAGTAGGCATCTGCAGCAGCGCCGAGAAAAACAGGAAAGGCGTTAAATACCATGCCCGCGCTAACGGCGGAAATGAAACAGGCGGCGATAATATTTACTTTACTCGGTGAATAGGGTGTATCTGTATCATTCATTTTTTACACTCATTTCTTTTACACCCATCTTTAACTCCCAGGCCCTAGTACTCTGTCCAGGTGATATTGACGGATACAGAGCCAAGCTCATGAGCAAAGACAAGGCATAGTGCGCAGGGAATGGCCTGCCCTTTTCAAGTACTAGTCGTCGATACTGGCTAAAGATGTTTTCTTTAGATCCATGCGATGTTCCAGGCGCATGGCGGCGACGAAACCCTTTACACCCAGTGTTCCAAGGCCCACGGGTAACCAGCTGCGGGTTTTACGTTTGACAAACCACAAGTCGGTGCGTTCGGTGTTCTGATCCAGCAGCAGTTCGCTGATGGTCCGGCCGTTCAGCATGGACATTGATACACCGTGTCCCGCGCATCCGCTGGAGAGAATAACACGCTTGTCTCTACCAATATAGCCCAGATGCGGAACCAGATCCATGGTGACGGACATGGGGCCACCCCAGGTTTGTTCGATTTTTACGCCGTCAAGGGCCGGCAGGATCGCCGGTAGATGCTTCATGGCCAGCTCGCGGCTGTCGATGTCGTATTCATAAGGGCGCATCAAATTGTTTGCGCTGGTTTGAACATTTTTGAAATACCATAATACCAGGCGGCCATCGCTAGTGGGCGTATAACCATGATACAGGCCGAATGCGGTGTGCATGGGGCACTGATAGCTTTTTGACACAGCGCGTTCCCATTGTTCCGCCGACAGTTTCTCAGTAACGTGTAAAACGGGCGTCATCGGCATTTGATCGCGCTTGACCTGTTTGCCGATTTCACCGCCCAGCAGATGTGTATAGCCGTTGGTGGCCAGCACGATTTTGTCGGCTATGACCCTGCCGCGCGGTGTTTTAATCAGTATTTTATTACCGCTACGGTCGATACTCACGGCCGGCGTATTTTCATATATCTTTGCTCCGGCATCCTGTGCAACACGCTTCCATTCACGAACCAATTTGCAAGGCTGGATCACCGCCATTTCCTTTTCATAGATAGCGGCATCCACCATGCGGCAATCCAGCTCTTGCGCGATAGCGTCTCTGTCCATCCAAAGAACCTGGTCGCCGTGGCCCATATCTTCGCTTTGTTTTTTAAACTTTTCCAAAAGGCTGACGCCTTTTTTGCCTATCGCCAGCTTCAATAAACCCGTCATGCGAAAGTCGCAATCCAGGTTTAAATCTCCAACAAGTTTTTCTACATAATGCAGGCTGTCCAGAGCATAGTCTACCGCCTGTTTGGCTTTTTCCAGGCCATAAACCCCTTTGACCATAAAAGGGTCTATGCCGAATTGAGGGATTACCCAACCGCCGTTTCGGCCGCTGGCTCCGTAGCCGATCATTTCACTTTCCAGGACCGCGACATTGGCTGAGGTGTCTGATGTGCGCAAATGATAAGCGGTGGACAAGCCTGTATAACCGCCACCCACAATGGCAATATCCACCTGGCAGTCCTCTTTTAGCGGTTCGTTAGCGGTGTAGCTGCCGTATTCATCAATCCAGAAGGAACGGTTGGCGTAAGAAGTCATAGCAGGCCTCTCGAAAAAGGTTTGAAGAAAAACTCGCTGTAGACAGGAGATGTCTTATGATTGGTATTTTTAAGAGCCTGTTTAATATCTCTCTACCTACTGCGAATTCGCTGAGTTTGGTCAGATTTTCCCCTGATTTTATGCCGCACTTCCGTGTGCTTTACCCCTCTCGGGGCTTGCGTTCAAAACGCTCCTGGCGTTTTGGTTGTTGCGTAGAATGACTATGCGCCTCAAATCAGAATAAAATCTGACTCAAATCAGCATATTCTCGCGACGGCATAGAGATGTTAAGCAGGCTCTTAATCTTTATTGTATCTTTCGTATTCTGAATTATTTGATAATATACGCCATCATATTGATAGTTTTCGCCAAAAATCAAAACAGGTTTTCGGATGATCGATGTCGCTAACAAACTTTATGTAGGTTGGCTATTCAAATGGCTGGATGAGAATCGCATTCCGCTGTCAAAGCTACTGGGCAGAGGCAAAATTCCGAATACGTCCAAGGGCTACAGACATATCCATCTGCCCGCATCGGAGTATCTGGCATTGACTCACCGTATCGCGGACTATCTCGATGATCAATACGTGGGTTTGCGCATCGGCTCGCAGGTGGGTGTGAACGAATTCGGCTATCTGGGGGAACTGACGCATTATTGTTCCGATCTGCGCATGTGTTTCCGTATGATCGAGAAATACACGCCGACTCTGTTGCCGCAGATGGAAAGTCAGTTTGTCGAGCAGGGGACGGGCTGCTTTTTAAGCTACGAATTGCTGGGTTTTGATCCGGAGCTTTGCCGGTACGACAGTGATCTTTCACTGGTGTCGGAATTGCAGTTTTTTCGGCAATATATAGGAGCCGATTGGTTGCCCGACGGCGTGCAGCTACGGTGCAGCGAACCCGAAAACGTTCAACCTCATAAAGATCAGTTCGGCGAAAACGTCAGATTTAACCAACCGCGCGACGCGATTCATTTTTCCGGCCATTTGTTGGAAACCCCGGTTTCCGAAGCCGATCCCTATCTGCTGAAGGTGTTTTTCGATCACCTGGACCGCTTGCTGGAACAAATCAGCGCAAGGGATCAGTTAGTAAACAAGGTACGGTATCATATTGCCCTCAGTATAGGCACGGATGCCTGTAACGCCGAGGAGATCGCAAGGCGTTTGTTTATGTCGCACAGGACCCTGAATCGCGGGTTGAAAAAATTCGGCACCTCATTTCGCGCCTTAAAGACCGCCACGATTGTTGAGATGGCGGAGACGGCCTTGCTCGAATCGAGGGTCAGTATCACCGAGATCGCGCTGCAAATGGGTTATGCCGAGGTCGCAGCGTTTTATCACGCATTTAAGAAACAAACCGGTCTCAGCCCTTCCGAATACAGGCTTAAGCGTCAGGATTGACGGTGCACTGATTGACCGTATAAGCCAAGTCGCGACGCGTCAGTCTATCGCGCTCAGTCTCGGTGCGCGATGAATCGATAATATATTCCTGGAAGCGGGCGTTGTGCAGATTGTAGATGACTTCTGCAGCGGTTGAGATGTCTTCCCGGTTTAAATAGATTCCGTCTTCCCTGAGTTTTTCCAGAAAACCTGCCAGCATCCGGACAAGCCGGTCATCCAGTGCTTTATAGGCCTGGCCGAAATCGGAGTCGCCTTCAATAATGGAAGCGGCCAGTATATGGCGCCAGAGTTCTCGATTGAGATAGGAAAATGCGTGGCTGTTGATGGTCTCTGAAAAGGCACTGACGGCGGATAAAGTATCCGGGTAGTCCGTTTTCATTAAGCGTTTGATTTTTTTGATTAAGAGTTCATCGCTGGCCGAGACCAAGGCCAGCAGAACCCCCCCCTTGGTCTTATAGTGGTTGTAGACGGTCACGGCCGACACTTCCGAAGTTTCCGCGATAGCTTCGATGGTGGCCGCTTCATAACCGCGTTCAAGAAAGTGTCGGCGGGCCGAATCGATAATACGTTTGCGTCTGCCTTCTTTGGAAATTTCACGCTTTCCCGTCATATTATATCTCTTTAAATAGCTTTAATAACTATTTTTAAATATTTGTTTTTCAATAACATATTTTACTAATATCAGAGTAATATTTTTAGTCGACTAAAATTTTAGTGGACTAAAAATATTAAAACGGGCATAGTGTGCTACCAGCCGGTAAAAAACAATTTCAAAAATAGACCCATCATTGCTGCCGGTTGACATTCCTAGCCCGAGGGGGAGCTTAACATGAGCATAAAAAAATCAGTTGCCCGACTGTTTCTACTATTCGGACTTATGGCCGGCATCATAACCGGAGTTGCAGCCGCGGAGAAAATTCGTGTCGGAATTGCGGTATCCTGGCCCGGTTACGGCTTTTTGGAATTGGCCCGTTTGAAAAACATGATGCCGGACTACGATCTGGAAATCACCATTTACGAAGACCCGATCGCCGGACACAATCAGCTTGCAGCCGGAAATATCGACGTCTACGGATCCACCCTGGACTATATCCCCATCGCCATAGAGAATAATCTGCCGATCGTAAACGTGGCTTACACCAATCCATCTTACGGGGTTGATCAGGTCGTGCTGGCTCCGGGAATCGACGTGAAGGACATCAAAGGTAAGAAGGTCGCTGCACCGGAAGCCTTTATCGGCCAGATTCTGGTCGGTGTCTGGATGGCGCAAAACGATATCAATCCCAAAGATGTGACCTGGGTGAACCTGAATGCAGATGAGGGTGTCGGCCCGATGATTTCGGGCGATATTGCGGCTTCCTATATGTATGAGCCTTACACCTCCAAATTGACTGCGGCTCTGGAAGGGACTCAGATTGTGGCCGATACGTCTCAGGACACCTATAAAAAGCTCGGTCTTTTCGGCGATTCTTTGTATATGAACACCGAATTTATCAAATCAAACCGCAAGGCCGCGCTTGCTGTGCTCAAAGCCCGATGGGACGCGGTTCAATATTGGCATGACAATACGGCTGAAGTGAATCAAATCTGGGCGGACTATCTTAAATGGCCCATCGAGGATATAGAGTTCGTTACCGGAACCAACGGCAAGTATTTCCTCGGCGGAAACTATATGTTCGATTTTAACGAATCCGCCCAATTCTGCGGTTCCATAGCCGGTGAACCGCCTTTCGGGAGCAACGGTGGTTTTGCCGATGCGGTAAAGAGTACCAATGAGTGGTGGGTGAAGCTGGGCGTGGTTAAAGACATGCATGACCCCAATATGGGAATCGACTGCTCGTTGATGGACGAACTGGCCGCCGGCGGATATAGCCAGTCATTCCAGGCTAATCCGTAAGGGCCAGTCCATAAGGGCCGGTCAATAGGGACCTGTCCATAAAAGGAAACTCTCGGACCGGCAGAATCCCTTATGAATGGTACTGCGCCAAAACCGAAGCAACGCTGGCTGGAGTATAAAAAGTCCATTTCCACGCCTGCGGTAATAGGCCTGGGCGTCAGCGTCTGGCTTATCTTTTTCGTCATCTGGAGCCTTGCGGTGCCCATGGGCTGGGTCACCGAGTTGTTGCTTCCGGGGCCGCAAAAGGTTGTAGCCGCGCTTTACGATTTAATCGTCAACCGAGGATTTCTTTCCGATATCGGGATTTCCATCTATCGTATTATCGTCAGTTTTATTGCCGCCTGTCTGTTTGCGGTTCCGCTCGGGGTATTGATGGGAGCCTTCAGCGCGGTAGAGGCCTTTTTCAATCCCTTTGTCTCGGCCTGGCGTTACCTGCCAGCGCCATCGTTTATTCCCATATTACTCATGTGGTTCGGTACCGGAGATGCGCCGAAACTGGCTCTGCTGTTTATCGGCGTCGTCTGGTTTATGGCGACCATTATCATGGATCATACCAAAGAGGTTCGTACGGATCTGATCGAAACCGCACAGACACTGGGCGGCAACCGCATGCAGATCCTGAAAACCGTCATTATTCCCGCGGTCTTACCGGATATTGTGACGACCATGCGCCAGATGCTCGCGGTGAGCTGGACCTATCTTGTCATTGCCGAAATCGTCGCTTCGACTAATGGCATAGGTGCGATGATGATGCGCGCAAAGCGATTCATACATACCGATGAAATTCTTGCCGGGATTATCGTGATCGGCATTCTTGGCCTGATATTCGATTACCTGTTTCGAGTGATCCATCGAATGATGTTTCCTTACCTGGAAGATCATAAGCCATGACCCGGCAAGCCATGACCCGGCAAGCCATGACCCGGCAAGACAGGATCAAGCTGTCGGTAAGCGGGGTTGCAAAATCCTTTCCGTTAAAAAACGGCGGTGAGATTCTCGCGGTAAAAGACATATCCTTCGATATCGTTGAAAATGAGATTTGCATTCTTTTGGGTCCCAGCGGCTGCGGGAAATCGACCGTTCTGCGGATGATCGCCGGCCTGGAGGAAGCCACCGAAGGCAGCTTGATCCTGGATGACCACGAAATCCATGGCACCGATCGCGAACGCGGTATGGTCTTTCAAAACTACACCTCTTTCGATTGGCTGACGGTTAAGCAAAACGTTGCATACGGAATGAAATTAAACGGTGTCCCCAGGGCTGAGCGCAGCGAGCGTGCTGACCATTTTATTAACCTGGTCAAGCTCAAGAAATTTGAGGACGCCTATCCCAAGCAATTGTCCGGCGGTATGAAGCAGCGCGTTGCTATTGCCAGAACTCTGGCCAATGAACCCAGCCTGTTGCTTATGGACGAACCCTTTGGCGCACTCGATGCCGAGACCCGCTGGAATATGCAGGAATTGATGATCTCAATCATGGAATCAACGCCGACCACCGTTGTCATGGTGACTCATGATATTGAAGAAGCTTTGTTCCTGGGTGATCAGATTGTCTTTTTTTCAAAACATCCCGGTACTATTCTGGAAGACGGTAAACCCGAATTCAAAGGCGGCAAACGATTTTCGTTAAAGGAGGATGTCCTGACTTTGCCGGGTTACACGGACGCGGAACGTCATATTATGCGCCTGATGCGCGAGCAGGGCCTGGAGCATTTAGATGATTGAGGAAGGATAACAGCCTATGAATACCGAGTACTTGATGGCGGAAATGTCGTCACCGGATTTTGCCGAGCGTGTGAATGCCGGTGCGATGGTCATATTGCCGACCGGCACGACCGAGCAGCACGGAGCACATCTTCCCCTGGGTGTGGATTTTATGATACCGCAGGCTATGGCCCTGGATATAGCCCGGACGACCGGGGCCGTAGTTGCACCACCCGTGACCTTCGGCTACAAATCTATGCCCCGGTCGGGCGGCGGGCCGTTCTTTTCCGGCACGATCGGCCTGGATGGCATCACCCTGAGTTACGTGATCCGGGACATTATCCGCGAGCTGGTGCGGCACGGCGTTCGAAAAATCTGTGTGCTTGACGGGAACTATGAGAACCGCTGGTTTCTCAACGAGGGAATCGATCTGGCCTATCGGGAGCATAAGGATACGGGCCTCACGGTAGTGTGTCTGCAACATTGGGATTTTGTCACGCAGGAAGTGCTGGACGAGGTCTTTCCGGACGGTTTTCCCGGTATCGAGCTGGAACACGCGGCGGTACTGGAAACCTCCTTGATGATGCACTACTACCCAGAGCTGGTGCGGACCGATGCCATACCCGATAATCCCCCGGCCGATAGCGGGCCCTACGATGTGTGGCCCCCGCATAAGAGCTGGGTGCCGGAGAGCGGCGCGCTGGTTTCCGCCAAGGGTGCCAGTGCGGCCAAGGGAAAACTGATTGCCGATCAGGTCACCGGCGATATTACCAAAGCCCTGATCAAAGAACTTGGAGCTTAGATCCATGGCACGTGTTGATTTTGATTTTTCCGCAAAAACCGTGGTGATTACCGGTGCATCCAGAGGCATAGGCCTGGGCGTCGCTGCCGGCTTCGCGCGGGCTGGGGCAAGGTTGCATATTTTGTCGGATACCGAGTTTGCAATTGACGGCGTGGATGCATTTTCCGATACGGATAAGAAAGCCGTTAGCAGCTATGTTTGCGATATCACCGATCGGAACAGGGTGAAGGAAATTATCGGCGCTCTGGACACCATTGATGTCTTGATCAATAACGCAGGACTGGAACGGCCGACACCGCTGTTGGATGAGGATGCGGCGGTGGAAGAAACCTTCCGCCGGGTTATAGAGATCAATATCATGGGTACTTACTATGTAAGCCGCGAGGCTGCGCAAAAAATGAAGCCGGGTTCGAAAATGATTTTCACTTCCTCCATATGGGGGCAGACCGCGGTTCCGGAGTTTTCCGCCTATTGTGCCTCAAAACACGCCAATATCGGTTTTATGCGGGCCTTAGCTCAGGAGTTGGGGCCAAAGGGGATTAACGTCAATGCTGTCTGCCCCGGCTGGGTCAAAACGGAGGCGGCAATGCACTCCCTAGGGCGTATGGCCGCTGAAGCCGGACGGGACGAGCAGGAATTGCTCGGTGAGATCATGAGTGCTCAGGCTATCGGCGGCCTGATGGAGCCTGAGGATATGATCGGCGCCTATCTTTTTCTGGCCTCGGATGCGGCGTCCAATATTACCGGCCAGACGCTAAATGTCGATCGCGGAGAATTAATGGGATGAGCGGACAATTGAATTCCAGACTTGCATTGGTTACCGGCGGCTCGCGCGGAATCGGCAAGGCCATTGTCGAAAGCTTTGCGGCACACGGGGCGGAAGTTGCATTTACCTACAGATCCGGCAAAGATGAAGCCGAATCCATGGTGGCCGGGATTGAGCGCTCGGGGGGCAAGGCGCATGCTTTTTCCGCCGATATCGGCGATGAACAGCAGATAATCGATCTTTTTGAACAGGTCGATAGACTGGGGCGTTTGGATATACTGGTCAACAATGCAGGCGTCATTCTGGAAAAGCCCTTGCTCGAGATGAGTGCGGACGATTTTGACTGGATTATGAATATCAATCTGCGGGGCCAGTTTCTATGCGGCCGAGAGGCTTTAAAACGCATGGCGGACACCGGTGGGCGGGTTATCAATATGACTTCGGATCTGAGCTTCAGCGGGCGCGAGAAGTTTTCCGCTTATTGCGCCTCCAAGAGCGCCGTTAACGCACTGACTAAATCCTGGGCCCGGGAATTTGCGCCGAAGGTGTTAGTCAATGCCATAGCACCGGGTCCCATAGATACGGATATGCTGGATCTTGACAACATGTCGGCGGAGTGGCGGATCAAAGAGGAAGAACTCACGCTGCTGAAACGCGTCGGCCTGCCGGAAGAGGTGGCGAGTATTGCCGTACTCTTGGCCGGCCCGGGCGGCAGCTATATGACCGGACAGATTATCGGCCCCAACGGCGGGTCGGTGATGCCTTGACCGAAGTTCACTGCAGACGCTTTATCGGGGCTTCTTTTGACCGTGGGATTCGATCAGGCAGTCGACAAAAGCCTGCAGCATGCGTGAAGGCTCGGGAGAGCGTCTGATAATCGCGGAGTAGTCAACCTTGTAGTGGAATCTCGGGTTTTCGATCCGGCGAATCTGGTTTTGCTCGACAAAGGTTTTTGCGTAGTGGTCGGGAAGAAAAGCCAGGAATCGTCCTGAGCGAATCAGGGTGGTTATGGCCTCCTGATCATAGGCGGTGGCTTTGCGCGTCAGTTTGAGTGAGTGTGTCGCGTCCATATTGGGTGAATGATAACCCAGGCCCGCATAGGGCTGGCTCAGTATCAATTCATCGTTTTGGTCGTCGCCGGGCGATGCAAACATAGAATGCCCGGCACCGCAATACATATACATGGCTTCGGAAAAGAGTGAATAATATTGCAGAACCGTCGAAGCGCGGTGCATGGGTACGATCCCGAGATCGTACTGATCGTCAAGGATACCGGATTCAATGTTATTGACGTTTTCCACGTAAATGGCGATGTCAACCTCAGGGGCTCTTTTGGCGAACAGTCCTAGCGCGGTATGCAGTTCAGAACCCGGATTGGTGACGGTCTTGTCAAAAAAAGCGAGTGTCAGCGTGCCTGTCAGATGCTGGTGAATGTCATGAATTCTGACCTGAAACGATTCCATGGCGCCCAGTAAACGCAATGTCGCGGTATAGACTTCTTTGCCTTCGTCGGTGAGTGAAAATCCGCCGCGGCCTCTGTGGCACAGGGTCAGCCCACCCAGCCGGGATTCAAGGTCCTTGATGTAACGACTGATGGTGGAAACGCTGATATTGAGTTCGAGTTCGGCCGCTGACATGCCCCCGCTTTCGACGACGACGCGGAAAACTCTGAGCAACCTGATATCGATATCACTGACTTGGCCGAGAATGGCTTTACGTTTCATTGCTGCCGTATTATCGCAAAATAAACATGGAAATTATATCGCCGTACTTTCGCCCGACGGCTGCCGGTGAGACGGTTGGTAGAGGATAAGTTTCCTGGTGTTGAAAGTAAACTTGGAAATATTGTCATTTACCGGCTTTTGCCCGAGTCCGAGAATAAGGAAATTTTCCGCTAAACACTGAATTCACGGGTGATTAAAATGACGGTTCAACATATACACTCAGATCATCACGCTTCCACGGCCACACTCAGCCGCGAGGAGCTTGAATCACATTGGATGCCTTACACAGGCAACCGCGAATTCAAAGACAATCCGCGCATCATTCGCTCCGCCAAAGGCGCCTATTATATCGATGATCAGGGGCGCCGGGTGTTCGATGGCCTTTCCGGGCTCTGGTGCTGCGGATTGGGACACGGCAGAGAGGAGATCACTCAGGCGGTCAGCCGGCAGATTGCCGAACTCGATTATTGCCCGGCGTTTCAATACGGCAATCCCCTGTCGTTCCGGCTCGCCAATCGAATCAAATCCATGACCCCTGATGGCCTGGACTATGTATTCTTTACCAATTCGGGCTCGGAGTCGGCGGATACCTCTTTAAAAATGGCACGGGCTTATTGGCGGCTAAAGGGTCAGCCGGGCAAAACCCGTCTTATCGGCAGGGCCAAAGGCTATCATGGCGTCAATTTCGGCGGTATCAGCGTCGGTGGAATAGGGGCGAACCGTAAGCTTTACGGACATCTTGTCGAGGCGGATCATCTGCCGCATACCCTGTTGAGTCAAAATGCTTTCTCGCGCGGTGTGCCGGAGCAGGGTGCCGAACTTGCAGATGAATTGCTGGAGCTGATCGCTTTGCACGACGCTTCAAATATTGCCGCGGTGATAGTCGAACCTTTTGCCGGATCCGCGGGTGTCATTGTTCCGCCGAAGGGTTATCTTGAGAGGCTGAGACAGATCTGCACGGATCACGATATTTTGCTGATCTTTGATGAAGTCATTACCGGTTTCGGGCGCAGCGGGGAGATGTTCGGCAGTAACACTTTCGGCGTAACCCCGGATATCATGAATTTCGCCAAGCAATTGACCAACGGAACTCAGCCTATGGGGGCCGTGGTTGCCAAAGACGAAATCTATCAGACATTTATGCAAGCCGGGGGACCCGACTATATGCTGGAGTTTCCGCATGGATACACCTATTCAGCGCACCCGGTCGCCTGTGCATCAGCCCTTGCTGCCCTGGACGTTCTGGAACGCGATCATCTGGTTGACCGCGTCAGGGAGCTGGCTCCGGTACTCGAAGAAGCCGTGCACTCTCTGCGAGGGCTCGACACCATCAGTGACATCAGGAACATCGGTCTGGCAGCGGGTATTACTTTTGAGGCGGTTCCCGGCGAACCCGCCAAAAGACCGTTTGAAGTGGCAATGAAATGTTGGGAGAAAGGTTTTTATGTTCGCTACGGGGGAGATACGATTCAAATCGCACCTCCGTTTATTTCCGAGCCCGGGGAGATCGATGCATTGATCAATGCCTTGGGTGAGTCTGTACGGCAGATTGATTAAGCGATAACCGTTAGTTAGCAGATATTCCCGTGGTTTTCATGATTTAGAGGTTTTTTAAAATGCAAGCAGCAGAATTCGACAACAAGCTTCAGGCGGGCAAACAGGATACCGTAGGGCACTTGATCAAGGGGGAGATTGTTACAACCGGAGGTCCGACGCAGGATGTCTACAATCCGGCGAGTGGCGAGGTGATCAGGCAGGTGGAAATGGCCGATAGCGCCACGGTTGAGCAGGCGATTGCCGCTGCAGAGGCTGCTTTTCCGGCCTGGCGTGCGACTCCTCCGGCAAAGCGCGCGCGGATATTGTTTCGATTCAAAGAACTGCTTGAAGAAAACGCCGAACAGATTTGCCGCATTTTGACACAAGAGCACGGCAAGGTTTTCGCGGATTCGATGGGTGAGCTGCAACGCGGTATAGAGAATGTTGAGTACGCCTGCTATGCGCCTGAGTTGCTCAAAGGCGAACACAGCCGCGATGTGGGGCCGGGTATAGATTCCTGGAGCGAACACCAGGCCCTGGGCGTGGTGGCCGGTATTTCGCCCTTTAATTTTCCGGTGATGGTCCCTATGTGGATGTATCCGATTGCCATCGCCTGCGGTAACACTTTCGTACTCAAGCCATCGGAGAAAGATCCTTCTTCGGCACTGGTCGTTCCCCAGCTGCTTAAAGAGGCCGGCCTGCCGGATGGTGTGTTGAATGTGGTAAACGGCGGTAAGGAAGCCGTTGATACCTTGTTGACCGACCCCAGGGTCAAGGCCGTGAGTTTTGTCGGCTCGACGCCGATCGCCGAGTATATTTACACCACGGGTACCGCTCACGGAAAGCGGGTTCAGGCCCTCGGCGGTGCAAAGAATCATGCTATTGTGATGCCCGATGCCGATCTGGATAATGCAGCCGATGCCCTGATGGGCGCCGCCTTCGGTTCCTGCGGCGAGAGGTGCATGGCGATACCGGTCGTGGTTGCCGTGGGTGATGAGGTTGGCGACAGGATTGTGGATAAGCTGGCCGGGAAGATCGCTGAAATGAAAGTCGGGAGCGGGCTGGAAGAAGGCAATGACATGGGGCCTCTGGTTACCCGGGAGCATTTTCAAAAGGTTCGGGGCTATGTCGATATCGGTGTGGAAGAGGGTGCCGAGCTTGTCGTTGACGGACGCGATATTAATGTCGCCTCTCATCCCGACGGTTACTATATCGGCGCCTGTCTGTTCGACCGCGTTACTCAGAATATGAAAATCTATACCGACGAGATCTTCGGGCCTGTCCTGTCGATCGTGCGCGTCGATTCTCTGCAAAAGGCCATGGATCTGATCGACAATCACGAGTACGGTAACGGTACTTGTATTTTTACCCGGGACGGCGAGGCAGCCCGCTATTTCACCGATAATATTCAGGTCGGTATGGTCGGCGTCAACGTTCCCTTGCCGGTACCGGTTGCCTACCACAGTTTCGGTGGTTGGAAACGTTCGTTATTCGGTGATTTGCACGCCTATGGTCCCGATGCTGTGCGTTTTTATACAAAGCGTAAAACCATAACACAGCGATGGCCCTCTGCAGGCGTAAGAGAGGGTATAAAGTATAGCTTTCCGAGCATGCAATAGGGGGAGTGTGATGGATCTGGATCTCGGCAAAAACAAGGCATTCTACGAGTCCACCGACGTAACCGGTGAGACCTATAATCCAATCGAGTCGCAACGGCATACCGAAGTTGCAACCTTTATGCGCTGCCCGCATGTCACCAATCTGCAGGATGTCGATATCGGGATCATCGGCATCCCCTACGACGGCGGGCTTACCTGCCGTACCGGTGCGCGACACGGACCGCGGGATGTCAGAGATCAGTCTTCTCTGATGCGAATGCTGAATGTGGTGACCGGGGCTCAACCGTTCAAGGTAGCGCGCGTCGCCGATCTGGGGGATGTTCGCTTTCGTGATGTATTCAATCTGGATAATGCAATAAACGACATAGAACGAACCTACGATGCCATCTCAGACGCCGGGGTATTTCCGATTGCGGTAGGTGGCGACCATTCGGTGACCTACCCCATATTGAAAAGCCTGAAACGTCATCAGGGCGAGCCCATAGCCTTGATTCACGTAGATGCCCATACCGATACCTGGCCGGAATTTATGGGATCGAAGTTTCATCACGGCGCGCCGTTCCGGCTGGCGGTGGAAGACGGGCTTATCGATCCGAAACGCACCATTCAGATCGGGATAAGAGGCGGTCAGAATACCGTCCACGGATTGAGTTATTCCCGCAATTCCGGGATGCGGGTTGTGCCTATCGAAGAATTCGAAGAATTGGGCTGGAAGGCTGTTGCCGAGCTTGCCAGAGAGACAGTCGGTGATCGCCCGGTGTATTTATCTTTCGATATCGACGGGCTTGACCCTTGCCACGCGCCCGGAACCGGCACGCCCGAGGCAGGCGGAATCACCATGCGCGAAGCACAGTGCATGCTGCGCGCTCTCGACGGATTGAACTTTATCGGCGGGGACGTGGTTGAAATATCACCGCCTTTTGATCCTTCTTACCTGACTGCCTTCAACGGTGCCACGGTTTTATATGAGATATTGTGTCTGGTGGCTTCGAGTTTTAGCAATTAATTTCGTGGTGAAGCACTAAAATAACGTTAGTAACGAAGCGTTTGCAATAGCGAATACCAGCAGAAATAGCCCTAACAAAATAATAGAGTAGCCGAATAGAAAGTACACAATCCGTAATGGAACCGGAGGTGATGGTGCCATTGCCTGTTCCAATCGCCCCTCATGATCCAAGCGTGCAACCCATTGAGGGTGCTCGTGTTTTGCTTCTTCCAGATCTATCGTACCATCGAACATAGAGGCGTTAAATGGGAACGAATTTGGCCGCCAGTTTTCGACGATGAAATGGATGGTGAAAATGTGACCCATCGCCAGCACGGCTTCAATACGGTGTACCCAAAGCGCAACATTAAGTAACCATCCGGGCATGTAATCACTGGTCAGAACCGGATTGTAGAGCATAATACCTGTTATACCTACGATCATCAGGCCCCACCAAACAGCCCAGTAGTCAAACTTCTCCCACCAACTCCAGCGGTCGAACCGGGGGGGTTGCTTGTTCAAGCCGAATATCCAGCCAAGATGTGCGACAAATCCCTTAACATCGCTCCACTGGAAAACTAAAGTCTCGGGACCCAACAACGAACCAGGAAATCTTTTCCAGTCAATGCGGAAAATCATATAGATGATATGCAAGCCAAACCCCAACATCATTACTATACCGGCAATACGATGAATCTCCAGAACCTCGGTATAGCTGCCAAATAGCCCGGCAAGCCCACGACCCCAGGGTGTTTCGTAGAACATCCAGATGATGCCTGTCAATGAAAGTAGCATAAAGAAAAGAATCAATCCCAAATGCCACAGCCGGTGGATTGGAGTGAATCGTTTAAGCCGGGTACGTTCATTAGCCATGGCCGGGATTTCCTTTCAGTTTGGCAGTGAATTCGCGCAGCCACCATAATATGGTGTAGGGTAAAAAGAAAACAAACACTCCTACGGCTAAAATCAACATTGCCCAAACAGCGTAGTAAAACAGAGGGAAGGATTGTCGCGTTTCCGATGCAATAGGATTCGGTTCATGGACCATGTAGGACGCGAAAGAAGGAGTTGACCCTTCATGGCATTTTGCACATACGTAAGCATGGCGTCTGATGGGGTTTAGGGAAGAGTAATAGTGATAAACACCGGCTATAGGCTCACTGCGGTGGCATTGCACGCAGGTAATGCCCATCCTCAGATAATGTAGGTCCTTGGTTTGCGGAATATGACATTTCCTGCATTGAATTTGCGGGCTATAGTTGGCAACGTCATCGTGAGCATCGGCTTTAAAGCTGGAGCGGAGGATTTTTGGTTTGCCCGGACCAATCCCCCAAAGCGTGCTTTCGCCGCCGGGTAGCTGACTGTAATACTGGAGCATGCCCGGCCGGGTGTCCTGATCCCGAAAATATCCCGTCCCTGCCATTTCATTGGGATTTTCAACCGCAGGCACAAAACCGGACAGAGTTGTTAACAGCCCGCCTAGCAGGCAGGATATCATACGACCTATAGGCATCTGACTCTCACTTGGTTGGCTGCAGTGAAGTTTACTCAGCAGCTTTAACTATTTCCTGCCCGCCCTTGTGTCGATTGGTTAAAACATCCCAGCGCTGTTGCAGATCATCAAGGTCTTCGTCCTTATGTTTATGACAGGTCTGGCACGAATTAGGCACTTCGGACGCGAGAGTATCTTTAGGCAGCAGAGCCGTGAATACATGGCTGCGTATGTCGCCGGATTCGGCACTCTTGGCGATTCTGGGCATATGACAGTTCGCGCAGTTGCCAAATGAGTGAACCGAATGTGCGCCAACCTCCGCGACTTGCTCGTGACAGGAAATACAGAGCTGGTCGCCAGCAACTTTAGTTTTATTTTGGAATAGAGGATTGCCCAGCTGATGGACAACATGGCAGCTCATGCAGTCGACTCCGCTATCGGCGTGTCTGGAAGATTTCCAGTCGATATACTGTTGATGGTGTCCCTTTGAGAAACCGCTGCTATACAGGTGTTTATCCCCTAATTCAATGGACTTGTAATAAGTTTCGAGAGCCATTCCCGGTTTGTATCCGACGGGCCAGCCCGCACCCTCATATTTGGTTGCCTTACCGCGATTGTGGCACGAGCCGCAAATCTGAACGGCGACACCACCTGTCAGTTTTCCCGGATTGACTATAGTGCTTCGCTTTTTGAAGATATCCGCTGTGGGAATGGCGGCATGATGCGATCCGGGGCCGTGGCAAGCCTCACAGCCGACACCGGGCTCAAGAAAAGTTTCTTTTTCCAGATCAACTCCGGTAGCGTGACAGCCGCCGCATTTTTTAAGCCATGGCCGCTGTTCCCAATCATGCTCATGATAATTGACCCACCGCCCGGTATCGATGTTGAACTGTGTGGGGGCGATATAGTAGATGCCTTCCTTTTGTATCAGATAACGTTGTTTCCATTGGCTGCCGATGGTGTACTTGACATCTTCACGCTTGGGGAAGTAAATCTGATCGATAGGTGTCTTGAGTTTCTTTTCTATTTTCTTAAAGTCCGCTTTCATAATTTCCTGATCAAGTTCCGTGATTATGACATCCTCATTTTCAGATACATCCTGCAACATCTTGCTGTGCAGTGTCTTCTTCCAAGCATCATAGTGCTCCAAATGACAAGTCTTGCACACCTCTGAGCCTATGTAAGTTTTGGGTTTTGACAGGAGTTTTTTAGAGTCTATCTCTTGAGCTATGGCGGACTGAAACCCAATAAAAGAAAGTGCGGTCAATAGAAAAATCGATCCTGGCGTGCTTATCATCGAAAATTACCCCCGAAATTAGTAACTAATGCTTCAGTCCATTGAAATTTTATTAAGTTATAAATTATTCTCGGCACAAAAGCTCTGAGTTTTGTTCATTTTATTTTCTTAATCCGATGGAGTATTTGATCTCAGTTATTTTTGTAAAACATTTCGGATGGAAAGAAAGGCATTGCATTCAAACTCACTAAATCCAGCAACGGATAATATGTGTTTGCTGTGTAATCAGATAAATACAAGCTGTATGTATGTTTGTAGAAATTGTATTATGTTTGAATCAAATAAAAATGGGTTGATCATACTATTTTTATTTGTGAACGCAATCATAACATAGATAGGAATTGTGGCAAGCGAAGCTTAACGATCAAGATAAAGTGGTATAAGAATATGCAAGCATGGCACGTATCGTGCAGTCGCTGAAATCACGAATGCCTGTTTTCCGGATTATTTACTTTTTGATTGCTCGGCAGTTTCTGATCTTGAACAGACTCTTAAAGTTCTATCACAACTTTTTGATAAAGTCCGCTGAAAATAGTATATTTTTTTATCGAGCGAGGTTTGATTTCTTCAGGTAACCAGTCTTCAATGTCTTCCTGCCACAGATCCATGGCGAAGGGTTCAAGGATTTTCAAAACCGGCACCATAAAGTATCCAATCGGATTAAAATACTTTGGTCGATGATAATCGACAAATATGACTTTTCCGCCGGGTTTGACCACGCGCAAAGTCTCAGCAATGGTTTTTTCGCGTACCTGCTCCGGTTGTTCATGTAGCAGAAAAAACACGACTACGCTATCGAAGCTGGCATTGTTAAATTGCAAGTTGCTTGAGTCTTGCACATGCAAATCAATCCCTTGTTTATGCTTGAGCTTTGCATCAAGGTTGGTCAACTGAATCGGGGCAACATCTACGACATCCAGATGTCCGCTAGAATCAAGGCGCTGCAACAGTTTTTCAGTGAAATCGCCGTAAACGCAGGCGACTTGCAGCACCCTGGCGTCAACAGCGGAGCCGATCTCATCCAGCGCTGAATTCCGTAATCGATTAAAATTACCCCACAGGATCAGATTAACCAACCACTGGCGCTCAAAAAGGTTTACACCCACCGGGTGTAAATAGGCCCACCAATAGGTTCGCTGCAGATACTCGGGAATCTCGATATCACTTTTTTCTGATGTGCTTAGAGACAATTGTGAAACACTTTGCAGTGTTGTCCCCGATTCATTTTTGATCACCTTATTGCTTTCCTTGTACAGAATAATCGGGAGCTAAAATGACAAATTCCCTGTGTTTTTAGATTCGATATAAAAAGACGATAGTTAAAAGCGTACCTATAGCGGCAATTCCGTAAACCAAGACAGCTGCCTGCTTGTCATGGTGCAGACCGAGATCATGTAAAGTACCGCGCAGACGATGGGCTGCATGCCACAGCGATAGCAGGATAATAGCAAAAATAATCAATTTGCCAAACCAGTGCGCAGCGAAGGCGTGCAGATTATCATATTGCAGCAAGCCTGGAATGATATCAAATGCCGCGAGCAAGGTTAGCAGTATTAACGCAGGCATTACAATAGCGGTGAGGGTCCCTCCGGCTGCAAAGAGGCCCCAAAAAACCGGCTTATTTGACTTAGCCATATCTACACCATCCAGGCCATGATCAAAATAGTCAATGAAACCACCACCCATAGTACATAGTGGGCACCGATAATGATTTTGTCCGGTACAAATTCTTCGCCAAGCTGAATCGGCATGGCTTTCGGTGTCACGTTAAACCATTCTGTCGAGTGGAACAGAGTAAACCCGAGTGCCACAATGTGAAAAAGGATACTTATCGGATGGCCAAGCCCTTGAAGGAAACTTTGGTAGGCTCCGGGTCCTTGCGACAGACTCATGATCGCCCAGACCAATAGCAGGGCATAGGCTCCGATAAATATGCAGGAGACTTCTCTGGCCATATAACGGATGTAGCGTGGCTGCTTGAGGTACCAAGTTGTTTTAGAAATTTCCCGAATATAGGGTTTGTTACTCATTTCTTTGTCCACGGCATTAGATGTTCTTTGTACCAATCAATGGTGCTCGCTATTTTAACTTGCTGGAGTGCACCGGCCGGATCGACGTGTTTGGGGCAAACTTCGGAGCAAGCTCCGACAAAAGAACAGTCCCACACACCTTTATCCGAAGCTATCATTTCCTGACGCTCGGCTCGGCCGGCGTCCCGCGAATCCGTATTATATCTATGGGCCAGGGAAATCGCTGCCGGACCAATGAAATCCGGGATCAGGCCGTACTGGGGACAGGCGGAGTAGCACAGCATGCAGTTGATACATAAGGTGTATTGTTTGAACTTTTTGAGTTGTGCGGGCGTCTGCTTGAATTCGCCGTCGCTGATGGGCTTGTCTTCCTTTGGCACCAGGTATGGCTTGACGCTGGTCAGTTTGGCCATAAAATCCTCAGCCTCTGTAACCAGATCGCGCTCGATGGGGAAATTTGCCAGCGGCTCGACACGAATTTTGTCCGGAAAATCACGAATAAATGCCTTGCACGCGAGCATCGGCTCACCGTTAATCATCATTCCACAACTTCCGCATACCGCCATATGACAGGACCAGCGATAACTAAGTGCCGGATCAAGGTTTTCCTTGATATGGTTCAATGCGTCAAGCACCACCCATTCGTTCTTACACGCGACAGTGTAGATGGCAAATTCAGGCTCGCTGTCAGTCTCCGGGTTATAGCGCAGCACTTCCAATTGGATTCGCCGTTCACTCATTGATCGCCTCCCGAGTAGTCGCGCACTCCCGGTTGGGATTTTGTAATCACGACATCGAGATAACTCACTCTGGGGGGCTCCTTTGCTTTAAAGTAAGCCAGTGAATGTTTTAATAATTTCTGATCATCACGATCGGGGAAATCCAGCCGTTGATGTGCGCCGCGAGATTCCCGGCGATCTCTTGCGCATACTGCCACGGCTTCTGCACAATCAAGCATAGAACCGAGTTCCAGCGCTTGAATTAAGTCGGTATTGAATACATTGGTCTTATCATGCAGACATAGATTTGAATATCTATGCCGCAATTCGTTTATCTTGTCACAGGCTGTCTCCAGAGCATCGCCACTGCGGTATATGCCGACGTGCTCCTCCATCGTCGCCATCATTTCCTTGCGCAAACCTGCAACTGTTTCGCCACCATCGGCATTGTCAAAAAGTTTACGAATCCGAGTTGCAGATTCTTCGGCACTCGCAGCTTGCGCCGATTCGCTGTACTCGGGTATTCCCGACTGTATATATTCCATTGCGCTCTTAGCAGCCTGCCTGCCGAAAACCAATAGCTCCGTCAGTGAGTTGGAACCAAGCCGGTTTGCGCCATTGATGCTCACACAGGCGCACTCACCGGCAGCATAAAGCCCGGCCAGGGCTGTTGCGGCATTGATATCGGTAGAAATACCTCCCATCATATAGTGAACTACCGGTCGAACCGGTACGGGTTCTTTTACAGGGTCGACACCAAGATAACTGGTGGCGAGATCACGTACAAACGGCAGGCGTTCGTTAATTAACTTCTCGCCGAGGTGGCGCATATCCATCAGTACGCAATCGCCCCACGATGTGGACACTGTGTTACCCTTGCGTTGCTCATGCCAGAAGGCCTGGCACAAACGATCACGAGGCCCGAGTTCCATGGTTTTTAACACCGGCCGGCCGATTGGGGATTCCGGCCCCATGCCATAATCCTGCAGATATCGCCGCCCGTTTTTGTTGACCAGAATGCCGCCTTCTCCGCGACAACCCTCCGTAAGTAGTATACCGGTGTTGGGCAGACCCGTCGGATGGTATTGAACGAACTCCATATCTTTTAAAGGCACAACACCCGTGCGATAGGCGAGTGCCATACCATCGCCGGTTTTAATCGCACCGTTGGTGGTGAAGGGGAACATGCGCCCGCCTCCGCCGGCAGCGATAATCACCGCCTTGGCATCCAGGCGCTTCATTTGCCCGCTGCGCATTTCAATGGCGGTTACGCCCTGACAACGCCCGGCGTCGACCAGCAAGTCGACAGTGTAATACTCGTCAAAACGCTGGATGGAAGTGTATTTAAGTGACGTCTGAAACAGGGTATGAAGAATATGAAACCCGGATTTATCAGCCGCGTACCAGGTACGTTTGATTTTCATCCCGCCAAACGGACGCACCGCTACAGAACCATCCGATTCTCTGCTCCATGGGCAGCCCCAGTGTTCCAGTTGCAGTAATTCCTTGGGTGCTTCGTTAACGAAGAATTCAACGGCCTGCTGATCGCACAACCAATCGCCCCCGCCTACGGTGTCATTAAAGTGCAGATCCAGACTATCATTGGATTTGATCACTCCGGCCGCACCGCCTTCGGCAGCACAGGTGTGGCTGCGCATGGGATAGACTTTTGAAATCAGTGCAATGCTGATATCAGGATAGGTTTCTGCAAGCTCAATAGCGGCACGAAGACCCGCGCCTCCTGCGCCTACGATAACGACGTCCGTCTTAATGACTTCCATTCTTTTCAATCTCCACACGAGCCAATACCCTGCTTTTAAGTATACAGGGTTTGGAATTGGTATACATCTTCTTTAGCCGGTTCGTCATCCGGTATTGGTTGAGAACACCTCCTAAGCTTTCATGGTATGTTTTTTGCCAAACGAATGTGCCGGCCAATAATATTCATGTCAATGTCGTTGATACAAGTCTGGCGAGACACGCGTTTGATCATCGGTTTCGTCACGAGATCATAGGCCTTGGAAAAAGCGTGGCGCCCATTCTGAGAGCTTCACAAAATGAGCGCCGTTAAAGTACTGCGGAGGGGTATTTATTAAGTCACTTGGCCGTACCTAAAACAGAACCCGGGTAGACCATTGAAGCCTCGTCAGCTCGCCTTCGGTACCGTTCATTACCTCGCGTTCGCCGCGGATCAGCTCAATCCCGTGACGCACCCGTTTAGTGATGTTCCACAGATAATTGATATGGATGCTTGTCCCTTCTTTGTTGGCTGCACTGGCGGCCAGTTCCTGCGGATCATCGGAGGAGAAATAACCCAAGGCGATATTGCTCCGGCTGTTCTCGCTCCACTTGTGCTGGTAGTAAATCAGTCCCGCCGTCGTCTCCAGCGCTTCCAGTTTACCCGCATTGTCAATATAACCGTCGAATGTGGCTGCCAGCGAATTGTAGCGGCCTATTCCCGCGCCCACGTTCAGCTGCCCGCCTATCTTGTCACCATTCGCCATAGGCAGAACCCCGCCTAACTGAAAGCCCACCGCGGTGGTACTTTCATCCACCGCACCATTGTCGACAACGAGCTGCCGTACCAGCGCCGCTGCCGTCCAGCTCTTCGCCGAGTATCTGGCCACGATATCGGGCATGGTGTCATCGTCCACCGGACCCACCCCTGCAATAAAGGATTCCGGATTCTCCGCGCTGAGCGTCACACTGCCCCCCTCCAGCGGCAGGGTGTAGCGCAGCTGTGCCTGACGCACAAAGGTAGAACCCATCGGTCCGCCAAAGTCATTGGTCTCGGCCAGGCCGGGAAGATACATAAAGGCCGACCAGGTTCGGCCGAACAGCCAGTTACCGTAACTGCCATAGGCATGGCGGATACGGGCATGGTGAGAGTTGCTGACCACCTGGTTGCCGTCATTGGTGTCGAAATCGTATTCCAGGTGGGTTTTCAGGGTGCCGTCCTCCAATGGTGTGCTGGACTTGATCCAGAACCGGCTTTCCCGTCCGTTAAAGATAATCTGCCCTTCTTCTCCTTCCTCGGTGCCGTCGAGAGGGATGCCGTTGATGGAGAACTCGATATTGTTCTGATTGCCGTCTCCGTTGGTCCGGGAGTTATGAATAATATCCAGTTTCACGTATCCGCCGACATCGAGCTTGGTGTCCGTGCCGGGAACATCGAAGGATGCGGCAGAAACGAAGCCTGAGAAAAGCATTGCTGCCAAATAAATACATATCTTTGCAACACGGGCGAATATTGTGAATCTCGTATTTTCACTAAGGTAAAGCTGTATTCTCATAAAGGTCATCTCCAGCTATTGAAAGTTTATTAAAAAGTTTATGGTGATATGGATCCGGGGAGCCGGGCTCTGTCCGGGACCAAAGTTGCAGAGGGAATATCGATAGCAATTCGTCTTTGAAATCGAGATCGTAATGCAAGCCTATACCAACCTGGAATGAATCATCAGTAAGTACAGGAAAAAGCGCATGTTTTTTAGAAATCATATTGCAAATAAGACACTGTAATACATGTATTTGCCCTATGCGAATATAAAAATTGTAGTTGTACGAACACGGCTTCCATGCAAGGAAACCGGCCGACATAATAGTCCAACACTTTTCGTGAGTCTAGATATTTGCAAATTTTTTATACCAGTGCCATATATGTAATATATTAAATAAAGCTTTTTTACCTGATTAAAGGCTAAATAATAGTAGTATGCCTGTATTAAACGTCACTGCCGGCAAAATTGTGCACTTAAGTTTTAGTGACTGCTTACCAGTGATAAGAATAGGTCAAACATGTATTATGTGAATTAAGGACAGACTTTCCCGGCTTGGGAGTAGGAAAATCTAAGTCCTGTGGCACTTGTCCTAAGTATAAAAAGCGCTTGCCGCTCAGGAAAATCGCAATTGATCTTTGTTGATTGTTGCAGGATACTTTGAGTAAGACGCTTACCTGACTCCACAGTTCGGTAAATTAAAGCTTATTCCGCGGCCGCATTGAAAATCGGCATAAGCCATGTAAAATCCACAGACTCGGTGCGTACTGCAGCAACAAAGGTTGGGGGACAATGAATTATATCGAAACCAAATCTCCTGCACTTGATGATAGGGTTTATCAAACGCACAAAATCGCTTTGTTGATCGAGCTGATGCGGGATCAGGGAATATCCGCCGATAGATGTCTGCAGGGCACCGAGCTTACGGTGGAATCAGTATATGATTCAAACAGCCGTATTTCAAAAAGAGAAATAATCGCTATCTATCGCAATGTAGTGCAGCAGACCAAGGATCCTGCTGTAGGCCTGAAGGCGGGAAAAAATGTCAAAGTCACACACTACGGATTATACGGGTACGCACTGCTGAGCAGCCGAAATCTGCGGGATGCTTTGTTGTTCGGCATAAGGTATCACGGACTGGCCGATTCTACCGTTCAGATTGCACTGGAATCCGATAAAAATATCGCTTCACTGGTTTTAACCGACTTGCTCGGCATCGATGATATCGTACCTTTCAGCATAGAATTTCAGTACGGTCTGACACTCTCGATACTTCAGGATATTTTAGGTCAACAGTTTGATTTTATTGAATGTTTTGCAAGTTATCCTCGTCCTGAATACAGTACATACTACAATGATCTATTAGGCTGTGAGGTCTATTTCGATCAGCCACAAAATGCATGCAGATTTGACGCCGGCTGGCTCGATCAGCCCTTGCTCAGATCCAATCCGATCACCTTGGAAATGGTTCGAAAAATATGTGACCAGAAATTGAAAGAGCTACGGAAAACTTCTTCGATAGTAAAACAAGTTCACGATATCATGATCGCCGATGCCGGGAAGTTTCCTGCGATCAGTGATGTGGCATCCATGCTCAATATTACATCCCGTACACTGCGACGAAAGCTGAAAAATGAAGGGACGTCATACCATGATATTCTTGCAGATATACGTAAAAACCTTGCCATAGAGTACCTGACTTCGACAAATATGAGCATTGAAGATATCGCCGAACGCTTGGGATACACTGACGCGGCGAATTTCCGTCATGCATTCAAGCGCTGGACGAATAAGACGCCTAATATGTTTCGAGGTTGAGGGAACACATTCGGTATCAGCTGCAGAATGTCCGGTATTCACATGAATTTGACCGCAATTAACCTTCCTTTCACGCAAGACACGATTCAAAATTATAACCATAATTAAAAATTCACTATTTCCGGATACTTTTATTGATAGCTGGAAGAGTATGCATCTTAGTTAAATGCAACTCAGGCCCATCATCAGTATCAGTCTTATTAGATAAAGTCGGTAAGCGCTGTACGCGTGGTTCTTGACTTTAAAATTTGTTTTCTTGATTCTTTCGTTGGCCAAGAGTATTCCAACCGGTCGAGGTACGACTCTGCCGGTGTACTTAAACCGGTTAGTGATATTGAAATCAATCGTATCAACCGCATTTCGATGCAGCAGTTAGGAGTAATTGATGGAGAGATTGTGGCTAAAATCCTATCCTGAAAATACCGAAAAAAACTTTTCCAAACCCATTTACAAGTCACTTTCGGACATGTTTCTGGAAAGCACAGGCAAATACGCGGACAAGATTGCCTTTGAGTGTTCCGGTGCGAAATTGCATTATTCGGAAGTGGAGAATCATGCCCGAAATCTGGCGGCTTACTTTCAGAAAGAGCTTAAGCTTGAGAAAGGAGACAGGCTTGGACTGATGACCGTAAACGGATTTGCATTCCCCATCGTCGTTATAGCTGCGCAAATGTGCGGTTTAACTCTGGCCAATATCAATCCGCTCTATACATCACGTGAACTGGAACATCAGCTTAAGGATGCCGGGGTTACAACACTGGTTATTTACTCACCGATCGTCGGTACTTACTACAGCATTGCTGATAATGTGCGGGTTAAAAATGTCATTCTTACCGATGTCGATGACTTTATTGAAAGCGCCGCTAAGGAGCCAAAGCCGGCTGAAGATGCTACCTGGTTGATGGATGCTCTGTTGATCGGAAACGAACTTGAATATGAAGCTGTCGATACGGATCTTTCGGATATAGCCTTCCTGCAATACACCGGCGGTACCACTGGACCGTCCAAGGGGGCTATGTTGAGTCATGCGAATATTCTGTCGAATTTGTCCCAGTGCCAATCATTTTGGGAGGCGCGGCTGGACGAAGGCGACGAAGTCGTGGTTACGGCGATTCCGCTATACCATATATTCGCATTGACAATAAATTTTCTGCTGTTTTTTAAACTCGGCGGTAAAAACATACTGATACCGAATCCCAGAGATATTAAGGCATTTGTACAGGCGTTAAGCAATAAGCAATTTACCGCCTTTACCGGTGTCAATACACTTTTTGCAGGGCTACCGGAAGTTCCCGAATTCCGGCAATTGGACTTCTCACGGTTTGATTTCTGTGTCGGCGGTGGCGCAGCAATCATTGAAACCGTAGCGAATCGCTGGAATGAAGTAACCGGCGCGGCTATCTGCCAGGCGTATGGATTGTCGGAAACTTCACCGGCACTGACGTCGAATCCCATAGACGCAAGTGAATTTAAAACGGGCGTAGGCATGCCCGTGCCGGGAACCGATATCAAACTGCTTGATGATAGTGGTCGTGAGGTTGCTACGGGTGAAGCGGGAGAGCTGTGCGCAAAGGGGCCGCAGGTAATGCTCGGATACTGGGGGCGCGAGGAGGCGACCCGTGAGTCCATGACAGAGGACGGGTATTTTAAAACCGGCGATATAGCCGTAATGGATGAAGACGGCTATTTCCAGATTGTAGATCGAAAAAAAGATATGGTCATAGTCTCAGGTTTTAATGTGTATCCGAACGAGCTGGAGGCCATTATTACATCCCATCCTTCGGTGCTTGAAGTTGCGTGTATCGGCGTGCCGGATGAGAAGACCGGGGAAGCCATAAAAGCATTTGTGGTCGTCAAGGAAAATCAGCAGTTGGAGATTGAACAGCTTCGCGATTTTTGCAGAGCGAATTTAACGGCCTATAAGGTTCCCAAGCATATTGAGGTTGTGAAGGAGCTGCCGAAGTCAACGGTCGGAAAAATTCTGCGACGGGAGCTTCGCGATCAGGAACTCAATAAAAATTAATCAGAATCCAATTTCAAAAGAGTGAGGAAATTTAATGAAAATGACAAGTAACATGTTGAGCCTGATTCTGTTGTGCCTATGCTTTTCGGGGCAAAGTTCGGCGGCCGACAAAATTCTCCTGAAAGTACCCTATGCGTTTAATCCAAAGCTGCCGAACGTTTCTTCTACTGCAAGGGTGCTGGAAGAAGAACTGCCGGCTCTGTCGGGAAATGGGATAAAGGTCAAGATCTATGCGC
Source organism: Granulosicoccaceae bacterium (assembly GCA_965222695.1). Lineage (GTDB taxonomy): Bacteria > Pseudomonadota > Gammaproteobacteria > Granulosicoccales > Granulosicoccaceae > UBA7957. Next base: position 2,765,203 of record OZ244967.1, on the reverse strand, counting down.
CCGGAAAGCTGGTGCCGCCTTTTGAAATTCTGGATGCTGTGTCTACCGGAAAAGTCAATGCCGGATTTGGTACTTCAGGATACTGGGCCGGTAAAATACCGGCTTCACCTTTGTTCTCGTCCGTACCTTTCGGGCCGAATGCAGGAGAATATGCTGCCTGGTATTACAAGGGCGATGGAATCAACCTGCACCAGGAAATGTACGATCAGGCCGGTTATAACGTCAAAGCGATGGTCTGTGGTGTCATGTCTCCGGCCAGCGGAGGATGGTACGCCAATCCGATCGATAAAGTTGACGATTTTAAAGGGCTGAAGATACGCTCGTTCGGACTCGGTGCACGCGTTCTGGAAAAACTCGGGGCCACACCAACCCTGCTACCCGCAGCCGAGATCTATCCTGCGCTTGAGAAAGGTGCAATAGATGCGGTGGAAATTGCAAATCCGGCGATTGAAAAAATGCTGGGCTTCCACAAGATTGTTAAATATAACTACTATCCCGGCTGGCAAAAGCAATCCTTGCTGTTCGAGTTCATGATCAATAAGGATGTGTGGAACGGGATGGATAAAACCCATCAGAAGGCGGTAGAAGTCGCCTGTAAATCCGCTTTTGTGGACGCTCTGGCGGAAGGTGAGGGAAATCAATTCGTCGCCTTGAATGAATATAAAGATGGCGGGGACGTCAATATCGTCCAGTTTAGCCCCGAAATAATCACAGCACTTGAAAATGCCTGGGAAGAAGTCGCTGAAGAAGAATCTTCCAAAGATGAATTTTTCAAAAAGGCTTATGATAATTTAGCAACATTCCGTAAGAACTACGAAGTCTGGCGTATCAACGGATTTCTGTAGATTCGAAAAATTCTAATTTAATTATTAGTAAAACAAATGGGAAGTGATGTTCAGACCGCTCCTTTCCATTGAAAAGAATTTTTCGGACCAGAACAATGGCTAAAAGCAAAGCTCCCGAACATCCTCATGTGGCAGAGAAAATCGATGAACTGCTGGAACATGAGGATGAAAGCAGGATCTATTTCGTAGATCTTATCGACAATACAATCAGGGGTATAGGGTATTTTGTCTGTTTTGCAAACGGAGCGCTGCTGGCGGTCATTATTATCCAGGTTGTATTAAGATATGTATTTCAGGGAGGGCTGACATCGCTTGAGGAACTCCAATGGCATCTATATGCCATTGGAGTCATGATGGGAATGTCTTATGCGCAAGTGAATGATAACCACGTTAGAGTGGATGTCTTCTATAGCCATTTTTCCGATAGAGCCAAACGGCTGGTCGAAATATTCAGTATTCTGTTTCTGGTGCTGCCCTTTGTATTTGTCATTTTTTATCATAGTCTCGATTTCGTATACGATGCCTGGCGGACCGGTGAAAGTTCCCCATCCCCAGGAGGTTTGCCGCACCGTTGGGCTATAAAGTCTGTTATCCCCATCAGCTTCGGCCTCTTAGGAATAGCCTCTGTATCTCGCCTGATTCGTGATATTTACCTGTTAACCAGGGGCAAGGTTAAAAATGGAAAGTGAAATACTTGTAATCGCCATGTTCGCGACCTTTATCGTGCTTCTGTTCATGGGTATTCCCGTGGCATACGTACTGGGAGGTGTAGCTGTAATATTTGCCGGTGTGGGGTATATCGCAGACACTTACTTCGACGCGGTAACCGGACTTGATTTTCTTACTTTGGGCCTGGGCGTCAATCGAATTTACAAAGTAATGGACAATTGGGTTCTGGTTGCTCTGCCCATGTTTATATATATGGGCCTGATGCTGGATGAATCGGGTATTGCCGAACGATTGATGAAATCAATTCAGGAACTGTTCGGTAAAGTTCACGGCGGTCTGGCGGTGACGGTTACCTGCCTTGGAATCATTCTCGCCGCCTCCACCGGGATCATCGGCGCCTCCGTGGTATTGCTGGGCTTGCTTTCACTGCAACCTATGTTGAGCCAGGGTTATAATAAACCGCTGGCATTGGGAACCATTGCAAGCGCGGGTACTTTGGGGGTACTGATACCGCCATCGATCATGCTTGTTATTATGGCGGATCAAATGGCCTTGTCCGTCGGCGACCTGTTTATGGGGGCCGTGTTTCCCGGGCTTCTTTTAGGGGCGCTGTATGTGATTTATATCATCGTGTACGGCGCATTACGTCCCGGCCAGGCGCCATTGCCCGAGGACTACAGAGCACTGAACTGGAGTGTGATCTGGGAAATCGCCAAATCGATCCTGCCGGCTATCTTACTGGTTATATCCGTATTGGGTTCAATATTTGCCGGAATTGCAACTCCCACTGAGGCTTCCGGCGTTGGTGCATTTGGTGCAACCCTTCTTGCGCTTCTTTATCGAAACCTGAATTTTTCGGTTTTCTTTGAAGTGCTGAAATCCACATTCAATACGGCGGCCTATATATTTGCCATATTTCTGGGTGCCACGCTGTTTTCGCTGGTACTGAGAGAACTGGGTGGTGATGAACTGATTGAAAATATGCTGACCGGACTTCCCTTTGGCCCCTATGGAATCATCGCGGTCGTATTGGCTTTTGTTTTTCTTCTGGGTTTCTTTCTTGACTGGATCGAAATTACGCTTATCGTTCTGCCTTTGCTCGGGCCTGTGATCTCCAGTCTCGGCTTGAATATAGACGGTATGGGGGTTGTCGATAATCCCGACCTGGTCTGGTTTGTGATATTGGTCGCCATTGCTTTGCAAACCAGCTTCTTAACGCCTCCTGTCGGATTCGCCATATTTTACCTCAAAGGAGTATGTCCCGACGGAGTTGAATTAAAGGACATTTACAAAGGCGTGATACCATTTATTATCCTGCAACTCATTGGCCTGCTGCTGGTTGCCATTTATCCCAGTCTGGTAGTCTGGCTGCCCAGCCAGGCACTGGGATAAGCAAGATCCAATACAAATTGCGATGCAGTATTTTGGTACCCTGCTGATCAGTTACAAAAAAGGGACAGGCTTTTTAAAAAGCACCGATCCGCATCGGCGATAGTGAAAAATCGGCATTTTCGGATTTTGCGGTTTTAAACATGATTCCTTCCAAGGGATCTGCTTGCGGTTTTCGGGATACATGGAGTATCGATTGAATAAAGAGGGAGAACAGCTCCGAGTGGGAACGGATATCGAGTTTCCGGTGCAGGTTTTTACGGTGCATCTTGACTGTGTCTATGGCTATGCCCATTTTACCGGCTGCCGATTTGTTGGAATGCCCCCTTAATAAAAGTAACGCCAGTTCTTTTTCTCGAGGAGTCAATACGGAGTTGCCGAATCGATCCATCGCACATTCGACACTTTGTTTCAATTCCGATGCACAGGTTTGCCGCTGAATATGATTGGTCAGGAAGTCCAAATTATTCAGCATAAGTGTCCCTATCAGCGGTTCGATTTTTTTCAGGCAGTCTTTTTCTTCGTCAGTGTAAGAATCACTATCTCTGAATCTGCCGAACGCAAAAGTAACTGCGTAGCCGTCCGTATTTCCGAAAACATAAATTAAGTCTTCACCTATATCGATATAGTGTAAAAACGAGTTGTAAAATTCCGATGAGTAGAAATTTACCGGCCAAAAATCTCCGGACCAATGTAATCCGTTGGTTTTCGGACTATTTTGCACTTCTTCAATCAACGGATCCAACAGATAGATGCCATCGAAGTAGACGTCTTTCAGTAAATGTGCGTACTTGCGCGTATTGCCATAGCAGCTCAGGGCCGAGATCGGCTTGCCTTTATATGAAAAAAGGTACATAGAGTCATCGAAGACAACATGCTTCCGCAGAAATTGACTCAGCGATTCGGCAAACCGCATGGAATTCTGTAAATTCATCAAGTGTGCAATATCATTGGCCATGGAGCACAAGGATGAATCGGGGGACGGATGTGCATTTATCATAAGATAAGGTCCTCCAAATTGAAGATTGCTGCGCCTATTGTAAATTTTGATCTTTGTCGGCAACAGGAAGCAATCCGAAAATTTTGCCTTATTTTATACGGATTTTAAATTCTTAGGTACTGAAGTTCAAGAACTCAGTCTTAAATCGAAAGCGCAGATATGTACCACCCGAATGTGGATGTAGTACTCGATACGCCTGTCTCGGTAATGATTAATGTTGCTATTATAGGAAATGTGAATGTTTGCGCGACATAAGCATTAAAAAAACTAAATTAATAACTTTCTGTTACGACAAACACAAACGGTTCCACGTGTTAGACACGACTCTTTGAATGCATGCTTGAAAGGCAAGAGGGTTATTAATCGACACCCAGTTCAAGTTCCGGTTTCAATTGTTCTGTTTGTGCGATCAAGTCGATCTGAAACGGATTTTTTAACTCGTCCAACTCCTGCCAGCTGAAACGCAACTGACGATTGACATCATAGTTTTTAAATACAAATTCCAGTGTTTTTAAATTGTACTGAATCTTCCACTGTGTAGGATAGGGCAATCCCGTGCCATCATCGACAACGTCGAAAGGTACCACGGCTGCGTCCATCAGCGACGACAGTCTTCCTTCGGTTTGTGCCGGGCTCAGGCCTTGCAGCTTCAGCTGCGGGAGGAAAAAACTCAGGCGCTGATTGCGGCCCTTTGGGCTAATGTCACCCAATAAATCCTCGGACTTTATAACTTCGGCATTAAACTCGCGCATCGTCGGTTGTAAGGGTTCGTTGGTCATTACGACAATATCGTCATCGCCTTTCAGGTTGTCATAAATAACCTGCCCATCGGGACCGAACTGAACCAGTACGATATGCCCTGATTTATCCTGAATACTGAAATGTACGCCATGCAAGGTACCATGTTCTGTGTGATCGGGCGGAATTACTGTTGATTTCCAGGCGACCTGAAACAGATTTTGCCGCAGCGCATCTAAAGCCTCATTAACACTGGCATAATTCTCGGCCAGATAGCCGACCAGATTGTGTAGATTGACGGCGGGGGCGCCACTGTCCTTGTGCCGAGTGTAGTACGCTTCGCAGCCTTCCTGATACAAAATACTTGCGGATAAGCCTCTTTCATTGACCGCTTCCGTGACGGTTCCGGCGAAAGTTTCATTGTCGCACAATCCGACGGTGCGAAATTTTACTTCCCAACCGGCGGTTCGCCGGTATTCGGGTGTTGCCAGCGACTCGCGTTCCTGGCCTGCAATAGATATATCCATCAATGCACCGAGCTTTGTGTCCCAGTCGCAGGTTCTTACTACGCAATAGCCATGGTCGGTTCCAGCGAAAATACGAGAACACATAACAGTTCCTCCTCATTCTTATGTTTTAGACCGTGTTTCCCGGATCCGGAAAGGGTTCCGGCTCACAGCGCTGTCGACCTTACTCTACCCGCTTTCCGATCTTTGATTAATTACCCATAGGGGTGTATGGGGAAATTCGCCGAATACGGCTGAAGGCGCCGGCCTGCACGGTAATCGGCTTGCCCAAACTGCCTACACACCCCATCGGGTCATTAACTCCTCGTCAGGCAGGCAATATACTGATTTGCAATTATAACAATAACCGTATGCACCAGTTTCTAACAATTAAAAATACAAGCTGGTTGAAAGTGCTCCGGGACAGGGTAAGCACTTTCAAACTCCCCGGATCAAAAACGATGAATGAGATCAGGCAGATGAGGAAGAATATTCGACGTCGGCAGATTAGTTGCCCGTACTTCACGGTGCTGATTAGCAGTGCGGCCTGTGCTTTAGCACTGACTCAACAAGCACATGCAGTTGACTTTACCCTGGGTGAAGAAATCGATGCCAGTGTTAATTTTACACTGGGTTACGCTAACTCGTTTCGCACGGAAGATTCGGATCGAGTCGATTGGTGGGATTTGACTCAGGCCTATAGCGATAATCCCAACGCCACCCGTTATGGGGGATATAATGATTTGTCTGAACGCCGCGTGCCCGATTCGGGCGATTTGATTTCCCAGGTTCTGAGCGCCACGGCGGAGCTTGATCTGACATGGCGGAACTTCGGATTGATTGCTTCGGGTGCATTCAAATACGACACCGAAATCATGGATCGTGACCTCGACCGAGGTGAATTGGCGGATAAAGATGTCAAATGGACAAAGGCAACTCGTGATTATGCGGGAAACCCGGCTGATATACTGGATGCTTATCTGTGGGGTTCTTTTGAAAACGGAGAGAACCCGGTCGAAGTCCGTCTCGGTAAACAGGTTATCAACTGGGGTGAAGGTCTGTTTTTCCTCGGCGGAGTTTCCACCCAGGTTCCATTGAACTTTAACAAGCTGGCGACGCCGGGCGCTGAATTGAAGGAAGCCTATATCGGCAACAACAGCATTTTCACGCAAATGAGTATCGGTGCGACGTCTTCGCTTGAGGCCTATTATCAGTTTGAGTGGAATCGCGCGGAGTTTGCGCCCCAGGGTACCTGGTTTGGTGTAGATGTCTTGTACCGGGGGGGGACTGAAGTACAAGGCGGGGACAATGTTTCGAATGCTATTGCGGGGCAATCTTTTGGTGTTCCTTTTCGACTGAAAGACGAACCTGCCAAGGACGAAGGTCAGTGGGGTATAAATTTCAAAACCGTGCTGGGCGACACCGAATACGGTATTTACTACAGCAAGTACCATGAAACCAGGCCGTTCGTCTATGGCAATTTTACCGATACTCTGGATCCTGCATTGCCGGCTTCGACAGTCGTGTCTGGCTTGCTGTTCGGGCTTGATGTCGGTCATACCTGGGCTGAGGACCAGGAAATGTTCGGTTTCAGCTGGTCATCGACCCTGGGTTCATGGTCTTTCGCCGGGGAAATAGCCTATCGGCCCGATCAGGCATTATACGGCGATGCGTTGAACAAAGGCTATCTGGACGAAGGCATCAGCGGTACGAATATTCATGAAAACGATACCGTGCATGCCTCTGCTAACGGAATCTGGCTTGGTGGCCCGGCCATAGCGGGTATAGACGCTCAATACGCTATCTATCAGCTGGGTGTGGATCATATCTCGGGTGATCGATCGAATCTGGCAGCCAACGGTACCATTACCCGCCAGGAAGATGGCAAGTGGTTGATAGATACGCCTTCCGGCCTCAGTACACTCGTGCCCGATAAAACCGCTATAGGTGCCGCTTTAAACTGGGGTGGCACCTGGCAGGGAATCATCTCCGGCACCGATCTGACGCTGGATTTATTTGTGCAAAAGGGCTTATCCGGCAATTCTCACTATTATGGGAATTTTGCTGAAAATCAAACCATATTTGCTGCCAGCCTGATTGCCAATATTGGCACCGACATGGAAGCCAGTCTGACTTATGCCGGCATGAGCCAAAAAGATTCAGATTACGAAGATCAGGACACCATCGGCATAGCGTTTAATTATAAATACTAGGGCTTGTCAACACTAATTCCAAAATAGCGTTGCCGCCCCAAATCGGGCCAGGCAAGGCGCGAGGAGAGAGGTTTGGTGATTCCAAACAAACATGGCCTACGGCGCTGTTTTGCAATTCATGTTAACAGGCCCTAGTCCAGAGGATTTGAGGAAAATAATCATGCATCGCAAAAAGTTATTATTATCTACAGCCATTGCTAGTATGGTATTGAGTTTTTCCGCTGTAACGCTGGCAGCCATTTCCGCTGAAGAAGCCGCCCGTTTAGGCGCTGATCTGACACCGGTCGGTGCTGAGAAGGGCGCAAATGCTGATGGATCTATTCCGCAGTGGAACGGTGGGCGCACGGGAGAGCCAGTTGTGGGATTGGATGGTGTGCGTCCAACGCCTTATGCTGAAGAGCAACCCTTATTCAGCATATCCGCGGAAAATATGGGTGAGTACGAGAATAAACTCACTGAAGTCGATAAGGCATTACTACAAGCCTACCCCAACCATTATAAAATGAATGTGTACAAAACACATCGTACTGCCGCATGGCCGCAACGGATCTATGACAATATCAAGGTCAATGCCTTGACCGCCAACCTGATCAATGACGGTAACGGTGTCAGTGACGTCTGGGGTTCCATACCTTTCCCAGTGCCGCAAAGCGGTCTTGAAGTGATATGGAACCATATGCTGCGCTTCCAGGGCGTGGGTCGCAGCTCACCCAATACCAATGAAATTATTAAATACAATGACGGAAAGACACTGGAATATTCCATTGAATCCAATATTCATTATACCTTCTACGATGAAAATGCCAGTGAAAAGGACAAAGCTTTGGGGAAATGGTTCAATTATGTTTCCTCCGTAACCTCTCCCGCGCGTGACAAAGGCGATGGCTTCCTTGTACTGGACTTTATCGATCCGGCCAACAAGCCGCGTCAGGCGTGGAGTTATGACCCGGGAGAACGCCGGGTGCGTCGTGCACCGAATCTTGGATTCGACACTCCGGATCGCCCTGTCAATGTGATCGATGACTTTGATCTTTTTTCGGGATCACCTGAGCGATATGATTTTAAGTTGATCGGTAAGCAGGAAAAGTATATTCCCTATAACAATGATCGTTTAAACCTGCGCACCAACAAACGTGATGAAGTGTACACCGATATCGTCATCAACCCGGATCTGACGCGTCATGAACTGCATCGAGTCTGGGTGGTCGAAGCCACTCTTAAAGAGGGTAAGCGGCATGTTTACGCGAAACGCATTTTTTATGTGGATGAGGATACCTGGGGAATTGTTGCAACGGCTAAATACGACAATGCCGGAAAGCTGTGGCGTGTCTCCCAGCATATGCCGATAGTGGCGGCGGAAGTCCCTGTTACCGCGGGTGGCATCTATGTTCATTACGATTTGAAGTTAGGCGCTTACTATTCCGTGTTTGGCGTTGTTGGAGAAAAGACCGGCATCGTGTTCGACGCCAAGCCCAAGAGCGCCGCCTACTACTCAATCGCGGGCATGCGTCGGCGCGGCCGCTAGAGCTCGCTTTATCATCGTTCTCATCAGTAACTCTCGTGTCTCAGTGAATGTTGAGGATCAAAAATGAAGAAGCCGATTAAGTTCCTCGCTCTTACCGCGGCGATGATCAGCGGATTGCTCAGTGCTGATCCAGTCCGGGCGGAATACAAGGATCCGATCGATCTCAGTGTCGAACCCCATCCGGCAGCCCGGCAATCGTTGCAGCTGGATATATTCCGGGCTGGCAGTCGTGTGTTAAGTGTCGGACAACGCGGCTATATTCTTTATTCCGATGATCAGGGAGCCAATTGGCAACAGGCCCGGGTCGAATCGCGTGCTCATCTTAACAGCGTTACCTTTGCCGATGATCGGCACGGATGGGCCGTGGGAGAGGATCAGGTCATTGTAGCCACAGCGGACGGAGGCGAAACCTGGCAAAGGCAATATGATGGCCGGGACGCTGAATTTAAGGGGCCGCTCTTAAGCCTGCTGTTCAAAGACAAGCTTAACGGCATTGCGATCGGAGTTTATAACAAAGTCTTTACCACTTCGGATGGTGGCCGGAGTTGGAATTCATCTTCTGAAACGGTGGAGAATCCGGACGAATGGCATCTATTCGATATTGCCAGCAGTAACGGCCGGAATATCTATATCGCTTCCGAACAGGGCTTGCTATTTATTTCGCGTGATGGTGGCTCAAACTTTAAACCGGTACAAATCGAACACGAAGGCTCGTTTCACGGACTGCTTGTCCGCAAAGGGTCTGACGGAAAAGACCAGATTGCAGCATTTGGGGTTGGCGGATTTCTTTATACGAGTATTGACGGTGGTGAAAACTGGACGCTGGTTGATACAGGTACAAATGCGGGCCTCGCCGGTGGCACCTGGCTGGATGATGGGTCGGCCGTGATTGTCGGCGCCGACGGCGTACAGGTCAGGTTATCCGAGGATTTAAACAAGGCCAGCGCAAGCTATCGCGAGGATGGCTTGCCGATGAATGCGGTGATGCAGATGGCTGACGGTAGTCTGTTGCAGTCGGGTTTATTCGGACTAGTTCCCGGTTCTGTGCCATCGGTCGAATAAGTTGATTTGAAGTTCTCTGAAAGGCAGAACGGCGGATCTAAGTCTGGAAGCGGGATCTTTTATGAGTGAAAAAATCGATACCATCAGATTTTCCACCCTGGAGCGGACTATCTTTAATGCCCGGACGCCGATTATTCTTATCTACGCATTAATAACCCTGTTTTTGGCTTATAGGGCATTGTTTATACAACCCGATACCCGACTGGAACGGCTGGTCCCCAATAGCCACGAATTTGCCCACAATAGCCGTGAATTTTTAGGCGGGCTGTCAGCGGGGGGCAGTAGCGTGGTCCGATTATCGGTTAGCAACCAAGCCGGCGTGTCAATATTCGAATATGATTTTCTGACAAAGCTTCAAGCCATCAGCGACGAGGTTTCGCTGCTGGATGGAGTTAATACTACAAGCCTGAATTCATTATGGGCTCCTCAGATGCTTTGGTTCGCCGTCACCCCTGAAGGGTTCGATAGTGGCCCGGTAATCGATAATGAGCGCTTTGAAAATTCCAGCGAAGCGATGGCGGAGATTCGCAGCAACGCGGTCCGCGCGGGAATTCTGGGAACTTATATCTCTAATGATTTGAAGTCGACATTGATAGATTTCGCCGTTATCGGACGCAATCCCTCCTCCGGGGAAGAGCTTGATGTTAACGAGCTTGCCGACAGGATTGAAGACATTCGTTCCAAGTACCAGGACGAAAGCCTTTCGATCCATGTTATCGGTGACGTTAAAAAGCTGGCGGATCTGGTTGAAGGTTTTGAACAGATCGTGTTCTTTTTCGCTGTCGCGTTCGGCATTACCGCCTTGTTGTTATACAACTACTCGCGCTGTATTCGATCCACCCTGATACCTCTGTTATGCTCGATTGTGGCTGTTATCTGGCAACTGGGTATGCTTAACCTGCTGGGAATCAACCTGGGCGTGTTTTCTGTTCTGGTGCCTTTTCTGGTGTTTGCAATCGCGGTCAGCCATGGTGTGCAGATGATCAATGCCATCGCGCACGAAAGTGCCGAGGGTGCAAGCAGACTGGATGCGGCACGAATTACATTTCACCACCTGTACAAGCCGGGTCTGTTGGCTCTGCTGTCCGATGGAATCGGTTTTGCGATGCTGTTTGTGATCGATATCGGCGCCATTCAGGATTTGGCGTTGGTTGCCAGTGTTGGAGTGGCAATGGTGATATTCACCAATCTTATACTGTTACCACTGTTGATGTCTTATGTAGGTGTCAGTCAAAGTTGTATCAACCATGCTCAGCATAAGCTGAATAGAAAAAGTCTGCTTTGGGATACGGTTGGAAAATTTGCCCAGGCCGATCTGGCCAAAATCGGCCTGGTGGCCTTGGTGGTACTGGCGATACTCGGATTTTATATGGGTTTAAACCTGAAGATTGGCGATCTCGACAAGGGTGCGCCCGAGTTGCGCGCCGATTCACGCTACAACCTCGATAATAACCATATTACCTCAAATTACAATACCAGCACCGATCTGATGGCAATCTTTATCGGCACGCCTCCTGAACAGTGTGTCAGCTATAAAACCGTAGAAATGGCTGACCGTCTCGAATTCGCGTTAATGCATACGCCGGGTGTACAGGGGACCTCCGGGCCAGGCTCGACGTCGAGATTTAACCGTTACCTGGGCAATGAAGGTAATCTTAAAATGATGGCGATCCCGCGGGATGAGCGGGTGCTATACCGTTCCGTCACCACTTCCGGCTTTTCAACCATGGATAGCGGTTACTCCGACGATTGTTCTCAGCAGCGGCTGATGATTGAGCTGGCCGATCACAAGCAGGAAACATTGCAGCGGGTCACTCAGGTGGTGAGGGATTTTGCGGCTGAACACGACGATGCCGATATCCGCTTTCGCCTGGGTACGGGAAACGCCGCTAATGAAGCGGCTACCAACGAGGTGATTGAAAGTGCCCAGTACCGGATTCTGGCTTATGTTTATGCTGTTGTCGCGGTGATGTGCCTGTTGATGTTTCGTTCAATCCGTGCGGTACTCTGTATTTTGATTCCCTTGGCACTGACATCGATTTTGTGCCAGGCCTTAATGGCGATGTTGGGTATAGGAGTCAAAGTTGCTACCTTGCCCGTGATCGCTTTAGGCGTCGGTATAGGGGTCGACTACGGAATTTACATATACAGCCGTCTGCTTTCCTATTTGAACCTGGGACATGATCTGAAGACTGCTTATCTGGAAACGCTCAAAACCACGGGTAAAGCAGTTTCATTTACAGGCATGACCCTGGCAGTCGGTGTCGCCACCTGGATTTTCTCACCCATAAAGTTTCAGGCGGATATGGGCATACTTCTGACTTTTATGTTCCTCTGGAATATGGTCGGGGCGTTGACATTGTTACCGGCACTGGCCTGGCTATTATTGAAACCTGAGCAAGTATCGAATCCGAGTCCGAGTCCGAGCCCGGCATGAATTGTCTTATTTATACAGTAACCGGACAACGCTATGAATCATACTGAACATAACTACGACAGCATCGGCACCAGGCTGTCGATTGTCTTGCTGGTTTTTATCGGCTATATGTTTCTCCTGTTTCTGCCGGCCCTGGTGGGTGGCTTTATCGACGACCTGGGGTTTAGCCCGGAGCAGGCGGGTGTTGTTGCGTCCAGTCATCTTTTCGGGGTTATTGTAGGCGCTTTGGTTGCAGGTGTGTTGATATCCAGGGTTAATCTTCGGGTGGCATTGAGTTCTTGTGCTGTTGCGGAAGCCTTGATGCTGCTATTGATTTCCCGTACCGGCAGCGTTGAGATGATGTACGGTCTGCAATTTATTGCCGGTTGTTTTGCCGGAACAATCGCCGGTATAGGACTCTCCGCAATTGCTTTGACTTCAAACCCGAATCGGGTTAGCGGACTTGCATTATTTACTCAATTTTTAATCGGGGCGATCGGATTGAGTTTAATACACCTGATTTCGTTCAGGCAGGGAATATATGTTCTGGCCGCTTTTGCCGCCTCGGGTCTTTTCTGGGCGCATAATATGCCCAGCCGAATCGGTGATGCCGCGGCCGGGCGACAGGATCGTGCCGTGAGTAAAGTATTCACTGTTCCCGTAATGCTCGCGTTACTGGCATTGTTCGCTTTTTACTCTTTCAATAACAGTTTATGGCCGTACCTCGATCGCATTGCAGTAGCCCTGCAGATTGCCGAGGCCGATATAGCCTCAGGTCTGGGCTTGAGCATGATAGGTGGACTGGTCGGTGCGGGAATTACGACTTTTCTCGGTAATCGCTTCGGCCGGACCATACCTTCAATAATCGCGTTGGTGCTGATTTCAGCTTCTGCCTTTATGCTTCTAAAGGGCAAGCCCGGCGATACCATGGTATTTTTTATCGCCAGTTTTATGTTTAACGCCATGCTGGCCATGCTGGTGCCGTTTATTCTGGGTTTTTGTGCAGAACAGGATACCAGTGGCCGGGCAATGTCGCTGGCCAATCTTTGTCTTGCCGGGGGAATAGCAACAGGTCCGGCACTCGGTGCTGCTCTGATCAGTGGAGACAGTTACGACAATCTGCTTTTAGTCGCCAGTATCGGTATGATGGCCTGTTTGCTACCCTTATTACTTGCTTACATTCTGGCTGGTAAAAAGGCGAAAGAAGATAAATCCCACGAAGTGGTGTGAGCTATACTTCTTCGAGATATAAGAAAAATCGAAGTAGCCAGTATTCAGGTCGCATTGATCTGCTAACAGCATTCAGCAACAAAGCCGGCCAGTATTTTTACGAAAAGCTCGGTTACCAAAAGGTTCTGGAAGAGTTCCATGCTTACTCCCTGTACCTGTAAAAGGGCAACAGTACTATATCTTATGCTAGTCTTCTCTTGCTTTCACCTGTCCGATTCAAACACTGCATAGTTGGACATAAAATCACGAGGTAATAAAGACATGGCTGAATGGACAGATAATAGCAACTGGGAAGACAACTACGCGGGCAGCATAACCTTTATGCGCATGCCCTCCGCCAAAACGGCCGTCGGTGCAGAGCTTGCAGTCATGGGTGTACCGCTCGATATGATGACAACCGGGCGCCCCGGGGCTCGTTTCGGGCCGAGAGCCATTCGTGAGCTGTCTCTGCTGAGCGGTGAGTTTGAATGGGGGCTTTTTCCGTGGGATTATGAGGTGCGTGATGTATTCAATTGCGTGGATGTCGGTGATGTAACCGGATTTACCGCGTATACAGAACGCGTGATGCCCAAAATCGAAACTAAAGCCGGTGCCATACTCGATACGGGAGCTTCTCTGCTGAGCCTGGGTGGAGACCATTTTATATCCTTGCCGCTGCTGCGAGCCCACGCTGGAAAATTCGGCCAACCGCTTGCCTTGATCCACTTCGACGCACATTCCGATACCTGGGAAAGCCAAGATCTGAACCATGGCACAATGTTCTATCATGCGATTCAGGAGGGGTTGATCGACGCCGAACGCTCGATACAAATAGGCATACGGACGCCAAATCCTAAGACCTATGGTATTGAGATTTGGGACGCGAACAAGTGTTTTGACACTCATCCCAATGAGCTGGCCGCGCGTATCCGGGAGCGTGTGGGCGATAAGCTGGCTTATGTGACCTTTGACATCGACTGCCTCGACCCTGCCTGTGCGCCAGGTACAGGTACACCTGTCGCGGGCGGCGTCACAACAGCCTGGGCTCGTCGTGTACTAAAGGGTCTGGATGGTTTAAAGGTTGTAGGTGGCGACCAGGTTGAAGTCTCACCGCATTATGATGGACCGTCACAGCAGACTGCCGTCGCAGGTGCCACGATTGCCGGGGATATTCTGTATCTGATTGCCGGCGGGCGCCAGGCGTTGGATCTTTAATAGTGCCCCTGAATCCTAAATAATTAGGTGGACGGACTACTAGTGGCTGTGGAAAACAGAGTCGTTTGTTAGCCTGAAAGTGCCGATAGACTTTTGTCCAGAGCTTGGATCGTGAAATCTACATCCACCTTGTTACAAACCACGCTGGTGTTTTGGTTCTATTGACGCCGCTCGGCAGTTACTTTTGACAGCAAGCATAAGTGATACGCCGGGTCTACGATTTCAATTGTCCGAAAAGAACAGTGCATTTTAGTCATGTCATGATTAGGATGGGCAGCGATGACTCGGTGCGAATGGCTGACTTCTTCAATCGTCCATGGAGAGAGAAAGAAACAGTCTGTTGAAGAAATACTATCCGAACAAAAAAATACCGGAGGATAAATGAGCTATCACAGTAATTGTCCGGACGTGCAAGTCGATCTGGAAAAAAATGTACTCAGTGTGACCTTATCCCGAATCGATAAGAAAAACGCCCTGAATCTCGCCATGTACACTTCGCTGAAGGAATTATTATTACAGGCCGAGCAGGATCCAAAAGTGCGCGCCGTTGTTCTGTCAGGAGCAGGCGGCAACTTTTGCGCGGGTAACGATTTGCAGGATTTTGTGGATAATCTATCCGACACGATTAGTATGGACAAACCGGCCCCGGCGTTTATAGATACACTGAACCGTTTCAGCAAACCCGTTATTGCCGCGGTCAGCGGTGTTGCCGTGGGCGTGGGTACAACCATGCTGTTGCACTGTGATTTTGTTTATGCCGACGACACGGCACAGTTTCAAATTCCGTTTGTGCAACTGGGTGTGTGCCCTGAAGCGGGCGCCAGCTATCTGCTTACCCGCCTGACCGGACATGTACGCGCAATGGAGTGGCTGTTACTAGGCACTTCTTTTAACGCCCAAGAGGCGCTGGCGGACGGGCTGATAAACGCAGTCGTCGCGGATCCTCTGCGGCAGGCTCAACAGACAGCGAAGAAGATTAGCAGCATGCCGCCGGCTTCGGTACGGGCGACTAAAAAACTCATGCGTGAGACGGCTCCTCAGATTAAATCCGCATTTGCCCAGGAATTACCCCTGTTTGACCGGTGCCTGCATTCACCCGAAGCCAGGGAAGCGTTGAGTGCGTTTTTGGAAAAACGCCCTGCGGACTTTTCAAAATTCGACTAAACCCCTTTGTGCGGAGATGAATATGTTTGATCGTGATGATTGGAATAAGAAAAGTGTGGTAGTGGTGGGTGGTACCAGTGGAATCAATCTGGGAGTGGCAAAAGAATTTGCAAAGCTGGGTGCCAGAGTTGCCGTAGCCAGCCGCTCACAGGAAAAGGTGAATTCGGCAGTGACTGCTCTTGGCTTGATGGGAGCACAGGATGCTTTCGGGTTCAGCGCCGATGTCCGGGATGCGGAGGCCCTAGAGCAGGGTGTGAATGAAGTGGTGCAGCGTTGGGGAGAATTGGATGTGGTTGTTTCAGGCGCGGCTGGCAATTTTCCCGCCACTGCCAGGGGAATGTCGGTCAACGCGTTTAAAACTGTTGTCGATATCGATCTGATGGGCACTTTTCATGTAATGAAAGCGATCTATCCGCATTTAAGAAAACCCGGTGCCAGTGTGATAAATATTTCAGCACCACAATCCCTGCAGCCGATGCAGGCACAATCACACGTCTGCGCGGCCAAGGCCGGCATCGATATGCTGACACGTTGTTTGTGTCTGGAGTGGGGGCCGGAAGGAATCCGGATCAATTCCATTATTCCGGGTCCGATCGAAGGTACCGAGGGAATGGCCAGACTCGCACCAACCGAACAGGCATTGCAGCAGGTAATCGACTCCGTCCCGGTAAAGCGCCTGGGTACGCCTCAGGATATAGCCGCAGCCTGCATATTTCTCAGTTCAGCGGCGGGAGCTTACATCAGCGGAGCCGTACTTCCGGTAGATGGCGGATGGTTGCAGGGAGGATCGGGCGGCATGAGTAACTATCTGGCGGAGTTTGCCGCCGCCGCCGAACAACCCGGCTAGAACGGAAATTGCGAGTTCGGTATTTCTTATCCCAATAAACACTTCTCTCACTATGATACCGGGGGTATCATACGCTGTTTTCTGTTCAGAATTAATTGCTCAAGCTAAACCTTTGTAAAGCCGCATTTACCGGTACAGGGCTGACTTCCGCAAAGTTTTACCTCGTACCGAGATACGGATTGAGCGTGCAGAACCCGATTCAATGAGTTACCTAAGGACCAATAATGAGTAGACTATATAACTTCAGCGCCGGGCCGGCGGCGCTGCCGGAAGCCGTGCTGCGACAGGCAAAAGAGGAGATGCTGGATTGGAGCGGCAGCGGTATGTCCGTGATGGAAATGAGCCACCGGGGCAAGGAATTTACATCGATCGCCACCGAGGCTGAGGCGGATTTAAGAGAATTGCTGGCAATCCCGGAGAATTACAAGGTGCTGTTCCTGCAGGGCGGGGCGACGGCGCAGTTTTCCTATGTTCCCTTGAATCTGCTGGGCGGCTCCGGCGGGAAGGTGGATTTTATCAATACGGGGTCCTGGTCGAAAAAAGCGATTGCTGTGGCTGAGCGATTGGCCGATGTCAATATCGCCGCCAGTGCGCAAGCTTCGGGGTTCACCCATATTCCTGCCTTGAGCGAATGGCAGTGCCGTGAGGATGCGGATTATCTGCATTACACTCCGAATGAAACCATCGGTGGCGTGGAGTTCCATGACGTGCCGGATGTCGGGGAGATTCCCTTGGTCGCCGATATGTCCTCAACCCTGTTATCTCGCCCGGTTGATGTGGCGAAATACGGCTTGATTTACGCCGGCGCGCAGAAAAATATCGGCCCCGCGGGTTTGACACTGGTTATTCTGCGGGACGATTTGATTGGCGAGGCGCACCCCGCAACGCCCGATATTTTCAATTACCGGATTCAATCGGATTCGGATTCCATGTCGAATACCCCGCCGACATTTGCCTGGTATCTGGCGGGACTGGTCTTCAAATGGTTAAAGTCTCAAGGCGGGCTTACGACCATGGCCGACATCAACAGGCGCAAGGCGGAGAAACTTTATCGGGCCGTAGATCGTTCATCGTTTTACAGCAACCCGGTGCAGGCAGATGCCCGCTCGTGGATGAATGTGCCCTTTACGCTTGCCGATCCGGAGCTGGACAAGCCGTTTTTGGAACAGGCGGCGCGGGCCGGGCTGGTGACATTGAAAGGGCACAGATCGGTAGGTGGAATGCGGGCGAGTATTTACAACGCCATGCCGGAGTCCGGCGTCGACGCTTTGGTTGAATTTATGAATGATTTCGAGAAGTCCCGTGGATAAATATAAAATTCTGACACTGAACAATATTGCAGCCCGAGGGCTGGAGTGCCTGCCGATGAGCCGGTATGAAGTGAGCTCTGAATTCACCTCACCTCACGGCATTATCCTGCGTTCGGCCAATATACATGAAATGCCGGTGCCCGACTCTCTGCTCGCTGTGGCAAGAGCAGGTGCGGGGGTCAACAATATCCCGATCGACAAGCTCACCCGGCTTGGGGTTCCGGTGTTTAACGCACCCGGTGCCAACGCCAATGCGGTTAAGGAACTGGTGATTGGCGCCATGCTGCTGGGCTGCCGTAATATTTGCCAGGCCTGGGATTATGTAAAGCAGCAACAGGGCGATGACAACGAGTTAAGCCAGGCCGTCGAGAAAGGCAAAAAGCGATTTGCCGGTTTTGAGCTGCCCGGCAGGACGCTCGGTGTGATCGGGCTCGGCGCCATAGGTGTTCAAGTCGCCAATGCTGCCCGTGCGTTGGGCATGCAGGTGGTCGGCTATGATCCGACCATTACGGTCCGCCGTGCCTGGGAGTTGTCTTCAGAGGTGGATGCCGCGCAGAGTGTGTCGGAGGTGTTCTCCAAGGCCGATTTTCTCACTTTCCATGTTCCTTTGCTGGATTCAACCCGCAATATCGTCAACCGGGACCGCCTTGCGCAATTGAAAGACAATGTGGTGATTATTAACTTCGCCCGAAACGGCATAGTCAATGATCAGGCTGTGCTTGAAGGGCTGGAAAGCGGAAAGATCTATTCCTATATTACGGATTTTCCCGCAAACGCGTCGCTTGAGCATCCTCGGGTGATCGCTTTACCGCACCTGGGCGCCTCCACGCAGGAGGCTGAGGAAAACTGCGCTGTGATGGTGGCAAATCAATTGCGGGACTTTCTTGAACATGGCCTGATTCGCAATTCGGTCAATTTCCCGGAGTTGATGCTGCCCCGTTCGGGTCAGTCGCGGCTTGTGATTGCCAATGAAAACCAACCGGATATGCTGGGCCAGATTTCGCATGCCTTGGGTCTGGGCGGTTTGAATATTTGCCATATGCAAAATGAGTCCCGCGGTGAAATCGCCTACACGGTGGTCGACATAGATCAAAAAGTGGAAGCCGGCTGCTGCGAGGAGATCGGCCAGATTGATGGTGTACTCAAGATCAGAATTCTATAGAAGTCGTCTCAGCATGGATTCTATGTTGTTCGGCGTCTGTTTGTTGTTCGACCAATAAACGCCCTGCCTCTTCGCAGCTGTTCTATTCATTTAGCGGAACAGGTGTAAATTACCGGCTGTGCTTGAGCTGATAGTGATACAACTCTGTCATGCCCAGCCGGTAGACCGGCCACAATCCTCCCCACCGATGGAATTCTCTTTTACGGTGTAGGAAATTTCCTACACCACTTAAATATATACAAAAGATTTCTTCAGATTTCCCTGCCGTAGCAGTATTTTAATATTGTACGGTCTGACGATCAGGGCATGCGATTTCGTATACGTTTATAAAATTATAATTAAAGTGCAGGTCGTTGCAGGCGAAACTATTTATACAAGCTGTGTGAATGTTTGATTAAAGTCAAAGTGCCACAGTTGAATATGTACTATAAAAACCCTATGGAAATTCAATTTTAATGAGAGTAATTATTTTTAGAATTTTAGACTGAATGTGCTGCAATATATTTTTAAAAAAATGATGAATGTCATTGCTCTGTTAAAAGCGAGTTTATGAAGTTAAACCAAGGCAGTGAATTTTGCCGAGTCTATCACTAAAGAGGCAAATGCAATGGTTAGAAAGACAAAAGAAGAATCCGACCGGACATACCATGCGCTTTTGGATGCGGCGTTAGGATTATTTAACGAGCAGGGTACCACTAACACTACACTGAACGATATCGCCAAAGAGGTCAATATGACGCGTGGGGCGGTCTATTGGCACTTTCAGAATAAGGATGACATTATCATTGCGCTGTGGAATCGGGATGCACACAAAGTGCTGGTGCAATTTGCCAGGGACATGCACCTGGACGGTGCAACGGACCCGGTCAAGCAATTTCGAGGTGCCACGTTGCGCTGGGTAAGGTCATTGATTGAGCAGCGTAATGTTTACCAGGTATTCCGGGTAATATTCAATTCGATGGAACTCACTTCCAACGAAAGGGAGCTGCAGAAGTTTCTGCGTCATACGGGTTCGAGGTTTTATGACGCTATAGTCGTCGGTTGCCGGTATCTCGCAGAGAACGGGCGGTTAAAGCCGAATCTCAGTGTGCGCCACACGGCATTGGGATTGTGGAGCTATATGAACGGTATAGTGCAGCTGAGTTCGCCCAACGGCATGACAGAGGTTAACCTGGCTGAGGATGGTGAGAGTCTGCTGAATATCTATCTTGACGCTGTATTGGATGCTCAGAATGCGGGATAATCCCAGGTTTAGAATCCAGACTGAGACTGGGGTGAATGAGCAGTACACGCAAGACGATCAAAGATATTCTGACGCTCGAGCGCATTGAGAAAAATATTTTCAGAGGGCAGAGCCAGAATATCGGAACGCCGCAGGTTTACGGTGGGCAGGTGTTGGGACAGGCTATAGCGGCTGCCCAGCTGACCATAGACAACCGGCCGGTGCATTCGGTACATGCGTATTTTTTGCGCAAGGGCGACTTTGATTCGCCCATTATCTACGATGTGGATCGCAACCGGGAAGGGCGCAGTTTTACCGCCCGGAGGGTGGTGGCGATTCAGCACGGCAAACCCATATTTACCCTGGCGGCTTCGTTTCAGATCGATGAGTCAGGCTATGACTATCAGGAAAGCATAGACTTGCCTGACTTCGATGAGGCGGTGGATATTTCTTCAAACAAGCGGGATTCGGATCGTCAAGACAATAAAACGCGGCCGACTCATTATTTTGATCTGAGGTTTCATCAAAGTTCCGCCAAAGCCAACCCTTATGCGCTGGCTTTCTGGGTTAAGACCCGGGAAAAACTGCCGCAAGAAGCCGATCTGCACCGCGAAGTCCTGGCCTATGTTTCCGACTACGGACTATTGTATTCGGCCCTGGTTCCCCATGGATACAGAATATTAACGGGTAATAGCCCGATAGGAAAGTTCGCGCTCGCCTCGATTGACCATGCGATCTGGTTTCACCGACCCTTTAACGCCGATGACTGGCTGTATTACCAATGTGTGCCCATTTCAACCTCGGGCGCCAGAGGCCTGGCCCGAGGAAGTTTTGTCGACCGGCAGGGAAGGCTGGTTGCCACTACGATTCAGGAAGGCTTGATGCGGAAATTACCGACCGCCTGAAACCTGCACGGCTCACATATTTCGCCGGTATTTGCCGCCGACTTCGAACAAAGCCTCAGTCAGTTCGCCCAAGGAGCAGTATTGAACCGCATCCACAAGCTCTGCAAATATATTCTCGCCGCGAATCGCTGCCTGTTTGACGCGTTCAATCGCCTGCGCCGAGTGTGATAGGTTCCTCTGCTTGAATTCAGACAGGCGTTTGAGCTGGCTTTGTTTTTCTTCATCGGTAGATCGGGCCAGTTCAATCGTCACTTCCTGCTGATCCTGATGCGGATTAAGAAAAGTATTGACCCCAATGATGGGTAAGGAACCGTCGTGCTTTTTGTGCTCGTAGTGCATGGACTCTTCCTGTATCTTACCCCGTTGATAGCCTGTCTCCATGGCGCCGAGTACACCCCCGCGTTCGGAAATATTCTCAAACTCTGCAAGCACGGCTTCTTCAACCAGATCGGTCAGCTCCTCGATAATAAAGCTGCCCTGGTTGGAATTTTCATTTTTGCTCAAACCCCATTCATTGTTAATGATCAGCTGTATTGCAAGTGCGCGCCGAACCGATTCATCGGTGGGCGTGGTTATGGCTTCATCATAGGCATTGGTATGCAATGAATTGCAGTTGTCGTAAACCGCGATCAAGGCCTGCAATGTGGTCCGTATATCATTAAAGTCCATTTCCATCGCATGTAAAGACCTGCCGGAAGTCTGGATGTGGTATTTTAATTTCTGGCTGCGTTCATTGGCGCCATACTTGAATCGCATGGCCGTAGACCAGATACGCCTGGCAACACGCCCCATGACGGTGTATTCAGGGTCCATTCCGTTGCTGAAAAAGAACGACAGATTGGCGGCAAAATCATCGATGTGCATACCTCTGGCCAGGTAGGACTCCACATAGGTAAAGCCATTGGCCAGGGTAAAGGCAAGCTGACTGATGGGGTTGGCGCCGGCCTCGGCGATATGGTAGCCGGAAATGGATACCGAATAAAAATTTCGCACATTATGATGAACAAAATACTCCTGAATATCGCCCATCATTTTCAAGCTGAACTCGGTGGAAAACAGGCAGGTATTCTGCCCTTGGTCTTCTTTTAGTATATCTGCCTGCACGGTTCCCCGGATATTGGATAAGGTCCAGGCTTTTATTTTCTCGATCTCTTCGTCGGTCGGCTGGCGGCGGTTTTCCTGCTCGAATGTCGCGATCTGCTGGCGGAATGCCGTATTGAAATAGAATGCCAGGATAGTTGGCGCCGGGCCGTTGATGGTCATGGAAACGGATGTTGAGGGATCGCATAGATCAAATCCGTCGTACAGTATATCCATGTCTTCGACAGTACAGATGGAGACGCCCGAGTTGCCGACCTTGCCGTATATGTCGGGTCGGTCTGCGGGATCCTGCCCGTATAGCGTGACGGAATCGAAGGCGGTGGACAGGCGTTTTGCAGCAAAATTCTGCGAGACTTTTTTAAAGCGCCGATTGGTGCGGAATGCGTCGCCCTCACCGGCAAACATGCGTGTCGGATCCTCTCCCTCTCGTTTAAAGGCAAACACGCCCGCGGTATAGGGGAAGCTGCCGGGTACATTTTCCAGCAACAGCCATTTGATCAGCTCACCATGATCCTGGAAACCGGGCATGGCGACCTTGCGGATTTTCGTTCCGGATAAAGTTTCTTTGACCAGTTCGGTACGGATTTCTTTTCCACGAATCCTGACGACATATTCATCACCGGAATAGCTATCCTTTACCTTGGGCCAGATTTCCAGCAACTTCCTGGCGCGCGGGTCCATCAGTTCCGCCCGTTCTTCAATCAACTGATCCAGCGCTTTCGGGGGTGCGGCCTTGGCTTCTTCCAGCATGCGTTTGCTTTCGCTCAGTTGCTGGTGCTCACGTGCGATTTGCGACTGCCTGTTCACTTCCGCCTTATAGCTTCGCACGGTTTCGGCAATTTCAGCCAGATACCTTTGGCGATTGGACGGCACTATGGCCGATGTTTGAGTCGATGCACGGCAATCGGTCGGCTCCAGGCGGCCTCCCTCCGCGCTCATACCGTGTCTTTTCAATAATGCGAGAATTTCCTGGTAAAGTCCTGTGACACCGTCATCATTGAATCGGGCCGCTATGGTTCCGAATACGGGCATCTGTTCAGTAGGCGTGGAAAATTTCTCACGGTTTCGTTGTACCTGTTTACGCACATCGCGCAATGCATCGGCGGAACCTTTGCGGTCGAATTTATTGATCGCGATCACATCCGCGAAATCCAGCATATCGATTTTTTCCAGCTGACTCTGCGCGCCGAATTCCGGTGTCATCACGTAAAGTGAGATGTTGCAATAAGGCACTATACCGGCATCGCCCTGGCCTATACCGGGGGTTTCCACGATAATCACGTCAAATCGGGCCAGCTTGCAGGCAGCGATGATTTCGGGCAGCTGTGGCGGGACTTCGCCGCGTGTATCGCGAGTGGCGATAGAGCGCATATAGATGTTCGGATGGTCGATTGCATTCATCCGGATCCGGTCGCCCAGCAGTGATCCGCCGGTCTTTTTCCGTGTGGGGTCAATGGCGATGATAGCCATTTTTAGCGTATCCCCATGGTCCAGCCGGAAACGGCGGACAACTTCGTCAGTCAGAGACGATTTGCCTGAACCGCCGGTGCCTGTAATACCTATGACGGGAATAGGCTGTTCAAGCTTGTCGGCCCGGTTAAGAATTTTCTTACGCGATTCGTCCGGGATATTGCCGTTTTCCAGTGCAGACAGGGTTTTCGCCAGGGGTCGCCAGTTTCCCGTGGATAAGGAGTCGGCGGATTCGACAAGGTCTTTTCCGGTATCGAAATCGCATTGCCTGATCATGTCCAGGATCATGCCTTGTAAACCCATTTCCTGTCCGTCGGCAGGGCTGTAAATGCGCGACACACCGTACTCATGCAGATCCTGGATTTCGTCGGGTACTATGACGCCGCCTCCGCCACCGAACACGCGAATATCGGCGCCATCATTATTCTTCAGCATGTCCACCATGTATTTGAAATACTCGACATGGCCTCCCTGGTAAGAACTGACGGCAATCCCGTGAACATCCTCCTGCAGAGCTGCAGTGACAATTTCGGCGACCGAACGGTTATGACCCAGGTGAATCACCTCAACACCATTGGATTGCAGAATGCGCCGCATGATATTGATGGATGCATCGTGACCGTCGAAAAGGCTCGCTGCCGTCACAAATCGCACTTTGCGCGTCGGGAGAGTCTGCTGGCCGGGTAAATCAAACGCTGGTTCGGGGCGTGACATATGTCTTCTCCGTTATCTTATATCTTAACCAGGTTTACGTTTACGTAAACTCGGTGTGAGGTTTGGCGAAAAATCTCCTCTGATTTTATTCGATAATTCCATCATTAATCAATTGAAGTTCGATCAATATAGTCAGTCTGATCGTATAGTTATCGGCCGATTTTGAGTTATTTATTCTAAGAATTTTTGCTGATAGTTTACGTTTAGGTCAATAAATTATTCTCTCAAACAATTTCGGACAGCCGTGTGGCACGCGGGCTCTATGTACTCAACATCCAGGCTGTATTTAACAAATTACCACACTTGTAGACTGGTTCTCACTTTGAGACTTAATATCCCGTTCCAAAAGATACAGAATACCCGCAATACCCTTAATCCTAATGGTTAATACTTGAAAAAATAGGGCCAAGGTATACTTGCCCTCATTCATACCGACTTCGAATTCAAACCGAATTCCTTCGGCAATCACATTTTCAGTGGAGAAAGCCATGCGACACTATCTTCTTCTGTTCACCGTCGTGATGACGATAACGCTCGCGGCTTGTAGCGGCAGCGGCGGTGGTTCCAGCGTCGAAAAAGATCCGGATGAGCAAACGGATAACGGTTCAGGCTCCGGCTCCGATTCAGGTGGCGATAGCGGCAGTTCCGGAGGAACCGGCGGTATTAATTCGGGTGGAACCGGGTCCGGCGGTACGGTTAAGCCCAGTACGGTAGGGCCTGGCGGTGGAAGCACTCAAACACCGGATGACACGAATTCCGGTTCAAACGGTGGATCCAGTGGAGGATCAAACGGTGGTTCAAATCAGGGTGGAACCGATCATGATCAAAAATTCCTGACCCACCTTAACAGCAATGAAGATTGGAGCTATTGGGCGTGTTTTGCACACAATACTGAAAATATTTTCTATATGTATTTGTTGCAAAATGAAGAGAGTAATTTCGGTGGATTTATCGCAAACCAGGCAGATGAGTGGACTCCTGTCGGTTGGCAGGCAGATGCCAACACTTTGTTGATTGAAAACGATCAGGCCAGAGGGACCTATTCGAACTACAACTTTATCAATCCGCTTCGCTGGGACGCGACGTTCAGGACGGGCGATTTTGAAGACGATGTCAGTTGTGCCCTGTATGACCAGGACGGCAACCGAATCGATGCGGTTCAACCCACGCTGGCTGAATTGCTCAGCAATGGCGAGGACGGTAATGATCCGGACCTGAATGCCTGGGAATGCCAAGGCGAGGGTATTAATCCTTATATCAGCATCTTTGTTGATTCCGGCCTTTTTTCACTGGCCTTTTCCGAGGATAATGTTTTCAGAGGAACCTGGGCGGTCAATGAGGAAAACGCAACTCTGACGCTCGCTTTCGAGGATGAAAGTACCGCCGAATTTACCGAGTTGAATTTCAGTGATCCTAATAACCATACGGTGGTATGGCAATTATTCGATCCGCCGAGATCGGCATCCTGCCGGAGAGTCGATCAGCAGGGGAATCCGATAAATTGAACAAGATCTAATAAAAAGAAAGCAGTAATAAAAAAATTTGGGGCGGCTCTTTCAGGGCCGCCTTTTTTATTGGGTGTTTGTTTTGTTTGGGTCGAATTGTGTTGCAATTACTGGCTTTGGAGTAGTCGCTTGAGGGTGGGAGGGGTCGGGCAGGAAATCGCTGAGGTTCCGTCCGTGGAAGCTCGGCGACGGCTATCCCTGCCGTCGACGTTTCCTGCCCGACCCCTCCCACCCTCAAGCGACGCAAGCATTGTGGACCTTCTGCCTTAGGATCCGGGCTGAAGTTGGTGGA
Source organism: Granulosicoccaceae bacterium (assembly GCA_965222695.1). Classification (GTDB taxonomy): domain Bacteria; phylum Pseudomonadota; class Gammaproteobacteria; order Granulosicoccales; family Granulosicoccaceae; genus UBA7957. The sequence continues at coordinate 2,738,724 of OZ244967.1, read as the reverse complement.
TGAGCATTTTTTGTCCCGCTAAGAACCGAGTAGTAGTGTACAAAGTTGAAGTGAGGCACTGAATCAAAGGAGGCGAGGTGGCCGATAGGAAACCTCGTCGGCAGGGAAAGCCGACGTGGAGCTTATAGGGATATATTCACAGCGATTTCCTATCGGCCACCTCGCCTCCTTTGATGGTCCCACCAGCTTCTCCGACTTCTGAGCCGCGACCATCATACTCACTGTTAATGCCGTTCAGTACCTCGGGAATAACACTCAATAAAGCGTTGTGGAATGCCTTACCGGCTTTGCTGCCGGCGAATCGAATATATTCCCTGAGTGTCTGATCATCCACTTCCCGGTAAGTAACAGCAGTCGCTTGTATGAGAGACGGTATCATAAAAAATGCAAGCAGTGCCTGATCCTTTCTCAATGCAGCTCTGTTACTTTGAATCTTCGCTTTGCCTTGTGCGGTTTGGTCGCAGGCGCCCAGGTCCGCTCCAAGCGCCTCAAGCTCAGTGTCGATCATGGTGATATAGCGATGGGTTTTAGTTTCCGTCAGGACAGCTCTGATCAGCGGTAGCCTCTTTTTTGTCCAATCTTCTGTAGCGGTGATGCTTGACAGGAGTTGCCGGTATTCGCTGTCACTAAATTCCTCTCCGCTCAGCTCGGCGGATCGGATGCGACGACCTGCATCGCTCTTATACCACCGAAGTATGCTGTCCAGCTGGTCAGAATGAAGAACTTCCGCGAGTGCAGCGGCGGTTTGCTGATTGAGTCTGTCCGACTGGAACTGATTTGCAACCTTCCGGGAAATATCTTGTTTGTGTAAAAGGGTGGGATTTGCGCAGGATTCAAGGTGTTCCAGGGCCGCCTGCTCAATCAGACCGGGTATTTGCTCATATTGATCTCTTAAACCGGAAACTCTGACCAGTTCTGAATAATTATCTGCATGTACGACGGGTAGCAGGTACCAGGCTAGGATCAAAAGTGTAAGAGCAATTTTGTTACCGGACGGGCATCGCAGACATGAAATTATCCTGACCATAGGGATCTAGTCGGCAGTTTCTTCCCGAAATGTATCTTGAATAACAAATTATGTGTTTCAGTGGTGACATCGACACACCCTAAGGCAAGGCATTTGGCTGCTCGACCTGCGCCCTCAAAGGGTTTTGCCCCGGACGCCAAAAGTAAAACTGCTATACTCGGCTTTTTTATTGGCTGAATGATTTTCGGAGTTCGAGTTGAACATTAACATCCCAGATAACATTGTACCGCTTGACAATATTCTTCCCGAAGAACCCTTGTTAATGATGGGCGCGGGTCCGGTGCCGATTCCGGCGCGGGTCGCACATGCCAACTCGATAGTCATCAATCACCTGGGTGAAACACTGGCCAGGGTAATTGAGCAGGTAAAAAGCATGTCGCACTATGTCTTTCAGACTCAATCGGAGCATATTCTGGGGGTGGCGGGTCCTGGGTCTGCAGCGATGGAAATGGCGGTCGTTAATCTGATCTCTCCGGGTGATACGGTATTGAGTGTCTGCAATGGGTTTTTCAGCAACCGTCTTGCTGAAATGGCGGAGCGCAATGAGGCAAATGTGATCCGGCATCAGGTGCCTGACCGGGATTATGCCAGGACGGAGGAGGTGGCGGCTTTGTTGAAAAAACACAGACCTCAGGCATTGACTATTGTCCAGGGAGAAACCTCAAATACCATTTTTAACCGGGAGTTACCCCAGATTGCCGAATTGGCAGCACAAAACGATTGCCTGGTGATCGTCGATGCGGTATGTACCTTGAGTACCATGCCATTCGATATGGATGACTGGGGAGTCGATGCGGTGATTACCGGTGGCCAGAAAGGATTATCCTCTATCCCCGGGGTATCACTGGTTGCATTTTCCGATCGTGCCTGGAATGTTATTACTGATCCGGAGCGGAAGTTGAGGCACTGGTGTCTTGACGCCACATTAGCGTATGAATTCTGGTATAAAAAATCCTATCACTACACGGCCCCGGTTTCCGGGATATTGGCTATTCACGAAGCCTTGCGTTTAATCTGCAATGAAACCCTGCCCATTCGGTTTCAGCGCCACTACCGGCATTCCATCGCTCTGCAGAATGCGGTAGAAGCCATGGGGCTGGAGTTGTATGTTCCACCGTCGGCGCGTTTGAATTCGGTTGTGGGAATAGTGGTACCGGAGAATATCCAGAGCAAGGATGTGCTCAGCCATATGTCACGCCGCTATCGGGTAGAGATTTCCGGCTCCTTCGGTCCACGGATTGTGAGGATCGGTCAAATGGGCGAGCAAAGCAGGGCACACAACCTGTTTCGCACGGTCCATGCTCTCGGAACCAGTATGAAGGCCTATGGTTGTAATGTTGATGTACCTGCCGGGGTTGCTTCTTTGGAGAAAACGCTGGAAGGTTTCTCCTTCGGTGGTAGTTAAGAATCTGCGCTAATCTTCAGTGGGCAGAGTCAGACAGCGTGACCGGTTGATTCCACTGTTTTGCAGGCAGGGAGGTAGTGATTCAACATTGATAACCGTACCGTCGGCGTAGACTTGTAAATGGTCATTTCCTTCGCCACCGTCATAAATACCGTTCGACATGCTGTCCACGGTATCATCACCGGTTCCGCCATTGAAAAGCGCATTGGCGGCGAGACTGTATACCGTGTCGTCGCCACTCATTCCTTCGAAGGCGGCCGAATGGAGACTGTGTATCAAATCATCTCCCTCGCCGCCGATCACTGACCCGCCGCTGACTCTATCAGCCCAGTCGCTATCGGCTTCTCCGTAGAACTCACCGCCGGACATTTGTCCTATGTTACCCAGGTAAGGATCAGATACGGAATCCATTCCCTTTCCGCCATAGTAGCTACCGCCCGAGAGCTGATACAGACTATCGTCACCGTCGTTTCCGTGAAACTCGCCACTCATCATTGCCGAGACGTGGTCCTTGCCCTGATTGCCGACAAAGGTACCGTCCACTATGCCATTTGACACGATGGGTACAAAGGACCATCCATTGTAAAAACCATGATCCAGGGGAGAATCGACTAAATCGTCTCCTTCGCCGCCGTAAAAGACGCCTGAGTGAATCGTGGCCGCGATATCTCTACCTCCGCCTCCGAAGAAGATACCGCCGTTGATTTCGCCGATATATTCGCTGCTGTCGCTGCCGTATAGAATCTGTCCGCTACCGAGTTGCTGGATCAAATTCAGGCCGCCGGGCTGTTTTACCGTCTCCGTACAGATTACATCGGCGCTGCTGTGATCCCAGGTGACATTGGGGCCATCGGTTCCGGCCGCCTCTGTATTGACAGTAAAATTTTCCCTGCCGATTAAGGATACGATTTCCGACGACAGCTCGGCCGGGTCTCTTCGTAATCTCTCCGCGCAAATTGTCAGCGCGTTATACTGCGGGGAAGTATCATCGAAAGCGGCCTGGCCGGCCTGATCCTGCGGCTGTGACTCGGTTTCCGTCGGTTCTTCGTTTTGCAGCTGTTGATTCTCGCTCATGTAGGAATCGGTTTCACCTGACACAGAGGTGTCAGCGCCGCATCCGGAAATGACAAATAACACGGTAATGGCGATGGCGGAAAATCTGTAGAGTTTAATCGTGGCAGACATCATGGGCACTGGTTTCGAGACGTGCGAAGGATAGCATCAAATCCCTTGTTATAAAATCCGATCACTTGATTTTCTCTCAATAGGTACTACCGGGGTTATCGGCAGAAAATACAGTGATGTAAGAATTGAATTTCAGCGCTTTAAACTTGGCCGCGGGGCGAGTATAAAGGTGACGATTCGTCACGCTCCCTTTTTATAAGGGAAAGACACAAAAATCACACGGTCGGAAATATATGTCGAAACAAAAACTGGTTTATCTTCTGAGTCCTGTTATTGCCCTGCTGACCGCCTGCGATCAGTTAACCGCGGATAAAGACACTCAACAGCCACCGGCTCCCGCGCCTGTGGCCGTGACCACCATGCTGGCTGAGCCGGAAGACATTCCGGTGCGGTTTGAATATATCGGGCAATTATCCGGTTCTCTCGAGGTGGAAGTGCGTAGCCGTATCACTGGCATTATCGAACAACGGCACTATCAGGAGGGTAGCGAGGTCAAGGCCGGGCAGTTACTGTTTACCCTCGATGCGGCCCAGTATCAGGCGGAATATCAGCAGGCGTTGGCCACGCTCAACAGTGCCAAGGCAGGGAAAGTGACGGCCGATGCGCAGCTAAGACAGGCACAGCGTGAATTAAAACGTGTGACGCCTCTGGCGAAGAAAAAAATGGTCAGCCAGAGTCAGCAAGATGATGCCATTTCAGCCGTCGATATTGCCAAGGCGCAGCAGGCGGTTGCCGAAGCCGCCATTGGCCAGGCGGAGGCCAATCTGCAAAGTGCCCGAATCAATCTCGACTATACCCGTATCAAGGCGCCCGTTGCCGGAACAGCCGGCAGAGCGCTGCAGAATCGCGGCGCACTGGTGCAGGCCGGAAGTAACAGTTTGCTGACGACGCTGGTACAGACTGATCCGATTCATGTAAATTTCGGCGTTCCTGAAAACGAACAGCTGAGAATCAGAAAGGAGCTGAATCACGGTTCTCTAAGACTTCCCTCAAAAGGATTCATTGTCGATCTTGTCGATGAAACGGGAAACAGCATGGGGCAGGATGGCTCCGTCGATTTCCAGGACTATAAAGTGGATAACTCAACCGGTAATTTCGCCATGCGTGGAATACTCAATAACGGTAATGCAAATCTGTCACCAGGCCAGTTTGTTCGCGTCCATCTAAAAGGCGCGGAAAAAACCAATGCGATAGCACTGCCTCAGCGTGCGGTATTGGACGGGCCCAGCGGCAAATATGTGTATATAGTGGCTAAGTCGGAGAATAATTCCACCATAGCGGAACAAAGAGCCGTTACCCTGGGAGAGTGGGTCGATCTTGGCGAGAACCGTAAAAACTTCTGGATTGTGCACAGTGGACTCGAATCCGGAGACGAAGTGATCATCGACGGTGTTGCCCGGATTTTCTTTCCCGGTATGCCGGTCAGTGTTTCAGAAGGCAAACAGGAACAAACAGCTCAATGATTTCACGCTATTTTATCGACAGACCGATTTTCGCTTACGTTATCTCCATTTTTATTATGCTGGCGGGCCTGGCGGCCATACGCATTTTGCCCGTATCCCAGTATCCGGAAATCGCCCCGCCGGTCGTGCAGGTTATAGCGATTTATCCCGGGGCTTCGGCCAATGTCATCGAGCAAACGGTTGCGGCGCCGATAGAAAACGCCATCAACGGGGTTGAGGGCATGATTTATATGGCGTCGACATCCACTTCCAGCGGAACCGTCACCATTTCGGTCACGTTTGATATAGGCACGGATGTGGATCAGGCCGCACTGAATGTCAACAACCGCATAAAACAGGTCGAAGCCCGTCTGCCTGAGGAAGTCAGGCGGCAGGGCGTCACCGTGGAAAAAGGCAGTTCTTCATTTCTTCAGGTCCTGGCCTTTTATCCGAAAGACAGCCGCTACGATGACCTGTTTATTTCCAACTATGTCAAACTCAATATTCTGGATCAGATAAAACGCATCCCCGGCACAACCAATGTGCAGATTTTCGGTGCCAAAGACTACGCCATGCGGATTTGGATTAAGCCGGATAAAATGACTCAGCTTGGCCTGACTGTCGGGGATATTGCAATCGCCCTCAATGAGCAAAACGCTCAATTTGCGGCCGGCAAGATCGGCGAAACCCCAGTCAGCGGTGAACAGGAAATGGTTTACAGCATCACCACCCGTGGCCGGCTTAGCAGTGTCGAAGAATTCGAACAGATCATTCTGCGCACAAACCCCGACGGCAGCACCTTAAGGTTGAAAGATGTTTCACGGATAGAACTGGGTTCCAAGGATTACAATTTTAACGGGCAGTTTAACGGCAAGTCATCGGCATTGGTGGGGATATTCCTGCAGCCGGGAGCCAATGCGCTGAGTGTCGCCGAGCAGGTCAAAACCACGCTGAAAAATCTGCAATCTGATTTTCCAGCCGGATTCGAGTATGCGGTTCCTTACGATACCACGCGATTTGTCGAGGTCTCTATCCGGGAAGTATTGAAAACGCTGTTGGAGGCGATGCTTCTGGTCTTTCTCGTGGTCTATCTTTTTTTGCAAGACTGGCGGGCTACTCTCATACCCATACTGGCTGTGCCGGTTTCCTTGCTGGGCACATTTGCCGGCATGTATTTTCTGGGTTATTCGATCAACACACTGACCCTGTTCGGTATGGTCTTGTCCATAGGCATAGTAGTTGACGATGCGATTGTTGTGCTTGAAAACGTCGAACGGATCATGGATGAAGAAGGCTTGAAGGCACGCGACGCTGCGATCAAAGCCATGGAAGAGGTCAGCGGGCCGATCATCGCGATTGTACTGGTTTTGGTGTCCGTATTCATTCCGATTGCATTTCTCGGTGGCCTGACGGGCGAACTGTACAGACAATTTGCCATCACCATTGCTATCTCGGTCAGCCTCTCGGGTGTGGTGGCCCTGACCATGACACCATCGCTGTGTGTCATGATTCTGCGTAATGAGAACAAGCAGAGCAATTTTCTGTTCCGCTGGTTCAACCGGTTTTTCAGCCGCCTGACCCGGGGTTATATCTCGGGAGTCCGGTTTTTGCACAGACGAACGCTGTTCTCCTTGCTTTTATTTGCCGTCATGGTGGCGGTGACGGCCAATCTATGGCGTTCGACGCCGGGTTCACTGGTACCGGATGAGGATCAGGGCTTTTATATTTCCGCGGTGTTTTTACCTGACGGCGCTTCCCTTGAACGGACGGATAAAGTGGTGGAGCAGGTTGTGGAGGCGGTGCTGTCCAATCTTAACAACCAGGATGTCGTGTCTTTTTCAGGATTCGATTTTCTGGGCGGTGGCTATAAAAACAATGCCGCCACCTTATTCGTCACACAAAAGCACTGGGATGAGCGAGATGTGCCGACCACGGCGCTTGTCGGGGAGTTATTTGCCAAAACCGCACATATCAAAGAGGCGCTGGTACTGGCATTTAATCCGCCCGCGATATTCGGCCTGGGTGCAACCGGTGGATTTGAGTTTTATATCCAGAGTAAAGGCGATGCAGGGTCCGCTGAGCTGGCATCGGCGATGCGGGCGTTTCAGGGAGGCGCGCAACAGGATCTCCGCCTGGGTATGGTCAACAGCCTGTGGCGCCCGGCCACACCGCAGATATTTATTGATGTCGACCGTGAACGCGCCAAATCACTGGGTGTGCCGCTCGATAGTGCGTTTAATACATTGGCCGCCACCCTGGGTTCGTATTACGTCAATGACTTTAATCGCTTCGGACAGGCCTGGCAGGTGCTGATTTCGGCCGATTCGGCCTATAGAAGCACACCGAATGATATTGCCAGCATGTATGTACGAAGCTCCTCCGGCCTAATGGTACCCTTGACGGCATTTGCCAGCGTCGAGTTCAGTTCCGGGCCGGATACGCTGGACCGATTCAATAATTTGCCGGCAGTGAAGCTGTTCGGTGCAGCCGCTCCCGGAATCAGTTCAGGCGAGGCATTGCAGGCGGTAGAAGAAATCGCCGACCAATCGCTGCCTGACGGTTTTGCCTACGATTGGACCGGAGCTTCGTATCAGGAGAAGAAGACTGAGAACAATTCCGCAATCGCTCTGGGTCTTGCCGTTGTGATGGTATTTTTAATTTTGGCGGCGCTTTATGAGCGGTGGTCCCTCCCGGTCTCGGTACTTTTGGCCTTGCCGTTCGGCACTTTTGGTGCTCTCGTGGCTGTCTGGATCCGGGATTATACCAATGATGTCTATTTTCAGATCGGCTTGGTCACTTTGCTCGGCCTGGCGGCGAAAAACGCGATCTTAATTGTTGAATTTGCTTTGTTGAAAGTGCAACAGGGGTGGCCCGCGACCGCTGCTTCGCTGGAAGCGGCCCGACTGAGATTCAGGCCGATCATTATGACCTCTCTGGCCTTTATTCTGGGCGTAGTGCCCCTGGCGTTTTCCAGTGGAGCCGGTGCCGGGGCGCGCCAATCGGTGGGTACAGGTGTGATGGGCGGTATGATGGCGGCCACTTTTCTGGCGGTGTTTTTTGTACCCTTGTTTTTCCGCCTTTTAATCGACAAACGGTTGAGAAACGATCCGAAGGCTTTTGATCCACCGGCTCAAGAGTCAGCGAAAGTTCCGGAGGAAAGTCAGCTTCAAACAGGCTGAATGCTGAAGTACCGGGGTAGGTGTCATATTACAAGCTGACTAAAGTTTCTCGTTATCCCAGGCGGAGAAAGGAAAAGGCTTCTCGTCCGTTAGAAAGGTTACATAGCGGGCAATATTGTAGCTATAGTTACTCAGACCCTGGCTGAACTCAGAGATATACTGATTGAGCTCACCCTTGATAACAACATGTAAAAACTGGGCTAAGGCGGTGATTAGAACCACACCTTTCAACAGGCTGTTGATAAACAGGAACAGCACAATATATAAGGCTCTTTTCCAGGGATCGTCTTTGCTGCTTAGGTCGTTCAGGGCTTCATTCATCATCTAATCTCCGGGTTTCAATTTTCAATATGGGTATTTATTTGTCGGATTCAACGTTTGGCCTGAGCAGGTTTTTATGAAAAAAAGGTCCGAATATCGACAGGCTTTGCCTCCCGTTTGGCTGTTAATTCTGGTTGCCGGTGTCGGTCCATTGGCAATGAATATTACTCTGCCTGCTACCACGGATATTATGCGCGAGCTCAGTGCTTCATATGGCCTGGCTCAGTTGGTGTTGACCCTGTTTCTTTTGTCTACGGCAGTCTCGCAGCTCTTTCTGGGTTCGTTGTCGGATCACTACGGCCGCCGCCCGATCATGATGGCCGGCTTTGTCTTTTTTTCGGCCGGATCATTGATCTGTGCACTGGCACCGAACATCGAAAGTCTTCTGCTCGGCAGAGTCGTGCAGGGATTGGGCGGATCGGTGGGTATCAGCCTGTCAAGAGTGATTGTCAGGGATGTGTATGAGCGGGATAAATCCGCGAGTCTTATCGGTTACATCACCATGGCGATGGTTATTACGCCCATGTTGGGTCCTTACACCGGAGGATTGCTTACCCAATTCGGTTCCTGGCGCTTTGTATTTTACTTATGCCTGGTTCTGGCGCTGTTGACCCTGATCATGATTTACTTTAAACAGCACGAAACCCGCAGACCTCACGAATCGCATGCACGCAGGCTGAATATGCGTGCCAGTACCGCACTGCTGGCCAGGGAACCCGCCTTTGTCGCTTATGCATCCTTGATCGCTCTGGCTTCGGGAATGTATTTTCTTTTTCTTGGCGGAGCGCCGTATATCTTTACCGAACTGATGCAGACATCTCCTTCGGATATGGGATTGTATTTTATGTTCAACGCGGTGGGCTATGCCGCCGGAAATTATCTGTCCGGCCGTTACGCTGTACAGTTCGGTACGGATCGTATGATTCAGTTTGGGTTGGTGTGTGGCGCTTCGGGCCTTATCTTATTATGGTTGTTTTACGGTGTGATGCACCCACTTGCCATGGCCGTGCCGATGTTATTGATTACTCTGTCCAATGGCTTGACTTTACCGAGTGCAACCTCGGGGGCTCTTAGTGTAAGGCCGGAAATTTCAGGCGCCGCCGGTGGCATATCAGGCGCGCTGCAGATAGGTATGGCATCACTGCTGACATTCATTATCGGATTTATACAAAACGATGATCAGGCGAGACTGTTCACGCTGATGACCTTATGCGGGATATTCAGTGCCCTGGCGTTTCTTTTGGCCAAGAGATATTCTAATTTCCCATAAAACCGATTACCTCCTCCATACTGAGGTATTCTATATCCGGTATTGATATGTCTGGCTGAAGCGGCTTCCCGTGGCAGATTTCTCCGTTCGCCAGACGCACTTCGTAAGTCGAGAGTTTTAGCCCATTCTCGTCTTTTAGACCGAATATCGTCTGCGCAAGACACTTGCCTTTACTCGCTTGTCCGGCGATGACTGTGTTGTTCAACCCGGTTTTGAGTGCGTGACCGAAAATCTCGGCCGAGCTGGCAGTATAGGCGCTGACGAGTAACACAACCGGAAGGTTCAGATCGACTTTCCCGGACAGGGTTTTCAGAATCAATGAGGTTTCAGGATTGCTCGTCATGAGCCGGGCCACGGCTTGTTCCTGAGCTAAGAATAGGGAAAGCCAGTCCGTCATGGCATAAACATCACCTCCGGGGCTGAAGCGCAAATCAATGATCAGGCGTTTACTGTGCCTGGACTCCTGCAGAGCGGACTTGACTTCCTTTGTGTAACCGGCGCGGAAATTCTTAATCTCCAGAACCGTGGTATTTCCGCTTGTGTAAAAGCGGACAGGGTCGCGATGGTACCGATCTGCTGGAATTTCCAGGGTTTCGGTCCGGGACAAGGGGCGAGTTTGTATTTCGATGTCGATCATGTCACCTGGAGAAATTCCAAGTAAAAACCGGTAAGTATCGAAATCATCGAATGCAATACTTTTTCCCATAACCCTGTGAATGATAAAGGCGTTTTTAAATCCTTGCCGATACAGGGGACCTGCGAAAACCGGAACACCAAGAATTACGCCTTCATTAAACAGATAATCCAGGCCGGGTCCGATACGGCTCTCTTTACTTCGGATTTCCGTGAACTGCAGTTGTTGATCGCTGATGAGTTCAGAGTAAGGGTCCAGGGAATTCAGAAAACGTTCGAGGGCTGTCCGGTTGGATGACGCTTGCAATGCGGCTTGATAATCCGGCCGCCGGTAGTGATGTTTACTGATCAGAGCAGCGATTTCCGGATCCGTATCAGCAACGGATTCATCTGCCGGCTTAACCTCCATCGCTGCGATGGCTTTATCCCTCGCTTCCTGCGTTTGCGGTTTAACAGGAGCCGGGGATATTTTTATCTGACTTGCATTTTCATTAATAAATTCGGCCGAAGAAGCTTGCTCTTGTCGCTGGTAGTAAAAGAACAAGAACAGAGCGGAAAGAAAAACTATCGAGGCTGCGACACGCGGCATATCACCATTCTCGTTAGCAACAGGCCGTTATTGTTCCAGGACGATCAGTCGCAAGGTTTCGACTTCCTGTTTTAGAATATTGAGCTGCTCGATGTATTGCCCGTTTTCCGGTTCTGCTTCCAATGAGGATTTAAGTTGCGAGATTTCCCCATTCAGCCTGTTGAGTTCGGCAAAGCGCTGCTTTTTGAGCTCTTTGTCCTTTTTACTGGCCGTCTTCATCGCTGCGATATTTCTTTCTAGAGTGCGATTATCCTGTTCCAGTCGGTTTAATTCCATTTGCGCTTTTTGATAGCGGTTCTGGCTTGTTTGTAACTCGTTTTCAAGATCGCGCGAGCGTTCCGCTTCAAGATTGACTTCTTCGCGGCTCTTTGCCGCTTCTTTTTCGCTTGCTTCCAGATCCTGTTGGTACTGGCCGGAAGATACGCCGCAGGCAGCCTGGAAGATATTTGCATCTTCCGGTTTTACACCCGGCGAGCAGCATGCTTGTAATAGTAACACGGAAAAACCGGAAATCATGCCAAGAATTGCCCGTTTACAGATAATGGGTCTGAGTGTATTCATAATGTTTTCTTGACTCGGAAAGTATGGATAAATATACACGGTTAAATGCTTGCATCCAGCGCGTTAAGGGTTGATACATGTTCGGATAGAATTTCTTTTTCTAACTGCAGGGATACAATTTGCTGCTCCCAATTTTCCGATTGATTCTGCGCTGTCTTGGTGCTGAACTCATCGTATTGAGATTGCGCTACTGACAGTTCGTTTTCCACTGCGGCCAAGGCAGATTTGGCTTTATCCCGTTGCTTTGCGATGATTTCCTTTGTATCTTTCAGATCCTTGTTTTTTTGTGATGCAGACATTTTTGAGTCTTTTATCATGGCAATCTGTTGATTGTAGTCGTCAATATTGGTTTTCAGACTTTGATTGTATTGTCGGAGGTTCTCTGTATTTTTCCGGTTGAGCGCAATTTCCTTTTCTGCCGCGGCCTGGGCGTCGGCATATTTTTCGGTTCTTTCGCCGATTTTATAACCCACCACGGTACCTGCAATACAACCTAACATACTGGCAATAGCCACTTTTTCTTTGGCATCCTTGTCACCGTGAAATTTAATGTACGCAAGAGCACCGGCACCAAATCCTCCTACCGTACAACCTTGAACTGCAAATTTGTCTTTCTTTGCGGCGTCCTTGGCACAAGCAGAAATCAGGGTGATGATCACTATGGCCAGAAGGGTATATCTTGTCTGCATAATAGACTCCATTGTTTTCTCAGGATTCCGAGAAAGCGCTTGAATTACTGATTGAGATTAAGTCGTCCTTCCAGTTCCCGGGTTCGGTTTCCGTGTTCTGTGTATGTTTGATCAGGGTTTTACCTAATTCGCGATAGGTTTGATCATTGATATATTGCGGCAGTGAGAAAAAATCGTCCAAGGCGAGCTTGATATTTTCGCTATCGAAGGATTGAAGTTTTTGCACCGACTGCCGGTACTGAGAGAAGTTTGTTTCAAAGCCCGATTGTGATTCTGCCAGCTTGCGATTCTGATCGACCAGAAATCTGGTCCGATCCGACGTTTCCGGTAATGCTTTTATTTTTTCGATCAGTTCAATGATCTTTTGGCCTCTCGCGAAGTGCCAGCAGGCAGTTTTGGCCAGTACCATGGTTGACAGTACAAGGCTTTTCGATTGCTCCAGTTCATCCGATACGCTGCTGTCAGGCTTACTTTGTTCAGGTTCGGGCTCGATTTTGGCTATTATTTCGGCCTCGTCAGTGTGCTTTTGGTTCTGAGTGATATTCCTATCGGGTTCAGGATCAGCCGCGATAACTGCATTTGGCCGGTTTGGAATAATCTGTTGATCCGGACTTGCATCAGAGCCGCCAGGGTCTGATGATTCGGGAAGATCGCTTTCAGAGCCGGATTTAATCCGGCCTTGCGCAAGATTCGAGTCTTCCTTTTTTTCGTCAGGGGAGTACAGAAAGGTGGCGGCGCCGGCGGCTATGGCAACCGATAACAGACCGGCGGTCCACATTGTAGCCCGGGATTTAGCGGACGCCGGTTTTTCGCTTGCGCTGACGACTGCTTCAGGCGGATCGTTTCGCTTAGCCTCTTTTTTCCCTTCAGGTTGCTGTGAGGAATCGTGCAGAGAAGTCGCGATAATGGTCGCCTGCTGATCGGGGCTGGTCAGCATTGTGTCCCATTCTTCCGTGCTTTGAGGTCTGTCTTGCGGTTTGAATCGCAGGGCTTTGTCGATGGCACTTAAAAAGTTTAGACTGTAGCCCGGTGGGCTTAGTGAAACCGCCGATTCCAATGGATCCTTTTGCTGACTGATAATCGCTCCCGCGCGCTCAGTGGAACTGACAGGTCGTCTCCCGGTAACGCAGTAATACAAAGTCGCTCCCAGCGCGTAGATATCGGTCCACGGCCCCTGATCGGCCCAGGTGGGATTGTCCTGCTCATAAGGCGCGTATCCTACGGTAAGAATGCGGGTTAACTGATCGACTTCGGAACTGATCACATTTCGCGCCGCACCGAAATCCAGCAACACCGGGCTTCTGTCCTTCCGTATATAGATATTGTCTGCTTTGATATCGCGGTGTATGTAACCGCTTTGGTGTACTGCGTTCAGCCCACGGTTGATGGGGGAGAAAATGCTAATAAGAGCGTTTTCGCCTGGCTTAGGGTTTTCCTTTAAGTACTGGTTTAAATCCATCCCCACTTCGTATTCCATGACCAGATAGGCGGTTCCAAAGCTGGAGAAGTAGGTGAGAACCCTGACGATATTCGGGTTGTTGAATTTGACCAGTGTTTTCGCTTCTTCCAGAAAGCTGTCCAGGCCATAGGTAAAGAGTTGTTTATGATCTTCGGAGCGCGCGCGAACCACACTGCGATTTTCCCTGACGGCGGCCATTTCAGGCAGATATTCCTTGATTGCAACCGGGCGTTCGAGTTTAGTTTCCTCCGCCAGATAGGTGATACCGAATGAACCCCGGCCCAGGACTTTTTTGATGGTGTAGCCCTTCAGCTCAGTACCGGGTAGGAGAGCATCTTCAGGATAGTTTGGTTGCACAGCGTTATTCAAGACCGCTTCCTGTCCAATAGCTATGAAATGCTATCGTATCGGCGGTGCCGTGAGACATTAGCTTTTAGTGTTAGTCTTCCGTGGCGTCTCTGAAGGGGAGGGAGAAAATTCCGAATAAAAACGGGCTGTTAGAATAACAGCCCGTTTTTACGATGACAATTGGCAGTTCTACTTCGTACCGCGAACTTTGACTTCTACCCGCCGGTTTTGTCTTCTTCCATCAGCGGTGTCATTCGATGCCACGGGATTAATCTCACCCATTCCCATAACGTTTATCTCCGCACCCCCGGCTGCGCCAGAGTTGACAATGTAGTCACGAACGGATTCAGCCCGCATCTTAGACAATTCGAGGTTCATCTCTGCCGGTCCGGTGCTGTCGGAGTGTCCGACAACGGTCACGGAGTCGATGCTCTTATAGGCTCCCAACTGCTGGGTCAGTTTCTGCAGCGCCATCTCTCCTTCACCGCTCAGATCCGATGAACCGGAAGAAAAGAGCGTTTTACCGCTCAGATTCATGACCACAGGTTCGGCCGCCGCCATCGCAGCTTTTTCGGCGGCTGCTTTTTCAGCTGCCGCTTTCTCCGCAGCGGCTTTTTCAGCGGCTGCCTTTTCCATTGCGGCTTTTTCGGCGGCTGCTTTTTCCGCAGCTTCTGCTTCGGCCATCGCCATCGCCGCCGCATCCGGATCACAGCCGGGCAAAGCCATATCTTTGTTAAAGGCGCCACTGTTGAGGCACTGACCGGCACCTGAGAGTACGACGTTTCCTGCAGCGTCAGCAACATATGAAGAATTGCTTTCGACAGGGCCTTCCACTGCTTTTTTGGATGGTGCCGAGGTGGAGGCGCAGCCCGCCGCGAGTGCAGAAGCTACTGCAATACCGATAATATTTTTTGTCATATCAATTCTCCCTGGACTATTAGGTTGTTGGTTCGCATCATCTGATTAAAATTTGACGCGGGTTGTTTTTAAGGTTGTTACAATCTAAGTAATTAGAACACAAAATATAAAAATTGAGACTTACTCTAGAGTTTCAAAATGGTCATCCGGAGCGGGTGATAAGATGGTGCTGTATACTGATCGGTCCAAAAAGCAATGCGGCATTGATTTCGCAGCCCGATCCAGGAATATACGATTTAATGCTTGTATAACAACTCATAATGGAAAATACAAGCCGGATAATAAAGCAGCCCCGGTAAAGTAAGCGGTATTTTGACACAGAAGACAATGAAAAATATACAAGAAATTGTGTCGAAGATTTTACATTCAAGTCAAGGATCTTCGAGACAGCTCAGGGAATTGCTAAGTCTTGGCATGCCTATTGTGATCAGCATGGCGGCAATTATCGGATTGGGCGTCACTGATTCTTTTATGGCAGGGCTGGCGAGCACACTGGATCTGGCAGCGCTGGCCATAGCCGCCAATCTGTTTTTTGTGTGTGCCATGCTAATCATTGGCCTGCAATCCATAGTCGCACCGAGAATCGCCGCCAAACTGGGTGCGGCGGAACCCGAACAGATTGGCCGCGAAACCCGTCAGGCGATGTGGATCGGTGCTGTAGTTGGCATAATATTGATTTTCGTCGTCTGGGCGATTTTGCCTTTCATCGGTTACCTTGGTCTCTCGTCCGATGTGGAGAGCGTGGCTGCCCTATATCTTAAGATTGTCTGCTGGGCCCTGCCGCTGATCGGTATAAACACGGCCCTCAGAAATACATTTGACGGTTTGCATCATACCCGGCTGAATATGGTGATCAGCTTGGCGGTGTTTTTTCTGAACTTGCTGCTCGATTATCTCTTTGTCTTCGGCAAAGCGGGATTTCCGGCGATGGGGGCGATTGGCTGCGCCATTGCGAGCTGTTTTGTCGTGGCAGCGCAGACAGCACTCTATTGCTATTTCGCCTGCCGGCACACAGCGCTCCGGCAATACCGATTGCTGCATCGATTCGAGTGGCCGGTGCTCTCGGCACAGAAACGATTACTCGTCCTGGGTATGCCGGCGGCACTTTCTCTCACATTGGAAGAAGGATTTTTCAGCGCCACAACCATGTTGGCGGGGCCCATGGGCGAACAGACGCTGGCCGCTCATCAGATTGCCTTAAATATTGCTGTTTTAACCATGATAATACCGATTGCCCTCGGGCAGGCGGCAGCGATCCTGATAGGCCGCTCGATCGGCGGGCAGCAGCCTGTTCTGGCAAGAGAGCAATCGTTATTTTTGATTCGAATCATCGCCACGCTGACGCTGCTGATCGGCCTGGTTCTGTTATATTTCCGGCAGGCCTTGATGGAAGCCTATACCGACGATTTGCTCGTCGTCACCACAGGCGCCACACTTCTCGCATTCTGCGGCATACAGCTATTTGTGGACGGGCTGCAAATAGCATCCGGGATTGCCCTGAAAGGTTACCAGGACACACTCGTTCCTGCGCTTTTTCAAATTCTGTCCTGCTGGGTTATAGGATTTCCGTTGGCGTATGTGCTTTCTCATACATCATGGCTGGGTAAAAATTGGGGGATCAACGGGATATGGTCCGGGATGCTGATTGCGTTGAGCTGTGTCGCGATTCTGAATGTCAGCCGGCTTATCTGGATCAGCAGGCAGATGATCAGTGTACCGGCGAAACTGAAAATGCATTTATAGCCGTCTGCTTCGGATTCGACTGACCGCAATTCCTGCCAGAATGACGAGCAAGGCCAAAAAACTCTGCAATTTAATCTCTTCGTTAAGAAAGACGGCGCCCGAAAAATAGGCAACTGCCGGAATCAGGTAGTTGATATTGGATAGGAATGTTGGCCCCGCCCGCTGAACCAGCAGGTAGTAAACCACAGACGCTATACCCGTCGGGCCGACACCCAGCCAGACGAGAGAAGCGATCGATGAATAGCTGTATTCAAAACGCTCATTGCCGGATATGGCATTGACCAACAGTGCACAGGCAACGATACAGCTGACAATCAACACACCGGTACCTGTCACCAGCGGGCCATAGTTAGGTAATCGCCGCGCGACGATGGTATTGCTCGCATAACAGCATGCGGCGAAGAATACGGATATGGCTCCCAGCAATTCCTGCTTTTCGCCGAGGATCACCGGACCGAGTAAGAGTACTACGCCGCTGATTCCCGTCAGGAAACCCAAGAGTTTGAAGCGGTTTATCGATTCTCCCGCGATAAAATTGTGAGCAAGCACAATCGTCACCAGCGGCATTATGGCCATAATTACCCCTGCCATCCCGGAATTGATAAATTGCTGGCCCCAGGCGATTAAGTAAAAGGGTAATAAATTGCCCAGCACACCGAGAACGGAAAATGCAACCCAGGCGCTGATATTCCGAGGCAATGATAATCCCTGGAATCGAAGAACTATGTACAGCGTGATAGCACCGAGAAAAATGCGCACCGCCACCACTATTTGCGGGGAGATGGTATCAACGGCGATGGCTGTAAACAGAAATGAGGTACCCCAGAAAAAAACCAGAGACGAAAATAGCAGCCAGTTGATTAAGGATGGATGCATGGGTTTGCTGGGATACTCAGACAAGGGCATGGGAACACCCACACTCTATATGATCGATTCATCAGCTGCAATACGGTTGAACCGGCATTATTTTCCAATCAGTTGGATATATTGTACCGTCTATGGAGGCCACTTACATCGGTGTGGCTGACAGAGGGTGGGGTTGCATTTGCCGAAAATCGCCGTAGACGCATCCATGTGGGCTCGATGACGGCTTTCCCTGCCGTCAAGGTTTTCAGCAAATGCAACCCCACCCTCTGTCAGCTTGAGTGGAGTGGGGATCGCTCGTTAAAGTTAAGTTGATGCACGAGTCAAAGCGAGTGCTTAGGCCCGTCAGGAAAAGCCGCCTCCGAGCGTACATGGATTGTATTTACAGTGTTTTCCTGACGGGCCTAAGCACTCGCTTTGACGGTCCCGCTAGCTTTAACCGAATCTACCCCAAATCGTGTTTTGAGCGCAGTTTATACCCGATGTCCGTCGAAAAAGACTAAGCGATATTTGCCAGAGCCTTATCAATAGCGCTGACAATTTCATCCAGATCATCCCGGGTCGCAATCAGCGCCGGGCTCAGACAAAGCGTATTGTTTAAGTCAACAAAACTGCGATTGGTACGGCCGATCATCACGCCCTGTTCCAGGCAATCGGCAACCACTTTGGCGGCAACCGATTCATCCACCGGCTTTTTGCTCTTGCGATCTTCGACAAGCTCGGCACCGACGAAGAATCCTTTGCCGCGTACATCACCGATGATCTCATGCTTGGCTTTCAACTCTTCCAGCAATCCCAACAGATACTCACCGTTTTCGGTAACGTTTTGGAGCAGATTTTCTTCCTCGATAATACGCATATTTTCCAACGCGGCCGCGGGCCCCGCGGCACATCCGCCGAAGGTAGAGATATCGCGAAAATAGCTCATGGGGTCGGAGGTATCCTCCTTAAACTGTTCAAACACCTCTTCTGTCGTGACCGTACAGGATATTGCGGCATAACCCGAGGCAACGCCTTTTGCCATGGTCACTATATCCGGTTTTATGCCGTAGTGCTGATATCCGAACCATTTTCCGGTACGGCCGACGCCGCAGACCACCTCGTCGATATGTAAAAGCACTCCATATTTTCGGCATATATCCTGGATGGTTTCGTAGTAGCCCTCCGGAGGCAGAATAACGCCACCCCCTGCGGTTATAGGCTCCAGTATGACCGAACCCACCGTATCCGGATCTTCACGCTGAATGATTTTTTCCAATTCAAGCGCGGCTTTAACGCCATAATCCGGGATGTCACCGTATTGACTCCGGTATTCACAGCAATGCGGCATTTCAATAAACCCGGGAGTAAAAGGTCCGTATTGGTCTTTGCGTTGTATTTGTCCGGTCGCGCTGAGGGCGGTTATGGTTGTGCCGTGATAATCACGCTCGCGATAAATAATCTTATGCTTGCGCCCGCCATGCTTTCGATGAGAAATCTGACGGACTATTTTAAATCCTTTCTCATTAGCCTCGGAACCGGAATTGGAATAATAAACACGGCTCATACCAGGCATCTTGTCGATGAGTTCTGCGGCGAACTGTGCCCCGGGTATATTACCTGCGCTGTTGGCAAAATAGTTGAGTTTGACCAGTTGATCGCGGACGACATCGGCGATCCGTTCACGGCCATAACCGACATTCACAGTCCAGACGCCCCCGGAGACAGCATCGAGAAATTCACGGCCGTTTATGTCCTTGACCCGCAATCCACTGCCCTCAACGATCACCATCGGAGGCTTTTCCTCGAAAGATTTATGTTGGATCAAATGGTGCCAGACATGAGATCGATCATTATCCAACACTTGCTGAGCATCAAAAGTCATGGTTTCGGATTTCATAGCGCCTCCATCCGGGAATCTGGATTAAGTCAACTGCTTGGGAGTCCCCGGCGACCACAGATAGTACAATAGTTAAAGATAAATCATAGTTATTGAGCGGGCTTAGTACCACAATACGACAATCCGATGGACCAGAGTATTAGTACTCTGCCCAGATGATATTGACGGACTACTAGTGCTCTCCTCCCGCCTTAAAATTAAAAACCGCCCCGGACCGGATGCCCGACGGCCAGCGTGAGCTGATGGTTTTTAGCCGGGTATAAAACCGGACGCCTTCGGGTCCGTGAATGCTATGATCGCCGAACAGGGATCGCTTCCAACCGCCGAAACTGTGGAACGCCAGGGGAACAGGAATTGGAATATTGATTCCCACCATGCCAATTCTTATGCGATGCGAAAAGTTCCTCGCTGCATCGCCGTCGCGGGTAAATATGGCCGTGCCGTTGCCGTACTCGTGTTGATTGATCATGTCGACCGCTTCATTGTAGGACTTGGCGCGCACAACGCACAGAACCGGTCCGAATATCTCATCGGTGTAGATTTTCATGTCGGTGCGGACGTGGTCAAAAATTGTAGCGCCGACAAAACATCCGTTTTCATATCCGGGTACGACTATATCCCGTCCGTCAAGCACCAGGGTTGCCCCCGCCTCAACACCAGAATCGATGTATTGTTTGATTTTCGCTTGCGATTCCGGGCTGATAACCGGTCCCATTTCCGAATCCGGATCGGTGTAGGGTCCCACCTTCAGTTCGCTGACCCGCGGTTGCAGTTTATCGATAAAATGATCCGCGGTTTCATCGTCAATTGTAACCACAACCGATATAGCCATACAGCGCTCTCCGGCGGATCCATAGGCAGCGCCCATGACGGCATCGACCACTTGATCCATATCGGCATCAGGCATTACCAGCATATGATTTTTGGCACCGCACAACGCTTGAACCCGTTTTCCGTGAGCGCACCCGGTTTTATAAATATACTCACCGACGGCGGTAGAACCCACGAAACTCACTCCCTGTACACGTGGATCAGTCAGCAATACGTCAACGGCCTCCTTGTCGCCATTGATCACATTAAGTACACCGTCGGGAGCTCCCGCTTGTGTCATCAGCTCCGCAAGTCGTAGGCCGCAGGATGGATCCTTTTCCGAGGGTTTAAGTACAAATGTATTTCCGCAGGCTATGGCCACCGGGAACATCCACATGGGAACCATCGCCGGAAAATTAAACGGGGTGATGCCTGCACAGACCCCCAATGGTTGCCGTACTCCCCATGAATCCACGCCGCCCGCAACATTTTCCGTGTATTCGCTTTTTAAAAGCTGAGAAATTCCGCAGCTGAATTCCACTACCTCCAGGCCCCGTGTAATCGAACCTTTGGCATCTTCAAGCGTTTTGCCGTGCTCTGAGGAAACCAATTCGGCCAGATCATCCATATTGGCCCGTATCAATTCGCGAAAATTGAACAGTACCTGAGCGCGTTTGCCGGGAGGCGTTTCAGACCAGCCGGCAAGGGCAGCCTCTGCAGCCGAGATGGCCGACTCCGCATCAGCCTGATTGGCCAAAGGAACCCGGCGGATCACTTCTCCGCTGGCCGGATTGATAATTTTACCGAACCGGTCGCTGCTTCCGCTGACGGTTTTTCCGCCGATATAGTGATGAAGTTGTTGAATTTCGGACATATCAGATCCCCCTTCTTTCAGTGTTCAGATTAGTTAGCCCATGATTCCCGATACCCGGGCTTTACCGATGCTGCCTGTTGGATCGCAGCGTTTTTGCCGAGCTGATTCCCTCCGTGCGGCACCAATTTTTAAACCCTCCCAGACCACGATTTTGCCATTCTCTGTAAGCTTTAGCCCAGGCTTGCATTCTGATCTTTTCGTAGGTTTCACGTGGCAGCCGGTACATTTCCACCAGTTGTTTCGATTTGTCATGGTAGCCACGGCTCACATCGGCATCGCTCAAGCCGCAGTAAATACAGACTTCATATTGGTACATTAAAGTCCTGAGCCGATCCAGCGGGGATTGTTGCTCCGCATCGACATACAGAGACGGCAGCATTATCAATACGGCGAAGATAGTCCGCATTACTGATCATCCTTGCCCGGTGGATTACTCGTATTGCCTTCATCGGAATCACCGGATTGCTCGTCTGATCCGGATCCTACGGTAGTATTCAAATTATCTTTGGAAAACATGCCTCCGAAACTGGAATTTTGCGGGCTTTCGGATTTGCTCTCCGGTTCAGAGGGTGTCTGTTCACCCTGTTCTTCTTCAGCCGGTGCTGAAAGATTGCCCGGTTTGAACATGCCGCCAAAGCCTTCGTTTCTGGGTTGACTGGGTTTGACCGTCGTTGCCGGCTTTTGTTGCTCCCGCAATTTGCGCTGCTTTTCAATAAGCGCCCTTCGTTCCTCAATTTTTTGTTGCCTGATCAAGCGCTTTTGTTCCTTTACATCCGCTTTGCATTCCGCGACTCCCCGGGTGCCGGCCATGTAAATCGTACCGAGTCCCGCAATAAATACCACAGTAGCAATAATAATGGCCGGATTGGCGAGCAGGCTTGCCCGCTCGGCCCGGTCCGTGGAGTTTTCGAAGGCTATCCTCTGCGCTTCCTTTTCGTATTTGACTTCCCGGCGCTTTAAAATTTCATAATAAACCGCCGCAATTAAGGTCAATGCGATGATGATCACCGCAAGAGAACTGATCGAAGGATTGATTCCGTAACGGACTTTACTCGCCAGCACCGTTGTCAAGGTTGATTCAGAAACAATGGTAAATACGGTGGTATTATAATTTTCGAACGAAGCGAGAAACGCCAGTACTGCTGCAGACCCGACGGCGGGTTTTAAAAACGGCAACAGCACCTTTGTGAAGGTTTGCACGTGAGTGGCTCCAAGATCCAGAGCCGCTTCTTCCTGAGCTGGATCAAACCGCTCCAGCCGGGAGATAAAAATCAGCATGGCATAAGCGGACACGAATGTGGACTGGCCGATAATCGTGAGAAAAATGCCGTCGTAAAAAAAAGAGTTGTAGCCTGCGTTGAACATGGCGCCCAGACGATCCCAGAAGATCAGTGTGGATATACCAAGCACTACCCCGGGAATCAATATCGGGGAAATGATGATCGTGTAATACCATGGTCGCAGGCGGTCGCTGACCTGGGTTAACATCAGTGCACCGGCGAGACCGAGCGGAATAGACAAACAGACAACCCCGATTCCGATAATAACGCTGTTGCGCAGACCTTCCATCAGACGGCTGTCATTGATCAGAACCCCGAACCATTCCACGGTAAAACATTCCCAGGGTGAAATCCTTGGAAAAGAGGCGCTGTTGAATGCTGACAGGCTCATGATGATCAAGGGGCCGAACAGATAGGCGAAAAACAGAAAGACGAATATCCGTGTCGAGTAGCGACTCAGAAGTTCCGAGTTCATTTAGTCATCTCTCCAAGCCGGACTTTGAACAGCTTCATTATTGCCAGTACTATCAGGATGGTTGAAACCAGCAGTATCACCGCATAAGCGGACCCGCGAGGCCAATTGCTACCCGTATTAAACCACTGATAAATAATCTGAGTGAACCAGAGGCTGCTCGGGCCACCGAGGATTTGCGGCGCCGCGAGGGCTCCGGCCGTCAGCATAAACACCATAGTGCAACCGGATGATATTCCGGGCTTGGCAAAGGGCATCACAACCCGCCAGTGGATCCGCCACCAGGGCGCGCCCAGATCCCGGGCGGCTTCGATCTGATTCTTGCTGAGGCTTTCGATGGCGTTGTAGATCGGGAATATCATTAGCAGGATGAAGGCATAACCCAGGCCTGCGTAAAGCGCGACATTTTCTCGGATAAAATCGACGGGCTGATCCGTGATCCCGCTCCAGAGTAAAAAGTCATTGATGACACCCGACGTGCCGAACATAATTCGAAAGGCGAAAGCTCGCAGAATCTCATTAACCCAATAGGGAATAATCAGGGCAAGTACCATCAACCGGGCCCAACCGCCGGTTGAAACCTGGGCAAGGTAGTAGGCAATCGGATAACAGATGGCCAGATCAAACAGGGTGACGAAAAAGGCCGCAAGCAGCGTGCGTATAAAGACGCCTACGTCAATCTCATTATAGCCCGCGCCGCTTTGTTCCGAACCGAAGACAAGAAATTTGTAGTGCTCCAATGTGTACACATCATTCGGCCCGCCGATTTCCGCGGGGGGCAGATTGTGCCGGAAGGAAAAATCCACCATGAAAAACTGCGGCAGCAATATCATCATCAGAATCCAGATGATGGTCGAAACAATAAGATAAATGGAGATACCGGTACCGTTTTTGAGCCAAAACTTTTTCCAGTATGTGGTCATGCCTGAGCTCCGCAATTCACATTATCTTTTTTTATTCTGCTGCCAGTGCGCCCTTCGGGGTTGCGACAGCGTGATCGGGTAGAAAGCCAAGTGTGACGGTATCTCCGCTGTGCTGGCGGAGCAAGCTGCCGTCATTTACCTGGGACAGTTTGACCGGTTTATCGCTACCGTCTATGGCAAAAAAGATCTGCCAAAAGCTTCCTTCAAATTCCTGTTGTCTGATGGTTGCGGAAAACCGGTTCTCCTGTCCGTTTTTTTCCACGATAGTGAGCGATTCGGGGCGGACGAAGACATAAGCTTCATCGCCTTTGGCCAGCTGCGGATTATTTTCCCGAAATGCATGTCTGGCTCGAACCGGACCTATATTACTGTCGATAACAACATAGTCATCAACGAGTTCACTGACCTTACCGCTGAATAAATTGTTTTCGCCCACAAACGAAGCAACGAAGGCGGTTTCAGGATGGTCATAAATGGAGTTTCCATCGCCGACTTGTTCTATAACCCCCTGACTCATCACGGCTACATTATCCGACATGGTCAAAGCTTCGCCCTGATCGTGTGTGATATAGATAAAAGTAATACCGACGCGTTGTTGGATTGACCGAAGTTCCGTGCGCATGTGCTGGCGCAGTTTAAGGTCGAGGGCGGACAAGGGTTCATCCAGTAACAAGACGTCGGGTTCGGCTGCCAGGGCGCGTGCGATAGCGACCCGCTGTCTTTGTCCGCCGGAGAGTTCGCGGACCATCTTTTCGCCCTGACCGGGCAGGGCGATCAATTCCAGAAGCTCGTCCGCCTTTTTTTTCCGGTCGGCCTTGCTGACGCCCTTCACTTCCAGCGCGAAGGCGATATTTTCCCAGACCTTCATGAGTGGAAACAGGGCGAGGTTCTGAAAAATCAGGGCGGTCGGCCTCTTGTTCGGGCCTATGCCTTTCATGTCCTTACCACCGATTAAAACCCGGCCTTGAGACGGTGTGAGAAATCCGGAAACCGAGCGCAGCAAAGTGGTTTTCCCGCAACCGGACGGACCTAAGAAGCTGAAGAATTCACCGTCCTTAATATGGATATTCGCTTCACGCGCTGCGACAAAGTCACCAAATCGAATCCAGACATTGTCCAGTTGCACATCAGCACTCATTTTTTGGCTCCCTCTAACCGCTTATATTATTGTTGACCGAAGTTACACGATGGTGCGGAAAATGACTGACCCCCGGAAATGCCCGGGGGTCAGATTTTGCTTAAGCGTTGACGAATTTGTTGCGGAACTCGGTTCGGACGTCCGCATACCATTGAGGTTCTTTGGGCCAGGGCCACAGGTTTTCAAGAGAATTGCCGGGATATATGGATGCAAACAATTTAGCGTAGTTTTCGCTCGCGAATTTATCCGCGCCGAGAACCGCCGAGTTGTATCCATGACCACCCCAGCCGTCCTGTGAGCCACCGTCAATCGATGTGCCTGCGGGCTCCGGATCGTAGCAGTAGTCGATGAAAGCGTAAGTCTGTTCAACGTTTTCCGCGCCGGCCGACATTGACATACCGTCTACCCAGGCCAACGCACCCTCAACGGGGGCTCGGTATTGAACCGCTTCACCTTCCTTCATCAGCGTGCTGGGAGGTCCGTCCCAGGTCTGGCCGATCACGACACCGTCGTTCAGAAAACCGTTTTTCTGGGAATCCGCATCATTCCAGAACAACTTGATCTGTTCCTTGTTCTTAATACAGAAGTCTGTCACTACCTGCCAGATTTTGCGCATATTTTCTTCGCTTTCGTAGGCTTTCCGCATGGCACCGGGCTCTAAGTCTCCCGTTGTTTCGAGATACAAGCCTGCACCGAGCATGCCGGAGTGCGGCCGCATCATGGTTTTACCTTTTACGTCTTCCTGCCAGACATCGCCGTAGCTGGGGATTTCGGCTTCACGTGGAGGAGTATACATATCAGTTCTCCAGGCCACCCCTTCGGTTCCCCAGATATGGGGCAGCCAGTGGGAACCTTTTTCGCCAAAGTTCCACTCGCTGTCGCCGACCTTGAGCATCGCCGGATTGACGTTTTTGATGTTGGCAATCTTGCCATAATCAAAGGGTTGCAGCAGACCGAGTTCTATCCACTGGGGGGAACGCATATTGGTCGGGCTGCAGATATCAACCCCTCGTCCCTTGGTGGCTTTCATCTTGTTGATAATTTCCTCGTTCGAACCTATTCCGGTGTAGTTGATCTTGATTCCGGTTTTCTCTTCGAACGCCTTCAGGAAGCCTGGTGGAAGATAGTCAGACCACATGAGAATATTCACTTCGCCTGATGAGGCGAGTGCTTTGGGGCTGATAATCCAGGGTCCTACGGCGGCTGCCGTGCCTGCCGCTGCGGTGGTTTTCAAAAACGAGCGGCGCGTATGTTTGGGTGATTTGTTACTTGCTTTGGTCATGCTATGGTTTCTCCGGTTCCTGAGGGCCTGTTATTGCAACTGCCTGTCACGAGGACGCGGAAATTGAGTTCTCCGGAGCGGTGCAATAACAGCCCCTGGTTTATCAGGGTACTTCCCGTATTTCGGGAGCTGTTTTTATTGATATCAGGCACGATCAGTAGGCTGTAAAAGCAACTGACTATGCAAACCTAAACGATAAATAAACATTTTTAAAGTTTTATGTCGACTCTCGGGCCGGTTAGGTCAATTACACAATCAGTGTTGGAAAACTCAGTTCAGCGATATTTATTTTCGATCATTGCGATGTTGTTTACTTACAACAGCGTATGATGAAAGTTATACATGCTGAGACTAAATCGGCTCCACAGATTTTACCGCCACCACATCAGGATTATTTACCTTGGCACGTCTATGATTGTCCTGATAACAGCCTTTTATCAACCCTATATTCTCTTGTTCCGGATGGATATGATCCGATCTTTCGCGAATCCGGATCAAAAAGCTGCAACCGGCGCTGGAGAAAATTTATCGAACCAACAGTAATGCCGGTCTCTATGCGTATAATAGGGCCAGTCTACCGATAAAAGTGAGTCCAGAGTCTGCTGTCATGACGGAACAATTGTTCAGATTACCGAAGGACGGAACGGGAACCCTCCAAAAGCAAATCCAGGAAATGTTGGTCAAGGCTATTCTCGATGGTCATATCCCACCGGAAGAGCCTTTGCCTTCAGGCCGAAAATTGGCCGAACAGCTGAATGTTGCCAGAAACACTGTGGTTTTCGCTTATCAGCAATTAGTGGATGAGGGTTTTTTGATTTCCAGGGAAAGGCGCGGCCATTTTATCAATCGTGAAATTCTGGAAGGGCGCATTGACGCGCCGCAAAAAACATCAACTCCGGCCACTTCCGATGCTGCGGTGCGATGGAATCGATTGGTGATGCATCCGGCGGAGTACAAAAGCAATGCCAAACCGGAAGACTGGCAATCCTACCCCTATCCGTTTCTTTACGGGCAGTACGATAAAAGCCTCTTTCCCGTGGCAGATTGGCGGGAATGCTGCAAAGAAGCGGCGAGCTTGTCGTCAATTTACGATTGGGCGGCCGATCATGTCGATCATGACAATCCGGATTTGTTGGAACAGATCCACACGCGTTTGCTTCCGCGGCGCGGCATTTGGGCCGATCCGGAAGAAATTCTCATTACAGTAGGTGCGCAAAACGCAATCTACCTCGCCGCATCGTTGCTCCTGGACAATAGCCGGACTATCGGTATAGAAAATCCCGGCTACTATGACGGCTTCAATTCCTTTCAGAGCATTACCCCAAGGATTCAAACCTTGGCGGTGGACGATCAGGGCCTGATGATTTCCCCCGAATTGGACAATTGTGATTGCATCTACACGACGCCCAGCCATCACTTTCCAACGAACGTTAGCATGTCTATCGAAAGGCGGGAAGCTCTGCTGGAATTCGCCGAGAAGAGAAATATCATACTAATCGAGGACGACTATGAATCCGAATTTAATTTTGTAGGCAAGCCCTCGGCCGCACTGAAAAGTATGGACAGGGACGGGCGTGTGATATACATCAGCAGCTTATCAAAAACCCTGGCACCGGGGATCAGGCTCGGATACATCGTTGCGCAAAAGGAATTTATTCGCCAGGCGCGGGCGTTGCGCAGATTGGTGTTACGTCATCCTCCCTCCAACAACCAGTCAATCATCGCTCATTTCCTCAAACGCGGATATCACGACTCGGCAATCCGCCGTCTCAGCTTAACTCTTAAGGAGCGCTGGAAAATCATGGCCGTGTCATTGGATAAATATATGCCGGGCAGCACAACCAGGCCGACGTTTGGTGGTTCCGCATTCTGGATCAGAGGGCCGAATGCGCTGAATGCCGGCATTTTAGCCGAGGAGGCGAAGAAAGAGGGTGTGTTGATTGAGCCAGGAGTTGTATTTTACTATGGAAAAAATGCCCCGGAAAATTATTACAGACTGGCCTTTTCCTCTATCTCATCGGATAGGATCGAGGAAGGGGTGCGGATTTTAGCCCGATTGCAAGAGCGGCTTGTAGCAGAGAGATCTAATACAGGCCCTTAGCCGGTTTTTCTGCGCAACAAAAGATTTTCCAGTATTTTTTCATAGACTAGAGACAGCAGGTCCAGATCCGCTATGGAAACATGTTCATCAATCTGGTGAATGCTGCTATTGATCGGGCCCAGTTCAATGACCTGGGCGCCAGTAGGCGCAATAAACCGGCCATCGGAAGTTCCGCCCGCAGTGCTGAGTACGGTTTTGGTGCCGCAAATCTGAAGTATCGCGGTTTCCGCTGCCTGCGTCAGCTCGTCCGGCCTGGTTAAAAAAGGGTTTCCGGAAAGAGACCACTGAATCGAATAATCCAGGCCGTGTTTTCGAAGGACGTTTTCAACACGGGTTTTTAGCTGTTTCTGGGTGACTTGCGTGGAAAAACGGAAATTGAATTTCAGGGTCAGATTTCCCGGTATGACGTTTGTCGCGCCGGTACCTGAATTCAGGTTGGAAATCTGAAAGCTTGTTGCCGGAAAGAAATCATTGCCTTTATCCCACTCGATGCTGGATAGTTCGGCTAAGGCGGGCATTGCGCGGTGGATCGGATTGTCTGCGTGCTGGGGGTAGGCAATATGGCCTTGAGTGCCGTAGATGGTGAGATCGGCGTTCAGGGAGCCTCGTCGTCCGTTTTTAATCGTGTCGCCGAGCTGGCTGCTGCTGCTGGGTTCGCCAACCAGACACCAGTCGATTTTTTCATCGCGCGATTCGAGTACCTCTATGACTTTCACGGTTCCGTCCGTTGCGGGACCTTCTTCATCGCTGGTTAAAAGCAGCGCCATGGAACCCCGCAAGTGTCGTTCATTGCGAAGAAATCGCTCGGCAGCAGTGATAAATGCCGCCAGGGAGCCTTTCATATCAGCCGATCCCCGGCCGTAAAGCAAGCCGTTTTCGATACAGGCGGCGAAAGGGGGGTATGTCCATTCTTCCGCCGGCCCGGTCGGAACGACATCAGTATGGCCGGCAAATGCGAATAAAGGGCTGGCGCTACCCAGCCTGGCCCAAAGATTGTCGGTATTGCCGAATCGCATGTGCTCTATGGTAAATCCCAGCGGTGACAGGCGCTCGGCCAGTAACTGTTGGCATCCGAAATCTTCGGGAGTGATCGACGGTAAGCGGATTAACTCTCGGCAGAGTTGTATTGTTTCAGAATCCGCACTCATTGCTTGTCTGAGTCGGTGAGATTGGTAACAAAACAGTCATGCAGGGCAAACAGTAAGTTGTCGTCCGTTAATTGTTGATGCTTGCAATCGGTAACAAAGAATACATCTTCAATTTTTTCGCCCAGAGTAGTGATTTTGGCGCCGTGAACGGTGACATCGCATTCTAGAAAGCACAGGCCGATTCGCGACAATATACCCGGCCGGTCAGCGGCTTCGATATAAACGGATGTGAATTTCTCTGAAATTTCGTTGTCGATGGTGATCTTGGGCTCAAACTGAAAATGCCTCAATCTTCTCGGTACCTGTTGTGAGTGTATAACGGGTACTCTGTCGGGATTCAGCAGACAGTCGTATAAACTATTATGGATTCGCTCAATTCTGTTGGTATCGGAAATTGTATTATTATCCCTCTCCAGTACCAGAAAGGTATTTAACACATACTCGTCCGCGGTTGTACCCACGTTTGCAGCCAGGATATTAAGGCCCAGCCGGTCGAGCTCCGATACCATGAGCGCAAACAAATGGTCATGGTCGTGGGTGTAGATGAGAATTTCGGTGGATCCGCGTTCGTTGTCCCTGCGCAATTTTACCAGTGGGGTATGAGCCCGGTTTTCAATGATGACTGCCGTATGCCAGGCGATTTCGTCAGAAAAGTAGCGCAAAAAGTATTCGTCTCCAAAAGCTTTCCATAGACTATTGATTTGTGACTCGTCGATACCGGTATTTTTGTCGAACAGCATTCCTTTGGCTTCAAGCATTTTTTGCGCTATGGCTTCCTCTTTATCGATCGGACTGTCGAGCCCGCGATGCAAGGCCCGGGCCGTGTGTTTGAATAGATCTCTGAGCAGGTTTTGTTTCCACGAGTTCCACAATTCCGGATTGGTCGCGCGAATATCCGCAACCGTCAGTAAATACAGGTGATTCAGGTAGTCGCGTGATCCGACAAGTTTTGCAAACTCGTGGATAACCTGCGGATCGGTGATATCCCTTCGTTGAGCAGTCATGGACATGACCAGATGATTTCTGACTACCCATTGCACCAGGTTGGTGTCGACCTTGGTGAAAAAGTGATTTTCACAGAAGGTGATTGCGGCTTCAGCGCCGATTTCCGAATGATCACCCCCTCGGCCTTTAGCAATATCGTGAAAGAGGCCGATAATATAAAGCAACTCCGGTTTGCGGATCTGATCCATAATCATACTGCAATG
The DNA here is from genome assembly GCA_965222695.1 of Granulosicoccaceae bacterium. Lineage (GTDB taxonomy): Bacteria > Pseudomonadota > Gammaproteobacteria > Granulosicoccales > Granulosicoccaceae > UBA7957. The sequence continues at coordinate 2,707,976 of OZ244967.1, read as the reverse complement.
AGGCAGTTCGTTTCTGAAATTCGGCAGAGCGAATCTTCTCAGATTACGTATTACACGGGTCGTGTGTTCATCGACTGTGTAAATATGAAATAAATCGTACTGCATGCGGCCGACGATATTTTCAAAGTCGGGCATATAGGCTGCCATCACACCGTAACGGTTCATACGTCTGAGCTTGCGAGTCAGTTTTTTGGGGTCTCGGAAAATCTGCATAAACAATCTTCGTGTCCGCGGATCGTCCCGGAAACCATCGTCGATTCTGTGCAGATTACTGCGTATCAGCCTTATGGTATTGGCTCTGACACCTTTGATTTCCGCACTGCGGGCATAAACGAGGAAAATTTCCAGCAGCGCCTGCGGGTAGTTTTTAAAAACATCTTCCGAGCGGACCTCCAGGTAGCCGTTACGTAATTGAAAGTGCTCGTTGATCGGCGCGATAGTGACCTTGGATTTCTGTTCCTGAAACGTTTCCTGAAATTTTTGCAGAATGATTTCATTCAGGCGCTGCATCTGCATGACCGTGCGATAATAATTCTGCATAAATCCTTCTATCGAACGGTTGTGAGTGTCGTCTGTGTGTCCGAACTGGTGTGCCAGGTCGCGTTGATGGTCAAACAGCAGCCGGTCTTCGCGCCGGTTGGTGAATTTGTGCAGCAGATAACGGATTTCCCACAGTAGGTACTGGCCTTGCAGTAAGGAATTGTATTCCTGTTCATCGATAAACTGGTTGTCCACCAGTTCGTGAATTTGCTCGGTCCCGAAATAGCGACGGCTTATCCACCCAATTGTCTGGATATCACGCAATCCTCCGGGGCTCTCCTTGATATTGGGTTCCAGTCGATAGGCTGTGTCGCCGAATTTCACCCGGCGGTCCGCCTGCTCCTTCATTTTTGCCCGGAAAAAATCATAAGCGTTCCAGGTTATGGAGGGCTCTATGGATTCCATCATGAGTTTGAATAAAACCGGGTTTCCGTCCAGCAGCCGCGCTTCCATAAGATTGGTGATCACGGTTAAATCCTGAATCGATTCGCTGATGCATTCCTCAACCGTTCTGACACTGTGGCCAATATCCAGGCCCAGATCCCATAGACGGGTGATGAAGCGGCTGATATCCTCATTGAGCCTGCGGCTTTCGGCATCACGCAGCAACACCATAATATCGACATCGGAACGCGGATGAAGCTCACCGCGGCCGTAACCGCCCACCGCTACCAGCGCCATGTTCTGTCTCTGCTGCACAGAGAAAAACCGGTTCCAGATTTTCAGCAATAGAATATCCACCAATCGCGTTTGCAGATGCACGATCAATTCTATACCGGCACCGTCGAGATAGAGCTGGTGTATGTGTTCCGCACCCTGACCCAATGCTTGTTTATACGCCTGGGTATATTCCGCCGGTGAATCTGCCGGCTCGCATAAGGCGAGCAGCACTTTTTCCTGCTGACTGACATCCAAGGGCTGTTGATGATCGGGCTGGGTCATAAAACCTTATCGTTATTCCGGATTCGATCGATTGAGGGCAGGGTCAAATGTTCCAGTTTTCCGTTACGGTAAACAGTTCGAATCCATCCTCAGTCACTGCCAGGGTATGTTCCCATTGAGCCGACAGGCTATGATCCTTTGTCACCACCGTCCAATCATCGGCGAGCACTTTGACGAAGCGTTTGCCTAAATTAACCATGGGTTCCACAGTAAAGGTCATTCCGGGTTGCAACATGATCCCGGATCCTGGTTTGCCGTAATGCAGGATCTGCGGATCTTCATGAAAAACCTTTCCTATGCCGTGTCCGCAGTATTCGCGAACAATGGAGCATCCGTTGGATTCGGCATAAGACTGAATGGCGTGACCTATATCGCCCAGGTGGGCACCCGGCTTTACGGCGCCTATTCCCCGTTTCATGCATTCCAGGGCAATATCGCAAATCCTATTGCCTTTGATCGTTGCCTGACCAACATGAAACATGCGACTGGTATCCCCGTGCCAACCGTCTTTGATGACGGTGATATCGATATTGATAATATCGCCTTTTTTCAAAACCTTGGGGCCGGGAATGCCATGACACACCTGATAATTTACCGATGTACAGATTGATTTCGGAAAACCCCGATAATTAAGAGGTGCGGGAATCGCCTTTTGTTCATTAACGATATAATCGTGACAGATTCGGTCCAGCTCTTCAGTGGTGACTCCCGGAACAACATAGGGGCCGATCATGTCCAGAACTTGTGCGGCAAGACGGCCCGCATTGCGCATTTTGTCCAGTTCTTCGGGAGTTTTTATCGATATGGCCATAGATTTCGCTTTTTAATGATTGCCTCGTCAGGCAGAAGTGTACACAAATCTGCCGGGAAATTCGGCTTAAGCTCTGAGTCGGCAATAATTGTTTTTCTTTCAGTGCTATGTTATAAAGCGCACCGCATTTGCGCCTCCCGGTGGCGTTGAGCTAAGTGTTCGCCGAGGAGGAATTCACACGTCTTGCCGAATCATGCGTTGCCGGGTGCCTGTCTGACAGGTTGGCAGTTGCAGGCGGACGGAGGCTTAACCCAATTCAGAGGATAGTTTATGTCTAAAATCAGCATGCGCCAGATGCTGGAGGCCGGCGTTCATTTTGGCCACCAGACGCGTTATTGGTGCCCGAAAATGGCTCCTTACATCTTTGGCGAAAGAAACAAGATTCATATTTTTAATCTTGAATCTACCCTGCCTTCATTCGAAGATGCACAGAATTTTCTCGGCAAACTGGCCGCTAAAAACGGCAAGATTCTGTTTGTCGGAACCAAGCGGGCCGCCCGCGAAGCAATAAAGGAAGCGGCCGAAGCCTGCAATATGCCTTATGTCAACCGTCGCTGGCCGGGCGGAATGATGACCAATTTCAAAACCGTCAAGCAATCGGTCAAGCGGATGCTCGATCTGGAAACCGCGCTGGAGCAGAAAGGCACGGAACGGTTGAGCAAAAAGGAAACGCTGACCTTAAATCGCGAGCTGGAAAAGCTTCAGAAAAGCCTGGGTGGAATCAAAAACATGGGGCGTTTACCCGATGCGCTGTTTGTGATTGACGTGGGCCACGAAAAGATTGCCGTGGCCGAGGCAAGTAAACTGGGAATTCCGGTTGTCGCGGTTGTAGACAGTAATAACTCTCCGGAAGATGTTGATTACGTCATTCCCGGTAACGATGATGCGATTCGAGCTATTCAGTTGTATGCCAATGCGATGGCCGATGCTATTCAAACCGGAAAAGCCGTCGGGGCGAACCAGAGTGCCAATGAATTCGTGGAAGTCAGCGATGAAGAGGCGCTTAGCGAAGAATCCGATGCGAGTGAAGTCGCCGAAGTTTAGAACCCGTTCAAGAAAGATCTCGATTAATGGATGCAGTTTGAATGGGTTCCGGCGCCAGGGATTTTCCGGTCATCTTATCAGCGTGAATAGTTAAAGAGGTTTTATTAGCATGCAAATTACTGCTGCAATGGTTAAGGAGCTGCGTCAGCGTACTGGCGCAGGCATGATGGAGTGCAAAAAGGCGTTGACCGATGTCGACGGCGATATGGAAAAAGCAATCGAACAAATGCGAATTGCAGGGCTTGCCAAGGCGGATAAAAAGTCCGACAGAACAGCCGCTGAAGGGCTGGTGGCCATTACGCTGTCTGACGATGGCAAAAATGCGTCTATGGTTGAGATAAACTCCGAAACGGACTTTGTGGCCAAGGGTGATGATTTCAAAGATTATGCGGCCAAAGTCAGCCAGGCCTCCTTGCAGGCTGTTCCGGCGGATCTTGATGCACTGAATGGCACCGAAATCGAAGGTGGTACGGTTGATTCGGTCAGAAAAGAATTGATCGCCAAAATCGGTGAGAATATTCAAGTACGACGTTTCGTGACCCGTACCGGCTCGGATGGTGTGATTAACTACTACCTGCACGGCGATCGTATCGGCGTTATCTGTGAATTGGTGGATGGCGACGCGGGTTTGGCGAAAGACATAGCCATGCATATTGCTGCCAGCAAACCGATTTGTATCGATGAAAGCGGTGTACCTGCTGAGGTACTGGAAAAGGAAAAATCCATATTGATGGCGGAAGCTGAAGGCAGTGGCAAACCGGCTGAGATCATCGAAAAGATGGTCGCAGGCAGATTGCGCAAATATTTGTCTGAAGTGACGCTGATCGGGCAGCCTTTTGTAAAAGATCCGGATCAAACGGTCGGTAAATTACTTAAGGCTGCCGGCGCAACCGTCAGTTATTTCGAACGTTTTGAGGTGGGAGAAGGGATAGAAAAGAAAACGGAAAATTTTGCCGATGAAGTGATGGCGCAGGTTAAAGGCGGCTGATCTGGATGCGTAATAGCACATTTGTTGATAACATCTACGGTCTGTAGATACTGAAAAGCCGGGACTAAACCCGGCTTTTTTGTGTCGGCGGTGAATATTGTGTAAACCGAGTTCCCAAGCCGCTTTATAATATTGAGTTGAGACAAAGCGGTATCCGCAGCCAAGTTGCCAGAGGCGTTTAAGTGAAAATGCGAAAGAGGTTAAAAACAACAATATGAAAAACAAGGAACCTAAATATCGGCGGATACTGCTGAAGCTCAGTGGCGAGGCCTTAATGGGTGAATTGGATTATGGTATAGATCCGAAATTCATATCGCGAATAGCGGGCGAAGTGAAAACCATCAATGAGATGGGTGTAGAAGTTGCCATGGTCATTGGAGGAGGCAATATCTTTCGCGGGGCCGGGCTGGCAAACGCCGGAATGGATCGGGTGACCGGTGATCATATCGGCATGCTGGCAACGGTAATCAATAGCTTGTCATTTCAGGATTCTCTGGAAAATCTGGGTGTGTATTGCCGCGTGATGTCGGCGCTGAAAATTAATGAAGTCTGTGAAGACTATATTCGCCGGCGTGCAGTCAGGCATTTGCAAAAAGGCAGGGTTGTGATATTCGCAGCCGGCACCGGGAATCCATTCTTTACGACGGACTCGGCAGCCAGTTTGAGGGCTGTGGAAATTGGTGCCGAAATTGTATTAAAAGCCACCAAGGTTGACGGTATATATAATAAAGATCCGGCGAAACACTCCGATGCCGTGAAATTCGAACGCCTGAGCTACGACGAGGTTATCAGTAAAAAGCTGGCGGTGATGGATACAACCGCGATAGTGATGTGCCGCGACAATAAAATCCCCTTACAGGTTTTTAATTTGAGTAACGAAGGTGATCTGATCCGCGTAATATGTGGCGAAAATGTCGGATCGATAGTCGAATAATGAAGCGAGCCTAACAATGATCGAAGATATACAAAAAGATGCTGCAAAACGAATGAAGAAGAGCGTCGAGGCCCTGCAGGCGGAATTATCCAAAATCCGTACGGGGCGAGCGCATACCAGTTTGCTGGATCATATCCATGTCGAGTACTACGGGTCGGAAGTCCCCTTGAGCCAGGCTGCAAAAATAAACGTGGAGGATTCCCGCATGCTCAGCGTGACTCCATGGGAAAAAGACATGGTAAAACCGATTGAAAAGGCCATTTTGGCATCGGATCTGGGTCTGAATCCTGCAACCGCCGGTACGGTGATCAGGATTCCCATGCCGCCGATGACCGAAGAAAGGCGCCGGGATCTGGTTAAAGTCGTTCGGGCCGAGGCAGAGAGTGGACGTGTAGCCATCCGCAATATTCGCAGGGACGCCAACAGCGACTTGAAAATGCTGGAAAAAGAAAAGGAAATTTCAGAGGACGAACTACGCCGCGCAGAGGAAAGGGTCCAGAAGTTGACGGATCAGTATGTAGGGGATATTGAAAAGGTGCTGGAAAGTAAAGAAAAGGAATTAATGGAAGTCTAAGCCAGGCTTGTAGAATTATAGACATGGCTGCACTGAAAAAAAACCTCACCCTAACCGTGCCGGCGCATGTGGCCATCATTATGGATGGAAACGGCAGGTGGGCAAAAAACCAGGGAAAACACAGATCGCTGGGGCATCAGGCCGGGTTCCGGACAACCCGTGGAATTGTCGAAGCCTGTGTCAGGCGAAAGATCAAGGCACTGACCTTATTCGCCTTCAGCAGCGAGAATTGGCAGAGACCACAGCAGGAAGTCGGCCTGTTGATGGATTTATTCATGCATGCATTGAAAAGTGAGGTTTCAAAACTGCATGAAAACAATGTTCGAATTCGATTTATCGGCGAGCGATCGGCCTTTTCCTCAAAGCTGCAAAATCAGATGGCCTTAGCCGAACAGAAAACGGCGGCCAACGACGGATTGGAACTCGCCATTGCCGTCAATTACGGTGGACGCTGGGATATAGTCAACGCCACCCGCAAACTTGCTGAGAAAGTAAAACAATCGGAGCTTCGACTTGATGAAATCACCATAGAGCGATTTTCCGAATATGTATCCTTGAGTGATCTGGATGATCCGGACCTGTTTATCCGAACGGGTGGAGAACAACGCATCAGCAATTATCTACTATGGCACCTGGCGTACACCGAGCTTTACTTCACCGACACGCTCTGGCCCGATTTTTCAGACCGAGAACTCGATAGAGCGCTGGAATTTTATGCGGGCCGACAAAGACGCTTCGGTAAAACCGGGGAGCAGGTAGAAGACATCCATGCTTAAACAACGGGTCTATACGGCGATCGCTCTGCTGCTGGTTTTTCTGACGGCGCTGTTTGTTTTCAACGACTTTCTGTTTTCACTGTTTCTTTGCATCATAGCTACACTTTGCGCCTGGGAATGGTCGGCCTTGGGAGGGCTTGAGGCACATCGTCCGCGTCTGGCGTACATCGGGATCAATCTCCTGTTGACGGTCTGCTCGTTGATGGTTTTTGAAAATGAATCCGCCCGTTCGGTGTTGTGGTTTTTTTCCTTTCTCTGGTGGATGGTGATTTGGCTGCTTCTCTACCTGAAACCTGTAGCGGATTTATCATCCGGTAGTCTGTTTTACCTGATTGCCGGGCCGCTGACTGTCATTCCGGCACTGGTTGCAACGCAGCATCTACGCTCTGAGCTGTCCGGCGGCTCCGCATGGATATTACTGTTTGCACTGGCTGTGGTCTGGGCGATGGACATAGGTGCATATTTTAGCGGCAAAAAATGGGGTAAAAAGAAACTGGCTCCCGATATCAGCCCGGGTAAAACCATTGAAGGGGTTATAGGTGGCGGTGCGGCAGCGATTCTCTTATGGTTGGTCGCAGTGATGTTGCACCATGCGGATCAACCTTCAGCCATGACTTTCTTGCTGGCGGTCGCCCTGTCTGCGGCTTTTTCGGTTGTGGGTGATTTATTTATCAGCAGGGCTAAACGGATGACCGGTTTGAAAGACAGCGGTAATTTGTTGCCGGGTCATGGAGGTGTTTTGGATAGATTGGATAGCGCACTTGCGGCCCTGCCTTTGTTTTCGTTCGCGCTTGCCTGGCTATAGACAGCCCTGGCGTCAAAAACGGAGAATCTCTCGATGTCGGCTCGCAAAGTTCATGTGACGGTTCTGGGTTCAACGGGCTCGATCGGGGACAGTACCCTGGATGTATTGAGCCGCAATACCGAGCAGTACCAAATCTTTGCACTGACCGCCAATTCCAATTTTCGAAAACTCGCCCGGCAATGTGAGCTCCATCATCCGCACTACGCCGTGATGAATAAACCTGATGCCGCCCAGTTTTTAAGAGATGCGCTGAAAGAATCGGGAATAACGACGAGAGTCTTAAGCGGCGCCGAGGGCCTGGCTTTTGTGGCTTCGGCGCATGAGGTTGAAACCGTGGTTGCAGGCATAGTGGGCGCAGCCGGACTTATGCCTACGCTTGCGGCGGTCGAAGCGGGAAAGAAAGTACTGCTTGCCAATAAGGAATCCCTGGTGATGACGGGGGAATTGCTGCTTTCACGGGTGAGGTCTGGCGGTGCAATACTGTTGCCTGTCGACAGCGAGCATAACGCGCTGTTTCAATGTATGCCACAGGCGGTACAAGGTGCCGGGTTAAAGGGGGTCGAAAAGCTGCTTTTGACAGCATCGGGAGGTCCGTTCAGAGGCTGGTCGAAGGAGGCTTTGGACAGCGTCAGTCCGGAGCAGGCTGTTGCACATCCGAACTGGCAGATGGGGCGCAAAATTTCCGTTGATTCCGCAACCTTGATGAACAAGGGATTGGAAGTGATTGAGGCCTGTTATTTATTTGGCGTCGGTGTGGAACGGGTCGAAGTTGTGGTTCATCCTGAAAGTGTAATACATTCCATGGTCAGTTACAGGGACGGGTCTGTCCTGGCTCAGATGGGACTGCCCGATATGCGTACTCCGATCGCTCACGCGCTGGCCTGGCCGGAGAGGATTTACTCCGGTGTCAAGCCGCTGGATCTGTTTCATGTATCACAACTTAACTTCGAAAAGCCTGATAGTGTCAGTTTTCCCTGTCTTGAGCTAGCCTTCGATTCGATCAAGTGTGGGGGCACGGCGACCGCTGTACTCAATGCGGCTAATGAAATTGCCGTGGAACAGTTTCTGGCCGGTAATATCGGTTTCAACCAAATAGCTGAGACAATTGCTTACGCTCTTGAGCATACAAGTATCGGAAAAGCTGATAGCCTGGCTGCGGTACTGGATGCTGATGAATCGTCGCGTTTATGTGCAAAGTCTTATATTGAGAAAACCGGTAGAAATAAAATTTAAATATATTCAATATATTAGGTTAAATATAGAGAAATAACTTTAATATGCTAAATGAGTTTATATTTAATGTGATGGCCTTTCTGGTGGCGCTTGGTGCGCTGATCACCATCCATGAGTACGGCCATTTCTGGGTTGCCCGAAAGGCCGGCGTTAAGGTCCTTAAGTTTTCCATCGGATTCGGTAAGCCACTCTATCGCCGGTTCGGTCGAAAAGATCACACAGAATATGCGATCGCGACTATTCCCCTTGGGGGTTATGTCAAAATGCTGGACGAGAGGGAGGCTCCGGTAGCGCCCAACGAGCGGCATCGTGCGTTCAATAATAAATCCGTGTGGGCACGGATCGCGATTGTCGCTGCAGGTCCGATAGCTAACTTTTTACTGGCTGTTCTCGCCTATTGGGTGATGTTTATGATCGGCATCAGCGGATTGGTGCCTCTGATCGGCAGCGTTGCTGAAAACAGCGCCGCAGGGAAGGCCGGGTTTCAATATGAAGATCAGATCCTTGCCATTGAGGGTTCGGAAACGCGGACCTGGAACGAAGTCCGCCTGACGCTGTTGGATAAGTCCTTAGGCGAACAGAACCGGCTGAACGTCACCGTCAAAGATGTCGATGGAAGGATAGTCGAGCGAAGCATAGAAATTGACAGTGCCAGTCTGCTGAACGGGAAGGGCGATGTCATAGGCGATATGGGCATAGATCACTGGTGGCCCGAAGTTAAACCCGTGATAGGTGGCGTGAGCGAGGATGGTGCCGCCTCCGCAGCCGGTTTACAGAAGGGAGATCTGATATTGCGTGCCGACGGCGAGCACATAAATACCTGGCGCCACTGGGTAGAATTGATCCGCGCCAACCCGGGTCGGAATATAAATTTGCAAATTGAACGCGATGGTATTTCACAGCAGTTACTGATCAGACCCGATACCCGCGATGACGGCGCACAGACCATAGGATTTATCGGAGCCTGGGAAACTCAATCCCGGAAAATGCTGGAGCGGGTTCGCACAGTCGTCAAATACGGGCCCGTCGAAGCACTCGGCCAGGCAATCAAAAGAACCTGGGACATGACGGTACTGACCATACAGATGCTGGGTAAACTGATCGTGGGCGAAGCGTCGATTGAAAACATCAGCGGACCCATTACCATCGCGCAGTTTGCCGGGCAATCGGCCAGTGTCGGTCTGGATCATTATCTGGGATTTCTGGCACTTATCAGTGTCAGTCTGGGCGTATTGAATCTGCTTCCGGTACCGGTTCTGGACGGTGGACATTTGCTTTACTTTTTTATCGAAGTTCTAAAAGGCAAGCCTCTTTCCGAAAAAGCACAACTGTATGGACAACAGATCGGAATGGTGTTGCTCGCTGGACTCATGTCGATTGCCTTCTACAATGATATTTTAAGACTGGTCGGCTAGCCAGCCGTTACACTCTTGTAAACAAGCCATAATTAGACAGGACTATTCAGTCGCATGCTGCTAAGCTTGCCGGTCGGTCGGCATGAGCTATTTTTCTGATAAAAAGAACTGGAATCGCTTTGGATAAATTCCTGAAAAATTCTATCCCTTCCATATGATCCTGAATTTCCACCGTTCAATTCAATTGCTGTCGGCAATCGTCTTTCTGAGCTTATTGGTGCACCCCCTGCAGGCCGCGGAGGCTGAGAGATTTCAAATCTCAGAGATTGTCGTGCAAGGGGTGGAGCGAATCGATATAGGCACTGTGTTGACCTATTTACCCTTGCGCGAAGGTGATTTATTCGACCCGGTTACCGACTCCCCGCGAGCGATACGCGCGCTGTATAAAACCGGCCTGTTTAGCGATGTTACCCTGTTGCGCCGCGACCATGCATTGCTGATCGAACTCAAGGAAAGGCCTGCAATCGCTGATATCAAATTCGAAGGCAACAAAAAAATCGATGACGAACAACTTGAGGAATCCCTGAAAACGATCGGTCTGTCCCGTGGCCGAGCGTTTAACCGGTCCTTACTGGATAGTGTTGAACAGGAGTTACGCCGAATCTATTTCAGCTCCGGTAATTACGGGATGCGGATCGAAAAAGAAGTCACCGAGCTGGAGCGGAACCGGGTTTCTATTCGACTCGATATTACAGAGGGTTCGGTCGCGAGGATCCGGCATATCAATATTGTCGGCAATACGGCGTTTGACGATGATACCTTGCTGGATCTGTTTGAATCCGGAGTGGTTAACTTTAACCCTTTCAGCAGCGCGGACGAGTATTCACGGGTAAAACTCGCCGGCGATCTGGAAGCTTTGCGTTCCTATTACCAGGATAGAGGATATATCCGCTTCAATGTGGAGTCCGAGCAGGTTTCAATTTCCCCTGACAAGCAACATATCTTTATCACCATCAATGTTGATGAAGGTCAGCAGTACAAGGTGGCCGGAGTGCGTTTGGTCGGAAAGACCGAGGTTGATGAAGAAGAACTCTATGCGCTGGCTGAACAGGATCCGGGCACTGTGTTTTCTCGCAAAGACATGGTCCGTAACTCCAACGCCATTTCGGACCGACTGGGAGAAGAAGGATTTGCCTTTGCCGACGTTCAGGTGTTGCCGGAAATCAACGATGAAAACCGTGAAGTGCACCTGGTGTACAACATCATTCCCGGTGAAAGAGCCTATGTCCGGCGGATAATCTTCACCGGGCAATACAAAACCCGCGATGAAGTGCTGCGAAGAGAGATGCGCCAGATGGAAGGGAGCCGGTTTTCTCCCAAACTGGTGAATCGGTCCCGGGTCAGATTGCAGCGGCTGTCCTATCTGGAGAGTGTCAGCATCGATACGCAAAGGGTTCCGGGAAGCGACAATCAAATCGATTTGCTCGTTAAGGTAAAAGAGGGGTCGTCAGGCTCGTTTGGTGCAACGGCGGGTTATGGTTCAAACGGATTTTTGTTCAATATCAATCTGACGCAGGAAAACCTGTTCGGTACGGGTGAGCGCCTGCAGTTCGCGTTTGACACCAGCTCGACAACGGACCAGCTATCGGTATCCTATACCGATCCTTATTATACGGACGATGGAGTCAGTCGCACTGTCAGCGCTTTCATACGGGAAACGGATGCCAGCGCCGTTTCCACAACCACCGACTATATCATCGATTCCTACGGTGCCAACGTCAGATTCGGCGTTCCGATCAGTGAGTTTTCGACTTTCCGTCTGGGTGGCGGATACGAACATGTTAAACTGACCGAGACCGCGGGGTCATCCGATGAAGTGAAAGAGTTTATTTCAGAGCACGGCCGCAGGTTTGATATTTTCTCCGCCAATTTAGGCTATTCGCACGATACTCGTAATCGAACGGTCTTCGCGACCAGCGGTGCACTGAATAGAATCAGTCTGGAATCAACCTTGGGAGTGGGGGATCTGGACTACTACAAACTGGGATATTTATTCGAATATTATTTCCCCGTTACTTCCCGATACACCTTCTCTTCAACCGTCCGCGTTGACTACGGTGAAGGCTACGGCGATTTTGAACAATTGCCGTTTTTCCGCCGTTACTATGCCGGTGGCGTCAGAACCCTCAGAGGCTATGAAAACGGCAGTCTCGGGCCCAGGGATTCAACCGGTGAGGCAGCGGGAGGAGATTTCCGGACTTTGGGTACATTAGAGGTGATATTTCCGCCTCCCTTTGTTGAAGAACCAGGGGCGACGCGATTCAGTATCTTTACAGACTTCGGCAATGTATTCAGCGATTACCGTGATTTTGACAGAGGCGAATTGAGAGGTTCCTATGGTCTTGCCTTTGTCTGGCTTTCTCCGGTTGGCCCCTTAACATTCAGCATAGCCAAGCCTTATAACGACCAGGATGGAGACGAGTTAGAATCTTTCCAGTTCACTATAGGCTCTATTTTTTAGCCTGTTCAAAATCAGCGAATTCACAGCCGGTAGAGAGATATTAAACAGGCCCTTAGGCCGAGGATCAGCACTGGAAAAGGACAATTTGCCTTTGCGCCGTTGATCGACTTACACTGTTGCGCACCGTCAAAATTGCCGAGGCGGCACAAATGAGGGGTGAAAGACTTGAGTTGCAAGTCAGATAACTACAATGACTTTTCTCATATCAGCAAGCGGCAACACGGAAGGCTGGCTGCTGTAAGCCGTCTTTCGCCAAAGCGGCTGATGGCTCAATTGTTTTGCCTGATGTCGTTATTCATCATGGTGCCGGCGCAGGCACAGATGCTGATCGGATTCGTCGATATCCCCTATTTAATCGATAAGGCGCCGCAAGCGATCGATGCCGCTAAAAGGCTGGAGTCCGAATTTGCACCGCGCGAGGAAAAGATCAAACAATTAAAACAGGATTTAAAACAGGTTCAGTCCCTGATCCGGGATCAGGAAGAAAGCGATGATGAAGAACGAATCAAGAGTTTAAAGCTGGAAGCACATAAGAAAGAGAGAAGGCTTAAACTGGAGGAGCAGGAGTTCCGCGAACAACTGAATATACGGAAAAACAGTGAATTTAAAAAAATCCGCGTTATTGTGCTTGAAGCGATCGCTGCATTCGGAAAATCCAAAGGTTACGATTTGATTGTGAGTGACGGTGTACTTTATGCCAAAGACTCCGTGGACGTCACCAAGAAGATTTTACAAAACCTGCAGCGGCTGGCAAAGTCAAAGAAGCAGCCCTGATACCCGGACGATGAAGTTATCCGTACAGGAACTGGCTGACATTCTTCAATTGCCTTTTAAGGGCGATGCTGATCACCGTGTCTCAGCCATTGCACCGATCCATTCCGCCAGTCACGATGAACTGAGTTTTGTTGTCGGCAAGCAATATGCCGAAGCACTGCGCCGTTCCAAGGCAGGCGTGGTCATAGTGCCTGAGGAAATGGCATCATTGGCCTTCGGCAATATCATTATCTCACCGGATCCTTATCTGAGCTATGCCGAGTTGTCCCATGTTTTTTATCCGTCGCGGAATGCCGAGGCCGGGATTCATGCTTCGGCGTGGATCCACCCTGATGCTAATATTCATTCCAGCGTTTATATTGCTGCCAATGCCGTGGTTGAACAAGGGGCGATTATAGGCAAGGACTGTCACATCGGTGCCGGTTGTTTTTTGGGTGAGAATGTGAAAATCGGTGACCGGACACATCTTTTTGCCAACGTTTCAATCTACCACGGTTGTAAATTGGGCGACGATTGCAGGGTTCAGTCGGGAACGGTCATCGGCAGCGAGGGATTCGGTTATGCGCGTGGCCGGGATCGTTGGCAGCGGATTAATCAGATTGGTATAGTGGAGATAGGGAATCGCGTCGAAATCGGCAGTAATACATCGGTTGACAGGGGAGCCATAGGTAACACAGTCATAGAGGATGGAGTCATTCTGGATAATCTTATTCAGATCGCGCACAACGTTCGTATCGGTCGAAACACGGCGATTGCGGGCTGTACCGGTATTGCCGGAAGTACGGTGATCGGGCGCAATTGCACCATTGCCGGCGCGGTCAATATCATCGGTCATCTGAATATCGTGGATGATGTCCATATAACCGCCACCAGTTTCGTTATGCGCTCGATCGAAGAAGCGGGACGATACAGCTCGGGCCTGCCCCTGCAGACGAATCGAAAGTGGCGGCGGACGGTCGCCAGGCTGCTGCAGCTGGATTCTTTGGCGGCGAAACGCTTTAAGCGGAGTTAGAGTAGTATTTGGAGAATAACAACAAACATTTTGATTTTGTTGTTATTATGTTGCGAAAGTGACACTTGATAAGCCTGTCAACGGATTGGACAATAGGCGGTGAAAGGTGCGTTTTAGCGGATTCCATCGTAAAAAGCGCCTGTCCTATTGCCATAAAAATAAACAGAGACAGACAATTGGAAGAGTTGAATATTCACGAGGTATTGAAGTATCTCCCTCATCGCTATCCGTTTTTAATGATCGATCGAGTGACTGAGTTTGAGGAAGGGGAGAGAATCAAGGCCATTAAAAATGTCACCTATAACGAGCCGATATTCACCGGGCATTTCCCACATCACCCGATATTTCCAGGCGTTCTGATACTGGAAGCCATGGCTCAGGCGGCAGCAATTCTGGCATTCCGAACGGTGGGCGAATCCCCGAGCGATGATACGCTGTACTTATTCGTCGGTATAGATAAGGCACGATTCAAGAGGCCTGTGAGCCCAGGCGATCAAATGGTTTTCGATGTCAGGATTGTCCGCAATCGGCGGGGAATCTGGCAGTTCGATGCGACTTGTACTGTTGATGAAAAAGTCGCCTGTACCGCAAATATTCTGATCACCAGCAGCGAGATAAAATCTTGATTCATCCCACAGCGTTGGTCGATGAGTCGGCCAAGATTGCCAAGGACTGCGAGATTGGTGCCTATAGCATTATCGGGCCGGACGTTGAAATCGGCGAAGGGACATGGGTTGGCCCGCATGTGGTTATCAATGGCCCGAGCGTGATCGGCCTGGCTAATAAAATCTTTCAATTCGCATCTCTGGGCGATGCGCCACAAGATTTGAAATATGCAGGCGAATCCACGCGGCTGGAAATCGGTGACAATAATATTATTCGCGAATATGTCACGATGAACCGGGGTACGGTAAACGGTGGCGGCGTCACCCGGATCGGCAGTAACAATCTGTTTATGGGCTACACTCATATTGCGCACGATTGCCAGATAGCCAACAATACAGTATTTTCCAACGGCGCCTCTCTCGCCGGACATGTTGAAGTTGGAGACTTCGCCATTCTCGGCGGTTTTACACTGGTTCATCAATTCAGCTATATCGGGGCACACTCCTTTACCGGAATGGGTACAGCGGTCAATCGGGACATTCCTCCATTCGTCATGGCCAGCGGTAACCATGCTTCAGCAGTGGGAATCAATAAAAACGGCTTGAAAAGACGCGGTTTCAGTGAAGAGGCGATAGGGGCTCTGCACAAAGCCTTTATGCATTTGATCAAGCAGCGGGGCAGCCGGCAACAGGCCTTGGAACAGATCGGGGATTTGGCGGATCGATTTCCGGAGGTCAAACAGTTTGTGGATTTTATCCAGCACAGCAAGCGTGGAGTCGTGCGCTAAACCCCCCCTTCCCACCCTCGTAGGAGCTTGCCCTGCAAGCGAAAATCTCTGAAAATTCCTTCGCGGGGAGGCCCCGCTCCTACAGTAAGAAGGTTTATCCGGCGCGGCTCTGCAAGGGCTTTGATTTCTTGAACAACACCTTGGACAGGTATAAGCCAGTGTAGGATTCTTTGATTCGGCATATATCTTCGGGCGTCCCGCTTGCAACGATTTCTCCACCTTTATCGCCTCCCTCAGGCCCCAGGTCTATAACCCAATCTGCGGTTTTAATCACATCCAGGTTATGCTCAATCACAATGATCGAGTTACCATGGTTTCGTAAACGGTGCAGCACTTTCAGCAATTGGGCAACATCTTCAAAATGCAAGCCCGTTGTAGGTTCATCCAGAATATACAGGGTTTTTCCGGTATCACGTTTGGATAGCTCGCGCGCGAGTTTGACTCTTTGCGCTTCCCCGCCGGACAGGGTAGTTGCATTTTGGCCCAGTGTAATGTAAGACAAGCCGACGTCAATCAATGTCTGGAGCTTTTTTTGCAGGACGGGAATAGGATCGAAAAAGCCGCGTGCATCCTCCACCGTCATTTCCAGTACCTGATGAATATTCAGGCCTTTGTAACGTATATCCAGGGTTTCGCGGTTATAGCGCTTTCCTTTACAGATGTCACAGGGAACATAGACGTCGGGCAAAAAGTGCATCTCAACTTTAATGACACCGTCTCCCTGGCAGGCCTCACAGCGCCCACCCTTGACGTTAAAACTGAATCGCCCGACTCTATATCCGCGGGAGCGTGCTTCCTTGGTTCCGGCGAATAATTCGCGGATAGTCGTGAATAGTCCGGAGTAGGTTGCCGGATTGGATCTGGGTGTACGGCCAATCGGGCTTTGGTCGATATCGACGATTTTATCGATATTCTCAACCCCCGTAATACTCTTTACCGGTGCAATCTCGTGGCTGGCTTGATTAATTTCGCTGGCCAGATATTTATACAGGGTGTCGTTAATCAGGGTGGATTTGCCGGAACCTGACACACCTGTAACACAGGTAAACACACCCAACGGGATGCTCACGTCAATCGCTTTTAAATTATTACCGCTGGCTTTGCTGATGTTGAGAAATCCGGCGTTCGGTTTGACCCTGCCCTCTGCGGCGATGTACTTACGGCCGCAAAGATAGGCCCCGGTCAGTGAGTTTTTATTCTCGCTGATCTGTTTGGCGTTTCCCTCGGCAACGATCTGGCCGCCATGTACGCCCGCTCTCGGCCCCAGGTCGACGATATGGTCAGCCGCCCGGATGGCTTCTTCATCGTGTTCGACCACAATAACGGTGTTACCCAGATCCCGCAGGTAGGTCAGTGTTTGCAACAGACGGTCATTATCCCGCTGATGCAGGCCGATAGAGGGTTCGTCCAGTACGTACATCACGCCCATCAGACCCGCCCCGATCTGGCTGGCGAGACGAATACGCTGAGTTTCACCGCCGGAAAGTGTATCAGCGTTGCGGCTCAGCGACAGATAATCCAGCCCGACATTGACCAGAAATTGAAGGCGTTGGCGGATTTCACGAATAATCTTATCTGCAACAACGGCTCTTTTGCCGCTCAATTCCAGAGTTTCGAAAAACGCAAGACAACCCGATATGGAATTATCGCTGATGGTGGATATAGGTGTATCCGCAATAAGCACATGTCTCGCGGCCGTATTCAGCCGGGTGCCCTTGCAAGAGGTACAGTCCTGTATTGCCAAAAGTTTCGCCAGCTCTTCCCGCACCGCAGAGGATTCGGTTTCCCGATAGCGGCGTTCAAGATTGGGAATTATGCCTTCAAATACGTGAGTCTTGTTATGTGAATGGCCTCTGTCGTTAAGATAACTGAAGCGAATCTGTTGTTCTCCGCTGCCGTAGAGAATGACCTTCCGAACGTCTTCATCGAGACTTTCAAACGCCTGCTCGGGATCGAAGTCATAGTGCTTTGCCAGCGATTGAATCATCTGAAAATAATAGGCGTTTCTGCGATCCCAACCCCGGATTGCACCACCGGCCAGACTGAGGTTACGGTTGATAATAACGCGGTCAGGGTCGAAAAACTGCGTGACGCCCAGGCCGTCGCAATCTTCGCATGCGCCGTGCGGGCTGTTGAAGGAAAACAGTCGAGGCTCGAGTTCAGCGATGGAATAGCCGCAAACAGGGCAGGCGAAACGTGTCGAAAACGTCAATTCCTGTTCATCCTTTTCATCCATTGACGCAACTATGACCAAACCGTCGGAGAGATTGCAGGCGGTTTCCAGGGACTCGGCCAGCCGCAGGTTGAGTTCCGGCCGGATTTTAAAGCGGTCTACGACCGCTTCGATTTTGTGTTTTCGTTTGGCATCGAGCTTGATTTGCGTATCCAGTTCGGTCACGACACCGTTTATACGTGCGCGGATATAGCCCTGGGTTCTGAGTCTGTCCAGAATTTGTTCGTGCTCGCCTTTACGGCCCCGGACTACGGGAGCGAGCATCATCATCTTATTGCCTTGCGGAAGTTCGAGAATTCGATCCACCATTTGGCTGATGGTTTGTGCCTCAAGCGAAAGGCCGTGATCGGGACAGACCGGAATCCCCGCCCGGGCGTAAAGCAGGCGCAAATAGTCGTGAATCTCGGTAATTGTGCCGACCGTGGAGCGCGGGTTGTGCGATGTTGATTTCTGTTCAATGGATATCGCAGGTGAAAGCCCTTCGATATGATCGATGTCCGGTTTCTCCATTACCGATAAGAATTGCCGTGCGTAAGCGGAGAGCGATTCAACATAACGCCGCTGCCCTTCGGCAAAAATCGTATCGAAGGCGAGGGATGATTTACCCGAGCCGGATAAGCCGGTGATAACGATCAGTTTATCGCGAGGCAGATCGAGGTCGATATTTTTCAGGTTATGCGTCCTGGCACCGCGTATGCGAATCATCTGAGTGGCATCAAACATTATTTTGTGCAGGCAAAACTGCTAATATACGCCGTTTGAATGGCCATAGGCAAAACCGATTTATGAAATTGTCCTCGGACCCGTCATCTGAAGAGATTATCTCTCGCGGTAACACGCGAATGCTGCCCAGTGAGCGCAGGGCCGCTGGGTCTCTGGCGCTGATTTACAGCATACGGATGTTCGGACTGTTTATTATTTTGCCGGTTTTCAGTCTCTACGCTTCCGAATACTCTTCCAGTACTCCCTTGTTGATTGGCCTGGCTCTGGGTATCTATGGTTTATTCCAGGCAATCCTGCAGATACCGTTCGGGTTTTTATCAGACAGGCTAGGCCGCAAACCCGTCATTGTCGGTGGATTTTTATTGTTCGCCCTGGGTAGTGTAATCGCAGCGCTGTCAAGCGATATTTTTGGTTTGATCATAGGACGGGCATTGCAGGGCGCCGGCGCGGTCGCTTCTGCAATCATGGCCTTGGCCGCGGACCTTTCACGCGAGGAACAAAGAACAAAAATGATGGCCAGTCTCGGAGCCAGCATCGGGGCCGCGTTCGTTTTTTCACTGGTGATGGGCCCTGTGTTGGTCAATTGGCTGGATTTATCCGGTCTGTTCTGGCTGACTTTCGTCGCTGCATTGCTTGGGATAGTGATTTTGCTGACACTGGTACCGACACCGGTGCAGGCGCGTGCAGGCGGCGACACGCGTCCCACGTTGCAGCGAATGCAACAACTGCTGACCGACCCCCAGTTGCTGCGTTTGGATCTGGGTATTTTTTTCCTGCACATGATGGTCAGCGCAACGTTTTTTGCCGTTCCGCTGACTCTTGTTGAAGCAGGACTGCCCGGTGAGGGGCATTGGAAAATTTATCTGCCCGCTTTGGCCTTGTCCATTGCGGTAATGATTCCGTTGATTCTGGCCGCGGAGCGGCACGGACATTTCCGCAAGGTTTTTCTGATCTGCATTCTCGGGTTGTTGTTTTCTCAGTTTGTCTTTTGGACAGGAATGGGGGCGCTGAGTACGACTGCCCTGTTTGTTGGGATAGCAATTTTTTTCAGCTTTTTCAACACGATGGAGGCGATGCTGCCTTCACTGGTTTCCAAGCTGGCGCCGGTTGATGGCAAAGGCAGTGCCATGGGGGTCTATTCCTCCAGCCAATTCCTGGGAGCGTTCTTTGGCGGTGTAACGGGCGGCTGGGTGTACTCTTTCGCCGGTGCCGGCGGCCTCTATATCGCCCTGGCACTGATTTGTGCGCTGTGGTGGTTGATAGCCCTGGGCATGACCAATCCTCACGGTTTCGCCACTCACCTAGTCCGGGTGGGAAGCATCGGGCAGCAGGAGGCCAGCCGCCTGGCAGAAAAGTTTACCGCGCTCTCTGGCGTAAGGGAGGCGGTTGTGGTTGCAGATGAGGGTGTGGCTTATTTGCGGGTGGACAAACTGAAATTCGATAGGGAATCATTGAAAAAAGTATCGCTTTCGATGTGATAATAGGCGAGATCTTGAAAAGGTTTTTGGACGGACTACTAGGTGGTTGAGAACGCCCCCTAGTTCCAATCATTATGTTAAATTGAAATCAATTGACCGTATGGTAGACGGTCATTCGGAGAGTTGACATGGCACGTGGTATCAATAAAGTTATTCTGGTAGGACATCTGGGACAGGACCCGGAGTTGCGTTATATGCCCAGTGGCGGGGCTGTCACCAATGTGAGTATCGCAACCTCGGATTCCTGGACGGACAAGCAGACCGGACAGCGGCAGGATCGCACCGAGTGGCATCGTGTCGTTATGTTTAACAAGCTGGCAGAGATTGCCGGAGAATATTTGAAAAAGGGCTCGCAGGTTTATATCGAAGGACGGCTTCAGACGCGTAAATGGCAGGATAACAGCGGACAGGACCGGTACACTACGGAAATAGTCGCCAACGATATGCAAATGCTTGGCGGAAGGGGAGCGGATAGTGGCGGTACGGCCAGCTTCGGCAACAATCAAGGCCAACAACGACAGGCACAACCTCAAGCCCAAGCCGCACCCATGAGTGGCCCCGATGATTTTGATGACGATATTCCCTTTTGATTGATTCCGTCCGGGTGGCACGCTTTAAACCAAGAGAATCTCGATGATCCCATTGATGCGCAGCTTACTGTTTACGGTTTTCCTCTTACTGCCGTTGTCGGCCTATAATGCGGATGATGAGCCCGCCGCTCAGGTTAAGGACTCAAGTACCAAAGCTGTAGTAAAAACGGCCGACAAGGAAGTGATCACCGCTGAAATTCCTCAGACTCGAGATGATTCCAATCTGGCGAAGGCCATAAAGATAAAACCGCCGAAAAACCTCTGCAGCGGCTTACCCACCCATAAAAAGCCGGCTTCGGTTCCTCTGATGAGTAAGCCGCCTGTCGGAAAGGCGTTTCGTGATCCGGCATTCGGGGCCAAAGTCATCCGGGTGAGTAATGCAGCGAAAGGTGAAGTCGTCAAGCCGTTGTATAGCACCATTCAATCTTGGAATGCCGATGAATCCCTGATGATTCTCTACCACACCGGCAACAACCGCGATGACGTCGGACATTACCTTTACGACGGAAAAACCTACGAGCAGCTGGGAAAGCTTGATCTTACAGCCAAAGACATAGAAGAGGTTTACTGGCATCACACCAATCCGGACCTGCTGTTTTATGTCAGTGCTTTTTTCCGTTATTACGGCTCGTTTATGCAATACAATGTCAAGACAGGCAAAAAAAAGGAAATCAAACATTTTCTGCAGTATTGCGGGCGCAAAGGTCTGCCGGTGTCCGGCAATGATGTGATGATGCCACCCTTGGACGATGATTTGTTCGGGTTCAGATGCAATGACGGAACCGGTCAATACACCGCTTTTACCTACAGACCGAGTAAAGACGAGTTTCACTCCATTCCACTGGGTAAAGGCACCTTATTCGAGCCCTGGTATGCGCCCATGGTCACACCGAGCGGCAAACACCTGCGACTGAACGGCTATATTCTGGACAACCGGCTGGATAAGGTGACGCATCAACTGGATTTGGCCGAATTCCACAGCCATTCCAGCCTGGGACAGTTGGCAAACGGTCACGATGCATTATTCGCGACGGCGTTTGACCCTGCGCCCAAGGGTTGCGATGGTGGCAGTGACCTTGGGGTAGGTTCTCTGGTGGTGCATGATCTTGAAGAGAAACGCTGCCGTGTTGTCGTCGGCGAGCATAATGGTTACGGATATCCCGGCAGCGGGACGCATGTTTCCGCGGTTGCCTATAAAAATCCGGGTTGGGCATTAATGTCTACCATCGGTTACGGCCGGTTTGATTATTTGTCCAATAACAAACCGGCACCCTTGTTGTTCTCAGAAATTTATTTAGTGAACACTGATCCTGCAAATACACAGATTTGTCGACTTGCCCATCATCGCTCCTACGGCAAAGATGCCAGTAACAACAGCTATAGCAGCTACCTGGGTGAGCCTCATGCAACGCTTAGCCCCAGTGGTACCCGTCTGGTTTTCGGTTCCGATTGGTATAACTCAGGTTCGGTTGATGCCTATGTCATCGAACTTCCAGCCTACCGCCGATAGCGGAAATTACAGAATCTTCAGAATAATTCGCTAAACATATAAAAATATAAAGAAATCTTTATATTTTTATATATAATGCCGAATATTAAGGCTGAACACTGATCCGGGAGAAGATTTTTTGAATATCTCACGGAAAAAATACTTTAAATTCAATTAATTAATTGAGATTTTTAAAAAATGACTCAAGATTATATATTTACTTCTGAATCTGTGTCTGAAGGTCACCCGGATAAAATGGCTGATCAAATATCCGATGCCGTACTGGATGCGATTCTACAGCAAGATGAAAATGCGCGCGTCGCCTGTGAAACCATGGTCAAAACCGGTCTGGTGATTATCGCCGGAGAGGTGACCACTTCGGCGTGGGTGGATCTGGAAGATTTGGTTCGTAAAACCGTGTTGGAAATCGGCTATGACGGGTCCGATGTCGGATTCGACGGCGCGACCTGCGCGGTTTTAAACGGACTCGGTAAACAGTCTCCGGACATTGCTCAGGGTGTCGACCGAAAAAGCCCCGAGGATCAGGGAGCCGGTGACCAGGGACTCATGTTTGGTTTTGCAACCAATGAAACCGACGTGTTAATGCCGGCGCCCATCACCTATTCCCATCGGCTGGTACAGCGTCAGGCGGAAGTCAGAAAGAACGGATCGCTGAATTGGCTGCGACCGGACGCCAAAAGTCAGGTTACACTGAAATACCGCAAGGGAAAACCAGTCGGCATAGATGCAGTGGTTTTATCTACCCAGCATGCGCCGGAAATCGGACTTGCCGAGCTGCAGGAAGCTGTCATGGAAACCATCTTAAAGCCTGTTTTGCCGGACTCCTGGCTGGCCGACTGCCCGCGTGAAAACATTCATGTCAATCCGACAGGAAACTTTGTTATCGGTGGACCGGTGGGTGATTGCGGGCTGACCGGGCGTAAGATTATTGTGGATACCTATGGCGGTATGGCGCGTCATGGCGGAGGTGCGTTTTCCGGTAAGGATCCATCCAAAGTCGACCGTTCCGCAGCCTATGCCGGGCGATATGTCGCGAAAAATGTTGTCGCCGCAGGGTTGGCCGATAAATGTGAAATTCAGGTGTCATACGCGATAGGCGTCGCCAAACCTACTTCCATTTCCGTTGAAACTTTCGGCAGCGGAAAAATCGATGACCGCAAGATTGAACATATCATCGGCGATGTTTTTGATCTTCGCCCCTACGGCATAGTCAACATGCTCGATCTGGTGCGGCCGATTTACAAAAAAACCGCCGCTTACGGTCATTTTGGTCGTGAAGAACCTGAATTCAGCTGGGAAAAAACCGACAAAGTGGATGCATTATTGCAAGCAGCCGGTATCAGCAACTGATAAGGAGAATACTTGATGACTGTACAGGCTTTAGATATGACAGAAAACGACTATAAAGTCGCGGATATTTCCCTGGCTGACTGGGGGCATAAAGAAATTTCCATTGCGGAAACGGAAATGCCGGGTTTGATGGCAATCCGGGAAGAATACAAGGGTGATAAGCCTTTAAAGGGTGCACGTATAGCCGGCTGTCTGCACATGACTATCCAGACAGCCGTTTTAATCGAAACCCTGATTGAACTGGGTGCTGAAGTCCGCTGGTCGTCGTGTAATATTTTTTCCACCCAGGATCATGCGGCTGCGGCCATCGCTGATCAGGGTATTGCGGTTTTTGCCTGGAAAGGCGAAACCGAAGAAGAATTCTGGTGGTGCATTGAAAAAACCATAGAAGGGCCGAATGGCTGGCGGCCGAATCTGATTCTGGATGACGGTGGCGATTTGACCCAGATTATGCACGATAAATATCCACAGTATCTGGAAGAGGTGAAAGGCCTGTCTGAGGAAACCACGACGGGTGTTCACCGACTCTATGAAATGGCACGCAACGGAAGCCTTAAAGTACCGGCCATTAATGTCAATGATTCGGTGACCAAGTCAAAGTTCGATAATCTTTACGGTTGCCGAGAGTCCTTGATCGATGGTATCAAGCGGGCAACCGATGTAATGATCGCCGGTAAAATTACCTTGGTTTTGGGCTATGGTGATGTCGGCAAGGGCTGCGCACAGGCATTTCGTGGTATGGGTGCAACCGTCTGGGTAACGGAGATCGATCCGATTTGCGCTCTGCAGGCGGCGATGGAAGGATACAGAATCGTCAATATGGATGAAGTGGCGGACCAGGCCGATATATTTGTCACCACAACCGGCAATATCAATGTCATCACGCATGACCATATGAAGGCGATGAAAAACGAAGCTATCGTCTGCAATATCGGTCACTTCGATAACGAAATCGATGTTGCCTCATTACGCCAATATACATGGGAAAATGTTAAGGCACAGGTGGACCATGTCGTGTTTCCTGACGGCAAGCGGATTATCCTTTTAGCCGAAGGGCGGCTGGTTAACCTCGGCTGTGCTACCGGGCATCCGAGCTTTGTGATGTCGGCTTCATTTACCAACCAGGTATTGGCACAGATAGAACTTTGGAATCACGCGGAACGCTATGCCGTAGATGTTCATGTTCTACCTAAATCACTGGATGAGAAAGTCGCGCGACTACACTTGAAGAGAATCGGTGTCAATCTCACCCGGCTGACACCGGAGCAAGCCGAATATATCGGTGTTTCAGTCGGGGGACCCTACAAACCCGACCACTATCGGTACTAAAGCGGCTGAAGCCTGTCTTGCCGAGACCGATTCGGGCTCGGCAAAATAAAAAAATTCGCTGTACAGCAGTGCTGCGATTGATCACGCCACCGGGCCTGCTCAGCGGCTTCCGGCACATCATGCCCGGCCCGGGTACTGGTATCCAACCCCACTGCCGTCAATCAAATGACTGGTCTACTAATTGCTATCTATTCGAGCAGTACCTAAACCATGCGGGGCAAGCACATTGGGCCTCTGTTCCCGCTCGTTATCAACTTTTCAAGTGAGTTCGAATAATAATATGTTAGCAACACAAGCCAGAAATCTTCATTATGATGAAGCCGAGTTGATCAAACCCCATGGCGGTGATTTGGTCGATCTTTACGCAAAGGGCGAGGATATCGCCGAACTGCAGCGTATCGCACACGATTTACCTTCCTGGACACTGAACCAAAGACAGATTTGTGATCTGGAACTGTTATTAAACGGGGCGTTTTCACCGCTCAAGGGTTTTATGACCGAAGCGGACTACAAGGGTGTAGTCGATAAGATGCGAATGCAGGATGGCACTTTATGGCCTATGCCGATTTCACTGGATGTCAATCAAGCCTTTGCAGCGGATCTTAATCCGGGTGACAGGATTGCTTTGCGCGACCAGGAAGGTGTATTGCTTGCTGTTATGGATGTCTCCGATACCTACGAACCGGATAAGGTTTACGAGGCGGAAAAGGTTTTCGGATCCGGCGACATTGCGCATCCGGGCGTTGAATATTTACTCAATCGTACCGAAGCGGTGTATGTTGGCGGCAAATTAACCGGAGTGGAAGCGCCGAATCATTATGATTATCTGTATTTGCGAGACACACCTGCCGAGTTGAGAGCGCGTTTCGCAAAACTGGGATGGTCAAAAATCGTTGCCTTTCAGACGCGAAACCCGATGCATCGGGCTCATCAGGAGCTGACTTCACGGGCCGCTCAACGAGCGGAAGCCAATCTCTTGATTCATCCGGTGGTCGGAATGACAAAACCCGGCGATATAGATCATTTCACTCGCGTGCGCTGTTATGAAAAACTGATCAAGCATTACCCCGAACAAACCAGTGCACTCAGCCTCTTGCCGCTCGCAATGCGCATGGGTGGACCACGCGAAGCCTTGTGGCATGCGATCATTCGCAAAAATTACGGATGCACTCACTTTATCGTCGGACGCGATCATGCGGGTCCGGGTAAAAACAGTGATGGCTTCGATTTTTATGGACCTTATGACGCACAGACGCTGGTCAAACAATACGAGGACGAGATTGGTATTGAAATGGTGCCTTTTGAAGCCATGGTTTATGTCCAGGAACGTGCTGAGTACCGTCCGGTCAGCGAAGTCGGAAAAAATGAGACGATACTCAATATCTCAGGAACGGAATTGCGTCGACGTTTACAGGAAGGATTGGAAATCCCCGAGTGGTTTTCTTATACGGAAGTAGTCGAAGAGTTACGCAAATCCCATCCCCCCCGGCATCAACAAGGTTTGACGATATTTTTTACCGGCTTGTCCGGTGCCGGTAAATCCACCATTGCCAATGCCTTGTTGATGAAACTTCTGGAGCTTGGAGGCCGCCCGGTGACCTTGTTGGACGGTGATGTCGTACGCACGAATTTGTCGAGTGAATTGGGTTTCTCACGTGAGCACCGAGATCTGAACATTCAGCGAATCGGCTATGTCGCCAGCGAAATTACTAAAAACAGGGGTATAGCCATATGTGCTCCCATTGCCCCTTATGCCTCAACACGGCGAATGGTAAGAGATATGATCAGCCCGTTGGGCGGATTTATCGAAATTCACGTGGCGACCACGCTGGAAACCTGTGAAAAGCGTGATCGCAAAGGGCTTTATGCAATGGCACGTGCCGGAAAGATCAAAGGATTTACCGGTATTGATGATCCCTACGAGATTCCGGAAAATCCTGAAATGTTGATTCAGACGGAAGAGTGTTCGCCCGATGAGGCTGCTCATAGGGTACTGCTGAAGCTGGAAAGTCTGGGATTTATCCACTGACCGACCTTCCCTGAATCCCGGTTCCATCTGTCCCATTGCAGACTAGTGGGGCGGATGGAGGGATTTCCGCTGCCAAACGTACCCACCTTACCCAACCTCGGCATCGAGCCGATTTTTGACCCCGCAATAGCGTCATTTAGCGAGATCTTGAACAGGCTCTTAGCAAACCGCAAATTGTGACCACTGTGTCCTTGTGTTACAGTCGCCCGCAATTTTCTGAAATCCCTTTAGTTAATACCAATCAGGATCTATAGCGCCGCCTCAACAGCCGGGATTGAGATCCCTCCATTTTCATGAGCAAAAAAGATCAAGTCGCGCTACTGACACAGTACTATCCTCCGGAAACCGGCGCGGCATCAAACAGAATGCGTTTTTTTACAGACGTGTTGTTAAACCACTACGACCGTGTGGATGTCTTTACGGCAATACCAAACTATCCTGAGGCCGAGATGTACCGCTCGCAGGTTCAGTATCGTTCCGGGTGGTGGCTTCAGGAACACAAGGGGAATGTTTCCTTTTTCCGCTGCCGGATATTTCCCGCCACGAGAGGAGGACCGTTCCTTCGGGCTCTGAATTTCATTTCCTTGCCGTTAATGTTGATAGGATGGATACGGAAATTGTGGTCGCACAGAGTGTTTGTGATTACGTCCGGCCCGATGTTTCTGGGCTTCCCGGTCTATCTGATCAGCTATTTTAGAGATGTACGGATTATTTTGGATATTCGTGATTTGTGGCCGGAGCGCCTGTGGGAAACCGGTGCCTCGAATCCACCCCGAATTGTACGATGGTTATTAAAGCGCTACGAGCAATGGATGTATTCGCGTTGTACCTCCTTCATCACAGTGACGGAGTCACTGCTGAAAAGGCTGCGTCCGATCATCGGAAATAACAAACAGCTGTACCTTGTGCGCAATACCGATCAGGGAACGGATTCAGTCTCGCAGAATGTGGCCCGCGACAGAGTCGAAAAACAGCGGATTGTGCTGATAGAAGCAGGGACTCAAGGATTTGCCCAGGATCCGGAAACCCTCTGCCGGGCTGTATTGTCATTGCATCGGCGTTATCCGGGAAGAGTTGTTCTGCGATTTGCCGGCAGCGGTAGTAAAATTCCGCTGATCAAGAAAATGGCGGAACAACACGGCTGTATAGAATATGCTGGAAATCTTTCGCTTGATTCGCTTGATCATTTTTTACAAAAAGGCGATGTTGGTATCGCATCTTTGACAGACACGGAGATTAACAGGCTGGCAGTTTCAAGACGCCTGTTTGACTATGCCAGAAACGGCATGGCCGTGATATTGTGCGGTCGTGGCGAAGGAGGCGATATTTTAAGGAATACGCGTGCGGGAATAGCGGTAGAGCCGGAGAATCCGACTGAACTGGAAAGAGTATTGGAGCGGTTGCTTCTGGATCATCGGCAATTGTTTGACTTTCAAGAGCATTCCCGCATCCTGTTGGAAGGTGAATTCGGTAAGCAAAAGGCGGTCAGTGAACTCGGCCGTTGTCTTGAAGAATCCAGAGTAGAGTCATTCGGAGAACGAAGAAGTCGTGCAAAGCAATAATCAACAATACCGATTCGCCCTGATTGGCGCGGCCGGATACATCGCTCCAAGACACATGAAAGCGATCAAAGACACCGGCAATCTATTAGTGGCCGCTTTGGACAAAAACGACTCGGTCGGAATTATCGACGGGTATTTCCCGGAGGCGGATTTCTTTATCGAATTCGAACGATTTGACCGGCATCTGGATCTGCAGAGGCGCGAAGGAAGAAAAGTGGATTATGTTGTCGTTGCCTCACCCAACTATTTACACGATTCGCACATTCGGTTTGCCCTGCGCAGCGGTGCACATGCCATCTGCGAGAAGCCGTTGGTTCTGAATCCATGGAATATTGATGGTTTGCAAACCATTGAGGAGGAAACCGAAGGAAGTATTTACAATATACTGCAGCTACGGTTACACCCCGGTATCATCGAACTAAAAGCACAGGTGGACAAAGAACTGTCCGCTGATCCGGATAAAGTATACGATATCGATTTGACTTACTTAACCAGCAGGGGTCACTGGTATTTTTCTTCCTGGAAGGGAGACATCCAGAAATCCGGCGGAATAGCCTCCAATATCGGAGTACATTTTTTTGATATGCTGACCTGGATATTCGGTGATGTAAGGCAAAACCGGGTTTATATCAACGAGCCGGATGTCAACTCCGGTTATTTGGAATTGGAGCATGCCAGAATTCGATGGTTTCTGTCGATCAATTATGACCATATTCCGGCGTCAGTCAAAGAAAAAGGTCAGCGGACATACCGATCGATATTAGTAGAAGGTAAGGAAATAGAATTTTCCGGAGGGTTCACGGATCTGCACACGCAGAGCTATCTACACATTTTCGGCGGGCCCGGATTTGGTTTGGCGGACGCAAGAAAAAGTATTGAGATCGTACACGATATCAGAAATGCCCCGTTGAGTTTAAAACATTCAGATTATTGCCATCCTTTGGTCCGAGTACTGTGAAGATGAATCAGGAGGTGATGGTTCATGAAACAGCTGTGATAGACGTCGGTGCTCAGATTGGTTCTGGTAGCCGGGTTTGGCACTGGGTCCACATTTGTGGAGGTGCGCGAGTTGGAGAAAATTGTACTTTCGGACAAAATGTATTTATCGGGAATAACGTCACCATAGGGAATAATGTAAAAATTCAAAACAACGTTTCGGTTTACGACAATGTAGTATTGGAAGATAATGTATTTTGCGGTCCGAGTATGGTATTTACCAATGTCTATAATCCTCGCTCAGCGGTTTCCAGAAAACATGAGTACAGGGATACATTAGTTCGCCAAGGTGCAACCCTGGGTGCTAATTGCACGATAATCTGCGGATGCAAGGTAGGACGCTATGCCTTTATCGGTGCCGGATCAGTTGTGAACAAATCGGTCCCGGATTACGCATTGGTTGTCGGTGTTCCAGCCCGTCAGATCGGCTGGATGAGTGAATATGGCGAAAGGTTGGATTTTTCAGGCTCAGATTTCGCTTTATGTGAGCAATCCGGTCAAAAATATCGTCTCAGGGACGGCAGAGTCGAAAGGGTTGAATAATAGTCTCAACCTTCAACTTGAGTAGATTGCGGAACGCCTATTGCCATGTTGCCTAATTTGAAATTTAAGGAAGACGGATATATCACAGGAGCTGGATATAGAAACATCAGCATCTGGGCGGATGTACTGAAAGCGCTCGGGCTGACAGAGTTATGGGCGGTTACTGCGTGGAATGATGTTAAAAGCTGGTATAAGTATTCCTATCTGGGGATTTATTGGATTGTCATTGCCAACGCATTCTTCGCCGTTGCAATTGGTGCGATTTATTCAGGTCTTTTGGATACCGACTTCGCGGAATTTGTGTTGTATGTGTACACTGGATATATCGTCTGGGTGTATATTTCCGATTCGCTCAATAACGGAACCAAAATATTTTTAACCAGCTTTTCTGTCTATAGCCAGATCCGGCTTCCCATGGTCGGTTTCGCGGTAAAAAGTCTGATAGTCCGATCCATTATATTTCTGGTTAATCTACCGGTTATTCTGGTCATTCTGTTTTGGAACGGTGCTTTTTCGGTCTCCGCCTTGCTGCAGGCGGCGCTGGGCTTTACGGTTTTGGGTTTGGCGACATTTTTCTTTACTGTCTGGTGTGGGATTCTGGTAGCACTGATCAGAGATATTTCATTTATGCTTGTGAATGCTACCAGATTTGCATTTTTTATCACACCAATTGTCTGGTCGGAGACAAGACTACAAGGTGATTGGAGAATAGTTTTTGTTGAATATAACCCGTTCTATTACTTTATCAGTATTATACGTAAACCGTTATTGGGCATGGAGTTCGTCATTCTGGATTGGATAATTGCAATTTCAATTACGGTATTGAATGCACTCCTTGCTGCCTATTTCTACAAACGATACCGGGCGAGTCTGGTTTTCCTTTGCAGGTAATAGTCTCTTGATTAGTCTTGAAAACGTCTCACTTGATGTGCCCGTGATAAGAAAGCGATTTCTTTCACTTAGCAAGCCCAGATATATCAGATTACTCAATGATATTAATATTGAAATCAATCCAGGTGACAGTCTGTGCTTGATCGGCAAGAATGGTTCGGGAAAGACGACTCTTTTGCAGACGATATCCGGAATCTATGAGCCGACCAGCGGTGTGGTCAGAGTAAGCGGCAATATCGTTTCCCTAACCAATCTGAATCTGGGGATAGATCGTTCCTTGACCGGACGCGAAAATGTCGTTTTGCGTATGTTGTATCTCGGGCATAACAAATCGCAGGCCAATTGGACAGTCGACGAGATTGAGGAATTCTGTGAGCTGGACAGCTACTTCGATGCTCCTGTAAAAACCTATTCGTCCGGAATGTCTGCCAGGCTTGCGTTTGCGATTTCAACGGCAATCAGTTCGGATATCATTGTCCTTGACGAGTGGATAGGAGTAGGGGATGAGTTATTTAAGGAAAAAGCTAACCAGCGGTTAAAGGAATTTATTAAAAAAAGTGGAATAGTGGTTTTTTCCAGTCACTCAAACTCAGTCATTCGAGAGTGGGCCAACCGTGTCGTTTGGCTTAATAATGGAGAAGTTAAGGAAAATGCGGGAACAGATCACGCACTGAGGATGTACTTGAATTGGGTGCACAGTCAAAAACAATAGGTGCAGGACTATGAATAAGCCAATAGCGCCCTGCGTCAACAATTATGTCGGGCTATCGAAACCGGTAAACCTCTCAGGTGCAGGGGGACTGGACTGCACGATCATGTTGATTGATACCGACGGCCTCTATATTGAAGCCTTCGATGATAAAAGTCGGCTTGCCTTCGGATGGATTTATATTAATGTCGAAAATGGGGAAAAAGTTTCTATCTACGACAATATACACAGAAATCGATACGCGCTAAATATTGAGGATTGTCAACAAACCGATTTGCTAAAATTATTCAGATTGCTGGAAGCTGTTTTGATCAATAGCGGCGTTCCGGATTTTGTCTATTGTTTCGACTATGCAGTCGGACATAAAATCGCTCTTTATTTACTCGAAACCCGCGGCGTACCCTATATTGCCGACAACCTGGAGCAACTGAATCTGCACAACCATTTCGAACGCTGGCCGGTTGTATTTAATGCGCATCTGCTACATGCCCGGTCAGAGTTAGTCGCTACCCGGTTTTTGAATAAAAATTTTATCAAGCCGCAACTCGTCAACGATAGCGAGGTAT
This sequence comes from Granulosicoccaceae bacterium, assembly GCA_965222695.1. GTDB lineage: Bacteria > Pseudomonadota > Gammaproteobacteria > Granulosicoccales > Granulosicoccaceae > UBA7957. The sequence continues at coordinate 2,675,765 of OZ244967.1, read as the reverse complement.
TTAACGCGGACATTCACTTTCCTTCAGCAACTACTGCTCCCGGCGGTCCGCAAATACGGGAAAAACCGTCTTGCAAATCTAATAATCTGTTGATGGTGTCCTACTTTTCTGAGCCGTTTCGGGCGGTAGGTACTTTAAGAAATGACTATTGGAGGGACGTAATCCCGGAAATCTCAGACTTTCAGGTCGACTTTGTAACGGCTATAAATCCCGCTCAAAGAAAAGAAACAAAGAATAATCTATACGTGCCGGACGTCGGCCTCTATTCGATCCATATTGACAAGCGGCACAGACAACAATTGTTGAATTTCCAGGCACACTCAATAGATATTCTTGGATATACTTGGAGTCTTGCATTGGAGCGGTATTTCTCAACAGTAAATCACAAAGCCTATGAAGTTGTATTAATAACCGGTAATCCGTTTCAGCAATTTCGCTTTGCATCTTTCGCAAAAAGTAAATGGGGGTCAAAAATTGTATTAGATTATAGAGACCCCTATGCAAATCATCCGCGAATATTACATCCCACAGAAACACGGAGGCTAGAGGCAGACTTCAATCGCCAGGCGGATGCTATAATTGCTGTAAATGATGTCTGTGCCAAACTGGTCGAAACGGATAGTAGAGAAAAAATACATGTGATTGCAAACGGATATGACGAGCGTTTTTTTAAAGACGATCAACAGCCACAAATTCACTCAAACGTGAAAAGGATAGTTTATGCGGGTAGCCTTTACGATCGATTTAATGTGCAGCGTGTCTTTAGCCAGGCAAAAAAAGGGGAGTTGGAATTTCACGTCTATGGTCGCTGCAGCGACGAAATTTTGCATGAAGTCGAATTGAACGAGGCTGTTATCATCCATGGGGTTATTCCGTATCCGGAACTGTGCCGGCAATTGAATCAATACGATGCAGGAATCATTTTTACATCCGGCGATAATTTTGAGTCAACCACAAAAATATACGACTATATTGCGGCGGATTTGAGCATTATTATATTGACTGATGGAGAAGTCCGGACCGGACAGCTTCATGAAATGACGAGAGAGCTGGACGGGATACACTGGGTGAAAAATACATTATCGGCAATAAAATCGATATTCCCGGGAATTGAAATCAGCAAAACCAGGCAATCCGACAAAAGCCGATATACCAGATTTGCCGGTACTCAAGACCTGGTCTGTATTCTCAATCAAATACGTGAAACAGAGTTAATCCATGAACGATAACAGCGGCTTCGACGACTATCAGCAGCTAAAGAAACGAATCGAGTATCTTGAGAATAGGATAAGGATATGTGAGTTATACAATGATGAGCTTGATGCTAAAGTTCGCTTACTTGAAAAGCGTTCTCCGCTACAACGATTCAAGCGATATCGATGGTTTAATATTCTTTACGGTATGGCCAAAGATCCGGTATGGGCAAAACAAATCGTCTTGAAAGCATTAGCTAATCCACGCGCGGCACTTAGAAAGGTTAAAAAAAAAGTTCTGAAAACAGGGCAGTCGATAATCTGAGCAGTCTGGATGCTGTCTTCCTCCATCCAAAAGTACTTTTGGTAACTCCTGCCTATCCCGGTAAACATGACCTGTATCGCGGCGCATTTATTCATCGTCGCGTAAAACACTACCTTAAGCATGGTGTAGAGCTTGTCATATTCGAAACAGGTGATACGGGTTTATCCAAAGAAATATTTGATGATGTTACGATTATTCGGGGGACTCCGCTTGACCTGGAAAAACTGCTTGGAAAATATTCCAGTAGTGTCACACTGGTATTAGTACATTTTGTCAGTGGTAATATCTTTCAAATCCTGCAGAAATACTTCACGAACAATAAAATTATTATCTGGATACACGGCTATGAGGCGAGAAATTATAGACGCTTGAGTTTTAATTTTGACAAATTGTGGCTGAAAATGAACGGTAGTTTACTGGAAAAGGTGCATCTTGAGCGAATGGAGTTGATGAGAAGGATTCTACCCGAGCAAACGCTGAAAAAAGTATTCGTTTCTGATTTTATGCGCAAGATTGCGATTGAGGACAGCGGATGTAATGCCGCCAACAGTGAAATCATCCCGAATTATATTGATCAGAACCAGTTTCAGTATCGCTTAAAATCACCGGATATGCGATTCCGGATACTCTGCATCAGGCCGTTTACTCAACTTAACTACGGATATGACTTGATTCAGCAAACACTCATATTATTAAGTAAAGAACCCTATTTTGATCGCTTGTCTATATCCGTATTTGGCTTTGGCGAAAATTTCAACAAAACAGTTAACCCCCTTAAGCGGCTGCCCAATATCAAACTGACTAACAAGATGCTGACACACGCTGAAATTGCACAACAGCATTCGGACCACGGTGTATTACTGCATCCAACCCGCTTTGATACTCAGGGAGTTTCAATGGGAGAAGCAATGAGTAGCGGGCTTGTGGTCGTAACGAACAAAGTCGCCGCTATCCCGGAATTTGCTGACGCTACATGTGTGATGTTGGCCAAACCGGAAGATCCGGTCGATATGGTTGAAAAAATTCATTTTCTGACTGCGGATGCAAAACGCTTCCAAGAGCTTTCGGCAAACGCATCTGCACGTGCGGCAGAGCAGTGCGGGCGAAAAACGACGGTTGACAGGGAGCTATTTCTGATTGAGGAAGCCGCCTCAATTGCGGAATAATGCCGCCTGAAGACATGAACCGTTGAGCTTTGATTTAAGAGCCTGCTCAATTTATAGATTTATCCTCTTTGCGATCACGGATGTAGAGCAGCGTTGTCACTATCGCATAAAAGAACATATACTTTACGTGTACCGAGATTAACGAAGTCGTTAACATACCCACAATCGTGGTTGTCAAGATCAATATCATGGGAGTGGAATCAATTTTGACAGCTGTTCGTAGTTGTATTAATAAGATAGCAACCAGAACTACAATCCCGAGCAAACCAAACTGCATATAAAACAGGAAGAAGTTATTGTGCGGGTTGAGTTGATACCTGTGGCCCAGATTGCATTCCTTATAGAGTTTTTCCAGTTCGGTGTGGCCTAACAGGTCACTCATTTCCTGAATACTGTCCCCGGTTCCTATTCCCAACAACGGATTCTGATTGCCTAATTCCATAGCATACCCCCACATTTCAAATCTACAGGCGATGCTCGCACGTAAGTCCTGTCCCACTGTGACTTGGAATTCATATACTATTCTGTCCACTCTTCGTTCAAACTGAGGGTTGAAAGCATAGGCAGCGGAAAACAAGGCGGTCACCAGAGAAGCGACAATGAGAGAGCTTTTTAACAGGGACAATTTAAACTTTCTGATCGCCAGGACCATTAAGACGACCGGCAGGGCCACTTGGCCGATTCGACCTATATTGATGAACAGGGTAAACAGCGATAAAGCCGAGGCAAATAACAAAAAGGTATTTTTCCGGTCAGCGCCTCTGGAGATGTCCACCGAATAAATCAGATAAGCGAATGTAAATACAAGAATCAATGAAAAATGCATATGATTCATAAACGGTGATAAATCCGACGGCTGCAGTCCCGGGGGAGGGAGATAGTACAGGTATACAGAATAGACTTGAGTGACCAATATCACCCCAATCAGCGAATTGACAGCGAGTCTTGCAGTCTCCTTATTGATAAAGACGATCAGCATGGGCGCGAAAAGGTAAACTTTCTGTTTTGAGAAAATTCTCAGACCCTCCGGCCAGGATTCTGTCCAGAGAAGGCCGGCCAGGTGAAGAAAAAAAAGCGCCAAGAATGATTGCGCTATTCGGTCATGAATCATGAGTTCGAGCTTGTGCGTTCGATCTGCTTCAAAGATCCAGAGCAGCAGGATAAAGGTTGCTGCTATGTAAATCAGAGGTGTATTAATCGTGATCGCAGAAACCAACAGCAACACTGAGAATAGTTTGTATTTTTCAATTACTGTCGTGTTGAGCTCGAACTTCATGGTGGATTTATCGGGTTGCCGCCTTGTGTTCCGGAAGAATTAAAATGATCCGCTTCAGCGTTGAATTCCTAAGAAAAATTTCCGAAGAAACTAGACCTGCAAGTATAGATGTTAGATCAAACAGACAGAGATAAAAGCCGATGATAATAGCACTATTCCTTCATATCCAGAATAAAACGTTAAACTTACCGCCAGCAGTCTATTGGCAGTACGGATGTCTGAAGTCTTGTCACGAGTCGGGGTAAATCTGTCACTGGGGTGACGGGGATTGTTGCATCCTCTTTGAGGTTTTTATCCGGCGGAATCATCCGGATAGCAGGCACATTCATACTATCATTTCGGAATAGTTATACAGTACTCAACCCGAATATAGTACAATTACGCAGCTATACCTATCTCCCCATGCGTAAGATACTGTAAGGCCGCATAGATGTTTCGAACCGGATTATTGAAGGACCACTCCAAGAGCATCGCTTTTTTGATGTGGATGCTCGATTTAGCGATTCCCATATTTGCAGCCTGGTTTGCCTTTATTATTTATCCCGATTTTGAATTCATGCCCCAGCGGTATATCAATGCGGTAGCGTTATGTTTGTTCGGTGTCGCATTATTGTTTCCACCGCTGTCATTTGGGCGTGGTTTCCGGGGTATGCCGATTTTACGGGAGATAAGACATGTCACCTTTGCCTTGAGTGCGGTATTCATCGGCTTGGTATTGGTTGCCTTATTTACCAAGTCGACCGCCAGCTATTCGCGCGTATGGTTTGTTGAATGGTTCTCATTTACGTGGCTGGGATTGGTGGGCTATAGAGTCGTGTTACGGATCTGCCTGCGCTGGATCCGTAGCCAGGGGTTTAACCAGCGCTCCATTGTCATCGTTGGCGGAGGCGATGTTGCTTACAATGTGATTCAGCGTTTACTGACTGCAACCTGGTCAGGTTTTCAGATTGTTGGCGTGTTTACCGACGATCAACGCATCGCAGACCGGTTTCTGGAAAGCAACGTCGTCAAGGGCGATTTTAACGAAGCAGCCGACTATATCATTAAATCCAGTGTTGATCAGGTATGGCTGGCCATGCCGTTAAAACATCAGGAGCAGATTCATCGCTTGATGGAACGCTTTGATCACTGCACTGCGGATATTCGTTACGTTCCCGATATTTTTGAGTTTCAATTGTTCAACCATTCAATGTCTGAAGTTGCAGGATTACCGGTCCTGAACCTGACCGCCTCGCCCATGGAGGGTGTCAATCGTGTTTTTAAGGCGATTGAAGACAAGGTTCTCGCTCTATTTTTTCTACTGCTGGCGAGTCCTCTGCTGCTATTCATCGCCATTGCCGTAAAGCTCGAATCCCGAGGTCCGGTATTCTACAAGCAGGAAAGAGTTGGCTGGAACGGGAAACCGATTCAGATGCTCAAATTTCGCACTATGCCGGTAGATGCTGAATCCAGCAGTGGTCCGGTATGGGCAAATGCATCGGACAATCGGGCAACCCGGGTGGGTCGCTTTCTGCGGCGGACCAGTCTCGACGAGTTGCCTCAGTTTTTTAATGTTCTGCGTGGAGATATGTCTATTGTCGGCCCCCGGCCCGAGCGGCCGATCTTTGTTGAACAGTTTAAGGATGAAATTCCGCAATACATGAAAAAACATATGGTCAAGGCGGGCATCACAGGCTGGGCACAGGTCAACGGCTGGAGAGGGGATACCAGTCTGCACGAACGTTTGAAACACGATCTCTACTATATCGAAAACTGGTCATTGGCTTTTGATCTTAAAATCATGCTACTGACGCTGACCAATGGTTTTGTCAATAAGAATGCCTATTGACTAGTGCAATCACGCATGTCTGTGGAGCTGCCCCATCTGAGCTTCATTAATTTATTTTCTCTTTACTTGTAAAAATCCAATTGAATTTTCTCCGGTTGTTCTCTAAACTCAAAAGAGAACAACCGGAGTACATCCATCATGCTTACCCAATTAGAAGAGCGAATGTTTACCTTTATTCGTGAGCAGATTGAGAGTAACGCGGTCGCCCCCACCATTGCTGAAATTGCTGCGGCTTTAAATATCCGCTCGCGTGGAACGGTGCATCGTTATGTTCAATCATTAATCGATAAAGGTCATCTTGAGCGCCATGGAACGGGTTGGCGGGGTCTAAAGTTATCTAAGGAAGTGGAGTCGCAACGCTATATGATCCCTTTATTGGGCAGAATTGCAGCAGGTCGGCCGATCGAAGCGATTGAAGGGGAAGAGCGACTTAACGTAGCTGAATTTCTGATTGGTCCGGACCGTTACGCATTGAGAGTGAGTGGTGATTCCATGATCGATGCAGGTATTCTGGACGGGGATACAGTGATACTGAGGAAACGCAATACGGCGAACCGCGGCGAGATCGTTGTGGCGTTGATCGACCGTACCGAAGCTACACTGAAGACCCTGGGATCGGTTAAAGGCGGAATGGTGGAGTTGATTCCAGCCAATTCCGAGATGAAGCCCATGCGGTACGCGGCTGACCGGGTGCGTATTCAAGGCGTATTGGTTGGTCAGATGCGAACATACTAGTAGTCCGTCCACCTAATTATTTAGGATGCAGCCAGTCACAAAGCGCTCAGATGCTAGGCGCGCGACCGCTGGCATTATCGGATGATTGAAATTTCGTTATGAATGCAAACAAACGACGGGAAATATTCGAGCGATTTCAGGCTGAGAATCCGCATCCGAAGACTGAACTAATATACTCATCGCCCTTTGAGCTTTTGATTGCGGTGATTCTTTCTGCCCAGGCGACCGACGTGAGTGTCAACAAAGCCACCGCTAAGCTGTTTAAGATCGCCAACACCGCGGAAGGTATCTACAATTTGGGTGAGCAGCAGCTTAAAAAATACATTAAAACCATCGGTCTATATAATTCCAAGGCTAAAAATGTCATTGAAACCTGCCGAATCCTCGCTGAGCAATATCAGGGTGAAGTTCCCAAAAGCCGATCAGAATTGCAGGCTTTACCCGGTGTCGGACGCAAGACAGCCAATGTGGTTCTGAATACCGCGTTTGGTCAGCCGACCATGGCTGTTGATACCCATATATTCCGCGTTTCCAACCGTACCGGGATTGCGCCTGGAAAAACTGTTCTGGATGTCGAAAAAAAACTGTTGCGATTTGTACCTGAACAGTATCTGGTTGATGCCCACCACTGGTTAATATTACACGGAAGATATACCTGCCTTGCCCGAAAGCCGAAATGCTCAGAGTGCGTTATCGTTGATTTGTGCGACTATAAGGAAAAACCGCCTGGTAACCGAGCCGTTTAGTTTTGTTGATGCCTGTTCAGGATCTTTCCGGAAAATGGAATCTTCGAAAGCCGATTCCGACAATTGTAAAACTCGCTTGACAGTTCTTCCTATTCTTACTCCCTTTGTATTAGTTTAACGCTTAAGTCGCTGTTTCTCTTTTGTTTCAGGAAGAATATCGCAAGTCCGCTGAAGTCCCCCACTAGATCGAATGTCTTATGTTGGACACTTGCGTATCGAGTAATAATGATGCCGGACAGGTTGTATCTATGACGAGTGATCAAGCACATTTCAGAGAGCATGAAGTCGGCCAAATTGCCGAGGGTCTGATGTTTCTATACAGAAATCTTTCGACGGTCATGCTGTGGAATATGCTGCTTCCATTGATTATCTGGTTTACTTTCAGGGATGTTATGAGTTTGCAAAGCATGCTGCCTTGGATGGTTTCTTTTTATCTTGTCACCATCGTGAGAATTGTTATTTCCCTTTATTTCAGTAGTAAACCCTCACCTCTGTCTTCCCCGGAAATCAGTCGATGGGGGTGGTGGATTACGGTTCCTTCAACTTTGGCGGGCTGTGTTTGGGGCTACGCAGTCTACGTCTTCTTTGAAGGCGGTTCGGTAAGCCAACAACTGATTCTATTAACCATTATCAATGGCGTTTGTGTGTTGTCGCTGGTGATATCCGCTTACTGGCTTCCGGCATTTTACGGTTTTGTTATTCCGGCCTTGTCGGGAGAGGCCATTTATTTCGCAACTCAGGCAGAAAGTGGACTCTGGATCATTGCTGCGGTCGCACTCTTACTGTTGACTGTATTATTAAAAATCGGAAATAGCACGAACGAGCTAACATCCAAGGCCTTGAAGCTTAAATTCGAGAATCTGCATTTGATAAAACATCTCACTGCAGAGAAGGAACGGGCTGAAAATGCCAGCCGGTCCAAATCGCGGTTTTTGGCTGCCGCCAGCCACGATCTGCGCCAGCCCGTACACAGTCTGACTATGTTTACCGATGCTTTGCGAATGGAAGTCAAGGAAAAAGAGGCGATTGAACTTGTCGAACACATGAATCAGTCGGTGGAGGATTTGGATACTCTGTTGACAGCGCTGCTTGATATTTCGAAACTGGATGCGGGAGTGGTTACCGCACGAAAAATGCCGATCAATATTCTCACACTGATTAACAATCTGGTGAGTGAATTTCAAGCCTTGGCAAATCAGAAGGAGCTGTATCTGAGAGTCCGGGTGTTTGAATGTCACGTCTATACCGACCCCTTACTCTTATCTACCGTCATCCGGAATTTATTGCAAAATGCAATACGATTTACGGAAAGCGGGGGCATCCTGATCGGCTTGCGTAGCAGAGGTGATAATGTGCTACTGCAAGTCTGGGATAGTGGAATCGGTATTCCCGACGATAAGATTGATCATATATTCGTTGAATTTTTCCAGATTGATAATGTTGAAAGAGACCGTCAGAAAGGACTCGGACTCGGGTTGTCCATCAGCCGGAGACTATCGGATTTATTGGATCATCAGCTTCGGGTAAAAACCTGGCCCGGCAAGGGTACGGTGTTTGAAGTCGAAATGCTTAAGGTGGCAAGGGGCAAGGTGATCCCGGTACACGCCGAATTCAATGCAAACGGACAGTCGCTGAGAGGGAAGCGCTTGTTGGTGATAGACAACGAAATATCAATATTACAAGGGATGCTCTCCGTTCTGTCACGCTGGCATTGTCAGGTCGATACCGCGTCTACGGCCCAGGACGCATTGGGTTTGGTTCGGCAAGGGAATCACTACGACAGCTATATTAGCGATTACCATCTGGGTCCGGGTATGAATGGGGTCGAGCTCTTAACAGAGTTTTCCAAAATAGACGGTGGCCGAACACCGGGAATTATCTTGACTGGCAATACCGAGGCTGAATTTATTCGTTCGGTCAGCGATTCGCGGTTTGTGCTCCTGCATAAGCCGGTTAAGCCCGCCCAGCTTCGCGCCTCACTGTTACAACAGACTCGAATGCAAGACGTCACCGATAAATATGTACATTAGTATAGGCCCTAGTACCCGACAGGCAGATGAACGATTCCCAATCGAACCGCTTCTTTTACGCAGGCAGTCCGGTTATGGACGCTCATCGTGTGAAAGATATTAGAGATATGCACTTTAACCGTATGTTCGGTCAGCCCGAGCTTACTGGCGATTATCTTATTCGGATGACCGTGTGCCATGAGATTGAGTACTTCCAACTGACGACTTGTAAATTTGGTGATCAGATTCGGGTTCGATTCCTTATCTTCTTCACGTTGAATAAAACTCGACTGTTCGGCTGAAATATACACTTCCCCGCTAAGCACCTGCCGGATAGCAGTGACGAATTCCGAAGGCGGGCTGGTTTTACATAAATAGCCGGCGGCACCGGAATCTATGACCCGCTGAGCCGTTTGTGCGTCCTGGGTACCGGTGACGATCAAAACCGGAATCCAAGGCCATCGGTTACGGAGAATCTCCAACAGAGCCAGGCCGTCCAGACCTGGTAATTGTAGATCCAGTAAGAGGAAATCCATATCCCGGTTCTCTGCCAGAATTTCCAGACAGGCTTCCGCGTCCGGAGCCTCGGAAATTTCGACATCATCCCCCAATTGTTTTAAAACGTGTCTAATTCCGGCAACGAACAATTGGTGGTCATCTACAATCAATCCTTTCATATCTTTGCCATTTGACCGCTGAATCAGATTACTGAGAGTTGAACATTAAACGTAATCCCAAAAAAAAGCCCTAATACTTTTGTGTTGTTTTACTGAATTTTACAGACCGTGGAGACTTCGTGCACCGATAGATCCAACATTGAACAAACTGAAGCATGACTCGGTTCACATCCTGCGAGCAAATGATTCGGCACAAAACCCTGGCAGAGACGTTATGATGCTTTAAGTTTCGGGAGCTTTGTCGGACCTTATCGAATCAGGGCGTAAAAATTGCCTAAATCCTATAGAGGTGTTCGTTATGCCGGCGAAGAATCAAATAGTGTTAACAGGCTGGGCCACACTCTGGTTTTGAAGATACCTCTTGTCGTAAAATTGACAAGCTACAATGCACCTAGCCGACGTCTAGTCAGGCTTGGCGGCGACACGCTATGTCAAAAGACTTACTATAAAGAAAACATGTGCCTACTATTATCAGCGACCCGGGTTTGCGGTGAACGCCCATACTGAGCTCAGCGATTTGAGAAAACTGGTTCGAGCCTATGGAGTTCTTGCCGGCACCTGTGACGCTGAACGGGCCATAGTCGGTAAAATCTCAAGACAGTGGATTGCGTCCGAAGTCGAGCATATGGTGTCTTTATCAAGCTTGCCTTATCGATTTTTCTTCACAAACCGCGGTCGTGAAGTATTGGCCAGCGAGTATTTTGCCGAGCAGGATATGGACCCCGAGTCGATCAATCCGGATGATCTGGATATCAATGGGTGCGGTAAAAAAATCTATATCAATTCCAACCGAATTCCAAAACTGGAGCCTTTTATCAATGCCTCAGTAGTTGCGGCCAATTTGTTACTGGGCGTGCAACTATATGGTTCGAGAGGTGCAGGCTTTACCGGGGTGGATAATGATCTGATCATTGCGGTAATGTTGCAGAACTCTATTGGAAAAAGGCACAGGTACTCCTCGTTCAAGCCCCAGAATCATTTGCTGATTGACGATCAATACATCAAACTACACTTTGGGAAACGGGTATTACAAAATACAAAAACTGTTTGTAACTCTCTGGAGGAATTTCTGATCAGTTCGTCCGGATCGGACGATTCACTACCGGAATTCGAGCCGCAGATCGCCAATGCCATAGCTGCAATAATGATCAGTCACCTGCGCCTGACGGCGAGGGCTGCAGGGGATGCGGTCATGAGTTTCGTTAATGAAGTCCAACGAAAGGAGTTGATGGAAAATGGGATAAATCCGGATGATGAGTTCGCTGAGCGACCTTTTCTCGAACATGATTTTAGATTGGCGCAGCGGGCTCTCAAGCTGAAAGGAATCGACCACAGTGCATTGCGTGAACCCATTCGCAGTACATTAATACTGGCGGTCCAGGATGCACTGGACGAGCCGCCTAAGCGCTTCCGCCTTGCCGGCAGGCGCGGTAAAGCGGTTCACGATGTCCATACCAATATGCCGGTGATGGAGTATTATGTAGCGGCGGAAGAGCCGAACACACTGGCCACTTTGCATTTAGCAAGCCTGGAAATGATGCGTTATCTGGAAAAAGGCCGGCGTAAATCATACAGCACCATGCTCGGACATGCTTTCCGGCTGACGGCGATTGCGGAAGATACTTTGGGAGCGGCACTCGAACCTGGCATTGCAACCATAGCCCTGCTGCATGACGTCGTCGAAGACGGTTCGTCTCAGGTGACGGGATACGATCAATCGCTGCAAAAAATCATGTTCCGATTCGGAGGCCCGATTGCAGCGATGGTTTCGGAGGTTACGGATTCTAACGCGAAACAGGATGCGCAACAAAAAGCGATGAATACTTTCAACCATCCAGTATTGATGATGCCGGATAAAAAATACAATATCGGACGCATGAATAAAATGGCATTAAAGGCTACGGATGCTGACAGCCCGTATACAATGGCAGGTATTATTGTCAAATTAATCGATACCATCGTTTCATTCGATGAAGGGATACGCGATCCGGATTTAATGTCCGGATGGTGGAAACACAGCGGTGTTCGCATTTACTGGGCTGAACGTGTACGCGGCGCAATCATCAAACCCCTCATCGAAAGGCTGGTGATAGAGATTCAACAGAGTCACGATCAGAATCACGAACACCGGTTGGATCTATTGGCTCGCAAACAGTTACGCAGTGGAATATCGCTGATTGCCATAACGCTCGATTATGCTGATATGTATGCTGCTCAGAATCTGGCGATTATGGCCTATGAGTATGATCTGGATCGAAACGAACGTGATACCATGATCCGGGATTTCTTTAATCCGGACGTAGTCGTTGCCGACTACCAGAAAGAATTGTTGGAGCTCTGGTTAACCGAAGTCCGACTGGATACGCAAATAGCCGCAGGGCGGGTACCTGCCAAATCCTACGTGGCGCTTTATCCGCGTACTGTCGGAGACACAGCGCACAGAGATATCTCGACATTCCACGAATATATACACAGCGCCCGGCGTAGAATCCAAATAAGGCGTGAGCTGGGCCTTTATTCGCCGCGAAAACGGATCAGGCTGCAAAACAAAATCAGCGACGTGATCAATCTCTATGACTATCGGATGGAGAATCTAGTTCCTGTTACTTCCGCCGACTAATTGATGTTTTTTGAACGAATCCAGGGCGGTGGAATATCCGATATCACTGATTTTGGCGAAGGATCGAAAATCCAGAAGAGAAAAGGTGTTTACCCGCGGTTCTATTAATACATTCAACATTGACCGAGTCCGTTCCAGCTCTTCAATACTCTTGATATCGTTCGCCCGCAATAATGTTTCCAGGATTTTCGGCGTTTTGAGTCTTTTCTGAGCGAAGGGATTCAGTCGATTGCCCAGAGTTTTCCAGCCCGATAAACTCATGCCGTAATTGTAATTTCCTTCCAAAGCTTCAATCTGACTGACATTGACACCTATCAATGTGCCGCCGAAAAGTTTGTTTTCCATCCGGTCAACCGGAAACGTATTTAATACAGCTCCGTCGACAAGAAGTTCTCCGTTGTCCTCCGGTACGGGAGAAAAAATACCCGGTATCGCGATTGAGGACCGGACTGCCTTCCACAGTAAGCCGCTTTCATGACATTTTTCAATACCGATAGAAAGATTCGATGAAATGCAGAAATAGGGGGTCCATAAGTCTTCTATCAGGGTCTCCTTATACAAGCCCTGACAAAATGAGGTCAGCTTTGCGGATTTCATCAGAGCAGTAATCGGCAGAGTATAGTCAAACAAGGCCTTGGGATTGGCAAATTGTTCCGAAAGCTCAAATATTCTGGCGTAACTGAGTTCCAGAGCAATGGCGCCACCCAGCAGTGCGCCCATACTGGAACCGCCGATATAGTCTATGGCAAGTCCGGTTTCCTCTATAGCTCTGTAGACACCCAGATGGACGTATCCGCGGGCGCCACCGCCACTGAGTACCAATCCGTTGGCGCGACCGGTCAGGCGGCGAGCCAGGCGGGCAAAATGGGATTCGTCTTCCAGGCGGATGTGATGGTAGGCTGCCATTTCCCGGGGTGCCAGCCACTGGTCGGTGTTGTGCGGCATTATCGTGTCTTCGGGGTGCAGGAAGGCATATTCAATACGCGGTCGGTGTTCACGCGGTGCGAACATGGCCAGTAGCTTCTCCTCGACTTTTTGTAATTTCGGGCTTTGAGTAGTATCAGCCAGTAGTAGTACTCGATCGGCGCGGTTGAGGCAGCGGTGTGTCCAGGAATTCCAGTCGTGATCGGCAACATAAAGCACATGGCCATAGCGGGACTCCCGGTCATCAAGCCAGGCAGTAATGCTGGAGTTAAAAAAATCAGAAAAGGAAGTTTGCGATGCGTTTGTCTTGCCATAAAGTGTATCGAATTGATGGCTGTCAATCGCAAACGTGCGTGCGGAGTGACGGAACTGCATTTTGAGCATATGGATAATCCGCCGCAACGGTAAATTACGTGATAGAGGTACAATCGCAATATGTTGATACCGTCCGCGTGGATGACGCTCCCTGACCGAAGCGTTTTGCCGCTCGACTATCATTCGTGAAACCGAAGCCAAAAGCTTGGGTTTTTGCATGATGTATTTGTGAAATCGCTCTTTATCCAGAAACGCAACCATGGATTCACGGCTTGCATAAACTGTGGCCGCCCGGGTTGAATTGGTGATCAGTGAAAACTCTCCGACCATTTGCGGTGTCTTGGCTTCGCCGAGCAGTCGGGTGCTGCCGTCATCCCGATGAATGAGTATCGGCAGGCGCCCGGCCATTACGATATACAGCCCGTCGGTTTCGTCGCCCTGGCGGAACAATTCTTCACCGCTGCGCAGATGTTTAATTTTGGTATCTTTGAGCAACTCTCTCAGTGTGACATCACTGATATCGCCAAAGAGGCCGAGAAAGGACTTGATGAGTAATACGGTGCGTGACAATTCCGCAGCCGTTTCATAGACGTGAGCCAAAATGTCCGGGTGCAGATCCGCCAGTTTTTCAAATCCCGCGCGCGGAAAACAGACAATATCAGTCTGGACAGCGGCCCTTGCAGTGACCAGGTGCTCACCCCCGTTTAAGACCGCGAAATCTCCTGCGGTGTCTCCGTTTTTGCGTTCCTTGACCAGAACTTCCCGATGAACCTCAGTAGCAGGTAGATACAGGTTTAGCTTGCCTTGAAGAATGAGGTAGAGGGTTTCGCTTTTATGACCGCATTCAAAAAGCGTTTCCTCAGGCACGAGTTTGTGAAAGCTGATATAAGGCTCAAGCGTATTCCAGCGAGACTCTTCAATCATTCTCATCAAGGGCAGATTCTTGAGTGTCTCAAGCATATTGGCTGCTTGGCCTCCGCAGGGTTGTCACCGGCTCAAGTGTACATTGTGTAATGTCGGCTTCCTAGCCTCGAAATTGACCATTGCAGTACTAAGGAATTGATAAGAAAAAGAAATTATCAGTTCAAATCCGAGGAAATGTGACATTCAGCTAAAAATTTTGTTAAATCGATTTGTCATTCTGCCGTTGTATTCTATACATTAGAAAATAATGATATACTAATTTTATTTGAATACAGGAGAAAGCAATGGAAGACAAGCGTGAAATTTCCTCGGAAGAGTGGCAGGAAATGGCGGAAGAAAATCCCGAAGCGGCTGAGGCCATTATGGAAATGTTGATCGAAGCCGGCGAAGAGATTTCCCTGGCCAATAATCATCCTTCATAGTCTTTTTCGGCCCGGACTCTCCACTATATACTTTTTGCGAGATGAAATGTGCAGGATAGTCATCGGACTGTCCTGCACAATATCCCTAAAAGTCGTCTTACATGCAACCTGCATTCGGAGCCAGTCTTAAATCTCTCAACGCGCTAAATGATTTCAAAATACCGCTGCATTTCCCAGTCCGTGATGTGTTTGCGGAATTCCCGTTCTTCCCATTCACGGGAGGATGCATAGTGCTCGACAAACTCATCTCCGAACAATTGTCTCGCCGGAGTTGATCCACGCAGGCGCTCTGCTGCCTGTATCAGAGTTTCGGGAAGTTTGAATTTGTCTTCGGATGACTGATCATAGGCATTGCCTGTCACGGGATCCGAAGGCTCTGTTTTGTTTTCGATTCCCCACAACCCCGAACCCAGTGCCGCGGCAAGTGCCAGATAGGGATTGATGTCGGCGGCAGCGATTCGATACTCCACTCGCTGGGATTTTGCCGAACCGGGAATCGCGCGCAGGGCACAGGTGCGGTTTTCTATACCCCAGGTCGCCGCCGTCGGTGCCCAGAACCCGGGAACCAGTCGTGAAAACGAGTTAACCGTGGATGCGACCATGGCCAGAAATTCCGGCATCAACTGTTGCTGACCGCCGATAAACCAGCGCATGATGTCACTGATGTTATGAGTCTTACTTTGGTCGTGGAACACAGATTTGCCGTTCTCATCTGTTAATGAAATATGCAAATGCCCGCTTTGCCCCGGCCAATCGGGTGACCATCGAGCCATAAAGGTCGCCATCAGATTTTCCCGCTGAGCCAGTATTTTGGTGAAAGTTTTGAATAATGCCGCTTTATCGGCGGCACAAAGAACGTCGTCGTGCATTATGGCCGCCTCCAATACTCCCGGGCCGGTCTCCGTATGCAGACCCTCAAGGGAGAAATCCATCTCATCGCAGAGTTGTAACAGCCGATGGTAGAACTCGGCATGTACGGAACTGCGCAAAACCGAATAGCCGAAGAAACCCGGCGTGAGATTGTCGAGATTTTTATAGCTTTTCTCGCGCACGGTATCAGGGGATTCATTGAACACAAAGAACTCGAACTCACAGGCGGCGTTGGCATGAAATCCCATGGATCGAGATTTTTCGATCAGCCGTTTCAGTGTTCCGCGCGGACAAATTGCCTCGGCATTCTCGGCGAACTCACCTAAAAACAGCAAGGTATTTTCTTCCAGAGGCAGTTCTCGGCATGTGTCCGGCAGTAACCTGACCGGTGCGTCCGGATAGCCGGTATGCCAACCGGTGTAACTCACATTGTCGTAAAGCTGGTCCTGAGAATCCCATCCAAGCACGACGTCGCAAAATCCGAATCCCTTGTCCAGCGCGGAGAAAAATTTTTCCCGATGCATATACTTACCGCGTAAAATACCGTCAGCATCAAAAACACCGACTTTTATATACTGTATATCTCGTTCCACAACGATGGATTTGGCATCTTCAACAGTCTTCACCTCATTTGGTTTCATTGTTTTCCTCTTTCCGCGGTTGGGTGCAGGTGATTCATATCTGCCGTTCAATGAGCTGTTTTTTTTTGAGTCTGCCATAGACCATCGACCCGCGGCAACAGCAATATCCGCCTTAATCCGAGTGGGGGCTTGTTGATATTTCAAGGATGCTATAGACTCTCCTTTCAATCGTCTGTCCGGATACATTCTCATGCTTGAGTTTGTCTTAAAAAATAAACAAAAATGCCTGCTCTATGGTGCGGTCCGGCGGTGGACGATTGAATAGTATCTAAACTGAAGTCATTTTTACCTAAACCCCGGCCAAAAAGACCGGGGTTTTTTTTGCCTTGGAGAAAAACGATGTTTACAGGCTCTCTACCTGCATTGATAACGCCTTTTCGGGAAGATCGTATTGATGAGACCGCTTTACGGAAATTGGTTGAATGGCATATAGAGTCGGGTACTCATGGCTTGGTTCCGGTAGGTACGACCGGAGAGTCACCCGTCTTGAGTCGCGAGGAGCATTGCCGTGTTGTGGGTATAGTTGTTGATGCGGCCCAGGGCAGGATACCGGTCATTGCCGGCGCGGGATCGAACAATCCCCTGGAAGCGATTATCTATGCTCGTCATGCACAGGATGCCGGTGCAGACGGTATTCTGAGTGTTGCCGGGTACTATAATCGACCAGGCCAGGAAGGACTGTTTCAACACTTTAAGATGCTGCATGATGCGACTGATATTCCGATAATCGTCTACAATATTCCCTCTCGTTGTATTGTTGATATCAGCGTGGAGACGCTTTTCAGACTCGCTGAACTGCCCCGTATCGCGGGCGTGAAAGATGCGACCGCCGATATGGCCAGACTCAGCAGTGAGCGACAGCGGATAAGGACAGAGTTTTCATGGCTTTCCGGTGATGATCTCTCATCGCTTGCCTATAACGCCAGCGGTGGCGCAGGCTGTATATCCGTCACTGCAAATGTAGCTCCCTCCTTGACTGCTCGATTTCAGTCAGCTTGTCTTGCAGGCGACTTTTCCCGAGCCTTCGAAATCCACGAAACATTGTTTCCGCTTCATCAGGCTTTGATGAATGAACCAAGTCCGGCAGGGGTCAAGTATGCAGCCTCACTGTTGGGGCTTTGCCATCATTCCTGCCGTTTACCGATCATAGAACTAAGCGAAGGCAGCAAAAACTTGATTGCTCAAAGTATGAAGAATCTTGACTTGCTTTGAAAAAATCCGCGTTATCGAGCAGATCTTCGCCTGTGAGGGTATATCGGCTGTCTTTAGAAATGCAACTCCGATGAAAGAAACCTGCTACCGGTTATTCAACAGCTGAATACAAACTATAATCCGCATTTATACTTGTCCATCTGAATTAGGCCTCTGAGCGGGATGGATGCGCTTCACAAAGGGTGGTTTGTCCGTTTCTGTGCGGCTAATCCTCTGCTATTGCTTTATGAAACGTTCTGATACGTCGTATAATTCGACGCTTGCCAGAAAATCCGTTGACGGGCAGAATTTTGAAGCACTGGATGGTCTTGCGGACACCTGTTTTTTTCGTCCATCTCCAGAAAGCGAGAGCAACTGAGCCGAAATTTCGTATAAATACCTTGTCTTTTAGGGTTTGGTGTTTCGGTGGGGAAACCATTACAGCAGGCTTACTGAAAAACGGACAATTATTGTCTGAGTCATATCTATTGTTTTGGAGTGAGAATGGAAAGTTTTATTGCTCGAAATCGCATTGCGGTAACTCGCTGGAGTATTGCAGTTATCGCTCTATTGATTTTGTTCAATAGCCATATATGGCCGGACCCCGGAATTTTCGAGTTTTTGCTTGAGTCTGTCGGCTTTTTGCTGATAGTCATGGCCGTCTTTGGGCGCTTGTGGTCATCGATATATATCTGTGGATATAAAACAAAGCGCCTGATTCAGTACGGGCCTTATTCGGTTACACGTAACCCATTGTATGTATTCAGTTTTATTGGAGCTATCGGACTGGGTCTGAGCACTCAGTCACTGGTGATAACAGCAGTTATCATAATGATATACATGTTTATATACGCCAGAACCATCAATTTTGAAGAAAAAAAGCTCGAAGATGCCCTCGGTGTCCAGTATCTGCAATATAAGGCCAACACTCCCCGCTTTTTTCCGGATTTCACCTTGTACAAAAATGTACCGGAGTACACCATCAATGTTCCGGTTTTCCAGAATGCCTTTAAAGACGCCATCTGGTTTTTTGTGGGGTTTGGTGCCTTGCAGCTTATTGAAGTCATGCATCAACAGGGTATGCTGCCCTTACTGTTCAGGCTGCCCTGAAACCTTATGCGAGGTAATTCGAACATGCCGGAACGGGACTTAGTATCACTTGAGCGACATCTCCGGGATTTGCTTGGAGACAGAGTTTCCTCTTCGCGGTCAGTTCGTGAGCAACATGCCAGGGGCGAATCATGGCATATTCCCGCTTTGCCGGATCTGGTCTGTTTTCCTGAAACAAATGATGAGGTTTGTTCGATAGTTGTATTTTGTAATCAATACAATACGCCTATTGTGCCTTTCGGTGCGGGTACCAGTATTGAAGGGCAAACCGTGGCACTCGAAGGTGGTGTAAGCATCGATATGATGCGGATGAATACTATTGTCGAGGTGAATCAGGATGATCTGGATTGTCGTGTACAGGCGGGAGTCACTCGCGAGCAGCTGAACCTGTATCTGCGTGATACGGGCCTGTTTTTTCCGATTGATCCCGGAGCCGATGCATCGATTGGGGGTATGTGTGCGACGCGGGCGTCCGGAACCAACGCCGTCCGCTACGGAACAATGCGGGAAAATGTATTGACGCTTACCGTTGTGACACCCGATGGCAGGATCATCCGCACAGGAACACGAGCCCGGAAGTCATCCGCGGGGTATGATTTAACCCGTCTGTATATAGGCTCGGAAGGAACTCTGGGAATTATTACTGAAATTGGCCTCAGACTTTACGGAATGCCGGAGTCCATGTCGGCGGCAGTCGTTAATTTCGATGATGTTCAATCGGCGGTGAGATCGGTCATTGAGACCATACAATTAGGAATAGCTGTAGCGCGAATCGAACTGCTCGATGCGGCCTATATGAAATTGATTAACCGATACAGCAAGACTGATTACCCGGAAAAAGATACACTTTTTCTCGAATTTCACGGTACCGAAGCCTCGGTGGCCGAGCAAGTCTCGCTGTTTAGCGAAATTGCCGACGGGCATGGGGGCGGGGGTTTTCATTGGGCGAAAAAAGAGGAAGAACGGAATAAACTGTGGAACGCTCGACATACGGCTTACTATGCCGCGCTTGCGAAATACCCCGGTAAATACGGCCTTACCACGGATGTTTGTGTTCCTATTTCCAGGCTTGCAGAAAGTATCGCCTCTATTCAATCGGAGGTCGATAAAAGCTTTCTCGATTCGCCTGTACTGGGACATGTCGGCGACGGAAATTTTCACATGGTCTTCTGTGTCGATCCCAAGAATGATAAAGAGTTGGCGGAGGCCAGCCGCATCAATTCAATATTGGTGAAAAACGCATTGCGTGTGGGGGGTACCTGTACCGGTGAGCACGGTATAGGCAACGGGAAACTAGACTATATGCGGTTAGAGCATGGCGACAACGCCGTAGAGGTCATGCAAACGATTAAGAAAGCGCTGGATCCGAAAAACCTTTTCAACCCGGGTAAAACAATCTGTTGCTGATGAAATACCGTATTAATGAAGCCGTCTCAAAATAGACTTTCCAGATCAGTGCTTACGGCCTGCAGAATATCGCCCTTGTCTTTCTCGTAAAGTACTGCAACCACTCCGACATTGGCTTTCTGAGAATCTTCCGGAAACCGGATCAGTTGCTGATAGGATATGCTCGATTGCTTATTGAGGGAAATGGGTCCAAACCATTTCCGCACGACAAAGTCGTGGTTGAGCGTCTTGCCGGTGTTCTCGCCTCTCTCAATTTTTCTGACGATATTGTTTTCGTAAAGTCCGATAAAAAGTTCCGCAGTTGCATTTGTCTCTTCAACTAAAGCTTCTCCCGACACGTCTACCTGCAGATTGTCTCCACTGGGCTGGCTGAGACTGGCCGTCATACTCAGTGCCCAGCGACTCTTGCGCTGATTGGTCTTTTGAATATTGCTGATGATTTTGCCTGTATTTCTCTGCTCTTCAGAGTTGACGAAAAACTCGGGCGTGTATATGGTCGATTGTCGATTCAGTTTCCCGAGCTTGCGTTGGCGCTCAGTATATCGCGCCTTTGAGTACTTATCCTTCCAACCCAGGTAATTCCAATAGTCCACGTGAAAGGCGAGCGGAACAACATGCAGCTCTTTGCCTAAATGTGGTTTCAGGGCGCTGAGCCACTTATCGGCAGGCGGACAACTGCTGCAACCTTCAGACGTATATAACTCCAGTACCGCAGTGGTATGTTCACTGCTTTGAACAGAGATTTCATTCTCCGCAGCACCGGCTTGCGTGAAAAGAAGCGGCAAGGTGCAAAGAAATATTGTTCGGAGTCTTCTCATGGCGGATTCCTGCAGATAAAGGTAACTCCAGCTCTGACCGGTTTCAGCCGTGTTTGTTCCGATAATACTCTATTGCCGGGTTGTCGTTATATGCCCCGGTAAGCTCCTTCTTCAAGGCGTCGGCATTCCGTATTTTTAAAATAGATCCCAGTCAGGTTCTTTCGGTTTGATCGGCCGTACCGGTATACCTTCGACCACATGGCGTGATTGTGCGGCCAAAGGGCAGTTTTCCGTTACTATGTAATTCAAAGCGCCGGAGAAGAGGGGGTCGTTTTCCGACCACATGTCCTGTTCGGCGGAATCCGCAATAGAGCAGTTAACCTCTAAGCCGTTGAAATACTCTCCTTCATCCAGGGCGTTTCTCGATTCAAAATTAATCGCGAATAATGTTTTTTCGCAATTGGATTGCGGAACCATACCTATAGGCTTGCCGCATGTTCTGCCGCCGATGGTAACCACGTCGATATGAGGCGCCAGTCCATTGATTAGCATTTCGCTGGCAGAACAGGTACTGCCTGTGCTGAGGATAATAAGACGTTGCAGATCCAGGGCGTCCTGTGTCGTCGTAAAACGATATTCAAGATTGTTACCGGAATATCTGTCATTGAATTTGAGCGTGGTAAACAGCTGATTTTCAACATGTTTGCCGGAAATAAGGCCACCGAGTTGAGCAGCGATATAGATCAGTCCACCGCCGTTGTATCGTAAATCGACGACGAGATCCTTGATTTGTTCTTGTTTGAAAGATTCAAACGCCTGGTTCAACTCGTCGCCGGAGGTTCGCATAAAACGGGAAAACCCCAGATATCCGGTTTTTACGCCCCCCGGGCTGTGGACGGTTTGATTAAACACGGTTTGTACGGAAAAGGTAGCACTGGTCACCTCATGAGTTTGGCTGATACCGCTGTCCCGATCGATAATGGTAAAGGTTTGCGTGTTTGGTCCCTGGCTGGTATCGGTCAGTTCGTTGAATTGTTTGGAGCTCATTTCCGACAAGGTGATTCCGCCTATTGCCAGCAGCTCGTCACCCCGTTTAATTCCCGCCTTCTGCATCGGGGATCCGGGTTCGATATAGCGGAATAAATAGCGCTGCTTGTAGAGGCCAAGTTGAAAGCCGAATGCGGTGGCAAGTCCCTGTTGTGAATTGTTGTAGTCTTGTTCATCAATCAAATAGCTGAACCGGTCGTATTTTTTAAATCGTAAGTCCTGCAACAGCAGATTTGCGTCGGAGTAGCGCTCGTAATCCAGCTGTGGTGTATGTTCATACCAGAGGTAAGTGTCGTGCATAACATCGTAGATCCATCGATTTAAATCCAGCTGATCGCAGCTGCTGGATGAGTTTGCGCCCGGATTTTGCCCGGAAGCGGACTGATTGGACAACGGGTCGAAGACGTCGCCAAAGTCGTTTGTGCTATCGCAGGCGATCAGGGAGTGTGCTATGCACAAAATCACGCCTGTTTTTAGAATTACCTGATACATGTACAGTGTCTAAGGTCCGGATTGTCATGCTGAGATCATTATGTTTCACAGCCTCTTCAATATCTAGCGTCAGATTCGGATATGTTGTCCGCTTATTCAGTATCCGGGATTGATCAATCTGCCGTTTTTTTTGGGATTTTGCGTGGTGGGTCACGAATTTCCGGTGCCGAAAAGCAGCTTGGGCTGTACGAGTAAAGATATTGTTAAGCGGTCCGATTTTTAATCTATGGAAGCTTAGTGATGAGGCCGCTTAAGGTCCAGAGTTAGGATAGCCGACAGCAAAATTAGTACGTTCCGGGTTATCTCCATTTTGCGCGGTCTTGCTCCAACGTACTTATTTTGAACCTAGAGAAAACAATGCCCGACCCAGAACATAACAATTCACCATTGCAGAGTTTTATTCGTATGATCGGTTTGATCTGCGAACCGCCCACGAACTTTGCGCTGTTCGATAAGCGAATGCAACTGAGCTGGTCGAGTGAAAATTTTTCGGGGCCGAAGGAGTTACCGAAAAATCCGGCAGAAATCATGGCAAGCGCGGTTTCCGGTGTTTTAGAGTTCAAAAAAAGGCGTTGGAAAAACTGTTATTTAGTGGCGCTGCATATCTATAAATCCGACGATGTATGCTTTGTTCTGGTTCAGACGCCGGTCGAGCAGGATAAATCGCAACTCAGGGCTTTGTCTTACAACATCCGGCTGATTCAGGGATGTGTTGCTGAAGTAGAGACGTATAGATCCAGGCTTGCTGAAAATGTTTGCGAATTGAGGCACTTTCAACAACTGTGTAGCAGCAGTGTGCCAGAGCCGGCTGTAGAGAATGTTGAACAGGAAATGATGTCACTGTTGAGTGACTGCGTGGATTCAATGTCATTGGTTGGCGCATTTCTTTATTATCGAGAAGGACGGCAATTGTTTTCTTTCGTTTTTGATGAGACTGCCTTTGAAAGCAACGGGCTGTCGGAATCCCGCCGCAATGGAGTAATCCAGCGTGAGCTGTATAAACATACGGAAAATCGGGATTCGGCGTTTGTATTGGAATCGTCGAAAAAAAGCGGTGTCAGCTTTGCAACCAAACAACTTGATGACTTGCAAATTCTTCTTTGCCCATTGCTTGATATGCAAAGTCAGGTAAGCGGGGCAATGGTACTGGTCCGGACACGTCAAGTCGAACCCTTTGTCAAAAGTGATCTTCGCCTCGCCGAATTAATGTGCGAAAAGGCCTACAGAGTTCTACAGTCAAGCTATGATCAAACCAGTGGCTTTCTCAATCGAAAGACTTTTTCAGCGTTGCTGCAAAGAGAGTTGGGCGATAAAAGTAGCAAGGCTGTTGAATCCAGCCTTTTATTTTTGCGACTGGATAAACTGGATGAAGTCTATTCGCTGGGTGGTGTCGAGGCTGGATTACATGTAGTCTCGCAGCTGGCGGGAATAATGGGAAAGCGCGTTCGTTCCCGTGATTTTGCGGGGCGGCTGAATCGAGATGAATTCGGTTTGCTCCTGAAAAACTGCAAGCTCGACAATGCTGCAATTGTTGCCGGGCAGGTACTGGAATCGATCTCGGAATTTACCTTCGACTGGAACGGTCAGGCCTTGGGAATTGAAGCCAACATCGGACTTGTGCCTTTATCTGCGGCATATGTCAGTCCGGAAAATCTGCTCAGGGTTGGTGAGGAAACGATTGAACTTGCGCGTGAGGCAGGTAAAAACCGATATGCCGTGTTTAACGGTGTCTCTGGGAAACGCCGCGAATTGTCACGGATTGGATGGGATCAAAGAATTCATAGAGCTGTGATAAACAATGACTTTAAATTGTTTTGCCAACCCATAGTGGACACAGGAGCTTATGGCGACGGGGTACAGCGCTATGAACTGCTTCTCAGGCCTTATAGCGATGATGGCGTACTGGTCGCGCCCTATATTTTTCTTTCTACAGCCCGCAAACTTGGAATGATGCAGTTTGTCGACCGATGGGTTGTAAATCGAGGGCTTGCATTGTCGGGATCGCTGAACAGTGACTCGAAAACGCCTCGATACAGTTTTACGATTAATCTCTCGGGGGATTCACTTAATATGAATTTCGCCGCTTATATCCTGTCTGCGGCGGAACAATATAGCATAGTGCCCAACAGCGTTTGCTTTGATATTACTGAAGATACGGCAATGCGCAATATTCGCGAGAGCAGCAAATTTATTGAATTTATGAGGAAGCGGGGATTTGAATTTGCCCTGGATGATTTCGGAGTAGGAATAGGGGCTTTCTCCAGTCTTCGAAACCTGCCGGTTGATTACGTTAAACTCAACGGTGCTCTGGTAAAGAATATGAGCCACGATCCGGTCAGTGAGTCGATTGTCAATGCGCTGGCCCAGGTCTGTCAGTCTCTGGGTATTAAAACAATTGCCGAATTAGTGGAGAATGAAGCGATCCGGGAGCGATTGGTGAAATCGGGAGTCAACTACATACAGGGATATGAAGTGGGCAGGCCGCGGGCGATTGAGTCTGAATTTCAGGATTTGATCAACCCTAAACCGAGTAAGGCCGGTTAAGGGCACACAGGGGCCTCTTAAATTCACGCACGGTTAATCGGAATTCGCGGCATTTAGCAGCAAATTGACAGGCACTAAAATGAGCAAAGCTCCAATAAATGAAAAGAGGGCGGCTCCGCCTAAGTTGCCCAAGAGTTGGATATCGAAGATGTCTTTGAAAAACAGGCCCGCGAAAGCGCCGATAATTCCCAAAATTACATTGGGGACGACCCCGGTTGATTTATTACCCAGCATATGGTGAACAAGCACACCCGTCACAATGCCTATGATAATGAAAAGTCCAGAACCGATTATTTTCACGTTGATCCTCTGCCCTAGTACGCCCTGACGATAGTTGAGGTGATTTCTGAAATTTATGGAAAGCTGTTCAACTTTAACTGTCCGATGTGGATTTTTACAATATTCACATTGGTAATCAAGGTCTTGTTTTAGAATTGATGGTCAATCGGCCGATGTATTAAATGAACTCTGAAGCCTATCATTCCAACCAATCGAAAAGGTCCGGTAATATTGCACACATTCAATGACTCAACTCAATCTTCACTGTGCGATAACCTACAGACGACTGTTGCAGAGTGCGAAAGTCCGATGAATCCTGGAACAGTCAATTCATCGGAAAAGGCGAGCGCCATCGTCAGAGCCGCGTCGATGCCGGATAGCCTTGTGGTTTCTGAAATTTCCAATCAAACCGCATTCCGCAATCTGAGAAAGGAGTGGAACGATTTACAACAGCGCAGTTCCAACAGCACCCCGTTTTCGTCTTGGGAATGGCTCTACACTTGGTGGGAAATATTTGCAGATCAAAAGAATGTGTTAAAAATTGTCACTGTGAGTCGGGGTGGGCGTTTAATAGGTCTTGCGCCTTTTCAGTTGGAAAAACGGCTGTGGTTCAGAGGTGGAGGCATACTGCGATTCATCGGTAGCGGAGAAGATGAAGCTGATGAAGTTGTCAGTGAGTATCTGGATATTCTCGTTGAAACCGGTTCCGAAGATATAGTTGTACAGGAAATTCTAAACTGGATTTCTTTTCAGACAAACTGGCGCAGACTGCTGTTTGAAAATGTTTTACAGGATTCAATAGTGCTAAGGTTGTGCGAGAAACTGCCGGCAAAATACAGTCAGCGCACCCGCCGGATCGGATTTAAATATTCGGTGCCGCTTACCGGCAGCTTCGATGACTATTTACAAAGGCTCAGCAAGTCCCGACGCAAACGAATTGCACTGAGTGAACGAAGGCTTGACAAAGAAGGCGGCCACGTTCTGATGACCTCTCGGGGGCCAGCAGACTTCGAGCACTCGTTTAAGATGCTGGCGGACCTTAACAGAGAGCGATGGACCAGTAAATCCAAACCCTGTGTTTTCGACTCTGAACGTTTTAGTCGTTTTCATCGTCAATTTATGAAACTTATGTTTCATCGGGGGCAAGTCGCAATTCACTTGCTTAAACTTGAGAAGCGTACATTGGCGGCAGTATATAGCTTTTACGGGGGGAAAACGGCTTATTATTATCAGAGTGGATTTGCAAGCGAAGGCGCGAACCGTTACACCCCGCTGTGGATAGCTCACACCATGATCATTGACGCTGCAATTGCCTCAGGTTGCGAGAACTACGATTTTATGCGTGGCGACGAGAATTCGTATAAGTCTGAATTCGGCTGCGATAAAACACCTATGGTTACCAGGCATGTATTCCGCTCCACGGTGGAGTATTGGATAATGAGAATCGCGCAGCAATCTATACAAAGAGTCAGATCTTTAGCCGATTTCCGCAATACTATTTAGCGGGGCCGGGTCTGCGGCTAAGCAGTTTTAATTCAGCTTAATACAGTGACCATGTTCCAGGCAGCCGGGTAAGCTTTCGCAAGTAAGGTTAATTCGTAAATAATCAGTACTGTATAAATGAGCAAGGATGCAAACAGAAAGTTTCTGACACGAAAGTACCGGAATATCAGAAAATTCCAGGAAGCCACAAAGAAGAACACACACAGAAACGTGATCAGCATTTTTGCGCTGATAAATTCAAAAATGCCCATTTGCAAAAAATAATCCATTACCGGATTGAGTTCTTTTCCGCCCTGCTGCAGTAGCAAAAGGGTAAAAATTGCGTCGCTGATGGAGAAAAGCATGAGCGCAACGGCGCATAGCATATGTGGCCAGCCATAGACATCAAGGATAGGGTATTTTTTGTCTTCCTGACGGCGGCAGTAACGTCTGCGAGGGTTCATCAGGCTGGTAGTTATCGTTTTTACCGAAAACTGCCGTCTGTCATCTAATTGACGTTGAGGGATTTCGTAGTCCAGAGGCCGGTTGATATTGGAACTTGTTATTATCATTATCCGTTGCTAAGTCATTGATTTAAACAATGTGTCAATAATTTGTTATTACTATAGTCAGGTATTTCCGGGATTGCATCTGTTTATGGACAATTTGTGACCTAGGGGCCGTTCTCACACATGAGATGTGTGAGAACGGCCTCTGGACAAAGTCGTCAGAATACACTGACATAGTTTAAGTCTTTGCAGA
Source organism: Granulosicoccaceae bacterium (assembly GCA_965222695.1). Taxonomy (GTDB): domain Bacteria; phylum Pseudomonadota; class Gammaproteobacteria; order Granulosicoccales; family Granulosicoccaceae; genus UBA7957. The sequence continues at coordinate 2,648,022 of OZ244967.1, read as the reverse complement.
CACCGAACTACGTGAAAGCAACCCACTGATCAGGAACGGTAGATATTGGCGGAGCACCGGTTTCTGGCTTTATTTATAGCGAGGCGACTTCAGATGTCGAGTTTTTGGAGTTTCCAGATATCCTCATTGTAGTCGTTCATTGTGCGATCGGTTGAGAAATATCCGCTGTGTGCTGTATTAAGAATGCTTTTCTTAACCCACCCGGCCTGGTCCATCCAAGCAGCCGCGACTCGTTCCTGTGTATCGATATAGCTTCTGAAATCCGCCAGTGTCAGCCAGGGGTCGTTCGGGTTTTTCAGTGTTGCGATCACGGTGTTAAAAATACCGGGTTCGCTGGTATTGAACTGGCCCGACTCCAATAACCTCATTACAGCCTGCAGGTCCGGATCGCCATCGATATAGGATTGAGGGTTGTAATTTGGTTTTAGATTTTCTACTTCTTCGGCTTTTAATCCGAATAAAAAGAAGTTTTCCACCCCAACGGCTTCCAGGATCTCGATATTCGCCCCGTCGAAAGTGCCGATAGTCAGCGCACCATTCATCATGAACTTCATGTTGCCGGTGCCGGATGCTTCCTTGCCGGCCGTCGATATCTGTTCTGATAAATCAGCCGCAGGTGCAATAATTTCCATGCTGGAAACACCGTAGTTGGGCAAAAACACCAGTTTCAGTTTGTCTCCAATCTGTGGATCGTGATTTATTGTCGCCGCAATATTGTTTGCCAGCTTGATGATGGATTTAGCCATTTCATAACCGGGCGCCGCTTTGCCGCCGATCAACACGCAGCGGTTGACCCAGTTCTTGGTGTCATTCGTTTTTATTCGTTTATACAGATGTATGACATGTAATAGATTGAGCAACTGCCGTTTGTATTCATGTATTCGTTTTACCTGTATATCAAACAGCGATTCGGTATTGAATCTAACACCACAATGTTTTTCTACAAATTCGGTCAATCGTTTTTTGTTTGCCAGTTTGACATCGCTCCATTGTTGTTGAAATTCCGGGTCTTCCGACAAGGAGCTCAGCGCAGATAAATGGTCTAAATTATCGATCCAGTCACGGCCGAATTTACTGCTGATCAAATCGGTCATTAGAGGATTGGCGTGTGCTATCCACCGGCGCGGGGTGACACCGTTGGTTTTATTATTGAATTTTTCAGGCCACAGTTGGTAAAAATCGTGAAACAGGCCTTCGGTCAATAATTTTGAATGCAGGGCTGCAACCCCGTTTACCGAATAACTGCCGACTATGCCAAGATAGGCCATGCGAACCTGTTTTTGACTGCCTTCCTCTATAATCGACATTCTTCGCATGCGTTCGGTGTCACCCGGCCATTTCTGGGCAACCAGGGTAAGAAACCTGGCATTGATTTTATAGATAATTTCCAGGTGTCTGGGCAGTAGCTTTTCAAACAGAGATACCGACCAACGCTCAAGAGCCTCGGGTAAGAGCGTATGGTTGGTATAGGCCATACAGCTTTGGGTTATAGTCCAGGCGTTGTCCCAGCCCAGATCTTTTTCATCAACCAGGATCCGCATTAATTCTGCAACAGCAATGGTGGGGTGGGTGTCATTCATTTGAAAAACGTTCAGCTCGGCAAAACGGCTGAAATCCGAATCCTGATTTTCTTCCCACAAACGGATGACGTCCTGAAGGCTGGCCGAGGCGAGAAAATACTGCTGCCGAAGACGCAACTCCTTGCCGTTTTCGCTCGCGTCGTTCGGGTAAAGCACCATTGAGATATGTTCGGCATCATTCTTTGCCGCCACGGCTTCCGGATAATCCCCGGCATTGAATTCACCGAGATTAAATGCATCCGTGGCAGTCGCTTTCCACAGGCGTAAGGTATTGACCGTACCGTTACGGTAGCCGGAGACAGGCATGTCATGGGGGACCGCCAGAACGTTATCCGTATCCACCCAGTTTGATTGTGTGAGACCGCTTTCATCCGTGTACCGTTCCAAGCGGCCGCCGTACGGAACTGTCTGGGTATGCTCAGGTCGGCTGATTTCCCACGGATTACCGTCCCGCAGCCAGTGATCGGGTTCTTCGGTTTGATAGCCGTTTAAGATCAGTTGCCTGAACATTCCGTATTCATATCGGATACCATAGCCTACAACCGGAAGTTGTAAGCTTGCGCAACTATCCATAAAACAGGCCGCCAATCTTCCCAGACCTCCATTACCCAGCCCTGCGTCGGGTTCAGTATCCTCAATCTGTTCCCAATCGATGCTGAACCTGAGCATCGCTTCGCGGGTTGCTTCACTGATATCCAAATTCAGTAAATGGTTCCCCAGGGCTCTACCGATCAGGAATTCGAGAGAGAGATAATATGCACGCCTGACGTCTTTTTTTTTCGTTGCTTCCCGCGTGGCTCGCCAATCGGGCATAATGCGGTCACGAACCGTCAAGGCCAGCGCTTCGTAAATGTAATTAGGTGTACAGCTCGCGGAACGGCCAAGATGATAGTTGAGGTAGCGCTGAAAGTCTTCTGAAAGAGCCTCTGAGGTGGCCGGTAATTGTTTCATCTTTGCTTGTTCGCAGACTTCGGAAAAGTTCGATTCTTTATTCTTGGAATCCAAAATCTCAGCTCCGGGATAGAGTGTTCAGGTTTTGTATAAATCTAGGTATTGTACAGCTCTGCCGTCCCAACTAAAATCGATCGACATACCGTTTTTCATTATCTTAGTCCATTTGGCCTTGTCGCTGAACAGTTCCAGTGCAGAATAAACCGCCTGTTTGAACGAGGCCGTATCCGCATCCTCGAAAACAAAACCGTTGGCACTGCCGTTCATTAGCGATTTTTGCGACGTATTTACTACAGTGTCCGCCAAACCTCCCGTGTTGTGCACTACCGGCGGCGTACCATAATGTAAACTGTACATCTGGTTGAGTCCACATGGCTCGAATCTGGACGGCATTAGAAAAATGTCCGCTCCGGCTTCAAGCAAGTGAGCTTTTTCCTCGGAGAACCCAATCCACACGTAGACTCGATCCGGATAAAGTTCCGCCGCTCCGAGCAGTTGTTGTTCAAAGCCGGTAGCGCCTGTTCCCAGAAATATAAAGCAAGCATCGCTCTGCTGGATAATCTCCGCCATACAATCGAGTATTAAATCTATGCCTTTTTGCTCGATCAGTCGGCCCACCATACCGAGTAGGGGTTTTTCAAAAAAAGAGTCACTGAGGTCAACAATTCCGTATGATTCAAGCAACGCCTTCTTACTGGCATGCTTGCCCTCGATGATATTGGAAATCGAGTAATTGACCGGCAGATAAGTGTCGGTCAGTGGATTCCAGTGCCGGCTATCTATGCCATTAAGTATACCGTGGAGCTTATACTTTCTTGACTGCAGAATACCGTCCATTGCATAACCGAACTGCGGCGTGCAGATTTCTTCGGCATAGGTGGGGCTTACGGTTGTTACAGCATCGGCATAGATTATTCCCGATTTGAGCATGGAAAATCCACCGTAGAATTCTACTCCTTCTATTGACCAGAAGTGCGTAGGCAACTGCAGTTGTTGAAAATCAGCCTGCGGGAAATATCCCCCATAGGCGAGATTGTGGATTGTGAAAATGGTTTTCGGCCGCGGAGTGTGATCACTCAACAATGCCGGCACCAGTCCGCTCTGCCAGTCATTGCAGTGAACAACATCGGCTTGCCAGTTCGTATTCAGTGTGTCTAATGCCATCAGAGTGGCGATCCGCGAAAAGACGGTAAAGCGTTCGGCGTTATCCGGCCAGTCCAATCCGTTGTCCTGGATATAGGGATTACCCGGCCGGTCGAACAGTGGCTGGCAGTCAGCCAGATAAATTCCAATACTGAATTCAGGGTGGCTGGCCTGGAGTATTCTGACACCCAGCACGCGGTCATATGCGGGTACATCCAAATGGCCGATCAGTTTAATATCGGATACCTTGTCGAGTAAATTCCTGTAAGCCGGAACCAACAGTTTGACATCGGCGCCCTGTTCACTCAGAGCATGGGGCAGGCTATAGGCAACATCACCGAGTCCGCCGGTTTTATTGAGCGGATATACTTCGCTACTGACAAATAATACATTCACTGAGCTGCCTTCAGGAATAGTGCTGCCAGAGGGGGTACAGTGACGTTGATGGAATGTTCGAACCCGGTCCATGGGATATTTTCCGTTCGGATCACACCGTCATTACCCACATTGGAGCCGCCATAGCACGCTGCGTCGGTATTGAGAATTTCCAAATAGCTGTTGCCGGAAGGGACTCCAAGCCTGTAGTTTTCTCTGATCACCGGAGTGAAATTCAATATGCAGACAATTGATTCCTCCGGCAGCTCCGATTGGCGTATGAGACTGATGATGGATTGATCGGAATCGTTGCAGTCAATCCATCGGAATCCGGATGCTTGAAAATCATTATAATGCAAGCCAGGTTCATATTGATATAAAGCATTCAGATCTTTGACCAATAAATAAATTCCCAAATTAAGGCTGTTGTCCATTTGCTGCCATTGCAAAGCGGATTTTACATTCCACTCTTGCATTTGTGCGAATTCGTTGCCCATAAATTGAAGCTTCTTCCCCGGGTGCGCGGTTTGCCAGGCGTATAAAAGCCGCAGATTGGCAAATCTTTGCCAATCGTCACCCGGCATTTTATCCAGCATGCTGCGTTTTAAATGCACAACTTCATCGTGTGAGAATGGTAAAGTAAAATTTTCTGTCCAGGCATAGATCTGGCTGAAAGTTAATTTGTTATGATGATACTTTCGGTGTACGGGATCTTCTTCCATGTAGGACAGCGTATCGTTCATCCAGCCCATATTCCATTTGATGGAAAATCCCAAACCTCCCAGTTCTATGGGTCGGGAAACCATCGGCCATGCGGTTGATTCTTCAGCAAAGGTGAGTACTCCCGGAAACAGGCCATGCACGGTTCTGTTCATCTCTCGCAAAAACGCAATGGCTTCCAGATTTTCCCTGCCGCCGTACTTATTGGGCAACCATTCGTCCCCTTTGCGGGAATAGTCTAAATACAGCATGGAGGCCACCGCATCCACGCGCAGGCCGTCTATGTGAAATTCTTCCAACCAGTAAATCGCGTTGGTCAGGAGGAAATTCCGAACTTCATTACGATCATAGTCGAAAATCAACGTCCCCCAGTCCTGGTGTTCGCCTTTGCGCGGATCGCCATGTTCGTAAAGCGGAACACCGTTGAAACGTGCGAGAGCGAAATCGTCTTTCGGGAAGTGAGCGGGCACCCAGTCAAGAATAACGCCTATGCCCTCCCGGTGACATAAATCGACCAGATAACGAAAATCATCTGCATTTCCATAGCGGGATGTAGGTGCGAAATAACCGCTGACCTGATATCCCCAGGACTCGTCCAGCGGATGCTCCGCTACCGGCATCAACTCGATATGCGTATAGTTAAGGTATTTGACGTAAGGTACCAACTGATCGGCGAGCTCACGCCAATTGAGGAAATCTCCGTTTTCTCTGCGTCGCCAGGAACCGGCATGAAGCTCGTAAATAGCGATCGGTTTATGCTGCCAGTCAAAGGTCTGCCGATCTATCAGCCACTGTTCATCCTGCCAGGGGAAAAACGTGTTTTCGCGAATTAAGGACGCATTGTCCGGACGCATGGCCATAGCTTGTCCGTAAGGGTCGCATTTATGAAACACCGAGCCCTCCTGGCTCATTATTTCGAATTTATAGCCGTCATTTTGATGCAAGCCTGGGATAAAAATCTCCCATACTCCGGATTGCCCGAGGGTCCGCATGGGATGCCTCAGTCCATGCCACCCGTTAAAGTCACCGATTACGCTGACACGTTTTACGTTGGGTGCCCAGACGGCAAAATTGCAGCCTTCCACGCCATCGATGGTTTTCATATGGGCACCGAGGAATCGATAGGCATGAAAATGCCGGCCACCGGAGAACAGCTCCAGATCCAATTCGCCTATTTGCGAATCAAAACTGAACGGAGAAATTGCACCGATCCGATTATTGCCGCCTTTTTCCCGCCAGTTCAGGTTGTAGTGCAAAGGCACGTTTTGCCCGTTCAGCTCGGCGATAAAGACGTCCGTGTTTTCGATTCGTCGCATGGCACCGTAGCCCTCCAGTTCGACCTGCTCCGCCGAAGGTAAAAAAGCTCTGACTACTTCTTTACCGCTGCCAATGCGGTGCCGGCCGAGAAACTCATGGGGGTAATGATGAGTGCCACTTTGTAGGCGATGGATGTGCTGTGAGTCAGGCATTATCTTAAACGTCCGCTGGCCTGGATTTTACGATGTATATGCTGTGCCAGTTCAGGGCTGATTTGATCAGGGCGGTAGTTCCAGCTCCAGTTATTTTCAACCGTGCCCGGTGTATTCATTCGTGCCTCGGAGCCCAAACTCAGAAAATCCTGTAATGGTATCACTGCGAGATTGGCCTGTGTGTGTAGACAGCGGTCAATCATGGTTTCCGTGACATTTTGGTGGTTCGTCGCACCAATTTGATTCAAGACATGATGCTGTACATGCTCGGGCAGGGCATCAAACCAGCCTTTGGTTGTATCGTTGTCATGAGTACCCGTGTAAACGACTGTATTGGATTTAATGTTTTTTGGTTTATGCGGATTGTCATCGAAAGCATCGAAGGAAAACTGCAATACAGACATGCCTGGAAGATTGTATTTATCCCTAAGTGCTGTAACCTCGGGTGTAATAATACCAAGATCCTCTGCTACCAGTTGCAGTTGTCCTTTTTCGGCCGATAGTAAAGCGAGTAATTCGTCTCCCGGTACAGTTTGCCAGAATCCTTCCACCGCTGTCGGGCAATCCCGCTCGATCGTCCAGACGGCCTGCAGCCCTCGAAAATGATCGATACGGACAATATCGAACCACTCAAAATGTGCGTGCAGTCTATCCATCCACCAGTCAAAATCCCTTTCCCGCAATTTCTCCCAGTTATAGTGCGGATTCCCCCATCTTTGGCCTGTTTCGGAGAAGTAGTCCGGTGGTACACCTGCGACGACAGTTGCTTGCCCGTTTTCATCGAGGAGAAAATATTCCGGTCTCGCCCAGACATCCGAGCTATCGTGGGCGACGAATATCGGCATGTCTCCGAACAGATAAATGCCTTTGTTATGCGCGTATTCCCGTATTTCCTGCCATAGTGAATAGAGTTTGAACTGTTGCCATTTGATGAGCAGAATGGATTCCTCATTTTCCTTTGAGAATTGACTGAGTGCGGACTCAGAGCGCCATCGAAAGGCCTGAGGCCAGTCAAACCAGGCTTCGTTGTCGAAATGATATTTCAGTGTGGTAAACAGGGCGTAGTCATGCAGCCAGAAAGATTGTTCCTTAATCCAATTCTGGAACACTTCGGACTCCGAGCACACCGGCAGGATCGAATTTTCGTCTATAAGGGCCGGATTCATCGCAAAGGCCGAATCACATTGATAGGGTGATTTTCCGGCCTGCGGTACACCCAGAGGCAGTAACTGCCAGACGCTGATTCCCGCATCCGCGAGAAAATCCAGCCACCGAAATGCTTCCTGATCAAGCAGTCCGTTAGGCAAAGATGTGGGATGTAGAAGCACACCTGCACGGCGTTCGGCGAGTACTCCTGTCGCTGGCGCGTTCAAGTAAAAATCCTCATGTATCGGGATTGTCTTATGATGGTCGTTATTGTTTTGTAGCTCATCGACCGAATCGAAAATACCGGCGGTTAAGCAGCGTTCGATTGTGCCCAATTTTCAGTTTCCATTGTTTTTTCCAGCATTTCCGAAGTCACCAGAGTTATACCTTCATCACTCAGGTGGAAGCGTTCCGCATCCTGATGCGTGTTTTCACCTATAACCATGCCGTCCGGAATAGTGCAACCCTCGTCGATGATTGCCTTGTTGATCCGGCAGCGGCGGCCTATGCTGACGTTGGAGAGTATAACCGAATTCCTCACTATTGAGTGATCGTCCACTCGGCTTGCAGAAAACAGCACCGAATGTTCTATTTTTGCGCCCGATACTATGCAACCGGCGGAAATTAAGGAGTCCAGCGCGAATCCACGCCGGTCCCGCTCGTTAAATACAAATTTGGCGGGAGGGTAATGTATTTGATGGGTCCAGATAGGCCATTCACGATCGTAGAGATTCAACGCCGGATCAACATCACACAAGGCCATGTTCGCTTTCCAATAGGAATGGATGGTTCCTACATCAATCCAGTAACTGGCTTCACCGGTTTCGCTCTCGAATCGGTAAGCCATGGCCTTGCAGTTGTGTATTGCCCGAGGAATGATATCGCGGCCGAAGTCGTGGGTTGAACCGCTATTGCCGGCGTCATGCACCAGACAATCGTATAAATATCGGGTTGAGAAAATATAGATTCCCATCGATGCCAGCGCTTTGTCCGGATTTCCCGGGATTGTGGCCGGGGTTTGCGGTTTCTCAGTAAACTCAGTAATACGGGAGAATTCGTCAACCGACATCACCCCGAATGCAGAAGCTTCTTCCTTGTCGACCTCCACGCAACAAACCGTCAGATCGGCGCCGCTTTCAGCATGTTGGATCAGCATAGGAGTAAAGTCCGCCTTGTAGATATGATCCCCGCCGAGTACTAAAACGTATTCCGATCCGTGCCGCTGCATGATATCAAGGTTTTGATAAAGCGCATCCGCGGTTCCCTGATACCAGTTTTTACCGGTGCGTTGTTGGGCCGGCAAAATTTCAACAAACTCTCCGATTTCGGTACGCATGAAACTCCAGGCGCGTTGCAAATGCAGGATCAGAGAATGTGATTTGTATTGGCAAAGCACTCCTATCCGCCGAAGCCCGGAATTCACGCAATTGGACAAAGCGAAATCGATGATCCGATACATACCGCCAAAGGGCACAGCGGGTTTGGCGCGCCAGCGCGTCAGTCCTTTCAGTCTGGAGCCTTCACCCCCTGCCAGCACGAGGGCGAGCGTCTTGCGTGTGAGTTCCGGAACCAGACTGGCCTGAATGATCTGTCTTTGCGATTGATTGCCGAGTTTAGAGACTATTTTCATTTAGTGGTCCCGTCATTTGATGGTACTTTTGCATATTCGATCCGAAAAAGGGCTTTCGCGGCTATTAGGACGTAGATCTGTCAGAATTTAGCGGCAAAAAATATACCAGTGAAACCTGCATTCCCTTGCGCATTCCCAGAACACACTTCACCCTGTTGATCATGTGTAAACCACGGTAAAAACGGGTACACTGATTTAAACATCAAAACGCATGGAAACCTACATTATGTCTGATAATAATCACAGTCATTCCGAACGTTTTGTCAGCCGTATCACCAAAGAAACAGTCGCCTTGGTGCTCGCGGGAGGAAGAGGGTCCAGATTGAAAAACTTAACCGATTGGAGAGCCAAACCGGCGGTGCCTTTCGGAGGAAAATTCCGCATCGTCGACTTCGCTTTGTCCAATTGCCTTAATTCCGGTATCCGCAAGATCGGCGTTTTAACGCAATATAAGTCCGATTCTCTTATTCGCCATGTGCAAAACGGGTGGGGATTTATGCGTGGAGAAATCGGAGAGTTCGTGCATATCATTCCCGCCCAACAACGGATGCGGGAACTGTGGTATCAGGGTACGGCGGATGCGTTGTATCAAAATCTCGATATATTACGCAGTATAGATCCTCAGTATGTGCTGATTCTGGCGGGAGATCACGTTTACAAAATGGACTATGGCCCGATGCTGGCAGTGCACGTAGAGAATGAGGCGGATCTGACCATCGGTTGTCTTGAAGTACCTCGAAACGATGCGCGGGAATTCGGTGTTATGGGTGTCGCTGAAGACCGGCGAGTCGTCAGTTTTTTGGAGAAACCTCAGGATCCGCCGACCGTTCCGGGCAAGGATGGCGTGTCTCTGGCCTCCATGGGGATCTATATATTCAATACCTCCTTTCTCTATGAGCAGTTAATCAAAGACGCTGACACCAGCGGATCCACACACGATTTCGGTAAAGACATTATTCCTTCGGTGATCGATAAATACCGCGTGTTCGCCCACCCGTTTTTGGATTCCCAAAGCGGCCTCCAGGCATACTGGCGGGATGTTGGGACTGTGGACGCTTACTGGGAGGCCAACATCGAACTGGCCGGTGTAGACCCTGACCTGAATCTATACGATAAGGAGTGGCCGATCTGGACATACCAGGAACAGGTTCCCCCGGCCAAATTTATATTTGATGATGACAATCGACGCGGGCAGGCAATAGACTCGTTAGTTTCCGGAGGCTGTATTGTTTCCGGTGCCCGTATCAAACGGTCTTTGTTGTTCACCAATGTCAGGGTTAATTCTTACGCCAGCGTAAAAGACAGCGTTGTTTTACCTAATGTGCAGATCAGCAGGGGGGCAAAGATCATTAAGGCAATTATAGATAAAGGTTGTATTATTCCTGAAAATATGGTGATAGGAGAAAACCCGAACCTGGATGCTCAGCACTTCTATATCAGCCCCGAGGGTGTCGTACTGGTCACTGCAGAAGCATTGGGGCAAAAACTGCACTTTGCCCGATAAAAAAGCCGGGAAATTCAGACTTTTAGGGTTGCCCTAGTCGGTGTCATCATTGTCGTTATAGATACTGGCCACAGGTCCCGCAATTTTCGGGTCGGGCGCGTAGGCAATACTGGAATCCTTATTGGGATAATCCAGGGAATACAGAAAATGCCGCATGCAGTTAACTCTTGCACGTTTTTTGTCGTCGGATTTTATAACCGTCCAAGGGGCGTCGGCAGTATTGGTATAGAAAAACATGGCGTTCTTGGCCTCGGTGTATTCGTTCCATTTATCCAGGGACTGCAGATCTATAGGGCTGAGTTTCCAATGTTTCAGGGGGTCGTGACGACGCGAATGAAACCGCCTTAACTGTTCGTGCCTGCTGACCGAGAACCAGTACTTAAACAGCGTAATGTCGCTGTTCACAAGCATGCGTTCAACACTGGGAGTTTGCCGCATAAATTCCAGATATTCACGATCGCTACAGAACCTCATCACTCTTTCGACGCCGGCTCTGTTGTACCAGGAACGGTCAAATAATACCATTTCCCCGGAAGTCGGCAGATGATTGATATAGCGTTGAAAATACCACTGTCCCTGCTCGCGTTCCGTGGGTTTTTCCAAGGCTACGATGTGGGCCGCACGCGGGTTCAAATGCTCCATAAACCGGGTGATGGTACCTCCCTTTCCCGCCGCATCACGCCCTTCAAACAAGGTCAGCACTTTCTGGCCAGTCTCCTTGACCCAGGACTGTACTTTTAACAATTCGATCTGGAGTAAATGTTTTTCCTGTTCATAATCCTCTCTGCTCATCTTCTCCGCGTAAGGGTAGAGTCCCAGATCGTAACTCAATTTCAATAATTTTTTGCCTGATAGAATGGTGGGTGATTCGAGAACCTTTTTGGGGTTGCTCAGATTGCGCAATTTTTTGCGTAACTTTTTTTTGCGATTCTGACTGGACATAGAATACCTTTATTTATCCCGGATAAAGATTGCGTCCACTATAGCGGCCGCTGACGAAAAATGGATTGATGAAGCTCGCATAATGTGTGATGAGATTCAAAAACCATGCATTTTTTCTGGAAATCATCAGTATCTAACGGAATTGATAATTCTGTAAATAAGTTTTTGCATTGCCGAATTACGAATTTTCAGCAGGATGTATGGAGTCATTGATGACACGCCTAGTCATTTTTCGGTTGAATCAGAAATATTCTTCCGCTGGAGAAATCGACCACCAAGAGTTCTCCTTCGTTTGATTCGGCAAAAGAAACGATCGATAAGTTACTGTCAAATAAAAGCTTTCGGGTATAGGTGTCATCGCCTGTCTTATTCAAGTGCCAGATGGCGCCACTGACGAAATCACCAAACACATAGTCGCCGACTAATTCCGCGATGGCGTTGCCGCGATATACGTATCCACCGGTTACAGAAGATCCTTCCAGATGCGAGTATTGGGTTGCAGGCGGTTCTGCGGAGAATGATTGCGGGCAGCTATTCCCCTGGAAAACTTCGCTTCCTTCAAAACAGTTCCAACCGTAATTCGTTCCCGGAAAAACCCGGTTGATCTCCTCAATGCGGTTTTGCCCCACATCACCCAACCAGAAATCGGCGTTTTGCCGATCGAAGCTGAAACGCCAGGGATTGCGCAACCCGTAAGCAAATATTTCTGCCCTTGCATTACCGTCGAGAAATGGATTGTCCGCCGGAATGGCGTATGGGGAATCCGAGTCTATATCGATACGCAATAGACTGCCGAGAAGGGTGTTTTTATTCTGACCGTTGTTCTGCGGATCGCCGCTGCTGCCCCCATCTCCGAATCCTATATAGAGCAGTCCGTCGGGGCCGAAAAGGATCTGGCCACCGTTGTGGTTCGCGAAGGGCTGAATCTGTTCAAGGATTCTGATCTCGCTGCTGATATCAGGTAAATCTCCGGAGGGATCCAGTGTCATTGATGATATGACCGAATTCAGGACGCCGCCGCTACCGCCAGCAGCGGTTTCGGTATAGGAAAGAAAAAGCTTTCCGTTGTTACGGAATTGGGGATGGAAGGCAATTGATAAAAGCCCGCCTTCGCGCTCGGTATCGACCCGGTCTGTGATGTCCAGATACGCGGTTTTGACATACTGACCGGATTCGTCAAGCCTTACGTGGTAAATCTTTCCCCTGCGTTCAACAATGTAATAATCGTTCCGGTTTAGCGGATCCTGGCGGATATAGACAGGAAACTCAAACCTCATTCCGTCAAAGGCATCTACCAGTTCTATACCAATATGGGATTTTTGCGCCTGATCTATATCCGCGGGTTTTTCATCATTGCTGCAAGCTGTGAGAAGAAAATAAAAACAGATAAACCCAGCCCAAACTCCTAACTGTTTAAACATCGAAATCTTGCTCCGCAGTCATTGAGCAGATCATAAGTCTATGGGAACCGAAAATACAGAGGGAAAAATCCCCGATCCAGGTATAGCTACTTGAAAAATATTCTTTCAATCCCTATTTCTCGGGTAACGAATAATTGCGAGTTTGCTTCATAGTCTCGAAGCATTGATAGAATTCAGGAGATAAAGAAATGCTGACACATTTCGGAACATTTGATAACGGTTTGCTGAATCATTTTAGGCAAATTCAACGAGAATTGGACGGTGCGTTCGGGCTCTATCCGGACAGTGTCGATATTCGCCCTTCGTTGAGAGGCGGCTATCCTCCCGTGAATATTGCAAGCGCGGAGGATAAAGTTGATATCTATCTGTTTGCAGGCGGCCTGGAGAGCGGGGATTTTGACCTGTCTTTGGAGAATAATATTCTCACGATAGAGGCGGAACGCAAACCCGAAAAATTTGAAGATGGCCGGTTTCATCTGCGGGAAAGAGTTGCCGGTAAATTCAGCCGCGTCATCACATTGCCGGACGATATTAATCCGGAAGGGATAAAAGCGGAATACAACAATGGTGTATTACACCTGAGTATTCAACGTCGGGAGAAAGCCAAACCCAGACAGATAAGCGTGCAGTAGCCGGTGGAGATTGAAATGACTGAAAAAAACCTTAGTTCGAAAAATCAAAAAACTGCCGATAACGCTGAAAAGAAAGAGGAGTTTATCGTTCGCCCGGCAGTTGACATCCATGAAAACAGTAAAGGGATTACGCTATTGGCGGATTTGCCCGGTGTGTCAAATCAAGATCTCAATATTGAAATTGACGGTGATGTTCTTTCCATCGAAGCCGATGTGGCATTGAATATGCCGGAAGAGCTAAAACTCAATGTTATCAATATGCGGGTAACAAAATACCGCCGGAACTTTACACTGAGCAAAGAATTGGATACAGCTCGGATAGAAGCGGTACTAAAAAACGGGCGCCTTGAACTTAAAATACCGAAGAAAGCCGAGGTACTGCCACGCAAGATTGAAGTGCAAGTCGCGTAGCCTGACAACCACTGAACCGGTACAGGGCATATCTGCACTCATTTTTGACTGGCTCCCTGGAGTATCCTCCGCTCCAGGGAGTTTTTTTGTAAAACCTTACGGATCCGGAGTTTAAATTCCGGCGGTTTAATCCGATAATAAGACCCGAATCACAAAGCGAGGACTGAAATGATTCAGACCGAGGTTGTAATCATAGGCGCCGGACCTGTTGGTCTGTTCCAAGTCTTCGAGCTTGGATTGCAAGGTATTTCCTGCCATATTATAGATTCTCTGGACGCTCCCGGCGGCCAGTGTATCGAGCTTTACCCTGACAAACCCATATACGATATCCCTGCCATACCTGTCTGTAGCGCCAAGGAATTGATCGACCAATTGCTGCTACAGATAGACCCCTTCAAGCCTCAATTTCATTTGCAAGAGCAGGTGATCGGACTGCAAAAGCAGGATGATTCCACGTTCAGGGTAGAGACGAATAAGAATAAAGTGTTTCTCACCAAGGCTGTTGTGATTGCCGCCGGTGCCGGATCTTTTTCACCGGTAAAACTTCGGGTTGACGGGATTGACCGGTTTCTCGACAGCCAGCTTTTTTATAAAGTCACACAGCCTGAAACACATCACGATAAAAACATCATTGTTCTGGGAGGCGGGGATTCCGCTCTTGATTGGACCCTGTCTTTATATGACAAAGCCAAAAGCCTTACCCTGATCAATCGAAGTGAGAAATTCAGAGCGGCTGAAGCTTCGGTAAAAAAAATGTTGCAGCTACAGGATCAAGGAAAGCTGCAACTGCTGATCGGTCGAGTGAAAGGGTTTTCGGAATCGGCCAATCAACTGAGATCTGTCGAGGTTGTTTTGAACGACGAAGTCCGAACCCGGAAGATTGTCGACATTGATCATTTGCTGGTGTTTTTTGGCTTGTCTCCAAAAATCGATAATCTGCTCAGTTGGGGAATCGATCTCGACAGGAATCTAATCTTGGTTGATACCGAAAAATTCCAGACCAATATACCCGGGGTTTATGCGGTCGGAGATATCAACACCTATCCCGGGAAGAAAAAACTCATACTGAGCGGATTTCACGAATGCGCACTTGCGGCATTTGCCATAAAGGACAGAATTGAACCGGATAAAAAACACCATCTCCAATACACGACAACCAGCCCGCTAATGCACGAGCGTCTGGGAGTATAGATTCGGTATTGTGCTGTAAGTATAGCGGAATTCGAATTCCCTGTCCCTGGTACGGAAATTGTAATCCATATTTGGCATGTAAAGAATAAGCTAGTCAGAGCCTGCAATAGTATGAAATATTCCCGTGTTGCCCCAATTTTCGTGATGCTTTACTTATTCAGCGGCCACCTTTCGGCGGAAATAGAACAAGGAATTATCGGTGGAAAGGAAACCACAATAAACAAGTGGCGGCCTGTTGCTGCATTGGTTCAGGCTCCTATCTTTAATGCAAGTCTGATTGATCGCCAGTTTTGCGCTGGAACATTGATTGACAGCCGCTGGGTGTTGACCGCTGCTCATTGCTTTTTTGATGAATTCGGAAACCGCGCGCTGGAAGCGCACGATGTCAGGGTTGTCTTGGGTGTTGACGATCTGAGTCAAGCTGCAGATGAACTGCAGATCAGCAACATAATCCTGCATTCGGACTACGTGTCAACAAACCCCGCTTCACCGAATGATATCGCCTTGTTGGAATTGTCCAATTCAGTATCTCAGCCTAGGATGAAGATTTATGGCGAAAAAGCGAAGGCGGGAACGGAATCAGTAGTTGTAGGCTGGGGTGCGCTTCAGTATGACCCATTCAGCAAGGGCGGCTTTGACTATCAAGGCAAATTGCACGAAGTAACAGTTCCCATCGTATCGAACGATGTCTGTGAGTCGACTGACTCCTATAAAGGGATAATCGTGTCGTCCCAGATCTGCGCCGGCCTGCAGGAAGGAGGGAAAGACAGCTGTACCGGGGACAGCGGTGGCCCGCTGATGATCGAGCATGACGGCGAATATCAACAGGTCGGTATAGTCAGCTTTGGCGACGGCTGCGCACTGGCGGATGCTTACGGGGTCTATACAAGGTTGTCCGCATTCGATCAATGGATCAATGATAACCTGCCTGCCACCGTAGGCGGCGGTAACAGCGGCGATTCGGATAATGATTCAGATTCCGACAAGGGATTGGGATCCGCCTTCTACCATCTGATCTTATTGATGCTCATCCTGATTCTTACCCGTAAGCTGGCAGCCAATACAGATCTTCGGATATGATTGCCAGAATTATTCACATTCCGTTTATCGCTGTTTTATTAGTATTTACAGGGGCCTGCATGACTCATTCCTACGCCTTGCAAATCAAACAGGAATCGGAACGCTTTAGCTTCAATAATATTAAACTGGGTGAACCGGCGAAAATCGCACTTAAGGCGGTGGAAAAGCAATTTGGAAGCCCGACAAGCTGTGCCAGTGAGAAACGCAGCGCTTTCAGCGTAAAAAGAGCCGTGATCGTCCAGCGATGTGATTTTGATTCATTGCCCGATATGCATCTGGCGCAGCACAAGGTAGTAAGTGCCAGCTGTTTATTTATTGATAACAGACTGCAACAAATCGATCTGGAAATACAACCTTTGGGTAAAGACTCTCGCCAGCTGCTCATCCGGGAGATCTCTCAATCCCTGGGCCTGAATGTGGAAAACAAGGGTCCGGTCGATGTCTGGCAGGGCCGAACGGATTCGGTACTCTTAGCGCAACAGGGAAATTTTAAATTGCGCACGGTAAATCGACATTATTTACAGGAATACTCCGATTATACAAATATCACCCCTCGGCAGTAACTAAGGTCTGCAAACCTCATAGCCAGGCTCTTAGCGAAGCTGATTCCGAAAGTGATAAAGGCGTGGCAATTGCAATATACCTTAGCGGTCCACCTGCCGGCAATGCGTCGAAGGGATAACATGTAATTAAAATCAGTGCGCTCTGCTCCGGATCAACCAGCAGATTGTGGTCATGGATATTGGCGATTAAGGATGTTCGTAATGCATAGCGATTAACTGTCCCGTCCAATTCCGTTACAACAATCGAATCACCCGGGTTGAGATTTTTCAAAAAACGCAAATGTGTATCCCTGTGGCCACCGATTATTCGTGCTCGGGCTTTGCCTTGAGTGCTGAATAAAGTCGGGCCAAACGCCATGGCCTCCCCTGAACCGCCGTCCAGCACTATCATATCCAGGTTTTCCGACGGGACACTCAACCGTGCTATGGCCCGGCTATCCGCCCAGGGCCAGGGTTTTTGTGCAGTCTGAGCCGCTATGCTGCGCGTCCATGCATATCCCAGTAAATATTGAGCCATAATAGCTTTGGCTTGTATTATACCACCGTTGAACAGCATAATAGCGGCCGCTATGAATAAGGTAATGGGAATTAAGCGAAGGTGCTTCATACTGTCGGCCTTTCGGGGTTTAACAGCGAATAGAGTAGTGCGCCCAAGAGGCTCAGAACCATCGCGGCGAGAATCCAGGCATAGGACCCGGTGGCACCTTGCGGGAATTGTACAGCCGTCATAGTGCTGCCGCCTGGCATAAGATTCTTAATCCGTTCTGTTTTCAATTTACCCGTATGCATACTGCTTGAATCCGTTTCCATGGCGAGAAAGCTGGTGTAGGGACTGAGTACGCTAAAGCTCTGCGAGAGTCTGATAATTTCACTCCGGTGTAGCTGGTCGTCGCTGTAAATCCACTGCTGGTTCATCAGCTGATCGATTTTTTGCCTGGCCCACACGCTGGAAATGCCAGTCGAATCCGAAGAGGCGGATTTTACATCCAGTTTTTTTAGCCAGCTTTCGCCGTTAATCTCACCTTCAAGAATGAGTTCGTTAGTTTGGTCCGGTATTTTGGCTGCCAATACCACGGGCTGGCCTGCATAGAGGTCCGGTACAGGCTCCGGATAGTGTTCCACGAAACCGGTATCGGATTTTAAACCGATTGATGTCAGCGCAGGATATTGCAGTTGCTTGAATAAGCGGTTGATTTCGTCCTCCACGCTTGACGTATTGGCTATGAATCGAAAATTTCCGCGACCAAACTCGGCTGCTTTTCGCATGAAAAAGCTGTTGGGAGCGGTTCCAATCCCTACCGTAAAGAGGCGGGCGTGTTCGAGTTGTTGATGCAGGAGCGACAGCAATTCATGTTCGTTACCGACGCTACCATCCGTAATAAAAACAACCTGGCGCAAAAATTCTTCGTTCTGGCCGGCTAAGGAAAGCTCGATCGCAGCCTGCATTTCCGTTCCACCGTCTGCGTTCAGGCGGCGGATATAGCGCTTGGCATTGGCTAGCTGCTCCGGGTTGGCAAATTGAGGCTCTCCGTAAAGCTGTTCGGCAGAGCTGTTAAACTGAATAAGATTGAATTTGTCGCCAGGCCTGAGTTTATCGAGAGCGCTGATCAATGCCGCTTTGGCAGCCCGTATCGAATTTCCCGCCATAGATCCTGATGTGTCGACTACGAATATCAGTTCGCGATTGATGGTCTCGACCGATGCTGAGGGAGGTGGGTTGACGACAACTAAACCGAAGGTTTCAGAATTCTGTTTTTGAATATACAGAGAAGGTAGTGGCTCTTGTTCGGAAAAGCCTTTCCAGTTCAGGGTAAAATCCCTGTCCATAGCGGTTTCGATTTGATTCAGCGATATCAGATATCGGTCTTCCAGCTCAATAACCTCAATTTCGTGAGATTGACTGTCGATTTCCGCCAAAGGCCAACGGCTTTCCAAAACAATATTCAGGCTGACTGTCGGTAGTTCACCTTCGCCTAGGTATTTTTGCGGTGGCGATATCGCCACCGCGTCCTCGATGAATTGAATAGTCTCTAACGGGTTTTCCGAAAAATGCAAAGCGCTCATCTTGTCGCCGGGAATGTACCTTGGCGTAAGGGTAGTAGGGAGGCGCAGGCTAAAGACTTCATCCTGTATTTCCAGCGTTTGAAAGTAGTCCAGCTCTACCGTGACTTTCTCGCCCGGAGCTATATTGGCAATCCGTGTCGTGAACAGATTGCTGCGTTCCTGGCGTATCAGCCCTGCAACCTGTCCTTGTTTCTTGGCTTTTTTATATTCGTCCCGCGCGATTTGCTTTTCCAGAATTCTCCCTTCAATCAGTCTCTCGCCGATCCGGATATTCATAGTGCGTATAGAAGCGTTTTCCGGTAGAGGAAATGCATAGATTCCTTCCACCCATTCATTTGAACTATTTTCGAAATCCTGCGACATTTGCACATCGGCGATGACGCCGGCAATGTGCATGCTGAACGATGAATGCAATAAAATGGCATCGATAGTGGTGTGTTCCGAAGCCAGAAATAAAGTGCCGGATCGAACTTTGTCATAGTCCGGAGCAGGCGACTCGGCTCGTAAACCGCAGGCAGTGAGCACAATAATTGCGATAAAAGCGAATCGGATAAAATAGGTTTTCATATCAAAGCCCTGTTTCAGTTTTTGAACTCAACTGTGATTAAACACCTCAAAACTGACTTTACAGTGACTGGATTGAGGTTCAACCAGGATAAAAAATGACAAAAAATGACAGCCCGGATTGATGTAAAAACAATCGCACTGGTCGAAGATGAGCCGGATCTGCGGGAGAATTACCGTGTCGCGTTGGAAAACTGCGGATACAGAGTCGATTGCCACCCGGACCGAGCCACTGCGGAAAGAGCATTTGAAGACGCTTTGCCGGATTTGGTCATCATAGATATTGGCCTGGGTTCTGATTACGAAGGCGGGTTCGAATTATGCCGGCATTTGCGCGCCCGGTCGCCAATTTTGCCTATTCTGTTTCTGAGCGCGCGTGATTCGGAACTGGATGTCATCTCCGGGTTGAGACTGGGGGCGGATGATTATCTGACCAAGGATATCAGCCTGGCGCAATTGATAGCACGGGTCACCGCTTTGTTTCGGCGTATTGAAGCGTTGAATTCTCAGTCTCTGACGGCTATACATCAGGTCGGTGAGCTTCAGATTAATCCGCAACGGCTGAATGTACATTGGAAACAACAGGCCGTGTCTTTGACGGTCACGGAATTCTGGCTGGTATATTGTCTTGTCCGTTATCCGGGCCAGGTAAAATCGCGTCAGCAACTAATGGACGCGGCCAATTTGGTGTTGGACGACCAGACCATCACCGCGCACATCAAGCGGATCCGTAAAAAATTTCAAAAGGTGGACAAGGAATTCGCATCGATTCAGTCAGTCTATGCTGCCGGATACCGCTGGGTGGAATACGACACTTGAAAATCCGCACACAACTGCTGCTTGCGGGCCTGTTATTGCTGATCCTGCCCTTGGTGACCTGGAAGTATCTCAGGGAAATGAATGAGGTATTGCTTCAATCCGGTCAGCAGGCTTTAAGTGCCAGGCTTGCGGCAACAGAGACCGTTTTACAACAAGTGGCTGAATCGAATCTGCTCCTGGCATCGAACCACCCGAAGTTGGATATCTACGCCGAGTCTGTCGGCCACAATCTGTTATTGGACGGGTATACCGCAGATTGGTCTAATCTATTGCAACCCGCAAAATCCTTCAAATATGCGGATAACAAATCCACGGCGGTCATCGGATCAGGCAATGTACTTGCTGAATACGAGCTAAAAACAGCAGTCTCAGAGCAATTTCTCTATTTGCATTTTAAAGTGAACGATAATAAGACGCTTTACCACGACCCAAACTCGGGCGTGTATTCCAGCGGAGATCGACTTGAGTTGTATTTCTCCACTGCGGACGGAGATTACAAACGGTATGTTTTGAGGGCGATTGCGCCGGGTCTGATCACATCCTTGCTGGTCTTATCGAAGGAAAAAGGGAAAACCTTGGTGGTGCCGGAGCCAAATATCGAGGCTTACTGGCAACCGTCAGAGACCGGATATTCCATTGAAATCAGAGCTCCTTTGCCGGCAAACAACAGTCAGTTCGGGTTTTCCCTGATCGATGTGGACAGCGCCGAGCAGAGTGATAACCATGCCTGGATAGGGACAGTGGATCCCGAACATATTCAAATACAAGGCAGACTGAGATATCGCGCGAAGGAATTGGAGCGCTACCTGGATGTATTAACACTGAAAGCAAGCCGGGTGCGCTTGTTCGATGCTGATGGCTGGTTACTCGCGGAGTCTAACCGTTTGCGCGAATTGCCCGGGGACAATAATCTGATCGATCCTCGAACCTCAAGTTTCTCAGATGCATTGTTATACCGGTTTTTCAGCTGGCTGATGCAGTATGAGACTTCATCGGCAAATGCGCTTTATACTCTGCATGGACCCAATCATCTATCACCTTTACCGGGGTTTTCAGGAAAATCCAAAAAGCAAAGCGGGTATAAATCCGCCGGCGTATCCGTTGTTGGAGAAATTCAACGTCTTGGCCGAATTCATCAACCGGAAGGATTTATTCTTTTGGAAACAGCCGATGAATCGATAGGTGCAATAGTCAACAGCACACTGGTGCGATTGTTCGGTGTGTTCATTGTATTGGTCAGTCTCTCTGTCACGGGATTGTTCATCTATGCAAGCTGGATCTCCATCAGAGTAAAGAAAATCAGTGAAGCGACATCCAACGCCATGCAGCAAGACGGGAAGATTTCGAGTTCAATTCCCGGCGTAAGGTCTCCGGACGAGATAGGTGATTTGTCAAGAAGCGTGTCCACCTTGCTTAACAGGTTATCATCCTATACCGATTACCTGAGAGCCTTGGCGTCACGCTTGACGCATGAGTTACGTACACCGCTTGCAGTAGTATCGACATCACTGGAGAGCGTTCAAACGGAGCGGCTCTCCGAGAAAGATAGAATATTTCTAAAACGGGCCTTGGGCGGCACCCAACGGCTGCAGGGAATAATACGGTCTCTGAGTGAGGCTACCCGTCTTGAACAGGCTGTCCAAGTCGCGGAGTTTGAGGCCCTTGATCTTGTCGACTGGCTGGATACGGTTGTACCTGTGTACCGTGACTTATACCCTGATCGTAGATTTTCATTCCAAAAACCGCACTCCACGACATCGGCGAAAATCATGGGATCGGTGGATTTGCTTCAGCAATTACTGGATAAATTGATTTCCAATGCGGTGGATTTTTCTCCGAAATCCGGCAGTATAGAGTTGTGTCTTGAACAAAAAAACAAACATCTGAAGTTAAGCATATTCAATACCGGAAAGTTTATAGCCGAATCAATTCGGCCCCATGTTTTTGATGCAATGGTGTCTGAACGTGAAAATGGAGACGATAGCCCGCATTTGGGGTTGGGTTTGTATATTGTTAAATTGATTGCTGATGTGCACGGTTTAGCACTGACAGCGGAAAACGATTACAAGCGCAAGGGTGTGCAGATCAGTTTACTCTGGCCGGCAGAGGCATCTTAGCTTTTACCGCTCCAGTGACGGATCCGCCCTGTATCGATATGAACAAACCCGGATTTTCCATAATAGCCTACACCGCCGGATTTTAAAGCGATTGCGGCGTTTCGTACATGGTGAAGCTTGACACCCGGTATTCGTATATCAGCGGCTTTACCTGACATATGCAGGCTTTTTTTCGCGACACCTTTATTTTTCTGTCGCAATGCCTGATTGGTCTGAGGTGAGCGGTAGCCGGAAAAGATTTCTATGCCGTAGGGAGCTTCAACAGCTGCATGCACTTTGTAGAGAATATCAAACAAGCCGGGGTCGATCGGGTGAGAGACATTGCGTCGATGATCGCGGAGCAACTCACTGATGGCGTCCAGGGACTGGGGGACATAGTCTCCGTTTTTCCAATACAACACGTCCAGCTTTTCGTTGGTATGCATATTCTTCAAGAATAGCCGGCGTTCATTCTTCTTGATTCCAGCGAAAACACTCGGACTTAAGCCCATGGCCAATCCACCTGCAATGGTGGCCGCCGCATTGAGAAAGCGCCGCCGCTCGACGATTTCCATGATACCTCCCCCGCAAGCACCTTAGATAAAACGCGCGAAGTGTATCATAGCCTGACACAATTTGAGAATGATTAATGGATTATTTAATATAAAGTATTTAAGAGACCTGAAGCAGGTCCGAGATGTCTCCGACTAAATCGGATCAGGGCGTGTTATTGATGGCATGTTCTAATCAAACAGAGTTTTTGGCACTGTTTCAGCGGAGGCGTAAGCCTCTTCGGATGCAAAGGGAGATTGGTTCAGCGCGATCAATTCCTTTTTGATCCGACCGTCCTGACGGTATGTGTCCGGGTAGAGTTCCAGAATCCCCTGATCATTGACCCAGCTGGTCAGGTACATTAAGAATACAGGCAAGGG
Organism: Granulosicoccaceae bacterium; assembly: GCA_965222695.1. GTDB lineage: Bacteria > Pseudomonadota > Gammaproteobacteria > Granulosicoccales > Granulosicoccaceae > UBA7957. The sequence goes on along the minus strand of OZ244967.1, from coordinate 2,624,789 downwards.
TTCTTTGAGCGCCAGCATGCGTCTCTTACCTTTGCGTAATGTGCGGCGAACCTTATTTTCCGTCCAGCCTTTACGTGCAAGCAGGTAATTAGCTAATTTTTCAGGCTTTTCCAGTCTGACACATCCATGGCTGAAAGCCCGCCGATTATTATCGAAGAGTTCTTTAAACGGAGTGTCGTGAAGATATACAAGGTATTTGTTCGGAAATAAAAACTTATACTGGCCAAGAACATTGTGGCGGCCACTCATTTGCTGCAAGCGATAAGGGAAATGATCTGAAAAGAGTGCCTCGTCGTTAATTTCGTCCCAATCAATCACGGTTTTCCCCTGCAATGCCCGAATTCCCTGTTCATAAGCATAACTTCTGTCTTTCCGTAATTTTGGAAGAATCTCTTCATGGGTGATGCGAGAAGGAATATTCCAGTTCGGATTTAATACAAGCAAGGTCATGCTGTCTGAAAAACTTGGTGTCGGGCGGGATCTTTTTCCCACGATAACATCCATTTCCAGGGTTTTCTTACTTTTTTCGATGAGTTCCATTCTATAAGCAGCTGTATTCACTAATATATGGGTACTCGGAAATTCACGCGGAGCAGATCGCCAGCGTTGCAGATTCAATGCAATTTTATGTGCGATATCTTCCGGCCCGCGGTTTAGTTCATACCGGGTCTGTCTGCCGACGATACCGTCGACTTTTAAACCACGCACACCTTGAAATTGTTTTACCGCCTCCGCAACCGACAAGGTATAAACAGAGTGGTTCGACTCGTGTTCCCGCGGATCCAGTAATCCTTCTGCCTGTAATCGCTCGATCAATCTGGAAACTCGAAAACCGCTGTCTCCCAGCTGTAGATTCTCTCCGTCTTCGAGATGGATGACTTTATTCTGATGCAAGGCTTTGCGGTAGGCCTTTCGCAATAACTCATACTGCGGATGATCCGGCCTTAACAGGGCAAACATATACGAGGGGTTGATGCCGAAGCGCAAGGCTGATACCTGTGCCCCTACGTCCAGGGGCTTGTTTTTCAGTTTCCATTGTCTGCCGAGCACGGAATCAGGAACCAGTTGGCCGGACAGATCATTGATGGCGGTGCTCAATGCGTCAGTGAGGTATATATCAAGTAACCAGGATTTATCGACCTGTCTGCTCAGCTGATGAATCTCAGCCAGATGATAACGCCATAAAGGTAAGGCATCGTATTCAAGTTCTCTCAATGATCGATCGACATGACGAATCCACGAGTCATTTTTGAGTGTGTTTGTCCACAGCGGTTGGTAATTATTTTCTTCATAAAGCTTTTGCACGAGATCCGGCGATACGAATTTTCCCGAGCGAATCAGGGTTCTGGAAATAATCTGAGCGTCGTCAAACCATTGCGGATTGAACTCTGGATCGGTTTGCGTCGTTGAAGACTCTTCGCCGTGTGCATGGGTTGAAATCAATACCCAGCTTAAAAGCAATAGAACTGTCAGTAAAAAGGGCTGAATCGACTTCGTTTTAGAGTAAACGCCGGGTGGGAAGGGTACAGCTTTTCCGTAAGCATTAAGAGTTGTTGGCATCTTTCTGAATTTTCCCAAGTTTTAAAGGTTATCAGTACTGTTTTTTTTACCGCTTTGCCATAAATCTATGATCAATAGCGGCGCTGGTGCTCTATATTTTGAGTACAGCAGATGTGAACGGGTTCACGGAGCTACCTGATTCCGACATAGCTTTACAATCAGGTGACAATTTAAAGGTCCTGCTATCCGGGCAGCCTCTCATTCAAAGGGAGTGCTCCTCCTTAAGCCAAGAGAGACAGGCGATGATGGAAACGCCGCGATCAGCTAAAATTACTGAGTGTCAGTTTTCGTGTTAATGAATTAACGAGTGTCAAATGAGTTCCGATTACAACGCCTCTTCTATTGAAGTTCTGAGCGGACTAGATCCGGTTCGTAAACGACCCGGAATGTACACCGATACCACAAGGCCTAATCACTTAGCACAGGAAGTGATCGATAACAGTGTGGATGAAGCCTTGGCCGGTTACGCCAGGAAAATCGTCCTGACTTTGCACAAAGACGGGTCCTTGAGTGTGACCGATGACGGACGAGGGATGCCGGTGGATCTGCATCCGGAAAAAAAGATTCCCGGAGTGGAAGTTATACTGTCGACACTTCATGCCGGCGGTAAATTTTCCAATAAAAACTATGAATTTTCCGGTGGACTGCATGGCGTGGGTGTCTCTGTGGTCAATGCCTTGTCCAAGCGGCTTGAAGTGACGATCCGCCGGGGAGGTCACGAATTTTTTATGGCATTTAAAAATGGAGAAAAAACCGCAGGGCTCAAACCCATAGGAAAGGTCGGTCGGCGTAATACCGGAACCACGATCCGATTCTGGCCGGATAAATCCTATTTCGATTCGGCTAAATTCGCTTTGGCCCGACTTCGACATCTACTCAGAGCGAAGGCGGTGCTGTGTCCGAATTTGCTGGTGAAATTTATCGATGAGGCGAGCGGTGAATCGGAGCAATGGTGTTATGAGGATGGCCTCAAAGATTATCTGCTGAGTGCGGTTCGTGGCTACGACTTGCTTCCCGAAGAACCCTATACAGGTTCCATGGCATCCTCCAATGAAGCTGTCGACTGGGCGTTTATGTGGCTGCCCGAGGGCGGGGATCTGGTTCAGGAAAGCTATGTGAATCTGGTACCGACCTCGCTCGGTGGTACTCATGTCAACGGTTTAAGGACAGGGATGACGGAAGCCGTGCGGGAATTCTGCGAATTTAGGAACCTGCTGCCGCGAGGAGTAAAAGTGGCGCCGGAAGATGTCTGGGAAAAAGTGAGTTATATCCTGTCTGTTAAAATGCAGGATCCGCAGTTTTCCGGCCAGACGAAGGAACGTCTTTCATCTCGCGAATCGGCGACATTTGTTTCGGGCATCATCAAGGACTCGTTTTCCATGTGGCTGAATCAGCATCCGGAAACCGGAGATCTAATCGCGCAAATGGTGATAACAGCCGCGCAGAGGAGGATGCGCTCAGTCAAGAAAGTGGTCCGTAAAAAGGTTTCTACCGGGCCGGCGCTGCCAGGCAAGCTGGCTGACTGCGCATCCGCTGATCCGGTTCGAACCGAGCTGTTTCTGGTTGAAGGTGATTCCGCGGGCGGGTCTGCCAAGCAGGCGCGTGACCGCGAATTCCAGGCCATCATGCCTCTGCGGGGAAAAATTCTGAACACTTGGGAGGCGGATCCGGACCAGTTGCTCGGTTCGCAGGAAGTGCACGATATCTCAATCGCCATAGGTCTTGACCCCGGCTCTGATGATTTGAGCAAGCTGCGTTATCATAAAATCTGTATTCTGGCTGACGCGGATTCCGATGGCGCCCATATCGCAACTTTGCTTTGTGCCCTGTTCGTCAGACATTTCAGACCCTTGGTCGAAGCGGGTCATGTTTACGTCGCCATGCCGCCCCTGTATCGCATCGACGTCGGTAAAGAAGTCTTTTATGCAGTCGACGAGAGTGAACGGCGAGCCGTTATAGATCGTATAGAGGCAGAAAAGAAGAAGGGAAAGATTCTGGTTACCCGTTTCAAAGGTCTGGGTGAGATGAATCCTTTACAGTTGCGTGAAACCTCAATTGCACCGGACACCCGTAGGCTGGTTCGCCTGACCATAGCGCCCGGAGACAAGACAAATACTGTGATGGACATGATGCTGGCCAAAAAGCGTGCAGCCGACAGAAAAAGCTGGCTTGAGGAAAAAGGGGATTTAGCCGAGGTTTAAAGCGCGTTCTTGTATTGATTGGTGGTGTTATTTGCGGTCGCAGGGTTATTTACGTTTCGGCAATCGCGTTAGACACGGAGCAGTACATACAGTAAAATCCCGCAGGCTCTGGCTGTAACATCGGCCACTTCTATTTCTATGGTTCAAATACGGGGAAAGCCGGTGCGGTTTTTCCCGTTTTTGTATGTCCGGCTATGAGAGGGTTAAGTGCAGATTCCGGCTCTATTGGTGCTTGAAGACGGCACCGTGTTTCGAGGTACATCCATCGGTGGTCCCGGCACTTCGGTGGGTGAGGTTGTATTCAATACAGCGATGTCCGGCTACCAGGAAATACTGACCGATCCGTCCTATGCAAAACAGATTGTTACCCTGACGTATCCGCATATCGGCAATGTCGGCACGAATGAAGAAGATGAGGAATCACGTAATACTTTTGCCGCCGGGCTGGTTATTCGCGATCTTCCGTTGGCAGCGAGCAATTTCCGCGCGCAGGAAAGTCTCAGTGATTATCTTAAACGGCGAAAGCTGGTCGCTATTGCCGATATAGATACGCGAAAATTAACCCGGATTTTACGGGAAAAGGGCGCTCAATCGGGTTGTATTATTGCCGGCGAACATGCCGATCCCGAACAGGCGCTTCTGCAAGCGAAGGAATTTCCGGGGCTGAAAGGGATGGATTTGGCGAAAGTTGTCAGCGTAAGTGATGGCTACAGCTGGACTCAGGGAACCTGGGATCTGGAAACCGGCTTACCGGACCAGCAATCGCCGGAATCATTGAAGTATCACGTGGCCGCCTACGACTTTGGGATTAAATACAATATACTGCGTATGCTGGCGGATCGTGGCTGCAAGGTTTCGGTAGTTCCGGCACAAACACCGGCCGAGGTTGTATTGGGAATGAAACCGGACGGCGTCTTTCTGTCGAACGGGCCTGGTGACCCTGAGCCCTGCGACTACGCAATCCGCTCTATTCAATCGATTCTGGAAAGCGGAAAACCCGTGTTTGGTATCTGCCTTGGGCATCAATTGCTCGGGCTCGCCTGCGGCGCGAAGTCACGAAAAATGAATTTCGGTCATCATGGGGCTAATCATCCGGTGCAGGATCTGCGATCCGGTGAAGTTATGATTACCAGTCAAAACCACGGTTTTGCTATTGACGAAGGCACTTTACCCGGCACGCTTGCGGCTACTCACCGCTCCCTGTTCGACGGGTCGTTACAGGGAATTCATTGTACCGACAAACCGGCTTTTGGCTTTCAGGGTCATCCGGAAGCGAGTCCGGGGCCACATGATGTTGCGCCGCTTTTCGATCATTTTATTGAACTGATGGAGCAACACTAACTCAGGAGAAGACACATGCCACTTACACATCATCCACTGACTAAGGAATTTCCCGCATACAAAGAGCAGATTCATCGGCTCAAAATGGAAGACAAACATTTCTCCAATTTAATGGAAAAATACGAGTCACTGGATAAGCAAATCTACCGCATAGAAAGTGGCGAAGAGCCCAGCGATGATGGCAGTTTGGAGAAGCTCAAGGTAGAACGCGTGAATTTAAAAGATGCTTTATACAAACTGATAGTCGAAGGATAAACAGCAAAGACAATCCATGCCAAAACGAAGTGACATCAACAGTATACTGATTATCGGGGCCGGACCGATCGTTATAGGTCAGGCTTGCGAATTTGACTATTCAGGAGCTCAGGCTTGTAAAGCTCTGAAAGAAGAGGGCTATAGGGTAATCCTGGTCAATTCCAACCCGGCGACCATAATGACTGACCCTTCGACAGCGGATTCGATTTATATTGAACCGATCGATTGGAAGATTGTGGCGAAAATCATCGCCAAGGAGAAGCCGGATGCTCTCCTACCCACTATGGGCGGACAAACGGCCCTGAATTGTGCGCTGGATTTGGAGCGCGAGGGTATACTCAAGGAACATGGCGTGCAAATGATCGGTGCCAGCCGGGAAGCCATAGATATGGCGGAGGACCGGGATAAGTTTCGCAATGCCATGACCGAAATTGGCCTCGATACACCGCGTGCCTTTATTGCGCACAGTATGGAGGAAGCCTGGCAGGGCCATGCTCAAATCGGTTTTCCCTGCATCATCCGGCCGTCCTTTACCATGGGAGGCAGCGGTGGCGGCATCGCTTACAACCGTGAAGAGTTTGACGAAATCTGCCGCCGGGGCCTGGAAATGTCACCGACCAGTGAGATTCTTCTGGAAGAGTCGGTGCTGGGATGGAAGGAGTACGAGATGGAAGTTGTTCGTGACAAGGCGGACAATTGTATTATCATCTGCTCCATAGAAAATCTTGACCCCATGGGTGTTCATACGGGTGACTCGATCACGGTGGCCCCTGCGCAAACACTGACAGACAAGGAATACCAGATCATGCGCAATGCGTCACTGGCGGTGCTGCGTAAAATCGGTGTCGAAACAGGCGGGTCAAACGTACAGTTTTCCGTTAATCCGGAAGACGGGCGCATGATCATCATTGAGATGAATCCGCGTGTATCGCGCTCATCCGCTCTGGCCTCAAAGGCCACCGGTTTTCCCATTGCCAAAGTCGCGGCCAAACTGGCTGTCGGCTATACATTGGACGAGTTGCGGAACGAGATTACAGGCGGTGCCACGCCTGCATCATTTGAGCCGTCCATCGATTACGTCGTCACCAAGCTGCCGCGGTTTACTTTTGAAAAATTTCCACAGGCGAATTCCAAACTGACCACGCAAATGAAATCCGTCGGTGAGGCCATGGCCATAGGCCGCACTCAACAGGAATCACTGCATAAGGCGATGCGCAGCCTGGAAGTCGGGTTTGACGGCTTCAACGAAGTTTTGCCGAAAAATATCAGCGATGAAGAGGCGCGCAGCATCATACGGCGTGAACTGCGTGAACCCAGCGATATGCGTTTGTGGTATATCGCGGAAGCGTTCAGAAACGGTTTCGACGTGGAGGATGTGCACAGGCTCAGCAGAATCGACATGTGGTTTTTAGTTCAGATTGAAGATCTCATTCAGATTGAAGATTCACTGCGGGGCCGAAAGCTGGATGACCTGGACAATGACGAATTGTACCGCTTGAAAAGAAAAGGATTTTCCGACAGCCGTCTGGCGAGACTGCTGGGTTGCCGCGAGGGGGCTGTTCGTGGCCGCCGGCACAGGAACGATATACGCCCCGTCTACAAGCGGGTGGATACCTGTGCTGCGGAATTTGCCAGCAGCACTGCTTATATGTACTCCACCTACGAAGAAGAGTGTGAGGCCGAACCGAGCAATCGCGATAAAATTATCGTGCTCGGCGGAGGACCAAACCGCATCGGTCAGGGAATAGAATTTGACTACTGCTGCGTGCATGCAGCATTGGCGATGCGGGATGACGGTTACGAAACCATTATGATTAACTGTAACCCGGAGACTGTATCGACGGATTACGATACTTCCGACCGCTTGTATTTCGAACCCCTCACTCTCGAAGATGTGCTCGAAATACTGCATATCGAAAATCCAAAGGGCGTAATAGTGCAATATGGCGGACAAACACCTCTGAAGTTGTCCCGCGCACTGGAGGCAGCGGGAGCGCCAATCATCGGCACCTCACCTGATTCGATTGATCTGGCGGAAGACCGCGAGCGATTTCAGCAAATGATTGACGGATTGGGATTAAGACAACCCCCTAACCGCACCGCCAGAGAATCGGAGGAAGCGGTGAAACTGGCCGAGGAAATCGGCTATCCCCTGGTGGTCAGACCCTCCTACGTACTGGGCGGCAGAGCGATGGAGATTGTCTATACCGAAGCGGATTTACGGCGTTATATGAATGAGGCTGTTCAGGTTTCCAATGATTCGCCGGTATTGCTGGACCGTTTTCTGAATGAAGCGGTGGAAGTCGATGTGGATGCGGTTTGTGATGGCAAAGAAGTGCTGATCGGCGGCATTATGGAACATATCGAGGAGGCCGGAGTGCACTCGGGTGATTCCGCGTGTTCCTTGCCTCCCTATTCATTGAATGAGGATATCCAGAGCGAGCTCAGGTCCCAGGTGGCTGAAATGGCGCGTAAGCTGAAGGTCGTCGGACTGATGAATACCCAGTTTGCGATTCAGGGGCATCAAATCTACATACTGGAAGTTAATCCGCGGGCATCGCGTACCGTTCCCTTCGTCTCCAAAGCCACAGGGCGGCCTTTAGCCAAGATTGCTGCCAGATGTATGGCCGGGGTGAGTCTGGCGGAGCAGGGTATAACTCACGAATCCTCGCCCGTGTACTACAATGTAAAGGAGTCTGTTTTCCCTTTTGTAAAATTCCCCGGCGTAGACCCGTTGTTAGGGCCGGAAATGAAATCAACCGGCGAAGTAATGGGCGTTGGCAAGACCTTTGGTGAGGCGTTTTTCAAGGGACTTCTCGGCTCTGGAACTCAGTTACCGACCTCGGGTGTCGCCTTTATCAGTGTCAGGGATCAGGATCGTCCGGGGGCTGTCAGTGTCGGCCGGAAACTGGCTGACGCCGGGTTTAAACTGGTTGCAACCCGGGGTACGCAGTCGGCGTTGGAAAAGGCCGGGCTCGACTGTCGGGTAATCAATAAAATGCAGGAAGGTCGCCCGCATGTTGTTGATATGATAAAAAATGATGAAATTGATCTGATTGTGAACACCACAGAAGGCAAAAAGGCCATTGCAGATTCTTACTACATCCGTCGTGAAGCGTTAAACCATAAAATCGCTTATTCAACCACCATCGCCGGCGCTGAAGCCATCTGTGCCGCTTTATCCACCGGTGGTCTTCACGATATTTACAGTCTGCAGGAGCTACACGAGGAGATTGCATGAACAAGGTACCACTCACTGCAAAGGGAGCTGAAAAACTCAAAACAGAGCTTACAGATCTTAAGACCGTCCAGCGACCCAGGGTGATTCAGGCGATTGCGGATGCTCGCGAGCACGGTGATTTAAAGGAAAATGCCGAATACCATGCAGCGCGGGAGCAGCAGAGTTTTATTGAGGGACGAATAAAGGACATTGAAGGGAAGCTGTCCAATGCCCAGATCATCGACGTGACCTCCATGACACCGAGTGGTAAAGTGATATTCGGTACCACGGTCGAGCTGTTGGATTTGGACAGCGATCAGTCTCTGGTCTATCAGATCGTCGGCGAGGACGAGGCCGATATCAAGAACGGTAAAATTTCGGTAAGCTCTCCCGTGGCGCGTGCACTGATTGGCAAGGAAGAAGGCGATGAAGTACTGGTCAAAGCACCTGGAGGGGACAAGGAGTATGAAATCGTCGAGGTTCGGTATATATAAAGGATAAGCCCGCTGTTAAAACCCTACCCTAGGAGCTGAGCCTGCCCCGCAAGCGAACATTAACGATCCAAAACTTGCAATATATATTAGAAATAAATAATATAATAAAATTCTAAATAATATATCGGGAGTAAAGCTAATGAACGTCGATAAAATGGTCATGGCATTTGCAGGGGCGGTCGTGTTGCTGAGCGTGTTACTGGCAGTGTATGTCAATTTGAATTGGCTTTGGTTAACCGGATTTGTGGGTTTGAATTTGTTTCAGGCCGCATTCACCGGTTTTTGCCCCTTGGCCAGGATTCTGGCAAAAATCGGTGTTAATCCGGGTTCGGCATTCGCCGGCCCCGAGTCAATGGAATAAGTGTGGGGGCTACACTCCACCCCTAGACCGGCGGAAATACAATCACCGGTTTTCTGTGGTTGCGTAAAAACAGAACAGCGGTATTACCAATTTTATTGATGCAGTTTGCGCCGGTCTCATGACATAATTTGCTAATAATTTCACCGCGGGTGGTTTTGTCAGCCGCGCTGATTTTAATTTTCACCAGTTCGTGGCATTTCAGTGCCCTTCTCAGTTCTTCAACGACATTTTCCGTCAGTCCTTTCTGGCCAATCATAACGACGGGCTTTTGCGAATGCGCGAGCTTTTTCAAATGGCTTAGATGATGTTTTTCGAGTTGCATAAAATCCGAATTTTCTTTGAATATCAGTATCCAACACGTGAAGGGGGATTATAATCCCTGGGGCCTGTTAACACTAATGGATGAAACGGAGTAAAGACGTGTAACCATGACAAAGAGTAAAAGCAGCAAACGTTGGCTGAATGAGCATTTTCGGGATAACTTTGTTCAACGTTCCAAAAAGCAAGAATATCGTTCAAGATCTGTTTATAAGTTAATGGAAATTAATGAAAAAGATAAAATTTTAAAACAAGGGATATCGGTGTTGGAACTTGGTGCGGCACCGGGTGGATGGACCCAATATGTTTCGCAGCAACTCAACGGCACTGGTGTGATTGTTGCCAGTGATATTCTGGCGATGGACGGACTGCCGGATGTCACCTTTGTTCAAGGTGATTTCCGTGAAGAGTCAGTTCTTGCCGAGATTCTTACAGCTTTGCCAACAAAGGCCGTCGACCTTGTTTTATCCGATATGGCACCTAATTTAAGTGGAGTGGCGGGCACCGATCAGGCGCGCTCAATGTATCTTGCGGACCTGGCTCTGGACACTGTGCTTAGAGTATTGAAAGAAAATGGCGCTTTTGTGAGCAAACTTTTCCAGGGCGAGGGATTTGACAACTATATTAAGAATCTAAGGTCGCATTTTAAAAAGGTGATAATACGCAAACCCAAAGCCTCCCGCTCTCGCAGCCGCGAGGTCTATGCGGTAGCGTTGGGGCGCATAATATAGTAGTGTCTTGGAATAAGTGCGTTTATTGATACGCGGACGGTATGTAACAGAGGTAATACCTTGAACGACTTAATTAAAAATGTGTTGCTTTGGGTGGTGATTGCAGTCATTTTAATGACGGTTTTCAATAACCTGGGCACACAACGCCAAGTTGGCAACACGCTCACATACAGTGAATTCATGTCGCAGGTCAATACCGGCTCGGTGGAAACAGCGGTGCTCGATGGTCGTGAAATTCACGGTCGTCTGCGGACCGGTGAAGCCTTCACCACTTACAGCCCGGAAACCGACAATCGGTCATTGATTGGGGAATTATTGAATGCCAATGTGGAAATCGTGGCTGAACCGCCGGAAAAAACCGGGCTGCTGACACAGTTGTTTATCAGCTGGTTCCCCTTCCTGTTGCTTATAGGTGTCTGGGTATTTTTCATGCGCCAAATGCAGGGTGGCGGTGGCGGACGCGGAGCCATGTCGTTCGGCAAGAGCAAAGCCCGGCTGATGGGGGAAGATCAGGTTAAGGTCACTTTTGCGGATGTTGCAGGCGTCGAAGAGGCCAAGGAAGAAGTCGCAGAGCTGGTCGAATTTTTACGTGAACCGGGAAAGTTTCAGAAACTGGGCGGAAAGATTCCGCGAGGCGTGTTGATGGTGGGTTCACCGGGCACGGGTAAAACACTGCTGGCCAAGGCGATAGCCGGCGAGGCCAAGGTACCTTTCTTTACCATTTCCGGTTCCGATTTCGTCGAAATGTTTGTCGGCGTGGGTGCCTCGCGTGTACGGGATATGTTCGATCAGGCAAAGAAGCACTCACCTTGTATTATATTTATTGACGAGATCGACGCTGTCGGCCGGCATCGAGGTGCCGGTTTGGGTGGCGGGCATGACGAGCGCGAACAAACTCTCAATCAGTTACTGGTTGAAATGGACGGGTTCGAGGGCAACGAAGGTATTATAGTTATAGCCGCCACCAACCGTCCCGACGTACTTGATCCGGCCTTGTTGCGCCCGGGACGATTCGACCGCCAGGTCGTTGTTCCTTTGCCGGACGTAAGAGGCCGGGAGCAGATTCTGCGCGTGCACATGAGTAAAGTGCCTATTTCTGACAATGTCCGGCCGGATCTGATCGCACGCGGCACGCCCGGATTTTCGGGGGCTGATCTTGCGAATCTGGTTAATGAAGCCGCGCTCTTTGCCGCCAGGGCCAACAAACGTTTGGTGGAAATGAGCGAGTTTGAGCGCGCCAAGGACAAAATCATGATGGGGGCGGAACGCAAGTCCATGGTCATGAACGAGGACGAGAAACGTTTGACAGCTTACCATGAGGCCGGTCACGCGATTGTCGGCCGCCTGGTTCCTGAACACGATCCTGTCTATAAAGTGACGATCATTCCCAGAGGCCGTGCTTTGGGTGTCACTATGTTTCTTCCTGAAGAAGATCGCTACAGCCACAGTCTGCAAAGGTTGAACAGCCAGATATCCTCTTTGTACGGAGGGCGTCTCGCTGAGGAGATGATATTCGGTCCGGAGAAAGTGACTACAGGCGCGTCCAATGACATAGAACGGGCTACGGAGCTTGCACGTAATATGGTCAGTAAATGGGGTCTTTCGGAAAAACTCGGCCCGCTGGCGTACAGCGAAGAAGAGGGAGAGGTGTTTCTGGGGCGTTCCGTCACAAAACACAAGCAGATTTCCGCACCGACCGCGCAGATTATCGATGAAGAAATACGGGCGGTCATTGACAGAAATTATGACCGTGCGAGAGAAATTCTCGAAGAAAATATGGATAAATTGCACATCATGGCAGAGGCGCTGATGAAATACGAGACCATCGACAGCGATCAGATCGATGCCATTATGGAAGGCCGCGATCCGGGTGCTCCGTCGGACTGGACCGATGACGGCGGTACTCCAGGCTCTCCGGGCGGTTCGGAAACTACCGAAAAGACCAAGGATCCGGATGATAAGGCGGAAGACGGATCGATCGGAGGTCCCGCCAGCCAGCATTAGTTTTCGTCATTCGAAACTCAAAAGGCGATAGTGTTAAAATACTGTCGCCTTTTTTCTACATAATTTTATGGAAATTTCGCTTCTGCGGTCTTCTAAACCCCTGGTGATGGGGATCCTCAATGTTACACCGGACTCATTTTCAGACGGAGGAGCTTATTCCAGCACTCCCGAAGCGGTTGAGCGGGTAAGGCAGATGTGCGAAGAAGGCGCCGATATCGTGGATATAGGCGGAGAATCGACAAGACCAGGCGCCGAAGATGTGGGTCCGGACCAGGAACTTGAACGGGTATTGCCCATCATTGAGGCCGTTATGGCTGACCCGACGATTGATGTGCCTCTTTCAATCGACACGAGCAAGCCCGAGGTCATGAGACAGGCTGTGCGGGCCGGGGCATCGATGATAAACGATATCAGGGCGTTAAGGGAGCCAGGGGCTTTAGAGTTATGTGCGCAATTGCAGGTGCCGGTATGCCTGATGCACATGCTGGGGCAACCAAGGACCATGCAGCTGAGTCCGAGATATGACAATGTTCTCACTGCAGTGGCTGAATTTTTGCAGCAAAGAGTCTCAGCGTGTTTGGAAGCCGGAATTTCGTCGAAAAAAATGATTCTGGACCCGGGATTCGGCTTTGGCAAGACCGTGGAGCACAATCTTACCTTGCTCAAGTATCTGGACCGAATTTGCGATCTCGGCTATCCAGTGCTGGTGGGTGTATCACGAAAGTCGATGTTTAAACAAATACTGGGCGCAGATGTCGGCGACCGGCTATTCGCAAGTGTGGCAGCCGCGGCACTCGCTGCCGCCAAAGGCGCATCCATTCTACGTGTGCACGATGTGAAACCGACTGTAGATGCGCTTAAAGTAGTCACAGCAATTGACCAGGCTCGATAGAATGTCTGCCCGGATGGACAGGGCGAATACCCAGATAGCAAAGAAATATTTGCTATCTTTATTTATTAGAAACATGAAGTGATGGGCTCGGAGAGTTTTAATGGCAAGAAAATACTTTGGAACTGATGGAGTAAGAGGGCGTGTAGGAACCGAACCCATGACCGCGGCGTCCGTGCTGAAACTGGGTTGGGCAGCCGGCAAGGTGCTCGCCAGCCATGGAAACCGCGAGGTATTGATCGGCAAGGACACCCGTATCTCCGGCTATCTGTTTGAATCGGCTCTGGAGGCAGGTTTATCTTCCGCGGGAATCAACAGTCGCATGCTGGGACCTATGCCGACTCCGGCTGTGGCCTATTTAACGCAGACCTTTCGTGCTGCAGCCGGAATTGTCATCAGTGCATCTCATAATCCGTATTACGATAACGGATTGAAATTCTTTTCCGGAAACGGGGCCAAGCTACCCGACGAAATTGAGCTACAAATTGAAACTATGATGGATGAGCCTTTGGCTACGGTGGATTCCGCGGAGCTGGGCCGGGCAAGCCGGGTAAATGATGCAGCCGGCCGCTATATTGAATTTTGTAAAAGCACCTATCCGTCCGGCCGCAGGTTGGGGGGCCTGAAAATGGTTGTGGATTCCGCCAATGGCGCGGCCTACGATATTGCACGCCGGGTTTTCGATGAATTAGGGGCGGACGTGATCGCTGTGGGCAATGAGCCCAACGGCCTTAACATCAATCAGGACTGCGGAGCAACATCGCCGGATAATCTTCGTGCTCACGTATTACTGGAACGGGCGGAAGTTGGTATAGCGCTGGATGGAGACGGCGATCGCCTGATCATGGTCGACCATCGTGGAGAAATTGTTGACGGTGATGAGATTCTTTACATTCTGGCCAAGGCCAGGAAAGACAGTGGAGAACTCAGCGGCGGCGTTGTCGGGACGCTGATGAGCAATCTGGGGCTTGAACACGGACTCGCCGATATGGATGTACCCTTTGTCAGGGCTTCGGTCGGCGATCGATACGTGCTGGAAAAGCTCAACGATGAGGGCTGGAGCCTGGGCGGTGAGTCTTCAGGCCACATAATTTGCCTGGACAGGACAACCACCGGCGATGCAATTGTTGCGGCATTGCAGGTGTTGGCATATATGCGACAAACCGGTGAAAGCCTATCGTCACTGAAATCCGGAATGACGCGTTATCCTCAAATGCTGCTCAACGTGCCATTGAACAAAAAAGTGGATATAGCGAGCAATACCGCCGTGCAGGACGCGGTGGGCAAGGCTGAATGTCAGCTCGGTGATTCCGGAAGAGTATTGCTCAGACCCTCAGGCACAGAACCGGTTGTCAGGGTCATGGTTGAAGGCCGGGTTGCGAATGATGTGGAAAAAATCTGCAACGAAGTCGCAAACGCCGTGGGTGCAGCCCTGGGATAAAGCCCGCCTATCAAATCAGAAGAAAATCTGGCTCAAATCATCGAATTCTCGCGACGGCATCGGGGTCTTGAACAGGTTCTAAGACGTTTTTTTCCAGCCGGCACGGTGCTTTTTGCCTGTATGCCTATGTATTGTTTTATATTGATTTGTGACGTCCGGAATTGTATGCTTGCGCACTTTTCCGCGAACGAGTGAGGAGAGTCGGTCCAATGAGAACCCCAATGGTTGCCGGTAACTGGAAGCTGAACGGTACAAAGACGGGTAGCATCTCACTGGCCGGAGAAATCGTCGAGGGTTCCGACCTCGATGGCGTAGACGTGTTGATTTGTCCGGTTTACCTTCATATACCGGGTGTTCAAACCACACTGCAAGGTTCGCGTGTAAAACTGGGTGCGCAGGACGCGGCGGTTCAGGACAGTGGCGCATATACCGGTGAGGTTTCCGCTTCCATGCTGGCGGAGTTCGGTTGCGAATACGTTATTCTTGGGCATTCTGAGCGACGCAGTCTTTTCGCCGACACCGACGAATTGGTCGCCAAGAAATTCGTGTCCGTTCAGGATGCCGGCCTGGTACCCGTGCTGTGCGTCGGTGAGTCTTTAGAGGAACGTGAGGGCGGAACTACCGAAGCGGTTGTGTCCGGACAGCTGGACGCTGTTATAAAAGAAGCCGGAATCGGCGCATTCGGAAACTGCGTCATAGCCTATGAGCCGGTGTGGGCCATAGGTACCGGAAAGACCGCGACACCGGAGCAAGCCCAGCAAGTTCACGCTTTTATCCGGAACAAAATGGCTGAGCTTGATGCGCATGTCGCCAGCGGATTGAGAATTCTCTATGGTGGAAGCGTAAAACCGGGTAATGCTGAAGAATTGTTCGGTCAGACGGATATAGATGGTGGTTTAATAGGCGGGGCAGCGCTCGATAGCAAAGATTTCTTGGCTATTTGCGCGGCGGCTGTCGGTGCCGGATCGGAAGTATAATGCAATCGATAGTGTTAGTTATTCATGTTGTATTGGCGATGACCATCATCGGTCTTGTCTTGATTCAACACGGGAAAGGCGCAGACGCAGGTGCGGCGTTCGGTAGTGGAGCTTCGGCGACGGTATTCGGCGCAAAAGGATCTGCCTCGTTTCTGACCCGGTTGACGACCATGGCAGCGATTGCTTTTTTTCTGACCAGCCTTGCATTGTTTTATATGGCCGCGCACCGCGAAAATTCAACCGGAAGCGTTGTCGAAAGCCTTGAATCGATTCCCGAGGAGACGGCGGTTGAGGCACCGGCGGCACCTCCAGCGCCTGCTGCCGGTCAATCGGATTTGCCCGCTGCGCCCGCTATGCCGCAAGGCGGATCCGACGAAATACCTGCGGCCCCTGTAACTACGCAGCCATCCGAGTAGTTTTCTGATCTTTTGCCGACGTGGTGGAATTGGTAGACACGCTATCTTGAGGGGGTAGTGACGCAAGTCGTCCCGGTTCGAGTCCGGGCGTCGGCACCATGATCAGAATGGCGGCTCATCCTCATCTGCTTTTTTCGTGCTGATAACACGTTATTTCCTGTAAAAAAACCGAGGCATAAATTACTTGATTTTGCAATGTTTCAGATCAAGCGGCGCTGATCAATAACCATTATTAAAAACCACTCCAGCGTCAATTATTCTGCAAAGATTAGCGCCGTATGGCTATCTATTTAGCGCTATTTTCTGTATATTACTGCGCGTCAGGACTGCGGGTGGAAATTATTTCCAGAAACATCAAGTCGCATACTTACTATTCACTTCCTTTGGAATAAACTGCTTGTGCTTGAGAATTACTTTCCTATATTGATATTTATCGGAATTGGGGTGGCATTGGGTGCTGTTCTTATCGGAGCCGGCTGGTTTATTGGTCCCACCAAGCCCAATAGCGAAAAAAACTCTCCCTACGAATGCGGCTTTGAAGCCTTCGAAGATGCACGGATGAAATTCGATATCCGTTATTATCTCGTCGCCTTGCTGTTCATTATCTTCGATCTGGAAATTGCCTTTCTGTTTCCCTGGGCGGTAGTGCTCGATAAGATAGGCGGCGAGGGATTTCTGGCCATGGCTCTTTTTCTGGGTATTCTCGTTATCGGGTTTATCTATGAATGGAAAAAGGGGGCCCTGGAGTGGGAATAGAAGGTGTTCTTGAGCAGGGGTTTGTCACCACCACTGCGGATAAACTGATTAACTGGGCGCGTACCGGTTCCATGTGGCCCATGACTTTCGGGCTGGCTTGCTGCGCCGTGGAGATGATGCACGCCGGTGCATCCCGGTATGACCTCGACCGATTCGGGATTATCTTTCGTCCCAGTCCTCGCCAGTCGGATGTCATGGTTGTGGCCGGAACCCTGACCAACAAGATGGCGGCGCCAATGCGCAAGGTGTACGACCAGATGCCCGATCCCAAATGGGTGATTTCCATGGGCTCCTGTGCTAACGGTGGGGGCTACTATCACTATTCCTATGCGGTCGTAAGGGGGTGTGACCGTATTGTGCCGGTGGATGTCTATGTACCCGGATGCCCGCCGACGGCGGAGGCATTGCTTTACGCCATACTGCAATTGCAGAACAAAATTCGAACTACCAATACAATTGCTCGCTGAGCAAAAACAAATTCACTTATGAGTAACCAGTCTAATTCTCTGGCGGACGCCCTTAGGTCGAGATTTGATCGTCAAATCGAAAGCTGCACAGTAGCGTTGTCCGAAGTTACGGTGGAAGTCAAACCTGAAAATTTATTGGACGTGTGTCAAGCGCTCAGGGACGAATCCGAATTTGCATTCGAACAACTGACCGACTTATGCGGTGTGGACTATTCGCAGTACGGTCTGGCGGAATGGGCCGAAGATACATCAGGTGCATCCGGCTTTAGCCGCGGCCTGGTACCGGTTACAGCCGGCCGTTTAAATTTTGGCGATCTTGCACAAAGCACCGATACCGGCAGACCGAGATTTGCCGTGGTGATTCATCTTATATCCTACTCGAATAATCAGCGCCTGCGAATCAGATGTTATGCGGAAAACGATGATATGCCGATTGTACCGTCGGTGACCCGAATATGGTCCTCGGCCGGCTGGAATGAACGGGAAGCTTTCGATTTATTCGGTATCCTGTTTGACGGACACCAGGATTTGCGCCGGATTCTGACCGACTATGGATTTGTCGGTCATCCGTTTCGCAAGGACTTCCCACTCGTCGGGAATGTGGAAATGCGTTACGACCCCGAGCAACAGCGTGTTGTTTACGAACCGGTCAGCATAGAACCGAGGGTTCTGGTTCCGCGTGTGATTCGCCCTGTATCAACGGAAGCCGGCGGCCCGGAATCGGCTGAGGACGCATAAAATGCCAGAAATTCGTAATTACACGCTCAACTTCGGGCCTCAGCATCCGGCAGCACACGGCGTGTTACGGCTTGTATTGGAAATGGATGGTGAGGTGGTTGAGCGCGCCGATCCGCATATAGGCCTGCTTCACCGTGGTACGGAAAAACTGGCGGAGAACAAGCCGTATAACCAAAGTATCGGCTATATGGACCGCTTGGATTATATGTCCATGATGTGCAACGAGCATGCCTATGTCATGGCTATAGAGAAGCTGCTGGGTATAGAAGTACCCGAAAGGGCGCAATATATCCGTGTCATGTTCGACGAAATTACAAGGATACTCAATCACTTGCTATGGATCGGCGCACACGGGCTGGATGTCGGCGCCATGGCCATGTTCCTTTATGCATTCCGTGAGCGCGAAGATCTTATGGACGTTTACGAAGCGGTTTCGGGTGCCAGATTGCATGCGATGTATTACAGGCCTGGAGGTGTTGCCAGGGATTTGCCGGACACTATGCCTCAGTATGAGGCCACACAGTGGCGCAGCAAGGCGCAAGCGGAGCGACTGAATGATAACCGACAGGGTACGATGCTGGATTTCATCGAAGACTTCGCACAGCGATTTTACGGCTATGTCGATGAATACGAAACACTGCTGACGGACAACCGGATCTGGAAACAGCGGCTGGTGGATATAGGTGTCGTCTCTCCCGAACGAGCCAAGCAGATGGGTTTTACCGGACCCATGTTACGCGGATCCGGAGTGGAATGGGATATACGTAAAAAGCAGCCCTATGAAGTCTACGACCGCCTCGAATTCGATATTCCGGTCGGCACCAACGGCGATTCCTATGACCGGTATCTGGTCAGAATCGAAGAAATGCGTCAGGCGAACCGCATCATTCAACAATGCGTCAAGTGGTTGCGGGAAAATCCCGGCCCGGTTTTGACCGAAGACCATAAAATTGCTCCTCCCCGACGTCTGAAGATGAAGGAAGATATGGAAGCCTTGATTCACCATTTTAAACTTTTCACCGAAGGGTTCTGCCTGCCTGCGGGGGAGACGTATTGCGCGGTTGAGCATCCCAAAGGCGAATTCGGAATTTATCTGGTGTCAGACGGAGCCAATAAACCCTACCGGGTCAAGATCAGGGCGCCCGGGTTTGCCCATATGTCCGGTATGGACGAAATGGTGCGGGGCCATATGTTATCCGATGTGGTGGCGGTAATAGGTACACAAGATATAGTTTTCGGGGAGATCGACCGGTGACGACAGCTGAAACGCAAGTGCTGTCACAGCACACTATCGATGAAATAGAGGATTGGCTTAAACGTTATCCGGCAGACCAGCGGCAATCGGCGATACTTGGCGCACTGCGGGCCGCACAACACCAGAATGAGGGATTTTTAACGACCGAATTGATGGATGCGGTAGCGGACTATATCGGCATGCCGAATATCGCGGTCTATGAGGTCGCCAGCTTTTATTCCATGTTCGAATTAAAGCCGGTCGCCCGCCACAATGTTGCTATTTGCACCAATATCAGTTGCATGCTGATGGGCAGTGATTCCATCGTCAACCATGTCGAAAACAAGCTGGGTATAAAGATGGGCGAAAGCACGTCCGACGGCCGTATTTACCTCAAGGTTGAAGAAGAGTGCCTGGCAGCCTGTGCAGGCGGGCCGATGATGCAGGTCGATCACGTTTATCATACAGATCTGACCGCGGAAAAAGTTGACAAAATATTGGATGCTCTGGAGTAGTTAATGGCGCTGTTGCAAAATCAGATCTGTTTTACGACGCTTGAATTCGAAGAGCCGCACAGTTACGAAAACTACCTTAAGATTGGCGGCTATGAGGCTTGGAATAAGATTCTGGAAGAGGGAACCGAACCGGCCGGCGTCATAGAGACAGTCAAATCATCGGGATTGCGCGGACGCGGGGGCGCGGGATTCCCGACCGGATTGAAATGGAGTTTTATGCCGAAGTCCGGCGGCGGGCAAAATTATCTGGTAGTCAATTCCGATGAATCGGAGCCGGGCACCTGTAAAGACAGGGATATTTTGAGATTTAACCCGCATGCGCTGGTCGAAGGCATGTTGATCGGCTGCTACGCCATTGGAGCCACCGTCGGTTATAACTACATGCGTGGAGAGTTTATGGATGAACCCTATATCCGCTTTTCTCAGGCCTTGAAAGAAGCCTATGAGAAGGGCTGGATCGGTAAGGACATCAAAGGTAAAGGTGTTGATATCGATCTTTATGCAAGTCTGGGTGCCGGTGCCTATATTTGCGGAGAAGAAACTGCACTGCTGGAATCGCTGGAGGGGAAAAAAGGCCAGCCCCGCTATAAACCGCCGTTTCCGGCGAACTACGGCCTGTATGGCCAACCGACCACTATCAATAATACGGAATCGGTCTCATCCGTTCCGGCAATTATGCGCAACGGCCCGGAATGGTTTGCCAACATGGGCGTGGAAAACGCCGGTGGACAAAAACTGTTTTCGGTTTCGGGTCATGTGGCAAAGCCGGGTAATTTTGAAGTCGGTCTGGGCACACCTTTTCGCGATCTATTAAACCTGGCGGGCGGTATCAAGGACAGCAAGGAGTTTAAAGCCTGTATTCCGGGAGGGTCGTCCGTGCCGGTTGTACCCGCGGATCAGATGATCGAAGTGAATATGGATTACGACTCCATTGCCAAGGTCGGTTCCATGCTGGGCTCCGGCGCGGTTATCGTGATGGATGAAACCACGGATATGGTTAAAGCCCTGCAAAGAATCTCACGATTTTATTATTCCGAATCCTGCGGGCAGTGCACACCCTGCAGAGAGGGGACAGGGTGGATGTACAGAATGATTACCCGTATCGTCGAGGGTAAAGGCCATCCCGAAGATATCCCCAAACTGGAAGACGTAGCAGGCAAGATCGCCGGCCGGACAATCTGCGCTTTGGGCGATGCGGCGGCCATGCCGGTGCAGAGCTTTCTGAAACACTACAGACATGAATTTGAATACTATATTGAACATAAACGCAGCCTTGTCAGTGAGAAGCTGGGTGCGGCGGCTTGACGGTGTGATTGAAAAATGAGTGACGATCTTATTCATATTACCGTTGATGGAAAGAGTCTCCAGGCCCGCAAAGGCCAGATGCTGATTGAAGTGACGGATGAAGCCGGAATTGATATTCCGCGTTTTTGCTATCACAAAAAGCTGTCGGTGGCGGCCAACTGCAGAATGTGCCTGGTGGAAGTGGAAAAAGCGCCAAAGCCCTTACCGGCCTGTGCAACACCGGTCATGCCGGACATGGTAGTGCATACCAAGTCCGAGCAGGCCCGACAAGCACAGAGGGGCACCATGGAATTTTTGCTGATCAACCATCCTTTGGATTGCCCGATTTGCGATCAGGGTGGTGAATGTGAATTGCAGGATGTGGCTCTGGGTTACGGGGAGAGTTCCTCGCAGTACACGGAAGGCAAACGCGTAGTCATGGATAAATATATCGGCCCTTTGATTGCGACTGAAATGACCCGCTGTATACATTGTACCCGTTGCGTGCGTTTCGGAGAGGAAATTGCCGGTGTTCGTGAACTGGGCGCTACCGGGCGTGGGGAAAATGTCCGCATAGGGACTTATATCGAGAAAAGCGTGGTTTCCGAAGTTTCCGGGAACGTTATAGATATATGCCCGGTCGGTGCTTTGACCGCAAGGCCGTCGCGTTTTACCGCGCGCGCCTGGGAACTCTCCCAGCATCCGGCGGTTTCGCCCCACGACAGTGTGGGGTCCAATATTTATGTGCACACCGACAAAGGTCAGGTGAATCGAGTGGTTCCGCGCGAAAATGAAGACGTTAACGAGGTATGGATATCCGATCGTGACCGCTTCAGTTATCAGGGTCTTGATGCGGCCGACCGTATCCTCAATCCGATGATCAAGGTTAACGGTGAATTGCGGGAAACGGATTGGGAAACCGCCCTGGATCAGGCGGCGGCCCTTTTAAAGTCGTCATCTGAAGGCTCGGCAGCTTTGATTTCACCTTATGCGACAGTGGAAGAGTTGTATTTGACGCAAAAGCTCCTGAGAGCCCTGGGTTCTGACAATATAGATCACCGATTGGGCCAAAGCGATTTTTCCGATCAGCAGTCGGCCCCGGTGATGCCCTGGCTGAACATGGAAATGAGCGGTCTTGAGCAGATCGAATCTGCCTTGCTGATCGGCTCCAATATTCGAAAGGAACATCCGATTGCGGCCTTGAGGCTGCGCAAAGCCGCTATCAGGGGAGCTGACGTCAGCCTGTTAAATACCGTCAAGGCACCCTTGCATTTTGAGGCCCTGGCGAACATCGCCGCCCAGCCGCTTGAATTGCTGTCACAGCTTGCCGGCGTTGCCCTCGCCGCGGGCGCGTCCTTGGATAAAATATCAAACCTGCCGGAAATCGAACAATCGGAAACGCAGCAAGCAATAGCGGAATCGCTGAAAGGGCGTGAGAACAGTGTTGTATTACTGGGCGCTCAGGCGGTTAGCTCCCCTTATTTTGCGATCATCAGGGCGGTAGCGGCAGCGCTGGCGGAAGCCAGTAGCTCAAAGTTGGCGTATTTACCTGAAGCCGGCAATACCTGTGGCGCCTGGTTAAGCGGCTGCGTGCCGCACAGAGGTCCGGCAGGGACGGCGCTTTCCAATCCGGGAAAGAATGCCGCTCAGATTTTAGAGGGTGATAATAAAACCTTGTTGCTGCTAGGTGTGGAGCCTGAACTCGATGCCGCCGATCCGGCGCAGGCCGTAAGCGGGATGGAAAAGTCGGAAAAAGTCATTGCCATTGCGGCTTATCTTTCCGGTGCCACAGCGGCTCGGGCCGATATTGTATTGCCGCAAAGCGTATTTACGGAATCGGCGGGAACTTACGTCAATGCCAGCGGCCGCTGGCAGTTTTCGCGCGGCGCGGCAGCTGCGAAGGGTGACTCCAGACCCGGGTGGAAAATCCTCCGCGTGCTGGGCTCACTGGCTGAACTTGAGGGATTTGATTACGAATCGCCGGAACAGGTCCGTGGCGAAGTTCAGAAGCTCTGCGAGAAGGTAGGGCTCGATAACAGATACGCCCCGGTTGAGCTGAGCTGGCCGGAGACGGATAAATCCGGACTGATACGGGTCGGATCACACACGCTTTACTCGACCGACTCGATAGTACGCCGCGCAAGCGCGCTGCAAAAAACCCGGGATGCGGAAGTTTTTGCATCGGTCTCTCCGGAACTGGCATCGTCATTGAGTTTGGTTGAAGGAGACAGTGTCAGAATCAAGCAAAATGGAGGAAATGCAGTCGAGTTGCCATTGAATATTGACGAAGCGATTCCGCCCGAATGTGTATCGGTCCCCGTCGGAGTCAATGAGGCCAGCGGATTGGGTGTTTTGAACGCTCCTGTTGAACTGGAGAAAGTGTGATCGAATATGATTGATCAAATTCTTACATTTGTGATCGTCGTCAACAAAATACTTTTGCTGGTGTTGCCCTTGCTGGTTTGTGTTGCGTATCTGACCTACGCTGAACGCAAAGTCATCGGCTATATGCACGTCCGCGTAGGACCGAACCGGGTTGGGTTCAAAGGATTGCTCCAGCCGTTCGCGGATATGTTCAAACTCTTGTCCAAAGAAATCATCGTTCCGCAGAATTCGGCGAGATTCCTTTTCTTTATCGCCCCCATTATTTCTCTGGCTCCCGCATTGGCTGCCTGGGCGGTGATTCCTTTTGCCGAAGGCATTATGATCACCGATATCAATGCCGGATTGCTTTATATACTTGCCATGACATCACTGGGTGTCTACGGCGTGATCATCGCGGGCTGGGCGTCGAATTCCAAGTATGCCTTTCTCGGCGCAATGCGGTCCGCAGCCCAGATCGTCGCCTACGAAATCGCCATGGGTTTTGCGCTGGTCGGCGTACTGATGGTCAGCGGAAGCCTGAATATGAGCAGTATCATTCAGGCTCAGGCCGGCGGGATATTTCATTGGTTTTTTATTCCGCTGTTTCCCTTGTTTCTGGTTTATTTTATTTCCGGCGTGGCTGAGACGAATCGCGCGCCGTTCGATGTGGCGGAAGGCGAATCGGAAATCGTTGCCGGCTTTCATGTTGATTATTCCGGTATGGCGTTCGCTGCATTCTTCCTGGCGGAATACGCCAATATGATCATGATTGCGGCGCTGACGGCGATTATGTTTCTGGGTGGCTGGATGTCACCCATCGATGGATTCGGAGACGGAATTCACTGGTTTCTGGGTAAGACTGCGTTGATGCTGCTGTTCTTCCTTTGGTTCAGAGCAACTTTCCCCAGATACCGCTATGACCAGATTATGCGCCTTGGATGGAAGGTCTTTATTCCGGTTACCATCGTCTGGATAGCAGTTATCGGGCTTGCAGTGTACTTTAATATTGAGCCCTGGTTCGCGCTGAGACAGGAAGGTTAAAGATTATGAGTGGTCCATTAAAAACCTACTTCCAGAGTTTTTCTCTTCTTGAACTTCTCAAGGGAATGTCCGTAACGGGCAGATACTTGTTCGAACGCAAAATCACAGTCCAGTATCCGGAACAGAAAACGCCGCAGTCTCCACGGTTCAGGGGTTTGCATGCCTTGCGTCGCTACCCCAATGGTGAAGAACGCTGTATTGCCTGCAAGCTTTGCGAAGCGGTGTGCCCGGCTCTGGCGATCACTATTGAATCAGAAGAACGTGATGACGGCACACGGCGTACCACGCGTTACGATATTGACTTGTTTAAATGCATATTCTGTGGATTCTGCGAAGAGGCTTGTCCCGTGGACTCGATCGTCGAAACCCGGATATTCGAATATCATTTTGAAAAGCCCGGTGAGCAGATCATGACGAAAGACAAGCTGCTGGCCATAGGCGACAAATATGAAAAGCAGATTGCGGCGGACAGGGCGGCAGATGCGCAATACCGTTAACTAAAAGAGCAGAAGATCAGTGACTTTTCAGCTATTTATCTTTTTTGTATTTGCGGCAATTTTACTGGGGGCGGCTGGCGCGGTCATCACAGTTCGCAATCCCGTATATGCTGCATTATTTCTGGTGCTGGCCTTTTTTACAAGTGCGGGGATCTGGTTGCTGCTTGAGGCGGAATTCCTGGCAATCATACTGGTTCTGGTCTACGTCGGCGCGGTCATGGTGCTATTCCTTTTCGTGGTAATGATGCTGGATATCAATCTCGCACCGCTCAAAGAAGGTTTTGCCGAGTATCTGCCGGTTGCTGTCGGGGTTGGTCTTATCATGGCCGTCGAATTGATACTGGTTCTGAATCGTGACTTTTTCGGGCCGGAGAATTTCCCCAAGCCGCAACCCAAGAGTGCCGATTTCAGCAATACGGAACAATTGGGAGAGCTGATATACACGGAATATCTTTTTCAGTTTGAAGTAGCCGCGGTGATCTTGCTGGTTGCCATTGTTGCCGCGATAGGACTGACTATGAGAAAGCGTCCTGAAACCAAATTTCAAAATCCCTCGAAGCAGGTTCGAGTCCGTAAGGAGGATCGGCTGCGGGTTGTAAAAATGGATGCGGAGAAAAAAAGCCGATGATCCCACTGTCGTATTATTTGGTTATAGGTGGTTTGCTTTTCGCGCTGAGTGTGACGGGTATTTTCCTTAACCGCAAAAATGTCATCATTCTATTGATGTCGGTCGAACTCATGCTGCTCGCTGTCAATATGAATTTTGTGGCCTTTTCACACTACCTGGAAAATGCGATAGGACAGGTCTTCGTATTTTTCATTCTTACCGTTGCTGCCGCGGAGGCTGCCATCGGGCTGGCCATTCTTGTTCTGCTGTTTCGTAACCGCAGAACAATTAATGTTACCGAACTGGACGAACTCAAGGGTTAATTGTGAAAGCTGTCTATCTGATCATACCGCTGGCACCCTTGTTAGGTGCGATACTCGCCGGTTTTTTTGGAAAAAAACTGGGCCGGATAAATTCTCACCGGGTCACCATCGCCGGTGTCGCGATTTCGTTCCTGTTGTCGTTGGTCGCGCTCAAACATATCGCCTTTGACGGCGGCGAACCCTTTAATGAAACCATCTACACCTGGATGGTCAGTGGTGGCGTGACGTTTGAAGTCGGTTTTCTGATCGATTCTCTGACCGTATTGATGATGGCTGTGGTTACCTCGGTTTCCCTGGCCGTACATGTCTACACCATCGGTTACATGGATGATGATCCAGGCTATCAGCGCTTTTTCAGTTATATCTCCCTGTTTACCTTTTCGATGCTTATGCTTGTCATGTCGAACAACTTTCTGCAGTTGTTTTTCGGCTGGGAGGCTGTGGGTCTAGTTTCCTATCTCTTAATCGGATTCTGGTACACCAAAGAAACCGCGATTTTTGCCAACCTCAAAGCCTTTTTGGTCAACAGAGTAGGGGACTTCGGGTTTCTCCTGGGCATAGCCGCCATATACATGTATGCAGGTAGTCTTAACTACGGAGAGGTGTTTGGCAGTGCTCCGGCGCTTGCGGAAAAAACCATTAGCATTATTCCCGGAACCGAGTGGGCGCTGATGTCGGTGATCTGTATTCTACTGTTTATCGGCGCCATGGGTAAGTCAGCCCAGGTTCCGCTGCATGTCTGGCTGCCGGACTCCATGGAAGGCCCTACACCCATATCCGCGCTGATTCACGCAGCGACCATGGTGACCGCGGGGATATTTATGGTTGCCCGCATGTCTCCGCTGTTTGAATTCAGCGAGACGGCCTTGAGCTTCGTTTTGATCATCGGTTCCCTGACAGCTTTTTTGATGGGCCTGGTGGGTATAGTGCAAAACGATATCAAGCGAGTCGTGGCTTACTCGACATTATCGCAGCTTGGGTATATGACGGTCGCCTTAGGGGTTTCTGCCTACTCCGCCGCCATATTTCATCTGATGACCCATGCCTTTTTCAAGGCTCTGCTTTTCCTTGCCGCAGGTTCGGTCATTATCGCTCTGCACCACGAGCAGGACATTCGCAAGATGGGCGGTTTGAGAAAATACATGCCGATCACTTACTGGACATCGCTGATCGGTTCACTGGCACTGATCGGTTTTCCCGGAATGTCCGGATTTTTCTCCAAGGACGCGATTATTGAAGCGGTCCACGCTTCATCAATCCCCGGCGCATCCTGGATAGCCTATCCCGCCGTACTCGGTGGTGTATTCATTACCGCGTTTTATTCTTTCCGCATGTTTTTCCTTGTCTTCCATGGCGAGACCCGAATGGATGAACATACCAGAGAGCATTGCCATGAAACGCCCAAAGTAGTGACCTTACCGCTGATCGCGCTGGCGATACCGTCGATTATTATCGGCGCCATGACGATCGGATCCGTCGTTTTCGGAGACTATTTCGACGGAGCAATTGTGGTTCACGAATCGCACGATGTATTGGCCGAGATCGGAAAGAATTATCATGGCCCCCTGGGATTTATCACCCATGCTTTTCACGGCCCCGCGATCTACCTGGCCGCTTTAGGCGTGCTGGCTGCCTGGTTTATCTATCTGGTGAAACCGTCGATTGCAGAGTCCATACAGTCATCCGTGCCATGGTTGTACAAGCTTCTGGATAACAAATACGGCTTCGATGACTTTAACCAGAAAGTTTTTGCCGGGGGCGCCAGAGGCGTAGGCCAGATGCTGTGGCAAAAGGGCGACGAGACGGTGATAGACGGTGCCATGGTCAATGGTTCGGCGAACAGCATCGGCGCTCTGGCGGCGGTAATACGATATTTGCAGACTGGTTATCTCTATCACTACGCCTTTGCAATGATTATCGGTGTGCTGGTGCTTTTAACCTGGTTTGTTGTTATTTGAATAAGTTTAACTAATCGCGCAGGCGGAATTACGTGGAACAGGCATTAATTTTTTCCGATTGGCCCTTATTGAGCGTCACTATCTGGTTGCCGATTATCGGCGGTATCATTGTTCTTGCACTCAGCGACGAGCTTTCAAAACGCGCGGCACTGGGCGTCGCTGTCGTCACCTTCGTTCTCAGCCTGGGCTTGTACACCGGATTTTTAAACGATACCGCGCAAATGCAGTTCGTTGAAAAACGCACCTGGCTTCCCGGTTTTGATATTGAATATTTTATCGGTGTCGACGGTATTTCCGTGCCATTGATCCTGCTGACCACTTTTATCAATGTCGTGGTCGTGATCTCGGCCTGGGAAGTGATCAAGGATAAACCCGCTATGTATATGGGTTCTTTCCAGATCATGACGGGCCTGATGGTCGGCGTTTTTTCCGCCCTGGACGCTATTTTATTTTACATCATGTGGGAAGCCACACTGATCCCGATGTTTTTGATTATCGGTATCTGGGGCGGGCCCAACCGCGTTTATGCGACCATCAAATTCTTCCTCTACACCTTTCTGGGTTCCGTCTTTATGCTGGTAGCCCTGATTTACATGTATTTTCAGGGAGACAGCTTTTCCATTCTGTCGATGCACGGGCTGGCGCTGAATGAAAATCAGCAATTCTGGATTTTCCTGGCCTTCCTTTTGGCCTTTGCGGTAAAGATTCCCATGTGGCCGGTGCATACCTGGCTGCCGGATGCGCACGTTGAGGCTCCGACCGCTGGCTCCGCCGTGTTGGCGGCAATCATGTTAAAAATGGGCGGTTACGGGTTTTTGCGCTTCAGCTTGCCGATCACGCCCGATGCCAGTCTGACACTGGATTGGCTTATGATTCTGCTCTCCCTGATCGCGGTCGTCTATATCGGCTTTGTGGCACTGGTCCAGAAGGATATGAAGAAGCTCATTGCCTATTCTTCGATCTCTCATATGGGTTTTGCAACCCTGGGGATGTTCCTGGTGTACCAGACCATTCAAGTGTCAGGAAACGTGGATGCTGCCAGCCTTGGTATGGAAGGGGCTATGATGCAGATGATATCGCATGGATTTATCTCAGCCGCTTTATTCCTCTGCGTCGGCGTGATGTACGATCGCCTGCATTCACGGATGATTGTGGATTATGGCGGTGTGGTTAATACCATGCCGTACTTTGCCGCTTTTATGGTGTTTTTTGCCATGTCCAACGCGGGCCTGCCGGGCACTTCAGGATTCGTCGGCGAGTTCATGGTGATTCTTTCGAGTTTTAACGCCAGTTTCTGGTACGCCTTCCTGGCTGCGACAACCTTGATACTCGGTGCCGCCTATACCTTATGGATGGTGAAACGGGTTATTTTCGGTGATGTCGGCAATGATAATGTGGCCAGTCTGCAGGATATTAACAAACGCGAATTCGCTATGCTTTCTCTCCTGGCGGCACTTGTATTATTGTTCGGACTCTGGCCCGGGTTGCTGGTTGATGTCATGCACAGCTCAGTCGAAAATCTGATTGCCCAGATGACAGCCGGTAAGCTTTAGATTTCAACGAATATGAATTGATAAAGAGCAGTTAATGAACGAAACACTTATCGCATTACCCGAATTGGTCCTCTTAACAATGACCTGTCTGGTTCTTGTCGTTGATCTCTACCTGCCGAAGGAAAAGCGCGGATACACATACACGCTGACGCAACTGGGTTTGCTCTTGACCTTAATTGCCTGTTTTTCACAGTCGGCAATGCAGGAAGTGAAGGTAAGCTTTTATGATTCTTATGTGCTCGATTCCCTAAGCGTAACGCTGAAGGCCTGGATAGTCGGCATTGTTATGGCGATTTTTCTCTATTCCCGGGAATACCTCAAACACCGGAATATGGCGCGTGGCGAATACTATGTGTTAGGCATGTCGGCCACGCTCGGAATGCTGGTGATGGTGTCAGCCAATAGCCTGCTTTCCCTCTATCTCGGTCTTGAGCTCCTGTCCCTGTCACTTTATTCCATGGTTGCGTTTTACCGGGACAGTGCAAAAGCCTCAGAGGCGGCGATGAAATATTTCGTCCTGGGTGCACTGGCTTCGGGAATGCTGTTGTACGGTATGTCGATGTTATACGGCGCCAGCGGCGGACTCGGGCTCGACCTCGTCAGCAAGGCTATATCCGGTGAAAACGACGGCAATCTGGCTGCCCGTTTCGGATTGGTATTTATTGTGGTCGGCGTGGCGTTCAAGCTGGGAGCTGTGCCTTTTCATATGTGGGTGCCGGATATCTACGACGGCTCGCCGACTTCCGTAACCCTGTTTATCTCCAGTGCGCCGAAAATTGCGGCATTCGCCATGGCCATACGTCTGCTCAATGATGCTTTGCAGTCATTGCATGGCGATTGGCAATTAATGCTGATTATCCTTGCGGTTCTTTCGATTATCGTCGGCAATCTCATCGCCATAGCGCAAACCAGCGTCAAACGCATGCTGGCTTATTCAACCATCTCGCACGTTGGATTTTTATTGCTGGGCGTGATCAGCGGAACGGATCAGGGCTATGCTTCGGCAATGTTTTACACCATCACCTATGCCTTTACATCACTTGCAGCGTTCGGCGTATTGCTGATGATGAATGATGTCGGTATCGAAGCGCAATTCCTGACTGATCTAAAAGGATTGTTCCGCCGGAACCCGAGTTTAGCCTTGGTAATGATGGTGGTTATGCTTTCCATGGCAGGCGTTCCGCCGATGGTCGGATTTTACGCGAAACTGATCGTACTGAAGGAAATAATCAGTGCCGGGTATCTTTGGATTGCGCTAATTGCGGTATTTATGTCCGTGGTCGGCGCTTTTTATTATATACGCGCAATCAAGTACATGTTTTTTGACGAGCCCGACGATCTGACCCAGCTTGCACCACCGATCGACACTCAGATCGTCTTGAGTGCCAACGGTATCATGATTCTCTTGCTCGGGCTGTTCCCCGGCATCATTATGGCCACCTGTGTTGCGGCATTTTCAATGTAAGCTGTTGAAATAAATACTACTTTTAAGGTCCGCCATTTCGCCGTCGAGAGCCTTTTACCATTCGGCGACAGATTCCGGAATCGATATAAAATGATGCTTGTTATTTTCGCTCCCTGTCGGTAATATACGCGCTTGCCTGATGCGGGGTGGAGCAGTCTGGCAGCTCGTCGGGCTCATAACCCGAAGGTCGCAGGTTCGAATCCTGCCCCCGCTACCAACTCCTTCAGTAGCCGTTCGTCATACGAAGCAGCAGGGTGTCAATGACATGGAACACCCGGCCTATTATCAATCGATGACGCAGGGAATGCGAAATACCTTTGAGGCGGCGTTTTGGGGATTTCAATGCCGAAACAAAAGAAGACTGGTCCAGGGATCACATTGAAGTGCTTGTATTTCCAGTTGAATTCGACCTTAACCGAAGTGTTGAGGAAAGACCGAATGTAAGTAAATCAAGACACGCCGCACTGCTGATTCCCGTGTAAATTTCTTTGGATACATCATCATATTGAGCCAAAAGCCATCAAAAAGGCTTTCCAATGTTAAAGCCACGTCTTCTGCCTCAAGGTCTGTATATCCACCTTCGACGATAATTTCGTGACACAAGGCAGTGCAAACATCCTGACGTTCGATATCAATATGCGATGAGCTGCTGCGATAGGCCTTTCTGTGGGAAGCCTCTCCAAAAAAAGCGAACCAGACAGCCAGTTTTTTCCGGCTGCAAACCTGACGATGGAACTGGGCATCTACAATCGCGTGCAACTTGTCACCGGCACTCAGATCTTCATGATCCATTGCATCTTGATGTGGTCTAATAATCTGGGACACCTTAAGTTAGACTAATAACAAGACGTGATTGATGAGTCAGAAAAAGAGACAATTCTCCGATGAGTTTAAGGCAGGGGCAGTTTCGATGGTGCTCAACAAGGGCCTCAGCCGCGCTAAGAGGTTGAAATTAATCGATCGGTGGACGGCTGCAGCGGGCCGCGCCGGATCAGTGGGGCGTTGAAGGCCAGGAGTGATCGAGTCGGATGCTATGGGACATGTTCATTAATGCAAGCTGTTTGCAATCATGCCCGTCAACGACTGGATGTTTACAAAGAGATGACTGATGACAACGCCTGATATTCTTTGTTTCGGCGAGCCGCTCATTGAATTTAATGAACAAAAAAGCGGTGTGTTTCATTTCGGTTTCGGCGGTGATGTGTCAAATGTCGCCATTGCCGCAGCTCGTGCTGGAGGGCGAGCAGGCATGATAACCCATGTCGGAGATGATTTGTTCGGCCATCGCCTCATGGAGCTATGGCAAGCAGAAAATGTTGATTCTTCAAACGTCAAAGTGCAGATGGACACAGCGACGGGAATCTACTTTGTCACACATGATCATAAGGGTCATCGGTTTCACTACCGACGAGCTGGGTCAGCCGCAAGTAAGTTTCAAGAATCAGATTTGCCACTTCATCAAATCCGTGATTGCCGCATATTTTATGCATCCGGTATAAGTCTGGCGATTGGAAATGCGCCGCGACAGGCTTGCTTGTCGGCTATGCGGCATGCTCGAGAAAATGGCATTCTATGCGCCTTCGATCCAAATTTGCGAACGGCACTGTGGTCGCTTGATGAGGCACGCGAACATACGCACTCGGCCTTGGAATATAGCAATATCGCCCTTCCCAGTTTGGAGGATGCACGACCATTAACAGGGCAGGAAGATCCTTATCAGATCTTGAAATTCTACCATGCGCTTGGTATAGAGATAGTCGCGCTGACGATGGGGCGCGACGGAGTCATAGTATCGGACCGCGACGGCCAAACACACTTAAAATCGCCGGAGGTCGAAGCAGTGGATGCAACAGGTGCCGGGGACTGTTTCAACGGTACATTTCTTGCGCGCTACATGAAATCAGCTGACGCCAAACAGGCTGCAGCAATGGCAAACGTCGCAGCGGCACAATCTACGCTAAATTATGGTGCTGTAAAACTATCTGTCGATACCACTTAACTAAGCCAGATTCTAACTTTGCGTACCAATTCTTAACCCACACCGTCTCTATATTAAATTGCGGTCGATGCTGCTATACCGACCAGAAATGTCTCCACCTCGATGCGCGTTCTATCGGGGTCTTCGTCTCTGATTGCTTCGGCAATCTTTGAAAGCCGGTCATGGAAGTGCCGGCGAACCAGGTTGGCAACCGGCGCCTGATCCGTGTGTCCGTCGAACTTGTTGGAACGGCGCGCATTAACGATTTGTTCAAAAGTCCACAGCAAAAAGCTGTTCCCGGCTTCGTTATAATAAAGGCGGGCGAAATCGTATATTGCCTCCTTGAACAGCAGCCATGTGGGCGCGGCGAGAACAAGTTCAAGCGCGTGGTCCATGTCTTCGAGAAACTTGGCGGTCGGCGATTCGGCTGCCCGAGCTGCTATGCTAGGTTCAATCAGGAGTCGTGCCTCCAATGTTTCGATGAAATCGTGCGACCGCTCCGGCGACATGTCGACAGCCGCTTCGGTCAACTCGATGATCTGCGGCGCCCGCTTGGAGAGGTAGGTACCGCTGCCGATCTTGCGTTCGACAAGGCCCTCCTTTTGCAACATTAAAAGGGCATCTCGCACTTGCGTTCTTGAGGCGCCTCTGGTTTCGGCAAGCTTGCGTTCATTAGGGATACGTTCACCGGGGGCAATTTCTCCTGACCGGATAAGCTCCCGAATCTCCCAATACACCCGGTCTGAAGCTTTTTTCGTCATATAACAGCCTTTTGTTGCGTTGCTTAAAGGTTAACCATTCGCACAATCTACCAGGAATTCCAAGCCTTGCTTTAGATTGGTTCAATATTAAACGCTGTGGGGTTATTTATTAAGTGGGAATTGGATGGGTATTGACAAATGGTTGAGAACTTGTCTTAATTGGTTGACCTATGTTGGCGTTTCACCGACATTAGGAAGACCATTTTTACAAATGTATCCAACATGGGAGGTCAAGTATGCCCATCACACGGCGCGGAAATCTAGCCAGTATTGCAACGCTGGCGACAGCCGGCTCCCTGGCCGTCATGGCCAGCATAGCACCGGCCCAAGCGGAATTCAGCTGGAATCAGTTGTCCGGCGAATCAATCACAGCCATGATGCCCGAACATCCGGTCACCGAGGGAATTCGCGAGGTGCTTGATCAGTTTGAAGCGGATACCGGTATCGACGTTAATTTACAGGTAATGGCCGAAGACCTCTATTTTGACCGAATGGAAGTCGCTCTGCGTGGCAGCGGCGGAAACTCGCAGATGGATGTCTATTTTCTGCCGATGGACTCCACTGCCTACACCCAACATACCAATGGACTGGTGCATTCGCTGCAGGGTTTCATTGACAACCCCGATCTGACGGCGCCCGATTACGATCTTGGAGATATTCCGGACGGCTTCCTCGATTCGACTAAATATCAAATCGATGGAAAGTGGGAGTATTTTGGAATTCCCGCTTCATTCGAGACTTACATTTTATTTGCCAATACCGATCACGTGAACAAATATCTTGACGGTAAGATGCCAACCACAATGGCGGAACTGGTCGAATCGGCACGCAAGGTCAAAGAAGCCAGTGGCGGCGCGGTTGCCGGTGCCGTGCTCCGAGGCATCCGCTCCGATACGCTGATTGATACGGTCACCGGCTTCGTCAACAACTCTGTAGGTGCCGCCGATCGGGCGCAACCTTATAATGTCTGGTTTAACGGTGACTGGTCGACACCCCGATTAAACGACCCAGATATCATTCGTGGTCTGTCCAACTATGCTGAATTGATGAAAGCGGGCCCGGTCAATATTCAGTCAATGGACTGGCCTGATGCTTCGCAGTTTTTCCAGGCCGGCGGTGCAGCCTTTTTCATTGACGCCAGTCTGTTTGCTCCGGGTTTTGAAAACATGGATGAAAGTCCGATCGCCGGAAAGATCGCGTATGCCACCATCCCCGTCGACAATGCCGATGGAGAACCCTACACGGCTCATTGGCAGTGGGGCTTCGGCATTCCCAAAAATGCCGCTAATCCTGAAGCAGGCTGGATGTTTATTCAGTACATGACCAATAAGGCCAATGCCGTCGCAATCGGAAAGCTGCATGGCGGTGCACCGCGCCTTTCCACTTGGCAGGAGGCTGAATACGCCGATAGCTTCCAAAAGACCTATGTCGATGCAGTTTCCATGGCCATGCCGAATTCGCAGACCTCTGTTGTCCAACGGGCTGGCTGGAGCGAGTTCGCTTTGCGGATCATAGACGTTATCCAGTCGATCTACGGGGGGGAGGACCCGGTGGAAGCCGGCGAAGCAGCGCAGGCGGACTTCAAGAAGATGGTCGCTAATTGACAATCAACTTACAGGCTTCGGGCAGGACAGACTTGCCCGGAGTCATGTGGGAAGCTTCAGCTGTTTCTTCTTTATTCCGTAGCACCTGATCGAAGACAGGATATTCGGCATGCACTCTTCTTTGGCCTCTCGGAATAGATTTGCCGCCTACTGGTTCATTATCCCCTGTGTTGCGATTTTGGCAGTGACATCGCTTTATCCGGTCGGTTTCGGTCTCGGTGTCTCTCTGACCAACTGGAATTGGGGAAACCAGCTAGACTATGTCGGCCTTGAAAACTACGCGGCATTGCTGGCTGATGCGGAATTCTGGACCGTGTTACGCAACACACTTGCGTTTGCCGTCGCAGCTACCAGCATAGAAGTAGCACTCGGGTTCTATCTGGCGGTTCAGGTCGACAAGCTCTCCATACGCACCGACATCATTCAGGCGCTTCTCATGGTTCCGCTGATGGTTTCGGGAATCGTAGTCGCGTTGATGTCCAAGGTCATGTTTGACCCCTTTCTGGGTATCATCAACCATATCATCGGATGGTTCGGTCTTGGACCTTCGGCATTCTATGGAGCTGCAGCTACGGCGATGCCATCCATTGTGGCCGTTGATGCCTGGTGGCAAACGGCATTCGTCTTCATCATCATGTTGGCCGGTCTTCGTGGTCTGCCAGTCGATCCTGTGGAGGCAGCCCGTGTGGAGGGTGCAAGCGAATTCACGATCTTCTGGAAAATCCGTTTTCCCCTTTTACGATCGTTGTTGATTACCGTCATCATCATCCGGTCGATCGATACGCTGAAAGTTTTCGATGTCGTCTTTGGTACGACTGGCGGTGGGCCTGGCATCGCGACCGAAGTCGTTCAGACCTACGTCTACCGCACCGCCTACAGCTACCAGCAGATCGGTAAGGCGATGGCGACCATGATTCTGTTTTCCTTGTTGATCCTGGTTGTCTCGTTGGCGCTTCAGGCCTTACAGCATCGTGGTGAGGAAGCTCGATGACGGCAGTAGTATCGCAACAATCGACAAGAACCCGCCTTGGCTCTCGGCTTTCGACGGCGTGGGCTTACATCTTCACAGCGTCAATGGTGCTGTTCAGCCTGTTTCCGGTCTACTGGGTCATCACAACCTCGCTTAAATCCAAACGGGATGGTTTGGCTAATCCTCCATTGTGGGTATTCGACCCAATTTCGGTGAATTATCTGAAGCTTTGGACACACGAGACCTTTAAATATACCTTTTTGAACTCGGTCATAGTGACAATCCTCGGAGTCCTGCTGTCATTGGCCATCGCAGTTCCTGCTGCCTATGCAATTACGCGTCTAAAGGTGCGCGGGCAACATCTAATCGGGGTCTGGCTCATTCTCGCTTACATGCTCCCGGAGTTTCTGTTCGTCCTGCCCATGTTCTCCTTGTATCAGTGGACTGGGCTATACGACACCCACGTAGGTCTTGCACTGATGTATCAGGTTCACGTGCTGCCGTTGTCGATATGGCTGCTCAGTTCCTTCTTTCGCGAGATCAACCCCGCTATTGATGAAGCGGCGCGAATTGAAGGATGCAGCAACTGGCAGATTCTGACGCGTATCTATATACCTTGCACTTTGCCTGGAATGGTTGCAACCGCCATCCTGAATGCAATCTGGATTTGGAATGAACTGGCCATCGCTCTCGGCCTTACTTTTTCGCGGGCGCAAACCGTCACACTTGGCGTCACCAGTTTTAGGGGATACGCTGCGCTTGATTGGGGCGCTATGACTGCGGCCTCCATCATCGCGATCGTTCCTATGCTTCTTTTCGCAATTGTGGCGCAGAAACACATTGTCAAGGGCCTCACGCTCGGGGCGGTAAAGGGTTAGAATAGATGGCAATCAAAGAAAGCGACGTCCAACCGTTTTGTACCGTCTTCGGTCGCAATCTTCTGGCAGAGATTCCCGGTTTCGTGCTGCCTAAAATTGTTGTGGTTACGATGGAGGATCTATGGCCGATCTTCAAAGACCAGCTTCCAAATGATGTCCGACCCTATTTCGTCCGTTCTATGGAGCGATCGGTTCTGGAAGCGGAGCTTGGGGAACTGGACGCAGCCGCTTCGATTGTCGGTCTCGGGGGCGGGCAGGCTATAGATGCGGCCAAGTATTTTGCCTGGAGATTGAACAAGCCGCTTTTCCAATTTCCGACCTCGCTTTCCGTCGACGCAGTGTTTGGGCATCGCTCCGGTGTGCGCGAAAACAGCGTTGTCAGATATGTCGGCTGGGCCGTGCCACAGACGATTTATATCGATTTCGGTGTTATCGAAAATGCACCGCATACGCTCAACGTTGGCGGCGTAGGAGATATCTTCTGCTTCATCACAGGTGTCATGGACTGGCGACACGCCAAACGAAACGGCAAGTGCGAGCCGCCATGGCCCTATGATGACAGCCTGGCACAAATATCACTCAGCAAGGCGGAGGCAGTGCTTGCAAATCTCGATGAAATCCGGGCGCTGACGCCGACCGGTATTCAGTTGATGGTCGATGCCCTGAAATGGGGCGGGGCTTCTTTTCACTGGGCAGGCTGGAATCCACGTCACATCGAGGGCGTTGAGCACCAAATTTTCTATGCATTGGAGGCTGGAACGAGAAAGAAATTTCTACACGGTCAGGCGGTTTGCCTTGGCGTCGCCATCGGTGCGATGATGCACGGCGAGCGCGAGCAGGAATTGCTCGATGCTATCACCTATCTGGGGGTGGACATTCGCCCTGACGCTTTGGGCGTAACCTGGGATGATGTCAATCGCGCGATGAAAGGCTTGGGTGATTTCGTTCGCTGTGAAAAGCTGGCCTATGGCGTGGCGCATGATTTCCAAGTCACGGAGTCCTTTCTTTCAGAAGCCCGGACACGCATTCAGGGAGCCTATTCGTCATGAACCAACCGGTTCAACGGCATGCGGACGACCTCGTCTCGAAGCCCGAGGAAAAGCTCATCTCCATGGGTCTTGTGCTGCCGGCGGTTCCCCCGCCGGTCGGCAATTTCGAACTGGGCTCCATTGATGGCACTACCCTTTATCTGTCCGGGCAAGGGCCACTGCTGGAAACTGGTGAGCTGGCAAAAGGCAAGGTGGGGCGGGATGTAACCGCTGCAGAAGCGCATTTCCATGCGATGCGAGCGGGGCTGGTACTGTTGAGCGCTATGAAGACGTTGCTGGGTTCGCTTGATCGGGTAGTACAGGTACATAGGATATTTGGCATGGTGAATGCCACGACCGATTTCGCTGATCATCCTCAGGTCATCAACGGTTGTTCTGACCTGTTCTGCGATGTGTTCGGCAAGAAGGGGAGGCATGCGCGGGCTGCGGTTGGCATGGGATCGCTACCGGACAACATCACTGTCGAGATCGACGCGATTGTCTCGATCTCTCAGGACCGGGGGATGGACTGAATGAGCGAAATCAGATTTGTCGATGGCTGCAAGCGGTATGCTGGCGGCGTTGAAGTTATCCGCAATCTCAACCTCCATGTGCGTGAAGGTGAATTCATGGTGCTGGTCGGTCCGTCAGGTTGCGCAAAATCTACGACCTTGAGAATGATTGCTGGTCTTGAGTCGGTCAGCGGCGGTGATCTTTTTATCGGAGATATGCGCGCAAACGATCTGTCACCGGCCGATCGAAACATCTCGATGGTGTTTCAGTCCTATGCGCTTTTCCCGAATATGTCGGTACGTAACAATCTGTCATTTGGCATGAAAATCAGGAAGACCGATACAGCGACGATAGACAAGGAGGTCGATCGTGTGGCTGGAATGCTGGGCTTGGGCGAATTGCTTGACAGAAAACCACGTCAGCTTTCGGGCGGTCAGGCGCAGCGGGTCGCACTTGGCAGGGCGATGATCCGCAAACCGTCTGCGTTTCTGTTCGATGAGCCGTTGTCAAATCTCGATGCGGAATTGAGAGTTCAGATGCGCGGCGAAATATCCGCCACTCAGCGTAATCTCGGCACTACCACCGTTTATGTTACCCATGATCAGGTGGAAGCCATGACCATGGGCGATCGAATTGCCGTCATGAACAAAGGGCACATTATGCAGGTCGGCGCGCCGATAGAGTTATATGAAAGGCCGGCAAACACATTCGTTGCCGGATTTATTGGAAGCCCGCGCATGAATCTCGCACCCGCTCGGAAATTGTTGGCTGAAGGCAAAGCCATTCCCGATGCCCTCGCGTCGGCGGCAATACATAATGTCACGTTAGGGGTCCGCCCGGAGCACATCTTCATCGGATCCAAAGCAACTGACGCAGTGAAAATCGGAACCGCCCGGCTCGACCGTATGGAGGATCTGGGCCATGAGGCGCTACTGCATGTGGTGACGGCGCACGGACAGAAAATGACTGTACGTGCCTCCGGCGACATCCGCAGTCGGATAGCAACGAATGATACAGTCGATTTGTCGCTGCGCGCTAATTGCATCCACCGTTTCGATGAAACAAGCGGAGAGCGGATACCATGACGGCTGATCCGTTTGAGCGATGGAACCTTGCAAGGATCATCAACGCATCGGGCACCATGACGAGTATTGGTGCAAGTCGGGTGCTTCCGGAAACCCGGGCGGTGGTAGATCAGATTCTCGATTCATTCGTATCGATGGACCAGTTGCAATCCCGGGCGGGGGCGATTATCGCACGGATGACTGGAGCAGAAGCTGGATGCGTGACAGCTTGTTCAGCCGCTGCAATGACGCAGGCGGTTGCAGCCTGCCTAACCGGCAGTGAACTCGCGCTGATCGAACGGTTGCCGCAAACGGCCCGGGACAACCGTGTGCTGCTTCCCGTGGGTCACATGATCAACTACGGCGCACCGGTTGATCAGGCGATCCGCCTGGCTGGAGCGGTGGTTGTTCCAGTCGGAACTGCTACCCAATGCGAAGTCTGGCACCTCCGGCGCGCACTGGAAGATGGTGCTGCCGCGGCACTCTATGTGGTTTCACATCACACAGTGCGGGAGAATGAACTGCCCATGGACGTATTCATCGCCCTGTGCCGGGAACATAGCGTCCCGGTCATTGTTGACATGGCGTCGGAATATGACCTTGAAAAACCCATCCGGCTTGGAGCATCCATTGCAATCTACTCCGGCCACAAATTTCTCTCGGGCGTAACCAGCGGGATAGTGGCCGGCAATTCCTCCCACGTGCAAGCGATTTATCTGCAGCATCGCGGCATAGGCCGCACGATGAAGGTCGGCAAGGAAGGTGTGGCAGGAGCAATGGCCGCGCTTGAACTTTGGGAAAAACGCGATCACGGAGCAGTGGGTGCGAGCGAACTAGCGCGTGCGAAAAGTTGGATGGAAGAACTACGGGGCATTCCCGGCCTTGCCTGCTCGCTGTTTGAAGACTGGACAGGTAATCCGATCACCCGAGTGCGGGTTATAGTCGATCCGCAAACCGCAAAGGCCTACGCCTGGGAAATTACCGAAAGTCTTGCCCGCCAAAATCCGCGTATCATTGTGAGAGACGACTTGGTCGAGCGCGGTGAATTCTATCTTGACCCGTGCAATGTGACAGATGAGGAAGCGGAACTGATAGTACCGGCCATTGCCAGAGTATTGCGCGGCTTCCAGGACGATGGTGGCGGCCTTGAGGTGGACTGGAGCGAGGTCAAACGGGAGCGCGAGGTTTCTGTGGTAAGTTGGAGCGGGGAAGACAACGGTGCTGCTTGATGGCAGGTACATCATGTTGACGGGCGCTGCCCGTGGCATCGGATTGGCGACTGCCCGGGAGTGCCTTGAACATGGCGCCCATGTTTTCGTAACAGACATTGATGAAGCGGCACTTGCTAAGGCGCAGGCGAAGGTGGAAGATTTCGGCAACAGGCTACGCCTCGCGAAGGTGGATGTTGCTGACCGAAACAGCATAGTTTCGGCGCTGAGACAGATTGAGGACTGGCCGCAACTCGACGGCCTGATTAACAACGCTGCATTGCTCGACATTTCCGACTCTGCTGCAGTTGATGATGTTAAGTTCTCGCGTGTTTTGGACATCAATCTCACCGGCGCCTTGCGCGTTACCCAGAGTACGTTGGAGCTGCTCAGGCGTTCGGATAAACCTTCGATTGTCAATACAATTTCAACACAGTCTTTCTGGGGCATTCCCAGGTCAGCAGCTTACGCAAGCGCTAAAGGTGGGCTATTAATGCTAACCCGTTCGATGGCGGTCGATTTCGGCGCCGACAATATCCGTGTGAATGCCGTAGCACCTGGTTTTATCGATACACAAATGGCGCTTATGGAGGATGGAAGCCATGAGCATGACTCTCCGGATTTCTGCAATCATTACATTAAGGCGGGGCGCATACCGCTCCGACGGCCGGGTAAACCCGAAGATTGTGCAGGGGCGTTCATTTTCCTGCTTTCGGATATGAGCCGGTACATCACTGGCCAGGTCGTGTTCGTCGATGGTGGGTTGAGCGCGACATACTGATGCGAGATCCTGGCGATTTCCATCTGTTTGGTACTGCGGTCACCCTGCTTGGCGAGGGTATCCGCCATGATTCCGACGATGATTCATTCTCCTTTGTCGACATTCCGCGCAGCAGGGTCTGGCAGATCGACAAGTCGGGTCGGGAAACTCAAATCCTTCTGGGCGATGAAGCCGCCTTTGTCTGCAAGCTCGGAAACGGGGATTTATTGGCAGGTTGCGCATCGGGATTGTTCGTTGACGGAAACAAGCTGACCCGTTCCAATTGGTTGGCTGAAGCCGAGGCGCTCAATGATGGGGCAGTCCATCCGAGTGGAAAATTTTTAGTCTTCGGCAGCCGTCACAAGGAAGAGAACGAACCGATCGGAAGTATGTGGATCCTGGGTAAGCAAATGACAAAACTCCCGTGGCGTTTCACGGTGTTCAACGGACCCGCCTTCAGCCCGGACGGAACCCGGATTTACTTCACGGATTCTCCCGCCAGAGAGATTTATGTCGCACCGGTGAATGCCGGATCGCAGAGCATCGGCGAGCGCGAGGTCTTCGCTGTCGTTCCGCAAGAATTTGGATTTCCTGATGGCATGATCTGCGACAGCGAGGGTTTCGTCTGGTCAGCGCACTGGGACGGTGGCTGTTTAACACGGTATAATGCGGGTGGTCGCGTTGAATCGCGAATTTCAGTCCCGTTCAAGCGGCCAACTTCATTGGCATTTCGCGGCGAGCGGTTATATATGACCAGTGCCTTGTGCGAGGTTGGCGTATCACGGCCCGGCTGTGTCGACGGACGCCTAGGACACTTCCATGCGAACGTGAAAGGTCCATCTAGCCCTCGGCTCGATCCGTCAGTGCTCGATACGACTCGCCTGGAGTCGCGTAATGTTGAAAACTGACATAAGCTTCCTGGATTTCCGGGATACGGACCGATTTGTTGAGGCAACTCTAAGTGGCATTTGCGCCGGGTTGGAAATCATACCGGATCTTGTCCTATGCTTGCCAAGAGGACGGTCGCTCCAATCAGTATTCAAACGGCTGTCTTTCCCATAAGTTTCCTATTCTCTCAAATTTCAATGCACGAAGGAGCCAAAATCCATGCAGGATCACACCGAACGCTGTTCCGCGATTGTGAGTGACACATTGCAGCGCGAGCTTTCCTACGGATTTCCGACCGTATTCGGTCGTGGTTTGCTGGATGAGTTCAAACATTTTGTCAATCCACCTTTTCTTGTCGTTACGATGGCGGATCTCTGGCCGTTGTTCGGTCACCACTTTGACGGTGCGGAGTGCATCCCCTATTTTTGCGGATCAATAGAGCAGCAAGACCTGAACCGGGAGGCGCAAGAACTCGGCGAAATTCGCGCGATCGTCGGACTGGGCGGAGGTCAAGCGCTGGATGTTGCAAAATACTTCTCGTGGCGGCGCAATCTGCCGCTGTTCCAGGCCCCGACCGCGCTTTCCGTCAATGCGGTCTACGGTCAAAGGTCCGGCGTACGGGTGGACGGCAAGGTTCTTTACCGGGGTTGGGCGGTGCCGCAATCGATATATATGGATTATGACGTGCTTGCCTCTTGTCCTCCAGCCCTGAACTGGTCCGGAATTGGTGACATCCTTTGTTTCCATACCGGTGTGCTTGACTGGCGCTACGCCATGCATAAGGACAAGATTGAGGCGAAGTGGCGCTACGATGAAGGTCTTGCCACGCAGTCGCTGTCAAAGGTGAGGAACGTCATCGCGAATGTGGACAATATTCGCGCCATGAATGATCGGGGTATTGA
The DNA here is from genome assembly GCA_965222695.1 of Granulosicoccaceae bacterium. Taxonomy (GTDB): domain Bacteria; phylum Pseudomonadota; class Gammaproteobacteria; order Granulosicoccales; family Granulosicoccaceae; genus UBA7957. The sequence continues at coordinate 2,581,225 of OZ244967.1, read as the reverse complement.
GGTACTGGTGGATGGGCTCAAATGGGGTACGACATACCATGGCGCGGGTTGGTGCCCGCGGCACATTGAGGGAACCGACCATTTCCTTTTCTACACCCTGGAAAAGCTAACCGGAAAAAAATTCCTTCACGGACAACCTGTTGGGTTGGGTGTAATCGTTGGATCCATGTTGCACGAAGATCGAGCTGATGAGATGCTCGACACAATTTCCGGTATCGGTCTTGATGTTCGGCCGGAAGCGATGGGAATTTCCTGGGGTCAGCTTGAAGATGGTCTTGACGCAATGCGCGCTTACGTGAACCAGGTCGGCCTTTGGCATTCAATCGCCCACGATGCCAAGATCACGAAGGGTTTTATTTCCGACCTCAGGAGCCGATTGAACAAGGCCTATGAGCATCTCGGGTAGGGTTTGGGCATGGAATACGATACTGAAGGGTTATGCCGTTCGTCACATGCATGGTGTTAGCTATAGCTGGGCCGGTATAGTGGGATTTCCACTTCCTGGAATCGATGTCATTGATGCCGACCCCGCAACGGGTGAGCCCCTTCAGCGGGGAGAAGTCGGAGCCATCGAAGTTTGGAGACCAAATGTTTTCAGGGGTTACTTGCGCATGCCGGAGAAAACAAAGGAAGACTTGCTAGAAAATGGCTTTCGGATCACTGGCGATCTCGGAAAGATCGATAATCAGGGATACACGTCGATAGTGGGTTGCTCAAAGGGCTTGATTTTTTCCAGCGGCTACAATGTTTATCCTTAACCGAAGTGTTGAGGAAAGACCGAATGTAAGTAAATCAAGACACGCCGCACTGCTGATTCCCGTGTAAATTTCTTTGGATACATCATCATATTGAGCCAAAAGCCATCAAAAAGGCTTTCCAATGTTAAAGTCACGTCTTCCGCCAAGCCTTACCAAAAACGAAGCAACCCATGCCTATCGTCGCGATCGCGGACCCGAGCTTCTGGGCAAACTGTTCGGTCAGCATTATCACAATGAAGTTTACAAAACAGCCCGCGATGTAAAACGTTCCGTTCTGCATGACCGTTTAAAAGCAGCAGGTGCCTATTTCACCGAAAGCCATTCATGGGAAATACCGGATTGGTTTGCCCCCACACCCGAAGAGGCCAGAATCGATCACTACAGCTGGTTCAAGCAAAACTGGTGGGACTGGCATGCTGCGGAACACAAGGCAGCCCGCGAAGATGTGATTTTGATGGACATGTCCATGATGTCCAAATTTCTCGTACAGGGACGGGATGCCTGCAAGCTTATGAGCCGTCTGAGCTGTAATGAGGTCGATGTTGAAAACGGACTTATTGTTTATACCGCCTGGGTCAACGAAGCAGGTGGCTTTGAAGCTGATCTGACCGTTACGCGACTCGAAAGAGACAAATATCTGGTTGTTGTCGGTGAGAACAGCCATGGGCATACAGAGATGCGGATGCGTCGCCATATCGGTGAGGATGAATTCGTCGCCATCACCGATATCACGGCGGGTGTCACTCAGATCAACGTTCATGGTCCGAAAGCGCGTGAGTTGATGCAGAAAGTCAGTGTCTGTGATTTCTCAAACGAGGCCTTTCCGTTTATGTCAGCACAGGAAGTTGATGTGGGCTATTTCAACATTCTGGCCTTGCGCGTGACTTATGTCGGAGAGTTGGGTTGGGAACTGCACGTCCCGGCACTGCATGCCGTTCAAGTCTATGATCTGTTAATGAAAGAAGGTGAACGCCTTGGCATACGTAATGCGGGTATGCAGACGCTGAATTCCCTTCGTCTTGAAAAAGCCTATCGTGACTTTGGGGTTGATATTGATAACACGGATAACCCCATTGAAGCAGGCCTTGGCTTCGCCGTAAAACTGGACAAACCAGGTGGCTTTATCGGTCGAGATGCTCTGGCTAAAATCAAGGAACAGGGTGTGCCGATTAACCGCATGCTTCAGTTCTTACTGCAAGACCCGGAAGTTCTGCTTTACGGCAATGAGCTGATTTACCTGAATGGTAAAGAAGTCGGTCACCTGCAAGTCGGCGCCTATGGGCACAGCCTTGGCGGTGCTGTCGGGATCGGCTTTGCCGAACATCACGAACCGCTAAAAATTGCTGTTGTCGAAGCAGGCGATTGGGAGATCGAAGTTGCCGGCGAACGCATCAAAGCAACAGCTTCCGTAAATCCACTGTTTGATCCAACAATGAAAAAAATCAGATGCTGAACCAATTAAAGCCATCACCGGCACTACACCACGCTCACCATGCCTTGCCGAACCGGGATATAGGCTTCAGCAGGACATAGTGAGTAAAGGAATTTGGTCACAAGATATCGCCACAGGTCGCAGAACGGTAAAAAAGTCAAAACATGATATGGTCTACTTGAAAATAGTTAACTGTTCTTGAGTTGGAGAATCGAATCATGGCAAAGCTACCTGAGAGTGCGAAAATCGTCATTATCGGTCAGGGCGGTATAGTCGGCGCATCGGTGGCCCATCACCTTATCGAGCGGGGCTGGGATAATATTGTCGGCATCGATAAATCAGCTATACCCACCGACATAGGCTCTACAGCTCACGCGTCTGATTTTTGCTTTAACACCATGCACGATCAGATGACCATTTTTACCACCAAGTACAGTATCGATTTCTTTGAAAAACGCGGCCATTACGAACGCATCGGTGGTATCGAAATTGCCCGCGTTGGCGATGACGAACGCCTGGAAGAACTCAAACGCCGAGTCACATCGGGCAAGGCTTTTGGCAACAACGTCCGGATGATGACAGCGGCTGAGGCCAAGGAAAAAATGCCGCTACTGGAAGAAGACATGATCCAGGGTGCGCTCTGGGATCCCGATGCAGGATTGGTGATACCTCGCTCCCAAACAGTCGCTGGAGAATTAGTCGAAGAAGCCGTTGAATCCGGCAAATTACAAGCCTTTGCCAATACTGCCTGTACTGGGCTTGTCATCGAAGATGGCGTGATCAAAGGCGTGGAAACCGATAGGGGAAACATTCAAGCAGAATATGTCGTGGTATGCGCCGGATTGTGGGGTCGATTAATCGCGCAGATGGCCGATGAAGATCTGGCGATAATGCCGGTCGATCATCCTCTGACCTTTTTTAAGCCCTTTATTGAATTTGAAAATACCGGAAAAGAAATCGGTTATCCCTTGGTACGCGACCAGGGGAATTCCGCCTATCTACGGGATACCGGTGATCCAAAAACAGCCGAAGGCGGCCAATTGGAATGGGGTTATTATGAGGAAAAGGAACCCCGCTTATGCCACCCCCGAGACTTACTTGAAAAAGAAGAAGCGAGATTGTCCCCTTCCCAGAGGGATCTGGAGCTCGAACAGATTATCGAGCCATTGGAGCGTGCCATTGAGTTAACGCCTATTCTGGGTGAACTGGGTTATGACGAAAAGTATTCCTTCAATGGCTTATTGCAAGTCACCGCTGACGGCGGTCCGTCTATCGGAGAATCGCAAAAAGTTAAAGGACTTTGGTATTGTGAGTCCGTCTGGGTCAAAGACGGACCCGGAACCGGAAAAATTCTGGCAGACTGGATGACCGACGGTCGCACGCATCTTGATCACTATGGAATTGATGTTTCCCGTTTTTACCCCTTTCAACAGGACGAGCAGTACATCCACGACCGCTGTTATGAATCGGCTTTCAAAATATACAACCCTCCCGTCCATTTACGTGAGCCTTATACCAAAGGCCGGGATATTCGTCGCAGTCCTTTCTGGGAGCGCGAAAAAGAACTCGGTGGCTACTTTATGGAAGCCGCGGGTTGGGAACGTGCACACGGTTATGCCAGTAACGAACACCTGTTGGAAACCTATGCCGATCGCGTACCCGAGCGTAAAAACGAATGGGACAACCGACACTTCTGGCGGGTATCAAATGCAGAACAACTAAAAATGTCAGACGATGTCGGCATGATCAACTTGTGTCACTTCGCTGTCATCGATGTATCCGGAAAAGACGCTGAGGCCTTGATGGAATTTCTATGTGTGGCAAAAGTCGGTGGGAAAACACCCATAGGAAAAGGTATATACACACATTTCCTGGATCATGCCGCGGGTGTGCGTGCAGACCTGACGGTGCTTAGATTAGCGGAAGATCATTATCGTGTCATCGATGGCGGCGCTTCCGGCAACCGGGATTTTGTCTGGATGAAACGTATAGCCGATCAACACGGTTTCGATGCGATGATTGAAGACCGAACCACCGACTTCGGTTGTATAGGATTATGGGGGCCTAACGCGCGTACAACCTTACAAGCCCTTGTGGATGATCCTGTCTCCCTTTCACATGAAAATTTCCCCTTTGTTTCGGTCAAAGATATCGAAGTCAAGGGAACGCCTGTTTCAGCCTTTCGAATTTCCTACGTGGGCGAACAAGGATGGGAGTTGCATTTTGAAATGCAACATGGCCTCGCACTTTGGGATGCGCTTTATGAACAGGGCGTCACTCCTGTCGGTATAGAAACTTACGCCAACACCCGTAGAATGGAAAAAAGCCTGAGGCTACAAAATGCAGACTTGCTCACCGAATACAACCTGGTGGAATCCGGCCTTGAACGCAAGAAAGTCAAAGCGGCCGATTTTCTGGGTAAAGAAGCCTATCTGGCCGTTCGTGAGCGTGAGCATCAATCTGCTTATCTGTGTACCTTAACCATGGAAGAAAATACGGATTCCAAAGGTGTCGGGCGTTATCCGGTGGGAATCAGCCCTATTATGGATCCGTCTACCGGCGAGACACTGATTGATTCTAAAGGCCGGCGATCGTACACAACCAGCATTGCTTACGGACCGAGTATTGGTAAAAACATCGCCCTGGGTTATCTGCCTTATGAGTATTGTCAGCAAGGACGGGAACTGATGATAGAATACTTTAATGAGTCTTATAAGGTAAAAGTGGCTGCTGTGGGGTATGGGGCTTTGTACGATCCGGAGAATATCAAACCTCGCTCATAATCCGAAATTTTCCCCGAATTGGCACGAGTTATGTTTTATAACATCAAAGATGTCAGCAAGGTTGTATTCCTTTGCGTTGTTGAACCAATTCAGAAGTAGGGTTATAATTCACCGCTTGTGAAGCGCGGGCTCCCTCTAAGCTAGACAGTAACGCGCTTAAGGCGGAAAGTTTAGAGGCGGTGTCGTGGGCAGTCAGCAGTTTGTTCCAAGAGGTTAATTTCTGTCGGTCCCGCTAGAAACAGATATAAAAGCAAAAAGGCCCCTTTTCAGGGGCCTTTTTGTTAGGTTTGAAAAGGGTGATGTGTGTCCGAAGCACGGCAGTGCTGAAGTTTTCGGAATCATTACCGGGAAAGTAACGATTCGTGCAAAGAGCGTCCGATAAAATATGGCAATGCGTTGAACCTGTGGTGACTTCACTGGGTTACGATTTTGTCGGCGCGGAGTATGGGCAGGGTGATAACGGGATGACACTGCGCATTTACATTGATAAAGAAGGCGGAATACTTCTTGATGATTGCGCCGCAGTGAGTCATCAGCTGAGCGCAGTACTGGATGTTGAGGAACCGATACAGACCAAATACGTGCTGGAGGTTTCATCACCCGGTATAGATCGGCCACTGTTCAAACTGAATGATTTTATTCGTTTCGTCGGACAGCGGATCAAGGTACGCAGCTATGCATTGATTTTGGGGCGGCGCAATTTTAGCGGCCTGCTGAAATCCGTGGAAAACGATGAAATATTTATAGACGTGGATGGAGAGGTTTTCGCTATTCCTATCAGTAGCGTGGAGCAGGCAAAGTTGCTGCCGGAATTTTAATCTGTAGTGCGGTCTATATCGCTCGGTAAAGAGGCTAATGGAGTCATGAGTAAAGAAATTCTGCTGGTTGTTGATGCGGTTTCGAACGAAAAAGGCGTCGAAGAGGAAATCATTTTTGGTGCTCTTGAGGCGGCATTGGCTTCAGCGACAAGAAAAAGGCATGCGATGGATATAGATGTCCGGGTGGCGATAGATCGCACCACCGGGGATTACAATACTTATCGGCGCTGGGAAGTCATGGAAGACGATGCCGAGCAGGAATTTCCCTTAAAGCAAATGAGTCTGTCGGCGGCGCGCGAAGACAGCTCGGAGATTCAGGTGGGTGAATTTGTTGAGGAGGAGATCGAATCCGTCGAGTTTGGCCGAATCGCCGCGCAGGCAGCCAAGCAGGTCATAGTGCAAAAGGTTCGCGAGGCCGAGCGTGCAAGGGTTGTCGAAGCCTATCTGCCGCGGGTCGGTGAACCGGTGATGGGCATAGTGAAACGCACTGAGCGCAGTGGCGTTTATATTGATCTTGGAAGTAACGCGGAAGCTTTTATTCCCAGGGAAGAGTTGATTCCACGGGAAACCGTCCGTCCGGGTGACCGGGTGCGTGGGTATTTAAAAGAAGTGCGTTCCGAACCGCGCGGGCCGCAATTGTTCGTCAGCCGGACGGCGCCCGAGTTTTTGATCGAGCTTTTCAAACTTGAAGTTCCTGAAGTCGGGCAGGGCGTGATCGAGATCATGGGCGCGGCCAGAGACGCGGGCGCAAGAGCCAAAATCGCGGTACTGTCGAATGATCCACGCTTGGATCCGGTCGGGGCCTGTGTTGGCATGCGTGGTTCAAGAGTGCAAACGGTGTCCAACGAATTAGCCGGTGAGCGTATCGATATTATCCTGTGGAACGAAAATCCAGCGCAATTCGTCATCAATGCCATGGCACCGGCCGAAGTAAAATCGATCGTGGTGGATGAGGATTCTCACAGCATGAATATCGCGGTTGACGCGGAAAAGCTATCGCTGGCGATAGGGCGTGGTGGCCAGAATGTGCGCCTGGCCAGCGAGCTGACCAATTGGGAGCTCAACGTGATGGATGAATCGAGCGCCGAGGAGAAAAACGAAGCCGAAGCGCGCGAATATATCGCAATGTTTATGCAACAGCTGGATGTTGACGAAGAGGTCGCACAGATACTGGTTCAGGAAGGGTTTATCAGCGTTGAAGAAGTCGCTTACGTGCCTCATCAGGAATTGCTTGATATCGAGGAATTTGACGAAGAGATCGTCGATGAGCTTCGCAGCAGAGCGCAGGATGCTCTTTTAACCAAGGCGATTGCCAGCGAGGAAAAACTCGAATCGTCCAAGCCATCCGAAGAGCTGCTGGCGATGGAAGGGCTGGAGGAAAAACTGGCCTATACTTTGGCCGGCAAAGGTATAGTGACGCTTGATGATTTGGCGGATCAATCGGTAGATGAATTGATGGAAATAGATGACATGGATGAAGAACTCGCCGGTAAACTGATCATGAAAGCACGTGAGCACTGGTTTGAGGAAGACCAGGTAAGTGAGTGAGAGCCGGAGGTTATGAAGTAATGGCAGAAGTTACAGTAAAACAGCTGGCCGAAGTGGTTGGTACGCCGATCGATAAGTTACTGGTTCAACTATCCGAGGCAGGCGTGACGAAGGCGGCGGAGTCGGACACCATATCCGATGATGAAAAGAGGCTGCTGCTCACACACTTGCGCCGTGCTCACGGTAAGGAAGATACGCCGTCGAGTGCGCGTAAAATTACCTTGCGCCGCAAGCGTGTGAGCGAGTTGAAAGTCGACTCGAGCGGGAAGAAGACGGTCAATGTCGAAGTCCGTGGCCGTCGTACCTATGTCAAACGTAGCGACACGGTTAAACAGGAAGAAGAACGTCAGCAAAAACTCCGGACCGAGCTGGACAGAAAACAGAGTGAGGCGCACGAACTAGAAGAAAAGCGACTTGCGGCTGAAGAACTCAAACGCAAGGAACACGAAGAAAAGCTTCGCGTAAAGCGTGAAGCTGAGGAAGAGGCAAAACGCCAGGCTGAAGATGAGGCAGCGCGCCTCAAGGCGGAGAAAGAGGCGGAAGAGGAGGCACAAAAAATTGCGGAAGCGGAGGCGGAAATGGCCCGTCAGGCGGCCGCATCGGTTCAGCGAAAAGACGTTCCTGCAAAAGCCAAACCTGCCAAATCCTCCCCATCCAAGTCCGGCAAAGCACACCGTGCTCCCGACAGGGGACAGGGTAAAGACGGCGAACCCGTCTCCGCAAAGGGCCGGGGACAGCTGCATGTCAAAAAAGACAAATCCGGAAAGCGCAAAGGCAAAGCAGCCAGAAGTGCGAGCCGCCTGGCCACGATCAAAACCGAAACAAAACACGCTTTCGAAATGCCGACTCAGCCGGTTACCCGGGAAATCTCGGTGCCTGAAACCATTACAGTAGCCGATCTTGCCAATCGCATGGCCGTGAAAGCGGCTGAGGTGATTAAAGCCATGATGGGAATGGGTGTCATGGCAACGATCAACCAAGTACTGGATCAGGACACCGCCACACTGGTGGTGGAAGAGATGGGCCATATCGCCAAATTGACTTCCAGTGATGATCAAGAGATTGCATTGGCGGAGAAAGTTGTCGGTTCAACGGAATCCGAATCCATTCAGCGCCCGCCGGTTGTTACCGTAATGGGGCATGTAGATCATGGAAAAACGTCTTTGCTTGATTATATTCGCCACTCCAGAGTTGCATCTTCAGAAGCCGGAGGAATAACCCAGCATATCGGCGCCTATCATGTACGAACCGACAAGGGCGTCGTAACCTTTCTGGATACTCCCGGGCACGCAGCATTTACCGCCATGCGGTCTCGAGGCGCACAAAGTACCGATATTGTCATATTGATCGTTGCGGCCGACGATGGCGTGATGCCCCAGACCATTGAGGCCATTCAACATTCCCGCAGCGCTGATGTTCCCATGATTGTAGCTGTGAATAAGATCGACAAGGAGGGTGCCGATCCCGAACGGGTAAAAAATGAACTGGCTCAGCAGGAGATCATACCCGAGGACTGGGGTGGAGATGTGATGTTCGTCAGTATTTCCGCCTTGACCGGACAGGGTGTGGATGAGCTACTCGAAGCTGTATTGTTACAGTCGGAAGTTCTGGAGTTGAAAGCGCCGAGCACTGGCAATGCCAGTGGAATTGTAATTGAAGCGGCGTTGGATAAGGGACGCGGGCCGGTGGCCACCGTTCTGGTGCAACAGGGCACATTGAAGAAAGGCGATCTGGTTATCTGTGGGCAGGAATTCGGCCGCGTCAGGGCTATGTTCAATGAAAACGGCGTACAAGTCGACGAAGCCGGGCCTTCCATACCGGTTCAGGTTCTGGGGCTTTCAAGGACACCGGACGCGGGGGACGAGTTTCTGGTTGCCGACGATGAGAAAGCCGCACGCGAACTTGCAACATTGCGGCAAAACAAGCAACGCACCGTGCGCTTGTCCGAACGCAAGCCTTCAAAACTTGAAGATGTCTTCTCGCAAATCAAAGAGGGCGACAAAGCCACTCTCAAGCTGTTGGTCAAAGCGGATGTGCGAGGCAGTTTTGAGGCCTTGAAAGAATCGCTGGAAAAACTATCAAACGAAGAAGTGAGTATCAGCGTAGTCGGTGGTGGGGTCGGCGGTATTACCGAATCTGACGCTCACCTGGCGGCCGCCTCAAATGCAATTCTGGTGGGCTTTAATACACGTGCGGATAATTCGGCCCGGAAAATCATCAGTGAACAGGATGTAGATCTGCATTACTTCAGCGTTATTTACGAGGTGATCGATCTGGTAAAAAGCCTTGCCGGTGGAATGCTGGCTCCCGATATACAGGAGAAAATTATCGGCCTGGCTCAAGTCAAGGATGTCTTTAAATCACCTAAATTCGGTTCTATCGCCGGTTGTATCGTTGTGGACGGAGTTGTCAGGCGAGATCAACCCATACGCGTGCTGAGGGATAATGTGGTGATCTACGAAGGCGAACTGGAATCATTGCGTCGCTTCAAGGATGATGTCAACGAGGTGCGGATGGGGACCGAGTGCGGAATTGGCGTCAAGAATTACACCGATGTCCGGCCGGGAGATCAGATTGAAGTGTACGAGAGAAAAGAGGTTGCCCGAACGCTCTGATTCAAGAGCGCGAGTCACTCACTGTTATGGCAAAAGATTACCCTCGAAGTTACCGGGTCGCCGATCAGATTCAGCGGGAAATAGTGCCGCTGATTCGTACTGAGCTGAAAGATCCCAGGGTCTCGGAATTATTGACGATTTCATCGGTTGATGTCAGCCGCGATCTGTCTATCGCGAAAATCTATTTTACGGTGTTGAATGAGGATCAGCGGGAATCGACCGAAGCAGCGCTTCAGCAGGGTGCAGGCTATTTGCGCAAACTGCTCGCTCATCGGATGGCAATCAGGGCAGTGCCGCAATTGCGTTTTATCTATGATACCACTATGGAAGAAGGGGTGAGACTGTCAAATCTTATTGATCAGGCCGTAAAATCGAACACGACTTCCGGTGACGACACCTGAATAGCAAAGCATCCGTGGCAAGAAACTCGGAAACCGGCCGGCCTGTTGATGGCATTGTATTACTCGATAAACCCCTGGGTATTTCATCGAATTTTGCACTCCAAAAGGTGAAGAGGATGTTCGGGGCAAAAAAAGCGGGTCACAGCGGCAGCCTGGATCCGCTCGCTTCGGGTATGCTCCCGCTTTGTTTCGGCGAAGCCACCAAGATTTCTTCTTTTCTTCTTGATTCGGACAAGGGCTATATTGCTCAAGCCAGGCTGGGTATAAGGACCAATACGGGTGATCTTGAAGGAGAGGTTATACAGAGTTGTGCTGTTCCGCAACTGACGGTTGGGGAAATAGAAGGCGTATTAAAAGAGTTTGAAGGCTGTATAGATCAGATTCCGCCCATGCACTCCGCCTTAAAAAAAGACGGGAAACCGCTCTATCAATTAGCACGTAAAGGTATAGAGGTGGAGAGGCGGGTGCGCGCGGTCAGCATCCGTTCCATCGATTTGATCGGCGTTGAATTGCCTGTTTTGACCCTGAAAATTGTATGTTCGAAAGGCACCTACATTCGCACGCTGGTAGAAGATATCGGGATTTCTCTGGGCTGCGGCGCGCACGTTCGGATGCTGCATCGGACTCACATATCCACCTTTTCCGAGCGATCCATGTGGTCGATGGAAGAGTTGCAGAATCTTCGCGGACAAGGCTTCCGGATACTCGACCGGATACTTTTGCCACCGGACAATGCAGTGAGTGGCTTGCCCGAAATCCGGCTGAATCCGCAGCAAGAGAAATACTTCAGAGCGGGTCGGCTGGTGGATCTGGATGAGGCGCACTGCGAATCCGCTCACTATGCTCAACAGCTGTATCGTGTTTACACAAGCCAGGGATTATTTACAGGGCTTGCGGAATTTGATCAAAACCGCCGACTCAAGCCCAGACGCGTCTTTAATTTGCGGCATGACAGGAGAGAAATTCCGCAGCATTAGTCCTTATGCCTTGTTAGTATTTATCCCGGTGGTACAATTGCGAATTGGTTTTTGAACCGATGCAATACCAGATTCATTTATACCTGTTTCTGCTTCCAAGTCGCGGATTCAGGCGAATAGCATTAGGGGGTGTTCTCAATTAGTCCATGGATTATTTGAGAACACCCCCTACGATTGGAGATTACAATATGTCTTGTTTAAGCGCTGAGCAAAAAGCAGCAATCGTCAAAGAATACCAGGTCGATGCCAATGACACGGGTTCACCGGAAGTCCAGATCGCCTTGTTAACCGCTCGCATCGTTCATCTGACAGAACATTTTAAAACGCACACCCACGACCATCACTCCCGCCGCGGTTTATTGCGCATGGTCAATCAGCGCCGCAAATTGCTGGACTACTTGAAAGGTAAAAGTCAGGATCGTTACCAGGGTTTGATCAAACGTCTCGGTCTGCGCCGCTAACCGCAACTTACAGGAAATGCAGTGAATACATTAAGCAAACAATTTCAGTACGGCGATGAGATCGTCACCCTGCAAACCGGCGAGGTGGCACGGCAGGCGACTTGCGCTGTGATTGCCAGCATGGGCGATACGGTCGTACTAGTATCCGTTGTCGGACGAAAAGAGGCGGTGCCAGGCGCTGACTTTTTTCCGCTGACTATCAATTATCAGGAACGTACATATGCCGCCGGTAAGATTCCCGGCGGTTTTTTTAAGCGGGAAGGTCGTCCGAGCGAGAATGAGACACTCGTTGCCCGTTTGATCGATCGGCCGTTGCGTCCATTGTTTCCCAAAGGATTCAAAAACGAAGTACAGGTTATTGCAACCGTTATTTCGGTCGATCCGGAAATTGATCCCGATATTGTCTCCATGATTGGCGCTTCGGCAGCTGTCAGTATATCCGGGATACCATTTGCCGGGCCCATCGGCGGTGCTAGAGTTGGCTATATTGACGGACAATTTGTACTCAATCCGTCTCGCAGTCAGTTGGAAAACTCGGATCTCAACCTGGTTGTCGCCGGCACCGAAAAAGCTGTCTTAATGGTGGAGTCAGAAGCCAATGTGCTACCTGAACAAACCATGCTGGATGCGGTCATGTTTGGCCATGAACAGATGCAGGTGGCGATTCGGGCAATCAACGAAATTGCCGCGGAAGCGGCCAAGCCCGCCTGGGAATGGGCTGGACCGGAAAAAGACGAGGCGCTCGGCGGCGCCGTACGCGAGCAGGTTGAAGCGGCGTTGACCGAGGCATATACCGTTCCCGAAAAACAGGCTCGAGTGGAGAAAATCGCCGAATTGCGGGATCAGGCGGTACAGGAGCTGGCTGCCCCGGAAGGGGAAGAAGGCTGGTCTGCAGACGACATTAAAAATGAGTTTTCTTCTCTTGAGAAAACAATCGTTCGCGGACGCATTCTGGCCGGTGAAAAACGAATCGATGGCCGTGACTCAAAAACTGTAAGGCCGATTTCTGTACAGACCGGTATTTTACCCAGAACGCACGGATCGGCGTTGTTTACCCGTGGTGAAACACAGGCAATCGTGGCAGCCACACTGGGCACTACGCGGGATGCGCAGATCATCGACTCTCTGGCCGGCGAAACCCGTGACAACTTTATGCTGCACTATAATTTCCCTCCCTACTGTGTTGGGGAAACGGGCTTTATCGGCTCGCCCAAGCGACGCGAAATCGGCCATGGCCGGCTGGCTAAGCGAGGTGTGCTGGCCGTAATGCCGGGCGAGGACGATTTTCCCTATGTGGTGCGTGTCGTTTCGGAAATTACCGAATCCAACGGCTCAAGTTCCATGGCCAGTGTCTGCGGTACCAGTCTTGCCTTAATGGATGCGGGTGTACCGCTGAAACATCCGGTTGCAGGAATAGCCATGGGCCTGATCAAGGAAGAGGCAGGCTATGCAGTATTGACAGATATACTCGGAGATGAAGATCATCTGGGCGACATGGATTTTAAAGTTGCAGGGACCGAAGAGGGAGTGACCGCCCTGCAAATGGATATAAAGATCGACGGCATTACCAAGGAGATCATGGAATCTGCGCTGGCTCAGGCGAAAGAGGGCAGGCTTTATATCCTTGGTGAGATGGCTAAAGTCATCTCGGAACCGAGGGCGGAACTGTCCGAGCATGCACCGCGATTTATCACCATGAAAATTCATCCGGAAAAAATCGCCGCGGTCATAGGCAAAGGCGGTGCGGTTATCCGCGCCCTGACCGAAGAAACCGGTGCAACCATAGATATCGGGGACGACGGAACGATAAAGATTGCCTCCAGTGATCGTGAAGCCGGTGAAGAGGCTCGCCGCAGGATTGAGCAAATTACCGCCGATGTGGAGGTCGGTACCATCTATGAAGGCCGGGTCCAGAAAATCATGGATTTCGGAGCCTTTGTCAATATTCTGCCGGGCAAAGACGGGTTGGTGCATATCTCCCAGATTTCAGAGAGTCGCGTACAGAATGTTTCCGATGAATTGTCCGAAGGCCAGATGGTCAAGGTAAAGGTTCTGGAGATCGATAAACAAGGCCGCATCCGCCTCAGCATGAAGGCGGTTGCAGAGGATGAAAAAAAGGCGGCTGAAGGCGGCGAATAAAAACTGATCTGCCGGTAACAACTTAAAGGGAGCGATAGGCTCCCTTTTTTATGTGTAAAAATGTCAGAGATAGAAAACGGTGATACAGAATTTATGAGACAGGCACTTGCTCAGGCGGTCTATGCCGAGCGCAAAGGTGAAATACCCGTTGGTGCTGTGCTTGTATTCAATAAGAGAATTATCGCCAAGGGCTACAACCAACCTATAAGCGGCAATGATCCCACTGCTCATGCAGAAATTGTGGCGATCCGCGAGGCAGCCCGGGCACTGAACAATTACCGCATGCCCGGTGCAACGCTCTATGTCACCCTGGAGCCTTGTACCATGTGCATAGGTGCCATGATCCATGCACGAATTCATCGCTTGGTTTATGCAACCGAGGAACCCCGGAGCGGAGCTGTCATCAGTGCTTTCCGCCTGTTGCAGTCAAAGAACTACAATCATCAAATCACTGTTGCGTCGGGAATATTGAAAGCTGAATCTGCCAAACTGCTGAAAGAATTCTTCGGTGAACGAAGAAGTGGAAAATTAACTGACCAAGGTTAACGACTGTGCTGAATGCATCTGATAATCTGACGCCATGTTTCACCTGCGGCCCGGCTTCACCGCAGCCGGAGATCGATAATGAATAATATTAAGCACACAGCCGGTTTTGAGATCGATCAACCGGCAACCGTACTTTTTCCTCTATTCAGTGCGGAAGGTGAAAAAAGCTGGGTACCGGGTTGGGATTATAAAAACCTTATGGGGAGCACTGATCTCCACGAGGACTATATTTTCATCACAGCTAATCACGACCACGCCGCGAGCGACGCGATTTGGCTGGTGAAAAGATATCAACCCGAGATTTATCGGATTGAATTTTACAAGGTCGAGCCGGGTGAAAAAGTCGGCATTGTTAAGGTTAAATGCGCCGAAGTGTCGGAATACAGGACGGAAGTTGAAGTGAGCTACGAGTATATCGCCCTGAGCGAGAAAGGTGAGAATTTTATTGAGACTTTTACGGATCGAGTGTACAAGGAATTTATCGACGAATGGCGAATTCTTTTAGAAGCTTATTTTAAGCGTCAACATTGATATTTACTTTCTTCAAAGATACACACCCTACAGTAAACGGTTTTGGGATTGCTTCCATACAGAGGACAAAAAATGGGAATTAAGAATCTACTGCTGGCCTATAACGGCACAGAGTCATCCGATGCCGCATTGGCTTCCGCTCTATTTATGCAGGAAAAATACGATGCACACTTGACAGGGCTACTGCCACATACCGCCGTCAATCTTCATCAGGTGGCGAGTGCGTGGATTCCGGAAAGTGTGCAGGAGGTTGTTCAACAGGCTCAGGATAAAGCGGTTGAAGATATTCACGCAAAATTTATGGAAACTGTGAAACAGTCTTCGAAAAGCCTTGAAAAAGTGCATTGGATTTCCAAGCAGGGACATGTGGACGCAACCGTCGCCAAGTATTCCCGGTTTTATGATTTAACGATTATCGGCCGTTATGACGCCGTGCTCGGTGAAGAGCAACCTGAATTGCATCCCGATATGATCAGCATGGTCAGCGGTCGCCCTGTTATGCTGGTACCGCGGCAATATGATATGGAAACGTTTAATGAACATGCCGTGCTTGCCTGGGACGGAAAACGGGCTTCGGCGAGAGCACTGGCCGACGCCATGCAGATTCTGGAAACGAAAAGCCTGGTAAGCGTTTTGACGGTCGAGGACGGCAGCGCCGAATCCAATATTCCGCAGATGGATATAGAAACCGCCTTGCAGCGCCACGGTATCAGGACCGAAGTGATTAAGTTAAAACGGAACGGGAAGTCTATCGGAAACAGAATATTGGAATTTCTTGATAAAACACAACCGCGGCTGCTGGTGATGGGCGCCTATGAACACAGTAAGTTCCGGCAGTCCATTGTTGGCGGCGTAACCAGTACGGTGCTGAAAAAGGCCAAGATTCCGATTATCATCTCGCACTGATCTCCAACACCACAAACCCGTAGGAGCGAGGCCTCTTCGCGAAAGATCAGTTACCGTGGGAAATCGCTTGCAGGGCAAGCTCCTACGACGGGATTTGTTCCGCCTCGGTTAATCCGCTTCCAAGGGCCGATAGAATTCTCTGCACCTGTTCCGCATTGATCACCAGCGGTGGTGAAAGAATGATATTATTTCCTGAAACCCGAATAATGACACCTTCCTGGTAGGCGGTTTCAGCGATTGTCTCCACAGTCTTTTTATTGGCCGGTTTCTTACTGGTTCGATCTTCAACCAATTCCACACAGGCCATTAATCCGATTCCCCGGACATCCCCCACCAGCGGATGTTTCTCTTTCAGTTCCTGTAATCCGGCTTGTAATTTCGGTCCAAGCGATGCGGCATTTTCCGCGACATTAAGCCGTTTTGTTTCCGAAAGCGTTGCTAAAGCTGCAGCGCATCCTACGGGGTGGCCGGAATAGGTATAACCGTGGCCGATATTGCCGAAGGTGTTTTCATTGGCTTCAAAAGCTTCGGCGATTTTTTCATTTATCATGACTGCACCCATTGGAAAATAGGCGTTACTGATGGCTTTTGCGGTGGAAATCAGATCGGGCTTAACTCCCCAAAGGCGTGATCCGGTCCAGGCACCGGTTCGACCGAAGGCGGTAATCACCTCATCGGCGATCAATAGTATCCCATGACGATCACAGACTTCCCGCACCAAGGGCATAAAGGTGTGATGCGGCACTATCACTCCGCCGGCACCGAGTACCGGCTCCATGATAAACGCGGCCACCGTGTCGGCCCCCTGAAAAAGGATTTCGTCTTCCAGTAACGCGGCGCAGCGTTGAGCGATATAGTCTGGCTCGCTAGAGTCAAACGGATTCCGGTAAGTCCAGGGCGAAGGGATGTGGTATATGCCGGGTAACAAGGGCTCATAGTTTCTTCTGAAGTTGGCGTTGCCGTTTACCGATGCGCCGCCGAAATGTGTACCGTGATAGCCTTTTTTCAATCCGATGAATTTATATCGGTCCCGCTCGCCTCTGACTTTGTGGTACTGTCTTGCCAACCGCAGGCAGGTTTCCACCGAGTCTGAACCGCCGGAAGTAAAAAAGGAACGAACCAACCCGTCTTCCCTGAACCAGTTTTGCAATTCGCAGGAGAGTTCGACCACCGGTGCAGTTGTGGTTCCGCGGAATGCAGAGTAATAAGGCATTTGCGCTAGTTGTCGGTTTATCGCCCGCTTGACCGGTTCGCATGAGTAACCCAGGTTGACATTCCATAAACCCCCTACCGCGTCCAACACTCTATGCCCGTCAACATCGATTATGTCGACGCCTTCGGCAGAAACAAACAGCTTCGGAGGATTGGCCCGCATCTCCGCCGGGTGGGCCATAGGGTGCCAGAAATGTTGCGCGTTGTTCTGTTTTAGCGTATCAGCGTCGTACATTTATAATCTCCTAAAATGTCTCGTTCGGGCGGTTGTTTATCTCGGCGCATATCCGATCCTGGCTCGGCTCTATCCCGGCGCCCGTTAATTGATCAATGCATTGCAGTTGTCTTCTACCAATGACTTGTATTTTCCGGGAATATCGCCGCCCAGTGTGCGGGTGACGGAAACGCTGGCTGCAAACAAGGTCTCACGGATTTTTTGAGCTAAATCCCCGGTCATGCGCGATGTCGGCGTCGCTATGGCAAGAGTTGCGAAAGCGTAGCCGTCCGTGGCGAACACCGGAACTGCAATCCCGGTTACCTCGTCCTCGTAGCCGTTTTCACTGACACCGTATCCGAGTGATTCGGCCTGTTTGATTCTATTGTTCAGCATTTCGTGATCGGTAATCGTATTGGCGGTATAGCGGTCCAGTGTTTTGGGCAGAGTGGTGGGGATTTGCGGGTCACAGTAGGCCATAAACACTATTCCCGATGCCGTCGCGTGAAGCGGTAGCGATTCGGCGATGTCCAGGTGTACACGATTGGCCCGATCCGGAAAGGAAACCGCGAGCGTTGAAAGGTGTTGGTCGCTGAATAAGGCTGCGTGTGAGGTTTCGCGAATCTTCCCGGAAATCCGATCGAGTACCGGTTGAACGAGTGATGTAATCGGCAGCGTAGCCTCGCGGATTTTTGCCAGGCGCAAAAATCCACTGCCTAACCGGTAACGTTTGGTTTGCAAATCCTGTTCGACGAAATTGTGATTTTGCAATGCTACAAGTAAACGCCTGGTGGCCGCTTTGTCAAATTGCGCCATGCGTGACAACTCGCTAAGGCCTATCTCCGGTTGCTTGATAGAAAACAGGTTGAGCAGCTTCATTGCCTTATCTACGGTCTGCAAAGGATACCTCTCATGTTATCCGGCACGGGTTTCATAAAATTATTGACATACTAGCTGTCAAATTGCAATAATTATTTGCAACATCGGTGATAATAATGAACCGATTGCCATTATCACAAAAAAAATCTGGAGGAATCTACATCATGCGTCGCGTATTAACCGCCGTTCTTACTTTGAGCATGTCCTGTGCTGTTTGCTTATCCGGAACCGCTCTGGCTGAATATCCTGAAAAACCGGTTTCATTTGTTGTGCCTTTTCCACCGGGCGACTTGGAAGATGTTCTGACCCGCATGATCGCGGAGGATTTCCAGGCCGAGTACGGTCAACCGTCCGCGGTGATCAACAAGCCCGGCGGCGGTGGCGGTCCCTTTCCGGGAGCGGTCGAAGTTGCCAATGCGCCGGCCGATGGCTACACCATAGGGTCTTTCGTCATCGGCGTTCCGGTGGTAGGGCCTAATATCGGTATTGCGGAACTCAGCCCGAATCCGTTCGAACCGCTCGGCATATTTCTGACCTATCCCTTTGTCATAGCCGCCTCCAAGGATGCGCCATACAGCGATATGCAGGGACTTGCGGAACATGCAAAAGAAGAAAAAGTGATACTGGGTCATTTCGGAGATCCGTTGCCGCCTACCCGTGTAACCAAGGCCCTGGCTAACAAACTGGGTTTTGAATATGCCTCCGATGCCGCTTTTGACGCGCTTGACTGCAATACCATTGCATCGGGCGATGTGGATGTTATGAATACAACTCTGCAACTTATCAAGCCTTGCCTGGACAGAATGAATGTATTGGCCTCGGTGACTAACGAGCGAATCAGCTCCTTGCCCGACGTGCCGACAGTCGGTGAACTTGTGCCGGAGTTGAATCTTGCATTATGGAACGGACTGTTCGTCCATAAGGATACGCCGGCGGAGGCACGGGAGAAAATCATTGCCGTGGCGAAGAAAACCCTTAGCGGTGAGAAGGCCCGCAAATTATCCGAAGATACGGGAGCGTTGGTGTACTGGATGGATGCCGAAGCGTCCAATAAACAGATAGAGATGGATATAATCACTATCGAAACCATAGGCGAGATTCTCGGTAACTGATCGCGGGCGATTCGATGAGCGGTATCAAATCCCAGACATGGCATCCGGCAAGGTTTTTATTCGTCGCGTTTTTACTGATCGCTTCGCTTCTCCTGCTCTCACAGATCGGAGAGCAGGTCAGATATGCCGGTGGAAAACCGTTTTATAAACAACCGGGGTTGTGGACCGCCATTGGCTTATTCGGTATGACGATCACGTCGATAGTTTATGCCTTCAGGCTTTGGTCAGGCAGGCCAAGAGGAGCGATCGAGTATCTGGAATTGAGGGAAGAGCTATTGTTCTGGGTAAAAAGCCTGGAATACCTGCTCTGGTTTATGGTGTATGTGTTTTCAGTGCCTTACATAGGCTATCTTCCTGCTTCCATACTGTTTGCGGTCCTGCTGACCTTGCGGTTGGGATACTACCGAAAACCGATGATTCTCTCCGCCTTGTTGACCGCCGTTTCCGTGGTTGTCTTATTTAAGAGTCTGTTGCAGGTGAAAATACCCGGTGGTGGCGCCTACGAATACTTACCCGAATCATTGCGTAATTTCTTTATCATCAATTTTTAATGCCGGATAATTCAAACTATCACGATCGAGTCTCCCGATGGAAACCTTAGCAGCCAGTCTGGACATTATTTCCCGTTGGGATGTCTTATTAGCCCTGTTGACCGGTTCGATCGGCGGCGTCATTATAGGCGCCATACCCGGAGTCGGCGCTGCCATAGCCATTGCGATTTTACTCCCGGCTACTTTCTCGATGGAACCGATTGTCGGCCTGACCTTGCTTTTGGGCGTCTATGCCTCTTCCATGTTCGGAGGCGCTATACCCGCAGTATTAATCAATACACCCGGAACCGCTGTCAACGCCTTGACCACCTATAACGGGTTTCCCATGACTCAAAGAGGGGAGGCGGCGCGCGCATTGTCTTTGGCATACGGCGCCTCGTTTTGCGGTGGAATCATCGCCATTATCGCCCTGATGTCACTTACTCCCTTACTGGCCGCCGTTGCGCCGATGTTCGGTTCCCGGGAAATTTTTCTGGCAGCGGTCCTGGGAATGGTACTGGTGGTGATTTCTCACCGAGGACAAACGCTGGGAGCGGCCTTTATGCTGTTTTTGGGCATTTTCCTCGGCACTATCGGGCTTGACTCGATCACCTATTCGAAGCGTTACACCTTTGACCAAAGCTGGCTGGCGTCCGGTATTAATTTGATTGTGGTGGTACTCGGCTTGTTCGCTCTGTCGCAGGCCTTTATCCTCCTATCGGGCAGAGATACAGTAAAAGCGGCGCCGGATTTGAAAGGCGGCTTATTCAGCGGTCTGCGCGAGGTATTCCGCTATCCCAAAGTACTGATACCTTCATCCGGTTTCGGTGTCATCATGGGTATTATCCCTGGAGTGGGGGAGTTTCTATCTCAGTTTTTCGCCTACACCTTTGCACAAAGGATTTCTAAAAATCCGCAGGACTTCGGCCGAGGTTCAGCCGAGGGACTGATCGCATCCGAAGCGGCGAACAATGCGGTTCCTCCCGCTGCGATGATACCGCTGCTGGCATTGGGGATTCCGGGAGAGGCGTTGACGGCAATGATGCTTTCGGTCTTCCATGTTCATAACGTGATTCCGGGGCCTGCATTATTGCGCGATCAGCCGGAATTTGTCATGAGCCTGTTTTTATGTATGTTGATCCTCAATATACTGGTTATAATCTTTTTGATCTTATCAACCCGGTTTATGTTGAAAGTCGTTGCCATACCCGATCGGTTTCTTGGCATGGTGATATTAATGCTGGCCTTTGTCGGTGTGTACTCCTTGCGCAATTCAGCAACGGACTGCATGCTGGCAGCCGTGGTAGGTATATTCGGTCTGATTTTGAAACGGCTGAATTTTCCGTTGGTGCCGATTATTCTGGGTATGGTACTGGGTGAAATCGTCGAGGCGAAATTCCGTACCAGTATGGCAAGAGTGGATACTCCTTTGGAATTTATCGATCGTCCGATTGCCGCGATATTATTTGGATTAATCCTCTTGTCTTTGGGCGCACATATTTATTCGATGCGAAAACCATCCTGACCGCAATCCTCTAATTTACTTATATTGACTGGCAAGAAAGATGTTGAATCAGAATCAAATCAATGAACTTCGCGATCAAGCCGTACCCAAACAGGGTTTGTTTATCAACGGCCGAGACGTTTCTTCCGCCGGCGGTAAGTCAATGGACGTGATCAGCCCGATTGACGGCAAAGTAATCAGCCGGATATCAGATGCTGGAACGGAAGATGTGGACGCAGCGGTAAACGCGGCGAGAAGCGCCTACGAAAAGGGGGTTTGGTCACGTGCCGACCCTGGCGTACGGAAACAGGTGATGCATAAAATAGCCGATCTGATTCAGCAACAGGCGCTGGAGCTTGCGGTACTCGGCGTCCGAGATAATGGTACCGAAATAAACATGGCGTTCAAGGCTGAACCGGGATCAGCTTCGGCTAGCTTTCGTTACTACGCTGAAGCCATTGATAAAATTTACGGAGAAATCGCCCCTACCGGGCACGGCGTTCTCGGTATGATCCATAGGGAACCTGTGGGTGTGGTCGCGGCGATAGTACCGTGGAATTTTCCCTTGATGATAGCGGCATGGAAAATTGCTCCGGCCCTTGCCTGTGGAAATTCAGTTGTGTTGAAGCCTTCTGAAATCGCCTCGTTGACCCTTCTTAGACTTGCTCGGTTGTGCTCAGAGGCTGGTTTGCCCGACGGTGTGCTTAATGTCATCACCGGACGAGGTGACATCAGTGGGAAAGCGATTGGATTACACCGGGATATAGATGTCCTGAGCTTTACGGGCTCAGGTTTCGTCGGCAGAAAACTGTTGGAATATTCCGCCCGCTCCAATTTAAAAAGGACTTACCTGGAACTGGGCGGAAAATCTCCCAATATAGTATTTGCCGATGCTTCTGACTTAGCCAAAGCGGCTCAGGTTTCCGCATTGGGTCTGTTTCGAAATTCTGGCCAGGTGTGCGTCGCCGGTTCCCGGTTATTGGTCCAGAATTCCGTTTATGACGAATTCGTCGAGCAGCTTCAGAGGGTTGTTGCCGGATTACAAGTAGGTGATCCGCTCGATATCGATCATCAGATCGGTGCCGTGGTCAGCCAGGAGCAGTTGGCAAAAAATCTTTCTTATGTCGATTCAGCTATACAGGAAGGTGCTACATTACTATCCGGCGGTGAGCGAATATTGCAAGCCAGTGGTGGTTACTATATGGCGCCTGCACTGTTCACCGATGTCAGACCGCAAATGAGTCTCGCCCGTGAGGAAGTGTTCGGTCCCGTGCTTGGAGTGCTGAGATTTGATGAAGAAGAAGAGGCTGTTAAAATGGCCAACGATACTGAATTCGGCCTGGCCGCCGGTGTCTGGACCTCCGATCTTTCGCGTGCACACCGAATGGTACGGGCCATAGATGCAGGCGTGGTACATGTCAATACCTATGGCGGGCCGGATATTACCGTTCCGCTGGGCGGGCATAAGCAATCGGGGAACGGTTATGACAAATCCCTGCATGCAATCGACAAGTATATAAACCTAAAAACCGCCTGGATACAGCTATGAATACGGACAGGATCGCAGTGCTTCCCACCCGAGAGAATATTCAGCGGTTGCGGATCAGGAGACTGTGGTGAACGAAAAAACCATTTTGGTTATAGGAACCTACGATACAAAATCCGATGAACTGGACTATTTGGCGCAACGAATAGAAACCGAAGGCGGAAATACTCTAACGATGGACGTCAGTGTTCTGGGTGATCCGCCAGCCGCCACTGACATTAGCAAGCATCAGGTGGCCGAAGCCGCCCAGGTTAGTATTGACGATGTGATTGCATCCGGCAGCGAAAATACAGCCATGCAATTGATGGCGAAAGGCGCGAGTCGACTGGCAGAGAAACTCTATGCTGAAGGCAAATTCCACGGAATGATTGCTATTGGCGGCAGTATGGCAACCGATTTGGCACTGGATGTTGCCCAGGCGCTACCCTTGGGCGTACCGAAATACCTTATTTCGACGATTGCATTTTCAGCCATGATTCCGGCCGAGCGTCTGGCTGCGGATATACAAATGATTCTTTGGGCAGGAGGGCTCTACGGTTTGAATTCAGTCTGCAAATCATCGTTGAGTCAGGCTGCCGGCGCCGTTTTAGGCGCTGCGAAAGCCGTTCAAATGCCGCAAACTGAAAAACCGCTGATCGGGATGACGTCACTTGGAAAATCCTGTCTGAAATACATGGTGGTTTTAAAACACGAATTGGAAACGAGAGGCTATGAAGTCGCTGTATTTCACGCAACCGGTATGGGCGGGCGGGCGTTTGAGAGTCTGGCGGCTGAGGGACGTTTTGCCGCCGTGCTTGATTTTTGCACCCAGGAATATGCCAACTGGGTACATGGATCCGTTATCAATGCGGGAAATGACAGACTCCAAAACGCCTCTAAGTCAAAGATACCGCAGCTTATCGCACCGGGGGCTATGGACCTTGTTGATCTCCCCGATTGGCAGCCATTGCCATCGCAATTCAGAGACCGGCCATATCATGCGCATAACCGCTTGCTCGGTTCGATTGTCTTGAATAGAAAAGAACGCTGCGAAGTGGCCCGGTCAATGGTTGAGCGGCTTGCGCAGGGATTCGGAGCCATGCATGTGTTATTACCGAATCAAGGTATAGAAGAATGGGATCGTCAGGGGCAGGATTTGCACGCGCCCGAGGATTTGGCGGCTTTTATGGAAACCATGCAAAATGCATTGGAAGAGCAAGGAATTGAGTATTCACTGCTGGATTGTCATATCAACGACAGTGCATTTTCAGAAGCCGCTCTCAGAATATTTGACGGTTGGGTGGCGAGGGGTCTGGTACCGGCAGGTGTGTAATGACGCAAGCTCTGTCAATTTTTCACAGTTTATGCGTAAAAATCTTACAGATCGTCAGGCCGCTTCCGCGCATTATAGTCACCAGACGGACGCAGTGTCCGGCCTAACTTTTTAACTTAATACTCTTTTTGGAGAAGACAATGGTCGATAAATCAGGTGGTGACGTATATCAGGGCAATGCTGGGCTTCAGGGCAATGCAAGCCTTCAGGAACTTAACTCAGTAGCAGCCGGCGGTGCCGGAGTACTGGAAAGCGCTGGCGGAGCGGCAGCTTCTATGGGTGCGGCGACTCAGGCTGTTCAACAAGGTCAGGCGCAGGCTAACCAAGCCAATACCGGCGAAGGCGGAGATGACAATGTCAATGCCAACACGACAATCAATATTGTCTAAGGTCCGATAGGCATTGCGACCGGGCAGAGTTTATATACAGACTCTGTCCGGTCGCAGTTCTGTATTCGGATATTTCTGTTATAGTCATTCGAGGGCGATTTAAACGTTCTTTTTCCAGCCTTGTCATCAGCTTAATCTTTAGCTGGCAAACTTTATGAGGAAGATTATGCGTTGGGGTTTCTCCATTGTTTTGCTTTTACTGGCGCAGTGTTTCGCCTCTGCGCACTCGGCGCAAACCGGTCGAATCAATTATCCGTACCTGGGTATTCAGTTCACCATTCCGCAAGATTGGCAGGGTGCACAAAATGACGATATTTTTTTAATGGGCTCGAACAGAGAACCCGGATTGCTGGGGATAATGCTGAATGAAGCTAAGAGTCCGAATGAGCTTAAAAAAGAAGCGGACAAAGGGATTATTGACGAAAGCACGCAACTGATGCGGAGTGGTGAATTCATTCAAATAGGGCCCCAGGGGCTGGGAGCTGAGTTTGAAGGATATGTTGACGGCCAAAAGGCCAAGGCTTTTTTAGTTGGACTCATCAATCCCTATGGTCAGAGTATCACTATTGCTGCATTGACGTCCGTTGAGCTCTATTCTCAACGATACCAATCCCTGGCTGTAGAGATAGCTGAATCCGTAGCTTTTGCCATA
Organism: Granulosicoccaceae bacterium; assembly: GCA_965222695.1. Lineage (GTDB taxonomy): Bacteria > Pseudomonadota > Gammaproteobacteria > Granulosicoccales > Granulosicoccaceae > UBA7957. Next base: position 2,555,960 of record OZ244967.1, on the reverse strand, counting down.
CCTAAAGAGTCACAAATCACGAAGCAATGGAGGCAGTCACTAAAGGGCCGGCGCCTGAGCTATCGCTATTCGAGCTATAGCAGTGGCGCTGATTACTATGATGAATCGGGTCAGACTTACGGTTCCTACTCATCAGTGAGCCAAACGACCAATATTGATTTATGCAGTGACAATACGTTTTTTTACTACTCAAGCAATCAAAGTTCATTCGACAGTGTCGGAGGATTCGGTGGCGGGGGCGCCAGCAACGACACGAACGGCAGTTGGGAAGTACTTACCTTGGCCGACGGAAAAAGCATGTTAAAGTTGCAATTTCAAAACGGCAATACCGATGAATATGATTTGACTTACGATGACGGTAAAACCTTTCTGGATTCAGATCGCTACTTTCGGATCGAATCCCCCCGCTGTTCTTAGAGCCTGTTCAATATCTCTGCGTCGTCGCGAGAATATGCTGATTTGAGTCAGATTTTATTCTGATTTGAGGCGCATAGTGGTTCTACGCAACGAAAATCAGGAGGAAATCTGGCCAAACTCAGCGAATTCGTAGTAGGCGCAGAGATTTTGAACAGGCTCTTAGACAGGCTCTCAAACGACTATTCGCTTATGTGCTTCTTGTGGTCAAAATATCGGTGTTAACAGGGTGTTAACGGTATACAGCGACAAACATAAACTAAGAGATGCAAACACGGAACTGCATGGCGGTGAATTGGTACGGCCGTTCGAACGGCCAAGCCGCATGACTCATATTACTAATCGGATAAAACAAGTCGATCTGGGTGAAATTCAAAAACCGCAAGAATACGGAATTGAACCTATCCTGCGAATACACGATACGGCTTATCTCGATTTTTTGAAAACTGCCTGGGAAGAGTGGAATATGGCGGGATTTAAAGGCGAAGCCATAGCCACATCCTGGCCTGCGAGGCGAATGGCTCAAAAAGTACCGGTTCATATCGAAGGAAGGCTTGGTTACTATTCAATGGCAGCGGAAACCGCCATTAGCCCGGGAACCTGGGAAGCTGCATTTGCCTGCGCACAAGTTGCATTAACGGCTGCACACAGGATCTGCAATGGGGACTCAACCGTATTTGCGCTATGCCGCCCTCCGGGCCATCATGCAGCCAAGGATATGTACGGTGGCTATTGCTTTCTCAACAACGCAGCGATCGCCGCACAATCATTGCTTGACCGCGGACATAGGCGTGTCGCAGTTCTGGATGTGGATTTTCATCACGGAAACGGATCACAAGACATATTTTATGATCGCAACGATGTTCTGTTTGCCTCCCTGCACGGCGCTCCCGAGCACGCATTCCCACACTTTCTTGGCTATGCCGGCGAAACAGGAGCCGGGGCAGGAGCGGGATTCAATCATAACTATCCGATGAATCCTGGTACCGGTTTTGGGGAATGGAGAAAATGTCTGCATCACGCTCTGGCGAGAATCAGTGATTTTTCAGCCGACTCAGTAGTCGTCTCCCTCGGCGTCGATACTTTCGAAAATGATCCGATCAGCTTCTTTAAGTTAAAGAGCAATGACTTTTTTACTTACGGAAAAGACTTAGCGCAGCTGCACATACCAACTCTGTTTGTGATGGAGGGAGGTTATGATATCAAGGATATAGGGGTCAATGTGGTGAATGTGCTGCAGGGATTTGAATCCGCTTGAAGAAGACAATTGTTTGACGTGTTGTTCCAGAGAATCAGATTAAGATTTGTTGAATAAGTTTTTGATTTTTAGCTCTTATGCCTTGGCCGAGATCTTAGACATAAATCGGCACTTTCCTAAAAATCGGTTAGTTTGAAATCCAGATAGAAATCAGAGTATTAAATCCAATCAGAAGATCCATCTGCTTTAATTCTCGTGCGCAAGTAAATTAGATCTCGCCTGAAATTTAGCCTGACGTGTCAACAAAATAAATTGCTTTAGTCTCACCCCATGTTTCTAATACAATAGTCGTATTTTTTGAGTGAAGATTTGGCGGGCACATTGCCACACTTATATCTCGGGAAAATTTCGATACTTCACTTTACGTTATTGATTAAAAGAGTCTGAAATATGAGTTGATTGACTCAACGGTTCTGCTCATTAATCAATCGACATATAAAGATTGCAAATGAAAAAACACAATATTGACAGTCTTTTAAAATTCAAAAACAGCCAAGGGACAGAAGTAACAGGAACAGTTGTTCAGATTTCCCGCGATTGTGTCGTCATGGAGGTTTACAATCCGTACTCGATCGTACAGCTCAGCGAAGTGATCAGTGATCTTTACATTCGCCGGGGAGAAAGAGTTATATACGATGGCCGTGCTGTGGTCAGTACTTTAGTTAATACCGGGTTATACCTAGTCATCTCAGCCAGCTTTATTGACCCATGGAAAGATTTAAGCGGGTTAGAACAGGATAGATTGGGTATCAGAGATGAGGCTAGAAGATTTCTTGCCGACTGGGAATCGTCTCATCAACTAAATTCAAATTTTCAGGTCAGTGTTACCGAAATAAGATCGCTATTGCTTGAGCTTAGCCGTTGGATGGAGCAAGTGGACTTATTTACGGTGAGTGAGCGTGTTGATCCGGATCGGGATCTTGCTTGCGAGTTATTTTTTGAATTGCAAGCTCCCTTAATTCCGAAGATTCAGGAATATTTCCAGAAATTTGAATATGAAGCTTCCAAGATTGAGCCCGAACAAGAGATTGTCCACAGAAAATATGCGCAAAGAGACCTGCACCCTTTATTGATGAGATCTCCTTTTCTGTGGCGTACATTTACAAAACCATTGGGGTATGCCGGTGACTATGAAATGGTCAACATGATGTTGAGAGATCCTTTTGAAGGCCCTACATCCTATTCGAAATTGATAAATGCCCTGCTGCTCGGTAATGGTCCGGTTATAGGGCATCAAAACAGAATCAAAATTCTACAAGAGCTTTTAAGCAAAAGGATACGACAAGCAGAGCGTGATAATCAATCGATCAGAATTCTGAATGTCGCCTGTGGACCTGCAATTGAAATTCAAAGGCTGTTGAAGGCGGAAAATTTTTCTAAAGAAGTAGAGTTCACACTGCTCGACTTTAGTGATGAAACGATAGACTACACCCGACAAAAACTACTTCAGGCTCAAAAAGTCGGAAGAAGCCAAACCAGAATTAAATATTTACATAAATCCGTGCATTCGTTGCTTAAGGAAGCCGGTAAAAATCAGCCTGATAATAATTACTATGACATAGTATATTGTGCTGGACTGTTTGACTATTTATCAGATAAAGTTTGTAATCGATTATTAAGACTGTTTTATCAACAGACTAAAAAAGACGGTCTTGTTTTAATTACAAATGTGCACAAAGATAATCCGTCACTTTACCTTATGGAGTTCCTTATGGAGTGGCATCTGATTTATCGAGATGAAAAGCATGTCTTAAACCTCTTGCCAAACCGAGGCCGGCAAAATGTATATCTGGATGAGAGTGGCACTAACGTTTTTCTTGAAATTTTAAAATCCGGTAGTGGGTATAATGTCAGCGACTAGCAAAGCCTATGAGGAAGCTCAATCTTTACTAAGGATGAAGGATCTTAATGTCGCTTATATTGTGGCATTAATTCTAATGCCACTGGGATTTAGTATCGATTACATCGTTTACTCAGATGTATTTCTTCAGCTAACTGCGATACGAAGCATAAGTGTTGTATTGCTGCTTATAACATATATTTTGTATAAGGCTCAGCGGAAAAATAGATTTTTAGGCATATTTGAGAACATCTGGGCCATTATCATTATTCTGACTCTTTGCATTATGATCTACATTACAGGAGGGGTAAAATCATCCTACTACGCAGCAATCAATTTAGTTATAGTAGGTTCGGCTTTTTTATTGCCCCTTACACTCAGTGGGGCTTTGGTTATTTTTTCTGTCGCTACTTTGTCGTATGTTGTCACGGTTGTAATTCATTCATCAAGCGATTTTTTTGATTTTGGATCCGATTTATATAATAACCTGTACTTTATCGTTTTAACGGGAATAATCGGATGTATCGCAAGCTTTTTTAATGAAAAGAGACGATTTTCTGAGTTTTCTCTCAGATATGAATTGGATGAACGAAATAAAGAGCTTTCTCAACTGGATCGTATTAAGTCCGAATTTTTTGCAAATGTCAGTCATGAACTAAGAACACCTTTAACGCTGATTATATCACCAATTGAGGATATATTGCAGTTAGAATGTTCAACTGATAGTGAGATTCGGAAACTTTTATTGACAATCCGAGATAATGGCTATCGCCTTCTTAAATTGGTAAACGATCTACTTGGCATCGTACGTCTGGATGAGCAAAATGCGCTGGAACGTAAACCCGTGCAACTGTACACTTTAATCTGCGGAATTGTAGATAGTTTGCGACATATCGCGAAAAAGCAACAAGTAGATTTAGTAGTTGACCCCGAATTTGCGTCAGCAACCGTAGTCGGGGATATTTCAGCCATCGAAAAAATATTTGTTAATCTTTTGAACAATGCGATTAAGTTTACAAATTCTGGCGGCCTTGTCACGGTAAGTAGCAGTGTTAGCCGGAACGAAATCGCAATAAAAGTTGCAGATACAGGAATCGGAATTGATCATAAAAATTTACCTCGGATATTTGAGCGATTTAAGCAAGCTGACTCATCGGCGACGAGAAAATATCAAGGAACCGGATTAGGGTTGGCATTGGTTAAAGAACTTACCGTGGCTCAGGGAGGAAGGATAGAAGTAGATAGTCAAATCGGTGAAGGTACAGTCTTTACAGTAAGTTTCCCGACTATCGAACATCCGGAAACCGAAAATAAGGAACAGCTGACAGTAGACGCAAATACGCAATTAAAGCAAGATCTATCAAAAACGCCCTTGGAGCAGATTCATCAACGCGCTGATTATAGCCTGTTTTTAAAGTACCAAAATACAAGTAGTCTAACATCATACGGTGTTGAATTTTCAATCGATGATCAGAAAAAAGATTTAGCAAAGTTGCTGATAGTTGAAGATGAACCTGATTTACGAAACTATCTGATTGACACCTTAAGCCCAAACTACTCAGTAATTTCTGCCGCCGACGGACAGGAAGGGCTCTCCCTGGTCAAAAAGTTTCGCCCGGAATTGGTATTGCTGGACATTATGCTGCCAAAACTTGATGGTTTGGAATTGTGCAAAAGAATAAAAAAGAGCAAGGATCTTCAGCTAACCAAAATCATGTTATTAACAGCGCGAATTGATGAAAAATCAAAATTGACTGCGCTTGAGAATGGAGCCGATGATTTTCTTACAAAACCATTTTCGACCATAGAAATTAAGACAAGGCTGAGAAACCTGTGGCGTTCGCATCAGCTTGAAAAGGATCTCGAAGTTCGAAATGATAAGCTGAAAAAGTCGATCGTTGAATTAAAAGCTATGGAGGGCAAGTTGATACAAAGCGAAAAACTGAATGCCCTTGGCAGCCTTGCCGCCGGTCTTTTGCATGAAGTGAATAATCCACTAAATTATGCAATCACGGCTACACAAATTTTGCAAAGAAATAAGATTGTAAGAAAAGATGAAGATCTGTCTGAATTGATAGACGATGTTTATGAGGGGATGGAACGGATCAGGCTTATTGTAAAAGATCTTCATACATTCGCCTACCCTGATAATGCAATAAAACAACAGCCTTTTGCTTTGGCGGAAGCCGTAGAAAGTTCACTTCGATTTACCGCTTGTGAAATAGGCGATACTGAGATAAAAGTCGATGTTCCGGACAATATTGTAGTATTGGGGTCGCAGAGTCATATTGTTCAAGTTTTGATTAATCTTGTTACCAATGCAATTAAGGCAGTAAAGGGTAAAGAAGACGGCAGTGTAAGGATTGGAGCAAAACACATCGTCAATGATAGTAAGATAAAAAGAATTCTTGTCTCAGTGTACGACAATGGTATTGGAATAGGGAATGATATTTTACAACGTATATTCGATCCGTTCTTTACCACTCGAGATGTCGGTGATGGACTAGGTATGGGGTTAAGTATTTGCCATAGCATCATAGAAAGTCATGGCGGCACAATGGCAGTATCCAGTCAAAAAGGTAAGTTCACGGAGTTGAGTTTCGATTTGGCTTTGGCCGATGGAATAGGGGAATACTAATATGGCGCTTAAAAACAGTGTTTCATTCGCAGTGCTATTCGTTGATGATGAAGAAAAAGCCCGAAAGCTTTTCGCTCGCCTCGTATCCCCGTACTACGCGGTTTTCACTGCTGCGAATGTACAAGAGGCGATGCAAATATTAGAAGAAAAACAGGGAAAAATAGGCGTGTTGTTAACTGACCAAAGAATGCCTGGGCAATTGGGAGTGGATTTATTACGCCATGTCCGCAAGGAATATCCGAAAATCATTCGGATGTTAACCACGGCATATTCCGATCTTAATGATGCCGTAGAGGCTGTCAACAGCGGAGAAATTTTTCGCTACATTAATAAGCCCTGGAACATCGACGAACTACAGATCGACCTCAGGCTCGCTATGGATTTTTTTCTGCTTGAGCGGGATAGGTCGCGATTGATCGGCGAAAAACTTCACGTACTGATGCAGCAGAAGAAATGTGAAGTGATAAAGAGCTTTATCGTTATAGCTGGTGGATATACGCAACTCAGGAATTCTCGACAGGCGGTGAAATCTTTTCTTGAGCAAACAAGCGATCCGCTTAGTCTTTTGCGCGGGCAGGATACTATCCAAAATGGTGACTTTTGGAAACAGGAAGTCGATACGACTTCAAATATGGCAAGTATTAGTCAATGTATCGGAACCTGGTTGACCAATGTCGATACCTATTTAGTTGCTGATGAGCATCTTCCTGGAACGCTGAATTGGACCGAATGCGTTGGGCAGGCCCAACACTCTTTGGGGATAGTTTCGTCCGTCGAGTCATCCTTTGGTGACTCACAATGTCGAATGACCACCGAAGGAGCTGTCGCTGTGTTTAAGGTAATATTTCGGGCCCTGGGTTACCAAAGGTCTGTTAGTAAAGGGAATATTGAAATAGCTATAAGCAGTAATAATTCATGCCAGGAAGTCTCTTGTTCCAATCGAGCTATAGAAGGAATTTGTTTGCTAGAACAGTTTAGCGCCAAGACGAATGGAATCGGCGCAGATAATTCAATTGCAGAGCTCTTCGCCGTTTTTCTGCTGATTTACCACATAGGTGGAAAAATAAAACTGGAATTCGACCGATCCAGGCTTCGCTCGATCCGGCTGGTGTTACCTTGTCAGCCAGAGTTTGAAAAGACCGAGGATTTGATCGGAGACGAATGGATTGAAGATTTATTTGTCTATTCCAGCTAGTACTCTGACCACCTAATTATTTAGGATGCAGAGCCCCCTGATCGGGCAGGACAAGGCGTGCTCCGCAGGGAATGGCAGGCCCTTTTCAAGAAGTGCAACGGGCTCCTTTCGGGTCAGTCACAAAGCGCTCATCCGCGTTGTTGCGCCCCCTTGATTTAGCGCAGGCTAGTCCAGCGGTCGCGCGCCTAGCATCCGAGCGGTTTGTGACTGGCTGCATCCTAAGTAATTAGGTGGTCAGAGTACTAGCAGGCCACTTAATTCCCCAACCCGCATCCAGTATCATACCCTCTTTTAAGCGGGAATAATCCAATGTCAGCCATGTTGGAGGTTAGGGATCTCCATAAACACTATGCTCAAATCCGGGCTGTCAACGGCGTCAGTTTTGACATCGAAGAGGGTGTATGTTTCGGTTTGCTGGGCCCCAACGGAGCCGGAAAAACCACAACTGTGGAAATGCTGGAAGGTATCAGTACACCCACGTCGGGTGAGATTCGTTATAAGAGCGAGCCGCTGGGAGTTCGTTTTCGGCAGGAAGCGGGTATTATGTTTCAGTCTACCGCTCTGCAGGATTTTATGACGGTCAGTGAATCGCTACGGATGTTTGGGAGCTTTTATCCGAAAACCCGGAACTTTGATGAATTGGTGGAGAGTTGTTCGCTCGGTCAGTTTATCGATCAGGATGTGAGAAAGCTTTCCGGTGGTCAGCGTCAGCGATTATTATTGGCCATTGCCTTGGTGAATGATCCGGAGGTTGTCTTTCTGGACGAGCCTACGACCGGGCTGGATCCGCAGGCGAGGCGCAATTTTTGGAGTCTTCTGGAACGCATCAAGGAGGAGGGTAAAACCGTCATATTGACCACGCATTATATGGATGAGGCTTATCAGCTTTGCGATGAGCTGGTTTTTATGGATAAAGGTAAGATTATTGCCCAGGGCGGACCCCGGGAATTATTGGAATCAAGGTTCAACGATGTCATTTTACAGTTGCCGAGAAGCGATGTACCGGATTCGGTACTTGAGCATTTTTCTTCAGCATTTAGCCTGCGGGAGTTTATCGAAATTCCGTCCAATGATGTCAATGCCAGTATCGGACGGCTATTAGCGCATGATATTTCTCTTGCTCGATTGCAAATCCGCTCACGAACGCTCGAAGATTTGTTTCTGGAGCTAACCGGCAGAGAGTTAAGGCATTGATACTAAAAAATTTTTATGCCGTTTTCCTGGCACGAAACAGAGAGTTTATTCGCGATACATCGTCCTGGGCCTGGAATGTGATTTTTCCGGTGATGCTGGTGGTCGCACTGACCTTTGCTTTTAGCGATACTGGTAAAGTGCTCTATAAAGTTGCGGTTTACCCCTCCGTCGCACAAGTGCGAGAGGCGTCGCCGGATTTTTTCTCCGTGCGCTATATCCAGTTTGTGGACGTAGGGGACCTTGAAGCGGCATCAGTCAAAGTCGAACGGCATCAGTTCGATATGCTGATCAATGTTGAAAATTTGCAGTATTTGATCAATGAGACTTCAAGTAAGGGATATATTCTGGAACGGGTCTTAAAGGGCAGTGGCGGGAGAGAGTTCCGGAAACAGACGGTTTCAGGCAAAGAAGTTCGTTATGTCGACTGGGTTATGCCGGGCGTCCTGGCGATGAATATGATGTTTGCCTGCCTGTTCGGCGTTGGTTATGTCATCGTGCGTTACCGCAAGAATGGGGTACTCAAACGTCTGAAAGCAACGCCTTTATCGGCATTGGAGTTTCTGTCCGCGCAGATTGCGTCACGTCTGTGGTTAATTGTGGGAATTACAGCGGCGGTATTTGCGGGTACGGATTTTTTTCTCGATTTCACCATGTACGGCAGCTATCTGAATCTGTTTCTGCTCTGCTGCCTGGGGGCAGCCAGTCTGATCAGCATGGGATTGATCGTGGCCGCTAGGACGGCCAGCGAGGAGTTGGCCGGAGGTCTGTTGAATCTGATCAGCTGGCCGATGATGTTGCTTTCCGGTGTCTGGTTCAGCATGGAAGGATCACACCCCTACCTTCAGAAACTGTCTTTGGCTTTACCGCTGACACATATCATTGAAGGCGCGAGAGCCATCATGATCGATGGTGCCGGATTGCTGGATATCTGGGTCAATATACTGGTACTGATAATGGTGACAATATTGTTTCTTGTTTTGGGTTCCTGGCTGTTCCGATGGGACCAGTCCTGAATTAAAGTGGCTTAACGGATTAATTGAGAACACCCCCAAGTTCGACAAAAATACCGAATTAAATTTTTCAGAGGCTAATGATGTTTATCAACAGCGATTTTGATGGCGGAAATATCCGCTGTATCGATAGCCGTGATCCGGCCAATATTAAATTGAAGATTCTTCACGATAATCAATCGGATTTTTATCAGTGGTTTTATTTTAGGGTGACGAATGCAGGTGGTCGAAATTGTGTGTATAAGATTATTAATGCCGCGGACGCTGCCTACCCGAAAGGCTGGGAAGACTACCGGGCGGTAGCCTCATATGACCGCAAATACTGGTTCCGGGTTGATACAGAATTTGACGGCCGGATATTGAGTATACATCATCGCGCAAAATACAATTCTGTATATTACGCCTATTTCGCACCTTATTCCCTGGAACGTCACGCCGATTTACTGGCCTCTGCCCTGGAGTCGCCAAGAGTTGCATTAACGACGCTCGGGCAGTCTCTTGACGGTCAAAATATGGATCTTTTAACTGTAGGCCGGGAATCTTCGGATCAAAAAGTCTGTTGGGTGATAGCGCGGCAGCACCCGGGTGAAACCATGGCCCAGTGGTGGATGGAAGGGTTTCTGCAACGGCTGTTAGACGAACACGATCCGGTCGTTCGGGAGCTTTTAAGCCAAACGGTTTTTTATCTTGTTCCGAATATGAATCCCGATGGAAGCCGCCGAGGTCACTTGCGCACAAACGCGGCGGGTGCCAATCTCAACCGGGAATGGTCGAATGCCAGTATGCAAAGCAGCCCGGAAGTGTTTCTGGTCAGGGAAAAAATGGCGCTCACCGGCGTCGATTTATGCCTGGATGTTCACGGTGACGAATCACTGCCGTACAATTTTATTGCGGGAACTCATGGAATCCCCGGCTGGACACAGAAGCGCGAGCACGTATTGGAAAAGTACAAGGCAAGCCTTGCGAGGTTCAATCCGGATTTTCAGACGCGTTTCGGATACCCGCCTAACGAATCCGGAAAAGCCAATCTTGGTATGTGTTCAAACTACGTCGCAGAGACGTTTTCCTGTCTGGCGATGACACTGGAAATGCCGTTTAAAGATACCCGTGATACACCGGATATAAATCAGGGTTGGTCACCGGAGCGATGTTGCAAACTCGCACATTCAAATGTAGATGCCATATTCTCGGTTTTAAACGACTTATGATCATTGGGCAATCAACGTGCGGGTTTACTGGTCGCATTTAGACAAGTCCTCTGTGTATTACAGCCCATAAGATACGCCCTGTATCTACTAAGGCTTTTCTGATCGGGATCCTTTGAATCAGTCTGGCGGCCGGAGTTGGCCGAGGCCTGTTAAGGTATTTCAATATCCAGGGCTGGCTTATGCTGCCGGTAATCCGGTGATGTGCGCCGGCGACAAAAATAAACCTCTTCGCGCAAGATTGACCCACCTTTTTTTTCACAGGCAATTCGCGATTCCAGCGAGGGAGATGATGAGGACATGCATGAAGATATAGATAGCGATTATAAAATCGGTCAGGACAACATCAACATATTCGGTTTGGATATACATAACCCGGTTTTTGTAATATCCGGGCTAACGATTGTGGCCTTTGTTATTTTGACATTGATGTTCCAAGCCCAGGCGGCTGAGTTTTTCGGTTGGCTGAGACCGGCGATAACAGGTACGTTTGACTGGTTCTTTTTATCGGCGGGAAATTTATTCGTACTCTTCGCGGTGGTTCTCGTACTGTCACCGCTGGGCAGCGTGAGACTGGGGGGAGCGGACGCAAGGCCGGATTTTACCTATATAGGCTGGTTTGCCATGCTGTTCGCCGCAGGTATGGGGATAGGTTTGATGTATTTCGGAGTCTCCGAACCTATGTCCCACTTCAGTTCCTCAATCGGCGGAACGGCAATGGAAAACGGTATTCGCTCCGATTGGGCGCCATTGGGCGCGGCTGCCGGGGATCAGGTTGCTGCAAGGAATTTAGCCATGGCGGCCACCATATATCACTGGGGCCTGCATCCTTGGGCGATTTACGCTGTCGTAGGCTTAGCCCTGGCTTTTTTCGCTTTTAATTATAATTTGCCGCTGACGTTGCGTTCAGCGTTTTATCCTTTACTCGGTGAAAAGGTTTGGGGCTGGCCCGGCCATCTGGTGGATGTACTTGCAGTATTTGCTACCCTGTTCGGGCTTGCTACCTCATTGGGTTTCGGAACGACTCAGGCGCTGGGTGGATTTAATTTTCTCTATGGCTGGGGAACGGGGTCAGTGGCTGTAGTAGTATTGATCACATCAATTACGGTTATTGCCCTGGTCTCGGTTGTGCGAGGACTTGATGGCGGAGTGAAAGTTCTTTCCGAAATCAATATGGGTTTGGCTTTGCTTCTGCTCATCTTTGTTATTCTGTTCGGGCCGACCGTCGAGATTTTCGCCACCGTGGGTAGCGGGATAGTTGCATATGTAAAGGAATTTATCCCTCTGTCTATGCCGTTTGGCCGAGAAGATGTAAATTTTTCGCAGGGCTGGACATCATTTTACTGGGCATGGTGGGTTTCCTGGTCTCCGTTTGTGGGTATGTTTATCGCCAGGGTTTCCAGGGGTCGTTCTGTCCGCGAATTCGTTATTTGCGTGATCTTTATACCCACATTTCTGTGTGCGATCTGGATGGCGGCATTCGGCGGCACTGCAATCAGTCAGGTAATCACCGATGCCGCAGCGCCGGTCGCGGCGGCGGCTCAGGAAGTCAAGCTGTTTGAAATGGTGAAGCAATTTCCGCTATCAGGGTTACTGTCGCTGGTCGGTATTATTTTGGTCCTGGTGTTTTTTGTCACTTCCTCCGATTCGGGCTCATTGGTGATAGATACCATTACCGCAGGCGGAAAAGTGGATGCTCCGGTTTCGCAGAGAGTGTTCTGGTGTATTTTTGAAGGATTGGTTGCAGCAACGCTGTTACTTGTCGGGGGAGCGGAAGCGCTTGGTGCCTTGCAAGCCATGACAGTGTCAACCGGTTTACCCTTTACTATCGTTCTGCTGGCCATGTGTATCAGTCTCTGGGTGGGATTGAGCAAGTATCGTAATACACATTAATCCTGCGCGTATGCCGGAGCCGGGATGCCGGTTCCGGCTCAGCATGCATGAGGCAATTGATGACAGGCCCTAATTCTTGCCTGTCGGAATCGGTTTTCCGTCGTCCATGATCATGGTTTGTAACAGGTCGATAAATTTCTCCTGGTAACGCCGCAGATATTTATCCGATTTATAAGCCACACGTGTAGTTTCCCAAGGGAACAGGCGGCTGAGGTCCCGCCTGCCCAGATCCGTGTCGAATTCTTCTGAATAGGCAAGACTGGCAATAATTCCGACCCCCATTTTTTCCCGCACATAGGTTTTGATCACATCGGTATCGGCGGCGCTCAGCACCACATTGGGCTGCAGGCCCAGCCTGGCGAAGCTGGTGCGAAATTGCCCTGCACCGGTAAAGCCGAATACATAGCTGATCAAGGGGAAATCACACAGTTTTCTCAGAGATAAAGGACGCATTTTCAGCGAGGGGTGATCGAGTGGGGCGATAAGACTGCGGTTCCAGCGGTAGCAATTAATCGCAGTGAGACCCGGATGTTCGCCGAGCGCTTCGGTACAGATGGAAAAATCGACCATATCGTTCATCGCCAGGTCGACCAACTGATCCGGTGTGCCCTGATGAATTTGCAGATTCACGTCCGGATAGATTTTTCGAAACTGGCGTATGACTGCCGGCAGTACATAGCACGCCTGTGTATGGGTCGTGCCGATGCGCATAACACCGGATGATTCTTCCACGTGTTCACGCCCTATAGCCAGAATATTCTCGCAGTCCGCCAGTGTTTTTCGCGCATAAAACAAGACTTTATGTCCAGCTTCCGTCAACCCGGTCAGACGTTTTCCCTGGCGTATGAATATTTCCGTGCCAAGCTCATTTTCCAGCCGCGTTAAATGCTGTGAAACCGCCGACTGCACCAAGTGCAGTTTCTGAGCGGCCGCGGTGACGTTAAAGCTGCTTTCATTAAGCGCGACCAGCGATCTGAGCTGTCTCAATTCCATATCAGTATTCGTGATTGGTTAGCAATATTGATCATTTTACAAGATATATATCAAACACCAAACTGATCACCATTCTAAGTAAAGTAGCAGGGCTCTTTGCCACTCAGGGAGTCTGTCATTCGAGGATTTTATCCATGCAATCAGCCGGAACCCGGAAGCAGGAGATCGATGCGCTCCATCCATTGAATTCTGAGCAACTGAGCCGATTAAGTCAGGCGATCGGAGGATTGTCGCCGAGTCAATTGAACTGGGCCAGCGGATACCTCGCCGGAATTGCGTCCGTTGGTCAGTCACTTCCGCTGCAGGAGGCTCAACAGGCCGACACCCTCACCATACTCTATGCTTCTCAAACCGGGAACGCTCAGTCGGTTGCACAACAACTGGCCGATTCCGCCGCCGCAAGAGGTATAGAAGCCCGGTTGATATCCAGTGCGAATTTTAAGCCGCGAGATTTGGCGAAGGAAAAAATTCTGTTACTTGTCGTAAGCACCCAGGGTGAGGGCGAGGTGCCGGAAAGCGCGGTCGACTTGCAGAAGTTTATTCACAGCCGCAAGGCACCCGATTTAAGCGGTCTGAGTTTTGCCGTCTTCGGTCTCGGAGATTCGAGCTATGAACAGTTCTGTCAGGCCGGTGTAGACTTTGATCAACGGCTTGCGGAACTTGGTGCGATCCGACTTATCGACCGTGTCGATGCCGATGTCGATTTTGAATCGGCCTCCGAACTTTGGATTCCCGACGCTTTGACCCAGGTTGAGGAGTTGGAGCCCAATAAACAAGCTGTTGTATTACCCATAAGCCCGGCCGCGACTCCGGCCCGCTACAGCCGCAATCAACCCTATGAGGCAAGGTTGATTGAAAATCGTCGCTTGACGACCGATAAGGCATTGGCGGATGTGAGACATATTGTCCTGGAGATAGATCCCGGGTCCTTGCAATATCAGGCGGGAGATTCACTCGGCATCTGGTTTAAAAATGACCCTGTTCTCATCGCCCGGATACTAAATCGATTGCAATTGGATGGTGCAAGCGAAGTACGCCTGGCGGAACTCTCACTGACTCTGCAGCATGTATTATCGGAAAAGCGCGAACTGACGCTGCTTAATCCGGCGGTAGTCAACGCCTGGTCCGGTATCAGCGATTCCGATGAACTGAAACAAATTATCGAAGACAGGGAGCGACTGAGGGAATTCTCGGCAAAGCGCCAGTTTATCGATCTGGTCACGGATTTTCCGGGAAAGATCGGCGCGCAGGCATTGGTTGATTTGCTCAAACCGTTACAGCCCAGGCTTTATTCCATAGCGTCCAGCCAAAGCGAATACGAGGACGAAATCCATTTGACCGTATCCGCCTTGCAGTATCAGGTTTTCGGCAGAGCGCATCAGGGAGCGGCTTCCGGATTCTTGGTGGATCGGATCGCCGAAGATGATGTGCTGGGCATTTATGTCGTTGAAAATGAATCTTTCCGCTTACCCGGACGCGGTGATACTCCGATTATCATGATAGGTGCAGGAACCGGCGTAGCCCCTTTTCGCAGTTTTATGCAAGAGCGCCAGTCCCGCGGTGACAAGGGTCAGAATTGGCTGTTCTTCGGAAATCGTCATTTTCACGAAGATTTTCTCTATCAAACAGACTGGATAAAACACCGGGAGAACGGCCTGCTGAATAAAGTTTCAGTCGCCTTTTCCAGAGACTCCGAGCAGCGTATCTATGTGCAGGACCGGCTACTGGAACAAGGAAAGCAAGTCTATGAATGGATAGAGCAGGGTGCTTATATCTACGTTTGCGGCGGACTTGATATGGAGGCCGGGATTGCAGATTCTCTGAAATCCATCACATCGCAGTTTGGCGGAAAAAATAAATCCGAAGCCGATCAGTTTGTAGAAAGGCTACGCCATGAAGGCCGCTATCTGCGGGATGTATATTGATCCGTGGAGCAATAAAAATGGATGCTAAACCGAATCAAAACGAACTGATTAAATCCGAAAGTAATTTTCTGCGTGGAACGCTTAAGCAAAGCCTGGCGGATGAACTGAGTGGCGCACTGAGTCCGGCGGATGCGCAAATCAGTAAATTTCACGGATTTTACGAACAGGATGACAGAGACGTCAGACAGGATAGGCGGGAACACTTTCTGGAGCCTTATTACAGTTTTATGCTGCGGGCGAGATTGCCGGGTGGAGTCTGCACGCCCGAGCAGTGGCTGACCATTGATGCCATCGGCCGCACGCTCGGAAACGGCACGGTACGGTTGACAACCCGTCAGACCTTTCAGTTTCACGGTATTTTAAAGCGTAAATTGAAGCCGTTGATTCAGCAAATCAATCAAGTCATGATTGATTCCATCGGCGGATGCGGTGATGTTAACCGCAATGTTCTGTGTAACCCCAATCCGATTCAATCCGGGTTGCATGCGGAAGTGTATGAGTGGTCAAAAAAAATCAGCGAGGCTTTATTGCCTAATAGCCGGGCGTACCATGAAATCTGGTTGGACGAAAATCCCATCGAAGAGCGAGAATCGGAACCTCTTTACGGAGAGACTTATCTGCCGCGGAAATTTAAGACAGCCGTGGCTGTACCTCCGCATAATGACGTTGATATCTATACCAACGATCTCGGCTTTATCGCCGTTGCGGAACAGGGAAAACTGAAAGGGTTCAATGTGGTCGCCGGCGGCGGAATGGGCACGACTCACGGCGATCAGACTACCTTTCCCAGGCTTGCCGATGATTTGGGATTTATTGCTCCGGAGCAGACCCTGGCCGTTGCCAAAGCCGTGGTCAGTGTCCAGCGGGACTTTGGGAACAGAGTCAGCCGCCGTCATGCCCGGCTGAAATACACTATTGAGGCTTTAGGCATAGATGAATTCCGCACCCGGGTGGAGAGGCGCGCCGGACTTGTCTTTCAAGCGCCGGAGCCTGTGCAGTTCACGGATCAGGGTGATCGCTATGGCTGGCAAAAAGACAGTGACAATCAGCATCATCTGACCTTGTATATCGAGAACGGCAGAGTGGCGGATTTTCCTGAAGCCGCGATCATGACCGGACTCAGAGAAATTGCCCGGGTGCATAAGGGAGATTTCCGAATAACTGCAAATCAAAACCTGATTATCGCCAATGTTTCGGATCGGGATAAATCTCTGATTGAGGAGTTAGCTCAGTGTTACGGACTTGTATCCGGGACACGCAGTCAAACACGGCTTAAGAGTATATCCTGCGTGGCATTTCCCACCTGTCCTCAAGCCATGGCCGAGGCTGAGCGGTATTTTCCCCGGTTTCTCGACAAAATCGAGGCTTTGGAGGAAAAGCATGATGTTTCGGATCGAGGAACGGTTATAAGAATGACCGGATGTCCCAATGGCTGTGCCAGGCCGTTTGTCGCGGAAATCGCTCTGGTGGGTAAGGCTCCTGGCCGTTACAATCTTATGCTGGGTGGGGACGGAGTAGGAAAAAGAATCAGTAAAATTTACCGCGAAAATCTGGAAGAAAATCAGATTTTCGCGGAGCTCGACGAACTTTTCGGACGCTACGCGGCTGAACGCCATGAGTCAGAATCTTTCGGGGACTTTTCCGTTCGCGTCAATCTGGTGAAAAAAGTAATCAACCCTGCAGAAGATTATCATGGATAAGCATCTCTTCCCTGAAAATATTGTTAATGGTAAATCACTCGACCAGGTCAATGCTGAACTGGAGGGTCTGGATCCTGCGCGGCGCATCCAGTGGGCGCTGGAACATCTGCCGGCCTCACATATTTTAAGCTCCAGTTTCGGAATTCAGAGTGCGGTCTTGCTACACATGGTGACTCTGGTTAAAGCGGATATACCCGTTTTATTAATTGACACCGGATACCTGTTTCCTGAAACCTATCTTTTTATCGAACAATTAACAGAGCGTCTAAAACTCAACTTGCAGGTTTACCGGGCCAATAAAACGCCCGCATGGCAGGAAGCCAGCTTCGGCTTCTTGTGGGAAAAAGGCCTGGAAGGCATAGAAAAATACAATTACATCAATAAAGTGGAGCCCATGCAAAAAGCGTTGAAGGAATTGCACGTCGGAACCTGGTTTGCGGGTCTGCGGAGGGAACAGTCCGATTCCCGTGCCGGGATAGATGTATTGCGTATGCAGGAAGGGCGCTTTAAGGTTCATCCGATTGTGGATTGGCGCAACCGTGATGTTCATCTTTATCTGAAGCGACATGATCTTCCTTACCATCCGCTTTGGGATAAAGGCTATATGTCGGTCGGTGATGTCCATACAAGCCAGCCCCTGCTGCCGGGAATGACGATAGAAGAGACGCGGTTTATGGGACTGAAACGCGAGTGCGGTCTGCACGAATAGTCGCTGCGGGTTGAATTATCCATTCGTTTGCCGGAAAGATCAGTCTGCGGTTTCCCATCTCAGCACGGTTGTATTTCGGGATCCGGCGGGTCTTTTATCCGGATCATGGAATGTCTCTATCATTTTAAACCCTGCTTTACGCATCATTCCGGCCGACGCAAGGTTTTCTTCATGCCGATCTATATACACCCTGTTGATATTGCGTTTGCGTGCCTCTGCAACGGATTCCTGTAACAATTTGCTGCCGACGCCCTTACCACTGTGTGCGCCGTGAACGATGACATCACCGATGTAGGCAATGTCGTTTAAATCGTCGTATTTTTTCAGCATCTGCGGACATGCCGTTCGGAAGATCAAAATAGCGAAACCGAGTATTTCAGGGTCTTCGGCCACGACGGCTGATGCCTTGTTTTGCTGAATCAGACGAAGCTGGTGATCGATACTGTCCTCGGTGATGTAGTTCCAGATATTCGGCCCTTCCTTTAATATGAGCGATCTCATCTCTTTGTAGTCTTTGTCATTCAGTTTGCGCAAATGTATTTCCATCGATGCGCTTACTCCCCCGCCGGCCCGTGTATGAGATTTATGTGGACGCAAAGTGTAGCGCCTGGACACAGGAATAAAAATAGTTTTGTGATGACTCTATAAAGCGATACAATATTCTTCATAAAACAGATAAATATTGAATCATATATATATACAGTACCTTACGAGGTAAATTCCCTATGTCTGACAAAATCAAAAGTTACGTCAACGGCGAATGGGTTGAAGGCCAAGGCACCGGCCAGGAAGTCTTTAATGCCATAAACGGCACCAGTATCGGGTATGTGAGCAGTCAGGGTGTTGATTTTAAAGATATGCTCGACTACGGGCGACAAGTCGCAGGCCCGAGTCTGCGTAAACTGAGTTTTCATGATCGCGCTAATCGTCTGAAGGCTTTGGGCAAGTATCTGATGCAGAGGAAGGACCGCTATTACGAAATTTCTTCCTGGACAGGGGCTACCAAAGCCGATAGCTGGATCGATATCGAAGGTGGTGCCGCCACACTGTTCAGTTATTCTTCTTTAGTGCGCAGGGAATTGCCGAACGAAACCTATTGGGTGGAGGGAAAACCGGAGCGATTATCGGCTACGGGGAGTTTTATCGGGCAGCATATTCTGGTGCCCAAAGAAGGTGTGGCCGTCCATATCAATGCGTTTAACTTTCCATGCTGGGGGATGTTGGAAAAGATAGCTCCGAGCCTGGCTGCGGGCATGCCGGTGGTGGTCAAGCCGGCCAGTGTTTCCTGTTATCTGACCGAAGCCATGGTGCAGGACATTATCGAATCCGGGATCTTCCCGCAAGGCAGTATTCAACTAGTTTGCGGCAGTTTGGGAGATGCCCTGGATCATTTGAACGAGCAGGACGTCGTCACATTTACAGGCTCCGCGGCGACAGGTAGAAAACTGCGCACGCATCCGGGAATCGTTGAAAATGCCGTCCCGTTTAATATGGAGGCGGATTCTCTGAATTTTTCCATCCTCGGAGAAAACGCGACTCAGCAAACGCCGGAATATGAACTGTTTATCAAGGAAGTGGCGAAGGAGATGACGGTAAAGGCCGGTCAGAAATGTACGGCAGTACGGCGGACCCTGGTACCACGACGGCTACTCGACGCGGTGGTCGATGCATTGAGTGGTCGACTGGAAAAAATTACCCTTGGCAATCCCGCGGTTGAGGAAGTTCATATGGGTTCACTGGTCGGCAGGGACCAGCTTGCAGATGTCTGGGAGAGCGTTGAAGCATTGAAGAAAAGCTGCGACGTCGTTTATGGAGGGAGCAAGGATTTCGATGTACTTGGCGCTGACAAAGAAACCGGTGCTTTTTTCCCGAAAACGCTTTTATTGTGTAACAAACCGCTTGGCGCGTCAGACCCTCACGAAATCGAAGCATTCGGCCCCGTCAGTACGCTGATGCCTTATGACACTATTGAGCAAGCCATAGAAATTGCCAAGCTTGGCAAAGGTAGTCTGGTGGGCTCGGTCTTTACCCCCGACGATAGGGAGGCCAGGGAAATTGTTCTCGGCACTGCTGCCTATCACGGCCGCTTGTTGGTGCTTAACCGGGATTGTGCCAAGGAGTCCACCGGGCACGGTTCACCTTTGCCGCAGCTGGTGCATGGCGGGCCCGGCCGGGCCGGAGGAGGGGAAGAACTGGGTGGGCTGCATGCGTTGAAACATTGTATGCAAAGAACCGCGGTACAAGGTTCACCCACGACCCTGATGCATATAGGCAATGAATTTATTCCGGGCGCTGAACAGAAGACAGGCTCGGTTCACCCCTTCCGCAAATTTTTTGAAGAATTGGAAATCGGTGAAACCCTGATCACCCACAGACGCACCATCAGCGAGGCGGATGTGGTTAATTTCGCCTGTATCAGCGGTGATCATTTCTATGCCCATCTGGATGAAACCGCGGCGAAGGATTCCTTTTTCGGTAAGCGGGTGGCTCATGGTTATCTCATTATTTCAGCTGCGGCGGGAATGTTTGTCGATCCCGCTCCCGGTCCGGTGATTGCCAACTACGGTATGGAAAATCTGCGTTTTATCGAGCCCGTCGGATTTGGTGATACTATTCAGGTGCGTTTGACGGTAAAACAGAAAATCAAAAAGGATCAGCGCACTCCGGAGGAAACACCCAACGGCGTTGTTGTATGGGATGTCGAGGTCAGAAACCAGCATGACAAGCCTGTAGCGCTCTACAATATTCTGACGCTGGTCGAACGCAAGGGCATCGATTGAAGCTGAGGGGGGTCACATAAACAGTGTCGCCGGATGCTCCAGCAATGATCGCATATGTTGAATAAAGGAAGCCCCGGTATGACCGTCCACTATGCGGTGGTCAAACGATGAGCTTAGGTTCATCATATAGCGAATGGTCATGTCACCGTCTCTGACGACAACCTTGTCTTGTGCCTTATTGACACCCACGATGCTGACCTCTGGATGATTGATGATCGGTGTGCTGGCAAGGCCGCCCAGTGTGCCCAGACTGGTCAGAGTAATAGTCGATCCGCTTAATTCCGCCAGCGGAATACTGTTGTCTCTGGCACTGTCGGAAAGCCTGCTGATTTCCGAGGCGCAATGCCATATATCCATGGCTTCCACGTGCCTGACCACGGGGACTTTCAAACCTTCGCCGGTCATTGTTGCCATTCCGATATGAACGCCGTCGTACTGTGTCAGGACATTGTCGCCGTCGTCAAAGTGGGCGTTGCACTCGGGAAATTTTCGGGCTGCGCGTACCATGGCTAACATTAAAAAAGGTAATAGTGTCAGCCGTCTCTGATTTTCGCTGCGATTTTTGTTCAAGTGCTTTCGCAGTTTTTCCAGGTCCGTCATATCCACTTCTTCCACGTAGGAATAGTGCGGTATCGACCGCTTGCTCAGATGCATTTTTTTTGCAATGACCCGGCGCAGCCCTTTCAGGGGTACCTGGTGTATGGCGGTGCGTACATTTCGCACGCCGCCTATGGCCAGCTCTCCCAGAGTTGCAATATGAGCGTTGAGATCCTGATGGGTAATCCGGCCGCTGCTGTCAGTGGTCGGCACCTTGCTGAGATCCACTTCAGCCTCTCGCGCTCTGCGCCGCACTGCGGGAGATGCCATAAGTGTCTGCCCGGCTGCGCGGGTTGGGATTGAGACCGGTTTTACGGTGTTCACAACCGACTGAGTAAGCGCTCCCTCCGCGGTGCTTTCTTGCGATTTTTCGGCCGGCTCCGTTTGGCCTTCGTTCTCGGGTTCAGCCGGCACAGGTTTTTCAGCGGAATCAACGTCGGATTCGGATTCCGGCTCCGCTGTGTCCGGTTCGCGGCCGTTTTCCCTTTCGATCAAAACGAGTTCCGCGCCTACTGCAAGCATCTCCCCGGCACTGCAGGCAATTTTCAGCACCTTTCCCTTAACGGGAGATGTGACTTCGACATTTGCTTTATCGGTCATCACGTCGGCGACCGGCTGATCTATGTCGATGGTATCGCCGGCGGATACCCGCCATTGATTGATTTCGACTTCAACAATGCCCTCTCCGACATCCGGCATTTTAAAACTGTACTGTGCCATCTTAGACCCCCAGAACCCGGTTAAGCGCGTCGATGACTCTTTGCTGACTGGGAAAATAATCCCATTCAAACGCGTGCGGATAGGGTGTATCCCAACCGGTCACACGTTCTATGGGGGCTTCGAGATGCCAGAAAGCTTCTTCCTGAATCTGTGCGGACAGCTCCGCACCGAAGCCGCTGGTACGCGTTGCTTCGTGTACGATGACGACGCGTCCCGTGCGTTTTACCGAGTCCACAATGGTTTCCACATCGAGCGGTACCAGGCTGCGAAGATCGATGATTTCCGCATCGATATTCGCAGCCTCCGCCGCGGCCTTGGCGACGTGTACCATGGTGCCGTAGGTGATGATAGTGGCCGCCATCCCCTGGCGGACAATTTCAGCTTTACCGAAATCTACCTTGTAGTGTTCTTCGGGAACTTCGCCTTTAGGGTGTTTTTCCCAGGAAACGGCCGGTTTATTGGGGTCACCATCGAAGGGGCCGTTATAGAGTCGTTTAGGTTCGAGGAATATCACCGGATCATCGTCTTCAATCGCGCTGATCAACATGCCCTTGGCATCATAGGGGTTGGAAGGAATCACCGTCTTTAAACCGCATACGTGGGTGAATATACTCTCGGGGCTTTGTGAATGAGTCTGTCCGCCTCGAATTCCACCACCACAGGGCATACGGACCGTGAGCGGGGCCCAGAATTCTCCACCTGAGCGATAGCGCAAACGTGCAAGTTCGCTGACCAATTGGTCGAAAGCGGGGTAAACATAATCGGCAAACTGTATTTCCACAATCGGCCTCAGGCCGGCAACACCCATTCCTATGGCTACAGCAACTATGCCCCCCTCGGAGATCGGGGTATCGAAAACCCGGTGTAGTCCGTATTTCTCCTGTAAGCCGGCGGTACATCGAAACACGCCGCCGAAATAACCGACATCTTCACCCAGAATAAGCGCATTCGGATCCCGCCCCAGAGAGATATCCATGGCCGAATTGAGTGCCTGAATCATATTCATCGCTGCCATGATCCTAGCCCTCCATTTCCTGACGTTGCTTGATAAGATGAGGTAAAGGTTCCTTGTAGACATCTTCAAACATGGTAACCCGGGGTAAGCGGGGCCCTTCGGTCAGGGTGCCGAAAGTAATCGCCTCTTGGTAGGCTTTTTGAACTGTTTCGACAATTTCATGATACATTTCCCGGTGTTGTTCTTCCGACCATTCACCGACATGAATCAGGTGGTTCTTTAGTCGTTCAATGGGGTCTCCCAAGGGCCAGGCACTGGCCTCAGTCTGCGGCCTGTATTGTGAAGGATCGTCGCTGGAAGAATGTCCTTCAACCCGATAGGTAAAAAGTTCGATCAGAGTCGGTCCGCCAAGGCGCCGGGCGCGATTGGCAGCCCATTTGGTCGCCGCGTAAACGGCGAGAAAATCGTTCCCGTCTACCCTGAGTCCCGGCAGCCCGTAACCGTGTGCACGCTCGGCAAAGGTGGCATGTTCGCCGCCGGCCACGCCCTGATATGTGGAAATCGCCCATTGATTGTTCACCACATTCAGTATGACAGGTGCCTGATACACGGAGGCGAATGTCAGGGCGTAGTGAAAATCACCTTCGGCGGTGGTGCCGTCACCCACCCAACCGGCCGCGATATGGTCCTGGTTTTTGTAGGCCGCGCCCATGGCCCAGCCCACGGCTTGGGGTAACTGCGTGCCGAGATTTCCCGATATGGTGAAAAAGTTGCCATCTTTCCAGGTATAGAGTACCGGCATTTGCCTGCCCTTGGCGTTGTCCCGGGAATTGGAAAGACAGCCGCAGACCATGTCCACCAGTGACCGGTCCCTGGCGATCAATAATCCCTGTTGCCGATAGGACGGGAACAGCATATCGCCCGATCGCAGGGCGAGGGCGGCAGCAACGGAAACCGCTTCCTCGCCCGTGCTTTTCATATAGAAAGACAGTACGCCCTGGCGCTGCAGCCGGAACATGCGATCGTCATAGACACGTACCGTGAGCATATAACGCAATCCTTCGCGCAGCACGTCAGCCGGTATATCCATTTTCCAGGGGCCGACCGCCTCGTCTTTCTTGTTCAGCACACGGATCAGGGTGCAGGCCAGATCCGGTATATCGTGAGGGTCGACCAATTCGTCGGGCCGCTCCGCCGAACCGGCGTTGGGTACCTGAATATCGCTGAAATCGGGTTGCTCGCCCGGGCGGCTGGTAGGAACGGGAATATGTAAGCGTGTTTGCGCAGGAACTGTCTCCATCTTGTACCTCGTTTGCTGCTGCTGGGCCTGGTCCGGGAGAGCTGCTGGCTGAATTCTAATTTATTCTTGTCCCTGTCTGTGATCTTGCAAAAGGAGTGGCAGACAGCATTACTCTCGATTTCAATCTTTCCGGCAATTCTTTCTGCAATTTGCGTGCATTGTAATTAGTTTATACCTGGATCTGAGAAATTTCTCTTCTATTTTAACCGCTATATGGCATTATTTAGGCATAATAGTTCCCAGTTACCGGTAATTGAGAATGAATATGCCAGTAAAACTCACCGATCAGGAAATCAGAATCCTCGATTTGCTGCAGAAAGATGCCAGCTTATCGGTGGCAGAGATCGCGGAAAAAATCGGGATGTCGGTGTCACCTTGCTGGCGGCGTATTCAGTATTTACAGAAATGCGGCGTCATAGATGCCCGTGTCGCCATACTCAATCCTTCCAAGGTCGGTTTAAAAGTACTTGTGTTTGCCCAGGTAAAGCTGAGTAATCATCGCCGCGAGACTATCGCGGAGTTCACCAATACGATTCAGGGCTACCCGGAAGTGCTGGAAAGCTATCTATTGATCGGTGATGTGGATTGTGTGCTTAAGATCATGACGATCGATATGGATGCGTATCAACAGTTTTATTTCGATAAGCTGGCACCTTTGCCCATGGTGCGCGAGGTGACGTCAATGATGGCATTATCGCCGATCAAACAAAGTTCGCAGATTCCGCTGGAACAGGTTCTAAGGAGAGCGGACGGCAGTTGATGCCGACATTCACAATTCAGCGGGCGTTTAAATAAAGGATTAAATCGGCCACGCGTTCTGCATTGCTTTCAGCCAGTGTGCCGTCCGAACTGTATAGATTGTTCTCAAATCCGATTCTGCAGTTGCCTCCATTGTCCACCGATGCAGCCAGACATTCTATCTCCCGGTTGCCGAAGGCACAGACCATAAACTCACAGTCGCGTAGATTGGAACACTTTCTCCTGGCTTGCAGAAAAGGCTGAAGATCCTGAGGGGACGAAGCCTGATTTTCGGAATAGCGCCCCAGGACGAATAGTACCGAAACCTTGTTATCAGGCACTGTTTTTTGTTCGATAAGCTGATCCAGCCGGACTACATCCAGATCCGAATAGAGTATGTGCTGTAACTTTATTCCCGATTTATCCGCCCAAAAATAAAAATCGCGGCATGATGGCAAATCTTCGTCTCTTAAGAGTTCTCGGACTGCCACAGAAACCGCCACCGGTTTAACATCATAGACAATTTGCCGTTGCTCGGCAGGCGAGTAGCGACCCGCGGCTTCCGTGGTAATCTGAACCAGCATCTGTGGAACACTGCGTCGGAGTTCTTTGATCGCTTTTTTATACAAGACTGGATCAAGGCTGTGTTTTCCATTTTCATCTCTCACATGGGTATGGATTGCATCGGCGCCAGCCTTGTAACATTCCTTGGCGGTTCTGACAGTTTCGCTGATGGTGAGCGGCAGCTCAGCGTGATCCGATTTGTTTTTATAGGCACCGTTGGGTGCGATCATGATAAATGGCTTTTTCATTAAGGCTGCAATGCAGGAACCGCTAAGTCCCTAACGTCGCTTTCAACGCCCGGCCAAGCCGTTGCACGATTTCTTCAATATGGGAATCGGTGATAATGAACGGCGGGGCAAGTAATATGTGATCTCCGGATTTTCCGTCAATTGTACCGCTCATGGGATAGCAAATCAGGCCTTGTCGCATGGCCGCGGCTTTAATCTTTGCTGCCGCGCCCGATGCGGGATTAAGAGGTGACTTGTCTGACTTGTTGTCGACTAACTCAATGCCGAGAAACAATCCCCGGCCCCGTATATCGCCGACCTTGGGATGATCGGAAAGCTGTTCTTTAAGTGCCTGTTTGAGCCGCTTTCCCTTGGTTTGCACCTGGGCTAAGAGTTGTCTGTCCTCGATTTCCTTTAGTACCGCAAGTCCGGCGGAGCAGGCCGTGGCATGCCCCATATAGGTATGCCCGTGTTGAAAAAAACCGCTGCCGTCGGTAATGGCCCGGTAAATTTCTGCTGAGCAAAGCATGGCGCCGATAGGTTGTATTCCGGCTCCCAGGCCTTTGGCAATGCAAATAATATCCGGCCGGACCCGATCCTGCTCACAGGAAAAGAGGCTGCCCGTTCTACCCATTCCGCACATGACTTCGTCCAGAATCAGCAAAATACCGTACCGGTCACATATCTCCCGGATTCGCTGGAAATAGCCGTCGACCGCGGGCACTGCGCCCATGGTCGCTCCGACCACGGGTTCTGCGACAAATGCCAGAACGGTTTCCGGACCGAGTTGCAGTATTTTGTCTTCCAGAGACTGGGCGACACGCCGTCCATAGTCCTTTGCAGATTCACCCACGTGACCGAATCTCCAATAGTGGCAGGGCTCAATGTGATGCATGGCAGGTGACAAGAGACCATTGAACTGACTGCGCCGCCATTCGTTGCCGCCAGTGGAGAGTGCGCCCAGGGTATTCCCGTGATAACTTTGACGCCGGGCAATAATGTTAAATCGATCAGTTTCTCCGGTTTCAACGAAATACTGCCGTGCCAGCTTGATCGCGGCTTCTACAGCTTCCGACCCTCCCGACACGAAATAAACGCGTTCTATCCCGGCCGGGGCCTTGCCGATCAGTTTTTCGGCTAAGTGCTCGGCAGGCTCGGACGTGAAAAAGCCTGTATGGGCATAGGCAATTCTGTCCAGCTGCTTTTTGACCGCATCGATTACCGGTCTTGCAGAATGACCCAGACAGGAGACTGCCGCACCTCCAGAGGCATCGAGGTAGCGCTTATTGTCACTGTCGATTAACCAGGGCCCGTCTCCCGCAGTGACTACCGGCAAATGACTTTTACAATGCCGGGGAAAGACATAGCTCGACTTCAGACCAGCGCTTGCCATCACTTACCCCATATATGCTCAAGCCCGGTCCGATTCCGGAATCCTTAATACAAATACCGATTGATTGGCATGCCGCACGACACGTGCGGCATTGGGCCCCAAGAGATAGTCTTGCAGATCCGGCCGGTTTGAAGCCATCACGATTAAATCACATTGCAGTTTATCCGCAGCTTTCATGATTTCGTCGTAGATGGTACCTTGGGCCACGTGACCTTTTAAGCCTTTTTCCGGAGTCTGGCGTTTCTCCAGGAACTCTTTCAGCTTTTCTTTAACGGCGTCAAGTGCCTGTTGCTCATGTTCCGCAGGAAAAAATGAGCCTACAATAGACATGGAATAAGTCGGCACAACCGTCATTACGTGGATTTCCGCATCATGCTGGGCCGCCATTTCCAGGCTGATATCCAAGACCTTTTCGTTGATCGGTTCATGTGCGAGATCGATCGGTACGAGAATTTTTGAAAACATCGTTATTCTCCTTTTCAAGCGGTAGCGGTGACAGCGCGGCTTCTGCGAAAGCGCTGAGCGAGATAGACCAACCCCAGCAACAGTAGCGCAGGCAGGTAGAAGACTTCCTTGAATATCCGGTCTGCGGGAAGTTGAACGGTGGCAATTTCGACCGGTTGATCCGCATAGAAATCAAATACCTGGAACTTGGTGAAAAACGGGGTACCGGCCAAAGGTTCATCCAATACTGCCTTTCCGTCCTGTTCCGAGACCATCAGTCCGGCGTGATTCAGGCGGGCATCGGCATCCGCTTTGGGACCCAGATCCGCAAGCACCGCCAGTTCGGTGATTTTGTCCGGATTATCAAAATCCGGCCCGCGGACAATCACGCGTAGCGATTCGTTGTCTCCCTGAGCCTCGGCCAGTGCGGCAATCTCGGATCCGGCTCTGTCATCGTAGGGTGATTGGACCTGGTCCAGCCAGAAACCCGGACGAAACAGTGTGAAGGAGACTAACAGTAATGCAATGGATTCCCAAATGCGGTTTCGAGTCAGGAAAAATCCCTGAGTCGCGGCTGCGAACAGCATCATTGCAATCACCCCGATCACAAAGATAAACACGGCTTTTAAAGGAGTCACGTTAATCAATAATAACTCGGTATTAAAGATAAACAGGAAGGGTAATAGTGCCGTGCGAATATCGTAGGTGAATCCTTGTACGCCGGTGGCAATCGGGTTACCGCCCGATATTGCGGCAGCCGCAAATGCGGCCAGACCCACAGGTGGCGTATCGTCTGCCAGAATACCGAAGTAAAAGACGAACAGATGAACAGCGACAAGCGGCACGATCAGTCCCGCCTGGGCGCCGACGGTGACTATTACCGGCGCCATCAGTGAAGAGACCACAATATAGTTTGCTGTGGTCGGCAATCCCATACCGAGGATCAGACTCATCACCGCGACCAGCAACAACATGCCGATCAGGCTGCCGCCGGATAAAAATTCCACGAATTCACCGACAACCTGGTGAGCGCCTGTCAGAGAAACCGTTCCGACGATAATACCCGCCGCACCTGTGGCCACGCCTATGCCGATCATATTGCGGGCGCCGGCAATCATGCCATCGACAAAATCCTGCCAGCCGTCGCGGACGCTTTGCAGAAAATTCGACTCCCCCCTGAACAGGGACTTCAGGGGTCTCTGGGTTAATACAATGGTGATCATCGACACCGTTGCCCAGTAAGCCGAAAGTGTCGGGGACAGCCTTTCTATCAATATGCACCAGATCAGAATGATGATCGGTAAAACGAAATGCAGGCCGGTAACGGCAACATCCCAGGCCCGAGGCAGCACTTGCAGAGGGCTATCGGGATTGTCCATTTCCAGATCCGGATGTTTGGCGGCCAAGCGGACCAGTATCAAATAAGCCGTGCAAAACAGTAAGGCCGCCGCGGTGAATGTCATATTCGGAAAAGCGGTTTTCATCCAGCCCAGTCCGAAGTACACGACGGTTGCCAATACCGCCATCAGGATAAATCCGAGTAAAAAGTTCGATAAGCGCTGGGCAGCCGTCAGCGTCGTTGAGGGTTTTTGCAGGCCTTTCAGCCCGAGTTTCATCGCTTCCAGGTGCACTATATACACGAGGGCGATATAGGAAATTATGGCCGGCAGGAAGGCATGTTTAATCAGTTCCGGGTAGGATATACCGGTAAACTCCGATATCAAGAATGCCGCTGCCCCCATGACGGGTGGCGTCAATTGACCGTTGGTCGAGGACGCAACTTCGATTGCCCCCGCCTTTTCCGGTTTGAATCCGGTGCGTTTCATCAACGGAATGGTAAAGGTACCGGTGGTGACCACGTTGGCGATGGAAGAGCCGGAGTACAAGCCTGACAAAGCGGATGCCACCACAGCCGCTTTGGCCGGCCCGCCGCGTAAATGTCCGAGCAGGGCGAACGCGAGCTTAATAAAATAATTACCCGCGCCGGCTTTTTCCAACAGAGAACCGAACAAAACGAATAAAAATATCATCGACGCAGAGACGCCGAGAGCCACCCCGAACACGCCTTCCGTCTGCATCCAGTAATGCCACATGGCTTTCCCGAAGGAGGCCCCTTTCCATTGAATGGCTTCAGGCATAAATGACAAATGGCCGAAAAATACGTAAAACACAAATACACTGGCGACTATGACCAGCGGCAATCCGAGCGCCCGGAACACGGCAAGCGCCAGAGCGAGCATACCTATACTCGACATGACTATATCAGCGGTGGTCGGAAGTCCTGCGCGACCGGCTATATCTTCCTTGAACCAAAGCAGGTACAAACAGGTCAGCGCAGCTACGGCAGCCAGTATCCAGTCATAAAGGGGAACCCGGTCCCGGGGACTGGACTTGAGTAAAGGGTAAGCAAGCATGGACAAGGCCAGGGCAAAAGCCAGGTGGACCTGGCGTGCTTCCTGGTTATTGAATACAACATTGATTCCCGTCATTTCAGTGATGATGAACGGAACATTGGATGCGATAAACAACTGAAAAAGTGACCAGGTGAATGCCAGCGCCAGAATAAACTTTCCGGCCATCCCGGTTGCGACTCGAGCACCGGACTCAACCTCGGCAACCATCATATCGACATCGACACCACCTTGTTGTGTTTTTTCGTTTTCTGCCATTTCAGTTCTCCGGAGCGTTAAATTTCGCTACGCTTTTGTTTTTCAGGTGGAATGCTTTTTTTCTGACTAACAAAGTAAAAAAACCGGATGATTGTCAGTCATCCGGTTTTTTTAGGTTGGCGGTTTATTGAATAAAGCCGCGTTCTTTATAGTACTTCTCGGCTCCGGCATGCAGCGGTGCGGAGAGGCCGTCTTTGGCCATTTCTTCCTCTTTTAAATGACCGAATGCTGGATGCAGTTTCTTGAAATCATCGAAATTGTCAAATACAGACTTGACCACGGTGTAGACCACTTCCTCGGATACGTCTGCCGATGAGATAAATGTGGCGCCCACACCGAACGTATTAACGTCACCGTCCGTACCCTTATAGGTGCCGCCCGGAATGGTAGCGATACGATAATAAGGATTATCCCCGACCAGTTTTTCGATCGGTTCACCTTCAACCGGGACCAGTTCAACATCGCAGGTTGTCGCCGCTTCGGTGATAGCCGCCGCCGGGTGGCCGATGGTGTAGATCATCGCGTCGATTTTACCGTCGCAAAGCGCCTGCGACATTTCCGAGCCTTTCAATTCGGCTGCCAGCGCAAAATCCTCCATTTTAACGCCGAAGGCTTCCATCACAACTTCGGTTGTCGCCCTTTGTCCGGAACCCGGATTACCGACATTCACTTTTTTACCCTTAAGATCGGTAAAACTGCCTATACCCGAGCTTTTTCGTGCCACCAGGGTAAAAGGCTCCGCGTGTACGGAAAAAACCGCGCGTTCTTTCTCAAAAGGCCCTTGGTCTTCGAACTTCGACGTGCCGTGATAGGCGTGATACTGCCAGTCCGACTGTGCAACACCGAATTCCAGCTCGCCGGCGCGTACCGTATTGATGTTGTATACGGAACCTCCGGTTGATTCTACCGAACATCGGATTCCGTGTTCTTTGCGGTTTTTATTGACCAATCGGCAAATCGCTCCGCCGGTCGGATAGTAAACACCGGTAACACCCCCGGTACCAATTGAAATGAATTGTTGTTGTGCCGATGCCTCAAAGGCAATTCCACAGGTAGCTAAAGTTACTAAAGCTCCAATAGCCAGATGTTTCTTCATTAAGCACCTCCCCGGATGCGTATTGTTGTGTTGTTAGTCGTTTATAGCGCGGCAATTTAAACAAATTAATGCTTTTGTCTTATTTTGCTGCACCCGCAAAACATGAGTTATGCAGTAGTTCCGCAGTATGACACAGGGTTGAAAAAGTTTCCTGTCTATTCATTGTTAAGCGCGACCCTAGATTGCCAAAATTGTCAATAAATGAAAAGTTACTCGGCGGATTGTTTTTATATGCAGAGCAGCAAAAAGCTGCTTGTATTGGTGGAATGCATTGAAATTACTGATATAAAGGTGAACAAAGTCTTTTTAATAAGGAGGTTTTAGCGAGAACGGAACTCTGACAATTGTAAATCATAAATTTACTTTTTCTCCAATCGATATCAGAAATACAAGCTTGTTGGGTTCGTTTTTAGTCCGGGATGCTGTCTCTGCCGAAATCGCGGAATTTTTACTCGCAGTATGATTCCGACACATCACTTTCAGACTGGATTTCAGATATAATCACCTGCCAACTATATCTATAACGATCTCACACAGCTAGAGAGGAATGTATTCTATGTCCGATACAATTCGTGTTACGGAATTGTTGGGTGACGGCATTGGGCCGGAACTCGGTAAATCGATTCATGCCGTATCCGATGCCTTGCCGGTCGAGTTCGATTTTCACCAGATTAACTGGAGTCTTGAAAACCGCGAGAAGCGGGGTATGGATGTTATCCTGGAAGCTGAAACCTCCTTGCGTGACACCAAGCTTGCAATAAAATATCCGACGGTCACTAAAACCGCAAGCCCAAACGCCTTGATTCGCAGGCAGTGCAATTTCAGTGTGATATACCGGCCGGTGATATCCATCAAGGGGATAGATTCCAATTTTAATGAACATGTCCATTTGCACATAGTACGCATCGCAACAGGAGGGACATACGATGATCCTGGGCAGTTGGTCGGAAAAGATGCAGCCGTTTCCTTGCGCATGGTCGAGCGCGAGCCTTGTATGCAGGCAGCCCATTTTGCCTTCGAGCTTGCCCGTTTGAAAGGGGCCACTTACGGCAATCACAACTATAGCGTGACCTCTTCATCGAAACACACCATTCAGCGGGTCACTGACGGTTTGTTTGAAGAGGTAGTCGCTGAAGTGGCCAAGCACCACCGAGACGTTCCCCACAGGGTTGAGTTGTTCGATGCCTTGCTGGCTAAAATTATTCTCAGACCACAGGACTTTGAAGTGATCCTGGTGCTCAATGAGTATGGCGACTTTTTGTCGGATATGGCTTCGGGTTTGGTTGGTAGCCTAGGAACGGGAGCGAGCGGGAATTACTCCTTTACGCCCGATCATCAGGTCGATATCGCCATGTTTGATCCTGCCGGTGGTACAGCGCCGGATATTGCCGGCCAGAATATCTGCAACCCGTCCGCCGTGCTGCTCTCCTTTGGCATGCTGTTGGATCATATCGGACGTTACGATTTGGGACATGCGCTGCGCCTGAGTCTGCTCGGCGCAATCGAGGATGGCGAGTCTACCCGTGATCTTGGTGGAAATCTCAAGACGGATGAGTTCACTCAGGTAGTGATTGACCGTTTACCGGACAATCTTAATTCTTAGTCACTGCCTTCTACCCTGTATCCTTCCCATGGTTGTATTGTTCTTAATACAAAGTTGCTTTTCATACTGCTGATTCCCGGCAGATGGGACAAGCTTCTGCGGTGAATTCTTTCATAGTGATCGGTACTTCGTGCTGCAATTTTGACTAAATAATCCGCATCGCCGGCCATCAGGTGGCATTCCAGAATGTCCGGACATTCCTTTACGGCTTTTTCAAAACCCGACAGGCTGTCGTCACTTTGTGAGGTTAAGGAAATCAGCACATAGACGTGAATTCTGTAGCCAAGGTTTTTTGCGTTCAATCGGGCGCTGTAGCCGTCGATTTTTCCCGATTCTTCAAGTTGTTTGACGCGTCGGTGACAGGCTGAGGTAGATAGATTCACCTTCTCCGCAAGCTCACCGATGGTCTGGCGGCAGTCCAGTTGAAGCAGGCTTAAAATCTTAGTATCGGTTCGATTCATGGAATATTTCCCGCATGTGTAAGGTTTTATCGAATCCTTTCCTAATTTATCAGAGAAATGTTTAGAAAGTTAATCATTATTTGCAGGCCTTTTGGGCTAAGATCACAAAAAAGTCACCTATCCCGAGCCGGAGGATCAGCATCATGTTAGTCGGAGTTCCTACAGAGATTAAAAATCACGAGTACCGAGTCGGCCTTACTCCTGAGAGTGCGGCGGAGTTGGTTCATCATGGCCACCAGGTTGTGGTCCAGTCCGGTGCCGGCAATGGCGTGGGTGCAGATGATGACGAATATAAGGCCGCCGGCGCTGACATCGCCCCCGATGCCGAAGCCGTTTTCGATGCCGCCGACATGATTGTCAAAGTGAAAGAACCTCAGGCGGGAGAAAGGGCCTTGCTGAAACCGGAACAAGTCTTGTTCACCTATCTGCATTTGGCGCCGGATCCGGAGCAAACCGCGGATCTGGTAAAATCCGGAGCCACCTGCATCGCATACGAGACTGTCACCGATGATCACGGCGGACTTCCGCTTCTGGGCCCAATGAGCCAGGTTGCCGGCCGGATGGCGGTTCATGCAGGTGCCAACGCCATGGAAAAATCTCACGGGGGCCGAGGTGTCCTGATGGGAGGAGTTCCGGGGGTTAAACCGGCAAAAGTGGTTATAATCGGTGGGGGAGTGGTTGGATTCAACGCTGCGCAAATGGCAACCGGAATGCAGGCGGATGTTACTATACTTGACCGCAGTCCAAACGTGATCAATCGTTTGTCGGAGCATTTTGAATCCAGGGCCAAGGTGCTTTTTTCGAGTCGTTCGGCACTTCAGCAAGAGGTGTTGGAGGCGGACCTGATTATAGGTGCGGTATTGATACCGGGCGCTGCGGCACCAAAATTGGTAACTCGCGATATGCTCAAACAAATGCATACTGGCGCTGTGCTGGTGGATGTGGCGATAGACCAAGGCGGCTGTTTCGAAACCTCACGGCCGACCACTCACGCTGAACCCACTTATCTGGTGGATGATGTCGTACATTATTGCGTCGCCAATATGCCGGGCGGCGTTGCCAGAACCTCGACTTATGCACTGAACAACGCGACCTTACCCTATACTCTCGCGCTGGCCGATAAGGGCTGGAAGCAGGCTCTGCGTGACGATGCGCATTTGAAAAACGGCTTGAACGTTTGGGATGGAAAAATCACCTGTGAGCCGGTTGCGCGTGATCTTGGCTACGATTATGTCTCTGCCGACGAAGCGCTCTAACTGCAGCCAGATGCTGCGGATTGTCCCCGGGTATTTATCAGAAAAATAAATACCCGTGGGATCCCAGAGCGGCGCCAAGGACGGTTAGCAGGCTGAGTATTAGCAGAATACTATGCAGGCGATGCATGATACTAAATGTTCGCTCGCTGTTAACACTGGCCTGTTGACGGAACCAACGATGCAGAAACAATGGCTCCAGTACGAAAAGCACCAGCGTGAATACCAGCCAGATGGCAGTCATGGCGTGCAGCCACCAGTGCTGGATAGTAAGGTAGCGCTGCCAGGCATCCATAAACCATAGCATGTAAAATCCGCTGAAACCTGTGACCAGGGTCGTGATACGTGCCTGAAATGCAAACCGTCCTTCCAACTGTTCAAACAATTGCATGCGCTGATTTTCATCGGGCAAACGCTTCAAGGCGGCAATCAGCACAGTCGTCACAAAAGCGACTCCACCTATCCACAATACAACTGCCGCAATATGCAGCGCACGGGCAAAAATAAAAACAATTCCATGATCCATCGCTTCAATCTTCAGTGTAAAATAAAAAAATACTGCAGCATGTTCGATCGGCACCCAGAACTCTGCCTGAGAACAGTTACGGACGGCAAGGAATGGCGAGTGTAAGGGATCTGTGAACTTCGGCAATTGATCCAGGGCAAGGCGGGGTTATTGAGAGACCCATGAGTTTCTGCGGGACGCCGCTGGCTGGCCTTTCGGATTAGCCGTATAATCCGTTTCAGCATGACAGGCTATTGACTGATCGGTACTTGAATATGAACGCGAAATCCAGACTTGCATCATTTAATTGGGAAGATCCCCTGCTGCTCGAACATCAGTTGTCCGAAGAGGAGCGTATGGTGGTTGAATCAGTACGCGGCTATTGCCAGGAAAAACTGATGCCGCGCATATTGATGG
The DNA here is from genome assembly GCA_965222695.1 of Granulosicoccaceae bacterium. Lineage (GTDB taxonomy): Bacteria > Pseudomonadota > Gammaproteobacteria > Granulosicoccales > Granulosicoccaceae > UBA7957. The sequence goes on along the minus strand of OZ244967.1, from coordinate 2,520,264 downwards.
CAAATCGAATGGAGCGGTTTGATCGGGAAATCATGACTGAAATGGGAGAGCTAGGGATTCTCGGTTGCACCATTGAAGGGTACGACTGTGCGGGCATGAACTACGTGAGCTACGGATTGATTGCCCGTGAGGTTGAGCGAGTGGATTCGGGCTACCGGTCGGCGATGAGTGTACAGTCCAGTCTGGTCATGTTCCCTATCTATGCTTACGGCAGCGACATGCAGAAGGAAAAATACCTTCCTTCACTGGCCCGGGGAGAAACTGTAGGCTGTTTCGGTCTGACGGAGCCGGATCACGGATCGGATCCGGGCAGCATGCTGACCCGTGCGAAACGCGAAGACGGAGGATACAGGCTGAGCGGGAGTAAAATGTGGATTACCAATTCTCCGATTGCCGATATATTCATTGTCTGGGCTAAAGATGATGCAGGGATTATTCGCGGATTTATTCTCGAAAAGGATATGCCGGGGCTCTCGGCACCGAAGATAGAAGGTAAGTTTTCACTTAGGGCGTCCGTTACCGGCGAAATCGTCATGGATAATGTATTCGTTCCACAGGAAAACCTTTTGCCCGGTGTTGAAGGCCTGGCAGGGCCTTTCGGCTGTTTGAATCGAGCCCGTTTCGGTATTGCCTGGGGGGCCCTGGGAGCAGCTGAATTCTGCTGGCACGGAGCCCGCCAATATACTCTGGACCGAAAACAGTTCGGTCGTCCGCTGGCGGCCAATCAGATCGTGCAGCTGAAACTGGCCAATATGCAGACTGAGATCACTCTCGGACTACAAGCCTGTTTACGATTGGGGAGAATGATGGATGAAGGTACAGTCTCTCCCGAAGCCATATCGCTGCTGAAGCGTAATAATTGCGGCAAAGCACTGGACATAGCACGTGCCGCTCGCGATATGCACGGCGGCAATGGCGTATCGGATGAATTTCATATTATACGGCATGTGATGAATCTCGAAGCGGTCAATACCTATGAAGGGACTCACGACATTCACGCGTTGATTTTAGGCAGAGCGCAGACCGGAATCCAGGCCTTCGTGCAGTAAGGGAATGACAGACTCGGCACTCTCGCATATCCGTGTACTGGACCTGTCGCGCATTCTGGCCGGGCCCTGGGCCAGTCAACTGTTGGCTGATCTGGGCGCAGAAGTGATCAAGGTCGAACGGCCGGGCCGGGGCGATGATACCCGCAGTTGGGGGCCGCCGTGGCTCGGTGACGGGAAAGGCGGCGAATCTGTTGATTCCGCCTATTTCAGCTGTGCAAACCGAAACAAGAAATCCATTGCGGTAGATATCACAAAGACGCAAGGGCAAAAACTTCTGCACAGGCTTGTAAAAGAATGCGATATTCTAATTGAAAATTTCAAAGTCGGTGGCTTGAAGAAATACCACCTTGACTACGGATCGCTGAAATCCATCAACCCGAAATTAATTTACTGCTCCATTACCGGTTTTGGTCAGACAGGGCCCTTGCGTCATCGCGCCGGATACGATTTTATGATTCAGGCCATGGGGGGGTTGATGAGTATTACCGGTGTTCCCGACGGCGAAGCGGGGGCGGGACCACAGAAAGTCGGTGTCGCCCTGGCTGACGTACTGACCGGTCTGTACGCCAGCAATGCCTGCCTGGCGGCTCTGGCATATCGGGAAAGAACCGGAAGAGGCCAGGCGATTGATCTTGCTCTGCTCGATGTACAGGTCGCGGCGCTGGCAAACCAGGCCAGTAATTATCTGGTTTCCGGTAAGGTGCCGGAACGGCTCGGAAACTCGCATCCCAATATCGTTCCTTATCAAAGCTTTGAAACCGCTGATGGACATTTTATTCTGGCGGTGGGTAATGACTCGCAGTTTGAACGCTTATGCGACTTTATTCATCAGCCGCAGTGGACGGACGAAAAAGAATTCAAAACCAACGCACAACGGGTCGAACGCAGGAGTGAACTCATTCCCTTGCTAATACCCGTTTTTCAAACCCACACTAGTGAATACTGGATATGCGAACTGGAAAAGCTGGGAATTCCATGCGGGCCTATCAATACCATAGACCGGGTTTTTCAAAACGAGCAGGTCAAGGCAAGAGGGCTTGAGGTTGAGGCGGTCAATCACGCATCAGCCAGGGTCAAAATGGTCGCTAATCCGATTCGTTTGTCCGAATCCCCGTTGACGTCGGTTTCCGCGCCTCCTTTGTTGGGGCAGGATACAGACTATGTTTTACAGAAAATACTCCGCATTGATGATGCGGAATATACACTGCTGTGCGAGCAGGGAATTATTCACGGACCGGATGCGTCCTGAGCTATTCCTCGGCATCCGCCATACGTCTGGCCTGATTTTTTAGATATTCCTGTCGTTTTGCGATCAATGACGCAATGATGACTCCGGCCGCCACCAGGCCGACGATAATCGTGGATACCGCATTGATTTCAGGCGTGACCCCAAGCCGGACCTGGCTGTATATTTTCATGGGCAATGTGGTAGCACCCGGCCCGGTCGTGAAGGAGGCGATCACCAAATCGTCCAGTGAAAGGGTAAAAGATAATAACCAGCCGGAAATCACCGCAGGCATGACGACGGGCAGCGTGACTTGAAAAAAAGTGCGCAAGGGTGTTGCGCCCAGATCCATGGCGGCCTCTTCCAGCGAGTGGTCAAAGGTGACCAGCCTCGATTGTACAACCACAGCGACGTAACACATGGAAAAAGTAATATGCGCAATGGTGATGGTGCCAATACCTCTGTCTACGGACAAGGCGACAAACATCAATAACAGGGATAATCCGGTAATGACCTCGGGCATTACCATAGGCGCATATATCATTCCGGAAAACAAAGTACGGCCCCGAAAACCGCCGAAGCGGGCCAGAATCAATCCCGCCAGGGTTCCAAGAACAGTGGCGATAGTCGAGGATATAATGGCGACCTTTATCGTCACCCAGGCCGCGTTTTTGATTCCGCTATTGTCCAGCAAGGCAGCGTACCATTTGGTGGAAAAACCCCCCCAGACAGTCACGAGTTTCGATTCGTTAAAGCTGAATATGACCAGCAAGACGATTGGCACATAGAGAAATAAGAATCCCAGGATCAGGGAGGTGATATTAAAAGCGGACAGTCGGGAACTCATCTTAGACAGCTCCCGCAGTGGCTTTTTGCTGATGCCGTTGGAATAAAATGATCGGGACAATTAACAGGAGTAACAAGAGAACCGCAACCGCGGAGGACAGCGGCCAGTCGCGATTATTGAAAAATTCCGACCACAACACTTTTCCGATCATCAGTGTATTGGAACCACCCAGCAAATCAGGGATGACGAATTCACCCACTGCCGGTATAAAGACAAGAAAACAACCCGCGACTATACCGGGTAGGGACAGCGGCAACGTTATTTTCCAAAAAGCCCATATTGGCTTACAGCCGAGATCCTCCGCCGCTTCCAGCAGGCTTAAATCCATTTTCTCAAGATTCGCGTACAGCGGCAGCACCATAAACGGGAGATAGGAATAGACTATGCCGATATATACCGCTACATTGGTATTCAGTATCGTCAAAGGTTCGCTGATGATACCCAGGTTTATCAGCAGGGAGTTGAGCAGGCCTTCATTTTTCAAAATGCCAATCCAGGCATAAACCCTGATCAAAAAAGAAGTCCAAAACGGCAGTATCACCAGCATCAGCATAATAAACCGCCATCTGGGGGTGGCTTTTATCATCCCGTAGGCGATGGGATAGCCGACCAGCAGCGTCAGTATCGTTGATATCGTCGCTATTCTCAGGCTGCTCAGATACGCCTTCCAGTAGAGGTCATCTTCAAATAAGAGTAGATAATTTTCTATGTTTAATTTCAGCTGGACGTAGATATCATCGACAAATTCCAGTATGGGCCCATAGGGTGGAATTGCGACTTGCACTTCTGAAAAGCTGAGTTTAAATACAATAAGAAAAGGGGCCAGGAAAAACAGCAAAAGCCAGAAATAGGGTATGGCTATCACCAGTCCACGGCCTGTCATACCGGATTTACCGATCAGCTGAAAAAGCCAGCGGTACGGTTTACTCTCCATCAACCGGGCATGGACGCTTTCCAATCCTTCCGGGGGAGTGGCTTCACCGCTGAGATACTCGATATCATCGCGTTTCATCGGGAGTACCTCAGTTCGAGAGCGTCACTGCAGCGGATTCTGACCAGTAAAGGTATACTTGATCTTCCCAGGTGATGTTGCTCTCCAGGTTCCTGACCCGGTTGGTTCTCACGGCGGTAACCATTTTACCGCTTTGCAGTTTGACGTGATAAACCGAGATATTTCCCAGATAACCTATATCCCAGACTTCTCCGCGTATGCAGTTTTGCTGAGTATCCTCGGGAGCCTGAGTGCTGATCTCAAGCTTCTCCGGCCGGATCGCTACCCATGCCGTGGCGCCGTCGGCCAATTCGCTTGCCCTGCCGGTATGTATGGTACAGCCGCATTCTTCGCTGACTATCCGCGTGTTGTGTTCGTCGCTGCTTTCAACCCGTCCCTGAAAAATATTGACGTCGCCGATAAATTCCGCCACATAGCGGGAGTTAGGGTATTCGTATATCTGGCTGGGTGTGGCGACTTGTACTATTCGTCCGTGATCCATTACCGCAATCCGGCTTGAGACCGTCATGGCCTCTTCCTGGTCATGAGTCACTATTACAAAGGTTATGCCCAGTTGCTCCTGAATATTCATCAGTTCGAACTGCGTTTGTTGCCTCAGCTTTTTATCGAGTGCCCCAAGTGGTTCATCCAATAAGAGCATTTTCGGTTTTTTGACCAGGCTGCGGGCCAGCGCGACGCGCTGTTTTTGCCCTCCCGATAACTGGTGCGGTTTGCGTTTGGCGAATTTCTGCAACTGCACCAGTTCTATCGCTTCGTTCACCCGTTGTGCAATTTCCGGTTTAGGGACCTTATCCTGTTTCAGTCCAAAGGCAATATTATTCTCGACCGACATATGCGGAAACAACGCGTATGACTGGAACATCATATTGACCGGACGTTGATAGGGTGGAATCACCGACATATCTTCCCCTTCGAGTAAAATACTGCCGTGAGTGGGTCTTTCAAATCCGGCCAGCATTCTGAGCAAGGTTGTTTTTCCGCAACCGGAAGGGCCTAAGAGTGAAAAGAACTCACCCTTGTAAATATCGAGTGAGATGTTGTCTACTGCGGTAAAATCGCCGTAATTTTTTCGGATATTGACAAGTTGAACATGAGGTTTTGCGTGCGGATCCAGCCACGGTTGGTCATTGTCATGACTGCGTCTTTCTACAGGTGTGCTCATAGCCTTCGCCCTTACATCGATTGTGACTAGGTCGGGTGCGAATCAGAATTAAAAAAGCCGGTCTCGACAAGCGAAATGACCGGCTTATATCAATCAATGTTCATTTGATGATGATCAGCTAATTACCGGTTTTTATCTTAGTCCATAAACGTGTGACCACCCGTTGCGACCGTGGCGAATATGAATCCTTGGTATAGAGTGTTTCTACGGTTTCAGGCGGTGGGTAAATCGCAGGGTCTTCGATAACGTCTTCATTCAAAAATTCCTGTGATGCTTTATTGCCGTTAGCGTAATAGACATAGTTGGAATTTTTTGCCATGATTTTGGCATCCATGATGAAGTTGAGAAACTTATGCGCGTTTTCAACATGAGGTGCATCAACCGGTATCGCCATTTGATCGAACCACATTAAAGCGCCTTCTTTCGGAATAGCGTATTCGACCACGACGTTATTGCCGGCTTCCGCGGCCCTGTCTCTGGCTTGCAGTATATCGCCCGACCAGCCAATCGCCAGGCAGATGTCTCCATTGGCAAGAGCATTAATGTATTCGGAGGAATGGAATTTCGCGGTGTTGGCTCGCAATACACTTAGCGGCCCTTCGGCTTTTTCAATAATTTTCTTATCGTCCGAGTTGGGGTCTTCTCCCAGATATTTAAGCGCTGCGGGGATGAGTTCGGTCGGTGCATCCAGCACATGAATTCCGCAATCCTTGAATTTCGATACAACGTCCGGATCAAAGAACATACGTAAAGAATCAACCGGCGCGTCTGGCATTCTTTCCTTTATTTTATCAACGTTATACCCTACCCCTGTCGTGCCCCACATGTAATTTATGGAGTACTCATTGCCGGGATCATAGGTTTCAAGCCGCTTATTGATATCATCCCACATGTTCGCCAGATTCGGCAGCAGGTCTTTGTTGAGTTTTTGAAAAGCGCCGGCTTTGATCTGCCTCGACAGAAAGTCTCCCGTCGGTACTACGATGTCGTAACCGGATCCTCCGGCCAGCATCTTGGTTTCCAGCACCTCGTTTGAGTCAAACACATCGTAAACGACTTTAATTCCGGTCTGTTCTTCGAATTCTTTGAGTGTTTCTTCGTCGATGTAATCTGACCAGTTATAAACATTGACAACCTTGTCTTGCGCATGGGCCGACCAGGCAAAAGCGCTCAGTACAGTTACGGCAAGAAATGTTTTGAGTGAAGAGTTCATCGGATCTGTATTCCTCCGTTGTGCCAACAGTCTGAAGTTTGTTGCTTTGCAATATTATTTTCGATAAATGTGATCACAAAATTATAACATTATATTTATCGACAGTGCGCAGATTATTTTTTGATGATATCGAAAGCCCGGATCCGGGTGACGTTTAGAGCCGCTGTTTCTATTTTTATCCGCCTCTATCATCAGCCCTTACGGGCCAGGTAATATCAGTCGCCATATTGCAGTGCGACAATTCACGCTCAATCCGTACGAAAGCATATAGTTTATGCGCCGGGCTGACGTTGCCCTATAAATTGGCAGAATTTCATCGTATTGTCCATCGATATTTGTCGTCGGCGACTTCCGTTAGTTATGCAGAGGCGGGTCTCGATCCCGAAGCTGAAAAGCTGATTTTTACATCGCCAAAATGGCTTATAGAAGGCGTGTTTGCAGCTGGGTCGTGATATTTTCCCGGGCAATATTGAAATGAATAGGTTCTTGACTTAGGCAATTAATGTGATCACAATTTAAATGAAAATGCTATAGAAAATAGCTGATCAGAACCGATTTCGATCCATGCCGACCGGCTTATATCGGAGCAGCGTCATGAATACCAAAAACCTGCAGCGAACGACTTCAGAGTGGCAACAGCTGGATACCCGGCACCACCTCCATCCGTTTACGGACCATAAATCTCTGCATGAATCCGGCAGCCGTATCATCACACGGGCGGAAGGCATTTATTTATGGGATTCGGAGGGAAACCGGATTCTCGACGGTATGGCCGGTCTATGGTGTGTGAATATCGGCTACGGGCGCAAAGAGTTGGCCGATGTGGCGTTTCGTCAGATGCAGGACTTGCCTTATTACAATAACTTTTTCAAAAGCACTCACCCGCCGGCGGTCGCACTGAGTGAATTGCTGGCTGAAGTAACCCCCGGCCACATGAGCCAGGTTTTTTATACCAACTCAGGATCAGAAGCCAATGACACTGTCGTGCGAATGGTGCGCAGGTACTGGGATCTTTTGGGTAAACCGGATAAACAAGTCATTATCAGCCGTGAAAACGCCTATCACGGCAGCACAATGGCGGGTGCCAGTCTGGGTGGCATGAAACCCATGCATCAGCAGGGTGGCTTGCCGATTCCCGGAATTGTGCATATCGAGCAGCCCTATTGGTATCAGAAAGGTGCCGATCTGAGCCCGCAAGAGTTCGGTTTGAAAGCCGCGCAGGCTCTTGAGGAAAAAATTCTGGAAATCGGTATAGATAATATTGCTGCGTTTATAGCCGAGCCGGTACAAGGTGCGGGAGGTGTGATTGTTCCGCCGGAATCCTACTGGCCGCAAATCAAGCGAATTTGTCAGGCCTATGATCTTTTACTCGTGGTGGATGAAGTCATCTGCGGATTTGGCCGTACCGGTAAATGGTTCGGTTCGGATTACTATGGTCTTGAACCTGACTTAATGCCGATCGCAAAGGGTCTGTCATCCGGTTATCTTCCTATAGGCGGTGTTATGGTCAGTGAGAAAGTTAGCCGGGTACTGATCGAAAAAGGCGGGGATTTTAACCATGGTTTCACTTACTCCGGCCATCCGGTTGCGGCAGCGGTTGCCATGGAGAATATCCGAATACTACGCGATGAGAACATCATCGGCAAAGTCGATGAACAGACAGGACCCTACTTCAACAAACTATGGAAGGCTTTGGAGTCTCATCCTCTTGTCGGGGAGGCCAGATCTGTCGGTTTAATGGGCGCCCTGGAACTGGTTCAGGACAAGCAAAAACGGCAGAGGTTCAGCAAGCCGGGTGTTGTCGGGACCCTCTGCCGCGACCATTGTTTTGCCAATGGCATCGTGATGCGGGCGGTCGACGATACCATGATCATTTCTCCGCCACTGATCATTAGCAAAGATCAAATAGATGAGATGATCACATTGGCAGAAAAGTGCCTGGATATTACAGCTGATGCCCTCGGCATTAGTCTATGAGATCTGTCAAGCAACCCCTAGTAGTCCGTCCACTTGATAAGTTCGGGTCAAGTGGACGGACTACTAGTGCTCAGCCACTGATGAACGAATCGGATTATCCACCTTCCTGGTATGCGGCAACCGCAAACGACAGAGCCGATTATCCGTCCCTGGAGGAAAATACCGAGTGCGATGTTTGTATTATCGGAGGAGGATACACCGGTCTTTCGGCTGCCCTGCATCTTGCTCTGCGGGGTTTCAGGGTTGTTCTGATTGAAGCGTGCAAAATCGGCTGGGGAGCCTCTGGCCGAAACGGCGGGCAACTGGGCAGTGGGCAAAGAGTCGCGCAGGGTGAATTGGAATCCATGCTGGGTAAGGAAACTGCCAAAGTTCTGTGGGATCTTGCCGAGGAATCGAAGGACACCGTCAAGCACTTGATTCGGCGATACCGGATTGAATGCGATTACAAGCCGGGGATTCTGCACGCAGCACATAAGAAATCTCTTGCTAAAGAGGAAATGGAATATGCGGAAAAACTGCGCGAACAGTACAACTACTCGGAAATAAAGGCGATATCGGCGCAACAGATGCGCGAAATGATTGATACGCGCGCCTATTTCGGTGGCTCGCTGGATACCGGGGCAGGGCATTTACACCCACTCAACTATGCGCTGGGTGTGGCCAGGGCCGCTTCCCAGGAAGGCGTTCGGATTTTCCAGAACACGGCTGCGCTGAAGATCGGCAGTACGGCTTCCGGGCCGCTCGTCAAGACAAGGCGGGGAAATATTTCTTCCCGTTTTACGGTATTGGCTTGCAATGGCTATCTGGGACGAATCGAGCCGCGGATCGAGAACAAGATTATGCCGATCAATAATTTTATTCTCGCCACCGAGCCGCTCGATGAAGATGTATCCCGGCGTATTATTCGGGATGATGTGGCCGTTGCCGACTCCAAGTTTGTTATTAACTATTATCGGCTTTCCTCTGATCGGAGGCTGCTTTTCGGTGGCGGGGAAAACTACTCGCATCGATTTCCCGCCGATATCGCAGGTTTTGTACGTAAATATATGCTGAAAATCTATCCGCAGTTGAAAGGTGCCGGAATCGACTATGCCTGGGGTGGCACACTTGCGATTACAATGAACAGATTGCCTCATATCGGCAGACTTCAGTCGGATATTTACTATGCGCAGGGATTTTCCGGGCATGGTGTCGGTATGGCAAGCTTATCCGGAAAGCTGATCGCTGAGGCCATGGCAGGCCAGGCGGAAAAGTTCGATGTTTTTTCGCATTTGCCGAATCCATCGTTTCCCGGCGGGCGTTATTTACGCTATCCTGCGCTGGTGGCGGGCATGTTGTATTACAGTTTGAGGGATCGGCTGTAGATTAAAAAAAACCATACACGGGCTCTACGATTGCACAAAATAACGGTCAAATTCGACATCCGTCACCTGGCTGTTAATCGTTTCCATTTCCTGTGTTTTACAATGAAGGTACAGTTCGCAGAATTGATCCCCCAGATAGTCCTTCAGAATCGACGAATGATGAAATCGATCCAAGGCTTGATCCCAATGATGCGGTACCTGACCAAGGGGGCCGGGTTCAGGCACCGATTCGTCGGCCGCCGGAGGTGATAGTTTGTGGCTGATTCCATGGTGCATGGCGGCCAGTATACCGGCCAGAACCAGGAAGGGATTTGCATCGGCACCGGCGACACGGTGTTCTATTCGCATTGATTCATTGGCGTTTTTCGGCAAACGTATCGACATGTTACGGTTGTCGATTCCCCAGCTCACCATTGTCGGAGCATGCGCGCCCGGTTGAAAACGCCGGTAAGAATTTGCGTGAGGCGCGAACAACAGCGTGCTTTCCACCATGGTCTCCAGCAGACCGGCCAAAGCGTATTTCAACAGAGGCTCTCCATTTTCACCGGCAAAAGCATTCTTACCGTATTCATCCGCCAGGCTGATATTGGTGTGCATCCCGTTGCCGGCATCATTTGCGAAGGGTTTGGCCATAAACGAGGCAATCATACCGTGTCTGTTTGCCAGGGACTTAATAATACGCTTTAACAAGACTGCGTGTTCACAGGCTTGCCGCGCATCGTCGATGTGCTGAAGATTGATTTCGAATTGATTGGCTCCGGCTTCGGCAATAATCGTGTCGCTGGGTATGGCTTGTATTTTACATACGGATTCGATTTCGTCTAAAAGATCCCGGTGCCGTTCCAGTTCCCGCAGACTGTAAACCTCGGAATGGGAATTTTGGATCTGTTGATGCGGATCCTTGTCTTTTTTAAACAGATGAAATTCTATCTCCAGCGCAACGACGGGTTTGAGCCCCAGTTCCGCAAACCGGTCAACAACAGATGCGAGAACGTGCGAGGGATCGGCAAAAAACGGGCTTCCGTTTATATTATAGACGGAAGCCAGCAATTGAGCACTCGGGCTTTGCGTCCGGCTACCCAGTTGAAATCCGTTTTTTGAGGGCAAACACACGGCATCCGGATCACCATTTTCTGTAATCATTCCGCTGCTGTGCACCTCTGCTCCCCACATGTCCAGTGCAAACACGCTGCCCGGCAGTCGAACACCTTGCTTGTAAATGGATTCCAAAGACCGGACGGGCAGCCACTTTCCCCGCAGCGTGGCATTAATATCCGGAATCATCAATTCAATACGCTCAATGTCGGGATTAGCCTCGATAATCGATTTGGCTTTTTTCAGTTCGTCGTCAAGATAAGCGGGTGTTTGCATGGCATAGGACTGTGGTTGTTTGGTAGAATCAATGTGATCACAAATGATGGACGACTGTCAATTCTTGCAACACAGATGACTCGATTCGGAGCCATTCCGATTTTGCTAATCAATCATAGAGGCCGGCGGATGATTCACGATTTCCCCGTAACAGAAAAGAAAGACAGTGAAACATTACAGGAATGGACCTATCGACAGCTTCGCAATGCGATTATGCTTGGCGTTTTCTCGCCCGGGATCAGCGTGACCATGCGGGGACTGGCAAATTCGCTCGACGTGAGTCTTATGCCGGTTCGTGAATCGCTGCGCCGGCTGGTCGCCGAACATGCTTTGGAGCTTTTACCGAACAGGCGTGTGACCGTACCCTCGATGACAGCGGCCCGATTTGATGAACTTTGCGCGACACGGATAACGTTGGAATGTCTGGCGGCTGAGCGGGCCGTATTGGCGGTCACCGGGGACGATCTTGAGTTTATGCGCGAAGCCGATAAGGCCATGAACAGGGCGCTGGAAGGCGGCGATGTTGAAGAATCCGTAATTCAGAACCAGAATTTTCATCGAAGGCTGTATACCGCAGCTCCGTCAACTGTTTTGTATCCGTTGATTGAAAACCTCTGGTTACAGTTCGGGCCGTTTATCCGTGAAGTGCTGGAAAGAATCGGTCGGGATTTTAAACACGGGAATTATTTGATCGATCGACATCTGGAAGCGATTCAGGCCATAGAAAACCGTGACGCTTTCGCGTTGAAAGTTGCGATAGAGGCCGATATCCGAGACGGCATAGGTGCGATCGGGCGGCAGGGATTGCAGTTGTCACCTAATAATAATTGAGGTTCAGGAGATGATCGCTTGCAGGGCAAGCTCCTACGGTGGTGGGGTGTGATTACTAACGGGATCGGGCTTTATCTATGGCGTCCGCCAGCTTCAGGATACGTTGCGCCTCCTCAACATGCAGATTTTCAATCAATCTGCCTTTAACCACACATACGCCGTCTCCTTCCTGTACGGCCGCCCGCCATGCGTCGATGATCAGCCGGGCGGTTGCAATCTGATCGGAGTTCGGAGAAAACATGTCGTTACAGATATCAATCTGTTTCGGGTGGATCAATGTTTTGCCGTCGAATCCCAGGTTGAGCCCGTTTTGGCAGTGCAGCCGGAATTCGTCAAGATCATTAAAATTAAGATGTACGCCATCGAGTATATCCAACCCATGTACCCGGGCTGCTAGCACGCAATGCGAAAGCAGATGCAAAAAGCCGGTCCTGTCGGGCGTATGAGGTATCCGCAGCTCTTTAGCGAGATCAGATGTACCCATAATCACCCCTTCAATTCGACGGGAACAGCCGTAGATCTGTTCCGCGTCCAGTACCCCGCGTGCGGTTTCGGTCATAATCCAGACCGGTAATTGATGTCCACCGGCCTGGTCGATTCGCTCAATAGTACTGAGGAGACCACTAGTCGTTTCAATTTTGGGCAAAACCATGCCGTCAATCGGCAAACCTGAGATCGCTTCGATATCATGGCGCTCCCAGTCGGTATCATGGGCATTGATCCGAACCAAGACTTCCCGTCCACCGTATCCGCCTTGATTGACACAATTGATAACCCGGTTTCGTGCATCGGACTTAGCATCCGGCGCGACGGCATCTTCCAGATCAAAGATCAGGCTGTCGCAGGCCAGGGTTCGGGACTTTTCCAATGCCCGGGCATTGGATCCGGGCATATACAGCATGGAGCGTCGGAGTTGGAAGGACATGGATATATTCTGTTGGGAAAAACCGGGATGTTGATCTAAATCCTTTGATTGTTCAAGTGACACGACCTAGCTGATATAGACATTCCGCCTTTCACCTGATTGCCCAAATTTATTAGGGGCTCCGTGAAGTTTTTGAGATAAGATAGGTGGACCGATAAAAATCAAGAGTTTCTCCAAGATGATAGCCAGCGGCAATAACTCCACTCGAATCAATAAGAAAGCATCTCTACCTTTATCGACTGTTCTTCTCTTGGCGGTATTGCTGATAGTCACTTCAGCATGCTCGGAGGGAGGCGGCGAATATGTTATCTCCGGTGACGATGGAGGGATGGCAATGCCCCAGGCACTGCAAAGAGCGACTTTCCCCGACTCCGGAACCGTGTCAGCCTTTATCACCGTCGATCGTGACCAGGGCGGTGGCAGACAGGCCATGACGATTAACGGAAATACTGCATCGTTCAGCGGCAAGGTTGACGCCGGTACGCACGATTTTTTTCTTGAAATTCTTTACGAATCTGCGGAATTCTCTTCACCTTTGACTCTGGTTGAAGCTGAGCTGGAAAACGTAACGGTGAGCGACAGCAGCGCCACCACCATCAACTTCACCGAAGCAAATTACCAGTATATAGATTCCGATGGAGATGCCTGGACGAATGTACGGGAAATTGAAACAGGTTCGAATCCGACCATAAGATCAGAGGTTCCCGCGGATCGGGACGACAATTATGAGGATAACGACTCGACAGCTACCGCATACGATATCACCGGTCTTCGTGGAATCGATATTAACACTAATCTTTCTACCGGACAGGGCTTGATTACGACCAGTGATCCGGCCGATTTCTTCAAAGTCACTTTACCGACCGCGGCCAGCTCGATTACCGCCGAATTTCTGCTGACAACAGGTACACTGGGCGGCCTTTTGTATCTGAATGAAAACAACGAATTTGTCGCCGGTACTTCCCGGGAATTCGATACCGGAGATCCGGACAATAGAAACTTTGTCTGGACATTTACCAACCCGGAACCGAGAGATTATTACTTATTTACTTTTACCGAGGATCTGGAAAATCCGGTGCCAGGCGCGTATTTTATGAAGTGGGATTATACCGAATAGGCCTGTATTAATTATTAAAGGAGTACCGCGGCAGAGGCGATGGGGGCAAGCAGATTGCAATTGCCCCCGAAATAATATTAAGCCCCGGGAAAAATCAAACCGGAAAGTCAGGCGATATCGATCTTCCTCTTTTGGCTCTGTTCCGGCGCACTTTTGGGCGCTTTGAGAGTCAATATGCCATTTTCAAAATTGGCGCTGATATCATTTTCACTGATGCTGCTGCCCAGATTGAAGCTGCGGACAAATTTTCCGTAGCGGCGCTCCTGACGAATAATCTTGCCTTCTTTTTCTTCCTTGTCTTCAAAGCGGGTTTCAGCTTCGATGGACAATAGGCCTTTATCCAGTGAGACATGCAGATCCTCTTTGTTTACTCCCGGAAGTTCTGCGGTTATTTCATAGTGATCCTTGTGTTCTTTGACATCGACTCTTGGCGTAAAAGTACCTTGCAGATTTTGCATGGACTGCATGGGTGAAAAGAAATTATCAAAAACAGAGTCGAAGTCGAATAATGAATTTCGAGGTATCAGGTTCATGACGGCTCTCCTGTCAGTCTTGTTTTACGACTCCTGACGAGCACACTTCGGAACTCGTCCGGTTGAATCATCTCGTTTAAAAATATAAGGACGCCACGGCCATAAAACAATGACCTCGATCAAAAGCAAGTCAATCATTTTATTGAATTTATCCGGTTGAATTCGTTTTACGGCACAATCCCGCCGGCAAGTATTGTTTTCCACTCGAAATACAAGAACTCAGCGACTAACCCAGTCAGCTGAACTGCGCGTGACGGTTCTTTTTCGGAAGTTCCGATCAAGTGAATATTCCGATTATTGACGGTGAATTTTTCACACCCATGTCCTGCGGCTCTTGATATGCTGAATTTGTAAACATACCGGGCGGCTCCGGATGTGTTTGTAGCAATCCATGAAAGGCCCTAGTACTTACGTACAATAGCCACATTTCAACCTGAAGTTGCAATATAAGCCTTGGTCAGATTGCTGCGGATCCCTGAAGCGACGAAACGCTTATCCGTCGCATTCGATTTCGATAGGTGCCAGATAAGCAGGGCTCACGCTTGATCTGTGAGTGGGGCGGTTAATGATGAGAGCAGCAAGATATTCAAATTCCTGGGCTTATAATTTCTTATTGGCCTGTTTTTTATGCTTTTTTACAACAAACTGGGTCTCTGCTGCTGTGGTGCTTGATCCGGGAATGGTGTCGTTTGGCAGCCGCACTCATTCCTTTTCCGAAGACGTGGGCAACACTTCGATAATAATTCAGCGATCGGGCGGCAGAGATGGCCGAATTACCGTGTCGCTGGCGGTACGCACACCCGGTAATCCGGCTGCCACGGAGGGCGAGGATTTTAGAATAACGTCGAAACGGATCACCTGGGAATCGGGTGAAAGTGGAAACAAATCCGTTGCTTTGGAGATATTCAAAGACAGTCTGACTGAAGGTGATGAAAGATTTGATTTGGTGATTGAAAACCTCGGTGGAGCGGAAGCGGGGAAGATCACGTCCACACAAATCACCATCGAGGATGTTGCACCGTCCAAACCGGGATTGCTGAATCTTGACAGCGCCTCCTATCGTGTCAGAGAGAACGCCGGCTCTATCGACATAGGTGTGACCCGCAGTGACGGAAACGAAGGTATCGCAGAGGTGAATTACTCGGTTGTTACCGATAAAAATGACACTGCGACCGAGGGCAAAGACTATACCCGCATCAGTGGAACGCTGAGCTGGAAGAATGGAGAAAGCGGGACCAAGACCTTCAGTGTTAAAGTGCTCACGGATGCGCTACAGGAAAACGATGAAACTGCGACAATTCAAATATTCCGGAGCACCGGAGCCTCGATCGGCCAGACAAGTCGGGCAAGCCTGATCATAGAGGATGTACCCCCCGAAAAGCCCGGCCAGATTCAGTTTGATCGCTCTGCCTACACATTCAGTGAATCCGACAAAACTGCAAAGCTGACGCTCAAACGGATAAACGGCAGTGACGGTGAAGTAGAAGCCTTTATTGGTTTCGGTGCCGCCGGAGACAGTGCCAAAAATGGCGAGGATTACACTCCTCCCGGTACTAAGACTGTACGCTGGGCTGATGGCGATAACGCGAATAAGACCATCAGCGTTGCCCTGAAAGAAGATAATATTGTGGAAAAGGATGAAGTTTTTACCGTATTTCTGGATGATACCAGCGGTGCTGAACCAGTCAGTCCGGACAGCGCTAAAGTCACCATCAAGGATTCGACCAGGCCCGGAGTGATCAATTTCAAAACGGTCAGCCATACCAGTGCGGAGAACGCGGGCGATATCAGCATTGAAGTCATACGCACCGATGGCTCCGATGGGGCCGCATCTGTAAAATATACTATAGGTTCGGATGGAGATACCGCCACCGCAGATGCCGACTACAAATCCGGATCCGGTACATTGAACTGGGCGGACGGTGATACTTCCGCAAAGCGGATAACACTGAGTCTGATTGCTGATCAGATAAAGGAACCGGATGAAACGGTAAGCATTTTTCTAAGTTCACCGTCGGGAGCTTCCCTCGGTGACAAGAACAACACCAGAATCACTATCAAAGATGCAAGCTCGGAAGGATTTTTGTCATTCTCCAGCGCCACCTACTCTGTCAAAGAAAGCGAGGGCGGTGCGACAATTATCGTCAGACGCAGCGGCGGTAGTGCCGGAGCTGTATCCGTTAAGGTGGTTTCAGGCGGCGAGGGTGATACGGCAGACAATGCGGATTACACCGCGCTGGAGCAAACATTAAATTGGCCGGAAGGTGACAGTAGTGACAAAACCGTGCAGCTGGTCGTTAATGAAGATGATGAATTCGAGCCGGATGAGACACTCAGCCTGCGCCTGATTCAGGCGAGCAACGGGGCCGAGATCATTGAACCTGACATGGCGACGGTTACGATTGTTAATACGACTGCGCCCAGATCCGGCAACATAGAAGTGGAAAGTGCCAGTTACGCCGTAACGGAAACGGATGGCACTGTACAAATCCGGGTGCTGCGGGTTGGTGGAACCGATAACGCCGTGTCCGTTAATTACACGCTGGGAGCCGATGGTGATACCGCTGTGGCCGGAAATGACTATGTCGATGACAGCGGAGTGTTGAATTGGCCGCAGGGAGACGGTGAAGCCAGAACGATCGATATAAGCTTAATCAGCAATGCTGCGGCCGAACCGTCAAAAGTGCTGACTCTGGTGCTCTCGGATCCCACAGGTGGCGCGAGCCTTGGGGCAAACAGCAGCGCGCGCATCACCATTGCGGATCAAATCCCCGAAACCTCTTCGCCGGTGCTTGATATCATCTCGGGAGATCAACAATCGGGATTTCCCGGCGATATGCTTGAACCCTTTGTCTTATCGGTTACGGTTGGCAGTGTGACGGCAGCCGGACAGGCGGTGAATTGGATTGTGGAACCTGCCTCTGCAGGCCGATTGGTTCAAGGCCTGGTGACCGAGTCCGATGACTCCGGACTTGCAGAAAATACTTTGGAAATTCTTGAGGGAGGGGTCATATCCGTCACAGCCGTTGTGGAAACGGAGTCCGCTGGCAATCAAACCGCCACACGTGCCAACGGATCCGAGCCGAACCGGGTGAGTTTTACGGTAAATGCGGGATTCGCGGGTGCCCCGGACTTAACGCCCAACCAACGGGCGGTCGGCGGAGCGCTGGATAAAGCCTGTGCCGCCCTGCAGACGCGAGATCAATTGAGCGCCGGACAGACCGATTTGCTCAACACCTGCAATCAATTGCAGTCGGAGGATAATGAAGGCATTAAATCCGGACTCAATCGACTGCAGCCGGAAGAGCTGTTCGCCATAGGCACTTTGTCCATAGATACTGCCGATTTACAGGTGACGAACGTTCAGTCGCGGATTAATGCCATCAGAGCGGGGCGTCGCGGTGTGGATCTATCCTCACTGCAACTGCAGCTCTACGGACAAAACATACCGTCGAACGTCAGCGGTGTTGTCACAGATCTGATCGGAGGCGGTGGAGGAGCCGGCGAAGAGGATGACTTTTCCAAACGGCTGGGCGTATTTGTCAACGGCACTTTATCGGTGGGAGAGTTGGAAAAATCCGAAAACGAAATGGGACTGGATTTTGACAGCCAGGCGATCACAGCCGGTATTGACTACAGAGTCGATGATTCCTTTGTCATTGGCGGCTCACTGGGTCTGGTCAGTCATAAAGGCGACTACTCGACTGAAGGTGGAAATATTGAAATGAGTTCCACTTCGCTATCAGCTTTTGCAACTTGGTACTATGAGGACAAAGGCTATCTGGATGCCATAGTTCATTACGGATCCAGCTCTTTTGATATCAAACGGCGAATTAATCTTCAGGGTCAGGCTGATCAATTTGCAATAGGAAAACCTGATGCTACTGAACTGGCTTTCAGTCTGGGCGCAGGCCTGGAATATATGAGGGATGAGTGGACATACGGTCCCTACGCAAGACTCTCATTCACAAAGACCGATGTCGATGCTTACGATGAAACTGCCAGCAATACCCAGGTTGCCGGCTTCGGTTCGGTTCTGTCCATAAAGAGTCAGACCGTGGACAATAGCCTGATCGCGTTGGGGGGGCATGTATCAAAGGCTATTAATACAAGCACCGCTGTTTTTTTACCGCAGGCCAGACTTGAGCTGGAGCACAGATTGAAGGACGATGCGCGTGAAATCGAGGCCAGTTTCAGTCATGACCCGGAGTCCAGCCTGTTCGAGATAAAGAGCGACAAAGTTGATACAGACTATATCAACCTTGGCTTGGGTGGCTCAGCGATATTCAGAAACGGTAAAACCGCGTTCTTATTTTATGAAACCCGGCTCGGACAGGATCGACTTGATCAGCACTGGTTCAAAGCGGGTCTGAGATTTGAATTCTGAGCAGAGACCGGACTACTAGGGCTTGTTAACAGGCCCTAGGAAAACTCGTGTACCTGCCGGGCAGCCGTCTGAATTGCATGGGTCAGACTCTGAGTCAATTGTGTGTCCAGACCCCAAAGATGCCAGTAAAGTTTGACTTTCAGCCTTTTACCCGGGGTGAGTTCAACGAGCCGGACTGAGTCAATATCGGATTGAACCTGCGACCGGGGTGCCATACCCCAACCCATTCCAAGGCTCAGCCACTCTACAAATCCTTCCGATGAAGGCATAGTGTGCATGGCAAGCTGGTCGGCATCCAAAGCGAAATACTTGGCAAGGAACTGATGTTGCAAAAAATCCTTACTGTTAAAGCGCGTCGCTGGAGCGCGCGAAAAGCCGTCTTTTAGGGACGCTGTTGAGAACCAGCGTTTCTTGAATTGCGGACTGGCGACACACAGGTATGGACTAAACCCGAGCGCAAAACTGCGGCAACCTTGTGGCGGTGTCTCCAGTGCACTGATACAGCCGATCACCGAACCGTTTTGCAGCAGGCGATGGGTCTGGTCCTGGTCGTCCACTTTCAACTCCAAAATCACTTTTTGTTGACGACACCAGCCGCAAAGGCAGTCTTTCAATAACCAGGTGGCCAGGGTATCGGCATTCACCGCCAAGGCCATATGAATCCAGCCCTGCCTTTGCTGCGGTTGCAATTCCGAATATAGAGACTGTTCCAACTGCTCCAGCTGTTGCGTATATTTCAGTACCGATGCTCCCGCGGGAGTTGGGCGCGGAGGAGAGCTTCTGAGTAGCAGTGTATGTCCAATACGCTCCTCCAGCAGCTTTAGCCGTTGCGACACCGCTGACTGAGTGATAAACAGATGTTCGGCGGCTCTTTCGAAACTGCCGAATCTGATTACTGCGGAAAGCGCCTGAAGGCCTTTAGGATCAAGCATATAAATTAGATTTACTTATGAATATTCAATTCGTTTAATTTTACTTAATTAAGCGGATGCTTACCATTATCGCATTTGGAGCAAATTCATGTGGTTCTTGCCCTATATCAAAGGGATGGGCCTGGGCGCCAGCCTGATCATGGCAATAGGCGCCCAAAACGCATTCGTACTGACCCAATCGGTCAGGCGGAATCACGCGGTAACCATCGCTGCCGTATGTTGTGCGCTGGATACGGTGCTGATATTCGCCGGCGTGTTAGGTCTGGGCGCTTTGATTAAAAGTCGCCCTGTGTTTCTTTCTATAGCCACCTACGGAGGTGCCGCGTTTTTACTGATCTATGGATTTTTAGCGTTTCGACGGGCAAGAAGCGACGGGCATTTATCCGCTGGAAAAAGCCGTGGTTTTAACGGAGTAGCCGGTGCTGTCGCAGCCACTGCAGCCATAAGCCTGCTCAACCCGCATGTCTATCTGGATACAGTGATTTTACTCGGCAGTATAGGCGGCCAATTGCCTGGTATTGAGCCCCTGATTTTTGCGTTGGGTGCCAGTACGGCGTCAGTTCTTTGGTTTATGAGCCTTGCGTTACTGGGCCGGTTTATGGCACCCGTTCTCAGCCAGGATAAGCACTGGAAACGATTGGACATTGTCATCGGACTGACGATGTGGACTATCGCTTTTACGCTCCTGCGTTCCGATATTACCACCTAACGGACACATTAAGCCGTGATCGTGGTTCGCGGCTTGCTGCGCGTCATGCGATCGGATAAGGTTTTTGCAGGTATAGCGACTGGAGGCTTATTCGGATCATGGGCATACAGCCTAAAAATCCTTCGTTTCGGGAACAGGTCAGCCAGAGTTTTTCCGAGCAGGGATTTATGCATCATCTCGGTGCAAGATTAACCCGGATTGACGCTGGCTATTGTGAAATTGACTTAGCCTTTCAGGAGTTTCTAACCCAGCAACACGGTTTTTTTCACGGCGGTGTGGTTGCCACGCTGGCTGATAACGCCGGCGGATATGCCGGGGCCAGTTTAATGCCGGAGAATTGCGCCGTGCTGACGGTTGAATTCAAATTGAATTTGTTATCGCCCGCGGACGGTGAAAAGCTTGTCGCCCGCGGTAAAGTGATTAAATCCGGACGGACATTAACGGTTGCCCGTACCGATGTTTTCGTCGAGAAATCAAACCGTGAAACCCTTTGCGCAACCAGTCTGCAAACGCTGATGTTTTTACAAGGGCGGATGGATCGGCGCGTTGAGCAAAACACAGATCAGTCGGGTACGTAAGCAACTATGCAAGAGGGCCATACTCCATTTCCGCCTGAAAGCGTCTTGCCGGACTACAGCGGCGGCGGCATTGTTAATCTGTTGGCATCGATACAGGGTGCCTATGGTGTGGATATTTCAACCCCCGACACTCCGCTGTTGGCGGCCGGATCACTCAGTCGGCGGCAGGTGTTACTGGTTATAGACGGATTGGGTATGGACTGTTTAAAAGCTCGGGCCAGTGGCGGGTTTCTTGAAAGCCAGTGTCTGGGAGCACTGACGTCGGTATGTCCCTCGGCAACGGCGGCGGCTATTCCGGTTTATCTTACCGGGCTTGCCCCTGCACAACACGGCTTTCCCGGTTGGTTTACCTGGTTTAGAGAGTTATCCACGGTGGCGGCGATTCTGCCATATTGTTCCAGGGCAGGTTTTTTATCTTTGGCAGGCAGCAATCAATCTCCGGATCAATTGTGCGGTGCCCCGCCATTGTCTGAAAAACTGGATGTACCGGTATGGCATATATCACCGCAGGCTATAGCTCACTCCTGTTTCAGCGAAAGTTTCAGAGGAACGGCGGCTGTATTGGCTTATAAGGGCTTCAATGATTTAATCGCGAAAGTCCTTTCGGCCGTGTCTCGAATCGGCGATGGCGGCCTTGTTTATGCCTATTGGTCCGAGTTTGATCATTCAGCACACTGTTTCGGCATAGAGAGCGAAGAATCGCGGCAACATCTGTTGATGCTTGATCAGTTGATAGAACGGCTTGGCGAAAAACTATGCGGTTACGATGTGGATTTGATTATCTGTTCGGATCATGGATTTACTGACTGCCCGCCTGGCAGGCAATTAACCTTTGCTGAACACTTCCCCGAATTGGCGGAGATGACACAAATGCCGCTGACCGGAGAACCTCGTTTTGCCGTAGCTCATTTAAAACAGGGAAGAAAAAGTGATTTTATCAGCTGTGCAAGGAGTCAACTGGAAGGGATTGCAAATCCCGTGGATTCGGCTCGACTCGTGGAATCGGGCTTATTCGGTCCCGGAAGACCGCATCCGGAGTTGCAAAACAGACTCGGAGATGTATTGTTATTGATGCATGAGAAAACCGTTCTTCTCGATCCGATGCCAGGGGAACCACGGCCACGTATGATCGGATATCACGGTGGACTTTCCAGAGAGGAAATGCTTGTTCCACTGATTCATCTGTTTTGTTGATAACGGCTATTTATAGATGGACGCAAGATAATTACTGGCCGAGGAGTGGCGTTTGTCGCGGGCCGGGCGCGTCATAAGAATGGTATTGGTCAAGCGATTGGTATCGGCTTGTTCCGAACTTCTGTAAAAACCATGTTTTTCAAACAAGTAAATCGCCTTTTCATTGTCTGAAAAAATGTTCACAAATATTTCGGACCCGATGGAATCAATTTCGTGAAGAGTTGATGCGACCAGCCGGGATGCAATCTGGCTGTTTCTGTAACGGTTGTGAATAAAAATTTTATGCAGGCAGAATTTATCGTTCAGGGTCGGAAAGGCGAGGGCAGCGCCTACGACTTTTGAATCGTCTTTCGCGGTAAAAACAAAAGCATGTTCTATCCATAACCGCCATGTGATGTCCGAGTCATTGATGGGTCCTGTACTCGATGACTGATCCCATGCGGTTTTATCCAATTGCTCTATAGCTAAGGACTCGGTTTTGCTAGCCCGTTCTATGGTTATCATTTTTTATCCCTGCCGGTGGTAAAACGCTGTGGGTCCTTAATTGGTGTTAGCGGACTTATTGAGATTTCATTAATTGAAAAAGCCTGAGCCGGCTTTGATTTGACCTTGCATCTATTATCGGGTTCATAAGATATAGCATGAATATGTCAAATCAATAACTTAGCGATGCAGTCGTTTTGCCTGAGGGCAAACTGACCCGTTTTCTGGCAGTCACAGCTCTTTTTCTGCCAACTCCTTCCGCTTTCCGACAGTTTTTTGTCAATCCCCGTTTTCCCTTCTTTTTCATAATCAATCTTAGATATACAGCCTAATCAATTGTTATTAGGTGACTTATTCTCTTATCCTCTCCCTTATCACCGATCCGCACCCGCCTCCCCCGGCCGGGCCTGTCCCCCTCAAACGTCAAAATGTGAACACCCGCTCAGCATCCCGGCGTCAATTTCGCGACACTATCCCTACCTTGAGTCGCAACGCTTTTCTCTCAACGCCAACGGCTCAAAACAACAACACAACAATAATAAGAGCGCAGAGCCATGAAAAACTTACTCCACACTATCCAAGCTTCTATCCTTGTTCTTGCCGTGATCTTCGCCCAGGGCTGTGATTCAACTTCCTCGGTCGATTCGGCTCAGGCCACCGCCGCCGATCTGGCCGTCTCGGTGTCGGATCTGTACTGGGGCACTCGCGATGTGGGTGTGGAAACCACGCAAACCCTTATCCTGACCAACCGCGGTGAGCAGAGCGTCCAGATCAATGCCCTGAGCCTCGCCGGTGCCGATGCCAGTGAGTTCAGCACCAGCCTTTACGGGGCGGTCACGCTCAAGGCCGGTGAGATGATGGAAGTGGCGGTTTCTTTCGCACCCCGGAGTGAAGGGCGAAAGTATGCGGCTCTTGAGATCGATTACGAATTGATTTGATTCCGATTACCGAGCCGGCGGCTGAACTCCAGACGGTTGCCGGCTCACCTTTTACAGCCGTCGCGTAGCCTGCCCGGCAAGCGTAAACCGAATGGCTAAACCGCTTTCGCGAGGTTGCCTCGCTCCTACGGTGTAGAAAAAGCTACTGTCATCACCACCGCGTAGGGTATATGCCTTAGAGCCTGTTCAAGATCTCTGCGCCTACTGCGAATTCGCTGAGTTTGGCCAGATTTCCTCCTGATTTTATGCAGCACATCCGTGTGCTTTACCCCTAACGGGGCTTGCGTTCAAAACGCTCCTGGCGTTTTAGTCGTTGCGTAGAGTCACTATGCGCCTCAAATCAGAAGAAAATCTGACTCAAATCAGCGCATTCTCGCGACGACGCAGAGATTTTGAAAAGGCTCTTAGAACTATCCAGTTCAAAAAAAATCCCCCCGTTTAACCCCATTCCGCGTTTCCCTGCGTTCTTACTAAAAACAGTGACCTTAGTGAGTAAAAAATGAATATCAGATTGCATATTATCCTTATCACCTATATCGCCGTCTTGTTTATCACCGCGTGTAGCCAGGGACCGAGAAGCCAGACTCCCAGGACAGTGTCTGAAAAGCAAGAACAGCTGACAGCTGAATCAGGTCAAAACGGACAGACCGATTCGGCGATTCGTTCCAACGATTCTGTCGCCGAGCAATACTTGAGTTTGGAAAAAATGCCTCATTCTTTGTCGAGCGATGCGGGGGCGCTCGCGATTGGCTGGCCACAGCACTTGCCGCCTGAACACAGAGAAAAGTATCAATCTTTGCCGGAGGGCGGAATTAAGCGAGTCATCGATTTTCCGCTGTCAACGTTCAGTATTGACGTAGACACCGGCTCTTATTCGAATATCCGCCGGTATATACAGGCTGGACGCATGCCGCCTGAAGACGCCGTCAGAATTGAAGAGATGCTCAACTATTTTGGTTACGACTACCCCTTGCCCCAGGATAAGGAGACACCTTTTTCAATACAAACTGAACTTGGTCCGACACCCTGGAATAGAGATACCAGGCTATTGCATGTCGGTATACAGGGCTATCTGGAAAATCCGGATAAGCAAATTCCGGCAAATCTGGTCTTTCTGATCGACGTGTCCGGATCAATGCGCAGCGCTGACAAACTGGGGCTTTTAAAGTCTTCATTAAAGTTGCTCGTCAATCAGCTTGGGCGGGATGATACGATCAGTCTGGTCAGCTATGCTGGATCCACTGATGTCGTGCTTGAGCCTACCTCTGCCAAGGAGCGCAAAAAAATATTTACCGCACTAAAGGCATTGGAGGCAGGCGGCTCCACTCACGGGTCCGCCGGAATCGATCTCGCCTATCAACAGGCTGAATCCGCCTTTAAGAAAAACGGAATTAATCGCGTGATTCTAGCCACGGACGGAGATTTCAATGTCGGTATAAGCGATATTGAAAGCCTGAAGAAAATCATTGAAAAAAAACGCGATTCGGGGATTGAATTGACCACGCTGGGATTCGGCACCGGCGATTACAACGATTATTTGATGGAGCAACTTGCGGATACGGGAAATGGAAATTACGCTTACATCGATACACTCAGCGAGGCCAAGAAAGTTTTGGTCGACGAGCTTTCTGCAACTCTGTTTACTATCGCCAGGGATGTTAAAATCCAGATCGAGTTTAACCCTGTAGTCGTCTCTGAATATCGCTTGCTCGGATACAGCAACCGTATTTTACGCGATGAGGATTTTAATAACGACAAGATTGATGCAGGAGACGTAGGATCGGGTCACAGTGTTACAGCTCTCTATGAAATCGCTTTAACAGGCGAACCGGGACAGCGGCTTGATGATCTTCGCTACCGGGAAAGCAAATTGAAGACAGAAAACGCTTCAAATGAGTTGGCCTTTATCAAACTTCGTTATAAATTGCCTGGAGGGAGTGACAGCCGCCTGATCTCGCATGTGATCAACGCGGACCAATCCTTTGCCGAATTGAAGCGCACATCGGAAAATTTCCGATTTTCGGCGGCAGTCGCTGCGTTTGGTCAGCAACTCAGAGGCGCAAAGTATCTGGAGTCTTTTAGCTACAGCGATATGATCGATCTGGCGAGTAATGCGCAAGGCGAAGATTTCTTTGCCTACCGGCGGGAATTTGTGCAGCTGCTTTCCCTGGCGGAAGCGGTTGACGAGACGGACTGACAGAGACTTTTGTATCTGTCCGGAGCTACCTTAACAGTCTCCAGACCTTAAGGTAGAATTCAATGGCCCGCGCGAACCTCAATGATGTATTAATATTTTGAGACGTATGCTAAAGAAGGCTGAACAAAGTAAGCAGAAGACAGCGCAGTCGGATAGTGCTTTAATGCTGGCCTACTGCACAGGTGACGTGCGCGCATTCGAACTTCTCTACAAACGTTACAAAGACAGCTTGTATGCTTATTTTTTGCGCAGTACCGACAATAAGGCTGTGGCGGGCGAGTTGTTTCAGGATGTCTGGATGAGACTCATCCAGAGCCGGGACAAGTATCAGGACAATGCGCTTTTTTCCAGTTGGCTGTTTCGAATTGCCCATAATCGACTGATCGATCATTACCGTTATAGGAGTAAACGGAAGCATGATGATCAGTTGCAGCATGAATTTGTCAGTACAATCGCGTCTCCCTTGCAGCCTCAGGAGATTATTTCCTGCAGTCAGGACAGGCAGCGTTTAAATAAAGCCATTCAAAAACTACCATCTGCGCAACGCGATGTTCTCATTATGCGCATGGAATGGCAGCTAAACCTGGAGGAGATCGCCAATATCGTTGGTGAACCCCGAGAAACCGTCAAAAGCCGGTTGCGATATGCGGGGAACAAACTTCGTATGTATTTGCGGAGCCGTGAATGAAAAAGCCAATCCGCAAAGACGAGCTGGCAGATGCAGACCTGCAGAAAATGTTTAGCCGCCAGGGTCGGCTGAGCACTCCCGCCAGTCTGGATGAGCGTATCCTTTCCGCCGCCGCAAAAGCCGTCGAATCGGAAAACGCGATTGGGGAGACAGAATCAGGAAAATCCTATATCTGGCAGAAAAGCATAGCTGTTGCAGCGACTATTGTGATCAGTGTGTCTGTGTTTTCGTTGTTTTATAAAACTCAGCAGGACAGACAGTTGTTTGAACTGAGTGTGGACCAGCAAACCCAGGCAATTGGCGCAGATTCCGGGTCCGGATTTAAAGGTGTCAGTGACGATGGCGTCGAGGTATCTGAGGAGGCACTCGGATCCGGGGCAATAATTCTCAAGCAACACAATACAAGTCCTCAATCCAATCGGCTTTCCGCACCCTCTGCTATGCCAGAGTCAATGCCTCTGGATATTCGGAAGGCGTCCGCCGAACGCGATTATCGTCAATCACCCGAATCCTGGATTGTTTATATAGAAGAATTGCAATTTGCCGGTTCTTTCGATGACGCCGAGTACGAGCGTAGATTGTTTTCAGAAAAATATCCGGACCACGAGTTTTCACGGCCATTAACAAACGACGGACCCCTTTCTATTCCTGATTAACTTGCTCTGAATCAAAGTTTTTCATCCCCTGATATGGTATACCACAGCAACTGATAACAAAAACACCAGGGGGTGGAAACACCCATGACGGGCCCGATAGACAAAGACACTCTGCAAGCCGCTAAGATCATATCCGCCGGAACACCGTTCTACGACAGTGAGCAGCTTGCGGCGGAGTACGCCGTAGATGCTGTCCTGGATCTTGTCATCGAATTCAAGCGCATGGTCTCAAAAAGAGATGTACTCACCCAGCTTTGGACACTGAAAAACGCCGGTGCCCAATTTGATTTGAACACGGCTTTGAAAATTGCGTTGAGTAGCCACAGGCTGGATATTTAATCGATTCCGATTGAATTTGAAACTGCTTGAATTTCAAGTCTGAGCCTCCATTTACTATTCCAGTTGCTCAAATTCTCTGGAGTGGTCATGTCAGATTCGCTGCATATTGCCTGCCATCATTGCCGGGCGCTCAACCGGATTCCTGAACAAAAGCTGGAGTCCCGGCCGGTCTGCGGAAAATGCAAAACCAGATTATTATCTGGCGACCCTATCGATTTATCCCAGGCCAGTTTTGATCGGATGATTCAAAAAAGTGATTTACCGATTGTGGTCGATTTCTGGGCTCCCTGGTGTGGTCCCTGTAAAATGATGACTCCCGTTTTCCGCCAGGTTGCCGGTGAAATGAAAAGCAGAGTGATCTTTGCCAAAGTCGATACAGAACAAGAACAGACTCTTGCCGCCCGATTCAATATTCGAAGTATACCCACGCTTACCCTGTTTAAGGACGGCAGTGAAATTGCCCGTCAGGCAGGTGCCTTGGATGCACAGTCACTACGCTCCTGGGTGAGCGCTCTGGTCTGATGAATCAAGGCCGGATTTAAAATCGAAGAAGGCAGGCCCTAAGGCCTGCCGGTATCGCTTTGAGACATGATGTGTAATTCGTTGCGGGTTGGGCGCTCCGTGCTCCCCGGGGATGATCAAGGATGAGCCGGCAACCGTCTGGAGTTCAGCCGCCGGCTCGGTAATCGGAATCAAATCAATTCGTAATCGATCTCAAGAGCCGCATACTTTCGCCCTTCACTCCGGGGTGCGAAAGAAACCGCCACTTCCATCATCTCACCGGCCTTGAGCGTGACCGCCCCGTAAAGGCTGGTGCTGAACTCACTGGCATCGGCACCGGCGAGGCTCAGGGCATTGATCTGGACGCTCTGCTCACCGCGGTTGGTCAGGATAAGGGTTTGCGTGGTTTCCACACCCACATCGCGAGTGCCCCAGTACAGATCCGACACCGAGACGGCCAGATCGGCGGCGGTGGCCTGAGCCGAATCGACCGAGGAAGTTGAATCACAGCCCTGGGCGAAGATCACGGCAAGAACAAGGATAGAAGCTTGGATAGTGTGGAGTAAGTTTTTCATGGCTCTGCGCTCTTATTATTGTTGTGTTGTTGTTTTGAGCCGTTGGCGTTGAGAGAAAAGCGTTGCGACTCAAGGTAGGGATAGTGTCGCGAAATTGACGCCGGGATGCTGAGCGGGTGTTCACATTTTGACGTTTGAGGGGGACAGGCCCGGCCGGGGGAGGCGGGTGCGGATCGGTGATAAGGGAGAGGATAAGAGAATAAGTCACCTAATAACAATTGATTAGGCTGTATATCTAAGATTGATTATGAAAAAGAAGGGAAAACGGGGATTGACAAAAAACTGTCGGAAAGCGGAAGGAGTTGGCAGAAAAAGAGCTGTGACTGCCAGAAAACGGGTCAGTTTGCCCTCAGGCAAAACGACTGCATCGCTAAGTTATTGATTTGGAGTTCTTAGACAAACTCTTAAGAATCGGAGCGAGAATCTCGGCATCCGGCAGAGGGGGAAATTGGCTTACACCCTATACGCCCGCTCAGCGTGGTGATATTGGATGCTAGCCCAGCCCGGCTTATATTGTGGGCTTGTCGGACCTGAAATAAAGCCCGCAGGCTTTTTAGGAATACAGGATCGCTTATTGATTCAGCCGGTTCTCCACCAACCCTTTGACCGCTCTCGGATCGAATAGCAGGCTTGGATCGCCCAGATCGTCGATTCTGTTTTCCGCAATCTGCTGCAATAAACTGCGCAGGATTTTCCCAGAGCGGCTTTTAGGTAATTTATTCGCCCATTGCAACTGAGTGGGTGTCGCATCGTCTCCTACGATCAGGCGGACGTGTTCCAGCAGCTCATCAACACGCTCATCAGAGGGATCCAGATGATTCATCAGGGTGACAAAAGCATAGACGTTCTGCTCCTTGCAGTTTGCCGGAAATCCGACCACTGCGGCCTCCGCGACATCGGGATGCAGCAGCAAGGCGTTTTCTATATCGCTTGATGCGATTCTCTGTCCGGGCACGTTGATAATATCGTCCTGACGGCCGGTCACCCAATAATAGCCGTCAGCATCGCGCCGCGCGCAGTCCCCGGTTGAATAATAACCGGGAAATTTGGAAAAATAGGTTCTCACATAGCGATCATGATCGGCAAAAACCGTTCGCATCTGCCCCGGCCAGGATCGCTTGATCGCCAGACAGCCTTGGCCTTCCCCTTCGATTTCCTTGCCGTCATCATCCAATAATGCGGGCTCAACGCCAAAAAACGGCAGCGCGGATGCTCCCGGCTTGAGGTCTGTAACGCCCGGCAAGGGGCTGATCATAATGCCACCCGTTCCGGTTTGCCACCAGGTATCTATGATAGGGCAGTTCCCCTTACCGATAACGTGGTAATACCATTCCCAGACATCGGGATTGATCTGCTCGCCTACCGATCCCAATAACTTCAAGCTGGCGAGAGAGTGTTTTTCGATATTTTCATTGCCGTAGGCCATCAATCCGCGCAAGGTTGTGGGGGCTGTATAGAAAGCGGTGACTTTATGTTTGTCAATGATATCCCAGACTCTTCCCTCATTGGGGTAGGTCGGAAAGCCTTCGAACATCAAAGTGGTTCCGCCATTGGCAAGGGGGCCATACAGAGTATAGGAGTGTCCTGTCACCCAGCCTATATTCGCGGTACACCAAAAGATATCGCCCTCATGATAGTCAAAGGCGTATTTGTGGGTCATGGCGGCGTACAGCAGATACCCGCCCGTCGTATGAACCGCACCTTTAGGCAGTCCGAGAGAGCCGGACGTGTATATGATAAATAGCGGGTCTTCCGCATCCATTTCTTCACAGGGGCAATCCGGATTCACCCCTTTGCAAATCTCGTGATACCAAACATCCCGCGTCTCAATCCAATTGATGTTGGCATTGGTATGCTTGACCACAATCATTTTACGAACCACATCGACCCCATCACAGGCATCGTCCGCGATATCTTTCAAATTGATCGGACTGCCTCCGCGTTTACATTGGTCCGCCGTAATCACGACAGAGCTGTCAAAGTCGGTGATTCGGCGGCGTAGCGCATCGGCTGAAAATCCTGCAAAGACGATCGAGTGCACCGCACCGATGCGTGCACACGCCAGCATGGCGATAGCTGCTTCGGGAATCATCGGCAGGTAGATGCAAACCCGGTCCCCCTTTCTTATACCCAGGCCTTTGAGTGCATTGGCGAAACGTGACACTTCCTCATGCAGTTCGCGATAGCTGATATCGCGGCTTTGATCGGGCTCATCACCCTCCCAGATAATCGCAGTCTTGTCGGGAATAGTCTCCAGATGCCTGTCCAGGCAGTTGTATACGGCATTGAGTTTGGCACCTTCGAACCACTTTACCTCGGCCGATTGAAAATCGCCGGAGTGCAGTTTTTCCCACGGAGTAAACCAATCCAGCAGTTCTTTTGCCTGTTCGGTCCAAAAGGTCTCAGGATCTTCCAGCGATTGCTGATACATCTCCAAATATTTTTCTTTATCTAACCATGACCGTTGCGCCTGCTCAGGGGTGACAGGATAGGTTTTAACGTCAGGCATGATCAATCCTCCAAGAAATCCGGCTGGATTTTTAAGTTAGTGCGTTATTGATTACACGCCCTAGGGAAGCGATAAGAAAGTGTCCGCTTGATGATCGGTTTTTGTAAGTGCAATTTTCTAATATCCGTTCTGCCGCTAAGGCAGTTTAAGACCTGAGGCGATGGTATCAAGAAATAAACTAAATCTGCATATTTTTATTTTATGTGTTATAAAATAGATATTTTACATAGAGTTATTTTCTATAATAAAACCATTTTGTGAAGTTGGAATGCGGCCAGTATCCCAAAGTGCAGCCGCAGCATCCCAGAATTGACGAGGATCTTCGGAGAATTCTGAGCGGTTTAATGGTGCCTGTCCTAAAAAATGCCATGCAGCAAAAAGCGTCTCTACGGGTTTGGATAAATTCAGAGCGGCAGCTGATGTCTGCTTGCTCAATTTATCGCCAGTCTTGTTCAGAGCCAAAGGCAAATGAAGATAAGCGGGTGCGGAAAATCCCAGTTTCCGTTGTAAATAAATCTGCCGGGGTGTGTTATCCATCAGATCCATTCCGCGAACGACTTCGGTCACCCCTTGTTCGTAGTCGTCAACGACTACTGCCAATTGGTAAGAGTAAAGTCCGTCACGGCGCTTTAGCGTAAAATCTCCCACTTGGTCGGCAAGATTCTGACAGAATCGGCCCTGAATCTGATCTTTAAACGTGACTTCATTGGGACTGACCATCCTCAGGCGTACAGCACGATTTTCGGTGTACTGCAGATTACGGAAGCGGCATTTACCGCCATAGACATACCCTGATGGGGATCGCCGGGCGGTTTGAAGCATGGCTTTGCGAGTGCAGTCACAGGCATATGTCTGCGAGCGGCCTTTAAGCCCGGCCAAATAATATTCGTACCTTTCTGTATTTTCGCTTTGATAGCTGACCGATCCGTCCCATTCGAACCCGTATGTTTCCAGGCAGTTCAGAATCGCTTCACTGGCCCCGGCCTGCTCCCTCGGCGGGTCAATATCTTCAACTCTGAGTAACCATGAGCCTCGGTTTGTTTTGGCCTGCAGATAGCTGCCCATGGCTGCGATCAGGGATCCGAAGTGTAAGGGACCGCTGGGGGTGGGAGCGAAACGGCCTGTGTAGGTACTTGAGGAAGTCACGCTTTGTCCCATCCAGGCGCCTTCCCGGAGGGAAGCAACGCATGGACTAATTGAGAACACCCATTAGGCAGTCTGCCGTTCGCGAATTTCCTCAAGCGTCTTGCAATCTATGCACATCGTGGCGGTGGGACGGGCTTCCAGCCGCCGAATGCCAATTTCAATTCCGCAGGACTCGCAATAACCATAGTCATGATCTTCGATCATTTTTAAACCTTCATCGATCTTTTTGATCAACTTTCGTTCCCGATCCCGGGTGCGCAATTCCAGGCTGAACTCTTCCTCCTGGGTGGCTCGGTCATTGGGGTCAGGGAAGTTGGTCGCATCGTCTTTCATATGGCCAACAGTCCGATCGACTTCTTCCATGAGCTGTTGTTTCCAGGAAAGGAGAATTTGTTTGAAATGTACGAGCTGATTGGCACTCATGTAGTCCTCCCCCTTTTTTTCCTTGTAGGGTTCAAAGGTCTTGAATTGAGAGAGGTCTTTGGCCTTGGATTGATTGGATGTAGCCATCAAAGTAACCCTGTCCGTTGTTTTTAGATTTAGCGAGCGCGATCTTTTATCAAAATTTCAGCGCCATGGCAAATATTGCTTTATTCAAATTATCATCACAAATTGTGTGAATTCTGCGAAATCTTCGGAGGTTTACCCATATCTTCTTCACACAATATAGGTATTCAAGTCAAGAGACAATCTTTAAGAATAGCATGCAAAAAACGCTTGTCGCCTATCGAAGAATCAAATTTTTGCCGCGGTTCCACTGCTGGTGTTTTCTACTCGGCAGTGAATATCACCGTCGTGCAGGGTTGCGAGGATCCTGTCGCCGGGCTCTACCTGCTTCATGCTGCTGACCAGTCGGTTGTCGGCTGATTTAATGATCGCATACCCCCGGTTCAGGGTGGCGAGCGGGCTTACGCTGTCCAGCGCAGTGAGTGCCAGCTTAAATCTATGGCTGTAATTTTCTAATATTTTACGTTCATATAATTCTATATCTTTTTGATAATTATAAATTTTATCATTTAATATTTTTATTCTTTGCCTCGGTGATTCACTATTAAGCCGGGCGCCCAGCAGATTCAGCTTGGAATATACTATTTGAATTCGGTGTCTCATTGATGCGTACAGTCGCTGCTCAAGTTCATCAATACGCTGGACCTGTTGTCGCAATCGGCGTTGCGGATGTTGCGCCAGGAGACGGCGACTTAATCGTTGAGCACTTGATTCGCCGTTCGAGATCAAAACACTGATCGATTCCTGCAACGAACTGCCGAGTCGATTAAGGTGCAGCAGTTCTTCCCGGATATCCGGCGTGGAAACTTCCGCAGCAGCGGAAGGTGTGGGTGCCCGCATATCCGCAACCAGATCCGCAATCGTCAGGTCGGTTTCGTGTCCGACACCGCTGACAATGGGAATAGCGCTAAGGTGTATAGCGTAAGCGACTTGCGTTTCATTAAAGGGCCATAAATCTTCAAGGGAACCGCCACCGCGAACAAGCAGAATCACTTCGCATTCTTCTCTGAGATTTGCGGTTTCTATGGCCTTGACGATCTGGCCGGCAGCCTGTTCGCCCTGGACCAGTGTAGGGTAGACCACAATTGACGATGCAGGATAACGTCGATTCAGTACGTGCAATACATCTCGAATCGCAGCGCCGCTCGGGGAAGTGATCACGCCTATTCGCTGCGGATAGGCGGGGAGTTGCATTTTGTGCTTCTGCTCGAACAATCCCGCCTCCAGTAACTGTTTTTTGATTTGTTCAAACTTGCGCTGCAAGGCCCCTTCACCTATTGCCTCCATGTGTTCCACGATCAGTTGAAAATCCCCCCGGGCTTCATAGAGACTCACAGATCCGCGAACCAACACTTGCTCGCCTTGTTGAGGATTGAATTTTAATATCCGGTTTCGGTTGCGAAACATGGCACAGCGAATCTGGGAAGAGCTGTCCTTGAGAGAGAAATACCAATGGCCTGAAGCAGGGCGCGACAGATTCGAAATTTCTCCTTCGAGCCAGACAAAGCCGACCTGTTGTTCCAGAAGCAACCGCACCTCGCGGTTCAGTTGACTGACGGTAAAAATCTCTGGTGAGTTGGCAGCGGATGGCGGCATGGATTCGAGTCCTGGGCTGTATGGTTTGACAGGGACGCCTTGGTCTCGGCGACATGGCAACCGGATAGATACTTCAGATGGCCTGGCGAAGATTAATCAGTTTACTGAAATGGAGTCAAGCTATATAAAGACCGGTTAACACACGGAACGGTCGCAATGCATTTTTGCTGCATTTGGGTGAACATAAACGGGTAAATTTTACGGGGATTTAAATTTATGAGTCATATCGAGTCGGAAAATTCGAACTCAGCCAGGTCACGTTAAGCGGGGGACTTGGCAGCCTTCATCAGCCCCGCAGAGATTACCCGGTTAGGTAAAATCTGCTTACTCTAAAGCCGATCAATAGGAAAGGGCCGCCGGCAATGGGCGGCCCCTTGGCTTACATCTTGGCGCGTTCCGAATTTAACGCCAACCAGAGGCAGTAGCACATCACCAGCACTACCAGGGTGAAAGGAATCCCGGTCGATACTGCCGCGCCCTGCAACGCGTTCAGTCCGCCACCGAGCAGCAGTGCAATCGCCACTAGCCCTTCAAGCGTACACCAGAAGACGCGCTGTACAACCGGCGCATCCATCTTGCCGCCTGCCGTGATGGTATCTATGACCAGGCTGCCGCTGTCCGAAGACGTGACAAAGAAAATCACGATCAGAAGTAGCGAAATCGGGGCGACTATGCCGTAGAGTGGAAGCTCCTTGAGGAATCCGAATAGCGCGCCCTCGGGGGCATAACTGTCGATGACAGTGGCACGGACACCTTCTGCGGCGCCCGCATTGAGAAAATCTATGGCCGCGCCGCCAAAAGTCGACATCCACAGGGCGCAAACCGCCGTTGGCGCCAGTAACGCGCAGATAACGAATTCGCGCACAGTCCGGCCCTTGGAGATACGGGCAATGAACATGCCCACGAAAGGTGACCAAGCAATCCACCAAGCCCAGTAGAACGTTGTCCAACCGTGGAAATAACTCGTGTCTTCGCGTCCGAACGGATTGGAAAGTGCGGGAAGCAGCATCACGTAGTCAACCATCACGTTAAAGTAGCGAGCGATTGCAGTGCCGATCCCGGTGACCAGTAAGACAAAGATAAAGAGCACCACCGCCATGATCATGTTGATCTCGCTGAGCCGTTTGACACCGGCGTCCAGTCCCATTAGAACGGATCCCAGCGCGATTATGGTGATGCCGACAATCAGCAGCACTATTACCGTCGAAGAAGGCTCGATGCCGAATACTTCATTGAGTCCGGAGGCCACTTGTTGTGCGCCGAGTCCAAGAGAAGTCGTCAGCCCGAACAGCGTGGCGAATACAGCCAGGGTGTCGATGGCGTGCCCCCACCAGCCCCAGATACGCTCTCCCAGTAAGGGATAAAAGGCAGATCGCAGTGTAAGTGGAAGCCCGAGGTTGTAACAAAAAATGCCCAGACTCAAACCCACTGCGGCGTAAACCGCCCAGCCTTCCAGGCCCCAATGGTGAATGGTCCCGACGACGCCGATGTATTCGTTGCCGGCTTCATTGATGTCTATACCCAACGGGCGCGCGGCGCCACCTTCGGAAAAATTATAGTAGACGGGCTCTAACACGCCGAAGAATAGCAGGCCAATTCCTATACCCGCCGCAAACATCATCGCGATCCACCCCGCGTAGGAGTAATCGGGCGTCGCATCCTTTCCGCCGATCCGCACCTTGCCGACAGGCAATACAACCAGCGCCAGGCAAAACAGAGTGATGGCATCAACTGAGAGCACCAGGAACCAGTCAAAGGTGCTGGTCAACCAGGGCCGCAGCCAACCGAATAGATTAGCGGCACCCTCCTGATTGGCCAGTGCGAGTAACACAAACCCACCAATCAAGAGACTGGATATCACAAAAACCGGATTGTGAAGTTCCAGACCGAATGGTCTGATATTGTCTTGACCCAACTCGTATTCGGTTTCAAAATCGTATATTCGCGGATCTGGATCCAGCATTTTTTTCTTTGCAGTCATTTTCCCCTCCAACTTTGGTTGTTTTTTGCGATGGCTGGTGATGCGTTGGAAATGCATCGGCCCGCATCGAGTGGCATGGAATCTATCGTTTTTCTGACAAAAAATAGAACTTCGAAAGCACAGGGTACTAAGAGCCTGTTCAAAATCTCTGTGTCTACTGCGAATTCGCTGAATTTGGCCAGATTTCCTCCTGATCGTCGTTGCGTAGAACCACTATGCGCCTCCAATCAGATTAAAATCTGACTCAAATCAGCGTATTCTCGCGACGACACAGAGATCTTGAACAGGCTCTTAGAGCCTGTCTAAAATCTCTCTGCTTACTGCGAATTCGCTGAATTTGGCCGGATTTCCTCCTGATCGTCGTTGCGTAGAATCACTATGCGCCTCCAATCAGAAGAAAATCTGACTCAAATCAGCACATTCTCGCGACGGTACAGAGACATTAGACCGGTTCTTAGGAGTCACTGAACAAAATCCTAGTAAAGCATTTGCTGTGGATATACTAAGTTGTTGGCATGAGCAGGAGTTATTCTAATTGCGCCATAATCGGCTTGATAACGACTATGAAACGAATAACTGGGCCGTATTTTCTGTAATAATTGACAAGTTTTCGACTCTGAGTGGGATGAACGCGGCAACATCCGACCCCTCTTTGACGGCTCCTATCCATACACCAACCAGCGCATGAATAAGCCATATTGACTTTCCCATTATTGATGCTGCAGGATAACGGCGGTTAAATACATGCAGCACGTCCCGGATTGAGGCGCTGCACGGATAGGCAGGGAGTTGCATTTTGTGCTTCTGCTCGAACAATCCCGCCTTCAGTAACTGTTTTTTGATTTGTTCAAACTTGCGCTGCAAGGCCCCTTCACCTATTGCCTCCATGTGTTCCACGATCAGTTGAAAATCCCCCCGGGCTTCATAGAGACTCACAGATCCGCGAACCAACACTTGCTCGCCCTGTTGCGGATGGCGGCATGGATTCGGGTTCTGGGCCGTATGGTCTAAGAGACACGCCTTAGTCATGGCAATGACATGGCGATGGGATAGATTCTTCAAAAGGCCTGGCGAAGGTTAATCAGTTTACTGAAATGGAGTCAAGCTATATAATGACCGGTTAACACACGGAACGGTCGCCATGCATTTTCGCTGCATTTGGGTGAATATAAACGGGTAAATTTTACGGGGATTTAAATTTATGAGTCATATCGAGGAAGCACTGACTTTTGACGATGTGCTGCTGACTCCGGGCAGATCGGACATTCTGCCTCGCGATTGCCGGCTGCAAACTCGACTCACTCGCGGACTGTCTTTGAATATTCCGCTGGTCTCGGCGGCGATGGATACGGTTACCGAATCCATGCTCGCGATCGCGCTGGCACAGGAAGGTGGAATCGGCATTGTCCATAAGAATATGTCGGTTGAAGATCAAGCCAAAGAAGTCGAGACCGTCAAGAAGTATGAGAGCGGGGTTGTGCTGGAACCTATTACAATCTCAGCGGACACCAAGATCAGTGAGGTATTGGAACTCACACGAAAGCACGGTATTTCCGGTCTGCCGGTCGTATCAGGAGAGGATCTGGTCGGGATAGTCACAAAGCGCGATTTGCGGTTTGAGACTCGGATGGAAGCGCCGGTATCTACAATCATGACCCCCAAGGAACGACTGGTGACCGTGCCAGAAGAAGCCAGCCGGGAGATGGCGATTGAAAAACTGCACCGGCACCGGATCGAAAAAGTGCTGGTAGTGAATGACGGTTTTGAACTGCGCGGAATGATAACGGTTAAGGATATTCAGAAAGCTCAGGATTATCCCAATGCGGTCAAGGATTCCCGTGAAAGACTGGTAGTGGGTGCAGCAGTCGGTACCGGTGCCGATACAGATCAACGGGTGGAAGCCCTGGTCAAGGCCGGAGTCGATGTGGTTGTGGTGGATACAGCTCACGGCCATTCTAAAGGCGTGTTGGAAAGAGTCCGTTGGATCCGGCAGAATTTCCCGGATGTACAGATCATCGGCGGGAATATTGCAACCGGTGAGGCGGCACGGGATCTGGTTGAATACGGCGCGGACGGTGTCAAAGTCGGGATAGGGCCTGGATCGATTTGTACCACGCGAGTTGTAGCCGGAGTTGGTGTTCCGCAGATCAGTGCGATTCACAATGTTTACCGGGCGTTAAAGGGCAGTGAGGTACCGATGATCGCTGATGGCGGAATCCGGTTTTCCGGCGACCTGGCAAAAGCCATCGCCGCGGGAGCTGGTTCGGTCATGATCGGCGGTCTTCTGGCGGGCACCAAGGAGGCCCCGGGCGAGGTGGAGTTGTACCAGGGGAGGACCTATAAATCCTACCGGGGCATGGGCTCAATCGGTGCTATGCAGAAGGGTTCGAGTGATCGCTATTTCCAGGATGACGAGGATTCGGCGGATAAACTGGTCCCGGAAGGAATAGAAGGCAGAGTGCCGTACAAAGGCGCATTGACAGCCATAGTTCACCAATTGATGGGAGGCTTGCGTTCCAGTATGGGTTATTGCGGCGCGGTGAATATCGAAGCCATGCAGGCGAAGGCAAAATTTGTCCGGGTTACCGCCGCCGGTATGCGGGAGAGCCATGTCCATGATGTCCAAATTACCAAAGAGGCGCCTAACTACAGAGTAAACTAGATTAATTAGCCTGAAATCTCAGATTCATGCTGCGCCGGCTTAGCCGGCGTTTTTCATTGAAGGACAAAACCCATGAATGATATACACAGTGACCGAGTACTCATATTGGATTTCGGTTCCCAGTTTACTCAGTTGATTGCCCGCAGGGTTCGGGAGGCCGGTGTTTATTGCGAAATACATCCCTGCGACAGTTCCACCCAAACCATAGCCGATTGGAATCCATCCGGTGTAATTCTGTCAGGTGGGCCGGAGTCCGTTCTCGACGATCAAAAATTAACAGTGGATAGCGCAGTCTTTGAATTGCAAGTCCCGGTATTGGGAATCTGCTACGGCATGCAGACCATGGCGGCTCAACTCGGCGGTCGGGTAAACTGTTCCGGTCATAGTGAATTCGGTTATGCCGAAGTCAGAGCACACGGGCACAGTAAACTATTGGTCGACATAGAGGACCGTGTGAACGACGAAGGTCACGGATTGCTGGACGTCTGGATGAGTCATGGCGATCGGGTGGACGAAATCCCGTCCGGCTTCAAGGTTATAGCCAGTACTCAGGACGCTCCCGTTGCCGGAATGGCCGACGAACGCCGCCGCTTATACGGTGTGCAGTTTCATCCGGAGGTTACTCATACGCGCCAGGGACAGCGCATTATTGAACGGTTCGTTCGAGATATATGCGGCTGCAAAGGTCTTTGGACACCGAACAATATTATTGAAGACCAGATAGAGCAAATCAGAAAGAATGTGGGTGATGAGGAAGTGATTCTGGGCTTGTCCGGAGGCGTGGATTCATCGGTCGTGGCCGCGATTCTGCATAAAGCGGTGGGCGAGCAACTCACCTGTGTTTTCGTCGATAACGGTTTGTTGCGGCTCGATGAAGGTGATCATGTGATGGCGACTTTCACCAAAAACATGGGCGTAAAAGTCATTCGTGTCGATGCGGAACAGAGATTTCTCGGCGCGCTTGCCGGGGAAACCGATCCTGAAAACAAGCGCAAAATTATCGGTAATCTGTTTGTCGAGATATTCGAAGAAGAGGCCGCCAGGTTGGGCCGCGCAAAGTGGCTCGCCCAGGGCACGATTTACCCCGATGTGATCGAATCGGCTGCCTCAGCGAGCGGCAAGGCTCATGTCATCAAATCGCATCATAACGTCGGCGGACTTCCGGAGGATATGACGCTTGAGTTGATCGAGCCACTTCGTGAATTATTCAAAGATGAGGTCAGGCGCATAGGCGTCGAGCTGGGCCTGCCGGCTGAAATGGTTTACCGCCATCCGTTTCCGGGCCCCGGGCTTGGAGTTCGAATTCTGGGCGAGGTAAAAAAAGAATACGCCGATTTGTTGCGCCTTGCCGATGACATTTTCATCTCAGCCCTGTACAGAAATGATTTATACGATAAGACATCCCAGGCCTTTGCCGTATTTCTACCGGTAAAATCCGTAGGAGTGACCGGAGACGGTCGCCGCTATGATTATGTGATTGCCTTGCGTGCCGTGGAGACGATCGATTTTATGACAGCGCGCTGGGCACATCTTCCCTATGACTTTCTTGATGAAGTGTCGCGCACCATTATCAATCGTATTCCCGGTATATCCAGGGTCACCTACGATATTTCAGGGAAGCCACCGGCGACTATTGAGTGGGAGTGACAGGTACTGGCAGGAATTGTCTGGCAAGGGTTGGCAACGACAGGCATCAAGCATTCCTCTATACGGATAGAACACGGGTTCCTACGGGTGTAATGCAGTGAATGTCACCATGAGCACCTGGTCGCGTTCAGTTGCAAACGTCGTGGCTTCTGTCCCAGTTGCGGAGCCAGGCGTATGGCGGAAAGTGCCGCACTGCTGGTCGATGAGGTTTTGCCGGAACAGCCCATCCGCCAGTGGGTGTTGAGCTTCCCATTTCAATTACGCTTCCTGTTCGCCAGTCGCCCGCAACTGATGGATCGTGTACCGGGGATCGTTTACAGGGCCATATCGTCTCACCTGGTCAAGAAGGCAGGATTCACTCGAAAAACCGCGCAGACCGGTGCGGTAACGCTGATCCAGCGATTCGGCAGTGCGCTCAATTTGAACGTGCATTTCCACATGCTCTTCCTCGACGGTGTCTACACCGAAACAAGATACGGCAAAACACGCTTTCAGCGCGCCAACGCACCTGATCAGCAGGAATTGGTGGCGTTGGCGCATACGATCAGCCACCGGGTTGCCGGGTTTCTGGAACGCTAAGGCATCCTGGAACGGGATGAAGAAAACAGTTACCTGAACCTGGAAGATCAAGATGAAGATCCGATGCAACAGGTATTGGGCTGTTCGGTCAGTTACCGCATCGCCGTTGGTCCGCAGCGAGGACGCAAGGTGTTCACGCTGCAGACCATCCCGGCCTGGGAAGACGATGATCGGTTTACCCAGGTAGCTAAGGTATCAGGTTTCAGCCTGCACGCCGGGGTCGCGGCACAAGCCTGGGAACGGCAGAAGCTGGAGAGGCTTGTGAGATATATCACGAGGCCGGCGGTATCAGCACAGCACCACCGAGCCATGACCTGGGCGCAGCGCCTGAAACGGGTATTCAATATCGATGTGTCGGTCTGTCCAAAGTGTGGCGGTGAAGCCAAAGTGGTCGCCAGCATTGAGGATCAGGCGGTCATAGACAAGATTCCATCCTTAGGTTCGTAAACGGTGCATCCATGCACCACTTCTCTGGCTCACCTCATGAAGAAAGGCGCATTACCGCCACCCCCCGAGTTGCTGCCGGCAACGCGGGCCTCACCAGATACAGGCTGGTTTGCATAGCTCAGCGTTTTCACACTTTCTACACGGCACAGCAACAGAAAGATGGGTTGCCTGGCAGCCTGTTGCCTGAACTAAGCCGGGAGGTCAGAAAGGCAGTGGAAGAGGGTGGATTTAGCCGGAAATCTCGCGGGTTGACTAGATTGAGGCCGGAAAGGTGGATGTTTCAAGCATAACCAGGCTCAAGTTTTCTGCCTTGATATACATGAGTGATAGCGGTTATTCTCCTTTTACACACTCTGGAAGAAATTACCTTTCTTGGCAATTACACCTACAGCGTTCTCGATTTAAAGGCCTCTATTGATCTTTTGTACAGTAAGGTCCTGGGTCCGCTGGATTGGGTGGATGTTCGTGATTTGTCCGCCGGAGCAGAAGCGTTCAGAGATATACATGAACACAAGGCCGCAGCACCGAAAATTGTGCTGAAGCCCTGAAAAGTTCTCGTGATGAGCTGCCGGAAACTTGCAGTTGTTGGTTTTATGCCGGGTTAACACTTTGGCTAAGCAGCAACTTCCTGAAAATACAGTAAGGCTTGATAGGCAACAAATGAACCCAGCAGAAAGAAACCCTTTATGCGGGTTATACGACAGTAGCTGTTCCGCGGAAGTAAGACGAACAGGAACAGGAGCACTGTCAAACCGACCATGATGGGCAGATCCCGGCTGATCGCCGCAGAAGATACCGGGAAGCTTATCAATGCCGCGGGCAGGCCTATGACAGCCAAAGAATTGAAAAGGTTGGAACCTATGACATTACCCATAATCAGTTCCAGTTCACCTTTACGCGCACTGGCAATTGCGGCGGCCAGCTCTGGCAGCGATGTACCTAATGCGACAATAGTCAGGCCGATAATCAGCTCACTGACTCCCAGGAATGTTGCGATATTAACTGCTCCCCAGACCAGCAGTTTTGAACTTCCGACAAGCACGAGCAGACCGATTAGTGTGTTTAGAAAAGCCCGACCAGTAGATACATCCTTGGGAATTTCCTCTTCAATTTCGGCGGCGATCGGATCGTCGCTATCGGTAGAACTGAAATACATCAGGTATCCCATGCTGATGAAAAGAACAGTCAATAGCAGCAGACCATCAAACAGACTCAGTCGTGCGTCGCTCAATACCCAAACCAGAATAACCGTCGCGATCAATAAAACCGGGAATTCACGTCGAATCAGCGCCGATCTGAAAGCGATAGGGGCGTAAAGTGCAGTGATACCGAGAATCAGACCTATGTTGGCGATGTTGGAACCCAGAGCGTTACCTATGGCCAGATCCGGTGTGTTATCGATGACAGAGAACAGGGATATAAGAATCTCCGGCGCCGAAGTGCCAAAGCCTACAATCGTTATCCCTATGATCAGAGTGGATACACCGAGGTTCATGGCAACCACGGAAGCGCCTTCAACAAACAGATCGGCACTCCAGACCAGCAAGGCAAGACCAATTAAAACGGCAATGATAGATAAAAGCATATGTTTAAGAGCTCATCAGTCAGAGGGTAAAAGTGGTATGAGTGCAAGAATAGCCTAATTCTAAGTCCTCATTGTCGCATTATTAATAAAAAATGTATCATTTAATTTAAAAAAATGTCATTTACATTCTTTAATAGCTAATTTATGATACCTAAAGTATCAATAAAACGCATTCATGGGAAGTAGATCTAAGCCTAAAACACAAACTTTGTAGTTTAGAAGATTCTTTCCTTAAAACAGCTATTCAAAAAAGAGGATACGGACCATGTACCAAAACATTCTGGTTCCAATCGATATTGCTCACGTTAATGAAGGCAGGACTTCCATTGAAACCGCTGCGACGAATCTTAGTGAGGGTGGACAAATAACCTTGTTATACGTTATCGAGGATATACCCAGCTGGGTCGCAGCAGAGTTGCCCAAGGGCATCAGGGACAAATCTGCACAATCTGCACGGGCTATTCTCGAAGGTGTGGCAGGTGAGTTCGACGAGTCTATTAAGGTTGACATTCGTAAAGGCCATTCCTACCAGACCATACTGGACGTCGCGGAGGAACAATCGAGCGATCTGATTGTGATCGCATCGCATCGACCGGGTTTCAAGGATTTTTATCTGGGTTCCACAGCGGCCAAAGTTGTTCGCCACGCAAAATCTTCAGTGCATATTCTGCGATGAATTCATGTCACTGCTCATCAACTGCCATTAGATTTGACTGCTACTGAGAGGAGGCAAACATAAGTATAGGGTCGAATTTGGACTCGGGTCGGGCCACCGGCTCAATAAGCTCCGGGGTGCTGCCTTCAGCCTCGCGACGCGTAATAAGATGAAGGTTTTGTTTACCAGAGGAGAGTAAAAATGATCAAGCTAAAAACCATTACTGCCGGTGCAGCAGCCATGGCGCTTATGGCGTCGTCCGCCATGGCTGCTGACAAGGTCTTGCGTATCCAGTCGGTGCTACCCAATACAGCTGACGAAGTCGTTATGCTGAAGGAGTTCGGGGATGATGTCGCGGCACTGACGAATGGATCGCTCACTATTGAAGTTCTGCCCGCAGGTGCGGTTGTTGGACCGCGAGACATTATGGATGCGGTTGACGCAGGGCTCGTGGAAGGCGGCTTTGCCTGGACACACTATTGGGGTGGCAAGCACGTTGCGGCCAATCTATTCGGTGCGCCTGTTGCCGGTGCCGGTGTAGGTCTCGATAACATCGCATTCCTAAGCTGGTTCCAATACGGCGGCGGTAAGGAACTGTATGATCGTCTGTGGGATGAAATGGGCGTGAACGTCAAAGGGTTCATGCTGCAGCCTGTGGGCCC
Source organism: Granulosicoccaceae bacterium (assembly GCA_965222695.1). Taxonomy (GTDB): domain Bacteria; phylum Pseudomonadota; class Gammaproteobacteria; order Granulosicoccales; family Granulosicoccaceae; genus UBA7957. The sequence goes on along the minus strand of OZ244967.1, from coordinate 2,475,485 downwards.
TGAGGCACTCGGCTGGTTTCCCAAGCCGATAGAGTCAATGGATGATTTCCGTAAGATGCGTTTCCGTGCGCCTCCGGGTATGGTGGGTGCCGCGTATGCTGACGTCGGTGTCCCGGCTGTTGCTATGGGTGGTGGCGATATTTTGCCAGCGCTGGAGAAGGGCACCATTGACGCTGCGGAGTGGTGTTGCCCCAAGCCGGACTCAGTATTCGGTTTTCAGAAAGTTCTCAAGCACTACTACCTCCAGGGTCTGCACCAGGTGGTTGTAAACGCGGATATGTATGTCAATCGCGATTTCTACAACGATCTGAGTGATCATGAGAAGAAGGCAATGGAAGTGGCTGCAAACGCGTCTCTTTCAAAATCCATGTCCTATCGTATCTTTGAGAACGGTAAGGCGTTGAAAGATCTGACAGATAATCACGGTGTTATCCTCGAAGATACGCCGGCGGATTACTTCACAGAGTACATGGCGGCAGCAAAAAAGTCGCTGGAGCAAGCCGCGAAAGAGAACGAGTTCTTCGCAGAAGTGTGGCAGTCACAAAAGGATTTTGCTGATACTGTGGTACCGTTCTGGGCCGGTGCGCAGACATCCAACGCGGGTCTGGGTCGTGCACACGCAGAATCTCTCAAGTAAAAAAACCTTCGTTGCGGGGCCCTTCGCGGCCTCGCTTCGAACCCTCCGTAAAGGGCTTTGACCCTGTTTAAATATTAATAGCCCGACAAGGGCAAAAACAACGAGGTGGAAATGGGTATGACCAATGATAAGGCAACCCCGGAAGAGCTTGAGGTAAATCCGGATGAGCTCGAGATTGCAGACGAATTAATTGCGGAGCGACGCGCCGAGGCACCGGGTGAAACACCAGAGGATATGACCGCCTGGCAACGTCCTATCACGGCAGCCATTGACGTGATCAATTACCGGGCCGGCCAGATTATCGCTCTGTTAATGGTTCCGCTCATTGCGGTTGTGGTATTCGAAGTCGTTTCCCGTAACTCGTTTGTGATCCTGCAAAATGCAGGATTTGAAGAATTCGCCCGGTCCCTCGGACTGGGCCCCACGCTCTGGGTGTATGATACCAGTCGTATGTTAGCCGGCGTACTCTTCATGGCTGCCGCGGGCTACGGTCTGATGCGCGGTGTTCATATTCGCGCCGACTTTCTCTACCGAAACTGGTCGGATAAGACTCAGGCGACAGTGGATGCCGTCCTGTACCTTCTTTTCTTTATCCCTTCGATGATCTTCTTTACCGTTATCGCTGCAGACTTCTGGTGGCTTGCCTATTCCAAAGGCGAAACGATGCAGATCGACAGCGCTTGGGGACCGCTGTTGTGGCCCGCGCGTACGGCGATGCCAATCGGTGGCCTTCTCTTGCTACTGCAAGGACTCCCTGAGATTTTCCGTGCATTTCACAAGATGGGTAAAGAGCGTGAACGCGTGTTCGTACGGGTTTTGCCTGTCTACGTGATTGCATTGCTTTGGCTGATTCTGGCCGTGTTCCAACCAGAAATAGTTCCTGGCGGTGAGGCTTTTTCCAAGCTTATGTCCGCCCGCCCTGAGATGGACAAGGCCACCATCGGTCTGATCATGCTCACAGCCATGCTGTTCGTGATCTTTATCGGTTTTCCAATTTCGTTTACGTTGATTTTTCTTGCCTTTGTCTTTGGCATCTGGGGCGCCAACTTCAAGTTAACCACGCTGTTGATGACGCTGAACACAAACTCCACCATGTTGAACGATCAGCTCATGGCGGTGCCGCTCTTTGTTTTGATGGGCATAGTCATGGAGGCGGCGGGCCTGATGGAAAGGTTGTTTGCGTCGATCCAGATGATCATGTCGCGCATACGCGGAGCATTATTTATTGCCGTACTGATTGTATCCACAATTTTTGCAGCAGCCACCGGCATCGTGGGTGCCTCAGTGACCCTGCTTGGGATCATGGCAGGCGCAACCATGAGCCGGTCCGGCTATAATGTCAAGCTTGCGGCAGGAACCATCACCGCCGGTGGCACCTTAGGCATTCTGATCCCACCTTCGATTATGCTGATCGTTATGGGACCCGTTCTCGAGGTCTCAACACTTGACCTTTTCCGTGCAGCTTTTATTCCCGGTGCCCTCCTGGCCAGCCTGTACTTGATCTACACGCTTGGACGCTGTTGGTTAAATCCGGATCTCGGGCCGATTTTGCCGAAAGATCAACAACCCCAAACCTCCGCTTTTTATGGTGCTGAGGTTGCATTGATCTGCCTGGGTGTTTTGACGGTTTGCCGGGTGTTTGGGCTTGGTTTAAGTGGAGCATTCAGCGGGGTGCCATTTGGTGGCCTTATCGTTTTTGCTATTACCTGTGCTTTAGCCTACGCCGCCTATCGTCGTTTGAATGTACTCAAAATCGCGCTTCCTATCGCAGTCCTCTTCCACGTCATTATGATTGTTGTCAATCTGAGTGAGGGTGGTGGCCTGCCGATCTGGTCGATCACTTTTGCTGCATTCACTGCGTTCTTAGCGTTTTTGGCAAGGCCGATCTATAGCCCTGCGGCCGAAAGTGAATTCTATTTTTCTGATCTCTGGGATGAGTTCTTCGCAGGGCTTATGCCGCCGACAATTCTGATTTCATTTGCTTTGGGGTCAATTCTCCTCGGTCTGGCAACGCCTGCTGAAGCAGCAGCGATGGGAGCCTTTGGTGCCATTTTGTTATCCATCGGTTACCGTAAGTTCACTATGCCCAGTTTCTTTGACAGTCTGATCAAAGCACTGGAAATAACGGTTTTGATCATGTTTCTGGTGGCTGCATCGAACTTCTTTGGTGCCCAGTTCAGTGCCCTGGGCACACCCAAGATGTTGACTGAGTTGTTACTGGGTCTCGAGATGTCGCCTTACCTTATTCTGCTCTTGGTGATGGCACTGATTTTCCTTCTGGGATGGCCACTGGAGTGGGTGCCTATTGTTCTGATCGTTGTGCCAATTCTGCTGCCGACGGTAGAGGTGCTGGAGATCCACGGGCTGAGCCGCTACGATCTGATGGTGTGGTTTGGCATACTGGTCGCGGTCAACCTGCAGACCGCCTGGTTATCCCCACCGGTGGCCTTGTCAGCGTACTTTCTGAAGGGGGTCGTGCCGAATTGGGATCTCAAGGATATTTATCTGGGTATGATTCAGTTCATGATGATTCAGCTAGTCGGTCTCATCCTGCTGTTTATCTTCCCGCAACTGGTGCTTTGGCTGCCTAAAGTAATGTCTGGAGGGTAAATAATAATTAACCCGGTGATTACCTATATCGCCGGGTTTTTACAACAATTCGTAGTTTATTGGCGACTGCAGAGGAATTGAGAAGCACCCAAAATGACAAATGAACAACAAGAAGGTATACCCACAGTCCTGCGTGGGCTGGTGATTCTCGATCACGTGGCAAAGGCACAGCGGTCGATATCCGCAACTGAAGTCATTGAAAAACTCGGTTTGCCTAAACCCACCGTTAATCGCATCCTGCGGCAACTTGAAGATGAAGGGTTTCTGCAGCGCGAACCAGTGAAAAAGCATTATCTACCCGGCCCACTATTACGGGAAATGGTTTTTAATGTACTGTCTAACGACGCACTGGGTGCTCCGCGTCACGCGATCCTGCAGGCCTTATCTGATGATATTGGTGAAACCTGCAATTGCACGATTCTCGACGGACACGAAACAGTGTATTTTGATCGGGTTGAAGCAAACTGGCCATTTCGAATCCAACTGCCGATTGGTTCACGGTTGCCTCTGCACTGTTCTGCGAGCGGTAAATTATTCCTTGCGTATATGAAGCCCGCTCAACGCAAAAAGCTGTTGTATTCTGCACCACTCAAGCCCCATACCAGACGAAGTATCACCGATCCGGAACTGTTACAACAGGAACTCATTCGAATCCGTAAAGACGGTATTGGAATCGACAACGAAGAGTTATTGGATGGCATGGTGGCAATCGCGGTGCCGGTATTTGATGATAAAAACACTATCTGTTTTACTGTCGCTGTACACGCTCCAATGGTGCGTAAATCACTGGATGAACTCCGTCAGTATCTACCCGCTTTACGCAAAGCTGCGGCATCTATGGCCTCTTGCTACTGTGGTACCAAGGAATATGCTGAAATTGAATGACTTTTGGCTCTATTTTTTTCGATTCCCTGATACTGCGAATAACAACCTGCCCTTCTAGCCCGTTAGTGCGCTCTTCAAGATCTTTGGCGAAAAAGAGTTGACCTGACTTCTGGATGTCCAGTTTTTTTCGGTAAACCCTGAAGCACCAAACTTTAATGTAAATTTAGGTTCTGTGGCGTAGCGTTTCTTGTCGGTTTCTGAAAATGATTCCATAAGTATCATTAAGACATAAAATATATTGGAAACAGTCATTGATTTTAAATAATGATACATGTAGGATCATAAAACACTTCACGGATGTTCCAGGTAATTCATTTATCTAAAACCAGAAATGCCTTAGTAACCACTAGGCCGTGTAAATGATCCCTATTCAGTTTTTTTGCTACATGGACTTATTAAGTGTTTGAAGAGGAGTATTGAATGATTCAGGCAGATAAGCAGTATAGCTATATCGTTGTGGGGGCTGGATCAGCTGGCTGTGTTTTAGCTAATCGGCTGTCTGCAGATCCTAATAACTCTGTTTTGTTATTGGAGGCCGGTAGCTCGGATTGGAATCCCTGGATTCATATTCCAGTAGGTTACTTCAAGACAATGCATCATCCTGCAACTGATTGGTGTTATGAAACCGAACCTGATTCCGGAATAAATAATAGGCAGTTGCAGTGGCCAAGGGGCAAAGTCTTAGGCGGTTCGAGTTCACTAAATGGATTACTTTATGTTCGAGGGCAAGCAGAGGATTATGACCGATGGGAAGCGCTTGGTAATAAAGGCTGGTCCTACAAAGACGTACTGCCTTATTTTAAAAAATCTGAAGACCAGGCGAGGGGCGCTGATGAGTACCATGGTGTAGGTGGACTGTTAAAAGTATCCGACTTGCGCCTTCGCCGGCCTATTGCGGAATTTTTCGTAAAAGCGGCCACTCAGATCGGAATTCCGCTGAACAAGGACTATAACGGCGAAAAACAGGAAGGCGTCGGATACTTCCAACAGACGTGTTACAAAGGCTTTCGCTGGAGTACCGCCAAAGGATTTCTGCGACCGGCGCGAAAAAGACCCAACTTGACGGTCTTAACCAAGGCCCACACAAACCGGCTGATTATCGAAAATAATCGCGCTGTGGGTATTGAATTTGTCCATAAAGGTAAAACTCAGACAGCACGTGTTTCCGGTGAAGTGGTCCTGTCTGCAGGCGCAATTGGCTCACCGCAGATTTTACAGTTGTCGGGTGTTGGCCCTAAAGACGTTTTGGATAAGGCCGGTGTACCTGTTGTAAACGAACTGCCAGGGGTAGGCAAGAACTTACAGGATCACTTGCAGATACGACTGGTGTTTAAAACCAGTCTGCGAACTTTGAATGATGAAGTGAACAATATTTTCAAGCAAGCCTGGGTGGGTTTGCAATATATTTTGTCACGGTCCGGTCCATTAACGCTTGCTGCAAGTCAGGTGACGATCTTCACCAAATCACGAGAGGGTGTTGAACGACCCGATATTCAATTTCATATGCAACCTTTGAGTGCGGATAAACCCGGAGAGGGGGCGCACAAATTTTCCGCTTTTACTTCATCGGTCTGCCAGTTAAGACCTCATAGTAAGGGGCACCTTGAAATACAATCTTCAGACCCACGGGATTATCCTGCGATACACCCAAATTATTTATCGGATGAGCGCGACTGCCAGGTTGCCATAGATGGTATTAAGGTCGCTCGCCGAATTGCCGAAGCACCGGCTTTGGCACCTCATATCAATAGTGAATTTGTGCCTGGAGAACAGTATCAGTCGGACGAGGAGTTATTGGAAGCCGCCCGCCAATATAGCCAGACCATCTATCATCCGGTAGGTACTTGTAAAATGGGACATGATGATATGGCGGTAGTTGATGACCGACTGCGCGTCCACGGAATCGATCGTTTGCGCGTCGTTGATGCATCAATAATGCCCGAAATTGTTTCCGGAAATACTAATGCTCCAACAATTATGATTGCTGAAAAAGCATCAGACATGATTCTGCAAGACAGACAACAGGCGTAACAGATACGCCATTTTTTAATACAATCCTGACATTCCAAAAGCCGAAAGGAGCCAATATTATGAAAATGACCACCGAAGAAGCCTTTATCAAAGTGCTGCAGATGCACGGCATTGAGCACTCATTTGGCATCATCGGCTCAGCGATGATGCCTATCTCCGACCTGTTTCCGGTGGCGGGCATTAAGTTCTGGGATTGCGCGCACGAAGTGAATGCGGGCATGAGTGCCGATGGCTACACACGTGCCACCGGTAAGATGTCGATGGCGATCGCACAGAACGGGCCCGGTATCACCAATATGGTGACACCAATTATTACCGCGTACTGGAACCATACGCCGTTGCTGCTGGTCACGCCTCAGGCGGCCAACAAAACCATCGGTCAGGGTGGTTTCCAGGAAATGAAGCAGATGGCACTGTTTGAGGACTGCGTTTGCTACCAGGAAGAAGTGCGTGATCCCACGCGAATTGCCGAAGTGCTGAACCGGGTAATTCTTAAAGCCTTCCGTGGCTCGGCGCCGGCGCAGATTAATATCCCACGAGATATGTGGACGCAAGTGATCGATATCGACTTGCCACAGGTCGTGCGAATCGAACACCCACCCGGTGATCCGGATGCGATCTCTGATGCAGCGGCCTTGTTGAGCGAAGCGAAATTCCCGGTCATACTGAACGGTGCCGGTGTGGTATTGTCAGGTGCAATCGACGCATCCGCAGCTTTGGCCGAACGCCTGACTGCCCCGGTTTGCTGTAACTATCAGCACAACGATGCGTTTCCAGGGTCTCACCCCTTATCGTGTGGACCACTGGGCTATAACGGCTCTAAAGCTGGTATGGAAATGATTTCCAAGGCTGATGTGGTGCTGGCACTGGGCACACGCCTGAACCCGTTCTCCTCACTGCCGGCTTACCAGACTGAGTATTGGCCGAAAGATGCCAGGATTATTCAAGTTGATATCAACGCTGATCGTATTGGTCTGACCAAGCGGGTGGCCGTCGGTATACAGGGTGATGCGCGTCGCGTTGCTGAGCAGATTCTGGATAAACTGTCAGCCACTGCCGGTGACGCCGGGCGTGAAGAGCGCCAGGCAGAAATCGCTACGGCCAAGTCCAACTGGTCTGAGCAGCTGGCTGCCATGGTACACGAGGAAGATGATCCGGGCATCACCTGGAACGAGCGTGCCAGAGGTCGTGATCCTGAGCGTATGAGCCCTCGTCAGGCCTGGACAGCGATCAAATCTGTGCTGCCGGCGGATGCGATTATCTCGACCGACATAGGTAATAACTGCGCCATCGGTAATGCGTACCCAACGTTTGATGCGGGTCGTAAATACATGTCACCCGGTTTGTTTGGTCCCTGTGGCTATGGCTTGCCATCGATTCTGGGTGCCAAAATTGGACGGCCGGATCTGCCCTGTATTGGTTTTGCCGGAGACGGTGCCTTTGGTATCTCCATGAACGAAATGACTGCCTGTGGTCGTGGTGAGTGGCCGGCAGTCACCATGGTGGTTTTCCGCAACTACCAGTGGGGCGCGGAGAAGCGCAACACCACTTTGTGGTTCGAAGACAACTTTGTCGGCACCGAGCTGAACCAGGGCGTGAACTACGCCGAGGTGGCTGAAGCATGCGGGGTTAAAGGCGTACAGGCGACCAGCATGGAGCAACTGACAGAAGTGTTGAGCACGGCGATAACCGAGCAAATGGAAAACAATGTCACGACCTTTGTTGAAGTGGTATTGAACCAGGAGCTGGGCGAGCCGTTCCGACGCGATGCCATGAAAAAGCCGGTGGTTGTGGCCGGTATCGACAAAGCGGATTTTATTCCGCAAACGCCGAAGCTCTGATTGCCAACAGGTGGTCAAAGTATGTGAGGCATCGGATTCCGGTGCCTCACTTCCGTTAGAAAAACTCATAAAAGACAGTCACGAAAAACTGAGGTTTTGGGCAGGTAAACAATGAAAGCGTTGAATGAAATCTTCAGAAAATCCAAAGCGGATCCGCGACACATTGTATTGGCCGAGGGCGAGGATGAACGCGTTCTGGAGGCGGCGGCAAAAGCAACCGAAGACGGCCTGGCCAAACTGATCGTACTGGGTAATCGTCAACGCATTGAGCAGCAGGCGCAAGCCTGTGGCGTGTCTTTGGAGGGGATAGAACTGCTTGATCCGGCGACTTCAGACAAAGTACCTGCTTATGCCAAGGCCTTGTATGAATTACGCAAACATAAAGGCATGACACTGGATGAGGCGACAGAAAAAGTCCGGGATCCTTTGTGTTATGCCAATATGATGGTGCATCTGAGTGATGCAGAAGGTTCGGTGGCCGGTGCCGTTTATACCACCTCGGATGTGGTACGCAGTGCCATTCAACAAATCGGTGTGAGAAAAGATGCCCATATTGTCTCAAGCTTTTTCCTGATGATGTTGTGTGAGCCTTTTCATTCTTTAAAGGGCGGATTGATTTTTTCCGACTGTGGTTTAGTGATCGACCCGAGCGAAACAGAACTGGCTGATATTGCCATGGCAGCGGCTGAGAGCGGTCGCCTGATGTTGAACGAAGAACCCAGAGTAACCATGTTGTCGTTCTCGACCAGTGGCAGTGCCAAACACGAACTGGTGGACAAAGTGGTCAATGCCACAGAGATTGTCAAAGCAAAAAAACCGGGCTTGGCAATTGATGGCGACGTGCAACTGGACGCCGCGATCGTTGAACAAATTGCGAATAAAAAGATCAAGGACTCGCAAATCAAGGGTAAATCCAATGTGCTGGTCTTTCCGAATCTGGCGGCAGGCAATATCGGCTACAAAATGGCTGAACGTATCGGTGGTGCTATGGCGATCGGGCCGATCCTTCAAGGCCTGCAAAAACCGGCCAATGATTTGTCACGCGGCTGTGATGCCGAAGCAATATACAATCTGATCGCAGTCACTGTGGTACAGGCTCAGGCTGTCTAGGCCGATACAATTAGAATGTTTGTGTTGAAATAGCGTAGAAATCTGAACGCAGATACACAACTCCTTTTCTCCAATTTGAAGCATTATTCAGCTTGCATTAACGCAAGCTGTTTCTTATTTATGCTTCAAAAATAAAGCTTGCGTCCTTAATTGGAAATACATACTTGGATTCAATATGGAATCATTAGGTCTGACCCATGAAATGGTTGTCGTCCTGGCATTGCTGGGATTGACGGTTTTTCTTTTTGTATCTGAATTACTTCGGGTAGATGTTACCGCAATTGTGATCATGGTAACGCTTGGGTCATTAGCTGCATTACCTGGGCTGGAAAATCTGGTTGACGTACAACATCTGTTTGATGGATTTGGTTCTAACGCAGTAATTTCGATTGTTGCGGTCATGATCATAGGTGCAGGGCTAGACAAAACAGGCGTTATGTCGACGGTCGCCAGTTGGATAACCCGAATCGGTGGGTCAACTGAATCGCGGTTAATCACACTTATTTCAGCGACGGTGGGGCTGATTTCCAGTTTTATGCAGAATGTCGGTGCTGCAGCATTGTTTCTTCCAGTGGTCAGTCGCGTGTCCGTTCGTACCGGTTTGCTCATGTCACGTTTGTTAATGCCAATGGGATTTTGCGCAATACTCGGTGGCACCATGACTATGGTGGGCTCATCGCCTTTGATATTGCTGAATGACCTGATTTTGGGCATTAACACATCTTTGCCAGCCGAGTCCCAAATGCGTACTTATGAGTTGTTTGATGTGACGCCGATAGGTCTGGCTCTTCTGGCTACAGGTATACTCTATTTTATAGTCTTTGGTGCCATAGTGCTTCCAGGCAAAGGGCGTAAAAATGGCTCAAAGGGACGCACTTTACTGGATAACTTTAACCGTACTTATGGCCTCAAGGGCGAAATTCATGAAATCCTGATTCCGGAAGAACATGCTGTAGTGGGTAAGACAATCGATGACCTGGAACAGAAATACGACATCCAAATCATAGCCACCAATTACCGGGGAAAAACCTATATGGCTCCGACACGGGATGTCGTGATCACAGCGCCTGCCAGACTTGCAGTCATAGGTGAACCGGATAATGTTCAGGATTTTCGCGATCAGCTTGAGCTTAAGGAGAAAGAAGATCTTGAGCATTTTGCAGAAACATTAAGTGCCGTAAAAGCAGGCATTGCCGAAGTAGTCATACCACCGAGTTCGAGCCTTATCGGTAAAACAGGTCGAGATCTCTGGATTCGACGTGTCTATGGCTTATCACCACTGGTTATTTACAGAGGCGGTGAGACCCTGACCCGCGATCGTGAATTAATCGGAAATACGCCTTATCAGGCTGGCGATCTGCTTGTATGTCATACCACATGGGCGGCCTTAACCCGATTAGAATCGGACAGGGACCTTGTTGTAGTAACTTCGGATTACCCCAAGGAGCAACTGCGACCACAGAAAGTCGGATGGGCTTTATTCTTCTTTTTGGTGGCTCTTAGCCTGGTATTGTTTTCCGATCTTCGGCTTTCACTGTGTTTGCTGATTGGTGCTGCTGGTATGATTGTCAGCCGGGTGATTAACATCGAAGAAGCCTATGATGCTGTTGGTTGGAATACTGTATTTCTTTTGGCAAGCCTGATACCACTGGGTCAGTCTGTGCAGGCTACGGGCACTGCCGAATGGATAGCAACGCAATTCCTGCACGTACTGGATGGTATGCCGATTTGGGTGATCCAATGTGCTGTAGCCGTATTAGCAACCGTGTTTACGTTGATCATGTCAAATGTCGGCGCAACGGTTTTGTTAGTACCTTTAGCAGTTAATATCGCGCTGGGCGCGGGTGCTGATCCTGCACTATTTGCTCTTACTGTCGCAATAGCAACTTCAAACTCATTTCTGATTCCGACGCATCAGGTGAACGCTTTGATCATGGGACCAGCCGGTTATACGGTGAGCGATTACCTTCGTGCCGGTGGAATAATGACCGCGTTATTTCTGCTGGTCTCACTAACGGTTATGAATTTTATCTACTGAAGCTCATTGTGGAGTTATTAAGTTTTTCACAGATTGTTGCCGCTCTGATTATTGTTTGGATTGGCTCGACTATCCAGGCCGTGATTGGAATGGGACTAAACCTTCTCGCTATATCGCTATTATTCATGCTTTATGCCGTATTTGTTCCAGGACTGTTTCTTGTGGCTTCTTTTCTTCTCACCATTCTTGCATTTTACCGTATGCCCGCAATCATCGACTACGGAGAACTGAAGATTTCGGTGACTGGTCTATTTGTTGGAACCGTACTTGCCGGTGTTTTTTAAGTATTGCAGATGCTTCAACATTCTCAGGGTATTGGGCGCAATTATCGTTGTATCGGTTGTAGTCAACGCCTTAGGTCGATGTATACCCATTACGAGGGTGAGCCTGCTGAGTGCAGGAGTAGGCTCAGGGTTACTGGGTACTATTGCAGATGCCCATGCTCCACCTATTGCATTGCTTTACCAGAATCGAAACTCGGCACAGATAAGAGGAGTCATTTAACAAAGGGTTTGACATGTTCCTGAATCCGTGACTTTACATACAGACTAACTCGGTTTTACAGAAAAATCTATTTCAGAATTCGCAAACTACAAGCCGTGTTCATGAATCAGTTGTTTGTGCGAGTTTTTTTCCAATAAAGGGCGATAGTCGGTTAAATGAGTCCTCTGCGGGCGGTATAATCCATCTGCCTATGTGTTCAGGCGAATCATCTACTCAATCGTCAAACCGATTAGGTGGCAATGTAGTCGTAGGTACGCTCAAACACCCTGAACGCAGGGCAATGGGAAGAGAATTTCAATTTTAACCGATGACCGGTTTGTACCAATCGAGCCGCCAGATACAGGATTTCCTGCATCACGGTACGCAATCGTCTTCTTTTTGCCGGGTGTCGGATTGGCGCATCCTCACCGGTTAAGCCTTTTAGTCCAATCCAGCGTAAAAGATTATAGGCCAGTGTTGCCAATGTGAGCACTAGATCATTGGTATCGAACTTACCCGAGGGAAGTCTCTCTATATCCAGATCCGTTTTGAATTCACTGTGGAACTGCTCGCTGGTCGCATGCGCCTTGTAGCAATCGATAATCCCTTGGTCATCCACCTCATCAGCTTCGAGTGAGGTCATCCAACCTTCCAGGCTGATCTTCGGCATCAGCAGTCGTTGACCGTTTTTATCAATGCTTCTTTCGATGACTCGAATCACCCGACGCAGCTTGTGTGTTTTACCCTTGTACGTTTCGCTGACAGGCTCGCTAAATAGGGCGACACGCTTACCTTCGCGGGGATGATGCCACTGGCTTTGTTGACCCGCTTTGTCTACCCAGCTCTCTAAATGCTGATGACGTGGATTCCACTTAATCAGATAATCTACACCTTGCTCAGACAGCTTGAAACGATTCTCCAATGCATCATGCGCACTGTCCAGACGGATCAGACGGGGTAAATCCGTCAGACTTTGGCTTCTTTGCACAATCCGATCCAGTACATACCCAAATTCTTTCTGACTATGCCAACTGCCTTCACGTAACTCACAAGCTATACACCAACCCTGTTCTCCCAGGTAAGCCGCCATTGCCCCGTAGCCATCAAAATCCTTGTAGGTACGGGATACACCCTCTTTACGAGTGCCACTGTTATCCATTGGAAATAAATCGGCATCAATCACCACATAGCCCAATGGGTTGGCACTGATCGGTGCATCAACCTTTTGAAGAAACTCAACGTTGGCCTCGTCGATCACGTCAATCAACTCACGCGCATCTTCGTTGAAACGTTGGCGTAAGCGCGATGACGAAGGCATTTGCTTAATCCCCAGCGCCTCTTTAAAAAAACGATCGTGACGAAAATCTTCAATGGCATCGAAATCGCTCTTGCCTAGGCAAAGTTGGCCCAAGTAGCTTCGAATCAATTCGATGTTGGGAATCCCGTGACGTTTTTTAATCCGTCGGGCGCTTTTTTTCAGCGAAGTATAGGTATTGATAAGCCGCCCAATTAAGGCAAGTCCGGCATGTGAGGTGTAAATTTCAATGTTCGATTGTTCGACAATAAAGCGCTTCACGCGTTCACCTGATAAGTGAATTTCTGGATTGGCGGTTAGACGACGATTATACTCCAATTATCAGTAGGTTACATTAATACGTGGGACCTCGAAATCACGGATTCAGGGGAATATCAGCAAAGGGTGTGAGCACGTAGAGAAACAAATCGGCTATTAATGAAGGTCGATCGGAAATGAGCATAATCATGGGGAGATCCATGTTTCAAAAAACTAATGATTTGTAGCGGCCAGTAACAGTTACTGCTTGGCGTGCAAGTCAAGCTCTTTCATCGCCGATTCAGTTAAAAATGCTGATCGGCTTTTATACTCCCCTGCGGTCACTTTTTCATCAATTTTGTGGATCACTCGCGCGGGTAGAGTTGCATTAATTTTCTCGGTCTTCATTGAAAACTGCGACAGATCGATATTCACATAGGCCCAGGTGCCGCCTTCGTAATCCGGATTATCTTTGTGCGTCTGTACGCCGGTTGCTACCGGTACCGGTTCACCGTCTTCGACTAGAATTTCAATATGTCCGATGAGCGCTTCTTTCACGCTCGCCAGGGCGTGGTCAAATGTATCACCTGCCGAAAAGCATCCAGGCACATCTGGAACGGTCACGCCATAGGACACGCCATCATCAGTGTGTAAAACGACTGGAAATTGCATTGTTCACCTCTTCTCAGAGAGTCTGAATGTCGCGCCTGCCGGGCCTATTTCAGCCCGGCCTGTTTCATTATGCTGTTCAGTGTCCCCTTTGGTATGTCTTTTCTCGGGTGGGGGACTGTGACCAGCCCTTTTTTTGTGGGATGCTTGAAGTGATGGTGATCGCCTTTTGTTCTACTCAGTTGCCAGCCATCGGCCTCAATCATCTTAATCACTTGGCGACTATTCATACCTCCCTCACTTGTTAACTTGATATCTAGTATACCTCCAGGGGTATAAATGTCAAGTAAAAAGTGGTGCTGGGGTTATAAAAAAGTCTGCCGGGGCGGGGTAGGTGGTAGTTATACTATTTTCTATTGCTAGCCGCGTTATTGAGGGTTTTATGCACCCACTCTGTCAGCTTAATGCCTTCACGCTGCGCCTGCTTTACCCACCCGGCCTTATCCCTTACTTTGCACCCTATATTCAGATGCCCGTCAAAATCTTTTTTGCGTTCTGATGTCCGGCATTGCTATGCAGTTCCAACACTTCATATTCGATGCCCTTGTTCACCGCGTATAATTCAGCGTCATGGACGTCAAAAGGGGTGCCGATGATGCCCAATGCTTCTTTCACGTAGTTCAATTTATTTGCTCGAATTTTGAGGCTCTGCCCAATACTGTCGGCGTCAGCTGCTATCAAATTCTTGTAAAATTTTTTTGTGTCTGTGTCCAGTTTTTCGATATCGTCGAGTATAGAGGTTAGCAGACTCAAATCGCCATCAGCATTAGTGATCAACAAAGTGACATCATTGTATTTAACTAAAGTGTTCATGAGAAAAAAGAGAACTCCTGCCGCAGTCTTTCAGCGAGACTGTGGTTAGTTTCGGTGAGAGTGCAGTGCTTGCCTAATTCAATGCAAGCAAAACCGGTTGTTCCGCTACCTGCAAACGGATCATATATGTTCTGAGCGTCAAACGATCCGATGATATCTGTAAGTGCGGTCTGGACTTCATTGCCAAGCTGGCGGCACTGGTGCCGAAGCCCAGAGTGAACCTGACTCGATTCCACGGGGTGTACGCACCCAATAGCAAATACCGGGTTGATGTGACGCCGGCCAAACGAGGTAAGGGACGATCCCACCAGGAAAACGAAGACAAAACACCCGCACAGCACCACCGAGCCATGACCTGGGCGCAGCTCCTGAAACGGGTATTCAACATCGATGTGTCGGTCTGTCCAAAGTGTGGCGGTGAAGCCAAAGTGGTCGCCAGCATTGAGGATCAGGCGGTCATAGACAAGATTCCATCCTTAGGTCCGTAAACGGTGCATCCATGCACCACTTCTCTGGCTCACCTCATGAAGAAAGGCGCATTACCGCTACCCCCCGAGTTGCTGCCGGCAACGCGGGCCTCACCAGATACAGGCTGGTTTGATAGCTCAGCGTTTTCACACTTTCTACACGGCACAGCAACAGAAAGATGGGTTGCCTGGCAGCCTGTTGCCTGAACTAAGCCGGGAGGTCAGAAAGGCAATGGAAGAGGGTGGATTTAGCCGGAAATCTCGCGGGTTGAATAGATTGAGGCCGGAAAGGTGGATGTTTCAAGCATAACCAGGCTCAAGTTTTCTGCCTTGATATACATGGGTGATAGCGGTTATTCTCCTTATGCACGCACGTCGTACTGATAATCCACTGAGATAACCGGTTCGGCGCCGTTTCCGTCGGCCAGTGGAACTGGTGTAAAGTCAATTGCGGGACCGCTGCCGGTGCGAAGATTAGCAAACGAATCCGCCAAACTGGGTGCAGAAAAAAAGGAAGCTACAGCGAATCCTAAACTTCCCTTTAACACATCTCGTCGTGATATTCTCGCATTGAGGACTTCGTTAAACGTCCTATTGTTTGTTGGGTTGGTTGTGACATTGTCGTCGAGTACGTCGTCTTTCATGAAATTCAAACCTCTGAGTAGGTAGTCCATGCCATACATGGATGCCGATCGGAACCGTTGAGGTAACTTTAAATTGCTACACAGATATGAACTGACAATGCGCTGCGAACACCCACATGTAGTAGTCTAAAAATTCTGGACTCCCCTTAATAATAGGTAAGTTACCACTTAGAGAGACGCTCAAAACCGCAGCTCTGCGGACAGCCGAGCTATAAAAAGCATGGTGCGGGGACATCAGCGATTGCTGGAGGGCAATAGTCGAGCTCATCCGGCTGTGGTGTCGGATTTGTATTAAAAATGAAAAAGAGAGTTGCCGTCTCATCAAGCCGATGGTGCTTCGTAGCCTTGGTATTTTCAACGGCGAGTACTAGTAGTCAGTCAGGATGAAAAGTTCGGGTATTAGTCTAACTTCTTAACAAGGAATTACAACTTGTTGATGAGGTTTGATATGGCAAAGCGCAATATAGTGAGACTATCGCAGGATGAACGCCATGCACTGGAAGGCATGGTAAATCAAGGCCGAGTGTCAGCCCAACGGCGACGACATGCGGCGATACTGCTACGGGTTGATGAGGGCAAGTATGGTCCGGCAATGACTGACACGGAAACAGCCGATCAGATGGAACTGAGCACACGGTGTATTGAATCTGTTCGCCGAAGGTGCGTTCATGAAGGCTTGGAGAAGGCCTTACAGAGAAAGAAGCGATCTCGCGAACGTACAGCGAGTCTGGATGGCGAAGGCGAAGCCCAATTGATAAGCCTGGCCTGTAGTGAAGCACCCGAGGGGCGGGTACGCTGGACTCTGAGGCTTTTGAGCGAAAAACTTGTGGAGTTGGACATTGTGGATACGATCTCGTATGAAACGGTTAGGCAAGTTTTAAAAAAACACCATAAAACCTTGGCAGAAGAGGATGTGGTGTATACCCGCTCAGGGTAATGCCGCCTTTGTCTGTCAAATGGAACAGGTGCTGGACGTTTACAAGAGGGAGTACGACCCAGACTATCCAGTGGTTTGCATGGATGAGACCACCAAGCAATGTACACGTGAGGTTCGCAAGCCGATTCCGCCTTCACCGGGACAGACAGAGCGCTACGATGGAGAATATGAACGCAATGGTGTGGCTCATTTGCTGTTGTTCTATGCGCCTCTGGAGAACTGGCGTAGAGTGCAAGTGGCAGGGAATCATGCGGCAAGTGAGTGGGCTGAAGGTGTGCGACGCCTGGTGCAGGAGGACTATCGGCATGCGGAAAAAATCACCTTGGTGATGGATAACCTTAGCACACATACTGGCGCCTCATTGTACAAAGCATTCCCGCCAGAGCTTGCTCACAGTCTGCTCAGCAAACTCGAATTTATCTACACACCGAAGCATGGAAGCTGGCTGAACATGGCGGAGTGCGAATTCAGCGTGCTGGCTCGACAGTGCCTAGATCGTCGCATTGCTGATAGAGAAACCCTTACACAGGAGGTTGAGCAATGGGAGCAGATACGCAACGAAAATACGAAACCGGTAGATTGGCGCTTCACAACAGAGCAAGCAAGGATAAAACTGAAACGTCTTTACCCGAATGTTTCAGATTGACTGACTACTAGTAGTGTTTTTCTCCACGTTAGAAAAATGGTAGAAACAGTAGCTGGATAAGAGCGCTTATCCCGCCTTGCTGTGCTGATTTGTTGGATTTTACCTGCGACATACCCACCTATCCTAAAATAGCACTCACGACCCAGGACGCAGCTGCCGAGGTAGCCAGTACCCATCCGATCGGCATATGTCTGACCAGCAGCAAGTATCCCGACAAAGCGATCAATACAATTGCTGCCAATCTCATAGACGTGATTTCAGGTGTCCAAAGCACGACGGGACCGACGGAATTCTCAGTGACTGTCGCAAAGATGACATGGAGGGAGAACCACAAAGACAGGTTCAAAATCACGCCGACTACCGCCGCCGTGATTGCCTTCAACGCATTGTTGAGACGGGGTTGCGATGATATCCATTCGATGTAGGGGGCTCCGGTGAATATCCAGAGAAAGCAGGGAACGAAGGTCACCCAGAGAGTCACCAATCCACCCACCATCGCCAGCCCATAACCCCCTTCCCGGAAGGCGGCGAGAAAACCGACAAATTGTGTGACAAGAATCAACGGCCCCGGCGTGGTTTCAGCCAACCCCAGGCCGTCCATCATCTCATCGGCAGTGAGCCAGCCAAAGTCAGTCACCACATCTTGAGCCATGTAAGCCAGAACGGCATAAGCTCCTCCGAACGTAACGACGGCCAGCTTGGAAAAGAAGATGCCGAGTGAGGTCAGGATTGATCCGCCAAAAGCGGCATCAAGCAGGAGTATCGGCAGCACCCAACTGCTAAGACCAATCACAATGGTTACAATCGTTTGCTTGTGAGAAGTTGCAGTTACGTGTGTGGACGGCTCATTTATTGTAGTTGAGTCAAGGAACGCGCCATAAAGACCTGCGGCAATGACGATTAGTGGATAGGAAACATCGAGAAAGAAGATTCCTGCGAAGGCCAGACCGGCAATGATCCAGTGAGATGTACCCTGCAGGGCTTTTTTCGAGACCCGTAATAAAGCCTCTACCACAATCACGACCGCAACTGCCTGTACCCCAAGAAAAAGTGTGTCGATCAAGGGCACATCGCCGAAAGTGACATAAAGCCCTGCAAGCACAAAGATCACCAAGGCTCCCGGCAGGACAAAAAGTAATCCCGCTATGAGACCACCGACAGTGCCGTGAAGCCGCCACCCGGCATAGGTCGCCAGTTGCATCGCTTCGGGGCCAGGCAGGAGCATGCAAAAACTGAGCGCATTGAGATACTGTTTTTCGGAAAGCCACCGGCGTTCATCGACCAGCATTCGGTGCATCAGGGCGATCTGGGCTGCAGGTCCACCGAAAGAGAGCAGGCCGATCTTGAGAAAAACCCGGAATGCCTCAGAAAGACTAGCGGTTTCAACTTTTGTCTCAAGGCTCATGTTTTTGGACCCGGTGCGGGCCAATCATGACCTTCGGCAGTCGCGTCCCTTGACCAACGATAGAATGCGTCGTAGAGCAAGATTCCGGTTTCCAGTTGTTCCAGATCATCCCGATACATACGGGACAGGCCCAGCGAGGCAGCCAACAGACCTGCAGCTTCGGGGGCCAATTCATGCCGGTTTGTGTCGGCACCTCTGACGATAGTAGCCAGGTGGTCTAAGGCTTCGATCTTCAATCCAAACTCTTCGATCATTGTGTCAAAAGTGCAACGCTCGCCGCGATGGCTCCAGAAGACGCCCTCCATATCAAAAGGCGTGGCGTTGAAGCGTTCAGCGACGTTTAAGACCTGTCCCGGTTCGACGAAAAGAAATTGGGCGGTTGGATCAACAAATCTTCGGATCAACCAGGGACAGGCGATACGGTCGATTTTGGGTCGGTGGCGTGTCACCCAAACGGTTTGTTTATCGTCATTTCGCGCAGGAATTTTACTGGAGTCGATCATTGGCAAACCGGCATCCCGCCAGGCAAATTGACCTCCTTTCAAGACTTCGGCCTGAATGCCTTTGGTCCTCAAGATTGCTGCGGTTCCCTGGCTGATCTTTAGCCCTTTCTGACAATAGATGATGACATTGCTGCCTGCGAGACTTTGTGCCAGGGTTTCGGTTTTTGAAAAAACATGGCGCCGAGAGCCCGGAATCATCCTCGGGTCGTCGTCAAAATCTTCATCGATACGAACATCGATGATTTTTGGCGCGCCGGGTGTTCCCACGAGACGCGCGAGTTGTCGGGGGGTTATTTCGGTTGGTGAAGGCATCTCTCTTTCTTCCTTTGGGTCAGTACTTCGTGTAGCGAATGTGAAACGACACCGTGGCGAATATCGAGAACGAGCAGTGGGTTTTCGTTGCAGTCTTAAAGGGAATCGACCGCACAAAATGCGGACCGGTTGATTGGATTTTAGAGAGAGTCAATGGCGCCATGATGCATCCTCCCATCGGCTTGGGTTAATACGGATGCGAAACTTAAGCTGACGCCTCACGAGGTGTTCGCCACCCCATGCCTCCAATTATGAACACATCTTCTGCGCAGTCAAGTTGGGCAATCGTGTGTCGCCGCTTGGTACGGGCCATGGTAGGAACCTGGTTGATGGACCGACTGTATCCGGCGGAGTTTTTCCTGAAAATTCAAAGATGCTGCGTTTCCGTCCTGCAATTCCTCATTTAGTTGAGATTCAGGATTCTCTGCTATGATCCCCTCAATTTAGTCGTTCGGGGACCAGGTATGTTTCGAGTCGGATCAATCGTTTTTGGATTATTGTTTCTGCGATCCGTTGTGGCAGGGGAAGGAATGGATCAACTGAAGGAATTTACCGGTAGCCTGGTCAGTTATTCCGCCAATTTTACTCAAACTGTGTACGATGCTGATTCCAAGCCTATCCAGGAGTCCAGCGGAACTGTGGTCTTAATGCGTCCGGGAAAATTTGCCTGGGACTATATGAAACCTTCTCCACAGAAGATTGTCGCCGATGGCGAGAAAATTTGGGTTTACGATATCGATCTGGAGCAGGTGACGGTTAAACCCTTAGATGAATCTTTGGGTAGTACACCGATGATGTTGTTGGGCGGCGATCAGCCCCTGAATTCTCAGTTTGATACTCAGGAGCTGGGTAAGAGTGACGACATCAATTGGCTGGAGTTATCACCGAAAAAGAAGGATACGGATTTCGAAAAAATTTATATGGGTTTAAACGAGAACGGATTAGCGGCGATGGAACTGAGGGACAATTTCGGACAAGCCACGCAAATACGATTTTCCAAGGTGGACGTTAACGGTCCGGTTCGTGAAGATAGATTCATATTTACGCCGCCCGCAGGTGTGGATGTGATCGGTGAGTAGCTCGCGATCCGAATCGGATGATGCCACCAATGGATCAATCCAGCCTGTTTAAGGAAAACGATTTGACTGCACCTCTGGCGGATCGAATGCGGCCACGTAGTCTGGATGAGTTTTTTGGGCAGGAGCATTTACTGGGCGAAAACAGCACCCTGCGTCAGGCTCTGGAAAATGATCGTCTGCATTCGATGATATTCTGGGGGCCGCCCGGAACCGGGAAAACGACACTTGCCAGTATGATTGCCAGGCTCTGTGATGCGCAGTTTTTGAGTGTATCTGCTGTACTTTCCGGAGTTAAGGATATTCGTGAGGCCGTTGTTGCCGCTAAGGCAGCCAGACAACAGGATGCTCGGCGCAGTGTCCTGTTTGTGGACGAAGTGCATCGATTTAATAAATCCCAGCAGGATGTTTTCCTGCCCCATGTGGAAGATGGCACGGTTGTATTGATTGGTGCGACCACGGAAAACTCTTCATTTGAATTGATTAATGCTTTGCTCTCACGAGTGCGTACTTATGTACTCAAACCACTGGGAAAGGAAGATATGCGGCTCAGCGCGCCAACGCACCTGATCAGCAGGAATTGGTGGCGTTGGCGCATACGATCAGCCACCGGGTTGCCGGGTTTCTGGAACGCTAAGGCATCCTGGAACGGGATGAGGAAAACAGTTACCTGAACCTGGAAGATCAAGATGAAGATCCGATGCAACAGGTATTGGGCTGTTCGGTCAGTTACCGCATTGCCGTTGGCCCGCAGCAAGGACGCAAGGTGTTCACGCTGCAGACCATCCCGGCCTGGGAAGACGATGATCGGTTTACCCAGGTAGCTAAGGTATCAGGTTTCAGCCTGCACGCCGGGGTCGCGGCACAAGCCTGGGAACGGCAGAAGCTGGAGAGGCTTGTGAGATATATCACGAGGCCGGCGGTATCAGAGAAACGGCTGTCCCTGACACCCTCAGGGAATATTCGCTATCAGCTCAAAACGCCCTATAGTGATGGCACGACACACGTCATCTTCGAGCCGCTGGACTTCATTGCCAAGCTGGCGGCACTGGTGCCGAAGCCCAGAGTGAACCTGACTCGATTCCACGGGGTGTACGCACCCAATAGCAAATACCGGGTTGATGTGACGCCGGCCAAACGAGGTAAGGGACGATCCCACCAGGAAAACGAAGACAAAACACCCGCACAGCACCACCGAGCCATGACCTGGGTGCAGCGCCTGAAACGGGTATTCAACATCGATGTGTCGGTCTGTCCAAAAGTGTGGCGGTGAAGCCAAAGTGGTCGCCAGCATTGAGGATCAGGCGGTCATAGACAAGATTCCATCCTTAGGTCCGTAAACGGTGCATCCATGCACCACTTCTCTGGCTCACCTCATGAAGAAAGGCGCATTACCGCCACCCCCCGAGTTGCTGCCGGCAACGCGGGCCTCACCAGATACAGGCTGGTTTGCATAGCTCAGCGTTTTCACACTTTCTACACGGCACAGCAACAGAAAGATGGGTTGCCTGGCAGCCTGTTGCCTGAACTAAGCCGGGAGGTCAGAAAGGCAGTGGAAGAGGGAGAATTTAGCCGGAAATCTCACGGGTTGAATAGATTGAGGCCGCAAAGGTGGATGTTTCAAGCATAACCAGGCTCAAGTTTTCTGCCTTGATATACATGGGTGACAGCGGTTATTCTCCTTATGCACTAGGAATGTTTTTTGTGCCTATTTTCTTTAGCTAGTCTGAAGCTATCCAGTAATCACTGTATCTAAAAATCGATCAATCATGGGTAGAAATTTTGTTCCGAGAAAGTTAATAAGAATAATACCTAAAACCCATAAACCTACTTTCGATAGAGATCTGAATGAAAACAGCAATTCCCGGTCAATACCCAACCTTGCAATATAAATGCTGATTCAAACTGTTCAGCAATAATAACCCAATACCTTGTGTAAGGCTGTATATTTGAGAGGGAAATTTGTTATGTAAGAACCAGGTGCAGACATCAACGTCTACGTTCTAACTTGAGTTATTCGGTGCAGGTGGCGTGTTAAAACCTGTTCGATAAGCCCAAGCGGTGAGGTAACTCTCCCAATCGGATAAATAGAATGTAAAGAAAGGCGCCCGGAGCCGTTCCCACAGTTTTCGGCGCGACTCATAGGTTTCAAGTGCACGTTGAAAGACACGACAGGCTTGCTGCTGGATCTGATCTACCAGAAAGGCCAGCAGCATCAAACCCGCCAGTGTACTGGACAAATACTGTTTACCGTGACCGTAATTGTGTTCCAGATGGTACCCCTGGTTCTTGAGGGTGTTAAAGGTTTCATTTTCTATTTTCCACCGTGCCCGAGCCGCCCGTGCCATTTCAAGGGCATTATCGTGGGTGATATCGAGACTGGTGATCCAGCTCCATACGCGCTCCTTTCCCTTGTCATCAACTTCCCAATACTCCAGATAGTTGACCTGAACATCAGGGTGTGAAAGATTCAGGGGTAGATGGTGAGTAAAGCGATAGCCACAAGCGGTACCGTTGTGTTGTTCACCGCTTTCCCACTGCTCAAGCTCATCATCGACAAGCCGTTGATTGACCGACTCAAATAAGCTGGCATTGCCCGCAGGTTTGGCCACAATGAGAAAATCCATAGCCTGCTGCGTTAAAAGAGCAACATGTGGCCCGTTGGCCGCCAGTGCATCTTCGAGCACAATAAAGCACCGCTTGGGATAAGCGTTGGTGATGCTGTACACAAGTCGTTTGGCCGCATTGCGCTCGCAGTCATTTTTTTTATTTCCATCGGCTCGCGTGATGGGTTCAAAGTCGATCGGTAAGACGGTTTTGCGATCCGGGTGTACGATCACGGCGGCGAGCAATTGATGATAAAATTCATCCTCACCTTGACGTCGTTTCTTCATGCAACAGTGAGGGCAACTGACGCGGGTTGATGAGAACAAGCCTGTGCCGTCGATGGATAACAAATAACGACCATCGAAGCTCAAATAATCGTTCAACACCTGACCGCGTTGCAGCGCACTGTGCAGGGTGCGGAAAGTGCCGCGTAATTCAGCCGGATCAACCGTATCGAGAATGCTGCGCATTTGGCTATCAGACGGTACTTGCTGGACACCGTAAAGCGTCGACAGGTTATGCTGAACAAGCGGATCAATTTTGTTATCGTTTTCAAAGCTCAACAACGAGGGGTATTTTAAATTGAACATCGCGAAAGCGGCACGCAATGTATCGGTCAGGGTATGTTCAATACTGGCCTGTCGACGTGTGTCAGGTATCGCATTGAAGCTTTGGAATACGCTGTTAAGTAAACCGGGTAGAGATAAATCTTTTCGCAAGCGTGGTTCAGGGGCAGCCATAGGGTAAACATCAACAAAGGATCTTGCTCCTTGAGGATAGTTTACGAAGAGCTGTTTTTCTCGAACGAATTTATATCCATAATATCAATACGTTACCTGTTGGTCGGGAATTGCTGGAATGAAAATAACAATGTTACGAGTAAGATGATAAAGACTAAAAATCCGTAACTCGCTCTAAGAAGCAGCTCATCTAACCATTCTCCTGAAATGATAGACCTAAGTATCTCCTTAATTATTCTCATAGCTTGATGGTTTGATTGCCCAATAGCATCTGTTGCATGAATAGCTACCTGTGCCAATATTAGTATTATTAACAAAATTTTCATGAAATCAAAAATCTGACGGATCAAATCTTTATTGTTATTTTTCTCTTTATTAAATAATTGAGCTATTAATTCGAAAAATTCGAATATTTTATCTAAAATAGCAAATATAGCAAATATAGCAAATATAGCAAATATAGCAATTAAAGCTAAAAATGGAACTACTACTACAAATAACATCGAAACAAAAATTATGACACTTTTGTCAAATAGCATAGATGCACTAATTGCAAAAATCGTGGCCAATATGAAATGAACCTTATCTGCCTTGTCTTCCCATTGAACCTTACCAAATGTCCGTGGATCGCTGTGTCCTAAATTGTGTTTAATGATTTCTACAATTGCCGGAATTAATATAAGAAATAAAAATGTTAATTCATCTGCAAAATGAAATAAATCAATTGATACATAATTAGATATTAATTCCCAAAGTTTATAAGAGAGAGTTCTAAAATTGAGGATAATTCGCTCAAGCTGCGTCTGAAATGTAAGCCTATCGTCTAATTTCGCTAAAAAACTGAATGCCGCCGGAGTGGCGAACATCCATGCTAATATTTTCATTAATAAGCTATTTTTATTATCAGTACCCATAAGTCTAGACTGCAATGCATTGAGTTATCTCAGCTTTGCTTTGATTGATCCAGGTTATCATTCAGATTGATGAGATTATCACCGAGTTGGAGCAGGAAGTTAAAGTTTGAAATCACCCCCTTTGAACTGGAGAACAGGGAATATCAGCAAAGGGTGTGAGCACGTAGAGAAACAAATCGGCTATTAATGAAGGTCGATCGGAAATGAGCATAATCATGGGGAGATCCATGTTTCAAAAAACTAATGATTTGTAGCGGCCAGTAACAGTTACTGCTTGGCGTGCAAGTCAAGCTCTTTCATCGCCGATTCAGTTAAAAATGCTGATCGGCTTTTATACTCCCCTGCGGTCACTTTTTCATCAATTTTGTGGATCACTCGCGCGGGTAGAGTTGCATTAATTTTCTCGGTCTTCATTGAAAACTGCGACAGATCGATATTCACATAGGCCCAGGTGCCGCCTTCGTAATCCGGATTATCTTTGTGCGTCTGTACGCCGGTTGCTACCGGTACCGGTTCACCGTCTTCGACTAGAATTTCAATATGTCCGATGAGCGCTTCTTTCACGCTCGCCAGGGCGTGGTCAAATGTATCACCTGCCGAAAAGCATCCAGGCACATCTGGAACGGTCACGCCATAGGACACGCCATCATCAGTGTGTAAAACGACTGGAAATTGCATTGTTCACCTCTTCTCAGAGAGTCTGAATGTCGCGCCTGCCGGGCCTATTTCAGCCCGGCCTGTTTCATTATGCTGTTCAGTGTCCCCTTTGGTATGTCTTTTCTCGGGTGGGGGACTGTGACCAGCCCTTTTTTTGTGGGATGCTTGAAGTGATGGTGATCGCCTTTTGTTCTACTCAGTTGCCAGCCATCGGCCTCAATCATCTTAATCACTTGGCGACTATTCATACCTCCCTCACTTGTTAACTTGATATCTAGTATACCTCCAGGGGTATAAATGTCAAGTAAAAAGTGGTGCTGGGGTTATAAAAAAGTCTGCCGGGGCGGGGTAGGTGGTAGTTATACTATTTTCTATTGCTAGCCGCGTTATTGAGGGTTTTATGCACCCACTCTGTCAGCTTAATGCCTTCACGCTGCGCCTGCTTTACCCACCCGGCCTTATCCCTTACTTTGCACCCTATATTCAGATGCCCGTCAAAATCTTTTTTGCGTTCTGATGTCCGGCATTGCTATGCAGTTCCAACACTTCATATTCGATGCCCTTGTTCACCGCGTATAATTCAGCGTCATGGACGTCAAAAGGGGTGCCGATGATGCCCAATGCTTCTTTCACGTAGTTCAATTTATTTGCTCGAATTTTGAGGCTCTGCCCAATACTGTCGGCGTCAGCTGCTATCAAATTCTTGTAAAATTTTTTTGTGTCTGTGTCCAGTTTTTCGATATCGTCGAGTATAGAGGTTAGCAGACTCAAATCGCCATCAGCATTAGTGATCAACAAAGTGACATCATTGTATTTAACTAAAGTGTTCATGAGAAAAAAGAGAACTCCTGCCGCAGTCTTTCAGCGAGACTGTGGTTAGTTTCGGTGAGAGTGCAGTGCTTGCCTAATTCAATGCAAGCAAAACCGGTTGTTCCGCTACCTGCAAACGGATCATATATGTTCTGAGCGTCAAACGATCCGATGATATCTGTAAGTGCGGTCTGGACTTCATTGCCAAGCTGGCGGCACTGGTGCCGAAGCCCAGAGTGAACCTGACTCAATTCCACGGGGTGTACGCACCCAATAGCAAATACCGGGTTGATGTGACGCCGGCCAAACGAGGTAAGGGACGATCCCGCCAGGAAAACGAAGACAAAACACCCGCACAGCACCACCGAGCCATGACCTGGGTGCAGCGCCTGAAACGGGTATTCAACATCGATGTGTCGGTCTGTCCAAAAGTGTGGCGGTGAAGCCAAAGTGGTCGCCAGCATTGAGGATCAGGCGGTCATAGACAAGATTCCATCCTTAGGTCCGTAAACGGTGCATCCATGCACCACTTCTCTGGCTCACCTCATGAAGAAAGGCGCATTACCGCTACCCCCCGAGTTGCTGCCGGCAACGCGGGCCTCACCAGATACAGGCTGGTTTGCATAGCTGAGCGTTTTCACACTTTCTACACGGCACAGCAACAGAAAGATGGGTTGCCTGGCAGCCTGTTGCCTGAACTAAGCCGGGAGGTCAGAAAGGCAATGGAAGAGGGTGGATTTAGCCGGAAATCTCGCGGGTTGAATAGATTGAGGCCGGAAAGGTGGATGTTTCAAGCATAACCAGGCTCAAGTTTTCTGCCTTGATATACATGGGTGACAGCGGTTATTCTCCTTATACACCAATGTATAGGCTAAATAGCTGAATCTATAAGTTAAAATTTACAAAAGCTCCACCATATCTATTACTAAAATCCAATTTCCTTTCATTTCGTTCAACTCTTGAGGTGGCTATTAAACCAAAACGCAAAACATTAGATGAACTCATTAAATGGGGAGTAACATCAAATTTAAGCATAACTCCGACGTTTTCATTTTCCACAGATTTTTTGAATAAATTTTGAAAGAGCGCAAAATTATCGGTAATCTGTTTGTCGAGATTTTCGAAGAGGAGGCCGCCAGGTTGAGCCGCGCAAAGTGGCTTGCCCAGGGCACGATTTACCCCGATGTGATCGAATCGGCTGCCTCAGCGAGCGGCAAGGCTCATGTCATCAAATCGCATCATAACGTCGGCGGACTTCCGGAGGATATGACGCTTGAGTTGATCGAGCCACTTCGTGAATTATTCAAAGATGAGGTCAGGCGCATAGGTGTGGAGTTGGGCCTGCCGGCTGAAATGGTATACCGCCATCCTTTCCCGGGCCCCGGGCTTGGAGTTCGAATTCTGGGCGAGGTAAAAAAAGAATACGCCGATTTGTTGCGCCTTGCCGATGACATTTTCATCTCAGCCCTGTACAGAAATGATTTATACGATAAGACATCCCAGGCCTTTGCCGTATTTTTACCGGTAAAATCCGTAGGCGTGACCGGAGACGGTCGCCGCTACGATTATGTGATTGCCCTGCGCGCCGTGGAGACGATCGATTTTATGACAGCGCGCTGGGCACATCTTCCCTATGACTTTCTTGATGAAGTGTCGCGCACCATTATCAATCGTATTCCCGGTATATCCAGGGTCACCTACGATATTTCAGGGAAGCCGCCGGCGACTATTGAGTGGGAGTGACAGGCACTGGCAGGTAATGTCTGGCACTGGCCGGCAACAGCAGGCACCAAAATCAGAATATCTATTCAAGCTGCCATGCGGTTCCCATACGCTAATTATCTGACGAAATTAATCCGGCGAAAACCTTGTAATCTTTCCCATGAAAGGTCTTGCTTATAAAGTCATTCCGACATCTTCAGTGCTGTATCCGATTGCACGATATCCACGCAAGCGTCTTTCAAACATTCTAGCCAACATGGGTACATTGCGGTCCACGTAGTCGTAGATGTGGACTTCGGTTTTATCAGGATGCAGTCGGTGCAGTCTGCCGGCGTACTGGATCAGGATCCCTTTCCAGGATACCGGTAGCGCAAGAAATAGGGTATCCAGTCTCGCATCATCAAATCCTTCTCCAATGTAACGCCCGGTTGCGAGAACCAGCCGCTCTTCGTTATCAGGGATGGCGGCCAGTCGGTCCAGGTCCTCCCGGCGTTTCTTGTTGCCTCTTCCTCCCTGCAGAACTACCAGGTTGCGCGTGAAATTACGCAATCGGTCAGCGAAGTATTCAAGGTGTTCCTTGCGCTCTGTCAACAGGATCGGAGATCTGCCTGCTTCGAGAGCATGCAGGACGTCATTGAATATCATGTTGTTGCGTTGTTCGTCAGTGGCAAGCCGTCGGTATAGGTCCTGAATACGCAGATCGCCGCCATCATCGATGTTTGATCCCGTGTCACGGAGAATCAGTTTGTGGATGAAAGGGCGTTGTACAGCCTGGCTTCGTGGATCTACTCTAAAGCGAATCGGCCCCAGCTGCATCTCGATTATCGGGTGATGTCCGTCACGGCGTTGCGGTGTGGCAGTCAGGCCGGTAATGAATTTTGCTCTGACTTCAGCCAGGACGCGCTCAAAGGATTCCGCGGGCAGATGATGACATTCATCGACAATGACATGGCCATAGTTGGCCACCAGGTCAACTACTTTTTCTTTGCGTACCAGGCTCTGAATCATAGCGACATCGAGCCGGCCATTGGGTTTGTGTTTGCCGCCTCCGATTTGTCCAATATCCCTGGGCTCCAGCCCGAGAAAGAGTGCAAGCTGGGTAATCCACTGATCGAGTAATGGTTGGCGATGCACCAGTATCAGGGTGTTACGTTTCCTTTCAGCAGTTAACCAGGCACCCACGACAGTCTTGCCGGTGCCCGGGGGTGCCACGAAGACACCGATATCATGGTTACACAAGCTGCTCACGGCCTGTTGTTGGATTTCTGTGAGTTGGCCATTGAATATTATATTCAAGGGTTCACCGTGATGGCGCTGGTCATGGATAGCCAGAGTGCTGCCATACTGTTGCAAAAGGTCTTCGAGTTCATCACGGCACCCGCGGGGCAGGGCGACGTGCCGGGAAAACTCCTCAGCACAGCTGATCACCCGTGGTGTCATCGCTGTTGAAAGGCGCATGTTCTGCTTTTTGTAGAATTCCGGGTTCTGAAAGGCCGCCAGACGCTTGATCTGGTTGATCAGGGCGGATGGTAAATCCGTTTTGTCCACGAACAGGCGTTGTGCAAACACGGCATGAACTTCGGCGGGGATGGGTTCGGTAATAGATGCTTTTTCTGCTCGTCCAGAGGGTGGACGATCCCACGGCGTGTCATCCTTCTCGTCTTCACTCGTGGAGGCAAATCGAACGCCGATAATCTTTCCCTGCCTGGTTGCATCAAGAGCGATGGACTCCACGGTGGACGGTGCGATTCGCGTCAATGATGCAAGACATGCCCATTGGTCCGGGTGTGGTTGGAGGTTTTCGTCAACAAAAACCGAATTGCCAGCTTGTCGCGGCTCATATTGTAACGGGAGGGCGATCAGGTTGCCGAAGCCACCGCGTGGCAGGGTATCCTGGTTTGGGAACAGGCGGTCATAGGAACTCATGGCCAGTTGATGGCGACGAGACATGGTTTCGGTGATGAGATAACAACCCATGCGACGGGCACTGACAGCGGGAACAGGCGTGCTGAAGAAGAACCAGACATGGGCGCCGTTGCCCGATTGTGAGCGCTCGACTGCTGGAGGTATACCAAGGTCACTGCAGGTGTCGACGAAGGCCGCCACGTCTTCGGCCCAGGATTCCTTATCAAAGTCAGCAGCGAGAAACCAGCAGGTTTCATTTTTGAGCAGCGGATAGATACCGATGGTGTGCCGACCCTGCAAGTGGTCGAGGAGGGTTCGATCGTTGAGTGATAGAAACGCCTGGTTCTGGCAGTCGCTGCACTTGACCCGGGGCTTTTCACAGACGCCACGCACCCACTCATTGCTACAGGCCGG
This sequence comes from Granulosicoccaceae bacterium, assembly GCA_965222695.1. Taxonomy (GTDB): domain Bacteria; phylum Pseudomonadota; class Gammaproteobacteria; order Granulosicoccales; family Granulosicoccaceae; genus UBA7957. Next base: position 2,445,057 of record OZ244967.1, on the reverse strand, counting down.
CGAATACCCTTTCCGACCAGTCTTTGTGCTGACCCAGAGCGTTGGGTAGACATCGTCCCGGCCACGGAAAAGTTGTCGGAATAGCTGGATTTTTCCTTCGGCAGTGGCAGGTATATCAGCGAGGGGTTGAACTGTTGGGTTGGAAAGAACGGACGGTGAGGAGGCCACGGTGGCTAGTTCTTGCTTTAGCTCCACTAATCGCCTGCGGCTCTCCTCATGCTTCCGTGCAATCTCTTTGAGTCGGGCTTCCTCATGGGCGATCGCTTCCCGTAGAGATTGTTCCCTGGTCAGCGCCATAGCCCGCCTGGTTTCCACTTTGCCCTGAATTTGTGTTCCTTGATCACTGCCTGTGCGGGTGGCAGCAGGAATCTTTCCAGTATGCCGCAAACCTCCGCTAATGAGGGTGGGTTGGCTGTAAGAGCACCCTTGCGCAGGAAAGCATTCCACTGATTGTTCTTCTGAGCATCTTTATGGAATTCGGTGCTGAGTCCGAATGGGGTGTGTTCTGGCAACGGTGTTCGACGCCGCGAGAATGTGTTGCGGATGGCCTCGGAGAGTGTTTCACCATCGAAGTCGAACTTGCGGGCGATAACCCAAAGATCGTAGTAGTCCTTCATCCTGCTATTCGCTATGCCCAGGTTGACCAATGCCTGGAACTTTTCCGCCACTACGGTCTCGCGGGGATACACTCTCAAGTATGGTGCAGGGTTACCGAGCAGAGTAGGGTATTCGATTTCTTCCGCCTCGGGTGTGATGGCGTCCCCGAAACCAATGTCGGCCTGGATTGGCACACGGGCGCCAGCCAAGTCACCGAACAGCCTTACGCGTATGCCACCATACTTCGTTTCATCGCGGATCACTTCGACTCGTACGCTGTCTGCCATCAGCATCAGACCGTCATCCTCGACGGTGATGTCACAGAGTTCGCGAAAGATCGCCTGTAGCCTTGCTTCGCTATTGTCTCCGAAGGCCAGAAAATCCACATCGCGTGTCGGGCGGTGTGGCTGTTCACCCCAGAGCACGAACAACATCGCGCCCTTCAAAATGAAGCGATCCCGATAGTCCGAATGGCTAAGGCGGTACAAGAGTCGTTCCAACCCGTAGCTCGTTAGGAGCAATTGAAAGTCCTCACCCCGTTCCCTTGCCAGTGTCAGCAATTGGTCACGTACGGAAGCTGCCATATTCTTTCCGCGTTTGTCATTCATACCGCTAGCGATTCCAGGTAAGGCCGCATGATGTTGCGGACGCGGCAGATGCCAGCATAGTGCCAAAGGTCGTCCATGGGGCAGTGCTGAGCCCGTCGGCACTCCCTGAGTGCCTCGATGGCTACATCCAGGCCGATCTTGTTGCGGTATTTGAAACAATCGGCGACAGTCTTGGCCGGGGAATACACGTGAATGCTCACCCCCTCGATCTGGTGTTCCTCGACGCCGGCATTGAGTGCTGCCTGGGAGAAGTGAACGATACGCAGAGGCGGGTATTCGAGACGCGGCCGCCAGGCTTTTTCGCCGATGGCCAGCCAGACCTCAAACGGAGCCTGAGTCGTGAGTTCGTGAAAGCTTAGGGCAGACAGTAGACACACCACGCCTTTGGGCACGCGTTTGCCAGCCTCGGCCAGCGAATGGTGCTCGGTGGTGCCGCTCCCGGGCAGGACATACAGTCCCCGGCCGATCCGTTGTAGCTTCCCGGCTGCACACAGGCGGCTGAGGTAGGTCCTGGGGATATTATATGGGTCCAAATCTCGCGGGCGCAGGACGCCAGCCTTACTAACGAGTTCTAGGACTTGGTCTGTCTTTGTAATATGAGCAATCATCATATCGTAATGTTACATAACCTAGGGAGAAATGTAAAAATACCTTGGAAACGTAACACGTAAGACCATGATAGTTGCAGGAGGGAGTGCACACCTTAGGTGGGTCAGTCATGTTCGCTGTAAGAGCCTGTTCAAAATCTCTGCGCCTACTACGAATTCACTGAGTTTGGCCAGATTTCCTCCTGATTTTCGTTGCGTAGAACCACTATGCGCCTCAAATCAGAATAAAATCTGACTCAAATCAGCATATTCTCGCGACGACGCAGAGATATTGAACTAATGGAATGGTTCGCCCCTCCTCTCAAAGTCATTATAGTAATGACTGGGTATTTAAGACGGCTACTGTGTGAGCCAAACAACGAGATGAAGGAGCGAACCATGAAACATGATACCGAAAAACACCCGTTAAAAGTAATCGCTATCGATTTGGCGAAGAACAGCTTTCAGGTTTTTGCCGCTGATCAGTCGGGGCGCAAAGTGATGAATCGAAAAATGAACCGGCAGTTATTGAAACAATGGATGGTCAAACAACAGCCCTGTCTGGTGGCCATGGAGGCTTGTGGCAGCGCCCATTATTGGGGTCGTTTATTTCAGTCTTACGGGCACAAGGTAAAGCTGATAGCCCCACAGTTTGTCAAGCCCTATGTCAAGTCGAACAAAAGCGATGCGGCAGATGCTGAGGCCATTAGCGAAGCGGTGCAACGTCCCGGCATGCGTTTTGTCGCGATCAAGGAGGTGGCCCAGCAGGATATACAAGCCATACACCGATTGCGTAGTCTGGCGGTTGGGCAACGTACTGCGCAAGTGAATCAGATTCGCGGATTGCTCCAGGAGTATGGTCTTGTCCTGGCCCGAGGACGGGCAACAGTGATTAACCGGTTGCCCGAGGTCTTGGAGGATGCCGACAACGGCTTGAGTGACTTGTTTCGCGAGCAACTCCAACGGATGTATGAAGAGCTTTTGCACAGTGACCAGCGGGTGACTGATTACGACGACACACTGCAGAGGTTGGCTAAGCAGGATGAGCAGGCAAAGCGGCTGATGACGATCCCAGGGGTCGGCCCACTGGTGGCAACGGCACTGCTGGCGGGTATCGGCGATATCAAGTCGTTTCGCAATGGCCGGGAACTGGGGGCCTGGTTGGGTCTGGTGCCACGACAGCACTCAACAGGGGGCAAGCCAACGTTGTTGGGTATCAGCAAGCGAGGAGACGTTTACCTGCGAACCTTGCTGATACACGGTGCTCGTTCTGTGGTTGTGCATGTCGACCAATGTCGCACGAACACCCAGCGATGGTGCCAGGCGCTCAAACAGCGCAGTCACATGAACGTCGCTATTGTGGCGATGGCCAATAAAATAGCACGCGTCGCCTATGCGTTGTTGAAAAACGGCGAAGACTACTCCACCGCAACTCTGGCCAGGGTGTGATAAAAGGGCGAGTCGTTCATGCGTTGCGCTGGAATAACACAAGGTACTGATATTTAGGTTAAGAGTCCGTGAAGCTAAGCCTCATCCAATTGCAAAGAGTGAAATCACAGTGATGGCATAAAGGGTTATAAACCGCGCACCTGGGAGCCTGATAGAGCCTATGGTCACCACGAGGTAGACCGCTGAACTGATGAGGCCAGGGGCGAGCGAATTCCATCAGGGTACGACAGAGCGCGACAAGCGTTCTCGATTCGATACCGGATATATGGCTGCAATAACTTCTTTATGAGTACTACATTTTATTCTTGCATAACGGGGCGAACCATATAAGGCTCTAAGGAGAAGACGGTTTCGCAAGAATGGTCTTCCGGGTAAACGAACCGAGCATTTCAGTATCGTACTAGAAAACGACTAAAGCATAGCTCATGGGTATTGGCGGTAACACACTGTTTTTACGATATCTTTCGCAGTATTTACCGCTGCATCGCGACCCACCTGATCAAGAAAGCGGAGTTTACCCGAAAGACGGCCCAGACCGGTGCGGTTACCCTTATCCAGCGTTTTGGCAGCGCGCTGAATCTCAATGTCCATTTCCCTATGCTGTTCCTGGACGGGGTGTATATCGAACGCGCCGATGGCGGGCTGCGCTTCCGCTGGGTCAAGGCGCCGACCAGCGCCGAACTCAATCAGCTGACGCAGACCCTGGCACGGCGCATTGGCCGGTACCTGGAACGCCAGGGGCCCGGTACATCACCTGTCCGGCGGTGTCGGAGAAGCGCCTGTCACTCACACCGCCAGATACAGGCTGGTTTGCATAGCTCAGCGTTTTCACACTTTCTACACGGCACAGCAACAGAAAGATGGGTTGCCTGGCAGCCTGTTGGCTGAACTAAGCCGGGAGGTCAGAAAGGCAGTGGAAGAGGGAGGATTTAGCCGGAAATCTCACGGGTTGAATAGATTGAGGCCGGAAAGGTGGATGTTTCAAGCATAACCAGGCTCAAGTTTTCTGCCTTGATATACATGGGTGATAGCGGTTATTCTCCTTATACACATACCTTGGGCTGCAGTTGCCGACGGTAAGTACATCGCCACCTTTGCCACTTCCGGAGCGCTTAGACCTGAATGGCATCATAAATCAGCCTTTCTATTGCCAAACAATGACCAGTTTCTTGCCTGGTCACAAACCGCAGCCATTTTCAAGGATGCCAGGCATCCGGCAGCAGCCAAGCGGTATGTAAACTGGCTGTTATCAAAGGGATTTCAGGAGGACTGGTTCCAGTAGCCGATCCGCAGGGATGTACAGGTGGCTAACGGCATGGGCTCAGTCTTCGACTACAACGCCGACCCGGTGGGCTTTGTCGAGTTCATGAATGATCGCGCGGGCGTCGAGCGCTTCCGAATGCAGTTGGAGCAGATCATCGGCCCTGTGCAAGGACCGCCTCCACTGGAAGCGATGGTTGAATACCAGAGGAAAAAATAGTTATTACCTGGCCGTCACTTCTCGTCAGCTGGAGAAATGGCGGCTTAGGCTCGATATTTACCTGCAATTGTGTTTTACTTCGAGCACTTCAGAACCGTCTATGCACCACCCCAATGAATGACCGTTGATTGACCGTTCTCTGACATAGCCTATAAAATCAAATCCAGATTTATACAATTTTTTTAGCCGTTACCATTTCAAAGTTTTTATCAATACTGTTTTCCGAAAACTTTCGCGCCTAAGATTGCTTTTGTCAACAAACTAGCTACTCTGAGCGAATACTATATGTACACTGGATTTGTACATTGAATATTACGCTCTCAATTGATGAAAAGACCTTCATTGCCGCTACAAAAGTCACCTCGGTCATTGGTGGAAGCCTTAATGAATGGATAAGAGAGGACCTGGAAAGACTGACAGGGCAAGATCGCAGCGAGCGTGATCTGGCGAGATTCAAACGCCTGAGTAACTGAAGAAATTCAAAAACAGGCAGTTCTTCGGGGATGAACTCCATGAAAGAACGTAGTATTCTCGATTCTAACCACCTGACTTACACTGACGACTCAGCATAAGTTAAAAAACACCGACTAGCTACCACCCAACTAATTGAAACAGCATGGAACATCGGCAATTTTGTGATTTCCACCCAGGTGGTAAAGGAACATTTTGTATCATTAACATGTAAGCTGGGAGTACCAAATAAGACGGCAATGCGTAAATTTGAACTACCCGCCAACCCTTTCAAAACCAGATAAAATCATTTTCGTAGTTTTCGATACAACAAACCCAATGAATCCAGACGAAAAAACTTACATTTCTTATAGCTCTTTCAAAATCAACGATTGGATTGTCGATCCTGGCACGGGTTGCATTATTAAAAATGGAGTCTCAAGCAAGCTTGAGCCAAAAGCGATGGAATTGCTAGTCTATTTAGCCGATCGACCAGGGGATGTATTATCACGAGATGAATTGGATAAAAAAGTCTGGCAAGGTGTAGTTGTCAATGATGACGCGCTAACTAATGCAGTTACGAAAATTCGTAAAGTGTTTGGCGATAGCTACAGTAACCCACGAATCATACGTACAGTCCCTAAAAAGGGGTATCAACTTATAGCGTCAGTGGAACGAAATACATCTCCAAAAATGACTTCCGACACTATTAAGATCGGTACTCAGGAAAACCGATCAATTGAGTCAGATTCTGATAATGTCAATTATTTCCAGTCCTTTCTTAAGCAACACTTGAGAAGAAATCGCTATCGGTTACTGGTATTTATGCTCTTCGTTCCTGTGGTCATTTTCTTTGTTTATACTCACTACAAAAAGAATTCAGAATTAACATCAGTTTCACGCCATCTAATAGATCCACCTACCATCGCGGTCCTTCCATTTGAGAACCTTGGCGTAATTGAAGACGTCTATTTTTCGGACGGAATTTCTATTGATCTAATAACAGACCTGACAAAAATATCTAATATTCGTGTTTTATCACCGACCTCGAGCTTCGCTTTTAGAGATTTAACCACTCCCCCACTTCAAGTTTCCGAAGAACTCGGTGCTCAATATCTGGTTGTTGGCAGTATTCGTAGATTTAAAGATACGATCAGGTTAAACGCTCGGCTTGTGGAGCCGAAAAGCGGGCAGCTAATTTGGTCAGAGCGATTCGATGAACAGCTGGACAATATCTTTGAAATTCAAGATAGAATTACTCGCTCAATTGTAACCTCGCTTGCAATTCGTCTCAATAAAAACGATGAGTTACAATTTCTGAAGATTAAAGATAACAACATCAAATACAATGCCTATGATAAATTGCTGCTCGCATTAGAATACCAAGGAAAATTTACACCTTCAGATAATGCAATTGCACGCACACTTTTTAGCGAAGCTACGGAACTCGATCCTAAGTATGCTCGCGCATATGCAGGTATCGCACGGACGCATGCTCGAGATGTGAATTTCAATTGGAGCAATGACTCAGCTAAATCATTAAAGCTAGCGGAAGAAGCGCTTAACAAAGGCTTCAGCTTAGAACCAGAAAATTCGGAAATCTGGGCTTCAATGGCAAGTACTAACCTTGCACAAAGAAGACATAAAAAAGCACTCGAAGCAGCTCTAAAGACAGTCCAACTAGTGCCAAATTCTGCAGACGCGCATGCGCAACTTGCATGGATACTGATCAACAACGGCAAACATAACGAAGGGCTATCCACTATATCCTATGCAAAAAAACTAAACCCATTTCACTCGCAAATTTACCTATTTGTTGAGGGCGCTGCCCAATTTTTACTGAATCATTATGACGAGGCGATCGAACTGCTTGAAATCGCAGTCGAAAGAAACCCAAGTTTTGATAGGAGCAGACTCTATTATTCTGCATCTCTTGCAATGAGTGGCAATTTAGACGAGGCAGAGTGGGTGATGGAAGAGACACTGGCAATGCAACCGGATTTATCTTTACAAAAAGAAAAGGAGAATACGCTTTTATCAAACCCGAAAGATATCGAACTGTATATTAAAGGGCTGAGGCTTTCTGGTCTTAATGAGTAATTAACCTTCCCTCACAATGCTTTACTCCTCGAGTTTTCGATTCAAGTAGTGGAAATTACATCAGAAAATTAACCCGGATATTGCATCAGGGCGCGAGATTATCACTTAAAGATTGATTTCTACGACTTATTGATACGGATAAGTTGGTTTCAGTTCTGTAGTGTGGATATGCTTCAAACGCATCCACCACTATCCGCAAATGGCGGATGCGCTTGATCCTAATCTTTGGATTCTTATTTCTTGCCGCAGTCTTAAGTGCATTCTTCCTCTTCTGATCCATCGATATAAAGATCCTCATTATCCGTTGTTTCACCAGATTCGTTTTCAACCGGAGTTGTTTGATCTTGCGCAAAGGTCTGACCGCTAAAGATCGAAAGTAATATAAGTACAAGTAAAGTATTCAGTAATTTCATCGCGTTCTCCTGATTGCAAAAAGAAAGTGCGATTACTTTGTACATCCGGTGGATCAGAAACTCCTGTAGAAAATCTATTGAAATCCTAACGATTTTACATTTATTTAAAAATCAATAACTTAGCATGCCGAAAGAAATTCAATGTTGGAATAGCAATACGTCAGTTCTGTGAAATTTGGCTGAGACCTTTACCGAAAATGACTGACAACACGCAAATTTCGCCCGCTATATCAAAGTTAAATTGTAAGCAATGGGATGTACTCCTCCTCGCCTTAACTTATCAGCGTCGATGCGCCAGATCTGAAGCTCACGTGCCCAGTGATGTGCGCCAGCACAAGCCTCCATGCCAATTTCAGTACCCGGTTCCAAATGTTCCTCAATAGCGCCAATCCAGTTGCTTCGTTTTAGCTTTTTTTGCCAAACCATTTTCTCTGTTCGGTCAACGCCATGTACGTGAAAAACATTCTTCGCGATATCAACTCCAACTCGTATAATGTTCATCTAGGGCTTCTCCTGGCTTTACTGAATGACTTAATCGAATTGCCATTCTGGCGCATCGACGCTGATAAGTTAAGGCGAGGAGGAGTACATCCCATTGCTTACGTTAAATTGAACTGGTTTCACAAAAATTCCATTTTCCAAAAGATCATGGGGGAGACGAAAAAAACTCATTTTTCAGAATCGATGAATCGACTGTTGAACCAGGCTGGAATAGACACTTCTCTATCAGATTATTGTTCGCCACGCACGTGACTGCTTCGGACATTATATTTATCTGGACAGAGAGATAATTTGTAGTCTCCTTGGTTAGGATTGATCGGTCTTATGTGGTTGAAGAGACTTCCCAGCCTGCCCTCGGTAGTTGAAGGGATTCCTCCAGCTCTCAGCAAGGTTTTCGGCCAGCTTCGAAATTGGTACGGGATCTAGAGCGTGACGCCATAATGACGTCGCGACATTTCACATAACAGCCTCCTACAGTTGTTGTCCTTTTATGACAGATGCTGCCGACATCCGCCACTTGATTGCAATGCCGGTGGCTGGTAGCCACCAGTGTTGATATATTTCTATGCTGAAGCAGCACGACTGTAAAGAACTTAAGCGGTTTTCCTTAGGTTTAACACTCAAGGCCCACTCAATTGGGATGTGTTACGTCACCGAACGGACGCCAATTTGGTCGCATATTATTCCCCCCAGATGCAGGAAAAAGCGGGGTCGTCGCAGCACGGATCGCAGGCGACAAACAACGCTGAACGCAACCAATGACTTCGCCCTTGAAGCGCGAAGTCTTTTCCCTCAAGGAGACTTCGAGGCTTCGGCTCAAGCTCGGCAAACCATTCTCGATAGCATTGGAGTCTTCAGCCTTCTAGCTATTCAACAATCCAACAATCCAACAATCCAACGGCACCCTTAACGAAATCCAAATCGTCTTAGAATTTCAGATCCATTTTTCCAGGGAGGCTCCACAGCGAGATTTCAATAGGCAAGAGTAGCTCTTGAATAGAGCACTGACAACTTCATCACCAAATACATGCTGAAGCCGCTGGTCTTATCTGAGGTCAGGCGCATAGGCGTCGAGCTGGGCCTGCCGGCTGAAATGGTTTACCGCCATCCGTTTCCGGGCCCCGGGCTTGGAGTTCGAATTCTGGGCGAGGTAAAAAAAGAATACGCCGATTTGTTGCGCCTTGCCGATGACATTTTCATCTCAGCCCTGTACAGAAATGATTTATACGATAAGACATCCCAGGCCTTTGCCGTATTTCTACCGGTAAAATCCGTAGGAGTGACCGGAGACGGTCGCCGCTATGATTATGTGATTGCCTTGCGCGCCGTGGAGACGATCGATTTTATGACAGCGCGCTGGGCACATCTTCCCTATGACTTTCTTGATGAAGTGTCGCGCACCATTATCAATCGTATTCCCGGTATATCCCGGGTCACCTACGATATATCGGGCAAGCCGCCGGCGACTATTGAGTGGGAGTAGGGGCGCCGGGGATATGAGTGGAGATATTTGAGTTTTAACTCCGACCCCGGTAATCTGACCCCGATTACTATTCAGCATCATCGAACGGCATGCACCTTTGATTGCAAGGCTGATCACCGTTTCCTTGTTTCCGCACTTGCCATAACCGCCCATCCAGCGTAGTTGTTAAACATTTGTGATATTTACGTGATTTTCCCGCAATAATTCTCGCTCATAATCCTGTTTCCGTATTCATTTAACACAGGAAACACTCAGGAGAAGATTTTATGAAAAAAAGTGTCAATAAAACCACCTTTGCATCGGCTGCACTGGCAGTGGCTATGAGTTCAGCCGCAATGGCAGCAACGTCGCCTGCAGGCAGCTCCGGCGCTTCTATTGGTGCGGGCGATAAGGTGCATTGTTACGGCGTGCATTCGTGCAAAGGCAACTCAGACTGCAAGACTGCAGAGCATAGCTGCAAAGGTCTTAATAATTGTAAGGGCCATGGTTTTAAAGGCATGGCTGCAAAAGACTGTCTGGATGCCGGCGGCGTCATCGCTGACATCAAATCATAATTACTTAATTTTCGGGATACTGAAATGACTTTCGGCTTTGGACTCGGGCTGCGCACTCAGCATTACAATGATTTTCTGGCTGCACCGCAGCCCGTGGAATGGCTGGAAGTCATTTCTGATAACTATATGGTCGATGGAGGAAAACCATTGGCCATGCTTGATCAAATTCGCGCCAAGTACCCAATGGTAATGCATGGTGTATCCATGTCGATCGGCGCAGTGAATGGTCTGGATAAAGACTATTTACGTAAACTCAAGATGCTTGAGCAGCGCATCGAGCCGCTTTGGGTGTCAGATCATTTGTGTTGGACAGGTGTTCACGGACGTAACATGCATGATTTGCTGCCACTTCCCTACACCCTTGAGGCGCTGCAGGTCGTTAAACGCAACGTTGAACAGGCGCAGGAGGTGCTGCAGCGTCCACTGGTTCTGGAAAATGTTTCCAGCTACGTAGAATTCGAATCGTCTGAAATGACCGAATGGGAATTTCTAACGGAAGTATGTCAGGCTACAGGTTGTGAATTATTGCTGGACATCAACAATATATTTGTCAGCGCTTTTAATCATGGATTCTCGCCTGCCAGCTTTATTGGTGGTGTGCCAATTGATAGCGTCAAACAGTTTCATTTGGCGGGCCATCAGAACAATGGTGATCATTTGATCGATACACATGACCATTCGGTCTGTAACGATGTTTGGGACCTTTACCGGCAGGCACTGATGCGCTTCGGGTATGTACCCACAATGATCGAGCGCGACGACAAGATTCCACCGCTTGTAGAACTTTTATCTGAACTGGATATAGCGCGGGCCATTGCCAAAGAAGTTTTAGACTCAAAAATTGCCGTATGAACCTCAAAGACTTGCAAACAAACTTCCAGCACATTTTGCTCGATGCCGAATGCATCAATGCAGGTTGGGTTAGAGACTCTACTCGTGGCTTGTCCTCGCAAGACCGCTTGGGTATTTATCACAACGCATACCGCATGCGGCTGATTGATGTATTGTTGGATACTTTTGAACATACCGCCATATACCTGGGCGATGACTGGTTCCACCAGCTTGCTGCGGCCTATGTGCAGTCACACCCTTCAACAGACAACAACATTGGCCTGTATGGCAGAAAATTTCCCCGTTTTCTCGCTGAACAACTTGCAGACGACAAGGAAGTCTCAGAACTTGCGCTGATGGACTGGACACTGCGAAGAGCGTTTGATGGCGCCAACAGCGCCGTGATGACACACGACGACCTGCAACATCTTGCCGCCGTGGAAAGTGGAGGCATCCGTTTGCAAGCTGTGCCTACGCTTAGTATCAGCACGCAACACTTCAATACATTGGATATCTGGCATGCCATCAACCAGGATCAACAACCTCCGGTTGTAGAGCGGCTGCCGCAAGCTATCGATATATTGATCTGGCGCAAGGGTCATTCACCACATTTTAGGAGCCTGACCAAGATTGAATCTGCGGCTATAGCCTGCGTTTGTTCCGGAAACGCGCTTGAAACCATTGGTGCAGCACTGGAAAAAGATTTTCCTGATGTCGATGTTGCGACTGAATTTGGGGTCATGTTGCATCGCTGGCTAGACGATGAGATTATCAGTATAACCGATCAGTGCGTTATTGGGGGTGTAGCGCATTAAAGAGATTCGGGGTGCTTCAGGGTAATAAAAACAATCCTGACCCCAGTGCTGCAGTAGTATGGTACAAACCACGGTAGGCATATTAATCCATGCTATTCACCGGTACTTATTCCCGGCTAGGTTGGCGAGCTTTTTCACGCCATGCAGTTCGCGCCGGCAGGCAGCATCGGTTCGGGCAGCACCATAGCGTTTGATCAGGTAAATCACACTTTGTGCGGACCGAAGCTAATCGAGCACATGGTGTTCAAACAGACGCTCGACCAGTCGATCACAGTGAGGGCCAACGGCCTTTGCCTGCGTTTCTGGCATCGCTTTGTCGCGGTTATGCGATCAAGTTGCCGAATCCCCTGTCAGGTAGAATTGCCTGATTGGGAAACAATCTGTCATAGAAATCGGAGTACAGCTTTGGATAAACCTCCATCGCTGGTTCAAGGAGCGCAATCCCCAGCGAGCGTGCTTCGTTGGCCGGCACCTTGTCTTCGAAAAATAACCTTAAGTGCCCGCCTTTCCCGGTGCGTGAGTGCTGTGGCTGCGGCTGATTGATGCAAGCGAAACTGATTGAATGCACGGGCGACTGCAGACTGCTGCGGGTCGGCATTACCGATTGAGTGCTTCAAGATCCCACAAACTGGCGTAGACTCTCTGGAAACACAGTTACGCAAGGACGCGGATCATGCCCCATGTGACGGCTAGGATGGCCAGCCGGAACGAGGATGCTGATCGTTACCAGCGTCACCGGCCCGAGCAGACGCTTCTTTATCAGATTGTCGAAGAATTTTATCTGACATTTACGACGCATCTAACAGAGCAGGGCAGGGAACTGCCGGGCTATGTACAACGTGAATTCGAGGACTACTAGTCGCCTTCCGTTGTAAGCGCCGTGGATTTTGCCCCAATTGCGGCGCACGGCGCATGGCCGAGAGCGCGGCCTTGCTGGTTTACGAAGTACTGCCCAGGCAGCCCATGCGCCAGGTGGGTGCTGAGTTTCGCGTTTCCATTGTGCTTTCTGTTTGCCAGCCGACGCGGGATAATGGACGGGGCGCTGGGCATTGTCTACCGCGTCATTGCCACGGATCTGGTCGAGAAAGCAGGCTGTACACACCACACGGCCAGGACGGGTGCAGTCACCTTGATCCAGCGATTTGGTTCGGCGTTGAACCTCAACATCCATTTACACATGCTTTTCCTCGATGGCATGTATGTCGATCACCTCAATGGAACCGCCCGGTTTCGTTGGGTCAGGGCACCGACCAGCCGGGAACTTACCCAACTGGCGCACACCATCGCCGACCAAATCGGCCGCTTTCAGGAACGCCCTAGTTTTTACTGTAGATGAACGCTGGCCCTCGCCTAACCCTGGCATTGGCCACAGTGCCGATTTAGAGCCGGTATCATACCAGTCCTAAATCGAATGCAGTTGATGTAGCAGCGTAGAATGAACCGGGGATGGGCTCCCTCGGTTCATTGCTGAAAATTTCTTCCAATTCAGTGAACATGTTTCTTCATTTTATCTTAAAGAGCTTATTCCACTGACTTTTTCTACAACGACCGAGTTTGCAGGAAATGTTTGCCTGGTTTTATAATTATCTGAAAATACTACTATTTTTTATTCGTTAGGTTTTCGTCACCTATCCGCCAGTTTAAATCCTGTCTTTCGTTGTAAAACTATTCCCGCCTGCACGGCAGACCCAGGTCTGTCATTGCTTTTTCAATCCTATTAGCAAATCGGAGAGAGAACATGAAAATAAAACAACTGCTATTACTGCTGTTTATCCTGTGTTCATGCTTAGTCGCAATAGCCGCAGACAATCCGCCATCGCTCGAAAAGGGCGAAGAAGCCAACGATATCTATCTTGATTCGGACGAAGACCTGGAGGAGGATTGTTGATCCATTGCTAGGGGTATAAATTGGTTGCGGATAATGTCTATATCTTACGGGGGGTTCACCGATGCGCTTCATGCTAAATTGGGGTAGGCAAAGACTGGTTCTGGTATGTGGACTTTGTTTCAGTCTGGTTGCACCTCTGTGTGCAGAAGATGTGTCTATCCCGTTTAACGGTTTGATACTGAATGCCAATCTTGAGCTAAGCGATGGGAAATCGCTTCAGGATGAGGTTGTATTGCTTGTGCACGGTAATATGGCGCATAACGACCTGGAGATCATTCGCTCCAGTCAGGCTGCGTTTAAATATAATGGATACAATTCTCTGGCGATTAATCTCAGCCTGGAAGTTGATAATCGGCGGGGTATGTATGATTGTTCCATACCCATCCGTTACAAATTATCCGAATCAATTGATGAATTTGACGCCTGGCTGGATTGGTTATACAGCCAGGGGACCAGTAAAGTCATCATGATGGGGCATTCGCTTTCGGCCAATCTTATTTTATTGCATGCCGTTGAGCGGCAAAACAAGCTCGTCAGTGCGGTGGTTTTACTGGCTCCAAATACGACCGGATTTCCCGCCTCTTCTGAGCGCTATAATGAAACATACGGTGTCAATCTGTACGAAATACTCGCGCGTGCCAAACGACTGGTCAAAGCCGGTGAAGGCAAGCAGATTATGGAGAATACAGATTATGGTTTTTGTCCCAGAACACAGGTTTCGGCTGAAGCTTTTGTAGACTTTTATCAGCAGGACAGTAATCTTTGGCAGGCCCATCACTTTTTAAAATCAAGCCCTGTACCGACCCTGGTGGTTGCCGGCAGCATTGATGAATTCCAACCTTTTATAGTGGAGCATGTGGAGCCTTATGTTGATAACGAAAAAGTCTGGCTATCGACCATTGAAGGGGCAGATCATTTATTCAGGGACTTTAATATCGATGAAGCGGTGGAAGTCAGTATCGATTTTCTCTCATCGGTGGCATCATTGAAAAACTAACGGGCAGGTACCTGCGCTTTTTTCAGACCTTCGATCAAATAGTCAAGTTTTTCGCTTTCCCGGTAAGGCCAGCGGTTTCTAAGCCAATCGATTGAAAAAGGTCGCAAGTCCTGTCTTTTCTGCTCGAGATTCAATTCAGCGAGCACATACGCGGCTTCTTCGAGTTGATTTAAATGGCCGTAACAGGCCAGAAGTACTACTCTGGAGTCGCTGTCGCGCGGATTAGCCAACGCCGAGTGAACAAGAATTTTTTCCGCCTGCCTGAGATTGCCCTGATCGAATAAGGCACGCCCTTTAATTGAGAGGTAGGAATTCGGAAATTCCGGATCCAGCCTTATACCTTTTTCCGCGCTTTGAATAGCAAGCTCAGATTGCCCGTCAAATGCCAGTGCGTTGGCCAGAGTGAGATAAGCAAAAGCACTGTTGGCATTTATGTCTATCGCTTGCCTGGCAAGTACAATGGCCTCTTCGTAGCGCTTGTTGTGAAGATGCATAGCAGATTTCGTACTGTAAGCCAGAGCATTGGGCTGCAACATGGATTTTTTCAATGCTTTGTTGGCCAGTACCCAAGTGGCATAGGGATTGGCAGAGTTCTCGTGCCACTTGAGCTTCCAGGCGTTCCAGTATATCAGTGCCAGGGCTGCATAAGAGCGGGAATAGTCAGGATCAAGCTCAATAGCTTTTTTAAAGTGTGCTTCAGCTTTTGCGTATCCCTCCCGCGAATACAGCCAGACCAATTGCCAGCCTTTCAAAAACTCATCGTAAGCTTCTATGTTAACAGGTGCAGTGCGATTTTTTAACTGCAATGCATTCGTTCCAAGTTGCAAGCGTATGGCTTCCAGCGTATCGCTTGCTACTCTGTCCTGCAAAAGGAACAAGTCTTCGGTAGTGCCATCATAGCGTTCCGCCCATATGGTTCGGCGACTTTGATTATCTGCCAAGTGTAAATTGATACGGACCCGGCTTTGCTGTTTTTGAACGCTGCCGTGTAATACAAAACGTACCCCCAGTTTGTCGGCGACTGCAGGAATGTTCACATTATTACTTTGATACTTAAACGCTGAATTTCTGGCGATGATGAACAATTCAGGTACGCGAGATAGGGTTGTAATAATGTCTTCACTAAAACCTTCGCTGAAATACTCTTGCGCCGGATCCTGGCCAATGTTGCTGAGTGGCAGTACCGCTATGGAGGGCATATCGGGTAACTGGAGCGCCGAATTGTTTTCGGAGTTGGAGTTGAAACTGCGTTGAATACCCATAGTAAGCAAAGTCATTGTGACCACAGCAATGATTGCCCAGGCTACCCGGTTAGTTGGCAGCCGCCTTTTCAGTTTTAAAAACCTGAGCATATCTGAACTGAATGCGGGGGAGAGGGAGACTGCTTCCGTTGTTTTTTCTTTCGGAGAAAATTCTGATGGGTGTGGGTCTTGACGTACCTCCGCTATTAGCTGATAACCCTTCTTGGGAATAGTTCGTATAAATCGGGGATTATGATAATCATCGGCAAAAGCCTTGCGCAACCGGGTAATAGTGCTGGTCAAGGCATCATCAGACACCACCATACCTGACCAGACCTGCTCATCGAGTTCTCTCCTGGACAAGACCTTGCCGGGATGGCTGGCGAGGTAAACCAGCAGGGTCATAGCTCTGGGTTCAAGTTTCGTGCATTCTCCGTCTCGCGTAATACTTCCGGTCGCAGGATCGACCGTCCACTCAGCCAGTAAAAAAGGTTCGTTTAGCATTTTCAATTCACTTGCATCATCCATTCGAAACCTGAGTTTTGCTTACTCTCCTGGTTAGAGTTTACGTGATATAAAATAGGATTCCAGTGGTATATCCAGTCCGGGATGTTATTGGATTTCATCATGCTCGTCGGATTTCACCGTTTTTATCAGTAAATGCATTATTGTTATCTAAAGGGCAGGATAGATTAAGTAATTTGCTGTTTTCGTTGTTTTTTCTAAATTTTTCGGATTAGTTTCATGATGTTTTTCAAGGAATTCCAGATGTTTTTTCCGGATGGACCGGAATCTGAAGAACTGGTGGTCGTCAATATTGTGCCTGAACGTATGGAGATACTGGATTTCAAACACAATATTATCCCCGAACCTTTTGGTCTCAAAGCACTTGCATTATTCCAGGAAAACGGACAATGGAAGGTCGGCTGAGACAGCGTCGAAAAATCTTTCGTTCTCTAATTTTGAGATGGTTTTTGATTTTCAGGACTGACGGCGTACAAAATTGTCGGTCTGAAGATCGCGCATGGCCTGATCGATTTCCTCCTGTGAGTTCATCACGAACGGGCCATATTGGACAATTTCTTCGTTGATTGGCTTGCCGCCTACCAACAAAAACCGTGCCCCCTCCGGCCCGCCGACAAATTCGATGGGACAATCGTCAGCACCTATTGCCACCAAGTGATTGTGCGGCACTTTGTGCCCATTGAGGGTGCCGCTGCCTTCGAACAGGTAAAGGAAGTTGTTGTAGTCCGGATTCACCTCGTGATAAACGGATCGTGTTTTCTTTAATTCAATATCAAAGTAGAAGGCCCGGGTGATTTCATCTACAATCGGTGCTACCTCATCTTGAAACTGTCCCATCAGCACTTTGACCCGGTAAGTATCTGATTCCACAACGGGAAACGCATCGGCGTTATATTCCTGATATTCGGGGGTGTCCATCTTGTGTTTAGCAGGCAAGTTGATCCATAGCTGAAAACCGCGCATCAAGCCGTTCTCCTGCTTTGGCATTTCCGAATGGATGACGCCGCTGGCGGCTTTCATCAACTGCGCACCGCCGGGACCTAATATGCCGGCATTAGCCATACTGTCCCTGTGTTCGACACAACCGTCTATCATGTAGGTAAAGGTGCTGAACCCGCGATGCGGATGAGAAGGAAACCCCGCTATATAGTCGTCGGGATTGTCACTGGCAAAATAATCGAGCATTAAAAAAGGGTCGTAGTTGCGTAAACTCGATGTTCCTATTGTGCGATATACGGTGACGCCGGCGCCTTCCTTCAACGAGGTTGCCGGAATCATGCGCGAGACTCTGGATTGCGTTTGCATTTGAATTCTCCCCACACTAGGTGAAACTCTAAGTCGGACACAATTGAGTCTTGGAGGTTCCCCTATGAGTATAATGGAACAGACCGGGCAGTGCTTTTCCAACCCGGACGATAAACCATAACTTGGGGCCGATATTCTCTCAATCAAGTCATTCCACTTCGAGAACAAAACGTTCTCTTTAATGCTTAGAATCAGATAGGGAATTCCTGTCCCTGGAATTCCGGACATGGACTAGCGGATGTCTGGGCGCCGACATTTACCTTTTTTCGCTTTACAAAACTTTCGGACCTCATCAGGGTGTTATGGTGGATTGCCCCGAAGTGGCGGGAAAACTGGGTAATCAATCGCATTTTTTTAACCGGGAATACAGAGACAAGCGACTGACGCCTGCGGGTCCTGACCATGCGCAGATTGCTGCAGCCCGGTGCATTGCCGACTATTTTGCTGCGCTGTTCAAGCATCACCGAGACGGCAGCCTGAATCTTTCGAAACGTGCTTTTATAAGGCAACTGTTTCGTGATGCCGAATCAGCCGGATTGGAACGGTTGATGTCCTATCTGAGGGTAAACTCCAAAGTCAGAATCATCGGACCGACGGAGGTTCAGAACCGCGCACCGACCATTTCCGTCACTCCAAAAAACAAGCATCCGCAGCAACTTGTTCAGGATTTGTCGAGACACGGCATCATGTGCGGCAGTGGCCATTTTTATTCCTACAGATTGATAGAAGCCATGGGTATAGATCCGGATTCCTGGGTGACGCGCTTTTCTTTTGTTCACTACACCAGTGACAAGGAAATCGAGCAATTGATTGAGGCTCCAGAACAAGAACTCTAGATGCCATTCAACCCGAAGTTTTATTTCCCGGGTCGTTGCGCCAGTCGTCGCTATCGTCTCCCATCAGAAATCGGGCGCCGGCACCTCTGACGTTGATCCGGTCATAGGGGTTGTAAAGACTGCATCGCTGCAGAGAAAGACAACCGCAGCCGATACAGCCGGACAGGGAGTTCTTCAATTTCTGTAATTGGGTGATTCTCGCATCTATATCTCTGCTGAAGCCCCGAGCCAGTTTATCCCAGTCTGCTTTAGTCGGTGTCCTATGGCCAGGCAGAGTGCTGAGAGCCGATTTTATCTGATCCAGCGAGTAACCGAGTTGTTGAGCAATCAAAATAAACGAGACCCGACGGATCACGGATCTGGCGAACAAACGCGTTCCGGAGGCGTTTCGTTGTGCGGGAATCAGATTTTCGCTTTCATAATATCGTATTCGGGAGACGCTCACACCCGTTCGGGCGGCGACAAAACCAATTGATACCAAAGGATCTTTTTTCATTCCTGAAAAATAATCAAAATTTTTCTTGATCTCAAGTTAACTTTAGATATTAGACTTTCAACTGTGGTAAAAAAGAGGAGTAGGGTGATGAGAGATGCATTCCTGGAGCACGTGAATATTACTGTCGCCGATCCTGATAAAACTGCGGAACTGCTTTGCCGGCTGTTTGATTGGAAAATCCGCTGGTCCGGTGGAGCTATACATGAAGGCAGATCGGTACATGTCGGTACGGATGAATGCTATGTAGCGTTGTATTCGTCCGGACAAACATCGAAAGCTTCCGCCAGCAGCTATCATACGCTGTCAGGGTTAAACCATATCGGTGTAGTGGTTGAAGATTTGGATTCTGTTGAGAACAGAATCAAGCAGGCAGGTTATGAGACACACAGCCATGCTGATTATGAGCCGGGGCGGCGGTTCTACTTTAGCACTGAGGATGATGTTGAGATTGAGGTTGTCAGTTATGGGTAGGTTGATTGGGGAATTCCCTGGAATTCTCAACAACCGGATCAGGTTGCGGTTCATTCCTCACGCAACCTATCCTTGTTCATTATGTGCTATTTCAGACCAAGTACGGATTTCACTGACCCCGCTTCACTAAAAGACCAATCAATTGGATTATTTTCGATCAAAAAGATGATGATATTGTTGGGTTCAATCCCGTGCTCCTTCATACGTACGCGAAAGTCTTTGTAGAAGGTTTCCTTTACTTCATCAGTTCGTCCGCCAAGCAAAGCGATTTCGACAATAATACTAGATTTCGGATCGCGGTTTCCGAGAAATGTTGGGTGAATAATCATATCTTGCTGTGAATAATGAGAAATTAGACAAAAGTTATCGTCTTGGTTTACCCCACAAGTTTCTACAAGGCTTGCATGTAACTCATCGGTTAGCCGCTCACACTTTTCGGCGGATAGACTTTTAGGAACATGTAGTTTTGACAATGGCATTAATAATTCTCGTTCTGTGTAAATAGGATTAGTAGCCAACGGCACTTACACATAATTATATTTAAATATCAAAGTGACGCATTATAACACGTCACTTCGACACATAATCCCGCGCAAACCCCTACAATTTCTTGTAATATAAGCCAATCCATGATGCAATTACGTCACTATTTCAAAAACACAAGGATTGTGTTCCCATGGCAAACCGCTCTCCCCTGCTCGACGCCGTCCGCGAAAAAATACGCGTAAAACATTACAGCCTCCGTACCGAATAATCCTACATCTACTGGATTTTATTGCGATGTGCGCATATCTGTTTTACAACTGCGGTTATGCTACATTGTTCCTGCCCCCGTGGACACTCTGCCACTATTCAACTCACCGTGAACTGTCCCATCATGCCACGATCTTCATGCTCCAGGATATGGCAGTGATACATGTAGGGATATTGCTCGGTCGCTGGATAATCAAAACGAACGACTATTTCCGACCAATCGTCGTCATCCGCCACTACCATATCTTTCCAACCTTGCTGGTCGGGTGGGGCGACTGCGCCTTCCATTTGTTCGATCAGGAATGAACAACCGTGCACATGAAACGGGTGCGCGCCTTGATTGGAGCGGATACGCCAACGTTCCCAGACGCCACATTTAACCTGTTCATTAATGACGTTCATGTCCATCGCCGCACCGTTAATTGTCATATCCATCAAGGCATGGCCGTCATGTGAATCATCACCGTCACCATCTTCCATATCGAGCACAAAGTCGCGAGTGCGCGTTATTTCATTTTCTTTGGGGCGGGCAATGGTAGCCAGCTTTTCAGGTAAGGGTGCGGTATGCGCTGGGAGTGTGCTATCGACTTTCAGGGTCAAGGATGGTTGCGGAAGGGTTTTCTTTGATCGGCCTAACAGATCCAGCAGGCTACTGGCAATGCCTTCTTCGTCATCATCGAATTCATCTTCGAACAGGGTCAGCAGTTCGGCGGAATTGCCATCGGACAAATCGACAATAATTTCGCAACGCTCGCCGGGCGACATTTCCATTGTGGTTAAAGGCACCGGGGTTGCCAGTAACCCGCCGTCGCTGGCAATTTTATAAAAAGTGCGCTTATCGGTAAATGCAACAATGTAAAATCGCGCATTGGCACCATTAAGGATTCGCAGTCGTACTTTTCCAGCGGGAACCTTGGCAACCGGTGCAAGGGCGCCGTTGATGACCACGGTTTCACCCAGCCAGCCGTCTTCGCCTGCCTCATTCAGCGAGTACACCAAACCGCCCTGTGCATTGAAGGTTCGGTCTTGAATGATGATGGGCAAATCATCGATGCCGTATTGTCGCGGGAGCTTTACTGAATCGGACATCTCATCGTCTATGATGATCATACCGGCCAGGCCGCGATAAACTTGATGACCCGTTTTGCCGTGCGTATGGGAGTGATACCAACAGGTCGCAGCTGGTTGCACGATGGATAAAGTAGGCTGCCAATGATCTCCAGGCGCGATTTCCAGCTGGGGTCCACCGTCAACTTTCCCTGGAACATGCAATCCGTGACCGTGAATAGCCACGCTTTCAGTCAAAGTGTTTTGATAATTCAAGTTGAGCTCGCTGTTCTGCCGAGTTCGAATCGTTGGTCCTAAGTAATCCTGGTTAAAACCTAAAGTTGGCGTCTTGACACCGGGCAGGAAAGACCATTCACCACTACGAATTCGCAGAGCAATCGGTTCTCCATGGGTTCCGTCGATAAGTGCGGGTATAGGTAAACCGGAAGGCGCGGGTTTGGGCCATGTGTGTTGAAAATAACCGGTACTCAGCAGAGCAGTGCTGCTCGCAAGAAACCGCCGCCGAGAAAGATTAAATGACATTTCAAATCCTCTCATCATAAGTTGAATTGTAAACAAGAAGACAGGTTGTAAATTCAGACCATTGATTAAATGACACAAAGTGTCTTCCAAGGTTGATTAATCTGAGTCCAACAATCAATCGGGCCAATGCCGGATGCGGTGGCCTGGCGTATCCGGCATTAGGTCAATTTCGGCTATCCGGCGTTGTCGGACAAATGCTAATATTTTGATTACAAATAGAATTCAGGAACACGACCATGTTCAATGCGATTGAGCACATACCCTACCGGCGGAAGGTGTTTGCTGTTTTTGTGCTGTTTGTTTTTGGCACCAGTATTGCCGAAATTGTCTCCGAGTTTTCAGATGGAGAGACACTGAGTTCAATGGGTGATGATTTGACCAGATTCGCCTTCAGCGCCGTCGTGTTAGCACTGTTTCTGTACGAACACTTCGCTCAGCAACGAGCACTCGGGGAACTAAGAGGGCAGCTGAACAAGGCTCGCGGTCAGCTGGCTCAGCTTGAACCCAAATCGCAGAAACTCGCCAGCCAGTACCGTATCGTTATGCAAAAGCAGTTTGATGCCTGGCGTCTAACGGCGAGTGAACAGGATGTCGTTCTCGGGCTGTTGAAGGGCTTGTCCTTTCGAGAAATCGCGGAACTTCGGGAAACGCGCGAGAAAACAGTGCGTCAACAAGCGTCTTCTGTATACCGAAAGGCTGGAGTGGCGAGTAGAAACGAGCTGGCCGCCTGGTTTTTCGAGGATATGCTGGCACTACCGTCGATTGGTGACGATTAGCGCGCAAACTTCTCCGTTTCCTTGATTACCAGCTCGTGGCCGTATCTGGAAGACTGGTTGCTTTCATAGCGGATACTTCGCTGACAGTCATAGTGATAATCTGTTCCTGGACATCAAAGAAGTCATTGAATATCTTATTAATCATAAATATATCAATAGGTTATTAACTTAAATCAGTGGCTGGGTGATAATCAGGAGACGTGTCGGAGCGACCCCTGTAAAGCCACCTGGTCCCGATCAAAAGATCGGCAATACAATAGAACAGATGCTTGCCGGTATCTGGGCCACAGCTTTCGGTGTGAAGTGTGCTAATTTACAACAGAGTTTTTTTGAATTGGGAGGTCAATCTCTGCAACTGGTGTCGAATCATGCTGAAATCCGGCACATTTTGAGCCGTGCTTTTCTAATTACTGAATTTTTCAAGCACCCCACCATCAAGTCACTTGCCCGACATTTGGCTGGTGAAGAGCCGGGGGGGTTCAGCAGATAATTCAGTGATCAGAAAGAAAGCGCGGATGAAAGCAGCCGCACAGCGTAAAAAGCAAGCCAGAGTCGGGAAATAAAAGTCATGTCAATAAGTGTTGAACCGGACCTAGTCGAGGATGAAAATGAAGCCATTGCCATTATCGGTTTGGCAGGCCGCTTTCCGGGTGCTAAAAACATTGATCAGTTTTGGCAAAATCTGCTTGCCGGCCACGATGCGATAAAACCTTTCAGCGACGAGCAACTGGCCGAGGCGGGGTTGGATGCAGAAGAGGTCCGCACAGACCCGAATTATGTTACAAGCGGGGCTTTTTTGGGCGATGCAGGCTACTTCGATGCGAGTTTGTTCGGCTACAATCCGCAGGAGGCGAAACTGCTGGACCCACAGCATCGTTTGTTGTTGGAAGTCAGCTGGCAGGCGCTGGAGGTAGCGGGCTATGATTCGAAGCGGAGTTCCGCCTCGATAGGGGTGTATGTCGGAAAGGCCAAGAACTCTTATTTAACCCGCTATATTCTACCCAATCGCGAACAGACCCCCGGGTTTGAAGACTTATTAATGGTGCTTGGGAATGAAACGGATTACCTTTCCACCAGTGTCTCCTATCGCCTGGGTCTGAATGGTCCCAGTGTCAATGTACACACCGCGTGCTCAACCTCTCTGGTAGCTGTACACCAGGCCAAGCAAAGCTTGTTGAATTACGAATGCGATATGGCCTTGGCCGGAGGTGTGTGCGTGCGTCTGCCCGAAGCGGAAGGCTATGAATTTAATGAGGGTAATATCCTGTCTTCGGACGGGCATACCCGAACCTTTGATGCCAAGGCTGATGGTACGACATTCGGCAACGGAGCGGGCATAGTTGTGCTCAAGCGATTGAGTGAAGCCCTTGAAGACAGAGACAACATTTTCGCCGTCTTAAAAGGTAGCGCCATTAATAACGATGGGCCGAATCGCCAGGGTTATATGGCTCCCAGTGTAGCGGGACAGGCAGAAGTTATCTCAATGGCTCATGCCGATGCAGAGATTTCCGCGAAAGATGTGTCTTATGTAGAGGGACACGGTACCGCAACGCCGTTGGGTGATCCGATTGAAGTCGCGGCCTTAACCCAGGCTTTTCGAGCAGAAACCGATGAGTCACAGTATTGTGCACTGGGCTCAGTAAAAACCAATATTGGCCATCTGGATGCAGCAGCAGGGGTGTCAGGGTTGATAAAAACCGTGCTGGCGCTAAAAAATAAAATCATACCTCCCAGTATCAATAATTTGATATAGAGAATACGCCTTTCTATATCAATCAGAGTCAAAAGCCATGGAATGCCGGGCCTAATGGCTTGCGTGTTGCGGGAGTCAGTTCCTTTGGAGCCGGAGGGACCAATGCACATATCATACTACAGGAAGCACCTGAGGCGGAGCCCGGTTCAGCGGGTCGGCCTTATCAACTGTTGCTCTGGTCCGCTCAAAGTGATGAAGCGGTCAGACAGGCAGCCCAGGGTTTGCAGGCGTATCTGGATAATCATTCAGATGCAGATCTGGCTGATGTCGCCTATACCTTGCAGACAGGTCGTCGAGAATTCGAGCGGCGGCAATTTGTGTCCTGTAGAGACCGGCAAGAAGCACTGCAGGCACTCGCCAAAAGTGACCGACTTAAAATTCACACTAATCAAGATCTGGATACGAACACCGTTTTTATGTTTCCCGGGCAGGGCTCGCAATACGTCAATATGGCCGAATCGCTTTACCGGTACGAGTCCGTATTTCGATCGGAATTTGACCATTGCTGCGAACTGCTGCTACCCCTGACAGGCAAGGGGATCTCAGGGAAATTATTTTTCCGGAAACTGAGGCAAAAGAAACACAACAAGAATTATTAAACCAGACGCAGATCACCCAGCCTGCATTGTTTGCCATCGAATACAGTATGGCCAGGTTGTGGATGTCATGGGGAATCCAGCCGGTGGCCATGATCGGCCATAGCATCGGTGAATATGTCGCTGCTTGTCTGTCGGGAGTTTTTTCCCTTCAAGATGCCTTAGCCATTATTGCCAAAAGGGCATCATTGATCCAGTCGTTACCGGCTGGAACCATGCTGGCAATATCGGAATCGGCGGAATTGATTACCGGGATTTTACCGGAACAACTGGCCATTTCGGCAATTAACACGCCGGGGAGTTGCGTGGTTGGTGGTGAAACTGGGTTGATTAATAATTTTATCGGAATCCTGAAAGAAAAAGATATAGAACACCGAACCTTGAAAACGTCCCATGCTTTTCATTCAGCCATGATGGAGCCCATTCTGGATGAATTTCAAGCTTTTGTGGCCCAACGACGGCTGAACAAACCAGAGTTACCGTTTATTTCATCGGTGACGGGCGAATGGATAAAAAGCGAGCAGGCGCAGAGCCCGCAATATTGGTCAACCCATATCCGCGCCGCGGTACAGTTTTCCTCCGGACGTCAGCGGATAGGTGAAGATTATCCGGACACCGTGCTATTGGAAGTGGGACCCGGTAATACCTTGACAACATTAGCGCGTGCCGCCGGTAAAACCCTCAGCGGAAAAACACAGCTTGCGATCTCTTCGCTGGGACATGTGCAGGACAGTGACAACGAAGCGCTGAACCTGATGAGCGCGCTGGGCAACCTCTGGTGCGAAGGTGTCGCGATTGATTGGTCCGGGTTTTATCATGGAGAAGATCGCAGCCGTGTTGAGCTGCCCGTTTATCCACTACAGAGATAGTACTACTGGATAGACGGTCCGGCGGTCATTTCCATGGTCGGCCTGCGAACACAAAATGCAGGTTCTCAGAGTGCTTTGGCAGAAAGTCCTGCTAAACCCAATCCTCGGACGGATGGGCAGTCGGGCCTGGCAAATACTGCAATCACGGGAAACAGCATGATCGTTGACAACGAGGCGCCGCCGGAAACCACGCAGCTTAGCAGGCGTGAATATCTGGTCGATGAACTGAAGACTATTCTATCTGACATCAGCGGCATGGAGAGTGATGAACTTGATGAAGACACTTCTTTTATCAAGCTGGGCTTTGATTCACTGTTTCTAACCCAGGCCAGTACAGCGTTCAAGAAAAAATTCAACATCAGGATCAGCTTTCGGCAACTGCTGGAATCGACTTCCAGCATTAACGCATTGGCTGAATTTCTGGATGAGCAGCTTAATCCGGATCAGTTTCAACCACCTAGTGTCGGACCAGAGGTCAATACAGCGACAGATTTGCAAGCCGTCGCGGAGACACCGATGTCAGTGCAGCAAGCGGGGACCTTGCCGCTCACAAATGGGACCCAGTCAAGCTCGGCTGATCCTTTACATCATCTGATCAATCAACAGATCAAACTGCTATCACAACAGGTCGCGGCGCTTGCCGAGGCCAGTGCCGCATTGGGTGCCGAGTCTCGTCCTGTTAATACGACAGCGGATCAGGGAGTTCCGGCAGCGACCCCGAAAACGGAGCCGATGGCGGAAATTAAAGACAAGCACGGACCTTGGAGGCAAATCAATAAAAGCGCCCAGGATAGCGTCTCCGCGGCCAATCGTGCCGCACTGGATGCGCTTGTTTCGGCCTATGTGGAAAAATCCGGCCGATCCAAAGCTTATGCGCAGAAGCATTGCCGCTATTTCGCCGATCCGCGCAGTATTTCCAGTTTTAACAAAACCTGGAAGGAAA
Organism: Granulosicoccaceae bacterium; assembly: GCA_965222695.1. Lineage (GTDB taxonomy): Bacteria > Pseudomonadota > Gammaproteobacteria > Granulosicoccales > Granulosicoccaceae > UBA7957. Next base: position 2,418,150 of record OZ244967.1, on the reverse strand, counting down.
TGGTCTACCCACTGGTTACCCAACGCAGTGCCGGGTCCAGAATGTGGGACATCGACGGCAATGAATACCTTGATGTGCAGAGCGGCTTCGGTTCGGTTTTTTTTGGCCACAATATGCCCTTTATAAATGATGCGATTACGCACCAGCTCGAGTCCGGTATGCAAATTGGACCGCAATGCCATCTGGCCGGCGAAGTGGCTGCCGGAGTCTGCGAAATTACGGGAATGGAGTGTGCGACTTTCTGTAATACAGGTTCGGAGGCCGTATTGGCAGCCATGCGTATAGCGCGCACCGTTACAGGCAATAATAAAGTTGTTATGTTTGCTCAGGACTATCACGGTATTTTTGACGAGGTCGTATCCCGCCGCGCCGGATCAATGAGCAAACTCAAGACCTTACCGGCCGCACCTGGTGTACCGCCTGCTGCTGTGGACAATATTGTCATACTGGATTACGGTGATCCGGACTGTTTTGAGATTCTGGAACAAATCGCCGATGAAGTGGCTGCTGTGATGGTGGAGCCTGTGCAAAGCCGTCAACCAGATCTGCAGCCGGTAGAATTTCTAAAACAACTACGCGACTGGACGGAGAAAAATTCGGTCGTGTTGATCTTTGACGAGGTCATTACCGGTTTCAGGTTGCATCCGCGTGGTGCCCAGGGTTGGTATGGTATAGACGCCGATTTGTGCACCTACGGGAAGATTATCGGTGGTGGTATGCCGCTTGGTATGCTGGCCGGCCGAAGCCGGTATATGGATGCACTGGATGGCGGCACGTGGCAGTTCGGGGATGATTCCGTTCCCGAGGCCGGTGTCACTTATTTTGCCGGAACTTTCGTCAGACATCCGCTGACTGTGGCGGCTGCCAAAGCCGTCGTGCTTAGTATCAAAGAGCAGGGGGCGGATCTGTATAATCAATTGAATAAACGGTCCGATTATTTTGCTGCAACCGTCAATGCCTGCTTCGATTCAATGCAAGTGCCTATGTATTTGCAGCATTGCGGTTCGATGATGTATCTGGAGTTTTTGACCGATTCTCGCTACAACCCCTTGTATTTCTACTACCTGCGCCTGCAGGGTATACATATATTGGATGCTGGTTCGTTTTTTCTGACTCTTGCCCACACGGACGAAGATATTGAGTTGCTGATCAATAAATTTGAGCCGGCCGCACGGTGGATGCAACAGCACGAGTTCTTGCCTTCGCTGGACGGCAATAAGGATCGAACGCTTGTTTGCGACAGTCAAACATCAAGCTCGGCTGGTGGACAGGATTCGTTTACCTTGACGACATCGCAACAGGAAATCTGGTTAGCGGTACAAATGGGTGAGGACGCCAGCTGCGCCTACAATCTTTCCAATACCATTCGCTTGAGGGGATCTCTTGACCGGCCGGTTCTTGAGGAGGCAATGGTTGAATTGGTTAATCTGCACGATTCATTGCGTATGACAATTTCCGCTGAAGGAATTGCCGTCATCAAGCCGAAACTTGACTGTGTAGCACTGGAATATCAAGATCTGTCCGGCCTCAATCACCGCGAGCAAGCCGATAAGATTAAGCAGATCGCGTTAGAAGACGTAACATTGGCTTTCGATTTGCAGCAAGGGCCTCTGGTTCGCTTTGGTATTATCAGGCTCAACGAAGAAGAACATCAGATAACCATCACAGCGCATCATATTGTCAGTGACGGTTGGTCTTGCAGTCTACTATTGCAACATCTGGGACGCCTGTACAATGGTGAAAAAAATCAACTCAACAGTGAAGTGTTGCAGTTTGGTGACTATGTTCACTGGCTGCAGCAAGACGAGCAGCTTAATAGAAGAGAGCAGGATAAAAACTATTGGTTAAAGCTACACAAAGTTCCTGCTCCCGGCTTGGATTTACCTCTTGACCGGCCACGGCCGCCAGTTAAAACTTTCAGTGCCGATTGTGTGGCGATGGATTCGACGCCGGGAACTTACAAAGCGGTCAATGAGCTGGCTAAAACGCATGGGGTCACACCATACCATGTTTTGTTGGCGGTTTTTCAGACCTTGCTTTTTCGGATCAGTCAACAAACAGATTTTAATATCGGCATTCCTGTTGCGGGACAACTGCAGGCTGATAATGATAATCTGGTCGGACATTGCGTTAGCTTTTTACCTTTAAGAAGTCGACTTAAGGGTAGGGATTCGTTTTCAAATTTGCTGCAAACCGCCCGAACTATGGTGTTCGACGCATTTGAGCACCCTTTTTTCAGCTACGGTGATTTGATCGCGGAACTGGATCTGCCGAAAGAGCCCAGCCGTAACCCCCTGGTGTCGGTGGTATTCAATGTCGATATAGTCGATCCCGGTGTCAAGTTCAAGCATCTGGATGTCCGGATTGGTAGTAATGAACGTCGCTTCGAGATTTTTGACTTGTTTCTCGATATAGCTGTACACGGCGATCAGATGCAGTTTAACTGTACCTATAACCGCGATCTGTTTGACGCTGCAACAATTTCTCGCTGGATGGAGCTTTATCAACTGTTATTACAAGCTGTACTCGCCAATGCTGAAAAGACCCTGTAGGATTTGCCTGTCTTGTCGGCAAGCGATAGTCGTATGCTACTCCACGAATGGAATCAGACACAGTTGCAATATTCACTGAAACTGTGTCTTCATCATCTGTTTGAACAGCAGGCTGCCCGAACACCCGATAAGATAGCGGTTAAATCTGACAAGGGGCGTTTCCCCTATGAAGAACTCAGTTACGGTGAATTGGACAAACGGGCAAATCAAATGGCACGTCGCTTACTTGATTTGGGCGTAGGGCCCGGTAAATTGGTGGGAATATGCCTGCATCGTCGGGCCGGTATGATGCTCGCCTTGTTGGGAGTCATGAAAGCGGGTGGGGCATATCTGCCACTCGACCCTGACTATCCCCAGGAACGCCTGGCTTATATGGTTGAAGATTCAAATCCGGCCGTACTGATTCTGGATTCAGATTTGTCCGGCCGTTTTTCCGCTCAGCTCGGGCGGGAAAGTAAGATTCCAACAGTTATAATGGATACAGAAAGGGCGGATATTGAGGCATATTCGTCGGTAAATCCCGCGATCGCAGTCACGCAGGATAGTACCGCCTATGTGATTTACACCTCAGGATCGACGGGCAAGCCTAAAGGCGTGGTGATTCCACACGCCGCGGTGGTGAATTTTCTCAAAAGTATGTCTGTTCGGCCGGGATTCAGTCAGGATGATACACTGCTGGCAGTTACGACCCTGTCGTTCGATATTGCTGTGCTGGAGCTTTACCTGCCGCTGATAACAGGAGGCAGCCTTGTCATTGCCGGGCAGGAAGAATCCGTCGATGGTCGGAGAATAGTCGCTTTGATGGAAAAGTATGATGTCAGTGTGATGCAGGCGACTCCTGCGACCTGGCGTATGCTGTTGCAGTCGGATACGGCCTGGAAGCAGCCTATAAAAATTCTCAGCGGCGGTGAGGCCTTGAGCAAAGATTTATCATCCGCGCTGAGTGCACGGGCATCAGAACTCTGGAATATGTATGGTCCGACCGAAACCACGGTTTGGTCAACGGTTTATCAAGTAAAAGCCGCCGACGCAGATATTCTTATCGGTCGGCCCATCCACAATACCCAACTCTATATATTAGACCGGAACCAACAGCCCGTACCCGTCGGGATCCCCGGCGAATTGTACATAGGCGGTCAAGGTCTGGCCGATTGCTATCTTAATCGTCCCGAACTGACTTCCCAACGGTTTGTCGACAATCCGTTCAGTGATCTGCCTGATGCCAGGCTCTACCGAACCGGCGACCAGGCGCGTTATAGAGCTGACGGCAATATTGAATGCTTCGGTCGCCTGGATAATCAGGTAAAAATCCGGGGATTCAGAATTGAACTGGGAGAGATAGAAAACGCCCTTGCCGGCCATCCGGGTGTAGAAGAGTCCGTCTTGGCCAACAAGGAATATGCAGCGGGTGATAACCGATTAGTCGCCTACTATATTACCAAGCAAGAGATTGATGGGGGTGACCGCCGACTGCGGGAATACCTGCAAAGGTTTTTGCCGGATTATATGATACCGCAGTATTTCGTTGCCCTGGAAAGCTTTCCTTTGACCCCGGCCGGTAAGGTCGATCGTTTGTCCTTGCCCATGCCCGATCTAAAATCACTCTCGCTAGAGTATCTGGCACCTGAAACCGAAGTGGAGCGACAATTGTCAGTTATGTGGTCGGATATTTTGCGTGTGGAAAAACCGGGCCTGAATGACGATTTCTTTGAACTTGGCGGGCACTCGCTTTTGGCAGTGAAACTCTCGGCTGAAATATATAAGTACTACAACATTCATTTGAACCTCAGAGTATTATTTTCGAATCCGACGTTGAAGAACCAGTCAGACCTGATAGAAGGTCTGACCGAAGATGCCAAGCCTGACTATGGTGATGAGAGAGAGGATCTGGTCATATGATGACGAGCGCGGAGTTGCTTCTCGAACTGAAACGGTTAAATATCAAACTTGAACTTGACGGTGAGAATCTAAGGATCAATGCCCCTAAAGGATTCTTAACAGAGAACCTGAAGCATCAACTTAAGCAAAATAAAGCGCAACTTATTGAGCTTTTGCAATCGTCCAGGGAGGCTGATATTCAGGCTTTACCGCCACTATCCACGGTGGAGCGCAAAACAGAGCTACCGCTTTCTTTTTCACAACAGCGTTTTTGGTTCCTGGATCAATTCGCACCGGGGCTGGCGGCTTATAATATTCCGCTGGGTTTCAGGATAAAAGGTGTACTGAATATTACAGCCCTCCGAGATGCCTTTAATGGGATGATTGCCCGGCACGAGATTCTGAGAACCAATTTCGTCGTCGCTGACTCTGATGCTATCCAGCGGATTCACACCGATCTGAGCATGGAAGTCGTCTTGATTCCCCTGACAGATTCGTCGGATACCGAGTCAGAATTGCAAAAATCCCTGCAAGCGTTTGCTGGCAAGCCTTTCGATCTCAAGCATGACCCCCTGATTCGGGCCAATCTGTATCAGACCGGTGCCGAAGAGTACTATCTTGCTGTCTGTTTTCACCATATTATTTTTGATGGCGGGTCAATCGCTATCTTTTTTTCAGAATTATTGGCGATGTACAATGCCTTGACGGAAGGACAGGCGGAAAGTCTTGAGGCATTGCCGCTCCAATATGCTGATTTCAGTGTTTGGCAGAAACAGTGGAGTGAAGGGCCGATAATCGAACGACAACTTGAATACTGGAAAGATCAACTAAGCGATTTAGCGGGTCCGATTGAGCTGCCGCTGGACAAGGTCCGCCCGAAATTTCAGGATTTCGCCGGGGCCACCGAGCAATTTGAGGTGTCGGCAGAGCAGGTTGCAGAACTCATCGAGCTCAGTCGCTCGGAAGATGTATCGCTTTTTATGCTTCTGTTAACAGCGCTGAAAATCGTCTTGTATAAATATTCCGAGACAGTGGATTTATGCGTGGGGACACCCATAGCCAATCGCTCCCAGGAGGCACTGCAGAAACTGATCGGTTGCTTTGCCAATACACTGGTACTGCGGACAAAACTGGATGCCTCCGCCAGTGTCAGGACCTTGTTGTCGAGTATAAAATCCACCTGCCTGGACGCCTATTCCAATCAGGATTTACCCTTTGAACGGCTGGTGGAAGAAATCAATCCGGACAGAGACACCAGCCGCTCACCCTTGTTTCAGGTTTTATTGACCTACCAGGATGAGAGTGACTGTCAGCTATCATCAAAAAAACTGCAGATCAGTCCGGATCATCCACAGTCAAATCACGCGCGTACAGATATCGCCATCGATATCGCTAAGAGCCGAGATGGCCTTGAGGTCGTGATAGAGTACGCCAGTGCCTTGTTTGAATCTGCCACTATACGGCAAATGGGCAGCCACTTTGTGGCTTTGCTGACGCGGATAAAAGGGCAGCTCGATAAACCTTTATCCGAGGTTTCTCTTCTATCCGAAGATGAAATGCGCGGCATAGCCGAGCGATACGATATGACCGGACGCGATTACGAGCAGAGCGTTTTTCTCGCTGAGTTGATTTCAAGAAAAGCGGTTGAAGCGAGCGAAAAAACAGCAGTAATAGCTAGTGGGAAAAGTGTCAATTACGCTGAACTTGAAGCCCGCTCGAATCAACTGGGACGCTATCTGTTGAAGTCGGGCGTCAGTCCCGGCAGTTTGATCGGCTTATGTCTGGATCGTTCCGAGCAGATGTTGATCGCATTGCTGGGTATTCTCAAAGCCGGTTGTGCTTATGTGCCGATGGATCCGGAATACCCGACCGAGCGATTGCACTACATGGCGCAGGATGCTGGTATCAAGTATCTCATCACCCAGCAAAGCTACGCAAATCTGTTCACGGATGTCGATAAAGTCTTTGATATCCAAGAGTTGCAGAAAACCTTACCGGAATTATCATCTGCAAGCCTGGATATTTCGATCAGTAGCGATACTATTGCCTACGTGATTTACACATCCGGTTCAACGGGAAAACCCAAAGGTGTCATGGTGCCTCATGGTGCGGTCAGTAATTTTCTACAAAGCATGCTGGAAAGACCCGGGCTTAATCAAGAAGATCGATTGCTGGCGGTAACCACTCTGTCATTTGATATTGCAGTACTGGAGTTGTATCTACCACTGATTGGTGGGGGAACCGTTGTCATTGCGGGCCGTGAAGAGGCTTAGGATGGCAGGCGTTTATTGGAATTGATAGCATCAAATCAAATTACCGTGATGCAGGCGACGCCCTCAAGCTGGCGAATGTTGCTGGGTTCGAGTTGGGATAATAAACAACCGCTGAAAGTACTGTGTGGAGGAGAGGCGCTGCCCAAAGACCTGGCCGGACAAATCTGTGACACCGGCAGTGAGTTGTGGAATATGTACGGTCCGACCGAAACCACGGTGTGGTCGAGTTGCGAAAGAATAGACGATCCTGAGCGGGCTATCAGCCTGGGAGAGCCCGTTGCCAACACTCAGTTATATATACTCGATGAGTATTGTCAACCAGTACCCCAGGGTGTTGAGGGAGAACTCTGCATTGGTGGGCAAGGTGTCACCCTGGGTTATATGAATCGGCCGGAATTGACCGAGGACAGGTTTATCAAGGATCCTTTCGCAGCGGCCGGCAAGCTCTATCGAACCGGTGATAAGGTGCGCTATAGACGAGACGGCAGCCTTGAGTACCTGGGGCGTCTGGATAACCAGGTTAAACTTCGTGGTTATAGACTGGAGCTGGGAGAGATTGAGACATTTATGCGTAAGCATGAGGGTGTTCAGGACTGCGCTCTGGCCATCAGGGAGCAAAGCAACGGTGATGCAAGACTGGTCGCTTATGTCGTTTGGAAGGAACAGCCTTTAACGTCGACGGAGATTCGCAGTTTTCTGCGGAACTGGATACCATCTTTTATGATTCCGCAATATATTGTTGATATTGATACTCTGCCGAAAACTCAGAACGGGAAACTGGATAGAAACGCCTTACCGGATAGTTTCTCGGTTGCAGATAATGAGTCGGAACATAAAGAGCCTGTAACGGAGCAGGAAGCCTGGTTAGCTGATGTCTGGAAGGAATTGATTGGTGTCGACAAGGTCGGGTTGTACGATAACTTTTTTGAGCTTGGTGGTCACTCCTTGTTGTCCATGCAAGTGATTATCAGGGTAAGTCATCGATTTAATGTGAAACTCAGTCCCCGTGACCTGCTCTTGGATTCCCTCGAGCATATTGCTGCCAAGATAACGGATCTTCAAGTGAAAGAAAACGCAGCAGCAAAGGCGGTTAGCGAACCCGGAGCAAAAAAAGGCTTGCTTGCGAAGCTTTTCGGGTAAATTGATTGTGTCCAAAACCCCTATGCGTTGACGATTGCCATGCTACCATTCTTTTTCGGTGATAGCTCTGAACCACTATACGGTGTAAGCCATTCACCGCAAAACAACCAGTACAGAACGACTGCCGTACTCTTATGTAATCCGGTCGGACATGAATACATAAGGAGCCACCGAACCTTTAGGCGGTTGGCAGACAGGCTTGCCCGGGAGGGTTATCATGTGTTGCGATTCGATTATCGAGGAACCGGTGATTCGTCGGGCGAGTTCCACAATATCAGTTTATCCGCGTTGTGTCGTGATATACAGACAGCCTGTGAGGAATTGCAAGTTTTGTCAGGTCAGAATCGCGTTTGTGTCATTGGCTTAAGACTGGGGGCCTTGCTGGCAGCCATGGCAAGTACTGACGTCGAGTTTAAAAAATTAATTATGTGGGATCCGGTTCTGGATGGCGCCCGCTATATTGAGTCCCTGAAAGAAACACACAACAGACTTTTGCAGAGTACTTTTTATTATTTACATCCCCGGGCCCAAGAGGAGACCGCAGAATACGAAATCCTGGGTTATCAATACTCGCCACAATTTCTGGCGGAGCTGGAATCTCGTACGTTGCAGAGTTTTCCCCCATCGTTTGCCCTGTCAGTATTGTAAATTCTAGAAAAAATGAGATTGTAGACAAATATGTCGATGGCTACCAAGGCGATATTAAATCGCAAGTTGTTCCCGACATGGGGGAATGGGATGTACTGCAGGCAATAGAAGTATCCTTTACGAGCAACAATATATGTGCCCATATCTGCGCAGAGATAAGTTGAATGCGTGAACTTATCCACGCTTTCGGGGACAAAAAAAATCTTCATGGCATAGCGACGCTGCCGGAAGTTAACCGGTTTAATGTTTGTATTATTCTACTTAATGCCGGTGTGTTGCACAAAGTCGGGCCATTCGATCTGAATAAGGATTTTGCGCGTTATTTAAGCGCATCGGGATATACACTGTTTAGATTCGATTTTGCCGGATTGGGGGATAGCATAAAGATCAAATCTTCTATGAGTCATCATCAGGCTGTTGTCAAGGATATGCAAGCGGCTCTGGACTTCATGCAGAGACAATACAAATTCCATCAATTTGTGACCATCGGGCTTTGTACGGGCGCGGAGAACGGCTACAAAATAGCCGTAGAAGATGAAAGGGTCGTTGGCAACGTCTGGCTGGATGGCTACGGTTATGCTTCCCTTAAAGGGACCTGGATGCGCTATAAATGGCGTATTCTGGATATGAGCAGAATTTTGAGCTTTTTCAAACGCTGGCTAAACGGTCAGGTAGATTCACTCACTGATATTGTCGACGATGAAGAGTACGATTGGGTTTTGCCGCCAAAAAGCGAACTCTGCAAACAACTGAACCGCCTGCATGAACGCGGTGTTAAATTTCTCAATATATATAGCGGTGGGGTTGCCTCCTATAACTCCTATCGGGACCAATTCAGAGATACTTTCAGGGGGCAGCCTTTTCTTGAAAGTATGGAGATTGAATACTACGAGCGGGCTGATCATACCTACAAGATCAGAAAAGACAAAGACATCATGATGAAACGGGTCGCCGATTGGCTATCCCGCAATTTTTAACCCCGCCATATCTGCCGGGAAGTATCCGGCAAAATATATTTCCGGAAGCCATCTCAAACTGACGGTCTATACAGGCTTCTCCGGTGTCAAATCCCTCTTGGTGTTGAATGGATGTTCGCCAGAATGATAGGAATCAATTTACCGATCATTGGTCTTGATTTCACACTTGTGATGCCCGGTTCAGGAGATGTTTAGCGATTTTTTCTTTAACGGCTTGTCCTCGATTTGCCAACCGATACGTATGTTTATCCTTTGGCTTAACTCATCCTGCGAAGCTTTTACCCGTAGATTAATTAATCCCAGGGGACGCATCTCAATCTTGTCATCTTCGTCGCTGAATACAAGCTTGGACTTTCCGATTCCCTCGGTAATCGACGCTAGAATATCGCGTATCGATTCGACATCCTGAATAGATTCGTGGTGAAATATTTTTTTACTTTGTTTCATGTTGTATTTCCTGTATTACGGTTTTATTCCTCGTTACCCGGGTTTATTTCCAATACTTTTATGCGCGGATAATCGCAGCTGATGCCCATTATCCACTTCTGCGGACTTACTATGGTTACTGCGGCGCCTATTCCGCTTAATCCCTCTTTTTTTCTGGAATTTCGATCCAGAGTTGTATCACATTCGAAATGGATTATTCCTTTTCTCAGCATCATCCTTTGTCCTTGCAGACGATTGTTATGCCCGTGTACAATCGCATGAATGCCTTTTTTGTGTAATAAAGCCGTGCCCCGCCGCGTAAGCGGCATATCCAACTCACGGTATTTGGTTCTTAATCCGTAGGCCAAGGGGCCATAGTAAAAATCGAACGGGTCGTCACGCAACTGCTTATTAAATTCCCGATTCACATGGTCGACCCCGTTTTCCTGAATATTGCGTGCCGTTCGGTCATTGATTCCGGCATGAATAAAAAGAAAAGAGCCTTCTTGATGCAACAGCTTCATGCGGCGAAAAAACCAATGAAATTCTCCTTTCGGGTGGAGAAATAGACTTTCCCATTTTTTAACAGCGGCAAAAACCTCACGCATATGCATGCCGGAGCTTTTACAAAGCTGTTCAAAACGAGCCGTTTTGGATCGCAAGCGGCGCATTTCTCTTTCTACTTCATCATCCGGCATTACCCACCGTGCCAAACGCGGAAATTCAGAAAACCAGTTGATTGTAGGGTATAGCCGCTTACGGCACTCTTTTTCATCCGGTATATCCCGGTATGCATTTTTTCCACTTAGGTATTGGCGCTGAATCTCCTTTAAGAACGGGATCATCTTAGGCCCCATTCGAATAAAAAAGTGATCGGTCCGCGGATCAGGTTCCAAGCCTACAGATATCACGCCAAGCGTCATGCGAACATCATGGTTACCTGCCAGAATCCGGACATTAGCCTTTTTATCTATCAACATCCGGATTAATCTCAACAGGCGTAAATTGCTGGGGCCCTTGTCAAAACAATCCCCGCCAATAACAAAAACGGCCTTGCGCCCGGATTTTGTCAGTTTAAAATCACCATCGTTCGGGCCTGTTTTTTCCACACCGCCCGATGCAAGCAAAGAGCCTATAAACGCATCAGCATCGGCATGTAAATCGGAAAAAAAGAAGATTGTTTTCCTTGGCCATTTCCATCGGTACACATTAAAAAATTCGCGCAGCTCGATTGATACAGCCCGGTGATGGGTTAAATCTTTTCCCACCCCGGCATGCCTGTTTTTTCCTTCCAACCAGGGTTCACACTGAGTGGGTAGACTCTGCTGCAACCATTTCTCACCGCGATACTTCGGTGGAGCCAACGAAACTTTGCGGCTTATTTTTAATTTCCTTTTGGCACCCATTATTCGTTGACTCAGGATAAATCCGGGCCGGTGATTTTAATCAAGATGTTGCTCCCTGTTTCGAACCTTCCATCGGCCCCCAATATGCTGCCAGCCTTGATTGTAATTGTATTCAAAAAACACCGGCTGACCGTGATACATGCTTAGCTTATCGATTTGCTTAAAGGTTAAAACCCCCAGTCGATAAGCCGCATGACGAAACGCAGCCCCATGTCCAATAAAAAGCTTAAGGGTATTGTGATTACACTCTTGCTGAAACAATAAATCCATACGTTTTTCAATATGTTCTGCCACCCGTTTGCCGGCGTCCAGTAGCGACTCAGCTCCCTGCAAAGGTAAACGATAATGGCTGTCTGCCTTCCAATTATCGGGCGGTGCGGGAAATCGAGGATCTACTTGTATTATTTGCTCGATCTGATTAACGGTAAGATTTGCGGCGCAGCCCAATCCGCGCTCAGCCAATTCTTCGAAGGACTCTGTTTTTATATTTTGCTTTAGCATGGGTGCCAGTTTTTTACCGATAATATCGGCAGTCTGCCAGGCTCGTAACAATTTGGAACTGTCTATGACGGGGAATAAGTGCCATCCATGCTGCCTGATGATTTCATTTAATTGCAGGGCTGCCTGTTCCGCATGTTTGATTCCATCTTTATTCAATTGGAACGGCTGGTGTGCACTGGGAGTTTCGGGTAGCTGGTAATAATCCCCATGTCGGATAATCGCGGCTATCAACAGTGTGTTTCCTTTGGATCGCCCGATTGAGCAGTCACTAGCGCAGACAATTGTTCTATCATCGGACAATAGGCTTTTTCCCGGATTAATGATTTCGCTTCCTCAGGAGAAACCCAGCGCCGGCCACGGTGACTCTCTTCCCATTGTTCTTCCGCAATCACATGACTGACCCGCATCGAATAGACCTCGACGCGGCACTGCGAACCCCATTTTAAATAGCTATAGCTACCGAGGGGCAAGGGGTCGACCACTCCTTCTATACCCGCTTCTTCGAGGGCTTCGTGAGCCGCGGATTCCTGCGGTGACAATTCCGGTTCCTTAATCCCCTTCGGCACAACCCAATGTTTTTGTTTGCTGGAAGAGATAATTAAAATTTCAATCCGATCAGCGCTGATTCTATAGGGTATAACCGCCGATTGCCGGTAGTAATACGCCGGACGATCACGAAGCTCTTCACTGGTATGGTCCGGAAAAGGAAATTTTTTCGGCAGGTTTGAAGCTTTTGTAATTGATATTAGCTGTGCGGCCGCAGGTTTAAGTCCAGACCAAGCACAGGGTATGGATAAACACGCCAAGGCGGCGGGCGGCAAGGTTTTGCCCTTTGATTTATCAAAGCTGATATCGCAAAGACTTTCTATCAGCTGGGTTAGAGCAGGATTATGTCCTACCAGAAGTACTCTGCTCGTTGATTCAGGCGTTTTTTGTAAAAGATCGACCAGTTGTTTCGGCCCTGCGTGGTAGACCTGATCTTCGACCACGATTGCGTTCAAGCTTTTGTTCATGACTTTGCAGGTTTTCTGCGCCGATACCAGCGCCCTTTCCACCGGTGAAGTCAAAATACGATCCGGAATCAGCCCATTTTTCAACAACCACAAGCCCATGCGCTGTGCTGATCGTTTACCTTTATCTTTTAGCGGCCTGTCCTGGTCTGCGATTGTGGAATCCTTATAAGACTTCCCGTGGCGCATGATTAGAAGCTTTCGGTTCATAGGCATAATTTTACCAACGGAAGCCAGCCAACTTAGTGCATTACCCGGGCTACCCGATTAATATTTGTTCGATATGGTTATTTATCATAGCATTGAAATCAATTTTCCCGCTCACCTCGTAAACGGGCACCTTGCTAAGTATACCTAAGTAAGCCGCCTCGTCGAATTGTGCGCTATCTTGCTGGAACCTGCCATCCGAGCCCTGGTAGAAAGGCCCGGGTGATTTCATAATGGCCGTCAGTAAATCTAAACGCTTGTTTAAATCGATTTTTTCCACCCTAAGCATTTCAGTTTCCGATAGACTCCAATTTAAGATCAGAAACGCCCGCAGTTGCGCCGAATGTTGAATCTTACCAGGGCCATAAATTTTATTGATATCAACATCGTATTTGTCTTCGACTTGCCACAGTTCCGACTTGGGTATGCGCAGCAATCGTTCGCGTTCATCCTCAGCAATAAGGCCGTGTAAACGCTGATTGTGAACAATTGTACCGGGATTTATACGGGGCAGTTTAGGGATGCCATTGCATTGCACATGCCCATTGTCACTTTTAATAAACAGTCTATCATTAGTCACAAATACAGCTTCGTCCCGCTCCATCAAATGCAGCATGAGAGTCGATTTGCCGCCTCCGGAAAAACCCGCAATGGCAAGACATTGACCGTTCAATACCAGCGCGGAGGCATGACAGATAAGCCAGTTCCGCTGCTGTAGCCAGTTCATATATTGTGAGTTGATAAAATTAATAAGCTGACTTTCATATTGCAAACAAGACCCAGCCGCCATCCTGTATTTCTCACTTTGCAGAAATATCATTCCGGTTCTGATTTTTTGTATCAGGCGGCCGCCTTCGATATCATAATAGGCGTCTTTGCGCCCCGTTTTTCCTTTTTCGCGGGACCAATCAATAAACGGCAGATTCAGTTCCAGTGGTGAACTATCAATGGCGATAATCTCATCATCAAAATTATCGGTCTCCACAAGAATATGAGAAAAATAGCTTTCCAGCTTCTCCAGCAAGGAAATAGAATTTGATTTGACCGCTAAGGTATATTCACCCATTTTAATATGCAATTTTTCCGGGCATAAAATACTGTCTTTCAGTAGTAACTCCGACAGTGAATCTAATTCCAATTCCACCTTCATTTATAATCCTCTTAAGACATAATCGACATACATTTTTGCGGCATTTATCCCTATACCTTGCTGCGCACCCCGGAAACCGCCGAAAGCGGAGACTTCAAATATTATCGGCCCATCGTCCGTAATCGCAAGGTCAACAGTTGTAAAATCCATACCGAAAAGCTTTTGTGCCTTGTAGGCCAGATCAACAAACTCGCTTGCTGTCTCATACACTCCGTAACGGCCGCCACTGTGAATTGTTGTATTCCAAGACTCCGCGTTTGAAACTCGCGCGTAACTGCCGAGATAGTCGCCGCCGAGAAAAACCAGGCCTAAATCCTTGCCGGGCAGGGAGACTTTTTTCTGGATATACATCATCGGATTTTCATTGCTAAACTGCCTGATTTCATCTTTTATCTGCCGAGCTTCGCTATCAGCACTTATAATTTGCATTCCTCTGGCCTTTGTTGAGTACAGAGGTTTGAATACAGCGCTGCCGAATTCTTCAACCGCGCTCTGTGCGAGTGCAAGGTCCTCAGTCACGACGGTGTCAGGCATGGGTATATCTGCAATTTGCAATGTTACAGTGCAGGCAAGGCGATCAATCAGTCGAAGTACATTTTCCACAGGACTAAAAACCTGCACGCCTGCTGCTTGCGGTATTCGCAGCAATTCCAACCGGTCAAGTGTATTGGGGCTGTATTTCGCACTTATTTTTTTAATGATCAGAGCATCTAGCTCACAAAGATTAATTCCCTTATACAGCAACGAATTTTCAGAAAACCTCAGCTCGACCCGGTTCATATCTATAATCAGCCGAAAGCCTGTAGCAGCTTCTATTTCATCGGCCAGTATTTCGGTGGACCATTTTCCGGGTATGCCCACGACACCAATTTTTTTAGTCAAAGAAAATCTCTTTAATGGGGATCTGATAGTTATGGGATTTTTTCGACCTTGATAAAAGGACGTTTTCGATTAAGTATTGCGAGCGCAGAAACATGGCGCGAGCAAGACTCTTGTCCAATATAAATCTCGTCGAGGACATAAACGACCTGGCTAAGCCCAACGCCAGACGCAATTGAAACTCCTCATCCCGCCGTTTATCTGCGTATGCCGCCGCAAATCGATAGAATTCAAAAGCAACTTCCATAATCCGCCTGCGCAGCGGCGGGTCGAGGACTTGAAGACGGTAATTGGATACCATGAATACGGAGATGTCCTGTACGTAGTCCGTATACTCTGAGCGGTGTAGATCAATAAAATTAATTTTCTTTTCCGCCGGATCATAGATGATATTATCAAGATTGAAATCACCGTGTATAAAAACAGAAAATGGTGCCCGCACCTTTGTTTCCAGTTTTAGTGCGCGTTGCAGCAATGAGTCAAAAGACGCAATACTGTGGCTGTTTATTCGACAATCGCTTTGCTTAAATTCCGGATGGATTCGGTACACTTCACCTAATCGCTTTTCAAGTTGCCGCATATAATTGGCTGTAGCCGGCTTTTTTTTATAGGTCCGATTCCATACGGACTCCAAAGTGCGAGTTAGCTGTTTTAGTGTCTTTTGCAATAGTGAACGCGACTCGTGCAGCAGAATCTGCTCAAATGTCATACCGGATAAATGCTCTATTAACAATGAAGCGGATTGACCGTGTTTTTTATAATCCAGTATTTTAGGCGCCAGGCCCGGAAAAATCGCATGCCAGCTTTCAACGCCTTCCCGCTCTTCCTTTAATTTTCGTTTAAGGCCGTCTTTGTATATTGCAACATAGCCACCATTGTTCGATTCAGCCGTGTTAATACCCGAAATACGGCTGCCGGACCGCGTCTCGGCGATAGGTTCTATCACTAGATTTGAAATACCCGCATCCGACTCAAGTTGTTCCACGGAGGCTTTTAATGATTGGTATCGCTCAAAATTTATCGGTTGACCGAGGTTGATTGATATGATCGCTTCGCTGATACGCAATAAGGCATCTCCCATTTGTTCCACGCTTTGCGCGCAGAAAAGCAGGGAAACCAAATCCTCGATGTACTTTTTTTGCTTTAATTCCGATGTATAGTATTTACGAAGTTTGTCGTAGGCTTGATCCAGCTTTTGTTCTATACGACCCAGTTTTAACGCCTGGTCAGTCTCATTGCTTTGAATAACGGAGTCGATAAGTTCGATTCCACTGATGACCAGATCTAATTGCGATATGAAATTCTTTTGATTGAGACACTTCATGTCATCAATATCGGACAAATGATTAATGCAATCCCTGCATAACTCTGATATCCGTTCCAAATCCGTCGCAATAGATTCTATTGCTCTTCTGGATAAGGTATTCTGGCCGTTATCTTTCCCCTGCAAGGGTTGATTGAGGCAACTTTCGTGAATCCGGATTTTAAGATTATAGGCATAGCCGCTTCTGTCGAGAATCCGCTTTCCGATCTCACGCGCGGGCGTTTTGAAAAACTGTCGCAGGTTGGTTGCCTGGCTCGTGACCTCGGAGATAAGGAAATTCAAATTTTCACGCACACCGCCACTAACCCGGTTATTCACCGTATTAACCCCAGATAGCTTGCGTTTTTATCTTTGTTTCGATCTGTCAGGTAGTGAACCAGCGACGCTGGAAAAAGCGGAATTTGACTAAGCTTTTGCAATTCGACCCAGACGACTTCGACTTGATGCTTATCCGGCTTTATGCCGTTTTGTGCCGTGTAATCTTGAGGGACTTCACAAGCGAATAAAATCTCAAGCAAATGGCGAGTGCTCGGCGGATCGGTATCTCTGGCTTTGAAAAAATCCGCAATATGCAGTAAATCAATGATGGTGACTTCGGTACCTATTTCTTCCATGCACTCCCTGTTTAGTGCCTGTTCTAAGGTTTCACCAAGATCCTGGGCGCCTCCGGGAAGCGCAAAACGCTCGCCTCGCCCACCCCCGTCTTTTCGCAACAATAAAATCTTTTTATCACGTATAACAACTGCCCGGACAGCATTACGTATGACAGGAGTTAGATTATCCACTTTTTCACTCCAGGAAACATACACTGTGCTCAGCAGATACTTCAGCAAACAGGGTACGCTTTCTACTGCTACCTTGAACTCATTAAGCCGGCAAGATAATAATTTCACGGATCTATCTTGCAACCTGACACAACATTCGCGGTAAATAACGACAAATCCAGTATATAGTGGCAATTAGAAATTGGATCTGACTTAGCTCAATTGTTGGACACATTAAAGTATCCCGCCGGGTAGTATCGCCGGAACCTTTGCGATTACGGCGATATTCGCAGCCGTTTGATGGCTTTGGCTTTATGCAGGAAGGATACACGGCGCTCAATGTGCCTTGTAGCGCGAAAAAATGGCCTCTAGAAAAGCGTGTTTTGATAGTGATGATGTTTAGTACTGCAGCGGCTGATGCGTAACTCCACTGGCGCTTTGTCCAGCGTCAGGGCTACTCGCTCGATCTCGAGTAAAGGCGTACCAGGTTCGACTTCCAGGACTTTTGCGTCGCGCTTGTTGGCAACGGTGGCCCTGAGTTTTTCTTCAGCGCTGTGAATAGTGATCCCAAACTGCTTCTCATAAAGCTCGTACAGCATGTTCGGCAGATCACAGGTGTTGCTGTTTTGTAATGCTTCAAATGGATCCGCTGGTAACACGATCGTCTCAACGATGGTCGGTGTAGACGACAAGCTGCGCACGCGCTCGATCCGAATTACCGGCGCATCATCGGCTAAATGTAAAACAGCGGCTTCGAATCGGGTCGCCGTTTTCTTACGGCAGTTCAATGCCCGGCTTTCCGGCAACAGTTTGTTGCCATTGTCATCGGTGATATGAAAGAAATGAAATAATGCGCGGTCGTGATTGTGGTTGGAAACAAAAGTTCCTTTCCCCTGTTTGCGGACCAGGACGTTATTCTCTACCAGTTCACTGATTGCCTTCCTGACGGTTCCCTGGCTGACGCTCAGTTCCTGTGCCAGCTTGATTTCGCTGGGAATCAATTCGCCCGGAGACCATTCGCCGGAACTGATTTTTACAACCAGCAATTCAATGATCTGCATATACAGCGGGATGCCGTGTTCTCTTTTGGCGAACATAATCAATAGTCTTTTGCGGTCAGCCTTGCGCTATTTCCGGAATGGAATTCAACAACTGTATCGGTGTAAATTATATTTCTTATATAAGAGTATAACAAGCTTGATAAGAGCTTAAGAAGGGAAGATTTTGGTTTCGAATTGGATCAAATCGACAATCAACCATAAATATCATTAAGGTTAAGGTACAAAGTGGATCCCGGATGCTGTCGTTATCCAATGATTTTTGTATATTCTTATATAAGACTAGTTGACTAGAACAAAGCTATTGTGGTCGAATGATGCAAATACGAACGAAGCTCAGATTAAAAGGGGAATGAAATGGTAGATTTTGTGGTGCATGATGAAGATGACAGCGTTGGAGTTGTCGTGGTTGAGGGTGTCAAGAGTGGTGACGAGCTGACAGGATGGGTAATGGATCAGAACAAAGATATTACCTTCAAGGCAGCCGGCGACATTCCGATCGGACACAAACTGGCAATCAAGGCGCTGAAGTCCGGCGACACGGTGATCAAGTACGGGACAGACATCGGCAAGGTAGTCGCAGACATTGGGTTAGGCGAGCACGCCCACGTTCATAACATTAAAACCAAGCGCTGGTAAGCTACTGGATTCCTTAGGAGATCATCATGTCACAAGATTTAAGCCAAGCCACTTTTTTCGGTTACCGTCGGGATAATAATCGAGTAGGTGTACGCAATCATGTCATCATTTTACCGGTAGACGATTTGTCAAACGCCGCTTGCGAGGCCGTAGCGAATAATATTCCGGGTACTATGGCCTTGCCGCATCCCTATGGTCGTCTGCAGTTTGGTGCCGACCTGGATTTGCACTTCCGTACCCTGATCGGCACCGGCTGTAATCCGAATGTGGCCGCGGTCGTAGTCATAGGCATCGAGGATCAGTGGACGCAAAAAGTCGTCGATGGCATTGCTGTAACAGGTAAGCCGGTATCGGGATTTGGCATCGAACAGCACGGTGATCACGATACCATCATGCGCGCATCGAAGGTTGCCAAGGAGTATTTGCAGTGGGCTTCAGAGTTGCGCCGGGAAGAATCGCCGCTTGGAGAACTATGGGTTTCCACCAAGTGTGGCGAGTCGGATACCACTTCGGGTTGCGGTGCAAATCCAACAGTGGGTAATGCTTTCGACAAGATGTATCCACACGGCACCACTTTGCTGTTTGGAGAAACCTCAGAGATAACCGGTGGCGAGCACCTGGTGGCTGCACGTTGCAGGGATGACAAGGTGCGCGAAGATTTTATGTTCATGTTCAACCGTTATCAGGACTTGATCGAACGATTTAAAACCTCTGACCTGTCGGATTCCCAACCAACCAAAGGCAACATCGAAGGAGGCCTGACCACTATCGAAGAAAAGGCGCTGGGTAACATCCAGAAAATCGGTAAAGAATGTCAGGTCGATGGTGTGCTGGATAAGGCCGAGTCACCCACTGGTCCCGGACTTTGGTTCATGGACTCATCATCGGCGGCCGCCGAAATGGTCACCCTGGCTGCCGCTGGTGGTTATGTGGTGCATTTCTTCCCGACCGGGCAGGGCAACATCATTGGTAATCCAATACTGCCGGTGATCAAGTTGTGCGCAAACCCACGTACAGTGCGCACCATGGGTGAACATGTGGATGTCGATGTTTCCGGGTTATTGCGCAAGGAAATGACGCCATCGGAGGCGGGTGATGCACTGCTTGATTGTATGTTCCGGACCGCGAACGGACGTTTGACATCAGCCGAGGCCCTGGGTCATCGAGAGTTTGTTCTGACTCGTCTGTACGAGAGCGCATGAATGAAACAGCAATCAGGAACCGGTTCGCTTGCGGCCCGGTTCCTCTAAAAAACCACTGTTGGCGTATTGACTCTGTGTAACCGGGCGGTCAGTTCGCCGATACGATTCAATCAGTAAACACTTTAATCACATAGTCTTATATAAGACTGGTTGACTACTGCTATATTTTCAGTATACTTGGGAAGGGTAAAAGAGAATAAACGTGACCTCACCGAGAAGATAAATTGATACTAATAGCCTCTGCCATCGTCTTTGCTCTCTATTTCACTAACGTCACCCTTGGCGCTTTTACGGGCAGTGCCGTACTGGGCGATGTAGGTGAAATGCTCATACTCTTCGCCGCTACCATTTTGTTCGTGGTTGCCATCCTTAAAAAAGAAGCTGAGCGAGACTCGAAGTCTGGCAAAAAATAAATCGTTAGAAAAAGAGACACACCAAACCTGGAGGAATCTATGGACATCGAAAAGAGAGAAACAATCGAAGCAGAGCGCCGCAATTTTTTGAAATTGAGCACTTCTGGGGCTTTTACAGCAGCTGTGCTGGCTGGCGTGGCGGGAACTCTTGCCTCACCCGAAGCGGCCGCGCAGAGTGCGAAAGAAGAGAGCCAGCGCGAGAAAGCGGCGGATCACACCATGATCCTCGCTACAGCCTATGTGATGGGCGCTTCGCGTAGCTATCCCATCATGCAATTGGATCTGAAGGAAAACATTCAGAATGCCACCAATGGAAAGATTTATGTGAAACTCGCACCTGGTGGCCAACTCGGGGCAGGCGGTGCACTGGTGCAGGCCGTGCAGGGTGGTACCATTCAGGTGGCGCAACACTCGCTGTCGAATTTCGCGCCATTTGCATCAACAGTTGACTTAATCAACATGCCTTACCTTTGCGGCTCAAATCAGCGCTTCACCAACTTGGTTAATTCCGATTTTTGGAAGTCAACAGTGGAGCAAAAGGTTGAGGAGAATGGTTTCAAGCCGCTTTTTTATGTCAACATTGACCCCCGTGTCGTGGCTATGCGTAAAGGCGGAGCTGGTCCTGTATTGACCCCGAGTGATCTGAAGGGTGTCAAGTTCCGGGTACCCGGATCAAAGATGCTTCAACAGTACTATC
Organism: Granulosicoccaceae bacterium; assembly: GCA_965222695.1. Taxonomy (GTDB): domain Bacteria; phylum Pseudomonadota; class Gammaproteobacteria; order Granulosicoccales; family Granulosicoccaceae; genus UBA7957. The sequence continues at coordinate 2,397,006 of OZ244967.1, read as the reverse complement.
GCATGGTAGGGGCTAATCCGACGCCTGTCGCCTGGGGTGAAACACCGTCGGCGATTAAACAGGGCGTGGCTGATGCACTCGACCCATCCGTGGGTGCGCTCTACGTCTTCGGTTTCAAGGATATTCTGAGTCACGTGACTTTCACCCAGGCGGTACCCGATAGCCAGGTCTACTCCTGTAACCTTGAGTGGTTCAAGTCTATGCCGTCAGAGGTACAGGACGGCATCATGTGGGGTTCAGAAATGACGGCGCACCAGAATCTGTCCAAGGTACCCTCAGCCCGCGCATATGCCATGGCTGAACTCACAAAAGCAGGTGTTCAATTCCACTCACTTTCCGAGAGTCAATTAGATGAATGGAAAGCCGCGGGTGGGTATCAGCGATCCGAATGGGATGAGTTCAAGGTCGAACTGGCGGGCTCGATGGACAACTTTAGCAAGATGGAAGAAGCCGCCGGTACACAAGGTAAGTATTACGTCCACGACGCTTAAGCGCTGGTAACAACGGGTACCGTACAAATGAATATTTTACGTGAGCTTGATCGCAATGGGGAGCGGTGGCTGCTACTGGTTTTCTACGTGATGCTTGTCATCACTATGGCCATAGAAGTACTCCGGCGTGAGATATTCGCCTATTCGTCGATCTGGGGCGAAGAGATCGTACGTTACTCGTTTATTTACCTTGCCTGGATTGGGGCCGCGGCTGCAGTTAAGGAGCGTGCTCACATTCGTATCGATGTGATCATGCATTATCTAAGCCCCAAACTTAAAGCACTCCTCTATATCTTCGGTGATCTGGTCATGTTTGGTGTGGCTGTTATCGCCGTGTATTGGTCATTTGAGGCGGTGTTAGTCTCGGCAAAATTCGGTTCAGTAACTGACGGTCTTCGTATCTCCAAGGTGTGGTTTTTGATGGCAGTGCCTTTGGGATTTTCTCTGATGATCTGGCGTTTATTGCAATCGCTCCGTCGCGATATCCATAGCCTTCGAACGGGACAACCCGTATTCGAAGGTGACAAACTCTTTGATTGAGGATCCACGACGATGCTTTGGCAAACAATGCAGCATACTGTAGAACTGGGATGGGATTTCTACCTGCCGATTATCATATTTGTCGCGATGATTGCGATGGCCGTACCCGTTTGGGCGGCTATAGGGACTTCCGCGATCACCATGCTGGTCATGTCCGGAGATTTACCGCTCAGCCTTGTTGGCGAGAAACTCTTTACCGGGATCGACGCGTTTGCACTGACTGCTGTACCGCTGTTTATCCTGACCGGTGATGTACTGGTTCGGACTGGGCTTTCCAAAAAATTTCTCGATGTCGCCGAAGCATTGACGTGTTTTACAAAGGGCGGTTTTGGTTCTGCTACGGTCCTGGTATGCGGTATGTTCGCAGCGATTTCCGGATCAGATGCGGCAGGAGCTGCCGCTGTCGGTCGAATGACGATTGCGCGTTTGGTAGAAAGTGGTTATCCACGACCCTACGCCTGCGCCCTGGTAGCCGCCGGCGCCTGTACGGGCATTCTTATCCCACCTTCAATTGCCTATATCATTATCGGTCTTGTTTTGGGTATTTCCGCCTCAACGCTGTTTCTGGCAGCCTTGATCCCAGGACTTGCAATTCTGTTGGCACTGCTGATTACCAACCTCATCGTTAATCGAATTTATAGGTACGAAGGCGGCGGTCAAATAACCATGGGTGAGTGGCTGGCGAACCTGGGTAGAACGCTGAAATCAGGCTGGTATGCGTTCATAGTACCGGGCATTATTTTCTACGGTATTTTCTCCGGCAAGTTGACACCCACGGAAGCGGGCGCGACTGCAGTTGTGGTCACCATCGTCATGGGTTTCATCTTGCGCTCCTTATCTTTCGCTGATTTTCCTGCAATGCTGGTTAGCTCTGCAAAAGTAAACGGCGTGATTCTGCCGATCATCGCCTTCTCTGCGCCACTCGCTGAAGCTTTGGCCATCATGGGTGTACCGCAAGGTTTTGTGGCTTCGGTTACCGGGATTACCAATGACCCCTTGATGCTGATCCTTTTGATGATTGCCATTCTGGTCGCGGCAGGCTGCGTAATGGAAACCACGCCTAATATCGTGATTCTGGCGCCGATTCTTCTGCCCTTAGCGCAAGAGATTGGCATGAATGAGATCCAGTTCTGCATCATGATGATCACTGCACTGGGTGTCGGCTTCATTACTCCACCGCTGGGACTGAACCTCTTTGTGGTGTCTGGTATAACGGGTGAGTCGATTTTGAAAATAGCGGTTCACGCCGTCCCGTTTGTCCTGTGTATGTTCATCGTGGTGCTGTTAATCGGTTATCTTCCGGAGATTTCCACAACATTTTTACCTGATATTTACAAATAAAGGGTGCCAGGAGTATGTACAAAAAAATCTTGATTGCCTTGGCGCTGGACCAGGGCCATGGAAAGCATGCAGTAGAACTGGCACGTCGTCTCAGCTCAGCTGACGGCGAAATTGTTGCGGTTCACGTTATTGACCATATACCGGGTTTTTCACGGATATACGCCGGCGATATCGATAAGGACGAAATTGCAAAAACGGCGAAGCAAAGTATCATGGAGCGAGTTAGCGATTTAGGCGATATCCAGCCCGTCGTTCTAGAAGGACACGCTGGTCGGACAGTCACCGGTTATGCAAATGAAATTGGCGCTGATTGTATTGTTTGTGGTGCCCATCATCCGCGCCTCAGCGACTTTTTTCTCGGCTCCACCGCAGCCAGAATCATGCGGTATGCCAAATGCTCGGTGCATATACTGCGTTCATAAAAAGATTTGATTTCTCGCTGAGATTTGATCTCCCCCAGGATTGTCCGATGTAAGGGCTTCCGCTGTCGCCATAAGCAGCTCGTAAATAATATTTTGGAACAAGTGATTTTATCCCTCGTATCCACTGAACAATTGAGGAAAAACAAATGACTGTTGAATATTTAAAGAAAGCGGAAAAAACCGCCGCGACAGGTGAGGACGATACGCGCAGAATCGTGTCCGACATGTTGAGCGCAATCGAGGCTGGCGGTGAAGAGAAAGCCATCGAATATAACCAGCAACTGGATAATTTCACGGGTAATGTGGTGCTTACCCCGGAAGAAATCGAAGCTGCCGCAGCAAAGGTGCCACAGCAGGTAAAAGACGATATCCGGTTTGCCCATGATCGAGTGCGTGGTTTTGCCGAAAAGCAGCGTGAAGCCCTGATCGATTTTGAAGTCGAGTTGTCTCCCGGTTTGTTTGCCGGGCAGCGTCAGATCCCTGTATCTACAGCGGGATGTTATGTCCCGGGTGGACGTTATTCGCATGTCGCGTCTGCGATCATGTCCGTGGCGACAGCCAAGGCTGCAGGTGTTGATCACGTCATTGCCTGTTCTCCTCCGAAACCCGGTGAAGGCGTTAACCCGGCGATCATCTACACCGCCAACCTCTGTGGCGCGGATACCATTCTTGCGATGGGTGGTGTGCAGGGCATTGCAGCGATGGCGTTTGGCCTGTTCACTGGCCATGCGGCGGATATACTGGTCGGGCCGGGTAATCGGTTCGTCGCCGAAGCCAAGCGCATGTTGTACGGACGCGTGGGTATTGATCTGTTTGCGGGTCCCACCGAAATCGCGATCATCGCGGACGAAACTGCGGATCCGCATATTGTGACCAGCGATCTGGTTGGTCAGGCCGAACATGGTCCGGACACACCCTGCTGGTTGATAAGCACAGATCGTGAACTGGGTGAAAAGGTCATGGAATTGATGCCTGCTTACATTGCCAGGCTACCCGATACGGCGCGTAACGCTGCCGAGGTATCCTGGCGTGATTATGGCGAGGTTGTATTGTGTTCGACGCGCGAAGAAGCGGCTCAGGTCAGCGATGACTATGCCGGTGAGCATCTTGAAGTACAGGCCGAAGACCTGGACTGGTGGGTACAGCGCCTGCGCAATTACGGTTCCTTGTTCGTCGGTGAAGAAACCACGGTTGCGTTTGGTGATAAGTGCTCTGGCACCAATCATATTCTGCCCACCAAGGGTGCCGGTCGTTACACCGGTGGTTTGTCTGTGGGAAAGTTTATCAAGACCGTGACTACCCAGCGCATGTCGCGAGAAGCCAACCGTGAGGTTGCCGCTGCCTGTGCGCGTATTTCCCGGCTGGAAGGCATGGAAGCGCATGCGCGTACCGGTGATGACCGCCTGCGCAAGTATTTCCCTGATGAAAAGTTTCGGCTCCAGCCGTAGAGCCTGATTAAAATCGCTGCGCCTACTGCGAATCCGCTGAGTACAGCACATCCGTGTGCTTTACCCCTTTCGGGGCTTGGGTTCAATATGAGTCAACACAAGAATTCTTTGATATTATACGTAGGTGTTACGGTACACTAGCATCGTGAACTAAAGGAATTTTCAGTTGAGCTCGCTTTTCGATTTAAATAGCAAGGTTGCACTGGTTACAGGTGCCACTTCCGGAATCGGTCAAAGGCAGGCAATTGCTCTCGCCGAAGCCGGTGCGTCCGTGGTCTTGCTGGGCAGAAGAGAGTCAGCGCTCAATGAAACGGTGCACACTATCGCACAAAAAGGCCGTAAAGCGGTTGCGCTGCCCGCGGATTTGTTCGAACGGGAAAACCTGGAAATAATCGCCAAACAAGCGTCTAGTTTTTTTGGCGACATCAATATCCTCGTGAACGCTGCGGGTGTCAATTTCCGACAGCCTGCAGATGAAATTTCTTTCGATACCTGGGACAAAACGATCAATTTAAATCTGGCGGTACCGTTTTTCCTGGCTCGCGAGCTGGTTCCTGCCATGCAAAAAAAAGGCTGGGGTCGGATTATCAATATAGCTTCCCTGCAATCAAGTCGAGCATTCGCGAATAGCGTGCCCTATGGTGCATCCAAGGGTGGTGTAGCGCAACTGACGCGGGCTATGGCAGAAGCCTGGTCGGCAACCGGAATTAACGCTAATGCCATTGCCCCTGGTTTTTTCCCTACTGAATTGACGGCACCGGTTTACCGGCAACCTGAACAGCTGGAAAAACTGTCCGGCCAGACTGCAATCGGCCGCAATGGCGAGCTTGAAGATCTGGATGGTATTACTGTGTTTTTATCAGCCCCGGCTTCAGATTACATCACCGGCCAGGTGATTTACCTGGACGGTGGATTTACGGCGAAATAAGAGGTTCACATGAAGGCGCTTGTTTATACCGATACACTGGAACTGCAGTACCGCGATGAGCCGGATCCCGTAGCCTGCGAAGGTGAGGCTTTGGTGAAACTCGAAGCTGTAGGAATCTGTGGCTCCGACATGCATGCCTACCATGGACATGACCCTCGCCGGGTGCCACCCTTGATCCTCGGTCATGAAGCGGTGGGGCGCGTGATCAACGGTGCGCAGGCGGGAAAGCGCTTTGTGCTGAATCCATTGATAAACTGCGGTCGCTGTGCACATTGTCTCGGTGGACGATCAAACCTGTGTGGCGAGCGTGAGTTGATTGGAATGCGTCGTCCAGGCGCATTCGCCGACTACATCAATATCCCTGAACGGAATCTGCTCGATATTCCGCAGGACATGGATCCAGTCGTTGCCAGTCTGACGGAACCGGCAGCCACGTCATTGCACGCAATTTTTCTGGCGGAGCGCATTCTGCATCGCCCTTTATCCGAATGCCGGACGCTGGTCATTGGAGGTGGATCAATCGGTGTGTTCGCGGCACTGATACTCAGGCACAAGGGCTGTGGAGACATTTTTCTTGGTGATACCAATGCGCTACGCCGTAACACAGCGGAACAGTTAGGGATTTGTAGCGTTTATGATCCACTGGGCGACGACACACCGGAAGCCAACAGCTTTGACCTGGTGATTGACGCGGTCGGAAGTGGACGAACCCGCGCAGCATCGTCATCCATGGTGAAGGCGGGTGGCGTAATTTCGCATGTCGGATTGCAGGATAACGAAGCGGGGCTGGACACCCGGCGCATTACGCTCGAAGAAATCACCTTTGTGGGTAACTATACCTACAGCGTGCTTGATCTGCGCGCTGCCATTGATTTGCTGTATCAAGGGGCTCTGGGTAAGCTGGATTGGGTTGATTCCCGCGCGCTCGGCGATGGCGCGGGTGCCTTTCTGGAGATTCACGAGGGCAAGGCCGCCTCCCCTAAAATCGTTCTGCTGCCCTAACGCCGACTCATCATTACCGTTCATTCTCGCACGTTATTTATAGCGATTTGATCGCGCGATAAGTTCAGTCTCACTTTTAAAGGAGGCCAGCATGCAAACAGAAGATCCCGCTCCCAGAATCAAGCGCCTCGTGATTTCATCGCCCGGGTGCCGACGGCGTCGTAGAATCGGAAGGCCATAGTAAATATTCGTTTGATTTTTTCAAATACCAGAGGCTGTATTGTGTGACTCATGCCGCGTTGCTAATCTGACTGTAGTAAAGACGCCTGGATAGCATCCAATACTTCGCTTACCGAATCCAAATGCTCTTTTGCGGCCGTTTCGCTGAGATCGTCTCGTTCATACCGTAGAGTGGCGGCGAGCGACGTTATCTGATTCGGCAATTGGCAAGCGGTCTGTAGTTGGCTTATCTGACCGATGCTGATCGGGGCGCTGGCTTTTTCGCCTGTTTTTACTGCCGCCGCCATCAAGGCGCTGTCCAGTGCCTTGCTCATGGGTGCGAGCGCCTCGCCGTCAAAACCGCCGTCGGCCAGCAGTTGGGCCATGCGCATTTTCTCCGCCGCGGTATCAAGGTGTTTGCGGATCAACTTCTCACGGCGTTGTTGTTCGCGCTTTTCCCTGTTCTGATCGCTTTTCGCGCTATAGACATCGCCTTTGAGGGGTTGGGTAAACTGAATGATCCCGGCTTCGGCGAGGCGTTGCAGGGTTGCAAAAGTCGCAGGGTCGAGCGTTTCCAGGCGCGGCGGTGAACCCTGCCAGTGCTCGCCGATACGCTGTTCCAATTGACTGGCAAGGTCCGGACATGCATTTTCCGTCACAGCCAGTACTGTGTCGCCGCGCTGTTCGAGGTGCTCCAGCGAGTCGCCGTGATCGGAAAGAATGCTGTCGGTCAGCCGTTCGAATGCCGAGTGCCGCGGTGCAGGGGTCGACAACAGGGTGTCGAGACGCTCCATAAAGGAGCCGCGACCGGCGGATATCTCCATTTCGCTCATGTCACCGACACCATCAACAACCGCATCTGCCAGGTCGCTCTTGTGCCGCAGCACATCGAGCATGCGGTGTTCAATGGTGTTTTCGCAAACCAGGTTGATCACCGATACCGGATGTTTCTGATGTTTGCGCCAGGCCCGGGCGATTCGTTGTTCCAGTTTGGCGGGATTCCAGGGCAAATCGAGGTTGACGACAACTCGCGCAATTTGCAGATTGAGGCCGGTCGCGGCGGAGTCGGTGGCCAGAAACAGGCGGCAGTCTGGATCGTGTTTGAAACGATTGATCTCTTCACGGCGTTTTTTCTGCGTCAGGCTGCCGGTATGCCAAGCGAAATCGGTTCCGGCTTGCGTCAGGCGATCCGCCAGCAGGCGCAGCATGCGCTCCCACTCCGAGAATACGATGATCTTGCTGCCGGACTCACCGGGCAGTTCTTCCAGTATGCGTTTCAATTCATCCAGCTTGGGAGAGGTCCGTGTTTTCTGATCCAGAATAAAGGTGCTGTCACAGGCCATGCGCATACAGCTCAGCGACAGCATCAACAGTTCCCGTTCCTTTTTCGTCAAAGGCCGTTTCTTGGCGATGGCGCTAAGTTGCGCCACAGTCTTGCTGTATTCTTCGTAGAGCTCGCACTGCTCTTTGGACATGGAAACGTAGTAGTGATGGATACTGCGTGGCGGCAATTCGCCCTCGACATCCTCTTTACGCCGACGCAGCATGATGGGACGCAGACGTTCATGCATGCGATCCAGATTTTTATAGCCGACGGCCTGACCGTTTTCGTTCAGTTGGTGAAAATCCCGGTTGAAGCGGAATAAGGGTCCGAACAGGCCCGGATCGAGAAACTGGGTAATGGAATAGATTTCATCGATGCGGTTTTCCAGCGGCGTACCAGTCAAGACAAAGGCGTAGGGACTGGTCAGCCCTTTTATCGCGGCAGCGGTTTTTGTCTGCCAGTTTTTAATCCGCTGCGCCTCGTCCAGGATGATCAGATCCGGTTTGAATACGTCGTTGATAAAATCTCTGTCGTAGAGAATTTGTTCGTAATTTGCGAGGTGGAAGAAGGCGGACTGACGGTAGAGCTTATGGCGTTTCCTTCGCGCTCCCTGAATGATCAGTGCGCTGCGGTCCGAAAATTTGGCAATTTGTTCCAGCCATTCGCTTTTCAGTGATGCCGGGGAAATGACCAGCACCTTATTCAGTGGATCCAGCCGGTTCAGCAATTCCGCGCCGGCAATGGCCTGAACGGTTTTGCCCAGTCCCATTTCGTCCGCCAGCAGAGCCCGGCCGGTAAAAGCCAGATGCATCATGCCCTCCTGCTGATACGGGAAGAGCGGCAGTTTGACTACATCCAGGCTGGCGCGGCCGCGTTGCAGATCCCGTTTAAAACGTCGGTGCTTATTGCGTTGTTCGGCAGACACTTGCAATTGTTGCAGCCAGTGCTGCAAATGGACTGAAATGCGCAATTGCCTGCGCACACGTGCTGTCTCGTGCAGCAGTCGCTCGTGCAGAGCGGCCATGGACTGCAATGGATCGCCGCGCAGGCTGTCTGCCTCATCAATGTAAGAGGAAACCAGCCGCCTTATTCGCGTAGTCTGGCGCATGGTGTCGGGGAAGCGGACCTTAACCTTGCCGTCGCGACCATCCCGATAAATATCGACCACGTAATTAACCGGTTTTCCTTTCCGGTTTTTGCTTTTGCGCAACGTGAGCAGAATCGCTTCGATATGCTTGCAGGTGCCCAGACCATTGACCCGAAAATCCTTACAGTCACAACTGTTTGTCGCAGTGTCCAATGACCTGATCTCGACCCGGTAAGCGCCACCTTCCTGCCGGCTGACCAGCCAGTCCGTGAATGGCGTATCACGGCTATCGCTGCTGATATCAAAGTTCTCCAGCTCTGCCCGTGCTACGCGCCGCGCGATTTCCTCCTCGTCGGAGGTGTTCCAGCCATGTGGTATTTTACGGGACGTTTTCTTTGGCATATTCATTTGCCTTATATGTTCGGAGTTGTTGGGAGGCTCCAGATTATACAGGTAAAATTCACATCGGATTTGACAGGCTGTTGCCCGGAAATTGATCTTGTAGTGCTGTTGCGGTCTGCGTCTTTTCGGGCGTCCGTCGCTATCCATTGAATTTCGACTATTCTGACATGCTTGTTATTCACTTCGTTGCCGGGGTTAAAATGCTTGGCATTAAAGGAAATCTCCAGGCGGGCAACTTGGTTTGCGGTGATCCGTTACCTGCGGGAGCAGGAGGGTATGCTAATGGAAGTCAAAGCCCGGAAGCTGTAGTACATCGACAAGCTGCTGTACTGCCAAGTGACAATAGATGACCTGATCATTTAACTCGCTGATACTAACTTTTAGGGTTGGCGGAGCACTAGCGGTGAGTGCAGTCAAGGGATTTGGTTCCTACAAAACGGCCTGGAGCTAGTCGCATAAAATTCGTCGTGCCCTGGTCAGTTATAAGCAGAGTCAATTAATGGACGGTGTTGAGCTGGACGAAGCGGTGGTGAATGTAGATGACGTTCAAACCCTTGGATTGTAGGGGCAGAGCCGGGTGGACGAATCCGTATAATTCACACACCCAATAACGATCAGGATCATCTGAAAAACTTTGTTGATCGGTATATCGACAACAAAACCAAGGTGATATCGGATGGACTACCCAGTGATAAACTCACATTCACTGGATGCGCGACCCCATTCAGCGAGTGTGCAGACGAGTGAAGACAAAAGCCGGAATGATTACCAGCAACATTGCCATTGGGCGATTGCTAATTTCAAGCGGTGGAAGCTGGGAACGCATCATGGAGCGATGAGCGCAAAGCTTTTACAGTCGTATTTAGACGAATTCGTATTTCTTGATAATCGACGCAAGACAAAGGGCGTAGGTCGAAGAGTTGCTCGGGTATTGGAAAATGTGATAGTCACGCCACCAATAACTCTTCGAAAAATAATAGATAATACATGGCATTACCGGCGGATAAAACTCAGTGAACATTATACCTGAGTTAAAGGAATACCCGTGATAAAACTGGATTTCAAATTCAATATTTACGCTTAAATAGAATTGGAGATATACTCAATTTACCTGAAATTCCTATATTTGAGATAAACTGACCAAATTATAATCATGAAGCGGTGGAAGGCCAAGCTACTGGGGAGATTTTCTCTATTTTCACCTGATGGAGACGAGGTGGATTTGCCGGGCCGAAAACATCAAGCGCTGGTTGCGTATGTGTTGCTTTCTGGCGGCAAGATCGTCACCAGAGAGAGAATACTGGGGCTTTTATGGGGTACCCGCTCAGATGATCAGGCCAGAGCCAGCCTGCGGGGAGTTTTAAGTGGAATTCGCCATGCTTCCTCTAAATTACATCCTCAGTCCACCCCTCCCATTCGGACTGATAGGGTTAATATATCTTTTAAAAAATCAGAAATCGAAGTTGACGTCGATGCGATGTACCGTGCCGCCCAATCGGACTCTCCTGAAGAGCTCGCTAAGGCAGTCAATCTTTATACGGGCGCATTGCTGGATTCGATTTCATTAAATGAACAGGAATTTGAGGACTGGAAGCAAGCCGCCCAGCAAAATATTATATCCGCATACAGAAAAACTCTTATTCGCTACTTAGTAATCCTCGAAAATAAAAACCAAATGGAGGAGTTGGAATCTATAGCCGGGAAGCTTTTAGAATTGGACGGTGCCGATGAGGATGCGCATCGATCCTTAATCAAGCTCTACTTCCATCAAGGGAATAAATCGCAAGCGTTACATCAACTTAGTATCTGTAGGAATAAACTTCGTTCTCAGTACGGTACGGATGCATCAGCCGAAACACTGCTATTGGTCGAATCACTCATTAACAATAAAAGCAATGTGCCGGAATCTTCCGCACCAAATCAGCAAAATCTACAAGTGCTCAGTCCCGCCCTGAGTACTATGCCTGTATTGACGGTTGCGATTATGAGATTTCAGGTGCTTAACTCCACGCAGATTAATGCAGATTTTGGTGAACTAATCAGTCTGGAAGTCATAGGTTCTGCGGCCAAATTTAAGTGGTTTCGTGTTTTACCCAGTTCCGATACGTTTAGAAGCAATTTCAACGATCTTAGTGCCTCAGACGTGAGCGGCATCACAGGGGCAAAATACATACTGTTCGGGAAAATTCGCGAGATAGATGATAAACACAAACTTTTTATTGAATTAGTGGATGGGATCAACAATCGTGCGGTTTGGAGCGACCGGCTTGAGTTTAGCAACAAAACTTTATTCTATCCGGATGAAATTGTATCTCGAGTAGTCGGCCAGCTTGATGTCAGAATCCGGGCAAGTGAAATAGCCCAAGCACATCAAATGGAGAGAAAAAACCTTACTAGCTACCAGTGCTCTCTTTTAGCACTCTCAAATATGTATGATCTGTCCATCCGATCATTTCAAGATTCCGAGCAGCTCTTTGCCAAAGCGGTAAAGTCAAATCCCAATGATTCGTGGTTTTTCTCCATTTGGGCTTTATGGAAAATGTTTTGTCTGGGGCAGGCATGGGCTATTGACAAAAATCAGGTGTTTGAACGTGCAGGAGAATTAGCTCGACAAGCAATCAAGCGAGATCCGGACGATGCGCTTGCGATGATAATACTAGGTCACTACGAGTCCTTCTGGGCCGGCAACCTTGACCAAGGCAAATCGTTAATTGATTCATCACTTAAATTGAATCCATATTCTTCTTTTGCCTGGATGCTTAGCTCCGCAACTTATTCCTATTGCGGCGAGCCGGACGAAGCATTGAAACGCCTGGAAAAGTCCAAGCTACTGTGTTCTACAGAATCTCATTTCGAATTCCTATTTAATACAGCCAACTGTATAGCCCATTTGTTTAGGCATGATTCCGAACAGGCGGCATTTTGGGGCTATAAGGCTGTAAGAGAAAGTCCTGGATTTACCAATAGCTATAAACACTTATTAACCGCCCTTGGCCATTTGCGTCGAAGTAAAGAGTGCCATAAATATACAGAGCAACTCTTGGAGATTGAACCGAGCTTTGACGCGGTTCAATTTATAAAGTCATATCCCTTTGCTAAAGAATCGGACAGGGAATATTTTTTAGACGGCTTGCTATTCGCAACTGCTCAATCGCGAGGCATTCATATTGTGGCAAATAATCAGCATTCAGTTGAATAATGAATAAGATCGATATTATCGATGGCGGCGTAGGGACCGAACTGCAACGCCGAGGTGTTGAAATGAACCCCAGTAGCTGGAGTGCAACCGCGCATCAATATCGACCTGAATTACTGCTGCAGATTCACCTTGATTATCTTAATGCCGGGGCCACTGTAATCTCAAGTAATACATTTATGGCGGGTCGGCATATTCTTGAAGCAGGCGGGAATTTTGAATTTAAAAAAATAAATACAGAAGCCGTTAAAATTGCCAGGCAGGCGCGACGAGACTATTCCGGGAGGAATATACTTATTGCGGGTTGCATGTCTACCTTACCCCCGCTTAATCAGGCAGACAAACTACCGAGCGGAACAAGAATTTCCGCTAATTTTCGCGACCAGGCTAAAATCCTTGTAGATTCAGGAGCCGATGTTTTATTGGCGGAAATGTTAATCGACAGTGAATCGGCGTCCAGATTACTGGATGAATGTTGTAAGCTGAGTGCGCCGGTATGGGCGGGGCTTAGCGCCATGCGTTGTAGCGGCTCGCAAAAATTGATGACTTTTCGGCAGGCAAATAAACTCTCCGGTAATGCCCATGAATCCTTTAAAAAATTGCTTAAAACAATCTGTGGTTACCCCATTGAAAAAATTGGTGTTATGCATACCGATGTCGAATTAATAGTTCCTGCATTAGAGCAGATTACGGATTTATGGAGAGGTACATGCTTGGCATATGCAAAAATCGGTACAGCCGATGAACAGCAGTGGCAGTTTTCTCAGAAAACTTTTCCAAAGCAATACTCTGAAATCGTAAAGCAGTGGATGGCGCAGTTCCCGATTAGTGTGGTTGGAGGATGCTGTGGAACCACGCCCGCTCATATACAATCGATTTCAAATTCTATCTTATCGGTTCAGAACTGATCATCATAACGATTTAAATTAAAACACGTTTTACCAGAGCTTACTGGCTTAAATCGACTTTTACGTCTTGGCCTGACAACTTGCGGAGATGCGGTATAACTCCCACTAGTAAATTCATAAAATCCGACTGTAATTATAAATCTAAAATTAAGCTTATCTTCCTTGATGTAAGAAATATCGCGCGGCAATTTTCTGGGGGTACACTGATGCCGGCGAGTTGCGATTTTATTAAACTTTTCATTTTCAAAAAAAATCTCACTAATCCAAACCTGGCTGCGTAGTTCGTCTGTTACAAAAACTGTCTCCCATTCTGTTTGAGGTGAATTTGTATTTAAATGAGTTGAGTTAGGACGACACTGGATTGTGGTTGTGATTTTAACATTAAGTCTATTATCAATACTGATGCCGGTAAAATCGACGGTGGACAGGGACCAATGAAAGTTTAAGAAATAATTCCCCTTTGCTACGTCATAAACCAAGGAATTGGAAGATGGTTGATATTCACAATGAGATGTATCTTTAGGCCTATCAGATGCAGTTTCCGTCTGACGTGAGTGCTGAGTGGTGTATGTTTTGTCGGTTAGCTTGAAAATTCTATCAGCTATTTTTTTTGCTTCCTCAGTGCTTATGGTGTCCGCGTATTTATCGACAACAACTCCATCAATTAATAGGGTAATACTATTTGGTGGTTGCTCAGACCCAGGCTTACTGTGAACGGATGCTTGGAATAAGCCAAAAGAAAAACGATCTATACTGCCTTTTCTACGGTAATATACTTGATCTGCCTGCTCCCACATACGATTGGTATCAGCCTCGGTCAATTTACTCGTTTTACTACTGGAAGAATAATTCGTATAGAGCTTTATATCCGGTTCATACAGTTTTTCCGGTACATCGTATTCAGAAAATATTCTATGAATATCCTCCTTGTCTTCTCGGCGAAGAATCTCAGATATCATTTCATTGTATTGTGCAACGGTATAAGAGTTTTTAGACGATGCTTTCTTAGCAAGCACATCTTTCAAAGCATCTAAATCATTTCCGAAATAGGTTATTAAAATTTTGTAGATATAGTCCCATCGTTTTTCGAATACACCAAGTTTACTTAGCCAGAGCAAGTGCAGCAATTGTTGAAGTACCAATAACTCCTCAGTGGTTTCGATATCTTGCGGTTTTTGAGGTGTGCTAAATTTTGCAGGAAAAATGTGTAAGATACGGCCGGTTTTCCTTTCGAAATCGTAGCTACAAATTACAGTCCAGCAGCGTTTGGTATCGCAACTGAGCGATAATTCTGAAATAAACTTCAGCCGATTATAAATCTCCCTGTAGGTGTAGGCGGATAACCACTGAGGCTCCATATATGTCATTAAATCATAGTATCGGCCATGTTTGAGTACACGGGGCGATGAAGATGACGGGTCTGCATCAATGCCAAGGTAAATCTTTTCCGCGGATTCGAATTCTGAAATCCTATTGGGGGAAAGATAGCCATTCTCACCCATTTCACGTTTTGCGTATTTATCAATCTGGTGTTGGCCGAGAGCGTGTGGGTGTACTTTTATATCCGGTATTCCCGGGTGATGCCTTCCCAGAATATGCGCAATCTCGTGCGCAGCGGTTTTACCCGTTGAATCCGCGGCGCAGGCTGCAACAACATGGGTTGCCGGAAATTCCGGAGAATCAACAGCGGCACTGCCGAAGCGGGAATTAGGATCACTAAAGACTGCAATATACAGTGTTTTTTCATTGATGCCGCTATTCAGCTCTTGATTGCGAATAATCATAAGCTGCTGTAACAGCTTCGATAACATTTTTGTCGCAATTTCCTCCTGTTCAATTCCCTGGTTCTGAACTTGGTTGAGCAGCAAAAAGTCATGATTTGCAACTACTGCATTTGTTGACCACTCAATTTTAGAAACGGGGAATGCTCGCTCCATAAAGCGGCGAATTGAATCAACTTCCTGGCAAGAGGGCTGTAAATAACGGTTGTTTCCGATATCCCAATATCTAAACACTAAGGCGCGACAGGCCAGTTTTTGTTCGGGAAGAAAATTCACTTCCACTTGCTTGTCGATATTACTGATGTCGATCTTGGAATTGGAGTTTTGCTCTCTAAGGTGAACAAGCTTAAAGAATTTTTTACCCGGTTTAATGATTGAGTCTTTCGGTAGAGCAAAATTAAGCGAGAATGACCAATTGTGCCGCTGCTCCATTAAACTGTAAGATGGCTTAGACTGCCAATAAACAGCCCCAAGGCTATCGAGTGTATAAACATAGCCATTGTCATCAAATATGAGCAGTTTTCCTATTGCCGAAATATCCTGATGCAATTCAAAGTTATTGAAGTAGACTCTCGCATACGTGGTTTTCCCGGCGATTAACGGAATACCTGTTGAGCTCGGGCTACCATAAGGCCGGTCGGCGGCTTCAAATGGATCGTTGCTTGCGTTTTGAATCGATTGGGTGACTTCTATATGGCTGACACGGACGCGGTAAGTCATGGTTATATCCCCAATGCTCTTGTCAAGCCTATATAACCCATTGTCCTCATTTTTGAGAACTTACGCTCCTCTATAAAATTTGGGTTAAGCTTGGTCTTCAAACTACAAGCCATAGACGAGTCGGTTCGAACAATGGTGGAAAAGCAGTCACTGAGTGCTCCCTCAATATCCCAGTTAATACACTCCTGGCGGATTGCTGTGAGCTCGTTCTTAACGGCAAGATCCCGTACAGTGTCTGCATCTACAGTAATATCCCGGTATGTGCTTAATAGGGAAATTTGCTGATCCGAATATAGACCACGCTTTGGATTGCAATACATTGCAGCGTTAGAGTGGTGAATAAAGGCTACCCCATTCTTGGTCAGTACACGCTTAAACTCATTCATATAGGAAGATAGAGTTTCTTTGTCCGCACCCACAAGCGAGTAAAAGCTAAATATAAAATCGACGCTATTATCACGTACTTTATTCAATGTAAGCCCATCGGTTCTTATACAGCTTGTCCTTTCAGAATCACAAAATAAATGGCTACAGTGTTCTACGCATTTATCCATGATGTCCACCAGAACTAACTCTTCCCTAGCGAAAGCGTGCAATATTTTTGCAAGTCTGCCAAAGCCACAACCAATTTCCAATATCCTATCGGCCGGCAAAAAATGTGCGATTCTGGGGAATAGGGATATTTCCCACATAGATTGAGTGCTTCCCCACGGTACAGACCATTCAGCGCCACCCTCCGACCAATCATACTGCTTATAATAATGTATATTTTCTTTTAGCGATCCCATGCTTCCTCCGACAATCATTCACAATGCGTATTATTAATCTCTATTCTTGGACATAAGAGCTATGGTAATCGTGGAGCCGGCCATTCCTGTTTTGCATCTGAAAGCAAAGGAAGAAATGCATTGCTTTTACCAATCCTCCAGATTTCCTTACCCAATTTCTTACCATGGTCGGAATCGGATTTATAATGCACGCCTCCCCATTCGCGATTTACAGCTATCTCATCCGCAATAAATTTAATGTGTTCTGCTGGAATAACCGAGTGCGGAATTACGTGTTTTAAGGCCTTTGCCGTTAATGCAGCTTGTGTAGCATGCCCGCTGGGGAATGAATAATGGGCGGGGACAAGAATGGCCGGCTTTATGTCTTTATCAAGTTGTGAGGGTCTGGGGCGTTTAAAATAGAGTTTCCAGGGCATAACAACTGCGGCGGCTACAAAACCCATTGTTTCAATTAAACGAACAGTTTTCGCATGTTGGTGATGATCGACTCCCAGGGCATTAAGAAATGTGGGAATATAATCATATTCCTGGTCAATAATATCTTGTAGCCGTTCCTCTCTTTCCGGGTGTGATTGCTTCCAGAACAATTCCTCTAGTTCTTCTTCAGTATCGATGTGCTCATCGTATTCTACAAGGGGATGGCAATCAGAAATCGAATGTAAACTATCTTCAAACGGCAGTTTTACATCTTCCTGCTGCAAAAAGCGCGCAACATATACATAGTCAGTCCATCCTTCATGTGTCCTAGTCACCGGCCTGGTTTCGATTTCATCCGAGTCGTCTATTTCAATCAGGGAAGCTCTTGCCATGGTCATGGTCATGGTCATGGTCATGGTCATGGTCATGGTCATCGTTCGATCAAACGCACGACTATGGGTAATGATATCAAGATCATCACTTGTAATAACTCCATTTTCTATGAGCTGTTCGGCCATAGTATCGATGTCAGGGAGTTTACCAATTGAAGCCTTGTCAATAATTTCCAGTTTCTCTTGATCTTCTAATTTCCTCATATTTTTCATCGCTTGCACCTATCCGGGCAAATGAAAGGGAAGCCTGATTTTATTCTCTGAAGAAGCGAAAAAACAGGCCATTAGATAAGAACTTACGATTAATTTACGAATAAATTACGAAACGCGAAAATTCATATAGTTAACCAAAAATCAGGTATCCAAAACGCGAGCTCAAAAGCAAATTTTCAACCTCATACATAACGCAAAAAATACTGAAAACTATCAGAAATATTATTGGTGAATAACGCTCCTTTTACACTGGACGTGAACAATACGTGGTGTGAACATTTTTATAGTTCGCTCAATGTTAAACCTGCAGGAGATTCAAAATGTCAAACGAGATGATAAATGCAGCCATTAAATACCCGAATGTTGTTAAGCTGCTCAGACCCTCACCTCAGTTACACGAAGGTTCGAAAGCACCAAGTAACTCAGAGGTCAGAAAAGTTGCAAATGAAGTTCTGGGTGCTATGAAATACAGCTATGCAATATCCGCAAGCAATCTAAGTAGGCGATTTAAAAGTGATAGCTTAGAAACAGTTTTCCAAAAATCAATAAAAAGCAGGCCGGATTTTAGACAGGCTAAAATTAAAAAAATCGGTAATTCACTGGTATCCACAAAAAAAAATGTTCGAAAAGTCATTTTTGGGAAACTTGGTAATTTTTCTCCGGAACGATATTTACAGGAGGTCGGGGATTTTGATCGGGTACCGGAGATGTTACCGGCGATGGATTTGGATTTTAAACTTATGGGTTTCCCCCACGCAAAATCTCGAAAAAGCATAGCTAAAGACCACTTACCGCAAGAATCTGATATTGAAAGTTCCGAACTTGAAGTACAACCGGATGATTCAGTGATTGATGGTATACACAATGGCAAAGCCGACGATATATGGGGGCCAATCACCAGCAGTGATTTGTTTACAGAAGGTGAATATATTGACGATGATTTTGAGCAATTTGCAGTAACAGACAAGATGGGTTTTTTTATTTCGCGGGTAAAGTGCGTGGATGAAACCAATCCCGAAATATTCGGAAGTGATGAGATAGCCCTGGCGGGTATTAGCATCGATGAAACCGGAGATACAAAAAAGATAAATGAACGCTATATCGGCGGCGGTTTTGATGATGGAGATCGGCGAGTATATGTGCCGAATTGGAAGTATCACTGGTTTAATATGCATGAAGGGTCGTCCTGGCCCAAAACCTATAAGGTAAGCCTTCTGCTGGCAGAAAAAGACCATGGCGGATTATCCGGCGCTATCGATAAAATTTGGAAGAAAGTAAAAAAAGCGGTTTACGACTTGATAAAAAAGGCAGCCGAAGCAGCGGGTAAAACCATTGGTGCATTCTTAGGATCATCCCAGGCAGGTGCTGTCATAGGCCGTGTTATCGGAGAGGCCGTATCTTGGGTGATAGACAAGTTCTTCGGTTGGATAGTTGACATCTTTAAGGATGATATTTTTCCAATGTATACTGCAACTGTGACTACTCCCAGTATGAGAGCCCGTTGGTATTATCCAAATGGCAAATGGGGGAATCCACAATCCGGTATTAGAACAGCGCATTTCTACGGACATGGTGGACACTACACCATTGATTACTATTGGCGGTTTTACGCTTAAGTCCTTTGCGTAGATAGAAGTAGGGTAGAAAAATGAACCTTACCAATTGGTTGCTAAATTCGCTTGGCAAACGCGAGCGCTGGATGCTGAATGACGGAAAGGGAATAAAAATTATGCTATTGGACAGCAAATTCAGTTTTGCACCCGGATTTCTGTTCAAAGAAAATTCTCTATTTTACAGAGATTTCATTGAAGAATCCGGATTTGAAGATGCAAATGATCATACGCTTATTTGTGCATCCATGCTTGTTGGAGACCAACAAGGATTTTATTGTGGTTTAGTTCCATCGGCCACACTGTTTATCTGTCGTGTTTTAGGAACTGATAAAAAACGGCAATCCCGGGCGATGATTAAGGCTGTTCAAACCGCATGCAAAAATAACATCGATATTATAGTTATACCGTTTGGTAGCGTAAAAACAAATCGAGAACTGAATAAGGCAATAGCTATTGCAAGAAAAAGAGGCGTGGTAGTGATTGCCGCGGCAGGAAATCGTGGCAAATTTACACATTTCAGCCCGGCACGAGAGAAGAACACACTATCCGTCAGCGCGACTGACAATTCCTTTAAGCCTTTGCCCGAGTGTTGTCAATCGGACAAGATCGATTTGTTCTTACCCGGAAAAGATATTCCTGCGGTAAATAGATATGGAATCACCGCAGCCACCGGGAGTTCACAAGCCTGTATTATAGCGGCTGGTCTTATCTGTAAGGCTTTTTCGAACGGCTGTGGCTTAACAGAAACCTTAGGCAAAATTACAACCATTGATGCAAGAAATCTGTGAAAAAACCTTGATTATGCTGCTAATCGGGCTTTTTCTTAGCAACAAAAACCAGCAGCATTATTACAATCAACCAAATTGTTTTGAGGTATCAAATCATGACATGCAAAAAAAAATTACTGCGTAGGATGGAAACTTTATCGAATAGGGTAAATCAGCTTGAGCAACTTCATGAAGATGATTGCTCAGTGTCTTCGGGTAACAAAAATGCGGGGTATAAAGAAAAAGAGCACCAAGATCAAATGTATTGCGATATGCCCAGGGTAAGGGAGATTGAATACGCTACTGATGTTTCCAGAGAAAGAGAAGAACTTATCCGGCCATTAAGAAAAAAGTGGGTAGCCGGAACAATCTTGCGATATTATTTTTTCCCGAATGGCCAATTTGGCGCTGGCAGTGATCAAGTAGAAATGGTGAGAAAGGGATTCACCGTATGGCGCGACGTAGGGATAGGGATTAAATTTCAAGAAACACAAAATATAGAAGAAGCTGAAATTCGTATCGGATTCTTGCAAGACCGTAGATCTTGGTCTTATGTCGGTAGAGATTCAATCGAAATCCCTGGTCAATATGAAAGAACAATGAATTTCGGTTGGGATTTAACAAGAGATCCAAGGGGCGTGGATACGCCGGTACACGAAATCGGGCATGCCTTGGGATTTACTCATGAACATCAGAATCCAAACACGGGGATAGTGTGGAATGAGGACGCGGTTTACGAATTTTTCAGCGGCCCTCCGAACAATTGGCCGAGAGAAACGGTATACCACAATATTCTGAGAAGAGAACATCCCAATAACGTAGAAGGATCAAATTGGGATCCTAACTCGATTATGCACTACAAAATCCCCGGGGGGCTAATAGATAAACCGGAACAATTCAGAAATGGTGTGTTTCCGCAATTGGGCCTTTCGGATATAGACTTGGCCGAAGCCCGGCGTTTATATCCCAAAGTAGGTGATCAGGACAATGAGACGCTATCTCGTCTTGAATTTAAAAAATTGAAATTAGAACCCGCTGAACAGCATAATTTCAATATAAAGCCTACCGCTTCGGACGATTATACAATACAAACCGTTGGTCGTTCGGATACGGTGATGGTTTTGTTTGAAGATGTGGATGGAGAGTTACGAAAAGTAGCGGCCGATGATGATAGCGGGCTTAGCACTAATTCAAAAATAACTGTTCGATTACAGCAAGGTAGAAATTATGTTCTTAGGGTACGATTGTATTCAATCTATGCAAGTGGCGACACTGGAGTGATAATGATTTAGGGCGATATAACTGTAATAGTTCTAACTCAGTCTGGTAGTCACTTCATTAATCCTGGTAACTCTCAAATTGAGTATGAACTACTACAGCTTACAAATACCCTATACACTGCAGACTCTCACACTTACCCCTTTTTTGCAAATTAGGAAGATCTGCATTGTTATTTACATAGAGCTACCACTTATCATTTATGAATTGACAAATTATTTACACGATTCTTTCGGAAGAACTGCGATTTAACTAGATACTTGAATCGAGGCAACTATCGATTACTGATTTTAAGCGCCTGACAGCACATCTTATGATTGAGATTCAAGTTTTACAAGATGGCAAATTGGCAAAACAGTGAATGTAAATTATTGGTCAAATTGATTTGAGGAACCAGACAATGCTCCAAATATATCAAATAACTGCACTTTTACTGCTTGCCTTACTAACTAGTTGCGCCAGCGATATTGAATATCACACCAGTAATACGATTTCTGGAAATTGCGCAAAAGAAAATAACTTGGATGACCAAAATAACAATTGTACGCAAAGTTACTATCAGCAATATCCGAATTTTGACCTGGCGTTTGCTGAATTCACCGAACGAGGCAATGCTTTTAGTGAGCAGCGCATAAGAAAAATGCTCGACAAAATCAGAAGCCATGCTACTAGCCAAGGAATCGTGTTAGTCACGTTTATACATGGCTGGAAACACAATGCGGATGAAAACGATGAAAACCTAATAAGCTTTAAAAATAACCTGGCAAACCTATCCAAAGATAAATCTCTGCTTTTGGGCCGTCGTCTAGTAGGCTTATATGTGGGTTGGAGAGGTGCGAGTGTCACTATTCCGTACCTGGATACCATCACCTTTTGGGAAAGAAAAGCAGTAGCAGAAGAAGTGGGTAGGGGTGGGGTCACTAAACTACTGCTTGAGCTAGATAGTATTGACCAATCTATAGTACAGACAAGGTCAGGTACAAAATCAAACACATTAAATGTGCTAGTAGTGGTAGGGCACAGCTTTGGTGGAGCGATTGTGACCAGTGCGCTTTCTGAAGTACTGGCAAACAAACTTGTAGCTTCCGATTTACAAAGTGAAGCTGATGAAATTGCAGGAATAGGCGACGCGGTAATCGTACTGAACCCTGCAATCGAAGCCAATCAGGTGCTAAATTTAGTAGAAGTGGCTATTAGCCGAAAATACAAACCTAACCAAAATCCTCTGTTTATTTCTATCAGCAGTGATAGTGACTGGGCGACCCACGGTGCGTTTCCGATCGGACAGACTTTAGGGTTATTTTTTACATGGCGCCAAAATGATTTGGAAAGGCAATACTACAAAGACCGCAAATCAGGAAAGGAACTCATGTTAAAGGAAGAACATCTGGACTCAACCACGATGGGAAATTTTGCGCCTTTTCTGACTCACCGTCTTACTGCGGATATTTCAAATTCTGAACCAAGCATAAGCCTTTACGCTTGTGACACCAACCCTGACGCTTGCAAACCGAAAGGTTTGACTATGTTATCAGGGTATCCGTCGATAGGCCCACTGCCAGAAAATTATCCACTGTTTTTTATCAAAACCGATAAAAAGATCATGAGCGGGCATAACGATATATTTAATCCTGTGATCCAGTCAACAATGCTTTCGATAATTGATGATATTGTTAGACGCTCCTTACGATCCGCGGAAATTGAAGATCAAGCATCGAGATCCGTTCTTCATAGCCCTGAAAGACTGAATCGGCGATTCCAGAGTTTTTATCAGAAAAACCAGTCAGAAAAACTCTAATTGCTTTATTGCCCAGGGCAATCGCATGAAGCAGTGAAGCGAATCTGAGCGTATTAACTACACTTGGAGTTTCGACGTTTTTATAGGGAACTCCATTGAAACAAAATCTACCCATCGACTCAATTGCTTATCTTAAGGAACATTTTAAGGATTTACCCGACCCGCGGTCTTGAGAAACGATAGGAATTCCTGATGACGATGCCGCGGCTTGCATTCACCGATAACCCCTCCCGTGAAAACACTCAATGCCGCAAACAAGGTGCTTGTGCCATGACGTTTGTAGTCATGGGTCATAGTTCTCGCCCGTGCGGCTTTCATCGGCAGCCCAGGCTGTGTTCGATCTAAGGCTTGTATGGCTTTTCTCATCGACAGAGAAGACCACCGCATATCTCTTAAAAACCCAACTCAACACTCACCAGTAGTCTGTCATTGTCATCGAACTGGCCGAACAGGCCCTCCTTATCACCATAAAAGATAGAGGCACCGGCCCCGAGGCTGATATCATCATCCAATTCGTAACGGACCTTTGGCCTGATCACCCCATCCCCGTCGTTGTTGTTGACGATCCACAGCAGCTGTGCTGTCAGGGTGTCATTCCAAAATTCCCGCCGCACGAGGAAAGTGAAGCTCGTATCGCGCTCCGGGCGATTGATGCCATCGCTATAGTCGGGCAACCGGCTCTGAAACAGCTGGGCGCTGATAAAGGTATCCGCAAGTCCGGACCAGTCGAGACCCAGTACATAGCTGAGTTCCGCTGATTCGGCCACGCCATCACCATCCTGAGGATCCTGGGTAACAAAGTGGCGATCGCTGAAGTAACCGAGCTCTCCTCTCAATACCCAGTGACCCAGGGCACGACTGAATGTGCCGCCAAACAGATGGGTTCGGTTGTAGCGTGGCTTTATCTCCAGTACGGGTGCAGCTCCATATGTTAATCGTTGATGCAACACCGGTTGGTTATTGTATTGATAGAGATAGTTCAGCGAGAGATCCCAACCGCTGACAAAACCGCTGACTCGCAGGCCGGCGTCCGAATCCGCTACAGTGTCGTTTGGCCGCTCAGGATCGATTAGCCTAACGGTAATTCCCGCGGGTGCCTGGGGCACAAATCGCGGTGAGGTGAAGGCGAATGTGCCACCCAGCTCCGGCAATGTATTATAGGTCTGATCGGGAAGCCATAGCAGCTGCAGGGTCCAGTCACCACCCAGCCGGCTATAAAACGAGCGCTCCGCATTGAGGCTCCATAGCGGCATGCGGGATTGTTCGAAATCCTCCAGAATGAACTCCTTGAAGGACTGGGGATTGACCACATCCAGCACCTTAAGACCATCCGCCTTGCCCCAGACAATCTGCTGTTTGCCGAGGGTGAGATACCAATCGGCCAGAGGGCGTTCGTAATAGAGTTCACGCAGTTCCACTTCGGCATTTTTGCCTATCAGAGCCGGCCGGGTGGTGGCGCTATAGCTCTCGCCTTGCAGATCGGCTGGGCGCATTCCGTCCACCGGCTGAAGGCGAAAACGGGCGAGTCCGGTCAGGCGCCCGCCGTTATCAAACCGCAACCGGGCTTCCGGCAGCCAGGTCAGATCCAGCATTTGGGATTTACGCGCATCTTTCTTCCCCGCCCAGCGTCCCGACAGCAGATGCGTTATTTCTGATTCGACTGCAACCACGGGGTAAGTCACCGCAGTACAGAGGCCGATGACCAAACCCATAGTTGCAATGTCGGTTTTCACAGCCCTCTGCGCAGGGCGTTCTGGGTAAACAGCTCATCCCTGACACCGCCCTGGTAGTCCACATCGCTGAACCGGAAGCTGGTGCGGTGGCCGGTCTTGTGGTTCTCGACTTCGATGCGGTGTTGTGTCCAGATCCCCTGTACCTCACGGATATCAGAGAAATAGACGGTCTTCAAGGGGTTCATATTCACATCCCACATCTTCGCCTTGCGTACAATCCAGATCTTGCTGTCCACGCACTGTTCGATCTTTCCATAACCCAGTTCCTTTGCCGTTGCGGCGTCTACCGGCAGCGACTCGAGGATGTAACAATGGTGGCCATCCACTTCGTTTTCACCCAGGGTCTTGCGCCTGTAGTCATCTATCCCGATCCGGCTCTCCAGCTTGATATCCTCGTAGCTCAGATCAGTACCGAGAAAATAGTCACCACGGTCCGCGGCGGATATTCGCCGCACCTTGCGCATGGCGGGGAGGTAGAGCCATTGGTCGTCATCCTGCTCTGTCCGGGGATAGTCCCAGGTTAGAAAGGCCGTGCCTTTCACACTCTTGGGTTGCTGATAGAAGATGACGGTGCGCTTTTCATCGCCGAAGTATTTGCGAAAGGCACGGGTGTCACGGATACGCGTCTTACCGGTGCGGTCTGTCATTTGCATGGTCAGCTTGCGGGAAACCGCGACCCCTTCATTACGCGCATTGATCCGTTTTGCAATTTCGTCCCCACCGGGCAGCTCTGCGGCAATCAGCAGTGAAGGTAATAACAGGGTTAGCGGGATAAGGGTTGCAACGAGTCTATTCATGTCACTCTCCCGGTCTCTGTCTTGGTTTGAGGTGGGTTGCGTGAGAGATGGTCAAATACCGACTGAGCAATGGCGCGAGGCGGCAGCTCGCCTAAGAATGCAAGCAGCTTGTTGAGCAGGCCAGGCACCAAAACCGTTCGCCCCGCCGTGCTGGCATGATAACCGGCAAGGGCCACCTTCGAGGCATCGATCTTGGGCAACCAGCGGTAGATCGGCATAGCTTCCGCACCTGCCTGACCGACAAATGCCGTCGCCGTCGGCCCTGGGCACAATGCCGTGACTTTGACTCCGCTAGCCCGAAGCTCCTTTGCCAGCCCGCGGCTGAAGGCCAACACATAGTGTTTCGATGCCACGTAGCTTGACCAGTTGGAACCGCCGGCGAAATGGGCGGCCAGGGATGCGACATTCAGAATGCGTCCTTCACCTCTTTCGATCATACCGGGAAGAAACAGGCGAGTGAGTGCAGTGAGCGAAACCATATTGAGCTGCAGCATCGCCAGCTGCCGTTCAAGATCACTCGCAATAAATGGTCCGACGTCGCCACTGCCTGCATTGTTCACCAGCACATCGATCTCAACACTCTTTGACGCCAGTTGTTTATAAAGCGCAAGTGGTGCATCGATATCGGTCAGGTCGAGTGCAACGGTCTCCACCTCTCCACCCTGCTCGTTTTTCAGTCGTGCGGCTGCGTTTTCGAGTTCAGCCGGACTGCGTGCCACCAGCACCAGATCGTGGCCATGCATGGCAAACTGCCTCGCCAGCTCATGGCCTATACCCTTGGAACCACCTGTGATCAATGCGGTTGGCCGTTTATCTGTTTTCATCTTTTTCGTCATAAGTCAGATCTCCTTTGTCAGCCCGGATGTTTCATCCGGGGAAAAGATAATTGTGCCGGTATCTTCGTTCAGATACGGGCCTATAAAAGCTACCGGGTGATATATCCGGGGCCGGACTTTGTTGCCCGGGGTTGATTCAATTCGGGTCGAGGTGCGCTTTTAAAACCCAGAAAACGAGGCCGGAATAGTTTCACCATCGCCGGTATCAGGGTCAAACTGCCTAAAAAGCTGAGGCAGACAGCCAGGGCGACAATGATGCCGAACTCCTGTAACACCACGACCTTGCTGATGGCCAGGACACCAAAGCCCAGCGCCAGCGCAAGAAAGTTGAACAGCAGTGCCCGGCCGGTGGAGGCGAACAGCAATTCAATAGATTCATCAAGAGGACGTGCTTCATCACGCAGCAGCACCTGCAGGCGTTCCACGGTGTGCACGGCAAAGTCCACACCCAGACCGATGGCGATAGCGGCAAACATGGAGGTGCTGATGGAGAGCCAAATGCCACTGAACGCCATGACTGCGTAGACCAGCAATACAGTCAGGGACACTGGTATGACTGTAATGACACCGGCCACCAGGGAACGAAAGGCAAGGGTGGCCATCAGCCAGACCAGGAGCAGTGCAACCGTCACGCTGCCCCAATTGGTCTCGCCAAGGCGCTGAATCCAGTGATAGTCAACATCTACCCGCCCGGAGAGGCTGGCCGATATCCCCGGTGTGTTGAAATGCTGATCGATATAGTTCTGGGCGGCCTCGATCACCACCTTTTCATTTGAATATTTCCCCGAATCAAGACTGACCCTGATATTGGCGAGCCGGTATTCGTAGTCCACCTCCTCCTGAAAATCGGTGGGATCACCGCTGACGGAGTAGAGCAGGAAGTACTGCGCGATCAGCTCTCTCTTATCCGGCAGGCGATAGCTTTCCTTCGCTCCGCCATTCAGAGAACGGTTCATCTGTTTCAGGTAATCCACCACTGAGGTCGTTCCACCAACGTGGGGCAATGTTTCGAGATAGCGCTGCAAGGCCTCGATACGCTGAAGATTCTGCGGCCGGAATATAGCCTCGTTCTCATCCGTCTCGATCAGGATGTCGAGATAGTGCACGCCATCGAAGAGGCGATTGATGGTGCTGTCCGCCCGGACGATCGGTTCGTCGTTCTGGAATACACGGATGCGTTCCTCATTGAGTTCCAGCCGGGTGGCGCCATGGATCCCGGTTACGCCCACCGCAACAGCGGCAGTCAACAACAGTCCGGGGCGATTCAGTATTGCAGTGCCTAAACGGGTCATCAGACGACCAAAGGCGTCAACCTCTGTTCTCTGCTGAACAGGCGTTGGACGGTATGCTGAGCTCGGCTTAGGTTTCAACAGACTCAACCAGGCGGGAACCACCGTGATTGAAAAAAGCCAGGCCGCGCCCACGCCAATGATGGCAAAAAGACCAAAATACTTCATCGGCGGCATTACCGAAGCCAGGTACAGGCCCAGAAAACCGGCCTGGGTGGTAAGAGTGGTCATGGTGACAGGACGCCACATATGGACCATGGCACGCACGACTATCTCCCGCCGGTCCGCATCAGTGTCCCCCGCCTTCTCCTCGTAGTACCGGCTGAAGATATGGATGGAATCGGCCACAGCAATGCCGATCAGCACCGGCAGCAGTCCATTGGTGATGACAAAGAAATTAACTCCCGCCGCCGCCATGGTACCCAGAGCTGACACCACCGTTGCCATAACAACCAGATAAGGCAGCAAGGCGCCGCGCAGGGTACGAAAAGCCAGCAACAGTATGGTGGTAATGATCAGAGCCGCCAGCGGATTCAGCCGCTGCGCATCGGTGTCGATATAACTGCCCAGGTAGCCGCTGACAGCACCCTCTCCAGCTACATGAATCTGCTCGCCATCGGCCTTTGGCGCTCGATCGGCAAGTTGCAACAGCGCCTGGTAGAGTGGATGTGAGGCTGTTTGATCGAGCACCTCTGCGGTAATCAGGGTGGCGCTGCCATCCTCCGCAACCAGACTCCCAAGGTAGAGCGGGAAATCCATCACCGCCAGTCGAACCCGGTCAGCCTCCGCTTGGGTAACCGGAGTGTTTTCCCAGAAGGGTTCAACCAGCATACCCTCCTCATTACCGGTGATATTGTTCTCGGTTGCAAGGCTGGTGACCCGATCGGGATCCACGTTGGGTAAGTTACCAATCTCGCGCGTCAGCCATTCCACCAGTTCGAGAGTGTGTGGATTGAAGACACCCTCCATACCCTGGTTCTCCACTGCAATCACCATGGGATCGGTGAGGCCAAAGATCTCCTTTATCTGGTCACGATAGACCAATGCGGGTTCATCGTCGGGCAGAAAGGCGTCCGACCGGGTATCCTTTTGCAACTGCGGGACAAAGATCGCAGATCCAATGATAAACAACAGACCCAGACCGAAGATGCTCTTCGGCCAGGCCGTTACCAACAAGAAAAAACGCCGTGCCGGTAATTTACTCCCATCGCTTCTATTCATCTTGCTCTCCATATAGTGTATATGCACCTATTAGTAAAATATAAAACAGAGTGAGGAATGCAACTCGGAACGGTACCGGCCTGTGTTTATCAATTTTAAAAGCGGAATCTTCTCGTGCTTGCATTGATAGTGACTGTATTGGTAATCAGTTCTACTAAGTGTATATACACATTTATTCATTGTCATTAAACGACTCATGTCATTACAGCACTGTTCACAACCGCTGTCAGATCTTTGATCATTTGATCAAGCCGGCTTTCACCCAGCGATGTTCTTATCTTCTGTTGCGCCTCTTTCCATAGAGGTATGGCCAGATCCAGGCGTCTCAGTCCTTTCTTCGTTAGATTCACCTCCCGTGTCCGCCTGTCATGCCTGCTGGGTTTTACCGTCACCAGTCCTTCCCGCTCGAGGGGCCTCAGGTTGCGTGTCAGTGTCGTGCGATCCATCACTAATACCTCCGCCATCCTGGAAATGGCGACCGGTCCCATGGATCGGGTTACAACCAACAGGGTGAACTGGGTTGGCAATATACCGCTGGGTTTCATGATCTCCTCGTAAACCTGGGTCACAGCCCTCGACGCCTTGCGCAGATTGAACATGGCGCATGTCTGGCCGATTTCCTGGCATATTTTGAGATCACGGGTGTGTTTCTTTTCATGCATAGTATAGTGTATATACACCTATCATGTATTTGTCAAGGTTTCGTTTGCTGAAAACGATCATCGACACACACCGGGAAGTTTGCACAACAACGCCGAGAGCGAGCTGACATCCTTTTTGCTCAGGTACCGGCCGAAATGCTCGTCAATCGCATTACCATAAATTTTCCACATTTGTTTTAACAATTCATTGCCTTTGCCGGTTATCAGAACCTGAGCCCCCCGAGCGTCACTCTCGCAGACATGCCGGGTAATGAGCCCCTCTCTCTCCAGGCGGTCGAGTAGCCGCGAAACATTGTATTTGTTCAACAAAACCGCCTCGCCAATCTCAAACTGGCGCAAACCCTCGGGAACCCGATGCAGTTCGATCAGCACATCGTACCAGCGCAGCGGAGGAAGACCGGCCCGCTTCAGCTCAGCTTCGACTCTCTCTAGCAGCAACTGCTGAGCCCGGACTAATCTGGCCCAGGCGTCAATTGTGATCTCATCCGGTATTTTTTTCATACTTATCAGTCTAGACCATTATGGTTGCAGTTGCAACTACAAGATATTTACATTATAGTTGTAGTTGCAACTAAATAAGTCCTACTAAACCGAAAGGAGAAATATCATGAATACCTATAGAACTATCCATCGGGACGACCTATATGCCCACATCAAGGCTGGAACAAAGATGCACCTGGTTGAGGCGCTGCCTGAAAAGTACTACCGTGAATCACACCTGCCCGGTGCCATGCTGCTGGCTCACGACGAAGTCCGTGACCGTGCCGAAACCGTGTTCCCAGAGAAAGAGGCCTTCATCGTGGTTTATTGCGCAAACACGCCTTGTAAAAACTCACGCATAGCGGCACAGACCCTGGTGTCGTTGGGCTATAGCAATGTGGCGGAATATGCTGAAGGTAAAGAAGACTGGTCAGAGGCGGGTCTGCCAACTGAGTCAGGCAGTGTCGCCGCTTAACTCAGAATAATCGGCACCCCACACCCTGGGGTGCCGCAATTAAGCCATCGATAGACTCATTTCGAGATAAAGTTGATGGACCACCAGTATCGATTTAGCATAATATGCATTCCAGCAGCGAGCTGGTTGATTTTGCCTTGGCTCTCGTTTTTAGTTCTTAAGAAAAACATCTGATTATGCAATTTACCATCATACCGGTAACGGATTTCGAGCAGAATTGCACTCTGGTCGCGTGCGAGAAGAGTAAAAAAGCGGCGGTTATAGATCCGGGCGGTGATATCGACCGAATCCTCTCGGAAGTGGAAAAGCAAGGACTGACCCTGGAAAAAATCCTGATAACCCATGCCCATATCGATCATGCGGGAGGTGCGGGACGGCTTGCTCGGGAACAGAACCTTCCCATCGAAGGCCCTCATCCCGATGACAAGTTCTGGATCGATGATCTGCCGGCGCAGTCTAAAATGTTTGGCTTCCCCATGGCCGAACGGTTTGAACCCGGTCGCTGGCTGGCTCAGGGTGATAGGGTCTCGGTCGGTGAAGAGATTCTGGAGGTGCGCCATTGCCCTGGTCATACCCCGGGCCATGTGGTTTTTTTCCACCCGCAGAATCGTGTTGCGATCGTTGGTGATGTCCTTTTCAAAGGATCGATCGGCCGTACCGATTTTCCCAAAGGGGATCACCAATCGTTGATCAGCTCCATTCATCAGCAACTGTTTCCCCTGGGTGATGACGTGCAGGTGATATCGGGGCACGGCCCCACTACCACGATCGGCGAAGAGCGGGCCACCAATCCATTCTTAACTTAGGTGACGACAGCCTCTAAGCGGCTTGAGAGTAAATCAGGGTCAGCAGCCGGGACACGCCTTCATCGATCAGCTCTTCAGGGCTGTTTGAAAAGTTGAGACGCATCTCATTGCTGACGCCGCCTTCGTTATAGAAGGCGGTGCCTGGTACAAAAGCAACCTTCTGCTGTAAGGCCTGTTTGAACAGCTCCATGGTATCTATGCCTGAGTTGAGTCTTACCCATAAAAACATACCGCCTTGGGGACGGTTAACCCGGGCCAGGTTACCGGGTTGCTCTTCAAACAGGGTTGTCATTCGTTGCAATCGCGCTCCATAAGCGGATCGCAACTTTATCAGGTGAGCAGGTAGCTCATCACGCTGAAGAAATTCCAGAATCAATTGTTGATCATAGCCGCTGCTGTGCAGATCGGTGACTTGCTTCATTCGCTCGCAGCTCTTTATAACCGGCAGGGGTGCGCTTATCCAACCCGTTCTCAGTGCCGGGGCGATGATCTTTGAAAAGCTCCCCAGTTGTATGACCCGTTCCGGTGACAGTGATTGCAGGGTTGGCAGGTCAGTGCCTTTATAACGCAATGCGGAATAGGGTGAATCTTCAAGAATCCAGAAACCATACTTCTCTGCAAGTTCGCATAAAGCGCGACGCCTCGATTCGGCGTAACTGACCCCGGTTGGATTCTGGAAATCAGTGACGGTGTAGAAGAGCTTAACTTTTCCCTGCCGGGCCAGCATCTCCAACTGATCCAGATCGGGACCCTCGTGGTCGGAGGGTATCTCATGCAGTTGTGCTTCGGCCGCACGGAATACCTGCAGTGCGCCGACGTACGAAGGTGCTTCAATCACAACATCATCGCCTGTGTTGATCAAGCAGCGGGACGCCAGATCCAGCCCTTGCTGGGCGCCCGTGGTGATCAGTATCTGCTCTGCGGGCAAGCGCGGTCGATTTAGCGATTCGCCAATCCACTCCCGAAGCGCTACCAAACCGGCTGTTTCGCCGTACTGAAAGAGACCGGCCCCCAATGAACAGTGAATCGCTTCCGAGCAAGCTTGCAGTTGCCGGGCGGGAAAGAGGGCAGGATCAGGAAGTCCACCCGCAAACGAGATCACATCCGGGCGCTGGGTGAGTGCAAGAATATCCCGGATAAAGGAACTCTTAAGGGTGCGGGTTCTATGGGCAAACATTGGGTATAGTCTCTCCTGGGGCAATGTCTTGGTCTGTATTGCCAATGACCCAAGAATATTCGATATCCGCTTGGAAAACCACTTTATCAATGAAAGCGGTCGTTTTCCGGTGGATTTCTGTGCCCCTGTTACTCCGAACTAGGGGCTGTGGCAGGAGTTGCATTTTTCCTTCGATATGAGTTCAGTGCGAATAGGGTACGAGATTGCCTGATCTATCCTGAATATCGGCGAAATCACACGAATCGGTGTTGCGCCGTCAGGCTAGTGCCACAGTATGACGAAATCGCGCTAATGCCGCCAGAAAAAAGGTTACTCCTATAATCACTATAGCGAGCAGTTGCGGCCATACGACGGACAGGTCGGCACCTCGGAACAAGATGGCCTGGGCCAGACTGACGAAATGCGTGGTCGGTGCCGCCAGCATAACAACCTGAACCATTTCCGGCATACTCTCCGTCGGCGCGCTGCTACCTGAAAGCATATTGAGCGGAACGACGATTAATATCATGAGCAGCGCGAACTGCGGCATTGAGCGGGCCACGGTCGCCAGCAATATGCCAAGTGCGGTGGTTGAAAAAAGATGTAGCATCGCGGCGATCAGAAATAAACTTACTGAACCCAAAACCGGCATGGCCAGCGCACCCTGGACCACAATCCACAGAGATAATCCAGCCACGGTAAGAACGACCAAAGCGTTGGCCCATATTTTCGCGGCCATGACCTGAAAGGGTGTGAGAGGCATCACCAACAAATGTTCGATGGTGCCATGCTCGCGTTCGCGTATGAGTGCAGCTCCGGCCAGTATGATCGACATAAAAGTAATATTGTTGACCAATTCCATCGCGCCGAAGAACCAAACGCCATTCAGGTTGGGGTTGTATTGCATACGCACCGCGAGCCCTATCGGCAATGAAGATTCGGCTTGAAAGCCTTGTAAAAACCGGGTCACTTCATCAGTCACTATGTTTTGCAGGTAGCCCGCACCAATAAACGCTTCGTTCATCCGTGTGGCGTCTATATTCAGTTGAATTGCCGGTCTGTGTCCGGCCAGCACATCGCGCTGAAATCCCGCAGGAATATGTAAGGTGAAGGTGAAGCGACCCTCATCCAGTCCGGGATCGACATCGCTGAATTCAATCAACTGAGGCGGCAGGAATTCCGGTGGCCGCAACGCATCCAGCAGCCGTAATGACAAAGGTGAGCGGTCTTCGTTTACAACCGCTATGGCAGCATTGCGCAACTCGGTTGATTGGCTGTTGGCGGATTCGTACAAACCGAAAGAGAATGACCAGATGAGGAAAAACAATAATATCTTGTCGAACCACACGCTGCGCATCTCTTTGATCCCTAATTGCACAATGTTCATCAGGTGCTGCATGATCATTTCTCCTGTTTGCGCAGCAATACCACACACAGCATTGTCAAAGCCGGCACAAATATGGCGAGGGCGATGAATTGTTGCGTGAGATCACCGAAACCCAAAGCTTTGCTAAAGGTGCCGCGGCTGATCACCAGAAAATGGGTCGTGGGATAGATCTGCGAAAACACGGCGGCACCGCCCTCCAGTGCGGATACCGAGGAATTGAGTCCGGAGAAGGCGAAGGCGGGTGTCATGGTGGCGATCGCTGTGCCGAAGATCGCCGCTACCTGCGATCGCGTGAATGTCGACATCAGCAGGCCCAGTCCGCTGGTCGCGGTCACATACAGGAACGCACCAACACTGATAGCCGTGAAGCTACCCTTGAATTCCACGCCGAACAGGGTTACGGCCAGCACCATCAAACCGAAAAAGCCGATCATGCTTATAACGACATAAGGCAGCTGCTTGCCGAGAAGAAATTCCAAACGGGTTATTGGCGTAACATACAGATTGGTGATGGAACCCAGCTCTTTCTCACGAACCACACCGAGCGCGGTCAGCATCGCCGGGATAAGGACCAAGAGGATGGCCATAGTGCCCGGAACCATAGCGTTAAAGCTCTCAAAGTCCTGGTTATAGCGGTATCTTGCTTCAATTTCTGCGGCAGCAGTCGGCGATGTAACACCGCTTCGCGTTGCAAGATCATTGAGGTATTGGTAATGCAAGCCTTGCACATAACCGTGTGCTGTCTCGGCACGAAACGGCATGGCGCCATCAATCCACACGCCGATTTCAGGCGAGCGTCCGCGCTTGAGGTCCGCACCGAATCCCGGCGGGATTTCAATTGCCAGGCTCAACTCGGCGGTACGCATGCGAAAATCGAGCTGCGTCTGATCCGCAAGTGGCGGACGTTCGATGAAATAGCGTGATCCGGCGATGTTTTGCACATAGTCGCGGCTTTCAGGGGTTTGGTCACGATCCAGGGTTGCAAAGCGTAACTCGTCAACGTCGAACGTCATGCCGTAGCCCAATAAAATCATCAGCAAGGCTGAACCGAATAATGCGAAAGTGAGCCGGATCGGATCGCGCCACAGTTCCAGCGTCTCACGACGTGCCACGCCGAGTAACCGTTGCAGCCCGAATCCTCTGCGAACCGGCGTGCCCGTCGTGGGCGATGGAGGTACAGATACCGGGGGTGATTGTGGTGTCTCGGTTTCGCTAGCCTCTTCCAGATAGGCGATAAATGTTTCTTCCAGAGTGGCGTTGTCGCGTGAGCGTTTAAGGGCCTCGGGTGTGTCGCTGGCCAATACTTTGCCGGCATGCATCAGCGAGATGCGATCGCAGCGCTCGACTTCATTCATAAAATGCGTAGAGATAAAAATCGTGACACCCTGATTGCGGGCAATGTCGAGCAACAGTTCCCAGAATTGATCGCGCGCGACCGGATCGACCCCTGAGGTGGGCTCGTCGAGGATCAGCATCTCCGGTTTATGCACCATTGCAACCGCCAGCGACAAACGCTGCTTAATGCCCAGCGGAAGCTCGGCAGCCAGAGCATCAGTATGCTGGGCAAGATTGAAGCGTTTGATCAGATCGCTTACCCGTGGTGCCACCTCCTCGGCCGGAAGATGGAACAGACGAGCGTGTAACATCAGGTTCTGCTGTACGGTGAGTTCCGAGTACAGCGAGAATGCCTGCGTCATATAACCCACGCGCTTACGGGTATCCAAGTCATGCGGATCGACCGTTTGGCCGAACAACTTCGCACTCCCGGCGGTGGGTGGCAGCAAGCCGGTCAACATTTTCATGGTTGTCGTCTTTCCGCAACCGTTGGAGCCCAGAAAACCGAATATCTCACCACGCTCGATGCGAAAACTCACCTTGTCGACGGCCGTAAAATCGCCGAATCGCATGGTCAGTCCTTGCGCCTCAATGGCCGCGGCGCCCGCTGTTCCGGATTGGCGTGGAGGTACCTTGACTTCCCGATGCCCGGCACGCTGATGTTCCGGAAGCATGGCGATAAAAGCCGAATCCAGACTGTCACTATCCGTGCGTGTTTTGAGATCCTCCGGTGGCCCGGTGGCCAGTATCTGTCCGTTGTTCATCGCCACCAGCCAGTCGAAACGCTCCGCTTCCTCCATGTAAGCGGTGGCCACCAACACGCTCATTGTTTGGCGGCGGGCACGCAGTCGATCGATCAGTTCCCAGAACTGCCGGCGCGAGAGGGGGTCGACCCCAGTGGTGGGTTCATCCAATACCAGAAGGTCGGGATCGTGGATGAGCGCACAGCACAGACCCAGTTTTTGCTTCATGCCGCCCGACAATTTTGCTGCCGGGCGATCACGAAACGGTGCCAGACCGGTGCTGTGCAGTAAGTCGTCGATATGGCGTGTCCGCTCGGCACGACTCTGACCGAATAATCTTCCAAAATAGTCAACGTTGTCGAACACCGACAAAGTTGCGTACAGATTGCGGCCCAGGCCCTGCGGCATATAGGCGATGCGTGGCGCAACCCTGTTACGGAAGGACGAGTGCCGCATATCGCCGCCGAATACTTCGACGGTGCCGGTTTGCAGGCGGCGCGCACCGCTGATGAGTGCCAGCAGGGTTGACTTGCCCACACCATCCGGGCCGATCAGGCCGACCCGACAGGCAGACGGCACCTCAAGTGTAACATCCCGTAAGGCATCAATCCTGCGATAGCGATGACTGACGTCGCAGATACGAACTACTGTGTCTTCCCGGGTGCTCATGGCGGGAGTCGCACTTGTAATGAGTCTGGCCAAACAGCGTCCTTGCCGAGCCGCACATAAGCCACGCCTGGCACACCGCTTTTTATGATCGCACCGTGCTGGAGGAGTACATCGTGATCAATCTGAACTTTGACACGAAACACCAGTTTTTCACGCTCCGTGCGTGTCTCAACTTCCTTGGGTGTAAACTGTGCTTCGGGTGACACGAATGACACCTCGGCGGGAATAATATATTCAGGCATTGCATCCAGTACGATTCGCGCCTCGTCCCCTATGCGTAAGCGTCCGGCATGTGATGAGGGTAAAAAAATGGTCATAAAGGCGTCTGTCAGATCCAATAGGGTCAGGACCTTGCCGCCACCCTGCAGCACTTCGCCGGGTTCCGCCAGACGGTAAAGTATCCGTCCGCCGAGCGGTGATTTGAGTATGCTTTCATCGATGCGCGTGCTGACTGATTCGACTTGCGCCCGTGCGGCGTCAATGGTGGCGTCCGCAAAGGCGAGTTCCGCCAAGGCTGCCCGATGCGCTGCCCGGGCGGTTTGAACGGCGGTTTCGTTACGCTGCAACTGTTCGATAGGAATGTTCTGGTTTTCGTAGAGTTCGCGTGCACGCACCAGATTTTTTTCCGCCAGCGTCACTTCACTTTTGCGCTGAGATATTACCGCCGTAGCTGCGCTACGCTGTTTTTGCGCCTGAGTAACCTGGGCTTGCGCGTGCCGCATCTCGGCATTCAATTCGCGCAAATCCATGCTCGCCAATTCCTGTCCGGCCTCGACGTCATCGCCTTCCTTGACCTTCACTTGCGCCAGGCGGCCCGGATATTTAGTGGTGATATCAACCTGAGTCGCTTCCAGGCGGCCGTTGCCGGATGCGATATTTTCCGGCACTGTCGGCTTTTGCAAGTATCGCCACCCAAGCGCAACAAGAATTGCGAGCCCGGCACTGACGAGAATCAATGTCTTAATCTTACTCTTGGTCACCGCTTCGTCTCCTGTGGTCAGCGCGGTACTGCAACTCCGCGTTCAGCGAAATAACGGCTTACGCGTGCAAACCAGTTGATCTGATCTTCCGGTGTTAAGAAAAAGTCGAAACGTGCCGCTGCACGTTCGACATCCATCAAGGCGCGAATAAAGTCATACACCGCCGTGGCTGCACGCAGATCGGCTACCAGGGCTGCATTTTGTGCATCGAGCAGATCAACAATGGACAATGTGCCGCGCGAATAGGCATCGCGCACGACGACGAAATTGCTTTCTGCTGCATCCGCCGCCTGGCGCGACAGACGTATTGCCGTATAGGCGCTTTGCGTGATGTGCAGGGCCGCCCGGACACGTTGATCTATACGTTCACCCGTGGCCTGGCGTTGTAACCGAAGTCCATTCAGTTCTTCATAGGCTTTAGCCTTTTGCGCACCGCGTGCACCGCCGGTTGTCAAGGGCAGTGACAGATTAAGGGCGATTGAAGTATTGCTATCGTCCACGCCCGACAGAGCCGGACCCCTGTCACCGCTGCGGTCAAAGATTTCTGTGTGATCGGCCCGCAAATTAACGGTCGGATGCCAGTAGGCGTTTTTCGCCGACTTGAGCAAGCGTTCCTGGGCCTGGATCCGCGCATCCAGTTGGCGTAATTCAGGTCCGGTGGCTTTTGCATCCTCCACAATAAAGTCTCGTAAAACATAAAAACTTGCCGGATTATCGATTAAGTCAAAGAGCTGCTGCTGGCTCGTGATCAAAACCGGCTGATCGAGGCCCACTTCAACCGGTGTGACTATTTCCTCAAGAGGTCTGTGGAGCAATGCGTTCAGAGCGATTTCCGCCACACGTGTCTGCGCCTGTGCCTCGACAACGGCGCGCCTGGCATTCGCGATTTCACTCTCCCAGCGAAACACTTCGCTCGGCCCGGCGGCTCCCACACGTCTTCGGCCTTTGGCCAACTCCAGGTTGGAACGCGACAGTCGCAAATTATCTTTCTGCACCCGGGTATTGGTTTTGGCGCTGAGTACGTCGAGATAGGTTTGGGTCGTTTCAAGCACAATATCAAGACGCACTTGTTCACGCTCATGTTCGCGTGCCAATTGCAACCGTTCCTGTATGGCAAGATTTGCCCAGGCCGGTTCCGAATAGATGATCTGATCAAGCGTAATCGAACCGCTTGTGGTCAGTTCGGATTGGCCTGGAACTGCAAGCGC
This sequence comes from Granulosicoccaceae bacterium, assembly GCA_965222695.1. Classification (GTDB taxonomy): domain Bacteria; phylum Pseudomonadota; class Gammaproteobacteria; order Granulosicoccales; family Granulosicoccaceae; genus UBA7957. The sequence continues at coordinate 2,358,214 of OZ244967.1, read as the reverse complement.
GTCATCTTCGTCGATGAGTAAACTGCGTCCACTCAGTCCAATCTGCGGTAGTAGAGCCGAGCGGGCCTGGGCGATGTTTTCTCGCCCCGCAACCACGCCTGATCGCGCGATACGTAAATTGAGATTCAGTTCAACCGCCTCACGTACCGCACCGGTCAGTGTCAGCGGTGGTTCGGTACCTTCCGGTTCCTCGTGTAACAGCTCAGCGCGGGTAAGCAACTGCCATCCGGGTGAAAAACCAATGGCGCGTGCGGTACGCATATTAATAACCAATCCTCCTGCGCGGGCGAATGCAACCGGCAAAGAGGCGGCAGCCTCGCCGAGTAGAATGCGGCGGACATTAAGCGCTACGCGGCGGGCCAGCCTGTCCATCTGAATTGCGGGGGCAATGCCGACCAGGAGGCCGCGCGCCACTTCCGTCTTACCCTCGAAGGCGAAGCTTGGCAAGCGACGCTCGATAAGACCACCGACCAGCCGCTCGTATTCGATAGTTGACAGCGCCGGCAGCGGGCCGACATAAACCGCCTCGGCACTTGCCGGAATTGAGGTTAAAATTGAGTCGGCAGAGTCCACCCCTTTTACTTCCGTGATGCTGATTCCCAATTCATCCGCGGCTCTGAGCGCTTCATCCTGTATACCCGGGATGGCTTCTGCAATGGCGCCATCAATCAACAGCGCCAACTGCGTAAAGGGTACAATTTCCCGGAATGCAGCAAGATCGCTGAAAATATCCACTTCGAGGCTGACATAACTCAGATTGGCTTGACCACTGGAACCGTCTTTATACGGTAGCTTTTGCAATCGGTGATTTGAAACCAGCGGGGACACAGTGGGCTTAGGCAGATGGCGACGTTGTGCAGCCGCGTGCGAACCGAGCGCCCCGAGTGTGAGAACCAAATCGGTACGTGAATCCTGCAAAACCTTATCCAGGGCACGGCTGACACCGGCAAGGGTGCGGTTACCCTCAAGTTGCAGGTCGGCAGGTGCCTGAATATCGAACTCGCCGCGATTTACCTTACGCATTTCCTCCAGAAATAAGGCGCGCAACGCAGAAACACGTTCGGAAGGTCCGTCCGTTACTATTGCAACGCGGACAATGGGCAACTGATTGGCGGCGAACAGGGAACTCACCCAGGTGAGCATGATCAGCAGCAGTATAGAGACAATTTTCTTTGTCATATACTTCACATCGCGTTATACGCTGAATGAAATCAGCATTCACATTTACCGCTGCATGGGCGGTGCGAGTTCGAGGATTGACTCAAGTGCGGCCGCCGGAAAACAGCTTTAGAGTTCCAGACTGACGGTCATTACACCCGCTTCCGCGGCGTTATTTAGTTCAAACCCCAGATGCCGTGCCAGACCCAGCATCGGCTTATTGTCCGCCAGTACTTCACCCACCAGTATTCCGATGCCGCGCGATCTGCAATAGCGGATCATTTTTTCCAGCATAGCCAGGCCCAGTCCTTTGCCTTTGATATCGGAAGCAACCACTATAGCGAATTCAGCTTTGATGTTGTCCGGATCGGCGACTGCCCGAACCACGCCCACAGTTTGATTGTTATCGGCATTTTCGTCCTCGGCGATAAAGGCCATCTCGCGGTCATAGTCGATCTGGGTGAATCGCGCCAGCTGGCTGTGGGGAAACCGGCGTACGGCGCCAAAAAATCGAAACCGGATATCCTTCGGATTAAGGCTCTCTAAGAAAACCTTGTGCGCAGGTTCGTCTTCGGGTCGAATCGGTCTGAGCAGAATTTCACTTCCATCCAGTTCAATGGTTTCTTCGAGTTCCTTGGGGTAGGGGCGTATCGCCAGGCGAGCGGGGCCGTGCGTGTGGTTTTTTGAAACTTCGATACGCGCATCGAGGGCGAGCACATCCTGGTCATCGGCCAGCAGGGGATTAATATCAATGGAAGAGATCTGCGCGATATCAGTAATCAATTGCGACACCTTGATCAATACGCGCTCGATTGCGTCCGTGTCCGCTGCCGCCCGATCACGGTAACCTTTGAGCAGGCGGAATACCCGCGTGCGCCTCATCATTTCCCTGGCGAGCTTGAGATTTAGCGGCGGCAGGGCCACAGCACGATCCGCAATAATCTCAACAGCCGTACCACCCTGTCCAAACACCATGACCGGACCGAATATGGCATCAGTGGTCGCTCCGATGATCAACTCATGGGCTCCGGGACGTCTGGCCATGCGTTGCACCGTAAAGCCGCTTATGGACGCGCCCGGTTTTAAACTCTGTATCCGTTCGAGCATGGCCCTGGCCGCATCCAGAACGTCCTGTTTCGATTCCAGATCAAGCACAACGCCGCCCACATCCGATTTATGACTGATATCTTCAGACAATATTTTCACCGCCACCGGGAACCCCAGGTTTTGCGCAACGTCTGCCGCATCATCAGGATCGCTTGCGATTCGGGTTTCGACGATGGGTATGCCGTAGGCCGACAGCACGGCCTTGGCTTCGGGTTCGGTCAGCATGGACCGCCCCTCGGCAAGCGCCGCTTCAATCACCAGCCGGGCCGTTGAAGTCACCGGTTCGAATTCATCGGGTACCGAAGGTGGAGTCTGCATCAGGATCTCGTGATTGCGGCGATATTTAACCAGATGCATAAAGGCTCGCACCGCGCCATCGGGAGTTTCGTAGTTCGGGATCCCGGCTTGCGAAAGCAGGCGACGGGCCGGCTGTACGGTATCGCCCCCAAGCCAGCTGGCCAGGATCATCTGCCGGCTTGACGAAGATTGATGGATTTCGATCACCCCTTCCGCCGCTCCGGTACTGGACACCACTGCGGTGGGCGCATGTAAAACCAGAACCGCATCAACTCCATCATCCTCCGACAGCACCTTAAGAGCATCGGCGTACCGCTTGCCATCGGCGTCCCCGATAATGTCGATGGGATTGGCGCCGGACCAGGTGGGCGGCAATATGGCATCAAGGCGCGCTATGGTTTGATCCGAAAGCGTGGCCAGACTGCCATGGTTTAGTATCAACGCATCGGTGGCCAGCACCCCGGGGCCGCCGCCATTGGTCAAAATCGCCAGTCGCTCACCGTGCGGTTTGATACCGCGGGACAGTGTCTCCACCGCATCAAACATTTCGCTGGAATCAAACACCCTGAGCATGCCCGCACGCTGGAAGGCGGCGTCATAAACGTCATCGGATCCGGTTATGGCACCGGTATGCGAAGCCGCCGCTCGCGCACCTTCTTCCACACGGCCCGCCTTGACGACGACCACAGGCTTGTTGCGGGCAGCCGCCCGAGCTGCCGACATGAATTTGCGGGCCTGTTTAATCGATTCCACATACAAGAGTATGGCTTTGGCATCGGCTTCGCCGCCCAGATAATCGAGCACATCGCCAAAATCGATATCGGCGCTGTCTCCCAATGATACAAAATGCGAAAATCCGATTCGATTCGAATAAGCCCAATCAAGCAAGGCCGTGCATAAAGCTCCCGATTGATGGACCAGGGCGACGCTGCCGGGTAAAGCGTCGATATGAGCAAAGCTGGCATTCAGGCTCAGTTTCGGCACGAGCAAACCCAGGCAATTAGGGCCGAGGATTCGTAACAGATGCGGTCTTGCCGCGTCCAGCATGTCCTGTTTCAGCGTTCGACCCTCCTGGGTCGGTTCATCCAATCCGGCACTTAAAACTATGGCCGCCCGGGTGCCGTATTGGGCTAATTCACCGATAATCTTCGGTACAACAGCGGCCGGTGTACAGATTACGGCCAGATCCGGCGAACGCGGCAGCGCTTCAATGGTTTTATAGGCGAGCACGCCGCATACCGAATCATATTTTGGATTAACCGGCATGATCGGTCCGTTGAAACCGGCCCGCAGCAGGTTTCGCATCACCGCTTCACCAACGCTTCCGGAGCGTACAGACGCGCCGATCACCGCCACGGAACCGGGCGCAAACAAAGCATCCAGATTACGAATACTCATTTGTATCGAACCTCGTTATTGGTTTTATTCACATCACTTACGATCTGCATTCCCATCTGCTCGAATCCTATCTTCTTTACACGCTGTCCTGACAGTCATTGATACAGGCCTGACATCGGACCGATCCCGAAGCACTGTCAGCACAGTACCCCTAAGCAGCACACGCTGGCCTTGCCCTAGGTCAAAAATGCGAGCAATCCGGAAATAAAAAATGCGTTCATCACTTGATCCAAAATTCACGCGCGTTAAAATTATATTCCAGGCAGCCTTGGGAAATCGCATGATCCGGTTGCCATTCGCTTGAGAAAAAGGTAGTGATGAAAGAACAGAAAATTAAAAATATGGAAGAGTTCGCCGCAGCCAGCGGCATCTCCCGCCCAACCGTCTCAAAATATTTCAACAATCCCGACAGCGTGCGCGCGACTACCCGCGAACGTATTGAGGCTGCGTTGGAGCGATTTGATTATCGTCCCAATATCTTTGCAATGAACCAGAACCGGCGGCTGACCAAGAACATCGGGATCGTGGTTCCCTACCTCGCCGATCCGTTCTTTGCTGAAATTGCGCGCATCATAGAGCGGCGTTGCATCGATGCCGGTTTCAGCCCCTCGCTTTTCAGTTCGCATGGTGTTCAGGCGTTGGAAAATGAAATCCTCGATGGCCTGCAATCGCTGAAACCGGCCGGGGTGCTTTTTGCACCGCTCGGCCGCCAGTCTGACAGATCAGTCATCGAGGCTTTTTGCAAAAAGGTACCGACCGTCTTTTTTGACAGCAATATTAAAGGTTTAGGCGAAGCGTTTGTGGGGTCGGATAATCATAGTTTCGTCTCACAAACGGTCGAATATCTGAGTCGTACCGGGGAACCGCCGTGTTTTTTTGAGATGCGAACCCCTGCAAATCCTAACGCCAATAAGCGGCGGGAAGCCTATCTGAGCATGATGGAGCGTTTACGGCTTGAACCCCATGTCATCCGCATCGAGGGCAGGGGTTGGGGGTTTGAGGAAATCGGCCGTCAGGGCGGCCTGAAACTTCTAGACGAAAATACCTTGCGGACCGATACCGTGCTTTGCAGCAACGATCGCCTGGCCATAGGCTTCCTCGCCGCATGCTACGAAAAAGGCGTACATGTGGGTCGCAGCGAAGGGTGTGACCTACGCGTTGCATCGCATGACGATCATCCGTTTTCGCGTTTTACCTGTCCGTCACTGACGACCGCCGCACACGATTACACAGCCGTCTCAGAACATGCGGTCGAGACACTATTGCGGTTGATCGAAAACGGCGGTCGGTTTCCCCAGCGTGAAGAAACGCTTTTCCCTGCCCATCTGATCATGCGGGAATCTGCCTGATTCATCGTAAAAATATACGCGCGTAAAAAAATACCTTGACGCGAGGTATGTTTCTCGTGTTAACTTGTGTTGGACAACACATCCAATCAAGGGGGGAATCTCATGCATCTCAAGAATTCGGTTCGTGCGGCCACCGCTGTGTCGCTAATTGTTACCGGAGCTGCCTTTGCAGAAAATATCACGATCGCGACCGTAAACAACGGTGACATGATCCGTATGCAGGGTCTGACTAAAGACTTCACCGACAAAACCGGCCACACGGTTGAATGGGTGACGCTGGAAGAAAACGTCCTGCGTCAGCGCGTGACCACAGATATCACTACCAAGGGCGGTGCTTTCGACGTCATGACTATCGGTATGTACGAAACGCCGATCTGGGGCAAGAACGGTTGGCTGGTACCACTCGACGATCTCCCCGCCGGCTATGATGCCGACGATATTCTGCCCGCCATGCGCGGCGGCCTGTCGCATGACGGTACGCTGTACGCGGCGCCGTTTTACGGCGAAAGCTCGATGATCATGTACCGCACCGACCTGATGGAAAAGGCCGGTCTGGAAATGCCCGATGCGCCACACTGGGACTTTGTCAAGCAAGCCGCTGAAGCTATGACCGACAAGGACAATGAAATCTACGGCGTCTGTCTTCGCGGTAAGGCCGGCTGGGGTGAGAACATGGCCTTCATCACCACAGTTGCAAATTCGTTCGGAGCCCGATGGTTCAATGAGAAATGGGAACCGCAGCTGGATTCACCCCAATGGAAAGAGGCTGTAACCTTCTACAATGATCTTCTGACCAGCTATGGCCCCCCGGGCGCTTCCACTAATGGCTTTAACGAAAATCTATCACTGTTCCAGCAAGGCAAGTGCGGTATGTGGATCGATGCCACGGTGGCCGCGTCCTTCGTAACCAATCCGGACGATTCGAGCGTTGCCGATAAGGTCGGATTTGCTCTGGCACCCGACACTGGCAAAGGCAAGCGAGCCAACTGGCTATGGGCCTGGGCGCTGGCAGTTCCGGCAGGCACCAAGCAGGAAGCTGCGGCCAAGGAGTTTATCCAGTGGGCAACGTCCAAGGAGTACCTGGCGCTGGTCGCCGAGAATGAAGGTTGGGCCAATGTGCCACCGGGCAGCCGAACTTCGCTGTATGAAAATCCGGAATACGCCAAGGTGCCGTTCGCCAGGATGACTCTTGACTCAATCAACGCGGCTGACCCGAATAAGCCGACGGTTGAAGAGGTTCCTTACGTCGGCATTCAGTACGTCGCTATCCCCGAGTGGGCGGGCATAGGTACGACGGCCGGGCAGGAATTCTCGGCTATGGTGGCCGGGCAGCAGACTCCTGAGGAGGCACTGGCCAAGGCCCAGGCCCTTGTCGCGGATGAGATGGAAGCAGCGGGTTACTAGAGCTGTCCTCCCCTAAAGGCCAGAGGGCGGCGTAAAGCCGCCCTCTCTGGTCAGTATCCAATATGAACTGAACATTCATCTGAGACAGGCACCGCCCTGTCGATAGTGGAGATGCAAGTATGGCAACCCAGCACTCAAGATCCGCCGCTAGACTGATGATGGCACCGGCAGTTGTTCTGCTGTTGGGATGGATGCTCGTGCCCCTGACCATGACGCTGTACTTTTCATTTAAGAAATACCTGCCCCTTCGCGGTGGCGACCTGGGCTGGGTCGGCTTTGACAACTACGTCCGCTTTGTCACGTCCAGCTCCTTTTGGCCAAGCGTCCAGGCGACGCTTGTCATTGTCGGCGGTGTTCTGCTCATCACGGTTATTTTCGGGGTTCTTCTGGCGTTACTCCTCGACCAGCCGATCTGGGGCCAGGGTATAGTCCGCATTCTGGTCATCGCACCTTTTTTTGTGATGCCTACCGTCTCGGGGTTGGTGTGGAAGAACATGTTCATGGATCCGGTGAACGGCCTTCTGGCGCATCTGTGGAAATTCTTCGGAGCCGCCCCGATCGAATGGTTGAGCCAGGCCAGCCTGCAATCGATCATTCTGATTGTCAGCTGGCAGTGGCTGCCCTTTGCAACCCTGATCCTGTTGACGGCGGTCCAGTCTCTCGATAGCGAACAGTTGGAGGCCGCGGAGATGGACGGCGCCGCGCCACTCGCGCGCTTTTGGTTTATCGTCCTGCCACATCTGTCCCGCGCCCTCACCGTAGTGATACTGATCCAGACGATTTTTCTATTGTCGATCTTCGCCGAAATCTTCGTCACAACGGCAGGCGCGTTCGGCACCAAAACACTGACCTACCTGATCTTTCAGCGCGTACTGGAAAGCCAGAACGTCGGTCTGGGGTCAGCCGGCGGGATCTATGCCATCATCCTTGCCAATATAGTTGCAATATTTCTGATGCGCATAGTCGGCAAAAATCTGGACGCTTGAGGAGGAACAACCATGGCCCGAGCAGTCACCACACAACGCAAGACATTCAATACAGTCCTGGCCTGGATTATTGGCCTTTTGATTTTCTTCCCGATCCTCTGGACGATACTCACCAGCTTCAAGACCGAAGCACAGGCAATCAACGACCCGCCGCTGTTTCTGTTTTTTGACTGGACGCTGGAAAACTATTCCATCGTGCAGGATCGTTCGGACTATATGCGATTTCTTTGGAATTCAGTCATCATCGCAGGCGGCTCAACGATCCTCGGCATCATCGTCGCGGTACCGGCGGCCTGGTCGATGGCGTTTGTGCCCTCCAGGCGGACCAAAGACATCCTCATGTGGATGCTATCGACCAAGATGCTACCCGCGGTCGGCGTCCTTTACCCGATCTATCTTCTATTCATCAAAATGGGGTTGCTCGATAGCCGCCTTGGCCTGGTGTTGGTGTTGATGTTGATCAATCTGCCCATCATTGTCTGGATGCTCTACACCTACTTCAAGGAAATTCCAGGCGAGATTCTGGAAGCTGCACGAATGGACGGAGCCGGTTTGCGGGAAGAAATACTCTATGTGCTGACACCCATGGCTGTACCGGGGATCGCCTCGACTATTCTGCTGAACATTATCCTGGCCTGGAACGAGGCATTCTGGACCCTCAATTTAACCGCTGCCAAGGCAGGACCGCTGACCGCTTTCATCGCCAGTTACTCAAGCCCCGAAGGGCTGTTTTACGCCAAGCTATCCGCGGCCTCGACTATGGCCATAGCACCCATCTTGATTCTCGGCTGGTTCAGCCAAAAACAACTCGTCCGGGGTCTCACCTTCGGCGCTGTGAAATAGGAACGAAATATGGGACAGATTGAACTTAAGCAAGTATCCAAATCTTTCGGCGAAACCGAGGTTATCTCACCGCTGGATTTGACCATTGAAGATGGCGAGTTCGTCGTATTCGTCGGTCCATCGGGTTGCGGAAAGTCAACGCTTTTACGCCTGATCGCAGGGCTTGAGGATGTGTCCGATGGTCATGTGCTGATCGATGGACAGGACGCGACCCAGATCCCGCCTGCCAAGCGGGGGCTGGCCATGGTTTTTCAATCCTATGCCCTCTATCCGCATATGTCGGTGCGCAAAAACATCGCCTTTCCGCTGCGAATGTCCGGGCTCGACAAGGCCGAACAGGACCGTCGGGTAGAGGAGGCCGCGCGAGTACTTAATCTGAGCGACTATCTCAACCGCCGCCCGGGCCAGCTTTCGGGCGGTCAGCGCCAGCGTGTAGCCATAGGGCGCGCCATCGTGCGGGAGCCTACGGCATTTCTTTTCGACGAACCGCTTTCGAACCTTGATGCTGCGCTTCGGGTGGGCATGCGGCTGGAGATCAGCGAGCTTCACAAGCGGCTGGCGACCACGATGATCTATGTAACCCACGACCAGGTTGAAGCCATGACCATGGCCGACAAAATCGTCGTATTGCACGCGGGCGTGATCGAGCAGGTGGGTTCTCCTCTGGAGCTTTATCGTACCCCGCGCAACACATTTGTCGCCGGATTCATCGGCAGCCCTAATATGAACCTGCTGACCGGCCCCGAAGCTGCCAGACACAATGCCCACACGATTGGTATACGTCCCGAACATTTGACGATTTCCGACCAGGCCGGCGATTGGGAAGGAATAGTGGGTGTGTCCGAGCATCTTGGTTCCGACACTTTCTGCCACGTGAAGTGCAATGCATTTGACAAGCCATTAACGGTTCGTGCCGGCGGTGAACTTGATTTCGACTATGGCGCCAAAGTGTTCCTCACGCCGGAAGCTACGCACCTGCATTATTTTGATGAACAAGGACTGCGCAGCAGATGAAAAGACTCAGCGGAAAAACAGCGCTGATCACCGGTGCCGCGCGGGGCATCGGCTTGGAGTTTGCTCGAACCTATATCGCCGAGGGCGCGCATGTGGCGATTGCCGATATTGACATCGCGCGTGCCCGCAACGCCGCCGGGGCCTGTGGAGCGGCGGCAATCGCCGTTGAAATGGATGTGACGCAACAATACAGCATCGACACAGCTGTGGCCGAGACCGTTGAGCGTCTGGGCCGTATCGACATCCTGATCAACAATGCCGCCATCTTCTCCGCCGCGCCCATCGCGGAGATTGAGCGCAAGGATTTTGATGCTGTGATGGCGATTAACGTGTCGGGGGTCCTGTTTACCATGCAGGCGGTGGCCCGCCACATGATCGAGTCCGGGGGCGGAGGCAAAATCATCAATATGGCCAGCCAGGCGGGGCGCCGGGGCGAAGCTTTGGTTGCAGTCTACTGCGCTTCGAAGGCGGCCGTGATCAGTCTCACCCAGTCTGCGGGGCTCAACCTCATCCGGCACGGCATAAACGTCAATGCTATTGCACCCGGAGTGGTGGATGGCGAGCATTGGGACGGTGTCGACGCCCTATTTGCCAAATATGAAAACAAGCCACTTGGCCAGAAAAAGAAAGAGGTGGGCGAAGCCGTGCCTTACGGACGCATGGGCGTGGCCGGCGACCTGACAGGCATGGCGGTATTCCTGGCCACCGACGAGGCCGATTACATCGTCGCACAAACCTACAATGTCGATGGCGGGCAATGGATGAGTTGATGGGCGATCACGCACAGAAGCTTACTCCCTTGGCGCTGAGCGACCGGACTTTGCCGGAACTGCCTGCCCGTGTCGTGAGGCCAAGCTATAACCGTGCGAAACTGACATCCGGGATTGTCCATATCGGGCTGGGCAACTTTCATCGTGCCCATCAAGCCTGGTATTTACATCGATTGATGCAACTCGGGCTGGCGCAGGACTGGGCCATTGTCGGTGCGGGTGTTCGTCCCTATGACGAGATACAACGCCGGAAGCTGGCTGCACAGGATTACCTCACCACACTGATCGAGCTTGACCCGTCCGGTACCTCAGCGGAGGTGGTCGGATCGATGATTGACTACGTTGCCGTGGAACAAGGCAACCGGAAGCTGATTGAGCGCATGGCTGAGGCGGATATACGCATCGTCGCACTCACTGTGACTGAAGGTGGGTACTATATCGATCCCGCAACCCAGGAACTTGACGAATCGCACCCGGACCTGATCCATGATGCTGAAAATCCCGCCACGCCGCGCACGGCATTCGGGGCCATGGTTGCCGCGCTTAAACGTCGACGCGACCGCGGTGTCGGGCCGTTTACCGGTCTCAGTTGCGACAACCTGCAAAGTAACGGCGTCATACTGCGCCGGACGGTGGTTTCGCTTGCTCGGCTTTCCGACCCGCAAATCGCTGAATGGATAGAGACGAACTGCACTTTTCCAAATTCCATGGTCGACTGTATCGTCCCTGCCACCGGGCCGAAAGAGATCGCGCTGGCGCGCGAGTTTGGGATCGACGATGCCTCTCCGGTAAGCCATGAACGCTTCCGTCAATGGGTGATCGAAGATAACTTTTGCGCCGGTCGTCCGGATTGGGATAAGGTGGGCGCGGTACTCACCGACGCCGTCCACGACTACGAAACCATGAAAATCCGTATCCTGAACGCAGGGCATCAGGTGCTTGCGAACGCCGGCGAGCTGCTGGGTGTGGAGACCGTCGCGGATTGCATGACGCACCCGCTGATCGGCAGGTTTTTCTCTAAAGTCGAGCTTGAGGAGATCGCTCCCTATGTCAAACCGGTCCCCGGTATGACACCGGACGCTTATGTAGAGCTGATCGGCAAACGCTTTGCCAATCCGGCGATCTTCGACACCATACGGCGTGTGGCCTTTGACGGGTCGTCGCGGCATAGCGGTTTTGTCCTGCCTGTTCTGCGCGATGCGCTGGCGGCGGGCGGGTCGGTCGAAGGGCTTAGCCTGGTTGAGGCACTCTGGGCACGGATGTGCGCCGGCACGCGCGAGGACGGTACCGAAATCGAACCCAACGATCCCTTCTGGGAAGAGCTTTCGGAAACAGCCAGACGCGCAAAATCAGAGCCGCTCGCCTGGCTCGAAATGCGCCAGACCTATGGCGATCTGGCAGACCAGGCCCGCTTTGCGAATGTTTTTTCGAAATGGCTGTCGTTGATCTGGAGCCAGGGCGTGGAAGCCGCCATAGAAACATATTGCGGCCAAGCCGGTACGCATGCAGGGTGATGAAAAAAGACGATAGGTGTCCCCAGGCACAAGGACCGGGCAGCGAAGAAGGTGCGGGCCGCAGCATTACTCTGGCGGGACTCGGCGCGGAAATTCAGGCACACATGGCCGATGAGCGGATCATTGTTGCGATTGCCGGGCCTCCGGGTAGCGGTAAATCCACCTCTACCGCAGCACTGCAAATCCTGCTTGAGAGAGACTATGGGCTGAAGTCGCAAATCGTTCCGATGGACGGCTTTCATTATGATAATGCTATCCTTCACCAACTCGGACTGATGAACCGAAAGGGCGCACCCGAAACATTCGACCTTAGCGGCCTGGGAGCAACACTCGAGCGGCTGAGCCGAGCCTATCGGGCCGAGGACGTCGCAGTCCCTGTTTTTGACAGAAAAAATGATTTGTCCCGCGCGAGCGCGCGGATCATTGACCGGAAAACCGGGCTTGTATTGGTCGAGGGCAATTACCTGCTTATGAATAACGGGCCCTGGTCACGGCTCGGACAATATTTTGATCTGACCGTGATGATCGCATGTGATGAGCCGACCCTTCGCGCCAGACTGCTGAAGCGATGGCGTGATCTGAACTGCAGCGAGGCCGAGGCAAGCGCAAAGGTTGAAGCCAACGATCTTCCAAATGCAAGGCGTGTCATCGAAAAAAGCATCCCGGCCAATTACACACTGGTCTGAAGATTACCCGAAATGCGGGTAACTCAGCTTTGTCCGGCAACCGCAAGCAACACACCCGCTGCCACCGCGGAGCCTATAACCCCGGCAACGTTCGGCCCCATGGCATGCATCAGCAAATGGTTATGATGGTTGCTTTCCAATCCGACCTTGTTCACGACCCGCGCCGCCATAGGCACTGCAGAAACACCGGCTGCGCCGATCAGCGGATTGACTTTTCCGCCGGTTATTTTATGCATCAGTTTGCCCATCAGCACCCCGGCTGCCGTGCCGATACAAAATGCCAGCGCACCCAGGCCCAGAATGCCGAGGGTTTCCACGGTCAGAAATCGTTCGGCCGATAATTTTGAGCCCACCGCCAGGCCGAGAAAAATGGTCACGGTATTGATGATTTCATTTTGTGCGGCGTGACTGAGGCGTTCCACCACACCGCTTTCGCGCAAAAGATTCCCCAGCATCAGCATGCCGATCAAGGGTGCCGCGGAAGGCAGCAACAGCAGACAAAGAATCAATACAGTGAAAGGAAAAAAGATCTTTTCCAGGTGACTGACCGGTCTGAGCTGGCTCATCACAACCTTACGCTCTTTGGGTGAGGTCAGCGCTTTCATAATCGGCGGCTGAATAATCGGTACCAGCGCCATATAGGAGTAGGCTGCCACCGCGATGGCACCGAGCAACTCCGGCGATAAACGGGAAGCCAGAAAAATCGCCGTAGGTCCGTCGGCACCGCCGATAATCGCGATCGCCGAGGCATCGGCCAGACTGAAATCAAAACCGGGAATCACATTGAGCGCCAGTGCACCGAGCAGGGTCAGAAAAATACCGATCTGGGCGGCCGCACCCAGCAACAGCATGGACGGCATGGCGATCAGGGCGCCAAAATCGGTCAGTGCACCTACACCCATAAAAATCAGCAAGGGGAAAACGCCGGTCTCAATCCCGGCCTTGTAGATCAATCCCAGAATCCCCTCCGGCCCGCCTATGCCGGCCAGGGGAATATTGGTGAGAATCGCGCCAAAGCCGATCGGTAAGAGCAACAGGGGTTCAAATTTTTTTGCGATGGCGAGGTAAATCAGCAGGCAGCCGACCAGCATCATCAAGACCTGTCCCCACTCTAGATTGGCGACTCCGGTGGATTGCCATAGCATACCCAGTCCGAATTCCATCAGCCGAGTACCAACAGAGGGTCGCCGAGTTGAACGGTGTCTCCTTCTTTGATATTGATCGATTTAACCGTGCCGGAGGCCGATGCACGGACTTCGGTTTCCATTTTCATGGCTTCGAGGATGGCAACGACACCCCCCTCTTCGACTTTGTCGCCAATGCTGGCCAGCACCTTGACGATCAATCCCGAGAGCGGTGCCGGAATTGCATTTTCAGACACATCGACGGGTTTTACTGCAGATTCGGCAGGACTTACGGCAGCGGCAAGCTGCTGCACTTTACCTCCCGGAGATACCGTGACATCGTAGGATTTTCCATTGACGTCCACCCGATAGGATTCCGGGCCTGAAGCCGCAACCGGTACCTGCGCAGCCGATGCAGGAACGGCAGATGATTCTGCGGTTGGCGCGCTGCCCGGGACCGGTTCAAAGGCATCCGGATTGTTTCTATTGATCAGGAAATTCAGCCCGACCTGCGGAAACAGTGCATAGGTCAGCACATCATCGATTTTATGTTCCGCGACATCGATTTTGTGTTTCTTTGCAAGCTCATCGAAAGCGCCGGTCAGAGAATCCATTTCATTGTCGATTAAATCGGCGGGGCGGCAGGTGATGGGCTCCTTTCCCTCCAATGCCCTGGCTTGTAGTTCAAGGTTGACCGGCGCCGGTGTTTCACCGTATTCGCCTTTGAGAATGCCTGCGGTTTCCTTGGTGATATTTTTATAGCGTTCGCCCGTCAGCACGTTGATGACCGCCTGGGTACCGACAATCTGCGAAGTCGGCGTCACCAGGGGAATAAATCCAAGATCTTCGCGAACCGAGGGAATTTCCTCCAGGACTTGGTCGAGCCGATTTGAGGCACCTTGCTGTTTCAGCTGGCTTTCCATATTGGTCAGCATGCCCCCCGGGACCTGGGCGATCAGGATACGCGAATCCGTGCCTTTTAACTCGCCTTCGAATTCGGCGTACTTTTTTCGCACATTCCGGAAATAGGCGGCGATTTCTTCCAACTGGCTCAGATCAAGTCCGGTGCTACGCGGGGTGTCTTCCATAATCGCCACCAGCGCTTCGGTGGGGGAATGTCCGTACGTCATGCTCATGGAGGAAATCGAGGTATCCACCATATCTACGCCGGCTTCTGCCGCTTTAACGAGCGTGGCGGTACTCAATCCGGTCGTAGCATGGCAATGCAGGGCAATCGGAATATCACAGGATTTTTTCAGGCCTTTAACCAGCTCTTCCGCAACATAAGGCTTTAGCAGGCCCGCCATATCCTTGATGCAGAGCGAATGACAACCCAGATCTTCCAGACGTTTGCCCAGGCTGAGCCAGTAATCCAGGTCATGCACCGGACTGACCGTATAGGACAAAGCGCCCTGTGCGTGTCTGTCGCATTTGATGGCGGCTTTGATGGCGGTTTTAAAATTACGCAAATCGTTCATCGCATCGAAGATACGAAACACATCCATGCCGTTCTCGGCGGCACGTTCGACGAAGGCTTCGACTACATCGTCACCGTAATGCCGGTACCCGAGGATATTCTGCGCGCGGAACAGCATCTGCATAGGTGTATTCGGCATAGCCGCTTTAAGCCTGCGCAATCGCTCCCACGGATCTTCGCCGAGATAACGGATGCATGCGTCGAAAGTGGCACCGCCCCAGGTTTCCAGCGACCAGTAGCCCATTTGATCCAGTTTCTCGGCGATGGGCAGCATATCGTCGATGCGCATACGGGTGGCAAACAGCGATTGATGTGCATCGCGTAAAACGAGTTCAGTCAGTTTAAGGGGTTCTTTATTCTTCATATCAGCTATGTTGTGTGTGCAATGCAGATTGCTATCGTCTTGAATGTCGGTATCGGGTAATCGCGGCACTGATCACGGCGATCAGCTCCGGATCATTTTCATCAGCGGCATCAGCTGGATCCTGCAACACGGCGCGAGCATCCAGCTTTTTTGCCAGGGATGACATTCCTCTGAGTGAAAATACCAGAATGACCAGGAATGAAAAAACCACTCCCATCCCCAGCAGCATTAGATTGACACCTTGCAGCAAAAGTTCACTTGGCAGCATTGATTAGGACACTTTTTTTGAGTTCTTGTTTATATAAGCACAGCTTAGCAGGAAACTGAAGGGCTGTGGTTGACGCAGATCAGGGCCGGGGGTTCGAAAATTCCGCCCAAGGGCCAATTGAATATTCGAGATTATTCTCCCCAGCCGGCTTCCAGACTATTGCCTGACGTAATGCAACCATGCCCGGTAAAACCGCATAATGCGAATCATCCTTATTTATCCTCCAGCGCAGATAATCCGGCACCGCCCAGGCTCAAGGTATGATCTTCGGGATGATGCCCTGCCAGACCTACTGACACTATGCTGTCAGTAAGCCTTCTCTAAACTACACTCTCCTCTTAACAAGCAAAGGTCACTACCATGGTAAAAAACGCAATCAACTGGTTCGAAATTCCGGTCACGGATCTTGATCGTGCTGCCGAGTTTTATAAGTATATGATGAGCACTGAACTTGAGCGTACCTCAATGGATGGAATGGATCTCGCCATTTTCCCCTACGATGAGAAATCGGTCGCGGGTGCCTTGATCAAAGCAGACTTTCTGACACCTGCTTCCTCAGGTTCAGTCGTTTATCTCAATGCAGAAGGCATACTGGATGACGCCATTGCACGTGCCGAGGAAAAAGGTGCCTCTGTTGTGATTCCGAAAACTGACATTGGCGAAGCCGGCTTTATTGCGCATATCATCGATAGTGAGGGCAATAAAGTCGGCCTGCATTCCATGGCTGGCTGATCGGCTGCATTTTGGGTGTTACAGTACACTGGATACAAAGGGGTACAATCTGTATCCCATAAGCCAGCGGGCAGGTCTAGTAGTCCGTCCACTTGATAAGTTCGGGCGCAGTCAGGCCCGCCCGAAGGGAGCGGCACAGCCGTCCCACAGCCGCGTTGCTGCTCTTGCTAATGGAACAACCCTTGTCTGCGAGCAGCGCCTTGCTGTGAAACGGCTCTGCGGCTCTGAACCCGTACTTATCAAGTGGACGGACTACTAGGAACCAATGCAATGCGTCGTGCAGATCGATTATTTCAAATTGTACAATTGCTGCGTACTCAACGATGGGTGACAGCTGCTGATATCGCTGAGGATCTTGGGGTATCGGTTCGTACGGTGTACCGGGATATACAGGACTTATCGCTCTGTGGTACACCGATCATCTCCGAAACCGGCAAAGGCTATTCTCTGGATAAAGCCTATAACCTCCCTCCAATCACATTCAGCGAATCGGAACTTGAATCTCTGATTCTCGGCGCTCGCATGGTGCAGGCCTGGTCCGATATGAATCTCGCCGCCGATGCGACGCGAGCGTTACAGCGCATAAAAAGCGTTATTCCGGATCACCTTAAAGAGGCCTTCGACTCAACGGAAATGATGGTGCCGGCGTTTCATGTATTTTCGGATATCGCTGAAAATTTACCCCGGCTCCGGCAATCCATAAAAACATCCCAGAAAGTACGCTTGCATTATGTACGCGAAGATCAGGAACCGTCAGAGCGCACGATCTGGCCGCTGGGCCTGTTTTTCTGGGGTAAAGTCTGGACGCTGGTGGCCTGGTGTGAATTGAGAAATAACCACCGTCACTTTCGAGTCGACAGAATGACCGGCATCGAACTATTAGCAGATTCTTTTACGGTAGCGCCTGAACAAACACTTGAGTCCTATCTTCTGCGTGTTAAATGTGAATAAGCTAAACCTTAACTGGATAGGTTTGTACCGGCAAGGGCAGCCATATTGATCAAACCATGCGCAGTAATGGACGGTGTCACGATATGGGCTTTACAGGTTTTCAGCTGATGCTGGACACAGATGAAAAGGGTGCTTATTCTTCCTACACGCAGTTCAAACCTTATCGGGCAAGATAAAAATGGTCACTGTTCGAGAAAAGAATTACGTTGTTCTTATCCGAGGTGTTACGCCAACCGGAAAAAACAAGGTGCCAATGGCGAAACTTCGTGAAGCCCTTGGGCAGACTCCACTCGGTGACGTTCGCACCTATATTCAAAGTGGCAATGTACTGGCACGCTCAGTCCTTCCCGCAAAAGAGGTGGAAGAAATCGTTCACAACACCATTGGCGAACATTTCGGCGGTGACTTGATGGTCGTTGCGAAAACTCCCGCGCAGCTTCGAAACATGCTCAGGCGTAATCCCTTTGCCGGAGGAGATACTTCACGGATGTATTTTTCGGTTCTCAAAGGCAAACCTGCCAGGGCGGACCTCGACGCTTTTAATGCTATTGATTTTTTGCCTGACCAAGTGCGGCATGTCGGCGATACGATTTATACGCTATACGCGACCAAGCATAGCGACTCGAAGTTCAACAACAACTTCTTCGAGCGCAAACTCAGAGTTTCAGTCACAACGAGAAACTGGAACACAGTGAATGCACTGATTGCCCGTAGCTGATCATGGTTTAACTTTTATGTGAATAATAGTGCCTGGTCACCTTCTCACGGTTACCACAGGCTTTCATATCGCACCACTTGCGTCGCCCTCCCTTTGACCGGTCAAAAAACAACCACCCGCATCTTGGGCATGCTCGTATTCGGTTTCTTGGCAATTTAAATATTGCATCCAAAGCCAGCAGTGCTAGCAATGCATTAATAGAGTTGGTATTAATTTGCTTAAGCTCGAATTTACCCGGTTCAAATAAGTCAACATCGGTGTTGAGCATCTGAATTTGCCGGTTGCTCGAAGCTTTTAAAATTCCTGCAAAGGAAGCCGGCAGAATCTGATTTCCCCTTGCTATAGCATCAAAAACTTTTTCAGCTTGCATTCTTAATCGACCGACAGTCTTAACTAACTGCTTATCCAATTCTGATTGATCTTTAGCATTGATTTGCCGTATTTGTATTGTTGGAACGAGAGACTGATACGCTAACCAGCTCAATATTTTTTCAACTGTGTTGAAACGATCAACCGACAACTGTGGATCCAGCCGATGCGAATTCGTATTAATAAAGTCCAAAGCCGGATGGCCTCCTATGCAGTGGTCATCCAACCAGGGCGGCACATCGATATGTTCTGTTTGACTAACCATATAAAATAGTTTATATAGTTAGCTATGAAAAGTAAAGTCCGCCAGGAATTTTTCTTTGGTGTCAAAGCAATCGTCCCTTTGGCCATTGGAGTGGGTATGTACGGTTTGGCCTTCGGCCTGTTGGCCTCTCAGGCCGGATTCAGCCGGGCTGATATCGGTGTGATGGGTGCATTGGTCTTTGCCGGTTCAGCACAAATCGTTGCGGTTGAACGTTTGGTTGCAGGTGCCGGTGTTATTACTGCATTCATTGCGGGGATAGCGCTCAATCTTCGCTTGATTTTGATCACCGCATCAATCCGGCACCTGTTCGCTGATCGCCCGCTATGGCAACGTATGTTGGGCGCCCACTTATCTTCGGATGAAAACTGGGCGCTGACACTGGCAAAACGTTCTGAAGGATATAATGCTGGTTATTGGTTTTTAGTTGGCGCGGGCCTGACAATCATGTTGGTTTGGATGGCGGCCGGAATCCTGGGGGTTATTTTTTCATCCTATATTCCGAATCCTGAAACCTATGCCATTGACTTCGCGTTTACAGCCGCATTTATTGCCATCTCGCGTTCACTGTGGCGTGGGCGCCAGGATTTACTGCCCTGGCTGGTATCCATTGCAATCGTGATTATCAGCACCAGAGTGGAATTGTTTGATTCTTCATGGTCAATAGTGCTGGGTGGTTTGGCCGGGGCCATTACAGCGGGTTTTATTCACGATGTCTGAGCCCCTGTTGCTGACAGTATTATTGGCCGCGGCAACATTTTCTGTACGCTTTTTAGGCGTTCTTATCGGTCAGCATTTGCCAACCAGTGGCCCCTGGACCAGAGTGCTGAACGCTTTGCCGGGATGCCTGATTGTGTCACTGGTGGCGGCGATATTAACAAACGGTGGTTTTAATGAATGGGTGGGCGCCGGCGCTGCACTGATCATCGCTGTTTTTACCCGCAATCTGCCCATTACCATGACAGCAGGAATAGTTGTAGTTTGGGCGATGCGAACATATGTTTAAGGGAAACAAAAACGAACCGTCTCTATCACGAGAAAATAAGTTCAGCTGCCTGAACACTGATCCCGGCGCTCACACCATCGTCGCAACCAACCATGCCGCCGGTCAGCGGAAGACTTGCATCGGAGGCTAAGAATTGGAATGTACCGGCCAGTTCATCGGCTTTACGAAAGGCATTGTTCGCCGTGAGACGGCGCAGCCTGGTGCCGCTTTCTTCGCTCTGCATTTCGCTTTCAACCACACCGGGCAGAACAGCGTTGATTCGAATTCCCTTCGGGCCAAGCTCCATCGCAGCCGTTCGCACAACCATATTCACGGCAGCCTTGGATGCACAATAAGCGCCCATGCCGGCGGCGGTGACGGTAGCGGCCGGCGAAGATGTCACAATAACGGAACCGCCGCTTTCCATATGCTTCACGCCATCCCGGATACTCTGCGCAACAGCGAAAACATTGACGTCAAAGACGTGTTTATAGCGATCGAGATCCATTTCCTCATACAAGGTTTCATCGCCTGCAGCCCCGGCATTCAGTATCAATACATCTATGGTACCGCCCAGACGCTGAGCGGCTGTATCCAGACCGGATTTATTCTCCCCGGCATCTGCCACATTCATCCGAACAAACCCGGCGCCGATGTCATCTGCAATTTGCTTTCCCGAATCCCGCCGCCCACTGATCAGAACCCGGGCCCCTTGTGCCACAAAGTGGCGCGCCACCGCCAGCCCGATGCCGGACGTCCCGCCTGTAATCAGTACTCGCTTGTCTTTGAGTGAAAATACCTCAGTCATCTTATTGAATTCTCCCGGTTAAGCTCTCTTGAACAGGCCCTAAACCAAGCCGTCGATCGGCGCTCCGCCATGAACAAGGTAATAACTCCCGGAGAGGTAGCTCGCCTGGTCGCTGGCTGCATAGGCGACAAAGTCGCCCACTTCATCGGCAGTACCCCAACGCTCCAGGGAAACTGTCTCAGCATGTTTGGAAAAAATCTCGTCATGCTTTTCCTCGGGGATGCCGATTGCCTTCAAACCGTCCGTCCACATTTGAGTCTTGATCAACCCGGGGCATACCGCCAAGACACGAATATTATGACGCCCGACCTCGGAGGCTAATGATTTCGTGAATCCCACGACAGCATGCTTGCTCGAACTATAATGCGTTTGGTTATGCGTGCCGTAAACACCGGCCATTGAGGCATTATTGATAATAACGCCGCGTTGCTGCTTCTGCATCACCGGCAAAACCAACTTACAGAGCATGATCGCCCCCCGGACATTGACCCGGTACACCAGGTCAAAATACGCCATAGTGCTCTCTTCAAACGATAGTAGAGTGCCGATACCTGCATTGTTAAAGAGTATATCAACCGCCCCGAATTCAGCTAAAACACCGTCGACGCATGTTTTCATGCTTTCGTCGTCAGTGACATCGCAGATCATCGGCAGGACTGTCACACCCGCCTCTTGCGCCAAACGCCCCGCAATACGTTTTAGATTTTCTTTATTATCTGCAACATCGGTGATGACAAGGTTTGCGCCTTGCAATGCCATTTTACGCGCAGAAGCAAACCCGATCCCATTCTCATTGCCCGCACCGGTAACAAGTGCAACTCGATCAGTTAAGCTCATTTCCTGACTCCTCTTCGACAGGCATGATTACTGGATTTAATGATAGCCGCTGGATCATGGGCTGTCCTATACAATATTCTGTACGCTGACTAAACTACTTAACACTCATCAAAATCCCGGTGCGCTGCGGTATTGCCTCCGAAGAAAAGCAGATCGCGATGGACGAAGCGGAAACCCGTAGAATTATCGACAACAAGCATAGGCTTAATATCTATGCCAGTCCCGGCATTGCTGTGCGGGAACTGGAGCCGCTTATCAACGAACCTAACGGGTATCTGATCGCGTAATCATGGAGGAAAATTCAATGGAACAACAGCAGATTGAAATTTATCAAACGGCCGACGGAGAAAGCCGGATCGACGTTCGATTTCAGGATCAGACGGTGTGGCTATCCCAGGCCCAGTTGGTCGATCTGTTTGAAAAAACCAAGCAAAACATCAGTTTGCATATTAATAATATTTTCAAGGAAGGAGAGTTGAGCAAAGAGGCAGTTGTCAGGGATTCCTTATGTAGTTATTTCCGTAGGTTACAGAGTTAAATCACAACGCGGCACCCAATTTCGCATCTGGGCTACCAACCGCCTGCGCGAATATCTGACACAGGGCTATGCCATCGACCAGAGGCGTTTTGATCAGAATGCCAAGGAATTGCAACAAGCTATCAAGCTGATACAAACCGCTGCCGGTTCACCCGAGCTTACCACCGATTCGGGGCGTGGACTTGTCGAAATCGTCAGCCGATACACTCAGACTTTCTATCCGGATAGTTCGGAAAGAAGGAAACTGACAGGTAATCGGTGAGATTTATCAAGTTCATTGGGGACAGACCTTGGCAATGAACTACAAGTGCAAGCAACTACCGAGAAATCCTCGGTGGTTCGCAAGATGCGCCAGTTTTTTCTGAATTACCCAAAACAGGACGCACTGCGTCTTGAATTGAGCTGATTCCATAATCGGGTACTGATGAGGGCGGAAAAGCCAGTAGAAATTAGCGTGTAATATTCTGTACGCTCGGCTAAACTCGTGCAGAGTCTAATATTCCCCAGTGGGCTGCTGTATTGCCTCAAAATAAAAGCAAACGGTGATGGACGAAGCGGAAACCCGAAAAATTATCGATGACAAGCTAATTGAAGCTGGTTGGGTAATTCAGGATAAAAACCGGCTTAATCTCCTTGCAAGCCTCGGTATTGCCGTGCGGGAGCTGGATACACTGACCGGCCCTGCAGATTACGCGCTCTTCATCTGCGGAGTTGTCTGCGGGATTATTGAAGCCAAGCGCGAGGGGTCAGACCTCGGTCACGTCGACGGCCAGTCCATGCGCTACGCGACTTCCGACATCAAGTTTGTCGAGCGTGCTGTCGCTGATTCATCCCCCTTACCATTTATCTACGAGGCAACCAACAACGAAATCCGATTTCTCGATGCCAGGGATCCGGCGCCCCGCTCACGCAACCTATTCCACTTCCACCGCCCTGAAACCCTTAAAAGTTGGCTGGAAGAGGGTGATACACTGCGTGCAAGGCTGCAACAACTGCCCGAGCTCAACACGGAAAACCTGCGCGCCTGCCAGATCGACGCCATCCAGGGCATAGAAGAATCCCTCAAGGTCGCCAAACCCCGCGCGTTGCTGCAAATGGCCACCGGCTCGGGTAAAACCTATACCGCCGTCACCCAGATCTATCGCTTGGCCAAGTTCGCGAAAATCAAGCGCGCCCTGTTTCTGGTCGATCGCGGCAACCTCGCCACTAATGCCAAGGATGAATTTGAACAATTCGTCATTCCGCACGATGGCCGCAAATTCACTCAACACTACAACGTCAATATTCTCGGCCGCGCCGGTATTCCGGATGCTACCAAGGTCACCATCTCCACCATCCAGCGCATGTACTCCCAGCTCACCGACCAGGAGCTGGATGATGAGGCTGATGAAAGATCGGGCTTTGAAGTCGAGGCAAATACAGCAAACAGGGAGCCTCGACCCGTCAGCTACAATCCCGATTTCCCCATTGAAGAATTCGATATCATTATCATCGACGAATGCCACCGCTCGATCTACAACCTCTGGCGCCAGGTGCTGGAGTACTTCGATGCCTTTCTGATCGGCCTGACCGCGACACCGACCCGCAAGACCATCGGGTTCTTCAATCAAAACCTTGTCTCCGAATACACACACGAAGACGCGGTCGTCGACAAAGTGAATGTGGGCTACGATATCTATCGCATCAAAACCGAGATGACAGAGCGTGGCAATCTGATCGATGCGGGTACAACCGTTGAAATCCGCGATCGCCTGACCAAGAAAAAACGCCTGGAAGTACTCGACGAAGAAGAGGAATGGCTCGCCAGGCAGCTCGATCGCAGCGTTCTTGCACCAAATCAGATTCGCACCGTGATTCAGGCTTTCAAGGACCGCTGCCTGCCCGAGTGTTTTCCTGATAGAAAGTGGCGTAGTTCCCTCACCCCGACCCTCTCCCAGGGGGAGAGGGAGCAAGAAAGTCCTCTCCCTTTGGGAGAGGATTTAGGTGAGGGGAACACAATGGAATGGGTCCCCAAAACCCTGGTCTTTGCCAAGGACGACGACCACTGTGACCGCATCGTCGACGCCGTGCGTGAAATCTTCAATGAAGGCAACGCCTTCTGCAAAAAGATCACCTACAAAATCGGCAAGAAGAACGCAGAAGAAGCCATCAAGGCCTTCCGCACCGATCCGCAATTCCGTATCGCCGTTACCGTCGATATGATCGCCACCGGCACGGACATTCGGCCGCTGGAATGCGTGATGTTTATGCGCGACGTGAAAAGCCAGGCCTACTACGAACAGATGAAAGGCCGCGGTACCCGTGTGATCAGTCGTGACGAACTGCACAAGGTCACCCCCGATGCTCCCGGTAAAAGCCGCTTTGTTTTGGTCGATTGCGTCGGCGTCACTGAAACTGACAAAACCGAAACCAAATCGCTGGAGACCAAACCCAGCGTCTCCACCGCGAAACTGATGGAACAAGTCGCCCGTGGTGACCGCCATTCGGACACCCTGCGAGCCCTCGGCAACCGCATGATTCGGCTCGACCTCAAACTCAACGAGCAACAACGCAAGCGCGTCAACGAAGTCTTTCGCTCCCTCTCCCTAGAGGGAGAGGGCCGGGGTGAGGGTGAATACACACCAACTCTGGGAGAACGTACAGCCATAGAAATAAGAGAACCCGTCCCCGATTACCTTATCGACAACGCCCGTAAACTAAGAAAGAACCAAACAGATGCAGAAGCGTTGTTGTGGCAACTACTAAGAAATCGTCAAATTCAAAATGCCAAGTTCCGGCGGCAACATCCAATCAATCCCTATATCCTGGATTTCTATTGCCATGAAAAGAAACTTGCCATCGAGCTTGATGGAGGACAGCACAACACCGATGAAGGAAAAGTAGTTGACCAAAGAAGAACAGATTTTCTGAATTCTAAAGGAATAAGAGTACTGAGATTTTGGAATAACGAAGTGTTGCAGAAAACTGAGTCAGTGTTGGAATTGATTTACAATGCACTTCTCCCTCACCCAAACCCTCTCCCAGAGGGAAAGGACTTCACAACACTCCCTCTCCACTTGGGAGAGGGCTGGGGTGAGGGTTATCTACCGCAAACATCATTGGCAGCCGTGGCCGGCAATCTGATTCATGCCACCAATGAAGAATCACTGATCGACGAAGCGAAAATTCACGCGAACACAGAAGAACCGACCGAAAAAGATATACAAGCCGCGTTCAAGCCAACAGCCGACAATTTGATCAAACCCTTCCACAACCCGGATCTGCGCGACCTGATCGAAGAGCTGCGCAAAGACACTGACCAACTGATCGACGACAGCCCGGACAAAGTCCTGCCGGGCACCGGCTATGATGTGGAAAAAGCCGAGGGATTGATCCAGAATTGGCAACAGTTTATTCAGGACCACAAAGACGAATTCGACGCCATCCAACTGATCTACCAGCAGCCCTATCAAAAGCGACACCTGAGTTACGAACAGATCGAAAAACTGGCCGAGGAAATTCAGCAACCCCCGTATCACCTTGCGCCGATCGAAGTGTGGAAGGCCTACGAACAATTGGAAAAAAGCAAAGTCAAAGGCGTGCCGCCCAAAGAACTCTTAACCAATATCGTCAGCCTGATTCGATTTTCCACTGGCCTCAGCGATGTGCTCGAACCCTTTACCGAGCTGGTCAATAATCGCTTTGAAAACTGGTTAAAACAACAAGCACAAGCAAGTCCTCTCCCTCAGGGAGAGGATTTAGGTGAGGGTGCTCGGGGGGAGGGGAGATTCTCCCCAGAACAACTTGCCTGGCTGCATAGAATAAAAGACCAGATTGCCCAAAATGCCGAAATGACGGTAGACGATTTTAACTACATCCCCTTTAACCAAGAGGGCGGGTTGTTAAAGGCGAGGGAGTTGTTTGGGAAAGATTTAGATAACATAATACAAGAACTGAATGGATACCTCATTGCATGAGTGCAGAAGTACAAAAAGAATTACCCGATAACTGGGAATGGACAAAACTTGGCGATGTGGTCACAAAGATTATTGGTGGAGGTACGCCATCCAGAAATAAGCCACATTATTGGGAAGGTGATATTCCGTGGTTAACAGTTAAAGATATGAGATCTCGGCGTCCCACCGATGCAATAGATCACATAAGCGAAAAGGCGGTAGAAGAAAGTTCCACAAATGTAATAGCAGAAGATACGGTGATAATAGCTACGAGAATTGGCTTGGGCAAAGTAATCCGGGTGCCATACAAAGCAGCTATCAACCAAGACTTGAAAGCGTTAGTTGTTCCATCTGAAATCGATAAAGGCTATTTGGAATACTGGTTAGTTTCGAAAACACAATATCTTGAGAGCATAGGCTCCGGCACAACGGTAAAGGGCATTAGGCTGGAGCAAATTCGAGATTTGGATTTTCCACTTGCACCACCCGAACAACAAAAACGCATAGTCACCAGAATCGAAGAACTCTTCTCCCATATCGACGCCGGCATCGAAGCCCTGAAAAAAGCCAAACAACTCCTCAAACAATACCGCCAATCCGTGCTCAAAGCTGCTGTTACCGGTGAGCTTACCAAAGAGTGGCGAGAAGAGAATGCGCGCAGCGGCCATGCTATTGACTGGCTGGAGCACATTTCTGGATTGCGAGAGAGTTTGGTCGCCGAAAGAACAATTGGAAAGCCAAAGAAAACGGCTGCTATCGATGAAAGCGATCTGCCGTATCAAATACCGAAGTCATGGAAATGGTTGCGTTTAGATGACTTTGTTTTGACATCAGTTGATTGTCCACATTCAACACCAAAGTATAAAGTGCAAGGAAAGAAGTGTGTTAGGACGGCTGATTTTTTACCGGGCAAGTTGGTTATGGGCAATGTCCGCTATGTGACACCAGAATCGTTTGATGAAAGAAATAAGCGACTCGTACCGCAGCCTGATGATGTCTTGTATAGCCGTGAAGGAGGAATACTTGGTATCGCGTGCATGATACCTGAAGGTGAAGAGGTATGCTTAGGTCAGCGGATGATGATATTTAGAACCGAGTCAAAACTGGCGAGCACATATTTGATGCACAACTTGAATTCACCATTAATAGTGCATCGGGTTAAAAGTCTTACGGGCGGGTCAGCTTCACCACATTTAAATGTTGGAGAAATCAGAAATTTTTTATTACCTATACCTCCGAAGCGAGAGTGTGAGGTATTGCTGTCTGCGCTTGATGAAAAGTTGTCATCTATCGAAAGGTTAGAGCACGGAATGGATTTGCAGCTAGTTAAAGCAGAGAAAAACAAACAGTCAGCTTTAGCTTCAGCGTTTTCAGGGGAACTACATTAATGCCAGGCATGGCCCAGCTTTGCAGTGAAGATAATTTCAAAAGAGCATGGCGTTGGATTCGCTCAAATCCGGATGCTAACTATAAAAACTATTTTCGCCAGCTATATAGCATGTATGCTATTTCTGATATTGAACTTTTAAATGATTTGAGAGATAGAGTAAGAAGAGGAGTGTACGAGCCAAAACACGCAACTAAGCTCTTTATGCCAAAAGCATCGGGTATACTCCGACCATTCTCACTCTTAGATTTAGAAGATCAATTAGTCTATCAAGCATCAGCAAATATTATTGCGGAGCAACTTTATAGAAAGGTAAGGAGAAGATATTACGACGAAGTATTCGGGCATTTATATGCAGGAAAAACAAGTACCTGGTTTTATAGAAAGTGGTCTAAGGGTTATTCTGCATTCAATAGATCAGCTAGGGTGGCGTATTCTGATGGGTATGTTTATACGGCGAATTTCGACCTAACAGCTTGTTATGACAGTATAGATCATGGTGTATTAAGACATTTTCTTCGAGGCATTAAGTGTCATGGGGATTTTGTTGACAAATTTATCGGCTGGCTTTCTGTTTGGACTGCCACAGATCGTGGTGTTTATCATAATCATGGTATTCCGCAGGGCCCATTAAGTTCAGGAATCGTTTCTGAAGTAGTTTTGCGATACTTTGATGAAAAAAGAATAAAAACAAAAAATATAAAATATTTTCGGTATGTCGACGATATAAAGCTTTTTGCAAAGACAGAAATAGAACTGAGACGTGCTCTGGTCGGTCTTGATCTTTTGAGTAAAGATATTGGCTTGTTTCCACAAAGCTCAAAGATCTCGTTACATAAAGTAAAAGACATTGAAGAAGAGCTAAAAACTATTAGTAATCCAATTGAACCTGTACTCGTAAAAACGACAATAGACAAGGATGATCTCTATAAAAGAATTGTTGAACTAACGCCAAGATATAGTATAAAAAACGCAACTCGGTTTAAATATCTGCTGGCTCATGCAGAACCAAATTCAAAGCTAACCAATAGGCTTTGGAATATATATGAAAAGCAGCCAGAAATATTTCTATCTTTCGCGAGATATTTAGAAAAATATAGAACATTTCCAAAGAATGTAGAAAAACGAGTGTTCGAGGAAATTAAGAATCATAAGTTGTATGACTCTATAGTTGCTGCTTTTATCGATGCCTCCAATGGAAGAATAAGCGGGAAATCAGGAATTGATACAATAAAAGTTGTAAAGTCTAGATGGAAGCCGCGTGCTAACTTACCGGATCTACAGGCTGCAGCGGCAAGATGGCTAATACAACATGATAGCTTTAGTTTCAGTAGCAGTGAAACGGCTGCCTATCGGTCGAAATCCTGGTGGGCAAAAGCAGCCATCACTTTCGAATTAAATGATGATGTTATAGGTAAGCCTTCACTAGAAAAGATCATTAATACGCAGCTAAGAAGTAGCTGCTCAAATACCTCTCTCGCTGCGGTGAACGTGGTTAACAAGTACAATTTAAGTATAAATAAACCTTTCCGCGATATAAATCCATTGGGGGGTAAGGTGTTAAGAAAACTTGGCCT
The DNA here is from genome assembly GCA_965222695.1 of Granulosicoccaceae bacterium. Lineage (GTDB taxonomy): Bacteria > Pseudomonadota > Gammaproteobacteria > Granulosicoccales > Granulosicoccaceae > UBA7957. The sequence goes on along the minus strand of OZ244967.1, from coordinate 2,329,356 downwards.
TATAAAAAGAGCACCCGGCTCTCCTTGTTATATAGCAGAAAGCATGAAAAGGATGGCAGGGGTAAAAACGGTGATAAACTGGCGATCGTTATTCGGCTCCAGTTATAGGGCTGCTGAAAAGCAAATTATTCAATGCCGTTCATATGCAGATACTGATGTTAATGGATGGGTCAATGCAATGGATGTATTCCTTGATCGATTACTAGAAGCAGTGTTTACGAAGGATGGGGCCATAGGTGGCTATACGCTTGGCAGGATCGGGAGTGCTCTTGGTTCATCAACTTCACGGTTAGCTACAAAATACCCAGTTACTTATGCATTAGCAAATGCGATTCATGGTGCGCGTGCTAGTAGCGACCTTTCGCATCCTGTTATTCGTGGTTCAAGTAAACCAACAGGGCGGATTAAATTTGGTTATATCAATACTGTAAAGCCAATGATTCGTGACTCAGTCAATGAAATTAAAACAAATTTGGGTTTATAAAATTGTCAGCATCAGAAATAGTCAACAAAGTCTGGAACTACGCCCACGTTTTACGTGACGACGGCGTAGGCTACGGCGATTACGTCGAGCAAATCACCTACTTGATCTTCCTGAAAATGGCCGACGAACGCGATCAAGCCGGTCAACCCGTGCGCGTACCGAAAGAATTATCCTGGGCCGAATTAGCAAAGCTTGACGGCGATGATCTGGAACTGCATTACCGCCACACTTTGGAAAACCTGGGAAAAAAAGGCGGCATGTTAGGCACCATTTTCCGCAAGGCGCAAAATAAAATCCAGGATCCCGCCAAACTGGAACGCCTGATCAAGATGATCGACAAGGAACAGTGGTCCACCTTGCCGGCCGATGTCAAAGGCGATATCTACGAAGGTTTGTTGGAGCGCAATGCCCAGGATGTAAAAGGCGGAGCCGGACAGTATTTTACCCCACGGCCTTTAATACAGGCCATGGTGGAAGTGATGCAACCCAAACCCACCGATACCGTGGCTGACCCCGCCTGTGGTACCGGCGGCTTTTTATTGGCCGCTCACGATTATATGGCTAAACACGCGACCTCAAAAAAGGAACAGCGCCATATCAAGGAACAAGCCTTACGCGGTAATGATATTGTCGATAGCGTGGTGCGCCTGTGTGCCATGAATTTGTATTTGCATGGTATAGGCCCGGCGGATAACAGCCTCGAAGGCCCGATATCCGCCAATGATGCTCTGGCCAAGGAAGTGGGGGACGATAAGGTCGATATGGTCCTGGCCAATCCGCCCTTTGGAAAAAAGAGTTCCATTACAGTGATCAACGAAAAGACCGGAAAAAAGGAACAGGAAAAACTGGTCTACGAACGCGAAGACTTTTGGGCTACCACCTCCAACAAACAGCTAAACTTCGTGCAACACATCGCCAATATGCTCAAGATTGATGGCGAAGCCGCCGTGGTGGTGCCGGACAATGTGCTGTTCGAAGGCGGTGCCGGCGAAACTGTACGCAAGAACCTGCTGGAACGCTGTGATTTTCATACCTTGCTGCGACTGCCCACGGGTATTTTCTACGCCCAGGGTGTTAAGGCAAACGTGATTTTCTTTGACGGCAAACCCGCTTCAAAATCCGCCTGGACAAAAAAACTCTGGGTTTATGACTACCGCACCAATGTTCACAAGACACTGAAACAGAATCGTCTGGCCTCCAGCGACTTCAAGGAATTTATCGAATGCTACAAACCGGAAAATCGCAGCAAACGACGCGAATCCAAAAAAATTGAGCGCTGGAAATCTTTCTCCTACGACGAACTCGTCTCACGCGACAAGACAAACCTGGATATTTTTTGGCTTAAAGACGAATCTCTCGAAGATACCGAAAATCTTCCGCCGCCGGATGTGCTGGCACATGAAATTGTTGAGCAACTTGAAGCGGCGCTGGAGGAATTCCGAATGGTTGAGGATTTATTAAGTGAACAGAGTAGCGCCTGACTGGAATTTACAACCCGGAACCTGAGACTTGTGAAGATATAATACAACGGCAGTCCAACGCGAAACCTCTAGTTTTAATTTGTAAACTTTACAGGAATGCTTACGGATATATTACACTTGATGCCGGTTCATTTTGAAAGTTCTCGATGGATGTAGATGCATTTCTATACGGCTGAGTATTAGTTTAATGACTGATAACAAGAAAATTGAAATTTTCAAAACCGCTGACGGCGACGTAACACTAGAGATCAAATTAGAGCAAGAAACACTCTGGCTGACGCAGTTGCAAATGAGTGAGTTGTTTGACACAACATCCGAGAATGTGTTGATGCACTTGCGAAATATCTATAAAGAACAAGCGCTTATGCCGGATCGAACAACTAAGGATTTCTTAGTAGTTCGCCAGGAAGGAAAACGACGAGTCAGACGCTCACTTAAGCACTACAGCCTGGATGCTATCATTTTTGTTGGTTATCGCGTCAGCTCTACCCGAGCCACACAGTTTCGTATATGGGCAACGACTATTCTTAATCAGCATCTGGTACAAGGCTATACGCTGAATCAAAAAAGACTTCAGGAGCGTGGGGTGGAGTTTGAGCAGGCCCTGGAGCTCTTATCACAAACCCTGAAAAATCATCAGTGCGAAAAAGCGAATGTCGATTTCTTCTTTAAGCAATGGGGTGCCTGGGGTAAAAATGGTATAAAACGATCGAAAAAAGCGAATGGCCGAAAGTTGCAGGGGAAGACCTGGGATATGATTCCGGTAGTTGCGCTTTAGTTGGAATTCTATCGACAAAAAGGAAAACGGCAGCAAAACCTTTTCCAGGCAATATGCAACTCACCAAAACAAATTCATTCAATACCTGAATTGTCCTGAGCCCCTCTGGTTATGAATGAGTGATCCGGACCATTATCCCCATGATGAGTTTTCCGCTTTCATGCAGAAAATTGTGCGTGAAGGCTATGAGGTTGAGCGATATGTTCAGCAGTTCTTTGAGAGCGCCGGTGATCGGGATGTGAGTTTTCAAATTGAGTTCAAGACTGGGGATGGGTTCTTAGCACGCTTGGATGCATATTGAAAATATGGACGACGGGAAGACCGCGTTTTATGAAATAAAATTCTCTACCAGCGTTAAAACCGACACCAAGAATGATCACATAGATGAACTCGTCGCGTGCGATAAGACAAACCTGGATGTTTTCTAGCTCAAAGACGATTCTCTCGAAGATATTGAAAATCTTCCACCGCCGGATGTGCTGGCGCATGAAATTGTAGAGCAACTTGAGGCAGCGCTGGAGGAATTCCGGATGGTTGAGGATTTATTGGCCTCTTGACATCGAAGCTGTAGCAGCTATTCTTTATTCGTGAATCGCGAATAAAGAATACGCAATGAATCTCAAACCTCAAGATGTGCTGGTATTGCTGAAATTGATTGCTTTAGGCGATCGGCAGTGGATTTACAGCGGCTTGGCGATAGCGCTGGGAATGAGTTCATCGGAGGTTCACTCGGCCGTCAAGCGAGTGTTGGCGTCGGGTCTGGCTGTGCAGATTGAGGACAGGATACTACCTGATACAAGAAATCTGAAGGAGTTTCTGTTGCATGGGCTGCGTTATGTATTCCCGCCGGAGCGCGGGCAATATTGTCGGGGGATGCCAACAGCGTATGCCGCGCCACCATTGATGCAGAAAACGAACTCTGAGCACGAGACGCCCGTGTGGCCGGATCCGGATGGGAAGGTCCGGGGAACTGCGTTTACGCCTCTTTATAAGTCAGCTCCGGTTGCGGCTCGCCAGGATCCGTTGCTCTATGAGTTGCTGGCGCTGGTTGATGCGATACGAGGCGGTCGTGCGCGAGAGCGGGAAATGGCGAAGATGGCGTTGGGCAAACACTTGGCGGGATATTCAAGGGAAAATTCGTTGATGCAAGCACAGGATAAAAACGAGATTGTCATCGGCGATGAAATTGCGGTGAACCGCGATGCGATTCAGGAAATAGCAAAGCGCTATCACATCCAGCGCATCTATTTATTCGGTTCCGCTGCTCGAGGGGAATTGAGACCGGATAGCGACATTGACTTGTTAATCGAATTCGAGGAAAAAAAGGCGCCATCCCTGGGTAGTTTGGTGAACATTCAGGATGCCTTTGCAAAACTGTTCAGCGGTCGTAAGGTGGATATAGCTACGTCGTCAATTTTGCAAAATCCTTATCGCAAACACGCTATCGAAAGAGATATGGAAGAACTGTATGCGGCCTGAAGAAGCTGCATTATCAGTCAACGAAACATCCTGGCTCATGAATATGGGCAGATCGATCATGAACTGCTGTATAAAACAGCGGTGGAAGATATTCCCGTATTGATTGACCACCTGGAAAAACTGTTACCATCTTTGGAAGAGTAGCCGTTGGTGTGCACACTCTTGTAATATAATTTAAACCCACACTTTCGCCTTAAAGCGGTTCGATGACGTCAGAGGGACATAGTCATGGCAACCCTGATCCCCCCAATCAATATCAAAGACATCCGGTAAAATCCGAACGCGACGTGTTTTAAGATAGGAAATGAAAACTTTATGACTGGAAATGATATTCCACTATTTATATGCCCGTTATATGATCTTTTTAATTGAATTGATAAGTGACAGGAGAAAACCATGATCAAAGATCTTAACGGGAAAACTGCTGTCGTAACCGGTGGAGCGGCAGGAATCGGCCTTTGCGCAGTTAAAACTCTCCTGGCTCAGGGAATGAAGGTTGTTTGTGCGGATGTCGACCGGGAGCGTATCGACAATTTGAACGCTGAAATGGACTCGGAGAACTTCTGGGCCACCTATTGCGATGTATCCTCTTTTGAAGCCAATGAACTGCTCGCCCAGCAAACGGCCAGCCGGTTTGGCGGCGTCAATCTGGTCGTCTTTAACGCCGCGACACTGGGTGACCATGGCGGTTGGCGCGCTACCGATATGACGCAGTATGCCTGGCGTAAATACATAAGCGTTAATCTGGATGGGCCGTTCTACGGATTCAAGGCCTTCTGGCCGCACCTCTTGAAGCAAGAAGAGGCGCACATGGTTTTTGTCTGTTCGGCCTTTAGTTTGTTGACCGGCCTGGGTGATCCGGCCCCTTACTTTGCGACCAAAGCAGGCCTGCTGTCCTTTACAGAGTGCCTCTACTTTGACCTGATCAGCCGTGACGACTACAAAAATGTCGGCCTTACCGCAGTGCTTCCCGGCAATACTCAGAACAAGATTTATGATGAGTTGAGCCAGATGCTGGCCGAGACGGAAGACAACCCGGATGCCTGGGAGAATGATGAGTGGGGAACCCGCGAGTATTGCCAGGCCCTCATAGATCACTTCAACAGCAATTCCACACCACCGGACGTCGTCATCGACGACATGGTCGAAGCCATAAAGGAAGATCGCTTCTATGTCACCCCGAATATCATGGGACACTGGAAATACATCAAGCACCGTTGGGACTATATCGAGAACGGCCGCAACCCGACCTTCCTCGACAAATCCACCGATGTCTATCGTGATGTTGATGCCGGATGAAGGCAATCCCGCGCCCTGGACTTTGCCCGAAAGACGCTTGTCACCGGCGGGCAGGTGGTAGGGATCGTCCGGCTGAAGACTCCAACAGCCATACGGCTGCACGACAAGATCAACGCTAACAAGAGAAGTATTGAATACCGGACTTCTCAGGCGTGTTCATAATTGATCGGGAATAAAAAAGCCCCGCTTGGCGGGGCTTTTTATATGATGCAGCAAATTTACTGCGCTGGTGCCTGCGGAGCTGCCGGTGCCTGAGGAGCGGGAGGCATAGGCGGCGGTGCATAGCCATAAGGAGCGGGAGCCACCTGCGGTGGTGCATAGCCATAAGGAGCCGGAGCCATCTGAGGCGCGTAACCGTAAGGTGCGCCGCCATAACCATAGGGGGCACCATAGCCGTACGGAGCACCATAGCCATTCCAGCCGTTGTAGCCATTTCCGTAACCGTAGCCATTGCCGGCCATGCGGCTGTTACCCCGGCCGCTAAAGCTCATATTGAAGTCACCGGAACCATCGCCCCAACCGTTACCCCAACCATTTCCCCAACCGTTATTACCCCAGTTATTGTTGCCCCAGCCCGGGCCTCCCCAGCCAGGACCACCCCAATCCCACGGGCCCCATGCGCTGGCTGTCATGGGCAGCGCAACCGCGCCGGCGAGCAGAGCTGCTGCTGCTAATTTTGAAAATTTTCTGATCATTTGATAATCCTCCGGTAAAACTTAAGAAGTTGGTTCACTACACAAATTCGTTGATCTGCACTGAGTCTTTCGTCGCAACAATTTTAGTATATTAATAAAAACTAATATTTACATATTCCCATATGGGTACGATTGTATCTTAGTGCTTAACATTTAAAGCTAAGCAATTATTTCTCCACAATTTTCCTGTCTGCACTTATTGCGAATTAAAGTATCAAAGTGAATAAAAAAAGCCTTAATGCTGATTTTTCACGGAGCAGGGTGGTTTTCCCTGCTTCAGAGATTCACTCTGGCCCGCACAACTGGAAACGGCCGGCTCGAAAAACAATAGATATCCGAATGTGGGTACCTGGCCATCTAATTTTCTGATGGGGATAAAGAGCAGTGATATGCAAGCTTAATACTGTTATATTAGGCCTGTATATTCTGTGCTTAAAGTTGATTATTAACTGCCTGACTGCTCGATAAGATTTGTTTATACAAAAAGAATTCGAGGCGGTTTTCCGATCAGGTGAATGGATTTCAGTATTAGAGGAATTAATATGAAACCACGCCGTACCGAAACATCCCAAGCATCGTTTTACCGTTTACTGCCGCTTACCGCGTGCCTTTTGTCTTTGCCTTTCAGTATAGAGGCTGAGCTTGTCGCACGTGAGGGTGCCGGTATCTCGCTGGTGAACGATAGCCTTACGGCCGCTACCGGTGAGCCGAGCAATCTTGCGGTCATATCCAACGATTCGATAAGCGGTGCGGGAAATTTCTTGATTGCGGTTTCCGGTACCACGGATCAGGGCGGATCCGTGGTCGTTGATGGAAACAGCATTGTTTACACGCCGCCCGCCAGTCTGCAAATCGGCGATAGTGATAGTTTCAGCTATACCGTGACTGAGGAAGATTGGCGGGGAAGCGACAGCGACAGCTGGACTGTCTTATCCGCCGATATGAGCGGTCTGGACAATACCTTTGTCGATCCGGGTAATGGCGGTACCTATGTGATCAGCAATGCGCCGGGATTCAATAGCTCCGCCTGGGATGGCGTGCAGTTTTCGTCCGCCGATATTAATGGATTTATCGACAAGTCCAGTTTGTACCGGCACGCAATAGAGCCGGATTTGTCCGAGGATATTGCCGCATGCAATCCCGGCTCGGATGCCTCGGTGGATGTTTCCGTTAACTGGAATCTGACCAAAACCGCCGGCAGCGCCGCTGGCTATGAAGCATCCATAGCGCGTGCATTGGAATTTCCGCTGGCCGATAATTTTACGGGAGAGACGTTTTTCGTCAGAGAAGATAACTGGCCGGCAGGGGATACCCGCGACCTGAGGCTCACCCTGGATGGGCTGACGCCTGCGGAGGTTAACGCCTTGCAATTCGGATTGTGGGCGCAGGATGCGCAAAGCGATGCTCCGGGTGACGATAACGACTGGCTGTCCAACACCGCGACAATTGATTATACGATCGATACCACCGCCTGCCCGCTGGCATCGGCATCGGCCACCGTCAGTATTTCGCTGGGCGCTCCTGCTGACTCCGACGGCGACAGTATTCTCGATCGCGATGACCTCGATGACGATAACGATGGGGTCAGTGATGCGTTGGAACAGGATTCTGGCGCCGATATCGACAGTGATGGCGACGGCATTGTCGACCGCGTCGACCTTGACAGCGACAATGACGGCATTCTGGATATTCAGGAATCGGGTGCACCGAATCTCGATTCGCTGGACACGGATCGCGATGGCCGGATCGATGGTGTGGTTGGCGCTAACGGCTTGGCGGATGTTGTTGAAACGGGCGCGGACTCGGGAACGCCCGGCTATGAGCTGGCCGATACCGACGGCGATGGCACCCCCGATATCCGGGATCTCGACAGCGATAATGACAGTGTGGTCGATTTGTTCGAGGCGGGCGGTACCGAATCGATCGACGGAGACGGCAATGGCCGGATCGATGGCGCCGTGGGCTCCGATGGTCTGCCGGATGCGCTCCAGCCCGGAGGTGACGGCAGCGGCTATGACCTCGATGGCGACGGCAGCAGCGATACAGGGCCGGATACCGATGAAGATGGTGATCCTGATTTTCGGGATCTCGACAGCGATGGCGATGGTATTAACGATATTATCGAGGCGGGTGGCGACGACACTGAGCCTGCGGGCGGCGATGGAGTCGTCGACGCCTTCAGCGATGCTGACGGTGATGGCCTGGATGATGCCGTAGCCGCGACGCCACTGGTACTGGCCGATGCCGATGCGGACGGTATTCCCAATTTTCAGGATACCGACAGTGATAACGATGGGCGGGACGACAGCGTGGAAGGCAATGTCGACGCTGATGGAAACAATGTCCCGGATTACCTGCAGGAAAATCCCAGAATCGAAACCGGATTGAGCGGAGGCGGCTGCAGTCTTGTCGGCCATGCGGGCGCAGATCCGACTCTTCCGCTGCTGGTGTTGATCTCCCTGGTGATTCTATTCCGGAGGAACTATACTTTTTAGTTATTAAATTACATAGAGTTATAGTTATTTTTTGAGGTTCATACTTGGGTACGACGGTACCGTTCAAAGTATTCATCGAAAGACAGGTATCAGGAATGCATATCAAACAAAGGGTTCAGGCAATAGGCGGTATACTGTTTACGGGGCTTGCATTACCCGCATACGTCAGCGCAGATCAATTTGAAAACCGCTTTTACCTTGGTTTGGGTTTAGGTATATCGCAACTGGAGCCGGAAACCAAAGACACCGGATACGGGATAGAGGATAAACAGGATCTGGGCGGAAAAATCTATTTTGGGATGGATTTTGCCAAGCGTTGGAGTGCCGAAGTTCACTATGCGGATCTGGGCGCCGCCAGCCTGGAAAACACCGATATCAATTCAAAAGGCGATATCGAATACGAAGTTTTCGGGCTAAGCGCTTTATACCATTTTTATAATAATCATGGCGATGAAGGCATGCTCAACCGCTCGGGATGGGATTGGTTTCTCAAAGCCGGTATAGGGTCGCTCGACAATTCCAGTGATCTGGCTTTCGAACAGAATAAAGATACCCACATTCTGCTGGGCCTGGGAACAGAGTATGGCTGGGCAAACGGTTTTGCCATGCGAATCGAAGCGGAGACCTTCGATGAAGACGCGCAGCTGGTCACGCTCGGTATGCTTAAGCGTTTTGGCACTCAAAGATCGCCGGAATACGTACCGGCCGCGGTGCCGGTGGAGCAGCCGGTCGCACAAGCCGAAGTGGTGGACGAGCCTGTTATTGAAGTTGCCCCCGAACCGGCGGTGATCGAAACCCCGGAACCGATTGACAAGGATGGTGACGGCATATTGAACGAGAAGGATTTGTGCCCCGAAACCGCGCCGGAGACGGTTGTTGATCACAGTGGTTGCGATGCGTTTAACGGTGTATTGGAAGGAGTGCATTTTGCTTCAGGATCGGCGGATCTGACACCACAATCCTTAAAGATACTGGATCAGGTAGCCGGGCAGTTACTGGCGCACCCGCAGATCAGAGTCGCGGTAGAGGCCCACACCGATAATACCGGGCCGGCAAAGGCGAATCTTGAGCTGTCTAAACAACGGGCTCTGAGTGTTGTCAGATATCTGATCGGTCGGGGTGTGAGTGGCCAGCGACTACAACCCGAAGCCTACGGAGAAAGTGAGCCCGCGACCAGCAATGCCAATGCGGAAGGGCGACTGGCGAACCGTCGGGTTGAATTTCGTCAGCTTGAAAATGACATGGAAGGATCTTAATCGGCCTTGCCTTGCCCCTGCCCGCCGCAGGGTGGCAGAATCTATGGTCAGTCCTGACGCAATTCCGGGGTGGATTGCATGCTGCTTGGGAAGCCAATTATGAAAACTATGCCTTATGTCATTATTCCTCTTTTTGCAATGCTGCTGAATGCCTGTACAACAGCGCCACAGAAAGTCCGGCCGAGATACGAGCAGACGCTGCCGGATTATGTGAATCTTGACGGCAGCATCAGACACGAAGTGAATGATGAGAGCGTGGTTCAATTGTGGAAACAATCCGAGGAAGAGCGTCTTAACGGTCAATATGAAAACGCGCTTAAGTATTTGAATACTGCGATTGAAATAGCGCCCGACGATGCAATCCTCTGGAGTCGAGGAGCGGAACTCTATCTGACGGTGCGGGAAAACGGCAGAGCGGAAAACTACGCTACAAAATCCAATTATTTTGCTTCCCCTGACAGCCGGGCTCTGCAATACCGTAACTGGATGATCATTAAACATGCCCGTGAGATGCGTGGGGATCTGCTCGGCGCCCGCAATGCGCAAAAAATGGTCATAAAATATCAGCAATAATCGACGCCTTTAGGTTTTACACCAACTGTCCTGTGTAGTATTCAACTTGTTCGAATCCGCGCAATCCATCACCGATATTCTGGGAAATGACGGTCCGCTTGCCCGGCATCTGCACGCTTTCGCGCCCAGGCTGGAACAACAACGCCTGGCCGAGGCGATCCATGAGAGCATTGAAAATCAGTCGGTCTTACTCAGCGAAGCCGGGACGGGCATAGGAAAAACTTTCGCCTACCTGGTACCGGCTATTTTATCGGGTCGTCGGGTGATCATTTCGACCGGTACCAAACATCTGCAGGATCAGCTTTTCAAGAATGACCTGCCGCTGGTGAAACGGGCTCTGGATCCGACACTACAGGTTTGCCTTTTGAAGGGCCGCGCCAATTATCTTTGCATTCATCGGCTCGAAAGAGCGATGAATGTCCCAACCTTGCGCCGCCCCGATATGCAGCGTGATCTGTACGCCATAATGGAATGGTCGAGGCAAACCGAGACAGGCGATATCGCTGAAGTGCTGAACGTAGCGGAAGATTCGCCTGTGTGGTCCTATGTGACCTCAAACGACGATTTTTGCTCCAAACATGAGTACGAAGAACTCAACGGCTGCTTTATCCACGCGGCACGCAAGAAAGCGCAGGAATCCGATCTTGTGGTGGTCAACCATCACTTGTTGTGTGCCGATCTGGCGCTCAAGGATGAAGGGTTTGGCGAGCTTTTGCCGGCGGCGGATTCATTGATCATCGATGAAGCGCATCAACTGCCGGAAGTCGCCGCGGTTTTTTTCGGCCAGAAAATCAGCAGCCGGCAACTGTTGGATCTGGCCAGAGACACCGTCGCGGAACAGCTGCAGGAAGCTCCGGATATGCGGGATCTGCGCGATCTTGCGGATAAGCTTGAATATGCCGTTCGCAACTTCCGTCTGGCTTTCGGTGTGGAAACGCGTCGCCAGGCATGGGTCGAGGTGCGTCGTGAGTCGGCGGTGGAACGGGAATTGGAGCATTTGTCCGAGGCCTTATCGGCGTTACAGGAAGTTCTGGATGACGCCGCCGATCGCGGCAAAGGCCTGGAAAGCTGCAGAAGGCGATGTGCGCAGTTGCATTTATCCTTACAGCAGTTCAGTGCCATGAGTCACCAGGAAACCTACATCCATTGGTTTGAAACTTTCCGTACCGGATTCATGCTTAATCTGACACCCGTCGATGTTGCAGAGCCTTTCCGCCGTGCGATGGAAGCCATACCCGCTTCCTGGGTGTTTACCTCGGCGACTCTGGCCGTGGGTGGGGATTTCAGCCATTTCAAAACCGGATTGGGTCTGGACAGGGCGGAAGAGCTGTTACTCGACAGCCCGTTCAACTACAGGGAAAATGCGATGTTGTATCTGCCGCAGAATCTGCCTGATCCGTCCGCCGGCGATTACACGGAAGTGGTGATGAAGGCCGTTTTTCCGGTCCTGAAGGCCAGCGGCGGCAGAGCATTTATCCTCTTTACCAGTTACCGGGCCATGCAGGCCGCTCATCGGTATCTTGAGGAGTATGCTGAATTTCCGTTGCTCGTGCAGCAGCAAATGCCGAAGAGAGAGCTGGTTGAAGCTTTTCAATCCATCGGCAATGCCGTGCTTCTGGGAACCGGCAGTTTTTGGGAGGGCGTGGATGTGCGGGGAGCCGCTTTGTCCTGTGTGATTATCGAAAAGCTGCCCTTCGCCTCTCCGGGAGATCCGGTCATGGCGGCCAGGATTCAACATATGAAGGAACAGGGTGGTCAGCCTTTTTTTGAGTACCAGCTTCCCTTGGCTGCTATCGCCTTGAAGCAGGGTGCGGGGCGCCTGATCCGGGACGTGGATGATACCGGTGTTCTGGTACTGTGCGATCCGCGTATCCAGACACGCTACTATGGGGAAGTTTTTATCAATACCCTACCGCCCATGCCTATCACCCGGGAGATCGAAGAAGTCAGATCCTTTTTCGAACTGAACCCGCACGATCGCGATAAGTCTGTAACCGAGATCTGAATTCTTATGAATATACTGGCTCTGGAAAGTTCGTCTGAAGCCTGTTCAGCGGCACTGATCAGTGGCGATAATCTTATCGCGCGCTACCGGCTGGCACCCCGGCGACATGCGGAACTCCTCCTGTCCATGCTCGATGAGCTTTTACGCGAAGCAGGTATTGAGAAGCAGGCACTTGGCGGGCTTGCTTACGGACACGGGCCCGGCAGTTTCACCGGCGTGCGTATCAGCGCGGCCATGGTACAGGGAATTTCCCTGGCTCATGATATTCCGGTAGTCGGAATCTCCACATTGCAATCCATGGCACATCTTTGCTGGCGCAAATACGGCCACGCGAATATTCTCACGGCCTTGGATGCCCGAATGCGGGAAGTCTATTTTGCGGCTTACCGGGTTGAGTCGGAAGGCAAAGCGCCGCTGCACACGGAAGAACAGCTTGCCGCCCCGGGTTCAGTCCGTATACCCGATAGCGGTAAATGGGTCGGAGCCGGCACCGGCTGGAAAACCTATCGGCCGGAGCTGTCTCAGGGATGTGCGCCGATATTGGAAAGCGTCCTCGACTATATCTATCCGCATGCAATGGATGTCGCCCTGCTGGCCCGGCAGCGATTCCTGGCCGGGCAGGGGAAGTCTGCGGAACAGGTTATGCCGGTTTATTTACGCAATAAAGTCGCGTTGACGGAAAAGGAGCGGGCAAAATAAGCCATGCTCCGGAGGCAGTAACGGTTTGACATTTCCAGGAGTCTGATAGCCACTTCAAATGGAAATCATCAGGATAGCGTAGGAGCGAGGCTGCCTCGCGATGATGTTTGTATTCCGCGTTTTATCGCTTGCAGGGCAAGCTCCTCGGATATATTGATGACTCGTCCTAGATCTGTTGCGGATTCAGCTTCTCGGCGCCGCGCCAGATCACAAAAAACGACTGCGATAAGAGCGCGAGTCCTCGGACCGCTTTGGCCGGATGCCGGAGCGAGAACCTGGCAATCTGCAGCCACATACGCAGGCCGTCGAAATGTTTGCCCTTCATATGATTGACGAACAACTGTTTGCAAAGTCTGCGCGAATACCCCAGTTCCATCAGATAGGCATAGGTTTGCGGTACATCGCCAAGCTTCATTTTGACTTCCAATTGCTTGTCTTTCTGGAAAAAACTCCGGCCGGCCATAAACTGAATGTACACATCGCGGGTGATTAAGAACCGGCCGCGGGTAGAGCAGTACGCCGTGATATAAAGTTGATACAACAGGTTCTTATAACCTTTCTTCCATGAGTTCAAGGCCTCGCGGGCATATTCGCTGCGGTAGATCAGTACGGAGGTAAAGACCAATGCCCCCATGGCACCGCGAGATATGTGTTTGCTGAAAAGCGACATTCCGTCAGCGACATTCTCATCCTCCAGCAAGGTGAATTTGCGTTCCGACTGATTGCTGCCATCGCGTGAATTAAACGTGGAAAAATTCAGCAGCATCACCGCCAGATCCGGATTGTCCTTCAGACGCTGAAGGATTTGCGGCAGACTGTTTTCGATCAGCGGATCATCGTCGCTCAGCGCCCAGACGAACTTGCTGCGCGCCTGTTTCAGACACCAGGAGATATTTCTGACCGCACCGATATTTTCCTTTTGAGTAAACACTGAGATATTGCTGAAGCGGGCACACCATTTTTCGATAATAACGGCCGTGTCATCCGTCGACTGGTTATTGGAAACAAAAACATCGCAAAGATTTTCGTATCCCTGAACGGCATGGAAGACGCGCTCGAGTTGCTGATCCAGTAACTCAGCACGGTTGTAGGTGGGAATGGCGATGGTTAAGAGTTTTTGCATGAATCTTTCCTTATTTCCGTGAATCGTGCCGAGCCAATGGTTTCCAGAATCGACATCTGACCAGGCTCTAAGAGCCTGTTCAAAATCTCTGCGCCTACTACGAATTCGCTGAGTTTGGCCAGATTTCCTCCTGATTTTATGCAGCACTTCCGTGTGCTTTACCCCTCTCGGGGCTTGCGTTCAAAACGCTCCTGGCGTTTTAGTCGTTGCGTAGAACCACTATGCGCCTCAAATCAGAATAAAATCTGACTCAAATCAGCATATTCTCGCGACGACGCAGAGATATTGAACAGGCTCTAAGATGTCAATTTTGTCGGTGTCTGTTGTTTGACGCTTTATACCGCATCGACACAGTTCAGATCAACACAATTCGTACTGAATTTGCATTTGCGGGGAAATAAGTGTCCGGACTTGTCGTATTGAAAAGCGCCTGAACTATTGCCGGGAGGCTGCAAGGAATTTTTTATAGTGTTCCGGTTTGAATCCGAGCAGATATTTTTGCCCGGCCTGTAGTAGCGGCCGTTTGATCAGCGTCGGTTTTTCCAGCATGAGTTGCAGGGCGGAGTCGCGTTGGATGGCGTTTTTAATCCCTTCATCCAGCTGACGCCATGTGGTGCTCCGCTTGTTTAAAAGGCTTTGCCAGCCGATATTTTTTTCCAATGATTCCAAAAGTTTAGGATCGATTCCTTCCACCCGGTAGTCATAAAAAGAATAATCCAGGCCTTCTGTGTCAAGCCACTTCATGGCCTTTTTCATGGTATCGCAGTTTTTGATTCCGTAAATGGTGATCATTGGTGTTCCAGTTGTATTATTGATAAAGCGGCCGAACGGCAAACGTCCGGCCGGAAACGGAGTTCAGTCAGTCGACAAGCCGCAGCAACTCGTTGATGCCGACCTTGCTGCGGGTTTTTTCATCCACCCGTTTAACAATGACCGCGCAATACAGGCTGTATTTTCCATCGTCGGACGGCAGGTTGCCCGAAACCACGACCGATCCCGCCGGAATCCGTCCATAGATAACCTCATCTTTTTCCCGGTCATAGATGCGAGTGCTCTGTCCTATATATACGCCCATGGAGACTACCGCTCCTTCCTCTACCACGACCCCTTCCACGACTTCCGATCGAGCGCCGATAAAACAATTGTCTTCGATAATGGTCGGTCCGGCCTGCAAGGGTTCCAATACACCGCCGATCCCGACACCCCCGGAGAGGTGAACGTTCTTGCCAATCTGCGCGCAGGAACCGACGGTTGCCCAGGTGTCCACCATGGTGCCCGAATCGACGTAGGCGCCTATATTGACATAGGAGGGCATCAATACCGCATTGGGAGCGACATAACTTCCCCGGCGTGCCATGGCCGGAGGCACGACTCTTACGCCGGAATCGGCGAATTCCTGTTCCGAATAGCGGGCGAACTTGCTTTCGACCTTGTCGTAAAACTGGGTGAAGCCGCCGGCCGATATGGGTTTGTTGTCGTTCAGGCGGAAGGATAAAAGAACGGCTTTTTTCAACCATTGATTGACAACCCAGTCTCCCACTCCCCGTTGTTCGGCAACCCGGGCCCGGCCCTTATCCAGCATTTCCATCGCATCGTTCACCGCGCTGCGAACCTCGTCCGGGGCGCTTGACGGGGAGAGTTCGCCACGGTTTTCAAACGCTTGCTCAATAATCTTCTGTAAATCACTCATGGGTTTATCCTTTGATGTCTTTAAATCGTAAAGCTTTCAAGTGTTTGTTTAATCTTCTCGGCGGCCTGCACACAGTCTCGCTGACCGGCGACCAATGCGATTCTGATATGCCGGCTACCCGGATTGATTCCGTGTGCCGAGCGGGATAAATAGCTCCCGGGAAGCACTGCGATGCCGTGTTGCCGGTAAATCCGGCGGGTAAACTGTTCGTCATCGACCGGCAGTTCAGGCCAAAGGTAAAAGGATGCATCCGGAAAATCCAGATCCATTGGCTGCCCTAAAATATCGAGTACGGCGGCGAATTTTTCCCGGTAGCGGGTGCGATTGATTCTGACGTGCTCTTCATCGCTCCAGGCAAGGGCACTGGCAAGCTGCGTCGGCACGGGCATGGAACAGCCGTGGTAGGTACGGAACAGGAGAAACTTCTTCAGTAACTCGGCATCTCCGGCCACAAATCCCGAGCGCATTCCCGGTAGATTGGAACGCTTTGACAGGCTGTGGAACACCACGCATCGTTCAAATTCCGTATTGCCGATCGAAGCCGCGGCCTGTAGTAATCCGGGCGGAGGACTCTGTTCATGGAAATAGATTTCCGAATAGCATTCGTCCGACGCGATCAGAAAATCGAACTCCTCAGCCTTGTTGATCAAAATCCGTAAATCCTTTTCCGGGATGACGGCGCCGGAAGGATTGCCGGGTGTGCAAATATAAATCATCTGGCAGCGCGCCCAGGTATCGGCATCGATACTGTCAAAATCCGCTTGATACCGTGTTTGCCGGGTGGTGTTGTAAAATGCCGGCTGCAGTCCCGCGAGGTAAGTGGCGCCTTCGTAGATCTGGTAGAACGGGTTCGGCATCAGAATTAAATCTTTTTTTGCCTGGCGATCCGAAACGCATTGGGCGAATGCGAACAGCGCCTCTCGCGTGCCGTTGACCGGTAAAACCTGATTGTCCGGGTCGACTGCGGATAAAGCGAAGCGTTTGATCAACCATGAACCGATTGCCTGTCTCAGTGTGTCGCTGCCCTTGGTGGTCGGGTAAGCCGATACCCGATCCTGGCTGGCACGGAGTTTTTCCAGAACGAATTCCGGTGGCGGATGTTTCGGTTCGCCGATGGACAGGGCAATTTCCCGGCTGCCCGCGGGCGGTGAAATATCGGCCCTCAGGCGGCGCAAGCGCTCGAAAGGATAGGGCTGCAGTCGGGAAAGGTCGGGATTCATCGTAGGGTGTATTGCAAAAGCGAGTCATTATAAGAAAAAATCTCCCTTTGTCCTATTGATGACACGATCCGGCTATCCCCAATCGCTTTGACTCGTTAACACCTTTATCCAACTGATATATAATGCACCCTTGCATTGACTCGATTCCCGATAACATGTCTTCCAAAGAAAAGTCCGAGAAGAAACAAAAAAAGGCAACACACGATTCAGTGAAAGATTCCGAGCATTGGGTCAATCTGAAAAAGCTCGCAAAGCAGACCGCTGAACTGCACATGAAAGACCTTTTTGCGGCGGACCCTAAACGCTTTTCGCGATTTTCACTGCACCATGCCGACATTCTGCTTGATTATTCCAAAAACCTGATCACCGAAGAGGTGATGCAGGAATTGTTTTCTCTGGCCCGAAGCCAGGGGTTGGCAGATCAAATCAAGCGTATGTTCGAGGGAGAGAGCATCAACACCACCGAACAACGTAGCGTATTGCATACGGCGCTGCGCAATCGGGGTATGAACTCGATTTATGTGCACGGCGAAGATGTGATGCCGGAAGTCGTCGATGTTTTGCAGAAAATGCGTGGTTTTACCGATCGGGTTCGCCAGGGAGAATGGAAGGGTTGTTGTGAAGATGTCATCACCGACATCGTCAATATCGGGATCGGAGGTTCCGATCTGGGGCCCTGCATGGCGGTTCAGGCGCTTACGCCCTATGTACAAGAAAATCTGAAATTCCACTTTGTCTCCAATGTGGACGGGACGCACATTGCCGAAACATTGAAAAAGGTGAACTATAAAACAACCTTGTTTGTGGTGGTCTCGAAAACCTTTACCACTCAGGAAACCATTGCCAATGCGCGTTCGGCAAGGCACTGGTTTGTCGAACGGTCGGGCGACGAATCGGCCGTCGAAAAACATTTTGTCGCCGTATCCACCAATCAAAAAGAAGTGTCAGCGTTCGGTATAGACACGGACAATATGTTCCGGTTCTGGGACTGGGTGGGTGGGCGATTCTCGCTCTGGTCAGCAGTGGGTCTGTCTTTAGCGCTTGCGGTCGGAATGGATCGCTTTGAGCAAATGCTCGAGGGCGGATACGAGATGGATTTGCATTTCAGGGAAACTCCCTTTGAGAATAACTTACCGGTCGTTATGGCTCTTTTGGGTATTTGGTACCGCAATTTTTTTGGCTGCTCAAGTCATGTGATCGCACCTTATGACCAGTATCTGCATCGTTTCCCGGCCTATCTGCAGCAGCTTGAGATGGAGAGTAACGGCAAATCCGTCGATCTTCACGGCCGGCCGGTAAACCAAAACACCTGTCCGGCAGTCTGGGGAGAACCCGGAACCAACGGACAACATGCTTTCTTTCAGCTGCTGCATCAGGGTACGGATGTCATACCGGCCGATTTTATCGTGCCTGTCCATAGCCAAAATCCCATGGGGCAGCAGCATCGCCTGCTGTTGTCTAATTGTTTTTCGCAGACAGAGGCGTTGATGCGGGGAAAAACCGCCGGGGAAGCGGCGGACGAATTGCGGGAGCAGGGGCTCTCGGATCCCGAAATTGATGCATTGGTGCCGTTTAAGGTTTTCGACGGGAACCGACCCACCAATTCCCTGCTTGTGGATAAGTTAACACCCAAATCTCTTGGGTCATTGATCGCGCTCTACGAACATAAAGTCTTCGCGCAAGGGGTGATCTGGGGAATAAATTCCTTTGATCAGTGGGGAGTGGAGCTGGGTAAGCAACTGGCGAAAACGGTTGCTGACGAGTTGGAAGCCGGTTTGCTGGTCAGCAGCCATGACAGTTCGACCAACGGTTTGATGAACCACGTTCTGAAGCTTCAGTAAGGCAAGTTCGCCACCGGTCCATGTTCCACGACTTTCACTGAAGCCGGAATTTCTGCATACCGGTATAGGTGGTGATTATCCGGTCAAGCACTATAATTCCCATTAAATTTTATATCGATCAAGAGTACTGACATGTCCTCGGAAATGCTTCTGGACAATATTGAAGAACAGCCCTTAATGACGTTTACGGAGAAGGCGTATCTGGATTATTCCATGTACGTTATTCTGGATCGTGCCTTACCGCATATCGGCGACGGTATGAAACCGGTGCAGCGGCGTATCATCTACGCGATGTCGGAACTGGGTTTATCGGCGGTTTCAAAACACAAAAAATCAGCCCGTACCGTCGGCGATGTGTTGGGTAAATTTCATCCCCACGGGGACAGTGCCTGTTATGAAGCCATGGTATTAATGGCGCAGCCCTTCACCTATAGATACCCTTTGATCGACGGGCAGGGCAATTGGGGGTCGCCAGATGATCCGAAATCCTTCGCCGCCATGCGCTATACCGAAGCGCGTTTGTCCCGTTACGCCAAAATTTTTCTTCAGGAACTGGGGCAAGGGACAGTCGACTGGACCCCGAATTTCGACGGCACACTCACCGAACCGGCCTTGCTTCCGGCCCGCCTGCCCAATGTGTTACTCAACGGTTCGACCGGGATCGCAGTGGGAATGGCGACAGATATTCCGCCGCACAACCTGCGCGAGGTCACCAGTGCCTGTATTCATCTTCTGGAAAAGCCGAAAGCGAAAGTCGAAGACCTAATGCAGTTTGTGCCGGGACCTGATTTCCCGACCGAAGCGGAAATCATTTCCGCGCCGGAGGAATTGTCCAGGATTTATCATAGCGGACACGGTAGCGTACGAATGCGTGCGCTCCATATCAAAGAGAATGGTGATATTGTGATCACCGCTCTGCCGCACCAGGTTTCCGGTTCCAGAATACTGGAGCAGATCGCTCAGCAGATGCAGGCAAAAAAACTGCCGATGGTGGAGGATTTGCGGGATGAATCCGACCACGAAAATCCAACCCGACTGGTCATAACGCCGCGCAGCAACCGGGTAGATATTGCATCGTTGATGAATCATCTGTTCGCCACGACCGATTTGGAGCGCAGCTATCGTGTCAATCTGAATATCATCGGAATTAACGGCCGCCCTCAGGTCAAGAATCTGCGTACCATTCTTAAGGAGTGGCTGAGTTTCCGCACCGAAACGGTACGGCGGCGTTTGGCCTGGCGGTTGGATAAGGTCGAAAAACGCTTGCATATTCTCGAAGGATTGATGGTTGCATTTCTCAATATTGACGAAGTGATCGCGATCATCCGCAGTAACGATGAACCGAAACCGGTATTGATGAAACGTTTTTCCATCAGTGACGCGCAGGCCGAAGCGATACTGGAATTAAAACTCCGGCACCTCGCCAAACTGGAAGAAATGAAGATCCGCGAGGAACAAGAGGCACTGATCATCGAGAGGGATGAAATTAAAGCGATACTCGGTTCCGACAGGCGCATGAAAACCCTGATCAAGCGCGAACTCAAGGAAGATGCGAAATTGTACGGTGACGATCGCCGCTCACCGATTGTTGAAAGAGAAGCGGCCCAGGCATTGAAAGAATCCGATCTGATTCCCAGCGAAGCGATTACTGTCGTGCTATCGAAACGTGGCTGGGTTCGTGCCGGCAAAGGCCACGATGTGGATGCGGCGGGATTGAATTACAAATCCGGCGATGAATATCAGAGTTCGGCGAGAGGCCGCAGCAATGCCAACGCTATGTTTTTGGATTCCACCGGACGGGTTTACAGCGTTCCTTCCCACTCACTGCCCTCGGCCCGCAGCCTGGGGGAGCCTTTGTCCGGGAAAATCAAGCCGCCTGACGGTGCCCGCTTTATCGCCGTGATGATGGGGGATGATGATGACCGTTATCTGCTGGCGACCTCGGCCGGTTACGGCTTTGTTGTGCGCCTGGGTGAAATTCAAAGCAAAGCGAAAGCGGGCAAGGCTGTATTGAGCGTTCCCCGGGGAGCCGAGGTCCTTATACCCCACCGGGTCAGGGATGCAAACACCGACCTGGTAGCCGCCATCGCCAGCAACGGAAACCTGCTGTCATTTCCGGTGAGCGAGCTACCGGAACTTGTCCGCGGTAAAGGCAACCAAATTATCGGCATTCCGGCCAAGGCCTTCAAAGAGGGTAAAGAGTCCATGGTTGCGCTGGCCGTCGTGCCCGCAAAGCGGCAGCTCAGGCTGTATTCCGGTAAACGGCATTTGAATTTAAAACCCAAGGATCTTGAAACTTATCGCAGCGAGCGGGGTAAGCGGGGCAGTAAGCTGCCGCGTGGATTTCAGACTGTACGATCTGTAACAGTTGTTGAAGATTAAGGGCTTGCAGCGTGCTTTTATCGGCGCCACCTTATAAGGGATATGGTCTGGCTAAGCCGGCATTGTTCAGGTTTTGTTGTCAGGCGATTCTCTTGCGGATTTGAATAGGTAGAAAACATGACGCGAATATTCTTGTATCTGGCAACCAACTTTGCGGTAATGATCGTGTTCGGCATAGTGTCCCGCCTTCTGGGGCTGGATCAGATGCTGGGCATGCCGGGGCAGCTTGGCAATCTGTTACTGTTTTCCGCATTGTTCGGGTTCGCGGGCTCATTTATTTCACTGGCCATGTCGAAATCCATCGCCAAGCGATCGATGGGTGTGCAGGTGGTCGAACAGCCGGCAAATGCCACCGAGCGCTGGTTGATGGAAACCGTACACCGGCAGGCGAACCAGGCGGGCATAGGCATGCCCGAAGTCGGTATATTTCCGAGTAACACGCCAAATGCGTTCGCAACCGGTATGAATAAAAACAGTGCCCTTGTTGCGGTCAGCACCGGTCTGATAAACGCTATGTCGAAAGAAGAAGTTGAGGCGGTTCTCGGACATGAAGTCACCCACGTTTCCAATGGCGATATGGTGACCATGGGATTGATACAGGGGATACTGAATACCTTTGTGATTTTCTTCGCCCGGATAGTGGGTATGTTGATCGATCGCGGCATGTCGAGGGACGGAAACAGCCATGGTTACGGCATGGGATATTATATGGGCAGTATGCTGGCCGAAATTGTTTTTGGCATTCTGGCCAGTTTTATCGCCGCCTGGTTCTCCCGCCAGCGGGAATTCAGGGCCGATATCGGCGGAGCCGACCTGTCCTCCCGCACTCATATGATCAACGCGCTCAAAGCGCTGAAACGGGTCTCCGATCCGCAAGGATTGCCTGATCAGATGGCGGCATTCGGTATTCTTGGGGGAGGTAAGCTGCAAAAGCTGCTGGCGACGCATCCGCCGCTGGATCAACGCATTCGTGCCTTGCAGAATGCTGCCTGAACACCACTGAGAACTAGGGCGTGTCATCAATTACACGCTCTAGAAGCCATCTCAGCATTCGAGCATGTGCCAGGAGGTAAGGGGAGCAGAGGGCGAGCCGTGTGGCCTTATACAGGAAAAAACCGATGACGCTTTATGATTTTCTCTACCGGCATCCGCTGATCACCCTGATTGTCATGATATTGTCAGGCCTGACAGTCGGGACACTGACCCTCAATATTTTTAATCTGCTGGCTGCCAATTGGGATTTTATCAGCCGTCACGGGCTTATGGCCTTAAGGGAGGGGGCGGCTCGGCAACTGCTGGAGCTGTTGTTGACCGGAGCCGTATCAATGATTGTTTATATCGTGTTCAAGGTTACGGAAACCACTTTGACCGATTGGCTCAAAAACCGCAAGCGCCGGGGGAAGAAAACGCCGTCAGCTTAAGGCCTGTTGCCGGCCTTCTCCGTCAGATAACGGACAAAGCGGTTATTCTCATCGACCAGAATGGCGATGGGATTCACGGGCTTATCCGATAGCACGAATGCCATAATAATCACTTCGTCGCCGGGTCTGATCAGATGGGCCGCGGCACCGTTCATTTCAATTGCGCCGCTGCCGCTTTCTCCGGCGATGATATAGGTTTCGAGCCGCGCACCGCTGGTATTGCTGACCACCAAAACCCGCTCATTTTCGTGCAGCTGCGTTTTTTCCAGCAGATCCCTGTCGATGGTTATACTGCCGACATAGTTGACGTCTGCCCGGGTAACGGTTGCTTTGTGGATTTTGGCGAGCATGTATTGTCGTAATTGCATCATCGTTTCCCGCGGTAAACAGACAATTGCTGATAGCTCAGGAGGATTCGCGCAAGGCGAATTCGATATAGAGTTCGCGCAGGCGTAGCGCCTGCGGACCGGGTTTTCCCCCACCGACGGTTTTGCCATCAATTTCAATCACCGGCCATATAAATGTGGAAGCAGAAGTGATAAACGCTTCAGCTGCGTTGTATGCCTCTGCAACGGTAAAGGGGCGTTCTTCCACTGTTACAGAGGTCTCTTCAGCAAGTTTCAGGATCGCGCGACGAGTGATGCCGTGAAGTATTTTATTGCTCAGCTGGCGGGTAACAATCGTTCCATCGCCGGTGACGATATAGGCATTGTTAGAGCTGCCTTCGGTGACGTATTCTTTGCCGTCATCGGGGTTTTTTTCGGTCATCCAGGCGTCGTCCGCCCCGGATTCCTTGGCGAGCATTTTTGCCATACACGGAGCCAGCAACCCGATCGTCTTAATGTCCCGGCGTTGCCAGCGTATATCGGGAGTTGTAATAATGGATATTCCGTTCCTCGCTGCGGGGTTGTCCAACAGATTTTTAGCCTGGGTAAACATGACGAGGCTGGAGGCGAGATTGTCCGGCCATGCAAAATCCCGATCCGCAGCGCCTCGGGTCACCTGAAGATAAACCAGGCCTTCATCCAGTTGATTGCGTTTTATCAGCTCCTTTTGAATCGACTCGATGGTCGCATCGTCCGCCGGAGCGGCCATGTTCAATTCATTCAGTGATCGATGCAGTCTTGCAAGATGATTGGCGTTGTCTATCAGTTTGCCTTGGAGCACGGAACTGACTTCATAGACTCCGTCGGAAAAGACGAATCCGCGATCGAATATTGAAATTCTGGCTTCTTCTTCAGCCACAAAATCACCGTTGACATATACGATTCTACTCATTATTCACCTGGATTTTTAAAATTTTATGGAGGCCGGTACAGCCGGGCTCAACACTATCCCCAGAGCAGCCTGTCCGGTGGCGAAATACGCGCATGTGCTATATGCAAGCCGTTCGGCCTGTCGCGCTGCAATAGCAAGGGTCCGTCCAGATCGACCACCTGCGCCTGTTGGGCCAGAATGATTGCCGGTGCCATTGCCAGTGAAGTCGCTAACATGCAGCCAACCATGATTTGCAAGCCCGCCGTCGAGGCGGCATCGGCCAGTTTCAACGCCTCGGTTAATCCGCCGGTTTTGTCCAGCTTGATATTGATCATGTCGTATTTTCCGATCAAGTCCGGCAATGAGTCAGCGGCATGGCAGGATTCATCTGCACAGACGGTAAGCGGCTTGGGTAGCGTCCGTAGCGCCTCATCGTCGCCGGCCGGCAATGGTTGTTCGATCATTTCTACGCCCAGTTCCCTGAGTCGCGGGGCAAGCTCACGGTAAACTTTCGGTGTCCAACCCTCGTTGGCATCGACAATAATGCGTGACTTCGGGGCGCCTTCGCGTACCGCTTTTACCCGCTGCAAATCGTCCGAACCGGCCAATTTCAATTTTAACAGGGGCATGTCGGCGTGTTCAGCCGCTCTTACCTTCATATTTGCCGGGCTGTCCAGAGAGAGAGTATAGGCGGTTGATACCGGATCCAGTGATGAATATCCGGCAATCTGCCAGCTTCTTTGCCCGGATTGTTTTGCTTCCAAATCCCAAAAGGCGCAGTCCACAGCGTTACGGGCGGCCCCGGGAGGCAAGAGCTTTTGTAACTCCTCACGGTCAAGGCCATGGTGCAAAGGGTCGCGAATCGACTCTATGAGATCGATCACTTCGTCCACGGATTCACCATAGCGGGCATAGGGTACGCATTCTCCCCGGCCTGTATCCTGCCCGGAACATAATTCAACCACGACCACGTCGGCGCTATCCTTACTTCCCCGGGAAATGGTAAAGGCACCATCGATCGGCCAGCTTTCGGACTTAACGGTGAGAGACGGCATGGCTTACAGCTGATCCACCAGTCTGGCGACACCGTTTCGAACCGGATCCACTGTAGGTAGCTGGTATTTCCGTTCAGTTTCCTGCAGCAAATGTTCGGCTTCACCGGCGTCGAGCTTTGCGGTATTGACCGAAATGCCGGTAAACTCAGCGGCGGGGTTGGTCAAACGAGCCAGTTTTAATGATAACTCCATCACATCGCCAAGATCGGGAACCGGGTAATCGGGTAAACCCCGCATATGCGTTCTGGTCGGCTCATGACAGAGCACCAGAGCGTCGGGCTGAGCCCCATGTATCAGGCCGGCCGTCACCCCGGCAAAGGACGGGTGATACAGAGAACCCTGTCCTTCGATTAAATCCCAATGGTCCGCCGTATTATCCGGCGAGAGGTATTCGGCGACACCGGAAATAAAATCAGCGACGACCGCATCGATGGAAACGCCTGAACCGCAGATCAGTATGCCGGTCTGGCCGGTGGCTCTGAAATCCGCGTTCATACCACGTGATTTCATCTCTTTCTCCAGGGCGAGAGCGGTATACATTTTTCCGCATGAGCAGTCTGTGCCTACGGGTAGTAAACGCTTGCCGCTACGCGGTTTCCCGTTCCCCACGGCAAAACTCTGTTGCGGGTGACGAACATCGGATAGACATCTGTCAAGTGCGTCGGCCCGGCTCCTTAGCTCCGGGACATCAGCCAGTTTATTGTGTAATCCGGCTGCCAGATCGAGGCCGGCGTCCAGAGCATCCAGCAGGACGTTTATCCAGTTCCGGGAAATCACCCCGCCACGATTAGCCACACCTACTACCAGCGTTTTTGCTCCTGCCGAGACCGCTTGATCGAGTGTGTAGTCCCGCAAACCCAGATCGGCCTGACAGCCCGTCATTCGATACTGGCCCAGTGCAAACTCGGGGCGCCAGTCTTTAATTCCCTGGGCGACTTTTGCAGCTAAAGGGTCAGCGGCGTCTCCGAGAAAGAGTAAATACGGAGTCTTGAGATTCATAGTCTGAACACCTGGATGGATAAACGTCTGATTTTCAATTTTACAGGGAATAAAAACACAGAGCCAACAGACAGGTTTAGACAGCACCAGTGCGGTCGATGCCTGATTCAACCGGCTCTTAGTAATCCGTTCCGCGCGGCCGGTTTCGTTGTTGTTTTTTCAATCCGTGCTTCTTTTTATCGTCCAAACGTTTGCGTCTGGACGCCTGGCTCGGTTTTGTCGGGCGCCGATTTTTTACCTTTTTCGTGGCCCGGGTCAGGATTTCACGCAGACGGTCAAGGGCGTCCTCGATGTTTTTTTCGCGGCGGCGAAAGCGCTGTGCTTTAATAATGATGACACCGTCTTTTGAGATGCGTTGATCGTTTGTCGCCAGTAGTTTTTCCTTACAGGAGTCGGGCAGGCTGGAGTTTCGAATATTGAATCGCAGATGAATGGCGGATGAGACTTTATTCACATTTTGCCCGCCTGCTCCCTGTGCGCGAATTGACGAGATTTCAATCTCGTGTTCATCGATCGTAATTGCATTGTTGATTTTCATCTGACCTGCCACAAAGCGTGTTGTCGGCGTACCTTATATTCTGATTAGCGAGGCTTTACATGTCCCAATGTTGAGATGATTTCTACTGTCTTTTCACTTCATTTTACAGCTCTGGTCTGCTGAATATGCCCGCCAGTGTCGATTTCATCACAGGCTGCACCGACTTGCAATAAACGTGAATATCACGAAATACATGATTGATAGTTTGTTATAAAACCGAAATCAATGGATTGATGTAGCTATGGTGAATCAGAAGACCCTGGAACAAATTCTAACAACCGGTTAAGCAGGCGGATAGGCCGGTAAAAAGGCTGTATCTCAGCCGAAGCAGCCATCTGCCCCGGACCACGCTATGTTATCAATCGCGCAGCTATAGTGAAATCGCCTCCTTCGGCGAATAGCGGGCGTGTGTATTGCCTGTTTTTGCCCCAGTTTTGGGACATGGGCAGCAAATGCGATACAGCTGTCGCATTTAATGCGCATGGTGTCGCGGCAGCATCAGCAGCACCCTGACCCCTGACCTAATCTTCTTCGAAATGAGCTCTGTATCCGGGTGTGGGCGCGTTGTGTCCAATCCTTGGATTTATACAGAAATACGCTGATTTAACCGCTATTTATGGGATAAAGCAATGTCAGATATCGATGATCAGTATGACGACGAAGAAGATCTGGATTTAAGCACTTTGCCCGACGATGAGTTGATCGAGGTCATGCATGATGATCTTTACAATGGCTTAAAGGAGGAAATCGAGGAAGGTACCAATATCCTGCTGGAACGCGGCTGGGCAGCGGATAAAGTCTTGGACGAGGCGTTGGTTGCCGGAATGACCATCGTCGGTATCGATTTTCGTGACGGTATTTTATTCGTGCCCGAAGTCCTCATGGCGGCCAATGCCATGAAAGCCGGCATGGCGATATTGCGGCCACTGCTTAGCGAAAGCGGTGCGGACACGGTTGGAAAAGTGGTTATAGGTACAGTAAAAGGCGATATCCATGACATAGGTAAAAACCTAGTCAGTATGATGCTGGAAGGAGCGGGTTTCGAAGTGATCGATATCGGCATTAATAATCCGGTTGAAAACTATCTTGAAGCTCTGGAGGAACATAAGCCGGATATCCTGGGTATGTCCGCATTGTTAACCACCACCATGCCTTATATGAAAGTCGTCATAGATACTTTGAAGGAAAAGGGTATACGTGACGACTATATCGTTTTGGTCGGCGGCGCCCCTCTGAACGAAGAGTTCGGCAAGGCTATCGGTGCCAATGCCTATTGCCGTGATGCGGCGGTCGCTGTCGATACAGCATTGGAGATGGTTCAGCAACGCCGCGCGGCGGCGGGCTAGCCGGTCCATGGCTATGGGCAGAGGAAAATATCTTCTCATAGCCTGCGGTGCACTTGCCCGTGAGCTGGTGCATTTAAAAAAGCTGAACCGTTGGCACGATCTGGATATTCAATGTTTGCCGGCCGAACTGCATAACAGACCTCAGGAAATAAGCCCCGCAATTGCTGATCTGCTCGATAAATTGCAAGCACAGTACGAGCGTTGTTTTGTCGCCTACGCCGATTGCGGCAGTGGCGGACGGCTTGACGCGCTGTTGCGGAAATACGGCGTTGAACGTCTGCCCGGCGCGCACTGCTACGAGTTTTATGCCGGTACGCAACGGTTTCTTGAATACGCGGAACGGGAAGCGGGAACCTTTTATCTTACCGACTTTATGGTCAGGCATTTCGATCGGATTATCCTTAGGGATTTAGGATTGAAAAATCATCCCGAGCTTATGGATATGTACTTTGCCAACTATCGAAAACTGGTGTTTCTCGATCAAAGCGGTGAACCCGGGTTGCAGGATCTGGCCCGTCGTGCGGCAGATGCGCTTGGGCTGGAATACGATTATCTCTATACCGGCTTGCAAAATCTCGAAACGCCCGTCAGCTTGTTTCTGAGCGCGGCGGAGAGCCGGATATATAAAACTCAATTTGGCAGCGGTAAGAGCTGAACCGGTGAGGTAAAGTCAGTGTACGCAGTTCGAAAGTGGTCGGTCAGGCACGCCAGGTTATTTGAACGCATATACGAATGGTTCGAGCCTTTGCTTGTGCGTTTACATCCGTTTTGGAATTGGGTCGGTTATTCACGCATCGAAAGACCCGTAAGCTTTATCGAGAAAAACCTCAAGGGATTTTTATTTGATTGCCGTATGTGCGGCCAATGTGCACTGAGTTCAACAGGTATGTCCTGCCCGATGAACTGCCCTAAAAATCTTCGCAATGGTCCCTGCGGCGGAGTCAGGGTTGATGGGCACTGCGAAGTCAATCCGGAAATGGTATGTGTCTGGCTCGAAGCATGGCAGGGCAGCCATCAAATGAGAAAAGGCGCTCGTATTAAAAAGGTTTTATATCCGGTTGACTTCAGTTTACTCAATACGTCTTCCTGGATGCGTGTTGTGCGGGAGGAAGTGGAAATAAACCGGGGAGGGAGAAATCGATGATTTTCGACGATGAGCCCGAACCCGGTATGCCCATGCCTCAATTGCCCGGCCATTCCTCCCGGGGCAGGCTGGAACGTGTGCTGCGTACCGGCACTTTTGCAGTTACTGCAGAACTGGCACCTCCCGATTCCGCTGATCCGGCAGAGGTTTACGAGCGTGCGCGTGTTTTCGACGGTTATGTCGACGGGTTAAATGCAACTGACGGTTCAGGCGCTAACTGTCATATGTCCAGTGTTGGTATGTGCGCCTTACTGACGCTAAAAGGCTATGCGCTTGTGCAACAGATATCCTGCCGGGATAAGAACCGTATTGCCATTCAGGGAGACGTGTTGGGCGGGGCGGCGATGGGAGTTGCCAATATGCTGTGCCTGACCGGAGACGGTGTTCAGGCTGGCGATCATCCACAGGCCAAGCCGGTGTTCGATCTCGATTGTATGTCCCTGCTGGAAACTGTTTGCACTATGCGCGACAGGGGCGAGTTTTTGAGTGGCCGTAAAATTACAAGTCCGCCAAAGGTGTTTATCGGAGCCGCGTCCAACCCGTTCGCTCCTCCTTACGATTTCAGGCCATTCAGACTGGCCAAAAAAATAGCCGCCGGCGCTCAGTTCGTTCAGACACAGTACTGCTTCGACCTGGCACGTTTTTGCCGGTTTATGGACATGGTTCGGGATCTTGGCCTGGATAAAAAATGTTTTATATTGGCCGGCGTAGGGCCGCTCGCTTCAGCGAGAGCTGCGCAATGGATACGCAAAAATGTGCCTGGAATCCATATTCCGGACGAGATCATCGAACGGCTTCGCGGGGCGGAAAACCAAAAGCGGGAGGGTAAACAGATCTGTGTTGAATTAATTCAGAAAATCCGTGAAATCAAGGGTGTCAGTGGTGTGCATGTTATGGCATATCGGCAGGAAGAAGAGGTCGCCGAAATTATCGATCGTTCTGCAGTATTGCAAGGGCGTACGCCATGGTATCCAGGTAGAGACAAACCGAATAGATTGAGGAAAAATGCATGACAGACACCATTGTAAGTTCGGCTACAAAGGAAGTGGTTATAGGATTTGAACGACCTTTTGTCATTATCGGCGAGCGGATCAATCCGACGGGGAGGAAGATATTGTCCAGGGAGATGGCCGAAGGGGACTATAGCCGGGTACAAAGGGATGCCCGGGCACAGGTGGAAGCCGGCGCGCATATGCTGGATGTGAATGCCGGAATCCCGCTCGCTGATGAACCTAAAATACTCGCTGAATGTGTTGAACTCGTACAGTCTTTGACTGATGTGCCGCTTTCGATTGATTCATCCATTGTCGAAGCGCTCGAAGCAGGCCTGAAAGTTTATAAAGGTAAGGCTCTGGTCAATTCCGTCACCGGTGAAGAGGAGCGCCTGGAAACCGTTTTGCCCCTGGTCAAGCAGCATGGTGCTGCCGTGGTCGCCATTTCCAACGACGAAACGGGGATTTCGGAGGATCCGGATGTGCGCTTTGAAGTCGCCAGAAAAATCGTCAACCGCGCAGCCGATTACGGTATTCCCAGCGAAGATGTAGTGGTTGACCCCTTGGTGATGCCGATCGGCGCAATCAATAGCGCCGGCATGCAGGTGTTGAAGCTGATTCATCGTCTGCGGACCGAGCTGAAGGTGAATACGACATGCGGGGCTTCCAATATCAGTTTCGGCCTGCCTAACAGGAACGGTATCAACGGTGCTTTTCTCAGCATGTCTATTTATGCAGGCCTGACATCGGCAATCACCAGTCCGTTGCACAAGGAAGTCATAGACGCCAGCCTGGGGGCGGATGTGATGATGGGGCATGATCCGGATTGTAAAAACTGGATCAGGCGCAATCCGTCGGCGGCGGGAGAAATGGTAAGAGCACGCCGCCCGAGCAGACGACGGCGTTCCAATCGTGCCTGAGCAAGGCGGAGGGGATGCTGTTGTCGTTTTTACACCCTCGGGTCTGCGTGGCCGGTTCGCCCGGGGAACGACGGTATTGCAGGCTGCGCAATCACTGGGTGTGGATCTCGAATCGGCCTGCGGAGGAAGGGGGTTGTGCGGCCGTTGTCAGGTAACACCCGGATTCGGAGAGTTTGCGAAACATCAAATCAGCGCCGATCAGGAAAATCTCAGCCGGATCAGCGATCACGAACGTAAAAGAGCAAGGGTATTGAATCTGGCCGATGACCGGCGCCTGGGTTGCAGCGTAAAGATACTGGGCGATATGGTGATCGATATACCCTCAGACAGTCAGCTTCATCAACAACGCATCAGCAAACGCGCGGAGCGGATTGATCTGATTCCCGATCCGGCGGTAAAGCTCTATGTTGTGACCGTGGAGCAGGCCGATATGCATAAGCCGGCATCCGATTTTATGCGCCTCAAGCAAGCTCTGAACAGGGAATACGGCCTTAATGTTGAAACTTGCGGTATAGTGCCGCTGCAAAACGTCAATGATATATTGCAGAAAGGCGAGTGGACCGTCACGGTTGCGGTATACGAGGGTTGTTTTGTGCAGGCGGTGTGGCCGGGATACAAGGAATTCGTCTATGGTCTGGCGGTGGATTTGGGGTCTACGACCATTGCCGCGCACTTATGTGAGTTGCATAGCGGGCAGGTTGTATCCACGGCCGCGGTAATGAACCCTCAGATACGTTTTGGCGAGGACTTAATGAGCCGTGTGTCTTACGTCATGATGAATCCGGGCGGTGAGCAGGAAATGACCCGCCAGGTCCGCCGGGCGTTTTCCGAATTAACGGATGCGGCTTGCAGTAAAGCGAATATCGACCGGCGGGATATTATGGAAATGACCGTAGTCGGTAATCCGGTCATGCATCATTTGTTTTTAGGTATAGATCCCAGGCCTTTGGGGTCAGCACCTTTTGCCTTGGCGACGGAAGAGGCATTGACATTG
Source organism: Granulosicoccaceae bacterium (assembly GCA_965222695.1). Lineage (GTDB taxonomy): Bacteria > Pseudomonadota > Gammaproteobacteria > Granulosicoccales > Granulosicoccaceae > UBA7957. Next base: position 2,297,190 of record OZ244967.1, on the reverse strand, counting down.
ACTGCCAGCGAGTTGGATATTCCGCTCAACCCGGAGGCCCGGGTTTTTGTGCTTCCGTGCCTGGCAGGCCATATCGGCGCCGATACCGCAGCTGTGATTCTGGCCAGGGAGCCATGGTTGTCGGATGAAATTTGTCTGTTGGTGGATGTAGGCACTAACGCCGAGATCGTGCTTGGCAACCGGCAACGCCTGTTGGCCGCCTCAAGCCCGACCGGGCCTGCGTTTGAGGGTGCGCAGATCAGCTGCGGCCAGCGTGCGGCGATCGGAGCCATAGAAAGAGTCAGGATCAATCCGCAGACCCTGGAACCGCGCTTTAGGGTGATCGGTTGCGATTTGTGGTCCGATGAAACTGGTTTTGAAACCGCAATTCAAAATACAGGCATTACCGGGGTTTGCGGTTCCGGCATTATAGAAGTGATCGCTGAAATGTATCTTACCGGGATCATCAATCAGGACGGTGTTGTTGATTCCGCTTTATCCGAGCGCTCAGACCGAATCGTGGCCGATGGCAGAACCTGTTCCTATATACTGCATCGGGGTGGAACGACACTGAAAATTACTCAGAATGATGTACGCGCAATTCAGCTGGCCAAGGCGGCCCTATACGCAGGTATAAAACTGCTGATGGATAAAATGCGGATCGGTAAGCCGGATCGAATCTCCATCGCCGGTGCCTTCGGTAGTCATATCGATGTGAAGTACGCCATGGTTCTGGGATTGATACCGGATTGTGAACTGAGCAAAGTGGCGTCAGTGGGCAACGCCGCCAGCACAGGTGCGAGAATTGCATTATTGGATCGCAAAAAGAGAGAGGATATCTCGTCGGTTTTGCGTAAAGTGGAAAAAGTTGAAACCGCAATCGAGGAAAAATTTCAGCAGCACTTTGTGCAGGCTATGGCGATACCGCATAAAGCGGATACTTATGAGTTTTTGCAAAAGGAAGTCGTGTTGCCGCCGATCAAATTGATCAACAAGTTGGAAGGTACTAATGGAAGAGGGAGAAACCGGAGGCGGCGAAATAAATCGGCATAACAATGCAAGCGGGCTTTTGCACATCCGCGATTCGTTCCCTCAGTTATGGCCTGATATCCGTTGCCTGCTTTGATGCCGGTTTTTTTGAAGTATGGTAAAGACGCCGTTCATCGCGTGGAGGAATGCCGAAATAATCACGATAACATTTGCTGAAATGCGGCGAAGAGATAAAGCCGCATGCCAATGCGACATCGACTATAGATTTATTGGTTTGTAACAGCAACTGGCGGGCGCGGGTAAGACGTAGCTCAAGATAATAGCGGGTCGGTACACAGCTGAGATATTTCTTAAACAGTCTCTCCAGCTGGCGGCGGGAGATTCCCACGTAGCTCGACAATTCATCCAGGCTCATGGGCTCTTCCAGGTTGGCTTCCATCAGTGTCACCGCTTCGGTTAGTTTGGGCTGGCTGGTTCCCAGATACATTCGGAGCGGTGTTCTCTGCCGGTCATTGTGGCCTCGCATGCGATCGCAGATCAGCAGCTCGGATATTTTGCAGGCCAGATCTGCACCATGATCGTTGCGGATGATGCTTAGCATCATATCGATGGGTGCCGTCCCGCCGGCGCAAGTAAACCGGTCGCGATCGATTTCGAATAAGTCGTTACAAAAATTAACCAATGGGAATTCTTCCCGCACGCTGGCCATATTTTCCCAATGGATAGTCGCGCGGTAATTATCCAGCAGGCCGGATTTGGCGAGAATATAGGCCCCTGTGCATACGGCACCTAAATTGGCTTTTTCCCGCGCGAATCTTTTTAGAGACATCATCAGCGGTTTCGACCAATTCTCTTCAATATGGATGCCACCGCAAACAAAGAGATTCTTGATGCTTTTTTGTTCGTCCAGCCTCGCGTCGGGAAGGATCCGCATACCGCAGCTGGCCTGTACCGGGTTGCCATCCTGGGTCAGTATTTGCCATTCATAGGCTATAGCCCCGAGTTCCCGGTTAGCCAGGCGGAGCGGCTCGACGGCTGAAGTAAACGCTATTACAGAGTAATTGGGTAATAATAAAAACCGGTAATCTTTCACCACGTGGTTTGTATTTACTGGCTGCATCAGATTCCGCCTTTGAGACCTGTTAATCGGAATAGTTTCGTATCTACGAGCAAATACACACTATAAACGACAATATAGCGCAAGTTTTGTCGTTGTCACATAATTATTACGCCTGAATATTGAAATGAATTGTTTATACCTATTCGAAAAACCGATCAATGATCGGGTTTTAAACCTGAACTGTAGCCGAATTGTGACGGTAAAAGTCTGCCCTGGACGATGGTAGAGGAGAGTTCCCCAAAATCAGGTCGGACGCTTTTTCGGCAATCATGATAGTCGGCGCATTCAGATTACCGTTCACAATATGCGGCATTACCGATGCGTCAACCACCCTCAGGCAATCGATGCCGTGTACGTTCAACTCACCGTCGGTGACAGCCATATCGTCAACTCCCATACGGCATGTACTGCAAGGATGGTAAGCGCTTTCACCTTTTTCCCGGACGAAATCCAGTATTTCCGCGTCGCTCTGGATATGTGCGCCAGGGGCTAATTCCTGGCCTCGGTAGGGGTCGAATGCCGTCTGAGAGAAAATGTCGCGGGTTTTTTCTATGGCTTCCACCCACTCTCGCCGGTCTTTTTCTGTTGACAGGTAGTTGAACAGAATTTCCGGCGATTCGGAAGGATCGCTTGAGCGGATTTTTACATGACCGCGTGCATCTGACAGCATGGGGCCGACGTGTGCCTGAAAACCATGTTCGTTCTGCGGACTGGTTCCATCGTAACTGATGGCTATAGGCAAAAAATGATACTGCAAATTGGGATAGGGCACATCTTCATTACTTCGGATAAAGCCTCCGGCTTCGAATTGGTTACTGGCGCCAACGCCGGTCTTGAACAAATACCAACTAAGCCCGATCAGCAACTGGTTCCACGGCTTAAGAGCATCATACATACTGATCGGCTGGAGACAGGCATGCTGGACATAAACTTCCAGGTGATCCTGCAGATCCCTGCCTACGCCCTTTAATTCATGCTTGACTTTCACACCTGCTCTTTTCAAGCAATCGCTATCGCCTATTCCGGAAAGCTGCAAGAGTTGCGGGCTGTTAAAAGCACCGCCACAAAGCAGTATCTCACCGGCAAAGGCTTTTTCCGTTCTCCCGCGGTGTAAATATTCAACTCCGGCACAGCGATTTCCATTCAGAAGAAGTTTATAAGCCAGGCTGCGATCCTGAATCCTGAGATTTTTACGCTGTTTAACCGGGTGTAGGTAAGCCCGGGCGGTACTCCAACGCCTGCCACTGAAGGTCGTCATATCAAAGGCGGAAAAGCCCTCCTGCTGATAGCCGTTGACATCACTCGTGGCAGGGTGGCCTGCTTGGGTTGTTGCCTGAAAAAAAGCTTCAAATAAGGGGTTTTCACACTTACCGGTAGTGGTTTTCAGAGGGCCCGAATCGCCGCGGTATTCATCTCCTCCGATCAGCCGGGTCTCGGCCTTGCGGAAATAGGGGAGAACATGCGCGTAGTTCCAGGCCTCAAGGCCTTCGCGGCTGGACCAGCTTTCGTAGTCCATAGGGTTGCCGCGGATATAAATCATTCCGTTAATGGAAGAAGATCCTCCGAGTACTTTGCCCCTGGGATGATAAATCCGCCGGTTGTTCATAAACGGTTCGGGCTCGGATTCATACCACCAGTTGTAGTGATCCGACTGCAGTGGATAGGCCAGTGCGGCGGGCATATGCAGCCGAAAATCCAAGCCGTAATCCGGAGGACCGGCTTCCAGTAAGAGCACACGATTGGAGGGGTTCTCACTGAGCCGGTTGGCCAGGACACAACCGGCCGAGCCGGCTCCGATAATGATAAAATCGTAGTTCAATGCTTTGTTCCGTCATTGAGAACGGCAAGTTGCTTTTCAAGAAAGCTGCGGGCGATCTGACGTGACCGAAGAACATCTATGCCACCGTCTAGAAACGCGCCCCTTAACCACAGCCCGTCGATAACAGCCGCTACGCCTTCAGCGATTTGATCAGCCTGTTGCTTATCGACCATTTTATTCAGCCAATAACGCAGGTTGCTTTGGAGCCGGAATTGATTCACGCGTTGTAATCGTCCAAGCTGCGGCGAATGCAGAGCATGTGCCCAAAATGCCAGCCATGCACGCGTGGCACAGGGATTCACCTGATCTTTGGCGAAATTACCATCGATGATGGCGTACAGGCTCTCCAGCGGTGTGTCGGCCGTTTTGACTCTCTCCTGTATCCCTTGCCCGAGTTTATGCAAGAGGTTTCTCATAGTGGCTTCAAGCAGTTCATTCTTGCCACCGAAATAATGCGCGATAATGCCGCTGGATACACCCGCCTGTTTACTGATTCGGGCAATCGTGGTTTCCGTCAGACCGACTTGACAGACGGAGTTTATGGTGGCATCCATCAATTGCTGGCGTCTGATAGGTCCCATACCGGTTTTGGGCATGTATCGCTCCTTAGCTGTGGGATTTACACAGGTACTATAATCAAGTTATATTGAACGTTCAATTAAGAAAAAATGTAATGTACGTTCGAGAACGTGCGATAGCGGTTTATTCTTCAGGCAGAATGAGGCTTAGGCCTGGCCAGGATAACCGCTCAACAACCGGAGGAGTCGAAATGAAAAGAAACAGCCTTTGCGCACTGATTGTTTGCGCTGGTTTCGCCTTAACCACCCCGCTATCGGCAGCTGAAGACGAGAGTTGTTCAACGGTAAGATTCGCCGACGTCGGTTGGACGGATATCACAGCAACCACAGCATTGGCATCGACTGTGTTGAGTGCGATAGGTTATGAATCAAAGGCAGAAGTTCTGTCGGTACCCGTGACCTATGCAAGTCTGAAAAACAAGGATATTGATGTCTTTCTCGGAAACTGGATGCCAACCATGGAGGCGGATCTGGCGCCTTATCTGGAAGAAAAATCGGTTGAATCCATCGGAGTCAATCTGGAGGGAGCAAAGTACACGCTTGCAGTACCGAAATATCTTTTTGACGCGGGCTTACAAAACTTTGCGGATATAGCGAAATTTGCCGAGCAACTCGACAGCGAGATTTACGGTATAGAACCCGGTAATGACGGGAATCGCTTGATTCAGGACATGATCGACAAAGATGCATTCGGCCTGAAGGCGTTTAAACTGGTTGAATCCTCTGAGCAGGGGATGTTGTCGCAGGTTTCGCGGGCGGTAAAACGCGAAAATGCAATAGTCTTTTTGGGCTGGGAGCCGCATCCTATGAATGCGAATTTTGAATTGGCCTATCTGGACGGTGGTGACGATTATTTCGGCCCGAACTTCGGCGGTGCGACTGTGCACACCAATGTCAGAGCCGGATATCTGGAAGAATGCCCGAATGCGGGTAAATTGATTCAAAACCTGCAATTCTCTCTGGAAATGGAAAATGAAGTAATGGGTGCTATATTGGATCAGGGTGAGGAGCCGGCCGCTGCAGCCAAGGCCTGGCTGGCCGAGCATCCCGAGGTCGTTGAAGGTTGGTTGCAGGGTGTGACCACAAAAGACGGTAAAGAAGCTCTTGAGGCGGTGAAAAGCGCCTTGTCAATGTAATCTGAACCACGCCGCTTCAGATGGAATGGCTGACTGAAAGCAAATTGCCCGTGGGTAAAACCATGGGCAAACTTGTTGATTTGCTCAACAATCATGCGGCCGGTTTTTTCGACTGGCTGTCCTTGGTACTGGAAACCCTGCTCCTTAGCACCATAGACGCTATTCTTTGGTTGCCGGCATGGGTTTTGATCATCGCTGTTGCAAGCCTGGCCTGGTATCTTCATCGCAGTATCTGGCTGACGGTGTTTTGCCTTCTGTCCCTTGCGTTGATTATTAATCTCGGGTATTGGCGGGAAACCATAGAAACTCTGGTTCTGGTCATCTATGCAACGCTGTTTTGTATGTTGTTCGGCATTCCAATAGGCATAGTGGCGGCCCACAAACCCTGGGTATACGCTATTGTGCGTCCGGTTCTGGACTTAATGCAGACTATTCCCACGTTCGTGTACCTGATCCCGACACTTATTCTGTTCGGCCTCGGGGTCGTTCCGGGGTTGATTTCAACCATTGTATTCGCACTGGCGGCGCCGGTGCGTCTAACCTATCTTGGCGTATCCAGTGTTCCCGTGACGCTTCTGGAAGCGGGAAAATCCTTCGGATGCTCGCGTTGGCAATTACTATGGAGAATCGAACTTCGCCATGCTTTGCCGACCATCATGGCAGGACTGACCCAGTGCATCATGTTGTCGCTATCCATGGTTGTCATCGCAGCGCTGGTGGGGGCCGACGGCCTCGGAAAGCCGGTGGTCAGAGCATTGAATACGGTAAATATAGAAAAAGGCTTTGAGGCCGGGCTTGCGATAGTGATTCTGGCCATACTGCTGGACAGAATATTCAAACAACCGGGCAAATCGACTCCGTCCTACGGACAACATTGATGGCAGTTGTTGAATTCAAGAAGGTCGATGTCATTTTCGGTAAGAACCGCCTGGAGGCCTGTCGCTTATTGGATCAGGGTCTTGATCGTGAGGCCATATTGCGTGAAACCGATGCCGTGCTTGGGGTTGCAGATGCGACTCTGAGTGTGGAAGAGGGGGAAATCTGCGTTCTGATGGGTCTGTCCGGCTCAGGAAAATCTTCATTGCTGCGTTGTGTAAACGGCCTCAATAAAGTCACCCGCGGTGAGCTGTTAATCGAAGATAATGGCATTGTTTTGGACATGGCCAAGGTATCGGCTCAACAGCTGCGGCACTTGCGCAAGAACCGAATCGCTATGGTTTTCCAGCGATTTGGCCTGCTCCCCTGGAGTAGTGTGCGCGATAATGTTGGCTTCGGGCTGGAAATAAAAGGGCTGGCCAAACCACAGATCCGGCGTATCGTCGATGAGAAGCTTGAGCTGGTTCATCTCACGGAGTGGTCTGAAAAATCCGTTCACGAGCTGTCAGGGGGTATGCAGCAAAGGGTCGGACTCGCGCGGGCGTTTGCAACCGATGCTGATATTTTACTTATGGATGAACCATTTTCCGCCCTGGATCCGTTAATCAGAGCCCACTTGCAGGATGAGCTGCTGGAACTTCAACAAAGCCTGAAAAGAACCATTATATTCGTCAGCCACGATCTCAATGAAGCCTTAAAACTCGGCAATAAAATCGCCATAATGGAAGGCGGAAGAATTATCCAGTCGGGTAGAGCCGATGAAATTATCTTTAATCCGGCCACGGAATATGTTCGGCGGTTTGTCGCCAATATCAATCCACTGGATGTTTTGTATGCCAGTGTACTGATGCAGCCGATCGAGAAATTTACAATAAGCGACTCGGTGGTAAAAGTGGATGGGGAAACCGGTATCAGAGTCGATCCGCAATTCAGACCGATCGAAATTGTGCATAAGCATCATACGGTGAATATTCAGCGCTATGGGGATTACACGGATGAAGCCACTATCGGACTGACCGTTGAGGACGAAACCTGGATGAGGGAGATAGTTATCGCGGCCAGAAACAGCCGCTTTCCGTTGATGGTATTACAAGATCAGCGCTTGATCGGTTTAATCGGGGAAACGGAAATTTATAATGGATTGTTACGGCAGGAATAATGGGCCACCAGGCGGCCCTAGCCAACCAGTGCCTGTGGCGTTGCTCTTTCCTGCTTCAGGAACATGCAATATTGATCGCGGCCATTGCGCTTGGCTTCGTAGACAGCTTCATCGGCATTGCTGATCAATTGTGACCAGTCTTTGTAATATTTCTCTCCATAGCATACAGCAGCACCGGCTGACACCGTCTGCAGAATCTGATCACCTTTGCCCAGACGAACCGGATTATCCCGAAAACTTTGAATAATTCTCTGACACGCAATCTCGGTGCCTTGCTTGTCGATACCGGGAAGCAGGATTACAAACTCTTCACCGCCATAGCGTGATACTATATCCGTGTCCCGCATGCAGTCCGCCAGTAGTTTTGCCGAATGGATCAACACCTGATCTCCGGCACTGTGTCCGTAAGTATCATTGACTTTTTTAAAGTGGTCGAGATCAATAAAGATGAGTGCAAGCGGCCACTCGTATTTCTTGGAATTTTCATACTCCTGTTTGATACATTCGTCGAAATGCCGGCGATTATACAACTGCGTCAAGGGGTCATGGCGGTTTTCTATTCGGAGCTCCTTTGCCTGTGACTTCAGCTGCTCGGTTTTTTCATGCAAGGATTCTGTTTCGCGGATTTTGCTTAAGTTCCGCAGGATCAGTATTTCCTTAGCCTGTTCTGAAATTGAATCCAGCAGTTGCTTATTGCCCAATTCAATATCGAACAACTTGGCCATTTCGGCAAAATTCTCAGAGACCGATTCGATGATCTCATTATACTCGTCGCGTTCGAGTGAGATGATGTTTTCGACTTTATTGATAGATTCAAAAATGGTTCCTTCAATATCGTCGGCGACGAAAATATCAGCCATGATACAGGATGCAGCCACGCAACGGGCTATATCATCAACCTCGGCGCACGTTTCGGAATTCAGCGCTTTATGGCTTTCCGCGATAGGCCGAAGAATGGCATCCGGGATATTCCATTCTCCCAGGAGCCAGGCGCCGACCACGCTATGATCCTGCCCGAGCACTTCAATTTCCCTTTGGCGTAAGGCATCATGGCTGGTTTGTTCCGTCTGCAGTGATTTATACAGCTCCGGTGAAGCTTTGTCCAAAGCGAGTACGCCTATGTCCTGTAGTAAGCCCAGCAAAAACAGGCTGTCTTTGGAAGCTTCACCCAGATGTTGACCGAATTGCTGACAGATCAGGGCCGATGCGAGAGATCGCCTCCAGTACATATTATAGTCCAGACCGTTTTTCTCCTTGGTATCGCTCGATCTCTTCAATGAGAAACTCAGGGCAATATTCAATGTGCCTTCTATGCCGAACAATGTAATGGCCTGGCGAAGGTTCTCCACTTTTCGCTGGCGGGCATACATTGGGGAATTTGCCATCCGTAACAGCTTGGCGCTCAAAGCGGGATCGATACTTACGGCGTCCGCAACATCGCCCAGCGTTGATGAGTGAGAAGAGCTGAGTTCGATGATTCGGCTGGCCACAGCCGGGGGGCTGGGCAGATTAGTGCATCCTCGCAAAAGTGTCAGTAAGCTTTCGTCCATTGATGGCATACCATGGGTAAATTTGTTGTCCAGAACTTAACTAGTAATAACGACACATAGTGGCTGATCTTTAAGGGAATTCGCGAATGTACGCCGAAGCCGAATTCCCTGGATTGATGAGCCGGATTTATCGATTAGCGCGATCCGTTCTCATTAGTAATATGGGGAAAACACTAAGGTTGCAGAGTATTGCCGCCGATAATTGAGGGTATGAGCCTGGGATTGTCCGCCAGGTAGCGGCTGAGTGATATCCAGGCTCGTGTCCCAAACATGACTTCGCTACGGATTAGCAACTGACCACTAGAAATAAGGGAATATCTCACCATGTCCGATTTTTTCATCGGCAGGCAGCCGATTCTGGATCGCAATCTGAAACTCTATGCTTATGAGCTTTTATTCCGTAATGGAAATAAAAACTATCATCCGGGCGAAACCGACGATGATACTGCAACATCGCAAGTCATTATTACCGCGTTCACCGAAATCGGCCTGGATAAACTGGTCAAGGACAAACTGACCTTCGTCAATATCCCCTACAAATTTATTACCAACCCGGAATTGCTTCCCATGGAACCGGAGCAGGTCGTTCTGGAAATACTGGAAAATGTCGTTATAGACAGGCACAGTATTGAGGGTATCAAGGCCATTTCCGAGCGCGGATTTACGCTGGCATTGGACGATTTCGTCTACAGTGACAAATACGATTCCATTCTTCCTTTCATCGATATAGTCAAGCTGGACATAACTCAATTTGAGCGCGAAGAATGGTCCAAACAGATCAATAATCTACGCAGCTTCGGTTGCAAGATTCTCGCGGAAAAAGTCGAGTCGGAGGATGAGTTTGAGTACTTAAAGTCCATGAATGTCGACTATTTTCAAGGATACTTTTTCGCTAAGCCGAAAGTGATTTCAGGCAAAACCATAGCGTCGAGCAAAGTGTTTCTCGCCCGTATGCTGTCTAAATTGAACGATCCTGATACCGATATTGACGAATTGCAGGATTTAATCGGAAAAGATGTCGGTATCAGCGTAAAGTCGTTGAATTACGCTAATTCCGCCTATAACGGATTGAACCGAAAACTGGAATCGATTCGTGAAGCGATTATCTACCTGGGACGAGATACCATAAAAGGCTGGGTTACATTGCTGATGATGGCGAATGTCGATGAGAAACCCGAAGAACTGATGACTATGGCGTTAGTGCGTGCCAAGTTTTGTGAATTGCTGGCTAAATCCACAAGGCTGGAAGGCGCCGATGCCTTTTTTACTGTCGGATTGTTTTCTATATTGGATTCTTTACTCGATGCGCCATTGGAGTCTATTCTGGAAAAAATGTCTATTACGCCGGAAATGCAGGATGCGCTTGTCAATCACACCGGCGACAAAGGCAAAGCCCTCAGATATGCAATGGATCTGGAATTCGGATTTGCTGAAGGCTTCGAGTTCCGTGGATTGGATGAATACCAGATTTCCGATATTCACCTGGATGCTATCAGATGGACAGATACTTCCATGCTTGAGTTAGGCATATAGGGTCGATTGAGCTTTGAAATTACAGTAGTTAGAGAGACCTTAAAAGGGCTCTTGCGGGGGAATGCCGTGACTCATGGTCCCGACTTTTCTTGTTCAAGCTGCAGATAAATAGGTATCAACCAATTCACGCAGAGAATTCTGCCGTCTGATTATGACGCGAACCACATCGAGAACGGTCTCCGAACTCAGTTTTAATTCCGTCATTGCCGAATCCGAGTAATCATTAAATATCTCGATGTCATCGAGTTGTATTAAATCAACGAGCCTTGACGATATGCCGAGAGTTAATGCCAGTTCGAAATAGTTCCCCCTATAATCGGGATTGTTATGGTGATGCAAGGCCACTGTCAGTCTTTCCGGGAAATTCCATACTTGCGCCAGTCGACCGTTGACATCCGTATAGTATGCACCGAGGTGGTTTTTCAGGTATTGTGATAGCGAGCCTTTTTCATCTTCCATATTTTCCAGAATAGCGCGGGAAGTCAGTTCCGGCTCACAATCCGCTAACCACAACATACCGATATTATGCAAGACCCCCGCGGTGTGTATAACAGCATAGTCTTCCTGCCCGACAGAATCGATGCGCGCAGCCAGCATTTTGGCGGTTTCAGCGACCATCAAGGAACTCACCCAGTATTTGCGTACATCGAAACCACTGCAACGCATGGGGTTAAAGGGTGCGGCTATGGACAAAGCGAGGCAGATGCTTCTGATGACTGACAGGCCTAGTTTTGAACAGGCATGAGACAGGCTGGCAATAGGTGTGATCGGCATGGCCCAGGCGGAATTGGCTAAAAACATCAATCGGCTGGTGATAACCGGAAAGTGACTGATGATTTCAGTGAGTCGCTGCATATCTATATCTTCATCGGTAAGCGCTTTCAGCAGTTCAGCAACCCCGATGGGCAGAATGGGAATCCGCTCCCCGATTTCTATCTGATCCAGAACGGAACCAGGGGATTGATCTTCTTGATATAGTGCCGTATAAGCCATTATCAGGCTCCGATTTTCCGTAATAATCCGTTTGAATTTTCCCTGCTGATACCAAACCCTTGGTGGTAAATAGCCGGGATCTTTTCTGCGCTGACCGGTTTGCTGAAATAGTAGCCTTGTACAATATTACAGCCGAGACCCTGAAGCAGCAGCAGTTGATCTTCCGTTTCCACGCCTTCGACTATAACGTGAAGACTTAATGCATGTGCCATACCGATAATGGTGGAAATAATTACGGCTTGGCGTTTGTCCTGCAATACATTTTTTAGAAACATGCGATCGATTTTCAGGTGATCTACCGGTAGCGTCATTAGGGAGCTGAGTGACGAATATCCTGTCCCGAAATCATCTATCGCCAGATTGACACCGATTTCTTTGAGTGCGTGAAAGTTTCGAATGCTTTTCTCGGCCACCTGCATCACACCTTCGGTGACTTCCAGTTCCAGTTGATCTGCGTTAATTCCACTTTCTACAATTGCATTCAGCGTGGCCGTGATTAGTCCGCCGGATTGAAAATGAGAACCTGAAATGTTCACGGCCATATTGAGATACACGCCTTGTTTTTTCCATTCTTTAAGCTGTAAACATGCTTTTCTAATGGTCCATTCACCAAGCTCGGAAATAAATCCTATACGCTCTGCAACGTCGATAAACTGATCGGGGAATACCAATCCACGTTCAGGATGGCGCCAGCGGATGAGCGCTTCAACACCAACAACTCCGCCGTTGTTTAAAGAAATCTGAGGCTGGTAATACAGCTCGAATTGATTGTTCTCTACCGCGGCGCGCAGATCCTGCTCCAGCGACAGGCTCAAGTCGACTCGCTGGGTAAGCTCTGGCCTATAAAATGCAACTTTGTGTTTTCCCGTGTGCTTTGCCTCATACATCGCTGTGTCCGCTACCTGAAGCAAGACCTCCCGGTTTTCACCGTCGTTGGGGTAAATAGCCACGCCGATGCTGGCCCGGGGTTTTAGTTTGCGGCCCTTTATAAGAACCGGCTCCGAGATCTTATCCAATAAGCGGCTTGCAAAATCCTGTATTTGCGATTGCTTATAAACGTCTTCCAAAATGATACAAAATTCGTCTCCACCCAACCGGGCAACGAAATCCGATTCACGCATCTCGCAGGTAAACCGGTTGGACATGATTTTCAATAACTTATCGCCTGCGACATGCCCCATACTGTCGTTGATGTCCTTAAACCCATCAAGATCCATATATAGAAGCGCAAAGCTCTCCGAAAGCCTTTCTTTTTGCTCAATCAGCTTTTTCAGTTTTTCCATCAAGTGCGGACGATTTGCCAATTGGGTCAGATCGTCTGTGTAGGCCATATGATGCATATTATCCTGAGATCGTCTGATTTCAGTTGTATCCGTGACTGCAATAAAACTGCTGCTGGGTTGACCCTTGTAGTATGTCAATACAAAGAACGAAACCGTAGCGATAAAGGTTTCGCCATTGGGCCTTGTCCCGGCGAATTCAATCTGGCCTATGTCTGCGGGTGTATTTTCATCTATGATTTTTTGCAGCGCCGGTATATGGGAAATAAGACTCTCTCCCATTAAATCGTGGCGGTCTATGCCCAGTATGTCCGCGAACCTTTGATTGAAAGACCTTATTTTCCAGTGTTTTCTGGTGATGCAAACGCCGTCGCTGATATAGGTTGTCAGCAGACCGGAGAGCTTGATGAATTTTCTAAGGCTCCAAAACAAGGCAAAGGCGCTGAATGAGGCAGCACCGATGAGTAAAAACAAGGTATTGACTGACTCGCCGACGGAGGACTTGACGCCGCCCGCGAGTATGTCGGCCTCTGCGAGCGGTGAACTCCGGACCAAATCCTCAAGTCCCGAATAAGCATCTCCCAGATTCATGAAGACATAGGAGGCGACAAAGATTTCGATTGCTATGACCAGAGTGAAGGACAAAAGAAGCACGCGCAAATAGTTCGAAGGGATCAATCCGTCAAAATGTTTGATTTTTTGGGATTGCATCAACCAATCACCGAGGACAAGCCGCAGATTGCCGTGACACGGCTATTTCAGTGGCAAGAAGGGATGTGCTCAATCTAAAAACACAGCTTTTTTTGAGCGAAAGACGAATAAGTGATTGCACCTGAACCCTATCCCTGGGTAATTCCGTTTATCTGTTATCGGCTTGTTTCTCTTGCAGTTTAGTACTAAGCGCCGCGAATTGGCTGAGTTTGGCGGGAGGTTTGAGTTATCCGGGCATACTGAAATAACGTGAAAAGGTTAAAGAATAAGATGAAAAAGCAGATACATGAAAGACAAGCTGATACATCCGGAAGTTGGTGTAGAACATTGCTTGGGAATACGGGTCACAAGTCATGATTCTCAAGCTGATCCGCTTTATCCGGCGCAGTGATGCAATTGCCTGGAAATAAGTGGTTTGGCACAGGGACGATAAAGAATCTAAACAATGAATATACCAGCAGGGACCGGGCTTCAAGGCCACAGTCCGGACAGTGACGATCTGAATCAGGGAGTCCGCGTTGAAACCTCGCCTGTGGATTTAGAGTCTCATCTCACCAAGATATTACTCGAAGAGGGCATTCTCGACGAAAAAAAACTGCGTCACTGTAAAAGGATTCAGTCAAAACTGACGCAGAAAAAATCCCTGGTGATGGTGCTGCAGGACCTGAAACTCGCTAATAAAAAGACTCTGCTTAAGACGCTTCGTAAACTGCCCGTAAAACTCAGAATCGGCGAGCTGCTGGTGCAACTGGGCTATATCAAAGAATCCGAGTTGCGTAGCGCACTGAATATCCAGCGGGATTCTCAGGTAAAGAAAAAGCTCGGTAGAATACTTGTCGAAAACCACTTTATCTCTGAAGATAAGCTGCTTGAGGTATTGGCCGTTCAACTTGGCGTACCCAAGGTTGAGCCTAATTTTTCAAAGATCGATCAACAGATTCTGCGTAATGTCAATCCGGGATGGTGCCGGGAAAACGGTATTATTCCGATTGGAGTCTATAAAGGGCGTATGGTCATAGCGTCCACGGACCCTGAAGACCTAAACGCGATCAGCAAAGCCGAGCAGATATACGGCTCCAAGATTCTATTCGGACTCGCAAAGCAAAAAGCCATCGAAGAGGCAATAAAAGCTTTTGAAACAAACAGAAATCGCATTTCAAAAGCCAAGAAACAGGGGGGCGGTTCCGAAGCGGTTATCATTGTGGATAGCATTTTGATCGATGCATTGGTGGCCAAGGCCAGCGACATTCATATTGAACCCATGCAAAACCAACTTCGCGTGCGATTTCGATGTGACGGCGTGATGATTCCGCACAATGTCATCGAAAAACGGCTTAGCGATTCGGTGATCAGCCGGTTTAAAGTACTGGCAGGCGCCGACATTGCTGAGAAACGCCGCCACCAGGATGGACGGATCGTTTTTGAAAATCCCGACACCGGACAAAATGTCGATATGCGGGCATCATTTTACGTCACCATCTTTGGTGAAAAAATTGTGTTGCGCGTTCTGAGCAGCAGCGTGGAAATGCTCAATGTGGAGGAGCTTGGATTACCACCCCGATCACTGGATGAATTTTACCATGATGTGTTGGACGCACCCAGCGGCATAGTGTTGGTAACCGGACCTACGGGTTCGGGTAAGACCACAACACTCTATAGCTGTGTTAATTATTTGAACAGCATCGAACGAAGTATTATTACCGCAGAGGATCCTGTCGAGTATTTGGTCGAAGGTATTGCGCAATGCTCGCTTAACCAGAAAATCGACTTAAGCTATGAAAATACTCTGCCCTATATGGTTCGTCAGGATCCCGATGTCATCGTACTAGGTGAAATCCGCGACAATTTTTCCGCCGATGCTGCCATCCAGGCGGCGTTGACAGGCCACAAGGTACTTACAACCTTTCATACGGAAGACACTATCGGGAGCATTCTGCGTTTGATCAATATGAATATTGAGACTTTTCTGATTGCATCAACCGTAGTTGCAGTGTTGGCTCAACGGCTCTTGCGGCGTGTCTGTGTACACTGCGCAGAACCCTATAGACCCTCGTCCAGCGAGTTAAAAAGACTGAGTTATAACCTGGGTGATCTGGAAGGCGCCGGTTTTGTCGTCGGAGAGGGCTGCGAAGAATGCCGGTTTACCGGTTACAAAGGGCGCTTGGGAGTTTATGAATTACTGGTATCGAACGAACACATCAAAGATGCCGTATTGCAAAATAAGTCGTCGTATGAAATACGCCGAGTCTGTTTTGAATCTTCGGAGATGATTACCCTGTTGGAAGACGGTTTACTCAAAGCGGCAGCCGGGATGACAACACTCTCTGAAGTACTGAGACACCTACCACGGATTGAGAAACCACGGCCTATTGTTGAACTTAGGCGATTATCAGGGATGAAATAATGCAAGCTCAAATGACAGAAAATGTACAGCCATCGTTACACGAACTGATCGGCAGTGAAATCGCATCCAGCGAATTCCAGTTGCCCGTATTCAATGCCATAGCCTTGAAACTTCAGAACGCCTTAAACGATGAAGATATTACTATTGATGACATCGAACAGTTGATCATGGAAGACCCGGCGCTGGCGGGGCAGATACTGAGGATGGCAAACTCTGCTTTCTACAAAGGCATGGGTGAGATCAACACGGTCAAACGGGCGATTTTGAGGCTTGGCTCGGAGCAAGTCGCGAATATGGCCATGCTGGTGACTCAAAAACAAAGTTACCGTTGTGACAATAAGCAGATTCTGGCTTATATGGATGGCCTTTGGAAACATTCTTTCGCTTCAGCCATGGGCTGTAAATGGATTGCGCAAAACTGCGGATATGCCAGTGATGCAAGTGTGGCCTTTCTTTGCGGTCTATTGCACGATACGGGAAAGCTGGTGATTCTCAAGGTTTTAGAAAAAATTCAACGGGAGAGAAGCGGCCAAATTTCTATGACTGAGGAAGCAATAGTGGAAATCCTTGAGAGTTCGATGCACACAGAATGCGGCCATATGCTGATGAAGGAGTGGAATCTACCCGAACCTTTTGATGTGGTCGTTCGCGACCATCACACTCAGGACCCGCAAGAGCACCAGGAATTAATGGCGATGGTAAAATTAATGAATCTGGTTTGCGACAGCATGGGTTTCAGTATTCAGGTTACCGAAGACGTTATGCCGGCAGCCAGCCCGGAAGCTCAGATGCTGGGATTGTCGGAGATACAACTGGCGGAGCTTGAGATTTTTCTGGAAGATACCTTGGAAATGGATGTCAGCTTCTGAGGGCCTGTTACTAAAAAACGTAGAGGAACGGGCAAACCGAGGCTGGCCCATTCGGGCTTTTAGTCTTTCAGTGAACTTCCAGCCCGAGCGATTGGGAAGAAAGCATGAGCTTGTCGGCATCGGCTTTTTCGACCTGTCGAGCAGTGACTCCCGAGCGGGAATCGCTGATAAACGAAACCCCCGAATCAACATTCATCAGTGCAGTGCTGCTGAGGTAAAGTAACAAAGCGCCGAATCCGAGTTCCAGCGCGATAAGCCAGTTTGGCACATACATCGGGGAATCTTCTTGGTTTGAAAGTCGCACGTGTGATCCATCCTTATTCTTTTGTCCTGTACTATATAGTCGCTGGTACGTGAAATGTCTCGTGAATTTTTCGTTAACACTGTAAATTTTATGAAAAACTGTCCGGCAGGGAATTGTGGCTGCAGTGAGAGTCGAGCAGGGCACCGCTAAAGTGCCCTGCATTGAGTTGGATGGTTCAGGATTTACCCATGAATTCGGGATAGGCTTCCAGGCCACATTCCGAGATATCCACGCCCTCGTACTCTTCTTCGGCGCTTACTCTTATACCCATAATCAATTTCAGGATATACCAGATCGCCAGGCTTGCAGAAAATGTCCACAGAAATATGACCGCGATTCCCTGCAGCTGCGCCATGATGGTGGCGTCGGGATTGGTGATCACCACAGCGATTAAGCCCCAGATTCCGACGGCCCCGTGAACCGAGATGGCGCCGACAGGGTCGTCGATTTTCAGCTTGTCGAGTGTGACAATGGAAAATACAACCAGCACACCACCGACGGCACCAATCAGTGTCGCTTGCAGGGGAGCGGGGGTCAGGGGTTCTGCGGTAATCGCAACCAGGCCGGCCAGTGCGCCGTTGAGCGCCATGGTCAGATCCGCTTTACCGAATAAGAGTCGGGCTGTCACAAGCGCCGCAATCACACCACCGGCGGCTGCCATATTGGTGTTCACAAAAACTAAAGCCACGGCGTTGGCCTCGCCGACATCGGAAACCTTGAGCTCCGATCCACCATTGAATCCGAACCAACCGACCCAAAGAATGAAGGTTCCCAGGGTCGCCAGCGGCATATTGGCACCCGGAATCGGTGTGATTCTGCCATCCGCACTGTATTTACCTTTACGCGGCCCCAACAGGATCACCGCGGCCAGGGCTGCCGAGGCACCACACATATGGACTACACCCGAGCCTGCAAAATCGAGGAATCCCGCCGCATCCAAGGCACCGCCGCCCCATTTCCAATATCCCTGCAGGGGATAGACGAATGCTGTAAAAAACACCGCAAAGCCGAGAAACGACCAGAGCTTCATGCGTTCGGCCACGGCACCGGAAACGATGGACATTGACGTGGCGACAAATACCACCTGGAAAAAGAAATCCGACAGTGTCGAGTAGTAAATGTCCCCGTTACTGGCAATCACATCCGCCGCTTCATTATCGGTTTTGCCGAGAATACCGTGAACACCGGGCCACCAGGAATTGACCGCTCCATCGCCAGGGTACATGATCCCATAGCCCATTAACATATACATAATACAGGCTATGGCAAAAAGAGAGACGTTCTTGGTGAGGATTTCCGCCGTGTTTTTCGACCTGACCAGGCCCGCCTCGAGCATGGCGAAACCGGCCGCCATCCACATGACCAAGGCGCCGGATACCAGAAAATAAAACGTATCGAGCGCGTAACTTAATTCAGTTAGCTGTTCCATTAAGTTTTCCCCTAAGATTTACAAAGCTTCTTTGCCGGATTCACCGGTACGTATTCGGATGACCATTTCAAGGCTGCTGACGAAGATTTTTCCGTCGCCGATTTTGCCGCTGTTGGCCGCCTTGGAAATCGCTTCCAGAACCTCGTCAAGCTGCTCTCCGGCGACTGCCAGCTCGATTTTGGTTTTCGGAAGAAAATCCACTACATACTCCGCTCCTCGATACAACTCAGTGTGGCCTTTTTGCCGACCAAACCCTTTGACTTCAGTGACCGTGATGCCTTTTACGCCAATCTCAGACAAGGCCTCACGCACTTCATCAAGCTTGAAAGGTTTGATGATTGCTGTGACAAGTTTCATTCGCTTATCCCCGTGTTTAAAATCAATCAATAAGAATGTCTCCGGCCTCAGCGCACTATTTGTGCCATTAAAAAAAATATTTAAAAAACAACGAGATACGTACAAAATCAAGATAATTATGAGTGTGCACATGCATCATATGAGGGCGCGTATTTGATCGATTGCCCGATATTGGTGCGGAGGCGGGGTACTTCAAATCGATTGATTAAAATGCTGTGTGGGATAAGATTGGCAAACCGAAAAAATTCAATAGGAAGAACACGATGCTCGATGCCAGAATCTTTGATGACATGGCGAGTAGGCTGGCGAGGCTACTGCCTTCGGGCACGCTTGAACTCAGGCAGGATTTTGAAAAAAACGCCCGCACGATATTGCAAAATACCCTGGAGAAAATGGATCTGGTGACACGTGAAGAGTTTGATATTCAAGTGGCTTTGCTGCAAAAAACCAGCACCAGGCTGAAGGCTTTGGAAAAGCGGGTCGAGCATTTAGAGCAGGCGGAAACGGACTGACTCGCACGCGTGGTGATCCGAAGGATCCCGCGCTCACACCCTGGAGGACAAGGATGTCGTTGGCACTTATCCATTCGCGCACGATTTGCGGTATAGACGCTATCGCGGTACAAGTTGAAGTTCACCTCGCGGGCGGTTTACCGTCGTTATCGATTGTCGGGCTTCCCGAAACCGCAGTAAAAGAAAGCAAGGACCGGGTTCGCGCAGCCCTGGTCAACTCCGGCTTTGAATTTCCCGCTCGCCGGATCACCATCAATCTAGCTCCTGCCGACCTGCCCAAGCATGGAGGGCGTTTCGATCTCCCGATCGCTGTGGGCATACTGGTTGCGTCCGGACAACTACCCTCCGACAGGATTAACCGCTATGAATTGCTCGGTGAACTTGCCTTGAGCGGTGAAATTCGGCCGGTGACGGGGGTGTTACCCGCGGTGATTAGCGCAGCAAGACAAGGGCGGAAAGTGATCGTACCTCAGAAAAATGCCCGCGAAGCTGCACTCAGCCAGCAGGCTGAGATCTATCCTGCCGGGCATTTACTAGACGTTTGCGGTCACTTTGCCGGCAGTCAGTCACTTCCTGTTTTTCATTATGAAGAAGTTGAACCCGATGCGGAATTCGCCACGGGATCGGCAGATATGCAGCAAGTCAAGGGTCAGTATATTGCAAAACGTGCCCTCGAGATTGCCGCCGCGGGAGGGCACAATATCTTGCTCTCGGGCCCTCCCGGAACGGGTAAATCGATGCTTGCAAGCAGATTGCCCGGTATACTTCCCCCGATGACGGTTGACGAAGCCCTGGAAACTGCGGCGGTTGTATCGGTCAGCAGGCAAGTGTTGGATATAGATCGATTTTTCAAACGACCCTATCGCAGCCCCCACCATACCGCATCAGGAGTTGCACTGGTCGGTGGGGGCAGCAACCCTAAACCGGGGGAAATTTCTCTAGCTCACAATGGCGTGCTGCTGCTTGACGAATTACCCGAGTTCAGCCGCCATGTACTTGATGTCTTGAGAGAGCCACTGGAAACGGGGCGGATTTCCATCTCCCGGGCATCCCAACAGGTTGAATTCCCGGCCCGGTTTCAAATGATTGCTACAATGAACCCATGTCCATGTGGCCACTATGGTGACGAGCAGATTCTCTGCCGCTGCTCTCCAACCCAAATTGAACGCTACCAATCCCAGGTTTCCGGGCCGCTGCTCGACCGAATCGATATACACATCACTGTACTGCGCATCAACCTATCCGAACTCCGAAACCAAAATCACGCGTCTGAATCCAGTCGAGTAATACGGGGGCGCGTTATTCGAGCCAGAGACATCCAGCTCACACGACAAGGCAAGCCCAATGCCTGGATGCGCCACGCCGACATCGAAATCCACTGCCGACTCAAGGCGGAAGACCTGGAATTTCTAGAAACAAGCATGCAGACATTGCAACTGTCAATGCGTGCTTATACACGTGTGTTGAAAACCGCAAGGACGATTGCCGATTTGGCGGGGAAGGAGGAGATTGACAGGAAGGATTTATTGGAGGCTTTGTCGTATCGGGGGCGTTCGGAAAGTCCTTAAAAATGAGAGCTGTGAGCTTTTTTAGTGTTGCTTCAGACGATGATCCAGGATCTGATTTTCATGAAGTGTTGCTTGCCCATGAAAAGCGGAAGCTCAACGCAATAAAGCTGGTTATATGAAATAATTCCGTTGCACTTGGTTGTTGGTCCAAGCAGATTTGCGGATTGTCAAACGGCGCTGGAATCGGGACACAATGGCGAAATCTTATCTTCTGAAATAGTAGCGCGTGAGCCCGCATAAAAATCCATATGCCCTACAGCGCTATTTTCCCGCTCCATAACAAGAAAACCCTGATTAATTTCAATTCTTTTTGGTTTTCTGAACAGCTCAAAGTCACCGGGTGTCCCTGCCTCAAGATAAACTCCTTCCTGCGAGCGCTTCCAGCAAGTCCCCCCGGAATCTGGATGAACGCCTTTAATATAGTGCGCCGCTGTATTGTCTTCGCGAAATACCCAATAATCGCCGCTTAGGGGTGTTTTACGCCAGTCTTTAACATCTGCTTGTACAAAATGATCAGCCCACACTCCGACGATTTGTTGAGAACTGGCGGGTAGGCCTTTGAACATATCCTGAAAATTGTTGGCAAATTCGTTAGTACAAGCTGATGATAACAAAATCACTGTACAAAGGGATATGGTTTTCATTGCGCCACGAATGGAAAAAAGTGGCATTCAAGGTCCATCATATGTCGGTAGAGGTATTGTATGAATAAGAGTTCAGTTGTTGTGAAATAAGTTTTAATATGATACCTGAATCATTTATTTTATATAAGTATGGCAGTTGAATTTTCAGACGATGTAAATGTTATATTGAGCTATGTAAATTGTCTCCTGAGTTCTGGGTTGAATCAGAATAGATTGTGTCTGCAATAAACAAAACCATTGTGGTGGGTAAAGTTATTGAAAGGATCAGCACATCAGCAGTCAAGCTTGGTAGAAAGTCCACTATAGGATAAAATCGAAAAGATGACTCCCTATTACTATTTGAGATGTTCCTCAAATTAAGGCGAGTTCCACTTAATATCAGAGCATCACCGTGTTCGTAGTTTGAGATTGAATTATAAGTAGCACAACTACTTTGTACTAAGAATAGTGTACAAATATATATTAACCTTAAGTTTCTCATTTTAAAAAAACATTCTTGTCAACGGGCAGTGCAAATAATGGAAGAATTTTCCCCGGGGAAGCGTAAAAGTCAGGAACTATCAAAGCTACGAGATTTTCAATATTCACATTGTCTGCAGTGAATCTACAATTCAATACTGTGGGTTTATCAAAATGCTCTGGTAAGAATAGCAATAAACCTCTATTCATCTTGCCACATTCGAAGTTCACTCTAGAATTTTCGAATAAATCGAAGAAATACAAGGCTGCATTATTGTGTGCGTAAAGACTGGATATCCATAAATCGAAACTATCATGCGAATTATTGTTAGCTGAGTAAGCCAAATAATATGGGTAAGGGTCAAACTCACTTGTCTCTCCGTCAACTATCGATGGTTTCTCAATAGGGACGAAATCATTAATTGATATATAATATCATAGTTGACTGCGAAATTATTATACAATTTGATTAGACTTTTGGAGCTTAAAATATCTAGACCAACCAGCCTGAGATAATAATCGAGAAAATATCAAAATGGATAGAAGGGAATATTAAGAAAGCCGGATATACATCAGAAAGCCGTGGTGCTCTTCATACTTTAAAAGAAAGAGAAGGTGATTGTACCGAGTTTATGTATTTAGGTATGGCGGCCTCAAGGTCGAATAAAATACCCGCGCGTGCAGTGAGCGGTTTTGTGTATGAAGGAAACTCGCTAGTAGTCAGTCAATCTGAAACATTCGGGTAAAGACGTTTCAGTTTTATCCTTGCTTGCTCTGTTGTGAAGCGCCAATCTACCGGTTTCGTATTTTCGTTGCGTATCTGCTCCCATTGCTCAACCTCCTGTGTAAGGGTTTCTCTATCAGCAATGCGACGATCTAGGCACTGTCGAGCCAGCACGCTGAATTCGCACTCCGCCATGTTCAGCCAGCTTCCATGCTTCGGTGTGTAGATAAATTCGAGTTTGCTGAGCAGACTGTGAGCAAGCTCTGGCGGGAATGCTTTGTACAATGAGGCGCCAGTATGTGTGCTAAGGTTATCCATCACCAAGGTGATTTTTTCCGCATGCCGATAGTCCTCCTGCACCAGGCGTCGCACACCTTCAGCCCACTCACTTGCCGCATGATTCCCTGCCACTTGCACTCTACGCCAGTTCTCCAGAGGCGCATAGAACAACAGCAAATGAGCCACACCATTGCGTTCATATTCTCCATCGTAGCGCTCTGTCTGTCCCGGTGAAGGCGGAATCGGCTTGCGAACCTCACGTGTACATTGCTTGGTGGTCTCATCCATGCAAACCACTGGATAGTCTGGGTCGTACTCCCTCTTGTAAACGTCCAGCACCTGTTCCATTTGACAGACAAAGGCGGCATTACCCTGAGCGGGTATACACCACATCCTCTTCTGCCAAGGTTTTATGGTGTTTTTTTAAAACTTGCCTAACCGTTTCATACGAGATCGTATCCACAATGTCCAACTCCACAAGTTTTTCGCTCAAAAGCCTCAGAGTCCAGCGTACCCGCCCCTCGGGTGCTTCACTACAGGCCAGGCTTATCAATTGGGCTTCGCCTTCGCCATCCAGACTCGCTGTACGTTCGCGAGATCGCTTCTTTCTCTGTAAGGCCTTCTCCAAGCCTTCATGAACGCACCTTCGGCGAACAGATTCAATACACCGTGTGCTCAGTTCCATCTGATCGGCTGTTTCCGTGTCAGTCATTGCCGGACCATACTTGCCCTCATCAACCCGTAGCAGTATCGCCGCATGTCGTCGCCGTTGGGCTGACACTCGGCCTTGATTTACCATGCCTTCCAGTGCATGGCGTTCATCCTGCGATAGTCTCACTATATTGCGCTTTGCCATATCAAACCTCATCAACAAGTTGTAATTCCTTGTTAAGAAGTTAGACTAATACCCGAACTTTTCATCCTGACTGACTACTAGTTCAGTCCCGGAAACTTCACAACTGGTATGAAGTTTATATCGATAAGTTTGGATGGCGTATTGTCGACTCTTTCTTAGGGGCAGGAGAAGCTGAATCGAGCCAGTATTTAGCTATGTATATTGGAAGTCCACCAGCTTCTAATCCTCTTGACTCTTCTAGATATCATATCTCTGACTCAAGAGTCTCAGTAGTTGCTCGTTAGAGTCTAATGCCTGAGGAAAAACGAAAAGGATCCGATTGGTCGCAACCACATCGTTCAGGGGTTCGAAAAGGGCGTTCATACAAGTCCCTCTGCAGCTAGAAGCTATTTAGGCCAACGTAGATTAGTCGGATGGCTGTGATCCCCGCAGCAATTCGAATGATTGTCTTAAAGATTTTGGTATTAATCCTACCGATCACCTTGTAGCCCAGAACCGCTCCAAATATGATTACTGGCAAAAACATCAAATTCAGTGCAAAGGTTTCCGAGGTGATCAGTCCAAGGTGGATTGAGAAAGGCACTTTGAATAGATTCAATACAAGAAAGTACCAACTGCGTGTACCAATGAATTCTTTCTTACCAAGGCCAAGTTGAAGGAAATATATTCCAAGGAGTGGTCCTGCGGCATTGGCCATCATTGTTGCAATACCAACGAGAATACCAACTATCCAGCGGTAAATTAGGCTTTGGCCTGTTTTCAACTCTTTGTCCTCAATCAAAAAGCCAGCAATCAGCATGATCACAATTATGATGCCAAGGACTATGCTGAATATGTCTGGATCGATAAGGTCGAGAAGGAAATAGCCGATGACGACGCCGACAGCGGTGATGGGAAAGAACTTTAAAATTACGGACCAGTCACAAGAACGACGGTAATATATGACGGCCATAAAGTCACCGAAGATCATAATTGGTAGAAGAATCCCGATTGAATCTTTGGCGGGGAACCCGATCGCAACCAAAGGTACGGCAAGGATGACCATTCCGCCGACGGATGTTTTAGAGAAACCAACGAGAAGCGAGGCGGCGAACAAGGTAAGATATGCAGTAAGACTATAGTCAAACACGGGGCTAACTGTTCCTTATTTCTTGGTGCAAGTGGTACAAATGAATTGGAAACATCAATTATTGTCGCTAGGGATTTGAGTTACCTGCGACATAAGCTCATCGATATCAGCCAAAACGTTGGGGGCAGAATAAAGGCCAGCACCATTTAACAATGCGTTGAACGTGTCCCGCAGCCCGCCATAGACATTAATCCGGTAGAGGAGGCTCTGACGATCATTGGGTGTAATTTCAAAGCTTTCTGTGTGAACAAAAGTGTTGTGCAGTACATGACCATGATCTTGCAGCACCCCTTTTGGTTCTCCCGTCGAGCCTGAGGTGTAGAGAACATAAGCAGGACGCGTCAGATCGTTCTGAAGATGTGCCGAATATAAGGGAGCATTCGGTGCGGTGTCGATACACACAACAATTTGATCTGTTCCGCAGACCGCGCGAGCGGCGGCCTCATGATTAGCGACCGTTAAGACCAACTGAGCTCCAGATGCGCATATGATGCGCTTGTTCCGCTCGGATGGCGCATCAATGTCCAGAGGTAGGAAGAAGCTTCCAGCTTTCAGTACACCAATCATTGCCGCAATTGCCACTCCACCCTGTGGTAGAAAGACGACTATAGGTGTATCCACAATTATCTTCGCGCTCACAAGTGCAGCTATTGTGTTGGCTTGTGTGTCCAGCTCGGCATAGCAAATCGATTGGCCATTGTGGTGTATCGCTGGACGGTCAGGAAATTTTGCCGCGATACGCTCAAATGCAACGGCGATATTTCCATCTAGAAATAATTGACTTTGTTTGAATCGATCGGGGGGTATTATATCTGTTTTTCCGGCCATTTTGACATAATTCCATTTACTTTCGGAAGATATAAAGGCTTCCTTTGATTAATGAATGCGTGTTGTGCTGATACGATACAATAATATTTCGAGGCTGTAGAGTGTGAAATTTTTGATCTGTAGCGAAATATTTTTGTGATGCAGAAAATCTTTCAATCAAAGGCTTTGACCGGCCTCGTGGTCTGCGTGAAAAATTGTGATACGCTTTAATACAAATAGGTATAAACTTATACTATCTAAATTACTTTTATAAATCTAAATATTTAATATCATGATAGTATCCCAATTACCCTCCCTTACAGCACTCAGAGTGCTTGAGTCAGTATCCCGGAATGGTAGTTTTGTCGGCGCGTCATCCGAACTTAGGATGACGCAAAGCGCGATTAGCTATCAAATTCGAAATCTTGAAAGCATCTGGGACGTTAAGCTTTTTGAGCGGGAGCGACATGGTGTTGTATTAACGCAAGAAGGGGCAGTCGTGCGATATTTGTCTCAACAGATATTGGAGGAAATCAAAAGTGCTTATAGGAAAATAAGTTTAAACTCAAATTCTACAGTGATTCGGATATGTGTGCCACCCTCGCTTGCAGCACTCTGGTTGGCACCGCGTCTTTCAGGTTTTTTGAGTGAATATCCGGGTGCTGAGGTGGAAATGCTCGGCTCACTTCCCGATAGATTTAGGTTTAGTGAAGACTTCGATTTGAAGCTGAGCTTACAGCCTGAAGCAGAGCAAGATAGATATTTTTATGACGGTGTAAAAGACATATGTTTCCCTGTCGCCAGTCCTGAGTTTCTAAGAAATCAATCTATATCACTGGATACAGCTACGAGTTTCTTCAAAGTGCCACTCTTAGAGCGAGCGTTGCCGAATACTGGCGCCCTGGCTTGGGAATCTTGGTTTGAAAAACTAAAAGTAGAACCATGCCAATTTAATCTGAACGCTCTAGAAAAAATTCGCTACGGAAGTGCGAGTATGCAAATAGCTGCTGCCGAGGCAAGTAAAGGTGTAGCGTTATGTCGTGGATTTCTGGTGCTTGATAAGTTGAAAAGTGGATCGCTGACAATGGTGGGTAATGATGTACAGACTTTTCCGACTAAGCTCTGTACGATTTTGAAAGCTAATGCTTCGCCTCAGACGAAGGATCTTGCGCATTGGATCATAAGCGCAGCACGCCAGTCCGCCGAAGAACTTACTGAAATTATAGGGTATGATTAAATGTTCTGCCGCATTTTTTCTGATTTTGTCCGCTCATAGACTTCTTCACGGTGGGCGGCTATGAGCGGATTAAGCAAGAGTTTGAAGATGATCTTCATGTGGAGCAGCACTTCTGCGGGTTTGGCTTCCTCCCCGCTCTAAAGAGCGGGGAGGAAGCCAAATTCCTATTTTTTCCACTTCATCCAGTGAGATCTGACATCAGATCGGCGGCCATAAATCCGAGTCGTTTTAGGGTCGGCACGCCCGGCGTTCCACTTTCAACGCCACGAGCTGATTGGCGAACCTGACCCAGTCAAATCCATACTTCTATCAAACTGTACTGGTCTCAACCATGATCCCTGCGTTCAAGGCACCGATTCTAATGGCGCGTTCCGTTCTTTCATTGAAATCCCTTATATGCTCAACATGGTCCTTATACAGCAATTCCCGACCAACAGGTAACGTATTGATATTATGGATATAAATTCGTTCGAGAAAAACAGCTCTTCGTAAACTATCCTCAAGGAGCAAGATCCTTTGTTGATGTTTACCCTATGGCTGCCCCTGAACCACGCTTGCGAAAAGATTTATCTCTACCCGGTTTACTTAACAGCGTATTCCAAAGCTTCAATGCGATACCTGACACACGTCGACAGGCCAGTATTGAACATACCCTGACCGATACATTGCGTGCCGCTTTCGCGATGTTCAATTTAAAATACCCCTCGTTGTTGAGCTTTGAAAACGATAACAAAATTGATCCGCTTGTTCAGCATAACCTGTCGACGCTTTACGGTGTCCAGCAAGTACCGTCTGATAGCCAAATGCGCAGCATTCTCGATACGGTTGATCCGGCTGAATTACGCGGCACTTTCCGCACCCTGCACAGTGCGCTGCAACGCGGTCAGGTGTTGAACGATTATTTGAGCTTCGATGGTCGTTATTTGTTATCCATCGACGGCACAGGCTTGTTCTCATCAACCCGCGTCAGTTGCCCTCACTGTTGCATGAAGAAACGACGTCAAGGTGAGGATGAATTTTATCATCAATTGCTCGCCGCCGTGATCGTACACCCGGATCGCAAAACCGTCTTACCGATCGACTTTGAACCCATCACGCGAGCCGATGGAAATAAAAAAAATGACTGCGAGCGCAATGCGGCCAAACGACTTGTGTACAGCATCACCAACGCTTATCCCAAGCGGTGCTTTATTGTGCTCGAAGATGCACTGGCGGCCAACGGGCCACATGTTGCTCTTTTAACGCAGCAGGCTATGGATTTTCTCATTGTGGCCAAACCTGCGGGCAATGCCAGCTTATTTGAGTCGGTCAATCAACGGCTTGTCGATGATGAGCTTGAGCAGTGGGAAAGCGGTGAACAACACAACGGTACCGCTTGTGGCTATCGCTTTACTCACCATCTACCCCTGAATCTTTCACACCCTGATGTTCAGGTCAACTATCTGGAGTATTGGGAAGTTGATGACAAGGTGTTAGTGCCGGAGTAAACCCGCGACTATTTGCCGCAACATCCCAACCCACCCAAAAAACAGTTTCTCGTCACGCATTCTGAGCAGCAGGTCTCATTTCGCAGATTATGAAAGGGATTTGAGCGTGTAAAACCAGACAGCTATGTCCATTTGCGGTATGAGTTTTCGCCTGCCGAAGAGACAGGCATGGCGCCAATCTTGATTTGACGATCTCATCTGGCGCCATGCCCCGAACCGTGTATGTTGCACGGCTTGATCAGCATGCCTTGGGATCAAGATTAAGTCCAGCCCTCATCGGCATTGTTGTCGATGAAACCCAGTGCTCGCCTCTATCAATGTCAACGCTGTCACAAACAGGTGGTGATCTGCCGCCGGTGTGATCGTGGCCATCGTTTCTGCGGACAGGACTGTGCCCGTTTGTCACGCTGTGATTCTCAACGAAGATCAGCCAGACGTTACCGCCATAGCGCTCGTGGAAGATCCGCTAATGCAGCCCGCCAGCAGCGCTTTCGACAACGCCAACAGAAGCGGCCATTAGAACCGCAAACCACAAAAGTAACGCATCACGGTTCTACTACCCCCACGCCCTGTGCTCCACTGCGGATTCGACGATGGCCCATTTGCCATGGTGCTGATAAAGACGATGGTGTCGATGAGATACGCTGTCATTGCTGTGGTGGTCTGTGTGATGTATTTCTACGCAGGCATTTTCTGCATTCCAGTGTCAGCCCACCGCTGTAAGACGACTTGGGAGTGATGACATTGACGATTGATCAGGAGCTGCAAACACAGATTTTTCGCCTCTATTTTGCCGAACACTGGCGTGTGAACACCATTGCCGTACAGCTGGGCGTGCATCACAGCACCGTCAGTCGGGTGTTGAGCCAGGCGGGCGTACCCAAGGCCAAACGTTCACAACGCGCCTCCATACTCGATCCCTATACACCGATGATTGTCGAAACACTTCAGCAATACCCAACACTCAGTGCTGCGCGTCTTTATGCGATGGCCCAGGAGCGCGGCTTTCGCGGTGCCAGCAGTCACTTTCGTGATCATGTGGCACAACTGCGGCCCCGGCCTCACGCTGAGGCGTATCTGCGTCTGAAAACCCTGCCCGGCGAACAATGCCAGGTCGACTGGGGCCATTTCCAGAGCCTGACTACCGGGCGTGCCAAACGCCCGCTCATGGCTTTTGTGATGGTGCTGAGTTTCAGCCGCAGGATCTTCCTGCGCTTTTATCTGAATCAACAACTCGACAACTTCCTTCGCGGTCATGTCGAGGCCTTCGAACAGTTCAACGGTGTCCCCCGGGTGATTTTGTATGATAATCTCAAATCGGCCGTTTTGGAACGACGCGGACAGGCCATTCGTTTCCATCCCACACTGCTGGAGCTGGCGGCACATTACCGATTTGAGCCCCGCCCGGTCGCCATAGCACGGGGCAACGAAAAAGGCCGTGTAGAGCGGGCGATTCGCTACATTCGCAGCAGCTTCTTTGCCGGACGCCAATGGCGTGATCTGGATGCACTCAATACCCAAGCCGATCACTGGTGCCGGCAGGTCAGTGGTGAACGACGCTGCCCAGAAGCGCCGGATTTAACCGTCAATCAGGCGTTTGAGCACGAACAGCCCTCACTCATTGCCTTGCCCGAGAACCCTTTCAATACCGATGAACGACGGGCGGTACGTATTGGTAAAACACCCTACGCCCGTTTTGATCTGAATGATTATTCCGTACCACCGGACTGTGTACGACGTACCTTAACCGTGGTGGCCAGTCTCACCCGGGTTCGGCTGTTCGATGGCGAGAAGGTGGTTGCCGAGCATCCACGCGCCTTCGGCAAGGGCGAGCAGATCGAAGATCCACGCCATCTTGAACAGCTGATCGCCTACAAACGCCAGGGTCGACATCACCGTGGCTATGACCGCCTTGCCATGGCCGTGCCCGAAGCGACACCCTTGATCGAACTGGCCGCCAGCCAATCCTTGCCGCTGGGTCCTCTGGTCAGTGCCTTATTGACGTTGCTGGATCGATACGGCACCCAGGAAATGCAAGCCGCGATTAACGAGGCCTTGTCAAAACAACAGCCCCACTCCAGCGCAGTTGAACAGGTACTCGTACGCCGGCGTGATGAACAACACCTGCCACCCCCGATTGCGGTCGCACTGCCACCGACCCTGAACCGCTTTGTGGTACGCCCGGCCAAGCTGGCCGCCTACGATGATTTACAGACCACACCGGAGACACACGATGACACAGACACCGAAGCGCACTGACCTGCAACAGCGCCTGGCAGCCTTAAAACTGGTTGGTCTGCAGGCGCACTGGCATGAACTGCCAGAACACATCGAACCCTGGATACCCACCTTGCTGGAATGGGAGGAACAGGCACGGCGTCAGCAGGGTCTGGAGCGGCGCATGCGTCTGGCCAGGCTGGGTCGATTTAAAGCCCTGGCGGACTTTGACTGGCAATGGCCCACGCAAATCGACCAACCGGCGATCAACGAGCTGATGGGGTTAGACTTTGTCGCCCAGGCGAGCAACGTCATTCTGCTCGGTCCCAATGGCGTCGGTAAATCCATGCTGGCCAAAAATATCGCTCATCAAGCGGTGGTGGCCGGACATACCGTCCTGTTTACGACGGCGGCGAACATGCTCAACGATCTGGCCTCCAAAGACGGTGACTACGCCTTCAAACGCCGGCTCAGCTACTACGCCTTGCCGCAGTTGCTGGTTGTCGATGAGCTGGGATATCTTTCCTATGGCACCCGACACGCGGATTTATTGTTTGAGATCATCAACCGACGCTATGAAACCCGTGCCACCATTGTCACCACCAACAAACCCTTTGCACAGTGGAACGAGGTGTTTCCGAACGCCTCTTGCGTAGTCTCCCTGGTGGACCGATTGGTCCATCATGCTGAAATACTGCAAATCGACGGCGAGTCCTACCGGATGCGTGAAGCTAAGGAAAGCGCTGAACGTCGGCAGAAGACGCGCAGTCAGACCAAGCGAACAGGACGGCGTAAAAACACAGCCACCGTGAGTGAATCATGAGCATGAAAGTGACAAAGTTGCACACCTGCTGGAGTGCAGAAGAGGCGGAGATCGTCATCGACTTTCTGGACACTCTGAGGGATGAACTTCTGGATCATTATAGTGACTCGATTATTGATATGCGTACCCGTGCACTTGCAGAAACTGACACTAGCCAAGCAGAGCTGGACTTCGATGATGACATCGATTTCTGACAGTGAGTGGACTGAACGCCGAGAGTACTGGGTCAAGAGCGTGTTGGTAAACTGCGGCAAATAGTCGCGGTTTTACTCCGGCACTAACACAAGGGAAAGGAGCGCGTATGGAGCTGGATCACCAGTCTCGATATCACCCACGATAACGCCCTTGAAATGGCACGGGCGGCTCGGGCACGGTGGAAAATAGAAAATGAAACCTTTAACACCCTCAAGAACCAGGGGTACCATCTGGAACACAATTACGGTCACGGTAAACAGTATTTGTCCAGTACACTGGCGGGTTTGATGCTGCTGGCCTTTCTGGTAGATCAGATCCAGCAGCAAGCCTGTCGTGTCTTTCAACGTGCACTTGAAACCTATGAGTCGCGCCGAAAACTGTGGGAACGGCTCCGGGCGCCTTTCTTTACGTTCTATTTATCCGATTGGGAGAGTTACCTCACCGCTTGGGCTTATCGAACAGGTTTTAACACGCCACCTGCACCGAATAACTCAAGTTAGAACGTAGACGTTGATGTCTGCACCTGGTTCTTACATAACAAAATTCCCTCTCAAATATACAGCCTTACACAAGGTATTGGGTTATTATTGCTGAACAGTTTGAATCAGTATTTATATTGCAAGGTTGGGTATTGACTGGGAATTGCTGGTCCTTATATAGAGTATTTGAATTTTGTAAATCCTTATATAATTACTTTCTAAAAAATAAATTTTATTTACATGTAAATCTAAAGTATTAATGCAAATGTAGCAGTTTTATCATTAAATGCTTGTCTATAGCCTCGTTTCTTTGGAGAAAGCGAGAACAGGTTTGTATTAATAATGGATTATATTTATGAGTTGATATCAATCCGTACGAGGCACGTGCTGTTTTTCTCTTTGAGATCATTACTGTAAATTATGGATAAAAACAATGGAGGTGGGAAATGAAGAACATCAAAACAAACGGCAGAATTTTTGGAATTTTACTTTCGCTTGGAATTGTGATTTTCGGGGTTGCATTAAATTTCTCTTATGCTCAAACTATTTTGATGGATAATCCGGAAATGGAACCGGAAATGGAACCGGAAATGGAACCGGAAATGGAACCGGAAATGGAACCGGAAATGGAACCGGAAATGGAACCGGAAATGGAACCGGAAATGGAACCGGAAATGGAACCGGAAATGGAACCGGAAATGGAACCGGAAATGGAACCGGAAATGGAACCGGAAATGGAACCGGAAATGGAACCGGAAATGGAACCGGAAATGGAACCGGAAATGGAACCGGAAATGGAGACGATATATCAGAGAAAATTAAATCATTGGATTTAAGAGTAAAAACGCTTGAAGAGGAATCCATCCGAACAAAAGTGTTAAGACCGGTCGCGGAAGTACAGTTTCTTGAAGAACTTGTATTCAGTACTGCGCTGATTGACAACGGATTGAAGGCTTCGATCAGCCGGAGGCCAATCGATCGCCTGTTATTTTTTCTCCGAGTAACTTTTGCAAATCCGGCAGCGCCTGGCGCCTGACCAGATTCAATGCCTTTATACCCAGCAGCTTTTGAATCAATGAAATCCCTGCCTCCGTATTTGCAGCGGGCCCCGTTATCAGGTCGGGCTTCATACCAAAAGCACGCTGGATCCCCAGTACGGCATAGGGATCAAGTGCGCTGAGTACGGTCATGGTAATTTTATTGTCAAGCAATTTCATGGCAACGGAGCCATTGTAGGGCTCCAGAGGCGAGGCGCCCAATTCTGCGATCAGTATATCGGGAAGTAAGGGACAGGCACATTAATTTGACAAAAAGCCCGACACCCCTGTAGAGTCGGTAGTCAATTACTTCAAGGAAGAAGCCATGACCCGTCCAAGAAAACAACAAATAAGCCTGTCCGATACCCCGTACTACCACCCACCCGCCCAGGTGGTCTGCACGCTGCACCGGAAAATACCCCAGAAAATCCATAATGGCCGGGTAGCATATAAGGCCGGGCTTCCGGTAGTTCTTCTCCCAATTCATCAAGGTCCAAAGGCTCACACCAATCAATTCGGCTAAGTCGCATTGCAGGAGTTTTCTATCAAGTCGTGCGGCACGGATATGATCCCCTCATGTCACGATTTCCTTTGGATACCCCATAGGGCGACGTAACTCCTTGAAAACTATAGGTTGGCAACAAGGCAACGAACCCATGTCCATGTAGCCACTGTAACCGTTCACGCAGATTTACACGGATTTGAGTAGTGGTTTTACCTGAAAGTCTAATCGAGTGGATACTTCTCCATCACGCATAAATTCTGTACATGATCGGCGGAGAAATTCGTAGGTGGAACGCCCTTGCAATTGCAGTGTCTGGATAAGACTCAATATCATGGGTCGATATTGATTACCCGCTGCCGATTGTGTGCCATAGCTGAGTTTGCGCCATATCACGTAAGGGCGAAGAGCGCGTTCGGCCAGGTTGTTGGGTACGCCCTGCAAAGGTGTACATGTTCAGTAGGTTCAAATCCTACCCGGGAACTATCGCTCCACCCGGAAGCACTTTGGAGCAGTTCAGGAGGCAACGAATGAGCTGAAGTATCTGAAGAAAAGGCACCATCAGGGTGTCAGCGATTGCACAGGCCGTAGCGCGCAGCGAACACTGAGCAGGCCTCGAAAAGGCAGCCGTGGTTGTAGACCCGCCCTAATAACGGGGAATACTGATATACAAGAGGGATTGAGCGATACGCGAAATCTTGTGGACCACCGGGGTAATGGTGATGGCATGTGCAAGAGAGAACATGTACGCAACAGGGGAAGCCTGTCAGGTTGGACGCTTGCGCCACAGAGTGCAGGTCGGAAAACTGAACACCGGTGACGGCGAGTTCAGGGCCAGGCAGGTGGCGGAGGGGTCCGTAGTACCGATGAAGTCGGGTAATGCCGACAGAGGAAAGGGACCCTGGTTTATGGGAGTGATTCAAAGTGACAAGACCAGGAGATTGGCAATGAGTCTATCAACTCCAGTATTATCGGTTCGGAAGTTACAGAGAACGCTGTATGCGAAAGCTAAAGCACAGCCAGACTATCGGTTCTACAGTCTATGGGACAAGATCTACCGTTGGGACATCCTTCATGCTGCTTACTTGCGTTGCCGAAAGAACAAAGGCAGCGCCGGAGTAGATGGACAGGACTTTCAACAGATTGAGTCCGATGGGCTACTGGAATGGCTGGCTGAACTCGAAGAGGATCTGCGCACGGGTCAATACCGTGCAAAGCCCATTCGTCGAGTATGGATTCCAAAACGCAATGGAAAGTTACGCCCACTAGGCATTTCTTGCATCCGAGATCGAGTGGTGCAGATGGCGATGAATCTGGTGCTAATGCCGATCTTTGAATCGGATTTTAGTGACAGCCAATATGCCTATCGACCCAAGATCGATGCAAAGATGGCGGTACGCCGGGTGTACTTCCATATCAGTGAACGGGGCTTGAGCGAAGTAGTCGATGCGGACTTGAAAGACTACTTCACGACAATCCCGCATAGGCCTTTGATGAAGTGTGTGGCGCGCCGAGTGTGTGACCGCAAAGTGCTAAGCTTGATTAAACAGTGGCTAGAAGTGCCGGTGGTTGAGCAGGTTAAACATTACACAGTCCACAGCCGGGAAGCGGCCAAGACTCATCGAGGCATCGCACAAGGCAATGTGATCTCACCATTGTTAGCCAACGTGTATTTCAGGCGATTTGTTTTGGCCTGGGAGAAGTTTGGACTCGACAAACGACACCAAGCACAGATCGTCAATTACGCCGATGATCTGGTGTTGTGTTGTGCGCCCGGAAATGGGCATGCAGCACTCGATAGCATGAGAACTCTCATGACTCGATTGGGTTTACAGGTCAATGAGGAGAAAACCGCCGTGCGGTTAGTGGCCAAGGAATCACTGGATTTCCTAGGTTATACCATCGGTCGGTACTACAACCGCTGGGGTAAGCCATACCTAGGTACTCGCCCTTCAAAGAAGGCAATCCGGTCGCTGACACAGCGCATCCATGGTGAAACAGCACGCAGTTGGAATTGGACGACGCCGGAAGATCGTATCTTATGCATCAACCGGGTGATTCGTGGCTGGGCCAATTATTTTAATCAAGGCCCAGTGCTCGAATCATATCAACGCATCCAACGCTACACTGAGCGCCGACTTCGACGTTGGTTGGTGAAAAAGCACAAGCAGAAGGGACGATCGGGAGTTCGGTTGTATTCAGATGAATACCTGTACGAACATCTGGGTCTACACCGTCTGCCACGCTCTAAAACCGAGTTGCTGAGTGCGAAGGCCTATTGACCATAAACGAAAGCCGGATGCGTTAATAGCGCACGTCCGGTTTGATGAGCGGGGTGTGGAAACGGAGCCTTTGAGGAAACCGCGCCACATTCCGACTCTACTCAAGGGGATATGGTGATTGGAAAGAAACGTCCAACACATGTGCACATCGGGTAACAGATAGCGGCATTGATTAGCCGTGCGCGTATCAATTTGCAATCGCGTACCTTTTTCCAACGCCTCTTCAAAAGACCACTGTAGCCGGTACATACGCCTGAAATAAATCGTTTCCGTGATCTGCTGTTTTTCAAACCGATGACGCGTGCGAATCACCGCCGATGCATACAGCAGTAAGCGTTTTCCGATCTTACCGCCGTTGCCACAACGTTCGCTCATGGCGATAAACTTTCGGATCAGATGAGACCAACACAGTTGCCGTTTAAATGTATCGTGGTTGTCATAGCCCACATATTGATCAGTCACCAGATAACCATTGAATGATCCCAGTAATTGGCCAGCGGCTTTCTTACCACGCGAATAGTGCGTCATAAAGAGCACCGCTGTTGCACTGGACAACACCCAAAGCCACGCTTTCTCGCCCAGGCTCCAGTGCGTGGTCTCATCCGCGTGAGCTATCGTACTGGTGCGCACATGATTCGCAATATCTTTATAATGTTCGCTCAACCACGTATTGGCTTTGCCTTGGGCTTGAGAAATCGCACCAATGCTGAAGTCCAGTTGCCATTGCTCGCTCAGCAGTCGTTGTATTTTGCGAATGGACAGATGAAACTGTCCGTTCATCATGGCAATCCAGCTGATCAGCCCCGGTCCCATTTGACCACTGGGCACCCAGTCTGGCCAACGCCCTTCTCGATAGCGATGACAGCAGTCACATCGTCCCGAGAATATTTGGTGTTCTGTCACGTGGCAGCAAACCTCGGGCAGATCAAAAACCTGATGGCGGTAGATTGGATCTGAGTCCACGATGATTGAGCCACCACAATCGCAGCGTGTATTGGGAAAATAGTGATAGGTTTCATTCACTTCACTGTGTGGCAACAGTTCCCTGCTGTGTTTATCATGACCGGGCTGTGCGCCTTTACTGCGCCCGGTGGGTCTTTTTCTGCGTCGTTTTTGACGTTGAGATTCAGAATCGTTCGAAGGCGGTCGGGATGAGTTGCGAGAGTTTTTTCCCAGTCGATCAGAAAGGGACTCAACTTGAGCTTTGAGTTCATTGACCAGGTCGACCAATTCATCGTTGCGAGCAGCCAAATCTCGAATCTGTTCTTTCGCTTCGTCGAGATCCTTTGGAGATGTGGGGATTGAAACAGGTTTCAACATGGCATTTAAAAATTGAAGGGCTCATCATAAACTTAGTCTACCTTGGCTAAAATGCCAAAAAACCGCGTGAACGGTTACGTAGCCACTATGGTGACGAGCAGATTCTCTGCCGCTGCTCTCCAGCCCAAATTGAACGCTACCAATCCCAGGTTTCCGGGCCGCTGCTCGACCGAATCGATATACACATCATTGTACTACGCATCAATTTATCCGAACTCCGAAACCAAAATTACGCGTCTGAATCCAGTCAAGTAATACAGCGGCGCGTTATTCGGGCCAGAGACATCCAGCTCACACGACAAGGCAAGCCCAATGCCTGGATGCGCCACGCCGACATCGAAATCCACTGCCGACTCAAGGCGGAAGACCTGGAATTTTTGGAAACAAGCATGCAGACATTGCAACTGTCAATGCGTGCTTATACGCGCGTGTTGAAAACCGCACGGACGATTGCCGATTTGGCGGGAAAAGAGGAGATTGACAGGAAGGATTTATTGGAGGCTTTGTCGTATCGGGGGCGTTCGGAAAGTCCTTAGGGCCTGTCCAAGATCTCTGTGCCTATTGCGAATTCGCTGAATTTGGCCAGATTTCCTCCTGATTTGATACAGCACATCCGTGTGCTTTACCCCTATCGGGGCTTGCGTTCAAAATGCTCGTGGCGCTTTAGTCCTTGCGTAGAACCACAATGCGCCTCCAATCAGAAAAAAAACTGGCTCAAATCAGCGCATTCTCGCAGGGTATGGGGCTCTTGAAAAGGTTCGCAGTGGCAATAGTCGGCCCTGAATAATTCCAACTGAATTCAACGTAAATTGTTACTTTCAGACCATTGGTTGCATTAAAATAATCGACCGTCGCTGCCTATTATTGCCTTTATGGCAGGCGGATACGTAAAACGACGCAATCAGTTGTAAAAAAATATCAGATAAAGGGATGCTCTCTCAAATAACGGAGTAAGTTTCGCAGATTTTGCCCACACGTATCCAATAAGACATTCATGGCATTGCCCATCTCTCCTTTGAGAGAACAGCGGCCCAGCCAGCCATCCGTTTTCATGTGCCCAATCTGCGACTCTATCGCACTGGGTAGATTAAGCGCGCGTTTTTGCCTTTTGCTCAATCGCCGTTGGTCTGAAATCTTGACATCATTGCTGTTGGCTCCATGCCCCCAATAGCCTCTGTCCACGTAGCAATGTGTGGGTTTTAATCCGGTCTAAGTTTCAACTTGCTGTAATTGGGCAGGCATTGAGTCGTCTGTTGGAAGCGTTGGCGACTCTTACGATAACGCATTAGCCGAAACCATAAACGGCTTGTATAAAACTGAGGTGATACGCAAGCAAGGCCCTTGGAAAGATGATGAACAAATAGAATATGCCACGCTTGTCTGGGTGGACTGGTTCAACAACCGAAGACTGCTGGAACCGATTGGAAATATCCCTCCGGCTGAGTACGAGTTGATGTATTGTCAACAACTGGAAGAGTCATCCAGAGCGGCATGACTCACACAAAACAGCCTCCGGTAATCCCGGGGCGGTTCACGAAGCCGCCCGCACTCCGATGGGTGGATTCCAGGGAGTCTTAAACGACGCCAGTGCTCCTGAACTCGGTGCTACCGCAATAAAGGCCGTGGTCGAACGGGCGGGGATTCCCGCCGGTTCCGTGCAGGAAGTGTTTATGGGTAATGTTTTGCCCGTGGGTCTGGGACAGGCACCCACCCGACAGGCTGCGCTGAGAGCCGGATTGCCGCAAAGCACGCAGTGGCTTTGAGCCCGAGGGCAATAGCCAAGTGTGTTTTACCGACACTGTCAACACCAATTCCATTTGTCCCCATTTCTCCGGTTTGAAATGTCCCCCCAATAAACAAAAAAATAATTACATGATCGTTTAATGATTCACGGGTTCGGTGCCCGAGTCCGTGTGATCGGGCATCTTGTTTGATTTACCCAGCAATCCGATATATGGCGTTTGTTAGTGGAACAGTTGTCCGGCATCAATCCTACTTTTTTTTGAGGACTCGTGTCGCAGAGGGACGATATCGATCAGGCAATTTCGTCGCTATATTGAAAATCCCAAAATCACTCCTTTCTGTGACTATTTTTACAAGTTCCTTTATTTTCTCAAAAACTGTTCATTAAGAATGTACATATTGTCTGGAAAATAGTCGATTATTCCTCTTGAAATTGGACTATTTCGTCTTCTAAAGTTTTTAAAACACTTAGTTGCTTTTGGCTAATATCCAAAAATCGATGGAGTACTAGCGCGGTACTGTCAGTGAGATTCTATTTATTTTGTTATGAGAGACTCAATGAAAATACAAAGCAATATGGTCAATTTCAATATTGGCACTGTGAGCTTTCCGAAATGGCAT
Source organism: Granulosicoccaceae bacterium (assembly GCA_965222695.1). GTDB lineage: Bacteria > Pseudomonadota > Gammaproteobacteria > Granulosicoccales > Granulosicoccaceae > UBA7957. The sequence goes on along the minus strand of OZ244967.1, from coordinate 2,257,182 downwards.
TTCGGTATGCTAAATGATGTTGCACGAAATAATGCCATCGAATGGTCAATTCGCGATAACAATCCTCAAGGCAAAGTTATATTTGAAATCGGTGCTGGTACAGGGGTAGTTGCATTGGCATTTGCCAAGTATGGCGCAAATAAAATCTACACTTGTGAGTCGAACAGGCATATGTATGAAGTTGCTCGTTCGATTATAGCTGCCAGCCCCTATAGAAATGTTATTGAACTCATTTACGGTCATTCTAAAGAAGTTCTTTTGCCGATAAGAGAGCAAATCGCACCCGACATCATTTTTACTGAAACACTCGATTGTGGTGTTGTTGGTGAGGGATATGCTGATATTGTTCGTGATATTGCCAATCTATTAACAGAAAAAACCATCATCATGCCAGCGTGTATCACGCAATCAGGTATGATGATTTCTTCGTCGGAAATTAATGGGTTGAACAAGGTCCAAAATGCCATGGGTTTCGATATTTCGAAGCTGAATATTTATCGTACACGTGGCTACTTTCCGGTGCGGTTAGAACTGTACGAATATTTATCACTGGGAAAGACAGCGGTCATCAGAAATTACACCTATAGTGAAGTATCAAGCTCAACACAATTCTCGATGCAAGCAACACGTAACGGATTATGCCATGGTATTCTTAGTTGGCTAAAAGCAGATTTTGGCGGACACCATGTCACTACAAAGCCATTTTCCAGTAGCCACTGGCATCAAGCCTTTCACCCGTTTCATGAACCACTTATGTTGTCAAAGAACCGGACTTATTCATTCAATATCGATATTGATGGTGTCATCACCTGTCTGAATGAATATGCAGACATGGCACCAGCTATTTGATCGCAGGACAGGAGAATTTGATATGAACAAGAAACAGGTTATGGACCAGCATGTGGTCACTGATTTTGCAGATTATGATTTTGCCCGTGATGCCATACTATTTTATGCAAACAGCCCATTGTTTCAAGATGACGACAATCGTTATGAATGTAGTCTATATCGACGCAAACTCAGGCCACATGTGTTGAAATATCTAGATTTCTCTAAGCCACTCTCTATTGACCAAATTGCTGATTATGCTGCATTAAGCTCCAATCGCTTGTTAGCCAGTATGTACGAGCAGGATTTTCTGATTCTACCTGATTCTCGTAGTGATAACTTCTGCAAAGATGAATTTGCAGAATTTTATTCGCCAAAACGTAAAGCTGCTGCTGGCTGTGCTATTCCGATATTGCAGTGTTATCTGTTTAATTTTCTCAAGCAAGAGGTGCAAATAGAGGGAGATTGGAATTTGCAAACTGTGGCGACTTACTTCGAACACTATGCTGATAGTATGCTGGAATCGGAGACCGTCCCCAGGTCAGTTGAAGCACTGAAGACATCAGAAAATCCGTTAGTGGCTGCGCGAGATTTCCTGATTCAGCTGGCGCCGGATTTTTTGCTTGAATCCAGTCCGATGGCACGTTATGCAGCTGGCAGCTATGGTGAGATTGGCAGCAGTCTTTTCAAAATCATTATTGATGAACTCGGTTACGGCGTATATAGGCAAAAACATTCTGTTTTATTTGGCAAAACACTGATGTCCGCCGGACTCGATCCGATGATTCATACTTATTGGCAGTACTATCTGAATGGTAGCCTGATGCTGTCCAACTATTACAATATGCTTACCCGGGACAAACAAAATATTTTTCGTTATATCGGCGCAATCTATCAAGCTGAGACTACATTTATCACTACTTGCGCTGCGTGGAAATCAGTGTTGCAGGAAATAATTCCCGAGCTAGATGTTCGTTACTTTACAGAACATGTACATATCGATCAGCACCACAGTCGAATGGTATTAGATGAACTGGTATTGCCAACTATAAAACTCTATGGAGAATGTGCCGCAGTTGAAATAGTCCGGGGATTTGAAGAGGCCTGTTGGCTAAATGATTTCGCCGAGAAAGACTTTTGTTTGCAAACTAATTGGAAGGATAAGGCCAGCACTTATCAAGATATACATGTACAAATATTTAACCGGGTTAAGCAATCGGCTGCCGAAGGCCAGATCAAGAAGCAGACGTTTATTGAGCCTCTTGGAGAGTTGTCGGTTACTCATTCTCATGACGATGATGAATTGTGTCATATCAACAGCGGAACCATGGAGTATCTCAACGGCTTTGAAAAATCCACGATTCTGCAACCCGGAGACGGGATTATCATCAAGAATGGACGATTGCATGGTGCATTAATCGAATCAGAATCCTGTGATTATTCCATCTATACAATAGGAGATTATCGAGAATGGCTGTAACACAGTTGGTGACTGAACAGGCAGCCGAGTTTTTGATATTTCATTCGGGTTGCAAACAACGCACTCACGTCCAGCTTGGATCGGACCGCCTCTATCTAAACAATGACAAATGCCCGCATCGAGGTGGTCCCTTGCATCTTGGTAAACGCAAAAACAACGGTTTCTCGATATGCCCTTGGCATGGAACGGCTGTTATCAAACCTCGCGAAGCAAAGCACGTTGCTGCTGTTCGTGTTGTTAGTAAATGTTTATTGACGCTGATCATCAGGGACACGACTACAAACGGTCGAGGTCCCATCATCAAGAAACTCACGCCACAGCAGAGAGAATGCTTATGAATGTCTATGCAAGCGGTATAGAACAATATATTGAGATAGGCAACCAGATCATGCCCTTCGGCTACCACAACTGTCCCTTGCATGAACAGCGGCAAATGTTTGCTAACTATGCAGTGGAGCTACCTTTTGAGCAATCTGATGAGGTTAAATTTGAACATGTCATTATTGAAGGGGTGAAATGTGGACGGTACGCATTGACGAGTTCGTGCAACAATGACGCCATTGTTTATTTTCATGGTGGTGGGTTCGTGCTCGGTGGTATTAATAGTCATTCAGATTTGGCCAATTCGATCTGCTATACCACCGGCCGGTTGGTTTATTTAGTAGATTATCGGTTAGCACCAGAACACCAATATCCAGCGGCATTGAAGGACAGTGTCAAGATTGTAAATTCCTTGTTGAGGAAAGGTATCCAAATTACGGTTGCCGGCGAGAGCTCTGGCGGAAATATTGCCGCTTATATCGGTCGTGTATTTGCCGCGAGGGATGATGGCAGTGGCTTACGCAAAGTGGCTCTTTTTTGTCCAGTACTTAATTTTGATCGCTGGAGTTCCGGTGGTGAGGATGCACCACGTCTCAGCGGTGGCGAGATGATGCATTTCGTTTCTTGCTATACCGAGGGCAAAGTGTCTCCAAGTCATATCGATATTTCACCAATTCTACATGATGATGCCTTCTCTGTATTTCCGCCGACTTATCTTGCTTATGCCAGCGAAGACTCTCTATCAGTCGATGCCTGTGAACTAGCTGAGCAACTGTCGAAATCGGGTGTCGAACACACACTGACATGTCATCAGGGATTGGTTCACGCTTGTTTGCGTGCCAGGACATTATCAACCGAAACGGAGCGAGCGTTTCAAGAATTTTGCAGCGGAATGAGCTATGCATAGTACACACAATGTCGGGCGATTTATCTTCGCCACTTTTATCACTTATCTGGGAACAGGGATTCAGATTCTTGGGGCGGCTTATGTTTCGTTTCTGGTAACCGGGTCAATCTTCTCTATCGGCGGTGTTTTTTTAGCGTATGCAATTCCACAGGTTCTATCATCTTATTTCATACCTGGCTTGATTGGCAGGTACGGGGTTAAGAGTATCTGTATTTGGTCAGATTACATACGAGCTGCCCTGATGCTTCTGCTGGGAATAGTGGTGTATTTGGATATCTACGTGCTGGTTTTTACATTCCTGATCACCGTACTATCATCCATGCTTGATTCATTTTTCGTACCCAGCTCCAACAGCTTTTTTCAGCGCATTCTGAATGATGCAAAGGCAAATGCCAATACTGCAAGTTCCCGTCTGGAAACAATAACCCAGCTTGCCATGCTATTGTCAGTTACGCTTGGCGCTTTGTTGGTCGATAGGCTCGGCGAGCATTACATTTTTCTTTTAAATGCAGTCTCATTTCTGCTATCGGGTATCATATTATCAACTATTGCAGTGTCATTCGGCTCCAGTGAATCGGTTCAAATGAAGTCCAACCCGCTATCCATTTATATACGCTGCTTCAGTCAGTATCGCAGTGACGTTATAAACTTTTCTTTGGCACGGATTATTCCGAACGTCATGAATACAGTAACCACCTATTTTATCGTGAAATCTCTGGGAAAAAGTTTTCTAACACTTGGTTTGGTGGACGCGATTGCAAGCATCGGGTTCGCTGCGGGTGCCTGGTTGTATCCCCATTTACTGAAAAAATACAACTCAGATAAAATAATGATTGTTTCGCTGTCAAGCACTGCCATCATGATCTACTTTCAACCATTATATGGTCTTCTCATGCTTGGGTTTACGTTCTTTGTGGCAACTCTTACCTTCGGTGTGTCACGAGTTGCGGCACGAGCAGCGATTATTAAAAGCTATGATGATTCTACGGCAGAAATTATTTATACGACATCGAATCTATTTGGCATGCTTGTGGCCATTGGCCTGACAATTGGTGTTTGTTATACAGAAGCCCTGTTAAATATACAGTTAGCTTATGCAGTCGTAGCGACATTTCTGTTGCTAACTTCCATTTATATCTTGATATCAGAACGAATAGTTAGCAAAAAAACTGGGTTTGTGTAAATAAAGAAGTGAGTCTGGTATCGCGGATAAATAAAACTTATTATATTTTTTGTTTCCGCATACTTGATAAATTTTCTATCGTTATTTGACGATGCATAATTAAGGTATGAATGATTTTAATGCCTTGTAACTTATGCAACTCAACTCTGACATTGTCTAGCGAGGCAAGATTATCAAGAAAAAATGTCAGCATCACTTCAAATTCTCCAAATAGAAGTTCACAAAATTCCAAACCATCGACGGACAGAATTTCCTGGAAAAAACGTTCCGCATTGGCTGTGTCGTACTTCAACACAAAATACACTTTTAGTTTACCACAATTATCTATGTCACCTCTTTCAATCGTGAATCGCTTTATTACACCTTCCTTTTTCAACGAATTGATTAACGTGTAGACGGATGTTCTGGACATGTTAAGTTTTTTGCATATCGCATTGATAGAAATTCGGCTGTCTTGTTCTAGTAATTTGAGAATTTCTTTCCTTTTATCCATATATAGACCTTAATTGGTTGATTTAGTTAGAAATAAGGGCGCGAGATTAACTCATTTTCCTCCGACGTACTTTTTATATTTTCAAATAAATTGGTTGCATTTTGAACTTTTCCCTTGTTCGGGCCTACACAAGCAAGAATAAGTGGGTTAATCAATTAACAATATTATAACAATTTAGAAAAACCGCTCAAATTCTGAATCTGGATTAACAGAATTGGAAATAGATACCAGTGATATTTAAAAAAAAGTGTATTAATTGACAAGGATAATTTTCCTTGGCAGTTACGGAGTCTGAAGCCCGATGATACGAAAACGTGTTTTCTCACGTTGCTTGAGAGCGTTAAAAATGATGATCTTATCTACATAGTAGATAGATTTTGCCCTATTTTTCTAAGAGCACAGCTTCAGTAGTAATTAATTTAATGAAGTGCTAACATTTGTCTTAAAGAAGCGCCAAGTAAAAAACTTTTTTAGTCTAACATAAAAAATACTTCCGCATCAAATCATTTAAATATTCCCTAATCCGAGTCAGACTGTGTTGCATATAGGCAAAGCATTCTTAGCAAAGAGAATTACGAATAGCAATTCTTTATTCTGTAAATGAAAATAGCGGTTTACTCATTGTGCAGGGCATCGCATCAATCAACTATGTCACCAATAGGCCTTTCAAGATAGGCCTCATCCCATCCCGCGCGAAGCCGCTTTCCCTTGATCCCTATTTTGACCCTCTCATCTTGGCGCAGCAGAATTAAGGCGAGTCTTCTGAGTATTGAAAAATTCTCAGCTCCGTTGCGCTCCCGTATTCGGCAAGCATCTTCATTGAAAGCCACGTCCAATACCCAGTGTAAGGGATTCTCCACTTGCCAATGCATCCGGACTATTTCATTATGCCGCTTCGCATCAGCCGACAAACTGCTCAAATAGTAGCGTGTTTCTGTGCGGGTATCGCCGTCCAATACCCGCTCGCTTTGGATTCGAACTAGACTGTGTAATCCAGGCCATTGATATTGTTCACGCATACCCATAGGTGCTTCGATCACCGTGCAATGGCGCTCGCTGCGGCTGATGCGGCTTTGACCAGGCTCATCGGCCACTTGTTCGTCATACAGTTGAAAATACTGCTGCGTCTAATGGTGCAAGTGATCCTGATTACCCTTTAAGGCCAGAACATACTCAGCGTTGTATCGTGTGTGATGTCAAGTGGAGTTATTGATCAAGCGGATGAAAAGCCTGCTGGATATAGATAAGCTACGTGCACGGAAAGAGTCAGAATTATCCCAGTTGTATTTACACGGTAAATTGTTGTACGTTGCAGTGGCGGAGAACATTGTGCAAAGTCGTTTTGCACCCATGAAAAGAAAGATGGATGCGCCACGAGAAATAACGGATTGGCGCCCATTACGGAGTATCGCAGACGAGTTCAAAGCCATAATAAAGGCTTGTTTTCCTCGATGCGATCAATTTATTGCCGACTTACTAAAAAGCATGACCGAACGGCCGCGAAAACGGCAACTACAGGCGCTGCCCGAAGAAATAATAGACCTTATAGAGAGTTGCCGGAAAATGGGGTTAAGCCATGTTCAATTAATGATATGGGCTTAAGTTGGCGCCTATGACGGCTTCTGTATCGTTGAATGTTTTTCCGTCATACCGAAGGAATACGCCGGGTAGATTTGATATCTGGCGTCGCACATCATTCCATGTGGCCGTAGGGAGTGCGCTCAGTTCAAACAGGGTGGATGTTGAATCCATGGTGATATCCGCCGGGATAAGCTTTGAAATAATGCGGGGCATATCCATTAACTACGGAATCGCAACTTTCGACGGCGAAGAGGATGGTGAAAAAGATAGCTTTAAAGAGAATCAATTTTCCATCAGCTTAAGAAGTGAGTTATGGAGCGCATTGCTGAATTAATTGATGAATACACATAAGCCGGGAGGCGGTTGTATTCAGTACTGCGCTGATTGACAATGGATTGAAGGCTTCGATCAGTCGGAGGCCAATCGATCGCCTGTTATTTTTTCTCCGAGTAACTTTTGCAAATCCGGCAGTGCCTGGCGCCTGACCAGATTCAATGCCTTTATACCCAGCAGCTTTTGAATCAATGAAATCCCTGCCTCCGTATTTGCAGCGGGCCCCGTTATCAGGTCGGGCTTCATACCAAAAGCACGCTGGATCCCCAGTACGGCATAGGGATCAAGTGCGCTGAGTACGGTCATGGTAATTTTATTGTCAAGCAATTTCATGGCAACGGAGCCATTGTAGGGCTCCAGAGGCGAGGCGCCCAATTCTGCGATCAGTATATCGGCATCGGTTTCGGCGATTTGTGACAGCAGGTTTTCCATTTGATTCTCGAACTCCTGCGGGTCGCACACGGTCGAGGGGAGGCCGACATCGACGAAATCGAAGATATAATCAGCGCCGGCATCTGAGAAACTGAGTACATCGCGGTATCGGCCGGCACCAGTGAATTTGGCAGCCGCGACTTTTAGTCCCATACGCTTGAGTTCGTGAATAATGATCCGCCCGGACGTGGTTTTTCCGGCGGACATGGAGGTGCCGATGATCATAATCACCGGCATATTCATTTCCTTTTTTGGAGCTTGACGGACAAAGTCCCGCATGCGGATTTTCTTATCCCTGATAATATGGCCTTTGTAGTCGAGTGTCATCAGGGCGGGCATCAGATGGGATTGAGAAGTCAGCTTGCCGAACAGGCCTCCGGATGTCAGCGCATGGAGTTTTAAGTCGTCACCAATGGCTTCCCAACTGCCCACACCGTCCATGGTTGCAGCACGCCTGCCCAGGGCGCCGATAATAATATCGCCCTCAAGTACAGGGGCAAGCCGTCCGGAGCAGAGTTCGACCAGATAGCTCGGCGTCGAGCGGCCTTGAACTTCGCACAGGATATAATCGCCCATCGCCCACTGATTTCGGTCTATGGGTGCAAATTGGAAGGGCTTTCGATGGAGGTCCGATATTCTGGTAACAGAGCTGTAAAATGGTTTAAACATGATTTCCTCCACAGGATCACCGTTCTCATCAATAACTCTTCAGTGGCGGGGCCAGCAATAAAAGCGTTAACAATGCTGCCCGTTCCAGCGTTTTGTCTATATCAATGTGTTCGTGTTCGGCGTGCGCTCCATCGCCGACTGCTCCCAGTCCATCCAGGGTGGCGGTATATAAACTTGTGGTGTTTCCATCCGATCCGCCGCCGGCCTGTCCCTGTTCCAGCCTGAGCCCGATTTGTTCGGCAAGATGTTGCGAGAGTTTCCATAAGGCCTGGTTGCGGGGTGTAAGCTCAAGGGCGGGCCGTCCGATACGGCCCTCGATTTCAAGTGTGGTTCCGGGAGTATCGGGTGTTAAGGCATAGATCACATTCTCGATTTGCAGGGAGTCTTCCTGTGTCCTGGTTCTTACATCGACTATCGCCTGGCTGTAAGGTGCTACAACATTGGCTCTTAATCCGCCGTCTACAGTACCGACATTTACGCTGATGCCCTTATCAATGTCATTGAGGGAAAACAATTTTTGAATTACATGCGAGAGTTCCAGGATCGCACTGGCACCGGCTTGCGGATCGAGTCCGGCATGCGCGGCTTTACCTTTAACCGTGATTTTATATCGACCCACGCCTTTTCGTGTCGTTTTCAGCTTGCCGGCCGGTCCGAGTGACGGTTCCAAAACAAATACCCGGTTCATCAACATTGCAAGCCTGTGAATGTAGCGGCTGGATTCGTGGCTGCCGATTTCTTCGTCGGAATTGAAGAACACCACCGGGGTGACCCGGGGCTTAAGATCCAATTGCCGTATGGTCTTAAGTGCTATTACGGCCTGGGTTATTCCGGCCTTCATATCGTACACACCCGGGCCACGGACGACACTGCCCTCTATTTTAAAGGGCATTTCCTCGATGGTTCCGACCGGCCATACCGTATCATAATGGCCGATTATCATTTGATGATATTGATCTCGTTTCCTGTTTCGCGGTCTCGCGTACAGCATCCCTCCGCTGTCGATACCGGGAATGCGTATGCAGGCATAGTCGAGATCATTCAACACATCGGCGATTTGCTCGCGTATAAAAATCTGCGTGAGGGGCTCGGTGGAAGGAGACTCGCACCGGGTGAGGATCTCAAGAAATTCCAGGGCCTCGTCTTTATATTGCCTCACCAGATTCAGAATCTTGTCTACCGGTAAGCCATTCATTGCCTTTTCCCTATTTCTTCATTCCCTTGGGTAAAGGGAAGGTCATGGTCTCCTTGATTTCGGCAAACCTGCCCGGGTGCAGATAAGTCACCAGGGGATGATTGAAGATTAATTCTTGATCATCCTGTTCCTCTGAACGCAATGCAGACGCATCAATATGGGCGGATAGAATTTTCCCGACAATCAGGCTGTTGGTGCCGAAGTTGTCGATAACCCGGTTCAGTTCGCATTCAAAATACAGATAAGCGTCCGCTACCAACACGCCATCCACGGTATCGGCCGGGAAGGTTTCCACTAACTCCAGGGCATGTTTTTGCCCGTCTTCACAGCGGGGCGAGGCTGTCAGGGAGGTTTGCAGCCACTGAGAGGGGTTGGGATAACTGACGGTAAAAACGCCTTCGCGTTTGGCGTTATGATAGGTATTGTGCCGGGGTGTACAGACAAAACCGAAATAGTTCTCCCAGCTCATCGGCATCGCCATGTGCTTCGGTGCCAGGTCGTAACTGCCGTCTTCTTCTTTGGTCCCCACGATGATTAGAGGAAACACCATGAACATGCGATCCCAGATCGGATATTTCATTGAAAAGGTATTGAGATTTGCCGGTTTGCTCATAGCAGCCTCCGTCTTTGTCGTGTGTCGAAATTCCGGAGCCCGGTATTTGTGTAATAGGTTGATCCTTCGCCATTCGACCAGGTGCTGTCGGTCCGAAAATCTGACTTGGAAACAGTCTAAAATGCTTGATTGCACTTTGTCATTGATCTATGTCTAAGAGCCTATGCGTTCAAGAAAAAGTCATGATAATGGAACTTATTTTCATTTTTAACCAGAATCGAAAACGGCACGACTCGGTTTTTGACAATGTTTTATCGTGGGGGAAAGTCACCATGTCCGAGACAGAATTTACAGGAACTGCGAAAAAAGCCAGCTTCCGAATCTATAGACGATTATTGCTCGGGAGTCTGGTACTGAGTGGAATATCTGCTTTAACGGCTCACAAAAGTTATGCGGCCGCACCAAAACGCTCGAATACGGGGGTCATCCAGCCGGAGACCGCGGATGACGAATCGTTTATGGAGCGGGCTTTTTTAATGCGGCAATTGGCGATTGATTATGGCGATCAAGCCTATGGCGCAATACTGGTACGTAAGGGGAAAATTATCGGCCAGTCCTGGAGCAGGGTGGTGCTGGACAGTGACCCCACCGCGCATGCCGAAATGTCTGCCATTCGAGATGCCGCTTTTCGGGTAAATGACCGTAAGCTGAGCGGTACGGTCTTGTATTCATCGTCGAAACCCTGTCCGATGTGCGAAGCGGCTGCCTATTGGTGCGGCATTGAAGAAATGATACATGGTCGGAATTTAAACCGGGCGGGTTCTCCACAATTGTGCCGTTAGTGTTCAGTGGCTTTGTGGTGAATTCAGAACACGAAGACGGCATAGAAATCCGTAGGAGCGAGGCCCCCTTGCGAAGGATTGCGATATTTTCCGAATCGCTTGCAGGGCAAGCTCCTACGGGCGTTGTGGTGTGGCTTGGCCACAATACAACTGCTGAATTGAAGATGAATCCGTCTTATTGCTTCACCAGCTCAATCAAAGCCCGGAACAGATCAGTTTCGGTTAGCATGCCGATCAGTCGCCCATTTACATCCACGACGGGCAGACAACCGATGCGTTTTTCCATCATCAGCCGGGCCGCGTCTTCCAGCGGCGAATCCGGTGAAATTGTTACCACTGGTGTGTGCATGACATCGGCGACTTCGGCCGGAGCTTCGCGGAAAAACCGTGCGGCCAATTGAAGATCCCGCAGTGTGACAATACCGACTACGTCTTCGGAATTACCCAATACCGGAAGATGATGAAGGTTTTGCCTGTCCATGATCTTAAATGCTGAATCGTATTCAACATCGTCTCTTACTGAAATCGGTGTACCGCTCATATAGTCTTTTACTAACATCTGACGAATCCTAAAGTGTGGGTTTTAAACAAGTCATGGTTCCAACAGCATGTTTATCGTCTGTTTGCCATTGAACATGCAGTGCTCCGAATCAGCCGAACAGATTGATCCGCTCGCGCAGGCTCGGAAACTGTCCTAGCATATCGCAATTTTCCCTTCAAATCCTTTCTTCTTAGACAAGCTCTTATATAATCGCGTATTCTGAATGTTTGCCATGACTATAATCAAATCCACAAGTACCCATCGCCATCTGCGTCAGGGTTTAGTACATTCTGATGGAAGTTGATATTACAACTCTGTTGCCGGTGTTAGTGCCCCTGGCGTTTGCCGGACTGGTGCATGGAACTCTTGGCCTGGGTTTTCCTTTAACGGCGACGCCCTTGATTGCCTTGTTTATGGATGTACAAAGCGCAATTCTGCTGACTTTGTTTCCGACGATCACTGTCAATATTATCAGTATTTTACATGGAGGCCATTGGCGCGAAAGCATAGGCCGATTCTGGCCGCTCGCCGCGTTTGCCGTTGCAGGGAGTGTCCTGGGGAGTGTCGTGCTGGTCTATTCTGATCCATCCCCATTCCGCCTGCTGTTAGCTGTCGTGATACTACTTTACCTGAATGTGGAGCGAATCAGCCATATTGAGACGCCCTGGATAAAGCGTTATCAAACCCGTTCTATGCTCGGTTTCGGTTTCCTGGCGGGATTTCTGGCCGGAACCGTTAATGTGATGGTCCCAGTGCTGGTGATTTTTTTCTTGGAATTAGGGCTGAAAACCACCGCGATGGTTCAGGTTTTCAATTTGTGCTTTATGAGCGGAAAAATCGCACAGGTTGGGGTCTTTTCCGCTGCCGGCTTACTGGACCTGTCGCTTATCCTGGTCTCCGTGCCGGCCATGGTGGTCTCTGCCGGTGCCTTGATGATCGGCATAAAAATACGTAACCGGATCAGCCCCGAAGGGTACAGATTGATACTGCGCCGTCTGTTATTGGTCACCGCGGCCATCCTGGTCGTGCAGTATTTCTTTTATTGAACTTCAAATTTCGCGAGCTTGCTTCGTTCCTACGGTTTGGAATATATCGTTAGTCGCTGACTTTATGTGTTTTCTATTGGTCGTTCGCTTGCCCCATGCCTGATGGAGAGCGAACTTAGCTGACATCCGTCCCGATCGAAATTATCCGGAGATAGCCAGGATTCGAAAGCGGTTTTTATCCGTGGCCATTCGCTGTCAATAATCGAATACCAGGCCGTATCGCGGTTTCTTGACTTGTACAGAGTGGCCTGGCGAAAAACGCCCTCGAAGGTAAAGCCCAGGCGACTGGCGGCTATTCGTGATTTGCGGTTCAGGGCATCGCATTTCCATTCGTAGCGGCGATAGCCCAATTCATCAAATACCCGTCGCATCAACAGATACATGGCTTCTGTGGCTGCGGACGTATTCTGCAGCAGCGGGGAGTAGTGAATATGGCCGACTTCCACAACTCCGGCACCGGGCTCGATTCGCAGGTAACTGGCAAGCCCGACGGCCTTGTTTGCATCCTTGCCCATAATGGCGTGGAAAAGTGGATCGTCACTGTTCGCACATTGGTGCAGCCACTCCATAAAATCGCCTTTATCGGAAAATGGGCCGTAGGGCAGATAAGTCCAGTTCCGCTGGTCTTTATCCTTGCCGAATGCCTCAAAGAGCGCATCGCCATGCATCGATGGATCCAGAATCTGCACGTGACAATATCGGCCTTGAATAGGGGATCGTGGCGGACCGGGCCGGGGTTCCCAGTTTTCGACCGGGAAGCCGATCGGGAGGCCCAAGGCGTTCTTGTATTCACTCATATTGATCGTCATTCCATTAAAACCCCGGAGCCGATGCTCACTCCGGGTGCACAAACCGCTGTTGGTTTACAGCGTCAGGTCTCTTAGTGCCTGACTGCTTTTAGCGCGGTGTTAAATGTATCGCTGGGACGCATTACGGTTTTGGTTTTCTCCGAATCGGCATAGTAATAGCCATCGATATCGACCGGCTGGCCTTGAACACTATTCAATTCTCCAACAATTTTTTCTTCGTTTTCCGACAGGGTATTGGCCAAAGGTTCGAATTGCGCCTGCAGTTCGGCGTCTTCTGTCTGTTGCGCCAGTGCCTCCGCCCAGTAGAGAGCCAAATAGAAATGACTGCCACGGTTGTCCAGTTCGCCTGTGCGTCTGGACGGTGATTTATTGTTTTCAAGTAACTTTCCTGTCGCTTCGTCCAGAGTTCTGGCGAGTATTTTGGCTTTGTTGTTCCCGGTTTTGATGCCGACATCTTCCAATGAAACGGCAAGGGCCAGAAATTCACCCAGGGAATCCCAACGCAAATGGTTTTCTTCCACCAGTTGTTTAACATGTTTGGGTGCGGAGCCTCCTGCACCGGTTTCGAATAAACCGCCACCTGCCATCAGAGGTACAATAGAAAGCATTTTGGCGCTGGTTCCCAGTTCCATGATGGGAAAGAGGTCAGTCAGGTAATCACGGAGGATATTTCCTGTCACCGAAATCGTGTCTTTGCCGCGAATGATTCTTTCCAGTGAGAATCTCATGGAGCGCAGCGGTGACATGATCTGAATATCCAGGCCGCTCAGATCGTGATCCTGTAGATAAAGTCTGACCTTTTTGATTAATTCAGCATCGTGAGGCCGGTATTCGTCAAGCCAGAAAACGGCAGGCGTATCGGATTGGCGAGCCCGGGTTACCGCGAGTTTGACCCAGTCCTGCACGGGAGCATCTTTGGTCTGACACATTCTCCAGATATCATCTTTTTCGACGTTTTGTTCGATCAGGACATTCCCCTGCTCATCCACGACACGTGCAATGCCGTCCGCCGGAATGGCGAATGTCTTGTCGTGTGAACCGTACTCCTCCGCTTTCTGCGCCATCAATCCGACGTTGGGTACAGTTCCCATGGTTGCCGGATCGAATGCGCCGTTGGTTTTGCAGAAGTTGATCATTTCCTGATAAATCCTGGCGAAGGTACTCTCCGGCATGACCGCCTTGGTGTCTTTTAATTTGCCGTCCGGTCCCCACATTTTTCCGCCGTTGCGAATCATCGCCGGCATGGATGCGTCGACTATGACATCGTTGGGGGCATGCAGATTGGTGATCCCTTTGGTGGAATCAACCATGGCGAGTTCGGGGCGTGTCTGGTAGCAGTCGCGTATATCCTCCTCGATTTCTTCCCTGAACGAGCCCGGCAGGCTTTCGATTTTTTCGTACACGCTGCTGATGCCGTTGTCCGGGTTGACACCCAGCTTGTCGAACAAGTCTCCATATTTGGCGAAAAGGTCTTTGTAAAACACCTTTACTGCGTGGCCGAAAACGATCGGGTGAGACACTTTCATCATGGTTGCTTTAACATGCAGAGAGAACATCACACCGGTTTCACGGGCATCTTCGAGCTGTTCCTCAAAGAACTCACACAATGCCCTTTTGCTCATAAACATGCTGTCAATGATCTCCCCTTCCAGCAGCGATGTTTTTTCTTTGAGCACGATGGTCTCCCCGTCCCGGGTCACCAGATCCATGGTGACATCACAGGCTTTGTCCATGGTCATGCATTTCTCACTGGAATAAAAATCTCCGCCTCTCATGTGTGAAACATGGGTGCGGGAAGCCTGGCTCCACTTGCCCATAGAATGGGGATTTTTTTGCGCAAACCGTTTTACCGCCGGAGGAGCGCGACGGTCTGAATTGCCTTCTCGCAACACTGGATTTACCGCACTTCCAAGAACCTTGGAGTAGCGTTCGCTGATGATTTTTTCTTCGTCACTGTGCGGCTCTTCCGGATAATCGGGAATCCTGTAACCTTTGGACTGAAGCTCCTCAATGGCCGCCATCAGCTGCGGTATCGATGCACTGATGTTGGGCAGTTTGATGATATTGGCTTTTGGATCCTGGGTCAGTTTCGCCAGCTCTCCCAAATAATCAGGGACTTTTTGTTCATCGTCGAGGTAGTCGGAGAATTCGGCCAGTATTCTGGCTGCGACTGAAATATCGCTTTTTTCAACGACTATGCCGGCTGCGGCGGTGAATGTTCGTATAACCGGTAGCAGCGAGCAAGTTGCTAACAAAGGGGCTTCGTCGGTGAGGGTATAGATAATTTTCGATTTTTTTTGAGTCATTGTATTCTCGGCTCTTCTTGGCGTGCGGCCTCAGGTATTTTTGGAGACAAACTACTTTGCGTGTGAGAGTGATATGCCTGAGGGTGAAAATCTCAGGCGCTCATTATACAGACAGCATGTCATATTCAATAGAGAAGAGTTCGAGCGACATGGTGGATGACGGTCAGGCTGGAGGCCATTCTCGCGCCTGCTTTGACATGAAACCAGTGGCTTGGCATTTGCATCAATCCTGTTATCAGACCTGGATCGAGATCGAATTGATGAATAAATTGCTGATGACGCCGTGGTGGATTCTCCAGATATTCACGCAGACTAAATCGTTTAAAAAAAATCCTATACTGGGCAGTCCATGGTTGAACCGGATGGGATTGCACCTTCTGAGAGTGCTTATTGCGTTCGGGATCATGCGCTTTCGGATGTTTCTCTTATCGGGCGGAATCAAAGCGGAGCATAAAAAAAGCTTTTACCAAAACGGATTTATTCTGATTCACGATCTGTTGCCCGAAGATCAGTTTAAACATCTGAAGGAAGAGGTTTACACTGCCAAAGGGGAGGTTCGTGAATGTACACAGGGTGATACTCTGACCCACCGTATTCTCCTTGATGAGGCGGCCTTGTCCGGGTTGCCGCAATGCGCGGCAGCGCTCGACCACGCCTATCTGGTAAAACTGTTAAAATTTGCGTCGGGAAAAAATTATCGTCCTATTTCTCATATTCAGACCATTAAAAATCATTTCGTCGACGGCAATCCCGATCCACAAAAAAACCTCCATACCGATACCTTTCATCCGACCATGAAAAGCTGGTTTTTTCTGGACGATGTTGATGAGTCAAACGGACCTTTTACCTATGTTCCCGGATCAAATCGCTTAACTCTGGCCAGATTGAAGTGGGAGTATCGAAAAAGTACGGAAGTTGCGAATGGAACTGATTTATATTCGGCCAACGGCTCTTTCCGGGTGAGCAAAGATGATTTGCATGAGATGGGATTGCCGGCTCCCGCTTCTCTAAAGGTTCCGGCCAACACATTGGTCGTTGCTAATACGCACGGATTTCACTGCCGAGGCAAGGCAAATAAGCGCAGCACCCGTACCGAACTCTGGACGATCAGCCGCAACAGTCCGTTCAACCCCTTGCCCGGGATTGATCTTCCCTTGCTGAATCGCCTGCAAAACCAGGCATTAAATTACTGGAGACGGCACTGCGACAGAAAAGCGCAGGCTAGAGGCGGGCAATCCAGCTGGCATGTTATCGATGCAAGGAATACTGTCAGGCCGGAGTAAGCATGGCCTCCGGCAATATTCAAAATACAATCTCAGTGCGGACGTGCAATCGACGAAGATCTTTTCGTTTGTTTCATTTTTTGCAAGATCAATGCGGTACTGAACAGGACAGCAAAAAGTATCGCAGCGGCAGTTACAATTGACGGTCCCGAGGGCGTATCAAAAAACAGGGACGCTGCGAGACCGAAAATTACGGATGCCGTGCCCACTCCGGCAGCTATAATCGCCATGCCTTCCGGAGATTCTGCCCATTGCCTCGCGGTTGCGGCAGGTATGATCAACATTGATGTTACGAGCAGAATTCCGACAACCCTGATCGAGACAGAGACAACGACCGTCATCAGGCTCATCAATACCAGATTGGCCACAAATGTATTGACGCCTTCCGCTTTTGCCAGATCTTCGCTGATGGTCATAAGTGTCAGGGAGGACCAGTTAAGTACCAGCAATAGGGTCACTAAAAGTCCCCCTCCGAAAATCCAGTACAGGTCAGACGGCAATACCGTCAGAATATCGCCAAACAAATAACTGTGCAGAGAAAAACCCGGATAATCGAGAAAACTGATTACCACCATCCCGATAGAGAGGGATGCGTGTGCCAAAATGCCGAGCAAAGTGTCCGTGGCGAGTATTTTTTTGTGTTGCATCCAGATCAGAACGAGTGCAAACAGTGCGCAGACAATCAGTATGCCAATATTGAGTCCCAGTCCACTCAACAGGCCCAGGGCAATACCCAAAAGAGCACTGTGCGCTAAAGAATCGCCAAAGTAGGCCATCCTGCGCCAGACAACAAAACATCCAAGCGCTGCCGCAACCCACGCCACCAGAATTCCGGCAGCCAAGGCTCTGAGAATAAAGGCATCCAGCATATCAGGATCTCATCTTCGAAGGATCGAGATCATCTTGCTCGATTCGGGTAGGTGTGGCGGAATCATGCACGTGCGTATGATCATGGCTGTGGCGGTACATTGCCATCATTTTCGCCATATCACTACCGAAAAGGGAAATGAATTCGGGGTCTCTTGCGACGGCTTGCGGTGTGCCGGTACAGCAAACATGATGAAATAGGCAAATGACCTGTTGCGTGGAAGCCATGACCATATGCAGATCGTGTGAGACCATCAATACGCTTAATTTATAGCTTGTATAGAGTTCATCGATTAATTGATAGAAAGCCAGCTGGCCTGAGACGTCCAGGTTTTGAGCGGGTTCATCCAAAACTAATAGTTCGGGGGATTTGGCCAGCGCGCGTGCCAGCAGTACCCGTTGCATTTCTCCGCCGGACAATACTTCCAGGGGCTTGTCAAGGTAGGGCTGAATATCGGTTTCCCGGGTGATTCTGTTAAGCGCCGTGCGACTGATGCGATTACGCAAGGTTAAAAAACGCCTAACACTGATGGGTATGGTTTTATTGGTATTGATGTGTTGCGGTACGTAAGAGGTTCGCAGACCCTTTTTCTTAGTGATCCTCCCTTTCTCCGGTTTATAAAAGCCGAGCAGGCATTTGATCAGCATGGACTTTCCGGCACCATTGGGGCCGATCAGGGTTATAAAATCCTTTTCACCAATAGTCAGGGAGACGTCTTGTAATATTGTTTTGTCGTGACGACTGACGTGGAGGTTTTCCGCTTTTACTAAATCGCCCATTATCGCGCCATGTTTCCACAGTTTTCGCAGATGCCCTGAATCTCCAGCGACGCCTGCTCCGGCTTGAAGTGATTTTTGTCTGCCGTTTTCTCGATGACATTGGTGAGTTCCTGGGCGCAGCATTCGGCGATGTCGCCGCATTCGCTGCAAATCAGAAAGTAACACTGATGCTTCATGGCGGGATGGGAACATCCGACAAAGGCGTTGAGACTGTTGATTTTGTGCACCAGACCGTTTTCCCGCAAAAAATCAAGAGCGCGATAGACAGTGGGCGGTTTAAGGGAGGCAATGTTCTCGTCCAACTGATTCATGATATCGTAAGCCTTGGCAGGTTTATGACTCTGCCAGATCAACCCCAATACTTCACGACGGATTTTTGTAAATCGCCGACCGTTTTCCGCACAAATTTTTTCGCCCAGTTCAAGCGCTTTGTTGATACAGAGTTGATGTTGGCTGCAGAGCGGCACGGGATGTTTCCTCAAGTACTAGTTCACCGTATATTTATATGTTATAACATAACAAAAATTGATCTTTTTGCCCATACCTATCGTCCGAATGAAAGTAAAAGCCACGATTTCTCCGATTCTGCTGTGGATTCTCTCAGCGCTTACCCCATCTGCCTATGCCGCCGCCAATCCTCAGCTGAGTGAAGCGAGGGTCGTCGCTTCGATCAAACCCTTGCATTCTTTGGTGCAGGCAGTGGTGGGTGAGGGCGTTGAGGTTGTATTATTACTTGACAGCGCGGCTTCCGCGCATGACTATCGGATGAAACCTTCTCAGCGGCAAATCATCCGACAGGCGGATTTTCTGTTTTATATCAGCCCGGGGCTTGAAACCTTTCTTTCAGGAGTTTTACGGGAGAATGTGCCGGACAATCAAAAAATTGCCTTGATCAATACCGAGGGACTCAAATTACTCAAGAGTCGAAGCGGGGAAGAAGTCGATTTGCATATGGCGCATTCGGGTAAACACCTGCATCCGGTCATAGACCCCCATGTTTGGCTGGATCCGGTTAATGTTAAACAAATCGCGAACCAAATAGCTATTGTCTTAAGCGATCGCTATCCGGATCATGCGGATATTTTCCAGTCCAATGTCAGGATACTGCGAGATCGATTGAATCAGCTCGATAGCTTTATTGCTGGCTTGTTGTCAGCGTTGAAGGAAAAACCCTATATTGTTTTCCATGATGCCTACGCATACTTTGAATCCCGGTATGGTTTATCGCACACAGGAGTCATACTGACGAAGGCCGAGTCCTCCCCCACGATCAGGCAAATAAAAGTAAACCGGGATTTGGTACTCAACTCGGCGGCAGTTTGTATTTTCAGTGAACCGCAGTTCTCCGACAGAATCATTCAAACGATCAGCGAAGGTTCTTCGGTCAAAATAGGAATGCTCGATCCGCTCGGAACGGAAATTCCCGCGGGGCCCGAGCATTATTTTCAGACAATGAAAGCCCTCGCTCTGAATATCTCGGATTGCTTGTCCGGAAAATAAGAACATGTGTCAACAATACAAGAGAAGCTTTCTCCGAAACGCAGAAGTACCGCTTTTCCGCTAATCTGATTTGAAGCTGCTGATTGTTGTATTGTTTTCGGACTCGATAAAATTTCGGACCTTAACTAACTCGTGCCGCTTGTGAAACCAATACAAAAACCTACAGTTTGTGTTGTCAATTAATCGTGAATTTAAAGAAAAAATGACGCAGTTCAAGTTTCTGAATAATAAGACAAAAACGAAATTAATGTGGTGAAAATTACGATTATATGAAAACCAGGAGACTCCTTATTTTACGAATCTGCAAATGTAAACAAAAATTTCCTTGTATTTAATTTAATAAGTGGCATAGTGAGATTAGCGGGTATATCCGCGAATTAATCACACGGTCTGTACTATATTAGAAAAATAACCGGTCAATCGACCGGAGCTAAAACTCTTAGCGTGGCCGGCGGCTTGGCGTATGGATCCGATTGCGCAACCCCGGCCTTTTTGTTTGAAGAATATTTTCCTTAACAGTCATTCATTTTATTTAACAGAAGTTCGATATCCTGAACCTTAATCTTTTCCCGAGACACGGAATCGTTCAGCCATACCAGCGTATTATCTATTTTTTCGCGAAAAAGACGTTTTTCGTGCTGATCTGTTAACGAGTTGTACTGTTGCTGGGTATGTTCGATTGTGTCAATTGTGTCAAGAATAATCTTCGGACTGAGGCGATCGCTAAGGCCTATAAGCTGCTGCCGGTGACACAGTTGTTGCAGGCGGGGTTTCAGGGATTCAACTCTGTTCAGCAGTTCACCGACCAATAGATGAGTGTTCTCCTTTACCTGCAGTAGTTGCGCAAGTCGTTTCACTGCTCTGGCGGCGTCATTGATTTGCTCGGCGTATTCCCCTAAAGCCAAACCTATGGTTTGCCAGTGTTCAAGAATATGTGCGGTCAATGCCTCCGAACCGCTGAATCTTGACAGTTTTTGAGAAAATACAATATGTGATTCCAGCAGCTGCCAATCCGTGTTCATACCGCGAAACAGCTTGCCAAAAGAGAGTTTGTACTCACTATTTTTTTCAAACAAATCGCGTAAGCGGAGAATTTTAATTAACCGTTTCAGATGCAACTCTTCAACTTCTGTGTATACAGTTGATTTGTTGCATAACAGACTGGAGAGCGTTTTGCGGGCACGAAAATAGCCAGTATGAATAACTTCCTTTTTTTGCCCTTTGTGTTCATCCAGAATTTCACAAAGATTTCGGATAGATTGTGTATCCGGCAGGGTGTGCAGCCTGAAGACCGAATTGAGCGCATCAATTTCGGAATTGATGAGACGCCATTGAAATTTCGCCCGTTGCAAGGTGGACAAGCTGTTGGCATAAGCGTGATCGGGATGATAATAATCGGCTTGTGATGAAGGTGCATTATCCAGCAGATCCATGCAATTGCCGAGTCCTGTATAAAGGGCGGTACTTTTATCCGCTTTTTCGGCGCATTCTTCGATCAGGGAGTTATTGCCTATCTTCTCTACCGCCGCTGTCCAGAGGTTCAGTTTTTCCGGAATCTCGGCGATATGACGGCAACTCAGATTTCCGAACCCGTAGCTTGATATAGCCTGCATCCTCTGTTTGAAATCATTATCGAATAAAATACCGTTTTGTGGTTTGCTGTTAAAAAGTTCGGCACCGGGTTCGATAAGTTGCAATACGGTTTTGATATCGTCAATACTTTTGCCATTAATCAGCGCTTGTACCAGAGGCTTATGAATATGGGGATCATCCGCTCGTCGAAAGCGGTGAAGAGATAGAGGATTTGGTCGATCACGGTCGCTCGTCAGTATATTGATCGCGACTTTTTTTTCCAGTTTGAATTGCGGGTAGGGTTGCAATATCCCGGCGATGGTGAGCAAAAAAGATTGTGGATCCAGCGCATCGAGTTCGTCCTCCGGGAGATTCAATGATGCGCCTATTTTATCCACCAAAGGCTTATTCTTTATGGCTGCATGCGCGTCGACGTAAAGCAGAAAATTATCACTGTCGTCGGAGCTGTGATCATTGTAGAAAAGAATGACCGGATAAAGAATCAATGGCGAGGTCTGTATACTATCCGTTCTCTCATCGTTCCATTGTAAAAAATCCACTGCCAGATAGAGTTGTTTTTCTCCCCGGTTTTTCACCAGAGCGGTGCTCATGATGATCTTATCGCAGTGGCGTTTCAATAATATCTCGCTACAACTGCTGACCAATGATTGTGTCAGAGGTATGGCGTCCGGGTCAGTGTCGGCATCTGCCTCAGGAGCCAGGGTTAGATCGGAAGGTTCGACGTCTTTTCCCCTTAGCCCTAACAGAATTGCTGACGATCGGTTCAATGCGTGGGTCAATTCCTCCAGCGAAGGAGAATTGAATTCCAAAGCATTAATGGAATTGGTCCAGTTCAGATAGGGCGCTAGTGTATCGGGTGTACTTAGCTGAGCCGCAGACGTCGATTGCGCATTTATTGTTGTTGTTTGCACGGAAGTCACTGAAAAAATCCTATTGCTTCTTACACAGCAATAGGTTTATTCAGGAATCAGACCACAAACCGGAAAAAATCTATTTCCAGTGCGGATTTTGTGAGAAAGTTAAAATGTTTGTTGATAAATCCGCCAATCAATCATCCCAGGCGCATCTGCACAATGGTTTTAGGAGTCAATGTATTGTCAGTCACTTCCATGGATAGAATTGCCAGGTGTTGTTCTATATCGGTTCGAGCGATTCGGGCATGCCCTAAAATCCTGTCCAGGGTAGGATCCGTGTCCGGTTCACCCGTAAACAGGGTGGTCAGGCGTGCCAGTTTATCGAGATCTTTGCGGACAGACGCTGCTTTTTTGCTGGCGGTTTCAAACTCTCCGCCAAGACTTTCCCAGTTTCTGACCAGTTGAACGGCTGCCTGATCATCGCCACAGGCAAAACTCAGTGCCTGACTGAATTTGACGTAGGATTTCAATTCATCCCAATGCGTTGTCACGCCCTTGAATTGCGGCCCCAAATGCCGTTTATACAGGGTGTTGTCGCTGAAGTTCAGCATTTCCTCATAGAGATCATAAAGCTCGTTTAGGCGCCTTTTTACTCTGTGACTCGATAGAGTTTCGCCTTCATAGAGGGCGAAATCGATATTATATCTGGCCTCACGTTTGCGCCTCGAAAACGGGAGGCAATACTGGCGTCCGGTCAGAACTCTCAAATTTTGCAGTGTGACAGCTGCGGTCGGTAAGGCATTGAAATCCAGGTAGTCGCTATGTTGACTTAGCCGTTGCTGAATATCGGATGCGTGTTTTTTGGCGGCCCGGAAAAGTGCCGGTGTTTCGGACAGACAATGCTCGGGGTGAGCCAGCAGAGAGAATCTATCGGGTTCAACTAAGGGTCTTTCATAAAAGCCGGCCAGCCACTGCAGGCTTTGCAGGGTTTGGTGGCTTTTATCGGAAAACAAGGCTTTGTACGAGGGAAACGATTGCAGTGATCTTATTCGGCGTGACCAGTTTTGTATCTTGTGGGGTAATTGTTCAAGATCGCCGAGTGAGCGTTCCGATAATCCGAAACGACATAGCGAAAGAGCATGATCAGCCGTGGACATGGAATCCGACTCAAGCTTGTACTGTCGATTATCTGAAAATTCTGAAACCGGCCGGTCCGATAGACCCAGGTTTGTATGCATTGATTCCTTAAGCATTGAACTTATTTGGTCCTCGTTCAGTCTATTAGAAAGTTTCAAAAAATTGTCACTCCCTGTAAGGGAAGGGATTTATAAGCTTTTGATGTTTTCGGACTCCTGCATTGGCGGGACCGACGAGAGTCATTAGCAAACATCATACTGCGGATATTGGAGTTTTACCATATGACTTTGTTGTTTACTAAGCCTAAAGATATCAAGTCCTCCGAAATAACCGATCAAGCCTTATTCAGGAACAGGAGAAAATTGTTGCAGATGTCTGTAGCCGCAGGTCTGACCCATAGTATTGTCAATAAAGTGTCAGCCGGGGAAAAAGACAAGCCGCAGCAAACAGTGAACCCGATTTTTAACACTATGGAGGAGCTCACGTCGGAAAAAGTGGCTACCAGTTACAATAATTTTTATGAACTCGGTACACAGAAGGATGATCCCAAGCGTAACGCGCATAAATTAATTACCGATCCTTGGTCCGTGGAAATTGCGGGAGAGTGTGCAAAACCCGGTGTTTATACACTGGAAGATATTTTGAAGCCGCATGCTATTGAGGAGAGAATTTATCGCCTGCGCTGCGTCGAAGCGTGGTCGATGGTGATTCCCTGGCAGGGGTTCAGTCTTGCGGATTTACTTAAGCGGTTTGAGCCGAATTCAAATGCCAAATACGTGAAATTTGAAACGCTTTTTGATCCAGAACGAATGCCGGGGCAACGCAGGCCGATCATAGTTTGGCCTTACTTGGAAGGATTACGCATGGACGAAGCCATGCACCCGCTAACCATGATCGCTACCGGCTGCTACGATATGGCCCTGCCGGGGCAGTGCGGTGCTCCGCTGAGACTGGTTGTCCCTTGGAAATACGGTTATAAAAGCATTAAGTCAATCGTTAAAATCACTTTCGTGAAGCGAGAGCCTCGCACAAGCTGGAATCGACTGCAGCCGCAGGAATACGGTTTTTATTCCAATGTCAATCCGAAGGTCAGCCACCCCAGGTGGAGCCAGGCCAGGGAACGCCGAATCATCACCGGAGGTATCAGCGCTTTATTTAAGCCGAAGATCGATACCAAGATGTTCAATGGGTATGCAGAGCAAGTGGCATCCCTCTACACGGGTATGGATTTAAAAAAATATCACTGAGATTTTTAACAGGCTCTGAGTACTATTCCTTGGTCTGTGCTGCGAACAGCTTTCCGGACCTCGCTTTTTGCAACTGCTCCGGTGTACCTATGTCGAGCATCAGTCCGTTTTCGATGATCAGGCTTGTCACCGAAAGCCCTTTATTAATGGCGGAATTAATAAGGGTCCCGACATAAGGTTCGGGACGCGTTTTGTCTTTTAGAAAAAATGCTTCTTCCTCTTGCAGGCGTTGGTGCATAAATCGGGTAAAACTTGGCCTCCAGACAGCTGTCACCCAGGTATAGGGCAGAGCTGAAACTGCCGGCTTGATGTGCAGTTTGATCACCCTGCCGTCCTCGGCAAATTCAACCATATCCGAATTCGCCGGCTTATCGGTTCGATACAAACCCAGCACTATATCCGCGGTGCTCGACAGCAAAGCCCTTTTTAGGTCGCAAAACACCGTATCCGGTTCCATGATTATGTCCGGAAAGCCTAGAGCTACATTGTGATTTTTTATGAACGGCCAGGCCTGGTCCAGGGTGAAGGGTGTCCCCCAGAATTTCTTTAGCGGTAAATAGGCAATGGATAAATCGAACTGACCGCCGTCGGCGAAGGTTGAGACTATATCCCATTTACCTGCGCGGATAATCAGATAAACTTCTTTGATATCGGCTTTTTGATAGGCGCGCAGCAAAAAACTGCCGACGGCTTGCATTGTTCCATCACCGTCAGGAACCGGAACAATCTCCTTACTGCAGCCGACATCACCGAGTCTTTTTGCCTGCCCGCCGGCCGGAAAGAGGCCGATAAATGAATGCGTCTTATCCATTTAACGTGATCTCGGCCTTTGGTTCCCATTGTGCCGTATCACCGGCGGTATAGATCAGTGACAGGTGGTCAAAAACCATGGGGCTTAACAATGATTTATCCAGTGTGCTACAGATGTCGGCGGCATTGAATACTTCCGGATTCTGATAGGCCAGACTGATATGCGGATAGAATTCTTCGGCTGGTGGCGTGTCGAATAAGTTTGTCGCATGCTGATGCAAATTCCGCAACGCCTGTGTCGGAAGGATTTCAATAAAAAGACTTCTGAAAAAAGCGTCGTGCCAGTGATACCGAAGTGGTTTTATATCAACAGGCGAGAAATCTTCCGCCAGGCGTTCAAGTTTTGGCCGGATCTGATCAAGTGTTCCATATAAAGGGGAGCACAGTGTGATATGGGCTGCAAAAACCGGAGAATTCAGACTTTCCGCCAGTCGCCTGATGACTCTATCCAAACGATTTGCATGAACATTATCCGGCCTCAGCCAGAGTGAATATTTCGTATCCATCAAACTATCGAGACGTGTTCGTCTATTTGGCGTGAATCTTGGGTAAAGGTTAGACACAAATCACTGAAATTAACCGAATTTCCCGGGAATAAACAAAATTTTCCGAACCAATACCGACATTTACTATCTTAAGCGGGCATGATAACTCAAAATAATTCGATTTTTGCGGCGCTGACAGGTCGGCAGGAAACCGGTAACCGAGGCAAACAAAAGTTCAACTCACAGAAAGTCCTGAAACCGGCGGTCTTTATGATCAGCCTGATACCGCTGGCGGTAATTTTATATGCTCTGCTCAACGACCGGCTTGGCGCAAATCCGATCGAAGCCCTTTCCCGTGAAACCGGCGAATGGACCTTACGGTTTTTACTGATGGGTTTACTGGCTACACCTTTACAGCAGCAATTTCGCTGGCTTTGGGCCGCCCGTATCCGGCGTATGATCGGTTTATTCGCATTTTTCTACGCACTGTTGCATTTATTGGTCTTTGTTTGGCTGGATCAACAATGGGATTGGTCGTATATTTTACGGGAGGTCGGCGAAAAGCCATATTTACTCGCCGGAGCATTCGCTGCGTTCATTCTGATTCCTTTGGCTATAACTTCAAATCAAGTCATGGTCAGGAAACTGGGCCGTCGCTGGAAGGCTCTTCATCGGTGGGTATACCTTGCTGTTTTGGCCGGCTGCCTGCATTTTGTCTGGCTGGCAAAAGGCGACAAACCCGAACCATTGATCTATCTGGCGATCTTTATGACTCTGCTGGCATGGCGGTTTTTCCGTATGCTAAAAAACAGGCAGGCTTGATTGGCAACGGGCAGATCAAAGGCATATCTGCCCGTCATTGCAGATCAGTAATCAGGTTAAGTCAGAAACCGTATCGCGTTCTTCAATCAGTTCTTTCTCGGTGGCATCCATTTTACCGCGGATAAAATCAGACACCTCAAGACCCTGCACAATTTCGTAATCGCCGTCTTTGCAAACTACGGGGTAGGAATAAATCAGGCCTTTCTCCACGCCGTAACTGCCATCGCTCACCACGGCCATGCTCACCCAATCGTCATCGGGTGTACCCTGGATCCAGTCACGCATATGCTGGATTATACCATTGGCTGCAGATGCTGCGCTGGATGAGCCCCGGGCCTTGATTACGGCAGCGCCGCGTTGGGCCACAGTGGGTATAAAATCGTCCGCCAGCCAGCTTTGGTCCACCAGGGCGTTCGCTTCTTTGCCTGCGACCGTCGCATTGCTGCAGTCAGGAACCTGAGTTGCGGAATGGTTTCCCCAAATGATCATTTTCTTAACTTCACCAATCGCTTCGCCGGTTTTGGCGGCAAGTTGACTGATGGCACGGTTATGGTCCAGACGAGTCAGCGCAGTAATGTTACGCGGGTTAATTTTCGGCGCATTTGCGGCCAGAATGTAAGCATTGGTGTTCGCGGGGTTACCGACCACGCATACCTTACAACCGGGTTTGGCAGCATCGCTTAGGGTTCCACCCAAGGCTTTAAAGATTTTGCCGTTATCGTTTAATAAGTCGCTTCTCTCCATGCCTGGCCCGCGGGGCTTTGCGCCGACAAACAGGGCGGAGTCAATATCTTTGAACGCCACTGCCGGGTCGTCTGTGCAAATGACTTCCGTAAGCAGAGGAAATGCGCAATCATCGAGTTCCATTTTGACGGCTTCCAGAACACCGAGAGCGGGTGTGATTTCCAGCAGTTGTAAAGCAACCGGCTGATCTTCACCGTACATCTGGCCCGACGCAATACGGAACAGCAAAGAATAGCAGATCTGACCGGCAGCTCCGGTGATGGCTACACGCATAGGTTGTTTCATGGCTTTGTCCTCATTTTTATGTGTGGGTCTTCAATATTGTTCCGAACGGATTGGTTACGCGGTTAGCAGTCTTTCTCATCGGGCTGCAGGAAACCTTGGAAAAATTCACTCCGTACGGCAGGCGATTAGCAGCGCGCATTCTAACATAGCAGGGACTTTAACGAAGTTGTCTGTCAATTTTTATACAGACTCTTGGTGAAAAATATTTTACCAACACAGTCGGCATGATAGGAGACACCGGTTAAGTATTATTGGGTCTATCCATGTACACTATCTCGATCACGAACGTGCTTGAGGGGAGAAATTTTTTATGCGTTGCCCATTTTGCGGCGCCAATGATTCAAAAGTAATAGATTCGCGGCTTACCGGCGATGGCAGCCAGGTGCGCCGCCGACGAGAATGCGTGGAGTGCCAGGAACGGTTTACGACCTACGAGTCGGCGGAGCTGAATCTCCCGCGCGTAATCAAGAGCCGGGGTAATCGTGAACCCTTTTCAGTAGACAAATTATACGCCAGTTTCCAAAAAGCACTGGAAAAGCGGCCAGCCAGTGTCGAAGCGATCGACGCTGCGGTCAACAGGATAAAGCGCCGTTGCGTTTTGACCGGTGAAAGAGAGATCAAATCCCGTCTGATCGGTGAATGGGTAATGGAGGAACTAAAAGGTTTGGATCAAGTGGCTTATATCCGTTTCGCGTCGGTTTACCGTAGTTTTGAAGACGCCAATGCTTTTCGGGAAGAGTTGGATCGGCTGGAAAGTGAACCCACTGCGGAGGAAACCCGAAAACAGCTCTCCTTACTGGGCGAGGACGACTGATCCGATGGTTCCTGAGTATTTTATGGCCAGAGCGATCAAACTGGCCGTGCGAGGCCTGTATACGGCGGACCCCAACCCCCGGGTTGGATGTGTATTGGTCAAAGATGGAAATATCGTCGGTGAGGGGTGGCATAAAAGGGCCGGTTCCCCACACGCGGAGATCCATGCACTGCGGGCAGCTGGCGAAGCGGCAAAGGGCGCAACTGCATTTACCACACTTGAGCCCTGTTCGCATCATGGGCAAACCCCGCCTTGCGCTCAAGCGCTGATCGAATCCGGTGTAACACATGTGGTTGCCGCAATGCAGGATCCGAATCCGCTGGTTTCAGGCAGTGGTTTTAAAATATTACAAGCTGCGGGTGTGCAGACGCGATGCGGTGTTCTGGAACAGGAAGCGGAAACGCTCAATTTGGGCTTTTGTAAGCGGATGAGAACGGCCAAGCCCTGGGTCAGGGTGAAGCTTGCGGCAAGCCTTGATGGGAGGACTGCCATGGCATCGGGAGAAAGCGTCTGGATCAGCGGTGAAGCGGCTCGGCGCGATGTTCAATTTCTACGCGCGCGAAGCTCCTGTATTCTCACCGGCAGTGGAACTGTACTAAAGGATGATCCTTCTCTGAACGTGCGGCTGACTTCTGCGCAATTAAAGATAGACGACCCGGTCAGACAACCTCTGCGGGTAGTCCTGGATTCCTTGCTGCGAGTACCGGCCGATGCCCGGATTTATCAGAATCAAGGTGAGGTTTTGGTATTTACTAAAGAGAAAAAACAGAATAAAATTAATAAATTACCAAATAATATTAATGTTAATAATAAGATAGCGGTAAAAAAAGGTATAGATCTTTCCAAGCTGTTGGATGAATTGGCCAACCGGGAAATAAATGAGGTACATGTCGAAGCGGGCTCTACATTATGTGGCGCTTTGCTCAGTCAAAAATTAGTGGATGAGATAGTGTTATACACCGCGCCTCACATCATGGGCGATACAGGTAAGCCGCTGTTTCATATCCCTGAAATTCAGGCCATGCGTGAGCGGATTACCTTGAAAATGGATGAAGTGAGGCAGATCGGAAGTGATATCCGTTTACGTTTAGTTCCACAATATTAACTGAGTGATAGAGGCAGGCTTCTCATGTCGACGATTGTCGTGGTGAAAAAGGGCAGAGAATGTTGCATTGCAGCAGACAGCATGACCAGCTTCGGCGATATGCAACTCTCCGCACCTTACGATTTGCATCATGATAAAATTCAGGTTTTCGGTAATGTCCGTATCGGAATAGTCGGCAGCGCGGCGCATACTTTGGTGGTGGAAAACGCCATGCGTCACGCTGATCTAAAGTCGGATTTCAGCTCACGGGATCATATATTTACAACCTTGCTCCGTCTGCACAAAATCCTTAAGGATGAATATTTTCTGACACCCAAGGACGCCGATGACGATCCCTACGAGTCCACGCATATCGATGCTGTTCTTGCTACACCCCAAGGCATATTCGGTATTTATTCCCTTCGTGAGGTCTATGAATACAACCGGTTTTGGGCGGTGGGTTCAGGTGCGGCTTATGCCTTGGGAGCTATGCATGCCATTTATGACGATAAAAGGAAATCGGCCCGTGAAATCGCGAAATCCGGCGTTAAGGCGGGGGCAGAGTTTGACAACGCCTCGGCGCTGCCCATGACGAGCCGGACGGTGAAACTGATATAATCGCGAAAAACGATCGAATTTCAATCAATTTTTAGGTGTAGACGCATGTTTACGGGAATTATCCAGTCCATCGGTATCCTGGAAAGTATCACAGCCTCGGGTGTGGACAAGCGGATACGCGTGTCTACCGGCAAGATTTCGACCGGTCTTATCGCTTTGGGTGACAGCATCGCTGTCGATGGAGTGTGTCTCACGGCGGTTGCCATCGACGACAATAGCTTTACAGCGGATGTTTCAGCCGAAACGATCAATCACACGACATTCCGGCATCTGACCGAAGGTTCTTCGGTCAATCTGGAGCTGGCACTGATGCCTCAAAGCCGTCTTGGCGGTCATCTGGTCAGTGGACACATTGACGGCGTGGGCGAGGTTATGAGCATCAGGCCGGATGGCGAATCGCAGCGTTTTGAATTCAAGATTGAAAAATCTCTGGCTCACTATGTTGCACGTAAGGGATCCGTTTGCATAAACGGTGTCAGTCTCACGGTGAATGAAGTCTACGACTCCCGGTTTAAGGTCAATCTGGTTCCGCACACATTACGGGAAACCACGCTGGGTGATCTCGCAGTGGGCTCAACGGTCAACATCGAGGTCGATATAATCGCACGTTATTTGGAACGTTTGCTCAGCGCGGGCTTGCCAGCCAGGGGCCCTCAGAGCAGTATGGATAAGGAATTGCTGGCCCGGTCGGGATTTTTATAACAACTTAATCACTTTATTTGCTGTCGGGCTTCTCGGTACAATAGCGCGTTTTATTCGAATATGAATTGGAGCGCTTTGCAATGGCGATTGAACGAACGATTTCCATCATTAAACCCGATGCTGTGGCCAAGAATGTTATTGGTCAGATTTACGACCGGTTTGAAAAAGCCGGACTGCAGATTGTGGCGGCAAAAATGCTGCATCTCAGCAAGGCACAGGCTGAGGGATTCTATGCAGTGCATAAAGAGCGCCCGTTCTACAATGATCTGGTTGCCTTTATGACCTCGGGTCCGGTGATGGTTCAGGTACTGGAGGGCGAAAATGCAATTGCAAAAAATCGTGATGTCATGGGTGCAACCAATCCCCAGGAAGCGGCTCCCGGTACCATTCGCGCCGATTTCGCCAATTCCATAGATGAAAACGCTGTACACGGTTCGGATGCACCCGAAACCGCCGCAACGGAAATCGAGTTTTTCTTCGGCAATGAAGGCGTTTGCCCGCGCACGCGCTAGTCTTTGAAAGCCGGACAGATGAGCGACTCAAGAATCAATCTGCTCGGGCTCGATCAGACAGGGCTGCGAAACCTGTTTTGTCGGTTGGGCGATAAGCCTTATCGTGCCTCACAGGTCATGAAATGGATCTATCATCGCCATGTCGCCGACTTCAATGACATGACCGATCTCTCAAAATCCTGTCGCCAGTTTCTTCTCGAGTCAGCCGAAATTCGGCTGCCTCGGGTGGGCATGGAAAACTGGTCGGATGACGGCAGCTGCAAATGGCTGTTGACCATGGATTGCGGAAACTCGGTTGAAACGGTCTATATTCCTGAGTCCGGCCGTAGTACCCTGTGTGTGTCCACTCAGATCGGCTGTGCGCTGGATTGCTCGTTTTGCTCAACCGCCCGTCAGGGATTTAACCGCAATCTGACAACGGCCGAGATCGTCGGGCAGGTATATCTTGTCAACAAGTTGTTACGTGAACATCCACCGACCCAGGGGCGGCAGATCAGCAATATCGTACTGATGGGTATGGGCGAACCTCTGCTGAATGTCCAAAATCTTATTCCGGCGCTATCCTTAATGATGGATGATCTGGCATTCGGCCTCAGTAAACGCAAGGTGACCGTCAGTACTTCCGGAGTGATTCCTGCCATGGATCGGCTGAAACAGGCCATCGATGTTTCGCTCGCGGTATCTTTGCACGCCGCAAATGATGCTTTACGCGACGAATTGGTACCGCTGAATAAAAAGTATCCGATACAGGATTTGTTGCGGGCCTGCAGGCGGTTTGTCTCTACGGATCATAAAAAACATATTATGTTTGAGTATGTGATGCTTGCCGGCGTCAACGATCAACCGGAACACGCTGAAGAATTGGTAAGATTATTAAAGGATTTTCCTGGTAAAGTGAATTTGATTCCGTTTAATCCATTTCCGAAATCCGGCTACCGGCGATCAGATTCTAAAACCATCGACCGCTTCTGGAACATTCTCAACAAGGGTGGCATTTTGACATTAAAAAGAACAACCCGCGGAGACGATATTGACGCAGCCTGCGGTCAATTGGCAGGTGATATAGAAGATCGTAGCAGGCGGTATATTAAGTTCCGGGAGCGCCGGTATGGAGAGCTATTATGAAGGCTTTGGTCTGTGTTCTACTGCTGTTATCCGCCCTGCTATTGCAAGCCTGCGCAAGTACTCTCGCAAGCCGGGAGAGCCGTGAAAAGGCAGCCCAATACAATGCCCAATTGGGAATCAACTATATGAACAAGCAGGGCGATCTGGAGCAGGCCCGGATTAAGCTGGAAAAGGCTTTGGACCAGGATGGAAATAACGCCCTGGCAAATGTCGGATATGCTCAATTGCAGGCATTGGTCGGTGACAAGACTCTGGCAAACACCCATTATAGAAGGGCGATAGAGCTGGAACCGCTCAATGCCAGTCATCGGAATGCTTACGGTGTATTTTTGTGCGGTGAAGATAAGGTTGCCGAGGCGATCAGAGAATTTGATTCGGCGGTAGAAAACCGCTACTACAAAACACCCGAGTTTGCCCTGGATAATGCCGGAGTATGTCTTTTGGACGCAGGCCGGACAGCGCAGGCTGAGACCTATCTTGTCGAAGCGGTAAAGACGAATGCGCGGTATGCGCCGGCGCTGCTGAATCTGGCGGACTTACATTTTCAGTTGAAACGCATGGATCTTGCCGCGGCTTATTTTCAGCGTTATGAAAAGCTGGGGAAGGAAACTCCCCGCAGCCTTTGGACGGGTTACAGAATCATGCGGGCCAATGGAGATAAAAATAAAGCGACTCAATTATCCGACAGTCTTTTACGCAATTATCCCAATTCAAAACAGGCCGGTGAGCTGTTGACGACGAATATCGATGACTGAGGTATCCGACAATCAAAGTCCGGGAGCATTGCTGGCCGCAGCGCGGGAAACGCGTGGCTGGACGCATAGTGATATCAGCGAACAGATAAACCTCGACGAACAAATTGTCATCAATCTGGAAAATGATAATTATGATCATCTTCCGCCGCCCGCATTTGTAAAAGGCTATATACGTTCCTATTCAAAATTGCTTGAGATAGATTCGGAACCCTTGATCGAGCTTTACGGGCGGAGAGAGTATTCAGATCCCGAGATTAATAAAATCACATCCGTCCAGGCCGAAGCGATCAGCTCGGACCCTCTGGTTCGGGCTATAACAGTGG
The DNA here is from genome assembly GCA_965222695.1 of Granulosicoccaceae bacterium. Classification (GTDB taxonomy): domain Bacteria; phylum Pseudomonadota; class Gammaproteobacteria; order Granulosicoccales; family Granulosicoccaceae; genus UBA7957. Next base: position 2,223,323 of record OZ244967.1, on the reverse strand, counting down.
TAGTGGTTGCAACTGTTCTGTCCGCGTCACTTTACTGGTGGCACAACAATCAACAAATTGAATCGACGGAACAAGCTGTTACGCTATCCGAATCGCCATCCCCGGGCTTGATGAATGGTGAAGATTCACTGGATTTATCCGCTAGTGATGAGACTCAAACACTTCCAGGCGGTTCTGATAGTGATTATCCCTCGGACGCTGATCTGTTCAAAGACAGCGGCAACAAGAGTGAGCTTGACCCGACAGCGGATGTCGCTACCACAACGAATAAGGGGAGTGCCGTGAACCCAAACCCATTGAACCCCGGGGATTCTCAAACCATGGTATCGGTGGAGACGGTCAATTTCTCGGTTGCTGAATTTGCGAATCTCAATTCAGAACCGGCCGCTGACGGGATATTATCTGACAGTACGGATCTGAGCCAGACTGCAACCGAATCGGCGGAATCCATATCCTCAGCCGAGGTTATCGCAGAAACGATAAGTGGACAAAGCGGCTCGGAAAACGGGACTATAGATCTCACCCGGAATACAATATCCGGAAAGCCGGTTCTTGCCTCCAGTATGACAGCCACGGCTTCTCTTAAGGGGGGCGAAAATGCAACGCCGGGGCTATCGGTAGAAGGCGTTGCGGATATTTTGTTGTTGAAAGCTCAGGAAGAATCCTGGGTTTCGGTGATCGATGCCAATTCAAACCGCCTGATGTACGGTCTGCTGACCAGCGGGACACCGAGAAAATTACAAGGCATAGCACCTTTTAACGTGGTTTTCGGATTTGCTCCGGGAATTGAAGTCACATTAAATGGTGAACAACTCCAGTTCTCTTCTCACATCCGCAAATCCAAAACGGCCCGATTTATTATAGAACCGGACGGGTCTACGCATAAATAGTCTACAGGCTTCGTCCGGCCGAGAACTCGTCTTTTTGCAGGTATCATGAATACATCCATAAAAAGTTTGCGAGGAATGCACGATATTTTACCTTCCCAGAGTGCGAACTGGCACTTCCTGGAAAAAAATATCAGGGAGGCCATGCGCAGCTATAGCTACCGTGAAATGCGTACGCCCTTGTTGGAACAGACTGATTTGTTCCAGCGCTCAATCGGAGAAGTCACGGATATTGTCGAGAAGGAGATGTACACATTTGCCGATCGAAACGGAGAAAGTATCAGTCTGCGGCCTGAAAATACGGCGGGATGCATCAGAGCGGCCATTGAGCACAATATGCTGCAAGCCGGTACCATAAGCCGAATCTGGTACCAGGGCCCTATGTTTCGGTATGAGAGGCCGCAAAAAGGCCGCTATCGACAGTTTAATCAGATCGGTGCGGAGGTCTACGGGCTAAGCGGTCCGGAAATAGAGGCGGAATTGATACTGCTCAGCGCGAATCTTTGGAAAAAGCTGGGGCTGGACGAAGACATGCGCTTGGAAATCAATACACTGGGAACCGCCTCCGAGCGATTGCTCTACCGCGAACGCCTGGTGAGTTATTTCAACAGTAATTTAGATGTACTGGATAAAGACAGTCTGCGTCGCCTGGAAACAAACCCATTGCGGATACTTGACAGTAAAAACCCGCAAATGCAGGCCATGCTGGGACAGGCACCGCGCCTGATAGATACCTTGAGCGAAGAGTCATGCCTGCATTTTGAACGATTACAGTACTTGCTGGAAGGTTTCGATATAGAGGTCAGTGTCAATCCAAGATTGGTCCGTGGACTCGACTATTATAGCCATACCGTATTTGAATGGATTACCGAAAAACTTGGTGCGCAGGGAACATGCTGCGCCGGAGGACGTTATGATTCTCTGACCCAGCAACTGGGTGGTAAATTGACACCCGCCGTGGGTTGGGCGATGGGCGCTGAGCGAATTCTGGCGTTGATGGAGTCCCATCAATCAGATGGAGAACACGCCGAAGCGGAAGTCTATCTGGTTATAGGAAAAGACATTGATAGCCTGGCCGGGTTGAAATTGGCGGAAGAGCTGCGGCGGTTGATGCCGCATATGGCTTTGATTTGCCACAGCGGCGGCGGAAGTATGAAGAGCCAGTTCAAAAAAGCGGATAAAAGTGGCGCACAGATCGCCCTCATTCTGGCAGAACAGGAACTGGCGGATAATACCGTCACCGTAAAATATTTACGGGAAGAACGTGAGCAAGATGTCGTTTCGCGGGACGAGCTTGCGCAATTGTTAAACAAGGCTATAGAGTACAGATGAATCGATTGGGAGTATATTCGTGAGCGACTACGAAACCGAAGAACAGCAGGTCGAAGCCTTAAAGCAGTGGTGGAAGGAAAACGGTAAATCCGTTTTACTGGGCGTGATTTTGGGCGTGGCTGGAATTTTTTCCTGGAGAGGCTGGATTTCCTATCAGAATTCTCAAGCCGTAACCGCTTCGGAAATTTTTACAAAGATCACCGAGGCGATGGTATCGGGTGACAGCGAGGCCGTAAATACAATGGCGGCCGGTCTGCGGGAAGATCATTCAGCATCGGCGTTTGCCGCCATGGCGAGTCTGCTCGACGCGAAGTCGTTGGTTGAAGAAAATCAGCTGGACGCTGCTGCCGACGTTTTGCAATGGGTGGCAGACTATGCCGGCTTGGAAGAAATGAAAATCGTGGCCCGGATTCGAAAAGCAAGAGTGTTATTGGCAAGCGGAGATCCGGATGGTGCGCTTGAAGTCTTGCCGGAATCTCCTCCTCTGGCGTTTTCTGCAATGGTTGCTGAAGTGAATGGGGATATTTATCTGGCCAAGGGAGAGGTCGGAAAGGCTCGCGAGTCCTATCAGAAGGCTCAAGCGAGTGGTAATGCAAGCGCCGATCCGAACCTTCTCGGGATGAAATTGGATGATCTGGCCGTTGAAGAAACTGTCGACTCGAATATGGACAAAGACGAAAGCTGATGCAACTGATACCACTTTTGATGCTGATTTCTTTATTGATCGGCTGCGCGTCGGATGGGGAAGTCATAGAACCGGCTGAACTCATCGAATTTAAGGCAATTGCAAAAGCCGATACCTTGTGGACGGCCGACGTCGGTTCAGCACGAAGCGATTCAGCGGAGCACTTTTCTCCGCATGTGGACGGTGACGCGGTATTCGCCGCGGGTTATAACGGGCAAGTTCAAAGAATCGACAGAATCAGCGGTAAAGAGCTGTGGGCGAGAAATCTGAAGCAGAAACTTATTGCCGGTGTCAGCGGGGACGGTTCCCGCCTCTATGTTAACAGCTTTGAAGGGCATGTGTTTGCCTTGTCGAAAGACAACGGCGAGGTTGTCTGGGAGCGGCAGTTTTCATCCGAAATACTGGCTCCTCCCGCCGCAGCCCTGGATACGGTTGTACTAAGAACTAACGATGGCAATATCATTGCGTTGAACGCCGGCGACGGAACCGATATCTGGAGGTATCAGTTTCAAGTGCCTGTCCTGACTTTGCATGGTTACTCTAGTCCACTGATTGTACCGGGAGGTGTGTTGCTGGGACTGGATGATGGAAATCTGCTGGCACTCACGCTGCAGGACGGGAAGCCAATCTGGCGGACTCAGATTTCTAGACCGGAAGGTCGATCGGAGATAGAAAGACTGGTCGATGTCGATGGGGATATTATCATCGACCAGCAGTTTATCTACGCCGTAAATTATCGGGGCAAGCTTGCGCAAATCGAGCCACAACGGGGAAGCATCGTTTGGTCGAGAGAAATGTCTTCGACCAGCGGAGTAGGTGTTGACGATAAAATCGTCTACGTCAGTGAGCCTGATGGCTATGTCTGGGCGTTGGATAAACGCACCGGGTCCTCCATGTGGAAAATGGAAAAGCTGGAAGGGCGTCGTTTAACCAGACCCGTTCCTTATGAAGACTATATTCTTGTGGGGGATCTGGAGGGGTATCTGCATTTACTCTCCAAATATGATGGCAGTACAGTCGGCAGGGCACAGATCGACAGCTCGCCTATTATTGCAGCTCCAATACTGGATGGAGATCAGGTGATTGTATTGTCCCAGGGTGGAGTATTGCAATCGTTGAAAATCGGCGAAATCGCAGATAATTTTTAAGCGGTTGCAGCTAATGAAATTACTGAATTCGTCGCCGCTCGTATTCTGAGGAAGAAGTACTGTCTGCAAGCATCATTTCCTGAAGTTCCGAGGCCGATCTTGGCTTCTGTACCAGATAGCCTTGTATCACATCGCAACCCAGTCTCCTGAGTATCGCGCTCTGCTGCTCGGTTTCGACGCCTTCGGCAATGGTTTTCAGGTGAAGTTTTTGTGCAATTGCAATAATGGCACCGGTAATTTCCTGTGCATCCTGAGAGTCTTGAAGGTCTTTAACAAAGGATTGATCGATTTTCAGAGCGTGAATGTGAAGTTCTTTTAACCGGTGGATAGATGAGGATCCCACGCCGAAATCATCTATCACCAGGGTTAATCCGCGATTTCCCAGTTCCTTAAGTGTTTCCACAGCTTTGTGTAAATCACTCATTATGACCGTTTCGGTAATTTCCAGAGCCAGCATATCCGGCGATATTGCATAGTCATCAAGTGCTTTATCGATAATGTCCAGAAGATTGTGCAAACGGAATTGTGCGGGTGAGATATTGATGGCCACTTGCAGCTGACTTTGGTTGAGGTCCATCCAGATACGGATTTGCCTGCAAGCCTGGCGAATGACCCATTCACCGATTTGCGCGATTAAGCCGGTTTTTTCCGCAAGCGGAATAAAGTGATCAGGCCTGACATTGCCCAGTTTCGGATCATTCCAGCGGAGAAATGCCTCCAGTCCGACAATGGTATTATCCGCCAGCTGTAACATCGGTTGGTAATTCAATGACAGATTGTTTTCGTTTAAGGCGTTACGCAACCTGGATTCCATCGTCATTTGTTGTATGGCCCGGACTTTCATGTCACAGTTGTATATTTGATGGTTATTGCGGCCCATTTGCTTTGCTTGGTAACACGCAGAGTCGGCATGTTTCATTAACACGCTGAGATCTTCAGCATCATCGGGGAAAAGCGCTATGCCGATACTTGAGCTGACTTCCACATCGATTCCATCGATTTCCAGCCGTTGATGCAGTTGTTCGATCAGTCTGTCAGCGGTAATCCTGACTTCACGTACGTCCTTGATTTGATCCAGGTAGGCAGCGAATTCGTCCCCTCCCATGCGGGCTGAGACATCGATCTCGCGCAGATTATCGCGGATACGCTGGGCTACGGATCTAAGTAATTCATCTCCTACTGCGTGGCCGAAAGTGTCGTTGACATGTTTAAACTTATCCAGATCGAATGTCATTAATGCAATCTTATGTCCGTGTCTTTTGCTTCGATTAATCGCTTCGTCCAGCTTACTGATAAAATGGGTACGATTTGCAAGTCCGGTTAGTCCGTCTTTCGTCGCCTGTCTATGTAATTGTTTCTGGGCGATTTTCAGATAAGTGATGTCCGAAAACGTGATAATTTTTCCGGCATTTTTGGCATCACGCTTGGTAATTCTCAAAAATACTCCGGATTCGGTCAGATACTCGCGGGGAGTCTCAGTTTTTTGCGCCCCATCTTCCACTACATTGTGTTCGATCAACTGCAGAGTCTGCACTTCAATTAAACACAAATCTCCACGATTGATGCTATTGGCAAAAGCGTCATCAAAGGGTTTACCGATTTCCAGCTTGCTGTTGAGTTTGGGGCATAATTTTGACAGTGTTTCATTAATGACCAGGCAATGGTCATTCTTATCGGTGAGCACTACACCTTCCTCCAGATTATTCACCGAATCAGAAATCAGTTTGCGCTCTGCGGCTAGTTTGCTCTGTGATTGGCGCTTTTTCATATTCAGCGAGATAATTAGAATGATCAGGCTGATCGTGCCGAGTAACAAAGTCAGTACACTGCGGCGGAACCCGTCCAACTGATTGTGATAAGCGGAAATGGCTGTTGTCTGCTGATTGATGATTTGTTGTTGCCGCTCGCGATAGTCATCCAGAGAAGTATTCAAACGTGTGGCCGACAATTCGAACACCAGATCCGAATCCGGTTCAAATTGATCGCTGCCTTCGGTCAGCCACTGTTGTACATCATCTAATACAGGTTTGACGGAAATGAGCAGCTCACGGTTTTTTTCATCGGGTTTTGAGTTTTCACTGCTAAGCCGGCTGATTTCGGCTTCCGCATTGTCGATACTGTCATGGATCTTTTGACGGCTGGTTAGCTCATTAAATCCCTTCTCAATGGCAAAAGTCTGGCTGACTCTTTCCAATGTATGAATAATATCGGCGATATTCCTTTGCTGCTGTATCAGACTGAGTGATTCGGATTCTTCAATGTAACCGGTCCGATGATAGATGAAATAGCCGAACAGTACGCCTGCAACCAGAATCACCAGGAATGAACCGACCTCAAGTTTCGAAACCGATGGGCTATTTTCCCTTTGACTCATCGGAAAACCCGGTTCGCAGGGCGATTCTGGTGACATTGAAACTCACGTCGTTCAGGGAATGCGTACATCCTTGGATCTCGCCTTCTGCGTTGAAGAATCGGCATGGGACAATGGCTGATTTCGTTTCACTCCAAGCCGTACCGGCATGGTCACTTATTCGTGTTTCGTCGTTTAGAAAATTGCCCTTTTTATAGCGGCTGCCCGATGGGAAGTTTTAGTCCGTTTGTAACTGGACGGCGATAGATAGGGTGACCGGAATTCCGGTTGTCGGTCTCAACAGGAAAGAACTGAGATAAACGGCATTTTTTTATTGTAAGTATTACGTATTTTGTCTGTTTCATGAGACAATCGCCGGCGTTTCTGTACGGAATCTTGAGCCTAATAATGAAGCCTGTGATTGTTTTGGTGGGCAGGCCAAATGTCGGTAAATCCACTCTTTTTAATAAGCTGACAAAGTCAATGGATGCCTTGGTTGCCGATTTCCCCGGCTTAACCCGCGATCGAAAATACGGCGACGGAAAACTCGGACAATTCCCCTATACCGTCGTCGATACCGGAGGGTTAAGCGGTGAGGAGGATGAAATCGATCAATGTATGGCTGAACAAACGCTTCTGGCAGTCGCGGAAGCGGACATAGTTCTGTTAATGGTTGACGGTCGCAGCGGACTGACCGGCACGGATGAGCAGATAGCGAAAACCCTCAGGCATCATTCATCCAAGGTCTTATTGGTGGTCAATAAAGTGGATGGTGTGGGAGAGGAACAGGCAGGAGCCGAATTTTATGCTTTGGGTTTCTCGGAGCCGGTCTGTATTGCCGCTGTACACAATCGCGGTCTTCAATCGATGCTGGAACGAATTGCCGGCCAGCTCAATATCGGTGGAGACTCTGTCGCGAGGCAGCCTCAGATGCAGGACAAGCGCATCAGAGTCGGCATTGTCGGACGTCCCAATGTAGGTAAGTCAACGCTGATCAATCGAATTATCGGCCAGGATCGCGTACTTGCATTTAATAAGCCGGGAACCACCAGAGACGTTATTCAAGTGCCTTTTCAAAAAGGGAAACGCCTCTATACCTTGATTGATACGGCCGGTGTAAGGCGGCGTGGAAAGGTGTCTGAAGTTGTTGAAAAATTTAGTGTCATCAAGACTTTAAATGCGATTGAGCATAGCAATGTCTGCCTGCTGATGATGGATGCGACCGAAGGAATCACCGATCAGGATCTGAATCTGATTGGCTACATCATTGAGAAGGGGCGTTCGCTGATCGTGGTTGTCAATAAGTGGGACGATATGGACGGTGATCGGAGAGAGAAAGTAAAGCTGGATCTCAAACGCCGGACCGCTTTTCTGAATTTCACCCGGATCCATTTTATCTCTGCATTGCGTGGCAGTGGCGTCAATCAACTCTTTACATCCATCAACAAGGCCTACGACTCGGCTATGATCAGTTTGGCGACTCCGATGTTGACAAGGATGCTGCAGCACGCGGTATCTGAACATCAGCCACCGTTGATCAACCGTCGTCGAATCAAATTGCGTTACGCTCATCAAGGCGGTTCCAATCCGCCCATTGTGGTGGTTCACGGTAATCAGGTGGATAAAGTTCCCGCGAGCTATAAAAAATACTTGATGAACTATTTCCAGAAAGAATTGGGGTTGTTCGGAACCCCTTTACGGATCGCGTTCAGTGGAAAAGAAAATCCTTTCCAATCTAAACCTGGCCGTTTAACGCCACTGCAGAAACACAAACTCAAAAAGACGATGGGTAGAACAAGAAAAAAAATTTAAATATCAAAAGCTTACTGGTTATTATTGTGTAAGTCTCTAACTAATCTTACGAGCGCTTTGTTGGAACGAAGGATGGAGTTGTCCGAACCGTTTGAAAAATCCAGATAGCGAATCAAGCCGCTGTCATAATAAGGTGTCGATGACCAGACTAAATAGCTCGCTTTGCCTCCGGTCACCGGTATTTCACCCGGGCGCGGGAATAGATTTTCGTCGATGGCCGGGTCTATACAGGAATATTCAATCAGAGACGCCAGTTCTTTGATATTGGGCAGCCGCCAATTGGAATATCCGGCTGCCCGATTGTTCATAGCGGCATCCAGAGCTTCGGGCCAGCTATACCATCCTGCTTTGTCCTGTTCGCACAGATTGCCGGACCGGCCAAGAAGGCATTTCTGCCACATCAGCCCGGTAACATTATCCGTAATTGTACCGCCGCCGGAATTTTGAAACCTTTCGGGTGACGCGGTCTGATAGATATCGCTGATTCGGCAATTGGCCGCCGCCCCGAATGACGCGAGAGACAGGATCAGCAGAGCGAGTCTGGCAATTGGCCGGGTAAAGAGCTGCCGTTGTGAGTGTTTTGTTAAACGATTCATATCTGTCTGTTGTTCTTAGCTTCCGTTAACCAAACGAATGTAAAGCTTGTCATACTTTTCCGGCCCATGAGTGCTTTTTTGTGCCGATATTAAATTGCCGTGCTGGTAGGTAAATGCCAAAGCCCGATTCAACGGTTGCTCCCCAGTCAATGGATAGTAGGAGAGCATGGACCAGACGCCGATGCTGTATAGAGTCGAATCGACTATTGCCGGATCATTTCTAAAAAACTGCGTATCCAGAGTCGGGCGGGTGGTGTAACCGCGGCTGTAATTGTTGATCGAGCGCAGCTCCTCGGGAGTCGGTAAGCGCCATTGGTCATTACGCCCGCATAATCCCATCGTGTTGATAGCCTGGATATAGGATTGAGTATCGCAATCGATTCCGCCGCTGCAGGAGCCTCCGTTTGCCGTTCCCTCATCACTTCCGGTAAGTATCTGCTGGTTGCCAAAATACCAGCTATAGGTATTGAACCTATCACGTAAACCTTTATCGTCGGTCTTGATTTCCCAAACCAGGCCTGTCCGGTTATCTCTTACGCACTGCCACTCACTGGCGTTGACGCTGACTTCCTCTCCTTTCTCGTTGAGTTTTGTAAAGTCGAATCCGGCCCAGCCCCGGCCTTTTTTATAAAGAATACCCTGCATGGCGTCATTGTCTCGCCCAAAATGGGCATCCTGTCGTCCATAGGCGTTTTTATTTTCACAAACGGTCGGATTGTTCGAATCGCTGACCTCACAGGCCAGCATGCCGGTGTCGTTCAGTGGCTGCGTGTCCAGATAGAGTCCATCGTCGTTCAGGATGAGAGCCTTGGCACTCTGTCGGCCGATAACGACTTTTTCGCTCGACTGATTGATCAGGTTAGAAAGCAGGATATCGAAATTTTCCGTGAATTCCGGATCAAGATCTCCATACACAGTGACCGAATCAGTACCGGAGGTTTCGCCTGCCGGGATTCTCAAAGTACCCGATGAAGCCCTGAAATCACTCTGATCCGCGCTCCCGTCCTGAGTTTCCCAATCAACGGTAACTTCGCCGTCCAGCTCGGTATTCAGTGTCACGGAAAAAGTAAGTGATGATTCTCCGCTATCACCTTCGACGACACTGGCGGTGTCAATATATATGCCCGGCTCCGAGGGAGGCGGGGGAAGAACGTCGTTATCGGAATTGTCTCCACCACCGCCTACGCATCCGTACAACAAGGTAAGCAAAGTAATACTCAAAGCTATGCGGAAATTATTTGTATTCATTGGCGCAACTGGTTGATATCCGTGGCATAAGTTCCAAACATTCTCCAAATGAATAGAGATGAATTTAAGAATGCCAAAGAATAACAGCAATTTCGACCTGTCAGGATAATTAAATGTGAATTTATTGACGTTCTCGAAAAAATTCATGGATTTGTCACTTAGCCTGGTTTTGCTGTATGACAGTGTTGTGAACCATTTCAACCTGGCGGAACTATTAAAATCAGTCCCGGGTCTATGAATTTGCGAAACAAGCCACATTTTTACAGAGTCAGCGATGTCGCAGACTGCGCTTTGAAGGGCGAAATTTGCTTTTGTCCGAGTAATTGGAAATTGATAAGATCAACTACAATAAATTGGCAAGTTAACTGCAATATCTAGTACTAGGAATTATGGGCGGTAAAGAACTGATCGAAGATGGTGGATTAGCCGTAGAAACGGCCAAACCCAAGCTCAAGAAACCACCTCTGTATCAAGTGATCCTCTTGAATGACGACTATACTCCTATGGAGTTTGTAGTACAGGTTCTGGAAACTTTCTTTGTCATGGATCGCGAACAAGCTACCCGCGTTATGCTCCATGTTCATACACGGGGTAAGGGTGTTTGCGGCGTATTTACGAGAGAAATTGCAGAATCAAAAGTACATCAGGTAAATCAGTTCTCCCGAGAAAATCAGCACCCTCTGTTGTGTGATATGGAAGAAGCATAGGCAGAGTCATAAACGTAGGCTGGAATGATTGATGTTAAGCAAAGAGCTTGAATTTACATTAAATAAGGCGTTTAAAGAAGCACGCTCCAGGCGCTTTGAGTTTATGACGGTAGAACATTTACTGTTGTCACTCATTGATAATCCAACCGCGGCTCAGGTATTACGTGCCTGCGGCGGAAATCTGGATCAGCTGCGGGACGAGCTTGAGGAGTTTGTTCGTGAGAATACGCCCTTGCTCGAAGATGATAGTCGCGAAACTCAACCGACACTCGGTTTCCAGCGGGTACTACAGCGTGCGGTCTTTCACGTACAGAGTTCAGGGAAAAATGAAGTATCGGGCGCCAATGTTCTGGTCGCCATTTTCGGTGAGCAGGATTCCCACACGGTTTATCTGCTGAACAAGCAAAATATCACACGGCTCGACGTCGTCAATTATATTTCGCACGGTATCAGTAAAAATGCCGATGGCGAGGAAGAAGAGTCTATAGAGATCAACGATGATTATTCGGGCGACGATAATGAGCAAGATCAAAAACCGCTTGAGAAGTATGCATCGAATCTGAATCTCAGAGCTAAAGAAGGCAAGATTGACCCCTTGATCGGAAGAGCGGCCGAAGTTGAGAGAGCCTCACAGATTCTGTGCCGTCGCCGTAAGAACAATCCTTTGTTGGTGGGTGAGGCAGGTGTTGGCAAGACTGCTATTGCCGAAGGCCTGGCAAAACGGATTGTGGACGGGGATATACCGGCGTTTTTGGCGGACAGTACGATCTATTCCCTGGATCTCGGGGCCTTGGTCGCCGGGACTAAATACAGGGGAGATTTTGAAAAAAGGCTCAAATCCATTCTGAGTCAGCTTAAAAATCAAAGCAATTCTATATTATTCATTGATGAAATTCACACTATAATCGGTGCCGGAGCGGCGTCCGGCGGTGTGATGGACGCTTCGAATCTGATTAAGCCAATGCTGGCGTCCGGGGAGTTGAAATGTATAGGTTCCACTACCTATCAGGAGTATCGCGGCATTTTTGAAAAAGACCGCGCTTTGACCCGCCGTTTTCAAAAAATCGATATTATCGAACCCACTGTCAATGAGACTTATGAAATTCTTAAAGGTCTGAAGCCGAGATTTGAAGAATTCCATGATGTCAAATATTCGAATAACTCGCTAAAAGCCGCGGCCGAGCTTTCCAGTCGTTATGTCAACGATAGATTTCTGCCGGACAAGGCCATAGACGTGATTGATGAAGCCGGGGCAAATCGACGCCTGAAAGGCGAATCCAACCGGAAAAAATCCATTTCCGTCAGGGATATTGAAACAATCGTCGCCAAAATTGCCAGGATTCCGGAGAAGAGCGTCTCAGCTTCTGACATGAGTCGATTGAAGACTCTTTCCCGGGATTTGGGGATGCTGGTTTTCGGTCAGGAAGAGGCCATAGAAATGTTGTCTTCGGCAATCGTCATGTCGAGGTCCGGCCTGGGACCGATAGATCGCCCCATAGGCAGTTTTCTTTTCGCCGGGCCGACCGGCGTCGGTAAAACTGAAGTGACAAAGCAATTGTCCAAGATCATGGGGATCGACCTTATACGCTTCGATATGTCGGAGTATATGGAGGGGCATACGGTTTCCCGCCTGATCGGTGCGCCTCCGGGCTATGTCGGATATGATCAGGGAGGGTTGTTAACCGATGCCGTTATCCAAACACCTTATGCAGTCCTCTTGCTCGACGAAATCGAGAAAGCTCACCCGGATGTATTTAACCTTCTGTTACAGGTGATGGATCACGGAACACTGACGGATAACAACGGCCGTAAAGCTGATTTCAGGAATATTATTCTGGTCATGACCACTAACGCCGGCGCCGAGTCCATCAGTCGAATGAGCATGGGATTTACGGTACAGGATAAGGCTCAGGATGGAATGGACGCTGTTAAAAAATTATTTACACCGGAATTCCGCAATCGGCTTGACGCCGTCATTCAGTTCAAACCGCTGGACAAGAAAGTCATTCTGAATGTGGTGGATAAATTCATCATCGAGCTTGAGTCACAACTGGAAGAAAAAGGTGTTTCGATCGATGTTCACCCTGACGCCAAGGCATGGCTCGCGGAACACGGTTTCGATGTCAATATGGGCGCACGCCCTATGGCAAGGGTGATCCGCGAAAATATCAAACGCCCCCTGGCTGAACAATTACTCTTCGGCGATCTCAGAAACGGTGGAAAAGTCGTTGTCAGATTGGATGATAAAGGTGATCTGGCTATAGATTGCGAAAGCAAACAAGACGGCGGTAAAACCGTACCGGCCTGATCAAGTGTTAGGTTTTCGGTAAACAGCTGAAGAGCGGAATCAGTAAGCTTCGCGAGCTGGAATTTTAGCGGCTTCGGTAGGTGATACGGCCTTTGGTCAGGTCGTAAGGAGTCATCTGAACAGTCACTTTGTCGCCGGTCAGGATGCGGATGTAATGCTTGCGCATTTTTCCGGAAATATGTGCTGTTACAACATGACCATTATCGAGCTCGACTCGAAACATGGTGTTGGGCAGGGTATCTATTACCGTGCCTTCCATTTCAATGGGTTCTTCTTTCGCCATACTTTCTCTATAGTGTTAAACAGTTTTTGAGAACACGCCATTATCAACAAAAACGCGATAATCTCAAGTTATTGACAGATTATTTTCGTGCTTGCCTGCAATATGGGGTGCATTTTGCAGGATTGCAATAATAGAGCCGGATTCATGCTGTTTTCAGCCAATCGTGCAACCGGCCGTTGTGACTATTCGGATAGGTTTTCCAGCGTTCCTATGTAGGATTTCATCTCCAGGAGGCTGTCCCGGTCAAAAGAGATGGAGTCGATTTCCTCTTCCACCAAAAATTGTACAAATTCCTTAAAATCGGAAGGTGCCTGTCCGCAAATTCCCACAGATTTACCTCTTGCCTTGCAGGCCGATATGGCAGAGCGGATTAATAATTTAGAAGCTTCGTCCCTCTCATCCAATTCACTGCTTAAACCGGCGTCTCGATCAATTCCCAGCGTCAACTGAGTCAAATCATTCGAACCGATGGAGTATCCGTCAAAATACTCAAGAAACTTCTCCGCAAGCAGAACATTGCTGGGCAATTCACACATCATTAGGATCTTCAGGCCGTTTTCCCGACGTTTTAAGCCATTGTTGGTCAGGAGTTGTTCCACCCGAGCCGCTTCGGCCGTAGAGCGAACAAAAGGAACCAGCAGTTGAATATTGTCCAGCCCCATTTCGGTAATAACTTTATGTAAAGCGCTACACTCAAGCTTGAAGCATTCGGAAAAATCCGAGGAAAAATAACGCATTGCTCCCCGCATTCCCAGCATCGGATTTTCCTCTTTGGGTTCATACAACTCTCCACCGAGCAAAGATGCGTATTCATTCGATTTAAAATCCGAAAATCTGACCACAACCGGTCTGGGATAAAATGCAGCTGCGATCATACCCACACCCTGAGCGAGTTTGTCGACAAAAAAGCGCTTCGGTGAGCCATAGCCTTCGGAGACTTCGCTGATTTTTCGCTGCAGGTCTTTATCGAGTTTATCGGCATCGAGCAAGGCATTGGGATGGACTCTGATCGAGCTGGCCATGATGAATTCCAGTCTCACCAATCCGACACCGTCGGCCGGTAGAAAAGAGGCTTCCATCGCCTGTTCGGGGTTGCCGAGATTGAGATAGATCTGTGTGCGGGTCGGTTTGAGCGAATCCATATCCACTTTTTGCAGATCAAAGGGCAGAATTCCGGGGTAGATATGGCCGGAATCCCCGTCTGCACAGGAAACCGTAATTTTATCGCCTTCATTCACGACTTCAGTCGCCGTATCGCATCCGACCAGCGCCGGAATTCCCATCTCCCTGGCGATAATCGCTGCATGGCAGGTTCTACCTCCGCGGTTGGTCACTATTGCTGCCGCACGTTTCAGCACGGGTTCCCAGTCAGGATCGGTTTTATCCGTAATCAGTATTTCACCATCCTGTAGATCGTCCATATGGGCAGGATCCAGAATCACTCTTGCGATTCCGGTCGCGATTCGCCGCCCGACACTTCGACCCGTTGCCAGGGGTTCTTCGTGCTCGCGCAGATGGTAGGTTTCATAGACTGTTGTCTGCACACGGGCTTCTGCGGTTTCCGGTCGCGCCTGGACGATAAACAGCTCACCGGTGTATCCATCCTTGGCCCACTCTATATCCATCGGTCTGGGTTCGCCGGCGTGTTTTGAATAGTGTTTTTCGATAATCGATGCATACCGGGCGAGGGTGAGTACCTCCTCATCATTGATGGAAAAAGCCGTTCTTTCCGACATATGTACCTGGACATTTTTCGTGTAAACGCCGGCCAGTTGTTCCGGTGCGTAAATCATCTTGATTTCCTTGCTACCGAGATGTTTTTTGATCAGAGGTTTAAAGCCCTTGTCCAGGGTGGGTTTGAAGACAAAGAATTCATCCGGATTAACGGCGCCTTTCACCACATTTTCACCCAGACCGTAGGACGAGGTGACTAAAACCACATCTCGAAAGCTGCTTTCCGTATCCAGTGTAAACATCACGCCCGAACAGGCTTGATCGGAACGCACCATCTTCTGCACGGCGACAGAAATAGACACATCTTTGTGATCTATTCCCTGGCGTTCCCGGTACGAAATTGCACGATCCGTAAACAGTGAAGCGAAAACCAATTTGCAGGTTGCGATCAGATTTCGAGTACCGGCTACATTAAGGTACGAATCCTGTTGTCCGGCGAAGGACGCGGTGGGCAGGTCTTCGGCCGTTGCGGAACTTCTGACCGCAACGTCCGGTTTTGGACCATACTGTTGTTCAAGATGTTCGTAGGCTTGAATCATGGCTTGACTCAGATCTTCCGGCATCTGGCTGTGAATAATGCCGGCTCGGATCTTCCCTCCGGCATAAGTCAGCACATCGAGATTATCGATGTCAAGCCCGTTTAACTGCTCATCAATCGATGCGTTCAGATGATTGAACTCCAGGAAATAATGGTACGCATCCGTGGTGACAGCGAATCCGTTCGGCACCTTTATACCCAAGCTGGATAAAGATCCGTACATTTCTCCCAATGATGCGTTCTTGCCTCCCACCTGTTTGATATCATCCATGGAGATTTCTGCGAAATGTTTGATTAGCTGCATGGTTTTAAATCTGTAAAGTAAAATAACATCCGGTAGGCTATAGTAAAGAGTTTAGGCGCTTGATGACACGTCAAGTTGCTATAAGCCGCGATTGTGGGCGCAGAATGTTTAATGCGCAAGCATTTAAAACAAGTGATAGTTTAATAAAGTATGTATTTTCCCGAACTGTATAGACGCAAGACCAGTTACAGGCTTGCCCACCTGATGGAGTTGTATGAGTCCAACTATATGCTATTGCGCCTGTTAATCCCCCATTTATCCGAACTGGACAAGGAGGACTATGTCTCAAGCCTGCCCGATTGCGTGGACTTGAAACTGGAAATACTGGAGCGCTGCAAATATACAACTACGGTTAAACTGACCTATAGATTTACCGCCGGGTCGGGAAAGCGCAATGAGCCGGATCTTACAATCCGTATTTATCATGACGCCAGAACGGCTGAGGCGATGAGCGGCTTAATTCACGGAAAGCGCCATGAACAAAGGCGGGTGAGAGACTTGGATGACGGTTGGATCTTAAATCGTTTTTTATACAAATGGATTAAATACTGTCTGCACCGCGGCCACCGTTTTACCCGGTATAAACAAATACCCAGGCCATCGAAGGAATTGGTTCATTCCTGAATCAATTAGCCCCTGCATGCCGGAATATCCCGGAGTTAGCACGGACACAGGGATTTCTTTAGGCAGCTTCGAAGAAGCTCTATTTCGTTGAAATACAATCCCGGTCATGCATCGATTGATATTGCGATATCAGCAATATTGCCTGATTGAGCTGTTCGGCGTTTTCTACTACGCTGATGCGTGATTCCAACGCGGATATCCGATTTACGAGATCAGCGCATCTTCGGTGTTGCCGGACTTTATTGTAATCAACCGGCCTGGTTTTAGCAGTCTGGCCGGCGTTGCCGGAGTTTTTTTTCAGCGGGGGTGCAAGACGGACCATGCGCTGAAGCTTAGATTCCGGTTTCGATGAGATGGAATTCTGTTTCACCGCTTGGACGGAAGTAGTAGGGTGCCGCTTCTCCTTGCTTATCTTCTTTGCCGAGAGTGTCGAGCTGATTTCCCGGTATTCCATGGTCACGGATTCGGGCGGTGGTTCGGTCGAATAGGTGAGGGTGCCGTCAGCATCTTTCCACTCATAGAGCTTTGCGGCGCTGGCGGAACCGCCCATCAGCGCGACCAGACAAATAGACTTCACAATATTGAATAAAAATTGCATGGAATCGGTACACTTTGTTGTGGTCAAAGGTTGGGTAAAATGCTGCAAAGCCTGTGCCCTAAATGCCGTCTGACTATACTTCCTCTTAGTGTGTAGCAGATCTGAGGTTATTTGTGCAGTTTATTTTGGTGGGCATAGGCGGATTTTTAGGTGCCATACTGCGGTATGGCGTTGTGCGATGGCTGGGTCACTCCGGGCTGATATTTCCTTTTGCAACCTTGCTGGTCAATGTCACGGGTTCGTTTCTGGTCGGCTTGTTTGCTACCTGGATATTTCAGAAAACACCGCTCGAGGGTGAACTGCGATTGGCGGTTCAGGTTGGTTTTCTGGGTGCGTTGACTACCTTTTCAACATTCTCCCTGGAAACGTTGAACCTTATGTATAACGGGCATATGGTTAAGGCACTGACCAATATCGCGCTTAATGTTTTGCTGTGTTTGTCGGCTGCGTGGCTGGGTGTTCTGTTGGCAAAACAGCTTCCTTAGACAGGCCCTAAGGATGCACATAGCTTCTAAGCTTATCGATCCGGGTTTATACTACGCGGCCACATCAATTTCCATACAAGGATATGACTTGAAATGCTAGATCCAAAGTTGCTTCGGGCCGACGTTCATTCTGTCGCAAAAAATCTGGAACGCAGAGGTTTTAAACTGCAAACAACACTGTTTGAAAAGTTGGAAACTCAACGTCGCACATTACAGACGCGAACCCAGGATTTGCAGAATGAACGAAATTCCAAATCCAAAGCCATAGGTCTGGCGAAGTCAAAAGGTGAGGATATACAACCGTTGCTGGATGATGTTGCCCATCTGGGGGATGAGCTAAAAACGGCGGAACGTAATCTTGCCGAATTGCAAGATGAGTTGGAGCAGATGCTGGCGGTCATCCCCAATCTGCTGCATGAAACTGTGCCCGATGGAGACGATGAAGCGGATAATAAAGAAGTTCGTCGCTGGGGGCAGGTGCGGCAGTTTGATTTTCAAATTCGAGATCATGTCGATTTATGCAGCAAATCCGGAACCATGGATTTCGAAACCGGGGTGAAGTTGGCCGGTTCACGTTTTGTGGTTATGCGCGGAGAAATTGCACAACTGCACAGGGCATTAGCGCAGTTTATGCTGGACGTGCATACACGGGATCACGGATATACCGAAATCAATATCCCATTGTTGGCGAACCGTGAAACACTGTACGGCACCGGACAATTGCCGAAATTCGAAGAGGATCTCTTCAAGCTAAGCGATGACAGCAGCTATTATCTTATTCCGACAGCGGAGGTGCCTGTCACCAATACTGTCCGTTCTGACATAGTGGAAGATGCGGAACTCCCGATGCTCTATACCTGCCATAGTGCCTGTTTTCGCTCTGAGGCCGGCTCCTACGGAAAAGATACCCGCGGACTGATACGACAACACCAGTTTGAAAAAGTGGAAATGGTGCAATTGGTCAGGCCGGGCGAGTCCATGAAAGCGCTGGAAAAACTAACCGGGCATGCGGAGGCCATACTGCAAAAGCTCGAACTTCCCTATCGCGTGGTGACGCTTTGCAGCGGTGATATCGGATTCTCCGCACTCAAAACCTATGATATAGAAGTCTGGATTCCGGCCCAGAATACCTATCGGGAGATTTCATCCTGCAGCAATTGTGGCGATTTCCAGGCCCGGCGAATGCAGGCACGCTGGAGAAATCCGGAAACCGGAAAACCCGAATTGCTGCATACATTGAACGGGTCCGGGCTTGCGGTCGGTAGGACCTTGGTTGCCGTATTGGAAAATTATCAACAAGCCGACGGTAGCATCTGTGTTCCGGAGGCTCTGCAAAGTTACATGGGCGGCAGGACGAAGATTCTCTAAGAGCCCGTCTAAAATCGTTCCGCCTTCTGCGAATTCGCCGAATTTGGCTGTACCCCCGCGCGACGGTGGTGACAAAAGCTTTTTCTACACCGTAGGAGCGAGGCAACCTCGCGAGAGGGGACGGCAGCGGGAAAATAGTTTCCCGCTGCTCTTGACCCGCCGGCACAGCTCGAATACTATCTTCCCCCTTCGGCAGGCGCGTAGCTCAGTTGGTTAGAGCACCACCTTGACATGGTGGGGGTCGTTGGTTCGAATCCAATCGCGCCTACCAGATTTTTTCTTTTGGTTCAATAAGTTACTTTAATCGGACCACTATTTTCAACCCCTCCCGAGACTGATCGACTCACTACTATGGTAGTTTTTCTCCGATCTATCGATCAATAGAGAATCCGTCTACCGTGTTCGCTATATTCTACGGGTTTGCAGTTGATGGATAGTCATTAATATGTCAGATAATCGCGGATGAATGATCAGCTATGAATTTAATGAATTCAGAAACTGAAAAGGTTTTGGAGTATTTTCAACAGATTTGCCAAATACCCCGCCGCTCAGGCCATGAAGAAAAGATTCGAAACTGGTTGTCTGCCTGGGCGATTTCCAATAAATTCACACCCAAATCCGATGCTATCGGTAATCTGCTGATCCAGGTGCCTTCGTCTGCGGGCTACGAGTCCTGCTCGATCGTCACCTTGCAATGTCATATGGATATGGTTTGCGAAAAAACAAGCGATTCAGATCACGATTTCGATAAAGATGCCCTCCGCACCTATTTCGAACAGGGTTGGCTTACGGCGAAAGAGACAACCTTGGGTGCAGACAACGGTATTGGCATCGCCATCGCCATGACTGTCGCAACAAGTGAGACAATTTGCCATCCGCCTCTGGAACTTTTATTCACCGCAGATGAGGAATCCGGACTGACCGGCGTGAGCGCCTTAGAGAAAGATTTTTTTTTAGGCAAGCAATTGATAAATCTCGACAGTGAGGAAATTGATACATTTACCATTGGGTGTGCCGGCGGAGTCAACACCCATATCAGTATTCCTGTCGTTGTAGATGAAACTGCTGAGATCGGGCAACAGACGGTGACGGTGGAAGCAGGTGGGATGGCGGGAGGACATTCCGGAATAGAAATTCATCGTGGATCTGCAAATGCAATCAAAGTACTTGCTGATACACTGAGTTATGCCCTAGAAAAAGTTGAGATCAGGATTACACGACTGGAGGGAGGGACCTCTCACAACGTTATACCGAACAATGCAAGTTGTGATATTCGTGTCAGAGAGGAAAATCTGGAAGAGTTGTTGTCATTGATCAAGGCTTATGAAATGGCTATGAGGGGCAAATACAAAAACACAGACTCCGGCTTATTTTTGCGTGCAAGAATATCTGCATCCATTGAATCGCGAGCACTAATCAATGACGATACGTGCAAAGTCGTTGATTTTTTGTCATCTTTTCCGCATGGCATTTCGAGCATGTCTGAAATTGACCACAATGTCGTTGAAACGTCGAACAACCTCGCGCAGGTTCAAATTGACAAAACACACCTGCAAGTTCTGAGTAGTCAAAGAAGTTTTATTAATACAAGCCGAGATAAACTCTCCGGAAACATTGCGCAACTGGCCAAAGCTGCAGGTGGCTTAAGCTACGAAGATAACAGGTATTCTTCATGGCAGCCAGACCCTGCATCACGACTACTGACCAAAAGTAAAAAGGTCTACAGCAGACTCTTTCCCGACTCTGAACCGGCTATTGAATTAATCCATGCCGGACTGGAATGCGGTGTGATAGGTGAGAAATACCCGGGCATAGATATGATTTCAATGGGCCCGACAATAAAGTATCCACATTCCCCGAGAGAAAAAGTTTTTGTCCCTCACATTGACAGGTTTTTTGGGTTTTTTGTGGAACTGCTTGCAGAGCTATGTGATGAGCGCCAGCGATAGCACCCATAAGAGCCTGTCTAAAATCTCTGATATCGGCTGCAATTTTGCTGAATTTGGCCAGCTTGAGTCCTTATTTTATGCCGCACATCCGTGTGCTTTACCCCTAACGGGGCTTGCGTTCAAAACGCTCCTGGCGTTTTAGTCGTTGCGTAGAACCACTTTGCGCCTCAAATCAGAACTCAATTTCTTTGTTCATCAAAATGTCGAACAAGAATCGCCACTTCTTTCATCCTACTTTATCGAAAAACTCAATAAGAAAATCGGTACAGATTTACGGATTCCGATTTTGCCGGGAAATTCGCCCGACTGCCCAGGCTTATATCATCGGCCTACGCGTGTGAAGCGGGCAACGCCTGCAATCTCGCACCACGCCGAATCCGTGATCTTTTAATTAATGGACTTCTCGTTGAACGGATAAAAGAATTGTATTTAAACGTCTTCATTTTGTATTAAGACAGACAAAGATCAGTGCGATTTCGGATTTCATAATATCTAATAAATCAATAACTTAAGTATTATTCAGGGTTACAACCGCCTTTTACTAAACTACTTCCGTTGACAGAAGAGGAACATACCCATTCAATTTTAATTCAGTGTGATCGATAATTGATTAATATTCGCGGTATAGAATTTTCGTTCAGTTAGAACAAACCTTATAAGGGACTTGCAATGAGAAACGGAACTTCCAGCTCCTCTAGGATTCTGTCTTTGTTCAAATCAACTTCTGATGACTCGGAATTGGTTGACTACAGGGGGCAGATTGAAGCGCTCAATAAATCATTGGCAGTGATACAGTTCGAAATGGATGGCACCATCATTTCTGCTAATGAGAATTTTTTGCAGACTATGGGATACGAGCTAAGCGAAGTAACTGGAAAGCACCACAGCATCTTCGTCGATGAATCTACTAAAACAAGCAATGATTATTCAGCATTTTGGAGTCGACTCAACAAGGGGTGCTTCGAGGCCAATGAGTTCAAGAGATTAGCGAAAAATGGTAGAGAAGTTTGGATCCAGGCGAGCTATAACCCGATTTTTGATGAGAGCGGTAAACCGTTTAAGGTCGTGAAATTTGCCACGGATATTACTCAGAACAAAATGCAAAGTTCTGATTTTATCAGTCAGATTGAAGCGATTAACAAATCTCAGGCGGTAATAGAATTTAGTATGGATGGGACAATACGATCCGCGAACAAGAATTTTCTGGACACTCTTGGGTATCACGAATCGGAGGTCGTAGGTCAACACCATAGTATGTTTGTAGAACCAGAGGAAGCTTCCAGTGCCGAGTACAAAAACTTTTGGAAAAATCTTAATCAAGGTGACTATAAAGCGGGAGAATTCAAACGAGTCGGTAAGAATGCAAAAGAGATCTGGATTCAGGCATCTTACAATCCAATATTAGATTTAAATGGAAAGCCTTACAAGGTTGTAAAGTACGCTTCTGATATTACGGAACAAAAAATCCTGAATAGAGAAACTGAATCAGTACTCAGTGAAACGACAAGTGTAATGAGTGCGATGTCGCAAGGTGATCTGACAAAACGGGTCAATGGCGAATATTTTGGAGAGTTTAAAAAACTAAAGGATGCGGTGAACATTTGCTGTCGAAATCTGCAGGCTATGATTCGGGAAGTCGAAGATGTTGCAGGTCAAGTAAACAACGGAGCCAAGGAGATGGCTAAGGGTAATCTGGACCTAAGTAAACGTACCAATGAGCAAGCAGCCAGTTTAGAAGAAACTGCATCCAGCATGGAACAGATGACCAGTGCCGTCAAACAAAACTCAGAAAATGCGACCGGTGCAAACTCACTGGTAAAAGAAGTTTCCGGGAAAGCAAAAAATGGTGGATCAATTGTTAAAAATGCAGTCGTTTCAATGGAGGATCTTACCGATTCCAGCAACAAGATTAAGGATATTATCGGAGTGATAGATAATATCGCCTTTCAAACCAACTTACTGGCCTTGAATGCCTCTGTTGAGGCAGCCCGTGCCGGCAAACTGGGTCGTGGGTTCGCGGTTGTCGCAAGTGAAGTCAGAAATTTAGCCGCTAAAAGTGCAGAGGCTGCAAAAGAAATTAAAGAGTTGATAGAGGAAAGCGTCGTTAAAGTCGAAACCAGTACACAGCTTGTAAATGACACAGGCCAGTCTTTGACAGAAATTGTCGAGGGAGTGATAGAAATATCAGCACTGGTAGACGACATAGAACTATCCGGAAAGGAGCAATTCGAAGGGATTCACATGGTTAACAAAGCCGTTACCCATATGGATAAGCTAACTCAGCAGAACGCTGCTCTGGTAGAACAAATTGCCGTTGCGAGTCAGAACTTGTGCGATCAAGCCGAAGATATGACACAACTTGTACAGTCTTTTAATAATGAACCAAGTTGTGATGACCCGGTAGTCGAGTCGGAAAAGAAAGTTGCGTGAGTTAAGCTATATTGAATTTAATGGCTCCCCGGGGCAGACTCGAACCGCCGATCCGATGATAAACTGAATCAGTTCAGACCAGGCCGATGTGGTCAATTAAAATTGGACGCTTTTGGTTTTGGCGCTTTTTCAAACTTGCTATAAAGGAAATCGCAATCCGAGATTTCGGGGGTTCTTCCGGTTCGGCGGCTGCCGAAGCGGGAGGCAAAAATAGTTAATATAGTACTTGAACCCCATAATTCCCTGAGGAAACAGACCGTCAGTTTCCCTTGGTAATGACACTATTTCAGTTAATATGGTACTTGACCCAAAGACTTCTCTATACTAAATATTTTTATTTAATAAAGGATATCAAGTGGAATATCTCACCCGTCACCTCAAGTACATGATTATAGCTTCAAGTACCGCTTTGCTTTCCTGTGGCGGCAGTGGAGGAGGAGAAAGTTCCGGTGGATCGGACAGTGAACAATCAACTCGTATAAATCTTCCTGAGTTAATAAATGCCTCTCACATGGTTGATGTCGACAAGGATTCAGACCTAGATTTAGTACTTGGATGGCAAGGAGATCCAAATCGAACTGCAAATATACTGTTATTGAATAATGGCAGTGGCACCTTTTCTATTAAAGAAAATGCATTCCCTGACCATCACCTTGGTAGTGGTGGCGCAACGGTAAACATCCAGTCAGCAGATTTTGATTTGGATGGAAATGTAGACATCATAGCTTCCACCACTGATGCCCGCCAAGGCTCAGAAGACAGCAGCATTCAAATTCACCTGTATCTTGGTAATGGTGACGGTAGTTTCACTGATGCCACCTCAAATATACCAGGTGGCCTAGTGAGCGAATATGTTGAATGGATTCGTATCGCTGACTTTGATAGCGATAGCCATTTAGATTTCTTGATTACCGGCAACGGTTGCTCAGAATCTATAGATAGCAACTACGGTAATTGCCACGGCGGAAGTATTTTTCTCAATGACGGTGCGGCTAATTTTTCTTTAGCCACGGTTGAAAGCACGGATGCCGAAATGACTTATACAAATACTAAACTCGTATGGGATGCTGACGGTAATACCGACGGCGTGAATACCGGTGGTTCTAGAGTTGCGCTAGATGTGTTCGCTGCAGACTTCAATGACGATGGAAAAACTGACCTTTTCGCACCAAATGGCTATGCAGAAGGAGCAATGGCAGTTTTCATCAATACAAGTACTGTAGGCAGCTTGACATTTAATATAAAATACGTTGTGGATGGTGCCGATGCTTACAGCACTACTCGAGTGAAAAACGGCACTCATATAGACATAGATGGTGACGGTGATCTCGACATAATTAGCTCCTTTTCGATCAGTGGAGCCGACGATCTAAGCACACCGGTTCATGCTTTTATCAATGATGGCTCAGGTGGTTTCATCGAAGATAATACAAGCTTTGTATCTCAGCCCGGTGTTGAACATGCCAGGCAATGGCTGGTCGATGATTTCAATAACGATGGTAGGGATGATTTAATCGTCGCTGACCATGGTTTTGACTTTTCCCCGTTTCCAGGTGAAAAAAACCTTCTTCTTATGAGTAACGGATCTGGTCAACTAGAAGACGTGACCGACATTGCCCTCAATTCTAAAAGCAGCTTTACACATGGCGTGAGTTCAGGCGATGTCAATGGGGATGGCTTTGTCGATTTGTTCTTCAACAATGCGCTTATTGATACTAATCCCGGTTTTGTAGCTGAAAAAGATGATCGCTTATGGACAAATAATGGCGATGGTACCTTCTCTGCTCAGAGCTTAGGATTATCAAAATTACGGTAAACGTTATGCGTGTTAATCCGCGACGGTATGACTTTATTAACTATATCGCCAACTGGATAAAAACCGCCCGCATCAAATGCAATAGCGCCCGCCAAGCCGTATGTAGAAGATCAGTTAAGAAAAATATCAGAATTTTTTTCATAAAAACCTGAAAATGCCAAGCTGGAACCAAGCGCATTATGAATGCTGTTCAGAAGATATTCTGCCTAGACAAGCGGATACTATATAGGCAGAGCGGGCATTGCGAGGTGTGGCGTTGGGACGAAAGATCTACTTGTTGGCCGGTTCGGATGCCGGCGGGGAACGGGCTGCATTAGCCTACAGTCTGATTGAAACCGCGAAGTTAAATGTTCTCAACCTTTATGACTACCTGGCTTATATCATCGAACGTATTGCGGATCATCCGATCAATCGAATCGATGAGTTGTTGCCGTGGCATGGCATGTTGCTGAGCAATCGCAAATGCTTCGACAACAGAGGCAATTCCACCCCAGGGAGGCGGCCTGATGAAGCTGCCCAACATTGAAAGCTTTATCGATGACTGTGACGGACAAATCAACGTCGGTTATACGCGTCCAGTGGGTTGTATTGCGGTGGCAAACGATGAACATCAGACGTTGGTCATGCTCAAACGCCAGCCGCAAGAGTCTTTCGAGAGTTTAATGATGCGGCTTGATCATGCTATTGAGCTTGCCATTGAGCATGAGCAATACACTGACGAAATCAACACCTGAGCACCCCTCTAAAAGCAAGACGGTCAGACCGGACACAATATCCAAGCTAGGGGCAGAAGTAAACGTGTATGATGCTTCAGCCTGGGAGGACGAACATATACGTGCCAAAATAAACAATAATAAATAGGTCGAGATCTTGCCACTTACGAGTCTATAATTAGTGCCTGAACGGTAAATTTACGAGTACTGAGAATGCTCAATAAGACAAGACAACTATTCTTCTTGGTATTATTCGGCGCTATTTCCGGCTGTTCAACAATCCAAACACACTCAGGCAGTCAAAAGTACGTGTATCCATACATAGGGACGGCAAAAGCAATTGCACAGGCAAAAAAAGCTTGGAGTGACTATGACTATTATGGTGAGTTTTACCTATATGCGTCAGATGTGCCTCTATGCTTTATTGCAGACACGATAATACTGCCATATGATTTGTATAGAGATTGGACGGCCCGCCAATAGGACGATCACAGATACAAACTCAATGAGATTGTTGCCAAACGGATGATGTAAGCGGACATTCCGTCATTCAATTACCCGCCCTTTATTATTCGAATGCCAGTTCATATCCTTGGCGAAGTTCGCTTAATCTGCACATTCCCCCCCCAAATGACCGTGATTTCTGGTAGTGGATCCGTCGCTCTGTTCATGTAGCCACCCAGCATGTCAAGGTGCACGTTCACGCCGCCTTCCTTGATCTTGAGGATTTTGCCGGTGCCGAAGCGGGAAATATATAGTTAATATGATACTTTACCTATTCCCTTCAATTGATCGCTCATCGTATTTCTCGTCTGTGCCTGGCTTGGTGTATTATTATAGCGCTGGGGTTAAATCAGAGTTTCCTTAAGCGAAGTATCGTAGTCATTTTAAAGAGGACACGATTAGCTTGAGAGATGATAAATAACTAGAGCATTTTTGATATATTTCCACATCATTTCTTAAACTAGAAAAGCTCTTCAAGCCATTTTCTAGTTCTTCAATATGAGACCGATTTAAAGATAACTTCGTTTCTTTATTTAATGCTGATACAGCAATGCCAATATAGTAACCATCTGCTTCGGACAGTTCCGAAACCCACTCAGCAAAATCATCGTCTTCCGGAAATTCTGGAAAATCTAGGCTTTTATGTTTTTCGATAAGTGCTTTTAAATGATTCATAATACTAATCCCAGAAAGTCACAAGTTTTCCATCTTGAGTCCAATAGCCTCCCATTCGCTGAGTCTTGCCATCTACATTAGTTTTCGTTTGAATTTTTATGCCTGGTGTCCCGTCTTTCAAAGTAACTTTCTTACCAAGGTGACTATTCTTCTCAAAGAAGTTCATTGCATCTCTCGTATACTCTGTAGCTGTACGACCTCTGCCATGTTTGCCTAGGTGATATTTAAGAGACTGTGTTTTATTCGGGAATGTGCCCTTATACCAAGAGTTGTTTAGGTACTTCCCTGCACTCTTTGGAACTTGACTCCAAGAAGAGCTACCAATCCCTCTCCAGCCAATAATGCCAACAACTATTGCCTCCAGGTAATTAGCAGAATTAGCACCATTTGTAAAGGCGATGCCCTGATAGTTTGTATTATTGTTATTGGCCGCCGATGCATGATTAAAAGTGTCATTAACAACACTGCCAGGATCTGGGGCATTGTATTCTGCATTAGGAAGTTCGTCAGCACCCGTTGTTCCAGTCGACATTCCAGTAGGATCATTGTATCGGACTGGGTTGTTATTTGCGTATGCGTAACGATTGAAGTAGTAAGGATCCTCATTTTCTAAAAACCCAACGGGATCGACCCCCATAAAGCGTCCTATGACCGGATCATAATACCGGGCCTGCATGTAGGTAAGCCCCAGGTCCTTGTCCCTGACGTGACCGGTATAGCCGATCCGGTGTTCGGCCTCACCCACGGGCAGGGTGTCTTCGGGGTTGGTTTTACCGAGCGAGCTGCCGAAGGGCGTGACGTGCTCTCTGGAGATGATATTGCCGTACTCATCGGTGACGGCGACGATATTGCCGAGCACATCGGTGTGGATAAAATTGGTGTAGGAGCCGGCGTAGGCGGTTTGGGTAAAGAGCAGGAGCGTGGCCAGCAGCAGGGCCAGGCCTCTTTTGGCCTTGAGGGCGATCCGTGGTGATGTCATCGTCGATTTCCTGGGTTAAGCATGAATCGGTTGTACCGGTAGTGGGTTAGCGGTAGATATTGAGCTCGGTGGCATCGCCGCATTGGGCGCCGGTGGCGGTGTTATGGGTGAGGGCTCTGACTTTCTTGTCCCCGGCGAGGGCGAGGTAGGCGAGTGCGCGAATGCGTTGAAGGCGCTCGGGGGTGAGGGAGTTGCTGCGGTAGCGGATATAGCCGCTGACTTCGGAGCTGGGGTGGGCGGAGGTTTGGGCGCTGTTTTCAATCTTGATATAGAGGTGATCGCTGTTCCAGCCGCCTTCCTTGATCTCGAGGATTTTGCCGGTGCCGCAGGTGCCGGCCTGGGCGGCGGGGGCGAGTGCGGCGAGTGCCACCAGTGGCAGTACCGCTTGGCGAAGACGTTTGCAGAGTGAATGGCTGAGAGTGTGTTTCATGGGATTCTCCATATAAGGTTAAAAATGTTGGGTGCTCAGTGTCGGTCCCGGTGGCGTCGCTCAGTGCCAGCCCATCAGTGCCCGAATGGCGGGCATGGCTTGTTGCATGCGCTGGCGGGAGAGCGGATCGTCGGGGTGGGTGCCGGCGATGATTTCATTGAGATTGGTGACGCCGTCGCCGTCGGCATCGAGTGCTGCATCATCCTGTATCGGGTCGAGTTGATAGAGCGCTTCGAGGGTATCGCTGATGCCGTCGTTGTCCGAATCGGTGCTGTTGACGTTGGAGCTGAGTTGGAACTCGTCGAAGTTGCTCAGGCCATCGTTGTCGGGGTCGAGATGGGCATCGCCGGGGTAATCGGGCTGCATGCCGTAGCGGTGTTCGAAAAAGTCGGCGATGCCGTCGCCGTCGCCGTCGATACCGGCGTTGTAGTAGCGGCGTTGGGCGATAAGTTTGTCGTTGGCGTAGATGTGGAGTGTGGTCTCGGCGGAGTTTTTGTTTTTCTCGAACAGCAGCTGGCCGTCTTTGTTGTAAAAGAAGTACTGGGTGACCTTGGAGGCGGCGATGGGGTTGTTGTTATTGTCGGTGTCCTGTCGGACCGAGCGGATGCGCCGGCCCTGGGCGTCATAGTCAAAGTCATAGATCCGCCCATTTACATCGGCGTGGTAGAGGCGCGAGGCGTGGTCGTAGAGAAAGCTGTAGCGGCCGTTGTCGATCACGTTGCCGTTATAGTCGTAGTCGAAGGTGTAGTTATTCAGGCCGGAAGTGGAGGTCACCTTGCGCAGCAGGTGGGTTCGGTTGCCGGGGTAGGTGTGACTGAAATCGTAGGTGAGGGTTTCCGGGCCAAGGCGGATACGGGTAATATTGCCGCTGTTGCTGTAGCCAAAGGTGCCCACGCCCCATTGACCCACGGCGCGGGTGAGGCGACTGAGCCCGTCATAGTCCATGGTGATCGAGTAGTCGGGCAGCAGATGATCGGTAAGGCTGTCGACATTGGCGCGCCGGTCGTAGGCGTAGGTTTGATCCATGGCGGTGTTGTGCCCCCCGTTGGCTTTCCACCGGGCGGGCAGTTTACGGTTGGTTTGGGTACTGGTGAAGTTTTGTCCGTTGGTCAGGGTGGTGCTTTTGAGCTGTCCGTTGGGGAAGTAGTGCATGTGATCGGCAAAGCCACCGACCTTGCCGAGCCAGCCGAGGGTGTTGTAGTAATAATTAACGTTCAAGGCGTTGGGGTAGATGATTTTGGAGAGAAAGCCGTATTGGTTGTAGTTGTAGTCGAGGGTGAAGGACTCGCCGTCGACCTGCAGGGTTTCTTTATCCAAAAGCCCGTCGGCGCGGTAGTGGTAATTGATTGTCGAGCCGCTGAGCGATGCACCGGTCAGGGCCTCGTTTTTATCGTAGGTGTAGCTGATATTGGCGGTACCGCCGGGGTAGGTGATATCGGTCAGCAGGTGGTTGTCGTCATAGTTGTAGAGGGTGGCTTTGCCGTCGGCGGAGATCTCTTTGGTGAGATTGCCGGCGGGATCGTATTGGGCGAATTGGGTGGTCCCGGTTTCGGGGTGTTTGACGGAGGCGAGTAGCCGCTTGCCGGGTTTATAGGTGTACTCGCGGGTGATTCCGCCCTGAACGACTTTGGTGATGGAGTTGAGACGGTCACGGAAAATATTGGTGGTTACCGAGGCGATGGGGCTGTGTTTGCGTTGCTGAGTGATTTGTATGATTTCCTTATCGTCCGGATTGCCATAGGCGCGGAAGTTGACCACATGAAAGTAGCCATCCGGGTCAATCTTGCCGACGCCGTGTTTGACCTCGACGGTGGATGTGGAGGAAAAAGGTGCGATTGACTCACAGTCAAAGCCGTAGCAGTAGCTTGTGATGGAGTTATCTGCGGTGTTTCTCTCCCGGGTAAGGCGGCCCAGAGGATCGTAAAGGTACTCTATACCTTTAGGCGCTGCGACCGTGCCGTTAAAGTATTGGCTGATATTGATATTCTGGTCGGTAGGCAGGGATTCATAAGACAAGCGGCCATTGCGATCATAGCGGTAATATTTATAGACTTTGTCGTTTGAAATTCTGTCCCGCTCGATCTGAATCAGCGGCCGTCCCAGGGTGTCATAGTAGACAGTTTCCAGGTAGGCGGAACCACGGGTGGTTTCCTTTTTCCGGTATCGGCTGTGGCTGCTGTCGTGCCAGACAGGCCAGGCGATATTGGTGCTGGCCTGCAGGGGAGGCGTGATTTTGGTCACTTTGCCGAGAAGATTGTTGTACTGGTAGCTCGTTTTGTTATTGGCATTGATCCAGTCGGATCTGCTGCTTACCTGGCCTTTACTGTTTACCGTGACGGTGAGCAAGGCACCAGGCTTGCGCTCTGTTTGCGGTACGCCAAGTTTGTAATTCTCGTATTTTTTGATGGGCACGCCTTTGCCGTCAAAAATTTTATGTAAATCGCCGTTGGCATGATAGACAAAAGTGTGTTTGACGCCGAATCGGGTTTCGCTGGTCATCTGTCCTTTGCTGTTAAAGGTTCTGAGGATCTTTGCATCCATGCCGTCCACGGATTCCCGCTCGATTTTGCCGATTACCCAAACCGTGTGCCCGACTTCGATACTGTTGAAATACTTCCTATCCAGGGTGCGGCCACTGCTGCCGCCGGCACGGTAACGGTGATATTGTCCGATCCGGGTGGCCTGCCCGAATTGATTAAAGCCGGCATAGTTGTTTTCAAAGGTATCGCCGTTGAGTTTGGTAATGGTTTTGGTTACCACGCGTTTGCGCGAATGATGCAGGGTTTGCCAGGCTTGTTCCTTCCAATAACGCCAGGCGCTGTCAAAAGGATAGACTGCTGGAAAATAAACCACATCGCCGTAGAATCCCCATGTCCAGTCGGTTTGTTTAATCACTTTCCCGGAATGATCCATTACCTTGTAGTGCAGTAGTTTTCCGCTCTGGGGCGAGGCAAGACTCGGGTTGGTACCCGTTTCCGCAACAGCATATTCGAATTGATGCTGGTTACGGACACCATTGATAATAGGAGTTTCGATCAGCGTTTTGGCACGCAAGGGGTTCGTAGCTGAGCCCGCGCTGCCCAGCTTGCCATAGGAAAAAAGCCAGCCCATGCCTCCGGTCACTAAATCACCGGAAATGACGCGCGTTGCCAGGGCTGCGATAAATGCGTTTTTCGTGTTGCAGGTTTCTCTGTTAAAACCGGTTTTTTGCCTGAAATCACAGAAATAACGACCTTTGTAGGTGTAGCTGACTTTGGCGCCTTCAGGATAGGTTACCGCCTGTAATGCGAAAAGGGAGTGGCCGACATTGCTGCTGTAACTATCGCTTGATGCAACCGGCTTGGGCCAGTCCCAGTTGGTGCCGGACGTTCCAGCCTTGCCTTTAAGCGGATTAAAATAGCCATAACTCCATACTCCGCCGTCTGCCCGTGTGACTTTTTGCAACAGGCACTTCCCCTGGCCTGGCGTTGAGCCGTTGGTGTAGTCATAGCTGATATTGTGGCTGAGATCTTTGTTGTACTGGATGCTTTTAATCAGCGGCTTACAATTCAGTGAATCCGGAGCCCTTCGGGTAATGGTGACAACTCTTCCGTCGTTGCTGCTGATAGTTTTAAGCAGCTTTCTTTCGGTGGTTGAGGTAGTCAGTAAATGGGATATGGTTTTCCATCTCGGCACGGATTCCGTTACCGTATCATAAGTGTAGTTCAGTGTATTTCCCGTATTGTCCGAGATCTGGCTGACAAAGACGGTTTTATGTCCGACATCAAAGCTGATATGGGTTGAGATTCCATGGACGATGCTCCCACCGGAGGTTTTACTTAATCTGAAATCACCGCTAGGTAGAAAATATCCCGTATTTCGATGTTCGAAAACATTGAGTTTATAAACCATTCCGTTGGGCCTGTAGACATTAAACGTCGTTCCGACGCAGTCTATATACCAGTTATCGGGGCTGACGTATTCCGCGTTCGCGGGAAAGCGGCCAGTGGATTGATTCATATATCGCGGGTAAAAGTGAATCTTTTTATTGTCGTAGTGAAAAACTATACCTGTAGTTAAATGTTCGGGCTGGGCGGGTTCTGAATTGCTTGTGTAGCTTGCCGCGTTGTGAATTTTGCCGGGTCGTTTAAGATAGTGCTCAAAGGATCCTTCTTCATACTTTACTTCAAAGAGCTTATCCGGGTCGAGTAGGTGTAAACCTGAACAGACATTGCTCGGACTGCTGGAAATCCACGTTGCACCGGGCTCGATGGTCGGCTTTGGGTTGGATGCTGCGTCCTGAGGGTGCAGCACGGAATCGAAACTGGTAAATTCAATCCGCGGGATATCTAACGCCATGCTGCCGAACAGATGCGGATAGATTGCACCCCCCGCCCCCGGCTGCTCGGCCTGCATGGCGAATTTGCGGTTGATGGTAATATCCAGCGACCCGTTTCCCGAGACACTGAGATCCGTCATATAGTGCCCGAGCCGGCCCGTACGGGTATCGTAGACTTCGCCGGGTAAAAGCGACAGATAGTGCTTGTCCGCTGAGGCTTTTTCATCGATCAGGGGTATAGCTTCGGCGGCGAAATTACCAGTGGGGATGTTGC
The DNA here is from genome assembly GCA_965222695.1 of Granulosicoccaceae bacterium. GTDB lineage: Bacteria > Pseudomonadota > Gammaproteobacteria > Granulosicoccales > Granulosicoccaceae > UBA7957. The sequence continues at coordinate 2,190,228 of OZ244967.1, read as the reverse complement.
CCTCATTCGAAACGGCGAAAGGAATCCGGCTTGCCATAATCAATAAGGCAATAAAGAGCGATAAAAGTAGTCTTTTTACAGATAAGGCGATCGGGTCGTTCATAGTAATTCCGTTTTCGTTGGTAAGCTGTCGGTGAAAAGTTGATGATAGGGGTCACTGCGGGTTATGACTGACGCAAGCACAGCTTGCGTTGCAGAGTGCGTTAGAACCTCTACTGGTAAATCCGTTTGATATTGCAAATACACAGTAACTCCGTAAGGTATATGGCTTGTATATTTATAATACAGCTATGGAGTGTTCAATTTATTGATATGCTAATGGGCGGATAATGTAATGGTCAATAAGAATTTGGACGGAATTGTCACTTTGTGAACCAGTTAACAATTACCGGTGTAAGTTACAAAGTTTATATTGCATATGAATTTTGATTGATGCTGTCGGAATCGGAATTTAATTAAGTGTAAAAAAACAGGATAATTGATATATATCATTTTCAAATAAGAATTAATAATTTGGCGAAGATTTTTTATTGGCGTTTAATAAATAGGAATTTTATAAATAGTGGTGTTTGTAGGAGTAATATTACAAGCATATTAAATTCTACGATGGAAATAAAACCGCCTCGTAGGAGCGAGGCGCCCTCGCGATAATATTGATATCGGAGTTCTTATCGCTTGCGGGGCAAGCTCCTCATATGTTTTGACCTGTCAAGTATTTGTATTACTTCATCTTCTGTTTTTCATCGATTAACCCACTTGTTGATCGGTGTGCTGACCTTCAAGCCCTCTGAGTAGCGCTGGAATAACTCTTTCGACTGTTGAACATGCTCATATTCGCGGGTTGGTTACCGGCAGTTCATCGCTTCGTCGCGGACTTACCCATCTCTACGGACGAGGGTCACTGATGACACCAGTGCCTCCTAGGAGCATCTGGGATTTTCCTCAGCTTTATCCCAGCGTTACTCTGAGGGCTCGATACCACTGTGTCCCTACCGATGACCTCCTCTGAGCTGTGTCGGGGTTGTAGAGCGGCGTGTGTGATCGCTCATGCCACCACCATCATGGTTTGCCGCGCTTGTTGAACCACCGCCCAGATAAACCCGCTGAGCTCTCTAGCCACCGCGGTGACCACCTTGCAGCGATTGATACCCCGCTCAGTGAGGGCTCGGTAGCGGGCGCACAACCTCTTTTGCCCCTTCCACGCCACCGCCTGCACCTGGGGGCTGGCCCTTTGTGCTCGCCGTTGAATCTCTCGTGAGCGGCGAGCGGCAAAGCGATAGCACCAGGCCGACTCGATCAGCAAGCGCCGCACATGGGCATTGCCGCTCTTGGTGATCGCTCCCTGGTAACGGTGCTTACCGCTGCTGTGCTCACGGGGGACTAACCCCAGATAAGCCATCAACTGTGTCGCTTTGCTAAAGCGGCTCAGATCCCCCAGCTCCGCCACAACCCCCATCGCCGTGATCAAGTTGACACCGCGCATCGCCATCAGCCCATCGACGATCGGCTCCAGCGACCAACCGCTCTTAGCCACACTCATCTGCTGCTCTATCGTGCCGATCTGACGATCGATTCCCCTGAGCGCATCGATGTATTCCTTGAGCGCCCATTGCTGGTGTACACTGGGCAGTTGCAACGCTTCAAGCCAGTGCCAAAACCCTTTTGTCCAGTTCTTCTTGCCCCCTGTCCAGCGCCGCGAATGACGTAACAAAAAGGCTAACAATTGCTGACGCACCTGCCTTTGCATCCGCTTGAAATCATCCCGGGTACGCACCAAATCCCGTATCGCTTCTTGTTCAGCATCAGGCACCCAGACCGGTGTCAGTTCACCTGCCCGCAACAACTCGGCCAAGCGTAAACTATCGCGCCGATCCGTCTTCACCTTCTCCGAGGCTCGGCGTGGAATCAGGCTCGGCGCCACCACCTGGCAGGCCTGACCCATGCCGCTGAGATGATGGTACAGCCCATAACCGCAAGGTCCAGCCTCGTAACAGACACCCAGCACTTCACCTTCGGGGTTGATCTTGTTGAACAGCGCATTGACCGCTTGGGGCGTGTTCGCGATGGTGCCGTAGAAGCGGGCTTTTGAACGACCCGCATCGGCGATCGAAACGGCGATGGTTTCTTTATGAACATCAAGACCTACATATTTGCTATAGTGTTTCATGACCTGTCCTCTTCAATTATGGCTCTGTTGTTAGGGTATTCACCTTCTACAATAACCCACGGCGTTGAAGGTGGACAGGTCACTACATGATGTCTACGGTTGAGGGGTAGATGTTGCAGATGGGAATGCCTATATCCTTGTAAGAGCGAGGCGTCCTCGCGATAATATTTACCTCGGGGTCTCTATCGCTTGCTGGGCAGGCTCCTACGGGTTGGAGGGATGTTGTGGATAGGGATGGTATATAATAAGGTTCCGCTGCTGATCGCGTGTTAAATTTATGCGCCTATTTAAAAAACTGATAATAGTGTTTTTGCTGTGGGCGGTGTGTCTGTTCCAGACAGCTTCGGCTTTTGAACAGCGTGAGATCGAACTGGAATCCGTTTCAATCAATACAAGTATATATCCGGGCGAGGGTAAAATCCTATTGCTTTGGCTGCCGTCCGAGCGGGGAATGCGGGGGGCGTACCAACCGGTTGCCATGGATCTCTCGGCCCTGGGTATAGATGTGTGGGCAGTGGATCTGCACAAGAGCTATATGGTTCCGGAATCCCGCAACAGTCTGGATGAATTTGACCGCGAAGAATTGCTGCCCTTGTTAACTTACGCCGAGCAGCAGGGTTTTGCGGAGATCTATTTTTTCGCTGCGGGCAGAGGGGCGGTACTGGCCTTGGAACTGGCCCGGCTATGGCAGGAAAGCCGGCCGGATTCCGATTTGCTGAAGGGGTATGTTTTCTCTACGCCACACTTGCTGGCATCGAGTCCCTTACCGGGCGACAAAGCACAATACAAATCCGTGGCCAGACAGACGATACTGCCTGTCTACCTGATTCAACCGGAATACTCCACAAAATATGCCCGCAGCCGGGAAATTGCGAATGTGTTGGGAGAGGGCGGCAGCCAGGTATACACCCATCTGCTGAAAGGGATTACGGGAGGGTATTTTATGCGTCTTGAATCGGATCTTGAAGAAATTGACCTGCAGGCCAAATCCCGTTTGCCGGGAGTTGTAGAAAATGCCATAAGCCTGATGCGGCGCGCGGATGTTCCGGAACGCAAATATGCCTTGCGGTCGGTGCCGGATATTCCCGACCGGCGTTCTGAATACCGGGAGCAAACGCTGCATCCTTACCGCGGAGATTCAAACCCCGCACCCTTGCAACTGAAGTCTTTGTACGGAGGCGTAAAACGCCTGCAGGATTATCGAGGCAAACTTGTCTTACTTAACTTCTGGGCGAGCTGGTGCGGGCCCTGCGCGGAAGAAATTCCGTCCCTCAGTCGCCTGGTCGAAATAATGAAAGACCGTAACTTTGTAGTGCTTACTGTCAATATAGGCGAGGAAAAACAGGATATAGTCGATTTTATCAAAGATTTGCCGGTGAATTTCGAAATCCTGCTGGACCGCAACGGGGATGCCGTACGCGATTGGAATGTCTATGCTTACCCGACAAACTTCCTGCTTAGCCCTCAGGGAGAAATCACTCATGCGTACCGTGGTGCTTTGGAATGGGACAGTGAAGCGGTCATTTCACTGGTAGAAGAACAGCTGTCTATCGGCAACCGGCCCTAAACGGACGGGGCTGTTCCACTGATCTAATAATACAGCTCTGGAGGTAGTGGCATACAGATTTAGCCGCACAAGGTAATTGTTTCAGGGTTCGTGCTATTATAAGGATAGTCGTGCGCACCCGTCTATGACGATGCGCACGGGTGATAACAATTTTCCTCGCTTTTCACTGGGTATTCAATTTGTCTGATTTTCAGCCGTACTTTGTGACTGTTGCAAGCGGTCTCGAGTCCGTTTTGCGCCGGGAACTGCAAACCCTGGGAGTAAGCCGGATTAAACCCGTGGGTTCCGGCGTTTATTTCAGCGGCTCATTGCGGGACGCCTACCGTGTGTGTCTGTGGTCCAGAGTGGCGAACCGGGTGCTTTTGCCGTTGGGGGAATTTGCAGCCCGCTCTCCCGAAGAGCTGTACCGGCAAATAAGGGAGTTCGATTGGTCGCGGCACCTTGATGTAGAAGGGACGCTGGCGGTGGATTTTTTCAGTGCCAACTCTGCCATTACGCACACCCGGTACGGCGCTTTAAAAGTCAAGGATGCTATTGTTGATCAGTTTCGCGATGCGCTGGGAACAAGACCGAACGTGGACCGGGAACGCCCTTCGATAAGAATTAACGTCTATGTGTTTCGTGATAAAGCGAGGCTTTCTCTGGATCTGGCCGGCATGGGTTTGCACCGGCGTTTCTACCGTGACGAACAATCCATGGCGCCGCTAAAGGAAAATCTGGCCGCGGCGCTTTTATTGGCAATGGACTGGCCGGAGTTTGCCAAAGAGGGGAAAAGTTTCTGTGATCCGCTGTGCGGCTCTGGGACTTTACTGATCGAAGCGGCGATGATGGCGGCGGATATGGCACCGCAGTTAAGGCGGGAGTATTTCGGATTCAGTGGCTGGAAACAGCATCAAGCGGAGATCTGGCAATCCTTACTGGAAGAGGCGAATCAAAGAGCTTCCTCCGGACTTGCATCGTTGAATTGCCTGATTGCGGGATCGGACAAATCCTCCCGGGTGGTCAGGATTGCGCGTAGCAATATCGATCGCGCAGGTTTAGGGGATGCGATTTCCGTCCGGGCGGGGGATATGGAACAGGTCCCTTATCCGGATCAATTTACACCGGGATTGGTCCTGTGCAATCCGCCCTACGGCGTCAGGTTAGACAGCGAGGCCGGTATAGGCGCTCTGTATAAATCAATGGGCCGTGTTTTTCAGTCGCGCTTTGGCGGCTGGCACGTGGGTGTGTTTACCGCAACTACGGATCTGGCTCATCGAATGCGGCTGAAAACCCATACTGTTCTCAAATGTTCGAACGGGGGGCTCGACTGTAAATTACTCAAGGCCCATATACCGCGAAACAAGGTCATTGACCACAAGATCAATAAACCTGCGGACGAAAACCGGAACCGCAAGTCTGCAGCTGCGTCCTCTCAGCATAAAGTACATGCCGGAATGTTCGTGAACCGATTGCGCAAAAACTTCAAGCCTCTGCAGAAGTGGGCAAAAAACGAGGCGATAGGCTGCTATCGTATCTATGATGCCGATTTGCCTGAATTTTCCATGGCGATAGATCTCTATGAGTCGGAACAGCGTCATGTACATGTGCAGGAATACCGCGCGCCGGCCAGTATAGATCGGTCTTTGGCTGCTGCCCGTTTATCCGCGGCGGTTGAAGTCTTACCTGATGTATTGGGATGCGACAGTCAACATATTCATATAAAGCAAAGGCGTCGGCAGAGTGGCCGCAGTCAATACGGGAAGCGGCACGAGGGAGGAGAAACTCATATTATCAACGAATTCGGCAGCCGTTTCGAGGTGAATCTGGAAGATTATCTCGACACCGGTATTTTTCCGGATCATCGTAAAATCCGTTTTTGGATTCGCCAGCGGGCGAAGGCGAAGCGGTTTCTCAATCTGTTTGCCTACACCGGTACGGCAACGGTACACGCCGCCGCCGGTGGCGCGCTGTCTACGACCACAGTGGATATGTCGGCGGCGTATCTGGCCTGGGCTCAACGGAATCTTGCGCTCAATGACTGTGCTGCAGGCAAGCACGAATTTCTACGCGAGGATTGTCTTAAATGGCTGGATCAAAGACCAAACCCTGCGCCTTACGATCTGATACTGCTGGATCCGCCCACCTTTTCCAATAGTGCAAAAATGGAGAGAGACTGGGATGTTCAACGCGACCATGTCAGCCTTATCCGCCGGACCATGCGTTTGCTGCACCCGGACGGGTTGTTGATTTTCTCCAACAATTTTCGCCGCTTTCGTTTGATGGAAAAGGGATTGGAGCGTTTTTCGATCGACAATAAAACCCGCGCTTCCATTCCTAGGGACTTTTCCCGCAACCCGAAAATCCATCAGTGTTTTTTTATTAGGCACCGGTAAGAAAGCCGTTTACCGATTTGCCTGAGACGGGTATAAGCACTAGACTTTTCGCTTTATCATCTGGACAGAGTACTAGCTCATTTTCGGAGAATTGTGTGGCAGAATTTTTATTTGATTACGGCTTGTTTCTGGCCAAGATCCTGACCATCGTGGTGGCCATTGTCGCGATAGTAGGCATCATCGCTGCCTTTGGCAATCAAGCCAGAAAGAGTCTGCAAAAAGGTCATGTTGAACTGAGTAAACTCAATGGAGACCTGGATGCGATGAAGGACACTGTGCGCAGCCTGATCATCAATCCGGCGGACTTAAAACAGGAACGCAAGCTGGAGAAAAGGCGTGACAAGGAACAGCGCAAAAAGGAAAAAGCAGCGGCCAAACGAGCCGCCAGGCAGCGGGGCGCGGGTAAGACGGTACTTGCCGAGCCACGGAAAAAGCGGGTGTACGTGCTTGAGTTCAACGGTGATATACGGGCGAGCGCGGTTGAATCCTTGCGAAAAGAAATCACCGCCGTATTGTCGATCGCGGAAATCGAAGACGAAGTGGTGGTCAAGCTGGAGAGCGGTGGCGGCATGGTGACGTCCTACGGATTGGCGGCATCACAACTGGATCGGATTCGGTCAAGAAAAATTCCGCTGACGGTTTGTATCGATAAGGTGGCGGCCAGCGGCGGCTATATGATGGCTTGCGTCGCGGACAAGATTCTGGCGGCGCCTTTTGCCATCGTCGGTTCGATCGGTGTGGTTGCGCAGATACCCAATTTTCACCGCCTGCTGAAAAAGCATAATATCGATTTTGAGCTGATTACCGCCGGAGAATATAAACGTACGCTGACGATATTCGGTGAAAATTCAGACAAGGACCGGGAGAAATTTACCGAAGAGTTGGAAATTATCCATGGCCAGTTTAAAGATTTTGTCGACCGGCACCGGCCTGAGCTGGAATTGGAAAAAGTCGCCACCGGGGAGACCTGGTCAGGCCAGAGAGCGTTGGATATAAAGCTTGTGGATGAGCTGATCACCAGCGATGAGTATCTGGTCAAAGCCTGTGAAGAGGCGGATGTTTACCAGCTTAGCTATGAAGTGAAGAAAAACATATGGAAGAAACTGGGGCTTTCAGGCCAGGATGCTGTGGAATCTGCTGTTGACCGAATCCTGGACCGTCTGTCGAAAACCCGTTATTTCAGTTAGAGGGCTCTGATGAAACCAAAGCCCTCGACTGTATAGACGCAGCTCAACTATCCGGTTTTGCTACAGATCGTAACCGCGTTCCTCGTGGAGCGTGATATCGAGGCCGCGCTGCTCCTCTTCCTGACTGACCCTCAGCCCGTCGGTAATAATGGCGGTAATCTTCAGCAGTATCCAGGTGACCAGCGCGGTATAGGCGAATGTTGCCGCCGCTCCGATCAATTGCACCTTGAACTGCGCCCCCATGGATTCTATACCCTCGGCAAATCCGTATCCGCTGAATATACCCAGGGCAGAGGAAGAAAATACGCCCGCTGATAAGGTACCCAGCACGCCCCCGACACCGTGTACCGGAAAAACGTCAAGAGAGTCGTCGATCTTGAGTTTCTGCTTCAAGGTATTGGTGGCCACAAAACAGACAGCGCCCGCGGCAATGCCGATTATCACCGCAGCGGCAGGCCCGACGAAACCCGATGCCGGGGTAATCGTGCCCAGGCCTGCAACCATGCCGGTAACTATACCCAGGGCACTGGGCTTGCCGTAACGCACCCACTCGATAAACATCCAGGTCAGTGCGCCGGCCGAGGCGGATAGATGGGTAACTAGAATGGCCATGGCGGCATCGCCATTGGAGGCGAGCGCGCTGCCGCCGTTAAACCCGAACCAGCCGACCCACAACATGCCGGCACCGCAGACTGTCATGGTCAGGTTGTGCGGTGTCAACGCTGACACCCCAAAGCCTCTGCGTGGCCCCAACACGATTGCCGCCACCAGCGCGGCAACGCCCGCCGTAATATGCACGACCGTTCCGCCGGCAAAATCGTATAAACCCATCCGGCTCAGCCAGCCGCCACCCCAGACCCAGTGAGTGATGGGTACATAGACGCATAGCAGCCAGGCCGCGCTGAAGATCAGCATGGAGGAGAATTTCATGCGTTCGGCAAATCCTCCGATAATCAGTGCCGGTGTGATCACGGCAAAGGTCATCTGAAAAACCATAAACAAGGGCTCGGGTATATCGCCGGACAGCGTATCTTTGCCGATATTGTTGAGAAACGCTTTACTGAAGTCGCCGATAAAGGCATTGCCCTCGGTAAATGCCAGGCTGTAACCGAAGGCAAACCACAGTATTGAGGCAATTCCCGCGATGGAGAAACACTGAATCAGGATTGACAATACATTTTTTGAACGCACCAGTCCGCCGTAGAACAGAGCCAGACCGGGCAAGGTCATAAAAAGCACCAGCGCCGTGGAGGTCAGGATCCAGGATGTATTGGCCTCATTGATTGTCGCTTCCTGGGCCAGGGCGCTGCCCGACAGTAAAAGAAGACAGGGAAAAGAAAAAACATTTATAGTTTTAAACATTGTTTTATTGTGTACCGGTATCGGGGAGAAGAAATGGATTAAAGGGCATCCCGGCCGGTTTCACCGGTGCGGATACGGACGACCTGTTCCAGACTGGTCACAAAAATTTTCCCGTCGCCGATTTTACCTGTGCTCGCGGCGCGGGTGATGGCTTCAATCGTCTGTTCCAGCTGCTCCTCGGATATTGCAACTTCAATTCGCGTTTTTGGAAGAAAGTCGACAACATATTCGGCACCGCGGTACAGTTCGGTATGGCCTTTCTGGCGGCCGAAACCCTTGACTTCGGTAACCGTCAGGCCGCGAACATCGATTTCGGACAAGGCTTCGCGGACAGTATCAAGCATATGCGGCTTGATGATGGCAATCACAAGTTTCATAGTGTACTAACCCCAGGCTTGAAAAAAACGACTCAATATGCACCAAAATGGTGTCAATATTCAAGGCTGGTCAGTGAGTATGACCCAATTCAGGGCATGTTCGTCGAGATCAACACGGGATTTCAGGCGGTTCATTCGGAGAGACGGAAAATGGCGATAAACGGTGCTGAGGACTCTGTACTTCTGGTGGTGGATATTCAGGAAAAACTGGCATCGCATATAGCCGAAGGCCGGATGATGATAAAAAACACGGCCAGATTGGTCAAAGCCGCTAAAAAACTGGATATTCCTGTCGTCGTCACCGAGCACTACCGAAAAGGGCTCGGCCCCACGGTTGAAGCCCTGCAACCCCTGATCGGCGGATGCCGGATTATTGAGAAGATTCATTTTGCCGCAACCGAAGAGGCGGATCTGAAAAATGTGTTGCGAAAGCTCGGGCGCAGCAGGATTCAGCTGACCGGGTCGGAAACCCACGTTTGTGTTATGCAAACGGCGATCGGCCTCAAATCGAGAGGATTTATTCCAAGTATCGTCGAAGATGCGAGCTCGTCCTGCCGATTGAGTGACAAAGAGACCGGGCTTCGCCGGATGATTCAGGAAGGTGTTTTGCCGGTCAGCACCGAAATGCTGATGTTTGAATGGCTGGGGCGGGGAAATACAGGTAAGTTTCGGGATATTCTCGCCATTATCAAATCTTAGAACTCATTCGGCTTCGGCTATGTGAACAGCAGAATTTTCAGGATGAATGGCTCTTGACTACAAGGCTGGTACCATCGACACCGGTTACCACCACCTTTTGCCCGGCCGCTATGTCGTTGCCCTCGATCCGCCAGCGGGTATCGTCGATCGATACATGTCCGACGCCGTTGACGATGGCGTCTTCCAGCGTGAGCACTCTGCCGATATACTGCTCGCCACGGCGGTTCAGCAAGGGTTGATCTGTATCGATCGGGCGGTTTTTTACCCAGGCCCGCCCGGCGATCGTGCTGAACACGCTGACAACCGAAAAAATCACCAACTGTGTCTGCCAACTCAGCTCCGGGAAAACCATGGCCACAAGACCGGTAATAAACGCGCCTATGCCCACCCAGAGCATATAGGTGGTCGGCAATACGATCTCCAGCGTAACCAGCACTGCAGTTGCAATAAACCAGTGCCAGAAGGTCGGGTGCTGGAACAGGGCCATTAGGGTTTCCATCATGTGTTCTGCCCCTCGGACCCGGCCGGGGATTTCGCAAAGGCTTCTTTGGCGATCTCGGTGATTCCGCCGATGGCGCCGATAACGTTTGCCGCTTCCAGCGGCATCAACAGGGTTTTCTGATTGGGCGCCGAGGCTATTTCTTTCAGCGCTTCGACATAGCTTTGCGCGACAAAGTAATTTACCGCCTGGGTATTTCCTTTACTGATGGCCTGAGACATAAAATGCGTCGCTCTGGCTTCCGCTTCTGCCTCCCGTTCACGTGCTTCGGCATCACGGAATGCCGCTTCTCGCCGTCCTTCCGCTTCGAGAATGACGCCCTGTTTTTCGCCTTCTGCCCGCAGAATTTCGGATTGCTTGAAGCCTTCCGCTTCGAGAATAGCGGCCCGTTTATCCCGCTCGGCCTTCATTTGTCTGGCCATGGATTCGACCAGATCACGGGGAGGATTGATATCCTTGATTTCTATTCGGGTGACTTTCACGCCCCAGGGAGAAGTGGCTTCGTCGACTACCGTCAATAACCTCGCGTTGATCTTATCGCGGTGCGATAACAATTCGTCGAGATCCATGGAGCCCATAACCGTCCTGATATTGGTCATGACCAGATTTAATATGGCCGTATCCAGCCGCTTAACCTCATAGGCCGCTTTGGCGGCATTTAATATCTGATAAAAAACGACGCCGTCTACCGTAACCATGGCGTTATCCTTGGTGATGACTTCCTGCGACGGAACATCTTTCACCTGTTCCATCATATTCAGCTTGTGTCCGATTTTATCGATCACCGGAAAAATCAGATGCAGGCCCGGGCGAAGGGTCCGAGTGTACCGGCCGAATCGCTCGACCGTGTACTCGTCGCCCTGGGCGACGGTTTTTACCGAATTGAATATAAGGAATATTCCCAGTACAACCAGTGCAATGGTAAAGGAGGTAAAAAGTTCCATAACAGTTCCTGTTGTCGGCTGAATCGGCGATCTAAGCCCGAGAGTATAGCCCGAGGCTGTGTCCTCGCACTAGTAAAATGGGAGACCCGCAGCTTTGCCGGGGAAGCCGTGACCGTTTGACAGATCCGGGATCGTCACTATCAAATCGTATTAGTATGCTGCCACAAAGGTGGAAATCTCCAGGATACCGTAGGAGCGAGGCACCCTCGCGATGAAGTTTGTATTCGGCAATTTATCGCTTGCAGGGCAGGCTCCACGGATATGATAAAGAAGCAGGCATATGGTGGCTGAACTTGTCTATCGTTTCTTTTGATTGCTATGATTTGCTGAAAATCGTTGCCTCACAGAAAAGCCTATGTGGATTCAGAAAGAGCTTCAACTGAAAGCCCGTAAGAGAGGGTTCCACCTGATTACGCAGGAAATCCTTCATCAATTGCCTGAGCTGGGTGGCTGTAATGTCGGATTACTGAATATATTGATTCGCCATACATCCGCCTCGATTACCATCAATGAAAATGCCGACCCGACGGTTCGGCAGGATTTTGAAAACTTTTTCAACCGGGCTGTGCCGGAAAACGAACCCTACTTCCGCCATACCCTGGAAGGCAGCGACGATATGCCGGCACATCTTAAAAGCAGCCTCCTGGGGGCGAGCCTGAATATTCCCGTCACCCGCGGGCGATTGAACCTGGGTACATGGCAGGGAATTTACTTATGCGAACACCGCAATCATGGCGGCGGCAGAACCCTGGTTCTTACGCTGCAAGGTGAGAATTGAAGCCCCTCGTCACTGTGTTGTGCCCGACGCCGGCTGATCGTTGATTCGTTTTTTTGAGCAATCTTCGGTCTTGTTCAGAGATTCCAAGGATTAGCGGCGGGTGGCTATAATCCAAATGCCATATAAAACAAATCCGCTGAATGCCACGAATGTCCAGGCGGGTATACTTAATCCGAGAAAACTCCATAACACCTCGGAACACTCTCCGGATCCGGTAAAAATTTTTGCCAACACTTGGTTCAAGGGCATGACTTCCATCATATAATCCAACCCTGGACCACACTCGGGCACCTGATCCGGCGGTAGGTTTTGAAGATAGACATGCCAGGCCGATACACTGGCACCCGCCAGCGCCGTAACACTGGCCAGAAAGCTGTATACCAGGCGCATTTTGCCCTGGGAATTATGCAATGTGGCAATCAGGAAAATGGTGCCCAGTGCGATAAAAATCAGTCGCTGTACCACGCATAAGGGGCAGGGGGCCAATCCCAGGTAATGCTGAAAATACCAAAGTGCCGTCGCCATGGCGACGGCACAGCCAAGAAAGCCCAGAGCGAATACCGTTCGCGATTGTTGCATATGAAGTCCTCTTTTCATGTATTGATTACCTCGAATTGTAGCATCTGCAGATTGAATCCAACGACATTGGATGTGTCCGGAATTCCCGTAGGGGCGGAGCGTCCCCTCAAGAAAGATTCGTAATTGGGCGTTCGCCTGCAGGGCAGGCTCCTATGCGGGGAGGTTTCGGGTTGTTTAGAGATCATCACCGTAGGAGCAAGGCATCCTCGCGAAGATTTCCGGGCCGATGGGTAATCGCAGACAGGGCAGGATTTTTAGAATGCATAAGAGGAGTATTCAACCTTTATGGAAAATAGTGTCTAATCAGACAAGAAAATCAGGAAAAGTTATGCGTTCCGGTCATGTTTATTTAGAACTCGATAGGGATCGACAGGGCATAGTCCACGTCGGCGAGAGTGCCGAGTTACCGCCGCTAAACAGTTCGGGTGCGGGACGGCTGATCGTCTGGGCGGGTGTTTTTAATGATCGCGATGCCGCGCTGATGCATGCGCATAACAAACTCTGCCGGAAGCTGGTCGATATTAATAACAAGTTGTATCAGGTGTCCGTCGGGCAGGCGATTGCGGCTCTGGAAACCGATATACTGCCTCACCGCCGTGTTTTTATCGATCAATCCCTGGATAAAGCTACCTTGAATGAAATCGATCGATGGTCGAACTATTACCGAAATCGTCGACACCGCCTGGAAACCGTGCTTAGTTGGATAAAGGTCATAGCGATCGGGCTGTTATTGATCAACCTGATCCTTGGGTTTTAAGGAGGCTTGCGGTTGCAGAGTGATCAGCGTGACTTCAGGCGGACAGTTGATTCTTACGTCCACCACGGATACCCCTGACCCCACTGAGGTATAGCCCTGCATATCCATGAACTTCCATAAGCCGCGACTATAACGTCTCGGACAATTGGCATTGACCATAAACGGAATACCTCCCGGCAGGCAGACCTGACCACCGTGTGTATGGCCGCAAAGCATCAGGTCGAATTTGGCAAAGGTTGCCTGTTTGTACATTTCGGGGGAGTGCGAGAGCAGTATCGAGACAGCGTTCTGTGGAATAGCGTCACAGGCCAGTTCCATATTGTCGGATCTATAGTAATGCGGGTCATCTATTCCCGCCAGATAAATGGAATGCCCGTTGCGGCTTAAGCGTACCGATTCGTTGATCAACACGCGAATACCGTTGTTTTCAAAATGGGGAACCATGCGGATTGAGTCATGATTGCCAAGGATCGCGTAAATTTCGTTTTTCAGATAGGGTTTTACACTCGCGATCGCATCCATGGTGGGGCGGTAATCGCCCCACGTCTTAGCCCGGTAATCGCCGGTCATCACACAGATATCATAGTTCAGATCCTTGACAGCCTGGATGAGGGCCTGCGGCATATCCGGATTCATATCAAGGTGCGGGTCGCTGATCAACAGAAGGGTGTATCCGTGAAAGGACGGAGGCAAGCGGGACAGACGGATCGTCTGGTGATTGACTCGAATATCCAAGGCATTTTTCTGACCCCGTTTTCTCATACCGAACAATCTCAGAGAGCCGCGAATAAGCGCGTGTATGGAATACCAGTTCTCGATATGAAACAGGTTGATTCCCTGGCCGATCACCCAACCCTCTCGGTGCTCTTCAATGCCCAGTCGTTGATGCAAATGGTAGGGGTTTACGCGTTGCTGCAGGTACAGCAACTCTTCATCGCGGGTCCGGTCATCCATAAAGACTGTCCCTTCTCTGTAGTGGTATGGTTGCGAGACATGGCTGCATAGATAAATATTTAATCAAAAAGGATATTGACATTATAGTACCTTGGTAATTGTAGTATCGGAACAGCGCCGGATAAATTCACTCCCAAGCGGTTCAGGTGGGTCTTGGAACCAAATTGATCTTGGTCATTGAGTCGTCCCATGGTATGAGTGAGTCTTTTTAGGGTTGTCGATGTAGTAAGGAGGAGTGATACGGGTGCAAAGAATAATGAAAGAACTTCACCGTGACCATGGCAATATCAACCGCCTGTTAAAGTTATTGGAAGGCGAGCTGGAAAAATTGGCCGAAGACGGTGATCCTGATTTTGATCTGATGATCGATATTGTGGACTATGTCGAAAACTACCCTGATCTGGTTCATCATCCGAGAGAGGATGTTGTCTACAAAGCTTATCAGGCCAAAAGCCTGGATGGGCAGGAAATTGTCGAAAGGCTGCTGGAAGAGCACAAACAGCTGCCGCAAATCACACACGAGTTCAAGCTATTGCTGGAAGAGGTCAATAGTGGCGCTGCCATTGTGTCCAGAGTTGAATTGATTGACAAGGCCCGCGCCTATATAGAGAAACAACGGGTTCATCTCGTGACCGAGGAGTCGCTGTTGTTTCCGATGATCAAGGAAGTTCTCGATGATGACGACTGGAAGACGCTGGAATCGTCCATGCCGGTTTCGAAGGATCCTCTGTTTGATGCCGAGCTGGACCGCTATGAGAATATTCTGACCATGCTGAAGGAAAGGGAAGACGGTGCGGTTTAGGCATCGCCCGTCTGGCTGCGCAACTCGGTCAGGGTACGCATGACAATTGCCAGCTCGGACTCGCCCGACAAACGGTGATCAGCATTTTTTAGCAGCATTAACCGGACATCGTCGCTGTTGAGACATTCCATGGTGCGAACGGATGTGTGCCAGGGGACATCCTGATCCGCTGTTCCATGAATCATTCTGACCGGGCAAAGAATGTCGATTTGTCCATCCAGCAGGCGATGCTGCCTGCCGTCCTCGATCAGTCGCCGGGTGATGGGATAAGGTGTTCCGTCGTCGTATTCTGACGGCAGCAACAAGCGGCCTTGCGACATGATCGTGCTTTGTTGCTTTTCGTCCAGCCGGTTCCAAATCAAGTCCGATGTGAAATCCGTAGCGGCTGCCAGTAACAAGAGTCCGGCTATCTGATTTTGTCTTTGCAGGCTTGCCAGCAGGGCGATCCATGCTCCCATGCTGGAGCCGACGAGGATGTATTTTTCGCAGCCGAGGCCGTCGATGACATTCAGCGTATCCTCCAGCCAATCACTGATGGTGTATTGATCGAAGTGTTGAACCGATGCGCCGTGTCCCCGGTAGTCGAAGCGGGTGTATGCCCAGCCTTGTGACAGGGAATAGTGTTTAAGGGCGGTGGCTTTGCCGCCGGTCATGTCGGACTTAAATCCTCCGCACCAGATGATTGCCGGCTCATCGCCGGCGGTCTGATCTATAACAAGCTCGCTCATGCCGCTTTACTCTTAAAGGATAAATCGGTGATCATTGCTGTCTTCCATTATAGTGCGGTATGGGCAAGCGTTGTCGATTGACTAAAACTGAGCAGGCAATTTCCGTATGAAACCCATAAAAGCCATTTCCTTTGATTTGGATGATACCCTGTGGGAGTGCGACCCGGCTATTCAACGGGCTGAAGAATCCTTGCTTGAGTTTCTCGCCGAGCGTTGCGAATTGATCAGAAGCCGCTACACCCTGGAATCCTACACCCGGATCAAGCTGGCTTTTATGCGTTCCAACAGGCATTTAAGCGGGGATGTCACCCGCATGCGTCTGGCGATGTTGAGGCATATGCTGCAGGATTGCGACACCCATAAGGATATGGCCGAGGAAGCATTCGATCATTTTTACCATGTCCGTAGCGAGGTGGATTTATACGAGGATTCCCTGCCGGCATTGGAGTATCTATCGCAACGCTATTCTCTCGCTGCCTTGACGAACGGCAATGCCAATTTACAGCAAATCGGTATTGCCGATTATTTTTCCCAGGTTCATTACGCCACGCTCGAATGTCCGGGAAAACCCGAGGCTCATATGTTCCATGTGACCTGTAAAGCCTTTATGATCAAGACTGATGAACTTTTGCACATCGGTGATAATCCCGAAACCGATATTGAAGGTGCACGCAGGGCCGGTGTTCAAACCGTTTGGATCAACCGGGCGGGGATGCTCTGGCCGGGAAACCTTCCGAGAGCGGATTACGAAGTACGGGATCTGAACGAGTTTTTACAATTAATACAAGCGTCGACTGCCGATGATTGAGTCATTGATACAAACGCAAGCTCTTCAGGGTATGCTGGTGTTAGACTTTAGCCAATATCTGCCCGGACCATTAACATCCCTCACGCTGGCACAGGCAGGGGCGCAGGTGTTAAAAATCGAGCCGCCGGGCGGAGATCCTATGCGCAGGCTGACCGCTGCACCCGATGGAGAATCCTCGCTTTTTGATCTGTTGAACATGGGAAAGCGCAGTATTTGTATTGATCTCAAGGATCAGGCTTGCAAGCGTTTCATCGTTGATCTGATTCCCCGGGCCGATGTGATGATTGAACAATTCAGGCCTGGTGTGATGAAGCGATTGAGCTTGGATTATGAAACGGTAAAAGAGCTTAAGCCCGATATTATCTACTGCTCGATCAGCGGTTACGGACAAAAGGGCAAAAAAGCATTGAAGGCGGGACATGATTTGAACTATCAGGCCGAAACCGGGCTGCTGGGTCTGGTGAGTGGGGCGGGCGGCGAGCCCACGCTTCCGCCGGCTTTATTCGGCGACATCGGCGGAGGCAGTTATCCGGCCATAATCAATATTCTGCTGGCGATTATCGCACGCGGAGTGACAGGCAAAGGTGTATTCCTGGACATTGCCATGACGGACAATCTCTGGCCGTTCTTATATTGGTCCTATTTGGGCTTGTACCGCGGGGAAAAGTTGAAAACCAACGACGAGTTGTTCACCGGAGGTTCTCCTCGATATCAGCTCTATCAGACCGGTGACGGACAATGGCTGGCGCTTGCGCCGCTCGAGGAAGCTTTCTGGCAGCGGTTTTGTGAGCTGATCGATCTGGAACCGCAATTGCGGGAGTGGGAGGCCGATCCCGTAACCTGTATCGGTCGGATAAGAGAGATACTGGTTCTGAAAACCGCCGATGAATGGCTAAGCTTATTTTCCGGTGAAGATGTTTGCTGCAGTCTTGTGGCCTCGCCTTCTTTGGGTCATTGTTTTTCCCCGGACTCGGAATTATCGCGGACCATCGTGCATCCGCAATGGTCGGCGGAGCTTTCGCCGGCTCCCGCGCTGGGAGAAGCCAATCGGGAGTTCGGATTGGTCTAGTGACGGGAGTTGGAATATCACAAATGGAACAAAATCAAAAACTGAAAGGAACTTTTTATGTATTGCTATGTGTATTTTTATGGGGGCTTATTCCGGTTGTTGCCAAAATCGGTCAATCATCCCTGGATAATCATCAGTTTTTGTTCTGGTCCAGTTTGGTATCTTTTCTGGTATTGCTGGGTTCATCCTTTATTAAGGATCGCTGGAAATCCTTTGCCACAATTTCACTGAGGGGCTATGCCTGGCTGGTTTTCTTAGGATTGCTGGGTACCTATATTTACTACTTATTTTTGTACCTGGGTTACGCGCGCGCGGCCGGTATGGAAGTGCTGGTCGTGCAATACACATGGCCTTTGCTCATTGTACTGCTGTCCATCGTCATTCTGCACGAATCGCTCAACGGCAAAAAACTATTATCCCTGGTGTTGGGGTTTGCCGGTGTGGTCTGTGTGCTGACGAAAGGCAAACTTGGCGAAATTCAATTCAGCGGCTTGGGCGTAATATTATGGGTAGCGGCGGGCGCGTTTTGTTTTGCCCTGTTTTCCGTACTCAGCAAGCATGTTGAGTACGAACCTTTAACCGTTATCAGCATTTATTTTCTCTCGGCCTTGTCGGCTTCCTTTCTGTCCATGTTGCATTTTTCGACTTTCGACATACCCCAGGATTTCAGGACCCTGATAGCAATTTTGCTCAATGGCGTTTTAGTCAACGGGTTTTCCTATGTTTTCTGGATAGCCGCCTTGAAGGCCGTGGATGCTTCTTACATCGCCCCATTCACTTTTATGACGCCTCTGGTCTCGGCCGTGTATTTAATCCTGTTCTTCGGCGAGCCTTTTCTGGTGGCTTATGCCGTCGGTTTGATTTTTGTGGTATCAGCCGGATTGATTAATACAATGGGAGAGAATCGGGCTTAGCATTGCGCCAGGGTCGATTAGCAGATCCCGTCACAGCAGCGCCGCTTGGAGGTTTTACCTATTCCCGGGTTAAAAGTGTTGGTCGGATCCAGTTGACGGTAAAATTCTACCAATTGCGGTTCGGCCTTATATAAATGTCCGACGTTATGTTCCGCTGGATATTTTGCTCCGCGACGATTCAGAATTTGCAGCATTTCCTGTTTTAATGCCGTTGTGTCAACACCTTTTTTGACCACATAATCCTGGTGAAAGACATGGCAGAGAAAGTGCCCGTAATAGAGCGATGCAATCAATTTGTCCTCAATGTGTGGAGGGAGTGTTTCAAACCAGTCTGTATCATTCGGTCGCAGCGCTATATCCAGGGCGATTACGTCTTCGGCTTTTTCACGCTGCATCAACTGATAGCGGATCGCGCTGCCGGCCGCGGCAAAGCGCTGCAGATAGGCTTTGTTGGCCTCTTTTTCGTCACATTGAAAGTAGCTTCCCACGTCGCTTTCTATATTGCTGAAAAAGTCCGACAGCAATCGGTCGGTTTCGTCGATTCCCTCGTCCGAGACTTTCAATATCAGATGGTGTTCATAGCGGTCGCGATATTCCAGCATCCGTCTCGGTAAATGTGACGGCCAGAGCCGGCTGGCCGCTTGCAGTATTCGGTCACTCAAATATTTTGGGAGAAACGGAACTTTGTTTAGATAGGCATCCGCTATACCTTTGATCGCAAACATTCTGGGCATAAACCTGGTGCCAAGGTGGTCAATCAAAAGAAAAGTATCTTTGCCGTATTTTTCCGCGATATTGAAAATGTCCCGATGAATATATTCAGCAATATCGGGCAGGTGATTCAGGCTTTTAAGCATCCGGCGGCGCAGTTGGCTGAGCAAAACGGTATCGTTAGTGCCTAAATAGTAAACACGCTGTTTTTCAGCCTTAGGAAAGGTATCCAGGCGAAGGGCGAAGACTGCAAGTTTGCCGGCACATCCGCTGGCCTCGTACAATCTTGTCTGATCGGCATTGTATCTGGCCGGCTCTTCCGTATCGACGTTGCGGATGCGCCGTGTATAGTGTATATCCGATGCAGCTCTTTCATCATACTGGATATCACTCTCGGAGAAGTTTCCTTTTTCGAGATTTTGCAGAATTTTCTCTGCGCCGGTTCCCAGATTTTCTATTCCCAGATGATTGATCAGCTCAAGTTTACCCTCGGCATTAACCTGTGCGAACAAGGCAAGCTCTGTATAAGCCGGTCCTCGATTGACCAGGGCACCTCCTGAATTATTTGCTACGCCGCCTGCGATTGACGCCCCGATGCAGGATGACCCTATGACCGAATGAGGCGTGCGTCCGACAGCGTCGAGTTTCTGTTCCAGCGAGTGCAGTGTAGCACCCGGCAGGCTGATGATTTGCTTGCCCCTGTTAACGAGGAATATCTTGTTCATTTTCAGCGTGTTGATGATGACGATATCGCGATCGTAGTTATCGCCGCTCGGCGTAGAGCCCTCCGTCAGACCGGTATTCGCCGCTTGCATGATAATGATGGCATGATGTCTCACGCAGGCATGTAGTACCTGCCACTGTTGGACAAGCGTGCGGGGCCAGACAACGGCCAAGGCACTGCCTTTTCCGGAGCGAAATCCGCTTCGGTAATATTCGGTCAATAGCGTGTTTACCCGAATGTTTCTTCTTCCGACGATATCGGCAAGTTGTTTGACAAGTTCTCCGGACATTGCGCTAACCTCTGTTATCAGGACAAAGTCAGTAGGCGACGGATGGCAGCCAGGTGGCCAGCCAGGGCAAAGAAAATACCAATGCCAAGCCTGTGAGCTGAAGTACGACAAAAGGAACTATGCCTTTGTAGATGTCGGTCAGATGTATTTCGGGCGGACAGACGCCTTTAAGGTAGAACAAGGCGAATCCTACCGGTGGCGTCAAGAACGATGTTTGCAAGGTGACCGCGACCAAAATCACGAACCAGACCAGCGCGGGTTCATCAATGGCATCGAAGCCCGGAATATCCAGACCGAGACCATTGACGATCGGCCGCATCAAGGGTAAAACGATCAGGGTGATCTCGATCCAATCCAACACAAAGCCGAGCAGAAATACAATAAACAGAATAAATAAAACGGTTGCTTCGGCACCCAGGCCTGTGGAGCCTACAAGGCTTTCGATCAGTTCATCTCCGCCCAATTCCCGTAATACATAGGAGAATACGGTCGCACCGATAAAGATGGCGAATATGTAGGCAGTTGTATTAAAGGTCGATACCAATACACTCCACAAGCGGGAAAATGTCAGTTTTCGGTAGCCTAGGGCGAGCAATGTGGCACCCAGCGCGCCGACCCCCGAAGCTTCCGTCGGGGTAGTAATTCCCGCAAATATGGAACCCAGTACGGCGAGAATTAACCCCAGGGTGGGCAAGACGGCGACCAGTACATCTTTGACTGCGGCCCAATCCGGGGATAATGCATCTTCCGGCACTGGTGCCACTTTCGGATTGAAATAAGATACGGTAAAAATATAGAGCAGGTAGAGCCCCCCGATAATCACGCCGGGCAGAACCGCCGCCATAAACAAATCACCGACCGAAAGAGCCATTTGATCGGCCATGATGACCAGCATTATCGACGGCGGGATCAATATTCCCAATGTTCCGGATGCCGATACCACACCGGCGGCCATGGAACGAGAATATTTCTGTTGCATCATCGTCGGCAATGACAATACACCCAGCAATACAACGGAGGCGCCGATTATGCCGGTTGAAGCGGCCAGTATAATACCGATCATGGTAACTGTGATCGCCAGGCCGCCCCGGGTTTTGCCGAACAGTCTTTGCATTGAATTCATCAAACGTTCCGCAACGCCGCTTTCGTCAAGCATCAAACCCATAAAGATAAACATCGGCAAGGCAACCAAAACGGCATTCGACATGGTGGCGTAGATGCGGTTGACCACGGCACCGAGCGATAAATAGTCAAGGCCGGTCAGGGTGCTTTCAAGCCCGGTCCAGAGCATCCAGTCGTTATCGAATAAATAGGCGATGCCGCAAAACGTCACACCCACGCCTGCCAGGGTCCAGGCGACCGGGAACCCGGTAAACAGCAGCGCGATAAAGGCCAGAAACATGGCTATAACCAGCTTTTCTTCGGTTGTCTCAACCAGAAAGGTCAAAACGATAGCGACGGCAATGAAGCCGAGCAGGGAAAGAACAATCAAGCGCAGACCCTTGCCATCGGTTTCCAGTGAACCTCGGGTCATCAGAGCGTGCAGATCATGAATCAGGCGGGCGGCGGCGGCCAGGCTCAGCATGATAAAACTGATTGGAATTACGGCTTTGAGGGCCCAGCGGGCGGGCAAGCCGGTAGGGCTGTCAGAACGCTCGTTGACTCTGAAGCTCTCGTAGAAGTAATCATAGCCTTGATCGACCATCAAATAGAGAAAAGGGACCATCAGAGCCAGTATTCCTATGACTTCCACTATCCGCTGTGTGCGTCTGCTCAGCTGCATATGCAGCAGATCCACCCTTACGTGGCTGTCGGTGACCAGCGCGTAGGAGATGCCGATCATGGTCACGAGTCCGTATAAATGCCACTGGATTTCATCCAGCTTCGGGTAATTCTGGTTTAGCAGGTAGCGCATGGAGACCTGGGTGACAATCGCAAGGATCAACAGGACGTTTGACCACATAACGATATGTCCGATGGATTTTATAAATCGATCAATGCCTCTGGCGATGGGCTGATCGTCCCGGTCCTCGTGTTCAGTGATATGCTCGTAGGTATCCACCGGATCTTGCAACTGCGGAGTGTTATTGGCCATAGTGGTTCCTCGTCCGAATTCAAAGGCAATACACCTTTAGTCATATTGGGGCTGGGATGGGAATAGGTCCGAGTGGCGGGCAGAGCGTTTTGCCCGAACCACCCGGACTTGTATAACAAACTTATTTTCTCGGAAGAAAGGCGTTAGTCTTCCAGATATCATAGCCTTCGCGGAATGCTGTCATATCATCGAGAACTTTCTTAAAGAAGGGATCGGCTGCGGCCTCTTCTGTAGCGGTTTCCTCCCACGTGCTGCGAAAAACATCCAGCATTTCCGGCGACCACTGCTTGATCATCACGCCGTTATTGTCGACGTTCTCTTTCAGCACATCGTGTTGAATGGCCTCGCCTTCGGCGAAGCTGTCAGCCATGGAAGCTTTACAGGCGTTTTCCAGTATGGCTTTGTGCTGATCGGATGCCTTGTTCCAAACGTCGTTATTGATCAATAATTCAAAAACGGTCGCTTGTTGATGCCAGCCGGGGAAGTAGTTGTATTTAACCAGTTTATGAAATCCGAGCCGTGCGTCAATAGCGGGCATGGAAAATTCTGTTGCATCAATTGCGCCTTTTTCCAGAGCAGGGAAAATTTCACCGCCGGGTAAGAGGGAGGTGGCGACGCCAAGTTTCTGCATAACCTTGCCCCCGAGGCCGAAAAAGCGCATTTTTAGTCCTTTGAGATCTTCCGTGGAATTGATTTCCTTGGCAAACCAGCCCGATGTTTCGGGTGCGATAATCGCACAGGGCAGCACATGAACATTGAAACCCGCCTGATCATACATTTCCTGGTAAAGTTTCAGTCCGTTTCCGTAGTAAAGCCAGGCCATATACTCTCCGGCCTCGGGGCCGAATGGAACCGCGGAAAAAAGCGGAGATGCCGGAATCTTACCGGCCCAGTATCCGGCAGTGGTATATCCGGAGTTGATCTTGCCGGAAGATACGGATTCGAGAATTTCAAACGGCGGGACGAGTTTTCCGGGTTCGTACACCTTCATTTTCAAACTTCCGCCCGACATTAGCTTCAGTTGTTCCGCGACACGCGGAATCGGTGTGCCCAATCCGGGTAGTGCGGTAGAAAATGCGATCGGGGTTTTCAGTAATAACTTGTCCGCAGCCAGCACACCCGAGGCAGCGGTCAGTGCTGTGGCGCAGGCGAGGCTTAAAACTAATTTTTTCATTGATTTCTCCGTTTGAGTTTATGCCGGTAGCACACCGGCAGGAGCTGATGGTCGACACGGTTTTAGTTATTGATGTATAGCCGTGAATTGGATAATAATATTTACCAATTCCATAAGTCAATATAAAATTTACCAATTTCAGTTAAAGAACAGCTCAAACTCCATGACTCATAGCCGTAACAAGTGGGACAGGCACAGTTTTATATAGCAATAAATTGAATAAAAATAACGAGATAGCTGAGATCTGAGATTGTTATGCAGAGAAAGTGAGAAAATTTGCTTGAAAAAATTATTGGTTTATATACATTACCACTATAGGCGTGAATCAAATATAAAACAGGTATGGTATGGATCCGGTAAACCGTATTTTTGATCCGATAGGGCATGAAACCGTCGTGGATGAGGTCGTCGAGCAATTTGAGGAATTGATCCTGTCCGGCGTTTTAAAGGAGGACACCAAGCTCCCTCCCGAGCGGGAGATGGCTGAACTGTTCGGGGTTTCGCGGCCGAAACTCAGGGAGGCGATGAAGCGGCTGGAAGAGATGAAACTGCTGCATATCCATCACGGCGATGGCTCCTTTATCGCGCCATTGATCGGAAAAGCATTGTCACCCGCCTTAATGGACTTATACAGCCGCAGCCCTATGGCCTTCTACGACTATCTTGAATATCGACGGGAGCAGGAATGTTTTGCCGCCAGGCTCGCTGCAGTCCGTGCAACATCGGCGGATAGGGAAATACTGTCCCGGATTATGCAGGAAATGGAACGGACTCAGCAAAACGACGACGTCGAAGGTTCAAAAAAAGCCGATATCGCATTTCACTCGGCGATTGTGGATGCCAGCCATAATTCGACGCTGACCCACATGATGTCTTCCATTTACGAGCTGACTAAGCGAGGGGTTTTCTACAACAGAAACTATTTGCGCACCATTGATGGAACGGGAGAAGAGCTGTTGCGTCAGCATCTGGCCCTGGGCCAGGCCGTACTGGACGGTAAAAGCGCGGAAGCGGCAGAGGCGGCCCGGATCCATATCGATTTTGTTGAAAAGTCGTTCCGCGTCGGTGATGAAATCAAGAAAAGGGAAAATCTGGCCAATAAACGCCTGTTGATCAGTGAAGCGCTTCAGTCAAAATAAATCCACTGTTTACAAAGATTCAGGCGGACGCCCGGATGTACTCGGAGAGTGAAAAGATGAGGATTGAAAAACCAACCGAAGTTTATTTTTTCGGCACCTGCCTGATCGATTTAATCTATCCGCGGGCAGGTCTTTCGGCGGTACAACTGATTCAGAGGGAAGGTGTCAGAGTGATTTATCCGCAGCAACAGACTTGCTGCGGGCAACCGGCGTGGAATTCGGGCTACAGAGACGAGGCTCGGGCGGTCGCAAGGCAGCAAATTGGACTATTTTCCAAACCAATTCCGATTGTTATTCCGTCCGGTTCTTGCGCGGGAATGATGAAGATCCACTATCCGGAATTGTTCAGTGATCAGGCGGATGAAGGCCTGGCGGTAGATATTGCCGGCCGCGTCTTCGAGCTGACCGAATTTTTAACTGATATCCTGGATATAGTCTTGGATGATCTGGGAGATCCCATACAAGTCGCGGTGCATACATCCTGCTCAGCCAGAAGGGAAATGGGTGTTGCCGAAAATATCGAGAAACTGCTTGGTCAACTGGATCGGGTAGAAGTGCTGGAACAGGAGAATAAAGCTGAATGCTGTGGATTTGGCGGAAGCTTCGCGATTAAACAGCCGGAAATTTCCGCCGCCATGGTTGCGGATAAGACGGAGGCGCTCCGAAATACCAAGGCGGATGCGGTTGTCAGCCAGGATTGCGGTTGTCTGATGAACATCGAGGGTGCGATGGAGTTTGAGCATAAACAGGACGGGCTCAAGGCTATGGCGGTCCGGCATATCGCCGAGTTTCTCTGGCAGCGTACAGCGGGAGAAGAATCATGACCCGGGTATCGGAATTTCGAATTCGGGTGGAAGATGCGCTCGGCAACCAGGAGGTAAGCGCTAACTTCCGCAAGGCCATGAATGGCCTGATGAAACGCCGTCTGGAACAGTTTCCGGACAGCACGGAGTTGGCCCGACTACGGACTCAGGCACAGTCCATACGCGCAAACAGCCTGCAACATCTGCCTGAGTTGTTGCAAAAGCTTGAGTCCAGACTTGTAGAAAATGGTATTCAGGTGCATTGGGCCGAAACGCCACAGCAGGGTAACCGGATAATTCTGAATATAATGCGAAAGCATGGGGCCGAATTCATGGTAAAAGGAAAATCCATGGTATCGGAGGAAATGGGTCTTAACCATTTTATGGAGGAACACGGCATAGAGTGCCTTGAGTCTGATCTGGGTGAATTTATCATTCAGCTCGATGGTGAGACCCCTTCGCATATCATCATGCCGTCGATTCACAAGAATAAGCTGCAGATCGCCAGACTTTTCAAGCAAAAATTCCCCGATATTCCTTATACCGAAGACGTGGACGAGCTCACCAAAACCGCGCGTACCATACTACGTGAGAAATTCGCCAGTGCGCCCGTCGGCTTGTCGGGAGTCAATTTCGCGATCGCGGAAACCGGCACCTTATGCCTGGTTGAAAACGAGGGCAACGGACGTATGTCCACGACCGTGCCGCCGGTGCACATCGCGGTCACCGGAATAGAGAAAGTGGTGGAAAAGCTCAGCGATGTGCCGCCTCTATTCAGCATATTAACTCGCTCTGCGACCGGCCAGCCGGTTACGACCTATTTTAATATGATCAGTTCACCGCGCCGGGAAGGCGAAAAAGACGGCCCCAGGGAAGTTCATCTTGTGCTGCTAGACAATGGGCGTTCACGGATATACAGTGACCCCGAATTACTGGCGACCTTACGCTGTATTCGCTGCGGCGCTTGTATTAACCATTGCCCGGTCTATGTCAGAATAGGCGGCCATTCTTACGATACCGTTTACCCCGGACCCATAGGCACAGTATTGGAACCGCAAAAAGAAGGCCTGGAAAAACTCGGAGAGTTAACACAAGCCTCCAGTTTGTGCGGTGCCTGCGGGGAGGTCTGCCCGGTGAGGATTCCTTTGCCCGGTCTGATCAACCGGCTGCGATACGAAGGCGTGCGGCAGGATGAAAGCAGCACCCGGGGCAGCGGGAGCCGGCGCTATACTGCAGAGTCCTTGATCTGGAAAAGCTGGTCGCTCGCGCACAGAAAGCCTATGGCTTATACATTCGGCACCCGTGCCGCCAGCCGATTGCGAGGCCTTATACCCAACAGACTAGGCGCCTGGACGCGCGTCAGAACCGCGCCGAAACTGGCGCCGAGAACCTTGCACGAGATAATGCGGGATCAGGAGGTAAGCGATGAATAGTGCTCGAGACAATATTCTGCAAAGGCTTCGTACTACATCTCCTGATCCTTGCCGGCTTGCAGAGCGGGAGCATATCAACCGGTTTGGATGGACGCAGGAACAACGCATTGAAAGATTTCGCCGGAATATGGAAGCAGTGCGTGCAGAGGTGCTTCTCTGCACTGAAAACAATTGGATTGAACATTTGGAACAAATCTGCAAGCAATATGAATTCAACAATCTGCTTATCTCGGAAAAAACCCGGTTCGGTGAGCAAATCCTCGAAAACCGGACGCTAATGCCTCGATTGATCAGTTACGATCGGGACATAGAGCATTGGCAGAATGAACTGTTTTATGACGTGGACGCCGGATTTACCACCACATTGGGCGCAATTGCTGAAACCGGAACTCTGATACTCTGGCCCGATCGGGACCAGCCGCGCCTGATGTCCCTGGTGCCTCCCGTCCATATCGCCATTGTTGAAAAGGACAGGCTGTTTACCACTTTTGCCGAAGCCATTGTAGAGCAGCAATGGGTTGAAACCGGCATGCCGACAAACGCACTATTAATTTCCGGTCCGTCCAAATCAGCCGATATAGAACAGACCCTGGCTTACGGTGTACACGGCCCTAAAGATCTTATCGTGATTGTGGTGTGAAGATATCAGAAATCCGCAATCGCATATTCCGATGCTCAATTCCCGCGTCCAGAAAAACCCCGCCTTCGGCTTTGAAGCCGAATTTTTCATAGAATCCGATCGCACCGACCTGGGCATGCAGATGAACTTCAGTAAATTTTCTCTCTCTGGCGGTTTCAATGAGTTTTTGCAGCATGGCCGCACCTATGCCTCTGTGCCTGTAGGGTTTGAGCACGGCCATTCTTCCGATACGGCCACTGGGCATCAGCCGCGCGGTCCCTACGGCTTTTTCGGTTGAATTTTCCGCGACAACGTGAATACTGCTCGGATCCCAATCATCGAGTTCGATAGATTCGGGCACCGATTGCTCGATAATAAAAACCTCCCGACGAACGGCGGAAAGTCGTTTTCGATCATTTGCCCAATCGCTGAGTTTAACGCTTATGGCGCCGGTCTGGCTCATGGAGGAGGTTTGCGCTCAATTATCGATCAGTAGAATTTGCTGTTGGTAGAGAGAATTCAGTACGCTCAGATTCTGTGTATCGCCGGCAAGCTCGGCCAGTTTTTCAGTGCTGTAAAGGTAACTGGCACAAAGTGTATGGGCGAGTTCGGGAGAACAGGAGTAAACCTCGCCGTTCGCAAAAAGATTACATCGTTCGTCACCGCTGATATAGGCGAGGCGGGACTGTGTGCAGCGATGTATCTTTTCCGCTTTGACTATGGCCGATAGGAGATTGTTGGATTTCTCGGGAGCCACCCCAATCCAGCCACTGCCGCCGCTTTCGGTAAGGAATCGGCCGATCCATTCGGCAAACAGGGTTTCATCGGCTGTGTAATTGTCTTTTAGCATCGTGAATAATTGTTTTATTGCCTGCGGTGTAATTTCACCGGGGTTGTTTTGTTGAACAAGATCTTCATCCCGATAGAGAAGATTCTCGGAGACTCTTTCCGCCACAAACTGGGAATACCCGGCAATCATGGCTGCTGCTGACGGTGCCCTGAATCCGAAAGACCAGGTCATGCATTGATCGTCGAGCGATAGGCCATAGTGGGCTATTCCGGGCGGCAAGTAAAGCATATCTCCCGCCCGCAATCTATGGATTTGCGTGGCTGTGAATTGGCGCAGAATTTTCAGTTCCAGATCTGGTAAAAGCTGCGGATTTTCGATAGGCCTTTCGTGGATCCGCCATTCTCTTTCTCCACTGGCCTGTAACAGAAAGACGTCGTATTGATCGATGTGGGGGCCGACCGATCCGCCCCGGGGTGCATAGCTGATCATCAGGTCATCTATCCGCCAGTCCGGTATAAAACGAAAGGGCTCTAAATATTGAATAAAATCAGGTAGATGCTTTTCGATATCAGAAACCAGCAAAGACCAGTCTGATGCAGGTAAACCGGCAAATTCCCGCTCGGAAAAAGGGCCGTGGCGCAATAGCCACAGAGTCTCGGATTGCTTGATGATCAATCGCGAAGCGATATCCTGATCCAAAGCCAGGCCCGCCAGCTCATCCGGGGTGATCGGGTTTTTGAAACCGGGAAAAGCCTGGCGTATCAGCAGCGGTTTGCGTTGCCAGTAGTCACTGAGAAACCGCTCTGGGTTGATCGCGTCGGGCCAATGAAGATCGACCGGAGATATCACTCAATCGGCGCCTGTCCTGAAACTTTACCCAGTCGTTCTTCCAGCTGTTCGGCCAGTGCGCGGGCATTGCCGGTATAGCCGCCGGGAGTCATATCCAATAAGCGTTTTTTAGCCTCTTCCGGAATATCCAGGGTTTTGATAAAAACTTGGATGGTATCGGCGTCTATCGTCTGTCCACGAGTCAGGGATTTTAATTTTTCGTAGGGATTGTCGATGCCGTAACGCCGCATAACGGTTTGAATGGGTTCTGCCAGCACTTCCCAGGCATTGTCCAGATCCTCGTCCAGACGTTGAGTATTCAATTCCAGTTTGTCCATGCCTTTTAACAGAGATTGCCCGGCGATCAATGTGTGCGCAACGCCAACCCCCAGATTGCGTAAAACGGTGGAGTCGGTCAAATCCCTTTGCCAGCGTGAAACGGGGAGCTTGGCCGCAAGATGATTTAAGACCGCATTGGCGATTCCGATATTACCCTCGGCATTTTCAAAGTCGATCGGGTTGACCTTATGCGGCATGGTCGATGACCCCACCTCGCCGGCTAAGGTTTTTTGCTTAAAATAACCGAGTGAAATATAAGCCCAAATGTCACGGGCGAAATCCAGGACGATAGTATTGAACCGCGCGACCGCCTGGAACAGTTCGGCGATATAGTCGTGCGGCTCTATTTGGATGGTATAGGGATTAAAATGCAAGCCAAGGCCTTTCACGAAACGCTCCGAAAACTCCGTCCAGTCAAGATCCGGATAGGCGCTGATATGCGCGTTGTAGTTGCCGACAGCGCCGTTGATTTTACCCATAATCTCTACGGTGGCGATTTGCTTACGCTGCCGTTGCAGGCGGTAAGCGACATTGGCCATTTCCTTGCCAACCGTGGTTGGCGAAGCGGTTTGCCCGTGTGTACGACTTAACATGGCTTGCGAGGCGGAAGTTTTGGCCAGTGAGGCTATGGCCTCAATGATTTCATCACACAGCGGCAGGATGATTTCTTCCCTGGCGTCGAGCAGCATCATCGCATAGGACAAATTATTGATATCCTCGGATGTGCAGGCGAAGTGGAAAAACTCTCTTGCGGCGTCAAGGCTGGTGTGTCCGGCGGTTTTTTCCTTTAGAAAATACTCTACCGCTTTAACGTCATGGTTGGTGATGCGCTCGATGGCCTTTACCGCGGCTGCATCTTCTTCGTCGAAACCCGATACGATTTTGTCCAGGAAATCATTAGTCTGTTGATCGAATTCCGGCAACTCTTTAATCACCGGTTCGGCCGCCAGTGCCTGTAACCAGCGTATCTCCACCTCCACTCGAAATCGGATCAGACCGTATTCACTGAAAATGGAACGAAGCGATTCGGTTTTACTTCCGTAGCGGCCATCCACGGGGGAAATCGCGGTAAGAGGGGTTAAATTCATCATGTCTGCTTCGAGTACCGAAAAAACAATCAATTATAGCATTGTGGCAAATCCAGTGAAATCGGTCAGCCGGTGACACCGGAATAGTGGCGTCGTTGGCGTCGATGTGACTTGCCCTTGTGTTTAAGCTCGCTGCGGGTTTGTTCGATCGGCACCCTAAACCATCCTTTCAGCCCGCTACAGGAATAATCGTATTCCAGCGCTGTGGTAGCGGTTTGTCCGTCGATATTAAGGCTGTTCGTCATGGCCAGGAACAGATAGTCAAATAGCTTTCTCAATGCAATGCGGTGTGTTTGGCCACACATTTCAAAGAGAGCTTCACTTAAACGGCGAAAATTGGCAAAAGGGCTTTCGGCCAAAATGAGGGGCAAGGACTGCTGAAATCGGCCGGAGTTGGCAATCATGTCCCAGTAACGGGCAAAACGCACCAGCATTTGCATTTGCGCGAAATTCAACTCTGATGTCGCCAGAATATTGTAGGGGGGCTGCGGGTTGTAGCGCATTGCATAGGCTTTGCTGTGCCGGTCTATAGGTGTTCCGCGTAATCGCTTTAGTATTCCAACTTGTATTTCATGAGGTTTGAGCCTGTAAAGCCGATCAAACCCTTCGGCAAAACTCCGCACTGTTTCACCGGGGAGCCCGATAATCAGATCCGCATGGATATGCGCATGCGTTTGCTCCCTGATCCATTGAAGATTTTCCGCGGTTTTGCGGTTATCCTGCTTCCGGTTGATTCGATACTGGACCTCCGGGTTAAATGTTTGCACGCCGATTTCAAATTGCAGTGTGCCTTCCGGGAATTTCGTGAGAACGGTTTTCAACTCATCGGGCAAGCGGTCGGGAATTAATTCGAAATGTAAAAAAACTTCATCTTTTTCCAGTTTTTCCAGAAAAAACGCAAGTATGCGAAGACTGCTTCGCACTTTAAGATTGAACGTTCGGTCGACAAATTTGAAATGCCTGGCACCACGATCGTAGAGTGCCTGCATTTCCCTTAAAAACAATTCCAGGTCAAACGGCCAGGCCGTTTTATCCAGAGCCGACAGGCAGAACTCGCACTTGAACGGGCAGCCGCGTGATGCTTCAACATAGAGGACTCGGTTGCGTATGTCCTCATCGGTGTAATGCGCATAGGGTAAAGTGATCGATCCCGGTGGCACGGGCCCTGCATTGATGATTTTTTCAACGGGAGGTGTCCGGGACAATAAACCTCGGCACAGTTCCCTGAAGGCCAGATCCGCAGGGCCTGTAATAAGATAGTCCGCCAACTCTACGATCGCTTGTTTTTGGTATTCGAAGCTTACCTCCGGCCCACCCAATACGATCAGCAAATCAGGTTTTACCGCCTTTAACAGGGCGACCAGCCGGTAGGTTTCCAGCGTATTCCAGATATAAACGCCAAAACCTACAATTTCGGGCTGTTCGGACAAAATCGCCTCGGCAAGAGATTCAGTCTGTTGATTGATCGTAAACTCCAGAATGCGGGTCTTACCAGTCAACTCCCCCATATTCGCTTTTAAATAGCGAAGCCCTAGAGACGCGTGGATGTAACGCGCATTGAGGGTCGACAATATAATCTGCGCCATAAAATAAGGAGCCAATCTACCAGTCAGCTCCGGATTATATTCACCTCAAACCGAAATAACCATCCCAGTCACTGCCAAACTTTATACAACGACTAAAACACCAAGAGCGTGTTGAACCTGAGCCCGCAAGGGTAAAGCACACGGATGCGCAGCGAAGAGGTAATCAGCCGGAGGCTATAGAGGCCTCCGGCTGATTTCTTTAGCGGCTTCCTGGACCGCCTATGAATCCGTGTCATTATAGATCAGATACATCTCTGTAGCGTCGTTGGTGTTTTTCCAGTTCGATTTGAAAATTCCGACACTGCCGTCCCGATTGGTAGCGAAGTGGGGCTGATCGTAGTAGTCGAGACCCTCAGAGCCATCCCAGCCAAAGAGTTGGATCATTTCGGATCCGTCTGTTTTGATCGAGAACAGGGTGTATGGCCCGCCGTCATCATAGTTGGAGATGTTTATAACGCCGGGGTTGTCCTGTGTCGAGCGCGCGGACAGGTGGCCTGAAAGTGAATCAAGACGATTGCTGAATCTGCCGGGGCCACCAAGCACTTCCGTATAAGCATTGTCGGACAAACGCCATTTTCCCACAGTAGTTCGGGAGAGATCGGGTTCAAGCCAGCCGACGGAAAACCAGCATTCATCGCCGTTTTCATCCCAACCGATATCACCGTGTTGCAGATTGGTGATACGGCGGATAAAGTTAAGATCCCAGGAATATAGCTCAACATTTCTCGGCTCTACATTATAGGCGACCAATACATAGTTACCTGAGCGGGAAACCGACAGCCAGTCGAGGTGCGAATAGGGGCGGTTCAGCGTTTTTTCGGTGTAAGAGTCGGTTCTGACGTCATATGCGGTTACACGGACTTTACCGTTATTATTGGATGAAAACGCAACCCGTGTATCATCATCGGAGATATCACCTTCCGATCGACCCACATTGATAGTGTAGGGAAAGGTATGGAGAACCTGTTTTTCATCGGTAAGTACATTGGTTTTTGACCAACTTTTTTGATCATCGCTGTCAACAATGTATATCCAGTCATTTTGAGTATTGGACCAGAAGGCTTCTCCGGCACCGGCCTGTTGGATTTCGCGGACAAAGGTTCCGTCCGCTTTCCACAAGGCCCGCCAGCGCCATCCGCCATTACCCAGTATATAGGTGTTATCCTTGCTGAACGCATGATGCCTGGGATAGGTATGGCTGAGCTGCGAATCATTCTGCGCCGAGAAATGTGGCATTTGCCCGCCGGCGAATTTGGAAAAATCCGATATACGTTTAACCACCGTGCCGAGTTGAGGTATTTTTGCGCTCTGATACAAGCCCGGTTTTGATGGCAGATTTTCAGCCGGAGCGGTAAAAGGTATAAAAGGCAATTGAGTGTATTCGCTGCCGGACTTGGAATTCGACTCCTGGTTTTGCTTTTCACTGCCGGTAGAGTCGGGGTTTTCTTTTTCCTGATTCTCTGTGCCTGTATTATTATCGGTGGAATTAGAACTTTCTCCGGTAGTTTTGTCGCCGGATGTCTGTTTGTCGGAACCGCTGTTTGAATCCGGGTCCGGAGTCGGATTCGTTCCCGTATTCTGCGACTCCTGATTTCCACCGGATTCGGAGTGTGCTTCCCCCGTATCAGGCTCGGTAGCTGTATTGTTTTCATCCGGCAGTTGCTCTTCCTCGACGGACTGAACATCAATGACTGAAGCCAGGGATTCACTCATGCTATCGGAGCCGCCGCTACAGGCGGTGGCGAGAAATGCCATCAAGACCGGGATGATCCAATAGTGTTTATTGTTGTTGTGATGTGTTTTACAAGCGGATACAGCGACGCTTCTGCGAATGGTCGACCGCATAAAGACTTTCTGGCAAGCAGTGCTTGCCACCTCCCAAAATGGCAGTGGTACCTGACGGTCCTCTGCTTCTTATTTATTGTTATTATTATTTCGGCGCGGTTGTTTCCGGCCTTGCCAACAGCTATCGACTCTCGGCCCTGATATTTGATTGTGGTTCAGAAATTTTGTGAATAGCTAGACAGGCGAGTGAGAACCAGTCCATTGCAATTGAAGTAACTAATTGAAATGACTGAGGGAGGAATTTGTGTGGTTTCCCGCATTTTGATTAAAAATCAGCAAGAGAAAGGTTGAATTTTGCCGGGTTAAATTCCGGATGATGATCTTGGTTTATACTCGCATTCAGCAATCCATTTTCGGATCTGAAGGACTGATTATGAAGAACAAAAAACACAGGTGCCGGATACTGTCGATTCTAACGCCTTTATTGTTTGTCTGTGACGGCTTTGCCGGTGAACTTTGGTACGCTGGTATCGATTTGGATGTCTATGATATTCAAATTAATAACGAAAGCTATTTCCCGCGGCAGCTGAAAGTTAATCTGGGACATTGGATCAGAAGGGGGATAGGCGCTGAAATTCACCTCGGTTCCGATATCCGCTCTGACGCGGAAAATGGATTCGAAATCCAGGCCCGTCGGTACGAGGGAATATATTTGCGTTGGCAGTCACTTCAACCGGGGTTAAAGGCCTTTTTTCTGACGGGCTACGGCCAGTTAACCCTGGATGGCGATGTCAATAACAGTCGATTTCCCGGTAACGAGCGCTTTTCCGGGCCGGTCGTCAGCCTTGGTTTGTCAGCTCCATTCAGGATGGATTCGCAGTGGCGGGCCGGCTTGAGCTATAACCATTATTTTTTCGAAGATGACTTAACGATTGAAAGCGTCAATGCGGGGGTGCGTTATGCATTTTAACAGCCGCTTACTGCTGTTTTGTCTCATCCCGGGCCTGGTTTTGCTGCAGTCTTGCGGAAGCAACGAAGATGTAAATGATTTTCTTCAGGCGGAAGAAGCTGCAAGGCTGCAACTGCACGGCTTGTCGATAGAGGCTGACAGGACGCTTGTCAATGCCGGCGAAAAGGTTCAGTTCAGCGCCAGTGGAGAAAAAGCGGATAGTGCGGCAACTATAGTATTGACTAACAACGTGAACTGGAGCAGTTCGGATAGGACTGTACTTCGTATCGACAAACATGGACAGGCAAGGGCGGAATCTGACGGAACAGCGACTGTTACCGGCAGCTATGCTTACCTGAGCGATTCACAGACTATAGTCGTCAATACCGCCGAATTGGTCTCTATCGGTCTACAGGCTCCCGATAATGTCGATGAATGTAAAGCGCTCCAGATTTCCGCCGTTGGCGAATACGCCGACGGCAGTCAGCGCACGCTGCCGGATACTATTGTGTGGACTGTTTCTGACAGTGATCTGGCGGTTATAAAGCCGAATCCGGAGGGAGCCCGGTTGAACACCAAAATGGCGGGCGAAGTCATGGTGTCGGCAACGAGCGACCAGGTGAGCGGTAGCATTGCGGTCAGTATCAACGATAGCCTGCAGGCATTGTCCGTTGCACCGCGTCAGGCCAACGTCTCGGTCGGGTCAAACCGGCAGTTTACCGCCAGTGGAAGCTATTCCGATGGTTCGAATGTTGAAATTACAAGCAGTACGGATTGGTCTCTTGCCGACAGGGATATCGCCTCGATCACAGACACAGGCCTCTTATCAGCGCACAAAGCCGGTGAAACCACGGTAACAGGGCAGTGCGGGGGGCGATCGGATACGGTCGATCTGATCACCCGGAATGTCAATGCGGAGCGGCTTGAGATAAACTCCGGGGCCGGCAAGTTGACACTGGATATTAATGACGACGGATTTCAACTGATTGTAAGAGCGATAAACACCGACGGTAGCCTGACCGACGTTACAGAAGATGCCGAGTGGTCAAAGATATCGCCCAGTGATTCGAGCATTCAGGTCAGCGATTCCAAAGGCTCAAAAGGAGAGCTAAGCATTACGGGTACCGGCAGCGCTAATATTGAAGCCAGTTATCAGGGTTTGTCGGATACGATTCTCATTCTTGTCGAGTAGCCAGATTGTTATACGATATGCCTTTATACCGGCCGCCTTCCGAGGGGCGGAACCTCATTATCCAGGCCACCCTGGGTTGCAGTTTTAATCGCTGCACATTTTGCTCCATGTACCGGGACAAAACCTTTCGCGTTAAGCCACTTAATACAGTTTTCGACGAGATTGACCGCGCGGCATGCCATGCGCCGGATACTCGACGGGTATTCCTGGCCGATGGCGACGCCTTGTATATTCAGACCGATCAGCTCGTGTCAATTCTGGAATATCTGAAAAAGTCCTTTCCCAGGCTGAGCCGGGTTTCAAGCTATGCTTTGCCCGCCAATCTCATCAAAAAATCCGGCGATGAACTTGCGGAGATTCGCCATGCCGGCCTGAGTCTGATCTATTACGGTATAGAGTCCGGATCAGCGAAAGTGCTCAAATTGATTCGTAAAGGCGCTCAGCCACCATCAATGGTGAGTGGGTTGAACAAGGCAAGCGATGCGGGGATGAAGATCTCTGCGACCGCAATTCTCGGGCTCGGCGGAAAAAAACTGGCGGACGAGCATATTTCCGAAACGGCCGAATTGGTCAATCAAGTATCCTTGAGCTATTTGTCAACATTGCAACTCGGTTTGGACCCATCCGTTCGACACGAGTTTTTACAGCGGTTCGGCGATGACTATATTGCCCAGGACGATCGCGGCATGCTCGATGAACAAGCGGCCTTAATCTCAAAGATTGAACCTTCAACGCCACTTATCTTCCGATCCAATCACGCCTCCAATGCACTGCCCCTGGCGGGAAATCTGCCCAAGGACCGGGACAGACTGCTGCATCAACTGAGCGCGGCTCAGCGTGGTGATTTACCCCTGGTGCCGGATTTTCTGCGCGGTTACTGATAAGGCTTGACCTTCCAGTTACAGGAAGGTAGATACTCTGCCGTATCCCACTATCGATTGATCAGGATGCAGGACTATGAGCACGGTTTACTCACGGGCGAAATCGCAGCAACGGCCGGAATCCATCAGATTTCCGGTGGAAGGTATGAGTTGTAACGGATGCGCGTCGGGTCTGGAAAAGAAACTTAATGCCTTGGATGGGGTTAGCCATGCTTCGGTGAATTTTGCCCTCTCCCGGGCAGAAGTTGAATACAGCAAAGATCATATTGATGCCGGGTCCATCCGCCGGGCGGTCAATGATGCGGGGTACAGCATTCCGTCGCAGTCGCTCACCCTCGATGTGGGTGGCATGAGCTGCGCCGGGTGTGCGGCCGCGGTTGAGAAAGCTCTGCTAAGCCTGGACGGCATAACGTCGGCGCAGGTAAATCTGGCACTGGAAAAAGTTGAAATCCAGGCTGCGGAAGAAACCGCCACGCAAGCCATGATCACTGCGATCGAGCAAGCTGGTTTCACTGCATCTCTACCCGCAGAGGATCGGGAGGCCGATCACCCCGTGGATGAATCTCATTTGGCGCTATGGCAGCAGCCGGGTATTCAATTGGGAGCTGCTATTGCATTATCGGCACCCATGGTTTTACAAATGTTACTGATGCTTTTCGGCGTAAAGCCGTTTCTCGCTCCCTGGATGGAATGGGCTCTGGCGACTCCCGTGCAGTTTTGGGCCGGCGCAAGGTTTTACAAAGGGGCTGCCAGAGCGATTCAAAACCGTGCCGGCAATATGGATGTACTGGTTGCTTTGGGTACCAGTGCCGCGTATTTTTTCAGTCTGGCCATGTGGCTGTACGGAACACAGGGTCATCTCTACTTTGAAAGCGCGGCGATCATCATTACGTTGGTACTGTTGGGAAAATGGTTGGAGTCCCGTGCTAAAAACAGCGCCTCCGCTTCAATTCGCGAATTGATGGCCTTGCGTCCGCAAACGGTGAATCTGCTTACCGAGACCGGCGAAAAACAGCTGTCCGTGGACGAGGTAAGATTGGATGATCTCGCCTTCGTCCGCCCGGGTGAAAGGATACCGGTTGATGGAATTGTCGAAACCGGCTCAAGTGAAGTGGATGAATCGCTGATCACGGGAGAGAGCCTTCCGGTGGTTAAGCGTCCGGGTGATCCGGTGACGGGAGGTGCTATAAACGGTAACGGTGCGCTTCAGATCCGGGTGAATGCGGTCGGAAAGGACACGACTCTGGCCAAGGTGATAGAAATCGTGGAAAAGGCCCAGTCCGGTAAAGCCCCGATTCAGCGGCTGGTGGACAAGGTTTCGGCGATATTCGTGCCGGTGGTATTGGTTATAGCCGGAATCACGTTTTTACTCTGGATATTAATCGGCGGGAGCTTTGAAGCCGCTTTGATCGCCGCCGTATCCGTATTGGTGATTGCCTGTCCCTGCGCGCTGGGGCTGGCAACGCCCACCGCCCTGGTTGCCGGAACAGGCGTGGCGGCCAAATCCGGCATTTTGATCAAAGATATAGAAACCCTGGAAACGGCTTATCGGGTCGATAAAGTGATTTTTGACAAGACCGGTACCTTGACCGGGGGCGAACCGCAAGTCACCGACTATATCGCATTGGGCAAAGAGGATGAAACCTTGCGATTGGCTGCCTCCCTGCAGGCGAGCAGCGAGCACCCTTTAGCCAGGGCGTTGCTCCGCTATGCTCAGACGAAAGGTCTGGAAATGACAAAGAGCCAGGAATTTAGAAATTTAAGCGGCCAGGGAGTCCGAGGCAAAGTAGAGTCGCACGAGGTGATTATAGGTAATCGGTCTTTGATGCTGGATGAGCGCATCGATCTTTCCGTGGCGACCCCGTATCTGGAAAAATGGCAATCCGAGGCCAAGACGGCTGTATCCATAGCAATCGAAGGGAAAATCGCCGGAGTTTTGGCTTACGCCGATCGTGTCCGTGAATCGAGTAAAGCCGCTGTGGAGCGGCTTAAGCAACAAGGTGTCTCGGTCGCGCTATTGAGTGGGGATTCACAGCCGGTGACCGCCTCCCTGGCCCAGGAGCTCGGCATCGACGACTGGCAGGCTGAATTGAAACCCGACAATAAGTCCGACGGTGTTGCGGCTTACCGGGAAAACGGGTCTGTGGTTGCCATGGTCGGTGACGGGGTAAACGACGCTCCTGCGCTGGCATTCGCCGATGTCGGTATTGCCATGGGTTCAGGAACCGATGTCGCCATAGAGACAGCCGGTATCGCTCTGTTGAGGTCAGATCCCGTTCTGGTGCCCGCGGCTCTTGAGATTGCAAAGGCTACCCGACGGAAAATCCACCAGAATCTATTCTGGGCCTTTGTATATAATGTCATTGGGATACCGCTTGCGGCATTGGGTCTATTAACGCCGGCGGTGGCCGGAGCTGCCATGGCCATGAGCTCGGTTTCGGTGGTCAGCAATGCATTGTTACTGAAACGCTGGAAACCCGCCGGTCGATAACAGGCATTGCTGGACTGGGTCGATTATTGGGAGGTTCAGTGTTATGAATATCAGTGAAGTCGCCAAACAGTCGGGTTTGCCGGTAAAAACAGTACGCTACTACGACGAAATCGGCTTACTGGTGGCTCACCGTGAGGAAAACGGGTATCGCAGCTATGACGAATCCATGCTCAATAAACTCCGGTTTTTGCAAAGATCCCGTAGTCTGGGTTTTTCTATCGAAGATTGCCGAAATCTTCTATCCTTGTATCAGGATAAACACCGGGCAAGCGCGGATGTGAAAAAACTCGCCGAATCGCGCATCAGAGAAATCGAAAATAAGATTGCGGAACTGCAAAGTCTTAAAGTTACCTTGGAAGAACTAACACAAGCCTGCCACGGTGATGAGCGACCCGATTGTCCGATCATCGACGATCTGGCCGGTGTAAAGAGTGGCCGAAAAGCGTCTTTCGACTGAGCAAAAGCGCCGTGCCGGGCGCGAGTATCGCCGGATATCATCGGAATACCTATGTTTTATCTATAAATGGTTTGCCCAAATCATTGAAAAAGCAACTCTTGGATTATCTTAGAGCCTGTTTAAAATATGTGACCATTGTATCGCTTGGCGCAGTTTCTGTACTAACTGTAAGACTTTGCATGAGAAGTGGTTTGTTATTGATTTTTAGCTTATCTTTTTCTTTACCGGCTGTAGATCGGGCTGGATATTACACTTTTGCACTTTATTCGCTGATTGACTCGTTATATAAACGCCACTCTTGTACCCCTTTTTTATGAGAGTGTAATCCCTACCCGAGTAAGGCAATGCCCCCGACGTTTTCCCATAAATCTGTGATTCATGATCATTGGTTCAAAACCCTGCTGCCGGTCTTTTTGTGGACGATTGGTCTTTATGCATTGATCCAGTTGCTGACTTGGTATTTTTTCGATCTCACCGTATGGAAAGGAGTGTGGCTGCGCGACGCCGTGCTGCATTTTGTATTCGGTGTCGTTTTGTTCGCTCTGTGCCGTGGCTTCCGGCCCTGGGCAGCCGCTTATACGCTACTGATCAGTATTCTGCAAATCAGCAATGCCATGAAATTTTCCGTACTGGGCAGTCCGATAATGCCGGACGATTTCATTGGCTTTGTCAACATGTTTCTGTTGTTTGATGATTGGCGTTTATGGGCAATGGGCGGCGCATTGCTCATTCCGCTTGCGGTTTGGATATATGCCATCGCCTGGCACCGGGCTCTTACCTGGGCAATTCTGGGGGCGCTGTCTGTGGTTGGTTTCGGATTTGTTCAATATGCAAGCCCGATTAACCGGATTATGGATCAAAAGCTCGGAGATCGGGTTTGGGATCAGCCAGGCAATTATAAGGATAGAGGATTGCTGCAACACGTCTTGCATGAGACCAGTCGTAATCTGGCGCGCGGCAGCATTGATTACTCCGCTGATCAAATACGAAGTGCGAAACACGAACTGTTGGGCGAGAACTCCCTGGAATCTATTCCCGGCGAAATCCGGGCGAGAAATGTGTATATCATTGCGCTGGAGTCGTTCTGGGATCCGACTCGGTTGAGCGCGGCGGGAATCAGTGAAGATCCCCTCGATCCGCGGTTCCGTGCCCTGTGGCAAAGCTCGGATTTCAGTACAGCTTTGGCGCCAGTCTATGGTGGCTATACCGCCAATAGCGAGTTTGAGATTCTTTGTGGTTTTCCGGTCACCCATAATGCGGTATTTTTTGAAGGCTGGCTAAGAAACCGCGTACCCTGTCTGCCGGACTATCTTACCGATGCCGGTTATAGAACCGTCGCAGCACATCCTAATCACGCTGCCTTTTGGAACCGGGTGATCAGTTATGACAGGATCGGATTTTCCGATTACTGGGCAAAAAATGACTTTGATCTGGATGATATGAACGGTCCGTTTCTGAGTGATTCCTCACTTTACCGCCAGGTCTGGCAAAAACAATCCCGGATGCGGGAGGCGGGGCAGCCGTTACTAAGCTATATTCTCACCTACTTCGGGCATCTGGACTATCCGCTCAACGAACATAGATCGCAAAAGGTCAGTGTTGACCATGATCCCAGTATGATCGAACGTTATGTGAATACGATTTACTATAAAAGCCGAGAGCTGATGGACTTTTATGAGCAGCTTCGTGCAAACGATCCTGAGGCCGTTATCGTAATCTTCGGTGATCACTTGCCTTATCTGGGGCCGAATTTTTCAGGTTATGTTGAATCGGGATTGATGACAAAAGACAAGGCCGATTTCTCCGCGCCCATGTTTTTAACCTTTAGTGAAACTCCTTTGATTATCATCGATGGGCAAAACGGACCCGTAAAAAAGCGCGAGCTTCCCATGTATCTTATTCCTTCGGTCGTCACCCAATTGCTCGGGGATGAGAGCAAGAACATGCTCAATGCCATTCGCCCTCCGCAAGGCATGAATCTGCGCCCGCTTCCGGGTATCACTCTTGTGACCGAGCCGCAGTCCAAGACTGCAAATCCGTACACTTGTGTCGATGGTGATCAATCGCAACAATGCGCTGAAATTGATCGTTGGCTTCGTAATGTTAAAATTCTGACTTCGGATATTTTCTCGGGGGAACAACAGGCGTTGACTGATTAGCCACACCCTGTCCGGGGGCTGCAGAGTTTAGCTCATCTGCGTCCCGGTTAATCGGCGTCATGGCCCCGATAACTCCGGCAGGCAAATTGGGCATGGCACTGATCAGGCTTAAGGTTACGGAGGCCAGAAAAGGAATAGTTTGCACCAGGATCACCAATCGCCACATTTGTACATCCAACACACTGGCATTATCCGTGAGATCTCCGTTGTTAAGCCCGATCGTCAAGGCGATTCCGGCAAGAATCAGGGAGAGGGCAAACAGCAATTCTTCGCGGCAGTCACCCAAAGCCTGTAATAATCGATTACTGGCGGCCATTTTAGGAGTACGGAAAAAACCGATACGACTGTTAACCAAACCGGCCAGCACGGCACGCCCTATTGTATGGGATAATGCAAGTCCGGAAACAGCAGAAGCCAGAGTCTGACGAACATTGGTTCTTAACCGGCCTCGGTAGAGAAAAATCATTTTCGACAATTTGAAAACAAAAAATACCAGCGGAAGTACGGAAAAAATCATCTCCGGCACGGAGAATTTTCCCGGGAACAGAAGAATCAACGTGCTCCAAAGTAATGCAGCGAGATTAAAAAGTAAATTAATTCCATCCGCCAACCAGGGCAGCCAACCGGCCAGAAAATGATAACGCTGACCCCTTGTCAGTTTGCATTCATGAAATCCCAGCAGCTTTGAAAGGTGCTGGCGCATAATTAAAACCGCCCCATAGGCCCAGCGAAAACGCTGTTTTTTATAACTGAGAAAGGTATCCGGCATCACGCCGCGTCCATAGCTGCGCGGTATA
The DNA here is from genome assembly GCA_965222695.1 of Granulosicoccaceae bacterium. Taxonomy (GTDB): domain Bacteria; phylum Pseudomonadota; class Gammaproteobacteria; order Granulosicoccales; family Granulosicoccaceae; genus UBA7957. The sequence goes on along the minus strand of OZ244967.1, from coordinate 2,147,333 downwards.
TAAGTCGCTTCATGGCCAAGTGCAAAGATGCGTAAGCCGAGTTCGGAGTCTTCGGTGATACACCACTGTGCCCATCCACCGACTTTCCGCAACACACTTTGGCGGACCATGGTCATGGTTCCGTGTTGTATTATAGCGTTTCGTTCATTTCGGGTAACCATACCGATATGGAAAAACCCCTGATATTCGGCATTGATCATGGCTTTAAACAGGGAAGAATCCCCGTCATGATAGTCCTGCGGTGCCTGCACTATGGCCATTTTGGGGTTTTCGAATGCCGGGACTGTCTCCGCAAGCCACATGGGGTCGACCAGGTAATCACTGTCTATGACTGCAATAATCTCCGCTTCCGGATCGGTATGTTTCATGGCAAAATTGAGTGCGCCCGCCTTGAAACCGTCGCATGGATCGACATGAAAAAAACGAAACCGCTGACCCAGTTTGCGGCAATGTGCTTCCACCGGCAGCCAGACTTCGGGATCTTTGGTGTTGTTGTCGATCACCAATACCCCATAGTCGGGGTAGTCAAGCTTGCTCAAGGCATCCAGAGTTGCTTTAAGCATCTCCGGCGGTTCGTTGTAGGCCGGAACGTGTATGGAAACTCTTGGCTTATACCCGTTCGGTTGAAGCCGCTGTGGAGTTCTCCGGTATTGGCGCAGCCATTGTGCTTCCGCCCACTCATGAGCCTCGGCAAGTAAGACAGCGGCAATTCCCAGAGCGGAAAGACAAAGAATTATCGCCGTGATGATCATACTGACGTCAAGATACTGTTGAGAAAAATAATAGAATATCCATACAATACCGGTTGAAATGGCAAATGCCAGCAGGGTGAGAAATCCGCGCCCACGATGATGCAAGCCGTTGCTGTCGCGGAACAGAAATGCCAGAATTACTATTGCAAGCCCCACACAGACGCTGGCAAGTACACGCCATTGCGGTACACGTTCAACCGGATCGACAAGGGGGAACTTAAGTTTCCGGGCGGCATCCCAAACTCCCCATGCATCACCGGCAGAACCTTCAATTGTTTTTTTCCAAGGCTGGTCAAAGGCTTCGATGATGTAATAGGTGTAGTCTTCCTCCTGAGCCATAGCCAGAAACTTGCGCAGAAACCTTGCCTGATTGGCCAGAGAGGCTTTGGCTGCTCCGCGTTTGGTGCCGCGGCTCGGCCACCCGACTTCGGTAATTACGATCGGCTTGTCCGGAAAGGCGAGCTTGAGTTGTTGCATTTTGGAGCGAATAAAGGTGATGGAATAATCGACATCCAGATTTTCCCAATACGGCAGGATATGGACCGCGATGTAATCGACATGGTTGGCCAGCTGCGGGTATTTCAGCCAGACATGCCAGGGCTCTGCCGTACTGACCGGGATCTCCAGGTGTTCCCTGACATAATCCAGATGCTCGGTCAGTTTTTTGATCCGGATATCACCGCGTAAGACGGATTCATTACCCACGATGACTCGCACGATATTTTGCGGGCTTTCAAGGTAAACCTGAAGCATACGATCGATTTCCGCCTGGTTGGCTTGTGGATCTTCGCCTATCCATGCACCGAGTGCGACATTCAGACTGTGTTCAACGGCGAGGCGGGCTATATGGCCTTGTGAGCCTTTGACGGTATAAGTCCGGATAGAATGAGATTTTCCTTCAACAACGGCCAGATCGGTGTTGATTTCGTTCAACGACGGTTCGTCGCCTTTCTCAGGATTTTGGTGCCGTTGCAAGGGGTTAAATGTAAATCCTTGTATCGTTTCGGGCCAGGGAGGGAGTTGATCCGGTTGATTCAGCAATGCCCAGAGCAGAAAACTCAATACACTGATAAATACCGGATAAACAATCGAGGCTTTACTCACGGTGTTTGTCCGTATCAATCTTACCAAGGTGCAAATTTTACTCAGCCTGTCATAAAAGTGAAATATATCTCCAATGTAAATATGGTTATTTGCGGGAACGAATCACGGTAAGCAATCCACTTTAAGGTACTCATCTTATGTGATCAAATTAAAGTGAATATTCCATTTCATGCATCAAATACTTAATAGAACCGGAGTTTTTATTAAAACTGCAAGTGTGTGGGGAACCAGGGATCAAAGAGCCGGCCAACGAGAATCCGGAATATATGAGTCTGTTTCTTATATATTATGACTGAATTGTCATGTCGGTCACGCCGGTAGATCTTCACTGAGCTGTATTGTTGTCGCTGATCGGCGACATCCGGGCTCGGGCCGATGTTGAACGATTAGATGCATGGACTACTAGACACTAAAGCGATTTTTCAGCAGTAACTGCCAATATCCAACGTCCATCCGGCGGTTAAACTTATAGCCAACTTCGCTCAGATGGGCTGATTTTGAATATCCGAATTTTTCATGCAGCGCGATGCTTGCCGGGTTTGGCAGGGCGATCACGCCTGCGACAAAATGAATCCGGCATTTTTGTAAGCGGTTTAGCGTTTCATCAAGCAGCCTGGTACCTATACCCCGGCCGGTTTCATCCGGGTGCAAATAGACGGAAGTTTCCGCGGCGAAGCGGTAAGCTGACCTTTCTTTCCATGGAGTGGCATAGGCATAGCCCAGAACCCGAGTATCCTCGCAGGCGACTATCCACGGTAGCTTGTACCGGTGAATCCTGTCGATCCTGCCTTGCATCACGGAAGTATCGACCGGAGCCTCCTCAAAAGTGATCGTGGTGTTGAGTATATAGTGATTGTAGATGCTCGCTATTTGATCCGAATCATCGGAAACCGCTGTACGTAACCGGATTAGCTGATCTGTTGCCGTGGAGCTTGAAATCATTGTTGCGAAATGCAGCCCGTCAAAGTGCCTGATAAAGCTCGTCCAGGGAACGCATCAGTCGGTCAAACAGTTCATTGATTTGTGCTTCGTTAATAATCAGCGGTGGACAGATTGCGATTGAGTCTCCCGGAACCGCACGAACGATAAGCCCGTTATCGCGGGCCTTGGCCATCAACCGTGCGGCAATCTTGTCGCTCACCGGGTATTGTTCTTTGCTGTCTTTATCTTTAACCAGTTCCATACCTGCAATAAGTCCGACACCACGAGTATTGCCGACCAGCGGATGCTCCTCCAATTGCTTGAGCCGGCCCAGAAACGGGATCGACATTTTTTGTACATGAGCCAGAATATCCCGCTCGTGATAGATCTTAAGCGTTTCTACCGCAACAGCTGCGGCGACCGGATGGCCGCCATAGGTATTGCCGGTCCCGAACATACCCAGCTTGTCGCTATGCTTGACGAAGGCGTTATACAAATGCTCCGCAAGTAATACCGCACCTATGGGTAAATAGGCCGAGGAAAGCTGCTTGGCGCAGGTCATCAGATCCGGCTGAATCGTGTAGGTCTGACAGCCGAACATTTGTCCGGTTCGTCCGAATCCACAAATCACTTCATCGGCAATAAACAAGATATCGTATTTTTTTAATACAGCCTGGACCTTATTGAAATATCCGGCCGGCGGGGTCATGGCTCCACCGGCTCCCATTACCGGTTCGGCGATAAAGGCTGCTATGGTACTGGGGTCTTCGGCCAGAATGCTCTGCTCCAGCTCTTCGGCCAGCCGGGTGGAAAATTGTTCTTCCGTTTCACCTTCATTGGCGTAGCGGTAGTAGTGTGGCGTTTCGCAGTGAATCGTTCCAATGGCCGGCAAATCAAACCCGTCCTGCACGTAAGGTAAGCCGGTGACACTGCCCGCCGCGATAGTCACGCCATGATAGGCGCGCTTGCGGGCGATAAATTTCTTCTTTTCGGGCCTGCCCAGGGCATTATTGTAAAACCAGGCCATTTTCAGCGCGGTGTCCACGGCTTCCGATCCGGAATTGACCAGGAATGCGCGGCTGATTCCCGCTGGAGCCACCTTCACCAGTTGCTCACAAAGCTCTATCGCCGGTTCGGTAGAGCGGTGGGTGAACATATGGGAAAAGGGCAGGGTGTTGAGCTGTTTGACTGCTGCGTCCACGAGCCTTGGCTCGCTAAAGCCTAGTGATGTACACCATAATCCTGCCATTCCTTCGATCAGCTTGTTACCTTTATCGTCCCAAACGTATATACCTTCGCCTTTGGAGATAATAAACGGCCCGCTCTTACTATGAGCGCTCAGATTGGTAAATGGGTGCAAAGCATATTGTTTATCGGCTTCAGCCATCGAATGACTCGCTTGTGTCACGTTAATTTCTCCGTTAAATCGTGGTAATAACATGCATTATGCAAGATCAATTACTGCAGCGATAGTCCCTCACACGATTTATGCCTTTAGCTTAGAGCCTGTCCAAAATCTCTCCGCCTACTGCGAATTCGCTGAAATTGGTGAGATTCACTTCTGATGTTATGCAACACATCCGTGTGCTTTACCTCTCGAAGCTCAGATTTAAAACGCTTCCGGCGTTTTAGTCGTTGCGTGGAATCACTATGCGCCTTTCAAATTATCACATTCTCGCGATGGTACAGAGATCTTAGACAGGCTCTTAGCGAGCAGACTCACGCTTTACGGTCCTGGTGTCGAGATGTGGCACATAAAGTGTACGACAAACAGAGACAGATACGGCGACAAACAAGTACACGGCGCTCGGAATTTTGTAGGAAACTTCGGTGTTGATACCGAATCCGTAGGGAGACAAAGTCACGCATGTCGAAAAAAGTCCTGATCGTAGGAGAAGAGGCTGTTTCGAATCAGCCCGAGGAAATACTTAAAACTTATGCATTGGGTTCCTGTATCGGTATCATTATTCTGGATCCGAAAACCCGCACAATCGGTATGGTGCACGCCGCCTTGCCCGACTCAAGTGTCAACCCCGAAAAAGCTAAAGTCAAGCCGGGATATTTCGTCAATACCGGTATTGACCATCTGATTGAATTGATGATTGCTGCGGGCTGCTCATCCGATACCAGTGGCTTGGTGTGCAAAATGGCAGGTGGAGCGGCAGTGCTCGGGCCAGCTGATGTTTTCAACGTAGGGGGTCGTAACGTGGAAGCAGCCAAGTCCATATTGTCCACTAAAGGGATAAAAATCGTCGCTGAGGACACAGGAAAGAATTTCAGCAGGACGGCAGCGGTAAATGTAGGGTCTGCCAAGGTCGTTTTGTCCTCTCCGGGACGGCCCGATTGGACCCTATAAGGTGAAACAAATGGAAGTGAAACCCGAAATTTTAAAAGCCATAGAAAATATCCCCTTGCTCTCGCCCAGTGTTTCTCAACTGCTGGAGATTACGGCGCAACCCGATTTTGCGCTGGCCGATGTTATTCAAACGGTGAAATGTGATGCCATGATCACAGCGCGGTTGCTGCAGGTTGTGAATTCCGCCGCGTTCGGTCTCGCGGTTGAAGTCGATACCGTTGATCGTGCAGTTTCCATGCTGGGTGCCAGAGTAGTGGTTGGGGTCGCACTGAACCTTGGTGCTGACGGTTTATTCGATAAAGCCCTTGAAGGTTATGACTCGAATGATGCGGGTATCTGGGGACATGATCTGTATTGCGCTATTGCGGCCAGAAATATCGGAATGAAGGCAAAGATCGAGTTCAAGCCTGATCTTGCGTTCACCGGGGGACTTTTGCACGATATAGGTAAAACCGTAGTTTCCCAGTTTCTGGCAAACACGTCGACCGGTGTTTTAACGGATATAGAGCAGGGAAAAAGTGAGGACTACCTTGAGGGGGAGAAATTACTACTGGGTATGGATCATTCCCAGGTTGGTTATGAGATGGCACGAGTCTGGGGCTTGCCTGAGATTCTGCAAAATGCCATACGATATCATCATACGCCGTCGGAGGCGCCTGATCACTGTAAAACCCTGTGCTTCGCCGTTCATCTCGGTGATATACTCGCGATGATGGCCGGTTACGGAACCGGCAGTGACAGCCTGCAATATCACCTGGATCAAGCGTATCAGGAATATTTTGAACTGGATGAAGACTGTTTAAGCGTTATTTTATTGGAATCCAGCGAAGAATTTGAGAGCCTTGAAGCTGCCATGAGCGCGGTGACTTGACATTAGTGTGTGTTACCCTTTAGTCCAGGGTGGGTTTTTTTTAGCGAAGAAGCTGCTTATTCCCTGTCGGGCTTCCTCGGTTTCCCAACGGTCGGCCAATCTGTTAGCGGTATATAGCGATGAATCCTGCCCGGGATTTCGGGCCAGAAACTGGCATAAGGCTTTGGAATCGGCGACCGCTCCGGGAGCGCACTTTAAAAAGGCTCGGGCTTGCTTTTCCGCAATCTCCTCAATCCGGTCGGGGGGTGCGGTGATTGATACCAACCCCAGATGCTGTGCTCTTTCGGCACTTATTATCGAAGCGTTCAAAAAAATTTGCCGGGCGGCGCCTTCTCCCAATCGCCTCACCACATAGGGACCGATCGTTGCAGGAATTAATCCAAGTCTGGTCTCAGTCAGTGCAAAGCGGGCCAGATCACTGGCCACGACTATATCGCATATGGACATGATACCGATCCCACCACCGTACGCCGGGCCTTGTACACAAGCGACAATCGGTTTCGGCAGATTGTCGAGATCGCGAAGCATATTGGCCAGCTCGGACGATTCCTGAATCTTACCCGCCCGGTCTTTGTCCGCTTGTTGTTGCATCCAGGCAAGGTCGCCTCCGGCGCAAAAACTTTTGCCCCTGGCGGACAGGATAACTGCGCGTATCGCGTCATTTGCGGAAATCAGTTTTGACGCTTTGCGCAGTTCGCCGATCATCTCCGCGTTGAGTGCATTGTGTTTGTGTGGCCGGTTTAAAACCAGATGCGTTATACCATCACTTGCGGTATTCAGATTCAGGGTGGTAAATTCAGTCATGCTGCTTTTCCAGAATATAGCGGGCAAATTGCTCCGCATTGCCGAGTTTTTCTTCATCTATACCGGTTTCGTACCCGAGTTTCGCCGCAAGCTGTAATACGGATCCGGTGGCGACATTGCCTTTTGCGCCGGGGGCATAGGGGCAGCCGCCAAGACCGCCAACCGCGGCGTCAAAGGTTCTGAGACCTCGTTGCAGGCTGACTTCAATATTTTCAAGGGCTCGACCGCCCGTGTCGTGATAGTGCCCGGCAAGCTTGTCGGACGGTATTTCGGCCAGAACATCGTCAAGCATATCGGCAATGGATTGGGGGGTGCCTTTACCTATGGTGTCGCCCAGTGAGATTTCATAACAACCCATATCCAGTAATCGTTTGGCAAGGAAGGTTACCGCAGTCGGTTGTATCGCACCTTCGTAAGGACAGGCAACAACGCAGGAAACATAGCCGCGCACGGGAAGTGCGGCTTTATTCGCAGCCTCGACAAGCGGTTTAAACCGCTCCAGGCTTTCAGCGACACTGCAGTTGATATTTTTGCGGCTGAAACTTTCCGAGGCTGCACCGAATATGGCCACTTCATCCACCCGGGCCATACGCGCCGCCTCAAAACCTTTAAGATTGGGAGTCAAGGCTGTATAAATAGTGCCGGATCTGCGGTTTATGCCTGCAAAAACATCGCTGGTATCGGCCATTTGCGGCACCCATTTTGGAGAGACAAAACTGCCGGTCTCTATTTTTTCAAAGCCGCATTCGGAAAGAAGATTGACCAGGCGGATCTTGTCGTCGGTGGCGATGATTTTCTTTTCATTTTGCAATCCGTCGCGCGGGCCCATCTCAAACAGTGTGACATGAGCAGTCATTTTTGCGTCTCTCCCAGATTCAGAAGCAAAGTACCTTCGCTTACCTGGTCGCCGGTTTCTACCATAAGTTGATCGACTGTGCCGTTGCGCGGGGCGGCTAAAGCATGCTCCATTTTCATGGCCTCCATTATGATCAGCGTGTCGCCGGCCTCGATACGGCTGCCGGGATTAACCATCACGGAAACAATCTTCCCCGGCATGGGTGCGACAAGATTATCCTCGGACGCAGCATTCTCGTCTTCTTCGGAAAGCTGATCAGGTAAACTGAAAATGTAGGGAAAAGCATCCCGATATAGCGTCACCGTTTGTTCGTGCTGCAACAGGTACAGAGATGTATTGTGGCCATTGATTCGCAGACGTACCTGATTGGCTTCGATGTTAAGTAATTCCAGTTTCAGACATTCCTCATCAATATAAACTTTCAGGTGATTGCCGGCGTCCGAAATGACTCGGCAGGTAATCGGCCGGTCCCGCCATTGTAGGTGAGTAAATTGTTGTGCCTGACTCCACTGTCTCCAGCCGCGCAATGCCTGCCACGGATCCAAACTATCACTGGGTGTCAATAATCCGCAACTTGCCATTGCCGCCACCGCAATCAGTTCATGATCCGGTGTCTCGACCCTGACCAAGGTTTCGAGTTCACGGTCGATCAACCCTGTATCGAAGGTTCCCGATGCGAATCCCTCATGCCGGCTCAAACGATGTAGAAACGCAATATTGGTGGTACAACCCGCGATCCGGCATTCACTCAATGCGCTGGTGAGAGTATTTAAAGCTGATTGCCGATTGGGTGCATAGGTGATCAGCTTTGCAATCATCGGATCGTAAAAGGGCGTAATTTCATCTCCTTCGCGCACACCTGAATCCACACGCGCCCTATGCCCGGGCAGGCTTAGGTGATGCAGTGTTCCGATTGCGGGCATAAAACCTTTTTCCGCGTCCTCAGCGTAGATTCTCGCCTCGAAAGCATGTCCGTTCAATGGTATTTCTTCCTGCCGCAGAGGAAGTGACTCCCCCGAAGCAATTCGCAGTTGCCATTCCACCAGATCCAGCCCGGTAATCATTTCGGTTACCGGATGTTCAACCTGCAATCGCGTGTTCATTTCCATAAACCAGAATTTATCCGCCTGCAAACCGTCGGAGGCGTCAACGATGAATTCAACCGTGCCGGCGCCGCAGTAGCGTACCGCCTGACAGGCTTTGACAGCGGCCTGACCCATGGCCTCCCGCATATCGTGATGCATCCCCGGTGCAGGCGCTTCTTCGATCACCTTCTGGTGCCGTCGTTGTAAAGAACAGTCGCGTTCGAAGAGATGCACCGTATTACCGTGGCGATCCGCAAATACCTGAACTTCGATATGCCGGGGGCTTTGAATGAATTTCTCCACTAAAACACGCGGATCGGCGAAACTGGATTGAGCTTCGCGCTGCGCGCTTTGCAGGGCTGCATTAAAGTCTTCGGTACCTTTGACTAATCGCATACCTTTTCCGCCGCCGCCGGCTCGCGCTTTAATCAATACGGGATAGCCGATTTTTTCCGCTTCGGATTGTAAAAACTCCGCGTCCTGGTTTTCACCATGATAACCGGGAACCACGGGTACGCCTGAGTTTTCCATCAGTTTCTTTGCGCCGTCCTTCAATCCCATGGCGCGAATTGCCGAAGCGGGCGGTCCGATAAACCCGACACCGGCTGTTTTACAGGCTTCCACGAATTCAGGGTTTTCGGATAAAAATCCATAACCCGGATGGATAGAGTCGGCTCCGCTTTTCAGTGCGATATCAACGATTTTGTCGATCAACAGGTAGCTTTCACCGACCTCAGGCGGACCGAGCCGCCAGGCTTCATCCGCCATCTGCACATGCTTGGAACTGCAGTCCGCATCGGAATATACTGCAACACATCGTGTACCCAGTCTTTGAGCAGTCTGCATGATTCTGCAGGCAATTTCGCCGCGGTTGGCAATCAATATCTTCTGAAACATACTATTGCCTCTTTACATTCTGAACACGCCGAACCGGGTATCTTCGATGGGCGCGTTGAGGGAGGCGGAAAGGGAAAGCCCTAAAAGGTCCCGGGTTTTACGGGGGTCGATAATCCCGTCGTCCCATAATCGCGCGGAGCCATAGAGCGGATGACCCTGATACTCAAACTGATCGATAATCGCTTGCCTGAAAGCAGTTTCTTCCTCTTGCGACCAGTCCTTACTGCGGCGTTGCAGATTGTCCTTTTTTACCGTTGCCAATACCCCTGCCGCCTGTTCTCCGCCCATCACCGAGATTCTGCTGTTAGGCCAGGTCCATAGAAACCGTGGAGCATAGGCACGCCCGCACATTCCGTAATTCCCGGCACCGAAACTGCCGCCGATCAATAAAGTGATTTTAGGAACCTTGCTGGTGGCCACCGCAGTGACAAGCTTGGCCCCATCCTTGGCAATACCGCCGGTTTCGTATTTACGTCCGACCATAAATCCGGTGATGTTCTGCAGAAATAACAAGGGTATTTTACGCTGGCTGCACAGTTCGACAAAGTGAGCACCCTTTAGTGAAGATTCGGAAAAAAGTACGCCGTTATTCGCGATTATGCCTGCCGGAATGCCATGAATATGGGAAAATCCGCATACCAGGGTATTGCCGTAGCGGCTCTTGAATTCATCGAATCGCGAACCGTCGACGATTCTCGCAATCACTTCACGAACATCATATGGTGTGCGTAAATCCGCCGGGACCACGCCCAGTATCTCCTCCGGATCATAGAGGGGATCTTCCGCATCGGCCAGTTTGATACTTTCCGGCTTCCGCCGATTCAGGTTTGCGACAACTCGCCTGGCCAGGGCCAGGGCATGAGCGTCATCGCGTGCCAGATGATCGGCGACTCCGGATAAGCGGGTATGAACATCCGCACCACCGAGATCTTCCGCGGTGACCACTTCTCCTGTGGCGGCGCGGACCAGAGGCGGTCCGGCCAGAAATATCGTTCCCTGTTCTTTTACTATAATGGCTTCATCGGACATGGCCGGCACATAGGCGCCACCGGCGGTACATGAACCCATGACCACCGCGATTTGCGGAATACCTTTGGCCGACATATTGGCCTGGTTATAGAAAATCCGGCCAAAGTGATCACGGTCGGGAAACACCTCATCCTGGTTGGGCAGGTTGGCTCCACCCGAATCGACAAGGTAGACACAGGGCAGGTGATTGGTTTCGGCTATCTCCTGAGCCCGCAGATGCTTTTTTACCGTCATAGGGTAATAAGTGCCACCCTTAACGGTCGCATCATTGCAGACAATCATGCAATCCTGACCCTCGATGCGACCTATGCCGCTGATAACTCCCGCCGCCGGCGCATCGTTATTGTACATATCGTAAGCTGCGAAGAGGCCGACTTCCACAAAGGGTGATCCCGGATCAAGCAGCCTCGACACCCGTTCCCGCGGCAATATCTTACCCCTGGACTCGTGTCTTTCACGCGATTTTTCCGGACCGCCGAGCATATTTTTTTTCGCCACATGCTCAATCTGATCGAGTGCGGCCCGCATGGCCCGATCATTATTTTGAAAGATATCGGAGCGTATGGAGACCGCCGATTTTAAAACGGCCACTTATTTTGTCTCCTGGAACAGTTCCCGACCGATCAGCATACGACGAATTTCCGAAGTTCCGGCGCCGATTTCATACAGCTTCGCGTCTCGCAGCAAACGTCCGGTGGAGTACTCGTTGATATAACCGTTACCTCCAAGGCATTGGATTGCCTGCAGTGCAACCTGGGTGGCTTTTTCCGCGGCATAGAGAATACAACCCGCAGCGTCCTTGCGGGTGGTTTCCGCCCGGTCACAGGCTTGTGCAACCATGTATACGTAGGAGCGGCAGGCATTCATCTCTGTATACATATCGGCCAGTTTGCCCTGCATTAGCTGAAAGGTGCCGATAGGCCGGTCAAACTGCTTGCGCTCGTGAATATAGGGTATGACCACATCCATGCAAGCCGCCATTATCCCAAGCGGTCCTCCGGCCAATGTAACCCGTTCGTAGTCCAGCCCGGACATTAAAACCTTAACTCCTTTGCCCAGACCACCCAGTATATTCTCTTCCGGCACTTCGCAATCCTCGAAAACAAGTTCACAGGTATTGGAGCCCCGCATCCCGAGTTTATCGAGTTTTTGCGCGGTGGAAAATCCCTTGAAATTTTTTTCGATAATAAAAGCGGTAATGCCGTTTTTGCCGGCCTCGGGGTCTGTCTTGGCGTAAACCACCAGGGTGTCGGCATCCGGTCCGTTGGTTATCCACATTTTGCTGCCGTTGAGAATGTAGCGGTCTGATCTTTTTTCCGCCCGCAGTTTCATGGATACAACGTCGGAACCGGCGCCCGGTTCGGACATAGCCAGCGCGCCAACATGCTCGCCCGAGCAGAGCCTGGGTAAGTAGGCGGCTTTATGTTCCCTTGTGCCGTTGCGGCTGATCTGATTGACACAAAGATTGGAGTGGGCGCCATAGGATAATCCGATAGCGGCCGAAGCACGGCTGATTTCCTCAATAGCAACGACATGCGCCAGATAGCCCATACCGCTGCCGCCGAATTGCGGATCGGCAGTAATACCCAACAGACCCAACTCGCCCAATTCAGGCCACAATTTCTCGGGAAATTGATTGCTTCTGTCGATTTCATCGGCATGGGGAGCGATCTGATCCTGGGAAAATTTATGAACCATATCGCGCAGGGCCTCGATATCTTCACCCAGCGCAAAATTCATTACTGCATTAAACATGAAGGTTTCTCCGTTTTGTGATTCAACAGTCGGTGTCGGATATTGTATAAAACCGAGACGGGCTGGGCTCAATGTCATTGGCGATTAGCCTGATTACGGTACGGGTCGGCAGCCAAGCCCTGGGCTGATTGTCTGATCAGCATCTGCGTTGCCGGTGTAAGTGCAGAACACGTAGACCGGTTTTGCTTGATGGCTTGTGGTTTTAGAGTGTTTACCTAAAATATCGGACCCGGATTGCGTCTGACGCAATCTCCACCGTTAGGCTAGCAGTTTTGTCCCCCCGACGCCAATGCTTTTTGTTCTAAACGATTGAAAAAGATAGATTTATTGGCTTCCGTAATTGACTTTCCGGTCGTACTCCATAATAAATATCGGAGGATTTTTGCAACCCTTTTTACAACAATCTCTCTCAGGAATGTTTGCCTTTTACAACAACATCCACCAAAGTGTGATCGTTCAATTCGAGCTGTCCGGGTAATTTTTCAATTGAATCAAAATCTTCCCCATTTTCCTAAGACGAAGTCTAAATCCGGGGTGAGGAAATTGTACAGTATTCGACTTTAAAATTTTCAATCATGCGGCTGACGTACATAATCCTTGGGGAAGTTGAAAAAAACCATTGTTAGCAAAATTTTGCAATTCGGGATTTTAGAGCCTGTTCAAGATCTCCGCGCCTAATCGCGCCGACATAGAGATCTTGAACTAATGGAATGGTTCGCCCCTCCTCTCAAAGTCATTATAGTAATGACTGGGTATTTAAGACGGCTACTGTGTGAGCCAAACAACGAGATGAAGGAGCGAACCATGAAACATGATACCGAAAAACACCCGTTAAAAGTAATCGCTATCGATTTGGCGAAGAACAGCTTTCAGGTTTTTGCCGCTGATCAGTCGGGGCGCAAAGTGATGAATCGAAAAATGAACCGGCAGTTATTGAAACAATGGATGGTCAAACAACAGCCCTGTCTGGTGGCCATGGAGGCTTGTGGCAGCGCCCATTATTGGGGTCGTTTATTTCAGTCTTACGGGCACAAGGTAAAGCTGATAGCCCCACAGTTTGTCAAGCCCTATGTCAAGTCGAACAAAAGCGATGCGGCAGATGCTGAGGCCATTAGCGAAGCGGTGCAACGTCCCGGCATGCGTTTTGTCGCGATCAAGGAGGTGGCCCAGCAGGATATACAAGCCATACACCGATTGCGTAGTCTGGCGGTTGGGCAACGTACTGCGCAAGTGAATCAGATTCGCGGATTGCTCCAGGAGTATGGTCTTGTCCTGGCCCGAGGACGGGCAACAGTGATTAACCGGTTGCCCGAGGTCTTGGAGGATGCCGACAACGGCTTGAGTGACTTGTTTCGCGAGCAACTCCAACGGATGTATGAAGAGCTTTTGCACAGTGACCAGCGGGTGACTGATTACGACGACACACTGCAGAGGTTGGCTAAGCAGGATGAGCAGGCAAAGCGGCTGATGACGATCCCAGGGGTCGGCCCACTGGTGGCAACGGCACTGCTGGCGGGTATCGGCGATATCAAGTCGTTTCGCAATGGCCGGGAACTGGGGGCCTGGTTGGGTCTGGTGCCACGACAGCACTCAACAGGGGGCAAGCCAACGTTGTTGGGTATCAGCAAGCGAGGAGACGTTTACCTGCGAACCTTGCTGATACACGGTGCTCGTTCTGTGGTTGTGCATGTCGACCAATGTCGCACGAACACCCAGCGATGGTGCCAGGCGCTCAAACAGCGCAGTCACATGAACGTCGCTATTGTGGCGATGGCCAATAAAATAGCACGCGTCGCCTATGCGTTGTTGAAAAACGGCGAAGACTACTCCACCGCAACTCTGGCCAGGGTGTGATAAAAGGGCGAGTCGTTCATGCGTTGCGCTGGAATAACACAAGGTACTGATATTTAGGTTAAGAGTCCGTGAAGCTAAGCCTCATCCAATTGCAAAGAGTGAAATCACAGTGATGGCATAAAGGGTTATAAACCGCGCACCTGGGAGCCTGATAGAGCCTATGGTCACCACGAGGTAGACCGCTGAACTGATGAGGCCAGGGGCGAGCGAATTCCATCAGGGTACGACAGAGCGCGACAAGCGTTCTCGATTCGATACCGGATATATGGCTGCAATAACTTCTTTATGAGTACTACATTTTATTCTTGCATAACGGGGCGAACCATATAAGGCTCTTAGAGGTCGTTTTAGGCGGTTGTCCCCTAAAGGATGTGATGTGTATACTCGATGGCACAATAATCCAAAGACCGCAAGCAATGACCGCACCTGTTTTGCAAATCAATAATATTCATAAACAATTTGATCAACTAGAGGTGTTAAAAGGTGTTTCTCTGACCGCTCACGCAGGAGATGTCATTTCCCTGGTGGGCTCATCCGGCTCGGGTAAATCCACCTTTCTTCGATGCATTAATTTATTGGAAATGCCTGACCAGGGAGAGATTACGGTATCGGGGGAATCGATTCAGCTTAAAACCGACAAACATGGCGAAAGGGTTGCGCTTGATAGCAGACAGGTGCAAAAACTTCGATCCCGGATCGGAATGGTGTTTCAGCAGTTCAACCTCTGGGCGCATATGACCATACTGCAGAACGTTATAGAAGCTCCCGTGCGGGTTCAGCGATTGCGCAAACCGGAAGCCCGTGAAATAGCCCTGGAATATCTGGATAAGGTTGGTATTGCGGAGAAGGCGGAAAACTATCCTTCCTCCCTGTCCGGCGGACAACAGCAGCGCGCCGCCATTGCACGGGCTCTGGCGATGCGGCCGGATGCGATTTTATTTGATGAACCGACTTCGGCGCTTGACCCGGAACTGGTCGGCGAAGTACTTTCCGTGATGCGGCAATTGGCGCAAGAAGGCATGACCATGATCGTGGTAACCCATGAAATGGCATTCGCTCGCGATGTCTCAAGCCATGCTATCTTTCTGCATCAGGGCCGGATCGAGGAGCAGGGAGAGCCGAAAGCAATGTTCGGATCACCCAAATCCGAACGGTTCAAACAGTTTTTGTCCGGCACGTTGAATTAGCCTCGCCACGGGCCGGATTTTCGGAAAAACCAGAGGCGACTTGGAGTGAAATGATGAAAAAAATTCTACTAATCATGATGATTGGCGCAATGGCCTTTGCATCTTCTGCATCGGCAGAAAAAGCGCGTATCGCGTCGGAAGGGGCATATGCACCCTGGAACTATATGGACGACAGCGGTAAGCTGGCCGGATTCGAAATCGATCTGGGCAATGAGCTGTGTAAACGTGCCGAACTGGAGTGCGAGTGGGTGGTCAATGAGTGGGACACCATTATTCCCAATTTGGTCGCGGGCAATTACGACATGATTATGGCCGGCATGTCGATTACCGATGAGCGAAAACAGACTATCGACTTCAGTGATGAATATTTCCCGCCGGATCCCTCGAAGTTTGCCGCCTCTAAAGGCGCGGATCTGGATATGGCCAATATCAAGGGCAAGAAAATCGGTGTCCAGGGCGGTACTATTCAAGCCGATTATGCGGAGGAGCATTTTAAGGCCGACAATACCATTCTATCTTATGAAACCGGCGATCAATCGGTAGCCGATCTCGCCGGCGGAAACGTGGATCTGGTGTTGGCCGATGGCAGTTTTCTTGAGCCGGTCGTTAAGGGTTCCAACGGAGCCATTGAGTTTGTCGGCGACGATATTGCAATAGGCGGAGGCGTCGGTATCGGCATGCGCCAGAGCGAGGATGCTTTACAGACCAAGATGAAGGAAGCTCTGGACTCGGTAAAAGCTGACGGCACGCTGGATAAATTGATTATGGAGTACTTTGAAAAAGGTCCGTTTTTTAATTGATGGATTCTTCCTTTCGGATCGATACGGAAGCCTTGTGCTTCCGTATCCCGCCACTCAAATCGCCGGTATTCGGATAAATGCTGGAAAGCCTGCTGCAGTGGCTTGGCCAATTTCTCAGCGAAGAATGGATTTCAAAGCTTCAATACATTACAAACGGTAAGCATCTTACCTGGTACGCGAGTCTTCGTTTTACTCTCGGAGCCGCAGTCTTCGGTTCTTTACTGGCATTGGTCTTCGGGCTGACAGGCGCCGCCTTGAAGCAATCCCGGTGGTTACCTCTCAAGCTTATCGGCGATTTTTATACGACGATTGTGCGTGGGGTACCGGATGTATTGTTTTTTCTGTTTTTTCCCCTGGCATTTGAACAAACTGTCGAATTCATCGTCTCCCGCTCCAGATGTACCGCTCGGGAACTGGCTGCGAATGCCGGCGTCTGGCCTCCTTGCGAAGCCGCGCAATGGTATCTGACATCGACTGATTATTTCGTCCTGGCCTGTTTTTCTCTGGGTATAGTTTATGGTGCATTCACTGCCAATGTGATTTACGGCGCGATGGGGGCTGTACCCAAAGGGCAATTGGAGGCGGCTCAGGCTTATGGCTTCAGTAACCGGCAGGTATTCTGGCACATCCATGTCAGGCAGATGTGGGTTTATGCCTTACCGGGCCTTTCAAACGTGTGGATGCTATTGCTCAAGGCAACCTCCCTCTTATCGCTGTTGCAGATCGCTGATATCGTGCTTTGGGCGGAACGGTTGGGCGCGCCGAATTATTTTCCAAGGGTCGGGCTTGTGCATCCGGACTGGAGATGGAAATACTATCTGGTGCTGTTTCTATTTTACATATTGATGGCTATTCTGTCCGAATGGTTTTTTGGTAAAATGCAAGCCCGTGCCAGTCGCGGTATGGTGACGGAGAGCTGAAATGGATCCGATAGAAAACGCTCTTATTAAGGATATAGTTACTCTGGCGCACCCTTCCTTGTTTAATATCTATTTTGCACTGGCCTCGATCCCCGTGGGATTCCCACTGGCATTGCTGCTTGCACTGGGTAAAAAACACAGCAATTGGCTGATCTCCGGTATATCGCGCGCCTATATTTACGCCTTTCGGGGTTCGCCCTTGTTTATCCAGTTTTTTATGTTCTATTCCATTATGCTGTCCTTGAACCTCAGTCATTGGAAGCCGATGGGGGTAGACTGGTTTGTTTTACATCCTCTGTTTCTGGGGCCGGTTGTGCTGATTCTCAATACCAGTGCGTATTCGGCGGAAATTTTCTACGGTGCCCTGTGCGCCATTCCGAAGGGAGAACTGGAAGCGGCCAGGGCGGTCGGCATGAATCCCTGGCAAACGTTCAGATCGGTTACCTGGCCTAATATGATCCGGCTGGCCTGGCCGGCTTATACCAATGAAGTCGTGTTTTTGTTTCATGCGACGGCTTTGGTTTATTTTACCTTGCCGGTTATAGATGAGCAGAAGGATTTAATGAATAAGGCGGGAGAATTGTTTGAGCGTGACTATAACGCTTTTTTACATTATTCGGTCGCTGCCTTGTATTTTCTCGTGATTTCAATCATCATTTTTTACTTGTTTGGTTTGATTTACAAAAAGCTCACCGCTCACCTACGGGGCGCGGAGAGCAAAAAACTGAGATTTAAACCTCAATATATGCGCTGAGAATAGAATGACGTTTCAACAAATCACCCAGAGTATTGCCGGTGATGCGCCCGGCTTTGGCATCGAGCTGAACTACTACAGGGTCAAACCGCAAAGGCCACGAAAGAAGGTTTATCTGCAGGCAGCGCTGCATGCCGACGAGCAGCCGGGAATCATGATACTTCATCATTTCCTTGCGATGCTGAAGGATGCGGATTCCGCAGGGCAATTGAATGCCGAGTTCGTGGTTTTTCCCATGGTCAATCCACTGGGCATGTCCAATCTTCAGTTTCGCCGTCACAGCGGCCGTTATCACTGGCCTTCAGGCGTCAATTTCAATCGCCAGTGGCCGGATTTATTTCCGCTTATAAAGGATAAAGTAAAGGAAAGGCTGGGGGAGGAGGCCGAGGAAAACGTCCGGCTGGTAAGACAGTGTCTGGTCCGTAGCCTGGAGCAAATCAAACCGGTCAGTGCCCTGGAACAGCAACGGTTATTTATCATGCAGGAAGCCTGCGATGCGGATTTTGTCTTCGATCTTCATTGTGATAACGACGCCCTGAAACATATTTTTATCTCTCCGCATTTAGTACCCGAGTATCAGGACCTGTCTGATTGGTTCGGCGCGGCGGCAACGCTGCTCTGCGAGGACAGCGGTGGTGCTTCTTTCGACGAAGTCTGGTCGGGACTGTGGCGAAAATTAATCGAGGCTTTTCCGGATAAAAACATTCCTCATGCAGCCTGTTCCGCCACTTTGGAGTACCGGGGCGAATTTGATGTTTTTGATGATCTCAACCAGGGTGATGCGCAGATGCTCTACGGTTTTTTCCAGAACCGCGGACTGATCGATGGAGATCCGGTTCCAAAACCCGCAGCAAAATCACCGCCTGCGACGGAATTGACCGCAGTTGAAATGTTGCGTGTAGAGCATGCAGGTCTGCTGGCGTACAAAGTGGAGTTGGGCCAACAAGTCGAAAAAGGGCAGTTGATCGCTGATTTGATCGCACTCGACGGCGAAGACGCTTTTATCAAACGCACCCCCATAGTCGCAGGAACCGATGGTGTCGTTATTTCACGAAATATCAACAAATACGTCTGGCCAGGCTGCTCGATCGCGAAAATAGCCGGGCGGCGAAAGTTGGCTGACCGAGGCAGTTATTTACTGGAAGATTAGAATTAATTAAATAAAACAAATAGATATTAAAATTTGTTAAAGTAATATCGAGAACAAGATCACAGTTGTAACAGAATTTTGTTTAAATTGCGCATTATCTTGCCGAATAGTTGGATGATAAGGAGTGGTGAATGTCGCTTCCGGATCCGTCCGTGGTGGCTTGATTGAATAACTGCAGGTTTTGATAAAAGAGTGTAAATGGACTTCGCCGTCAGTAACCCGATTAAAATTGCCTGGATAATACAATCCTTGCAGGATGACAGACAGCTGATCGATGTTGCTTTCAGTTATCACACTGACGGCGCGCGCAGTATGATTATCGATGTCGACTCTGATACAGGATATTTTTATCTGGACGAATTTGCCTCTAAAGAATGTCATCGGCTCGCCTCGCAGGGAGAGATGTTTATCATCCGCTCCTCACTCAACGGTGTGGATGTGAAGATCCCGGAGTTGGCTTCAGAGAGTGTGGTCAAGGATCCTCAGGGTGCCCTTTATAAAATCGCCATGCCTTCCACCATATATTATGCACAACGGAGGGACACATACCGCGCCAGGGTGAGTGGCCTGATGGAAACATCTGTCGATGTCACCTCTGAAATCAAAGGTGAAAAATATCAGGCAAAACTGATTGATATCTCCTCCGGAGGTTGCCGAATCGAAATTTCTGCAGGCTATAAAACCTTTCATGAATCCATGAATCGGAAGCTGGACTTACTGTTGCATCTTTCCGGTGAGGACGAATCGGTGCAGATAACAGCGAAAATCCGTCACACCCAATATCTGCAGCGCTCACGGATCTGGTTGCTAGGCTGCCAGTTTGAGAAACTGGAGCAGGCGCAGCAACAATCGATCGACCGCTTTGTCGCAGAAATGCAAAGGCTGGAGCGGCAAAAGCAGGCCTTATTCGCTTAGAGCCTGTTTCCGCTGAAAATCAGTCATAACAAAAATCAGCCTCGCTTGTAACAATAAAACAAAGTTAAAATCGCCATGCTCGGCTACAATATGCACATACCAACCGGAGTAATACCGAATGCAATCCAACGAAGATATGCCAAACTGGGATATTGCCATAGCCGGAATGGTCAGGGAGGAGTTTCGTAGAAAAAATGCCTCCCTGGTGATGAAGGATTTCCGCGATCTTGCCAAGGAATACGATTTCCGGCTTGATGACATTATGGAGACCATGTTTCTGATGGTCATGCACGAAGCGTGGAAATACCAGCCCTCTGAGGCGGATCAAAAAGTGCTCAATCACGAAACCTTGATCGAATATTGCACTAAAAAGCGACTGTCGGAAGAAGATCTGAAAGTCTTTGAAGGTACATGGAGTCCGGTAACATAAGACAACCACCAGGCAAGTCCATTCCTGTTTCGGGCGTCAAGCGTGAATTAGCCTGGTTAAATACTCATTACTCAGCGTCCGATCGACCTACATACCAGCCACTGCCAGCACGGTGGAATCAAGCTCAGGATGGGCAAATCAAAGCCTGCCCGGTATTTTTTGCACAGCCTGGAAATCGGAGATGGGGTAGATATTGTCCTTTCGTCTAATTCTTTGCCCAGCTGGAAAAATTCTCGGTAGATTTATTCTGGCCGTCCTCATACCCGGCTGTATAGGCTTCGGTGACTCGCTGTTCTTCGCGTTCCGGATGTCCGAGAAATCCTCCCTGCCAGCCCAGAATATATTCCGGTTCTACACCCAGCTCTTCCATTTTGCTTACACCTTCGCGGTATTCTTGGTTCATGATAAATCCTCTTGCTGCTAAAATTGAAAAAATACTGTCTGTTGCCAATCAATTCGTCTTTAAGGCCATAAAGTGCGATCTGGCCTTGCCAGAATCGATAATTGCACGGATCTGATCCGCGGCGCCATTCAGGGATTCCGCTTTCTTCAGGTGCCACAGTACCAGTGCTGCCGCATACACCAGGCTATCGTATGCATAACCCCTGTGGCCGCTCAGGGCTGCTATACCGGCTTTGGCTGCTGCGGCTGACGCTGCATCGACATCGATCAAAGATTCCTCGCTACCCGGCATTTCCAGCATCGGCAGATCCCTCGGCAGAGGCAGGCATCGTTTATCTTGATTTATTGTCAACTGTTCGGGTTGTAATACGGCTTCTACATCTTCGCTGTTGCCATGATAGGAATAACACTTGGCACTTTGTTGCAGAGACGGTGTGATACCACCCTCAACCCCTCGCACGATCATTGCACTGTCAAACTCCGCAGAACGTGCCAGGCTGGTATAAACGGGCGGATAGGCCTTGTGTACATAACCGGTGAGCAAATGGGTTTTTCCACTGGCGATAAAAGGTTTGCACAGTACTTCCAGAGTTGTAATCAGTGGTCGTTTAACGATAGTCTGGCGCAATGTCAAGAGTTTATGCAGAGCGGGGCAAAATTCTCTTTGATCGATATATCCCCACCCAATATGCCGATTCTCCAGATTTGACTTTACGTCCTGTTGGTCGAGAAGCACTTCTACGCCAGCGGCTTGCAATACCCGAAAATGATTCACACCGTGTTTGGGTCCGACGGACTCAAGGCCTGTAGAAACCGCGCTCACACCGCAAGCCGCCAGAACCGGTGCCACAAAAGCGCTGACCGGAAGACCTCTCAACCAGCCGTCGTAGGGATCGGCTATATCCACCAGGTGCTCGGTTTCAACCGTCAGTGGCGACATGGTATCCCGAATAGCTTTAAGACTCGCACGGTTTTCCGTATCCGTTTCCCGCTTCATCCGCAAGGCAATTAAATATATACCCGCTTGTACTGGATCCGCTTTTCCGGCGAGAATTATCCGCATAGCATCATAAGCTTCTTCAAAACTTAAATCTTTGCTGTACTCCGGACCTGTAGCCACTTTCTGGATGCAGCTGCGTATAACAGCTGCATTTCGATCTTGCTCGGGTATGTGTACGTTCATGTAACTCATTGCCGTATAATCAAAACCTGATAATTTTAGCACGCAAATCAGGCCGATTCAGGGGCGCAGCATACCCAAGCGATGGCAAGGTCAGAATACCCCGCATGGGAGCATTACCAATCGCAGATGAGAGATTGAAAGCATTCAACAGGTGTAGGTGTACAGGACACCCACACCCGTAGGATCTTGCCCCGCAAGCGAAGACCCACCTTGCCAAAGGGATATAGGTCCGAACCCCACGGCTGCTATCATCAATCCCTGAATCGGTAAAAAAGCGGAGGATAAAGTGTCCGGTGAAGATCATGAATTGGAAATGCAATTGTCCAGCGGCATAGCGGCTTTCGAAGCCAAACATTTTCAGCAAGCGTTACACTTGCTGGCTCCGTTGGCGGAAAGGGGCCTGCCCGATGCGCAACACCGGGTAGCCATCATGTACCAAAACGGATTGGGTTGTACAGTCAAACCGCGCCTCGCGGAGCAGTGGATGCGGGCTGCGGCTGAACAGGGTCATGCGGTGGCCCAACACGGACTTGGATTTATGTATATGGAAGGCGACTGTGTCGAACAGAACGGCGAGTTAGCGGTTTACTGGTTTACCAAGGCCGCGGAGCAGGGTTTGGCCGGTTCTCAGACCACACTGGCACTGATGTATGAGCAGGGAACCCTCGTTTCTAAGGATACCGAAAAGGCCGGATACTGGTACAGTCAGGCCGGATTCGATCAGACCTGAGAACTATGTTATGAGACCTGCGCAATTGCTATCTGTGCTGAACACCGAATTTCTCGGCGCCAGTCTCGGTCACCATACACCGGTAATGTTATGGGGTGCACCGGGAGTCGGTAAGTCGCAGATGATATTGCAGATCGGCGAAAGGAACAGGGCGCCGGTAATCGATATTCGTTTGTCACAAATGGAGCCCAGTGACCTGCGCGGCATCCCCTTCAAGAACGGGGCTCGTGTGGAATGGGCCGTACCTTCGCTTTTACCGCACGTCGATTTGCACGGAGAGCGGGGTATATTGTTTCTGGATGAAATCACCTCGGCGGCACCCAGTGTATCGGCAGCGGCATATCAGTTGATACTTGACCGCAGACTGGGCGAATACGAAATTCCAGGCGGATGGGCTATATACGCGGCCGGAAATCGCCAGGGTGACCGAGGGGTGACTTATACTATGCCGGCACCCCTGGCAAACCGCTTTTCTCACTTTGAAGTCGATATCAATCTCGACGACTGGGTACACTGGGCGTACCAAAGCGGGATCGACGAACGGGTAATAGGGTTTCTGCGTTTTCGTCCCGATTTGCTGTTTGATTTTGACCCTGTTCATAATCCGGTCGCGTTTCCGACACCGCGTTCCTGGGAGTTTTGTCACCGCGCGTTGCAGAAATTCGCAGATTCACCTCAGTTGATGTCCGGAGCATTACAAGCCTGCGTTGGCCCGGCCGCCGGAATAGAACTGCATGCCTATATCAACAGTCTGGATCAGTTACCTGACATAGATGCGATACTGCAGGGAAAAGACAACAGCGTCCCACAGGAGATTGATCTGCAATATGCGGTGGCGGCGGCGCTTGTCGGCCGTGCGATCAAAGAAAAAGACAGTGATAGAGCCGGTGAAACCTATGGTCATATTCTCAGCTATGCCAAAGGTTTTCAGCAACGGGAAATGGGTGTTATGCTGGTTTCCGATCTGCACCGGATAGTTGGCCAGCAATTATTTTCAGTCCCTCAGTTCAGTCAATGGGCGGAGCAGATCGCGGATATTATGCTGTATGAATAAACCAAACTACAATGCCGCCGCTCAGTGACAGTCAGGTACAGGATAAAATCAGTGCGGCCCGTACCCGGCTGATTTTGGATAAACCGTTTCTCGGTGCTCTCGTATTGCGTTTGCCGGTCGAAGAGGCTGATCCAAAATGGTGCCGGACTGTGGCCACCGACGCCAGAAAATTTTATTACAATCGTGATTACATCGCACAGTTGCGCCCAAGGGAGATGCAATTCGTTCTTGCACATGAAGCATTGCATTGTGCGCTGTTGCACTTTTCCCGCCGCCAGAACCGGGTTAAACATCGATGGGATATGGCCTGTGATTATGCTATCAATCCATTGCTGATGACTGACGGGTTAAAGCCGCCGCCCGATGCTCTCTATCTGGAGGAATTCGAGGGCATGACTGCCGAGGAGATCTATCCCTGTATTGACGAAAACGATGCCAGCGCGCCTTTCGATCATCATCTGTATGACAACCCCGGTAATGGTAAGAATTCCGATTTCAATCAATCGGGTAGTTCGGAAGGGGGGGCGTACAGCCCGGCTCAGCCACCGCCTCTGAACGACCAGGAGAAACAGCAATTATCCGTGAAATGGCAGCAACGACTGGCGGGCGCGGCCCAGCAGGCCATTCAGTCGGGGAAACTCAGCGGCGAGCTGGCACGTCTTGTCGATCTGATGCTTCAGCCGCAATTACCTTGGCGCATGTTGCTTTCCCGGTTTATCAGCCAAAGCGCCCGGGAGGATTACAGCTATACGCGCCCGTCCAGCCGGCGAGGTGATCCGGCGGTTTTTCCCAGTTTGCGCAGCAGCGAACTGAACCTGGTGGTCGCGCTCGATACGAGCGGCTCCATCAGCGATTCGGAAATCAGCGAATTTGTCGCGGAAGTGAACGCCATAAAGGGCTATTTAAGGGCTCGTATCACACTGATATTGTGTGATGCCGGGCTATCGCCGGACAGTCCGCGGATTTTCGACTACTGGGAAGACTTTTCTATGCCGGAAATAAAAGGCGGAGGCGGGACCGATTTTCGACCGGTATTCGACTTCCTGAGCCTGCAGGATACAGAACCGGATGTGATGGTTTATTTCACCGATGCTAAGGGTGAGTTTCCGGCGCAAGAACCCGCCTGGCCCACGCTGTGGCTGGTCAAAGGCAGTGCCGCTGTGCCGTTTGGGCACAGAATCCAGCTCAACTGACGATGGCGCTGACCGATACGGATGAACTGAGGCTGCGGGTATTGTTGGCGCAAAACCCATTGGCCATCAAGGTTAATGAGTCATCGATGATTCTTTATGCTCTCATCGGAAAAGAAAACGGCTATGAGGAAGCACGGGTAGAGCTGCATGCTGATCGCGAACCGGGTAAATACCTCAAACATCTGAGAGAATTTCTCTCGGTTCAGATTCTCGGATCCAGGGGTGCCTATCCGCTGTATTTAAGCCGCTGGGCAAGAATGGGGCAGCTACGCGCAAAAAACCTCGATCGACTGCTCTTGCTTGGCGAAGAGGAAGCGGTAACCGCGGTTGTCCATGCCGAAAACCTCTCAGTGAAACTGGCACGCGGTGCGTGGTGGGCTTTACCCGATGCCGGCAATGCCAGGCAATTGTTGAAACAGCGAACCATCGCCGAAAGTCAGCTCGGAATAGAGCTGTCAGCGTTTTTGCTGGAGTTTCTGCCTTTTGAACAGGATCAGCAGGCGATGATCGACTCGGTCAGTGTAGTTCTAAGATCCGCGATTGCAGACCGGGAAACAAGGCAGGGTCTTTGGCGAAAAGCGGCCCGTAGACCTGCATATTATGTCGGCTTTTTACAGGCATTGGCGGATGATATACCGATGGATATGGCTGCTCATCCCGGTCTGGCCGATTTGCAATCCTTTCGCTCGGAGCATCCGATTGATGAGAATTCAGAACTGTTGGCATTGTTGGAAAAAATCCTTAATAGCGGTGGTCAGGCGTACCTTTTTACGTTGAAAAAGGCATTTGAAAAACCCAATAATCAAGACGTTGTGATCAGCATCCTCAATACAATCGGTAAGTATTTTAACGCGCTTAACCCGGAAAACCGCCGCTACCGCGATTTAGCGATGTGGAACCGGCATGCCGGTGAAATTTTACAGCGGCGTTATACTGCACTCGTGACAGCTATGCCCGCGCACATGGCGTCTTATTGCCGGTCGCTGATGGCCTTATCCATGGTTGACGAAACCATGGTAGATCCGGTATTTGCCCTTACGGATTCGGTCGGTAGCGTAATGCGTAAGCGGGTGAAACCGGTTACGGATGCGGTGCTGATTCATATCGACGCTCTGCTGGCGTCGCCATAGCGTTCGGTCAATTGAATCGGTAAGGGCGAGTCGGACTCTAAAAAGAAGAAAAAAGTAATTGTCGGGAGATACAGTGAACTATTTACCACTTTATTTGAAATTGAAGAACCAACCCTGCTTGGTGGTGGGAGGAGGTAAAGTAGCGGCACGCAAACTTTCCTACTTACTGCAAGCCGAGTTAGAGATCAGCTTGGTTTCGCCGCACCTGGGGGAGGCTGTTGAAAGGTTTAGAGACAGGATTACCCACTATCTGCCCCGTAACTTCGAAGACCGGGATCTCAATGATATGAGGCTGGTCATAGCTGCCAGCGATGACCCTGCGGTCAATGCCCGCGTGGCGGATCTATGCCATCAACAAAATATCCCGGTCAATGTTGTCGATAATGCACAGGCCTGTACGTTTATCGTTCCGGCGGTGCTAAACCGTGATCCGATTCAGCTGGCCATCTCGACCGGGGCATCTTCCCCGGTACTGGCACGCATGCTGAAATCCAGACTGGAATCCTATATTCCTTCCGCCTATGGTGATCTGGCGGCAATGCTGCAGGAATTCAGGATTGCGGTAAAAAAAGCTTTCTCCACCAGCGGGGAACGCAAGCAGTTTTGGGAAGGCGTGCTCGAAGGGCCGATTGCAGAGTTGGTCTTTGCCGGCCGAAAACAGCAAGCTCGCCGGACCTTGATAGAGGCAATTGAAAAGAAGGATATTCAAAAACGCGACTTGGGCGAAGTCTATCTGGTGGGAGCGGGGCCGGGCGATCCCGATTTGCTGACGTTTCGGGCCTTGCGATTAATGCAGCAGGCGGATGTTGTAGTATACGATCGCCTGGTTTCTCCACCTATTCTGGAAATGGTCCGTTCTGATGCGCAGCGGATTTACGCCGGTAAAAAATCGGCCGATCATGCCATCCCGCAAGGTGGGATTAACGCCTTACTGGTTGAACTGGCTAAGCAGGGTAGACGGGTTCTACGCCTGAAAGGCGGTGATCCTTTTATCTTTGGACGCGGGGGAGAAGAGATCGAAACACTGATTGATGAAGGCGTGCCTTTCCAGGTAGTTCCGGGAATTACGGCAGCCTCCGGTTGCGCAACTTACTCAGGTATACCTCTGACTCACAGGGATTACTCACAGGCTTGTATTTTTGTGACAGGGCACTTAAAGGACGGATCTGTCGATCTGAATTGGAAAATGCTGGCTAACGATCAGCAAACCGTTGTCTTTTATATGGGATTGCAGGGCGTGAAGGTGATCTGCAGGGAGTTGATCGCGCATGGACGTGCGGTACACACCCCGGCCGCACTTGTGCAACAGGGAACGACTCCGTCACATCGTGTTTTGATTGGGGATTTGCAGTCCCTACCCAGGCTGGTGGAGGAAAATAATGTCTCCGCTCCAACTTTGATCATCGTAGGCGAGGTGGTTGCACTACACGAAAAACTCAAATGGTTTAGGCCCGGTCAGGAGTTGATCGACAAAAGCGTGCAAACCATGAACGATTATTTCGAACATGGTAGATCCGAATAACACGTCAGCCGCCTTCTCCCGTAGGAGATTGCCCTGCAAGCGAAATCAACCGAACCCGAGGTAATCGCGAGGAGCCTCGCTCCTACGGATCACTGTTATTTGTTAATCAATTTAAGAAATTCGGTTCTCGTATTCTGATTACTGCGAAAGCGGCCCAGCATCATTGAAGTGGTCATTTGCGAGTTTTGTTTTTCAACCCCCCGCATCATCATGCATAAGTGTTGCGCTTCAATGACGACACCGACACCCGCGCCTTTGGTGACATTCTGAATCGCATCCGCGATTTGTTTGGTCAACAGCTCCTGAATCTGTAACCGTCGGGCATACATATCCACTATCCGGGCAATTTTAGACAATCCGATCACGCTACCTTTGGGAAGATAGGCGACATGGCATTTTCCGATAAACGGCAGCAAGTGATGCTCACACAGGGAATACATCTCGATATTTTTAACAATCACCATTTCATCGCTGTCGGATTCAAATATCGCCCCGTTAACCACTTCATCCAATGTCTGTTGATAACCCCGGGTAAGAAATCGCATGGCTTTTGCCGCTCTTTCCGGGGTATCGCGCAGTCCGTCGCGGCTAAGATCCTCACCGATACTTGAGATGATCGTCGAATAGGATTGAGTAATGTCTTTCATGTTGTCGGAATGCTCAATTTTTGACACAGAATAATAAATATAAAATTGACCGTGAAGATTAGCTTAGAGCTCAGCCGGTTGCCAGCAGAACATCGATCTTTTGATTTCTGATAGGGTTATAAACAAAATGATTACCGGTTATTGAATTCGGTTGATTTAAACGACCGTTTGAATTATAAACAGCCTATGGCCGCCAATACCAAAGAAAAAATTCTTAATACCGCTGAGCTTTTGTTTGCGGAAAACGGTATCGCCAATACATCCTTGCGCAATATTACCCAGCAGGCCAAAGTCAACCTGGCGTCGGTGAATTATCATTTCGGTTCCAAGGAAGAGCTGGTCGCACAGGTTTTTCGTCGTCGCCTAAATCCCATGAATGAGGAGCGGTTAAGGCGATTGGCGGAACTGAAGCAGAAGTCCGGTCAGGCTTTGGATCTCAATCAAGTGATTCGCGCGTTTATCGAACCGCCACTGGAAATGAGCCGGGACACCGAAGGCGGTGGAGCTTTATTTATCAAGTTACTGGGACGGACCTATACTGAGCCTGCGGCGGCGATTCACGGTCTGATCCGTTCGACGCATAAGTCCGTCATAGAAAGCTATAAACCGGTTTTTCAGCACTGTTTGCCGGAACTTCCCGCCGGTGTATTGTATTTACGATTGCATTTTA
This sequence comes from Granulosicoccaceae bacterium, assembly GCA_965222695.1. Lineage (GTDB taxonomy): Bacteria > Pseudomonadota > Gammaproteobacteria > Granulosicoccales > Granulosicoccaceae > UBA7957. Next base: position 2,118,362 of record OZ244967.1, on the reverse strand, counting down.
TGGTGGGCGTATTGGCCTATACAATGTCGGGCTCTGACACTATGCGTTTGATTTCGACCGGGCAATTTGAAGAACCGGTGACGATTGAAGAACTTGTGCATCAACTGTCCGATTTTATCGTGGCAGGATTGAAGGCGACGACAGACCGACCCGAAATACAACTGAATCCGTGACTCCAGGGCGGATTGAAAGGCTCACTCCGGATAATTACGGAGATTTATTAGAAAGCCGTAGTAAGCTATTGAATCCTTGGAGAAATTTCGGCGCAGATTTTGCGCTGCAAGTGGTGAGTCTACGCTTTCGTCACGATTTTTTGACGAACATCATCTGGAGAGTAAAAGAAAATGGCAGTACTACTTTGTCTTGTCGCACTGGGATTGATAGTTTGGATGTTAGCCAGCGGAAAACCCAATCTATTCACTTTTCTGCTGGCGGTTGCCGGATTTTTTTCGATCGCCGGCATCGCGGGCATTATGACCGGCGGATTTTCCATCTTTCTATGGCTGGTACTGATCGCGACGGCTATTCTTTTTGCCATACCCCCGCTAAGGAAAAAACTGATCAGTGCCCCCTTGCTGAACTACGTCAAGGCCATTCTGCCGCCTATGTCGGATACGGAGAGAACGGCGATAGAGGCGGGCACAGTCTGGTGGGAAGCGGAATTGTTCAAAGGTGATCCGGACTACCAAAAACTGCTTTCAACACCTGAAGCGAAGTGCAGCGAAGAAGAACAGGCGTTCTTGGATGGACCCACTGAAGAGCTCTGCAAGATGATGAACGATTGGCAGATTTGTCATGAATTGAACGATCTGCCCCCCGATGTCTGGCAATTTATGAAAGACAACAGATTCTTCGGCATCGAAATACCGACGGAGTACGGCGGGCTCGGATTTTCCGCCATGGCCCACTCGCAAATCGTGACAAAACTGGCCAGTCGCAGTGTTACCGGTGGAGTAACCGTTATGGTGCCCAATTCCCTTGGACCCGCGGAGTTGCTCTTACACTACGGAACAGACGAGCAGAAGGGGTACTACCTGCCAAGACTGGCTGTGGGGGAGGAGATTCCCTGTTTTGCCCTGACCGGACCCAGTGCCGGTTCGGATGCAGCCTCGCTGCCGGACTATGGAATCGTGTGCGAAGGTGAGCATGAGGGGGAAAAGGTGCTCGGACTGCGGGTTACCTGGGAAAAACGTTATATTACCCTCGGGCCTGTAGCCACACTCTTAGGGCTGGCATTCCGCGCCTACGATCCTGACGGCCTGATGGGCGGGGAGGAAGACATAGGTATCACCTGCGCCCTGATTCCCACCAACACACCCGGGGTGGAAATCGGACGGCGGCATTATCCTTTGAATCATGCCTTTATGAATGGCCCGAACAGTGGTAAGGATGTCTTTATTCCCATGGACTGGATTATTGGCGGTCAGAAAATGCTGGGTCAAGGTTGGCGTATGTTGATGGAGTCCCTGTCCGCCGGGCGCGGTATCTCCTTGCCGTCAAATGGCGTGGCCTCGGGAAAATGCAGCGCACGGTTTACCGGCGCCTATGCCCGCGTCCGCAAACAGTTCAATCTGCCCATCGGCAAATTTGAAGGAGTGGAGGAAGCACTGACGCGCATCGGTGGATTAACCTATATGATGGATGCTGGCAGCCGGTTAACCTGCGCTGCCTTGGATCAGGGGGAAAAACCATCCGTCGTTTCCGCGATGTTGAAATACCACAATACTGAAGGCATGCGACAGGTACTTAACGACGCCATGGATGTTCACGGCGGTAAAGGTATCTGTATGGGGCCCAATAATTACCTGGGCCGTGGTTACCAGGGTATCCCGATCGGGATTACGGTAGAAGGGGCGAATATTCTCACCCGCAGTATGATTGTATTCGGTCAGGGGGCCATGCGCTGCCATCCGTGGCTGGTCAAGGAAATCGAGGCTGCCTCCATAGAAGATAAAACCGTGGCAATCGACACCTTCGATGATGCGTTGATGAACCATATTTCCTACACCGTAGGTAATGGTGCAAGAGCTTTGTTTCACGGTATCACCCGCGGCAGATTTGCAAAATCACCCAACAACGGTGATTTGGCCAAATACTATAGACGCCTTGCACGCATGAGTTCAGCTTATGCTTTTCTGGCCGATTTTGCACTGCTGTTTCTCGGTGGTGGTCTCAAACGCCGGGAAAAACTCTCGGGTCGTTTTGCCGACGGTCTTACTTATATGTATATATGTTCCGCTGTACTGAAGCGCTATGAAGATACCGGCCGGCCGGCAGCCGATAAACCTCTGGCAGAATGGAGTGCCCGGCATTGCCTGTATGAAGTCCAGATAGCGCTGGACCAAATCTTAAGGAATTTTCCCAATGTGACCGTAGGTCTGATTCTGCGGGCAATAGTTTTCCCCCTCGGCCGCCGGTTTCGAACACCCAACGATCGACTCGGCCATCAGGTCGCGGACATATTGCTCAATCCGTCACAAGCCCGGGATCGGATTACGGATGGAATCTATATTAACGATGACCCGAATGACGCTACGGGAAAGTTGGAGTATGCCCTGCAAAAGGTCTTGGCTGCTGAACCGATTGAGAAAAAACTGCGGCACAATAATATCGTAAAGCCTTATGATGAAGCGTTTGAAGACTGGATTGATCGCTTGACCAGGGACGGAACCTTAACGGCAGAAGAAGCCGAGGCTTACCAGGCGTCTGAAACCGCCGTCAGAAGTGTCATTATGGTAGACGATTTTCCGCGTGATTCGCTTCAGGTGGCGGCTTGAAGGATGGTGTTAACAGGCCCGCTGAACCCGAACTTATCAAGTGGACGGACTACCAGTACTCTGACCTCCTAATTATTTAGGATTCAGGATCACTGACCGTTTGATTGTTGTTTGGTGCTGCGCCGGGCCAGTCGGGAAATCATGGGTGAGGTTCTCAGTAAAGTAACAAACCGTCTTCTTTGTTCAAATGGAACAGCGTTGCGGACTCGGGCGCGCCAAAGGGTGATAAGTACCAGCGAAAAATGCACGGTGCTGGTGAAGCTGAACAGTACATTCGGTCCGAAGCTATCCATCAGCAAAGAGGCCAGAAAGGGTCCGAAAATCGCACCCAAAGACCAAAAAAACATCAGCCCCGTCGCGACCTGAATATAGTCATCTCCCTGGGCATAGTCGTTCGCGTGTGCGGCAGAGAGCGAATACAAAGGCAGGGCAAAGGCACCGAACACAAATATGCCCAAGAAATTCAATGTTTCGTCCCGGCCCGCTGACAGATTGAGAAAAAGGCCCGCCGCCGCCGCGCCCAGAGTCGCTATCACCAGAATGATCCGCCGCCCGTATTTGTCCGATGCGGAGCCCAGCGGATATTGCAACACTGCACCGCCGACTATTCCTGCACTCATAAAGGTCGCAACCGATGCGATGGACATACCGATCGACTGTGCATACACCGGGCCTATTACCCGGAACGAAGAAGTGGTTAATCCGATGACAATGCAACCGAGTGAGGCCAGCGGCGATAGACGCCAGATAAAATCCGGAGAGAATTTTACCGTCTTGGGAGGAACGGGATTCGACCGGTCCGCCAATGATATGGGTACCAAGGATATGGCGATCATGATCGCCATCACCGCGAAGATCGTAAATCCCTCTGAACCAAACAGCGGAATAAAATACTGCGAACCGGTGACGCAGGCCAGATCGACAAGCCGGTAAATGGATAGAACCTTACCGCGTTCATGATTGGCCACACTTGAATTGACCCAGCTTTCAACCGTGGTGAAAAGGGAGGCAAAACAAAGCCCTATCAAAAACCGCAGCAGTATCCAGATATGGGGGTCGATAATCAGTACAAGTAACAGGGTTCCCGACGCCGCCACCGCAGCCATCGCGCAAAATACACGGATATGTCCGACCGCGCGCAACATGGGAGTAACCGTAAAACAACCGAGCATAAAGCCGAGAAAATAACTTGCTCCGATAAATCCGATCAGTGTGGTGGAAAAACCTTCGGCGCTGCCCCTGACGGCGATAAGCGTACCTTGCAGCCCATTGCCTGCCAGCAGTATTCCGGCAGCGGCAAGCAGGGGAATCAGATGACGGACAGAGGTCATTCCGAACAGGATTGAAAAATCATTTCCACCCTTTTTCAGCAGGCGTGTTCTCAGTCATACACAGGGTTTTGCTGCATCTGTAAATGCAGTTCATCACCCGTATAGGGATGCCTGCTGATTACTTTATCATTGAGTTCCACACCGAGACCGGGCGTGGACGGAGGAATGACATAACCGTTCTGCCACTGAATCGGCTGTAATAACATCTCGGCATGAAATCCCCGCCAGCGTTTAATACCTTCCAGGATTAAGAAATTCGGGCTGCAGGTGCTGAGTTGAATATTTGCCGCACCGGCAACCGGTCCGCAATACAAATGCGGAGCGATTTGCACTTGCTGCGCTTCCGCCATACCGGCGATTTTTTTTGCCTCCAGCAGACCGCCGACCCTGCCCAGATCCATTTGCAAAATGGCCGCTCCATGAATTCGCAGCAAACGGCCGAATTCATATTTGCTGGCCAGTCTTTCGCCCGCGGCTATGGGAATGGATGTTGCCCGGGCAACTCTGGCCATCTCTTCCGGGCTGTCCGGCGGCACAGGTTCCTCGAACCATAAAGGATCAAATGGCTCAAGCCGTCTGGCCAGCCGGATGGCTCCGGCGGCTGTCATTTGACCGTGGGTGCCGAATAACAGATCTGCGCGGTCGCCCACTGCTTCGCGAATCAAACGTAAAAATTCCTCGCTTCGTTTGAGAGCGGCAAGAGACAGCTGCCGCCCGTCGAAGGCACTGTAGGGCCCTGCGGGGTCAAACTTGACTGCGGTAAAACCTTGATCGACATAGTCGAGGGCGCGCTCGGCCGCCAGTGCGGGATCTTCATACACATTGGTCGCATCGTCTTCATGAGGATAAAGATAAGTGTAGGAGCGCAGTTTTTCGTGCACTTTACCACCGAGCAGATTGTAGACCGGTTGATTCGCTTCCTTGCCGATAATGTCCCAACAAGCCATTTCCAACCCGCTCAAAACCCCCATAATCGAGAGATCCGGATTTTGTGTAAAGCCGCTGGAATAAACCCTGCGCCACAGGGTTTCGATTTGATGAGGATCTTCGCCTTGCAGGCAGCGGCTGAAGACATCTTCGATCATTTTAACCACCACGCGGGGATGAAATGGCAGACAGTAGGCTTCCCCTATGCCCCGGACACCGTGGTCGGTCGTGATTCTGAGAAAAACAAAATAGCGGCCACCGAAATGGGGCGGCGGGTTGCCGACGATAAAGGTTTCAAGGTCTGTAATCTTCATAATCCGGGTCAGTATCAGGCCAATAGACTGTCTTCGAATGGATAGTGGGTCAGATTCTCATAACCGGTTTCGGTAATCAGAACCTGATCTTCAAGTTTGACACCCTCTTTTCCTCCGAGCGCACCGATATAAGCTTCAACACACAATACCATGCCGGTTTGCAACTCTCCCGCATAACCGTGACCGGCCAGATCCTCGGGATAACGTATGCAAGGGTATTCATCACACAAGCCAACTCCGTGCATCATGACGCTATATCTCTGCTCGCGAAATTCTTCCGGCAGCCTTTGCCCCTGTTCACTGATCTGACGAAAGCTGATGCCGGGTTTGAGCAGTTCCATATTGAACATAATGTGTTCGTAGGCAATTCGGTACAGGCGTTTTTGTTCTTTGGTCGGAGACTTGTCGCCGATCAGCCAGGTGCGGGAAATGTCCGCGCAGATTCCGTAGGGGCCGATCAGGTCAGTATCCACCGCCAGCAGGTCGCCGTTTTCCACGATTCTGGGCCCGCATTCCTGAAACCAGGGGTTGGTTCTCGGGCCGGTGGACAAAAGCCGGCACTCAATCCATTCGCCGCCGCGGCGAATGTTTTCCGCATGCAGTACCGACCATATATCATTTTCACTACAGCCCGGCACCGAGGCATATTGCATCCGGCGCAGCGAGATTTCGGTGGAAGCCAGGGAGCAGCGCATGGCGCGGATTTCATCCTCGCATTTAATGACGCGCGCCAGTTCCATAACCTCTTGCCCGTCTGCAATCGTCAAGCCGAGCCGGTCAAACTCCCGTAAACCCGCAATTTCGATTTTATCCACCGCCAGGCGGATATTGCGTCCCGAATGCCGTGTCATCAGTGATTGTATCTCGGACGCAAACCGGGCCGCATGTTGCTGCGTTCGTTCGGCAGTCTCAAAATAGAAGAAGGAAGCACCGTGACGGACTTCCTTTACCAAGGGCAAGTGAGCCGATAAGTGGTCGCTGCCGTGAAAATCCCACAGAGCGATATAGCCATCCGCAGCTACAAAACAGGCACGTGCATGATTATGGGTAATCCAGAGCTGCATATTGGTCGAATCCGTCGCGTAACGGATATTGAGCGGATCAAACAGTACGATGCCGGCCAGATCGCGTTGTCGCAGCTCAGCGGTAATGCGATTGAGCCGGTACTCACGCATCGCAGTCAGATTGGGAGCTTCCAGGCCCAATTCTTTCCACTCATCAAATGCAAGCGCGGTGGGGCCGATTTCCACCCGGTTGTTGGTCATGGGAGTGCCATCGGGCTTCAATCCCAGGCGGCGGTTTGGATCGATTTTCCGATTGGAATTGTACATTGCATATCTCCCCGAGAAATGGAAGATCCGGCTGAGGGCTTCTTGCTAGGCCACCTGAGTTCGGGGATGGACGCGTCCGAACAATGAGTGAGCAATTTACTAGGGTTTATATAGGGTTTGCAACCACTTTTGAATAAATTTTTCAATGATAAGGCGCAACCGGAAAAATGGCTGTTGCAATGCCTCCTTAGACTGATTAGTCATGGACTTTTGTCGGGCTGGCTTTTATTCTGTTTGCCTACAGATGGCCGCTTTCTTAAACAGGATTACAAGACCCTGATTTGGCCATCGATAACAACAGGGCTTTAAGCGGCCCTGCCGTGCTCAGAAATATAAAGATTGAGGAGTAAGTCTAAAATGTTCTCTATTTCACGTCGTTATTTATTGGCTGCCGGTTTAGCGACCGCTATGACCACACTGGCCGTGGCTCCCGCGATGGCAGCAAAAAAGAATCTGGTCTTTAGCGGGGGACCGGCGGGCGGCACTTTCCAGGTCGTCGCGAATGCGGTTCAGGTTTACGATCCGGTAAAACAATCGGAAAAATACCGGATTCGGGCGCAGTCATCGGCCGGTTCAGTCGAAAATCTGCGAAAGGTCAACAGCGGTAAAGCCCATTTCGGGGTGGTTTATTCAGGCCATGTCTATTTAGGCCTTAACGGTAAATTGAAAAACGATACCAATAAATATGAAAATGTACTGGCCGTTTCCTACCTTTACGGAGCGCCTGCACAACTGGTGGTGAAAAAGGATTCCGGCATCACCGGTCTGAAGGATCTGGTCGGTAAGAAAGTCGGTGTCGGCAACGCCGGTTCAGGCGCATTCGCCAACTGCGAATTGTTTTTTACCCATACCGGCATATGGGACCAGATCGAGCGCAACGCCATGGGATACAACGATGCGGCCCAGGCCTTCGGTAACAATCAACTGGATGCCTTCTGGCTGTTCACCGCCTTCCCAAGCGGCGCCGTCATTATGGCAGCTCAGACCAATGATATCGCCATGATTGACTTGGGTAAGGAAGCGGAGGAAAGCGGCTTTTTCGACGAGTACCCGTATTTTTCCAAGTTGAGTGTGCCGGCCGGTACCTACAAAGGCGTAGATCAGGAAATACCTTCTTTTCAGGATTCCGCTCTGTGGGTGGCTAATGCGGATGTATCGGACGATATTGTCTATGATCTGTTGTCGACCATTTATACCGATGAGGGCCTTGCGCATATGAAGCAGCAAAAGAAAACGTTCAAGGAAATGGCCATAGATACCGGTAAAAACGGAATAGTGACGCCTATGCACCCCGGCGCTGAAAAATTCTGGAAAGAGAAGGGGTTAATGTAATCTCCCTTACCAAAGTTAACTTGAGCGCATCCGGCGGCCCGGACGGATAATTCCGTGGGCCGCCGTTTTTAAAATAATAAATCAGGATTGCGGCCATTGATGGCCGCTTTGTATTCAATATTGAGTTTGTCTGTAATACAAGTTTGTAGTGGGAGGAGTCATGCGGCATTACGATCATTTAAACACCTGGGAAAAGTACTTGTTTGATGCGCTCGCATTGGTACTGGTGTGTTTCTATATTTACTCGGCAGTTCTCCAGCCCGCGGAAACGCAATACCACCGTGGTGTCTATGTCATCATCACCTATGTTCTTGTATTTTTATTGTACAAATCGCAAAACCCGCTGTTACGGGTTGTTGATTATCTGTTGATGGCCTTGTCGGTCGTCGCGATCGGCTATTGGATTGCCAATTTCGAGGCGATAAATTACCGCTCCGGCGCCGAAACCCAGCTCGATCAGATGATTGCCATGATCGGCGTTCTGCTGGGCATAGAGGTTGCCCGGCGAGTCGTAGGGACGGTCTTTGTAATCATGGGCGCCGTTATGATTCTCTATGGCGTTTTCGGCGATTCCGAATTTATTCCCGAAGTTGTGCAACATGCAGGCGATACCTTTCCATTGCTATGTACCAATATATTTTATAAGAGTGACGGTGTATTCGGCATCATGGCAAATGTATTGGCGACATATATCGTTTTATTCGTCATTTTCGGCGCTTTTTTGGAGAAAAGCGGTGCGCAGAAGTTTTTTATTGATTTTCCGCTTGCTGCGGTTGGCCATAAAGTCGGGGGGCCGGGCAAAGTTTCGGTAATAGCCAGTGGGTTGTTCGGATCCATTTCCGGCAGTGCGATTGCAAATACCGTATCCACAGGTGCATTTACCATTCCCATGATGAAAAAAGCCGGTTTTAGGCCACATGTTGCGGGAGGCATAGAGCCGGCAGCATCCATCGGTGGGATGTTTATGCCGCCGATCATGGGCGCGGGCGGTTTTATCATGGCGGAATTGACCGGCATGCCTTATTCGCAAATAATGCTCGTGGCCATTTTCCCCGCGGTGATGTATTTTTTTAGCGTTTTTATGATGGTACATTTCGAGGCCAAGAAAAATCATATCGTCGGTGAAAAGTCGGATATGGATCCAAAGGAGATTCTCCGTACGCAGTGGTTTTATGTCCTGCCCCTGGTGGTAATCACTATATTCATGCTTTATGGATACTCGCCCGGCTATTCGGCGGTGTTGGGGATTTTTACCTGTATTGCCGTCAGTTGGATTGCGAGAGACAAGAGTTCCCGTATCGGCCCCAAACGATTGATCGATGCCGCCAGAGCGGGCACGGAATCCAGCCTGCAAATCGGCGCCACACTGGGTGTAATCGGTATCATTATCGGTGTGCTGACATTCAGCGGCCTGATGCTGACATTTGCCGATATAGTCATAGAACTGGCAGACGGCAAATTGTATCTCACCATTTTATTTATAGCCTTGGCTTCGTTGGTACTGGGAATGGGCGTTCCGGTGACTGCAGCATATCTGATTACCGCCGTGGTCGCCGTACCTGCACTAACGCATTTAGGCGTAAATGAAATTGCGGCGCACATGATTGTTTATTGGCTATCCCAGGATTCCAATATTACGCCGCCCGTATGTATTGCGGCTTTTGCCGGTGCCACCATCGCTAAAGCAAATATGTGGAAAACGGCATTTGTTGCATTTAAATTTGCCAAGTTCCTCTATCTTGCACCGTTTTTGTTCGGTTATGTGCCGGCATTTTCTCTCAACGGCAGTACGACCGATATTATCGTGGCATTTGCGATAATTATCGCGGGTACTTATTTATATACGTGGCTCTTGAGCGGTATCTGGCTTGGTTACTTCAAAAAAGACAAGGCGGTGAAAGAGGCGTAAAGGGGATGGGTTTTTTGCGTCTATAGTTGCGTGGTTCGTCGGTGATCGAGAACGCCCCTAGGCCTCTTGAGGGCTTCGCAGGATTTGATCTTCTATCCACATCACGGTTTCCTGCTCGCTGATTTCGGGCGGGCCGGTCAGGTAAGGGGAAAGAGTGCCCCATATGTGTTTGATTATTTCCTGCGCCTCACCGGCACTCTCTCTGTTGTGATAAACCGCGATCGCCGTTCCTTCATTGCTGTCCGGATCTATGGTAACCAATAGCAATCTGATACCGTCCATTTTCTCTATAGCAGGGCGGATGGTTTCATCTGTCGTGATCCGGGCTTCTTTTAAATTACTTTTCTTCAACTTGAACTTTGCGACTCGCGTGTACATGTCTGTCCACTCCGGGGTGGAAAAATGATGAAATAAGACTTGCGGGACGAGTAGATTATTAATCTACTTTGAGCGAGTAATTTAGAATTATCAAGAAGTTAGTACGAAAGAATTGGGTGCTTGTAACTTATTGTCAGATTGCTCGCAGGAGCAAAGACAGGTGTGCAGGAGCGGCCTCCAAACAAAATCCGGGGTCGGATCAACCTAACCCCGGTGAACTCTCTCAAAGAGTAAAAAGGTGTGTGGGCTTATGAGTTAGTTCAAATTTGATACTCTGCAGGATTCCCGTGCTTTCTTGTCTGCATTGACAGGGTCAGCTCGCCGTTTTCCACAGGGTTAGTGAAACCCAGCGTAACCATGTCGTCGCACACATCCAGCACTGTGATTTTAACTTCATGATTAATATCGACTTTATCGCCAACTCGGCGTTTCAGTATTAACATGAATCTGCCTCAGTTTGGAATCCGGGACCTCCGTCCTTGAATGTGTTGTTATTATGCAGTGGATTATGCTACACCGCAGCAAAAAAAGCAACTTCTAAATGTTCAACGCGGAATTCAGGAACATCAGCCCGTGTGGAACAGACAGGGTGATGACAGGATTTAGGGAGCAGCGTTTACAGCAATGCCCGGTAAAATAACAACTCCTCTTCTAATACACGCTTATTGCTTGCGACGGCGCGGAACCCGTGCGATTCATCTTTGAACAGGAAAAACTTGACCTCGAATCCTGCATTGCGCAGTCGTGAGACCATTTTTTCAGTTTGTTCCGGTACAACGACTTTATCTTTTGCGCCTTGAAAGAATATGACCGGACAGGAAATTTTCTCGATCTGATGGATTGGTGATCTGCGATAATAACGTCTTTTTTCCAACTCGGGATCACCGATCAACCATTGCAGGTAATGGCTTTCAAATTTATGGGTCTGATCGATAAGCGCCAGAGGGTCGCTGATACCATAGAGGCTGACACCTCCCAAATACAGATCGCTTGAGAACAGCGAACACAAAGCGGTGTAGCCACCCGCCGAGCTACCCCGGATAAACACTCTATTCGGATCCACCAATCCGTTGGCAGCCAAAAACCCGATTGCCGCCTGGCAATCCTCCACATCGGTTTTACCCCAGTTACCAGCCAGACTATTACGATACAGACGTCCATAACCGGTGCTTCCGCGGTAGTTAACATCCATTACTGCAAAACCGCGCTGTGTCCAGTATTGTATTTTAGTGTTAAAAACCGGATAGGTGCTTGAGGTGGGACCGCCATGCGTAAACATGATAAGAGGTGGCTTGTGTTCATTGTCCATTTTAATCCGGCTGTTTACCGGCGAATAGTAAAAACCATATGCGAATTGGTCATTTTCGGTAGGAAATCGATAGTGTCTGGCAACAGAGATATCCTGCGTTGAAAAGCCTGTTGATTGCCGGTGAAGGATTTTCAATTTACGCGATTCGGGATTAAACTGGATGACTGCCGGGTTTTGGTCGTTGGAATACGCAATTGCATAGATAGTTTTTCGAAAGAAACGGATAAATCGAAATTGGCAAAACGGCAGACTAAAGGTATTTAAGCTGCCCTGTAAATCGATAAGCCCCAATTTTCCTGACGCATGCTTAAGGTAGCTGCAGGCAATGCTGCCGGATGCGGCGAAATCCCAGAATGATTGTGCAAATTGCCACTGGGCAACGGCGAACTCGGCATTCAGGGGCAGGACGCACTCAATCTGATCATTGCCGGACTCACGGTAAATATTCCACCAGTTATTTTTGTCCGTAACGAAATACAATTCTCCGCCGGCGGTAAATCGCGGCTGGGAAAAGGATTGGGGTTCCGGCCAGGATGCGTCTATTTCCCGGCTTTTGGTGATTTGTCCGTATTGGTCCAGTTCAGCGACATAAAGTTGATTGGAATACCACGGCATGTGAGGATGGTTCCAGGCTATCCACACAAGCCTCGTTCCGTCTGCCGAGATGGCGGGGGAGCTGTAAAAATCCTGCCCGGAACAGAGAAGCTGAATCTGGCCGCTTGTAATATCCACGGCCGATAGATCATCGATGGCATCACCGGATTCGTTGCACTTTTCCGTGATACATAACAGGCGCCTAAACGTGGGATCGGGGTATAAATCGGCGAATTTAAATTGCGGATTATTGGTAAGCCGGATCGCCGTTTCCGCACCGTCGGCGGGCAATTTATAGATTTGTTGGTCCGAGTCCTGGACAAAATACAGAACATCTCCCCATAAACACCAATCACCACCACCGTATCCGTGGACGCTGTTACGCACGTTGCAGGAGTTATCGGTTATTTTGATGGTTTTACCCTGCTTGTATTTGACTATGCCGTAGAATCCCGAAACCGGATCGAGTTCGCGCCAAAATACGCCGTGTTCATTCACCTGAAGCTGGTCATACTCGACATTGGCGGCGGCTGCATCGGCCGCGCTGATGCCCGAGGGCCAAAAGCCATGGTCTGTCCGCCGGGAATCAGGAGTCAAACTGCAACCAACGACGGTGACGCGCGTCCTCCAGAAACTCGATTATATCCTGCTCTATGCCCTTGGCATCGGGAAATTTTTCTTTCAGTGCAGTGATGATCGATTCCACACTACGCCGTCCGTCTATCATGGACATGATCTCCCCGGCACTGCCATTGAGCTTTATCATTCCCTCCGGGTAGAGCAATACGTAGCAATCCTGGGCCTTCTCGAACTGAAACCGGTACAGTGGATTGATGCTGGGAACATCGGATTGTCCGGTCATAATGGAATACCGTGATGAAAGACCGCTTGATCGGTCACGGTGTGATAAGGAGGTCGATTGAGTTCGTATGCCATGGACATAGCATCCAGCATGCTCCAGAGTATATCCAGTTTAAACTGCAGAATTTGCAGCATGCGTTCCTGCTGCTGCCGGCTCTTATAATAATCAAGGGTGATCTGCAGACCGTGCTCTACATCGCGCCTGGCTTCGGAAAGCCTTTTTCGAAAATAACTGTATCCTTTTTCCTTTATCCACGGATAGTGTTGCGGCCAGCTGTCAAGCCGCGATTGATGTATCTCGGGTGCGAATAGCTCCGTCAGCGAGGAACTGGCGGCCTCCTGCCAGCTGGCTCGTCGGGCAAAATTGACATAAGCGTCCACTGCGAACCGTACGCCTGGCAGTACATATTGCTGTGATTCGACCTCTTCTCTGCTCAGGCCTACCGCTTCGGCCAACGCCAGCCAGGCTTTTATTCCACCTTCGGCATCTTCAAAACCATCGTGATCGAGGATACGCTGAACCCAGTGCCTCCTGATATCCGGATCGGGACAGTTTGCCATAATGGCCGCGTCTTTCAGCGGAATATTGATTTGATAATAATACCGGTTTGCCACCCAGCCTCTGATTTGCGCGGCAGTGCAACGGCCCTCATACATCGCCCGGTGATAAGGGTGGTGTATATGATAGAACCTGCCTTTGGCGCGCAATGCCATCTCAAACTCTTCACGTGATAGAGCTCTTTTTGTTTGTTCGATCATGACAGCTCCCCTAAAGCTCGATACTCATGCCGTCCCAGGCGACTTCGATACTGTGACGTCGCAGTTCCGCCCGTTCGGCGGAATCCTCATCCAGTATAGGATTTGTATTATTGATATGAATCAGAATTTTGCGCGGTTTGTTCAGTGAATCCAGGTACTCAATCATTCCGCCTTCACCGGATTGGGCCAGATGCCCCATGGTAACGCCAAGCTTGTCACCTACGCCGCTAAGCAGCAGTTCATCATCCCGCCAGATTGTTCCGTCCACCAGCAGACAATCGGCCGATGCCATCAGCGGGCTGAGATGTTCTTCGATCTGGCCCAGGCCCGGCGCATAAAAAAGCGATTTACCGCTTTGGTTATCGGTAACGTAGATGCCGATGTTATCCCCCGGATGCGGATTATTCCGATGCGGAGAATAGGGCGGTGCGCTGCTGCTTAAGGGCACAGCGGAAAACGTCAAGCCTTCTATCCTTTCAATGGTGAAGGTATTATCTGCGGGGTCGATGCTGATTTTTTTGCGCTGTAGTCCGCCATTCCAATGTTCCAGCATGTTGAACAACGGGAATCCGCTGGATAAATCCTGATAAACCATATCGGTACACCAGACTTCGTGCGGACATCCTTCGCGCAACATCAACAGTCCGGTCGTATGATCGATCTGGCTGTCCATTAACACAATGGCGGCTATGCCGGTATCACGAATTTTTCTCGCTGGCTGAAGAGGCGGAAAAGCGTCGATCTGTTTAAGTATATCCGGAGAGGCATTAAACAATACCCACTCTACACCGTTTGTGCTGATGGTGATGGAGGATTGAGTTCTCGCCGAGGCATTTAATGTGCCCTCCCTCATGCCTGTGCAATTGTGGCAGTTGCAGTTCCACTGGGGGAACCCTCCGCCAGCGGCAGATCCAAGCACTTGTATTTGCATAGGGCACCCGACTGTATAAACTTATTTCGCGGTATTGCACTGTATCAACCGCCGGTTTTGCTCTTTCAATAAAGAGGCGAAAAAGCTCGGACGATAAAAATCAGTGAGCATTTCTTTATAGGCACAACAGTCTAGAGGCAGGCTTTCGATGATTACAATAGGGCTTTCTCCTTCCTTGGTCGTAAAACAGGCTAGTCCAAAAAGGTGATATTTATCGGTACTTCGCCTTAAGTATCTTGATCCATAGGCATGGACGCTATTAATCAGTTGAAAAAGTGATGGCATCCGCCAACCGTGTGCAGGAAAAATTCCTGTCTTTGTGCGGGACAAATTTCTTTTCCCGGCTTGCGGCATCGAAGGAATTTAGTCACGATTGGACGCAATACACTTGAAAGAAAAGAGACATGAGGAAACTATGATGAAACAAATTTCCAGGCTGATCGCCCTTGCTTTTCCGTGCCTGTTTATCATCCAGTCCCTCAATGCCGAGTCACTGCCGGAAATAAAAATCGGCGTGCTCCAGTTCGGTACGGTGAATTGGGAACTGGATGTTATCCGCGAGCATAAACTGGATGAGGCACAGGGTGTGAGAATTATTCCGGTGAAACTGGGTAATAAAAACGCCACCAGTATCGCTTTGCAGGGTGGTGAAGTGGATATGATTGTAAGCGACTGGATCTGGGTGTCGCGGCAAAGGGCGGGTGGAAAAAGCTATGTGTTTTTTCCCTATTCGAATGCTGTGGGTGGACTTGTGGTGAATCCGGACAGTGGAATCCGGTCTCTCGCCGATTTAAAAGGCAAGAAGCTCGGCATCGCCGGCGGGCCCGTCGATAAGAGCTGGCTGTTATACCGGGCTTATGTGCAAAAGCAGCACGGGTTTGATCTCGCCGATGAGGTCGACGCTAAATTCGCAGCTCCCCCGTTGCTCAACAAGTTAATGCTAAAGGGCGAGTTGGATGCGGCGATTACGTTTTGGAAGTTCGGCGCTCAACTGAAAGCGGCGGGTATGCAGCCTATGCCGTCGGTGCCGGAAATACTCCCGGAGTTTGGCGTCGACACGTCCATGCCTTTGTTGGGCTGGGTTTATGATGGTGTATGGGGCGAGAAAAACCGACACCTGGTAAGCGCCGTGCTGAAAGCGTCCTATGATGCAAAGAGTCTGTTAAAGGAGTCAGATACTGAATGGAAGCGGCTCAGCAGCCTGGTGAAACCCAAAAACGAAAAGGAACTGATCAGCGTGCGCGATACTTTTAGAGCCGGAATCCCGGATCGTTTCGGTGAAGAGGAAATTGCAGGCGCGGCGAAAATCTACCGGCTCCTGGCACAAACAGGAGGGAAAAAGCTGGTCGGTGACAGTATGCAATTGGATACGGGCACTTTCTGGCAGGAATTTTCAATCAGCCCGTGACAATTACCGGATATACATGACTGCATTCCGGAAGAACCAAACAGGCCCATGAAGCTGGCGAATCATTGGTTAAGGCCGATTTCTCTGCTGATTTTTGTGATCTTCTGGCACCTGGCTTCTGTGCTCAGTCAGTCTGACGTTCTACCCACCCCTGTAGCGGTCATAGACAGCCTGATCGATCATACGCTCGACGGAGAATTGCTTTTTCATCTGAGCATGACCCTGAGACGCGTCTTTTTCGCATTCGTGATCGCCCTGCTTGTCGGCAGTATTTTCGGTTTGGTGATGGGCCGGGGAGAGTCCGTTAACGCTGCCCTGGACGGGTTGCTGGTGCTGGCACTGAACATTCCCGCCCTGGTCACCATCATTCTTTGCTATATCTGGCTCGGACTCACCGAACTGGCGGCGGTCACCGCAGTGGCAGTCAATAAGATTCCCACGGTTGCAGTTACCGTGCGGGAAGGTGCCCGCGCCTTGGACTCCGGCCTTATCCAGGTCGGCCAGGTCTATAAAATCGGGCCTTATAAAATGCTAAGGAATATCATATTGCCTCAGCTGTATCCCTATCTGATCGCCTCCGCACGATCCGGGCTTGCCCTGATCTGGAAAATTGTACTGGTCGTGGAACTGCTGGGAAGAAGTAACGGCGTCGGATTCCAACTCGGCACCTTTTTCAATTTCTTCGATATCACCAGTATACTGGCCTATACCCTGGCATTTGCACTGGTGATCTTTGCGATCGAAGCTGTGCTCCTTCAGCCCCTGGATCGGTCCATCAGTCGTTGGCGTGCATGAAACCCGTATCCGTACATATTGAACAAAAGTGTTTTGCCGGGCAGATCAATCCGGTAATAGAAAGGCTGAAACTGGATTTGCAGGCTGGCACCTTTAGCTGTCTGATCGGCCCGTCCGGAGTCGGAAAAAGTACTATTCTCAATATCGTCGCGGGATTGGATCTGCAATTCGAGGGTAAACGTAATATCGATGATTCTGCCGGTGTAGGGTTTATCTTCCAGGAACCGAGGCTGATGCCCTGGCTGAATGTGCGCGAAAATATCGCACTTGTCTGCGCCGATGCTGAGTCGGGGGGCATTGACGAAATGCTCTACTCCGTGGGTCTGGAGGGCAGCGGAGAGTTGTATCCTTCTCAGCTCTCCGGCGGTATGCAGCGCAGGGTCGCGTTGGCCAGAGCTTTTATCGTGAAACCGGATATTCTGTTACTGGACGAACCCTTTGTTTCCCTGGACGCCCCGTCCGCTCATCGTCTTCGTGCCAGACTTGAAGTATTATGGCAGCTGTACCGGCCTACGGTATTATTTGTTACCCACAGTCTTCCGGAAGCCATTTGCATGGCGGATCGGTTAATTTTTCTCAGTGATAAGCCTGCGCGAATCATTCATGACGCGACCTTGACCCTTCCGCGTCCCCGAGAGATTCAGGGTAAAATCATACAGGATTATCAAAACCGTATCTTTGAACAATTTCCGGAGATTTTAAGTGGCCGCCTATGACTGAATCGAGACAACGTTTGAATGTGCGCAGGGTAAAAAAATATTACGGCAGGCTTTGCGCGCTGAATGAGGTCGATCTGTCGGTCGGCGCGGGCGAATTTGTGGCCCTGCTCGGCCCTAACGGGGCGGGGAAGTCAACTCTGTTCCAACTGCTGAGCGGATTATTCGTCGCCGATGACGGTGAAATTGTTATTGACGGAGAGAATCTTGCCTCCAGCGCCATCGATGCCTTGGCGAAACTGGGTATAGTTTTTCAGCAGTTGACCTTGGATCTGGATTTGAGCGTGTAC
Source organism: Granulosicoccaceae bacterium (assembly GCA_965222695.1). Lineage (GTDB taxonomy): Bacteria > Pseudomonadota > Gammaproteobacteria > Granulosicoccales > Granulosicoccaceae > UBA7957. Next base: position 2,100,400 of record OZ244967.1, on the reverse strand, counting down.
AGAAATTTGAAATTTCATTGCGATTTGCACGGAATCCACAATGCGCGCGGGATCATCCAGGACAGTCTGCGCCGGGAAGGCCTGATTGAAAATTTACAATCCCCTTGCCGGTCCTTGAGCGGAGGCAACCGGCGCAAGGTGGAACTGGTCCGTTCCCTGTTGCATAAACCTTCGATACTCTTGATGGATGAGGCCACGGTAGGACTCGATCCGGCCTCCAGGCAAAAGCTGGTGCAAAATGTCAAATCGCTTTGCAAAGAGCAGGACCTTGCCGTTTTATGGGCAACGCATCTGGTGGATGAGGCGGTCGATGCCGACAGCGTTTACATTCTGCACCGCGGGAGAGTATTACAAGCCGGAACACCGGATGAAATCGTCCATCGCAGCAGACAGTCGGATCTGTTAAGCGCATTTCTTTCCTTGACCGAACAATCACGGGCGGCGGAGAATGAGTGAAATGCCTCAGACTGCACGCGCCCACGGGCTCAGGCATGCGCTAATGGCCTTGAGAGCGCTCAGTAGCCGCGAGTTGATCAAATTCTGGCAACAAAAAGGCCGATTGTTTTCCGCACTGGTCCGCCCCGCTTTATGGTTACTGGTGTTTGCCGCCGGTTTTCAAAACGTATTCGGCGTATCGATTATCCCACCCTATCAAACCTATATTGAATACCAGGTGTATATAGCTCCCGGTTTACTCGGTATGGTGTTGCTGTTTAATGGAATGCAAAGTTCACTGGCGATGGTTTATGATCGGGAAATGGGCGTAATGCGATTACTGCTGACAGCTCCTTTGCCGCGTTGGTATCTGCTGTTATGCAAACTGCTGGCGGGAACGTTTCTATCGGTTGTCCAGGCATATGCATTTTTACTGATCTGTTCCTTGTTTGGAATAGATCTGCCTGCCTCCGGCTGGCTGAACGTGTTACCTGGCCTGATACTGGGAGGTGCCACCTTGGGTGCTTTAGGGCTGTTACTTTCCGTCTATATCAAGCAATTGGAAAACTTTGCCAGCACAATGAATTTCGTGATTTTTCCGATGTTTTTCCTCAGCAGTGCACTGTATCCTCTATGGAAGTTGGAAGAATCGGGGGCTGAGATCATCTATCAGCTGGCTCGTTTTAATCCTTTTACCCATGTTATCGAATTCATTCGGTTTTCCATGTACGGACAGTTCAATGGTATTTCGCTGATGGTTGTGCTTGCCAGCTTTGTGTTGTTTTTTTCAGCTGCGGCCATCGGATACAATCCTCAGCGGGTGTTACTCAAACGCAAGCCTGGATAGAGGAGTAATACCGCTATTCAGCTCGGGCGCAGTTGCTGATTTTCACCTTTCTTCAAGGCTCCTGGGAGTCGATTTAGAGATAATGCAATGCAGCAAACTTGGCTGACGGTGAAATTATTTGGCCTAACTGTGCGTTATCACTAATTTATTCGGCTAGAATAGGTAGTATTATGGTTTGTCAGTCTTCTCAGCCTATGATCGTTGCGGAGAATGGCCAAGTGGACGTCTACGGAGTAAAAAGTTCGGACGGGAAAGGCAAAAATTGTTAGACTTCACGTCGGCTTGGGTTTACTCAATCTACTTCATTGGAAACAAACCGGGCCGGAAATATTTGATAACAATAAGAATTTTATAAATTAACAGGGAGATTAATTTATAAAACCGAGTGTGTGGGTTAGCCGAGCCATAGTGCTCGGCTTTTTTTACCTACACTAGCTGTACTGTAACACCCAAAGGACACCTATAGACGAACCGAGACAGGCCATCTGGGGTGTTGCAGTACACTAGAGCCGTGTCCTTTACTGCTTTATTCCTTCGACAGCGATAGTCAGCTCAAGCTCTTTGGAGGCCGGCCCCAGATTGTAATTGATACCGAAATCCGCCAGAGACAGCATAGTCGTGCCCGAGAATCCACGCCGGAACCCACCCCAGGGATCTTTGCCGCTCCCGATGTGCTCAACATCGATACTTACCGATTTAGTTACCCCGTGCAGGGTCAGATCACCGCTTAAAACACCCTTATTGCCTTCGCCGGGCTTATAGGACGTGCTGACAAACGTCGCCTCCGGAAATTTGTCCACATCGAGGAAATCTCCGCTGCGCAGGTGTTTGTCTCTTTCGGCATGATTGGAATCAATGCTGGCGGTATTGATCTTGACGGAGGCAGTTGACTCGTCAGGTTTGGCCTCATCGTAGCTGAAAGTGCCTTCAAATTCGTTAAAGCGGCCGTACAACCAGCTGTAGCCGAGGTGTGAAATCTTGAAATTGATGGACGCGTGGTTGCCCGTGGTATCTATCACATAGTCTTCAGCCAGTGCTATGGTACTGGCGGCTGCCAAAGTGCTTACGACAAGTGTTCTCAACATTTTTTTCATGGTTTAATACCCTATAACATTCGTTTAAGTGTGTTGTCCTTATCCAGCAGATGGTGTTTTACCGCTCCGGCAATATGCAGTACCACCAGGGCAGCCATGATATATGCCAGAATCAGATGAATAAGTCCGGCTGTGTCGGCCTGGTTTTCCACAGGAGCCATCACCGCCGGTATTTCGAACCAGCCGAAGAACTCTATACCTTTGCCTTCGGCGGTTGAAATCAGGTAACCACTGATACAGATCACAATTATCAGTGTGTAAAGCATTTTGTGAGTGATCCCTGCCAAGAGAATTTCCATCCGTGTGTGAGTGCTTAAATGAGCAGGGTTGGTGTTGTTGAATTTCCAGATCAATCGCAACATCAACAATATCGCTACTGCAAGTCCGAAGCTTTTGTGCCACCATGGTAAGGTGTGATACAAGGGGTCGTAGTAGGTCAGACTGGTCATATACAGCCCGACTGCGAACAAGGCAAAAATGATAACTGCCATCATCCAGTGTAAACTCTTCGCGATCAGTCCGTATTCGTCCTGGGTATTTTTAAGTTTCATTACTTGCTTGATAATCAGTCGTGAATGCGGCTGGATTTCCTTAATCGGCGAATGGTGAAATCAAAGGTTTGCTCCGAGAGTTCGTATACCGCGGCGATTAACCATGAAGCTCCATAGCCGAAGATTACATTGTTTACCCGCTGTCCACATCTGTCGTGCCGTTGGTGAATTTCGTCTTTATCCACATAAAAATTATGATTTATTGAATTTAAGATCGAATAAATCGAATGAAAATATTATGATATATAGGTATATTGTTAATACAAATGAAAAAAAATGAATATTATATTCGATGAAATCGAAGTTGCGGCTTGATCTGGACAGTTTGAACGTTATACAGGCGATTGTGCAGCAGGGCAGCTTCGCAAAAGCCGCTGCCGCATTGCACCGGGTGCCTTCAACCATTTCCTATACCGTCAGCAAATTGGAGAGCGCTTTGAATATTCAGATATTTGAACGCTACGGGCATAAGGTCAGGCTGACCGAAGCAGGAGCCGAATTGCATCGCTATGGCTCAGAACTGCTGAGAGTGGCCTACGAAACCGAGTCGGCGCTCAGCCGGATTTCGACCGGTTGGGAGCCCGAGTTACGGCTGGTGGTGCACGATTTTTTCCCGGAAGACAAGGTAATCAAACTGGTAAAAGAGTTTTACCAGGCTGCACCCAATACCAGACTCAGTGTAAAGTGTGAAGTATTGACCGGGGCATGGGATGCGCTGCTTTCCGACAGAGCGGATATGATACTGGCGATCGGCATTGATGCACCGGAGGTCGGCGGATTCAGCACGATCGCTGTAGGTGAGTGCGAATTCGCTTTTGCCGTCTCGCCGAATCATCCGCTGGCCGATCATCCCGAGCCTATACCGGAAGACGAAATTCGCAAGTACCGAGCGGTGGCGGTTGCAGACACCGCGCTTGAGTTACCGACTAAATCGGTCTCACTATTACCGGGTCAGCCGGTGCTGACGGTCTCCACTCCATCGTTAAAAATCGAGGCGCATCTTCAGGGTCTGGGGGTGGGAACCTTGCCAAAATACAATATTCGCCACCATCTTGCGGCCGGTAACCTGGTTGAAAAACGGATTGAGTCCGGGACATCCTGGCATTACCCGGTTGTCTATGCCTGGAAGAATAAACGAAAAGGAAAAGCCCTGGCCTGGCTGCGTAAACGATTATGCGATCGGTCAGCGCCCATCCATTGGTTTTCGGATTAGTACTCTGTCCAGGTGATATTGACGGATACAGCGATTACAACAGGGGCTGAAGAAAGGGCCACATTCCGTCGAGCAGTTTTTCCTGGGCTTCGATGGACGGGTGGATTCCGTCACTTTGAAAGTATCTGCGATCGGTGGCAATTGGTTCCAGAAAAAAGGGCATCAATGCCGCGCCGGTTGCTTCCGACGCTTTTTGGAATACTCTTTGAAAACGTTCCGTATAAGCCGGACCGTAATTGCTGGGAATACGCATACCCAGAAGCAAAACTTTCGCCTTGGCGGACTGTCCAAGCTGAATCATTTGCACAAGGTTATTGCGCATATTTTTGAGGGATTGGCCGCGTAACCCATCGTTTCCACCGAGTTCAATTATGGCGATATCGGGGCGGTGCTGTTGCAGGGCCTGAGGCAGACGTTTCAATCCGCCGGTGGTTGTATCACCGGTGATACTGGCATTGACAACTTTGCTGTCCGGATGAGATGCCTGCAGGCGGGTTTCCAGGAGTTTTACCCAGCCCTTGTCCTGGGGTAAACCGTAAGCCGCACTAATGCTATCGCCAAGTACCAGAACAGTAATGTTTTCGGCAAATGCCACAGAACTGCTTAGGGCTATAATGCACAGCCAGACAAATTTGATCATCACTGCCTTTCCGTAAAAGAGATTGCAATATTGTGATTCCTGAAAATAAAACTTCAAGTGAATCGGCACAGAACGAAGTCGTCTTGAGTGCCGTCGAACTGCATAAAACCGTCCATGGACCCGGTGGCGATATGTTGATTCTGGACAACGTCAGCCTCGCGGTGCAGCGTGGTGAGGCGCTGGCAATAGTAGGCCCTTCGGGCTCAGGGAAATCGACTTTGCTGGGACTCCTGGCAGGGCTGGATTTGAGTTCTAAGGGAGATGTGCAATTACTGGGGCAAAATCTGGCCGATCTGGATGAAGATGCGAGGGCCAAGCTGCGAGCCGGAAAAATCGGATTTGTCTTCCAGTCATTCCAGTTATTACAGGGGTTTACAGCGCTGGAAAACGTTCGTATGGCGATGGAACTGGGCGGAAAGCTGGATTCGGCAGATGCCGCGGAAAATATGCTGGAAAAACTGGGGCTCGCCGATCGCTTGCATCATTATCCGGAGCAGCTTTCCGGTGGAGAACAGCAGCGAGTGGCGTTGGCAAGAGCCTTTGTGATCAGCCCGGTTTTGCTCTTCGCCGATGAACCCACGGGAAATCTCGATCTGGAGAACGGCCGTAAAATTGTGGATTTGATGTTTGCATTGCGAGAGGAACAGGGAGCATCTCTCGTCCTGGTGACTCATGACAATATTCTCGCCAGCCGTTGCGATCGCAAGCTGGTATTGCGTGACGGCCGGATCAGTCAAGAATTATGCTAGCACTCTTGATCCGCCGTTCAATCCGTAAAGACTTGCGTACCGGCAGTCTGCGGATATTAATCATGGCGTTGATCGTTGCGGTGGCGGCTGTGTCGGCTGTCGGCTTTTTTACCGATCGGGTCAGTCGCGCCATGCAACAGCAGGCCAGTGATTTATTGGCTGCTGATCTGTTGCTGCGCTCTTCCCATCCTCTGCCTGCATTGCTGTTTGAGCGGGCCGGGCAGGCGGGCCTTAAAATCGCACAGACTGTGACTTTTCCCAGCGTTGTATTAAACGATGAAGACGATTCCCAACTGGTCGCTGTCAAGGCGGTCAGCGAGAATTATCCTTTGCGGGGGCGGCTGCTGGCGGCCGATATCGATCAAGGCGAAAAGCCGTATAGATCCTCGCCGCCGGAATCGGGCGCAGTGCTTGTTGATTCCATACTGATCGATTTGCTGGACCTGAGCTTTAAGAGTCCGCTCCTGTTGGGCAGGCTGGAATTCGCAGTCTCGGCAAGTGTGCATACGGAGCCGGACCGAGGTGGCGAATTGTTTCAAATGGCGCCACGGGTCATGATGAACCTTGAGGATATAGAAGCCGCCGGGTTGCTGGTTGAGGGAAGCCGGGCAAGATATTCTCTACTGTTGTCCGGCGAAAAACAGCAATTACAGGCGTTCCGTAAATGGTATGCCGGACACGAGCAGGCAGGTGTGGAATTGCGGGACGCACACAACGCTCGCCCGGAAATCCAACGAGTATTGAATCAAGTCGGTAAGTTTTTCGGATTGGCGGCGATGGTCACTGTTCTGCTGTCCGGTGCCGCCATAGCGCTTTCTGTCCGGCAATATGCGCATCAACAGGCCAATGCCGGTGCGATTTTACGCACCCTGGGCGCCGATAGACGAACGGTTTTTCTCTGGATGATACTGCGTCTGGCCCTAATGGCGTTGTTTGCCTTGCTGGTTGGCCTGTTGCTGGGCCTGTTAGCGCAAACCGTGCTTTCGATCCTGCTGGGCAGCTGGTTCCAGGTCGATTTGCCTGCTGCCGGATGGCGGCCCGTGATCGGGGCGGTATCGGTCACACTGCTGACTCTGGCTGGCTTTGCCAGTCTGCCATTGATACGCGCCGGCGCCGTGCCTGTATTGAGTGTATTGCGTCAAGAGCTTGGGGAACTCGGTGTGTCCGGCAGACTGACGGCATCCACCGCCTTGCTGGCTGCATCTTTGATGATGTATTTACAGTCCGGTGATATCAAACTGGTACTTTTGCTGATGCTGGGCCTGATTTGCGTAACGCTGGTGTTTTCACTCAGTGGTGGATTTCTATACCGAATGATGCGCTATTTAACACCGCCCAGGTGGTCTATGGCCAAATTCGTATTGCGTCGGCGTATGGACGTGACTTTGCTGCAACTATCGACCTTCGGTTTGACGATTATGGCGCTACTTCTGATTTCCGTAATCCGGGATGATATATTGCAGGCATGGCAAAAAGATATTTCACCGGATGCGCCCAATAACTTTATCGTCAATATACAGGTTGATCAGGTCGAAGGTGTTTTGTCGCTGCTGCGGGACAATGTCGATTTTACCGGGGAACTTTATCCGATCAGCCGGGGCCGTCTGGTGGCCATCAACGGAGACAATGCGGAGCGCAAATTCGCCGAAAACGAGGAGGCACAAGGGCTTTTGAGGCATGAGTTCAATCTGTCGTATGCGGATGAAATGCCCTTTCACAACCGGCTTACCGAGGGTGACTGGTGGTCAGCTGATGAACCCGGAAACTGGCTCTCCGCGGAAAGTGGATTTATGGAACGGCTGAATTTGAAAGTCGGTGATGAGCTGACATTCCATGTGGCCGGCATAGAGCGTCGAGCTGTGATTCGAAATGTGCGCGAGGTGGAGTGGGAGTCCTTTCAGGTGAATTTTTTCGTGATTACTTCCGGCAATACACTGCAAGATCTGCCAACGACCTTTATCACCAGTTTTAACCAACCGAGCGAAAATGCTGAGTTACTCAGCAAGCTGGTGAAAAACCATCCGGGCATTACGGTTATAGATGTCGGCAAGATGCTGAACCGGGTACGCGACATTATCAACAGGGCCGCTTTAGCCGTCCAATCCGTATTTTTCTTCACCATTATGGCAGGTATAATTGTCCTGTTATCCGCTGTACAAAGCAGTCAATCGTCCCGTATGCGGGAGTTAGCGATCCTGCGTTCCATGGGCGCATCCCATAAACAAGTGCGTCAGAGTGTTATTCTGGAATTCAGTCTGATGGGGGCGACGGCAGGTTTTCTGGCTGCTTTTTTCGCCTCCGCCATTGCCTGGATGATCGGAAATTTCGTATTGAATGTGCCGATAGGGATCAATGCTCTGGTATGGCTGTATGGCACTTTAGGCGGGGCGGTCATAGTCGGCATCGCGGGTTATTTGGCCAGCAGGAGCGTATTGACAGTGCCGCCGCTTTCGGCTTTAAAGAATTCGGCCGGTTGACCAGTCGATTCGGTCCGGCCTTTGCAGAGAGTCTGATGAGTTCCGAACGCCGGCCATTCAGCACGCTTTGACGTTGTAGCTTGAGTTAATGAAATCCACACAAAATAATTGGCACGATCAGTATTCTTCCGTCGAGCAGGCCATGCAGATTCTGGCGGTGGGTTACAGCAGCCGGGAAATCGCACAGATTCGACAGGCTTTGGAGTATTTATGGTCTCTGCCGGAGAAAGGCCCGGACTATTTACCGGACCCTGTTTCCGTGGCGGCCAGATTGAAAAGCCTGAATGTGGACGCGGAAACCGTGGTTGCGGCGATTTTGGGTTCCTATCTCTGTGCCGAATATCTGCAGACTTCGGACGTCCATAAAATTTACGGGGAAAGAATAGGCCGTCTGGTCGAAAGCGTACGCTGGTTGAATGCGCTGATCGTCTCCAAACACCCGCAGCCCGAGGCTTCAGGCGGATTTGCCAGTCAGCAGACCGAAATCCTCAGGCGCATGGTTTTGTCCATGGTCGATGACGTACGCGCGGTACTGGTTCGCCTGGCCTTTCGAGCGCAGCGCATGCCTTTTCTCCGAAAGCTCGAAGAAAACGAACGCAGGCGAATCGCCCGGGAAACTCTGGATCTGTATGCACCCTTGGCCAATCGGCTTGGAGTAGCCCAGCTGAAATGGGAGATGGAAGATCTGGCTTTCCGCATCCTCGAACCCGAGGCTTATAAACGCATTGCCAGGGCACTGGAAGAACGCCGTGAAGACCGCGAGGCCTATATTCATGATTTCGTCGCCATTATGACGAAAAAGCTGCGTGAGCTGGGTATCATCGGCGGAAAAGTCTACGGCAGGCCGAAGCATATCTACAGTATCTGGATGAAAATGAAACGCAAACGCCTGGACTTTTCAGATCTGTTTGATGTGCGGGCGGTACGGGTTCTGGTCAACAACACACAGGAATGTTATGCCGTTCTTGGAGCGGTACACAGCGCCTGGACACATATTCCCCGGGAGTTTGACGATTATGTCGCCAATCCGAAGGAAAACGGATATCAGTCGCTGCATACAGCCGTATACGGACCCGACGGCAGAGCGGTGGAAGTGCAGATAAGAACTCATCAAATGAACGACGATGCGGAACTGGGGGTAGCCGCCCATTGGCATTATAAGGAGGGTGGGCAACAGGATAAAAGATTACAGAGAAATATTAATAATTTACGACAATTACTTGATAATCCTGATGAAGATTCATTTTTAGAATCTGTTGCCACCGAGGTATTCAATGACAGGGTATTTGTCTTTACCCCTGCCGGGGACGTAGTGGATTTGACTGCCGGTGCGACCCCGCTTGATTTCGCCTATCAAATCCACACGGAAATCGGGCACAGATGTCGTGGCGCCAAAGTCAACGGTAGGATTGTGCCCCTGGCGCAACGGCTGGAAAACGGGGATCAGGTCGAAATTCTGACGTCGAAACAGGCCGCTCCCCGGCGTGACTGGCTTAATAAAGAATTGGGATTTTTAATATCCGGCCGAGCCAGGGCTAAAGTCCGGGCCTGGTTTAATCAACAGGATCAGGAGCAGCACAAGGGTGATGGAAAGCTGATTATCGAGCGCGAACTCAAACGGATGCAGGCATCGGATATCGCGCACGAGAAGCTGATGAAGCATTTGCACTTCGATAAGCTGGATAAACTTTATATCGCGGTTGGGCGCAACGAAGTCACTCTGGCGCAACTGGTAGGCGCCTTTAGCCAGTTGGAAGATCATTCCCGTGGCCAGCTGCAACTGTTCAAACGCAAGAGGGTCCGGCAAGCTTCAAGCGGCAAAAATGATATCAATGTCCGCGGTGTCGGCAGCCTTTTGACTCAGATTGCACCTTGTTGCAGGCCGGTGCCGTTCGACTCGATCATCGGTTTTATTACACGGGGTAAAGGGGTGACCGTTCATCGCAGCGATTGCAAGAACATCCTTAATTTGCCGGCGGAGGATCAGGTGCGTCTGATCGATGTGGACTGGGGTCAGGAGTCGAATCAAACCTACTCCGCCGAAATCCGGATCTTAGCCTATGATCGACAAGGGCTGTTGCGCGATGTGACCGACGTGTTGACCAACGAGAAAATCAGTGTGACCTCGGTGAACAGTCAGTCTGATCTGGCGGAACAAACTGCGAGCATAAGAATCACTTTCGAAATCGACAATCTGAAACAACTGGCCAAAGTGATGGATAAATTAAGGCAATTGCACAATATTCTCGAAGTCGAGCGGGTAGTACGATAATTCTCTTTAGCCGATATGCTCTTTTAAAATCGCTGTGGTCCGCTGCCAGGTCGTAGCTTCATCTTCTGCTTCATAGCGGGATCCCGTTGCGTTGGATGTTCTTCTTCATCAGCACCGCTGAATCCGGGCAAATCGCGGTAAATTGTTTTGTATCGCGGATGGTTGTGGGTGCCTGGTGTCTCTTAATCGGGTTAAAGCCATTGTTGCTAAACCATGACTCGGCACTGTCCGTTAGCAAATACAGGGTGCGGACGTCGGCTTGAACGGCCAGCTTTTCCAATTCATTCAACAGGGTAAGCCCGATACCTTTAGCCCGGTATTTGTGTGTTACGGCCAAAGATCTGAGCAGTGCGTTTCGCTGAAAAATTTCCAGCCCTCCGCAAGCGATCAAAACCGGCCCGTCCAAAGCCAGGATGAAGTGTTCGGGATTGCAGACAGGTATGTCATCGACCGGAAGACAGCAGCGAAACAGTAAATCCGATATGGCCGTCATATCCTGAGATATTCCATGCCGAATGGTCAGTTGAGGATGGGCCGACTCAGGACGCTTGTGCATTAAGGAACCTGCGTGTGAATCAAACCACCGGCTGCCAGTAGAATTTCATCAAGCCCGGTAACCGCAATATCCGTCAACTCCGGCCAGGCAAAGTCACCATCGGTGGCAAGATGAACGGTCGTTATACCAGCCGCCCGCCCGGCCTTTAAATCAAACATGAAATCGCCGATTATCACGCAGTCCTGTTTTTCCGCATTCCAGGCTTGCAATAGATAAGCTATACCTGCCGGATTGGGCTTAGGCTCGATATTTTCCCTGCCTATGATGTTTTCAGGTTTGAAATATTTCAAAAGGCCGCAAGATGCCAGAGTTATCTTCGCCAGCGGCACACTGTTGCGGGTAAGTATGCCGAGTGATGCGCCGCAAGCCGCAAGATAAGAAAGCAATGCATCCGCAAAAGGTTGTTGTTCCGCGTTTTCGGCATAGCCGGTTTCCAGCCTGTTCAATCGCTCGTGCAGTTGCGCTTGCTCTTTAGCCGACCGATTGCCGATAGATTCCAGAATCGGCTGGTTCGGCGGCAGGCCCAGACGTCTACGCATGGCATCAAAGTCATGTACTGCCAGCGTCAGAGTACCATCCATATCGAAGATAAAGTGCTTTTTGTGGCGTAACGGCATGAGGGGCTACAGTTCTTCAAAATTCTCAGATTAGCATAAGCACAATCTGCCGATCATCCTTATGTTTTCTGGTGTTTTATCCTTGGTGTGCAGAATTACAACGGGCCTGGTCAATTCTTTGGTTTGTGTCTGTACATCAAAATACAAAAACTAAACGGTGATAATTTTAAATTTATTATCTATATAAGCAATACTACTGAACTAATTTATAGGTATATGAAATAAATCATTGATATTTATAAAAAGAAAATAAATTAAATATCTTATTTAATTTATTGAAATATATTGAAAATATCAACAAATTACACTTTTCCCGAAGTTTCGGGAAATCTCTGAGCCATATCGGTATTCCGTACCGCACCTGGGGTTCGCTAATCGATATTTTTCATGGGAGTAAGTAGAACTACCCAGCAATTTCCTCTTCATCGTATTGTTTTTCATCCGCTTGCATAGTTTAATTACAAGACCCGAATTTTCGTCAATAAAACGGCGCCGAAACGTTTAATAACCACAAATAATATCACTGAATAAGAGGCGTTCCCTATAGTCCCTCTGCTTCGCCAATGCTGAAAGCGGCAATTTCAGTGGTGAAAAGTACAAGAAAAATGATACAGAAGTTACTCGGAAATATTAAAGGCACGACGTACCGTGCTATTCGTAAACAGAATTTCACTTCTCAGCAAGACGTAATCAACCTTCTTAAGGAAATATACAGAGCAACCGAATATGCCTATCTGTTTGTGCGTAGCCGGAAATTTATGGTTAAGCTTTTCGGTTACGGTTACAGGCCGAGTAAAACCAAGATAGAACTGGATATCACTTATCGTTGCAATCTTGCCTGTGCCAACTGCAACCGCTCAGTCGGTGTGGGTCAAGCAAAATCAAATCTCGATATGTCGACTGAACAGGTGCAAAAATTTGTGAGTGAGAGTCGACAAAGCCATATTCGCTGGGAAGTGATCAAGTTGCTTGGAGGCGAGCCGACGATGCACCCGCAGATCAACGAAATCATCGGGATTCTCAAGACCTATATCGATGAATTTTCCCCCGCGACTCGTCTTGAGCTTTGGACCAACGGCGATGGAAAAAAAGTGCGCCAGGTGCTGGATACATTGCCTGACTTTATTCATGTGATTGATTCGAGCACCACGCGAGGCGCTGAACCTCTGTTTAATTCATTCAATCTGGCGCCTGTCGATTCAAAATTATACGAAAATACCGATTTCTCTCATGGTTGCAGTATTATCGAAAAATGCGGAGTGGGCTTGACGCCTTACGGCTATTACCCCTGCGCTGTGGCTGGAGGCATAGACAGAGTGTTCGGGAAAAATCTCGGTACCAAGGAGCTTGATAAAGCTTATGGAGAGATGCGCGGGCAACTGAACCAGTTTTGCCGGCTGTGTGGTCATTTCCGAGCATCGAAGAGCTCTAAGAACCAAAATAAATCAAAAACATGGACATTGGCCTATCAGGAATTTAAAACACGTAAGCCGGATTTGGATTCCTATTAAAGCCCCCAGGGTCCTGACAAAATCCCGGTACCTTGATCAATAAGGTGTTTCAGCGATTCGGTGACGTGTGCCATCAATCGATGCGGAATAGGTGAATGGTTTGGATTCAGGTAGAATCCGATGCTGCATATCCGTTTAGATTGAAGCGACAGGAGATAATGGCAAAAAATGAAAATAACGTTTGTTGAGCATAACGGAACCGAGAAGACAATGGATGTCGATTCCGGGATTTCAGTAATGGAAGCCGCTGTTCAAAATGGGGTAGACGGTATTGAGGCGGAATGCGGGGGGTCCTGCATGTGCGCCACCTGCCACTGCTACGTGGAAGAAGCGTACCTGGAACAGATTCCGGAAGCAGACGAAATGGAAGAAGAGATGCTCGATTGTACAGCCGATGTCCGCAAAGCCAACAGCAGACTCGGTTGTCAGATTCAACTCACGGAGGCGCTTGACGGCATTGTGATTACTCTGCCGGAATGCCAATCGTGACCAGTGGCGAGGTTGTTATAATAGGCGCAGGCCACGCAGGTTTTAACGCTGCCGCGTTTTTGCGATCAGAAAACTATAAGGGAGATATTACTCTGATCGGTGCAGAAGCGGACTTGCCTTATCAGCGGCCTCCGCTGTCCAAAGACTATATCAAAGGGCGCACAACTGATCGGCAATTATGGCTGCGGCCTGAAAAATTTTACGCCGATAACAGAATTTCTCTGTTGCGTTCGAAAAATGTTGAGTCACTTGACTGCGTTAGCAAAAAAGTTGTGACCTCGGATTCAAGCTATTCCTATGATCATCTGATTATTGCAAGTGGCACACGGGCAAGACTATTGCCTGTAAGGGGAATGGATCAGGCGGGGGTAGAAGTTATACGGACTCTGGAAGATGCCCGAAATATCCGGAACCAACTGGACCACTGTCACTCGGTCGTGGTAATCGGGGCCGGATTTATCGGCTTGGAGTTTGCTGTTGCGGCGCATGCACTGGGCAAATCTGTAACTGTACTGGAAGCTGCGCAAAGGGTTATGGGCCGATCAGTTTCCCCCGATATCTCTGAATACGTACTTCAATCACATCGCAATAAAGGAATCAATATTGAGACAAGTGTCAATGTCACCGCTATTGAAGGCAGGGCCGACCGAGTTGCGGAAGTGGTCTGCAAGGATGGGCAAAGGTACGCGTGTGATTTGCTGGTCGTGGGTGTGGGAGTGCTGCCGAACATTGAAGTTGCGGAGGCTGCGGGACTAAAATGCGAACACGGTATTGTAGTAGACCGTCAACTGCGGACATCAAACGAGTCGGTTTTTGCGATTGGTGACTGTGCACTGCATCCTAATCCTTTTGGCGGTGGCGCAGCGCTGCGTCTGGAATCCATTCAGAATGCGACAGATCAGGCAAGAGTCGTTGCAAAAGTATTGACAGGTCAAGATGTTTCTTACAGGGCCGTACCCTGGTTTTGGTCTGATCAAGGCGACATTAAACTGCAAATGGTAGGTCTGTCGATTAATCCGACCGATTTTGTCATCAGAGGGGACCCGAAAAGCGGCAGTTTTTCAGTCTTTCACTATCGGGATGATGCCCTGATTGCAATTGATTCCATCAATCACGCCCGCGACCATATGGCGGGTAGAAAACTGATTGCTCAGCGCATTTCACCCAGTCGTGATCAGGTGTCGGACTCCGAATGTAATTTAAAATCCCTGGCTGTCGGACCCCAAAACTCAATGTAGACGCTGTATCTCCGTACAACGATTAAGGTTTTGACATGATTCGCCCCGATTCCAAGGCCTTGATGCCGGTGCTTTATATTCCGCATGGCGGAGGCCCTTTACCGCTGCTGAATGATCGGAATCATCTTGCGATGAATCAGGCATTGGCTGAAATTCCGGCATCAATTGCAACCCCACGATCGATTTTGTTGATCAGCGCTCATTGGGAGGCACCTGTTGCAACAATCACCGAAAGCTCCGTTCCTGACCTGGTCTATGATTATTATGGATTTGCGGAAGAAGCCTACGACATCAAATATCCGGCGCCTGGCAATACGGAGTTGGCCCACAGGATTTATCGATTGCTGGATAAGTACGGTATAGAGTCGAGTCTGGATGGCGCCCGCGGATTTGATCATGGCATGTTTGTTCCGTTGAAAATCATCTTTCCGGAAGCGGATATTCCATGTGTTCAGCTATCGCTTCTCAATGATCTGGACGCTGAGAAACATATATTGCTGGGAGAGGCCCTCACAACGCTTAGGCGAGAAGGCGTACTGATTATCGGATCCGGTATGTCATTTCACAATCTTCGGGTGTTGTTCAACTCGAATATGGACTCGGATGATCAGCTGAATTCAGAGTTTCAACAATGGCTGCTCGAATCCTGTTGCTCGCCGATTGTGAACTATGAACAGAGCAGGAACAGTCTGATTCACTGGCGAAATGCCCCGAACGCCCGCTTTGTTCACCCCCGGGAAGAGCATCTCTTGCCACTGCATGTGTGCCTTGGTGCAGCAGGCGGGGCTGAATTTCAACCTGCCGAACCATTGTTTGACGGCCGAATTATGGGCAAGCGATCGATCGGATTGAAATGGGGTTAAACCATCGAAGATTACTCGTCATCAAGGCTTTTATCCGTTGGAATGTAAATTATCAATAAAGTACAATCCGGCAACCCTGGCTTCCCATATAATCAAAAGCGAGATTACCCGGACACAAGAATATGCCGTTAATTCCACGCGAGTGCCCCAATTGTGGCGCCCCGGTCAAATCACGATATACCCACCATACCGAATGTGAGTATTGTTTCTCTCCGTTGTCTGAAGAAAGTCCGTTGGGTGAGAATATCCGTCCCGCTAGGCCTTATCCAGTGGATCGCACCGCAAAATCGAAAGCAGGTCACAAGCGCCGCAAACGCACACCGATGTTAGCGGTATTTGTCTGGGTAGCAGTGACTTCTTTTATGGCAATCAAGGTAGGCACATCTTCAGGCTGGGACAATGCCATCGCGCCGGCATTTATAGGTGCTTTGGGTGCTTATCTGATGTTGTCGAAAAGGCGCAAACAGCGCCGCAGATAGTGAAATTTTAAATGGACGACCGGCGTCTACAGAGGCCCTTTCCGGAGCCTCTGTAGGGCGATCAGTGAAACGGTCTTATTTCTTTTCCGCCTTGGCTGCCGATTTTTTTGCAGCGGGCTTTTTAACGTCGTGGGTGAAAGTTGCAACCACTTGCCGTGCCTCTTCCACGTAGGATTTGCCTAACTCCGAAACTTCCTTGAAATCTTCAACCAGTTCATTGAAAACCTGTTGATTCACTTGGGCCTGATTTTGCAAAAGCGCAACGGATTCCTCGTAGTCCTTAACCTCGCTGGCCTTTTTCAGATTGTCCAAAATGATAGTAGAGTATTTTTGAAAACTTCGGCTTTGCATTTCCACAAACATGCCGGCCTTGTTGAGTGCCAGTTCGTTCAGTGCCAATACCGGCGCATAAAATTTCTCCGCATCAGCGAAATCAAAGTTAGTATCAGTAGCCATAAGTACCTCTCCTGGAAATAAAACGTAAGCTATTCGTTAATATCGTAAAAAGATAGATGCTGCTATGCAATATTTTTCTGAGAGCTTTTCTTCTTTTTAATAATCAATATTGATTTGCATTGAAGAATCGTTCCGCTCACAGCCCATAATAAGCGCACTCGCTTATTTCACCGGGGTAGAAGTTTAGGGTATGAAAAAGACATTAATGTGACAGGGACTTCCTACCGAGTTCGCGGATCTACGGAATCAGGTGTTAATACAGCCATGGTAGCATATTATGCTTTGGCTGCAGCTGTACAGCCGGCTTTGATCGAGTATCTTCCGGCTTTTTATCTCATTCTCATGCTTGCTGCTCCTTCAGCAAAGATTCCGCCCGCCGTTGCGAGTGTTCCAATCGTTTTTGTTCTATGCCGATTTGCGAAATTGACTCATTGACAAAATTAATATGAATACGGGCAGCCTGTGCAGCTTTATCCGGAGTCTGATTTTCCACAGCGTTCAGGATATCGCGATGATGCTCTAACACTAACTCGTAATTGTTGGGTTCTGAATTCATCCGTTCAAGGTTGTTCCGGATACTGGTCCGCAGCAAGGAGTACAATCCCCGCATTATATAAACCAAAGCGACATTGTGGGATGCCTCCGCCAGTGCTATATGAAAATTGGATATTTTCTCAGCATCGCAATAAGGGTCCGGATGATTGATGCAGTTTTCAATTTGTTGAAATTTCTTACGGATCAGATCGAGATCTTTTAAATTGCGTCGCTCCGCTGCAAATGTTGCGCAAAGCTCTTCCAAAGAACCCCTGAGATGCAGAAAATCGAAAATCGCGTCCGGATGGGATTGCAGCAGATAAATTAAAGGGTCGTTGATAGTGGGCCCTGGAACATCGCAAATATAAGTGCCGCCTCCCTGCTTGATGGTCAACACGCCACGCGCTTCCAGCCTGACAATCGCATCCCGCAATACGGCTCTGGAGACTTCAAGTTTATCGGCAAGCTCTTTTTCCGGCGGCAGTTGGTCATCCGCCTTTAGTTTCCCGCCGGTGATCAGTTTTTCCAGTTGGGAGACCACGGCATCCGACAATCGGCTGGTTTTAAGTTCCTGACTGCTTACCGGGGCGAAAGTGTCCCCTTCGGTATCTTCCGCTTCTGTCAGTCGCTCAAGATTTAATTCGCTGAAGGTTCTATGCAAAAATAAAATAACACGGTTTGTCGCAGCGACCGCCTCTGAGGTACGGCCATTCATTATGGCTTCATGCATTATCTGCCTGTGTTGATGGACAATTTCATAGGTGCCCGGGTGCTGGTAGATAATTTCCAGAGAGTGCGTGATACTGGTCCTCATCAAATTAAACAGGCCCCGCATCACATGCATCAGAGCGATATTGTGTGATGCGTCCGCAATGGCGAGGTAGTACTCCGCGATGGCGATGGCATCGTTTCTGGGATCTCCTTCGGCGGTGGAGTAATTCAGGCTGTCGAACCGTTGTTGTAAAATCGCTCTATCGGGATCGGTTGCCCGTTCGGTGGCAAATTGAACGGCGATTTTCTCCAGCGACTCGCGAATCTCCAACAGATCCAACATGGCTTTGGGGTTTTCTGCCAGCAAATGCACCAGAGGATCGGTTAAGGTTGGCCCGATAATATCCCGGATGAACGTGCCACCACTATGCCGTGCTTGTAATAATCCTCGAGCTTCCAGTTTTACCAAGGCGTCTCGCAAAGACGTGCGGGATACATCCAGTTCTCTGGCCAGCTCGCGTTCCGACGGTAATTTATCTCCGGGTTTCAGCAATCCGTTGAGAATTAAATCCTCGATATGCGAAGTGATTGAATCGGAGATTTTCTGCGGGTTGATCGGTGTATATCGCATCATTCCATCTGTCTGGTTCAGTCGTCATACCGGTTTGCATCATCTGTAATCCCAAGGATTTATTGGGATTCGGGAAGATCCATTCAAATCACCGGCCACTTTCATAATTTATCTTAACAATACACTTGACTTGGCAGGGTCTCAAGTGTAATCATCATACTGGTCTGATAAATAGACCATGAATTCTACCATTAGAAATCACAGAAATCATGTATTGCAACAATAATAATTCACTGCAAGTATCACGATTAATATATTGAAAATTATGAACTAACTATCTGAATCATCTGATAGTTTCTGTTACACGCTGAGAGCTTTCCTAAAGAGGAGTAACTGCCGTGAGTACGAATCCGGATCAGTCGACCTACAAGGACGTGGATCCCCAAGAAACCAAAGAATGGCGAGAAGCGATAGATGTCGTGATAGAACGCTTCGGAGCCGAACGTGCGCAGCATCTGATTCAACAGACCATCAACCAGGCTTATGAAGCCGGTGTCCAGCCTACCGTCATCAATACGCCCTATGTCAATACCATCCCCACAGACCAGCAACCGGAGTATCCCGGCGATATTGAAACAGAGCGTAAGATCTTACGGGCATTGCGCTGGAATGCCACGGCCATGGTGGTGAAAGCGAACCGTCAACCGGCGGAACCGGGCGGCCATATCGCATCGTTTCAATCCTCCGCCATTATGTATGAGGTGGGTTATAACCATTTCTGGAAAGGTCACTCGCATAAAAACGGCAGTGACATGGTCTTTATCCAGGGTCATACCGCACCGGGAACTTATGCGAGAGCGTTTCTTGAAGGCAGAATCAGCGAAGATCAGCTGAACCGGTTTCGCCTGGAATCCGGCGGCACAGGGATATCCTCTTATCCACACCCTTACTTAATGCCGGATTTCTGGCAATTTTCCACTGTGTCCATGGGGCTTGGGCCATTGATGGCGATATATCAAGCCCGGTTTTTAAAGTATTTACAAAATCGGGAATTGGCACAAAGGGCGGAACGCCACGCTGATAACCGTAAGGTTTGGGCATTTCTCGGAGACGGGGAAATGGACGAACCTGAGTCACAGGGTGCTATTGCGCTGGCGTCGCGGGAAAAACTCGATAATCTGATATTCGTTATCAACTGCAATCTGCAACGCCTGGATGGACCGGTAAGAGGTAACGGTAAGATCGTGCAGGAGCTAGAAGGCAACTTCCGCGGTGCCGGCTGGAATGTCATCAAGGTTCTCTGGGGTTCCGGCTGGGATCGTCTGCTGGCCGAAGACGATAAAGGCGTTCTACGGAAACTGATGATGGAATGCGTCGATGGTGAGTATCAGAATTTCAAAAACAAAGGCGGCGCCTACACGAGGAAACATTTTTTCGGACGTTATCCGGAAACCCGCGAGATGGTTGCCGACATGACCGATGATCAGATTTACTACGATTTAATCCGCGGCGGTCATGATCAGAAAAAGGTCTATGCAGCCTATCACGCCGCAGTAAACATGGAAGGGAAACCGACCGTCATACTGATGCATACGGTTAAAGGCTATGGCATGGGAGAGGCCGGTGAGGGGATGAACATCAGTCACCAACAAAAGAAACTCAGCGTTGATCAGCTCAGAAAGCTACGCGATCGTTTCAATATCCCTGTCGATGAAGAGACGGTTGAAGCAGCCTCTTTCTACAAGCCGGACGAAAATTCTCCGGAAATGAGCTATCTTCATCAACATCGCCAGGCCCTCGGCGGCTATCTGCCCAGCCGCCCGCTCGATACCGAGACGCTGAATATTCCGGAACTTTCTCTGTTCGCCGCTTTGCTCAAGGATACGGGCTCCCGTACCATGTCGACAACCATGGCCCTGGTCAGAGCCATGGTTGCCGTTGCCCGAAACAAGGAAATCGGGCCACGGCTGGTACCCATAGTGCCTGACGAGGCCCGCACATTCGGTATGGAAGGAATGTTCCGGCAAGTCGGCATTTACGCACCGACGGGACAACTCTACAAACCCATGGACGCGGATGAAATCATGCCTTACCGGGAATCGAAAAAAGGCCAGCTGCTGCAGGAAGGGATAAATGAAGACGGCGCCATGTCGTCCTGGATCGCAGCCGCAACTTCCTATGCCAACAACAGCAGGATGATGATTCCGGTTTATATCTTTTATTCCATGTTCGGTTTTCAGCGTATCGGCGATCTAGCATGGGCCGCGGG
This sequence comes from Granulosicoccaceae bacterium, assembly GCA_965222695.1. Taxonomy (GTDB): domain Bacteria; phylum Pseudomonadota; class Gammaproteobacteria; order Granulosicoccales; family Granulosicoccaceae; genus UBA7957. The sequence continues at coordinate 2,079,828 of OZ244967.1, read as the reverse complement.
TGATATGCTGGCCCGTGGTTTTCTGGTCGGAGGCACTTCCGGACGAACTACCCTGAACGGAGAAGGATTGCAGCATCAGGACGGACACAGCCAGAACTTCGCAGGCTTTATTCCAAACTGTAAATCCTATGACCCGACATTTGCCTACGAGGTCGCGGTTGTATTTCACGACGGCTTAAAAAGAATGTATGAGCAGGGTGAGAATATTTTTTATTACATTACCACTCTGAACGAAAACTACCATATGCCTGAAATACCGGAAGGTGCGGAAGAGGGCATAATCAAGGGTATGTATAGGTTCAGGAGCGCGGACGGATCAGGCGATCATCGGGTCCAATTGATGGGATGCGGCTCCATTTTGCGTGAAGTTATTGCCGCTGCGGATTTGCTCAAGAGCGATTGGGATACAGACGCTGATATCTGGTCGACACCCAGTATGAACGAACTGGCGAGGGACGGGGCGGCGGTCGAGCGTTGGAATATGCTGCATCCGGATCAGGAAAAACGCCTGTCCTGGGTTGCTCAATGCCTGCAGGACGCGGAAGGTCCGGTGATCGCATCCACCGACTATATCCGTCAGTATGCGGATCAGATCCGCGCATTTGTGCCTGGAGATTATCATGTATTGGGTACCGACGGATTCGGGCGCTCCGACAGCCGTCCGGCTTTGCGAAAGCATTTTGAAGTTGATCGCCATTTTATCGCAGTAGCGGCTTTGAAGGCATTGGCGGATCAACAAAGGGACAACCAATCGAAAAACAAAATCACATCGGAAACGGTTATACAGGCGATAAAACGATACGGGATAGACCCTGAAAAACCCAACCCGCTTTACGCTTAAGTCACTGATTGGAGAATAATACAATGAGCAAAGAAATTTATGTTCCCGATATCGGTGACTTTTCCGATGTCGATGTTATCGAAGTGCTGGTCAGCCCCGGGGATACGATTTCCGTTGATGATCCCGTAATTACCCTGGAATCGGATAAAGCGTCCATGGATATTCCTGCGCCCGAAGGCGGTGTTGTCAAGGCGCTGAAAGTCGCGGCGGGTGATAAGGTCTCCGAAGGGACTTTAATGCTGCTGCTTGACAGTTCGGACGAACCCAGCGTCAATGTTGCGGCGGATGAGGCACAACCCAAAGTATCGGGCGGTGCCAGTTCATCGCCGTCCGCCGAACAATCCGCCACATCCGTCGAAAAAGTACAGGTCCCCGATATCGGCGATTTCTCAGAAGTTGATGTGATTGAAGTGCTGGTGGCTGTGGGAGACACGGTTGCGGAAGAAGAGTCTCTGATTACCCTGGAGTCGGACAAGGCGTCCATGGATATTCCCTCGCCTAAAGCCGGTGTTATCCGGGAGTTGCATGTCGTTGTCGGCGATAAGGTATCCGAGGGAAGTGTCATACTTTCATTAGAAGTCAGTGGATCGGCAGCAGTGCAGTCGGAGCCATCGACTGCCGAACCTGCAAATACCGGTACAGCGAGTGCAACCGCCAGCGCAACTTTATCCGAGGTGGACACAGAGGCACTCAAACGCGTGCATGCCAGCCCGTCCGTCCGGCGAATCGCCCGAGAATTGAGCGTGGATTTGACTAAACTTGCCGCTAGCGGTCCTTTTGGCAGAGTCACTGAGCAGGACGTTCGGACCTTTCATGAAACCGGCGGCAAACCGGCTCAAACCGCAACCGAAGCGGGAGCAGGCATTCCGGTGATTACGCAACCGGACTGGTCAAAATTCGGCGAAACCTCCACCGTGCCCATGAGCCGAATCAACAAGCTGTCGGCTCAGCATCTGCATAAAGCCTGGTTGAACGTACCGCAAGTCACACACTTTGATGAAACTGATATTACCGAGCTTGAGGCATACCGCCAGCAGATGAAAGGCAAGGCCAAGGAAATGGGATTCAGTTTTACGCCACTGGTCTTTATGATGAAAGCCGTGGTTTCGGCATTGAAGGAGTTTCCTAAGTTCAACGCCGCCATGGCGGATGATGGGGAAAACCTGATCCAGCGTCATTACTTCCACCTGGGCATAGCCGTGGATACACCCGATGGTTTGGTGGTGCCGGTTATCCGCGATGTGGACCGTAAAGGGTTGTTTGAACTGGGCCGTGAATTGGGTGAAGTATCCAAACGGGCCCGCGAAGGTCAGCTGAAGTCCGAAGACATGCAGGGCGGATGTTTCACTATATCCAGCCTGGGTGGAGTCGGCGGCACGAATTTCACACCCATAGTCAATGCGCCGCAAGTCGGTATATTGGGGCTCACGCGCTCTCAATCACGTTTGCAAAGATCAGGTGATGAGATTGTTGATCGTTTGATTCAACCCCTGGCTGTGTCTTACGATCATCGAGTCATCGACGGCGCTTATGCGGCCAGGTTTGTTGGCTATATTGCATTTATCTTATCAGATATTCGTAATCTGAGTTTGTAACCCGGGAGATTGAACATGAGCCATCAAGTTGAAGTCAAGGTTGAGGATATAGGCGAATTTTCCGGAGCAGCGGATCTTATTTGCCGGATGTTAGTACTGGGTGCCGGGCCTGGAGGTTACACGGCGGCTTTCAGGGCCGCCGATCTCGGTTTGCAGACCGTACTGGTGGAACGTTGGAATTCGCTCGGCGGGGTGTGTTTAAACGTAGGCTGCATACCCTCCAAAGCACTGCTGCACGCAGCCAAAGTGATAGAAGAAGCGGAAGAGATGAACGAATGCGGCGTAAAATTCGCCAAGCCTGAAGTTGATATAGATGCACTGCGATCCTGGAAAGACAAGGTTGTTTCCAAGCTGACCGGAGGTCTCAGCGGTCTGGCAAAGCAGCGTAAAGTGCAAGTGGTGCAGGGCGTTGGCCGTTTTCTCGATCCTCATCATCTTGAGGTGACTGCCGAAGACGGTAAAATCAGTGTGATCAAATTCGAACACGCGATTATCGCCGCCGGTTCGGAAGCGGTAAAACTGCCTTTTATACCGCAAGATCCGCGGGTCATAGATTCCACCGGCGCCCTCGAACTGGAAAACATACCGGAACGACTGCTGGTGATCGGCGGCGGAATTATCGGCCTTGAGATGGCCACGGTATACGCATCGCTTGGCAGTAAAATCAGCGTTGTGGAGATGTTGCCCAATATCATGGCCGGAGCGGATAAGGATATAGTCAAACCCTATCTGAACCGAATAAAAAAACGCTATGAGAACATCATGCTGGAGACGAGTGTAGTGGCGGTCGACGCTATGGATGAAGGGATGAAAGTCAGCTTCGAAGGCAAGAATGCACCGGAAGAACCCCAGGTTTACGATAAAATTCTGGTTGCCGTGGGCCGCTCTCCCAACGGCAGATTGATAGCCGCTGAAAAGGCCGGGGTTGCAGTGGATGAACGCGGTTTCGTTCACGTGGCCGACAGTCAAATGCGCACCACGCAAGCGCATATCTTTGCCATCGGTGATATTATCGGCCAGCCTATGTTGGCGCACAAAGCCGTACACGAAGGCAAAACCGCGGCGGAAGCGGCGAGCGGTATGGCCAGCCATTTCGACGCCAGGGTAATTCCCTCGGTCGCCTATACGGATCCTGAAGTGGCATGGGTCGGCCTTACCGAGGAAGAGGCAAAAGCCCAGGGTATCAAATACGGCAAGGGCGTTTTCCCCTGGGCCGCAAGCGGACGGGCGTTGTCGCTGGGCCGTGATGAGGGTATGACCAAGTTGCTCTTTGACGAGGAAACCGACTGCGTGATCGGTGCCGGCATAGTCGGAACCAGCGCGGGTGATCTTATAGCTGAAGCCGCGTTGGCCATAGAGATGAGCGCAACGGCCGCCGATATCGGCCTGACCATACATCCTCATCCCACCCTATCCGAGACCGTGGCCATGTCAGCCGAAGCGTTTGAAGGTTCGATCACGGATCTCTATATGCCCAAAAAAAAGTGATACAGAATCATGTGATATCCTGCAAATTTTTGTAGCACAAACAGGCTGTGTTGGATAAAATGGGCCTATCTAAATATTTATTAATGGTAACTCACCGGATTTCCTCAAGAGATAACTCATGCTTCCCAAAGTCAATACGATTCTGTACGCCACGGACCTGAAGGAAAAAGGCAACAAAAATGCATTCAGAATGGCCGTGTCTTTAGCCACCTGTTCCAACGCTCAAATCATAGTACTGCATGTCATGGAACCGATCAGCCCCACCGTCCGGGGTGCACTGCGCAGTACTTTATCCGAAGAAGAATTGGAGAATTTTCGTACCACCGGATTCGATAATTTGCGGAAGGAACTGCATCAAAAGATCGAACGATTTTGCCAATCGGAATGCGAAAGCCAGGAGAATTTTACCTGCCAAAAGCCGATCGTCGAGGTGGACGAGGGTGCGCCGGATGAAGTCATTATCGGTACAGCAAAAAAATACAGTGCTGACATTATCGTTATGGGCTCCCGGACACACAGCGCGATCGGACAGGTGCTATTGGGTTCCACGGCAAATAAAGTGATACATCATAATAAGATTCCAGTATTGGTTTATCCGCTTTAAAGATTCAGCACATTTCGTAGGAGCCGGCCCGCCCCGCGATAGAAATGATCCAGAGGATTTGCTTGTTAATGACGGTACTCAGACAGACGGGAGTTTTCCTCGTGAAGAATTTCGGAAACTGGATTGGCCCTATGACGGCCGCGATTTTATTTTCTTTGCCCGCCTTTAATGTTCTAGCCGACAAGCAAATCCTGAAACTGGAGCAGGTGACCGACAATGTCTATGCGATTATCGGTCCCCTGACCAATCGCACTCCTGAGAATCTGGGTAATAATGCAAGCTTCGGGTTCGTTATCACGACCGAGGGTGTGATATTGATCGATCCCGGCGGGTCTGATCAAGGCGCAGGGATGATTCACGAGATGATCGTATCGGTCACAAAAGAGCCGATCCGTTATGTCATCAATACAGGCGGGCAGGACCACCGCTGGCTGGGAAACGGGTATTTCAAAAATCTAGGCGCTACCATTGTTGCCAGTAGCCTGGCGGTTGAAGATCAAAAGTCGCGGACAGAGGAACAACTCGCCGGATTGGAAAGACTGATCGGCGAGGCAGGGCTTGAAGGTACTGAGCCCGTCCATGCCGATAAGGTGTTCGAAGACTCTTTTTCTCTATCGCTTGGAAATACCCGTCTCGAATTGATCCACGCCGGACATGCTCATACGCCGGGGGATATAGTCGTCTGGTTAAAGGATGAGGGAATAGTCTTCAGCGGAGATATAGTGTATATCGACAGGATGCTCCGCGTCGGTTCGCACTCCGTCAGCAGCAGCTGGCTCCAAGCCTTCGAAGCCATGGCTGCATTAAATCCCGGATTTATCATTCCCGGGCATGGCCCCGTCACCAATCTGGAGAAAGCCGGCCGTGATACCCGAGGGTATCTAGAGTTCATACGTTCCGCTGTGCAAACCTTTATGGATCAGGGAGGAGGAATCGAAGATATATCATCTATCGATCAATCTCAATTCAGCTACTTAAAAAACTTCGACGAGTTAAAAGGCAGAAACGCGCAGCAAGTCTTTCAAGAACTGGAGTTTGAGTAGGCAGAGATCCGGAGCGGGCTCATAAAGTGACTCCTGTAGTCAGAGAGTCATCTGACGATGAGATAATAAAACGGCAGGGCCGGGTGTTGACGTACCTTCGAGCCTCTTGCGATATGTAGACTGGGAGCGAATTAAAATGTTGAAAATAGGTATCAACGGCTTTGGGCGGATGGGAAGACTGGCTTTTAAGGTCGCATGGGGCGATAGCAGGTTTGAGTTTACGCGAATCAATGAAATCGCGGGCGATGCCGCCACCCTGGCGCACTTGCTGCAATTCGATTCGGTGCATGGGGTTTGGGATAAAGCCTGCAAGGCGACGGAAAACCGGTTGTCGGTGGAGGATCGTTCCATCGAATTCAGCAGTGTACCGGACATCCGGGACGACGATTGGTCTCACTGCGAGCTGGTGATCGAAGCGACCGGAAAACACCACAAATTACCCGAAAAACTGGATGCTTACTTTGAACAGGGCGTTAAAAAAGTTCTGGTGGCGGCACCTACCGAAGGAGCGCTGAATCTGGTCTACGGAGTCAACGATCATCTGTACGATCCGCGGCAGCATCATCTGCTGACCGCAGCCTCCTGCACCACCAATTGTCTGGCACCCGTGGTGAAAGTCATGCATGAAAATGTCGGCATCCGGCACGGCACAATGACCACGATTCACGATATCACCAATACCCAAACCATTGTCGACAAAGGCCATAAGGATATGCGCAGGGCACGTGCCTGCGGCCAATCGCTGATCCCCACCAGCACGGGATCCGCCAAGGCCATTGGGAAAATCTTTCCGGAACTGGAGGGAAAACTGAACGGGATGGCGGTCAGGGTTCCCGTACTGAATACTTCTTTGACTGACTTTGTATTTGAGGCCTCTCGCGAAGTCACCGCCGAAGAAATTAACAGCCTGTTTCGAGAGGCGGCGGAAAATCAATTGAAAGGCATACTCGGTTACGAAGAACGGCCTCTGGTTTCCGTCGACTACGTCAATGACCCACGCTCATCGATTGTCGATGCCCTCTCGACCATGGTTATAGACGCTACACTGGTCAAAGTCCTGGCCTGGTACGACAGTGAATGGGCTTATGCCAATCGCCTGATCGATATTGCTCGGAAGATCGCCGATCACCGGTAATGGACAGCAATACGCGTAATTATTTGTTAGTCACCGGTGGCTACTGGGCCTTTACGCTGACCGACGGCGCCATTCGTATGTTGGTGGTCTTGTATTTCCACCAACTCGGCTACACCCCCTTCGAAGTGGCCATGCTGTTCCTGTTTTACGAATTTTTCGGCATAGTCACCAATCTTCTGGGCGGCTGGCTCGGTGCGCGGATCGGTCTTAACCTCACCATGCATATCGGTATGGCCATTCAGGTGCTTGCATTGTTGATGTTAAGTGTCCCCGACGCCTGGCTGACCGTCTTCTATGTGATGAGTGCACAGGCCTTGTCGGGCATAGCCAAGGACCTTAACAAAATGTCCGCCAAGGCAAGCGTAAAAACATTTTCGACCGGTGGAAATTCCAGACTGTTTAAATGGGTGGCGGTGTTGACCGGATCGAAAAACGCCCTGAAAGGCGCGGGGTTTTTCCTCGGTGCCGTGTTATTGCAGACAGTCGGGTTCCGTTATGCGCTGATCATTCTCGCAGGCGGATTATTGATCGTACTGGTGTTGACTTTTCTTCTGTTGCCGAGCGGCGTAGGAAAAATGAAAAGCAAACCCAAATTCACTGATATATTCTCAACGATATCCGCGATCAACCAACTCTCAGCCGCCAGATTCTTTCTGTTCGGTGCCCGCGACGTCTGGTTTGTCGTGGGATTACCGGTCTATCTTTCATCGATATTGAACTGGTCATTTGCCCAGATCGGTGGATTTATGGCGGCCTGGATTATTGCCTACGGAGTCGTGCAGGCCAGTGCTCCTGGAATACTCACAAGACAACATCGGGGAGATTCTCCAGGCGGAAAAACCGCCATGCTTTGGGTATTGATACTAACCCTGGTACCTGGAGCGATGGCTATATTGCTCGATCATATTGAATTTATCGAATGGATAATTATCGGTGGCCTGATCCTGTTCGGCCTGATATTCGCCATCAACTCCGCAGTTCACTCCTATTTGATTCTGGCCTATTCCGATGCGGAAAAAGTCTCCATGAACGTCGGTTTTTACTATATGGCCAATGCAGGCGGGCGACTGATCGGAACCGTGTTGTCCGGCTGGTCATACCAGACATACGGATTGCAAGGCTGCCTATGGCTCTCGTCCCTATTTCTCCTGGCAGCAACACTATTGTCTGCGCGGCTTCCTGACCCGGAGGCAGGCTGATAAACTACCGGAATCGCCAGAGCATACTTGTGCTATAACTGAAATATAGAATATGGAAAAGATAAACGAACTGATTGACAACTATTGCCGAGGCTGGTCCGACTCCGACAGACGGAAATCGTATTTCCCGTATTATCGGTTTTTTCGATGATTTACCCGCGCGCGATACATAGTTTTGCCGATTTATAGATTGCCGGCTCCGAAAAGAGCCGGAGTTTTTCATCCAGTCGATACACGGCCATAATCCTCACGCAGCGGATCGGCGTTTTCGGTATTGCCGAAACTTTGGGCATAGGCATGGCCGGAATAGACAGCGGCGGCAATCAGCCCGGGAGCCAGACAATCGCCGATACGCGTCACTGTCTTTATTCCGGCATCGTCCCATAGTGCTTTGTGTGCATTTAGTCTATTCCATAAGTCTTCTTCCGGTTGCCGGGAAGTCACTGGAACCAAAGTCCCGCAGTCCATGGTTTGTCGGTGTGCGGAATAGACGCATTCCAGGGTGAGTTGACCGCGGCTCATCCCGGCCAGTATTCTCGAAGGTATGATATCGACTCCGAGATGGATTAATCTTTTTTGAATTCGCGTTTGTTCCAGGGTATGTTCACTCCAGGGTGCGACCAGGGATGCGGGAGTTGTCAGAATTGTATTATATCCGGCGTTAGCGACCAGCTCCGCCAGGACGCTGGCCAGATAAAATCCGTCATCATCGAAAATAACCACGGGGCCGTCGCTGGAAATCGCCCGGATGCCGTCTTTTATCAAATCGTCCGGAGTGACTACAGGCTCCTGAATCAAAAAGGGTAGGGGCGTTCGATGACTTCGGCCTACGCCATCGCGACGCCAGGTCGCTCCGCTTGCTATTGCGATATGCGGCACACCTAACTCAAGGATATCCTCTGCGGCCAGTCGGTTTTCGAGATACATTTCGGCATTGGACATTTGCAGCAGCTGGCTCAGTCGCCAGTCGCGGACACGTGACCAGCTTGCAAGTCCGGGTAGCTGGCTTTCCAGAGTGACGCGTCCTCCCCATTCCCTGCGTGCCTCGGCGATCATCACGTCTACACCACGTTTGCACAGTGCCCGCGCTGCCTCCAATCCCGCGGGTCCTCCTCCTATGACCAAGCAGGTTTCCGGGTCACGCAATGCAGGAATATATTCAGGGTGCCAGTTTCGTCGCCACTCCTCGCCAACGGCGGGATTCTGCGTGCAGCGCATGGGAATGCAGGTGTTGTCTCCCGACGTGCAGATATTGCATCCGATACACTCGCGAATCTCATCGATTCTGCCTTCCTGTATTTTTTTCGGCAGAAACGGATCGGCGATGGAGGGGCGCGCAGCACCGATAAAATCCAGTTTACCGGATTTTATGATACTCGCCATTTTATCCACAGAAGTATAGCGGCCGACGCCAACGACCGGTTTGCTGGTCACTGATTTTACAAAGCTTGTATATTTCTCCTGAAAGCCTTCCTCGGAAAATCGAGCGGTTTGGCTGTCATTGGACCAGTCGGATAAGTTGACATCCCAAAGATCAGGTTCTTCGGCCAGTGCCTCGATGATTTCCGGTGCTTCCACATCGTGGCGAATACCTTGTGCACCCAGCAGTTCATCAACCGCGAGCCGAACGGCTACGGCGCAGCTATCGCCCACGGCATCTTTAGTATCGGCTAAAACTTCCCGGAACAGACGAAGACGATTTTCAAAAGAGCCTCCGTATTCATCAATTCTGTGATTGTGCCGCTTAAGGAGAAAGTGTTGGAGCAGCGTCATATCGTGGCCGGCATAAACGTAGACAATGTCAAAACCGGCTTCTTTCGCACGTAGCGCTGCATTGATATGCCAATGCCGAAAGTCTTTGATGTCCCGTTTGCTCATTTGACGCGCCTGAACCGGATCACCGGAATCAACAATTGCGTGGGATGGCGCCAGCGGGGGGACACGGCTGTAACGATTATTCGAATGCAGTCCACCATGCACAAGCTGGATTGCGGCGAGGCTATGATGCTCATGTATAGCTTCGGTTACCAGCTTCAGGGCGGGAATATCCCGCGCATCCCAGAGCCGGGCTTCATTGTAAGGCGTTAAATCCGAGGAAGGATGAATTTCGGTCTCCTGTGTCGATACAACACCCCAGCCGCCTTCGGCTTTTATTCCGCGGAATCTGGCTTCCGCGTGAGGGTAGAGATAACCCATGCCGGTGCAGTGCGGTACCTGATAAAAACGGTTCGGAGCGGTTACCGGTCCGATCTTTACCGGTTCAAACAATATGCCGTACCTTGAATTTCGCATGATATGGTTCTTTGTCATTGATGGTTCGGATTAAAGCGGTTTGCCGATACCTAGGTACTGTAACACCCAAAAGACACCTATAGAAAGTCAGTAAAACCGCGAGTGCAAGGCGCAGTGCGCAGGTAAGGGTCACGAGTTTACTTCTATGGCCCTTGCCAAGGACTGCAACACCGCCATCGCGGATTTACTGACTTCCCCAAGGGCGAGCCGAGACAGGCCATCTGCGGTGTTGCGCCCTCTTGAGGTAGAGTGGCTACCCCGGCGAGGACGCGCCTTGCAGCTGGCCTGTCTCGATTCGTCTATAGGTGCCTTTTGGGTGTTACAGTACACTAGGAGTTTTGCGGAACCTGGTTTTCAAGCCATCGAAAAAGCATCGCGATGATGCCGGCGATCAACAGGTAGACAACCGCCAGGAGCAGTAGTGGCTCATAGACGATAAAGGTATCCTGGCGGACTCTTGAAGATACCGCGTAAATATCCACGATAGTGATAGTCGCGACGAGTGGCGTAGCTTTGAGTTGCAATATGGTTTCTCCACCCAGTGTAGGCAATACATTTCTGACAGCCTGTGGTAACCACACTCTACGAAACAAGGTAAATCGGCTCATTCCGAAAGCTTTCGCCGCCTCAAGCTGGCCTTTGGCAACACTGCGAAAAGCACCACGCATCACTTCACCCTCGTATCCGGCGTAAGAGAGTGTCAGCGCCAGTACCGCATAGGGCCATGCTTGCCGCAGATAGGGCCAGAGTTCGCTGCTGCGAATCCATGGAAACTGAGGGAAAAGCGAACCCAGTCCGTAATAAATCAGCCAGATTTGCAGAAGTAAGGGCGTACCTCTGATAATCGTGCAAAAGGTTTTTGCTGGCGCGGCCAGATACCAAGGGCCTACGGCCTGGACAAGACCGAGCGGAACTGCAAGAAGAAACCCCAGAATGGTCGTGGTGATCAGAATCCAGACCGTTCGCCAGATGCCTTCCATAGCCAGTGGCAGATACCTTGGCAGCCAATCCCAGCGCATAGTCATAGCGCACCAGGCAAGTATCGCGGCTGTCAAAACAAGCATGACGATTCTGTGGGGTAAAAACCATTCTTTCAGCCGCGTCATGCCTGAGAACTGTCCAGGGGGGGCTGACCGCGACGTGCATGCGCTTCTACGCGTTTGAATACCACGCCGGAGATTATTGTAAGCATTAGATACAGAAAACCGGCCGCGAGGAAAAAGGTAAAGTAAGCGCGTGTGCTGCTGGCAGCCTGCCGCGTTTCCAGTGTGAGTTCGTTGAACCCGACGACTGCCAGCAATGCGGTGTCTTTGGTTGCGATCAGCCAGAGATTGGCCATACCCGGAATAGCATAAGAAAGCATTGCCGGAATCGTAATACGGCGCATCAGCATAAACGAAGGCATCCCGTAGGCGCGAGCGGCTTCGATTTGTCCCTGGGGTACGGCTTGTATGGCACCGCGAAGCACTTCAGTGGCATAAGCGCCTTGTACAACACCCAGCACCCATATACCCGCGCCCACGCCACTGATTTCGATTCGGCCGTAACCAAGGGCATTCGCGGCTTGGTTAATCAGATCCGAACCGACATAGTAAAGGATCAGAATCAGGACCAGCTCAGGTACCGCGCGTACCACAGTCGTGTAAACAGACAGAAGATCCCGCAGTACCGGTCCGCCGTGCAGTTTTCCGTAGGCGCCGAAAAGACCGATGATCAATCCGAAAAAGTAGGCACCGAAGGCGATCTCCAGCGAGTGGACCAAACCCCTTAGAAGATTCCCTCCCCAACCGGGAGGGGTCAGTGAAAGAAGCTCAACGGCCTTAGCCAGGCCGAGAGCTTCCATTAAGGATTCCATCGAATGGAATTAATCGCTGTAGATGCTGGTGGTAAAATATTTCTGTGTAATCTTTTCGTGTGTGCCGTCAGCGAGTATAGCGGCAATACCGGCGTTGAGTTTTTCGCGTAATGCATCATCGTCTTTACGCACACCGGCGCCCACACCCTTGCCGAGAATGGTTTCATCGTCCGGTACCGCTCCTTTGATTTCACAGCACGCGCCTGCCTCGCTTGCAACAAAGTCTGCCATTGCAATACTGTCAGCCTGGGTAGCATCTATGCGGCCGGCAACAAGATCCTGATTCGCCTCATCCTGCGTCTGATAGACTTTCAGTTCAACCCCGTCTGCAAAGTGGGCCTGGGCGTAGGCGGCATGCGTTGTAGACACCTGTATACCCAGTATTTTGCCTTTCAGCCCGTCTTTATCGGGCGTGATATCCATGGATTTTTCTGCAACAATGACTGCGGGCGTTTTATAGTATTTATCACTGAAATTGATTGTCTTCATCCTTTCTTCGGTGATTGACATTGAAGCCATGATGGCATCGATTTTTTTGGCAGTAAGCGATGGGATAATGCCATCCCACGCTACCGGTGTAACCACACAATTGAGTTCGGCGGCTGCACACACAGCGTGAATGATATCAATTTCCCAGCCACTCCAGTTACCGGATGCATCGGTGGATGCAAAGGGTGGATAGGGCTCGGCGGCAATACCGATTTTGACTTCTTCGGCAATAGCTGTATTGGCCAAGGAAAGTGCTAAAGCTGCAGCTATAATTAATTTGATGAATTTCATTCTAATTCCCCTCTGGTGTTTATTTATTTCATGGTTATTCAACGCTCTGTAAAAACTGTTTCAATCGCTCCGATTCTGGATTCCCGAAGAGTGATTCGGGAGGACCTTGCTCTTCTATTACTCCCTGGTAGAGATAAACGACGTGCGTGGAGACTTCGCGTGCAAATTTCATTTCGTGGGTGACCAGCAGCATGGTTCTGCCTTCGGCCGCGAGATCTCGGATAACGGTCAAGACCTCACCAACCAATTCAGGATCGAGGGCGCTGGTAGGTTCGTCAAACAGCATGGATGTCGGATCTATGGCGAGCGCGCGAGCGATCGCGGCACGCTGCTGCTGTCCACCTGACAGAAAGGCCGGGTAAGTATCAGCTTTATCGGATAAACCTACTCGAGTCAGCAGCTCCATGGCGGTGGCAATCGATTGATCCTTTGGCTTGTGCAGCACATGGACGGGGATCTCGATGATATTTTCAAGCAGGGTTCGATGAGTCCACAGGTTAAATGATTGAAATACCATGCCCAGCCGCGAGCGAATGCGTTCGATTTGTTTCCGATTGGCGGGTGTTCCATCCGGTTTAACGGCGATCTCCTCTCCCTCTATAAAAATTTTTCCCGATGTTGGAGTTTCGAGAAAATTCGCGCAGCGAAGCAAAGTTGATTTACCTGAGCCGCTGCCTCCTATTATTGCAACTATATCCCCCTGGTGTGCGGTTAATGAGATGCCTTTTAATACTTCAAGATCCCCAAAAGATTTTCGTAAATTCTCTATACGTATGGCTTCGTTAGCGACTTCTTCTTTGGCTGCTATATTCTGCTCTTTCGCCTGGCCGAGCATTGAATATCTCCGGGTTGTTTGATCAATCGATGTTTATTTTATTTTGAATGCAACCTGAGACCATCAGTGCCGGGCTGCCCTGTGCGTTCAACATTCGAGTATTCGCCATGGTGAAATTGATTGCATTCTAGATGACTTTCGGTAATTATACAAATGTATAATAAAGGTGACGGTTTGAGCGATAAGAATGAGCCCGAAAGAAATGAATAGCAAGTCATCCCTGCCAAAAAGAACGTACAGTCGTGTACACCCTGATCAGAGACGGGATGAGCTGATTGCCGCAACATTGCGACTGATCGCCTCCAAAGGCGTGCGATCTGCAACCGTGCGTGCCATAGCCGAAGAGGCCAAAGTTACACCGGGTTTGATCCGGCACTATTTTTTGAGTAAAGAAGAACTTATCAGTTCGGCGTACGAATGCCATATGTCGAAGATGATTGAAGACAGCGAAAGTACAGTCGGTGCGGACTGTTCTTCTGCGGTTCAGAAACTGGCCGGATTTATTACCGGTTCCCTGACACCACCGGTCGTTGACCGCAGGGGAGTAGCCTTATGGGCCGGTTTATTTCAATTGGTCTTGCATGACCGGCAAATGCGCGAGACCCATGAAAAAACTTATATACAGTACCGCAACCGAATCGAGATGCTGATTGCTCAGGCGCTTGCCGAAGAAGGAAAACCGGCCAGTAAAAAAATCTTACGACGTTATGCCATAGCCAGCAACGCGGTGATCGACGGACTCTGGCTGGAGGGTGGGGCACTCGCAGAGGCTTTTAAGGTTGGTGAGCTTGCGGAAATCGGACTGGATACCATTGGTGCGTTGTTAGGGCTGGAACTCTCCGCCCCCCTCGGTAGCAACCCGGGGAAACCATGAGGTACTCATCCGTCAGCAAAAATCTCGCGTTTCTGGGCGGGGCGAAATGGGAAGTACACGAGCTGGCGCGGGCTTTGGCTGCGAAGGGGGAGGATATTATCGAACTGACCATTGGTGAGCCCGATATTCCAACGCCGCATAAATTAATCGAAAAAGCCTATTTCTCAATGCGCAAGGGTCGAACCGGATACAGTTCGGGACGCGGGGAAAAAAAACTTCTGGATACTTTGTCCGAACGTTATTCGCGCCGTGTTAATCGACCCATTGGCACAGACCAGATATTGTGTTTTCCGGGAACACAAACCGCACTTTATGCGGTGATGAGAGTAATTGCGGAAGCCGGTGACGAGGTGCTTGTGGGCGATCCCATGTATGCCACCTATGCCGGCGTGATCGCGGCATCCGGAGCGACGGCGGTGCCTGTACCCTTAAGATCTGAAAACGGCTTCAGGATACAGGCCGCCGATCTTTCCGAGCGTATTACAAGCCGAACGCGTGTCATTTTAATCAATACGCCTCATAACCCAACCGGCGCTGTACTAACCGCTGACGATATTGATGCCATCGGGAAATTAGCCAAACAATACGATCTGTGGCTGTTGGTTGATGAAGTCTATGAAGAACTGGTATTCAGTACGGCGAGGTTTATTTCGCCGCTGGAATATGAGAAATACGCGGATCGGGTGATTGTGGCATCTTCTATATCCAAGTCGCATGCGGCACCGGGATTTCGTAGCGGGTGGTGTGTGGGACCCGTCGAATTTTGTCATCGTCTTCTGCCGCTGTCTGAGACCATGTTATTCGGTAACCAACCCTTTATCGCGGACATGACAGCTCTTGCAGTATCAGAGCCGTCGGAGGTGGCGCCTGGTATGGTGCACAGATACGAAAAACGTGCAAAAATGCTGTACCGGCAATTGCATGAACAAACGAATTACAGTGTACACAGGCCGGATGCCGGGATGTTTGCTTTAATTGATGTATCAGCCAGCGGCTTAAGCGGCTATGACTACGCGATGGATTTACTGAAAACGCAGGGTGTCGCCGTGATGCCGGGATCCGCGTTTGGTGAGTCTTTGATTGACTGGGTCAGGCTTGCGCTTCCAGTTGATGATGCCGCTTTTTTCGAAGCCTGTTCCCGAATTATCGCACATTCCCGTACGGTAAATAAGGATTCGGCATGACTTATCGATCGTTCGGATTTACCCATGCAATAGTCAGAAAACCCGGAAAAAGTATCGTGCAAGGCTTACGCGCCGAAGATCTTGGACCGCCGGATTATACACAGATGTGCCGTGATCATGCCGAGTATATAAGCGCATTAAGGGAAGCGGGAGCTCAAATCACTGAATTACCGGCGTTGGAAGCTTATCCGGATGCGGTATTTGTGGAAGATACAGCACTCGTATTGCCAGAAGGAGCAATTCTTATGCGCCCGGGTGCACCCACCCGGATGGGAGAAGTGCAATACATGAAAAATACTCTGAATGACCATTTTGAGAATCTCAGAGCGATCAAAGG
This sequence comes from Granulosicoccaceae bacterium, assembly GCA_965222695.1. Classification (GTDB taxonomy): domain Bacteria; phylum Pseudomonadota; class Gammaproteobacteria; order Granulosicoccales; family Granulosicoccaceae; genus UBA7957. The sequence goes on along the minus strand of OZ244967.1, from coordinate 2,063,766 downwards.
CCCCGGCACTATCGAAGGCGGTGATATTTTAGTGACCGGAAAGGAAATCCTGGTAGGACGTTCGGCGCGAACGGATAAAGCCGGTATAGCGGAATTAAGGAGTATTGTTGGAGAATGGGGTTACATCCTGCGCGAAGTGAAGACGCCCCAGTCCGTCCTGCATTTTAAAACAGACTGCGCATTGCTCGATACAAATACAATTCTGTCAACACACCGGCTCGACAAAACCGGCTGCTTTAAGGGATATAGGGTGATCCACACGGCCAAAGGAGAAGAGGCGGCTGCCAATAGCGTTCGCTTCAATCAGTTCGTTATTATGCCCGCGGGGTTTCCAAAAACATCCGCAGTACTCCGTAGCGCAGGTTTTAACGTGAGGACAATTGACAATTACGAATGCGCTAAACTCGATGGGGGTATGTCCTGTCTGTCCCTGAGATTCCGTTTGTCACACGACGATTAAGGATACTCTGCGAAATCGGTTTTGATCAGAATGGAAAACAGACGGGCCATATTTTTCCGAAGTGCCGGATCAGTCTGCGGCCGCTTCGGCTTCTAACGAAAGGTAAACCTGAAATGCATTCCTGCGGTTGGCAAATTCAAACGCAGGCAGGTTTTCGAAGCGAGACCAATCGGTTGCTTGATAAGCTTCGTCGAATTGGATCAGTTCTTCGACGGCTTTTGCCATTTCCCGACGTACATGGGCCAGGTATTCACGCGTGAGGGAGACGGTTTTGGCAGGGTTTGTGGCTGCGGGGCCATGCCCGGGTATGAGTGCGTAAAGATTGTCGGTTTCCAGTTGTTGCAGTGTTTCCAGCCAGTGTTGCGTATTGTTGCTGCCGAGAAAAGGAACCCGGCCCTCGAAGATGATATCACCGGAGTACAGGACGCGATCATTTTCCACGTAGAGAGTAAGGTCGCCATCGGAATGGGCAGAGCCGATAACATCAATTCGAAAATTGACGCCTCCGAGGGAAAAGGATTCCCTGGACTTGAGTATAAGGTCAGGGGGTATGATTCTCGTTGTTTCGTTAACCCAGGGGTCCAGCGAGAAGCGGCGTTCTTCCAGTCTTTCCACCGCCGCTTCGGAGTCTATGTACTCGAAGACACCTTCCGGCGCGATTATTTCGGCGCCTAACTCCTTGAACACCTGAAGCCCGTAAATATGATCCGCATGGTAGTGACTGAGAATCACTTTAACGATGGGTTTATCGCTAATGTCACTGATAAGTCCGACCAGTTTGGCGGCAAGCGAGGGGCTGCCGAGTGCATCGAACACAACAATTCCCTCATCGGTCAATATCACGCCGGCGTTGGAAATAAATCCGGCGTTATCCGTTGCAATGCCGACTGTTCCCTGGACGTACCAACAGTGATCCGATACCTGCTGAAGTCTCATGTCCACATCAACGGGTGGGTAGTCCGATGGTGCTGCATGGGCCAAGGTGGCGGTCAGAGTCATCAGCAGGGCGAATAATTCCAACCGGAAAGAAGGATTTGCGTAAAACCCGCTTAAACGAAATGCAATTGGCATGGCAGTCTGTCCCCGAGGCCTCGATTCAAAATGGGCATGAATTCATGCCCATTCACTTTGCAGTTTTCGCCGGGAGGAAATCAGCTTTGCATATAATCCGAGATGCCGGGATTGTCATCGACGTTTTTCAGCTTGGGCGTATTGATTTTTTCCAGCTTGGCTGATTTACGATCGCGCAGGTAATCGGCAACCACGTCCCAAACCGGTTCACCCGGAGATTGCGACCCGACGGTCGCCCAGCCCGCGACCTTGTAGTTTTTCCCCGGATCGATTTTCTCGCCGTTGTCCAGCGTCATCTCGGATATACGATTGCCGATGGTTTGTGTGGGGTCGCAGACATAATCGAGCCCACCGAGACGAACCATATCGCCGCCTTGCTGATAATAGGGGTCTTCATTAAACAGATTGTCGCACACGTCTTCGAGAATCAGTTTGATATCCTCACCGCTCATGTCACGGGCATAGGTTTCCGGATAGGTCATGCAGGTTTGGTCCAGAACATTTTCCATAGTGATGGCCTGTCCCGGCAGTACCGTGGTTCCCCAGCGAAATCCGGGCGATAGAGAAATCTGGGCATCCAGCTGGACTTTGAGCGCGTCGCAAATGAGTTGATCAAAAGTACCATTGAAATTTCCGCGGCGGAACATGACTTCTTCCGCGACCGCCAGTTCCTCATTCAACCATTCAAGGTGGGGTTCGCGAATTTTTTCAACCAGCGCCCTCATCTCGGCGTCCGGCTCGATCAGATTGGAAAACACCGGCAGCAGACGATACTCATAACCCTGGACTTTTCCGTTTTTGACATCCATATCCATCACGCCGACGAATTTTCCGTTCGAACCGGCATTGGTGACTAAGGTTTTTCCACCGGAATTTTCTACTTCTATGGCTGCGGGTACACCGTCGTGTGTGTGGCCGCCGAACACCACATCGACTCCGGTTACGACGGAGGACATTTTTAAATCGACATCCATCCCGTTGTGCGACAAAACCACCACCAGGTCCGGTTTTTCGTTTTCCCTGACTTCGTCGACCAGGGCCTGCATATCGCTGTCATTGATACCGAAGGTCCAGTCCGGGATAAACCTTTGCGGATTGGCTATAGGAGTATACGGGAAAGCCTGTCCTATGACTGCAACCCGTACCCCACCGAGTTCTTTCATGGTGTATGGTTTGAACGCATGGCCCGTGTCCTCATTGAAGTCGGCAAAATCCTCGAAACGGTAATCGAATAAGGCATCCTCTTTAACTCTGACATTCTGACAGACAAACTCCCCCTTGAAGGCGCCGATATTCTTCAGCACTTCCTCATCAAGGTAGGTGAATTCCCAGTGACCGGTCATCACATCGACTCCGAGCAGGTTACAGGCTTCAACCATATCCATGCCCCGGGTTTTATAGGCTGTACCCGATCCCTGCCAGGTATCGCCGCCGTCCAGAAGAAGTGTTTTGTCAGGCCCATAATCATTGCGCAGCTTGTTGATCAGGGTTCTCAAGTGAGCAAAACCGCCGACTTTGCCGTATTTCTTCGCTGCCTGCTGATAGTCGAGGTAGGTATAGGCGTGTGCCAGTTCACCCTGCGCCGGGATCGAAAAACGCTGTAATAATTGATCGCCGACCAGGTGCGGTGCCTTGCCTATGGCTCCACCCAGCCCCAGATTGACATTCGGTTCCCGGAAGTAAATCGGCAAAAGCTGAGCGTGAGAGTCGGTGATGTGCAGCAATCGGACATTGCCGGTCTCGGGAACGGTATAAAGTTCGGACGATTCCTTGGCTGCGGCAAATACGGAGCCGGGGAACATTCCGGCAGCGGCGGCCAGGCTTAGTGTATGCAGAAATTCTCGACGCGAAAGTGACATGGACATTCCTCCGGATATTTTTATCATGCTCAGCAGGCTTGATCAGCGAAAATAGCATAGATACGGAAAGAGACTCACTATCCACAAGGAGGTTAAGAATCGGCCGGACCTACTGCGTTTCGGAGGGTCTGCCTCTGCCTTCCGGGTTAATATTGTCGGGCTTGCCGCGCCGCAAAGTACGAATCCGAAGTGTTGTTCGAGTATGGCTCGCATCTATAGTATTTGCTTATATGTCTCGGTAACACTGTGTTCTGGTTTTTACCGCAGGCATAGATGAGAATGATGCGCTAGTGCGGGAGCTTTTCTCCGAACGCTTGAAAAAAGCGGTTTACCACCATAACTTTCTTTAAATGTCAGATTTGCAAGCTGCAAGAATCTGATGTGGCTTTTCACCCGCTTCTCAAAGTAAGAATAAACAAATGCAAGCAATCATTTCCGTCAGAAATCTGTATAAGACCTATGCCACCGGGCATCATGCGCTCAAGGACGTGAACCTTGACATCGAGCAAGGGGAAATTCTGGCCTTGCTGGGCCCGAACGGGGCAGGCAAGACCACTCTGATCTCGACCATTTGCGGCATTGTGACGCCGACTTCCGGGCAAATTAGCGTCGCCGGATACGACAATATCAGGAATTTCCGTAAAACCCGAGAACTGATCGGCCTGGTACCGCAGGAGCTGACACTCGGTGCATTTGATACGGTGTGGCACACCATCAATTTCAGCCGCGGCTTGTTCGGCAAAAAGCCCAACCCCGAGTTTCTTCTTCAACTGCTGGAGGACTTGTCACTCAGCGATAAAAAAGACGACGAATTGATGACACTTTCCGGTGGTATGAAACGTCGGGTTCTGATTGCCAAAGCCTTGTCACACGAACCGAGGATTTTATTTCTGGATGAGCCGACGGCAGGAGTGGATGTGGAGTTGCGTAAAGATATGTGGCGTATCGTGGAGCGCTTGCGCAAGAACGGTGTCACTATTATTTTGACCACGCACTATATCGAAGAAGCGGAAGAAATCGCCGATCGGGTGGCGGTGATCAACAAGGGTGAGATTCTGCTGGTCGATAACAAAGATTCATTGATGCATGAGTTGGGTAAGAAGCAATTGGAAATTGAACTCAAAGAGCCGGTGAGCGAGCTTCCGTCCAGCCTGAATCAATGGGACTTGGAGCTGTCAGCCAGCGGCTGCACCCTGACCTATACCTATGATACCCAGGCCAGAAGCACAGGTATCACCGCGCTGCTGCAAGCGATCAGCGACGCCGGCTTGTCCTTGAAGGACCTCAATTCCAAGCAAAGCTCGCTGGAAGAAATTTTCGTAAACCTGGTGCATCCCGAATCATGAATTTTCACGCCGTCAAAGTTATCTATAAATTTGAAATGCTCAGAGCCTGGAACACTTTATTGCAGACGATTGCAAGCCCTGTACTATCGACATCGCTCTATTTCATCGTTTTCGGCTCGGCCATAGGATCAAGAATAGAGGAAATAGAAGGTGTCAGCTACGGGGCGTTTATCGTTCCGGGCCTGATGATGCTGTCTCTGTTGACACAAAGTATTTCCAATGCATCGTTCGGTATTTATTTCCCCCGTTTCACCGGGACAATCTACGAAGTCTTATCCGCGCCTGTGTCCTTTTTCGAAATATTGCTTGGTTATGTCGGCGCGGCTGCCAGTAAGTCCATGATCATCGGCACGATTATACTGATTACCGCAGGTTTATTTGTCGATCTGCAAATCGCTCATCCGTTCTGGATGCTCGCATTTTTCATTCTGACTTGTATTTCCTTCAGCTTGCTCGGTTTTATTATCGGCATCTGGGCTGACAGTTTCGAAAAACTTCAACTCATCCCGTTACTGGTCATTACACCCTTGGTTTTCCTGGGTGGCAGTTTTTATTCAATCAATATGCTGCCCCCGTTTTGGCAGACAGTCACTTTGTTCAACCCGGTTTTATACTTGATCAGCGGATTCCGCTGGAGTTTCTTTGAAGTCTCTGATGTCAGTATGGGCTTAAGCCTGTTTATGATATTGGTATTTCTGGCGCTCTGCATTGCGATAGTCTGGTGGATGTTCAAGACGGGGTATAGATTAAAGCAATAGCCCGATTAATCCATCGCACCCCCGGGCCGGCACCCGTAGCTTGCCCCGCAAGCGAACACCGATAGATCAAGCCTCTGTCGCGAGGGGCCTCGCTCCCACGATCGGTGGATTCGATACATTTATAAATCAACACGGTTCACAGAATCGCGGGCCACCGATTTCCTTTAAGCCGACTTATGGCATACTCAATGCCATGACGATGTCTCTGTTTATCATACTGACCCTGCTGCTCATTTTACACTACGGCATGTCTTGCAGGTTGAACCTGTGGAGCTTTCACACCAGCGTTGCGGTGACTTTTGCCCTGGTGGTCACGCCCCTTGCGATACTGAACTCTTATCAATTCTTTAGCTGATCAGCTTTCTCCCGGAAAGGGGTTCAATCCATTTTGAATGGTTTGTTTCCTTCGGGCCGGCAGGCGGTATTATGAAGAAACAGAGCTACCAATGATATAAAATCAAACGTATGATCCAATCTGTTGCCTCACCACTGAAAGATCCGGTCTATCGGAATTTGTTTCTGGCACAGGTAACCTCATTGTTGGGCACTGGGCTGACAACGATTGCCCTGGCTTTGCTTGCCTTTGAAATTGCCGGAGACAATGCAGGCCAGGTCCTGGGAACAGCACTTGCCTTGAAGATGGTGGCTTATGTCTGTGTTGCCCCGATTGCAGGGGGCTTTGCGCATCTTTTACCGCGCAAGGCAACGCTTGTATTATTGGATGTTGTTCGTGCGGGCTTGATTCTGACGTTGCCGTTTTTGAATGAAGCATGGCAGCTTTACGGGGTGATTTTTTTGCTGAATGTGTGTTCAGCCTGTTTTACTCCACTCTTTCAATCCATCATTCCTGATATCCTGCCTGATGAAGAACGATATACCAGAGCGCTTTCCTATTCACGTCTGGCCTATGACCTGGAGAATATGTTAAGCCCGAGTATCGCCGCCTTGTTATTGGGGTTCTGGAGCTTTGATGTTCTGTTTCAGTTGAACGGTGTAACCTTCCTGTTTTCTGCAGTGTTGGTTCTGTTGACGGTCTTGCCGTCTGCTGCGCTTGTTGAGCGTGAGAAATCTGTTTGGCACAATGTCAGTTTTGGTATCAGGGCCTATTTGAAAACACCGCGCCTCAGGGGGTTGCTTGCACTTCATGCTGCCGTTGCCTGTGGCGGGGCCATGGTAATTGTGAATTCGGTTGTTTATGTGCGCTCTCATCTGGGGCTGGGAGAAAGCGAAACAGCCTATATTATGATGGCCTCCGGCGCCGGGTCCATGCTGGTTGCCCTTTACCTCCCTAAACTTTTGAAGAACTGGCCTGATCGTCCCTTGATGGTCTTTGGGGGAAGTCTGATTGTTTTAGCTCTTCTGGTTGGTATGACCTTACCGGGGTTAATGGGTATTGCCGGGGTCTGGTTTGTTCTAGGTGTTGGCTGGTCGTGTATTCAAACTCCTGCGGCGCGTGTTGTCACCCGCTCAACAAATGAGGGGGATCGCGCGGCCTATTTCAGTGCGAACTTTGCCTTATCACATGGGGCATGGTTTTTGGCATATGGCCTTGCTGGATGGCTTGGGGCTACGATCGGGTTATCTCAAGCCTTTTCGATTTTGGCCGGCGTGGCATTTTTTATGACGCTTTGGGCTTTAAAACTGTGGCCGACCAGTGATCCGGTGGTGGTTGAACATGTTCATCATGCTCATTCCCATGACCATCCTCATACCCATAATGACAAGCATCATGATCATGACCATGAAGGCTGGGAAGGGCCGGAACCCCATGTTCACGAACATCGTCACAAAGAGGTGCGCCATGCTCACCCCTTTGTGATTGATACCCACCATATTCACTGGCCGGGGCCAGAGCGTTAAGACTTATCAAAACCTTTGTTGATCTGCTGGCTGACCATGACGAATGTTGTGCGCTTGGAGAGTTCCTTCAAACCACAAATGTAGCCATTTCGTCTTATGGCACCAGGTGTTTAGGACGGTCACTATGTCCGTTGTCCGTTGTCCGTATGTTCAGGTCGTGCTGCCTTTACGGTAGACCGGCTTGAAGACTATGGGTTCGGACTCCTCGCCGCTACCGGATTCATACTGTTTGATCCTGGAAACGATGGCCCGTGCGTATGCCTGATGGTTCAGGGCAATTGTGCTGATATCGTAGGCGTCCCAATAGGCGGGTTCCAGCCCATCATGTCCGACCACCGCAACGTCCTGAGGGATTTCTTTGCCCAGGGCACGCAGCGCATCGCATACGCCGAATGCCATGGCGTCGTTGTGTGCGATGATCGCGTCGGCCTCCGGATAGCGTTTCAGTACGTCCTGCGTTTCGCGGTAGGCGGAATTGTAGCGGCCATCGCCAAACCCTTCGTGAACTAAGGACAGCCCATGCCGAGCGAGGGCGTCGCTGAAACATGCCTTGCGGCGGGCGTTCATTTCAATAGTGAGTTTGCCGTTGAGAAAAATGAAATGACGACGCCCCTGTCCGACCAGGTGCTCAACCGCTTCCTCGATTGCGTCTTTCGGGTCAATGATGACGGTTGTCTGCCCCTCCTCGAACTCCGTCCGGTTGCGAACGAGGATCAGCCGTGAGGCGCCGAAGATCTTTCGCACGTCTTCATTGGAAACCAGATCCGCATAGATGATGGCGTAGTCGACCTGATAGGAAGAGGCAAATTGCAGGAGTTCCTTGCTGTCATTGTGGCGGCCGCAGTTGAGAACCAAGGGCATCATGCGGATCGATTGAATCTCTTGGGTCAGGTACCCGAGTTGCTCTGATTCGTAGAAATCCACATTTGCGGCGACGATGGCGACAAGACCGGATTTCGACCGGTTGAGGGAAGCCGCGATCCGGTTCGGCTGGTAACCGTGCTCCTTCGCCAGTTCTAAAATTCTTTGGCGGGTCTTACGGCTGACCGTGCCGTTGGGATTGAATGCACGCGACACAGTCGCATGAGAAACCCCAGCGAGCTTCGCCAATTCAACCGCCGTTATTTTCTTTGTCACCATTTCAGGACACCGGCTTCCTTTATCAATCGATATTCATACACGTGTTGCCCTCTGCAATACACGCTTTCCGTCAGCTTAGTTCCATTTGCGTAGAAATGTACACCTGTACATATTGTCACGTAAATATTACAGCTTTCCTCTGGATTTTCAATCTGACATAATGTACACGTGTACATTAGTGAGATCGACAATAGGGGGAAGGTTCAAATGCTCTACAAAATGCATCTAAAAATCACCGCCGTATCAGCCGTAATCGCTGGTATGTTGATAATAGCGCCGGCTACGGCCGCCGATCTGACAATCGCAGTGCAAAAAGTGCCCGACAGCCTCGATCCGGTGACCGAGAATTCAAACGTCACGGTTCGCACATCCTATTCGCTTTACGAAACCCTGGTGAAGACCGACTACCGCGACGGCGGCAAGCTGAAGCCGGGTCTGGCGACCGAATGGAAAGTGATCGACGCCAAGACGATCGAGTTCAAGCTGCGCGACGGCGTGGTCTTCCATAATGGCGACACGTTTGATGCCAATGACGTCGTTGCCACGTTCGAGCCGGTGCGCCGTGGTTTGGTTGACACCGTACCCGTTGCTTCGAAACAGTTCCTCGGTGGCGTTGACAGGGTGGAAGTCGTCGACCCGATAACCGTGCGCATCCACATGAAGGAAGAGGACGCGATTGCGCTCAACCGTTTTGCCGGTTTCCCGTCCCACATCATTTCCGAGACAGCCTTCAAGGAAGCGAAGGATTACGAAGACTTCGCAGCAAAGGCGATAGGCACTGGCCCCTACAAACTCGTTCGCCACGAAATCGGCAAGGAGGTCATCCTCGAAGCCTTCGATAAGTATTGGGGCGCGCCGAAAGCCGCGGCGGACAAGGTGACGTTCACCGTCGTGCCGGAGCTTTCGACGCGGTTTGCCGGTCTCTCCGCCGGTCAGTTCGACATCATTACCGAAGTCGGCGTCGACGATATCGCCCAGATCGATTCCAATCCCGAAACCACCGTGGTCGGCGGGCAGATCGAAAATATTCGTGGCCTGTTCTACGACAGCACCAATGACACGCTGGCCGATCCGCGCATTCGCCAGGCGCTCAACCTCGCCATCGACCGCGAGCTGATCGTCGATCAGTTCTATGGTGGAAAGACCAGCGTGCCGCCAGGCTGGCAGATGGATATTTTCGGCGATATGTTCCTGAAAGACCGGGGCACGCCGGAATACAACGTCGTCAAGGCGAAGTCGCTGTTGGAAGAGGCAGGCTATAAGGGCGAAGAGATCGTCTATCGTGTCCGCAATTATTACGTCAAGCAGGTCGAGACCGCGCAAATCCTGCAATCCATGTGGAAGAGCGCAGGCCTGAACGTCGCCGTCGAGATCAAGGAAAACTGGTCGCAAGTCGACGAGGACGATAACCGCCGGCAGATCGTCGACGCCTCGTTCACCGCCTACTACCCCGATCCCATGGGCCAGTTTTGGCGTCGTTTCGGTCCCGATAGCTCCTATACATATAAGAAGAAATATTGGGTGATCGACGACGACATGCAGAAGCTTGGCGACGTCCTGAAGACCTCCGTGGATACTGATGAGCGCCGCAAGGTCTTTGCCGAAATGCTTGATCATTTCGAAAAGAATCCACATGGCGCCGTGCTGCACACGCTGGCCCAGTTCATGGGGGTGCGCAGCGACCGCCTGGAGCTCAATCCGCTGCCGTCGGAATATCTTGACCTCACCACTGACGGTGTGACGTTCGAGTAATGGCTGATCGTTCACATCAAAGCCGGGTATCTCAGCCTCTGTTGTCCGTACAGGGGCTGGGCGTTCGCTTCGGCGGGGCCGACGCGAACCCGGCATGCCGCGATATCGCCTTTGATCTCGCGCCCGGAGAGATCCTCGGTATTGTCGGGGAGAGCGGCTCGGGCAAAAGCGTCACCTGCCGGGCGATCACTGGCCTATTGCCGGAAACCGCCTCGATATCCGGCAATCTGATCTTCGACGGCAAGGAAATTGACCTTTCCAACCTGCGGGAGATAGCCGCTTTGCGCGGCCCCGGCATTTCGATGATCTTCCAGGACCCGATGAGCGCGCTGGATCCGCTGATGACGGTGCGGCGTCACATGAAACTACGCCGGCCCGACAATCCCAAACCGATCCTGCGTCAGGCAGGGCTCGATAATCCCGACCCGCTGCTTGAGGCTTACGCCCACCAAATGTCGGGCGGACAGTGCCAGCGTGTTGCCATCGCCTGCGCTCTGGCGCGGGATCCGAAAATCCTGATCGCTGACGAGCCGACAACCGCGCTCGATGTGACTGTTCAGGCGGGCATTTTACGCCGGCTCAAGAGACTGTCGGAAGAGCGTGGCATGGCGATCATCTTCATCACCCATGATTTGGCGGTGGTGCATCAGCTCTGCGACCGGGTCCTGGTCATGCATTTGGGCCGCATTGTCGAGCGTGGCGCCGTCGACGGTGTGCTGACCGCGCCGCAGGACGACTATACGCAGCGCCTGCTACAGGCCATTCCGCGGCCGGCCCTGCGCGGTCAGCGGCTCGGCCTTCTGCCAGGCGAGAACAGCGCACCGATCATTGTTCCCAAACATGCCGACAATGCCGTACCGGTCCTGGAATTCAACAATATCCGGGTCCGCTTCCGGCGGGCCGACGACAGCAAATTCGACGCCGTCAAGGACGTATCGATGCATATGCACCGCGGCGAAATCCTGGGCCTTGTCGGCGAAAGCGGCTCGGGCAAAAGTACAATCGCCAAGACCGCCGTCGGCCTTGCAATCCCGGCCGAGGGCGAGGTGCGCCTCGACGGCGAGGTACTCGACTGGCATCAGCCGAAAATGGAATGGCGGCGGCGGATTCAATACATCTTTCAGGATCCGCGCGGAGCGCTCGATCCGGCTGCCCGGATATTGGGGCAGGTGCGTCTGCCGCTCGATATCCACAGCGTCGGAACGCCACAGGAAAGGCAGCACCGGGCCGAGGAGAAGCTGCAAGAAACCAATCTCGAGCCGCATCTTTATCGCAGAAAGCCTGGCAGCCTTTCCGGCGGTCAACGGCAGAGGGCAACAATCGCCCGGGCTCTCGCGCTACAGCCCGAAGTATTGATCTGCGACGAAAGTGTTTCTGCGCTCGACGTATCGATTCAGGCGCGTGTGCTGAACTTGCTGATGGATCTTCGCGAAAGATTTGGCATTGCCATTTTGTTCATCAGCCACGATCTGTCGGTCATCCATCATTTGTGCGATCGGGTTGTGGTGATGCGGCACGGAGAATTTGTGGAGGAAGGCGAAACCGTTTCGCTGTTTGACAATCCGCAGCACGAATACACCCAAAAACTTTTGTCCGCCATACCGCTGCTGCCGGCAGAAGTTGGTATGCAAGCGGTTTCGGTAGGAGGTGCGGCATGAACTGGCTTGCTCTTCGCACCGCACGCTCGCTCCTGACCCTGCTTCTGCTGATCGCCTTCACATTCTTCACCCTGGCTATCAGTGGCGATCCCGCCGTGTCGAAATTCGGCCCGGATGTCGACGAAGCGGCACTCGAAGCGTTCCGCGAGAAATGGGGCCTTAACTACCCGTTGTGGAAGCAATTCCTGATCTATCTCGAAGGCCTCGTTCGATTCGATCTCGGCATTTCATACCGGACCGGCCTGCCGGCTTGGGATCTGGTCTTCGACCGCCTGCCGGCGACATTATCGCTGATGTTGCCGACTGCATTCTTTTCGATCGCGCTGGGTGTGCCGCTTGGTATTTATGCCGCGATGAACAAGGGACATATGGCCGACCGGCTGACCATCGTCGCCGCCGTGATCGCCCTTGCCATACCGAGTTTTCTTTTCGGTCTGTTGCTGATGACTGTGTTTTCGGTCTGGCTCGGTTGGCTGCCGCCAAGCGGGATTGTCGATTGGACGTCCTATCTCATGCCTGTGGCAACCATGGCGATTGCAACCGCTGCGATTTACGCCCGCTTTACGCGGTCGGCCATGGCCGAGATCATGGCGCATCCGATGATCGAGACCGCGCAGGCCAGCGGCCTCGCACGTGGTCTCATCCAGCGGGTGCATGCTTTGCCCAACGTATTGTTGCCGCTGATCACCATCACCGCGCTCGAATTCGGCAATCTGATTACCTACGCGATTGTCGTCGAGAGCGTCTTTTCCTGGCCGGGCGCCGGACGCTTGTTCGTCGAAAGCGTCGCCGGGCGCGATTACGCGGTGGTACAGGCGATTCTACTTCTCACCGGAATCACAATGATCCTGTCTAATCTGCTGGCCGATGTCGCCTACGGATATGTCGATCCTCGCATCCGCGATCAGCGCCGACCGCGGCGGAAGAAAGCCGAAAAGGAGGTCCTGGCATGACGTTTTTCCGCAACACGCCTTTCTTGATCCTGATTTCCTTTGTCGTCGTCCTTGTGCTGTTTTTCTGCGCGATGTTCGCTGGTCCGCTGGCGCCACATGACATTGGCGAGATCAACCTTCTTAATCGTTTCCAGCCGCCGGTCTTCATGGGCGGCAGCTGGGAGTATTGGATGGGCACCGACAGCCTCGGGCGCGACATGTTTTCGCTCGTCCTACGTGGTATCCAGGTCTCCATCACGATTGCGGCGATCGGCACGATCGGCGGTGCGATCCTTGGATCGAGCCTCGGTTTCCTGGCCGCTTGGATTGGCGGCTGGGTCGACAATGTCATCGGCGTCATGATCGATTTTCAGGCGACGATTCCCAATATGGTCCTGGCGCTCGCTTTGCTGGCGGCATTGCCGCAGGCCGATTTCACGCTGTTCGTGCTGATCATGATCGTCTATGGCTGGGAGCGCTATGCCCGTCTTGCTCGAGCCATCGGCCTGTCCGCCAAGAGCCAGAGCTATGTTCAGGCACAGCAAATTCTCGGCGCCTCGGCATTCCGGATCGTCACGCGGTCGATCCTGCCCAACGCCATGGCCGTTTTACTGGTTAATATGTCGATCAATTTCCCGCAGACGATCCTGGTCGAAACGACTCTGAACTTCCTCGGCATCGGCATTCAACCGCCCGATACATCGCTCGGTGTGCTGATCGGCCAGGGCCGCAACCAACTTTTCCAGGCACCCTGGATGGTATTGGCGCCCGGCTTCGTGATCCTGATCGCCACCGTTTCGATTTCGCTGCTGGGTGACTGGGCGCGCGATCTGGTAGAAAAAGACTAGCGGATGTTCTCAATCACCAACGTATGGCGCTTGTATGTTTCAACCCAGAAGGCTGAAGCTGTTTTCCGCCCCGCTATGTTGTCATTTCGCTCATGTAGAATGACTACACGACACTCATGACGCCTTGCGGGTTCGAAAAAACAGCATCGGCAGGGCATAGGTTGGTGATTGTGAACGCCCCCTGATCAAAAAAGACAATTCAATGCCGAACTACGAGAAACTTCTCAAACTGGTCGTGATGAGCGACATCCACCTGTTGCCCGAGGGTCAGGTTAAACGCGGGCTCGATACCGGGCAGCGCTTTGCCAAGGCCATCGAGGATGCGAGCAAGTACCATGGCGATGCCGATCTGTGCGTCTTTGCTGGCGATCTTGCCGAAAATGCAGACCCGGAAGCCTATGTCCTGTTCGACCGGATCCGCGCAGGCTGCGCCCTTCCTCAACGAGTGATGTTGGGCAACCATGATGACCGGGATGTTTATCTCGATCACGCCGACTTTCCGATGCTTGACGAGCACGGCTTTGTACAGGGTTTTGATGACATCAAAGGCCACAGAATTCTTATGATCGATAGTTCCGAACCCGGTGTGCAAAGCCGGATTTGTGACGTCCGATTGAGCTGGATCTCCCAAAGGCTCGAGGAGGCGCGTGCGCAGGGGTTAAAGGTGATTATCCTCCAACACCACAACCCCTGCGCTCTTCAGATGCCTGTGGATACCTATCGCCTTGACCAGCCGCAGCGCCTTCTGGACGTGCTGAAGGCCAGTGCTGCGGAGATCATCCAGATCCTCGCCGGCCATTGCCATATCACCACGGCCGGCAGTTGGGGCGGGATTCCCTGTGCCACCATCGCCGGCAACCAACACCGGGTCGAGGCATTTCTGCGTGGGCGCTCAGGTCAGCAGAAATGCTTCGAGGCCCCGGCCCAATACGCCGTGATCATGTCGGACGGCACGAACTGCGCTGTGCATTTCCACAATTATGTAGATCACAGCAAACCCATGGATCCGGCTCTATTTCCGCACAAGCTTGATCAGGCCTTCGAGGAGATCGAGTAGTGCCTGTTTAGCAGGCACCGTGGCGGAATTAGATGCATTTGGACGAGAGAATCAGAACGGAATTGATCGACATTGTTCGTGACGCTGGCAAGCGGGAGGTGCTGCCGCGCTTTCGCAAGCTCGATACCGACAGCATCAACACAAAGAATGGACCTGATGATCTTGTTACAGTGGCAGATATCGCGGCAGAATCGTTCATTACTGACCGAATTGAACGGCTGTTGCCTGGTGCGACAGTCGTTGGCGAAGAAGCCGTTTCCGAAAACCCAAAGCTGCTTCAGCAAATCGGCACCTCCGAATTGTGTGTGGTTATAGATCCAATTGATGGCACCTTTAACTACGCCACCGGATCCACGCAATTCGGCATGCTGTTGTCAGTCGTATCACGCGGTAAAACCCTATTCGGCCTGCTCTACGAGCCGGTGATGGACGACTGGGTTTCAGCGGCTCCAGGCGAGGGCTGTTGGTTTTGCAGTTCTCGCGGAATCGAAGTCCAATTAAAATATAAACCGCCTGGGAAAGAGAAAAAGCCACGTGGCTTCGTATCGTTTCACGATCGTACGCCCAATCAGAATGTCAAAGGAATTACGAAACTCTTTAGACATGCTACAATCGACAACCTCCGGTGTGCTTGCCAGGAATATCGAGCAATCGCTTTCGGCCATGCCGAGTTCAAGTTTTCAACACAGGTAAATCCCTGGGATCATATCGCCGGATGCTTGGTCATCGAAGAACTTGGTGGGTTGAGCGAAACGGAAACAGGGCGCCCCTACTCACCGGCAATACCCACTACTTCGCTTCTGGTTCACACATCTACCCGAGACATTTTTTCAATGGAGAACCTGCTGGCCGCCTTTTGCAGGCAATGAGAGCGAGTTCACATTTACGCACTGGCGAGGCTACTAAATATTGCTCCTGAACGCAGGTCAGAACTGATACCGGAGGTGCGGGTGCGCATTTGGACTGCTGTCGTTGTTCGTCAATGTCATCGCATCCGCTATGCTGTGGTGGTCAAGCAATGAAGAAAGCAAGAACGAAAGCAGATTCAGACGGAGTTAGTCAGGAAATGAAATATGGGACAACTCGGGCCAGCCTTCTCAGAGGGCTGGCACTTTGGCCTACTTATAGAGGCATAAAGCAAGTCTGCGTTCTAAGAACACAGTTCTTTGGTAGGCTGATTCATTGATGAAGGCATTATCCATTCGTAGCCTCAGCAAACGGTACAGCAACGGTTTCGAGGCACTCAAACACATTGATCTGGACGTAGAGCAGGGAGATTTTTTTGCACTGCTGGGGCCGAACGGTGCGGGAAAATCAACCACGATCGGCATCATCACCGGGTTGATCAATAAAACGGAAGGCGCTGTCAGCGTCTTCGGACACGATACAGATGCAAACAGCGTCGATGCCAAAAGCTGCCTCGGACTGGTACCCCAGGAATTCAACTTCAATGTGTTCGAGCCTATCCGGGAAGTGATCATAAACCAGGCGGGGTATTATGGAATCAGCCGGCGTGTGGCAAAAAAGCGTAGCGAGCATTTCCTGAAGCAATTGGATTTGTGGGATAAGCGCCGCCAGGGCGCCCGTCAGCTATCCGGTGGAATGAAACGCCGCCTGATGATTGCCAGGGCTTTGGTACATCATCCCAGATTATTGATTCTGGACGAACCCACCGCGGGGGTTGATATTGAGATCCGGCGTTCCATGTGGGAGTTTCTGACGAACCTTAATCACCGGGAGGGTATCACCATCATTTTGACAACCCACTATCTGGAGGAAGCGGAATCGCTTTGCCGTAGTGTCGCAATTATCAACGGCGGAAAAATCATCGAAAACGGCCAGGTGAGTGAGCTGCTCAGCAAGGCGATGGTCGAGACCTTTGTGCTGGACATAGACGGCAACGCGACTGAGTCCTTATCACTAAAGGATTACAAGATCAATCATTACTCTCCACAGCGATTGGAAGTCGAGATTGCAAAAGGTAAGAACCTGAACGGGCTGTTTGAAGAGCTATCCGAAAGAAAAATCGATGTCTTGAGCATGCGAAATAAAACCAACCGGCTGGAAGAGTTCTTTGTGCGCAGGGTGAAGGAGCAGACTTGATTTATTTCAAAGAAAATCTGGTAGCTTTCTGGACCATTGTGGTCAAAGAGGTTTTCCGGTTTACCCGGATCTGGGTGCAGACTATAGTACCGCCGGCGATCAATTCACTGCTGTACATGGTGATTTTCGGTACGCTGATCGGCTCGCAGATATCCGATATGAGCGGACACAGGTATATAGAGTACATAGTACCGGGTATTATTATGATGACGGTGATCACCAACTCTTACGGGAACGTGGTGTCATCGTTTTACAGCACAAAATTCCAACGCAATATCGAGGAGCTGCTGATTTCTCCGGTACATAATATTTTTATTCTGGCAGGTTATGTCGCGGGGGGTGTCATCAGAGGTTTTGTCGTGGGCATAGTCGTTGCGATTGTGTCGCTGCTTTTTACAAGCCTGCAGGTGCACAGTCTGTTCCAGACGTTTAGTATCATGTTTTTGACTGCGGTTTTATTTTCAATCGCGGGGTTTATTAACGCGGTATATGCCAGGAGCTTTGACGATATCTCCATTATTCCGAGTTTCGTATTGACACCTTTGACTTATCTGGGAGGTATTTTCTATTCGATAAAGATGTTACCGGATTTTTGGCAAAATGTATCTTTGCTGAATCCGGTGTTGTATATGATCAATGGATTCCGGCAAGGGGTTTTGGGCAGCTCCGATATCGATATCTATCTCGCCTACCTGGTAATATGTACATTTATCGGGTTGTTCGGGTATTGGGCGTTGAATTTGCTTAATAAAGGCGTGGGAATAAAGGAATAGACAAGGCACGGCACGGGAAGCGACCTGAGGATACTCCGGCAATCTCGGAAAGACACTATACGGGGCGGCTTTGAAAAAGAAAACAAGCAAGAAAAACCGGATCGCCGATCAGGTTGACAAGCATCTGCTGTATCAGGAATCGGTTCAAAATGTCGATTTTGAGCTGGAGTTCATCAGCAATACCTTTCACGAAATCCGCGGCTATTATCCGAAATCCATGCGTGAGGATTTCTGCGGAACGGCGCTGGCGTCGACCTACTGGGTTAAACAGAAATCAAAACACACAGCCATAGCGGTCGATATAGATCCGGACGTTTTACAGTGGAGCCGGGAGAACAATATCCCGCAGTTGACGCAAAAACAGCAAGGCAGAGTGGAGTTGGTTGAAGGTGATGTGCTCGATGTGCACAGCGATCCTGTCGATTTTATCCAGGCATTTAATTTCAGTTACTGGTGCTTTCAGGAGCGCCGTGTGATGCTGGATTATTTTAGCCGCTGCCGGGCAAATCTGAAGGGTGACGGCCTGTTGTTCCTCGATGCTTACGGCGGCTTTGAAGCTTATCAGGTGCAAAAGGAAAAACGCGAAGTCGGGGACTTTGTTTACATCTGGGACCAGGCTGAATTCAATGCGGTGACCAATGAACAAAAATGCTATATTCACTTTAAATTCAAGGATGGATCGAAAATAAAAAAGGCCTTCAGCTATGTCTGGCGGATCTGGGGAGCCAAGGAAATCCGAGAAATCCTGATTGATGCCGGGTTCAGTAAAACAACCTTGTATATTCAAGCCTTTGACGAGGAAACCGACGAAGCGCTGGATGAATATATCGCAACCGATGAGGCTGAAGACTACGCTTGCTGGCTGGGTTACATCGTAGCGGAAAAGTGAAGCAGGACTTTGGCACCGCCCAGCAATTCGCTGCTGGCGAGCTGTAACCTGCCGCCATAGGCGGATATTAACTCGCTGGTCACAGCCAGCCCCAATCCTTGTCCGTCAACTCTGGTGTCTGCGCGCTTGCCGCGTTCGAGCAATTCATCGGTAACATCCTCGGGAAATCCCGGTCCGTTATCGTCGATCATTAACGACAGCGATTTTCCGTCTTCGCTGATTGATTTAGACACCTTGATCTGACTGGCGCCATACTTACAGGCATTTTCCAATAGATTGCCGAAGATCTCCATGATATCCGACTCATCCATACGTATCCGACAGTTTTCGACCGGTGAGAAATCGAAGCTTATGGTCTTGCCGGAGTAAACTTTTTGCAGGCTGTCGGCAAGCCTTTGCAGCAGCGGCTCAATTTCCACGGCTGACCCTAAGGGTCTGGAGCCCGATACCGAAGCACGCCTGATATGGTAGGTGATAATATCTTTCATGCGGCTGCTTTGGTCGGCAATGGTTTGTCGGTTTGAATCGCAAATGGTCTTATCCTGACCGAGATTCTGCATCACACTCAAAGGCGTCTTAAGACTGTGAGCCAGGTCGTCTATCACATTTTTATAGCGGGCGCGCCGATTACGCTCGCTGTGCAGCAGCTGGTTAAGGCTTTTGGCTATAGGCCTGAGTTCGTGCGGCAACCGCGTGTCCAGTTCGCTGTCCACGCCCTGGCGGATGCGCTGCAAGCCGCGTGACATTTTCCCCAGTGGTTTCAGTCCCCACATCAATACAAACAATTGCAACAGCAGCAGCAAAAGGGCGGAGGTCAACAAGCTGGTCCATAGATTACGGTCGAATATATCCAGTTGCGCATTGTGTTCCGTGGCATCGGCGAGTAACAGGATATTGAATTGTTTTTCCTTCTGGTCCGGATTTGACCAACTGAATCCGAACCTCAAACTGAAACTTGAAATTTCCGACTCACTCATCTGCTGCCGGAACCGCCACTGACCAATAAGTACCGGGTGTGTATTCTGCGTGATTTCAAGCTCGCTTTCCGACCGCCAGACCGCCTGGTTGTCCGCATCGAGAATGAGGGCGGACAGACCCGATTGAGGGCGCCTTAACCGGCCGTCAGGCAATCCGAATTCGTTGATTATCAGTTTCCCTTCGGAATTTAAATCCGCAGCTCCGAGAATGCCGTAGATCAATCCTTCCATCCTGTCGCGTTGCGCATGCTCGGCTCGGGAATGAACGGAATGTTGCAGTGAAAATGCGGTTAGGGCGACAAAGGACGCCAGCACTAGTGCCGTTGCCAGCAAGAGACGTGCGGAAATAGAATTCATTTGGCGGACTATGTCGTCGCGTCCGACGCACCGCGTTGCAGTGCAAGCCTGTAACCACGGCCGCGCAAGGTCTCTATGGGTTTAAGTGTTTTGTTCGGATCGAGTTTATTTCTGAGCCGCTTGATAAAGACTTCCAGAATGTTCGGGTCCCGGTCAGTGTCCTCGTCATACAGATGATCGAGCAAGACGTTTTTTGAGATAACTTCTCCGGCATTGATTGCCAGGTATTCGAGCACCTTGTACTCGAATGCGGTCAGATCGATCGCCTGATCCGCCAGGCTGACTTGTTGGGTGCGGGTATCCACTTCCAGTTCGCCGAAACGCAAAACCGATTCCGACCAACCGCCACTGCGGCGCAACAACGCGCGGACCCGGGCCATGAGTTCTTCCATGTGAAAAGGCTTGGCTAAATAGTCATCGGCCCCGGATTCCAGACCCTCGACCTTGTCCTGCCAGCTATCACGGGCGGTCAATATTAAAATAGGATAGTTTTTTTCCTTTGCGCGGGTCTGCTTGATGATTTCGGCGCCGTCGATCAGGGGTAATCCAAGGTCGACAATGGCGATATCCAGCGGCATTTCCGTGGCCAGATAAAGCCCTTCCCGGCCGTCTGCTGCTTCGTCTATCGCAAAGCCTTCTTCACGTAAACGGTCGACAATTTGAGATCTCAACTCATTCTCGTCTTCTATCACCAGTGCTCGCATTAATTATCTCCCAAGGTCGAGTCATTCTTCGTTGATATTGAAAACCCGGACTTTACCCTCAGAAATTAGCTTTACTTGAAAAGAGCGTTTACCGTTCTTATCCCGCTCGGTGATACCGAGAACCTTTCCGCCTCCGTTGCGTTTCTGAGCCTCCCGTATAGCCTCTTTTTTGCTGAGTTTGCCCCCTTCGTCCGCGTATAGGGGTTGCAGAGACAACAAAGCGGCAAACCATGCTGAAACGATAAATCGGATAACTGGAAAATATGATCGGGACATGTTCTTGTACGGCCTTGACTCTGTTGTAAAAGATTGTAGCAAGATCTCTGTCACAGTTAAGCTAATTTGCGTCAGCCGGCAAGTGAATTGCCGTCACACACCGTGAAATCCGCCTAATGCACCTGGGGTCGGATGGTCACTTTCAGCCGAATCCGCTTGCCCGGATAGGTGCTGCTAAACGTATGAAATATCTCGCCTTTATAGCGATAGGTCACATCGTATCCGTCGAGCACTCTTTTTTTGTGGACCCTGTCCACAGACTTACAATGCTCGACACGGTGCCGCCGGTGACGATGACGGTTTTCGGCCTGTCCGTGCCGGAAGTGATTTTCACTGTGCTCGCTGGCGACTGCAGCACCGACAATTGAGCCCGCAATAGTGGCTATGTCCCGGGTTGTGCCATGTCCGATTTGATGGCCGACAACACCTCCTATTATCGCTCCCGCCAGGGGCGCTGCGCTGTTGTGGCGATGGCGGTCCCGGCGAGAATCCCGGTTTTTGTGTCGGCGTTCAACCCTGCATTCGGTATGAGGTTTATAGACCTTGACCGTTTTATATACCGGATCGGCATGCAGGACTCTACCGTAGTCTATAAAGGATTCAGCGGCCACCAGCCTGCCGGAAAGTAACAGGGATCCCAATGCCAGTGGAATCAGTATTTTTTTCATGATTATCTCCTGCCGTCAGCTATGTTTCGATGTTGGGGCTGAGTTTACGCAGGAGCCACTGAATCCTGGCTGAACCTGGAATTACTCCACGGGTACAACCAGTACGATCAGGCCAAATAGGGGGTTATCGAGGTAGTGAATTTCCTTGCTTCGCATGCGCCGGTGGAGTTGCATGCGCGTACTGCCGCTACCGTTGTGGTTAATTAACACCAGGTTGGTATCCAGATGCAGATATTTGCCCAGGGAGAGCGTCACCGAGCCCGATAGACGTGTGGATGCAACACTTTCCACCAGGGCCGGATCGACGGACGTTCCCGGTTCTATCGCTTTGAGTAGACCGTTTTCCGCGACCGCGTCGTTGGGCAGATAGAGACTCACTTGTTCCCCATAGTTCAGTTTTACCGCTCGAGCCTGTTTAGGGGCCAGGCCCGGTTGCTGCCAGGAAAGGTGTTGAATGATGTTATACCGCTCGGACGCGTCTAATCTCGCCGCGACGGAGTTCATGGTCGGGTTTTTCCGGGTTTTTCGAAAGCCGTATTTGGTCGCCAGATTGTCACTGAGCGAGATCGCATTTCGGCTAAGTGGATAATACAAGCTTTTTGAAAAATCAGAAGCTGTGACGGAGGTCAGGTTTTCAAAAATCAGCAAATCAACCCGATAGTCTTTGGCGGCCGCCGGGTTTGCAATACCCAATGCCAAGGATAAGAACACCGGTCGCGGGAAAAACGCTTTAAAACTAAACTGTCGCAGACAGTTGTTCTTCCCCGGTAAGCGGGAGGCGGCAATCCTCGCATAGTTACGGATTCCCGCATTCGCGGAAGCGACAAAAGAGGGTATGTTCAGAGTTTTCTCAAGCATTATGCAGCCTCTGAGTTGGTCAGCGTCGTTAGCATTGAATCGATAAATGTCAGTCGGGATTCGGCATTTTGCATTTCTCCGCGGAAGCGCAAGGTGTTTTTACCGTCAAATTTATAGGTTTGTGGATGGGTTTGAATCATGTGAATCAGGTTCATTGTATCGATATTAGGCGTATCGTTAAACAATACCCGGCCACCGGCGACATTCACTTCCATGCGCCTTATGCCCATAGCGACACAGCGCAGTTTGCATTGGGTGACGTCGAACAGTGTTTTAGTCGCTTCGGGGAGTAGCCCGAAACGGTCGATTAATTCCACCTTCAGTTCCCGAATATCTTGAGCATTTTTTGCGTTGGCAATGCGTTTATACAGAATCAGCCGCGTATGCACGTCAGGTACATAGTCATCCGGTAAAAGCGCGGGTACACCAAGATCCACTTCGGTTGAATCGGCAAGTGGCGAGTCCAGCTCCGGCAGTTTACCTGATTTAAGTGCCGAGACCGCACGCTCAAGCAATTGTGAATACAGTGTAAAGCCGATCTGTTGAATCTGACCGCTTTGCCCTTCTCCGAGCAATTCACCGGCACCGCGAATTTCTAAATCGTGTGTTGCCAGGGTAAATCCCACGCCTAAGTCCTCAAGCGATTCGATTGCACTCAAGCGCTTTTCGGCGTCGGCGGTGATAGCACCTTTAGGCGGTGCCAGCAGATAGGCATAGGCGCGATGATGCGAGCGGCCAACTCTGCCGCGCAACTGATGTAACTGTGCCAGGCCCAGCTTATCCGCTCGGTTGATAATGATGGTGTTGGCGGTCGGGATATCTATGCCGCTTTCGATTATGGTAGTGCTTACCAGTACATTAAACCTTTGATGGTAAAAATCCAGCATCACCGCTTCCAGCTCGGTTTCCCGCATCTGGCCGTGCGCGTAGCGGATGTTGGCACCGGGCACAATTTCCTGCAGCGTCGTGGTAATGCGTTCGATGGTTTTGACTTCGTTGTGGAGGAAATAAACCTGCCCGCCGCGGGTCAATTCGCGCTGACAGGCTTCTCGGATCTGCACATCGGACCACTGACCGACGAAGGTTTTGATCGCATGCCGGTGAGCGGGAGGGGTGGCAATAATGGACAGATCGCGCAAACCGGATAAGCCCATATTCAGCGTTCTGGGAATCGGAGTGGCGGTTAGCGTGAGAATATCGACTTCGGAACGCAAGGCCTTCATATGCTCTTTATGGCGTACGCCAAAACGGTGTTCCTCATCGATGATCACCAGCCCGAGATTTTTATAGTTTATGCCTTTTTGCAGTAGCTTATGAGTCCCTATGACGATATCGACTTTTCCGTCGGTCAGTCCATCCGTCACGGTTTTTTGTTCCTTGGCGCTACGGAACCGGGAGAGGGATTCTATAGTGACCGGCCAATCTGCAAAACGGTCGAGAAAGTTCTGATAATGTTGTTCCGCAAGCAGTGTGGTGGGTACCAATACGGCGACTTGTTTTCCTCCATCCACCGCGACAAAAGCGGCTCGCATGGCAACTTCGGTTTTACCGAAGCCCACGTCACCGCAAATCACTCTGTCCATCGGTGTTACGGCTTGCATATCTGCGATTACCGCTTCAATCGCATTGAGCTGGTCAGGGGTTTCTTCAAACGCGAATGCCTCGGCGAATACCCGATAGTTGCGCGAGTCGGACGGGAAGGCGTGGCCCTGCCTTGCGGCCCGCCGGGCATGAATTTCCAATAACTCCGCCGCCACGTCACGGGCTTTTTCTGCTGCCCGGCGCTTGGCTTTCTGCCATTGTTCACTGCCCAGCCGGTGCAGTGGTGCAGCATCTTCACCCGCTCCGGTATAGCGGCTGATCAGATGCAGGGAGGCGACCGGGACATAAAGCTTGTCTTCTCCGGCATAAGTGATGGTTAGAAATTCCGTATTGATTCCCCCAAGCTCCAAAGTCGTCAATCCTTGATAACGGCCGATGCCATGATCGATATGAACCACCGGATCACCGATAGTTAAATCGGTCAGATTGGCAACAATGCTGTCCGCATCCCGGGTGATCCTGCGTCTTTGCCGCTGACGGACGCGCCCGCCGCCCAGTTGATGTTCACAGATCAAGGCGATGCCGGATTCCGTCGCCATTAATCCCTGGTCAATAGCACCGAATGTAAGCGCAAGGCGAGCGCTCGAATTCATAAAGTCATGCCAGTCGGCAACCGGAGTCGGCTGAATTCTGTTTCCCAATAGCTGGTCCAGCAAGACTTCCTTGTGGCCTGCTGACTCCGCGACTATCAATACACGCCCATCGAATGACGCCAGAAACGATTGCAGCAATTGAAGCGGCTGTTCCGCCCTGGCGTTAATGGGATAAGTTCCGGGGGAACCGCTTGGAAAATTGTAGCGATCCGAGCCGGTGCCGCCGGTTTCAAACTTGTATTCCTGCAGGTGGATCAGGCGATGGCGATCCAGCTCCTGCTGTGTTTGCTGTGGAGAATTGTAAAGCTGCTGCGGATTTAGGACGGGGCGTTCGATATCATGGCGACGTTCCTCGTACCGCTCCTGCACCGATTGCCAAAAGTTTTCCATGGCTTCAGCGGTTCCTTCCAATTGAAAGAAGTGGCAGGCCTTTGGCAAATAATCAAACAGAGCCGCCATCTCATCGAAAAATAAGGGCATGTAATATTCGATTCCGGCTGGTGCATGACCATCGCTGACCGAGCGATATAACGGACTGTTTTTGCTGGAAGCGTCAAAAGTACTGCGGAAATTCTGCCGGAAT
The DNA here is from genome assembly GCA_965222695.1 of Granulosicoccaceae bacterium. GTDB lineage: Bacteria > Pseudomonadota > Gammaproteobacteria > Granulosicoccales > Granulosicoccaceae > UBA7957. Next base: position 2,038,642 of record OZ244967.1, on the reverse strand, counting down.
TTTTTAATGCCTGCCTCATTGAGCGGAAATTCGTGAGCCGGCAGTAACTCGATATGAGTGTGTTTCTCGATTGTACGCTGTGTCTCCGAATCGAATACCCTGATCGTATCGATCTCATCGTCGAAAAAATCGATCCGAAATGGCTGCTTGCTGGCCATGGGAAACAGGTCAAGCAAAGATCCTCGAACCGCAAATTCGCCATGTTCTTCGACCTGCGAAACGTGCCTGTAGCCGGCATCGATCAGTTGGCTTCGAAACTCATCCAGGGTGAATCGGTCTCCTTGTTTCAACACCAGGGAATGTCGGTCGAGAAAAGATCGCGGACACAGGCGTTGCAATATACCGCTTACTGCGACTAATAGTATTCCGCGATGCGTTTTAGGCAATCGGTGAAGACTGCGGATTCGCTCTGAAATTATATCCTGATGCGGTGATATCAGATCATAGGGTAAGGTTTCCCAGTCGACGAAGCTGGTGATCGGCAAGTCCGGGTTGGCATAAAACCGGATTTCTTCTTCGATCCGAACCAGTTCCTGCATGCCGGGCACCAGCACTACTACCAGTTCCGAACAGCGCTGAGCGTATTCTGCAATGGCCAGTGCCCGGGCACTGCCGTATAACTGACCCCACCGGGCAAATTGATCGCCGGCGGCAGGAAATAAGTCGGGAAAATGCTCGTTTACCATATACCGTCAGGATAAAAATTAAAAACGGTCAATTCTCCCATACTGCAGGTGAAAGTTCACTCGATATGAATGATAGGCGCAGGCATAAAAAAGGGGCGTTGCCACGCCCCTTTATAATACGAACCGACCCGATGGGTCTGTCAGTGACAGCGGTCGTTATGGTTTGACCGTGGTCAGCCCGAGAATCTCCCAGCTTTGCATACCATCGCGGTACCATTTGATTTTTTCCGCGGGGTAACCGAATTTCAGCAAAGTCATGATACTGGCGGGAGACTGACCGCACCACATTCCGTTACAGAATAAAACCAGCGTTTTGGCATTGCTATAGTCGAAGACTTTGGTTGTGTCTCCTTCCGCAATGGCTTCATCAACGCCGAATGCGTCCACTCCTTCGGCCAGTCCGACATTAAAGTCTTCCTGCATGATCTTTATTATACCGTCGGTGGTTGCTCCCTTTGCCGGAGTCAGTTCAACCCAGGATATATTTTTTGCACCGGGAATAGTGCCTTTCTCGACCCAGTCGGGCGTTCGCGAGTCGATCAGAATAATGTTTTTGTCACCGCCTTCCATTTTGCCGATATAGTCAATGACCTCGACTTCTCCCAATGTTTCCACACCCGGGGCGAGCACTATGGGTTGAATACAAAAGGGAGGGCAGGGGCGGGAAGTTTTGGCAAAAGCCGGGTTAACGGTTGCGTTATTATCCTGATTTCGTTTCAGCTCGACGGCATTGCCGTTATGCGTAACATTGATACTCATCATGTCCGGTGTGATACCGACCGGCTTCCCCTCCGCCAGGGCCGCACCACTGCAGGCGACAGCAGTAACGAACAGAGCGGTGGTTAACACGTTTGTTCCTGTTTTCATCATAAGAAATATCCCCTTTGATAGTTCTGGTTTGTTTGTTGTATTGGTGTCAGTCTGTTCTGACTATCGTAAAAGATTGATTGTCATGGGTGACCGCTATTCGCAGTCAGGTTCTTCGTCTTCCTCCTCAGCCTCGGCTGCTTGCTCGCCTTCAGGCGGCACGGGTTTTTTCTTCTGTTTATCTTCTTCTCCTTCAAATACGCATTGGAATATATCTGGGTTCAGGCTGTTGAATCCTTTTGCGGCAAGAGGCCCGCTGATCAGTGTGAGGAGAGTTGCAAGAATTATATAGTGGGTAAATGCCGGCATTCTAGAACTCCGTAAAAACAATCAGATTATTGACATATAGGGTGATTCACCCGGAATCCGCTCTATCTTATCCCGATCCCGGTCCCTGAGTATATGCATTAGGGATTAGAATCCACACAAAATGGAAGTAGTTCAAGTATAAGTGTACATCCATCACTATAAAATAAATTTATGAGAAATATTGGAATATTCGATAGCCTGCTTTAGTTTATATAAACAACGGCTGATATGAAGGGAAGTGTTGCGGTAAGGTATTGAACTTTAGTCTAAAAGAGAAGCGAAATCTCGCAGAACTGCGCGTCCGAAATCGGTTGTTGATAAATTTCCTTTATATTACCAACCAACCTGTACAGGCTGGATGTATATTGGCTATCGGCTGACCGAATGAATCACTCTGTCGTATTCGAAGTAGACCTTGAATTCTTCATAAACCCAGCGGGAGATCGGCGGCTGGCCGATTTCCGCGATGCGTTGTACCGGTTCTCCGTACAGATCCAATACCCGGGATTTCAAACTGCCGCGCTCGGGATAGTTTCCTGAACCGGTCGCGTCCGGAATGTCCAGGGTATCGGCCGCCAGAATATGACTGAAAGACAAAAGCAAAATGGATAAAAACAAGCCTGTGCGAAGCGAATGCATCTAATCGATTCCTGTTAACTGCCGACTGAGTTGCCATCTCGACAAATAAGTACTAACAGACTTATCGGCAGTTGCTGCCGTTACTGCAGGAACCGACCCACAGTGAATCTTTTCAAAACAGAAAAACAGGCGAATTTTTTCCTGAATTGTGATCTAATCGCGCACCATGTTCCAACCATATGAACTCTTCGTCGGATTGCGCTACACCCGCGCTAAACGCCGAAATCATTTTATTTCATTTATATCCTTGATCTCCATGTTGGGCATTGCACTTGGAGTGACGGCTTTGATTACCGTCATCTCCGTGATGAACGGATTCGAAAAGGAGTTGCGTGAGCGCATTTTGGGCGCGGCCGCTCACGCCACGATCACTTACTACGATCAGCCCATGTTCGAGTGGCAGAAACTGTCCGATCTCGCCAGGGAACATCCGCAAGTCACAGGGGCGGCCCCTTTTGTGGAAGGGCAGGTGATGCTGGTCAATGCTGATCGTGTTACCGGAGCCTTGATACGGGGAGTATTACCCGGCGAAGAACCGCAGGTTTCCGAAGTGGGGGATAAAATGCTGGTGGGTGAGTTGGCCCATCTGCGAGCGGGTGAGTTCGGGATACTGCTTGGTGGCGACCTTGCAAAATTCCTCAATGCCGCGGTGGGCGATAAGGTTACCGTGATCTCGCCGGAGGCCGGTGTGACGCCGGTAGGTGTGCTGCCCCGCTTGAAACGGTTTACAGTCAAGGGAATTTTTGAAATCGGAATGTACGAGTATGACCGCAATATGGCAGTGGTACAGGCCGATGATGCATCGAAGCTCTTGCGAATGCAGGGAGGTTATACAGGGGTCAGGTTGAAGCTTGAAGATATGTTCGGTGCCCGGTCGGTTGCCAGAGACCTGGCTCAGCAGGTCGGTGAGGATTACTGGGTGACTGACTGGACACTGAAACACGCAAATTTTTTTCAGGCGGTGGCCACCGAGAAAACGGTGATGTTCGTCATACTCACGTTGATCGTGGCTGTGGCCGCTTTTAATATTGTCTCAACACTGGTCATGGTCGTGACGGATAAGCAGTCGGATATCGCCATACTGCGTACACTGGGTTCATCACCGGGCAGTATCATGGGCATTTTTCTGGTGCAGGGGGCCATTATTGGCGTCTTTGGCACCGTTCTGGGACTGATGGGCGGAATCGCCCTGGCGTCGAATATCGATACCGTCGTTCCTTTTATTGAAAATCTGTTTGGCGTCCATTTTCTCGATCCGAGCGTATACAGTATCAGTGATCTGCCTTCGGATCTTCGGTGGAGCGATGTCACTCAAATCGCCATGGTCGCCTTTACTATTTCGCTGCTGGCAACACTTTATCCCGCCTGGAGGGCGTCACGCGTCGAACCGGCTGAGGCGTTGGCATATGAGTAGTGTGGCCTCACATAGCAATACATCCAAAATTATCACGGTGCAGGGATTGCAAAAACACTACACCCAGGGTGCCACTCGGGTAGAGGTGCTCAAAGGTCTCGATTTCAACGTCGAGCAAGGGGAACAAGTTGCTGTAGTCGGTGCGTCGGGATCCGGAAAAAGTACATTATTACATCTGTTGGGCGGACTGGATACACCCTCCAGTGGCGAATTGATTCTCGACGGCCGGCGTATGTCGGAACTCGGCCCCAGACGCCGCGGCAAACTGCGCAATGAATTAATAGGTTTTATCTATCAGTTCCATCATCTATTGCCTGAATTCAGTGCGCTGGAAAATGTTGCCATGCCTTTGCTGATCGGTGGAAGCCGGCGTAACGACGCGCGGGAAAAGGCCGCTGAAATGCTCGGTAAAGTCGGGCTGGCCGAACGCTGCTACCACAAACCGGGAGAACTTTCCGGCGGCGAACGGCAAAGAGCGGCCATAGCCCGCGCACTGGTGACCCATCCTAAAGTGGTTCTTGCCGATGAGCCAACCGGAAATCTTGACGAGAAAACAGCGGAGAAAGTGTATCAGTTAATGTTGACGCTCAATCAGGAACTAGGGACCAGCTTTCTGGTGGTTACGCACGATATGCGACTGGCCAAACGGATGGATCGGATTTTGATGTTAAGCAGCGGACATCTGAACGACTATACTCCATAGAATTCTGATAGTCGCTGAGCGGGACTGAGAGTATTATTCATGGAACCTGCTTAAACCGGCGTTCTCGGCGGGCCTGCCATTTTTTAACCAGCGCCAGGCGCCAGAGTAAACGGACGAACAAAAAGCCGAGTAAAGAGGACACAATGGCAAACAGCAAACTGCCTACGGCCAGGGGTGGCCAGATTTCCGCAAGTTTCTGAAAAATCCATTCGACATTGAATTCCATCTGATAGGGAAGAGGTGTTTGCCCCAATATCTTGGAGCCCAATTTGTAGGCGGCGTAAAACATGGGTGGTATAGTTACCGGATTGGTTATCCAGACCAGTACCACTGAAATGGCCAAATTCACACGGAAGAGGACTGCCAGTACACCGGCAATCACCATTTGAAAGGGAAAAGGAATCCAGCACATGAACATACCTATGGCCACCGCACCCGAAACGGAACGGCGATTTAAATGCCATACACTCGGGTCGTGTACGTATTCACCCAAGACTCCCAGGCTTTTATTGCTCTTGAGCCAGTTGGCGTTCGGTAAATATTTTCTAATAAATTTTCGCGGCATTACTCAGTACAGCGTGCTTACCCATTTGTGGAATGCGCACCCTATTCATAGAAGTCATTAGATTCTGGCGCAAGTTTCCTCCAGGCTCATGAATAGGTTTGTCATTTCCCTGCTGGTGGGGATGCTTATCATCTACCACACAGATATAGTATCAACACCGGCAGCACTTTTCTTGTTTATAGCCACTTTGGCCGTTTCGTGCCGTGTCAGCGCACCGATTGCCGCCGGATTGTTTTTTGGCGCGCTGTGGGCCGGATATCAAATTCACCTGATCGGCGAAAGGGCGTTGCCGTCGCAGATGCAGGGGATCGATATAGAACTTATCGGCAGGGTTAAGGGAATTCCAAAGTTATCATCATCTAAGTCTTTGTTTTATCTGGATATAGAAAGAATTCTGAACCCTGAGATCCCGTCTGTGGGAAGCCGGACGATACGATTAAGCTGCTATCTGTGTCCGCTTGAGATACGGGCAGGCGAGCGCTGGCAATTGACGGTTCGTTTGAAACAAACCAGAGGACTGCTCAATCCCGGTGGCTTCGACTTCGAAAAATGGCTGATCTCCAGAGGCGTGGATGCCGTAGGTTATATCCGAAACCCTGAGCGGGGGGAAAAGCTCGAATCCGATGCAGCTATCAGTCTTAATGGCTTAAGGCAATATCTCGCTGAAGAAATTGAACGGCGCAGTTTACCTGTCCGTTCGATGGCGATTATCAAAGCGCTGACGCTTGGTGACGGATCATCGGTAGAGTCAACCTTGTGGGAATGGTTTCGCTTAACCGGCACCAGCCATCTCTTGGTCATCTCCGGACTGCATATCACTTTGGTTGCGAGCACCGCGTGGGGAATAGCCGGTTTATTCTGGCGATTCGTGATTTGTCCTTTCGGCTTACAGATCAATCGGGACAGGTTCTGCAGTCTAAGCGCGTTTTGCGCTGCGTTTTGTTATGCCGCACTGGCGGGTTTCACGGTTCCGACCCTGCGTGCCTTGATTATGCTGGGAGTCTATATCGGATTTCGTCTCAGCAGACGGCACATGCGTTTTACCGACCCGATAATGCTGGCCTTGTTTTCGGTATTGCTGATTCAGCCGCTGTCACCCCTGACCGTGGGTTTCTGGTTGTCGTTTTCCGCCGTCGGATTGATTTTTTATTTACTCAGAGACGACAAAAAACAGTCTCTTAATCCCTGGCGGATATTGGGCTGGCATACGGCGATGACAATCGGATTGTTACCGCTTAACGCGTTGTTTTTCTCTTATATCTCGCCGGTTGCGGTTGCAGCCAATTTTGTTGCAGTCCCCTTTGTCACAGTACTTGTGGTTCCAATCACGCTGCTGGCTACCACAATATTGAACTTCTCTCCCCAGCTGAGCGAACCGCTACTGCAAGCCTCGTCCGGATTGATTCTGCTGTTGCTAATCTACCTCGAATGGCTGGCCGGTATTGAAAATCTTCAATGGTGGTTGCCCGGGCTGCCTTGGTGGGCGTACCTGCTTGCCGCGGTGGCGGTGATGGTGTTGTTTTTGCCCAGGGGGACAGGGCTTAATTGGCTGGGCCTGCCCTTGCTGGCCGCGCTGTTGCTGGCCAGGGGTCACGACTATGCCCGGGGAGAGTTTACGCTCAGCGTGATCGATGTGGGACAAGGTTTATCCGTGTTGATCGAAACCCGTGATCACAGTCTTTTGTTTGATACCGGCGGGCAGCTTTCTTCTGTCCCGGTTGCGCGCTCTTCAGTGATTCCCTATCTACGTCATCGTGGAATATCAACCTTGGACTCACTGGTAATATCGCACCCGGATGGCGATCATGCGGCTGGTCTTGAAGATATCAAAAAGGCTTTCAAAGTGGACTCGGTCGTTACCGCGGAGCGATTCCGCAACGAAATCGGCGCTGATTCAAACTGTGATCAATCGCTAGGATGGTATTGGAACGACATTTCATTTCGGTTCTTGAACTCGTCCGTGCACGAGTATCAAACAGAGAACGACTATTCCTGTGTACTACTGATTGAAAGCGGACGGTCAGCCGTGCTGCTGACGGGCGATATCGAAATCCGGGGAGAAGAGAATTTAATGGACTTGGATATACCGTCGCTTGATCTGCTCCTGGCGCCGCATCACGGCAGCAAAACATCCTCAAGCCGCGCATTTGTCGAAAAGCTCAGGCCGCGTCACGTGGTATACTCGCTGGGTTACAGGAATCGATTCGGATTTCCTCACGAATCGGTTCAGCAGCGCTACAAAGACGTAGGCAGTGAGATATTCCGTACCGACAGGGATGGCTTATTACGGTTTCATTTCGGACCTTACGGCATGATCGGCAAGCCATTTTCCTATCGAAACGCTCATCCTGAATTGTGGCGGTCAGATTTCGATTTGCGGCTACAATAAAGTATCATCTGAACGATTTCGGCAAGAGGGAAAAAAACACCGCAGTTAGCGGCCGTCAGCGCATGAATCTTGGTACAGCCTTTTGTTGAATCGTCAAACCATTCTGTAGTTAACTTAGGATCTTACTGTGTGGGAATTGATCAGCGCGGGTGGCTTGTTAATGCTGCCGATTATTCTTTGTTCAATCGCCGCGGCCGGTATCGTGGCGGAACGGTTCTGGACCCTGCAAAGAAGTAAAGTACTACCCGCGGGTTTGGTTGAAAGTGTCTGGCAGATGGCGGCCAAAAAAAGCCTCAGCCAGCAACAGATCAGTGATCTGGCCAATCAGTCACCCCTGGGGAGGATTCTTGCTGCCGGCCTGGTCAACAGGGACTACGATCGAGACGAAATGAAAGATGCGATAGAGGAGGTTGGTGGCCATGTCGCTCACGATCTGGAGAAATACCTCAATGCACTGGGCACCATTGCGGCCGTTACTCCACTGCTTGGATTATTGGGCACAGTCATAGGCATGATCGAAGTGTTTACCCATATCACCACTGCCGGCGTCGGCAATCCTACCGATTTGGCGGATGGGATCTCAAAGGCGCTTATCACCACCGCAGGCGGTATTTCGGTCGCCATACCGACCCTGATGTTTTACCGGTATTTCCGTGGCTACGTTGAAGAGCTGGTTATAGGTATGGAACAAGAGGCCCTGAAGCTGGTCGAAATTCTCCATAACCGCCGAAGTAAGCGAGCATAAGATTCAACATGAATTTTCGAAACCGCAAACGTGAGGATGTGGAGTTAAATCTGACCCCGTTGATCGACGTTGTATTTTTACTGCTGATCTTCTTTATGGTATCGACCACGTTTCAAAAGGAATCACAACTGCAGGTCCACCTCCCAGAGGCTTCGCAGGAGCCATCGCCTGTGGTTGAAGAAACCCTGGAAATTGCTATTAACACCGGTGGCCAGTATTTTCTGAACGGGCGGGAGCTAACCAATAATCGCCTCGAAACACTGCGGGCCGCGATCAACAAACTCAGCAGAGGCAAGCGTGATATGCTGCTGATCATACGGGCCGATGCCTTGACGCCCCATCAGGCGGTAGTGACCGCGATGGATGCCGCAGCGCAACTCGGTATGTTGAAATTAACCATAGCCACCTCTCAAACCGAAACAACTGAACAGTGATCAAAAAGCAGCAGCGTCCGGTCAGCGGCAAAGATACCTATCTTCGCCTGATAGCCTATGTCAAGCCATTTAAAAAACAGTTTATGTTTGCCATTGCCGGCATGGTCGCTTACGGGCTGACTGAAACCGCCTTTGCCGCGTTGATGAAACCCATGCTCGATGCCGGTTTCGTCGAGCGGGACCAAGCAACCATTTCCACGGTGCCACTGTTGATCGTTTTGATTTTTATCATACGCGGTATTGCGGGGTTTGCATCCACTTATTACATGTCCTGGATCGGCTGGAAGGTGATTAAAGCCATTCGTGCCGAGGTATTCAATAAATACCTCTCATTGCCCACTCGTTACTATGATAACGCCTCTTCCGGTGAACTGATTTCTAAAATCACTTTTAACACTCAGAATGTTGCCCAGGCGGCAAGCAACTCACTGACGATTCTGGTGCGTGACTCCTTGACTGCACTCGGATTGCTGGGCCTGATGTTTTATTTAAGCTGGCAGTTATCCTTAAGTTTTCTGATCATCGGGCCGATTATCGGCGTGATTGTGAATCGCGTCAGCAAAACATTTCGCCGCATCAGCCGGGGGATACAGGACTCCATGGGCGAGGTGAGTCATGTCGTCGAAGAAGCTGTAGAAGGGCAGAGAGTGGTCAAGATATTCGGTGGCCATGAATACGAGCGGCTGCAATTCGAAAGAGTTAACGAAGCCAATCGAAAATTGAATATGCGGGAAACCATTGCCAAGGCAGCCAATGCACCGATCGTCCAACTACTGGTTGCTTTGGCTCTCGCGATCATTATTCATCTTGCCACCAGCGGCAATCTTATCGGCGATATCAGTCCCGGGACCTTTATGTCGTTTATCGCTGCCATGCTGTTACTTTTCGCTCCCATGCGCCGGCTGACCATGTTAAACGTACAGTTGCAGAAAGGGATCGCAGCCGGCGAAAGCCTGTTTGCCGTGATGGATGAAACATCCGAACGGGACCATGGTACACAGGTACTCAACACGATCGAAGGTACTGTCTCGTTTGAGGATATAGTTTTTCGTTATGGAGAGAACAGACCGGCCGTAATCGATCATGTGACGCTCGATATCCAGTCCGGTGAAACCGTGGCGTTGGTCGGTGAGTCGGGCAGTGGTAAGACTTCATTGGTAAATCTTTTACCGAGATTGTATGAAGCCACATCCGGTACCATCACACTCGATGGCATCGACATCAGTGAGATCCGACTCAGCAGTCTGCGCAGCAAGATTGCCTACGTCAGTCAGGACGTAACCCTGTTTAATGACACGATTGCCAATAATATCGCCTATGGTGCTTTGGGGGATGTTCCACGCGAAGCCATAGAAAAAGCCTCTGTTGCCGCTCACGCCGAAAATTTTATTCAAAACCTCGAAGAAGGTTATGATACTTATATCGGCGAAAACGGTGTGATGCTGTCTGGCGGGCAAAGACAAAGACTGGCCATAGCAAGAGCATTGTTGAAAAACGCACCCATATTGATTCTGGACGAAGCGACGTCAGCACTGGATACCGAATCGGAACGTAAGGTACAGGAGGGTCTGGATGCTTTATTACAAGGCCGAACCACGCTGGTCATAGCGCATCGATTATCGACGATAGAAAAGGCTGATCGAATTGTAGTAATGCAATACGGAAAAATCGTCGAACAGGGCACGCACACTAAGTTGCTGGAAGCCAGGGGGCACTACGCCTATCTTCACGGCCTGCAATTCAAGAAATAGCGGATACTGAACCTTGAGATTCTGGTACAGCAAGAATCCCGTTTCCCTGCTGTTGTGGCCGCTATCGCTGTTGTTTTGTCTGCTCGTCTCTATCAGGCGATTTCTGTACCGACGCCAGTTTTTCGCCTCCTGGCGCTCGCCAGTACCGCTTATTGTGGTAGGAAACTTATCCGTGGGAGGGACGGGAAAAACCCCGGTAGTGGTAGCGCTTGCGGAATTTTTTAAAAATCAGGGCTACACTGTGGGTGTAGTAAGCCGCGGTTACGGCGCCAGGCGCACCCAAAGACAAGCCCTTATCGTACAAGAGCATACGCCCGTAACGCTTGCGGGTGACGAACCGGCGTTAATATACCGCAGAACACTGTGCCCCGTTTGCGTCAGCCGGGATCGCCCCGCAGCAGCCAGAACCCTGCTCGAATACAGGGAATGCGATGTGCTGATCAGCGATGACGGACTACAACACTATGCCTTGCAACGGGATTATGAAATCCTTGTGGTCGATGCTCGCAGAGGATATGGAAACGGGTTTTGCCTGCCTGCCGGTCCTTTGAGGGAAGGAATCAAACGCGTCGAAGAAGCAGATTATCTGTTGGTCAACTCGGATACGGAAGCCACGGCGGATAATAATAGCTTCACTGTTAAAGCGCAGCAGTTTATCAGCCTCGACGGATTGCAACGTGTCAACCTGGATGCCTTCCGTGGGAAGTCGGTTCATGCTATTGCGGGGACGGCCAGTGCTGAGCGCTTTTTTGATAGCCTGCGCTTGTTGGGTTTACACGTCAGCAGTCATAGATTCCCGGATCACCATCCTTTCGTACAAAGTGAATTTGAAGGGCTGGGGGATTTACCTCTCATTATGACAGAAAAAGATGCCGTTAAATGCTTTGATTTCGGATTAAAAAATGCCTGGTATCTGCAGGTAACGGCGGAATTGCCGACAAGTTTGTGTAATAGTGTGCTGGCTCTGCTGGAGAAACTGACTTTACACAGAAATACGGAAAAAAGATGAAGACAGCAGATTTTAAAGTCGTCATTCCCGCGCGTTATGCGTCTTCGCGATTTCCAGGCAAGCCTTTGGCTCCGATTGCGGGCAGACCGATGATAGAACATGTTTGCCTTAGAGCCCGGGAATCGAATGCATCCGAAATAGTCCTTGCCACCGACGATGAACGAATCGGGCGGCTTGCCGGATCGCTGGGTATAAAAGTCCATATGACCGACCCCGACTGTCCGAGCGGTACTGATCGGATCGCTCAGGTCAGTGCTGCCGAAGCCTGGCCGGACGATACGGTTATTGTCAATCTGCAGGGGGATGAACCTTTGACCCCGCCCGCGGTGATCAATCAAGTTGCACACAATTTGCAGGATTACCAGGCGGCGGGAATAGCGACTCTTTGCAGCCCGATTGAATCCAGTGATGATTTTATCAATCCCAATGTAGTCAAAGTTGTATTTGACAACAGGGGGCAAGCCCTGTATTTCAGCCGTGCACCCATCCCCTGGCCACGGGAATCGAACACCCAAAAGCCCCAGAGCGCGTTCCGCCATATCGGTATTTATGCCTATCGTGCAGGGTTTTTAAGGCACTGGTCATCGATGCAGGAAAGTTCGCTGGAGCATCTGGAAAAACTGGAACAACTTCGGGCAATGCAGGAAGGTGTGATTATTCATGTTGCCGAAGCTTGTCAGGTGCCGCCGCACGGAGTGGATACACCGCAGCAACTCAAGGATATAGAGAAACTGATGAAGCCATAGCCGAATGATGGCGCGGGTACCTTATGGGCTTGTGTTAATATTCATCCTGGTTTTCTCCACAAACCGAGTATGAAATGATGAAACAGCAATGGAAGATTCTTGAAACTAAAACCTGTTTTGAGGGATTTTTCCGGATTGTTAAATACAAGATTACGCACACGCTCTTTGCCGGTGGATGGATGGCGCCGATTGAGCGGGAGATCTTCGAGCGCGGATGCGCCGCAGCGGTTTTGCCCTATGATCCTGTCAGCGATCGGGTATTGCTGGTGGAACAGTTCCGAACAGGTGCGATCCACGAGGACAATCCCTGGTTGACCGAATTGATCGCAGGCATTATCGAGGAAGGCGAAGAGGCCAGGGATGTCGTTGAGCGGGAAGCCGTGGAGGAGGCGGGTATTGAACTTCGGGATACCCGGCCCATGCTGGAGTATCTGGCCAGCCCGGGTGGTAGCACGGAGAAAATATATTTGTATTATGCGCAGGCTGATTTGTCTGACGCGGGTGGACTGCACGGGCTTATGCATGAAGGAGAGGACATACGCGTGCGAATTTACGCTGTCAATGAAATATTCCGAATACTGGATCAGGGTGAAATCAGCAATGCGATGACCCTGATCGCTCTATACTGGTTTCGTGAGCAATATCGCGCCGCTAAATTATAGTTTCTTGATCAATACACTCGATATCAGCCTGTCCGAACCGACATGGATTACCGGGCCGCGACCCAGGCGTTGAAATCCCAGCATCCGGTAAAACGAACGGGCGCGATAATTAGTATCAGACACGCATAACCAGACCCAATGTTTGCCGCAATTCTGTATCACTTCACTGGCGTGCCTGAAAAGTACTTTACCAAGCCCGGTTCCGTACTCATCGGTGAGAATATAGATTTGCTTCAATTCCGATGCATCCGCATCGAATCTTATCGGTGAAGGATGATGTCTGATCAGGTAGAAACCGACGGGCTTTCCCTCTTTATAAGCGATACAGCAATAACTTTGATTGTCGGCGAGGAACTCAATGGCCGCAGCTTTCGAAAAATGATGTTGGCAATAGGCGTCGATATTCCTTTTATCGTGCAGATCCTCGTAGGCTTGCTGAAAGGTATTAACCCATAAAAATTGAAGGTCATCGGCGGCATGAATATCCGCCTTTCGCAGTTCCCACATTGACTTTAACCCTTAAGAGCCTGTTCAAGATCCCCATGCCGTAGTGAGAATTTGGTGATCTTGTAACAGGCTCTAAGCCGCTGTTGCCACAGCAAAGCGATGCAGAATTTTATTCCAGACCCAGAGCTTTATATGTTGCGCTATCCGCTTGACCCTTGACCGGTAAAGACTGATCCTTTTGGAATTTCCGGATCGCCGCTGCGGTACGCTTGCCCATAAACCCGTCTACAGGCCCCGGATTGTATCCCAAATCTTTTAGTTTCTGTTGCAGGCGGCGGATTTTTTCGCGCTCGCTTATAGGTTTGGTGTCTTCGTATAAATCCAATTCAATTTTACGAACTTCCGGGGTTACGGGAGCTTCGGACTTGGCCGGGTCTTTGGGCGGGAGGGTTTGTTGCGGTTTTTTCGGCGTCTCAGGCCCGGTACCGAAGGGTAAGGAAACACCGAACATCACGCTGGATTCATTCACGGCGCCGATGTGCAACTGAAATTGACGATATTCCAGGCCCAGACGCAGGCCGACGCGATCGTTGCGCTCGAAATCGGATTTAAAATCGTCAAGTCCGGATTTCTTACTGACCGCTTCACCGATTGAGCTGGCGACGAACTCAAGTCCCGCGTAGAGTTTCAGATCCGGATCAATCGGTTTTACCGCAACCAGGCCCAGCAGCCATTCACTCAAGGTGTTTTCGACCGTGATCTCATCCACCTCATCAAGCTCTTCGGAAAACACCGAGAGCTGGGAATACCAATTGAAATCGAAAGATCGGATGTCGATAAATTCCAGCTTTCCTTTCAATCCGAGCCCAAGCTGATAACCGCTGCCGTCTTCGATATCAAAACCATAAGCAGCGCCAGCGTAGACATCGAAGATATCATTGATTCCCCGCGCCATATAAGCGGCCAGAAAGGAGCGGTCAATTTCGCCAGAATCATCCGATTTTTCAATATCATACTCTGTGCTTGACTTACCGAGGTAGACACCGTACTGGTTAGTACCCGGCCCGGCGGTCGCAGCCGGATGAGTCAGTAGTTGCGCATCTGCAGTGCCTATGGTCAGTAGGGCCACAAGCAAGGCGGAAATCAAGGTCAACACATTCATTCCAATTATCCCGGATTCTCAAGCCTGTCAAACGACAGAGGTCTATTCACTGGCTATCGACAGAATCCGGGAAAAATTTGAGTGGAATCAATGAGCTTATCGGTCTGTAATGCGCGAGTAGGGTCCACCGCGCCCGACTTGACGTGACGAACGCGCAGGGAAACAGGCTCTAAGACACAGACTTCTGTATCGATACCATCCTGCCCAGCTGCACACCGCCGCACAGATGCATATGCAGATGAAAAACCTCCTGCAGCCCGTGCTTACGGCAATTGATGATCAGGCGGTAGCCGTCTTCCTCGATACCGTGTTCTCGGGCAATTTTCTTAGCCACGCTGAACATACGGCCCAGCGCAAGTTCGTCTTCCGGCTCAACATCGTCAACCGTCGGAATAATCTTATTGGGAACGATCAGAACGTGCACGGGTGTCGCAGGATTGATATCGCGGAAAGCGGTAACCAGATCATCCTGGTAGACCATGTCCGAGGGAATTTCTTTGTTGACGATTTTGCTGAACAGCGTTTCTTCCGTCATCTTACATTCCTGTGATATGTTGCTTATGAAACAGATGCGCAATACTAACCTATCGGATCGGACTTCGCCTAGGGGCCGTTCAATCCGCAACTCCCACTGCTTTTACACGGAGCCGAAAAACCATGCCGACATTCAAGGCCTTTAGAATTCACAAAACCGACGATGGTATAGATGCCCGTTTCGAACAGATCAGTGTTGATGACCTTAGTGGAGGTGAGGTCATTATTCGAGTCGCCTATTCGGGAATCAACTACAAAGATGCATTGGCCGCAACCGGAAAGGGGGCCATACTGAGAACTTACCCTCTGGTCGGCGGTATAGACCTGTCCGGCCGGGTGGAGGAATCCACCGATCCGGCATTTAAGCCCGGTGACGCAGTAGTCGTATGTGGTGCTAATCTGTCGGAAACAGAGGATGGCGGCTACGCAGAATATGCCCGGGTAAAAAAAGACGCAGTCGTCCTGCTACCGGAAGGCATTTCATTAAAAGATGCCATGACCATAGGAACAGCGGGGTTTACCGCTGCTCTGGCGATTCATCGAATGGAAGAAAACGGGCAGACCCCGGAACAGGGGCCCATAGTGGTTACGGGAGCCACCGGCGGCGTTGGCAGTGTCGCTATAGATATGCTGGCCGGCGGAGGTTATGAGGTGATGGCGTTTACCGGAAAATCCGATAGATCGGATTATCTCAGGCAATTAGGCGCAAGCGGAATTATCTCACGGGCCGATCAGGATTTCGGCAAAAGGCCGATGGAGAAGGCCCTATGGGGAGGGGCCTTGGACAACGTGGGGGGCGAGACGCTCACCTGGTTGACCAGAACCGTCAAGCCCTGGGGTAATATCGCCTCTATAGGATTGGCGGGCGGTGTCGCGCTTAATACAACCGTTATGCCGTTTATATTGCGCGGGGTGAGTCTATTGGGGATAAACTCCGTGATTCTGACTGGCGAGAAGAGAAGACAAGTCTGGCAACGCATTGCAAGTGATTTAAAACCCAGGCATCTGGACAAAATCCTGACCAGGGAAACGCCGTTTGACCATTTGCCGAATGAATTTGAACGCTTTATTGATGGCGCGGTAACCGGCAGAACCGTCGTCACGATTAATCCGGAATAATACCGTGGGAAAAAGGCTTTCAAAAATATACACACGCACCGGCGATGATGGTACTACCGGGCTTGGCGTTAAAGGTAGAGTCGGAAAAGACAGCGCCAGAATCGATGCCATAGGCACAGTTGATGAACTTAACAGTTTTATCGGCTTGCTGATCGCCCAGGGTGTACCGGAACTGATCGGCAAAATCCTCAATGAAGTGCAACACCGTTTGTTCGATCTTGGCGGTGAACTCTGTATGCCCGGTCAGCAGTTTATTCAACAGGAACAGATCGACTGGTTGGAAAAAGCACTGGATAAACTGAACCGTGACTTACCCGCTTTGCAAGACTTTATCTTACCCGGAGGCGGCAAGGCGGCAGCCATATGCCATATTGCGAGAACCGTATGCAGGCGGGCGGAAAGATGCCTTGTCGCGCTTGCACGTGAAGAAGAAGTGCAGGCGGAAAGTCAGGCTTATCTGAACAGATTATCCGATTTGCTGTTTGTTGCGGCAAGAATCCTTGCCCGGCACGAACGCGGATCCGAGGTACTATGGCAGCATCAAAGGGATGCCGTTGATTTGTAGATTCATTTGTCGTGATCATAGGCAATCCCTGCAAGTCAGCCTATCCCCGGGGCAGGCGACAGAGCACTGGTCGGCTTATTTATTATTTAGCCCCTTGCCGAATTCCGATTCCAGCCAGTTTGCAACTAATTGCGGTACACGGGCAACTGCGGTTTCCCGGAACCACTGATAATCCTGAGGGTTTTCCTGCAGATCCGGGCTGATAATGACTTTTTCAGCACCTGCCGGGGCGACATCCAGCAATCCCGCTGCCGGATAAACGCTCAAGGATGTGCCGACGACCAGCACTTTCCCGGCGTTGCGCACTTCGTCTGTGGCGCGTTCGATATTGGGCACAGGCTCGCCGAACCAGACAATATGCGGCCTCAGCTGGCTGCCATTGTTGCAAAGGTCACCTAGTAGTCAGTCAATCTGAAACATTCGGGTAAAGACGTTTCAGTTTTATCCTTGCTTGCTCTGTTGTGAAGCGCCAATCTACCGGTTTCGTATTTTCGTTGCGTATCTGCTCCCATTGCTCAACCTCCTGTGTAAGGGTTTCTCTATCAGCAATGCGACGATCTAGGCACTGTCGAGCCAGCACGCTGAATTCGCACTCCGCCATGTTCAGCCAGCTTCCATGCTTCGGTGTGTAGATAAATTCGAGTTTGCTGAGCAGACTGTGAGCAAGCTCTGGCGGGAATGCTTTGTACAATGAGGCGCCAGTATGTGTGCTAAGGTTATCCATCACCAAGGTGATTTTTTCCGCATGCCGATAGTCCTCCTGCACCAGGCGTCGCACACCTTCAGCCCACTCACTTGCCGCATGATTCCCTGCCACTTGCACTCTACGCCAGTTCTCCAGAGGCGCATAGAACAACAGCAAATGAGCCACACCATTGCGTTCATATTCTCCATCGTAGCGCTCTGTCTGTCCCGGTGAAGGCGGAATCGGCTTGCGAACCTCACGTGTACATTGCTTGGTGGTCTCATCCATGCAAACCACTGGATAGTCTGGGTCGTACTCCCTCTTGTAAACGTCCAGCACCTGTTCCATTTGACAGACAAAGGCGGCATTACCCTGAGCGGGTATACACCACATCCTCTTCTGCCAAGGTTTTATGGTGTTTTTTTAAAACTTGCCTAACCGTTTCATACGAGATCGTATCCACAATGTCCAACTCCACAAGTTTTTCGCTCAAAAGCCTCAGAGTCCAGCGTACCCGCCCCTCGGGTGCTTCACTACAGGCCAGGCTTATCAATTGGGCTTCGCCTTCGCCATCCAGACTCGCTGTACGTTCGCGAGATCGCTTCTTTCTCTGTAAGGCCTTCTCCAAGCCTTCATGAACGCACCTTCGGCGAACAGATTCAATACACCGTGTGCTCAGTTCCATCTGATCGGCTGTTTCCGTGTCAGTCATTGCCGGACCATACTTGCCCTCATCAACCCGTAGCAGTATCGCCGCATGTCGTCGCCGTTGGGCTGACACTCGGCCTTGATTTACCATGCCTTCCAGTGCATGGCGTTCATCCTGCGATAGTCTCACTATATTGCGCTTTGCCATATCAAACCTCATCAACAAGTTGTAATTCCTTGTTAAGAAGTTAGACTAATACCCGAACTTTTCATCCTGACTGACTACTAGGTTCAGATCCGCGTTACCGATGTCATAAACATCGTTCTCATCCGCTGTACTATGTGCCTTAGTCAATTCGCCGTGCAAATGGATGATATTGGTGGAGCCGCCGCGTTCATGCAGATCGTCGACATTCTGTGTGATGACCACAACTTCGTAGCGGCGTTCGAGAGCCGCTAACGCCGTGTGGGCCGCATTGGGACAGGCGGCACAGGCAAGGCGGCGGCGTTCGTTATAAAAGTCCAGTACCTGTTGCGGGTGTCTGGCAAATGCCTGCGGCGTCGCAAGATCGTACACCGAGTGGTTATTCCACAGACCGTCGTCGTCGCGGAAAGTTTTAAGGCCACTTTCGGCGCTGATACCGGCGCCGGTCAATACAACGATTTTTTTCGGGTTCATCGTCAATTACTCAGTTATCAGGCTCTGATTAGGTGGTCAGAGTACTAGGTCACGATTTTAACTCAATAAAGTCAACTTCCCTTCTCCGAACCTATTTCCTTACCCGCTGTCCTAAACGCACTATCAATAAATAGCAATACTAAGCATGACTGGCAAACAGATTATTACCGTGTTTTTTATTTTCAGTACCTGTCTGGCTGCGATCGCCTCCGATTCTCCGATGGTCAATATCAGCAATGATTGGGATTTGAGGCAATGGAAACGAAAGGTGTTTGCCAATGACACCACCTATTCGGTTATAAGCCTTAACTCCCGAAATGTACTTAAGGCGAGCACGGATAACAGTGCTTCTGTCTTGTATAAGAAAATCGACATTGATCTGATCAAAACACCCTATCTGAACTGGTCATGGCGCGTGGAGAATACCTATACAGACCTCAACCCGAAAAGCAAGCAGGGCGATGATTATCCGGCACGTGTGTATGTCGTTTATAAGGGCGGGTTTTTACCATGGCAGGCCTTATCTTTGAATTATGTCTGGGCAAATCAAAAGGAGCCGGATGAATTCTGGCCAAATCCGTTTACAGACAGCGCCATGATGATACCGGTGCACAGTGGTGAGGACGGCCTTGGGCAATGGCAACACTACAAGAAGGACATACGCGAAGATTTTCGACGCATGTTCAGCAAAGACATAACGAAAATTCACGGCGTAGCGGTTATGGCGGATTCGGACAATGCCATGCAGAAAGCGGTGAGCTACTTTGGGGACATACACTTTTCAGAAAAGTGACAAGACGAATATCTATACAGTAGGAGCGAGGCAAGCTCGCGATGGTGTTAATATCCGGGGTTTTATCGCTTGCGGGGCAAGCTCCTACGGATAGTTCTTGTGCAGGGATGATTATTAAAGCAAATCACATGCGACCAACGACTCCGAGCCTGTATTTCGAAGTTCAGGCCTATTCAATTGACAACTTGGCATCGCATTGGGACAGCGGGTGTGAAACGCGCATCCTTGGGGGGGATTGATCGGGGACGGTGGGTCTCCACTCAAGCGGATTCTGCTTCGCTTCACGTGTGGGTCCGGGATGGGTGCCGCGGAGAGCAGGGCTTGGGTATAGGGGTGTCGGGGCCTATTGAAAACGGCTTCGGTGGATCCGGCTTCGACAACTCGCCCGAGATACAATACCAATATCCGGTCGGAGATCAGCCGGACAACGCTTAAATCATGGCTGATAAAAATCAAGGTCAGATTAAACTGTTTGCGGAGATCCCGCAGCAAATTGATGATCTGCGCCTGGATAGAGACATCAAGTGCGGATACAGGTTCGTCACAGACAATCAATTTGGGTTTGCTGATCAGGGCGCGGGCTATGCCGATTCGTTGTGCCTGGCCGCCTGAGAATTCGTGCGGGTATCGGTTGATCATTTCAGAGGTTAAGCCCACGGCTTCCATGATGTCCAGAACCCGCGAATGGCGCTGTGCCCGCGTGAGCGAATTTTCGAAGACTGTCAGCGGTTCACCGATGATCTGGCCAACCGTCATTCTGGGATTCAGAGAGGCGAGCGGATCCTGGAAAATAATTTGCATCTGCCGCCGTGTCGTGCGCATTTTTTCCGGTGGAAAATCAGCGAGATTCGCACCCTGCCATTTGACTTTTCCGCCGCTGGGTTCGATCAGGCGCAGAATGGAACGGCCCAGGGTTGATTTACCACAGCCCGATTCACCCACTATGCCCAAAGTTTCCCCACCCGCGATTTCGAAACTGACCTTGTTTACAGCATGCAATAGCTGTGGTCCGCTGAATAATCCCGGCCGTAGTATGGAAAAGGTGGTTGTCAGCTGTTCCACCGAAAGTAAGGGGACATTCATGATGCCATCTCCCTTGAGCGGTAACAGGCTGCGCGCCGGCCTTCGCCTGTAGAATACAGGGGCGGGCTGTTGTCACGACACTGTTTTTCTGTAAACCGGCAACGATCGGCGAAAGCGCATCCGGGGGGAAGCGCCTGCAGATTGGGTGGTCTCCCGGAGATAGGATGAATCTCTGTACTATGCATATCCACCCTTGGCGTAGAGTCTATTAACGCTTTGGTATAAGGATGCAGGGGTCGATCGAATATTTCAAATACCGTACCTTCTTCTACGATTCGGCCGGCATAGATCACGGCAATGCGCTCCGCCAAACCTGCAACTATGCCCAGATCATGAGTAATCACGATCAGTGCGGTATTGAGTTCGTTTTTCAGGTCCGCGAATAAGTCCAGTATTTGTGCCTGTATGGTGACGTCAAGCGCCGTTGTGGGTTCATCGGCAATAAGTACAGCGGGTTCACATAACAGTGCCATGGCAATCATTACCCGCTGACGCATCCCGCCGGACAATTCGTGAGGGTAGGCGTTGAGCCGTTTTCGCGCTTCGGGAATCCCTACTTTTCGCAGCATATCCAGTGCTCTTGCCCGGGCCTGGGCTTTGCTCATCCCTTTGTGCTTTACCAGAGTTTCGGTCAGTTGCCGCGAGATTCTCATGCCCGGATTCAAGGCTGTCATCGGATCCTGGAATACCATGGTAATCTGGTTGCCTCTGTGATGATCCAGTTCCGCGTTTGAAAGTGACAATAAGTCGATTCCGTTTAAACAAGCGGAACCTTTGGCTCGGCCGTTTTTGGCCAAGAGCCCCATAATGCCCAAAAATGCCTGGGTTTTCCCGGAACCTGATTCACCGACAATCGCCAGTGTCTCCCCTTGCGCAATATTGACAGAGAAGTCGCATACGGCCGCAACTTCACCGTCGGGCGTGTCGAATCGAACATTCAAATCCGAAATTGCAAGTGCCGGCTCCATTTCAACGGTCCTTGGGGTCGAAAGCGTCGCGCAGTCCATCACCGATATAACTCAGGCTAAGCAGCAGGGATACCAGCACTATGGCCGGAAACGCCAATAGCCAGGGCAACACCTCCAGTACTTTGGCGCCTTCGGAAATCAGTGTACCCAGAGAGGTCAAAGGTTCTTGGACGCCGAATCCCAGATAGGAAAGAAAGCTCTCGGTCACAATGATTTCGGGAATGGTCAGAGTGGCATAAATGACTACCGTACCGAGTAAATTCGGCACAATATGCTTAACGATGATTTTAAATGAACTCTGCCCTGATGCACGGGCAGCCTCGATAAATTCTTTCTCCTTGAGCGAAAGTGTCTGTCCACGGACGATTCTGGCCATGGTCAGCCATTCAATAAGGCCTATGCCGACAAACAGCAGAATGACGTTTCTGCCGAACATCACCATCAATAAGATAACGATAAGAATATAGGGAAAGGCATACATCACATCGACAAAACGCATCATCACGGCGTCTATCCTGCCCCCGAAGTAACCGGCCACCGCACCGTAAAGCACCCCGACAAAGACGGATACAAATGTCGCTACCAGGGCCACGGCCAGAGAGATGCGGGTGCCGTAAAATGTCCGTGCCATGGTATCGCGGCCGTTTTGGTCAGTGCCGAAATAATGGCCGTTCTCCAGCGTCGGAGGGTGGCGCATATAGGACCAGTCCGGCTTTTCGTAGCCGTTTTCTATCAATACAGGCCCGACAAAGGCCATAAGAATAATGAATATCAGTAACCAGAAGGAGAAAACGGCCATTTTATTGGCCCGCAATCGGCGGATTGCGTCGGAGGTCAGGCTGCGGCCGGTCGCCGCTTCACCAGTGTCGGAAAGCATTTTCTCGATTTTTTCGACTTTATTGCCCAGACCGATCATCAGTAGCGCACCCTCGGATCCAGCCAGGCGTAGATCATATCGACGATGAGATTGAGCAAGGTGATCAGTATCATATAGAAAATCACCGTACCCAGTACCATACCGTAGTCGCGATTCAGTGCGGCGGTGACAAAATACCGCCCGATGCCGGGAAGCCCGAATATCTGTTCGATCACAATGGATCCGGTAAGCAGATAACTCGCGGCCGGTCCGCAATAGGAGACAACCGGTGCAAGTGCGGTTTTCAAGGCATGCCGGGTGACAACCTTGCGTTCCCCGATTCCCTTGGCCCGGGCGGTGCGAACATAATTGGCGTTGAGTACTTCGATCATCGAGCCCCGCATCAGCCGGGAAATTCGGGCCAGGTGCGAAAGCGAGAGGATGAGCACGGGCAGGAACAGATTCATCGGGCCGCCCCAGCCGCCTACGGGGAACCAGTCAAGATAAATGCCGAAGATCAGTTGAAAGACCGGAGCGATCAGGAAATTCGGTACAACCAGCCCGGTCATTACAACAATCACCAGGATATAATCGATCCGTGTGTTTTGATATTTCGCCGCCAGAACGCCGGTCAGGATACCAAGGACCAGGGCCACGACAAAGGCCAGTCCACCCAGAATCAGGGTGTAGGGCAGGCCGGTCGCCAGCATTTCGGCAACGGTAAAATCTTCAGATGCGAATGAGGGTCCCAGATCGCCCGTGATCACACGCCCGAGATACAAAAAGTATTGTTCGATCAGCGATTTGTCCAGATCGTAGTGAGCCCTGAGGTTTTCAAGGATTTTCTCCGGAAGCGCGCGCTCTCCGTCGAAGGGACCGCCCGGGGCCAATCGTAGGGCAAAGAAACAAGCGGTCAATGCCAGCCATAAAACCGGGATTGTCGTCAATAAACGCCTGAATGCGTATTTTAACATCGGGTTATCCTGGCAAACGGCGGCCGCCATAAACGGCCGCCGTCAATGGCGTTTATTCTCCGATTGACATCCAGCGGGTGCGATGAATATCTTTCACATTGTTTTTAAAACCCTTGATCTTGGGATTCACAATGTTTTTAGCCAGGTAAAAATAGATGGGAGCGGCCGCTGATTCGTCCATGGCGATTTTCTCGGCGGCCTGCAGCAGATTACCGCGCTTTTCCAGATCCAGTTCAGCCGCGGCCTGCTTGAGCAGATCGTCGAATTCGGCGTTGTTGTAGCGTCCGTAATTATTGGGGACATCGGAGCGCAACAGATCGAGCATATTAACCGCGTCGTTGTAATCCATCAGCCAACCTGCCCGGGCCACTTCCGCATCCGCCTTTTTCAGATCGGCATAGTGAACCTTGACTTCCTGATTGAACAATTCGATCTCGACACCCAGTTCTTTCCACATGGCGGCGATCGCCACCGCTACGCGCTTGTGGTTTTCATTGGTGTTGTATTTCAATTGCAGCTTGAGGGGATTGTCCGGCCCGTATCCCGCCTCTTGCAGCAAGGATTTGGCCTTTTCGACCTTTTCGCCATAGGACATATCTGCCCAATCAACCTTAAACCCTTCGGGATAATTGGCGACTCCCGGCGGTACCCAGGAATAGGCGGGCAATTCACCCGTGCCCAGAACCTGCGGACCTATGACTTCCCGATTGATGGCCATGGATAAAGCCTGACGCACGCTTTGGTCTTTGAGCGCCGGATGATTGTTGTTCAGGGTGTAGTAATACAAACCCATAAAAGGTGCCACTTGCGCGTGTCCCGGCAGATTTTCCTTGATCCACTCGTACTGATCGGCCGGGAAATCGGTCAGCAGATCGAACTCGCCTGCGCGGTAGCGTTTCAGCGCCGCCGATTCGTCTTCAAGGGTGTAGAATTTGACGCCGTCAATTTTCAGCGTATCGATCGCATAATAAGTTTCATTCTTGGTGGTTAACACGTGGGAACCCGATACCCATTCGACCGGCTTATAGGGGCCGTTTACCACGATATTCTCCAATTTGACCCAATCGTCTCCCTTGGCTTCAACCACGTGTTTGGGTACCGGATAGCCGGTATAGTGCATCAGGGCATCAAGAAAAAAAGGTGTCGGCTCTTCCAGGTTGATCTGCAAGGTGTGTTCGTCTATCGCTTTTACGCCCAACTGACCAAAGTCACTCATTTCCCCCGTATTCAGCGGCTTGGCATTCTTGACCGGATATTGCAGATAGGCGTAATCCGAAGCGGTTTCGGGATTCATGATCCGTTGAAACGCGAATTCGTAGTCAGCCGCGGTGACGGGGGTTCCATCCGACCATTTTGCACCTTTGCGCAATTGGAACGTGTAGATCAGTCCATCGTCGGAAATCTCCCAGCTAACGGCCCCCGCGGGAATCGCATTAGCGTCTATATCCTCGGTGACCAGTCCCTCGAAGATATCGCCGACGACTCGGTTCTCCCAGTCACCGCTCACCTTATGCGGATCCAGCGATGTGACATCCCCTCCATTGTGGAGCTGTAACACGGCGGCATTTGCCGTCGCTGTAAGGCTAAGAGCCATTGCGGCGGCTGCGCGTAAACATTTTTTTATCAGCATAATATTTCCCTCATCCGACTAGAATTATTGCCAATCAATAGGATTGAAATGAACGCTATTGATACGGCCACAATATAGTAATCCTTACATGATTTGCCTCCCCCGTACATAGCTGGGGACGACTTTCATCCGGGCTTGAATGATTGAGAACGACCCCGCCCCCTAGCCGATTTTCAAAAAAGCCTTGAGATTGATCAGTTATCTTTGCCGCTCGACCGTGGTACCGAACCAGCCATCCTCGGGAAACAGCTTTTCAATCACATTTTCTTTTGTGTAGGCATTTGCGGTGTTCTGCAGGGCACCGATAGGCGGAGTGGCCAGCCAGAAAAAAAATGCCAGACAACAGATAATGACCGATGACATCCATTGTTTCAGATCGATGATTTTGAATGCGGAGCCGAAAGACCGTTTCAGTGTGTTGCCGAGGAAATCCACGCTATAGATTTCGTCCAGTAACAAATGAATGATAAAGCCCCCGAACACGTAAAAGCCGCATAGCCAGGCAAGAAACGGTGTTTGTTCAAAGGCGTAGTAGCCGATACAGGCAAACATAAATAAAAATAACAAAGCGGCAGCGAGTGAATGAACCGCACCGCGATGAGTGGTATAAGTATGGAACAACATCCAGACAGGATACCTGACGACTAAATAGATCAAGGTTGCGCTCATCCATAGTTCGATGATGGAAAATCGTTCCTGCAAGGCAAATACTGCGACAAAAGAGGCGATAATGCCCAGAAAGGTGAAGACGATGCGGCTGGGGTGGGAGTATTTCAGATCGATATCGGGCAGAATTCCACCGAGTGTACCGAGAAACGTTAAAAGTACGGCCTCGGGTTCGTTGATTTCCTCAAGTTTCAATCCCGCTGTGGCGAAAAGCCCCGACGCCACCGCCGCAACTGAGATATGTGTGTTGAAATTTGCCATATTACCTTAGGTATGATTCCGGAATATCTGTCGGTTGCCGCTTGAACAGCGTTTTAGCTCAGATTCCAAGGAACAATGGGGACTTCGCCCTCGGTTCCCTGGTAGACTTCGATCTGATACACCCGCTTCAGGTTATCGGAGGTAAATACATCCCGTGGTTCTCCGCTTGCAATAACCGTCCCTTCATCCATCAATACAAGTTTATGGCAGTATCGGGCGGAAAGTGTCAGATCGTGCATAACCGCAATTACGGAGTTTCCGTGTTCGCAGATTGTGCGTAACAGCTGCATGACCGATAAGGCATGCGCGGGATCGAGGGCGGTGATGGGCTCATCGGCCAGCAAAATATCCGCTTGCACGGCGAGCGCCCGGGCCAGGAGGACCCGCATTTGTTCACCGCCGGATAAATTGCTGATCCGGCGCTGCCGGAATTGCAGTACATCGGCCGCGCGCATCGCCTGTTCAATAATCAATTGATCCTGTTCCGTGGGTGACTGCCAGTGGGCGATATGCGGAAACCGACCGAGTGCGACCACTCGTTCAACCCTAAGTGGCCAATGTGCGGTGCGTTCCTGAGCCAGATAGGCAATTCTGCGCGCTTTTTGTTCGCCGAGCAATTTGCCCAGATGCTGACCTTCGAGCAGCATTTCTCCCGACTCGGGTTTAAGCAGACCCGCTAACACCTTCAAAAGGCTCGATTTCCCCGCCCCGTTCGGTCCGACCAGACCCAGCAGTTGGCCGCGTTCCAGACTGAGTTCCATCTCCCTTAGCACCGGTCGCTTAGAAAGACTGAGATTCAACTTTCTGATTTCCAGCAGATTCATAACCGGGACCTGCGGGTTTTGATAATCAGATACAGAAAAAACGGCGCTCCGATCAGGGATGTGATTATGCCTATTCGAATATCGATTCCGGGCGGAAACAAGCGCACGGCGATATCGGCAGCCAGCAAAAGCGCGGCTCCTCCCAGTGCGCTCAAGGCCAGAAGACGGCTCGGTTCGTAATCGGCCAAAGGCCTGAGAAGGTGAGGTACCACCAGACCGACGAAGCCGATCGCTCCGGTTGTACTGACCGCGGCGCCGACGGCGAGCGAAATACCGAAAAAGATCCGCCAACGCAAGCGCACGACATTAACACCCATGGTAAAAGCCGTGTCTTCACCCAGAGTCAAGGCATTCAGCGAAGGTCCTGTACCGTACAACAGCAACCAACCCAACAAGGTCGCCGGTAACAGAAGGTAAAAATCCGGCATGCTCTTGTTTGCGATCGAACCCATCATCCACAGGACGATTTCCTGTACGGCGAAAGGGCTGGGAGCCAGGTTTAATACCAGAGACAGCAGGGACAAGGCCAGTGAGTTGACGGCCACGCCCGCCAGTATCAGTGTGACGATACTGCTGTCTCTCCCTGCCAGGGCATAAACCACGGCCATTGCCAGCAAAGAGCCGATAGTTCCGGCCACAGGCAGCATCAACCAGCTGAGGGTGCCGCTGCCCAGATAAAAAACCACAACGGCACCCAGAGCAGCTCCGCTGGAGCTGCCCACCAGCCCAGGAGTCGCCAAAGGATTGCGCAGCAAACTCTGCATCGCTGCACCGCTCAGTCCCAGTGTGGCGCCGACCACGACGGTGATCAAAGCCCTGGGCAGACGGATCTGAGTAAGGATCAGACCCAGCAGAGACGCCTCACTGTTGTCCAGCTCATGGGCGGCTGAAATCAGCGGCAGGGGATTTCGTCCGAGAAACAAAGAGACCAGGAACAGCACTGTGACCAGCGCAATACCCGACAGAATTAATTGTTTTTGAGTCAGCGCCATCATCGTCCTACTCAAAATCGATCCTTGCCTGAATGAGTACTTCCAGCGCTTCGAGATTCATCGGTCCCCCGCAGATTAACAAGCGCGGGTCAATCACAAGTGGCCGACTGTCCGAAAATACCGATGCAAGCACGGGATGATGAAAATATGCCTGTCCGAGCGAGCGTGTACCGGGTGCGTATTCGGAAAAGATCAATTGCCGAGGCCGGGCATGTACTAATTCCTCCAACCCGATTCTGCCATAACCCCGGATATTGAGATCATTGGCGACATTATGCCAGCCCGCCAGCTCCATTAATTCATTGATAATCGTATCTTTTCCCTGGGTGTATCCTCGCGGGTAGTAAACTAATGCCGGAATTTTTCGCTTCGGAACCCTGGCAGTCAGTATGCCAAGCCGTTTCTCCATCTGCCGAATCAGTCGCTCACCTCTGGCCGGTTCCTCAAGCAAGCGGGCCATGCTGCGGATATTGTTCTCGACGTCCTGCAGGCTGCTGAATACGGGAAAGGTTTCAACTCGCTTACCCAGTTTGCGCAATAAACGGGTTTCCTGTTGATGCATAAATTGCCCGGTCACTATAAGATCGGGTTGCAGCGGCAGGATTTCTTCGGGCAGATTGTGGTTAAGAGGGTAGGCTTTTTGCGCAACCTGCTCTGCAAAATAGGAATTGTGCTTATTCGATGATAGATAACTGACGGAGACAATTTTTTCCGGATCGGCCAGCAGCATCAACAGCTGATCCGTGCATAGATTCATCGAGACAATGCGCTGCGGCTTTTCCGACCACGCGCTCGCCAGACCCGCCAGCATGATTGTCATACTGTAGAAAAGACAAAATCGCACTTGCCGCATAAGGGTATAGTGGTCCTGGGTGTCTAAGAAGCAGGGGATCAGTGATAGCGCAGAATCCCCTGTGTCAGATTATAGCGGATCGCGACCGCTCTTCAGTATCGGGTCGACCTCCGAGGTGAAAACAATGGACGTCGGATTGAGATTCAACTCGATCTTGTCTTTGACAATGCTGGCGTCCTTACCGTTCAGAAGCCGGATACCGGCTGTTTCTGTGGCGTCGGCAAACAGACTCACCCAAAGCTGTTCCTTATTATCCACGGCAAGGCCGCCGATATTGACTCCACTGATTCCTGTGACGGGCTCTTCACTGACCTGTCCGGTCATAGGGTTGAAGGCAAACAGACTTGCATCGGCAAAACTTTTCTGAGCGACGAAATAGCCGTTTTGCGATGAAACGATCTGCATATCGATAATCTGCCCGAAAGGGTGATCTTCCGCGTCCCCGTCGTCAATCAGCAGTTCGCTCTCAAAAGTCTCCGGGTCGAGGGTTGCAATGCCGCCGGTATATTCGGGCTCGGCACCTCCAAAATTGAATTTGCCCGATCCCTGCACATAAATCATACCGGTCTCGTCGACTTGCATGGCATTCGGATTTCGAACCGGTAAAGCAATGCCTTTAAAATTTTCTTCGGCACCGGTATCAAGCACATTATCTTCGCCGGTTTCGGTATCAATCTCCTTGTCGGTAGCGGTATCAATGACAGCGACATAGGCCTGCAGTGGATTGAAGCTGGAATCGAAGCGCTGCATGGCGATAAACAGCTTGTCACCGACAATCACACCGGACTGCATTTCAACAGCCCCGTCCCCGTCATCATAGGCGGAAAGATCGATCTCCCCCAGCTTGAAGGAGGCCTGGTCGGTGGCGGAAGGATCCACAACCCAGGCACTTGATTTCCCCCAGCGTAAAATATAGGCTTTGTTTTCATCCTTGAAAATGATGGTTTGCGGATTACCGCTACCCTGTTCCCCGCTGTCCAGGGTTGAAAATTGCCAGATCGGTGTGGCCGGTTCACTGCTTTTGAATTTGGTGATATTGTCTCGATTAAACCGCTCGATACGATAAAAGTGAGAACCATGAGCTGCCAACACTATATCGGAAACAGTGGGGGCTAAATCCTGCTGTGTCTGATAAGTTGGATCTATATTTATCACCGCATGCGCGCCGGAACTGAAATCCGGGGCAACAGTTGCCACAATCGCGCGTTCGGTTGCGGTTTGTTCGATCTCCTTGTCGTCATCATCCGAATCGCTGCTGCTGCAGGCACTCAATAATGCAAAGACGGCAATCAGACCTAAGCGCAGCAATTGAGCTTTACCGTCTGGGGGGGTATGTTTTTTACTAAGTTTTTTCATGAATTATCTCTTACTCATTTAGTGTTTATAGTTCAGTGTTAAATACCAGGCTCTGCCCGGTTTGGGAAATCCGTTAAAGTCCTCAAAATTTTTGTCGCCCAGATTTTTGACTTCCAGGGCCAGGCTGAAATTTTTTGCCAGCTCTCGCTCGATGCGCAGATTATGCAACTCCCGGTTTTCAGCTTTGAGGAGGTTGGCGGTGTCGTAGTACCGGTCACGCTGTATATCAAGTTCGTATAAAAACGACCACTTTCCCAGTGGCATATTGAAACTGATAAACAGGGTTTTTTCCGCCCGGCCGGGCAGAGATTTCCCTTGAAACGCGGCATTATCGGAGCGGTTCTCGGGGTCTTGCAATGTCAAACTGGAATTAGCGGAAAACCCGTTTTTAAAAACCATCCTAAGGCTAAATTCAAGTCCGCGCAGTCGGGCTGCCGCGATATTTTGTGATCTACCGATTCCGCGTGCATTGTAGGTGCGGGCAATCATCTGATCGATTTC
The DNA here is from genome assembly GCA_965222695.1 of Granulosicoccaceae bacterium. Lineage (GTDB taxonomy): Bacteria > Pseudomonadota > Gammaproteobacteria > Granulosicoccales > Granulosicoccaceae > UBA7957. The sequence continues at coordinate 2,008,127 of OZ244967.1, read as the reverse complement.
ATTGTGCCAGGCACTGATTTGAAGGCGCGAAGATTGAACTCCCCGTAGCGGGTTTTGTTTCCTCCATTGGACGCCTATATCCAGATTCCGACCTTCTTCCGCGTTCAGTTCCTCGTTGCCTACAAACAGGCCCCTGTCTCCGAACAATTCGAAGAAGCTTGGCTCCCGGACGTACTTCCCCAGATTGGCTTTAAGCGTAATATCCTCTGAGGGGTGAAATTGGACTCCAAGCTGTGGACTGGTAAATTGCGAACTCTGATCGTTACGCTCCATTTGATCGTCCAACCGGTAACGATTTTTGAACCATTGCATTCTGACAGAGGGGCTGATCAGCCAGGATTCTTCCTTGAAAAAACGGTTGTATTGGATGCTTGCCGCCGCCGACAGACGCCGGCTTTCATCATTCTTTTTTGTCGCCAGCAAATCCTTTCGCTGATATTCTTCCTTTCTTATATCAAGACTGACGCCCGCGGTGGACTCTTCGCCGATCCATTCACTGTAGCCTTTGAGCCCCAAAGTCTCGGTATCGTATTTATCATGCTGGGCGTTAAGTCCGATCTTGCTGTCCCTGTCGTCGTAGGTTTCTTCTTTTTCCGAAATAAAAAATTCCAGATTGTTATTCACTTCATCCGAATAAAATCCGTCAGCCGTAAGCTTGCTACGCAGTTGCCAGGATTGCGTCTCCAGCGAAGCGTCGACATCGGGATGATTATTCCAGGCCGGCACGCCCTGGGCCTTGTCAAACAGCTGCAGGCTGTTGTCCAGGCGTAGATCGTCGGAAAACCGCCAGGCGGATTTGATCAATGCCGAGTGTTGATCAGCACGGGCATTTTGTCTTTTCTGCTTTTCATCGTCTTCACGATTGAACTGTGTCGCCATGTCATTGACGTATTCAAAATCGTTATTGCTTGATGCCAGACCCAGCGACACCAGGCCATCGAGTCTGCCCCGCGTTGCCGAATAGGTAGCCGCCAGTTTTCTGGTTGCAAAATCTCCCAGAGTGATCGAGATTTGCGCTGTTGGTTCCGCGCTTTGCCGGTGAGTTAAAATGTTGACGGCACCGCCAAAAGAGGCCTTGCCGAGTTGTATTGGCGTATTGCCGCGATAGATATGGATTTGCGAAATCTGCGACAAATCTATCGCCGACAGATCAACACCACCGCCTGCGCCTTCATTGAGCAGCAGCCCGTCAAGATAAATCATCACTTGCTCACTACTTGCGCCGCGCAAACTGATTTCGCTGTAGCTACCGAATCCTCCGGATTCTCTGACCTGCGTTCCAGCCTCATGGTCAATCACTTCACCCAATGACAGGGATCCTCTTTCCAGGGTTTTTTGTTCCACAGTGCTAAAAAACCCCGTGTACTCTTCGGGCACAACATCACCGGTCACGCTGGCGTAATCGTCTTCCGCGTATACCTCAATCCGGTTCAAAGCGTCCGCCGCGACTGATACCCCGGGCAAAGCGACGGCAGCTGCCAAACCCGATAGTCCGGACCAAGTGATAAGAAGGCGAATAAAAGGAGCAACCATACCCATGCTGACAAAATAAGCCAAAACAGAATATTACGGGCAATGGGGGAGGCTGAGGAAAGCTACAGGTTCCGTCTTCCGCCCGGCCGCATCCCTTAAAACCTGTTCATGATCTCGATAAATGACACATTGCGATGCGGTCTTTGCCTCGCACTGCATCCATTAATCAAAATCCTGAACGGGTTCCAAGATGCCCGACCACATTGCGTCAGCCACGGTAACCCGCTCTACTGAAAGTACCCCGTTCGGTAGAATCGTGACGCGGAAACGGCAGGTCTCCTGACTGACGGGTCACGGCTGTTTTCCGCCTTCCCAATGCTTTCACATCAAGCACCAGTGGCGCGATAGAAACCAGCTATCCGTTTACAGTTGCGGGGGCAGTCGGGGAGTCGCCCAAGTGAAATCAAGGACTCACCCCAGTTCCCTTTTAACCCAGAGGGACCGTTTCGGAGGCCCTATAATAACGTTAATTTTCCATTTTGCATAGAATGAAAAATGCACTCGTTATGGTAAAATTTTCCAAAGATTCAAGTCCCGTAACATCAGAAGGATCGCCCCTTTAGGAATTCACCACTGTCCATGTTCCAGTTTATCCACGCAGCCGATCTTCATATCGACAGCCCGCTAACCGGTCTGGAGCGCTACCCGGGAGCGCCGGTCGATCAAATCCGAAGCGCAACCCGGCGCGCGTTCGACAATATGGTGGAATTTGCACTGGACAGCAATGTCTCGCTCATCCTGATCAGCGGGGATCTGTATGACGGGGATTGGCCGGATTACAATACAGGCCTGTATTTCGTCGAACGCATGCACCGCTTGAATTCGGCCGACATTCCCGTCTGCATAATCTCAGGCAATCATGATGCGCAAAGCCGGATCACCAAACAGCTGCGGCTTCCGGGAAACGTCGCCGTTTTACGTACCGACAAGCCTGAGACTGTTGTTTTTGAGAAGCTCAATTGTGCTGTACACGGACAAGGATTTGCGACTCAGGCCGTAAAAGAGGACATTTCAAAAGATTACCCGGATGCGGTTCCCAATATGATTAATATCGGCATGTTACACACTTGCCTGGACGGCAAACCGGGGCATGCCAACTACGCGCCCTGTACCCTCAAGGGGTTGATTGCCAAAGGGTATGATTATTGGGCTCTGGGGCATGTGCATCAGCGTGAAGTTCTTCACCGGGATCCGTGGATTGTATTCCCCGGCAATATTCAGGGAAGGCATATTCGGGAGTCCGGTCCCAAGGGGTGTACCCTGGTGACGGTTGAATCATCCGGTATCCACAGCGTGGAGGCTGTCGCACTGGACGTATTCCGCTGGCAGCAATGCAGACTGGATATTGGAAATTATCAGGAACTGGAAAAGCTCTACGATGCCATTCAACGCCAAATACACGTGCAGGCACAATCAACGGAAGGTCGTCCCTTAGCGGTGCGCGTAGCTATTGAAGGCAGGGGAAACTTACACACCCAACTGCAGCGGGAAAGGCAGCGTTTTGAGTCGGAATGCCGTGCCCTGGCGGCCGCACTCGATGAACCGTCTGTCTGGATTCAGAAAGTTACTGTTGAAACCCGCGCCGGCCCGGATGACGAATCACGCCTTGCCCAGGACGCAGCCGTCAGCGATCTTTTATCCTTTATAGCGTCTCTTAAAGAAACCGGGCAGGATAAGGTACTGATCGAAGATCAGCTTAGCAGTCTTTACAGCAAATTGCCGCCAGAGGCTAAAAACGGAGATATTCCCGATATCACCGATCCCAAAGAACGCGACAAGATACTGCAGTCGGTTTCAGATTTGCTGGTTGCTTCGCTTAGCGCTGAAGGCTCCGATTGATGCGCTTCGTCAGACTCGGGCTTATTGCCTACGGACCATTCACCGACAAAATACTCGAATTCGGAAGCGCGGGGACAGGTATGCAGATTATTTACGGACCCAATGAAGCCGGTAAAAGTACGGCACTAAGGGCGTTGGAGGGGTTTTTGTACGGCATTCCCCGCCATACGGGAGATAACTATCTCCATCAAAACCGGGACCTGCGGATCAGCGCTACGCTGCAGGATACATCCGGAGAAACATTGAGTCTGATACGCCGCAAGGGTAACAAGGATACATTACTGGATGAGCAGGGCAATGTGGCGAGTGAGGCAATACTGAATTCCTGGCTGTCCGGTTTAACACCACAGATGTTTTCTTCTTTGTTTGCTCTGGATCATAAATCATTGGTGCAGGGCGGAGAGGAAATATTACAACAGCATGGCGATCTGGGGCAGGCCCTTTTTTCAGCGTCTTCCGCGCGTATAGGCTTGAAAAAATTTCTGGACAGGCTGGATGAAGAAGCCGAAACGCTCTTTAAACCCCGCGGTGTGAATCAAAGTATCAACAGCCATATCGCCGAATATCAAGAGCTGAAATCGCAAAGTAAAAGCCTCGCGTTATCGGCAGGAGAGTGGGAGAAAAAGCGAGCTTCTTTCGATCAAACCAGCGCAAAGCTCTTAACGACTCAAAATCAATTGCAACAGGCGCGCAGGGAGTTGTCGAAGTACCAGCGCTATCAGCGATTGCTGCCCCGCTTTGCTCAAAGGGCGAATATCAAGCGGCAGCTGTCTCTCGACTCGGATGCGATCGAATTGGCGGAGGACTTTCCCGAAAGACGCAGAAAAATCGCAACCGATATATTGCTCCAAGGCAATCAAGTACGATTTGCGGAAAGCGAGGCGACTTCTATAGCCGAAAAACTGGCCAGCTTAAATTTAAATCAGGCTTTGCTCGACTGCGGTCTTCAGATTCAACATATTCAAACCGAATTAGGCTCCTATCACTCGGCCACAAAAAAAATCCCGAGGCTCAGACAATCAAAATCCGAGCTGCAGACAAAATTGAACATCCTGCTCGATAATATTCGTCCCGGGCTTTCAGTGGAAAATATCGAGTCGCTGCGGCCCTTGCTTAGCCGGGACACAACCATCAATGAGCTGATTTCCAAACATGAGCAACTGAAAGCGGAAATTCATCAAACTGAAAAAATCAGGCGAGATAAAAAACAGCGTGCTGAAAAACTGCGTGATCGACTGCGAAATCGTGGCTGCGAAGAATCTTCTCATCTGCTCAAGGCCGCCATAAAAAGAGTCCACCAGGCGGGTGAACTGGATGCTATGATCGATGAACAAACATCACGGATGGACGAAGAAAAACAGTGGATAGAGCAGCAAATCAGGCGATTAAATCTCTGGAACGGCAGCATTGAGGAATGCCTGGAGCTGAGCCTGCCTGGGCGCGAATCCCTGCAGCGTTTTCGTGACAGCAGGGCGAAACTCGACTCAGAGTATGACAAGCTGGTGGATGGCCGTAAGGACCTCCGGATTGAGATTGCCAGAATCAGACAGGAAATTGCAAGAGTCAAATCTTCCGGAAAATTTCCGGAAATTGAAGATTTAAGGCAAATCAGGGAAGAACGGGAACAGGCCTGGTTGCTTATCAAAAAGATTTTAAACGGGCAAGAGCCGCAGCAAGGCGGATCCTCCGATCAGGCGATAGATAGCGAAGATCTGGGTCGTCAATTCGAATCATGCATGTATCAATCGGATGAGATCAGTGATCAGCTGATACAACACGCTGACAAGGTTTCCCAGTTATCGCAACTCACGGTTGCGCAATCCTTCTCCGAGCAAAAACTCAAGGAAACGGAATCGGATATCAGAAATCTGGATCGCGAAATTGACACTTGGAAGGAGCAATGGTCCACGTTTTGGCGCTATATGAATATTACGCCGATGATGCCGGAGGAGATGACAGCCTGGTGCGGGCAGGTCGAGAAAATACAAGCCTCGGCGAACCGATGGCAATCGACAACCGCGGAAGTCGAAAAGCTATCAAGACTTAGAAAATCATTGATCCAGTCTTTGCTGGACAATATCGGCACCGAACATATTGATGCAGCGACGGATGAAATTTCACCGCTGTTGACAAGGGCCGAGATGAAGCTTGAGGAACTTGAACGCACTCTGCGCGATCATCGTGATCTTCAGCAACAGCTGCAACTTCTGTCGGATGAAATTGATTCCCTGGACAGTGATCATTCTGCCGGTGTGCAAGCCATGGAGGATTGGCGGCAGCAATGGAATGAAGCCCTCAGCGGCTCGGGGATGCGGATCGATACAGCCCCGTTATCGGCTGCAGTAAAATTGCAGGAAATACGCGAAGCTTTTTCCATACTCGATCACATACAGAATACAGGTGCTGAAATCCGAATCCTCGAAGCGGATGTGGATAAGGTGCATCAACAATATGAATCCTTGCGTCGGCAGTTCCCTGCGGCCGAGCGAGTCGATTCACTCGAAGGTTACGTCAATAATTTGCATGGGCAATTGCTGGAGCAACAATCCGTAAAATCTTTGATATCTGAACATACCCGCTCTTTGGAGCAATCGAAAAAAAGCGCAGAGTCGGCCCAACGGAAATTGAAGATATTGCAAGCTCAAATGGGAGAATTGCTGCTTGAAGCCAATTGTGATGATGTGGATCAGCTCGAAGCCATCGAATTACGCTCAGTACAAATCCGCAACTTGAAACAAAGCCTTTTCGATATCGAGGCAGCGATACTCGATGACGGAGAAGGTGAAGATCTGAAAACGCTGGAGATGGAATTGCAATCGATTGACAAGGCTGAAATTGCAGAAAAAATCTTTTACCTTGACGACAAAATTCATGGGGATCTGGAACCGGCGCAAAAGAGCTTACATGAGCAAAAAGGCCGCGAGCAAAAAGAACTCGAACTGATGGACGGCTCAGATCAGGCTGCTGATCTGATCGGACAGGCGGAGGTAAAGCTGGCGGCTATACGTTCTTACTCCAATGAATATATACGGCTGAAAATAGCGGCCAAGATATTACGAGACGAGATCGAACGATTCCGGCAAAAAAATCAAGGTCCTCTGCTGTCGCGGGCGGGCGATTTTTTTTCGACCCTGACGCTAAATTCCTTTGTTTCGCTAAAAACGGACTTTAGCGAAAAGGATGAGCCGGTATTGGTGGCTATACGGGAAAGCGGCGACAAGGTGTATGTTGAAGGAATGAGCAACGGAAGCCGTGATCAATTGTACTTGGCTCTTCGCCTCGCCGCATTTGAAAAATACATTGATGAATACCGCGCTATGCCCTTTGTGTTGGACGATGTATTGATTGAGTTCGACGATGACCGGGCGCTTTCCGCCTTACGCCTATTCAGCACTATTGCTGAGAAAACTCAGGTCATTTTATTTACTCACCATCACCGATTGCTTGAATTGAGCGAAAAACTTGACCAGCCGGTAATATCTCACCGGCTGTGATTTGTTAATCGCAGCCATACCAGACTTGTCAGCACGATAAGCAATAGCGGAATCACACCGATATTGACCGCCTGCCACCCAAATCGATGCTGCAGGTAGCCGGCAGATAAAGATGATACTGCAACCGTGGAAAAAACCAGAAAATCGTTCAAGGCTTGCGTTTTTGCTCTTTCAGTTGCCCTATAGGTCTGTGTCAACATTGTTGTCGCACCTATAAACAGAAAATTCCAGCTTACACCTAATAAGAGCAGTGCCAGCCAGAAATGCCATACAGTGCTGCCGAGTAAATTGGTGGCAACGCAGATCAGGCCGGATACGGCACCCGTCAGCATGATATTGATCAAGCCGAACCGGGCGATCAGATGTCCGGTAAAAAACGACGGCGCGAACATTCCCAATACATGCCATTGAATCACGAACGCCGTATCGTCGAATAGATGCTGGTGGTGCTGCATCGCCAGGGGCGTGGCTGTCATCACCAATGACATCACTCCGTAGCCCAGCATGCCGCAAATCAATGCAACGATAAATACGGATTGTTTCGCAATTTGTCCCAGAGGGCGCGGAGCTCGCCCGGTGTTTTCAAATTCGTCCTCAGGTTTAGGGGGTAAAGAGATAAAGAACACTGCCAGCAGACCGACCAGATACAACAAGCTCAATCCGGCAAAGCTGCCTGCAAAGGGTGAATCGGCCAAGGAATCGCGGGTAAACCTGGCAAGGTTAGGGCCAATCAAGGCTGCAATGACACCGCCGGTCATAACCCAGGAAATTGCCCTGGCTTTTTGAACACTGGCAACGGAGTCCGCCGCAGTAAAACGGTAATAGATTGCAAAGCCGTTAAATGTGCCTATCATCATTGCCGCTAGCACAAAAAGCCAGAAATGAGCATTTATTATGGCAATACTGGCTACCAAAGCTCCGCAAATGCCTATAAGAGAGGCCGCCATAAATCCCTTTCTGCGGCCGATGCGCTCCATCGTCAAGGCTGCCGGAATACTGACCAGCATAGTGGCGATAAACTGGGTAGCGAGCGGTAAAGTGGCCAGAGATTTATTGATTGCCAACGTGTATCCCGTAAGAGCCGACACCGACACAATTAAGGAATTACCACTCATCATCATTGCCTGTGCGAGGGCCAGCAGTGGTACATTTCGGGAAAACGAACTCATGACACGCCCAATAGTAGATGCTGACCGTTAAAAGAGCCAGGGTTGTGAGGCTGATGATGGACCGCTATTGATTTGTTATATTTGACATATAATCTGTCTTGCCGGAAACGGCAAAACATAAGTACCTTTCTGGCCAGCGACCATGCCGCGTCCATTTCCGGCTCAATGCAATCCATTGATGGCGGGTGGTGTGCACAATAAATGACAAAGGATCAAAGTGCGGCCAAAACACCGGATTCTATATGAAGAGAATTGTACGCGATCAACTGGGAAGAAAGGTGGTGATTCCGTTTGAACCGCAACGGATTATATCTCTGGTCCCATCGATCACGGAATATGTCGTTGATCTGAATATAGAACCGCGTCTTGTCGGGATTACCCGCTATTGTACTAAACCGGCAAATGTCGCCAATGGCCGGACGGTGGTTGGCGGTACGAAAAAATTTGACTTCGAAAAAATAGCCAGCCTGAAACCCGATCTGATCATCGCTAACAAAGAGGAGAATTATCAAAGCGGTGTTGAAGAGTTGGCGAAACGCTATCCGGTCTGGGTGAGCGATATCAATAATCTGGACGAAGCTTTATCCGCTCTACAGTCCATTGCGGAGCTGACCGATACTGGCAGCCTGGGCCGGGAAATCTGCCAGAAAATTCATCAACAATTCGTCGGCCATAGTGAAATGGGAGATAAACCCAGAGTTTGCTATATGATCTGGAGAAAGCCCTGGATGGTCTGCGGAAGCAATAATTTTATCGATGACATGCTGGCGCGCGCAGGGTTTAAAAACGTATTTTCCACCAGTGGTGATCGCTATCCGGCCGTTACGGTCGATGAAATCGCCGCGGAAAAACCTCAATACTTGTTCTTATCGAGTGAGCCCTATCCGTTTCATGAATCACACATCGAAGAGCTGAAAAACCTCCTGCCTCAGAGCTGCGCCTGTCTGGTGGACGCAGAACCGTTTTCCTGGTACGGCTCGCGGCTGTTGAATTGCGTAAGCTATTTTTCAAGTCTCAGAAAACGTCTTGGTATTTCCAGTGGTCCGTCAACCTAGCGGTATAAATCCTCCGGATTGCCTTTTCCAAAGCTCAGCATATAAGCCGTCTGAGCGAGCCAGTTGTTGATGGCTGCCTTGTTGCACGATTTTACCCTGATCGATCACCACCAACCGATCCAGTGCCGACAGGGTGGAAAGCCGGTGCGCAATCGCAATAACTGTCTTGCCTTGCATTAATTGCAGCAGATTCTCCTGTATGGCGGATTCAACCTCGGAGTCAAGCGCCGAGGTTGCCTCATCCAGAACCAGTATCGGAGCATCTTTTAAAAATACTCGCGCTATGGCGATGCGTTGGCGCTGCCCGCCTGAGAGTTTGACTCCGCGTTCGCCGACATGAGCATCAAATCCTTTACGGCCCTGGGGGTCGCTTAGATCGAAAATGAAGTCATAAGCGTTGGCGCGTTTGGCCGCATTGATAATATCTGACTCACTTGCACTTTGCCGGCCATAAGCGATATTTTCCCGTATAGACCTATGCAATAGCGAGGTATCCTGAGTAACCACGCCGATCTGCCCGCGAAGAGACTCCTGATCCAGCAATGCAATGTCCTGCCCATCGATCAAAATTCGGCCGCCTTCAAGATCGAACAAACGCAAAAGAACATTCATTAGGGTCGTTTTACCGGCACCTGAACGGCCGACTATACCGACTTTCTCTCCGGGGTGGATCAGAAGTGAAAAATTATCGATGACACCGCTTTGCTTGTCATAGTGGAAGCGAATATTCTCAAACTGAATACTGCCCTTGGTAACAGTTAACTCGGGTGCACCGGCAATGTCGGTCACGGTTTGTACCTTAGCGATGGTATTCATACCGTCATGTGCCATACCCAGGTTTTCAAAAAGTGCCGACAGTTCCCACATAATCCAGTGCGACATACCATGCATACGCAGCACCAACCCCACCGCAACGGCTACGGCACCGGCAGTGGCCATATCGTTCAGCCAGGACCAGATGGACACAAAGCCTACCGAAAACAGCAACAGTGCGTGGAGGGTGTCAACCGATACTTCCAGCCATGTCGACAGCCGCATCATGCGGTAAACGGTGGTCATGAACCTATCCATGCTTTCGCGCGCATAGCGCTCTTCCTGTCCCGTATGCGCAAACAGTTTGACCGTCGCGATATTGGTATAGCTATCGACCACTCTGCCCGTCATGGTCGAACGCGCGTCGGCCTGCTTTTCGGCAACTCTGTGCAAACGCGGCAACATGATGCTCAGCAGTGCAATATATAAAATTAACCAACCGATAAAAGGTGCCGCCATCCGGATATCAAAGCTTGCAACCAGCACCAGCCCGCCCAGGAAATACACACAGACATAGACCATTACATCGGCCGTTTTCATCACCGCCTCACGGACACCGAGTGCAGTCTGCATGACTTTCGTGGCAATACGACCGGCAAATTCATCCTGATAAAAACCGAAACTCTGTCGCAGAAGATAGCGATGAGCCAGCCATCGAATACGCATCGGATAGTTGCCGATAATCGTCTGATGCGTCAGCAGCGACAGCAACAGGCTCAGTATCGGCAGGGCCAGCAAGACAACTGCAGCGATCATTATCAGCTTGTGGCCTTCCTGTTTGAGAAAAGTCGCTTTGTCGGCGTCAGTAAGCCAGTCGATCAGATTTCCCAGAAAGCTAAAAAGTACTATTTCGAGCGCTGCGACAAGAGTGACCAATAAGGACATCAACAATATCCATCGCCACGCACCCATGGTGTAGTGCCGGCAGAAGGCAAACAGGGTTGCGGGTGGCCGTGTCGGAACTTCCGGCGGAAACGGTTTTAGTAAGTTTTCAAAAAAGGAAAACATATGATTGGACGAATCGAGTTTTGTGGTTAAAAAAGTGCTAGGTTAGGGGCCGTTCTCACAAACTAGGTTCGAGAACGGCCCCTGGAGAGGAGACTTGTATTAGCTTTACTGACAAAAAGCAAATTATCCGCCTATGGAAGCGGATTAAGGTCAAAGTCTGTGTTCAATAGGACAGTCGATATTGCCTGAGCGTCAGTCCAATATATGATCCAGTATCAGTTCGTTAATCCTTCCCGCCTGTTCCATTTGCACCATATGACCGGCATTTTCGATGAGTTCCACCTTCGCCGTTTTTATATTTTGCGCATGTGTGGCCGGGATGACTTTATCCTCTGTACCCCATACGACGAGAGTGCTTAAGGGCAGCTCCGAGATCCGCTCAGCCAGCAGACATTGCTGGGTGCCATGGGCAAACAGGTTCGCGGATAGCTGTTGCAATGTATCCTGGACCCCATCGATGCGTTTGTATTTCAGCAGATCATCCACCAGAGTGCGATTCACAAGTTCAGTATCGGCGAAAAGATTCAGCAGGACGGGCTTGAGTTCACGCCGTGATCCTGCATTGACGAATCCGTCGATATAGTCGGGATTGATTTCAGGCCCCAGCCCGGCGGCACTGATCAGTGACAGAGACTGCACCAATCCGGTTGCGTTGCAAGCCAGCGTCGCCGCGACCACCGCGCCCATCGAATGTCCCACCAGATGCGCCTGTTCGATTCCCAGCTCATCCATAAATGCCTGAAGACTTTCCGCAAGCCCGGTGAGGCTCGGGTCGTTGATCGTCTTGACCGATTGACCGTGCCCGGGCAGATCGAGGGCATAGAGCCTGGTATGTTGTGCCAGGGCATCGATATTAAACAGCCAATTGTCAAGGTCTCCTCCGAAGCCATGAATCAGGATGAGGGCCGGTCCTTGCTGACCATGTTGCGCATAGCGCACTCGCCCCTGGGGAAGATCGATGAATGCATAGTGCGCCGCGGCATCGGCTTCCTCATCGTCAGCATCCTGAGGCGTTTCGTAGTTTGCGATAAACGCGTCGATGTCGGCATCCTGCACTTCTTCCGGAGCCATCACCCCCATCAAGGCCCGGACCGGGTAGGTTTCCCCGGCCCGGGCGACACATCGGCGCAGAATACCGGCATCGGCAGCTTCAACGGCGCTTGCAATCTTATCGGTTTCGACTTCCATGATCTCATCTCCGACAGCGACCCGGGTGCCTTCTTCAACCAACCAACCGGCCAGGATACCCTGCTTCATGGAGAGCCCCCATTTCGGCATTAGTACCGGTATAATCTTCGTCTCATCCATGATCAGTTGCTCATGGTTTTACGTACGGCTTCCACCACGCGTTCAGCACTAGGGATGTAGAGATCTTCAAGCACGGGTGAAAAAGGCACGGGCGTATGCGGTGCAGTCACCAGTTGCGGTGCGGACTTGAGGCTGGAAAAGACTTCCTGCGATACTGTAGCCGACACATCGGCCGCGATTGAGCAGCGCGGGTTGGCTTCGTCAACACAGACAAGGCGACCGGTTTTCTCCACGCTTTCCATCACCGTATCCGTATCGATGGGTGATACGGTACGCAGGTCAATGATTTCACAGTCGACTCCATCCTTGGCCAGTGCAGCGGCCGCTTCGCTTGCGCGGTGAACCATCAGACCATAGGCGACCAGGGTCACGTCTGCGCCGTCCCGCACTATATTCGCCTCGCCGAAAGGAATGCTGTAGGACTCTTCCGGTACATCAACTTCATGGGCATAAAGATTTTTATGCTCACAGAAAACCACCGGATCGTTGTCACGGATCGACTGAATCAGCAAACCTTTTGCATCATAGGCATTGGAGGCGCAAACCACTTTCAGGCCGGGGACATGTGTCAGAATCGGCGTCAGCATCTGGCTGTGTTGAGCGGCGGCTCTGAATCCCGCTCCCACCATGGCACGTATCGTCACGGGCGTTTGTGCCTTGCCGCCGAACATATAGCGAAATTTCGCCGCCTGATTGAACATCTGGTCAAAGCAGACGCCCAGAAAGTCAAGAAACATGAGTTCCGCTACCGGTCTGAGACCGCAGGTGGCGGCACCGATCGCGGCTCCGATATAGGCGCTTTCCGACAAAGGCGTGTCCATAAGCCGATCACCATGCTTGGCGTATAATCCTTTGGTAACGCCGAGCACACCGCCCCAGGCGTCATCTTCTCCCGGTGAGCCGCTGCCACCGACTATGTCCTCTCCCATAAGGATTACGGTTGGATCTTTAGCCATTTCCTGATCCAACGCTTCATTGATTGCATCTTTATAACTGATTTGACGAGACATATTCATTCCCCCTGTTTATTGGCTGGCAAGCGAGCATCAATAGTTGACATAGACATCGGTAGTGAGGTCTTTCGATGCAGGCAAGGGTGCGGCAATAGCTTGTTCCACGGCATTATCTATAACTGCCGATACCTGTGTATCAATGGCATTGAGTTCATCCTCACTGATGGTTCCGCCTTCGGTAACGCGCGTGCGAAATAATTGGAGACAATCATGATTGGCACGGTTGTATTCATTCTCGCCGTCGGCCCGGTAAGTTTGCGCGTCACCTTCGAAGTGGCCGAAAAACCGGATCATCTTGCATTCGAGCAGCGATGGACCACCGCCTTCACGCGCTCGTTTTATCACTTCGCCCGCAGCTTCATAAACCGCGAAAAAATCAGTGCCGTCGACGGTAACGCCGGGCAGACCGAAACCTGATGCGCGATCTACGTAGGAATCCACGGCCGTGGCATAATCCACCGATGTCGATTCCGCGTAACCGTTGTTTTCAACCACAAACACCATGGGCAGATTCCAGATTGCGGCCAGATTCAGGCTTTCGAGGAAAGTGCCCTGGTTGGAAGCACCGTCACCCGTAAAGCTCATACCGATGCCGTTGTGACCGAGCTTTTGCGCCGCTAAGGCGGCGCCGCAGGCAAGCGGTGATCCGGCACCGAGAATGCCGTTCGCCCCCATCATCCCCTTGGATAGGTCCGCGATGTGCATTGAACCTCCTTTGCCACGGCAGGAACCTGTGGTTTTGCCGTATATCTCGGCCATCATTTCGCCAACATCCACGCCTTTGGCAATACAATGACCGTGACCCCGGTGAGTTGAGGCGATTCGATCCTGGTCGTTAAGATGCATCATGATGCCGGTGGCAGCGGCTTCCTCACCCGCGTAAAGGTGGACAAAACCGGGAATCTCTCCTCGGGCAAAATCAACATGCAGCCGCTCCTCGAATTCGCGGATGGTTTTCATGGTGCGGTAGGCTTTGAGTAGTTCGTTTTTATTGAGTGGAAGTATTTCATTGCTCATTCTGATTCCTCCTGTTTGGATTGCGGCGCAATTGTTTCCCCGGACTCGGTAACCTGGCCTTAAAACCGGGTTAGCAATCGGGAAGTCGCGCCATATTTCATACATGCGGATATGTCGATCGTACGGAATGCGTCAGTGCGGAGTGTGACGCTAATGCGGTCATCGTTTGAATATGACAACTCCCGCTCTCCGTCGAATGCGATCGAGCCTTTCCGCTCTTTGACCGGATAGGGTGTATCGGGCAACAGCGTGTGCCAGGATCGGATGTGAATGTCTTCGATTACTCCCGGCGCGATAGGAGCTTGCAGCCGGTAATTCGGTCTACCGGTGTTGTCGAATTGAATATATCGACCCTCCGATGTTGTACGGCTGACCGGATCCAGCAGACCCGCCACCGCAGACATGCCGATCGCTCCCGCTTCTGCAAAGCAGACAAATAACTCCCTGAAGTTTTGTGTCCGCCAGATTGCGCGCGCACCGATGAAGGGTTCAGCGACTATAGCCACGTCGACTAAAGCAATTTCCCTATGGCCCGAGATATCGACTTCAAGAAGCTTGTTGTTACGAAATGCAATTCCGGAAAGCTCGGGGCTGGTAACCGCGAGCCCGACCGCCATGCCAACGATGGTCGGTTCCAGATACTTAGGGAACGCATTGTTGGTACCGGTAGAAATCCCTGCGATCGGAAGATTTCCGCATGCTGAAACGACAGCGCGATGGGTACCATCGCCACCCAGAACAATAATCGCAGAGACTGCAGCTTCGTGCATTTTCCGGGCAGCCTTGATGCTATCCTGCACCGACGTGTTAATCGTCATGTCGAGATATTCGATATCGGGAAACCGTGCTTCTCCCAAATTGTTGGAACGCTGCAGACCTCGTTTGACATGATGATGAATCCCGGCATTTTCCGGCATAATCAGCACGTGCCGGATACCGACCGATCCAAGACCGGCCAGAAGGCGCAGCACGATATTGGCTCGATCGCTGATCTGTAGATTGCCTGCATGAGAGACAATCCGTCGGATATCGCGCGCCGAAACCGGATTTGCAATTATGCCAACAACAGGTGTATGCCCGTTCATAAAAACCTGCTTGCTTGTATTTGCCTTTGGAGTCAGGCAGCCGGATAGGTTAATAACGCCGACGCAAACATCATGCTAACCCTTTCATTGCAAAGAAATGTCAAATAATTCATGGAGATGGATTCAGGTTTGGGTGTTGCAGAATGATCCGGTGCCGCAACCGTTGCGCCACATCTGAGGCATCGGCCGGATTTTCAATCCCGCTTATTGGGAGTAACCACACCGAGCCGCTTCATTCTCCTGTGTATTGTCGTTCGATCGACTCCCAGAAAACGGGCGGTGGCGGTAATATTCCAACGATGCGCTGCCAGGGCTTTACGCAGCGTTTCCGCCTCTTCACTAATCCCCGTCCGGATATGGGATTTTGATTTGGTCGAACCCCCTTTTGAGTCGAATAATAACTCAGGTAAATCCTTAACGCGGATAAGGCCGGATTCACAGATGGCACTGGCGAAATCGACGGTATTGATCAGCTCGCGAATATTGCCCGGCCAGGTATGATTGCGCAGCATATCCTTGGCTTTTGCGTCCAAACAAAAAGTTTTTTTGCTTTGAAGATAGCTGCGCGTCATCAATTTGCCGAGCAGCCAGTCGAAGTCCTGCCTTTGGCGTAAGGGCGGAATCGACAGAACTGCACCGTTTATTCGATAATACAGATCCTCACGGAATTTTCCCGCCGTGATCAGTGCCAGCAAATCTTCATGGGTGGCGGCAATCACCCGAATATTGACCGGAACAGGTTTATTCGCGCCGATAGGTAACACTTCTTTTTCGGAAAGCACTCGAAGCAGGCGGGCCTGAAGTTCGAGTGGCATATCGCCGATTTCGTCCAGAAAAAGCGTGCCGCCGTCGGCTCGTTGAATCAGCCCGATTTTCCCCTTTGACCGCGCGCCGGTAAATGCACCGGCCGTGTAGCCGAATAATTCGCTCTCGATCAAAGACTCGGGCAAGGCGGCACAGTTGACCGCGACAAAAGATCTCGATGTGCGACGCGAGGCGTGTATGGCGCGGGCAAGCATTTCCTTGCCTGTGCCCGTTTCTCCCAGCAACAGCAGACTGATTTGTGAATCGGTAAGCCGGGACGCTTTGTCCAGCAGTGCCAGCATCTGTGGATCCTCGCCCGACAATTCGCTTAATGGCCGGGGGAGTGGCTTGCCATCGGTCGCTTTTACCGGACGGTGTTGCGGGGCTATAGCGTGCGCGAACAGAGTCCGGCCACCACGCGTCCCGATCGACCTTTCTTCGGCCGGTATGGCGCGGGTGAGTTCGGCGAGGTGCTGAGGATCAAAATCAAAGAAATTATCGAAAGGGCGGCCGAGTAAATGACCAGGTTCCCGCCAGTTGACATCAAGCTGCTGCGCCAGGATTCGCTGTGCGTCGTTGGTGAAGCCGGCAATTCGTCCGGATGAGTCCAAGGCAACCGCGCAACTGGGCTCGACGCCCAGGAATTGGTGGGACGGGCTAAGTTGTACAATCCACTCTGAACGAAAAGATCTCATCAAATTCGCCATTTCAATGCGCCGGATATAAGAATTCACCAGCTGCAGCGCAAGGAACTGGCTTTGTTTTGCTTGAGGTGATCGCAGCGCCGAAATATCGAGAACCGCGGCGATGCGGCCGTTAATGTCATGTATGGGTGCCGCGGTGCAGGTCAGGGGCGTATGAGTTGCATCGAAATGGTCGGTTTGATGAACGATCAATGCCTCCTGGGTGGCAAGGCAGGAACCTACGGCACAGGTGCCGGCAAATTCTTCCTTCCAGTTTGAACCGAGGTAGAGTCCCGCTTTACGTAAATTGTTGTCGAATGTCGGGTCGCCGATAAAATCGACCGTAATTCCTTCGGCGTCGGAAAGCAGTAACACATATCCCAGTCCGGCAACTTGCTGATAAAGGGATTCAAGCCCGAATCGGGCGGTGCGAATCAACTCTTCCATGCGTTCCCGGTGCTCGCGCAGCTCTGAGTCGGGTACTATATAAGCCTCGCGCATTCTCGCCGGATCGAGTCCGTGTTTTTCGACGCACCGCCTCCATGAGTCCAGTACCAGCGTATCGCGAGTGGACAGCCCTCCGGTCGTGGCTTGTTCTACTTCCTCGATGTGTGAAATTACGTGAGTTGCAACCATAGAAGTATCCTCTATATCCAAACCCCAATCGATCTGCGTAATCCCAGCGCACATCGGCGACTCGCTGCCTGTCAACCAAAGGCGGGCAGAGACCAAGCCGGTGTTTATCGAATTTTTATTACTACTCCTATAGATGCGATGCGTCAACCCGTGGTGTTCATCAGAACGCGATTTCGCACCCCGTATCGCGTAGGAGCGGGGCTTCCCCGCGAAGGTGTTTCCGGTAAGGTGTTTCCGGTGATGAGATATCGCTTGCGTGGCAAGCTCCCACGAAATTGCAGGGACTGCTCTGGCCGGGGTGGAATGTCGGCTTATCCGGGCCTAGATTTCATTGGTGTTATGATCAAGGTGAGAATATTATAGAACGCGATTAACAAAGAAGAGATTCGCAATGTCAGTGCAGATTCCAGAACGTGCCAGTGCTGTGATTATCGGTGGCGGGGTGATAGGTTCCAGCGTTACTTACCATCTTGCGAAACTGGGGTGGACCGACGTGGTGCAGCTTGAGCGGAATCAGTTCAGCTGCGGTACCACCTGGCATGCCGCCGGGCTGATCGGCACCATGCGCGCCAACGAGTCCCAGGCCAGGTTGTGCGAATATTCCATGGCAGTGTTGAAGGAGCTTGAAGAGGAAACCGGTCAGTCGACCGGCTTCAAGCAAGTCGGTTCGTTAACGATTGCACACAGCCAGGCGCGTTTTGAAGAATTGAAGCGGGTCGCCGCGATGAACAACGCCTTCGGTGTCACACGTGTGGATATAATCACAGCGGAAGAGGCTAAATCCATTTACCCCTATCTTGAAACCGGGGATTTGCTCGGCGCGAGCTGGGTCGCCCAGGACGGTACTGCAAGTCCGGTAGATATCACCCAGGCTTTTGTCAAGGGCGCACGAAGCCGGGGCGCGCTGTGTCTTGAGGGTGTAAGTGTTATCGGAATCCGTAAAGCAGGCGGCCGGGTAAGCGGTGTGATAACCGATCAGGGGGATATCAAGGCCGATTATGTGGTGAACTGCGGGGGGCTCTGGGGTCGGGAAATAGGGCGTCTGGCCGGGGTTAATGTACCTTTGCACGCGTGCGAACATTACTATGCCCACACCGAGAAGATCTATGACCTGCCGGGTGATTTGCCGGTAATGCGCGATCACGACAACTGTGCTTACTATCGGGAAGATGCCGGGAGTCTGCTGATCGGCGCCTTCGAGCCTGATGCGATTCCCTGGGGACAAAACGGTATACCTCATGATTTCGCTTTCGAGGAACTTGAGGGGCATCTGGATGAGCAGTTTATGCCGGTCCTGGAACGGGCTATGTACCGGGTACCCATGCTGCAGGAGGTGGGCTGGCGCAGTTTCTTTTGCGGTCCGGAAAGCTTCACTCCTGATGATCAATTTCACATGGGCGAAGCTCCGGAATTGAAGAATTTTTATCTTGCCTGCGGGCTGAACTCGGTTGGCATACAAACTTCCGGAGGGCTCGGTCGTGCGCTTGCCGACTGGATGCATCTCGGACATGCGCCCATGGATCTTTGGGGCAATGATATCCGCCGAATGTTTCCGTTTCAGTCAACCCAGCACTATATCCAGAATCGAGTGACCGAAACACTGGGGCTGTTGTATGACAATCATTATCCCTTCAAACAAATGCGGACTTCCCGCAATCTGCGGCGCTCGCCCCTGCATGAGAAGCTCGGTGAGCATAACGCCTGTTTTGGCGAAGTTGCGGGCTGGGAGCGCCCGAACTGGTTTGCACCCGAAGGGGTTAAAGCGGACTATGAATACAGTTTCGGCAAACAGAACTGGTTCGAATTCAATGCGGCAGAGCACAAAGCGACGCGTGAAAACGTGGTGATGTTCGATCAGAGTTCATTCTCCAAATATCTGGTTCAGGGGCGTGACGCACGTCGCGTCCTGCAGCGAATCTGCAGCGCCGATATCGACGTCGCACCGGGACGAATGGTGTATACGCATTGGCTTAATGATCGCGGTGGTATCGAAGCGGATCTGACGGTGACTCGCATGGCCGAAGATCAATTCTGGATCGTCAGCGGTGCAGCCCAGACGATCAAGGATCTGCACTGGCTTAAGCGCCATATCGGCGATGAGGAGTTTTGCTGTGTCAGTGATATCACCAACGCCTGGGCGGTTATGGGTGTGATGGGGCCGGCCAGCCGCGATTTGCTGAGCGAAGTGCTTAACCATGATATGGATACAGCATCCTTTCCTTTCGGTGCATTTCAGCCTGTGGAACTGGGTATGTCCTGCGCTTATGCTGCCCGGGTGTCCTTTGTCGGAGAGCTTGGCTGGGAGCTGTATGTACCGGTTGAGCAAGCCCGGCATGGCTTTGATTATCTTTGGGAGAAGGGTCAAAATCATGGTTTACGGCTTGCAGGTATGCATACTCTGGACACCTGCCGCATCGAAAAGAAATTTGTACACTACGGCCACGATGTCGCAGATCAGGATACGCCTCTGGAAAGTGGGTTGGGATTCGTCTGCGCTCTGGATAAAAAAATTCCGTTTATCGGCCGTGATGCAATCTTAAAGCAAAAGGAAAGTGGCGATTTCATGCATAAACGACTGGTCCAGTTTCTTCTGAAAGATCCTGAAGCCGTACTGTATCACCACGAGCCGATCCTGCATGACGGTATCATTGTCGGGCATTTAACATCCGGCAACTATGGTCACACCCTGGGAGGATCGGTGGGACTTGGCTATATCAATAGCAAAGACAGAATTACCCGGGATTTTCTCGATTCAGGTGAATTCGCAGTTGATATCGGTGGTGTTCATGTGCCGGCAAAGGCCAGTCTCAGTGCTATGTACGACCCTAAGGCGAAGCGTATGAGAGAATAAGATGTTTGTGATATGCGGTGAAGCACTGTTTGATATATTTATTCCACCCGGCATTGCTGATGATTCGGCCGAGCTTGCATTTGCCGCAAGAGTCGGTGGTTCGCCGTTCAATGTTGCTGTGGGTCTGGCACGCCTGGGCAGAAAATCCGCACTCTTTGCAGGCATATCAACTGATTTTTTCGGCGAGCGACTAAAAGCGGTTCTGGAAAAGGAAAAGGTCTCCACAGCTTTATTGAGCCGCAAATCAGGTCCGACAACGCTGGGCTTTGTCCAGCAGGATGAAGCAGGTCATCCGAGTTATGCCTTTTACGGAGCCGGGGCCGCCGACAGGTCGCTGACAAACGCCGATCTCCCATCTGATCTGGGCGATGCGCGGTGTGTTCATTTTGGATCTTATTCGATTGCGGTTTCCCCAACGGCAGATGCCCTGCAGGCGCTTGCCTTGCGGGAAACGGGGGATCGGATCATTTCGCTGGATCCCAATATTCGTCTTACCGTAGAGCCTGATCTCACTGTTTGGCGAAACCGTGTTTCCAGGCTTGTAGAAACTGCCGATGTAATAAAAGTCAGCGACGAAGACCTCGCATGCTTGTATCCGGATACTCATCCAGAGTCTATAGCGGAAACATGGCTGGAAAAAGATGTAGAATTATTGGTTCTGACCCGAGGGCGTCGTGGCGCCACGCTGATAAGCAAGCAGAGTCAGATTGATGTGACTGCACCTAAGATACAAGTGGTGGACACCGTTGGGGCAGGGGACACATTTCAGGCCGGTTTACTGCGACAGGTCCTTGATCTTCACAACAAGGCTGGTTCTGAATGGATTAAATACCTCGATACTGAGAGTCTGCTCACGATTGGACGCTATGCGGCTGCAGCGGCTGCCATTACCTGCTCAAGGCAAGGGGCCGATTTGCCGACCCATACGGAAGTTGACCAATTTCTGGCCGAGTGGGCTTAATCCGGCCGGATTCGGCGAATTTTCGCGACGCCACAGAGATCTTGAACAGGCTTCAAGCGGAGCGCCTGTCCCGTCAATAAACGGTTAGGAGATGCGTTTTTCGCTCTGTGGATCAAATAATACAGCATGTTGCATATTAAACACTATCGTTGCTGTCTTGCCTGCCTGTACGCCGCAATTGGCCCTCATGCGTCCTACCGACTCTTTACCGTTGAGTTCCAGGATTGCAAAAATATCCGCGCCCGTAGGTTCGACGACATCGACCAGGCATTCGTGACGGAACAGTAATTGGCTTTCTGTTTCTGCGCTGCCGACATCGGTGATGGTTTCCGGCCTCAGGCCCAGAATGACCGGTTTTCCGATATACTGCTCGTAGCTTGGATTATTGATCAAAGGTAGCTGCATGGTTGTACCTGATTTTTCCTGCACTTGAACGCATATTGTTTCTTCATCTTTTACCAATTGGGCGGGGATTAGATTCATCGACGGAGAGCCCATAAAACTCGCCACAAACATATTCGCCGGCTGGTTATAGACTTCGTCCGGTGATCCCAGTTGCTGAAGTTCGCCGCCCTTCATCACAGCAATTTTGCTGGCCAGTGTCATGGCTTCGATTTGATCGTGCGTGACATAAACAATCGTAGAGCCCACGCGTTGATGCAGTTTTTTGATCTCAGTACGCATATCAACCCGTAGCTTGGCGTCCAGATTGGACAAGGGTTCGTCAAAAAGAAAAATTTTCGGCTCACGCACCAGAGCCCGGCCCATGGCGACACGCTGTCTCTGACCGCCTGACAGCTGAGAGGGTTTGCGTTTCATCAGTGGTTCGATCTGCAGCATTTGCGCGACTTCTTTAACCCGCAGATCACGTTCATGTTTAGGAATTTTGCGCATCTCCAGACCGAAAGATATATTTTTGTTGACATTCATGTTCGGGTACAGCGCATAGGATTGAAATACCATGGCAATATCGCGCTCCGCAGGAGGTGTATTATTCACGACCTTATTTTCGATCAGGATTTCACCCGAGGTAATGCTGTCCAGCCCGGCAATCATATTCAGCAAAGTGGATTTTCCGCAGCCCGAAGGCCCGACCAGAACGAGAAAATCACCGCTCTCGATCTGAATATCTATGCCTTTGAGAACCTCGGTGGGACCGTAGGATTTTTCTACATTTTGAATCGCAAGTGATGACATGATGATTGATTACCCTTTGACTGAGCCGGCCATCAGACCGCGTACGAAATAACGTCCTGCCAAAACATAAACGAGCAGGGTTGGTAATGCGGCTATCATGGCAGCCGCCATATGCACATTGTATTCTTTAACGCCGGTGGAGCTGCTGACAAGATTATTCAAAGCGACCGTCATCGGTGCGCCTTCACCGGCGGCGAAGGATGCTCCGAACAGGAAGTCGTTCCAGACATTGGTGAATTGCCAGATAACGGTTACAACGATAATCGGCCCGGAACTGGGAAGAAGAATGCGCCAGAAAATGCCGAAGAAGCTTGCTCCGTCGATCATGGCGGCTTTGACCAGTTCGCTCGGAAAAGCTTCATAATAATTGCGGAAGAAAAGGGTAGTAAAGCCGATCCCATAGGTGACGTGTACGAGAACCAGGCCTGCAGTTGTACCCGCAATTCCAAAAAAACCCAGTACTTGAGACATGGGTATGAGGACAATCTGAAACGGAATAAAGCATCCGAAAAGCATTAATCCGAAAACCCAGCGATGACCGCGAAAACGCCACTTGGTCAGCACATAACCGTTTAACGCGCCCAGCAGTGTTGAAATAAGCACCGATGGTACAACCATTTTGATGGAATTCCAGAAGTAGCCGTTAATGCCTTCACAGGTTAAACCGACACAGGCTGTTCCCCAGGCTTTCAACCACGGATCCAGCGTCCATTGAATAGGTAATGCAAGCATATTCCCCTGACGTATCTCATCCAGTGACTTGAAACTGGTGACCAGCATCACAAACAGGGGCAGCAGATAGAGCATCGCGAATAGGATCAGAACGCTATAAATCAGCACGCGCCAGAATCGTCCTGAGTCTTTCTCTGACAGAGTATCAGTCATGGCGTTTCTCCCGCGTTTCCGCGTACAGATAGGGAATGATAATCGCTGCGATAGTCATCAACATCACCATGGCTGAAGCCGCTCCCAGCCCCATTTGATTGCGTGTAAAAGTGTAGGAGTACATAAACGTTGCCGGCACTTCCGTGGCATTGCCGGGTCCTCCACCGGTAAGGGCAACCACCAGGTCATAGGATTTAATGGCCATATGCGCCAGAACAACGAATGCACTGAGAAAAACCGCATGTAATTGGGGTATGACGATGCGCCAGTAAGTTTGAAAAGCGGATGCGCCATCGAGTTGCGCCGCTTTTAGCTGTTCGCTGTCAATACCACGCAGGCCGGCTAAAAACATGGCCATCACAAAGCCGGATGTTTGCCAGACGCCGGCGATCACTACGGTGTAAATCGCCATTTTAGGGTTAATCAGCCAATCGAATGAGAACCCGGTAAAACCCCATTCATGCATGGATTTTTCCAAACCCAGCCCCGGGTTGAGGAACCATTTCCAGGCCGTGCCTGTCACGATAAAGGACAAAGCCATGGGGTAGAGATAGATCGTTCGCAAAAAACCTTCGCTGCGAATTTTCTGGTCCAGTAAAATGGCTAAAAACAAGCCCAGCGCCCCACAGATAACAATATATAAAATGCCGAATATGGCAAGGTTGTCCAGGGCTATCTGCCAGTTGAGCGTCTTCCAGAGCCTGGGATAATTATCCAGGCCGACAAAACTGCTCAGATTCGGTAGCATTTTGGATTTGGTCATGGATATATACGTTGTATAAAGTATAAATCCGTAGACAAAAAACAGTGTAATTGCGAACGAGGGCGATAATACGAGTTTAGGCAGATTTTGCCGCAACCATTCGCTCCAGCTTTCGTTACGCTCAGACATTATACCTATCGCCCTCCGGTTGTACTATTGGTTGATCATTACCAGCGAGACCCTCTATACCCGGCGCGGGGCAGGATATAGAGGGACAGCAGGACGCATATCTATTCTTTGGAGCCTTCTACAGCATTGACCAGTTGCTGAACGGCATCATCGGATGACACGTCGTTGTTGAAATGATTGGTGATGACATCATACATCGCGTTTTTGACGGCCGCAGGCGCCGAATGCCCGTGTGCCATGGAGCCCATCAATGTGTCGGTACCGGCGGCCTCGGCGAGATCTTTCATTCCCTTTTTACCGCAGTCGTCAAGTGCTTCATCGGGCACATCGGTGCGCGCAGGCACTGAACCTTTGACCACATTAAAAGCTGACTGGAACTTAGGAGACATAACCGCTTTCGCCATTGCAAGCTGGGCATCCTGACTATCTTCTCCTACTTGAAACATCACGAACTGGTCGGAGTTAAACGTCACCATTCCCTGAGTACCCGGTACCCGGAAACAGAGAAAATCTTCACCGGGCTTTTTACCCGCGTTGAGAAATTCACCTTTTGCCCAGTCTCCCATGATTTGCAGGGCCGCTTTGCCCTCTATTACCATGGCTGATGCGAGATTCCAGTCACGCCCTGAGAAGTTGTCATCCACATAGCCGCGCAATTGCTTCATGCGGTCAAAAACCTGCTTCATTGTGTCCGAACCCAGAGCCTCACTGTCGAGTTCGATCATGGATTTTTTGTAAAAATCCGCGCCACCCGTGGTTAATACAACTCCGTCGAAGAGAGTTGCGTCCTGCCAGGCCTGGCCACCATGGGCAAGCGGGGTATATCCCTTTTCCTTTGCCTGATCCAGCAACGCGACAAAACCGTCCCAATCGGACGGCGGCTCGCTGACGCCGAGTTCGTCCATGATTGCTTTATTGGCCCAGACCCAGTTGGTTGAATGGACATTTACAGGCGCCGATACCCAGTTATCATCGTAGCGCGAGAAACGTTGCAGGGCCGCCGGTACGACATCGTTCCAGCCTTCCGCTTCCGCCAGTTCGTTCAGATTTGCGGTAACGCCCTCCGCCGCCCAGTCCTGAATGTCAAAGCCGAGCATTTGCACCGCAGTTGGCGCGTTGCCTGAGGCGACGCGGGAGCGCAGAACAGTCATCGCCTGCTCGCCGCCACCGCCGGCAACCGGCATATCCTTCCAGCCTATACCTTGTGTTTCCAGGTCCTCTTTCAATACGTTGAGCGCTTTGGCTTCGCCGCCTGACGTCCACCAGTGCAGTACTTCCACATCCGCGGCATTTGCCGTCGAGCTGACTGCCAGAGCCAGAGCAGATGCGCACAGCGCTTTGTTGAATTTTGGGGTTTTCATGTACTTCCTCCTTAGGATGTAATTGAGTTCGGCGCGCCGCAGGACTCCCTGACAACGAGTATTGCGGGTATCACCCGGCGTTCCGGTTTTGCGTGTTTGTTTTGAATGTAACTTTGCAGCATCTCAAGGGCATGGCTTGCAAAGTCGCGAGGTTGAACCTGCACAGTTGTCAGCGCAGGGTGGGTTAATCGGGAATCGGCCAGATCGTCGAATCCTATGACGGCAAGATCCGATCCCACATCTATACCGAGCTCACGGGACATACTGAGAACCCCGTAGGCCATCAGATCGGAAAAGCAAACTATCGCTGTCAGGCCGGAATCGTATTCCAGCAGGGTCTGTAAGACTTTGCGTCCGGCTGCGCGACTCTGTGGTACGGGATGGACGTATCCGTTCGGTACAGGCAAACCCGCTTCAGTCATGCCGTCCATATAGCCGGCCAGTCTTTCGTGGTAATCGGAGATGGATTCATCGCCGCCGGCAAAGGCGATCTTCTTATGGCCCAGACGAATCAAATGCCGGGTAGCTTCTCTCACTCCATTGCGGTTGTCGGCGACGACCGAGGGAAGGCGGCCAAAGGGTACTTCCCGCATGATCTGAACCAGCGGAAAACCATTTCGCCACAATTTATCCAGCCACGAGGGAGAGGTATTAGGTGCGGGGCAAATAATGAATCCGCCAACATTGTACTCCATGTAAAGTTTTACCAATCGCTCCTGTTGTGCCAGCTGTTCACTGTTACTGGCAATCATGGGCGCTAATTGCTTTTTCAGCGCCAATTGCTCGATTTGATTCAATATTTCACCAGTGTAGGGTGTATTGAACCCGTTGATGACGACTCCGATTAAATCGTTGCGCCGTGACTGCCTTAGTGACGCGGCTTTGCGATTGTACACATAACCGGTCTCTTCAATACTGCGTAAGACTTTTTCTCGGGTACCGTCACTGACTTTTCCATTGTGCTGCAATACCAGGGAAACCGTGGATTTGGACACTCCTGCATGCCGGGCGACGTCATGCAGAGTGACGCGATGGGTCGGCACTAATTTTGGAACGTTCCAATTTTTCACTGAATATTTATCCGGAAAAAGCAAAACTGAATCACAATTTATCGCAAACAATGGGTGTTTGTAAACTGAAATAACAAAAATTTGCTAATTTTCCTTAATTTCTGTGATAATGGCTTATATCAATCCAGCCAATGGTTTGGAACGTTCCAATTATAGATTGCGGTATTATACCGCTCCCAGGGTGTGTCAAAATAAGGATTGGAACGAGAAATACGGCGGCAACTCACTGTAATTACTAAAGAAGTATCCTGATGAGTAAGCAATTGAACAAGCTTGTCGTTGATGTCGGTGGTACCAATATCCGTTTTGGATTGTTGGCGGACACGGAGTTGAGGCCTCGACACGTTGAGAGCTATAGAATCGATAATTATCCCGGCATGACACAGGCGATGGGTGAGTTTCTGGATCAGGCGCCGGATCATCGACTCAGTGAGGCCTCAATCGCCGTCGCCACCCCCGTCAGTGGCGATAAAATCCGGCTGACTAATCACAACTGGTCATTCAGCATCAGTGCGATACGGAATCAGTTCGGGCTTCAAAGAGTCAAGGTGATCAATGATTTTACAGCTTTGGCACTTTCCATACCGCTGTTGGAGAAGAATGAGCTACAACAGGTGGGAGGCGGAAGTGCGGATCCGGAAGGTGCTATCGCTCTGCTGGGCGCCGGTACCGGCCTGGGGGTGTCTGGCTTGATAAAATCCGCTGCCGGGTGGTATCCGCTTTCCGGTGAGGGAGGACATGTCACATTAGGTGCCCGGAATCAACGTGAGTTAAGTATTTTTGCTGCGTTTTGGGAAAAATACGGACACATATCCGCCGAAAGATTGCTGTCGGGCACCGGGTTGGAAGAACTCCATCACATTGTGTGTACGCTGGACGGCTTGCCGGCAGACAAGCTGAAGCCGCAGGAGATTTCCGCCAGAGCCATGCAAAACACCTGTCCGGCCTGCAGCGAAGTGATGACACTGTTTTGTGATTGGTTCGGTATAGTCGCTGCTAACCTCGTCCTAACGCTCGGAGCCGCAGGCGGGGTTTATATCGGAGGCGGAATCGTGCCTAAATTGGGTGAGTATTTTACCCGATCCGGGTTTCGCGGAGCCTTCGAGACCAAGGGTCGATTCCGCGGATATATGGAGTCGGTTCCTGTTTTTATCATTCAGGCAGATTATCCGGCTTTGCGGGGAGCCGCCGTGGCCTTAGAAAATCGATTCGATAAACTGGGCGTGCAATGTTGATGTCAGGAGTTGAATATGGCGGATAAAGTGCGATGGGGTGTGTTGAGTACGGCAAAAATCGCTCGGGAAAAAGTTATTCCTGCTATGCAGTCCGGACGTTACTGTGAAGTAACCGCTATAGCCTCACGCAATGCCGAAATTGCAAAATCCATGGCAGAGAAGCTGGCGATACAAAATTCCTATGACTCATATGAGGCACTTTTAGCCGACCCTGGTGTTGACGCGGTTTATATTCCTTTACCCAATCACCTGCATGTACCCTGGGCGATCAAAGCCCTGGAAGCGGATAAACATGTACTTTGTGAAAAGCCGATCAGCCTGGATGCCACGCAAGCCGGGCTATTATCGGAAACTGCTCGGCAGCGGCCGCATTTAAAGGTGATGGAAGCGTTTATGTATCGCTTTCATCCGCAGTGGGTAAAAACCAGGCAACTCGTCGGGCATGGACGGATCGGTGAGGTGGAGGCCATCCAGTCCGTATTTTCATATTACAACGATGACTCTTCGAATATTCGCAATCAACCGGGAATCGGGGGCGGCGGCCTTATGGATATAGGCTGTTATAATATTTCCTTGTCAAGATTTATTCTTGATAAGGAACCCGAGCGCGTCTTTGGGGTAAACCGGATAGACGATCGATTTGAAGTTGACATTCTGACGAGCGGGATACTGGATTTCGGGCCTCAAATCTCCAGTTTTATTTGCGGGACTCAAATGGCCCCTCATCAAGGCGTCCAGATTTACGGTACCAGGGGCCGAATAGAAATACCGGTACCGTTCAACCCGCCCACGCAGCAAAGCACCGTGATCAGGCTTTACTCTGGCGGGCAGGTTGATGAAATTTCCTTTGATCCCTGCGACCAGTACACACTGCAGGGCGATCTCTTTTCCCAGGCAGTTTTGAATCGCAGCGAGGTTCCAACGCCATTGAATGACGCCATTGCCAATATGCGGGTGATCGATGCGGTATTGAAAAGCGCTGAAACCCGCAGCTGGCAATCGCTTGTTTAATCGGGAATCCGGAACAAGCTCTTATTCGGATCGAGCGTGCCACAGTAGTGGTTTTTGCTACCGTCAACAATGAATTCAACCGTCACGGCGAGTCGCAGAACAAATCGAAAACCATAATACCATCTATACCACCGCGCGCCGCACTGACAATTTTATTGCCCACCCGTTGATGCTCTTCATCCTGAAGATAGGCATCCCGGGCCGGTTCGTCGGCGAAATCGATAATAAACCCGCCGTTAAAGCCCTTATCCATTCCTGCTTCAATAGTTTGATTCGGACCGGCCGCATATCCCAGCCAGCCGGGCAAATGATTTTGTAAGCGATGAATTTCCCGATAGAGAGAATCGCGCTCCGGGTCGCCGATGGCGTCCTGAAAACGGATAAAAACACAGTGTTTGATCATGGAGATACCGTTGATGTAGAGAAGCTAAGGGCCCCGAGTTATGGAATAGAAATGGAAAACGCCTGATCCAGTGTCGCCCAGTGGTTTTCCAACAGCGCTTTGTGGGCATGGTCCATGGGGAGCTCAGACAGAGCGCCAGGCCATAGAGTTCGCGCCTTGTCCAGGGTGTCATCCAGATGCGGTTTTATCGCCCGCCAGGGGATATCCGCTTTTTCGGCCCAGATTCTAAAATGACTGAAATCGGACTTATACCACTGTTTGTTTCCACCCAGATTTAAAGCGAATTTTTTCTCTTCGCGTATATATGCAAGGGTGGTCACAATGTCGTATGCGGGCGAAAGTTCCGGAATTTGGGTATCCGGATAACTCAGGCTCCAGTTTTTCAAATGTGCGTCACCGTTACCTAACAGAATGTTGACCAGTAAACGCCGCGCAAGCTGCTGCACATGGCCTAAGCCGTCGCCGGTGTAGCGATAGATGACTTTTGCTATCTGTTCATAGCTGGCGCCGTCGTATTTTTCGCGCGGGTACTTGAACAGAATCTGCGCGAAGTCTTCCATATGTATACGTGTGTCCTGCCTGCGGTCGAATCGCCTTATGGCAAATGCATAGCGTTCATCAGGCAGGTTGATCGCAGGCAAGCGGTCAAGAGTGCCTAACTCGACCAGGCGTATATCCGGAATCTCAATACCTGCCAGCTCTGCCAGCCGCATAGCCGTGAATTCATTCAAGGGAACATGTTTATGCTTGGTCGACGGCGTCTTTATGATCCAATCGCCCAATTCTCCGGATTCAGCGATATGATAGCGCCCGTCCTGTTCCCGCATGGAAAATTTCATTTGCACGCCGGCCAGAGAAAAGCGTTGGGATTCCTCCTGTATTTTTACTCTCACCGCTTTGGCGGATCCCTGTGATTCTAGGAGTTGCTCCGGAATATCCCCAGGCTCCACAAGGCTTGCAACCAAGGCTCCGGGTAGATCCTGTCCGAGGTAAGTAAACAACTGAAATTCGTTATCGATATGGGTTTTTAGCCCTTGAGCCAGCAATTCCCGCAATGCGCCTTCAGGCAGTAGATTGGACAATACCGGATGCAGTCTCTGGCGTTTCACCCAGGGTTCGGAGAGCAGTTTGCCGGCATTCGGAAAGTCAGGGTGGGTACTGAGGGTAAAGGTCGGCCTGGACCGGTTGGCCAGGAACTGCGGCGCAAAGTTCAGCACATTGCGACCACCTCTGTAGCCAATCAGGTATCCTATTGTCGTGTCATGGAGAGTCAGCTTCAGGGCACTGATTTCCTCTTCCTGGTTCACTTATCATCCTCAAGCAGCCCCTGCCAGGGATCATCTGCCAGGGTGGGTTTTTCGAGTGGCTTTTCCTTAAGAGGCTCAGCCGTGCTGATGACTTTTCCCTCCAATATGTCCCGAACCGCGCGAAACTTTTCCTGTGGAATCAGCATTAATTCCATTTTCAGACCCTTGGCGACTAACTCCAGTGTGTTCAGACGGGGATTACCCTTACTTTCGAGCCGTTGATACTGTTGCCGGGCCATACCCACGCGAAGCATCATATCTTCCTGTTTTAAACCCAGTTCTTTTCGCCGCTGCTTTAACTGATCGTGTATTTTATTCATGATTTCCAGAAGCATATAAGTTGCTAAATTCCAATATTGAAATATATTAGCTTCTTTTGAAAAAAATGCAACAAATAAATATCTTTATCATCGAAATCGATATAATCAGATAAAAAGCAATATATTTGTTGCCTTATAGAACTGGAGGACAAATCGGATATTTCGATCCCGACTCGCCGTTGATCGCCAGCAGTGGAGCCGACTGATGAGAAAAAGTGGGCAAACAGGGTTGCCGGACTGTTGCCATGCGATTTAACCAAAGTCAGCTACTGCCGGACATGCTTGAAAAGGGTGTTTATGCTTCCTAAAAACGGATATGTCAGGTTCGGTCCGGCGGTTTCGGTCAATAAAAGTTGTTGATGCGTGGATGGCCTTTCAAGACCTTTGGTCGGTAGTCCGAAACATTGGTGAATCGGTGCTCAATGTCAGCGCAAAGCGGTGAATTTGTCCGGCTGATCTTGTCGATATGGTCACCACGGGTACCCTTGATCCAGAACACCCCGAAACCGGTGCGCTCATTGTGGCGCTTTCCCAGAACCGAATTTGGCCCCGGCAGGTTTCCGCCAGTCAGATCCAGGTTGCAGGTTTTCAGGATGCGTTGCGTCAGCCAGCCGTGCGCGTAATCGGCCAATCTGCGGTCGTCTGCGTAGCCGCCGCCAATATCGGAATGAACGCCTGGAAACCACACCTGTTCCAGAACTCGCGACCCGTCTTCCTGATCATCTTTCCAGGGCTCGGGTTTGAAAACCTTACGGTTTTCATCGATCGCATATGCCTGCAGCCCGACATCAACACGTTTCGACAGATAACTGTCATGAAAAACGTGTTTGAATGGATTGACGATATCGGTGACGCCGGGAAGACCAAGCGCTCGAACTGTGTCGTAAACGCCGATCACCTTCGGCATGACATCGGCACACTTGTATTTGTTACGAAAGCCTTCCGCAGCCTGAAGTCTCTTATCCGACTGCTTTCTGGGATCAATCTGATAGATCTTTACCGCTTCCAATGCAATTTGGTAGCGCCTGCCCGTGGCTTCGTGTTTATCGTCGCGGGAAAATCCGAAAGTAGGCACACCGCAAGCCGACATGACGCCGCCAAGACTGCGAACGGTGTAAGCTCCACGCGAGAAACCGAACAGCCCGATCGGCATGCCCTCCTGCATTTTCTGCATCAGCGCGGCGTAACACTCGGCAATATTGCGGGAGATTCCGAGCCCGGTCGCCTTCGACAGCAAGCGGTGACCCCAGCTCGACCAGGCTTCACCTTCACCACGCGGAGCTCCCAAACCCGCATCATAGAAGGTTTCATGGCCTGCAGTCGACGACTCGGCTGCTTCAAGCATCCGGAAAACATTGGAATTCTTGCCCGACGTATCATCACGAACGCCACGTTGGCCGGTTCCGTCCGAAAAGATTAAGACCCATTTGTCAGCCATGGCAATACATCCAGATATCTAATCACGGCATGTATTATTGAATACAATCCGGGGATAATCAAATTCGCAATATTATAAAATCAATTTCTCCGTGAATAGTGAAAAGATTTAGTACACACCAAGGGCAAAGCTTGCTTTAAACTCTAATTACTGCCAGGGCATTGCCTGTTCAATCTGTTCCAGTTTATCGTAAAACTGTCCGTCAGCGGGGCTGTAGTACTTTCCTTCGGGGGATCGCAATGCCTTGATACTCGGGCCTATGGTTTCAAGCTCTTTGATCCCGGGGGACGCCGGCATATCCTGGATAAGCTCATCGGCGGCACGCAGCTCCTGCTCGGTAATAGGGACAATAATCGCTGAGTTGATATAGAACTCCCGGAGCTTGTCAATGATGCGTGCATCCTGGGGGGTTACTGAATCGCTGACAAGGCGAACACGCTTGAGCTCTTCGTCTGTCAGATTGACCGCACGCATATGTCCGAGCGCATAGGATGCCTCGCTGCTGGCCAATCGCAGATTAATATAGACCTGATCTATATCGCTCTGTGTTTTCGCAATGGCCGATTCAATGTCCATCCGTGACTGATCGAGTTGCCGGTTGGTGGAAATCAGCGAAGACTGCTCTGCCATAAGATCTTCAATCTCATTTTCAAGTTTGGCTCTTTGATTATCAAAGTAACCGGTTGCCCATGCCGAAAGAAAACCGATCAGGGCGATGATAATCGGTGCAATGCCGACGAGATAGGCAGGACGTTTCCACCAGGCAAGCGCATTATGACTGAGTTCCTGTTGAAGTTTTTCGCATTCAAGCAGCAGCTTTCGAATTTCAAGAGACTCAACATCCGTCTCCTCATGTCGAAGCTCTTGGGTTTGTCTCATTGTTCTGTCCCCCTGTGGTTGATTCAGAAACCTGCCGTCATAGGGATATTTTTCTGGCAGCAACATAGTCGCCGTCGCTGTAACCCGCGAGTTCCAGAAGCTGGACGTTAACAGGCAATTGCAGATCGAACTGCTGCGTGCCGTCAGAGATGTCGAGACTTTCAACAGGCCGGCTGTCGAGATAGCAATCCAACCTGTCCAGTCCCAGCGTTATTGCATGAATCGTAAGACTTAATCCCGATCGACTGATTTCCGTGCTCAATCTTCGGACCGGCATGGTACTGAGAATTTGTCCGGCCCTGTTGATTAAATCGTTGTTGGCGTTCAGAACATCTTCTTTGGTCATGCTGTGCCGGGAATCCGGAAGAACGCCCAGGTCTTCAAGAGGCGTGCCGGATTGCTCGCCGATCCGCAATGTCCTACGAATTGCAACCCGCATATCGGCACCATTGGGTAGGTTGATATTTGAGCGTCTTTTTTTTGAAACCGGCTTTTTTGTTCGTTTGCGCTTGCTTTTATTAACCATGCTGTATTTACTCCAGATTGACTTAGGGGGCGTTCTCAATCATTGGCGATTGCATAAAACGCAGAATTTCTGCACCGATTTCTTGTCCTGTAGCCATTTCGTAAGGCAAAAACGTGGGCACGGGACTATTATTCGGAGTTTTATTTCATATTAATATTTTAATATTGCTAATAGCCGATAGCTTATTATCGTTTATTGGGGAGTTACAAAATACCTAAATCGACAAGGTAAAAAAATCAGTATTTTCACCTTAATACTTGTTTGATCAAGTCGATGGTATAGGAACACTAAACACCGTACACATGCCACAGTTGCCTGGAAAATTTCCATAGGAATGATGCCATGACGGCAATGCGGTCAAGGAGACTGAGCTGCTTGTTAGCCTGCAGGGCAGTCAATTGTCTCAGGAAGGGTAAAAGCCCGATTTGTATTTTTGGTTCTATAATACAAGGTTTCGAATAAACGATCGATAGAGGCGTAATTAAATGAAAACTATAATGGCAGCAATGCCTCTGTTAATCGCTGAATTAACGCTTAGCGGTTGCGCGGCCGGTTGGAATGCTTTGATCGGCAAAGAAAATGCGGAGGCTATAGATCTGATCATCGATTGCCGGACAGAAGCGGCTTCCGCTAAACTTGAATCGTCTATGCATTCCTCTGCGGCCAGAGTGCGGCGTTTGTCTTTAGCCCTTAAGGCCGCGATGCATCTGGAAGCCGGTGATGATGCAAAGGCGGAGGCTTTATACCCGAAGATTCAGACAGATTCAGATTCACCGAAACCTTCGATTGAGTCAGTACGCTCAGACACTCTGGAAATGGTCGATGGCTTTCGTAAGGAACGGCAGAAAAAAACCGGCAATCCAAGTTGCTGACGGTGCTTTCAAAAGGTCGATCTACCTGGCAACCAGTAATTTCGCTAAACCCCGGTGATCGAAGGGCTACGGTAGCCGCGGGGGTACCATTGGTTTTCGATTTTCCGTGGCTTTCCGATGTCCAAACTCGTCAATCGCAGAAGCGGCAAATTAATTGATTGAAAAATTCCTGAGCGGCCCGGATTCTCATGCCATCCAGGGCAGAGCTTGTATTTCCACGTGATATTCCTATCGAACTGCTATATGGTAAGTTATTGATTGAATGGTGGTTTTTGGTGCCGAGGAGAGGACTTGAACCTCCACGGGGTTACCCCCACTAGCACCTGAAGCTAGCGCGTCTACCAATTCCGCCACCTCGGCAAGATGCTCGGATTGACCAGCAGTAAGCTGAGGCGCGAAATTTACAGTTAGTTGTGGTAGTTGTCAACGCGTTATGCGTAAATAGGAAAAATATCAGAAAGTTGCGTCCCTGCCGCTAGTGGTTTCGGCACGGTTCTTTCACATAAAAGTGCCAATGAAAAAACAGAAAAGAAAATCCAGATTGGCCAAGTTGGATCCGAATTTCTCCAATGAGGCTCGAAAATATTCAAAACCGGTCGCAAGCCGCGAATTGTTGCTGAAGATTCTCACCGATCATGGCGCTCCTCTAACCCTGGAGCAGTACATCGAATACTTCGAACTGTGGGGTGACGATGAGTCTATTGAAGGTATTCGCCGCCGATTAGGCGCAATGGTGAGAGACGGTCAGCTTATCCGTAACAGGCGTGATGGGTATGTGCCCGTTAGTCGCAGTAATTTGATTCACGGCCGAATCAGCGCTCATTCCGATGGTTTTGGCTTTTTGGTGCCGGACGAAGGAGGAGACGATGTCTATCTCAGCGGCAGAGAAATGCGTCAGGTCTTACACGGAGATAGAGTTATAGTTTCGGTGACAGGGATTGATCATCGTGGACGCAGAAACGGAAAAATTGTGGATGTTCTGGAACATGTCAATCATCAACTGGTGGGCAGATTCCATATGGAGCAGGGTATAGCCTTCGTCGTTGCGGATAATAAAAAGATTCATCAGGAAATTCTGTTGATTCCCGACGCAACGGATGGTGCGTGTGAAGGCGATATAGTGAAAATTGAGATCGTTGATCAACCGACCAAACGCCATCAGCCGGTAGGCCGGGTACTTGAAGTGCTGGGCGCACACATGATGCCGGGAATGGAGATTGAAGTTGCCATTCATTCTCACGGTATTCCGGCCGAATGGTCTCGGGAGGTTCTGAAGGAGTCGGAGGTGTTTGCGGACAGCGTCAGTAAATCCGAGATTAAGCGGCGCAAAGATATCCGGGACTTACCCCTGATCACTATTGACGGCGAAGATGCCAAGGATTTCGATGACGCGGTTTTCTGTAAAAAAACGCCTGGCGGCTGGCGTCTTTTAGTAGCCATAGCCGACGTTTCACACTATGTAAAGCCTGGAAGCGCCCTGGATAAAGAAGCCCAAAACCGTGGAACTTCCGTTTATTTTCCGGGGCGAGTCATTCCCATGTTGCCCGAGTCATTATCCAATGGCTTATGTTCGCTTAATCCTGAAGTGGATCGGCTCTGCCTCTTGTGCGAGCTGTCAATAAGCCGAAAGGGGATAATCACCCGCTCAAGTTTCAGCAAAGCGGTCATGCGTTCTCATGCGAGATTGAGCTACCATCAGGTGGCGGCTATGTTGGTGGATAAGAATAAGCAGCTTCGAACACAATACAAGTCGCTTCTGCCTCATCTGAATGAGCTCTATGCCTTGTATGCAAGCCTAATAAAGGCACGATCAGAACGGGGAACGATAGAATTCGAATCCACGGAAACCCGGATTGTTTTTAACAAGGATAAAAAGATAGATGCCATAGTTCCCGTCGTGCGAAATGATGCACATAAATTAATTGAAGAGTGTATGATTCAAGCCAATATCGCCGCTGCTCGGTTTCTTCAGCGACGGAAATTACCAGGCTTGTATCGAGTTCACGAGGGTGCAAAACCGTCAAAGCTTGATGACCTTAGGGATTTTCTATCGATGCGCGGTTTGTCCTTGAGTGGAGGTGATAACCCCAGCGCGCAGGATTTTGCCAGGCTTATCGGCAGGATCAAGCATCGGGTCGATGCCAATATTATCCAGACTGTGTTGCTGAGGACTTTGATGCAGGCCCATTACCACCCACGAAACGACGGGCATTTCGGCCTGGCATTGGAGGAGTATGCACACTTTACCTCACCGATTCGCCGTTACCCGGATTTGCTGGTACATCGGGCGATTTCGCATGTACTGGAGAATGATCGCCGCAAGGAATACGGGTACAACGCCGAAGACATGGCCAGGCTCGGTGAGCACTGTTCGAATACCGAGCGCAGGGCCGATGAGGCGGTCCGCGATGCGATGGACTGGCTGAAATGTGAATACATGCAGGACCATGTCGGCAACTCATTTGAGGGTGTTGTCAGCGCTGTAACGTCATTTGGATTATTCGTAGAGTTGACGGATATTTATGTGGAGGGCCTGGTTCACATCACCGCTTTGAGCAAGGATTATTATCGTTTTGATCCGGTTTCCCACTCACTGATCGGGGAGCGTAGCGGCAAGGCTTATCATCTGGGTGATCGGATCAAGGTACGGGTTGCTGCGGTCAATCTGGATGAGCGGAAGATTGATTTTCAGCCTGTCACCCAAGGTAAATCGAAAAAATCAAAGAGTAAGTCAGGCAGACAATCGGCTGCTCGGGATCGGGCAAGGGTGAAATCCGGGAAAAAACTCAAGCGGAAATAAACGTTGCAGCAGTCTGTAGATCATGAAAAATGAAGTCATTTTCGGCATTCATGCGATCATGTCGGCCATAGAGAATGACCGACAAAATATTATCCGCATTTTCTATGATAAAGCACGCAGCGATCAGCGGGTGAGGGACCTGCTGACCTTGGCTGAAAGCCTGGGCATTCCGCTGGAACAGTCGACCAGGAAAACGCTGGATAAACTGAGTGGTTATTCGCGTCACCAGTCAGTCGTGGCTCAGTACAAAAGTCCCAAACCAAAGGGTGAAGCTCATTTTCTGTGTGATCTTGACGCAAGGCCTCAGCCTTGGTTGATTCTGGTGCTTGATGGAATAAAGGATCCGCATAATCTGGGTGCCTGTTTGCGCACGGCGGATGCCGCCGGTGTGGATGCTGTGCTTACACCAAAGGACCGAGCCGTCGGCATGACGTCAGTGGTCTGCAAGGTGGCGGCCGGTGCAGCCGGTCGGGTACCTTTTTATCAAGTGACGAATCTGCGCCGCACGCTTTTAGGATTAAGGCGGCGAGGTGTCTGGATAATCGGTACGGCCGATTCCGCTCAAACCGTTTATACGGCCGTTGACTACTCGGTTTCCACAGCCATTGTGATGGGTGCGGAAGAAGCGGGCCTGCGTAAATTGACACGCGAACAATGCGATGAACTGGTGTCCGTTCCCATGGCCGGCACGGTTTCCAGCCTGAACGTCTCGGTGGCAACCGGAATCTGTCTGTTCGAAGCAATACGTCAGCGAACCGATTCAATGGTTCGGAAACAGCCTGATCCCGGAGTTTGATCTTTACGGACGATTTCCCTATAATCCGCGCTCTTAAAATCGACAGCGATGAGTTTTTTCTTCGCGACCTCCTTGCCTCGTCGATACAACGGCAGGCAAAACCCATAAGGAGCTTAAATGAGACACTATGAAATCGTTTTTCTGGTCCATCCGGATCAGAGTGAACAAGTGCCCGCCATGGTACAACGCTACCGCAGCATTGTAGAGTCCAGCGGTGGAAGCGTGCACCGGCATGAGGACTGGGGCCGCCGTCAACTGGCCTATCCGATCAACAAAATATACAAGGCACACTATACCCTCCTCAATGTTGAATGTGGCCTGGATGCTCTGCAAGAACTTAAAAGCGCATTCAGATTCAACGACGCAGTCATACGCAATATGATCTTGACTATGAATCGGGCTGTGACCGCTGAGTCCCCATTGCTGAAAAAGGAAGATGGCAAGAGCGTGGACCCTGCGGCCAATGTATTACCGGCGGTTGAAAACGCGGACGATACCTCAGAGATACAGCCCATCGAGGAAGAGGTTGAAAACCTCAGTCCGGTCGAAGAAACTCAATAAGGGGGAATTTTATGTCACGTTATTTCAGACGCAGAAAATACTGCCGCTTTACAGCCGAAGGTATCACCGATATCGATTACAAAGATCTCGAATTGCTCAAGGGATTTGTCACCGAGACCGGCAAAATCGTACCAAGCCGCATCACCGGCACAAAAGCACGCTATCAACGTCAGCTGGCCGCCGCCATAAAACGTGCCAGATATCTGGCTTTGCTGCCGTACAGCGATCAGCACTAGTCCGATTCGAGTGGCAATAGGTATGCTCAACTGCATGCCTGATTCCGATGCTTGGTCTCGCCTCATATGCAATGCGTGGTCCCCTGCAGGCGGCTCTGCTGGCCACCCTGTTCCTGTTGCTGGCAATTGTTTTTCCGCCGGCGGCATGGCTCAGCGGAGCAATTGTCGGGCTGGTATTTTTACGCAAAGGCCATAACGAAGGGCTAAAAGTATTTGCGTTTGCCGCTGTGATTGTCGGCGCTTTTACATTTTGGCTTGGCGGCAGCTTTATCAGTGGGTTGCAGCTCGTTACGGTTTTCTGGCTTCCGGTCATTTTTCTGTCTATCAGCCTGAGAGAAACCGTCGATTTGGGCAAAACATTGCTGATAGCGGGAATTTTAGCCATAGTAACAG
The DNA here is from genome assembly GCA_965222695.1 of Granulosicoccaceae bacterium. Lineage (GTDB taxonomy): Bacteria > Pseudomonadota > Gammaproteobacteria > Granulosicoccales > Granulosicoccaceae > UBA7957. Next base: position 1,968,676 of record OZ244967.1, on the reverse strand, counting down.
TTCTCGGTATGTATTTGTTGATGGCAGATCCGGCAGCCTTTTGGGAAAAAATGGTGCTTGATCAGTTCCCGATCGATCAGATCAGTCAACAAATGCAGATCGAAGACACGGTTCTGCGTGAAGCAATCGCGCGTTCCTCGGCCATGATGAGCGGCGCCTTTGTTACGGTCATGATGCTGGGCACTATTATCAGTTTGCTGCTTGGCCGTTATTGGCAGGCGGCTCTATATAATCCGGGGGGGTTTAGAACAGAGTTCCATTCCTTGCGTCTCGGTGGCTTGGCGGCAGTTTTTGCAATATCGGTTTCGGTTTTAGCGGTGATAATCGGTCTTCCGGTTTTTGTCAATGTCGCACCAATTGCCATCGCGGTTTTTTTCTTTCAAGGTTTGGCAGTGTTACACGGTCTCGTCGGTATCAGGAAAATGAGCGGAGGCTGGTTAGTAGGAATTTATGTCTTATTGTTATTTCTGTTTCCGCACACCATGATATTACTGGGTGCACTCGGGATGGCCGACAATTGGCTCAATATCCGGAAGCAGGGAACAACTGATTAACCGGGCACACGAATCGTGTTCTTACAGAGTAGGGTTAGAAAATGCAAGTGATTTTATTGGAGAAAGTGGAAAATCTCGGAGATCTCGGAGATCTCGTCAATGTCAAGTCTGGTTATGCGCGCAATTACCTGGTGCCACAAGGCAAGGCTAAAATGGCCACAGAGGCAAATATTGCCGAGATCGACGCACGGCGGGAGGAGTTGGAAAAAGCTCAGGCTGCGGCATTGGCCATCGCCAAAGACCGTGCGGCAAAGCTGGAGGACAAGCGAGTCAGCATACCCTCTCGCGCCGGCTCTGAAGGAAAGCTGTTCGGTTCAGTGGGAACGGATCAGATAGCAAGCGCTATTTCAGAACAGCTTGGCGTTGACGTGGAACGCAGGGAAATCCGTTTGCCGGAAGGGCCGCTGAGATCCATCGGAGAGTTTGAGATCGGTGTGCATTTGCACAGTGATGTGGATGTCACCGTAGCCGTCGATGTTATCAGCGAAGACGAGTAAATCATCGCCGATTAATTACGAATTGACCTTGGTTTATGAATGATCGGGGGGCATTGAGCCCCCTTTTTTGTTAAATTAGTCGTCTTGACTGATTCAGCGCAGCCTTTGCCTACTAGATGCCATGGTCTCTAACCACGATTCAATCTCATACACCGAGTCCGAGCCCTTTGAAGATCCGCAACTGCGGGCTCAGTTAAAGGCCGCGAGAACTCCGCCGCATTCGATCGAGGCGGAGCAGGCTGTATTGGGTGGTTTGATGCTCACTGAACGTAGCGGTCGCAGTGAAACCGCTTGGGAACAGATTGCCGGGCGAATCGGTGAGGTGGATTTTTACACAGCCAGCCACCGGCTGATCTTTCGCGGTATCAGCGATCTGTTGGAAAAGGATCAACGACCGGATTTGGTCACTCTTAACGACTGGCTCGAAAAAAACGAGTTTCTTGAAGAGGCGGGCGGCTTGCATTATCTTGCCGCACTTGAGCAGGAGACACCCAGCGCTGCCAACATTCTCGCTTACGCTGATATTGTTCGTGAACGATCTGTGCTGCGCCAGCTGATCGGTGTCAGCAATGAAATCGCTGATGCCGCTTATCGGCCCGAAGGCAGAAGTAGCAAAGATTTACTGGACTTTGCAGAATCCAGGGTGTTCGGCATTGCCGAACAGAACAGCCAAAATGCCAGCGGGTTTCAAAACATCCGGCCTATTCTGGCCACCGCTATCGATCGAATCGATGCGCTGTTCAACAGTGAAGGGGCTATTACAGGATTGTCAACCGGGTTTGACGATCTGGATGAAAAGACATCGGGGCTGCAGCAATCGGATTTAATTATCGTCGCCGGTCGCCCGTCCATGGGTAAAACATCATTCTCAATGAATATCGCCGAAAATGCCGCCTTGACGAGCGAGGGGCCGGTAGCGATATTCAGCCTCGAAATGCCGGCCGAGCAGCTCGCCATGCGTATGCTTGCCTCTCTGGGGCGAGTGGAGCTGCAGAAAATACGTACCGGTCAACTGGGTGATTCCGACTGGCCGAGAATTACTTCGGCGATTTCTCTGCTCGATCAGAAACGGAATATATTTATTGACGATACCCCCGGCCTGACACCCACGGAGCTGCGTGCCAGAGCCCGTCGTCTGGCAAGGGAAGAAGGCGAACTGAGTCTGATCGTGATCGATTATCTTCAGCTCATGCAGATCAGCGGTAGGAGTGAAAACCGCACGACGGAAATCTCGGAAATCTCCCGATCGCTTAAATCCCTGGCCAAAGAACTCAATGTGCCGGTAGTTGCACTATCACAACTGAACCGCAGTCTGGAACAAAGACCTGATAAACGGCCCGTCATGTCTGATCTGCGTGAATCCGGGGCGATCGAACAGGATGCGGACGTAATCATCTTTATTTACCGCGATGAAGTCTATAGTCCGGACAGCCCTGATAAAGGCAGCGCCGAGGTATTAATCCGCAAACAGAGAAACGGGCCGACCGGTATGGTGCGACTGACCTTTCTCGGCCAATATACCCGGTTTGAGAACTTCTCCCCTGAGATTTATTCCGGTGGGGATGGGTTTTAACGGATGTTGATTTTCCTAGGGCCTGTTAACACTAATTCCAAAACAGCGCCGGAGGCCATTTTGGAATTAGTGTTAACAGGCCCTAAGTTAGTGCAGGAGTATGCATTTGAGATCTGTATCCATTAGCATCGACCTCAATGCGCTGCGCTACAATTTCTCACAGGCAAAGAAAATTGCACCGCAATGCAAGATCTTTTCGGTACTGAAAGCCAATGCATACGGGCATGGTGCGGTTGCCTGCGCACAGGCCTTGGATCAGAGCGATGGATTCGCCGTGGCAGTACCCTCAGAAGCTTTCGCGTTACGGGAAGCCGGAATTCAACAGCCGATACTTGTCGTTCATGGTGCTAATGACACAAAGACACTGCTAAAGGCATGTGAGCTGGAATTGCAGTTATGTGTTCATGCGGATCATCAATTGAAACTGTTGAAATCGGTTGGCAAAAAATTGTCCAAACCGCTGAAGCTATGGATCAAACTGGACAGCGGTATGGGAAGATTGGGGTTTCCATTGCAACAAACGCATTCGGTACAGACAGAATTACAGACTTTGCCACAACTTTCTCTGCTTGGATTTTTGTCACATTTTTCCTGCGCCGATGAACCTTATAATCCTTTTACACGATTGCAAATCGACCGTTTTCGTAGCGTGATCAGCGATAGGAAAATTGATACAAGTCTGGCAAATTCGGCAGGTTTGCTGGCCTGGCCAGAGAGTCGCTTTGGTTGGATCAGACCCGGTCTGATGTTGTACGGGGCGAATCCTCTGTGGCCGCATCCCTGTACCGATCTGCAAGCCGTCATGACGGTTAAGGCACCCTTGATAGCCATTCGACAAATGCAGGCCGGGCACACTATCGGCTATGGCAATACCTATTGCTGCGAAAGAGACATGACTGTGGGAGTGATTGCGATCGGTTATGGCGACGGTTATCCCCGGCATGTAAAACCCACCTGCAGCGTATTGCTGCGCGGGCAAAGATGCCGGATTCTCGGCCGAGTCTCCATGGACTCTCTGGTGGTTGATCTATCCGCGGTGAATGAGCCCAGTGTCGGCGATCTGGCAACACTTTGGGGTGATGGGTTGCCTGTAGAGGAAATTGCCGATCCGGCAGGTACACTGAGCTATGAATTGTTGTGTCAGATCCGTGGGCAAACGAGCTATACCGGCCTCCGAAGATGATCAGCGTTCCAGATATTGCAATTTGTCGGGTACGCCATCCCATTCGGTTGCATCCTCCGGAGGTTCCTTTTGAATACTGATCACAGGCCATTCACGGGATAATTCCGCATTCAATTCGATAAAGTGTTCCTGGTCGGCCGGCACATCGTCTTCCGCCAGAATCGCTTCCGCCGGGCACTCGGGCTCGCAGAGCGCGCAATCGATACATTCGTCCGGATCTATCACCAGAAAATTCGGCCCTTCGTGAAAGCAGTCTACCGGACAGACCTCCACGCAATCGGTATATTTACAGCGAATACAATTATCCAGAACGACAAAAGTCATGTTTACTCCATAAATGTGTTTCTTGCCGCATAGTCTAGGGGAGGAACGGTTGAAATCAAAGTAAATTTGTAGGCTTCGGAATAATAAAATCTCATGATTTTTTATATGGTTAAGGTGTAATTGTCTCTTGCCGATATTATCGATAAGGTCTGCGCAACGGCTGGCTTGCTGTCTTTATTGAGTGGTCATTCAGAAGCCGTATGTCAAGGATCCTATCTTTTTCCCGTTTGGAATATCGAAAGGCTGAGCGGAGCCTCTTCGGGGATTAAGGGCGATCCGTATATGGCTGATGCTGAATGTTTCGCTGATTATGAGGTACCAATATGAAATCCATCAAAAAAGCGGTTTTTCCCGTCGCAGGTATGGGAACCCGTTTTTTGCCCGCTACAAAAGCCAATCCTAAGGAAATGTTGCCGGTGGTTGATAAGCCGCTTATCCAATATGCGGCTGAAGAAGCGGTCGCAGCCGGAGTGGATACGCTTATATTTGTTACAGGCCGCAATAAACGCTCTATTGAAGATCATTTCGATAAAGCCTATGAGCTTGAGCGGGAACTTGAGATCAAGCAGAAACACAAGCTCCTCGAAATCGTCCGCGGAATTCTGCCTCCGCATGTAGACTGTGTATTCATTCGCCAGGCCGAGGCTCTCGGTTTAGGACACGCGGTTTTATGTGCAAAAACCATAGTCGGCGACGAGCCTTTTGCAGTCATTCTCGCGGACGACTTAATCAATTTCACCAAGCAATCCTGCCTGTCCCAAATGGTTGATGTATATAACTATCAACACTGTTCGGTTTTGGGCTCCATGACCGTCTCGGATGAAGAATTATCGGCATACGGCGTCGTGGGCGGTAAACAGGTGGATCATGGCCTGATAGAAATCTCGGAAATGGTGGAGAAACCTGCCCCGGGAGAAGCGCCCAGCAATGTGGCCGTGGTGGGTCGATATATTCTGACACCGCGGATCTTTTCAATTCTTGAAACGACCGGTCGGGGTGCCGGTGGGGAGATTCAGCTGACCGACGCAATTTCACGATTACTCTCGGAGCAACGGGTATTAGCCTATAATTTCGAGGGTAAACGCTTTGATTGCGGCAGCAAGCTGGGATACCTTCAAGCTCAGGTCGAGTTCGCGCTTCGCCATCAGGAAGTCCGGGATTCTTTTCGCGACTATCTTAAATCGCTGGATATCTAAAACCACGGGTCGCATAAAGAAAATTCCTCTATCAAAATACTTTTAGGCCATAAATAACACTGTTTGACTTGCATCGATTCTGGGGATTGATAGGCTTTCCGAATCACAATCCGGATTTGAAATATGCCTGAGTCAGATTTGTTACGGCGTGGACTGAGCAATCATTTCACCGTTATTGAGGAATTTGTTCCGCTGAAAGATAATTTTATTGTGGATATAGGTTGCGGCGATGGTCAGCTATGCCGGGATATGGCCAAGCGTGGGGCCGCGGTGCTTGGGGTAGAAGCTGATCCCGTTCAAGCGGAGAAAAACCGCCACCTTGAGACTTTTCCCAATGTAGGCTTGACCGAGGGAAAGGCGCAACAGCTTCCGCTGGAAACTGCGGGTGTGGATACGGCTATTTTCCATTTTTCACTTCATCATATTCCTGAAACCGATATGCAGGCGGCGATCGAAGAAGCCATTCGAGTGTTAAAACCGGCGGGCGGTTTGTATGTGGCCGAACCGGTTGCGGAAGGTCTGTTTCAGGAAGTGATTAAGCATTTTCACGATGAAACACATGTTCGACTGAAGGCTTTAAATGCGCTGCAGCAATTTGCACTGCCCAGATTTCGACGGGAGACGGTAATTTGTTACCATATTCGACATGAATATGTGGATTTCAATGAGTTTGTTGAACACTTTGTCAGCTTGTCATACAACAATCACTACAGTGAGAAGGATGTATGCGATGATGAGGTGGAAAAAGCGTTTTCCAAGGCGAAACAGGGTGATATTTACAGTTTCGACACACCCGTTCGCGTAAACTTGTATGAAGGTCTTTTGAGTTAATCGGATTGAAAACCGGTAAAGGCCTGTAAACAAGGGAGGTGGTTCATTATGAACAGATTCTACAAAGTCAGCATTGTATTACTGAGTGCCTTTACTGTTTTCGGCTTGTATTCTTGTGCAACCTCACCTACGGGCATAAGACAGTTGAAGTTATTCCCCGATTCGCAGATGGCCGAGATGGGCGTCGCCGCTTATTCGGAAATGAAAAAGCAAACTCCGGTTACTCAGGACAGGCGTAAATCCGGCTATGTTAACTGCGTTGCCAAGGCAATCACAGATGCACTGCCTAAGAAAAGCGAATGGGAGGTCAATGTCTTCGAGGACGATCAGGTTAACGCATTTGCCTTGCCGGGAGGAAAAATCGGCGTTTACACCGGGTTGCTTAAGGTCGCGGAAAGCCAGCATCAGCTGGCAACTGTATTGGGCCACGAAGTTGCTCACGTTTTGGCCGATCACGGTAATGCACGGGTTTCAGCGAACTATGCCGCCCAGGCGGGAATCACGCTGGCGACGATAATCGGCGTGGCTTCAACCAGAGATCCGCAAAAGCGCCAGCTGCTCGGTTTGTTGGGAGTGGGGGTGCAAGTAGGAGCCTTATTGCCCTATGGTCGGGCCCAGGAAACGGAAGCGGATATACTGGGGCTGGATCTGATGGCCAAAGCAGGTTTCGATCCGCGCCAAAGTGTACCTCTTTGGCAGAATATGAAAAAGGCCGGAGGAGGCGGCGGGCCGGAATTTCTGTCTACTCATCCGTCCAGTGATACGCGGATTAAGAACTTGTCAAAACACATGGATAAGGCGCTTGCCAACCAGAAGCAGGCCCAGGCCTCGGGCAAGAGGCCTCGTTGCGGATAAGGTTTTAGCGTTTTGGGTCAGTACAATGCAGCAGAAATCGTCGTCAAATCGCCCGCTTGTGGGCGTACTTGCATGCCGTAAGCAAGTCGGTTGTCTATGGTCTCATGTGGTTGCTGAAAAATACCTGCTGGCACTCGATCAGGTGGCCGATGTTACCCCTGTGCTGGTACCGGCTCTGCACGATGTTTTAGACCCGGAATTTCTGTTCGCCAGACTGGATGGCCTGTTATTGCCCGGCAGTGTTTCCAATATTGAGCCTCACCATTATGACGACCGGCCTGTCGATGATACGGATCCCAGAGACAGTCACAGGGATAATACTGCGCTGAACATTATCAGGGGAGCGATTGCGACTCACACACCGGTATTGGGTATTTGCCGGGGGTTTCAGGAGATCAACGTTGCAATGGGAGGAAGCCTGATCCAACGCATAGGGCAGGAGCCGGGAAAGCTGGATCATCGGGAACCTCCTGATAAATCACTCGATCAGCAGTTTGATCTGGCCCACGAAGTTCGCTTGGTCAAAGGCGGTTATCTGCACGACTTGATCAAACAGGATAAGGTTATGGTCAACTCGCTGCATGGTCAGGGGGTGAAACGCTTGGGTAAAGATCTGCTCGTAGAGGCAACAGCGCCTGACGGTCTGATCGAAGCGTTTCGTGTAAATACCGATCAGGCTTTGATATTGGGTGTTCAATGGCATCCGGAATGGAAAACCCGGAATTTCCGATTTTATTCTGAGATATTCAAAGCGTTCGGGGAAGCCTGCCGAATTCGCGAATAACCTGGCATATTAATTTGCTATATTGAGATCCATCCGCACTGACGCCACCTTGAGGACTGTATGCGTGAATTAATCGATTGGTTAAAGAAGAATAAAATTACCGAAGTTGAATGTTTAATCCCGGATATGACCGGAAACGCCCGAGGTAAAATCATACCGGCGGATAAATTTCGCGACGAAATCGGAATGCGGCTACCGGAGAGCATTTTCTTACAAACCGTTACCGGTGATTGGCCGGAAAATCTATCATCCATCAATCCTGCCGATATCGATATGGTCCTCAAGCCTGATTTTAGTACCGCTCGATTGGTTCCATGGGCCAATGAACCTACGGCCATGATAATTCATGATTGCTATGACCAGGATGATACGCCTGTTCCCATCTCGCCCCGTAATGTGTTACGCCGGGTCCTGTTATTGTATCGCGCCAAAGGATGGCAACCGATTATCGCCCCCGAGCTGGAATTTTACCTGGTTAAAACCAATACGGATCCCGACTACCCCCTGGAACCGCCGGTTGGCCGCTCGGGCAGAGCGGAAACCGCAAGACAGTCATACAGCATTGATGCTGTCAACGAATTTGATCCCTTATTTGAAGATATCTATGACTATTGCGAGGCTCAGCAACTGGGCGTGGATACATTGATTCATGAATCGGGAGCCGCGCAGATGGAGTTCAACTTCCAGCATGGGGATGCAATGTCCTTGGCCGATCAAGCCTTTTTGTTCAAGCGCACAGTTCGTGAAGCGGCACTAAAACACCAGATTTATGCCACATTTATGGCAAAACCGATGGAAATCGAACCCGGAAGTGCCATGCATATGCATATCAGCATACTGGATGAGAAAGGCAATAACATATTCTATGGCAGCCGTGACAATCCCAATCCCTTATTTATGCAGTTTATCGCGGGTATGCAGAAATACATGCCGGCTGCGATGCTCTTTCTTGCACCCAATGTCAACTCGTACCGCCGTATTGCAAGAGAGTTATCAGCGCCGATCAATATGCAGTGGGGATACGACAATCGAACCGCGGGCTTGAGAGTGCCCATATGCGACGCTAAAAACACCCGAGTGGAAAACCGGGTTGCGGGAGCTGATACCAACCCCTATATCGCATTCGCTGCTGCGCTGGCCTGTGGTTATTTAGGAATAGAAAACCGCTTAACACCATCTGAACCTTTAGAGGGTACGGCTTACGATTTGCCTTATGGTTTGCCGAGAAGTCCGGAAAGATCGGTTGCATTGCTGCGGGACTGTCCGGAGTTGGTTGAGTTGATGAACGAACGGTTTGTTGATGCCTACATTGCGGTGAAGGAAAAAGAATATGAGACTTACTTCGGCGTAATCAGTTCCTGGGAACGGGAGTACCTGTTGCTGAATGTATAACTGTCAATTTCTCAGATAGTGCAAGGCCTGCTGGTGAATTTCTCTATTGGCCGCCGCCAATACCTGTTGACCGGAAAGTTTCGACAGGGGATTACCCTGCCAATCCGTGATAATACCTCCGGCACCTTCGACTACGGCGACTAATGCCATATAGTCGTGTCGTTTAAGGTCTGATTCGACCACTAGATCTATATGTCCTGAAGCGAGCAGCGCGTAGCAATAACAGTCTCCTCCGAATCTGCGAATACTCACCCGCTGGCTTAAGGCATTGAATTTTTGCAGCTCCAGCTGATTAAACATATCCGGGCTTGTAGTAATCAATCTTGCATCCTTCAATGCTGTGCAGGGGCTGGTTTTACATCTGTTCTTATTGAAATAACTACGCCCCCCGTATCCGATCCAGCGTTCGCCAAGTGCGGGCATTTCTATAAGGCCTAATATAACTTTGTTTTTTTGGCTGAGACAAATCAACGCCCCGAACAAAGGATTACCGCTGATAAAACTGCCCGTTCCATCTATGGGGTCAAGTATCCAGGAGAACCGGGCTCCCGCGTTTTCCGTGGCAAACTCCTCTCCCGCAATGCCGTGCTCAGGAAAGGTCTTGCGGATTTCTTTGCGCAGACGGGATTCGGTTTCCTTGTCTGCGATCGTCACGGGGGATGAGTCCTGTTTGCTTTCGATAGAGATCGATTGTCTGAAGTGTTTCAGCGTGGTTTCACGGGCAATATCGGCCAGTCGCTCAGCCAGGCGTAATTCTTTACTTTCGCTGGATATCATTATCGGGAAACTCTAGGGCCTGTTAATACTAATTCCAAAACAGCGCCGGAGGCCATTTTTTCGCGCAACAAGGCACATTGAGCGCCGCGTAGCCATTCTACACAAGCGAAATGTAACGCCGTGGCGCGGGAAAATGGCCCCGTCCCTTGGGGTTGCGCCGCAAATCGGGCCAGGCTGTGTTGCTCGTCGTTTATTTGGAATCACCAAACCTCTCTCCTCGCGCCTTGCCTGGCCCGATTTGCGGCGGCAACGCTGTTTTGGAATTAGTGTTAACAGGCCCTAGTACTCTGTCCAGGTGATATTGACGGATACAGCGAGTCACAAAGGGCTTAGCCACTAGGCGCCACTCACCGGTCATAGTCATTCTATGGCCAAGAGTTGCAACAACGTGGATGAGCCCTTTGTGGCTCGCCCAAAGGGAGCCAAGCTTATGAGCAAATCCGGCGTTATAGCGCTTGAAAAGGGCAGGCCATTCCCTGCGCACTATGCCTTGTCTTTGCTCATAAGCTTGGCTCTGCATCCGTCAATATCACCTGGACAGAGTACTAGTGAATCGTGGTCTGTTCCAGTTCGGCCAAAATTGAAGCGATCAGACTATGGCCTTTGTCATCCATGCCGTTCGTCAACCGATGTAAATCACGCTCACCGTCCAACAATTTCTTAATGCTGGCGCCGACTCTGGCCATTGTACCTCCTGCAGCGGACATTTGACCGGCCATTACACCCAGGGCCTCCAAGGCATCGACATCGCCACTGGAAGCCTGTCGAATCAGATTTGCCAGGCCTGGAGCTGCAACAGACGGATCCGTCCGCTTAGGAATAGGGGGTAGGTTCTCCGGGTTTTGCCTGCCAAGCAGTATGGCCTGGACAATGACTTTATCTTCCTCGTCCAAACCGCTGAGCAGTGAAGGCCCGGTTTCACCTTCGGCAATTCTCCGTATTACCGAGACGAGACCCTGCCAGCCGTTATTCTCAGCCGTTTGCAGATGCTGTTCCATTTCGGCTCTTTTACCGGGGTCGTGTAATGCCAATACAACCATGTGGATAAAACCGGCGTGAACCGCCAAAATCTGAGATTTCCGGTCCGGCAGATCCTGCTTCATTGCATCGCCTGTATTTTTAATTTCTGACTATCCAATTGTTTCCTGGCAATTTCAGCGTCTTGCAGTTTTTGTCGTTCCTGGTCCACTACCTGTTGCGGTGCTCGCGACGTGAAATTTTTGTTGCTGAGTTTGTCGGCAAGGCGCTGAATTTCTTTCTCATATTTACTCAGTTCTTTTTCCAGGCGAGCCAGTTCGGCCTTCTTGTCGATCAGCCCGGCGAGAGGGATTAAAAGTTTCATCTCACCCATCAACGCGGTTGCAGATTCAGGAGGCGTTTCATCCTGATTTAGAACGGATATGGTGTCGAGCTTTGCAAGTGAAGTCAGTAACGGTCTGTGATGTTGCAAACGATTCAGGTCGAGTTCCGAAGCGTTTTCCAGAACAAGCGGTAATCTCTTGCCCGGGGCTATATCCATTTCCGACCGGATCTTTCTTATACTCATGATAAACTGCTTTAACCAGTCAATCTCTTTTCCCGCCTCCCGGTCACTTTTGTCTTTTTCATAAGGTGGTAGAGATTGCAGCATAATGCTTTTGCCGCTATTGGCGGTAAGTGGTGCAAAGTGTTGCCAAAGCTCTTCGGTAATAAACGGCATCAATGGATGCATCAGGCGAAGAAGCGATTCGAACACATTGACTAATGTATGTCGTGCGCCATGCTTGAGCTCTTCGGTGAGGTTTCCGTTAAGTACCGGTTTACATAGCTCCAGATACCAATCACAGTATTCGTTCCAGGTAAATTCGTACAATGCCTGAGCTGCAAGATCAAATCTATACCTTTCGACATGATCTGTGACTGCCTGGCTGAGATCGTTCATTTCACTGATTATCCAGCGGTCAGCCAGGCTCAGTTTCTCTGGTGCGGTTTTGAGCGCCTCCCCATGGCCTTCAAGGTTCATTAAAACAAAACGGCTTGCATTCCAGATTTTGTTGCAGAAGTTACGGTATCCTTCCACCCGCTTCAGGTCAAAGCGTATGTCGCGTCCGGTCGAGGCCAGAGAAGCAAAAGTGAAACGCAATGCATCCGTTCCAAAGCTGGGTATACCGTCCGGAAACTCCCGTTTGGTTTGTTCGGCAATTTTTTCTGCCAGATGTGGTTGCATCATATTGCCGGTGCGTTTTTCCAGCAACTGTTCCAGGGTAATTCCATCAATAATATCCAAGGGATCAAGCACATTACCTTTGGATTTGGACATTTTCTGTCCATTGCTGTCGCGGACGAGGCCGTGGATATAAACCTGGTAAAATGGAACGCTTTGATCCATGAACTTCACGCCGAACATTATCATTCGGGCAACCCAGAAAAAGATTATATCAAAGCCGGTAACCAGTACCGAAGTTGGATAAAAGGTTTTTAATTCCGGTGTATCGTCCGGCCAGCCTAAGGTGGAAAAGGGCCACAGTGCGGAGGAAAACCAGGTATCCAATACATCTTCATCCTGGCATAAATTCAACTCCTGTCCGAGACCATATTTTTTTCTTGCCTCGGATTCGGATTTCGCGACATAAACCTTACCATCTTTGTCGTACCAGGCAGGTATACGGTGACCCCACCAGAGCTGCCGGCTGATACACCAGTCTTGTATTTGTTCAAGCCACTGATAATAAGTGCGATCCCAGTTTTCGGGAACGAATTGAATATCGCCGCTGCGCACCGCCTGGATGGATGGGTCGGTAATCAGGGTTTTACCGCCCGGGCGCCCATCGTCGAGGGTTTCACGGGTAAGATCGACATACCACTGGTCGGTTAGAAAAGGTTCCACGACTGTATTGGAGCGATCGCCCCGCGGCACTTTCATTGTGTGTTTTTCAACGCTATGCAGCAGCCCCGCTTTTTCAAAATCCGAGACTACGGCTTTTCTGGCCTCGTATCTGTCCATGCCGCGGTACTTTTCCGGGGCATTGTCATTGATCGTTGCGTTTTCGGTCAGGATATTGATCATATCCAGCCGATGACGTTTGCCGATTTCATAATCATTAAAGTCATGGGCAGGGGTGATTTTTACGCAACCGGAACCAAACTCCGGGTCAACGTAGTCGTCGGCAATAATGGGGATTTCTCTGCTCACCAGCGGTAATGCTATATTGTCGCCGATCAGATGCCGGTACCGTTCATCGTCGGGGTGGACTGCCACCGCGGTATCACCCAGCATGGTCTCCGGACGAGTGGTGGCAACGGTCAGGTGTCCGCTTTTGTCCGCCAAGGGGTAATTCAGGTGCCACAGATGGCTGTTTTCTTCTTCGCTCAATACTTCAAGGTCGGATAGCGCCGTGTGCAGGACCGGATCCCAATTAACCAGACGGTTTCCCCGATAGATAATGCCTTCGTCGTACAGCTTGATAAACACTTCCTGGACTGCCGCGGATAAGCCCTCATCCATGGTGAATCTTTCACGGCTCCAATCTGCCGATGCCCCTAACCGTCGCAGTTGGCTTGTAATGGTGCCACCCGATTCGGCTTTCCATTTCCAGACTCTTTCAACGAACTGTTCGCGGCCGAGATCATGGCGGTTTTTCCCTTCTGCATTGAGCTGCCTCTCTACCACCATTTGTGTGGCTATGCCCGCGTGATCCGTTCCCGGTTGCCATAAGGTCTTGCAGCCCATCATGCGATGAAAGCGGATCAAGGTGTCGATGATGGTATTCTGGAACGCGTGACCCATGTGTAAGGTACCGGTCACGTTCGGAGGCGGAATCATGATGCAATAGGTTTCATCTCCGTCTCCGGGTTCAAAATACCGGTTATCTTCCCAGGTCTTATACCAACGGGCTTCGATTGTATGCGGGTCGTATGTTTTATCCATTCGTTTTTTGTGTTTCCAGGATGTTTTCGATCAAGCGGGCGCCGGGATCTTGAAAGCGTCAAATCGCACTATCTTATCCGGCAAGGGCGTGATTTTACATGAAAATTCGGCCGGTAGAATGAAATACCCCATGGATCATCGGTTTCGGCCGGGTGTTTTTAACAGTTCAGACAACACTTTCTTGAGTTCGGTGCGCATTGCATCCAGGTGGCGTTCCACGATTTCGTCCACCAGTTGATCGACCTGTTTTCCAGCTATGCCTCGGCTGATCTGCGCCGGGGACAGATTGCCGGTTTTTTGTTCGAGCTGTTCGATTTCTTTGATGACTTCATGCCCGAGGCGGCTGGTTTTGATTATCGATTCATCACCGGGTTTGACAATGTCTTTTAACACCGGGAATTTGTCTTCTTCATCTGAACTGGACATAAGGTAAAAGCCGAAAAATACCCTGTAAATTATAGAGGAGGCGAATGGAGCTGCAACATTACACACCACACACTTGTCCAAACGTTACTGCGAAGCTTCACAGGCCTTTCAAGCGGTGGTGATTGAGCGGATAGCCCCGGTGTTTATAAAAGTTCCAGCGTTCGCGGCCCCGGGTTTTGATATCACCCTCATCATTGATGATTTCCAGCGTGCGGTCAAAGCGGCTGAAGAAATAGGGTACATCCGTTGCAAGATTGATTAAAACCGAACGGGATCCATCGGGTTCATACCGGTGAGAAATCAAAATGTGTTCTTCCTCAATATGGCCCTCAACAGCCTCGGTCTTTTCCACCACTTGATGGGGTACAAAGCTGTCGTCCCGAAAAGACCACAGTTTCTCGTCGAGAAGATGGCTCATTCGTTCACTTTCGGTATGAATGAATAAGCGTTGCCGCCGTTTTGCGGCTTTTTCCGCCAGCCGGCACACGAGTTCCAGCCGCTCGTCGGACGATGTGCCTGGTAAAATATAAAAGTCTATCTGCGTCATCAGTTCTGAATGCAGCGGTCAAACAGATATTCCATCAACAGCGGCACCGGGCGTCCGGTTGCGCCTTTTTCTTTACCGCTTTTCCACGCCACTCCTGCAATATCGAGATGAGCCCAGCGGTATTTCTTCGTGAAATGCCCCAGAAAACAGGCGGCGGTGATGGTACCTGCCCCTGGGCCTCCGATGTTGGCAATATCGGCAAAATTGCTTTCCAGCTGTTTTTCATATTCTTCACCCATGGGTAATTCCCAGCAGGGATCACCCGCCTTGCGACCCGCGCTGAGTAAATCATTGATCAGCGGGTTATGATTACCCATCAATCCGGCGGTGTGGTGACCCAAAGCAACGATACAGGCGCCGGTGAGCGTGGCGATGTCAATGACCACGTCCGGATTGTATTCTCCGGCATAAGTCAAAGCATCGCAAAGTATCAACCGGCCTTCGGCGTCGGTATTGAGAATTTCGATGGTTGAACCTGACAGACTGTTGACCACGTCTCCGGGCCGGGTTGCGGTTCCGCTCGGCATATTTTCGACCGCCGGTACTATGCCGACGACATTGCAATCGAGCTGCATATCGGCGCAGGCGCGTATCACACCGAATACACTGGCTGCACCACACATATCGAATTTCATTTCGTCCATAGAGGCAGACGGTTTGATCGAAATGCCTCCAGAGTCAAAGGTGACGCCTTTGCCGACGAAAACCACCGGTTTCCGACTCTTTGGAGCCCCTGAATATTCCATGCAGATGAGTTTTGCCGCCTGCTTGCTTCCCTGCGAAACCGACAACAGAGAGTCCATGCCGAGACGCTTCATTTCAGCTTCATCGAGTATCTCGGTCTTGAGTTTTTTATATTGCCGCTTCAATTGCTGAGCCTGGCGGGCCAGATAACTCGGTGTGCAGACATTTGGCGCGAGATTGCCCAGATTCCGGGTCAAATTCATACCACCAGCTACCGCGCGGGCTCTGAGCACGGCAGCTTCTCCATCGAGCAATTCTTTGCGGGAAGGAACGTTGAAAATGATTTTCTTCAGGGGCTTGCGGGATGTTTCCCGCTTTGATTTGTGATTGGTGAATCTATAGAGCGCCGATTCGACGCTTAAGGCCGCTGCGTAACATTTCCAGGCGGAGTCGCGATTTTTGACATTAAGATCGGTTAAGTAAGATACCGCTTCGGAGGCGCCGCTTTTATTCAGTACCTGCGCAGCGCTTGCATTGACTGACCGGAAAGTTTTATCGTTCATATCACGCTCTTTACCCAGACCCAGCAAAAGAACGCGATCGGCCAGTATTCCTGTAACATTATGCAATAACAGGGATTGGCCTTTTTCGCCGTCCATATCACCACGGCGGACGATATTGGAGATATATCCTTCACTGGCTGAATCGACCTGTGCTGCCGCATTTGAAAGTTTGCGGCTGTCGAATACGCCAACCACAATACATGCAGTGCGTTGTTTTTCAGGTGTGCCGCTTTTGACTGTGATTTCCATGAATACTCCTATAATGTGTACAACAGTTTCTAAAGGAATTTGAAGACCGGCGCTGTGTCTGACTCATTGCCCTGAGAATCCCATTTAACGATATAGTTTACCCGTTTAGATCATGTTAAGTAATACCATTGAAAAATATCTGCTGCGCGAAATCCTGCTGACCTGGGCAGCCGTCACTCTGGTATTGCTGATTATTATGCTCGGTAATGTATTGGCCGGAAGCCTGGGACGTGCCAGTGAGGGAAATCTCAGCGCGGATTTGGTATTTGTATTTGTTGCCGTCAAGTCGGTCGGACTGCTGGTAACATTGATTCCACTCGGGCTGTATCTGGGAATACTGCTCGCGTTCGGCAGACTTTACCGGGACAGTGAGATGACAGCACTGTTTGCCTGTGGGGTCGGAATGATAAACGTGTTTAAACCTTCGGTCATTGCGGGAATTCTGGGCGTATTACTGATATCGGTGCTTACCGTCTGGGTCAATCCCTGGGCGGCCAAATACGAACAAAAACTAAAGGCCGGTTTGCAGGAAAGGTCGGCACTGGATTTTCTTACCGCGGGCAAATTCGTCGAAACCACCGACGGGTCCGGCGTATTTTTTATTCAAAGCGGAAATGAAGAAAAAACGCGCTTTGAGAATGTGTTTGTTCATCGTGAAACCGAGGATGGCTCACGTCAGGTGGAAGTTGCTGAATTTGCTTCGTTTCAGCGAAATGAAGATACCGGTGAGGAATTTATGATATTTTCCAATGGACAGAGTAATACCGGTATAGCAGGTACTTCCGAATATCTGGAAACGCGGTTCAAGACTCACGGCGTCATTATTCCGCGTGTCGATCCGGAAGAGCCGAGGTTGAGAGCCGCAGGAATGAGTCTGCAGCAATTATGGTATTCAACAAACTCTACGGAAAAAGCGGAACTGCAATGGCGGTTTTCCATTCCACTCGCGTCTTTAATTCTGGCACTGCTTGCAGTACCTCTCAGCCATACTTCACCCAGACAGGGCAGATTCGCAAAAATAGCCATTGCAATTTTAATCTATATTCCGTATTCCAATCTGCTTGTATTAGCGAGAAAATGGATTGCCGACGGTACCGTCAGCCCGGTGCTCGGAATCTGGTGGGTTCATGTCCTTGTCTGCCTGTTGCTGGCCTATCTAATCATCAGGCGTGTGGGGTTCGCCTGGGTGATGCAGGCATTGTTCCAGCGCAAGCGCCAAATGGCCCTCTGACCATGATAAACATACTCGATCGATACATCGGACGATCCATCTTTACAACCTCGCTACTGGTCTTGGTGGTGTTGCTATCCTTGACCGCGGTATTTTCATTTATCCGCGAATTGGACGATGTCGGACGGGAGCGATACCATCTATCAACAGCGGCTCTGTATATATTGTTCAGAATGCCGGCAAGCGCCTATGAATTGTTCGCACCCTCGGTATTGCTTGGAAGCTTATTGGGCCTGGGAGCAATGGCGACCCACAGCGAGCTCGTT
Organism: Granulosicoccaceae bacterium; assembly: GCA_965222695.1. GTDB lineage: Bacteria > Pseudomonadota > Gammaproteobacteria > Granulosicoccales > Granulosicoccaceae > UBA7957. The sequence continues at coordinate 1,950,837 of OZ244967.1, read as the reverse complement.
GTGATGCGAGCCGCGGGAATTTCCATCCCGAGAATTATCAGATCCGTATTACAGGTCGGCATGCTTCTGATGGTCGCAGTTGCGGTTTTGGGAGAATTTATCGCACCAAAGGCAGAACAATATGCTCAGGATATACGCTTAAGCGCACTGTCAAAAAAAGTGTCCGTAGGCAGCGAAACCGGATTATGGCTGCGTTCCGATAATTTGTACATCAATGTAAAAACCGTTATGCCGGATCTGTCTCTTTTGAATCTAAGCCTGTTTAGTTTCGAGGAAAACAAGCTGGATTACTCGATGACCGCAAAACGAGCCTTCCAAACGCCGGACAATAAATGGTTGTTACAGGACGTCTCTTATACGGAATTCGGTGAAAATCGTACCACTGTGCGTAGAGTCAAGCAGGAGATAAGAGATGAACTTGTGAGGCCGCAGTTGTTGCAAAATCTCACCGTCGATCCCGAAACACTTTCCGCACAGAATTTGTTCAGACAGGTCAGCTATATGAAAAAAAACAGTCTGGATAGTGATCGAATCCAGCTTGCGCTATGGAGTAAACTCACGAATCCATTGGCGACATTGGTCATGCTGATGTTGTCCGTACCCTTTGTTTTTGCCTCACAACGCGGTGGAGGCGCCGGACAGAAAATCTTTATCGGAATCATGCTCGGAATAGGCTATATCATGGCAACCCGTTTGTTCACTCATATGGGGTTGGTATACGGTTTCCCGCCAGTGATAAGTGCGATGGCGCCTCTGTTATTGTTTTTGGCTATTGCAGTTATAGGCATACGGAGAACGGCTTGAGTTAATCAACGTTTTCCATCCTTTTCTATCCTATACATGATTGTTGAAGCAGCAATATCCTGCAATGCCTGCCCATTTTTGCCGAATAAAACCCATAAAGTTCCTAAACCGACGGTTATAAACATCACCGTAAAACGAATAATACTGGCTTTCCACTGGATATTTTGCCCGTTTTCATTACTTAATTTCAGTTTCCAGGCCCGCATACCCAAGGTCTGTCCTCCATGGATCCAGAACCAGGAAAAGAAAAAACAACTGATCAATACGGAACCGGGCAAGAGTAATACAGGATCGACCGCAGAACCTCCGTTTATTGCAACGGCAATCGATGCGAAAACAAACAAAACACTCAATAACAAAAAAGTGTCGTAGCTGAATGCAGCGAATCGGCGTAAAAGGAGAAATAAATTCATCGGGTATATACCCATATCAATACTGCAAGTTAAAGAGTCAATTGCCAAAAAGAAATGTCTTTTGCTGAAAAAATGCTAAATATCGTTCATAAATTGTCGAATAGTATAGAAGGAACAAAAAATTGGCCTGGAATTTGATTGTATTCCGCATGAAATTTTTACTTCTTTTTTCAGTGATCCTTATCGATCAACGCATAGCAAAGCTAACTCAGTATGACTGACAGGCAGGAGAATACCATAAATGGCACGTACTCAAAAAACTGCATCTAGGGCCAAAGCAAGTCCGGCCAAAGCTGCGAAACGTTCAGTAAGCCGTAAAGCTTCATCCGCGAAAAAGACTGCAAGAAAACCTGTAGCTCGAAAGGCAAGCCCGGCCAAAGCCGCGGCAAAGAAGCCCGCCACTCGCAAAGCTCCGGCCAAGACAGCGGCAAAAAAGCCGGCCACTCGTAAAGCTCCGGCCAAGACAGCGGCAAAGAAGCCCGCCACTCGCAAAGCTCCGGCCAAGACAGCGGCAAAAAAGCCGGCCACTCGTAAAGCTCCGGCCAAGACAGTGGCAAAGAAACCGGCCACTCGCAAAGCTCCGGCTAAGGCAGCGGCAAAGAAACCGGCCACTCGCAAAGCTCCGGCTAAGGCAGCGGCAAAGAAACCAGTTACTCGCAAAGCTCCGGTTAAGGCTGCAGCAAAGAAACTGGCCACTCGCAAAGCTCCGGCCAGGGCTGCTGCAAAAAAACCCGCTACTCGAAAAACTCCGGCTAAGGCAGCGGCAAAGAAACCCGCTACTCGAAAAACTCCGGCTAAGGCTGCTGCAAAGAAACCCGCTACTCGCAAAGCTCCGGCCAGGGCTGCGGCAAAAAAGCCTGCCGCCCGAAAGGTTTCAGCAAAAAAGAAAGCGACTCGAAGAGCTTCTCCTTCCAGAGCAACGGCAAAAAAGCCGGTTGCGCGAAAAAAGCGGGCCGTCAGGAAAACAACGGCAAAAAAATCATCCGGTAAGAAAAGCAGCGCTGCCGCAGGCGCTGCTTTAAAAACACAAATCACCAAGTTGAAAGCCGAATTAAAGCGTGCAAACGCTGCGCTGAAAGAGGCTCAAAAACGCGAAAAGCAGCTTGCTCTCGTTGTTTCCAATATGAAAGCTATAGAAAAATTGGTAAAGAAGGGCTTGGTCGCCGGAGCAAAAAAGCCCGCACGTCGGCGGGTACGTAAAGCTTAAAAGAGTATTGCCTTAAAGAGAGCGGCTGTCACAGGCCGCTTTTTTTATTCTTAAAATCAGATGTAGGTTTCAAACGGCATCACTTTCACGACTTCTCCTTCTTCGGCACCGCGGGATTCCAGATCCAGAATGATATAGCAATTGGCAAGATGCATGGATGTTAACACATGAGAGTCTTGAAGGCCGGTTGTCGCTACCTCCCAGTTTCCCTTGCCGTTTGTGCTCAATATGCCCCGTTGAAATTCTACACGGCCCGGCAATTTGTTGAGTTTGTTGGTACAGATGGCTGGAAATACCAGATCAGTATGTTGATCGATAGCTTGTATTTTACGTAAAGCGGCCGCCACAAACAGATGGAAAGTTACCATTCCGGAAACCGGGTTGCCGGGAAGGCCGAAAAACAGGCTCCCGCTGTTGAGTTTCCCGACAGTTAAAGGCCGGCCAGGTTTCATCGCTATTTTCCACATATGCAGCTTGCCCATGCTTTGCAAAACTTGCCGAACATAATCCGCCTCACCGACAGAGACTCCGCCCGTGGAGATGATCAAGTCAGCTTCCCGGCTTTGTTCAAATGCTTTTTCCAAAGCTTTTTGGGTATCGGCAACTATTCCCAGGTCGAGTATTTCAGCACCTGTTTTCTTTAGTAGACCGGTCAGAGTAAAGCGATTGCTATCGAATATTTGCCCGTATTCGGGGTTTTGTCCGGGTGATACTAATTCGTCTCCGGTGGAAAATATTGCAACCCGTGGTTGACGTACGACTTCCACTGACGATTTTCCGATTGCAGCGAGCAACCCCAATTCCGCTGCACCGAGTTTACAGCCGCGTTTCAATACTTTTTCCGAAAGATCTATATCGGACCCCGCTTCGCGAATATATTGGTGTTTGCTGTGCTGTCCTTTTATATGGATGTGATTGTCTTTTACGGTGACGACTTCTTGCATGATAACGCAATCGGCGCCATTCGGAATCAGTGCACCGGTTGTAATACGGATCGCTTCTCCGGGTTTGAGCGTTCCTGGCCAGGGATGACCGGCCAGGGATTTTCCGACCAGGGTTAAGCTGGTATCCTTGTTTGAGTTTAGATCGCCATGGATAAGGGCATAGCCGTCCATCGCCGAATTCCGTCCGGCCGGCACTCGGATTTGTGAGACGACATCGATCGCCAGTATCCGATCATAGGCGTCAGTGAGAAGAAGTGTCTGGAAATCCGTAATAGGCTTTACCAGGTCGAGAATAAGCGCTTTAGCATTTTCTATAGACAGGGAATCCGGGTCGTGGTCGTCCATGCAGCTTTTAGAGTCGGTGGTCATAGTGGTGGCTCAGTGGTCACGATAATAGCGCCTCAATCCGGCAATCAGCGGATTTTAGCGCAACTTACTCATGAGAACGATGACAAAGCGACGAACAACACCGTCTGGCGCTTGAGAACGCCCCCTAGTAAGTCTTTTTTGTCGGACAATCTATAATTTCATGGAGTAACCTTTATTCTTTCGGAGTTCGAATCCTTTGGTTCAGTCCACATCAACCGCCAGTTTGAAGTTAATCGATCTGTTTTTACAGAACCAGCTGCTTGAAAGCGGGCTGAGCCGCAACACTTTACAGGCTTACGGTTCGGATTTGCGATTACTGGCCACCTGGTTAGCGAATAACTCGCATGGTGATCTGGCCAGATTAGACCAGAAAGATATCTTTAACTATTTATCTTGCCGGGCCACACAGGGCGCAAGTCCCCGAACGCAGGGCAGGATCACTTCTTCAATCCGCCGGTTTTGTGCGTGGCTGGTGCGCGAGAATTACCGCATGGATAATCCCTCCGCCTTGGTGGAGACTCCCAAACTGGGGCGACCCTTGCCAAAGTCACTCAGCGAATCCGAGGTCGAAAGTTTATTGAGCGCTCCCGATACCACCGACCCGACCGGTATGAGGGACAAGACTATGCTTGAGCTTCTTTATGCCTGCGGACTGAGAGTCAGTGAGCTGATTAATCTGGAAATAGATCAGATCAATTTTAACCTTGGGGTACTGAGGGTGTGGGGTAAGGGTCACAAGGAACGTATGTTGCCTATTGGTGAGTCGGCCCTCGAATGCTTGAGGCAGTATTTGGAACATGCCCGCCACCGGATCAGCGCCGATGCTGGCCGGCGAGACAATACGCTGTTTCTCTCTCCCAGGGGCGGGGCAATGACGCGTCAAACCTTCTGGTATATGATTAAGCGCTACGCTGTGAAGGCGGGCGTTAAAAGCGAATTGTCTCCGCATACACTGAGGCATGCATTTGCCACCCACTTGGTGAATAATGACGCCGATTTGCGTGTGGTTCAGTTGTTGCTTGGACATAGTGACTTGTCGACGACGCAGATCTACACACATGTCGCCAATGCGAGGCTGAAATCATTGCATGCGGAACACCATCCGAGGGGTTAAGTGCGATATTTTATTTCCTCTTTTTCATTTTCATTCAGTCGTGCGAGACTGCCGCCCAGGCGGGAACTTTTTGTCATTTACCGGTCAAAGCTATGGCCCCGAACACTATCAACGGAAAAAGCATGAACAAGGCTTATTTAACGATCTCCGCAATTATACTTTCTCTGGTAGCTTCCCATTCCGGCGCAGACGAAGCCCAGATTCAACAGCTCAAAGACACGCTCAGCAAAAAAATGCCAAGACTGGAAATCAGCCGGATTACCGAAACGCCTGTTCCGGGTGTACTCGAATTGCTGACCGGAGGCGATATTTACTATCTCACCCCCGATGCAAGTTTTATGTTTCAGGGCAACCTGATTGATCTGGATAATGAGGTCAATCTGACGAGCCGGCGTAAAGGTGCCGTCCACATGGGATTGATCAATCAGGTTCCGGAGGAAAAGATGGTGATCTTTGCTCCCGACGAAAAACCTGAATCGGAGAGAGAAATGACGGTGTTCACCGATACCAGTTGCCCTTATTGCAGTAAACTGCATGCGGAAATCGATCAGATAACCGACGCTGGCATCAAAGTGCGCTATTTACTTTATCCCCGGGCGGGTATGGGCTCTCCGGCGTATAAGGAACTGCAAAGCGTTTGGTGTGCCGAGGATCAGCAGGATGCAATGACAGCGGCCAAAGCAGGGCAGGAGATCGAAGAGAAGGTTTGCGAGAATCCCATTCAGGAACATATGGAACTGGCCAGGCAGGTGGGTCTGCGCGGAACGCCTTTAATCTATCTCGACAGTGGAGAAATAGTCAATGGCTACAGGCCTGCCGATCAACTGGTACAGCTGATCGCAAACAGCCAGCCGATGAGTGAAGAACCGTAACGCCTTAGTGTCTGTTTAATATCTCTATGCCGTCGCGACAATGTGCTGAGGCGTGGGCGATATTCAGTAAATGTCCGTGGGTAAACAGCAGTATCTGTTTTTTCCTGGGGCTTGTAATTTCTCCGGCTGCCACTTCGGATTCCATCCAGACATGGAACCAGAGTCCGATGATTTCAATATTCGGTCTGCCGGCTCCCGCAAGGTATCAGTCATCTGGCGACTCTGCCTTTGCCAGAATCAGTTTGGCAAATAATTTTATTCCCAGAGAATCGGACCGGGAGATATTGTTGCTCGACGGAGAAAGCTTAAGATTAGAGACCGGGTTTTCGAAATCCTTTAATGACTGTTGGCGCGGGGAGATTAAAATCCCGTTTTTGCATCACTCCGGTGGCCGATTGGATTCCTTTGTCGATCAATGGCATCAGTTTTTTTCACTTCCGCAGTCCGGCCGGCCCAAAGCGCCGGCTGATCGGCTTCTGTATTTTTACAGGATCGGTGAGCGCACCATTATCGATCTTACGGAAGAAAAATCCGGAATAGGCGATATCCGGCTTAATCTTTCACGCAATCCGGTATGCGGAGCCCCCCCCTCACTGTTATTGAGGACGGGCATCAAACTGCCGACCGGAGATCCCGATTTTTTATTCGGCAGTGGTGGAGGAGATTTCTTTCTTGATGTCACTGACGAATATTTTGATCCGGATCATCGATTCAGCCTGTTTTATACAGCAGGCGGACTCGTCATGGAGTCGGTAGAGATATTTCCCAATGCGCGAAATATCATTGCCTATGGTACAGGCGGTTTATCCTGGAATTTTTCTCCCACCTTTTCCCTGGATTCACAACTCTCGTTTCACACCCCGTTTTTTCACAGTGATCTGCGTGTGTTGGGAGAGTGGTCTCTACAGTTGGTTTTTGGCGGAAGACTGAAATTGTCCGATAGGGTGCAACTGGAGTTTGCTATGTCGGAAGATCCCATCTACGGAACATCACCGGATGTAGTCTTCCATTTTGGCGTGCTTGCAGAATTGGAATGATACTGTGAATGCGACACTTTGGCATTGATCAGTTTCACTAACGGGCTGCCGATGCGGCAGCCCGTAGGAGCTTGAGATAAAGCTTTATTGTTGCTGTTGGGGGGCAGCAGCGGGAGCTTGCATGTTTTGACGGGATTGCTGCATCTGCTGCTGCATTTGCTCCTGCATTTTTGCCATAAATTCCTGCTGGGCTTTCATGCGTTGCTCAGCGGCTTCCTGTTGCCTTTTAGCAAACTCCTGCTGCTGTTGGATGATTTGGTTCTGCCAATCTGTCGGTCCTGATCCAGGCTGCGTGGCGGCATTGTTTTGAGGGTTCGCCGGGGGCGCATAGGCCGGCGCGGGCGGATAGCCATAGCCATAAGGGGCTCCGTAGTAGCCGGGTGCACCCCAGTATGCCGGGCCGTATCCGTTATAGCCGTTATATCCATTATAGCCATTACCGTAGCCATGCAGATTACTGGCAGCGTTACCTCGGCCGCTCATGCCGAAGGAAAAGCTTCCGTCTACCGAACCGTCACCGGCTCCGTAGCCATAGCCGTTTCCATTACCCCATCCGTTGTTCCAGCCGTTTCCGTTACCCCAGCCCGGTCCATCCCACCAGGCATTGGCGGTTCCGGCAGCTATAAGAAGGGTTGCACCTATCAGTGATTTTGCAAGTTTCATTTTTATGACCTCTGTATATAAAGTATGGAATTCTCTAAAATTCGGATATTCGCTCATTTCTATAAGCAACTATCTGCCTCAAAACGGTGTAACTTTAGAATATTAGAAAATAATAATATTAATCAATACGCCCAAAAGAGATAGATCATTTTCAAGCGCTCGTTTCAACACGCTGATTTTCAAGCATTTTCAGTAGAATTCGCGATTCTGCGGTTAAGAAATAATTTTTTTTTCAAAATTTTTCGCAGCAAATCATCAAAATAAGGCGGATTTTTTATTTTCGGAAAACGTCCGAAATACTCACATCAACGGGTTTTTGCCGTCCGCACCCGGCTCGGGCACCCTGTCGGATAAGGCTGCGTTAAGCGGTTACTGAGGCGATTACCGAAAACAGATCAGATTACGGTTGCCGCAACGAGACTGAATTGAGAAGATGCGCGACTGAAATTTTCCATACCCAAGCGAGTAATCAGGCCTATGACAAAAGAATTCGATAAGGCGGCATTGGAATATCACAGAAAACCTGTGCCGGGTAAGTTGGAAATCAAAGCCACCAAGAAAATGGTCAATCAGCGGGACTTATCATTGGCCTATTCGCCGGGTGTTGCCGGGGCGTGCAAGGCTATAGTCAACGAACCCGCCAAAGTTTCACAGCTCACGGTAAAAGGCAATCTTGTCGGTGTGGTGACGAATGGAACCGCCGTGTTAGGTTTGGGAACGATTGGGCCCGTCGCGGCAAAACCGGTTATGGAAGGCAAGGCGATATTGTTTAAAAAATTCGCCAATGTTGATGTGTTCGATCTGGAGGTTAATGAGACTGATCCGGAAAAGTTTGTGGAAATCGTGGCTGCGCTGGAACCGACTTTCGGCGGGATCAATCTTGAGGACATAAAGGCTCCGGAGTGTTTTCTGATTGAAGAGAAACTCAAAGAGCGGATGAATATACCGGTCTTTCACGACGATCAGCACGGTACGGCGATCTGCGTAGCAGCGGCTATTCGAAATGGATTGAGAATATCGAAAAAGAAACTTAAGGATGTAAAACTCGTCTGTTCGGGGGCGGGAGCAGCCGCACTTGCATGCTTGAATCTTCTGGTTTCCATGGGTTTGAAGCGTGAACGAATCACGGTCTGTGATATCGAGGGTGTGGTATACCGGGGAAGGGAAGCTCTGATGGATGAGTACAAAGCACAATACGCGGTGGAAACGGATGCAAGAACCCTGGGCGACGTGATAGCGGATGCCGACATTTTTTTGGGTTTATCCGCACCTGGCGTACTTAAAAGCGAATTTGTGGAAAAAATGGCCGATCGGCCTTTTATTCTGGCCCTGGCAAACCCGGACCCTGAGATAAGGCCGGAGGAAGTACACGCTGTACGTTCAGATGCACTGATTGCAACCGGGCGCTCCGACTACTCCAATCAGGTGAACAATGTACTTTGTTTTCCGTTTTTATTTCGTGCGGCGCTCGATGTGGGTGCGACACAGATCAACGATGAGATGAAAATTGCCTGTGTCGAGGCAATCGCCGACATAGCGACGATGGAAGTGTCCGATGTCGTTTCCAGAGCTTATGGTGGGAGTGAATCGCTGCAGTTCGGCGCTGAATATCTTATTCCAAAGCCATTTGATCCGCGGCTTATGACGGATATCCCCCCCCGTGTGGCCAAGGCTGCGATGGATAGTGGTGTTGCCACCAAACCTATAGATGATTTTCACGCCTATCGACGTAAACTGCGGCAATTTGTTTTCGAATCCGGCCTGGTGATGAAGCCGGTTTTTGAAAGAGCGATGAGTGATCCGCAAAGAGTAGTGTTTGCAGAGGGAGAGTCAAGAAGGATATTGAGCGCGGTTCAGGAAATGGTTGATGAAGGCATCTGCGTCCCGACTTTAATCGGCAATCCAGGTTTGATTAATGAACGAATATCCGAACTTGGTTTAAGAATCCGGCCGGAGGAGGATTTCCGAATAGTCGATCCGATGAACAATCCGAATTTCGTCCGGGACTGGCAGACCTACCATGAAATCATGGGCCGCAAGGGTGTCACTCCTTCCTTTGCCCGCACCGTGGTGACCTCCCGTAAAACGGCGCTTGCAGCATTGATGGTCCGGCAGAGTGATGTGGACGCCATGATCTGTGGCGCTGAAAGTGCCTATATGCTGCATCTGCCTTTTATAAAAACCATCATAGGGATACGCGAGTATTTGGACGATTGCGCTGCCATCACTATGTTAATTCTGCCCAGCGGTACTTTTTTTATCACCGATACTCATGTGTCGGAAAATCCGTCTGCCAGACAAATAGCCACCAATACTATCATGGCGGCCGAGGTCGTGAAAAACTTCGGGCTGATACCCAAAGCTGCATTATTATCGCATTCGAATTTTGGCAGTTGGGATTCCAAGCAGGCACGCAAGATGCAGAAAGCCAGGAATATATTGCGAAAAGAATACCCTCACCTTGCCGTTGAAGGGGAGATGCACGCAGATGCGGCTTTATCCGATGAAATCCGCAATCGCACTTTTCCGAACAGCCGTTTCGAGGGGCAGGCCAATCTGCTGATTATGCCTGGCCTGAGCGCGGCGAATATCAGCTACAATATGGTAAAAGTTCTGGGGGATGCAGTTCCGGTGGGGCCTATGCTGATCGGGACCAACCAATCGGCGCATATTCTGTCGAACTCGGCAACCGTGAGAACGATCGTGAATATGACGGCTATTGCGGTTGTTGATGCGCAGGTAAGAAAAAAACGTAAAGCGGAAAAGGCTTCGTCTTCGGGGTAGAATCGACGGCTTATCCATGCCAGGTTGATCTGTGGCGGCGGTGTCTCGTGAAAGTTTTTCCGAAAATAATGCAAGGGCCAAGTTTATCGCGAGGACGCCTCGCTCCCACGACTGATCTTAACTGCAAGCATTGTGGGAGCCTGCCCTGCAGGCGATGAATAATGACCGTTAACTACAAGGCACCTACCAACAATCCTGGTTAAGCGGGCCGGAAGCCGTACGATTGGCATTCTGATCCAGCATCAGATTACCGCAATCCGTATCACCTACCTGTTCTTTCTGAGGTGTAGCCGTCAGCTCGTAGGCGACGGCAGTTACATTATCGATTGAGAGTTTGTAAAATTTTTCAGGCGACTCATCAGATCCTGCGGTGATAACATTGCAATTCACATAAGAAAAGTTTGTCGTTTTACAGCGTTCCAGTTCCTGCGCCGCAGTGAGCAGGGCGAGATGCCCGTCGGATCGCCTTGATTTGTGAATTTGATTGATATATGAGGGATAAGCCACGCCGGCAAGCAAACCCACGATTGCGATCGCAATCAGGATTTCAATCAAGGTAAATCCGCGCTGTTTTTGGTTCATAAATCGGCCTCTTAATCAGTGGCTGGCGACCTGGTTATTGGTCCAGAAAGTACGTTTTGTCAGATCTCCAAAGTCCAGATCTTTTAATGCATTTTCCGGTCCGATCAGCACTATTGGCTTGATTCCATTGGCATTGTTGACATCGCTTGGAAACAGCGCTATGGCTTCAGGCGGAATGCCGCCGTGGTTGAGTTCCGTGACCCGATCCGTTTTTTCAAGATTCTCGTCGTCACCCTGGCGGTCAAGATTTGAAGTCGGAGATCCGTCCAGCACACTGACGACATAGACTGCACCTCCACCCAAAGCGGTCTGGCAGGCGGTACCGGCCTGGCCCGGCCGATAGGATGTAAAAATGATCTGGTTATTAACGGTGACGCTTTTCGCCAGTATTTTTTCACCGTCGATTTCCATATCTATATACCATCCTTCACCGGTGGACATATCGGGCGTTAGATTATCGGTGACATTGATCATATCGCTTTCGGTGATAGGTGAGTAATTGCCGTTCCCGTCGTCTTTCCCATAACCCTCAGGTGGAGAAAAGATGGATTTGCTTTTGATCATATAGAACCGGTCTTTGACCACCAGATCCAGCGGGTGTGCACGCCAGCCCGAACCGATGGAGATGGCCAGAGTTGCATCACCTTCATGACTGATCAGCGATACATCGGGTGCATAGTAAAATCGTCTGGCGTCCTGCGGAGTAGTGCCGGATAGCTTGGCGATAACACCGCCGGTAACCAGATTGTATTTGCTGGTGGACTGCGCGTCTATATCAAATCGCCAGACCTGGCCCCCGACATCGGCGACATACATCTGATCCGCTATTTTATTGAAATCTATATCCACGACCGTCACATTGCTAGGCATACTGTAACTCATATCACTGAATTCTTCGGTAGCACCGCTGCCTGTTTTGCCTGCGGACCATACAATGGAGCCATTGTGTATATCCACCATATATATAGAATTTCCGACGGAATCTGTAGTAATGGTTGTCGCGCTATCTTGGTTGGTGTCATATCCACCAGCAACGATCAGCACATCCTTTTCGGTGCCTCCGATTTTGACTTTAGTCGGAATCATCTTGGACCAAGTTTGGCCTAACCCGGAATATGCCGGATCGTCTCCACTGATAGTCCATAATAAAATAGGCGCGTTCTTATTACTGATATCAAGTGCATAATATTGATTCCCGCCTCTGCGCATACCGATGAACAGATATTTCTTTCCATTCGCAGGATTGGTCCAACTGGTAATGGCACCGTCGAGTCCGTATGGATGGTTTATAGAAGCCTGATTTTCATAGAACTTCCGCAGATTAGGTAATAGCTCTGCAGGGACAAATGAAAACACTTCGCTTCCGTCGTCGCTGTCGATGGCGTGCAAATAGCCCTCATTCGTTCCGACAAAAATAACCGAATCACCGGAGCTGTAGTTGACAATTACCGGGCGTGAATGCATGGGGTCTCCCATATGGTAACGAATGTCCGAATAGTCGCCATCATTGTTATCGTCGTTCACATCAACCCCGCGCGCCCATTTTAGTAGCTTTTCAAAATATGCGTCCGTTTGACTCTCAACGTCCAGCATCGATTTAGTCAGGTTTGCGTTATTTTCGTGCAACAAATTACTTGAGTGCGAAAGTAACGTTGTGGCACCTGTATTGGTATAGACTTTTCTGCCAGTTAGCGTAAGCTCATTAGCTGCACCACCCATCGATACGTTGCTGCCGTCAACTACATCCGACCAGTAACTTTTAGCTGTATCTTTGAAGAAGCCTGTGGATTCATCAATAGCCGGATTACCGTTTGAATCAACTAACACCGATGGATTTCCTTGCAATCGATACTGTTTCAGGTTACCCGCCCATGAGGGTTTTTCCGAGGGTTTAAACAATGAGAAATAAATATCGTTTCTATGTGTCAAACGATTGAATTGATTTACTGTTGCCCCCGGAGATACGAAGGTGGTATCGACCTTAAGGATTTCCGAGAGAATATTGTTAAATGCATCAACCAGTTGGGCTGAACTGTCGGCTTCGTAAAAATTTCCACCACCGGCTGCGGCAACATCCTTCATCCAGTCACTGGTGAAATTAAATCCGATTGTATAAGTACTGACATCCTGCATACCGGGTATATTAGTGGTTTGATCATTATTTTTGAGATATGTGGCAAGTTCCTCTCCGCAGGTTCCATCTCCTCGATCAACACAACTCGACGTTCCGATCAAGGATTTCACCTTTGAAATGGCGGATGAGGAAGTCGGTTGGCCGTCTGAAAGCATCACGATATGATTAGATTGGCACACATCCGTCATCGGAGAGACATATACCGGACTACCATTGATAACTTCGTATTTACAGTTATAACTATTGAAATCTTCGTCAGTACATCCGCTTGGACGACTCAGTGTTCCGCCGGTATAAGATTCGGGATGTGATACCCGGTGATACTGGTGTTTGTTTGAGCCTAAACCTCTCTCAGTTCCATAATCCACCGGAAGCCCTTTAAAATATTTTGCAGCTTCGTAGTAAGCCGCCACTGAGGGAGTACCACCCCTGATTTTCATGTCTTCCAGAATCTGTTTCAATTTATCTCTGGTTGTCAGATACGTGGTCTGGGTTTCTCCTCCTCCCGTAGCTCCGCCACTCACCTTGTAGGAAACTGTCAATTTGGGTGCGGATGTTGGTTCACCATCGTAAGATTCAACTGTTCGGGTGGCTGTGCCCGACTTTCTAGACACTAAAAATACCATGCTATTACCAAGGTTCCACCCTGAGTTGTTGACAATTTCCTGTACGACAGAAGATACATCCGGTGATATAAGCTTTTCTTTTACGTTGAGTTCGGGCATTGCATTCCAATCAACTTTCGCGGTTGTTTTATTCCGATTGCTCAAGTCGTATTTTTTCGAAGAAAATTTCACCGGGTTTGGATTGGCGTCCCCCTCTATAACCACGCTGTTGCTGCCGGTTTTATGCTCGTCAATTTGGAATGTTATTTTAGCATTGGTTATTTGAGCACCCTGCGGAATCGTGAGATTTCGAAATCTCATTCCAACTATCTGCTCACGGCTCCGATCTTTCGGAAGTTCGAGGTCCGTACTGGTAAAACGCATTCTGCCATCCATTCTCTGCTCGACATCGTCGCTGCTGACAGCTATGGATGACACAGCCTGAGATACCGTACATCCACCGCCCGCGGGAATCGATGTGGCGTCAAAATCAACTTTAAGAACGGGGGCTTCATTCGGATTTTGATCAAAAGAGACGGCTTCTCGCAATCCTGTGCCTTCAAGCAACAAGGCTAATGAATTTCCTCCACACCAACCGGGACGGTCAACAATTTCCTGGATAATATCTTTGATATCACTCGTTTGATAAACTTCGCCTTCGTTCAGCCAGTTTTCCGGATTCCAGTTCACGCTGGCGTTTGTTTTAGCGCGCCCGGTAATGTTTCCATTGGATGTAGTGAATGATTGCGTATGATCGGAATCCTGTCCGGAAATTACGGCATTTGTTGATCCGCTTCGTGAGCTGTGACTTGTAAATTCCAGGGTAGCACTACTGATTTGCACGCCCTGCGGAATACGAACATCATTAAATCTTAAGCCTATTTTCTGAGCTTCTACACTTCCACTGGTATATTTAATTTGTAACTTAGGTACTTCCGATGTGTAACCATAAGGTTTAAATGATCTATAGTGATAGCTATCGGCCGAGGACACAGCATCATCATTTTCGAGGAGTAATGTGATTGCGTTACCGCTGGTCCAGGCCGGGTCGCCGATTCTTGATTCTATAATAGACGTCAGGTCGGGTGTTTCCAGCAATTCATTATTACTGCTAATCGGGAACGGAATATCACGCCAGGACACTGACTCTACGGTCTTATCTCGATCCAGAATTCGTTTTCCGTCTACATCTGAGAAACGCGGTGAGTCTATTATATCTTCACCGTAAATAGTCGCACCTACAAGGCCTCTGGAACTGTATCGATCCCCCTGGATAATCATTTTTGATTCAACAATACTAACACCTTGGGGAATATCAATGTTTGCAAAACGAATTCCCATAACCTGCTCGGCTCTCTGCCAGCTGTTGTCGTAAAAACCGTCTAAATCCCAACTGGTCAACATAAGATATCCGTTATCCACACGCTGTTCCGCATCATCATCAGCATGTACTACCGGGAAAGTCTTAGTTTCTTCAGATGCAGATCCACCCGAACTGGAAAACATTGTAAGTACGTGATGAGAAGTGTCTACTGCAAGTGTGTCTACACTTTCAGAAGCGTCGTCATTTGAGTCGTTAACTCTAACGGACAAAGAGACGTTAGTATCCGAGCCGCCGCAAACACCGTCCGGACAGAGTTCCTTATCGATATAGGTAATAGGGAATAGAATCGAACCACCGCTGTTGTAACCGTTGAATCGCATTAGTCCGACATTTATATTTGTGGCGGTATCCAGAATCTCCATAACGGCGTTCTTCATGCGGTCTATTCTGGAAACGCCGGTATTGTCGGTATTTCCCATGGAACCGGAAGTATCGAGAATAAACATTACATTAGGAAAGGAGGTGGATTGAGCGGTCTGTGCACCAAAATACACCTCTGTATCGTCCGCAAGCAATGCGTTTCCGCAGGCAAAAAAACTCAATAATAAGGCAGTTATTGTTGTTTTTATTTGAGATTGTGTTGTTGTCGAAGTCATGTCTCTATACCTGATTATTCATCGGGTCCGCCCGGTGCAACCCGGTAGGCACCTTGAATGATGCGGGATGATGTGTTGGCGTCTGAAATCTCGCCAACACTATCGGACACAAAGCGATAGGCTTTGAAATTTCCGCTGTCCACGCCTATGGAGAATCCGTAGGCATTTCCGAAACCCGAGTAAGATATGGTGGCAGAGGCTGTAATTCCGTCCATATGCTCATTCTGGAAGTCAACCACTTCGGTGCCATTGCTGGAATTATAGGCGGCGGTTAGATTAGCCGCCTCAGAAATTGTTTCTTCAGAAATGGTTTCAGCAGCCTGAAAAGCAACATCTTCATGTAAAGAATTGGCCGCCATTTTCTCTTCCAGGGTCGATGTTCTCATTACTGCAAGCCCAAGTATCGACAGGAGAAACAACATGATCAGCGAGACCGTCAGCACGGCCCCCTGTTGTTTTCGCGGTTTTCCCGGATTGAAATTTAAATTATTATTCATTGTTCTCTACGGTTTCTGACTTTAACGGTCGAACTGAAGGCCATTCGGATCCGCTTATCCTTGCCGTGGGTAGGGCCGGTCGATCCGGATCCTTCCGGGACTATATCCGTCGTTAAAAGACGATATGTTCGGTTGTCTTCATCAGTTGCGGAAGCTTCTACGGAATACATTAGCAGCCCCACCTGGATGCTGTTCACCCGGCTTGGACTGAACGAAGCGTGATCGGCATCGACATACCGGACTGTTCCGTTCGCCGCTCTGATACCGAACAATACCTGCATATTTTCGACGCCTTCAATCAGCTCGATCGACTGGGAGTTTGAACTGATTGCGTTCATATCGTAGTAATACAAAGCATGAATCGGGTCACCCGATGTATTGACTCTGCCGGTGTCACCAATATAGTAAGTTACGTAGTTGAATTTCATAACCCGTGTTAAATCGGAGGCTGCAGTATCTCCGGGAGTATATACATTGGTTAGATTTGCTGAATGATTATATGAGGCATCGTGGCCGATAAAGATACTGGTCGAGCCCGATACACTGCTTACCCGAAACAGATCTGCCGTATCGCAGTCCGAGATAATGGCATGATCACCGGGAGCCAGACCTGCTGTATTATCAACCATGCTGATCACATCGGACAGTGAGGTCATATCCGCCGACAGGCGTGAAGTGTTAATCGAACCGAACTGAAGCATCAGAACATCCGAGTCGGTGATTGGAGCAGGTGACAGATTGATTAATTCGATCGGTGCCGCGGGCGACCATCCGGAGGAGCTGATTTCCGCGCCTCTGGTTGCGGTAAGATTGAAGTTGCTTGTCGGAGCGGTTTTCGACTGTATGGTCGCAGAGGAATGGCTGGCAGTATTGCAGCCCTGAAACCCCGCCATCCGCATATCGTTAACCAATGCGTCCATCGCGAAACGAGCACCTTCCTGTATGGTTGAAATCTCCTGGGTCAGATCAAAACTGCGCCGGCTGCTGGAAAACACGGACAGAATACCGGCCATAAGCAGCAAGCCTATGACCATGGCGATCATTAATTCGATGAGCGAAAAGCCGTTTTGATTGGAGTGCTTGGTGTTCATATTACGGATTCAGCCAGACCCTTACGGATTGTGATTCGGTGGATCCGGAAACCGCTTCGTCCCAGGACACCATAATTTCGAAGATCGAGTCCAGACGATCGATGGATCCGCTGCCGTTTGGCAGTATGTTCTCAATATTCTGACCCCACTGCCTGATATCCAGTGAAGCCAATTGGGTCGAATTGCAACCCGAGGTCATACATCCCGGATCAGGGGGCAGGCTGGATGTGCTGACGGAATCGTATCTGCCTTCATCCACACCGGCGATATTCGCCCGCATTCGATCCGCTATATTCGATGCCATAATTGATGCCTGTGACTTGAAAAATGCGCTCTGGTTGTAGCGCATACCCATTATCTGCATGCGACTCGTTGCAAGAAATCCAACCGATAAAACCACTACGGCAACCAATACTTCCAGAAACGACACGCCTTTTTGGCGCTTTTTATTTTTTTGCATAGCTCAGTTTTTTTATTATTGTTTAGCTAATTAACGCTTTAATTACGGGCAGCTGACATCGGCTCCCGACATATCTTCCACTATCTCATTTCCGTCAGAGTCCACGGCTTTTCGGATCGCACCAGTCAATACGATATTGATCGCTTTGGCTTCCTTGTTGCCGCGATCATCGCAAATAACAAAATGACCGACGGAATCCGTGTTACCGCGCGGACGATACCGGATAAAATGGGTATTGGTGAAACTGTAGGACTTTAACGATTGATCCTGTTCCAGTTCATCATTAACCCTGAGTATGTCCTCTCCCGCATCCGCGGCACCGTTGCCGTTGTTGTCCACGAATAAAAGCCAACCGTCACTCCAATCTGAGCTGACGGCACATTCAGTGTCCGTTGAACGGGCACATACACTAACGGTTAAGGAACGCTTCACGGCTTCGGAACGCGCGTAACTCAACTCTCCCACCAAGGCGTTGTAAGTGGCGGACTGTCGGCCGTCCTGAATCATATTGGCAAAACTGGGTATACCCACAGAAATCAGAATACCTGCTATGGCCATACTGACGATGAGCTCGATAAGCGTGAAACCCTTGTAAACTTTTTTTGCCATAGATCCCCTTAACGGCGGAGGTGAAGTGATATTTAGGAGGGAGCGGCTTGGAATGATGCAATATGTGAACATGCGCGCAAAAAACCGATGAACAGTGAAACAGCACCGGAATAAGACTTTCTATGTGGTGTGACTAAACCTTGCCACTCGGGCTTGTCACCTAGGATTTACTTAACAATCAATAGCAAGGGTATCGGCAGTATTGAAGCATTATTTAGTACTACTCGATAAAGACTTCTGGCGACACGAACAACTTCAGGCCAGCGGAAAATGACAGGCCACAATATGGTCGGAAACTTCACGCAGCAGAGGACGTTCCTCCTTGCATTTCGCCTGCATGTATTGGCATCGTGTATGAAACGCGCATCCGGCCGGTGGATTCAACGGAGACGGCAGCTCGCCACTCAGTCGCGTCTTTTTATCCTCATTCCCTTGTTCCAGCTTGGGCATACTTGATAGCAGGGCCTGAGTATAAGGATGGAGGGGATTGTTGAATATGGCTTGGGTGGGTCCTTGTTCCATGGTTTTGCCCAGGTACATCACCATAACTTCATCAGCTATATGCTTAACCACGCTTAAATCATGGGAAATAAAAATATAAGCGAGACCCAGTTTTTTTTGTAAATCCATTAACAAATTGAGAATTTGAGCCTGTATGGAGACATCCAACGCGGATACAGGCTCATCCGCGACAATCATCGACGGGCTGAGTATCAAGGCCCGCGCGATTGCAATCCGTTGTCTTTGGCCACCGGAAAACATATGTGGATAACGGTGATAGTGCTCGGGCCTTAATCCGACCAACCGCATGGTGTCCAGGACTATATCCCTGCGTTCGCTGGCATTGTATGTGGTATTGATTTTCAGGGGCTCTTGCAATATTGTCCCGATTTTTTTTCGAGGATTAAGCGAGCCGTACGGGTTTTGAAAAATGATCTGGACGGATCGACGGATCACTTTCTTTTCCTGCTCTGTCGTCTCACTGATGCGGTCGTCACCGATGTAGAGTTCACCGGAAGAGGCGCTCTCGATCAACGTCAGTTGCCGCGCCAGAGTGGTTTTTCCACAACCCGACTCACCGACTATGGCCAGTGTCTGTCCTTTTGATAGACTGAAAGAAACGCCGTCCAGTGCTTTTACCGTCGATGCAGGCTTAAGCAGTCCATTCGATACCGAATAGTAGCGGCACAGTTCCTCAGCCCGCATTACCGATTCCGTCGAAGTATTCATGTGCTCATTCGCCCTTTGTCAATGGATAGAAACAACGCACCATTGCTTCGCCACAAGCGCTAATCGGCGGTTCGTGGATACGGCATTTATCTTTGGCATAGCTGCATCTGGGATTCAACAGGCAACCCTGAGGCCGATCGTACTCACCGGGAACAACCCCCGGGATTGTACTTAGGCGGGATTTTCCGACACTGCGTTCGGGCAGGGCGTTGAAAAGTGCCTCGGTGTAGGGGTGCCCGGGTTGCTCGAAGATACGACCAACCTTGCCTGATTCCACTACCTGTCCGGCGTACATCACGATAATTTCTTCACAGGATTGAGACACAACGGCCAGATCATGGGTAATCAGTATCAGGCCCATACCGCGTTGTTCCTGCAATTCAGCCAACAGATCCATGATTTGAGCCTGAATCGTCACATCCAAGGCGGTGGTAGGCTCATCCGCAATAAGCAGGCTGGGATTACAGGCAATTGCCATGGCGATCATCACCCGCTGACTCATGCCACCGGACAATTGATGCGGATAAACGTTTAGTCGTTTTACCGGATCCGGAATGCCAACCTGGGTCAGCAGCTCAATCGACCGATTTCGTCGATCCGACCGGCTGCCGCCTTCATGTACTTTCAATGTTTCCGCAAGCTGATAACCTACGGTGTAGCAGGGGTCAAGGCTGGCCATTGGATCCTGAAAAATCATGGCGATTTCCTTTCCGACTATCTCCCTGCGTTTTTTCGCCGGCATGGACAATAGATCCTGATTCTTAAACTCAAGCCTTTCCGCGCTAACCCGTCCGGGAAAATCGATCAAGCCCATCACAGCCAATGATGTTACAGATTTGCCGGAACCGGATTCACCGACAATCCCGAGTTTTTGCCGGGAATTGAGGGACAGGCTGACTCGATCGACCGCCCTGAACGGTTTGTCGGATTCACCGAATTCTACGGTCAGATCCCGCACTTCCAGCAGACTCATCAGCGTTTCAACCTCGGATCCAAAGCATCGCGCAATCCGTCACCCATTAAATTGAAAGCCAAGACCGTTAAGAGTATCGCCATGCCCGGAAATGTCACTACCCACCAGGCGCGTTGTATAAACTGACGGGCCTCAGCCAGCATGGTACCCCACTCAGGCGTGGGCGGTTGAGCGCCAAGTCCGAGGAAACCCAGCCCTGCAGCGGATAAAATCGCCTCTGAAAAACCGAGCGTTGCCTGAACGATCAGAGGCGCCATACAGTTAGGCAGAATATTGATGAACATCTGTCGAAAGGTTCCCGCGCCCGATATTTGGCTGGCTACGACATAGTCCTTGGCGAGCTCCGTTTTTACCGATGCCCGGGTCAGGCGCGTATAGTGAGGCATAATCACTATAGCGACAGCGATCATCGCATTGGTCAGATTGGGCCCCAGTATTGCAACTATTGCAATAGCCAACAAAAGACTGGGCAAAGCAAGGATGATATCCATAAACCGCATAATCAGGGTTTCAATCCAGCCACCGAAATATCCGGCAATCAAACCGAGCAGAATGCCTGTGCCGAGCGACAAAGTGACCACGATTATGCCAACCAGCAATGAGATTCTCGCACCATAAATTATTCTGGATAAGATGTCCCTGCCTATATCATCCGTACCCAGTATGTACTGACTGCTGCCGCCTTCAAGCCACGCGGGAGGCAATAATAACGCATCTCTGAACTGCTCGGCGGGTAAATGGGGCGCGAGCAGTGGTGCGAAGAGGGCAACACTGAAGACTATGATGATTATTACAAGTCCAGCAACAGCTCCTCTATTCGTTCGGAACTGCTTCCAGAATTCCATCAGGGGGGAGGGCAGGGTATCTGTGGTTTGTAAACTCGCTGTGTCGCTGCTTGAGCTCATGATCTATGATCGCCTGATTCTGGGATTGACCAGTCCGTAGATAACGTCCACAAGCAGATTGACAATCATGATAACGATCGCGATCATCAAAATCCCACCCTGGACAGCGGGATAATCCCTTCTGCCGATGGAATCCACCAGCCATTTTCCAATACCGGGCCAGGAAAAAATCGTCTCGGTGAGTATGGCACCACCGAATAAAACGCCGACCTGCAGTCCGATCACTGTAATGACAGGAATAAGGGCATTTCTGAGAGCGTGTACCAAAATCACGCGAAGCGGTGAGAGACCCTTGGCCCGGGCGGCTTTAATATATTCTTCCTGTATCACTTCAAGCATGGATGAGCGCGTCATGCGGGCAATCACCGCCAGGGGAATGGTGCCCAATGCAACAGAAGGTAAAATCAAGTGACGCACCGCGGAGAAAAACGCATCATAGTCGCCGGCAATCAGTGAGTCGATCAGTAAAAATCCCGTTACTGGTTCGACATAGTACATCACTGATATGCGGCCGGAAACCGGTGTCCAGCCGAGATTGACTGAAAACATCAGAATCAACAACAGGGCCCACCAGAACACAGGCATGGAATATCCGGTGAGAGAAATACCCATAATTGTATGATCTACCGAGGTACCACGCTTGACCGCAGCCAGCATACCTGCCGGCAATCCGATGATAATGGCAAACAGAATTGCAAAAAACGAAAGTTCCACAGTGGCCGGAAACAAGGTGAAGAACTCTTCCAGCACAGGCTGCTTTGTCTTTATGGATTCACCCAGATCGCCTTGTATTGCACCCGAGACGTAAATGAGATACTGCTGCCATAAAGGTTTGTCCAGCCCCATTGCGGCACGCATTTCGGCATGTCTTTCGGGTGTAACCCCGCGTTCTCCCGCCAGCAGTTCGATCGGATCGCCGGGAATCAGATGTATTAAAGAAAATGCAAGCAGTGTCACACCTATGAAAGTAGGTATGAGTAACCCTATTCTTTTTATTAAAAATCCGAACATGAATTAAGTATCACCGCTTTGCCAAAAGGATATTTGGCCAGGGAAAACCGATTTAAGAATCGGTTTAACCGGTAATTTAGTTATTGTTAACTGTATTGAATTTCAGCACAGGCATGTCCCTGAACGGGAACATGCCTGTCTGAGGTTACAGTAAGATCCGAACCAATTCCTATTTCAGATCGACACCGTAAAACACGTTTCCGCCAAACGGATCGATTCTGAAGTCCTGAACCTCTTTGCGAACGGGTTCGAAAACGACGGAATGTGCAATAGTGACCCAGGGTGCTTCATCTTTGAAGATCAGCTGCGCTTCCTCATACAGCTTGGTTCGTTCGGCCTTGTCACTGACTACCTTGGCTTTCTGTATCAAATCTTCAAACGGCTGGTGACACCATTGGGCGCGGTTTGAACCACCGACACCGTCACAACCAAGCAAAACGGCAAGAAAGTTATCCGGGTCACCGTTGTCGCCGGTCCAACCCAGAAGTACAGTGTCATGTTCCCCATCTTTGGAACGCTTGAGATATTCGCCCCATTCGAATGAAACAATCTCGGCTTCGACTCCGACCTTTGCCCAGTCCGCCTGGATGATTTCAGCCATTCGGCGGGCGTTGGGGTTGTATGGCCGCTGCACGGGCATGGCCCAGATATTGGTTTTGAAACCATCGGCGAATCCCGCGTCAGCAAGCATTTTCTTAGCGCCTTCAACGTCATATTCATAGTCTTTAACAGCATCGTTGTAAGACCAGATGGTTGGAGGAATCGGATTCTTGGCGATTTTACCCGCACCCTGGAACACGGCATCAATAATCGCTTGTTTGTTGATGGCCATTGTCAGTGCCTGGCGTACCATTTTATTATCGAAAGGCTGCTTCTGCGTGTTAAACGCAAGATAGCCCACGTTAAGGCCTTCTTTTTCCAACAGATTGATGTCCGGATCTTCTTTCATGGCTTCAAGATCGGCCGGATTAGGATAAGGCATTACATGACACTCTCCCGCTTTTAATTTGGCATAGCGAACAGAGTTATCGGTGGTAATGGAATATACCAGGTTATCGATCGGTGCTTTACCGGCCCAATAATCCGGATTGGCCTTATAGCGGATAATGGAATCCTTTTGATAGGCGAGCAACTGGAAAGGTCCGGTGCCTACGGGTTCAAGGTCCACTTTCTCGGGAGTTCCGGCTTGCATCATGGCATCGGCATATTCGGCTGAGAATATGGACGCAAAGTCCATTCCCATATTGGCGATGAATGGTGCCTCAGGCCGGTTCAGTACAAACTTCACCGTTTGATCATCGACCTTGACTACATCCTTCAATAAATCCGGCATGCTCATGCCGTTGAAATATTCGTATGCGCCTCCGGACACGGAATGATAAGGGTGATCTTTGCTGAATTGCCGCATAAAGGAAAATACGACATCATCGGCATTAAAATCTCTGGAAGGTGTAAATCCTTCGGTTGTGTGAAATTTCACGCCGCTGCGCAGATTGAATGTGTATTCCAGTCCGTCATCTGAGACTTCCCAGCTTTCAGCTAATGCCGGGACAATATCGGTAGTGCCTCGATCAAACTCGACCAAACGATTATAGAGTTGTCGGGAACTGGCATCGAATGTGGTGCCTGCGGTGTAGAGCTGCGGATTAAAGCCTTCCGGGCTGCCTTCAGAACAAAAGACCAGCGTCTTGGCCGCGAGAGCCGGTGCTGAAACCAGTGTAGCCAACGCGGCGCAAACAACTAGCTGAGATGTTTTTAACATATAAACGTCCTCTTATTCGGTTGATTGTATCAAACGTTCTCAGGCCTAAGGTTATGCCACTTATCAGCTAAGTACAAGACATTATCTGCAGGCGCCATCAGTTGCCGTCATGCAGCATTCCGACAAGATAATTTCGATCAATATCAATTCAGCAATGGCGGAAAATCTGTTATCTTTGCGCGTTTCTTATCCGGTTATTATCCCGTATGCGAAATGTACAACCTGCTCGTGTCTATCAATGACGGAAGTGTCTGCCGCTGCTATGGCTGCGTCTGTGCTTACGATGGTGCGAATGTCCATGCCTGTGTCCATGACCATATCTATGGTGGCGAGACGGCCGGTGATCTTGATAAACATGTGGTCGCGAGTGGTAGTAGGCGCCATGGCCGAAATGCAAACTGCCCGATGCGCCAATGAGGTGGCATCCGCTTAAACCGAATACAACGAGTGCGGCGGTTGCCATCATTAACAATCGTTTGCTTTTACTCGTTTTTACCATGGGTTTGCTCCGATTAAGCCGAATCGTCCGGACAGGCTACATCACCGAGACTTAATCCAAACTGAACGAGCAAACCGGCGTGAAAGCTAGCTTTGTACGCTTTGAAATGTTTAGACGACAGTGAAGATGCTAAAATTCCGCCGCCCTTCACTGATTAGTAATGATTGAACCATCGGATGTTGCAATTTCAAAGGCCTCTCTGCAGAGACAATTTAACGACCGGATACCCTAAATGCACCGACGCATAGGCTTTGCCATGATGGCCCTGGCAGCGCTAATCTGTCTGTCAGGCTGTGATTCCGAACTGGTCGAAAGAGGCAGCCGCTACATAGAACGGTTGCGTACGGGTCTGATCTATAAACTTACGGCAAAAATTTCGGAAAACCGCGAGACGCTGACTATCCAAGACTTTCTTCCGGCACCGAACTACGAAAGAAACACGGACTCGGGGGACAAACAACAGCTAGTCGACGGTAAGCTGGTCAGGCCACCGATTTGGCTGGATAAAGGCTCGGTCGGCTGGTTTGGCCATACGCCGGTTTTGATCGAAGCTTTTCGAAGCAATCCGCTACCGAGTGACGGAAAAATCCGTATTCACGCCGGCCTGGGTCTTTATGCCGGTATCAGCCTGCCCAGGCGCATCGATGTTTACAGCAATACCGACGGGGGCATGCGTCTGGTCGGCAGCTATCACGAACGGGGAAATCTATCGCTGGAAGACAAACGCAGCTACTGGCTGGAAGTTCCGGTCAGGCAGGTAGGGGGGAGGGTAGTTGTCGCGCTGCATGCCAAAAGCAGCTATCTGCAGATTGATGAAATCGAATTTGTTCCCGATTCAGCCGGCGGTCAAAAAACCTTTATGTCGGAAAACCTGCCCGTTCAATCACTCGATGAAATTCGTCAGGATGCGTCGGCGCAATTACGCCTCGGATTCGAGATGCAGGCGACCGATCGCAGTGTCAGCAAAGGGCAATGGCGTGAGGCATTCGGAAGGAACTCGATTGTCAGCTGGATAGCCGACCCGTGGATCAAAGATCCGGGAGAGCTTGAACCGCAGATGGTCGACACCGAAAACACCCGGATTTCCGTCACCGGTTTCAACCGCGAGCATGAGGTTTTCGCCGTCGGATTATACAACACCGGAAGCGGGTTGGAGGAGGTTGAATTCAATCTGAGTGGGTTGAAGCCCGGAAGTTTCGAGATAATGCAAGTAGAGAGGGTGTTGACGGCACACGGAAAAACAGTCTACGACCCGCTGGTTCCGGTTAGCGATAATCGGATTAAATTGCAGGCCGGGTGGCCTTATCTGCTGTGGATCAGCCTGGATTTGAGACGGTTCGAAACAGGGAGAACACAGGGACTTCTGCATATTCAGACAAGCCGGAAATCGGAAAAATCATTCCCGCTGACGGTCTTGGTCAGCGACTCCGGGCAATTGGCGGATAGTTCGCTGGATGTCAGTGTCTGGGGCTACAGTTCGGATACACCGGTGTGGAACGATCCGGGAATCGCGATCGGAAATCAGCTACAACATTATGTCAATACATGGGTCATACATCCGGAAAATATTCCGGGGCTTGAACTCGACGGGAAAATGGAAAACCATAAGCTTGAGCGTTTTCGGCGCGATTTACAACTCTATAAAGGAAAAGGGCTGTTGCGATTGTATTTTGGCTGGACGCTGCAGAAAAATCCTTTGGGTCTGAGCCTGGATAGTCATGTTATAGATAAAAATAAAAAGAACGCATTTGATGAGTGGCTGAAAAGTATTGACACAATACTGAAGGCAGAAGGTTACACCGATCAGGACTGGGAGTTTTACCCATTCGATGAACCCTCCGGCCCCGCGTTGCTGGCGTTAAAATCCATTGCTGAACAGATTAAGAAAACACTGCCCGGCAGAGGGATATATACAGATCCGGTCAGCACCCACTCACACCCGACTCAGCGGGAACATCTGGACGGTTTACTCGGCTTGATAGACAACTGGCAGCCGGAGCTGGAATTTGTCCGAGGGTCGGGCGGGGAGTTTTTCAGCCAACTGAATACGCGGTGGGGCTTTTATCACAATCCGCCGGTTCCGGCCAAAAGTGCTGATCCGATTGCGCACTACAGGGCCCAGGGCTGGTGGGCATGGCGATTGGGTGCCACGGCGATCGGTTTTTGGTCCTTCAGCGATTCTACCGGCAGCTCAGTGTGGGATGATTTCGACGGGCGGCGTCCGGATTTCTCCGTCGTATACGAGAAGTCAGGCGGTTTGGTCAGCAGCCGCCGTTGGGAAGCTTTTGCCGAAGGCATAGAGGATTATCAACTGCTCAACGGCAGTGGTTTGAAATACAGCGACGACTTAAATCTGAAAAGTCTTGGCACACGCGAAATACAGCAATGGCGTCGGCGTGCTCTGGAGGCCTTGAACTAAACTAAGTCAGCCATTGCGTGGCAGAGCACAGTGAGCATCGTGTCCTGCAATACACAGCGGTTATATATATTTCAAGAGACCCGACGTTTATATGCCCAGGTAGCGGTGTTGCAGAGATTCATCGTTGCGAAGAACAGCGGAATTTCCCCGCCAGACAATTCGACCCTTTTCCAGAATATAGTGGCGATCCGCGAGCCTCAACAAAGGCTCCAGATTTTTATCGATCAGGAGAATGGACTGCTGCCGGTTTTTCAGCAGCTGTATGGCTCGCCAGATTTCTACCTGTATCATGGGAGCCAGTCCTTCGGTAGCCTCATCCAGAATCAGTAATTTCGGATTCGTCAGCAAGGCGCGACCTATCGCCAGCATTTGCTGTTCACCGCCGGATAAATTACTGCCGTAACTGCTTTTCCTTTCCAGCAAACGAGGGAATAGCCTATAGACGGTGTCGGTATCCCAGGGCTGAGGCAGATGATGCCGGTTTCCGGCCGTTGCAACCAGATTTTCATGTACCGTCAGATTAGAAAAAATCTGACGCCCTTCCGGTATCAGGCCCAATCCCGCCCGGGCGATTTGAAATGAAGGAGCGAGCGTCATATCCTTGCCTTCTACACGCATCGTTCCGGACAGTGTCGGTAATATTCCCATGATGGACTTTACCGTTGTGGTTTTTCCCATACCGTTGCGGCCGAGCAGACTGACGATTTCACCTCTTGCAATATGCAGGTCGATGCCGAACAAAACCTGGCTGATACCGTATCCCGCGGAGAGATTTTCTATACTTAACAGGTTCAATGTTTATCACCCAGATAAGCAGCACGCACTTCCGGGTGGCTTTGAATCTCGGCGGCGCTGCCCGTTGCGATGATCCTGCCGTAGACCAGAACGGAAATACGATCGGCCAATTCAAATACTGCATTAACATCGTGTTCGACCAGCAAAATGGTGTAACGACGCTTTAAACTCCGGATAAATTCGATCATTCTGGCGGATTCTTCCAGCCCCATTCCCGCCATGGGTTCGTCTAACAGTAGTAATTCGGGGTCTGTCGCCAGCACCATGGCAATTTCCAATTGCCGTTTCTCGCCATGAGACAGGTACTCAGCGCGCAGTGACGCACGATGGTCCAGACCGGTCATAGCCAGGAATTGCATTGCCGGTTGATAAAGTTGTCTATCCCGATTGATATCGGCAAAAAAATGGTAGTGCGAACCGGATTTAGCTTGCACGGCCAGCATAACATTCTGCACAACGGTGAGATGGTGAAATATGGAAGTTATCTGATAGGATCGGACAATGCCGAGTCTGGCGCGTTGCTCAACGTTGAGATGCCCGATATCTTTTCCGCGGTATTTAAAAAAACCGGCATCCGGTTTCAGCTCTCCCGAAAACTGGGAGATGGCGGTTGTTTTTCCCGCGCCGTTGGGTCCGATCAATGCATGCAGTTCACCCTGGAAGATGTCGAGCGATAAGTTGTCTGTGGCACACAGTCCACCGAAATGTTTGGTGAGTGATTGTACCGAGAACAATACCTCAGACATTATCCCTTCCGCCGCAGAAAAAGCCGTAGATTCCCTGGCGTGTAAAGAGGACAATCAAGAGTAGAAAAGGTGCCAGTAGCAGCTGCCAGTGTTCACTATAGGCAGAAAGAAATTCTTCAAGAGTCAATAGAAAAAGTGCGCCCATTACAGGCCCCAGGAGACTGCCTAAACCGCCCAGCAGTACCATAATCATGAATTCTCCCGATTGTGTCCAGTGCATGGTTTGCGGACTGACATATTCGATATGATTGCTCAGCAGCACTCCGGCGATACCTGCACCGGCGCCCGCGATTGAAAAACAGATTACCCGGTAGCGATAGGTTGAAAAGCCAAGTGCGCGCATTCTTTGTTCATTGAGATTACAGGCCCGGATTAAAAGACCAAACCGGGAATTGACCAATCGCCAGCAAAGCAATAGAAACAGCGATAGAAGAAAAAAGCAGAAATAATAAAACTGTACTTCATCGGCACTGTCTATACCGGGAAATTCATTTCGCTCCACCAAGGCAAGGCCGTCTTCGCCGCCGTAGGTGCTGAGTGAAATAAAAAAGAAATAGAGCATCTGTGAAAACGCAAGCGTAATCATGATAAAATAGACACCACTGGTGCGCAGGGACAAAAAGCCGATGATGGCGGCCAATAGTCCACATACTGCAATGGCGATGATCAGGATCAATAATCCGTTATTGCTGGCCGACATTTCAAACGGCCAGCTTAGCAACGGAATTTCATCATAATGATGTGTTCCCAGTATCCCGGCAACATAGGCACCGAGGCCGAAAAATGCCGCGTGACCGAAGCTGACCATACCTCCGTACCCCATAATCATATCCAGACTGACCGCTGCAATGGCATAAATCACAACCCGGGTAAACAGGCTGATCAGGTAAGACTGACCAAAAAACTCGCACAGGGGCGGTAAAAATAGAAAGAACAGTAAAAGCGCTATGGTGCAAAGCCATAAGTTGAATTTACCGCGCCGTCCGCTCATCAATGCCCCGTACCACCGGTTGACTTTGGCGGAAACAGTCCGTGTGGCCGGGCAACCAGAACAATAGCCATCAACAGATAGATGCTGATCGCGGCGATAGACGCTCCGCCCGTGTCAGCGGCAGCGTCATCCAAAAACAGCCGGAAAACATCCGGCAGAAACGCACGCCCCAGGGTGTCGACCAGTCCAACGATCAGCGCTCCGGCAAAGGCGCCTTTTACGGATCCGATGCCGCCTATCACCACGACCACGAATGTCAGAATCAGAATATTTTCCCCCATCCCCGGTTCCACTGCCAGGATGGGACCGGCCAGAAATCCTGCCATGCCGGCAAGCATGGCACCCAGCCCGAAGACCAGTGTATACAAGAGATTGATATTGACGCCCAGGGCACAAATCATTTCCCGGTTCGACGCTCCGGCCCGAATGAGCATACCCAGCCGTGTATGTTGGATCAGCACATAGAGAAACACCGCCACTGCTATACCCACCAGGATAATCATCAGGCGGTACATGGGGTAGGGAGCGCCCGGAATCAGCTCAACCGTAAAAGATAAAGCGGCGGGAATGTCCAGAAACAAGGGTTGCCGCCCCCAGATCACCCGTATGGATTCATTAAAGAACAGGATCAGTGCAAAGGTTG
Source organism: Granulosicoccaceae bacterium (assembly GCA_965222695.1). Classification (GTDB taxonomy): domain Bacteria; phylum Pseudomonadota; class Gammaproteobacteria; order Granulosicoccales; family Granulosicoccaceae; genus UBA7957. The sequence goes on along the minus strand of OZ244967.1, from coordinate 1,920,698 downwards.
CCAACACCTGATCGAGATGATTGCGGCGATAGAGTCTTCTCAGGATACCGATCTCAATCAGCATGCCGCAGACTCCGCTGGCCAATAAGGCACAGAAAAAACCGATTGCAAAGCTTTGGCTGTATTGTGTTGCGGTGGCTCCCGCGTAAGCGCCGATCATGTACAGGGATCCATGCGCGAGGTTGATCAGATTCATGATACCGAAGATCAGTGTCAGACCCGCGGCCATAAGAAACAGCATCACGCCGAACTGAAGACCGTTGAGGATCTGTTCCAGTACTAAATTCATAAACCGTTCACGGTATGATGTTTTCGGGTCGCCGGACGGGCATAGCGGGATCGAACTTTATCCCGTTCCGGCACACCCCTTATCCATGAATGTATTCCCGGTCAGAGCTTACACTCTGCGGCGTAGGCATCGGCATGATCGGTGAAGACTTTTTTTACAGTCTTGTTGACAATATTGCCCTGTTCATCTTTCACCACTTCCCTGACATAAATATCCTGTACCGGGTGTTGATTGCTACCGAATTTGAAGCTGCCTCTGACCGAATCGAATTCCGCCTTGCGTAATGCAAGCCTTACCGCTTCCTTGTCGGATAGATCGCCGCCTGTCGCTTTCAGGGCGGTACTGACCAGAGCTGCGGTATCAAAACCCTGGCTGGCATAAAGCGTCGGTAAACGACCGTATTCCTTTTTAAAAGCGTCGACGAATGCGATATTGGCGGGAATGTCCAGATCGTGATTCCACTGGGAACTGTTGTGTACGCCTACGGCCGCTTCACCGACCGCCTTCAACAGACGCGCGTCGAATGAAAACGCAGGTCCGTACAGCGGAATGCTCTCATTCAGCCCGGCCTGGGCGTACTGCTTCACAAAATTAATACCCATACCCCCGGGCAGAAAGAAAAAAACGCCGTCCGGATCGGTGGATCGGATTTTGGCCAGCTCAGCGGCATAATCCGACTGACCCAGCTTGGTGTAGGTTTCACCGGCAATATTGCCCTTATAAAAACGCTTAAAACCGGTTAAGGCGTCTTTGCCCGCCGGGTAGTTGGGCGCCAGAATATACACGTTTTCATTGCCTTTATCATTGACAAACTGTCCCATTGCCTCATGCAGATTATCGTTTTGCCAGGCGACATTAAAATAGTTCTTATCACATTTTTTTCCCGCCAGGGCAGAGGGCCCGGCATTGGGACTCAAGTAGATAACATCTTCTCTGGTGATTGCCGGAATGGTCGCAATCGCAACATTGGAAAAAATGATTCCGGTCATGATCCGGGCTTTATCCTTTTTGATGAATCGCTCCGCAATCTGCTTTCCCTTTGCCGGTTTGCGCTCGTCGTCATCCACCAGAACTTCCACGGGAACACCGCCGAGTTTTCCGTCTCCGAGTTTTACCGCGAGATTGAATCCGTCTCTGACATCCTCACCCAGATAACCGGCTTTGGTAGACAGGGTTGTAATCATGCCTATCTTTACAGTCTCGGCCGCATGCAGAGTTTCGGCAATAAGACATAGCGATAGCGTCAATAAGGCAAAGGGATAGTTTTTCATTATGATTCCTCAGATTTTTTTTTACATTAAACAGCCGGGAAATTCCGGTCAAGCACAGCGTTGAGTACGGAGAAATGATGATGTCCGGGATAGACATTGAGTTCGCTTTCAGGCATGAACGCTTTCCAGCGATCTCGCAGGTGTTCTGATTGCCAATGGTATTGATGACTTTCGAGCGAACCCACGCATAACTCTATCTCACACCGAAGCAGGGGCTGGCGAAATGCGGGGCTTAATTGGTGTGCCTGATTTTCATCCAGATTCAGGGCATGGTTTATTGTCGTTTTGACCAGCGGCCTCAAATCGTACAGGCCGCTGATGGCTATGGCTTTGTGGATAAATCCGCAAGCCAGCCGCGGATCGATTTTCTCCCAGTCGGTGCAGAGCAGTTCGGCGATCAAATGAGCCCCCGCCGAATGACCGCAGATTATAAGCTTGGCCCCTTTTTGCGCCAGGGTTTGACTGTGATCGCAAATCCAGCGCAAAGCCGCTCGAACATGCTCGATAATCTGTTCCAGGCGAACTTCCGGGCACAAACCATAGTTGATGACCACCAGGGTCATGGCGGACGCGTTGACATGCTTAGCCAGGAAACTGAAACTGGATTTATCCATGGCCTGCCAGTAACCGCCATGGATAAATAGAAAGATTCCTTCTGCCTGCACCGCAGGCTTTAATATGTCCAAACGGTTTCTGGGATGGTTTCCGTAGGCAAGGTTGAACTCGTCGGATCCTTTCAGTCGAGTCTGCTCACTGTCGCTTTGCCAACGGTCAAACCATAAAGCGTGGTCGGCTACGGCAGCGCGGTTATTGTACTGCGATTCCAGATAGTGATCGATTGCCGTTTGCGTCATTGCAGAATTACTGCACGCCCAGCGCGAACATGCTTTCCAGATCATGCTTTGAAAATGCCTTGAAAGCCAACATGGTTTCGGTGTGGTGTATACCGTTTACATCCCGCAGGTTCTCAGTGATAAGCGTTGCCAGGCCTTCATTATTCTTTACACGTGCAACAGCCACCAGATCGTAGCTGCCACTTACCGAATAGACTTCTGAAAATCCTTCAATATCTGCCAGTACCTTTGCGACATCCGCAATTTTCAATCTTTCCACGCGCATTAATACGATTGCTGTGACCATCCCGCACTCCCGGAGTATGCCTTGTCGACCGGCCGGGAATCGGATAAAGATTCCGAGGCCGGATCCAGACTGTCAATAATTGCCTGGAAAGTATACGGAGTTCCTCGAATCGACACCAGCAAGCCGGACGAGTCCAAGGGAAAGCACCACATCCGGGACCTTCGCTTTTCGCGATGAACATTTCCAGGATTGTCGACAATTAAGACAATTGGTACCGAATTTTCGTGTTCATCTCTTGACAAATCACCAAATAATCTCCTTAATGTCGACACTTTGAAATCAGCGTGACGATTCTCAATAAGACGCCGAAGTTATGGATACGGATACAGAACGCAGAATGCCACATCGTGCGCAAACTCTGGCTGACAGGGTTTATACACGTTTGAGAGAAGCCATTCTGCACGGGGACATACAACCGGGCAGCAAGATCAGCGAGCCCGAACTGGCCAAAGCATACGGTGTCAGCCGCAGTTCCTTGCGTGAAGCCATTGCCAAACTGGAAAGTTCTCATCTGGTGGAGAGGCAGGCGAACGTGGGAGCTAGGGTTATTTCCTTATCGGTCAGGAGCCTGATGGAGATTTACCAGGTCCGCGAATCGCTTGAAGGACTGGCCGCGAGACTGGCGGCGGAAAATATGACCGACGCCGAACTTGACCATCTGCATGAACAATTGGAACTGCAGAAAAATAAGGCGAGTCCGGATGCAGAGAGGGATTATCAAGCCGCCGATTTCGATTTTCACTTCAGTATTGTGCTTGGCAGTCACAACGAACGGCTGATTAAGATTCTTTCCCGGGATCTGTTCGAGTTGGTGAAGTTCCATCGAAAAAAATTCAACGGTTCGGACCCTCGTCCCGAGCAGGCGTATATCGAACATTCCGAAATTGTCGCCGCCATTCGCAGGCGAGATGGCGAGATGGCGGAAATCATGATGCGGCACCATATTCGCGCTGCCCGCGAACATGCCAAGCAAAACATCACCGCAGATCCACAGACCCTCATACCACCGTCCGGGCATTGAGAAAAAGCACTTTGAACGAGAACGTACCTTCACAAGACTGCACCTTAAACCCTATTATTTATTGAGAGATTCGAATCATGGTAGAAAGAATAACCGTCAGTCATCTTCAGATAGCCAAAACGCTTTACGATCTGGTCGAAAACGACATTGCGCCCGGTGTCGGTGTTGATACCCAGGCATTTTGGCAATCCTTCTCGGACATACTCACGGAGATGGTGCCGGAAAATACGGCGTTGCTGGCCAAACGGAACGATTTACAGTCAAAGCTGGATGAATGGCATAAGGCAAATCCGGGCAAGCCTCGGGATCTGCAAGTCTATAAATCATATTTAAAGGAGATCGGCTACCTGCAGGAAGAAGGAGCGGATTTCCAAATTACCACGGACAGGGTCGATGCTGAAATTGCCACCATCGCCGGGCCTCAGCTTGTAGTACCGGTAAACAACGCCCGGTATGCATTGAATGCCGCCAATGCAAGATGGGGCAGTTTGTACGACGCTGTGTACGGCAGTGACATTATCGGCGTTGAAGATGGCGCCGGAATCGGCGCTGACTACAATCCCGTTCGCGGGCAGAAAGTCGTGGCTCTGGCCATGGATTTTCTGGATCAGGCGCTACCGCTGGAAAAAGGCAGTTTCGCGTCTGTCGCTCAGTTTCAGCTTGTCGATCAGGATGGAGGTAAGCAACTGGAGATCCTGCTCGCCGGCGGTGAATCCACATCGCTGAAAAATCCGGCCCAGTTTGTGGGTTTCAGCGGACAAGCGGACAATCAACAACTCCTGTTTAAAAACAATGAACTGCATATTCAGCTTTCGATAGACCGGAGCAGTCCCGTGGGCCAGGACCATCCGGCCGGGATCAGTGATGTCATTCTGGAATCGGCGATTACGACAATTCAGGATTGCGAGGACTCTGTCGCCGCCGTGGACGCCGAGGATAAGGTAGCAGTTTACAAAAACTGGCTTGGCCTGATGCGCGGTGAATTGAGCGCACAGTTTCAAAAAGGCGATAAAACACTGGACCGTTCATTGAACAGCGATCTTGAATTCAAAGGCCCGGATGGAAATTCGTTTACACTTCCCGGGCGAAGCCTGCTGTTGGTGCGTAATGTCGGCAATCACCTGATGACAGATGCGGTACTTGACGAGAAAGGCAATGAAATACCCGAGCATATGCTCGACGGTGTGATTACCGCCTTAATCGCACTTTATGATTTAAAAGGTAAGGGCAAATTTATCAATAGCCGCACCGGCAGCATGTATATTGTAAAGCCCAAATTACATGGGCCGGAGGAAGTGGCATCGGCAAACAAATTGTTCGATCGTATCGAATCTGCCTTGGGGCTTGAGAGAAATACACTCAAAATCGGTGTTATGGACGAGGAACGCCGAACCACGATCAATCTCAAGGAATGCATTCGAATCTGTCGTGAACGATTGATTTTTATTAACACGGGATTTCTCGATCGTACAGGTGACGAGATTCATACGAGCATGGAAGCCGGCCCTTTTCTGCCAAAAGCTCAGATCAAAGAGGAACCGTGGATTGCCGCCTATGAGGACTGGAATGTGGACAAAGGTCTGGCCTGCGGTATGGATGGAAAATCACAGATCGGGAAAGGCATGTGGGCCATGCCCGATCTGATGAAAGGCATGCTGGACTCAAAGATTGTGCATCCCGAGGCCGGTGCCAATACGGCCTGGGTTCCTTCTCCGACAGCGGCGACCATACATGCCATGCACTACCATCAGGTTAATGTCGCCGACCGCCAGAAAGCCCTGAAGAGCCGCTCCCCGGCGGATCTGGATAAAATTCTGACTATTCCTTTGATGGATGATCCGGGTGTGCTGAGCGGACAGGATATTGAAAACGAATTGAATAACAATGCACAGAGCATACTGGGCTATGTCGTACGCTGGATCGATCAGGGTGTCGGTTGTTCCAAGGTGCCCGACATCAATGATATCGGTTTGATGGAAGACCGGGCCACATTGAGAATTTCCAGCCAGCATATCGCTAACTGGTTAAACCACGGCATCTGCACCCGCGAGCAGGTGCTTGACGTATTTAAAAATATGGCACGGGTCGTCGATAAGCAAAATGCCGGCGATCCACTTTACGAACCCATGGCACCGGACTACGATGGAGTCGCTTTCAGAGCTGCGCTGGCATTGGTATTGGAAGGTAAAGAACAAGCAAACGGTTATACTGAATTCCTCCTACAGCAGTATCGCCGAGAAAAGAAAGCATCCGCTTCCTGAACAAGCAGCGGAAATCTCGAATTTTGAATAAACCGGCAGGAGAAGCACGCTAATGCCTAATCAATTGGATTTATCCCGATACGGGATTAAAGATGTCAGTGAAATCATCTATAACCCGTCCTACGATCAGCTGTATGAAGAAGAAACTCGCGACGGCCTCGATGGATATGAGAAAGGGATAGTCACGGCGTCAGGCTGCGTCGCCGTGGACACAGGTAAATTTACCGGAAGGTCGCCTAAGGATAAATGGATCGTCCGGGACGATACGACTCGGAACACGCTGTGGTGGTCGGATCAGGGTAAGAACGACAACAAAGCTATCAGTACAGAAGTCTGGAACGACCTCAAGAAAACCACCATGGATCAGCTCTCGGGAGGGCGTTTATTCGTGGTTGATGCATTTTGCGGTGCTAACGAAGATACGAGGCTGAAAGTGCGGTTTCTCTCGCAGGTGGCCTGGCAGGCGCATTTTGTCACCAACATGTTTATCCGCCCGAGTGCCGATGAGCTGGAAAATTTTGAGCCGGACTTTGTAGTCGCCAACGGTGCCAAACGGACCGATACTAACTGGCAAGAGCATGGCCTGAATTCGGAAAACTACGTTGCGTTCAATCTCACTGAACGCATGCAACTGATCGGCGGTACCTGGTACGGCGGAGAAATGAAAAAAGGCATGTTCTCCGTGATGAATTATTTATTGCCGCTTAAAGGCATAGCGTCCATGCATTGTTCGGCCAACGTGGGGGAAAACGGAAAATCAGCGATTTTTTTCGGGCTTTCAGGTACCGGAAAAACCACGCTCTCGACCGATCCGAAACGTAAACTTATTGGTGATGACGAGCATGGCTGGGACGATGACGGTGTGTTCAATTTCGAGGGCGGGTGTTATGCCAAAACAATCAAATTGAGCAAAGAGGCTGAACCCGATATTTATAACGCAATCCGGCGCGATGCATTATTGGAAAATGTTGTCGTTCGCGGGGATGGTACGGTTGATTACGACGACAATTCAAAAACCGAAAACACGCGGGTTTCCTATCCGATCTACCATATCGAAAATATCGTTAAGGGTGCATCCAAAGCCGGTCATCCGGATAAGGTGATTTTCCTGTCGGCGGATGCTTTCGGGGTGTTGCCCCCGGTGTCCAAACTGACTCCTGAGCAGACAAAATATCACTTTCTGTCGGGCTTCACCGCGAAATTGGCCGGTACTGAGTTGGGCGTTACCGAACCGACGCCGACATTTTCAAGTTGTTTCGGCGCGGCTTTTCTTATGCTGCACCCGACACAATATGCTGAAACACTGGTAAACCGCATGAATGCCGCCGGTGCCCGGGCCTATCTGGTTAACACAGGCTGGAACGGCAGTGGTAATCGCATATCCATCAAAGATACGCGGGCGATCATCGATGCCATTCTCGATGGCTCCATCGACAATGCTGAAATGAAGACGATTCCGATATTTAATCTAGAAGTACCCGTATCTCTGCCGAATGTGAATCCCGATATACTGGATCCACGGGATACTTATGCTCACCATTCCGAATGGCAGCAAAAAGCCGAAAGTCTGGCCCGGCTGTTTATAGAGAATTTCAAACGATACACCGACAATGAGGATGGCAAAGCTTTGCTTGCGGCCGGCCCTCAGTTATAGTCCGATAGATTCTATCCGCTTTTTATCGGTTTCCGGGAGCCCGCCGAATGACAGAACCAATTGAGATTAACTGCAAACAATCGTGGGAGATACTGCAAAGCGATCCTCGAGCTATCATCGTTGACGTCAGATCATCGATGGAATTTTTGTTTGTCGGGCATCCGAAGGGTGCGGTTCATGTGCCGTGGATCGATGAACCGGATTGGGACATAAACCCTCACTTTGTGGCCGATGTTCGAAAAGTATTGCTTGGCGGCGTTGCCTGTGTCGATGATGAAGGCTGTGTTCCCTTGATTCTGATTTGCCGCAGCGGGAAAAGGTCCAAGGACGCAGGCAAGTTGCTCATCGAGTCAGGATTGAAACAAGTCTACAATGTGGACGAGGGATTCGAGGGCGAATTGGATGATAATCACCAACGCAGTACAATCGGAGGATGGCGCTATCACGGATTGCCTTGGGAACAGTGTTAAGTCTAGGGAAGGCTTGCATTAACAGTTCCTGAACGCACCCGGACATGCCCGATAACGACCGCTATCCACCCCTGAGACTTTCCTGGGGTATATGGGGTCTTGGGGCATTACTCTATCTGGTCAGTTTTTATCAGAGGGTCGCACCGGCGGTCATGACTGATGAGCTGATGGCGGATTTTGCACTCAATGCCACCGCCCTGGGCAATTTATCGGCATTTTACTTTTACAGCTATGTTGCCATGCAGGTACCGACCGGCCTGCTGGCAGACTACTGGGGGCCACGGAAGCTTTTATCCCTGGGGGCATTAGTTGCCGCCGCCGGAACACTGATGTTTGCGGTTTCCCCGGATATCATCTGGGCCGGCATCGGGCGTCTTATGGTCGGTGCCTCTGTTGCGGTAGCCTTTATTGCAATATTAAAACTGTCAGCTCACTGGTTACCCCATCGTCAATATGCATTGGCATCCGGATTTGCCTTGTTTATCGGAGTTATCGGAGCGGTTTCGGCGGGAGCCCCCCTTCGATTGCTAATCGACGGATATGGCTGGCGAACCGTCATGTTGTTGTCCGCGATGTTCACTTTATCGGTATGTATGTTGATCTGGTTTCTGGTGCGCGATGATCCGACCCAACTGGGCTATAGGAGCTATTATCAGGGTTCCACCGGAAACGGCAATAAAACAATCGGTATCGGCTCGGCCATATCCGAGGCCTTGCGTTACAGGAATATTCGTCTGTTGACGGTAATTCCCGGGGGCATAGCGAGCGGAATTCTGTCTTTCGCCGGACTTTGGGGGGTACCGTTTTTTACCACTCACTATGATATGTCTAAAACCAAGGCTGCCGCCTTTTGTTCGTTGTTGATGGTCGCGTGGGCAATCGGCGGGCCTGTATTTGGCTGGTTTTCGGATCATCTTGGGATACGTAAAGCACTGTTTGTTGTCGCCTGCGCATCCCTAACGGTATTGTGGTGGTTGCTGTTGATGATCCCGGGCTGGAGTGATCTCATGTTGACTTTGCTTCTGTCGATGCTGGGCTTACTATCGGGCGTGATTGTATTAAGCTTCGCCTTTGCCAGAGAGTCGGCGCCGTCTTACCTGACGGGAACCTGTTCCGGTATTACGAATATGGGCGTCATGGCCGGGCCTATGCTGGCTCAACCGGCAATAGGACTTCTGCTTGACTTACAATGGCAGGGAGAAATGCGTGAAGGGGTACGAGTTTACTCCGAACAAGCCTATCATCTGGCATTTTATCTGCCTGTTGCGTGGCTCGCCGTGTCAGTGGTACTCGCGCTAATGACGCGCGAGACCTATTGTAGACCCATGGATGACCGAAATTAACTGCGATCTTCAATCCTGACGTAGTTGCGAGTGGTTTCCCCGATGTAGAGCTGGCGGGGACGGCCGATTCGGACTTTGGAATCGCTCATCATTTCATTCCACTGTGAAATCCACCCGATAGTGCGGGACAGGGCGAACATCACCGTAAACATATTGGTCGGTATGCCCATGGCCAGAAAGATAATTCCGGAGTAGAAATCGACATTGGGATAGAGGTTACGCGACTTGAAGTAATCGTCTTCAAGCGCCACTTTTTCCAATTGCATCGCCACATCCAGAAGTTGCTGATGGGTCGTATTGATTTTTCCGCTTTCAAGCAACTCATGGCAGACGTTACGGATGATTTTCGCCCGTGGGTCGAAGTTCTTATATACCCTGTGCCCGAATCCCATCAGTCGGAAACTGTCATCTTTGTCCTTGGCCCGTTCAATAAAGTGTTCCAAGGATTTATCGGACTCGACGATTTCAGTCAGCATATTGATAACCGCTTCGTTGGCTCCGCCGTGGGCAGGTCCCCAAAGCGCAGCTATCCCGGCCGAAATAGCTGCAAAGGAATTGGCTTCCGAGCTGCCGGTCAGACGCACGGTTGATGTGGATGCATTTTGTTCATGATCGGCATGCAGGATCATAATCAAATCCAGCGCTTTGGCCATCAGTGGATCCGGCTTGTATTCTTCGGATGGCATGGCGAACATCATGTACAGGAAATTTTCAGCGTATCCCAGATGATTCTGCGGATACATAAAAGGTTTGCCGGTTGCATACCGGTAGGCCCAGGCAGCAAGCGTCGGAATTTTTGAAACCAGAAGATTGGCTGAAATAATCCGATGCTCCGGATTAAAGATATCCACATTGTCGTGGTAAAAAGCCGATAAGGCGCCGACTACGCCAACCATTATCGCCATAGGATGTGCATCGCGGCGGAATCCGCTATAAAATTTTGTCAGCTGCTCGTGTGGAATCGTGTGTCGGGTAATGATCGCTTCGTATTCATCGAATTGTTCCTGGGTCGGCAGTTCGCCGTGCAGAATCAAATAACAGGTTTCCAAAAACGTGCTGTTTTCCGCCAGCTGTTCGATTGGATATCCGCGATATTCCAGGCGGCCTTCATCGCCGTCGAGAAAAGTGATTTTACTCCACGTGCTTGCTGTAGAGATAAAACCCGGATCAAATGTGAAATAGCCCAACTCCTTATACAAAGGACTGATATCGATAGTGTTTGTACCGCAACTGGGTTCCAGTACATCGAGTTCTATGGATTTGCCGGTCTGATTATCCGTAAGTGTTACCGTTCGATTACTCATAATACTTATCCTCTTTGTGCAAATCAGTGTGTGGTGCAGATCGTGTCAGCCAGTGCTCAATGCGGAATGGGCGATTCTGACTTATTGCGGGGAGCCGGAGCTTGTATTAGATAAAGAGTAGGTACAGACTTTTTGAAGGCTCCCAATAAAATCGGGAAAAAAGCCCCGGCTGTTTACCGGGGCCGGATGAGCAGAATTAAAACTGCTCTTCTTCTGTAGAACCTGTAAGTGCTGTAACAGAAGAGGCGCCACCCTGGATAACAGTAGTGACATCATCGAAATAGCCCGCGCCGACTTCCTGTTGATGGGCGACAAAGCTATAACCCTTTTCAGCAGCGGTGAATTCCGGCTCCTGAACTTTTTCCACGTAGTGCTTCATGCCTTCGCCCTGTGCGTATTCATAGGCGAGATCGAACATGTTGTACCACATGTTATGAATACCGGCCAGTGTAATAAACTGGTACTTGTACCCAAGATCGCTCAGTTCATCCTGGAAGGATGCGATTTGCGAGTCGCTGAGATTCTTTTTCCAGTTGAACGACGGTGAGCAGTTATAAGACAACAACTGATCCGGGTACTCGGCTTTGATTGCCTGGGCGAATTCACGGGCAAAACCTATATCCGGTGTTCCTGTTTCGCACCAGACCAGGTCCGAATAAGGTGAATATGCCAAGCCGCGGACAATGGCCTGTTCAAGACCGTTTTTCACCTTGTAAAAACCTTCTGAGGTTCGTTCGCCGGTACAGAAAGACCTGTCCCGATCGTCCACGTCGGATGTCAGAAGGTTCGCCGCTTCCGCGTCCGTTCGTGCCAATACTATGGTAGGCACTCCCATGACATCCGCCGCCAGGCGCGCGGCGATGAGTTTTTGCACGGCTTCCTGGGTCGGAATAAGCACCTTCCCGCCCATATGCCCGCATTTTTTAACCGCCGCCAGTTGATCTTCAAAATGTACACCCGCTGCCCCGGCGGTGATCATGTTTTTCATTAGCTCGTAGGCGTTCAGCACGCCTCCGAAACCGGCTTCGGCGTCGGCAACAATCGGCAGAAAATAATCGATCCCTTCTTCATCCTGCGGTGAAATTCCGCGTGACCACTGAATCTCATCCGCACGCTTGAATGTATTATTAATCCGGCGGACCATGGTCGGCACGGAATCGTAGGCATACAGAGATTGGTCCGGATACATCGTCTCAGAAGTGTTGCCGTCCGCCGCGACCTGCCAGCCAGAAAGATAAATTGCCTCGATTCCCGCCTTGGCCTGCTGCATGGCCTGACCGGCTGTTATAGCACCCATGGAGTTGACGTAGCCCTTCTTAGCACCGCCGTTCACTTGATCCCAGAGTTTTTCCGCACCGCGTTTTGCCAGCGTGTACTCGGGTTGCAGGGAACCTCTGAGGCGTACCACGTCCGCAGCAGTATAACCACGTTCAACGCCTTTCCAGCGGGGGTCTTCCGCCCATTGATTTTCAAGAGCTTTGACTTGATCTTCTCTATTCATTTAGTTGAATCTCCACGAATTAAATGCAGTTTTCGGCATCAGTGGCCAGTTTTCCGGATATCTCATGTTTTTGCTGAAATGATTTCTTGTGAAAATCGCTCAGTCAGTCGGAAACCGGGCGTGCGCCAAATTAATTATCAATTTAACCGGGTGAAAACATCGTAGCGTGCGAGTGTTTTGTACTGCACCCAAGCGGAATTTGTTGTGCAAATTCGGGCTTTTGCATATGAGGTTACTCAATCCCGGTTCGAACTATAGTGATTGTTGCACTATTTGAGAATTCAATTCTTGCAATGCTTAGTATTAGGAATACAAATTATGCAAACAGCTCCTCAATTTCTGTATCACTCTGAAAATACTCAGTTAATTTCGTCATATCGCGTCTCCATCAGCTCGATAAATTTTTTCGCGGGCGCCGACAGAAAGCGCTCGCGCCGGGTCACGATTCCGTAGGTGCGTTTGGGGAAATAGTCGGCCAGCGGAATCATTGCAAACCGGTTCCTGTCGTCATGTGTCAGGCAAACTTCCGTCACAATGGAGATTCCCAGTCCCAGGCTGACATAACGTTTGATGACCTCCCAGCCACCCGCTTCCAGTGCCACGCTGTAGTTCACATTGTTTTGTGCAAATACCATTTTCACGATACGCCAGGTACTGAGATGGCGGGGTGGGAGTATCAGTCCGTGCGGACTGATGTCCTGCAGAGTGACTTTTGACTTTCGCGCCAAGGGGTGGTCATGTGGTGTAATCAATATGGGGTCAAAACTGACAAAAGAGGTGTACTCGACATCTTGGGGAACCTCCAGCATGGAGCCGACCGCGAAATCTGCCTGATCGGCGCGCAGCATCGCCATGCCGTCGCGACCGGTCACATTGGCCAGCGTCAGGCGCACATCCGGGTAGAGCTCTGAAAACTGTCTCACAGGTTCGGGCAATATATAAAGAATGGTTGATTCTCCGGCAGCAATGGTCAGTTCGCCAGAGCTTAATTTTCCACAGTGAGCATTGAATGTTTCCTGAAGCTGATCGACTCCCTGGACCAGGGGTTGCGCAAGTTTGTACAGGATTTCGCCTTCGGAAGTCAGTTTCAGGTAAGGGCCTCTGCGCTCGAACAGCTGAACATTCATCTCTTCTTCCAGAGCCTTGATTTGCAGCGAAATCGTCGGTTGACTGGCAAAGAGTTTGTCAGCGGCCTTGGTCACACTGCCCAGTTTGGCGGTGTTACAGAATGCGCGTAACTTCTTTATACGGTTTTGCTTGTAATAGGTGCCGGTCACGTGATCGACCTCCTGCAATACTATTTATAAATTAAATGAAAAGTTGTTTTTAGTGCGCGCGCTGATTATATACATAATTTATAGTCACAAAAAAGGGCAGAGCGGGATTTTTTTGTGCAACGCAACATAAACCGTTGAATTTATGAATTCAATGGGCGGGATTTTTTTTTGAAGTGTTCCCATGAATAGCCAGACCGGAATAACAATTCACTAAGTACTGCTGGTGATAAGCTTTTGATATTGCGATACTCTTTTACTGTCAGAAGTCACGAATCCGTGTTTGTCCGGATCGGTTTAGATGTGATTTCAGCAAACTGCTCAAGACCCGATTCCTTAATGTGATTCTATCGATGCTGGTATAAAATAAGATAATGATTGAATTCGATGCTGTTGGATCAGATCCAATGGAGGGGGTTTGCTGTCTGTGGAAATGACGCTTCCGGAGCCTCACGCAGCGGCAGTGCTGTTACTGACAGTATTCGCATTATTTCTATTCACCCGTGACAAAATCGCACTCGAAACATCCAGTTTGCTAATTCTGACCGTACTGGCGATCGGGTTTCAGATTTTCCCCTATGAAACACCCTTCGGAACCATTTCTCCGCTCGATTTCTTCTCAGGCTTCGGCCATCAGGCCTTGATTGCGGTAAGTGCCCTGATGGTTGCCGGCCACGGACTGGTGCGTACCGGTGCGCTGGAGCAAATCGGGCGCCTGCTATCGCGGTTTTGGTTAAAATCACCCCATTTTTCGTTTTTGATCACCTTGTTTGTCGCTGCCAGCCTCAGCGCCTTTATCAACAATACACCTATCGTGGTGTTGTTAATGCCCATACTGGTCAGCGTGACGCTTCGCTCGGGCAGCAGCGCGAGCAGTTGTTTGATGCCGATGGGATTTGCCACCTTGCTTGGCGGCACCGCCACCACCATAGGAACATCAACCAATCTGTTGGTCGTCAGTGTCGCCGCGGATCTGGGTTTACGCGAAATCGGCATGTTCGATTTTGCCTTTCCGGCGATAGTGGCGGGCACAGTGGGGGTATTTTATCTCTGGGCTGTGGCGCCCCGGATGCTGCCCAAACACTCTCCGATCATCGACGATATCACGCCAAAGATATTTTCCGGACAATTGCATATTATGGAAAACAGTTTTGGTGACGGAAAGACTTTGTCAGAACTGATCGCCAAGACGAATAATCTGCTTAAGGTCGAAAATATTATCCGCACCGAATACACCCGGGTTTTACCTTTGCCCGATGTAACGGTTCTGGCCGGCGACCGTCTGCTGGTACACGATACATCGCAAAATCTCAAGGAATTCGAGCAGCTCCTCGGCGCCAGTCTGCATACCGAAAAACAATCAAGCGATAATGAGCAGAGTGAACTCGGCGATCAGGGTCAGCAACTGGCGGAGGTGATCGTCAACCGCGAATCACCCTTGAGGACGCGAACACTTAAGGATCTCAGATTTGCCGAGCGTTACAAACTGATAATCCTGGCCATTCACCGGGGTGGAAAACCCATCCAAAAAATGCCAGGCGGAATTTCCAATGTGCGTTTGCGGATAGGGGATGTTTTACTGGTCCAGGGGCACAGCGAAGATCTGTCTACTCTGAAAAGTAGTGGAATGTTCCTGGTTCTGGATAATACGCTGGATTTACCGCACAGTTCCAAAGCCCCTCTGGCATTGGGCATAATGGCGGCGATAGTGATCGTCACAGCGCTCGGGCTCTTGCCCATCGCACTGAGTGCGGTGGCCGGTGCGCTGACCATGATTATTTTTCGATGCCTGAGTTGGCGTGATGTCAGCCGTGCATTAAGTTCCCAGGTGATACTGGTGATTGTGACAAGCCTGGCGCTGGGCAGCGCACTGTTGCAAACCGGGGGCAGCGAATACATCGCTTCGGTTTTTGTCTCTCTGACCTACGGAGCACCACCGATGATCGTTGTCAGCGCGCTGATATTGATGATGGCCGTACTGACCAATGTTGTGTCCAATAACGCAGCCGCGGTTATAGGCACACCAGTTGCCGTCAGCATTGCCGAAGCGCTCAATGTTGCCGCCGAACCCTTTGTTTTGGCAGTGTTGTTCGGTGCAAATCTGAGTTATGTAACCCCTATGTCTTACCAGACCAATCTGTTGGTAATGAGCGCCGGCGGGTACAGATTTGCTGATTTTGTCCGCGTGGGTTTACCGCTGGCGGTGATGATGTGGGCGCTTTATTCCTGGTTACTCGTTATGATTTACAAAATCTGACAGCCTGATAATTTACAGCATTTTTAAATTTACCGTCGGAATCTGTGTATAATTTCGCCTTTGTCATCGGATAGAGAGGCGGGTTGCGATATGAAATCTGTAGGTTTGTTCGGTGCCCTGACACTGACTGTACTCCTTAGCGGTTGCAGCACGGTGTACTACGGCACCATGGAAAAAGTCGGTATTCATAAACGCGATATCTTGGTTGACAGAGTTGAGGAAACCCGCGATTCCCAGCAAGAGGCTCAGGAGCAATTTAAGTCCGCCCTGGAAAAATTCGGCTCGGTTGTGGAGATTAAGGATACCGACTTGAAAAAGGCCTATGAGTCGCTGAACGACGAGTATGAAAACAGCCGGGAAGCGGCGGAGGAAGTATCCGACCGAATCGATTCGGTTGAGGATGTTGCCGAAGATTTGTTTGAAGAGTGGTCGGATGAAATCGAACAATATACTAACTCCGGCCTGAAGCGCGCCAGTCAAACCCAGCTTCGGGATACCAAAACCCGATACAAGCAAATGCTGGCATCCATGCATAAGGCGGAAAAAAGCATGGAACCTGTTCTGAATACTTTTTTGGATAATGTGCTTTTTTTAAAACACAATCTGAATGCTCAGGCGATAGGATCGCTCAAGTCCGAATTTTCCAGCCTGAAAAAAGATATTGCGGTCTTGATCAATCAGATGAACCAGTCGATTTCAAAATCCAATGAATTCATCAGTGAAATGCGTAAGCAAGGATGAAAAGCGGGTTGAAATAAGCCAAGCCGGCTGATCCGGACGGATTTCCCCGGCAGGCTTGATTCCGTTAGTATTATGGGGCAGGAGCGGCCACCGTTTTTTTGTCCTCGGGGCCTCTGCCGAGCAAGCGATAGATAAACGCCTTGATTTGTTCATAAAGCACGTAGTTGATCGGCACCATCAGCAAGGTGATCAGCGTGGCAAATAAAATACCGAACCCTAGCGAGACTGCCATGGGAATCAGGAATTGAGCCTGGGTGCTTTTTTCGAACAATAAGGGCAACAGGCCGATAAAAGTCGTCAGTGATGTCAAAACCACGGCACGGAACCGGGCAATTCCCGCGATCACGACCGCAGCCATCAATACCATGCCTTCCCGCCGCCGGCGATTGATGTAATCGACCAGCACCAGACTGTCATTAACCACAACCCCGGTCAGGGCCAGCACGCCCATAGCGCTGATCACGGTCAGATTCATACCCATGATCCAGTGTCCGATGATCGCTCCGACAACCCCGAACGGAATCACCGACATCACAATCAGCGGTTTGGTATAGGATCGAAACGGAATTGCCAGCAAACAGTAAATCGCGAATAAAACCGCAAACATGCCCCAGCGCAAAGTCGCGAAGGATTCCCGCTGTTCTTTGGCTTCGCCTTCCAGGCTGTATGTCAAACCGGGATATTTAAGAATCTCCTCGTCCATATAGGCTTGAATTCCCCGCTTGACGGCCTCTATGTCCACCACTTCCTTATTCGCGTCCGCCGTTACATGAATACTTCTTTGCCGATTAATCCGCTTGATTTCCGAAGGTGAGACTGCGTTGGTCAACTCGGCGACTTCATTGAACGGCACGGAATTGCCATCGGCCGTGCGAATGAGCATATTGCGCAGATCGCCTACGGAGCGGCGTTCGGCAAGCGGATAGCGCACCACGACTTTGACCTCATCCCGTTCCCTCTGTATCCGCTGAACCTCGTGGCCGTGAAAAGCCTGACGGACCTGGCGTCCCAGATCATTGACATTAACGCCCAGTAGCGCGGCTCCCGGCTTCAATCGGAGCTGAATCTCGGTCTTGCCGTTGGAAAGTGTGTCTTCGATATCAAAGATGCCGTCATAAGACGCCAGATGCCGGCGAACGGCCTGTCCTATCCTGCCCAGTTGCCCCAGGTCCTTTCCCAGGATCTGTACATCGATCGGATCCCCATGGCGGCCGATTTCCGCCCTGTAATTCAGCGACTCTGCAGCCGGAATCGGGCCGATCATCCTGCGCCATTCACGAACCAGTTCAGCACTGGTGATCTTGATGTTCCGCTTTTCGGGCGGCGTGATTTCGAACACTACCCGGCCTATATTCGACTGACCTACGCCATAACCGCCGAACGAGCCCGTGGTCGAATAGATATTACGAATCACCTGCTCGCCGCTGTCTTTATCCACGTATTTTTCTTTCAATGTCTGAGCGGTGTCCGTCATCCGCTGTATATACCCGTCGGTAAGGGCAAACGGCGTTCCCGCCGGCATGGTCAGTACGGCTCTTGCGGTTTCACTTTGTACTCGCGGGAAAAACAGAAAACGCATCCAGCCCCCGAAAACCAGACTGAAGACGATGATTGCTACGGCCAGATAAAATGACAGTGTCAGCAGTTTATTGTCCAGACTCCAACGCAAGACCGGCCCGTAAATATTCTTGATTCCGCGTTCCAGGGCATTCGCTATTCCTTGTTGAAAGCGGGTCAGCCAGCCTTTTTTCTGTTCTTCTGTCAAAGGTTTAACGTGCTTTAAGTGTGCCGGTAGAATCAGTTTGGACTCCACCAGCGAAAATAACAGCACCGGAATGATTACCATGGGAATCTGGGCAAAAATAGGTCCGCGATTGCCGCCCATCATCGCAATCGGCGTAAATGCGGCGACCGTGGTCAGCACACCGAACGTCACCGGCACCGCGACTTCTTTCGTGCCTTTGATCGCCGCTTCCAGTGGCGGCGTGCCGTGTTGTAAGTGCGTGTAGACGTTTTCACCCGTCACTATGGCGTCGTCCACCACTATTCCCAGTACGACAATAAAGGCGAAAAGCGAAACGATATTCAGTGTCACGCCCAGGGTTGGCAGAAAGATAAAGCTACCCAGAAATGCAATGGGAATACCCAGGCAGACCCAAAAAGCAACTATAGGCCTGAGAAAAAGCGACAGCAGCAATATGACCAGTATACCCCCTTGTATGGCGTTATTGGTCAGCGTCTGCATCCGGGCCTTAACGATCTGGGAACGATCACGCCAGTACTTGATCTCCACGCCCGGCGGCAACCAGCTGACCTGGTCAATGTACTCACGCACTTTCTCCGCGATGCCGATGGCGCTTTGGTCGCCTACGCGGAAAACCTCCAGCAATATACCGGTCTTCCCGTTAAATCGGGTACGGATGGGCAATTCGTTAAACCCGTCTTTTATCGTCGCGATATCGCCAAGCCGCAGTTGCATTCCCGAGACATCATTGACTATGGCGATATTGAGAAAATCCTCCAGCCTGTAGGCCTGGCCGGTGGTGCGTATCAGCAATTCACCCCTGTCGCTGCGGATATTCCCGGCCGACAAGTCCAATGAATTCAAACGAATCTGGGAAGCGACCTGCTCAAGGGTCAAGCCGTACCGGCGCAGCGAATTTTCGGACACCTCTATGGCCATCTCATAGGGTCGGACGGCTTCCAGTTCGATCTGGGTAATTTCATCAAATGCCAGTATCTCATCACGAACCTGTTCGGCTGCCCGGCGTAAAGTTCTCTCATCGGTATCGCCATAAAGTGCAACACTGATTACTTCGCGCTTGAATTGAGCCATGGCGATTTTAGGCTCTTCCGCATCGTCGGGCAGGGTGGAGAGTGAATCGATTCTGTTTTTAACATCGTTTAACAGGTCGCGCGGATCAAATCCTTTGAGGACGTCGAGCCGTACAGAAGCATTGCCTTCCCTGGATGTGGACGTCATTTTGTCTATGCCGTTTAAATCCTGTACCGCCTCCTCAAGCCGGATGGTCACGCCTTCCTCGACTTCACGCGGTGTTGCACCGGGATAGGGTACAGATATCGCGATCAGATCCAGATCGGTCGAAGGAAAAACCTCCAGCGGGATTCTGTTGGCTAAGGAGTACAAGCCGGCGCCGATGATAGAAAGCATCAGCAGATTGGCCGCGACGTGGTTTCTGGCGAACCAAGCGATCATACCCTTCATTGCAGCGTCTCGTTTGTGGGTTTTTGCCGCAGTTCGAGCCGGTCGGCCGGTTGGTTGACTTCTGATTCTCGCTCAAGCACCGAGACCCGTACCTTCAATCCCGCGGCATCATCGCCCAGCGGAGTCGTCACCAGGAGATCGCCGGCTTTCAATCCTTGGTCGATTACGGAGATTCGTTCATTTTGCCACATGATACTGACCGCTTGCTGTTTCAATTCGCCGTCTTCGGCCAGTATGACAAAATCTCCATCACGAATCAGTGCCGTCGGCAGAGTAAAGACGCCGTCAAAGATTTGTCCCAGAATCCGTGCCTGCAAAAACTGACCTATGACGATCGGTGTCGTATTTTCAAAGGGAGCGTCAATTCTTGCGGTCACGAATAACTGCCGCGTACGGTCGTCCAACAGCCCTTCCGAGCGACTGATATAGCCCGTCAACAGGGGTTGGCCGGAGCCATTATCGGCGGTGAATTCGATAGGCGATCCCGGCCGGTTCGCCTGATCTGGAATATCCAGATACTGTAAATCCTGTTGCGATAGAGGCAGACGCAGTTGCACGGCGTTGGTGGCATAGAGTTCGGTCAACAGGGATCCCGGGGAGACATATTGACCTATATTCGCCTGCTTGTTCTTTATCCTGCCGTCATAAGGTGCCCGGATACTGCTGCGTTCGAGATCGAGCCGAGCCTTCTCCAGCTGAGCCTGTGCCGAGGCGACCTGTGCTCTGGCGGCACTGAGTTGAGGTTTGCGGGCAACCAAATTACCCGGCTCGCCCTTGCGGCCCAAGCGTTTCCAATCGCGAATGGCTTCCTGGCTCAGGGCGGTCTGCTCGGATAGCGTTGCCCTTGCCTGCGCCAAAGCCGCTTCGGCGGTTTTTACCGCGATTCTGTAATCCGCAGGGTCGATTTGCAGGATTATGTCTCCCTGCTTGACAAACCCGCCGTTTTCAAAGTCAGGCGAAACTTCGATGATTTTTCCCGCCACCTGAGGAATGATGGCAGTCTCCGTACTGGGCTGCACGGTTCCATAAGTATCGATCTCAATCCGGAAATCTTCGGCCTCAAGGCTTATTGCCTCAACCGGAATCGGGCGATCTGGTATGGCCGGGCGTGGTTTGGCTTCCGGCGGATTATCCATAATCCCTTTGGCGATAAAGACACTCACTCCGATAATCACAACTGGCAGCAAAGCTTTTAGCAAACGCATAGTTTCTTTATCCTAGGGCCTGTTAATACTAATTCCAAAACAGCGCCGGAGGCCATTTATTCGCGCAACAAGGTACATTGAGCGCAGTGTAGTCTTCCTACATAAGCGAAATGTAACGCCGTGACGCGGAAATATGGCCCCGTCCCCTCGGGTTGCGCCGCAAATCGGGTCAGGCGGCGTTGCTCGTCGTTTATTTGGAATCACCAAACCTCTCTCCTCGCGCCTTGCCTGGCCCGATTGGCGGCGGCAACGCTATTTTGGAATTAGTATTAACAGTCCCTAATCTCCGATCCTGCTATCTGGCTAACAAAATTTATGCAATTGCGACAGGCCCTAACATGATGATTGTAGACGAGGTCATTAGTTCCTTGATACCGCAAATTGAGAAAATTCCTGTGTTTTCAACAGCAAACGGACCCGACGTCTTTATGGTGCGACTGGATCGTGTGGTTCCTTTTGCCAGTGGTAACAAAATTTACAAGTTATTGGGCAATATAGAATATGCAAGGAGAGAGGGCTATACCCAGTTGTTAAGTTTCGGCGGTGCATTTTCCAATCATATTCATGCCCTGGCTTTAACCGCGGAGCGCATCGGTATGGATAGCATCGGTATTATCCGCGGCGAAGAACACTACGCCGGCAACCCCACTCTGAGCGATGCTAAGAACGCTGGAATGCATCTGGAATTTGTCGATCGTATGACCTACAGGAAGAGAAATGACAGTCACTATTTGCAGGATCTGCAGAATCGATTTCCAAACGCCCTGATTATCCCGGAAGGGGGTGCGAACCCGCAGGCGCTGGACGGGTGCCGCTTAATCCCGCGCACAATCGAAAAGGGAGGTCTTAAACCGGATCTGATCTGCTGTGCCTGCGGGACAGGCACGACACTGGCCGGCATTCTGGCAGGCTTAGGCAATGGACAACAATGTTATGGCTACTGCGTGCTAAAGGATCAGTCCATAGCAGGGCGGATCTATGACCTTCTCGCCGGCCACACGTTCCCCGTCAGTAAAGCCGATATGCGTCTGATACCGGCTGAATTCGGGGGCTATGCAAGGCTAAACCACGAGTTGATCGAGTTTGTGCTGTATATGCTGGAAAGGACAGGCATCCTGCTCGACCCGATTTACACCGCAAAACTCTGCTTGAAACTCAGGCAACAGATCGATCGGAATTGCATAGCCGGCAAGAGCCGGATTGCAGTTATACACAGTGGCGGTATTCAGGCTTGGAGAGGTATGAGGTACAAGGTGGTAAAACTGGCGGGAAAATCGGCCTGGGATCGGATAAATGCCGCATTGGCATCAGAAACCGAGGAACTGCCGCACAAGGCGTCTGTCTGATAATCCGTTATACTCTTACAGGTAGAAAAATACTGAGCGGCGTAATGACTGACAACACTGAATTCTCAGACGAAGAAATTCTTCGTGCAAAGCTGAACACTGAAACCGCGGTAGTGGAATGGCCCGAACTTGCGCGTCACTTTGCCAGGGGTGTCGTGATCAAGGTCAGTCCTGCATTAAACCTGATTGATGTGGCCAGCAAAATGAGCCTCGATGTCAAAGACACGATTGCCGATTGGTTGAACAAGGGAGAAATCGCCAAGGCCAGTGATCAAGACGCCAGGGACTGGCAGGCACGTCAGCCCCTGCTATGGTGCGTAGTAACCGCCCCATGGGTGTTGGTTCAGGAAAAGCCGGGCACCGCAAAAGGCGAGCGTATTCACTAAAATCCAGTCAACAATCAGAGTTCGGCAATCCCTATGACCATTCTCGAAAGGTTCGCAATCTGGCTTCTGCCGGTCATGTTCGCGATTATTATTCATGAAATAGCGCATGGCTGGGCGGCTTTGCGTCTGGGCGACAATACCGCGAAGTCACTGGGACGCTTATCACTGAATCCGATCAAACATATCGATCCGGTTGGTTCAATACTGGTGCCGGGTTTGTTATTGCTGTTGCCCACGGGATTTATTTTCGGCTGGGCCAAGCCGGTTCCGATTAACGGTGCACGTCTGCATAATCCCCGCAGGGATATGATGGTCGTTGCCATAGCGGGGCCTTTCTCCAATCTGTTGATGCTGCTCATGTGGGCTTATCTGTTCAAAACCGGTTTGATTATCGACGGTGGAAATAATACCGTCGGATTCGTCATGGTGCATATGGGGGCCGCGGGCATCTTTATTAACGCCGTGCTGATGATGCTTAATCTGTTACCGATTCCGCCGCTTGACGGGAGCCGGGTTGTCGAAGGCCTGCTGCCTCTGCAGACAGCGATCAAATACAATCAACTTGGGCGATACGGTTTGCCTGTTTTAATGCTTCTGATGTTGACCGGGCTGTTGGGTAAGGTCCTCTGGCCGCTGATCAGTCTTGCCATAGTCGCAAGCACTTTTGCAGCGAATCTGCCGGTAGATGCGTTGACCACCGCATTCGGCAATCTGTTCGGTATATAGTTTTATTGCAGCTCAGACACCACGGAACAGTCGAAATGTCAATGCGGATAAATGATTCGAGGGGCGTTCCGGGTCAATCAAATCTGAACGGGATCATATTGATGCTGACCGCTATGGCGGCTCTATCGGCCATGGATGCGGGCGTAAAATGGCTGGTTTTGCGCGAGGTACCCGTTCTGCAGATCATTGCTATGCGGGGCTGGCTGATTATCGGCTTCTTGCTGATTCTGGTATTTTTCAAATATGACCCATTGATACTCAGAACCGCTAAATTAAAACAGCATTTGTTACGTGCCGCTCTCGGCATGGTCGCCCCGGTCGCGTTTTTTATTTCACTCAGATTTTTGCCATTGGCAGACGCAACGGCAATCTTTTTCTGCGGAATCTTTTTTATGACGGTCGGCTCATCCTGGTTTCTGGATGAACCGGTCGGCACCCATCGCTGGGTAGCGGCCATTACAGGTTTTACCGGCGTATTACTGGTTGTTCAGCCTGGCACCGCGGTCTTTCAGGCCGCATCCATCCTGCCGATTCTGGCGGCGCTGGCTTACGCTATGCTGATGCTCTGGGGAAGGAAATTATCCAAAACGGAATCGACGTTTAATCTGGTTTTTTATTTCAATCTTGTGTTTTGCCTGCTTGGCACTGCCGGTCTGCCGTTTGTCTGGCACGATATTGGAATTGAGGAAATACTAGTCCTGCTGCTGGTAGCCGTTTTGGCGCTGAGCGGTTATTTTTTTATGACCAGGGCCTTTACGGTTGCTTCCATAGCCGTGATAGCGCCGTTTGAATATACCGCCCTGGTTTGGGCCTTGATTTTAGGCTATGCGGTCTGGGGTGAGTTACCGAATATGAACTCATGGATAGGAATCGCTATAATTGTTTCATCCGGTTTGTACATCATGTACCGTGAACGCAGTAGAGCGGATTGAGATGCGAACTGTAAAATATTGTTTCCGAAAGTTCTGGTTGTGTTGAGCTTTCGCCAAACCAAGCTGGAGGATTTTTATGTTAAAAGACAAATTGATTTGCGGATTGACTGTAGCCGCAGCCAGTCTGGCCGGCTCCGTTTTTCTGGCGGGAAATGTATTTGCCGTCGATCTGGTCGGTTTTCATGAAGGCGGCGCGCCCGACCGCAGTCAGATCGATCTGGTCAGGCGTTCCCGGCTGCTTAGCCGTGCCGATGCAAATTTCGCCGATAACTTCTCGGAAGGTTCGCTTGACCGATCCCGCTACAATACCCCGGAGCGCATTCGCGAGATTGATACAAGCCAGGGTATGCTGCGGGTGTTTACCGGCGCGAATAACAGCTCTGCGGGTGTCAATTTCACCCGGACCAATAACTGGATTCTCAATTCGGAGAATCACAGCAGCGTCGAGGCGGATATCATTATCACCGATGTCGAATTCGGCAGTCAGAATCACCCGGCTTTCGCCAATGTCGGCGGCACCTTCTACAGTAATTCCGCGACCAGCAACGGTTCGCTGGGCCACGTATTTGCGCAATTGAAAGTCGGTTATCGCGGAAATGGTCTTGAAGCCTGGGCCCATATAGGTACTTCGCTCGACAGCGGCTTCAATACCGAAGAAGTCAATGCGTCCGAGACCATCGTCGATCCCGGCGTGATCAGCCAGGGCGATACGGTTACCGCAAGGCTGGAATACAATGGCGGAAACAGCTTTACGTTCGAAGCAGTCGTTTCTTTCGCCTCCGGAGGAAGCAGCAGTTTCTCGCGTACCATTTCCGGCCCCACAAGGGTGAGCAGTGCCAGCAGCCGAAAGCGTGTGGGGACCGGCATAGACTGGGAAGATTCCGGCGGTGTGGTGGATCCGACCCGCGTATCCATAGATGCCTTATTCGATAACGTCAAAACCAACGGATTTACTCGAGATTCCTTTAACAACGACTTTATCAACACCAATACCTGGTTGAACGCAGAAGAGTACCGAGTTGTAGAAATGGTCGAAGGCAATTCGGCCGTCAGAATGGAAGCGGTCAGCCAGAACGCTCAGCGCGATGTCAATCTTGAGGTTCGGGATAACACGGACTATATCGAGGCGGACATCATGCTGGACGGGCGTTCTGACATACCCTCGGGCGTACGAGGCCTGGTGCGTCTGCAAGGGCATTTTTACAACGATACCTTTTCGTCGAATTTTAACGGCAATGAAGGCGATGTGTATGCCCATGTGATATTGGACAGACAGAGCGACGGAAACCTGGTGGCCAAGGCCTATGCGGAGAGATCGGACAATTCCGCTTTTACCCAGACTACGACGCTGTTCAGCCAGGCATTCAGCAGCAGTGTCGATTTCAATATGTTTTATCCTGCCTCCATAGAGTTCACCGGATCCAGTATTATCTTTACCTTTAACGGTGAACAGAAACAAATGGCGGTCGATACAGCCACCAATCCGGCGTTTTTTCCGACCAAGATGGTCCGAACCCGGGTAACCGGCGGGGCGGGAAGAACCATAGCTTTTGTCGATAATCTTCGAACCAGCAAATCGGCCAGTTTTCCGTCCGATCCGGACGATAACGGATCCGGTGGGGATTCCGGTTCGGGAGATGGTTCCGGGGATTCTTCCGGAGACTCATCCGGTGGCGGAGGCGGTGGTGCCACGGCCGTTTATCTCTTGATGGCCATGCTGGGAGCAGCCTGGATTCGTCGCCGTAAATGGTGATTAAGCAGGTTTACTGATAATAGGGTCAGCCATGGTTTTGGCTGACCCTATCTTTTCGCCCATCTTGACTTTCACTCCACATGCCAGCTGATCTTTCCATTGCACGGTGTCGTTGAATAATACAATCACGGTCGAACCCATATTGAAGCGGCCCATTTCCTCGCCTTTCGACAGGGTCACCGGTTCATCGTCTTTATATCCGATCTTTTGAATTTCTTTTTTCGGAGGTGGAGTTGCCAGACCACTCCAGACAGTTTCTATGGCGGCGACGTTAATGGCCCCCACCAGTACCATTGCCAAGGGACCAAAAGCGGAGTCGAAACAGGCGATAAGCCGCTCATTGCGGGCAAACAGGCGCGGTATGCTGTTTACCGTATGCGGGGCCACACTGTACAAACGGCCGGGAATATAAATCTGTGAGATCAATCTGGCGCTAACCGGCATATGGATACGATGGTAATCCCTGGGCGACAGGTACAGAGTGACGAATCGTCCGTTGATAAAATGTCGGGAGATTTCTTCGTCTCCCCCCAATAACTCCGTGAGGCCATAATCCAAGCCTTTTGCCTGAAATATCCGGCCCTCTTCGATTTCACCGGCCTGTGATACGGTCGCATCGACCGGACTGGCCAGGGACTCGATTTCCGTGCAAACCGGCCGCGCTCCGGCCCTCAATTCCCGGGTAAAAAAAGCATTAAAGTCCGGAAAGCGGGTAATATCCTGAATAGCCGCATCCTGCATATCGACGTTGAATGCTCTGATAAACCAGCGGATTGCCGGATTCTTCAGTGGAATTTTCAGGCGTGTCAGTTTAAAGACAATGCGTGAAATCAGATGATGCGGCAAGAAATACAAAGGGTAAGATTTCAGCTTGTCCCGCAGTAAAGAATTAGCTTCGCGCATATCTGATCGAGTTTGACAGTTGTATTTCTATATGATCGATAACAAGGCTAAGTTATTTCAGACCGTCGCCGCCTCACATCGATATCTTTTTTACCTCGGCTTCTATGCTGATCTCTCCAGCGTCAGTCTGCAGTCTGAGCTTGATTCGCTCACCCGGCTCAAGCGCCTGTGTTGGCGCGTAAAGCATCAAGTGGTAGCCGCCGTGTTTCAATTCAATCTTTTCGCCCGCGGGTACGAGCAATTCCTTGTATTCGACCATGCTGGCCATACCGTCATTAATCTCTGTTTTATGTATTTCCAGTTTCTGAAATCTGTCGCTGAGAATTGCACTGATCGTGATGTCCCGGTTCCCCGTGTTTTCGATGGTCATTAATCCTGCCGTCACTGATATTCCGGGCGGTGCCTGCATAATCACTGCATCGGAAATAAGCAAGTCCGGTTCGGCGATACCCGAAATGGGCTTCAGCGTCCCGAGCAACAGCACGAAAAAAATGATACGGCGTAACATGTGACTAACTCCTCGATATGCTTGCGAAAATGATTTGCAGATCTTCTGCGATGGATTCTGCCTCGTGCGGCGCGCTGAACAATGCAACTATCCGCCCTTTCGGATCGGCCAGCAGAAGAGAGGCGCTATGATCCATCAGATAGTTTTCCGGATTGGATTCATTTTCAACCCGCTGAAAAACAACGCCCAGTCCGAGGCTCAGGGTATTTAAGGTCTGATGGTCCGCACTCAGGCCGACAAACTTCGGATTAAAAAAATTCATGTATTTTTGCAGGTGTTCCGGACTGTCTCTTTCAGGATCAACGGAAATAAAAATCACCCGAAAATCTTGGCCTGCCTGGGTATTTTCCAACAATGAATCAACCCGGCTCAGCGTCGTCATGGTGGTCGGGCAAATATCGGGGCAATGCGTATAGCCGAAAAACAGCATTTGCCACTTGCCCAGTAAGCTATCCCGGTTAAAGCTCTTGCCGTGTTGATCAGTCAAAACAACATCGCTAAAATTTTTAAGATCCGTGGGCAGCAGGGTCGAGACCTTCAATTTCGACTGGATTTTATTGATTGGCAGAGGTTTGTCCTTGTTGAATGTCAATCCTATTAATAAACCCGCAACAAGCGCAACAGCGGCCAACAGGCCAAACGCAATCTTTGATTTCAATATGATTCCTTATTGGTGAGACTTGGATACATCCGGTCATTTTGGCAACCGCTTATCATGGCGACTATAAAGCAGTTTGTAAACAGTTATACTCTGCTGATTTGGACAGTTCGGAATTAAACCAATGACTTCGGTGCCTTGGCAAAACAACCAAACCCTGACCGTTGAACAGGCCATACGTAAAGGTGCCGCCTACCTGGAAAATTTCGAACTCGCCTACGCACACGGGACCGACAACGCCATGGATGAGGCCGCCTGGCTGGTGCTTGAAGCGGCGGGGCAATCGCCTGTCGAAAAGCCCGACTACCGGCGCAAATTGAGCGCGGATGAACGGTCCCGAGCCCTGAAATTTCTTCAGCGAAGGGCACTGCAAAGAGAACCGGCCGCCTATATTACCGGAAGAACCTGGTTTGCGGGTCTGGAATTTTTGAGCGATGAACGCGCGCTTGTTCCACGGTCGCCGCTGGCAGAACCTCTGATGCAGGGATTCAGCCGGTTTATCTCACCAGGCGGTGTGCGACGGGTATTGGATCTGTGCACCGGGGGCGGCTGCATCGCCATCGCCTGTGCCTATGCGTTTTCACACGCCAGGATCGATGCCGTGGATATATCGGCCGAAGCCCTGGCGCTGGCTGAGTGCAACATTGAAAAACATGCCATGCAAAAACGGGTCGAACTGATTCAAGGCGATCTGTTTGAAGGGATCGAAGCCGCGCAACAATACGACCTGATTATCAGCAATCCGCCTTATGTTGATCAGCAGGATATGTCGGCCCTGAGCGATGAATTCAAAAAAGAGCCGCGCCTGGGTCTGGCCGCGGGCAGGGACGGGTTGGACATAGTCAGACGTATACTTCTTCAGGCGGCGGATTACCTTGCACCAGCGGGCCTTTTGGTCTGTGAAGTGGGAAACAGTGCGCCCGCACTCGAAGCCGCTTTTCCTGAATTACGCTTTGAATGGCTGGAGTTTGCACGCGGAGGAGACGGGGTTTTTTTACTCGGCCGGGATGATTTGGCAAAATAACTGTATAGTTTGTCGTATAAGCAATTTACGCTTGCTTAAACTATAATTTCTCGTCGTACTTCAGGGTCGTTCACAGGATAGGCCACACATTGTGGAAAGTCGAATACGCATCGTTTTGTCAATACTGCTACTAATAGCAGCCCAGTGCGTTTTCGCTGTTCACGAACTTGAACACATAGCCGAGCCGTTCGATGACAATGAATTTTGCGAGCTTTGTCTGACGGCGGCGGGAATCGACCAGGCCAATGCCGTCGCTGTGACCGGCGGATACGGATATAACGCCGCTGTGTCGCCGGTATTATTAGGATCTACCGATCATTTTCACGCATTTACCTTTTATCGCGCTTCACCGCGCGGCCCTCCGCCTCACGCCAACGCTTGGACATTTTAACCTCAACTTTGCGGTAGGCCGGATCCCGGAACCTGACCGGCAACCGTGTTTATTCGTAACGGAGATTAATCATGCGTGGTGCAATGATTTTGTTTTTTGTCGCTGGCACAATGCCTGTTGCCAATGCCGAACAGCATGTTGTTCGGCAGGAGGAGGCCCATTTACACGGAGCGGCGCGTTTGAATATAGTATTAGATCAACATCAATTGCTTATTGAACTTGAGTCGCCGGCATTCAATATTGTCGGCTTTGAACATCAACCCGGTAATGCCGAACAGGAAGAGGCGGTTCACAGCGCCGAAGAGGCTTTGAATGACGCCGCTCAGCAAATTGCATTACCAAGCGCCGCCGAATGCCGTCTGGTCTCGGTTGATGTTGAACACGGCCTGGCGAAGGATCATGACAAGGAACACGAAGAATCGAGTGATACGCATGATCATCAAGAAGATGCAGAAGGGCCGGAAACTCACTCCGATTTCCATGTCCAATACGCTTATAGCTGCGGTTCACCCGATCAGTTGAACGAAGTTGGTATATTGCTTTTCCAACACTTCCCGAATTTGGAAGAAATAGACGCTCAGGTGATCGGCCCGGAGGGGCAAACCGCGATTGAACTGACGGCTGACAACAATCGCATCGATTTCGGAATTTAATCCGTGGCGGCTGTCAAAGGAAAGCCCTTGATCGTGCTGAAAGGCGTCCGCTTCCGCTGGCAGCCACGGACGGTCGACGTTTTGAATATTGAAGACTTTTCGGTGTATGCAGGTGAAAAGATATTCATCCAAGGCGCCTCTGGTTCGGGCAAAACAACGCTGCTGGGACTTATCGGCGGTGTCATCGAGCCACAGCAGGGCTCGGTCAGGATTCTGGATACGACAATAAATGCGCTTAGCGGGACCCAACGCGATAATTTCCGAGCTGATCATATCGGTTTTATTTTTCAGATGTTCAATCTGATTCCCTACCTATCATTAATCGATAACGTCATTTTGCCTTGCCGTTTCTCTGCATCACGCCATCAACGGGCGACAGCACGCTCCGAGAGTCTAGAGCGGGAAGCCCATCGCCTGTTACACCATTTGGCCATAGATGTGAATCAATTGTCCGGCCGGCCGGTCACGGAGCTCAGCATGGGCCAGCAACAGCGAGTCGCGGCTGCGCGTGCCTTGATCGGCAGTCCGGCCTTGATTATCGCGGACGAACCGACATCCGCTTTAGACCATGATGTCAGAAACGCTTTTCTGGATCTGCTTTTCAGGGAAATCGACGCAGTGGGAGCAGGCTTGTTATTCGTCAGTCACGATTCGTCTTTACAAGCCCGGTTTGACCGTACTGTTGCACTGTCATCAATCAGCCTGGCGGCGCCGGAAAATCGGTCTATGGAATCTGTATGACAATAACACGCCTGGCGGTACGAAGCTTATTTAACCGTCGCTTTACGGTCATTCTGACGGTGTGCTCTATTGCGATGAGTGTCGCCCTTTTGCTCGGCGTTGAGAAAATCCGGCGTGATGCAAAGTCGAGTTTCGCCAATACCTTATCCGGCACTGATTTGATTGTCGGCGCACGTAGCGGCTCGATCCAACTGTTACTCTATTCAGTATTTCGTATAGGGAATGCCAGCAACAATATCACCTGGGAAAGTTATCAGGAATTGGCGGCGCATCCCGAGGTCAAATGGACGATTCCGCTTTCTCTGGGCGATTCTCACCGGGGCTTCCGGGTGCTTGGTACTGAATCTTCATATTTTGAACACTACCGATACGGCGGAGAACGCCGATTGGGATTCAGCGCTGGAGAGCCATTTACCGATCTTTATGAAGCTGTGATCGGCGCGGAAGTGTCTGAACAACTCGCCTACCGGCTGAATCAGGAAATTATCGTCAGCCACGGGCTCGGTGATGTCAGCTTCTCCGATCATCGGGACAAACCCTTTCGTATCAGCGGTATTCTGAACCGGACAGGCACACCGGTGGATCGCACCGTGCATGTCAGTCTGGCGGGTATAGAAGCCATGCATATCGATTGGCAGAGCGGGGCACGCCTGCCGGGTATCTCGGTAAGTGCCGAGCAGGCCCGTCAGATGAATCTCACCCCGAGGGCGATTACCGCTTTTCTGGTAGGATTGGAGTCAAAGCTCAGTATTTTCCGCGTGCAAAGATCGATTAATGAATACCGCGAGGAGCCTTTACTGGCCATATTGCCCGGGGTGGCATTGCAGGAATTATGGGATCTGATGAGCGTTGCGGAGACCGCGTTGTTGATCATATCGGTATTTGTGGTTATAGCAGGATTGACCGGTATGTTGACCGTGATTCTCGCCAGTCTTAATGAACGGCGCCGTGAAATGGCGATACTGCGCTCGGTGGGGGCGAAGCCTCGGCATATTTTCGGTCTTTTGGTTTTGGAAGCCGGATTGCTGGCCTTGCTGGGTGTGGTACTCGGCCTGGTGCTGTTTTATGGCGTTTTGTTGATGGGGCAGCCATTTATCGAATCACGATTCGGGCTTTTTGTTCCTTTGTCATTTCCTGGTTTAAAGGACTGGATGTTGCTCGCTGCCATAATTGGTGCCGGGTTTATCGTCGGGCTGATACCGGCATTACGCGCCTACCGGTATTCCTTGGCCGATGGTTTGACTATTCGACTGTGAGGTGATTGCCATGGCTGTTTTACGCATTAGGTACATAGGGATTTTTTTGATACTGGCCATAGGTCTCTCGTTCTTATTACCGAGTCTGGTAATGAGCGTTAATGAAAAACAAACCGTGACTGAAATCAATTGGGAGTCGCTGATTCCCGAGGACTGGAATCCGAGTCTGCAGATCGGTGGGATATCGTCAAATCAAATCGATCAATTGATGCGGACGGATCCTGAGAAAGCGCAGGAAATGCTGGATGAGATCGAACAGATCAGTGCGGTGGCTCCGGTGGTTCCGGAGCTGGACGGCAAACTGGTTAAAATTCCCGGTTACGTCGTTCCGCTGGAATTTGACAGCACTTCGGTCAGCGAATTTCTCCTTGTACCCTATGTGGGTGCATGTATCCACGTGCCACCACCGCCTGCAAACCAGGTGGTTTATAGCCAATCCGACGAAAAAGTCGATATCGAAGGCTTATTCGCACCGGTCTGGGTAACCGGAACCCTGCGTACCCAGAGTTTCAGCAGCGAGTTGGCGGAAGCGGGTTATTCATTGAAAGTCAGACAGGTGGAGCCCTATGTCTGGTGAGATTACGGCTTAGAGTCTGACCAAACCCTCGCCGGCACAAATACCTCCCCCGCAAACAGCTTGCGTGCAGTTCTGATCACGCCGGCCGAGTTAAGCTGCATTCCATCGTCGGTGCGTTCAAGGTCCAATGTGATTTCGATCTGTCCGCTTGGATGTTCGATAATACAAGAGGAGGGCGCATCTTCGGTGTAGTTGGCTAAACCGTCTGCGACGGAATCGGGAATTGCGGTGCAGACTGAAACGCAAATAGCGCCGGTGACCGCGTGGGCGGCATGACAGACTTCGGGCACAAAATATCGGGATGTGATATTTCCCCTGGCTTGTGGAGCCGCCAGTAATCCCAGCTTGGGTATCACCTTGCCCCTTGCATCACCCAGACCCATTAATTGCGAGGCTTTCTGGCGAATAGATTCCAATTGATTCAGCAACTCTAAGTCACTGTCCAGCTCATCCTTGGATTCGTGACCGGTTTTTCCCACGGATTCCGCTGCGATAATCACCATGGGCATGGCGACATCGACACAACTGACCCTGATGCCATCGATGATATCCGCGGGATTTCCCGTGGGCAGCAGGGCGCCGGTTTTAGAGCCGACTATGCCTTTAAAGTTAAGTTTGATGGGAGCTGCGGTACCGGGTACACCGTCGATTGCGGTTTGTCCCTCGTATTCAATATCACCGCCGGGTGTTTGTACCGTAGTGTCGATAAAACTGTTGGTGTTGACGTTGCGGATCCGGATCAGCGTTTCTTTATCCTGCGCCTTAACCAATCCTGATTCAATGGCGAAAGGGCCTACGCCGGAAAGAATATTGCCGCAGGAAGGGCCTGTATCCACAAATGCCCGGTCGATGGAAACCTGGGCAAAAAGGTAATCGACATCCGCGTCGGGGTGTTCAGAGGGGGAGACTATCGCCAGTTTACTGGTCAGCGTGGTCGCTCCGCCGATACCGTCGATCTGGCGTATATCCGGGGAGCCCATAACGGCGAGCAATACACGATCCCGTGCTTGCTCATCTGAAGGTAAATTTTCGGATAAGAAATAAGGGCCGCGTGATGTTCCGCCACGCATCATCGTACAAGGTATAGCTTTTTGCATAAATATTACCACCTCGATCCTTTCGCTGTATTGACTGCATAAGGAGCTTACGCGTCAAAGCTTTCAATAGGCTGGCACGGACACAGTATACAGGGAGAAGGTCAAATAAGGCGGCACCGCAGCTGGAAAGGGTACTGAATCTACGGTGCCGTGTCTGCAATTTTGTGATAAGCAAACAATCAATGGGAGAAAAACAAGGGAATCTTGGAATGACGCAACATGTATTGCGTGACCCCGCCAAAAACCGACTCCCGGAATCGGGAGCTGCCATAAGCACCGAGTACGATCAAT
Organism: Granulosicoccaceae bacterium; assembly: GCA_965222695.1. GTDB lineage: Bacteria > Pseudomonadota > Gammaproteobacteria > Granulosicoccales > Granulosicoccaceae > UBA7957. The sequence continues at coordinate 1,886,499 of OZ244967.1, read as the reverse complement.
TGACTGCCCATGGATTTTGCTTTCTCAAGCAGGGCTTCGCCTTTTTGCGAGTCATCCACAATGGAGACATCCGCGCTTGCCTTGATTCCGTGCGCCATCAGGTATTCGCATATTCTTTCGGGCCCGGGGTTTTGTCGGGCGCAGCTTTCAGTACTGACGACAACGACTTGTTTGGCTTGCTGCAACAGAGGCAATGCACAGGCGATACTGCGGCTGGCTTCGGGTGAACAGTTCCAGCCAACAGCGATACTCTCCAGGGAAAAAGAATTCAACCGGCGCGGAATTAACAATACAGGGCGTCCGCTTTCCAGAATTGCCGATTCAAAGGATGCCGTCGGTTTTCCCTCCGAAGGTCTTGCCAGGACGATCAAATCGCTGGTTTTGCCGAATTGTGCAATCAGGGCGCTACGCAAACCCTGAGCTTCAATCCAGGATGCACCGGGTAAAGACTCCGCCACTGATTCGGTAACGGGAACTGATTCCGATTCACAGACGGTTTTGAATAATTCCGTCAGGCGTTCGGTTTCAAGATTCGTGTGCTGATCAAAGACTTTCTTCAAAGAGTCCTTGGCGGTTCGGCTCATGACAAATATCTCTGGCGGCACGATTGAGTTTGCACTGATGTTGGTATGCAGTACCTGCAAATGTGCCCCCAGTGTTTTTGCAACGGTCAGTGAACCGACTAGCCGTTCCCTGGCTTCACTTCCAGTCCCGAGCGGCATCAACAATAGTTTTGGACTCATCATAATTATATTCCTCTATGAAATGCGTAATGTCTGCTCAGCCGATGGGCCAGGGAAGTGATACCGTGTCTTGTAACAGGCCTCGCGGAAAATCGAGAACCATGACATGCGCGAGCAGGGTGAGAAAACCCGCGGCTATGCACGTCAATAGCACTGTTTGTTGCCAGGAAGTATTTGCCTTGACACGCAGGAACAACAGGAAGAAAAGCACAATCGCGATCAAATAACCGACAAGGTAGGCTGCAACCAGGAATCCCAGTAACCATAGAATGTATTCCTTCAGTGGCGCAACATCCGGGTTATTGACATACCCGGCTTCGACTTCATTGTCGAAATTGACATCATCCTCAAGCTGATTGGTCGCCAACTTGTAAAAGACAATCGCTGAAAATACAAGCATGACTGCGCTTACGCCGCCGGAAAAAACACCGCCGAGGAATGACTGCTGGAATGCGTCATACAATCCGTAGGCAAATACAAGAACCACAAATCCGGCAAACAGTGTTTGTGGAGTCAGGTTGAAGGCGCGTTGTACTTCACTGCCGTCCTCCGGTTCCTCGGCATGACCGAATTTCACGCCGAAATAGATCGATGCTGCGGTCATAGCGCCAATGATCAAGACACCCGGTTTGATCAGAAACCCCCAACCGTCGAACTGAACAGCCTGGTAGAGGTAGGTTTCCATGCCGCCGGCCAATACAAACCCGATCAGAAAAGCCGGCCGGGGCCAACCGAACCGTTTCATCAGAACACCGAGCATGCCGACTGCAAACAACGCCGCAAGATCGCCGAGATCGCGTGTCGCCTGAAATGCCGCGAAACAGATGACCATAACCATAAACGGCGCCATGAGCGAATAGCGGATCGTGGTCAAATAGGCCACGTGTTTGGATATCAGCAGACAGGTGCCCGCACCGATGACATTGGCAAGCGCCAAAGACCATACGATGGTATAGGTGGTTTCAAGTTCGGAACCCACCATGGCCGGGCCGGGTTCCAGTCCGATCAGTACCATGCCGCCCAGAAACACCGCCATGCTGCCGGAACCCGGAATGCCGAATAGCAGGGTGGGGATCAGACCGCCGCCCTCTTTTGCGTTGTTGGATGACTCCGGTGCCAGTACGCCCCGGATTTCGCCTTTGCCGAATCTGGATTTGTCTTTGGTCGTCTGTACCGCGTGGCCATAGGATATCCAGTCAACAACACTGCCGCCCAGACCGGGCAGGGCGCCGATCATGCACCCTATGCCGGAACAACGCAGACACAGCCATTTGTTGCGGATCATATCCTTGATGCCATCGGTCCAGCCTTTGCCTAGAGTTGCAGTTTTCGATATGGCGCGATTCTGGCGCAGTAAATCGATAATTTCCGGCAGTGCGAATATCCCCAGACCAACCACCACCAGGGGAACGCCGTCGGTCAGATAATCAATATCAAATGTCATACGGTATTCACCGGTCGCCGGAGCACCGCCAACACTGCCCAGCAGTAGGCCGATGCCGCAGGCGGCCAGACCCTTGGCCATACTTTTTCCCGCCAGAACGCCGACCATGCTTAAGCCCAGTATGGTCAGCATAAACAGCTCTGCGGAACCGAAGGCCAGTATGACCGGGCGCGCAATCAATACGAACAGTGTCAGTATCACTGCCCCGACCAGGCCGCCAACCAGCGAAGCGGAAAAAGCAGCTCCCAGCGCGCGGGCGGCTTCACCATTTTTTGCCAGCGGAAAGCCGTCCAGGACGGTCGCCTGGGATGCACTTGAGCCGGGAATTCCCATCAGTACAGAGGTAAATGTATCCGATGTCGGGATGACAGCAACCAGGCCGATTAACATGGCAAGTGCTGATGTCGGATCCATACCGTACAGAAAAGGCAGCAGCAGGGAAAGTCCTACTATGCCCCCCAGTCCGGGAAAAATACCAATGGCAAGTCCCAGAAAAACGCCGAGAAATAGATACAGCAGATGCGAACCGGTCAATACGGTTTGCAATGCTGCCAGAAATGCATCAATCATATGTGCCTCCCCGCCGCAAGAGTGCTAAATTGCAGGAAAAGAAAGGGGTCGTTAGACCAACGGGCCGTCTCAGGCCCGTGGGTCTGATAGGGCCTTTTTAGAATTTGACGTTATACTTTTCCACAAGCCAGCTTCTGACCCATTCCTTTTGTTCATCCGGGACATTGACCGCTAATTCCATGCGCTTGACGGCTGCTTCACCGGTTGATTGTGGGTAAACGCCCAGAACAGCCTCCGATTTCTCGGCAAAATCCGGCGCACTCACGACTTTTGCAGCGGCCTCGCGCCAGGCTGCGACTATATCGTCCGGTGTATCTTTGGGCAGAAAAACCATTTTTTGGGCCGCGAAACCGGCAGTGAAAAAAGCCTTCCACGCTTCAAAGGCTTCGCCCGATGGCGCTTTGCCATTCACCATTTCGTAGGCTTCGGCGAAGTGCGGCAGATCAGGAAAAGTCGGATCGCGAACCAGATTGCCGCTATCGTCGAGCGCACCCCAGGTCATAATCGGAATTGCGCCGCCTTCTTCCACCAGCGGTGTAACCTTTTTCAGGAACGAGGAAGACGTTTGATAGTCGATATTGGTTTCACCGCGCTCGAAGGCGAGTCGCCCCGCACCCCGGCCTTTCATGCCAAACACCGCATCAACGTCTATTTCAAGCAATTCCAGGGCAAGCAGGGGGATAATGTCAAGCGACGTGGCGCCCTGGCTACCGTATTTCAGTTTCTGACCACGCAGTTTCGCGAGATCGGCCGCGCTTTCGACGCCAAGATCAGGTTTTACGTAGAAAACACCGCCCGTGGCCGTCGCCAGGACGATTTGCCAGTCTTTGTATTCATATTTAACCCGCTTGTCGCCGAGCAGATAGGGGAACTGGGTGGAGCCGGAAGTCCCGAAAATGGTGAGACCGGTAGGTTTGGCTCTGGACTGAAATTGATTTGCTCCCTTGGTGGAACCGCCACCCGGTACATTTTTTACCGCCACGACGGGCTTTCCGGGAAGTGCCTCGGACAGTAAGGGTGCATAAAAACGCGCCCAGGTATCGGAGCCGCCACCTTCTTTAAAGGGGATCAGCCATTCAATGCGTTTTCCGTCAAAGTCAGCGGCATGGACCGAGCCCGCCGGTGGAATGATTCCGCTCAGCGCGACCAGCGAGAGCGATGCTGTAGTGGTAAGAAAATGACGTCGAAATCGACTTTTGGGGGTTTTCATTCTTGATATCCTCCTACTGTTTGAAATTTAAACCCGGTAAGGACGTTTGCAGTAAATTCAAACGAATCCGCCGAACAAGACTCGGGTCTGAAGCCGGGAAAAAATGATATTTCCAATTACTCGACGCTAGATTAAAGCCGTTTCCTTACATTAAGCTGGCAGAAATGCCTTTTGCAGAGCAACATCGCAATCTGCAGGACTTTCAGCAGATCACGTCAATTCCGAATAAGGAAGTTGACACTGTACATTTCCGTTTACGAAGTTGCTCGAAAACCGGTCCCGGTAACCGGGAACTCGATCAAATTAACCTATTTTTAAAGAAAAAGGAGTTACTTGACGTAAAATAAAAAATACGGTATATTCATTTCCTGAATATATTAGTTGCGTGAGATGTGGGCTCACGCCGTAATTTTCCACTACAAAGTTATCTGGAGACATCATGACTAACCGCAAAACAGCTAAAAAGACCGTTGCAGATCAACAGCCTGAAGTCAAAAAAGCCGAGGAAGCCGTAGAGGCCGTAAAGGAGAGCGTCGGTGAAAAGGTAAAAGACTCAGTGACTCAGCTCACCCAACGCCTGGGTGGTTTGGGTGAGGTCGGTAAAGAAACCATTTCAGTGTTCAAGGAATCCGGCAGTGCAGCGGCGACGGGTGTTGCCGATCTCGGTAAGGAGACCCGTTCCTATGCCCAGGGATACTGGGACGATCTGTCCGGCACGGCCAAATCCGTGCTCGAAGCAAAAAGCCTTGAACAGGTTGCCGAAATTGAATCCCGCTACGTCACTGGACGTATTGAAGAGGTTGCAGGGCATGTCAAAGCCGTGGCCGATATTACTGCGCGAGCCAGCCTGGCGGCCTTCACGCCATGGGCGGACGTGTTGAGTCAGCTGGCGGTTCGAGCGGATAAGGCACGTTATGCACGCGATTAATCGCTAAAAAAAGAGCCCGGTAGCGCCCCGTGCGGGGCTGCCGGGTGGATACGCAATATCGAAGGAGGAGACTGCTATGCAAAAACCCTGGTTGCAACACTATGGCAACGCCATACCTGAGACTATTGATCCGTCTCACTATCCCAATGTGTTGAGTCTGGTGCGTGAAGCCTGTGGACGCTACGGGGATAAAACCGCATTCAGCCACAAGGGTAAAGGGCTGAGCTATGAGCAGGTAGACTCCCTCTCCAAGCATTTCGCCGCCTGGCTGCAGACGAGCGCCGGTATCAACAAAGGCGATCGCGTGGCGGTGATGCTGCCAAACGTTCTGGCGTTTCCGGTGGCCATGCTTGGTATCATGCGTACCGGTGCCGTGCAGGTGAATGTGAATCCTATGTATACACCTCGCGAGCTGGAGCATCAATTGAACGATGCCCAGGTCGAAACGCTGGTGATTTTTGCCGCGTCGACCGCCACGCTCGGCGAAGTGGCCGACAGGACTCCGGTCAAGCGTGTGGTGGTGGTCTATCCCGGGGATCTGGAAGAAGTGGAGCGCGATGCGGACTTAGTTGACGAGCGTCTGCCCCAGATGGTCAATTTTATCGATGCTCTGCAACAGGGCAGTCTGCTCGACTATCAGACGGTGGACATTGCTGCCGAGGATCTTCTGTTTTTGCAATATACGGGCGGTACCACCGGCTTATCCAAGGGTGCGATGCTGAGTCACGGCAATCTGGTGGCTAATATACTGCAATATCAAGCCTTCGCCGGAGACATGATCGATCACGGCAACGAGACGGTGATCACCGCCATCCCCATGTATCACATATTCGCCCTGATGGTAAACACCCTGTCGTATTTTCGATTCGGTGCGACCAATGTTTTGATCAGCAATCCGCGAGATATGCCGGGCTTTGTCAAGGAGTGGTCAAACTGGAAGGTGACGGTTTTTACCGGCGTCAATACACTCTATAACGGCTTGTTGCTGACACCTGGGTTTGAGGAGCTTGATTTCAGCGAATTGAAGATCTGTATCGGTGGTGGGGCAGCTGTCCACGCTGCGGTTTCCGAGCGTTGGCAATCGGTAACCGGTCAGCCGATTTGTGAGGGCTATGGATTGTCAGAGACTTCACCGGTATTAACTCTGAATCCCTTACCGGTTAAATCCTTTCGCGGCAGCATCGGAATCCCCATACCCTCAACAGAACTTATCATGCTTGACGAGGCGGGCGAGCAGGCAGGAGCGGGAGAAGCTGGCGAGCTTTGTGCAAGAGGTCCCCAGATCATGCAAGGATATTGGCAGCAACCTCAAGCCACCGCTGAGGTGATGACCGACGACGGATTTTTCCGTACCGGTGATATCGCGACCATGGACGACGATGGATTTTTCCGCATAGTGGATCGGAAAAAAGACATGATTCTGGTCTCAGGGTTCAATGTGTATCCGAACGAGATCGAAGCGGTGGTGGCGCAGATGCCGGAAGTGGCGGAATGCGCCTGTGTGGGTATAGCGGATGATAAGACCGGCGAGGCGGTTCAGCTCTATGCGGTGAGATTGGACAACGCACTCAAGGAGCAGGCAGTAATCGATTATTGCCGCGATAATCTAACAGCCTACAAAGTACCGAAATCGGTTGTGTTTATTGACGAGATCCCCAAGTCCAGCGTTGGCAAGATACTGCGGCGCGAACTGCGTGACTCGGACAGCTGATCCATCAAACCAAGAGGAAGCTACCATGGCCAGTACGGTTTCAATGAAAGAACTTCAAGCCCGCGTCGGACAGGAATTAGGTGTCAGTGATTGGCAGACACTGGATCAGGAAAGAATCGATTTATTTGCCGAGGCAACCGGTGACCATCAGTATATTCACGTCGATCCGCAAAAGGCTGCCGGTTCACCATTTGGCGGTACCATCGCTCACGGATTGTTGAGTCTTTCCCTGATTCCTGCAGCTTTGCTTGAATACGCACTGGAACCTGAAGGGGTGACCATGGGTCTTAATTACGGGTATGAAGGGGTTCGTTTTCTGGCACCGGTGAAATCAGGCAGTGAGGTCAGGGTGCGATTCGGGCTCGACTCAGTCAGTGAAGAAGATGGTAAACGCGGCAAACAGGTTAAGGTATGTTATGACGTTAAAGTCGAAGTCCGCGGAGAAAGCAAGCCGGCTTTAATTGCGAAAAACATCGCTGTTTATATAGTTCGCGGATAATAAACTGTTCCAACAAACGCTTGAGAATATAAAAATATTATGAGATATCAAACCCTGGATCTAACCAAACGCGCTTTGCATCCACTGAGCGTCCTGTTGGGATACTCACACGATCTGGTGACCCACCCCGGCAACCCCCTATCCAACACTGCCCTGGGGCGATTTCAAGCCGCGTGGCTGGAGTCCACCCGGCGGTTGATACAACACTATCCGAAGAAAGGATTCGAATTCGGCACTATCGATGTGGACGGCACGCCGATGGATATACAGGAACGGATCGTGCGTAAAAAGCCATTTTGCCACCTCTTGCATTTTGAGCGTGAAGGCTGTGACGACGCACCCAAAGTTCTGTTCGTCGCGGCTCTGTCCGGTCATCATGCCTCGTTGTCTCGCGAGACCGTGCAGGAGTTTTTACCGGATCACGATGTGTATATCACGGACTGGCTGGATGCCAAGCAGGTGCCGCTTTCAGAAGGCCGTTTCGGTTTTGACGAGTACGTGGCCTATGTGATCGAATTTTTGCAACTCCTGGGTCCGAATACACATGTTGTGGGTCTGTGCCAGGCCTCGGTACCCGCACTGGTGGCTGCCGCGGTCATGGCTGAGCGCAAAGATCCGGCCCGGCCCAAAACCCTGGCCTTGCTGGCAGGTCCTGTCGATATCACAGCCAATCATAATCAGATCACCCAGCATGTCGATAAGATCAATCTGAATCTGATGCGGGTGCTGATGTTGCACAAAGTACCCAAAGGTTATCCGGGTGAGGGCCGCATGGTATACCCGGGCTATATGCAACTGGGCGGGTTTATGACCATGAACCTGAAATCGCATTTTGAGAAACATTGGCAGTTTTTTAAAGACGTGAGCCGCGGAAATGTTGAAGCCGCTGATAAACATCGTGATTTCTATGACGATTATTTTTCCATTATGGACGGCACGGCGGAATTTTTCGTCGAAACACTGGAGCGGGTATTTTTCGATCAGCATCTGCCGAAGAAGATGATGACTTTTGAGGGTAAGCCGGTGGATTGCAGCGTGATTGTGGACATTGCGCTGCAGACAATCGAAGGGGCCAACGACGATATGGTTGCCTTGGGAGTCACGGAAGCAGCACACGACATCTGCGACGCCTTGCCACAGGAGATGCGTGAACATCACGTGCAGCAAGGTGTGGGGCATTATGGCGTATTCAGTGGTTCACGGTATCGCCAGGAAGTGGCGCCGCGAATCAAGGGATTTATGCGAAAGTATCGAGAGAATAACTAGTGTACAGTAACTGTTTTAGTTAAATCAATACAAGCTCGATACCACGGATCGGTAAGAGATGTGAGCGAGGAAAGTACTATGGGTAAATCAACTGAGCATAAGGGCCGTAATCCCGGTGGCAATCTGGCGGATCTGGCGGAAAAGGCCAGTGACAGTATTCTGGGTCCCAATCCTTTTATCGGCTTGAATAAAAAGGATGCATTGGACGCCTTCAAAACCGTGTTGGACCATACGGTAAAAAATCCAGCTTCGGTATTGAAACACCAGAGCGAGTTTATGAAGGACTTAGCGAAAGTGGCCGCCGGGAAATCGGAACGCGAGCCGAACAAAGGAGACCGGCGATTCAAGGATAAAGCCTGGAGCACCAATCCCTTTTATCACGCTTATATGCAAGCCTACCTCTCCTGGGTCGATCAACTGAATAACCTTGTTGACGATTTAGGCATGGATAAACAGGATGCCGAGCGCAGCCGCTTTCTGGTCAACCTGGTGACCGATTCATTGTCAGCCACTAACACACTGATCGGCAACCCCGAAGCCATACGCAAACTGGTGGATACGGGAGGTCAGAGTGCGGTACAGGGCATAAAAAACATGATCCACGATATGAAGGAAAATAATTTTATGCCTTCGCAGGTGGACAAATCCAAGTTTGCGGTGGGCGAGAATCTGGCGACTTCGGAAGGTTCGGTCATCTTTAAAAACGATGTGCTGGAATTGATACAATACCGGCCGCTTACCGAGAAGGTTGCCACGGTTCCGGTATTGATTGTGCCGCCGCAGATCAATAAATTCTACGTTTTTGATTTGTCGCCGGAAAAGAGCCTGGTTCAGCATCTGCTGAAAAGCGGCTTACAGGTGTTTATGGTCAGCTGGAGAAATCCGACGGCGGAGCAAAGAGACTGGGATATGGAGACCTATGTCGGCGCGATTGGAGAAGCGACCGACGCCATTGTACAGATCAGCGGATCCAAAAAGGTTAACGTTTTCGGCGCTTGCGCCGGTGGCGTAACCACAACTATCGCAGCCGCCTATCTGGCTGCCCAGCATGATGAGCGCTTGAATTCGCTTACACTGTTGGTGACAGTGTTGGATATGTCGACCACCAGCGACACGGCGCTGGGATTGTTTGCCAATGAACAGACCATCGCTCTGGCCAAAGCCCGATCTCAATCGGCCGGCGTTCTGGAAGGGGCGGAAATGGCCAAGGTGTTCGCCTGGTTGAGACCGAACGATCTGGTCTGGAGTTATTGGGTAAATAATTATCTGCTGGGCAACGAGCCGCCGGCCTTTGATATCCTGTATTGGAATAATGATACAACCCGTTTACCTGCGGGGTTTCACAGCCAACTGCTGGACATGTTTATTAATAACCCCCTGGTCGATGATCAACAGTCCCTGGAAATCCATGGTACGTCCATTGATGCCAATAATATTACCGCTGACGTATATTTACTGGGCGGAACCACCGATCATATCACGCCCTGGAAAGCCACTTATCAGAGCTGTTCACTGTTCGGCGGCAAGGTCACTTATGTACTCAGTAACAGCGGCCACGTACAGAGCATTATAAACCCGCCTGGAAATCCGAAAGCATCCTATTTTGTGTCGGATAATCCATCCGAAGACACCGAAGCTTTTCTGCTCAACGCCAGCCGCCATGAAGATTCCTGGTGGAACCATTGGGTAGAGTGGTTAAAGGAGCGGTCGGGCAAACAAAAGGCAGCGCCCGGGCAGTTGGGTAATGATGATCTTAAGGAGTTGGACAAGGCACCTGGTAGCTACGTGCTCGATGCCTAAGAGCCTGTCAAATGGCTCAATATTATCTCAAATAGTACAAGCAAATGAACTATCCGTTCACTGTTTCCGGTTTTGCCATTGCTGTTGAGGCTGTATGATTCTCCACACATTAAGAAATACCTGGCCTTTGTTTTCAGGCCTGGGAATTATCGGTTTGTGCATTGGAGCTCAAAATACCTTGTTAGGTCTTCGCGCCGAGTTAGAGGGCTTTGACACGCATATTACCGGTATTGTCATGTCGACCTATTTCGCTGGGTTTCTACTTGGCTCATTGCGTGCGCCACATATTATAAAACGGGTCGGTCACGTCCGTACCTTTGCTGCATTAACTGCTCTGGCTTCGATCTCGATTTTGATTCATGCCTTGATCGTCACGCCCTGGGTATGGATGATAATGCGGCTGCTGACCGGCTTCGCGATCAGTGCCATCTATGTAGTAGCGGAGAGCTGGCTTAACCAGGCGGCGGATAACCGCATACGCGGGCGGATATTATCACTCTATATGATCACCATGCTGGCCGGAATATCCTGTGGCCAGTTTCTGATTAATGTTGCAGATCCTCTAAGCTTTGTGCTGTTCAGTCTGATTTCGGTATTGATCAGTCTTGCCGCTATTCCCGTTCTAGTCACTTCGACACCTATGCCGCCATTTAAGTTGATTAAACCGGTGAATATTGCGCTGCTTTACCGCAGTGCCCCCACCGGATTATTCGGATCGATCTTTATCAATACCGCTTATGCCGTGATTTTCGGTATGGGTGCTGTCTATGCCAAGCGTATGGGTATGTCTATCTCTCAGGTATCTTTTTTTATGGCGGCGATGGTACTTGGCGGAATATTATTTCAGTGGCCTTTAGGACGGCTCTCCGATCGTGTGGACCGGCGCATCATTATTGCGGTCGCAGCGACGGGGTCATGTCTTTTCGCACTCGCCAGCGCTTACGCGGGTGTAACGGAGAATGGTTTATACCTGGCATTGGCACTGCTTTTCGGCGGATGCTGTTTTCCGCTTTTGGCTCTTTACCTGGCGGTGACTAACGATGAATTGGATGCTGATCAGGCATCTGGAGCCAGCAGTACTCTATTATTGGTTGGTGGTATTGGATCGGTATTGGGCCCGCTTTTGGCCTCGGTTGCAATGGAGCGATGGGGGCCAAGCTATTATTTCTGGATGCTGGCGCTATTCTCGGGCCTGATGGCGGCACATGCCCTGTATCGGATATCGGCAGAGCCGCAGCCGACCACCGGTGAGCATTCGGTTTTTCAAATACAGGCACCCACTCCGGTGGGCTCGGTACTGCTGGATGCGGAGCAGTCAGATGCCAAGGAGAACGGTGGCAACAATTAACCATCCCTGAAACGCGTATGAGCCGCCCGTAGTAAATCTATTTTAAAAAAAACAACAAACTACCTAACAAGGCACCCATTATAGTTCCGTTGATCCGTATGTACTGCAAATCACTGCCAACTTCCAGTTCGATTTGCCGGGTCAGACTCTTTACGTCCCACTGACGGACAACTTCCGCGATAAAGTTACCGATTTCATGCCGCCAGGGTAAAAATAAATGAATCACCAGCGATTCCAGTTGATGATTGATACTTTGACGCAGGGCCGGATCCTGTTGAATGCGCTTACCGAATTCTTCAAATGTATCCGATACTGCAAGCTGCAACTGTGAGCCCGAATCTGCGGAATGCTCATTGATCGACTGTTTCAGTGACTGCCATACTTCGTCAAGCAGGTTTTTGAGTTCGATATTTTCCATTAACAACGTTCGTAACTCCGTCAAACGTGTCTGGAAGGCATTGGAGGATTCGAGTTCGCTAATGAATGTCTTTGTTGCGCGATCGAAACGCTGCCTGACCTCGTGGTGTTCATCATTCAGGTCCTCAAGCAGTTGTAATACGCCATCGAGTACCATCCGTGCAACTTCTTTGTCCACGGCTCTCGGTACCCACCATCGAGCCTGTTCACCGACCATACGGTTAAATGCTTTTCGCTCATTGAGCAGCAACTCATGCACGTATAGCAGAATCTGATCCATCAGCCGTTGGTGACGATTGTTACTGACCACTATCTTAAGAGCGCCGGAAACGATTCTCGCAAGATCGATCCGGTGAATTTGTTTGTTGACCAATGATTGGGCAAGCCGCATGAACCGTTCTTCCTTGATAATATCCAGTACGTGCGGGATAGCGGTAGAAAGGTAGTGAGTGAGAAAAGCCGAGTGTTCTTTTTGAATGAGCCAATCGCCAATCCTTGAGGCAGTATCAAGTGAACGCAGTTTTTCCCTGACGAGTTCCTCCTTCATAAAGTGTGTGGCAAAAAAGTTTCCCAGATTTTTGCCAATTTTATCTTTATTGCGCGGGACAAGGGCAGTGTGCGGAATCGGAATCCCCAGGGGATGCTGGAACAGTGCGGTAACGGCGAACCAGTCCGCCAGTCCGCCGACCATGCCTGCTTCGCTGACGGATTGGAGTAACTGTATCCAGAATCCGGGTTGATTGATTTGATGCGTGATGATAAAAAGCAAGCCCATCAGGAATAACAAACCGGTGGCGAGACGTTTGGTTTGTTTCACCTTATCCTGTCTCTGTTGTTGGTTGAACATCGTGGTGAAATCGCTCATAAGTATTGTCGGATTATTCAGCGTAATGACTAAAAAGGCATCGTTATTATTTTATATGCTTGTATTGGGTTTCTCACTGGTAAATTAGCACGGTGTAAGGTTTCGATAAGATTAGGGCGTGTCATCAATTACCCAATACATCCTGTGATGACTGAACATATGCCGGGCAAGGCGCAAGGAGTGTGGTTTGGTCATTCCAAATGAGCGACGAGCAACGCGGACTGGCGAATTTTCTGTCATCACCCGTAAGGCTTCAGCAGGATATAATGGGTAATTGATGACACGCCCTAGTTCGATGAACCAACAAGATGAGCAAATCCCGGATACGGTTGTTATAGGTGCCGGTATAGTCGGACTGGCGGCAGCCGAACATCTGCAGAGCCGCGGCCGGCAGGTAACTCTGGTGGAGCGGGAAGCCGTGGCTGCCGGTGCCAGTCAGGGTAATGCAGCTGCGTTTGCCTTCTCCGAGATCATACCTATGGCTTCCCCTGATGTTGTCAGGAAGGCGATAAGGTGGTTTTTCGATCCACTCGGTCCATTCGCCGTTGTAGCGCGGGATCTTCCCTGGACCTATCGCTGGCTCTTGAAATTTCTTGCCGCCAGTCGGCCTGTTCAGTTTAAGCGGAGCATCGAGACACAGTCTCGGATAATGGATCTGGCCAAAACGTCGATGAATACAATGGTGACAAGGGCAGGTGTCGAATGCATGGTACGCTCCGTAGGTGCCCTGTATCTTTACAACAGCGAGGCGTCCTATAGACGCGATGCAGACAGCTGGGTTCTTCGGCACAGGTACGGGATCGAGTTTGAAACCCTGAAAGCACAGGCTTTGCATCATTTTCAGCCCGGGTTGGATTCCGGCTTCCGCGTCGGCATTTTTGTTCCCTGTTGGCAAACAGTGTCTGATCCACTGGCATTTTGCCATGGGCTGTATTCTTACCTGGCCCGGCAAGGGGTAGAATTCCTCCACGCCAAGGTAAAAAGGGTATCCGCTGACGATACCGGTGTGGAGATCACGCTGGCCGAAGGGCGTTCATTAAGAGCCCGGCATGCAGTGATTGCCGCAGGGCCCTGGTCCGCGGTTCTGGCAGAGCAACTGGGTGACAAGGTACCTTTAATTGCCGAGCGTGGTTATAACACGACTTTTCCCAAAAAAGCGCTGGAATTGCAACGCATGTTGGTCTTTTGCGATCACGGTTTCGTTATCACGCCTCTGGCCGAGGGCATCAGGATCGGCGGCGCTTCCGAGATTGCTCGGCTGGACCGTCCCGCTAACTATAAGCGTTCAATGGCGATGGTGATCAAGGCGAAGCGTTTTTTGCCTGACCTTAAAACCGAAGATGGAGAACCCTGGATGGGCAGCCGTCCCGCCACCCCGGACACCTTGCCGGTAATCGGCTATTCAAAAGCCTCTAAACGCGTTGTCTATGCCTTCGGACATGGGCACCTGGGCCTGACTCAGTCGGCAGCCACCGGCCAGTTGGTTTCGGAATTGATCCACGGCGAACAGACGTCGATTGATCTGTCCCCCCTGCGGGCGGATCGCTTTTAACGAGGTAAGAAACAAGTGGCAAAGCATACCTTTTTCTGTATCGATGGACACACTTGCGGTAATCCGGTTCGGGTAGTCGTCGGCGGGGGCCCCGATCTGGATGGTGTTAACATGCTTGAGAAGCGAGCCCACTTTCTTGAACACTACGACTGGGTGCGCACGGGCCTGATGTTCGAGCCGCGCGGGCACGATGTGATGTCAGGCGCCATACTCTATCCCTCCACTCGTCCTGACTGTGATCTGGCCGTTCTTTTTATCGAGACCTCGGGTTGCCTGCCCATGTGCGGTCACGGCACCATAGGTACGGTCACCATCGCCATAGAGAATGGTTTAGTGTCTCCGAGGACGCCCGGTGTGCTCAAACTGGATACACCGGCCGGGCCAGTGCTGGCTGAGTATAGCTGCAATGGTCCCTATGTGGAGGAAGTAAGGCTTACCAATGTCAATGCCTTTTTATACAAAACCGGCCTGGTGGCCGAGTGCACCGGGCTGGGCGAACTGAGTGTTGACGTTGCCTATGGCGGAAACTTCTACGCCATTGTGGATCCTCAGAAAAACTTCCGCGACATGAAGGATTTCAGCGCCGGGGAATTGATCGGATTCAGTCCGCAGCTGCGCGCCGCTCTCAATGATAAATACAACTTTGTGCACCCCGAGTATCCACAAATCCAGGGTCTAAGCCATATTCTGTGGACGGGTGATCCGACCCGGCCGGAGGCCACTGCACGCAACGCAGTCTTTTATGGTGATAAGGCGATTGACCGCTCCCCCTGTGGTACAGGCACCTCGGCGCGCATGGCTCAATGGGTGGCCACAGGGCGTCTCAAGGAGGGCGAGGAATTTATCCATGAGAGTATTATCGGCTCTTTGTTCAAGGGCCGGGTTGAAGCCGTGATCAAGGTAGGGGAGTTTGACGGAATAGTCCCCTCCATTGCAGGCTGGGCAAGAGTAACCGCTTATAACACCTTATTTATCGATGATCGCGATCCTTTCGCTCATGGCTTCCTGGTGAAATAAGCAGCAAAGACGGTTGCCCGGGAAAAAATTTCAATCGGCAGAAATCTTAGAGCCTGTTCAAGATCTTTGCGTCGTCACGAGAATGCGCTGATTTGAGTCAGATTTTATTCTGATTTGAGGCGCATAGTGGTTCTACGCAACAATAATCAGGAGGAAATCTGGCCAAACTCAGCGAATTCGCAGTAGGTGCAGAGATTTTGAACAGGCTCTTAGAGCCTGATATCCTGTTTTGTCGCTTTCGGATTGACACGAGCCACTAACTCGATAAACGTTCGTGTTTTATCCGCCGGATCGGGCACTTCGCCGGGCAGCTCACCCGGAAAAGCTTTTTGCCTGAGTCTGGTACGCATGGGGCCGGGATTGATGAAATTGACCGAGATTCGGGCCTGTTCCTGATCATCAAGCAGATTTTCCGTTTCGTCGGCCAGGATTTCCGCGCTTGCGCGGAGCGCAGCTTTGCTTGCCCCGTAAGCCCCCCAATAAGCCGTGTTATGGTCATCGAGAGTGAAAATAATACTGGCCAGTTCGCTTTTGTCCATAAGCGGCATCAAAGTCTGAGTAAGCATAATCGGCCCGTGTAGATTCGTTGCCATGACTTTATGCCACTCGGACATATCATAGGCTTGCATCGGTGTCGGGCTACCCAGAATTGCCGCACAATGAATCAGGCCGTTGAGCTTGCCGAATTCCTTTTCAATGGTATCCGCCAAATCCTCATAATCTTTATAAACGGCTCCTTCAAGATCAAGCGGGACTATACCGGGTTGAGGTCCACCGGATTGCTCCAGTTCATCGTAGAGCTTTTCCAAATGTGGAAGAGAGCGGCCCAGCAGTATCACGGTTGCGCCGCGATTTGCACATTCCCGGCTGAGTTGATTTCCCAATCCACCATAAGCTCCGGTAATCAGAATCACCCGCTCTTTCAACAGCTCGGCTTTCTGCACAGGGTCAGGCTGATGGTGCACGCGTTTGTCTGTCCTTATTTCTGCTCAAGGTAGCGTTAGTGTAAAACCGACCGGCCGATTAAATCAATCCGTTATCAAGACATCAATTGTTCCAGTCCGGGATACTCCTCGCGCCGTATATTATATTTTACGACCGATTCTCCCCAAGGTTCCCCGCTATTCATCCTTTGCATCAAAAGCTCCACATCCAGCACTCGGCTGGCGCCCACTTCGTCGATTCCTCTGGCAAACAACGGATCCGGAAGACATCCCGCGGTGGGGCCGATCAAAGACAGATAGGCTTCTTTCGGGCAATGACTCAACACCTCTTCCAAGGATTCATTGAGCAGAGTTGAGGCAGTACAGAGTATCTCGTCACAGTCAGACAGTTTTGAAGGATCCAGTGTGACCTCCAGATTTCCGGAAATTTCCACAAACTCCGCTTTACGCTCGATAACGGTTAGCCTTTGCCCGGAATTGCGAAACTTTCTCACCAACGGCGGGAAGAAACCGACCATGCCCAAATGTTTCGGTTTTGGTTTTTTTGATTCAGTATTTTTTTTATCGAAAAAACAATAAGATTTAAAAATATGGTGAGAAATCGCATTAATGGCAGCCATTCCCAATGACTGCCGTTCCGCCCTAGTGTCGGTGTACCATTTTGCTAGACTTACAGCTTCCACATCCGTTAAAGATGCCAATAAGTCATAGTGGTCCCAAAGGCGATCCAAGGTGTTGTCGAGCTGAGTATAAAAGAAACCGCAACTGTCATCTTCCAGTCGCAGCAGGCCGAATTTTGCAAATTTTTCCTCGCTGTTTTCGGCGTGAATGATTGTCGGCACGAATATCTGCTTTACCCGGGGTAAAGCGCATTTTTTATCGATTTGAGTAATCAATGACAATAAATCGGTTTTAAGGTTAGTCATATCAGGGCCATGGTTTCCTTGAGACTGTATGTGTGCGTCAGCTTATCGGCTTGCCATTAAGGCTACCGAGTCGCTGGAGAGTGGTGCAAGAGTCGACGGCCTGAAGTTTCTCATCAAAACGACGTATTTTGGAATGACGTGTCCTTAACCGTTTATCCCTGCTCGGGTGAGATCTCGTTTTTCACCGATTTGTAACAATTCTTATGACTGACAATGAACTAAAAATAGTAATAATGAATTTACAATAATTTATAGCTTATAAATATAAACCGTTGAAAATTCGTATAAACTGCAATTGCAGTTGGACGATCATTAAATTTGATTACAGCACCGGACAAATCAAATTGCTCGATACCGTGAATAAATTACGTGTATTCAACTCATGGGGCGCTTACAATAAGCGTCAGAAAATTTGCGCGACGCAGAAGTAGCACGCCGGCCAGGTCCGGGCGGTCCAAAAACATGAAATAAAACGATTAACAATCAGGAAAAAGGCTTAGAACAACCCAATGAGTGCCACCGCATCAGCCCTGTTGAGCATAGTATTACCGTTTTTTATCTGCGTGACTATGATCATAGTGCTCAGGAAAATCGCAGTGAATATCGGACTGCTTGACCGGCCCTGTGAAAGAAAAAAACATGAAGGTCTGGTACCGCTGGTCGGCGGTATTGCAATGTTTACGGCGTTTTCGATTTCCACCATATTGTTGTTTCCGCATTGGTCAAGCCTGGTGATGGTGCTGATTGCATTATTGGTCGTTTCACTGGGAGTTCTGGATGACATCCACGGTCTGCAGACCCGGAAGCGTTTCCTGGTTCAGATGCTGGCCGCTGTCGCCATGGTCTATGTTGGCGGGGTTCAGATTTCGCAGCTTGGCAATTTATTTGGCGATGGTGTCGTCCAATTCGGCGGTTTTTTTGCGCTGATCTTCACTGTGTTCGCAACGGTTGGGGTAATCAATGCCATGAATATGGTGGACGGCTCCGACGGTCTGGCCGGAAGTCTTGCCCTGATCAGTTTTCTGGCTTTGGCCTATGTTGCTTACAGTGCCGGTGACCTGAAATCAGCGAATATGATCCTGGTCATCATTGGCGCCCTGTTCGCCTTTTTGTTGTTCAACATTCGATTGTTCGGTCTGGCTGCAAGGGTATTTATGGGTGATGCGGGAAGCATGTTTATCGGTTTGCTGCTGGCCTGGTTTTTTATCTCACTGTCTCAAGGCGACAAGCCGTCTCTGTCCGCGGTTTCCGCGGGCTGGATATTCGGCTTGCCATTATTGGATATAAGCGCGGTGATGACCCGGCGTTTGTTCGAAGGCCGCTCTCCCTTTACTGCCGGGAGAGACCATATCCATCATCTGTTGATTGACCATGGCTATTCAGTTAATAAAACACTGAGTATTATCGTTGTGCTTCATCTTCTTTTTGTATCCCTGGGTCTGATCGCCAACAATCAACCCGGTTGGGATCCGGCGCTGTTTTGGTTGTTTGTGATCCTGGTGGCTTGCCATCTTGTATACACCCGGCATATTCTCAGCCAGATTGGTCGCCGGAAAAGAACGTTGGAATTCAAGGTAGGCAGCACATCGTCCCGGAGGGCTGAATCGCTTGTCGAACAAGAAATCCCCACCGCTACGGAAGGCTCCTCGGCACACAAAAAACAACGCACATCCAGATAAACCCAGTCCAGGGCAGGGCACCAGGCCGATCCATTCCAATGTGAAGAAAAAGATCTTTTACTATCTCCACGCGCTAAGCACTCTGAAACCCTCCCAGATTTACTGGTATTTTATGCGCAGAGTGCTCGACGGCAAAAAAACCGTGGCCGTTGACGGGCAGGTTGCGATCAGACCGACACTGCACCGACCCGTTTTCATTGCATATTCCACGGGTATGACCAACCCATGGAGTTTTCGCTTTCTCAATAGTGAAAGACATTTCGAACCGGAAAATATTGACTGGGTCTGCTCCGATATGCCTCGCTTGTGGCGATACAATCTGCACTATTTTGACTACTTGCAGGATCCGTCGATTGCGCAGACGGCTAAAGATTTTCTGATTCGGGACTGGATTGAGAAAAATCCATCGGGCACAGAAACAGCCTGGGAGCCCTATACCGTTTCGCTGAGAATTGTCAATTGGGTGAAATACTTTTTGACCAGGGGGGACGCGAATGGATTGCCGCCAATCTTTGTACGCAACCTGGCTCTGCAGTCGGAATGGCTTTATCACAATCTGGAATATCACATTCTGGCCAATCATTATTTCAAAAACATTAAGGCGCTGCTGTTCAGCGCCTGCTATGTGCAATGTGCAGCGGCCGAGCGATGGTTCTTGCGTGGTGAAAAACTGCTTTGCGAACAAATCGATGAACAACTGCTGTCTGACGGCGGGCACTACGAAAGAAGTCCCATGTATCACAGTATCTTTACGGAAGACTTGATCGATATTCTGAACATCTCAACGGAACTGCCCTACCAGGAATCGACATTGGTTATGGTTAAAGATGCAGCGGTTCGCGCGAGCCTGTTTCTAAGGGATTTATTGATGCCGGACGGACAGATTCCCTTGTTTAACGATGCGGCATTCGCCATAGCGCCAGAGCCGCAGACGATTCTGGAATATGCAGGCAGAATATTAGATCTGAATCTGCAGGACAGGCAGAGCCATCCGCCATCCGAAGCGTTTTCCGATTCGGGATACTTTATTCTTGGTGATGCCGACAACAGAATGATTATTGATTGCGGGGAATGCGGGCCGCGTTATCAGCCCGGACACACGCATTGCGATCTGTTGAGCTACGAGCTTGCGGTCGCGGGTCAAAGAACCATTGTCGATACGGGAACTTTTAACTACGAACCCGGCGCAGCCAGAAGGTACGATCGCTCTACAGCCGCGCACAATACGGTGCGTATCGACGGCCAGGAACAGTCGGAAGTCTGGGGTTTGTTCCGTGTTGCGCGCCGCGCCTCACCCTTATCCGCAAAATTATTCACAGACAATTCGGAGACTCAGATATTTTGTGGCAGCCATGACGGATACAGGCGGCTGGCTGATAAAGTCACTCATTTACGGCGGGTTGAATTTAAAAAGGACAGAGGCTGGATGATTGAGGACCGTCTGGAGGGTCAAGGACAGCATCACGTTGAAAGCTTTATCCATATTCACCCCGAGTTAAGCATCGAAGAAAAAAACGATGGACTCCATTTATTGAATTCAAACCGGTCAACTCTGGTGATCTTACAAATACCTCAGACCACAGACTTCGAAATTTCCAATGCCTTTTACCATCCGCAGTTCGGTATTGAGAAAGCCAACAAAGTGATTCGGCTCTACTTTCGGGGAGAATTACCCTGTGTGCTCGTATATAGAGTAAAACTGGCAAAGACGGTATTTTGAAAAATGCACATTCTGTTTCTTTCTCATTATTTTCCGCCTGAAGTCAATGCACCGGCATCGCGAACCTATGAACATTGCCGCCATTGGGTGGAACAAGGGCATCAGGTCACGGTCGTGACATGCGCCCCTAATCATCCTCGCGGGAAAGTCTATGAAGGATACAAAAACCGGTTTTACAGTAAAGAGACCGTGGACGGCATCGAAGCGGTGCGTATATGGACTTATATCACGGCCAATGAAGGCATAGTCAAGCGAACGGTCGCTTATGTGTCCTATATGCTGGCAGCAACGCTGTATTCATTCTTTGCACCGCGGACCGATGTGGTGATTACGACGTCGCCTCAATTCTTTAACGGACTGGCAGGTTACCTCGTCAGTCGCATTAAACGCGCGCCCTGGATGCTGGAAATACGGGACCTGTGGCCTGAGTCCATATTGGCGGTAGGTGCAATAAAAAACCGCCGGATTATTCGCACGCTGGAATGGCTGGAACTCTTTGCGTACCGAAAATGCGATCATCTGATCCCGGTTACCTATGCCTTCAGGGAGTATATGGTTTCCAGAGGAATTTCCGCGGATAAGATCACTGTAATCAAAAACGGTGTGGACCTTTCCTTCTATGACGCTGTTCAGGACGCCGATCTTACCGAGCTGCCGGAAAAGCTGAAATCCCTAAACGGAAAATTCGTTGCCTCCTATGTCGGAACTCACGGCATGGCGCACCACCTGGAAACAGTGTTTGAAGCGGCGGAAATCCTCAGGGACCATAAAGATATTGTATTTTTGATGGTCGGAGAAGGGTCGGAAAGTCAAAGATTGCGGGAATTGCAAAGCAAGAAACGGCTGGACAACGTACTCATGTTAGGGCAACTGGAAAAAGATAAAATGCCCGCTGTTTGGTCTTTGTCGAAGCTGAGTCTGGTCTTGCTTAAGAAGCTCGACTTGTTCAAAACCGTTATCCCTTCAAAGATCTTCGAAAGCATGGCAATGAAGAAACCGATTATCCTTGGTGTTCAGGGAGAGAGTAAAGCCATTATTGAATCGGCCAATACCGGTTTTGCCATAGAACCGGAAAATGCCAGACAGCTCGCAGAGAAAGTCTTGTTGTTTTACAATAATAAGGATTTGTATCAGTCTCTTGCCGACAATGGGCGTGAATTTGTCGTAGAACACTACGATCGGCGAAAATTGGCCAATCGGTTTTTATCCGTCCTGGAAGCCACGGTCAACAAGACCAGAGCCTGAAAACACCAAACAGATAATCTTGCTTCGCCAAGCGACCGCGGCTTGGAAGCGGGCCGACTTGTGGGAAGAATAATCAGTGCAGAGAAAGATGATCTATCTGATAGCCGGAGCGCGGCCCAATTTTATGAAGATTGCGCCTATCGTCAGACAATTAAAGAGGCGATCCGACCGCTTTGAATTCCGGATAATTCACACTGGCCAGCATTATGATCAATCCATGAGCGATGTTTTTTTCCGAGAGCTGGACATTCCAGCGCCCGATTATTACCTCGAAGTGGGCGGAGGAACTCACGCCGAACAGACAGCAAAAATCATGATGCGCTTCGAAGACGTATGCCTGGATCACCGGCCCGATCTTATATTGGTTGTGGGTGATGTTAACTCCACGCTGGCCTGTGCCGTAGTTGCAAAAAAACTGCATATCACGCTGGGGCATGTGGAAGCCGGCTTGCGCAGCGGCGACCGCGATATGCCGGAGGAAATCAATCGCCTGGTTACGGATTCGATCAGTGACCTCTTCTTTGTAACTGAACCGAGCGGAATTCATCATCTAAGGCGGGAGGGCCACAAAGAGGAGAGCATTCACTTTGTCGGCCACGTCATGATCGACAATCTTCTTCATCAACTCAAGCGTATTGAGCGTTCGAGTTTTAATCTGGAGAAATCCAATCGAATTAAAAATAATCTCGATCGCTACGCGGTGACCACATTGCATCGGCCATCGAATGTCGATAGTCGTGAAAATCTGAGCAAGCTTGTGGATATTCTTTCTGCGGTCGCAGAGAGAATCCCGCTGATATTTCCTGTCCATCCGCGTACCCGGCGAAATCTCGACGCCTTCAATCTGCAACTGGATGAGAGAATTATCCAACTTGATCCCTTGCCCTACATGGATTTTCTAAATTGTTTTCGAGAAGCCAGTTTTGTACTGACGGACAGCGGAGGTCTGCAGGAAGAAACCACAGCATTGGGTATTCCCTGTATTACACTACGTAAAACGACAGAAAGGCCCGTCACGGTCAGTGAGGGCACAAATCGACTCGTTGCCCTGCAGAGCAAAGCGGTTGCTGACGAAGTAGACCGGATTTTAAACAATGATCGAAAATCCGGGACGATCCCCCGGTTCTGGGATGGAAAGGCGGCGGAAAGGATTCTCAATGTACTCGAAAAGCAGCTCTCACCGGCATGAACTTTCCTGCTGGCCGCTGAATGAACTACTTCAAAGCACTGGTTTCCAAGGCAAGTCTGGACTCGGAAATGCTGAGCGGCACCGCCTGGATGACCTTTTCCTACGGAGTTAAACTGACCCTGCAACTGGTCAGTTTCGTTCTACTGGCACGCGCTCTCGGGCCCGAGTCATTCGGTGCTTATATGGCAATACTCTCTTTTGTCATTCTACTGGAACCTTTTTTCGACCTTGGCGCCTACAATCTGGTGGTCCGCGATATTACCAAGCATGGCAACACGGCGATGGCCATCGGCGATTCCCTCGCTTTATCCACTCTGGTGTTGCCAATCGGACTCTGCGCTTTGGTCATAGGCCATCAGCTGCTGTTTCCTACTCAACTATTGATGGCTGTCGTTGAAATCGGCTTGTCGCAATTTATCGGCGGCCGCAGTATCAGCCTGACTCTGGGAAGCAATATTGCCCACGGCACGATATCGCGAAATGCCGTGCTGGAAATCATCAATGGTGTTATTCGTTTGATCGTGGTACTCGCCTTGATCGTGCTGGACGGTGATTTGATGATATGGATTCATCTGCAATTGGCCGGCAATTGCGTATTGGCGGTGATGGTGTTTGCCTGGATTCAATGGGCCTATGGAATAAAAGTTTCAGGTCTGAGCAGTGTTCGCGAGCGGTTCACGAGCGGCATTCACTTTGCCGTGGGCAATGCCGCCCGCAATATGAATACCGAACTCGATAAAGTGATGATTTACGAATTTTCTTCGGTAAGCGGTACCGGAATCTATGCCGCCGCGGCCCGCTTTGCGGTACTGAGCTGTGTGCCGGTTAATGCTCTGCTGGCAACCGTGCATCGTTATTTTTTTATCGAGGGCGAGAAGGGCTATAAATTCGCCCGAAAATATGCACGTAAACTTTTGCCCGCAACCGCGGGATATGGCCTGCTGGCCTGTACAGGTCTGTGGATTTTTGCGGATTTGATTACTATGTTGTTGGGGGAGGGGTATGAAGAGTCCGGTCAGGCCCTGCGATATCTTGCCCTCTATCCCTTGATTCAGACCATTTTGCTGCCTTACGCAGATGCACTCACCGGAGCAGGCTTACAGAATATCCGCAGCCGTGGAACCCTTCTCACAATGGTGGTAAATCTCTCGCTGAATTTACTTTTAATCCCGTATTATGGTTGGCAGGGTGCCGTCGTGGCCACTTTGGCTTCACAATCTTTACTGATGCTGTTTGTTGTGTTTTATGCAAAAAGGTATGTATGACCACCAAACTCCGGAACCGCAAAACATTAAAAGCCGGAGATAGTCTATGTGCGGTATAGCCGGCCTGTGGAATTACCGAAGCGGTGCACTCGCCGATACCGGCATTATTCATGCGATGTGTAACGCGATGGAACATCGCGGGCCGGATGGGGACGGTATCCAGGTGCTGGGAGAGCTCGGATTGGGGCATAGACGGCTGGCGATTATCGATCTGACCGGTGGTGCCCAGCCGATGGCGGATGATAGGAAAAAAATCTGGGTGACTTTCAACGGGGAAATTTATAACTTCAAGGCATTGCGCGAAGAATTTGAAAAAGACGGTATCAGATTTAAGACTAAAAGCGATACGGAAGTCATTCCCTATTGTTATATAAAATACGGCGACAATTACGCGAGCAAGCTGGAGGGTATGTTCGCCATTGCACTTTGGGATCAAAACAAAAAGCGTTTATTGTTAAGCCGCGATCGTATGGGCAAAAAACCGCTATTGTATTTCCATGGAGAATCCGGCGTGGTTTTCGGCTCCGAAGTTCAGGCATTGGAGCGACACCCGGAATTTTCAAAGCGCATAGATCCGCAAGGGATGGATGCATATCTGACACTTGGATATATCCCCCACACCATCAGTATTTTCCAGAATCTGCGAAAAGTGGCGCCAGCCCACACCCTTATCATCGATGACTCGGGTGCTGAAAAATCCAAGGCCTATTGGTCCGTACCTTTGCGTCAGCCCTCCCGACTCCCCCTTGATGAGGCAAAGCAACAGTTGCGAAGTATTCTCAGGGACAGCATCGAAAAGAGACTGGTTGCCGATGTTCCCTTGGGCGCATTTCTCAGTGGCGGAACCGATTCCAGTCTTGTCGCCGCTATTGCCAGCCGGGACTGCGGACAAAAGCTGCAAACTTTTTGCATCGGATTTGATGAACAGTCATTCGATGAAAGAAAAGATGCGCGGGCGGTTTCGACTATTCTGGGTACGGATCATCACGAAGATCTTGTACAGCTAAATGGCGTTGAGGTGCTGCCTCGCTTGCAAAGGCATTTTGGCGAACCCTTTGCGGATGCTTCCGCTATTCCGACTTTTTATCTTTGCCGGCAATTAAGAAAAGATGTCACGGTTGCGATAAGCGGTGACGGAGGGGACGAGTTATTTTTAGGGTATAACCGTTACCGGCGCCTGGCCATTCGACACAGGCTGCATTCTTATCTCAGCGGCTTGCCACTGGCCGATTCTCTGGCCGACAAATCCCGCAATAGACTGAAAAGACGTCGAGGAAAAATAGGCCGGGCTTTGAATCTGCTCGAAGATGCCTGCCTCAAGGACTACGAACAGTTTCTCGTCAGCAGCTCCTTTTTTTCCGCTTCTGAGCGCAGAAATATGTATCTGCCCGAATTGCGCCGGCAACTGGGTGATGCCGTATTTGCGGCTGACAGAATAGAGCAGCTGTTCGATCGCTTTTCCTGTCGCGAATTTGAAGAGAAAATAGGTCTGGTCGACCAGAACCTGTATATGGTGGACGACATTCTCAGTAAGGTCGATATCGCCAGTATGGCCGCCAGCCTTGAAGTTCGGGCGCCATTGCTGGATCACCGGGTGGTGGAGTTCGCGGCCCTTTTGCCATTATCCTATAAAATGAACAAAAATCAGGGCAAAATGATTTTGAAGTCCTTGCTGGCGGACTATATTCCGCAGCAACTGGTCGATAAACCGAAACAAGGGTTCGGTGTGCCGGTCAGTCAATGGATGAAAACCGGTATGCAGCAGATGGTTGAAGAGTTGCTACTGGCACCGGGTGGATTTATCGCCCGTTATTTTGCCGCAAAGCCGGTCAAGAGTCTGTACGATGATCACATGCAGGGACGGCATTGTAACAAAGATGCGCTTTGGGCGCTTGTATGCCTGGGGCTGTGGGCCGATCAATTCGGTCTTAATACATCTCAACAAAGTGCTTGAGCAAAACAATGAATGCAAGTGGAACTAAAACCGGAAGGCATGGAAAAAATGTGGTTCTTACCAGTCTGGTGATTTTGTCGATATTGTCAACCGTGCTGATATCGTCCTTGCCCGGCGGCAATCTGATTAATATTGCAATAGCCGGGGCATTGGTGGGTTTGGCCGTTATTTACCTCATTATAGGGAGGCGGGAGCTGTGGATCAGCGGAGAAATACTGATCGTTATTGCCTGGTTGGGTTATGCCCTGATTCCATCGATTTTTGCACCGAATCAGGAACAGGCCATGTTCAAGGCCATATCTATGTTGCAATTAATCATTCTATCATTGGTGATGCTGCAAGTGTCTATATGGAAGGGCAGTAGCAAGTTTATTATCTGGGGTTATGTGATAGCGGTCTGCGCATCCTATCTGGTTACATTTACTGCTTTGAACGAAATCATTTCCGAGATTCAGCAAGAGGCGGATATAGAAGGGGCCGGTAGTGTGGTCAGAACGGCCAGTACACTGGTCAATGCCAATACCTTCGGCGTTGCTGCGGTCTTGGGTCAGGCTTTGGTTATCGCATTGCTAACCATGAAAAGCAGCTCGACCATCGAACGCCTGATTGCGATCATCTGTTATGTAATTCTCGCCGGAGCCGTGATCAATAGCGGTTCAAGAACGGCACTGGTGGGCATGTTGTTTATTATCGCAGGATTACCCTGGGTGTTCAGCCTCTGGCGTTTGCAGAATCTGGGACGACTCGTCAAATGGCTGCTTATTTCAGCTCTTCTGCTGACCGGGATTTATTACGCCACCAAAGATATAGAAGCTGTCAGGGAACGATTTGAGACCATCGTTATTGATTCCAAAATTGAAGATCGCT
Organism: Granulosicoccaceae bacterium; assembly: GCA_965222695.1. Lineage (GTDB taxonomy): Bacteria > Pseudomonadota > Gammaproteobacteria > Granulosicoccales > Granulosicoccaceae > UBA7957. The sequence continues at coordinate 1,859,340 of OZ244967.1, read as the reverse complement.
TCGATGATTTGATCGCATTTTTTCAGAAGCAAGATGACGAGGAGATGATCGAACGTTCAGGCGAGAGTATCGAGAACCGCTTGGATTTGGCCCGAATGGCCTGGGATGTTGTCAATAATTACCCATTCGGCGTCGGGCTGGATAATTTTTCCGAGTTCAGCGGTGTTTATGCCCACTCCAATTATCTTGAGTTACTGGCGACAACCGGATTTGCCGGATTATTGATTTACTATGCCATGTATTTTTTACTGACATTCAAATCCCTGCGGATGTGGGTGCATTTCAAGCGCAACGGCCTGCCCAAGGCGTTGGCGCTTGGAATCTTCGCGCTTGCATTAATGGATTTGGCCAACGTCAGCTATTACGTCAAACCGGTATGGATTTTTCTGGTCGCAATCATCGCCACTGCTGAAATCCTTCGCCGCCAGGCGGTGCTGATCGCACGCCATCAGCGGCATCTTCGTAAAAATACAAATGCGGTACCTGCTGGCTGATGACGGATAAACACCGCAGTATCGTTGATCGATACAGCCGGATTGACGACAAAGTGTTCATGACGCTTGATGAAGCGGCAGTGCTTGCGGAAGAGCTCGCGGTCCGTGTGAATAAAAGCGGTTTTCAGGCTAATAAGGTTATAGGTGTGGCCAATGGTGCTCTTATGCCGGCGACGATTATTTCGGATTACCTCGACATCCCGCTGGAAATTCTGAGAGTTCGGCGTAAAGGCAGCCGGATCAAAAAAAACCTGGCGAAATTCGGTTTTCTGCGCAAACTGGTCAGCTTTCTTTATGGATTGCCCGTTACTAAATCTGTGTTAAGGTTTACGATGGATCGGTTTAACCGCCTGGAAAATTCTCCAAAATCATCCGCTTCAGTAAAACGTTCTGTGCAAAATCTGCTTATAGTGGATGATGCCATCGAATCCGGACAGACCTTACAGCGCATTATTGAAATGCAGGGCATAAACGCTAAACAAAGCATAAAGGTTGCGGTCATTTCCTGGTCACGAAACTATACGGGTAAAAAGTACGATTGTGTACCGGATTACTATATCTCTGAGCGGATTCAGCATTTTCCCTGGTCGCAAAACAGTCCGGCCAACGCTGAATATCTGGGGTGGCTCAAGGAGCGTGGAATACAGGAATGGGATTAGAGCCTCGAGAACCCGTACTCTTACTTGATTTGGATGGAGTGACTATCTACGGAGGAAACCCCGGTCTGGGTACTCCGGATGAGATTTATTGCCTGCACGCAGACTTAGGCCACCAAATCAAACAAATTCCATATCCGATCATATTATTTACTCATCGCTCTAAAAGCGATACCGAGGAAATCATCCGTTTTTTCAATCGTCGCGGTGTAGAATTCAGCACCTGTGTCTGTGCGACAGAAATGTTTAAAGAAGGTATCAAGCAATGGCGGTTTGGAGAATTAGTACGCAAGGGCTTGAGTAAGAAACACGCTATACGCTGGGTTGAAGCCCGTTTCAATACCACCCGGCAAAACCTTATTCTGATAGACGATCGTGTCGAAAACCTGAAGGAAGTTTTGAATGAGGGTTTGAGATTTTGCATCAAAGCCCCGTTTGAGAGATCCGCGGATACGATTGTCAGCTATGAATTTTCCGAACTGGTGTCATTACTGAAAGGCGACTGTTTGCTGGAGCACAAAGGCATAATTGAACTGAATGCCGTGGAAAAATCATTGTCCACCCTGCCGGTTTTAGGCGTTATATCCAATCGAAGTGTGGGTGTGTTTGAGCGCTTCAGAACTCAGGCCAATCGCTTACGCAAACTGCTTAAACTATCCAGATGAAGAAACTCGTGTTTGTATTACCGACATTCAATCCCGGAGGGGCGGAAAATGTCCTGATCCGCCTGGCGAATTATTTTTGCCGGTTCTATGAAGTGCATTTACTGGTCGTGATGAGTGGCGGTGTCCTTCAAAAGACGGTGAGTGAAAAGATTACAGTCCATGATCTTGACTGCGCTCGGGTGAGACACGCTTTTACGCCTTTGCGATCAACATTGAAAGGCATAAGGCCCGATATTGTTTTTTCAACGATTACCCGCCTGAATATTCTGCTGTTGCTCGTTAATGAAACTTTGTGGTTTAAATACAAGCTGATTTTACGGCAGGTAAATATACCTTCCAAATCGACTGATAGCCAGGCTCTTGCCTATGTTTATAAAATAATATACCGATGGCTGTACCCTCGTGCTAAGCGTATAGTCTGCCAATCGGATTTCATGCTCAAGGAAATGCAGCTAGAGTTTGGTGTTAAAAAACACAAGCTGCTTCTGATATACAACCCCGTAAGTGAAAAATATCTTCGACAACCGCGAGATATACCCCCTAATCCCTTCCGCCGCAGTATTCGGTTTCTCAGTATTGGCAGATTGGAAGAGCAAAAAGGTTATGATATTTTAATAGAAGCATTTGCCTTGATTCATCGGGAATACCCCGAATCCGAACTGGTGATTTTAGGGCAGGGACACTTGCAATATGCTTTGCAGGATCAAATACAAAACCTTGGGCTGAGTCAGTCCGTCAGATTGGAAGGATTTAAGGAAAATGTATTACCCTATGTATACCACGCACATGCTGTCGTGTCCTCATCTCACTATGAGGGCCTGCCGAATGCCTTGATCGAATCGATCACTATGGGCACGCCTGTCCTGGCGACCGCTTGCCCCGGAGGCACAAGGGAAGTGGTCAAAGACGGCCGCAATGGATATCTGATTGAAACTGTAACTGCCGGGGATATAGCCGCAGGACTGATCAAGATGATTGAGCAACCCTTAACGCACGACAGACAATCGGTGAGGGAGACAGCTAAACTTTTTCATCCGGATAATATTTACCGGCAATATCGCACCTTGTTCGACAGCCTAGTGTAAAGGAAGCGGAGGATATCAGCCGATCAGGGACGTGCGTTTTGCCGTTTGCCTTTTCTCAGGAACCGGCCACCCTGGCTTGATCGTCTTCGAGATAGTTCCACTGTTTGACAGGCTGTTCCCAGTCACCGTACCTCAGTGTCAGATACTGGCGATAGTCTTTGGGAACCCTGTATTGTTTGCCATCGAATTCGTAGGTCGTCAAATCCGTATAATATTTTTCAGGCACGCTTTTTATCGCGTGGTTTTCCGGATTGCCCACAACCCAGTAATAGTCCTGTCCGTCGCTGTGCTTGACGAAAATATCCAGCTGGACCCTTCCCCGAAAAAAGAAAAATTTACGATCGCGAATCTTGATCAACCTGGGTTCTCCGGCTTTTAACGGGCCGTAATCGCTGAAGAAAACGCGCGTTCTGACCCTATACTTGCGCGTAACCCCATTCAGGCAGGATTGTACCTGTTCAAAATGATCCGCGGTTATGGTGAGATCCATATCATTATCCCAGGGCAAGAGTCTTTGTTCCCGGATAATGCCAAGCAAGGTACCTCCCTCAAGGCAATAGGGTATATTTTTCTGGTCGAACAGGTTGGTGATGTCTTTCAATACCTGGAGTGATTGCCGGGCAACCTCTCCGGTCAGATTATATTTTCCGCCCATGGTGGATCCTAAATTTTTTCGAGTATTGAAGTCAGGAATGAACTGGAGGTATGTTCGGTATAGGGAAAATAAATAATCTCAACTCCATGCGGTTTCAGCTCCGCTTCTATGCGGTTCCAGCTATCGGTCCCCTTCCAGTCATTGCCGACAAACATTCTGTCAAACTTCAAATTGCGCCATGCAGACAGCTTATCCATGGTTGTTTGCGGTGCGACTTCATCGACAAAACGAATACTTTCAACAATAGACATACGTTCTTCAAACGGAATAATCGGTGCTTTCTTCTTACGCTCCAGTGATAACTCGTCAGTGGTCACTCCGACGATCAGATAGTCACACTCCATGCTGGCGCGCCGTAGAATATTCAGGTGGCCTACATGGAAAAGATCAAAAACGCCGGTCGTGTAACCGATAAGCTTGCTCATACCGAAAAAGTGTCCCCTTCCACGAAGTTTAACAGGCTCTTAAAATTGACCAGTATATTGTAAATCGTTTGGTCACGGAATGATTCGGTTTCTCGCCTACAATTCTGTCACCATCGGCGCAAGCCATTCCAACTCCACAAGGATCCACAAGAGCGCATTCAAGGTCAAAAACGACATTCCGGTCGCGGTGACCAACGCAGTCGAACAAATACCTTCCTGACCGTACCGTTGCGCAATCAGGGGCAGCACGCCGGCCATGGATATAGAGGCGAGTATTACCGCTGCGGCTCTGAATACCGGATCAAGCGGCGGTGCTGTTAGTAAAACGAGTATCATCAAAAAAGGATGAATCAGGAGCTTGAATATTGTCATCTGCCCGATATCGGCAAGCTGCCCATCAATGGAGCGGCCCACCAGTATTCCTCCGATCACAATCAGCGACAGTGTGGGCGCCGTGGAAGCGACAGAATCGAGAAAAGCTTTGAACACACCCGCGACCTGCCATTGGGCGACTGAAGCGCAAAGACCCAGAAATATCGCTATGATCAGAGGGTTTTTCACTGTGTTGATCAATGATATACGCAATGCCTGGAGCATGGATCCTTTATCGGATTCCGCGGATTCTGCAATGACCATTGTCAGAGGTACCAATATCAGTAAGTCCACCAGCATGGACAAGGCTGAAGCTATGGCGCCGGTGCTGCCGAAAAGTTGTACCATCAGCGCGTAACCGATAAAGGCATTGTTGGACATTGAAGCCGCCAGACCCTGGAAAGCCGCTGCCTGTAAACTGAGTCGGCGAAAATATCGCGCGATCAGAAAGCTCAGTAATAAAGACAGAACCGATCCTAAAGCAAAAATAAAAAAATACCGCAGATTAAAAATCTCGTCGATTTGCCTCGACGAAATGGATTGGAATAAAAGCACCGGCAAGGCACAATAAATGACGTAGGCACCTATGCCGTCGATTGCGGTTTTCGGCACGATTTGGCTGCCTACCAACAGATAGCCGAGGCCGATAGTGAGAAAAAGCGGCAGAGTAAGAGAAAAAATACCCAAAATACATTCCCGTTATTGATTGTTGTTATACAAGGACCGTAAAGTTAAACCTATTTTATCCGGGACAGGCAGTCAATGGATCCGTAGCAGCGAATTGATTGCAACGGTTATATTATGAGATCGAGTAAAGTCATTCATGTTGTCAGTTGCCACGCGGAAGGCGAGGTCGGAGATGTGATCGTCGGTGGTGTCTCTCCGCCGCCGGGAGAGACACTGTGGCAACAGTCCCGCTGGATTGCACAGGATAACAGCCTGCGCAATTTTGTACTTAACGAACCGCGTGGCGGTGTATTCCGGCATGTGAATTTACTGGTTCCGGCCAAGAACCCTGCGGCACAAATGGGTTGGATAATTATGGAGCCCGCACACACGCCGCCCATGTCCGGTTCGAATTCCATGTGTGTAAGCACTGTATTGCTGGAGACCGGAATTTTACCGATGCAGGAACCAGCAACGCGGCTGGTTCTGGAGGCACCAGGCGGTCTGGTGGAAGTTCTGGCCGATTGCCGCGATGGAAAAGTGCAAAAAGTCCACGTGCGGAACCTACCATCCTTTGTGGACAGAAGGGATGCCAATATCGACGTGGAGGGCCTGGGCTCTTTGCGGGTCGACACCGCGTTTGGTGGTGACAGTTTTGTGATGGTCGAGGCCGCTGATCTGGGCTTTTCCATAGATCCGTCCGAAGCAAAAGAATTGGTGGAAGCCGGGATTAAAATTACCGCGGCGGCTAATGAACAGCTGGGGTTTCGTCATCCGCAGAACCCGCACTGGCGGCATCTGTCATTTTGCCAGATTTCAGGGGCCTTACAGGGTGAGAAGGGGGTGTATTCGATCCGCAGTACCGTCGTGATCGAACCGGGAAAGCTTGACCGCTCTCCCACCGGCACCGGAGTATCGGCGCGCATGGCATTATTATACGATCAGGGTAAGATGCAGGCCGGTGACCGACTGATCAGCCGGTCCATCATTGGTTCGTGTTTTGAGGGTTGTATTAGCGATCGGACCAACATGGGTGAGAAAACGGCAATCATACCCATCATCAGCGGTCGGGCCTGGATTACCGGTACTCATCAGTATCTGTTGGACCCGGCCGATCCATGGCCCGAAGGCTATAGAGTGGCGGATACATGGCCGCCCTGAATCCGCAGGCACCCGTTAAGATAACAGGGCAACGCTCTTGACTTGTGCGAACACGGACTTTCCCGGTTTCAGTCCGAGATTCAACGCGGATTTTCGGGTGATGCGGGCGAGTAGGGGGGTTTCTTCCGCCATGACTCTGACCATTAACTGAGCCGCGCCGACGGGAATCAGTTCATCTATGACCACTGGAAAAATATTAAGGATACTGGTATTTTTTTGCCGCTCCAAAGTCAGGCTTACATCCCTGGCAAATACCCGTAAACGAATTTTTTGACCCACTGGCAGGGCGTTCCCGCTGGCGGAAAATCGTCCTCCGGCAAACGTCATTTCGATCAAACCGAACTCGGCATCATAACCGGAAACCTCCGCTTCCACCAGTGCAGCTGCCCGGTCACCGAGAGCCAGGGGTAAGTCGAGACGGGTGAACATATCGTTGATAGAGCTGGAAGCTATTTCCCGGCCCTTATCCAATAATACGATATGATCGGCGAGGCGCGCCAGCTCCCCCGGTTCATGACTGACGAATAACACCGGAATATTCAATTCGCTATTGAGTGATTCAAGATAGGGCATAATCTCTCGCTTGAGCGCCAGATCCAGGGCCGACAGAGGCTCATCCATTAACAGGATTTTAGGACTGACCGCCAGAGCGCGCGCTATGGCTACACGCTGCCGTTCCCCTCCGGATAATTGTGATGGTTTTCTGTGCAGCAGATGGTCAATGTTCAAAAGTTCGATAGACTGGTTTAAGGAAATCCTCTGTTCGGAAGCCGCGATTCTTTTTTGCCCGTATTGAAGATTCTGTTCAACGTTCAAATGGCTGAACAAACTCGCTTCCTGAAAGACGTAGCCCACCGATCTCTTATGCGGTGGTACGAAGCGGGTTTTGTCTTGCCACACCTCTTCACCGATACGCAGATAGCCATTGGCGCCGATTTCCAGGCCCGCAATGGCACGCAACAAAGTGGTTTTTCCGCAACCGGAGGGACCGAACAAGGCGGTAACACCATGGGCGGGGATAGTCAAATCCACATCCAGTTCAAAATCGTGCCGATCTACTCGGAATTGTGCTTCTATGCTGATAGCTTGCTCACCTCACCGGGTTTAGGGTTGTACTACCGAAAACCGTCGATTAAAAGCGAAAACCACCATGAGCAGCACAAATGACATCAGTAGCAGAGCGCCGGAAAGCAAGTGTGCGTGGCCATATTCGAGTGCTTCTACGTGATCGTAAATGGCGATCGAGAGGACCTGGGTGCGGCCCGGAATATTGCCTCCGATCATCAATACAACTCCGAATTCTCCGACCGTATGGGCGAACCCCAGTACAGCGGCCGTCAGAAAACCGGGTTTTGCCATAGGTATGACCACGCTAAAAAAGCTGTCGATCGGAGATGCCCGCAAGGTTGCGGCAACTTCCAAAGGACGTGTGCCGATCGCAGCGAAGCTATTCTGTAAAGGCTGCACCACAAAGGGCATGGAATAGAAAACCGATCCGACTACCAGCCCGGAAAAAGTGAAGGCCAGAGGTGTCCAGCCAAGCGACTGTAGAAATCCGCCTACGGCTCCGTGAGGCCCAAGCATCAGTAACAAATAAAAGCCAAGTACGGTCGGCGGTAATACCAGGGGCAAGGCGACGACTGCCTCGATCAGAAATTTGAACTTCCATCGGGTGCGGCCGAGCCACCAAGCCAAAGGCGTTCCGATCAGCAATAATATACATGTTGTCAGGGCGGCCAGTTTCAGTGTGATCAATAATGCGGTGATATCAGCGTCATTCAATGTCATGGTGTTTTATAGCCGAATCGCCGGATAATACCTCGCCCGGCATCGCTACTTACAAATTTAAAAAATTCCTTTACTGCCTTTTTATCCCGAATGATCACAGCTTGCTGCTCGATTGGCGAATACAATGTATCCGGGACTCTCCAATAGGATCCGCTTTGCTTCGAATCGGCCTGTATTAACTGAGACAGTGCCACAAAACCCAAATCGGCGTTACCTGTCTTGATAAACTGGTAGGTCTGATTGATATTTTCTCCTCTCACCAAGCGGTCCATGACTGAATTCCACAGTGTCAAGGATGTCAATACTTCCTTGGCAGCATAGCCATATGGAGCTAATTTAGGGTTTGCTATCGCCAGATGTCTGAAGCCTTCAGACCGCAGTACAGCCTCGGACGAATCAATCAAATCCCTTTCCGGACTCCACAGAACAATCTGGCCCATGGCGTAGGTGAAGCGGCTTCCGGGTACGACTCTACCGTTTTCTTCTAGTAACCGCGGCCGCTTCCTGTCCGCCGCAAAAAAAGCATCGAAGGGCGCTCCGTTCATTATTTGCGCGAAATGTTTTCCGGTAGATCCAGGTACCAGTGTGACGCTATGACCGGTTTCGTGTTCAAATTGTGCCGCCAGTTCTTTTATTGCACCGCTGAAGTTACTGGCAACCGCAATGGAAAATTCTTCCGTTGAAGCGCAGTTCGAAAAGCCTGTTAAAATACAAGCAAGGGTTAGAGAGGGCAATAACTTCATCTATAAACCGGCCAGTTCCTTTATGAACATTCCCGCAATTTTTACCATTTCCGGCTCACAAATCCAGTTCAAGAGAACGTTTATCGAGGTAGGAGTTCAAATCCCGGTATGCTGCCCAAAAACAGTCTATCGCCCGCTCGCCGGTTTCGGTCAATACAGCGCCCCCGCCTCCTCGACCTCCCGCTTTCTTTTTCACGACCGGCCGGCTTCCCTGGCGATTCATCGAGTCCACGAGTTTCCAGGCATGGCGATAAGACATTTCCATTGAACGTGCAGCGGCGGTGATGGAGCCGTATTGTTTAATGCGCTCAAGCAACACCACCCGGCCGTGTCCAAGAAAGGTTCCGTCAGGCCCTTCGATCCAGAATCTGCCGTGCAGGCTATAGTTTTCCGACATTTTCTTGCCTAGCATGGTTTTCAAGCGTAATGCATGACAAAACATAACGCAATCCTCTTTCAACCTCATTGACTTGAGTTAAGCTTGAATCTGAGCGAGTATTAAGAGCCTGTTCAAAACTTCTGCGCCTGCTGCGAATTCGCTGAGTTTGGCCAGATTTTGTTCTGATTGAGGGCGCGTAGTGACTCTACGCAACGATTAAAACTTCAGGAGCGTTTCGAACGCCGCGTATGAGGAGCTTGCCTCGCTCCTACGGTACTCAGCGACTTCGCAGTAGGCAGAGAGATACTAAGCAGGCTATAAGAGCTTGTCCAAAATGTTTTCAGCTTCTTCGGAGGAGGGTTATGATCATATTTGTGGGTGGATTAATCGGAGCCGGCAAATCTACCGTCGCACGCGCACTGGCTGATCATTTCAATCTACACTACTATGATGTCGATGAAGTGAAAAAACCGATTTTTCGGGAAGATCCGGATTTTGAGTCCAATATGAAAAACGGTATTCCATTTGCCGACGCCACTCGCGAAAAAGTTTACGATGTGGTGGTAGAGGATATCGCACGGCTGGCGATGGATCATCGTTGTATCGTGGTAGATGAAACCCTTCACAAACGCGTGTTTCGGCATCGCCTGTTTGCGGCCGCGGAGACCCATTTTGGCGGATATTTTGTCGTCTGGGTACAAGCGGACGAAGAGATTATCAAACAACGCCTGATCTCAAGAGTACGCGAAAATCACATACTCAAGGATCCTATGAGTATGCATAACACAATGGTGAATGAATTCGAGAGTTTTGAGCAGAGTTTGATTTTATGCCGTAACAACACCACCATTGAAGACACCATGAAAGAAGTAAAGCGCTTTTTCTCCGCAGTATTCCGATTCGGTGAGAATACTGCACAGGCAAATCAAAGCTGATTGCAGTTAACGGGATATCTATGGCTTTATACGAATCGCTTTTCGATGGCCCCATCGATATTATCGGCGATGTTCACGGGGAAATTACCGCACTACGCTTTCTGTTATACAAGCTTGGATACGACGAATCCGGCCGTCATCCATCCGGACGACGTTTGGTTTTCCTCGGTGACCTGGTTGATCGCGGGCCGGACAGTCCGGGCGTACTTGAAGCTGTTATGGCATTGGTCAAGGCGGGGCGCGCGCAATGCATACTCGGCAACCATGAGCTGAATATACTGCTCTGCAGGCCGATGCACGGCAACGGTTGGATTGTTCAGCCGAATCCGAAAGAAAAACCCGGTGAGCTGTCCTGTCGTCAAACAAGCCTCGCGGAACGCGAACGCTATCTAGCGTTTTTTCAATCCTTGCCGTTAGTGCTTGAAAATACATCCCTGCGGATTGTACATGCTTGCTGGCATCAACATTCGGTAGAACGGATTAAATCGCTTTCGCATCTGCCGGTAAAAACCGTGTATGAGGATTTCCATCAGCGGTATCTCGACCGGATCGAGCATGGAGAACTTGCCGTGAAAATTGCCCAAGAACAAATACAATATAACAAAGTGCTGTTTGACCGAAAACAACGGCCGCCTGTATTACCGGCAATAGCGGAGAAAGAATTTCTGATGCAGATGGCTAATCCCGTCAGGACCTTGACCACCAGCAGCATGAAAATTTGTAATCGACCTTATTTCGGCGGAGGAAAGTGGAGAATGGCGGAACGCGATGCCTGGTGGGATGAATATCAGAACGATAAACCCGTCATCATCGGGCATTTCTGGCGCCAGTTCAGCCGCTATTCCGATCGCATTACCGGTGTCTTTGGCCGGGATCTTTTTTCCGATATTCCACCGCATGCCTGGATGGGGCCAAAACACAATGTGTATTGCGTTGATTACAGCGTCGGGCAGAGGTATATAGAGCGGAAGAAATCCGAATCCGAAGCCTATTTTGGCAAACTCGCCGCGTTAAGAATGCCTGAGCGCCAGGTTATGCATGATGACGGCACACTGATCGATACCTATTGATGACGGCCCACCAGACCACTCCAATCGCCACACACTCGATATGACCGAAAAACTCTTTTGGATCGATCCCTATTTAAGCGAGATTCAGACTCAAGTGGAATCTGTATCCGGCAGTGTTATCACCCTGAAAGAGACTATTTTATATGCTCAATCAGGAGGCCAGGAAAGTGATGAAGGAATCATCGGAGGATACCCTGTATTACAAGCTGAGAAGTATCTCAAAACCATTCACTATATCCTGCCGGATAAGCACGAGCTCAAGGTTGGGGATTCCGTAGCGGTGAAGATTGACTGGGATCGCCGCTACCGCTTAATGCGTCTGCATTTTGCGGCGGAGCTGATCCTGGAACTGATCTATCGGCAACTTAAAGGCGTAGAGAAAATCGGTGCTCATATATCGCAAGACAAGGCTCGGGTGGATTTCCTCTGGGGCGAGAATCTGGCCGGTCAGTTGGAAAGTCTGGCTAATTCGGCCCGGCGGATAGTGGAACAGGATATCCCTGTCATCAGCGCATTTGCCGATGAGTCAAATCAGAGAAGGTACTGGAAAATCCCCGGGTTCGCCAAGGTTCCCTGTGGTGGAACGCATCTCCGGCGGACATCGGAGGTTGGTAAATTCCGCTTGAAACGAAAAAATATCGGCAGAGGAAAGGAACGCATCGAAGTTTACCTTTCGGACGATAGATCTCCCACTTCCGTGTTAACAAGCCCTAGGAACTCACGGTGAGTCAGCTCAGACTCAGCGACGGGACGTATCTGTATTATGAACGGATCGAAGGAGATATGTCGAGACCCTGTCTGGTATTTTTACATGAGGGACTGGGTTGTACTTCTATGTGGAAGGATTTTCCGCAAAAACTTTGCGCCCAAACAGGCAGCCCCGGGCTGGTTTATGACCGTCAGGGTTATGGGAAATCGAGTACTTTGAACCAAAAGCGGAATATTCACTATCTTCATGAATATGCTTTGTTTGAACTCCCGGCGGTTATTTCAGCCCTCATTCCCCGGCAATCCTATATTCTTATAGGACACTCCGATGGCGGCAGTATCGGATTGATCACGGCCGCCGCTCAGCCGCCGCAGCTCAAAGCGGTCATCACAGAAGCGGCACACGTATTCGTCGAAGAAATCACGCTGGAGGGGATACGTCTGGCCGATCAGGCATATAATGAGGGAAAGCTGCAAAGCCTGGATAAATATCACGGCAGCAATACTCATCAACTCTTTAAAGCCTGGTCCGACACCTGGCTTTCGGCCGCGTTTAAACACTGGAGTATTGAATACTTACTGCCTTCGATCAACTGCCCTTTATTGGTGATACAAGGATGTGATGATCAATACGGCAGCGAAAGGCAGGTACGCACTATCTGTGCACAAAGCCGGAGCAAAGCCGAAAGTGTCCTGGTGCCAAACTGTGCACATTCGCCCCATGCTGAACAGCGGCAGTCCGTGTTGCAATATATGAGTGACTTTATCCTTAGCGCTGATCTATGACCTGCTGAGCCGCCGCCTGTGCACCCGTGATCGCGATCATGCGGTAGACATCTTCAGCGCTACAGCCGCGCGACAGATCGTTGGCAGGGTGTGCAAGCCCTTGCAGTATCGGACCGAGCGCCACCGCGCCGCCGATCCGATGAGCAATTTTGTAGCCTATATTACCCGCGCTAAGGCTTGGGAAAACGAACACGTTAGCGTGGCCTTCCAAAACTGAATCCGGCGCTTTTTTGCCGGCAACGTCGGGAACGATTGCGGCATCGAACTGAATCTCACCATCCACGATAAGTTCCGGCGCTCGCGTCTTGATCATCGTAATCGCACTTCGTATGCGTTTGATGGATTCATGCGCCTGCTCTGGTACACTTCCCATCGTTGAGAAGGACAGCATGGCGACACGGGGTTGCTGCCCGGTCAATGATCGAAAGGATTGCGCCGATGCCATCGCGATGCTTGCCAGTTCCTCGGCGGTCGGTTGCATGATCAAGCCGCAGTCGGCGAAAACCACCGGCCGGGAAAACGGCTCGCGCAAAAGCATCAGGAAAAAGCTCGAAACCACGTCTGTACCATGTGCCCTGCCTACAACCTGCAGGGCAGCGCGGACAGTATCTGCGGTTGTTGAGGCGGCTCCGCCTATTGTCCCGTCGGCGTCGCCATTGCGAACCATCATTGCTGCGAAGTTCAGATTTCTTTGCATGGCGGCCCGGGCAGCGTCAGCATCTATGCCCTTATGCTGACGCTGCCGATGGTAGGCTTCGGCATACCGCTCCAGCAATTGCGATGTTTGCGGGTGATGAACCTTAATCTGATCGGCCCCGTCTATATCCCGTGCAAGGGCGGAGAATTTTTCCGGATCCGCCACGACAGAAATTTTCGCCAAGCCGTGTTTTATCGCTGTGGCCGCCGCCTGAACGATCCGCTGATCCTCGCCTTCGGAGAGCACGATATGCGGCTCCACCGCGCGCGATGCAGCAATGATACTTTCGAGCACATTCATGTGGCGGTCAAAGCGCCGGTTTTTGCGCCACGAAGTCAGCCTTGCTGATTCCGGCAACACTGACCGGTTTTTTCATGGCGTCACGGCGGAAGGGTTCGCCCAGTTCCTGATTAAGCACAACTTCGATAAAGGTCGTCACGTTGTTTTCCATCTGTTCTTGTACTGCAGCGCTCAAAACCACGGTTAATTCCTCCATTGTCGCGGCCTGCGCGCCTTTAAGCCCGCAGCCCTCGGCGATTTTTGCATAATTTACACCGACATTCAGCTCGGTGCCCACAAAGTTGTCGTCGAACCAGAGTGTCGTGTTACGCTTCTCGGCACCCCACTGGTAGTTGCGGAAGATCACCATGGTGATGGCAGGCCAGTCACCGCGGCCACAGGCGGTCATCTCGTTCATCGAAATTCCGAATGCGCCGTCTCCTGCAAAACCGATGCAGGGCAGATCCGGGCGGCCGATCTTGGCACCCAGAATCGAAGGCAGGCCGTAACCGCAGGGTCCGAAAAGCCCCGGTGACATGTATTTACGACCTTCCTCGAAGGACGGGTAGGCGTTTCCGATGGCACAGTTATTTCCGATATCGGTCGAAATGATAGCGTTTTCCGGCAAAGCGGCCTGGATAGCCCGCCAGGCCTGGCGCGGGCTCATACGCTCCGGATCGCGGGCACGGGCTCGCTGGTTCCAGCTAATGCCAGGGTCGTCGTCTTCGTGATCCATTGAAGCGAGCCGCTCTGCCCAGGTGGATTTGGCTTGTGCAACCACCGCCTTTCTCTCCTCACGACCAGCATCTCCCGCTGTGTCCGAAAGACTGTCAAGGATCTGCTCGGCAACTTTACGAGCATCGCCCTGTATGCCTACGGCCACTCGTTTGGTGAGTCCGATACGGTCGGCATTGATATCGATCTGGATGATCTTGGCGTTTTCGGGCCAATACTCGATCTGGTAAGCCGGTAGCGAGGAGAATGGGTTTAGACGTGTCCCGAGCGCCAGCACGACATCGGCCTTGGAGATCATCTCCATGCCTGCTTTCGAGCCATTGTATCCCAGAGGTCCGCACGCCAGCGGATGGGAGCCCGGAAATGCGTCATTGTGTTGATAGTTGCAGCAAACCGCCGCCGTGAGCCGCTCCGCCAAGGCAACCGAAGCTGGGATACCACCGGAAAGCACCACACCTGCGCCGTTCAGAATGACGGGAAATTCGGCGTCGCTTAGCAACTCCGCCGCTTTTAAAATTGCTTGGGGGTCTCCCGTTGGATGTCCTATTTTAACGATTTGAGGCAGTTCAATATCTATGACCTGTGTCCAGATATCGCGTGGCACATTGATCTGTGCAGGCGCCGAACCTCGAAAGGCTTTCAAGATCACTCGGTTGAGAACCTCAGCGATCCGGGATGGGTCCCGAACTTCTTCCTGGTAACAGACGCAGTCCTCGAACAATGCCATTTGTTTCATTTCCTGAAAGCCGCCCTGGCCGATGGTCTTATTGGCTGCCTGCGGTGTCACCAGCAGCAGTGGCGTGTGATTCCAGTAGGCAGTTATTATCGGAGTCACCATATTGGTGATACCCGGGCCGTTCTGGGCGATCGCCATTGACATTTTACCGGTGGCGCGGGTGTATCCGTCTGCGCTCATACCGGCATTGACTTCGTGCGCGCAGTCCCAGAATCTGATGCCCGCCTCGGGGAAGAGGTCGGAAATCGGCATCATCGCGGAGCCGATAATGCCAAAGGCGTGTTCGACGCCGTGCATCTGCAACACTTTGATAAAGGCTTCTTCAGTGGTCATTTTCATTGTCGTGGCTCCAGTACGGGGACATTCAATGTTAAGGTTGATTTAACAATAGTCGATCTTATCAATACACCTACCGGTTATCTTGAAGAATCATGTCTGCTGCTTTTTCACGCGCCGAACGCAGCATGGATACGGCCTGGATGCCCTACACCGGCCCGATAAAAGGTGCCATACCGATCGGTGTCGCCTTGCTGATCATGCAGGGTATTTCTGAATTCCTCAAATGTGTGTATGCGATCAAGCATAACAGGTGGCCGGTATGATTGATGCGCTAGTGAATCTTCAGCCCGAGTTCATCGGAATCATCATGATCGCGGTCATGCTGTTTGCGATTTTCGTTGGCTTTCCGATTTCCTTCACCCTGATCTTTCTCGGCATGACCTTCGGGCTGTGGGGCTTTGGTGAACTCGTGTTCTACCTGATGACCCTGCAGTTCTCCAGCGTCATGCTGGAGCAGACCCTGGCGGCGGTTCCCTTGTTTGTATTTATGGGTATTCTGATGGAACAGGCCGGATTGATGGAGCGTCTGTTCAAAGCGGTGCAACTGACTCTATCGCGTACCCACGGAGCGCTCTATATCGCGGTATTGTTCGTATCCACTATTTTTGCCGCAGCTACCGGAATTGTCGGAGCTTCTGTGACCATTCTCGGCATTATGGCGGCTAAAACCATGAACCGATCGGGCTATGATGTCAAACTGGCCGCAGGTACCATCACCGCCGGCGGTACTCTGGGCATCCTGATCCCGCCGAGCATCATGCTGGTTGTGATGGGTCCCATTCTGGAAGTGCCTGTGACCTATCTGTTTGCCGCAGCGATCATTCCCGGCTTTATGCTGGCCTGCCTGTACACCGGCTATGCATTGCTACGCTGCAAGTTAAATCCGGAACTGGGGCCACCTCTGCCCGAAGACATGCAACCCGAATCAATGGCTTACGTGATGAAGGAATTTGCCCTGGGTCTGGTGCCGCCGGCGGCACTGGTGGGATTTGCCCTTGGTTCAATCCTATTGGGCCTAGCGACACCAACCGAAGCCGCCGGCATGGGAGCTTTCGGTGCTTTTTTGATGACATCAGCCTACGGGAAGATGACACAGAAAGGTTTCAAGGAAGCATTGATTAAAACCCTGGAAATTTCGGCCTTAATTCTGGTGCTTGTGGCGGCGTCCAACTTTTTCGGCGCGGTCTTCTCGCGTCTCGGCACCCCGACAATGCTGACAGAGTATCTACTTACTCTGGAAATGTCGCCCTACGTAATCCTGTTCATTATCATGGCCCTGATCTTTCTGCTGGGCTGGCCATTGGAGTGGGTGCCTATCGTCCTGATTATCAGTCCGATTCTCTTGCCGCTGGTTGAGGAACTGGGTTTCAACCTGACCTGGTTCGGTATACTGGTCGCAGTCAATCTGCAAACGGCGTGGTTATCGCCGCCCGTGGCCTTATCGGCCTACTTCCTTAAAGGGGTAGTGCCGGAATGGGATTTGAAAGATATTTACGGCGGTATGATTCAGTTTATGGGAATTCAGTTGCTCGGTTTGTTGCTGATTATTTTCTTTCCGCAAATCGCATTGTGGTTGCCAAGTGTTATGTACGGAAACTGAACGCCGGTATGCTATCGTGGCTGGTAATTTTGCTACAATCCGCGATCGATTGGTCCGTAACGGAGTCGAAAAACACTCAGCATGACAAGTGAACCACAAGAAGGTATCCCGACCATCCTGCGAGGACTGATGATTCTCGAACAGGTGGCCAGGTCCCAGCGGCCTATATCCGCGACCGAAGTCATCGAAAAAATGGGTCTGCCCAAGCCCACCGTCAATCGAATTCTGCTGCAATTGGAGGAGGCGGGATTTCTTCAGCGGGAACCGGTGAAAAAACGTTATCTACCCGGCCCAAGATCGAGGGAAATGGTCATCAGCATATTGACCAACGAGTCGTTGGGCGCGCCGCGTCACTCGATTCTGCAGGCATTGTCCGATGAGATCGGCGAGACCTGCAATTGTACGGTTCTGGACGGTCACGAAACCGTGTATTTCGATCGGGTTGAAGCCAACTGGCCGTTCCGTATACAGCTTCCTATAGGATCACGGCTGCCGCTGCACTGTACCGCCAGTGGTAAATTGTACCTTGCGCATATGAAGCCCGCTCAGCGCAAAAAGCTGTTGAATTACGCGCCGCTCAAAGCCTATACCGGGCGCAGCATCACCGATCCCGAGCTTCTGCAACGGGAACTCGACCGAATCCGCGAAGACGGGGTTGGCATAGATAACGAAGAGTTGATGGATGGCATGGTGGCGATCGCCGTGCCAGTAATCAATGAAAAAAACGATATCTGTTTCACCGTCGCAGTGCATGCGCCGACCGTGCGCAAATCACTCGATGAACTGCGTCAATATTTGCCAACATTGCGCAAGGCCGCCGCTTCCATGGCTTCCTGTTACTGTTAGGCTTACGGTAGAGAAAAACTACAACAAATACTTCTTCTCCCACTCCAAGTATCGGCTGTGAACATACTCCGTAAAGGATTCCCGGTCGGTAAATTGTTTCGGATCGACGGGGTCAAAGACGTAGTAATTGGCGGTTTTATTTTTGGCCAGCAGCAATTCGACAATTTTCCCCGGTAGCGTCTGTCCCTGCCATTCAAAATCTTCCTGTGCCTCGTAGTGGATAAATACCGGGATTATGGGTGTTCCGGTTTCCAGGGCGATACTGAAAATACCGTATAAAAAAGGATTGATGCGTCTCCCTTTGCAGCCGCCTTCAGGGTAGATAGCGATGTTTTTTCCGTCGAGCAGGGCTTGCTTTATGGTATTCGACGCTTCGGCCCTGGAGCTTTTGTCCTCTCGCTTGAGATAAAGTGTTCCCGCGGCCTGGCTTATTCTGCCGACGATATACCAGTCTTTTACTTCGATCTTTGCCACTGAATGGGCTTTGAACAGGGCCGGTATGCCGACATCTTCAAATGCAGAAGGATGATTGGCTATGACTATATAGTGTTGAGGAAGACTGTCCTTGTATTTTTGATGCAGTTTCAGTTCCACGCCCAGGGCTCGGACAAAGGTTCTGGCCCAGCTTTGGAATAATTGATCATAAAATTTTCCGATTTTTTCGCGGGGAAGAAAGGTTAGCAAGTACATCACTGTGGTAAAGGCCACAAGATCTATCCAGGCGATCAATCTCCAAAGCGTACGGGCCAGTACAATCATGTCCTGTTACCGTAGGTTTTGAATTTTTCAATCACCTTGTTCATTTCCTCATCACTAAGTAATACAGGTTCCCCCATCATCAGACACTGACTGTAGACCCGAGCCAGGTGCTCGACTTCCACTGCCAGTGCGAGGGCTTTGTCCAGCGTGGACTGCAATGTCAACATGCCGTGATTTGCTATCAGACAGGCTTTGCGGTCTTTCAGCGCGGCGAGGATATTGTCCGATAGCGCCTGTGTGCCGAAGGTTGCATATTTTGCGCACCGGATCGTTGCGCCTCCTGCCATGGCGATCATATAGTGAAACGGTGGTATATGCAGCCGCTGGCAGGCAAGGGTGGTGCACCAGTGCGCATGTGCATGCACAATAGCACCCGCTTCCTCACGCTCAAGAAAGATATCGCGGTGAAAGCGCCACTCGCTGGAGGGTTGTATCTCCCCGGTCCAATCACCTTGCAATGTCATGAATACCATGGATTCCGGCGTGCAAATATCGTACTCAAGACCCGAAGGTGTAATCAGGAAACCATTATCCACGCGCAAGCTTAAATTTCCCGATGCACCCTGGTTCAGTCCGCTTGCGTTCATTGCCCTGGCGCTTTGTAATAAAACTTGTCGTTCGGATTTGTAGTTTTTCATGGATTGATTGTACAAAATTCTCAGTCACTTGGCTTTTTGGGTCCTTACGCCCCCAAAAATGCCGATCTTACCGCTACAATCAGTAAAATTGCCGGCAGGCGGATGTTAAATAAAGGGGGAGGCAATGCTATCGGGATACTATCGTGTTGAATCCGGTGAAAGGGGTCTGTGCGCGCGCAAACTCTTTTGCGGTGAAAATCCGATATTTTCATACGAACCCGTTTTTGCAGAGCATCCGGAAGGATCGATCATTTTAGTGTCGGATGGGCCGGTCGAAGGGGGCAGCTTGAGTCTGTTGGCAGCCGGCGGCACCGCCAAGGCGCGCGTCTGGAATATTCTTGAGGATTATAACATCGATCCGCAGTATCCGGATCAGGTGCACGAAGAAGTGAGTCATCTACTGGCAAATCCCGGGCTGGATGATATCGCACTTGTAGATATGACGGCCGATGCCTTTATTACCATCGACAACGAAGATTCCCGGGATCTTGATCAGGCCATGTTTATCCGAAGGGACGGAGATGGCTATTCCCTGTATTACGCCCTGGCCGATGCGGCTTACTATGTTTCGCCGCAAAGCGCCTTGTTCGCTGATGCGCTTTTACGGGGAGCAAGTTACTATCTGCCCGAGTTATCGGTGCCGATGTTGCCCTCAGCCTTGTCGGAGGGTTTGATTTCTCTCAATCCGCGGGTGAAACGCCGCGCTCTGGTCTTTGTGATCAAGCTTGATACTGAAGCGAACGTTTTGCAACGCTATATCCAGCGAGCCAAGATACTCAGCCGGGCGAAGCTCAGTTACAACGGTGTACAGCGATTTCACGACAGTCCGGAGCAGAGTCCGCTCAAGGATCAGGATTTTACCGAGACACTGCTGTTGCTGAAGGAAGTGGGGGACAGGCGTATTGCATTGGCGCGTCAACGCAACGTTATTGAATACGATCGCATCAGTCTTAGCGTACAGTATTCCGACGATCAGGGTGAAAAATTCACCATATCCGAGGATCACAGAAATGCTGTGGAATCGTGGAACGAACAGATTTCATTGCTGTGTAACCATGAAGGGGCGAATATGTTGATCGAGGCATTGGGTCAGCTGAATATTCAAGCGATATTCCGCGTGCATCTGGCACCGGAAGAGGAACGGCTGAAAAAATTCAGTGGTATGCTACACCGGTTGATTGCGGAACATCGCTTACCCAAAAAGATCTGGTTCTGGCGCTGGAGGAACGGTTCCTATGGAAATAAAGAAACCATAGCTGAGTATTTGCGCCGCTTGCCGATGCAAGATAAGACTTCATCCTTACGCCGTGCGATAGAGCATCAGGCACGCATGGTGAATAACGCTTCGGTTTTTACTGCAGAACCGGGACCACATCATTCTCTGAAGCTCGATGGATATGCACGCTTCAGCTCGCCCATGCGGGAGGTTGCCGGCATTTTCACGCATAAGGAGATTATCGAATTCTGCTCGCAGGATGCTGAGGCAGAGCCGACGGCTGCGGATATGGAATTGAGAGACAAAGTGATTGAGGCGGCCAACCGAGCGCGAGGGGTGCAGAAACAGATTACCAAGGCTGTTTATAAGCTGGCGATCGACGATTTACTGAACGAGGATTTATCCCTCGCGGATGATAAGCGACCGATACGAACCGCGACAGTCTTTGGTATCAGGCCCACCCGCTTGTATTTACGTATGGAAAATCCTTCGATCGATGTCAAACTCTATGCCGATGATTTAAGCAAGATTTATGGTGGCGAATTTCAGTGTGATCGGCGTTACACAGTGATGTATAGCGATCAGGCGAATGTCCGGTTTGTCATAGGTCAGAGTCTGCAGCTTAAAACCGAAAGCTATGATGAACAGCGGGGTCGCTGGCTACTGGTACCTGCGGATAAGAGCCCGTCCAAGGCGGTGCTATAGCGAGATTTGATGATGGAAAGCGACAAAACTTGCATAGAATTGAACTATATGCTAAAAAATAATTTAAAATGATCTAAATAGTTCAATTTAAGGTGATAGTTTAACGATGGTTATAGCCGCTACCAAGGAACAGCCGGAACCGGATCAGGTCTTGGCGAAGGCATTTTTTAATGCAGCTCAGTTGCTTGGCCTGAGCCAATCCGAGCTGGCCAATGTTCTGGGCCTGCATCGCACCGGTATCACTCGTCTGAAGAAAAAACAATCGCTTGACCCCAACAGTAAAGGAGGCGAATTAGCCTTGTTATTTGTTCGAATGAGCCGGGCACTCTATGCTCTGGCCGGGGGTGACAGACAATGGATGCATCATTTTATGCGCTCTGAAAATCACATTACCGGGGGTATTCCTGCTGAACAGATTCAAACCATCCAGGGCTTGGTAACAGTTGTGCAGTATGTCGATGCGATTCGCGGGAAGGTGTAAAACACCGCAGGGATAGAGATCGGATCTATGTCAATTTGGGAGAAATGCCGGGGCGGCGAGTTTATCGGTGAACTCAGCGGCACCTTATACCGCCTGGTGGAAAGTCAGGAACAGATTGCGAGCCTTGAGTTTGTCGACACGCTTGAGGAACAGTCCGTACTGGAGGAGTTGCTCGAAGAATCAAAACCGCCGGTTGATGCCGGATGGACCCATTTACATTATCTGTTGAAAACGCCTTTCCGATATCCCCCGTTGAAATGGGGTTCGCGGTTTGGTCGTGTATTCGAACCTAGCCTTTTTTATGCAGCTCAATCTGTTAATACAACTCTAGCGGAGTCCGCCTACTACAGATTGATTTTTTTAAATTCAATGAACGGTAACACACCACCCAGACCGTTGAGAACGGCGCACAGTCTGTTCACTGCATCCTTTGCCAGCAGCTGCGGGGTGAAGCTTCAAAAGCCGCCGTTCTCGGCATATGTAACCCTTCTTAGAGATAAACAAAATTATGATTTTACCCAGACGCTTGGCAGCGAAATGCGTCACGCCGGAGTCGAGGCTTTCGAATATGTATCGGCTCGCTGTCCCGATGCCGGGTGCTGTACCGCATTGTTTACGCCAGGCGTATTTACCTGCGGAAAACCGGTTTCCATGCAACAATGGCTATGCGAAACAACGCAGCACGGGGTGATGTTCAAGGCTTTGTCGTCCGGTGAGATTCTGCACTTTTCAATAGATCTTTTTCTGCTGGATGGCCGGTTGCCTATGCCAGCCGGCGAATCATGAAAATCAGATCATGCTGAAACTTAAAAACGTCACACTGCGACTTGGTCCGAAAGTGTTATTTGCCAATGCGGATCTGGTTGTATATAAAGGCCAGAGAGTCGGTGTCACCGGCGCTAACGGCGCGGGAAAGTCCAGTCTGTTTGCATTGTTGTTGAATCGCCTGGATTCGGATGAAGGAACAAGCGAGATCGCCAATGGTCTGGTATTCGCGAGTACCGATCAGGAAATTGAATCGACCGACCGGATCGCTCTGGATTACGTCATCGACGGCGACCGACAACTCAGGCGCATAGAAGGGGAATTGAACCGGGTACAGCAGATAAACGATGGCGAGCTTTACGCCTCCTTGCTGACGGAGTACGAACAGGCAGGGGCATATACCGCTGAATCGCGTGCATCCAGTCTGCTCAATGGCCTTGGCTTTTCAGCACAACAACAAAATCAGCCGTTCAGTGAGTTTTCCGGTGGCTGGAGAATGCGGCTCAATCTGGCCAGGGCGCTGATGTGCCAGAGCGATATACTTTTGCTGGACGAACCGACCAACCATCTGGACCTGGATGCGGTGCTGTGGCTTGAATCCTGGTTGTTGCATTATCGCGGCACCTTGATGCTGATTTCCCATGACCGCGAATTTCTCGACAGGGTGTGTACTCACATCGCCCATATCGAACAGAAAAGGATAAAACTCTACACGGGTAATTACTCGGCGTTCGAGCAACAACGGGCCGAACGTCTTGCCGTGCAACAGGCAGGTTATGCGCGGCAACAAAAGGAAATCGCACATATCCGGAATTTTGTCCGCCGCTTTAAAGCCAAGGCGACCAAGGCGCGCCAGGCACAAAGCCGGATAAAAGCGTTGCAACGTATGGAGCTGATCTCGGCCGCGCATATCGATTCGACCTTCCGGTTTCGATTTCCTGATCCGGAGCACCTGCCCAGCCCGCTGATCGTTTCGGAAGATTTGGATTGCGGACACCATCATCAACGCGTTGTTGAAAATATCAACATGCGTATTCAATCGGGGCAGAAAATCGGCCTGCTGGGTATGAACGGTGCGGGAAAATCCACCTTTGTCAGAACCCTGGCGGGCGAACTTCATCGGCTTGGCGGAGAGATTCGTTCCTCCGTGCATTTGCGTTTCGGTTATTTTGCACAACATCAGCTGGAACAATTGCCTGCAGATGGACATGCATTGAGTTATCTGCAATCGCTCGATCCTGACGCAGCTGAGCCGGAGCTACGCAATTTTGCCGGCGGATTCGGATTTCACGGCGATCAGGTATTCGATCCGGTGGCAACTATGTCAGGAGGAGAAAAGGCCCGCCTGGTACTCGCGGGTATTGTCTATCTAAAACCCAACTTCTTAATACTGGATGAGCCGACCAATCATTTGGATCTGGACATGCGCCACGCCCTGACACTTGCACTGCAGGATTTTCCGGGCGCCCTGATGTTGGTTTCCCACGACCGGCATCTGCTGCGCTGCTGTACCGACGAACTCTGGCTGATCGCGAATGGACGACTGCAGGAATTTGAGTCCGATCTGGATGGCTATACAAAATGGCTGGATGAGCAGCGGCGCACCAAAGCCATGCAAACAAAGCCGACCGCCACCGATGCATCCAGGCGAAACACAGCCTCCGTTCGAAAAGATCGTAAGCGTCAACAGGCCGAAGCACGAAAGCGCATTCTGCCGTTAAAGGCTGAGGCAGACAAAATGGAGCGATTATTGGATGCGAGCGGGGAAAGACTGTTGATTCTTGAACACTCATTGGCCGATCCGCAGATTTATGATGATACGCAAAAATCCCGGTTACAGGCTTTGCTCAAGGAGCAGGCGGACGAGAAACAACGCTATGCCCAGTATGAAAACGACTGGCTGGAGACCTTGGAAAAACTGGAAAACTTTTCCCGATCAAAACATTGAATAATGGTTAGGTACTTAATTTGCAAGGCATTTTGATCATGAAAAAGCCTCTACAGGAAAGCTAAAATATGAACAAGCAATTGGCATCACTCATGTTACTGACCCTCAGCGTTGTTGCCCCGGCGTCGATGGCAGCAAATGATCTGGATGAAATCGGCAATCTGGTGCAGAAAGACTTTCGCAAGCTTTCAAAAATTCTGGGCGCAGCAACCAGTTACAAAGCGGTCAGCCCCGCGGAACCGCTCGGCGTCACCGGCTTCGACCTGGCGCTGGAATTAACCGCCACCGAGCTGGATAAAGGCCTGTTCGAAGACGCCAGTGACGGAGACTGGGATCTAAGCTACCTGCCAATGCCGAAGATACACCTGCATAAAGGCTTACCGTTCAATCTGGATGTGGGCGCGTTTTATTCGGGCGCTCCCGAAACCGATATCAAACTCTGGGGCGCCGAATTGCGCTATTCGGTTCTGGAGGGAACGGTGATCTCGCCCGCATTGGCCCTGCGACTGACGTACAGCCGTCTGGAAGGCGTCGATGAGCTCGAATTGGACAATAAGGGTATTGAGCTTTCGATTTCAAAGGGCTTTGTGATGATCACGCCCTACGCAGGAATAGGACGTATCCGTACGGAAAGCGAAGCGGTCGACGAACCTCGGCTCGATGACGAGAGTGTTGATGCAACCAAACTCTTCGCCGGTTTCAATCTGAACCTCGGCATTAATCTTGGCTTTGAGATCGACGTTATTGGAGACGAACCGAGCTACAGTGTAAAAACCGGATTTCGTTTTTAGCCGAAGATTGTTTCACAAATCCGCAAATCAGTTCATTCGATGGCTTAAGCACATCGATTAAACAGCCGACAGACCGGAGATAAACCGCGTTGGCGGCAGGCATGAACCACCCGACTGGAGTGATGAAATAATGAGTACAGCAAAAAAGACCCATGGCATGATACTGGCCAGCGCCGCGGCGGCATTGTTGGCCGGCGCACCGGTAAACAGTTCCGCCTCTGAGACCAAACTTGATGAAGTCGGTAAATGCTGGGGAGTGAATTCCTGCAAGGGTAGCAGTAACTGCAAAACACTGACCAGTGCCTGCGCGGGAAAAAACGCCTGTAAATCCCAGGGATTTCTAAACCTGGAATTCAGAGAGTGTAACGAGCTAGGCGGCGACTTCGAATCCTTGAACAAAAATCGGTAAATCACGGCTCTCCGCTGCTCCGAATCATCGGAGCAGCTTGCTGATTCCAATCCCCCGCTAGTAGTCCGTCCACAGTCAGGCCCGCTGAACCCGAACTTATCAAGTGGACGGACTACTAGTCAGAGCCTGCCTAAAATCTCTCGCCGTCGCGAGAATTTGAACAGGCTCTTAATCCGAAACAGGTTTGCGGGTTTTTTCCCGCAAAATGGTAAATATCAATGAGACGGCTCCGTCTCGCGTTAATATCCCGTTACAATAACTCCATCACAATCTCACACTGTATCTTCAACCGTAAATTCGAATCAGCCCATGACACACAATCTTGCTGCAGAAAAACCCATGCTTGGCTTCGGTTTAGGCCTCAGAACCGATCACTACCAGACGATTATCGACGAACATCCGGAAGTTGACTGGTTTGAAGTGATTTCTGAAAACTATATGGTTCCCGGCGGCAAGCCGTTGTATTTTTTAGACCGGGTCAGGGAGTCCTATCCCATGGTGATGCACGGAGTGTCATTGTCGATTGGCAGCACCGACCCTCTCGACCGGGAATATTTAACGCAGCTGAAAACCCTGGCCGAACGCATCCAGCCGGTTTGGATATCCGATCATTTATGCTGGACCGGTGTCAGGGGTCAGAATATGCACGATCTTTTGCCTTTGCCCTATACCGAAGAATCGATCAGTCACGTTGTGGACAGGGTCAAACAGGTGCAGGACTTCCTCGGGCGCCGCCTCATGCTGGAAAATTTATCCAGCTATGTCACCTTCAGGCAATCGGACATGACGGAATGGGAATTTTTAAGCGAGATCGCCAACAGAGCGGATTGCCTGATACTGCTCGATGTCAATAATATCTACGTCTCGTCAATCAATCACTCTTTCGAGCCTGTCGACTATATACGCGGTATTCCGGCGGAGCGTGTCTGGCAGATACACATCGCCGGACATACGACTAATGAGTCAGGTGCGATCATGATCGATACCCACGATATGCCGGTCAAAGATGCGGTCTGGGATGTTTACGCCGATGCTATGAGTGAACTCGGTCCCGTATCCACCATGATAGAACGAGACGATAATATACCGGCGCTGGATGAGCTGCTGGATGAGCTTTCCACTGCACGCCGTATTTGCGAAAGCGTTGTGGAGGCGAAATGAAAAGCCTGGAACAAATTCAGCGGGAGTTTGCCGACTACCTCAACGGCAATAAGCAAAGCGCAATCCGGGAAGACATTATCAGCGATGATAAAGCCGATGCACAGGAGCGTCTGGGGTTTTACCACGATGCATACCGGCTGCGCCTTATCGAGGTCCTTAGCATCGACTATCGCGGCTTGCATAAACTGCTCGGAGAGGAAGATTTTGCCACTATGGCCCTGAAGTATATCAGCCGATACCCCTCCGGCTACAGATCGATCCGTTGGTTCGGAATTCATTTGCCCGAATTTCTAAAAAATCCAGAAAGCGCCTTTGCCTTCGATGAAAAACTCTATGAGATGGCTGAATTTGAAAATGCTCAAAACAGTGTATTCGATGAAAAGGACTGCAGTATCCGTACAGTTGAAGAGCTAGCCGCGATCGACCCGGCGCATTGGAGTGAAATCACCATAGAATTCGTACCGGCATGCCGGCGCGTCAATCTGCACTATAATATTCCGAAAATCTGGGTGGAGCTGCTCAAAGACGAAGAGTCCTCTGACGAGGACGAGTTGGGTTGGCACCGGCAAGATCACCTTCAATCCTGGCTGATATGGCGTTCACACCGGGATCCTCGCTGGCGTGCCCTGGATGTGGATGAAGCCTGGGCGGTCGATCGACTGATGCAGGGGCAAAGCTTTGGCGACATCTGCTCCGGTTTGACAGAATGGTTGGACGAAGAACATATCCCGCTGCGCGCTGTCACGATTTTGAAAACATTAATCGTCGATAATCTGGTTCAGCGTATCTCTTTGGAAAAGATCTGAGAGCCTGTTCAAGATCTCTGTGTCGTCGCGAGAATACGCTGATTTGAGTCAGATTTTATTCTGATTGGAGGCGCATAGTGGTTCTACGCAACGACGATCAGGAGGAAATCTGGCCAAACTCAACGAATTCGCAGTAGGCACAGAGATTTTGAACAGGCTCTGAAGTAGAGTTTCAATTATTTAGGTTTAAACAGTTAAAAAAACCTGAACTTTTTTGGTTGAATAGAAACACATTACCGGGCGGAAACTATCTACCCAATCGTATCGGTAAAAAACAATCAGGAGCCTGATATTTATGAATACACTTTCCAAAGCATCCTCATTTGCCCTTGCTGCGGCAGCTGCGGCACTTTTATCCGGTTGCGGCACCATGAGCGGCGACGACAAAGCCATGGAAGAGACCGCAGCCGCAGTGGAAGGCAAATGTTACGGTGTGAACTCATGTAAAGGCCATGGAGCCTGCGCGGGTGCCAATAACGCCTGTGCCGGTCAAAACAATTGCAAAGGTCAAGGCTGGGTGAAGGCCATGAAGAGTGATTGTGAAACCAAGGGAGGCCGATTCGAAACAACTTAAGGTTTCCCAAAAGGCCGGCGAGTCAGTCCTCCTCGTCGGCTATTCTTTTTTTTCGCATACAATAACCCATCGTTTCAGTATAATCCCGCCCCAGCATTTTTTATTTCAGCAAGAGATCGAGATGAACGATCAGCAGGACCTGGAAAAAAAGCGGCAAGTGGGCATGTTTTCGGTATTTAAAAGTGTTTTAGCCGCCGGATTCGGTGTTCAAAAGGATGAAAATCGTATCAACGATTTCCAACACGGTAAGGCCAGTCATTTTATCGTGGCCGGGCTTGTTGCCACGATTCTTTTTTTATTGGTATTGTGGGGCATAGTACAATGGGTTCTGAATCTGGCCCAGCAGTGATATTTTTCAATCCGATTTTATACTCCGATGATGAAAATAGGCATTCTACAGTGTGATCACGTCAGTGATGAGTTTGTCGACAAATATGGTGATTACAACTCCATGTTTACCTCGTTACTGTTGAAAGCGGATCCGAACCTGAAGTTTGTAATCTATCCGGTGATAGACGGACAGTTTCCGCAAACCCTGGACGATTGTGATGGCTGGTTGATTACCGGAAGCCGGCACGGTACTTATGATGAATTCGACTGGATTAAGGAAATGGAATCTTTGATCAGACGCCTGGACCGGGAAAAGCGCAAAGTGGTGGCAATTTGTTTCGGTCACCAGTTGGTTGCCAAAACCTTGGGCGGAAAATCCGGAAAATCCGACAAGGGCTGGGGTGTAGGATTGCAAACCTGGGATTTCAAACACAAACCGAACTGGATGGCGGAAGATGGGGATGAATTTTCCCTTTTAGCCAGCCATCAGGACCAGATATCCGAATTGCCCCCCGGGGCAACCCTGATTGCCGGGAGTGAATTTTGCGAATATGGAGCCCTGCAGATCGGCGATCACATTTTAACCTTTCAGGGCCATCCCGAATTTACCCACGGCTACTCCAGGGATTTAATGCAATCCCGCACCGGCCGTATACCGACGGATATCCTGGAGGCCGGAATGGCTTCCTTGCAACATGAGGCGGATGACTTAAAGGTTGCTCGCTGGATGATTAGTTTTCTCAGCCGATAAATCCACGATAGGTGTTATTTCCAGGATCAAAAAACAATATCAAAGACTTCCCTGTATTCCTTGGCGAAATATACCGTCAGTCCCTGGCTTAAATGCTCGGGCAATTCATCGAAGTCGCGCTTATTGGCATCAGGGAGAAGCACTTCTTTGATACCCAGTCTTCGGGCCGCAATGATCTTCTCCTTGATCCCCCCTACCGGAAGCACTTTTCCCGTTAAGGTAATCTCTCCGGTCATGGCAATAGTTTTGCGGATCGCCTTCTTCAAGGCCTTGGATAATATTGCCGTTGTCATGGTGATGCCGGCACTGGGTCCATCCTTCGGCGTAGCACCCTCCGGTACGTGTAAATGCAAATAGGCATCGTCAAAATAAGCCGGATCAACACCATATTGTTCAGCGTTGGCACTGACGTAGCTGTACGCGATATTGGCTGATTCCTTCATGACATCACCCAGCTGACCCGTCAAACGAATGCCACGATTGCTTTGATGAACGCGTGTGGCTTCGACCGGCAGAGTGGCGCCGCCCAGGGATGTCCAGGCAAGACCGGTCACTATGCCTATACCGTGCAACAGACTCTCGTTACGAAAAATCGGCTGACCGACAAACTCCTCGAGATTTTTATTGCTGATGGACAGACGTTTTTCACCGTTAAGAATACGCACAATCGCCTTACGCAGCACTTTTTGCAGCAGTTTTTCCAGGTTTCGTACACCGGCCTGCCGGGCGTAGCCCTCGATCAAAGACTTCAATGCCGAGTCACTGATTTTAACCAATGATTTCTTGACTTTGTTCTGTTTGAGTAATTTTGGCCACAGATGTATTTTGGCTATTTTGAGTTTTTCTTCCGCCAGATAACCGGCCAGGCGAATCACATCCATTCTGTCCAGCAGTGGTTGTGGGATGGTGTCCAACTGGTTGGCGGTGCAGACAAACAGCACATTGGACAGATCGATCCGAAGATCGATATAGTGATCGAGAAATTCGCTGTTTTGCTCCGGATCCAGAACCTCCAGCAAAGCCGACGCCGGATCGCCCTGATAGGAAGAACCGATCTTATCGATTTCATCCAGCATTATGACCGGATTGGAGACTTTGACATCTTTCAGAGCCTGTACCAATTTACCGGGCATAGCGCCGATATAGGTGCGTCTGTGGCCTTTGATTTCAGCCTCGTCCCGCATGCCTCCCAGGCTGAAGCGAAAAAACCGCCGATTGAGCGTTTCCGCGATTGATCGTCCGATCGACGTTTTACCGACACCCGGCGGGCCCACCAGCAGCAGGATCGAACCATGGATTTCACCGCGAAACGCACCCATGGCCAGAAATTCCAATATACGATCTTTAACATCGTCCAGACCCGCGTGATCTCGGTCGAGGATGGCGCGCGCCTCGTCCAACTGTAAATGGTCTTCCGAATGTACGCCCCAGGGGATGGTACTGACCCAGTCCAGATAATTTCGGGTTACGCCGTATTCGGGAGAGCCTGTTTCCAGAATGGATAGCTTTCTGAGTTCCTCGTCGAACCGTCGGACGACATGCTCGGGTGGATTCAGCTTTTCCATACGGGCTTTGAACTCGTCTATATCGGCAGTGCGATCATCCTTGGCAATTCCCAATTCACGTTGAATGACTTTGAGTTCCTCGCGCAGAAAAAACTCGCGCTGATGCTTGGACATTTTCTGTTCGACTTCAGTACGGATTTCGCTTTGTAGCTTGGCTACCTCCAGCTCTTTTTGTAAAAGTACAAGCACCAGTTCCATGCGCTCCAGCAGTGGTAAAGTATCCAGGACCTTCTGCAAGTCCCTGCCTTCCGCCGTGGTGATGGCAGCGGCGAAATCAGCCAAAGGGGAAGGTTCATTCAGATTGAAATGGCTAAGGAAGTTTTTCAGCTCTTCGCTGTACAAGGGGTTCAGCGGTATCAGTTCTTTGATAGCCTGAATCAAGGCCATGGCATAGGCTTTGACATCTTTTTTCTCCGCCTCTGGCTCTTTCGGGTAGATCGCGTCGATGAGATAGGGTGGCTCGCTACGAACCCATTTCTTAATCCTGAACCTTTGCAGTCCCTGAGCAATAAACTGGATCTTACCGTTTACAAGGGTGACGTTATGCAGCCTCACTACACAACCGGTACGATTGAAGTCTTCCGCCTTACCGAGCGCCTTCTCATCATCGCCGGCATAGCAAAGCCCCAGCATGGGATTGCCCGACTTCTCCAGTTCAGCAAAGGTTTCGCCCCAGGGTTCTTGTTCGACCACCAAGGGTTGGACCTGAGAAGGAAAAAAAGGGCGCTCGTAAACGGGCAGTAAAAGTAACCGTTCCGGCAATGCCTGCGCGGGAATAATCAGTCCGGTTTGTACGCTTTCTTTTTCGTTATTTTCAGTCATTACGCTGATGCTACGCCTAAAAGCCTAAGAAATATGTATGTCGATTTGCGTGGAATTCAAGGGATTGTGGGTTTACCGAGATTCTTTATTGAATAAATTCCCCGGTAGTGGGCGGCATCGCGTCCGCGCTGCTCTATGCATCCCCTGACGGTCAGATTGGCAGTTCGTTCGGCCTGATATTTGCGCATTGATTCAGCCAATCCGTCCGGTTCCACAAATTCCACCGTAATAGAAAAATCTTCCCTGACCGGTCTAAGATAGTCCATGGATGCCGATTTAACCACTATAGTTCCGGCCAGTCCGTATTCGGACAGCTTACAGCGAATCAACGCCCAACCGGCAACCGCGCCTATGGCGTACTGACTGCCTCCGAAGACGGTGCCATGGTGATTGGTGTTGGATGAAAGCGGAGCCCGGATCCGCAACTTATCACCATCATAGCCGGCGATGCTGAACTGCATGGCATTGGCGGGTTGTATTTCTTCGTCTATGATTTTTTGCAGCCTGGACAGGACATCACTCATGGGCCTTACTCGCTCAGCAGTTGTTTCAATCCGGCCAAAGTCTCATTACCGCTTTGCCGTTTCAGCTCGGGGGTATTGCTTGCGGTATTTTCCCCCAGCCAGATAAGATCCTGTTCCGGAATCTCGTGCAAAAAACGGCTGGGTTCACAGTGTACGATTTCTCCATATTTTCGCCGATGTCGGGCCCAGGTAAAAGTCAGTGCCTGTTTGGCCCGGGTAATACCGACATAGGCCAGGCGACGTTCCTCTTCGATAAAAAGATCGTCCGAGTTGCTGTGATGAGGAAGAATATCTTCTTCCATTCCGACGATATAGACATAAGGGAATTCCAAACCCTTGGCGGCGTGCAGGGTCATCATGCTGACCTGCTCGCTATCGTCATTTTGACTGTTTTGCGCGATCATATCCATCAAGGATATATGGGCGACTATGTCGATCAGTGTGTCGTTTTTGCCGGAATTCTCTTCGGCTAGCCGCTCCACCCATTCCACTAACTCCCGTACATTGCGCCAGCGTGCCTCAGCCTGTTCAGGAGTCTTTGCGGTTTCTCTCAGCCAGCTCTTATAGTCCATATCCTTGAGTAGCTGCTCGACAATATCGACGGGATTCTCTGAACGGGCTTGCAAAGACAAATGAGAGATCCAGGTGCTGAAGTGCCGCACTCGCAACAGCGCACGTTCACTCAGGATGCTTTCCAATGCCAATTCACCGCAGGCATCCAGGAGGCTTGAATGTCTCCTCCGAGCATATTGGCCGAGTTTTTCCAGAGTACCGGCACCGATTTCTCGGCGAGGTGTATTGACGATGCGCAGAAAGGCGGAATCGTCTCTGGGATTGGCCAGCAGCCTCAGATAAGCGAGAACATCTTTAATCTCGGTCCGCTCGAAAAAAGAACTACCGCCGCTGATTTTGTAGGGAATCTGTTTTTCGCGCAGTGCTTTCTCAAATAACCGGGATTGAAAGTTACTTCTATAAAGAATCGCAATATCGGAAAATCTGCAACGTTTACGAAATTTCAGATAGAGGATTTCCGAAGCGATCCAGTTGGCTTCATCATCGGCATTTTTGCAGGCCATAACCCGTATTGCGTCGCCTTCACCCAATTCGCTCCAGAGTTTTTTCTCATAAAGATGAGGGTTATTCGCAATCAGATGATTGGCGCTGCGCAGTATCCGCCGGGTGGAGCGGTAGTTCTGTTCCAGCTTAATCACTTTTAAGCGCGGAAAATCTGTATTCAGCAGGACCAGATTCTCGGGTCTGGCCCCTCTCCAGGAGTAAATGGACTGATCATCGTCTCCAACAACCGTGAGGCCACCGAACTTCCCAACCAGCAGTTTGATCAGCCTGTATTGGGCGGCATTGGTGTCCTGGTATTCGTCGACCAGTAAATGACGGATCCGGTTCTGCCATTTTTCGAGCAATTCGCGGTCATTTTGTAAAGCAATGACGGGCACTGTGAT
This sequence comes from Granulosicoccaceae bacterium, assembly GCA_965222695.1. Classification (GTDB taxonomy): domain Bacteria; phylum Pseudomonadota; class Gammaproteobacteria; order Granulosicoccales; family Granulosicoccaceae; genus UBA7957. The sequence continues at coordinate 1,825,815 of OZ244967.1, read as the reverse complement.
CAGATCATCGAAATCGACAGCGTTGCAGGCTTGCAGTAAATCATTATAGCGGCGATATACCTTTGCGGCTTCAGAATCAGCGTCGTTACCAGCAAGGCCGACAATCTGCTCCGGCTGTATAAAGTCATTCTTCCAGCGTGAGATCTTTGGTCTGACATCTTCAGCTTCGGATTGAAAACCGGACTCCTTGATGATCTCGCGTATAGCTGACTGACTGTCCGATTCATCCATGATGCTGATGCCGCGCCGGTAGCCCATTGCCCGGGCATCGCTCTGTAACATACGCAGCCCCAGCCGGTGAAAGGTTGAAACGTTCAATCCACGGCTCAGTTCACCTGGCAGTTGCCCGGCGATGCGTTGCTTCATCTCCAGCGCGGCCTTATTGGTAAAGGTGACTGCAAAAACATTTTTCGCGCGAAAGCCACCCTTGTCGAGCATCCAGGCGATCTTATTGGTAATCACGCTGGTTTTGCCACTGCCGGCACCGGCTAGGACTAAAAGCGGCGAATCAACATGAGAGACGGCAGTTTGCTGTTGAGGATTGAGGTTCGGCATCTTACACCCGATGTGAGAAAACGACGCATTGTAGCCCTATAGCCAGTCTAAAATCTCTACGCCTGCCAAAAAAAATACCCAGCCGGTTGACACAGTTGGGTTAAAATCAGCAATTGGATGTTAAGATTCTGAATCGATATGAGAGTGGATACGGAAACCGGATTATTGACGGGCGCGATAGTCAGGCTGTCTCCCAATCACGATGAGCGTCCGGGTTCTTTAATCAGCCTGATTGTTATTCACAATATCAGCCTGCCACCCGGAGAATTCGGCGGCCCCTATATTGAGGATTTTTTCCTCAATCGATTGGATACATCGACTGATGATTACTTCCGGGAAATCGCCGATCTTACCGTATCGAGTCATCTTCTGATCAGGCGCGACGCCTCTATTGTGCAGTTCGTTCCGTTTCATCAACGGGCCTGGCACGCAGGCGAATCGTGCTATGAAGGAAAAACATGCTGTAACGATTTCAGCATTGGTATCGAACTTGAGGGTACAGACGAAATACCCTACGAGGAAAAACAATATGAAGCTCTGTCAAAGGTCATAATGGCGCTGTGCGCCGCGTACCCTCAATTGCAAAGAGATATGCTGGCCGGGCATCATCAAATATCGCCCGGGCGTAAAACCGATCCCGGGCCCGCATTCAACTGGGCACATCTGTACGGGCTTTTGGACAGTCTCGCCGAGGCCTGATACGAAACAACACACTTCCCTCAATGATGAAACTGATTGCTATTCTGCTTAGCCTTTGGGCTGACAAAAAATTTTCCGATATTGTCGATTTAAGACAGCTCTCCTTATATAACTTCTTAGCCAGGGTCGTTATCGGGCTGCAATTCGGCGCGCAGACCGGTTGGATTTCCTATGTATTGCTGACGGTTGTACCCGCCTGGATCATGTCCATGGTCGTCTCGGCACTGGGGCTATTCGCGCCCCTGACCGTGATGCTCTGGGCAGCGGTACTTTACTTTTGTTTGCCGGGTGAACCTGTCGGAGAGAGGCTTCGGGCATATCTTGCCGCGGGTAAATCCGCAATTCAGGAAGATATAGACAGACATGCAGAGTCCTTGTTGCTGCAGAAACCGCCAGACAGCGATTCGGAACGGGACCGGAAAGTGATGAATGCGCTTTTCACCGAAAATCACCTGCATATTGTCTGTCTGTTCTTTTGGTTTTTTTTACTGGGAATAGGGGGGGCGCTCTTCTATAAGTTTAACTGGCAGCTCAGCACCATCCGGTCCGGAAAAATAAAAGACAACCCGGTGTTGCAGACACAGATCAGGCAGGCCCTGGGATTGCTTGGCTGGATTCCCGCTCGATTCATGGTATTAGCCTATGGATTGGCCGGTAAATTCAATCCGGCGTTTCGACTGCTGTTAGGAAAATCCAGGTTGAGCACGGGAGATTTGCTGGATAAGAATCATCATCTGTTAGAGAATGCGGGGTTTTCCGCACTCGGATATGACGATTCCACGATCTGCGATGAGGAACACCTAGAGGCAACGTGGTCAATGATCAAGAAAGCCAATCTCATTTTATTAATAGGACTGTCAATCGTGGCAGTCTATAACTGGCTTTAAGAGCCTGTTCAAGATCTCTGCGCCTACTGCGAATTCGCCGAGTTTGGCCAGATTTCCTCCTGATCTTTGTTGCATAGAGTCACTATGCGCCTCAAATCAGAAGAAAATCTGGCTCAAATCAGCGCATTCTCGCGACGACGCAGAGATTTTGAACAGGCTCTAAGAGCCTGTCTAAGAGGATCACACGCAGGATAATCAATGACAACTGACTTGTTCTTGGAAAAGGCGAAAGAAGCTGCAGGCGCTGCCCAGGAAATAATACTTCGGTATTTCCGCAGCGGAATCGATATTCAGCTTAAAGGCGATTTATCGCCTGTCACTCAGGCAGATGTAGAAGCGGAGCAATGCATTCGAAATATCCTGGCGGACGCTTTCCCCGACCATGGATTTTATGGAGAAGAGACCGGCAAGAATCAATCAGACTCAGAATATGTCTGGCTGGTTGATCCGATTGACGGCACAAAAAGTTTTGTCCGTGATGCGCCGTTTTTTTCCACTCAAATCGCCTTGATGTATCAAAACAGTCTGATACTGGGCGTGTCGAATGCACCGGTTTACGGACAAATGGCCTGGGCTTGCAAAGGTGAGGGTGCTTTTCTTAACGCAAAACCCATAACAACCAGCCCGGTAATAGAATTACAACAGGCGTCACTGTCCATCGGCAATATCCAGTCACTGGCAAGCCGGGCTGAAACCTGGACTCGATTTGCTGATCTGGTCAGGGGTGTTAACCGTCTGCGCGGGTATGGAGACTTTTGTCATTACCATATGCTGGCGGCAGGGCAGCTGGACATAGTGTTGGAGTCGGATGTGAATATTCTCGATGTGGCAGCGCTCAGTGTGATCGTCAGCGAGGCCGGCGGCCACTTTACAGACCTTGATAACCGGCCACTGAGTCTTGAGAGTAACACTGTCCTCGCCGCCGCGAACCCGCAGTTGCATACTGCTGTCCGGCGAATCATCACTTAGCTGATCCCAATAACTGTTCGGCGGTAATCGGACCATAAGGCGTATCGCGGACTTTATCGTGAATTTCCATCCGGTAGCGGACAAAGGCGTCGACATCCCGCCAGTGCAGGAATGGATTGCCTTCTTTTTGTACCTCCATAGTGCTGGTCGGTCGGTCGCCATAGTTGTGTCCGGTGTAAACAATCGTGTCGTCAGGAATCACTTTTTTCAACTCCTGAAGAGTATGGTACATCTGTACCGGATCACCGCCTTGAAGGTCACAACGGCCACAACCGAAGATAAACAGAGTATCGCCGGTGATTAAAGTATTACCCATCAAAAAACATGAAGACCCCGGTGTATGGCCGGGTGTGAGCAACCAGCGGACGCGGGTATCTCCAATAAACAGTTCATCCTCATCTTTATGTAATATCGCGTCGACCGGCGTATTGCTCCAGAATGAGGCCTCGTGTTCAGAGATATGTACCCTGGCGGGGTGTATGGCCAATAGTTCCTGCAAACCGTTGATATGGTCGCTGTGGGAGTGGGTTAGGAATATGTCACTCAGCTGCGCCCCTTTTGCATTCAGCTCGGCGACAATGGCCTGCACATCCCAGGCCGGATCGACCACGGCAGCCTTGTTGGTATAGAGGTCATGAATAATATGGATAAAGTTATCCATAGGGCCCAATTCAAGGCTGTAAACTTCAAATCCAGGCTGTTCTTGACTCATTAGGATACTCCCTTTCAATGTATCAGCCGCTACTATAACTCACAGAATAATGGATACAAGATGCCAGAAAAAAACGTCGATATCGCCATAATCGGTGCTGGAACCGCCGGGCTCAATGCCATGGGACAGGCACGCAGATCCGGAAAATCATTTGTGCTGATCAACGGTGGTGAACTCGGTACCACTTGCGCAAGGGTAGGATGCATGCCATCCAAGGCTTTCATCCGCGTTGCTGAAAGCTTTCATGCCAGAACCCGATTCAAACGGCTCGGCATATCAGGTGCCGAGCATCTTTCGCTGGACAGTGAGGAAGCGCTTGAGCATGTCAGGGACATACGCGACATCCTGGTCGATCGGGTGTTGCAGGGTTCCACCGACGAATTGGACGAATCTCAGTTTATCGACGGTTTTGCTCGCTTTACCGGCCCTGATCAGCTGGAGGTCAATGGCGATCTGATCAATGCGGTGAATATCGTGATTGCGACCGGTTCAAGACCGATTGTTCCCGGGCAATGGCGGCAATTCGGCGAGAAAATTATCACCACGGATGATTTTTTTGAATTGGAGAGTTTGCCGGATTCAATCGCTGTCATAGGACTTGGAGTCATAGGTCTGGAACTGGGTCAGGCCTTGTCGCGAATGGGTGTAAAGGTAAGCGGATTTGATATGCTTGAGACTGTGGCTGGATTGACTGATGCTGCTGTGAACAAATCCGCGATCGATATTTTCAGCAGTGAGTTTCCGCTTTATTTAGGCCAGCCGGCGGACATTTGTGCCGAAGGCGATAAGCTGCGGGTAACCGCGGGGGAGAACAGTGTTGTTGTGGACCGGGTACTGGCCAGTCTGGGGCGCACAAACAATCTGGACGGTCTTCAGCTGAAAAAACTCGGCCTTATGCTCGATCAGCGAGGAGTTCCTGAATACAACCCGAACACTATGCAAGTCGGCGAATTGCGAGTCTTTATCGCAGGCGATGCTAACTCGGATCTGGCCGTTTTGCATGAAGCCGGCGAGGAAGGAAGAATAGCAGGGCTGAACGCATCCTCCGGAAAGATTCGGGCCTTTCGGCGAAAAACACCGCTATCAGTGACCTTTTGCGATCCCAATATTGTCAGTGTCGGATCAAGCTGGTCGGCGCTTGCAGGGGATGAGGATGTGGTGGTTGGAGAGATGCCCTTGGGCCCAGTGGGACGAGCCCTGATCATGGGGAAAAACAAGGGCCTGATCAGAATTTATGCGCGCCGTTCCGATGGTCTGCTGCTGGGTGGAGCCATGGTCACGGAAAAGGGCGAAAACCTTGCCCATCTGCTGGCCTGGGCGATTCAGCAAGGGCTTGGCGTTCACGAGCTATTACAAATGCCTTTTTATCATCCGGTTCTGGAAGAGGCCATGCAGGCCGCGCTGCAGAAAATGCTCCCATCGCTTGAGATCAAACCTGACATCCCGGCTGATCTGAGGCCATTATAAGGGGGAAGAAACAATGTCGAATCAAGATCTGGAACGTGAAGCCTCGATGTTGATCATGATGCGCAAGACGCTATCCGCCATTATCCGCGATGTCACTCCTTTGCCTGGCATGCAAAGCCCGCTCAAGGAAGAAACGGTGCAATCGATTCGACACTGTCTTGGGCGTATTGCGGCCAGGGAACAGGAAATCGCACAGGCATTGGGTAAAATCGTCAGAGAGCGTCCCCGATACGGCGATGATCCTGCTACATCTCAAGTGCTCAAATTCAAGCCCGGATCCAGCAAAGATGGTGACAGAAGCGGACGGTAGAGACCCCTGCAGCCGGGTGGACGCATATAAGACAGGTAGAACGCCGGCATCACCGGCGTTCTACACGGAGCGGATCTAACGGATAAGCTCTTCGATCTTCAAATTACCCGGTTGAAGATTGATTCTGTATCGGAATTTTGCGGTTCCGTTGACCAGGTCGATTCGCCATATGTCTCCATAGTTCTTGGCTTTAATTTTTGAATCGATAGGATAGCGGTCCTGATTACAGCTATTCGCGGTGGCTTTAGTGCACGCATCGGTTAGACCCAATCCATACATAATGTCATACAGTGTTCCGCTATGGCCGGCAACCAGCGCAACGCTGCCGGAAGGAAGATTCTGCAACGCCTCGATCGTCGGCGCCTCTGAAGGCGTGGTGCCTTCCGGATCCAGCTCGGTGGCATGGGCGCCGCTGTCGTTAAAGACCGGAAGCTCCTGAACACCGTCATCCGCATTTTTATCGTCATCGCCGGATAATCCGGCATCGGCGGCAATCATCTGTATGGTTTGCAGTGTACGCAGTTTATGGCTGGAAAATGCGTGGGTAAGGCGCTTGGTGATACGCATGCGTTCAAACCACTTGGCCAACAGTTCGGCTCGTAATTCACCAGCCGGATTCAGTTCTTCCGCACATTTTTCAGTGCCGCAGATTTCCATGAATTTGCCGGGTTCAAATTCCTCCATTTGGGTTTGTTTTTCGGCATGTCGCGTAAAGTAGATTTGAATACGGCTATGCCCTAAATGTTCGTTTGCCTTTACCGAGGGCGTGAAAGTCAATAAAGACAATGCCAGGGTGGCACTCACTGAAACCAGGCTTAGTGCGGATTTTGAATGACTCATAAATGGTGTTCCTTCCTAGAAAAGTTGAAATTAAAACGGCACTGAGCCCGGATGGCTCCAGGTGAGAGCTATCACCGGTTCAGCGCGGTGCATGCAAGGTGCTGTATGACACCCGGCCCGACTATATCATCATTACAATTGGATACAAAACATCAGGGCGGACTCCGATCCGGAGCCTGGGCCGTGTGAGCATCCGTATCGGACGCGGATGAAGCGATTTTCGGTCGAGCATTTTGCACACTCGTAAAGATCAGGCCGTAGACACTCAGGGCGACGACGCAAAGACTGATTAGTTGATACCCCTTGATTTGCTCGCCGAGGAAAATCACTGCCAATACCAAAGTCAGTGCCGGCCAGGGAGTGGTAATCGAACTTGCCAGAGAAACGGATATGCTCCGCACGGCGAAAAACCAAACCACTAACTCCAGATAGTAAACCAGCCCCATTAGTAAAGCGAACTTCTGAAAATTGGTATTCAACATATCCTTAACTAACTGATTATTATCGGAAACAACCAGTGCGACACAAGCAAGGAAAACAGTAGATACCAAAACACGGAAAAAAATCACTTGAAACGGAGTAATCGGCGTCCTGTCAAGTACTTCTTTAATAATGATGTGTGCAATACTCCACAAAAAAGGCACTCCTAATGCAAGGATAAACCAGGCATTCAATCCAGCAATTTGCCAGGTGCCACCGGTGCCGAGGTAGTAAAGAGCCAGGATCAGGAGAAAGGTTAATATCAGCTCTAAAATGGTTTTTCCACGTTTTAGGAAAAGTGTTTCCCAGAGGATTGCAAATACCGGATAAGCCTGCATGGCAATCGCAGCGCTGACCGCACCCGCCTTTTCGACGCAAAGTACATAGAGAAAAGTCGATAATCCAAAGATCATCCCCGTCATCAGAATAATCACGACGGTGCGCCGCTTTAAACCCGGTTCCAAATGACTATCAAATATACCTTTGGCGTCCGAGCATTGTTCCCTCAGCACAGGCGGTATGGAGAACAATAACTGCCATAGGGACAGACAGATCGCAAAACGCATTGCGCTGAAATCCGCTGGACGGCTGTTAGAGATAATGGGCATAACCCCCAATATGATCAAGCTTACAACGGCGAACACTATTCCGGTACGGTGTGTAGCATCACTCATGGTGGTAAATTAGTTGGGAGCAATACAGCTATATTGCATTGACTAATCCTGATGTCAATCAGTATATTGTCGCCATGACAATATGGGTTCCAGACTTGACCAACCGGACAGGTCCTTTATTTCGACAACTCTCTGATGCGATAGCTGAAGGTATCAAGGCAGGGCAGTTGCCGGTCGGTTCACGCTTACCGCCGCAGAGGAAGCTTGCCGAAATATTGGGCTTATCCCTGAACACGGTGAGCCATGCCTATGCCGATGCTACGGAACGCGGATTTTTACGTGGAGAAGTTGGCCGTGGCACCTATGTAAGAGCAACAGGCCCATTGGCCATGGACTCACACGCCGGTGGGCTGATTCGTCAGGCAACAGGCCCGATTGATTTTTCGCTCAATCTCCCCGTGCCCAGTCAGGCTTCAACGGTATTGAAGGAAACACTGCTCGACCTCTCGCGCACGAACGATCTGTTGAATCTTACCGATTATCAAACCAGCGGTAGCCTTAACAAGCACGCGATCGCCGCAAAACAGTGGCTGAAGCAGGTAGGACTGGACGCATCTCCCGAACGAATAATTCTCTCCATCGGTGCTCAGCATGGGATACTGGCAACGCTGCTGGCGACCATGCGTCCCGGAGATGTTCTGCTCACTGAGGAACTTACCTATTCACCCATCAGTGCGATAGCACAGCATCTGGACCTAAAGATAGTACCCATAGCCGGTAATAATGCTTCGCTTTGTGTCAATAGGCTAGATGCGGTATGCCATGCCACCGCAGCGAAAGTCCTATACTGTATGCCCACCTTACATACGCCGACAACGGCAACCATGGACTCAGATCAGCGCTCCGCCATTGCACAGGTCGCACGCAAGCATGATCTGATGATTATCGAAGACGATGTGTTTGGATTTCTCCCTGAGCACCGTCCACCTCCCTTAGCGAAATTTGCGCCCGAGCGCACCGTCTATATCACGAGTGTTTCGAAAAGCCTGGCTCCGGGGTTACGGGTAGGCTATGTGCACGCTCCTGAAAAACTAGCGCAAAAGATCAATACAACGGTTCAACTATCCTGCTGGATGCCGCCGCCATTGACGGCCGAAATTGCCAGCCGTTGGATTACCGATGGTACCGCGGCTAGATTAAATGACTTTCAGCGGAGGCAGGCGATGGAACGGCAGCTCATGGCCAAACAAATCATTCCCGGTCAATTAATACAAGCACATCCAAACGGATTCCACCTATGGCTTAGTCTGCCACCCGATTTACAGCCTGATCGTTTCCGGATTGAAGCCGAAAAACAGGGTGTGAAGCTTGTTCCGGGAAGCGCATTTGCAGTGGATTCAAGGCGCTCGATCCACGCTGTACGTTTGTGTCTGAGCCATGAAGGTGAGATTTCCAGAGTGCGGGAAGGGTTGAAAATCTTAGCTGCAATCCTGGAGAGCAGAAACTCGGCGGGTCAACTCTTTCTGTAAAACACTGTTGAAACAGGCGTTTATGCATTACTGCCCACGGGATATGCATCGACAAAGTTTTCCTGGACAACCTCTATGACTGTCGGAATATCCCGCTTATCGGCCGCTATCAATTCTTTCAATAATGCTTTATTGTCCGCAGCGCTGGCAACGGCACAGCCAAAAGCGCGCCCGAGTCCGATAAAATCCGGGGTATGTATATCCACACCGGTGCCGCTTATGCCGGCCTCCTCCATAAAGCGTTTGATCTCACCGTAACCGCGATTATTCCAGATTAAAAAAATAACCGGCAGACCCACCTCCACAGCACTGGCTAATTCCCCTATTGTGAACTGGGAGGCACCATCGCCGATCAAGCCAATAACGGGGAGATCGGGTTGAGCCAATTTAGCACCTATGGCCGCCGGAATAGCGTAACCCAGCGTCCCGAAGCCGCTGGCGGAATGAAAGTAGCGCCGGGCCTGTTCGGTTTCATAGTTGAGCCAGGCGTAGTAGCTTGGCTGAGTGGAATCGCCGACAATTGTCACTTCAGGCAAGGCCTGGCGAATGGTATCAAAAAAAGCTTCGTATTTTTTGTCTCGCCGGGCCACCAGGGCAGCACGCAGGGCAGAGGCACGTGCTTGCCCCGTTGAAAAATCAACGGGCAGATCCGGCATGGCATCGGTAATAGCTTGTAATGCAAGACCGGCATCACTGTGGATGATAATGTCGGACTTGATGTTGCGAGTGAGTTGACGCGGATCTATATCGATGCGGATCAATCGCCCTTTTACTGTAACCGGGCCCTTAAAGAAAAAGTCATAGTCGGTCTCGGAAAATTCGGTTCCGACGGCAAGTACTATATCCGCTCGCTCAAATTCCTCACGGATAGCTTTACAGGAGCCGGATCCGCCTACCGCTAAAGGATGGCTGTAAGGTATGACGCCTTTGGCATTAACCGTATTGACGACCGGACAGCCAATTTTCTCCGCCAAAGCAATCACTTGTTGACTCGCGTTGACACATCCACCGCCGATTGCCAAGAGTGGAGATTGTGCCTGAGACAGTAGCTTGGCCGTATGTAATACTGCCTCAGGGGCCGGAGCCGGTGGGCTCGGAAGCGTGTAGGCTACCCGGTCCAGATGATCCGCAGTTGAGGAAATAACGTCGATCGGGATTTCTATATGGACAGGCCCGGCACGTTCACAGGAAAATACCGAGAACGCCCTCGCCAGCACTTGCGGTAATTCGTCAGCACGCAACAGTGTATGGCTGAATACGGATACACCGCTCATCGTATTGCGTTGGCCGGGCATTTCGTGCAGCCTTCCCTCGCCAAGCCCGATCTGACAGGTGCGGTTAACCGAGGATATCACAAGCATGGGAATTGAATCGGCAAGTGCCTGCCCCATGGCGGTGGCTATGTTAGTCATGCCCGGGCCTGTAATAATTAAGCATACTCCGGGTTTGCCGCTGACCCGTGCATAGCCATCGGCCATAAATCCTGCACCCTGTTCGTGACGCGGCGTGATATGTTCAACTGGAGTATCCGCCAGGCCTCTATAAAGTTCAACAGTGTGAACACCCGGAATACCGAATACTCTGTTCACACCATAGGATTGCAATAGCTCGATCAGTACTTCGCCGCAGGTCGCCATTTTATTTTTACCTAATCCAGAGATGCTGTGTAACTTTCTATGCGATCGAATGCCTTGCTCATCATATGTATCGTGTGTGTCAATGAAAGCCGCACGAACTGGCGGCTGATTTCACCAAAAGCGCTTCCGGGCAATACAGATACGCCTCCGTGTTCCAATAATCCTTCAGCAAAGGATTGTCCATCGGGTTTTAGCTGTCCCACATTCATCATAACAAACATGCCGGCTTCGGGATGATTAGCGCTTAAACGGGGAATTCGGTCGATACGTTCCAGCACATAATCCCTGCGTACCCGATATTCTTCGGCAATTGCCCGCGTATATTCTTGGTCATTGTTAAGCGCAAAGGCAGCTGCATCCTGAACAAATTGACAACAACCAAATATCGTTGCCGATGCGAAATCCAGAATTCGCTCGGCTGTATCCGGCGATGATACGGTCCATCCCATTCGCCAGCCGGTCATTGCATGGGATTTTGACAAAGCATCGATAACGACCACATTTTCCAGCGATTCGGCTGCGTTGAGCAGCGAGACATGGGGTTGTCCGAAAGTGATCATGGAATAGACTTCATCACAGACAATCCAGGCCCCGCGTTGCAGGCAAAAAGCGGCAAGTTCACGCAGCTGCTCCTCGGAGATGATATTGCCGCCCGGATTTCCCGGCGTATTCAGAAAAAGCACTCGGGTATCGGGTGTGAAACTCCGTTTCACCGTTTCCACATTCAAAGCGAAATTGTTAGCGGTGTCCAAGGGCGCATGTATTACATTAGCACCTATAGCTTGCAGCAGGCCCTGATAACCGACATACATCGGGGACGGGATAACAATGTCATCCCCTTCATTCAGGAAACACGAAAGCGTTGCGAAAATAGCATTCGTACCACCCGGATGAATGACGATTTGATCGATGGTGGTTATTTTTCCGCTGGCTCCGGTTTCAATATCCGCAATGGCTTGCCGGAGTTTTACTTCTCCGGCCCCCGGAGAATAGTGAGTGCGTCCCATCTTCAGACTGTTAATGGCATGATCAACGATAAAGTCAAGCGTGGGAAGATCCGGATCACCGATAGAAAACAAAATAATATCTTCGCCGGCTGATTTTAATGCACTCGCTTTTTCATGGACGCCCCATACGGTGGAGGTACTAGCGGCCATACGGTTACTGGCTCGACTGAAATTCATGCGGTGAGGACTCCCGGTTAATCTGAAAACTCGCCAAGTTATCACTGAAGCAAAAATTTATGCTCCGGCGGCCTTGAGCGGATAGCGGGCTTGTATATCCGCCAAATCTGCTCTTTGTGGCCTACGCGGTTGATTCATATTTTTTAAGGTCAATAAAAATATATTATTGTCTATAAAATAAACCACTACAAACTTTTTAAAAATCAATAAGATATATTTGATCATCAGTTGAATTGGATCGATAACAGCGTATAGTATCAATATTCCGATTCTTCTAACAAAGGTAGCCTCGTGACCGAATATCTGAGCCTCTCTAAAGCGGCGAAACTGGTCGGAGCCAGTCGCGAGGAGATTCAGGAAAAAATCCGCAAAGGACAATTAGTCACTTTTGAAGGGCAGGTTTCTCTCACGGCACTCAAATCCGTTTATCCCAAGGTCAGGCTGGAAGACAACAGCGAAATAGAGCGGTTGCAACGATTGCAGACGAGCGCTGTGCACAAAGGGCTCCTGGTCACTGTATCGGACGAAAAGGTCTTGAAAACGGAGCTCCTCAGGCTCCGGCATCAATTAACCGAAGCCCGTGAAGAGCTGCGCTTCTACCGGCGTTTGACCACCGAATTGAAAGACCGGCTGATCACTATGCAGGCCGATTGCACGCATCAGCAGAAAACCACGCTGCGAGCGCTCCTGTCCTGGATGAGTTTGCAGATCCGCCAAAACCGGCGCTAAAGCAGTTCTTAGGGCCTGTTCAAGATCTCCGTGTCGTCGCGAGAATCCGCTGATTTGAGTCAGATTTTATTCTGATTGGAGGCGCATAGTGGTTCTACGCAACGACGATCAGGAGGAAATCTGGCCAAATTCAGCGAATTCGCAGTAGATACAGAGATTTTGAACAGGCTCTTAGTACGCTCACCGAAAAGGTTTCGCGGCATAATCTCTCGGGGTCTTCACATTTGCCCTTGGTGCCGCTATAAGCTCGGATATGGTTCGAGAAATCCTATTTATTCCCGCTGATAAGAAAATCATCGCCAGCAAAGGCAAAAGCTTGTTGCAGATTGGCTTGTCAGGGGGATTGAAGCTCAGGCACAACTGTGCTAACGGAAGCTGCGGAGAGTGCAGGGCAAACTTGATCGACGGGGATATACGTCAGGTTAAGCATGGCGATTATTGCCTGAGTGCGCAGGAAAAGTCATCCAATACCGTACTGATGTGTTGCTACGAACCGGATTGGAACTCCCCGAATACCAAGCTTGTGCTGGAGGCTGTCGAACAGGGACAATCGGAACCGATTGCGCTGCAATCAATGACAATAACGGTCAATCGCGTGGAGGAGGCCGCGCCGGATCATCGGATTTTGTTTTGCAAAACTCCTCGGTCTCAGGCGCTACGGTTTTTCGCCGGTCAGCACGTCGATCTTGAAAACCGCAATGGTGACTCGCTCAGATTATCGATCGCCAATTGTCCCTGTGACGGAAGGTTTCTGGAATTTCATATCGCCCGGTCAAAAAGCGGTTTTTCCGAATACATATTCAGCCACTTGAAAAAAGGTTCACGTTTGGCCTTAAAAGGCCCTTACGGTCAGGATCTTTTTGACGAAAACTCACTGAGGCCGCTGGTGTTTATCGCCTACGGGTCCGGATTTGCCGCCATAAACAGTTTGATCGAACATGCACAAGCCTTGGATCTGGCCAATCGGCAGACGCTATTGCGTTTTTCAGCTGACGGCACACACTACCGGGCCAATCTCTGCCGCGCCTGGGAAGATGCATTCGATCGATTCAGCTATGTGGAATGTCAGGATTCGATTATGAGCGGGGCTGCGTTGACCCTGGCTGCCGAAGAGCTGGAAAGGTTTGTACCTCATCCACTGCCCGATGCCGATTTCTATCTGGCCCTACCGCGGGAAATGGCCAGAGTGATGGGTGACCTTTTGATCAGCAAAGGTGTCAGCCATCGATTTCTGTCTGTGGTGGAGATCTAGGGCGTGTCATCAATTACCCAATATATCCTGCTGAGGGCAAGCTCCTACGATTAGCCAAGCAGAGCCTCGAACAATAAAGAGTCGGTCTGTATTGCCGATTTACTTATTATTGTGGCAGAGAATCACTCCATCCTTTATCCGACCAAGCGTAGCCCGTTATTTGCCGCGATTATGTTCGCCGCGTTTCTGCTGCTGGTATTGATCGGTCTCGGTGTTTTTCAACTGGAAAGCGGTCCGACGACAGGATCGGTCCATATCGGCGGCAGATATGCCGCAGAGTCGGGTAATATCGCCACGGCACCACAACAGCCGATTCTCTTTCAACCTCACGCCTACGGCACAGGGTTTTGGGTGACGCACATCATCATCGCATCGCTCGCTCTTCTTTTGCCTTACCTCCGACCCGTGAGAGCTTCCCTGGCCGCGGTTTTGACTGCTGCGCTCATAATATTGATTAATTACCCTGGTATAAGGGGTGAGAACGCAATGCCGCTTAACTTTGAGTTGGTTACGGTGCTGGCTTTGTTCTCGCTCTACATTTTACTGTCGTTTATCGGCGAGATCCGGGATCGACAAAAACTGACCGCGATATTCAGTCAGTACATACCCCCGGAATTGGTTGAGCAATACAGCCGGGATCCGAACAGCATCAGCCTTGAGGGCGAAGCCAGAGAAATCACTGTGCTGTTTTGCGATATCTGCGATTTCACCTCTATCTCAGAGCGTCTTGATCCCAAGACACTGGCGCAGTGGCTGAACCGGTATTTTTCCCTGATCAGTCATATTGTGGTTCGTCACGGCGGCACCCTGGATAAGTACATTGGAGACAGTGTGATGGCGTTCTGGGGCGCCCCGGTACGCAGTGACAAACATGCCAGCGACGCTTTGGCAGCCGCGCTCGATATGCAGCTGGGCGTGGAAAAACTGAGCGAAACCTATCAATCTGAAGGTCTCCCGGACATACGCATAGGGATAGGTATTTCGACCGGAATCGGCAATGTCGGTAATCTGGGCTCCCAGTATCGAATGGCTTACACTGTCGTCGGTGATACCGTAAACATGGCACAGCGGCTGGAACGACAAACCCGCCACTATCGGGTGCCCATCATTGTTTCACAGAAAACAGCTGAACAAGCCAACACCATGCTGTACCGTGAACTGGACACCGTGCAAGTGAAGGGCAGAGATGAGTACACCCATATGTTTCAACCGATCTGTCCGGCGAATAACGCGTCGCCTGAAATGTTGGAAAACCTCGCCGCGCACCGGCAAGCCATGGCGTTGATGACCGATCATGAACTCTCTGAAGCCG
Source organism: Granulosicoccaceae bacterium (assembly GCA_965222695.1). Classification (GTDB taxonomy): domain Bacteria; phylum Pseudomonadota; class Gammaproteobacteria; order Granulosicoccales; family Granulosicoccaceae; genus UBA7957. The sequence goes on along the minus strand of OZ244967.1, from coordinate 1,810,639 downwards.
CGTCGATTTTTGAATTGCTTCGCAAAAATCGCAGCAATGACAGTGTCTACGACGTCTATCTCAAGCGGATAAGTGACCTAGGGCCTGTTAACACTAATTCCAAAATAGCGTTGCCGCCGCCAATCGGGCCAGGCAAGGCGAGAGGAGAGAGATATGGTGATTCCAAATAAACGACGAGCAACGCCGCCTGGCCCGATTGGCGGCGCAACCCCAGGGGACGGGGCCATTTTCCCGCGCCACGGCGTTACATTTCGCTTATGTAGGATGGCTATACGGCGCTCAATGTGCCTGGTTGCGCGAAAAAATGGCCTCCGGCGCTGTTTTGGAATTAGTGTTAACAGGCCCTAAGAAGCCTTTGAGTGTGAAGCTGCGTTTGAAAGGATCGATTCAAGCTCTCCCCTGAGCCGCCAGCGATTTTTATAAAAGTATTCCAGCGGCTGGAAATCCGCCTTATAGCTCATTTTAGGGCTGTCGCCTATCCAGTATCCCAGGTAGAGATAGGGCAAAGCGTTTTGCCGGGTCAGTTCGATTTGTTGAACAATGGCATGATATCCCGGCGAGCGCGATGACTCTTCCGGGTCGAAAAATGTATATACCGAAGACAGACCATTCATCAGTATATCGGTAACAGCTACCGCGATCAGCCGGTCGTTGAGCCGCATTTCCAGGAATAGGGATTTATTCCAACGGCTGACCAAAAAACTCGTAAAATCTTCTTCCCCGGAAGCCTCCATACTGCCACCAGGATGGCGGTGCTTAAGATAGCGCAGATACAGATCAAAATACTCATCGGTGATTTTCGGTTCAGCAACAACGGTTTTCATCGTTCTGTTTTTATTCAAAATACGCCGAAATCGCCGCCTGAGAACGAATTCACAGACCCTTAACCGAACCGAGATACACTGGCAGCAAAGTTCACAGTCCGGTCTGTAAATAAGATCTCCGGAGCGCCGAAAGCCAACTTGTATCAAATGGTTATAGAGCGACTGGCTTGGCGGATCATAGGGGTTTGCGAAAAGACTGGCGGACTGCCTGTCCGGCAGGTAGCTACAGACAGAGTCCATACTTTTATACAGCGATATGGATTTTGGGTCTAAATGCATAATCAACAGAATAATGCCTTTAATCGCGAAACGAAAATTCTAACGCCGGGTACTGGTTCCAATTTTCCGAATTCGGCACTTTACCGGCACGGCATCCACGTCGCTAGTACATTTAGGGCATGTCATCTATGTCCGGGGTAAGAAATGTAAAGTGTTATTTGCAAACACTTGAACATATGAAGCAAAGGTTTATAGTCCTTAGGTGTCGATAATCAGACACTATAGCGCCGCTGAACCGGATACAATCTTTGAGGCAGAGTAATTGTTACAGCGTACAAGAAAAAATGGTTAATAAAATCAAACGTCAGGTGACCCTCCCTTCTATTGCCATAGGACTGCTGGAAGTCTTTATCTTTTGTGGTGTATTTCTCGTTACCGGGATTATAGGGCTTAACAGTGCATTTCTTTCCTTGATTCTCCCCATGTTTGTTTTTGCTGCCGTAATGATGGGCAGCATGGTGTTGACAGGAGTATACCGTTCCGACATATCACGCTCCATCATACATCTGCATCAGCGCACCGCGATCGGGTACGCCATTGCGGCTATTGGTCTGCTTATATTGGCGGCTTTGAGTTCTTCCGACTATTTCGATATGAAATTTCTGGCGATTGTTCTGCTTTTCTCCTTTTTCGTCGTGAGTACCATCCGCCCGGTGATTGTTGAAGGACGCGTATTTAAGCAGGAAGGTGACAGAAGAATTTCCTGATTCAGTCCGTGATGAACCACTAACGGGTTAATAGACTGTCCGCGTACGCCCTCAGGGCAGAGAGTATGTCCGCTTGCTGCGGATGATCATCAGCCAGTCCGGCGATTTTACGTCTGAAATATGAAATCCTGTCACTATCGCCTATCAGACGGTGAATTCTGTCACTTTCCCACTGTTCCGCCTCATCCTTGGTTAAAGTTTCGGGATAATTTCTGGCACGATAGCGAAGTAGCATTTCCGGAATGCGTTGATCGTCATAAAACAGGTCAAGGCCGGCAAGCTTCTCGGGTGGACATTGACGGATTCGTTCAAATGCCCGTCGGTCGCTTGGTGTAAAAAATCCGCCCGAATACAGGCTTGCGTCCACATCTTTTTTATCCGGAAACGATTGGTCTTTGTAAGTATTTTGAATATTGCGGATAAAGGTCTGTTGCCCGCGCAGAATCTCGGCATGTCTTTCACTTTGTCCGATGGAAATGCCGGTTCTCTCTTGGGATTCCACATCCAGAGTGGATAAAGGCACCACAACCGGACAGCGGTTGATATGGATGGTTTTTACCGGCAGTCTGGGCATGTCATCCGGCAATTCATGCGCCGGGGAAAAAAGCCGAAGCGCCATCTCCTGCGGTTCGAGATTCAGAAAGGGCTGCGGATCGTAACGCAAATCGTAAACCAGTATTCCATTGTTGTTAGTCGGGTGTTTGGCAAGAGGAATTACCGCCGCGGTATGCAGGAATTCGCCGGAAATCATACCCGACACATGAACAGCAACTTTTTTTTCCCGCAAATTGAGCAACTGCGCCACATTGTGTTTGGTACGATGGCTGAACGCATATTCGAACAGTTTTTTCTTCCTATTTTTGATCAGTCTGGCCACAGCGATGGTGGCATACACGTCGGACAGGGCATCATGAGCATGTGCATGCTCAATATTGTTTTCCAATGCCACCGCTTCCAGAGTGTTGTTAATACTGCCATCCCGATTATGTGGCCAATTTATACCTTCCGGGCGAAGAGCCCGGGTTAATCGGACAATGTCCAGCAAATCCCATCGTGAATTTCCGTTTTTCCATTCATGCTCATAGGGATCGAAAAAATTGCGAAATAAGGTGTGACGCGTAAACTCGTCATCGAATCGAATATTATTGTAGCCCGCATTACAACTTCCCGGCACCGACAGCTCTTGATGAATTGAACGAATGAATTCAGCTTCGGCAACCCCATGCTTCAGACAATGTTGTGGTGTGATCCCGGTGATCAGGCAGGCCTCGGGATCGGGTATATAGTCCTTGGCCGGCCGGCAGTAAATGACGAGAGGGTCGCCGATGATCCGGAGGGATTCGTCGGTTCTAATCCCGGCAAACTGCGCCGGGCGATCGTGTGCAGGGTCACGGCCGAAGGTTTCATAATCAAACCAGTAAAATGTCATGCTGTCCGGGCCTGACAGCTACCAGTGCAGATCATCAGGAATCGCATACTCAGCATACCCATCTTTGTCTTCAGAGTCCTTATCTTCGGCAATCACTATGGCCCAGTCCGGATTCAGTGCCCTGACCTTGTCCGCGGTTTCGACAGGAATCAAATGCGTGCTGCCGTTCAAGCGTGTGATTGCAAGTTCCTGCCTGGCAATTTTTTCCAGGCATGGCTGATTGATAAAGATTTGTTTAACCCGCTTACCGAGAATAAAGCTATAAGCCAGATCACCCTGAATCTCTTTGACCCTGTTTGCTTCAATCAGGGCCTTGATTTCAGTTTTGACGCGTTTACGCTCCGCCTGTGCCGCCGCATCTTCTGCAACTTTCTCCGAAAGCGGCTGAGTGTTGCGGCCTGGACGGGATTTCTTTGATTTACGATGCTTTTTTTTCGGTTGATTTTTACGATTGCCGCTTTCGGAAAAGCCGGCTTCAAGTAGTTGATCCCTGAGAGATCCTCCCATGTTGTACTCCATTCACTATCGCCTGAATACGAAGAACTTACAATTTTTTTCAAATTGAATAAAGCAAAATATCATGTATGCGCTATAAATACATGTTTAGCTGCAGGTTAAGTGTTCGCTTAGCGTCGAAACACTTTGCCTTGCCGGGATGATAACTCTCAAGACAATCCAAGGAAAGCCATGCCCAAACTGGTTCTGATCTACGACGATATTGAAGTGAAAGAATATCCGCTGGCACGCCAGGAACTATTGATCGGGCGTCTTACCTCGGCATCCATATCATTGGACGACTCTACCGTCAGTAGCCGTCATGCGGTGCTCGAATCCGAGCTTTCCCGCGACAGGCGGCAAACCTTTTATTTACGCGATTTATCCAGTAAAAACGGTACTTTTGTCGGCGGGAAACGTATTTCCCGCGAGCCTCTTAAGGACGGCGATGAATTCAAAATCGGCTGGAGCACTTTCCGTTTTCAGGATTCCGATACTGTTCAATACCATAGGCTTTAATCACAACAGCCATAGAAATACCGGCAATTCAGCTTTTTCTCTGTATCGACATTCAGTTTCGACGTCTGAAAAAGACGCTTAATTGCGCCCGCTTGCACCTGAATTTGAACGCGGCTAAAGTACAACGTCCACGAATTTCAGCGCCACATGGAGTCAAAATGAGCTCTCAAAGCAGCCCAAAGGGCACAGTTACCGTCAAGACCTTGCGCAAATATAAGGAGCAGGGAGAAAAGTTTTCTTCACTGACTGCTTATGACGCCGCCTTTGCGGCGGTTCTCGATCAAGCGGGAATTGATGTCGTGTTGGTCGGCGATTCTGTGGGCATGGTGGTGCAGGGCAGGAATACAACCATTCCTGTATCCATGGAAGAAATTATTTATCACAGCCAAATGGTCGCACGAGGGCTGAAACGCAGCATGTTGATGGTTGATATGCCGTTCATGAGCTATGCCACCGATGAACAAGCCTTGCACAATGCCTCACGCCTGATGAAAGAGGGCGGCGCTCAGATCGTTAAGCTGGAATGGGGTGCATTGCAGTTGGGAATGGTCAGCCGTTTTACCGAGTGCGGTATACCGGTGTGCGCGCATCTCGGTCTGACCCCGCAAACCTATTTCAAAATGGGCGGATACAAAGTTCAGGGTCGTGATACAGATACTGCAAGCCGAATGCTGAAAGACGCAAAGGAACTTGAGCAGGCCGGGGCGGATATACTGCTGCTGGAGTGCGTGCCGAAAGAGTTGGCGAAAAAAATTACCGAATCCGTGTCCACTCCGGTTATAGGTATAGGAGCCGGCCCCGACGTGGACGGGCAGATTCTTGTTCTCTACGATATCCTCGATATCGCGCCCGGCAAGCGCACCCGTTTTTCAAAAAATTACATGGAATCCAACTCGTCCATTCATGGAGCCGTCAAACAGTTTGATGTTGAAGTCCGAAATGGTGAATTTCCGCTGGATGAGCACAGTTTTGAATAAGGAACCGGATCATGCTTGTCGTCAATGAAATCGAGAAACTTCGTAATATTGTAAAACCCTGGAAAAGCAACAACGTCCGTATCGGCTTTGTTCCGACCATGGGCAATCTGCATGATGGACATCTCTCCTTGATCAACCATGCAAAGAATCAAGCCAATAAGGTGATTGCCAGTATCTATGTCAATCCATTGCAGTTTGATCGCCCGGACGATCTTTCGCGCTATCCGCGAACATTGCGGAATGATTTGCAACGGCTCGAAACCGAAGGGGTTGATGTTGTCTTTACACCCGACGACAAGGCGATTTATCCCGACGGGATAGAAATGAGTACCAAGGTTGATGTCCCTGTTATTTCGACCATACTTTGTGGCGCTCATCGCCCCGGGCATTTTGTCGGTGTGGCCACGGTGGTTTGCAAACTTTTTAATATGGTCGAGCCGGATATCGCGGTATTCGGAGAAAAAGACTATCAGCAGCTGCTGTTGATCAAGCGTATGACACAGGATCTGAACCTTCCCGTACAAATCCTGGGCGCCGAAACCCTGCGAGAGGAGAACGGGCTGGCGATGAGTTCCCGCAATAATTATTTAAGCGAGGAAGAAAAGGATACCGCTGCCAATATATACAGGACGCTGACGACGGTTGCGGATCAGCTCATTGCCGGCAACCAACATTATCCCAGTCTGGAAAGAAACGGAAAGGCTGCCCTGGAAAAAGCGGGATTTATACCGGATTATCTATCGGTTCTGCGTAAAACGGATCTGCAATTACCCTCTCCCGAAGAACCGTTGGAAGAATTGGTAATACTCTGTGCAGCGCTGCTGGGGAATGCGCGTTTGATCGATAATCTGCAGCTCTCCCAGTACATGGAATTAAACAATAAAACGTAAAACGTAGGAGCGAGGCCTTCTCGCGATAGGGTATTTTGATACAACCCGGGCACATCATCGCATGCAGGGCAAGCTCCTACACGGCCAAGCTCCTACGGTTGTGGTGAATAGTTCGGATCGTTGGGATTAAGAAAGACAAACTGCTTATCTCCGCCATCCAGTTCCACATAATCCATCACCGTCCCCCGCAGATTATCGACACTGCCGGGGGCAACGACGATCTTGACACCTTTGTATTCGTATCGCAGATCGTCCTCGTTATTGACGTCATCGAATCCCATGGCATAGCGAAACTGGCCGGACTTCAGTATTTCCACGGCAAAACGGATAGGCGTATCCTGCATGCCTGATTGGGCCGCAGCTTCCTGTATCTGTTTCACCGCATTATCGCTCAAGGTTAAAGGCTGACTGCTGGATGACATAATGACTTCCCGTTAACTTCGCTCGTTCTGTTTTTCTTTTGTCTTGCGATAAAACTCAGAAAATTGAGTACCCAGGGGTTGGCATTAGTGTGACGCATATGAGTATAGGACGCCACGAGATTTTTATAGATCAAGCCATCGTTACTCCCATCGAGGCCGGTTCCCCGAGACAGTCTGTAAGCGAACTTACAACCCTCCGGTATAGATTCCAGACGACTGTAGTGAAATTCGTGCGCATGGATAATGGGTTGTTGAAATCTGGACTCAGGCCACAAGCGATGATTACTGGCTTGCAGTTTGACGTATCCCCGGCCTTGCGGTTTTGAATGAACAGTACACTCGGCAGAGATCAGCCCTGCCATCTGATGAGTCTGTCCCTGCCACGTGATGGAGTCGCATAAATACATTAAACCACCGCATTCGGCGTAAGCCGGCAAACCCGCTTCTATTTTATTTCGGATATCCGACATCAATGCTTTGTTTGCTGCAAGAGATGCCGCATGGCGTTCGGGAAAACCGCCACCGATAAATATCGCATCTATATCCTTTGGCAGTTGAGTATCGCTCAGGCTGTCAAACTCCGATAGCTCCGCACCGAAGTTTTTAAATGCCTGCAGATCACCCGGATAATAAAAGCCGAATGCTTTATCTCTGGCGATCGCAACCCTTAAGCCCCTGAAGCTTCCCGATATCCTGTAGTCCGGTTTGAGGGTTATGGTTTTCGCCACTGGCGCCGAGGAATACGCAATTTTAAGGATTCTGTCAAGATCGAGTTGCCCGCTGAGTGAATCAGCGATTGTTTTAATATTGCGCTGTGCGGCGGTAAATTCATTACCGGGAACCAATCCGAGGTGCTGTTCGGCAATTCTGATTTCGTATTGCTCGTGTATAGCGCCAAGAACGGGAATATCGGTGAAATGCTCTACACTGGCCCTCAGTTTGGACTCGTGCCTCCTGCCGCCCACTCGATTCAATATGACACCGGAAATTCGAATGGAGTTGTCAAACATTTGATAGCCGAGTAGCAGCGGCGCTATGCCTCGAGTCATTCCCCTACAGTCTATGACCAGTATGACCGGAGCGTTGATCAGTTTTGCTACAGCGGCATTGCTGTTACTCCCGTCCAGAGCGACCCCGTCGTAAAGACCTTTATTGCCCTCTATCAGTGTTATATCCGCATTCGATGAGGCCGCATGAAACTCTTCAATGACTTCTTCTTCACTGGCGATAAAAGTATCGAGATTTCTGCAGGCATTGCCGGCAGCCAGTGACAACCAGATCGGATCGATATAGTCCGGCCCTTTCTTGCAGCAAGTCACTCGAAGTCCCCGCCGCCGTAATAGTTCTATCAGTCCCAGGCTAATCGTAGTTTTACCTGAGGATTTATGCGCGGCTGAAATCATGAAATGGGCCATACACTAATACCTCAAATCGGGCAGTTCAGACATCTTTTCCGGAATCGGTAAGTGTAGCCGGGAGTACGGGCAGAATCTTCAGCGCAAAGGCAACCATCAATAAGGAGGCGGATATTCCGCCAAGGCCCAGTAAAAACTCCCATATCGAAGGTGTGTAGCTGCCTACAGCTCCATCGAAAAAAGTACTGCTGACTTCCTTGCCGGGAAAAAGCGTCATGGGAAATGCCTGTCCGCCAATGATAATGATATATAAATAGGCGAAGGCCCCGAGAATGACGAAAATACACGCCAGGGTAGTCATTTTTCGCTGATGCTTGTATTTTTCCGAGTAAATCAGAAATAAAGGCGCCACTGTGCCTAAGGCAAAAGTACCCACCCAGAGGAGGAAAGTATAAATTCCTCCTTCCAGCAATACGAACTTTTCCCAGGCGAGATGTTCGGCGGCGTAAAGGTTCGTTAGATGATGGACGAGGGAAACATAGAAAACAGCAGCAACAAAAACACCCAGCAGTCGTGACAGGCGCTCTACAATGGCATCACCGAGTTCTTTCTCCGTCCAATGGTAGGCGGCCATCAAGACCAGAATAAAAACCGCCAGGCCGAATGAAAATGACATGATAACAAACAGAGGAGCCAGTATAGCGGCGTCATACGCCTGCCTTGCAACCAGAAATCCGAAAATGGACCCTGTACCCGTTGTCAGTATCAAGCGCCATAGAAAAGCCACCAGGCCGGCGGATCGGCTGTAGGCCTGCATCCGCCTCTCCATCATAAACCATAAATAAACGGCGGTAATCAGAAAAAAGCCGTTATATAAAAGGATATTCCAGGTGAAGATGGATTTAAAATTGTATTTCGTCATTGCCACGATCAATCTGTCGGGCCGGCCCAGATCCAACACCAACACCATCAACCCGCCCGCCAGCAAGGCAATAGCCAAAAGCGCGGACAAACGGCCTAAGGGTTTATAGGCTGGCTTTCCGAATACGGAACCGATAGACGCAACATTCAGTGCCCCTGAGGCGGCGACAATAAGAAAGATTGCAAAGACATGCGGCAATCCCCAAACAATCTGGTTTGACATGCCGGTTACATAATGCCCTTCGGTTTCCATGTGATGAAAGGAAAACAATGCCAGCAAGACTACCACAGCAAGTCCGCCCAATAATGCAAGGTAAGCGCTTGAGCGCCCTTTGATTTCGGTATAGATAAAGGGTTGTTGCATTTTATATTCCCCTGTATCGGATTCCCGGATTGAGGTCCAGATCGGCACGGATCTGCGTGCCGCCGAATTGATTCAAAGCCTTGGAAATCTCACTGCCTGGATCATTGAGATCACCGAACAGGATCGCCTTTTTGCCCTTATTAACAGCCTCGGCACAGGCCGGCTCAGCCTTGGCGCCGTCGCGGTCTATCCGATGAACACAGAGTGTGCAAGACTCCACCGTGCCTTTTCCTCTTGGTGCGACAGGTAATTGGTTTGTCGTTTTCTCGTGAATAAAGGAACGGGCTTTATAGGGGCAGGCCATCATGCAATAGCGGCAACCGATACAGATATGTTTGTCGACCAGAACAATGCCGTCAGCCCGTTTGAAACTTGCGCCCGTGGGGCACACATCGGTGCAGGGCGGCGACTCACAATGCTGGCACATCATCGGCAGTGTGGTGGCATGCCCGGTTTGCCGATCTTTAACATGAACCATGCGTATCCATTGCGAATCTGTCGCCGGGCGGCCGTGATCCTGAATTCCATGTTCTTTTTTACAGGCCCGAATTGCCGCTTGTGTGTCTTCTTCGCTTATCTGGTTTATATCGATCAGCATGCCCCAACGGACTTTTGATGACACCGCTTCGTCAGCAGCCCTGGCACCCGCTTTTCTGTAGAGGAATACACCTGGTGCCAGGCTCAGTATGCCCAGGGCCGCGGATCCAGCGATAAAACCACGCCGGGACGGGTTAACAGCGGATGGTTTTTTATCTTGGCCGGATGTCAAATCGTTCATAGTATTACTTACGCGTATTCAGGTTTTTAACCGACGATTTAATCAATGTCAGAGACAATACATCCGTCCCATCCATGCGAATCGACGCGTTTTTCGTTTCCTGGGTCCGTACCATACCGGTTTCAACCGGTTTATCCGAATGGCATTCGAAGCAGTCTATGGAGACAGCGGCAAAAGAATGACAACTCGAACAAAAATGTTCCGGGCTTTCATGTGAAACATAGTCATTATTATCGCCGGGCAATACATGACAGTTAATGCACTCTACAAGGCTATACTTTGAACTGCGAATACCGCGATATACGGTCTCATCACGTTTGTGCAGGATGAACTCGAAATGATCACGACGCATAATATCCGCAGGCTCGACACACTGTTCTCCTTTTGCGGGCGGCAATTCAGGCGACAGGGCATCGTCTGCCGAAGCGATTATCGCTGCCCCGAACAATAAGGCGGCCGATATCCACGCGACTGTTTGTTGTATGGGTAAGTTCATTACAAGCCGTACCGGTAATAATCTGCTAGTGATCGCCCAGGGCCATATCGATATAACCGGTCGGGCAAACATCGGAACAAATATGGCAGCCTATGCAGCGAGTATAGTCAGTATCGACATATCGGCCGGTGGTCGTCTTGTCTTTTTTGACTTTGAATACAGCATCCTGCGGGCAGTAAATGACGCAATTGTCGCATTCAAAGCACATTCCGCAACTCATGCAACGATCGGCTTCCGCAACTGCCTGCTCTTGCGGCAGCACTTTAAGACGTTCGTCGAAATTGCCCAGGACTTTATCCGAATCCGGGCCATAGGACTCTCGCTGATTACGCTCCACAAAGGGAAAATGCCCGAGAAACATACGGTCGGTCGAGATGATTTCCTGGCCGGCCCGGTCCTCATAGTTGTGCACAGCATAATCGGATGACGCCGTTCCCCAGTTCTGACCATGATCGTACTGAGTCACATCCAGGCCGGATTCGGCCAGTTTTTGCAGCAGATTGAAGTGATGAACATCGACCTTGGGCCGTTTTTTCAGATTTACCTGGCTAATATAGTGATGAATACTTTCTGCGGCTATGGATGCCTGGCCTATGGCGGTCGTCAACAGATGTGGCCGAACGATATCACCGGCGACGAAATGACCCGGTTTTCCGGGCATTTGATAAAAAGCATCAGAATCCATAAGGCCGTGGCCGTTGTCAAATTCTTCCAGATCGGACAAATCGCCCGCCTGGCCGATGGCGGCGACGATCAGATCACATTCAATATCAAATTCCGTCCCCTCAATAGCCGAGGGCCGGTTATCCTCCACGGTACATTTGGCCATACGTAAGGCCGTCGCGCGGCCGGTTTCATCCACTATAACTTCAAGTGGCATGACACCGTCGAGGATGGTGACACCTTCCTTTAGAGCGTCTTTTACCTCATGCTCGGTCGCAGTCATTTCGTGCTGCGCGAACAAGGATGTCAGAGTGACTTCCGCCCCTTCACGCGCCGCAGTGTACGCTGAATCGTGAGCAACATAACCGCCGATAACATGTTCCGGTCGCTGCTCCTCATCCAATGTATTGATCTTACCCAATCGCCTTGCAACTGAAACCACATCGATAGACGTATCACCACCGCCCACACAAACCACCCGGCTGGCGGTGACATGCATATCGCCTTTATTAAAGGCTTCCAAAAAAGCAACTCCGGAAACACAGTTGGGTGCATCGCTGTTTTTGATGGGCAGTGAGCGTCCGGTTTTACAACCTATAGCCCAAAGAATCGCATCGTATTCTTCTTCCAGTTCTTTAACCTGAATGTCTTTGCCAACTCTTGTATTAAGCTGCGTTTCTATCCCGTTCAGGTCCAATATGCGCTGAATTTCATGATCAAGATACTCGCGCGGCGTCCGGTAACCCGGTATACCGTATCGGAACATTCCGCCCAGTTCCTCATGATCATCGAAAACGGTGCTGGCGTAACCTTTACGCCGCAACTGATAGGCAGCGGCCAGACCGGCGGGTCCGCCCCCCACTATCGCCACTTTTTTACCGTTAAGTTCCGGCGCCGTTTCAAATTTAAAACTGTTTTCCCTTGCGGTGTCGCCGATATACTGTTCGACCGAATTAATGCCGACGAAATCATCCACATTATTTCGGTTGCAACCGTCCTGGCAGGGCGCGGGGCAGACCCGTCCCATCATGGAAGGAAAGGGGTTGGCATCGGTTGAGCGACGGAACGCGTATTCCTGCATGCTCATCCCTTCGGGCGGCTTTTCAATACCGCGTACTATATCGAGATAACCGCGTATATCTTCGCCGGAGGGGCAACTGCCCTGGCAAGGCGGAGTTCGATGGACGTATACCGGGCATTTGTACGAACTGTCCTCATTGAAGATCTTGTCAGTCATCGACTGCCATTGATCGTCGCCGTCTTCGAAACGGCGCCAAGTGATTTTCTTATTCATGTCGTCGCTTGACGTTGCCATCGGATCTCCTCCGTTTGAGGTATGCCTTAATCAAAATAGTTAAATTCTGCTTTATTCCTGTCCGTCCAGAACGATCGCGTTACTGATCAGTTGATGCACGCTGACGATCTGATCCATGCTGAATCCGTAGTAGGGCAGGACTTTGGTAAACTGGCTTTTGCAAATTGCACAGATTGCCGCCATATGCGTCACACCGTGATGATCAACCACGTGTTTTAGCGCTTCCATTCTGGGTAGCGCACCCTTGACACGCAATTCCAGTAAATCGTCAGTGAGAAGCCCGCCCCCGCCGCCACAGCAGAATGTTCCTTCCCCGACGGTGTCCGCAGGCATATCGTAAAAGTGATTGCAAGTGGCCTTAATGATTTCGCGCGGTATGGTGAATTGACCGCCCGGCTCCGAACCCATGCGCGATGCGCGTGCAACATTACAGGAATCGTGATAGGTCAGGCGCATATGATCATTTTGCGATTTGTCCAGCACCAAGGCATTTTTCCGGATCAAATCGTATGTATATTCACAGATATGCTGAGGAACCGGATAGCGTGAATCCAGAAAATCAAACGGCCCGGCCAAGGTGTTTAAAAAACTGTATGCAACGCGCCAAGCGTGCCCGCATTCGCCGAAGATTATGCGTTTAACGCCCAATTCAAGCGCCGCTTTTCGGATTCGCAGCGCCAGGGTTTGCATATTTTCGTAACTGCCGATAAACATACCGAAGTTGGCGGCCTCGGAAGCGTACGAGCTTAAAGTCCAACTCACACCTGCATGGTGAAAGACTTTTCCGTAACCGATGAGACCGTCGATATGCGGTTCGGCGAAAAAATCGGCCGAAGGCGTGACCAGCAGTATTTCCGCGCCTTTCTGATCGATCGGATATTTGACCTGAACGCCTATGTCTTCTTCAACTTCTTCTTCCAGCGCTTCCAGCGTGTGGATCAAGGCAGGTTCCGGCAAACCCAGATTGTTACCGATTTTTTGCGCTTTACCAATGATCTCATTACTGTATTTCTGGCCGATCCCTATGCAGGCAAGAACTTCTCTGGCCGCCATGGTGATCTCAGCGGTGTCTATACCGTAAGGGCAGTAAACCGAGCATCGCCGACACTCGGAGCATTGATGAAAGTAGCTGTACCAGTCGTCGATCACTTCTCTGCTGATATCCTGAGCACCGACTAATTTCGGAAAATATTTCCCGGCAAAGGTAAAATAACGGCGATAGACGCTGCGGAAAAGATCCTGGCGGGCGACGGGCATGTTTTTCGGGTCCTTGGTGCCTAAGTAGTAGTGGCACTTATCCGTACAGGCACCGCATTTCACACAACTGTCCATATACACTTTCAAAGAGCGATATTTACCCAGCAGTTCGCCCATTTTGTCTATGGCTTTTTCTTCCCAGTTTTCCGGCAGCTCACCCGGGTAACCCAAAGGTTCCTGAAACTGCGCCTTGGCGACAAAAGGCTTGCTGTGCGCCATAACGTTCGCCTGCAGTTTCGGAATAATCGGATATTCCTTGAGTTCGGGTGTTTCGAAATCTGCCACCAAATTCTCCGGACAGTGAGTTAATCGACCAAAGTCTGTTTACATCAACCTGATTGATCAGGAAGATTTTTCACTTTCATATTCAAGCGCCCAGTTTGCGATGTGCCGCTTTTCTCTGGGGTTATCCACTTGATTTCTCGTCGGGCTGAAAAAGACACCCGGAACATGCAACAACTTGCTGAACGGAAATACCAGCATCAGAGATATGATCAACAATAAGTGAATGAGTAGAAAGAAATCCACGGGCAAAGGGTTAATTTGGAATTGCATCAGGCCCAGAAAAAATACTTTAAGATTGACTATATCCGTATGTGCAATATATTTCATTGCAAGTCCGGTAAATCCTATCAGAACCAAAAGACCCAGCATTAAGTGATCTGACACAGAGCTGATATATTTAACCCGATCCACCAAAATCCGTCTCAACCACAAACCGCCAAGACCGAAAAGCATACCGAAGGCGGCATATTTTCCGAAGGGTTGTATAAAGGCGACCCAGCCCCAAACCGGGTCGGTAAAGTAGCGCAAATGACGGGCCAGCACGAGACACAGTGATGCATGAAATATCCAGCTGAACAGCCAAATCCACTTATTGGATTTGAACAGACTCTCAAAAACCGTCACCTCTTTAACTATTCTGTAAACGACCCCGGCCCGCGTAACCGGAGCAGGGGTTGTTGGAATTTTCAGCGGAGCAGGGACTTTCGCATAGGTGTAAGCTTTATAGGCTATGCCTGCGATCAGGATGGCCGTCGCAAGATAAAATAACATTGCATAGACTAAGGTCAGAAACATCATGCCCCTGAAACTCCTGAGTTTGCTGTGTAAAAGGACGGGCGGACCACCCGTCCAAAAAAAATCCGGCGTTGTTTATACGCAGCCAGTCGGCTTGGGTAGCCCGGCGTATTTACAAGCTTGTTTTGCAGGACCATAGGGAAACAACTCGTACAGGTATTTGCTGTTGCCTTTGTCTTTGCCCAGTTTTTTTCCGATGGCCTTGGTCAAAACGCGAACGGCCGGGGCAATCTGGTATTCCTCGTAATACTCCCTCAGGAAATTAATCACTTCCCAGTGATTATCCGATAGTTCCGTGCCGTCGGCTTGAGCCATCGCCTCGCCAAGCTCTTTCGTCCAATCGCTGAGGTTTTCCAGGTAACCTTCTTCATCGGTTGCATATGTAGCGCCGTTAACTTCTAATGGCATTTTCTTTCTCCTGTTCAGTAATTAGCGTGGTGAAACTTGTAGGCTTTACAACCAAGACTGCAAGTTTTCATGTTCGATAGTCAGATTGACAAATCCCGAATAGTCTACAACTTCCACACCATCGAGGATTTTGTCTCGCGGTACTGCTCTGGCTTCCAGATCAGGCCCCAGCGCGGCCACTTTACGATCCTTCATCAGTGTTTTTATCTTATCTTCGTAATCAGTACCGCTGCGCACGGCAACCACTGCGTCTTCGATCAGTAAAACGGTGGAGCCGGGTTTCGAAAGCCCTATACAAGAGTCCAGCGAGTTTCTTTCAAAAGGGGATTTGTTGACGATATGCAACATTGGCATGTTAATACTCCTCTAAAAACTCAATACAACGTCTTGTTCGGCCATCACATCCGACAGTTGTGCGCGGCTCACGAGTTGAATGGAATCCTTTTCCGCCCAGTCATCGTCCTCGTCTTCATAAGTCAGATGCAGCAGATCATCAGGGTTCAGGCCCCTGGCTTGTAAAGACTCTGTATCCACATAGATCTTTTTGATGTCATAATCGCCAAGCGCTGCGTAAGTCGGCGAGAAATTCTTCATCCCGATAGCTTCGGTTTTTTGCCCTTCGCATATCTGATAGACGCCGTCGTCGACAAATACCAGTGAAACGTCTTGGTCAAATGCCGCCGAAATCAACACGACTTCGAGTGACTCCAATGCGTAAATGGTCCCATAAGGGGCCTTGCGATTAACAATCATAAAGCGTTTGACTTCACCTTGATTTTCACTGTCTCCCATGTCCTGTATCTCCTGTCAATCGCCAAAAGTCACCAGGCGGTCTGCCTGGATGCCGGCTTCTACGAGTTGCCCTAATCCGGAAATTCGAAATCCCGGCGCGATATTGTCACCGTCCTTGCCCTGCCTTTTAGCTTCATTTTCATCCAGCATACCGCGCCGCTGAGCCGCAGCGACACAGACGACCAGATCGATATTGTGCTCGGTGGCCAGATCGGTCCAGCGCTGGGTGATATTTCTATCGTCCTGGGGCGGAACGGCGAAGCGTGTGCCGTTATTCACACCATCGTGGTAGAAAAAGACACGGAATATCTCATGTCCGCTTTCTACAGCCGCTTTTGTAAATTTATATGCGCTGTCCGAAGCCTGGTGGGTATAGGGCCCTTCGTTAACCAGAATTCCGAATTTCATCCGATTTCATCCTCAGTGTCATTAAAAGCGAATGTGGGTGGACGCATTCAGGCTGCGACGGGCGCCACGCCAGTTGTCTATGTGGTACTTGGTAAAAGGCAGCCCGGTCAATTCAAAGAATCGCGGCCAACCGATACGCTCAACCCAATCATTCATGCGTTCCCAATCTTTCGCATCGTCCTTATAGGCCTGCAGGATCCGTTTAACGATCGCCGTTGCTTCCGGCCAGCGCGGCGGATTGTTCGGAATACCCGCGGCAACCAGCTTTTGGAATGTCGGTTTTCCCCGCGCGTTGGAGTGGTTGCCGCCGACCCATATTGCCAGCTTGCTGTGTTCCGGATCGTTGATCTGCATCGGCGGGCAGGGCGGATAGCAAGCTCCGCAGCAAATGCATTTCTTCTCATCAACCTCCAGAGACGGTTTGCCGTCCACCAGGGCCGGTCTTATCGCAGCGACTGGGCAACGGGCGACCACGGACGGTCGTTCGCACACATTCGACACCAGGTCGTGATTAATCTTCGGGGGCTTGGTGTGCTGAACATTGATGGCAATATCACCTTGCCCGCCGCAGTTGATCTGGCAGCAGGAGGTTGTAATATGCACCCGGTTAGGCATATTGCAGTTTTTAAACTCCTCTACCAGCTCATCCATCATGGATTTAACCACACCGGATGCATCGGTACCCGGAATATCGCAATGCAGCCAGCCCTGTGTGTGAGAAATCATGGCAACGGAGTTAGCCGTTCCGCCGACGATAAAACCGGCACCTTCCAGCGCATCGATCAGCGGTTGTACTTTTTCTTCCTGATTCACCATATATTCAATATTGCTGCGAATGGTGAAACGGACGTGGCCGTCCGCGAATTCATCCCCGATGTCGCACAGTTTTCTAAGCGAAAATACATCCAGAATACGCTGGGTACCGGCACGGACCGTCCAGATTTCATCACCGCTGTGTGCTACATGCAGCAGCACTCCCGGGCGAGGATGGGTATGGTACTTCCAATTGCCGTAGTTTTTGCGCATCACCGGATGCATGTATTGAAATCCGTCCGGGCAACCCGATTCTATCGGTGGACGCATTGCTTCTGCCATCTTTTCACTCCTGTTTTCAGGACTTAAATCAACGTTACTGTTTTACTATCGGACCGGCGAGCACCGCCGGACACATTCGACTCTGCGGTCAGGATGCCTGTTCAGCCTGTCGCTGAAACCACTCTTCTGCGGCAGCGTCCCATTCATCGGTTCTGACATAAGAGGATTGACGAGGCTCATTAACCATATTCGGATCGACATCCACGCCTATGCCTTCAAGGAAATTTGCAAGTCCGATACGTTCGATCATCTCGCCGCAGCGTTCATGTTCGAGTCCGTTCTCCGCCCAGAAATCAATGATTTCCTCTGCCAGTTCCACCAGGCTCTCGTAGTCTTCATCGGTATCAAGCTTTTTGAACGGCACAATGACCGTACCCATCAGATCACCGATTTTGAGCGTTCTTTTGCCTCCGATCAATATGGAGACACCCTTGTCATCTCCAGGAGAAAGGGCCTTGGGCACGACATTGAGGCAATGCATGCAGCGCACGCAGTTTCTGTTATTTACTTCAAGCGTGTCATCATCGTTCAGCGCAAGCGCCCGGGTGGGGCAACGGCTGATGATATTGTCTATGGTGTGCTGACGGCCTTTTTCTGCGACATACGCCTTGAATTCTTCCTGATCAACCTTCATATCATCGCGCCAGGTACCGATGACGGAAAAGTCCGCACGCTCGATGGAATTCATGCAGTCATTGGGACAGCCTGAGACTTTGAATTTGAACTTGTACGGCAGGGCGGGGCGGTGGACGTCGTCGGTAAAATTGTTCAGCAATGCCCGGTGAACCCGCATTTCATCGACATTGGACTGTTCGCATCGGCCAGCGCCCACGCAGGACATGCCGGTTCTTACACAGGGTCCGGCACCACCGAGGTCCCAGCCATATTCATTGATTTCATCGAAAAAGTGCTGGGTTTTCTCAGTGGTAGCGCCGATGAACATAATATTGCCGGTTTGACCGTGAAAAGTTACAAGCCCGGAACCGTGCTTTTCCCAACTGTCCGCCAGTTGTCTGAGCATATCGGTTGTATAATAATTGCCTGCGGGGGGTTGTACCCGCAAAGTGTGAAATTCTTTTGACTCCGGAAAAGCTTTGGCGACTTCCGAGAAGCGGGGGATGATACCGCTGCCGTAACCGAATACACTGACGGTTCCGCCTTTCCAGTATCCTTTGCGCGTTTCGTAAGAATGCTCCAGTTGACCCAAGAGTGAATTCGCCATATCGCGAACTCTCTGTTCCGAATGATCGTCACGAAGACGTTTAAATCCAGAAATAAAACTGGGCCAAGGACCATTTTCCAACTCGTCCAACATTGGAGTTTCATGGTGCTTATTTGCCATGTGCGCGCTCCTGATAGTAAGGCTTATGGTTGCTAGAGACGATTTGTCCCGTGACAAACTTTAACTCAACAGGACCACATCGCGAGTGCCGCCTGCCGGATATGAATTGAAGTTTAGGGAGCTGGCCATGTCTGTTCCATTGCTCAGAAGGGAGAACCTTAAAAATGCGGCTTATCTCAAAGTGGGTATCGAAAAAAAACCGTAAATATCAGCAACATATCCTCAACTTGACGATTCTAATTTAGTATATTAAAAAATATTAATACATTCAGTCATATAGCGATCTGTAACTTGCTATATAAGATTTTTTTAGGCCCGAATCAGGTATCTACAGAAAGTCTGTCTGTCTTTGAGAGGTATGGACGCACTTCCTTTTGGGTAGTCGTAATCAGACATTCTTGTAATAAAATGAGCGAGATCCGCAGCTATGGGTAAGCACTGTTGAAGTCTGCACTAAAACCATACAAAAAACCTGAAGATTCCGCGTTTCAATCCACTGGAAACGCGAGTGTGTTTTGTGATTTCGATTCAGACGCATACGAACGGTGGCGCGAGCGCAAACTCGCTGCGATCGCCGCTCAATATTCCAGTTCAAAAATTGTGGAATTGGCAAACGATCGGAGGCTGAGTCAATCAGCGCATATTGAAATCTCAAGCTCTGTTGCATCTCAAGGCTATGCCTTATTCCGTGTCAAGGATAACCCGGAAATATTTATGGCTTCCGATTTATTGCAATTATGTCGACAGCTCGGTCTTCATAGACTGGATCGCAATCGCTGTGCCTATAAAGACGGGATAACCCGCTTGCAATATGATCCACGGGGTGAAAGGCAGCACTACATTCCCTACAGTAAAAAAGGTCTCAACTGGCATACCGACGGATACTACAATACAGGCAAGCATCGTATTCGCGCCTTTGCGCTCTATTGCGTCAGAAATGCGCCTGTAGGCGGTGAGAGTCTGTTATACGATCATGAGCTGGTTTATCTACAGTTGCGCGATAAAAATCCGCAGTGGGTCAAGGCACTTTTTCGACCGGATGCTTTAACCATCCCGCAAAATACGATCGATAAAACCAACTATCGCGCGGCACAGAGCGGGCCGGTATTCTGGATCGACAAAAAAAGCGGCGGTCTGCAAATGCGTTACACCGCGCGCAATCGAAGCATTCAGTGGAATACTGATAAAACCATCCGGAAAGCGGCGGCTTATATAGGCGAATTATTGCAAAAGGAGCGCTTTATCCGGCGCCATAAGCTCAAAGCCGGGGAGGGGGTGATTTCCAATAATTGTCTGCATGGACGCAAGGCCTTCGAAGACGGAGTTCACGGGAAGAAGCGACTGCTTTATCGTGCGCGTTTTTTCGACCGGATTACTGAACAGTGGGAACCACAGACGGGGAACCGGCCGCCATGTTAAGGCTTAGCGATGTACTTATCGAAGAGTTTGAGATAAGCAGCTACGCGCAACTCAAGGAAAATATCCGCCAAAAAGCCAAAGACGGGGCCCGTTTTTTCGAGATCGATGTCAAACCGCCGTATCCCGACACTCCGTCCAACTGGGAAAGCGATCTGGAATCAACATTTACCTCGGTATGAGTATTTACTGGTCGGAGGAAAATGGAACACTCGATAGCCGGCAGGCGCCGGACCAGATTGTCGACATGAGTTATAGGCTCAGGGGTAAAACCATTCCGGTGGACCACGCGTGGGTTCTAGCCGCAGAGGTCCAACGCTTATTGCCCTGGTTTGAGAAAGAGAAAGATTCGGCTTTGCACACCATCCATGTGGCGGAATCGGGAAACGGATGGCGGCGGCCACAATCCGGTGCGGAATTGTTGCATTTGTCACGCCGTACGCGTCTAACCATCAGGGTTCCGAAATCGAAGGTGAGTAACGCGGAAAAACTCTGCGGCAAAATGCTTAATTTGTCAGGGTGCGAAATTCAGATAGGCACCTCTCGGGTAAAGCCATTGGTGAGATCGACCGTTATTTTTGCCCGCTATCTCGACTTGGGTGAAAACCAAAACGAAGAGTTGTTTTTACATGCGGCGTACCAGGAGTTGGTCGAGAAAGACATAGCTGCGCCAAAATTGTTATGCGGACGCCTACACAGTTTTAATACGCCGGATGGTACGGTGATGGTTCGCAGCTTAATGCTGGCGGATCTTGATATGAAAGATTCGATAAAACTGCAGCAAGCCGGAATGGGTCGTAACCGTAAAATGGGTTGCGGGATATTTCTGCCACACAAAGGCATAAAGCCGGTTGCCGATAAGCAATAGATAATGTTACAGATTTTGATTTGATCTTTAGGTTACTGGGAAAAAGGTCAATTCCACAATAATTTGCAATTTATTGGAGATCATTCACCATGACCATTACTGCAAACGGAAAAGACGTTGCGACAACGCCTAGCGGTTTCCTGGAGTCTTTGGAAGACTGGAATAAAGAAGTCGCTCTGGTCATTGCCGCTGACGAAAAAATTGAATTGTCCGATAAGCATTGGGACGTGATTAACTACTTGCGGGAAGAATTTATCAACAACGGAGGCAACCAGCCCAACACCCGGAGTATGGTAAAAGCGCTGGGCGCCAGATGGGGTGAAAAAATTTCCGCGAAGGATCTCTATAGCTTGTTTCCCGGGGATCCCAGCAAGCAGGCCGGGCGCATCGGCGGATTGCCCGAGAGTCGGCGAAAAGGCGGATACTGATTTTTGATAATCCAATACACGTTGAGTGCGCATTGACCGCCGCTCAAGGTTGTAATACTGATTCTTTTATTTTTACAGGAGATACAGGGCATGTCGGATAGAGTGACCATTGCTAAAAAACTGATCGAAATGCAGAAAAAATTCATTGCCTATGAAAACCAAAACGGGTTGGATCCCAAAGACTACTATACGCCTTCATCCGGCCACGAGCTCGAAGGCTACAAAGAGGAATACAACAAGGAAGCCATGAAACTTTTGGAAATGGCTCATGCAGAGAAAGGATCGCATCGATAAAAAACTGGAAATCAGGTTTGGTTGTGGTCGGAGAGTTTAAACATCCGACCACATTCGAACAGTGTGGTTCATGGGCTGCTAGCATCGATTGATGGATTCAAGCTGAGACTCCACAATACCATTGATAAGTTGCCGATCCGCAGTCTTGTCGGATTTGTGCGCGGCGAGCAGGCTTTCGCATGCAACAAGCCAGGCCGTAACCTTATCCTGTACAAGCTGTTCCAGGGTCTCAGATTCTGGAGAAAGGCACCATTGGTCATAGGCCGACAGAAGTTTCGGGAACATGGATTTTCTCAAGGGTGTTAACATGGCAAAGTAAAAATGGATTTTCCTCGAATCCTTTTCGGCCAATAACTGCGGAAGCGTGGATAGGTGATCGGCTAAATAATCACGCATGGCGCGTAGTTGCAGTTCAAGCTTGGTGTCCAGGTGCAAGGATATCATCTCTTCCCAGTCCACCCCGAGATGTTGGCCGGCCATCACTTCACCGATTTCATGGTCGATAAATACCGTCAGAAAACAATCTGCGGCTTCCTGTAAAGCAACCGTCGGGCAAGACGTGAAATCCCAACCGGTGAGGCTGCGGGTAAAAGCGGTTTTAGAGCCGTGCCAGGAATGCTCCTGAATTTTTTCCCACAGCAGGCGCTGCAAAGCTTCCTTGCGTAAATATACGGTTTGATTCAGTGTCATAGCCACCGGGGATACCAGATCGCGCGCATATTCCTCTCCGCAAATCATAATCTGAAATCGCTTTCGGCGCGTGATTTCGTCTAACTTCGCAAGGAGGAAATGCATTTTTCCCTTTTGCCCGATTCCTGCGCTGTACACCAGATTTTTCTTCACCAAATGAAGATTGATCATGTCCGTATCGAAGGCATTGTATTGCTTGCCGTCCAATGGAATTGGCCTGAGTTCACCATGTTCCAGGGTTTCCCAGAACGTCTCCTGTCGGCGGATCCACCGGCCCAGTGCTTCATTGTCCAGCACTGAATCAAAAGGAATAGCCTGCTGCCAACGATAGTACTCGCGCATCTTCATTAAATAGACGCACAAAGTAAATTCTCTGGCGCCGGCGGCATCCGCGATGGCGCAATTGTGATTGACCGCTTCGTATAAGAATGAATCCAATAGATCCGGAACTGATTTCTCTGAAATATTCATAGACTCAACATGCAGATAATACTATTTGAATGTAACATCTTGTTCACTTGGTCTGTAGCCCGCCAATTTGAATATACTAATGAGAACGGTGACGAGGGCCTCTGATCCTGAGTTTTAAGGCAGACGGACCACCAGACAACATTTTTGCAGGTTTAATTGAATGAGAGTAAAAGCGAAGTGGAATAAGAAAAGCAAAGTCCGCAGCCCTGAAGAAATTGCCGGTGCGCTGGCGTTTACTGGCTGGAAAATCGCCAGTGAGCTTGTACTGAATCTTGAAAACGAAGGTTTTGAAACACAATCGCAATCGCAACGGTTGGATGTGATTACTGAAGTCATGTTTTTTATGGTGGCCATAGTCGACAGGCTTGTATACGAAAAATTCGAACAGGATCAGCGTGCTGAATTCATTACCGCCTTTGCGCTTAACCTCGCGGGTATGATGGATGATAATCGACGGGATGTATCCGGAGAAGGCGATTATAAAACAGCGTTTATCGAACGAATGAATGAACGTGCCAACGAATATGCGAACTGCAGTTTCTCCAGGGATGAGGGCCCGAGCTTTAGTATGCGCCGCCTGTTCGGCGAATTCGTCAAACGGCAAATGGGGCAAAAAGACAATAAATGGATTCCGGATTATGTGATGGATGTTGAAGCGCCGAAAGTCGTTGCGACCTTAAAACGGGCGCTGCCCACCTTGTTTATGTGATTTGTATAAAATTCCCGGTTAATAGGCCGATGCGCAGGAGCGAGGCCTCCTCGCGATTAAGGGTGTTGGGCGATACACCGCGAATGCATCGCTTGCGGGGCAAGCTCCTACGGCGCAGTCGCCGGTGGCGGACCTCCCCATTGATTCGCGGTGGCTGCCTGCCAATCCTCACGCCACTCTTCCGGTACGGTTTTATCCTGGAGTAAGCAATCTGCGGTAATTCCGGGATAGAGTTGGGCGTAGGTTCTTACAACCGTGCCCTCGACCCGGCGGTTGATATGCCTGGGCTCCAGTTGTTCGAGGCCTTCTAATCCCGCGGCACCGACCAACTCGACCAGATTTTTAACCGTCTCATTGTGAAAATTAGCGACCCGCTCGGCTTTGTTATCGACGACTAATGCTTTTATCCGGGCAGGGTTTTGAGTCGCTATGCCGGTAGGACACAGGTCCGTATTGCAACTACGTGACTGGATACAGCCGAGCGCGAACATCATGCCCCGGGCTGAATTCACCGTATCGGCTCCCAAAGCCATGGCTCTAAGAATATGGAAGGCGGAAAACATCTTACCCGACGCGATGATACGCACCCGATCGCGCAGACCGGTTCCCAGCAAAGCGCTGTTGACGAAAATCAGCGCGTCGCGTAAGGGAGTGCCTACCGAATTTGTCATTTCCGTGGGTGCGGCGCCGGTTCCGCCTTCACCACCGTCAACCGTTATAAAATCCGGCGTCTTGCCGGTTTCCAGCATGGCTTTACAAATGGCCAGAAACTCATCCTTGCGGCCAATGCAGAGTTTGAAACCGACAGGCTTCCCGCCGGATAATTCGCGCAGATCAGAGATAAAACTCAATAATTCCTTAGGTGTGGAAAATGCACTGTGTGCGGGTGGCGAGATTACATCTTTGCCGACCGGTACGTGACGAATTCCGGCAATCTCCTCAGTGACTTTGGCGGCGGGAAGTATACCTCCATGCCCCGGTTTCGCTCCCTGCGAGAGTTTGATCTCAATCATTTTGACCGCGTCGAGGCGGGCCTTTTCCCGGAATAAGCCGGCATCAAATCCGCCGCTCTCGTTCCGGCAGCCAAAATAACCCGTCCCGATCTGCCAGACGATATCACCACCATATTCAAGATGGTAGGGACTGAGACCTCCTTCGCCGGTGTTATGCGCAAATTCACCGAGTTTCGCACCTTTGTTCAAGGCCAGTATGGCGTTTTTACTGAGCGAACCGTAACTCATTGCCGAAATATTGAGCGGGGAAGCAGAATAGGGTTTGGTGCATTGAAGATCCCCGAAACTGATTCGCGGATGATGATCACCGGGATCTTTGGGTTGCAATGAGTGATTAACCCATTCATAGCCTGAGCGATTGACATCGAAGATCGTACCGAAGGGGCGTGTATCGCGGGCATTTTTTGCCCGCTGATAAATCAAGGACCTGAATTCACGCGGAGCGGGCCTGCCGCTGATATCCGACTCGACAAAATACTGTTGTATTTCCGGGCGCACAGACTCGAACATATAGCGAAAGCGCCCCACGACAGGATACAAGCGTTTAATGGAATGATTGCTTTGCAGCATATCGACAAGGCCCAAGCCCAAAATGGGCAGGATCAATATGAAAAGCCAATAGATTGTTGACCAGAATGAGCCTATGATAAATATTGATAGCGGCAATGCTATCAGTGCAATCATGAACATTTGACGTGCGGTCATCACTCCTCCCCTCAGAGTGTCGATGTCGTAAAACCGGTTCCGGTGTTCAAAGCAAAACAGAATCTACCTTTTATTAAGCGGAGGTAAATATTACACCCAAGTAATATCATGGCCGCTGTATCGGACCGATTAGCCGCGATTGGTGTCTTTTCTGCTAGCTAATTCCAGAATACCCATAGTTTCAACTTATGATAAATATTTACTGCGTCACTCACAAAGCGCTCTCTCTCCCGGAAAACTCTTCGCTTACGCCTATACAGGTCGGGGATAATCCCGATGATCTCTTTCCCTTGCGGGATAATAAACATAATCATATCGCCGATAAAAACCGCACCTGGTCCGAAAATACAGCCTTTTACTATATCTGGATGAATCGCCCCAGCGATGTGGTTGGATTTTGTCATTACCGGCGGTTTTTAATGCCGCCGTTTTTGCAGCAGAAAATTATCGACTGTCTGGAAAAACCCTATCATCCGGACTCCATAAAGGGGATGAGCAATTATGCATCCGGCTTCAGGATTCAGGAGTCTGATCTGTTCACAGCGTTAGGGGATGCGGGCAGCTTCTATGGACAGGCAGTAACCGATTTACTCGATCGATCGGATATTGTATTACCGCGATCCAATCCCTTGCCGGAATCGGGGTTTCTCGGACAATACGTCAAGGCGCACCCCCCTTGGCCGATCTTTGAATTACTTGCACTGATCTCGAAAAAAGATCATTTGCTGGCCAGGCGGGTTTACACATTCTTGACTCAACACGACAAAGCGTACTGGAACAACCTGTTTGTCACCTCCTGGGACCTATTCGATAATTATTGCCGATTTTTATTTCCGCTTTTGTTTGAATTGGAGAATACGCTTCAATTGCCCGATGATCCCTACCAAAAACGCGTATTTGCCTTTTTATCCGAGCGATTGTTCAATTTTTGGATATGGAATGAAGGGCTGCAAGTCGCCGAGATTGACTGGTGCATGACCCAGGCCATAGAGCAAGGCACGGAGCGGCATCAACGACGTTGAGGTAAATCGATGAATCCCCGCAATTTCTAAACCACTAATTTGCGTTTACTTTTCAAGCATGCCTTGCTGTTCAATAAATCCGACAATATCGCTTAATCCTTGCTGTTTGCGCAAATTGGTAAATACATAGGGTTTCTCAGGACGCATGCGCCGGGTATCGGAATCCATCACTTCCAGTGATGCGCCCACATATGGCGCAAGATCGATCTTATTGATCACCAATAAATCCGAACGTGTGATGCCGGGTCCGCCCTTGCGTGGAATTTTCTCGCCTTCCGCGACATCTATTACGTAAATGGTGAGATCCGCCAGTTCGGGACTAAAGGTGGCGGAAAGGTTATCGCCGCCGCTTTCGATAAAGATCACATCAAGATCGGGAAATTGATTTTGCAGATCTTCAACTGCCGCCAGATTCATCGATGCATCTTCCCGAATCGCCGTATGCGGGCAACCTCCGGTTTCCACACCGACAATTCGCTCGGGTTCCAGTGCTTCACTGCGGGTTAAAAATTCAGCGTCTTCCCGGGTATAAATATCATTGGTGACCACGGCTAATTGATAGTGATCACGCATAGTTTTACAAAGCGCGTCGAGAAGCGCGGTTTTACCGGATCCTACTGGCCCGCCGACACCGACGCGTAATGGATTGAGTTTCATATTCTTTTCTCCGCATTCAGGATCTGAATAAACGTGTGTATTGAAATTGATGCCGGCTGCTGGCGATGGCCAGTGCCGGGCTGCCGGCGCCGATTGCGTCATCGGCCAGGTTATCCGCGATCTGCACGGCATGGTTTAATTGCGGACTCAAATCGCTGAGGATTTTTTGTCCGTCGGACTGACCCAGTGGGATTATTTTTACACCGGCCAATGTCAGATTTTCCAGCCAACTCCAGGCGTAGCCGTGCAGCAAGGCAGATTTCGGAATATGCCAACGGCTGGCGGCGTAGGCAAAGCCCGACAACTGACTGGTAGAAAGCGTTTTCGCCCAATGTTCATCATCCAGCAGGCCGAGTGAATTGATAACACCGAGCATGGCGCGGCCGCGATTCAATTCTTCCTGACGCAATTCACTGGTTTCCCGGCAGGCAATCAAAAACTTCGTCCAGTAGACCAGGCTGTCGCCGTCCTTTTCCAGGCAAGCCGTCAGCAGCCGCGATAATATCGGCAGATCAAGCCGGGCAAGATTATTTTTAATCTGTTCTTGCAACCAGGCTTTCAACTGTCGGGCATTACTGACCCAACCGGCTTCCACCGCCCATTCTATGCCTTGAGAGTAGGTAAAACTGCCGGTGGGAAGGGAAGGGCTGACTAAT
Source organism: Granulosicoccaceae bacterium (assembly GCA_965222695.1). Classification (GTDB taxonomy): domain Bacteria; phylum Pseudomonadota; class Gammaproteobacteria; order Granulosicoccales; family Granulosicoccaceae; genus UBA7957. The sequence goes on along the minus strand of OZ244967.1, from coordinate 1,782,894 downwards.
TGCAGTAAGCGGATCGTGGGCAGTGAATCGAATGAATCACTTGAAATACAGCTAATGCTCATGATCGTGATGTCCATGAGCATGATGTGCATGAGCTGTGCTGCCGTAGGCGCCGGATTCCGGTTCGAACGGCCGTGATTCCAACGTCACGGCTAAGCCAAGTCCGCGCAACATATCGTCCAACACATGGTCGTTCCGGTAACTCAGGCAATTTGAGGTTATTTGCAGAGGCACGTGCCGGTTGCCCAAATGGTAACAGGCTCGCGCAAAAAGCAAGGCATCCTCACAATAAACACAGGACAAGGTCTCCTTCGCCGCCGAAATTCTCAGCATTTCCCCGTTTTCACTGATAAGACGATCGCCGTCCTTTAAAGATTCACCGCGCGGTAAGACAATGCCTGCATCCCGTCCGTCATCCAGTGTGATTCGCATCCTGGATTTTATCCGTAACTCCAGGGGGAGGGCGACGCTGGCGTCGGCCTGCTCGCCAGGATCGGTTTTTTCGGTAAAGATAAGCATGACTAAAACAAAAAATATCGTTGAGCCATAGGCAGTTCCAAAGCGGGCTCGCAGCTCAGCAATTCACCGTCGGCCCGTACTTCATAGGTTTGAGGGTCGACATCAATTTCCGGTTGATAATCGTTCAGTATCATGTCGGACTTTTTAACCGAGCGACAAGCCTTTACCTCGCCTATCATTGACTGCAACCCAAGCCGGCGGGCTATATCCGATTCAATGGCGGCTTTTGATAAAAATGTCATGCATGTCGCATAGCGTGCCTTACCCAGGGAGCCGAACATATTCCGGTAGTGAACCGGTTGCGGAGTCGGGATAGAGGCATTCGGATCTCCCATGGGCGCCGCGGCAATCATTCCGCCTTTAATGATAATGCTGGGTTTTACACCGAAGAAGGCCGGTTTCCACAGCACCAAATCGGCCAGTTTACCAACCTCAACCGAACCGACCTCATGCGATATACCGTGGGCCAGCGCCGGATTAATCGTGTACTTGGCGATATAACGCCGGGCCCGGAAGTTATCCGCCACCGAAACGCCGTCGTCCGCCGGCAAATGCCCGCGCTGCACTTTCATTTTGTGTGCCGTTTGCCAGGTGCGGCAGATCACTTCGCCAACCCTGCCCATAGCCTGTGAGTCCGAAGCGATCATGGAAAACGCACCGAGATCGTGAAATATATCCTCCGCGGCGATGGTTTCGCGGCGGATTCTGGATTCGGCAAAAGCCACATCCTCGGCGATATTGGGGTCGAGATGATGGCAGACCATCAGCATATCCAAATGCTCGTCGACTGTATTCTGCGTATAGGGCCGCGTCGGATTCGTGGAAGAAGGCAGCACATTGGCTTCGCCCGCGGCTTTTATAATATCCGGTGCATGGCCGCCTCCGGCGCCTTCCGTATGATAGGTATGAATTGTACGTCCCTTAAAGGCTGCAAGTGTGTCCTCGACAAATCCGGACTCATTTAAGGTATCGGTATGAATGGCGACTTGAACATCTGCATTATCAGCAACGTTCAGGCAATTATCTATCGCCGCCGGTGTGGTACCCCAATCTTCATGCAATTTCAATCCGATCGCGCCTGCGGCCAATTGCTCTTCCAGCGCACCGGGCAGACTGGCATTACCTTTTCCAAGGTAACCGAGATTCATCGGTAAACCTTCAGAGGCCTGCAGCATCCGGTGAATGTTCCAGGGGCCGGGTGTGCATGTGGTTGCATTAGTGCCTGTAGCCGGTCCGGTACCGCCGCCCAGCATTGTGGTAACGCCGGACATCAGGGCTTCTTCCACCTGTTGGGGGCAAATAAAGTGAATATGGGAATCTATGCCGCCCGCGGTGAGAATCTGGCCTTCGCCCGCTATGGCCTCAGTTCCCGGGCCGATTACGATATTCACGCCCGGTTGAATATCCGGATTTCCGGCTTTGCCGATCCCCGCGATCCGGCCGTTTTTGATGCCTATATCGGCTTTGACCACGCCCCAATAATCCACGACCAAGGCATTGGTAATCACCGTGTCGACAGATTCTGCTGCTAATCGCTGGCTTTGACCCATGCCGTCGCGTATGACTTTTCCGCCGCCGAATTTCACTTCGTCGCCATAGACAGTAAAGTCCTTTTCAACCTCGATAAAAAGCTCTGTATCCGCCAGCCGCACTTTATCGCCCACCGTGGGACCGTACATTTCCGCATAGGCGCTTCGTTGAATGTGTGTCATAGTCACTCCTTCAGGGGGCCCATCACCGCAGCATTGAATCCGAATACGGTTCGATTGCCGGCCAACTCCACCAATTGCACGGCGCGTGTTTGCCCCGGTTCAAAGCGCACCGCTGTTCCCGCGGGTATATCCAAACGAAAACCTTTGCTGACCTCCCGGTCAAACTGCAAGGCGCTATTGGTCTCGTAAAAATGGTAATGCGAACCCACCTGAACAGGGCGATCACCCAGGTTGGCTACAGTGATTCTGACAGTTTTGCGGCCGGAATTGATTTCGATATGGCCGTCCGCTGGAATTATTTCGCCCGGGATCATTTCGCCCTCCTAAATTATCGGATTATGCACAGTGACAAGTTTGCTGCCGTCCGGGAAAGTGGCTTCCACCTGAACTTCATCCAACATGGAAGAAACACCGTCCATCACATCCTCCTCGCTCAACAGTGTTCGGCCCAATTCCATGAGCTCCGCCACGGTTTTACCATCTCTGGCACCTTCTAGTATTCCGGCACTGATAAAAGCGACGGCTTCCGGATAGTTTAATTTCACACCGCGATCCCTGCGCCTTTCGGCCACCAGCGCGGCGGTAAACAAGAGTAGTTTGTCTTTTTCTCGGGGAGTCAGCTCCACGTCAGTATCCTCTTATGTCTGTTCAGGTTGACCAAATCCGGGGCGGGCAGGCCGTTCGCCTCAATGATTGCGGCCGGATCAGAGTCCATATTTGAATCAATAGTTCCCTGGCTTGCTCGCTGGAGTGGCCGAGCAGGCGGCAAATCAATAAATCATCCACTAATGTAAATCCGGCCACTGCCCTAGGCGGATCTGAAAAATCCTGTTGAATTCTATTCAGTAATTCAGTATCGACTCCCGTGGCGTACAGGCTTGCAATAACTGGAAAGCCGCGCAATCGACTGATGCTGTCAAGATCTTCGTGGTTTTCCACGGCAAGCCTATCCAGCATTAAAGGAACAGTGTTGCGGAAAATACTGAAACTGAATTCAGCCGTGCCCAGGTCAAATATTTCCTTGCACGCCGGGCGCCCCAGACATTGAATTTCCCAGGCGATCAGACTGGCTTTATCGGCTAAATGAATTTCAGTCCGCAATTGGGCGCAAGCTCCCCTGAAGATTATATTCTCCTGCGGCAGCCATTCCAGAGATGCATTATCGGCAATACTCAATCGCTGTATTTGTTCCGCTGAGCGGACATTCGAGCGGTAGAACTTGCTTGCTCCGGGGGTTGTGAGAAGCGCTGACGCACCCTGATCAAGCGCCACATTGATCTCCAGCTTATCACCACCCACGACGCCGCCGGGTGGATGTAACAGATAGAGATGGCAGACATCCCCCTCCGGATAAAAGGGCCGCTGAACCGTTAAAGGGCCTTTATGGCACCTGCGGCTCAATACCGTACGCGAACGGTGGCGCGTAAATCCAAGTTCCAAACCGGCCTGCCATCCTTGCGGCTGTTTAATTGCTAACATTGTATTATTAACCGGATAGTGTGTAAAAAGCCGCGCATTGCCTCTATACCGTGAGATATTGTTGAATCAATTGTTCATCGAGCGCATCCATCTCACCGGCGGCCACATCCCGGCCCCGGTCGAGAATGCAAAATCGGTCACCGACCTTGCGCGCGAATGGCAGTTTTTGTTCCACGAGTAATACCGTGAGGCCGGCTTCGCGGTTCAAGTTGCGGATAATATCGCCGATCTCCTGAACAATGTTGGGTTGAATACCCTCTGTGGGTTCATCCAATATCAACAAGCCCGGATCCGTCACCAGAGCCCGCCCTATGGCCAGTTGTTGCTGCTGTCCGCCGGATAAATCACCGCCGCGGCGATTCAACATTTCCTTCAGTACCGGGAAGAGTTCATAAATAAAAGCGGGGATTCGGCGCTTTTTGTCACGGCGTGCGGGCAGGCCGACTTCTAAGTTTTCCAGAACAGACAATGTTGGGAATATTTGTCTGCCCTGCGGCACAAATCCAATGCCGTTAAACGCGCGTTTTTCCGCACTTTGGCGGATTAAATCGTGATTCTGATAGCGAATTCTACCCGAACGTACCGGTAATAATCCCATAATGCATTCCAGCAGGGTGGTCTTGCCGACGCCGTTACGACCCATAATCACCGTGCAAAGTCCCGTTTCAACGGCCAGATTCAGATCCCAAAGCGTGTGGCTTTCACCATAATACTGATTAAGATTCTCAACCTCTAACACGATTATTCCCCCAGATAGACTTCGATTACGCGGGGATCGTTTTGCACATCGTCCATGGAGCCTTCAGCCAATACGCTGCCTTGATGCAGGACAGTCACCTTGCGGGCAATTGAGCGTACGAAATCCATATCATGCTCCACAACCACCACCGACCGCTTGCCGGCCAGGGATGTGAGCAACTCCGCGGTTCTATCCATTTCCTGATGGGTCATTCCCGCGACCGGCTCGTCAACCAATAATAAATGCGGGTTTTGCATCAGTAGCATACCGATTTCGAGCCACTGCTTTTGCCCGTGTGATAAAGAACCGGCCGCTTGTTTGGCTTTATCCAGCAAACCGATGGTATTCAGTACCTCATCGATAAGCGCGCGATCCTCGTCGCTGAGTTGAACGAGTAGTGTTGGCCATACCCGCTTATCGCCATCCATGGCCAATTCCAGGTTCTCGAAAACACTGTGTTTTTCAAAAACCGTCGGCTTTTGAAATTTCCGGCCTATGCCCACCTGAGCAATTTCCGGCTCACTCAGTTTGAGTAAATCTATTCTTTGGCCGAAATAAACCGTTCCCATGTCCGGCCGGGTCTTACCTGTAATAATATCCATCATGGTGGTTTTGCCCGCGCCATTGGGTCCGATAATACATCTCAGCTCACCGGCGTCCAGATAGAGATTGAGCCGGTCAATGGCTTTGAATCCGTCAAAACTGACTGAAACATCTTCAAGATATAATATCGTCCCGTGGCTGAGATCAAGATCACGCGAAGTGACTTTGGGTTTAATAAACTCAAAAACCTCCTCGCGATTAATCGAATGGCGGAACTGCTCAAGCCGCTTCATGGCGTGCGCTCCCTGACCCTCACCAGGCCGACAATACCCCGCGGCAGCAACACCGTGACTAATATAAAAAGGGCACCCAAGGCAAACAGCCACATATCCGGCAGGGCGGCGGTAAAATAACTTTTCCCGTAATTTACCGCCATCGCACCCAGCACCGCGCCGTACAAGGTTGCACGGCCGCCGACGGCCACCCAGACAACTAACTCGATCGAATTTAACGGGGAAAACTCACCGGGATTGATTATACCGACCTGCGGTACGTATAAGGCACCCGCAATACCGGCCAGTGCCGCGGAAAATGTAAATATCCAGAGCTTGACATGATCCACTCTATAACCGATAAAGCGGGTACGGTCTTCCGCATCGCGTATGGCGACGGAAACTCTGCCCAGACGTGAGTTTAAAATCGTCCGGCAGGCGAGATAGCCCAGAGCCAGAGCTATTGCAGATGCGATAAATAAAGCAACCCGAGTCGCATCGGATTGCAGATCGAAACCGAGTATATCCTTAAAATCCGTCAATCCGTTATTACCGCCGAAACCCATTTCATTTCTAAAAAATGCCAGCATCAACGCATAGGTCAGCGCCTGGGTGATAATGGATAAATACACGCCGGTGACACGTGAACGAAAAGCCAGCCAACCGAATAAAAAGGCCAGTAGCCCGGGTACTGCGACAACCATCAGCAGGGTAAACCAAAACATATCAAAGCCATGCCAAAACCACGGCAATTCCTGCCAGTTCAGGAAGACCATAAAATCGGGCAATTTCGGGTGTCCGTAAACGCCTCTTTCACCGATCTGCCGCATCAGATACATACCCATCACATAACCGCCCAGTGCGAAGAATGCACCGTGTCCCAGACTGAGAATGCCCAAATAACCCCAAACAAGATCAACCGACACGGCGAGTAATGCATAAGTCAGGTACTTACCCAACAAGGTGAGTGTATAGGTAGAGACATGCAAGGGATTGCTTGCGGGTAAAAGCAGATTAAATAGCGGAACACATAGGGTCGTCAGCAGTAAAATGGCCAGAAAAATACGGCCGCCGCGGTCATTTTTTAATACATTTATCACGGACATTTTAAAACCTTAACTTTCGGCTGCACGGCCTTGTTGGGGGAATAAGCCACGGGGCCGCTTTTGTATAAATAAAATAATAAAAACAAGCACCAGTATTTTGGCCAAAACAGCCCCCGCCCAAGGTTCCATAATTTTATTGGCGACTCCCAGGGATAAACCGGCGACAAGTGTGCCCAGCAAATTGCCGACGCCGCCGAAAACGACAACCATAAATGAATCGATAATATAAGCCTGCCCCAGATTCGGGCCCACATTGGTCAGCTGACTCAAAGCGACTCCGGCAATACCCGCAATTCCGGAACCCAGTCCGAATGTCAGCGCATCGATTCTTGCGGAATTGACACCCATTGCGCGGGCCATATTGCGATTTTGCGATACCGCTCTGACTTGCAGGCCAAGAGAAGTCCTTTTAAGGATTAAATAAAGCAGCACAAAAACCAGCAAACAAAAAATAAAGATACAGAGGCGGTTATAGGTGAGGGATAGGACGCTGTTGATTTGCCATGAGCCCGACATCCACAATGGATTGGAAACCGGTACATTTTGCGGCGAGATAACCGTTCTTACCAGTTGTTGCAATATGAGGCTGACCCCGAAGGTTGCGAGCAATGTTTCCAAAGGTCTGCCGTACAAAAAGCGGATCACCGAGCGTTCGATCAGTATACCGGCGCTGGCCGAGACTAAAAATGCCGCGGGAATCGCCAGCAAAATAGACCACTCATTATGCCCGGGCAAAATCTGTTGAATCAGATAAGTTGTATAAGCGCCCAGCATAATTAATTCGCCATGCGCCATATTGATCACGCCCATTACACCGAATGTGATGGCAAGTCCTATGGCGGCCAGTACCAGTACAGAACCCAGGCTGAGACCGAAAAACAGCGTTTCCAATATGCCGTAGTATTTTATTTTTTGATCTATGACGGAAAGGGCGGCTCGGGCTTTTTCAATCACTTTTTTGTCTTCATCGCGGGATTGGCTGATTTTTACCAGGCGGTTTCTAACCGCCTGATTCAGATTTCCCGACAGTATGGCGATGGCGGAAAGTTTGGCTTGTTGGGAATCTGTGTATAAATCGGACAGGGCAATCGCAGTCTCCATCAATTGGCTGACACGCGCGTCCGTTTCTGTATCTGCATAGGGTTCGAGCGTTTCCCGCAGCTTGCTTGCGTCACCACGCATCATTTCTTCGATGGCGGCATAGCGCACTGAGGCATCGGCACTACCCAGGGAAAGCCCGGCGATTTTTTTACGTAATAAACTGCGCAGTGAGTTGTTGATGGTAATTTTCTTAACGGACTTTCTGTCCGCTTCTCCGGCCGCATCCCCGGTTAGTGGGTCCGTAAGCCGGAATTTTTTTCCGGATTTTTCGGCAATAAATATCACTTTATCCAACTTGCGGTAATAAAGTTTTGCCGACAAGAGAGACTGCAAATAAGTGCCTGCTGAATCGCCCCCGATATCGGCAATCAGCGTGACGGCTTGTTTTTTATCTTTAAAAGACTTGCTGGTGAGTAAGTTAAATGCCTCCGCCCACAGTAAATTGTTACTTGGATGATCGGACGGACTCTCCTGTACTGAATCGGATTGAGCGTGACTTGAAAACACGGTTGTAATCAGCAGGATAAAAACCAATACACGGACGCAATAGCTTGCAGGATTGATTCGAATCGGCTTTTTATGCACGTATTCAGTTCCTTGAGCGGTATTTTGGTGAACTGCAGGCATTTGTCTATCGGATTTAGTGGTAAAAAGGTGCACCCGCGAAGGGGTGCACAGGATGTAGAGAATAAGAATCGAATTAATACACTTGTCCGGAACAGGTTTTGGTTGCCGAGTTGTAGTTACCGCATCTTAGCGGATCGGTCCAGTCTGCAACTATGTCCTTCGAACCTTCAAGAAAATCCGACCAGGCGTCGCCGGGTACTTCCGCTTCGGTAGACCAGACGACTTCAAATTGCCCGTCTTCTTGAATTTCGCCGATAAGCACCGGTTTGGTCAGATGATGGTTTTTTAGCATTTTTGCCGTGCCGCCGGTTAAATTCGGCACTTCTATACCCACCATGGCGTCAACCACAGCATCGACATCGGTCGTACCGGCTTTCTCAACCGCCTTAGTCCACATATTAAATCCGATAAGAGTTGCTTCCATTGGATCATTGGTGACGCGTTCTTCGCTGCCGATAAAGGCGTGCCAGGAGTCGATAAATGCGCTGTTTTCCTCGCCATCGACGCTCATAAAGTAATTCCAGGCGGCAAGATGCCCGACCAGCGGTTTGGTGTCTATGCCGGAGAGTTCTTCTTCACCCACCGAAAATGCAACGACCGGAATATCTTCGGATGAGATTCCCTGGTTGCCGAGTTCTTTGTAGAAGGGTACATTGGCGTCACCGTTGATGGTTGATACGACGGCTGTCTTTTTCCCGGCGGAGCCGAATTTTTTAATATCGGAGACGATGCTTTGCCAGTCGGAATGGCCGAAGGGTGTATAGTTGATCAGAATATCGTCTTCAGCGACACCCTTGGATTTTAAATAGGATTCAAGGATTTTATTGGTGGTGCGCGGATAAACGTAATCCGTTCCCGCCAGTACCCAGCGCTCGACTTCTATCTCGTTCATCAGATAATCAACTGCGGGGATTGCCTGTTGATTGGGGGCTGCTCCGGTGTAGAAAACGTTTTTGGAGGATTCTTCTCCCTCGTATTGCACGGGATAAAACAGTAAACCGTTCAGTTCTTCGAGTACCGGTAAAACGGATTTTCGCGAAACTGAGGTCCAGCAACCGAAGATAACATCGACTTTTTCTTTTTCAAGCAATTCGCGGGTCTTCTCGGCAAACAACGGCCAATCGGAGGCCGGGTCTACAACCACCGCTTCTAATTGTTTGCCCATCACCCCGCCTTTTTTATTTTGTTCTTCGACCATCATTAACACGGTATCTTTGAGCGTGGTTTCGCTGATCGCCATTGTACCTGACAGGGAATGTAGGACGCCGACCTTAATCGTATCAGCGGCAAAGCTGATCGGTGATGCTGCAAGACTGGCTACCGCTAATGTGGTTATGGAAAATTTCTTTAGCTTAAGGGACATATTTTAGTGCCTCGTTGGATTGATCTGCGTGAACTGTGGTTTGCCAGTTGCAACCGGTGTGCCAGGAGGTATCTCATTGATAAATAATGGGATTATTTTGAAAGTAGGATTGAGTGAGCACTAATTGGGTGCGGTGGGGAATTGGTGCTGTGCTAAATTGGTGCTGTGATTTGGATTTAAATAATGCAAATATGGTGCAGGATATTTTTATTTTTATGGATTGGTGTTTGTTGTAGGTATAGGGTTTTGCAGACTGTAGAGGTGCCAAACCCGACTGGGCAGGGCCTGCCGGAAAACGCCGTAAACACATCCCTGTGGGCTCGACGGCGGCTATCCCTGCCGCCGACGTTTCCGGCAGGCCCTGCCCAGTCGAGTTTGGCTTGAGTTTTGTGGAACCTTTAATTCAAGAATAGGATCTTAAATTTCTATGAAATTTCGAACATTTATCTATTGCTCTATCTACATTAAATATATTTTTAGAGCGCAAAACATTAAGATCGGCAATACGCGCAATTTTAAAGGGCACAGTGTCGCGCACAGTTCGAGCAATCACACCTTCAGCGGCGATAGGAATTGAGAGTCAAGAACAGCAGTCTAAGGCGAAAGATATACAGCGCATAAATGCAAGCTATTATCTCAATCCAATTCCTCATTCATTGCAGGAATCGCATCAAATAAATCAGCAACCAGCCCGTAATCGGCGACTTGAAAAATCGGTGCTTCCTCATCCTTGTTAATCGCCACAATCACTTTTGAATCTTTCATGCCGGCCAAATGTTGTATCGCTCCTGAAATGCCCACCGCTATATACAAGTCAGGAGCAACAATTTTCCCGGTTTGCCCGACCTGGTAATCATTCGGTACAAATCCCGCATCCACTGCCGCCCGGGATGCACCTACCGCGCCGCCCAGTTTGTCCGCCAGTGTTTCGATCAATTGAAAGTTATCGCTCGATCCCATTCCTCTGCCACCTGAAACAACCACTTTCGCACTGGTAAGCTCGGGTCGTGCGGAGGTGGTCAATTCCTGGCAGATAAATCTTGATTTTTGCTCAAAATCAACCGCTTCCACGCGTGCTATCTCTGCATTGCCGCCTTGAGTTGCTGCTTCATTAAAGGCCGTGCCCCTTACGGTAATGGGTTTGACCTTATCATCCGAGCGTACGGTTGCAATAGCGTTTCCGGCATAGATCGGACGTCTAAAAGTATCGGCATCGACCACCGCCACAATATCGGACAGTTGCGCAGCGTCTAGCAAGGCAGCTACACAAGGCATAAGATTTTTACCGAAGGTTGTGGCTGTGGCAAGCACATGAGTTTTTCCTTCGGCTTGAGCAGTAACTAAGGGAGCAAAGGCTTCCGCGAGAGGGTGAGCATAACGTTCGTCGTCGGCTAAAAGCACTGTGCTCACGCCTGCAATTTTTGCGGCCTTTTCGGCTACTGAATCACAATGATGGCCGGCAACCAATAGGCTCACTTCTCCCAGTTGATCGGCAGCTGTTATAGCGTTAAGGGTTGCGTTTTTCAGCGATTGATTGTCATGTTCTGCGATAACTAATGTACTCATGCTATCACCTTTGCCTGGTTTCTAAGTTTATCCAACAGTTCATCGACGTCTGCCACGCGGATTCCCGCGCTACGTAGTTCAGGTTCCTCAACCTTAATCGTCGTCAACCGCGGGGTGATATCCACACCAAATTGCTCGGGAGTTTTAATCTCCAGAGGCTTCTTTTTCGCCTTCATAATGTTGGGTAACTTGGCATATCGAGGTTCGTTCAGTCTGAGGTCGGTGGTAATTACAGCGGGTAAGTTGAGTTCCAGTGTTTCCGATCCCCCATCGACCTCGCGCGTGACGCTTACAGTATTTTCACCCATATCGACTTTGGAAGCGAAAGTGGCTTGTGGCCAGTGAAGCAAAGTGGCGGTCATTTGCCCGGTTTGATTGGCATCATCATCAATGGCCTGTTTTCCCAGAATGAGTAGATCCGGCTTTTCTTCATCGGCCACGGATTTAAGCAATTTAGCCACTGCCAGGGGTTGCAGCTCATCGTCTGTGTGTATATGGATGCCACGATCTGCCTCCATCGCCAGCGCAGTTCGCAGCGTTTCCTGGCATTTGTCAGTACCCATGGAAATCACCACAACTTCACTGGCGCTGCCGGCCTCTTTAAGACGTACCGCCTCTTCAACTGCGATTTCATCGAAGGGATTCATTGCCATCTTAACGTTGGCGAGCTCAACACCGCTTTCATCGGCCTTGACACGGGCCTTGACATTGGCGTCCAGGACTCTTTTTACCGCCACCAATACTTTCATCTTTCAGTCTCTCTATAACTTTACGGCTTGCATTATATCATTCTCGAGGCAGGGAACAAAAAATGATAAGTTGCGACGCCGGTTAATCTTTTACCGCATGTAAATCCATGCTGACTATTAGCGTTGAAGGATAGACATAACCATGGCTGCTGCATCCGTACCGATATATCCGCCGCCATTTTCAGCTAACGCAACTTGTGCTCCATTAACCTGGCGCTTATCCGCATTTCCCCGCAATTGATCTGTAAGTTCGACTATCTGAGCTATCCCGGTAGCGCCTATCGGATGTCCTTTACGTAACAATCCACCCGAAGTATTGACCGGAATACGTCCGCCTAAACGCGTTTCTCCACTTTCCGCAAGTCTGCCACCATCACCCTTATCGCAGAGACCCAGGCCTTCATAGTAGATGAGTTCGGATGGCGCGGAAGCGTCGTGCAACTCTATGCAATCTATATCACCAGGTCCGAGTCCGGCATCCTGATAAAGCTGCTCGGCAGCGACCTCTACAACAGATCTTTCTTCCGGTGAATAATCCCACCCACTCATCAATACAGAAGAGCTAACCTTCACCGGTTTATACAAACCCATTTCACGCGCTTTTTTCTCGCTTACTAATATTACTGCTGCAGCACCGTCACCAATCGGAGAACACATGGGTAATGTAAGCGGATACGCTATTTCACGTGCGGCGAGCACTTGTTCAATAGTCACTTCATCCTGAAATTGGGCACGTGGATTTAAACTGCCGTGGAATGAATTTTTTGCAGATACTGCGGCAAATTGTGCCTGCGTAGTACCGTATCTCTGCATGTGTTCCAAAGCCATGGAGGCATAAATATCCATAAACACGGAACGCGAGGTACCGGCGCCCTCAGCGTCGGGTTCAACGCCGGCTTGCCTGCTGCGCTCACAAACGGAAACGACTACATCATCGTAGCTTTCAACGTCGACGGCGCCGGTAAATACCGAAAAGCTTTTCAACTTATCTTCGTGATACAGTTTTTCCGCCCCGCTTGCAAGGACAACATCATAGGCACCGGAGGTAATCATTGTACATGCCTGATAGAACGCGGTAGAAGCTGATGCGCATGCGTTTTCTATATTCATGACAGGAATATGGCCAATGCCTAATTCTCTTAGCGCAACCTGGCCCGGGATACAAACCTGGCCAACTATTGTACCGGAAGCGGCATTACCCATGTATGCAGCTTGTAAGTCCAGACCCGTGATCCCGGCATCGGCCAGGGCTGAGTTGATGGCTTCTCCGGTCAGGGATTTTAGTGTTCTGTCCAAGTGCTTGCCGAACTTCGTCATGCCTATGCCGGCGATTATGGCATTTTGTTTCATAGGATTGTTGCCTCGTAGGCCATTACTCTGTTTTGTGTTACGTACAACTCTTAAGTGTATTTATTGTGTCTAGTGTCTAGCTTGTATTGGTAAAAACTATAGCAACGCCGGGTTGACCAGCATGCTGCCTCCCTTTAATGCCAGCACCTCGTTACAGCCGTCAGCAATTAATCCTGAACGTGCATCGCGAAGCAGTTTTTCCATTGGATATTCCTTGGTCATACCGTTACCGCCGAATATTTGCAACGCGTCGTTGGCCACCTCAAAAGCCGTTTGCGTGGCGGTAATCTTAGCGGCCGTTGACGCGTGTAAAGCCGGGCGTGGCGCTGTGGCATTAAACTCTATGACCTGATGGACCAATGCTCGAGCCATCTCAACTTTTCTGAACATATGAAAGAGTCGATACCGAACATTCTGATGATGAATAATGGCGACGCCGCCTTGCTTTCGTTCATGCGCATATTGCAATGCATGCTCATACGCCGCTCTGGCAACACCAACAAACATGGTTGCAATATGCGGATTCGCCTCGGTGAGCATTTTATAGGAAAGTTCCTGATAATCATCCGGGCCTGCCAAAAGATGCGATAAAGGTACTTCCACATTGTCAAAGAACAGTTCACCCTGATTAGTCGCTCGGATACCCATTTTATCCAAAGGCTTGCCTTTGCTGACGCCAGGCGCATCAAGGGGAACAATCGCCGCGATACCGGGGCGTGTTTCGCCGTCCACATTGGCGTGACAGAACAATGCGCACACCTGGGCTGTCATTGCGCCTGATACCCAAGCTGATTTTTGTCCGTTGATAATGATTTTATCGCCTTCAATGCGGGCCACGCAGTTCGGGCGTCCATAGCTACCTTCGCTGCTTTGCAAGGCGGCGCTGGAATCCAGCATATCACTGCCATGGTCGGGTTCGGTAATTGCCCAGCAACCGAGTTTCCCGTCGCTGTATTCGGCCATCTCCATATTGCCGGCCAGCAAGGAATACATTACCGGAAAGGAATTGACCAAAATGGCGCCGCATAAACCTGCATCGCCCCAAGACAGCTCCTCAATAGCGATGGCAAAAATTCTCGCTCGTTCCAACGGATCCATCTCTAACATAGACATCAGACTTAATCCGAGTTCATTCGCCTGACCCAGGACATCCCATAGCTTTGAGTCGGCTGCAACCAATTCCTCCGGGGATACGCGATCCAACTCTTCACTGTTCGGGCGTAGAACTTCTGCGGCAAAGCGGTGAACCATATCCTGAACTGCTTGCTCTTCTTCTGAAAGTTGAGACATTAACCCGGCTAATGGAAGTTCGATATATTCTGTCATATTGCTCAATCTCCTCAGTCATACAGCGGCGTTAGCGCAGTGTTGATTTTGTGATTAAATGAAATAATTGTTTAAAAACCAGGGTCAGGATAACGTGTAAATTGTATTTTTTATCGGTACTGGCTGGCAGCCTAGCGGCTTTAGTATTTCGGGGAACCACCCGTCAGGGTGGAATTAGTGTGGCGCCGTTCCGGATAGAGCCAGTGAGCACGGATTCTTGTCAGCATAAGTAGAAGAGTATTCACGGACCCATTCCAATGTCGAGTTCGGTCGTCTGCATATACCTGCGGTTGATCAAAGGCCGTATCTTTATTGCCCGTTAGATGAATGAGTGTGGGTGTCACCCAGTAATTCCACCCAGCCGGGTGGTTCATGTCACTGTCACCATTGTTAGCATCTTGTTGAAGAAGTTATTCAAAATTCGCTCTGCTTTGGAGGAAGAAGACATTGGCGCGTGATGAACTTATTCTGGCTGACTTAATAGCAAACCGGGCTGAGAAAATGCCCGACTTTGATGTGCTGACATTTGTCAGCATAGGAAAAAACGGAGAGCTACAGGATGAAGTCCGCACTTACCAACAACTATGGGATAACGGACAAAGAATAGCAAACGCACTCCTTCAAACGGGGTTAAAAAAAGGAGATGCTTTTGCGCTTGTTATGCTCAATGAGCCGGAATTTGTAGAGGCAATGATTGCTTCATCAATTATCGGGACCATTTTCGTACCTATAGACCCAAGGACCAAGGGAGAAAAACTGAAGTACATGTTGGAGTATGCAGAGTGCAGGGGAGGGATCATAGGTTCATACGCGCTCAAAAACTTTTCCGATATAGTGGCCAATTTGGAAAATTTCAATTGGATACTCTATACAGGGGAGGAGGCGAATGAAACGCTTTGTATTCAGAGTGACAATCTAATCGTAGATTCATTATCAAACCGCCTGGACTCCGAAATTCCAACGATTGTTACGGTTGTCACCGATCCGAATGCAACCATGCAAATGCTTTACACATCGGGTACAACCGGTGATCCCAAAGCAATAGCGTCCCCATATATACGGTTTGGTTCCATAAGCCAATTGGGTTCGGTTATCGGCTTAAAAGAAGGTGACCGGCCTTATACCGGGCTTTCCCTTACACATGCGAATGCGCAACTACTCACCCTGGCAAATGCGCTGTATATGGGGTTACGTGCGGTTATCAGCCGTAAATTCACTAAATCCCGTCTTTGGGAAATCATCCGAAAATACAATTGTACGACATTTAACCTGCTGGGAGGCATGACTACAGCCATATATAGCGAGCCGGAGAAAAACGACGATAAAATTAATCCGGTCCGTTATGTGCTGAGCGCTGGCATGCCACTGGCAATCTGGGAAGCTTTCGCCGCCCGGTTTGACCTTGATATCTATGAGTTTTACGGTACGGCTGAAGGCGGATTAACGCTGAATCCACCGGGTGCCGGGCCTGTAGGTAGTATTGGCAAAGCGCCAGCGACAATGATAGCGAAAGTTTTCGACGAAAACGATAAGGAAGTTGCCGCTGGTCAGCAGGGAGAATTGGTTTTTCGCAACGCTGATGGAAGCTGCCCGGTAGTGGAATATTACAAGAACCCGCAAGCTAGCCGGAAAAAAATGGCCGGTGGTTGGATGCGAACCGGTGATATTGTACATACAGATCAAGAGGGATGGTTTCATTACGATTATCGTAAAGGGGGAGGGATCCGGCACAATGGAGATTTTGTCAACCCTGGATATATCGAGAAAGTTCTGGCTGAGCATCAAGACATAGATGACGTATTTGTCTATGGCGTGGAGGCAGAGTCGGGCGCACCAGGCGAAAAGGATATAGTCGCCGCTATTGTTCCGGTTCAATCAAAAACACTTGATCCATCAGATATTTTTCAATTCTGCCGGACACGGTTGGAAGCGAATTTCGTTCCCGGTTATTTACATGTGATGGAAGAAATTCCAAAGACCGCATCTGAAAAACCTCAAGAACGATTTTGTATTGAGGATTTCCAACGAATGAGCGCACAAAACCGGATATTTGAAAACACTAAGTATTAAGTTACAACTCAACACACTTTAACAGTCGAGAGAAGAATTATGTCTACACCTGAAGTTGTTATTTATGGAGCGAGTGGATACACAGGAAAGCTCGTTGCCTGGAAACTGGCGGAAGCCGGAATTCCGTTTATCGCGGCCGGAAGAAATCAACAGCGACTGGAAGAGCAGATGTCCAAAGTGCCTGAATTGGCTAATCACACCTATGAATGCCAAGCGGTGAACCACGATGTGGAGTCGCTTACCGGATTATTGAGTGGTAGAAAAGCGGTTTACAATGTTGCGGGTCCTTTTATGCAAATGGCAGAACCGGTTGTACAAGCGGCACTGGCGGCAAATTGCAACTATCTGGATACAACCGGCGAAACAGACTGGATGCAAAAAATAAAAAAGGAATACGGATCCAAATTTGCCAATGCGAATTTGCTGCTTTGCCCGGCAACTTCTTGGATGTGGACTGCCGGATTGATAGCTGCGGAAATCGCGCTGGAAACGCCGGGAATTGACACATTGGAACTGGTCTATCTTGCCGACTCAAATACATCGGTTGCGTCAACAAAATCATTCCTTCGCATGTGTACTCATCCACAATACTTTCTGGAGCATGGAGAATTGCAAATGTGGCCATACGCGGAAGCTTACCCTGTATCAGTGCCCGGGCATTTCAGATCCTATATGTCATTACCATGGTCCGGCGGAGGGGAAACCATTTGGTATGAGGATGATGAACGAGTAAGAAACTGCTCGACGCTGGTTGCCTTTAAGAATCAGGCAATGTTTGCTGCTGTACATGGCGTGCTCAAGGATTTTGAAGAAAAATACCGTGAGGCCTCGGCGGAAGAACAGGAAGAAGCGACTAATACAATAGGTGGACAGATAGTAGCCGAAGAGCCCGGGCGAGAAGATCCTGAAATAAACCGGTGCGTTATATGTTGTCATGCCAGAGGTAACAATGCCTCAACAACTGTTGTATTGCGAGGTAACTCTCCGTATATCCAAACCGGTGTTTTTGCCGCAGAAGCTTGCAGACGAATTATCAATGGATCGTTGACACAGTTCGGCTTTAAATCTCCGGCACAGGCTTTCGGGCACCGTGAATTATTAGCTGCAATTGCTGAACAAGGTTATCACGCATGGACGGAAACTGATACTTAAGGGTCTTAAACGGAGTTTGTTATTCGATTGAGCATGATGATTTAAATCACAAAATATCCGGTTTTGACGCATTTTTGGGGCCGCGTCACCGCCCTAAGATTGAAAATAGACAATTGCTGGTGAACGCCAATGGAAACTAATAAAGAGGCTTAGATATGAAACCTAAAAACATTTTGCCATGTTTTAACAATCGGCGGATTGAAATAGTATTGCTGTTTGCATCACAGCTTGCCGTATCGCACTCAGTTGTGGCGGCACCGCTTGATTTCGGCGCCGACAGTGAAGTATCCGGCAATATCGACACGACGATCAGTTACGGCGCATCATTCCGCACGGAAGATTCCGATCCCGTCGATCTGGTGCCGGGCTTTGCCAATCTCGGACTTAATTACGCCTCCGAAGCGCGTGTGCCGGATAAAGGGGATCTGGTCTCCAATGTAATCAGTGTGTTGGGCGAAATCGGCATCGATTACCGCAACTACGGCCTTTCGGCGTCGGTGTCCTATCAATACGATAATGAGATCATGAACGGCGATGCCGCCGATCGGCTGACCGGCGAGAAGGCGGATTGGACCGATGCTGCGGAGGACTATGCCGGCAGTGCGATCAACGTTTCCGATGCCTATGTCTACGGGACGTTTGATGTGGGGGAGAATCCGCTGGAGTTGCGTCTGGGGAAGCAGGTCATTAACTGGGGCGAAGGCTTGTTTTTCTTCGATGGCGGCGCGCAGCAGGTTCCGCTGAATATCAACAAGCTGACCACCCCGGGGTCGGAGTTGAAAGATGCCTATGTCGGCGTCGAGAGTCTCTACGGTCAACTCGGCATCGGCGACAGCGCCTCGCTGGAGGCCTACGTCCATTTCAACTGGCGGCGCACCGAGTTCCCGCCCACGGGTACCTTTTTCGGTTCCGACGCTTTCTTTAGAGGCGGCACGGAGGATGTGGAGTCTACGCCGGAATTATTCGGCGTCGGTATTCCTCCCCGGGATAAGGATATAGAACCCAGCGAAAGCGGCCAGTTCGGCCTGGCCTACCGGGCCTTTGTCGGCGGAGACACCGAGATCGGTGCCTACTACAGCCGCTATCACGAAACCTTCCCGTTTGTTGTCTTTAACGAAGCGGACGGCAGTTCCCTGTTCGAAGCGAGCCAGTATTGGCCCGAGGATCTGGATATGTATGCGCTGAGTGTGGCCACCACGCTGGGCGACTGGTCATTCAATTCCGAATTGGCCTACCGGCCGGACCGCCCCTTATTCACCTTGCTCGGGGTCACCGACGAAAAAGGACAGGGCGAGGAAAAACACGATAGCTGGCACCTCTCGTCGCACGGAATCTGGCTGGGCGGACCCACGATACTGGGTATAGACAACCAGGTTGCTTTGGCACAGATCGGTGTCGATTATATCGATGGCGATACGGATAACCTGGCGCCCAATTCATCGATTACGCGCGATGCGCCGGGTGTGGCCTCGACGCAAACCGCGGACAGCACGGCCTATGGCATTGCTGTGGAGTGGGCCGGGACCTGGAATAACGCGGTGGGTAATGGCAATCACCTGACGCTGGATATCTTTCTGCAAAAGGATATCAGCGGTAATTCTCATTTCTGGGGCAATTTCGCTGAAGACCGGCTTTTGGGCGCGGTCACCCTGTCGGCGAGCATCGGCAACGATATGGAAACCGGCTTGTCGTATTCCTTTACCGAGCAGGAAAAGTCCGATTACGAGGACGGGGATTTACTGGTCTTTAATTTTAATTACAAATTCTAGCGCTTAGCGGAACACGAGGATAATAGCGATGCGACATCAACTCTCAGGTATAGCGGCTGCTGTGGCCTTAACGCTGAGCGCCAGCTCAGCCATGGCCGCCATCACCGCTGACGAAGCAGCGAAATTAGGCGGTCCGGAATTAACACCGGTCGGCGCTGAACGGGCGGGAAATGCCGACGGTACGATTCCCGAATGGACGGGCGGGCTAGGCCCCGATGCTGTGCCGAGTGGCTGGCAGCGGGGCCAGAGCCGGCCGGATTTTTATGCCGACGACAAAATACTCTTTACCATCGATGCCACCAACGTCAACGAGCATAAGGACAAGCTCAGTGAGGGGCAAGTGGCCTTAATTACCCAATACCCCGATGCCTTTAAGATGCATATCTATCCCAGCCGCCGATCCGCCGCCTGGCCGCAGTTTGTGTATGACAATATCAAGCAATATGCCACCCAGGCGGAGTTACGCGAGGGGGGGAACGGGGTTAAGAACGTGTGGGCGGCCATTCCCTTTCCGATCCCGAAAAACGGCAATGAAGTGATTTGGAATCACAATACGCGTTTTTTAGGGACCATGCGTGATACGGCCCAGGCGGTAGAAAATGTGATTTACAATGACGGCAAGGATCTGCTGTGGACGTTTTCCAACCAGGTTCACCATACCTATTATGATCCGGAAGCACCGGAAAAGGACGTCGAGGCTGGCGTGATCTTTAAATACAACTCCACCGGTCTGACGCCGTCACGCGATACTGGGTCCGGCATTTTAGCGCTGGAAAATATCAATGCGGAGAAATTCCCGCGAAAGGCCTGGACCTATGACCCCGGCGAGCGCCGTGTCCGCCGCGCTCCGAATCTGGCCTTCGATACGCCCGACCGGCCGATTAACGTGATCGATGACTACGATCTTTTTTCCGGTTCACCGGAGCGCTATGAGTGGAACTTAATCGGCAAAAAAGAAATGTACGTGCCGTATAACAATAACCGTTTGAACCGGCACGATCTGCCCTATGAAGAGGTCTATACCAAGAAAACAATCAATGCCGATTTAATCCGCTGGGAGTTGCACCGGGTCTGGGTGGTGGAGGCCACGGTGCGCCCCGATGCCCGCCATGTGTATGCCAAGCGGGTGTTTTATATCGATGAAGACACCTGGACCGCCCTGGCGACCGATAAATATGATGGTAACGGCAATCTGTGGCGGATCGGCATCCAATTTCCCGTGACGGCGCCGGAAGTGCCGGTGACATCATACGGATTTTATGCTCACTGGGATCTGAAAGTGGGCGCCTATTACTCTGTGTTTGGGGTGCAGGGGCAAAAAGCGGCGCATATCCTTGATGCCAAACCGCCGAAAGCATCGTTTTTTACACCCGCGGCAGTTCGAAGACGAGGTAAATAGACAGGGACGTGGTGCGTGCGTCTGCATGCGCCCTGTGGTATAGCGGGGCGCATGCGTGGCATCTCTTAACTAAAACACCGGGCGGTAATTCTATGATTGCGCAAGATGAATTCAGGGCAGTAGTAAGGAACCTAAAGAGCCTGCTGGTATTACTGCTCTGCGTGGCGCCCAGTCACTTAGTGGCGGACTATAAAGACCCGGTGTTTCTGGAGGCGATCAGGCTTGATTCGGTCCGCTATTCGCTCACGCTGGATATAGATTGGGCCGGCGGGCGTTTGGTGAGTGTGGGTGAGCGGGGGCATATTCTGTATTCGGACGACGGGGGCCAGAGTTGGACGCAAGCGACCGTACCCACCCGCATGCAACTCAATGCCGTGCATTTTATCGATGACAAGACCGGATTCGCGGTCGGCGAGGATGAAGTCATTGTCAAAACCACCGATGCCGGCGAGAACTGGGCACTGATCTACGAAGGCATCGACGCGGAAATTAAAGGACCGCTGTTGGATATCCATTTCAGCGATGCCGAAAACGGGCTGGCCGTGGGGGTATTTAATAAAATTCTTCGCACCCAGGACGGCGGTTCGAGCTGGCAACCCTGGCAGGCGCATATCGATAATCTGGATGAATGGCATCTTATAGCCATCGCCGCGGTGAAGAATCACCTCTTTATCACTTCAGAGATGGGCCTGATATTTCGTTCCGACGACGGCGGTGAGACCTTCGACGCCGTGCAAACCGATCATGACGGATCGTTTCACGGTATTGCGGCTCGTGAGAACGGGCAAGGCGAGATAGAACTCGTGCTGGTGGGTGTGGGCGGCATGCTCTGGACCAGCCGCGACGGTGGCGAGAGCTGGGATCAACTGGACACGGACACTGAGGCGGGGCTGGCGGCGGCGGCCTGGATGGAAGACGGTTCCGCCGTGATTGTCGGTGCCGACGGCATTGTCTTGTCACTGGATCAATTGTTACAGGCGGTTAACAAGTTTCAGACTGACAGCGGCCTGCCTTTGTCCAATGTCTTGCCGTTATCCGAAAACGAGTTGCTGATGGTGGGTTTTGGCGGGTATCACACCTTTAAACTTCCCGAATGATTTACCGGCATCGGCAATACGGCATTACCGGTATTGCAAGCCGGTATTGCAGGATCGAATAATCAAATATCACGCAGCGTTTACCACAGGCGATAAAGATGGAAAAACCCGAATACTCAGCCCTTGAAAACGGCTTATTCAACAGTCGCGCACTGATTGTGGTCTTCAGTGTTCTGTTAACCCTACTTTTGGGCTATAGAGCCCTGTTTATCAAGCCCGATACCCGGCTGGAACGCCTGATTCCGGCCAGCCACGAGTTCGTGGTGAACGCGCGGGATCTGTTAGGCGGTTCCGCCGAGGGCGCCAGCAGCTATATCCGGGTAGCGGTGGCCCGCAAAAACGGCACGGTCTTCGACTACGCGCATTTACAGCAATTGCAAAAAATCAGCGATGAGCTGTCCCTGCTCGACGGGGTTGATACCGGCAGCCTTAATTCCCTGTGGTCGCCGGGCATGCTGTGGTTTGCGATCACGCCCGCCGGCTTCGATTCTGGCCCGGTGATCCGCAATGATCAATTTGCCGATACGCCCGAGGCGATGGACATTATCCGTACCAATGTCTTGCGGGCCGGTATTGTGGGCACCTATGTCTCGCACGATTTCAAGGCGTCGATGATTGACTTTCTCGTTCTGCCCAAAAATGCCGCCACCGGCGTAGCGACCGATTACAATACGCTGTCCGATGCGATCGAACGGATTCGACAAAAATACCAAGACGAGGATATCTCGATTCACGTGATCGGAGACGTGAAAAAACTCGCCGATCTGGTCGATGGGTTCGGCCAGATTGCCATCTTCTTCGCCGTAGCCTTTGTCATCACCTCGCTATTGCTCTACCACTATTCGCGTTGCTGGCGTGCAACCGCTGTACCGTTAATCTGCTCGGTGGTTGCAGTAATCTGGCAACTGGGCGTCTTGAATCTGTTGGGCTTTGATCTGGGCGTATTTTCCGTGCTGGTGCCGTTTCTGGTGTTTGCCATTGCGGTCAGCCATGGGGTCCAGATGATCAACTCGATTGCGCACGAGACGGCCAAGGGATATGACCGTTTCGAGGCGGCAAAAATCACCTTCCACTATCTCTACCGGCCGGGCCTGTTGGCGCTGCTGTCCGACGGCATCGGTTTTGCGATGCTGTTTGTAATCGATATCGGCGGCATCAAGGATCTGGCAATGGTGGCCAGTATCGGGGTTGGCTTAGTGATACTGACCAACCTGGTGCTGCTTCCGGTGCTGATGTCATATGTGGGCGTGAGCCGTGGATGCGTGGACCATGTACAGTCCAAGCAAGATTCAAAACATCCGCTGTGGGAGTGGATCGGCGGATTCGCACACCCTCCCTTGGCCGGGATTGCTATCGGGGCTGCGCTATTGATGGCGGCCGCTGGTTTTGTCGTGGGGCTGGATCTGAAGATCGGTGATCTGGATAAAGGGGCACCTGAGCTCAGAGCGGATTCGCGCTACAATATCGATAATAATTTTATTACCGGCCACTTCAGTACCAGCACCGATCTGATGTCGGCGTTTTTTGTGGTCGAGGCCGGTCACTGTCACGATTATAAGTCTATCGATTTAATGGATCGGCTGGGATGGCAATTGGAGAATACCGAGGGCGTGCAGGCGGTGAACTCCTCGGCGAGCTACGCCAAATCCAGCCGCTATATGGGCAATGAGGGCAATCTGCGGTTGTATTCGATACCGCGCGATGACCGCATCCGCATTCGGGCCATGGAAGGGGTGGGGTTTAATACCCAACCGTTCGATCCGGATACCTGCACCTACCGGAGCATTGATCTGGAGCTGGCCGATCACAAGCAGGAAACATTGCAGCGAGTGACCTCTGTCGTCCGGCAATTTGCCGGCGAAAATGACGATGCCGATATCCGATTCGTGCTTGGCCAGGGCAATGCCGCCAATGAGGCCGCCACCAACGAAGTGATCGGCCGGGCGCAATATGAAATCCTCGCCTATGTCTACGGCGTAGTGGCGGTCATGGTATTGGTGATGTTCCGTTCCTGGCGGGCGGTGCTGTGTATTCTGTTGCCGCTCGCTTTAACCTCGATACTCGCGCAGGCCCTGATGACCGTACTCGGCATCGGAGTGAAAGTGGCGACCTTGCCGGTCATAGCCTTGGGGGTTGGTATTGGGGTTGACTATGGCATCTATATCTACAGCCGTTTAATGTCCTTTCTGCAGTTGGGCCACCCCTTGCATCAGGCGTATCGGGAAACCCTGATAACCACGGGAAAAGCCGTATCTTTCACCGGTATCACGTTGGCGGTCGGGGTGGCGACCTGGATTTTTTCGCCGATCAAATTCCAGGCCGATATGGGTATTCTGCTCACCTTTATGTTCCTGTGGAATATGGTCGGTGCATTGACCCTATTACCCGCTTTGGCCTATTTTCTACACCTTCGCGACCATAATGGTGTCAGTGAAGAAAAACTCAACGCGCAAGCAGTTTAAATCGGCTGCGCGTGGTCCGATAACAAACGGTTGACAGCTGGAACACTCTATGAACCAAACCACCGAACACATTGCTATCGATAGCCCGAAAACCACCTTTGCCCTGGTGTGGGGGATTACGGTGGGTTACGCGTTTCTGTTAATCATGCCGGTGCTGGTCGGTGGATTTGTGGACAGTCTTGGCTTTTCCGAATCCGAAGCCGGTTTGATTGCCTCGGCGCAGATGTTCGGCATGATGGCAGGCGCGTTGATCGCCACGCCACTGGTGATTCGGATCAATCTGCGCAAGGGAATTTTTGTTGGCCTTGCCGTTGTCGTGCTGCTTGAAATGCTTTGCATCTACCTGAAAAATCCCACGCTCTTTGCCGCCGTACGGTTTATCAATGGCGCCGGGGCGGGATTTGCGGTCGGCATGATGGCCTCGCCGATCGCCGCCACCCGGGATCCGGACCGCGTATTCGCCTTGTTATTGGTCGCTCAATACAGCTTTGCCGCCATCGGTTTTTTTGCGCTGCCGCCGCTTCTCGGCCACTACGGCATGGGCGGGGCTTTTGTGTTTCTTGCCGTGCTGGCCGTCAGCGTTACTCTTATTCTCAAGTGGTTCCCTGCCCGGACGCAAAAGACGGGTACGGAAAACGCCGATGCAGGCTCCCTAATTAATCCGGTGGTGATCCTCACGCTGATGTCGTTGCTGCTCTTTTACGTCGCCAACAATGCCATCTGGGCCTATCTGGATCGAATCGGAGTAGCCGCCGGCATCCCTATTGAACAGATCGGTGTCGGCCTGGGGCTCAGCATGCTGGTGGCGATTACCGCGGGGGTACTGGCGTTTTATCTCGGCCTCAGACTCGGCCGGATCCTCCCCTTGGCATTCGGAATCGTTGCCATGATCGTCGGTACCGCGCTGTTACTGGGGGAAGTGTCGGCCCTGGTTTATTTTTTATCGGCCGCGATCTTTAATTTTTCCCTGATCTTTGCAGTGACTTATTATTTAGGCTTTTGCGCCGAATTGGACGGTGCCGGACGGGTGGTGGTTTTGGCGAATTTCACCATTGCCGCCGGGCTGGCGCTGGGTCCGGCGATAGCGGCTATGCTGCTCGATAATGAAAACTATCACCGGGTGCTGACGAGCGCCATAGGCGGCTTTATCACAAGCCTTGCAATTATAGTGCTGGTTCTGGCATTCGGATTAAAAAAAAACCGGGCAAAGTAAGGTACTTGTTTTAGGGTAGGCGTTGCTATGCCGCAGAGACAGCTTTTTTTACATCACGGACCATCAGGTCGACAAATGAGGAGAAGACGATGAAATCGCATAAAGGAAACTTCAACAGGGTAATGATAATCGGTACTCTACTGGTATTATCAACACTTAGCTTTACGGTTTGGAGTGAGCAGAAAACAACACTGCGCATGGCCACGTACTACGGAACCGAACTCGATCACATCACCAAAAAGTTAATGAGTTTTGTGAAACAGGAAAGCAACGGGAGTTTACGATTACAGGTATTTCGAGGCGGTGAGTTAATAGAAACAGATCAACTTTATGATGCAGTTTCAAAAGGTACGATTGATATTGTTCACGGTGTTCCGGTCTATTGGGCGGGAAAAACCGAAACGGCTGCACTGCGCACCGGGATGCCGGGTGCCTGGACCAGTATCGAGGAAGCGAAAGATCTTTTTCAAAATCAAGGCCTGGCTGACATAGCGCGTCGTGAATACAGCGAGCGAGGCGTACAGTATATAACAACGGGTTGGGGCAGCGATTATGATCTATTAACTAAAAACCCGGTATCGGCTTTGGATGACTTAAAAGCACTTAAAGTCCGCGCTACACCACAAGTCGCGGAAGTGCTGAAATCTTTCGATATCCCTACTGTCAATTTACCGAGTCAAGAGCTGTATGTTGCTATGTCTACCGGCGTTATTGACGGCGTGATATACGGTGGCGCTCTGGATTATGTGTCGTTAAAACTCATAGAAGTCGGAACTCACTATACTGTATTGAATCTGCAAAACCCGGGATGGACAGAAGACTATTTAGCCAATCAAAAAAAATGGGACTCTCTCTCGTCAGAAAATAAAGCGCTATTAACCCGGGCGATGGAGCAAATGGCACAAGATATTAGCGATTGGTACGAGAAAGGAAATAAACAGCACATTGACAAATTCAACCTTACCACCCTATCAGATGAAGATTCAAAGCGACTTGTAAAAGCGGCCCAGGGAGTCTGGGACAAGGAAGCTGCCCGTTCGGAAAGTGCTGCCAAAGCTGTGGAGATTTTAAGATCAAACGCGACATCGAAAGGTCGTTTGGAGTAATGCTAGACAAATACCTGGCTGTGCAGAATAAGTTGTCCGAGTGGCTCGGGCAACTTATTTGCGGAATGGTATTGATCATGGTTGCTGTATTATTGTTCGAAATTGTCGCCCGCTATATCTTCGGCTCTCCAACTGAATGGGCACATGAGAGCAGCACCATGCTGTACGGGTCCTATTGTATTCTGGCGGGAGCTTACACCATGCGCCTTCAAGGCCATGTGAAAAGCGAAGTCCTCTATGGTCAGTTCAGTGATCGAATGCGTGGGCTTATAGATGTGTTAACACAGGCTCTGACTTTAGGATGCATGCTTGTGTTTTTTAAACTGTCGGTTGAATTTGCACTCGAATCGTGGCAAGCACAGGAATATTCGTCCAAGAGCACGTGGCAGCCGGTCATTTATCCGTTTAAAACGGTAATTCCGGTTGCAGTCGGTTTAATCATACTTCAATTATTGGCAGAGATTATTCAAAGTATGATGTTGTTGTTCGGTCTCTCATCCTCACTTGATGCCGGTCGTTCGAGAAATGACCATGGCTG
Source organism: Granulosicoccaceae bacterium (assembly GCA_965222695.1). Classification (GTDB taxonomy): domain Bacteria; phylum Pseudomonadota; class Gammaproteobacteria; order Granulosicoccales; family Granulosicoccaceae; genus UBA7957. The sequence goes on along the minus strand of OZ244967.1, from coordinate 1,755,636 downwards.
ACCTGGATCCGGTAGTTGTTACAGCCATCATGTTCGCTTCAATGCTGATATTGATGTTGATCGGGACTCCGCTTGCATGGGCATTGCTTATATCAGGCGTCGGATCGGCTTACTTTATGTGGGGCCCGGCAGGGCTTGATCTTCTGGTGAACTCTGCCTTCGGCATCATGGATAATTTCTTACTGGTGTCGCTACCGTTGTTTATTTTTATGGGGTTGGTATTGCAGCGATCCGGAATCACGGATGATCTGTTTTCGATGATGCACAAATTGATGGGTGGAATACCCGGCGGTCTTGGCATAGGTACTGTGATTATCTGTGCCCTGATTGCGGTGATGGCGGGTGTATCCGGAGCGGCGACGGTAAGCCTGGGAATTATCGCTCTGCCGGCCATGCTGAAGCGTGGCTATAATAAAAGACTGGTAACAGGCACCATCATGGCCGGAGGTGCTTTGGGTTTTCTGATTCCACCCAGCATCTTAATGATCATTTACGCATTCTTGGCCAAAGAGTCGGTGGGTAAATTGTTCGCCGCAGGGATAGTGCCGGGATTGCTCTTGGCACTGATTTATATCGTATATATACTGGTGCGTTGTCGAATCAATCCAAGTCTGGGACCACCTGTAGCACATCAGGAAAGAGCTGACATCAATGAGAAAATTAAGAACCTTCGTCACATTATCCTACCGGGCCTGCTGATTGCGACTGTTCTGGGATGCATTGTTTTCGGTATCACATCACCGTCGGAGGCCTCAGCCATCGGTGCCGCAGGAGCACTTTTGTTAGCCGCCTTACACGGCCGTCTCAACCTTGAGATGTTAAAAGATGTCCTTCTCTCAACCACTAAACTCATGGGCATGCTGACGTGGATCACGTTGGCGGCAGTGTTTTTTAGCCGAATCTATACCGGTTTAGGGGCCGGGATGATGGTCGGTGATATTATTCAGGACATGGACCTAAGCCCCGATATTGTCATTTTGTCAATGTTGATGTGCTTTTTTTTAATGGGTATGTTTCTGGATGACTTTGCCATATTGTTTATCACCGTCCCATTATTCGTACCTATTGTTCGGGACTTCGGGTATGACACAACATGGTTCGCGATACTATTTATACTCAGCATGCAATCGGCCTATCTTACGCCGCCCTTCGGATTCAACCTGTTTTATATGCGCTCCGTGGCTCCAAAGGAGATAACGATAATCGATATCTACAAATCTTCTTTACCTTTCGTCACACTGCAAATCCTGGGCTTGGTGTTGGTTTTCCTATTTCCTGAAATAGCACTGTGGTTACCGGCACGGCTGTTTGGATAGCAGTGCCGACTTAGGATTATTGTTACGGCATCGGTCCGACGGGCTGCCGACGGAAATGCCTAATAGACATTAATAACAGTTATTGCAGGAGAATCCCATGACTGATTCCGGAGAGCTGGATTGATCACTGCCGGGATACCTCCAAGGGCACGGAATACTATCTGGGCGAGGGGTTTCGCTATCATAATCAGATGACCAGTGACGGAACTGCACTGTGTCATTTAGGCGTAGGGGGGCAGATGCTGTACGCCAATCCGGAGACGAACCTGGTGGTTGCGCAATTGTCGACCACCACTATGCCTTCCAACGGCGATCTGGATCTGGGCAACGCACTCTATGCTCTGGCCAAGGCCATTGATATATCTTTGCAATAAGGTGGTTATATGCCGGTGAAATGGAGTCGGGTAACCCTTTAAAACAACAGGTCTTTAACTTTTTATTTGAGGTTTCGGTATGTCTGATTTTTATCTGGAATTACATGGAACGTCACGTGAACGCGGCCGAGCGCACGGCGAAGCACTGCGTTCTGTGATACAGGGTGCCATTGAACGCTGGCAGCATGATATGTCCGAGGCGACGCACTTGCCCTTTGCATCGTTGTTGGAAAAATTCAGTGCAGCGACAAATTACCGGGCGACCATCGAACACCGGACACCGCATTTGCTTGAGGAAGTGCAAGCCATCGCCGAGGGCAGCAATGTGGAGGATGGGCTGATATATGCATGGCAACTGGTCGACGAATTTATAGATTTTGTAGTTGAGTTTATCTATATCGAAAAATGCACAACCATCGGCGGCTACGCGCAAGGTGAAGGATTGGCGCCGGTACTCGGAAAGACTCAGGACTTGCCGCATTGCTATATAGGTACCCATGCGCTAATACGCACCTGTTATCCGGACTCTGATATCGATATTCTCAATTCAACCATTGCCGGAATCATCTGCCAGGACGGTATGAGCCGCCACTTGGGCGTCTGCCTGAACCATGTGGGTCAACTGGCGCGCAGCTCAAGCGGGTTGCCCGTTACATTTATCTCGCGTTTATTGCTTGAACGGTGCCGCACCATTAATCAGGGGCAGGAATTGCTTGCCCAACTCACTCACGCTTCCGGTATGAATTACGGTCTGATTGATCAACATCAAGTGCGGACCTTTGAAGTCTCGGCTAATCATGTAGAGGAGTTTCTTCCCGCACCGGAGCTGAATCGTATATGGCATACCAACCATCCCTTGGTAAACCGCAATTACTGCCGTGACATTCAGTTGTGGGATCGATTGAAAGATACTGAGGTGGCTAATACAAGGGCACGCCTGGACTATCTTAAACAACAGGCGACCATGGCCGAACAGCCGTTGACGGCGGATCGCGTAAAGGAAATTCTGTCTTCGAGGGAAATCCCCATTTCCAGTCACGCCGAGGACGCCCTTCCGACGATCAACAGTATGGTTATGGAATTCACCGAGTCTCCAAGGCTGTACTTTTCCCCCGGTCCGCCCAGTCAAGAGGCCTATATTCCATTTACTTTTGACTGAATGTGCTAATATAGACAGAATTAAGGCGTTAAACATACTGCAAGACGGCATTGTGGAGCAAAACGATGAATCAGAATTCGAACAAACCCCGCGCCAGGGATATTGGTATCCCTTGCAGCGGGATAACCGGCGTGCATAACAATATCACTGATGTTACAGGAGTCGAAGTCGGTTATTATACGCTGGTCATGGGCGAGCCGGAAGATTACGTCAGCTATGATTCGCCATTTGCCCGAACAGGCGTTACCGCCATTTTACCGCGGGGAAAAACACGCACGACAGTCGTCGCCGGCCGCCATTCCCTTAATGGGTACGGTGAGATGACCGGAACGCATTATATTGATGACTTTGGCCGCTTCGATGGCCCGGTGATGTTAACCAATACCTTTAGTCTGGGCACGGTGCGAGACGCAGCCTATCAATGGTGGGCGAACCACAATCTGTTCCAGGAGTTATCGTTTTATGGGGGGCCGGTTGAAGGAGCGGTGGTTCACTATCCGGTTGCCGGAGAAACCTATGATGGTTTTATCAATAACGGTCGGGGATTCCATATCAAACCCGAACACGCCGTGGAAGCCATAGAAAACGCAAGCGCGGGTACTATTCCGGAAGGCAATATTGGTGGCGGCACCGGCATGCAAACCCATCTTTTTAAAGGCGGCAGCGGCTCCTCTTCTCGCCAACTCACGGACGATGAAGGAGGTTACTCTTTGGGCGTTTTTGTACAGGCCAATCACGGATCTCGCGAACGCTTTATGATCAAGGGTATTCCCATGGGTCAGATAATCACCGGTTGCGATCCCGTACTCAACGGTGTAGCTCCGGGTGGAGGGGGGGAAAATATCCAGCCCGGTACCGGTTCTATTATTGTTGTTATTGCTACGGATGCACCGGTTAGCCCTGTTCAACTGAATAAGATGTGCAAGCGCATTCAAATCGGTATAGGTCTGCTTGGTGGTGGCGCTGAAGATGGGTCCGGAGATATTTTTCTCGGGTTCAGTACAGCGCACAGCAGCGAAGCATTGTGCGAACCTACGCGAGTATTAGCCCGCGATTGCCTTCCGCACGAAATGATGGATCCTCTGTACAGGGCGGTGATTGAAGCCACCGAGGAGGCGATTCTCAATGCCATGGTAGCGGCTGAAACCATGGTAGGCATAAATGGCAACACATTGTTCGCCTTACCGCACGATCAAGTGCAGGATATACTCAAGACAAATGGACGCCTTGAAGGGAAGGGATGATTCCACACCTAAGCTAGTACATCGACCACCTTATATTGACGGATAAAGATACCTGCAGCAAGCACCGTCTCTGTTAGGCGTATGTTTCCAGAAGACGCCGTAAATCCGTCCATGGAGGCTTGGAGCCGCCATCCCTGGCGGCTACACTTCTTCCAACACACGCCTAACAGAGACTCAGAAGCGGCCGCATGTCTTGTTACTTATCCGTCAATATAAGGTGGTCGATGTACTAGTCCTACTGTGTAACACCCAAAAGGCGCATATTGAAAGTCAGTAAAACCGTTGTATTTTATTCGGGAAAGGCAGAGCAATGAAATCCACCCGTGCGGGTGGTGCCAATATGTTGTGAGCCACTGGATAATCGAACTCAATATCATTATTTATACTTTATTTTACTGCTGAGGTAAATGCCCATGTTAAGCAAAGTCAATAGCGATGCAGCCGAAGGACGTAAAGTTCCCGCCCGCGTTGCGGCGGAAGGCGGAATCATGACCGCAACGGCGCTGAAGTACAGCCCCAATGCGTCGCTTGAAGACTCTTATCCGACTGAACTTCCCGGGGTGATACCACGCGAAAAGATTATGCAGCTTGCCGAAAAGGAGATGGCCGAGTGGCATGCAAAGCAACCTAAAAGCAAATCCATGATGGAGCGGGCATTTAAATCCTCACCTTTCGGCGTATTGGGCAATCATCAGAAAGATTGGAACAACATGGCTCAGAATATCTATAGTTCGAGATCTTACGGCAACAAGTTCTGGGATCTGGACGGTAACGAATATCTTGATTTAAGCCTCGGTGACACCCCCGACATGTTCGGCCATGGCGGTGAGAATCCGGCTGTAAAAGCCGCCGCCCAAGTAATGCTGGAAGACGGGCTGTGTACCATGGCTTGCAATGAGGACGGCGTGCGCGCAACTGAATTATTGGCGGAGAAATTCGGCCTCCCATGCTGGATGGCAAACCTTTCTGCTTCGGACTCCAATCGGGCTGTCCTGGCTATCTCGCGTCAGTTCACCGATCGCAATATCATTGCCATCCCGAATTTTACTTACCACGGGAATATTGAAGACACCCAATATCTTAAAGTTGCACCCGGTGTTATCAGTCGGTTCCATGGTATGAATATTTACCAAACCAAGGAAATTAACCATCATACCCGAGTATTCGATTTTAACGATCTGGATTCCCTGGAAGAAGCGTTAAAGGATAAAAAAGTGGCGGTAGTCATGATGGAGCCGATAATGTCCAATTTTGGCTGGGCATGGCCGATTGATGACTACAATAAACGCGTCTACGAACTTTGCCAAAAATACGGTACTCTGTTGTGCTACGACGAAACTCATACTCTCTCAGCCGGTCCTCGCGGCGCCGTAGGTGAGCTGGAGTTGAAGGGTTACTATGATTTTTGGACATGTGGTAAGTCAATAGCCAGCGGTGTGCCTACCGGTGTGTTCGGTATGCGAGAGGATATAGCTCGCGAATTATATCGTCAAACTGAAGAAAACGGGCTTTTTGCAGAAGCGGCATTGGGTCAACTTGGCACTTTGCTGTCGGGCAACACGGCTTCGGCCAGGGCATTAAGGGTCACGCTTGAAGAAGTGCTGACGGATGAAGTCTACGGCAAAATCGGTGAACACGTTTCTGATATGGTGGCGGGCATGAAAGCATCGATCGAAAAATATAATGCGCCGTTCCTGGTCGAAGTCATGGGCAACCGAATTTCGTACACATTTATCCCCGAACGTTGTTATGATCCGGTTTCGGCTTCTGTGGGTATAGGTTTCGGTGGCATGTTTGAGTTTAGTCATGCCTATGCCTGGAATCGCGGAATCATGATCATGCCTTACTTTAATATGCTATTAATCACTCCTCAACACAGCAAGGAAGATACGGCCAAGTGGAGCTCTGTGTGGGACGATATTGTTCGTATCCTGATGGGGAAGGCGACGTCATGAATTCACATATTATTCATTCAAAACCATTTTTTTGAGTATGGTGAAGGTCTCAGTTACGAGACTTGGCAAGTTGTCGATATTTTCCCGGAGACTGCCCGGTCCAACGCTTGAATGAGCGGATAAATACGCTTGCTTCTGCGTAGCCCAATTCATGTGCGATGTCGGTTATTCCAAGTCGGGTTTTCTCAAGGAAATAAAAGGCCCGTGTTTTTCTTATTTCGTCAGTCAATTCTTGAAAGCTTGTATTTTCATCCTTAAGGCGGCGTTGCAAGGTGCGCGGTTCAAGGCCAAGTTCCGCCGAAACGTCTTCAAGACTGGCAGTACCCTGACTGAGCCCTCGACTAATATTGTTACGTACAAAGTGGTGTAAACTATCCTCGAAGATTTCCGTTTCAGTCAGATCCCGCATATGTCGCTTGAGAACATTATAAAGGCCGGGGTTGGCGTTTGACAAAACACGTTCACCAAGATTTGCTGAATAAATGACAGCATTATTCGATGCGCCAAACTTTGGCGTCGTACCTAACCATTTCCGGTATTTTTCTATTCCACAGATTGGATGATGTTCAAACATCAGCTTGTTTGGCGTTACGAAACTGCCGGTAAGGTCATTAACCATCCTCATAATTAACGCGATAGTTATCTCGTTATCCAGATCCCAACCCAATAGCTCCGGATGATTGGAGCTGTATTCAATGCCAAACCGTTTCTCATCGGAGATAAGATTAAAGCGCGCTTGGCTTTGTAGAACCGCGCCATAGCGGCACAGATCTTTAAATACCTCACTGACGGTTGGTGCATTGATGAACAGGAAAATTAACGGCCCCCATTCTTTCAAAGGTTCGCTCATACCCGACTCAAGAGCTATGTCAGGGCGGCCTGTAACCTGTGAGGCTTTGCGGAAAGCTCGAAGCACGGTGAGCAGGTCGACTTTGCGATAAGGGTCTGAGACATTGGTAATACGCAGTCCTTCAAGGCCGACAACATCAATCGGGTCTATTTCAAGTCGTTCAAGATAACGAATAATAACATTCATATAACCCGAGCGTGTCCACGGAGGGGTCGATGCTGTATGCCTTAGCTTTTTCACTATGCATTCTCACTAACCTCGAAATAACTATGGTAATGGCTTGTCGTCAAAAGTCAATTTTAAGTCGGCAGTGGGCGATACATATCAAACAATGTATCTATAAAATCAAAAAAACACCATAAACTGTTGTAGAGGAGGAGAAGGGCGATGTCAGAAACCGATACAGATGAATTTCCACGCAGTTCTGCAGTGCAGGATTATTTTGAAAAATACTCCAAATACTGGGGCGGCCGACTGGAGGGTATAGAAAACATGGGATACATGTTTCTGGAGAAATCCGGAGAAGGCCCATTCGTTATCGATAAGGACGGCCGCAAGGTACTTGATTTTTTCGTCGCTGGAGGTGTTTTCAATCTCGGGCACAAAAACCCGATAATGGAGACAGAATACAAGCTTGCTGTGGAAGAGGAGGACTTTGGGACTTTCTTTTGGCCCTCAGAGGCGAAAGGTGAATTGATGGCCGCTATGGCCCGCACAGTACCCACCGAAGAGCTTTGTTGCGCCCTCGGTGCTGTAACAGGGTCGGAAGCCGTTGATGAGGCGTTGAAGCTGGCCCGCGGTGCGACAGGCAGGTACGAGATTCTTTACGCAAAGCATGCTTACCACGGTCACACCGGATTGTCACTGACGATGATGGCTTCGGATGATATGCGCGCCTGGGCAGAACCGTTGGTTGCTGGATTTCGTTCATTTGATTTTTGACGATGCCGGCTCACTGGCTGAAATTATCAGCAACCGAACAGCGGCGGTTATCCTTGAGCCGGTACAGACCGATTGGAGCGGCCGAAAATCTCAAGATCCGAATTTCTGGCAAGAAGTACGTCGATTGTGTGACGAAAACGGTGCGAAGTTGATCATCGACGAAGTGATTACCGGCATGGGTCGTCTCGGAACCGTCTGGGGATGCGAGGCGCTCGGTATCAAACCCGATGCAATATGTGTCGGCAAGGGTTTCTCAGGTGGCGCTGTACCTATGGCCGGTGTGATATGTACCCGCGAGATGCTTGAATTTTGGGGACCGAATCCCTACCGAAGTGTCTCATCCTATGCATGGTCGAATGTAGGTTGCCGTACACAAAAAAAGGCGATTGAGGAAACCGAACGATTACTGCCTCAAGCTTTGAAAGTAGGAGATAAACTGGATGCCGTGCTTGCAGAATCGATGGATAAATACCCAGGTTATATTATTGACATTGAACGTACCGGTTTGATTTGGTCTGTCAGGCTAGACGAGGATAAATTCAATGCTCTCGAAGCGTTTGGTGGTATGTGGGAAAATGATGTCAATATCTATCCCAGTTCACAACACGGTCCAATCGTCAAGGTGATGCCTCCGCTGATCGTCACGGAGGAACATATCGATATCTTTGCCAAGGCATGGGACAAAACCATGGCGCAAGCCCAGGGCGGTGGTCATCAACAATGGTTCTAGTGCTGCCTAACCGCGTAATTCGTGAGCGGCTGTAATCCAGTTGTTCACGGATATCAAACCTATGAGTTTGTGCAGTACTTGAGCAAATTAAAATTTATTACGATTTCACCAAACCTCAGGGGCCTTTCTGTCTAATTTTTAGTTGTGTCACGAAAGGCCAATAAGTTGTCGTTAAAAGTCAAGTCGCCATAGAAACGCTTAACTAGGATGATGTTTGTGCACGTTTAAACGAATTAAATCCAAAGTGGAGGAAAATCATCGTGTCAAATCCTAATCGTGGCGGACCAAGCCGGCAGCAATTTATGGAAGAATATGCTCAATACTTTGGAATAGAGCGAGTTAAAGCAACAGAGGGAATGGGTTACTATTTTATCGAGGCATGGGGCGAGGGCGCCTATATCTGGGACACCGAAGGCAATCGAGTGCTTGATTTCTGGGGGGTCGGTGGTTTGAATAATCTTGGTCATCGCAACTCTGCGGTGATTGCCGAAACTGAGAAAGCGCTTAAGGAAGAGGATTTCGGCAGCCTGTTCTGGTTCTCCGAAGCAAAAGGTGAACTGGTTAAAACACTTGCGCGAACTACACCCGACCGTTTAAAGATTTCCCTACCCTGCGTAACGGGCTCTGAAGCGGTTGACGAAGCAATAAAACTTGCTCGTGGCGCAACCGGGCGTTACGAAGTGCTATACGCAGCAAATGCCTACCATGGCCATACCGGAATATCTTTGACCATGATGACCGCGGATGATTGCAGAGCTTGGGCCGAGCCGCTTGTGCCTGGCTTCCGGTCATTTGATTTTAATGATGCCGGCTCTTTAGCGGCGATTATCAGCGAACGCACCGCCTGTGTCATCCTCGAAGTCGTACAAACAGACTTCAGCGGCCGCCAAAGTACCGATCCGAATTTCTGGTCCGAGGTCAGGCGCCTTTGCGATGAGAATGGGTCCAAACTCATTATTGATGAAGTTGTTACAGGTATGGGGCGATTGGGCGATGTATGGGGAGTGACTCCTTACAATGTTGATCCTGATATGATCTGTGTGGGCAAGGGATTTTGCGGGGGCGTCTTCCCTATGGCGGCGGTGATTTGCGCTGAAAACATGCTTGACTTTTGGGCTCCGAATCCTTACCGCAGTATGTCTTCTTATGCATGGTCGAATGTTGGTTGCCGAGCCACAAATGCAGCTATTTTAGAGACTGAGCGGCTGCTGCCCCAGGCAATGAAAATGGGCGATAAATTAGAACAAGTTATTCTTGATCTTCAGAAGATATATCCTGATCATATCAACCGCCTTGAACGAAACGGCATGCTTTACTCGATTGAAGTCAATGAGGAAAACTTCACCGCGCTCGAAGCTTTCGGCGGTATGTGGCAACGTGGCGTTAATGTGGTAACCAGTTCCCAGCATGCGCCCATTTTTAAACTTTACCCACCGCTAGTTCTGAATGATGAGCATATTACCGAGTTTGCAGAAAAATTTGAAGATACGATTAAAAGCGCACAAGGTGGCGGACATCAGGGTTGGTTTGACTGAGGGCTCAATAATTTAACTTACCGAGCAAAAAAAGAATCTATTCATTAGAGGAGAATTCTATGAGTGCATTTATTCCAATAATTCCTGAAGGCATGGAAGCCTACTACAATGACTATCAATTCGCTCCCGCGGTCAAGAGCGGTGAGTTGTTGATCATCTCCGGCCAGCTAGGGTTTGATCAGGATGGCAATTTGCCAAAAGAACTTGCATCGCAAATGGACAATGCCTTTCAAGCTGTAGGCTATATTTTACAAAGTCAAAATCTGGATTTTTCCAATATCATTAGTATTGACAGCTTCCATGTTGGAGATATGCATGAGCACTTTGAACTAATGATTGGCGAAAAGGCAAAGTATATCTCAGAGCCTCATCCGTCCTGGACAGCAGTTGCAGTAGCTGGCCTGGCTCTTCCGGAAGCCAAGGTTGAGATAAAGGTCACCGCCAGATTTAATCAGTAGTAATTGCGCTGATCAAAAGAATGTACTGGCTTGCTATAATGTTATGAGCTTTGTGGCGTTCTGTACTGGCCGGATGCGCCTTTACTCCGGCCGATCGGTCAGACTCTATAAACCGCAAGGTTGGCCCGCAGAGATTTCTATAGCTGTACCGGTGATATAAGCGCTTTGCGGGGAGGCCAGAAAAACCACGGTATCGCCTATTTCACCAGGTTCGGCACCGCGCTTTAAGGCGTTTTTAGCTTCCAGATATGTTTTGGCCTCCGCTTTTGTGATGCCTTCACTCTCAGCAATCAGCTCACACTCTACATCACACATATCGGTGAGCACCATACCGGGGCAGATCGCATTGACTCGAACATTATGCTCGCCTAATTCCAATGCCAGAGTTTTAGTCATAGCCACTAGAGCATGCTTTGTCATGCAGTAAGCGGAGACATAATCACTGCAACCCAGGCCATATATTGAAGAATTGTTAATGATACTGCCGCCACCACGCTTTAACATTTCAGGTATTGCCAGTTGAGTCGTATGGAAAGCACCCATTACATTGATGTTCCATGCGGTATTGAGTTGTTCAGGACTCATATCCATAAACAATTCGCCAAACCCGATACCGGCGTTATTAAACAGAATATCCAAACCGCCCAATTTGCTGATCAGGGTATCGATACCTTCGGCCACCTGCGAACGATCAGCAACATCAATGGCTAAAGTCAGGCAACGCACGCCATAGTTATCCGCAATACACTTACCCAGATTATCAAATTCTGCACGTCGTTCGTCATAATCAGTAAAACGGGACGAGATAGCCACATCGGCGCCCGCTTCAGCCAGTTTACAGGCAGTGGCATAACCCATACCGCGTTTTGAGCGAGCGCCTGTCACCAGCGCTATTTTTCCTGATAATATTTTTGTCATGGTATTGCCCTCATGTTTTGTTAATCGAGTCTATAAAGTACATTTTGAATACGTGTTTCAGTTTGGGTTCTAAAGTAATCAGAACTTTCCAAATCAAAACTCTCAGTTTCGTCGATACTTTTACGAACCAAGGCCATCAGTTCATCTGCTTCGTCGTCGGTCAGGGTACAGACAGGCATAAACTGCGAAGTGACGCGATCATTATTGGAGAATAAGCAGAATACGCCATTTTTATTAAGACGCTCTACCGCAGCGATGCAAGTAGATACATCTCTGTATTCTATAGCCATGAATAAGCCGACTTGTCGTAATCCAACCACTTTATCCGTTTGATTTACTAGTTGGTCAAACTCCTTCCGAAAAAAATCGGCAAGTTCATTGACACGTGCTAAAAATTCAGGGCTTGTGGCAATATCCAGAGCTGTTTCAGAAGCTGCGCAGGAGATTTCATTGCCACCGAATGAGGAAAAATGAATCAGCGGATTCTTTTTGAAAACCGCCTCCATTTCATCACGATAGACGGTCGCCGCGCTGGGCATCACTCCACCGGAGAAACTTTTCCCGGTCGCAAATATATCGGGCATAATGTTGTAATTCTGGAAATTCCATGTTCTGCCGGTGCGGCCCATACCGGTTTGAATTTCGTCAATGATTAACAGAATTTCGCGCTCTTTTGTGACTTTTCGGATGTGCTGCAAGGTCTTTCGAGGAATAATCGTCATTCCCAGCGTTGCAGGGATACTTTCCAGTGATACTGCAGCCGTGTCCTCATCAAAATACTTTTCGATTTGGCTCAGCTCATTCCAAGGGACTTTGCAAAAGTCCGGCGGATAGGTATTCCAGGCATTAACATATTTTTCATCCCCAGCGCCCATAGCCAAACCGGTGTGGCCATGATAACCGCCATCCAGACAGATAATTTTACTTTTGCCTGTATAACCACGCGCCATTTTAAATGCGAAATCCATAGCTTCACCGCCACCGCAGGCCCACATGACTCTACCCATCTTTTGACCGTCTACTTCATTGGCCGATTCCACCAGCTTTTTTGCCAGGCGTGCACGTTCAGGAGAAAGTAGATGATGATTTCCCAGGTCGAGATAGTCCAAGGCGTTTTTGACAGCACTGGTTACCTTCGGATTGCGATGTCCGAGGTTATAAGTGCCACCACAGGTGTGGCAATCAAAATACCGGGTACCATCAATATCCCAGATAAACGGGCCTTCGCGCTTACCTTCAATGACTTGCCAGTTAAACTCTTTATACAGATCCCATTTGTATTTATGAATATACTTGTCATATAGTGACACGATTTCATTTCGATTTAATGCTTTTGCCATGGAAGTACCTCTACGTTTAATCAAGGTCTACAAATATTTCTCCGCCATGGTTAAGGCGCCTTCAATGAGCATGGGAGACAGTTCGGTAAATTCCGCGGTTTCTTGGCGTGTTGCAGTCCAACCTACATATGCAAGGCCGCGAGCCAGAAAGCATGCCGGAAGCATGGCAATATGTTCCTCGGGAAGAGAACGAACCGAGCGATAGCCCTCTATCAATCCTTCACGTGCTGTATTAAAGATATCCTCGCCTTGCAGAAAAAACAGCGAAGTGGCAATGTCCATAATATGCCAGCCAAAACCGCAATCATCGAAGTCAATAATATGGATTACATCGCCGGCGATCAGTAGATTTTCGGGTAAGAAATCGGCATGAGTCAGCCCAAAGCGATCAGGGGTTTTGCCAAATCTCTCAAGGTCATGGCTAACGGCATCTGCCGCTTTACACAATAAGGACAATTGATCTTTGTTTAAATGGGGGTGTATCCTGAAATCACCCAAGTATCCGTTTTCACTGACCAGGCCGGGCCCATCCATGACCGGACGTTGAAAATCTTCAGGTAAAATCCAGTTCTCCGCCTGACAATGAATCCTGGCTGCCAATTGCCCTGCAAGTTGATAATTGGTTTTAACTTCCTCGGTCGACGGAACCTCATTGCCTTCAATATTGCCGAGGATTTCCCCTTCAACCCAGCTTAACAAATCGCAAATCCGGGCTTCCGGAACTTCATCGACCTGGACTGAAACCAGTAATTTTTCATCAATAGTGCGTATGATTTGCGGAGTGTGAATGCCTTCGTTATGTAGAGCCTCCATCCATTTCAGCTCAGAATGCAAGGCTTCACCACTATGATAACCGGGGCGGTGAATTCGCAATACGTATTTGGTCCCGGTGCCCGAGTCTTTCACACCAAAGACACAGTTCTCACGATATTTAAGCAACCACAACTCCGGATTCTCAACAGACCAGTTTTCTAACGCCTTATATGCCAGAGTTTTGAGTTCTAAAGTTTGCTTATCCGTAGGAAGTGTATAAAATACTGACACAGATAATTCCTCACCGATTTTTAATTTAAAATTGATAAGATAAACGCACGGCGACTTCATCTGCCCAATCCAGACTCGACATTACATCATCATTGTTAGAGCCTTCAATAAAATTGGCAAAAGCCTCCACGGTAAATGCACTACTCGGCTTGTAGCGAAAGCCTGGCTGTACCATGATGCCGCCTTTAACATCATAGAGTACTGCAAGGTCAGCTCGCCAGGTAAGATTGGGAAACGCCTGCTGAAGTGCAAAAGACAAAGCATTAAATGAACTGTCGCCATCGGGGAGTTTGTATTTAGACCCTCCGTTGCCACTCAAATGCCGACCGAACATGTCGCTTTGTGATTTATGCAGCCATTGTAAGGACATAAAGGTTGCGGGAAAGTTTTGGCTAAAACGATGAAATTTTTCGAATACCAGTGAGGCGGCCCATTCATCTTCTTCAATGAATTTTTGTTGTAATGAAGGATGAGTAAATTGCTTATCGGGGGTGTAGGTCACTTCAAAACGGGTGATTAATTGATCAAGCAATGTATCCGGTTCGCTGAAAAAAACATAATTCATGGCCAGGCCAAAAATTTCCTCACGCGGATAGATTCTCTCAAGATGACCCCGCAGGCCTGAACCGGATAATTGAAAGAACAGATCGAGTTCTTGCTCCGCAAGCTCTTTGGTAGGGACTTCCGCCGCACCCAATAGTGCTGCGGCGGGAAAATCACGTATAGCGGAATTAAGGCCGGCGTGACCATCGAGACGCACTTGGGCAGCGTAATCAAACCATTCTTCTGCTGACCATACACCAAGTGGGCTAACCTCGAAAGGTGTCTGCGCAAGAACAGCTCCGGATCCGGGTGCTCCAGGTAAATCACGATTCACACCCGATTCCGTCCAGCGAAAAACACCATCCGGATTTCGTCTGCTGATCGCCATAAATTGCAATCCCAAGTCACCTATTTGGCCCTTTAAACGTCCTCCAACATTCAATGAATCTTTAGTATCGCCATGATGTACAACAAACTGGTCAGGTATTGTATTGAAGGGCGTATTTGCATTTGCCAGAGCAGAAGGATTTGACATCTGTGTAAAACCCTCAAGTTCCCAAATATCGTTTAATCGGTAACTACCGCGTATTGCCGGAGATGCAACTCGTTCATCCGCATATTCTTCGGCCGCGTAGTCAAGGAATAAATGTCTTCTTAAATCAAGACCGTTAGGTACATCGATGACTCTAAAAAACAAGGCTTCGCCCCAGGCAATTTGTTGGTTTCCTGCTCTAAGCCACAATGGTCCTTTATTGTAATCCAGGTAAAGCGCGGGAAAATCTATCATCCAATCATCACCATTAGCTTCAAGAAATGTGGCTTGACCGCTATGGGCGGAGCTATGAAACACGTCGGTATCACGGAAAGATTCGTTAACCGTATCTGAATTATATATGCCTCTTAATTTCAAAATCGCTTTAAGGTCATCGTTAAAATTTGCCTCAGCGTCCAACTCTGCGCGAGTCGTGAATACATTAAAATTGTAATCCTTACCGCCGGTTGGATCTATCCTGGTAGCTGTATCTGCGCCTCCCCCAAGCACACTAGAGTCTCGACCAACTGTCCGATTGTTGTATAAGTTTCCTTGTTGATTAAACGGATTATCAATATTACTTGTTCTTGAAGCGATTTCCTGTCTGACAAATCCGGATGTTGAAAACTCAACTGCAAACACGGTTACGGGAGATAGCAACACACAGAATGAACCAAATGTAAGAAGGGCTTGTTTTAGAGCTGGCATGTGATTCTCCTAGTTTTCGATTTCTATTTTCAAGATTCGGCCGGAGTGCCCGACTGCAAAAAAAGCTATCCGGTCATTTTGAGTGTTTGTCATAGTGGGAGGTACAGTTACAGACTGATACCATGCAGTTGCTATATCAGGCGAAGACAGATTTTGCCAGGTTTGTCCCGAATTCTTGCTGAATAACATGGAATGAATACCGCTGATCAAGACAGTCTCTTGATTTAGAGTTTTGACTCCTAATAAATTTGCATCAGTTTTTGAATTCAATCTTTGCCAACTATGGCCATCCCGGGTGAGCAAAATGGTTCCGTTTTGGCCTACGGCAATACCTTGTGACTCGTCGGTCATTGACAACGCAAATAAAGATGATTCCGCTTTATTCTCAACAACCCAGTTTTTACCGCCATCGGCTGAATCAAGTATGAGTTCGAACTCTCCCACTACGGTGATTTTATTGGTAGACGAGACGCTGACATCGTATAAATGAGGTTCGATAAAGTCATTGAGTATGGATTCCCAATCAATCGCTACAGTGTTCCAGGTATATCCGTAGTCTGTTGAAAACAATATAGTTCCAAAACCGCCAACGGTGACCGCAAACCCCGAGTCATTCATATCGACCGACATGAGTCGACTATCGGTGTGGCTTTCAACCTTTGTCCATTTACTGTTATCGGAACTGACGAAGATGCCTCCCATTTGACCGACGATTATGCTTTTTCCCCGATTTGTAATAACATCCAAAAGGGCCATTTCTGTAATAGCCGGACTGAGTTTGATCCATGTATCGCCTCCGTCATCGCTTTTTAGTACAAGTCCGGCTGCACCTACGGCTATTCCAAATTTTTCGTCAAAGTCAATGGAATATAAGGCATCGTGAGCGACCCCACTGTAAATTTCATTGATCAAGGGTTCTGCAGATGCACATTTAAATAGCAATAGGAAAATGCAAACCTTGACAATGGATATAACGTTGTAACGATGAAAAAAGAAAATAGCGCTCATAATGACTAAACCGAATCGTGAAGGGGTATTTTTCAACAGCTAGTTGCCGGCTATTAGCCACCCAGTCGGCGAATCGCCTGCACGGTTAAATATTTATCGTAAAGATCTTTTGCGTTATAGCCAGACTTGTATCCACCTTTTACCGATTTCGCCTGAACGAAACGCGTCATTCGATTGGATTGAATATCATGACTCATGACATGCGTCCAAGACCATGCCGGATGTGAACCATCCATAAAACTCTGATCACCTTTAACGAATCGGCTGTAGCCCGGTTCGAACGATTTCCACAGTTCGCCACGACGATCAAATGTGTTATAAACAACATACATCATATTGCGGGCGTCTATATACGCCCGCTTTTTTGATACAGGTGCACGGGGGTACCCGGTAGGTTTTGCCTCTACAACCAAGACTTCAGGTATGAGTTCCATCCATGTATCAAAGAAAGTTTCATCTTGTGGTCCACCGTGTACCGGCCGCTCCCAGTTTTCATGATCACCCATCCAGTTTTGCGAAATCGCGCCAAGATGCGGTTTTCTCTCGACAATTTGATAATCTCCCCAGGTAAGCATAGGGTCGCCCGCGGCCCATGCGTCGGACAGGAAGAATGTCATACCAGGCACCAGAGGCTCAAAACGCTGATTCGTGGGAAATCTTCTTACTCTTTTGAATGCCGGAAGATATCCAAACAAATCGGGATACTCGCTTTGATCGTACTTCCAGATGTTAAGGAATGCAGTGCCTTTTGTATCATTAGGTGAGGTAAACCAGACGGACTGATATCGAAGCTTATCTTCATGTCCTGGCCGGTATGGACCGTCTTCGCCCAACAGTGCCACTGTGTTTTGTTCTGCCCAGACAAAATCATATTGATAAGACACCTTGCCATTGGGTCCTAAATCCCAATCGCGCACTGCATACATCGAAGTGTCATGCCGCCCCCAGCTCAGTGTTAGATTTGCATAAGCTTCCAATCCATTACTTGCATCGGGAAAAGGGTTTCCTCCAATCCATGGTTTACCATCCTCATTAACGACATTGCCCTTAGCATCAAACTTAGCCTTGCCTTTATTTTTAAGAGTGGCTTCCAGATACTCGTATGGATACAGTGTTGAAACATCGGTTGTGGATTCAACGATGTGGATTCGACGCCCCATATTTTTAACTTGCTGATAGGCGATAGGGTCTAGTAGTTCTTTCACGACATCGATATTGTCGGCAGTGATGGTATCTCCAGGCTTAACCTTGCCCTTTGTATAAGCTTCAATTGACAATAGCTCTTCCGGGTAGGCTTTCGCGGTGTCTTGCCCGTTGGCAATTAATGGCCAAAGCGGTGTCAATATTCCGGCCGTTGCTCCCAGAGCTGTATTTTTTAAAAACTTTCGTCTGGTGTAATCTGTATGATATTTTCTTATATGCATAACTGATCTCCTAAATTTATCTATTGCTAGCCGTATCCATAAATTTACTACCTCAAGTGAGGCCCCCTATGCCGTAAACGATCTAATATCGATGCTTTCACCAAGCAGCAGTCTTTTTGAACGCACAAATTTTGGTTTGCTCAGCCATACCAGAAGTGGCAGAACAATTAGCGCAATCAACATGTTTATAAGCATGACCAAAACCAGCATCAATCCCATATCAGCAAGAAACTTCAACTCGGAAAGAAAATACCAGGGAAGAATGCCGATAAGTACTATTAAGGCGGTAAAAAAAATAGCTTTTCCAGTGGTTTTTATCGAAGCGCGAATGGCATCGTCGTAACTGTAAGTGCTTTGGTATTCTTCACAGATACGGCTTAAAAGGTAAATTCCATAGTCAATTCCAACCCCAATGCCTATGGCTGTAATAGGTAAGGTGTTAACATCCAGCCCGATTTCCATTATCACCAATAAAGCGATTAAAAAAGTGTTCGCCATATTTACAGGTATCAGCAACAGAACCCCCGCAGTAAGAGAGCGATAGGCGATACTGCAAGTAATTAATACAACTAGATTCAAAAAGCCAAGTATTACCCACTGATAATAGTCAACTGTATCGTTAATAGATTGTTGCAGGGCAATAATGCCTGATCCAAGCCGTATGGTGAAAGCTTCATGATTCTCGCCAATGACCTCCAAAGCACGCCTGGTATCGTGCAGTGCCTGATCAATCGTTTCTTGCTTATTGTTCTTGTACCAAAGCGACACAGTGGCGTGTTGTTGTTCGAAGTCTGTGACATGAAGAAAAGATTTAGGGCTGGTTCCAACCATAACTGCGTTCGCAGCTGCGCTAACCGCCTGCTCTGTTGGATCGAGCGGAGCCCACTTTGGGTTGCCTCCGCTAAACAGGCGATTCGCTTCCGGTAAATAATCTGCAAAAGAAAGGGTTGCTCTGGGTGGTGATTCGGATTGCTCCAGCAAATACTGCAGCTTATGCATGGTCAGCACCGTTTCTGCCTGTTTTGCCACTCGTTGTTGATTCGTCGGCTCATTTGCTTCGAAGATCACTTCCAGCGTGTTCAGTCCGGGGAAATTTTTATTGATCTCAGAAACCGCAGTATTGAATTCTGAATCTTGGTAAAGAAGGTTGCTTCCTTCAACGGGATGTCCAAGCTGCACTTGAAACATAAGGTAAAGCGCTGCCGAAAACAGTATGGCAACTATACCAGTGGTAAAATAAGCTGATTTACCATGCGAAAGGTTAGAGATGCGATCAAGTAAAGCCTTCAACCTGGCATGGGTTGAGCTTACTTCATCCCGGCCTAGTATCTGACGAATATTTTTCGGTGTGGGCAGTAAAATTAGCAGCAGTGGCGCAAGAAAGAGGTTCGCCGGTATAAGAATAAATGCCCAAAATCCACAAAATAGCGCAAATCGTTCCATTGCGGGAATTGGCGCAAGAGCGATAAGGAATAGTCCGGCGGCATCGGTCAGTATACCGAGTATTCCCGGTGCCATCATAACGCTCAAAGCAATTTCAGCCGCCTTTTTTCGATTCTCTAGATGAAATTGCACTTCGTAATACCGCTCGATAAATTGAACGGTGTGACTAAACGAGCGTGCCACCAAAAGTAAGGGGACAACCAGTATAAGGGGTTCGATAGGAATTCTCAGCCACCCGACGAAACCGAACCCCCATATTGCAGCCACGGTACTGGTGACGACAGGCGTGACAACCCCCGCTATATTACGCATATAGACGACCAAGGAAGTAAGTAAAGCCAATACCGTAATGGAAAAAATAAAAAACATATCTTGTTGATAGTGATACACCCAACCTGTCAATGCCGGCTGACCTGCCAAATACACGTCGTGTGATGCATCTTGGTTTTCTTCAACTAGAGCCTGAATGTGTGCAAAACTTTCTCCGTAGTCCAGTATTCTTTCGATGAACGTTGCTTGAATGATTGTTGAACTGCTGTCTTTTGAAATTAGAAAATTTCTGGCAGCTGACGACTTTTCAACTCTGCTGCGAAACTCCGCGATTTCTGACTCATCACGGGGGGGGTGGTCATCCATTAACGGCTTCGAGTCTATTCCATACGGGGTCGCCTCTGCATAGCGAGCTTTCTCGGTGGCTACAGAAAGAACCTGATCATGGTCAACGGCGGGCGTAAGATCTATGTCTCTTGTAATATTCCACACTTTTTCAAGTGTTTGTGGATTGTAGATATCTCCATGCTTGTGTTTAAGCATGAGTGTGACTGTCAATGGATTGCCAAAATTCGGATGATCTTTAAATGTTTGAACAAAGACGTGATTTTTAGGTAAAAGATCGGTGAATATAGTGCGTAGCTCTACATTTTTTAGGCCATATGCAAAAAAAGCCGTTATTGCCAGAAGTATTAGCAACGAAATGCTATGATTTTGTAAAGTGTACCGGGCAATCGTGCGTCGGATACCGTTCATTATTAAATAGCCCGGATCAGATAAATGAAAACCGAATTAGGACAGTGAACATGCAATAGCGCAGTTAACATGGTTTGCATTATTTTTCGTAATTCTCGATCACTCAAATGGTTTTGTATTGGATAAAACACAAGTCGATACCCCTGAGTGGCTAAGATTTCGAATCTCAGAGTCAATGTATCTATCTTAATTCTTTCGGGCACCACCCTACCGGGTGGACTTTGCAGGTAATCAGGGTTAATGATGGCCGTTA
Source organism: Granulosicoccaceae bacterium (assembly GCA_965222695.1). Classification (GTDB taxonomy): domain Bacteria; phylum Pseudomonadota; class Gammaproteobacteria; order Granulosicoccales; family Granulosicoccaceae; genus UBA7957. The sequence goes on along the minus strand of OZ244967.1, from coordinate 1,734,834 downwards.
AAATGGAGGGGCTGATCCGGAGCGATTCAACTGTGGATTTAGATCTTGGAAAACAATCTTAGCGTCAAGTTGAGATTGAATTTTGATGGGCCAGGCTATATCCGAGCCGGTGGAAACAGATAGGTGGGCGCGCTGGCTAAGTACACATCATAAGTAAAAGTTCTGAGTAATGCAGCTTGATCTTTGGTAACCGGCGCCTGATTGCCGGTTGAGTCAAGATAATACAGACAAAGTTGTGTAAAAATGTATACTTGGCAAGAGGGAAGAGACTGCTGGGGTGGATATAGCAAGCGTAGGGCACATTTTAAACAGAATCAAATAGATATGACCGTGGATCGCCACAAAGAAGCCGTAATATCATCCAAAATATCAGTGCCGACAGCGCCTGTCACAAATTTAGCACGGGTGGGTTTAGATGAAATTGTAGAAACTGCTCAGGATAAGCGATTGATACTGATATGTGCTCCGGCAGGCTATGGAAAAACCACGATCATGAGCCAGTGGGCCGACTTATTGGAAAAGAAGGGAGAAAAAACGGCGTGGCTCACCTTAGACTCTTCGGATAATGATCCCGGTAGGCTTTATTTCTACTTGGATTTGGTGCTCAGCAATCGTGAGATACGGGAGGTTGCAGGCGCCGAAATCGATACAGATCTCATCCGAGGTGTATCTTCTGCACATGCATCACTATTGGCAGCGCTGCTGGAAAAACCTCAGGCACCAAAAACTATCTTTATCGATGATTTTGAATCCATTCAAAACCCGGAATCTCAGAATCTTGTTGAGTTGCTCCAATCACAGGCGCCTTCGGGCGTAAAGCTGATAGTTGCTACGCGCACGCTGCCACCGTGGAAACTGGCCAAATTAAAAGTGACCGGATCAATGCTTGAGATCGGACCGGACCAACTGCGCCTGCAGTCGTCTGAGATAGCGGAATTCCACTTACTACCGATTGCTCGAACTGTCTCTGACGCCGTTTTTGATCGCATTGTGGATGTGATGGAAGGTTGGGTAGCCGGTGTTCAACTGTCTTTGTTGGCAATAAAAGATCAACCGAGACCGGAAGATTTCGTAGCGCGGTTGTTGGGCCGGACTGGAGATATTAATGCATTTTTGACTGAGGAAGTGTTCAACAGCTTAGAAAAATCGGTACAGGATTTTCTTCTGTTTACCGGAATCCTTGAACGGTTTAGCGCGCCGCTGTGCGAAGCTATGACCAATAACACAAACGGCGAAGATACCATCAACGAAATGGTGCGCAGAGGACTTTTCGTACAATCACTTGATCAACATAACGAGTGGTATAGATACCACAATATTTTCAAAACTTATTTACAAAACAGGTTGCTGAGCCAGTATACAGACCAAGTAGAAAAACTCCATGAAATCGCGGCCAAATGGTTCGCTGAAAACGGCCAATTTGAGGAAGGTGTTTACCACGCAATTGAAGCAGGTCGCCAGGGATTGGCGGCGGAGCTACTTTCACGCAGTATCCGGACAATGGTGGAACGGGGTCAACTCGAAACAGTGGAACGTTATATTTCAAATCTCGATGCAGAGCAGATTGGCAGTTATCCGGAAATTCTTGGGGGTGCCGCTTGGGCCTATACCTTTTTACGCCGATTTGACAAATTGCAAGAAATTATGGATCAGAAATCATTCGCCTCTAATGCGGATATTCTGACACTTAGGCCATTACTGTCCATTTTTCATGATAACTTGGCCGCTGCCTACGAACAGGCTACTGAGAATCTGAGTAAAATCCCTGAAACCTTGGCTTTCAACAGGGGAGTTCTGCTGAATATTATTGCCTATTGTCTGGTCGCACGGTCGAAATTTGAACAGGCCACGGCTCAGGTCGCACGTGCAAAAGCATATCACCAAGGTGCCGGAAGTATATTCGGACAGGCTTATTCAGATGTTATTGTTGCTTTGATTGATCGAGCCAAAGGCAATATTGAAGAAGCATTAAGAAAATTGGAAATGGTTGAAAACAGCAATGTCGCTAAGTCTGTGGCTGTAGGTTTCCATGCCGAGCTTCTTTATATACTGGATAGATTGTCGGAGGCAGAGCAGATTTTGATGCGGCATTTCCAGCTTGCAGTGAAGAATGCGCCGCCGGATTTTGTCACTCTTTCCTTTTTGATTCGAGCAAGAATTGCATTTGCCAGAAACAAATTCGATAGTGCATATTCAATCTTGGAAGAAGGAGAGCATGTAGGTAAAAAATGGCCGTTGCCACACATGGTCAGTATTATGCGCTGGGAGAGGGTGAGATTCGCGTTAATGCGTGATGAGCTTGAGGCGGCTTTGCATTTTGCACCAAAAAATAGTGACGGTAAATTGGCGTATTCCGTTAAGGGCAAATATCTCAGATTGTCCGATGAAACCACAAGTGAGGATATCGCCGCAATTCGCCTACAGATATATGCTAACCCCAGCCATAAATTATTGGCTAATATTAATCGAGAGATTTCAGTTGCTGAACAAAAAGGCCGAAAATGGCGTGCATTACAACTACAAGTCCTCTACGCAATTGCCAATAATGAATTGGGGGAGAGAGAGCCAGCCCTCCGGGCTATGAATGACGCTGTGGAAGATGGGTTTAAGTTAGGTGTTGTACGCACGTTTCTGGATGAAGGGGACGGTGTGAAAAGCCTGCTATACCAACTTACGAAAAACCGGGTCAACGACCCGCATCCGCAAACTGATTCAATAAAAAAAATTGATTATCTTTGTAGATTGCTGAATGAACCGAAAGATAGCTTTATCAACCGCTTACCGAATGCATCACCGTCTCTCAACATTACGGTGAACTTGACAAAAAGGGAAAGGCAGATATTGAATTTACTATGTCAAGGTCTTAGCAATGAACAAATCGGGCAAAAAGCCTATTTGTCGACCAATACAATAAAGTGGCATTTAAAGCGAATATACGAGAAGTTAGGGGTAAAAACTAGAGTAGAAGCATCTGCCATGGCAAGGAAAATATTGAGTTAATATCAATGAGGCCTAAAACACAAGCTCGGCACGCTTAGCTTTGCCCATTCTACGTAGAAAATATAATTTTAAGAAATGAGTAAAAAAATACCATTTAACTTTCAATTTAGCACTGAGTAAAAGGGTGTTGGGGCATGCTGATTGGAAATGCCTGCGGCAGGGAAAGCCGCAGCCAAGCTTACAGGGAAGTATTCACAGCGTTTTCCAATCAGCATGCCCCAACACCCTTTTACGTTGATTGTTAATGCACAAATTAATCACCCAAAACCAAAAAGGGCAACATCCCAGCTGCCCCAGTTTAGTAAGCCAATCAATCAGCAAATCAAACAATATTGCGAGGTGCAAAAGACATAGACACAAACTCACTCTTGTATTTTGACTCACCGATCTTCTTGACTCTGGCTACGCCCATTTTATAGTTATAATTACCACTGATCTGATCCGGCACCCGGCCTTGCAGAACATTGGATGGCTGTTTCGCATAGATAAAGTAAGAATACATAGAACCTTTCTTCACATGCGGTGTAACAACCGCTACCGCGGTAACCGCCGCCTTATCCAACTGAATCCAACCGTTTTTCATCAGATCCGCAAAGTTAAAGTCGTTGCCGTGAACGCCTTTAATAGTTTGCTTAAAGTTGGGCACACGGTCACTGTACAGCAGGATCTGGTCACCCGATTCGATACCGCGTGCGGCGGCATCGTCCGGGTGGATCTCTGTCCAGTTTTCCGGCCAGCGCTGCGCGATATAAGCCCGGCGATCCACATCGTCGAATCCGGACTGCCAGATTTCATTGATGCGGCCGTTGGTATGCCAAAGCTCATCGTCTTTCGGACTCATCCACTCCCAATAATCGGAGAACAGACTCCACGGATGTTTCTGAATATTGACCTTGCCGGTTTGGGAATTAAAGTGTGTTGTCTTTTTATTAATCATGTTAGCGCCTTTGGTGCGACCTTCCGTAACCAGCTGTTCTTCAGTCACGGTCGTATCGTGCAAGCGCACTGTTCCCAAGAGTTCACCAGTATCATAGTTGTAGAATGTCGGTCCTTGAATACCGTCGGTGCCGAGTTCGCGCAGTTTTTCGTGCAGCGTTTTACCTTCTTTATGCGCTGCCACTTTGATCATATGGTAAGCCTTTCGGTTGCCCCGGCTGAAACGAGAGGATTCTTCGCAGACTTCATTGGCGTCTTTCCAGTCAAAGCCTTCAAATCCCATACGTTTACCCAGTTGGGCAAATATCCACCAATCGGGTTTGGAGTCGCCCGGAGCGTCGTAGAACTTTGAGTAAAGCCGGATTCTGCGTTCGCCATTGGCTCTGACGAAGTCTTCTTCACCCCAGGTTGCTGCGGGAAAGACGATGTCGGCGAATTTTGAGCCGATAGGATCGCGCAGATAAATATCCTGGTTGACGACGACTGTACCACCGGAATCCATGCGTTTCTTCAGGGTATCGACGATTTCCGCCTGATCGAATGAGCGTACCTGATGAGGATTATTGGTCACCAATTCTTCAAATTTGGTATTCAGACCGGCCGATCCACACATTGCCTGAATCCAGGTTGTACCGACCACGTGAGCTAATCGCGTATTTCCGGAGTAGAAGTAGCGGTCACAATCCAATGCCTGGCGCCTTCGCCCCGGACGCTTTTGCGGCGATTTATTACGCGGATAGCCGCCACCACCGGTACCGCCACGCTGATGACCGCCAAATCGGCCGACCACCTGTCCGGGCCGTCCGCCCGCGCCGCAAATCGTGGCGAGGGAGCTGACGACATTGGTATTACCGGTGTTATTCGACCAGTAGAAGCCTTTTTCGATACCGAATGACGCTTTTGGCCGCTTGCCGTCGGCTCCGGGCTTGGCTAACCATTCGGCCGCTGTATAGATCTGTTCAACAGGGATTTTGGCGATTTCAGCCGCCACTTTGGGATCATACTCTTTTTGCTCGAAGTTCCACTTTTTATAGTCTTCGAAGCCTTTGGTCTGAAATTTACCCCAGGTGGTACGCCATTGCCATGGCGTATTACGGGTACCTTGCCCGAATCCGGAGCTGGACTCCCATTTATTGTTGACCCATTTTTCGATCCACTCTTTGTCTTCCCAGCCGTTTTCCATTACAACGCGAGCGATCGCACCCATAACCGGAAGGTCGGTGCCGGGATCCAGTTGTATAAACAATGCATTGCCACGGCTCAAGGCATACGCAATACCGGCAGTTTCGCGCACATTCAGCCAGATGGTTTTCATACCGGCATCGATCGCCGGCCGCATAAACTGGTTGAAGATCATGGTTTTGGTTTCGTAGGGATCGGTGCCGCAAACCATCAAAGTGTCGGCATCGCCCCAGTCTTGATACGACGGGCCGAAGTTATCAAAACCTGCGTCACGGAAACCTGGCGTTGAGGTGACATTGGCCGGGGTATCGTGCATGGTCCAGTTGGCCGTTTTCATACTGCGTCGCGCAAACTTGGAACCTGCGTAAGTGTTTTCGACAAACTGATAAGAATAAATCTTCATACCATAGGAATTGGCCCCGTGCTCCTTGACGGTATGTTTCATCAGGTCGGTAGCGACATCCAGAGCCATATCCCAGGAAACCGGTTGCAATGTGCCGTTGATGCGGATCATGGGCGACAATAAGCGATCGTGTGTAGGCTTATTGGGGTTGTAACATTTTTCCGCAATACAACCGCCTCGAATGGATGAATCACCGCGGAAATTGACTGCTGTTGCGTCTTTATCCGGAATAACAATGACATTGTGCGGGCGGTCTTTATGCATAACAACATTGTGCTGCGTCGGTGCTACCCAGGCTTGCATTGGTCCGGCGGGAAAATCCGTATTAAACGCATTATCCGAGGCTTTTGGGCCTCCATCCGGTGTGCCCACCGGCCAGCGATAGACTTTGTACCCACAGGCGACAATACAATAGTCGCAGCAGGTGGTCAGGACATCCGCGTTTTTGGGCGGCAGCGGAGTTTTGTCCGTAGGAAGATAATATTTAGTTGCCATTTTTGGTTCTCCTCCTAGGATTCGATTAGGTTGGAATTTCGGCCGTATAATAACCCCATCATACCGACGGCGTAGACATCATCGCCGTCGAGTTCCAACAATACTTGTGGAACGCTTTGATAGGCCTGGCCGGAAATGATGATACCGTGACGGGTCAGGTCGTAGGTCGATAAATGCAGAGGGCACTGACCGAGCACCCGGTGTTCTCCGACTGCTTGGTACTTGCCGTTCATCGGACCACCTTGGTGCGTACAGAGGTAGCTGAATGCAACAATGTCACGCTGCTCACCTATACCGCCACCGGCTTTGGCACCGTCCATTTTGACGATAAAACACTGGGTGTTAGGGCCATCATCGGGATAGTTAAAATCAATCGGTGTGTTTTCCTTTAATTGGCTGAGATTGGCAATCAATTTACGCGGATAACCGACGACCCGGGCCTGGGCTTGTGCTTCGCCCGGAAATAAATTAATCGAGATCGTGCTGACCGCCACCGCAGTGGTTCCTGAATACATCAGAAATTGCCGGCGATTCATCATGCATTTGCCGTGGGCAGCCGCAGTCTCATCTTTTTTCTTCAGATCAGTCATTACTTTGCCTCCTGTGCGGCTTTCAACTCGTCCAAAGTGAACAACGCAGCGTAGGGTGGCTGCGGGGGTTTATCCATCAAGATCTCTTCACCCGAGAAGGCTTCCAGAAATGCAAGCAGGTCTTCCTTCTCTTCATCGCTTAAACCGAGGGGTTTAATCAAACTGGATTTGTTTTCGGGGAATAGGGTAGTGCGACCCTCTTCATCGATGCCGCCGCTATCGTAAAAGTCGATAACTTCTTCCAGGGTATAGAATACGCCGTTATGCATATAAGGCGCTGTATAGGCTATATAGCGCAACGGAGCCGTGCGGAATTTACCTTTGTCCCATTTGTTTTTGGAACGGTAGTAAAATCCCCAGTCGGACTTGGCGGTTCTGTAGCCTTCTTCCGTCTGGCCTTTGGCGTATTGCTCAAAGCGGAAAGTGATTTGCGCCAGGCCGTCTTCTTCCCAACGTACATTCGGCGGCACGCCGATATTGTGGAAGTCGAGGTCGGTGGTTAATTCACCGTTATGGCAGTTAATGCATCCGGCCTTGCCGTTGAATAATTCCATACCGCGAACTTGTTGTTCAGACAGTGCGGATTCATCGCCTTTTAAATATTTATCCAGCGGGACTTCATAGTCGCCTGTGGTGTTCATGGTCCGGTCAAAAGCTGAAATTGCGTGCCAGACATCATCGATTAACGGCCATTCGGTACCGAAAACCTCTTTAAAACGCGTGCGGTATTCCGGAATCAAGGCCAGCCGGGCTTCCATCAGATCGTCTTCACCATTGCCGGCGACGCCGCCCTTGGCTGCAGACTTGGCTTGTTTTTCATTGGATGAAGCGGAGCCTGCCCAGAATTGCCGCGGGAAGTAACCGCTGTTGATAATGGTCTGGCTATTACGCCAGTGAACGGTACCGGGATAGCCGCGGGAAAAATCTTCCGCCCAGGCCCAACCTTGCTCGGGCTCATGGCAAGTGGAACATCCGGTTGATGCATCGCCACCGATTCTGGGATCAAAGAACAAGAGCTTACCCAGTTCGACTTTTTCCGGGGTTATTTTATTATCCGGCGGTACCGGCACTTCGCTTAAGGGCGCAAGCGGCGGTGGGGCAGATGCGTTCATAGGCGCCACTGCCATGGTTTTAGCCGGTGCTTTTTCGGCTGCCATCGCGGGCTCATCGCTTTTAGTCGACTGCGCCTGGCAGCTTGCCGATACGGTTACTACAGCGGCAGCAACCAGGGTAGGAACAAATTTTTTCATACTCATGGTTATTACCTCGATTAATTACGGACCTGAGTCCAGTTTTCGATCACCGGATATTCGGCCGGAAATTCCTGATCCCAGACATGCTCGGCACCGGTCAGCGCATCACCAGACAATGATTCCAGAAATGCCACCAAGTCGGCCTTTTCCTGATCGTTTAAACCAAGCGGTTTCAGCATGGTGCTCTTTCTGCTGTCTTTGCCGCCGCCCTGGTTATAAAACTCAACCACTTCGGGCAGTGTTTCAATCATGCCGTTATGCATATAGGGCGCCGAGTACTTTAGCTCGCGCAATGAAGGGGTTATAAACTTACCCATATCCTCGTCGAGCAGAGTGATATTAAAATAGCCGGGGTCACGTTTGAGATTCATGTAATCGGGAATACCCTGGAACATGGTGAAGGCGATAAAGGCTTGGTGATTCATCGGGTCCATAAAGATATCGAAATTTTCCGGTACACCGGTGTTATGCGCCATCTCATCGCTGAACAAGGGGCCGTTGTGGCATTGATTGCAACCGGCTTTGCCGGTGAATAAATCCTCACCGCGTTTCGCCGAATCGGAGAGAGCGCCTTGATCGAAGGGGGAATTCCTCGAAGTCAGTGTCTTCAGGAACTCGGGTATGGCATTACGGACAGAGCCGTTAGAAGGTTCGCCGAACCCAGCATCTTTAAACATCTGGACATAAACCGGATCCTGTTTTACCCGCTCCTGCATGATCCGCATATCCATATTCATGATATAGTCTTCGGTCAGCATCTCACGGGTCATGTCATTGAGATTGGTGCCGATCCGACCATCCCAGTTCCATACTTTTTTGTGTCCGACATTGACTAGCGATGGAGCGTTGCGGAAATTGCCATTGCCGGGGTATCCGATTGACAGTGCCTTATCGCCACCGAAAGCATTGTCGGGCAGATGACAACTGGCGCATGATATCCCTGCGTCTCCCGAGATGCGTTTATCAAAAAACAGGCGTTTTCCCAGTTCCGCCTTTGCATTATCAATTTCAAGCTGCGGCAAGGGTCCTATGTCAGGATACTCTGCAGCATGCGCGCCTATCGCCACTCCTAACCCCAATGTGGCTGCCAGAAGGGTACGCGCCGGTTTTATTCGTACAACCATTGGATTTTCTCCAGGTCAGTTTTGCTTTAGTTGGAATTCTGCTTATCGATCTTAACCGTTTTGACGTTTTCGGACGGCTTGATCCAACAGTCGATTCGCATAATCCGGGCCATTTGTAAGGTTTTATTTTTATATAATAAAATCAATAATATAGCTTAGTTTCTTTGCTAAAAACCAATAGAGACAAGGGGAGAGATTGAATGGATTGTTCCAGTATGAAAGTAGGGTAAATCGATTTTGTTCAGTATACGACTGTCGAATAAAATCCTGAATTTGTGGACGGACTACTAGGGCGTGTCATCACAGGATGTATTGTGTAATTGATGACCTGTCCTAGGCCTGACTTAGGTGTTTTGAGATCGCTTCAACTGCCCGATAGGTGTTCACCGCTTTTTCCATGTCGAGAAATGTAGGCCATGAAGACAACTTCACCACAACCAGTTGCGAAACCGGTATGATACAGATCATTTGACCAAATACACCTCTGGCTGAATATATTTCACGTTGATTGTCCATAACCCACCATTGGTTTGAGTAAGCCGCGTTCGGATAATAGAATGCATAATCTTCGTAAAGTACCTTGAAGGCATCGGTGTCACCTCTCCTGCATGATTTAACCCACTCGGCAGATACAATTTGCTGTCCATTGTAGTATCCCATATCAAGATACATTTGTCCGAAGCGCCCGAAGTCTCTGAGAGTCGCGTTAAATCCGGCGTCGGCGAGTGCGGTGCCGGCTTTATCGACGGAAAAGCTGGCGTCTTTTTCAACGCCGAGTCTGGACCAGATTTCAAGGCTGATCAGTTTGGCCAAACGTTCACCGCCGACACGTTCGCAGACCCATCCCAGTACGTCTGTATCAATGGAGCGATATTCGAAATATTCTCCATGGTTGCGTTGTTTGGTGATAGATAGCAGCAAATCGTAAATGGTATCCGGCTCCTGACCGGTTTTGCGTTCTTTCCAGCCCGAAGCCATATCGAGCAAGGCAAATTCGGCCTCCGGATTGGTATAGTCTTCGTTGAATTTAACGCCGGTGCGCATATTCAGCACATCAAGGATAATTGCGTCTGAATAGCCACTGGACTTCAATTCAGGGACATAATCCGTTACCGGCGTATTAGGATCGATCAGCCCCCGTTCTATATAGATACCGACAAGCGTCCCGACAATGGACTTGGATACCGACTGGGCAAGATGCAAAGTCTCGGAAGTCATCCGGTTAAAGTACTGCTCGTCTATGATCCTCCCCTTGTGCAGAACCAGAAAGCCATCGGTTTGTGTTTCAGTCAAAATCCCACTCACCGTGGTTTCACTGCCATTGGTTCGAATCACCGGTATATCGTCAAGACTGTGAAGTTCTTCCGTCAGTTCTGCAATCGGTCCCCTGCCGCGAGAAACAGGAGCCATGGGCAGAATCTGACTCAAATTCTGAAAACTCCATCGGTTAAACCGCGCAGTGTCCCAGTTTTGTATGGTTACGCGGTTTTCGGGTGAGGGTGGGCAACCCTGCATGACATCTGAAATCGTAGACTGATCGTCTGGCACAGGAGTTTCAGCGATAGTATTACTCATGATAATGGTTTCTCAAGGTTAATTTCCGATCGGCACAGGATTGATACATGCCAAATGATGTTCCACGTCATTGAATTTGCGCAGAGCAGGTATATAGCGCCGACAATCTTCAGTCACTCGGCCGCAGCGAGGGGCAAAGGCACAACCGGAAGGCCGATTCAACGGGCTGGGAATTTCACCTTCAAGCAAACCCAGTTGATCGCGCTTGTCAGGGTTGATCGAAGGTACGGAATCGAGTAATGCTCTGGTGTAAGGATGCCTTGGATGCGTGAACACCCGTTCGACCGGTCCGGATTCAACGACCCGGCCCAGGTACATCACCAAAACCCTGTTCGAAAGATATTCCACCGTGGCCAGATCATGACTTATAAACAAATAACTGACCCCAAGCTCGGACTGCAGATCTTTAAGTAGCTTCAGAACCTGGGCCTGAACCGATACATCAAGCGCGGCGGTCGGCTCATCCAGAATCAGCAAGCGCGGTTTAAGCGCAAGCGCCCGGGCGATAGCAATTCGTTGCCTTTGTCCGCCCGAAAACTCGTGCGGATAGCGGTTCATGTGCTCCCGGCCGAGGCCGACTTCACGCAATTGTGTTTCAATTTGTTGATCCAAGGCATCGCCGCGCAGGCCGAAGGCCGTTTTAAGAGGTTCGGCGATAATCGAACGAACTTTCATTTTCGGATTCAGGGATGAATAGGGGTTTTGAAACACAATACTCATATCATGTCCCAACTGACTGTTTCGATTCTTTCCTTCGAAACCATTCCCGGTGGCCTTATCCACCACAACTCTGCCGCCGTCGGAGTCAATCAGGCCCAGAAGGGTCATTGCGACGGTACTTTTGCCACAACCCGATTCGCCGACAATTGCAAGAGTCTCACTTTCGCCAACCGTAAAACTCACATCATCGACGGCAAGCACCACACCGTGTTTGGTCGGAAATTCCTTGCGTAAATTGTTGACGCTTAACAATGGACGGAGTCCGATTTTATCCATTTGGGTTTTCCCGCTGATTGAACTCTCCGGCATAGTGGCAAGCGGCTGTATGGCCGGTGGCGAAAGTGACGTCGGGCGGTACAGCGGTTCTGCACTTTTGTGTCGTAAGTTCGCAGCGGGGATGAAACGCACATCCCTTTGGCGGAAACCCCATGTCGGGAACCTGGCCGGGAATATGGTTCAATTCTTGATCGCCCCGGCCCAGCTTGGGTACGGTATGCATCAATTTTTGGGTATAAGGATGGCGCGGCAACGCAAACACTTCGTTGACAGGCCCGGTCTCAACCACCTCTCCGGCATACATCACGGTAACGTAGTTGCATAATGATGCGACCACTGCAAGATCATGAGTAATAAAAAGAATAGTTCTGTGCCGTTTTTCGGCAAGTTCGCGAAGCAAAGAAATGATCTGCGCCTGCACCGTCACGTCAAGCGCGGTCGTTGCCTCATCAGCAATGATGACTTTTGGCTGACAGGCCAGCGCCATGGCAATCATGACACGTTGAATCTGCCCGCCGGACATCTGGTGCGGATATTTATCCAGAACCCATGCAGGATCGGGTAGATGAACCGACTCCAGTGAACCGATCGCAGCCTGACGGGCCTGTTTTTCGGTTATTGCCTGGTGGCAACGTATCGCATCGATCATTTGATGACCTACCGAAAAAAAAGGATTCAACGCTTTCATAGGGTTTTGAAAAATCATCGCGGCTTCACCGCCACGCAGATTACTCAGTTCACTCTCAGACCGTCCGATCACTTCAAAGCCATCGACTTCAATACTGCCTGAAACTATACCTGGTGGTGGCGTCAGTCCGAGACACGCCATGGCTGTCATCGATTTGCCCGATCCTGATTCACCGACCAGACCCATGACCATACCGCGTTTAACCTCCAGATTAACGCCCCGAACCGCCTTAACCGTGCGAACCAGACCCGGAAATACAACATCCAGATTTTTAATAGCTAGAATGATCTCATTCATTCTGATGTCCCGTGCTTTGGATCCAATACATCCCGAATACCGTCACCCACTAAATTGATGGCCAGAACAGTCAGAAAAATCGCAAAGCCCGGGCACAATGCCGTCCACCAGTGCTCAAGAAACTGTGTGCGTGCTGTTGCCGCCATCAACCCCCATTCAATTGTCGGTGGTCGGGCGCCCAGTCCGATAAAACTCAGCGATGCAGCGGCCAGTATTGTGAATCCGAAATCCATAGAACCTTGGACGATAACGGGTGTCAGTGAATTGGGTGTAACATGACGTAACATGATCTTCATCTGGCCAACCCCCATAGCGCGGGCAGCATCGATGTAAAGCTCCTTGCGAATGCGCATCACCGAAGCCCGCATAATACGGGCATACCAGGGAAACCAGGAAATTGACAATGCAATCATGGCATTATTCAAGCCGGGTCCTAGCGCCGCTACAATTGAAATGGGCAAAAGCAATGGTGGAAAAGCCAGAAACACATCTGAGATTCGCATTAACACCGTATCAATTTTGCCGCCAAAATACCCGGACACCAGGCCGATCGGCGCTCCGATCAGGATCGCCAGCATAGTCACAATCAGCCCGATAATCAGTGACGTTTTTGCACCGTAGAGTACCCGGGAAAAGATATCCCTGCCGAATTTATCGGTCCCCATTAAATGATCGAGACTGGGAGGCAGTAGCTTCTGTGAAAAGGCAATCTTGGTAGGGGAGTAAGGTGCGATCCATTCGGCAAAAATAGCGGCAAAAAGAATCAACAGAAAAATGACACTGCCGACTACAAACAGTTTGTTTTCCATTGCAAAGGCGCGCGACTTTAACCCAAGACCTGGTTCAATCGCTGCCGATTCAGAAGGGGTGAATGCGGCTGTCATTGTGTGCGTAGTCTTGGATCAACGGCGAAGTAAAGTAAATCGACAGTCAGATTAATCAATAAGTAAGCTCCGGACAGAAACAGAGTTGTCCCCAACACGGCGGGAAAATCGTTCTGTATAATTGAAAAAACCATAAATCCGCCAAGACCGGGCCAGTCAAATACGAATTCAACCACTACAGCGCCGCCCAGCAGGTAACCGTATGTCAAACCCACCACTGTCAGCATGGGGATCAAGGTTGCCTTAAGAGCATAGGAAAAATAGATGCGGCGCGCTGGAATACCATAAGCGAAAGCGGTGCGTACAAATTCTTCGCTCAGTACTTCAACCATCATATTTCGGGTAATTCGCGTCACTGAAGCCAGTGTCACAATCGTCAGTGTCAGGGTTGGTAATATGATGTGACTGACAGCACTTTTGAAAGCAGCCCAGTTACCGGCAAGAAGCGTATCAACAAGATAAAAGCCGGTGATTTTTTTAAATGGCGTGTCGAGTAAAATACTGGAATCTATTCGACCCTGAATCGGTAACCAGTTAAGCTGGCCGTAAAAAATAATTTGCAAAACCATCGCCAGCATAAACGCCGGTATGGCTACACCACCTACAGCACCCGCACGAACAAAATTGTCTAACCACGAATTTTGTTGTATGGCGGATAAAACACCCAGCGGCACTCCGATTAGAACAACAAATATAATCGCGAGCGTAGTCAGCTCCAGCGTTGCCCCCATACGATTGCCAATCTCTGTGAGTACCGGTTGTTTGGTACGCAGGCTGTCACCGAAATCGCCTCTGACGATTTGACCCAGGTACAGTAAATACTGGGCCAGGATGGGCTTATTCAGCCCCAGTTCGTCCTCGGCCTTGGTGATTTGTTCTGCGGTTGGGCGATCGCCCAGAATCAAAGTGGTCGGCGAGCCGGGGAGAACCCGGCTCAACATAAAGGCGACCGTCAAAACTCCGAGCAAAATAGCAACCATCATGATTAATCGACGGACAATATATTTCAGCACGCAACGACCCTCATTGCCGGGATTGGTTTAGCCGCCGGCGATTTCCACCGCGAATATGTCATTTCACCTATTTTCGCAATTCGTAGATAAAGAGCGTCTCATAGGCCGGGTTGAACTGTTTTTCCATTCCCTTCAGCTTGTCGCTGTGAGCATAGTACCGATCGACATCGGCATAAAAGATAGCCGGGAAATCTTTCATCAAGATATCCTGCGCTGCAATATATTTATCCGAGGAAGCATCCAGATCAACGCCCTCCAGACTGATGGCTTCATCCAAAGTCGCGTCAAAATCAGGGTTGGCGTAGTAGGAAAGATTGAACAAGGCTTTCTCTTCCGTGCGGTATTGAGAATATAGCCAGTCAGAGGGTGTCGGGTACGCCGGCCACCAGGTCATGGATTGAATATTAGCCGATGTTTCAAGGTTCTTGGCCTTGTCCCAGATTGTACCCCATTCACCGGGTATCAATTCAATCTGAACGCCCAGCTCCGCGGCGGTCGCCTGAAACAGCTCCATACTGTTAGCATAATGACCGACGCTACCTATATACATGGCCGATACCTTCCAATCACTTCGCGGTACGCCGGATTCCTCCAGCAGCTGCATGGCTTTTTCCGGATCGAATTTCGGTAGGTCATAGCTTCCGTGGCCCCACATGGATTTTGGCAGAGGACCTACCGGAGCGGTTCCAATGCCGTGCAAAATATCGTTGAGCACGGATTCATAGTCCCATAGATGTGTCAGCGCTTCTCGAAACTTTGCATTGTCCGTTGGGTATTTTTTTAGATTGAGCAAAAACATACTGTTGCGCCAGGACGTCCCCTGGGTGACGCTGACACCTTCCGTTTCATCAACGGCCTTAACCTGATCGGTCGGAACTGCAGTAACGTCGGCTTCACCGGACTTGATCAGCTGAATACGGGTGGATCCCTCTGCTACTGTTTTAACAATCGCACGGTCGAACTGTCCATCTTCCCAGCCACCCCAATAGTCATCAAATTTTTCCAGAACAACCTGTATACCCGGTTCGACTTCAACAAATTTGTACGGACCGGTACCATATCCCTGGCCCTTTTGCATCCAGTCATGGCCCTGATCGATGGCAGCCGGCGAGATAATATAGCTGCCATACTGGCCACTGGTAACGAGATCGAGGGCTATCGGGCTCTTAAACTTAAATACCACGGTGTGTGAAGCCGGGGTTTCTATCGATTCCAGACCAGCCCACAAAAATGCGGCACCACGGCCTTCTTCCTTGGTATACAACACTGATTTTTTCACCGCTTCGGCATTAAAATCCGAACCATCATGAAATTTCACCCCTTCCCGCAGCTGCATGGTCCAGGTTGTTCCCTTATCGGATTTTTCCCAGGAAGTAGCCAGTCGCGGTTTCACCTCACCGTCGACATAAAACGTCAGGGTTTCGTAGATATTGCCGAGAACATAGGTCTCTTCGGAGTAAGTCGCTGCAGGGTCCCAGTCCTTGAAGCTATAGCGACTCGGCCAGCTTAAAGTGTTCTCCGCGGAATACACCTGGCCCGTGCCCAATAAGAACAGAACGGCAAGGATGATGAATCTGACGATCAAATAATTTTTTGGGTTCATATTACTGCCTGCAAATGGTGGTTGTGTTAGAGAGCCTGATCAAGATCCGGTTGTGCAGATTGACCTTGAAATTAATGGCCAAATGGGACTGTAAGCCTTGATATTTCCTTCAGGATGAATGATTTAGGCAAACTGCGCAATTGCGCATTTGAGATCTCACTGACGCAAACGGACGCACGAAATGCGTCTGCTTGCGTCACTTTTTAATTGGGTTTATAGAATAGGCGATGTGATGTTAAACGCGTCGGCTGACACCGGGACCAATAACCTCGATCTTACATTGTCGGAAATTTTACCTCCCCCGAGCGGAAAACAACCGCAGGCCCTGATCGCAGCCCTTAAATCCGTCGTTTTACCTATATACTCAAATACAATCTGCGAGCTATAAGGCCGCCTGAAATTGCCTCCGGAAACACCCAGCACAAGCCCGTTCAATATTTGAATAGGATCGCGATAGGAGGGGTAGAGAGCGGTATAGATATAGCCTCTGTCATGAAGATATTCATGTTCGATAAGGTAAAGAAGGCTGGCCGATTCAAAACAAAAACCTCTGTACTTGTTAACAGAAGAATAGACAGAATCCGGATCACTGAAAGTGATTTTCTCATAGGTTTTGCTAATCATAACCCCTTCATTAAGACGCAGGCCGGTAATCGATTTAATATAGTGTCCGGGGACTGAAGGAGAAACCACATAAGCAAAATAATAGCCGACGTATTTTTTCATCGAATCAGTGGCTTGTGGGAAAAATTCGGAAGCTGGCAGAGGACCGGTATCGTTGCGGGTGGTTCTCAAGGATTTGGAACCAATCAGCCTGATAAAATCGACATGCGGTGCGAACAGCTGGTCTTCGTCAACTCTGAAGAAATTGCAGATTTTTCGTAAATTATAGCTCGACGGTTCCGTCTGCCCGCCCAGGTATTTGTTGAATTGCTGACGGTTGATATCGATGCGGCGACACACCTCGGCGATGGATTTGTAAAATCCACACAAATATCTCAGGTTTTTTCTGAAATTGTCTTTGCCCATCTATCCGGCCTGTTTTTATACTTGCAGGCGGGTAGTTTACTAGGGCGTGTCATCGATTACACAATATATCCTGCTGAAGCCCAATTCTCGTTCAACAAGGCATGGTGAGCGCGGTGCAGTGAGGCTACATAAGCGAACCATAACACCGCTGGGCGGGAAATAAGCCGCAGCCCTATGGGTGATGACTGAACATTCGCCA
Organism: Granulosicoccaceae bacterium; assembly: GCA_965222695.1. Lineage (GTDB taxonomy): Bacteria > Pseudomonadota > Gammaproteobacteria > Granulosicoccales > Granulosicoccaceae > UBA7957. The sequence goes on along the minus strand of OZ244967.1, from coordinate 1,717,567 downwards.
GTCCGCGATGCTCGTCGCTCATTTGAGCCGGCCAAACCACACTCCTCGCTCCTTGGCGGGCAAATGTTCAGTTGCCACCCGTAGGACAAATCCATGCATTACCGGTGCGGTCTTTATTTACTTAAGCTGTTGTTCGTTGACTCTGACGCTGTTGACGGACGAGAAGCAAGCCGGCAAGAAATGTTAATAATGCAACTGCCGATGGTAATCCGTAGGTTTTCAACCTATTTAATTCAGGGGGCAGTACCAGCCAATACCAGGTTGTGAGTGTGTGCCGACCGGCCGTTTCGCCATTACTGCCGTCCCAATTGGCAAAAGATATAGGGATAAACTTCCCTTCTTCAAACAATACATCTTTGTCTTCGGTAAATCGCGGGCGTTTCATCAATACGCGCCATTGGCCGTTGTTCCAGTCTCCGTCGGCGATCAAGCTTGTGTCATCGGTGCGAGGCTTGAGTTCATTGTCGGGTCCGGTTGCGTTGAACAAGAGGGTTTTTGCTTGTTGTTCCGGATCGACAGTGCCCGCATTCCAATACCAGATCGTCGTGTTGTTTTTATCGTCGCCGTGACGGTAGAGCGGCTTTTCGACACCGGGAGTGGAAAGGTAGGCATTTTGCTGAGGAAACTGGATGGCAAAGGCATCCGGGTACATGTCCAGATTTTCGTCCTGAAGTTCGCTAAAATATTCAATGCCGGGTCGGCTTTCGGTACGGTCATCCACGCTTAGCAGAAAGGCAATTTCACTGTCATTATAAAGTGTGCGGACGGTCACCGCATCGTTCAACGGCGTAAACAATCGCTCGTCCTTGATGATATTCGGGACCAGGTGCAGGGTGACTGCAGAAGCCTCCTGCCAACGTGCGTCATCGGTAGAATCCGGAAGATTGCCTTCGATTTTTGCGCCACTGACCACGGGGCCATCAACGGGCTGAGTTGTACTATTACGCAGACTATAGACGTAATTGGCGATATGCCAACGATCTTCCAGGCTGACCGGATCCTCATTACCTTCTTCCACGGCCCGGTGTGCGGGCATAGGTGTTCCTAAAATACCGATGGACAACCGCTGATATATGGCTTGTATGGTTTCCTTGCGCTCCGATTCGTCCGGCTTGAGTGATTGAGTGGCTCGCCAGGTCCAGGGTTTGGTGAGATTCCTTGGCCAGATTCGGTAGCCCCAGTCGTCTTGCAGTTTTTTACCGGAGGTAATATTTCCTCGACCTGTGTCGCCGTGACACTCCTTGCAGGATTTCATATAAGCTTGTTTGCCTTTTTCAATCGACTCTTCGCTATAGGCGATCTGCCCGGCAATAGGTTCAATTTCAGTAACGACATTAAAATCCGACTTCAAATAATATCCATCGTCATCAAAGTCTTCATCTTCTGCGTCTTCGGGTGGCCAGGCCTGTGTAAAATCAAAACCTTTAATAACGGGAATCAGGCTCAGGATCTGTTCATCGCTTAAAAGCGCCTGTCCTTCAATGCCCCAGCCGGGCATAGCTGTTCCGGGTAATCCGTACTTTATGGTATTAAATATATCCTCGTCGCGCGGCAGTTCGGTTCCGGGTGAGGTTTTATATTTAAACAGTGCCAACGAAAAATCCCTCGGTAGCGGGTACATCAATTCTGCTGCGATACCATCCCCGGCGCCGGTTTCACCGTGACAGACTTCACAGCGGAATCTGTACAAGTCTTTGCCCGTCATTTTTTGGCGGCGGGACGCTATCTCGTCTTTCATCGCGGTCACGGTTTTGGAGACTTCCTGATCCCAGATCCGAGGTACCTGACCGTTATAATCAAAAATAAAAGTAATCACATTCCATATATCTTCCTCGCCGAGCATTTCATGCCAGACCGGCATGGCTGAGTTCCAGGGAGTACCTTCCTTGGGTAAGCCGGGGCCGCCGGTGGCAATGCGCCAGAACAGGAAAGCCTCCTGTAATTGGGGAATGATGGTAGGATCCTGAAAATCGATGGGTTGCGGGTTAAACCCGGTACCGTAATGACCCTTGCCGTCGAGTAAATCGCCATGGCAGAAAAAGCAGTTTTGATAATAGACATCACGGCCGGCGAGCACAGCCTCGTCATAGCGCTCCCAGCCCGCTTCTTTATCTTCAGCTAAAGTATTCAGTATCTCTCCGCGTATGGGGTTTTCCAGGGTTGCCAGATCGTAGCTCTTGCCAAAGACCTTTACACTGGCCGGCGGGGCTGGATGTACCTGCCTCAACTCCACGGGTGCCTCAAGGCTGGGTTTTACCAGTGTATAAGTGGCGTAGGCAAACAGCAGGGGCATAGCTATAAGGAAAAACCAACGGACAATGGCTTTGTTATCGTCGCGCAAGGTTGATAATATCGGTGCCTTAAAGTCATTCCACTTTTCGTCATCGAAACTAAAATAAAGCAGCACTCCCACAATCGTAATGACCATATATTGCGTCATCAACGTTTTCGGTAAAAGAGGCGGGAAAGCATTGTCAAATACCAGATAGGCAATAATGCAAACGGTAGTCGCCTGCCAAAAAGCACTAATCCTGAAGCCTCTCATTATTTTTTCTCCGCCAGAAACTGAACGATTAAATCCAGTTCTTTTACGGTCATTTTTTCGGCGAAATCCGCCGGCATTGCCGGGGGAAAGCCTTCGGCAATGTCAGCATTAGGATCAATAATGCTTTTCCGGATATCTTCGGCGGGCATTCGAGCGCCCAGATCGACGAGCGCCGGACCTACAAGAGCGTCGTTACTGTTCATGGCATGGCAGGCGGTGCAGGCATATTTGCGTAATGCCTCCTCTGCCGTGCTGGCCGATACCGGAGCAGCTTGGATGCTGGCCGTTTGTCGGCCGGTCTCGGGGTCGGCCGGTTCCGCGACCATGGCATCGTCGGTGGATGGTAAGGAGACGGTCACCTCATTTCCGTCTTTGGCTTGTAAATAAGCGATAATTGCATTCAGTTCGCTTGGGCGTAACTCCAAGGGTGGCTTATCAGCGGGGGGCATGGGGGATTCTTGGCCATCACTGCCTTTTTTACCCCAGCCCGCGACAACATAAATCGACGGATCGAGCATGGATTCCAGCAGATAGGATGCGGTGTCCGTAGCTTTGCCTTGATAGCGGCTATCCGCCAGCCGCTCGGAGCTGATCTGCTGCATATCCAAACCTTGAATATCCGGCGCTCTGCCAAGCGGCGGGGGTTTATGGCACAAGGCACAGGTGCCTTTGTTGTTAAACAAATCCTCCCCGAAGGCGATAAAGTCATCCATCGAAATATTGCTCAGATCAAGCTGCGTTTCAACGGGCGCTTCTCCCTCGACCTGTGGCAACAAGTAAGTCACCAAAGTAAATACCAGGGTCAGACTTAAACTAAATGCCAGTGTTTTCAACAGGATTTTCACGCTTGGCTTGCCTGTGCTGTGGAAACAGGATTGCCTTGTTTCATTCCACTGAGACTGGCAACCCAGAACATAAACAAGACACATAAAAGAAACAATACTGTCACCAGGGTGATCATATTGCCGGCATAAGCCATGGTGGGGATAAAGTTGTCTGGGGAATTGTCCTTCATGACAGTGTAAACATGCCAATGGGTTTTAACCGAGGAGCGTACATAACCCATCAATCCCATTAACCAGGTAAAAGCAATGGGTAAAGCGAACAATGCATACTGCGCGCGATCCGGTATCTTTCCCCAGTGCGAGGGCAGGATCTTGGCATCTTTAAGCATCAAGCTATCAATCACGATGCCGGCAATGATTACAATGAGTGTGGATGCAACCTGAGCGACCGAGGACCCCACCTTGTAAACTGTATTGGTGAAGTATCCATAGTAAACACCGAGGAAAATAATGTTCACGGTGGCAATCAAATAAATCACCGTCATAAGGATATTCGCTGCTGGTGCCCAGCTGACGGTGGCCACTTTATCGGATCGGCGATAAAGCTGAAAAGACAGAAAAGTTGCGATCAGCATTAAATTTACCGCAACATTTTTCGCCGGCATTATACCCAGCGGACCCAGAATGTGGTGATGACTGCCACCCATCAACGCCACTTCCGAAGCCGACAGAATCAAGGTATGGGGTGTTACCCAAACCAGAAAACAGACCACGAGGACAAATGCGATCAACTTGATAAATCCCTTATAGCGGTGTGAACCTTCGGTCCGTGACATGCCTGCCCAAAGATAAAAATTGCCTGCCAATAAAATGGTACCGATCAATACGGCCTGAACGATAAACAGCCAGGCAAGAATACCTCCCATGGCGGTGATTCCCATTTGCTGCGAATAGGCGTAGATTTCCGCCATTAACCAATATCCGGCAAAAGGCAAAGGTAGAAATGCAAGAATGGCGATAAAGTTGGATGTATAGCCCATCCAGTCATAATGGGCACGTTCTTTTGGATCGCTCGAACTCAGAAACTTAAACGCGGCGTAAGCACCGACGACGGCTCCGCCGAAAGCGATATTGGCGATAAATCTGTGTAAATTTATCGGATTCCATAGCGGGCCCTTCATGACCTCCCAGATATTGCCGACAACGACACCGACCTCGTTTACACCCGATGGCGCCATCATAAAAGTAGCCCAGGAATTGGATAAAACCATAATGGTTAAACCCGAAGCATTTAACATTAGGCCCAGGCTTAAATGCAGCCATTTTAAATTGCCGTAGCGGAAGGCATTCCAGCCATAGTAATAAGTGTAGAGAAAAAAGGTTTCAAGGAAAAACAGCAGCGCATAGACCAGCATTTGCGCACCGAAAACATGCATCATATACGACATAAAGTCGGGGTAGAGCAGAAACAAGGCCAAGGCCAGAGAACCGCCGAAAATTGCGGTAATTGAAAACCCTGTCAAACTGATTTTCATAAACTCATAGGCCATATGATCGTAGCGGTCATCGCCGGTATACACGCCCATAAGTTCAATCAGTAATACAAATAATGGAACCGCTAAAACCAAAGCGCCGAAGAATAAATGCATCTGCGCGAGCACCCAGACAATGGCGCGGCTGCTGATACCGATATTCGGATAATCTTCCCTGGACGGGCGCGGTGCGGCTATAGGCTCTTGTACTTCCGCTGCCTGAACATCAGAGGATGCTGCGACATCGGCCGCTTCCAACCGGCCTGCGGCACGGGCCTCGCCAACCGGCGCAATTTGTGTCAGTACCTCGGTGGAATCAAGCTTTTCTGCATACGAAGTTGATAAAATGAGCGAAATAAAAATCAGCAAAAGCAGTTTGCAGACGAACAAGGGCAATTGTTTGTAGTTTCGTTTTGAAAATGATAATCCCTGCATTTTTAGTTAGCCGGTGTCAGATCGACGTTTAACGGTAGCCCCTGCATGCTCATCACCATGTGGTCGAGACCGTAAAAAAATGCACTGACCAGCACCAGAGTTAATAATGTGATCAATATTCTCTGACCGAACCCCATACGATTGTCCTGCATTGTATTATCCTTATGCTCTTAACCGTGCTGAACAGTAACGCCGCCTGAGTAAATCAACAGCCAATAAAAAAAGACCAAAATGGCAAACAAGGTTGCCAAAAACAATTTAGGCCCCCAGGAACGTCGACGTGTAGAATGATTTTTTTTTGCTTTTTCCGACTGGCTTGAATTAATCATAATGACCACTCGTAAACATCGAAAAAAACCCACGACGCAATATGCAGACCATTCATTTTGTGCACGATAAAAGAAGGCCCCAACGCCCTGTGCCGTCGGTAACGGGTTCTGACAAAGACCTTGTTTCATCAACACTTATAGCGTTTTTACCAAACATAAAGTGCTGATTTATCCCGCGCGATAGAGGACGGTTCGTCGATTTCAAGGCTTGTATTGGATGAACAAAACGTTCAATCAGCAAGGCGCAAGTGCTTAATCTGTTCAATGCCTTAATGCTCGTACAGCACATTATATTTGAAGCAGAAAACCGATTTTTAAAATCGGATTCTATGGATTGAACATATCGTTCCGCTGCAATATTTCGGCTTTATGCGCTTGAACAATATGTTCAATTTATATTGCAGATAATTATAAAAAACGCATAAATTACAAAGACTTATATTTCGAGATAGCTATGGTGTAAATTCTGCATCCGCTTGTAAAAATACTGTTCTGGCCCAGGTTCAAATGAGTATTAAAGATAAAACGGTAGAAGTGTTGTGCAAATTGCTCCAGACCGGAGATGAAGTCGATCGTTGTTACGCTGCCCGCGCTTTAGGCGTAATCGGAGATCAAACGGTTGTTTCACCCTTGATCGACAGATTGAGAGATGAGGACCTCGACGTTTGTATCGATGCCGCGACCGCACTGGGCAATATTGGTGCAATACAAGCCGTGCCCGCATTAATCGAATCGCTGGAAAATGATTCCAGTGGCGAGATTTGTACTGCGGTTACTGAGGCATTGGGCAAAACGCCGAGTAAGCAGGCTATAGGCGCTTTGCTAAATATCTTTCGAAACCGTCCACCGGAGCTGGAATGGGATGACGACTGGGATACCTGGTGGGACATTCAACTCGAAGCCGTTAAAGCCTTCGGTAAATTGCAAGCCGAGCAGTCACTCGAAGATCTTGCCCGCTTTATAGACGATGAGTCGGAGCAGGACATAGAGAATGAAATTCTAAAGGCAATGGTCAGCATTTCCGACAATGGTGTTGAGAAAGTGATTCAATACCTTCTGGATAGGCGTTTTTTACCCAGGCGCCGCCGTCGCGCCGCCCGTGCTCTGGCGTTTAGCCGATCCCCCGAAACGACTAAGGCATTAGGCAAGGCCCTAAAAGATCAGGCCGCGGATGTCAGGGCCGAAGCCGCACTTTCACTTGCCGTTCAAGGGGCGGAAAATTATTTTCGGGCACTGCTGTTGATGTTGCGAGACTCCAATGAACAGGTTCGCCAGGCAGCGGTTAAAGCAATCGTCAAACTGGCACGCAAAGGCGAAGACTCAAAAAAATTACAAATGAGTTTATCGCAGCTACTGACTGATCCCGACAGTCAGGTTCGAGCCGTGGTAATGACCAGTTTGTCACCCTTGGTGGAGAATTCGCCCTTACCGGAAAACGATTTTCGAGCGGTAATCGAGAGCCTGAACGATAAATCGACCGAAACGGTAGCGGCAGCCAGTAAATTGTTGGGCCTTAACGGAGATGATCTGGCTATAGATGCATTACTCGACGTAGCAAAGGACGACGGTACCGGACCTTTAGCCCGGCGAGAAGCAATACTGTCTCTAGGCCGACTGGGGCGGGCGGATAAAGCTGTTATCGACGTTTTGGTCTGCGCCGTGACGGATCGGCAACAAGCGGTACGATTAGCGGCTTTAACGGCCTTGAAATCTTTGCAGCTCGACACGGTGGCGAAGGATGTTAAATCCGAAAACGGAATTAAAAAACCATTGGAGTACATCATCGATGCAGTCAATGGAAATATCGCCATAACTGACACGGGCGACTCATCTGCGGAAATAAGCCGTTCGCCCCCTGAAACTGCAATTGAACCGACTGATGAATCCGTCGCCGGCGATAAGGTAAACGAACAGGTTTTGCAATTTATGCCTGAAGCCGGAAAAAATATCGGAGAATCCGCGGCGGAACATATCGCGCAACCAGAGCCTTTGCCGGAAAGTCTATCCGGGAGCGTCCAGCTGCCACAGTCTCGAGGTGAAATTATCGAACCGGGAGAGCTAGCCTCGGCGGCGTCGACACTGCAAGCCATAGCCATGGATAATGTCGAAAAAATGATGGGCTCATCCCTTCACGATGATGAATCGAAAATTGATGAAAGCACTCAGGAATATCTCGATATTGTTGCGGAAAATGAAAAAACCGTGCGACGCCTCCGAAGTAATCGCAGAATCAGCACTGAACAGGACGTGCGCAGGCTTGGTGCACGTGTGTTGGCAGAATTTGCTGACGATAGGGCGATCGCAACGCTGACCGCATGTCTGAGCGATGCCGATGAGTTTATTCGGCGCGAGGCGGCGGAAGCTCTGGCCGCGACCGCTCAAGATCTACGGATGCATCCACAAACTGCCGATGCCGTCGGAATTTTGATAACTCAGCTAGCGATGGGAGATATAGAGCTGAAAGTGAGTTGTGCCAAAGCTCTCGGCAATCTGGGCAACCGCACTGCAATACTTCCCTTGATGGAAGCCCTGGCGGCACCCGAAACGACAATACGGGTACAGGCGATAGAATCTCTGGCCAATTTAACCGTCAATGGCCTCGATGCCAAAGAGGCGGATCATATGGTCGTGCGGGCAATGCCACCGATCAGCGTTGCAAAAAAAATCGTGAATTTGCTCGATGACAGGGAAATGGGTGTCAGAGTCGCCGCCGCAAAAACCTTACCCGCAATCTTGGAAGGGCTCAAAGAGCCTGCTTTTTATGCGCGTGTTCTGGAGAAAGTCATCGACAGTGCTGCCTCGGATTCCGGCGAAGAAGCGCGTCTTATCGGCAAAACCTTAAGGGCGTATAACCGCGATGCCGCAAATGAACTCTTGTTATCCCGAATCCGGAGCGCGGATAACAGCGTAAGACGCAGTGTGTATATAGAAATGGTTGAGGAGTTGCTTAACCCTGGTCCGATTAACCCTGATCAAAGACAAGCGGAAACAGCAACTTAATATCTGAAATCTAGTAATATGGAGACCTATTTAATGAAAAAACCGACTCTAGCCCTAATCAAACTGGGCCTGATTGGATTGAGTATTTTACCCTTTGCGACGCTGTCCGCGACCTATAAGGAAATGACTGTCAGCGATGGCGGCAGCATCAGTGGTACTGTTAATTTTTCCGGTGAAGATCAAGCGCCCAAAGTATACGGCATCAGCAAAGACAACGATGTTTGCGGCACCGGAGAACGCGAAATCGATTATGTTCGTGTCGTTGATGGGCATTTATTGGATACGTTTATCTATCTGGATAAGGTCAAAGAAGGAAAAGCATTTCCGGATGATGTCGCCGATGCGACGGTGAATCAAAAAGGCTGCGAGTTCAGCCCGTTTCTTCAAGTCATGCGCAACAACGCAAAATTCGCTGCGGTCAACGAAGATCCGATCTTGCATAATATTCACACCTATGAACTTATCCGAGGCGATGCGAAGGGACCGAAGAAAACCCTGACCAACGTCAGTCAGCCCGAACCCAACACGGTGACCAGCCAGATAAAAATGAAGAGAGGTCCCGCGATAAAAGTCGAATGCGACGCGCATGATTTTATGCACGGATTTGTGTTTGTTGCAAAGAATCCCTACTTCGCTAAAGTCGGCGAAGACGGCAGTTACACCATCGATGATATTCCTCCGGGAAATTACACCGTAAAAGCCTGGCATGGCATGTTGAAAAATCAAAAAGCCAAAGTGACAGTAGAGGCCGGTGGCAGTGCCACCGTTGACTTTACATTTAAATGACCGGTGTGATTCAATGCCTGGCCCCTTCGCAAAGTATTCACTGAGTTTAATGGATATTATGGCTATAGTGGCCGGTGTCATTAATATCGTGGTGATCGCCTACATTCTGGCACACTGGTTTTTGGCATAACATTCAATCGGGGGCAGTTCGACTGCCCCTTCCTCTTAAGGCAACGGTTCAAGAGTTGCGTGATCAATAACCGTTAAATGGGCAGATTTCTATGAGCATGCAAACCCAAACCGAAGCATTGCAAGCCGGCGGTTTACCGTCCTATCAATCGATACTGCTGGCCGCCGATTCATCGGATCATTCCAACCGCGGCGCCAGGGAAGCAGCGGAACTTGCCCACCGTTTTAACGGCAGCCTGACCGCCACCCATGTCTATGCCGCTAAACTTCACGATATTCGTTTCCGGCAGATGGAAGGCGGTTTGCCCGAGCAGTTCCGTGAAGAGGAAGAATTGGAGCGGCAGCGGGATGTTCACGACAGTCTTATCAGCAAAGGGCTATCCATTATTACCGACTCCTATCTTGACCAGGTTGAAGGGTTCGCTCGTGAATTTACACTGCCCGTTCAGCGGTGTTCGCTGGAAGGTAAAAACTACCGTCAACTGGTTAAGGAGGCCAATAAAGGGAAGTACGACTTACTTGTATTAGGGGCATTAGGCCTGGGTGCGGTCAAGGGTAGCCGCTTGGGTACAGTCTGCCAACGGGTGACCCGGCGAAGTCAGATAGATACTTTAGTTATCAAAGATCCGCAGCGCACGATCAGTGCGGGACCGATTGTTGTCGGCATCGACGGTTCCGCCAAATCCTACGGTGGTTTGTTGACAGCCTTGTCCCTGGCACAGCGCTGGGGTGTAGAGATAAAAGTTGTTTCGGCATTTGACCCTTATTATCACTATGTAGCATTTAACCGCATTGCCGGTGTGTTATCTGAAGAAGCCGGAAAGGTATTTAAATTTCAGGAACAAGAGCAATTACATGAAGAGATAATTGATTCCGGCCTGGCAAAAATTTATCAGGGACACCTGGCGGTGGCGCAGTCCATAGCGTCTGATTTTGGTTTTGAAATAGAAACCGTACTGCTGGACGGAAAACCGCATGACGTCATATTGCGATATTTACAACAAACCAATCCGTCTCTGCTGATTCTGGGCATGACCGGCATCCACGCCGATCCGCAATTGGACATTGGTGGCAATACCGAGTATTTACTGAATGATGCGGCGTGTTCGGTTTTACTCAGCCAAAGACAACACAAGCCGCAAATCGATCGTTTGGCGTCAGTCACCACTTCTTGGACTCGCGAGGCGGAAGCTCGCATGGAAAGGGTTCCCTCATTTGTTCGCGGTATGGCAAAAATGGCAATCTTGCGATATGCGCAAGAAAAAGGACATACGGTTATTACGGAAAGCATTGTAGAAGAGGCCACGGCCAGATTAATGCCCGGCCATGCAGAACGAGCCATGGATGAAATCGTCACCGCCTATGATCGTGGCGAGTTAAAATCCAAGCCGCGAAAATCTGAGGCTTTACGCTGGAGTGAAAATGCAACTCGGAGACTACTTGAGATCAAAGATCTAAGCTTACGCGGTAATCTGAGTATGCGAGCGGAAAAAAAAGCACGTGCGACCGGTGCTGATCAGGTGAAAGAAGAGCATATCGCAGAATTTCTCAATCCATCGCAAACATCCGATCATTCCAGTCGGTCCCGGCCCCCGCGACCGGAAACCGTACAAAATAGCACGAGCGAGCCGCTTCAATGGCAAGCTGCCGCGCTTGCCCGGCTTATGCGGGTTCCTGAAGGATTCATGCGAGATAGCTCAAAACAAAGAATCGAACACTATGCGCGCACCCGTGGCGTGACAAGCGTTAGCTTTGATATTGCCGAAGCCGGACTGACTGAAGCACGAAAGGCCATGGAATCCGCTATGGGCGAACAGACCGCGTCAGCGCAAGGAAATGAATCGCAAAGCGCTTGTCCGTTTACAAGGTACTCGGCAAAGTCAAGTGCTTCTCGGACCGCTCAATCGGTCAATAAGCCTGCCCTGCGCTGGAATGATGAAGCCAATGCGCTTGTCGAGACAGTACCTCCCGGGTTTTGCCGGCAAATGACCATCAAAGCAACGGAAACCATGGCCACGAACACTGGCATACATCACATTGATGCCGATTTCGTGTCTCGGGTATTGCTGACATTTAAAACCGGCTCAAACTCAGTCGAGGAATCATTACCCTGGGCACCGGCAGCGCACGAGCGCATCCAGAAAGCCCCGGAAACCGTGCGGGGAATGCTGATTAAGGAAATTGAAACCTGGGCTCGGGACCAACAGCTGGAGCAAGTGACCGAGCGGGCGGTAGATACTGTAAAACAGCTTTGGATTCAACGTGGTGTATTCCACCTCGACGCGGCTGATCCTCGGAATGCGTAAATGAACGATTTGTTCCTGATTGCTCTTAATCTGACCCGCCGTTGCAATCTGGCTTGCGCGCATTGTTATATGGATGCCAAAGATCGCAGCCATGGCACTGAAGGGGAATTGTCCGGCGATGAAGTGAAATCTTTGCTGGACCAAATTGCAGATCGCAACGATCAAACCATGGTTGTATTAACTGGAGGAGAACCGCTCCTGCGAAGGGATTTGGAGCTCCTGGTTCGGCATGGCAGCCGCGCGGGTCTGTTTATTGTGGTCGGCACCAATGGTGTTTTGTTAAATGAAAAACGCATCATCAGTCTAAAACAAGCCGGCACCATGGGGGTGGGAATTAGCCTCGATTCACTGGAGCCGCAGCGACACGATAATTTCCGTGGTTGTCCCGGGGCATGGCGAAAAACACTCGATGCCATGGATCATTGCCGAAAACACGAGTTAGCATTTCAACTGCATTTTTCCGTAACCGAAGATAACGCTCACGAGATTCCTTCGCTGATCGAATTCGCTTCGGCCGTGGGCGCTCATGTTCTCAATATTTTCTTTTTGGTTTGCACCGGGCGCGGTGAATCCATGTCCGATATTTCACCGCAACGATACGAACAGGTGTTACAGCAACTGCTGGATGCGCAAGCGCAATATACAGACGTATTGATTCGGGCTCGCTGCGCACCGCATTTTAAGCGTCTGGCTTATCAGCGTGATCCCGAATCGGCATTAACCCGGGCGCAAGGTTACGAGGGAGGCGGATGTCTGGCGGGCAAACATTATTGCCGGATTACGCCGGAAGGCGCAGTGACCGCCTGTCCCTATATTGAACAATCGGCGGGTAATATCCGTGCGAGCGGATTTTGGACAATTTGGGATTCTTCCCGATCATTCGAGCAGTTACGGCGGCCTTCTTTACAAGGTAAATGCGGAGTCTGTGAATTTCAGCAATTGTGCGGTGGCTGCCGCGCAAGACCTTTAGCCCTCGGCCGAAGCATTATGGATACGGATCCTTGGTGTGCATACGAACCCCTTGGGCAGGCAATTATTCAACCACTGCAGGAAAACCACACTCAACAAATACAATGGACTCCCGAAGCAGAGCAAAGGCTTGCCCGTGTCCCCGGTTTTTTGCGCAAGATGGTACGCAAACGGGCGGAAGATTATGTCCGTGAACTTGGCATAGCGGCGGTTCGCCCCGCTCATATGGCAGCCCTGGCAGCCGAACGGTTTGCCAACGGCTTTCCCGGTCATCGCCCGCAGAGGAGTGAACAGCCCGCTGATGTGCAGACTGCGTTGGCCTGGACACAGGCCGCACAAAATTATTTAGAGTCCTTACCATCGTTTCTTCAAGCCGGGATTCGCACAGTAGCGGAAGAGGTGGCGATCGAAGAAGGCCGATTAGAAGTCAATATCAAATTAATAAGGCGGCTTGAAGGAGACGGCACTGCAGGTCGAAAGCTAAAATGGGAAGAAAGTGCCGACAGAGTGCTTAACGACCATTTGGAGCAGAATAAACCGCATTTGGCCTTTTTGATAAAGCCGAGCATCGAAATAGCTGCTGAACGCTTAGCGAAGCGGCGAAAATCCACTATTGTGCAGCAAGCGGATATTCAGAGCGTATTAAAAACGTCACTAGCGGGTGTTGAGTGGGAGCCGGATGCGCTCTCTCGCGTCGAATCGGCGCCGGAATTTGTTCGTGCAGGTATCAAAAAGGCTGCTGAATTCGGCGCCGGACGCGAAGGATTAACACGCATCACTTCCGAAGATCTGACACGTTTTCGCAATCGGGCCATGATGAAAGCGGTAAAGAGAATCAAGAGTTTTGGTCAAAAGGAGCTTGAATTTGATGTGTTTTCCATCGCTCAGCAAAAAGTACCGCGGCTGAAGGAAAACCAACAGGCCGTCAATCGCTTTAACCGAATCAAGCAGTATGTTCAAGACAGGCAGCGCCCGGACGGAAGCGGTCTAGGCTTATTGGACCGGGACATGCTGGATAAAATGAAAGCCGAGCTTAAGAAATGAGCTCACCGGATGTATTGGTCATTGGTGGCGGAATCTCCGGGCTGTCCACGGCCTGGTGGTTAGCTCAACAGGGAACGCAGGTTGAAGTCTGGGAAGCCGATGAACGCGCCGGGGGTAAAATCCGAACGCATAAAGAAAACGGCTATCTGATTGAACAGTCCGCCAGCATGTGTGTCAACCACCGCCCGCAGATTGACTATTTATTGACAAAAACGCATTTAAATGAAGAAGTCCGGTTAAGGGATAAAACACTTAATCGTTATTTATTGCATCAAGATCAACTCAAACCAGTCCCTATGCGGCTCATTCCTCTGATGTTTTCGCCACTGTGGAGTACACGGGCAAAGCTGCGATTGCTAAGCGAGCCATTTATCCCGAAAAGCCGGAAAAATGAAACCGTTTCCGAATTTGTTCAACGCCGTTTGGGTAAAGAAATTCTGGAGTCTTTTATTGAACCTTTTGTCTCGGCGACTTTGGCCTCGGATCCGGACTTGGCTGAAGCGCGGGCCGTTTTGCCGCGCTTGACGGAATTGGAAAATCGTTATGGCAGCGTAGCTGTCGGAATGCTGCTTAATTCACTATTGAAGCGGCGCACTGCAAATAAGGCGGATAGCTTTTCATTCAACGGCGGAATGTCGACGCTTATCAGTGCTTTGGCCGATGACAGCCGAATTAGTTTGAGTTGTGGAGCCAATGTGACTTCAGTCACGCGCAGAGGCGATGGGTGGCAGGTACATGCCTGTATCAATGGTGTAAGCCGTAGCTTGACAGTTCCACAAGTGGTATTCAGTACGCCGGCCTATATCAGTGGCCATTTACTAAAAGGAATTGACAAAAAGCTGGCGGATTTACTGCTGGGAATAAAATATGCGTCGGTAGCCGTCTTGCATTTCGGAATTAAGCGTAAAAATATCAGCCATCCCTTAGACGGCAGCGGCTTTTTAGTCGCTCGAAACAGCCGCTTGCGATTAAACGGCAATATCTGGATGAGCCGTTTGTTTGCTGAAAGAGCACCGCAGGATTACGCTCTTCTAAGCAGTTATCTCGGGGGAAGTCGAAACCCACATCAGCTTGAACTGAGCGATGAGCAGTTGGCCGATACATCGATGAGAGACCTTGTGCCGTTATTGGGGCTCAAGGGGACGGTGGATTATCAACGGGTTGATCGCCATTTTAAAGCTTTACCGCTTTACTATGGCCATCACCAGGCCAGGTTGCGGGCGATTGATCAGCAGTTGCTATTGTTTCCGGGCCTGAACCTGAACGGCAATTTCCAGGGCGGGGTATCGATCCGAGAGCGTATTTATCTGGGTAAGGTTCTGGCGGATAAAATTCAGTATGCACTTCGCACCGATGCAAACCATTGTGCGCGTTTGCAAGCGGAATATGCGCCCGGCTGACCAATAAGACCTTTAGAAACGGATAGAGTTGTGCAGCTTTCAAAACCAAATACAAATACGGAGGGAACAGGCGGCACATTTAAGCCGATCAGACTGATAATCGTTATACTGGCATTATTGTCTGCAATATCTTTTTCCGCACAATGGTATGGACGACAAATTACTTTGCCACGGTATTGCGACTATCCACAAGGTACCATTGAACGTGTTAGGCAAGTGATGACCGAATCAACGCCCGCTGGATCAGGAGATCGAAAACCCTATATTATCGCGGCACGGCTGATTTTTTTAATCCCCCGAAAAAACGACGAACCGCTGTCTTTTTATCTTAACCGGCTTAGCCGGTACATAGAAAAACAATGCCGATAACACAAGCACCCGCTGCAATGACTCGAATGAGTATATTCAAAGGTTTCCTGGGTACATTTTTACCCATCTGCCTGGTCTTGCTGATTATCGGCGCTATGCACTACTACGTGTTTATCAGCACTGAAACGGCGGCGATAGAATCCCGGGAATCACTGAATGTCGGTTTGGCCCAGCGTATGATCGAAAAGGAAATAGCCGATATTGTGAGTGATTTGCGTTTTTTGGCCAAACATATCGAATCTCAAGGCCTGACAAATGAATTGTCCTGGCCGAGTGAGCAAAGAATCTCTCTGGAGTTCAAAATTTTCGCCAGGGAAAAAGCCTATTATGACCAGATCCGCTATATTGACAGGAGCGGTATGGAAATAGTCCGGGTTAACTACAACCATGGTGAAGTGATGGTGGTACCGCTGGGTCAGTTGCAGAATAAAGCTAATCGATACTATTTTCAAGAAGCCATGGCATTGGATAAGGGCGGTATATATCTTTCGCGCTTTGATCTCAATATCGAAAAAGGCAAAATTGAAGTCCCCTATAAACCGGTGATTCGTTTTGGTACTCCGGTCTATAATCGTCAAAACGAGAAACAAGGCATACTGCTGCTGAATTATCTCGGTGATCGTCTGATCAAGAATTTTCTCCAGGCAGCAGCGAATATAGACGATCATATCGAGTTGCTTGATCATGAAGGCTTTTGGATCAGCAGCCCTGTACCGGAAATTGAATGGGGATTCATGCTGAATCACGGTGCACGGTTTCAATCCGATAAACCGCAAGCCTGGAAATTGATTCAAAATAACAACAGTGGCCAATTTCAAAGTGAGAGCGGGCTTTTTACTTTCGCCACCGTCCAACCTATAAGGATAGCTAGAATTACAGCGGGAACCGCCGCAGGTTTAATACCGCTAAAAAATGCTACCGATCGTGAGACCTGGAAAATTGTTTCCAGAGTATCCTCCGAACAACTCTCCGCCACATTAGGTATTTTCCTTAAAAATCATTTCACTTTATATTTTTCAATGTTGCTGTTGCTTTCCGGCGGATCGTGGCTTTTAGCCAACTCACGCCTGCAGCACAGAGCCAGTGAAGCGCAAAGAGATTACGAGCAGCGGTTCCGCTATACCTTGGAGAATATGGAGTTGCTGGCCGTCGCATTGGACAGGGAAGGAAAAGTGATGTTTTGCAATGACTATTTATTGCGGCTCATCGCCTGGCGCAGAGATGAAGTAATCGGGAAAAACTGGTTTGATGAATTTGCTATTGAGGCAAAACCCGATGATACAGGCCCGGCCATACGGAGAATGACCAATCCGGCAAGTTTTCCAATGCAATATGAGGGCTGGGTAAAATCAAAAGACGGAAAAGAACATTTGATCGCCTGGAACAATACACCGTCTTACGATGCCGATGGTACAGTCATCGGTATTACCGGAATCGGTGAGGAAATCACAGACAAGAGACTAGCGGAAATTGAATTAATAAAACTTTTCCGTGCGGTCGAACAAAGTCCGAGCACTGTAATGATTACAGACTATGACGGAAAAATAGAATATGTCAACCCGAAATTTACGGCCGTCTCGGGCTATACAGCTGCAGAGGTTGCGGGAAAGAATCCCAAGTTATTAAAATCCGGAGAGACTTCGCAACAAGAATATCATACCTTGTGGGATAGGGTGCGCAACGGAGGAGAATGGCGGGGCGAGTTCCACAATAAACGCAAGAATGGAGAACTCTACTGGGAGTCTGCCGTTATTTCGGGGATTCGCAATCCGAAAGGTAAAATCACGCACTTTCTGGCGGTAAAAGAAGACATCACTGAACGCAAGCGCCTGGAAGCAGAAGTTGAACAGCAGAACCGTGAACTGGCGTACGCTGAAACCATGGCGGTAATGGGCAGAATGGCGAGCATGATTGCACATGATTTACGTAACCCGCTGTCGTCGGTGAAAATGACTTTGCAGATTCTCAGTAAACAGTTGGGCGCTCAGAACAGCGAAGAAATCAGCATACTGAGGCAGATCTCGCTGGAACAGATTCGCTATATGGAAGAAATTCTTTCCGATATGTTGAGTTACTCCCGCCCGGGGGCGCTGAGTAAGGAATGGATTACCATAGATAAGGTAATCGACATGGCGGTGAGTCTATCGCAACGCCGCCTCGATGAGAATAAAGTTGAACTGCGTAAAAACTACCACCCGGGAATACCGACCTTATACGGAGACGCAACCAAACTGCGCCAGGTTTTTTCAAACCTGATCTCCAATGCGGCGCAGGCGACCGAAGGAATAATCGACCCCTTGATCACGATAGATGTTATGCTGGAATTGGGATTTGAAGGTACGGCAATACGCGTTGACATTTGCGACAACGGCAGTGGTATCAGTGCGGACCAACAGGAAAAAATATTCGAACCTTTTTTTACGACTCGCGCAAAAGGCACCGGATTAGGCCTCGCTATTGTAAAACGAATCCTTGATTTGCATAATTCCACAATCAAAGTCTCCAATAACATGCCGCAGGGTACCTGTATAACAGTTGTATTACCAGTCAGTCCGCGGCAGAGAAATGTCGAGCGGAACACCGTAAAAGTAGAGATGTTGGAAAATGAGTAGAATTCTGATAATCGATGACGATATTGCAAGCTGTCGGACCCTGCAATTTCATTTGCGCAGTCAAAGCCACGAGGTCGAGACAGCATGCAGCGTTGATGAAGGACTTCAGGCCGCCTCTGCGAAGCAACCGGAACTGATCATACTGGATATCAGTATGCCGGGACGATCCGGCCTTGATGGTCTCCCCGAATTCAAGGCTTTGATGCCCAACGTTCACGTGATTATGATTACAGCGTTTCACGATATGGAAAGCACGATCGAAGCGATGCAGAAAGGTGCCGAGGATTATATCCATAAGCCATTGGATATAGACGAGTTGGACGCATCGATCAATAAACTGCTGAGTCAGGCGCATCAATCGGAAAACCTGCAGATTTCCATCAGTTCCGAGGCGCCCGGCAAATCACTGACCATGGTCGGACGCAGCCGGGCCATGAAGGAAGTGTTCAAAACCATTGGCCTGGTGGCGAAAAGTCCGGCCACCGTACTCGTCAGCGGCGAATCGGGAACCGGAAAAGAACTGGTGGCCCGTGCGATACATCGTTCGGGCGAAAACCCGCGTGGCCCTTTTATCGCCATCAATTGCGCGGCATTGGTCGAAACGCTGCTCGAATCGGACATGTTCGGACATGAGAAAGGCGCGTTTACCGGAGCGGTCGGGAGGCAGGAAGGAAAATTCTCTCTCGCGCGAGGAGGTACAATCTTTCTCGACGAAGTCGGTGAACTTTCACCCGCCATGCAAGCAAAACTCCTGCGGGTACTGCAAACTAAAGAATTTACGCCTTTGGGAGCTAAACATTCGCAGAAGACCGACGCCCGGGTGATCACCGCCACCAATGTGGATCTGGAAAAAAAGGTCAAGGAAAAAGGATTTCGCGAAGATTTGTATTATCGCCTTCAGGTTGTCAATATTCATTTGCCGCCTTTGCGAGACCGCAAGGAAGATTTAATGGACTTGATCCAAACCCTGCTGGGCCGGATAAACCGCGAACTGCATCGGACGGTAACCCGGATCAACAAGGATGTACTCAATGCATTTAAGCGTTATGAATGGCCTGGCAATGTACGTGAGTTGGAAAATGTACTTATGAAAAGTGTGGCCCTGTCTCAAGGGGATGCACTCAGTTACGACCTGTTGCCGGACACTTTGAAAAAACTGTACACCGAGGGGCTGGGAGAAAGCACGGCTGTAAGACCGGTATCCGAACAAAGCCTCGAGGAAATGGAGAAAATACATATTGCCCGAGTCCTTGAAGCCACCAATTGGCACAGGGGACGTGCATGTGATATTCTCGGCGTATCACGGCCCAGGTTAAGGCGAATGATACGGCAATATAAATTAATTCCTCCCAGTGGGGTAGAGGAAGACTTTGAGGATGAGCGATGTGTCAGGGATCTTTGACCCTGACAGCACGGCAAAAAGCCACTCAATCTCGCGGGAGAAATTTTTTATACTTGGCGGTATATGGATTGTGATTCTATCTTCGTTGATTTCCCATCAATATGGCCAGAGATTCTTCGAGATGCGATGAGACCGGCTCTTCGGGTTCTTTTTCATTATCGGCCGGAACCGGATCTATCGGATCGCGGGGAGCAGGGGACGCTTGCTGCGGCGATGCAGCAGATCTTAGTCTGAAAACATAGCCGCAATTTTCCGCCTGAATCTTAAGCTGTGTATTTTCGGGGATATTCGCAAACTCAAAATAGCCCTGCCCGTCGCTGACAGAACTACCGAACTGCCCGGCCCGCAGCCTGATTCCGCTAAGCGGCTTTCCTTTGTGCATCAATCGCCCGCTGACTTTGATCAGTTTTAAAGTGGTCAGGTCCATATCCATGGATTCGTTCAGTACACCGTTGAGTTCTCCGTCCTGGATGGAATACTCCTCCGATTCAATCTTTAACCGGAACTCAGTGCCTTCAGTGATATTATCAAAGCTGAATTCGCCGCTTTCATTAGTCTTGGTGCTGCCCATTGAACCACCATCAAGGATTAAACCAGTCAAAGGTTTGCCGCGGTATAAGACGCGTCCACGGATTGACAGCAATTTAACAGCATCGAATTTTAATTCGAGAAGGTCATTCTGCCCGACAGAACGGTCGAATAATACATGCCGGTTTCCACCGGAGGGCGTATCGGTTTTATTGTGCCTGATGCCGGCTGTTGATTTG
The DNA here is from genome assembly GCA_965222695.1 of Granulosicoccaceae bacterium. Lineage (GTDB taxonomy): Bacteria > Pseudomonadota > Gammaproteobacteria > Granulosicoccales > Granulosicoccaceae > UBA7957. The sequence goes on along the minus strand of OZ244967.1, from coordinate 1,697,157 downwards.
GTAGCGAGTTTGACGATATTACCGCTCGCCTTGTTGTTTGATGCAGAATTCGCAGCATCCGGATTTGCATTAGAGGAGCCTTGCTCCGAGACTGACTGATCGGGCCCTTGCTCGGTTTTTATTGCAGGGCTAAGTGATAACTTGTCAGGTGCAAATGATTCCAGTGAAAACCCTTTAGCGGGCCTGGAACCAGACTGATTGTGTATTTGACGAGACAGATCGCCGTCAAAATGTGCGGGTAGAAGGCAGGCTGAAATACGGTATTCGCCCAATTTCACAATATCCGTGGTGTGAATCTCCCATTTATCGTCACTCAAGAGCCGGGTATTGCGAACGATGACTTCCCCCGAGCACGAGATATTGCTGAGCAACAGTCTGTATTGCGACTGATCTTCCTGCCACTGTCTGCTGAGACGAATATGGCAACCCTGCAGAAGGGCGCGATCGAGTTTTACATCGTCATCGTTATAGGCACCGATGGTAACTTCATTTTCATCGAATACAAATCTGCCGGATCCGGCGTTTTGGTCTGCATTGTCAGTGCTGATTTGAAGTTCAATTGCCATGGCGAATCTCCCTGATTGTATAATCAACTATTGGTGGGACAGCAGTGTTCATTCCCTGTCTCTAGAGAGTGCAATGCATTAATAATGCCCACTCAATGCGGGAAACCGAGGGTAAGACAGTCGGATAAACGTTGGAGTGGATAGTGTTATGAAAGTTAAACACCGTAGGGGCGAGGCAACCCGCGAAAGGGATTTGGCCATCCGGTTTTCGCTTGCCAGTAAGCACATTTTTGCGACGACACAGAGATTCCAGACAGACTCTAAGATAAGTTGAGATCCGGCGGTAGTACCGGTTGCGAGTATCCGGCTGAGTACTTTAAATTCAATATTATCTCTATGTTGTTGATATTTATAAATATATTCCTATACTTGTTTAGCTTTCCGGCGAATATTAAGATTATTGTGTTGCTCGTTTCATCATCACTTGTTCCTTGACGTAAAACCGGTCGCAAAATACTGTACGCAGAAAGGCTATGACCAATAGATACAACACCAAATCTGAAGTCTTTCCCGCGGCGCTAACCGACGTAGTAGTACCGTCTCAAATACTGGCGCTCCTGGTCGATGTGGCCGCGGAAAAAGGAATTCTGGAGCATCAGTTACTCGCTGGAACCGGACTTCGCAGCGGAGATTTGCTGCAGCAAAATACCTTTGTCAATTTTGACCAGAGCACCGCGATTTGGAAAAACGCCTTGCAAGCTTACCCGGATCCGGGGCTTGGTCTGACCGTGGGTTCACGCGAAACGCTGGCGTGCTGGGGATTACTGGGTTTTGCGATGATGAGCCGCTATGATCTCGTTAGCGCGTTACGAATGGCAGCCAAATATTATCAAACCGGAACCGGTTTTTTGGACCTGGATTTCATCTTTGCCGATAACCACTGTGAAATAATCGGTTTTGCTCCGAAGCCGGTTGGTGCTTTACTACCAACTCTTGTTGAAGAACTGTTTTCCTGTGTTCTGGCCGTTTTCCCCACTCTGACGGGAGTCCCTCTACGGCCTCTGAAAATAGAGTTCAGTTATTTTAAACCCAGATACAGTCATCTCTATGACAAAATTTTTAAATGCCCGTTAAAATTTGGCGGTGAACGCAACGCAATGCTGCTGGATAACAGCTACATCAATCTTCCGCTCGTTACTGCAAGTGCTGCTACGGCAAATCTGGCGGAACATTTGTGTAGGGAATCCCTGATGAAGCAGAGTCAGGATCGTGGAACAGCTAGTATCGTTCGCCGGATGTTGTTGAGATCCCCCGGTAGATATCCGAATATGGAGATGGTAGCAGAGACGATCGGCATCAGTGTGCGCTCCTTGCGCCGTCGGCTTGGTGATGAGGGCGAAAGTTTTCAAAGTGTCTTCGATGACGTGCGCAAACAACTCTCCATCGCCTATTTGAGTGAGTCGAATATGCCTTGTGAGGAAATTGCCGCTCTGGTCGGTTTCACGGAAAACAGTAATTTTCGCCGTGCGTTCAAACGCTGGACAAACTTATCGCCAACCGATTACCGTAAACATTTGGCTGACCTTAAATAAAAGCGACATCAATTCCCAAAATATCATTCTGTTGTGTATTTTCAGCCAGAGCCACGGCAAATTGCTTTCATCTGCCTTGTATATCCAATCGATATTTGAAACAGGCTCTTAGAATAATCGGAATGGCCGAATTCCACCCCTGCATGGCCGAATTCCATCTTACCCGCAGGATTTCTTCAGTATAACGTACTCTGCACATTTCTAATATTTAGAAAACTGACCGTTAAATTTTCGATCATAAATCGGAGGATATCCATGCAAATGAACAGACGTGTATTTATGAAAGGCGCAGGCTATCTTGCCGGGGTAGCCGCTACTTCCGGTGGCATTGTCACAAGTTCAATTGCAGCACCGGAACGCAAAGTGGCCACTACGAAAAGCTATGCTACCGAGTCGGCCAGAAGATATGCCCCCAACGCAAGTTATAACGATTTTGCTTCGTTTTTTCCGGAACACAAGGGAATTCGTACGTCGGAGGAATTGATGAGCCTCGCAGGCAAGGAAATGGATGAATGGATGACCAAGACGTCAAAAAGTGAAAGCATGCAGCAGCGTGCTAATAAATGTATGCCCTTTGGTGTTTTCGGGACCTATATGCGAGATTGGGAAACACCCCACCTTCTTTATTCCAAGCTATCCAGCGGAAATCGGGTGTGGGATGTGGATGACAACGAATATATCGATTTCAATTTCGGAGATACTCCCTCCATGTTCGGCCATGCGTCCGCTAATCCTGCGATCCGCGCTTGTGCTGAAAGGATGCTGAACGATGGGCTCAATACGATGATGGGTAATGAGGACTCTATCATTGCAGCCGAGCTGCTAGCGGAAAAATTCGGTCAGCCGTTTTGGATGCATGCGCTTACAGCCTCGGATGCAAACCGGTATGTTCTTGCAATAGCGCGGCATCATACAAGTCGAAGAATTGTGGCTATACCTAATTTTACCTATCACGGCACGGTAGATGAGACGCAAAAATTCAGTCCGGGACCGGGACGTATTGCGCGTTATAACAGTTTGAACCAGTATGCAATGGATCCCGATTATGGTACTCGGATATTTCAGTGGAATGATCTGGAAAGCCTGGAGGAAATTCTGTCAGACGGCCAGGTTGCTATTGTGATGATGGAACCCGTTATGAGCAACTTCGGTTGGGCGTGGCCCAAGCCGGATTGGCATAAGGGGGTGAATGAATTGTGCAAAAAATACGGCACACTTCTTTGCTATGACGAAACTCATACAATTTCACAAGGGCCGGAGGGAATGGTGGGTCATCTTGGTATCAAGGGGATGGGTGATTTTTGGACATGTGGTAAATGTATATCCAGCGGTATTCCCGGTGCAGTGTATGGTATGAGCGAGGCGGTCGCTAAAAAACTTCATGATGACCAGCATGCCGAAGGATTTTTTGTTGGGGCTGGGCTTGGCTATTTGGGCAATGCCTTATGCGGTAATACCATGTCTTCGCTCGCCTTAAGAGTCACACTGGATGAAGTATTGACTGAGGAGGTGTTTAAGGAAATTAATACCAATGCAGACTACTTGGCGACAGGCATGCGAAACACAATTAAAAAATACAATGCCCCATTTCGCATAGAGGTGATGGGCAATCGATTGTGCTATCACTTTATTCCGGAAGAAGCGCTCGATCCCCTAACGGGAGCAGTAAGTGTCGGTTTTGGCGGGTTATTCGAATATAGTCATGCCTACGCTTGGAATAATGGAATTTTAATCATGCCTTACTTTAATATGATGCTTATTGCGCCAGGTCATACACAGGAAGATAGCGATAAATGGCTGACTGCATGGGACCATATTGTAAAAACAGTAACCGTCGGTTGACCCGAACATTGAGAATACTGATATGGAATATTACAATCTGTGACTCACCAAGGGCTTTAAATAATAAAATTTCGGGTGTACAGGCAATCCGTCCCTTAAAGAAGCTCATATATCAGTTGTATTGATAGAAGACATATTTATCTTAAAATACATGTGTGGTTTTTCAGGGTAAAGCCGCAAATTGCGGCTTCTTTCTGACCCTGGGCTGCGAAACCCCTCCCCGGACCTTCGCTTACGGGATGTAGATTTTTGCACAACAACGGTTGATGTCTTTTTCGACCTCTGTGTATTTGTACGACAAAAGTAAACGACCATATGTCCTCATATGATCCATTTGTGGCCGAATACAAGCTACATAAAAAGCGCTTGAGATTCCAGAATATGAAATCTGTCTGCCTGTTGTAGAGATCCAGACCAGAATTGATAGTCCGGGTAAACACAGACAGTTCGTGATGAAAGCCAATGGAAACCTATAATGAGGCCAAAACATGATAGTTAACAAATTATTACAGCAACTGAAGTACAGGGAAGTTGGAGTGATAATACTAGCTTGTCAATTTGCCGCATCGTCTTCGAGCATTGCCGCGCAACTGAACTTCGGCGATAACAGTGAAGTATCGGGCACTATTGATACAACGCTGAGTTACGGTGCATCGTTTCGTGCCGAGGACTCAGACGCCGCCGATCTGGTGCCGGGCTTTGCCAATCTCGGACTGAATTACGCCTCCGAAGCGCGTGTGCCGGATAAAGGGGATCTGGTCTCCAATGTAATCAGTGTGCTGGGTGAAATTGGCATCGATTACCGCAACTACGGCCTGTCGGCGTCGGTGTCCTATCAATACGATAATGAGATCATGAACGGCGATGCCGCCGATCGGCTGACCGGCGAGAAGGCAGATTGGACCGATGCCGCGGAGGACTATGCCGGCAGCGCGATCAACGTTTCCGATGCCTATGTCTACGGAACGTTTGATGTGGGTGAGAATCCGCTGGAATTGCGTCTCGGGAAGCAGGTCATTAACTGGGGCGAAGGTTTGTTTTTCTTCGACGGCGGTGCCCAGCAGGTTCCGCTGAATATTAACAAGCTGACCACACCTGGGTCAGAGTTGAAAGACGCCTATGTCGGCGTGGAGAGTCTCTACGGACAGCTCGGCGTCGGAGACAGTGCCTCGCTGGAGGCCTACGTCCATTTCAACTGGCGGCGCACGGAGTTCCCGCCCACGGGTACCTTTTTCGGCTCCGATGCCTTCTTTAGAGGCGGCACGGAAGATGTGGAGTCTTCGCCTGAAATTTTCGGCATCGGTATTCCCGCCCGCGACCGGGACATTGAACCCAGTGAGAGTGGTCAGTTTGGCCTGGCCTACCGGGCCTTTGTCGGCGGAGACACCGAGATCGGCGCCTACTACAGCCGCTACCACGAAACCTTCCCGTTTATCGTTTTTAATGAAGCGGACGGCAGTTCTCTGTTCGAGGCGAGCCAGTATTGGCCCGAGGATCTGGATATGTATGCGCTGAGTGTGTCCACCACGCTCGGTGACTGGTCGTTCAATTCCGAGTTGGCTTATCGGCCGGACCGCCCCTTGTTTACCTTTCTCGGGGTCACCGACGAAAAAGGACAGGGCGAGGAAAAACACGATAGCTGGCACCTCTCGTCGCACGGGATCTGGCTGGGCGGACCCACGATACTGGGTATAGACAACCAGGTTGCTTTGGCACAGATCGGTGTCGACTATATCGATGGCGATACGGATAACCTGGCGCCCAATTCATCGATTACGCGCGACGCGCCGGGTGTGGCCTCGACGCAAACCGCAGACAGTACCGCGTACGGTCTTGCCGTGGAGTGGGCCGGGACCTGGAATAACGCGGTGGGTAACGGCAATCACCTGACACTGGATATCTTTCTGCAAAAGGATATCAGCGGTAATTCCCATTTTTGGGGAAATTTCGCCGAAGACCGGCTGTTGGGCGCGGTGACCCTGTCGGCGAGCATCGGCAATGATATGGAAACCGGCTTGTCGTATTCCTTTACCGAGCAGGAAAAGTCCGATTATGAGGACGGGGATCTACTGGTCTTTAATTTTAATTACAAATTCTAGCGCTTAGCGGAACACGAGGATAATAGCGATGCGACATCAACTCTCAGGTATAGCGGCTGCTGTGGCCTTAACGCTGAGCGTCAGCTCAGCCATGGCCGCCATCACCGCTGACGAAGCAGCGAAATTAGGCGGTCCGGAATTAACACCGGTCGGCGCTGAACGGGCGGGAAATGCCGACGGTACGATTCCCGAATGGACGGGCGGGCTAGGCCCCGATGCTGTGCCGAGTGGCTGGCAGCGGGGCCAGAGCCGGCCGGATTTTTATGCCGACGATAAAATACTCTTTACCATCGATGCCACCAACGTCAACGAGCATAAGGACAAGCTCAGTGAGGGGCAAGTGGCCTTAATTACCCAATACCCCGATGCCTTTAAGATGCATATCTATCCCAGCCGCCGATCCGCTGCCTGGCCGCAGTTTGTGTATGACAATATCAAGCAATATGCCACCCAGGCGGAGTTACGCGAGGGGGGGAATGGCGTTAAAAATGTGTGGGCGGCCATTCCCTTTCCGATCCCGAAAAACGGCAATGAAGTGATTTGGAATCACAATACGCGTTTTTTAGGGACCATGCGTGATACGGCCCAGGCGGTAGAAAATGTGATTTACAATGACGGCAAGGATCTGCTGTGGACGTTTTCCAACCAGGTTCACCATACCTATTATGATCCGGAAGCACCGGAAAAGGACGTCGAGGCTGGCGTGATCTTTAAATACAACTCCACCGGTCTGACGCCGTCACGCGATACTGGGTCCGGCATTTTAGCGCTGGAAAATATCAATGCGGAGAAATTCCCGCGAAAGGCCTGGACCTATGACCCCGGCGAGCGCCGTGTCCGCCGCGCTCCGAATCTGGCCTTCGACACACCCGACCGGCCGATTAACGTGATCGATGACTACGATCTTTTTTCCGGTTCACCGGAGCGCTATGAGTGGAACTTAATCGGCAAAAAAGAAATGTACGTGCCGTATAACAATAACCGTTTGAACCGGCACGATCTGCCCTATGAAGAGGTCTATACCAAGAAAACAATCAATGCCGATTTAATCCGCTGGGAGTTGCACCGGGTCTGGGTGGTGGAGGCCACGGTGCGCCCCGATGCCCGCCATGTGTATGCCAAGCGGGTGTTTTATATCGATGAAGACACCTGGACCGCCCTGGCGACCGATAAATACGACGGTAACGGCAATCTGTGGCGGATCGGCATCCAATTTCCCGTGACGGCGCCGGAAGTGCCGGTGACATCATACGGATTTTATGCTCACTGGGATCTGAAGGTGGGTGCCTATTACTCTGTGTTTGGGGTGCAGGGGCAAAAAGCGGCGCATATCCTTGATGCCAAACCGCCGAAAGCATCGTTTTTTACACCCGCGGCAGTTCGAAGACGAGGCAAATAGACAGGGATGGGGTGCGTTTGCATGCGCTCTGCGATATAGCAGGGCACATGCGTGTACCTCTTAACCAAGACACAGGGCGGTAATTCTATGATTGCGCAAGATAAATTCAGGGCAATAGTAAGGAACCTAAAGAGCCTGCTGGTAATACTGTTCTGCGTGGCGCCCAGTCACTTAGTGGCGGACTATAAAGACCCGGTGTTTCTGGAGGCGATAAAGCTCGACTCGGCCCGCTATTCGCTCACGCTGGATATAGAATGGGCCGGCGGGCGTTTGGTGGGTGTGGGTGAGCGGGGGCATATTCTGTATTCGGACGACCGGGGTCAGAGTTGGACACAAGCAACGGTACCGACCCGGATGCAGCTCAATGCCGTGCATTTTGTCGATGAACAGACCGGATTCGCGGTCGGAGAGGATGAAGTCATTGTCAAAACCACCGATGCCGGCGAGAGCTGGACGCTGGTTCACCAAGGCATAGATGCCGACATCAAGGGCCCACTGTTGGATATACAGTTCTCAGATCCCGAAAACGGATTTGCCATCGGCGTGTTTAACAAAATTTTCCACACCCGCGATGGCGGTTCGAGCTGGCAGCCCTGGCAAGCGCATATCGATAATCTGGACGAATGGCATCTGATCTCCATGGCAGCGGTGGGTAAGGAGCTGTTTATCACGTCTGAAATGGGATTGATCTTTCACTCCATCGATGGGGGAGAGTCGTTTAGTCCGGTGCAAACCGACCACGATGGATCGTTTCACGGTATTGCAGCCCGTGAGAATGGGCATGGAGAAATAGAACTCGTGCTGGTCGGCGTGGGCGGCATGCTGTGGACTACACAGGACAGTGGCGAAACCTGGCACCAACAGGACAGTGGGACAGAGGCCGGCCTTGCCGCGGCGGCATGGATAGCAGACGGCTCCGTGGCCATCATCGGTGCTGACGGGATTGTATTGTTACTGGATAAATCGTTACAGACAGTTAGAAAGTTTCAAACCGACAGCGGCTTGCCTTTGTCCGGTGTCTTACCCATATCCGATAAGGAATTGTTGATGGTTGGCTTTGGCGGGTTTCACACCTTTAACCTTTCCGAGTAATGTACCGGCATCGGCAAATTGGCATTACAGGTCTGGCGAAAGTGTATTTACGACTACGCATCATTTAACACAGGCAAAAAAACATGGCAAAACCCGAATTCTCAGCGCTCGAAAGCGGCTTATTCAGAAGTCGCGGCTTAATCGTGGCCATCAGTGTACTTTTAACCATGTTTTTGGGATACCGTGCGCTGTCGATCGGACCGGATACGCGATTAGAACGCCTGATTCCGGCCAGCCACGAGTTCGTGGTCAATGCCCGTGAGTTGCTGGATAGCGGCGAGGATGGCGGCAGCAGCTATATCCGGGTAGCGGTGGCCCGCAAAAACGGCACGGTCTTCGACTATGCGCATTTGCAGCAACTGCAGAAAATCAGTGATGAGCTGTCCCTGCTCGACGGGGTTGACACGGGCAGTCTTAATTCCCTGTGGTCGCCGGGCATGCTGTGGTTTGCGATCACGCCCGCCGGCTTCGATTCGGGCCCGGTGATCCGCAATGACCAATTTGCCGATACGCCCGAAGCCATGGATATCATCCGTACCAACGTCTTGCGGGCCGGTATTGTGGGCACCTATGTATCGCACGATTTCAAGGCGTCGATGATTGACTTTCTCGTTCTACCCAAAAATGCGGCCACCGGCGTAGCGACCGATTACAATACGCTGTCCGACAAGATCGAACGGATTCGACAAAAATACGAAGATGAGGATATTTCGATTCATGTCATTGGAGACGTGAAAAAACTCGCCGATCTGGTCGATGGGTTTGGCCAGATTGCCATCTTCTTCGCTGTCGCCTTTGTCATCACCTCGCTATTGCTCTACCACTATTCGCGTTGCTGGCGTGCAACCGCTGTTCCCTTGGTTTGTTCGGTCATCGCGGTCATCTGGCAACTGGGTGTACTGAATCTGTTGGGTATTGATTTGGGTGTGTTTTCGGTGTTGGTGCCGTTTCTGGTGTTTGCCATTGCGGTCAGCCATGGCGTGCAAATGATCAACTCGATTGCGCATGAAACGGCCAAGGGGCATACGCGTTTCGAGGCGGCAAAAATCACCTTTCATCATCTCTACCGGCCGGGATTGCTGGCGCTGCTGTCCGATGGTATCGGGTTTGCGATGTTGTTTGTAATCGATATCGGCGGCATCAAGGATCTGGCGATGGTGGCCAGTATCGGGGTTGCCTTAGTGATATTTACCAACCTGGTGCTGCTTCCGGTACTGATGTCGTATGTGGGCGTGAGCCGTGGATGCGTGGACCATGTTCAGTCCAAGCAAGATTCAAAACACCCGCTGTGGGAGTGGATCGGCGGATTCGCACACCCCCCCTTGGCCGGGATTGCCGTCGGTGTAGCCCTGTTGCTGGCGGCCGCTGGTTTTGTCGTCGGGCTGGATCTGAAGATCGGCGATCTGGATAAAGGGGCACCGGAGCTCAGAGCAGATTCGCGCTACAATATCGATAATAATTTTATTACCGGCCACTTCAGTACCAGCACCGATCTGATGTCGGCGTTTTTTGTCGTCGAGGCCGGTCACTGCCACGATTATAAATCCATCGATTTAATGGATCGCTTGGGGTGGCAACTGGAGAATACCGACGGCGTGCAAGCGGTCAACTCCTCGGCAACCTACGCCAAAGCCAGCCGTTATATGGGCAATGAAGGCAATCTGCGGCTGTATTCGATTCCGCGCGATGACCGCATCCGCATTCGGGCCATGGAAGGGGTGGGGTTTAATACCCAGCCGTTCGACCCGGACACCTGTACTTACCGAAGTATTGATCTGGAGCTGGCCGATCACAAGCAGGAAACCTTAAAACGCATCACAGATGTGATTCGCGAATTTGCCAAGGCACATAATGACGATGAAATCCGATTCGTGCTCGGTCAAGGCAATGCATCCAATGAAGCCGCCACCAACGAAGTGATTGGCAGGGCCCAATATGAAATCCTCGCCTATGTCTATGGTGTGGTGGCGGTCATGGTGCTGGTGATGTTCCGCTCCTGGAGGGCGGTGCTGTGTATTCTTCTGCCGCTCGCCTTAACCTCAATACTGGCTCAGGCCTTGATGACCGTGCTTGGCATCGGGGTGAAAGTGGCAACCCTGCCGGTTATTGCCTTGGGGGTCGGTATTGGGGTTGACTATGGCATCTATATCTACAGCCGTCTGATGTCATTTTTGCAATTGGGCCACCCCTTGCATCAAGCATATCGGGAAACCCTGATGACCACGGGAAAAGCTGTTACTTTCACCGGTATCACGTTGGCGTTCGGGGTGGCGACCTGGATTTTTTCACCGATCAAATTCCAGGCCGATATGGGTATTTTGCTGACCTTTATGTTTCTTTGGAATATGGTCGGCGCATTGACCCTATTACCCGCTTTGGCCTATTTTCTACACCTTCGCGACCATAATGCATCCGATGAAAAACTCACCGCGCAAACCGTGTAAATCGGTTGTATGCCATTGTCCTTTGGAAAAGCCCCATGAGCCAAGCCGCCGAGAATTTTGATATCAACAGCCCGAAAACCACCTTTGCCCTGGTCTGGGGCGTCACAGTCGGTTATGCATTCCTGTTGATTATGCCGGTGCTGGTCGGTGGATTTGTGGACAGTCTGGGCTTTTCCGAATCCGAAGCCGGTCTGATTGCCTCGGCACAAATGTTCGGCATGATGCTAGGGGCATTGACGGCTACGCCGTTGGTGAGTCGGATTAATTTGCGCACGGGGATATTTATCGGCATTGTTGTTCTGCTGCTGTTCGACGTCCTCAGTGTTTACTTAAAAGAGCCCACGTTTTTGTCCATTGTGCGCTTTGTCAATGGTGTCGGTGGCGGATTTGCAGTGGGCATGATGGCCTCGTCCATCGCCGCCACCCGGAATCCGGATCGCGTTTTCGCCTTGCTCCTGGTGTGTCAGTACACGTTTGCCGCCATCGGCTTTTTTATCTTACCCCAGCTTCTCGGCCACTACGGTATGCGCGGGGCGTTCGTTTTCCTGGCCATTCTGGCATTGAGCGTTATTGCGATACTTAACTGGTTCCCGGCCCGGACCCGAAAAACGACTCATGAAAGCGCCGATACAGGTTCCCTGCTCAATCCGACGGTGATATTCACACTGCTATCCCTGCTGCTGTTCTACGTCGCCAATAATGCCATCTGGGCCTATCTGGATCGCATCGGGGTTTCCGCCGGTATACCGATCGAACAGATCGGTCTTGGTTTAGGGCTCAGTATGCTGCTTGCAATTACCGCGGGGTTGCTGGCGTTTTTTCTCGGCCTCAAACTCGGCAGAATCATCCCGCTGGCATTCGGTATCCTTGCCATGATAATCGGTACCGTGTTGTTATTGGGTGAGGTGTCGAGCCTGGTTTATTTTCTATCGGCAGCCATTTTTAACTTTTCCCTGATCTTTGCAGTGACCTATTACTTGGGGTTTTGCGCCGAGTTGGATGCAGCCGGAAGAGTGGTGGTTTTGGCTAATTTTACCATTGCCGCCGGGCTGGCGTTGGGTCCGGCCATCGCGGCATTACTGCTGGACAATGAGAATTACCAACCGGTACTGACAACCTCTATCGGCGGCTTTATCGTAAGCCTTGCCATTATATTGCTGGTTCTGGTGTTCAGAAAAAAACGCAAATCTGCCACATGAATGTGATAGCGTCCGGACGCGCAATGACAGGCAAAAAAACATTCATGGTTCGTAACTGATAGGATAGGAGAACACAATGACCGATCCACAGGAAAAAATTCTCGAGAGCTATGAAGAAGCTCCCCATATCGAGCTCAATCAGGATGGATCCACCATTAACCTCGCCAATTGGAATCAACCCGAAAACCGCCACTGGAGCTACAGGCATACCACGCAGATCTTCCCTTATACCGAAAGGATCTATAAAGGCTCGGGGGCGGTGTTTGAACTGCAGACAAAATTGCAAGACCTGTCTGCGGTAACAGTGAATTATCGACAGCGGGATATGCCGCTCGATGAATATCTCCACGAGAGCCATTGCAATGCCTTGCTGGTGCTCAAGGACAATTGCCTGGTCTATGAAAACTATTGTCGTATGACGCCTGAGGAACACCATTTGTGCCAATCCGTCAGCAAGACAACGGTATGTGCGCTGATAGGCTCGATGATTGCCGACGGTACGATTGACCCCGAGCTAACCGTCGATGACTATATTGACGATGTCGCCAGCGGCTGGTCCGGGGTCAAGCTGCAAAATCTTCTGGATATGAACGTGGCATTACAGTTTACGGAAGATTTTACCGACCCGGATTCGGATATTCATACCTATGAGATGCTCGGCGGGTGGCGGCCGAATACCGGCGGGCAGGATTTTGGATATGTACCCTATTTAAAGGCGATCACAAAGGATCCGGATATGCAACTCGATACGGTTACTCATTATCTGTGCCCGAATACGGATATGCTCGGTTTGATTATTGCGCGAGTCAGCGGACAAGCGTTTGTTGATCTCCTCCAGGAGCACATCTACCGGGAGATCGGCGCAGAGTCGGATGCGTATTTTTGCGTTGACGCCGAGGGGCAGGCGATTTGCTCCGGCGGGTTGATTATCAGACCGCGCGATCTGATACGCTACGGCCACCTTTTCGTTAACCGCGGACAATCCATCAACGGCAAACAGTTGATTCCGGAGAGTTGGATTGAGCGCTGCCAGGATACTTCCAAGGGCACGGATTACTATCTGGGCGAAGGCTTTCGCTATCATAATCAGATGACCAGTGACGGAACCGCACTGTGTCATTTAGGCGTGGGTGGGCAGATGCTGTACGCCAATCCGGAGACCAACCTGGTGGTTGTGCAATTGTCAACTACAACTATGCCCTCCAACGGCGATCTGGATCTCGGCAACGCCCTTTATGACTTAGCTAAAGCCGTTGACTTCGCTTTGCAATAATACTGACTGGTGAAAAACGTCTTTATTGGAGACCTTTATATGTCTGATTTTTATCTGGAGTTAAGCGGAACGGCGCGTGAACGAGGGCGGGCGCACGGCGAATCACTGCGCTCGGTGATTCAGGGCGCTATTGAACGCTGGCAGCATGATATGGCAGAGGCGACGAACTTACCCTTTGCCTCTTTGCTGGAAAAATTCAGTGCAGCGACAAATTACCGGGCGACCATCGAACACCGGACACCGCATTTGCTTGAGGAAGTGCAAGCCATTGCCGAGGGCTGCGATATGGATGAAGAGCTGATTTACGCGTGGCAACTGGTCGACGAATTTATCGATTTTGTAGTTGAGTCTATCTATATCGAAAAATGCACAACGATAGGCGGCTACGCGCAAGGTGAAGGCTTGGCGCCCGTGCTCGGCAAGACCCAGGACTTACCGCACTGCTATATCGGTGCTTATGCATTGACCAGGACCCGTTATCCGGATTCTGATATTGATATTCTCAATTCAACCATTGCTGGGATCATCTGCCAGGACGGCATGAGCCGTTATTTGGGTGTCTGCCTGAACCATGTAGGTCAATTGGCGCGCAGCTCAACAGGGTTGCCCGTCTCATTTATTGCGCGTTTGATGCTTGAGCGATGTCGCACCATTAATCAGGCGCAGGAATGGTTAGCGCGGCTCACCCACGCATCCGGAATGAATTACGCCCTGGTTGATCAACATCAAGTGCGGACCTTCGAAGTATCGGCTAACCATGTAGAGGAGTATCTTCCGGCGCCGGAACTGAATCGTATATGGCATACCAATCATCCGTTGGTTAACTCCAATTACTGCCGCGATATTCACTTGTGGGATCGATTGAAAGATCCTGAGGTGGGCAATACAAAGGCGCGATTAAATTATCTTAAGCAACAGGCAACCATTGCCGAGCAGCCGTTGACCACAGACCGTGTGAAGGAGATTCTGTCTTCCCGCGAAGTCCCTATCTCCAGTCACGTTGAGGACGCCTTTCCCACGATCAACGGTATTGTTATGGAATTTACGGAGTCGCCGACACTGTTTTTTTCCCCGGGTCCGCCCAGTCAAGAGGCCTATATTCCTTTTACTCTTTAAGTAAATCATCGACTGATCGCTTGTCGAGACCTCTTTAATGGGTAAAGTGGATGACCGGCACGCATCATAAAATCGGAGAATAAGATGCAAAAACCCTGGCTTAAATATTACGGTAATACAATTCCGGAGAAAATTGATACAACAGCTTATGAGAATGTAGTGGCCTTAATGCAAGAGGCCAGTAGCCGTTACTCAGAAAAGCCGGCGTTCAGCAGTTTCGGGAAATCTATCAGCTATCAGCAGATAGACTTTTTCTCTAGAGACTTTGCGGCCTGGTTACAACATGATGCCAATGTTAAAAAAGGAGATCGTATCGGGTTGATGTTACCCAATATACTGGCATTTCCCGTAGCGATGTTCGGTATTATGCGCACAGGTGCCGTACAGGTAAATATCAATCCCATGTATACAGGTCATGAACTGCAGCATCAGTTGTGCGATGCTGATGTCGAGACACTGGTAATCTATGCCGGATCAGTAGACACATTGGGCGAAATTATTGAAAGCACACCGGTAAAGCGGGTTGTTGTCGTTCAGCAGGACGATTTACTGAATTCGGGCCAAGCGGAAATTACTATCGATCACTGGTTGCCACAATCCACCTGCTTTATCGATGCCGTTCAGCAGGGAAGTTCTCTCGAATACAATCCGGTCGATATCGCACAAAGTGATCTGTTATTTCTGCAATATACCGGTGGCACAACAGGTTTGTCCAAGGGTGCAATGCTCAGTCACGGAAATCTGATCGCAAATATTTTGCAATATAAGGCCTTCGCGGGAGATATGATTGATCATGGCAATGAGTTAGTTATTACTGCTATTCCTATGTATCATATCTTCGCCCTGATGGTAAACACCTTGTCATATTTCAGTTTCGGTGCAACCAATGTCCTGATCAGCAACCCTCGCGATATGGTTGGATTCGTTGAAGAGTGGTCAAAATGGAAGGTGACTGTCTTTACCGGTGTGAATACTTTATACAATGGGCTGCTCTTAACACGCGGCTTTGCGGATCTCGATTTCAGTTCATTGAAAGTTTGTATCGGAGGCGGCGCGGCGGTTCATGCTGCAGTTTCTGAGCGCTGGAAGTCCATTACCGGTCGGAATATCCAGGAAGGATACGGCTTGTCGGAAACCTCCCCCGTACTGACACTGAATCCCCTGAACGGGTACGAGTTTCGTGGCAGCATAGGCATTCCGCTACCTTCCACTGACATTTCACTGCGTGACGATGAAGGATATATTATTAACATTGGTGAATCAGGAGAGCTCTGCGCTCGCGGACCACAGGTGATGCAAGGGTACTGGCGGCGGCCGGAGGCAACATCCGAGGTAATGACAGATGATGGGTATTTTCGTACAGGCGACATAGCAATAATGGATCATGATGGTTTTTTCCGCATCATTGATCGTAAAAAAGACATGATCTTGGTTTCCGGGTTTAATGTCTATCCCAATGAAATTGAATCCGTGGTAGCCCAAATGCCTGAAGTCGCCGAATGTGCCTGTGTCGGAGTTTCAGATGACAAAACCGGTGAAGCGGTTCAACTACACGTGGTGCGCCTGGATCAAAATCTTGATGCACAAACTGTGATCAGTTATTGCAGAAGCAAGCTTACGGCTTATAAAGTGCCGAAATCTGTGGTATTTATCGAAGAATTGCCGAAGTCGGCGGTCGGCAAGATACTGCGGCGCGAATTACGTACTGATTGAATCTGCGGGCCAGTAAGTACAAAGAATTATTTGAAACGTTTCAGCAGCTCGATGTCGATATTGGCAATGGTCTGTTTCAGATCGGCGATACTGTTTTCAATTTCAGTCGTTGACTCATGACCATACCGTTCTTTCAGGCTCAGGATTTTGGCTTCCGCCGCCTGTTTCGTTTCTTCCAATTGCCGGGTTTCCAAGCGATGAAGCGGAAACAGTACCTGCGGGCGTCCATCATAAACCGGATTACTGGTGGAACGCAGTTGCCTGTGGATTTCCAACAACTGGATGTACATGGTTTCCGCCACCAATGCTTCGCGGTAGATGGCATCGGCAATATTGGAAAGGGTCGACTTGTCCAATGAAGTCACAGGACAGTTTCGACATTTATCCTTGGTAGCCGCCGACAGCAGGTCCGATACGGCGGAGACTAATCCGGTCGCTTTATTGTGCCGGAGATGGTTTTCGTCTGATTCCATGATTTCTATAAACTGATCGTCCGCAAGAGTGCCATATTTACATTCAGCTGGACTGGATTATTTATAGAGGAGTCCCGCTGGAATTAGCAACATCAGAACGACATTCCCTTTTTCATTCATACCGGATATCGGCATTTTGACGCTGGACTTCACAGTTTAATATAAATGCAATCTGTATGTTTGAAGAAATTTCAGGAATAAGCTTCCTGATATCCTGCGTCTTCGTGTTTTTTCCGATCTGTTTTTGTATTTTTCAACTTAGATGAATGATTGGGGAAACGCAGTGAAGAGTTAAGTTTAACTCGCTGTTTCGACCGATTTTCCGATGTTTTCCATCCCCTTAGAGATAGATTCTACCTGGTCGAATGGGCGGGTTATGAAAAATATTAGAATAATCTAATATACTGTTTTAGTTGTTATACAGGCAGCAAAAAACAAAAACCTTCCGGAGACGGAAAAAAATACAAAAAACTCTCCGGAAACCTGACAAGAATAGGCTTTCCTCCGCTCATGCGGAATGCCAAAGACAGTTTAAACCCGATCACGGTACCCGTACTTAACTTCGGCGTAGTATGTGCTTCGGAAACCGGATATTTACAGCAATTCGGTTTCACTGTTTTAAATAATGTTTGCTGCTCTTGCATCAAGAGGCTGGAAATGAACGACAAATTAAATCGACTCCTCCGCAGATCGTTGCTTGTGTTGAGCCTGACGCTGGCTATTCCCCTTGCGCAGGCTTATGAGTTCGAATTGGTTGAAAAACTCGACTCGCACCGTTCCGGAGTTGTCATAGGCGGTACCGTCATTCCCTATAAAGAGGTTACGCTGGCGGCGCAAGTACCCGGTAGAGTGGAATTTATCGCCGGTGATGTCGGCGATAAAACCAAAACCGATCAAGTGCTTACGAAAATCAATGACGACGATCTTTTAGCGCGGCGCAAATCTGCGGTCGCGCAAATCAACAAAGCACAGGCATCTTTGCAGAATGCGCAGATCCAGTACAACCGGGAGTTATGGTCACCACGCTCGGACCGCTTGAGCAGCGCGCCCGGTGGAATGGGTATGCCGTTTATGTTCGATCGATTCTTTACCCAGAACTTTGCCGATTTCGCCGGCAATGGCGATCAATATCTGGACAGACATGCTGATTTGGTCAGTCAAGGATCCCAGTATAATCAGGCGCGTTCGGCATTGATGCAGGCATACTCCGCACTGGAAGAAATCGACGCAAGACTGCGCGATACCCATGGAATTGCACCATTCGACGGCGTCATATTGAAAAAGCTCGTGGAAGTGGGTGATACGGTTCAGCCGGGTCAGCCCTTACTCGAAGTCGGCCGGACCGATTATTTGCGCATTCAGGCGGAAATCCCGGCCAGGCTGATTCCACAACTCAAACGCGGAGAATTTGTACCGGCCAAACTGGACGTGGCTGATACCATCGTCCAGGCGCGGGTTTCTCAGATCTATCCGGTCGCCGATCCCGGGCGTCATACCGTTACCGTAAAATTCGATCTGCCGAAGGGGATCCCCGGCGGTCCGGGTATGTATGTCGAGGTAAGGATTCCGGAAAATCCGGGCGAAGGATCGGTAAAACCGGTAATCGTTGTGTCGAAAAAGGCCTTGGTTAAACGTGGCAGCTTGCCTTATGTATTTGTCAAGGCTGATGACGGAACGGTCAATTTACGTCTGGTACGGCTCGGACGCGAAATTTCGCGGGAGAAGGTGATTGTACTATCCGGACTGAAAGAGGGTGAACAGGTATTGCTGGAACCGCCAAGCGGGCTTTCTTCAGGCTGGCGGCCGGATGACCCGGTCAAGCGCAGTGTCGCCAGAAACTGAACCGGTAAAACTCTTGTTACACCTCTGAACCAAAACAGCGCCAATCGGTGAAGCCATGTCTGAGATTGAACAAAAAAATCAAGATCCCATAGCACATTCACAGGAAGAGGAGCATCTTGGGCTTGCCGGCAATATGGCCCGGACCTTTATTCACTCGCCTCTGTCTCCGCTGTTGTTGATCGCCATGCTTGCTCTGGGACTGTTAGGCCTGGCATTTACGCCGCGCCAGGAAGATCCGCAGATTTCCGTCCCCATGGTGGACATAATGGTGAAGTATCCGGGTGCAGCGGCGGAGCAGGTCTCGACCTTGGTTTCCAACCCGTTGGAAAGCCTGATGAGTGAAATTACCGGCGTCAAACACGTGTATTCAGCGTCCATGCGCGGAGCGGCTCTGGTAACAGTGCAGTTTGAAGTCGGCGAAAACATGGAAGATTCCCTGGTGAAACTGCACGATAAAGTCCTGTCGAATATGGATAAGATTCCGCCCGGTGTCTCCCAGCCCCTGATTAAACCCAAAGCTGTCGACGATGTTCCCGTAGTCACTCTGACCTTATGGTCGGAGGATATTGACGATGCCTCGATGCGATTGCTCGGGCTCGATATCCTGCAGCGCCTGAAGGAAATCCCCAATACCAGCAAAAGTTTTATCGTGGGCGGGCGGGCTGAGCAAATCAGAATAGAAGCCCAACCGGAAAAGCTGGCCGGATACGGAATTTCACTCGATCAGCTCGCACAGACGATACAGACCGCTAACAGCGAACGCGGTGTGGGCAGTATCGAGTCTGACAACCGCAGTTTTCAGGTTTATACCGGAGCGTTTCTGCACACAGCACAGGATGTTGGGCGCTTGGTCGTAGGCACTTTTAATGGCGCCTCCGTCTATGTCAGGGACGTCGCCGATGTAAGCCATCAGCCTGAGGATGCCAAAAAACTGGTGGAATACTACGCTGGCCCCGCCTATAACGGACAGGTGGCGGAAGGCCCCGCTCAAGGGGCGGCCGCGGTAACACTGGCTATAGCCAAAAAATACGGCAGTAACGGGGTTGAAGTTGCAGAAAAGATTCTGGCAAAAGTCAACAGCTTAAAAGGCGTACTCATACCGGAAAATGTCCATGTTGAGATCACCCGTAACTACGGTGAAACAGCCAATGAAAAAGTCAATGAACTGATCCTGAAGCTGTTTGTCGCCACGGCGGTGGTTACGGCTTTGGTCTGGTGGACGCTGGGTATGCGTGCCGCAACGGTTGTACTGATCGTCATTCCGGTCGTGATATTGTTTACCGTATTCGGCGCCTGGATCATGGATTTTACGATTGACCGGGTCAGTCTTTTCGCGTTGATTTTCTCAATCGGAATATTGGTTGACGATGCCATAGTGGTTGTAGAAAACATATACCGGCGCTGGCTGATGCATGGGGAGATGGATACGGATACCTCAGTCGATGCTGTCCGTGAAGTCGGCAATCCGACCATACTTGCCACATTTACCGTCATCGCAGCCCTGCTTCCCATGGGATTCGTCAGCGGTATGATGGGGCCCTATATGGCTCCGATTCCGGCACTCGGCTCCGTTGCCATGCTTTTCTCTTTGTTTGCGGCCTTTATTTTCACGCCCTGGCTGGTGATGCGATTGCGACCCAGTATGAACTATCTGCAAAAAGCCGAGCACAAGGAGCACCGGTTTAATGAAAGTATGGACCGGCTCTATCGCCGCCTGCTGATTCCGCTGATCAACGACAAGGTTAAAGGCTGGCTGTTTTTACTTTCCATTATTGTCGTATTCTTTCTCTGTTGTTTCCTGTTTTATACGACCAGTGTCACAGCGAAAATGTTACCGTTGGACAACAAGCCGGAATTTAACGTCCAGGTGAATCTGCCCGAGGGAACCGCTCTGCCGGTGACGGCAAACGTAGTAAAACGTCTGACCATGGAACTGCAGAAAATCGAACAGGTGACAGCCCTGCAAACCTATACGGGCACGGCTTCCCCGTTTAATTTCAACGGTCTGGTCCGTCACTCTTATCTGCGCGATAAACCCTGGCAAGCCGATATTCAAGTCCAATTGACACATAAATCAAACCGAAAGCTTTCCAGCCATGATCTGGCGGTCAGGGCCCGGGAGTTGCTACAGCCGATCGCGGCCCAGGAAGATGCAAACATTGAGGTCGTCGAAATGCCGCCCGGCCCGCCCGTGCTGCAGTCTGTCGTGGCAGAAGTTTACGGCCCGGATGCACAAACCCGGCGTACGGTGGCCGAAGATTTAACGGAAATTTTTACCGGCACGGAAGTCCTGACCGATGTGGACAATTTGATTCAGCAGCCTTATGAAATCTGGCGGTTCGTGGTGGACTCGGAAAAATCCGTCCGTCAGGGCGTTTCGGTGGATGCGATTAACCGCAATCTTGAAATGGCACTGGGTGGATTCGTTATTGGAGATGTCAAGGAAGGAAACGTATCCGAGCCCACCTACATCGTGCTGCAAATGCCCCTGGAGAACCGTGCCAACTTTTCTCAAATCGGCAACCTTCCGATTATGAGCAGCAAAGGATACAGCGTGCCTTTATCCGAGCTGGGCGAATTCCGGGCCGATATCATGGACAATGTCATTTACCACAAAGATTTAAGGCCGGTGGAATTTGTGACCGCCGAAGTACAAGGGCGGCTTGCATCGCCGATCTACGGCATGCTTGAAGTCGAAAATAAATTGCGTGATTACGTCGCTCCGGACGGTGTACAACTGGAGAGCGAGTATTTCGGGCCGCCCGAGTCCGGCTCCAGATCCGGATTCGAATGGACGGGTGAATGGACAGTCACTTTTGAAACCTTCCGCGATATGGGAATGGCGTTTGCCGCCGCGATTATTCTTATCTACATGCTTGTGGTATGGGAGTTCGGTAACTTCTTGGTTCCTGCAATTATCATCTCGCCGATCCCTTTGACCTTGATCGGCATTATTCCGGGCCATTGGCTGTTCGGTGCAGAATTCACGGCGACATCGATGATTGGATTTATTGCTCTGGCCGGTATTATCGTGCGTAACTCCATATTGCTGGTGGATTTCTCCCGCGAGCAGATCGGTAACGGCGTCGCGCCGATCGATGCCATTATCAATTCCTGTAAGGCAAGAACACGCCCGATTCTGATTACCGCCGGTGCCTTAATGGGCGGCGCAGTAGTCATTTTGACTGACCCGATCTTTAAAGGGATGGCGATCAGTCTGTTCTTCGGAGTACTGGTGGCAACCTTGCTTACGCTGTTGATTATTCCGCTGGGCTGTGTCAGTGCCCGAAAATCCCTGCTGCCTGGCGGCGGGGAACTGTCCCTGGACGGCCTGGAGCCTGCGGCTCAAGCCGCAGTGGATATTCCGCAAAAAAATCCGGTATGGGTTCGTGCGCTTAGTGGCCTGGGATCACTGCTGTCATCAGTATTGCAGCTAGTCGGCAGGTTACTGTTGATTCTGCTGAATATGGTTGGTTTGGCAGTAAATTCGCTTAAATCTTCTAAAACCCGCGCCAAGGCCGGAAAGATACAGACACAGGAAACATCAGCGCAGCAGACTGCCCGGAAGACAGATGAAAAGGCGTTCTCCGAAGCCGACTCAGAAACAATCGCACAAGAGACTCAACATAAGACAATCATTGAAGGCGCCTCGGAAGAAAAAGCTACTGCCGTGAAATCAAAACCTCAAAAAACGCGCGAACGCCGACCGGCGAAAAAAGTCAATGGCAGTACACGGGATAGGAATAGCGGGTCCGGGCAGGAAAACTCTCCGGTAAAGGTTAAAAAAAGCGTATCACGGCGGAGAATACGCCTTAAGCAGGATAAACAGGACAGTGCCGATTAATCTATGTCGAGGAAAGCGATGATGATAAATAATATACCTCAAACCAGAGTAGCGGTTATTTTTCTGCTTGTATTATTACCCATGATGATTCTTCCCATCTATGCAGAAGAATACGCGCCTTATTTCGATAACTCGAATTCACAACAGCCGGTGAATCCGGGTTTATATCCACCGCTTTCCAGTGGTGAAGCCAGCCCCTGGCAGGATGACACCCCCAAGACGGACCCAAATACGGTTGCCGGAGAAAATCCCTGGGGCGCTCCTGTTGTCAATCCGGATCAGAATACTTACGGCGCTTACACTGCTCCGCAAAATCAGGGAAGCTACACTTATCAATATCCTGGCTACTATCCGTATCAAACCCTGCCACAGGGTTATATGGCTCCACAGGGTTATATGGCTCCACCGGCCATTCCGACGCCCTACGGGTATGGCGGCGGCTACGGCGTACCCGGCGGTTATTACTATCCACCCGCGCCTTTGCCTTATTCAAATGGATTTAATCCCTTTAACTTCGGGTTTCCCTGGCCGTTTTAGCGGGTAATGCTCACCGTAGTTGCCAATTTAAAGGGCGGTGTCGGGAAGAGTACTCTGTCATTTAATCTTGCCATCTGGCTATTGGAGTGTGGTTATAAAATAGCTCTTTTCGATCTGGATCCGCAAAAAACGCTGACAGACGCTGTGGAGGTCAGAGACGAGGAAGGCTATGAACCCCGGTTATGGGTATCGGACTCAATAGATAGGCTGCAGCAATTGACATCGCACCAATCCTCTTTGGAAATCCTGGCCGACACGGGCGTATCGAATTTACCTGACTGTTATCAGCTAATCGATATTGCGGACAGGGTACTCATACCTGTTCAACCGTCACAGGCCGATATCTGGTCCACTCAGCGATTTATCAAACTGATTAAACAACATTGCAGGAATCGACCTGAACTGCTCGCCTTTATCAACCGGGCGGATACGCACCCGGCAGTCAGGGAGACCGGGGAGGCGGAAGAGGCGCTGAATTCTCTTGGCGACATTCGTTTTCTGCATCATAAGCTGGCTCAGCGAACGGCATTCAGGCGGTCTTTTACCGAAGGTTTGGCCGTTTTTGAAATGGGGCCTTTGAGCAAGGCCGGACAAGAAATGTTGCGATTGGCAGAAGCGCTTTATCCCGATTAATCGAAATTCACAAATTTACTATCTTTTACAGAGTAGTATAAGAAAACCGGGCCAAAGGATAATTTCGATACAAAGCGGCGGTCTTGCACTTTCTTTGCGGAGTTCCGAGACAGATCTGACTGTGTCAGGATCTTTCAGGCAGGAGACAAGGTGACTGAAGACTTGTTCGCAGCCCTCCTAATCGATATGATGCGCCCTAAATCACTGGAGAATATTAATGCCTGGTCCTGATGAATCCTTAATCAAGCGTCTGAGCAGTCTTGAACAGCACTTGCAAAAAGAGAATCCTGTTTTACTGGGCACCGTCAATAACTTTAAGATTCTGGATGACGTGGGTTATAACACAGGATTACTCGGAACCGATGATTCCTATGCATTGCAGATTCCCTGGTGGCCGCTGATTTCCATTTTGGGAACCTTTTCAGCCGGTAAATCATCCTTTATCAACTCTTACCTCGGGGACAAGCTGCAAAAAACCGGCAATCAAGCGGTCGATGATAAATTTACCGTGATCTGTTATGGAGAAGACAGCGCAGGCAAAGTTCTACCCGGACTTGCACTAGATGCGGATTTACGATTTCCGTTTTATAAGATCAGTGACGAAATCGACAAGGTTGCAAGCGGCGAGGGCAGTCGAATCGATGCCTATCTGCAGCTGAAAGTCAGTAATTCTGAAGCGGTGAATGGTAAGATCATCATAGATTCTCCGGGATTCGATGCCGATGAACAACGCACATCCACCTTGCGAATCACGGACCATATCGTGGATCTTTCAGATCTGGTGCTGGTGTTTTTCGATGCCAGGCATCCGGAACCGGGTGCTATGCAGGATACGCTGCAGCATCTGGTTGAGGACACGATCAATCGTTCGGACTCCAATAAGTTTCTTTACATCCTCAATCAAATCGACACGGCCGCTCGGGAGGATAATCCCGAAGAAGTCGTCAGTGCATGGCAGCGGGCACTTTCTCAGCGCGGTTTAACGGCCGGCCGTTTCTATACGATCTACAATGAAGATGCAGCACTGCCTTTTCCCAATGAAGAACTCAAGCGACGGTTTGAATCCAAACGCGACGAAGACCTTGACGATATCATGCGGCGGATCGACCAGGTGGAAGTAGAGCGGGCCTACAGAGTTGTTGGTGCTCTGGAAAAGGAAGCTCGCGATATCTCTCAAATCGATATACCGTCCGTTTCGGCCTTGATGCAAAAATGGGGGCAAAGAGTTCTAATTGCGGACGCGGTCATATTCGGCGCCTTGTTTCTACTCGTATTATCGGTTTCCGTCAGCATGGGATGGTTAGGCTCACTCGCCACGCTGATTTTGTCCTTTTTTACCGAACCTGTGTCCGCTGTTATTTTTCTGCTGGTACTTGCAGGTATTTACTTCGCCATTCATTTTACCGTGCGGAATAAGGTCGCTCAGCGCATGCTTCGGAAAATGCCGGGCACACCCGATGCCATGTATATGAATGCATTCAGGAAAAACACCGCTTTTTACAGAAGTATTTTTTGCACAAAACCCATCGGCTGGACCAGGCAGGCGAATAAACAGATCGGCAATGTGATCGAAGCGGCATCAGAATTTGTGCAAAAACTGAACGATCAGTTTACCAATCCTTCGGGCAAATCACTCGACTAAATCATCAAGCTATGCACTGGCAAAGCTGTGCTTGTAGATCTCACGCAGGGAATTTTTCTGTACTTTTCCCATGGCGTTTCTGGGGAGATCAACGACAAAGTGAATCTTTTTGGGATGCTTGTATTTTGCCAGACGGGTATATATTGCGCTTTTAATGTCATTTGTATTCAGAGAAGAGTTTGTCTGCCGCACGACGATTGCGACAACCGCTTCTCCAAAGTCAGGATGCGGGATTCCGATCACGGCGGACTCCACGACACCCTCAAGATCATCGATTATATTCTCAATTTCCTTGGGGTAAACATTATAGCCACCGGTGATGATCAGGTCCTTGGATCGGCCGATAATGGTCAAGTAGCCCAGATCATCAATCATGCCTAAGTCACCGGTAATAAAAAAACCGTCCCTGCGTAGTTCATCTGCGGTTTTTTCGGGCATTTTCCAATAGCCCTGGAATACGTTTGGACCGCGGACTTCGATAGAGCCAATTTCATTATTCGGCAAGCTTGTATTGGTTTCCGCATCGGTGACCTTGATGTCGACTCCGGGAAGCGGGAAACCCACAGTGCCCGGTCGCCTTATGCCGGTATAAGGATTGGATGTGTTCATATTTGTCTCAGTCATACCGTACCTTTCCAGAATGGCGTGACCGGTTTTTTCCTCCCACTGAATGTGAGTATCCGCCAGCAATGGAGCTGAACCCGAAACGAACAAACGCATATTCGCCGTATTCTCCCTGCTTAATGCGGGGTGCTCAAGGAGGCGCACGTAAAAGGTAGGCACGCCCATTAGCACCGTCGCGTGTTTCATGGCGTCCATTATTTCATCTGCATTAAATTCAGGCATGAAAAAAAGCGATGATCCTGCTGCCAGGGTAACATTGACTGCGACGAACAAACCATGTGTATGAAATATCGGCAGTGCGTGGATCAGGGTGTCTGTCTCACTGAATTCCCAGTAAGTCATCAGCGTATGCGCGTTGCTCCACAGGTTTCCGTGAGACAACATTGCTCCTTTTGATTTGCCGGTGGTTCCGGATGTATACAGGATGGCGGCCAAAGAATTCTCATCGCGTTTTACGGCATGGAAGGGAGTGGTCTGGATTTGTGCAATATCAGTCAGACTTCCGCTGCCATCGGCGTTCAGGGTTTCTATGGCCGGGACAGCACATTGCCCGGCGATAATCCGCAATTCACTCAGTGAGTCATCACTGCATACGAATATGCTCGGGGTTGCATCTTTCAGAAAATAAGTGACTTCCGAGGCAGTATAAGCGGTATTCATGGGAAGAAAGATCGCGCCGGCCAAAACTGTTCCAAGGTAAAGCTGCAAAACGTCTATTGACTTATCAACCTGTACGGCAACTCTGTCGTCCGGCTTTACGCCACTGGATACCAGTGCGCCGGCAAACTTTTCAGCGCGCTGAAAAAATTCGCCGTAAGAAATTGTCGACCCATCCGGCATTTGTGCAAAAATCCGGTCAAACTGATCAACGGAAGCTTCTCTGAGCCTGTGTGCCAGATAATTACCTTCGTACATGCTCTGTTCCTTTAACGTGGTATCGCTGGGATGCTCACACAGATTCGTTGCGGACCGGATTGGACAAAACGCCTATACCCTGGATTTCAACCTCGCATATATCTCCCGCCTTCATGAATACGGGCGGGGTACGTGCGTATCCCACCCCCGCCGGAGTTCCGGTGACGATGACATCGCCGGGTTCCAATGTCATACATTCGCTGAGTCTGACGATGAGATCGTCAATCGGGAAAATGAAATCTTCCGTGTTGGCGCTTTGCATGATTTCTCCATTAAGCCGGGATTGGATCTGCAAGCCGTGAGCACCGTCGGGCAACTCGTCTGCGCTGACAAATACCGGTCCGAATGCACCTGTGCCATCGAAGTTTTTGCCAATAGTCCATTGTGAGCTTTTACGCTGATAGTCGCGAAGCGTGGCATCGTTAAAGATTGAGTAACCGGCTACTATGGATAAAGCACCTGCCTTTGACACATGCCGGGCGCGTTGTCCGACAATAGCCGCGAGTTCGGCTTCATAATCAAGTTTGTCCGAACAGGCAGGGCGTAAGATAAAGTCATTGTGAGCGATCAGCGATGTGGAGCTTCTGAAGAAAATCTCGGGATATGAGGGCGGGGCAACACCACCTTCCCTGGCGTGTGCCGCGTAATTTCTACCGATACAAATTATTTTCGGCGGGCGTTGAATCAGCGGAAGATACACGAGTTCATCGAGGGAAAGAAGCGCATCGTCGATAGCCATATCAGCCGCAGCCGCAGCCTGATTCATTACGTCGGATCCGGCTTGCAGAAATTCAACAAAACCGGTGGGGAGTTCCGGTGCAGCAATTGAAAGATCCACGACCTTGTCATCCGCTACAAAGCCTATACGGCTTTTCTCATCCCGTAGAAATGACACTAGTCTCATGGTTCTCTCGTTTACAGCTCAATTCGAAACGAGTGTCAAGATTAATATATCGATATATTAAAGTCAAAGAAATAAAAATCGTTTTTTATATAATAAAATCGAAAATCACCTTTATTTATAATAACGTGCCAGAAATTCACCGGTCTTGCCATAGTGTGAGATCAACTCTTCTACAGCTTTGTCCGCATTCTGATCGATGACATGCTGCACGATTGCATCATGCTCGCGTGTAACATCGCGCTCGGGATAGGCCAGCAATCCGGCGGCGTTGCGATAGCGGACATTTTGATCATACAGCTGATCACAAAATTTTATAAGAATTGATGAGCCGCAGGCCGAAAGCAGCGCCATGTGAAATTTCTTATGCAGCGTTTCCCACGCAACACTTGGCTTATGGTTGCCATTATCTGTTGATCGAAGGGTGCGTTTTAAGCGGTGATGGGCGACGATCAAATCTTCCTCCCATTGCTGGTTGCCGGCTTGCATTGACTCCCGCAATGCCCGCTCTTCCAGCCAGCAACGCGTTTTCAGAAGCTCCTCAAATCCTTCAGCGCTGACATGGGATACCCTGAAACCGCGTTGATCGATTCGGTCGACCAATTGTTCGGACGTCAGCAAGCTCAATGCCTCACGCACGGTACTTGAGCCCGTGCCCAGCGACCTGCGTAACTGATCTATTTTCAGCTTGTCGCCCGGCTCAAGATCACCCTGGATAATCATTGTATAAATACGCTGATAGGTTTGGTTGGTCAGGGATGTGGCTTCGGTATCAGTGTCTGTTTCGCTGTGCATTAATAAAAAACTCCTTTCAGCATACTCTCGCGACGGCAGAGAGATATTTAACAGGCTCTTAAACAGGTTTTACAGCGTCACTTTTTGGGCTGCAAGCTTAATGGTCAGTTGTAACGAGCCTTCGTTGATTAACCAGCGACGAAGGGTATAGCGGCGAGCACCACCGGCATGCATAGGGTCTGCTTCGGCCAGGGATCTGGCTTCGTCCAGCGATTCCGCTCTGTAAACGATCTGGCCGACGCCTTCCATTTGTTCGCCGCTCTCGTCGGAAAGCGGCCCGGCAAGCATCAATAAACCTCTTCGTTCCAGATCCGCTTGATAGGCCAGATGCTCCGGCAGAAGTTTTTTGACTTTCGCCAAATCCCCGGCCGGTGTGCTGATGATCGAAAAAACCTCAAGCGCCAGCGCACCGCGTTCCTGAGCCTCTTGTTTGTAATCTTTCCACGCCGGCATGGGTATATTCCTCTCTCATTAAAATATATCGATTTTATTTGACATTATTAGATAATATCGTTAAAAGATAGTCAAGATTGCTAAGAAACGATTAAAAATTATCGACTCATCTGTCAGGCCTGCATCACTGTGGTTATAGACCGCTGTATATAAGGCTGTGATAGCGTCAATCAGTTCGGAAAAACCGGTTGAACTGTGGAGGTCGTATCCGCGGTGGTGATTTATTCAGGCGAGGTTATTGATCAGCATGAGCTTATTGGCGGGTGAAGCCCTGGAGCAGGCGAGAACCAAAGCCCAAGAAGACATCAGAGAGTTGCGGGAACGAAAGCCGCAACTGGACCGGGACTCTATCGATGTGATCTTAAGAGGCGCGCGGTCTCATTACTCTTGGCAGGACCGGGATGTGCCTGACGAGCTGATAACCTCTCTATACGAAATTGTCGCCAATGGTCCAACCAGTATGAATTGCTGTCCTGCAAGATTCCTGTTTATTCGGTCAAAGGACGGTAAAAACCGGTTGGCGAAGGCTCTGAAAGAAAAGAATGTGAGCAAAATGATGAGTGCGCCGGTTACGGCAATTATCGCTTACGATCTGGAGTTCTGGAAAGAGCTACCCTATTTATTCCCGCACGAAGATCGCCGACCTCATTTCGAGGGTAAAGAAAAGCACACTCAATTTACCGCTTTTTTAAACAGTACATTGCAAGGCGCGTACTTAATGATCGGCGCCAGGGCGCTGGGGTTGGACGTTGGGGCTATGTCAGGATTTAGTAATGAAATCGTTGACGAAGAGTTTTTCAGCAGCACTAGCTTACGTTCAAATTTTCTTTGCAATCTGGGCTATGCAGACGAAGGTGCGATTTTTCAAAAACTGCCAAGGTTTCCTTTTGAAAAAGTATGCTCCTATCTGTAAGGCAAGAACATTTATACAAGTCAAGAACCTGTTCAAAAATAAATAAATATGCTTATTAAGGTAGGAGGGTACATGATGAAGAATAGTAAGTTGCTTCAACTGACGATGGGATTGGTGTTTTCCGCAGTGGTGTCCTCATCCGCAAATGCCGCTGAAACGATAAAAGCCGTTGTGATCGACGGCTACCCGGCCAAAGCACTGTGGGTCTCCGAATTCAGCAAGTTTTTTATCCCCGAAGTCGACAAAAGACTCGCCAAAGCCGGAAATTACAAAATGAACTGGCAGGAGTCCTACGGGGGAACTATTGTAAAACCCAAAGGGGTTTTGGAAGGAATCAAGCTGGGATTGGGCGATATCGGCATAGTGACTACCATATTCCACAGTTCAAAATTACCCAGTCAGGCCCTGGCAGCTGTAACACCGTTTGTCGTTGCCGATTCCAGGGTAGTGGCCAAAGCTATAGACGAAATTGCCAAGGAATTTCCAACCATGCAAACGGAGTTTGCTAAGCAAAATCAAGTGTATCTGGCAACCGGGGTTGTACTTGACTCCTATCAGATCTTCAGCAAGAAAAAGGTCTCGTCAGTATCTGATCTGGAAGGCAGCAAAGTTGCAGGTGCTGGCATGAACCTTCGCTATCTGGAGGGGATAAACGGTGCAGCGGGTGTTCGGGGCGGGTTAACCGATTTTTATAATATGTTGCAAACCGGATTGGTTGATCACGCAATGTTGTGGCCCGAAGCCGCGAAAACATTCAAAATTGCTGAAGTTGCTCCCTATATGATCAGTGCGAATCTCGGTTCCGTTAATTCCAAGACTGTCACCGTAAACGCCGACTTCTGGAAAAAACTACCGGACGAAGTCAAGGAGGTATTGACTGAGGTAGCCGTTCTGTACCGGGATCATGTCGCAAGTATTGCCATGGAACGTGCCAGTGCCAGTATTGACGCCTATGTAGCTGCCGGGGGTACTGTCATTGAGATGAGCAGTGAAGATCGAACCGCATGGGCGAATGCTATGCCCAATATCGCTCTTGAATGGGCTGCGACACTGGATAAAGCCGGTCAACCGGGTACAGAGATGCTGCACGCTTATATGGGTAAGCTTAAGGCTGCCGGATTCAGTCCATCCCGCGATTGGGCTGCCCAACAGTAGCAATAAAAATACATGCCGGACAGTCCGATTATCCGACCGGTTTACCGCCTGTCTCTGATGGCCAATACCGTAGCCAAGATATCCAATGCGTTTGGCACTTTGGTGGTGCTGGTTTTGGTCATGGTCGTGAATTTCGACGTGGTGGCCCGCGGGATATTCAATAAACCCTTTCTGGGGGCGGTCGAAGTGGTTCAGTTTTCGATGGTGCTCATCGTTTTTCTTCAGTTACCGGATGTCGTCAGAGTCAATCGCTTAACAAGGTCCGACGGGCTCCTGACTTTCCTGGCACCAACCTATCCGACCGTCGCGCGGTTTATTCGACGAGTCATCAACGCGGTTTCTGCAACCTTGATGGTTTTAATCGCTATCGCTATCTGGCCTGAGTTTATCGAGATGCTTGAGACGCAGGATTATTTTGGCGTACCCGGCGTGTTTGTGGCCCCGTGGTGGCCGATAAAGCTGACGATTTGGCTGAGCACCGCCTTGTGTGCATTGCTGTTTACCTTAAAAATTTTTCTTCCGAGCAGAGATTTTGAACTAATACGAATGAATGAAATGAAAGACCGAATGAAAAATCGGGGAGAGTGATGAGCCCGATTGAAATCGGAATATTTTCAGTTGTTGCCATCGTTATTCTAATTTACGCCGGATTATATATACCTATTGCACTCGGTATAGTTTCATTCGTCTCAATCTGGTTAATCAGGGATAATTTTGAGCTTTCAATGAATCTGCTGAAAGTCGCGATCGGCGAAAGCGCGATGGAATACACCTTTGCCACCGTGCCATTATTTACATTTATGGGGCTGGTCGTTTCCAAAGCCGGCATGGGTTCGGATATTTACCAAGTGATGAACTATGTCTTTCGCCGTGTCACCGGTGGTATAGGCATGGCGACGGTCGGAGCGAATGCGGTATTTGCGGCAGTAACAGGTTCTTCCATTGCGTCAGCTTCCGTGTTCTCAAAAGTCTCCGTGCCGCAAATGTTGCATTATGGCTACAACTCGCGGTTTGCAGTAGGCGTTGTTGCCGGATCATCGGTATTGGGGATGATTATCCCTCCATCGGCGATGCTGATCATTTATTCGTTTGTGGCGGAACAATCAGTTGGTGATATGTTCCTGGCCGGGGTTGTACCTGGCATCATCTTGGCCGTTGTCTACATTGCTACGATTTGGGTTATGGGGAAGTTCACGCCGGATTTTATCGGTGGTCGGCAAATGGAAGATCAAGAGTACATGAGCTTTCCGATGATTCTTTTAAAGGTGACTCCACTCGCCGGCCTTATTCTGATTGTACTGGGCGGTATCTATACCGGCTGGCTCACACCGGTTGAGGCCGGGGCAGCCGGAGCGGCAGTGGGGTTGGCTATAGCGTTTGCCGGCAGAAAAATGAATACACAAATGCTTTGGTCTACCTTGATCGAGACCGGGCACATCACTGCATCCATATTGTTTCTGATCACCGCCGCTTCTATTTATAGTCGAATGCTGGGCCTCGCCGGTCTGCCTAATGAGTTAGCAAGCATTCTTGAACAAAACAATATGGGTTTTGTCATGATCATGGTGCTGTACGTCTGCCTGATGTTGTTTTTAGGCACGTTGTTAGACACGGCCTCCATCATCCTTATTGTCGTCCCCTTATTTCTGCCCTTGATCGAGCCCATGGGCTTGAGTCTGGTCTGGTTCGGGATCATTACAGTCGTTGGCGCGGAAATCGGTTTGCTTACACCGCCGCTCGGCATCAGTTGTTTTGTCATCAAAGCCACGCTGGATGATGACAGAATCAGTTTGAAAGATGTGTTTATGGGCGCCTTGCCTTTTGCATTCGTGATGCTGTTGGTACTGATTCTATTAATACAATTTCCGGCACTCAGTCTCGGCATTCTGAGATAGCGTCTGTTTTAACAGGAGAAAATCATGCGCTCGGTCAATAGCGACAACATTACTGAAACGTTTTTGAGTTATTTCAGCGAAGAGACCGATCCTCGTCTGCTGGAAATTATGCAAAGTCTGGCAACTCATCTGCACGCATTTATCAAAGAATCCGGAATAAGCCATGATGAGTGGCGCGAAGCAATACGTTTGCTGCAGTGGGCAGGCGAAATCACCACACCTGAACGCAATGAGTTTGTACTGCTGTCGGATGTGCTGGGCGTCTCGTCATTGGTGGATATGATCAATTCCCGCCCCGAAGTCACCAGTTCAAGTGTGCTGGGGCCGTTTCACTTGTCGAACGCCCCGCAGATGGAACTGGGTGCTGATTTTAAACGGCATTATAAGGGCGATGTTATACTCGTTGAAGGCCGGATCCAGGATATCGACGGGAAACCCATCGTCGGCGCGAAAATCGATATTTGGCAAACAGCGCCGAACGGAAAATACTCATCGCAGGATGAGGAACAGGATATTTACAGTTTCCACGGTGTCTTTACGTCTGATCAGAATGGGGAATATCGATTTACCACCGTCAGGCCGGTCGAATATACCGTTCCAACCGATGGCCCTGTAGGTAAATTACTTGACGCGACGGGAAGACACCCCTGGAGACCTTCGCACTTGCATTACATCGTCTCCGCCGATGGATTCGAAACCTTGGTGACGGAGGTTTTCCCCGATGACGATCCTTATCTGGATCAAGACACAGTCTTTGGGGTTCGGGACGATTTAGTGATCACCTATGAACCAATGCCGTCCGGAACCTTCCCGCAAGAGGGTTTTGCTTTATCCGGCAGCGTTAAAGATGAGTACTTTAGAGTTTGCTTTGATGCAGTACTTGATCGTTCGGCTTGATTGTAAAATACCATCCGATGCTGCTAAGAAAGAGCAAGACAGACTGGTTTGAATAAGCCACGGTGGTGGTAGCATAGTGGGCGTCTTGTTGTATTCTTCCTGTAGAAAAGTCAACCGGTAAAATGCCGGATTATTTCTGGCCAAAATCCTGCCAAACTGTATTAAATTTATGATATCGTTTAGGAAAATGGCACGCTGTTTTTTTTATCTGAAAGCGGTGATAAACCCATATGGAAATAGCCGACATTATGTCGTTGAAAAATACTGTGTCTTGAAGATGATATGAAATACCATCAGGGCAGGCTGATTGATCATGTTGCGTTTCATGTCTCCGATCTTGAGATTAGTAAGGCGTTTTACCTCGCAATCCTGAGCGCTCTCAGAAAAAGCGACGGGTTCGGTTGCGATGATCGATGCTTTTATTTCGATGAGTTTTACGTTGGCGCGGATGGGGAACCCTGTTCGAATCTACATTTAGCCTTTCAGGCCGACTCTATCGAGCAGGTACACGCTTTCTATGAGGCGGGGATTGAGGCAGGAGGCAGAGATAATGGCAAGCCTGGCTATCGTTCGTATCATAGCTCGTATTATGCTGCGTTTCTGCTGGACCCGGACGGCAACAACATTGAGGCGGTTTGTGATGTTGGTGCTGAACGATCGAGTAAATCGGTAATTGTCACAAGAAAGGGGGGCGACTACTGAATCAATATTTTGGAGAAAATTGATGTTCCGACGCTTTTGGCAAGTAGCCATGATTTCATTAGCCCGATCAAAAGGAATGAAGCATTTCATGCAAAACAATCGAGCTACGTCTTCGATTTCTACAAGATACGTTGCAGGCAAGAACGCTGATGAAGCCGTGAATTTTGCCAGAAATATGCGTCTGAACAACCAGATTCGCAGTTCTCTTTTTTATCTTGGGGAATATGTGGATACAATTGAATTGGTAAAAGAAAATGTGGGCAGGAAATTCGATGCGGTAAATTCCCTGAAGCAAACTGATCTGGATGTTCACATATCAGTTGATCCGACTCAGATTGGATATTCGATCGAACATTCAATAGCCCGTGAAAATGCCTTACAGATCTCTCAAGAAATTCAAAAGTCATCAGAAGGAAGAGAAGGTGTTCACTGTATTATGCTGGATATGGAAGATGCTTCGGTAATTGATGACACAATCAACTTGCATAACGATTTACAGCAGAAAGGTTTACCAGTGGCTCTCACACTACAGGCATATTTGAAGCGCACGGCGAGTGACATGGAGTCGCTAATTAATTCTGGGGCTAAAGTACGTTTAGTTAAAGGAGCCTTCGTTGCTGGTCACGATATAGCGTATACACAACAAACGGAAATCAAAAAAAACTATAGACGCTTAGTAAAAATAATGTTCTCAGAAAAAGCCAGAGAGCAAGGTTTTTACCCTATCATCGCTACCCATGATGAGCAATTACATGATTTCGCTATTTCTATTGCAAAACAAAATGGATGGGTACAAGGTCAATATGAATTCGAAATGCTTTTAGGAGTTCGTACGGATGTTGCGGAACAATTATCAAACCGAGGAGAGCGGGTCAGATTATATATTCCATTCGGACTTGATTGGTGGCCGTATGCAGTTCGCAGAATCGGAGAAAATCCAATAAACGGATTTTTACTGGCTAGGTCTCTAATAAATTGAAAAACCTAACGATCCGCTACTTCGCGTGACGTTGAAAACTATAACGAAGTCGCTTCATAGAATTTAGCCTCCGACAGACCGGGGGCGATTTAATGCATCCGACAGCCATACGATGACGGACTGGGGCATTAGCAGCTAATGACACATATCCGTGTAGCAACAAATCAGGATGGTGAAAGCATCCGTGATGTTCATTTACAAGCCTTCTCTGAAGACGAGGGTCAAATTGTCTCCACACTTGCGGTAAGTCTGCTGGGCGAAGAGACGAGCCCCGAAACTGTTGCTTTGGTTGCTGAAACCCATAGCATGGTGGCGGGCCATATAGCATTCAGCCCTGTAACTGTAGATAGCAATGAGAAATGGGTTGGCTATATCCTGGCGCCGCTTGGCGTAAAGCCCGACTATCAAAAGCGCGGGATTGGTACAAAACTCATAGAAAGCGGAATCGAACACTTATCGGAAAAGGCTATAGATGTTCTTTTCGTTTACGGCGATCCGAAGTATTACGGTAAGTTCGGGTTCAAAGCGGACGCTGCCAACAAGTACTCGCCGCCGTATGAATTGCAGTATCCTTTTGGATGGCAGGCAATCGTCTTCAACGAAGTGGATTTTGCAATATCAACCACAAAAATATCGTGTGTGGCTTCGTTGTGTTATCCGGAACTATGGTAAGCACGCTGCTAACAATAGGTACATGATAAAACCCGGCCACCTAAATATTACGGGTCGTGATATAAGCAAATCAATTCTCACTCTCCTGATCGAGTTAATTTTCAGTTAACCGGGCTTTTTTTTCAGCGTTTTCCTTAGTCACAGTTTTTTTCGGAGAAGCTTTTTCCTCTTTGCTTACCGGCTCCACGTCTGAAAGCTTAGGTGATCCCCAGCTGGATCGTTGGGGTTCCTGATGTTCAGTTGCGCTGCTCGATTCCATTGAGCGCTTCACGCGTGACTTTTTTGCCTGAGACTTCGGCCCTTCCTCACTTGCCACGATCCGGATATTATCCGGTGCATCGGTTCCATCCTTCTGGTTAATTTCGGTTTTATTGGCCTTTGCTGATTTGGAATCGTCAACAGCGCCTTTTTCCTGTTCAGCCACCGATGCTCCGGAGTTGGTTTCATCGCCCGATTTATTCGCCAGGGAGCGGACGGTACTTTTAAGCTGACTTGGCTGTTTGCTGGAAACACGCTTGCGCTTTACTCGAGACGTCCCGGTTTCTTTGCCCGGATCATTCTTGGTTGAATTCACGGCGGATTCATCGACATCTGAAGGTTGCTCAGTTGCCGGGTTTTCCGGCACGTCCGCACTATCGCTTACCGGTGAGGGCCGCTCAGGCCTGTCCTTTGAATCTTTGCTGCGGGATCGGGAATCTGTAAGCTGCTCGTCCTTGGTTTTTGCCGGTTTGGCGAAGGACTCCTTGTTCCGAGTTTCTTCTCCGGGGCTCTCTTCGGATTTGGCCGATTTTTTCCCCCCATTAGCCTTGGTATCCGCAGTTGAAGAGTCGTCCTTGGCTCCTGATTGCCGCCTGGAACGATTGTAATTTGAACCCTGCCTTTGACGCTTGGAGGCGGGTTTGCTTTTATCCGTCGCTTTCTCCGGCGACGCAACCTGACTCTCATCGGAATTCGGTGAACCGGCATTTTCGGAAACCGGATCTTCCTTCTTGCCCGGCGTTTGCCTGGGGTTCTTATCCTTACCCCGGCTTTCGGTCTGTCCTCGTTTAGCAGCGGTCTTTTTGTTCCGGGCTTTTGAACGCGTTTTTTTCTCTTCATTGGCCCCCCCGTTTTCCGGGCCGAGGGTCGCCTGTTCCGTGTCCGCTTTTGTGCCGTTTCGTTCCGCTTTTTGTGACTTGCGTGCGGGACGGCCTCTACGCTGCTTAGTGCCCGTGGATCTGCTTTCGCTTCTGTCCTGCTTAGCGCCGGAATTGCGGCTTCGGCGGCTTTGACCTCGGTCCGAACGAGTGGATTTGGTCTGTTTCTCTTCTTCCTGTTTTTTCTCCTCCGCCTTCGGCTCAGCACTGAACAGATTGCTGAAGGCCCCGATAATCTTGGTGACAACACCGGCTTCCATGGCCGGTCGCTTCTCATAGGTTTTGACGGCGGGCAGGGGGGCTGGGTGCTCCGGATCTACACGCATCACCGCCGGGGATTCGCCACGGACCGTCTGTGGTTTTGTTGTATGAGGTACATAGGGTTCATCCGGATGGATACTTAATTCG
The DNA here is from genome assembly GCA_965222695.1 of Granulosicoccaceae bacterium. GTDB lineage: Bacteria > Pseudomonadota > Gammaproteobacteria > Granulosicoccales > Granulosicoccaceae > UBA7957. The sequence continues at coordinate 1,659,466 of OZ244967.1, read as the reverse complement.
TAACTTTTCTTCCCTTCCGAATCATGCGATACATCGCCACCGCGTATGCGCTCCATCTGAAAATGCGGGGTTTCCAGGCCCGGACTGGCAACAACCAGTAACTTCGCCTGAGTGCGTGATTCGATTTCGGCTATGTTTTCTCGCTTTTCATTCACCAAATAAGACGATACGTCAATCGGGACCTGAACCAGTACCCGATCGGTGTTATCCTTCATCGCTTCTTCTTCAAGCAGCCTCAGAATGGATAAAGCCAGTGACTCGACGCCCCTGATCGTTCCATGCCCGGTGCAACGGGGACACACGGTTTGAGAGGATTCACCGAGAGAAGGGCGTAGCCGCTGTCGCGACATTTCCAGTAGACCGAAACGCGAAATTCTTCCAATCTGCACCCTCGCTCTATCCGCTTTCATGACTTCCTTCAACCGGCCCTCAACTTTTCGCTGATTCTTGTTGGCCAGCATATCGATAAAGTCGATCACGATCAGACCACCGATGTCACGCAACCGCAGCTGCCGGGAAATTTCGTCGCAGGCTTCCAGATTGGTATTGGTGGCTGTCTCCTCTATATCACTGCCTTTGGTCGCCCGGGCAGAATTGATATCGATGGAGATCAAGGCTTCGGAGTGATCTATCACTATGGCGCCACCGGAAGGCAGCTGCACCTCCCGCTGGAATGCGGATTCGATCTGGCTTTCAATCTGAAAACGGCTGAACAGTGGTATTTCTTCCTGGTAAAGCTTGAGCTTGCGTGAATTGTGAGGCATATAGCGGTTGATGAACTCTTCCGCTTGCCGAAACACATCCGGCTCATCGATCAGTATTTCACCTATATCCGAGCGGAAATTATCCCGCAATGCCCGGACAATAACGTTGCTCTCCTGATAAATCAGAAACGGAGCTGCCTTGTCCTGTGCGGCCTTGCGAATGGCTTTCCAAATATCGATTTGATAGTCCAGATCCCATTGCAATTCTTCGCTGGTACGTCCTATGCCGGCAGTTCGTACAATAGTGCCCATCTCCTGGGGAACGGTAACGTCATTCATGGCAGCCCGCAGATTGGCGCGGTCCTCGCCTTCGATACGACGGCTGACTCCACCGGCTCGCGGATTATTCGGCATCAGCACGAGGAATCGACCGGCGAGCGAGATAAAGGTTGTCAGCGCCGCACCCTTATTGCCACGCTCTTCCTTTTCAATCTGCACGATAATTTCTTTACCTTCGCTGATACCGTCCTTGACATTAGGCCGCCCGCCCTGGGCGAAAGCGGATTCCGCCAGGTATTCCCGGGCTATTTCCTTGAAGGGTAGAAAACCATGTCGTTCGGCGCCATAGTCGACAAAGGCTGCCTCAAGACTGGGTTCAATCCGGGTGATCTTCGCTTTATAGATGTTGGATTTTTTCTGTTGCCTCGATTTATTTTCTATATCCAGATCGTACAGGCGCTGCCCGTCCACGATCGCCACTCGCAACTCTTCTGCATGAGTTGCATTGATGAGCATTCTTTTCATTTTTTGTTGTTTCCATGATCTTTAATGTCGCATAAATTTCAAACCGCGGATCGACACTGACGAATGCTTCGCAAGCGGGCATTCAAACGCGCGATTCCGCTCTGTCTGCACTTTATGCAAACCGGTTACAGAGTCAGGCAACTGGGATGAAGCGGCGTAGAACAGAGGTACGCGAATAGCGTCGGCCTGGGCCGGCCGGGCTTGATGCGAACCCCTTCAGGACGATCAGATCTGAGGCGGGTCGTTATGTTTTACCATGCCGGGCTGCAACTCTAGCAACAGGGGAAAACTCAATTTCCAACATCATTGTGGTTACAATCCTTGTAATACTGTTTGTTTATTGTAGCTCTTACAGCTCGCCGGACACGACGTGTCAACACATCGGGTACTGCTTAAAATCTGTTTATCCGAGACAACTGTTTCTGTCAATGCTCACTGGCCGCCTGCCGGCGCCAGGCAAGTTGTCTACACCTACTATCGTTCGTAGTTTACCTATATTAACTATTACAATTCCGGTTGCAATCTTGCTCGTTCCAAGAGTTAACTATATCCATAGTACCGGAATCATCAGACCGCAAGGGTCTAAAACCATTGTTACATCGGCCGGCCATCCTCTTGCCGGTATGAAACAGCACGCTATCACAACGTTTCTTTTCGATCTTGGATCCTTGTGATTAAGCGGCCTATCACCACACAAGTGTACTGTAACACTAACATGCGAAATCCCGGCCAATTCCGTCACCGGTCGATGGGTCAAGGCTAACACATTCTGAGTGGTATAGTGAACCGTCCATTCGATGTGTCGAATTGGCTCGCTGGATTTTCGTCCTATCACGAAATATAGCAGCGTCGCCATGGCACATCAAATTAAACGTTAAAACAACTGTAAAGATCAATTGCCACTCGGAAACCTTTCGTCGAACAGGCAGAGTTGTTTTTCATTTCCACAAGAGTGGGAATCCCCCGATAAGCACGCGGTATCAATTCGTGCTTGCGGTTATACTATCAACTGCACTTTTAAACTCTTCCGTTTCTACGGACATCAAAAATTTGACGCACAAGCTAAGCAAGACTTCATCGCAAATTCAGGCCCGGAACATCACCATCGATAATTTGTCGAGCGGCCAACGTATCGATAATTATTTAATCAAAACCCTTTATAAAGTCCCGAAAAGCCATATTTACCGTTTGCTGAGAACCGGGCAGATCAGGGTGAATAAGGGGCGAAAGAAACCGGACTACAAACTAAAACCCGGCGATGAGGTACGACTGCCGCCGATTAAAAGCGAGGAACGCCGGAGAGTGACTGTGCCCCGGTCGGTAACAGATCGAATCGGCCGACGGGTGGTTTTTGAAAACGATGATATTATTTTACTCAATAAACCGGCGAATCTCTCGGTTCACGCGGGAAGCGGTCTCGTGTTCGGTATTATCGACGCGTTGAGACAGCATCGTTCGGATCAATCGCTGGAACTGGTGCACAGACTTGACCGCGATACCAGTGGTTGTCTGCTTATTGCCAAGAACCGTGAGGCCCTGCTGATGTGTCAAGATGCATTTCGGCAAAACCGGGTGGAAAAGGTCTATCTCGCGTTGACGGTCGGGATCTGGAAACGCAAAACACTCACCCGAAATGCTGCATTGAAAAAAAATCGCCTGCGGAGCGGCGAGCGCATGGTGGAGGAATCCGCACAAGGTGCAGCGGCCTTGAGTCATTTTACCGTGCTTGAGCAATACCCGGACACGGCCTTGGTTCAAGTCAGGATTGAAACCGGCAGAACGCACCAGATACGGGTTCACTTATCTTCGCTGGGACATCCGGTTGTAGGCGACAACAAGTATGGCGATAAACGAATCAATCGATTGGCGCATGCCGCCGGCTTAAAACGCATGTATTTGCATGCCGAAAGTTTGTCCTTTAAGGCCAGGACGATCGACTATCGCTTATATGCGCAGCCCGGAGAAACATGGAGAAACGAAATTCGACTTCTCGAAACGCAACCTCTGGGAAGCCATCCCGGCAGGCGGGAGAAAAATTAACCATGGCGCCTAACGGGATTGTGATGTTTACTCTGGCAATAATCGTGCATTCTAATGGTCAATCAATCTAATGATCACGCTGAATCCGTAGTCATTAGGGCGTGAATTTCCGAATCCGAAGGTGATTCAGGTTACCGACATTCCAATCGAGGATTTTTCATCACATGAACGATAAGGAAAAGTGGATTTCCGGGGAAAAACCACCTGAGCAGGCTGATCCGAACTGGGATAAAAAGCTGATCTCCGAGCTGGCTACCGCTTCGCTGAAAGAACAGCGTAAGAGCCGCCGGTGGGGAATATTCTTCAAGGTTCTGACATTTGTCTATGTGACAGTGGTTTTGTACGGTGCATTTCACGATGATCTATTCGAATCCGACATCAGTAAAAAACCGCACACCGCTGTTGTCGATGTTTACGGGTTAATCGCCTCTGATCAGCCTGCCAATGTATCAACGATTATCGAAGGGCTGGAAGCCGCGTTTGAAGATGAAAATTCAAAGGCGGTGTTACTGCGGATAAACAGCCCGGGCGGAAGTCCGGTTCAGGCCGGCGTGATTTATGATGAAATCATTCGCCTGCGAGATCAGTATCCGCACACTCCGCTATACGCGGTGATCGAAGATACCTGCGCATCGGGTGGCTACTATATAGCGTCAGCGGCGGAGAAAATCTTCGCGGATAAGGCCAGCCTGGTCGGTTCGATCGGAGTCAGGATGGATAGTTTCGGTTTTGTTGAGGCCATGGAGAAAATTGGTGTCGAGCGCCGTTTGCTTACCGCCGGTGAAAACAAGGCCCTGCTGGATCCGTTTTCTCCCTTGAGCGACCAACAGGTCAGTCACATCGCGACGATGCTTGAAAACATTCACACACAGTTTATCGAGGCGGTAAAAAAAGGCCGCGGAGACCGGTTGAGTGATCGGCCCGGATTATTTTCCGGTTTGGTGTGGAGCGGGGAACAGGCGATGGAAATCGGGCTTGTGGATGAACTGGCTAACGAAAGAACCATAGCCCGTGATATTGTTAAAGCGGAAAGAATAGTAAACTTCACCCCGGAAGAAGATTTACTGAACCGTCTCGCGGGAAGACTGGGCGCGGGCGTGGGTCAGTCCCTGGCCGTGTTTTTTAGCCAGTCTCTCAATCTTCGCTAGGGCGTGTACCCTAGGAACCCAGCCACAGACTGACTGTGAACAACCGCCTTTATGACGCCGCGCAGGTTCGTGAACTTGACCGGATTGCAATCGAAGATTTTTCCACGCCGTCTTACACGCTGATGTGCCGTGCGGGCAAGGCTCTGGCGGATACGGTTCAACTGCGTTGGCCCGCCAGCGAACGGATTTTAATCCTGTGCGGCGCGGGTAACAACGGCGGTGATGGCTATGTGCTGGCCGGCTTGCTTGCATCCTCGCACATTCAGCTCAGTGTCCACAGTACCGTCGAGCCCGACAAACTCAGGGGCGATGCAAAACGTGCATACCAGGATTACATGGCCACGCCAGGAGCACGGGTGAGCGTCGGTGAGGTAGCGGCTCCGGAATCCTTCGATCTTATTGTGGATGCCATTTTCGGCAGCGGTTTGTGCCGGAAGGTCGAAGGCTCTCTCGCCCGACTTATCCAGCGGCTGAATGCAGCGAATAAGCCGATACTTTCGGTCGATGTCCCGTCCGGTCTGGATGCGAGCACGGGTACGGTATTGGGCACTTCGATCAGGGCCGATGTCACCATGACGTTTATCGGCCTGAAACGCGGGCTTCTGACCAATGACGGCCCGGATCACACCGGTCAGATTTTCCTGGACGAACTAGGTGTATCATCAAGGGTATTTGACCGCTTACCCTGTTCAGTCTATCGAACCGACTCCTGGGAAGGCCTGGAAGATTACATGGCCAGAAAACGGAATACCCACAAAGGAAGCTATGGGCGGGTTGCGGTTGTAGGAGGTAATCACAGCATGCAGGGCGCGGCCGAATTGTGTGCGGTGGCGGCGTTAAGATCAGGTGCCGGACTGGTGCGGACGGGAACACGCACCGGTTCCGGCCAGTGCGAACTACTGCCGGATCTGATTCGGAATCCTCTGTCCGACGGAACCCAGTGCGCCATATTGTTTAAGGAGGCGGATGTTCTGGCAGTGGGACCGGGCCTTGGCCAGGACTCCTGGGCTGAATCTCTCTATCGGGCTTGTCTGCAATTCCAGGGACCTTGCGTGTACGACGCGGATGCACTTAATTTGTTGGCTGAAAATCCTATTCGCCTGAACAAAGAATGCGTACTCACACCGCATCCTGCCGAAGCCGCGCGCTTGCTCGCTTGTATAACCCCGGATGTGCAGAAAGATCGCTTTACCGCCGTTAAAGCTCTGGCGGATAAATACAACGCGGTTGTCGTTTTAAAGGGCTGCGGCACGTTGATCAGCGACGGTGAACAAGTATGGCTTAGCGACAAAGGAAATCCGGGTATGTCGTGCGCCGGCATGGGGGATGTGCTGACCGGCGCTATTGCCGGGCTGTTGGGGCAGGGATTATCGCCGATACAGGCAGCTGTATACGGCGTGAGCTGGCATGCCCGCGCCGGCGATTCGGCATATTCCGATTTAGGCAATTCCTTACTCGCCAGCGATGTACTGGATCGTCTGGCGCGGACCCGATTCATGCTCGATCAAGCCCTATGAAGACAAAAGAAATCGTGTTGATCGATGAAAGCGCGACAGTTGAATTCGGTGCGAAACTGGCCAGCTCGCTATCGGAAACCGGCGTAAGGACGATCTATTTATCCGGTGATCTCGGCGCCGGAAAAACCACTTTGACGCGGGGATTCCTTCATTACCTGGGGCATAAAGGCGCTGTCAGAAGTCCGACTTACACTCTGATTGAAACCTATCACCTCAGTCGGGGGAAGTTACACCATCTGGATCTTTACCGACTGGCCGACCCGGAAGAATTGGAGTTTTTGGGCATCAGAGAACTGTTTGACGGCGAAGATATCTTCCTGATTGAGTGGCCGGAAAAAGGCGAGACATGGCTGCCTGCCGCGGATATACATATCTCTCTGTTTTACAAGGATAAAGGCAGGCTGGCAAAAATTGATTACGGTAACTAAATTTCTCTTTTCATCGGCGATTTATCGGCTATAAATAGCTAGGGAGTTCTCTAAGTTCCCCGAATTCCAATTCCATGTGGAGAAGTGAGGTGGCGTTTAATCATATCTTCGATCAACGGCGTGCGTTTATCCGGCTGATGACCAAAGCCGGCGGTGCAGTCGCGGTATCGATATTGCCGCTTTCGACAGCCCGCGCGTCATCCAATGCGAAGCTACACGGGTTTAAACTCGCCACACAGGATAATCTGCAACTCTACTTCGATCTTGACAAAGCGCCGGCGGGACACAAGATCTTTACACTGTCTAACCCCCAACGGCTGGTTATAGATCTCTACAAAGTCCAACTGGATGCGAAAATGAATGTGTTGGGGATACACAGTGATGTTGTGGACCGCATCCGTTATGCGAACCACAGTGACAATAAACTTCGGGTAGTGGTCGATCTGAAGCGCAACATCAATCCGTCCTACAGATTTGTCAATCGCCGTGGCGGCGCTCAGCGTCTGGTGATCGATATGGGAGTCAGTGTCTCGAGCGAAAACGGCAAGAAAATCGTTAAGAGCGCCAACGAGCTGCATAAAGATCAATTGCGCGATATTGTGATTGCGATAGATCCTGGTCACGGTGGAAGAGATCCCGGGGCCGTAGGGGTAAATAAAACCCGTGAAAAAGACATCACGCTTGCCATTGCCCGTAAGCTCTATAAGCATCTCTCGGCGGTTGAAGGAATCAAACCCGTAATGATCAGAAACAAGGATATGTACATCAGCTTGAGGCAAAGGACTCGCAAGGCTCGTCAGCATCAGGCGGATCTGTTTGTTTCCATCCACGCCGACGCTTTCCCCAAGAAAAACGCGCGCGGCTCTTCGGTGTACGCGCTTTCACTCAAGGGGGCAAGTTCTGAGGCGGCTCAATGGTTGGCGGACAAGGAAAACGCGGCTGATTTGTTCGGCGATGTTTCCCTGGACGGGCGTACCGAGGAGCTGAAAAAAACCTTGATCGATCTTGCTCAAAACGCAACTCTGGAATCAAGCCTCAGTGTTGGAGATCATATGCTGGAGGAGATTCGCCGTATCAGCAGACTGCATAAAAGCGGCGTCGAGCAGGCCAATTTCGCTGTTCTGAAATCGCCCGATATTCCTTCGGTGTTGGTAGAAACCGCGTTTCTGACCAATCCCAAAGAAGAACAGAAATTACGCTCTGACGTGTTTCAGAATCGAATGGCCAAGGCCCTGCACAGCGCTGTGATGGCTTACTTTGAACGCAAAGCTCCTCCGGGAACCGTACTGGCCGGCCGAATTCAGCCGAGTCAAATCACCAATCGAAAGAATAATAATATTTTATGATCAAAGCGTGCAGGGTCGGAAACAAATCCTGAGACTTTTGTAAACCGACAGCGTCATCCGGGTGGCTCTCGCCCAGTTGTGTGTAATACTCAAGGGCGACGCTGTGATCAGCTGAATCCTGTCCGGACTTTCCATACCTTAGGCCCACAGTATAGGCATCGAATTCCGCCAAACGCGAGTCAGCGCTGAGAAAATCCGACGGGATTTCCCCTTCAATGACGCTATGGCGGTAAAATTCCGCCTGGTTTTGATGATACAAGCGAACGCTGGGACGCAAGTAAAAGTTCTCTTTCATGCGGTGTTTATAGCTCAGTTGCAAAGTATTCGATAAGATCTCCCAGTCATCCCAGAGATATCGGTATGACAAGTCGAGCACGCCTTTGCCTAGGTCGGCTTTATAGGCGGTATAGAGACTGTGCATTCGCCGCACCCGGGGCCTGTTTTCAAAAATATTATCCACGGTAAGTCCGGCGTCGGCGCTAGAGACTCCCTGGATCACACTGACGATTTTATAGGGATCGTTGAGGTAACCGGAAAACCTGGAAAATGTATACTTGAATTGGATTAAAGAGCGTTTATCCAATATCCGGGTAAGACCGAATGACAGTTCGGCCGCTCTTCGTTGCACACTGCTGACCCCTCGCGGTTGTAATGCTCCCGCTGGAGCCATGCTTGCGAAAGGTATGGGGACATTACCCACGGGATGCACACGGTCGTATTCTATATTGATACCCGCCTGTAAAGTGGTATTGCGGTCGTCAAACTCATAGTTGAATGTGGACGTGGTTGAAAAGGCAAGAAAATCAAACTCCATGGAAATCCGGCCGTCGTAACTTGCGCTGAGGTTACGGCTGTGTTGACGCCCGTATTGCCCGGCCAGTGACATGCGGGTATCCATATGTGTATCATCCGCCGGCAACTCATTCGCGGCAACCTGATATGTACCGTGACCTGAGGCCATAGTGTAAGTTTGCGGCACGTTGGTACTCGATGCACCATTGGGCGTGGCCCCCGTTAGTGTGTCGATCTCGAATTTCAGCGAGAGGCTCTGGCTGTCATCAATGTCGGTTTTTGCGTTTAATAGTAATTCCAGACCATTGTTGCGCTCATATTCGTTGTAGTTCATCACTCCAAGTTCTATTTGCCATCGAGGCTCTGCCGCACCGCTTAGCGGACCGAACCCTAATAACGAACAACAGGCGAGACTTAAACGCGAACGAATTTTAGAATGAGGCACCTTTGGTGAACCTTCGGGCGTGTCTTCGATCAGTTACATCCACAGCCGCCACCGGCGAAACTTCGTCCGCCACTGGAAGCCTCCTTACTGGAATAAAAATGATCATTCAACAATCCTTCAATGGCGTTGGCCTCAAACGTCATATCCGGTTGCGCCAGAATGGACTTTTCCCAGGGCTGCACCGGGTTTTGCGCGCATCCGCTCGTCAGCGCCAGCGCAGAACCGAAAAAAACGACTGCAAAACCACTTTTATACATAGCTTCTCACTTCACTGTTCAGGTACGACAATAGTACAAAGATTCGGCTGGAAAATCCCGTTCTGTGGTATGAATCAATACTGGTCCGATGGTCCGGGATTCTTCATAATATCCGCATCTGTTACATGTACATGAATCTTATGGCAATTATTCAGCTACCGGATCAACTGGTCAATCAAATAGCCGCGGGTGAAGTCATAGAAAGGCCCAGTTCCATCGTTAAAGAGCTGGTGGAAAACAGTCTCGATGCCGGCGCCAACCTTATTCAGGTTGAGTTGGAGCTGGGTGGAATACGACTAATCCGGGTCAGGGATAACGGCCACGGAATTGAGAAAGACGATTTGCCGCTGTCCGTGCGTCGGCATGCTACCAGTAAGATCAAAAACCTGAGTGATCTCGAGGCGGTGGATAGTCTGGGTTTCAGAGGCGAAGCCTTGCCGAGTATCGCATCGGTGTCGATAACGCGGCTCAAATCACTGTCGCAGTCCGATGAACAAGCCTGGGAATTGATTACCGATGGGGCTGAAGACGAATACAAACTCAAGCCGGTTGCGCACCCGACCGGGACGACAATTGAAGTCCGGGACCTGTTCTTCAACGTTCCCGCGCGCCGGAAATTCCTGCGCACGGAACGAACCGAATTGCAGCATATTGAGAGTATGCTGAAAAAACTCGCCCTGGCACATTTTCATGCGGCCTTTTCCTTATCGCACAATGGAAAAAAGCTGTTCCAATGGAAAGCGGGCACCAGCCGGGAAGATCATGAAAGACGCGTGAGCGATGTTTGCGGCCAGTCCTTTTTTGAGCAATCGTTTTATATCGATACCGAAACTCACGGATTCAGATTGTGGGGCTGGATCGCGCGAGCGACTTATTCCCGCAGCCAGGCCGATATGCAGTATTTTTACGTTAATCGCAGGGCGGTGCGGGATAAAGTGATCAGCCACGCAGTTAAACAAGCCTACAGTGATTTGATCTATCATTCGCGTTATCCGGCGTTCGTGCTATTTCTGGATCTGCCGGCAAGCCAGGTGGATGTCAATGTACATCCGGCAAAACACGAAGTCCGGTTTCGGGACAGCCGACTAGTGCACGGTTTTGTCAGACGCAGTCTGCAGGATGCATTGAGAAGCATTCGGCCGGATACGGAGTCCGCCCATCGAATGAATGAAGAACCTGTGGCTTATTCCGAGCCGGGACAGCAATATCCGGCGAATAACAGCACGTCGATACTCAGCACCGGACACGCCGCCTATGTACCTTCCACCGGTAAGCCAAGCCAGGGAAGTCTGACCCTTGCCGTTAGTGAAAATAATGCCGGACTGAGAAAACTTTACGCGGGAAACACTGATACAGGCCATAGTGCCGAAGTATTACCGGCATCAGCCGAACAAACTCATATTCCTCCGCTGGGTTTTGCGCTGGCCCAACTTCACGGTGTGTATATACTCTCTCAAAATCAGGACGGCTTAATCCTTGTGGATGCGCATGCCGCGCATGAACGGATTACTTATGAAAAACTTAAGAAAGCCTATAGCGATAGCGGAAAAATTAAATCACAACCAGTGCTGATTCCGGTACCGCTCAGCCTCAGCCACAAAGAGGCGGATTTTGCCGAACAGTACGAAGGCCACTTCAGCCATCTGGGATTTGAATTGCGCCGTGTCGCGGCTGAAAAAGTCACGATTCGAGAAGTTCCGATTTTGCTTGCCGATTCGAATCTTGAAGAACTGGTCCGCGATGTGCTGGCCGAATTGATTGAGCATGGAGACAGCGATCAGATTGAAAGCGCGATCAACGAAACCTTGTCCAGCATGGCCTGCCACGGCTCAGTACGGGCCAACCGCAAGCTGAGCCTGACTGAAATGAACGCATTGCTGAGGCAAATGGAAACGACGGAAAACAGCGGACAATGCAATCATGGAAGGCCTACCTGGACCGCACTCTCGATGAAAGATCTGGATAAGCTTTTTTTGCGCGGTCGCTGATGGACGCTACAGATACCTACCTCCCGGTGTTCCTGCTGGGTGCTACGGCCTGTGGAAAAACGGCCATAGCCATGGAACTGATCAAAGAACTCCCCTGTGAAATCGTCAGCGTCGATTCGGCTCTCATCTATCGCTTGATGAATATAGGCACGGCCAAGCCCGACAGATTTGAACTGGAGGCTGCCCCGCATAGACTGATCGATATCATTGACCCCTGGGAAACCTATTCTGTTTCCCGGTTTGTTCAAGATGCCCATAAGGAAATCATGGACATACAGTCGAGGGGTAAAATACCCTTGATGGTCGGAGGTACCATGATGTATTTCAAGGCACTCGAATACGGACTTTCGGAAATGCCGGCGGCGAGTTCGGACATACGCCTCGAAATCGAAAATCAGGCCCGGCAGGCAGATTGGGCGGCGATGCACCGGGAGTTAACCCGGGTTGATCCGAATTCGGCACAGAGAATTCATCCCAATGATCCGCAGCGCATTCAACGGGCATTGGAAATCTGGCGCACCAGCGGGCGCAGCATGACGGATTGGCATAAGACGTCTCCAAACAAGCCTTACCTGCACGCCATTAAGTTTGGCCTCTTTCCAGAGCATCGCAGGTTACTGCATGAACGAATTGCAGGGCGTTTTTATCAAATGTTGGAAAAGGGTTTTATCGACGAGGTAGACTATTTGCGTTCTCTGGAGCCTATGAGGGCGGACCTGCCCTCCATGCGCAGCGTCGGTTACCGGCAAGTCTGGAACTACCTTGATGGATTGGATTCAAAAGCACAGATGACCGAGAAGGGCATAGCCGCTACTCGCCAGTTGGCGAAAAGGCAGATCACCTGGATGCGTAAAATGGCCAACCTCACTCTCTTTGACAGCGGCGATACTTCGATCAACCACATTGTACGGCAAATAAGCAATAAGGTTCGGGAAAGCTTCGGACTCTGAGCTTGACTATGGAAATACTATGTTCAAATCACTAGACGAACAAATCGGTAATACCAGGCTTGTAAAACTACAAAGACTCGGGCAGGATCAGAATAACAATACTTTTCTGGTAAAGCTCGAAGGGGATAATCCTGCGGGCTCGGTAAAGGACAGGCCGGCGCTATCGATGATTAAACGCGCCTATGAGCGCGGCGACATCAGTCCCGGTGACACTCTGATTGAAGCCACCAGCGGCAATACAGGTATAGCACTGGCCATGGCGGCTGCCATTATGGGCTTTAAAATGCAGCTGATTATGGCGGAGAATATGAGCCGCGAGCGAATGCAGCTCATGAAGGCCTATGGGGCAGAACTGATACTCGTGAGCAAGGAAGAGGGCATAGAATACGCGCGTGATCTGGCCTTGCAAATGCAGGACGAAGGTAAAGGATTGGTGCTGGATCAGTTCTCTAATCCGGACAATCCGCTGGCGCATTACTACAGTACCGGCCCGGAAATCTGGCGCGACACGGACGGGGGGATCACCCACTTCGTCAGCGCAATGGGGACAACCGGAACCATCATGGGCGTCTCCAGGTTTCTGAAGGAGAAAAACGCAGGTGTTCAGATCGTCGGCGTTCAGCCGGATGACGATTCCAGTATTCCCGGAATACGCAGGTGGCCTAAGGCTTATTTACCCAGTATTTTCGACAGAGAGCGTGTCGATCGGATCATCGACGTCAGTCAAGGAGAATCCGAAGATACCGCCCGGGATCTGGCCAGGATTGAAGGTATCTGCGCCGGCATTTCATCCGGAGGTGCGCTGGCTGCTGCACTCAGACTCGGAAATCAAGTGGAAAATGCCGTCATCGTGTCGATTGTTTGTGATCGGGGAGATCGCTATCTTTCCACCGATCTATACGAGGCGTGAAAAGCCAGCCCTAGGAAAGCATAAATTCAACATTGATACCGGCTACCGTAAGCGAGTCACCGCTTTTTAACAAAACCGGCTCCTCACCAAGTTCGGTATGGTTGTGTTTGGGCGGCGTCGAATCTTCTTCACTTTCAATGTGCATGAAAAAGTAACCTTCCGGTTTTTTCATGATAGCGGCAATTTGTATTCCGGGCCGGCCAAGTGTGGTCACCGGTTTTTGGATCGGTAATATCTGCCCGGCTTTTGCACCGTTTTTCACCTCGATAATGGCGCTGTTGTATTTAGATGACCCGGACTCATCCTCGCTTTCCACGCCAACAAGTTCCGGTTCGGCGCCGGTATGCAAAAATGAGGACAGCGCGGGTTGAGAAACCGCATCGGCACTATAAAATGCCAGCTTGTATTTACCGATAATAATTTCATCGCCATCATTGAGCGCCTGCTTTTTAATCAGACGACCGTTAACATAAGTGCCGTTAGTGCTGCCGAGGTCTTCTAAAAAGGCATCGTTCATCGCCAGAATGATTCGGGCGTGGCGGCCGCTCACAGCAAGATTCTGTATCTGGATATCATTACTCGAACGCCTTCCGATCATGGTTTCTTCTTTCTCGAGTTCATATTCCATGATCAGGTTATCATCTAACGACAGTACAATTTTGGACATCGTAATTTCCGCGGTTTCAGGACGCTTTCCGGAGGTGTTTAATAGTCTCAATCTTCTGACTGCGAGTCAAACATCGGACTCAACAACACTTCTGGGATTATGGTAGATTCTGGCTAATTTTCCAGTTACCAAGGAGAACGGTGGCTAGTAAAAAGCCGATGTCGGGATCAGAACTTTCTGGCCCGGCAGAATCGTCCTTGCCTCAGCCAGGGGAGGGTTTAAGCGCTTTATCTCTTTTAGCGGAATATTAAACTGTTTCGCTATGCCCGACAGTGTGTCGCCCTGCCTGACAGAATAGCTGATGGTTGATTTATCCGCCGGTATATACTTTGCGGGAATGATCAACACCTTACCAACGCGCAGTAAATTGTCATTGTCAATATTGTTCCGATTCGCGATCAACGAGCGTTTGATACCGTACATACTGGCGATTTCGGACAAAGTATCGCCTTCACGGACTTTGTACGCGGGAATTCCAACTTCAAGGTTATTCGGCTTATGCTCCGGATCGTAGTTGGCAACCAGAATTTTCTGTCCGGTTTTGATTAAACTGCCTTTGAGATTATTCAGGCTTTTCAGATGAGATACACTGGTATTGTATTGTTGAGCAATCGTACCGAGAGATTCTCCGGATTTGATCGTGTGGTAAAGGATCGGGTTGTAAATTCGACTGGACCGGCGTATGGCCTCCTGCAAATTTTGCTTAAAAACGATTTCTGAAGAGGCAGGCAGCATCACCGAGTGCGGACCTTCGGGCGGAGTGCCTTTTGTAAGCAGTTCGCTGTTTAATTTCTGCACCCGGCGATAGGGAATTTCCGCCAGCTCCGCAGCGGTATTGAGACTGATCCGTCTACCCGTCTCTACTCGCACCAGTTGGGGATTATCGTTGATATGAGGTAAGTTCAGAGCAAATTCTCCGGCCCTTGCGATCAGATCATTAAGCGCAAAAAACTTGGCCACATACCGACGAGTTTCGGTGGGAAGTTTGACATCCCAGACATCGAAGTCATCCAAGCCCAGTTTTCTTATTCTGTCTCGCACACGGCTGGGACCGGCATTGTAGGCTGCAATCGCCAAGGGCCAACTGCCGAGTTCTTCGTGCAACTGCTTGAGGTAATCCAACGCAGCCTGAGTCGAACGTTCAATGCTTTTACGTTCATCGACCCACCGGTTTATGGTCAAACCGAGAGATTTCGCCGTCGGTGGAATCAACTGCCACAACCCCGCGGCATTGTTTTCACTCAACGCGGATGGATTGTAACTGCTTTCTATGACGGGCAAGACTGCCAGTTCCACCGGAAGATTTCTTTCTTTCAGCTGTCCCAATATATAAAACAAATAGGGCTGAGCATGGCGAAGATTGCGTTCCGTCCAGAATTTATTCTTGATATAAAGATCGCGTTCTTCGGTAATGGCCGGGTTACCCGGCTTCTCTAACTGTCCATATTGAACAATATCCAGCCAAAGGTTTTTGTCCTCCGAATAGAGCTCTTCCTTGAGAAAACTATTGTTCAACTCGCCTATAGCCTTAAGAAAGTCAAATGGCTCATATAGTGAATCTGGAGCCCGGTTATTCCGTTCCGATCCGAACGAATTTGCACTTTCGGCCCTTGTGTCCATAATAGTAGCGTGCGATGGGCTTTCTATGGCCGAGGAATCCATGGAAAAACCCATGGACATAAGCATAGATGCCACGGAAACTGCAGCATACTTGCGTCCATAGTTAAGGAACACACTTGGATCTATAGCTGAAACAGATCTGATGAGGTGGTTGGTCAATGCTAAATTAGATCCTAGATTGTTATTATAACGCATTAATATTCAGACAAATAAATGACTGTTAACAAACACACGCCGCAATGGCAAGACGCTCAGAAGCCCCTGCAGGATTGGTATTCTACCAGTCTCGGGCAATCTATCCTTGATGAAATGAACGTCTTGTTGAACCGCATGTTACCAGACATCTTCGGTTATCAGGGCATTCAGATCGGTCAAATATCTCAAAAAATCAAACTTTTGGAAAGTGCGGGCTTGCATAAAAAGCTTGTATTGGGAAGTGTTACAAATTCTCAAGGAATCGATATAGGCGCTCATGCCCATCATCTTCCCATAGCCAGCGATACCATGAATCTCGTGGTTTTGCCCCATACCCTGGATTTTTGCAGCGATCCACACCAGGTATTGCGCGAGGTTGACCGAATCTTAACCAACGACGGCCATCTTCTGATCATCGGATTCAATCCGCACAGTATCTGGGGCTTGCGGCACATTTTGATGCGCTGGCGCGGCGTCGTTCCCTGGAATGGTGAGTTTTACAGTCGAGGAAGAATAGCCGACTGGCTCTCTCTATTAAGTTTTCGGATTTTGCAAGAAGAGTCTTTCTTCCTGCGTCTGCCCATCTCCAGCACCCAACTGCTTCAAAAAACAGCATTTCTTGAACGGACGAGGCCTATGCTGGGCAAACTGGGCGGCATCTATATCGTACATGCGAGAAAGCAATCCGTGCCCATGACTCTGGTCCGAACAAAATGGCGTCGACAAGCCGCCGGTATTGTAGTAGGAAGTCTGGTGCAAAGGGCCAATCAACGTTCCGCCAGGGAAAGGTCGGAAGATCATTAGTACACTGAAGCGCCTGGATCACTACTGCTCCCTGTCAAACTGCAAAGAAATACTTAACCGAGTCTTATCACGATGGTAGAAATGTTCACTGACGGGGCCTGCCGCGGCAATCCGGGACCCGGAGGCTGGGGAGTGCTGCTCAGAAAGGGAAAGCACGAAAAGGAATTATGCGGCGGCGAAAGACAAACCACCAACAACCGCATGGAAATGACGGCCATCATTAGTGGATTAAAGGCATTGAAGCGTTCATGCCATGTCATCATCACGACGGACTCTCAGTATGTCATGAAAGGAATTAACGAATGGATGCCCAACTGGAAAAAAAATCATTGGAAAACCGCAGCCAAAAAACCCGTTAAGAATTCAGACCTCTGGCAAGAACTCGATAGGCTGCTTGCAGAACATCAAGTAGAATGGAAGTGGGTGAAAGGACACAGCGGCCACGAAGAAAATGAAAGAGCGGATCGCCTGGCCAATCGAGGCATAGACGAGTTAAGGTGATATGTGAGACAAATCGTACTCGATACCGAAACCACCGGATTAGAACACTCGGACGGACACAGAATCATTGAGATTGGGTGCGTCGAAGTACTCAATCGTGCCATTACCGGAAACAACTTCCATAAATACCTGCAACCGGATCGGCAGATTGACGAGGCGGCTATTGAGGTCCATGGCATCAGCAATGAATTTCTGGCGGACAAACCCCGGTTTGAGGAGATCATGTCCGATTTTATCGACTTTGTCGACGGTGCCGAACTGGTCATTCACAATGCCGCATTTGACGTCGGATTTATCAACGCGGAGCTACGCCGGGCCGGTTATGATAAAACCCTGGAACAACACTGCCTGATCCTGGATACCCTGGCCATGGCGAGGGAGATGTATCCGGGCCAGAGAAATACGCTGGACGCTCTGTGTAAGCGCCTTGATATCAGCAACGCTCACAGAACGCTGCACGGCGCGTTGCTGGACTCGGAAATTCTCGCCGACGTTTACCTGCGAATGACCGGCGGGCAGACGGATCTCCTGTTGGAACCGGACGAAGAAAACGGAGAAGTTGAAGTACAGTTCGACTTTTCAGACCAGGCAGTCAAACACCGCAATTTGAAAATCGTCAGAGCATCGGAAGCGGAACTGGAACAACACCAGGATTGGCTGGAAAAACTGGAAAAAGAAAGTGCCAGTGGATGTCGATGGAAACAGTAAATATCCCCCGGCAGGAAAACAATCCTGAAACTTAGCCAGGATGCTGTCCGACACTCCCGAATCTCTGATCCCATATTGTAGTATGTAAGAATTCTCCTACACAGATTTGTATTATCCGCTGTTTGTATAGGGTCGGGCACACGATTATCGGAATCACGGATTGAGCGAAATGTGACGCCCGTCACAAAATGACAAAACGGCGCAATCAGTGATTGACGTCCGGATGGTTCCCTTTTAGTATCCTGCTCAGATCAAATTCATAGTTGCATTATCAATAGTTGCATTATTTGAATTTGTGCATTCGCCAGTGTATCGGACTTAGGCTATGTATCTATCACTACAGGGTTGTTGTGCAGGGATGTTCCTCTTGCTCACTCACTATTTTGCACTGGCGCGTGCCGGCGCATTCACACCGCGCTCGTTCTTTTCACGGTTTTTGATTTCTGTTCTCCGGAGTCGGTATGGACTCAACCCTTAAACGTATCGGTATCTGCAGCGCGCTTGTATTTTCCACGATGATTGCGCCCGTCTACGGCAGCGAAACCATCACGGCCACCCCGGTCTTCATTCGATTCGAAAACGGCCAGCCGGTTGAGTATTCCAGTGCGACCACATTGGGCCAGATGAACTGCGCGCTCGGGGGTTGGGAGTTTGACCGCATTGAACCCTGGGAAGATCAGTTCGGCATATTTAACGTCGTCTGTACCGATGAGAACGACAATGAATACACCAGTGCCTTCTCAGCCAGCCCCAAATGCCCCGATGACACCACCCACATCGGCAATAACGAATGCCGAATCGATGCCGCCCGTGAAACATCGATGAGCGGGGAGCCCGAGTGCAGTGCCCACAACCCGGTCAACCTGCTCACGGGTAAAAAATACCAGCGCGAAGTGGATGTGGCGGTCACCAAATCACCGCTGGCCCGCCTCGTGCGACACTACAACGGCGCCACCGGCTGGCAACTCGGCTATCAGCGCCGCGTCGGCTACCAAAGCTGGTACGGCGATCCGAACACCCAGACCCTTTATTACATCGACGAAGACGGCACGACCCATATCATCCACGGCTTTAATCTGCAGAGCAACACCCGCGGCCTGCGCGCCAGCCTCACCCTCGGCACCGACGGCGAATTTGCCGGCAAACCCGAAACCTTCACCATCACCAAACCCGACGGCACGATCGAACACTTTGACGGCAACGGCCATCCCCAGAGCATCCACCATCCCTCGGGCGATAGCCTCACCTTTCACAGTGTCGTGGAACAAGGCACCCTCAAACACTCCATCACCTCCAACCGCGGTGATCTGATCGTGTTCGGAGACGCGGTTTTGCCCCAGACCAACTGGTACTACGAACAGCCCCGCTACTTTGATATCACCGTCAACGGCAACCGCATCCAGTACGAGTATAATGACGATTGGCTCGTGACCAAGGTCATCTATCCGGACAACACCACCCGCCGGTATCAATACACCTCTAGCGGTCAGCTGTCGGGCATTATCGATGAAAACGGCCACCCCGAAGCCACCTGGCAGTACGATGATCAGGACCGCGTGATCCGCGGCAGCCACGCCGACGAGACCAATGTCTTCACCTTTCACTACAGTCACTTTGATCTGGACAGCAACCAGGGCAGCGTGCGGGTCACCAACCCGCTGGGCCGTGAGAGCGTCTATCGCTTCACCCGCGTTGGCAGTCGCCGGCACATCAGCGCCGTTGAGGGTCAGGCCTCCCCCAACTGCCCCGCCTACAGCCGCGCATCGAGCTATGACAGCAGCGGCCATGTGCTCTCCACCACCGACCGCCAAGGCAACCGCACCCAATACACCCGCGATGCCCTGCACCGGGAAATCTCACGCACCGAAGCCGCCGGCACCGAGGTGGAGCGGACCATCACCACCCAGTGGGATGAGACCCATCACCAGGTCCGCTCACGGCAATACCCCTTACACAGCGAAAGCCTCGGCTATGACGCGGCCGGGCGTGTGATCCGTATCACCCGCACCGATCCGGCCTCCGGTGAGGCGAGGATCACCGCCCTGACCCGGGATAGCGAAGGACGCATCGTCCGGATCGACGGCCCGCGCACCGATGTCGAGGACCTGACCGAGATCGGCTATCACGATTGCACCGTGGCCGCCAACTGCGCACAGATCGCCACGGTCAAAAATGCCTTGGGTCAGGTGAGTTCGATCCCGCACTACAATGCCTCGGGTCAACCGACCTCGATGGTCGATGCCAACGGTGTCACCACCACCCTGAGTTACGATGCGCGGCAACGGCTGACGGCGATGAGCCGGGCGGGGCAAACCACGCAGTATGAGTACGATGACGTCGGAAATTTACTCAACACCACTTTCGCCGATGGCGTATCTGTGGCCAATCGCTATGATCCGGCCAACCGGCTGATCGCGGTACAGGACAGTCTGGGCAACCGCATCGAATGGACTCTCGATGCCGCGGGCAACCGCACCGTCGAGCAGTTTAAAGACCCGAGCGGCGCGCTGAGGAAAACCCAACAACGCGCCTATGATGAGATCAATCGGCTGATTCGCCTCACCGGGGCCCACGGCGCCAGTGAACACTATCAGTACGATGGCAATCACAACCGGATCCGCACGACCGATGCCGCCGGGCGCATCACCCTCCGCGGTGTCGATGCTCTCGACCGCCTGGTGTCCCTCCAGGACGCCCTCCAGGGCATCACCCGCCTGAGCTACGATGCGCGGGACAACATCACTGCCGTGACCGACCCCGAGGGGCAAACCACCCGCTTTAGCTATAACGGCTTCGGTGACATGCTGCGCGAAGACAGCCCCGACCGTGGCACGATACACTATAGCTACGATGCCGCCGGCAACCGGCTCAGCCGTACCGATGCGCGCGGCCTCACCACCACCTACCGCTACGATGCCCTCAACCGCTTAACCGCCGAGCACTTTGCCGATAGCGCACAAGACATCACCTACACCTACGATCAGGGCACACACGGGGTGGGTCGGCTCACGCGGATCGACGATCACAGCGGCAGCACCGTCTTTTCCTACGATGCCCGCGGCAATATCACACAGATCAGTCAGACGATAGGGGGTCAGACCTACACCACGGCCTATGCTTACAACGCGGCCGATCGGCTCATCGGCCTCACTTATCCGAGCGGCCGCACGGTGCACTATGACTACGATGCCGGCGGCCGGGTGGCGCGCGTGAGCAGTCACTTCAACGGTGTGTCGGAAACGCTGGCCGATGCGGTCAACCACTTGCCCTTCGGACCGATCGCCTCTGTGACGCTAGGCAACGGTGTTCAACGCCGCAGAGACTACGATCAGGATTACCGGATACAGGACCTGACCGATGCCGCGGTGTTGTCGCGACACTATGCCCACAACACGGTCGATCACATCACCGCGATCACCGACACACTCAGCCCCGCGAGCAGCCAGCTGTTCGACTACGATGTGCTGGACCGGTTGGCGTTCGCCGGCGGCGATTATGGTGATCAGTCGTTCAGCTACGATGGGGTGGGTAACCGATTATCAAGGGCGCTGGAGCACGGCGGGCAAACGCTGACCGAGACGTACCATTACGGAACCGCCGATCACCGCCTCGACGCCATCCCGGGCAAGGCCAGCTACCGGTATGACGCGGCGGGCAATACATTATCGGACGGGACCCGTGACTTCACCTACCACTCACGCAACCGGATGGGCAGCAGCACCACGGCGGGGGCCACGACCCACTACCGCTACAATGCCCTGGGTCAGCGGGTCAGTAAAAGCCACGCGAATGGCACCGTCCATTACCTCTACGATCGGGATGGTCGTTTGATCACCGAAGCGAAAGATGACGACACGATCGCGGTGGAATATGCCTATCTTAACGGCGAACCGCTGGCCCAGTGGCGCGAGAGCGCCCCGCCGGTGCCGGGCAGTGTCACGCCGATCGCGCCTCAAGGTGAGGTGGCCACTGCGTCGCCCACCTTTGAGTGGCATCGGGTCGATCATGCGGACGAGTATCAGCTGAGTGTGCGGGACAACGCCCGAGGGGAACAGGTACACAGGCGGCGCTATCGTGCCGATGACCTCTGTACGGCAGATCTGTGCCGTGTCACGCCTGCCTTGTCGCTGAACTTTGCCAACAACCATCGCTGGAAGGTGCGGGGGATCAATACCCATGGTGCCGGCCCCTGGAGCGAGCCGGTTCGGTTTGATTATCGGGATCAGCCACCCCAAGCCATCACGCCCCAGGCGCCGATCGGCACGGCGGACAGCGCCACCCCAAGCTATCGATGGCAGGACCTGGGTAACGCCGAGCTCTACCAGCTCAAGGTCTTTGACCGCTACTTGCAAGCGCTTGTGCACGATGAACAGCACGCCGCCACCGAGATCTGCACGAGCGAGGCCTGCGCAGTCATGCCGGCCGGACTCAGTCTGAACTTCCACAAAAATCACTATTGGAAAGTCAGAGCGAAAAACACCGGCGGCTGGGGTCCCTGGACGGACAAGATCCTGTTCAACTATCTGGACGATCCGCCATCGGCCCCCACCGCCGAGGCGCCTATTGGCGCTGTGACCACCGCCACGCCCGCCTACCGATGGCAGGACGTGGGCAATGCCGAGCTCTACCAGCTCAAGGTCTTTGACCGTCACTTGCAAATCCTGGTGCACGACGAACAGCACGCCGCCACGGCGATCTGCACTCACGGCAGCTGCATGATTCAGCCCCCAGGGCTGAACCTGAGTCTCCACAACAACCACTACTGGAAAGTGAGAGGGAAAAACACCGGTGGCTGGGGCGAGTGGACCAGCAAACAGCGGTTTGATGTGACCGCAGGGCAATAAGATGAACAACAACCGCTTATGCAAACGGCTCGTACCGCTTGTCCTGTCCGTCCTCGCCTGGAGTCCCGCTCAGGCAGCGACTTACTACTATCACAATGATCACCTCGGTACACCGCAGGTACTCACGGATAAGGATCAGCAGGTAGTATGGCAAGCAGAGTACGAACCCTTCGGTGAGGCGACCGAAACGCTCAGCATCGTCGAACAGAATCTACGCTTCCCGGGGCAGTACTTTGACCGCGAGACCGGGCTGCACTATAACTACTTCAGGGATTATGATCCCAGTACCGGACGGTATATTCAAAGTGATCCCCGTGGTATCCTACTGAACTTCAGTGATCCACAGCGGCAAATTACTACACAAGTGGGTTTACCAATACCAGAGTATAAATACGTCAATGGCTTGAATCACCTATACGGATACGCGAGTCAGAATCCGTTGATGTATACCGATCCCACGGGTGAAGCCTTGAATCCGTTATACATCGCTGTGGGAGTGGCACTGTATACGGGATACAGGTATTACACGAAAATCCAGCTACAAATTGAATGTGAAGAAGATTGCGCCGAAAAAACAAAAGAACAATGCAATTCTGGCGATACTAGCGGTTTAACAGCTTGTAAAGTTAAGTGTGTACAAGACATATGGTCTACCACTTTCAAAAAAGCGCCTTGGGTTAAACGGATGTAGAACGGATGCTAAGCAACAGTAAACCAGCCAAGCTAATTCTCTACCTGGTGTGTGCTGCGATTATCGGCAGAACCTTCACCTATCTTATAGCGAGATACTCTGAAATTTTTGATTCCGTTATTGAAAGTCAGTCTATTTCGGCGGCGATATATACTTTCTATTTGTGTCTAGTTTTGACTTGGTCGTTATTAGTATTGACTGGATGGAACCATAAGGCTTTCTTCTCAGGGATGTTTACCTACGCCGTTCCGATTGTGCTAGTTTTTTCGCTGGCATTGATTGCAGTTTTCTACTTTATTCCACTGCAAGAATTTCAACCACTGGAGTTAGTTTACGTAGTCTATGATATGTCGATTTTGGCGGTGATTATGTGTGCACTTTGTTGGTTAATCGGCACGCCAAACATCGATGGTATTTTGGCGTTGAACCGACGAAATAAAATCCACTAATCTGGATAATGCGAAATTGGTTTTACGGCCAAGCATCAAAATTATAGTTTTTGGCTTAAGCTATTATTTTTTCAAATCCATATTTGAGAACGGCTGGATTTTTGTCGCATTTGCAATCGTATATCTAGGGTTCTTAAATAAACTTTCGATATTCTTAAGCAAAAAGATAAAACCCAAGCGAAATCCATCATCCCCGCCTCATAATACGTTGCTTGTCCCGGCTCCAGTCGCGTTCTTTTTGCGTGGCGCGCTTGTCATAATCCTTTTTGCCTTTGGCTAGTCCGACATCCAGTTTGACTTTTCCGCTTTTCCAGTAGAGGGATAAAGGAACCAGGGTGTAACCTTTTCGCTCGACTAAGCCTGTAAGCTTATTCAGCTCTCGCCGGTGGAACAACAATTTACGGCTCCTCGTGGGCGCTGTATCCACATGGGTGGAGGCTGAATGCAGGGCTGTGATGTGGCAACCGATCAGCCAGGCCTCAGCATTTTTGATCATGACATAAGTATCGTTTAGCTGAACACGTCCTTCGCGAAGGCTCTTAACCTCCCAGCCCATCAGAGCGAGTCCGGCCTCGTAGTTTTCCTCAATATGATAATCAAAACGCGCCCGACGATTGACCGCGATGGTGGCTGAACCGGCACCTTTTTTTTTGTTTTGTTTCTTTTGTTTCGCCATCGGTGCATTATACGTGATCGGGGTGTAATTGCATGACTGATCTTACCCCCCTAGGGGGCGTTCTTAATCACCAACCTATGCCCTGCCGACGCTGTTTTTTCGACCCCGCAAGGCGTCATGAGTGTCGTGTAGTCATTCTACATGAGCGAAGTGACAACGCAGCGGGGCGGAAAACAGCTTCGGCCCTCTGGGTTGAAGCAAATAAACGCCATACGGCGTTATTCGTCGCTGATTTGGAATGACCAAACTGCGCTTCTCATGCCTTGTCCGGCGCTTATTTGCTTCAACAGGGCATAGGTTGGTGATTGAGAACGCCCCCCAGGCCTACGGGATGGTGACACAGCCTCGTCATGCCATGGGTACCCCTAACCTATTCACGAAAGGTTGTAAGGTGACGAGCATTTATAAAAGCGCCTTGGTTATGCACACGGCGGAGCGGATGTATCAGCTGGTTAATGAGGTCGAGTACTATCCTGATTTTCTTCCCTGGTGCCGGAACAGCTGGGTATTGGAACGGAATGAGATTATGCAGCGGGCGTCGATTGATCTTGAGAAAGGTCCGCTGAAAAAGTCTTTCATCACCCGTAATACAATGGAGCCGTTCGGCTGCATCAAGATCGCGCTCGAAGAAGGTCCTTTTGAATACTTGAACGGTGTGTGGACATTTGAGCCTTTGGGTAAAAAGGGGTGTAAAATTACCCTCGATATCGAATTCGAGTTTTCCAGCCGTTTAATGAGTGCGGTATTGAATCCCGTTTTTACCGAAATCTGTTCGACTCTGGTCGATGCGTTTGTGAAACGGGCGGAAGACGTCTATCGTTGAAGGGTCGAGTCCATGCAAATTGAAGTGGCTTATGCCTTGGCGGATAAGCAAAAGATTTATGTTCTTCATGTTGAAGAAGGAACAACTGCCCGGCAGGCTGCGGAGCTTGCGCCAGTCGCGGAGGATTTCCCGAATTCGGATGTCGCTAAAAGTAAGCTCGGAATTTTCGGGAAAATGGTCCCCGACAATCAGTTACTCAGGCAGGGCGATCGTGTGGAAATCTACCGGCCGCTGATTGCTGATCCGAAAGAGATACGCAAACAAAGAGCGGCTGCGGGCAAACGGATGAAAAAAGGCGGCGGACCCGTGGAGTCCTAATGATCAGCTTTTATCAGAACTGTAGTGATAATTATTATCGATCACCGTGACCTTGTCGTTTTTAAAATGGATGATTAAGTTTGTCGCTTTTACATGTTCCCCCGCCAGGCCTCGCGTGTAAACATAATCCCATCGGTCCTGATCAAACACATCTCCCAGCACTGGCTCGCCGAGCAGCACGCGCACTTCTTGCCTGCTCATGCCGATGCGCAGCTGATCGATTTGCTCCTGGGAAATCAAATTGCCTTGCTGGATATCGATTTTATGCGCATCCGGCAGCCAAAATGATGTCCCGCATCCGGTAGGGGCCAAAAGAACAAGCATAAATAGAGTCAGATAAGGAGGCGACATAAAAGTATCATCAGCTGTGTAACAGGGCCGTATTGTCGTATACTGTTGACCTCCATACAATATGACGCTGTCATTTTTCCCAACTCAATAGGTAAGTCCAGCTTCTATGGAAAAGCAGAACAGTACCCTTGATCTTAAAAAAGCCGGTCTGAAAGTCACTCTGCCCCGGGTGAAAATCCTGGAGATTTTGGAAAACTCCAGTGAACATCATATGAGTGCAGAGGACGTGTATCGGGCATTGATCGACGCCGAGGCCGATGTTGGTTTAGCCACGGTCTATCGGGTATTAACCCAGTTTGAAGCCGCCGGGCTGGTCACTCGCCACCACTTCGATGGCGGGCAAGCCATATTCGAACTCGATACCGGCGATAACCACGACCATATCGTTTGCATTAAAAGCGGCAGGGTTGCGGAATTTACGGATGACGTCATCGAAAATCGGCTCAACGAGATCGCAGAGGAACTGGGTTATCAGTTGACCGATCATCGCATCGTTTTATACGGAGTTCATCAAGATGCAGGGTCGGGTAAGAAAAATGGCTGATTATCGCGGTCTGCTCTGACTTAACGCGGACCATCCCTTAACTATAGACCGGCCCCCTCCAGCATTTCCCGAGCGTGGCGCAAAGTCTGGCGGGTGATTTTATGCCCCCCTAACATTCGTGCAATTTCTTCAACCTTATCGCCCCGGCTCAGCGGTATTAATTCGGTTTCCGTACTGGATCCGTCACTGCTTTTGACGACGCGAAAATGATGGTGGGCCTGGGCTGCGACTTGCGGCAAATGTGTCACGCACAGTATCTGGCAGTTTCCCGCAAGCTGACGAAGATACCGTCCGACAGTTTCAGCAACAGCCCCACCTATGCCACTATCGACCTCGTCGAAAATCATACTTTCCACCACTTTGTGTTGTGCAGCGATCAGCTGGATCGCCAGGCTGATGCGCGATAGCTCACCACCGGAGGCAACCTTACCGAGCGGGCGGGGTTTTTGTCCCGGATTGGCGCTGACCAAAAAGTGAATCTCATCCTGGCCGTAAACCGCCGGTCGAGACAGGGATTTTTTCGAAACCGCCACGTCGAATACGCCACCACGCATTGCCAGATTCTGCATGGCTTCGGTAATGGCTTTACTCATGGATTTCGCGGCATTGCGTCGCCTGCGGGTCAATCGGTCAGCTACTTTGTAATAATCCGCTTCCTTTTCCATTCTGAGCTTGTCCAGGTTCTCCAGAGTCAGGCCGGAATTCTCAATCTCATCCAACTCATCGTGAATGGCATCGGATACCTCAATAAGCTCTTCAATGGCGACATTATGTTTCCGCGCCATGTGGTCCAGGCTCGACATTCTATCCTCAAGCCACTGCAGTCTCTGCGGATCGGCTTCGATATGACCGAGGTAATTTCTCAGGCCGGCCGCCGATTCGGAACATTGAATGGCCGCACTCCTGACCATTTCCAAAAATTCCACCGCCTGCTCATCCAAATCGGCCAGCTTTTGCAAGCCGTGCTCTAGATCGCTTAATTGCGAATAGACAGAATCTTCGTTTTCATAAAGATGATCGATGCTTTGTGTAGCCAAATCGTGCAATTGACCTGAGTTGGCTATACGTCGATGTTCGGATTCGATTTCCACCAATTCGCGGGCATCCAGTTCCAACGCATCCAGCTCTTGCGCCTGGAATCGCAATAAATCGGTGCGTTGCTCACGCCGGGATAAACGGGTCTGAGCTTGTTGGTATAGAGAGTTGGCTTTTTCCCATTCCTTGTAGGCCGAATACAATGCATTCAGCAAATCGCGGTTTTCGCCATACGCATCCAATAACTGGCGCTGATAGTCACTATGGCTTAAAGACTGGTGTTCATGTTGACCGTGAATATTGACCAATAACTCACCGGCGGTTCTGATCGTTTGCAAAGCCACCGGGCTACCGTTGATATAAGCACGCGATCGATTTTCACGTGAAACGATTCGACGCAATATGCATTCATCCGCCTGATCCAGATCCTGCTCCTCCAGCCACCGCCATATCGGCGATTCCGGTGCCGGATGAAATACAGCCGTGATTTCAGCTTTATTTGCTGATTCACGGATACTGTCTGTATCGGCCCTGTCACCCAGGACCAAACCGAGCGCGTCGAGCAATATGGATTTACCGGCACCGGTTTCGCCGGTCAATGCCGTCACACCCGTCGACAGTTCAAGTTCGGTTTGATCGATAATCGCAAAATTGCGAATCAACAATTGAGCAAGCATGGTGGGTGTACACCGGAACAGTCCGTCAGCTCCAGTTTAATTTCTCTCTCAGAATATGATGGTAATCGTAGTTGGGCGGATGCAATAGGTGGATACGCTTCTGCTTGCGTTTCACGGTCACTATATCGTCAAGCTGTGCATCCATGTAAACCTGCCCGTCGCAGACGGTCTGCGCCGAAGGTATGCCCTTGTCGCAGATATGTATTTTGATTTCACTGCTTGCACTAACGACCAGCGAGCGGCTGCTAAGCGTGTGGGGGCAGATCGGTTGCAAAACAATGACGTCAAGCGTGGGATTGACGATAGGGCCACCGTTTGACAATGAATAGGCGGTGGAGCCGGAAGGAGTCGATACAATAATGCCGTCGGCACGTTGACGATTGACGAAGCTGTCGTCTATGCTGACCTCAAATTCCATAATCTGCAAGAGGTCCCGTATCCGCAATACAACATCGTTGAAGGCGTAGGACTGATGCACCACTTCATCGCCCCGTTGAATACTCGCCTCAAACATAAAGCGTTCTTCGGAAATATACTGGCCTTCAAGTATTTTGTCGATCATGGAAAGTCCCTTGTCCGGACATACATCGACCAGGAATCCCAGGCGGCCGCGATTGACCCCGACCAGCGGCACCCCGAAATCGACCAGCTCCCGCGCGGCATGCAGGAGAGTGCCGTCTCCGCCGATAATGATCGCCAAATCACATTCCCTGCCGATGGTTTCTATATCAACCGTTACCGGACCGCCCAGAAGACCCCGGGTGGTGTGGTCCAGTAGTAACTCAACGCCTTTAGATTTTAACTTGTTGTAAACCTCGTTTAGTGTGTCCGAGATTCCCAAGTCGTTGAACTTAACGATCAAACCGACTTTTTTAAATTTATACATATGCGTAAATTATCACGACGCCTGACGAGTGTCATGCTTCATCTCGTTAATTTGATCCCGTCATTCAAATTTCCTCTTCTGCCAGGGATTGCTGCAGTTTATAAAGTTCGTCGAGTGCCTGCCTGGGGGTCATATCATCGGGATTCAGTTCGCGCAACAAGCCCAGGGTTTTTACGGGACTGACACTGAATAAATCCATCTGGGTGTCCGGGTCTGAACCTCTGGAGTCTGTCAGTTCGCGCGGTGTGGATTCCAATTCCGCCAGCTGTTTTTTTGCCTGACGTATCACCGAATCCGGGATTCCGGCAAGCTGCGCCACCTGAAGCCCGTAACTGCGGTTTGCCGAACCGGACTTCACATTATGCATAAACACGATTTCCCCCTGATGTTCCACGGCGTCCAGGTGTACATTGTGAATGGTGTCAAATTGTTCGGCCAAATCCGTGAGCTCAAAGTAATGGGTGGAAAATAAACACAACGCCCGGTTTCGTGTCACCAGATATTCAGCGCAGGCCCACGCCAGAGACAGACCGTCAAAGGTACTCGTACCACGTCCGATTTCATCCATCAGTACCAGACTGTGGTTTGTGGCGTTGTGCAGTATATTGGCTGCCTCAGTCATTTCCACCATAAAGGTGGATTGTCCGCCGGCAAGATCATCGGAGGCGCCGATCCGGGTAAAAATCCGATCGATAGGCCCGATTTCGACGGATCTGGCCGGTACATAGCTGCCGATATGTGCGAGCAGGGTGATCAAGGCAGTCTGGCGCATAAAGGTCGACTTGCCTCCCATGTTGGGGCCGGTGACAAGCAGCATGCGGCGGCGCTGATCCATCAGCAAGTCGTTCGGCACAAAGGGTTCTTGCAGCAGATTTTCAATCACCGGATGTCGCCCGCCGTCATAACGCAAGACGTTTTCCTGAACAAACTCCGGTCGCGACCAGTCCAGTTCATCCGCAACTTCCGCAAAACTGCAGACAATATCGAGCTCGCAGATGGCATCGGCCGTTTCGCGCAGGCGGGAGTGCGATTCGGACAGCGTCTTTAGCAACGCCTCGTATAAAAATTTCTCTCGCGATAATGCTCTCTCCCTGGCACTGAGTACTTTATCTTCAAATTCTTTCAACTCGGGGATAATAAACCGCTCAGCAGCTTTTAATGTCTGGCGCCGGACATAACGATCGGGAACCTGCTCCGAGTTAACCCGGGAGATCTCGATATAGTAGCCGTGGACCCGGTTATAACCGACTTTCAGGCCGTTAATGCCGGTGGATTCCCGCTCGCGCTGTTCCAGATCGAGAAGAAAACCCTCGGCATTGTTACTCAGGTGACGATACTCATCGAGCTGTTCATCGTATCCGTCTGCCAGAACGCCGCCGTCACGTATATGCACCGGCGGCAGATCCACGATTGCCTTTTGCAAAAGTACCGTCATATCCGGGTATAAACCGATTTTTTCGCTCAACCGATTGATGTGAGACGATTTCAGAGGATCCAACTCACGCTGCAATTGCGGTAAAAGCATGAGACTGTTTCGCAACGTGGACAGATCACGAGGCCGTGCACTGAGCAATGTAATTCGGGTCAGAATCCGCTCGATATCGCCGATCTGCTGCAATAAGGACTGGATGTTCTGGTAACACCGGACCGTTAACAACTCCGTGATACTCTGATGTCTGTGACGAAGTATGCCGTGATCGCGTAAGGGCCGGCTCAGCCAGCGACGAAGTCCCCTGCTTCCCATACCGGTACGGTTCCGGTCGAGCAATGAAAGCAGGGTATTCTCTTTTCCGCCGGCCAGATTTTGCTCAAGCTCCAGGTTTCTGCGCGTGCTGGCATCCATGATAATACTGTCGGAGACGGTTTCTGTAGTGATTCCGCTGATATGCGGTAGAGCCGATCGCTGAGTGTCCTTGACGTACTGCAATACGCATCCAGCGGCGGCGATTGCCAATGCCAGTGATTCGCAACCGAAGGCTTCCAGGCTCCTGATCTTGAAGTGCTCCAACAGGTGCTCCCGCGCGCTTTGAACCTCAAAATGCCACGGTGGCCGATTCCTTCTCGGAAACCGGTTGATCGGATGGGAAAGAGGAAATTCTTCGCTGAGTAACAGTTCCGCCGGTTGCAGGCGTTCCAATTCGCCCATCAAAGCATTGTTACCGGTGAGTTGCTGGACGGTGAATCTCCCACTGCCTATGTCCAGGCATGCAATTCCATAAAGGTCGGCCACTTCGCACACGGCCGCTAGCAACGCTGTTTCCCGGTCATTAAGCAAAGCTTCATCCGTTACTGTACCCGGCGTGATGACTCGGGTAACCGCCCTTTCCACCGGCCCTTTCGAGCTTGCGGGATCTCCGATTTGCTCGCAAATAGCGACTGATTGCCCCTGGTTTATCAATCTCGCCAGATAACTTTCAGCGGCATGATAAGGTACACCTGCCATCGGGATGGGATCACCGCCTGATTTGCCGCGGGATGTCAGGGCGATATCAAGGATTCTCGCCGCCGTGCGGGCGTCATCATAAAACAGTTCATAAAAATCACCCATTCGATAAAATAACAACATTTCCTGAAAATCCGCTTTGATTTTCAAGTACTGTTGCATCATAGGGGTATGCTGATAGTTTTTGTCCGTGTCCATCCCGACCATTTTACAGACTTTGGAATTTCATAGCAGAGCAAATGGACAGTGTTCAGAATGTTGACAGGTTTAATTTTTGGCGGTTCCATGTATAGTCGCCGGGTTAAGCTATAGACTGTATGTTTTTACAATAATGATTTGACGCTTTAGCCGGAGTATCGGAAATATTCTGTGTATTCGTGTAAGGTGCCGCAGTGAAGACAGTCGCAGAATATGTCAATTTCTGAACGCATCGAAATCTGTGCAAGAGATCTGGGCGAGCTTGCCAGGCAAAAAGGCGTAGTGTGCGCTACCGCGGAGTCCTGCACCGGTGGAATGGTGGCTGTTGCCATTACCGAGATACCGGGAAGTTCGCAGTGGTTTGATCGAGGGTTTGTCACCTATACCGATGCGGCCAAAGAAAGCCTGTTGGATGTGGAGACGTCAACAATTACGGGCTTTGGCGCAGTCAGCGAAGCAACTGTAATGGAAATGGCCACGGGCGCGATCCGGAACAGTCTTGCAGATTATAGCGTTGCGGTCAGCGGTATTGCCGGGCCGGAGGGGGGAACCCCTAAGAAGCCGGTCGGTACGGTTTGTTTTGCCTGGTCTCGCAAATGTGATAGTGCCTTATTTGCCAAGACCAAGCTGTTCGATGGAGATCGAAAAACAGTGCGATTGCAGGCGTGCGAGTATGCTCTGCTGGGATTATGTGCATTCTTAAATGAAAACCTAAAGGACTTTACCGGGAGCTAGTCTTATGAAATACGCGTA
Source organism: Granulosicoccaceae bacterium (assembly GCA_965222695.1). GTDB lineage: Bacteria > Pseudomonadota > Gammaproteobacteria > Granulosicoccales > Granulosicoccaceae > UBA7957. The sequence goes on along the minus strand of OZ244967.1, from coordinate 1,626,954 downwards.
TCTTGTATCGGCAAACTTATTGTTTGCCGGCGGTCTGGCCATAGCACAGACACCGGAAATCGACGAAATAAAATCGCAGCTCGATCAGCAAAAAACGGAATTGGCAAAACTCAAGAAAAACATTGACTCCTCCAATATGGAGCTGGAAATGGTGAATGATCAAATCAAAAACAGCGAATATAAGATTTCCAGTATTTCGGAAAAGATACAGGATTTGTGCGGCCAACTGGCCGTGGTATCGGGTGATAAAAAAAATAATCCGGCTTGTCAGTAACACGCCGGTTGGCACGCTCGATTCGAAGAATCACACGAAGTCCAATCCGAATTCAGTATAGGGAGATACCGCTATGCGGAATCACGAGTTTGTGGGAAAATAATTCGTTTTTTTATTGCGCGTAGCACTGTGAAACAAAAGGGGAGAAAACGCACGTGGATGACAATCGCAAAAAGGCCTTGGCAGCAGCATTAGGCCAGATAGAGAAACAGTTCGGCAAGGGTACTGTGATGCGCATGGGAGATGCCAGTGCCGTCCGGGACGTGGAAGTGATTTCCACCGGTTCATTATCTTTGGATGTGGCATTGGGAATCGGGGGTTTGCCTAAAGGAAGAGTTGTAGAAATTTACGGCCCGGAGTCTTCGGGAAAAACAACTATGACACTCCAGGTCATAGCCGAGTGTCAAAAGGCAGGTGGCACGGCAGCATTTGTGGATGCGGAACACGCACTTGATCCGGTCTACGCCGAAAAGCTGGGCGTTCAGGTAGACGATCTGCTGGTTTCACAACCGGATACGGGCGATCAGGCATTGGAAATCACCGACATGCTGGTCAGATCGGGAGCCGTGGATGTGGTTGTTGTGGATTCGGTCGCCGCGTTGACTCCCAAGGCCGAAATCGAAGGGGATATGGGTGATTCTCATGTCGGTCTGCATGCCCGTTTGATGTCGCAGGCATTACGCAAACTGACAGGGAATATAAAGCGATCCAACACCTTGGTTGTATTTATCAATCAGATCAGGATGAAAATCGGTGTTATGTTCGGTAATCCGGAAACTACAACAGGCGGGAATGCACTGAAATTCTACTCTTCGGTACGGTTGGATATCCGGCGGATCGGGGCCGTAAAAAAAGGCGACGAAGTCATAGGCAATGAAACTCGGGTCAAAGTTGTCAAGAATAAATTGGCACCTCCCTTTAAACAGGTTGAATTTGAGATTCTCTATGGCGAAGGTTCATCAAAAGAAGGGGAGTTGATCAATCTTGGCGTCAAAAACGGATTGATGGAAAAATCAGGCGCGTGGTATAGCTATGACGGCGATAGGATCGGGCAAGGGAAAGACAATGTGCGAAACTTCCTGCGCGAGAATCCGGAGATCGCACAGGATCTGGACAAAAAACTGCGCGACCTGCTGCTAAACAAAGACAAAGCGGCCGCAAATCGGCGGGAGCAGGAAGAAGAGGCCGAAGCCTGAAAAAAGAACCGACAAAAGCGATCGAGATCAAGAAGAAAGCGTTGGATCTACTGGCACGCCGGGAACATACCGGTCGTGAGTTGTACGAAAAGTTATCCAAACGTGGATTTGATCCGGACGCTATAGATGCTGTGATCATTGAGCTGGCTGCGGCTAATCTGCAAAGTGACAGCCGCTTTGCAGAATCGTTTATTCAACAGCGGATAAGAAAAGGCTTTGGCGAATATAAGATCCGTGCCGGGCTTCGGGACCGCGGTGTTGATTCTTCGATTACCGAAGATTCAATCGCCGGATTATCGGTTGACTGGGTTGAGATAGCGGAAAAACTGATCAGGAAAAAATTCACAGACAAGACACTAAAGCCAGGAAGTAAAGAACTTTTGAAGTGCAGGCGTTATCTGCAATCACGCGGATTCAGTGCTGAACAGATTGAAGCAGCTATCCCCAGGGGAGGTCCTGAAGATTAGCTCGCAAATGTCCGGCCGGCGGTCATCCTGAGAATCTGTCTAAGATCCTGAACAGATCTTAAAAACGAAACGCCGGTCGACCAGGGTGGATAAATAAAATAGATAGCGGATTGAGTAAGGGAAATCCATGATAACAACGACAGAGATACGAAAACGGTTTCTCGAATTTTTCCGTGCTCGTCAACATGAAGTCATCGCCTCAAGTTCACTGGTTCCCGGCAATGATAATACATTGTTGTTCACCAATGCCGGCATGGTGCAATTCAAAGATGTTTTTCTGGGCCTCGACAAGCGGGACTATGTCAGGGCAGTGACAAGTCAGCGGTGTGTACGCGCGGGCGGAAAACACAACGACCTGGAAAACGTCGGCTATACTGCGAGACACCACACTTTTTTTGAGATGCTGGGAAATTTCAGTTTCGGAGACTATTTCAAAGAAAGCGCAATTCTTTACGCCTGGGAATTTCTCACCGAGGATATCAAACTCCCTAAAGACAAACTTTGGATTACTGTTTTCGAAGAAGATGATGAAGCCTATGATTTATGGGCTGAAACCATCGGTGTTCCGGAGAAACGCATCGCCAGAATCGGTGCCAAGGATAATTTTTGGCAAATGGGTGATACCGGTCCGTGCGGCCCGTGTTCAGAGATTTTCTACGATCACGGCCCGGACATCGAAGGTGGCCCGCCGGGCACACCGGAAGAAGATGGCGATCGATATATTGAAATCTGGAATCTCGTTTTTATGCAATATGATCGGTCCGCGGACGGTACCCTGACACCCTTACCTAAGCCCAGTGTGGATACAGGTATGGGTCTGGAGCGCATAGCGGCTGTCTTGCAGAATTTGCACAATAACTACCATATCGACCTTTTTTCCAATCTCATTTCATCAGCCGCCGGCTTAATCGGTACCGGCGATCTTGAATCCAGCTCGCTCAAAGTCATTGTCGACCACATACGTTCCTGCGCTTTTCTGATTGCCGACGGTGTTGTACCGTCCAATGAGGGACGTGGTTACGTGTTACGCAGAATCATTCGTAGAGCGGCTCGGCATGGACACAAGCTCGGTGCGCAGGAGCCGTTTTTCTACAAGCTGGTCCAGCCGCTTGCCGAACAGATGGGTGAGGCCTATCCGGAACTGTGGAAAAAGCAGAATCAAATAGAAAAAGCGCTGCTGACCGAAGAAGAAAAATTCAACGCAACCCTGGCCAGCGGTATGAAAATACTCAACGAGGATATAGAAAATCTCACGAGTGACACGCTTTCCGGCGAGTTATTGTTCAAACTTTACGACACTTACGGGTTCCCGGTGGATTTGACTGCAGATATTGCCCGGGAGCGCGGCTTGCAAACGGATATGGAAGGGTTTGAAAACGCCATGGAAATGCAGCGTCAGCGCGCCCGTGCATCCAACCAGTTTGCCGCCGATTTGAATCAGCGGGTCAAGATTGACGTTCAGACAGAATTTACAGGTTACGAAGATCTCGTCCATACGTCATCGGTTTCCCACTTGCTGCATGATAATCATTCCGTGGAATCCATATCCGAAGGACAGCAGGCGATAGTCGTACTGGATACAACGCCATTCTACGCCGAATCAGGGGGACAGGTCGGAGATACGGGAACTCTGAGCAACCCTTCGGTGCAGTTTCAGGTCGAGGATACTCAAAAGTCCGGTGAAACCTTCACCCACATAGGAAAGTTGATAAAAGGGGAATTGAAACTCGGAGACAAACTGGAGGCCGTGGTTGATGCCGACAGAAGAAGCCGGATCGTTCAAAATCACTCTGCCACACATTTATTGCACGCCGGGCTGCGTCGGCTGCTCGGTGAGCACGTTGAACAAAAAGGTTCTCTGGTCAACGCCGACTACCTGCGCTTTGATTTTTCCCATTCCTCGCCGGTCAAGGATGATGAGTTGGCGAAAATTGAGCGATGGGTAAACGAGCAAATTATCGAAAACAGCCCATCCGAGGTCGAATTAACCGATATGGATTCAGCGATGCGGAAAGGAGCAGTCGCGTTGTTCGGTGAAAAATACGGCGATCTTGTCCGAGTCATATCGCTGGGAGATCATTCAACCGAGCTCTGTGGGGGCACGCATGTCAATAGCACTGGCGATATCGGACTCTTTCGAATCGTTTCGGAAACCGGCATAGCATCCGGAATACGTAGAATCGAAGCCGTTTCCGGTCTGGCTGCCCTGGATGCTGCCGCAAGCGATAGAGCGCAGATTTCCGCCATTTCGGAGCTGCTGAAAACCAGCGCAAGCAACATCGAGCCTAAAGTCAGGCAACTGCTGGAAAACAGTAAAAAAGCGAATCGGGAACTGCAGCGGCTTCAGTCAGAAATAGCCACTCAAAGTGGGCAACAAAATATCGACCAAGCCGTTGAGGTTGCCGGGGCCAAACTCCTCTGTCTGAAAGTTGAAGACGTAGATACAAAGGCTTTGAGGGAGATGTCAGATCGTTTCAGGAATAAGCTTGGCGAGTCAATAGTGGTATTGGCATCAATATCGGGAGACAAAGTCAATCTGGTGGCAGGGGTGGATAAACGCCTGACCGGAAAAATCAAAGCGGGAGAACTGGTCAATTTCGTTGCGAATCAGGTTGGTGGTAAGGGAGGCGGACGTCCCGATATGGCCATGGCAGGTGGAGACAAACCCGAAATGACGGATCAGGCATTATCCAGCGTAAAAGCGTGGCTGGAAGAAAAACTGGGGTAAGGGAACTTTTTATCAATGGCTTTGATCGTACAAAAATACGGCGGCACCTCTGTCGGCAGTATCGAAAAAATTGAAAATGTCGCGCAGCGCGTCATTAAGCTTAAAGAGCAGGGAAATGACGTTGTGGTAGTGGTCTCGGCAATGTCCGGAGAGACTAACCGCCTGATTGAAATGGCAAAAACCATTATGGAAGAACCCGACCCTCGCGAGCTGGATGTACTCGTGTCCACCGGCGAGCAGGTCACCATCGCACTGTTGTGCATGGCACTGATCAGCAGAGGACAGGCAGCCAGATCCTACACGGGAGGGCAGGTCAGAGTGCTGACCGACAGCGTCCATAACAAGGCCAGAATTCGGAGCATAGACGATACGATAATACGCAACGACCTAGCCTGCAATCGTGTAGTTGTGGTCGCAGGTTTTCAGGGCGTTGATGAGCACTCGAATATTACAACGCTTGGCCGGGGCGGATCGGATACGTCAGCAGTCGCACTAGCCGCGGCATTGAAAGCCGATGAATGTCAGATTTTAACCGATGTTGATGGAGTTTATACGACGGACCCGAGAGTCGTTGGCAATGCACGCAGGCTGAACCAGGTGACATTTGAAGAAATGCTGGAGATGGCAAGCCTGGGATCGAAAGTTTTGCAAATCCGGTCGGTCGAATTTGCTGGAAAATACAACGTTCCACTACGTGTATTATCAAGCTTCGAGGAAGGCGAGGGGACTTTAATTACCTATGATGAGGACAATGCAGTGGAACAGGCACTGATATCAGGTATTGCATTTAATCGCGATGAAGCCCAGATTACCCTGACGGGTGTGCCGGACAGCCCCGGTGTGGCGTATCAAATTCTCGGTCCTGTGTCAGATCAAAACATCGAAGTTGACATGATTGTACAAAACGTGGGTGCGGATGGTCTGACAGATTTTACTTTCACAGTTCACCGAAACGACTATATTAAAACCATGGACTGTTTAAAAGAACGGGCGGAAAAATGGGGAAAATGTGAACTGTCCGGCAATAATTCGATCGTGAAGCTCTCCATGGTTGGAGTTGGCATGAGGTCGCATGCAGGGATTGCAAGCCGTATGTTTCAGGTGCTCTCCAAAGAGGGCATAAATATACAAATGATTTCTACCTCTGAGATTAAAATTTCAGTTGTAATTGATGAAAAATATTTAGAACTGGGTGTAAGGGCATTGCATGAAGCTTTTGAACTGGATAAGGACCCCATGGAAAATACTTAATGTGTCATCCAGGTGTTTAGGATAAGTGATAAGGGATGCGGCGAGTTAACAGCATTCGTTATTTCGAGACCGGTTTTTAAATCGGCGGATCTATCCCAGGCGGCAAAAAGGTAATTGAATGATTAAAACATTGCCCGATGGGTTTGATATTTTTTGAACACGGAGTAAAACATATGTTAATTCTAACTCGTCGAATAGGCGAATCATTAATGATCGGTGACGAAGTCACTGTAACGGTTCTGGGTGTAAAAGGTAACCAGGTCCGAATTGGTGTTAACGCGCCGAAAGAAGTAGCGGTACATCGAGAGGAAATTTACGAACGCATAAAGCGAGAACAGGAAAATGAAAATGCAGTAGATCTGGATGATGATAATCGAGGCAACCAGTAAATCCAGCGGGCATTCAACGGGCTGAACCTATTACTACTAGAAGCCAGGCTCGAAGCAAAAGTAATTAACTCCGAACATGGATTGATGCTTTACCTCCTGTTCGTAAAAAGGTATTCTAGCGCTCAAGCCGCCGGGACATCATCCCGGCGGCTTTTTTAGTCAAGAATCTGTTCGTTGAGGGTCTCCGGTCACTATTCACTGCAGATCGCACAACAGCTGATATTCGTGGAAATTCGGATATAATTAGCATACGGAGAGATGGCCGAGCGGCTGAAGGCGCTCCCCTGCTAAGGGAGTATGGGGTTTATAGCTCCATCGAGGGTTCGAATCCCTCTCTCTCCGCCATAGATGAGACATTCCGGACCCCAGACTAGTACTCTGACCACCTACTTATTTAGGATGCAGAGTACTAGGTGCTGGGCCAAGCCGGAAACTTTCTTCTTGACGGACTTATTCCTGAGACGCATAATTTGCACCCCTCAGCGCACCCGTAGCTCAGTTGGATAGAGTACCTGGCTACGAACCAGGCGGTCGGGAGTTCGAATCTCTCCGGGTGCGCCATTAAAACAAGTAGTTGCGTGAGTTAATGCAACTCCCGTTTTCTCTGCTTCAAAGAGTGACTATGTCTAGTCTTGAGCAGTGGTGTTTGCGAGTTGTAAAAATCGTTCATTTTACCTATCTTATCACTGCACCTCCGGCTTGCAATACCGGCAGGAGCGAGGCCTCCTCGGGATAAGTTTAAATATCATCACCGGATCGCTTGCCAGGCAAGCTCCTACGAATTTCGACAAACGCCGGTAGCTTTAAATCGTAGGAGCGAGGCCTCCTCGTGATAGGTATAAATATCATCGACCGGATCGCTTGCCAGGCAAGCTCCTACGAATTTCGACAAACACCTATAGCCTTAAATCGTAGGAACGAGGCCCCCTCGCGATAGGTATAAATATCATCACGGGATCGCTCGCCAGGCAAGCTCCTGCGAATTCTGGATTTTGCGTGTTATCAATTGCGCATTGTTGATAAAAATCAAATTCCATAAAGTGGATATTTAGATCCAAACGCCCTTTACCCGTTTGATCAGCATCAATCAGAGGGGCTAGCAGAAATATGCACCTTTGCAAGGAATTAATGAAAAAATGATGACTCGCGCGTGAAATTACAAAACAGTTCCGTTATCCTAGCGCAAGCCTTGCGAGAGCCGGGTTTTTGACCCAGTGGGGGAGCAAAATGGGAGAAATTTTTGTGTCTCAACATAAAAAATATTGTTATGTTCGCAACTCAATAAAATATACAGTGTTGTTTCTCATAACAATATTAGTTAATTCAATAGCTTATGCGCAAGAGCAGAGAAACAACAGCTATCAGTTGGACGCGGGCGACAAGATCTACATACAAGTGTTCGACGAGCAGGATCTGACTATGGAAACTCGGGTCGATTCCAGCGGGGTCATCAATTACTCCTTTCTGGGTCAAGTGCAAGTCGCCGGAAGAACGAGTGAAGAGCTAGAAAATGAAATCACTTCGTTGCTGAAAGACGACTATTTGTTGAATCCAAGTGTAAATGTAACGATAGTCGAATACCGACCATTTTTTATTAATGGAGAAGTCAATCGACCAGGAGGATATCCATACCAACCGGGATTAACCCTGGAGAAAGCGATTGCCGTTGCTGGAGGATTAACCGATCGAGCATCTAAACGCAAAATGTATCTCCAAAAGAATAACAATAAACAAAAAAAATTCAGAGTAAGTATGGATAGCCACGTCGCCCCAGGCGACATTATAACAATAGAAGAAGGGTTCTTTTAAAAGTTGAGAAATTATATGAATGATAAAATTCAATCGTATCCGGATCAAATAACACAAACCTTGTTCCATGAAGAACTGAACATCGATTTTATTCATTATCTGCGCATATTAAGAAAGCATAGATGGTCAATAATCGGGATCACTCTTCTGTTAACCGCAGTAGCCGTTTATAAGTCATTTTCAGCTACACCAATATATCGAGCAACTGCAACACTCCTAATAGAATCTCAGAATGCAAATGTCGTTTCAATAGAGGAAATATATGGATATGAAGGAGGAGGTGATGAATACTATCAAACTCAATTTGAACTTCTTAAATCCAGGGCTTTGGCTGAAAAAGTTGTTGAAAAGTTAAATTTGGCTGACCACCCATTTTACAATCAGCCGAGAAAGTCAAACCCATTTTCTATAAATACGCTCAAACTTCTTGGGCTTTTTAATGATAATTCTGTAAAAGAAAAATCTCAAAAAGTAGATAACCTGAACCAGCAAAGTCAGGTGGACAAGAAGATAAGTTCAATAACTGGTTCGCTAATGGGTAACTTAACTATTGAACCTATTCGAAAAACGCAGCTTGTAAAAATTAGCTATCAATCACCAGATCCAGAACTTGCTGCAACTGTGGCCAATTCATTTGGCGATACTTATATCGAGAGTTACTTAGACGCAAAGATGGAATTAACACAGAAAGCAGCCGAGTGGCTATCTGATCGTTTAGGAGGCCTTCAGATAAAATTGGATGAGTCCGAGCGCAGACTCATTGAATTCAGAGAAAAGCACCAGTTAATTGACGTAGAAGGGGCTGTAGGGAGGCTTAATGAGCAGAAAGTCACCGCAGCGTCGAATGAACTGTCCGCAGCTAGGCGGGAGTTGGCTGAAAAAGAAAGTCTGTATAAAGAGACCCAACGTATAAAACAGACTTCACCAGAATTACTCGATTCTATACCAGCTGTACAGGAAGACACTCTTGTGCGTACATTCAAATTGGAGTTTGATCAACAACGAGCACTCCTAGATGAATTATCCAACCGCTATGGAGCTAAACATCCGAAAATAGTCGATGCGAAATCTCGATTGAAAGTCATTAACAATAGTTTAAATAGACAAATCGATAGAGTGATTGCCTCTCTGAAAAACGATTATGATTTATCAAATCAGAAAGTATTAAGTTTAAGAAGAGATTTGGCTAGTAGCAAACGCGAGATACAAGATATTAATAAGAAAAAAGTTGAACTAAACGCACTCGAAAGAGAAGTGGAGGCAAATCGAAAACTGTATGACACATTCTTCAATCGTATTCGCGAAACCGACGAAACTGACGGCCTCGAGGCTGCGAACGCTCGAATATCAGACCGTGCAATAACTCCAACTGCTCCTATAAAGCCACGTAAAATGATCACTATAGGATCTGTATTTATAATGGCATTGGTAGGCTCAATTCTGTTATCGTTTTTACGTGAATATATTGACGATTCAATCAAAGGTGCAGATGAAATAGAGTCAAAATTGGGTGTTGTTTTATTAGGAATAATACCACTGGTCAAAAAAGGTTTTCTGAGTCGTCGAAAAAATATTCCAGTATCACCGTTTGGACTTAAGGACAGGCGAGGTACATTCACCGAATCTATACATACTATTCGTACCAGCTTATGCCTTGATAGTATTGATGAGCCACATAAAAAGGTTGTTGTCACATCGTCGATTCCGGGCGAAGGTAAATCAACACTCGCGATTAATTTGGCTTATTCATTATCCAAAATAGAAAATGTTATATTAGTTGATGCTGATATGCGACGACCTTCTATAGCGGAAACTTTTGAATTATCTAAAGATCACATTGGATTAGCTGACTATCTTAAAGCTGATACCAAAGAATTGGCGGTTCATATAAGTGAATGTGTGGTAAGGAACATCCATGATAGTAATTTAGATATTATACCCTGTGGTAACTTACCTGAGAATCCATTGGAATTGTTGTCATCTGATCGCTTTAGTCGACTATTAGAAAAACTATGCAAACATTATGATCGTGTGATTTTGGATTGTGCACCCACTCAAGCTGTTAGTGATGCTTTGGTTGTAGGTAATCAAGCAGATACGGTTATATACGCGATTAAATCGCATGCAACATCATTGAGTATAATCAGACGGGGTTTACAAAGATTGCGACAAGTTGGAGTCAATATCCTTGGAGTCACCATTACTCAAGTAGACGTAGATAAGATCTCGTCTTACGGCGGCGACTACTATTACCAGGGTTACTACGATTACTACGGATACAATAATAATGTGGGTAAAAAGAAAAAACGAAAATCAAAACCCTCTGCACCTGTCCAGGAAGTACCGGAAACCGTCAAGCAGCCGGCTGAAGCATAAAAAAGTCAGCCTTAGTTAACTAAGGTTCTGGATAGCCGGCGTAAATCCGCCGGCTTTTTTTGCCTGAGGAGCGGTGAAATCGGCTTCCGGAACTCATATGAGCGGGGACACACACTATTTCACTTGATGTAATATACTATTATTCATGATTGATTTGCATTGCCACATTTTGCCCGGCATAGACGATGGCCCAAAGGATATGGTTCGTTCTCTGACAATGTTGCGTTTAGCTGTCAACAACGGAATCACTCATGCCGTCGTGACTCCGCATATTCATCCTGGACGCTATGAAAACCACCGGGAAAGCATTGCAAAGGTATTCCAGCAACTGAAATCTCAAGCTAAGCGAGAGAAAATCAACATCAGGCTTGGAATGGCGGCCGAGGTACGAATAGACCCACTGGTGATGGGGATGCTGGAAAAAAATCAGATCCCGTTTATCGGAAAGGTCGATAATAAGAACATTCTCCTGGTGGAAATGCCGCACAGTCATGTTCCCGCCGGCGCCGATAAGTTTTTCCGCTGGTTGATCGATCATAATATTCACCCCATGATCGCTCACCCCGAAAGGAACAAGGAAGTCATGAGGAATTTTGACCGACTGTCCCCATTTTTAGAGATGCAATGCCTGATGCAGCTGACCGCAAGTTCGGTAGCCGGGGGGTTTGGCCGGGAAGCGTACAAAGTCGCCGCCCGGTTGCTCGAATCCGGTAGTGTCGATATTCTGGCTTCAGATGCGCACAACACACAACACCGTCCTCCCGAAATTTTTCCCGGAATGGAGGCCGCAGCCGATATTGTCGGTCAGGATATGGCGCTGAGACTGGTGCTGGACAATCCCATGCGGCTGGCCGCCTCTCAATTCAGTCGATCCTCGGTAGACTATATTCTCTAGGGATCGTTTACAGACCCCAAATTTCCTGCAACGATATTTTGGCACTTTTTTTTACTTTATCCTTTTGCCTCGGGAAATTAGAATCATAAACACATGAACCGGCAGCGGCCGAGAATTGTGATATCAACAAAAATGCAAATCAACGATCTTAATTGGGGGTGGGAAATGGCGAAACGCAGGATAAGAGATGTCGAGGGGATAGGACCTGTATGGGCAGAAAAACTGGCTTCAGCCGGTATCACAAACACTGACCACTTATTGGATGCCGGCAGTTCGCGCAACGGTCGGACAACGCTGGCGCAACGAACCGGTCTTTCAGAGACACACATTCTTAAGTGGGTCAATATGTGCGACCTGTTCAGAATCAAAGGCGTGGCCAGCCAGTACGCGGAATTGCTGGAAGCTGCCGGGGTTGATACGGTCAAGGAATTGCGTATGCGAAATGCTGAAAACCTTGCTCAAAAAATGCTTGACGTCAATAACGAAAAAAATCTGACCCGGCAGGTACCCAGCGCCAATGCCGTCGCCAAATGGATCGATCAGGCACAGGAATTACCGCCTAAAATCACTTACTGAATCGTACCGGGGTATTTTAAGTCCATTAAAGGATATCTCCGTGAATCAACTTGATCGGAATATTACGGAAAAGCTAGTGTACTGTAACACCCAAAAGGCGCCTATAGACGAGTCGAGACAGGTCAGCTGCCAGGCGCGTCCTCGCCGGGGTAGCCACTCTACCTCAAGAGGGCGCAACGCCGCAGATGGCCTGTTTCGGCTCGCCCTTGGGGAAGTCAGTAAAGCCGCGATTGCGGTGTTGCAGCCCTTGGCAAGGGCCATAGAAGTAAATTTGTGCCCCTTAGCTGCGGACTGCGCCTTGCACTCGCGGTTTTACTGACTTTCTATATGTGCCTTTTGGGTGTTACAGTACACTAGTAGTCAGTCAATCTGAAACATTCGGGTAAAGACGTTTCAGTTTTATCCTTGCTTGCTCTGTTGTGAAGCGCCAATCTACCGGTTTCGTATTTTCGTTGCGTATCTGCTCCCATTGCTCAACCTCCTGTGTAAGGGTTTCTCTATCAGCAATGCGACGATCTAGGCACTGTCGAGCCAGCACGCTGAATTCGCACTCCGCCATGTTCAGCCAGCTTCCATGCTTCGGTGTGTAGATAAATTCGAGTTTGCTGAGCAGACTGTGAGCAAGCTCTGGCGGGAATGCTTTGTACAATGAGGCGCCAGTATGTGTGCTAAGGTTATCCATCACCAAGGTGATTTTTTCCGCATGCCGATAGTCCTCCTGCACCAGGCGTCGCACACCTTCAGCCCACTCACTTGCCGCATGATTCCCTGCCACTTGCACTCTACGCCAGTTCTCCAGAGGCGCATAGAACAACAGCAAATGAGCCACACCATTGCGTTCATATTCTCCATCGTAGCGCTCTGTCTGTCCCGGTGAAGGCGGAATCGGCTTGCGAACCTCACGTGTACATTGCTTGGTGGTCTCATCCATGCAAACCACTGGATAGTCTGGGTCGTACTCCCTCTTGTAAACGTCCAGCACCTGTTCCATTTGACAGACAAAGGCGGCATTACCCTGAGCGGGTATACACCACATCCTCTTCTGCCAAGGTTTTATGGTGTTTTTTTAAAACTTGCCTAACCGTTTCATACGAGATCGTATCCACAATGTCCAACTCCACAAGTTTTTCGCTCAAAAGCCTCAGAGTCCAGCGTACCCGCCCCTCGGGTGCTTCACTACAGGCCAGGCTTATCAATTGGGCTTCGCCTTCGCCATCCAGACTCGCTGTACGTTCGCGAGATCGCTTCTTTCTCTGTAAGGCCTTCTCCAAGCCTTCATGAACGCACCTTCGGCGAACAGATTCAATACACCGTGTGCTCAGTTCCATCTGATCGGCTGTTTCCGTGTCAGTCATTGCCGGACCATACTTGCCCTCATCAACCCGTAGCAGTATCGCCGCATGTCGTCGCCGTTGGGCTGACACTCGGCCTTGATTTACCATGCCTTCCAGTGCATGGCGTTCATCCTGCGATAGTCTCACTATATTGCGCTTTGCCATATCAAACCTCATCAACAAGTTGTAATTCCTTGTTAAGAAGTTAGACTAATACCCGAACTTTTCATCCTGACTGACTACTAGGGCGTGTCATCAATGACACGCCCTAAACAACTACAGGTTCCATTTCCAGATCGATACTGAATTTCTTTGCGATATCAGACTGCACTTTCGCCGCTAAATTCAAAATATCTTCACCAGTGGCTGCTCCGTAGTTCACTAAAACAATAGACTGATTCCGATGAACACCCACGTTGTTTTCACTGTATCCTTTCCAGCCAGCCATTTCGACGATCCAGGCGGCAGGAATCTTATACCGCCCGTCGGACAGCCCATGGCTCGGTATTGCAGGATAACGAGACCGCAGCTGTATTAATTGCTCCGGGTCGATAATGGGGTTTTTGAAAAAACTGCCGGCATTGCCCAACTGTGCCGGATCCGGCAGTTTCTCCCTTCTGATCCGACAAACGATCTCTCTGACAAGCTTTAAATCCAGGTTTTCCCCGGCTTTGGACCCCAGTTCTTTTGCCAGTGCTGCATAGCTCAGATTGAATCTTCTGATCTTACTGAGCCTGAGTGTAATTGCAGTAATGACGAAACGATTTTTGTAACGGTTCTTGAATATGCTGTCACGATAAGCAAGTTCGCAGTCGACAACGGATAGTTGAGAACTCTCCCCTGTCTGCTTATCGACAACTTCAACATTCTCCAGCCAGTCTGCCAATTCCACGCCATAAGCGCCGATATTTTGCATAGGCGCGGCGCCGACGTGACCCGGTATCAAGGACAGATTTTCGATTCCGTAAAAACCGTTTTCGATACAGTATAAGACAAGTCGATCCCAAACAACTCCAGCCGTTGCATAAATATTGACGGAGTTTTCGTCCTCGCCGGTAATGGCAATATCCCGATGGGTTTGCTGAATAACAAGCCCGGGAATATTACGGGTCAATACCAGATTACTGCCGCCACCGAGAATAAAGATCTCTTTATCCCGCTGCCGGGCCCACTCCAATGCTTCCCCCAACTCATCATGATTGGCTGGCCTGGCCAGATATTCGGCACAAACATCAAATCCGAAAGTGTTATGCTGTCTCAGGGATGCGCCTTGCAGTAGCAACATATTCCGGACTGGATCTTAGTCACCGAACATAGGACGGGCGGCCGATACAAAAATACTCTATGCCCTGATCCTTCATCAGATCCGGATCGTAAATATTTCGCCCATCTATTACAACGGATTGTTTTAATCGCTGCTTGACCTTGTTCCAATCGGGGCTGCGGAATTCCCGCCACTCCGTATTGATCACAAGTGCATCGGCCTCGTCGACGGCATCCAACGCTGTTCCCATCAGGGATAGGCGCTTTTCGTCCGGATAAAGATGCCGGGCTTCGCTCATGGCTACCGGATCATAAGCCTTAACCAGTCCGCCATGTTCAAAGATATTTTCCATCAACACCCGGGAGGGTGCCTCACGCATATCATCGGTATTGGGCTTAAAAGACAGACCCCAAAGTGCAAAGGTTTTTCCTTCGATCTTGTTATCAAACCGTTTCATGAGTTTTTCGAACAATATCGATTTCTGCCGCTCGTTGACATCTTCGACAGCTCTGAGCAATTGCGCATCGTAATCACACTGTTCCGCAGTTGCAATAAGTGCCTTGACATCCTTGGGAAAACACGAACCACCATAACCGCAGCCGGGATAAATAAAATGATAACCGATTCGCGGATCCGAGCCGATGCCGATCCGTACATCCTCTATATCCGCTCCCAGCCGATCCGCCAGATTGGATAATTCATTCATAAAACTGATTTTGGTTGCCAACAGGGAATTGGCGGCATACTTCGTCAATTCAGACGATCTACGCGACATAAATACAAGACGCTCGCGATTTCGGCAAAAGGGCGAGTAAAGTTCTCTCATCTGTTGAATCGCATATTGATCTTCCGTACCCACCACAATCCGATCGGGTTTCATAAAGTCTTCAATAGCGGCTCCTTCCTTTAAAAATTCGGGGTTGGATATCACCGTAAATTCAATCGATTTACCGGATTCAGCGAGCGCGGACTGAATTTCCTTTTCTACAAGATCACCGGTGCCAACCGGAACCGTAGACTTGTTGACAACGAGTTTGCGGCTGTCCATATGCTCTCCCAGGGTTCTTGCCACCTGCAACACATGCTTCAGATCGGCTGATCCATCTTCACCCGGCGGGGTACCGACTGCAATAAACTGCATTTCACTGTGGGCCACGGCCCGGACCATATCGGTGGTGAAATCCAATCGCTGAGCTTCAACGTTCCGTTTAATGATATCGTCGAGCCCGGGTTCAAAGATGGGCACTATGCCTTTGAGCAAAGAAGAAACTTTTTCCTCATCTATATCCACACAGAGTACATTGTTACCAACATCCGCGAGGAGCGAGCCCGTCACCAGGCCAACATAGCCTGATCCATACACCGTTACTTTCATAAGAGTTCCATAATTGGTTAAATGAATTCTTGATTAAACACTAGGTGGTATCAGTGAGTATATAGTAGATTTGCCATAAATTATATCTTGTAATCTATTGAAAAAAAAGATAATTTCATCAATGCGAAAAATATGGATTCTTCGATGAGCCCGATCTTCTACCACACTGTTTTATAAGTTGCAGCAATATCTTTACCACACCGGCTGTTATTAATTTACAGACCAAAAGCTGTTCGCCTTGCGAAACTTGATTCCGTTCACACTAATCATCCAACAAAAGAGTACAGGCTAACATTACCGGCCGGTAGCGGAAGACGCGAACATCCCGTAGCGTATAATTCAGTATCTCAGACACTGTAAAAAATGCTATTGTTCTATAATATCGTGTCCTCCCAGAGTTCTTCCATTTTGTATCGCGGGAATAACATCGGATGCACTATATGAATTTGTCCCGATTTAGAAACCTCTGGCAGCGGAATTTGTTGCCATCCGCCACTGACGATTCACGTGCAATTTTTTCCGCCGTTCAAAAATTCTACCGCGAATCCCATCGACACTATCATAATGATGAACATATTGATCATTGTCTGGCTCTACTGGATGATGTGCGTCCGCAGCTGGAAAATGCCGATGCTGTCGAACTGGCAATCTGGTTTCACGATGTCGTTTATGAGACAGGGGCCTCGGATAACGAGCGGCGCAGTGCAAACTGGTTTATGGAACAAAGCAGGAATCAGCTCCGGGATGAGCTGAGGCGGCACGTCCGCCGCTTGATTATGAATACAACCCATGATCACGACCCTCAATCCATCGACGAGCGGATTTTGGTCGATATAGATTTATCGAGCTTTGGGTTAAGCTGGGAAAAGTTTCGGCAGGATGGCGAAAATGTACGAAAAGAGCAGTCCCATCTCAGCGACCAAGAGTTCTACCAAAAACAGATGCGGTTTCAAGAATCTTTACTGCAGCGTGCCCAGTTTTACTTCTCGGACCATTTTCATCGGCGATTTGAGGAAAAAGCGCGTAATAACCTGAACCGGCATTTGACGATACTACGCTCTCAGGGGTATTTTGCAAAACCTACTTCCAATTAGGAGCTTGCCTGCAAACGAAACCATGCGTACATAGACACCTTATCGCGAGGAGGCCTCGCTCCTACAGTTTGATTGCCACAAGTACTTCTCTTTTTCCACCCGGCCCAGGCATCTTATTCACCTCAAAGCCTATCCGTCTGAGGCGCCGCTGAATGTCTCCCTTGACGCAATAACTCGTCAGGCGCCCGCGTGAGACCAAAGCCCCATGGAGCCGGCTCAGAAAATCCGTTGTCCAAAGTTCCGGGTTGGAATCCGGACTGAAAGCATCCAGGTAGATTGCATTCTGATCGGCCTTCGCCCACGTGCACTGACTGGCGTCGGCCAGATTAAGGTAAAATGTCACCCGATTGTTAATGCTGAGGAACGCCGGGGCAGGGGATTGGGTCTGTCTCAGTTTCAGTAAGGCAGAGACTTCGCGTTGCAATTTCTCTTCGCCGACAAGAGAACCATAATCCAAGGCATCGAATCTCTCGCTTGAAATCGGATTATTCTCATAGGCAGTATAGATAAGGCTTGCATTACAGTCGATTGCCCGGTGTGCACTGACCATAAAGTTCAAGCCCAGACCAAATCCGATTTCCAGTACACGTGTTTCCAGACCCTGGCGCAATCGATCTGCTACGCCGCTGTTTTGCAGATAAACGGACGTTGATTCTGCAAATGCTCCATGGATTGAGTGATAGGTTTGCGCATAGCCAGGGTGGAATAAAGTGTAAGATCCGTCCTGACTGAGTACCCGTTTCACGCTCTATTGATCGGATTGTTTTCGGTGGGAAGATGATCATGTTCGGAACCCAACATAATCGCCAGCCATTGCGTGTCCTCCCGGCTTTCCAGGGCAATTTTCAGAGTCATGGTCAAAGGTACCGACAGCAACATGCCGACCGGACCCAAAACCCATCCCCAGAACACCAATGAGACAAATACCACCAGTGTCGACAATCCAAGTCCGCGTCCCATAAAGCGCGGCTCCAGAATATTGCCGATCAATGTATTCATGAATACATATCCCAGGGCGGTTAATGCTGCAAATGTGGCGCCCAGTTGTACAAATGCAAGCATGACGGCGGGTACAGCTGCAATGATGGAACCTATATTCGGGACATAGTTCAGAAAAAAGGCAACAAGGCCCCATAGTATGGCGAAGTCAACACCCAGGATCTTAAGCCAAACGGTAATGCTGATTCCCGTGCACAGGCTCATCACGGTCTTAATCGCCATATAGCGTTTGACGGTATCAGAAAAGTGTTTAAAGCGCAGCATCGTCATTTCCGGGTCGTCGGACATATCGCTTAATTTGGATGGAAAGGAAGCCGCCTCGGTCAGGATAAAAATCACTGTGAGCAAAATCAAAAAACTGTTCGTCAGCACATTGCCGAATCCGGACAGCGTGTTGGCAACCAGTTGCATTGCCATACCCGGATCAAAATACTGTGCAAGCCAGGAGGCGCTCAAATCCACTCCACGCTCTGCCAACCAGTTGAGCAATCCGGAAAATTCAGTTTTCAATCCTTCGCGATAGGTGGGTAATGCATCGGTAAATCCGTTAAACGAGGTACTGACCAATACAGCAACTCCCGTCGTAACTATCACCATGACACTGATGACCAGACTGATCGAAAGCCAGGTCGGCAGACCACGCCGGGTCAACCAAAACAGTGGCGGTGCGCTGATCACCGCGATAAAAATGGAAAGAATAAACGGCACTACAAATTCATCGGCGGCTTTGAGCCCTGCGATTACAATGACAATGGCGGCAGAAATAACAATGAAATTGGACGCGGAAGTTTGCGGGCTTGGCATGGGTAGCACGTTGAAATATCCTTAGTCGGACGCGTGATGCGTCCGGAATAATGACACAGAGATCTTGAACAGGCTCTTATGAACCTGGGTAGTGATTATAGCAGTACAGGAGTTTTTGCTTGAATTCAGTACAGCTGACTTCATAGACTTCCGTACTTTTAGGCATGGGGACGCGGGCACTGGCAATCCAGTTAATCAGATTCTTCCCCTGTTTCACTATGTCCTGTCCTCTACGCAATGTGTACCGCAAGCTATTATCTGCGTCATTGAGTATTAGCGGTTGAAATTGCTCAAGATGCTCGCCGGCCGCGATAAAATCAGGCCACACCCGGAAGATATTTTCGTCGGCTTTCATGGTTTCGCTTTCCCGTTTTGCGGCAATGGCAAAATCAACAATCAGATCTTCGACGCCGGCAAAAGCTTCAAAGTCACTGAAAGTCGAATTCATAATCTCGGCAACGCGGTCGATATTGTGCCAGGTTTGAGCGATTTTAATGTACCGAGAAGAATAAAACTGTTCCACCGAGATCGAAAATGCACGGAAGGGCTCTCCCCACACTTCGTCAATTCCCTCTTCGCCACTATAGTGTTTAACCTGTTTTCCAAGCTCCAATGCTTCTTTGAAACAAGCGCCACACTCTTTCATTAACTCATTATTGCGGCTGACTTCGACGCCCTTGGATTCCAACTCGACGATAGCTGTAAATATATCCGTTGCGTGGTTGAACAAGGCGCCGGCCAACATTGCGGCATTGACCCGTTTCTTGTCCGGGTCGGTCTGCTGA
Organism: Granulosicoccaceae bacterium; assembly: GCA_965222695.1. Lineage (GTDB taxonomy): Bacteria > Pseudomonadota > Gammaproteobacteria > Granulosicoccales > Granulosicoccaceae > UBA7957. Next base: position 1,607,338 of record OZ244967.1, on the reverse strand, counting down.
TCGTAGGCACTGCGGGCACAGTTCAGGCGCTCTCCAGGGGTATTGATACCCGGTTCGGTGTGGTGAAAAGTACGCCGGGTCAGGTGATCGATCAGGGATTTTTTATTTTCCAGTGTGTTGGGGGGAGGCTCGTAATAGTGAATCCAGCAGCCATCGTAATACACATATCTTTGGCCGTTGATTTCACGGCTGATACCATCTGTCGGCGCTTCGCCATTCTGAGCCCCCCACACACCGCCGGTGCGAAATTTCTTGCAGTCCAATGTATTGGCCATAAGGGTATAGCTGTGTTTCAGATCCTATTCGAATAACCTCATTATACTCAGGCTATTTTCTGGTTGCGATAAGAACTGCACGTTTTGGTATAGGTAAATTTTCAATGGTAAGCGAGGGGTTATCCGGGTTCAAACTTTCCCGCAGAGACTCATATCGCATCCAGGGAGTGCATCTTTGCTCTTCAATGGAAGTGATTGATTCATCAGCGATTTGTATATCCCGAAAACCGCAACGTTTCAACCACAGCGCCAGCGCCCGGGAACTCGGCACAAACCAGACATTGCGCATACGAGCATAACGCGATTCCGGCACAAGAACAGATTGCTCATCTCCATCTATCACCAGCGTCTCAAGGACAAGCTCTCCGCCAGGCCTGATGTGCCCGAACAACTGTTTTATAAATCCGATCGGGGAAGCCCGATGGTATAAGACGCCCATGGAAAACACCGTGTCAAAATAAGCGGTTTGTGGCGGTAAATCGTCTACACCTAAGGGCAACAGGTGTATGTCTGACTCCTGCGCGTAATGCTGAACCGCTTTGAACTGGCAATTAAACAAAAGATTCGGATCAACTCCCAGAACCAGTTTTGCCCCGGCCGCTCTCATCCGCCACATGTAATAGCCGTTTCCGCACCCTATATCCAATACCTTCCGATTGACAAGAGGCGATATTTTTTCCGCCAACCGGTCCCACTTCCGGTTTGATCGCCACTCTGCATCAATATCGATATCAAACAAACGGAACGGCCCTTTACGCCAGGGTATTAATTCCAGCAAGGCCTGTCTCAAAGCCGCTCGCTCGAACTCCTTCAAATCCGATCCGCAGCCCAGGGTGATGACAGCCTTATCCAGATCGATCGAACTGGGCTTGACATGCGGAAGACGTTCCAGAGCCTTTTGCCAACGGGGCAGATCGCCATGCCTGATATTGTCCATCCGATGTTTAATCCTTTGGATCAGGGAGTCCCGGAAATGATCGGCATCCCTGTGTGAAAGGCTATGTGATAATTTATTTAAATCAATCATTTAAGGGCAATAATTGATGCAAAATTATAACATTGAAACCAAACTTCGCTGCTGCTGAATCCGGCTTTTTTCAGGCGATTCAAATGCTCGGGCAATGTATCGCTGATCAAGATATTTTCCAGTGCCATGCGTTTTTGACTGATCTCCAACTCACTGTAGCCATTAGCCAATTTGAAGGCTTCATGCATTCGGGAATGCAGATTTTGCTGCGAATGATCGGAAAACCGAATTTTCTCCGACAGGATCAGAACGCCACCGGGCATAAGACCCCGGTAGATATTCCGGATCAGGGCCAGCCTTTGTTCAACCGCCACAAACTGCAAGGTAAAATTCAATGCAACGACGGACGCGTCTGTAATGACCACATCCGTAATATTCTTGCAAATGACGTCGATCGGGATTTCGGAAGGATGATTTCGTAAGATGCTGCGACATTCTCCGACCATCGCCGGACTATTGTCCACCGCTAGAATCCGGACATTCTTCGGACCATTTCCGATGCCCAGCCTTTCCCGCATCGCGAACGCTGTCACACCGAGCGAACAGCCCAGATCATAGAGCCGGCTGTCAGCTGCCGCATAATATTCGGCCAGCAATCCACTCTGAGCGATAATGGTGTTATAACCCGGTATGGACCGCCGAAGCATATCCGGAAATACCCGAACCACGTTCTCATCGAAAGAAAAACCCTCCACTCTGCCAAGCGGATCAGCATAGAGCTGATCTGTGAAATTCTGTGTTGACATCCCGGCAGTTACACCTTACTTCGCACCGCTGCAGTACTATCACTGAGCAAAAAATCACTGGCGATTTTATTGAATATATGGCTTTTTTCCGCATGCGGCCAATGTCCGGCACTGTCAATGATCTTTGCGGTGGCATTAGGAAACAGGCGAAGGATCTTTTCCTGATCAACCCTTTGGATGTAATCGGACTCTGCCCCCTTGATAAACAAAACGGGGCCTTGAAAAGGCTTATCGCTGTCGATTCCGCCAATCAACCGGGAATAGTTTTTTTTAAGCGCGGTCAAATTCATTTTCCATTCGAATCCGTTTGGTGTCCGAGTGAGATTTTTCAATAAAAATGCCCTGATTGATGCATCATCAACCCAGGGCTTGATAAACTCATCGGCCTCAGAGCGGCTTCGTAGAACGTCGATCTTCAAGGTAAAAAGAGCGTCGAAAATCTCATTATGCCCGGGTGCATATTCACGGGGCGCGATATCAACCACAATCAGTTTTTGAACAACTTCCGGCGAATCCAATGCAACCCTCATGGCAACTTTGCCGCCCATCGAGTGCCCCATCAAGGATGCCTGCCGGACCTGATGGATTTGCAATGTGTGCAACACATCGCCGGCCATCAAAGGATAGTCAATCTCATCAGCGTGGGGAGAACGGCCGTGGTTGCGAATATCCATGGCATAGACCGTAAAATACTCGGATAACTGTTTGGCCTGCACTCTCCAGTTTTCCCAGCTCCCGAACAAACCGTGCAAAATGACGAGCGCCGGCCCGCTTCCCATAATTGTTGTATTTAGCTCAACCTTCATACGCGAAGTTTACTACAATAGAGGCTCTATCGCTTACTCACCCACAGGCTTCCTGCAGGAATTCCATCAACCCTATGCGTATTGAAAACCAATCACCGATGCGCGGGTATTATTATGGTATCGCGGCCATGGTTATGTGGGGAGCCTTTCCTGTTTACTGGAAATGGTTAGACGGCGTCAATACCCTGGAAGTGCTCGCTCACCGAACAATCTGGTGCGCGGTGTTCACGTTCGTGGTACTCGCTGTTCAAAGACGGTTGAGTATTGAAAGCCTGGTATGGCGGCCGGCCAAACAATGGCTGATACTCACGGCATCTGCGGTCATGGTGGCCATAAACTGGGGAGTGTTCATCTGGGCCGTACATCACGACTATGTGATACAAGCCAGCATGGGCTATTTTTTATCTCCGCTGATGAGCATTGTTCTGGGTTGGATCGTGTTTCGTGAACAGCTTGGCCTTTTGCATTGGACCGCGATCTTCCTGGCCTGCGCGGGTGTCCTCATCCAGATTGTGTCTCTCGGTGTCACTCCCTGGATAGGGTTAATCATCGGTGGATCCTTCGCCATTTACGGTGCCTTACGCAAGTTTGCCAGTGCCGACAGCCTGACCGGCCTACTGATCGAAACACTGATATTGACACCTTTCGCTCTTGCCTATCTGGTTTGGTTTGCGGTGAGCGGGCAGGGAGGGGGTTTTATTCATGGCGGATTCTTGATCAGCCTATTGCTTTTCACGGGAGGAGCCGTAACCGCCGTCCCGTTAATGCTGTATGTCGCTTCCACTCGATTATTGGCGTTATCGGCGGCTGGATTTTTGTTCTACATTAATCCGACGATTCAGTTTTTAGTGGGTCGATTTATATACCACGAGCCCTTTACCACCGGGCAACTTGCCGGCTTTGCATTAATATGGGCGGGACTGTTGATTTACACTTTTGAAAGTCTAAGACGCAGTCGCTCAGCCATTACGGCAAGTTCCGGGGCAAACTGAGGGAATCTTTCCCGCCGGATGATCGCGTTTTGTTTCTATCTGATAGATAATGCCGGCTGATGAATTTTCGATTAACCGCTCACATTGACTGTTAATCCAAGTAAGGAAAAGCCTTGTATTCTCAAGCGATAAATATTTTGAAAGAAATCGGTGAAAGCGGAAGAGCTGATACGCTTGCCGAGCGACTGATCGGGATTGAAAAAGAATGCCTGCGTGTATCGAAAGACGGCGCTATCTCGCAAAGGCCGCACCCGGCAGCACTGGGATCACCGCTGACTCATCCGACCATCACTACAGATTATTCCGAAGCCTTGCTGGAAATTGTAACACCTCCGTTTCAGGATATTCGCGAAACACTGAATTTCCTGTTCGACACCCAAAAAGTCATATATTCGGAACTCGAACACGACGAATTTCTTTGGGCGACCAGCATGCCCTGTGTTTTATCGGGCGAAGGCAGTATTTCGGTTGCACGATACGGCAACTCCAACGCCGGGCAGATGAAAAAAATCTACCGCGACGGTTTAGGCTTGCGTTACGGTAAAACCATGCAAGTGATCGCGGGCGTTCATTTTAACTTCTCCTTTTCCGAATCTTTCTGGCGCCTGTACCAGGAAATTCACCACAACAACCAGGATAAAGTCTCCTTTGTCAGCGACCAGTATTTTCACCTAGTGCGCAATTTACTGCGCCACGGTTGGTTGATCCCCTATCTTTTTGGAGCCTCGCCCGCAGTCTGCAAAACATTTCTGGGTGATCGACCCCCGCCGCCGAATATGGAAATATTCGATGCGACAACTTACTACGAACGCTACGGTACCTCCCTGAGAATGGGCGATATAGGCTATCAGAATAAAAAAGAAGGTGATGCGGGTATAAAGGTCGATTATTGCAATGTACAAAGTTACAGCCGTTGCCTCTATCAGGCCTTGACAACTCCCCACGAAAAATTCTCCCGGTTAGGAGTTAAAAAGGACGGGATCCATCAACAACTGAACGGCAATCTCTTACAGATTGAAAATGAATACTACAGCAGCGTGCGCCCGAAACAGATTCCGGTCGGAGATGAAATGCCTATACTGGCTCTGCTGCGCAGAGGAGTGCGTTACGTCGAGTTACGTTCCCTGGATGTCAATGCGTACGATCCACTTGGTATAAACGAAGAACAGGTCCGGTTTGTCGAAACCATGATGCTGTTCTGTTTGTGCCACACCAGCCCCTTTATCAGCGACACCGAGCGCGACAATATCGATTTCAATCTAAATGTTGTTGCCCACCGGGGCCGCGAACCCGGGCTTTCATTATTAAACTGCCAACGCGGATACATAAAACTACAAGACTTGGGCCTGGAACTGGTCGATGCCATGCAACCCTTTGCGGAACTGCTTGATGATATACACGGCGCGGATTTGTACAAGAAGTCCCTATACAATCAAAGAGAAAAATTCCTTAATCCCGACTTAACGCCCTCGGCACAAATGCTGGACGAAATGCTCGACAACGATGAAGCATTTTTCGCCTTTGCCTTCCGAAAATCAAAAGAACATCAGCGCCATTTTAACAAGACCCCGGTGGAAGAGCATGTGCGGCAGAAATTTACCGCCGATGCGCAAAAGTCCGTTGAAAAACAAATGCAGATGGAGCAATCCCAGCAAGAAGATATCGACGATTATTTGGCGGATTATTTCGCCCAGCTGGATGCGCCCGAATTAACCCAGCTCAAACACACCCGCCCGTAGGAGCGAGGCCCTCTCGCGATAAAACAACACATTCGCCCACCCAGCCCGTAGGAGCGAGGCTCCCTCGCGATAAAACAACACATTCGCCTGCAGGGCAGGCTCCTACGATTTAAATTTCCCGGTCATGGACGGGGCGGTTCGGAACAATAACAAGACAACAAACCGCTTTGACTAGGGCTTGTCATCAATTACACAATACATCCTGTTATGACTGAAAATTTGCCAGGCAAGGCGCAAGGAGTGTGGTTTGGTCAGTCCAAATGAGCGACGAGCAACGTGGACTGGCGGATTTTCAGTCATAACCCCTAGGGCTGAAGCCCATTTCCCGTCCAGCGGCGTTATGGCTCGCTTATGTAGCGTCACTACACCGCGCTCACCATGCCTTGCTGAACGGTAAATGGGCTTCAGCAGGATATATTGTGTAATTGATGACAAGCCCTAGTATCATGGTTTTTATAACCACCGGGCCCTAAATTGTGGCTCTTTGTAAACCCACAGAGGAACGAAAAAAATGGCCATAGAAAAACAGGCTTCCTGCGCGGATGAGCAAGAACCGACTCTGTTGCCCGTCGACCAGGCTTTGGAGAGAATTGAAGAATTGCTCTCGCCTGTTAATGACTACGAAATGTTACCGATTCGCGAGTGCCTGGGCCGTGTGTTGGCCAGCGATATCCCGTCGCCGATAGATGTTCCCTCCCACACCAATTCCGCGATGGACGGGTACGCGGTAAACGGGAGCGATATTCCCCAATCGGGCGAGAGAGAACTCAAAATCATCGGTGTGGCCTGGGCCGGCCGGCCTTTCGACTCAGCGGTTAATCCCGGTCAGGCAGTGCGTATTATGACGGGTGCCGCCATGCCTGAAGGGACAGACACGGTGGTGATACAGGAGCACGTTCAGGTAGAAGAAGACCGCCTCACTATCGACGGTGAAACGCATGTGGGGAAAAACGTGCGTCATGCGGGAGAGGATGTCAAACGAGGGGAAATCATACTTAACCGCGGAGAACTCATTACGCCGGCACATATCGGCATGATGGCTTCGCTGGGTGTCGCAAAAGGGCCGGTGGTCCGGCGTTTGCGAGTGGCATTTTTTTCTACCGGCGATGAATTACGGGCGCTGAATGAAAGTGAAAACCAGGAGCTGGGCAAAGGTGAAATCTTTGACAGCAACCGATACTCTTTGTATGGGATGCTCAAGCGCCTGGATGTGGAATTGCTGGATCTGGGCGTTGTGCCGGACAGACCGGAATTGATTCGGGAAACATTCGAACGCGCCTCCGAAATAGCGGACGTTGTACTAACATCCGGCGGCGTATCGGTCGGAGATGCCGATTTTGTTTCTGAGGTGCTGCATGAAATCGGTGATATTGCGTTTTGGAAGCTGGCGATGCGCCCGGGACGGCCACTGGCCTGCGGTAAAATCGGCGACGCCATTTTCTTTGGACTTCCCGGCAACCCGGTTGCCGTCATGGTCACTTTCTACGAATTCGTTCAGCCCGCATTGAAACGATTGATGGGTTGCGAGAATACTCAGCCGCTACGCTACCGGGTGCGTTGTACGTCCGAACTTCGCAAGTCATCCGGTCGAACCGAATACCAACGGGGCATTCTCTATCGCGATGAAAACGGCGTAACGGTTGTCAAATCGACGGGCAAGCAGGGTGCCGGCCGGCTCAGCTCCATGTGCAGCGCTAACTGCATCATTGTCATAAAACCGGGGAGCGACAAAGTCGAACCCGGAGACAGTGTCGAGGTTCAACCCTTTCACGGCCTGGTATAGCCCGCAGTCACCGTTTGGCAACCTGTAAATTTCTGATTCGGATAAATTTTACAGGCTGGATAAATGGAAAGTCGGCGAAACGACGGAGCTTGCTGTAGAATTGCCGGACTCATAAGACTTCTACCGCCGAAAAGCAATAAGGCATCGGCTTTGCTTGAAGTGGCATAGCAAAAACAAAAGCCAATAGGAACAGCAGCGAAGATGAATTCCAGAATCATGCTGGTCGAACCCTCGGCCACAATGCGGTATGTGCTGAAAAACTATACCGACTCAAACGGTTATGACACCGATGGATTCACCACTTTTGGCAAAGCGCTGAACGCCCTGAAAAGACAGTTTGAGGTGTTTGACAGTGAGTATCGTTGCGTATTGATCGGTTGGCCCGGTGTCAGAGACCGGGAATCAGAAGCGTTCCTGCAGTTGCTCGAATCGCCGGATTTTCATGATCTGCCTGTTATAGTTCTGTCTCAGGATATGCGAGCCGATGCCAGGGCCTGGGTGGCGGGAAGAAACCACACGGTCTTGATCCGATGGAAAGAATACCGAACCGTCACCGATCTTCTGACAAAACAGCTGGATCACGAGTTCGATGCCGACACCGACGCCTTTCAGACCAAATTTTCAAACCAGGATATCAGCATCCTGGTGGTCGATGATTCTCCCAGTATTCGCTATGCCCTGCGGGATTTACTCAAGCTACAGGGTTACGAGGTCACGGTGGTCGGCAGTTACTCGCAAGCGATTCAGGCAAGCCGGGAACAGACCTTCGATATCGCCGTACTCGATTACTATCTGCAGGATGCCACCGGGGATGAACTGTGCCGTGAAATAATCAGTGACAGCCGGGCAGGGGATGTCACCTGCACCATTCTCACCGGTACCTATTCAGACCACATTATAAAACGCAGCTTGCGGGCAGGTGCGGTCGAATGCATGTTCAAAAACGAGTCCAGCGAATTGCTGCTAGCCAGAATCGATGCAATCAGCCGTATGGTTCGGCAGCGTAAAGAACTGCAGATCAACTATCTGAAGATGGATGTGGTTATAGATTCTCTCAACGGCGCGGTATTGTCTTATGACGATGAAGGTATACTGCGCTTCAGCAACTCGCGCGCGCTGCAACTGCTCGGCTATTCCGAGGGCGATGAATTTATCGGACATCATATCAATGAAGTGCTGACCCAGATCTCCCCCGAACCCAATGCCGGGCAGGAAGTAGAGGCAAAATTTTTTGATTCGGACCGTCAACTCGTAAAGGTCAGATACACCAGCCAGGATCTTATCGAAGATAATCGCAAGGCAGGCACAATTCTGCGATTCAATCTGAATGAACCGGCACCCGCCCAGTCCCCCGAGATCAACAAAGTTGAATACAGCTCCGGAACCATCAGCGCATCCCGTTTCCTGCACCGCTTACAGGATTGCATAAACCAAGCTCATCAGGCCGAAAACCAATTTAGCCTGCTATTGATTTCAGTCGGTACGAAAAGCGTCATGCACGGCCGTGTCAATATCACAGAGAATCCGGCGTATCTCGAGTCCATACTTGATATATTAAGCCGAGTGTACAAGCAAAAAGAATCAATCGGCTACCTGGGCCATGGAATTATAGGGATGATATTGACTCATACAAGCGATAAACAATCCTATCTCCTAACCCGCAAATTGATGCAAATCATCAATGCCGTTTCCAATGCAATAGAAGGTGTCGAGTTCGTCAACAGCGCCGGCCTGTTGAGTATCAGCAAAAACACCACTCTGGATGCGCCGCAAATGCTGACCAAAACGCGCCACGGCCTGCAACTGGTGGAAAATAAAGGGGACAATCTGGCATTAATATTCGATCTAAAACGCATCCTGCCCGCCTACCCCAAACGCCCGTAGGAGCGAGGCTCCTCGCGATTAGCCCCAAACACAATGCCCCATCGCCTGCAGGGCAGGCTCCTACGGTCTGCCAATAAACCCATCCGCAACCAAACCATCACCGCCGCCACCACCGTAGGAGCGAGGCTCCCTCGCGATCAAACCGACCCTTCAACAATTCGCTTGCAAGGCAAGCTCCTACAATTGTTTGATAATACAACCCTATGTTACCGCATACATTTATCATTTTGTGAATCAGATCTCAGAACTAATTCCCACAGATCACTACTATTATCCCGCCTGCTGAGGAAAACATGCAGGTTTAAAAACACTTAGGGACGAGTGACCTCGGCAGGCTCCTCCCAAACTTAGACTCAATAGACCCAAATCGCATCCCAATGACTTTAGCCGCTCACCGATTCCATCAACCCCGCTCTTAGAGCTTGTTTAATATCTCTATGCCGTCGCGAGAATGTGCCGATTTGAGTCAGATTTTCTTCTGATTTGAGGCGCATAGTGATTCTACGCAACGATAGTCAGGAGAAAATCCGGCCAAATTCGGCAAATTCGCAGTAGGTATAGAGATATTAAACAGGCTCTTACAGGATTAGCAATAATATACCGCGCAACCGGCAGTAAACTTGACTCATCACTGATCGCGCGATCGTGAAAACCACGCTGCCAGACTTGCCCGTCAACGCCAATCTGATGCAAACGTTTACTTGTCAAAGACTTGAGTTTTTGTACAACCCGGGAAAGCGAATCCACATCCTGTAATCGTATCAACCAATGCAGATGATCCGGCATCACCACAAAACACAATGTGTGCGCAGAGTTATCAACTTCCCTCATTGTATTAATCAACAGCCGGGCGTTTTGAAGTGATTCAAACACCCGACGCCGTTTATACGTCGTGGCCGTTACCAAATAGATTCGAAAAGGTTCCGAATGTCTGCCGTTTACAAAACCGTAACCCACTCCGCCCGTAGGAGCTTGCCCTGCAAGCGAACCACAAAAACCCAAGAAAAATACAAACCGGAAAAAAAGAAAAGCCTACTGAGGACACTCATCCCTAAGTGTTTGTAAACCTGCATATTTCCCTCAGCAGGCATAAGCATACTAATTTCACAAAATTCGAAATTCTGTGACCCACATCACAAAATCAAGAACAGAACCACCCTCCGTAGGAGCCTGTCCTGCAGGCGATCACAAACAAACCTGTGAGCCCGTTAATATTCCAAAGCCATAAACAAGTATATGATTTTGCCCATACAAAACCGGATAAAACAAAGACGGCAATAATAGACAGGCTGACTGAGCGACCGAATGAAGACCCAATCCAACAATTCCCGATATCCCAAACAAACAGATGATATCGAAAATCAATATTCCTCAACTTCAGAAACCGAAGAAGCGGAAGAGGGATTCTCAGCCAGCTTTGTCTATCAGCAGGAGTCTGTTGAAAAATCGTTTATTAACCCCATTCAGAATGGGGATGAATCCACTCCGGATAATCCTATAGCCCCTGAAGATTCTGAAGAGGAAGAAGGCGACACCGTGTTAGAGCAATTAGACCAAACCATGGAAGATGAGAATCATTTCGAACCGCTTCAGGATGAAACCGCCGACAATTCCGCCTCGGATAAAATCCAAAATCCACACGAAGCATTTGATGAAATTAACGAGAATGTACTCGTCAAAGACGAGACCGAGGTCGATCTGGATAAAATTCAGGACGAATTGATGGATTCGACGTTCGATTAGAGATCACAAATTCATTCCCATCAATCCCTTGGAATAATTCCAAACCTCATCGCCTTATAATCCAAGCTCACCCACGTAGGAGCCTGCCCTGCAGGCGATTCGAACATACACAAACACCTCATCGCGAGGACGCCTCGCTCCTACAATAAAATATACAACATAGAATCCAGTATCTCATATCGTGGGAGCTTGCCCTGCAAGCGAAAAAGTGTATGATGCACCACCCCTTAATTCGCGAGAAAAGCTCGTCCCGACGATACGGATCCGAAACAGCCCATGACCAACACCATACGCAGCGTCTGGCCGTTATTTTTCGGCATCGGGCTCCTGATGATCGGCAACGGCCTGCAGGGCACGCTGTTGGGCTGGCGGGCTAACTTAGAGTCATTCACCACCTTTACGACAGGCCTGGTCATGACCGGTTATTACATCGGATTTTTAGCCGGCTCGAACTACACACCCCCGATTATTCGAAATGTCGGGCATATCCGCGTATTCGCCGCGCTGGCGTCATTAGCCTCGACAAGCATTCTCGTTCAGGCAATCTATGTCAATCCGACCGTCTGGCTGACGGCCAGAATCATCACGGGCTTTTGCTATGCCGGCCTTTATATTGTGGTGGAAAGCTGGCTCAACGCAAAAGCGACCAACGAAACCCGGGGAAGTCTGTTCTCCATTTATATGGTAGTGACTTATCTGGCCATGGCCTTTGGCCAATGGACCATGAAACTCAGCGATCCGGCCAGTTTTGAACTGTTTATATTAGTGTCCGTGTTGATTTCCATTTCACTCATTCCGCTCTTGGTAACCAACTCCGAAGCACCATCGATTCATGAAAGTGAAAAAATCTCCTACACGGAACTGTTCAGAATCAGCCCGCTCGGCATGTTCGGTATTTTCGGTACAGGTGTGGTGACCAGTGCCGTTTTTGGAATGGGTGCAGTCTATGCGGCCCGTACCGGTCTGTCGGTTTCCAACACCGCGCTGTTTCTCAGTGCATATATCGTCGGCGGAGTGATTTTTCAGTGGCCTATCGGCCGGCTTTCCGACCGCTACGACCGCCGAATCGTATTGACCATAGTCACCTTTCTCGCCGCGTTGGTTGCCATAGCCATGCTCCTGATCAATACGCCCTTGGAGCTGGTGTTTATACTCTTCGGACTCTACGGCGGTATGAGCCTGCCGCTCTATTCACTTTCGGTGGCACACACCAATGACCGACTCAAACCGGAACAAATGATCGGTGCCAGCAGCGCACTGATCATGTTGAACGGGGCAGGGGCCACCATCGGGCCACTTACAGTCGGACTGGCCTTCGAGTACACCCACACACAAAGCTTTTTTGTCTATCTGGCTGCGATTCATATAGTGATAGGCATGGTTGCGCTAATCATGATCAGTCGGCGCGACGCTGTACCCATGGACGATCAAACCCATTTCGTACCTGTACAGTCACGCTCATCCATAGGCGCAGCCGAAGCCGTAGCTCAAATCGTCGACGAGGAATCGCACCACCAAGATAACCACGAACCATAATCCTCATCCAATCCCAATCTAAAACCCCTGCGTGAGGAAGCCTCGCTCCTCGACGAGTCGATGGATCAACCAATCCACAATCAAAATCATTATTTTCTCGCAAAATTTTTCGCAACAGCAAAATTTTAATTAGCGAATTAAGCAACAAAATGTTACATTTTTTAGTTGCTGTGATTCAAAAAACAATAAGTTATAACGAATTGTAAATTGGCAGAAATATAATTTTCAGCCAATAGCATAGTGTAAAAACGCACAAGAGAGGTTGATGTTGCCGCTTGGAAACGTCAAAATATAGGCATAATAATGCGAACTGAGCCTGATTTCCGGCTGTTGTGAGAATTTTCCTACAAAAAATACAGTAAACTTTTGCTCGAAATCTCACATTATTGTAAAAGGCAACCCAACCACCAAGATCTAAAGAGTCTTAAAAAGGCAAAAGTAAAAATGAAAGGACTTCCGTCGTTACCCTTTAAATTCACCAGCCGATTCTTAATTGACAATCTGTCAAACACTGGCAGAACCAAAAAGCAGATTCTGTCATTTGCAATCGACGGGGCCTTGGTCGCCATTTGCATCTGGGTAGCATTTTCATTGAGACTGGGCCAACCTTATAGCTACCTCGATAGTATTGCGCATTTAATGATCTTATTACCCCCGCTGACCGTTTTTATCTTTGCGGGGCTCGGTATCTACCGATGGGTGGTCAGATCTTCGTCCAGCAGGCAGTTTGAGCAAATTATCAAAGGAGCCATAGCATCCTCAATTGTCCTGCTCACAATGCTATACCTATTCCCTGTCACCTCTGCACCCCGCTCAGTTTTTCTGATATATGGCGTATTGCTGACCCTGTCGACCGTCGGCTTACGTGCTATATGGGCGAAAATCCATAATGACGGTGTGGAGAAAAACGGTAAACCTATCGCGGTTTATGGAGCGGGTGCCGCTGGGAGGCAGCTAGTCAATCTGATGAGATTTAGCGATGAATATCATCCGGAATTTTTTCTGGATGATAGTGAATTGCTGATCGGCTCAACAGTCTCCGGCCTACCTGTGTTAAATCCTCAGAAAAGTGAAATACAGAGCTTACTAAAAAAACACGCCGTTGAAGAAATCGTCATGGCACTGCCATCGATTACGGGTGACGAATACTCAAAACTGCTGAACTCTGTGGAAAGCTATGGTGTTCCGATCAAAACCATCCCACCGATCAGGGAAATAGTATCCGGAAAATCATCTCCCGACGATTTACGGGAAATCAAACTGGAAGATCTGCTAGGAAGAGATCCGGTGGAACCGGACAACAAATTATTGACGAAAAACATAACCGGGAAAAGGGTATTGGTCACCGGAGCAGGGGGCTCGATCGGCTCAGAGCTATGCCGACAAATCCTGCAGCTGGAGCCGGAGTCTCTGCTTATGTTGGATAACTCCGAACCTTCTCTTTACACAATAGATCAGGAAATCCATGAACAACTTCAATCCGTTTCCGGCAAAGCTATAAAAATCGAAACACTCTTGGCTTCCGTCACTGACCAGCAGAGGCTTGATCAAGTTTTCCGCATCTGCAAGCCGCACACTGTTTACCATGCAGCGGCTTATAAACATGTGCCCTTGGTTGAAAACAATCCGTTCGAAGGCGTGAAAACAAATATATTCGGTACCCAAAAACTGGCGCTGACAGCGCAGAAATACGGCACTGAAACCTTTGCCTTGATTTCAACCGACAAAGCCGTGAGGCCGGCGAATGTGATGGGCGCATGCAAAAGGGTAGCCGAGATGGTACTGCAGGCGATGGCGTCAGAACCAATACAAAAAACCACATTTTGCATGGTTCGTTTCGGTAACGTACTCGGATCGTCCGGATCCGTTGTACCCAAGTTTCAAAAACAAATAAAATCGGGCGGTCCAGTTACCGTCACGCATCCGGAAATGACCCGTTATTTTATGACCATATCAGAGGCTGTTTCCTTGGTTATCCAGGCCGGCTCCATGGCGCAAGGCGGGGAAGTGTTTTTACTGGATATGGGGCCGCCGGTAAAGATTTTGGATTTAGCTAAGGCCTTGATTCGTTTGCATGGGATGGAATCACGCGAGTCTTCACTTAAGCGTCTGGTGAAAATCGATCAAGGAAATGAAATCGAAATTACATTCAGTGGTATTAGAAATGGCGAAAAGCTATATGAAGAGCTTTTGATTGGATTGGATCGATCCAGATCAACCAAGCACAAAAAAATTCGCAAGTCTCTTGAAGCATATACTGAATCGTCAGAGCTAGAGTCAAAGTGCATTGAACAATTGCGATTGGCAGTGGGAAAATGTGACGAGACCTTATTAAGAACTGTATTACGAGAATTTGTTCATGGTTATGAAACTAAAGACAAGCCAGAATATGCCAGAGTAAGCATTGACTCAGGCAAGAACCCGATAGACGGCTATACAAAGGGCGTCGACGAAGTTAATGCTGCACTGGTAAAAGGAGATTTGGTTGCTGCAATGAACAAAGTTCGTTTTAAGTAATGTCGGATAGATGGTATGTAGTTTATACTAAGCCTCGATCTGAAGAGCTTGCCTTTGACAATCTTCAAAATCAGGGTTTTGACGCTTATTTACCAACAATCGAACAAATTCAACGCAGAAGAAAAAAAGCAGTGAAGATGATTACTCCTTTGTTTCCTCGGTACATGTTTGTTCGACTGAATTTGGGTAAACAGAGCATTTTACCGATTCGATCGACTAGAGGTGTAGTTAAACTGGTCGGGTTTGGCGATTGCCCAGTTGCACTGCCAGACGGTTTTATCCCTCAACTTCTGTCAACTGAGATTGCCACGGAAGAAGAGTATTGCTCAAATGCTAGTTCGTTTTTCAAAGAAGGGGACGAAGTTGAAATAGCGGAAGGGCCCTTTTCAGGCTTGATAACAACGATACACAGTATACCTGATAACGAGAGGGTTGCTGTATTATTGGACATATTAGGTGGTAAGCGGCTGTTAGAGTTCGAGGTAACTGCCATACTACCAGTTGCAAATTGAGCCCATATATAAACGACAAACTTCATTCGATGGAAAGTTCATAAGTTTGCGTGTGCCCACATACTGTTTAATTGTACAGTAGGGCGGTAGCGTATTCTCCATAAGAGACAATTCCCCTAATACAATTAGTCCATTAAACTCGACTCATAAAGAGTCTCAACGCATGATGTAAATTCAATTATGGTTGTAAACAACCGTACACAAAAACGAAAAGGCATAATTCTCGCGGGAGGCAATGGTACGCGTTTGTATCCGTTAACACAAGTTGTAAGTAAACAGCTCATGCCTGTTTACGATAAACCGATGATTTACTATCCTCTAAGTGTTCTGATGCTTGCTGGTATCCGAGATATACTGATTATCACCGCACCGCGAGACAGCGATCAATTTTATCGGCTTTTATTTAATGGTTCTCAATGGGGATTAAATATCGAATATGCCGTGCAGCCAAAACCGGCCGGTCTCGCTCAGGCATTTCTGATTGGATCTGAATTTTTAGGGTATTCCCCTGTAACTTTAATTCTGGGTGATAATATTCACTATGGCGGGGGGTTATCTCAGCGCTTGCAAACCGTTTCACAGCAAGAATTGGGTGCCACCATATTTGTATATTATGTCAAAGATCCTGAACGCTATGGGGTAGTAAATTTTGATAATAATGGTGAAATTATAGGCATTGAAGAGAAACCTGAGAAGCCTAATTCTAATCTTGCCGTGACTGGTCTGTATTTTTATGATAACCAAGTCATCAGAATGGCAAGAGAAGTTCGACCGTCCAATCGAGGAGAGTTAGAAATTTCTAGTATTAATCAAATGTATCTTGAAAGCAAACAGCTAAAAATAGAAATACTCAAACGTGGCACTGCGTGGCTAGATACAGGTACGCATACTTCGTTGCTGGATGCTTCCAACTACGTTCGTATAATAGAGGAGCGCCAAGGGTTAAAGATTGCTTGCCCTGAAGAAATTGCTTGGAGAATGGGGTTTATTGATGACGATCAATTATTGAGATTAGCGGAGCCTACAAAAAAAAGTGGATATGGAAAGTATTTATTAGATTTGTTGAATTAATCCTACTGTGTTAAATTATTACTACAACAAGGACACCGAATAAGCGCACGCGCAATGGCTTAGCCAAGCTGTATCTGAATGGTTGCGATTGAGTCAGCCACATGACGTTGCGCCCTTTGGGGACCCTCGAGGGACGTAATCTGCGGGTAGGGCAGATTTTTGGCATATCGTGCTGTGCAAAATGAAAAGTAAAAATGCAACGGATGTTCGAGAATCATTCATTCGTCAGATGAAGAAAATAGACGCATTTCTTCGCTTATCTATGACCTATGATAGAGGCTCAGAACTGGCCGAACATCCTTTGATGTCAAAGAAGCTGAGCATGAATATTTACTTTGCAGATCCTCATTCTCCTTGGCAGCGAGGAAGCAGTGAAAATACAAACGGGTTACTGCGACAGTATTTCCCTAAGGGTACGGATTTGTCCGAACACAGCCAAACCAAACTCAATGACGTGGCCTGGTTACTCAATACTCGACCGAGAAAACGTCATCAGTGGCAAACTCCTCAAGAACTTATCGATGAGATTACCGCTGAATATATTAACTCTGTTGCACTTGATTGTTGAATCTAAGCAGTTCTCTCGCAAAAGGCGGTGAAGTCTTTTTACTGGATATGGGCGAACCCGTGAAAATTATTGACCTTGCAAAATCTTTAACAAAACTGCATGAACAAGCAAATACATCCAGCCAGATTCAGATCATATTCACAGGTCAGAAACCCGGCGAAAAATTGAAGCAAAGACTACCAGTTAGACATGATTCCTCCGAGCCAACATCTCATCCGAAAATTCAAAAAGGTTTTGAGAATTATTGTGACTACGAGACCTTAAAAAGAACTTGCATAACACCCTTGCTAAATTCAGTCGAATATAATAATTCCCAATCTGCCCAGAGAATTATTATGGCCTGTATTGGAAATCAGCAACAAAATCTCTCGGATACTAAAGTCACACCCATTCGCTCAACAACAGGTGCTAAATGAGTCAGATTCACGGCCAACTAGTGCCCGTTATTCTTTCTGGAGGCTCAGGTACGCGATTATGGCCATTGTCAAGAAGTAACTATCCGAAACAATTTTTGAAATTAACCTCGGACGCAAGTCTGTTTCAACAAGCTGTATCCAGAATTTCGCACTTACCCGATACAACCAGTCCGATTGTCGTGTGCAATGAAGAACATCGATTTCTGGTTGCTGAACAGCTACGATCAACCGGCTGCGAAAATTCCACTATTATCCTGGAACCAAGTGGTCGGGATACGGCACCAGCCATTGCACTCGCGGCAATACAGGCATTGCGGTTACATAAGAACCCGACTTTGTGTGTTTTCACGGCTGACCACATTATCGCGAAACCGGAAAACCTTATTGACGCCATAAGGGAAGCAAAACGGCTGGTAAAAGTGGAAAAACTGGTCACTTTTGGTGTGTTGCCAGACAAACCGGAAACCGCCTATGGATATATCCAATTTGGGGAAGGAATAGGCTCTACATCAGCTTTATCAGTCACCAAATTTGAGGAAAAACCCAATAAAGAAACCGCCCAGCGCTATTTCGACAGCAAACAGTATCTTTGGAATAGTGGTATGTTTGTATTTTCGGCACAGCAGTACCTGAACACACTGAATCAATATGCACCACTGATCGCAAAGGCCTGCGAAGCCTCCATGATGAAAGCTGCAAAAGATTTCGATTTCATGCGGCCCGACAAAATCAGCTTTGAATCCTCTCCCAACCTGTCTATTGACTTCGCCGTTATGGAAAAAGCACCCAATATTGTGGTGATTCCCATTGATATAGGATGGCGAGATGTCGGATCCTGGGAGGCTTTGTGGGAAACTGCTGACAAAGATGACTCCGGAAACGTGGTAAAAGGCGAAGCAATTACGCTCAATTCAGAAAACTGTTATTTTCATTCAACTGACCGCACAGTAACCGCAATCGGACTGCAGAATTTAATCGTCATCGATACAGCCGACGCCATTCTGGTTGCCGATAAACATGAAAGCCAGAATGTAAAGCAACTGACAAAACTTGTACGTGAACACGCCGATCAACTGATGGAATCACACCGCAAGGTCCACAGGCCCTGGGGCTATTATGACTGTGTAGAGTGTGGGAAAAATTTCCAGGTGAAAAGAATTTTTGTCGACCCTGGAGCTGCATTGTCTCTTCAAGTTCATCAATTCCGATCCGAGCACTGGGTAGTGGTGAGTGGTACCGCCACAGTGACCAATGGCGAATCAACTTTTTTGGTCAGGGAAAATGAATCAACCTATATACCTGTGGGTACGATACATCGATTGCAAAACGCTGGTGATACCCCGTTGGAAATTATCGAGATTCAATCAGGCTCATACCTTGGTGAAGATGACATTATCCGATACAGCGACAATTATAATCGGGCACCAACAACGCCAAACAAGTTGAATTGAGCAATTACCAAGATAATGAAAAAAATCGCCGAAGATTTTAGAAAAATATTGTTTATATTTAGTAGCCAGGCTACAAATTCACTGCTATTACTATTCTTCGCGATGTTACTTGGTGCGGTAATGGAAGCCCTGAGCATCGGTATCATACCTCTATTTATTAAAGCACTGACCAATCCTGGAGAGCTATCGCAAATCCGTTGGATAGGTGGCTTATTTGATTCTTTCCCCAACGAAGCGTCTTTAGGGTTTGCAGTCATTATCAGCATAGTGTTTATGAGTTTTATGATTTTTAAAAATATTTCACTGGTTGCTGTTTTTTACTACCAATTGTCCGTGACTGCGAAATTAAATCTTAATTTATCGACAAAGGTATTTAAAGTTTATCAGGAGGCACCCTACGAGTGGCATCTAAAACGCAGTAGTTCCAAACTTATTCGCAATGTTGACGGTGATATTGGTCAATTTATTGGAGGCGTTGTCACTCCCTATCTTGATTTAATCATGAGTTTGATCATGTCAACGCTGATCATTGCCGTAATGCTGGCAAATATGCCAATTCCAGCACTCATTAGCCTTTTGTTGACGGCTGGCGGCGTTTTTCTGGTAACGACACTTTTTCGGAAAAAACTAAAAAGATACGGCAAGATCGCCTGGAAACAACAAGAGAACATATTCAAATCAATACAACAGGGCTTTGGTGCTTTAATCGATGCAAAAGTGATCGGTTGCGAACAATATCTGGCAAATAAATTTAGAACAAGTAATCAATTAAGACTAAGAGCAAATCGAAATCGACAGATTTTACAACGCACGACACCATTTGCTATTGAAACCTTTGCCATGTTTGGCCTGATAACAGTTTTTGTATTCTTGGTATTTACCAATGGCAGCTCTACTAATATTGCGCCATTAATTGTATTATTGGGAGTTGCAACAATAAGGCTCAAACAACTACTTAGCCGAATTGCTAACTCTATTAACTCCATCAACGGGAGCAGAGTTTACATCGACTCGATCCACAAAGATCTAAGAGAACTAGAGCAGATTGCGCTGATCTCAAAACGAGTAGAGAAACCCAGCAACAAAGTATGGCAGTTCAATCGACTGAGTTTAAACAACGTCTGTTATAGCTATCCCGAAGCTAATATTTCTGCTGTATCAGATGTTTCATTGGAGATTAATCGCGGAGAAAGTGTTGCTTTTGTCGGCACAACCGGCTGTGGCAAAACGACCATCGCCAATATCCTTCTGGGGTTACTGCCCGTACAATCAGGCGAAGTACTTGTCAACTCGGAAATTCCGATCACTAACGTCAAGGATTGGTGTTCAGAAATCGCCTATATTCCGCAATCAATTTATTTGCTAGACGACACCATCAAAGCCAATATTGCATTTGGCACAGATAAAGAAAATTTTGACGAAATACGATTTTCCCGAGCCCTGGAAGCGTCAGATTTGAAGGCCTTTGTCAATACCCTACCGAACGGAATTAATACCGTGATCGGTGAAAGAGGTATGCTGCTCTCCGGTGGTCAAAAACAAAGAATCGGTATCGCCAGGGCGTTATACAGTGAAGCCAGTGTCTTACTGATGGACGAAGCCACATCGGCTCTTGACAATAAGACCGAACACAATATTATGGAATCAATCCGTAAGATAAACCCGGATAAAACACTGATTATTATCGCCCATCGAATCAACACCGTGATGGATTGTGATCGGCTCTATTATATGCAGGAAGGTAAGGTATCAAATTCAGGCACCTATGTAGAGCTTCTAGGCTCATCCAACGGGTTCAGGCATGTTGTCAATGCACGTTAGCTTATTTTACAAAAATATATTGGTTATGTGGGATGCATCTGGTTTTACTCAACATGTTCCAAATGCGTGGGCTAGATGAACATCTCCGGGCGAAGCAATAAAACACTGCGATCAGCGGGAATCACAGCGCTGTCATTCACGGTGTTTCTTTTAATGGCCTTACCTCGAGCAGGCGTTAGAATTGGTCCCGTACCCTTATACCTGATCGATATAGCACTTCTATTATCATACTATTTTTCTGTTAAAGCAGCTGATACCTTAAAAAGCAGACCTCCTTTTTATTCTGTTGTGATAACCATTCTTGCAATAGCGGTTGTCAGCGAATTGGTAACCGCTCTGTTTCAGGGAAACATGGTGCAACCGATTTATACCATCGCTCGCACACTATTAGCTTTCTCGATTTTCTTTTCTGCAAGCAGATTAATACAATCAGAAGAGGATTTATTACGGGTTGTTAAAGCAGCCGCAATTGGATTGCTGATAACCAGTTTGCTGATGATATTGTCGTCCCTAAAATCCACAGCAGGACTGGTGATACCCATATTCAGTATTTCGTATTTGAACCCTGCATTTGAATCTCAAGCAGCTAAGATGATATTATGGTCCCAATATGGGATAAGTATGCGAGGAACCTCTTTAGTTGGAGTCTCAATCCTGAGTGCTGCATTTATGCTGGCGATGTGGCCATTTCTGATAATGTATGCTCGCCTCAGATTACTTAAAAGAAGTTGGCAAATTCTTTTTTTTTTAAACTCCCTGTTAATTCCCTTCGCGGTTGTATTTAGTTATTCACGTGGCGCCATTCTGGGGTTGATTTTTGTAGTTTGTGGCATGATTTATTTCGGATCATCAAAGACCCGTTCATGGGTAATCATTGCATCACTTGGCCTTATTCTTACCATTAATATGCTAGGCTGGAACTCAGAACATTTTAAATTCTGGCGAATACAGGAACGAGTAGAGGCGATGGTTGAAAATCCCTTCGCCGAGGAAGAGGAGTCAGAACGGATACTTTCCTATATTGAGCCGTTTGCTCATGTTCTGGATAAACCCTGGTTTCTGATCTTTGGTGAAGGCAATACAATTGGTAGATTAACCCGCGTCAGTGAAGCGGCTGGTGCCGCTAATCATTCTGTTTTTGGCCATGCATATTACGCCTATGGCATGGTTGCCGCTTTTATTTATCTGATATTGATTTATCGGTCATTTCGGTATTTGCAAAGCTTAAGCACAATTCACCATTTTAAAGGGGGGGTTGGCCAACTCACAGCGCAAACCTGTTTTGCCAGTCTATTAGGCATTTTACCCTGGATTGCGTTTGGCCATGCTGCAGTTTCTACGCCAAGGGGGGCTACCTTGTTTTTTTTTATAATAGGACTAATTGGCGTTAGCCGTAATATAACCATGAGCGAATTAAGACAAGGTGAGCGACTTGATGTGGTTACCTAAAGTTGGCTGCGGTGACGGTTTTATTAACTTGACTTAGCGATTGTGGCAATCCAAAAAAAGTGTATTGCGTATGTTGTAAACGTAGATTGGTTTTTTGTTTCTCACAGACTACCGATTGCCTTGGAGATGCAATCCAGAGGTTTTGATGTTCATGTGATAACCGGCCCAGCAACTCAAGCAGACTTAATCAGCCAGCATGGCATTCAGCACCATGAAATTGGACTTTCAAGAAATGGATACGACCTACGAGAGTTATTCTACAGCATTGCTAGCCTAGTCAAACTGTTTAAATTAATCAAACCCAACATCATTCACCTGATTACCGTAAAACCAATGATTTTGGGCGGAATCGCGGCAAGAATAACAAAAGTACCAAGCGTTGTATTTTCTGTATCGGGGCTAGGCCCGGTTTTTTCAGGGACAAACATAAGATCTTTTTTTCGAAAAAAGATCGTTACTTTTTTATATAATTTTGTATTCCAGCAGAAAAACACCGGCATCATTTTCCAAAACACTCACGATATGGCCTATCTTATCAACCGTGCTATTACTAATGACCCAAAGTTAAATCTTATCCCCGGGTCCGGTGTTGATTTAAATCGATTTAAACCAACCAGTGAGCCAGAAGGTATTCCCAGGGTAGTACTGATTTCAAGAATGCTAAAGGAAAAAGGTATTTTCGAATTTGTTCGGGCAGCTAGTGAACTTAAAAATCAAGGTGTGGCTGCAGATTTTGTATTAGTTGGTGGTATAGATAACAGCCCAGGAAGCCTAGAGAAATCCACCTTGATGAGATGGCATCAGGAAGGCACAATTTACTGGAAAGGTTTTAGCAAAGATATTCCCGGAGAATTAGCTCAATGTAACATTGTGATTCTCCCGTCATACCGCGAAGGTCTACCTAAAGCACTGATCGAAGCTGCAGCTTGTGCAAGAGCTGTGATAACCACAGATACTCCCGGTTGCAGGGATGCCATCATACCCGGCGAAACAGGTTTACTTGTTCCTCCTCAAGACAGCGCCGCGCTGGCTACTGCCATCCAACAACTGTTGGATCAACCCGATCGACGTAAAACAATGGGTGAAGCCGGTCGGCGTCTGGCTGAAGAAAAATTCTCGCTGGATAAAGTGATTGAACGCCATGTTGATTTGTATTCCAACCTACTCGAATGTCAAATTACACGCTGATGAGAGAGGTTAATAAACAACACTCAATATTGATAACGGGCGCCACAGGGTTTGTTGGTAAGCCACTGCTCTTACGGCTTGCATCTGTAGGTTATACTGTGACGCCTGTTGTCAGAAAAGCGGGGAGCTTTAAGTCCTCTGAATTTGTTGTAACTGAAATTAACGGCAATACCAAATGGACGCCTGTTTTAAAGGGCATAAAAACCGTGATACATGTAGCGGCTCACGTGCATCACACAAGCCAAACACAACCGGTATTGGATCATTACAAACAAACTAACATCGACGGCACCTCCAAACTTGCAAATGAAGCACGAAAAGCTGGTGTTAATCGCTTTATCTTTATTAGTTCCATCAAGGCTAACGGTGAGGTCGCTGACAATCACACACCTTTTACCGAAATCACCGATCCTGCACCAACAGATGATTATGGGGCCTCAAAACTGGAAGCCGAATCACTTCTAAAAAAGGCCTGCAAAAGCAGTCAGATGCAATACGTCATTATTAGGCCACCACTCGTCTACGGCCCAGGGGTTAAGGCAAATTTTCAGTTACTGATGAGCTGGATACACCGTGGCAGACCGGTGCCATTGACAAAGACAAAAAACTTCAGAAGCATGATCTATCTCGAAAATTTGCTTGATTTTATCGACATATGCATTACTCACCCAAATGCGGTGAATCAGACATTTTTAGTATCCGATAGAGAAAATCTCTCGACACGCGAATTGACTTTGCATTTATGTTATTTACTAAAGTCGAAAAGCAGAATAATAGCAATACCGCATAGCCTGTTAAACCTGATTGCGCGACTATTTGGAAAGCAGGAGCGAATCAAACGACTGACATCGTCTCTCGTCATCAATCAACAAAAAGCGATTGATTTGCTCGGCTGGCATCCACGTCTTTCTGTCTATGAGGGTTTGAGTAAAACGGTGCAACACTTTTTGGAATCAAAGCCAACATGATTCCTGTCATTCTGGGTATATCGGTGATCTCCGCGTTTTTTCTCACTGGATGGATTCGTAAGCTGGCGTTGAAGCATCAATTAGTAGACATTCCTAATCAGCGAAGTTCGCATAAAGTACCCACTCCCAAAAGTGGCGGTTTAGCGATTGCGGCGCCATTTATTGCCGTGCTCATTCTGCAAATTTCCAGCGGCCAACTTACTCCCCAGGTCGGTATTAATATAATGATTGCCAGCGCTTCAGTACTGACTATTGGATTTATTGACGACTACCGAAGCCTGGGCATCGGTCCACGACTGCTGATTCACACAATGGCAGGCGCTTTGATCATTTACACGATAGGTCCTATTGATGTGGTGATAGTCGATGATGTTCAATTTGAACTGGGCATTGCAGGTATACTCATCACCTTGATATTACTTATCTGGACTATAAACCTGTTCAATTTTATGGACGGTATCAATGGGCTTGCATCATTCGAATGGATCTTTTCAATATCAGCCGGTATTTTTATATTATTGTATGCGACCGATGTCTCTGTTGATCGACTAGTACTTTTCAATGTGATCACAGCTTCTGTTGTTGGTTTTCTCATTTGGAATTTTCCGGTTGCGAAGATTTTTATGGGCGACAGTGGTAGTGGCTTTTTAGGCATTATGTTTGGTACTTTCTGGCTTTTATCTTATAAAGTAGATCCGCTGTTCCTCTGGATAACACCTATTCTATTGGCCGTATTTATTGTAGATGCGACTATCACGCTGATCAGACGAATAATCAGCGGTAAAAGGTTTTATCAGGCCCATCGAGAACACACCTATCAAAAACTTGCAGACCTAACAAATTCGCATTCGATCGTTACACTTGGCATACTCTTAATCAATTGTTTGTGGCTTTTCCCTTTGGCTTTCTTTTGCGCAACAAGATTACTATCTGTACAGCTCGCCATGACTCTTGCATTTGCACCGCTTATCATGATGCAGCTTTATTATTCCTCAGACATTAATCAGGGTGTACATTAATGAATACTAAACCTGGATACTACGTAAAGAATCCAAGTATGTGCACTGTCGTGTTAGTTTGCATAAGCTTGTTTTCCAGTTTGGTGAGCGCGGCTGAAACACCCAGAATAAAATTAGGCGAAGGGCTTCTTACTCCAAGTATCACCCTGAACTTATTAAACGATGATAATGTGTTTTTTAGCCAGGATAACAAGCAGTCCTCCAACACAGTCTCAATATCACCAAAAATCGAATATCTCGCGGATATACGTTCAAACACCTTTAGACTGTATTATGAAGGGGAACATGTCAATTACCTCGATCTGGATTGGCCATCGCGTAAGTCTCATAGACTAGGAACCGATACCACTCTGCACTTAAGCAGAAAATCTCTACTCTCGATAAATGCTCTTTACAGTATTGTGGACGAGCAACCAGGTACCGCATCATCTATCATTACTGACGACCCACTTGAAGATGCTGACACGCTTGAGCAAAGCTCCCTTGCAGCCAAATACAGATATGGTGGAGAATCCGCAAGGGGACAGCTGGAATTTGGCATTGGCTACGGAAATACCGAGTATGACACCGATATTTTTGAAGATCAGAAAAGCACTTATTCCACACTTTCACCCGAAGCATCATTCTATTTGCGCATATCGCCAGATACACAGGTGATTGTCAGAGCGAATGCGACAGAAGTTGACTACAACGAATTTGTTGGAATACCAAGTCAGGACAGAACCAATATCCAGTATTTGATTGGCTTCAGATTTAAATCAACGGCTGCAACCGAAGCGCAGTTTTTGATAGGTCAGTCGACAGACCGGTTTTCCGACAATACCAGGGATGACAAAAACAGCCTTGCTATCAACGGAAATATTACCTGGACTCCGATCAGTACTGATTCCTTTAATTTTAACTACAATAAAAGTACGACCGATGATCTGACAACCAGAAGTCTGATTCTTAGTGATCGATACGGAGTTACCTGGGAACATAGCTGGAGCAGCGTTTTTTCAAGCAATTTGGGGTGGAGTACCATCAAGGAGGAGGATACCGAAGTTGATTCCAATGAAACCGCGAATGTGTTAAATGCGAAACTAGACTATTTGTTCCGCTCCTGGCTTACGTTTTCGCTGACCTTCAACTCACTGGAACGTGATAGCTCTATTAATTTGTTAGATGGCGAACGAAGGCAGTATGGATTAGAGGTAAAGGCCAGTTTTTAGTTTGATCACTAGTAGTCAGTCAGGATGAAAAGTTCGGGTATTAGTCTAACTTCTTAACAAGGAATTACAACTTGTTGATGAGGTTTGATATGGCAAAGCGCAATATAGTGAGACTATCGCAGGATGAACGCCATGCACTGGAAGGCATGGTAAATCAAGGCCGAGTGTCAGCCCAACGGCGACGACATGCGGCGATACTGCTACGGGTTGATGAGGGCAAGTATGGTCCGGCAATGACTGACACGGAAACAGCCGATCAGATGGAACTGAGCACACGGTGTATTGAATCTGTTCGCCGAAGGTGCGTTCATGAAGGCTTGGAGAAGGCCTTACAGAGAAAGAAGCGATCTCGCGAACGTACAGCGAGTCTGGATGGCGAAGGCGAAGCCCAATTGATAAGCCTGGCCTGTAGTGAAGCACCCGAGGGGCGGGTACGCTGGACTCTGAGGCTTTTGAGCGAAAAACTTGTGGAGTTGGACATTGTGGATACGATCTCGTATGAAACGGTTAGGCAAGTTTTAAAAAAACACCATAAAACCTTGGCAGAAGAGGATGTGGTGTATACCCGCTCAGGGTAATGCCGCCTTTGTCTGTCAAATGGAACAGGTGCTGGACGTTTACAAGAGGGAGTACGACCCAGACTATCCAGTGGTTTGCATGGATGAGACCACCAAGCAATGTACACGTGAGGTTCGCAAGCCGATTCCGCCTTCACCGGGACAGACAGAGCGCTACGATGGAGAATATGAACGCAATGGTGTGGCTCATTTGCTGTTGTTCTATGCGCCTCTGGAGAACTGGCGTAGAGTGCAAGTGGCAGGGAATCATGCGGCAAGTGAGTGGGCTGAAGGTGTGCGACGCCTGGTGCAGGAGGACTATCGGCATGCGGAAAAAATCACCTTGGTGATGGATAACCTTAGCACACATACTGGCGCCTCATTGTACAAAGCATTCCCGCCAGAGCTTGCTCACAGTCTGCTCAGCAAACTCGAATTTATCTACACACCGAAGCATGGAAGCTGGCTGAACATGGCGGAGTGCGAATTCAGCGTGCTGGCTCGACAGTGCCTAGATCGTCGCATTGCTGATAGAGAAACCCTTACACAGGAGGTTGAGCAATGGGAGCAGATACGCAACGAAAATACGAAACCGGTAGATTGGCGCTTCACAACAGAGCAAGCAAGGATAAAACTGAAACGTCTTTACCCGAATGTTTCAGATTGACTGACTACTAGTTTGCCAGACAAAACAGAAAGTAATAAGAAGAAATAAATAATGACAATCTACGTATTATAATGCGATTGTGCGTATTCATATTGTAGTCAATAATTATTCGGCACTATCTGGAGGGGCTGAACTAATCGTCCGGCGCTTACATCTGGGTCTGTTGGAGAAAAAGATTGATTCGAATATCATTGGAATTACCAAGCACAAAGACAGTAATATGCTTAAATCCCATTGTTTAAATCTCGACAATGTTTATAGCTTCAAAGCTTTTATCGGTTTATATCAATACATAAGGCAATCTGTCCATTCGGAAGATATCGTACACGGGAACTTGTTTCCAGTAATTCTGTACTTGGCAATAATTAAATTCCTATCCAGATCAAAATTTTACGCTGTATATACCGAGCACAGCACTAACAATCGACGGCGAAGTATGTCCATCGGTAAACTGATCGACAAGTTTCTCTATAGCCAGTACTGTAAAATAGCAGCGATAAGTGAAGGTGTTAGAGAGTCATTGATTAATTGGATTCAATCGACTGACGCGAAAACTGAAGTAATCTACAATGGTATTCAATTAAAATTTACAGAATCGATTTTAAGAGAGTCAAGGAAATGTCCAACCATATTGTCAATTGGACGATTGCATAAATCGAAAAATTACAGAAACTGTTTACTTGCATTGTCTCTGATCAAAGACGTTGAATTTCGTTATTTAATCGCCGGCAGTGGATCGGAAGAGTATCGATTGAATGGCCTTATCGATGAGCTGAAGCTAAGAGACAAGGTCACATTACTGGGGTATGTTGAAGATACAAAGTCATTGCTGCTAAATTCAGATATCTTTCTGATGCCGTCCAAATGGGAAGGTTTTGGGCTAGCGGCAGTTGAAGCGATGAATGCTTCGCTTCCCGTGATAACTAGTGATATTCCCGGCTTATCTGAGATAGCCGATTGCAAAAACAAAAAAAAGCTTGCCATGATAGTTGATCCAGACTCACCGGAAGCAATTGCAAATGCAGTGAAGATACTGCTGAAATCATTTTCAAAAAGACAAGAACTAGGCCGGGCAGGCTTTACTCGCGCAATAGATTTTTCGGAGGAAAAAATGATCGATGACTATATCAAATGGTATTCCAGTTGATCCTCTAAACCAAGTAGTACCTCTGAATAGTGATGTGCTAGACAATAAAACAACACTGAATTTGATTAAATAAAACCATTGGCACCTTTAAGTCAAGAATGAGATTGTTTATGGATAATTCCATACTAACTTATTCACAACAGTAAATCGGGAATAGAAACACCAACGTGAATGAATACGCACTAACCAAAAGAGTTCTAGTCACAGGGGGCGCGGGATTTCTAGGCTCACACCTCTGTGACAGATTGATATCGGAAGGCAATGAAGTCCTGTGTGTGGATAATCTTTTTACAGGCTCTAAGAAAAATATAGAACACTTGCTATTTAATCCTCGGTTCGAATTTATAAGACATGACATTACCTTTCCGTTATACGTAGAGGTAGATGAAATCTATAACCTTGCGTGCCCAGCTTCTCCTATTCATTACCAGCATGACCCTGTACAAACTACTAAAACATCAGTGCATGGTGCTATTAATATGCTTGGTCTAGCCAAAAGATTAAACGCGAAAATACTTCAGGCATCTACGAGTGAGGTATATGGTGATCCCCAGGTGCATCCGCAAACCGAGGATTACTGGGGGCATGTAAATCCAATTGGGTTGCGTTCGTGTTATGACGAAGGAAAGCGATGCGCAGAAACACTATTCTTTGACTATCACCGTCAGCATAGTGTAGATATAAAAGTTGTTCGAATATTCAACACCTATGGACCTAGAATGCATCCAAATGATGGCCGTGTGGTCTCAAATTTCATAATGCAAGCCATACAAAATCACCCTATTACAATTTATGGCGACGGTTTGCAAACACGCTCTTTCTGTTATGTGGATGACTTACTGGAAGGCATTTCACGTTTCATGAGTACAAAGGAAAAATACACCGGACCAATAAATATTGGGAATCCGAATGAATTCAGTATCAAACAGCTTGCGGAACTAGTTATAGAACTAACTGGGTCGAAATCAGAAATTATATACAAGATGTTACCCAGTGATGATCCGTTTCATAGAAATCCCGACCTAACTTTGGCGGAGAAAGAACTTGGCTGGGAACCAAAAATAAAAGTAGAAGAGGGTCTTAAAAGATCTATTGACTATTTTCTAAGTTTAATTTGAGGCACTAATGCCAAAAATTTCTGTTTCTGAAGATAGTGAACTGATTGATCAGCCGTTAAAAACAACACTTCCGAATGTAACCTGTGTTGTACTGACCGCTTACGAGAATTACAATCGGCTTAACTGTTTTGAATCTGGCAAACTTGTTAAAGTTGGATTTATCGGAAAGTAGGCATTCGGCTGGATGCATTTCCCCCGAACTGGGAGCTGATGTACGGATGATGAGGCAACAAGACTGATATCATAAGTGATTCTATAAGTATGACAAGCTCAATTGATAGGCTCTCGGTATCATATGTACCTTTTGATCGTGAATTTTTAGCGAAAAGTTGGGTCTGGCTAAAAGATCCTGAGGTTAAATCTCTAGTGATGGCCCCTGATTTTACGAAGGAAGACCAAGAGAGATTCTACAGATCTATCCTTAATAGAACGGACTACAAGATATATGGAATAATTCTAAATGAGCACATACAGATAGGTGCATGGGGGCTTAAGAATATAACAGCATTAGATGCTGAATATTGGGGATATATCGGGGAGAAAGAGTTTTGGGGGAAAGGTATTGGCAAGAGAATTCTTGAGATAGCTGAAACTAAGGCTATAGAATTAGGTTTACACGAGCTTTGGTTACGTGTGTCACAAGACAATGGTAGAGCAATAAACTTATATGAGAAAGAAAGATTCTTAATACAAAAGACTGAATCGAATGTAGCGATCTATCGGAAAAAATTGGTCATGCATAGGGAATAATATGGAAATTCAATTTGAAATAAGACCCTTGAGCAACGAACTAAGTGATGAGTGGAACAGAGTTGTCAGAAAGGCAAAAAATGGAAACTTCATTCATGAGTATGAGTATTTGACGTACCATGCGGACAGATTCACGGATTGTTCGTTAATCGTATTCAAAAAAGGAGTTGGAGTTGCGGTTTTTCCAGCGAACCGCATTGGAGATGAAATTATTTCGCATGGGGGACTTACGTACGCCGGTCTCATATATGGGGCATCGTTGAGCACAACTAATGTCATAAAAATATTTAAATTATTAGTATCGTATTTTGTAGAAATAGGCACAAAAAAAATTATTTATAAGGCGATGCCAGACGTGTTTACTTCGTATCCTGCACAAGAAGACCGGTATGCTTTGTTTTGTTTGGGGGCGACATTGTATCGAAGAGATTTGTCTACGGTGATTTCATTCCATAGCGACATTCCGAAGATGTCTTTATTGCGTCAACGTCAGATCAAAAAGGCAAATCGAGCTGGACTTCTGTTTTATGAAAGTGTGGATTTAGAATCTTTCCACGCACTGCTAACAGACGTGCTGATGTCAAAGCACGGAGTTTCTGCTACGCATAGCTTGTCAGACCTAAAATTGTTGCAATCGCATTTCCCTGGGAAAATACGTTTATTCACTGTTTCTCAAGAAGATGAGTTGTTGGCAGGAGTGTTGGCCTTTGATTTTGACCATATTATACATACTCAGTACCTCGCGGTAGCAGATTCTGGTCGAGAACTTGGGGCTCTCGATTATTTGATCTTTAAATTACTGCAAGACGCCGCATCAACACATCGATATTTCAGCTTTGGCGTTTCCACTGAAAAGAATGGTCGGTATTTGAACGAGGGACTCTTATTCCAAAAAGAGGGCTTTGGAGGAAGAGGTGTAGTCCATGATTTTTATGAAATTAGACTGTGATCCCATGAAGTGATTCCTATGGAATCTTATGGAAGGAAGTATGAATGCAACAAAAACAAATTTGAGCAAAGTTGAAATTATAGAGTTACCAAAAATTCAAGATCGACGAGGGAACCTGACATTC
The DNA here is from genome assembly GCA_965222695.1 of Granulosicoccaceae bacterium. Lineage (GTDB taxonomy): Bacteria > Pseudomonadota > Gammaproteobacteria > Granulosicoccales > Granulosicoccaceae > UBA7957. Next base: position 1,575,304 of record OZ244967.1, on the reverse strand, counting down.
GTGGAGGGTGGTTCGCATGTTCCGTTCGATATCAAGCGGGTGTATTATCTATATGACGTGCCAGGTGGCTCCGAACGAGGTGGGCATGCTCACAAGGAACTGCGGCAATTGATTATCGCCATGTCCGGCAGTTTTGACGTGGTGCTAGAAGATGGACATGAAAAGAGAAGATATCATTTGAATCGCTCATATTTTGGCTTGTTCGTGCCCAACATGATGTGGAGGGAGCTGGACAATTTTTCTTCTGGAGCAGTCTGCATGGTCCTTGCCTCGAATCTATACGACGAAGCAGACTATTACCGCGACTATGACGACTATCTAAAGGCGCTTAAGTCTAGACAATGAATACGATGTCACACGAGATGAAAGTTCCTTTCTTAGATCTTAAGGCTACCTACGAAGAGCTGAAGCCTGAGTTCGATGCCGCCTACCATAGGGTGATGAATTCAGGCTGGTACCTTTTGGGTGCGGAGTTGGAGGCTTTTGAGGCAGAGTTTGCTGAATACTGCGGGGCGCGACATTGTGTGGGTGTGGGTAGTGGGCTTGATGCGTTGGTCTTGATTATGCGAGCGTATGACATAGGGCCGGATGATGAAGTGATTGTTCCGGCACAAACATTTATCGCAACATGGTTGGCGGTTAGCCAGGTGGGCGCCACTCCAGTTCCCGTTGATATTGAACCCAATTACTATGGAATCGATCCAAATCTAATCGAAGAAGCGATCACACCTAAAACAAAGGCTATCATTCCGGTCCATCTATATGGACACCCAGCGGATATGGATCCAATCAACGCCATCGCGAAGGAGCATGCGTTGAAGGTAATCGAAGATGCTGCACAAGCCCATGGATCAGAGTACAAGGATCGCCGATGTGGAGCGCTTGGTCATGCGGCGGCCTTTAGCTTTTATCCTGGGAAAAATCTCGGAGCGTTCGCTGATGCGGGAGCAGTGACAACAAATGATGAACAGTTGGCTAATAGAATTCGCTCTCTACGAAATTATGGTTCGGTGACCAAATACGAGCATGATGAACTGGGAGCGAATTCGAGAATTGATGAATTGAGCGCGGCCTTTCTCAGGATTAAGTTACTAAAACTTGATTTTTGGAATGAGCGAAGACGAGCTATTGCCATCTATTATTTGGAAAATTTGCCAACTAATGCATTCGATTTGCCAGTCATCGCGATTTGGGCAAAACCATCATGGCATCTATTTGTAGTTGGTCTTAAAAAACGTGATGTGCTTAAATCACAAATTTCTAAAGCAGGGGTTCAGACGTTAATTCACTATCCTATACCCCCTCATCTTTCAGCCGCGTACAAAAAATGTGGCCACGCTTTAGGATCATTTCCCGTCGCAGAACGCACTTCTATGGAGCTTCTGAGTCTACCTATTGGGCCGCATCTTTCTGGGATTCAGATGAAATATTTGATTGAAACTATAATTTCCAAAGTATAGTTAGGAGCGGAGTGCCGGATTTTCTATGTATTGGTGCGCAAAAAGCGGGAACTAGTTGGCTGTACGCTCACCTATCTCGGCATCCTCAAATTTGGATGTCTCCGCTTAAAGAATTGCACTATTTTGATCGTGCTTCAAAATATGCAAGCTCATGTGAGTTATCAATTTCGTCGCCAGTGAATCGGTTGTTAAAAATGACTCCTAACGAGAGAGAAGTGTTCAAGAAGCGTATAAAACTAATCGTCAAGAACCTTAAGCGTTCCGATTTTAGGACCGCTGCTTGGTGGCACAATTGGACTTTCGGTCATTACAATGACAATTGGTACATAAACCTCTATCGAAATCGAGAACCACACCAAATTTGTGGAGAAATAACACCTTCATATTCAATATTAGATTCTTCTGACATAGAAAAAATAAAAAGAATGAACCAGGATATTAAATTGATTTTTATGATGCGCAATCCAGTTGATAGAGCATGGAGTATGGCGCGTTTTGACGAAGGCAGGAAATATACCGAGATAAACCTTGAATCTGATAGTGATATTCTTGCTTTCTTGAAGATGCCTTCTGTGGAATTAAGAGGCAATTACATCTGAACGATAGATGCGTATTTGGAACATTTTGAGCCATCTCAGATACTAATCGGGTTTTATGACGCTTTAGAGTTGGATCCACTAGGCTTAATGAAAGGAATAACCAAGTTTTTAGGAATAAAAGATTTCAACTCTTTAGAAATGGACAGTGAAAAGCGAATAAACGCCTCTCCTGTCGGAGAAATGCCCTTTGTGATACATAAGTATTTATTCGAGTTCTATACGCCAATGGTGAAAACCTTGGCCACAACTTTAGGCGAGTATACCTTACTTTGGAAGGACATTGACCCTATGACAACATCCTCGAATAAAAACTCGCCATTTATGCCAACTACTACTCCACACCGCTTTCAAAGCTAATGAGTAAGTGGACCGAACTACAGTCACATGTTGCGATGCAAAGCATCACTTAGAACTAAGACTAAATAAATGAGTTCTAGAATCATATTTATTTTAAGGAGACGCAGATTAAACCAAAACCATTAATGGTACTGGGAATTACGCCCCGATCTGGAACCAACTTCTTCCTGAATCCGTGATTTCGAGGTCCCACGTATTAATGTAACCTACTGATAATTGGAGTATAATCGTCGTCTAACCGCCAATCCAGAAATTCACTTATCAGGTGAACGCGTGAAGCGCTTTATTGTCGAACAATCGAACATTGAAATTTACACCTCACATGCCGGACTTGCCTTAATTGGGCGGCTTATCAATACCTATACTTCGCTGAAAAAAAGCGCCCGACGGATTAAAAAACGTCACGGGATTCCCAACATCGAATTGATTCGAAGCTACTTGGGCCAACTTTGCCTAGGCAAGAGCGATTTCGATGCCATTGAAGATTTTCGTCACGATCGTTTTTTTAAAGAGGCGCTGGGGATTAAGCAAATGCCTTCGTCATCGCGCTTACGCCAACGTTTCAACGAAGATGCGCGTGAGTTGATTGACGTGATCGACGAGGCCAACGTTGAGTTTCTTCAAAAGGTTGATGCACCGATCAGTGCCAACCCATTGGGCTATGTGGTGATTGATGCCGATTTATTTCCAATGGATAACAGTGGCACTCGTAAAGAGGGTGTATCCCGTACCTACAAGGATTTTGATGGCTACGGGGCAATGGCGGCTTACCTGGGAGAACAGGGTTGGTGTATAGCTTGTGAGTTACGTGAAGGCAGTTGGCATAGTCAGAAAGAATTTGGGTATGTACTGGATCGGATTGTGCAAAGAAGCCAAAGTCTGACGGATTTACCCCGTCTGATCCGTCTGGACAGTGCGCATGATGCATTGGAGAATCGTTTCAAGCTGTCTGAGCAAGGTGTAGATTATCTGATTAAGTGGAATCCACGTCATCAGCATTTAGAGAGCTGGGTAGACAAAGCGGGTCAACAAAGCCAGTGGCATCATCCCCGCGAAGGTAAGCGTGTCGCCCTATTTAGCGAGCCTGTCAGCGAAACGTACAAGGGTAAAACACACAAGCTGCGTCGGGTGATTCGAGTCATCGAAAGAAGCATTGATAAAAACGGTCAACGACTGCTGATGCCGAAGATCAGCCTGGAAGGTTGGATGACCTCACTCGAAGCTGATGAGGTGGATGACCAAGGGATTATCGATTGCTACAAGGCGCATGCGACCAGCGAGCAGTTCCACAGTGAATTCAAAACGGATCTGGATATAGAGAGACTTCCCTCGGGTAAGTTCGATACCAATGATCTAGTGCTCACATTGGCAACACTGGCCTATAATCTTTTACGCTGGATTGGACTAAAAGGCTTAACCGGTGAGGATGCGCCAATCCGACACCCGGCAAAAAGAAGACGATTGCGTACCGTGATGCAGGAAATCCTGTATCTGGCGGCTCGATTGGTACAAACCGGTCATCGGTTAAAATTGAAATTCTCTTCCCATTGCCCTGCGTTCAGGGTGTTTGAGCGTACCTACGACTACATTGCCACCTAATCGGTTTGACGATTGAGTAGATGATTCGCCTGAACACATAGGCAGATGGATTATACCGCCCGCAGAGGACTCATTTAACCGACTATCGCCCTTTATTGGAAAAAAACTCGCACAAACAACTGATTCATGAACACGGCTTGTAGTTTGCGAATTCTGAAATAGATTTTTCTGTAAAACCGAGTTAGTCTGTATGTAAAGTCACGGATTCAGGTTCTTGAGTGAATTACTGCTCCTTCACAAAGATTGTGTTAAGGCGAACATTGTTGGAGAGGACTTTCTTGTTAAGCATTCGGAGTTCTTGGTGTCTTATCGCGAAAAAGTGAAAAACAGCTGGAGTGAAATGTGGGATTGGTCTTTCACCAGCAAAGATAAGCAACTTCATAGACTAAAGAGCTGTTTGAACGGCGCTTTGTCAGAGTATCTTTTTCCTGTGGAGCCATGCAAATTATTCATAACCACAACGCCATATGTTATTGGTATGGAGAATGTGGATGAGCTGTTTCCGCACGTGAAAGTCATAGTCATAATTCGTGATGGAAAATCAGTCGTTGAGTCGGGGGTCATTGGTGGGTTTTGGCGATTTGAAGAAGGCGTTGAATTGTGGAGGAAAAGTGCCGAGATCATTAAATGCATGGAGCAGAGAGAGGGAACGCTAATAGTAAGGTATGAAGATTTAGTAAAGGCTCCAGAAGATACTATGGACAAAATTTTTCATTTCTTGAATTTATCGTCAGAAACTTACTCTTTTGAAAGAATGAATCAATTGCCGGTGTTCGGATCCTCAACGAACAGGCAAAACGATCAATTTATATATGAAACCAAACCGAAAACAGATTCATTCAATCCCATTGGCAGATCGGATTCTTGGACCCCAATAATGCACTATAGATTTGATCTTAAGTGCTCTGAGCTAGCGCAACATTTTGGATATGAGAAAGCTGATTACCGAGTAGATTTTTTTCATAGGTCTATGGTCCGGCTGGAAGCACTCAAACACTCCTTGTCGCGCCATCTAAAAACACTACGGCGACTCAAGCGTATCTACCCTAAGCTTTTTGCAGAAACAATTTGAGCTAAATAATGCAATGGTAAGAACGAATTTAGTTTCCATCATAGCGGTTTGCTACAATCACGAACAGTATGTGGTTCAGACGCTGGATAGCATTTTGGAACAAACATACTCTAGCACAGAATTGATTATCGTGGATGACTGCTCATCTGATAATTCCGCACACAGGATTCGTGAATGGATTCAAAAGAATGCGCCGGAAGCAAGGTTTATTGCTCATCAAGAGAATCGGGGTGTATGTTCGGCAATAAATGACGGGCTCAAGTTCGCAAGCGGTGAATATGTTCAGCTGATCGCATGTGATGACGAGCTCATGCCAAACAAGCTATTTACTCAAGTTAAGCAGTTGCAAAAACGATCTGAGGTGGCCCTCGCGTGTTCCGATTGCTTTGTGATTGATGAATTTGGGGACATAATCCGCCCTTCATTCTACCCCTCAGATTTCATATTTCCGGATGACCCGTTTTCTGCGATAATCACAGGTCATCAGGGGAGCAAGATCATTATTCACGCTCCCACTGTTCTAATCAGAAGGAAAGCCCTTGATCACGTGGGTGAGTATCCTGAGGACCTTATCCAAGAAGATCTCTACATGTGGCTAAGTCTAACCCATGAAAACCAAGTCATATATGAGCCTACGCCATTGGTTCGGTATAGAAATCTTCAAGGATCTCTATCTGATACTAGTCAAGATAAGCTGAAGCGGGAGCGGTTTTTGAAAGACACTCTGAAGGTATTGGATCTCATGCTGGCGAAGAACATGTCTACAGAAAGGCGAGAGACAATTGAAAGAGCGGTTATTAAGCACCTATCCTCGCTGGCTAGAATTCAAATCGAGATTAGCTGGGATAACAAAGAACTAGAAGGCGAGATCAGCGATATTCTAATTAAAATTTCATCACTTGCCTCGGAGTCCCCTTACTTGAGAACAGCTGAGGTCAAGGCTTATGAGAGGATTGCAATTTCGCTTTGGAGATTCAAGAAACCCTGTCTATCGTTGTTCTACAAGTTGCGAATAGGACATGGGATTCGGTTTCTTCCGCCTATTAAGTGTTATACCCCTCGTTTGTGGAATTAGAGGCGTTTTTCGATTCAATGAAGATTTCATTTCTGTCCAAGCACGGTCTTAATTCTGCCACCTCATTACTGCGTGTGGCTCACCCTTTGGAATATCTCAATTCGCTCGGACATACAGCGTCGGCGAGCATGGTCTATCGGCGAATTCCAACTCGATCGGATGTTGTGGTGATGCATAGAGTGGTCGCAGACGCATATACGGTGAGGTTAATTAGGTATTTGAAGTCGGTAAGTAGCGTTGTTGTTTATGATTGCGATGATCTCTTGTTTGATGAAAATGGAGGAACCTATCTACGCCGCATAGGCAAGAAGAAGTGTGACAGATCCCGAATGTTTCGCCAGGCAATGGAGCTTTGCGATGTCATCACGGTCTCCACCGAGTATTTGAAACAAAAGGCAGAATTCTTTCACCCCGACGTACGAGTCATTAGAAACGCTCTGAGTCAGTTGTATTTAGAACGTGCATCGCGCGTCTTCAATGAGAAACGGTTGAAATGTCCTGGCGACCAAGTCGTTATCGGGTATCTAAGCGGATCATTGTCGCACGACGAAAATTTCAAGCGAATCGAGGAGCAACTCCTCCGCCTAATGACAGAGCGACTCAACGTTAAGCTGCTGATCGTTGGGTATTTGAACCATTCAGAAGACTTTGACACCTTTGAAGAGCGATTTGAAAAGCGGGAGTTCATTTCGTACGAAAAGTTTGCGGATGTGTTTCGCGAAATCGACATCAACCTCGTGCCACTTAATACAGAGGAACCCTTCTGTCATGGTAAGAGTGAGCTGAAGTACATTGAGGCTGGTGCGTGTGGAGTGCCTAGTATCTGCTCTCCAACCGACACATACCAGCGTATTATTGACCACGGGGTGACGGGCTTTATAGCAGATGATGACGAATGGTATTATTTGTTGTCTGATCTCGTAGATAACGCTGACAAGCGACACAGCGTAGGAGAAGCGGCTCGGAAGCATGTTGAGAATGAATATGCACCGCCTGTTCGAACAAGAGAATGGCAAGCGTTTATTGAAGAACAAGGAGGTCTCTACTCTCGCACAAATAATAACTCGTCTTCGGTGTATGTATTTTTCGATTGGGTAAGGTTGCTAGCGTATGTACAAGTTCGTAAATTTCGAAGAGTGGCAAAGGTTTTTTCTGGATGAGTCGAGGCAATGAAGAATGTGTTGTTTCATCTGTTCGACTATAGCTAGAAGACGAGCTCATAGGTACGCGGTTATTGGATTGTGTCCCTCGATTAGAATAGTTGCAAGACAACTTTAACAGGATTGTTTTGAATGTGTGTAAAGTTTCTAGATAAAATCCGAAAAAAAGCTCTGAGATCACGGTATAATAAGATGCGGTCGAAAACTTTTCCACTGATGAAGAGTGTAGTCCAAAAGGGCAACGGAATTGAGATTGGCGGACCAAGCAAAGTCTTCATGAAAGGAAGGGCCCTTCCCCTATATCCCTGCGTCAGGCAGTTGGACAATTGTAACTTTTCCAGTTCCACCATATGGGAAGGAGAAATTCAGGAAGGGGAATCTATTGTATATGATAAGAAACGATTAGGTCGGCAGTATATATTAGAAGCGACAAACCTAAGTGAGATACCAACAGAAGCTTATATGTTTGTGCTTGCATCCCACATTATTGAGCACACGGCAAATCCGCTGGCAGCTTTGTTAGAATGGAAGAGGGTTCTTAAGGTTGGAGGGATTCTGTTGATGATAGCCCCAGATAAAGACAAGACATTTGATCATCATCGCACTATTACATCTATGGAACATCTGATAGATGACTATGAAGTTAATCGTGGAGAAGATGATACGACTCATTTTGACGAAATACTGCGACTACACGACATCTCAAGGGACGCCGGATTGTCATCTTTACACGAATTGAAGCTTCGATCTAATATGAATAACGAAAACCGGAGTTTTCATCATCATGTATTCGATCTGGATCTATGTGAGAAAATGCTACGATATACAGGTTTCGAAGTTATGGAAAGTGAAACACTTCCATTGTGTCATCATGTAGTAATGGTGAAAAAATGTTCCAGTTCTTAGCGATTGGGAATTTATAGTATGCACTTCGAGGGGTTGATTTCTATAGGTGAGCAAATTTTGGCCAGCTTAACATAGTCACTTATCCAGCTTACGAGCAGTGTATATGCACTGCACATCCCATATTACTACTGTGAGGATCGCAATTGAAATACTTCACCAGTAAAAATTTATAACATTCAAAATGTGAAATTTTCCCGCTAAGTTAATTCTGATCATGTAAGTATTTATGCCGTGGCGAGAGGACGATCTCAATCTATTTAGTACTGAACGATTGGTCGGTGTTGTTCAACTTCGATTGAAATCGGGGTTAAAAGTGACTACGACTTTTTTTCAACGGGCCGCTAATTGAAGTGAAAATTAGCAAATGAATCAAATTAGTTTAGAGCATATATTGCGTTGTCCGGAATGTGAAGGATCCTTGAATTGGAATCACACTGAACTGCAGTGTTCTAGATGTCTGGCCCAATACTATACTTACCGTTCTTCTCCCGTGCTCCTACGACGGGAAAACCCGTTGTTTACTCCGGATATGTACATTGACGAGGGAACATCTAGTAGTTTGTGTCCGCCAGAACATCCGTCATGGAAAGCAAGGATTAAAAAACTAGTTCCATCTCGCTCGATCAATCTTTGCCGGGACCGTGTGTTAAAAATTATTGCCGGTTCAATAAGTTCTGAAGCGTGCATTCTGGTTGTTGGTTGTGGCACGCAACGTAAATCGCTGGAATCTTATTTCAATACCCAATCCGCACGGTTTGTATTCACAGACATTGATCAACTGGCTGACTGTGATGTATTCGCGGACGCACATAACCTTCCGTTTAAGGATCAGGTTTTCGATGGCGTTATCACCACGGCAGTACTCGAGCATGTATTAGAACCGTGGCAGGTGTCTGACGAAATTACACGCCTATTAAAAGAGGGAGGATTTATATACTCAGAGCTACCGTTCCTCCAGGGTGTACATGAAGGAGCCTATGACTTTACTCGATTTACGTAAGGGGGTCATAGAGGTCTGTTTCGAAATTTTCATGAGATAGAAGCTGGACTTGTTGCAGGACCAGGCACTGCTTTTGTCTGGGCTATTAGTGCATTGGCAAAATCGATGTTTCGAAATCCACGCTTATCACAGCTGGCGGATATAACCACCCGATTTATGTTTGGATGGGTAAAATATCTGGATCACCGGATTCCAAATCATCCTGTTGCGGAAGATTTTGCATCATGTACCTACTTTTGGGGAGTCAAAGTTGATTCGGTCATATCTGCAGATGAGATTGTCGCTCGCTATCAGGGATAGAATTACTCTCATTTTGAAGGAATTAAGAAGAAGTGACTTTTGTTGGCCTAAAATCGATCCGGGAAAAGACAGTGACTAGTGTGTTGTTTTATCTGTGCGGCGATAGGTCGAAGGCAAGCTCTCGGGTTCGAGGCTATTGGATTGCAGAGGACTTGGAGGAGCGGGGAACTCATTGCTCTCTGGAACCACGACATTCCAAACTAGCGATGCTCCGGTTTGCTCTCCGTATTCCTTTCCACGAGGTAGTGGTGTTCCAAAAAACATATTCTCGTTGGCATGTATTGCTGGATCGATTGGCTAGGCTCCTAGGAAAGAAAACTATTCTGGATCTAGATGACGCACCGTCACGCACGAACCATCCAGTTACCTTGCATAACGTAGAATTCATGATGCAGAATGTATCAGCCATCACGGTTGGTAGTAAGGTGCTTTTTGATTACACCTCTCAATACTCGGACAGCGTGCATCTGATCCCATCTAGTATTCGGTTAAAATATTACCAACCGATGGAAAAAAAAGACAATCTTGACACCCTGGTCTGTCTTGGTTGGATTGGCAACGGCAAGCATTACAAGCAGGATCTTATTTCCATTCTAAAAGAACCACTAATTGAAATCGCTAAAACTCAACCTATTCGTTTTAAGCTGATTGGTGCGTGTGGTGAGCAAGAACTGTATGATTGTTTTTCAAATATCAGGGGACTGGAATTTGATGTTGTAGATCAGATCGAATGGTCGAATCCGATCGCAGTTTCCTCAGCATTGCGGGATGTAGATATAGGCCTTTATCCGTTGCTTTCCAAAGAATTTAACCAATATAAATGTGGTTTTAAGGCATTGGAATATATGGCTATGAAGATTCCTGTGGTCTCTAGTAAAGTTGCGGAAAATCGGGAAATTATTGAAGATGGCGTAAATGGGTTTTTTGCGGATTCTTCCAATAAATGGAAATTATCGATACTCAAATTAATCACTCATCCTCATTTAAGATTAACCATGGGAGAATCAGGGCGTAAACTAGTTGTGGAACGATATTCAGTGAAGAGGATGGCACGAGAATTCTTTGATGTCATTCGATAATTTCATACGTTGTATAATATTTTGATCTGATATGGCTGATGGTAAAGGATCAGCAATTCCCGGTCAATACCCAACCTTGCAATATAAATGCTGATTCAAACTGTTCAGCAATAATAACCCAATACCTTGTGTAAGGCTGTATATTTGAGAGGGAAATTTGTTATGTAAGAACCAGGTGCAGACATCAACGTCTACGTTCTAACTTGAGTTATTCGGTGCAGGTGGCGTGTTAAAACCTGTTCGATAAGCCCAAGCGGTGAGGTAACTCTCCCAATCGGATAAATAGAATGTAAAGAAAGGCGCCCGGAGCCGTTCCCACAGTTTTCGGCGCGACTCATAGGTTTCAAGTGCACGTTGAAAGACACGACAGGCTTGCTGCTGGATCTGATCTACCAGAAAGGCCAGCAGCATCAAACCCGCCAGTGTACTGGACAAATACTGTTTACCGTGACCGTAATTGTGTTCCAGATGGTACCCCTGGTTCTTGAGGGTGTTAAAGGTTTCATTTTCTATTTTCCACCGTGCCCGAGCCGCCCGTGCCATTTCAAGGGCATTATCGTGGGTGATATCGAGACTGGTGATCCAGCTCCATACGCGCTCCTTTCCCTTGTCATCAACTTCCCAATACTCCAGATAGTTGACCTGAACATCAGGGTGTGAAAGATTCAGGGGTAGATGGTGAGTAAAGCGATAGCCACAAGCGGTACCGTTGTGTTGTTCACCGCTTTCCCACTGCTCAAGCTCATCATCGACAAGCCGTTGATTGACCGACTCAAATAAGCTGGCATTGCCCGCAGGTTTGGCCACAATGAGAAAATCCATAGCCTGCTGCGTTAAAAGAGCAACATGTGGCCCGTTGGCCGCCAGTGCATCTTCGAGCACAATAAAGCACCGCTTGGGATAAGCGTTGGTGATGCTGTACACAAGTCGTTTGGCCGCATTGCGCTCGCAGTCATTTTTTTTATTTCCATCGGCTCGCGTGATGGGTTCAAAGTCGATCGGTAAGACGGTTTTGCGATCCGGGTGTACGATCACGGCGGCGAGCAATTGATGATAAAATTCATCCTCACCTTGACGTCGTTTCTTCATGCAACAGTGAGGGCAACTGACGCGGGTTGATGAGAACAAGCCTGTGCCGTCGATGGATAACAAATAACGACCATCGAAGCTCAAATAATCGTTCAACACCTGACCGCGTTGCAGCGCACTGTGCAGGGTGCGGAAAGTGCCGCGTAATTCAGCCGGATCAACCGTATCGAGAATGCTGCGCATTTGGCTATCAGACGGTACTTGCTGGACACCGTAAAGCGTCGACAGGTTATGCTGAACAAGCGGATCAATTTTGTTATCGTTTTCAAAGCTCAACAACGAGGGGTATTTTAAATTGAACATCGCGAAAGCGGCACGCAATGTATCGGTCAGGGTATGTTCAATACTGGCCTGTCGACGTGTGTCAGGTATCGCATTGAAGCTTTGGAATACGCTGTTAAGTAAACCGGGTAGAGATAAATCTTTTCGCAAGCGTGGTTCAGGGGCAGCCATAGGGTAAACATCAACAAAGGATCTTGCTCCTTGAGGATAGTTTACGAAGAGCTGTTTTTCTCGAACGAATTTATATCCATAATATCAATACGTTACCTGTTGGTCGGGAATTGCTGGTAAAGGATAATGTCAGCAATGACGAATAAAAAAGTTGATGATACTGAACGATTTAAATGGATAATTTTAGGAAAACTGCGATGGTGAAATTAACCCAGCTAGCAGTATTAGGTACCGCCTTGGTATCGATTGCATTTTCAGCGAATGCAATACCTATCATCCCTGGCGCAAACGGGTTCGGTATAGAGACACCCGCAGGTAGTGGGAGACACCTCGATATCCCACGTACCAAAATTATAAAAGTAACTAACCTAAATACGGAGGGTCCTGGATCACTCCGTGCAGCGCTTGAAGCTGAAGGACCCCGAGTGGTTATCTTTGAGGTTTCCGGTAATATTGATTTCACACCAATTGGCAGTATAAACATCAAGAACCCGTATATCACCGTGGCCGGCCAGACAGCACCTTCTCCCGGTATTACACTAAAGGGCCTACAACTCAAGGTGTCTGCTAGTGACGTGCTGATCCAGCACATGCGTATCCGTGTCGGAGATTTGCTCGATCCCAAACGACCTGTACGTAACAAGAGTGGTTGGACGCAGTGGAGCGAACGCGACAGTATGAAGGTAGGCGGAGATCGAGTCATCATAGACCACTGTTCGTTCAGTTGGGCAACCGATGAGAACGTGCAAACCCGTGGAAACCACCAGACCTTTCGTTATAATATCTTCAGTGAGGCACTTGATAGTTCATTGCACCATAAGGGCGGACACTCCAAGGGATTGCTGATCACCAACCAGGGCCCAGCTGATACACGCAATGAGGGGCAGAAAATTGCCGTGATTGGCAATCTCTTTGCGCATAATAAAGGGCGTAATCCTGCCGTAAACGGTGGTTCAGAGGCAGTGATTGTGAATAACCTTATTGATGATGCACATTTTGCAATTAAGGCCAATGGCACCGCAAAACGTGGAAATCAGTTGGTCAGCATCCTGGGTAACGTAGTTAAGCGAACCCGCTACCCATTTGTCGCAAGGGCAAGGCACCCAGACACCCTCTACTATTTCGCTCCAGACAATGTAGTCATAGGCCAACGAAGATTTGATAGCATCACCGATGTATGGACCCACGTCTTTATGCCTTTTAAGCCCGGTGTCGGTGAAGCTAACCGTGCCACACAAGCACCCATCACCATCCCTGACTTAACAGTCATTCCAACTTCCGAGGTTGAGGAATGGGTACTTAATAATGCTGGATCTCGTCCGCTTGACCGGGATCCGGTAGACGCACGAGTGATCAAATCTGTTCGAGAACAGACCGGTTCTATTCCGGCCAGTCAAGGTGACGTTGGTAGCTGGCCGGCTCTAGAGGAAAACTACCGCAAATTAGTAATCCCAGAGAATCCGAATGAAGATGATGACGGTGACGGATACACGAATTTAGAAGAGTGGTTGCATGAGTATGCCACTAAAGTGGAAGGGAGTGTGCAACTGAGCGCATCCCATGAAAAATAAAAAGATTAAACTTGTTTATGTGCTCGGCCCAGCTTATTCAGGATCAACGCTTCTTGGACTCGCATTGGGCAAACATCAACAAATTATTAATTTGGGTGAAATAGTAAATCTTGAAAATGACTACTCCACCGGTACTAAGTGTACATGCGGTGAGCTAGTACAGGATTGTGAATTCTGGAACACTATCAAGAATGGCTTAGCCGCGTTGCAAACTAATTGGAACTTCACCACTGATACAAAAAGAGAAACCATTGACAAGCGAGGCGGTATTCGAAAACTATGGACAGTACTAGTAAGTGTTCGCTTTAGTTTTTTAAATTCTACAATAAGGAATTACTCAAAAAAAATGAAAGCCTATTAGATTTTGTTGTTAATAAATTTCCTGATTGTGAATTTATTGTGGATTTATCTAAATCGCCGGAGAGATTGGAAATATTTATAGATAATAAAAACATTGATATTTGGTGTCTCTATTTATCTCGCAACCTGGAATCAGTCTATGCATCAACGTTAAAAAGACCAAAAAAAACAAGATCCATGTATGGACCAGCCGCACTGAGAGAGTCGCTTTGGTTAGCTCTTCGACAAAAACACATGAACCGAATTTTCAAACAGATTCCATTTAATAGAAGACTCGTGGTTGATTGGGACAAATTTGTTCAACATCCAGTCGATTCATTGCAGCTGATCACTGAATGGTTAGATCTGGCCCCTTATAATGATGACAATTGTGATGTTAGAAAAATCGATCATACTAAACAGCATATTTATGTTGGTAATCGTTGGCTTTTTAAAAATAATTTAAAATCCACTGAGATTTCTGTAAAAGATTTAAAAGGCAATTTAACTCCCTTTCAAAGTTTTTTTTTCAAAATATTCAATCAACCTAAAAAATGAATAATTTAATAAACTTATTGGAGATTATCGATTTCTGTCAATAACAAAAAATAATTATGAAAAAAACAACAATGGCTTTTGGTACAGTTCCCAAAGACGGAGGCACTTTTACATTTTATAAAAATATACGACCTATTTTAATGAAACATGGAATCGACATGCGCTGCGTCTCGATCGGAAAACTGCAATCGGATCTGTGGGATGATAAGTATTCTGATGAAGGGTGTGTACTATTGGCACCTTCAAGTAGAAGCATCAAGAAACAAACAAAAGCGTTTGTAGCTTGGTGTGCAAAAGAAAATGTATCGGTTGTTATGGGCATTAATTCAGAGGCAATATTGTCATCTATACCCCATCTTCCAAGTCACATTAAAGTACTTTCCAGATGTGCAAATGCCTTTGATCACGGGTATAAAATTACGCTTTCAGGCTACGACAGACTGTCCAAGATTATTGCATTAACTCCTCGTTTGCAACGCGATCTGATAGAAATATACGGTGCAGATCCAAATAAAATTACATTGATTCCGAATGGAATTAATCCAACAAAGTACGGTCAGGCTGCATGCGCTGTAAGAGGAAGTCAGCCTGAACTCAGACTTGGTTTCTTAGGACGATTGGAAAACAATCAAAAGGGTGTTTTCCACTTGCCAAAAATTGTCCAGGTCCTGAACCGTAGAGGAGTGAAGTTTTCACTGCAGATTGCAGGGAAGGGTAAACATCGCAGCGTTATCGAAAAAGAAATGCAAGATGAAGTGAGAAACGGTCAGGTGGTTTTCGAGGGAGCTTTGGTACCTGATTATATCCCTGAATTTCTGGGAACAATTGACGCGTTTATCTTTACGTCACACTTTGAGGGATGTCCGAATGCTCTGTTAGAGGCCATGATGGCTGGATGCGTACCCGTCTCCTGGCTTATAGAGGGTATAACAGACTTCATAATTGACGATAGAGAAAGTGGATTCATCCATAAAATAGGTGATTATAATTCAATGGCCAACTCCATTGAGCTTCTTGCTTTTAATAGATCGCTGCTTCGGGAAATGAGTCTAAATGCCGGTAAAATCGCTAGAACAAGATTCTCCAATGAGATTGCTGGAAAACTCTATGCCGATGTAATAATGCTGTCTCTCGAGTCAAACTTACCGGTTTGGAAGCCTAAACCCTGGGATGAGTTTGTACCTGATCCGAATTTTAGCCATTCCTGGACTGAATGGCTTCCTTCAGGATTATCAGCAATGTTAAAGCGTCTTCGCCGTCATTAGATAGTAGTAAGCCAATCTGTTTTGATTATTCAACCTTAAAACGCTGCAATGCAGTATAATGCATTTAGTGTGTTGTAGGAAACAGACTAAAACCAATACAGGCGTTAGACTGCCTAAAGTTGTTAACAGTTGACATACAGGATGATTTGGTTGAACAGATGACTGAAAAGACAGTTGTTATTTTACTTTCTGATAAACGATCTGGTTCAACGCTTTTTGAACGGGAAGTCTGTAGGCATCCGGCTGTCAGCCATGTGTCTTATACTCCTCACACCTACAACGAAACCCATTATTGGTTGAAAGCAGCCTGCCTTTTATCAATGCCGAAGCAACTTTTTCACGGCTCTAAACCGTGCAAAGGGTACGGGTCAAAAGCTGATATAAGACGCTCAATAGTGGACGTTGTTCGAGGTAATATTCCATACTACGCAGCTCCCATCGATGACGAAGAACTTGTGTATTCTGGATGGAATGCGCTTTGCGAAGAATACACCTCCCCCGTTTTTTTTGAAAAATCCCCCCAACATCCTCATCATTGGGCTGCATTGGAATTAATGTTAAAGTGGCGCGAACAGACCGAATACAAGGTACTTTTTATTGGGCTAGTTAGAAACCCTATGGCGGTGATGTATTCGGCTGAAAAACTCTTCCGAACTGATCCATCCGAAAGACAATTTTCCTGGGCAAATGCCAACCGGAATATCTTGCTTATGAAAGAATTGGTTGGCGAGGCAAATTTCCTTTCGCTTCGTTATGAGGAATTGATTGAGAGCTCATCTCAATGTTTCGAGACGGTTTGCCATTTTGTGGGTATTAAATATGAAGAGACTATGGGTTCTACTACACATAGGTATTCGAAGAACAAATGGCGACAAGACCCCATGTTTGATCTTAGCCTGGATACCAGTGTTGCTCGTCTCGCTTATCATTTAGGCTACTCGGAGGAGGATATTTTCAACCCACCAAAATCACCGCTTTCAGTCAGTCAGAATATCAAACGTAGTTTCCAATATTTTTCTACTCGCCTCAGATCAAAATTAATAAATAAACTAAAACTTCTTAAGAACCGATTAGGTGTAACTAGATAAATGGAACAGGACAGTAAATATCCACATAAAGTGAAACAAAAGCCTAGTTTAGGTGTTGTTGCGATTAGCTTTAACGAAGAGAGGGATTTGCCGCGATTTATAGAACATCTGTATTCTTGGGTAGATGAAATTGTGATTATTGATGATGGATCATCTGACAACACCCAACAGATTGCTGAAAGCTGGGGTAATAAGATTCGTTTTGTAAATTCACCACGCGCGGAAGGAGAGTACTTTAGCCACCAACGGAATAAAGGTATTGATCAATCGAAAAGCGATTGGTTACTACATATGGATATTGATGAACGAGTGCCGCAAGAATTAGCGAATGAGGTGTTGGGATCAATAAAGAATCGCAACTATGATGCCTATAGATTTCGACGCTTGAATTATTTTCTTCATCGTCCAATGAGGGGCGGGGGATGGCAGGATTGGAATATGGTGCATTTGGCAAAACGAGAAATTTTCCATTTTGATGGAATGTATCATGAAGAATGTATAGTTGACGCGCCAGCCGATAGGATTGGTCAATTAAATGAAAAAATGTGGCACCTGAATGATGATACATATATGGAACGCATGTCCAAAAGCAACCTGTATTGTCAAGAACAATCAAAAGTCCTGGCTGATACTGGTTTGAAAGTGAGATGGTGGCATTTATTAATGTCTCCTTTACTGGAATTTGGAAATAAATATTTCAGAAAAAGAGGATATCTCGATGGCACCCTGGGGTTGCTGTTTGCATTGCATTCGAGTTGTGCCGCGTTTCGAGCTTGTGCATTGTTATGGGATGATCAAAACCGTATTGACCGTGGTGAAATAGATCTATCTTTGGCGAGTAAATGGAACGATACAAGGTTGGATGAATGAAGGTTCATTTACGGGTATTGCTAAGAATACGGTAAATTTCGACTGAACCTATTGATAGACTAAGTGGGTTTAGTGAACAAGCGACCATGGGTATTTCTCTTATTCAGATAATGAAATATAGGATGTGACAACAAAGCAGCAATTCCCGGCCAGTTATCCAGATATTGTATTGCGTAAAATTTGATAGTTTCCGAAAGTCCCTAAAACAAGGCTTTTGACAGCTTACATGATCAATATTTCAAATCTGTTAGATTTTTGACTGCGAACGGTTGATGATATATTTCTATGTAAATCAAATGGTTATACATTGACCGGGAATTGCTGACAACAAAGCACCAAGAAGCTGATGCAAGAAAATACAGTGTTCTAGCGCTGCATCGATATTACCACTTGAATTAAGGGAATCCAATGACAAGCGACAGTATTAGAATTGGTGTGTGGAATTGCTGGCAAAGTGTTTGCATTTGCAATAATTTATAAAAACTACGTGTTCCTGAGCACTGCTTGACCCATAAAAGATTTGTCGGGTTAAATAATTTTAGCAGCGATAATTAAAGAATAGCTACTATAGTATTAAATCATATGGACTTATTTTTTTTAAGAAAAAACTAATAATGGTTACTGGTTCTTCTCCAAAGAGTATACTTTTACATCGTCCTACACCTTGGCAATCTAAAATAACCTGTAGCACTAAGACATTGACACGCTATTTCAGAGATGACGGGTTTGAGGTAACGTACCTGGAAGCACCCATGGATTTAGGCCATATCATTAAGTGGAAAGGCTACTATCATGTATGGAAAAATTCCCCTAGAAAAGATGAAGATATTTGGATAATAAACCCCTTCACCCCCATACCGATCAGGGACAGGTTTCCACTAAATACCCAAGTTGGAATGGATTTGAGCTATCAATTAAGCGTTCCCTCAATTGCTGATTTACTGAGTCGCGGGAATATGCCATCACCGGATTTTATTTGGTGTGCTAAGCCGGGGGGTTCAGTTTTTAAGTTACTTTTTCCTGAGGCGAAGCTGATCATGCACGTTGTAGATTACTATCCCGCATTTCGTGGTGACTATATCAAAAAGATTGAACAACGGGACTATGAGGTAGCAGATCATGTGTTCCTAATCGGACATGCTATGCATGATTATGTGACTGGTGAACTAGGGATTGATCCATCAAAGGTTACAGTATTGGGCCAAGGAGTTTCACTGGAGAATTATGCCAATAAACCCCCATGTCCTGAGGAGCTACTGCATATACCCGGCCCAAGAGCGATTTGGGTAGGTGTGTTGGAAAAAGCAGATCCCACCATGTTTAAGGAAGTCGCAATCGCTTTGAAGAATGTTGGAGGTAGTCTGATACTTATAGGACCTTTATCTAGTTGGGCAACTGATCTTCAACTTCTATACGCGAATGTGTATCTATTGGGTCCTAAAGGTCCGAAAGAAGTTCCTGGATATCTATTGCATTCTGATATAGGCCTTATGCTTTATGATCGTAGAAAGGCGTCTGTGTACTTTGGTCAGAACCCATTAAAGCTGTATGAATACGCCGCCGCCGGACTTGCTATCCTTTCTACTCCTCATCGTGAATTTGATTTTTTGGACTCGCCAATCATCGAGATAAAATCACCAAATGAGGTCCCATTGGGTGTAAAGCTAGCTTTAGCAAATAAGAAAATGTACGCAAAAAAATCTCTTGATTTTTCGCGAAAGCATTCTTGGACTAGTGTTTATACTAGTGCTAAAGAGAAAATCCTACACAGTTATGATAGAAATCTAAACGGATGAATTTAGACGTTGCCTTTTTTTCCAATCAGTTTGCCAGTGCCAGCGGTCATGGGATTGCACGGTACGCGAGAGAACTCTTTCGTTCGCTGCAAACTAAAAACGAGGAATTAACCGTTACACCTGTCGCCGCCTGGAGTAGTTTGGGAAAGCAGGCTTTGCTTAACTTACAACAGAAAACGGGTTTGGAAATCCTCCCCTTAGGGCAAAAATTAACACCGCTTGCCTGGACTTTCCTCAATACACCACCCATTGAACGATTGTTATCCACAAACGTCGATATAGTGCATGCGGTTGCCATGGGTTACCCTGTTGCCACGCGAAAGCCACTGGTAGTCACGGTCCACGACATTGGTCCTCTAGTTCACCCTGAGTACTTCACAAATACACAACCTTGGATTAT
Source organism: Granulosicoccaceae bacterium (assembly GCA_965222695.1). Classification (GTDB taxonomy): domain Bacteria; phylum Pseudomonadota; class Gammaproteobacteria; order Granulosicoccales; family Granulosicoccaceae; genus UBA7957. The sequence continues at coordinate 1,555,268 of OZ244967.1, read as the reverse complement.
GCGTCGCAGCCTTGCACAAACCGTGAATCAGGCTAGTACGATCATCTGCGTTTCTGAATCGACAGCCGATGAATTAATAAGTTATACGGGTTCTGATTTATCCAGTCGAATTCGTGTTATACCAGAAGGTGTATCATCCGAGTTTTTTGCCGCTCCTGATTTGACCTGTTTGTCGGGGCTTAAAAATCTACCTCCGACCGGCACACCTTTTATTATGTCGACGGGTAAGATCAGCCCAAGAAAAAATATACTTGGTTTGATTCGAGCGTTATCAGCATTAGATGATAAAATTCCACACCATCTTGTGCTGGTGGGCGGTAACGGTTGGAAAATGGACAAAGTGCATCAGCTACTGACTGATCTAAAGATTGAAGATCGTGTGCATTTCCCCGGCTATGTCAGTGACGAACAACTTAGAGCGCTGTACTCGTTGGCCAAAATCTATGTCCATCCGTCATTATATGAAGGGTTTGGACTTACTATACTGGAGGCGATGGCTGCTGGCTGCCCAGTGATAACCTCTAATACTTCTTCACTTCCAGAAGTTGCAGGTGATGCAGCTATATTGATAGACCCCGCTAGTCTGGCTGAACTAACAAACGCTATTGAACTTGTTTGCACCGATACAGCTATAGCGCGTGAACTCGCTAGCAATAGTGTTCATCGTGCAAAACAGTTTTGCTGGAAAAAGTGCGCACATCAGGTTTATGATATTTATCGGAGTCTATAATTATCTCTATGTTAGATTCAGCTTGTAATCAATACCGCCAAGTAACTGTGTTACCACCCAATCAATTGCTTGTAAATCAAACATTAGTTCATGATGAGGTACGATGTATATGGTTAATGCACCAGTCAGCAGCTGCCGTGCAGCCACTAATGCAACTATAAATCCATATGGCTAAACCCGAAATAAATAATCTTCAAAGCAATAATGACGCGAAAACCTGGTTGGTCGAGCTACTCAGACAGAATGAATTGGATGTTAACACGACGAATCTGGACTACAACGAAATCATAGAATCTGCATCGTTTAATGGTGTGCTTTCACTCCTTTATTTTCATCTTGTCGACCAGCAATCATCGTATCTGTCCCAAACCGATTTTATCGACATACTCAAATCTCGTGCTACTAGAAATATTATATTGGCGTTAGCGCGCAAGAATGAATTACGATGTGTATTATCGCTTCTGAATGCCTCAGACATTAAATTTGTGCTTATGAAAGGGGAGGTTCTTGCATATACTCATTATGCCGATTCTTATCTGAGGTCACGATGCGACACTGACATATTATTCTCTAGTCGGGCCACAGCAGAAATGGCTTGGCTAATGCTCAGGGAGCGAGGGTATGTACGCGATGAAACAATACAAGGCGAATTTGTTGGATTTCAATTTTCTTGCCACAAAAAAATTTCAAATGATATATTTTTTACTCTAGATGTCCATAGCAAGCTGAATGATTATCTTTTCTTTGCAAATACATTTCATTTTGAAGAGTTGTATCGCGACAGTGTGTCAATTAAAGAGTTAGGTAAGTCGGCACGTGGGTTGAAACCTGTCCATGCCTTACTACATGCCTGTATGCATAGAGTTGCTAATATGCCAAGAGGTATTCAGAGCCGACTAATCTGGGTTTATGATTTTCATCTACTGTGCGAAGGGTTCACGAAATCCGAATGGCGCGAATTGGTGCAGCTGGCTCGACAAAAAAAATTATCCTCAGTCTGTCTTGATGGGCTTAAGGAAGCGCATAATACATTTGGAACAGTTTTTCCGAGAGTTTATAAAAAACCCTTAGAAGAATATGCGAAATTAGAGGATTTCACTCCAAAACAGGCATCGAACCGATTACACTTGTACTACATTTCATTCTTATCCAATTCCGGTTTTGCCAATAAATTAAAACAACTTCGCGAAACGTTTTTCCCATCAATTGCCTACATGAAATTGAAATACAAACCAAAACACATTATGTTATTGCCTTATTTCTACTGCAAGCGAGCGATTGTTGGATTTTTGAAATATATGTGAATGTTGGGACTCATGAACTAATACACTATAATGCAACAAAAATTGTTAAATGATTTGATGCCTATCTATTAATAAATAAATACATTTAAAATCTTTCGGAAATGGGTAAGAATCTCTAAATTTGGCTATCCTCAGTTCTACCCGATGAACAGTTTAAACCGAAATAAAACTTTGAGTAACACATGTCAAGTTTTACTATTCGAATACATGTATAGTAATCGTGCTCTAGAAGTGTTTCCAAATGCGGAGAAACCAATGAAAGGAAAATACCTGATTATTGGACTACTACAAAAGGCAGAGAAAAGGCTGACTGTAGCGAAGTGGGATGCATATACCGACCTTCCGAATCAATGGGGATCGCAAACAATGATTGGTCATGTGCTTTGTATTCAGTTGATTTTCCGTGATTCATCATTTTTTGAGAACGGCTAATGTCATATACTCGTATCTCCAATCACAAGTCAATGTTGTTTGATACACTAAGAAACTCTTACTACCAAGACGCTATTAACAAATTTGTAACTCCGGATAGCGTGGTTATGGATCTGGGCGCAGGTCTTGGTTTGCATGCTTTCATGGCGCTTGCAGCTGGTGCAAAAAAAGTTTACATAGTTGAACCTTCCCCTGTTCTTGAAATAGCTAAGCAAATCGCCTTTGCCAATAACTGTGTAAGCAACGTGGTATGGCTGCACGGGAAAATTGAGGAAGTAGTCGTTCCAGAGAAGGTTGATGTTATCATTTCAGTGTTTACAGGCAATTTTCTATTAACCGAAAACCTATTGCCTTCACTCTTTTATGCACGGGATAAATACCTAAAAACAGGGGGAACACTCATTCCCGATCGGGCAATAATGCAGGTCTCTCCCGTCAATGCAGATGAATTTTACGCAGACAATATCAATTGCTGGTCAAACTCGCTGTGTAATATCAACTATGAGCTCGCTAGGGAATATGCTGTTAACAGAACATATAAAACAATACCTGACAATTTAAAAGGTAAATTATTGGGTGAATCAACAAACTTGCTTGAAATGGATTTTACGGAGTCAAATGAGGCAGCTTGTAAAAAAATCAAAGTGCAAACATTGATTGAATGTGATGGTGTCTGCCATGGGTTTCTGGGCTGGTTTGAAGCTCGAGTGGGAGATAGTTGGATTTCAACTTCACCTGAAAAAGATCAAATGCACTGGTCTCAGGTTTTTTTACCCCTTAGAACCCCAATTCATGTTAAAAAAAACGATACCGTGGAATTTGAATTAAATTGGCCGGAATATGGTGATTGTACTTGGGTTGTCAGCACAGACTTAAACAAGCAACGAATGTCCACATTTCTTTCGCAACCATTGTCGACGTTAGCGTTAAAGAAGCGTTCCGGTGAATTCAAAGGACAATTATCAGACAAAGGGCGAGTTACTGCCGCGGTGTTACAACTACTAAACGGCGAACACACTAACAATGAAATTATTGATATTGTTTTGCGGCAACATCTGAGCACTTTTGCCAATGAATTTCACGCCAGAAACTTTGTGGTTAACATAGTTGCGCAATTTAGTAATAGTAGATAAATATAGAATTTCACATGTCAGTGCCAAATGTAACTATGAAAAAAAAGTGCAAACTACGACATGCAGTGCTTTGGCAATATATTTTAGATTTAAATGCATTTGCAAAATATAGACTTTTACTCGCATTTCTACTGACCATACTTTCCGGTTTTGTCGAAGGCTTGGGCCTCGTGATGCTTATCCCGTTGCTCGCACTTATCGGTGTTGGTGAATTTGAAGCGCTTAACGGTATTGCACTGCTAGTGAGCGATGTTTTTGCGAAGATTATGCTGCCGTTAAACTTAATGAGCATATTGCTAATCTACATCGTTATAATCGCGATCCGTGCAGGATTAAAGTACTGGCAAACTGTTCTTCTCACTGAAATCCAGATTGGCTTTGTTGATCACGTCCGGGTACGATTTTATAAAGCGATCGCACACGCAAACTGGCAATTTCTGTTAAAAAATAAAAACTCTGATCTCACACATCTGCTCACTTCGGATATTGGCCGAATTGCCAGTGGTACCAGTTATATTTTGAACTTTATTGTTGGGTTAATACTAGTCGGAATTCATGTTTTTATTGCTATGCAGCTGTCCTGGGAAGTGACCTTGCTGGCTTTGCTCGTTGGTTGTGGCCTGTTGCTACTTCTACTGCCGCAAATACGTAAAGCTAAAATTCTTGGTGAAACTCTGACCATATCGAGCCGTAATGTCTATAGTACAATATCCGACTTTCTTGGCGGGCTCAAGTTGGCGAAAAGTTATTCGGTCGAAAACTACTATATTGATAAATTCGCGAACGCAATTGACGACCTGCGATACCAAAACCTTGAGTTCAATCGTAGTAATAGTATTGTGCAGATGATTTTTCAGATCGGCGCGGCATTGGCGATCAGCTCGCTGTTTTATATTGCGTTCTGGAAGCTTCAATTACCCACTGGCGAGCTATTGGTACTTATTTTAATATTCGCCCGAGTATTGCCGAGGCTTTCAACCCTACAAAGTTACTACCAGCAAGTCGTACATATGCTGCCAGCCTATAGCTCCGCCATGAGAATACATCGTAGTTGTGAAGCACATGCCGAATTACTCAGGCCTGGAAGTTGGGTTCCAAAACTAACTAGTGCCATAGAGTTTAATGGAGTAGGTTTTTGCTATTATTCTAATAATAAAATTATTCTAAACGATCTTCATTGTTCTATTCCAGCGCAACAGACAACCGCTATCATCGGAGCGTCCGGGGCCGGGAAAAGCACATTTGCAGATTTAATCTCCGGGATACTGGTGCCCGTTACTGGTACTATCAAGATCGATGGTCACATCTTATGTACCGAAGATATAGTGGCATGGAGAAGATCGGTTGCTTATGTCCCACAAGAAACGTTTTTGTTCCATGGTACGATTCGAGATAATTTACAGTGGATGAGCGTTAGCAAGGATGAGAATGAACTTTGGCAAGCCCTGAAATTGGCAGTAGCTGATCAATTTGTATGCAATTTTCCTGATGGTCTTGATACCTTGGTAGGAGAACGTGGAATACGATTATCAGGAGGCGAACGACAACGAATAGCATTGGCGCGGGCACTCTTATTAAAGCCAAAACTACTGATTCTAGATGAAGCAACCAATGCGCTGGATGATGATAACGAAGCCTGCATTCATCATTCCATTGATCAACTACACGGGAAGCTAACTATTGTTTTTATTACACACAGATTGACAACACTGCGTTATGCAGACCAGATCATCAAATTGGAGGGAGGGGCTCATACTACCGGATTCTGAGGCTTCATCCGCAAGGAGCAACATCTGGATATGGTTTAGTATCCGGGCTACTATTCGTTCATCTTCGCTCAGGTTTACTCGATATTTTTTCCTGATTACGCATATAAATCAGCTTAAAGCTTCGGTATAATATACCTTTACATTCAATGAATTAGAGGTTAATAAAATGGCTCGCAATAAAATTCAGTTTCAAAAAGGACTCAGTGAGTCAGAATTTTATGCCCAGTATGGCACCGAACAGCAATGCCTTGAAGCGCTTCAGCAGATGCGTTGGCCAAATGGCTGCGTATTCCGCCAAACCCGATCACCGATTCCGGTTTTATTCGATCACTCAATCCGTCTAACGCCTAAGTACCGATCTTATCATTATTGGTGATCAGATTGTGCTGTTTGGTTCATGATCTTACGCATCGATTCGCCTTTGAGATTAAGTTTATGGCTGTTGTGTATCAGCCGGTCTAAAATGGCATCGGCCAAAGTCGGATCGCCGATGCTTTTATGCCACTGTTCAATGGGCAGTTGGCTGGTGATCAGTGTGCAATGCAAGCCGTGGCGATCTTCCATGATTTGCAACAGATCATTACGTTGCATCAAGGTGAGTTTATCCAGCCCCCAATCGTCGATTTATGTTGCGCTTAACATAAATCGACGATTTTGGCCTCAAACCCCTTAAATCGGGACAGGACGAAGATTTTCATGATCTGATCGCCGAACGCTATGAACGCTCTGCCACCATCATCACCAGCAATCTCGATTTCGGTGAATGGGGAGAGGCTTTCCCGAACAAATTGCTCGGTGCATCGACATTGGACAGGCTGTGCCACGGTGCGTATCGACTCGTGCTCGATGGGAAAAGTTATCGCACACCACGAGCTGATTCCAAGGGTCAAAAAAACAGCTTGAAATAAGGACCAAAATAGCGTTAATGTACCCCGTTTGAAGGGCTAAAACCACCTATCCAAGTGGCTCCATTAGGGCGATCATGGGTGGCTCCAATAAGGCGGTCAGTGACACGCGATCAACGACCAGCGAGCTGATTCATCACAGCGACCGCGGCAGCCAGTATCTGTCGATTCACTATACCGAGCGTCTGGCTGAGGCCGGCATCGAATCTTCCGTCGGCAGTGTTGGCGATTCCTACGACAATGCACCGGCAGAAACGATCAATGGGTTATACAAAACCGAGGTCATTCGAAAGCGCGGACCTTGGAAGAGTATCGACGAAGTTGAATACGCCACCCTTGAATGGGTCGACTGGTTTAACAATCGCAGAATACTGGAGCCGATCGGGAACATTCCCCCGGCCGAGTACGAGCTGATGTATTATCAGCAACTGGAAGCGTCATGCAAAGCAGCATGACTCACACAAAACAGTCTCCGATTTTCCCGGGGCGATTCAATGGATATTCGTCGAACAGGCAAATCAACAATAAATTTACTATCTATGGTAGTATTGACTAAAGACAGAATGGGAGAGTGAGTAAAGGAATGTGTACAGAAAAACTTTGTGAAACCGAATTTTCAAACACTAGGATTACAGCATCAGGAAATGTATTACTACAAAAGCTTGGTGATGAAGCGGTTCTTCTAAACCTTGATGATGAGCACTATTATGGGCTCAACGAAGTAGGCGCCCGGTTTTGGGATCTGCTCGAACAGTACGACAACCTTAGCGACATAGTCGAAGCGATATTAGCAGAATACGACGTTGATGAGGCAACGGTGCATAACAACATTCGTGCACTGCTAATAGATCTTATTGAAAAAGGTCTAGTAAATGCTAGTTGCGATTAATGCTATAGAAGGCTTCGAAGATAAGTGATTCTGCGTAAGATCCGCACGTTCCTTAATCTCGAACATCAAGAGCGCAGTAGCGTTTTTTTCTTCACATACGCCATCCCAATGATTGCGATTTGGTTGCGGATTTCTGGTTTCAAGAAAACACAGAATCGGCTTAAGCGCTGGGCCTACAATAATAAGTTAACATCTTCGTGTTCGGCGAATTTAGAAAAAACTCTCTTCACCAGTATCCAAAGAGCATTTAGAATTGCACTGCGCAATGCCCCTTATAAGGGCAACTGTCTGTCACAATCACTTGCTTTATGGTGCCAACTCCAACGTATTGGCATCACCGCCGATCTACGGATCGGCACTCGAAAAGAGCAAGGTAAATTCGCAGCTCACGCATGGATTGAATATGATGGTATTCCTGTTAGCGACAGCGTTGCATTGAACGGCAGTTTTCAATCTTTCGATGAATCATTCGAACCACAAATAAAGAGTGAACAATAGTATATGGATCGATTGTATACGGTGGCTGGTTTGAAGGTTTTATCAGACACTGCCTTGCCGGAATTGATTGAAATCGAGAAATTCGATAGCCATTCAGGTGTAAAAATATTTGAGGCAGAAGTACCAGATACACTGAAAGACACCAATTATTCAGCAGCCTGGTTCAATAGTGGCTGGTATGAGGTTGCCGGGAAAGAATTTCTACTCAAGATTCATGATGTGGGGAAGTGCCTAATACGTAATGGTAGCGAAATACTCTATCAAAAAAATTCTGAAGTAGCAGAGAAAAATTTCAGATTATATTTACTAGGATCAACATTGGGCGTACTTTTTTTCCAACGAAGCTATTTCCCGCTTCATGCCAGTGTCGCAGTTATAGATGGTCAAGCGGTAGCTTTTACCGGCGACTCTGGCGCAGGTAAATCAACTATAGCAGCATGGCTTCACACACGAGGATACCCGTTGTTATGTGATGATGTTTGCGTAATAAAATTCGACCCTCAAGGCAACCCCATGGCTTATCCTACATTTCCCAGATTGAAGTTGTGGGATGACACGCTCAAAGCCTTAAAAATAGATGATCACAATTTGCAACAGGATTATTCACGAACGAATAAATTTCACCTACCGATAGATGAAGGTTTTACTACTTCGCCTATGCCGTTAAAGAATATAAACATACTGCAATTTTCCAAGAAACAACAATTGCCCAGTATTGAGCGCATAAAACCTGTACATGCTGTGCATTTATTACGTAACAATACATATCGCTGCGAGTTTGTAAGTGCAATGCATTTGACTCAAGAGCACTATAAATTCTGTACCCGATTGGCACAAACTACAAACATTTACTATATTACACGGAACAGAAACCATGAAGAAATGGAGAAACATTTAGAACTTATTGAAGGCTCTTTCCTATGAGCGCGATATGCGGGATATTGATGCTAACACAGGAAGATTTACAAGTTCGCCGGTTGGAGAAGATGATGCACTCTCTGCATAAGCACGGGCCCGATGGTAACAAAATATGGCGGAGTAACACGATTGCTTTAGGTCATCAAATGATGCATATCACGCCAGAGTCTCTCCAGGAAGAGCTACCTTTTCAGGATTCTGAAAGTCAGATAGCAATCACAATGAACGGGCGTATTGACAATAGAGAAGATCTTTTTTCTGCGTTAGATATGCCACAGCATAGTTCAGTGCCCGATAGTCTTATCGTACTAAACGCATACCTGAAGTGGGGAGTTAAATGCTTAGATCACTTGATCGGTGAGTTTGCCATTTTACTCTGGAATGCCAAACAACAGCAGTTGTTATGTATCACTGACACTACGGGCGTGAAGCCTCTCTTTTATTCTAAAGTCGATAATAGATATTTCATTGTTGCTTCAGAAATAAAAGCGCTTTTAGCTGCATTAGACTCAATCCCATCAATGAATGAAAGAAAATTAGCAATGCTGGGAGTGTGCACCAATACTCTAAATCTCGATGTAGGCACAACTTTTTTTAAAAACCTTTTCTGGATTCCAGCGGCATCTGTTTTAACTATTGACTCAAGCAAGATGTCAATACGAGAATATTGGATACCAGACGTTAAACAACGATTAGATTTCCGTTCAGATGACGAATGCCGAGAGGCCTATCAGGAAACATTTTGCAAAGCTGTGAAAAGTCGACTTCGAAGTGCATTCCCGGTAGCTTCGATGTTAAGCGGCGGACTCGATTCATCGGGGATCGTTGCGATTGCAAGTAAGCTCCTGAAAAAAGAAAACAAGCGCCTTATCACACTATCCAATATGCCTGAAGACGGGTTCCAGCACCTAGTAACTCACGAACGAGAATTTATAGAACTAATCAAGAACGTTGAAAACCTGGATATGCACTACATCTCTGCACCCGGCCGTGGACCCTTCGATAATGTAGATGACCTGGTAAAATCCGCATCTTTAGGGTCCTACAATTTCCAACACTTCTTGTACACTGAATACATAAAAACTGCTGTCAACCTTAACACACGCATTATTCTTGATGGCTGTTGGGGTGAAACTTCGGTAACAGGATACATGGAAGGGTATCTAAGTGAATTATTGATAAAATTGAAATGGAAAACCTTAAGCAGGGAATTAAAACTTTTGGATTCAAGTCAAAATATACCATGGAGGGTAATCAAACACAATGTGCTTCGACCATTGATTCCATCGACAATAGTGAAGAGAATTAATAGACTGAATATGATCGAATTAACCCCATACCCACTTCACGCGGAGTTTGTTAATGATATATTGGGTAATCAAATCAGTTGTATCAAGGATCGACTTGTAAAACTGACAAGGATATACCCTAATCACAGAAAAAATATTTTTAATAGTATTATGTCCGGTCGCAGTGAATCACAACAAAATATGCACGCAGGGTATCTATTATTTGAGAAAGCCGAGTTCTCATACCCATACCTTGATAAAAGAATGCTGGAATTCGGATTGGCAGTAGCTCCTCAATTCAAGTATAAAAATGGTGAATATAGACGCTTATTCAGGATTGGTATGGCGAACGATTTACCACCCAGGATCCTAACGCGAACATCAAAGGAACCTTTCTCCCCAGACTACCCACTACGTTTCCAGCGGGACAAAGAGAAAGCTTCAAGTTATCTTGTGGGAAGCACCACCGATTTTGGGCGTAAATTAATTGACATTAATTTACTTATGCGTATAATCGACCGCAATGCTGTTGGACCAAGTCGCACGCCAAGAAATGCGTATCGGGAGGCGATGTTTACAGTTCCTTTTGGTGTGTATTTGTCAGCTTATATTAAACAATTTGGCCATTAGGGATAAGAAAATTGTTAATTTACGAATACTTAGGTTCTCAGTACTTTTCGGGGTCGGCTTGTTAGCTTACCTAGCAAGTTGGGTAGTTGGTTTATTGCACATTTAGAATAACTAGTGAAGAATTAGATATGAGTGAAAAGAAAATTTATGAAGCACCTGTGCTAACCGATTTCGGGAACATAGCTGCTATTACACAGGGTCCCGCCGGTGGCACGGATGATGACGGAATGTGCAAGTCTGTGGGAACGGATGGAGATCATACATGCATGAGCTAAAATTTTAGCGTTGGTGTGTTTTGTTATTAGATTTTTGTTGATCTATCCAGACGCATAATACTGGACAGTTTTATGATGCCAGCAATATACATGGCACCGCCTTCTAAATCTTATAGCGTGGCTAGTGTACTGTAACACCACGATTGCGGTGTTGCAGCCCTTGGCAAGGGCCATAGAAATAAACCCTTGCCCCTTACCTGCGGACTGCGCCTTGCACTCGCGGTTTTACTGACTTTCTATAGGCGCTTTTTGGGTGTTACAGTACACTCAAATGTTTGTGACCTGTCAAATGATTGATTATATTTAATATCCATAATTTGTTTATCAAGCTCTCTAAGTAGCACTGGAATAACTCTTTCGACTGTTGAACATTCTCATATTCGTGGGTTGGTTACCGACAGTTCATCGCTTCGTCGCGGAGTTACTGCATATTCCGGCCAACCTTGAACATCCATTCTGGTTTCACTTGAACGTAAGCCTGCAGCCAAAGACAGGATTTACCCCATTTGATCTCTCTGCCAAATTGGCTGCACGTTCATAGCAGAGAGCATCACGATGTCCAATACCGTATCACGTCGACCGCCACACCCAAAACAGTTCTGGGCTGAACATATTCAATGCTGGCGCGACAGCGGCCTGAGTAAAGCGGCGTACTGTAAAACCCATTCACTCAATTCCGGCAATTTCTACAATTGGTGTAGTAAGCTGGCCAAAGACTCGACGACTACTCCCAGGGTTCAAGCCGAATCAACACTAAAACCACTGACTTTATTACCTGTCTCAGTTGATCCATCGTTGCATTCGACAGCCACTGTTGAAGTCAAACGGGGTCATACCGTGATTTTGTTACCGACCGATCTGGATCCGGCAATCATCGCGCGGTGGCTGAACGCGATTCACCCGTTACATGTTTAACCTCGATGCCCATACCCGGGTTTATGTGGCTCTGGAGCCTGTGGATTTCAGAAAACAAATCGACGGCCTGGCACTGGCCGTACAGGAAACACTGCAACTCGATCCCTTTCGTGCGCACCTGTTCGTGTTTCGTAACCGCCAATGCGATAAATTAAAACTGCTGTACTGGCATCATAACGGCTTTGTGTTGCTTTACAAGCGTCTTGAGAAAGGTCGTTTTATCTGGCCGTCAACCAACGAGAGTGGTGGTTCATTGTGTCTACAGCTTCGCGAGCTGCAGGCACTGCTCGATGGCGGCGATTTATCAAGACTACCACCACGACCGTCGTACCCTTTTCAGCGCTTGTAAGCGCTTGTTCTGGGGCGGATTCTCCGTGGACCGCCCTTATTATCAAGCGTATAATTGTGAGCCATGAATGAGGTCGTCACCATCAATGCTGAAACACTGGCTGCCCTGCAGGGGAAACTGGATGCTCAGCAGCAAATGCTGATGGAGAAAGACCGGCTCATCGAACTCAAACAACGCACGCTGCAAGAACAACAGGACGAGCTTGAACGCCAGCTACAGACACTGGCTGAGCGTGACGAACACATCGCTTGGCTGGAAGAATTCCTCAAACTGCTGCAATCGAAAAAATACCGCCACAGCAGCGAGAAACTCAATGCCCTGCAGGGCCAGCTTTTTGATGAAGCGGAAGTGGACGCCCAAATCAAAGAAACGCAGGCCAAAATCGCTCAGGAGCGTGCTGAGCGAGAAGCGAGCAATGGCTCAACGACCGTTTCAGCTTCCAAACACGCCGAAGCCCCCAAAAACCGCCCAATCCGCAAACCTCTGCCCGATCACTTGCGTCGTGTACAGGTGGATATAGACGTCAGCGCCGAAGACAAGCAGGCCATGGGGGATGACTGGGTACAGATTGGCTGGGATTGCAGCGAACAACTGGCGTGCCAGGAGCGCGCGTATTACGTCAAGCAGATCCGCCGTGCCAAGTATGTGCGCAAACCGCAGGATCCGGACGATAAAGGCCAGGGTATCAAAGTGGCGCCGGTGTATCCGGTGATCTTACCGCGGGCGCTGTGCGATGCCAGCGTGTTGGCGAAAATCCTGACCGGAAAATTTGTCGATGCACTCTCCTTCAACCGTGAATGTAAGGTACTGCAACGTGAAGGGGTTGAGCTCAGCTACAGCACGGTGTGCAGTTATCCGATTCAGCTCAATGAACGACTGGCGCCGTTAAAAGCGTTGTTCTATGACTACGCGGCGGCCCAAACGCTGTGGCATTTGGATGAAACCACCTTGCAAGTGCTACAGGAACCGGGACGTCAAGCGCGCAGCAAAAGCTATCTATGGGCCTTGCGTACGGGACCGCCACACGCACCGATAGTGATGTTCCACTACGCTGAACGGCGCAATTACGAGGCCTTATCAAACTGGCTCAGTGAACCCTTGGCGACCTTCAATGGTGTCATCGTCACTGATGAGCACAAACCCTATCAGCAACTCACTGACAATACGCCCGGGATAAAAGCCCGTGGAGGCTGCTGGGCGCACGCCAGGAGAAAGTACGCTGATGCGGTCAAAGGCCGACGGCATGATTCTGAGGCGCATCAGCTGCTCAAACAGATCAGCAAACTCTACCGCCTGGAACAGAAAACGGCTCATCTGACGGGTAGTGAGAAGCTTGAGCGGCGCCAGGTGTTGATCCAGCCTTGGCTTGATGGCTTTAAAGCCCAAGTGGACGAGCTGTTGCCGCGTTACATGACAAAAGGTCTGCTGCGAACAGCCCTGTTCTATACCCAGAACAACTGGCAGAGTCTGACCGCTTTTATGCATCATGCTGACATCCCGCTGGACAATAATCTCATAGAGAATGCTATACGCCCCTTTACTGTGGGTCGACGCAACTGGTTGTATTCAGCGAGCCCGCGAGGGGCGCACGCCAGCGCGTTTATATACTCACTGGTGGAAAGTGCCAAAGCCAATGGGTTGGAGCCCAGGGCGTACCTACAGACCTTGTTTGAGCGATACCCGCACGCGAAAACCACTGAGCAGCGCCGGCAACTGCTACCGATGTTTTTGAAAAATAGCGGATACGACAGATAGGGTCAATCCTGTCTTTGGCTGTAGGCTTACGTCGCAGACACCCTGAGAGGAGTTGAAACGAAACAGGGGACACAGAAATTCCGTCGCATACACAATCTCTGCGCCTACTGCGAATTCGCTGACTTTGGCCAGATTTCCTCCTGATTTTATGCCGCACATCCGTGTGCTTTACCCCTAACGGGGCTTGCGTTCAAAACGCTCCAGGCGTAAAACCACTATGCGCCTCAAATCAGCGAATGGAGATTTTCCACTCAATAGATAATTATCGGACTAAATGTAATTACGTAGTAATGTGACATGATTTCAAATTCCAAATCCCGTTCAGCCAAAATTTACTTCGGCAGTACATTTTTTTCGAACAGACTGGCGTGAAAATATGCCAGTTATATTTACGCAGTGTATGTTAGTAATCCTCCAGAGTTTGAACGCGCTGACGCTATAGGGTTGAAGATCTTTGATGTATTGTGGTTAAAGGAGATGGGTTGTAATGGAACTACTCAATCGGCTGGCATTCAAGTGGAAACTGCTCATAATGATTGGGATTCCGTTGATATGTCTCGTCTGGTTTGCCTTTAACGGAATAAAAAAAGCTTCCTCGCTCCACTCGGAAACCGAGCAGATTCTGCGTCTGGCTGAACTTTCGGTTGCCAGCAGTCAGTTCGTTCATGAACTGCAGAAAGAACGCAGCATGTCGGCCGGTTACCTCAGTAGTGAGGGAGAGAAATTCAACCGCAGATTGTCGGTTCAGCGTCGCGATACAGATCTCAAACTCAGTCAATTCACAGCTTTGTTACAAGCAATCGACTTTGCCTTTGACGAAGATATCCAAAAGCTTTTTTACGAGATCCAGAAGAGTCTGGACAACCTGGACAATCTTCGCAGCCAGGTGACAGGCCAACAAATCACCACTGCCTTGGCCGTCGGTACTTATACAGCTCTGAACACCCAACTTATCGATGTAATCGCTCGCTTGCCGAGGTTGAGTACCGTCGGGCTGGTCAGCAATGCAGCCAGTGCCTATGTCAGTTTTATTCAGAGTAAGGAAAGGGCCGGAATTGAACGCGCGGTTCTCGCCGGCACCTTCGCCCAAGACAGGTTTGTGAGTGATGGGTTTCATAGACTCAATCGATTGATTGTGGAGCAGGATACGTATTTTCGGGTATTCAATGCTTTTGCTTCTTCCGTTCAGAAGCAGGAGTTTGACGAGTTACGGGCGCAGGAGACGTTTGTTGAAGCCGAACGTATGCGCATGCTGGCCATCACCAAGGCGGCAGGCGGTGGATTCGATGTCGATCCGGAGGTGTGGTTTAAGGTACAGACCGCTAAAATCAACCAACTCAAGCAGTTTGAAGCGTCATTGTCGGGTAAGCTGATTGCGCTGGTGACCGAAATTAACAACAAAGCGTCGGTTGAGTTTTCACTGGCCGTTGCCATCACCGGGTTTGCGATGGTCAGCAGTTTATTGATTTCCTGGTTGATGGCGCGGCTGATTTTGAACCAACTGGGAACGGATCCGGAGCACCTCCATTGGTTGACGAAAGAGATCGCCAACGACAATCTGGATGTGGAGTTTAAGGAGCATGGTAAACAGGAATCCGGTGTTTATGCAAGCCTGCGTACGATGCGGGATAAACTGCACGGGCAGATACAGTCAGAATGCGTGGCCGCGGCAGATGAGAACGCGCGTATCAGAAATACACTGGACAAAGCCTGCAATAACATCCTGTTGGTCGATCTTGATCTGAAAACGCAGTATGTCAACAATGCCATGAAACACTACTTCGAGCATCAACTGCCCGATGATCAGCAGTCCATACCGGAGTTGCGTCTCGATTCTTTCATAGCCGACTGTGTTGAAAAACTTTGCGAAAATCCATCCCAGGTCCGTCAGCAGATTCTTGCCGTCGCCGAGCCCATTGAACTCGACTTCGCCCTGGGCGATCGGTTTATCCGTGTATATTTTTCACCGGTACACGATAGCGAAGGGGAAAAAACCGGGCTCGTTGTCGATTGGTCGGATCAAACGCCGCAGGTTCATACGGAAGAAAGAATCCAGCATATCATCAGTTGCGCAAAAGTCGGCGACCTGACTCAGCGGATTGTCGTTAAAGACATGCACGGCTTTTTCGAAAGCATGAGCCGTGGTGTAAACGAGTTACTCGATATCACCGAACGGGCGATGGCGGATACCGGGTCAGTGGTATCTTCCATGGCCCGGGGCGATCTGACCAGTTCGATTCAGTCCGACTACAAGGGTTCCTTCGGGCAGTTGAAGTCGGATGTTAATTCGACGATTGGAAAACTCACCCAAGTAGTGAATGAAATCAGTGACGGCGCGGATCTGTTGACCCATCGTTCCGATGAGATCTCCAGCAGCACGACCGATATTTCGCAGAGAACCGAGAAACAGGCCGCCAACCTGGAAGAGACCGCTTCCAGCATGGAACAGATGGTGTCCATTGTCAGAAAAAACGCAGACAGCGCGCAACGCGCCAATCAATTGGCCGTCAGCGCACGCGATAAAGCGGAGACGGGTGGGCAGGTTGTACACGATGCCGTCGAGGCAATGATGGAAATCACCGAGTCTTCCAACCGAATTTCCGCGATTATCGGTGTTATCGATGAAATCGCGTTCCAGACCAATCTGTTGGCGCTTAACGCTGCGGTGGAAGCTGCCAGAGCCGGTGAACACGGCCAGGGGTTCGCGGTAGTGGCCAGCGAAGTGCGCAATCTGGCGTGCCGATCAGCCAACGCCGCCAAAGAGATCAAGGGCCTGATAGAGGACAGCGTTTCGAAAATACAAAGCGGATCAGACTTGGTTGGAGAGTCCGGCAAGACTCTGGAGCAGATTGTCAATTCGGTCAATCAAGTGGTCGAAATCGTCGATGATATTACCTGTACCTCAGAGGAACAGAGTCACGGGCTTGAACAGGTCACAGTAGCGGTTTCCGAAATCGACGAGATGACACAAAAGAATTCAGTGCTGGTTGAAGAGACTGCCGTCGCCGCGCAATCCATGCGGGATCAGGTCAGGCATCTTAAGGAGATGGTGGAATTTTTCAACACCGTTGAAGCACCTTCCGGTACCACTG
Organism: Granulosicoccaceae bacterium; assembly: GCA_965222695.1. Taxonomy (GTDB): domain Bacteria; phylum Pseudomonadota; class Gammaproteobacteria; order Granulosicoccales; family Granulosicoccaceae; genus UBA7957. The sequence continues at coordinate 1,538,385 of OZ244967.1, read as the reverse complement.
CCTCCGGCTTAAAACTGGCAGGTTGAAGCCCCGCCCCGCCCGAACTGCCTCGCGCGGGCTTGTGTAGTTTAAAAGCTCAGCGGATACGAATCTTCCAACTCTTGCGAATAAGGTTTCAGATCGCCGATATGCTCAGCCACTCAGTCAGGGTTGTGGTAAGTATTCCGATATCTGCTTTTAACTTGCAGCAATAATCAAAGGATTCAGTTCTTTTTGCCTATCCATTTTGAGCCGAAAGGACTATGGAATCGAGTCGGTAAATAGGCGGATGATGGATGGCGCGGAAGCGCTAAATTCGGTAATTATCGGCGAGGGAGATATGCGCAAGGTCGGCGTAATTATTGGTCCAATATCCAATGATCTGCTTTGGGAAACACTCAAAAACTTTCTGAACAAGGTGTCGGATATCGATCTCGAGTACGTTGAAAATGAGAACGAACTCAAGGACAAGTTGCGCAGTCAAACGGCGGATGTCCTCATCCTCGAAATTTCCCATGACTCAGATCATGCATCCAAGTATCAGCCTTATTATGACATAAATCCGGAGCTGGGGATCATTGTCATTGACCCGATTGGCACAGATCTGGTCATCCGCTTACAAAATACCGGCTGTCAACAACTTGTTCGGTTAATTCGTTCTCTTTCCGGCGATGAGGGTGATTATACCGGGAACACTGCGCCGCGCATCCTATATCTTCGCCCCTCCGGTGAACCGTTAATTACAAGTTCTAAGGAAGCCGGGTCACTGAGCAATTTGTCCTACCTTGACTCACGAGAGCATCTGCGTGATTTATGCAAATGGATCGAGTTATGGTTCCACTGGTATTTTGCCGGGGAGGAAAAAAGTGAGAACGAGGCATATATCCCGGGATGGGCGATGAGCGCCGGCCGGGCGCGTGCACTGCTGGGCGGAGAATATGCGTCTGCCACCCAAGTTGTATTATCCGAAGCGAGGCATCAGCTTGAACTCAGACTGGAAAGCCAGGACATTGAAAGGCAGAAGCAAGGGGTTTCGTCGAGATTTGCCGCAGTTGTAAAAGCATTCGGTTTAAATGACATCGAAAAGAAAATTTTTATCTTATGTTTATCGCCTGAACTGGATGATCGATACGCACGGGTTTTGGGTTACTTCAATGATGATTTGACACGATGCCGGCCTACACCGTCGCTATTAAATTCGCTGCTGTGCAGGGATTCATTGCTTGGCTGGGATATTTGCCGGGTGCTGCGAAATGAAGGGCAGCTCTCAAAGTACCGAATTGTTCTTGCTGAAACGAATGACGCCATGCCGCAAAGCCGAGTGGGTCTTAGATTGGCTCCGGAAATACTCGCTTACCTCAGAGACGAGCCGGGACAAGCACCGGAATACGGCCCACACCTTCAACTGATTGAGCCGAAACACACGAGCGGGCCGGCCACAAACCCCGACTCTTCTCAATTAAGAGAGCGGCTGAATCAGTGGCGGCTTCTGCCGTCGGATCACTGCGGGATTCCAGTCATTCAGCTAATCGGTGACGATAGCGTAGTTCGATGGTTCGCCGGCGAGGCGGTAAACGGCGGCGACACTCTTGTGCTGTTAAATCCGACTGCCGACAGCACTTCGCCGATACAGTGACCGGGAGACTGATTAAGACTGTACGCCGATTGGTAATCCATAGTGACGACACCTATAGAGTACCCGGGATGCACGAGATCTGGCAGATCCGCCGCGATTTATCCAACTTCAGTGCACGTACCATGCAATGGAAAGAGCGTGCACAGGTGGCCGGTATCGAGCTGTCCGATTCCGAAGCATCCCAGCTTGCGGCAACAGTCAGGTTCGAAGAGTCTGAAATCGATGCTGTTTTTTCATTGTGTCGTGGTGCAAGCGCTAGGGAGAATCAACTCGCTTCAATTCAGAATGCAGCGCGCCGGGTGGCGCGTACTATGGCACCCGGTACGGTAAAACGAATCGAAACCGTGTTTGACTGGTCAGATATTGTATTACCGGAACAAACCATAAAAATACTGCAACGGATTCCCTCACATATACGCTATGCCGGTCAGGTGTTTGAGAAATGGGAATTTCGTTCACGTATCCCCCTGGGTTACGGAGTGAGCGCATTATTCAGCGGCCCGAGCGGTACCGGTAAAACCATGACCGCGCAGATCATTGCCAAAGAACTTGGCGTTGAATTGTTTCAGATCGATCTGGCCAATACCATTTCAAAATACATCGGTGAAACCGAAAAAAATCTCGAAACCGTCTTTAAGGCTGCAGAACGGGCAAGTGCCGTCTTATTGATCGATGAAGCGGATGCGCTGTTCGGTAAGCGCACGGAAGTGAAGGATGCCCATGACCGCTACGCCAATGTCGAAGTTGCCTATCTTCTGCAGCGTATGGAAGCCTATTCCGGCCTGGCCATTCTGACAACTAATTTCAAACAGAACCTTGACAGCGCATTCTTATGGCGCCTTCGTTTTGTTGTTGATTTTCCCGCCCCGTCGGCTGTGCACCGCGAGGCTATCTGGCGTCGCGTATTTCCACCCCAGGTTCCGTTTGCCGACGATATTGATGTCAAATTTCTTGCCCGCAGGCTGGAGCTGAGCGGCGGGCATATTCAACAGATAGCGATACGAGCAGCCTTTGCAGCCGCGGCCGAAGGAGAATGCGTGGCGATGAAACATATCGTTCAGTCAGCAAGCGAGGAGCTGATCAAACTGGGCATGTTAAGTGCGGAGCGGACCTTAAACGATCGGGCTCCAAAGCTGTTGGACGGAGAGTCTTCATGACTGCCGATGCGATCGAAAAGACGACTCAGGCGCTGAAAAATCGTATCGAGCAAGCGATTAATCCACGTAAAGTGCACATAGGCGCACCTATCAAGGGAATTCCGGGGACAGTATAATTAATTCGTAAGAAAATTGGCGTTGCCTGAGAATACAATAACCGCACTTAAGAAGCGAACCTTTCGAAGAAGGGGAAGAAATCCTGTACTGGAGACCGCTGGGGAAAGGGTGTTTATTGAAGTGCTAGAGAAACTGACAAACAGAGTGCTGAAAAAGTAAAAGCCAGGGCCAAATCCTGAAAATAAGTAAACTGTCCCCAAAATACGTTGATCCGACGGTCGAACTCGAACGCCTGCAGCAGGAAGGAGGGGCTCGTCTCGCCGAGACGCGACGCCGGAGGGAGCGTAGTGAGGAGCCGGTGCAGTGGCTAAGGCAGGTCGAGGAGATCATGCGGCTCGAGCGAGAAGAGCGGTCCCTGCAACAACGCATTGGTGTGTCGCAGACACCCTGAGAGGGGTTGAAACGATACAGGGGACAGGTCAGGTTTTCAGATTTTTTGTCTTCTCGTGATAGGCGGACAGGATCAGGAGTTCGGTCAGACTGCTGAAAGATTTAATATCCATACCTGTAATAAATTTGATTTTATCCATTCTCGAATAAATCGTATTCGGATGAACTTCCAGCCGGCCGGCCGCTTTGAGCGCATTCATATTGGTTTGGGCATAGGCACGCGTGGTAGCGGTCAATGCGCTGTTCATTTTGTCATCCGTATCAAAAAACTGCTGGTACCACTCCGGTAGCACTGAATGCAGCCGGTCTCCAGCCAGTTGGATCAGCAACTCCTGCACGGGTACCTCGGTAATCTGAACGACACGTTTGCCGATGTTCGCCATTTCGAGCGCCAATTGCGCTTCACGGTAGGCGCGCGGCAGCAGGGCGGTAAACGTGACATCATTACTTACACCGATAAGTGCCGCGGTTCCCACTGTCCGAAGTTCGGATTTCAGGCGCGTCCCCAGTGTGCTTCGAGGGGCGGTCCAGCCGGAAATCCGCCGCTTGTGTGAAAATACAATTACAACCCTGTTTTGATGAATTCCGATCAGGTATTTTGCAGGTCCGACATTCAGAATATCGTCAATGGTTTCCTGCAGTCGGCGGGCGCGGTGATGGTTAAACATTTCCGTGAAATCGACAGATTGAGCCACGGCTACACAATAAGACTGATCATTGTCCAGATATCCGGCATTTTGCAGTATCTTACGGATCCGGCGGTCCGACTCGTCATATCCACCTAGAAGCAGTAACAACAGCGCCTGTGCTTCCTCTTCCTGATGACGCGATTGCAAATGCAGCTGTTCCAGGTAGGCATCCGTGATCAGATCGGCCACCGAGTCCGTGTAGTCGCTGAGAAATCGGGTGATATCGGCAGCGATCGAATTTCTGGCGTTTACCTCCAGTCTGCTTATCGATGAGTGACGCGACAGGTAAGACAGAAAAAAACGGCGACAGCTTCTTAAGGTGGCCAGCAGTGCTTCGAGGGGAAAATACTGTTGCGCCCGTAAAGCTGCATGATCCCTGACAAAAGAAAAATCAGTAGGCTTCCCGGTGGATAAAAGACCGGAAATCTGCCGCCGGTGTTGCAGCAAGTATCGTTGGAGTTCGGCTTGAATTTTTGGATTGCGGGATTCACGGTATGCGACCACATCGTTGAGGACATGATTCACAAGATCAGCTGACAAAGTCTCGGACGGGTCCGCGAAAACGCCTGCAGCGATGGGCCGAAGCGGGTTCTGCCGGAGTTGCTGCAAAGATGATTGGAAAGAGCGAAGCGGGCATGATTCCATAAGTGTTAACAGGCCTTAGGCACAATACACAATTGAAATGTAGAAATCGGGTTATTTTCTACATAGATTAAACGATTTTATGTTGATAGTCTCTACTTTGCACAGGGGCGAGATCTAATCGTCGAGTCTGTAGCAGCTACCGATCACCAACAAAGGAGAGCGCAATCATGGCAAAGTATTTATTCGTGTATCACGGGGGCGGGATGGCCGAAACCGAAGAAGAGCAGGCAAAAGCGATGGATGCCTGGGGGCAGTGGTTAGGCTCTTTAGGCGATGATCTGATAGACGGCGGTAACCCGGTCGGCCCGTCAACTACCATCTTAGCGGATAAGAGCGTTGTGGATAACGGCGGCACCAACCCGGCCAGCGGTTATAGTCTGATCGAGGCGTCAGACATGGCAGACGCGGTGGAAAAAGGCAAAGGCTGCCCGATTTTCAGTAATGGCGGTTCTGTGGAAATCGCCGAAGCCTTTGATATGTGAGTTGACCTGGTTCGTCGGCCGGAGAGTTTATTCATAAATTGAAAAACTCTGCGGCCGTATTTCCGGACTTATCCGCCGATTAGGCAGATTAGTTATGATCGCTTTTTTCTGACGTGAGGACTTGGGGTCTGATGTTAAGTATATCGCCGAAATCGACAACGCCCCCCAGAGGATATCCGGAATCGACGCTATCGAAGTGCTTGAAAGGCTGGTTGAAGGCATAGTCGGGCTGAAGTGGCGGGAAGCCCGTATATTTTTCGGTAAGTCAGCCACGGAAGTGATGTGGATAACCGACGCCAAACCGCCGGAATACCACAATACCAGGGCTGAAAGTCACGGTATGAGTTATCTCACCAAACTGAGTCCGGCAGAGCAGGGGGATAAGACTCTGCTGAGTATGGACTTTACGGGCGAGCCGCAGTGATTCGAAATCAGAATCATGTCGATGGTGATGGGTGTGTTTTTTAACAAAGCCACCCAAAAAGCGCTGGAACAGGACCTTCTGGATATAAAATCCGCCGTCGAAAGTTCATCCTGAGCAACATACTGCACTATTCTCCACCCGCAGACACTGACGACCGCAGAGGGGTCAGACCGGTAGTATGTTATCCGGCGGACTTTTTTCGAATCTGATGCACGGATGGGCCTCAGGTCGGTGATTTAGATTTTCCTGATTACGCATACAATGAATTAGAGGTTAATAAAATGGCCCTCTATGTTGTCAGCGGTTTTACCTCTGAGTTACCTGGGGCAATCAGGTAATTTTTAATATTACCGCTCGAAAGTCAGTCGTCACTCGGCGGTGCGAGCTTTACGCACGCGACAATCAGCCTGGAGACGTAGTCGGAGGGTGCGCGTGACTCCAGCTTGTCTCCCGCTTTTGCCACTGCTTCAATTCTCGCCCGCAGGTTCGCACGGTGGGAATCTACCGGATAGGTTTCCAGGCCCGTAAGTTCCTGAACGTCCGAAGAAACGTTTGGATCAGGAGCGAAATCAAGTTTGCTTTCATCCAGGGTTTGCAAAAGGTCAAAGGCCCTCTCCAGATCGGCCAACAGAGGAGTTCGTGCCACGTTTCTTGTCCTGAATTCAAAAAAGATAATCGTATTCTACGGGCTGAAATCCATTGAAACAAATAAAAGTTTCCCAGAGTACTATTCCGGGGGCAGTCTATGTCCATTATATTCGGTCTGATTACCGCTCAAGCGCTGTGGAACGAACATTACGCCTCGGTGGGCGGGGCAATGTCTTTGTGTCAAACGATATATGCTTGTTGATTGATCAAGATCGATTCTAAATTCGGACTAAAGCGTAACTGGCCATAGTCCAAAGACGCTGGATAGGTTGAAGTGTCCAATCAGTGAAGATAAAGTAAAAAGCTCTAATAACAATTTAAAAATACTTCAAGGAATTCTCTATGTGGACTTTCAGGCATCCGTATAAAAAATTATTGTCCACCAAAGATCGAATTAATCTCCATGCGCATGCCGAATTATTCAGGGGTATGCACAACGAACGAATGGTCGCATTCGTCGGTTCCGGTGTTTCCCTGCCCTATGGCCGTCTCAACTGGAGCGAACTGACACGACTTCTTGTCATGGAGGTGGATGCATTCTACAGAAGCTCTGAAATTCAAAGTCAAGAAGCGCGGGTATTACATGACGCTTTACTCAAGGCGACTGACACCCATGATGATCAGGCACCAATATTTCTCCCGCTGGAAACCGGTTTCGATGCAGATATCAATATTCTCGAGCTCTGTGCAGATTTGTGTCGAGAACTGCAAAGTCCGAATTTTCTGAAAGAAACAACGGCTAGGCATATTGGCAGCGGTCCGATAGGACAATTCGGTGCACGGCTGATATTACTCGATGGAATAGGTGCTAATACATTACACAGTCACTGGCTAAAGATACTGGACAAAACGATAAGGAAAGTGATCAATAATCAGACCGAAGGTAATTCCTCAGATCGCACCCGATTAGCGCACTTTTTAAAGAAACGTATAGATGCCACTACGCACCACACAAAGATAAAGACGATTGCTAAAAAGAAGGTCATTAAGCGATATCATAAAGAACTTAAAAAAATATGGAAAAAAAAGGACAAGACCAGATTCACGAGAAAAGAAATAGAAAAAAAGCCGTGGAAAATTCTAAAAAAATCGCTCGATTCGGTAAAGAACAAGGATGTATTTAAAAACCCCGAGCAGGATCCGAATCAAATAGGGGATATAGACAGTTATGCGGCGGTTCATGCCGCTCTGGCAATCATTGCGCATCGTTTATTTGATGCGCAGACAGAAGGCTCCAAAATTTATCAGTATCGTGAAACTAAAAAAAAGGGGCATTGGCCGGATCCGATCAGAGCCATAGCGGACACGCTGAAAATACGCCGGTTTATTACCCTTAACTATGATCTGGAAATCGAAGAATTTTTTAAATCCAATCGAGAGTTTGGCGAGCAGAATCAAGCAGTCCCGAAGCAGCTGACTCACCTGTCCAATATACAGGATAGACTGACAGAATCTTACGATGGCTTTCGGAGCCGAATGACATCCGTTACCTTGAATGACAGCATGATCGGCTGCATGATCGATTTTTCCACACTGGATGAAGATGATAGCTACTATGTATTTCACCTTCACGGTCGGGTCGATAAGCCGGATGACCTGGTTCTTACCGAGAAAGATTATCAATCCCGGTATTTGCGGGATGATGCTGCGCGTGCCGCATTTGATGAAGGGATCAACACATTGTTTTCAGGTAACGATGTGTTATTTCTCGGTGTCGGAATGAACGAAGCGGATCTCTTACAACCATTGCGGCAATTTACGGCGCAAGGTGACCGTGCCAACAGAGAACGTGATGGAATAATCGCATTGCTGAATGCTGAAAATGAAAAGCGTGACAACTCAATACAAGAGGATACCAAATACAACGAACGCCAGACTATCAAACTCTATACGCAATACGGAGTAAAGACTATCTACTATTCCAATCTGCACAAGAATAAGAACAAGAATATATCGTTGGATAGTAAGAAAGAGAATATTAAGAATGAAATTGGCCGGAAAAAAAATCGTCAGCCTGCCAACAGCCGCAAGCTGATCGCTCTGCGGTTAGGTCTCTTGCGCATTGCACGTAAAGAATGCCGCCGGCATGCATGGGAGCTGAATAAGAAACTGAAGAAACTGGCAAACCAGCAAAAAAAATGGCGTTTGGATTGGAATCAAAGTCCGCAAAAAAGACTTGCAATGTTCAGAAATTGGTCTCCCTACGATGGACAATATATATGGATAAGACAGAGAATCCTGGCTCGGGGCGAGCAAACATCAGGATCTTCTTTCCGCAATCACAATCCCCAATTCAAGGCGTTGGTTAAAAGACCGTTTTGGGGTTGCTTTTACTATCGCGACATCAATTTCCCGCTTCCGGAGAAGCACTTACAAACGCGATCGCACTTGCAAATAAACACGGCTTACAGTTGCAGAAAATTTCCGCGCTCGAACTTTATGTACAGCTTTTAAGGGTCAGGGGAGAACCTGAACAACTCTGTAACAGAGTATATGAATCAACGAAAAAATATGCTGAAGAAGCAGGCTGCCTGTTATTCTCAACCGATAAGGATATTGTGTCATAAGGAATGTATCGCAGGGATGTGTTCAGAGGCAGCAGGGGTTTGACAGAACCGAGAAACTGACAGTAACTCCAAATGATAATTCCCCGGATGTCGTAGGAGCGAGACATCCTCGCGATGGTGTTTGTATCCGGCGTTTTATCGCTTGCAGGGCAAGCTCCTCATATGTTTTGACCTGTCAAGTATTTGTATTACTTCATCTTCTGTTTTTCATCGATTAACCCACTTGTTGATCGGTGTGCTGACCTTCAAGCCCTCTGAGTAGCGCTGGAATAACTCTTTCGACTGTTGAACATGCTCATATTCGCGGGTTGGTTACCGGCAGTTCATCGCTTCGTCGCGGACTTACCCATCTCTACGGACGAGGGTCACTGATGACACCAGTGCCTCCTAGGAGCATCTGGGATTTTCCTCAGCTTTATCCCAGCGTTACTCTGAGGGCTCGATACCACTGTGTCCCTACCGATGACCTCCTCTGAGCTGTGTCGGGGTTGTAGAGCGGCGTGTGTGATCGCTCATGCCACCACCATCATGGTTTGCCGCGCTTGTTGAACCACCGCCCAGATAAACCCGCTCATATGTTTTGACCTGTCAAGTATTTGTATTACTTCATCTTCTGTTTTTCATCGATTAACCCACTTGTTGATCGGTGTGCTGACCTTCAAGCCCTCTGAGTAGCGCTGGAATAACTCTTTCGACTGTTGAACATGCTCATATTCGCGGGTTGGTTACCGGCAGTTCATCGCTTCGTCGCGGACTTACCCATCTCTACGGACGAGGGTCACTGATGACACCAGTGCCTCCTAGGAGCATCTGGGATTTTCCTCAGCTTTATCCCAGCGTTACTCTGAGGGCTCGATACCACTGTGTCCCTACCGATGACCTCCTCTGAGCTGTGTCGGGGTTGTAGAGCGGCGTGTGTGATCGCTCATGCCACCACCATCATGGTTTGCCGCGCTTGTTGAACCACCGCCCAGATAAACCCGCTCATATGTTTTGACCTGTCAAGTATTTGTATTACTTCATCTTCTGTTTTTCATCGATTAACCCACTTGTTGATCGGTGTGCTGACCTTCAAGCCCTCTGAGTAGCGCTGGAATAACTCTTTCGACTGTTGAACATGCTCATATTCGCGGGTTGGTTACCGGCAGTTCATCGCTTCGTCGCGGACTTACCCATCTCTACGGACGAGGGTCACTGATGACACCAGTGCCTCCTAGGAGCATCTGGGATTTTCCTCAGCTTTATCCCAGCGTTACTCTGAGGGCTCGATACCACTGTGTCCCTACCGATGACCTCCTCTGAGCTGTGTCGGGGTTGTAGAGCGGCGTGTGTGATCGCTCATGCCACCACCATCATGGTTTGCCGCGCTTGTTGAACCACCGCCCAGATAAACCCGCTGAGCTCTCTAGCCACCGCGGTGACCACCTTGCAGCGATTGATACCCCGCTCAGTGAGGGCTCGGTAGCGGGCGCACAACCTCTTTTGCCCCTTCCACGCCACCGCCTGCACCTGGGGGCTGGCCCTTTGTGCTCGCCGTTGAATCTCTCGTGAGCGGCGAGCGGCAAAGCGATAGCACCAGGCCGACTCGATCAGCAAGCGCCGCACATGGGCATTGCCGCTCTTGGTGATCGCTCCCTGGTAACGGTGCTTACCGCTGCTGTGCTCACGGGGGACTAACCCCAGATAAGCCATCAACTGTGTCGCTTTGCTAAAGCGGCTCAGATCCCCCAGCTCCGCCACAACCCCCATCGCCGTGATCAAGTTGACACCGCGCATCGCCATCAGCCCATCGACGATCGGCTCCAGCGACCAACCGCTCTTAGCCACACTCATCTGCTGCTCTATCGTGCCGATCTGACGATCGATTCCCCTGAGCGCATCGATGTATTCCTTGAGCGCCCATTGCTGGTGTACACTGGGCAGTTGCAACGCTTCAAGCCAGTGCCAAAACCCTTTTGTCCAGTTCTTCTTGCCCCCTGTCCAGCGCCGCGAATGACGTAACAAAAAGGCTAACAATTGCTGACGCACCTGCCTTTGCATCCGCTTGAAATCATCCCGGGTACGCACCAAATCCCGTATCGCTTCTTGTTCAGCATCAGGCACCCAGACCGGTGTCAGTTCACCTGCCCGCAACAACTCGGCCAAGCGTAAACTATCGCGCCGATCCGTCTTCACCTTCTCCGAGGCTCGGCGTGGAATCAGGCTCGGCGCCACCACCTGGCAGGCCTGACCCATGCCGCTGAGATGATGGTACAGCCCATAACCGCAAGGTCCAGCCTCGTAACAGACACCCAGCACTTCACCTTCGGGGTTGATCTTGTTGAACAGCGCATTGACCGCTTGGGGCGTGTTCGCGATGGTGCCGTAGAAGCGGGCTTTTGAACGACCCGCATCGGCGATCGAAACGGCGATGGTTTCTTTATGAACATCAAGACCTACATATTTGCTATAGTGTTTCATGACCTGTCCTCTTCAATTATGGCTCTGTTGTTAGGGTATTCACCTTCTACAATAACCCACGGCGTTGAAGGTGGACAGGTCACTACATGATGTCTACGGGTGTGTTAAGACATTCGGAGGAACCCGTTATAGGAGCAAATCAGACAAGGGTAGGTGAGCTGTTGTATCGATTTTAGCCCGCTTTGAGCCGCTCATTTCGAAAGCCCCCGGCATTGCCGCGGAGTTGTTACTGGTTTGCCTTTTCGCCAGACTCCGGCAAGGCGTATAGGATCTTCGAGCAGTATAAAGTCGGCACTTTGACCTTGTTGGATATGGCCTGCAACAGAATGTTGCTTGATAACGGTTGCGGGAATTGAGGTGGCCATGGCTAGCGAAGTGGGAAAGGGCAACCCGACAATTTCAGTCATATTTCGTACAGCAGTTGTCAAATCCAGATCGGCCCCCGCCAATGTGCCGTCTTGCAAGGTCAGACGGCCGTTATGTCGCTCGATTCTGCGGCCATTGAGGGTGAAGTCATTGTCGTCCGATCCGGCTGTGGCCATTGCGTCGGTGACCAGAAAAAGTTTTCCCGGCCCTTGCTTCGCGCGCAGTGCCACTCCAATGGTTTGCGGATGTACGTGGTAGGTGTCGGCAATTAAACCGGCGGATAACTCTCCGTGTGACAGGGTTGCACCAACTAAGCCTGGCTCTCGATTGCCCAGTTGGCTCATGGCGTTAAAAAGGTGGGTTACGCAAGTTACTCCGCTTGATACCGCCGCTGCACAATCTTCACTACTTGCAGTCGTATGTCCGAGTGAGAGTATAACACCCGCCGATGATAACTTTTGCATTTGCTCAGCTGATACGTTTTCCGGCGATACTGTTATCATCAATACCGGCAACCTTGTCGCCGCTTCTAGCAGCAGTTGTAGATCCGCCTCTGTCATGGAGCGAATCAAGGATTGCGAATGCGCTCCCTTGCGCTTCGGTGATAGATGCGGGCCTTCGAGATGCAAACCTAGTATGCCCGGAACTTTTTGTAATATGGCTTGTTCTACCGCATCGATCGCCGCGCGTACTCTTTCCGTCGTGTCGCTTATCAATGTAGGTAAGATTGAAGTAGCGCCCAGGCGTGCATGTGCCGAAGCCATGGTATGAAGTACGGAAACCGACTGTTCGTCGTTAAGCATCACACCGCCCCCGCCATTGACCTGCAGATCGACATAACCCGGGGAAAGAATGCCTCGGTCAAACGCGTTGACAACGGCGTCGGAGGGAATATCCTGTATAGGAACAATGCCGGAAAATTGCTGCGATTGCACCAACAACGCGCATTCCTTGAAGATTTGCACGCCATCGAAAATGGTTGGAGCAATATAGGCTTGTGGGCGTTGTGTCATAATGTTTCGGTAACTTTTCTTAAATGTCTCGGTATATCAGGGTTGACCCTTCTTTCCACGGCTATACGCTCGACCATAGTATAAAACGAGACGATCAGGCTGAAGGGGTCGGTCAATGCATGTTCGGTACGAATATGTTCGATTCCGATTGCACGTCTTGCCCGTGCTGAAGTGACAAATACCCGGGCATCTTTGCCGGCAAATTCGTCCGCGATGCTGACAAGCGGATCTTCGGCCGCGTCAGCGGATGCAAAGCACAGAACCGGAAATCCCTTTTCCACGATGGAAACCGGCCCATGCAACACCTCGGCCGACGAGTAGCTTTCGGCGTGGATTTGACAGGTCTCTTTGAATTTCAATGCAGCTTCGCTGGAAATCGCAGATGCCGGCCCCCGGCCCAATGTATAGAGCGACCGCTCTATACCGATCGCTTCTCTAACTTCGGGCCAATCGATCGCTGCAGCTCTCTCAAGTTGCACAGGTAACTGTTTGATCGCGCTCAGCAGTACCTTATCATTACGCCAATAGGCCAGTAGCATCAAGCCTGCAACCGCAGAAGTCACAAAGGTTTTGGTTGCAGCGACACTCAATTCGGCGCCGGCATGTATGTCAAGTCTGTGATCACTGCTGCTGGCCAATGGTGAGGAGAGATCGTTGGTAATGGCCAGGGTCAACGCCCCGTCGCGTTTTGCTGTTCGCGCCATTTCAACAATATCAGGGCTCTTGCCTGATTGGGATACTGAGATGCCCAGGCTTTTGTTCAGTTTCAAACGAGCTTTATAAATCGAAGCAATTGACGGACCTATAGAAGCGACAGGAATACCAAGCAGTAATTCGGATGCATATTTCAGGTAGGTACATACATGATCGGAGGAGCCGCGGGCAATCGTTAAAATAAATGCAGGATCGGTATCGCGAGCGGCCGTAGCTGCGTTATTAATACTGTTTGCGCCATCGGTCAATAAGCGGTCAACCGACTCGGGAATTTCCAGGATTTCACGCCGCATCCGGCTTGAAGTTGATGTCATTGGAAGATCCTATGGGATTGAGTAACGCAATTCGGCGATAAAATCGTATGCGTCACCACGGTAACTTGAGCGAGTGAACTCTACCACTCGGTCATTCACTAAAAACGAAGTTCTTTCGATATGCAGTCCGGCCGCATTAGGCTGTACTTCCAAAAGCCTGGCTGTGTCTTTATCCAGGTTGATTGCCGAGATTTTTTGCTCGGCACGCACGGGGCGGTGGCCATCAACTTCTAAAACTTGGTAAAGCGATGTTGTAACCATGGTTGGATTAGGCAGAATATCGAGGGGCAGGGAAGCGCGTTCGATCGCCATCGGCCGCCCACCAGCGGAACGCAAGCGAGCAATGCGTGCCACGGAGTCACCCTCTGATAGTGCAAGCACGGCAATTTCCTCGGCTGTGGCCAGAAAGATACCTCGTTCCAGCCACTTGGAATCAGATGACAGGCCGCGCCGCGCCATGTCTTCGGTAAATGATGTGAGCCGTGATAATGATAGCTCGACTTTAGGTGCCCCATCGGCCACAAAAGAGCCTGAGCCCTGCCGCTGTATTACTGCTCCCCGACTGACCAACTCTTGCATTGCTTTTCGCACCGTAACCCGCGAAAGCTCAGTCATATTGGCTATTTCACGCTCGGGGGGTAAGGACATATTGGGTTCCAGTAAACCGATTTTTATTCCTTCTTCGATGCGTCTGCGCAGTTGTATATAGCGCGGTCCCGAGCTGGAATTCATCCAGTTATCAGGTCTAAGAAATTCATTAATCATCATGATATATATTCAGCTCAAGCTATTTATGCGGCCCGCTAAAACAAGAGCCCCGTCCAGTGCATTGCTTTTGGGCGGTTTCACGGCCGCGGCCATAAGGGGTGGTAAATAAGATTGATAATGGGGTGCTACTCCACCGACCAGACACAAAGTTTCTTTGCCAATCCAGCCCAAGGATTTTATTCCGCGTTCAATGTAGATTGCGCCTGCGCGCATCAAGGCTAAACAAACACTATCTCCAGCTTGCGCAGCCTCAACGATTTGCGGGGCATAGCGTGCAAAGTTCTGCGGTGTCGCAGATTGCCCGAATTCAACTATACGCGTGGTGTCACCGTCGAATTCAGCAAATATTCTGTCTGTAAATTCGGTTCCTGTTTGCAAACCGTCACTCACTAACAGTACGCTCGCTAGCAGTGCCTGGCCCAAGGAAGCCCCTGATGCTTCGTCACCAAGCTGTGGTCCGTGGCCTCCAACAAACCGAATCACACCTTTATCCTGGCGTGCCAGAAACGAACCCGTTCCTATGCCTGCCACAGACCCATCGTCGGCGCCGAGTGCGCCGACAACCGCCGACGATCGGTCATCCTCGACCGTGGCGTTTGCTAATGGAAGGCTTGTCTTTATCAGCTTTGCCATGGCAGGGCTGATTACACCGGCGAGACCTACATAAGCCTGAAATTCGCTGAATTCCTTCATCGTAATGCCTGCTTTAGTTGCCACGGCCTCAAGCCCCTGTCGAATAGTCCGAATGGATCCTTCCAGATCCGTGCTGACATTGGCACTTCCGGTTCTGACTTCCGTACGGTTTCCATTCAGCATTAGACAGATTCTGCAATTCGTGCCGCCGCCATCAATGGCAATTAAACCGGCTGTATTCGAATCATTCATGATAATACCGAAACAATACCTATATATAAATATAAGACCATTCTAACCAAAAATTTTAAAAAATCCACTGGTTTTATGTATTTTTTACTAAAAATTCAAAAAAAGCTGGACAATAGGTATTGAAAAGGTATTATTGCAATTACTGCATAACGAGATCCAAACAGTGAAGCCACAGACAGAATCATTGCTCCCGGCTGCCTCCGGGCTTGATGCATTAGCTGATAATGAGATTTTATCCCGCTTGCATCAGACGCAGGTGGATGCGGTCAATAAGGTCAAAAAGGCACTACCTCAACTCGCGGAAGGTGCGCATATCATGAGCCGGACGATTCGATCCGGCGGCTCTTTGATCTACGCGGGTGCCGGCTCATCGGCCCTAATGGCATCCGCCGATGCGATGGAATTGCCCGGAACCTTCGGTATAGCGCCTGAGCGTATACATATCCTAATGGCTGGTGGTTTGCCTAAAGATGCGAATATGCCGGGTAGTACTGAGGACGATGTCGAAGAGGCGATTGAGGCGGCAAATATAGTTGCAAAGGGAGACGCGGTTATCATTGTCAGTGCCAGCGGCAATACACCCTATGCAGTGGCTGTTGCCAAAGCAGCAAGGGCGCGTAAGGCGGCGACGATTTGTATCGCCAACAATCAATCTGCTCAGTTATTTGAGTATGCTTCAGTTGCAGTATGTTTGCCGATTACAGGTGAGCTGATCGCCGGCTCGACTCGGATGGGAGCCGGTTCAGCTCAAAAGCTTGCGCTTAACCTGATGTCGACCTTAATGGGTATACATCTTGGGCATATTTATGATGGCATGATGGTGAATCTTCAGGCTGATAATCAAAAGCTGATGGCACGCGCAGTTGCGATGGTGAGCCATATTGCCGGCATATCTGAGGATCGCGCACTGACTTTTTTAGACAGAGCGGGTGGTTCCGTAAAACAGGCCGTATTACTGGCTTGTGGAGTTGAATCCATAGAACAAGCGAATGCATTGCTGGACGAGTCAAATCAACATCTTCGCGGTGCATTAGTAACCGCCGGTCAATCTAACCGGATAAATTCAGAACCTGAATGAGGAGGAAAATAATGTCAATATCAAAACTGAACAGGGTTTTGCTGGCTTCCATACTGCTAGCCGTTGTGGTCCCGGCACACGCTGATACCACATTGACCATCGAAAGCTGGCGAAACGATGATTTGGCGATCTGGCAGGAAAAAATCATCCCGGCTTTTGAAGCCGATAATCCTGAAATCAAAGTCAAGTTCACGCCTTCGGCGCCGGCGGAATACAATGCGGTACTGAATTCCAAACTGGATGCCGGTTCAGCAGGTGATTTAATTACCTGCCGACCGTTTGATGCATCACTGGCGCTGTACGAAGCCGGGCACCTGACCGATATTTCGGATCTCGAAGGCATGGATAATTTTTCTGATGTAGCGAAATCCGGCTGGAGCACCGATGACGCTTCTGCCACATTCTGTGTTCCTATGGCCAGTGTGATCCACGGGTTTATTTACAATAAAGATGCCTTTGCCGAGTTGAATGTTCAGGTACCAACGACCGAAGAAGAATTTTTCGCAGTGCTCGATAAGATCAAAGAAGACGGTAGTTACATCCCCATGGCAATGGGTACAAATGATCAGTGGGAAGCTGCCACCATGGGTTACAACAACATTGGCCCTAATTATTGGAAAGGTGAAGAGGGCCGGCTGGCGCTTATCGGCGGCAAACAAAAGCTGACCGATGATGCCTGGGTTGCACCTTTCCGTCAACTCGCGAAATGGAATATGTACCTGGGAGATGGGTATGAGGCACAGACCTATCCCGATAGCCAGAATATTTTTACATTGGGACGAGCAGCGATTTATCCTGCCGGATCCTGGGAAATATCAGGGTTCAATACGCAGGCAGACTTCGCCATGGGTGCGTTCAAGCCTCCCGTTGCTACAGCGGGTGACGAATGTTACATCTCGGATCACACGGATATCGCGATTGGATTAAACAAAGCGTCGGCAAATGCAGAGGCAGCAAAAGTATTTTTGAACTGGGTAAGTTCAGCTGAATTTGCAACTCTGTACGCAAACGCCTTGCCTGGATTTTTCTCGCTCACAAAACACGACGTGGAGATGAGTGATCCATTGGCGCAGGAATTTGTATCGTGGCGGAATCAATGCAAGTCGACAATCCGCTCCACTTACCAGATCCTGTCACGCGGTACGCCGAACCTAGAGAATGAAACCTGGAATGCATCGGTCAATGTCATCAAAGGCTCAGAATCTCCGGAAGCTGCAGCCGAGCGCCTGCAAAAAGGTTTGGCCAGCTGGTATGAGCCACAACAATAGCGGCTGAGTGATCGAGTCCGGGCGGTCGGAGGCCCGGACTCTGCTAATAATCTCTATTGCAAGGGGGCGATATGTCCGGGTCCAAAGGTTCATCGCGCGTGAGATTGCATATTTTTGTTTTCCTCGCGCCTGCCGTACTGGTCTACACGAGCATAATGATTTTTCCGCTTTTCGATACCCTGCGGCTCGCATTGTTTTCGGAAGTGGACCAGCAACGCGTATTTGTCGGCTTCGACAACTTTCGTACGCTTTTCGGCGATCCTCGCTGGTCTGAAAGTTTTTGGAATGCACTGAAGAATAACTTTATATTTTTTGTGATTCATATGTTAGTGCAGAACCCGATCGGCATTTTACTCGCTGCCATTCTTTCACACCCCAGACTGCGCTTTGCTCATTTCTACCGTTCGGCAATATTTATTCCGACCATACTTTCGTTTGTCATTGTTGGTTTTGCATGGAAATTAATCCTTTCCCCCATTTGGGGCATAGCGCCATCGATGCTCGATGCGGTCGGGTTAAAAAGCCTTTATTCACCATGGTTGGGTAAGGAGCAATATGCATTGGTGACACTTTCGCTGGTGTCGGTCTGGCAGTTTGTTGGCATACCCATGATGCTCATATACGCGGCTCTGCTGTCTATTCCCGAAGAAATTCTTGAAGCCGGTGAGTGTGACGGTATTACCGGTGCTGCCGCATTCTGGAAAATAAAGCTGCCTCTGATTTTACCGTCGATCGGAATAATTTCAATCCTGACTTTCGTCGCTAATTTCAATGCCTTCGATTTGATATACGCCGCGCAAGGCGCTCTCGCCGGGCCGAACTTCTCCACGGATATACTCGGTACATTCATGTATCGCACCTTCTTCGGATTTCAACTGCAACTGGGCGATCCGCACATGGGTTCGGCGATTGCCACGGCGATGTTCGCGGTTATTTTGATCGGGGTTTGTCTCTACCTGTTCGGAATACAGACTCGCATGCGCCGTTACCAGCTATGAGGGATATGCAATGAACCAGGTACGCAGAAATCCCGCTAATGTTTTTGCCGCTCACACTATATTGATCGTGTACACCTTGATCGCCTTGTTTCCGGTTTTCATTATCGTGATCAATAGTTTCAAGACGCGCAAGTCAATATTCCGCGAACCACTGGCCTTACCGGATGCGGACAGTTTTTCAATGATCGGTTATCAAACGGTGATGAAGCAGGGTGACTTTTTTCTCTACTTCCAGAATTCGATGATTGTTACGGTGGCGTCGCTGTTCTTTATATTACTGTTCGGCGCGATGGCAGCGTTTGCATTGGCGGAGTACCGTTTCAAGGGTAATACGCTGATGGGACTTTACCTCGCGTTGGGTATAATGATTCCGATTCGCATAGGTACAGTTGCAATTCTCGAACTGATGGTATCGACCGGCCTGGTCAATACGCTAACTGCCTTGATCCTGGTATATACGGCGCAAGGTCTACCGCTTGCGGTATTCATACTCAGTGAATTCATGCGTCAGGTCTCAGACGACTTAAAAGACGCAGGGCGCATTGACGGACTATCCGAATACACAATATTTTTCCGCCTTGTGCTGCCTCTGGTTCGCCCGGCGATGGCCACAGTAGCCGTATTCAACATGATTCCGATATGGAATGACCTTTGGTTTCCACTTATCCTGGCACCGGCGGAGGAAACGAAAACGCTGACACTCGGGTCACAGGTGTTCATTGGCCAGTTCGTGACTGACTGGAATGCGGTCTTATCCGCATTGAGCATGGCCATTTTACCGGCGCTTGGTTTGTACGTCATCTTCTCGCGGCAACTGATCCGCGGTATTACTTCGGGAGCAGTCAAATGATCAGGGTGCTTGTAGCGGGCATGGGTTCCATGGGTGTAAGCCATGCACTTGCCTATCATCATCACGCCGGCGCTGAAATCGTAGGTCTGGTTAATCGATCGGATGTGACGTTACCGGATGCGCTTGCGGCTTATCCGCGCTTTCACTCGTTTGAAAATGCGCTTATGAAAACTTGCCCTGAATTAGTTTGCATTGCTACTTATTCCGACAGCCATGCCGACTATGCCATAAACGCGATGGACGCAGGCGCGCATGTCTTTGTTGAAAAACCCCTGGCCACCACCGTTAGTGACGCTGAGCAAGTCGTTGCTAAAGCCAGGGAGAAAGATCGAAAACTGGTGGTCGGTTATATATTGCGTCACCATCCAAGCTGGCAGCGCCTGATAGCCGAGGCGCGGGATCTGGGGGGGCCCTATGTATTTCGGCTAAACCTGAATCAGCAAAGTAACGGCGAGACGTGGGAGACGCACAAAGCTCTGATGCAGACCACATCCCCTATTGTCGATTGCGGTGTGCACTATGTCGATGTGATGTGTCAGATCACCGATGCATCACCTGTGCGCGTGCACGGTATGGGTCTTAGGTTGTCAAATGAAATTGCGCCCGATATGTACAACTATGGTCAGTTCCAGGTCGTGTTTGATGACGGATCTGTTGGTTGGTATGAGGCAGGGTGGGGGCCGATGATTTCAGAAACCGCCCACTTTGTAAAAGATATTGTTTCGCCTCAAGGATCGGTTTCAATAGTGTCAACCGATACCGCTCACTCGGATGATATAGAAGGCCACACCCGTGTTGGCGCACTGCTGGTGCATCGGGTAAACGGGCAGGACCGGTCAATCGAGCTCGATCACGAGCCGGATCATCAGGCGCTTTGCAATGCCGAGCAAAACTATATGATTGACGCTATTAAAGAGGATATTGATTTATCGCGGCATATGGCCGATGCCGTTCAATCACTTCGAATTTGTCTCGCCGCGGATAAAAGTATTCGCAATGGTGGTGAGATATTATTGCAAGGGGCCAAATGATGACAGCGCTTAGCCTGAAAAAAGTTTGTAAATCTTTTGGTAAAGTCGACGTTCTGAAAAACATCGATCTAACGGTAGAAGAAGGTGAATTTGTCGTTTTTGTCGGCCCTTCCGGTTGCGGAAAATCTACCTTACTGCGTGTCATTGCCGGGCTTGAAGATGTAACTTCCGGCACGGTTGAGATCGCCGGCAATGTCGTTAACAAGACACCACCGGCTAAACGCGGTATTGCAATGGTGTTTCAGTCATACGCACTCTATCCGCATCTGACGGTACGCGGCAATATGGAGCTGGCATTGAAACAAGAGAAACAAGCAGGTGACACTATAGCCAGACGAGTCGCTGAAGCAAGCCGCATGTTATCGCTTGATGAATATCTCGACCGCCGTCCGGCCGAGCTTTCCGGCGGACAACGTCAGCGTGTTGCGATCGGCCGTGCTATAGTACGTCAACCCAAGCTGTTTTTATTCGACGAACCCTTGTCAAATCTCGACGCGGCATTGCGTATGCAGACCCGCATTGAAATTGCAAGCCTGCATAATACCTTGGATACCAGCATGATTTATGTGACGCATGATCAAACCGAGGCAATGACCCTGGCTGACAAGATTGTTGTGCTTCGCGATGGAACGGTGGAGCAGATCGGCAGTCCTATGGAGTTATACAACAATCCCGCCAACCAGTTTGTCGCAAGCTTCCTTGGATCGCCGTCGATGAATTTTATCTCTGCGGCCCTCGTCGGTGGTGAAGCGAATCATGTACTGGGCGTTCGCCCTGAGCATATTCAGTTTTCGGACAGCGGCCGCATTGACGGCAGAGTTACGCATATTGAAAAACTGGGAGGCGACACGAATGTACTTGTGGAAGATAAAGATGGTGACAGTATCACGGTGCGCCTGTTTGGTCAGTACGACGTTTCGTTGAACGAGAAAGTGCATCTGGATTTCCACGATAGCCAGACGTTTTTATTTGATACCCAGGGTCAGCGTCTTAAGGTGTGAGTGAGGGAGCATACCCGGATCCATCCCTATCCACAGGCGGCAATAAAGTCTGCACTCACGGAGTTTATCGCCGCCTGAAGTATTATCTTACCGTGGTTGCGATCTGCAAGCGCGGAGTGTGAACCGACCCGTCCGTCGGGGAATTGTCGGCGGTGTTGTTGTGGCGGGCCATGGCGGTCTTGGGCATGTTGGCGGATATAGTCACTGGACAGTTTTTCCGGGGGGTCCTGTGCCAGTTCCGAGTGCAGAATTCTTTCCGATACCTGGGTAATGGCAATTTCAGACGGTGTTGCGTGCATGCCTTCCCAGTCACCGTAGAAATGACGGCGCAATTGATTGACTTGCGGGAAATCCCACCAGTTTCGAATTCGGGTATAACGCTCGGCAAACCGGCTGGCCGCTTGTTGCAGCGGTTCGATGTTGGCGCCGTGACCGTTGACGAAATAAACGGTCCTAAATCCCTGTGCCAGCAGACCCTGGATTAATTCACCGATCAGCTGCCGGAACAGGTCGCTCGAGATCGACAGGGTGCCGGGAAATGCCGTATTAAACGGAGCCGGTGTATAAGCAAGTGTCGGCGCGACAAACGCACTGACCTGCTCAGCGGCGCCTTCCGCGACCGCCTGGGCACACAACGCGTCCGTGCCGATTAATCCGATAGGGCCGTGCTGTTCAGTCGAGCCACAGGGAATCAGGATTCCCTGGTGATGCTGAAGGTAGGCCTCAACCTCGTACCAGCTGACCTGGTCAAGTCTCATGGCTATTCGGCAAGTCTAGCCATACTTGCAGTTTGCATCAACTGCAAAATATTCCGTTAAAACACGTTCGCATCGATTGACGATGCGGGGCGCTGACGCGCCCGAACTGTCTACTGGAGCAGCTTCCACTTTTTGCCCAGCGTGTTGAAAAAACCACGTTCCTGTTTTAATTTGATCCAGGTATTGACATAGTTGATCCAGACCTGATCCGCCTGGGGCAGCAACATGGCGATAGGGGTCGGCGCGCGCGGCTCGTTGACCGGAACAATCATCATCTGCGGATATTTTTCAACCAGTTTATTGGCTTCCACATTCGACGTGATATGGGCATCGGCGCGGCCGGATAAAACTTCCTGAAAATCCCGGGCCGGGGCTTCAACGATCTGATGCTTGGCGTTGGGGAAAAACTCTTTTACCTGCTTCTCCTGAGTGGTACCCAGGGTTGCAGCTACGGTCACTTCGGGTTTGTCGAGATCCGCCCAGTCTTTGTACGCCTCCCCGCCTTTTTTCAAGACCAAGGGAACGGTAGCGAGAGAAAAATAACTGTTGGAATAGCCAGCGGCTTTGGCCCGGGCGGGAGAGATGGAGGCGGAGCCGGTCAGGTGATACTTACCTGCAGTAACGCCGTTAACCAGGGTTTTCCAGTCCGTGGCCACGAATTCGACTTCGACGCCCAGATCTTTCGCCAATTCCGTCATAACATCGATGTCGTAGCCCGTGTAACTGTTGCTGGCGGGATTTTTCATGGTCATGGGGTTCCAATCACCGGTTGTGCCGACTTTGAGAACGCCGTTATTCAGTATGTCTTGTAGTGCAGATTCCGCATAGACTTGTGCGCTGACAACACCGAGACACAGGGTTGCAAGCAAAGTAGGTAGTTTCCTCATCCGAATGCCCTCGTTGTTTATAGTTTGACCGCATATTCGCATAAAAGACTGTAATTGCAAAGCACTAAATTTCTTGCATGTTGATAAATATCATGGTGAACTGGCCCGGACGTAGTCTCCGTCTGAAGGGTGAATAGATGTCAGAGGACATTATGCAGGCAACGGGTTCCGAGCCGGTTATTCAAATAAAAAAACTCTCGAAATTTTTCGGGGATTTCCAGGTCCTGACAGACGTTTCACTGGATGTTGCCCAGGGTGAGAAAGTCGTTATTTGCGGACCATCCGGCTCAGGTAAATCAACTTTAATTCGGTGCATCAATCATCTGGAGCAGCATCAGCGGGGATCGATCGTGGTTGACGGTGTGGAGCTGGACGGCAGCAAGCAAAGCCTGAAGTCCATACGTTCGAAAGTCGGCATGGTGTTTCAGCAGTTTAATTTATTTCCGCACCTGACCGTACTGGATAATTTAACCCTTGGGCCGGTACGTTCGGGCAAAAAGACCAAGGCCGAGGCTGCAGATTTAGCCATGAGGTATCTGGAGCGGGTAAAGATCCCCGAGCAGGCGGAGAAGTTTCCACGGCAATTGTCCGGCGGTCAGCAACAGCGTGTGGCGATTGCCCGCTCGCTCTGTATGGAACCTCAGATCATGCTGTTTGACGAACCAACCTCGGCCCTGGATCCGGAAATGATCAATGAGGTACTGGACGTCATTGTCGGTCTGGCTGCCAGTGGAATGACGATGATCTGCGTGACTCACGAGATGGGCTTTGCCCGCAAGGTCGCTGATAAAATGGTCTTTATGGATGAGGGGGAGATTGTCGAACAGGCACGCCCGGAGAAATTTTTCAGCGCACCGGACAGTGATCGTTGCCAGGAGTTTCTGCAGAAGATACTGCATCATTGACGGGCGCAGTCAACCGCGTCGACTGTTGAAGAGAGTCGGGATGAAAAAATCGATAAGTCTGTTCGCACTCACCGTGATGCTGTCCGGCTGTTCAGGCAGCTGGGGCTGGTACGTGGTCGATCCCGGTACGGAGGCTGGGCGCTCCAATCTGATGTTTTTGCTGGGTGGTGTTTACTACACCATCGTGTTGTCAGTCACCGCCATGTTGATATCAGTGACGGTCGGCTTATTGATCGCTTTGCCAGGCTTGTCAAATAACAGAGCGTTCCGCAATCTTAACCGGGTCTATGTGGAGTTAGTGCGCGCAGTACCGATATTGGTTTTAATTCTGTGGGTGTATTACGGCCTGCCGCAGGTTTCGAATCTGACGATCAGTGTATTTTGGGCCGGTGTTATTGCGCTGGCGCTGTCTGACAGCGCCTTTGAGGCGGAAATCTTCCGGGCCGGAATTCAGTCAATTAATAAAGGCCAATACGAAGCATCTCAATCCATCTCTCTCAATTATGCCGATACCATGCGCTTTGTCATTCTGCCCCAGGCCATACGCAGAATCCTGCCGGCGCTCGGGAATCAATTTGTCTATATGATGAAAATGTCATCACTGGTGTCGGTGATCGGTATGCAGGAGTTGACTCGCCGCGCCAACGAACTGGTGGTGACCGAATACCGGCCGCTTGAGATTTATACCATTCTGGTGCTGGAGTACCTGATTTTGATTTTACTGATTTCTGCAGCCGTGCGCTGGCTTGAGCGACGCTTGCAGGCAGATGAAAGGCTGTGACGGGGTGAGAATGACTGCCTGGATTGAAATGATTAGCGATGAGGATGCCGGTGAGGAGTTGAAAGAGGTGCTGGATCTGGCAAGAACACCGCATGGTACCGTCGACAATGTCATGCGGGTGCATTCACTGCGTCCCAATACAATGCGTGGCCATGTGATGCTGTATCGCGCCGCGCTGCACGATGATGCCAATACCTTACCCATGTGGCTGCAGGAGACCATAAGCGCTTATGTATCCATCCTCAACGGATGCGAATACTCACTGGCCAATCACTGGGCCAATGCCCGTCATCTGATCGGAAACGACGAACGCGCTGACAATATCGAGCGGGCACTGCATGCGTGTAATCCGGAACAGGCTTTTGAAGGTGCCGAGCTTGCCTTACTGCAGTATGCAGAAAAACTGACGTGCAGTCCCGCCAGGATGGAGCCGGCTGATGTCATCGCACTGCGTGAAGCGGGTATGGATGACGGCCGGATTCTCGAGGTGAATCAAATAGTCAGCTACTTTAATTACGTAAATCGATGTATTAACGGCCTGGGCGTGACGACCGAGGGCGATGTGGTGGGTTATTATGCTAAAAATTGATTATTGCTTATTAAGCAATTATTTGCATAATAAGCAATAGTTGATTGAATGACATTAAGAGCACTGCCATGGGCTATCACGAAGCAGTAAGGGTTAATCCGGATCAGATTCCGGTCATAGATATCACATCGCTACGCGAAGGCGGGGATGGTCGTGAAGTCGCCAAGGCGCTCTACACCGCCAGCCGGGAACTGGGCTTTATCTATATTAAAGGCCATGGAATTGCGCAAAAGACAATCGACGATGCGCGCGATGCAGCCTACCGTTTTTTTCGTGCGTCAACTGCCGACAAGGACACAGTGCGAGTGACCGCCAAACACCGTGGATGGTTGGCTTATGGCGGGGCGAAAATGCAAGCCGATGTCAGACCTGATTTAAAGGAAAGCTATATCTGGGGCCGGCAATGGGCCAGGGATGAGTTGCCGGATGCTCATCCTTTACGAGGCGCGAATATCTGGCCGGAATTCGTTCCTGAGTTACGACCGAGAGCTGTCGCTTATTTTGAGCAGGTGCACGAGGTAGCCGAGCAATTGATGCGAGGATTCGCTCTCGGACTGGATCTGGAGGCGGATTTTTTTCTGAAATCTTCCGACAGACCCTTGAGCCGTGCGACATTCGTCTATTATCCGAGTGGACCGCAAAACGCGCACGGAACTCAATTTGGTGTCGGACCGCATACGGATTTCGGCGTGCTGACGGTATTGTGCCAGGATGATGTGGGCGGGCTTGAGGTCGAAGATATCAATGGCAACTGGGTACAGGCCCCGCCAATTGAAGGGTCGTTGGTGGTCAATGTGGGCGATCTCTTATCCCGCTGGACGGATGGCATGTATAAATCCACTCCGCACCGGGTGGTTAACAGCTCCGGCCGTGAGCGACTGTCTTTGGTGATGGCATATGATCCCAATCCCGAGACGAAGATAGACGCGACTCAGATATTCGGTCCGAATTATCAGGCCAGGCAGGAAGCCACCACCTGCGGTGATTATCTGGTCTGGCGCTTTAAGAAAGCGTTCTCCTATCGTTCATGAGATTTACACTATTGTGAATACACAAACTATAGATCGAGAAGACTCAATACCGAGCGATCTTATCGATACGGCCATAGGTTCGGCACTGCGTAATTTACGCGAAAGCCAGGGCCTGACGGCAAAGGAGCTGGCCGGCAAATCCAAGGTTTCCGCTGCCATGATCAGCCGCATAGAGAATGGTCAGGTATCACCGTCCATATCCACTTTAAACGCACTGGCTAATGCACTGGAAGTTCCGATGGTCAGTCTGTTTCGCGAGACGACCCATGGCGCCCATGTGGATTATACCCATGTCAAAGCGGGGGAAGGCTTGGTTTCAACCCGTCAGATTGGTCAACACACACACGATTTTATTAACCTGGCGTTTCATACGCGCCGTGATTTGCAGTTTGAGGCACGGATGGTAACCTTGGTTCGGCAGCAGGCCAAGCCGCCCACTTATGTCGGCCACGGGGTTGTGTTTATTTATGTGGTGGAAGGGGAGGCGCTCTACATCTATGGCCAAACGGATATACTGCTCAAAGCGGGTGACAGCCTAAGCGTAGACGCGGAATTAAATCATGGCTTCAAACAAGTGATCAGTGCGCAATTCCGGTTCCTGAGTGTACAGGCGGAACGCAGGCGATGATTGAACAGGATTTACTGGCGCAAGGTGCGCGCAGTTTGTTGCTCGATTGTGCGCAACTGCATACCGGTGATAAGGTGTTGATCGTCGCGGAGGATCCGGCCCTGGGCTGGTACGATACCCAGGCGCCTGCCGCGGTCCTGGCGGAAGCCAAAAAACTTGGCATGGAAACCGGGATACTGGCGGTGGGTGCGCCCGAGAATCACCGTTGTTCGTCGCTGGCCGAGCGGATGGCTGTGCACGATTGCACGGTTTTTTTTTCACGCAAAGGTGATCAGGACAGATTCGCCACGCTTGCATCTGACTCCAAAGTCGTGATGTGTTATGCACGAGACGCCCGGATGCTGTCGTCTTTATTCTGTCGTGCGCCACACCAGGGGTTTTTGGCTTTAAAAGATGCGATCAATCAAATTCTGATCCATTCGGAACATGTCCATATTACATGCCCTTTGGGCACGGACTACCGGGGGCGGATCGCTGACTTTGTGCGACGGGAGAAAGCCGATGTATCGGTACGGCGCTTTCCGGTGGGGGTGCCCATGCCGATCAGCTCCGAGGGGTTTTCAGGTAAGATAGCAGTGGCTGATTATCTGACTCCGACGGGATCCAAAGTCTACACACCCGCAACTCTGGCACTGGAAAAAACAGTCTATGCGGATGTCGTTAATACGACCATTCAAGGGTTTTCCGGCGACGCCGATACGGTAGCCCGGATCCAGCGGCACTACAGTACCGTGGCCCGGCAGCTACAGATTGATCCCTACGTTATTCATTCATGGCATGCGGGTCTGCATCCGTGTTGCGCCTACCCCGGTTCGGCCAGGAAAGATCCGGATCTATGGTCAAATACCGTATTTTGCAATCCGAGATTTTTGCATTTTCACACCTGTGGCGACTATGCTCCCGGCGAAATTGCCTTAATGGTTAAAAATCCGACCATAGAGATAGATGGGCGAAAACTCTGGAACTGCGGCCGCCTCTGTCCGCAGGTGTTTGAACCGACGGCAGACTGCCTGCAAAGATGGCCACAGATGCAAGAGTGCTTTGAGCACCCCGCCGATGAGCTGGGGCTTGATTTTTCGCTCCTCCCCTGAGATGAAGATCCCATTCTACCAAGTCGACGCATTTGCCGGTGAACTATTCAAAGGCAACCCCGCCGCAGTCTGCGTACTGGACAGCTGGCCGGCGGATGCATTGATGCAATCGATTGCTGCTGAGAACAATCTTTCGGAAACCGCGTTTTTTGTGAAAAATCCGGATGGCAGCTATCAATTGCGTTGGTTTACACCTACTTTTGAGATTCCACTGTGCGGGCACGCCACTCTGGCCAGTGGTTTTGTGATCTTTGAGTATCTGCAGCACCGGCAGAAAGAGGTCCGTTTCCGGACCTTGAGCGGTGAGTTGATACTGAGCAGGGAAGCTAATAAAATTGTAATGGATTTTCCGGCGTATAAAATGCAAGCAGAACCCTTTGATGATGCCATTGTGACTGCTCTGGGCGGCCGACCCAAAGCTTTTTATAAGGCCGCTATTAATTGTTACGCTGTTTTTGATTCGGAAAATGAGGTACGGAATCTGGAACCGGATTATTCTAAACTTCTGGACCTGATGCGCGATAGCGACATTATTGGCTATGTACCCACCGCCGCCGCTGATCAAGACAGTCCATTTGATATTGTTTCTCGCTACCTGGCACCGGAAGAAGGCCTTGGCATGACCGAAGATCCGGTCACGGGTTCTATCCATTGCGCGCTTATTCCCTATTGGTCCGGCAAACTGGGTAAAACCAGAATTCACGCCTATCAGGCATCAAAGCGCGGCGGTGAATTATTTTGCGACTATGATGCGACCAATCAACGGGTAAAAATTGCCGGGGAGGTTAAGCCGTACCTTAAGGGATTTATTTCGGTTTGATTTTATGCAGGAAAATGCGCACGCCAGTTCGGCGGATGACCTATTAGATTTATTGGAGACTTCCCCTTCCGGCCTAGCCATGGCGGAGGTTGAACGCAGGCAGGCGGTTTTCGGTCAGAATGTTTTACCCAAGGTAAAGCCAGCGGGAATTATCCGGGTATTTGCACACCAATTTGCCAGCCCTTTGATCTATGTACTGGTCTTTGCGGCTCTGGTTTCAGCCATAATCCAGGAATGGTCGGACGCGGGTTTTATTGCCGGTGTGTTGCTGGTCAATGCCTTGATCGGCACCTTTCAGGAGTATAGCGCACAGCAGGCGGCGGATGCGCTCAATCAGCTAGTAACGACGCTCAGCAAGGTGATCCGGGATAAGGATACCTATGAAATCGACGCAAGCGAGTTAGTGCCCGGTGATATAGTGTTGCTTGAATCGGGGGACAGGGTTCCGGCGGATCTGCGCCTGTTGGTCTCGCATGAGCTGACGATAGACGAGTCCTTGCTGACCGGGGAATCTCTCTCCGTGTTGAAGAATGAAAATGCCCTGACGGAGACAGATTCCGCCCTGGGTGACCGAACAAACATGTCTTTTGCCGGCACCCTGGTGACCCGCGGGCGGGGTCAGGGTGTGGTTGTTGCCACGGCCATGGATACTCAGCTGGGGAAAATTGCAGCCGACGTCCAAATAAAGCCCGCCGCCAAGGCGCCTTTGTTGGTTCGGATGGAGCGATTTACTCACCGGGTTGCCATGCTGGTGGCAGTCGCCGCGCTGTTGATGGCGGTTGTTGCCTTAAGCCGGGGAATGCCGCTACAGGATGTATTTCTGCTGGCGGTCGCCCTGGCCGTATCGGTGGTTCCGGAAGGGTTGCCGGTTGCATTGACGGTGGCTTTATCCATCGGCATGCAGAAAATGGCACGCCGAAATGTGATTGTGCGCCGTTTGCTGGCGGTGGAGGCCCTCGGCTCTTGCACCTACATCGCGACGGATAAAACCGGTACGCTTACGGAAAACCGATTGACGGTAAAGCGCATTGTTTTACCGGGCCGTGAAGAGTGGATGGTCAGCGGCGATACGCTTCAACCAAAGGGTGAGATCAAACCGGCGCAGGGGTCGCTGGGAAATGATGATCAGGACGCTTTGGAAACAGTCTGTTTAACCTCGGCGCTGGCGAATGAAGGGTTTCTCGGTCACGGCGAGGATGAATGGGTATATCACGGGGACGCGGTGGATGTCGCCTTGTTGGTCATGGCCCACAAAGCCGGTATTGTGCGGGCGGAAGCGCTCAGCCAAAATCCGGAACTGTCGACCATACCCTACGAATCGGAGCAGGGATTCAGCGCCAGCTTGAACCAAAGCGGCAGCCTGGCTGTTGTCCATGTCAAAGGGGCGCTGGAAAAACTGCTGCCCATGTGTCAGTTCATGCTGCTTGATGGGGAGCCTGTGCCGTTGGATCGGACGGTTCTGACGGAACATTCCTATCATCTGGCCAGCCGGGGATACCGGGTGATTGCACTTGCCCGCGGAGAAATATCCATGGATCCGGGTGATAGCCTGAAGGCCGGACATTTGCAAGGACTTACCCTGCTGGGTCTGTTGGGATTGATTGATCCATTGAGAGAAGAATCCAAACCGGCGATAAACGCCTGCCGCGAAGCCGGTATCGAAGTGGCGATGGTTACCGGGGATGATCCGGTCACAGCCGCGGCCATCGCCGGGGAATTGGGTCTGCTGGATAAGCATGACAAGGTTGTGAGCGGTTCTCAGCTTCGTTCCGCCGAGAATGAAAGTCAATGGGACGAACTGGTGCACAACACCCATGTTTTTGCAAGAGTGGAACCGCATCATAAGCTCAGGATTGTCAATTCCCTGCAACGCGAAGGGCATTTTGTTGCCGTCAGCGGCGACGGCGCCAACGATGCACCGGCACTGCGAACGGCGCAAGTGGGCGTCGCCATGGGAAAAAGCGGTACCGATGTTGCCCGGGAAACGGCGGAATTGATTATCACAGACGATAATTTTGCTTCCATTGTCGCGGGCATAGAAGAGGGCAGAGTCGCTTATGCCAATGTGCGGAAAGTGATTTTTCTGCTGATTTCCACCGGGGCGGCGGAACTGGTGTTGTTCACCCTGGCGCTGCTGTTTGCCATGCCTTTGCCCTTGTTACCGGTCCAGCTCCTATGGTTGAATCTGGTCACCAACGGCATTCAGGATGTTGCCTTGGCATTTGAACCGGGTGAAGGTAGTGAATTAAAGCAAAAACCCCGTTCGCCCCGGGAACCCATATTCAACCGCCTGATGATCGAACGGGTGGTTTACTCCGCGCTGACCATGGGTTTGATTGCCTTTCTCATCTTCCAATATCTGTTAAATCTGGGGCTTGGTGTTGAAGAGGCGCGGAATTACACACTATTATTGATGGTTCTGTTTGAAAATGTCCATGTCTTCAACAGCCGATCGGAAACGCGATCCGTCTTCCGGCATAACCCGATGCGCAACCGGCTGCTGTTGTTCGGTACCATCTTCGCCCAGCTGATCCATATCGGTGCCATGTATACACCCTGGATTAAGGATGTATTGCAGATTCATCCGGTGGCGATTTCGCACTGGGCTCTGCTGTTGCTCTGTGCCATGTCTGTACTGTGGGTGATGGAAATCCACAAGCGGGTCATCCTGCCCCGGAGGTCTTAGCATATCCGTGGGAGCTTGCCCCGCAAGCGATAAAATGCCGAATGCAGACATCATCGCGAGTTTTTACTAGCAAGACCGTTTAGAATCTGCGCAAAACGCAGAATCGCCGCATTATCGTTGATCATTCCCAGCGGAACGGAAAAATGTCCTCGCCGGTAAAGAAAGCGGTTTTGTTGCGGAACCTTCCAGCTATCCATTTGCTCTATGGCGGATTGAATCGGAGTAACGCTATCCTTGGCTCCGTAAACCGTGACTATGCGCTCACCGCTGATACAAGCCTGCTTTGGTGGATCCAGCCGTTGAAGCCATTCTTTTTCCAGCTGTTGCGTCCAGCCTGCGGCACGCAGGGATTGACCCAGATTCCAGATATCCGACAGGACTCCATCCAAGGCAGCTTCGGCCATGTGCCGGCTGTGTGTAATGATGAGCAAGGCGTCCGGTCTGAGCTGCTCCGGCCAATCGTTTGCATTCATGCAGATAGCTTTCGCGCTCTGCGCCCCAAGACTGCTGCCGCCTATGGCTACAGGGGCTGTATTTCTTTGCCGGCACCAATGGATGATGCTGGCCCATTCCTGGTGTTGGGCGGATATAAATTCAAACATGCTGAGCGGAGTTTTCGACAATAACTGCTCACCGCCATAATGGCCCGGGAGAACGCGTCTGCCATGCCAGGGCGCCTCCGGACGTATCACCCGGATGCCTTGCGCGGTCAGCTGGGTGACTTCATCCAGCATTTGGTGATAGTGATCGAATTCAACGCATATGCCGTGTCCGAATATCAGGGTCGGCGGATTCACCGCGTCCCTGGGTTCGTGGACCCGGGCATAGACCAGATCCTTCATCATAGGATTGGGGGAGGGAAATCTCAGCCAGTAGTCTCGGCCGTAAGACGTTGGTATGGGACGGGAAGCATCGACCTTGGGAAAGGTATCGGGCGGTTGAAAAAGCGATTGCAGCTTTTCACCTTGCTTGCCGAATCGGCGTTCAATATCTTCGGGCATGGGTGGGTTCATTGCCACCGACGTCTTGACCAGCTTGCGCAAGGGGGAAAATGTCCGCCGGGTCATATTGTATGCCGTGCGAAAGTCCAGGCGCATTTCTTCAACAATAGGCAATCTTTCTTCGGCGACTTCGTCCGCGCCGAAGAAATATGTGTGCCAGAGTTGTTCCATGGAATAGGCTTTTAAGCGGGCATGTTCGAACTGGTTCAACGCCCTGGCAATCAAGCTGCGCTGCTTATTGCTCGGCGTATTCAAGGGTACGTGCCGGATAAAGGCGTCGACATTGCCTTCCGCTGCCCGTGCGGCGGCCCACAGTCTGGACAAAGGAAAATACCAGTTTTTTAGGGAATACAGGACGACATGGTCCAGCCAGGGCCGGGCGATGAGTTTACCCGCGGGCGAAGCGATCACCCGGAGGGAAAAGTCGGAGAATCTTGACATGGACTTGGATCTGAACCTGATAAATTATGATACATTAAATCTACAGTGATTATGAAATATTGTATCATATTAAAGCAAGGCCTACCTATCGAAATGGTTTCTTTTATATCAGGATTTTCCCGTCTGTAGGAGCGGGGCTTCCCCGCGAAAATTTCGGATTCGATGGTTTTCGCTTGCGGGGCAAGCTCCTACGGATTCTGTGTTTCAGGCTCGGCTTATGAGTCCGGACAGAATGATTATGCACATTCCGAGCAAGGCTGTCGGCTCCGGTACTTCATTAAAGAAAATGAAACCTCCTGCAATAGCCAAGGGCAAATACAGATATTCCAGTGGGGCAATCAGGCTGGAAGGTGCGTTTTGGTATGCAGCGGTAAAGGTGAGATGCATTAGCAGACTTGCAATACCGATTACGGTTATGACCAGGCTGGGTATAATGGATGTCAAGACTGCCGGGCGCGATAAAAAATCGATTTCCTGAGGCTGGGGTAATATGGGTTGAACGATCAAACCGGCCAGGCCGATAAGCATAAATCCCATGGTCAGCCAGTAGGATATGGCCAGGGGGTTTTCGTGCTTGCAGTATTTGCGGGTGACAATCTGTACCAACGCATAGAAAAACCCACACACCACGGCCAGTAGTGTGACGGGGTCGAAGTCCGCGGAGTCCGGCCGCACTATAAGCAGAACGCCCGCAAATCCCGCGATTACACCGAACGCGCGGCCAAAGCTGATATGCTCTTTCAGCAGCGGAACGGAAAGAATCACCATAAAAAGCGGCGCGGTAAAAAACCCGCCGACTACCATCGCAATGGGAAGCTTGGCCAGTGCGGTAAAATACGTCAGATAGGCAAAGGCCATCAAGCCCGTTCTCAGCGCCACCGCTTTTTTATTTTGAATCCGGATGAGCGAAAACCGGCGGGCCAGTATCAGCCAGGGAATC
The DNA here is from genome assembly GCA_965222695.1 of Granulosicoccaceae bacterium. GTDB lineage: Bacteria > Pseudomonadota > Gammaproteobacteria > Granulosicoccales > Granulosicoccaceae > UBA7957. Next base: position 1,504,347 of record OZ244967.1, on the reverse strand, counting down.
AATAGGCAGACACCGACCGCTGAGCGCATAAATTGCAATTGCCACAGAGAGACATCGTTGCTGATCCACTTGGTTGCCAGATCGCAGCTGGCGACCATAACGACACTCAGCAATATCATACCGATGGCAAAGTTTGTTCGCTCCGGAGGTTCTGAGATTGTCGATCTATAGAGGGTCATATCATCGCGAGCTCGGCGCCTCTATAATCCCTTAACCACGCCTGCCTGTAGTACTTCCCGGGCAAACGCCTTTCGTGAGAACACTTTTTCAACCATGGGCGCGAAAAAGTCCAAAGGTTTATTGCCATATTCGGGGTCAAAGGAAGATTGATCCCATCGTTCGCAGAAATCAATACAACTCTGATAATAAGGACTGTCACGGTATTTTTCCCTCTCGAGCGGATTCCAGCCTTCAAAATGATGTGCGTAGTAAACCAGTTGGAATATGCCGTGGTGGGCTATAACCCAAGTCACTTCCTCGCGTACAAAAGGGCGCAGTATTTCGGCTGCGAAACGGTCGTGATTCTGCGGTGCCAGACCGTCACCTATATCGTGCAGCAAGGCTGCGACGATCCAGTCTATCTCAGCATGATCATGCCAGGCACGGGTTGCCGATTGCAGCGCATGTTCCAATCGGTTGATCCGGTATCCGGACAGAGATTGCCGCTCCAGTGACGATAACTCGCGTAAAAGCCTGGATGCAGTACCGGCGATATAGGGTTTTTCCAGTCGATGAAGAAGATCGTAGTCGGCCTTGCTGCCGTCTTTCATTTGGGTAAAACTGACTTTTTCCATAAGATGTCCTGTCGGGATTAATTCACCGTTTTGCGGTAGATTTCACGGAGTTGTTTATCGGCTTGTATTTGGCGTAGCAGGGCAGCGTTATTCAGATCTTCGCCGGCCGGGATATCCTGTTCAAAGTGTTTGTAGGTATCCATGCCCCTGACGAGCAAGGCTGAATCCCTGTCGATTTGGGTTTGTCTGACCGAGGTCGACAGAAACTGCAAATTTAAACCGATACGCCGGTCCCGGCTCCGATTCGGCAGCGATGCATGCAAAGTCCATCCATGATGGAATGAGGCTTCGCCCGGTTGCAGCTCCAGAAGTTCAGCCTGTTGTTCGTCCACACCTAAGACCGTCTGTCCATGATATAAAACATTGGTTTCATCGACTGTCGTCTGATGATCCAATTGCCCGTATTTATGGCTGCCCGGGATCATTTGCATGCAGCCGCTTTCCCGGGTGGCGGGAGACAGTGCAAGCCAGACCGACACCTGCTTATCCGAGCTGAGCCCCCAGTAAGTCAAATCCTGGTGCCAGCTGACGTGGGACTTGCTCTGCGGTTCTTTGATAATAAAACAGGCGTTGTAGAGCAGTATATTCGGCCCCAATATTGACTCCACCAGATCGAGAATCAGCGGATTGGTGGCAAGTTCGTAGGCCGAACGCAGTATGGTATGGACTTTAAAACGATAGTGCAGCGACCCGACAATCGCTTCCGCCCTTTCCAGATGTCCGCGGCGCGAAGCCGCTTCCGCCGGCTCTACGATACGGACCGGGGCGACAAAACCATCGTGTCGATATTTCGCAGCCAGTGAAATTTTCATGACGCACACCCTGTTTTTAATGTGACGATTACATTTATTCGCTGGATTTCTTAGAGCCTGTTCAATATCTCTGCGTCGTCGCGAGAATATGCTGATTTGAGTCAGATTTTATTCTGATTTGAGGCGCATAGTGGTTCTACGCAACGAAAATCAGGAGGAAATCTGGCCAAACTCAGCGAATTCGTAGTAGGCGCAGAGATTTTGAACAGGCTCTTAATCATGGCACAGCCAGTCACGATCGGGATTAACATATTTTTGCCAGAGGCTTAAGTTTAACTTAATCTGTACCCTGCCCAGGATCTTATAATCTCACTATGCCGACCCGTCGAATTCCGTCTTTAAACTGGCTGCGCGTTTTTGAGGCGGCCGCGCGCACCCAAAGTTTCAGCCGTGCCGCAGAGCAGCTGGGAATGAGCACAGCCGCCGTCAGTCAACAGATAAAGGCATTGGAGACGCATTTTAAAAAAGCGCTTTTTATTCGTCAGTCGCCGGGTATCAGACTGACATCAGCCGGGCAGGCATTCCTGCCGATTGTGCAGCAATCCCTGGGAGCGCTTGAAGTGACAGCCGCCGGATTATTCGGCAATCCAGAACGCGAGCCCTTGTCAATTCAGGTTGCCTTGATTTTTGCCAACAGTTGGCTGGCCTCTCGTGTCGGCGATTTTCAGGTGAAATACCCGCATATTCATTTGTACTTATCCACTTATAACGATTATCAGGAGTTGCAATCGCTGAATTATGATCTTCAGATTGCCTTCGGAACCGGGCCACAATATGGCGCAGAGGGAGATCCCTTATTCGGAGAGTCCGTTTATCCGGTGGCTTTACCACGAATCAGCCGGGAAATAGCGTGCATAAAAGACTTGCTGAAATTCCGCTTGATCGAGATTAGCGAACATCACACGGGATGGGTGCAGTTTTTTCATCGCCTGGAAGACGTCTCGATAAGCGATGCGGAGTTTTTGTTCACGGATAATACGACCACCGCCTATTGCATGGCTACCTCCGGCATCGGGATAGCCTTGGCCCGTGCCCCGGCGAGCGATGAACTCTATGCCCGCCTGGGACTGGAGCCTTGTTTAAACGATATAGCTATTCCGGGCAGCCAGAATTACTACCTGACCTACCCTTCATTGAACAGCCTGAGCAGTGCCGCCAGAGCCTTTAGAGCCTGGATATTGGATCAGTCATCTGTTATTGACAAATAATTTTACAAATATTGTACAAAATGTATAAAAAAGGCTTTATACTTGCACATGAATTCAATATTTATACACTGATCGAATGAATATGTTACAGAATCGCGCTTATTTTCCGATTCGCACTCTGGCTGAACGAACCGGTGTCGCAACAACTACTCTACGGGCATGGGAACGCCGTTATGGTTTACTCAAACCTGAACGAACTCCCAAGGGCCACAGGCTTTACACCGAAGAGGATGTGCAGCTCGTGATGAGCGTAGTTGAGTTGCTTTCCGAGGGATGCGCGATCAGCGAGGCGGCACGTCAGGTCCTGAGCAACCCGAGGGAGAAGCCTGAAAAATTGTCAAATCCTGCCGAAGAGGATCTGCTGGGCTCATCGTTGCTTAAGGATCGAGGTAATAATCAGTGGACAACCTACTCAAAACGGATGCTGGACGCTATCGAAGCGTTTAATGGCCCCCGCCTGGATGCGATATATAACGAAGCTTCATCGCTTTATCCGGTTGACTTGATTTCTCAAAAATTACTCGAACCCTTGCTGAAAACGCTCGGTGAAAGGTGGAATCTGCGGGATACCGGTATTGCCGAAGAGCACTTTTTTTTCGCCTGGCTGAGAAATAAACTGGGCGCCAGATTGCATCATGCAACTGCCTATGCCGGCGGAAACTGCTTGTTAGCCGCATGTCTGCCCGGACATCGCCACGAGGTGGGTTTATTGCTGTTTTCCCTGGCCGCTCTGGCCCGTGGCTATACGGTGGTTTACCTTGGCAGTGATATGCCGCTTGAATCCTTGTCCCTGGTTGTAAAAAAATCTCTTGCCAAGGCGGTTGTTCTGGCCGGCGGGCATGAAGACGATCCGGAGTCGGTACTTTCAGGGCTGGCGCAGCTTGGCAGTCAGATAAACTGTCCTCTGTTCGTCGGCGGACAGATTTCCGTCGACCATGGAGAATCCCTGCTCGAAGCCGGAGCTTTACCGCTCGGAGAACAGTTTTCTCTTGCCCTTCATCTGGTAATGAGCAAGGTACCGGTTCGTTCCGGATGAGTGCCCTCGTACTAGTCTGGTTCAGAAGAGACCTTAGAACACTTGATCATCCAGCGTTGAATGCGGCGATCGCGCAAGGGCGGAAGGTTTTGCCCGTCTTTATTTATGATCCGGAATTTCTGCAACCCTGGGCACCCGGTGCCGCGTCGAGATGGTATCTGCACCATAGTCTAGCGTCGTTGCGGGAAGGCTTGGAGCAACTTGAAATGCCGCTGCGATTATACCGTGGTGATAGCCAAAAACACCTTATTGCGCTGATTAAATCCAGTAAAGTGACACATGTTTATTGGAACCGAATCTACGAACCTGCCTATTTACGGCAAGATGAAGTGCTCCAAGGCGTGCTGAAATCGATGGGTGTCAAGGTCAAAATTCTTCATGATCACAGTTTAATTCCGCCCGACCGGATCAAGAATCTATCCGGCAAGCTCTACAAGGTGTTTACGCCATTTTGGCGAAACCTTTCTTCATTGCTAACAAAGGGACGGCCACAGTATTCAACTGGGGGACAGGCACTCAGTCAGCTGCAGGGACCGTTGCCGGATCACGTCATCACGGTGGAGCGGCAAGATGGAATACCGGGTGTGGATCAGTTGAATCTGTTGGATACTCACCCCTGGCAATCAAAGTTGTACCGATACTGGCGATTCGGAGAAAAGTCTGCACTTAAACAACTTGATGACTTTAAGGAAAACATGGTGGATTATCCGGTCAATAAAGATTTCCCCGCCGAACAAGCAGGCTCCGGATTATCGGCGGCCCTGCATTTCGGCGAAATATCGCCATGGAGGATTGTAGAAACGTTACGTCCGGAATATTTGGGCGAATGCGGGAAGCGAGTCGCACAAGCTGCGGAATCTTTACTTCGCCAGCTGGGGTGGCGCGAGTTTGCGATTTATCTTTTATATCATTTTCCCCACAGTGCCAATCGGTCCTTGCGTGGAGGTTTTGAGGATTCCGGCATCTGGTATCACGAGTCCCGATACTGCGAAATGTGGCGGTCAGGCCGCACCGGATATCCATTGGTTGATGCTGGAATGCGCCAACTCTGGGAAACCGGCTGGATGCATAATCGCATAAGAATGGTAGTGGCATCGTTCTTAACCAAAAATCTTGGCCAACACTGGATACATGGCGCCAGATGGTTCTGGGATACACTGATTGACGCCGATCTGGCCAACAATACAATGGGATGGCAATGGGTGGCCGGTTGTGGCTGTGACGCGGCACCTTATTATCGTATCTTCAACCCCCTGACTCAGGCGGAACGTTTCGATCCGTCAGGCACATACCGAAAAAGGTGGTCAGGAAATTCCCAGGTGCGGGCTCCGATCGTTGATCTGTCAGAAAGCCGTAATGCCGCACTGGAACGATACGGATTACTCAGAGCCAACCTAAAGAGTGTTCCTTAACATCAATTCTTCAGGGTAGGGCGCCATGTAGTACTGTTCTTCGATATAAGGATTCGGCGCCTTTCTAAGATGATGCCTCAACAGGGTGATCGGAACAATGAGCGGTACCCGGCCAAGACGGTACAGGTCGATAATGTTGTTGAGTTCCTGCTTATCGTCCGCTGTCAATACTTTTTTCAGAAAGCCCATAATGTGTTGCAGAACGTTTGCATGACGCTTGCGGCTGGCGCGTTTTTGCATCGACTGCATTAATTGCGAGATATAGGACTCGGAAACGTCGACAAGATTATCCGCATTGGCTGATGCCACCAAAGGCCCCAATTGCCGGAATTTTTGCTCGTCGTGTGCGAGCAGGCTGAACTTGTGGCGACGGTGAAACTGCATGAGGCTGTCTACGCACATGCCGCTCGTGATCAATTGCTGCCAGCGATAATAGACGAATACACGCTCAATAAAGTTTTCTCTCAGGACCGCATCCATCAGACGACCTTCTTCCTCAACCGGCAGGTTGGGATGGTGATGAGTCAGCCGGTCGGCAAACAGACCTCTGCCTCTGCGTTTTACATTGCCGTCCTGCTCGTAAACCCTGACCCTCTCCATGCCGCAGCTCGGTGAGTCTTTTTTGAGAATATATCCACAAAGATGACTTAGCTGCAGAGTATGTGCATCGGCAAATTCCAGCATTTTTTGCGTGACGTCATAAGATGGGTCCTTCACCCTGACCAGGCGGATCGACTGACCCTTTTGCAGCAGCCGCAAAGTGGGCCGGGGCGTTCCCAGGCCAATGGCCATTTCAGGACAGACTGGCAGAAACCGAAAATACTGCCCCAGGGTTTTTACCACGTAAGCATTACGCTTATGTCCGCTGTCGAAGCGAACTTTTTCTCCCAGCAAACAACTGCTGACACCTAGTGTGATGGTTTCCATTTTGTTCACGGATTTTTCTCTCAGGCGAATGAATTCCATAACGTAGATCATCATTGTACAATTATTATATTATTGTACAATAATATTTGACATTATCTTCTACAAATTATATCTTTGCGTCTAATTCGTGTACAGCTATTAAGGATCAGGTTTCAAGAATGCGCTCGATGAACAAACAATTTTCACACGAACTCAGTGAGTTCGGACTCGTACCGGATATGCTGATCAGGCATGGAATTCGGCGTTTACTAAAGCAGAGGCTGGGCGAGGTTCAGGCAGACAACTGTGAATTCGCGGAATCCCGGCAACAAGAGTTTATAGAGAGAATGAATAACTCGCCAATCGCGATTCTTCCTCACAAGGCTAATGAGCAACATTATGAAGTTCCGGTCAACTTTTTCCGCAAGACGCTTGGACATCATCTGAAATACAGTTGTTCTTTCTGGCCGCAAGGGGTGGACTCACTCGATGAAGCTGAAGACCGCGCCTTGATGGAAACCTGTTCACGGGCGGGAATCGAAAACGGAATGTCGATTCTGGAGTTGGGATGCGGTTGGGGAGCGTTGAGTTTCTGGATAGCCAGGCATTATCCGGACTGCGAGATAACGGCTGTATCGAATTCACGAACACAGGGCGAGTTCATACGTCAGTATGCTCAGTATAGCCAGCTGGACAATATTAACGTCATTACGGCCGATATGAATGATTTCCAGCCGCAAAGGCAGTTCGATCGCGTACTTTCTCTGGAGATGTTCGAACATATGCGAAACTGGGACCGCCTTTTTCGCAGGATTAATACAATTCTGACTAGTCGCGGCAAATTTTTCATGCATATTTTTGTGCATCGCTCTACCCCCTATCTTTTTGAAGACCGGCAGGCAAACGACTGGATGAGCCGCTTCTTCTTTAGCGGCGGGATGATGCCGAGTGCGGATTTACCTCTGTTTTTTCAATCGGATCTACGGTTGCAGAACCGATGGTTCTGGAACGGAAACCACTATACCCGCACTTGCAATGCCTGGCTGGACAACATGGATGAAAACCGTGACTTGCTGTGGTCCCTGTTCAAACAAATCTACGGCCGGGATTTTGCCAGGCTCTGGTGGATGCGTTGGCGCATATTTTTTATGGCCTGCGCCGAACTCTTCGCCTATCGAAACGGAGAGGAATGGTTTGTCGCTCATTACCTTTTCACAAAACAGGCGAATAAGTGGTATCAAGGGTGAAAATGATCACTAACGCTCTGCTTTTCCAGCTTGGCTGGTCTGTCTGTGTGATCGCGGGCTCGGGCTCGTGGCACATTCTGGGCACGCTGTTGGTTATACTGTTGCTGGCCGTACATCTAAAACAGGCCTTGCGGCCGAAGCCGGAATCAACCCTGGTGGTGTGTGTTCTGGCGATGGGTCTCGTCTGGGACAGTGCATTGGTAAACATGGAAGTTCTCAAATACAACTACGGAATCCTTCACAGCAAGCTGGCACCGCACTGGATTATGGCCATGTGGGCACTATTCGCCACGACCTTAAATCTTTCCCTGAACTGGTTAAAGGGTCGGTGGACACTGACCGTTTTGTTCGGCGCAGCCGGCGGACCGCTCGCCTATTGGCTGGGAAGTCGATTGGGCGCGGTAGAGATCGTCAATCCGAATCAGGGTTTAGTGTTTCTTGCCTTGGGTTGGAGCCTGCTTATGCCCGCAATGGTCGGGCTGTCACGGAAATTCAACGGTATGCAATTAGTGTTAACAGACCCTGAAAAAAAGGCGAAGGAGTAGTCATGACAGCGTTTTATTTACAATCGCTTATTTTTGCTCTGGCTCTGGGATTTCTCACCTGGACGGCCAGCCTTGCGAAACGCAATGTGGCCATCGTGGATATAGTCTGGTCATTAATGTTTCTACTCATGGCTTTTTTTATATTAATTCAAACCGGCGAATTCTCCAGCCGCAATATTCTGGTATTCAGTCTTGTCACAGTTTGGGCTTTGCGTCTCTCAGGCCATTTGGCGGTGCGCAATTGGGCGGCAGAGGAAGACAGGCGGTACAGGGAAATTCGCGATAATCATCAGCCGAATTTTGAGTTTAAAAGCCTGTATCTGGTTTTCTTACTGCAGGCTGTACTCGCCTGGGTGGTTTCAATTCCATTGGTTTTTGCGCTGCATCCTGCGACCGAACTTGGATGGATGGACTTGTTTGCCGTGGGACTCTGGTTAGTCGGATTCCTATTTGAATCCATATCGGACTGGCAACTTCTGAAATTCAACGAAAAGCAGAACAATAAAGGCAAGGTATTGGATCGTGGATTATGGAGGTACACACGGCATCCGAACTATTTTGGGGAGTTTTGCATATGGTGGTCTTTTTACCTGCTGGCCGTGCCGTCAGGAGGCTGGTGGACAATTTATTCTCCATTGCTGATGAGTGTGCTTTTATTGCGGATCTCAGGAATAGGGTTGATGGAAGTCAATATCGAGAACCGGCGGCCAGCGTATAAAAACTATATCGCGCGTACCAATGCCTTTTTTCCCGGTCCACCCCGACACGCGAATCGGCTTGCATTAAAGGAGAGAGCATAATGCGGTCATTTGCGTTCAACCTTGCCCGGTGGTGGGCCTTTTTATTTTTAGTCTTATTGCTGCTGGCCGTGTCGCGGGCAAATGCCGGAATCAGCAAGCAATGGCATTTCAATGTCTATCTGGATGATAAGCCGATCGGGTATCACAAAATCTCGCTCAGTGAAAATGCCGGGCAAAAGTTTGTCAAGGTCGACGCGAGTTTTGAAGTAAAGCTGCTGTTCTTTCTGGCCTATCGGTATGAACATAATGCCGAGGAGCTTTGGACGGGATCCTGTCTCGAGCAGATACATACCAGTACCAATGACAACGGAGATTCACAGTATATCCGCTCGATTCCGGATAGGAGCGGACTTTCTCTTCTTACTCACAAGGGAAAACAATCCCTGGATGGATGCATACGCAGCTTCGCCTATTGGGATCCCAGTCTGCTTCAGTCTGAATATCTGCTGAACACACAGTCCGGTGAATACCAGGCGGCAAAACTCATTAAGCTGGGAAAAAGCAGGTTCATTTTTAAGGACAGGGAGTTTGAGGCAGATCAATACCGCTTGGAAGTTGAGGATCAGTCCATTGATCTCTGGTACACCTCCGATCGGGACTGGCTTGCTTTACAAACCAGGGTTCGCGGCGATCGTGTACTCAGCTATTTACGCGAGGATGTGGTCGAAAAGTGAGAAACCTGATCCGCCTCTGCTTTATCCTGGGCACCGTCATCACCATGAATGCATGCAGCATTAATCTGCCTATGAAAACGGTTGACTATGTCGACCTGGAGCGCTTTATGGGCCGGTGGTATGTGATTGCCAATATTCCGACATTTCTGGAAAGAAACGCATTTAACGCAATCGAACGATACGAACTCAACTCAGACGGCAGCATAGACACCCGGTTTTCCTTTATTGAAGGGGATTTTAGCGGCGAACTTAAACAGTATCGCCCGACCGGCTTTATCAAGGATGATACAAATGCACGGTGGGGTATGCAGTTTATCTGGCCAATACAAGCCGATTATCGGATCGTGTATCTGGATGACAGCTATTCAAGAACAATTATTGCCCGTCAGGCTAGAGACTATGTGTGGCTGATGGCCAGGGAACCGAAAATCGACGATTTGGAATATGAAAGCTTTAAGCATTTTATAAAAGGGCTGGGATACGACACGGCAAAGTTACAAAAGGTTCCGCAACAGTGGCACCTCAACGGAGAGATTAATTGATGAAGATCGCTGTCATTGGAAGTGGAATTTCAGGCAATGTCGCCGCCCATAAGCTGAGCCATGACCATGATATTACGCTGTTTGAGGCCAGGGATTCAGTCGGTGGACATACACAGACTCATCACATCGAATACCGGGGCCGTAACTATTCGGTGGACACTGGATTCATTGTATTTAATAGAAAAACCTATCCGAATTTTGTTCAATTGCTTGATCAGCTCAATGTCCCTTATCAAACCACGGAAATGAGTTTTAGCGTCAAGAGTGAGCTTACCGGGCTGGAATACAATGGAAACACTTTAAATAGTCTGTTTGCGCAAAGGAGGAATCTGCTTAATCCCGCTTTTTATCGCATGATCACGGATATTTTGCGATTTAATCGCCGGGCTCCGGTGGATCTGGTAGACGGGAATCTGAACAGATCGCTCGGAGACTACCTGACTGACTCTGGATACAGCCGTCAGTTTATCGATCACTATATTATTCCCATGGGAGCTGCTATCTGGTCAACCGATATTCGGCAGATCATGCACTTTCCCGCGCATTTTTTTGTCCGGTTTTTTTACAATCATGGATTACTGACGGTCAATGCCAGGCCTCAATGGTATGTCATCAAGAACGGCTCCGCGCGATATTTAAAACCTTTACTCGACTCGGGCCGCATAGCGATTCGGCTGAGTTCTCCGGTAAGTCAAATCCGTCGCTTACCGGGCCATATTGAAATCAAGGTGCAAGGGAAACCGTGGGAGCGGTTCGATGCAGTATTTATTGCAAGCCATAGCGATCAGGCTTTGGCCATGCTGGATGATCCCAGTGAGGCGGAAAGGACAGTTTTAGGCAGTATCAGGTATCAGCAAAATGAAGCTGTGCTGCATACGGATGCCAGCGTCCTGCCGAAACGCAGACTGGCCTGGGCGGCCTGGAATTACCATCTCTTAGCCGAACCCGGACAAGGGGTTGCGCTGACTTACAATATGAATATATTGCAGGGACACCAGGCTCCGGCGCAGTTTTGTGTCACGTTAAATCATTCAGAGGCTATAAATCCACGCAAAATCATCAAACGCGTTCGCTATGAACACCCGGTCTTTACCCTGGACAGTATGAACGCCCAGCAAAGGCATCGTGAACTCAACGGATTCAACAGGACTTACTATTGCGGTGCTTATTGGCGCAATGGATTCCATGAAGACGGAGTGGTAAGCGCGCTCCACGCTGTGCAACATTTTAACGAGGACAGCCATGAACAGTTGCATTTACGTCGGGCAGGTTAATCATCGGCGTTTTTATCCGAAACAGCACGGTTTCAGCTATAAGCTGTTTATGATGTATCTGGATTTGCAGGAATTGTCCGATGTTTTCGCGCAGTCCCCGCTCTGGTCTTGGAAACACCCTAACCTTGCTTGGTTTCGCCGATCGGATTATTTTGGCGATCCGGACGTGTCCCTTTACCAATCGGTAAGTGATTTTGTGAAAAAGAAAACCGGTAAACGCCCTGAGGGACCTGTGCGGTTACTCACGCACTTGCGCTATTTCGGTTATGGTTTCAATCCGGTCAGTTTCTATTACTGCTTTGATAAAAGAGGGGAAAAGGTCAATACAGTCCTGGCAGAGGTTAAGAATACACCCTGGGGGGAAAAACATCTTTACCTGATACCAAACGACGGCACTGACAAAAAAGGAACTCTCTTTTTCCGTCAAGGTAAAAGTCTGCATGTCTCTCCATTTATGCCCATGGACATGGAGTACCACTGGCGAATTCCCATACCCGGTGAGTATTTAAGGATTCAACTCGAAAATCACCGCAAGGGTAGAAAATGCTTTATTGCCGGCATGAGGATGCAGCGGGAAGCGATCAGCAGAGCGAGTCTGAACCGCATTTTAATTCGGTTTCCATTGATGAGCATTAAAGTGATCGGTTCGATTTATTTACAGGCATTTAAACTCTGGATGAAGCAAATTCCAGTCTATGATCACCCCAGGAAGCAAAAGACCCCACAGCGGGCAAATCATTTATGAAAAGCATCAACCATCCAATGCTCAGCGGTTCTGTGACGCTTGAAAATACAGGGCTCGTGGAGCGATTCAGTCGCAAGTTGGTTCTTGCGCAACTCAAAAAATTATGCAACGGCAGGCTTGTTATACGCGAGAACAGCCAGACATTTGAATTCGGCGATAGTAATGATACACAAACCTTCGCGGTATATGTCGACATTGTGCACCCCAGTGCATGGGTGGATATAGCTTTTGGCGGCAGTTGCGGTGCAGGAGAGGCCTATATCAAAGGAAGCTGGACCTGTCCGCAATTGTTGGAACTTTTGCGATTGTTTTTAAAAAACCGGGATATGTTGAATCGAATGGACAGGCGTCTGACCGGTGTCAAGCTACCTTTTTATAAAATGATCCAATGGCTGAGGCGCAATAACAAATCAGGAAGCCGGCGCAATATCAGTGCACATTACGATCTCGGGAATGACTTCTTTAGGCTCTTTCTTGACTCAAGAATGATGTATTCGTCGGCGATCTACCCAACGGAGGCCGTGTCGCTGGAACAGGCGGCGGAATACAAACTCGAACATATCTGCCGAAAGCTTCAATTGCAAGCCGAGGATCATTTGCTGGAAATCGGCACGGGTTGGGGGGGCTTTGCGATTTATGCGGCATCACGGTTCAACTGCCGTGTTACCACGACGACGATTTCCCGCGAGCAGTTCGAGTTCGCCGCGCAGCGTATAAAAGAAGCAGGGCTGGAAGATAAAATTACGCTGTTGAATCAGGATTACCGGGATCTGCAGGGTCGATTCGATAAACTGGTTTCCATCGAAATGATCGAAGCCATAGGCCACCAATATATGGATACCTATTTCAGGCAGTGCAACACGCTGTTGAGATCCGGCGGTAAAATGCTGTTGCAGGCCATTACCATCGCCGATCAACAATACAAGTATGCATTACGCGAGCTGGATTTTATTAAAAAGTTTGTATTTCCAGGCGGGTTTCTGCCATCGATCACGGCCATGAGCGAGTCCATTTGTCGTTCCAGTGATCTGAACATATTTCACCTTGAAGATATAGGATTGGACTATGCACGGACCTTATCGGATTGGCGGCAGCGTTTTTATAAACACTATGCTGATATCCGGGCGCGGAATTATTCGGATGCCTTTATCCGCTTATGGGAATTTTATTTCTGTTATTGCGAGGCCGGATTTCTGGAGCGTGATATCAGCACGGTTCAAATCGTACTTACTAAGGAGAATGTCGGCTAACCATCGTTCTCCTTCTCAAAATCGATCCTATGTGCAAAATCCGAGTTGTGCGTCCGTTGATCGAAATATATATCCTTGAGTCGGTCTTTTAACACTTTACCGGCCACATTACGTGGAAATTCCTCGATGTAGAAAATATCCGAGACCTGTTGATATTTGGCTTCAACACGGGAATTAATCCAGTTTTTCATTTCCTCAGTGGCGATATCATGGCCGTCTCGTATTACAATAGCGGCAACAGGTGTTTCTCCCCACTTCTCCGAATCTATACCGAATACCGCTGTCTCCACGACCGCGGGATGCCTTATGATGACAGCCTCTATATCGATGGGGTAAACGTTCACGCCACCGGAGATAATCAGTTCTTTTTTGCGGCCGGACAGGAACAAGTAGCCATCTTCATCCAGATAGCCGAGGTCGCCGGTAAAAAGCCAGCCATCGCGCAGAGTTTGCCGGGTTAAATCTTCTCGCCCGTAATAGCCCGGCATCAGTATAGGGCCCCGGCCGACAATTTCTCCGATCTGCATGGGAAGAAGGTCCCGCCCTGCATCATCAACGATTCGAATTTCATAGCCCGGCGGCGGACATCCGACTGAACCGGATTTCTTGCCGAAGTCCGATTTATCCAGAATAGTGACAAAACCCTCAGTCAATCCATACAGCTCGTAAAGCCGACCGGGAAGCAATTCGTTTAACCGATTCTTGTAATATTGGTCCAGAGGCGCGCCCAGGCTAAGTATCATTTCGAGAGATTGCAAGGTCTGAAGATTACATTCGGGGCTCTCCAGCAGGGCGATAATTTGCGCGGGTACCATCATGGTATGGCTTACTTTTTCCCGCTGAATCGTGCGGATCACAGTCCCCACATCAAAAGTTTTTTCCAGCACATAAGTTGCGCCGAGAAAAAAAGCCGGCATCAGAGTGACAAATGCACCGTTGAATACGATTGAACCGGAATGCAGTACCACGCTTTCGGGTGTCATACGAAAGGAAGCGGCAAAGTGTGCACCGTATTGGGAACGAATAAGGTGACTGTGTTCTATGCCCTTAGGCAAACCCGTGGTGCCGCTGCTGTAGACAATATTGAACAGATCATCGGGCTGCAGATCGGCCCGGGGAGGGGAGGAGTCAGGCGCCGCTTCCATAAAGGCGTTGAAACTGACGGCGCCTTCTCCTGCGGTATCATCTCCGACCACAATATAGGCATGGTACGGGATACCGAGCGATGATCGAGGTCCATTCTTCAGCGATGCCATGATTTGCGGTGTGAGAAATACCATCCGGCTGTCGGAATCGCGCAGTAGATTGACCAGTCCCTGTGCTTGTAATAACGGGCTGAGGGGTACCACCACCGCCCCTATGGCAGTTATTGACCAATACAGGGTTAAAAGCTCCACGCAGTTAGGCAGAACCGTTGCAACTTTGTCGCCTTTTGCTATGCCAGCAGCCGCCAGGGCATGACTCAATCGATTGACCGACCGTGAGAACTCACTCCAGCTGAGCCGTGAATCCTCACAGATGACGGCGGTATGCGCAGCCCGGTAGCGGCCATGGCGCGCGACTAATTTATCCAGTGTCATACTCATGACCGATCCTCTTGACGGTTTATTTCACATAAAGATCCGTACATGTTCCTTCTTTATCACTTTCAAGGTAATCATCGAGGTTTCCGATTCTATCATTTCCCTTCGGAAACAAGAATTTCAATCACTTCGACATCGTTAAAATCGCCGATATCGGGTGCTTCAGCGGTGATGAGTTCTGTCATGGCATTTCCGGACTTAAAGCGTCAATCGGCGTATATCGGAAATCGTATTACAATAGCTGGCGAGAAAGCGAGCCGCGTCGGCTCCGTCTATCACCCTGTGGTCGTAGGTAAGATCCAGCGGACACATCAGTCTGGGTGTAAATGTCTCGCCGTTCCAGATGGCCTGCATGCGAGCCCGTGTAATACCGAGTATCGCCACCTCCGGCGCGTTGACTATGGGTGTAAACGCGGTTCCCCCTATACCACCCAGGCTGGAGATCGTCATGCATCCTCCTTGCATTTCCTCGGGTTTGAGTTTTTTAGCCCGGGCCCGCTCGCTGATATCCGCCATTTCCTCAGCCAGCTCGTAAACGGATTTCTTATCCACATCCCTGAATACGGGCACGACCAATCCATCGGGTGTGTCCACCGCTATCCCGATATGGAAATATTTTTTTAAAAACAGGGCTTGCCCGTCAGGTGAGAGCGAGGCGTTGAACTTTGGAAAGGCTTTGAGGCTTGCAGCCAGTGCCTTCATATGAAAAGCAAGCCCGGTGACCCTGATGCCTTGTTGTTCTGCCTCTTCCTTGAGCGACTGGCGAAAGGATTCCATATCCGTGATATCGGCTTCATCATGGTGTGTCACCATGGGCAGGTTCAGCCAGGATCGGTGCAGATTCGCCGCCGACAGCTTTTGTATCCGGCCAAGCTCGGTTCTCTCTGTTTCTCCGAATTTGCTGAAATCCACTTCGGGAACAGGGGGAATCGGGCCGCCGCCCCCGGGGTAGTTTCCCCCACCTTTGTAGGCACTGACGGAATGTTCCAGGGCGTTTTTGATAAAGGACTTTACATCTTCCTTCAGAATACGGTTTTTGCGTCCACTGCCCTTGATCAGATGAATATCTGCACCCAACTGCCTGGCGTAACGCCGCACACCGGGGCTGGCATGGGGCGGCCGATGTCCATGTGTTTCTAAATGCGCCGTCGGCGATGTGGATGGCTGAGGAGCAGGTTCGACCGGGTGCTGCAAAGAGTCGGCGTCGGATGGCCTGGCGGGTGTTTTTTCCGCAATTTGAGTGCTTGCCTGCCGATTATCTGTTCCGGTGGTCTGAGCGGGTTTCGTGGGCTGGCTCTCCGTCGATTCCGACGCGTCGGTGTCAAGAACGGCAATCACATCACCTTCGGAGACCTTGTCCCCCAGGACAATTCTCAGTTCCCTGACAATGCCTGCACTGCTGGCCGGAATCTCCAGACTTGCCTTATCGCTTTCGAGCGTAATCAGTGACTGCTCAATTTCAATTCTATCGCCGACATCAATCAAAAGTTCTATCACTTCGACTTCTTCGAAATCGCCAATATCAGGCACTTTTAATTCGACTGTTTTGGTCATGGTTCAAGCTCTATAGCTACCGCTTTCGTCACGCATCCTGGTACCGGTATCACAGATCAACCGGGTCCGGCTTGTTTCTGTCAATGCCGTACTTATCGATGGCGTTATTAACGACTTCACTTTCAACAGCCCCTTCTTCGTATAATGAACTAAGCGCAGCGACAGTGATGTGGTATCGGTCAATCTCAAAAAAGCTGCGCAGTTTTCTGCGCGTATCCGATCGGCCGAAACCGTCTGTTCCCAATACGGTATAGCGCCCCGGCACCTGGCTGCGGATCTGTTCCGCGTAAGATTTGATATAATCGGTCGACGCTATAACCGGACATTCGCAGTCCTTAAGTTGTCTGCTGACGAAGGCCTCTTTTTTATTTTCACCCGGATGCAGCAGATTCCAACGCTCCACCGCCCGCGTGTCTTTCCCAAGCTCGTTAAAACTGGTCACACTCCATATACCTGCATGGACTCCCCAGTCCTCCTTGAGTAAATCGGCGGCGGCGATAACTTCACGCACGATGGTGCCGGAACCCAGCAGTTGCACTCTGAGTCTGGCATTTTTAGAGGCATTGCGCAGTTTGTACATTCCTTTGATGATGTCTTTCTCAACCCCTTTAGGCATGGCGGGTTGATGATAGTTTTCATTCATCGCCGTGATATAAAAAAAGACATTTTCCTGCTCTTTCACCATGCGTTGCATACCGTTGTGTACGATCACCGCCATCTCATAGGCAAAGCACGGATCGTAGGTCACGCAATTGGGTATGGTGCCGGCCAATACGTGGCTGTGACCGTCTTCATGCTGCAGCCCTTCGCCGTTCAGCGTTGTTCGCCCCGCGGTGCCGCCGATCAAAAATCCGCGCGCGCACATATCGCCTGCGGCCCAGGTAAAATCACCGATGCGTTGGAAGCCGAACATGGAGTAATAGATAAAAAACGGGATCATATTGATTCCGTGGGTACTGTAAGCGGTAGCCGCGGCTATCCACGAACTGATTCCGCCTGCTTCCGTGATGCCTTCTTCCAGTATCTGCCCGCTCTTATCTTCCTTGTAAAACATGACCTGGTCCCGGTCTTGTGGTGTGTAAAGTTGCCCGACGGATGAATAAATGCCCAGTTGACGGAACATTCCTTCCATGCCGAATGTTCTGGCTTCATCGGGTACGATGGGGACTATATATTTGCCGATCTTTTTATCCCGCGTCAGTATAGTCAGGAGTCGCACAAAGGCCATGGTAGTGGACATCTCGCGGTTGCCCGAATCCTGCAATAAAGCCTCAAAGCTCGAAAGGGGCGGTACTTCCAAGGGTTCGGCAAATTTTTTACGCTGCGGCAGATAGCCGCCCAGAGTCGTCCGCCGTTCCACAATGTATTTCGATTCCGGGCTGTCGGGCGCGGGCTTGACATATTCGAGATTTTCGACCTGCTCGTCGCTGAGCGGAATATGAAAACGGTCGCGCATCTTTTTCAGCGATTCCATATCCATTTTCTTTTGCTGATGCGTGGCATTGGTGCCTTCTCCGGATTCACCCATGCCATAGCCTTTGACCGTTTTTACCAGGATGACGGTCGGCTGCTCTTTGTGTTCCACCGCCTGAGTGTAAGCGGCATAAATCTTATGCGGATCATGGCCACCGCGGTTTAAACGCCAGATATCGTCGTCGGACAGATTGGATACCAGTGCTTTGGTTTCGGGGTATCTATTGAAGAAATGTTCGCGCGTGTAGGCACCGCCTTTGGCTTTGTAGTTTTGATACTCGCCGTCGACAGTTTCGGTCATCAGCCGGATCAATGCACCGGTCTTGTCCTTGGCCAGCAAAGGATCCCAATAAGACCCCCAGATGACTTTGATAACATTCCATCCGGCGCCTCGGAACACGCCCTCCAGTTCCTGGATTATTTTGCTGTTTCCGCGTACCGGTCCGTCAAGCCGCTGAAGATTGCAATTGATCACGAAGTTCAGATTATCCAGTTTCTCCCTGCCGGCCAGCGAAATGGCACCCAAGGATTCGGGTTCGTCCATTTCGCCGTCTCCGAGAAAGGCCCATACCTGCCGATCGCTCATGCTGCGTAATTTTCGATCCTGCAGGTATTTCATAAAACGGGCCTGGTAGATTGACATAATCGATGTCAAGCCCATGGATACGGTGGGAAATTGCCAGAAATCGGGCATAAGCCAGGGGTGAGGGTAGGATGATAAGCCCTTACCGTCGGTTTCGCGGCGGAAGCCATCCAGGTCCTGCTCGCTTAAGCGTCCCTCGAGAAAGGCGCGGGCGTAAACACCGGGGGAGGAATGTCCCTGGAAAAACACCAGATCACCCCCGTGCTCAGCCGTCGGTGCCCGGAAAAAATGGTTGAAGCCGACATCGTACAGCGTCGCGGCCGAGGCAAAGCTCGCAATATGTCCGCCCAGGTTGCTTCCGCCCCGATTGGCCCGCAGTACCATGGCCGTTGCGTTCCAGCGGATCATTGCACGGATTTTGACTTCCAGATCATGATTTCCGGGGCTCGGTACTTCCAGATGCGGAGCGATGGTGTTGATATAGGCGGTGGAAGCGCTGTAGGGCAGGTTGACTCCGGAACGGCGTGCCGCATCGATCAGGCGCTCCAGCAAATAATGCGCTCTCTCGGGCCCCTCGGCTTCTATCACCGCACTCAGAGATTCGAGCCATTCTTGTGTTTCTTCCTGATCCGGATCTGCAATTTCTTCAGGCATAATCTCCCCTTCTGATGATGATCTTTAAGCCCTCGGGTACATCTTAGAGCCCGTCGCCGCGCACTATAATTTTATATTATAATGATTATTTCAATTCTTAATAGTAGCAATCCGAATGCCGGTTCTTCTTCTTTGCAAGCATGGCGCTGTGATTTAGAGGCTATAGGGGAGTGCGTCCGGCGAAGGTTGGAGTACTAGTACATTGACAACCTTATATTGACGGATAAAGATGCCTGAAGCGAGCACCGTCTCTGTCAGGCGTGTGTTTCCAGAAGACGCCGTAAATCCGTCCATGGAGGCTTGGAGCCGCCATCCCTGCGCCTACACTTCTTCCAACACACGCCTGACAGAGACTCAGAGGCGGCCGCCTGTCTTCTTACTTATCCGACAGCCTCTAGCAAGTCGTGGTTTTTCCGATCAAGCATTGGCCGTCTTCGCGTATTCCCAGTGCTTGAAAGCCACCGATACGGTTTTCCAGATCGACCGAATCCGGCACTTGTGCTTCAACCCGCAAATAATTCGGCGTGTATCCGCTAAAAACTCTAAAACCCCTATGGGTGGATGGGCGGGCAGCTTCCCATAATACCTCATGTTGCAGGGCAATATTCCGGCGTAATATATCCTGCTTTGAATGGTCTGCTAAAACGTGCAACTCTCGGCTGCGTTGCTTTTTGGTTTGCGGATCGACTTGACCGGCCAGGCTGGCGGCTTTGGTTCCCAGTCTCGGAGAATAACTGAAAATATGGATATGAGAGAACCGCATTTCCTTCACGAACTCCAGAGTCTGTTGCCAATGCTCGGCGGTCTCACCGGGAAAGCCTGCGATGATATCGGTCGAAATCAGAAAACCAGGCACTGTGTCGCGGATATGCTGTATCAAACGCCGGAATTCGTCCGTTTTGCACCGGCGAGCCATTTTTCGCAGAATCGCATCGCTGCCGCTCTGAACGGGCAGGTGCATATGCGGCATTAGTCGGGACGACTCAAAGAGCTCAAAAAAGTTATCCGGTAAATCCCAGGGTTCTACCGATGCAAAGCGAATTCTCGGAATTTCTGTATCGCGGATGATGGTTTTCACCAGTGCGGACAGATCGCTGCCGTTGTCACTGCCGTACCCGCCCACATGCACGCCGGTCAGAACGATTTCCTTGACTCCCGCGGCGACATGACGGTTGATTTCATCGATGATTTCCTTTACCGGACGACTGCGTTCTTCGCCTCGGGCGACGGTAACAATACAGAAGGTACAACGGTAGCGGCATCCATCCTGTATTTTGATAAACGCGCGTTGCCGGTTGCGCGCGAATAAGGTGCTTTCTTCGGGAGATATTGTGGCGTCGGACGCAGAGGGGATGGAAAGCATATGTTGGCTGATAGGCGCCAGGCGGTCTTTATCACGGTTTTCCACCACAAGATTCACGCCCGATTGCGAAGATACTTCCTGTTGACTCAGCGTGGCGAAACAACCGCTGACTACCATCTTCGCATCGGGATTCAATCGATGCAGGCGATTTATCGATTGGCGCGATTTGCGGGCGGCTTCGCAGGTGACGGCACAGCTGTTAAACACCATAAGGTCGGCGTCATCGGCTTGATTCACCAGGCGATGGCCCTGGCGGCGAAAATCCTTGGCCCAGCTTTCAAGTTCTGCCTCGTTCAAACGGCAACCAACCGCACTTAAATGAACCTTCACCGATAGAATTCCTGATCGTTGGATGTAAAAAGCATCCATTGTACGCAATATGCCACGGCAGGGCATCCACGGTGAAAACTGCAATACAGAAAGGTTTCATGTTGCCCTCAATAACGACATAATACTGCTGCGGCAGAGATGACATCGAATACAGAATACGGAGAAACCCATGTCCGATCCTTATGACGATAGCGGAAATCGCCTCAGCAATACGCTCAGAGTCGGTATAGTGCTGGTGTTGCTGGCGGCAATGCTGTTTGGACTGACCAAATGCGGTAATTTTAGCTTAACCACGACCCAAGAATCGGCAAAGCAAAATGCCGTGGAATCGGCAAACCTGATGCAAGCTGCGGACGAATCCCAGGCATTGCAAGCTCAACATCAGGCACAGATTTCGAAGCTGGATGAACAAATCGCAAGCCTCAGCACCGACAAATCGACCCTCCAACAGCAGATCGATCAGCTGACGTCCGAATTGGATGCCGCCAAGCAAACCATTTCCTCCAACAATGCCGCGATAAAGGGTGCAGAGAGTGAACGGCAGTCCGGCCTTGAGGAACACCAGAAACAGCTGGATATTTTGGATGAACAGCTGGCTGAATACAAAAATCAAATCAACGAGCTGACCGAGTTCAACGCCTCGATGGAACAGCAGTTGGATGAAGCCAGGTTCGGTGAAAGAAGCGTAGAGGTGATGAGCGAGAAAATGGATGCTCAGTCTCGCACCCTGAACGAAAAAATCAGTGAGCTCGATGGCCGCTTGGTCGTTGCCAATACTGAGAACATCACGCTCAAGCAATCCCTAAAAGAAAAAGATCAATTAGTGCAGCAATCGCAGGGACAAATTCAAACGCTCACCGATAATCTTGCCTCGCTCGAGCAGTCCCTGACCGCAAAAGACCAGGAAATGGCGGAATTTAACAACGAGAAATCATCGCTTTTTGCCAAGATGTCCGCTCTTGAGCAATCCCTCAACGATAAAACCGCCGAGGTCGACAGCATTGTCGCAAAAGTCGAGGCGTTGAATAATGAAAACAATCTTCTGCAACAGACGCTGACTGAAAAGACGGCAGAAACGGATAAGCTGATGCAACAAGTGCATGAACTCAAAGCGCATCAGTCCGGACTTGAAAACAACCTGGCGGAGAAATCCGCCGAGACGGAGAAATTCAATGCGCAGTTGCAGGCACTGGATGAGGAGAAGCGTCTGCTGCAACAGGATCTGGAGAAAAAAACGGTCGAGACCGATGAATTATCGGGCCGGATTGCCGCTTTAACGTCGGAAAAGGCGGATTTGCAGCAGTTAATGTCTGTGGATCAAGGTGCGGAGAATGAAGTCGGCAATGAGATGGAACGACTCAGCAGCGAGAAGGCGGCATTGCAAAATCAGTTGTCGGATAAAGCCGCCGAAACAGAAACCTTAAACCGTCAGCTCAGTTCACTTTCCGATGAGCATGAAAGTACGCAGCAGTCCCTGGCCGAGAAGTCCAAAGCCCTGGAAGAGCTTGAAGCGGCGATGGATGCTTTGAAGGCGGAGCATAGGACGCAACAGCAGTCGCTGGCGGAAAAGTCGACCGCATTTGATCAACTGCAGGCTCAGCTTGATGATGTCAATAATGGCAGCTCTAAGGTTCAGCAATCACTGGCGGAGCGGGATCAAGCACTTGAGGACTTACGTGCGCAACTGGAGTCGATTAACCGTGAAAAGTCCGGTCTTGAACAATCACTCGGCGGTCAGAGCGGTAAGCTTGAGAATTTGGCTGCTGAATTGGATGTTGTTACGGCTGAAAACGCTACTCTGGAGCAATCGCTGGCAGGCAAGCAATCCGAGCTCGATCAGTTACAGGCGGATTTCGAGGCATTTCGCTTGCTCTCGGATGAGGCCGGCAATACCGCTCGTTCGGCAAGCGAGGAGTTAGAAGGCAGGCTGCTTGCTCTAAACGAAAAGATATCGCTGTTGGAACAAGATAACACAAGCCTGCAGACACAGCTTGATGACTTTAACCGGCAACAAAGCAGTGGGGAATCTCAGATCTCGACGCTAATGACTCAACTAAGCGGAGCCAATGACAAAACAAGCAATCTTGAATCGGAACTCAGCAGTATTCAGCAACAAAAGGCCGAAATCGAATCACAACTCGGCACCGTAAAGACTGAACTCGACGGCACTTTGGTGGAATTGGAAGAGCATGTCGACAAGCTTGCAATGTCGCAAAAACTGATCGACGAGAAAGATTCGGAGGTTCAAGCGTTGGCAGCACAATTGGCGGCCATCCCGGAAAAAGGTAAACCCGGTGACGATCTGATTCAGTTGAAATCGGAATTGCAGGGACAATTGCTGGACGCGGGCATGGCTGACGCCAAAGTTGATGTTCGTAACCAGGACAGCGTGGGAATCCTGATCAGCAGCGCCGAACTATTCGGATCCGGACGCTCGTTTATCAGTTCAAACGGCCTGGGCGTGATGAATCAACTGGCCGGTGTGCTGAAGAATTTTACCGAGCATGATATCAGGGTAGAAGGGCATACGGATAATCTGCCCGTCGGAGCCGCGATTAAAGCCACCTTTCCGAGCAACTGGGAACTGTCGGTCGCGAGAGCTGCGGCGGCGGTGCGGTTTTTACAGGAATCCGGAATCCCCGCCGATCGGCTGAGCGCGGTGGGATATGGTGAATACAGGCCGGTTGCCGAAAACGCTACAGTACAAGGGCGTAACGCTAACCGGCGGATTGAAATCATGTTGCAACCCAGGCGCTGATTGATCGATGCCTTACCGTAAAACCATCACGCTCGCCATGACAGGTGCTTCCGGCATACAGTATGGCCTGAGGCTGCTGGAATGTTTGGTGAAATACCAGTGCCGTGTTTATCTGATGATGTCGAAACCGGCGCAGATCGTTATGGGTATGGATACGGATCTGCCGGTTCCGTCTAAGCCTGCGGAGATGGAAACTCAGTTCTCAGACCTCTGCGGCGCGGCTGACGGTCAAATCAAAGCCTATGCAAAAGAGCAATGGACCGCACCTATCGCCAGCGGCTCAGGTGTGGCGGATGCCATGGTTGTCTGTCCCTGTACCACCGGAACCCTTTCGGCCATAGCGTGTGGCAACAGCACGAACCTGATCGAGCGGGCGGCGGATGTCACCATTAAGGAGCACAAAAAGCTGATCATTATGCCCAGGGAAATGCCGTTCTCCGCTATCCATCTTGAAAATATGCTCAAACTGGCAAGGATCGGGGTGATTGTGATGCCCCCGAATCCCGGTTTTTATCAGCAACCCAAAACCATCGATGATCTGGTTGATTTTGTGGTCGCCCGGGTACTCGAGCAATTGGGGATAGAGCAGGATTTATTGCCTGCCTGGGGTTCGGATTCTGCGGAGTCGGCGCACCGGGGAGAATAAAAATACCTTTATCCACTTGAATATTAGTATGTACTAATATATGGTGCATCTGTTTTTTATCTTTAACTCCGGTAGACGGCCATTTTTTGTTGTCTGCCCAAGCTGCGGGGATAAACATGGCCGTTGTAGAACTAAGCAAAGACAATTTTGAAGACACTATCAACAATAACGATATCGTATTGATTGATTTTTGGGCGCCCTGGTGTGGCCCCTGCCGTTCGTTTGCACCTACCTACGAGAAAGTCGCGGAAAACCATGCCGATATTGTGTTTGCAAAAATCAATACCGAAGATGAGCAGGAACTGGCTGCGCAGTTCAACATACGTTCCATACCCACCCTGGCGGTATTTCGCGAACAGATCATTCTGTTTATGCAACCCGGCGCCTTGCCTGAATCCAGCCTTGTCGAATTGGTTGAGGGCGCCAGGAATGTCGATATGGTTGCGGTCAGGGAAGAGATCGAAAAAGCCAGCGCTGAAAAATCCGGTTAAACCCCCGACATACCTGCACACCCCTGCGCGTAGGAGCGAGGCCCCCTCGCGATAGTGTGTATGCCGGAAAGATCCTCTTCGCCTGCCAGGCAAGCTCCCACCCCCGCGGTGGCTATAAATCTTTGATCAAAACGCTGGAATTTCTTTTAAAATTATAACTGGCCTGCCGCGACGAAGGTAAATCGTCGAGGCTTGCACTGACAAATCCTCGTTCGATAAACCAGTGCCGGGATCGGGTGGTCAATATGTAAAGTCTTTTCAATCCGGCGTCCACGGCTGACTTTTCCAGATGGTCCAGTAGATTTTCCGCATGACCGGATTTGCGGTATTCCGGGTGAGTGGCGACACAGGCCACTTCACCATAATCCTCCAATCGATAAAGTGCAGCACAGGCGACAATAGTACCGTCGCGCTCTATTACGGTGAAGTTGGCAATTTCCATCTCCAATTGCTCTCTGGAGCGACGCACCAGGGTGCCGTCAGATTCAAGCGGTTCGATCAATTCGATAATACCGCCGACATCCCGGATGTCCGCAGCGCGCATATCATCGTACTTATCCGCACTGACCATGGTGCCAATGCCGTCGCGGGTAAATAGTTCTTTCAGCAACGCGCCGTCAACGTGGCGATCCAGCAAATGCACGCGTTTGATGCCATCGTGGCAGGCACGAATAGCGTTTTTCATTAAGTTCCGCTGGCCTGTGTCCAGTGCATTTTGCGCGATTAAAGCTTGCATTTCGGCGGGTGTGATTTGCCGCAACAGAGAATTATCCGCCTGCTGTCGAACCGGCTGATCCATTAAAAAGATCAGTTTATCGGCCTTTAAAGCGGTGGCAGCCTCGGTGGCGACATCTTCGGCATGCAGATTGAATACCTCGCCGGTAATGCTATAGCCGAGCGGCGAGAGGAGGACGATATTGCCCTTTTCCAACTGGCCATGAATCGCCTTCGCGTGTACCCGCCTGACGACGCCGGTGTGACAATAATCCACGCCGTCGTGAATTCCATATGGCCGGCCCGTCACGAAATTTCCCGAAACTACGCCGAGTCTGGAACCGGACATAGGCGTATTGGGCAGACTGGCCGAAAAAGCGGATTCAATTCGGGCTCTTACGGATCCGGAGACTTCAATCGCAGTTTGTAAGGCTCGATCGTCCGTCACACGTAAATCATTGACGATACGGGAATAGGCCTTCTCCCTTTGTTCCCGTTCGGCAATCTGCGCACGAATGCCGTAAACCAACACCAGGCGTATGCCCAAGTGGCTCAGCAGGGCAATGTCATGAATAAGAGAGGAAAAATCGGCAGCCGCAATGACTTCACCCCCAAAACCAATGACAAATACCTTGCCGCGATGGGCGTTAATATAAGGTGAAGCCTGTCTGAACCAGCTGACCGACTGATCCGGCCCGGTTTCTTTCGGCAAAATGAAATCTCCGGCATTAAATGCGCAATTTTACCCGCATAGTGTGTGCCAGTCATAGACCTTTACCATCGTAGGAGCGAGGCTTCCTCGCGAAGGGCCGTTCCGGTGCAGATTTCGCCTGTGGAGCGGGCTCCTACGCAAATGGATGTGGTTGGAACGACTATACTGGTATTCTATTGGCGGCGCGGATCAGGAATAATCCGTGCGTGCAATTTTGATTTTCTTCTGCCCGGATAACGACATTGCGATTTTTACTCTTTATTTGTTTTTTCCTATCTCTGCTGCCTGTCCGCTCCCATGCGCAGGCGGACCACTGGGCTGAGGTCATAGCCCGGGTTTCCAACTCCGTGGTCTCTCTGCAGGTTTCGCAGTTACGTGATTTTAATCATGCAGAGCAGGGGGTGGGAGGGGCAACCGGGTTCGTCGTCGATGCGGAGAATGGCATTATTCTGACAAACCGGCATGTGATCGGTGCAGGACCCATCCGAGCTACTGCGACATTTCAGAACCAGGAACGAATCGATCTGGTTCCGCTGTACCGGGATCCGGTACACGATTTTGGATTTTTACGCTATCAGCCATCCGATCTGCAGTATATTCAGCCGAAGTCGCTGAGTTTGAGACCCGACAAAGTCAGCACCGGCATGAACATCCGCGTTATTGGCAGCGATGGAGGCGAGCAGCTTTCCATCCTCGCCGGCACCATCGCCAGAGTTGACCGCAAAGCGCCCAGCTACGGCCGTTACGAATACAACGATTTCAATACGTTTTATCTGCAGGCCGCATCATCGACTTCGGGTGGTTCCTCGGGTTCACCGGTACTCGATGCCGACGGCGACGTGGTGGCACTGAACGCTGCAGCGAACTCACGTACCGCCAGCAGTTTTTTTCTGCCGCTCGATCGCATAGTACGCGCACTGGAGTTGCTTCAGAAAAACCAAGCGATTTCCCGCGGTACGCTGCAGACATTGTTTAATCACCGATCATTCCGTGAGCTGCGCAGACTGGGGCTCGATCAGGAAACCGAGTCCCGGGTGCGTCAGGCCAATAGCCGGAACACGGGTTTATTGGTTGCCCGCCAGGTATTGCCGGGCGGAGCGGCCGACGGGCTTTTGCGCGAAGGCGATATCCTGGTCTCAATCAATGACGAAAGCATTTCCGGCTTTGTCGCTCTTGAAACCATATTGGATTCGCTGGTGGGGGAAACATCTGAATTGCTGGTCGTACGCCAGGGAGAAAAGGTGAAAGTCATGGTATCCGTTGCCGATCTGCACGAACAAATACCGGATCGTCTGCTGGAATTAGGCGACACAATAATACAGGATATGTCATTACAGCATGTCCGCGGCATGAATCTGGAAAAGCGGGGCGTTATTTTGGTTAAGCCCGGATTTATTTTCAATGAGGCGGGCATAGAAGAAAACGCATTGATCACATCGATCAATCATCAGGCTGTCAATAGCCTTGACGATGTGCTCGCACTGCTGCAACAGCCGGAGACTCCGGAGCGCTGGCTGGTGCGTTACAGGTTACAGGGAAGGGAATTTTTCTCCGAACTGGGGCAGGTTGAACTCAATCATCGGTGGTTTCGCTATCGCAGCTGTGAGCGCAAAGACAATCAACGGTTTTGGGAATGCGAAGTGATCAATCATCCCCGGTTCAGTCAATCCGAAAGCAGCGATATCCCGGCAACTTTGCCTTCTTTCAATCACCCTTTGCTGAAAAAACTGGCGCCCGCCATGGTGAGAGTGGACTTTAATATCCCCTATACGGTGGACAATGTCTTCTCTCAGCACTTCTCGGGTACGGGACTCATTGTGGATGCGGAGTCGGGTTTAATCTCAATCGATCGCAATACGGTTCCCATCAGCATGGGAGAGGCGAAGGTGACCGTTTTCGGATCCTATGAAATTGCTGCCGAGGTCGTGTTTCTCCACCCTCTGCACAATTTGGCGTTATTGAAATACGATCCGGCGGAACTCGGGCACTTGGCCATACCGAAGCTGCGCTTTGCCGAGGCCACTGATGAATTGCCGGAAGATCTTTACAGACTGGCATTCCGCAGAGACGGAACCTATCAGATCAATCGTCCGGACAATCTCAACCGCGCCACAGTCTCCATGGAACCTCCCCGTTATCCGAGATATCAGCAACTTCCCCTGGATGTCTATACCGCAGCCAATATGCCACCGTCCCTTGGTGGGCCCATCGTGGACCAGGATGGTGTGATCCACGCGATCTGGATGAGTTTCGCCTATGAGGAAGGCAAAGAAGTGAAGGAGGCCGAATGGGCCATGCCGGTTCGTATTCTTAATGAAACGCTGAAAAGTTATCGCCAGCACGGTGTTTATTACGCCATGGATGCGATGCTGTTTTACCGTTCCTTGTCCAATGCCAAAAGACTGGGTCTGCCTGATGAGTGGCTGCAACGGTATATGAATCAGAACGCCGATCAACGGCGAGTACTCTATGTGGAGCAAACGGTACCGGGCACTGCGGCCGCGGAGCTTCTGCGGCCGGGCGATATTGTTCTGACCATTGAAGGGCAATTGATGACCGATATGCTGGATGCGGAATCTGTTTCTCAAAAACCCGGGATTCGGCTGCAAGTGTTGCGCGATCGGGAAGTGGTGGAGATAGAACTCAAAACATCAGTATTACAAGGCGGAGGTACGCGCAGGATCGTCAGCTGGGGTGGGGCTTTTTTTCAGGAACCGCATCGTGAGATCGCACTGTATGAAGGCCTGGATATAGACGGTGTCTATATTACCAAGACTGAATCCGGTTCACCCGCTGTCTGGGATCGTCTGTATCGTAATCGCATCGTCACCGAAGTCAACGGTAAACCCGTATCCGGCCTCGACGATTTCCTCGAAAAGGTGAGGCATATTCATCAGGATGAATTTACCCGCCTGACTACCGTCAACATGGGGGGACGGCGTGATATCATCAGTGTTTCGCCGGAGTATTATTTCTGGCCTACGTTTGAAATCAGGCGGATGGATAAAGGCTGGCAGCGGATTGACTATAAGCCCATGGATTGATCACGGCTGCCGATTCAGCGTTTAGAATATAACGTCTACAGAGAGGAATCTTTACCGGTGGGATTAGGTTTTTGGAACGATCAACAGAGGCAGACTTGCCATGGCTGAGCGATTTGACGCCGTTATAGTCGGTGGCGGAATGGTGGGTGCTACTCTGGCGGCGGCAATCGCTCACAGCAGTCTGAAGCTCGCCGTGGTCGAAGCCGCTGAACCAAAGGAATTTCACAATGACCAGGAATATGATTTAAGAGTCAGTGCCATCAGTATCGCCTCGCAGCGAATGTTTGAAGCTGTCGGCGCATGGCAGGGTATGCTGGACAAACGTGCCTGCCCCTATCGCAGAATGCTGGTGTGGGACGGACAAGCGGCCGGTAAAACACTTTTCGAGAGTGGTGATATTTACGAGCCCGTGCTGGGCAATATTATCGAAAACCGTGTGATTCAGCTCTCTCTGCTGGATGTGGTCAAGTCCATGGACAATATCGAATGGATCAGTCCGGAACGGGTTGAACGAATTGTTGAAAAACCGCAGGAAATGTTGCTCGAACTCGAATCGGGCAGAATCATCAGTGGCGGTCTGCTCGTCGGCGCCGACGGGGCAAATTCCGTGGTAAGAAGACTGTGCGGGATCGATATAGAGAAAACGCCTTATCAGCAACACGCACTGGTGGCCACGGTCGAAACCGAATTGCCTCAACAGGATATCACCTGGCAGCGCTTTATGCCTTCCGGACCCCAGGCATTTTTGCCGCTAAGAGGCCACAACGCATCCATGGTCTGGTATCACAGCGGGGAGGAGGTGACGCGGTTGAAATCATTGGATGAGAATCAATTCATTCGGGAAATGGAAGAATCTTTTCCGGAACGCCTGGGGCATATTGCCGGGGTGCGCGAACGAGGGAGTTTTCCCTTGATCAAATCCCATGCGAAGCGTTATGTGAAACCCCGGGTGGTTTTGATTGGCGATGCTTCCCATACCATCCACCCTTTAGCCGGTCAGGGAGTCAACCTTGGTTTAATGGATGCGGCGGAGCTGACCGATGTCATATTGGCAAGCCGGAACAAGGATAGGGATATAGGCGGACTGTCGGCGCTGAGAAAGTTTGAACGGGCGCGGCGGGGTTATAATACGGCCATGATTGCCGCGATGGACGTTTTCCATCATGCATTTAAAGACCAACCCTATCCGATAAAACGACTTCGCAGCTCGGCGTTGAATTTTGCCGATAAAGCCGGTCCGGTTAAGAAACTGGCGATGAGGTATGCCATGGGCCTGTCGGGAGATTTACCCGCTCTAGCCAAAGGCGAGATCCCGGCCTGAGATTCATTGTCTTCTCGTAAACGCCGCTGAAATTCTTCGCTTCGTTATTAACTTTTCCAATACAAATAATTAAATACAAAGCCAGTGTCGGAATATTGCATCTATCTCCGCTGATGGGTGATATCTTAGAGCCTGTTCAAGATCTCTCTGCCGGATAGAGTATGCGAAAGCATGGTGACTGACGCAGGTCGCACAGAGTCGGCATGCTCTGAAGGCTGCCTGTTGAAATACAACCCGCGAGAATAATGGTTTATTTTGAGTATAGATAATGAAAGTTTCCGAGCAAACAAAACAACTACTGATCGATCTCGGTGAAAAGATCAAAAAAGCGCGCGTAGAATGCAATATGTCGCAAGTCGAACTCGGCGATAAAATCGGCGTTACCCGCTACACGGTCGGTGCCCTGGAAAACGGCCGGACCAATGTTGCAATCGGAACCGTATTCGAGGCCGCATTTGTCGTCGGCCTGCCGATAGTCAGCGCGGAATCAGATAATCGGATGCCCACGATATCCGGCAATAATACACTGAAGAGCGTTAGCTTGGATGATGACTATTTTTAACGCTTTACCGGGTGCTTGATCCCGAACATCAACATATCACTCACTGGATGGATCCTTCGAAATTCTCGATTAAACACCTTCCAAGTCAACAGACTACTCTGTCGCGGAGATTTTGGCCAGGCTCCAAAATCACATCATAAAAATGAACATAGCGTTCAGAATATGGCATGCAAGCTGCTTTTGTGTCGACAGTAATTGACACAATAATGGACAATATTATGAAAATGAACGCTTTGAGAGGGCATTTCCTTCCAGCCGCTGTTTTGCTATGTACACTGCAAGGAATCGTGGCTTGCGGCTCTTCATCCACGAGTCAGCAGGAGAATACTAAGTCCGCCCAGGCTATAGATGGGTATATCGTGGGTGCAACCGTATACTGCGACGATATTGAACACGGGGGTACGGGCGCGGCGGGCAGACTTGTCTGTCCGTCGGAGACACAGCTAATACGGATCAGGGGAGGAAGTGATGTCGGTTTTGATGAGAAAGCCACAAGCGGCCCGACAGCATTTGTCGGCGAATTGAGCGCCCCCGGAACGCTGGATTTTGTCACACCCCTGTCTTCGGTTGCGGTGGCTTTATCCGATGAAAGCGGAATGTTCGAGTCCGGGCGATTCAATGAATCGGTGCAATTGCTGGCAAAATCCTTGGGACTCTCCAGCCTTGATTTAAATAGCGATGCATCCAAGACGCTTCAGGTCATAAAACTAAACGCGCAGATACACCAGATAATATCCGGTTTTTCGTCCACCGCGGATGACTATGTGGCTGTGACCAAAGAATTTGCTGCACTTGTACGGTCGAATGTAGAGGCACAGACACAGCTGAGTCTGGCGAACAATGTTCCGGATACGCTTTCTGCATTGAATGCAAGGCTGGAGATAAACAGGGCGGACTTGGCATTGGGCGAAGTGCAGTTAAACGAGTTATCTTCGGAAATCCTTTCAGTCAATACCGAAATTGAAGCTGCTACGGATATTGACAGAGTCGCCCTGGCGGCAGCAATCGGTGTGACGCCACAAAGCGCGGTATCCATCAATCGTGACATCGCCCCGGTGATCTTTTATTCCTATTGGTACGGCTCACAGCGCTACACGCTGAAGCAATATGAATTGGATACCTTGTTTAACGGGTCATATATTGCCAAACTTGATACTCGTTACTCTCATATCTACTTCGGGTCTTACGCATTTTCCGTCAATAAAACGCTTAAGAATGTAAAGGTCGGAATCGGGTTTGAATTCGAAGCTACGATGCCGGGCGATACTCGGAAATTATCCGTAACCACAACAGATGCCTTGCTGAGTATGACAGAGGGCGTACCGCAAAGCATGCAGATTACCTTTCCGGAAAATACGATATTCCATGCGCGGTCGATAGATGCCGACGGTACGATCAGCAATGCAACTTTCCAAGTGGAAGTGGGTAGAATATTCAGCAGCATTAACGGAAGTGTCGGAGTGTCTCTTGACGATCTGGGCGATGAATTGCGGAAACGCGGACATAAGGATATTACGCATAGCAGCGGCAATTACAAGGTAACACTGGTGATCAGCGGTATAAAAGTCAATATGACGGATTCGGACAAAGAGTTCCGGGCATCAACTTACACCGTAAACAGCGGAAAGGGGATGGTTAGCGGGCCTGGCTTTCAAGGTTATGTCACCGTTAACGACGTCTATTGACAAGCAACCGACTACTTGCCGGCAATAGTCCCCGGTCATCTTGTTTCGGATGACCGGGGACAAGCCTGTTAAATTCTGTCAATCAGAATCATGAGATATCCGTGTCACCGTATAGTCACATATTGTATTGTTTTCAAGCTAATCAGCTTCCCGGGGATTGCGAATGCATTTTCGTTAGGCCATTGGCCAGGCCTGCTATCGGATTCTGAAAAGAATCACCCAATCACTCTGCGTCTTCATGGCGAAACGGCAGGCGATAATGTGGCTTATGCCCCGAATCTGGCGGATGGCACTCATGCCGAAGAAAGAGACCGGCCTCGATATCTGGCCGGAGGCGTAGCACTGGATTGGAATCTTAACGAGCGCGTGGATGTTAATGTGAGTCTCCTGCAACGGAAATTCGCGACGCTGCGCGATCGTTTCAACATACAATCCTATGCGATCGGTTTGAAATATCTTATGCCGGGAAAACAAGCTGATCGACGGTTGATCTTGTCGATAGACGCCGCCGGCAATCAATCGCCCGGAATTCATAAAAACTCATTTACACGCTACGGCGACCATTTTCTGAGATCAGTGGAAATACAACAACCGTTTGATCAGCAAATTCAAGGCGGAGTTACGGTTGTCGTTGATTTAAATCCGAATACTGCATGGTCTGTTTTTTCCGGACTCGGATACATTCGAACCGGCCATTCCAGCATCAGTGGCGTCAGTGAAAGCAGTGAAGGGTGCCCTTATCGCTTTACGACGGGAGGTGGCACGGGCAGCCTGGAACAAATCGGTCCCTGCGGTGATGTTTTAGCGTTTAATCAGGAGTTCCCCGATTATCAGGCGGTACAGGCCAGGCTTGGGTTTGATCCCGATAAGGATATCAATCACGAAGCGGTATTTTGGCAGATAGGCGGAAACTTTCAATTCAACAAAGAGCGGATTTCGGGTTCGATGGGATATTATTATCAACACTTCGATCGGGGGGAATTTGACCAACGAATCCGGGACCGGAAAAACATCGCATTCACCCATAATCACACCCTCGGTGCCAGGGTTAGTTATCGGCTTAATAAAAACCTATCCATTTCGGCAAAGGCGGAATACAACAGACGGCAGTTTTTGGGGCATCTGCCAATACTCTATACCGGCGTCACTTCAGACAGATTTTCGGAAGACGTTCTGTATTTTTCATTGTCCCTTTCGCTGGGAATAGGGCCCGAAAACTGATTTCTTGTCGGCCCGGAATCCATGGATCTCGGGCGCAGGAGGAGTCAGGAACCGGATTTTATCTCTGCTATTTGACTCAGGAGATCATCTGATAATAAATATTCTGGGGATGTTCGGCTTCGATAAAAAAGTACCAGCGCTCGACAATCAAACCCAGGTATTGAATCAATACCGCCGCAAGGCATAGGCCCAGCATATTGGCATTACTGATCGATAGCAGCAGTACCGGAACCAAGAATGCGGCCAGCAGGAAAAACCAGCGCGCTAACTTTACCAGCATCGGACCGTAGGTATGAATAAAGGCGCGGGTATTAAAACTCCCTCCCATGGCGCCTTGCGCCATTTGGCGAATGTTCGGGTGATGAATGCCGATGGCGGACTGCAAGCTGGTGGTATTGCGTAATTTGCGATTCCTGTATAGCGAGAAGTAACGAAATATCAGCGCTAATAAGCTCAACCCGATGGCGAATCCGCAGAAATAGTCAAAGAGTTGTGGATCGTAATGGGTAGAAAAGAGGGTCGCCAAGGTAAAACCCGAGGCCAGTCCCATAAGTAAAAAGTTAACAACCGTCAGCGGGCTGTGCCATTGGCGCAGAAATTTAATGCAAGCATAGATCATTGCCGTACAAATATAGAGAGAGAGGATGGCAATGATTGAAAGCACTCCTGCCAGCGCAGCTGCCGTGATGATTTCGCCTTTAGGTAGACTATATACAACTGTGTTATTACCAAAATAATTTAGCAGTATATACACCAAAATCAACGCCATACTGAGAGGTAATGCAATGACTTCACGCGACAGCCATGAACTGCGCCACTGGCTGGCGGCCCGCCAGGCTCTCTCGGGGCGCCCCAGATGAAAAAAAGACGCGATCAAACCACCGATCAACAGTAACAGGCTTGCCATTGAAGCCCTGGTGCCGCCTGTTATAGTGCCGACATCCAATACTGAAAACAGATTCAGCCAATAAGCGGAAAAGTAAGCCAGGAAAAGGCCCTGGCCCATGCCTATTAATGTGGTAAGGAATATCACTGAAAATGCCGGCTTCATAACAGGGTTACCATGAAGTTGAGTCGTCTAGAGTTGTACGCTTGGTTGGCAAGCGGTATTTACGGTCCTCCTTGTTCAGCGGGTTGTCGCTACGCTGTAATTCTTCCTCGTGATAGGTAATGCGGGTTTTCCGCCGGGGCAGGTAATGATTGGCGGGCCGGGTTCCCCATTCGGGCATAAGTTGATAACCGCCCGACTCATTAATGGCCTGCGAGGCCTCGGACTCCGGATCATGGACATCACCGAAAATTCTTGCTCCGGCCGGGCAGGATAATACACACACGGGCTTGCGGTCTGCCGGCGCAAGGGACTGGTCATAAATCCGATCGACACACAGCGTGCATTTTTTCATCACCTTCTGTTGCTCATCGATCTCCCTGGCACCGTAGGGGCATGCCCAGGAGCAATACTCGCAGCCGATGCATTTATCGTAATCAACCAGGACTATACCATCTTCCGGCCTTTTGTAACTGGCGCCCGTCGGGCAAACGGGGACGCAGGGCGGGTCCTCGCAATGCAGGCACGACTTTGGGAAATGTACCGTCTGGGTCCTTGGGAACTCGCCTATCTCAAAGGTTTGCACACGGTTAAAAAAAGTGCCTGTCGGTTCGGCGGAGTAAGGGTTCCTATCTACCATGGGGCCGGCTTCACCCGAAGTATTCCATTCCTTGCAACTGGTAACGCAGGCATGGCAACCTACGCAGGTGTTTAAATCAATAACAAGCGCTAATTGAGTCATATGCTTTATCCCTTTAGTCCGACTTTAAAGGCCTGCCACTTTTTTCTGAAAGGCTCCATTCCGGGGGTACGCTTCTGGGCCTTAAACTGTGGCGAACTTTGCCTGGGTTCATCTTTATCTGCTTTGTAAACCCGCACGCGCAGATCATACCAGGCAGCCTGCCCGGTAACGGGGTCAGAATTGGAATAGTGATAAGCTTCCACCGGGGAGGGGATTTCTTCACTGATCAAATGGTTCAGCAAAAAGCCTTTTTGGGATTCATTGGCTTTGGGGTCCAGGCCCCAGCTACCGGAGGCCTTGCCGATGGCATTCCAGGTCCATACGGTTCCGGGTTCCACCGCTTCACTGAAGCGGCACATGCAGCGCACCCGGCCATGCGGCGACTCAACCCAGATCCAGTCTCCATCGCCGAAGCCGTTTTGCTTGCCGACTCCGGGGCTCATAAACAGGTAGTTGTGAGCATGAATTTGCCTTAACCAGGCATTTTGTGAGTCCCAGGAATGGTACATAGCCATCGGTCGCTGGGTAACTGCATTCAGGGGATACTTTATTTTATCGATATTCTGGGATTCCAGCGGCTCCGAATAGAAAGGCAGGGGATCGAAGTGTGTCATGACTCTTTCGCGCAAATAGTCCGGTGGTGTACGCCCGGCCCTTTTACCCTCGGCGGCAAGTCGGAATTTCTGTAAAACTTCGGAATAAATATGGATATTGACCGGATCAACATAGCGGATCAGGCCATGATCCTGCGCCCAGTGTAGGTAGCCGCGGTTCCAGTTGCGCATATACTGGAAGGAACGCGGCAGTTCATACTGGAAAAAGCAATTATTATTGGCGTACATTTCCCATTGATTCGGGTTTGGCTCCCCACGCATAAATTTTTCGCCACCCTTGCCGCGCCAGCCGGCCAGAAAGCCAATCCCGGAACCAGGCTCGGTTTCGTAGTTGATGACAAAATCCTTGTAGTTTTCGAATTTACGAGCGCCATCCGGATTCATAAACCGTGGCAGCTTGAGTCGACTGGCCAAGTCTACGATAACGTCCTGAAACGGCCGGCAATCGCCTTTCGGAGGGACAACCGGGATACGCACCGAATCAACCGGACCTTCAAACTCGGAAATCGGCCGATCGAGCATTGACATCACATCATAGCGTTCCAGATAGGACGTATCCGGTAAGACGATATCGGCAAAAGCAACCGTTTCAGAATGATAAGCATCGCAAACAATAAGAAAGGGGATTTTATACTCGCCATCCTCGTTTTTATCGACCAGCATCTGCCGGACCCGTTCGGTATTCATCGACGAGTTCCAGGCCATGTTGGCCATGAACAGCATCATGGTATCGATGGGATAAGGGTCGCCGCGCCAGGCATTGGTGATGGCATTATGCATCAAGCCATGCACTGACAAGGGATACTCCCATGAGAAACCCTTGTCCAACCGCACCGGTCGACCTGCATCGTCGACAAACAAATCCTCGGGTTCAGCCGGAAACCCCAGGGGCATTCCCTCTAATGGCGCACCGGGCTGTACCGCGTCAGGTGATTTGGGTGGTTTGGCGCAGGGAGGAATCGGGCGTGGGAAGGGGGCCTTATGGCGGAAGCCACCGGGTCGGTCGATGGTACCCAGTAATGACATCAATATGGCCAATGCCCTGATTGATTGAAAACCGTTGGAATGTGCTGCCAGACCACGCATGGCATGAAAAGAAACCGGATTACCGGTAATCGATTCGTGCTCGTTGCCCCAGGCATCGGTCCAGGGCACTGGCAATTCAATGTGTTCGTCGCGCGCGGTAATACCGATCTCATGGGCCAGTCGTCTGATTCGGGCGGCGGATATACCGGTAATGCTCTGCGCCCATTCGGGGGTATACTGTTGTACTCTTTCCCTCAGCAACTGAAAGCCCGGTTTTACCGGCGTGCCGTCTTCCAGCTCAAACACGCCCATCAGGCGCGGGTCGGCGTTTTCACTGTGTGAGCGGACAGCTTTATCCTGGTGACGGTCCCACCACATCTTGTTCTCGGGCTCGACACAGGTTTTTTCGTATTCCATTTCCGAGCGTATGAACATGCCGAAATCCTTACTCTGCTGATCGGTATTGACCAGATCCGGCGAGTTGGTATAACGCAGCAGGAATTCGCGATCATAGAGTCCCTGGCTGATAATTTCATGGATAATTGCCAGGATTAAGGCACCGTCGGTGCCGGGCTTGATGGGTACCCATTCATCGGCAATAGCCGCATAACCGGTGCGTACCGGATTAATGGAGATAAATCTTCCGCCATTGCGCTTGAATTTTCCCAGTGCGATTTTCATCGGATTGGAATGATGATCTTCCGCCGTCCCGAACATCAGAAAGAGCCGCGAGCGTTCCAGGTCAGGACCACCGAACTCCCAGAAAGAACCACCGATGGTATAAATCATACCGGCGGCCATATTGACTGAGCAGAAACCGCCATGGGCTGCATAATTCGGCGTGCCGAACTGTTTTGCAAAAAGCCCGGTTAAAGCCTGCATTTGGTCACGGCCGGTATACAGGGCGAATTTCTTCGGATCGCTTTCGCGAATGGCTTCAAGCCGCTCTGTGATGCTGGATAAAGCCTCTTCCCAGCTGATTTCCTCAAATTCCGAATCGCCTCTTTCGCTGCCGGCTTTGCGGCGCAACGGTTTGGTCAAACGCGCCGGTGAGTATTGTTTCATGATGCCGGAGGCGCCTTTGGCGCATAACACTCCCTTATTAATCGGATGTGCGGGATTACCCTGGATAAAGCGAACCTCGCCGTTTTCAACCGTGACATTGATTCCGCAGCGGCAGGCACACATGTAGCAGGTGGTAGACTTGACTTCCGGGTTTGAACGAACAGCAGTATTCAATGCCTTGGACTCTATTGGAGAATTGGCTGTACAGTGTGTTGATCGATCGGGGAAATAGCAAAATAAAATATTTAATCTGCCCAATAATATAACTTATTACCAATAAATATTATTTATACTCAGGGTTAGTAAGGGTATGCGCAATGAACAAGCGCTTGGACTCTACAACTATCTTGAAAAATACCGAGAATCGCTGTTCACGTTCGACCAGAATGGGTGCTCACCTTGAGCCGGATATGCAGCCGGCAAGCGGTACATCCGTGTGTTTCGCCCCTATGGGGCTCAAGTTCAACGCTCCCGGAGTTTTAGTCGTTGGGTAGAATCACTATGCACTTACATCAGCAAATTCTCGCGACGGACAGACATCTTAGACTGGCTATAAGGATCGGTGACGGTGAATTTCTGCTTGGATGTGATAGTAAATATGATACTTGACCCATTGATTTTTCCATTGGTTTCGAGGGGATCACATGCCCCGTTGGTGCTTTAACAATACTTACTAATCACTTTCACTACTGACATTTTACCTAGGGTTTTGGCTAAATCTTCGGAAGATATGCCATCATCATTTTTTAAAGTCATATCGGCACCGTTATCAAGTAGTGTTTGCACAATCCCACAATGCTCTTGTTCTATAGCCTCGTGTAGTGGTGTATATCCGTGCTCTCCTTTCTCATTCACATGAGCACCACTATTGATGAGCACCTTAACATATTCAAGGTTACCCATTACAACGGCCACATGGAGAGGATAATCACCAAAATTGCCTTTAGTATTTGGTCCACTAAGGTCAATACCAACGAATGCGGGAAGACTATTCATTTCATTCAAAACGGTTTCTAACGAGCATGTCATAACCCCACTCCTGATTACTTACAGAACTTCTCAATATCTTGCAGTAGCGTTTCAATTGCTATTTCAAGATTCTTAATTTCACCAACGTGATTCGGCTCATTGTCGTTGTACCACTTCCTAGCAAAGTTCTCCCTCATCTCTTTACAGTCCTGGTTCCTTCTTAATAACCAACGAAGCAAGTCGCACCCAGATAAACCTGGTGGCTTTGACTCTGTACACCTTTTTTTATAGGCTTTCCTTTCTGCCGATTTTTCTTTTACTTCTTTCGCACTTAAACTGTGATCCATGCTCCAGACTAAATTATTTTCTCTAGTAACGTAATCTCCATATTGAATGCTAGAAGCTATTGTCCACACAGATATCCCTACCGCAGTCGAAGATATTGTTGACAGAGTTTTATTAATACTATTACTGACTGACAAATCAGAAAGAGATACCGCAAAATATCCACTGGGATCAATTTTATTTGCAGGATCAGATTCTGAGTAAATAAATTTATTTGATTCTAGAGGTATATAGCCACAGCCACGCCACTCATCCATTTGAGTGAAGCGACCGTTGTTAGGATCGTAATAACGGGCACGTAGATAGTACTGCCCCAGCGTGCTATCAAACTGTTCTCCAGTAAATAAATAGCTGTTTTCACTCACTCCCGTCTGGTTAAGAATCTGCCCGAAAGCTTCATATTGATAGATATCGGTTGTGTTGCCTGAAGAATCGGTTAACAGCCGTGTACTGCCCAGCCCATCGTAGTGATAAATCTGATGTAAATTAGCCCTATTTTGGGCTAACAGGTCATCACCATAAGTATAGGTCACCCGATTGGCTAATGTATCACGATCAACTTCATGGATCACCGGTGCATAGTCCTGGTTATTATCCACGATATATTGGGTGCTGTTGGCACTACCGCTTTCCGTTACCGTTTTCTCTATGCGGTTTTTATCGATATCGTATTGTAGGGTGATGGTTGTATTGCCGATCGGTGTGGTTTTATTGTGTTGAACCAATCGATTCCGACTGTCCCATTGATACTGGGTTTGGTCGTTGTCAATCGCTTCCGACAAGGTGTTGCCATTGTCATCGTAGGTATAGGTGGTACCCCCTTGCTGTAAGAGCCGGTCATTATCATCGTAGGTGTATTGGGTATGCATGCCGTCAACGATTTCATCAGTGCGGTTACCCACCTTGTCGTACTGATAGCTGGCCGAGTAGTTACCGTTGATCGCATCGGTGATGGTTTCACCGGTTAAGCGGTAGAGTTCATCGTAGCTGTAGTCGGTGGTTCTACCGTTATGTTCGATGATTCGGGTTCGTCTGCCGGTGGCATCGAGGGTATAGTCGAATGACGCCAGTACGGTGTCAGTACTGTTTT
Source organism: Granulosicoccaceae bacterium (assembly GCA_965222695.1). Lineage (GTDB taxonomy): Bacteria > Pseudomonadota > Gammaproteobacteria > Granulosicoccales > Granulosicoccaceae > UBA7957. The sequence continues at coordinate 1,463,509 of OZ244967.1, read as the reverse complement.
TATGCGTGATCGTGATTAAGCGGTTAAGACTGTCGTAAGCGTATTCGGTTGTGGTGCCGTTGCTGTAGACGATGGCTGCGCGGTTGCCGACTTCGTCGTAATTATAGGTGGTGGAACCGCCGGCGTCGGTAACGGTGCTGAGGCGGTTCAAATCATCATAGCCGTAGGTGGTTTCGGTCAGTTCACCGTTAACCGTGGTGCTGAGACTGAGTTTATTGCCGGCGCTGTCATAGGTGTACTCCAGCAGCGAACCGTCGGGTTTGGTTTCACTCAGCAATCGATCCCGTTCGTCATAGGTGTAGCTATATTGACCATGTTGATCGCTGGCACTGATTCGGATTCCCTGGTTGTTATAGTTGAATGTGGTGATGTTGCCATCGGCCCAATGTTCACCGATCAATCGGTCGTTGTCGGCACCGTAGTCGAAGCTATGGGTATTGCCGTTAAAATCGGTATGGCTGGTTCGGTTACCCACGGCATCATAGGCAAAGGATTCGCTTTGACCGAGGGGCAGGGTGCGGCTGAGTTCGCGGCCCACGGCGTCGTAGGTCCACCTTGTAGTGCGCCCTTCGGCATCGGTTTGAGTCAGCTTATTGCCGGCTTCGTCGTAGGTGTAAGTGGTCTGGTTGCCCAGTGCATCGGCGACTTCGGTCAGCCGGCCCAGGCCATCATAGGCGTACTGAGTACTGCGGCCATTTTGATCGAGGGTTTCGATCTGCCGGCCGATTTTATCGTAGACGGTTTCGGTGCTGGTGGCGTCATCAAAGACTGTTTTGGTGCGCTGGTCGAGTTTATCGTAGACGTACTCGGTGACCTGGCCTTTGGCATCGGTTTGTTGGATTAAATTACCGTTAGCATCGTAGTCAAAGGAGGTTGTGTTACCGAGGGCGTCGGTGGTGGATATCCGGCGGTCGGCGGCATCGTAGCTGTGGGAGGTGCTATGACCGCGTTCATCGATTTCCTCGATCACCCGCCCGAGAGCATCGTAGACGGTTTCTGTGGTGCTGCTGTCCGGGTAGGTGGTCTTGGTCAGTCGGTTCAGGGCATCGTATTCATAGGTGGTGGTTCGGCCTGATCGGTCGGTCTCATCGAGCAGATTACCTTCCTTATCGTAGGATTTTTGTTCGATGCTACCATCGGGGTAGGTGGTTTTCAGCAAGCGGCCGTAGGGGTCGTACTCATACTCGGTGCGTCGCCCTTTGGCATCGATACGGGCGGATTCTTGTCCGGCGAGATTGTATTCGATCTCACTGTCCTTACCCAGCGGGTCGATGGTTTTAATCAGGCGGTTACGGGCATCGTAGTGATAGCTCGTCGTTTCGGTGACCGGGTTGCCATTCACCGTGCGGCTGCGCGACTCACTCAGGCGATTGTTATTGGTGTCATACGCATAGGTGATCACCGCACCGTCGGCGGTGGTTTCCTGCGTTACATTACCTTCACTGTCGTACTGATAGTGGGTTGTACTGCCTTCGGCGTCCCGGGCGAGCGAGACCAGGCCCTGGGCATTGATATTCTGGCCGCTGAGATGGCCGAGGGGGTCGGTGATGGTCAGCAGGTTGCCCACGTTGTCATAGGTGTTGGTAAAGACATTGCCCTTGGCGTCGGTGATGGTGAGTTCCTGGCCGCGGTTGTTGTAGCTAAAATTGATCGTGTTGTTCAGGGCATCGGTCTGGGTCAGTTGATTGCGGCGGTTGTCATAGGTGGCACTTTGAGTATAACCGAGCGGGTTGGTTTCGCTCAGTTGGTTGTCGAACGCATCAAAGGTATAGCTGGAGACTTGCCCCAGGGCATCGACCATGGAGGTGATATTGCCGCGCTCATCGTAGTAGTAGGCGGTGGTGCGGCCGAGCCGGTCGGTGACTATGGACTGGCGGCCGGCGATATCGTGATTGAAGTCGGTTCTGTTGCCTTCATTGTCTTCCTGGGCGATCAGGCGGCCGTCGGCGTCGTAGAGGTTTTTCACCAGTTTACGGCCAAGGGGGTCGGTGATGTCGAGAAGGCCGTGGTTTTGGTTGTAGCTAAAACGAGTAACGGCGGAAAGCTGATCGCTGACGGAGGTGAGATCGCCGTTGGCGTCATAGTTGTACAGTATCGACTGCCCGGAAGGGTCGGTAATGGCGGTGATGCGGCCATCGCCATCGCGAATAAAATCGATGCTTTTACCGCTGGAGTGGACTATGCCGGTATCGCTGTAAGTCAGGGTATGACCATTGGGGTCGATGACTTTTTCGATCCCGAAGTCTTGGTTGAGTTCGTAGATGTAGCCGGCTTTGGTGGTGAGTTTGTAGCGGCTGGGGTCAAGAAACGCTTCGCCACCGAGAACTTCGATATGTTCAGTGCCCTGGTTGAGTCGACCTTGCTTACTATCTATCGCTTCGAGAATAGAGGTTGTGCCAGGCATAGGATTAAAAACCAAACTCACATCGAGGATCGGCGTGTAGTTACAATGGGGTTCGGCGGAAACCTCGAACGATTCAGTACGCCCATCGGGCAAGGTTATTACAACTCTGGGAGGGCTGTAAGGCTCCACGCAATAATTCGTCAGGTGCCCCAAAGGACCCGTTTGATAGGTATTCAAGTACCAGTCACGTCCGGGTGCCCGCGATTCTTCTATGGTCACATTCTGGTAGTCTATGCTCCAGCCGTAACCAAAATCCAGCGGTTCGAATCTTTGCCGGCTATCGTAGGTTCGTGTGACCTCAATCGGTATGCCGGCCATGGGGATCGCCAGATCCTCAAATGTGATACTGAAATTACCGACCTTGAGGTCACTGTCAATCTGAACCACCATAGAGGGCGTGCTGGTATTGCCGGAAGTGTCTATGGCCTCTATAACCAGCTTGTATAAACCGTTTATCAAGAGTGTAGGATCGAGTGTACCGAGCACCGCTGAGTGTACTTCGCTGTCGCCACGACCCAGTACCTGATACTGAGTGCTGCCGGTGCGTTGGAGCAGCAGGCGCCACGATTGCAGGGCGGCGTCGGTAATGCTGCCCACAATGTCAACGGGTGTGGTCAGGGTACTCATTTGTGCCGGGCTTACAAAAAGGACCACGGGTTTAAGCTTGTCTTCTTCGACGGTAACCAAAAACTGCTGGGTCGCATAGACCCGTCCATCGGTCACGGCCACTTCCACCTCGTGCTCGCCTGTTTGGTCCACCGTAGGTTGCCATTGAATGAGGCCACTCTCGGTGTCAATGTTCATGCCATCGGGCCACAGGTTCAGTGAGTAGAGCAGGAGATCCCCGTCAGCGTCTTCCGCTTCAGCCTGGTAGGACCAACGACTGCCCACACTTGTGCTGTTTGTAGGGGCAGATGTGAATAGTGGTGCCTGATTAAGGGTGGTTTCTACGGTGAGAGTGTAAGACTGCTCTACCGATCCACCGCTTGAATCTCTGACAACGATGGTAACTGCATGTGTGCCAATCTGATCGGCGGTGGGTGTCCAGGTTACGAGGCCTGTACTTTGATGAACCACCATGCCGGGGGGGAACTCAGAGAGTCGGTAGTTCAGATTCTGGCCGTCCGGGTCACTGGCTACGACTTGATATTGATACTCATTATCCACAGTGGCGCGGGTGAGTGGATTGGAGGCAATTTCAGGCCGGTGAGTCACGAACATGACCATAGACTTTTCGACGAAACCACCGTTGCCATCGTGTGCAACCAACACATAGTGATGTACGCCTATGTCACTGGATTGAGGGGCATAGGTCATCTGTCCATTCAGTGGGTCGATGGTCATACCCGCGGGTGGCGAGAGATGACTATAGGTGGGCAGAAATGGAGTGAAACCGTAGGTTAGGGCATCGTTATCCGGGTCACTGGCCTGCACTTGGAATGTGAATACTTCACCGGGATAAGCCACCTTGGGCGGTAAGGCGGTGAAGATCGGCGGTTCGGTATCGGTTACTTCGAGGGTGTAATTCTGGTATCCGATATCACCGATATAGTTGCTTACACCGACCGAAATATCATGCTGTCCAACGATCAGCGGTGGACTCCAGTAAAATGCATGCTGGTAGCCATTGTAGTAATAATTGTCGGGTGCATTCGCAACAAACTGACGAAGATCCTGACCAGAATATCGATTGACTCTGCCGCGACTTTCTACCTTGCCCTTATAAATATATTGGTTTTTATAGGACAGCTTTGTCAGTGGCGTACTGGTATAGACTGGTGCTTCGGTAAAAGCCTCTTTGACCTGCAGTAAAAAGTGCTGTCTCGCTTTGTTACCTGCTTCATCTGTAACCTGGAGTTCAAAACGGTGCTCACCAGCAGTTGCCGCATGCCAGATCAGCGAATTCGTGTCGCTATTGAACTCCGTGTCTTGCGGTGCGGACAGAAGCGTATAGTCCAGCTGCTCATCTTCGATATCCTTGGCATTAACGGAGTAGGATAATGTTTCACCAAGGTTGATAACCGTATCGGGTTTACTGGTGAAATAGGGGGAATGATTGATCGAGGTGTCGAGGGTCCATAGCAACGTTGTTTGCGCCGTTACTTGGGTGCCACTGCGCACCACAATAGTATCCAATCCCTGACTATGCCCGGTATAGCACAATTGGGCCCTGCCTGTAATATCTGTTAATGCCCAGACTTCGGCGATATTAGCACCGGATATGGTGGCACTGAGTTGTGTGTTTGAAATCCTAGTTGAATCATTGGATTCGGCTATAGCGGTAATGCAAGCTTGCGAATTAACGTCTGTATCCTGTGGTGGTTCAAGTAATATGTTGTCGACTAGTTGCTTGCTGTTTAGCGAAGCTCCGCCCAAATAGCCGTAAGAGTCGTAAACATCAAACCCATACGCAGAGAGTCCGACAGGGGAGTCTGACACAATACGGTGGCTACCTATTCCAACCGGAATCTGGGCATAGTGATAGCTCGAGTTTTGTATGGGGTGGAACAGTGCAGGATCGACAATCGTACCATCGAGTTTTATATTGGTTAAGCCTGAGGATTTGGCAATGACATTGATAAAGTTATGCTGAATTCCATATTGCGGTGTGGAAAATATATACTCGCTCAAGTACTGTTCCTGAGTGGGCACTTGCAGCATGAAAGGATCGCCGTATAACTCTGCCGATTCTCTTTCGTCTTTATCAAATTCATAACCATTTGAAAACTGGGTAACGGATATGGGCTTATTGCTTTGTATGATTGAGGCCTCTTCCAGGGTGATTTCCCGGAACTGTCCGGCATCCAGGGTGGCTACATAGTCATCATTGACGTAGATATCAGAATTGTCCTGCGATGAATAGATTCGAAACGTATCGCCTTTTTCTCTTTGTGCAAGGGGTGCCGTTAGAACGGTCGTACCCCAAGATTCAACAGGCAGTGATTGCTCAATCAAATGATCGCAGGCATAAAAGCCCGATGGAACGAACGCACACAGATGACCTGAATATACAGCCACCGGCTTATTCGACTTTATGCCCGTACCTGAAGTATCGCCGTACAGATAGTGCTTGGACGATAGCGTCTGGTTGTAGATTTCTCCGCGATTCAGTGTGATTGTATAGGGTTCGCCGGCAGGCACATAGCGGGTACCCGACGCTGCATCGTAGGTGGGATTAATCTCAATGGACGTACCGTCCTCTACCCCTACAATGCTGTATAAGGAACCCATTTTTAAGAATGGGCTTGTTGTCGCACCGCCATAACTGTGTATCCTGTAGTTATTCCCGAGAGCCGTTTCTGGTAGGATCAATTGCGCATCAGTTGTATATTGCTGTTGGCTGACTGCATAAACTGCCGCATTATTTGTCGTCACTATCTCAATTGTTTTGCCGCCTTCGATTTCGTTGGTGTGTTTTGGCCAAAGTAATTCCAATAAATCAGTATCGATGGTGTGGCGGAATATGTCTCCTGGAGAGACCGAGAAGTTTTGTTCCAAATTCAATGCCGGGATTTTTAACGTTCCGGAAGTTCCTTCGATTGCAGATACCATGATATGGTATTCCGTAGTTCCTGGAAGATGTTGACTGTAGTTATGATTTACCATAAAGAGGAAATTTTTCCCCATATAGCTAACAGGCGGAGCAAGGTTGATGATCGAAATCGAGTAAATTTGTTTTGCAGTTTCTCCGTGACTGTCGCTGACTTTTATTTCAACTTGTTGACTGGTAGAAATACCGGAATCAGGCGTCCAACGAATGACTCCGCTTTGAGAATCGATCGTCATACCTACTGGGGCTTGCAGTAACTCAAAAGATAGCGAGTCATTCTCCGGATCGGAAGCAAGGACATGATAAATATATTCTTTACCGGTGAATGCTTCAGTAATTGGATTACTGGTTATCTGGGGAGGTGAATTGACAGCCAAAACATTAATAGTTAATTGACCTGTCGCGGCAGGAGCAATACCGTCAGATACAGAAAACTGCAGACTGTCGGTACCGTGAAATCAGCGTTAGGCGTATAGGTATAAGAGTTTCCGCTTCCTTGAAGAACACCATGTTGAACGGATTGTGTAATAGTAAATACTAAAGTGTTACCATCGACATCTTCTCCATCCAATACGATATTCAGAGAATTCCCTTGATCGATTTCCAAAATCTGGTTTGAAGTGGTAGGCGCATCATTGACCGGCTTCACCGTCAAGCCGACAGTCGACGACACGGAATCAATCTGCCCATCATTAACATGAAAAGTAAATGCGTCCTGGCCGTGATAATTCTCCAGCGGCGTGTAAACCCAGTTCTCCCCGCTGCCGGCCAGGGTGCCATTAGCAGGTTGGCTATCAATAGTAAATGTCAGCGGATCACTGTCCGGATCTGTCCCGGAAAGTACGATGGCAATGCTTGTATCTTCATCGAGTGTCAGACTTTGGGTTTGCGCTGTAGGTGCATCATTGATCGGAAGTATTTCAATCTCAATGTTTGCCGCTTCTGAGTTTACCGTGCCATCGTTGGCCACAAAGCTGAATTGATCCGTTCCATGGTAGTCGGCATCGGGTGTATAGATCAGATTGGGTGCCGTGCCGCTCAGTGTGCCGTGATCAGGTTGCGATATGACGCTGTAGCTGAGATTGATGATATCATGGTCTAGGTCATTGGCCTGCAGAGTAATCTGCAGCGGGGTGTCTTCTTGTCCGGTGACGGCTTGTGCCTCGGCGATCGGGGCATCATTGACGGGGGCGATAGTCAGATAAACGGTTGCGGTATTGGAATCGGCCTGGCCGTCGTTAGCCCGGTAGGTGAAACTGTCGCTGCCCGCGTAATCGGGATCGGGTTGGTATTGGAGATTCGGTGCGGTTCCGCTCAGGCTACCGTGTTGCGGAGCCTCCGGAATCGTGAAGTTCAGGGCATCGCCGTCGGCGTCGCTGGCACTGAGGCTGATGGAGACGGCGGTGTCTTCGTCGCCGATGATGGTTAAGTCATCGGCAATCGGGGCCTGGTTGGGCGGTATTTCCACCAACACGGAAAACACATGGGTGACCACGCTGCCCTGATCGGAGCTGGCGCGCACAATAAATGTATAGTCGCCAAGGGCACTGGGTTGCCAGCTGATTTCGCCGGTCAGTGCATCTATGCCGGCACCGTCCGGTGCTTGTGTCAGCGCATAGTGGATCACTGCCTGTGGTTGATTCGACGACACTTGGACGGTGTACAGGAACGGTTCGTTTAGATAGACAGTGCGGGGAGGCGTTGAGTCAATGGACAGGATCTCACCGATACCGCGATCACAATCCGCCACATTGTCCGGACTTGAGTGATAGATTGGCCCATCGTCGACGGCTGTGCTTTTCTTGTTTTTTGGTACGCCGACGCTCACCTGACCCAGACAGCGCGCCCCGAGAGGGTCGGTTGCTGAAAAATTCACCCGGTAAACCCGGCCATTGCCGTTTTGTTTCCGTTCTGCGCGTACCTGAGCAGTATCACTGCCGATCCCGCTCGCATCTACGTCAGTATTACCGTCGCCGGTGCTGTTGAGTGGCTCATCCTGGCGGATGCATTGCACCGCGATGTCCAATGGATCTCCATCCGGGTCGGAAATGCCCAGAATTTGAATGCTCTTCAGTTTATGGTTCGGCGGCCAGAGTGAGGATTCAGCGGGATAAGCGCCGGTGCACACAGGAGCATCATTGGCCAGCAGGGGTGTCGAGTATAAAAAGCTATACAGCAGGCCAACAAAAGACAGATAGGGGAGAAACCGGGTGAAGCGTATAGTGGCGATGGATCCTGACATCGGGCAGTTCCTATTGAATTTTTATTCCGTAAACCCAGGGTTTGCGAAAGACAATGCAAGCGTTAATTCTCTTAAGCGGAAACGGGACAGCCAGCGTTCGGCAAAAAAACAGAGAAACCGGATGATTGAATAGTCGGCGGTGGAGAAAGGAGTCTTTAGGAAAATAAAACTACCTTCATGTCAAGAGATTTTTGTGGTATTGAAGAGATGCTTTCTTGTATTGTCTGGAGAGGGGGCAGAGGTTTGTAAGGCGATTCTTACACGCTAAGCGTTGAGACCGATGAAAATATGGGAAGAATAATACCGTGCAATATTTATTTCTTTTTTATCGCAAGACTGGCTTTATTCTTGTACATCAACTCATCCGCCTGGTTGAGTAAATCGTCGATACGCAGATTCTTTTCGGGGTTGACGGTGACGATTCCGTGGGAAAAGGAAATGTCGTATCCGCGGTTGAGTTTTTGATTGCACTCGATCAATGATAAGCCAAGGCGTTGGATAATTCTCCGGGTTGCATTATCCGTGGTGTTTGACAACAAAACGATAAACTCATCGCCCCCCAGGCGGCCGTAGAGATCCGATTCGCGAAAGCTATTCTGCATGCTTTCGGAAAAAGCCACCAATGCGCGATCCCCTTCGGCGTGACCGAATTGGTCATTGATCTGTTTAAAATTGTTGAGATCGAGAAAGACCAGCGAAACCGGCAGTCCTTGCCGGGCGCAGATGCCGAGGGCGTTTTGGGCCAGAGTCATAAATCCTCGCCGGTTGGAAATGCCGGTCAGGTCATCGAGGGTCGCCAAGTGTACGGCCAGAAGTTCGTTTTCCGCCAGCTTCGCAAGGTCACGCAGGGCTTGCTGATCCTCATCGGACAGGATTCGGGGATTAGTATCGATAATACACAGGGTTCCCATTTTGCTGCCGTCGAGAAATCTCAAGGGGCAGCCCGCATAGAAACGAATTTTAGGTTCATCCGTGACGAGAGGGTTATCGAAAAAGCGTTCGTCTTCGACGGCATCCGGGATCATAAATATATCGTCGCCCAGAATACTGTGGCCGCAGAATGAGATTTCTCTGCTGGTTTCCAGAGTATCAAGACCCATACAGGATTTAAACCATTGTCGGTTTGCATCAACCAGACTGACCAGTGCGATGGGGACATTAAACATACGCCTTGCCAATCGGGTCAGTCGATCAAACCGTTCTTCAGCGGGGGTGTCCAGCACGCCGAGAGAGCGAAGATTCTGGAGACGTGTTTCCTCGTTCTCTGGAAAATCCGGAATTTTCATACAACTTACATCCGAGCCATATGCAGTCAGTGAAATGCCTTTTTCAGTTAATTTCTGCAAGGGGTAAACCGCTTAACGGCAAGTATACCTTTAGCTAAAGCATATCTGGGGGCTGAAATGCGATAAGTTACATTTTTATGCAGTCGTTCAACCGTCCGAAAGAGCCGGGTGGGCGGAGATTCATTGGGTTTGCACAAAGGGCTTCTAATGCGACATTAGAACCGGGATTGTCATATGCTTTAACACGTGGCGGGTCACGCCGCCAAACATAAATTCGCGAAATCGCGAGTGTCCGTAACCCCCCATAACGAGCAAATCTATACCCTTATCGGCCATGCGGGAAAGCAATTCTTCGCCGAATGAGATATTGGTAAAGATCGTAGGGTTAAATTCGACGTTTACGCCATGCCTGACCATGACATTGAATATTTCACTGCCTGGAAGGTCTAAAGCATTATCATCCGAGCCGTGTGAATTGGCCCACATGATTTCAACCCTGTCGGCATTGAGCAGCATCGGCAGAGCGTCGAATGTTGCGCGGGCCGCTTCACGGCTTGCATTCCAGGCGACCATAATATTCTTGCCGATCGAGTCTAGGTGCCCTGCGTAGGGTACAAACAGTACCGGCCTGCCGGCTCTGATCATCACCTGCTCGGAAATGCCGTGTTGGGTATCAACGTCATTTTCTGGATCGTCCTGAGCACCGATAATCAGATCGACACTGCGGCCATGTTCCAGCACGCGATCGGCCACCAACTTGCCGGCGGCCTCAATGCTGCGCCATTCCCAGGAAAAATCCATGGTTTTGACTTTTTCTTCAAAGGTCTTTTTAACATCGGCGTTTTGCTTGAGCAGCGCTTCGCGTTGCAAGTCTGCCATTTCCGATGTGACCATAAATGCCATATCCGGATAGACGGGAATTTGTGGAATCACATGTAAACCGATGACATGTACATTTTTGCCTTTTTCGCTGATTTGCCGGGTAACATGGAGTAAAGATTCGACTTGTGACGCAAGACCTAAGTAAACGAGTAGTGTTTGATACGACATGTCGGGACTCCTTCGAGGGATGAGGCTGGCACTTGCCCGTGCACGGTGAATCCCCGGCGGTACGGGTTTGTGCTTTGGTTGTAAACAGTTTAGTTCAGTCGGCGGTCCGAATGTTTGATATTAGTCAAATAATGTCTATATACAAACACCATCGCGAGGATGCCTCGCTCCTACGGTATTCCGGCAGAGCCGACCGGTCTTTCGTTTTTACTAGAAAATGTCCAATTGACCACTGACAATATCATCAAACTGGCTGCCGACAAACTGCAAAATCGTATCGGCTACGGGTTTTAGCTGCTTTTCCTGGTAGTGGCTATAGTCGAGTTTTGTACTCAATAATGATTTAGCCTGCGGTCCTCCTACGGTGATAAAGTATTCGATCCAGCGGCCCGGTTTTTCCATTTGTCTTGCGGCTTGTATATGAGGCGGTATATTTTTCCGGTAGTCGTGGAGTGATTGTCTGATGCGTTTGCGGTAGTGCAGTTTGTCATCGAAATCGCCGTCGTGCATCCGGCTGACGGTCGATCGAATATAGTCTTCATAGGGCTCGTCTGTGAAAATACGGGAAAACAATTCCCGCTGGAATTCTCTCGCCAATGGTGTCCAGTCGCTACGTACGGTTTCCAGGCCTTTGAATACCAGGCTTTGTGTACCGTTGTTATGGACAACGCTTCCGGCATAGCGCTTTTTACTGCCGGCACTGCTGCCGCGTACGGTCGGCATCAGAAAGCGCTGAAAGTGGGTCTCAAATTCCAGTTCCAGATAGTTCTTCAGTCGATAAGTTTCATGAATATACTGTTTCCACCAGGCGTTCAGCCGGGTGGCCAGTTCATTGCCGGTCGTTCGAGCCTGCTCGCGGCTAACCTTGCCCTCCAGCCAGATAAATACCGAATCGGTGTCGCCGTAAATCACCTGATGTCCGCGTTCGCTGATCAAATCCCGGGTTTTCAGGATAATATCATGTCCGCGTTTGGTAATACTGCTGGTCAGTAGAGGGTTGTAGAATCTGCAGGCCGAAGTGCCCAGAACTCCGTAAAACGAGTTCATGATGATTTTCACGGCCTGTGACATAGCTGCATTATTATCGTGCTTTGCCTGATCGCGTTTCTGCCAAAGGCCGGCTATCAGATCCGGGAGTATTTTCTGTTCGCGGGAAAAACGGGCGCCGTCATAGCCGGGTACAGTGTCTTCTCCGGATAAATGCAACCCCAGGGGGTCGATCAGAAACGTACGTATAATGCTGGGGTACAGGCTTTTAAAATCCAATACCAGTACATTTTTGTAAAGTCCGGGCCTGGAATCAAGCACATAACCCCCCGGACTGCTGAGGCCACCGCTTTGATCCGGATTCGCATCCGGGGCTACAAAGCCTTTTCGGTGCAGGCGAGGTAGATAGAGAAAATCGAATGCGGCAACCGAACCGCCGTTGCGGCCGAACGCAAGGCCGGTAACCGAGGCCCTTTCCAGCGCGAAATTCAGCAAATCGGTTTTATCGAATATGTCGCGGACAAGCCGGCAGTCCTCAATATTGTATTCCGCGAGTTTCGCCTTGTCCGATTGATACAGATCGAGAATCTTTTCCGCGCGGTCCTGTTGCTCATTGATCAGTTTGCCTTTGTTCAGCAAGGCGTTGGCGACATAATCCAGTGCGTAGCTTTCAAAATTCCAGAATGCCGAACGTAATGTTTCGATTCCGTCGAGTACCACTCGCCCCGGAATACGGGCTATGGTGGTTTGTTTAGTTTGAGTCGGTTGAAGTATTGTGGCATTTTTTCCCCCTCTGCCAAGAGCAAAAGGCAGTCCGTGTAGCTGACAGCGTTCTTGCAATATCGACATATCAAAATTGATCACATTCCATCCGATCAACACATCCGGATCCATTTTGCACAACCACCGGATAAAATCATTCAGCAAGGCTTCTTCATTCGGGCTGGCCTCACAAAGCAGACCGGAGCGGATATCGATTCTTTGCTTTGATAGGACAAAGACTTTTTCGCATTGGTTTTCCTTGTGATAAAGTAAAGCGGCAATAGACAGGATTTCGTTGCTTTTATAGTCTGTTTCAATATCCAGAGACATTATGCGCAAAGATGGACGATAGTCCGACCCGGAAAGCTTTGCCTCGGAAACAGTATAATAGTGCTTACCGGGCATCAATTCGCCTTGTATTTCCACGGCTCCGGTAATAAAGCGCTCCATAAGGAAGCGGTCGGTGGGTTTTACGTCGGATTCAAAAATCTCGATGCCCGCCGATTGTGCGAATCGCTTGAGTTCTGCCTGTTTCTTAAAGTACAGAGCATCCACCGGGCGGTTTTGCAATGTGGATAAAGCAACCGGTTTGCGCTCGGGAGTATTTTGCCCCACTGATGCACGATCGATAAAGCAGACTGCTTTGCTGTTACGATAGATCAATCGGACAGGGCCAAGATCGCTACTCGCCCAAAACACGAGCTCCAGCCCATCCGGCGTGTCCCGCCATTCTCTGGTCAGTATCCAGGCATGTGTTGTTTGCACTTTCTTGATTTTATTCGCGGTCACGATTGATTCACCGAGCCCTGAATGTTTGCTCATGCATTTGCCGAACCGCGCCGCAGCAGTTTACAAAGGCTTTTTTTGCCGCTGCGCTGCTGTGGCGTACGCGTAAATAAGCATGGCCCAGCGTTTCTTCGACCGATAGTTCACAGCTGATGCGAGCCTCTCTCAATCGGCCTTGAAATGCGACGGCATCGTCATACAAGGGGTCATGCCGGGCGGCGGAAATATAGCAGGGCGGTATGGCGCTGAAATCCTCAGCCAGCAATGGGGAAGTCAATGGGCTTACAGCTTGCAAATCACCGGCAAGATACATTTTGAAATAGTCTTCCAATGCCTGCCTGGGCAGCAATGGTGCAAACTCGTTTTCGATAAATGAAGCGGAGTCCGAGCTGGCACCGAGCCCGGGATATATCATCACCAAACCCTTGACGGGCAGCTTAGCGAACGAACCGCTCAAGCAACCGGCGGCGGCAAGATTGGCGCCGGCGCTGTCGCCGCAGAGAACTAAGGATGTCGCGGGAACAGTGTAGTCATCAGGGTTCGTCATTACTTGCAGCACTGCATCGATGCAATCGTGTAATGCAGCGGGAAAAGGGTTCTCCGGCGCCAGGCGATAATCGACGGCCAACACATGGCTGCGGCTCGCCAGGCACAGATCGATGCAGATCTGGTGATGGGAGTCAAGATTGCCCAACACCCATCCGCCTCCGTGAAGATAAACGCTCAAGCGGTCGCAAGACTCTTGCGATGGTGATCGATAGAGGCGGATTTTTACCCGGTTTCCGCCACGGCCGGTGAAGGTATGGTTATAGAAATCGCATCGACCGGTGGCGTCGGCTTCGTGGGCCAGGCAGCTTTCAAGGTACAATCGGCGCTGATTTTCGATATCAACAGACGTACCGGCACTGTTTTTTTCCACGTCCAGGGCGTACTGCAGATAGCCTGGATCCAATAGCTGATGATACTTGGGGTGCATTGCTTTGGCCAAAATTAAAATGGAACCGTACGAAGTTTATCAAAATGCCGTAGAATCGTCTCAGGGGTATGCCAGCCGCTTAAAAATCCTGCATAATGTGATGACTCTGACACGCGATAGCGTTAGTCTATAAGAAAACACGAGAAATGCGGCTATGAACTTCGAACGGGTTGTTTTTGGTTTCGTCATCATTCTGGCCCTCAGTTTTAATTTCGCCTTTGTGATGGGCGATATCGACAATTCCCGGCATCACAATGTCTGGATTCTGACCATTGCCATACTGACCAATCTGATCGCGACCGGCCTGAAGCTGGGTGATCGTTCACAGGTGGGTGCCTTGCTGCTGGCCAGCAGTCTGGTCGCCGATGTACTGCTGATTACTGCAAGGGTAGTGTGGATTATTTCCGATAATGAAACTGCCATGGGTCCGAGTCCGGAGTCGGTCGCCAATATAGTGTCTCTGGCGGGAGGCGCCTTGATTGCGAGCGGCGTTTCTGTGGCTATACTGGCGGGAGATACGTTGATTTCAAGGCGCTAGCGCAGAACAGCGCACAGGCAGACTCAGCGTACAGGATCCGTTCTGAGATGAATTCGCGGATATTCTGAACGTCTCAGGGATGGAATTATTCCGGCTTTTTTGCGGAGGAGGTGTGGTATGGCGATGACTTCGGAACTCGACCGGGTCACCATGGTGGTATTAAGGTACATGCGCCCACCGGTCTTTGTATTGATAATTGTCTATGCCATCGGTATTACGGGTATGGCCCTGATTCCGGGCAAGGATGCCCAGGGCGATGTTGAGTACATGAGTCTGTTCCATGCCTTTTATTTTTTTACTTATACGGCCACCACCACGGGTTTCGGGGAGATACCTAATGATTTTACCGATGAGCAAAGGCTGTGGGCGATTTTCTGCCTGTATATGGGTGTGATCGCCTGGCTTTATGCGATCGGCTCAATCATTAAGCTGGTTCAGAACCCGCATTTTCTGCAGGCGGTGAATGAACAGCGTTTCGCCGGTTCCGTTAAACGAATCAAACAACCTTTTTATATAATTTGCGGCTTTGGTGATACCGGCAGCCTGCTGGCAAGAGGGCTGAGCGATCATTGGCTGGGAGCTGTGGTACTGGATACGGATCCGGAGCGGATTAAAGCGCTCGCACTGCGGGACTACAGGATCAAGATGCCGGGACTTTGTGCCGATCCCGGTGTGCCCAAGCACTTGGTGGACGCCGGTGTGCAGTTGCCGAACTGCAAGGCGGTGGTTGTGCTCACATCCAATGACGAGGTGAATTCACGTATAGCGGTGATGGCGCGGTTTTTAAATCCTCGCATCCGTATACTTTGCCTCTCCACAACACCTCGGCATACGGCGCATTTATGCGCCATGAATCGGGTGACCGTGATCAATCCCTTTGAGATTTTTGCCCAGTTGTTGAGTATGGCGATCACATCGCCCCAGTTGCACAATCTTAATGCCTGTCTGGTCCACGCAAAAAATGTCGGACTGGGGCAGGCCTTGAAGGTCCCTACGGGTCAGTGGATTGTCTGCGGTTACGGGCGGATGGGTAAATGGCTGCACCGCTATTTCGTCCTCCATGGCATACACCCGGTTATCATAGATCCCGACATCCAAGCCGACGAAATAGCCGGGCCGGCCAGAGTGATTCACGGTTATGCCAGTCATGCGACGCTCGAAGAAGCCGGAATCAAAGATGCTGCGGGCATAGTGGCAGGTACGAATAATGATCACGACAATTTGAGTATTCTGATGTGTGTGCAGTCCCTGCGGCCCGGTGCCTTTACGATAGTCCGGCAGAACAGTCACGAAAACCAGATTGCTTTCGATGCCGCCAAGGCCGATCTTATACTGCAGTCGAGTCTGACGACGGCGCGACGGATCTTAAAACATTTGATATCGCCCCACATCCAGATGCTGATCGATTATCTCGATAAACAAGGGGAATCGGTAACCGAAAAACTGGTGCATCGCCTGCAAGCCATCATCGGAGATCATTCTCCGCATTTATGGCGGGTTAATCTGTGTCGCGAGGAAGCAAAAGCCGTATTCGACCATATGCAAAATAAGAATACTCTTACACTTGGCGATTTGACGAGAAGCCCCTATGATTTAAGCCAGTCCATCGCTTCCATGGCATTAGCCATAGAGCGCGATGGCAGATGCATCATGCTGCCCGAGGACGATGAACAGCTTTGCCTGCGAGATGAAATCCTGTTCTGCGGGACCGCGCAGAGTGAAGTGATTTTAGCCGCTACTCTGAACAATGCTTACACCTTGCATTATCTGGTCACGGGACTGGATGAGCCACGCGGATATATATTCCGATGGATCGATGGCTGGCTGAAGCAAGAAAAGCCGTCGTTAAGTTAAAGGGCGGAGCGAATAAAAATCACCCCGCCAGGAGGTGCCACGCTGCGGAGTCTGCAGCGTGGGACAGGGTCAGGCCGCTTTTTGAATTCCCGACTTTGAAGACTTCGAACTGCTTTTTAACAAACCGTCGAAATACTCAATGGTGTTAGTCAATCCTTCTTCCAATTGAATAGTAGGTTCCCAATCAAGCTCTCGCCTTGCCATGGATATGTCGGGCTTGCGTTGCATGGGATCGTCACTGGGCAAGGGTTTGTACTCGATCTTCGAGGATGAGTTGGTCAATTCGACCACTTTTTCCGCCAGTTGACGAATGGTAAATTCATTCGGGTTTCCGATATTTACGGGGCCGGTGAAATCATCACCAGTATCCATGATGCGCACAAAAGCCTCAATCAAATCGTCAACATAGCAGAAAGATCGGGTCTGACTGCCGTCGCCATAGAGTGTAATATCACGATTGGTAAGAGCTTGCATTATAAAATTGGATACGACACGCCCGTCGTTCGGATGCATTCTCGGTCCATAGGTATTAAATATACGCCCGACCTTAACCCGCATATTGTGCTGGCGCCGGTAATCGAAGACCAGGGTTTCAGCGCATCTTTTCCCTTCATCGTAGCAGGACCTTATACCGATCGGGTTTACATTACCCCAGTATTCTTCTCGTTGCGGATGAACATGCGGATCACCGTAGACTTCGCTGGTCGAGGCTTGAAAAAACTTTGCGCTCGTGCGTTTTGCCAGGCCGAGCATATTGATCGCTCCGTGTACGCTGGTTTTGGTTGTCTGCACGGGATCGTGTTGATAATGAATCGGCGAGGCGGGGCAGGCAAGGTTGTATATTTCATCCACTTCTATGTACAAAGGGAAGGTGACATCGTGCCGGATAAGTTCGAAATGCGGATCATCGCGTAAATGGTTTATATTCTGTTTGGTGCCGGTAAAGTAGTTATCGAGGCAGATCACATCATTGCCCTCGGCCAGCAGTCGTTCACAGAGATGAGATCCCAGAAAACCGGCGCCACCGGTAACGAGCACGCGCTTTCTGATCAGATTGTTCATTGTTGTCATACGCATTAAATCCAGTCTAATTAATGTCTGCAAGGTCCAGCAGTTGTTCAAATTCGTCCAAATTCACCTTAAAACCACGTTTTCTTCTATCGTCGCGTGTTTTCACTGCTTTCAGGCCGGTGAAAGGGGTGTTATCGGGTTCTTTGTCGGTGCATCGCTGGTGGTAGTATTCGAAGCCACACAGATTCGCTATAGCCCAGTAGCAAGGTGCAATATGGGGGCCAAAAATTTCCACGATTTTGGTACCTTGCGGGCAATACAGGATATTGGTCAGACCGGCTCCGTGTGGCGCTACGACGACACTGGACTCGGACAATAGTCTCGCTTGTTGATTGATAGTGAGTTTCTCCATCATCGCGATTTCGAAACCGCGCGTATTGAGCAGCCCGGTTATTTCCTGCTCATTTTCTATGCTTCTGGCGCCTTGCGCGCTTCGGGCGATATACAAGCGCCGCTCCGGGATAGTTCCGGACGGATCAGGCACAAATTCACTCTGTAGAAATTGCGGAATCCAGGCGCCCATTTTCCTTCCCATCACATTTGCGAAGTGCGGAACAAGGATCTCATCGGCAGTTATCCATGGGCCGCTTTCATCGACGATATGCAGGCGGTCTTCACCTATGCCAAAGTGGGCAAGTGTCTGTTTATGAAACGGTTTGTGTGCATTTAAGACGACAAATTTACTGATGGAGTTCAGATCGAATCCCGCTTTTCTGACCAGTTCCACGCCGGGTAGAATATCGCTTATCCAGTGGTAATAATTATGATTGCCACGTCCCGAGAGGGCGACGACTCTGCCTCGGATTTCGATAGGTTTGTGCTCGTTTTTCAGGGTTGCAATAAGGTCTTTATTGCCTAGGTATTGATCGCTAATGGCTTGACCGGTCTGGTCGAACAAGGCTCGGTTATATCCGTCGAACCAAAAACTCGCCTTCTCCGCGCAATCGATAAAAGCGCCTTCAAAAGAAATGGTTTTATCACGAAACTCCCTCGGAGGTTCCATGTGTATCGCCTTTGGCGCTCGTAAGGCATATGTCTGAGGCTGGATCAGGTGCTGCCTGTTAACGCCACGGCTTTGCTCATGGTTCACCTCGTTTGGGTATTTCTCCTGTGTCGCAAAGTATTTTTCGGCTATGGTGTCAGGAATCAGTCCCTTGTAGGCAAGCACCGCCGATTTATTGTCACTTTGAAATTCGAATATTTTTGCCAGCAAGATGAAGGTATCCCGGTTGCAGGGTTTTAGTTTCATCGCGGCAATCACGGCGCGCTCGGCGTTTTCTATATCTGACTGCTGCAGATAGAGTCTGGCTAGCGCCAGATTTGCGGGAAACGCTGCGATACCAAGTTTGATGCATTTCTCAAACTCTGCGATGGCATGCCCGGTTTTACCTGATTTTTCCAGCGAAAGCGCACAATGGAAAGGATTCGCCGGCTTTTTTTCCGAGGCAATAATCGTGTCAAACGGCGTAATAAATCTGTTAAATGCAGTCTTCAGTAATCTGGCCATACAACACAGCGTGATCAGTCATTAGTGAATAAGCCATAGAGCAAATATAGTGCCGCCGGAATCCGACTGAATCGGTCGGAAAATAAATGTAAGTCATTTACAAAAGTCCTATCAGATCACACTTCAGAAACTGCGGCCTAAGGTCGATAACCTTCCTAGCTCTCTAAAGCGATATACGTTCCCTAAAGCAGCTGCCGACACATTTATTCAATAGGTTTTGATCTGGATATCAATATGCTTGGATCTAATTTTCGACTTCCCATCTCACTTCTTGCCTTAGTGTTCGTGATCAGCAGCGCGGGGCTTGTTTTCGCCGGTCAGAAAATCAGTATTCCGCTCAGCGGTACGGCCGTTATCAATGAAGTCACCAATATGGGTGTGTCGCCGCCCTTGCTGAATATGGAAAAGGTGGAAGTCGGGAAGGACAGCAGCAAATCGGTGATCATCACTCATCTGGGTGAGGTCGGAGAGAACGATATTGTGATCAACGGCATTACCCTCAGCGGTGCCAACAGCGATGAATTTTTCGTTGAGTTTCCGGAGCAAACCGTGCTCAGCCCCGGTGATTCCACGCAGTTGGAAATCACTTTTTTTCCCGTTACCGTCGGTAAAAAGTCCGCCGCCATCCATGTTGACCATGATGGTGCTAGCGCTGAGCATGTCATTTTTCTTAATGGCGAGGGAGGCGAGCAGGCGGTCAGTGAATTGAAGGCTGCGCCCGTCGGTGTCAATCTCGGAACCATTTTGATGGGCGATAGTTCAGTAAAAAATCTGGTTTTGTCAAACGAAGGCGATACAGACGGACCTTTGATATCCATAGATTCCATAGAAATCAACGGTGACAATGCCAGTGATTTTTCCACCAATTTCAATGCAATGGCAATACTGGCGCCGGGCGAGTCCAAAACCGTCAAAGTCACCATGAATAGTACAACTTATGGAGACAAGAGCGCCGAACTCTCGGTACTGCATGATGGGGCCAATCCGACACTGAAAGTCGGGCTGAGCGGAAAGGTTGAAAACCCGGACACCGGAGATGAAGAAGATCCCGTTTTTACACAGTCCGAACTCAAGGGTCTGAGTAGCTTACGTCCCACGACATTGCAGTTCGGTCCGGACGGCAAGCTTTATCTTGGTCAGATGAACGGCTTGATCCAGGTGTTGACCATTCAAAGAACCGGTGCTAACAACTATAAAGTTACCAATTCTCAAACCATCGACCTCGTTAATAAAATGGTGAATCATGATGATGACGGATCGGTCAATGGCTCGATTAAAGGACGGTTGCTGACCGGTATGATAGTGGTCGGGACGGCCCAGGATCCGCAGATTTATCTGGTTTCCGGTGATCCGAGACAGGGTGCCGGCCCTTCCGGGGTTGACAAAAACCTCGATACCAATTCAGGGATTCTTTCACGCTTATATAAGCAAGGCACGAGTTGGGCGAAAGAAGACCTGCTGCGAGGACTGCCCCGATCGGAAGAAAACCACCAGGGTAATGGGCTGGTATTTGACAAATCCGGAACGAAAATACTGTTGGCGAACGGTGGAAATACTAATACCGGGGCACCATCGCATAATTTCGCACTTTTACCTGAAGTGGCCCTGAGCGGGGCGATTCTGGAAATCGATCTGAATAAACTGGGTAACACGCCTTATGATCTGCCGACGTTGAATGATGAAGATCGATCGGGTGCCAATGACTATAATGATCCATTCGGTGGTAATAACGGCAAGAATCAAGCTATCTTAGAGGCTAACGGACCGGTTCAGATTTATGCCCCCGGATTTCGCAATGCCTACGATCTGGTCTTAACCGAATCAAATCGTCTCTACACTGTTGACAACGGCGGTAACGCGAACTGGGGCGGAGAGCCGGTCGGCAACTGTACCAACAAGGTTGATAACGGCGGTCAGACGTACAGAGATGGCTTGCATTATATCAGTCATCGCGGCTACTATGGAGGTCATCCGAATCCGACGCGTGGCAAAAAATCGAACACCTTCAACAGCTCAAATCCGCAGAGTCCCATTGCGCAAGTGTCGGCCAATCCCGTTGAATGTAACTTTCAGGCCCCTGGTATCAATGATATGGCGCTGGATATTTTTATGAAATCGACAAATGGTTTAGACGAATACACGGCAAGCAACTTTTCGGGAGCGATGAAAGGTGATCTGATCACGGCGAGTTTCGATAAGGCGGTCTGGCGAATCGAGCTCAATAAAGACGGTGATGTTCTGATGTCAAAAAGCAAGCTGTTTCCCGAGGCGGGTATAGTTCCGCTGGATGTTATCGCCCAGGGCGATAACGAGATATTTCCGGGAACCATATGGGTGACCGATTTTAATTCTAACACCGTGAATGTTTTCGAGCCGCAGGATTACTAAGCGTAACTCTCTCGATGCTCAGCAACTGGCAAATGTACCGGAAAAGTAAAATGGATAATAAAAGAAGTTTAATAAAACTCATACTGATACTCTTATTCAGCATCATTTTAGTGGCTTGCTCAGCAGGCAGTGGGGGGGGCGATGACAACGGCCCGGGTAAACCTGGTCCGGGAAAGATCGGTACCGGAATTTTACCCGATCTGGAACCTCATTCAAATAGCTTTAAGGGAGACCACTATTCAGGTTCAGGGCAATGCAATGCCTGCCATCAGAATCTGACCGACGAATCCGGCAACGATGTTTCTCTGGGCACGGATTGGGCGAGCAGTATGATGGCAAATTCAACCCGCGATCCTTACTGGCTGGCTAAAGTGGCCGCGGAGATTGAGCGTAACCCTGTGTTGAAGGAAGAACTCGATTCAACCTGCTCGCGCTGTCATGCGCCTATGGCCAACGATGCAGCGGAAAAAGACGGTGTGGAATTTGTGATTCATGGAGAAGGCGGCCTGCTTGACAGTGACAATCCCTACTTTGATCAAACGATGGAAGGAGTCAGCTGTACTTTATGCCATCAAATGGAAGACAATGGGAAAATGGGTACGATTGACGGAGTCTCAGGAAAATTCAGCGTCAAGGAGTATGAATCGCTTTCCGACAGACCGGCCTACGGACAATATACAGGCCCGAGCGGTGCCTATATGGTGGCGGTCTCGCAGTTTAACCCGGTTTACAGTGAGCACATCAGCACCTCCGAATCCTGCGCTGCCTGTCACGATTTGCGCACGCCCTCTGTGGATGTAGACGGTAATCCCATCGGCGGATCGGAAGATACCTTCTTCCCTGAACAAATGGTGTTCTCGGAGTGGAAACACAGCGACTATGCCACTGGCGGCAGCAAGGAGAAAACTTGCCAAGGTTGTCATATGCCTTTTGCCGAGGGCAGTGTACTGCTGGCGACAGAAGGTGGCGGCGAACCACGCGAGAATTTTTCCAGGCACACATTTTTGGGCGCCAACACCGTCATGCAATCCATGTTGAAAAAATACCGGACCGAGTTAGGAATAGAACTTGAAGCCGAGAGTTTTGATGAGTCCATCGAACGCAACCGGGAATTTCTAAAAACCGCCGCAACGGTCAACATCCAATCAAGCAGTATTGAAAACTCGGAGCTTACCGTCAATGTTAAAGTGACCAATAATACAGGCCATAAACTCCCTAGCGGATATCCCTCCCGGCGCGCTTATTTGCACATGGTGGTCACCAATTCAAACGGCGAAGTGGTGTTTGAATCCGGGAAGGTCAACAGCAACGGCAGTCTCGATGAAATTGCGACTGATACCAACTCCATGTCTTACGAGGAGCACTATAATCTCATCACTTCGGAAGAGCAGGTTCAAGTCTACGAAGCGATTATGGGCGACTCAGCCTCCGGTGTCACACACACCTTATTGCAGGCCACCCACTATCTGAAAGACAATCGCCTGTTACCCTCGGGATTTTCCAAGCTAACAGCATCGGATGATATCAAGGTAGTGGGGAATGCCGCGAATGACAATAATTTTGACAATGGAGGTGATAATGTGATCTACAAAATTCCCATAGAGGATGCCACCGATAGCTATAATGTCTTTGTGGAATTGAATTATCAGCCTCTGGCTTACGGGCATATCCAGGATTTGTTTAAAAGCATCAAAGTCAAAGAGGTCGATGAATTCAAGACCATGTTTGATGGAACCTCCTTGAAAACCGAAACCATCGCCTCCGACGCGGCAAGCACCTCGTAGGAGCTTGCCCTGCAAGCGAAAGCCCGTCGGCAGACGAGAATCCAATCGCGAGGAAGCCTCGCTCCTACGGCGATGAACGGAATCGCTTTCCGGCGATTTTTACGGTCCGCTTAATCCTGGCCTGAATATCCCATCGTGTTTGTTCGTCCGGGTCCCCGGCGTAGTGAATATCCTCTCCGATCTGACTGGCCAGTAATTCTCCGTCGCGAAACATCATTCGGTTTGACGCGCTGGCGGCCAGGCGTTTACCCGGAAGTATCAGGCCACTTAGATTCAAGGGGTCAGCTGTGGATATACTGACCAATGGCTGTTTTTCACTCACGCCCGGTTTTTTTCTCAACGCTGCCGCGGCTTCCGGCAGGGCAAACTGGACACCGCTGAGCCCGTCGACGAAACGGCCGCCGCGGATATCGCCACGGGCTTCCAGTTTTTGCAGCACGGGTAAAAGATCGCGCCAGGGTACAATATTGATTTCTCTTTCAATCAATCGTTTAAACACCAACCCGTAGCGATTGAAGTACAGGCTTAGAAAATATTCAAGTGTGTCGTAGTCGAGCCGCAATCGCAAGGAGGCCTCGCTCCCACGGACTACACCAATCACCTTCGTAGGAGCTTGCCCCGCAGGCGATTGCGAGGAAACCTCGACTATTCCCCAACGGCCCGCGTCCTCAACCGTAGGTATGGCGGACCGCGATCGTTTTGAAAATCTCGACAACGAAGGTCTTTTTGAGGGTGGGGTGGCGAGCGCACGAAGTCCGGCCAGACTATCGGAATGCACCAAACCGTTGGATACCAGTTCCGACAGAGCAGCCTCCGTCTGTGTTTGCAATTGCTTGCAATGCTCCACAATATCGGAGAAAAAGCTGGCTCCGTGATGCGCGAGATAATCGAAAACCGCCTCGGCGGATGAAGACAACTCGCAATCTTCCGACTGCTGGATCAACCCCGCCCTTTTCCAGTAAACCAGCTCTTCACGGGGAACCAACACTATGGTGGTTTTGGAAAGACTTCCGGGATTGCCGCTTTTGCCCGAAGTTTTCGGGTGAAACCAGATAAAGCGTCCACTGGCGCATAGCGTGTCCAGATCCGCCAATGAAAAATCGACAATTCGTGTATGCATGGCCTCGGTCAAGGCGTTGATGTTCAAGGGATATCCGCTGATCAAGTACAATGCCCGGCTTACCGCATCGAGGCCGCTTGACTGATTCTCGCCCGTTCCATGCCAGTCAAATAAAAACCGCATATAGTGTTTGACCGGAACGGCCTCCACCCGCTTGCGCATGGCTTTGAGGCTATAGCGGTTAATCCGCGCCAACAAACCACGTTCACACCATTGTTCCCGCTCAGATTCAAACGACCCCCGTATGGCATATCCTTCCTTCTCCAGTGCCATCATAGCGGCTTGTATTTCATTTCGGCTTATCGCCAGATCTCTTGCAATCTGATCGATAGTCACAGGACCCAGTGCCTGTAAGCGGCCGCGGATCAGTTCCTGCAGGCAGTCATGTGTATCCGGTATTGCCAAATCGGGGATGGAGGGGTTCAGTTCAGCATCGGGATGTATATGCTTTATTTCCTGCAGTCGTTCCGCCGCGACCCAGAGACAGAGATCGGAATTTATTAATACACTTGTGGCACGGGATTGTGCGGCCAGACTGGCCATCCACTGCTCCGCATTCCGATCGGTATATGAGCCGTCCGGGTTTGTCGATACGCCCCGGAATGCTTCTTCCTCACGTAAAAAGCCGTGCAGCAGCAAGGCATCGTGCAGTTCTTCGGCGTTGCGAATCAAGGGCCAGGCTTCTTCCCTGACTTTGCCGATAGCGGCCGGATCCAGTTGGCTGAGATCCTGCACATCAGCATCATCGACATAACGGCGCGATTTTACAGCCAATGTCCGACGTTCTTCAGCCGGTGCATCATCAAGAAATGCAAAGGGCCGGGCATTGAGTATTTCCTGTGCCAGTACGGACGGTGTGGTCAGATCGCGACTGATGACGTCGATTTTTCCCGACTCTATGCCTTGCAATACGGATTCAAGTCCATCTATGTCCATTACCTCGTGCAGGCAATCATACAGGGTTTGATTGACCAGCGGATGATCCGGCACCTCCCGCTCGCCGGCTATATTTTCAAAGCAGGCGATCTGATCGGGAAATATCTGGGCTACCAGATCTTCGGCATCGTTGCGTTGAAACTGCGCCGGCACTTTTTTCCCGTTTCGATTTCTTTGAATAGCAAGTGCGATGGTTGCGCACCAGCGCCAATGGGTTTCGAACATGGGCGCATCCAAAAGCGCCTGGATCAATAGATGGCGAACCGTATTGCTGTGTAAATAATGAGCGACTTCGTCCAGCGCAAAGCTGTGGGTGGCACCCAGCGAAAGGATGATACTGTCTTCCAGAGCCGCGGCTTGCAATTCAAAATTGAATTTGCGGCAAAAGCGTTTTCGCAAGGCAAGCCCCCAGGCCCGGTTGATTCTGGATCCGAAACTGGAATGCACGACCAGATGCATATCCCCGGTTTCATCAAAAAACCGTTCCAGCACAATTTGCTTTTGAGTCGGAAGAACATTTATCGATGTTTTAGCGACCCATAAATAATTCGCCAATTGTTGCGCGGCACTGACCGAACCCGGCCGGATAGTGCGCATAAGCCAGTCCGCGGTCCATTGCTCGCCATGGTTAAGCTGCTCGCTGACGTCTTTGCGTAAACGGGAGACAGCGAATGACAAGGCATCACTTCTGCCCGGAGCTTCTCCAAACCAAAATGGAATATTCGGCGGCATTCCGTGCGCGTCTTCCACATAGACTTTTCCAGGTTCGATTTTAAGAATCCGGTAGGAGGTGTTGCCGAGCTGGAAGATATCGCCGGGCAGGCTTTCGAAAGCAAAATCTTCGTTGAGACTGCCGATATCAAAACCCTGCGGAGAGAGTACGACTTCGTAGTCGAATAAGTCCGGAATCGCGCCACTGTTGGTCATAGCGACCAAGCGGGCACCGCGTCTGTCCCTGAGTCGTTGATTGACCCGGTCGCGATGAATATAGGTTCCCCGCCGACCACGCCGTGTGCTATAGCCTTCCGACAGCATGCGGACGACACCGTCAAAATCCTTATCGGATAAATCACGGTAGGGCCATGCCCTTTTAAACAGACGAAAAAGCTTGTTTTCCGACCACTCTTCGCCAGCCACTTCGGCGACGATTTGCTGGGCAAGTATGTCCAGAGGGGCGGGAGGGATACAGATTTGATCCAGTTCTCCCCGGCGCACGGCATCCAAAATGGCCGCAGCTTCTACAAGATCATCGCGCGTGAGAGGAAACAAGCGACCCTTAGGTGTTTCGTTTAATGCATGTCCGGAACGGCCGACCCTTTGTAGAAAATTGGCGATTGATCCGGGAGATCCCAACTGACAAACCAGATCGATATCGCCTATATCTATGCCCAGTTCCAGCGAAGCTGTCGCGACCAGGGCTTTCAATTGACCGCTTTTGAGCCGGTTTTCGGCGTCCAGCCGATGTTCCTTGGCCAGACTGCCGTGGTGTGATGTGACCTGATCCTCACCCAGCCGCTCGGCCAGATGTTTGCTCGCACGTTCGGCCAATCGACGCGTGTTAACGAAAATCAACGTGGTGCTGTGTTGCGTGCACAGCCCAGCCAGCCGGTCATAAACTTCCTCCCACACTTCGTTACTCATCAGGGCCTCAAGCGGGGAGGAAGGCACCTCAATGGCCAGATCACGATCACGAATATGCCCGGTATCGATAATTTCGCAATCTTGCTTGCGATCACCGATCAGATAGCGGGCCATGGTCTCTATGGGTTTTTGCGTTGCCGATATACCAATCCGGGTAAGCGGATACCGGGATAAATCCTGCAGGCGTTCCAGGGACAGTGTCAGATGCGCACCACGTTTGTTGCCGGCAAGAGCGTGTATTTCGTCGAGAATGACGGTTCGCACCGTACGGAGCATTTTGCGACCGGATTTGGACGTCAGCAAAATAAACAATGATTCGGGTGTGGTTACCAGGATATGCGGCGCTTTGCGGCGCATACGCTCTCGCTCGCTGGCGGGAGTATCGCCGGTGCGAACCGATGCCCGAATTTCGACGTCCGGCAGGCCCTGCATCAGTAATTCGTCGCGTATGCCCATCAGAGGCTGCTGCAGGTTTTTCTGAATATCGTTCGATAGGGCTTTCAGCGGGGATACGTATACTATCCAGGTTTCATTGGGCAGGCCGAAACGGATTCCTTCCTGCAACAGATCATCTATGACCGCGAGAAAGGCCGCCAGCGTCTTACCCGATCCGGTCGGTGCCGCCAGCAATGTATGCTGGCCTTTCTTTATGGACGGCCATGCCAGCTTCTGTACATCGCTGGGGGTATCGAATTGCTGCTGAAACCATTTGATCACGCACGGGTGAAAATGTTGGAAAGGCATGCGTCACTGGCCCGTGTGGCGGAATAAACCCTAGATTAACCCATCCTGTAGGAGCGAGGCTAGCTTGCGATCCATGTCCGTCGCTTCCACAGTCTGCCATCAATTGTTGCAAGCCCAAAACCAATCAATATCAAGCCGAGGACGTGCGTTGTTTCCAGCACCTCCGCCAGAATGAAAACGCCCAATAGAATTGCCGAGACGGGAACTAAAAACGTCACCAAAAGCAGGTTCGTTGCGCCGGATGCGGCTAAAATTCTAAAATAGATAATATAGGCCAGGGCGGTGGACAGCAAAGAAAGGCCGATCACCGCCAGCCAGGTTCCGAGCCCGGGTAATGCAAGTTGCCAAGGGTCGTCCAGGATCCACACCGCGGGCGCCAAAAGCAGCGAAGAAGCAGTGACCTGACCGGCAGCCGCCACAACGGGATCAACGCCCATGGAGCTGAAGCGTCTGCCGTAGACACCCGCAAACGCATAGGAAATCGCGGCTCCCAGTACAGCCAGTTGTGCCAGCACATGGCTGCTCACTCCTTCGAGCGCCGAAGGGCCAACCATCAGGGTAACACCTGCAATACCAAATACGATCCCAACCAGTTTCATGGCGGTGATACGTTCGTCTGTCAACAACAAACCCGCAATGACGACAGTGAACAAGGGAGTCGTTGCATTCAATATGGAAGCTAAGCCGGATGCAATATAGATCTGTCCCCAGACGATCAGCGAAAAAGGAATGACGTTATTCAACAATCCCATGGCGAAAAATGCGATCCAGGCATTTTTGTCGGCCGGAAACCTGCGCCGCGATAAATAGACGACTAACCATAAGGCACATGCCGCCAGCGAGACTCGCAGAAAGACCAGCGTCAAAGTCGGCAGTTCTCGCAATGCGATCTCAACAAAGAAAAAGGAACCGCCCCAAAGTACGGACAATAAAATAAGCGGCAGCCATTCAGTCATTCCCATATGTTGATTAATCGAAGCGTTCATTGTTTTACCTGGCTGTTCCGATGAAGGGAGATGACAGTATAGGGAAAAGCTTAACTATTTCTGGCCATTTTCGGACCTCTTTCCACCCGTAGGAGCGAGGCTTCCTCGCGATAATGGTGGATGATCGGGACAATTTCGCCTGCAGGGCAGGCTCCTACGGCTGGGGTCCTAGGTTAGGCAGAAGCGGGTGATTAATGACCGGAGCATCTCGACGGTGGGATCAATTTGACCGGCGGGCAGGAATTCGTCGGGTTGATGGGCGGAATCGATGTCTCCGGGGCCCATTATCACCACATCCATACCCATGGATTTGAGAAAAGGCGCTTCGGTGCCGAAGGCGGCTGCTTCGGCGGTGTGACCGGATAATTCCTCGGCGGCTTTCACGATCGCCGAGCCGGCATCGGTTTCCACCGCCGGGATACCTTCAAACAATTCTTCGAATTCGAGCCGGTACACCTTATCGCCCAAGGTCGTTCGTATTCGTTCGCGCAGGGCGTGGCGTGTCTCGCTTAAATCCATACCCGGCAAGGGCCGTAAATCGATCGACAGTTCGCACTCACCGCAGATTCGATTGGGATTATCTCCACCGTGAATATAGCCAAGGTTCAGGGTCGGGAAGGGCACGTTGAAGGCATCATTGCGGTACTTTTTTTGAATTTCCGCGCGAAATTGCAGGATGGTTCCGAGAACCCGGTGCATGGCTTCCATGGCGTTGTTGCCGAG
This sequence comes from Granulosicoccaceae bacterium, assembly GCA_965222695.1. Lineage (GTDB taxonomy): Bacteria > Pseudomonadota > Gammaproteobacteria > Granulosicoccales > Granulosicoccaceae > UBA7957. The sequence continues at coordinate 1,434,174 of OZ244967.1, read as the reverse complement.
AGTAGGGTCGCTGGAATGGCCGCTCTGGCCCCTGATCCGGATTCTCTCCATAAAAATGCCCTTGTGCATACGCACGGGTTTGAGACCGGTCGGTTCCCCGATCAGGGCAAAGTCGCCCAATTGTCTGCCGCTTTGCTGCAAGGCGTGCGCGCCCAGCATGCCGCTTTCTTCATCGGCTGTCGCCAAGAGCGTCAGCGGTTTTTTGAAATCCCTGGGCGTCAACCCTTGTACGGCATGCATCGCCATGGCGAGAAAGGATTTCATATCCGTGCTGCCGAGCCCGTAGAAACGGTTGTCCCTGAGCGTGAGTTCAAACGGGCTGCTGTTCCAAAGCTCCTCATCGCAGGGTACGGTGTCCGTATGCCCCGATAAGACCAGTCCGCCGCTGCCTTTTCCCATGCGGGCGATCAGATTAAAATGCCCCGGTTTGGCTTCCACCGCTTGTATTGAGACTTCGAATCCCAGCGTTTCGGCCCAATCCGCCAGCAGATAAATGACGGCCTGATTGCTCATATCGAGGTCAGGGTTAACGCTGCTGATCGATGGTGTGGCGATCAGCGATTTCATCATATCGGTGAGTTTGGGCAGATGCATAGGGCAGTGTTCGCTGGCGGTAACAGTATGCCTCAGCATAAAACAATCACGCGCGACATGAAACTTCTCCCTGCCGCCTTTCTGAATAAGGAGTCACTGTGTAGAATGAGTGATTGATTTTGAAATACTGATACCGGAGTTACCCAATGCCTGAATACCGCTCGAGAACCACCACCCATGGACGCAATATGGCAGGAGCCCGCGCATTATGGCGCGCGACAGGCATGAAAGATGAGGATTTCAGCAAACCGATTATCGCGGTGGCGAATTCCTTCACCCAATTTGTACCCGGCCATGTTCATCTGAAGGATCTTGGCCAGATGGTCGCGCGGGAAATCGAAAAAGCCGGCGGGGTGGCGAAAGAGTTCAATACGATCGCGGTCGACGACGGTATAGCGATGGGCCATGGCGGTATGTTGTACAGCCTGCCGTCACGGGAAATTATCGCCGATTCGGTGGAGTATATGGTGAATGCGCATTGCGCAGACGCGCTGGTGTGCATATCCAACTGCGATAAGATCACGCCGGGCATGCTGAATGCGTCAATGCGCCTGAATATTCCTACCGTATTTGTTTCAGGCGGACCCATGGAGTCGGGCAAGGCCAATATCGACGGCAAGCTGGTGCATCTGGACCTGGTGGATGCCATGGTGTCCGCCGCGGATCCCAAGCAATCGGATGTCAATGTGATGCGCATGGAGCGGTCCGCCTGCCCGACCTGCGGTTCCTGTTCGGGGATGTTTACCGCCAACTCCATGAATTGCCTGGTCGAAGCCCTGGGGCTGGGGTTACCCGGCAACGGCTCCCTACTGGCTACCCATGCGGACAGAAAGGCGCTGTTTCTACAAGCCGGGCAAAAAATCGTCGAACTGGCCAAGCGCTATTACGAAGCTGACGATCCGACGGTCCTGCCGCGTGCCATCGCGTCACGCCAGGCATTTGAGAATGCCATGTCTCTGGACATTGCCATGGGTGGATCCACCAACACCATTCTGCATTTGCTGGCGGCCGCCCAGGAGGGCGAGGTCGATTTCGATATCAACGATATCGACCGGCTTTCCCGGAAAGTTCCGCATCTGTGCAAGGTGGCTCCCTCGACCCAGCAATACCATATGGAAGATGTTCATCGTGCCGGTGGCGTGCTCGGCATTCTGGCGGAACTAAACCGCGCCGAAATGATTAACAATCAAATCCCCACGATTTACAGCCGGACGCTGCAGGAGGCTTTAAACCAGTGGGATATCATCGAGTCGGGCGATGCCCGGACGCTCGAATTTTACCGGGCAGGCCCCGGCGGCGTACCCACGCAAGTGGCCTTCAGCCAAAATAAGCACTACCCGAACCTCGATCAGGATCGTCAAAACGGTTGTATCCGCAATCTCGAAAACGCCTACAGCAGGGACGGCGGACTGGCGGTGCTGTACGGTAATATTGCCGAGGACGGTTGTGTGGTGAAAACCGCCGGTGTTGATGAAAGCATACTGGTTTTTTCCGGCCGTGCCAGGGTTGTAGAGAGCCAGGAAGATGCTAATACCGCTATCCTCGAAGGCAATATCGAAGCGGGAGATGTGGTGCTGATCCGCTATGAAGGTCCTAAAGGGGGCCCGGGTATGCAGGAAATGCTTTATCCGACCAGCTATCTGAAGTCGGTTGGCCTCGGGAAGGAATGCGCTTTGTTAACCGACGGCCGCTTTTCCGGCGGTACCTCCGGTTTATCTATCGGCCATGTCTCGCCCGAAGCCGCGGAAGGCGGCGCTATAGGTCTGGTGGAAGAGGGCGACACCATTGAAATCAATATTCCCGAACGCACGATTAATGTTGCGCTCAGCGATGAGGAGCTGGCCAGACGGCGTAAAGTCATGGAGGCCAAGGGTGAAGGTGCCTGGAAACCGCAGAACCGAGACCGCTTAGTCAGCAAAGCGTTACAGGCTTACGCACTGCTGGCTTCTTCAGCTTCGACCGGCGCGGTGAGGGATCTTAAGCAGGTCGGTAAGTAAACGGTTTTTCTGTCGTATAAATAGCTTCACGACATTTTATTTGTCGTGAAAGCTTGATCGTGACAGAAAAATACGTTTATATGTCGCATTCCTTAAGTTTACGACATATAAACCCATGCCTAAGCAAATTCCCGATGAAGAGTTTGAAGCCATCACCCGTGTGATCACTCAGTTTCCCTCCGGGGCTTCCATCGATGACATCAGCAATGCACTGACGATAAAGATTCACCGGCGTACCCTGCAGCGCCGGCTGGCCGTGTTAGTCGAAAAACAAAGCCTATTGCAAGAGGGTGGTGGCCGTGGAACACGTTACCGGCTTGCGCCTGCGGCAGAACCCGCGCAGGCAATGCTTCAGGCGAAATACCAGGCGACAAGCGACGACAGTAGCCTTCCGGTATCTCCACAGGCACAGGGAATAAGGCAAGCCGTAAATCGACCGTTACAGGAACGCAAACCCGTTGGATATCAACAGGAATTTGTTCAAGCCTATCGTCCGAATAAATCCTACTATCTTTCCGAGAAAATAAGACGGCATCTTTTGGAGATGGGCCAGTCTCAGGCCGGTGAGTCGCCGGCCGGCACCTATGCATTGCAAATATACAATCGGCTGTTGATCGATTTGACCTGGAACTCCAGCCGTCTTGAGGGCAATACTTATTCTTTGCTGGAAACCGAAAGGCTGATTGCCGCAGGCAAAATTGCGGAGGGCAAGGATGCGTTGGAAACCCAGATGATTCTCAATCATAAATCGGCTATTGAATTACTGGTTGAATCAGCCACGGAAATCGGTTTCAACCGTTACACGATTTGCAATTTACACGCATTACTGTCCGAGAACCTGTTGCCCGATCCGGCCGCAAGCGGACGCCTGCGGGAGCAGACTGTGGGTATAGGCGGCAGCGTATTCTATCCGCTGCAGGGCGGGTCGCTGATTCGAAAACAATTTGACGAGGTCCTGAAAAAGGCGGACGCCATCGGTAATCCGTTTGAACAGGCTTTTTTTGCGATGGTCCATCTGCCGTATTTACAGGCTTTCGACGATGTCAATAAACGGGTTTCCCGCCTGGCGGCAAACATACCTTTGATCAGGGAAAACCTGAGCCCCCTGTCCTTCGTCGATGTTCCGGAGCAGGTCTACATAGACGGCCTGTTGGGTGTCTATGAACTAAACCGCACTGAATTATTACGGGATGTGTTCGTCTGGGCTTATGAACGATCCTGCGCCCGTTATTCGGCGGTACGCCAATCGCTGGGCGAACCGGATCCGTTGCGGTTGCGTTTCCGAGATCAGATTGCAAGCCTGGTCAATAACATCATCATCGGCCGGCTGGATAAAACGGCAGCTGTTTCGGCGATAAAAAAGCACACTGCCGGCCACGTCAATCAAGAGGACCGGCAACGCTTTATCGAGATGACCGAGACCGAGCTGCTCAGCCTGCACGATGGGAATATCGCGCGATATCGAGTTTCACCTTCTCAGTTTGCTGAATGGAAAAAGCGATGGAGCGAGGAATGAATTACGGGCCCCGGCGCGAAACGTGCGCCGGGGTTTGCGGGCTGTATTGTCAAAACGATTTCAGAATCGTGTCCACGCTGTCTTTTGCGTCACCGAATAACATACGGCTGTTTTCCCGATAGAACAGCGGGTTATCTACGCCCGCGTAACCGGTTGCCATGGAGCGCTTGGAAATAATGGTCGTTTTCGCTTTCCACACTTCCAACACCGGCATGCCGGCGATCGGGCTGTTGGGGTTTTCCAATGCCGAGGGGTTAACGATGTCGTTTGCCCCTATGACCATGACCACATCGGTCTCGGGGAAATCTTCGTTGATTTCATCCATTTCGAGTACGATGTCATAAGGCACCCTGGCTTCGGCCAAGAGTACATTCATATGCCCGGGCATGCGACCGGCAACCGGGTGTATGGCGAATCGCACATTGGTACCCCGGTCACGCAGCTGTTTGGTCAGTTCCGATACCGGATGCTGCGCATGGGCGACCGCCATGCCGTAGCCCGGAACAATGACGACTTCTTTGGCTTCTTTGAGCAGTTCAGCGGTTTCATCGGCCTGTATGGCGACATATTCGCCTGCTTCTTCATCGTCCGCGGCAGCACCGCCACCGGTGCCGAATCCGCCAAGGATAACGCTCAGGAACTTACGGTTCATGGCCCGGCACATGATATAGCTCAGAATGGCGCCGCTGGAACCGACCAAGGCACCCACCACGATCAACAAATCGTTGGAGAGCATAAAACCGGTGGCCGCCGCCGCCCAGCCGGAATAACTGTTGAGCATGGATATCACCACCGGCATATCCGCGCCGCCTATGGCCATGACCAGGTGCGCGCCAAAGACAAAGGCGAGCAGTGTCATCACGATCAGGGGAAACATACCGCCGGCCGCCGATTCGGCGCCGAGAAAAAACTTACCCAGAACAAGACACACCAACACGATCGCGACGTTCATCAGATGCCGGCCCGGCAGGGTCAGCGGCTTGCTGGAAATTTTGCCGCGCAGCTTACCGAAGGCGATCACCGATCCGGTAAAGGTCACCGCACCGATAAAGACACCGAGATAGACTTCGATTTCGTGGATCACTTTTTCCGCGCCTTCGAAGTGCGCGTTCGGATCCAGATAGCTGGCAAAACCGACCAATACCGCAGCAAGGCCCACAAAGCTGTGCAGTATGGCCACAAGCTCCGGCATCTGGGTCATTTCCACCTTCCGCGCCACGTGTACGCCGATGGCGCCGCCGACCAGCATCATCAGTATCAGCACAACATAGGTGTTGACGTTGTCGCTTAAAATGGTCGCCACAATCGCCAGTGCCATACCCGCGATTCCGTAAACATTGCCGCGCCGCGCGGTTTCCTGGTGGCTCAATCCGCCCAGGCTCAAAATAAACAGAATACTCGCTCCGATATAGGAGGCTGTAACCACTCCGCTACCCATGGCTTAACCCTCCTCTTTACGAAACATTTGCAGCATACGCTGGGTTACAAGAAATCCGCCGGCTACATTGATCGAGGCTATCAGAATCGATATGGCCGCCAGTACCACCACGATCCCCGATGGAGAACCGACCTGCAGCAGTGCGCCGATGACAATGATGCCGGAGATGGCGTTGGTCACGCTCATCAGCGGCGTATGCAGGGCAGGCGTGACATTCCAGATGACCTGCCAGCCCACGAATACCGCCAGTACGAACACAATAAAATGGCTCATAAAGGACGCGGGAGCGACCGATCCAATGGCCAGGATCAATGCGATAACACCGGCCACGGTCGCCAGGGTCGTGGTGGCTCGCCGTTTAGCGGCTTTCGCCGGATCTTCCGCTTCGACCTCAGGTGCGGGAGCCGCGGCCGGTGGCGGGGCGGCGGATACACTGATCGGAGGCGGAGGCCAGGTCACTTCACCGCCGGTGGTTACGGTTGCGCCACGGATCACATCATCTTCCATATCAACATCGATGATGCCGTTTTTCTCCGGTGTCAAGTCGGTCAGCAGATGCCGGAGATTGGTGCCGTACAGCTGACTGGACTGGGCGGCCAGGCGGCTGGTCAGATCCGTATAGCCAATGATGGTCACTCCGTGCCTTACCACGGCCTCACCCGGAACCGTCAGTTCGCAGTTTCCACCCTGTTCCGCTGCAAGGTCCACAATCACGCTGCCGTCTTTCATGGATTCAACCATATCGGTCAGAATCAGTTTGGGTGCGGGCTTGCCCGGGATCAGGGCCGTTGTAATAATGATATCGACTTCTTTAGCCTGCTCGCGGAACAGGGCCATCTCCGCCTCGATAAATTCCTTACTCATCACTTTGGCGTAGCCGCCCTCAGTGCCGCCGGCCTCGTCTTCCTCGAATTCCAGTTCAAGGAATTCCGCGCCCATGCTTTCCACTTGTTCTTTCACTTCGGGTCTCGTATCGAAGGCTCGCACGATTGCACCCATGCTGGTTGCGGCACCGATGGCGGCAAGCCCGGCAACTCCCGCACCTATAATCATGATTTTTGCCGGAGGTACTTTCCCGGCTGCAGTAATCTGCCCGGTAAAAAACCGGCCGAAATGGTTCGACGCCTCGATCACCGCCCGGTATCCGGCGATATTGGCCATGGAGCTCAGAGCATCGAGTTTTTGCGCCCGCGATATCCGTGGAACGCTGTCCATGGCGACCACTGTCACTTTTTTCTCCGCCAGCGTGTTCAGCAATTCTTCGTTTTGCGCCGGCCAGAAAAAACTGATCAGGGTTTGACCTTCTTTCAGGTATCCGATTTCTTCTTCCGTGGGGGCCTGTACTTTCATCACGATATCAGAATCGGACCAGAGTTTATGGGTATCCGCAACCACACTGGCACCGGCCTGTTTGTATAATTCATCGGAAAAACTGGCTCCCGTTCCCAGCCCGGATTCGACGGCCACATCAAATCCCAACTTGAGCAACTGGGGTATCACCTCTGGCGTGGTCGCGGCCCGGCGCTCACCGGCAGCGATTTCTTTGGGTACTGCTATTTTCACGAATATTTACTCCTGGATTCATCCGCGTTCAGACCCTAAGAGGTCCATTCAGCTTCGCGGGACAGGTTCCAATTGAGAAAAACCAGGACCGACATGGGCGTTTGGAAAAAAGTCGGTCTGACGTTCTTCGGTTTGATATTTTTTCTGTTATTGACGCGTGTTGAATGCCCGATCAGAATTTTTGCCGACTCGCAATAGTATTATAAATAACCGTTAAGGCAAGGCTTGGGTTGAAATTAGTTATAAAATGAGTGCCTTTATGCCACTGAAATGGAGCAGTCGCGCGCTTTTTTATGTTTAGTATTGAGTCAATCCGAGAGTAACAGTCCCCGGCAATGCCGGGGGTTTTCCGTTTTCACTGGGCCGGCCGCAACTCTGTCGGGAAGATAACCCGAGTCCTTTTATGAGAACCTAAGATCCGGTACTGGCTATATTGACGGTTTGATTAAAATCCGGGTCTCTGTTAGGCGGGATTGTTGTAAGAGCCTGTTCAATATCTCTGCGTCGTCGCGAGAATATGCTGATTTGAGTCAGATTTTATTCTGATTTGAGGCGCATAGTGGTTCTACGCAACGAAAATCAGGAGGAAATCTGGCCAAACTCAGCGAATTCGTAGTAGGCGCAGAGATATTGAACAGGCTCTAAGAAGTGCAGGCGCCATGGATGGCGCCTTCAAGACTACATGGACGTATTTACGGCGTCTTCTGAAAACAAACCCGCCTAACAGAGACGTTGCTCGCTACTGGCATCCCTATTCGTCAATATCAACTTGATTGAGTGCCAGGTCAGCAAATTCGATAGACCCGGGAGAGTTCCACACGTTGAACCTCAGACCGGAACTCCCGGATACAACAATAAATCTTATACAAGCGTTTTTTAAACGCAGCCAATGAGGAGAGGGTGATGTTAGTACAACAAATAAGATCCGGCTTTATCGGATTATTTATAGTTTGCGTTTCAGTTTTGTTGATCTCCTGTGGAGATTCGGAGGAGGAGCAGGCACAGCAGACAGAAACTGCACAACAATCTGCAACTCCCGATGAATCGACTCAATCGGAGGCCACGCAAACTGAGGAAAAGCCGGCGAGCGCCGAATCAGAGCAATCCCGGACGACAGAGGCTGCCAATCTGGTCCAGCAGGCGACACAAGAGACGGCAAGTCAGTCGGCCGCGACTTCAGAGACCGAAACCGAGGCAGTTGAGACAAGCGAAAAGACTATTGTTGAGGCAGCCGCGAAACTGACCGATGAACAATCGGCAGAATCGGCCGACAGTCCGGCTGATTCAGCGATGATGACCGAGAAAGAAGAGCCTGGCGACACCACAGAAAACACGGATTCGCCAATGGCAGAGGCCGAACAGAATCAAGAAGTAAGCACCGAGGAGACTAGCGATCAGCAGGCCGACAGTTCGGCCGTCGAACCACAGACCCCGCAGGCGTCGGACGAAACTGAAGAGGCAGCGGGCTGGCGGGCCGCTGAGGGAGATGATTCCTGTTGCGGAACCGGGTGCGCCAAAGAATGCGCGGCCGACATGAGCAGTGCTCCGTCGCAACCGCAGGAAGCGCAAGCCCTGGTGATGAATACAGACGCGAATTCAGCCGACTCTGCGAAAGAGGAGGCTGCGGGGTGGCGTCCTGCTCAAGGCGATGAGTCCTGCTGCGGTACCGGTTGTGCCACCGAATGTGAAGCTGATACAAGCGGTGCATCATCAGAACCGGTGGAAGCACAGGTCCTGGCGATGAGCACGGATTCTACCCAGGCGTCGGAAGAGGCGGCAGGATGGCGTCCGGCACAGGGAGACGATTCCTGCTGCGGCACTGGCTGCGCCAAAGAATGTGTGGCGGAGCAAACCGATGCATCCGCGACCGAGACTGGGGCCGCAGAGCCGGAAATGGCGAAAGATTCTGCAGATGAATCCGGCGCGGGCTGGCGGCCGATTGCGGCGGACGAAGAATGCTGCGGAACCGGCTGTGCCACCGAATGCAGCGCGGAATCAGCAGCAGCCGACACTTCTACTACAGCTGATACCGGCACACCCACCCAAACTGATGATGATAGCGCTGCCGGTTGGCGACCTGTGCAGGGAGATGATTCCTGCTGCGGAACCGGTTGTGCCAAAGAGTGTGTGCCGGACGACAGTGCCTCTGCGGAAAGCACTATGCAAACCACCGGTTCGGAATCATCCGGTGGTGCCGGATGGCGGGCGATACAGGGCGATCCTTCCTGCTGCGGAACCGGATGCGCCGCCGCCTGCGAAGCGGACACTGCTGACGCACAGAAAGACGCTGCGGCCAGCGATACGCAAGAGGACAGCGGTGGTTCCGGCTGGCGGAAGATCGAGGCGGATGACAGTTGTTGCGGCACCGGATGCGCCAAACCCTGTGAATCCGGCGATGCTTCTGAGCAGCAATCGCCTGCCAATCCATCGGAAACCGATAATGTCGATGTCGCTGTTTCCGGTTCTGAAGAAACTGCCGGACCTGCTGAAGATACTCTTCAGCAGGCCGGCAACACAGAACAGGAATCAAACGGTCAGATGGCGGAAAAATCCGATCTGTATACCGTACAAGGCAATAAGGTCGATACCCATACCTGGATAGGCAGTAAAATCTACCAGCGGGTTTTCGGCCGCGGTTGCGCGACCTGCCATGATGTACAGTCCAACCCCAATCTGACCGTCAGCCTGAAAAGCATCGAACGGACCGAATTCGCCGATATCATGAGAAACGGTAAAAACAACGGCAAAATGCCGCCAACCATCGGTGCCATCATGGCCTTGGGTCCGGTCAAAAAAGCCGGCCTGAGCGAAGACCAGGCGATTGATGCTGTCTATGCCTACCTGCGGGGCAGGGCCTTAGGGGATATCCCCCCGGGTAGAGTGGGGAAGATTCAGTGAGGGTTGTGTGGGTCGAGTTGTATAGATCGGGGCTTGAATTGTGATGAGTGTTCTTCGATGACCAAAGATTTATTTTAAAATGAAAGTGACTCTATCAAAATCGCTATCCAGCAAATTGCAAAAAGTATCTCGCAGAAACTTGTTAACTAAAATCAGTGGTATCGGTTTGGCAAGTTTATTGGGGAGCGCACGTGCGAGATCGTCGATCCACTCGCTGGTACAACCGTCTGAAAGCACTGATGAAGCTTATATCGAACGTGCGTTTTTGATGAAACATCTGGCCATTGAAGAGGGCGATCAGGCATACGGTGCAGTCGTAGTAAATTATGGTGAAATCATCGGGGAGTCCTGGAGCCGGGTAGTGATTGACCAGGATCCAACCGCGCATGCTGAAATGTCCGCTATCCGGGATGCTGCCAGGCGGTTTGGTTCGAGCAACTTGCGCGGGGCAATTTTGTACTCTTCAAGTCCACCTTGTGCCATGTGTCAGGCAGCGGCAAATTGGGTAGGAATCAAAACCATGATCTACGGTAGAAGTGCAACAAAAGGTGGCCCTCCTCGATCATGCGATTGATACCCTGGGTACTCCCATTTGGCCTGGCTGTATTTTCTCTCTTGCTAAGTATTGTTGTGAATGCCGAAAATTCCAATGGCAATGGCACACAGGCCGGCTTTCTTGATGCGGTATTTCGCGGAGATCTCAAGCAAGTAAGGGAACACATCGGACGGAGAGTAAATATAGACGCCCGCGACAATCGCAGGCGCACGGCTTTATTGATTGCTACCTATAGAAATCACGTGGAGATAGCGAGAATACTCATCGATTCGGGTGCGGATGTTAATGCCCGTGATGATATCAATGACAGCCCCTATTTATATGCAGGCGCAGAGGGGCGGCTTGAAATTTTACGAATGACGGTAGTGGCTGGTGCTGACCTTGAGAGCGTAAACCGGTATGGTGGAACAGCTCTAATTCCCGCTGCTCATCACGGTCACGTTGAAACTGTGGAGTACCTGCTGACCACCGGCATCGACATTGATCATGTCAATTACCTTGGCTGGACTGCCTTGCTAGAGGCAATTATTCTCGGTGATGGTAGCGAGACTTATTTCAAAATCATTCGTCTGCTTATTGAATCTGGAGCTGACGTCAATCTGCCTGATAGTGAGGGTGTTACGCCACTAGGACACGCACTGCAGAGAGGGTACTCGCGGATCGCTGGCCTGTTGAAGCAGGTAGGTGCGAAATGATATTAGTCTGTTATGCTTTAAATTTTGAACGGCAGCATTGGCACTTTACTTTCATCGAGCTATCGTAGAGTACATCCAATGCAAGTGGGGGTTTAGGACAGTATCGAGGATGTCCGGTATCGACTACTGGAATTGAACCATCAACAATAAGCAAATATCCGCCCCAGTGCTTTTTCATAGTATCGATGCGGACACTTTAGTGTAGTTGGTCTGGCTATTAGCTTTCCCTGACCTTAATCAAGACAACAAATAAAATAGCCTGCATTATTATGTAACACTGTTATTGCATTTGAAGTTACTGAATTTCTTTTTACGGGTTATTATGCTTGAAACTTTGCTTCTCCTGGTCGAACCGGTAGAATGACGCACTGCTATGGCATAGGAATTTTTATAATCACGCATAGCCCTCCTAGTTCAGACTTTCCGAATATCAGTTCGCCATTGTAATAATTAAGAATATCGCGGCAAATACCCAGTCCCAGTCCATGCCCTGATACGCGTTCATCCAGCCGCTGACCACGCCGGTTTAGTTGCTGCAGCTGTTCGGGTCGGAGCCCGTTTCCATCGTCTTCAAATACAAGCTCGAGCACCCTTTCGGCTGAAGCGACCTTGCATCGTATGCGGGATCGGGCAAACTTGCACGCATTGTCGAGTAAATTGCCGATCAGCTCGAGCATGTCATGGCGGTCAAGTTCAAGGGTTTCGATTCGCCTTTCAATTTGAGTATCGATTTTGATATGCGGGTATATTTTGCGTAACACATCAAGCATATAATCCATTTCCTTTGTAATACAAAATACACCAACGGCACTTGATGAACCCGAAATTCTTGCTCGCCGCAGTTCGCGCTCGAGAAGTTGCCTGATCTCGACAAGTGTTTTTTTCATGTCCTTGTCTCGCCCGGTTTCCAACTGAATCGCCAACAACTGCAGTGGACGTTTGAGTTCATGAGCGAGGTTGCCCATTGCATTACGTGTACGCACGATCCGGTGACTCAAATGATCGGCCAGTTTTTCTATTTCCTTCAACAGCGGCATCACTTCCAGCGGTATCGGCACCTGCGATTTTTTACCTTCCATTTGCCGTATCGCCGTCAGATTCATTCGCAACCAGTCGAATACCTCGAAAGCTTGGTGCAAGGTGCGCTGTTGAAGGAAAAACAGTAGTGTCGTGACTATTACGATTACTCCGATGATAACCGCCGAGTATTGCAGTAACTGGTGTTGTAACGGCGCGATATCCTCCGCAATCCAGATCCCGATCATTTGGTCATTCTTGGTCACATATTGATGCCAGATCATCCATCGCTCATCGCCCGGACCGTCGGCCTGGTAATCGCCGCCGGACGGATTATTATCTTTGACCCCAGGGAATTCGGCATCGAACAACGACCGGGAGATAAGCACCTGCTGGTCGGCCGCGACATAATAATAATGACCGGATCGGACCCGGCTGTAGATGGTCGACATTCTCTCCGGGTCAATTTTCCAGCCTTCGTCCGGATCTTTATAAATGACGTTTGCAAGACTTTCAGCATCATGTTGTAAATGTGTCAGGATATAGTCGTGCAGCAACTGCTGAACAAAAAAATACATCACGATCAGCAGGCCAACCATCACCGCCAGCAGGTTGAGGCTGAGGTTTCGTGCAATCCTTTTTCTTAGACTGTACATATCGTTTTATTGCCGGACCCAATTCAGGCCGATAAGCAGTATCCCTGACCCCGGTAGGTTGTAATCCGTTTCTTGCCGAGAATAGAACGCAAGCGGTTTATGTAAACTTCGATCACATTGCTATCCTTAATTTTTTCTTCCTCGTAGACATGTTCGCTCAGTTCGGTTTTCGATAGGATCCTGCCCGGGTTCAACATCAGGTAGCGTAACAACCTGAATTCGATAGCGGTGAGCTGGGTGTTTGCCCCGTCGGCAATCCTTACCGTGCGGGCATCGACATTGAGTGCGATATCGTTGTATTGCAGGTTGTTGTCCGCGTGGCCGAACCGGCGGCGCAGAATTGCCTCAAGGCGTGCAAGTAATTCTTCGAATTCGAACGGCTTGCCAAGATAGTCATCGGCGCCGGCCCGAAGACCATCGACGCGCTCCTGCCATGTATCCCGTGCGGTCAAAATCAGTACAGGCGTCTTGAGCTCCTGTTCACGCCAGCAGCGTAACACCTCAAGCCCGGGCTTTTGCGGTAGGCCCAGGTCGAGAATGATGCCGTCGAAATCTTCCTCCAAGGCGAGAAATTCGGTGTCGATGCCGTTGTTTGCCCACTCTACTACATATCCCGAGGACTTCAGATTGTGCATCAGATATTCTGTCAGCTCAACATCATCCTCTGCTAGTAATAGTTTCAATCCTCGATCTCCCGCTCCAGTATGGTCCCATTCCGCGCATCAACCTCAATCTCCACGATGTGTCCGTTGGCGTGTAGAAACTCGAATTCGTATACCACAATACCATGCTCGCGCTCGACTTCGAGATCGAGTAATCTGCCGTATTCATTCGGTGGAAAGTGCGCGAGGATGGCTTCGAGCGGCATGATTTTGCCCTGGTTGACTAACTCACGAATTTCCGCCTGGTCAAGTTCTTCGTCTGCCGAAACCCGGCAGCTAATCGTCCCAGCGACCAAAGCCAGGAATAACAACATCGTCTTCATCGAATCGGCCTCTTTGCGCATCGAGATGGCAGGCGTTACACTGGCTCAGCGATTTCACCTGCGCATTGCCAGCGATGAACCGCACCGGAATTTCGTCATGCTCGTGTACGAAGTACGGCAGTTCGGTGATCCGTAGCGGCGCCGCTTTACCCAGATTTCTGAATAATTTTCGATAGGATATACGGGTGCTTTCGCGCATCAAATAATCCTCGATACTGCGATGTGTCACAACATCGAGCTCGGCATTTTCGCCGAAGTGATCCTCAAGCCCTGCCATGAGTTTCTGCCAACTCCGATCCGGTAGCAACATAGCGGGATAGGCCATGTGACAACTGCCGCATTCTTCCAAATATACCGGATTTATCGTTGGCATAACACGTCGGCTATTATTGTCGTACTCCTGGTGATCCAGATCATGATCGTCGGTTTCGATTCCACCGGAAGCGAGGCTTTGCCCCAGACCGTAAAAACTGATTGTCAGGATCGAGATCAGTATTGCAGATCCAATGATCATGGTTGATTTTGTTTTCATCTTCATTTCTCCCGTTAAACTTACTGGCCCGAGAGCCAGGTCAAAATATCGGCCTTCTCCTGGGTGCTGCATTGGCGGCCAAAGGTCCATTTACAATTGCGTAAAAACCATTTCTCAATTTTCTTCGAGCTTTGGAACCGCTCTGGATTTACCGACCGCGCCATTGGCTCGATCACCTTGCCGGTTTGGATGTGTTTGCCGCTATTCGCAGGCTGATCGCCGTGGCAACTGGTGCAACTGCGTTGCCCGGCCGTTGCATACCACAGCTGCCTGCCGCGTGCCGGATCCGACTGCTTGACACCCATCTGGCGATAGACTTCCAGTTGATCGATTGGGTCGGAAGCGGCAAAAAGCGCAGCTGATGTAAACGCCATTGCTAAGAGAAACGCTGCCCTGAGTATTTCTGAATTCACTGTCTTATCCTCCTATCCGGGTCGACGTCCACCCAGTGCGCACGTGCCTTTTTACACCCGGTTATCATTGCCTTAATCAAGTTTTCACCTTCAAGAAAACTGCTGACGACCACCCCTGCAATATGGACGACAACGAGCAACAGCGTGAGATCGGCGAAGAATTCGTGTATGTCTTCCATCGTCTCGCCGTTTATCCTTGCGAACAGCGTGTCTGCCAGCGGCCCCTGTCCTTCACTCGCAATCAGCACCAGACCACTGAGGGCAATCAGGCTAATGCTCGCAAGTAAGGCAACGATCATGACAGCTGCCACCGGATTGTGCCCAAGGTAATGCCGAGGTTGCATCGACAACATATCCCGCAGGTGTCGGATCACAACGCTTGGCGGTTTGACAAAGGTCAGAAAACGCGCGTTATGCGTGCCGATCAATCCCCACAGTAGGCGAAATCCGATTAGCATCAAAACGGCGTATCCAGCCCACACGTGCACATTCATCCAGTCATCCTCAGTGGTAAAGGCCAGTAAAAAGAAAAAAACGAGACTCCAGTGAAATACCCGGATCAGGGGGTCCCAGGCCTTGACAGTCGACGGGTTTCGATTCGGTAGAGACATTTCCAATTCCTGCGTTATTGAATTGAGAACGATGTTACAGATGACAGCTTAAACAAAGCTTAAAAAATGCGGACAGTACGGCACGACCGATAACCCTGACCCGGGAAACGGGCGGATTGGGCGCCTACTGAAAATTAAAACGATTGGGCCTATCCGGCAGTGTCTGTATGGTCAAGTCACGACATATATGGTGTATTGGCTGGGACCGTCAATGCAAGTGGGGGTTTAGCCTTGTGTTGTAAACGCCGAGTTACCACAATTCTTTAGTCATTCGGTGAAGGGGCCGGGTGCTGGAAACCACCAGACTTGTATTTAATCTGTGTTATGATACCGTTAAGAAAGATGGCGTGTCGGTTTTTATCCCGAAGACAGGATAGGCCGGCATGAAAACAGTCGACACTGTGTCAGTGAATAAAATTAGTTTTACGTTAAAAATAATCACCGTTAGGTCAAATATCTTTTATTCTGTTTACTCATTGTCGCAAAACTGATATTCATGCCACACGCACACAGCACATACGAACCTTCCGATGTTTTCTCTGAAACAGTTAACGAACATGAACACCCTTCGTGCCATTCTACGATCCAGTTAGACGATGGGTTTTATCTGCATTGCGCGATTAACTCGTGTAGGCCAGAGCGGATAGCGCTGTAGCTTTACCCATCCGATTTTGTAATCGTTGTAAGTGCATCTGCGCATCAGAACGCCTATGAGGAACAGCACAGCAGCGTCGGAGAAGTGCGGACAAATCGATGGTGTTGACATAACTTTAACCCGATCGCTACGCGAATGCGATGAATCGGCAATACTCACCGGGTGTTGACAGTGATGGCACCGACAGGCTAAATATTCAATACAGGGTGATTTACAAGGTTGAAGGTGACATCCAATTGGGCGTTGAAAGGGTAAAGGTATTGGCAGGGCGTTAAATTGCCTCCCCGCAGTGCTTGTATTTCCAGGGTGGGATATTGAGCATAAATCCGCCGCATAACAAGGCACTTCAACTTTGATGTTAGAGACTGTTACTGCCTCCCCAGCAGAGCTGAGGAGCCCGCTTTTACCAGGTTGAAGAGTGCATGGCTGGTAGCTCTGATGATATACAGCTTAAATCCAGTCCATGGTGGTGGGAAGACGCACCACCTCAAGATATACCTATTCTTAGAATATCAAATGAAAATGACGTGATTATCGTCGGCGCCGGCTATACTGGATTGACTGCGGCAATCACGCTGGTGAGAGAAGGAAGGTCAGTCCTGGTAATTGACGCGAACCGGCCCGGCAGTGGCGCGAGTACGCGAAACGGAGGAATGATCGGCAGCGGTCATAAGGTCGGATTTGATTCTCTGCGAAAAAGGTTCGGGAAATCATTGGCGATAGATCTGCTTCGGGAAGGGAGCGAGGCGCTATCATTCACCGGTAATTTTATTCAAGAGGAAAAACTTAATTGTGATTTCAGGCGTTGCGGCCGGTTTCGAGCGGCGTGGAACAAAACACATTTTGAGTCGATGGCGAAAGATTTGGAAGCCATGCGGAAATACATAAGTCTTGATGCTGAGGTTGTGCCGCATTCTGAGCAACATCTTCAAGTCAATACCGATTCCTATCAAGGTGGCTGCATCTATCATCAACACGGTTCTTTACATCCCGCCAGGTTTCATCGTGAATTGTTAAACCTGACGATCTCCCTTGGGGTCACCCTTTTACCCGACAATCCCGTTATAAGAATCGAAAAGGATGGGAAGCGTTTCAAGGTTAGTACGGCAATGCGAAGTTTTTTCAGCGATGACGTAATTCTGGCAACAAATGGCTACAGGGATACATCCATGCCGGAACTTTGCAGGCGAGTCGTACCTGTACACAGTTTTATAGTCGCCACCGAGTCGCTTGATGAAGGTGTGCCGCAGTCACTGATCCCCGGCGGTCGAATGATCGTAGAATCACGCAGTCGTCACTGCTATTACAGGATATCTCCTGATGGTAAAAGGTTATTGTTCGGTGGTCGTGCGGCGGTACAGGCATTGAGACCGAAGCAAAGTGCAAAGATCTTACATGCGTTAATGTTACAGCTGTTTCCAGTGTTAGACGGTGTAAAGGTGACCCATTCCTGGTCTGGGAAAGTGGCAATAAGCCAAGATGGAATACCGCATATCGGGAGACTGAAGTCCGGTGAATATTTTGCTACTGCATACAACGGCTCCGGAATTGCCATGGCACCCTATCTCGGCTATAAAATAGCCCACGCTGTACTGGGAAACCCGGAGGGAAAAACCCCATTCGCAATGACTCCCTTTCCACGCATTCCAGTATATTTTGGAAAACCCTGGTTTCTTCCCATAGTCAATATCTTTTATCGACATAAAGACAGATTAGAAGGTTCGCTTTGATGGCGATTCCTATTTCATGCTTATGGAGAATTCAGAGATGATTGATATATCTGAAGAATATAGATCAAGTTGCGAAAGCAACGGATTTCTGATAGTCGACAATTTAATTGACGAATCCTTGATTCAACCCGTCAATCAAGCATTTAGCGATCTATTCAGTGGATGCTTCGAAACTGGAGTTAGACCGGATGAGGTGAATTGGCAGAAAGGGGAGAATGACCCTTCGCTAACTCGACAGATCTGCAATGGCTGGAAGGCAAACCGGACAATCGCCAAGGTCGTATTGTCGGCAAAACTTGGTCGAACCATCTGCAAATTGACCGGTTGGGAGGGTACCCGAATAATGATTGATAATGTTTTGTGGAAACCGCCCGGTGCGAAATCACTGGGTTTTCATCAGGACAGTGCCTACTTATCCTGGTTTTCTCCATCCGATCTTTGTACTTGCTGGATTGCTTTGGATAATACAACTGCAGAGGGAGGAACTCTCGAATATATCAAGGGATCACACCGGTGGCAATTGTCGACACCCACCGGAGAATTTCACGCTCCCGACAACTATTTATCTCCAATGGAAACAGCCGCAAAGCAAAAAGGAGTAAACCCCGAGATTACCTATGTCGAAGTTCCCGCGGGGGGAGGTGCTTTTCATCATGGATATTTGTGGCACGGATCTGGTCCAAACCGGGCAGAGCATCATCGACGTTCTTTAGCCTTACATGCCATGCGCAGTGACGTTACATTGGTTCCCACACAATTTCATCAGGGAATCGGTCCTGTTTATGGCCGCTATCGGCGCCTTTCGGATAACGAGCCGGATGAAAATCATTTCCCGATACTTTGGCGAGCTGACAAGTATAGGACTCCAGGGCTGGACGATTATATCCGGGGTATTTATTGCAGACAGTCGTGATGTGACTTGTGTGGCGCAGCAAAAAACCCAGGACGAATTCATCGATACTTCAATTACTTGGTATGGTCCAATATTGGTACACTAATCAGTGTATATTTCTCTCTCTGCTGGAATATTTTTCATTAAAACTACGAGATATTTCTTAATGATTAGTGTATAAATAGATACACTTCATTGATCGAGATCTAACGGCTTGTGACCAAAAATAGACCAATTTTATATTAAACAAGTTCATAAATGTTCTGGAACCACCTCGGATGAGCTTTGACCCGGGAGATTCCGCAAGGGAGTCGATCAATGACAAGAATCAAATTGAGCCAGGGGGAATTTATGACCATGAATAAATACGCAAAGTCCTTAGCGGCAATTCTAGCGACAGTACTGATCTCAGGTACGGCGTCCGCCGCCACAGAAACTGTCAACATCGGTTTTCTCGCCGCACTGTCAGGTCCGGATGCAGGCTGGGGATTGCCGGGAGTTACGGGAAATCAGATGTTCATCGACGAGGTGAACGCAGATGGAGGTCTGGATGTCTGCGGAACGCGCTACAAACTCAATATGGTAAAATTCGATGATGAGGCAACTGGCTCCAAGGCCCTTCAAGGAGCCAAACAACTGGTCCTCGAGCATGACGTTAAGTTTATCAGCGCAATCGGCGGCAACCCGGCTGATGCAACACATCCATTTCTTACTCAGAAAAAAGTCGTTTATGCAAGCTTGATCTCCACTGATATCAAACCGGATCGTCCTTATCTTATAGCGGGAGGGGATGTCACTCCCCGAATCGACATGATGCGTCCGGCTTACCATAAAAAACGAAATCCGGAATTAAAACGGTGGGCTGTACTTTCCCAGGATGACACCATAGGGCTGACCTCTCAAGCCTGGGAGGTGGGTTCGGCACTTGCTGACGGCTGGGACGTCGTATACGACGAACATTACTCTCTCGATACCGTTGATTTTGCCCCAATTGTCACTGCCGTACTGGCAACCAAGCCGGACGTAGTCAGTCTGAACCTGTCCTATCCGGATTTTGTCGTGAGCATTATCGAGCAGTTGTATGTGCAAGGATACAAAGGCGAGATATCAGCGAACTACCTGGATTCTGAATCCATATTAACGAAAGTCCCAGCCTCTTATATGGAGGGTGCGGTCGATAGCTTTCCGTTGTTCGATGACCCCTATTGGGGAGAAGATTCGGTTCAGCACAAGTTTTATAATGATTGGATAAAACGATACGGCCCAGGTGCGCCGGAAGACGTGCACCGTGGTATAACAGGTATTGACTGGGACCACGTTATCATGCTTAAAGTCTGGGCACAGGGAGTACAACTGGCTTGTTCGTTTGAGGCTGAAAAAGTCGTCGAGGCGCTAAGGAAGGCGGAATCACTCGATACATTGCTTGGCCCGGGCGCATTTACCGGTGCACAGATGTGGGGAATCGATAACATGATCGCCACGCCTGTGCCAGTCAATGAGCACAAGAATGGAATTAAGCGAGTCCAGGCAATATTGAATTTCAGTGAGTGGTTTGAGCCCCGAAAAGACGGCATCATTGAGCATGTTCGGTCGAAGGGTCTGATGTACGATCAACGCTGATATGCGGCGATAACTGACTTTTCTTTGTATTTTGCCACCGTACCGGGATTGCATTCTATATCCCGGTACTTACGAATTCGAAATAAACACAATCACTTAGCGTACACAAAGCACAATCCACTGATTGTGCCAAAACAAAAATGAAAATATTCCAAAGTTTAATCGGTGGCCTTCATTTTTTCTCAAGCGGCAGGAACTGACAGGGTTACTGAGGATTCTAAGTGCTATGGGATTTGAAACGTTCATCCAGTCGTTTGCCAATGCTATAGTGCTGGGCTCAATCTATGCCATGGTGGCGGTTGGTTTGACCTTAGCATTCGGTGTAATGCAGATGGCCAACTTTTCCCATGGGGAATTGTTTATGGCCGGCGCCTACGTTGTCTATCTAATGTATTCCCTGTTGGGACTGCCATTCCCTTTGGCAGTGGTTGCGGCCTTTCCCGTGGTTGCCTCTATCGGCTTGTTGTTTGAGAGACTTATCTTTCGGCCTACGAGGGGGAATGTTTTGGCAGGTTTTATGGCTACCGCCGGTGCTGGCTTTATTATGCAAGTGCTGGTTGGCCAACAATGGGGTGTGGGCCTGATGCGCTCCGTCGTTGTTCCCTATAAAGGCAGCACTGAAATATTTGGCGCATCATTAAGCTGGCAAAGATTGGTTATAATTCCGGCTACGGTGTTCATGGTTGCCGGACTGTGGGTGTTTTTGAAAAAGTTCAAAGCCGGTAAAGCCTTGCGAGCCTGTGCCCAGGATCCGGAAGCCGCTGTATTGCAAGGTATCAGCATCAATCGCATGACTGCGCTTGCAATGTTGTTATCAGGCGGATTCGCGGGTGTTGGAGGCGCGTTGATGGCTCCCATAATACCCGTTACGCCTTATATGGGACACGTTTACGCAGTCACGGCATTTATCGTGGTAATCGTTGGCGGAATGGCAAGCATAGGAGGGGCGGTACTGGCAGCATTTATCCTTGGATTCATCCACACTTTTGTGTCCACTTTGTCGGACTCGGTGACAGCCACCATGGTAGGTGTTCTTTTTATGGCGATAGTGCTGATCGTAAAACCAACGGGACTTTTGGGTAATGTCAAAGTCTGAGCCTTCATACTCGGTATGGTTATTTTCCGTACTTGTCATATTCATCTTGTGTCTGGCACCTCAGTTGGTATCGGCGTACCGACTGGAACTGTTAACCATATTCCTTATAAATGTCATTTTGGCGCAAAGTTATCGACTTATGACAACAACCGGAGACTGGACCCTGTGCCACTATATCCTGATGGGGGTAGGCGCCTATTCCACAGCGATACTGGCTAAAAACTTCGGTATTCCGTTTTACGCGGCCATGCCGCTGGCAGCGGTAATTACAGTCGCCGTCAGCTTTGTGCTTGCAGTTCCTCTTTCAAGAACCATAGGATTTGCCTTTTTTATTGCATCTTTTGCCCTAGGGGAGTTCATTCGTCATGTCTGGCTTAAGTTTCACTACCCCTTTGGCGGTGCACGCGGCGTTAACGGTATTCCTAAACTTGAAATAGGTCAATTTGGAGATTGGTACTTCGTCGATTTTTGGGACTCCCGTAATTTTTATTTTTTTACATTGATATTTACAGTTATTGCGTTGATCTTTCTCTATCGTATTGATCGCTCACGTCTTGGAAATGTCTGGAAGTCTATATATTCTGATAGCGAGTTATGTGAAAGTATCGGAATCAATGTTGTCCGCTCACGCATTCTGATATTTTGTGTCGCGGGAGCTTTTGCCGGTATTGCCGGTTCCCTGCTGGCCTATCAGGTTGGTTCCATTGATCCTCATAATTTCGAGATGGTGGAAATGGTTTATCTGATTATCTGGGTCGTCGTCGGCGGTGTCAAGACGTTCTGGGGGCCACTGATTGGCGTTGTTTCTATGTCACTGGTGTTTGAATTGACCCGTCCATTGCAAGAGTGGCGTCCGGCATTGTTCGGTTTGATACTGATCCTTTTTCTTGTGTTTTTACCTGGAGGTCTGGAGACACTGTTTATACGCCTGAAGTCATTTTTTAATAAAAACAGATTGCTGCAGAAGGGGTAGTTGGGATGGCATTTTTCTGTGTTAAAAATCTGACTAAAAATTTTGGCGGTCTAATCGCCAACAGCTCAATAGATCTCGACGTAGAACAAGGTGAAATTCGAGGGGTTATAGGCCCCAATGGGGCGGGAAAAACGACATTTTTTAATCTTGTCAGCGGCTTTTATCAACCCTCATATGGTTCAGTTGAGTTCAAAGATCGGGTTATTTCCAATCTTCCCTGCAGTGAAATTGCCAAGCTGGGTGTGGTAAGAACATTTCAACGCCCCGCATTGTTTCCTGACTTTTCCGTACTGGAAAACGTAGTGATAGCAAGGCATCTGAACGCGGACTCATCTTTGTTTAATGCAATTTTCGGCCGCAAAAACAAAGGCGAGGCAAATAATATTAAACGCGCTGAAGAAATTATAGAATTTCTGGGACTTCAGGATGAAAGCGACAATCTGGCCGCCAACCTGTCGCATGGCCATCAACGCGTGCTGGGCGTCGCTATGGCTTTGGCAACCGAGCCTGAATTGTTGATGCTCGATGAGCCTGTTGCAGGAATGAATTCAGGCGAAAAAGCGGCAATGGTAGAGTTGATCCGAAAAATCCGCGACGATTGGGGTGTCACGATCTTGCTGGTAGAACATGATATGAAGACAGTCATGAGTCTATGTGACAAGATCTCGGTATTGAATTTCGGTGAAAAGCTTGCAGAGGGGACTCCCGAGGAAGTGATTAACAATAAAAAGGTGATAGAGGCCTACCTTGGAGTCGATGATCTTGTTACTTGAGCTTCAAAATACAGCGGTTCACTATGGTAAAGTCGTGGCGACACGCGACATATCAATCCGCGTACCCGAAGGGACTATTGTTACTTTGATCGGCGCCAACGGAGCCGGTAAAAGCACCACATTGAGATTGATTTCCGGTTTGGTGCGGCCTTCATCGGGCGATGTTCTCTACAAAGGTAAATCAATCACTCATCTGCCGCCCGAGCGCATCACGGGCATAGGTATTGCTCATGTCCCTGAAGGCCGTAGAGTGTTCCCGCAAATGACGGTTACGGAAAATCTGGAGATGGGGGCTTATCTGAGGAGTGACAAGAAAGAGATTGCGGACAATCTGGCTCTCGTTTTTTCGCATTTCCCCAGGCTTGAAGAACGGGCGGATCAGGCGGCAGGAACAATGAGTGGAGGAGAGCAGCAAATGCTGGCGATAGGCAGGGGTCTTATGTCTAATCCGGACCTGATTCTCATGGATGAACCCTCATTAGGATTATCGCCCATCATGTGTCAGGAAATTACGGGAATTATCAGAGAAATCCACGAACACGATAAAACCATCATATTGGTCGAGCAGAATGCACGTCTGGCACTGTCTTTGGCAGACTACGGTTATGTGCTCGAAACCGGCGATATCGCTATCGAGGGCGAAGCCGCTAAATTGCAGAACGATGATACTGTTCGCCAAACTTATCTTGGAATCTGATGTTCCTTCGAAAAATATTTTGTTGGCGTAGTAGTGGTGGGAGTTTTTTATGGCGGATTCTAATGCAGATGATATCACCGAAGGGAGTTGTTTATGTGGAAAAGTTGTTTTCAGTATTCGTGGGAAATTGCGTGATATTGTAAATTGCCACTGTTCCAAATGTCGCAAGTTTCATGGGCATATCGGCGCTTATACAAGTGTTGAATTGCAACAGTTGACAATAGATAAAGCTGATGCACTGCGTTGGTATGAATCACCGCTGGATGAAACGGCAAATGTCCGGCGTGGATTCTGTCAAGATTGCGGATCTTCTCTATTCTGGCATCCCCAGGACCGGAAAACTATTGCAATTGCTGCGGGCGCGCTCGACAATCCAGAGGGTGTGAAAACCATCGGTCACATTTGGTGTTCACAGATTGCAGACTACTACGGGATAGATGATAAGTTGCCGCAGTTTCATTCAAGATGGGAAATAGCCTGAGTGCTGTTGGACGAGAAGCCCTCTCAAAGATCTTGAGCGCAGACTCTGCTTTGCGCGCCTGGATCCTATGTTGCCCGCCCGACGCGCCCATAATGTTCTCATGTCGAGATGGCTTGTGGTAACGGATTTTCATTATTTCCCCGCGCAGCCAGATCCCAGTCGGGGGCGAAGTCGATGATATCGACTTTCCCCGGTAAGGACGGATTAAACAGAAAATTATGCCAATAGCTGTTCTGGTATGCAGGATCATTGCTGTCGAGCAAATTCGTTTTACAGGGAAATTTGTACTTTTCACCGCCTTCCCTGAATGAAAGTGTCACGAGCGAAGAAGAAAGAATAGTGCTGGAGTAATCGCTGTTCAGTGGAAAAACGGCGGTCAAGTGATCGCTGAATTTCTCGGGAAACTGGTAGTAAATCTCGGAAAGCAATTTAAGAGCTGATTGCATGCGCTCTCTTGGATCCTGATATTTTACCGAGATGAATTTAAACTGAGCGGTAATGGATTGACATTTCTTATGCCGAATCAGTACGGTAACAGGACCGAAATAGGAGTTTGAATCGGAGAGATGAACCATTGGTCGCATACCCAGAGTTGGCATACCGTTTCGGCGCCGGACAGCGAATTGGCGAATTTGACATTGCCATTTTAAAAAACGTGATCTCATTATTCAGTGCCCCATTAAATCGTTTCTTGCACCGCTGAGATGGGCAAGCATTATTTTACTGGCTTCATCTGCGTGACGAGCTGAAATGGCTTCAAACAGCGCGCGATGTTGTTTGTTATAGCGCGCAATACGTTCAGGCGTCAGTACTTTATCTTTCATTGAGCGCCATTGAGAATGCTCTCGCACCTTGCTGATTTGGCGGTATATCCATGCCATTAGTTTATTTTGCGCACATTCAGCAAGTGCGATATGAAAACGGTTATCAGCTAGGGTAAAGGATTCGGGGTCATTCCCCGCCTGCTCGACCTGTTGCAGTGCAACAGCGAGTTTTTCAATATCATTTCGATTGGCATTGGCAACGACCAGGCGCATTAGATGAGGTTCAATTGCGATGCGAGCCTCAATTACTTCAAGCGGACTTGTTATTTTTGTAATTTCCTGCTGATTAGAACTGGACGCAGCGCAGACGAATGTACCGGCTCCGGATTTACGGACAACAAGGTGTTGCTTTTCAAGCTGTTGTAAGGCGGATCGAATGGTGCCACGCGAGGCATTGAATAGTTTGGCCAGCTGCCGCTCAGCGGGTAATCGATCTTCATAGCTATAGGTGCCGTCGAATATGGACTCCCGGATTTTATTTACCACACTCTGGGTTGAGGCTCGACCGATGCTCTCATCAGCATGATGTTTTTTATCGAGCGCCTTTATTTGGTTTTGAGCGAATTGGGTAGGCATGGCTATGGTACTCAAATGGTCTATTCGTCTATCCAGAACCTACATTGGTTATGAACATAAATCAAGTTTGAGTCCAAGTGTTAAAAAATTTCGGATTTAATTTTCCTATTAACCAAAGAGCTTGCACTCGATAAAAAACGAGATGATGGTGTTATCACTTGTGGAAGCGTTGTGACGGTTAGAAAGTTTCTTTCTATTGAACCAATAAAGAACCATATATTAAATATATTTAAAATTAAGTCTTGTATTGGTTTATATATGGAAATAACATGGTGTGTAGATATGATCGATGTGGCTGCCGGGATACAGCTCATTGATCTGTGAATTTTAAAGGGGTACATGATGGCGATTCCGGAGCACTCTACCTATCTAATCATCGGAGCCGGCATTCATGGCCTTAGCACCGCTTATCATCTTGCCTTACAGCTGAAAGCCCGAGGAAAGGGCAGCGGCAAAGATATTCTGGTGATAGACAAAACCGCTATTGCTGCAGGTGCGTCAGGAATTGCCTGCGGTGTTATTCGCAATAATTATTTCCAGCCGGCGATGCGCGAACTTATGGCTCACAGTGTCGATTTGTGGGAGTCGGATCCGCAAGCTTACAGCTACCATCCCGTGGGGTATATGCAGATCAGTCCGGAATCAATGCACAAGGATATTGCAAGTATAGCGCAACAGCAAAAGGAAATCGGATACGAATCCGTGCTCATAGAAGGCGAGAAAGAATCCTTTGGCTATATGAAAAACCTATTCCACGACTGGCAGGCGCAAGGGATCACATCGGTGCTGCACGAGAAGCGTGGCGGTTACTCCAATAACACCAGGGCGATGTACGGGCTGGCGACAAAAGCCGAGAATGAGGGGGTGCGTATTCTGACAGGGTGTGAAGTCACGGGGTTTAAAAGCGAATCCTCAACGTCCGCCATTGCCGGCGTCGAGACCAACAAGGGAGACATCGGTTGCGATTACGTGGTCATTGGTGCCGGGCCCTGGGCAAAAATAATATGGGATATGATGGAACTGCCCGGGACAATTGATATTAAAGACGCTGGAGGAACTCTTCACGAAAACATTCCGATGTGGGTGTACTGGTCTTTGCAGGAAGGAACTCTTGGAGTAGACCCACAAATGCAGCGAACCAATGATGGAGAGTTTCCACCTGTCATTCATGTTGACAGCAACGCTCCTTTATATTCGGTCTATGACGATTCTCTGATTACAGAAGAAATGTGGGGAATATATTACAAGCCGGATTTTCATTTCGGAGGTATACAAGGGGGCGCGGCACCGTTCAAAGTTGAAACTGATCCTGACGAAGTTGCCGTTGATCCTTACGGAATAGATTCTCCGGATTTTATCGTGGGTGAGGATTTTGCGCATATGTGGGTTTCAGCTTTGGCGCATTGCCAGAAGCGATTTGAAGGACAATTTGAGTATTACAAGAATGAACCATCAGGTGGCATAGGGGCGTTCACGCCTGATAGCTTTCCGGTATTCGATGTGTTTCGGGAAAATTGTTACATGGTTGCCGACTCTAACCACGGTTACAAAATGCTTGGAGTCGGAAAGCTGGTGGCGGAAGATATTTGTGGTGACAGCAGTAGCTTACTACAGCCGTTCCGATTCTCCCGGTACGCTGAAGGAAAACTGCATCCGATTTCTAACAGCCCGTTTCCGTGGAGTTGAAATGCCGCATGGAATCTTTGCGAAAATTTACTTGAGATGGGCTTGAATAATACAGCAATAGACTGGTAGGAGGAAAATCAATGACAGACTTACAGGCTCATGTTGAAGCACCTGGTCGCGCAGATCTTGTAAAACAGGTGCGTGAGAAAATAAATGAACTTGGAATTACTTACATTTACTACCAATTTGTATCGGTGACTGGACGAATAGTTGGAAAAGGCGTTCCCGCAGATCATTGGGAACGCATTGCAGAAAGGGGTTTTCAGCTGGTTTACGGTTCAACGGCGAATCTTTTTATAGACCGTCATGGAAGCTACATCGGTTATGGCCCGGAGGCTTCGGAACTTGTGGGTATTCCGGATCCGGAGACTTTTGTTCAGCTACCCTGGGACAAAAGGGTGGCCCGCGTATTCTGTACCTGTTTCCGCAATCGCGAGGAAAAAGACAACCCTGGCGGTCATTTGACTTCGGACTGCCGTGGCAATCTGAGAATCATTCACAACGAGTTCAAGGAAAAACACGGCGGCCTGCACATGAGAGCGGGAACAGAGCCGGAAATGATGTGGCTAAAGCGGGGGGAGGACGGGAAGCCCGATGGTGGCGTAACCAAACCCAATTGCTATCACATTGATCAGTTCGAAGAATTACGTCCGACGTTCATGAAAGTCATAGAATACGCTCAGGCTATGGGATTGGATGCTATTCAGGGAGATCATGAGGACGCGCCGGGTCAACTGGAGTTGAATACTCAATTCGACGATGTATTGCGTAACAGTGATCGCTTGACAACATACCGGCAAATCTGTGCTCAGGTAGCCCGTGAAAACAATTTAATCGCCTGCTTTATGTCTAAACCGTTTATGGGCGTATCGGCTTCCGGGTGTCACCACAACATATCTCTTTGGCGTGGCGGTAGTGACGAAGTGAATGAACTTCATAATGATCCACTGCCGGGTACGGAAGGTGTTTTTTCATATATGGTCGGCGGGGACAATCTGTTTATGCCGGATCCGTCGATCGATGAGCGTAAGCCCGGACCTGTCGGCCTGCAGTGTATTGGAGGTGTAATAGCGCATTTGGGTGCCTTAACCTCAATTGGGTCGTCTACAGTCAACTCCTACCGCCGGCTCTGGGATACAGGATTCTGGGCACCTGTATTCGCTGACTGGGGCTATCAGAATCGTACCTGTGCACTGCGAATTTCCGCCCCGGGCCGGTTTGAATACAGATCGGTCGATTCGATGGTCAATCCGTATCTAATGGGGGCAGCCTTGCTGAAAGCCTTTGATCATGGCATTACGGATAACCTCGACCCCGGAGAACCTGAAGAGCGGAATATTTATGAAGCGATCGATGCGGGTAAAGAAGTTAAAAAGCTGCCGATGTCACTGGGAGACGCACTGGACGAGTTGGATAAAGATGAAGTTATTAAAGAGGCGCTTCCGGATGAGATGTACAAGGTGTATATGCACTACAAGCGTGATGAGTGGGAAAAATTCAACCACACCGTCACCGAGTGGGATCTGGACACCTATCTCGATTGTCTTCCATGACAATGTGTGAAGAGATGGCGGCTTCGAATGCAAAAATATTGAGATCATTTCAAATTTACTTAACAAGGGTATTTGCTTATGTGTGGTATTGCTGGACTTATCTGGAGAGGTAAGAGCAGTAACATCGGAAAAGAACTCACTTCTATGCTTCAGGCGCTCAGGCATAGAGGCCCGGATTCTACGGGGTTTGCACTTTACGGAAATCCTGATGACGATGTTCAGATTCTTCGCTTTAAGGTAGCTGAACAGGAAGATATGGAAAAGGGATTTCAAATTCACAGACAGGTCGTTGAGCGTAAGGAGGCAGTAGATTCACGCATGCGGGAAATGGGCGTGGAAATAAAGGACGAAAGGGCAGCGACAGACTATGCCTATCGATATGATTTTAAGTTCGGTGGCGATATACAACGCTTAATCGATTACATCGAGGACATTGAAGGCGTAGAAATTCTATCATTGGGAAACGCGCTCGAACTGATCAAGGATTTGGGTGATGCCAATACGGTTTCTGAACAATATGGACTGGGTGATTTCAGTGGCACACATGCAATCGGGCATACGCGTATGGCAACTGAGTCGGATGTTGACATCAGATCGGCGCATCCGTACTGGGCATATCCCTTCAGCGATGTGTCAGTCGTGCATAACGGTCAGCTGACCAACTACTGGTCCTATCGCCGGGACCTGGAACGCCGTGGTCACAGATTTATGTCCAATTGCGACTCCGAATTAATTGCCGTTTATATTGCCGATCGAATTGATCAGGGGGACGCACTTGAAACAGCCATGCGGCGATCGGTCGATGAGTTAGATGGAGTCTTTACCTATCTGGTGGCGACCAGTGATCAACTGGGAATGGCCAAAGATGTTATGGCCGCTAAACCCATGGTGTTATACGAAAGCGACGAATTCGTAGGTTTAGCTTCTGAGGAAGTTGCGATACGCAGTATTTTTCCGCGTGAAATCGACACATGGGATCCATACAACGGGGAGGTTCGGGTATGGCAGGCGTAAACGAAGAGAACAAATCACATGAAATGGGCCTGCACTCCGAACAACTGACAGGTCGAACGCAACAACGTTTTTTCTCGGCCACTGAAGAGGAAAACTACACCTACCCCTGGGCCTATGAAGTCGATCTTGAACAAAAGGCCGAATTCGATGCAGCTGATCTTGACAGCAAAGCTGTAAATCTACGGATACGAGAGTTGATGAAACAAGGGTGCGGGACTATCACGGTAAAAAATCCACGTGCCCAGCATTCGCTTGGGGTTGGCATACTGAATCGATTAAATCTGAATTTTGACGGAAGTCTCGGTTATTTTGGTGTTGGATTGATTGACGGCCCGAACATTCGCGTAAGTGGACGTGTGGGTTGGTCGTGCGCGGAAAATATGATGGCCGGTACCGTAGTTATCGAAAAGAATGCCGGCTCTTTATTTGGTGCGGCCATTCGTGGCGGTGATCTGGTCTGCAAAGGCCAGGCAGGAGCCAGAGTAGGTATAGATCAAAAGGGAGGCACCATAATCGTCGGCGAAAGTGTCGGCGCATTTACCGGTTTCATGATGCAGAGAGGACGAATGATTGTTCTCGGGAATGCCGGGGACAATCTGGGCGATTCCATGTATGACGGTACTATTTACGTCGCTGGAAATATTGCAAGTCTAGGGGTTGATTGCGTAGAAGCGGAATTGACTGAACTGGACAAAAAATGGCTTAATGCAAAGCTGGACCTGTACGGTATGGAGGCGCCGAATGGTGTTGATGCAGTCCGCAAATTCACATCGGGCAAGCAATTGTGGAATTACGATAATTTGGAACCTACCGAGAAAAAACTGGTGCTTTAGACCGGGAGAACTGTAATGTCCGATAATAAACGCGATCCGTATAATCTCGGTAAAAGCTTCATTTTCCCACCTGAGGTTATAGACGATATCCATGTAAAATCTGAACTGGGGCGTTATCGAATGCGCGGCTTTTCCCTGTTCAAAAAGATTCCCACCTGGGACGATCTGACTTTCATGCCGGGTACGCTTACGCGGTTTGTCATCGAGGGGTATAGGGAAAAGTGTCTGACGAAAACCGTGATAGGACCACGTGCCAAACGGCCGCTTGAACTCGATATACCCATATACGTTACAGGGATGAGTTTTGGTGCCTTGAGTTATGAGGCAAAAACTGCCTTGGCAAGAGGCGCAACCATGGCTGGCACCGCCACCTGTTCGGGAGAAGGCGGTATGATCCCGGATGAGCGACGATATTCGGAAAAATGGTTTTACCAGTGCATTCAGTCCAGATATGGATTTAATCCAAATCATCTGCGCCTCGCCGATGGCTGTGAATTTTTTATAGGACAGGGCTGTAAAGTTGGTCTTGGCGGACATCTGATGGGGCAAAAAGTCACAGATCAGGTGGCGGAAATGCGTTCCTTACCTGCGGGTATAGACCAGAGATCGCCGGCGAGACATCCGGACTGGTTGGGACCTGATGATCTTGCTTTGAAGATTCAGGAGATCAGGGAGGCGACTGACTGGCAGATTCCGATTCAACTGAAACTCGGGGCTGCGCGTGTCTATGATGACGTGCGCATGGCGGCGAAAACCGATCCCGATTCCATTTATATGGATGGGATGGAAGGAGGCACGGGCGCAGGTCCTCATCTTGCCACCGAGGAAACCGGCGTACCCGGAATAGCGGCAATACGACAGGCACGTCAGGCGCTTGATGACGTGGGTAAATCCGGCGAAATCTCGCTGGTTTATGCAGGCGGTATTCGCAATGGCGGTGACGTCGCAAAAGCGCTGGCGCTGGGTGCCGATGCTGTTGCTATCGGCCATTCTGTAATGATGGCACTGAATTGCAACAAGGACATACCCGAAGCCGACTACGAAACGGAAATGGGTGTTAAAGCCGGATATTGTTATCACTGCCATACGGGGCGCTGCCCGGTCGGCGTTGCCACTCAGGATCCAGAGTTGCGAAAACGGCTTAACCCGGACGAAGCGGCGGAGCGAGTCTATAATTTTCTGCACTGTCTTGCTATCGAGGCACAAATGATGGCCCGGGCTTGCGGTAAGACCAATGTACATTCGCTGGAACCGGAAGACCTCGCAGCTTTGACGATGGAGGCTTCTGCGTTGGCACAGGTACCCTTGGCGGGTACGCAGTATACTGTCGGTCGGCCCGATATGAACCGTTTTTGAGGAGAGGCCCATGGCTGAAACAGATATCAATCATTTTCTGGAAACTGACGGGCTCGACACTGAGCGTGAGAAAACTATAGGTCAACATATAGGTTACAGATACGATGTCAATCTGGTGCCGGATATGGATCGCTGTACAGACTTCCTCAGAAAGTATATGGAAGTCATGGGATGGAGCGATCTCAACTGGTTAGAGGATGTGCATATGGGTTATGAAGAAGGCACTCCCGCGGTATTCGATCGTAATATTAACGGTTGGGTCACTGTACCGGCTGATATTGAATTACCGGACAATCAACAGGACCGGGACATGATTGCCCGAGAGCTGTTGGTCAAGTTCCAAATGTCGAAAAACCATCCCATGGTGGATCTGCGACATGCTTATGAAAAATTCAAGTAACAGAGCCTGTCAACATTTATGGAATCATGCCTGTTGGGCCTGAAAAACGCCATCTCACAATTAAGCCTGTGCGCAGAGGCAGGGCATGCGTTGTTCGAGCAGCTTAAAAGCTAATCTCACGCTGGAGTAATCTATGGCTGCCGTAAAATCAGATATTGAAATCGCCCGTGAAGCCACAATGCTGCCCATCGACGAGATTGGAGCCAGGCTTGATATAGATCCGCAGTCATTGCTTCCCTATGGCCGGACGAAGGCAAAGCTGAGTAACGATTTTATTCAAAGTGTTCAAGGACGGGAAGATGGAAAACTGATTCTGGTTACAGCAGTATCACCGACACCGGCGGGTGAAGGGAAGACTACCACAACCGTTGGTCTCGGAGACGGGCTGAACCGGATTGGTAAGCGCACGTCGATCTGCCTGCGGGAGCCCAGTCTGGGGCCATGTTTTGGAATGAAGGGTGGAGCGGCAGGAGGCGGATATGCTCAAGTCGTTCCCATGGATGAGATTAATCTCCATTTTACCGGTGACTTTCATGCGATCGGTGCAGCGCATAATTTATTATCCGCGCTGATTGATAATGCAATACACTGGCGAAATGCAGAATTGGATTTGGATCCTCGCCGCATAAGCTGGCGGCGAGTGCTGGATATGAATGACAGAGCCCTGCGGGATATAGTTGTGGGTTTAGGTGGTGTCGGAAACGGGACGCCAAGAGAGACAGGGTTCGATATAACAGTCGCATCGGAAATCATGGCGATTTTCTGTCTTTCCAAGGATCTTGGGGATCTGACCAAGCGCCTTGGCGACATTATTATCGGTTATACACGGTCTAAGAAGCCTGTATACGCCAGGGATATAAACGCAGCCGGTGCCATGACGGCATTACTAAAAGATGCATTTATGCCAAATCTGGTACAGACACTTGAGAATAACCCTGCCTTTATTCATGGAGGACCCTTCGCGAATATAGCCCATGGCTGTAATTCCGTTATTGCAACCAAAACTGCATTGAAACTGTCCGACTATGTTGTCACTGAGGCGGGATTTGGTGCCGATCTGGGGGCAGAAAAATTCTTCGATATAAAATGCCGAAAAGCGGAACTGACTCCTGATGCACTCGTATTAGTTGCGACCACGCGTGCGTTAAAAATGCATGGTGGCGTTGCAAAAGCCAATCTGAATTCAGAAAATGTCTCTGCGATAAAAGAAGGCTGCGAAAATCTCGGAAGACATATCCGCAACCTGGGACAATTCGGTGTACCGGTCACTGTGGCGATTAATCACTTCAGCGCCGATACGGAGGCAGAAATAGCGGTTATCAAGGAATATTGCGCCGGATTTAATGTCGATGTGTTTGATTGCACACACTGGTCAAACGGTAGTGAAGGTACGGAAGCATTAGCCACACACGTGGCTGAAGTTGCTGATTCCGGTCAGGCTCAGTTCCGAACGCTTTATGATGATCGTCTATCGTTGTGGGATAAGACTCGGCATATCGCCCGTACGCTTTACGGCGCCGATGATATTATCGCCGACAAGAAAATCCGCAACCAGTTTAACAGGTATCAAAAAAACGGCTTCGGTGAACTGCCGATCTGTGTAGCTAAAACTCAGTACAGTTTCTCCACCGATCCGGGACTTCTCGGCGCACCCAGTAATCACATGGTGCCTATACGCGAAATCCGTCTTTCCGCGGGCGCGGGATTTCTCGTGGTGATTTGTGGTGAAATCATGACCATGCCCGGGCTGCCAAAAGTGCCTTCGGCTGATAATATTTACCTTAACGCTGAAGGCGAGATTGAAGGTTTATTTTAGGGCCTTTCATCAATTGTTATTCCAAATACTACTGTGTGGCGTTAATTCAGCGTTTGTCAGATTTAATCTGGGAAGGCTGTACTCCGTATTTTTTCCGGAATGTTGTTGCGAAATGCGCGGCATTGACAAATCCGGTGGCTATGGCGATTTCGGTCACCGTCAGGGACGTTTTTTCCAGAAGATTGAGCGCCTTTTCCAATCTCAGGTGACGATAAAATGCAATAGTGCTCTCGCCGATATGATGCTGAAACAGTCTGTTTAATTGCCGCGGGCCGGTGCCGGTCAACAGAGCCAGTCGATCAAGTTTAAGCGGATCAGCCAAATGATTCCGCATAATTTCGATGGCGGTCAGTATGTTGTGGTTGCGGGTCTGATAACGTTCCGCCAAACCTGATCGCTGGGGGGCTGTCGCGGTACGAACTTCCGTGTGCATAAACCAGTCACTGACTTGCCGGGCAAAATTCGAGCCGTGTTGCCTGGTGATCAGGGCATGCATCATGTCCAGCGGAGCTACTCCCCCTGCGCAGCTGATCCTGTTCCGGTCTATGACATAAACGGTTTTTTCCAGCAACAAGCCCGGGTATTTTTCACATAATACATCTGCGTGTTCCCAGTGGATGGTCAAACGCCGCCCATCCATCACGCCAGCCGCCGCCAGAATTGCAGGTCCGCCCGAGACGCCGCCAAGCGTTACACCTTTTGCATCAAGGCGGTGCAGCCAGCGGAATACTCGATTGTTATCGAACAGGAACGGATCACCTCCGGCAATAACCAGAACCATCTCATAATCAGCGGGGTCGTTTATACTTTTTGCACCGCTAACCATCATTCCTCCAGAGCTGTGTACCCGAAACTTGTCCGTGGTTATAAAACTCATCTGATAAAGCGTTTGACCGGCCAACAGGTTGGCAGCTCGCAACGGCTCGGTTGTTGCCGAATAGGACATAGCTGCAAAACCCTCGATAAGTAACAGTCCCACTCGATACGGAATTCTTTTAATATTATTGTCCATTTCAGAAAGCATAACGACTATTTTAGAAGAGTCAAATGATCAATTTCAACCTATGATGACCTTCCGATAAAGCTGTTTTTTCCGGCGTTTCGTAAGTCCTCGACACTGTCGGGATTAAAAAGTAAGGAGGTTTTCTGCTCATGCGTTATTCAGCCTTGAAATTACTGACCGAAGGCCTGACCGGCAATAAAGGCTGGAAACCGGCTTGGCGCGACCCTGACCCGAAAAACTCCTATGACATTATCATTGCCGGCGGCGGTGGACACGGTTTGGCCACCGCATACTATCTGGCCAAGGAATTTGGTCTTGGCAATATCGCTGTTCTGGAAAAGGGCTGGCTGGGTTCAGGAAACGCAGGGCGTAATACGACCATCATCCGTTCCAATTATCTGTTGCCTGGTAACCAACCGTTCTACGAGCTGTCTATGCGGTTGTGGGAAAATCTGGAACAAGAATTCAATTACAACGCGATGGTTTCGCAGCGCGGTATCCTGAATCTGTTCCACAGTGATCTGCAACGTGATGCCTATGCGCGTCGAGGCAATGCCATGCTGTTGGCTGGAGCTGATGCCGTTATGCTGAACCAGGATGGTGTACGCGAACTGTATCCCTTCCTCGACTTTTGCAATGCCCGTTTCCCGATCAAAGGTGCATTGATGCAGTCCCGTGGAGGAACTGTACGCCATGATGCCGTAGTCTGGGGTTATGCCCGTGGCGCCGATGCCCGCGGAGTGGATATCATTCAAAACTGCGAAGTAACCGGCTTCAACATTGAAAACGGAGAATGCAAGGGTGTTGAAACAAGCCGCGGTGCCATTAATGCAAAAAAAGTTGCGGTTTGTGTGGCAGGCTCTTCCGGCAGGGTTATGGCAATGGCCGGCATGCGCCTGCCAATCGAAAGCCATGTGCTACAGGCCTTTGTCAGCGAAGGGCTGAAACCGTTTTTGCCAGGAGTGATCACCTTTGGGGCCGGGCATTTTTATATAAGTCAGTCTAACAAAGGCGGTTTGGTATTTGGGGGAGATCTGGATGGTTATAACAGCTATGCCCAGCGTGGTAATCTGCCCGCAGTGGAAGATGTTTGCGAAGGAGGGATGGCGTTGATGCCCGCCATTGGCCGGGTGCGTTTATTGCGTTCCTGGGGCGGTGTCATGGATATGTCGATGGACGGTTCACCTTTTATCGACAAGACACCTGTCAAGGGGCTGTATTTTAACGGTGGCTGGTGTTACGGCGGCTTCAAGGCAACGCCGGCCAGTGGCTGGTGTTATGCTCACTTGATTGCAAAGGACGAACCTCATCCGCTTGCGACGGCCTACAGGCTGGATCGTTTCCGTGACGGTGCCATGATCGATGAAAAAGGGGCTGGCGCACAACCAAACCTGCACTGAGGAGAGACGACATATGATAATTAACCATCCCTTGTTAGGCCCTCGTGATTCCGCTGAATTCACCTATCTGGGCGATGCAAGCTTGATGCAGCGCCCGGATGGCATGGCTGAAGATGCCGATGAACAGTTCTACGAATACCTTTATTTACGTACTAATCCCGCAGGAGAACACCGGGAACTATGGTTTCATGAACAAGGTGATCGTTCCTGGCTGGTGGTAACACGCAATACCCTGACGCACGAAATTACCAAGGTTGAGTTGGCCCGCGATGTGGCACTGGCAGGAAAACAGCAATCATGACACAAATCAACCGAATCGATACCGGCCTGATTGATACCAGCAAGACGTTATCTTTTCAATTCAACAAACGAATGTTTACCGGCCATCCCGGAGACACGCTTGCATCTGCCTTGTTGGCTAATAACCAAGTGCTGGTAGGGCGATCGTTTAAATACCATCGCCCCAGAGGTGTGATTTGTGCTGGATCCGAGGAACCGAATGCATTGGTGCAACTGCGTGAGGGTGCTTATCAGGAACCGAACACCCGTGCCACGGTGGCAGAGCTGTTTGACGGCTTGACCGCGATCAGTCAAAACCATCGAGGGCCGTTGAAATATGACTTAATGGCCGTTATTGACCTGATGTCTCCTTTTCTATCGGCGGGTTTTTACTACAAGACTTTCATGTGGCCTAAATCCTTTTGGGAAAAGATCTATGAGCCGATCATTCGTCATTCAGCCGGATTGGGCAATGCGAGTAAAGCCCATGACCCGGATACTTATGACAAGGGTTTTTTGCATTGTGATCTGCTGGTGATCGGGGCAGGGCCGGCCGGGTTGACCGCAGCGCTGGCCGCAGGACATGCGGGAGCTCAGGTCATTTTAGCCGATGAAGACTTTCTGCCGGGAGGGCGTCTGAATGCCGAAACATTGGAGGTGGACGCTATGGCCGGGCATGATTGGGCTCGGTTGGCCACTGCTGAATGTCGCAGCATGAGCAATGTCCGGCTTATGCCTCGCACCACTGTCATCGGGGCTTATGATCACGGTATCTATGGGGCGATTGAAAAGCACACTGATCACCTTTACAGCAGTTGTGGCAAACCACGCCAGATTCTTTGGCGTATCTATTCCAAACGTGCTCTCTTATGTGCCGGCGCCACTGAGCGTCCCATTGTATTTTCTAACAATGACCGCCCCGGCATCATGCTGGCCGGCAGTATGCGCGCCTATCTGAACCGCTGGGGCGTGACACCCGGCAAGCGCGTGGCGGTCTTCACCAACAACGATGATGGCTGGCGTACAGCCAGTGACTTTGCCGCTCGCGGTGTGCAGATTGTCGCGGTTGTGGATGTACGTACGGGTAAAGCGCCTGTACAGATTCCAGGTGTTGACGTCTTCATGGGGGAGAAAATCATCGATACCCGCGGAAGAAACCGGGTACGGAGTGTTCGATTGTCCAACGGACGCGATCTTGCGATCGACGCTTTGGCGGTCTCGGGTGGCTGGAATCCAAATGTACATCTGACCTGCCATCAACGCGGCCGCCCGCGATGGAATGAAAACATTGCGGCCTTTGTCCCGGATGAAAACTTACCGGTGGGTATGAGTGTGGCCGGTGCCGCATCGGGTGATTTAACGCTGCATGCAACGGTTCTAAGCGCTTTAAACACTGTCCATCGCATTCTGGACGGGCTGGGTTATTCCTCTTCCCGATCAATGCGGGTACCCCGATGCGCGGATGAACCGAGCGATGTGACACCGTTCTGGCACGTTTCCGAGCGTAAAAAACGCGCCTGGCTGGACTTTCAGAACGATGTAACGGTTAAGGACCTTAAGCTGGCTCACCGTGAAGGCTATAAATCGGTTGAATTGCTGAAGCGCTACACCACGCTGGGCATGGCGAGCGATCAGGGCAAGACGGCCAATATTGCCGCACTTGCGGTCCTGGCCGAGTGCACCGGTAAGTCAATTTCGGAAACCGGCACCACCATTTTCCGCCCGCCCTATACGGCTGTGCCGATTGGTGCATTTGCGGGGCGTTGCAGAGGCCGGGATTTCCGGCCGATCCGGTACACGCCTAGCCATCGTTGGGCCGAAGAACAAGGCGCAGTATTTGTGGAAACCGGCATGTGGCTGCGTGCCCAGTGGTTTCCACGCCCCGGTGAAACTCACTGGAGAGAGTCGGTGGATCGAGAGGTCCTGCAGACCCGTGCCTCAGTAGGAGTCTGCGATGTGACTACACTGGGTAAGATTGATGTTCAGGGCCGTGACGCGCAGGAATTTTTACACCGCATCTATTCCAATAACTTCAGGAGTTTAAAGGTGGGGATGGTGCGTTATGGTCTGATGCGACGTGAAGATGGCATCGTTTATGATGATGGAACCACCGCACGTTTGAGTGAGAACCACTTTGTCATGACGACTACCACGGTCAATGCGGTTGTGGTTTATCGCAATATGGAATTCTACCGTCAATGTGTCTGGCCGGAATTGGATGTTCATTTAATTTCGGCTACCGAACAATGGGCACAGTATGCGGTGGCCGGGCCGAATTCCCGTAAGTTACTGGAAAAGGTGGTTGATGCCGGACATGATATTTCCAACGAGGCCTTTCCGTTTATGGCTTGCGCCGAGCTCAGTGTCTGTGGCGGCAAACCAGCGCGTTTATTTCGGATCTCCTTCTCCGGGGAACTGGCCTATGAAATTGCAGTTCCGGCACGATATGGGGATGACATGATCCGCGTACTGATGGAAGCGGGAAAATCGTTCGACGTCGTGCCTTACGGAACTGAAGCCTTGGGAGTGATGCGGATTGAAAAGGGA
Organism: Granulosicoccaceae bacterium; assembly: GCA_965222695.1. Classification (GTDB taxonomy): domain Bacteria; phylum Pseudomonadota; class Gammaproteobacteria; order Granulosicoccales; family Granulosicoccaceae; genus UBA7957. The sequence goes on along the minus strand of OZ244967.1, from coordinate 1,394,499 downwards.
CATCCTGCAGGGAATGAGTTAACCGGGCAGACCACGGCATTAAATCTTGGCTTGGCCGGCATGCTGAGGAAGAAATCGGAAACGGCCGACAGCATCGGTAAGGTTCTGGCAAGACGGCCTGAGATGCTGCGTGATGATTCCTTAAGACTGGCCGGCTTCTTCCCGGTCAATCGCGGTAAAGAGCTGAGTGCCGGAGCCCATTTTATCAATTCGGGTGATCTGCCAAATACGGAAAACGACCAGGGCTGGATGTCATCGGTTGCCTGGTCTCCAACCCTCGGGCATTCCATCGGGCTGGGTTTTATCAAGCGTGGCCATGAACGTATCGGTGAAATCGTCACGGCTTATGATGAGTTGCGAAATAACCACCTGGAAGTGGAGATCGTGTCACCGCACTTTTTCGATCCAAAAGGGGAACGTCTGCGTGTCTGAATTTACACTCACAGCAAAGCCTGTCTTGATTGCGTTCAATCAAGGCAAGAGCGCGGAAATCCGTGAAGTGACCGGCAAGGCCTTGGTTTCAATCGCTATTCCCCTTGATGGAAAAGGTCGATTGCAAAAATCGATTACAAAAGCCTGGGGGCTGAATATTCCGGTTCCGGGCAGCAGTGCCGACAATAGGAATGCTTTGGTTCGGTTAATCGGATTGCAACAGGATCAGATACTGGCCGTGTTGGACTATGACGGTGACCGGGCAGTGCAGGAAGTGGCCGGCAAACTGGGTGACTGCGGTTATTACACCGATCAGTCCGATAGCTGGGTAATGATCCGTTTATCCGGCAGTCTGAGTCGCCGGGCGCTGGAGCGTATATGCCCAATAAATCTACACCCGGATGTATTTAAGGTGGGGCATGTAGCCCGCACATCCATGGAGCATGTCGGGACGATTATTCTGCGGGAAGACAAAAATAGCTACATCCTTATGGGAATGCGTTCTTTCGGTGCTTCGCTGCTGCACGCGGTGGAGACTTCGGTCCGTTATATACTCTAGTGTACTGTAACACCCAAAAGGCACCTATAGACGAGTCGAGACAGGTCAGCTGCAAGGCGCGTCCTCGCCGGGGTAGCCACTCTACCTCAAGAGGGCGCAACACCGCAGATGGCCTGTCTCGGTTCGCCCTTCGGGAAGTCAGTAAAACCGCGATTGCGGTGTTGCAGCCCTTGTCAAGGGCCATAATAGTAAACTCATGGCCCTTATCGGCGGACTGCGCCTTGCACTCGCGGTTTTACTGACTTTCTATAGGCGCCTTTTGGGTGTTACAGTACACTAGGCCTTAATCAACCCATGCCGAATCGCCAGATGTGCTATTTCCGCATTGGTTTTCACTCCAAGCTTGTATTTAATCTGCGTGCTGTAGTTAGCAACGGTTTTGGGCGCGATCGAAAGCCGCGTGGCTATACTATTGGTGGGTAAGCCTTCGGCGAGGAGGCAGAAGATTTCAAATTCCCGTGTGGACAAGTCACTGAATGCATTGCTGCGGCCCCGGGTTTTTTCCATGGCCAGAGTCTGCGCGAGCGAACTGTCGATGTACAGCTCCCCTCTGGCGACGGTAAGCACTGCGTCGACCAGCGTGTTGGCGGCACTTTTTTTGGTGATATAACCGATAGCGCCGGCTTGCAATGCCTGCTCGACAAAAACCGTATCGTCATGCATGCTGAAGACCAGAATCCGAGCTTCCGAATCGCGCGCCATGATTCGCCGGATCGCCTCAAGCCCGCTTATGCCCGGCAGGGAAATATCCATTATGACCACGGCGGGCTGATGCCTGACGTATAGCCCGTATCCTTCTTCACCCGATTCAGCCTCCGCAATAAGCTCAATCTGGGGCGAACCGCTCAGTACCTGGCCGTATCCGGCCCGAACCACGGCATGGTCATCGACCAGCAGCACGGTTATTTTTTTTTCTGTTTCATTCATAATCAGGTGTGACTCCGCCGGAATCCTTAGGTATTTTACAATGAATGGAAAACCCGCCAGTTTGAGGGGATTCTATTATAACTGATCCGCCCAATGCATGGATTCTTTCGCGAATGCCTCTGAGCCCGAACCGGGACTCTGAATTCTCACGTTGAATCGAGGTGCCGTTGTCCCGGATTTGCAGAGTCATGGCCCGATCGGGGGAATTCTCATCCAGACTGATATCCACTTCGCTTGCATTGGAGTGTTTACTGATATTGGTCAGCCCTTCCTGCACGACGCGGAACAAATGTATCGCTGAATCATCGCTGATAAAATCGAGCTGTCCCTTTATCGATAGCTTGCAAAACACTTCACTTTGCTTATCGTTCCACTCATCAACCATTTGACGCAGGGCCAGCACCAGGCCCAGTTCCTCCAGAACAACCGGGCGCAGTCTGCGCATCATGGAATTTACAACGCTGTATACGTGATCGCATAGATTTTCTATAGTCTTACGGCCTGTATTGTTTTGATTGTTCGAATCGCAATCCATGCTTACCGCTATGGCTTTAATCGCACTGATGGATTGGCCCAGTTCATCGTGAAGTTCCCGGGCCAGATACTGACGTTCCTTCTCCTGCATTTTTACCGCACGCTGCGCCATGGTGTGTTCCAGCCTGCTCGCTTTGTCGAGGGTTTCGGCAACGCCGTTTATCTTATCCGATATATGCATTAGATCCGGAGACTTAAAGTGCGGGATACGCGTGTTGTAATCACCTTTTTCGATTCGATCGAGGCTGTCGACAATACTGATTACCGGTTTTAACGCGGACCGAACACTGAGAAATACCAGTAAATAACACAGTACAACGAATAATAATGCAAGCCATAGAAACGGTTTCGTATTATTCCAGGCTTCGTCAATTTTATCCGTCGGGTCTATACCGATTTGGATCGTACCGCCCGGAGTTTCCGGCAACAGTGTAGTAAAGTAGGGAGGTGTTTCCAGAGAAATCAAATCACTGAACCAGGCGGGTGCCTCACGGCTGGATCCGTTATTATCAGCGCTGGCTGTAAATTTGGTGTGTCCGCTTTCGCTGTAGTGCTCGATATGCAGCGATTCGGTGTTGGTCATTGCCGATAGATGAATGAGTAATTGCTGTTTCGTTTTTTCATCGATTCTCTGATTGGTAACGATGTTGCTGATCAAGGCCAGTGTCGTGTCACTGGTTTCGCTCACCTGTTTGAGTATGACGCGTTGAATATTATTTCCGGCAACAGCGGCCGCGACATAGAACACGATGAGTAGAAGCAGTGTCAGGATCAGATTCAAGCGTACGGCCAGACTCATTCGGGACTCTTCCTGATGGTGGTAAGCAAGGATTTTACGGCCTGGACGACCAATTCCGGATCGGACAAATGTACGTGATGATCGGCCGTCTCCGAGATCAACAAGGGTGCATGTTTTTCTTCCGACATTTCCCGCTGCAGTTGCTGCCATACCAACTCTCTGGAAAATTTTCGTTTGTCTGCAAACGGTCTGTCCGGTAATCCGCGGCTTACCACTACAGTGGGTATAGCTGCAGGTCTTTGGTACTTCTGCAGGGTTTTGACGGCGGATCTGAAATGCCTGAGCTCACTGTACAGAGTGAGAATCGTGCGTCGTTGCAGCGCCAATTCTTTGGCCAGCTTTTTATATTTCTGCGGAATAGTTTCGGGAATGGATGTGCTGTTGAATAACACAAAATTAGTGCTGGTGGGGGTCAAACTAGTTGTACCCGATCCGTTTTCCATGCGTTCGAATTGTTGTATATTGGCCGAATCCACCAATACCATGCCGGCAACCTTTTCTCCGTGATCACGGGCGAAGTATTCTTGAATCAGACCGCCATAGGAGTGGCCCGTCAGCAGATAGGGCGGGCGTTCACCGGCCAGCATCAGCAGCTGATCCAGTTCCTGAGAAATCCGGCGCGCGGAACGTGGCAGAGATCCTAAATGACTCCAGCCGTACCCTGCGCGATCGTAACTGCATACGCGGGTGAAGCGGGCGATCCGCGGTTGCACCAGTACCCAGTCCAGGGAATGTCCGCCCAAGCCGGATTCCAGGATCACTGTGGGATCGCCTTTGCCCGTACAGTGTATATGCGTTTTTTGGTTGCCTCGCCAGATATACATGCCTGGCGGAGAATCCAAATCGGTATAGCGGCTTTGCCCGGCAATGGTCCGATCCGTCCTTGCGAATAAAAGCAATGCAGCAACTGTTAATAAGGCTAGCGGTTGCATATGAACCCGTCTTCAATTCTCCAAATTCAATCGGTCGATACAGTCAGTTGAATATCGCTTAACCACCGGTCTCCTGAAGCATAGCAGTGGTACGGCGCTTTGTTGCCCGGGAAATATTCACTGCGTTGAAATATTTCATCTTGATCCTATCTGAACGAGCAGACACAGTTTTGCGACAAATTGTTTCAAAAAGCAACGTTTTTTCTACGTATTGTTCGATTCCGTAACAGTCTGATTTCACGCGCGGACCGGGACTTGGCCGACACAGGCGGATAGCGGAGCGAGGCCAACCCATCGGTAAGCGCTGAAATATCCGCACACTTCTCCAAAGCCCTTGCATTTTCTGCGCACATTTGTCTTACTGGGACTGGCTTGAGAGAAACAACTGACGGATATCATCGGTATGTTCGAGAGCGATTTGTGGCGGACCAAAGCGCTGAGTATTCAACACCAGGTGAAAAAGATCATGGTGGGGCAGCAGAGGGCGATTCATCTGCTGTTGATTGCCATTTTTTCGCGTGGACATGTGTTGTTGGAGGGTAATGTCGGAGTAGGAAAAACCACTCTGCTCAGAGCCATCAGCCGGGCGGTCGGGGGCAGTATCGAGCGGATTGAAGGCACGGTGGATCTGCTGCCGAGCGATCTGGTTTACCATACCTATATCAATCAGGATGGAAAACCCGTGGTCGATCACGGCCCCATATTGAAACATGGCGAAGATTTATCGATCTTTTTTTTCAATGAGATCAATCGTGCCCGCCCGCAGGTACATTCCTTGATGCTGAGAGTGTTGGCGGAGCGCTCGGTAACGGCGTTTAACCGGGAGTTTTATTTTCCGCATTTACAGGTATTTGCCGATCGTAACCGGATTGAGCGGGATGAAACCTACGAAGTCCCCGCTGCCGCACGCGATAGGTTTTTAATGGAATTCGGCATAGAAGCGCCGACGGACCCTGAATTGCAAATCCTCTTGATGTCGGATACCCGCTTTCACGACGTTGACAGCCTGATCGAGGAAGTTGACTTTGGCATCGTGGACTACCGTCAGTTGAACGAAGTCTCCCTGCAGATACAAAATAAAATACATGCTTCAAAGCCGGTTTTGCAGTATGCGTTCGATCTTTGTAATGCAACTCGTCATCCAGGTCTCTATGCGGTCAGTTTGTCGGATATAGACATGAGCCGTCTGATACAGTCCGGAACCAGTCCGCGCGGAATGAGCTTGTTATTGAAAGCTGCAAAGGTATCAGCCTGGCTGGATGAGCGGGAGTTTGTTTTGCCCGAAGATATACGCACTCTCTTTACCGAGTGCATCGGGCACCGTGTTTTTTACAACCCCGTTTACGAAATGCGTCGGGAGGAGTTTGCCGGTGAGTTCATGCAAGGGATTCTTGACAATATTGTCACTCCATGAGCCGGATCGGACTTTCAACGAACAGTATAGAGGAGTTTCACTACCGGGTACCGTGGCTGTTACGCACTATACGTCCGGGCATACACCGCTCTGCACAGCAAGGGTCAGGGTATGAACTCAGCGCGTTTCGCCCTTTCGGACAGGGCGTAGATCCCAGGAGATTTGACCTCAGAGCCAGCGTCCGAGACCCGCTGCAGCGGATTATGGTTCGTCAGTACAAGCAACTCGGTTCGGTCGATCTGGTTGTATTGGCCGATATATCGGCATCCATGGATTTTCAGGGTGTTGCGAACAAAAAATCCACTCTGACCGCAATATTATCCGCTTCAGCCGTTTCCGCTTATCGTAGCGGCGACCGTTTCAGTTTTTTGGCTGCGGATGAGAAAGTCAGGGAAGACTGCACGATTATACAAAGCCGCCAGCTACCGCAGGCGATGGCAATTTCCGACCTTCTCGGCCGCACGCCGTTTTCAGGTAAACATGCCAGGGGTCTGCTGGATGCGGTTCCGTTTCTGCCCAGGAAAAAGTCACTGATTTTGCTCGTCTCGGATTTTCATCTGCCATTGGAATTTATCAGGCAATTGCTTTCGGCACTTGCCCGTCACTTTGTGATTCCGATGGTATTGCGTGATAGTAAAGAGGCGCTTCATTCGAAAAAGACCGTACTGCTGGAATTATCCGACAATGAAAGCGGACAAAGACGGCTTCTGATGCTTAGACCTTCGCTGCAGCGGAAAATACAAGAGTTACAGCACAAACGTCGAAAGGCGCTGAATGGTCTTTTCGCACAATACGCGCTTCGTCCTCTTGCGGTGTACGACGGCTTCGATGCGCAAGTCGTGACTCGGTATTTTCTTGAGGATTAAGTTCAGATGGCTTTGGATATTAAGGTGAAAAGTGATCAGCGCGCATTACTCATCTTGTTCACGATCTTGCTATTGCGTTCACCTTTGGCTTTTGCCAGTGACAAGGCTGTCGCTTCAAGTTCTCTGGAATTACCGCCTCCGGTCGGTTACAGAATCGGGGATAATCTGTCGGTCAAACTGACCCTGATGATGAATGAAGGATGGATTCTGGATCGTGACAGTCTTCCGGAAAACGGCCGGATAAACCGATGGCTGGAATACCATGGAACCCGGATCCAGATGCAATGGGTGGAAGGTATGTTACGTTACGAGTTGATGTTTAACTACCTGTTGGTGGGTAATCCGGAAAAACTGACTGTTCTGGTTGTACCGTCTCTGATTTTCAATCTGAGCTCGGCAAAGGATAACTGGCCGTTCGTGATAGAGCCTTGGTCTTATACTCTGTCTCCGATTTTGCCCACCGAGGCCCGTCTGCCTGGACAAAAACCACTCTTGCAGGCGGTAGAACCGCCCCCCTTGATCAATACGGCGCAACGCAAAATCAGATTGTTCTTCTTTGCCGTTTCCATAGCAATTTGCATTCTCTATATTGTATTTACGGTTTTCGGTATTCACTGGAAAAATGTCGGTAACAGACCGTTCAGACAGGCATTCAAATCGCTTCGGAAGCTGAATCGGAATCTAAATCCGGAGCAGTATTACCGTCAGTCGCTGAAAATATTTCATCGGGCCATGGCTCAAACCTATGGGGCGAATGTCATGAGTGCGGATCTGGATCATTTTTTTCGGCAATTTCCGGTTTTCCGCCCACAAAGACAGGCCATTGAAAAGATCTACGCAGCCAGCAACAAGGAATTTTTCGATAAAAGCCAGGAGCCTCGAATTTCGCTGGATGTCCGGCGGGACCTGTTGCCCCTGTGCCGCGAATGCAGCCGTTTGGAGACTCAGGCATGATCAGTCTCTCGTTCGAGTCTCCCTATGTGCTGATTCTGTCGATTCTCGCTGTTTTACCTCTATTCTCGCGAAATGCGGATTTTTTACCTTATCCCTCGGTTTCAGAGTTGGCACAGGATTTTCTCTCTCTGTGGCTCGAACGGTGCCTGCGACTGATAGGCGCTTTATCGATTCTCGCAATCGTGATGGGGTTGGCCGGTTTGCACAAGCCACAACTCGCGGTACCCAAGATTGCGAAAGGGGCGCATATTGTCTTGTTGCTGGATCGAAGCCGCAGCATGGATCAGCCTTTCGCCACCAAGAATAAGATCCGCTCGGTCAGCCAACTGTGGACAGAAGATTCTAAAATTACCGTTGCCCGGAGAGTTTTAAAAGACTTCGTTGCCAATCGGGAGCACGATCTCGTCGGTATGATGTTTTTCAGTTCCTTGCCGATACCGGTCGTCGGTCTCACCGGTAATCACGGGATTATTCAAGCGTCTATCGAAAGCAGTGAAATAGGGCGGGGTCTTGCACAAACGAATCTGGGCGGCGGCCTGGAGAGCGCAATTCGCCTGTTTGACAATAAGCCATACAGCGGATCGCGTATCATCATTCTGGTATCCGATGGAGCGGCACAGCTTGACGGGATCGTCAAACGCTCCATCCGCGAGCTTCTGAAGGTCAATCGCGTGACCGTATATTGGATGTATATGCGTTCGGCCACAGGATCAATCATTCTCGGTGAAAACGCAAAACCCTCGCCGGAGCTTGCGCTTCATCGCTTTTTCCAGAGCACTGAAACGCCTTATCGAGCTTATATGGCCGAGGAACCCGACGATCTGGAGCGTGCGGTGAAGGATATAGACAGACTTCAAAATACGCCATTGCATTATGAAGAAAAACTGCCAAAAGAGGATTATTCGCCTTATTGCTTTTTGTCGGCCTTGATTCTCACATCAGTTTTGTTCATTGTCTCCCTGTTCCGAGCTAAGCGGTGGGGTGAATTATGAGCCACCAGGGTCGGAAGAACAGTGTATTGGGAGCCTGGATACTATTGCTTATCCTGCTTGCTGCCACGTTTAGCGAATACTACGCGTTTAAAAAGGAACAGGACTATAACGCCGCTGTCCTCAATCAAAAACTGAATCAGCTTCCAAGACTACACGCCGAGCAGAGGAATATCCTGATGGCCTGGAAGGCCTTGCTGGAGGATGACCTGGTTCTGTCGGGCCGCCTGTACGCTGAAACACTGGCAAGTGAAAATCCGGACTGGATTAAAAATGCGCGATTTAATCTGGCGGATATTTACATCCGGCAGGCCATAGCGTTGGAAACCAGCGACAAACCCGATGCCCGGCTGCCGCTGATCGAGCTAGCCAAGGAGAATTACCGCTCCATCCTCCGATCAGAACCCTTGCACTGGCCTTCGCGCTACAATCTGGCCAGAGCGCTGCAACTTTTGCCGGACAGTGATCTTCAGCCACAGCAGGAAGACGATATCATGCCCGAACGCAGCCCGACGGCGCCCGTCGAAACCAGTGGTTTTGAGCGTTTGCCCTAATGATAGAGATATGAGCAGAATAAAAAGTTTATTGCTGCCGGCCGGCCTGCTTTTTTTACTTTTATCCGTCAGCGGCATACGCATGGATTCGACGAAACAGGTGTACCATTATTTCGTCGTTTTTGACATTACCCAAAGCATGAATGTGCAAGACATCATCCTGAGCGGGGCCAGAACTTCCCGTCTGGAGTACGGGAAACATTTACTCCAAGAGTCCCTGTCCGCGCTTCCTTGTGATTCAACTGTGGCACTGGGTGTTTTTACCGGCCACCGGAGTTTTGTGTTGTTTAAGCCGGTGGAAATCTGCGAGCATTACAGTGAGATACTTCATGCAATAGCGGCGATTGACTGGCGCATGGCCTGGGAAGCACGCAGTGAAGTCAGTAAGGGATTGTATTCGGCTTTAGAGGTCAGTCAGCAGATGGATGAGGCATTGAATCTGATCTTCCTCACCGACGGGCATGAGGCGCCTCCCTTGCATTCGGAATATCGTCCCCGGTATCAGGGTGACCGAACGAAGCTTCCGGAGGGTATCATTTTCGGTATAGGGGGTGAAAAACCCGTAGCTATTCCGAAATATGATTACAATGGAAAATTTATGGGTTTTTGGAGAGCCAGCGAAGTATTACAAATCGATGTGTATACACAGGGTCGTACTACAACGGCGGAAGAAAATCTGGTGGGAGTGGACAAAACCAATCTTCAACAACGAATAGAACAGGGGCGGGAGCATCTTTCTTCGTTAAAACAAAAGCACCTGATTGATCTTTCGAATGAACTGAAGCTTGGCTATCAGAAAATGGAGTCGCTTCAGGGCTTACGCGATCAACTGCTCAACGAGGCCATGTCGGATACCATTGACTCACGGATCGATCCTTCGAAGAGCCTGGCCTCGCTGGCGCTGATTTGCATTGTGCTCTATTACCTCATCGATTTAATCCGGTATTTTTTCATTTTGCGATAAAGCGTGGTTCTGCTGAGATTGAGGTTTTTGGCTACCTTGGTCACGCTCCAGGAATATTGCTTCAATGCATTGGCAATGGCTTTGCTTTCCGCAACCTCCAACGGTGACAGAGATTGTATAATCTCTTCTTTTTCGTTTACAGGATTGGCTTGCATTGCCTGATTTACGCCGCCGCGGCCATCGCCCGTAAGGATTTCGTCGGGCAACTCGCTGCCGTGAATAACGGATGAGCGGGCGAATATGCGGGTGCTATGGATAATATTGCGCAATTGGCGGATATTTCCCGGCCAGGAGTAATTCTGAATAATATTCAGTGCTTCTTCACTAAAGGTCATTTCTTCCGAGGCTCCGTCATTGAGGAACTTCAATGCAAGCGCAGCAAAGTCGTTTCTCTCCCGCAGGGCCGGCAGACGGATCGTCAATCCCTGAAGCCGATAGAGTAAATCATCGCGAAACTCACGTTCTTCGACCAAGGTTTGTAAATCCTGATGAGTGGCGCTGATCAGCCGGATATCGATCGGAATCGGTGTGGAGCTTCCCAAAGGAATTACCTCGCGATCTTCCAACACTTGTAATAATGCGGTTTGCAAATGCAAGGGCATATCGCCGATTTCATCCAGAAAAAGCGTACCGCCGTCGGCCGCTCTGACCTTTCCGATATTGCCGCTGCGATTGGCTCCGGTAAACGTGCCTCCTGAATAGCCGAACAATTCGCTTTCCAGCAGGGTTTCAGGAATCGCTGCGCAATTAATCGAAATATAGGGTTTGGATGCGCGGTCACTGTAGCCATGCAGTGCTTTTGCCAACAGGCCTTTGCCGGTTCCGGTTTCCCCGCTGATAATAATCGGCAGGTTGCTGGCATTGACCACTTTTTTCGCTCGCTCGATACACTCTCGTGTGTAATCGTCTCCCAGTTCGAGCCGATCGATCAGTGCGGCTTCCGAGGCTTTTTGTTTGTTGTTATTTGATTTATCGCTTCGATTAAAACTGAAAATCCGTGCCTGATTCAAGGTGGCGGGCGGCTTGCCCAACGCATAAAACCGCCTGCCGTTTTGCGCACATCGTATTTCAGAGGGATACATGGATTGTCTTTCCGCGAACACCAGCATCTCGTGTTCTGTGGCTTCGAATAATTCCCGCACACTGCGGCGGCGGTTGTCGATCACACTTTGCAGACCGAATTGTTGCCGCGCACAACGATTTAAGGCAACCACATTGCCTTGCGGGTCGAATGCCACAATTCCTTCGCCCAGGGTGTTGATAAATTCCGGGCGACTGTGGAACCGGATGATATAAAAATTACGAAAACTGTCGAGAAATACCCGGTTCTCGATCATTTGAGCCGACATATTAACCAAAACAGCCGTATGTTGTTGTGCCAGATTGGATGAGCTGGACACGTCCAGTACACCCAGCAGTTCGCCCTGAGCGTCGAAGATCGGCGCTGCGGTACAGGTCAGGCTGGTATTGCGTGCAAAAAAATGATCGGTATGGTGAATGAGCAGTGGCTCCCGTTCGGCAAGGCAGGTACCCATGGCGTTGGTTCCCTGCACGGCCTCACTCCAATTGGCACCCGCTCTGAGTCCGTTTGCCTGCGTTACTTCTGAAAACTCGCGGTCGCCCAGGTATTTGAGGACATAGCCGCCTTTATCCACGACCATAATCGCGGAACCGGAACCGGCAACCTGTTCATACAGGTTTTCGATTTCGAACTGTGCTATGGACAGAAACGACCAATTGTCAGAACAACGTTCTTCCAGCTCCGATTGCCCCAGGATGACATTTTCCGCCTGGTCGTCGGGGTTGAGTTTATAATCCTTGATACAGCGTTCCCAAGAGCGTACAACGTGCAACTGGCTCTTGGAGCGGGGTAAACGCTGTTTGTTGTTTATAGAATCCAGAATGTGGTCGAGCCTGGAATGGCATCCCCCGTTGTTCGATATCGGATTATTCATAACAGCTCCTCCAAACAGGTGGCATACCTAGGCGGTTCGTGAGAACGGCCCCTGAGTGATTATTTTGTTTTCTTGCTCTCCGTGCCTATGAATTATCTAAAAGATACTAACATCAAAGTGCTTGCCTTGCAGCCTGTCGAGTGGAATGCTGCAGTTACACCTGGAATTTCGTACATTATGCCGAAAACTAAATGATGATAGAAACACAACTTATGTATCAAAAATGTATCCTTGTATTTTTTGGACTCATTATTCCATTGCTATCATGGGCCGATAATCTACTCACAGCGAAGATCGATACCGTCGGTAAATTTGAACTCGCAGCGCCTAGCCGCACTCATCCGATTGGCGGTACTATCCGTCTGGGGGAGCGCAACTGGACCATTCGAAAGGTCAGTGTCCATCACCTGATCGGAGCCAGCGCGACCGCATCGCCGCAGCAAAGGCAGGGAGGTTTCAATCATGCAGTATTTTCATCTTCATTCAGCGAGCAAACCGCTGTAGGCAAGCCCTGGGTGGCTTCGCTGAAGTATGTTCGCTGTGATCAGGCTTATAATTCTTTTCTGGCTGTGTATGCCTCCGAGACCGCTGATAAGGCGTTGAGTAAAGGAGAATTTTTGTATGCACAGTTGACCGAAGACCTGGCCAGCTCCAGTGACTCGGTGGTGTATTGTTTTTATTCCAAACCGCCCGATAAGTAACAATGGTTGCAGGACCGTGTTGCGGTTCGTCGCTACCGCTCGTTAGTCGGATTCAGGAAAGACGGAATTAAACCCGTCCCGGTTGGGCATCTGCACGGCACTGAGACTGTGCCTGTCCAGAACAAGGGCTTCATCAATGATATGGTTGATTGCCAGCAAATAGGCTGTAAGAGAATACACCTCGTTATTGCTGAGGCTTGCCGGGCGGTCCATGGGCATTGCGCGAGCGATCAGATCGAACAGGCTTGACGCGTAAGGCCAGTAAAGCCCTATGGTTTTATCCGGATAGCGGTCGGTTAAAGTTCCTTCTCCGCCGGCAAGAGCCTCGGCAACGGCCCCTGAGCCTTCGGGTCCGTGGCATCTTTGACAAAGATCGATATAGAGTTGTCTGCCTTGTATCGCTGTACCACTGCCGTCCGGCAAATTACTGCCGTCCGGGAATATGTCCGTGGAACTGATTGCATCAAGCAAGCTTTGCGATGGAATGATGCCCAGATGCGGTGTGTCTTGCGCGCTTGCGGATAGTGAAAAAAGCACGGCGAACAGCATCAGGATGTATTTAATTGTATTAATCATCCCCGTAGGTGTGTTCGATGTTTCCCTCTTTGAACACTTTCCACTTTACGACGGCATTATAGTGGAAATATCCCTGCGTGCCGCGTTGCGCGATAAGATCATCGCGGAAAGGTTGTACGTACCCGGTATCGTCCGTCGCCCGGCTTTGCAGAATGGTTTCAGAGCCGTCCCATCGCCATGGCATTCTGAAACGGGTCAATGATTTTGACAGCACAGGTTGATCCAGATTGGCCACTATCCATGTACGGCCACCGTTTGTCGATACGTCAACCTGTCGAATTCTGCCGTTTCCGCTCCAGGCTAAACCGCTGATTTGATACAGACCCGGCGATTTCAGATGCATGCCATAAGAGGGGTGGGTAATCAACGATTTCGCTTGCATGGCAAAGGTAAATTGCCGCGCTGTGCCATCAGTCTGCAACTCCGTATACTTGGCGGTTTCATTGCGTGACATGACCGGCCGATCCGATAATCGCAGTCTGTGCAGCCATTTCACATTGGTTACACCTTCCCATCCGGGTAAAAGCAGCCGGACAGGGTATCCCTGTTCGGGCCGGATACTTTCACCGTTTTGGTAAAGGGCCAACAGAGCGTCATCAAGGATCTTTTCCAGCGGTATGCTGACTTTCATCGAAAAAGCATCGGCTCCTTCGGCAATGACCCATTGCGCCTGCGGTAAAACCCCGCTTTCGGAAAGAAGGTGGCGGACCGGTACCCCAGTCCATTCACTGCAGGATAGCATGCCGTGAAAATAGCCGGCCGGTGTCTGAATCGGATTTTCCCGCCATCCAGCGTTGCTGTTACCGCCGCATTCGATAAAGCAGCTTATGCTCTTAAGTGGATAAAGCCGCAAATTATCCACGGAAAATATCAAAGGTTTTTTCACCATACCGTGAATAAGAACCCGGTGCTGCTGTGGATCGATTTGCGGGACGCCGTTGTGGTGTCTTTCGAAATGCAAGCCGTTTGGAGTAATAGCGCCTTCCAGTTGATGCAAAGGTGTCCAGGATACGCCGTTCCCCGCAGTGCCCGGTGTAGCGGCAATCCAACGAAGCGTTTTCTCATGATCCGAGGGTTGGCCATAATTCGAAAATGGTCTTCCGGGGGTTTTCATCCACTTGGGTTTGAATGCTTGTGGATCAGGTTCGCTGTGATGTGCCGCTTTGGCGAGAAACGGAAAAGAAACACCTTGCAACAGCATCAACCGGCGGCCGAGCAGTTTTCGGCGAGCCTTGGCGGCGATCTTTTGCATCTCGTTTTTTTTGTTGAACATTTATAGAGGATTTTTGTTCAAACATGGGCATAGATCAGTTTACCGGCCACTGCCTGGGAAAAGTTCCCTTTGCGCATGTCTTATACACAGATAGAGATAAGCGGGATAAGATTTTCAGCCCAAAAATGATATAACTGAATCTATGAGTGACAAGCAAGCGTTGAACATCCAGGGCGAGATGCGATGAACAAAGCCATAGCCGGGTTTTTTTTCAGTTTACTTCCTTTATCCGCCGTAGCGAATGATTTTCCCACCCAGGCGCGTGTGGAATATGTGTTGTTATGCATGAAAGAGCAGGGCGGGCAAACCATCCAGAATCTCTATGCCTGCTCATGTGCCCTGGACAGGTTGTCCGGCAAGCTCAGCTACGATCAGTATGTTGAAGTCGAGACATTGCGGGTACTGATTAAAACGCCTGGAGAAAAGGGTGGTGCGTTTCGCGATATTCCCGATGCGCGGAAATATCTCAGGTCTTTCGACGTCATGAAGCGCGATGCGCTCAATTCCTGTACCGTAAGGGTATCAGAGAATAAATGACCATTGCGGGGAGATTCCATAGCACCCTGTTATCTTACAGGAGGTGTTTTCAACAGACTTGCCGCTGGGGGATTGCCGTTTTCCCCCTATTGATAGTCTGCAATTTTTTCGTAGTTTTCCCCGGCGTTTCTGCGGAGAAAAAAACTGACAATAAAGTCGACTATTCGGCGTGGGGCGGCGCATTTACCCAGGAGGAGGGTGATATTTTATGGCAGAGTCTTGCTTACCGTTTCTTCGGTGAAAAACCGATCATAGAAGGTGAAGATCAAACTTTAATCACCATAAACGCACCTTCGCGGGCCGAGAACGATGCCCTGGTTCCCGTCACGGTCGACACTTACCCGAATCCTGACACCGGACAGAAAATTAAGAAAATCTACCTGACCGTCGACATCAATCCCATGCCGATGGCGGCGGAATTTACCCTGTCGCCCGTACGTCGTTTGGAAAGCATTTCGACGCGGGTTCGTGTCAACGGCTATACCTATATAAGAGCAATTGCGGAATTGAACGACGGTCGATTATTTATGGATAAAAAATGGGTAAAATCCCGCGGTGCAGGATGCTCAGCACCGCCCGGAACGGATCAGGAGTTGGCAAAATCCAATTTAGGCAAAATGCGATTCAAGTTCTTGGAGGATGAGCAGCCGTTGGATCAATCGAGAGCCGTCCAATTGATGATTTCTCATCCAAACAATACAGGTATGCAGAGAGATCAGCTGACGACTATGTATATTCCGCAGAACTATGTTAAAGATGTAGAAGTTCGCTTTAACGAGGAGCTTTTGTTAAAAGCGGAAACCTCGTTTTCGATCAGCGAAAACCCGAGCTTTCGGTTTTCCTTCGACCCCGATGAATCCGGAGAGCTGGTCGCCTATATAAGGGATACGGAGCAGAAGGAATTTTATCTATACCAGAACATCAAGCCAGGTGAGTAGACTCGCGGTTGCGGTCTTTGTTCTGTTTCAGTGTATTATACTGCCGGCTTGCCAGGCCCAGTCGCCAAAGGACCAGCTTGATGTTCAATCCCTTGATGCCGAGGCAAAGCGTTATACGCGCCAAAGCCAAAAGTCCTACGCGGACGTGATAGCGGATCTCGAGTTTGCCGTCAGTCAACACAACTATCGATTGACCGGAAGAAACCGGGTGGGAAAAGCGATCGGTGAAATGGAGGAGAAGGTTTTGCCTCAGGCTACCGTGTTGCATTTTTGCAATACGCAGGCGGCAAAAGATATTCTTGACATCAATCCAGAATATCTTTTGCATATGCCGTGTCGTATTACCGTCCGCGAGCAAGGCGACGCAATAATGATCGACGCGAGACTGTTACCGGAAAACGACCCGCAAATGCTGAAAATAGCCCTAAAAGTCAATAAAATGATGCGCTCTATAGTCGATTTCGCCGCAAAAGATTAGAGCGCGTCATCAATTAACATGATCCGGACTATGAATCCTGTTTGGCATCGACTTTAATCTCCTGGGAATGGACAAATTCGAGATTCTCGCTGTCTTTGACTTCTGCGGTGAGTTTACCCGATTTATCGGGTGCAAGATAAAACAGGAATGAGGGATTTTCGCTGATGGAAATTCCCAGCTCAGCCGTAAATATGGGCTGATCGTCCAGTTTAACCTTGACTTGCTGTACATAGTGAGCCGGATAGTACAACTGCGTCATCTGGTTTTTTTGCATTCCCGTGATGTTCGGATGGCTGATCCTCAACATGGCGGATATTCCCGAAAACTGATCATCGGGTGCCAGTTGTGTATTCAGCTTCATTCTGCCCATTCTGGCCTTGGCGGTTACCAGATCACCCGCGGCCGGCGCGGAGCAACCGCCGCTGCCTTTAACGAAGCGGCTGGCCATGTAGAATTTGCCGTCGTTGGTTTCCGCGACGGCCCTGACGTGCGAATACTGGTCCAGCCTGACTCTCAGCTCAAGGTCGGCCTTGCCGTTTTCCGGCGTAAAGTGAAAAACACCGGCTTTGGGGTCAGGGTTTTTATCTATAATCAAGGTGACGGTTTTGATATATCGGTCTTCCGATTGAGGAATTCCGGTGATTATTTTCAACGGTAGCAAGGCCGGGTCTTCCGCGCGCTTCGGTGCCTCAAGTCTAATCAGATCGCTGTTTTCTTCTATGACGTTGTCACCGAAATAACTGTGCTTAAGCGCCGCATCCCAGATGCCGACGTCGGATTGCTGTGCTGCGAACAGGTGGCCGGAGCCCAGTCCGAATATCATGATTACGCAGGCGACTGCTTTCAGGTTGTTGAGGGAATGCAAAATGCTCATCAATGCCTCCACGCTTTGGCAGCGTTTATGTCGGGTGTTCAGTAATGCCGATAGATCGTTGAACAGGCTCTTAGAACCTAATCTTCCCATTCGAGTTCCGCATAAGCGTTAATAATGTTACGTTTTCGGTACTCCGAATAGAGTTTCCATTGCCATGGGTTATCTTTCAATAAATTTTCCTGCGCCTCGATGATGGATACGCCCTTGGCAATCGCATCTTTTACCTCGGATCTCAATCGATTCAAATAGTCCAATTGCCTGTCGAGGCTGTCCGGCCATTTGGCACTGACCGGCCCATGCCCAGGGATAACGCGTTCCGCTTTAATATCTTTTAGCTGATTCAGCGTATTAATCCAACCCGTGATACTCCCGGCGACAACCGGTGTGTGTGTCAAAAACAACAGATCGGATAACCATAAAGTATTAGTTTTTTGATCGAAGATGCTTATATCATTTCGCGTGTGTGCTGCAGAATGAGCTGATATCTTAAGTATACGCTCGCCCAGATCCAGTTCCAAAGTGTCCCCAACGGTTCTTTGCGGCAGGACAAGCTCTGCTTCTGCCACCTTTCTGTTTTCAAACAAGGACGCACGCTGCAAATAGGTGTCGGCTGCAATACCTATAGCCTGTGCCAAACGCTCATGCCCTATAAATAAAGTGTTTTTCTCACGAAAAGCATGATTACCCAAAATATGATCCGGATGAAAGTGCGTGTTAATGACGTAGCAAATCGGAAGGTCTGTAGTCAGGGCGATAGTGCAGCGCAATGCATGTCCTTCCTGCAAGCTGCCTCCACTGTCTATAACCGCGACGCATTTTTCGCCGACAATAAAACCGACGTTGGCAATATTGACCCCTTCGAAAACCAAGTCATCAATTCCCTGGCGTACATAAATACCCTTAGCAACCTCAATGGTATCCGTCGGATTCCGGCAGTGTTGCTGTGCTGCCGCAAAAGAAAAAGATATTGATGCCGTCAGTAATACAAGTATAGACATAACACCGTAAATACAGGGACTTATCAAGCGATACTGCAGTACAGCAATTGTCCTTGAAAACCGGGGAATCCGGATAAAAAATCCAAATATGTCAGAGCGGATTTGTTGTGTCATATCGAAACATTTTTGAGACAGTTGTTGCACCAGTGAACCGAGGATTTTTCCATCTGTTATATCACTCTTTTATTAGTTTATAACTTTCTAATAAATAAAATTCGGATTCAAGAGAATTCGTTATAGTCCCTTTAAGCGTCAAATACCAATATATTGTTGATTTTAAAAGTAATTTGAAATGCAAGTCAGGTGCTCAACACTTTTAGGAACTCTTCCCGCCGTATGAAGAGTATCTTCCCGTGACTGAGAAGATTCCGTCATATGCGAAGCGGTATGCAACTTGCTGATTACATTCTGTCAGGGTAAAGATTTACACCTGACAAAGCTGCAGGGGGGAGCATTCCCGCATCTAACAAACAAACTAAACGTGGGGAAGAAATGAAAAGATATATTTTGGCCATTCTGGCCGCAGTTTTAGTGACTTCAACGGGAATAAGTACGGCTAACGATAGCGTGAAGGAGGCAATCAGCAACCCTTCCAACTGGGCGATCTGGGGTGGCAATTATGCTGGCCAAAGATACAGTACGCTCAACCAGATCAACAAGGAAAATGTCGGTAAACTCCAGGTTGCCTATACGTTTTCCACGGGTGTGTTGCGCGGACATGAGGGCGGACCTCTGGTCATAGGGGACACGCTCTACGTGCATTCCGCTTTCCCGAACAAAGTCTTTTCCATGAGCCTGGAAGAACAGGTTCTGAACTGGATTTATGAACCCAAACAAAACGGTGATGAAACCATTCCCGTGATGTGCTGCGATACGGTTAATCGGGGACTTGCCTACGCCGAGGGCAAGATCTTTTTGCAGCAGGCCGACACCACACTGGTTGCGCTGGATGCCAAATCCGGAGAACCGGTCTGGAGTATCAAAAACGGCGATCCGAAAATAGGGGAAACCAACACCAACGCGCCGGTTGTGTACGGCGATAAGATCTATACCGGCATCAGTGGCGGTGAATACGGCGTGCGCGGATTTGTCGCGGCCTATAATATCAGCGACGGCAGTCTGGCCTGGAAGGCGTACAGTACCGGTCCCGACGACGAAATGCTGGTGGATCCGGAAAAAACCACATCCATGTTAAAGCCGATCGGTAAGGATTCCAGTCTCAAAAGCTGGAAGGGCGATCAATGGAAAATCGGTGGTGGAACCACCTGGGGGTGGTATTCCTTCGATCCGGAAGAAAATCTGATCTACTACGGGACAGGTAATCCTTCTACCTGGAACCCAGTGGTTCGCCCCGGTGACAATAAGTGGAGCATGACCATTATGGCTCGCGATGCCGATACCGGCATGGCACGTTGGCTGTATCAGATGACGCCGCACGACGAATGGGATTACGACGGTATCAATGAGATGATACTGACCGAGCAGGAAATCGGCGGCAATATGAGGAAGCTCCTGACTCACTTTGATCGCAATGGCTTCGCCTATACGATGGACCGGATTACCGGGGAGCTGCTTGTCGCTGAAAAATACGATCCGGCGGTTAACTGGGCGACCCATGTGGATATGGAAACCGGACGTCCGCAAGTGGTTGCCAAATACAGCACGCACTTGAACGGTGAGGATGTGAACACCGAAAATGTCTGCCCGGCGGCTCTCGGCAGTAAAGACCAACAGCCGGCAGCCTACTCACCCAAGACTCAGACCTTCTATGTGCCCACTAACCACGTTTGCATGAACTACGAGCCGTTTGAAGTGGAGTATGTGGCAGGTCAGCCCTATGTGGGTGCAACTCTCAGCATGTTCCCCGCCGGCAAGGTCACCGGTGACGGAAGCAATCACCTGGGTAATTTTATCGCCTGGGATAATATCAACGGCAAGATCAAGTGGTCTGTTCCAGAACGCTTTTCAGTTTGGAGCGGTGCATTAGCGACCGATGGCGACATCGTGTTCTACGGCACACTGGAAGGCTATTTGAAAGCGGTGGACGCCGAAGACGGCAAGGAACTTTACCGCTTTAAAACACCGTCAGGAATCATTGGAAACGTCAACACTTGGGAATACAACGGCAAGCAGTATGTCGGAGTACTGTCCGGTGTAGGCGGCTGGGCAGGAATCGGAATGGCAGCAGGCCTTGAGAATGATACTGATGGACTGGGTGCGGTTGGAGCCTATCGCAAACTCTCCGACTACACTCAACTGGGTGGCACACTGACCGTGTTTGCTTTACCAGACTAACCTCCTCCAGCAAGTCGATAACATAATTGAGGTTAACACTCCTCTTGACAGCCCGGACCGCATCCGGGCTGTTTTTTTTCGACTGCGATCATTAAGGTTTATGGACCACTCATCCGGCGGGTTTCCCGTGCAGGATGATTTCCTTTGTCTTGCCTATACCCTTCGTTTAATATCGATTCGAAAAGAATCATGATCTTGAGGAAGATTATTGATGAAAATTGCGTCAGCTACCATTGCTACTTGTATTTTATTGGCATCGCAGATACTCAATGCCGAAGAACATATCGTTAAAGCTGTAGGTGTTAAGTTCGAACCTCTGTTTGTATTCGTTCAGCCCGGAGACACTATCACCTGGACCAATATGCCGGCTCATCTAGTGGAATCCATCGATGCAATGATGCCCGAAGATGCGGAAAAACTGCTGACACCGCTGGGCGAAAACTATACCTATCGGATCAAGGAAAAATCCGGTATTCATATGTACAAGTGTACGCCTCACTGGGGAACGCGCATGGGCGGAGGTTTTGTGATCGGAAGCCCCGAGAACGCCGAAGAGATTCTGGAAAAATACATGGCGGAAATTGAAAAGGACGGTTCCCTGAAGCCCGCAAAAGGGTTAATCAAAAAGCTTCGCAAGGCCATGCAGAAAGAAGGCATGATTTGAGCTGACGGGAGAAATATATAGATGAACAGACAGGCCCTTATCGTCAAGAATTATCTACTATCGTTTTGCTGCGTATTGGGCTTGTCTTTTTCATCATGGGCGGATGATGAGTTGGGTATCAAGAAATTTAAAGTCTGTGCCGATCCCAACTATCTACCCATGTCCCACAGAAATCTGGACGGCTACGAAAACCGGATCGCCCGCTTGTTTGCCGATGAGCTGGGGCTTGAGTTGGAATATTACTGGTTTCCGCAACGCCTGGGTTTTATCAGAAACACCCTGCGTAAAAAGGACGATCAGGGCGATTCTTTATGTGATTTTGTAATGGGTGTACCTGCAGGTTATGAGTTGGTAAAACCCAGTATCCCCTGGTACCGTTCTACCTATGTGATAGCTTACGTCAAGGGCAGGGGGTTCGATCATATAAAGACACCGGCGGATCTGGCCAGTTTACCCCCCGAAGAGCGTAAGAATATCCGTATCGGCATGCATGAGCGTAATCCGGGAGTCCGATGGATGGCCAATAACGATATGCTGGAACAGCTGGTGCCTTATATCGCACAGTTGGGGGACCCCAAGGTCGGGCCGGGTGAACTTGAAGGCAAGGATCTGTTGGACGGTAAAGTGGACATGGTGATTTTATGGGGCCCTCTCGCGGCGCAACTGAAACGATCCACCATGGATGAGGAGATTGCAATATTGCCCATTGCTTCGGATCCTGACTCGGGGCTGGTGATGGATTATTCCATTGCAATGGGGGTGCATTTTCCCAACGGTGAATTGGCGGTGGTATTAAACGAACTAATCAGAAAAAAACGCGACGATATCCGGCAAATTCTGACTGACTATCATGTGCCATTGTTGGAATTAAAAGAATCGGATATAGAAACAATGGGCGACGATGATGATGACGATGATTGAGTCACATCAGTTTTGACAACTCCGATTTCGAGTTTCGCGTATTGCGAAAAATCAACGGAATTTCCTTCCCCGGTTGATCGGCATCACGGTTCACCGCAAGAATTTTCTCATGCTCCGGAGATTTCCCGCAAACCGGATCCGCCGCATACATATCGCCGGTCAGCATATAAGCCTGACAACGGCAACCGCCGAAATCCTTCTGCTTCTCATCGCAACTTCTGCAGGGTTCTTTCATCCAGTCAAATCCGCGGAAGCGATTGAAAGCGTCGGATTCCGACCAGATCTGCTTTACGCTTGAATTGCGCACATTCGGGAAATCCAAGCCCGGCAATTGTCCGGCAGCGTGGCAAGGCAGGGCCGTACCGTCCGGAGACACCACCAAGAAAATTTTGCCCCATCCGTTCATACACGGTTTGGGGCGATCTTCGTAGTAATCCGGAACAACGTAGTAGGTTGTCATGCCGGCAGGCATGCGGTGCTCTCTGAATTCATTGGTATCTTTTTCCGCCTGTATCACCTGCTCTTTAGACGGCATCAGTGCATCGCGATTTAAATAGGCCCAACCGTAGTACTGGGTGGTTGCCAGTTCCACAAAATCCGCATTCAACTCCACGGCCAGATCGAGCATCTGACCGATCTGGCCGATATTCTCCCGATGTGTCACAAAGCACAAGACCAAGGGAAATCCGGCAGACTTTACTGCTTGGCACATTTGCAATTTATGTTCGTAAGAGTCCGTACCGCTCAGCCAGCGGTTCAATTCGGCACTGCTGGCTTGAAAACTGATTTGGATATTATCCAGGCCGGCCGATTTAAAGCTCTCCACCCGTTGCGCATTCATGCCCACACCCGAGGTAATCAGGTTGGTGTAATATCCCAAACTCCGGGCTTCTTCGATAATGATTTCAAGGTCCTGCCTGACCAGGGGTTCACCACCGGACAGACCCAATTGGGTGGCACCCAGCTCTCTGGCCTCGGCCAGCACGCGTATCCAGGTTTGCGTATCCAGCTCTTCCTTGACCCTGACGAAATCGACCGGATTACTGCAATAAGGGCATTGAAGGGGACACCTATAGGTTAATTCAGCCAGGAGCCACAGTGGCGGATGTATCGGGCTGTGGTCAGCCATGGAAATCTCCTAATTGACCGGGCAGTATTCGATTCGAATGCGGGATAAGGAAGGAGCCAGAAATTTTAAACGGAAGGAAAGACCGGCCTCCGCAGAGGCCGAAAGGAATTAGCACTGTCGATATTTTATCGATTGTAAATATACATATTGATTTCAAATCCCAATCTGTACTCGATAAAGTCAGGTTTACACCATTGCATGGAATACCTCCGCTGGATTTAACGTTTACCGAAACCATATTCGGTGCATATAAATGCTAGCCCAGTCTGATACCAGGCGATATAGGAATAATTCCGTGGCGGCCCGCAGAGGCAGTTGAACCGGGTGGGAATTGTTCCCTGGTCGCGTGTTCTGCCCGGCAAAAAAATGTCTCAGCATATCCGAGGAGCTTGCCCTGCGAGCGAGAATAGGCCCTAGAATCGACAGGAAACTTCATTTTCATCCAGGCCGATACTGTCAAGATTATTTCGCTGGTGTAAAAACCCCTGGATCGGCGCTCGCTCCACCACCCAATTATGAGTTGCCAGCAGGATGGGTTGTCTGAGCTGGTTGTTCCATGGTCTGAAATTTGACCGGTTTCCCTTAAAGGTATCCAAAATCAATTCGTCACTTTTGATATAACGGTTCAGAGTATTAAAATCAGCGCTCGCCGTCCGCTGTACCGCCTCTGCGATGACTTTAACCGCCATCCAGGCGGCCCAGTCAAAACTGCCCATGGGCCGCCTGGCAGCCTTCTCAAAGCGTTTTTCCAGCTGTGGCGCGCCATGGCGTTCCCAGGACCAATGCCAGGCCAGGGCAGCCAGGCCTTCACTGCCGACCACGAGTTGGGGTTGCAGGGTCTGATAGGGGACATCTCTGGCGAATTCGCCGTTCGTGTCTGCCACCATCACAAGCTGGTAGTTTTTTCCCGTGGTCAACAGGGCGATATTGTTCTTATGCCGCTCCCGGGGATTGCTCCCGAATATAAAAGGCCGCTTTTCCAGAATCTGTAAACCAAAGCGCTTGGCTGAACGTTCAAATGACCGGGCAAAGGCTATATCCTCTTTCTCAGGCCCTTCGAGCAACAGGACCTTGCGCCATTTCTTACTGGTGAGATACTGCGCCAGGGCGTCGGTTAACATGGCGTAGCTGGGCAGGATGTGCAGTAAATTCGCGTGGCAGTGTTCCTGCCTTAACGTGTTGTCACGCTCGGATATATTGTAAATCAAGGCTTTTTTGGCATGTAGTTGTTGGCTCAGGGCAGTCAGAGACTCGGCGGGCAGGTCAGCGATAAAGTGTTGGACACCATCGTCGATGGCATTCTCAACCAGGCGTGCAAGCTCGGCTTCATTTGACGCCTTTATTCGCTTCAGGCCGAATTCCACGCCTGCTTTAGAACCGTGAAACGCCACTTCCTTCAGCGCCAGCTTGGCGCCTGCATAGGGTCTGCCCTGCGCCTGCATCAGATAGCGGGCAAAGCTGACTTTGCGACTGTAACGTTGATCGCCTTTAAGCTGCAGATAGCCGATTTCAAACGGCGAGGCAGAATATACCGACGAAGCCCAGGCGAGCATAAATACCACTAAAAGCGCTTTGCTAATCATCGATCAAAATCATATAGGGAACTCGCCCCACCGGTATGGATTTTTTCGCTTTGCGGTCCGACATATCGATTACCGAGATATCATCGCTCAAGCCGTTAACCACGTACAAGGTCTTGTTGTCGGACGTTAAGCCTGCATTCCAGGCCCGGGTGCCGACCAGCGTATAGTTTTCGATTTTCCGCGTTGCCACATCGACGAAAGCAATATGGTTGGAGCGGCCGAGAGCGACAATCGCGGTTTTTTTGTCTGCGGTAAGGATAATACCGACCGGGGTCACGTCTTCCGGCCGGAATCCCGGCGGGAGAAACTCAATGGCATCCAATATGTCATGCGTGCCGGTGTCAAGAATCGTCACGGAGGCACTCAGTTCGTTGGACACCCACAATTCATTGCGCTCGGGAATCAGGGCAAACCGGCGAGGGCGGTTACCCACCACGATATTGTCGAGCAATTCGTTTTTGCTCGTGTCTACCACGTGCACGGTATTGGCAACTTCCGAAGTAACATAAACTCTTGAGCCGTCACGGTTAACCAAAATGCCCTCGGGTTCCAGGCCGACCGGGATTTTACTCAATCCGGGAATGGAGGTGCCTTCCTCATCCTCGTCGCCTTCATTTTCCTCATCGTCGTCATCGTCATCGTCGCGGCCCGATTCATCGCCATCCCCCTCATCATCCTCCGGATCGGGTTCGCCGACCGTCAGTTCCGGCTTTTCTTCCCGCATCGAGAAAAATGTCTTCAGATCGAGAATACCCAAAGCCCCTTCGTCTTCCAGCGAGATATAGAGCGTTTCTCCGTTCGGGCTGAATTCGATCACTTCCGGATCGTCTATACCGGAGATACGATCGACCAGTTCCAGCGATTCGATATCGATGATATCGATGGCGTTTCCATCACCGCAGGCGGCATAAATCCGGGTTTTGTCAGCGTTAAAAATCATATGCCGGGGTCTGGACGCAGTCTGTATTTTTTTGACTAATTGCAAGGTGTTTCCATCCAAAACCGTGATGGAAGAATCTTTTTCACTGCTGATAAAAAGGTACTGGCTGCCTTTTGCCATAAGGGATGGCGGAGTCAGAAAACATATTATTAAACTTATCAGCCGGATACAGTTTTTCATTAGGCATTCCTCGATTTAAGCCTGATTTTACCGTATTTTTGATCCTTCTTTGTGTCAATCGCAGGGCGAAAGAAAGGAAGAATTCCTGCTGAATCCGTATGGCCGATTCAAGGTTTACCTTTGGATTCAATCGAATAAACGATTCGATCTGTACGTTTCACATAGGGGAAAAATCATTTCGCGGTACGGTACAGTCGGAACTATATTGCAAGCCGGCGTGTGCTTCAATAGAGGGCATATATCGGTGTAAGAATCAAAAACCGAAAATCGTTCGCAATACACCGATCAGTTCAGGTGGGATCTCCTTTACTGCTAAATCAAACAGATTGAGTAGGCTGGTTTAAAATCCGGGCGAACACGTCCATGTCGATATTGCCACCGGTCAGAATGACACCTGCTTTTTTGCCGGTAAATTTCTTTTTTAGTTTTATCAGAGCGGCAAGAGAAGCGGCGCCGGCACCCTCAGCCAGGTTGTGAGTATCGGTGTAGTATGCACGAATGGCCTGTGCAATTTCATCTTCGCTAACCTGAACAATCTCTGCGGCACCGGATTTAACTATGTCAAACGCATCTGGTTGTGGATCACGACAGGCCATACCATCTGCGAATGTATCTGCGCTCTGTGTGGAGACGGGGTAACCTGCTTCAATCGAGAGTGAGAATGCGGGCGCTTTCTCGGCAACAACACCAATAATGTCTGTTTTTAGACCAAGCATGTCCCGTACAGTAATCAGTCCACAAATCCCTGAGCCCATTCCAATAGGTACGAAAACCGCGTCCAACTGATTATGGCTGTTAAACAGCTCCAGTGCATAGCATGCTACGCCCGCGACAATATCCGGGTGAAAAGAGGGCACAAATAAATAATCGCGTTGCTGTCCCAGCTTGGTGGCAATTTTTCGGCATTCATCAAAATCGCGTCCCGCAATGATAATTTCTCCGCCAAACGCGGCCATCGCAGCATTTTTTTCGACCGAGTTACCTTCCGGCACCACAATTGCCGCCGCCATCCCCGCTTTAGCTGCGCCAATGGCAACAGACTGGCCATGATTACCCCGTGTGGCTGTAACAAGCCCCTTAGCCGTCACGCCTCTTTGGCTTAGTCGTTGCACGTAAACTAGTCCGCCACGGGCTTTGAACGACCCGGTTGGTGTGTGGTTTTCATGTTTGACGACAATATCCACGCCCGTACGCTGCGCAAGTAATGGCCAAGTGTAGGCCGGTGTAGGATTCATGTTAGCATGAACAATTTGAACAGCATCATCGAGTTCTGCCCGACTAAAAAGAGCCATATTTTTTCTCCTGGGTTTATATTCATTTTTGCAGAGAATTGACAATCTGGCTTTCATAAATCTGACGTAAATTCTTGCAGACTCCTGAAAGTTAATGAAAACATTAAATTCGTAAGATAACATTGGCTTGTATGGCTTATGAGAATCAACCAAACCACAATATTGTTCATCGTGTAGTTGCCGGAAATTGGGCTATAGAGCTGCTTCCGGCCGCACCCTACGAGACCCGCTACACGCCTGCCACAACAATTGTCGGTTTTTCTTTTGACTCGCAAACTGGCACCCATGCGTTTGCTTCCGATATCCGCCACCCTTTCAAGAGCAAGGTAAACTCGCTTGCCTTTATCCCTGCGGGCTGTGAGGTTTACTCTCAATCAGATACAGGTGGAGAGTATCTGCGCGTAATACGAGTCGATAAGCAGCCAAGTAATGGTTGTGTAAATGGTGGCAGATTTAGCAATATCGTGGATAGATACGCCTCATCGGTAGCACATCAACTGCGCTACCAGTTACGGTTACTCGAAAAACCCGACAATTTGGTATGTGAGGCATTAGCGTATTCACTCTATAGATGCGTTAACAGGCACCTGGGTTGCCCTGAGATCGGAGAAAATGAAAGCAAATGGATGACTCCTTTCCGCTTGAAGATTGTTCAGGAGATGGTTGAAGAAGGGTTCTCAAAAAAAGTAAGGGTGGCTGATCTCGCGAATGCTCTGGGACTTTCGACAGGGTTTTTTACCCGAGCTTTTACAGCAACCGTCGGCCGATCTCCCCAGGAGTACATTATAGGCAGACGCATCAGCCACGCAATAAAACGAATTACGGAAACAAATGAATCGCTTAGTGCAATAGCCTGCACCTGTGGATTCGCCTCCCATTCGCATATGACAAGTTTGTTTCAAATGCGTTTTGGTTATACTCCAAGCCATCTACGAGCATAAAATACTATAGAGCCTGCCTAAGAATTTGCATGGATTAAGGATAAGGCCTATGCTTGCCGGTTTCTCCGGTTCAGGGATCGTTATATGCCATACAGCAAAAACAGCGGTTTATCACAGATTGACGACAAAACACTCCGTTCTCGGGTAAAACTGATCGGCAAATTATTGGGCGAGGTGCTCAAGCGGCAGGAAGATGGCGAGATTCTCGCTGCGGTGGAGTATCTGCGCAAAGGATATATTCAGCTGCATAAAAAGGAGCAGGCCGGCAGGCGGCAAAGATTGAAGCGATATATAGAAAATCTGTCGGCCGACAGAACCACGCATGTTGTCAGAGCATTCAATATTTACTTCAGCCTGATCCGTTTGGTGGAGGAGGGGCATCAGTATCATTTTCGGAGCGGACAGGCAATGGCTCATGAACCGCTTTGGTACGGATCGTTTAACGAAACCCTGAAGCAGTTCAGTGAGGAGGGAGTAGGGGCAGAGGAATTGCAGAAATTGCTCGACGGGCTTTCGTTTGTCCCCGTTTTTACCGCGCATCCCACCGAATCACGCCGCCGTACCATTCAAGAGGCCTTGCGCCGAATCTTTGTCGATAACCTCAAGCTGTATCAAAGGAATCTAAGCCGGTTTCAGCGCAAGGAAATTACCGATAGATTACGGGCTCAGATCCAGATCCTGTGGAATACCGATGAGGTTCGGGTAAGCCGGCCGACCGTCAGAGCGGAAGTCAAGTACGGCCTGTATTACTACAGAACATCGATATTTGAAGCTGTTCCGACGATTTACCGCAACCTCGAACGCGCGATAAAACGCAACTACGGATCGAAAGACGGACATTTAAGCGTGGAAGTGCCGAGCTTCATCCGCTTCGGCAGCTGGATAGGGGGCGACCGGGACGGAAACCCCAATGTCACGGCGGATGTCACACGGGATGCTGTTCGAAGGCAACACCGGGAAATCCTCTTGCTTTACATTCAGCGTCTGCAGAATCTGAGCAGGATACTGACGCACTCGAATCGCCTGATTACCCCTTCGGTGGAGTTTCAGCAATCCATGCTGCGCGATCGCCTGATTTCCCACCGCGCGTTTCGTAACGAACCCGATGAATATCGGACAGAACCCTACAGGCGGAAACTCAGTTTGATGCGGTACCGGCTGCAATGCAATTTAAAGCTGGTTGAAGAGCGAATTTACGGATTCCAGGGTAGCTTACCGGGAGATGCTTATAATGACGAAAATGAATTTCTGGACGACTTGAAGCTCATCCGGCAGTCGCTCCGATCGCATGGAGATGCCAATATCGCCGCCGGCAGTCTGCGGGATCTGATTCGCCTGGCCGAAACCTTCGGATTTTATCTATCGTCGCTGGATATACGCCAGGAATCGTCCGTGCACGAACTCGCCGTCACGGAAATTCTTCGTCATCGTGATGCAAGTGTGGAATATGGGGATCTTGAGGAATCGGAAAAAATCAAGCTGTTAACAGAACTCTTGAGCAGCCGTGAACTTTTTCCGCTGCAAGAGGGTGGACTCAGTAAACAGACCCGCGAGACACTGGACGTTTTCTACCTGATCGCCGATATGCGGCGCGAGATAAGCCCCAATACCTTCGGCAATTATGTGATTTCAATGGCGCACAGTGCCAGTGATGTACTTGAGGTATTGTTCCTCGGTTCTCTGGCGGAACTGGCAGGATCCGACAGTTCAGGGGCGATATTCTGCGAATTAAGCGTATCGCCCTTATTCGAGACTATAGAAGATCTGAATAAAGTACCGAAAGTTCTGGAGCAACTGTTTTCCAACTCCTGTTACCGTGAACTGATCCGTCAAAGTGGCGGACTTCAGGAAGTGATGCTGGGTTACTCGGATTCCGGCAAAGACGGCGGCATAGTCAGCTCGACATGGAGACTTTATCAGGCGCAAAAGTCCATCGTGGAAATCGGGCGTGCACATGGTGTGCAAATCCGTCTGTTCCATGGCCGGGGAGGGACTATCAGCCGCGGCGGTGGACCCACGCACGATGCGATTTTGTCCCAACCCGCGGGAACCGTACTCGGCGAGATTCGGTTTACTGAACAAGGAGAAGTTCTGTCCAGTAAATACGGGAACTTTGAGACCGCCATATATGAAATGACCATGGGAGTGACCGGTCTGATCAAGGCCAGCTACAACAAGCCTGACAATATACTCGCCGAACCGCCTTATCTGGATACGATTATGGATGAGTTCAGCAACCTCAGCCAGAAATACTACAAATCGTTGACAGAAGAAAAAAAGGCGTTTATCGAATTCTTCTATCAGGCAACTCCGGTTAAGGAAATCGGTATGCTCAATATCGGTTCCAGGCCTTCGCACCGATCCAATACCGATTTTTCAAAAAATTCCATTCGCGCCATACCCTGGGTATTCGGCTGGTCACAATCACGCTATATGCTGCCGGGCTGGTACGGAATCGGTTATGGGCTGAGAAAACTGATTCAATACAAGCCCGAAAATCTGACACACCTCAAAACACTGTATCAACAGTCGCCGTATTTTCGGACCTTGCTGGATAATTGCCAAAGTATCCTGGCTAAAACAAATCTGGACATAGCATGGGACTATGCGCAACTGTGTGAATCGCAGGAAACGGCTGAGGAATTCCACCGTCTGATTCAGGAAGAATTTACTGCCTGTACCGAAGCCGTGCTGGAAATCTGCGGTATAAATCAATGTCTGGAAAATTTCCCGGCCGAACTCAGATCCATACAACGCAGAGAGCCTTATATGGAACCGATCAATCATATTCAGATTAATCTGCTGAAAAGGTTTCGGCAGGGCGCGGAGTCAGAAGAGGAAACAGAAAGGGTCTGGCTGGACCCGCTGCTGCGATCGATCAATGCTTTGGCGACAGGAAGGCGGAATACCGGCTAAGAGCCTGTCAAAGGATCGTTCTCAATGATCAAGTCGGACCCTTTTTCCGCGACCATCATAACCGGCGCATTGGTATTGCCGGAAACCAGAGCGGGAAATATCGATGCGTCACAGACACGCAGATTCTTTGTGCCGTGGACACGCAGTCGGGCATCGACGACATTGTCTAGCGGATCCGGTCCCATGCGGCAGGTCGAGGTAGGATGAAAAATCGTCCAGGCGTAATCACGGATATCCTTAATCAGCTGTTCATCGCTTCGGCATTTTGGACCCGGGCGGATTTCTTCTGTAATAATGTGCTTAAATGCCGGTTGCTCCGCCAGCTGACGCAAAAATTTCACGCCTTTTAACAGGGTCTGCACATCTTCTTCGGTGGTGAGATAGTTAGGCTCGATAATCGGATGATCGAACGGATTGGCCGAACGCAGGCGGATTTGACCTCTTGACGTCGGGCGTGTATTGCCCACGCCGATCAAAAATGCGGAAAAAGGGTCCGGATTCATCAGCGGACGCGTCATGGCCGGGGCGCGGGTATAGCTGACCGGAGAGAAATACAGTTGTAAATCGGGTTGTTCCAATGCCGGGTCGGTGCGGATAAACCCTCCGCCTTGGTTGGTACTGAGGCTAAGAGGGCCGCTCCGATTGATCAGGTATCTAAAACCGGCCCAGAACTTGCCGTACCAGGGATGCAATTCATCGTTCAGGGTCGGGACATTACATGTGTATAAATAGTCCATACCCAAATGATCCTGCAAATGCCGGCCAACTGCAGGATTATCCAAAAGCACCTGAATTCCGAGCCGGCTCAGTGTTTTTGCAGGGCCGATTCCCGATAACATGAGTAACTGCGGAGAATTGATCGCACCGCCGCTCAGGATAACTTCTTTGCGGGCAAATGCCTGAACTTTTTTACCGCGTTTTAAATATTCCACACCCACCGCCTTCACTCCATCGAATAGAATTCGGATCACATGGGCGTTTGTGACGATTGTCAGTGCAGGGCGTTTTTTAGCCGGATGCAGATAGGCCTTGGCGGCCGACATACGAAAACCGTTCTTAACGGTGAGTTGATAAGTACCAATACCATCCTGCTGAGCTGCGTTGAAGTCACTGTTGTAGGTCAGGCCCAGTTGGATTCCGGCTTGTATAAATTGCTGACACAGCGGATGCAGATCTTCCCTGACATCTGCAACGTATTGAGGTCCATCGCCACCGCGATAACTATTAGCTCCGGTCTGTGCGGTTTCGCTACGCTTAAAATAGGGCAGCAGGTCCTGGTAGCTCCATCCGGGATTGCCTGCGGCGGCCCAGTCGTCGTAATCCTTACGGTGGCCCCGAATATAGACCATCGCGTTGATCGAGCTTGAGCCGCCGAGTACTTTACCTCGTGGCCAATAACTGCTGCGTCCGTTCAATCCCGGTTGCGGAACCGTTTCGTACATCCAGTTGACACTCCGCTGGTAGTAGGTCTTGCCATAGCCTATAGGGATCTGTATCCAGAATCGTCGGTCGTCGCCACCGGCTTCCAACAGGCTAACCCGGTGCTTCCCGCTGGCACTCAGACGATTCGCCAGGACGCAACCGGCTGATCCGGCGCCGACTATAATATAATCTTGGTCTGTCATTCTTTATTGTGGCATGCGTTGCTCTCGGCACGAATGTAAGATGTTAACCTATAACGGCAACAATACTTAAAGATGCCTATCAGAGAATTGCGCATAATCTATATTATGTTAAATAGGAAGTTGCTTTAATATTTATTCGCACATACTTGTATTAGTGTAGATAATATCCGTAGGAGCGAGGCGTCCTCGTGATAAGATTGACGGTTTTTGGGTTTCGCTTGCAGGGCAAGCTCCTACGTGCGGGGTGAGATATATCGGCTGCGGTCTCGCGATTGGACCATAGTGGGCGACAAATTGCGTTATATTTAAGACCAATCGGTCCTTAATTGTTCTTAACCGGCCTACTTCAGAAAACGGTAATTAATACAATTATCGGTTATTCAATGGATAAACGCCTTCAACGCGGTAACCTTGCCTGTGCAATTGTCTGACCTTATCGGTTGCACCTTCTTGTTCAGAGATGACAATAGTCCGTAGTTCGTTCAGGTGTTCATCAATCATATCGATCAGGTAGGAGTGATTTCTCAGCCACGAGGCTGATTGATCGTTATCTTCCTGGCCGAAAATACCGGTAACAACTTTTTGTTCTTGTAGTTGCCAGCTATTCTTCATTACAGAGAGTGACCTCCACATTTCGCTGCAGTCTGGCCTTTAAACGCATACTGACTGACCTAAAACCACTTCTAAATATAGTCAATATTGCCGAGAGCTTCAGATATTATGGCTATTTGTGGCGGGATTCGGAATTACTATTGCTGTTTTTGATTGTAAAAAATGGTGAAACAATGTGGAGTCGGGGCTATCCGCCCGGGTTTTCCCGCATCGTAGGAGCGAGGCTTCCTCGCGACGGGGTTGGTGATTTCCTGGTTTTCGCCTGCAGGGCAGGCGCCTACGAAGGGCGGTTTCGTTGTCATGATCCAGGCTTAATAACCCAGTGCCGAAGATGTACTATTTCGTGGGTCCGCTGCACCGTAGAAAGTATTCTCCTTAATGAGAATACTCTGTATCGCACCCATGGATGATTTGCGTGTAACTTTATGGCCCGCATTTTCCAGCAGCTCGATGGTATCGGGACTGATCCCCTCTTCTATGCGGATTTCGTCCGGCACCCATTGGTGATGAACTCTGGGCGCGTTGACCGCCGATTGTATATTCATTCCATGATCGATCACATTGAGAAGTACCTGCAAGGTGGTGGTGATGATTCTGGATCCGCCCGGGCTGCCGGTAATCAGAAAATTTTTACCGTCTTTTTTAACGATGGTGGGCGACATGGAGCTTAGCATGCGTTTACCGGGTTCGATCTTGTTTGCCTCACCGCCCAGTAAACCGTAGGCATTGGGTACACCGGGTTTGGCACTGAAATCGTCCATTTCATTATTAAGAAGAAAACCCGCGCCGGGTACCACTATACCTGAGCCGTAGCTGAAATTGATTGTGTAGGTGTTGGAAACTGCGTTTCCGTATTGATCGGCGACGGAAAAATGGGTGGTCTCTTCGCTTTCATAGCCGCTGAGCTCTCCCGGTTTGATATCCGCACTGGGTTTTACTTTGTCTAAGTCTATGTTTTTTCTAATATCTGCTGCGTAGTGTTTGGACGTTAATTGTTTGACAGGAACTTCCACAAAATCCGAATCTCCCAGGTATTCCGATCGGTCCGCGTAAGCGTATTTCATGGCTTCCGCCATCAGATGTATAGATTTCGCGGAATTATGCCCGTGGTCTCGGAGAGGATAAGCCTCAAGAATGTTGAGGATTTGTACAATATGCGTTCCACCGGAGCTGGGCGGAGACATGGAGTAGATATCGTAACCGTGATATTGGCCGTGAACCGGTTTGCGAATGACAGGTCTGTAGTCTTTTAAATCCTGTTCGCTGATCAGTCCGCCGTTCTTTTGCATATCGGCCACGATCAGTCGAGCCGTTTCACCTTCGTAGAATCCTTTTGTCCCCTGCTCGGCAATTCGTTTTAAGGTTTCGGCCAGCTCCTTCTGCACGAACAGGTCGCCGGATTTATAGAAACTCCCGTCTTCCTTGTAGAAAAGCGCACGGCTGGAAGGCCATTTAAACAAGCGGTCTTTTGCTCTGCGTAATCCCTCGGTAAATCGGGGCGGTACCTGAAACCCCTCTTCCGCCAGCTTGATGGCAGGTGCCAGAGCTTGTTTTAAACCGATCGTTCCAAATTCCTCCAGAGCAATTGCAAAGCCTGCTACCGTACCGGGTACGCCGGCCGACAGATGGGAAAAGCGGCTGAGTTCTTTGACAACCTCCCCTTCCTCGTTTTGAAACATGTTTTCATCGGCGGCGGCAGGCGCCTTTTCTCTGTAGTCAATCGCAATCACGTCGCCGGTTTTTTCCGAGGAGATCAGCATAAAACCGCCCCCGCCGATATTACCGGAACGGGGCTGTGTGACGGCCAATACGAAGCCGGCGGTCACTGCAGCATCAATCGCGTTGCCTCCCCGCTTTAACACATCCAGCGCAACCCTCGATGCTTCGTGGTGGCTGCTGGCGACCATGCCCTGCTTTGCCGATACCGGGTGAGCACGCTGCCCTTCCAGGATCGCTTCGGTTGCGTACAGTAAATTCGGGCCAAATCCCCAAAGCAACGTGATCAGCCATCCGGCCGCCGGATTCATTCGAATGGAGAAATCGGTTTTGTTATTCATAGGTAAACCATAACACGGTGGCGGGCAACCGGCTAAAAATCGCTGAGTGTTTTCTGGCCCAGCATCTGCGGTGTAACGGCGACGATGCCGTTTTCGGTCACACGGAAGCGTTTTTTGTCTTCCTGCAGATCTTCGCCGATAATCATGCCCGGCGGAATATCGCAGCCTCTGTCGACAATCGCCCGTTTGATTTTGGCATAACGGCCGATATTGACCTCCGGGAAAATGACCGAATCTTCCACATGCGACCAGGAATGCATGCGCACCCCGGAAAACAGCATGGAATGCTCGGCATGCGCGCCGGAGATAATGCAGCCGCCGGAGATGATTGAATTGCTGGCCCGCCCTTCTCTGCCGGGCCCGTGCGTCACCAGTTTGGCTGAGGGCAGTTGACGCTGATAGGTCAGTATGGGCCAGTAGCTATTATACACATTGAGTTGCGGCTCGATGTCGAGCATTTCCATATTGGCCTGCCAGAGCGCATCCAGCGTGCCGACATCCCGCCAGTATGGCTGGTAACCGCCGCCTTGAGGAAAGTCGGAAAACGGGTAGGCGTAAACTTTATTATCCTTCGCAATGCTGGGAATAATGTCTTTGCCGAAATCCCGGGATGAATAAGGGTTGTTGGCGTCGGACTCCAGAACATCGAATAAAAATTCCGTATTGAACAGGTAATTGCCCATGGAAGCCAGGGCGACATCCGGATTGCCCGGTTTTGCCTGGGGAAGTTTCGGCTTTTCCGCAAAAGAACGGACGCGGTGTTGATCATCGACATTGATAATTCCGAAGCGGTCCGCATCAATGATGGGAACATCGGCACACAAGACACTCATATCGGCCTGATGTTCCTTGTGGAAGGCCAGCAAACGCCCGTAGTCCATCATGTAGACGTGATCACCGGAGAGAATCAGTACATACTTCGGCTTCAGCGAACGGATGATATCCCTGTTCTGATAGACCGCATCGGCGGTTCCACTGTACCAGTTATCCCCGCGCCGCTGAGACGCCGGCAGCACTTCCACGAATTGATTCAGTGCGCTGTTGAGGAAACTCCAGCCTTGCGATAAATGCCGGATCAACGAGTGGGCTTTATACTGCGTGAGCACGCCGATCCGGTGTATACCCGAGTTGATACAATTTGACAGGGAAAAATCGATGATGCGGTACTGGCCGCCGAAATAAACCGCCGGCTTGGCTCGCCATTCGGTAAGTTCGTGGAGACGGGAGCCTCTGCCGCCGGCGAGTACGAGGGCGACAGTGTTTCGTGTCAGTCGACTGATAAAACGCGGGCTTTGGTCTCTGTCCATCAGCAGTACTGAACGCCCCCTATCGAGTGATTAAAAGTTCATACGATTACGACGGAATTCTCATCATTGCTTATTGGATTAGGCACGTATTTATCGGCGGCCCAATCGTTTTCCCAACGCTTCTCGTCCAGAAGATAGCGAAACTGGTATTCACTGCCACAGTTCAGATTCAGCTGAGTTTTGAACTCGCCGTTCTTGAGTTTCTTCATCGGAGTGGCTGAGGTGTCCCAGTTGTTGAATTCGCCGACCAGGGCTGCGGTGTTAGCGTCTTTGGCGGCTTCTTTGGGGAGACGAAAGGTCACCTGGCAAACGGGTTTGCTTTTTAGGTAGCGCTTCTTCATATGATCACCACAATACAAACACAGTGTTCAATTAACTGATGAAATGTGATCGTGCGCGAATACTATATATCAATCAGACGCTTAGCGCCAGTGTATAATGTAATTTTTTATCAATGTAATATTTCTTATAGACCTCCATAGCTGCATTAACTCTGTAATCAAGGCTGGCGATGATCGGACATCGCCGATCGGGCCGTGCTTTTATTTTGGCTCTGACACCCAGACCTCCACACTGCGGCTGACCAGGGTGATCAAGGCGCCGGGTTTTTTCTGCCTGCCGCCTTCCTGCATTGAAGGGTCGGAAGTGCTGAGCAAAAATATCCAGTCCGAATGCGTTTTGACGTCCGGAAATTGAAATGTCTCA
This sequence comes from Granulosicoccaceae bacterium, assembly GCA_965222695.1. Classification (GTDB taxonomy): domain Bacteria; phylum Pseudomonadota; class Gammaproteobacteria; order Granulosicoccales; family Granulosicoccaceae; genus UBA7957. The sequence goes on along the minus strand of OZ244967.1, from coordinate 1,357,078 downwards.
TCTTCCTTTCCGGAGTGGTATATAAAAAGCACGGTCTGATCAACGGGAGCGGTGTTTTCGTTTTCCGATGAAACCCGTCGATGGGAAAGCAACACACCCACGCATCGTTCGGACGAACTTTTCCATTGATCCTCACGCATGGGTTCGCCCTTTGAATTGATCCACCTTATATCCAGAAGATCCGAATCCTCAGCGATTTTTGAGCCGTGAACGAAATGCGAACGATGCAATACCGGATAACGGCGGCGTAAAGCGGTCAGACGGGAGACAAAGCAGGCCAGCTCCAGCCCTTGCTGAGGAATGTTGCCCCAATCGTGCCAGTTGATCTCATTGTCCTGGCAGTAAGCATTATTATTACCCTTCTTGCTGTGGCCGATTTCGTCGCCGGCGAGAATCATCGGTGTGCCCTGGGAGAGAATCAGCGTCGCCATAAAATTGCGCATCTGACGCCAGCGTAAATCCGTCAGATCAGGATCGTCGGTTTCGCCCTCTATGCCGTAATTTCCACTGAAATTGGCATCGTGCCCGTCCCGGTTGTTTTCGCCGTTAGCGTGGTTGTGCTTGTGTCTGTAGCTGACCAGATCCCGCAGACTGAACCCGTCGTGGCTGGTCACGAAATTGATACTGGCCCAGGGTTTGCGGTCATGATGTTCAAATACATCGCTGGATCCGTGCAGGTTTTTCGCGAAACCGGGCAGCATGGCGTCATCGCCGCGCCAGAATTTTCTGACCGTGTCGCGGAAACGATCGTTCCATTCCGTCCAGCCCAGGGGAAAAGAGCCCAGTTGATATCCCCCAGGCCCTAAATCCCAGGGCTCGGCTATCAGCTTGATTCCGCTAAGCACCGGATCTTGCAGTATGGCGTTGAATAAACCCGCCTTGGGATCAAAGCCGTTGGAAGCCCGCCCAAGCGTTGCGGCCAGGTCAAAACGGAAACCGTCCACGTGCATATCCTGAACCCAGTAACGCAGGCTGTCCATGATCATTTGCTGAACCCGTGGGTGCCCCACATTGAGCGTGTTACCGCAACCCGTGTCATTGATATAAAAACGTTTATCCTGTGGATCAAGCTGATAATAAGTGGCATTGTCTATACCCCTCCAGCTCAGGTGCGGGCCAAGGTGGCTACCCTCCCCTGTGTGGTTATACACCACGTCCAGAATCACTTCGAGACCGGCATCGTGAAACCGACGGACCATGGTTTTAAAGTCGATTATCCCATGGCTGTTGAAATAAGGCTGGTGGACGGCAAAATAGCCGATGGTGCTGTAACCCCAGTAGTTTTGCAGCCCTTTTTCGAACAAAAACCGGTCATTGAAGAAGGCCTGTACCGGCATCAGCTCCACGCTGGTCATACCCAGCGCCTTGATGTAGTCGATAATCGCGGGCTCCGCCAAACCGGCATAGGTGCCTCGAAGAGATTCAGGTACGTCCGGATGGAGCTTGGTCATCCCCCTTACGTGTGTCTCATAAATAATGGTGTCCGGCCATGGAATCTTCGGGGCCGTGTCATTTCCCCAGGTAAAGGCGGGATCGGTTACCACGCATTTCGGCATGGCGCTGGCGCTGTCGCGTTTGCAAAACGATAGATCTTCCGCTTTATGATGGGATTTGTATCCGTTTACCGTATCGCTCCAGCGAATGTTTCCGTGGTATTGCCGGGCGTAAGGATCCAGCAGCAACTTATTCGGATTAAACCTGTGACCGGCCGAGGGATTGAACGGACCGTGGACTCTATAACCGTATAGCGTTCCCGGCCCCGCATAAGGTAGATAACCGTGCCATACCTGATTGGTATTTTCCGGCAAGGTATAGCGGGCAATCTCCTTACGCCCGGTGCGGTCAAAAAGGCATAATTCGACCCGCTCAGCATGTGCGGAAAACAGCGCGAAATTAACCCCGGAACCATCCCAGCTGGCACCCAGCGGATACGCCGAGCCCGGCTCAATTTTATTCCTTTGTACGGTCATTAACGATTTAAATTGTCAGAAAGAAAAGATTATCCCGCAAGCGCCCACATCCGTAGGAGCCTGCCTGCAGGCGAAAACCAGAAACCCCATCGCGAGGCCGCCTCGCTCCTACACAAAGGTCAAGATCAATCCCTGTCAACAGCCAAAATCTGTTGGATAAAACTTTTAAAATCACCAATATGCATAGCCGCAATATCGAAAGTTAGGCCTAAATCCAGTTCTTCGTAATTGTGTACCGCGATATTTCTGAAGCCGACCGATTTCTTCAAGTTGTCCGCGGTTTTCTTTTCGATCACATCCAATTGCTCCAGCTTGCTGAAACTTTCCGACATGGTTTGCGGTGCCTCAACGTCAGTTCTTGCAATTAGATGCATCGCTATATCAACACAAAGTTGAATAATACGAGTCAGGTTTAGAACAATCACATCTTGTGCATCAAGGTCTTTCAAAAACGATTGTTTATCCTTGGGCAAACGACTATCAATGCGTTCAATACATCGCAATATGGCGTCTATTTTTTTTTCCATCACAAGCTTATCCATTAAGCAACCTAGCCCTTCTTTCCTTAAGCAATCTTTGCAGGTAAGGCGTGAAATCCTGCATCATATTCAGGTTTTTTATACTCAATCGCAAAAAATCTTCATTTGTCCCCTTTACCACTTTTCCATATTTTACGATCTGACTCAGTAGCGGTTCTCCAACCGTTTTCAAGTCGATCAGATCAATTTTTCGGTCGGTCAACTCGGAAAATGACTGCAACATGCTGAGTTTAAGGTCCGGTGTAAGCGGCTGGTCCAATTCAACGGCAATATCAATATCGCTTCCCGCATTGCTTGTTTCCCTGGCAAAGGAACCGAACAATATTGCAAATTCGACCAGCGGCTGCCTTTCCAGCCATTGAATGACGATCTGCTCGACGTCCTCCGAATCGTGTTGATGTCTTAAATTTTTCATCGCTATAAGTGTAGCATTATCTATTGCCGAACCTTTGTAAAACGTCGATATTTCGTGGGAGCTTGCCCTGCAAGCGATAAATATCCCTTCACAAACATCGCTAAGTTATCAGGTTGACAATCCGGATTCCAAGGCATGGGCTTTGACATATGCAAGCAAGCACGGGGAGATGATAAAATGCCAAATTCTGAACGCCATGTACGTCTCTTTCGCAATGGGCGAAACCAGGCCATACGAATTCCTCGTGAGTTCGAGCTGGAAGGTGAGGAAGCCATCATTCATAAGGAGGGTGACCGGCTAATTGTAGAGCCCGTCCGTAAAGGCAGGCTGCTGGCGTTGCTGGCTTCCCTGGATCCCTTGACTGAACCTTTCCCCGATATCGATGATGACCTGCCTTTCTTGGATGATTCGCCTTTATGAATGCATCACTCGCGTATTTGCTCGATATCAACATACTCTCCGACCTTGTCCGCAATCCCCAAGGTGCAGTGGCGGCACAAATTAACAAGGCAGGCGAGGACACTGTCTGCACCAGCATCATTGTAGCTGCAGAACTCCGCTATGGCTCAGTCAAATCAAATTCTGCAAAACTTGCAGAACATATTGATCTGATTCTCTCGGCGTTGGAAATCCTACCACTGGAAACACCCGTCGATCATGAATACGCACTACTACGCCATCATTTAACGCGTCAGGGAACACTCATTGGGCCGAATGACCTGCTGATCGCTGCGCATGCTCTCGCCTATGATCTCACCGTTGTAACTGCCAATGTTGGCGAATTCTCGCGGATACCAAAGCTGAAAGTGGAAAACTGGTTACAGGCATAGGCACGCAGCGGCAACAAATTTCGCTCAATCAAATCAGATCGGTTTTTGAATTCTGCATCTCAGTTGGTACGATAGCTGCAAACCATACTGCATTGCTCTCGAACGCAGGGTAAGCCATTGGCTAAGCGTCGATTGCAAAAGGAGCCCTCGCCTCCGTGCCGAACGCACAGACGTCGGCAATTTATGATCTGAAAGATGATAAATAACGGAGAGCTGTTCCGGTCAGTCAACCCAAAGTGCATACTCCACTAGGGGTGCTGACCGGATTTCAATCCATTCAGGGGTTGGCGATGGGCTGGGGTAGTACCGGAATCGGTGTAAGCGGCGGGGTTTGGTCTGCAGGCTGCTGGCCCGAGTCGGGAGGCGTTCCTTCTTCTACACCCGCATCCAGGCGCCGCCGCATCTGATCGAATTGATTGGCTCTTTCCTGCTCCGTCATGGTTTCCATACTCGACTCAACGGCGCCGGAAGCCTCCGACGCCTGGCGAATCTGTTCCGCAACATCGCCTTCCTGCGGCAGGTAGCTTGAAGCTTCGCCCTCCGGCATCACAATGATTTCCTTGATGATATCTTGTTCCGTATCTTTGCCGCTGACCAAAATATAGCTTTGGGTCAGTTGCTTAATCGCCTGTTCCAACGTCAAGTCGGCAAATTCAACGCTAACCACTTCAGTGACCGGATTCGGGAAAGAGACTTTGATGCCGAACTCATCACCAATGGTGGTGACCAGCGCTTCGACCGGCGCCTGATTGGCTTTCATACTGATCAAACCGTCTTCTGAGACGGAGATACCGAAATCGTTCGCTCGCGCATTCATTGACAAAAATGCAGCTATCAAGGTCAAAGTAAAAAATATAGATAAACTGAGTTTAAAGCTCAATAGCGAATAGCAATTTTTAAACATGTGCATATTCCGGAGAAGATGAACAGTGGTTCCGGTTGAACGTGAACACCAAGTTTCCCAACACATTGGGTGATGAACGTTTTACTTCAGGTGTTCACCTTGAGTCAAATTTGAGTGCAATTTTCTCATCGATTCCCCTTTGAGTTTGAGACGATGGGCGTTGTGGATTAATCGATCAAGAATCGCATCAGCAAGAGTGTTATCCCCGATGCTTGAGTACCATTGATCCGTGGGGTAGTGTAAATATTTATTATCTTTTCATTCAGTGTCCAAAACAGCTTGACACGTTCCGGATCACCTATCGTGAATCCAACCATTGAGAGTGAGTCTACCGTCCTCTATACTTTCACCTTCACTGATCAAAGGAGTGACTTGATGATAGAAACTGCTGAGAAATATAACAATACTATTATTTAATGGGGATAATCTAGTGTACTTACATGTAAATGTATCATTGCTCGTGTTAGTGTCATAGAGCAGTAACTCACCTCCACTATATTTTTTTGGCACGCTATGAAAATAATAAACAAAAGTAATTTTTCTATTTATACCGAATCCCGCTGACAGGGTATCTTTGTGGATCTTGAAAAATTCACCATTATGATGCATTGTCAACTGAATTTCCTTCGTAGTGGGATGAAATGGAATGATTGGCAGATACGGCCATACAGTTGATAGGGTATTTGCTAATTTTTTAAAAAAGAAAGGTGTGATTTCAGTTAATTTATTTTTATGAATAACATTCGAACGTCTGTAGGATTTATTTTCTAAATCATTTTCAACTAAGGAATTCGAGAAATATTCTTTATTATTTTTAACTGTACTCCATATTTTTTCTTGTTCAATTACATCAAAATAGTCTTTTATTCTAATGAAAGGCGCGGGGTTAGTGCCTTCAGGTGCGGATGAAATTGGAACCCCAGACAGCACATTAAAAATGTATCTGGAGCTTATATGCTCTGGTTGAATGGAGAGAATATTTCCATAGCAGTCGATAGCCTCAACAAGCTCCCCACGTTGTCGTAATATTTCAGCATAATGCCAAAGTAAGTTTACATTATTTGGATCCAGATTTAATTTTTCATATAATTTACTTTTAGCTTTTTCGAGTAGCTCTTCCGAATTCACCATCAATTCGCTAAAATCTGCCTTCATATTCAGTGAACCTCCCTATAAACGACTTACACTGATTAAGTAATGTCGCCGGATCAACCGGGAATTTCATCTTCACGGTGGTTTTCAAGCTAGTTGTCCAATTTTTTCACGCAACTTCCAAAATTATTTTATTTGTTCTATCGGTACTCTTTTCTGGATTTAGCCAAACCTCATCTACCGAGGACCAGTTTCGAGTCTCTCCACTGCAGCGCTGCGGATTTCGCTCTTTCGCCGCACAGTAGATTGCATTTCTCTTTGCCAGGATCTTCACATCCTCTCCTCGATGTCGCTGCCCTGGTGTAACATAACTGATTCCACTGTGACGGTGCATCTCGTTGTGTTAACACAGACTCTTTACGTTCGCGGGGGTATCCCACTTCTGACTCTCTCTCGCCCTCTGTTTATATTAGAATAAATATTACTACTTTGGACAACAAGTCTGACACAGCAGGTTCAGCTCCTCCCATAGGCGCCAACTTAAGCCTCTAAGCCCATGAAAAGTATTTGAAAAAAGAGGGTGTGGCTACTACACAGAATAGCTTTTACCTACCAAAGTGAAAGTCACTATGAAGCAGCCACAAACACTAGATAGCCGTTTTGAACAATTTATGCAAGCCCTACCGGCCGATTATCAGCAACAAGCCTATGAGTTTAAAGCCTTTACACGGAGTCGAAAAATTCAAAGTCCGCTGCAGTTACTTCAGCTGGTGATGCTGTATTGTGGATTAGATCTGTCATTGCGTAGCTGTGCCGCCTAGGTAGCTCACCACCAGGGGTATCTGAGTGACACGGCGGTAAAAAACGGCTCACCGCCTGTGTGCCCTGGGTGAAGTCGCTGTTGGCCGGTGTCTTTGGATTGGAGTCGGTTGTCGATAGCGGCTCTTTACGCTTTATTGTCATTGATGGCTCGACGGTACAAGAACCGGGCGCCAAAGAAACCACTTACCGTTTACATATTGCTATTGACCTGATTAACCTGAGTGTGCGCCAGGCTGAGGTGAGCACCGATAAGATTGTCACAGACCGCCTTATTGGAGCCACCCATGATCGCCCTAATGAAACCACCTTGCAAGTGCTACAGGAACCGGGACGTCAAGCGCGAAGTAAAAGCTATCTGTGGGCCTTGCGCGCAGGACCGCCACAAGCACCCATAGTGATGTTCCACTACGATGAGCGGCGCAATTACGAGGCTTTATCAAACTGGCTCAGTGAGCCCTTGGCGACCTTCAACGGCGTGATCGTCACCGATGAGCATAAACCCTATCAGCAACTCACTGATAATACACCCGGGATCAAAACTCGCGGCGGCTGCTGGGCGCAGGCCAGGCGAAGTACGCCACGAAGTGCGTACAGACTTGGAGGTCAAGTCCTCCCCCGAAAGCCAGCCCATGGCATCGGGTATCGAGTTTTGGGTCTATGGAGGTGACGACATAGATCAAGTGTAAACAGAGAAACGACCAGGCCGTAAGCCATAGGGTTGAAGCTTGCTTGCCTCGAGATGCGTGTTTACCTGTAGTGGGCGACGTATTTTCGCCAGCGGAAGCCAACATCTGTACAGATCTAACTGGGCAATATCTGTTCAGGCACTACCGGGGTCTCCAGAGCATGGCATGGTTGTAGAGTCTGTCCGTAAACGTGGGAGATCTTGAAAACTCTCCAAGAAGGAGTACCGGCAAACAAGCCCAAAAAGCGAAGGATGTCGGGATGGTTTTCAAGAAGTCAGCTGGACCATAGTACTCCGAGGTAGGGAAAGCCTGCCACATGGGGAAGGGTCCTCGGTAACCAAGCTCTCTTGAGGGACACATAATGGGTGCAACAGAACCCGATCTAATTATGGCAACAAAACTTGGGAGAATAGCAGCATTGTCTCGGGAAGATGCTCGCCGGGAGTTCAAGTGGCTGATGCCGCACTTCTGTGTTGAGAACTTAACGAGCTGTTTCAACGAGCTGGACGGGAAGAAAGCGATTGGAATAGATGGCTGGACCAAGGATGAGTACGGTCAGGATCTGGAGAGCAACCTGCAGGACCTGGTCAAGCGTATGAAAACGCTGTCCTATCGGCCAAAGCCGGTTCGGCAGGTACTCATTCCGAAAAGCAACGGGAAATTCAGTCCGCTGGGTATCAGCAACATTGAGGATAAAGTAGTGCAATCAATGTTCTGTAAAATCCTTGAATCGATCTACGATCCCATATTCGGTGACTGTTCCTACGGCTTCCGTCGTTACCGGAGCACGCATTTGGCGATCAAAGATACGATTGAATATCTGAGATTCAATAACGTCAAGACGGTGATCGATGTGGATCTGGAGAACTTCTTCGGCACCATAAGACACAAAGATCTGCTGAACATGCTGTCACTGAAAATCAAGGACAAAACGTTCTTGAGATACATCAGCAGAATGTTAAAAGCAAGCACGTCAATTGACGGTGAAGTGGTCAAGCAGAATGTTGGTCTGCCGCAAGGCTCGATCATGAGTCCGGTATTGGCTAATATTTATGCTCACTACATCATTGATCTGTGGTTCGAAAAGAGAGTTCCTAAACACGCAATCGGGAAAGTAGAAATTTTTCGGTACTGCGATGATTTTGTCATCTGCTGCACTGATACCCGGGATGTGAATAGGGTTCTACAATCACTGGACAAGCGTTTGGATAAATTTGGATTGAAGTTAAATCCGGACAAGACCAAATGTGTTGAATTTAATCGGTATCACTTTGAGCGTGGAATAAAGCAAGAAAGCTTCGACTTTCTTGGCTTTACCTTCTACATCTCGAAGGCGAGGAACGGTGGTTTTACGACTATCAAGGTGAAAACCAGTAAAAAGACGCTTAGGGAGAAATTGAGCAACGTTTCTAGCTGGGTCAAACAGAATAGATGGAAAGGGCATTTACTGCAGATTTGGCAGACATTCTGCCGGAAGCTGCAAGGCCATATTGTCTACTTCGGTGTGACCAATAACAGCAAGAGTCTGCACCAATTTCTTCATCGAGCGAGACGTATATTCTTTAACTGGATGAACCGGCGCAGTCAGAAACGGTCTTTTAACTGGGATCAGTTTTCTCAGTTGGAGCACCAGTTCCCGATGCCTGCGGTCAAAATTCACCACTCGGTGTATTACACGCGATAGTTTGTTGTGAAGGAGGTTATCGGTCGCCTATTGCCTTAATTGGGCACGATGGGTGGCAACGGGGGGCCGGTTCAGGTGACTGGCCGGTCTACCCGATAATTTAAAGAGGCAGAGAAGAGCCAGCCGAAATCCAAAAAGTCCAACACACGTCCCAGCAAGGCCACCATGGCGTTGTCGATGATCAATGCCCTGTATCGAATAGAACGTGAGATCAAGGATCTGGACAGTGATGAAAAATATGAACAACGGCAAAAACGCAGTATCCCGGCACTGAAAAAACTCAAAGCCTGGTTAGATAAAAACACGCCGAAAGTGGCTAAGGGCGGCCTGACCAGAACGGCCATGGACTATGCGCTCAACCAGTGGCCAAAGTTGAAACGCTACTGTAAACAGGGCGTTCTTCATATCAGCAATGTGCTGGCTGAAAATGCGATCCGTCCCTTTGTCATCGGCAGGAAATCCTGGCTCTTCGCTGATACCCCTGCTGGAGCGAAAGCCAGTGCGTTATATTACAGTTTAATAGAAACGGCTAAGGCCAACGACTCGGGCACATCGTTCGGCTTATCCCCGCTCAGTTCGTCAAGCCGTTTGCCAAGAGTAACAAGAACGACAAGGTTGATGCCGCAGCAATCTGCGAGGCCGCCGGTCGTCCGAACATGCGCTTTAGTGAGACCGGATATACGTAGGCAGTCGTACCTCCACGTTCAGAAACGGGGTGCTTGCAATAGAGGAGGAGACCATATATGTTCACGCTAAGGAATGCGGCTCCAGGGCATTTAAAGGCCCTTAATAGTCAGTCCTTTACGGCGGTAACATCTAAGTTGTTGATAAATTGTCAACGTTGTAGTTTTCTGAAGTCAATTTGCTCTTCAATTCCGCTGTAATCCGCATTCCTTAACGCGAACATGTGCCTCTTGCTTGCGGCTGATACACACGGCAAACACGAACGGATGTCTCGCTGCATACAATGACAAGTATCACATTATTGAATGAATAATCTATCCCATAATTCTTGCGGCGTATTCAATCGATAATAAAAAGGATATACATGCTAGATACCAACAATAAAACTCTTAGAAAATGGATGCCTGTCTCAATAAAGAAATTGAATCAACACAAACTATTACTTTGGATAGATTACGAACTACTGGATCTATCACTAGGTTTTTTTGAAGATTCATTACATGTTTTAAATAAAAATATTAACAAAAAACCCTTTAAGTTGACATCTTTGAATTCATGGCTTGAAGGTAAATCATATCAAGAGTGCCCCATATACCCATTCGGACTTATTTTTCAAATTTCACGCTGTGGATCCACTTTGTTGGCATACAACCTTAAGAATACAGACCACTTTCTGGTTTTAAGTGAACCACAAATAATGAATGATATTTATTTGAATGAGGCGTTTTCCAATACTCCTGCGAGAGCAAAGATAGCATCATGCTTCATAGAAGCATGGTCGCAGTTGGCTAATGACAATGGGAAAACCCTGGTCGTCAAATTAAGTAGCAAATTATTACACAAATTCGAATTGATTATTGATGACCTTAATTCAAACAATAATATTTTTATCTACCGAGAGCCTGTAGCTGTTGTGGAATCATTATCAAGAAACCCTCCGGAGTATTTATCGAATAGACTACTAGTTAGTAAAGAAAATATTATTGAAGCATCTTGTTATATTTACAAAATTAATATTGATAAAATGATCAATATAAAATCAAGTAATAATGGCCTTCTAGTAGATTACAAAAATTTAAAAGAAAATTTTACTAATATAGTCGATTTTATAACAAAAAATAAGCACAACAATCTTGAATGGTCAGAAAAATGGTATGCAAAAGTCAGAAAAGGTGAAAAAAAACGCTACACATCGCCACCAGAAAATGAAATTCTCTCTTTTAAAGAAGATAATTTCACACTGATAAAACCGCTGTTCGATAAATATTATTTACTAAATAGCCTTTTGGAAGAAAGCACTAAAGTTTAAAATAGTACAGCAACCCGTATCCAAGAAATAGCGGAGGTCGTATAATACAACTCACAATTCAGAAGATGGCCCTTTCTCAGAATAGATGCAGTGGAGTTATCATAATTGCAAGCGAGGTTTAGTAGAAAATGAACGCCGATAATTATGCAATAAATCAACTCAAAACATTTGCGCACATGATGGGTTCGCAAGAGGTATCTGAGTTTTTCCACCTCATTTATGAAAAAAAATACTTGCATGTAATCCAAAATAACAGCGAATATTATTCTGAAATATTGAATTCAAATTTAATTGATCATCTACTTGAAACCGGACTTATACCATGTGCGGCCTTATCTGTTTTAAAGGACGGAAATGAAATACATTCAGATAACTGGAGTGCCGAGACAAATCTCAGGCGTCGTCTATCTGAAGTCGCTGATATCAACAAATTGTACGGATTACTTTCCACCGGACATTCTTTAGTTATTAATGGAGCGGAAAATATAATACCTGAAGTTGGTAGATACGTAGAACGTCTTGAAAATGAGATGAAGCTGCGAGTTCAAGCGAATATATATATTACGCCACCTGGAAATAGCGCGTTCGGCCTACACCACGATGATCATGATGTATTTGTCTTGCAGATTCAAGGAAGGAAACTGTGGAGCATATACAACCCTGTCATTAAGTTACCATCCGATATTTTCCCTAGAGGCAACTACTCAAAAAATGACATCGGAGATGCAGACTTACAATTAGTACTTGAACAAGGAAATATGTTGTATCTGCCCAGAGGATATGTGCACAGTGCACGATGTACAGATGAACTGTCTATTCATCTAACAATTGGATTACATCCAGTTTGCGGATTCTCATTAGTAAAATCACTGGCAAGTGATGCTGAACTAAATGAGCTTTTTCGATCGTCTATTCCTTTCGAATTTGATCAAGGCGCAACCATTGATTTATACACCAAAGAATTCAAAGCTAATTTAATAGAAATGATAGATAGTATCGATTCGAATCAGCTTATGCGATTCCGCAACGAATCATTCTTGAATAAGGCGCTGATGCTGCATTCTGGTAGATTATTTGATTCTGCACGTGTCAATAGCATTAGCCTAGATACAATAATACACCGAAGAGAAAATCGCACATTGAAAATTACTAAAACCAACGAGACTATTATTTTAAATTTTACAGGTGGAGAGCTTGTTTTTCCAGTTTTTTTAGAATCATCCATTAAGTCAATAGTTAGCTCCCATTCAGTGTGTGTAAAAGACATAAGAGGTCTTATTTCTGAAGCCGGAAAAATAGAGTTGTCCAAAACATTTGTAGTCAACGGCTTATATACTTTAGCCTGAATATTTCATCAGCCACTCAAAATGCAAGTTAGTACTATTATTTTTAATAATCAATCATTTTACTCCCTGATAGAGGGCAATTTACACCACTTCACAATCAACACCCCCTTTCCCATAGGCGCCAACTTAAGCCCATATCGTTAATTAAACATGGCTTAACCCCATTTTCCGGCAACTCTCTATAAGGTCTGTTATTTCTTCGGGCAGTGCCTGTAGTTGCCGTTTTCGCGGCCGCTCAGTCATGCTTTTTAGTCCGTCGGCAATAAATTGATCGCGTCGAGGAAAACAAGCCTTTATTATGGCTTTGAACTCGTCTGCGATACTCCGTAATGGGCGCCAATCCGTTATTTCTCGTGGCGCATCCATCTTTCTTTTCATGGGTGCAAAACGACTTTGCACAATGTTCTCCGCCACTGCAACGTACAACAATTTACCGTGTAAATACAACTGGGATAATTCTGACTCTTTCCGTGCACGCAGCTTATCTATATCCAGCAGGCTTTTCATCCGCTTGATCAATAACTCCACTTGCCATCGCACACGATACAACGCTGAGGCGGTTTCGGTACTCAATAGTGAAGGCGGCAACGAACTCAGCACCAGTACCCAACCACTCAAGTAAAGTGTTTTTTTACTCGCCTTTCCGCTGATGTTTTTCGATCGACGATGAGCTCTGCGGCGCGCTTCGATGGCTTTGTCCGCCGGTAACGGCACCGCATGAACAACTACCGGGATTCGCTTATTGCCGTGACACAAATAGGCTTCTATAGAACCCGCTCGCCCGTTTAGGGTTTGCACTCGACTATGCCAGTCTATTTTTACCATTCGACCGACCTCATCTTGTTCAAACAGCTTCATACCATGGGCATTATACCTTAATACAATTTCGCCGCCTTTATCCAAAAACGGGACTAACGATTTAGGTGAATTGTAACCACGATCAACCAACACAACGTCACCCGACTCCAGGGTATAGTGATCTAAACTCTCGGCCACCTTATCGCTTGTCACTTCGACCTGGCGTACACTCAGATTGATCAGATCAATGGCAATATGTAATCGGTATGTGGTTTCTCTCGCACCCGGTTCTTGTACCGTAGAGCCATCAATGACAATAAAGCGTAAAGAGCCGCTATCGACAACCGACTCCAATCCAAAGACACCGGCCAACAGCGACTTCACCCATGGCACACAAGCGGTGAGCCGTTTTTTACCGCCGTGTCACTCAGATACCCCTGGTGGTGAGCTACCTCGGCGGCACAGCTACGCAATGACAGATCTAATCCACAATACAGCATCACCAGCTGAAGTAACTGCAACGGACTTTGAATTTTTCGACTCCGTGTAAAGGCTTTAAACTCATAGGCTTGTTGCTGATAATCGGCCGGTAGGGCTTGCATAAATTGTTCAAAACGGCTATCTAGTGTTTGTGGCTGCTTCATAGTGACTTTCACTTTGGTAGGTAAAAGCTATTCTGTGTAGTAGCCACACCCTCTTTTTTCAAATACTTCTCATGGGCTTAGAGGCTTAAGTTGGCGCCTATGACCCCCTTTCCCCCGCTCGGCTGGTAAGGGAAGCTGCCTGTTTTATCGGTTAAATGACATCCAGCCTGATCATGGCCTGTACAAACAATCGCTGATGAACACAGGCACTACTCATGCGCAGTTCAATACGGCGGGTATTGCGCAGTAACACGGCACTAATTTTGATCAGTTTTTCACGAATCGTCCAGACCTGAGCCCTTGCCAACTCGGTGCCTTTAAGGGCAATTCGACGCACCGCGTTCAACAGCGTGTAAGCCAATGATGAGAGCATCACCCGCAGCTGGTTACTCCACCAGAACTGGCAACTTGTGCGATCGGCAAACAACCCCATCTGCGTTTCCTTGTGCCGGTTCTCCATCTCCCCGCGCTGACAGTAAACCTCACTGTACAGGTGTTCTGCATCGTCACTGAGGTTGGTTACGATATAGCGCTGATTCCCACCACACGCATTGTGTTCCAGCTTGGCGATCACGCGTCGATCGTGCTTCCAGCTTTTCGCACGGTAACTCTGTTCATAAAAAGCTTTTAACTTGGGGAAACTCTCATCAGCCTGTTCCAGCGCTTCCCACAGACCGCTCAGATAATCGATTTCAGTGGCGTAACTGGCCCGTAATTTCGCATTGCCACTAAAGCCCACGATATAGTTCACGTCATGACGTTCGCACCAACTGAGCATCAGTGGTGAGTAGAATCCGGCATCACCGCGAAAAATAATGCGCACATGGGGCCAGTGTCGCCGAATCCCCTTTACCAGCAACGACAGCACCGCCGCGGCGTGACGAGAGTCTCCCCGATCACTGGATCGCAGATAGCTGACCAGTAAGTGCTCGCCACAATAGACATAGAGCGGGAAGAAGCAGTATCCACCATAGTGGCTGTTAAAGTGTCGGCCTTGCTGTTCACCATGAACCCGATCATCAGTGCCATCGAAATCCAGAATCAGCGATTCAGGTGGTGTCTCGTGTGCCGCGATTGTTAGTGCCGGAGTAAACCCGCGACGTAAGCCTACAGCCAAAGACAGGATTGACCCTATCCGTCGTATCCGCTATTTTTCAAAAACATCGGTAGCAGTTGCCGGCGCTGCTCAGTGGTTTTCGCGTGCGGGTATCGCTCAAACAAGGTCTGTAGGTACGCCCTGGGCTCCAACCCATTGGCTTTGGCACTTTCCACCAGTGAGTATATAAACGCGCTGGCGTGCGCCCCTCGCGGGCTCGCTGAATACAACCAGTTGCGTCGACCCACAGTAAAGGGGCGTATAGCATTCTCTATGAGATTATTGTCCAGCGGGATGTCAGCATGATGCATAAAAGCGGTCAGACTCTGCCAGTTGTTCTGGGTATAGAACAGGGCTGTTCGCAGCAGACCTTTTGTCATGTAACGCGGCAACAGCTCGTCCACTTGGGCTTTAAAGCCATCAAGCCAAGGCTGGATCAACACCTGGCGCCGCTCAAGCTTCTCACTACCCGTCAGATGAGCCGTTTTCTGTTCCAGGCGGTAGAGTTTGCTGATCTGTTTGAGCAGCTGATGCGCCTCAGAATCATGCCGTCGGCCTTTGACCGCATCAGCGTACTTTCTCCTGGCGTGCGCCCAGCAGCCTCCACGGGCTTTTATCCCGGGCGTATTGTCAGTGAGTTGCTGATAGGGTTTGTGCTCATCAGTGACGATGACACCATTGAAGGTCGCCAAGGGTTCACTGAGCCAGTTTGATAAGGCCTCGTAATTGCGCCGCTCATCGTAGTGGAACATCACTATCGGTGCGTGTGGCGGTCCCGTACGCAAGGCCCATAGATAGCTTTTGCTGCGCGCTTGACGTCCCGGTTCCTGTAGCACTTGCAAGGTGGTTTCATCCAAATGCCACAGCGTTTGGGCCGCCGCGTAGTCATAGAACAACGCTTTTAACGGCGCCAGTCGTTCATTGAGCTGAATCGGATAACTGCACACCGTGCTGTAGCTGATCTCAACCCCTTCACGTTGCAGTACCTTACATTCACGGTTGAAGGAGAGTGCATCGACAAATTTTCCGGTCAGGATTTTCGCCAACACGCTGGCATCGCACAGCGCCCGCGGTAAGATCACCGGATAAACCGGCGCCACTTTGATACCCTGGCCTTTATCGTCCGGATCCTGCGGTTTGCGCACATACTTGGCACGGCGGATCTGCTTGACGTAATACTCGCGCTCCTGGCACGCCAGCTGTTCGCTGCAGTCCCAGCCAATCTGTACCCAGTCATCCCCCATGGCCTGCTTGTCTTCGGCACTGACGTCTATATCCACCTGCACACGACGCAAGTGATCGGGCAGAGGTTTGCGGATTGGGCGGTTTTTGGGGGCTTCGGCGTGTTTGGAAGCTGAAACGGTCGTTGAGCCATTGCTCGCTTCTCGCTCAGCACGCTCCTGAGCGATTTTGGCCTGCGTTTCTTTGATTTGGGCGTCCACTTCCGCTTCATCAAAAAGCTGGCCCTGCAGGGCATTGAGTTTCTCGCTGCTGTGGCGGTATTTTTTCGCTTGCAGCAGCTTGAGGAATTCTTCCAGCCAGGCGATGTGTTCGTCACGCTCGGCCAGAGTCTGTAGCTGGCGTTCAAGCGCTTCCTGTTGTGCCTGCAGCTTGCATTGTTTGAGTTCGATAAGCCGATCTTTCTCCACCAGCAGTTGCTGCTGGGCATCCAATTTCTCTTGCAGTACAGCCAGCGTTTGAGCGTTGATGGTAACGAACTCTGTCATGGCGCACGATTATACGCTTGACCACAAGGGCACGTCTATGGGGATCCGCTCTAGGACAGGCCCTTACAAGCGCTGAAAAGGGTACGACGGTCGTGGTGGCAGTCTTGATAAATCGCTGCCATCGAGCAGTGCCTGCAGCTCGCGCAGCTGTAGACACAATGAACCACCACTCTCGTTGGTTGACGGCCAGATAAAACGACCTTTCTCAAGACGCTTGTAAAGCAACACAAAGCCGTTATGATGCCAGTACAGCAGTTTTAATTTATCGCATTGGCGGTTACGAAACACGAACAGGTGCGCACGAAAGGGATCGAGTTGCAGTGTTTCCTGTACGGCCAGTGCCAGGCCGTCGATTTGTTTTCTGAAATCCACAGGCTCCAGAGCCACATAAACCCGGGTATGGGCATCGAGGTTAAACATGTAACGGGTGAATCGCGTTCAGCCACCGCGCGATGATTGCCGGATCCAGATCGGTCGGTAACAAAATCACGGTATGACCCCGTTTGACTTCAACAGTGGCTGTCGAATGCAACGATGGATCAACTGAGACAGGTAATAAAGTCAGTGGTTTTAGTGTTGATTCGGCTTGAACCCTGGGAGTAGTCGTCGAGTCTTTGGCCAGCTTACTACACCAATTGTAGAAATTGCCGGAATTGAGTGAATGGGTTTTACAGTACGCCGCTTTACTCAGGCCGCTGTCGCGCCAGCATTGAATATGTTCAGCCCAGAACTGTTTTGGGTGTGGCGGTCGACGTGATACGGTATTGGACATCGTGATGCTCTCTGCTTTGAATGTGAAGCTAATTTGACAGAGAGATCAAATGGGGTAAATCCTGTCTTTGGCTGCAGGCTTACGTCGCAGGCGATGAGCGCCGATCGTTCATGCCAAAACATTGTGAATACGACAGCCGTGCAAAAGATCCTGTGCGGTTTGTCACCCAATAGTACCTCTACAGGCAGTTACTGCAAGGCGCGTCAGCGATTACCCCTATCAATGATTTCAGGGTTGGTACGTTGTACCAGTCAATTAATCGATCAGCGGCTACCTGTCGATTGGCAGTGGCAAGGCAGGCCGGTCAGGTTGATTGATGGTACGACTGTGACCATGCCCGATACCCCCGAGAATCAAGCTGCTTACCCTCAGCAAGGCGGACAAAAGCCAGGCGTCGGTTTTCCGATTAGCCGAATTGTCGGCATCGTTTGCTTGGGTAGTGGTAGTGTCTTGAATGCGGCGATAGGCCCTTATAAAGGTAAAGGTGCTGATGAGTATACCTTGCTTCGTCGTGTACTGGACTCGTTCAACAACGGCGATATCGTTGTTGGTGATGCCTATTATGGCAGCTATTTTGTATTGTCTGACCTGATCGCGAGAGGGGTCGATGTTGTCTTTGAACAAATGGGTAGTCGTCGGCGAACGACTGACTTTCGTCAGGGTCATCGCTTGGGACACATGGATCATTTGATCACGTACCAAAAGCCTCGGAAAAGACCCACCTGGATGAGCAAATCTGATTATCAATCCGCTCCTGATAAGCTCACCGTGCGTGAATTGAAAGTGGGCGGGAAAATTATCGTCAGCACGATGCTGTGTCCCAGAGCGGCAAGCAAACAAGCGCTTAAAAGGCTTTATAAAGAACGCTGGCATATCGAATTGGATTTTCGAAACATCAAAACAACCATGGGCATGGAAACCTTCAGCTGCAAGTCACCAGAGATGGTTCAAAAAGAAATGTGGGTATACCTGTTAGCCTACAATCTTATTCGACTCATTATGGCGCAATCTGCGGCGTTGGCTGACTTGCTGCCTCGTCAAATCAGCTTTAAGCACAGCCTGCAGATTTGGCTGGCTTACCACCGATTATGCGGTGTCAATGAGTCTGAAGATTTAAGCCTGTTATTCGCTCTCATTATTCAAAATACAGTAGGTCATCGTCCGGGTAGAATGGAGCCGCGAGAAGTCAAACGAAGGCCCAAAGAGTATAAACTGATGACTGAGCCAAGGCCTATTTTAAAAGAAAGGCTACAGCAACACGGGCATCCAATAAGACAAAAATAATGGGAATATCTCTACCATTGTATAGCGGCTAGCGCTTAAGGAAGTGCCATTCTATACTGTCCCCGGAATTCCCAGAATTGTTCCGCTTAGATACGCTTGGTTTCCGCGTGAATTTACGCATTGCAGGTCTCCTTTTGATGAGAGCCTAACGCCCGCTTCCGGGGTGCAGCACGCGATGGTAATCCTGTTCTTCCTGTTTCCCTGTCCATGAGCTTAATTCATTGACCTTCTCTCTGGCTATTTCTTTTGTCAGATTCAGCGGAGCCTGCATGAACATGTAGGTCCGAGTTAGTGCTGTTGTCAGGCGGAGCTGTTCATTTTAATTCATGGCTTTCAATGGCTGCAGTGACCTTATAAAGCCAGCCAATAAGAGTTTGAATCTCCGTTGAGTTGAATTTTCGATTTATCATAACCTTGAGTTCACGACCTGCTGGTTGAAATAGACCCGTTTCCTGCGCATCATGCCAAAGTTGATTCATTTCCGATTCCGGAACGTCCAGTTTATTCAGAAAACCGCCTCTTCCGACAAGAGCTGTGTAGACCGATTGTTTGTAAACTGCTTTTGGTGGATAACCAAAGCAGATAGCGACATGCACACCATTTTTGTCCACGTTCATCGAGAATCCTTTTGTTCCCCAGTGAATTGGGAATGACATTTCCGCCGCGAATTTGAGCAGTCGATAAAAAACTTCTTTACCATTCTTGTCCAGAGACTTCATAAATGAATCATGCGAAACATTCGGCAAGGCACCGGAGGTTATTTGCTTTATTTTTGTTGGTTCTTTTCCAACTACGATGTCGTAGGAGAGGAGATGTTTATTGTCGTTCGCTTGAAAATAGGAAAACTCAAGGCATGTGACTCTGATACCTTTTCTGCGCAAGAAAGATGCTGTCTGTCGAATTTCCCCCGTGATTTTTTGCCCAACAAGGACAATGCGTTGCTCCTTATTGAAAGAAACGGCTTCATCCGAAGCGAGATCAAAATAATTTCTGTGGTAGCTGGCAAGGCTTGACGCCTCGTTACTTACATATCGCTGAAGAACTTCTTCGAGTCGATCCGTGTCAAGCTCCTCCACAAATGATGCATATTCCAAAGCTTGAGCTAAAGTGTCACGGGGTGTTCTGCCTCTCTTCAACTCGACAACGACCGTATTTCCTTCTCTGTCGATTCCAAGGAGATCGATTATGCTCCCGAGATTTGTTGTTACCTGCCGCCCAATAATGAGAAGTTTTCCATCTTCAAGAATATCGTCCGAGTTAGTTTCAAGCCAATTTTCCAATACCGATTCCTCATGATCGACATGGAAATGGGTTTGCGAAAACTCCTCAAATTTCCCGTCTTTTTTTATACTGAATATTCTCATTGGTATATGTCTTTTTCAAAGTCCAGATTCATTCATCGAGAGGATGTTCATTTATACATAGACCGGAAGGTAAGAAGGAAAATCGGGTGCTCAGATGCACACAGCTTGCGTAAAAAAACAACACCGATTAAAAGATATCCGAAATTAAAACAATGCAGGTAACACAAAACCCGGGGAAGATATTTACAACCATTCTTCGGTTTCCTGCCTTCCAATAATCGCCATAATCTCGACTTCGCTTTCATCTATACGGTAGTAGATACTATCAACACCACAAACGCTACGGCGGTAGTTTTCCCGGATACCACGCCGGTGAATTCGGATTAAATCGGCCTTAGCCTCTATTGAAAGTTTATAATTCCCCATCCTCTTTAGCGGCACACTTTGATTTTTGTATGATTTCCTCCGGTGTCAGTCTGGAAAATCCGTTGAGTTCAGCTTTGATCAAACGTGCCCTTATGTATTCTATCTCCCGGGCCTTTCGGATCAGATCGTTGATCACTTCACTTTTGCTGGAATATTCCCGAGAGTCAACTTGCGCGGCCAGCCATTCATCATTAGGCTGGGTAAAAGAAATGCTCTGTCTTGACATAGGTGCGTTTCCTTTCTCTACAAACATGGTTCATTATTACACCATATTTGCATTATTCGTCAATAATTCACCTTTGAGTGGGCTATAAAACATTTTATAAATCATGGTATTATGACAAAAATCAGATGTCTTTCGATACTCTTCTTCCATCCCGTCCACATCATACTTGTTTCAACAACCGGATCAGGTTGCGGTACGTTCCTCTCACAACCTATCCTTATTCCTTAGGTTTCCCTGCGTTGGGGCTCTTTTTCATGGATATATATGCCGTAACCGTCAATAGGATGTGGAACAGATGCTAAATCCAGTGTACGAGCTATGTTCCCGCGATGATAAGAGCCGTGATTCACAATGTGGAAGAGAATTTCTTCTATATTCATAGCGCCTCGCCTGCCATCAGCGAAAATGAATGAAATAACATTTCCTAGATTCTCGACGTCAGCGACATAGTTCGCATACCATTCATTAGACGCTTTGAGACGGCGCTCCAGTTCGTCAATTCCTGGCACCACTTCAGTGTTTGTGCTCTTGTGAGGGGCAGTCATTCCTCTCAACCTACTCGAAAATAGCTCTTCCACAATCACGATATGATTGATTTGTTGTAGCGTAAAAGCGTATGACTCGCGGTGCGATTTCTGATCGATTTGCTTTATAGCGGCCAGAGTACGCTCATCAGCCCAACGTTTGTAGCCAAATGCTTGGCGCAGCATGCGAATTCTCCTGAAATCTAACTATATTTAGACATCAAACTGACCTGCTAAATCATGTCACCCTGAGTAAATACTTCATTGCGTTAAAAGCGATAAAAAATATTGGGTTATTGGTCAATGGAGGCGAAAAACGAGGATAGTCTTTGACGGGATATAAAGTATCCTTCCTCACCCTTTTCCTGCATTAACCTCATAACCCGGCTCTTCGGGTTCGTCATCAACGATTTCCGCCGGAAATCCCTGTGCCTTGATTTCAAGTCCGCTGGCGTCTTCCAGGCGGCGGATAATGTTGGGTGACAGTTCGCGTGATCCGTAGCGGTTTTCGCCGTCTTTAAAGATATCGATCAATAAGGGCGCGAGTTCCAGTTTGAGGCCGTTGCGCTGGGCGATTTGATTGAACAGGCCTATATCTTTTGAAACCAGGTCCATGGTGAAATTGATGTCGCGGCTGCCGTTGAGTATGACCTGGCTTTCGGTCTCGTGGACAAAAGAGTTTCCGGAGGAAATTCGAATGGCTTCGTAGGTGGTGTTTAAATCCATACCGGCAGCTTTGGCTGTGGTCAGTGCCTCGCAGAGGGATACCAGGTTGGCAGTGGCCAGATAGTTGGTCAGCACTTTCAGCGTAGAGGCGGATCCGAGTTCGCCGGTGTGTAGTATTCGTCGTCCCATGGCGGTGAGTACGGGCAGCATCAGGTCAAAAGTTTCCCTGTCACAACCGGCGAAGATAGAGATATTGCCGGTGGCGGCGCGGTGACATCCTCCGGAAACCGGGCATTCGATCGCGCGTGCGCCGGTGTTGAGCACTTTTTTTCCCAGGCGTCGGACTTCCGCTTCATCGGTGGTGCTCATTTCGGCCCAGATTTTTCCTTCCGATAATCCTGCAATGACCCCGTCTTCAGCTTCCAGTACAGCGCTGCAGGCGGCAGGGCTGGGCAGACAGGTGATCACCAGATCCGCTTTTTCAGCCAAGGCTTTTGGAGACTCGACCCAGCCTGCTCCCTTATCGATAAACTTTTGCGCCAGCGCGCGATCCAAATCGCGGACGGTTAAATCGAAGCCGTTTCTCTGCAGGCTTCCCGCCAGTTTTGATCCGACGTTTCCGAGGCCGATAAAACCGATTTTCATAGGCTACCCTCAGCTGAATTGAATACGTGCCACGAGCGTGTCTACGCTAATCGATTTGGTGACCGTGAATCAAGTGATATTGACCATAATCCGACGCAAGCGGGTTTACCGGCCCCTCGACACAAGCTAGTAGTCCGTCCACTTGATAAGTTCGGGTTCAGCGGGCCTGACTGCGTTCGCAGCAAGGCGCTGTTGCGAAGACATAGTTGGGCTACGTCGAGCAATAGCAACGCAGTCTGCGGGCGCAGTCAGGCCCGCCCGAAGGGAGCTGCAGAGCCGTCCCACAGCGGCGTTGCTGCTCTTGATAATGGAACAACCATTGTCTGCGAGCAGCGCCTTGCTGTGAAACGGCTCTGCGGCTCTGAACCCGTACTTACCAAGTGGACGGACTACTGTACTCCGTCCAGATTAAACTGTCGGATAAGTAAGAACACATGCGGCCACCTCCGAGTCTCTGTTAGGCGTGTGTTGGAAGACGTGTAGGTGCCAGGGATGGCGGCTCCAAGCCTCCATGGACGGATTTACGGCGTCTTCTGGAAACACACGCCTAACAGAGACGGTGCCCGCTTCAGCCATCTTTATCCGCCATTTCGCATGGACGGACTACTAGCTCGACTGAAGAAACGGCAACTTCAATCCATGCTCTTTGGCACAGTCGATCGCTTCCTGATAACCTGCGTCCGCGTGACGCATGACGCCGCTGGCGGGGTCGTTCCAAAGGACGCGCTCAATTCGTTTTGCAGCCGCGTCACTGCCGTCACAGCAGATCACAAGGCCGGCATGTTGCGAGAATCCCATTCCGACTCCGCCGCCGTGATGTATCGAGACCCAGGTCGCACCGGAAGCGCAATTCAGCAGAGCGTTAAGTAATGGCCAGTCGGAAACTGCGTCGGTTCCGTCTTTCATGGCTTCGGTTTCCCGGTTCGGCGAGGCGACCGATCCGGAGTCGAGATGATCTCGGCCTATGACTACCGGTGCCGAGAGTTCACCGCTTTTGACCATGTCATTAAATGCCAGGCCCAGGCGGTGCCTCTGGCCCAGTCCGACCCAACAGATGCGGGCGGGCAGACCCTGAAAGCGGATTCTTTCCCGCGCCATATCCAGCCATTGATGCAAATGCGCATCATCGGGAATCAGTTCTTTGACCTTGGCGTCGGTCTTGTAGATATCCTCCGGATCTCCGGACAACGCGCACCAGCGGAACGGGCCGATTCCCCGGCAAAACAGCGGCCTTATATAGGCAGGTACAAATCCGGGAAAGGAAAACGCGGTTTCCAGCCCTTCCTCTTTCGCCGCCTGGCGGATGTTATTGCCATAATCCACGGTGGGTATACCTTGCTCATAAAACGCCACCATGGCCTCAACCTGTATTTTCATCGATGTTCTGGCGGCGGCGATGACGGACTTAGGATCCGTTTCTCGTTTCGACCTCCATTCCTGCAGCGTCCAGCCCTGGGGCAGATAACCGTTCAGCGGATCGTGCGCGGAGGTTTGATCCGTGACCAGATCGGGTTTGATGCCGCGTTTTACCAGTTCAGGGTAGATATCCGCCGCATTGGCCCGCAAGCCCACGGATTTAGCCTGCCCTTGCCGCGTCCATTCAGTGATCAAGTCCAAAGCGTCGTCCAGATTTTCGGTCTTTTCATCGAGGTATTGGGTGCGCAGACGAAAATCGATCCGCTCCGGATCACACTCAACGGCCAGACAGCTTGCTCCCGCCATCACCGCGGCCAGCGGTTGCGCCCCGCCCATACCGCCCAGCCCGGCGGTTAAAATCCAGCGGCCCTTCAGATCGCCGCCAAAGTGTTGCCTCCCGGCTTCTGCAAAGGTTTCATAAGTGCCCTGCACTATGCCCTGCGAGCCGATATAGACCCAGGACCCGGCGGTCATCTGGCCGAACATGGCCAGGCCTTTACGGTCGAGTTCATTAAAGTGATCCCAGTTTGCCCAGTGTGGCACCAGATTGGAATTGGCGATCAGCACGCGCGGCGCGTCCGTGTGGGTTTTAAACACACCGACCGGTTTGCCGGATTGAATCAGTAAGGTTTCGTCGGATTCCAAGGACTTCAGATTATCGATGATCAGATCGAAGTCATGCCAGCTGCGGGCGGCCCGGCCTATGCCGCCATAGACCACCAGTTCATGCGGATTCTCCGCCACATCCGGATGCAGATTGTTCATCAGCATACGCAAGGGCGCCTCTGTCAGCCAGGATTTTGCACTGATTTCGGTGCCTGTCGGCGGGTAAATATCGCGCGGATCGTAGCGGTTATTCATCGGATTCATTCCTCAAGTAGTGCTCCGGAGGATGCCAGAGCGGTGATTTTTTGCAGAATACGCCTTAAATGGAAGCGCAGGCGTTCGGCAGAATCCTGTTGCCAGTTCCAGGGGTGGTGCTCCTGCATATAAGTGCGCTGCGCCAGTTCCATCTGTAAGGCATGTACGCCGGTTTGCGGCTTGCCATAATGCCGGGTGGTCCATCCGCCCTTAAAGCGCCCGTTTAAGACAGAGCTGTAGCCGGTTGCCGAAGCACAGGCCTGGGCAACCGCGTTTTCGATAAGGCCCGCGCAGCTTTTGCCATCGAAGGTGCCTATATTGAAATCGGGTAATTGCCCTTCAAACAAATAGGGAATCCGCGATCGGATGGAGTGGCAATCATAAAGAACAGCATATCCATGCAGATTTCTGATACGTTGAAGTTGATCTTCCAAGGCCTTGTGGTAAGCACGATGAAAATGCCCCAGGCGCCATTGGATATCCTCCTCTGCAGGCTCCTGTGCAGAGAGGTAAATTGCCTGCCCCTCGAAGTCCGTCAGGGGGCAAAGCGCGGTGGTGTTCTGACCCGGGTAAAGGCTTTGACCGCTCGGATCCCTGTTCGCATCGATCATATAGCGATGGAAATTTGCCCGGACAATCGTCGCTTCGTCGATCAACCCCTCGTACAAACGATCAATATGCCAATCCGTGTCACTCAGCAATCGTCCCCGGTCGTTTAATTTTTGTTCCATATCAGGCGTCACATAGAGTCCGCTGTGCGGCATCGCCAGTAACAGCGGTCCGTCGTTTTCTATCACCTCGACCGGATTCATGATCTTTCCTGCGTGGAGATTTTAACCGGTTGATCAATGAAATCGGCCACGATTCCTTCCCTGATCAGATCACAGGCTTCGGCAAGATCAGGCGCAAGGAAACGGTCGTGCTCAAGCCTGGGGATGCGCTCACGAACAACGCGGATTACCCCTTGTAATACGGGACTGGTGATTAAAGGCGCACGAAATTCAATGCCCTGTATGGCACATAAAAGTTCGACCGCCAGAATATTGGACAGGTTTTCATTCATCCTGAGCAGACGGCGCGCACCATGGGCAGCCATGGAGACATGGTCTTCCTGATTGGCACTGGTCGGTGTGGAGTCGACCGAGCAAGGCGATGCCAGGTGCTTGTTTTCGCTCATTAGAGCGGCCGTGGTAACTTCGGCCACCATAAAACCGGAATTGAGACCCGGATTGGGGGATAAAAACGCGGGCAGGTCGAAAGACAATTCCGGATCGACCATTAAAGCGACTCTTCTCTGGGCGATGGAACCGATTTCAGCGATCGCTATTGCCATCTGATCGGCAGCGAAAGCGACGGGTTCGGCATGGAAGTTTCCGCCGGAAACAATTCTACCGCTGTCGACAAAAACCAAAGGATTGTCGGTTGCCGCATTAGCCTCCACAACCAGGCTATCGGCCGATTGCCTGAGCAAATCCATGCAGGCGCCACTGACCTGAGGCTGACAGCGGATGCAATAAGGATCCTGCACGCGGCTATCGCCTTCACGGTGACTTTGCCGAATCTGCGAACCTTCCAGCAATTGCCGCATCGCGGCGGCCACCTCGATTTGTCCCTTATGCCCGCGCAACGCATGGACTTCCGGCCGCAAAGGTGCGGTAGACCCCATGATCGCATCGGTCGACAAAGCGCTGCTGACGATCGCTGTCTGCGCATTACGCCAAGCATCGAACAAACCGGCCAGCGCCAGTGCGGTGGAAAACTGCGTGCCGTTTATCAGGGCCAGACCTTCCTTGGCGGCGAGTTTCAGCGGTTTTATACCTGCGGCGGCGAGCGCCTCTCCCGCGGGTATGATCTGGCCCTGGTAATAGGCCTGTCCCTCGCCGATCAATACCGCCGCCATATGCGCAAGAGGCGCCAGATCTCCACTGGCACCGACCGAACCCTGTGCGGGAACCCTGGGAATGATCTGATGTTCGATCATGGCTTCCAGTTGTAATATCAGCGTCCACCGCACCCCGGATACGCCTCTGCCCAGGGAAAGCAGCTTCAGGATCATCATCAATCGCGTAATCGCGGGCGCGCTGTTTTCGCCAACGCCGCAGCAATGCGATAAAACCAGCCGGCGTTGCAAGCGTTCCGTATCCGCAGCGTCGATTTTGACCTTTGCCAGTTTGCCGAAGCCGGTATTGATTCCGTAGACCGCCTCCTCGCCTTCCGCCGCCAGCGCGACTTGCCGGGCGGCCGCATCTATGGCCGGTTTTACCGAGCGATCGAGCCGAACCGCTTCGGGGTTGCGATAAAGCGTTTCCAGTTGCGTCAGCTCTACACTGCCGGGCCTAAGCACCTGCCCTTTCATTGCAAGCCTCCGAAATATCGCTTTACCAGGGGGTTAAAGCCGATTGCGTACGAAAGCTCCGCGGGATGCTCAAGGTCCCACACCGCGATATCGGCTCTCATACCGCTTTTTATCAAACCGCAATCACGGACGCCGAGCGCTCTGGCCGCATGCCGGGTCGTTGCCCTGAGAGATTCTTCCGGGCTTAAACCAAAAAGAATACAGGCCATATTCATCGCGGTTTGAATTGACGTCAGGGGGGACGAGCCTGGATTACAGTCGGTGGCCACAGCCATGGGTACATGATACTTTCTCAGCAAGTGCACCGGGGGGAGTTGCTGTTCGCGCAAATGGTAAAACGCACCCGGCAACAGTACCGCAACGGTTCCCGCTTTGGCCATGGCGGCCACGCCCGGCTCATCCAGGTACTCAAGATGATCGGCGGACAGGGCGGAAAATCGCGCGGCAAGACTCGCTCCCTGTTGCAGGGATAATTGCTCCGTATGCAGCTTTACCGGCAAATCAATTTGCCTGGCATGCCGGAACACTCGCTCGATTTGCTCCGCGGAAAATGCAATGGATTCACAAAAACCGTCGACCGCGTCGACCAGGCCCTCCTGATGAGCCGCGTCCAGAGCGGGCAGACAGACTTGATCGATATAGTCGTCGGCATGATCACGGTATTCGGCAGGTACAGTATGAGCGCCCAGAAAACTGGTGCGGATCCGTATGGCGCGCAGCTCACCGATCCGCCTCGCCACCCGGAGCATAGTGAGTTCGGTATCTCTGTCCAGTCCGTAGCCGGACTTTATCTCCAAAAGCGATACCCCTTCGGCGATCATCCTGTCGACGCGTTTAAGCGACTCATTGAGCAGATCCTCGGGCGACATCGAGCGGGTAGCTTCCACCGTCGCCGCTATTC
Source organism: Granulosicoccaceae bacterium (assembly GCA_965222695.1). Taxonomy (GTDB): domain Bacteria; phylum Pseudomonadota; class Gammaproteobacteria; order Granulosicoccales; family Granulosicoccaceae; genus UBA7957. The sequence goes on along the minus strand of OZ244967.1, from coordinate 1,329,151 downwards.
CTCCTCCGGCCCGGGCAATTTCCGCGTAAGATTTACCCAATAACCGCATTTCAAATTCGCGCGCCCGGTTTCCGCCATAGACGACATGGGTATGGCAATCGATCAGAGCCGGTGTAACAAGGCGTTTTTGCAGATCCAACTCCGGCCAGTCCTTACAGGCTTTAGGAATATCCTTGGTCTGCCCGACCCAGCTGATAAGACCGCCGTCCATCGCCACGGCGGCATCCTCGATCAGCCCATAGGGCCGGGTGTTCGACAATAAGCTTGCGATGGTGGCGTTGCGCAGGAGCAGTGGCTGCATGATGGAATCATCTTGATTAAATCGCGTTTATGGTTATTATGACTATACATATTAACTTGTCAACCGTGGAAAGAATATGCAGATCTTGTGGTCCGAAATCGCATTGACGCCCGAGGGCTGGCAGTCAAATGTTCGTATCTGTATAGATGATCGCGGGAATCTTAGCGCTGTCGAAGCGGATTGCGAACCGGACGGATACAGAACCGGCATACTGTTGCCTGCTCCCGCAAATCTGCATAGCCATGCTTTTCAACGCGCGTTTGCGGGATTGACGGAACGGCGTAGTTCCCACAGTACGGACAGCTTCTGGACCTGGCGCAGCCAAATGTATCGCTTTTTACAGGTTCTCTCGCCGGACGATATTGAAGCTATAACCGCCCTGGTGCAGATGGAGATGCTGGAGGCAGGTTATGCATCGGTTTGTGAATTTCACTATGTACATCATCAAGCCGATGGTAAAGCCTACGATAATCCCGCGGAATTGAGCCACAGGATACTGGCGGCCGCCCGTGAAACCGGGATCGGTCTGACGCTCCTGCCGGTGTATTATCAATACGCCGGATGTCAAAAACAGGCGCTGGAGTCCACCCAGCTTCGTTTCCGAAATACAGAAAAACAATTCCAGCGTTTAATGGAAAAATGCAAACCCTCCCTGCTCGGATTATCCGGGGACGCATGCCTGGGTGCGGCAGCCCATTCTTTGCGGGCGGTCAGCCCGGAAGGATTGAGTTTTATCGTCACTATTGCATCCGGCTTACCCATACATCTGCATATCGCTGAACAGCTCGACGAGGTGGTCGAAGTTAAGACAGCCTTGGGACAAAGGCCGGTGGAATGGCTACTCGATCACTACCCGGTCAATCACAAGTGGACACTGATTCATGCCACTCACATGCTGGAAGAGGAGACGCGAGCCTTGGCGCAATCGGGAGCAGTGGCGGGCGTCTGCCCGATTACCGAGGCCAATCTGGGTGATGGCATTTTTAATGCAACTCTGTTTCTTGCACAAGGGGGACGAATCGGCGTGGGCAGCGATTCCAATGTGAGAATCTCCTTAACGGAAGAATTGCGCAGCCTGGAGTACAGCCAGCGTCTTCGCGACCAACAGAGAACCGTATTGGCAAGCGAGCAGGCATCCACCGGACGCTATATCTTTGAAGCCATCACACAGGGCTCGGCGCAGGCCGCAGGCCGCAATGCCGGAGCGATTCAAACCGGTCATTGCGCCGATCTTCTGGCCCTGGACAAGCAAGCCCTCACCTTATTCGGTAAAACCGGAGATGAAGTCCTGGACGCCTATATTTTCGCCGGAGACGACCGTCTGGTCAGTGATGTCTGGTCAGCAGGCAGACATATGGTCAGACAAGGCCGGCATATCCATCGGGACTCAATCATCGAACGGTACCGTAAATCCCTTTCGTCCGTGGAGAATCGCATTTGAACAAAGATGAGAGCCGCTCTTGGCAAATCATTCATCGGGAATTGATTCACCGGATCAATTCGCGTTTCTGGAGTCCCGGCGAATTGATTCCCAATGAAATCGAACTGGCGGAAGAATTCCGATGCGCACGGGCGACGGTGAACCGTGCGCTCAGAGAACTGGCTGAAGCAGGTATAGTGGAGCGACGTAAGAAAGCCGGCACCAGAGTTGCCTTAATCCCGGTCCGAAAGGCCACCCTGGAGATTCCGGTCATACGGATGGAAATTGAGCAGAAAGGCGGTGTTTACCGGCATGCGCTAATATCCAAAAAGACCCGGATTCCGCCCCGTTTAATCTCCGGCCGTTTGGGTCTGAAACCCAGATTGCGCCTGATCCATGTCAAGGCATTGCATTTTTCGGACAACACGCCCTTTCTTTTTGAAGACCGGTGGATCAACCCGGAGGCTGTACCGGATGTGGTGAATGCCGACCTTACCCTCATCAGCGCCAATGAATGGTTGGTGCAAAACTCTCCGTTCACCCGCGGTGAAATCAGTTTTTCGGCGGCTGCCGCCGATGCGGAAGAAGCCGAGCTACTGGCAACGGAAGAAGGCAGCGCCCTGTTTATTCTCGATAGAACCACCTGGAACGGGACTCAGGCAATCACCACGGCCAGGCTTGCCTATGCACCCGGTTTTAGATTACATACAAGCCTGTAAGAGCCTGTCTAACATCTCTCTGCCTACTGTGAATTCGCCGAGTTTGGCCAGATTCTCTGCTGATTTTATGCAGCATATCCGTGTGCTTTACCCCTAAAGGGGCTTGCGTTCAAAACGCTCCGGGCGTTTTAGTCGTTGCGTAGAGTCACTATGCGCCTCAAATCAGAATAAAATCTGACTCAAATCAGCAAATTCTCGCGACGGCACAGAGATGTTAGACAGGCTCTAAGGGCTAAAACCGGGGCGGGTTTTCAATTATTCTCCCTGTTCGGTTGAGGGCAGCTTTTCGAGCATGGCCAGCAGAGCGGTGCTATCCGCTTCGTCCGGCATCCGCCAATCCCCCCGTGGCGAGAGACTCACCGAGCCGACTTTCGGGCCGGCGGGAACAACGGTTCGCTTGAATTGCTGCTGATAAAATCGTCGGATAAACACCCTCAGCCATTGGCGGACTTCGCCGGCCGAATAACGGCCCTTAAATACGTGAAGCGCCAGTGTATAAATCTTGATCACGGAGAATCCGTTGCGTAACAGGTGGTAGAGAAAAAAATCATGTAACTCGTAAGGACCGATAATCGATTCTGTCTCCTGGACGACGGAATCCTTCTCGTTCGGCAACAACTCCGGCGAAATCGGTGTATCCAGAACGCGGATCAGCGCCTCTGTCAGAGCCTTGGATGCACGATTGTCGGCGTACCATCGCAACAGATACTTGACCAGAGTTTTCGGCACACTGGCATTGACGTTGTAGTTCGACATATGGTCCGCGTTATAGGTACACCAGCCCAGGGCAAGTTCCGATAGATCCCCGGTACCCACGACTATTCCCTTTTCCTGGTTGGCCAGATCGAACAGTATCTGCGTGCGTTCCCGGGCCTGGGCATTCTCGAAAACAATATCCGCCTCACCCTTGTGCGAAATATCCTTAAGATGCAACTCAACAGCATCTCCGATGGGGATTTCGCGCAGCTCTATGCCGGTTGCATCAGCCAGCATCTTTACCGACCGATGGGTATGCGAACTCGTGCCGGGGCCAGGCATGGTCACACCGATCGTGTCGGCGGATTTACGATCGAGCAATCGCAAGGCATCCAGACAGACCATTAAAGCCAGGGTTGAATCAAGTCCGCCGGATAGGCCGAGTAACAGGGTTTGACAATTCGCGGCGAGAATACGCCTTGCCAGGGCCAGGGATTGAATCTGCAGGATTTCCCGGGCATGTGACTCAAACTCGTTTTTATCCTCCGGGACAAAAGGCGACGGACTATAGCAGCGCTTGAGACCGTCGAGCCCGGGCTGCGCCATAGACACTGCTACGGTCCGATAGTGCTGAGGGCGTTTGCTTTGTGCAAAAGTGCGATTATAACCGCGGTCGTGACGCAGTTTCTGCCGGTCGAATTCACATATAACACGGCTGCCCTTAATCGAAAAACGCTCGCTTTCTGCAATAATGACACCGTTTTCCGCCATCATGCAGTGACCGCCGTAGACAACGTCCTTACTGGATTCGGTGGGACCGGCTGAACAATACAAATATGCACAAATCGATGTAGCACTGGCCATGGAAACAAGATTTCTTCGGTATTGGTGTTTACCGACCAGCTCATTGCTTGCGGATAAATTCAGAATCAGATCCGCACCGGCCAGCGCGTGCCGGGCACCCGGAGGCCGTGGACTCCATAAATCCTCGCAAATCTCTATGGCGAATCTCGTGCCGTGAAGTTCAAACAGCTGATCGCTCGACAATCGGAATTCACCCAGCAAGGCATGCTTGACTTCAATATCGAGACCTTCTCCGGAAACAAACCATCGATAGTCATAAAATTCGCCGTAATTCGGATGAAACGATTTGGGCACGGCGCCCACAATCTCACCCTGCGAGCAGACAAATGCCGCATTCACGAGACGGCCATCGGCCAGGCGCCACGGAGCCCCCGCTACAATCACTTTGTCTCTTGCCGCGTCTGCAACAGTGGCCAGGGCGTCGACACATTGATCAAGCAAATCCTGAGAGTGAAATAAATCTTCGCAGGTATAGGCGCTGATACAAAGTTCCGGCAACAATACCAGTGAGACACCCTTAAGTGAGGTATCCGAAACCGCCTCGACAATGCGCCGGGCATTTTCCGGTGGATTGCCGATGGCAACCTCCGGACTCAGAGCGGCGACTCTTATGTATCCCAGATTTGTAAAATTCATGGCGCCTATTCTATGTGAAATACAGTGAATATAAAATTTCTTCGGCGCGATTTCGGCTTGTCAAGTGTAATCAGCTGTGCAATATTCTGTTCGACCGAACGATTGGCTAACTGCATACAGATGGCTTCGATATGAAACCCTCCGTACCCCTGATGTTGTTGGGAGCGGGTGTATTCGCCTGCCTGATCCTGTATCTTTCTCTGCGCGCGATCCAGGGGCCTCCAAAAGAAAAACCCTATCTGAAAATTCTGGGCAGCGGATTTATTTATAACTACCGCGTGGCGGATGTTTATTCGGGATTTACCGCCGTCCCGCAACGGACTTTTCCGGTCGGCACGCTGATGCGGGTCAGTTTTGAAGATCCTGAGGGTGGCGAGGATATTGTTGTCGAGAAGCGGCTGGGACTGCCCGACCGCCGGATCTCCATCAGAAGCCCCGGCATGCGCGGTGTCAAAGCCGGGGTAAAATACCGGATCGATATTGTTTTGCTGGACAGCGAGGGTATCAATACTCTCTGGGAGCATAGCATCAGGGTCAGTTCGCAGATCGACAGCGAAATAGTCCCCGAAAAACCACTGACGGTGGGTCCCGGCTATCACCGGCCATCTCCCTCGGAATAGAAAAGGCAATCCCTGTAGCTGTGCCGATTCCCTGGCGGAATTTAATTCGGCTCGTGCTCCCTGACACAGCGAGCGTAGTACCGGGAACTTTTCAAAAACGAGTGAATATGCGAATCGCTGAAATTGACCAGCCACGCAAACGCACGGTCCGCGGCATTTTCCGTCACAGACCAATAAAACCGGGCCTTGGTTTTAAAATACGGGTAAATTGACGGGTTGTAGCTGTTTTCATCAACGATAGACGCTAATTCCTTGATCAGGGGCAAGCGCCAGTCGCTTTGTTTGTCGAGCTCAAGCGCCTCACAATACTGCAATGCCTGATCATAGTTGACTTTATCCTCCGGGGGCCGGGTTTGCCATACCAAATGCGTTCGCCGGTCCAGCACCTGGTCCACGGTTAAATTGATAAATCGTCCTGTTGCCTGGACAGCCTGGCTGACCAGAAATACAAGACACAGCAGCACCAGCCGAAACTCAGCTTGCCTCATAGTTCCTCACACACCGGGTATAGGTTTTCAAAACCCGTAAAAAGCAATAGGCATTGCCTTCGGAAAAGAGAATACTCCAGGCATGTTCCGGTGTTCCGGTATAGGGTGTGGAAGCCCAATAATTGAAGTTTTTGGTCGTCGGGAAGAAATCCGTATCTATGGATGGCTTGGTACGATCGAAGTCCACCAATGACAATAGCTCGGCACGCGTCGGCAAACGCCATGTTTTATCGTCCAGCCTCAGTGATTCACAATAGGCTTGTGCATCCTCCCAATCCCGCATGGTATTGTCATCGTCCTTCTGCCAGATCAAACCGCTCGCCTTATCCAGCACCGAATGCGGAGTGAATAACTCGAAATCGTTGTACATGGGAGTGATAAATATGTTTAAGTTATTTGCATAAACATTTGAATGTATTGAATATACATTAGCCACCGATTCTCTGATATGCGGTTTGATAATCGACGAACTCTCCGCTTGATGCTTGTCTGCCGAAACCAGACCCGCAAGCAGTAAAACACTGAAGGGTGCCACGAGCCAAATCCAATGCCTGTACACGGGCCGTATGTTTTGCAAATTACCGTTTTTCACCATTCTAGCGCCTTCCCCGCTGGAATATCCGACACTTTGAATGACTATATGATTTACCGCCCGATTTGTCGACCGGCAATATTGCTATTACCCGCGTACCCGCAGATTTAACAGCGCGGGCCTGGATGCATGGACGTTTGCATCCGTTTCAGCGTCGCCGCTTGCCTGAGTTTGAGTTTTGCGATTTTATACACAGCCAACACGGATGATTCCGCCGGATACTCAAGCCTGGTACGGAATCATTACGGAATAACCCTCAGGCATAATCCCACATCAGGTAGTCGCCGTTTTCAACCGCGTTTTCCAGCATATCGATCAAGGGTTTAGCACGCGTTTTGATACTGACATAGTCGTCATCGTCGCCGGATTCTTCACTCTCCTCGCTCACAGCGAAGGTCACCGCCTGTTGCAAAGCCTCCAAATGATGTTGAACCCGGTCGGCGGCCAGTGCGCTGGGAATCTTGCCGCTGGTGCCCAGCATCTTAAGCAGGGATGCGGCAACGGATTCAAGATAATCCACATGGCCGTAGGACTCTGTGGTAAAGCGGACTAACATGGTGTTTCCTCGTGTATGGCAATAGTGGTTTCTATTTTAACCCCGAATACAGTGAAGGGGGAATCCATGCCGGATTACCCGGACGATATCAGTGTCTATAATTAGCATCTAACGATTGAGGGCCCATCCTGTTCACTGTGCAGCCATTTAGCGAGATCTTGAACAGGCTTTAAAGGCCGATATAAGGGGTTTTAATATGTCCAAAGTGTTGATAATCGGGGCCGGTGGCGTGGGCAATGTGGTGACTCACAAATGCGCACAGTTGCCGGAGGTATTCAGTGAAATCGTTCTGGCCAGTCGCACGGAAGAAAAATGCCGGCATATTGCCGAACAGATCGAGCGCCCCATTGTAACCACCCAGGTCGACGCGGACAGTGTTCCACAGTTGCTCGCCCTGATGAAAAAAGAGCGGCCGGCGGTGGTTATCAATGTTGCTTTACCATACCAGGATCTGACCATTATGGATGCCTGTGTGGAAGCGGGTATACATTATGTGGATACGGCCAATTATGAACCTCCCGACTATGCCCGTTTCGAGTACCAATGGCAATGGGCCTACCGGGATAAATTTGCCAAAGCAGGATTGACGGCTCTTTTGGGTTCGGGATTTGATCCCGGTGCCACAAATGTATTTACCGCCTATGCCGCAAAACACTGTCTGGACGAGATTCAATACCTGGATATCATTGAAGTCAATGGCGGCGAGCACGGATATCAATTCGCTACCGGCTTCAACTCGGAAATCAATATACGGGAAGTGACAGCACAATGCAGGCACTGGGAAAACGGACGGTTCATCGCCTCACCGTCCATGTCAAAAAGCCAGAAATTCACCTGCCCGGAAGATGTCGGTACCTTCGATATTTACCGCATGTATCATGAAGAATTGGAGTCTTTGACCCGGCACTATCCCAGCCTCAGAAAAGCGCAATTCTGGCGGAGCTTCTCCGAAAGCTATCTTAAGCATCTGAACGTGCTGATCAATATCGGCATGACCGGCATTGAGCCCGTCGACTTCCAGGGCCGGAAAATCGTACCCATCCAGTTTTTAAAGGCCTTATTGCCCGACCCCGCAGGGTTAGGCCCGCGTACAGTGGGGAAAACCTGTATAGGTGTCATTGTCCGCGGTCATAAAGACGGCATGGAAAAAACCGTTTATATCTATAATATTTCAGATCACCGAAACTGCTATGCCGAAGTAAAGTCACAGGCCATCTCTTATACAACCGGCGTACCCGCCATGATTGGCGCAAAATTGATATTGGAGGGAAAATGGAAAAAGCCGGGCGTGTGGAATATGGAGCAGATGGACCCGGACCCGTTTATGCAGGCCATGCAAAGTCATGGCTTGCCCTGGAATATTATCGAAAATCCCGGCTATTTTTTAATTTAGCGGGTTGTATAGCCCCGTAAGGCAGTTGTGTGCAATTTCCACGGCTTCTTCAGCTGTTTTTGTAATGGTCTTCCAATCCTGTCGCTGCAACATATCGTGGCTGACCAGCCACGAACCGCCGACCGCTTTTACATTCGGCAGGCTTAAGTAGTCCGGCATATTGTCAATATTGACACCCCCTGTCGGGCAGAAATTCACCCCTTGAAACACCGATGCAAATCCTTTGAGCGCGGACGGGCCACCGGCAACGGATGCGGGAAAAAATTTCAGTTCGTCGATACCGAGTTCCGAGGCAAACATCACTTCACTCGATGTCGCCGCGCCCGGTAACCAGGGTATGGCCGCGTGTTTCGCGGCGCCGGCCAGAGACTCGGTTAAACCGGGGCTGACCGCGAAGCCCGCGCCCGCGTTTTTAGCATCGGCGAACTGTGCAGGCTGCAGCAGCGTTCCCACCCCGACTTTGGCCTCCGGCAGCGATTTGGCAATCCGCTCCACAACATCCAGCGCTGCTGCCGTTCTCAGAGTGACTTCCAAGGCCGTTATTCCGCCCTTAATCAAAGACTCCGCCATGGGCACTGCGTGTTGCGGATTTTCCACCACCAGGACCGGTATGACCGGGTTTTCACTCAAATAGTCGAATACGGACATTTCTACCCTTCGCACTCAGATTCGAAAACACTGGCCCCCTGCTCGGCACCGCCGGCATTGTGCCTGAATACGGCGAATAACTCTCTGCCTGTGCCGAATTGTGACCTGCTGATCGATTCAGTGGGTGCTGCAAAGGATCTTGCCGCCCATTCATTTTCATCCAGTTCCACCGAAAGCTCTCCGTCTTGACAATTTACAAGCACTATATCGCCATCACGCAGCTTCGCCAAAGGGCCGTTATCCAGGGATTCGGGTGAAACGTGAATGGCCGCAGGGACCTTACCCGATGCGCCTGACAACCTTCCGTCCGTCACTAATGCAACCTTGAATCCTTTATCCTGAAGAGACGCCAGCGGAGGCATCAGCTTATGCAGCTCCGGCATACCGTTCGCCCTCGGGCCTTGGAATCTGACCACCACCACCAGATCCAGATTCAACTCACCGATTGAAAACGCTTTCTGCACGTCAGCTTGATCGTTAAAAACCCGGCAAGGCGCGCGAACAATCCATTTTTCTCTGTCGATTGCCGATACCTTGCTTACCGCCCGCCCGAGGTTTCCCCGCAATAGCTTCAAACCGCCTTCCCGGCGGAAGGGTTTGTCTGCCGATGCGAGTATTTTCTCAGCCTTGCCCGCCCTTGGCGATGGGCACCAGGACAATCTTTCGCCATTAAAAAAAGGTTCATTGGCGTAGTTTTCGAGACCTCCGCCGCTGACCGTTTTGACATCCTTGTGTACCAGGTTCGCATCAAGTAATTCTGCAATTACCGTCCCCGTGCCGCCGGCGGCATGAAACTGATTGATATCGGCTTTGCCGCTGGGATATACCCTGGCGATCAGCGGAATCAGTGCTGAAAGATCATTAAAATCATCCCAGTTAATACTGATACCGGCCGCTCGGGCAATCGCCACCAAGTGTATGGTGTGATTGGTTGAACCGCCTGTCGCCATCAGTCCGATGATGGCGTTGACAATGGTTTTTTCATTCACCAGTTCACCAATGGGAAGGTAAGAACCTCGCGATGCGGTCAATCCAATAAGCTGCTCCACCGCGGCATCCGTCAGTTGATCGCGCAAACGGCCGTGAGGCGGAACGAATGCCGCGCCGGGCACATGCAGCCCCATGAACTCCATTAACATCTGGTTGCTGTTGGCGGTTCCATAAAAGGTACAGGTACCATCACCGTGGTAGGCCGCCAGTTCGGAATCGAGCAGTTCCTGCCGGCTCGCTTTACCTTCCGCATACCTTTGTCTCACCATGGCTTTTTCGCTGTTGCTGATCCCTGACGCCATAGGTCCGGAAGGAACGAATATTCCGGGTAAATGCCCGAAGCGCAAGGCGCCGATCAACAGACCCGGAACGATTTTATCGCAAATTCCCAGATACATCGCCGCATCCATGGTTTGATGAGATAAAGCAACTCCCGTACTCATGGCAATAAGATCACGGCTGAACAATGATAGCTCCATGCCTGCAGTTCCCTGGGTTATACCGTCACACATCGCTGGTGTCGCTCCCGCAACCTGGGCGACAGCGCCGCGTCTGCGGGCAAACTGTTTGATCTTTTCTGGATAAAGTGCATAGGGAGAGTGTGCGGAGAGCATATCATTGTAGGCGCTGACTATACCGATGTTGGGCATATGCTCTTGTTTTAGCAGAATTTTATCCCCATCCGGAGCCGCGGCTAAGCCATGGGCAATATTTGTGCAACCCAGTGAATGCCTTTGCGGCCAATTCTGTACCGCGTCTTTAATACGTTCAAGGTACAAATCACGAGATGGCTTGCTGCGCGCCGTGATTCGTTCGGTCACTTGGCGCACGCCTGGATGAATATCTGACATTTATCTGACCATAGGATATAGTTTTATTACATATTAACTCAAGCCTTAATTGGAACTCAAGAAATAAAATTTCCTTAATTTCATAATGTTGACATATATTTGTGATATTACCTTGTATGCAGAAATCACTGGCGTACCTTCAAATACGTAGTTAAACTACAGTTTCTGTAAAAATTTGAATGATCAAGAATTCGATTCAACGGGATAGACGATGGAACTTAGCGAACAATTTGACCTGATCTTGTTTGGCGGAACCGGTGATTTAGCCATGCGGAAGCTGATCCCGGCGATGTTCAACATCCACGCAGAAGGACAGTGGACCGAGGGCAGCCGCCTGATTTGTGTGGCCCGTAGTCAGCACAGCAAGCTAAGCTATCTGCAGTTTTTGGATGAAAACGCAAAACAGCATATCTCGGAAGATCTGCTACAGAAAGGATCCTGGGAAAATTTCTGCACACTGATCGACTATGAATCCATCGATCTGTTCGACCCCGAGTCCTATCGTCTGTTATCCAAGCATCTGCAAGAGCGGGAACAATTCAGCAGATTGTTTTATCTCTCAACCGGGCCGAATCTGTTCGGACAGATTTGCGAAAACCTGGGCAAAAACGCCTTGATCACATCCCGATCGCGCATTGCGGTGGAAAAACCCCTGGGCAGGGATCGTCTGTCCGCGCATCAGATCAATGCGCAAATGTCGCGCTATTTTGAGGAAGAACAGATCTATCGAATCGATCACTATCTGGGAAAGGAGCCGGTGCAAAATCTCATCGCGCTACGTTTCGGCAACGCCTTGTTCGAACCACTCTGGCGGCACGGGTGGATCCGGGATGTCCAGATCACAGTGGCCGAACAGTTGGGTGTCGAAGGACGCGGCGAGTTTTATGACGAAACCGGCGCTTTGCGCGATATGATTCAAAATCACTTACTGCAGATGCTCTGTATCATCGCCATGGAGCCGCCGACGACCATGGCCGGAGACGGAGTGAGAGATGAAAAGCTCAAAGTATTGCGGGCGCTTAAGCCACTCTCCGGAGATCGCGTCGTCAGAAACACGGTCAGGGGACAATACACAAAAGGCATAGTGAACAGCAAAGATGTCCCCAGCTATAGCGAGGAAGACGGCGTTGCGCAAAACAGCAATACCGAAACCTATGTCGCCATAAAAGCTGAAATTGAAAATTGGCGCTGGTCCGGCGTTCCGTTTTATCTGCGCACGGGAAAATGCATGCAGAGTAAAATCAGTGAAATCGTGATCAATTTTGAAGAGGTACCGCATTCGATTTTCAATCATGAGTCCAGTCTGCCCCCGCCGAACAGATTGGTGATACAAATGCAACCGATCGAGGGAATCAAATTGTCCATCATGGCTAAACGCCCGGGCGACGGCATGCGGCTGACACCGGTGAATCTCAACCTCGATTTGTCCGAGACTTACCAGAGAGATTCCTACAATGCCTATCAACGCTTGTTGGTCGACTTGGTGCGTGGAAACCTCTCGCTGTTTATGCGGCACGATGAACTGGACGCGGCCTGGGCCTGGATCGATCCGATACTTGAAACCTGGATCGATAGGGAAATCAAGGTAAAACACTACACGGCCGGCACCTGGGGACCGGCCGCATCGAGCGCGCTGATTGCCCGCGACGGCTTCAGCTGGCATGAGGAAAGCCCGTGATGAACTTTCTCCAATTTATCAGCCGTGAGGAACTCTGTTCGAATCTGGCCAGCACTCTGGCCGCGCAATTGCGCTCGGCGATAGAGTCAAAAGGCTATGCCACACTTATCGTCTCCGGCGGCAGTACGCCGGTGCAGATGTTCAAGGAATTGAGCAGGCATCCGCTGAACTGGGAAAAAGTCCGTCTCTCTCTGGCCGATGAAAGATGGGTTTCATCCGACCATGCAGACAGTAATACAGCGCTGATACGGAAGTATCTATTGAAGCACAAGGCAAAAAAGGCGCAGTTTATCCCGATTTGGAGCAATGCGGATACCTTGCAAAAAGGCGTCAAAATTGCCAATAAGACACTTGATCGGTACCCCGAAACATTCGATATTGTTGTGCTTGGCATGGGAAGCGACGGGCACACCGCATCGCTGTTTCCCTGTGCCGGTAAAAGCGAACTCAAAAACGGTTTAAATCCACAGCCCTATGTGCACTGCGTGGCTATACAACCGGGCACGGCGCAGCACGCCCGAATCAGTTTGACATTTCCACGCCTGATCAATACCGACAGACTGATTCTCCATATCACAGGCCAAAATAAAAAAGCGGTGCTTCAGAAAGCCTTAGCTAATACAAACGTGGAAAAAATGCCGGTCAGAGCTTTTTTGCAACAATCCGATGTTCCACTCGATATCTATTGGGCGGACTGATGACAAGCCCGGGTAAACCATGCTGAAGCGAATAAGCGAAAGTCTTCCGGCTCTGAGTAAAGCCGAACGAGAGGTCGCCAATTGGATTCTCAAAAACCCGCAGGAAACCCTCGACTGTGTGATATCCCAAATGGCGGAAAACACAGGCGTCAGCGAACCCACCATTATTCGATTCTGCCGGACGCTGGGTTGCAGCGGTTTTAAGGACTTTAAACTGAGTCTTGCTCAGAGTAAACTGGCTTTTTACAAGGAAATTAAACGCCATGACAGCAGCAAAGAAATCATAGATAAGATCGCCGGCAGCGCTATTGCAAGTCTGCAACACATTCGCAATCAGTTGGACGAAAGCCAGGTGAAGAAAGCGATCAGGCTATTGCGCAACTCCTCCCGAATAGAATTCTATGGGCAGGGAGGCTCAGGAATCGTCGCTAAGGATGCACAGCAGAAGTTTTTCCGCTTCGGCATCGCATGCAATGTCTACACCGACCCCTATATCCACAGCGTATCGGCCACCCTGCTCGACCACGAATGCGTCGTCGTCGCCATCAGCCACTCGGGCCGCTCAATCGATATCGTCGAAAGTTGCAGACTGGCGCAGCAATCCCGGGCCAAAGTCATCGCCATTACGGCATCTCCCTCCCCGCTGGCGGAACTGGCAGACGTCTTGCTCGATATTGATATCGATGAAGACAGCGATCATTATGCACCGATTAAATCCAGGATGGCGCAATTGCTGGTGTTGGATATTCTGTCTGTCGGCTATGCAGTCGAAGATGAAGGGAGAATCATGGGAAAACTTTATCGCGCTGCCGGTGCAGTACGACGCAAGCACATGGAGAACCATGATCCGCCTGTTAAGAAGGTTCGCAGGTAAATGCAGGCAGAACAATGCGTGCGCATGCGTCATTCCATTGCACAGACGAACAGATAACCAGGCATCCGGATCCATACCCCGGTATTCCTTGGCTCTTAATGCCAGGTAAAACCCTCGGCCCTGGGCAGGCAATAATCTTCATTGGCGGGTTTTAGCTCAAGAATATCAAGCTGCCTGTCCAACGATCTGGGCAGTTCAACACGGAATGCACAGTGTCCGGTCGGATGAATTTTATTCTCCAGTAAGTCGTCTCTGAATCGATTGCAGCACACCTCGGTGAGTTTCTTTTGGTTCAGCCAGATTTCAAGTGCCACGGGTAACTTCTGTTTTTGTCTGGAACGGTGTGCCGCCCAGCCGTTGACAAACGCACCGTCAATTGAATCTATAAATCCGATGACGCCGGTAAAAGGTGTGCAGGCCTGGAGGTATTCCCGGGGTCCGGGTTTGATAGAGTTGATGATCGCGTGATACAGCCTTTTTTCGATCGGGGGTAAAGCCAGAATCCGCACCAGCTGATCGACAAATACTTCAGGCGAGGCCAGTATTTTCTCGTAAGAACAATAGAGTATCGGACTTGTGATTTTACCGATCGCTTTGGATAGTCTTAGCTGCGCCTGGAAATTGTGCAGGAAATCCCTTTCAAATCCACGACTGTAAGCCTGGGAGGTACGTGCGGACACAGCGACCGGATCACGACAAATATGAATAATCAGTGGCCGGCTGAATCGCTTCAGATTTTTGAGAATCGCACGATTGCATACCGGTCTTTTGAGACCCCAGATGCGATGCCGTTGATTGTATTGTTCGATGATCTGTAAATAGTTCTTTTTATTCCTGATCGCATCACCCAGCCTGGCATCTTCATAAACCGGCGCCTGGAAATCATCCCCGATAAAAATGCCCAGTCTGTGTAAGATGCCCGCGACCATGGAAGTGCCGCTGCGTTCATAGCCAATCACCAGAATCGTCTGAAAACCGCCTGTTTGGTCGCTATTGTAAAATAAACCGCTGTTTTGATATTGATGAATCATAACCGGACCGCCCGAATTCAAATTACCCAGCGCAAAGCATCCAGAGCCTGTCCAAGCGCGTTTCCCACGGCTCGTGCATGTCTTACAGGCGCAATAGAACGCAAGATTTATGCTATGGCAGGACTCAGATACGAAAGAGCGGTACAAAAAAACCGGAACCCAAGGCCGCGACTGGCTTCGGATTCCGGCTTTAAACCGACTGTTACAAAGGATTTAACGGATTAGAGGCGCTCGAAAACTGCGGCAATTCCCTGACCACCACCGATACACATGGTTACCAGTGCATATTGACCACCGGTGCGCTGTAACTCATAAAGCGCTTTTGTAGCGATAAAGGCGCCGGAGCAACCGACCGGATGGCCAAGCGCAATGGCTCCGCCATTGGGATTGGTTTTTTCCATATCGAGTTCAAGACCTTTTGCGACGGCCAGCGCCTGTGCAGCAAATGCTTCATTGGATTCGATAACATCCATTTGATCCAGCGTCAGATTTGCTTTTTTCAACGCCAGTTTCGACGCGGGAATAGGCCCTTCGCCCATAATTTCGTTCGGTACACCGGCAACGGCGTAGGAAACGAGTCGTGCCATGGGTTTGTGGCCGGCTTTTTCGGCTGCTTCCGCCGCAGCCAGAACGAAGAAGGCTGCACCGTCATTGATACCCGAGGCGTTACCTGCCGTCACCGTGCCGTCCTTTTTGAAGGCCGGGCGCATCTTTGCCAGGGATTCGGCAGTGGTATCGGGCTTTACGTGTTCGTCGGTTTCAAAGACGACTTCGCCCTTGCGGGATTTCATGGTGACCGGAACGATCTGTGATTCAAACCGGCCTTCAGCAATTGCCGCAGCGGCTCGCCGGTGGGATTCGGCTGCAAAAGCGTCTTGCTCTTCGCGGGTGATATCCCACTTCTCCGCCAGATTTTCAGCGGTTATGCCCATGTGCCCCACGCCAAACGGATCGGTGAGCGTGGCGACCATAAGATCGATAATCTGGCTGTCACCCATGCGAGCTCCGGAGCGCATAGCCGTGGACATATAACCACCACGTGACATGACTTCAACGCCACCGCCCACGCCGTAGTCGCAATCACCCAGCATGATGTTTTGTGCGGTAGTGACTATTCCCTGTAAACCGGAGCTGCACAGCCGATTTACCGCCATGGCGACAGAATCCTTCGGCAATCCCGCCTGGATCGAGGCCACGCGCGCCACATAGGCATATCGGGACTCCGTGGGAATGCAGTTACCCACCGTCACATAGTTAATTTCGTTAGGATCAACCGATGAACGCTCCACGGCGGCTTTCATCACTTGTCCGGCCAGTTCGGCAGGTTCGATTTTGCTCAGTGAGCCGCCAAAACCGCCTACCGCAGATCGGGCTGCACTCAAGACAACGACATCTCGACTCATTTTTGGTATATCTCCTCGTTAGGTATACAGCAATGCACTGTTGTGTGTGGACCAGCAGCCGGCCTGAAAAGCGTCGCTAGGCGTAAGATGTTGTCAGGATTACTCTCATAACACGCCTCTCCCTTAGGTAAGCTGCGCGTTTTGATTGAATTCGCCTTGTCTTGCACGCAAGCGAGATGAATTTCAACATACTGCCGTTACAATCTTCCGGTATGACCCGATTTGATAGTGACTCGCCTGGATAGCCGAATCCTCGGATAACATCCCGAATCAGGTTTTCTACCATATTTTGCGTAGATTTCCTAATCGGCTTTCCGCCATACAATCCATTCCAATCGAGGCTATTTCCGGTTGCTAACTTTCCAAAACCAACCGTCACCCGTGATTAGAGACTACTGATTGGCGTTCTCCACAGCCTGCTTGACCCGTTCAAGACGGCTCCGGACTTCTTTCGCCAAGTCTTCAATATCATCGCGATCAACTAGAGTCAGAACCGCTTCAGGGTCCATAAATGCAACGGTGACAGAGCCATCTTCCTCTTCCCGTAAAACTACGTTACACGGCAATAACAAACCTATATCCGGCTCCGCCAGCAGCGCCTTGTGGGCAAGCGGAGGATTGCAGGCTCCGAGAATTTTATAAGGCGGATGATCAACATCCAGTTTGACTTTAAGTGTGGCTTGCACATCGATTTCCGTCAGCACGCCGAACCCTTCCGCTTTCAAGGCCTCGGTTACAAGCTCCTCGATGGCATTCATATCACCGTTCAAACGGGTTGAAAAGCTATACATGCGGGCTCCTTCATATGTTATGGTAAAATGTGCCAAATTCAGCGAATTCGCAGTAGGTAGAGGGACCTTGAACAGACTCTTAGAGCCGGTATTATACAACTCTTGAACATCAAACATCCATGACCGATATAGGCGCTATCGCGAGGAGGCCTCGCTCCTGCAACACCCCTACCTCAACTGCAGGAGTCTGCCCCGCGAGCGAGACCATGTTCAGCCACACAGGCAAACTGCTGTTTTCACTTTTGATGTTACTGCTTGTCACTTCGCAGAGTTTTGCATTCGCTATAGAGGATAAGTCCGGATGTTCAATGGCCCGGTTCAGCACGGCAGACTGCCTGATTGTGAATCAAGCCACCCCTCAAGAGCTGTCAGGAACGCTATGCCTGAGTGACGGACAATGTATCGATTTGAACTGTCAACACGCGCATTGTTCGGGCACTGGTGGCGCCTTGTTGCTCACCCTCCGGTTTTTTCCTGAGCATCCCTGCCCGGAGGCATTTGTATGGCTCAAGGATAAACCGGGCACTCAACCTATATTTCCACTCTACCGCCCTCCAAAATCCGCGGCTCATCGCTATTCCGGTTTCGAGTCATTTTGATTCGAATCGGCTCGGACAGGCAACCGCAATTTTCGTAATAGATAGCTTGTATTAAAAAGCCGGACTTCAAAGGCTCAACTCGATACGTTTATTGTCGATGGGCAGTGTACTGAGTAGTGCTTTGGCTGGCCGGACCGATCATCGTGTGTTTTACCCGCGGCCAAGAGTTGCTCCGGCTCGCGTCGCAGGATTTCACGGATGCACCGGTCCGGTTCAGCTTTTTTTGATCGCGTTTCGTCCATTGACAACAGCGACTATGGGATTAGAATTTTCTCCTTATGAAAACCGGCCGCTACAATTGGATTTCACTCATCTGGGTACTGAACCTTTCGCTGATCGCGTCGCAGTTCATCCTTACCTTCAGCAATGCGAAAAGTCCGGATCAATCCTATTTCGGCGATCAGTTGATCGTCCATCATGGTGTTGAACACTGCGAGCTTCCGGCCAGTCTTCATGCCGACTTGAGTTCGGAAGAATGCCACGAACACTCAAGCAACTACAATTCGTCTACCCCGGTCCTGATCGCTAGCAACACGGTAATACCTCCGTCTTTGATAAAACGAATTCACCGCCGCGTTCTTACGGAACCATTTGAATCGACCCGAGACAAACCCCTTTTGCAACCACCGAACTCCCCGTCATTCTCCTGACAAATACCCTTAGAGTCTGTCTAAGAACTCTTTGCCGTTGCAAGAATGTGCTGATTTGCCGTATATGCACGAAAATAAACGGAATCCAACGATGAACATTGTACTTTTCACCAGTGGGCTTAACCCGACCTCGCGGCTTTTTCATACACTGCCGGGGAAGGCGGTCGGGATTATCGAAATTCACTCGGGAGAATCGGAGCCCGCTTTGATCAAGCTGATCCGAAAACTCCGTAATTTGTTAAGCTTGAAAAAATTCACGAATCTTCAGGAGTACTGCGAGGTTCAGGGTTTTCGGTTCGACAGTATCTACAAACGCGACAGCGATCGAATCCGAAACACGCTCGCGGACTGGCAATGCGATTTGGTGATTACTTCCCATTGCCCGGTTATTCCCATGAAAGCCCTGGAAAACCTGCCCCATGGGGCCATCAACCTGCACCCGTCCGCTTTGCCCGCTTACCGCGGCGGAAAACCGCTGCTTTGGCAAGTATTTGACCAGGTCAAAGACATAGGGGTTACGGTACATTATCTTAACGCCAAAGCGGATACCGGGCCCATAATCGAACAGCGGCTTCTGCCCAGGCCCTCGGCTGCAAGTGAGGCACAACTGGACCAAATCACCGAAGGGGAAATGGGTATACAGCTTCTGTCCAACGCCATCAATAAAATTCAGCATGGCAAGGTCAAAAGCACCACTCAATCGGCAGACTCACCAACGCGCTATGCTAAAAACGTCAATATAGAAGAATTTTGCCACCGTATACAAAACAGCCCGGCAAGCCTAAGCGTTATCTGGGATCTGGCGCATTTTGTCGGTTATTGGCCACTTGAATTTGAACACAGCCATTCATGGAGAAACTGGTTTCGTTGGGTGCCCGCCTCCTATTCGCCGAACAAATTGATCAATCCAGGACCGGAAAAACCCTGCATAAAGATCAACGGGTTTAGAATCTGGCTGGTTAATGCTGAGGGAAAAATACAGCTGCGCCCGCAATTCAGCGCAAGACTCCTGTTTTTGAGACTGCAGAGTTTACTGTCGCCGATGACGACTTAAAAAATCCCGAATCCGTCGAGCGGCGTCTTCGGCCGCTGCTTGATCATAACGCAATATATGCCCGAGTTCCTGATGGTCCGTGCCGTCGAGATCGAATACATGATGTACGCCAGGATAGATTTTTAATGTTTTTTCGAAATCGCTTTGCGCCTGTGGAATCGACTCCCGGCACCATTGTGCAAGCGTCCAGTCGTCTTCTTCACCGATCAAAACAATAAGCGGCGCGTTGAACCTGGCATGGCGGTCACATCCGGGATAGAGTGCAACCGCCGCCCTGAAAGGCTGAAATTTTCGAAAGATATCGGCCGAAACGGCGGAGAGCACTCCCCACCCGCCGTGTGACATACCCATAAGATAAATATTATTCAGATCGACATCGGGTAATGTCAGTAAAAACTGTTTTGCGCCGTATGCGTCCAGTGCCCGGTCCAGTGATGTGATTTTTGAGGGCCGGGGGCAAACCGACCATTCGCCTCGCGGAGACAGACTGTCCACATCGAGGACAATATAGCCCCACTCCACCAGGGTCCGCACCCAGTAGTCATTCCACCTCCAGATTCCTCCACAGCCATGCAGCAAGACGACAGCGGGGAAAGGTCCAGTACCTTGCGGTCCGGCCAATCTTCCAAGCAGTTGCAGCCCCGACTTCGGCGGCAGTTGCTTTTGCTGTTTCTCCGCCCGCTTGATTTCAAATGTCGTGTATGGCAAGACTGCGCTTTTGAAAAAGACAACGTCAAAGGCACTCGCCTGCGTGGCAAAAAAGAGAAAAATGAAAAGAATAATACGCAGCATCATTGAAGACCCTGGGTACTCCGATTAGCGAGTGCTTAAAAAGGCACCACGCAGCCCGCGGGGTTTATTCGCGAGCCGCCTGATCAGTCACTGTCCGGTGAATCCGGCCTCTGGCGACATTATTCTCCACCGTTCAATATCTGCGCAAGTAGATTTCCGTCTGAAGGGATTAAAAAATGAGGTCCTTGAACGACGTGTCGATGCGATTTTCCACCAATCGCGGGAATCTGATTGAGGTCCTGGCTAAACGCCGGGACGACGGAATCACCATTCGCCTCCGGCAATAAGCGGATAATCGAATGATATTCAATGTCGGGATGGCGTTGCCGGTTCATCCAGCCAATCAGATTTCCTGCCATGGCGGGACTCAAATCAAGCAGCGCGCCGGTTGACGCCCTTAAATAACGGTAAGAATCTCCGCCAACGACACTTTTCAGAAAATCAATGCCGGGACCCGGGCAGAAGAATGGTTTTCCGTATGCGATATCGAGTCCCTGCAACGCCCGGTCGGTTCCAAGATTGGGGCTGGCAATGGTTATCAGTGCATCAATGCCGGGGCTGTCGGGACCAAGCAACAGCAGCCGGGCGACAACTCCGCCGGCAGAATGACCGGCCAGGATCAGTTTCTCGCCGGGATGTTGCGTCTGAATATAGCGCACCTGCGAGAATAAGTGTGCTGCTTGTAGTTTTAAGGGTGCTTCGGCCGGTAGCTGCACGCGATAGACGGAATTCTCGTGCCATTGTGTATTGCGCGGCGAGTGGTGGATGCCTGCCGGTGAACTTGCAATCGTTCCGGCATCATGCCAGCCATGCGCCTGCAGAGCCTGAGAAACACCGCTTTGAATCCAGGTACCCGCGTGCGAATTCCAACCATGCACCAGTAATAGAACGTCACTGCGGGCAGAAGCGCTAATAAACAGAGCGAGCAACAGAATCGACCTTAACAGGGAGGATGAAATCACTATTTATCTACCTTTATATTGTTAATATTCAACATATTATAGAATTTATCTAATGTAAATTAGATGTATTCAGTGTCTCTGATTCCCAATGGATCTGCGATCTCCGGCGGGGTCTCAATGGACTCACAGTGATTGAATTTAAGGAACTCCCTCAATTCATTGTAAAGCGCTTCGTAAAAGGAATCGGTTTTGCGCATACGAGGTTCGAGGATCAGCGAATGAATCCGTAATCTTTTTTGATTTCTGTCCGCTTTACAGTCCATCCGCGCAACCAGACGACCATCCCACAATAGGGGCAGGCAGAAATACCCAAACTTGCGTTTTACAGAAGGCACATAGCATTCGATTTGATAGTCAAAGCCAAACAGACTCTGAATTCGTTTGCGTTGTATCAGCAGATTGTCGAACGGCGACAATATTTTAAGTTTTCGACGCATCAGCGGTTTGTTTAACAGCTCCAGCGCATTCGGTAAAATACAGTAACTGGTCTTGCCGATTTTTATCTGCTCCAGCTCTCCTTTGCCCAGCATCGTCTCGATTGCCTTGGGAATACAGATTTTGACGTTTTTCCGTAAATAACCGAATTCGGCTGCCAGGCCCATTCCGTTGGCCCTTAAATACTGCAGAATCAGAAATTGAGCGTATTCGGTAGGAGTTGGTACAGAACGGTCCACACTGTCCGGCAGTACCCGGTCGGTTAAATCGTACACTTTGTGAAAATTGTTTCTGCAAAGAATCATGAGATCGCCTTGCATATAAAGATTCTCCAAAGCCATTTTTGCGGGTTTGCTTTGCCACTCGGCCAGCTTTTCACCTTTATGCTCAAAGTCCTTGGCCATCAGGGGGCCTTCGGTGCGAATGCGATCCAGAATGGATCTCATCAATAGCTTGTCTCGCCGGTACCAGTGTTTCTGACCGGACGCGATTGCCTGTTTTCTCGGCAGCGTATACCGATAATCGCGCATCGGCAGATAAGCGGCGGCATGCGCCCAGTATTCGAACACGCGTTTCTCGTGAACCAGGCGATCAAGCTGATTCACTTTATACCTCGGATTGCGATTCCACAGTGTATGGTGGTGAGCGCGTTGTATTACGGAAATCGTATCTATCTGGATATAACCCAGATGCTCTATGGTGGCTAAGCTGACCTCAATCGCCCTTCCCCGCTGGCGGCCGGGAGGTAAACCCTGGCTGTGTAAAACCAGTTTTCGGGCGTCTTGGATGGAAAGTGTCTCAGACATATTGTGTGTCTGCTTTATTTGACCAAAATAAAAAGAGGCTGAATCGGCCCCTTTTTATCAAACTACCGACCTCTCTATCAACGCACCACCCTGCCGGATTCCGGAGGAATCGTCTGCATCCGGGGGTAATAGGGATTGTAGGGATAAGGCGCGTAATAATAAGGATAAGGTTGGCGAGCATAAACGT
The DNA here is from genome assembly GCA_965222695.1 of Granulosicoccaceae bacterium. GTDB lineage: Bacteria > Pseudomonadota > Gammaproteobacteria > Granulosicoccales > Granulosicoccaceae > UBA7957. The sequence goes on along the minus strand of OZ244967.1, from coordinate 1,306,417 downwards.
AAGCCCAATAATAGGGTGGTGCCATCTGTTGCGCTGGGGATGGCTGGTCTGATGCCGGATTTGCTGAACCTATGGCATCGGAAACAGGGGAGCCGGCAAGATCCCGGGAACTTACCCCTACCCCGACGGACGGGTTCTGTTCGTCATCGTTTAGACCGACTGTTGATTCCGACTGCACATCGGCACTCTCGTCGCTATCTTCTTCCATGCCAAGCAAGGATTTCATGCCTGAAAAAGTTCTGGCGACGATTGAAGGCTTCTCCGAAAACTGATCTGTATCTGCCGCACCGGTTTCTTTCTCATCGGAATTCAACATCATCTCAATCGACTCTGCGGCCGATGAAAAGTAGGCTGTAACCCTATCAATCGAAAAACCGTCTTCGGGTGCGGCTGTTCCATTTTCCGTTGAATTCTGCGCAGTGGCGGGTTTTTCGCCTTGTCCGGCAGCAACTGAGTTATCCGCCTGATAAGACCAATGGCGGATCATACCCACTGCGGCGACAATGAACAATAACAGCATGGCAACCAGTGGCCAGCGGCTAGGTTTTTTCGCCGCGCTTGCAGTAGCTGCCACCTGAGATTTTTGGTCACTTTCTTTCAAATCATAAAGGTCACTCTTAGTGTTTCTCTCGATACTGACTACCGTTTCATCTCGGCTGTCGGCAATTTGTGGAGCTTGTGTCTTTGTGTCAGATGTCGGATCGATCGCTTTTTTCGCCGCTTTTTTCGCGACTGTCCCTTTCGTCGTTCGCTTCTTAGCCGTGGTCTTCTTTACGCTGGTTTTCTTGACCTTAACCTTTTTATTTGTAGCTTTTGTTCCATCAGCATTCTTTTCCGGTTTTAGATTTTGGCTTTTCTTCTTTACCGAGGATTTAGATGATATTTTTTTCTCATCTTTTTGTTTTTTCTCATTTTTATTCGTTTTCGGCATAATCATCTCCCGACAGTGTCAACAGCATGCCAGGAAGTTTCGTTACCGGGCTGCGTATCGATAAAATATTAGAATATTATTATATAACCGGATACAGTTTTACCTGCAATATGAAATTTGGGATAAGAGGGGGATATTCGTATATCTAATCGCGAGGTGGCCTTGCTCCTACGGGTGGCATCTCCGCCGTAGGAGCTGCCCTGCAAGCGATAAAACGCCGAACACAAACATCATCGCAAGGATGACACGCCCTACGCAAGATTTTTATCCAGTTCCTCGTTTATCGCCTGCTCAATACTGTATTTCAATGGAGCCAGCAAGATACTCAATCTGACAACAACCTCCAAAGAGTCGGGGCCTACATCGATTGAACCGGATGCACTGTTATTTTTGAATCGCAATTTATCGCCGCTCCATCGCCAATCCATATCCAGTTTGTGCTGTAGCTTTTTCGCGACCTTCTCAACTTGTCGGTGAGCTTCCTCTTTACCCAGATTGTGCGTTCTCTTTATTCGGATATTTACCATGAATACACCATCTCGCCATCAAATAAACCACGGAAATATGCTGGCTCGGTGGATCAACCGGATCTTGATGTCGAAGCTATTCCAAGGAAACAAATCGCTGTTTTCGTTTTCAGAGTATTAATAATACGCTGGCTTGCATTTTAAACACTGTGTATGTGCTAAGCCGTAAAGAGTTTCGAATTTTTTTCGTGATAGTTAGGACTGACGTTCTAAAGGCTCAAAACGGCCGAGCATGCCGTACTGACACAATACCCGGCCGCCACACGCTACTTGCTTTATCGCCTGGTGACAACTTTTTTCTTCGCAGCTGTTTTCTTCCTGGCGGTAGATTTCTTCTTGCTTGTAGCCTTTTTCTTCGCTGCCGGTTTTTTCTTGGTCATGGCCTTCTTCTTGGCGGCGGGCTTTTTCTTGGCGACTGGCTTCTTCTTGCTTGTCGCCTTTTTCTTCGCCGTCGGTTTTTTCTTGGTCATGGCCTTCTTCTTGGCGGCGGGCTTTTTCTTGGCGACTGGCTTCTTCTTGCTTGTAGCTTTTTTCTTCGCCGCCGGTTTTTTCTTGGTCATGGCCTTCTTCCTGGCAGCGGGCTTTTTCTTGGCGGAAGCCTTCTTCTTCGTGGCGCTTACCCATCCGGCGCTTTGTTCTCCGTCCAACAATTGATCCCGAAGTTCATCAAACCTATCGCCTATAGCTTTTAAGGAAGCCTCACTCAGCTCAACGACCTCAGCCAGTACCGCTTTTGCAACTTCCGCAGGTCTTTCCGCTACTGTCATGGTTGCATCGGCCGCTGCATCAACGGCATCGGATACTTTGTCGCCGACACTTCCCAACACTTCTCTGACTTCTTCGAGTACAGCGGTTGCCGTTTTTTCCAGCTCATCCAATACACTTGCCGCCGTGTCTTTTGTACCTGTATTTTTTACCGCTCGTGTTTTCTTTTTTGCTACCATAGCATTCCCCTTGTTGACAGAAAGAATCAGGCGTAAGCGCAGAATATACGTTGAGATGGTAAAAATCCAATGATATTGAGCAAATGCCATGGAGCCCTCGGATAATTCCAGGGCGTCTGTCAGTTGTGTTGACTTCCAGGCGACTCAACAATAATAAGACTCAATGATAAAGACACTCATCCACTTCATAAAATGGGAGACAACATGGACCACAGCCTGTGGGAATGGGTCGGTAACGAGGCCCTTTTACAGCAACTGATCGCCGAGGTTTCGACCGGCACTCTGGTAGCGATTATTATTGCCTGCATCCTTGTGCTCTCTAAAGGCGCGGACTGGATGATTGACGGAGTCGTGGACCTGGCCAAGCGCACCGGACTGCCTAAGATCGTCATAGGCGCCACCGTGGTATCGCTGGGCACTACTTTGCCTGAAGCCTTTGTTTCGGTCATGGCGGCTTATATGGGAAATCCCGGACTTGCACTCGGAAACGGTGTCGGGTCCATCATTGCCGATACAGGACTGATATTCGGAGTTACCTGTATCATGGTCGCTGTTCCGGTCAATCGGTATATATTGAATCGAACCGGTTGGGTGCAATTCGGTGTTGCCTTATTACTGGTGGTAATCGCCGTTATTGTAGCTGCAAGGACTCCGGAAGATGTTGAACCAACCTTGGAACGCTGGGTTGGGTTTTTCTTTCTGTTTTTACTCCTGGTTTACCTGTATGCAACCTACGTTTGGGCAAAACGCAGTAACGAACAAACCGCAAATGAGGAGGACAACGGCGGGCAGGAAGAGCTGATGGAAGTCTGGGTCTCCTGGGTTATGGTCCTGGGCGGCCTGTTTTTGGTCATTACCGCAGCCAGGATCTTGGTTCCGGCGGCATCGGAAATTGCTCAACGATTGGGGGTTCCTGAAGATGTCATCGCCGCGACCATGGTAGCCCTGGGTACCTCGCTGCCTGAGTTGATGACTGCCATTTCAGCTGCCCGCAAGGGTCATCCTGAGATTATTGTAGGCAATATAGTGGGTGCCGATGTGCTGAATTGCTTATTCGTGATAGGCGCTGCAGCGGCAGCCACTCCCCTGGCGATCCCCGAAAATTTTTACTTTTTTCACTTCCCGGCGATGCTGATCATACTGTTGTCTTTCCGTGTTTTCATCTCCATGAATCACAGTGGGGTGTTCTACCGCTGGCAGGGGATTTGGTTATTAGGCGTCTACGGATCTTACGTGCTGCTTCAGTATGCATTGAATATCGGTAGCGCGCATTGAAATCACGGCATACAGGTTCGATAGATGATCATTCCGGATAAAGTTCAAAGAGATGCTTATGAAAATTTTAATGGCAACTGACGGCTCACCAAGTGCTCGCGCGGCACTCGACTATCTAAAGGATTTTCCTATACCAAGGGACACGGAACTGACCATCCTCAATGTGATTGATAAAGAGGTTTATCACGAGGATGAGCTGAACGAACTCGATAAAGGGCAACGCGAGTCACTGGAAAAGACGGAAAAAATGCTGCTCGAAGATGCCGAATCCATGCTCGAAGCCGAGGTCTTACGGAACCAGGATTCGGATCTGATCTGGAATACATCGGTTAAAATCGGTCATCCGTCGGAAGAGATTGTATTGGCCGCGGAAGCCATGGATGCGGATTTAGTCGTGGTAGGTTCCCACGGAATGAGTGAGGTGAAGCGATTTTTACTGGGCAGCGTTTCGGATCAGGTGCTGCATTATGCGCATTGTTCCGTGCTTATCGTCAGACCGGATCGCACAGGAGATACCGACGATTCGCAACGTGCAGAACACCCTTTGCGGATACTGCTAGCGTATGATGACTCCGAAGATGGAAAAAAGGCGGTTGAATTCAGTGCCGCTCTGCCCCTGCGGAGCAACACCGAGATCACCGCACTGACCGTGTTGCCACTGGTCACGCTGTTTCGCCAGGATATAAAACTGCAATTGGGATGGGCCTGGAGAGAGAAAAAGAAACTCTCGGAAAAAGGATTGAAATGGGTGACGGATACTATCAAGTGGCCAGGCACGCACGTCCGGCCACTGCTCAGGGAAAGCGAGGACGTGTGCCAAGAAATCCTCGATGTTGCCGACGAAACCGACGCCGATCTGATCATCATCGGAAACAAAGGTATGGGGGCGGTCAAGAAATTTTTGCTGGGTTCAATCACCCGGCGAGTGGCTCATCATGCACCTTGTTCGGTGTTGGCGGTCCGCATTAAAAAACCTTAGGGCCTGCTCAAGATCTCCGTGTCGTCGCGTGAATGCGCTGAATTGAAAGGTTTCCCGAAGGTCCTTATTCGACACGCAGACCGGTCTGCGCATTGAACAGATGAATATATTGAGGATGAACTTTCAGATACAGAATCGCTTGCTCACTGACATCCGCAGAGCCGTCGAGCCGGACGGTCAATCGACACCGCTCTCCCGATTCATCCGACATGCCCGTGTCTGAGCGCCTGTGCGTCAGCTCGCCGTGAGCCAGCGTATCCGCACCGAGGGTTTCCAGGGCGTCTACCTTTAGTGCAAGCTGAGCGTCTTCTTTCGATGCCGGCAGAATATGCTCGGGTCTCAATCCGACTTTCAGCTCAAGGGCTTCAGCAGGGTTTATCCGTGGAGAGACAAGGCTGTCCCCACCGGGAAGAAGAAGGTTTCGATTATCCGGATCGAGCCGTGCCGGCAGGAAATTCATTCCCGGAGATCCGATAAATCCGGCCACGAAAACGCTGGCGGGCCGCCGGTAAATCGCCATGGGTGTGTCGATCTGCTCAGCATAACCCTGATTCATGACAATCAGCCGGTCTGCCAGTGTCATGGCTTCAACCTGATCGTGGGTGACATACAAGGATGTAACCCCTAATTGCCGCTGCAATTGCTTGATCTCCAGGCGCATCTGTACGCGTAGCAATGCATCCAAATTTGAGAGTGGTTCATCAAACAGGAACACACTGGGCTTACGGACTATGGCTCTGCCCATGGCCACTCGCTGCCGTTGGCCGCCGGAAAGCTCTCGCGGTTTTCGATGCAGCAACTCGTCGAGAGCAAGGATTTTCGCCGCATTCTCGACCCGGCTGCGAATTTCTTCCCGCGGTAATTTGGCTATCTTAAGTCCGTAGGCCATATTATTAAACACGGACATATGCGGGTACAGAGCATAGGTTTGAAAAACCATCGCAATATCCCGGTCCTTAGGTTCCACATTATTGACAACTTTGTCATTGATGCTGATCGTCCCCTCGGTGACTTCTTCCAATCCGGCCACCATGCGAAGCAAGGTGGATTTGCCGCAGCCCGAGGGACCGACTATTACCACCAGTTCGGAATCTGCAATATCCATATCTATCCCGTGAATCACGTCGGTATTGCCGAAGCTTTTACGCAGATTGTTGAGTGAGATTTTCGCCATAGTGTTTTACTTTTCCGTTTCGATCACACCTTTGACAAAAAGCCTTTGCATCAGGATAACGACGGCCACCGGCGGTAAAATAGCAAGTATGGCAGTCGCCATAGTGACCGGCCAGTTACCGTAGTCATCAGCGGTCGGCAGCATCTGTTTTATCCCCATGACAATGGTATTCATTTCGGGATCGGTGGTTATCAACAAAGGCCAAAGAAACTGATTCCATCCGTAGATAAACAGAATCACAAACAAGGCCGCGATATTGGTAATGGACAAAGGCAACAATACATCGAAAAAAAAGCGTAGAGGACCGGCGCCATCCATCCTCGCGGCTTCGACCAGCTCATCGGGCACCGTCATAAAAAACTGGCGGAATAAAAAGGTTGCCGTCGCCGAGGCGATTAAAGGCAGAGTCAGGCCCGTGTAGCTGTTCAACATGCCAAGCCGGGCAACCACTTCATAGGTTGGCACGATCCGCACCTCGACCGGTAACATTAAAGTTATAAAGATTGTCCAGAAACACAACATGCGAAACGGAAAACGAAAATACACAATCGCATAGGCGGAAAGCAGAGAGATGGCAATCTTGCCCACAGCTATTCCTACCGCCATGACGGTACTGTTCAGCAGCATAGTACCGACGGGTACGTTCACTCCGGAAAAAAGTGCATCCCGGTAATTTTCCAGCATTTGGTTGCCCGGCAACAACGGCAATGGCGGTTGTATTATGGCCTCCTGAGTGACTGTCGACGCCACCAACGTCAAATACACAGGAAAGCACAACAGCGCAATACCGCACAGCAAAACAATGTGAGTCAGCCATGTACCTACACCTTGCCTTTTAACCATGAACGGCTCCTTTAATAGTGTACCCGGCGTTCGATATATCGAAACTGAACCACGGTCAGCGCGGCCACAACCAGCATGAGTATGACCGATTGAGCCGCGGAAGAACCCAAATCCTGTCCGACAAACCCGTCTGCAAACACCTTATAAACCAGTATGGTGGTTGATCTCTCCGGCCCTCCGGCGGTGATCGTATGAATAATTCCGAACGTATCGAAAAAGGCGTAGACGATATTCACCACCAGCAGGAAAAAGGTTGTCGGCGACAATAAAGGAAGAATGATTGTCAGAAAACGATGCCACGGGCTGGCGCCATCAATCGCCGCGGCCTCGATCAGGCTTTTGGGTATGGCCTGCAGACCGGCCAAAAAAAACAAAAAATTATAGCTAACCTGCTTCCAGGAAGCGGCAAATACAACCAGTGCCATGGCTTCACCGCTGTTCAGGACATGATTCCAATGGTAGCCGACAATTTTCAGATAGTAAGCCACCACGCCGATTGAAGGATTGAACAAAAACACCCACATCACGCCGGCGATCGCCGGCGCTACCGCATAAGGCCAGATCAGCAGGGTCTTGTAGACACCCGAACCGCGAATCACGCTATCGGCCAGCACCGCCAGCCCAAGCGCTACGCCTATGGCAAGAAGAGTCACCGAAAAACTGAAAACAGCGGTGGTTTTGAAAGAATCCAGATAATAAGAATCGCTGAATAAAAACTGAAAGTTCTCTGTCCCGACAAATTGCGTGCTCAATCCAAAAGGATCCGGCATCTGAACGGATTGGTAAACCGCCTGACTGGCCGGCCAGAGAAAAAACACCGCGGTGATGGCAAGCTGAGGCAATACCAAAGCCCAGGGCAGCAATTTATGGCTGAATGTGACCCTATCCCGCATCGAAATACCGACCGGCAGGCCGATATCGGCCCGCCGGTGGATCAGTCCGGCTTAGTTAATGGAACGCTCGAAGCGGCGTAACAACTGATTACCGCGTTCGACCGCGGAATCCAACGCCTCCTGGGCGGATTTATTACCGTTCCAGACCGCTTCCAGTTCTTCATCGATAATACCGCGAATCTGGTCGAAATTACCCAGCCTGAGGCCTTTGGAATTTCCGGTCGGCGCCTTGCCGGTCATTTGAATGATCGCGATATCGGTACCGGGGTTTTCCTGGTAAAAACCCTGCTCCTTCGTCAGCTCATAGGCGGCCATGGTGATCGGCATATATCCGGTATCCTGGTGCCACTTGGCCTGAATTTCCGAGGAGGAAAGAAAATTCAGAAAATCGGCGGCGGCCTTGTATTCTTCTTCGCTTTTCCCTGCCAGAATCCACAGCGATGCGCCGCCGATAATCGTATTTTGCGGTGCTTCGCCCTCACTCCAGTAGGGTAAATTGACGATGGAAAAATCGAATTTGGCTTCTTTCTTGACACCTGCATAGCCTGCCGACGACTCGGTGAACAAGGCACACTCTCCTGAACGAAATCGGGCTCCTCCTTCATTTCTGCGGCCGCTGTATATAAACAGGCCCTCTTTGGCCCACTCGCCCATCCGGCCGATGTGTTTGACCTGCAGTTCACCGTTGAATGCGAGCTCCGTTTTGGTACCCGCAAAGCCGTTATCCAGGCTTGCAAAAGGAATATTGTGATAGGCACTGAAATTTTCCAGATGCACCCAGGACTGCCAGGCTGTGGTCAGCGGGCAGGCATGACCTTTTTCTTTGAGTGTTTTAAGGATGGTTTCCACCTCATCCCAGATTTTCGGTTTACTTTCGGGGTCCATACCGGCGTCTTTAAGTGCGTCCTTGTTGATATACAACACCGGAGTGGAGCTATTGTAGGGAAGAGACAGCATCTTGCCATCGGTCGTTGTGTAATACCCTGCCACGGCTGCCAGATATACCGAAGGATCAAAATTCTTCTCTGATTCAGCCATCACTTCATAAACCGGTTTTACGGCTCCCTCAGCGGCCATCATCGTCGCCGTGCCGACTTCAAAAACCTGAAGAAGGGTGGGGTGTTCCTTGGCCCGGAATGCGGCTATGCCGGCATTGAGCGTTTCCGAGTAGTTGCCTTTATTGCTGGCAACCACCATGTAGTCCGACTGTGAAGCATTGTACTTCTCAACCTGTTCCGCCAGTAACTCACCCAATCTGCCGGTAAAGGCATGCCACCAGTGTATTTCGGTAGCCGCCTGAGCCGGAACGGACACGGTCGTCAAGACAAAAATTAAAGCACACAGGGAAAATGTGAACTTGTGATTAACATTCATACGCTGCTTCTCCTTATATAGAAGGTTTTATGGCCATCGGGTATTCGTGGATCGACATATCCGATAGAAAGATTCCCTGGCCATTGTTATCCAGACTTATTTCAAGCAGATGACATTACCATTATGTCCACGGCTTGTCCCTAAGACAAAAGTACGTAGCCTTACGGACGATCGTCATTCTCGCAAAAACGAAAACCTCAAACGGCTTATACCATCTTTAATCTACCAGAAACCGGGCCTCAGCACGGTGGTCCTCATACTTAGATTAAACTGTCGGATAAGTAAGAAGACAGGCGGCCGCCTCTGAGTCTCTGTTAGGCGTGTGTTGAAAGAAGTGTAGGCGCCAGGGATGGCGGCTCCAAGCCTCCATGGACGGATTTACGGCGTCTTCTGGAAACACACGCCTAACAGAGACGGAGCTGTGCTCACTTCAGGCATCTTTATTCGTCAATTTCGCATGGACAGCCTCTAGTAGTCCGTCCACTTGATAAGTTCGGGTTCAGCGGGCCTGACTGCGTTCGCAGCAAGGCGCTGTTGCGAAGACATAGTTGGGCTACGTCGAGCAATAGCAACGCAGTCTGCGGGCGCAGTCAGGCCCGCCCGAAGGGAGCTGCAGAGCCGTCCCACAGCGGCGTTGCTGCTCTTGATAATGGAACAACCATTGTCTGCGAGCAGCGCCTTGCTGTGAAACGGCTCTGCGGCTCTGAACCCGTACTTATCAAGTGGACGGACTACTAGATCTGTAAACCGATTTTCCGTCCGTCGTAAAAAGCGTAAGCCGCCTGCCGCGGTGCAACGCAATCGCCGATTTCGCGAAAGACAATGTTCCGTTGAACCAATTCGCCTGCCAGCGAGTTTTCTGCAATGCGGCTGCACGCCAACACCAGCGAGCCGGCCGCAATCCGGGTTTTATTCCCGTCAAGCAAGGATATGACGCTGGCTCCCGGCTCTCCCCACTCCAAAATGGCGCTATCGGTTAAAAAACGGACCCCGAGTTGAGCGAGTCTTTGCCGCAAGGGAAAATCAGTTGCCGATCTTTGAAGTTCTTTCCCGACCATCGGATCGGGTGTCACCAGCGTTATACGGTATCCGTCATCAGCCAGTTTCCAGGCGGTACCGCAGCCGCGCCAGTTCCCACCCTCATCCAGAAGCACGATTTCCGGCCGGAGTCTGGCGGCATTCATCATCACATCTTCGACGGACCAGACATTGCCGGTCTCTACCCCGGGCAACCGATCCAAGTGAGTCAGAGCACGTTGAAAGCCCGATTCATCGGGTTGGCACCCCGTAGCCAGAATCACCTCCTCCGCCCCGAAGGCTTCTATATCATCCGCATCGAAACAGGTGTTAAAACGCAAATCGATGGATAAGCGATCGAACTGAGTCTGGTACCAGTGCAACAGATCGGTGATCTGCGCCCGCCGGGGTTGTAAACCGGCAAGCCGGAACTGGCCACCCAATTGCGGAGAAGCTTCGACCAGCGTCACGCCATGTCCGCGAATCGCAGCCGTTCTCGCCGCTTCCAGGCCCGCCGGCCCGCCACCCACCACCAATACCGATTTTATTCGTTCGGCAGGCGGAGGACGGTCTCCGTTCCACTCCCACTCGCGCCCGGTCGAAGGGTTGATCAGGCAGGATATCCAGTAGTCCCTGGATCGCCTCCCCCAGCACATCTGATTACAGGAAAGACAAGCCCGTATCTGCTCTGCCTGTCCGGCCCGGGCCTTGTTTGCCAGCTGAGGATCGGCGATCTGTCCGCGCACGATCGAAACCAGGTCCGCCTGTCTGGATGCTATAACCGCCTCTGCATTATCCGGCGTACGGATATGGCTTTCCGCCGTCACCAAAGTATGTTTGACTTCGGGTTTGATGGCCTCCGACAGATCGCAGCCCAGCTTTTCAGGATAGAGAAATGTGGGCATCAGCTTGTAAAAGTCAAAATAACTGCCGGAACCGCAGGTCACATAATCCATCAGTTGGTCCCGGTCATGCCGCACAATAATCTCACACATGGCTTCATGGTTTAGGGCGATGGAAACATCCGGCTCATCGTTTATGGCCAGGCCAAGGATAAAATCGTCACCGCAAGCCTTGCGCACGCGGCTGAGGATTTCTCTTGAAAACCGGGTACGGTTTTCCAGCGAGCCGCCCCAGCGATCATCGCGCCGGTTGGACCATGGCAACCAGAATTGATCGACCAGGCCATGATAAGCCGCCCAGATTTCCACCCCGTCGAACCCAGCCTTGTAACAACGCACAGCTGCCGATACAAACCCCTCGATGGTCTCCTCTATTTCACTTTCACGCATGGCATGGCTGCCATCGGAGTCATGGTAGCTCGGCAGCCCCGAAGGTGACCAGTTGGCATGATAGGAATTGTCCGCATCCCCGTGCTGCCCAACATGGTAGAGCTGTTGCAGTATTACGCATCCCTCGGCTTTAACCGCTTCCGTAATGCGCCTGAAATGCGGAATGACACTATCCGAGCCATGACGGAAATTACCTCTGGTCAGCACCGCAGCGGGATGAACCGGCATGGGCTCTATCACCATCATGGCCGCGCCACCCAAGGCCCTTTCCCTGTAGTAGGCGAGATGTTGTTCGCCGGGCAAACCGTTTACCGCCATATTTGCAGTATGTGCACCGAATACTATCCGATTACGCAAGGTTTTGTGCCGCAATTGCACAGGCGTAAAAAGGTGTTTATAAACCGTCATCTGAAACTGCCGTCCGGGTATTTCACGCTAGTAATCCGTCCACTAGTGCCACATATCTTCCATACCGTCTTTACGCCGCGCGATAAAATCTTTCAAGGCTTCATCCACCGACGGATCGATCGCAGGTGCCTGGAATTCCCGCAGTACCTGTTTCCAACGGGTATTGGCACGCGCCATGCTGTCCGTGCTTCCGTCTTCCGACCAGGTTTCGTAAGTTCTGACATCGGCAAGCTCCGATTCGAAAAATACATTCTGGTAGTTGCGCATGGTGTGTGAGCTGCCGAAAAAATGTCCGCCCGGCTCCACCTCGTCATAGGCATCAAAGGCAAAACTTTCCTCATCCGTATTCACACCCTTTAAATAATGGTGTAAAGCGCCACACACATCCGCATCGAGGATGAATTTTTCATAGCTCATCGATAACAGACCGTCGAGAAATCCGGCCGAATGCAAAATAAAATTGGCACCACAGTGTATAGCGGATAGCATGGACATGGTGCTTTCGTGCATGGATTGCGCGTCCGGGAGTTTTGAGCAGCTGAAAGAACCGCCGCAGCGGAACGGAACCCCCAGTCTTCTTGCCAGTTGGCCGACCACCAGAGATCCGGCCGCCGCCTCGGGCGTCCCGAATGTGGGCGATCCGGATCTGAGGCTCATGGTGGAAAGAAAATTGCCGTAGATGACCGGCGCGCCGGACCGGACCAATTGCGTCAATGCGCATCCGACCATGGCTTCGGCATGGGCCTGGGCTATAGCACCTGCGGTTGTTACCGGCCCCATCGCACCTAAGAGTATAAAAGGCACAACTATGGCCCCCTGGCCGGCACCGGCATAGGTGCGGATCACCTTGGTTGCCGAGGCGTCCCACAGTAAAGGGGAATTTACGTTCACATTGCCCATAACGACACAGTTATTTTCGACAAAATCCTTGCCGAATACCAGGCGGCACATTTCAATCGAATCCTGTGCCCGCTCGGCACTGGTCACGGATCCCAGAAAAGGCTTATCCGAATACCGCAAGTGTGCGTAAACCATATCCAGATGCCGTTTATTGACGGGAATATCCACCGGTTCGCAAACCGTGCCTCCTGAATGGTGCAGGTAGGGGCTGGCATAGGTCATGCGTACAAAGTTTTCGAAATCTTCCAGCGTGCCGTATCTCCGCCCCTTATCCAGATCCATCACGAAAGGTGAACCATAGGAGGGGGAAAATACAAGCTTATCTCCACCCATCTGCACCGTTCTATGCGCGTTGCGGCCATGCTGCGTAATTACGCGTGGCGCCGTTTTTATAATCTCTTTCAGCATTCCCGGTTCGAATTGAAGCTTTCCATCCACAAGGCGTGCGCCGGCATGGCGAAACATTTCCACGCTCTGCGGATCATCGCTGATTTTGACTCCATGCTCGCTCAATATCCGGTCCGCGGCGGATTCAATCCGCTCCAAACCTTCTTCGTCCATCGCCGCAAGCGGCGGCACGGCACGGGTAATATAGGGTACAGCGGTGACTTCAGTATCGGTGCGCCGGCGCCGGCGAGTCCGGTTTTTTTTGCTCATGACTTTCCCCTCAGGCTACAGATCTTTGACTAAACGCAAGGCGTCGTAGACCGCGGCGTGAATATTACGTGAGGAAACCGCATCACCGATGCGGAACAGTTGAAAACGCCCTTTTTTATTGACCTCAATCGCCTGCTCGCGACCCTCTGATAAGGCTTGATAGTCAACGCGGCCGAGATTTACCGACAAGGGTTTTAATGCGTAGTAAAGATCCTCAAGTGGCCGGGTTGCGTATTCGTAAACCACCTGATCTACGCTATAGCGGAAAACGCTGTCTCCATAGTCGCTGCCGCATACAGCCACAAGCCCCTCTGCAGCGGTCTCTACCGACTGCAGACGCTGGCACAGAACAAAACGCGCATTCTGCGCCTGCAAAGCGCGGATATAGTGAGTCAGATTTAATGCCCCTATGTCCGGGGACAGGGAGCGTTCCGGTGTGAGGAAAATCAGTTCGTTGCCTGTAGCGGCGATCATTTCCGCGGCCTGCATTGCCGAATGGTTGCCGGCATCGTCGAACAGCAGAACCCGGTTCGCCGGGCTGATATCGCCGGACAATATATCCCAGCTTGAGGTCAGCAGGTCATTACCCGACTCGATGATATTCTCCGGTGGCATCCCGCCGGTGGCCAGAATGACAATATCCGCTTCCTCCGCCAACACATCATCCGCCTCCGCATAGCAGTTATACTGAAACTGCACATCTGATTTTTCACACTGCTGAAGGCGCCAGTCGACAATTCCGATCATTTCCTTTCTACGTTGAGATCGGCTGGCCAGCCGTAATTGTCCGCCGGCATGAGAGCTTGCCTCTATAACCTTGACCCGGTGACCTCTGGCCGACGCCACCCGGGCAGCTTCCAGACCGGCGGGACCTGCGCCTATAACCACAACACGTTTTTTCGATTGACCGCCGATGTGAATCTCCTGAGGCATGCTCAGTTCCCGGCCGGTTGCGGCATTGTGAATGCAAAGCGCTTCACCCGCCTGGTAAATTCTGTCGAGGCAATATGTGGCACCCACGCAAGGGCGTATATCCTCTTCCCGGCCCTCGATGATTTTTTTTACAATGTGTGGGTCGGCGATATGCGCCCGTGTCATGCCCACCAAATCAAGTTTACCGCTGGCGATTGCATGCCGGGCCGTAGCGACATCGCTGATTCTTGAGGCATGAAACACCGGAAAACGAGTGGCTTCGCGAATCTCTCCCGCAAAATCCAAGTGTGGTGAAGCAGGCATTCCCTGCACCGGAATAACATTTGTCAGAGCGGGATCTGTGTCTATATGGCCGCGTATCACATTAAAAAAATCCACTTGTCCGGCGGCGATCAAACGGCGGCAAATTTCCAAGCCTTCTTCACGGGATATGCCATTGTCCATCTGTTCGTCAGCAACCAATCGAATGCCGACCACAAATTCCTGCCCGACACGATGACGTATCGCATTCAGAACCATGGTTGAAAACCGCATCCGATTCTCAAGAGATCCGCCGAATTCGTCGTCCCGTAAATTGGTCGCAGGAGACCAGAACTGATCCATCAAATGCCCATAGGCCTCCAATTCAATGCCATCGAGACCTGCGGCTTGCATTCTTTCCGCGGCATCGGCATAGTCATTCACGATGCGCTCTATGTCCCAGTCTTCGATTTTTTTCGGATAAGCCCGATGCGCAGTCTCACGAATCGAGGAAGGGGCTACCGACGGAAACCAGTCATCGCAGCTCCAGGTGGTTCTACGGCCCAGGTGGGTAAGCTGAATCATCACCCGGGTATCGTAGTGATGGCAGCTCTCGACCAACGCTTTTAACCAGGGAACGATCTCATCCTTGTACGCCAATAAATTATTGAATGCCGGCGGGCTGTCGCGCGAGACCAGCGCGGAGCCCGCGGTCATGGTCATAGCGATCCCGCCCCTGGCTCTTTCTTCATGATAACGCCGGTAGCGCTCCTTTGGCATACCGTCTTGCGGATAAGCCGGCTCGTGCGAAGTGATGATTATGCGGTTTTTGAAATGCAGATGTTTCAGCTTGTACGGCTGCAATAATGGATCATTGTTCATCGTTTGATACCCTCGGAAAGGGCCGACGAGCGGCGGATTTTGAGTCGGAACGCAGACAGAAAATCATCAATCGACACTGGTGTCAAGTGATTTCGACACTCCTGTCAAGTTTCTTGTAATTAGATGTCGCTTCCCGTATGTTTAAGCCATGTCCAAGGTTATCCAATTTGAATCCAAGGCCAACCGCAACAGCCGTGAGGACTGGTTGAAGGAAGCCCACGCTCTTTTGATCAGCCAGGGTATGGACGCCGTCAAAATCATGCCTCTGGCAAAACGGCTTGGCACCTCTCGCACCAGTTTCTATTGGCATTTTGAAGACCGCCAAAGCCTGCTCGACGCGTTGTTGCATATCTGGCATGACACCAATACGGAAACCATCATCCGGCACTGCGAGTTGCCGGCTAAAACCATCGCCCAGGCGGTCCTGAATATTTTTTACTGCTGGACCAGACCCGGGCTCTTCGACGAACGGCTGGATTTTGCCGTCCGCAGCTGGGCAGCTAAATCCCAGCCCGTCAGAGCGCTGCTCGACCAAAACGACCGGGAGAGAATAGAAGCTATTACAAAGGTCTTCCTGCGGTTTGCCTACGAGGCCAATATTGCCGACGTCAGAGCCCGCACCCTGTATTACACTCAAATCGGATACTACGCCCTGGAATGCCACGAAACCTTTGAGGAAAGAATGGACAGAATTGGCCATTATGTAAAAGTATTCTCCGGAAAATCGGCGACAAACCGCGAGCTTAGTGGATTTCGCAAACTACACGAATCCTGATTTATTAGATAATCGCCACCTCGGTCGAGGGCCTGTTCCGAACCAGGCGATTGTAGGATAAAGGACTTAAATCCAGACTTGTATATTTATCGTAACAGATGAGTTCCGAGACTCCACGCCCCATGGCGGGCGCCTGCTGCAGACCATGTCCTGAAAAGCCGTTCACAAAGATAAAGTTCTTAACATCGGGATGGGGGCCGACTATGGCATTTTGGTCGAAAGTGTTGTAGGCATAGTGGCCAACCCAGGAATAGATCACCTTAACCGCTTCAAATGCCGGGATGCGTTTGGCAATGGCCGGCCAGAGCTTTTCCTGCCAGATACTGTGGTCTTCGGTGAAATCGTCCGGATCTACAGCCTTATCGAAATCGGGCGGGCAGCCGGCGAGGTAATGCTGCCCTTCACTGCGGACATGGACACCGCAGGGATCGACCGTCAGGGGCAGATCCTTCTCCAGCGGTACCTCGGCGGAAAATACAAAGCTGTACCGGCGTCGGGGTTCTACCGGAAGTTTCAATCCAGCCATGGCGGCAAGCCGGGCGGCACGGGTGCCACTGCAATTGACTAAGGAACCGCAGCTTAGGTTTTCCCCGGTTTTCAACTGAACGCTGATCACGCGATTTTTTTCCGTTCGGCAATTCACGACTTCATTACCTATATACTCGACACCGTTTTGCTTCGCTTTGCGGCGCCACCAGTTGAACATGGTCGTGCCGTCAAAGTAACCTTCGTCGACCCGGTTATGACTGGCCAAGACAATATCATCGAGAAAATAAAACGGGTAATCTTTAAGTACGTCCTCCACCCGGAGAATTTGCGTACCGCAACCACAGGCTGCTTGCAATTTTTGCTGGGTTACAAGCCTGTCCGCACTTTGCTCTGAATCGGCCAGGTATAAATAACCGAAGTTCTGCAAGTGAATTTCTGGAATCTCCAAATCCCCGCCCAGTATGTCTCTGAAACGGCGGATTACTTCAGCCGCATACTGAGAAATCCGAATATTGATTTCACTGGAGAATTGCTGCCGGATACAACTGTTTGTATGTGCGGTCGAAGAGAACCGGTAGCCCGGGTCTTTTTCGACCACCAGAATCCGCCCGTTAAAATCCCTGTTATTCGACAGGTACCAGGCAACCGAGGAGCCCATAATGGCGCCACCGACGATAATGACGTCATAGACCTTGGATTGCGGTATCTTTTCCAGCAAAGACGGGGTCATCTCAAACGGTTTTTTTTCCCGCCTTTAAACGCCTGCGGTCATGCGGTTGGGAATAATCCAACTCAGGACCAATCGGTACTATTCCCAGCGGATTGATACTTTTATGGCTGGCATAATAATGCGTCTTTATATGATCGAGATTAACCGTGCCTGCAATTCCCGGCTGTTGATAGAGTTCGCGGGTATAGCCCCAAAGACAGGGATAATCGATCAGCCGCCGGATATTGCATTTAAAATGGCTGAAATAGACCGGATCAAATCGAACCAGGGTGACGAATAAACGCCAATCCGCTTCGGTGATTTTATCACCTGCCAGATAGCGGTGAGTCGCCAGATGTTCTTCCAGCCAGTCCAGGCTTTCGAAAAGTTTTTTTACCGCTTCTTCATAGGCCGCCTGAGTAGAGGCAAAGCCCGCCTTATAAACGCCATTGTTGATGGTGTGATAAATACGCCGATTGATCGGATCGATGATATCCCTCAGTTCCTCCGGATAGTAATCCCCTTCCGCAGCACCCAAATGGTCAAAGGCGGAATTGAACATTCGGATAATTTCCGACGATTCATTACTGACGATGGTGTGTTCCTTTTTATCCCACAACAGTGGGACTGTGACGACACCGCTGAAATCCGGGCGTGCCAGTGCGTAAACCTCATCCAGGTAGTCGCAGTGATTGACCCGGTCAGGTGTTGAATCCGGATATTCGCCGAAATGCCAACTTCTGGCACCCATTAAGGGATGCACCACATCCACGCTGACGGCGGATTCCAGCCCTTTCAGCTTTAGAAATATCAGGGTGCGGTTGGCCCAGGGGCAAGCATAAGATACATAAAGATGATAGCGCCCGGCTTCCGCCCGAAACCCACCCTTCCCACTTGGCCCTTCGCTGCCGTCGGCTGTGATCCAGTTTCGAAAGACAGCGTCGCTACGAACAAACTCGCCTTTCTCCGTGGCCGGTTTGAATATTGATTTTTCGGAAAAATCCTGTGTCATTAACTTTTCTGCTTTGCAAGCCAAGCGCTGACAGCATTGATCAGTTGTTCATTCTTACCGTCGAAAAAATGCTCCGCTTCATCGATGATCAACTGTTCGTAAGCCGGGTTGTTCGATGCACCCGCTTTGCGTTTTTCGGCCGTGTCGAGTACACCGGCCAAGTCTTCGCTTCCATACAGATCGAGTACCGGTATAGTGATTTTCTTAAGAGACTCCGCCGAATTCAAATGACCATCCTTCTGAGTTGCACCCATCCCTACCGCCACAAATGCACGGACGTCAGACGGGTGGTTGGCCAAATAATAACCCGACATAGTCGCTCCCTGACTGTGCGCGACAATCACCATCTCATCAATACCGAGCGACTTTAAATGGGCCTCGGCTGCTGCAAATCTCGGCGGAACTTCCGGATACAAAGGCACATAGTCCTCGTAGGATGCCTCGTTCGGTAATATCGGCATCTGAATAGACAAGGTATTCCAGCCCCGGCCCGCCATCTCTACCCTCACCGGTTTTACTACCTGATCCCAATTCGGATGAACACCTGTGCCGTGCACGACAATAATCGCTTTGGAAGATGCTTCATCCGCTTCGGTATAGAGGGACAGAAACTCAACATCGTCGTGTTTCAGCCAAACCGCTTCTCCATCGATTAGAAAATCAACCACCTGCTCCGCCCATCGTTGTTCTTTTTCAACATCCGTGGCATCTGCGGAACAAATGATTAACAGCAGAACAGACAAAAAGATCAATCGCATCTACTTCTCCGGAAAATCGAGTCACAAATCAAGAACTGTTTTTACCACATAAGCAAAAGCCGAATCCACACCACCGATGGACAGGCACTGTTTTTACTAAAAAAAACTGTCTGATTTCAATTAAACACTAGAATTAAATATCTTTTATAATATTGATATTTAACAATTAATTATATTATCTAAACAGTCATTGAATTTATTCAATAATCCTATAGAATCTACGGCCATGAATTCCAAAGCAAAAAGCAAGCGATATGAGCAACACCGCGACGAGGCAATTCGGGCGGCGGCATCAGTATTTGCGGAAAAGGGCTATCACGGTGCCAGCACAACGGATATAGCCGAACGCCTGGGAATAAAGCAGGCGAGTCTTTATTACTATTTTGATTCCAAAGAGCAGGCTCTATCCGAAGTTTGCCTATTCGGCATACAGGACTATGTCTCGCGGATGGACACAATAGTCGACAAGAATATCGGTATGGAGGCAAAGCTTCTGGCCGTGGTGCACTCTCACCTTTCCGCATATCGGGAAAGAAACGAAGCTCTGAAGGTGTACAACAACGAACGTCTTTATCTGCCGGAAAACAAAAGAACGGAAATAAAGCGCCTGGGCAGCCATTACCGGGAACGTCTGGAGCAAATGTTGATCGGCGCCCAACGGCTTGGTGAACTCGCGCCAACCCTGGACTGTCATTTCGCGGCTCTTTCTATTATCAGTCTGTGCAACGGATTTGGCGAGCTGATTGTACGCGATCCGGAACTGGACGTGTTCGATCTGTCGCAAAAATGCGCAGAGCTGCTTCTACACGGTTTATCAAATCAGTCTTAGGACGTGTCATCAATATTTCAACTAATCTATAGGATACTTACATGGGTGCATTCAAAGAACCGCATGGCGGCGAACTGAAAGATTTATATCTGCCGGAACGCAAAGCCGATGCGGAAAAAGACAACGCCGGGAATTACAAATCCTGGGATCTCACCACACGTCAATTATGCGATCTGGATTTACTGATGAACGGGGCATTTTCGCCGCTGGAAGGTTTCCTGGATCAGAACAACTACGAGTCTGTCTGCAATGATATGCGCCTGGACGACGGCGTTTTGTGGCCCATGCCGGTCACACTGGACGTGAGTGAGTCTTTCGCTGAAAAAATCGAGAGCGGCGAAAGAATCGCGTTACTCGACCCGGAAGGTGTACTGCTTGCAGTAATGGATGTCTCGGAGATCTGGAGGCCGGATCTGACCAGCGAGGCGCAACGAGTATTCGGCACAGGCGACGATAATCATGCCGGCGTTGCCTATTTGATGCATCAAAGCAACCCGGTCTATATAGGTGGCCGTGTGTATGGTGTCGAGCCTCCGACATATTATGATTTCAGGCTGCTGCGTGACACACCATCCGAACTCAGAGGCCGATTTCGTAAAGCAGGCTGGCGAAAGGTGGTCGCTTTCCAGACACGCAATCCTCTGCATCGCGCTCACCAGGAACTGACTTTCAGGGCCGCGCGTGAATCGGAGGCGAATCTCTTGATCCAGCCAGTGGTGGGGCTCACGAAGCCGGGCGATATCAATTATTTTACCCGGGTGCGCTGTTATGAACACGTACTTGAGCAATACCCTGAGCAAACCACCCAACTGAGTCTGCTCAACCTCGCCATGCGCATGGGTGGACCCCGTGAAACCCTGTGGCACGCCATTATCCGGAAAAACTACGGATGTACTCATTTTATTGTCGGACGCGATCATGCAGGCCCGGGGGATGACAAGAACGGCGAGCCATTTTACGGCCCTTACGATGCTCAGGATCTCTACCGCAAGTTCGAAGAAGAGCTCGATATCACCATGGTGCCTTTCAAACAAATGGTATTCGTGGAAAACAAGGCGGAATACATCGCCGCAGACGAAACCGAACCGACGGATAAAATTCTCAACCTCTCGGGTACCGAGTTTCGTCGACGATTGCGCGAAGGCCTGGAAATTCCCGACTGGTTCTCTTATCCGAAGGTTGTTGCGGAGTTGCAAAAAGCCTATCCGCCGAAATACAAGCAAGGATTCACTCTTTTCTTCACCGGTCTTTCCGGTTCCGGCAAATCCACGGTTGCCAACGCGGTAATGATCAAGCTCATGGAAGATGGTTCGCGCCCCGTGACATTGCTCGATGGTGACGTGGTGCGCAAACACCTCTCCAGCGAGCTGTCTTTTTCCAAGGAACACCGTGACCTCAATATCCAGCGTATCGGCTTCGTGGCCAGCGAGATCACCAAAAACGGCGGTATCGCCATCTGTGCCCCTATTGCCCCTTATGCTAAGACCCGAAGATTGGTACGGGAGCTGATCGGCTCGCTGGGGGGGTTTATCGAAATCCATGTTTCCACGCCGCTGGAAGTCTGTGAAACCCGCGACCGTAAAGGGCTTTATGCCAAGGCCCGTGCCGGCCTGATCAAAGGCTTTACCGGAATTGACGACCCTTACGAAGTACCGGAAAATCCGGAAATCGTGGTAAATACGGATGAACTGACACCGGATCCGGCTGCACATAAGATATTAATCAGCCTGGAGAAGCTTGGATATATCAAGTAATTTTCCGTTTACCACCAGACTTTACCCCTTGCAATCCGGCAAGGGGTAAACATCGCCGATTCAGCGGCTCTTGCGATTATTCCTTCAGTCGTTCCTCCAGAGCGGCTAAACGGGACTCCAATTCCGCCACCCGCGACTCCAGATTGTCGACACGGGAACCTCCTCCGCCGGAACCGCTTTTCAATTGGCTCACCAGCTCTGCTGGCGGTTCGCCGCATAAAAGGTGTGTATAGCGATCTTCCCTCCGCCCCCCACCGGCGGCCAGACAGACAGCATAGGGAGTATCCCGCGCCATGAAATCTTCCAAAATGGCTTGAATTTCATCACTGCCTTCAAACTGACACATGCGTGCGGTGCGTGTCTTGATATCGTTGACGGTCTGCGGGTAACGCAACATCAATACCGCAAGAACAGCCTGCTGTTTTTCATCCAGCTGCAGGCTTCCCCGCATTTTATGAAACACCCGGTTTGCCCTGTCGCCGTATTCGATTTTGACCAGATCCCGATCTGCCAGCTGATTAACGGTTCGCCAAACCTCCCCCTCCGGCAAGTCCATTACCGGATCCCGGCTGGATTTTTGATTGCAGGCCAAAGTTAACGCATTCATGGTGAGCGGATAATTTTTCGGTGTCGTTAGTTGCTTTTCCATAAGACTGGCAAGTACGCGCGCCTCCGCTTCGTTTAAGAATGGCTGATCCTGTTCCGCTTCCACCATTATCGCTCCTCTGATTCGCTTCGGCCCGGTGTTAAGAAGATGTATCGGCGCTCCACTACACCGAGGCAGTTAGGCCGCCATCAACCCTGATATTCTGACCCGTGATGTAACTTGATGCATCGGAGGCGAAAAAGCAAATCACTTCCGACAGTTCCTGTACCCTGGCATAGCGCCCGAGGGGGATTCGCGCAACGCGATCTTCTTTCTCCGGCAGACTGTCGATAAAACCGGGCAGAATATTATTCATGCGGATATTATCCGGGGCGAACTCCGTGCTGTACAGTTTGGCATAGGATGCAAGACCTGCCCTGAATACGGCCGAAGTCGGAAAATCAGGGTCAGGTTCAAATGCAGCAAAAGTGGAGATATTGACAATCGATCCACCGCCGTTTTTCTGCATAAGAGGAGTCACCAAACGGGTGGCACGAATCACATTCAGCAAGTAATAATCCATCCCGAGATGCCAGTCATTGTCGTCGATCTCCAGTATAGCGCCTTTCGGGCCGTGGCCGGTGCAGTTGATCAATGCATCAATCCTTCCCCATTGATCACTGGCCCGATCGACAAACGCCTGCAAATCATCCTTGATCAGATTCGAACCCGTGAAACCGATTCCGCCAAGCTCCTTTCCCAGTGCCTCGCCTTTTCCCGAAGAAGACATCACGGCGACGTCGAACCCGCGCCGTGCCAATTGACGGGCAGCATCCGCACCAATTCCGCTACCGCCGCCCACGACCATCGCTACAGGTTTATCGCCCATTGAATATCTCCAGGTTTGATTTCACAGGAATATATTTTCTGCCGGTTAATAGTACTCTGTCCAGAGGATATTGATGGACCCGAGAGTCTGCACAGGTCGCAAATCGATCATCTGATGTCGTTATTGCCCAGATTTAACCGAACAGGTAGAACTACATTGTGATATTACACACGCAAACCTGGGAGTCGAGTGTTATGGCTGAACGAGCGAACCGGCGCCGCCGAAATTCCCGTGCCGTCATGCATGCCAGGCGCAGTGCGCCACTGCCGGAGGACGCAAAACCGATCTACCCAGGGCAGGAAGGCGGGCGCTTGAAAATACTCTCGTCGAGTGAAGTTCACCAGATTCACAGAGCCGCTATCGAAGTGCTGGAGACCATCGGCATGGCACAGGCAATTCCGTCCTGCGTGGATCGGGTCTGTCAGGCGGGCGGGCGTCTCAGCGAGCAGGGCCGGTTGCTGTTTCCGGAATCGCTGATCGAAAAGACATTACAAGTCTGCGCTAAAAATATCACGCTGTTCGGACAGCAGAATCGTCACGATATGAGTTTAGCCGGCAGCCGATTGCACTTCGGTACCGCAGGCGCCGCGGTGCATATTGCCGACCCGATTACCCGCGAATATCGTGATTCGACACTGAATGACCTCTATCATATCGGCCGATTGGTGGATACGCTGGACAATATCCATTTTTTTCAGCGTCCGCTGGTTGCCCGTGACTTGAACTCACCGAGAGATCTCGATCTGAATACTTGTTATGCTTCAGTGTCGGCCACCACCAAGCACGTGGGAACCAGTTGGGTCAGTCCGGACCATGTGGAAGAGGCGCTTCGCATGTTGCATATGATAGCCGGCGGTGAAGAGCAATGGCGGGCACGCCCTTTCGTGAGTATGTCTTGTTGCTTTGCAGTGCCACCATTGCGTTTTGCCGAAGACGCCTGTTATTGTCTGGAGGCGGCAGTAAAAGGCGGCATGCCGGTTTTGCTGCTTTCGGCAGGACAGGCGGGTGCGACTTCTCCGGCGGCCATCGCCGGCAGCGTCGTTCAATCAGTGGCGGAGGTGCTGGCCGGATTGGTCTATGTCAATTTATTACGTGAAGGCCATCCAGCCATATTCGGCACCTGGCCTTTTGTGTCGGATCTGCGAACCGGGGCCATGAGCGGCGGCAGCGGGGAGCAGGCCATATTGATGGCGGCCGTGGCGCAGCTGGGCCGCCACTACGGGCTGCCGACCGGCATAGCAGGCGGCATGTCTGATGCAAAACTGCCCGACGCTCAATCCGGCTATGAGAAAGCCTACACCAACGCCCTGGCCGCACATTCCGGTGCGAATCTGGTCTATGAATCGGCCGGTATGCAGGCAAGCCTGCTGGGCTGTTGTTATGAAAGCTATATCATCGACAATGATATGCTGGGAGCGATTAATCGCACGATACGCGGTATTGAAGTGACCCCCGAGACACTTTCTCTGGATTCCATGCGCGATGTCTGCATCAACGGGCCGAACCATTATCTCGGTCACAGCCAAACACTGCAACTGATGCAGAAGGAATACCTGTATCCGGAACTGGCCGATCGTAACAGCCCGAACGAGTGGGTGGAAAAAAACAAGCCGGATCTTGTCGAACAGGCCAGGGCAAAAGTGAATACCGTCTTAAGCTCACATTTTCCAGACCATATCGACAAGGAGGTCGATCAACATATTCGCCGGGAATTTAATATTCTTCTCGACCCCGAATCAATGAAAGCTGCAACGCAGTAGGGTGAACTCACCATGAACAAACAAGCGAAAATTATCATCATCGGAGGCGGTGTCGTAGGTTGCAGCACGGCTTATCATCTGGCTTTGATGGGATGTAAGGATGTCATCTTGCTGGAAATGAATGAGCTGACGTCGGGCTCCACCTGGCATGCCGCCGGTAATGTGCCCACTTATTCCGGCAGCCGCAATATTATGAAGCTGCAGCATTACAGCGTCAAACTTTATGCCGAATTGGCCCGGGATAAGGACTTTCCGATTAATTATCACAACACCGGATCGCTGCGGCTCGCCAGAAATCCGGAGCGGCTGGAAGAGTTCCGCCACTCAGTAGCGGTGGCCAACGCCATGGGTATGGAATACCAATTGTTCAGCGATGAGCAAACTCAATCGATTTACCCCTTTTTGAATCTCGACGATGTTTACGGCGTACTGTGGGATCCCTACGATGGCGATATAGATCCCAGCCAATTGACTCAGGCTTTTGCCCGCAAGGCCAGGCAGGCGGGTGTGTCGATTGAGCGGTTCTCGCCGGTCAGGGCAATCAATCAATTGAACGGTGGTGCGTGGCAGATCAGCTGCGACGAAGGCAGATACACCGGTGAAATTGTGGTCAATGCGGCGGGTTATCGGGGGGCGGAAATTGCAGCCATGGTGGGGCAGTTTCTGCCCATTGTTTCGATGCAACACCAGTATCTGGTCACCGAATCCATCAAAGAATTATCCGAGCGCGAAGAAAAAATCCCTCTTCTGAGAGATCCGGACGACTCCTACTACCTGCGCCAGGAACGGGACGGGTTGATACTCGGGCCCTACGAGTGGAAAGCGACACCGCACTGGCAGGACGGGCGGTTGCCTGAAGATTTTTCCTTTCAATTGTACCCCGACGATCTCGACCGACTGGAATGGTACATCGAATCAGCCTGCAAACGGGTACCCATACTCGGACAGGTGGGTGTACAAAAAGTCATCAACGGCCCCATACCCTACAGCCCGGACGGCAATCCTTATATCGGGCCTGCGTTCGGGTTGAATAATTTCTATCACTGCTGCAGCTTCAGCTTCGGGATCTGCCAGGCCGGGGGGGCCGGTAAAACCATCGCGGAATGGATTCTGGACGGAAAACCCGAGTGGGACTTCTGGACCTTGGATCCACGCCGGTATACCGGCTACGCAACGCAAAAATATGTTGTTGAAAAAGCGCGCGAACTTTACCAACATGAATATGCCATCCCCTTCCCCTATGAGGAAAGAGACGCCGGCAGGCCTGCAAAGATGACACCGGTCTATCCGCGTTTACAGGCCAAAGGCGCACAGTTCGGCGCGCGCGGCGGATGGGAGCGGGCCACCTGGTTTCCGCGCAAGGGGGACGATTGCGAGCAAAAACTCAGTTTCAAACGTCAACGCCCCTGGAGTGACGCGGTTGCCGAAGAATGCAAGGCCGTACAGGAGCGGGTCGGGATACTTGATCTTGGCGGCTTTACAAAATTCGAACTCAGTGGAGACGGGGCGGCGCAATGGCTAGACTCAATGATTGCCGGCAATTTGCCGAGAGTCGGCCGTATCAGCCTGTCTTATTTCTGCCTGCCGTCGGGCGGTGTCTGGTCGGAAATGACACTGACACGGCTGGCAAAAGATCGATTCTGGCTGATCAGCGCCGCGGCGGCGGAATGGCACGACGAACAATGGCTCAGACAACATCTGCCGGACGACGAGAGTGTCCGCCTCAGCAATATCACCGAGCAAAGCGGAACCCTGATTCTCGCCGGGCCCAGGTCCCGTGAGCTCTTATCCGAACTCACGGCGGCCGATTTATCCAATAAAGCCTTTCCCTGGTTGAGTTGCCGCCATATCGATCTCGGATTTTGCACGGCTCTCGCGCTCAGGGTCAACTATGTGGGAGAATTGGGTTGGGAGTTGCACTTACCGACGTCTTCCATGCTGGCCGCTTACGATGCCTTATGGGAGGCCGGACAGAATTACGGCATAAGCGATTTCGGCATGTACGCGATGGAATCCTTGCGCGTGGAAAAATGCTACAGAGCATGGAAGGTTGAACTGGACTGTGAATACTCACCTTTGAGATCAGGATTGGACCGGTTCGTCAATCTGGAGAAGAAGGATTTTCTCGGCAAAAAAGCCATCGAAGCAGAATACGAGCAGGGACTGCCGGATGTCTTCGCCGCCTTTGTATTGGATGAAGGTAAGTACGATGCCGTGTACGGCTGCCCTGTCACCCTTAACGGGGAAAACGTCGGTTATACCACTTCGGGAGCTTTCGGATACAGACTGCAAAAAAGCATCGCTTTAGGGTATATCCGAAATGATCTGGCAATTCCCGGTACTGAAGTTACAGTCCGAGTGTTTGGCGAAGATCGTAAGGGGGTCGTTACACAAGAGCCGGTTTATGATCCTGAAAATGCCAGGCTGCTGGATAAATAATGCATTAAAAGCACGAGACCCGTCCATTATCAATACCTGAACTTTTTTGGCTTTGATCTCTGTATTGCATTATTTCCGCAGCTACGGATATAGCGATGGATTCAGGGTGTTTACTGTCGATCCCGTCAATGCCGATAGGACAGACCATCCTGTCGATTCTCGGTTGGTCCATACCTCTCCGTCTGAACCTTTGTTCAAATTTACGCCTTTTTGAACGCGACCCTATCAAGCCAAAATAAGTGAAATCGTTTCTCTTCAGGATACGTTCACAGATGCGTTGATCGAGCTGATGATTATGCGTCAATACGAGAAAATAGCTGCCTTGGGGCATATCGTCGACTTCGTATTCCGGTTTCTCTTCAATGATAGTTTCAACGTTTTCGGGGATCCGGTCCGGAAACATCTCTGCACGGCTGTCTATCCAGTTTATACGGCAGGGTAGAGTGGCTAAGATATTCACCAGAGCCCGCCCGACGTGGCCGGCACCGAATATTGTAATATGAAACGGGTTTGCAGGAATCAATTCGAACAGATACCGGTCACCCAGCATGAGGGTACAGGGAAGATTCGCGGAAAAAAGCCGATTGATGATATTAAGGTCAGAATAATGCAGATTTGCAAAACGCCGATGCGAATAGTCCGTATTCTGAGCCAGCACCAGTTTGTCTGCAAATTGTTTGTCCAAGGGCGTGGCGAGTACCGCCGCGGAGCCCGCCTCGTTCAGCTCCCTCAGCTTGCCGATCCATCCGTGTCCATGGTCAAGCACTTCGATCATCAGGTTCACAGCGCCACCGCAGCATTGTCCGAGGTTTGGCCCCAATAAAAACTTTTTAAAATACCGGACACGACTACGCAGGTCTGACCGCAACAGTTCCCGCACTTCTTTGATACATTGATACTCCAGCTGACCCCCGCCGATAGTGCCCATACTGTGTCGCTTGGTCACCAGCATTCGGGCACCGCGTTCGCGCGGTGTTGATCCCTTCACGTCGACCACGGTGACTAATACCACTCGTGTATTCTCCGAGCAGAGATCGGACAAAGTCTTTAGCCAGCGTCTCACGAGCCCGGCTCCCGCCCGGGATCTTCGTTCCGCAGTGAAGCGATCGCAGTCAGTATGGACTCATGCGTGGCCGGAGCCATCAATGGCGGGTTCTTACGGTAATCGTCAATACTGGATATAGCATCGCGGATAGCAAAAAAAGCCGAGAAGCCCAGTAAAAGCGGAGGCTCGCCCACTGCTTTGGATCTCAGTATCGTGTCTTCGTGGTTTTTATTGTGAAACAGATTAACCCGAAAATCATCCGGGCAGTCATTGAGAGCCGGTATTTTGTAGGTGGAAGGCGAATGAGTCATCAGCTTTCCCTGCTCGTTCCACCACAGTTCCTCGGTAGTCAGCCAGCCCATCCCCTGAATGAACGCGCCTTCGATCTGCCCTTTGTCTATAGCCGGATTGATCGAGTTACCGGCATCATGCAGCAAGTCAACACGCAGTAATTTCCATTCGCCGGTCAGGCCATCCACGATGACTTCGGATACGGCCGCACCGTAGGCATAGTAAAAAAACGGCCGTCCGGTTAATGTATCCCTGTCCCAGTGAAGCTTAGGTGTTTTATAAAATCCATCCGACCACAGTTGTATTCTCGAATAATAGGCCTCTGAAACCAAATCCTGAAATGTGACGGACTGACCATTGATCTCTACCCGATCACTAGCAAAAATCACGTTCTCATGACTCCCTCCGTATTTTCCGGCAGCGAATTTTGCTAATCGATCGCGTATTCTCAGGGCTGCGTTTTCGGCGGCTTTACCATTTAAATCCGCTCCTGTCGAGGCTGCAGTAGCCGATGTGTTGGCACATTTACTGGTATCGGTAGCGGTTGCCCGAACCCGATGCAGATTCACACCCAGAGTTTGCGCAACGATTTGGGCCACCTTTGTATTCAGTCCCTGCCCCATCTCGGTTCCGCCATGGTTGACCAGAATCGATCCGTCGACATAGATATGCACCAGTGCCCCCGCCTGATTAAAATGCACGACATTGAAGGAAATACCGAATTTAACCGGTGTCAGGGCAATACCTTTCTTCAGTATGCTGTCGGTTTTGTTAAAATTCCGAATCTCTGCTCGCCGGCTGAGATACTCACTGGAGTCTTCCAGCTCGGCCACCAGATCCTCTATCACATTATCTTCAATGACCTGACCATAGGGTGCGGTGTTGCGCTCGTGTTTCCGGTAAAAATTCAGTTTGCGCACGGCTAAAGGATCTTCACCCAATTCACGGGCGATATTGTCAATCATATATTCAATTGCGATGGCTCCCTGAGGCCCTCCAAAGCCTCGAAAGGCGGTATTGGATTGCGTGTTGGTTCTGGCACAGAACGCGCGAATATCAACATCGCTCAAAAAATAAGCATTATCGAAGTGACAGATAGCACGGGTTGCAACAGGCGGAGAAAGATCGGTGGAAAACCCGGCCCGGCTTGTCATTTCAACTTTTGCCGCCAGAATCCGGCCCTGATTATCAAAGCCTACATCGTAGGAATAATGGAAGCAGTGCCTTTTCCCGGTAATAAGAATGTCGTCGTCACGATCCAGCCTGAGTTTTACCGGCCTTTGCAGCTTATCGGCGCAAATGGACGCCACGCAGGCAAACAAGGCCGACTGAGATTCTTTACCGCCAAACCCTCCGCCCATGCGCCGGGTTTCAACCACTACCTGATTAAAGTGCCGCTGTGTAGCATGAGCAACCGCATGTTGCATTTCCGTAGGATGTTGGGTTGAACAATACACCAGCAACTGCCGGTCTTCTTTCGGCACCGCGTAGGATATCTGCCCTTCCAGGTAAAACTGCTCCTGCCCGCCGACCGAAAATTCTCCTTTTATGCGTCGTGGCGAAGATGTTAAGCGATCCTCGGGGTCTCCCCGCTGCAAATGCATAGGAGGAACAACCAGGGCATTTTTATCCCTTGCTTGCAAGGGATTCAATATCGGATCCATCACCTCGTAAACTATATCCGCCCGCGGTACCGCTCGACGTGCTTGCATATAGGTTTCCGCCACGACAACAAACACAGGTTGTCCGATATACTGCACAAACTCTTCTGCAAGTATGGGATCGTCGTGTTGAATCGGACCGCAGTCGTTATCGCCCGGAATATCCTTGCAGCTTAGTATCGCGACCACGCCCGGCGACTTTTCCACTGCCGACAAATCGATGGAAACTATTTTTGCACAGGCCTTTTCACTCAAACCCAGGGCGGCAAATAAAGTCCCTGATACTTCAGCGATGTCATCAACATAATCTGCCTCTCCCGACACATGAAGATGGGCGGATTCGTGTGGATGGGAAACCTCTGCCGCGGAGTCTATACCGGATAACAGCTTGGATTCGGACACGGAAATTGCCTCCTCAGCGTGGGACTGCAGTGGAAAATACGTCTACCGCATTTGCCGGCAAGGGATTTTCACTACGGGTCTCCAGGTAAAATCTATACAATAGATTCATTGCCGACTGCATGCGATTTTGCTCGCTGGCCCGCATATCGGTCATGGGCGAATAATCCTGCTTCAGCAGCTGCATGGCCTGGCGGACAGCCGGTTCGTGCCAGCTTTTACCGATTAAAAATCGTTCACAGTGTCCCGCCCTTTTCGGTATGGCCGCCATACCGCCATATGCGATTCTGCAGTCCACAACCTTGCCTGCGGATAAAGTAATCCTGAACGCGGCAAAAACGGCGGAGATATCCGAATCGAACCTTTTAGACAGTTTGTAACACCGAAACTGATGTTCCCGAGCCGGCCGAGGCAGTTTGACAGCGTCGACAATTTCATCCGCCGCCATATCTTTTTTCATATAGTCCAGGTAAAGATCTTCCAGCGCCAGAGTGCGCGTCCCTTTTACACCTCTTAACACCACGCTGGAACCCAGCGCTATCAACGCGGGCATGGAATCGCCGATTGGGGATCCGTTTGCCACGTTCCCGCCGATTGTGCCCGTATTGCGGATCGGTTGCGATGCAAATCGTTCCCATATCTGATTCATTTCCGGATAATATTTTGAAATAAGCCGGTAAGTATCGCTAAGGCTGACCCCTGCTCCTATGTGTAATTCACCCTCATCGATTTCAATCCGCTTTAATTCATCGACTTCCCCGATATAAATAATGGGATTGATGTCACGGAACTGTTTATTGACCCATAAGCCTATATCCGTACCACCGGCCAGGAGTGTTGCCGAAGGATATTCCGCTTTCAGGCTCACCAACCCCGATACGGATCCGGGTGCGAAGAATATCTTATCCTCATGGCATAAACGCAGGGATTCCTTATTCTGCATGTTTTTCAGTTTTTTCGTCAGTGCATTTACGTCCAGAGATACCGCCGGATAATCGAACATTCTTTGCGCCGCGCTTAAAATCGGCCTGTAACCTGTACAACGGCACAGATTTCCGGTTAAGGCGCTTCTGATTTCGCGCATTTGCGGCCGGGAATTCTGTACCTGATGTCGGTTATACAGATTCCAAAGCGACATCACAAAACCCGGCGTGCAGAATCCGCACTGGGAACCGTGCTCGTCAATCATCGCCTGTTGCACAGGATGCAGCTTTCCCGCCTGACGGCGTAAATACTCAACCGTGAAAATCGCTTTGCCATCCAAGGTCGGAACGAACTGAATACAGGCATTGACCGTCTTGAGTTTAAGTTTTTTATCGACAAGCTCGGCCAGTACAATGGTGCAAGCACCGCAATCGCCCTCGGCACAACCCTCCTTGGTTCCACTCAAACGGCGGTCTTCGCGCAGGAAGTTCAGGACGGATGTTGTCGGATCGATAGAGTCGAGTGTGATAGGCTCATCGTTGAGCAGCAACTGTATCGACTCCCGGAACTGATCAGGCCTTGCCATGTGCATTGCGGATTATACCGGTGATAAAGAGGTTCAGTTTAAACTACCATAGCCCGGCCCTCGCCGGTAGCAGAGAATAATCAACACACTGTGCAAATTCGGCATCACTCGTACTCCTCCAAGCCTAAAACTTCGAACCACTTGTAGAGTAGCTGTTCATACGCTGTTTCAGCAGGTTTAGAATGCTGTCGAGTACATGAGAGGGTTCGCGGTTTCTGTGCACGCATATGGCAAATAACTGGGTCAGCACTTGCCTGCCTGACAAGGGTATATGCACCAGACTCTTCTCCTCCAATGCCTGTTCCAGGCCGATGATTGTTTGAAATCCGATGGCGGATTCTTCGGTTAACATTGCCCGTAGGAACTCTACGGAATTCGATGTGGTTATCGCCGCAGGATCCAGCTGAACGTGGGCCAGTTCCCGATCGAGTATATCCCTGAGCGGCCAGCTTTCATCGGGCAGGATTAAGTTATATTCCGTGCACTGATCGAGTCTGACGCTGCAATGAACCGCCAGCGGGTGTGAAGGCGCCATTACCGCTCCGATCTGCAGCTCGATGCCGAGCACCCGTTCTATATCCTTATCGTCCTCGGGATCGAAGGCCAAAGCAATATCGGCGCTGCCTTTGATCAAAAACTCATTTAAACTTCTGCCGCTGGCGGCCATAAACGACGTCGCGACTTCAGGGTATTCAGCATGCAAAGAAACCAACGCGGGAGGTAGAAACCGGGATATGACCGACTCCTGACCCACGATACTGATCCCCTTGAGGGTATTTTCCTTACTCGCTTCGATTTCCTGCAGTGTACGGTCGGCGTCCGACAAGGTGCGCGAAACATGCCGTGCCAATATTTTTCCCGCACCAGTGAGCTTGATCCCCTGATGCGAGCGTTCGAACAATTTCACTTCCAGTTCATCTTCGATTTTCAGAATCTGACGATTAACTGCCGAAGAAGCCACGAACAATCTATTGGCCGCTTTTCTGATCGAGCCACTCTTGCAGACTTCATCGAAATATTTCAAAAACGCGGAATGAATCGGCATGATACAGATACCTTTGATGCAACACAGCAATAGTCCTCAGATTGCATTTTTACCTTATCGAGGCTCCGGATGAATATCAAGCCACGTGCGTCGCGGATATCCACTGCTGCTTTTTCGGCATCAGGTAGCCGAAATAAATTGCTACCGGATCGATGGAAAAGCGTTTTATGGTATTTACCTGCAAAAGCACATTCGATGCAAAAACCTGATCCGTATCAAAGGCTGTTGTATTTTCAATTTCGTTCCAATCCGGAGAGCGGCATGATGACCTTCATAGACGACTACTTCAAAATCTCCGAGCGCGGTTCAAACCTGATCACCGAAGTCCGCGCCGGCGTCACCACGTTTCTGACCATGGGGTATATTCTTTTCATAAATCCACAAATTCTCTCTCTGGCGGGAATGCCGGCCAATGATGTTGCTATCGCTACTGCACTGGGAGGTGCCCTTGCCTGTCTTATCATGGGCTTATATGCCAACTACCCCTTTGCCCTGGCACCGGGAATGGGTCTCAATGCCTATTTTACCTTCGGTGTTGTTAAAGGCCTCGGTGTCACTTGGGAAGTGGCCCTGACGGCGGTATTTGTGGAAGGCTTGATTTTTATGGCACTGTCATTGACGGGCGTGCGCACTCTGATTGTTAATGCAATTCCGTCGTCGATTAAAATAGCCACTACCGTGGGCATAGGCATGTTTCTGGCAATTATAGGCTTATCCAACGTCAAGCTTGTCGTGGATCATCCGGCAACGCTGGTGACTCTGGGATCATTCACGGAGCCTTCGGTCTATCTTGCATTACTGGGTGTGATAATTATCGCCGCCCTTATGGTTAAACAGGTCAAAGGAGCCATATTGATCGGCATAATAATAATTACCCTGATAGCGTGGGGCAGCGGGTTGGCCCCGGCGCCTGAATCCTATGTCAGTCTGCCACAGTTGCCTAAGGAAACCTTAATGGCTTTGGACTTCAGCCAGATCTTTTCAGCCACGTTTTTTACCGTGGTCATAGCATTTATGTTTGTGGATATTTTTGATACCGCGGGGACTCTGATCGGTGTCGGCCGGCTGGGCGGATTTCTCGACACTAAGGGCGAGTTGCCGGGATCGGAAAAAGCATTTATGTCGGATGCGGTAGGAACCTCTGCCGGAGCAGTACTGGGTACCAGCACCGTCACGACTTACATCGAATCCGCAACCGGCGTGGAGGAAGGCGGGAAAACCGGATTCACATCCATCGTGATAGCCGGATTGTTTTTCTCCGCACTCTTTTTCACTCCCCTGATCACCGCCGTTCCTGCCATGGCTACGGCTCCCGCCCTGTTGGTTGTAGGGGCGATGATGATGGCGGGTGCAAGAGAGCTGGACTGGCGAAAAATGGATGAGTCCATACCTGCATTTTTAACCATTATACTCATGCCGCTGACCTACTCCATCGCCAATGGCATCAGCCTGGGTATATTCAGCTATGTTGTTTTAAAGCTGGCGGTTGGCAAGGCGAAGGATATCAGCGCGGTGATGGCGATTCTGGCGGTTT
The DNA here is from genome assembly GCA_965222695.1 of Granulosicoccaceae bacterium. Lineage (GTDB taxonomy): Bacteria > Pseudomonadota > Gammaproteobacteria > Granulosicoccales > Granulosicoccaceae > UBA7957. The sequence continues at coordinate 1,271,663 of OZ244967.1, read as the reverse complement.
TGCTGGCGCTGTATTACGGTACACAGTAGTAGAACTGAATCTGTAACATAAGTATTAGGGGTCTAATACGGAAAACGCTCTTTTGCAATAAGCGCGGCCTGAACTCTATTTCTGACTTGCAGTTTTTGCAGAATATTGGTCATGTAGTGCTTTATTGTCTTCTCCTGGAGAGATAGTTCAATTCCTATTTCCTTATTGCTAAGACCTCTGGCGACAAACCTCAGTATCTGTTCTTCCCTTGCAGTTAGGTCGGAAATCGGATCGTAATCCACTATATTATCGGTACTTTTCATTTCGACGAGCAGGCGAGCGGCAAGAGCGGGAGAAACATAGGAATCGCCCTGGTAAATAGATCGGATGATTTGAACCAGATCCTTACCGCCTATGCCTTTTAGTATATATCCTCTGGCTCCCACCTGTAGCGCTGAAACAACGTCCTCATCGTGTTCGGAAACTGTCAGCATCACAATTTTTACCACAGGACACGTCATGGAAATGATTCGGGCGGCCTCAATACCGCTACCCGGCATGCTGATATCAAGTAAGACGATATCCGGCAGCTTATTTTGTACCAGTGTCACAGCCTCTTCCCTGTTGCCCGCTTCCCCGACTACTTCAAAATCAGGCACTTCATTCAGGGTTCGTGCGACACCTTCCCGAAACAAGGGGTGATCGTCCGCCAATACCAGGCTAATATGATTGGGTAAGTCCTTCATTATTTTTCTCAAGCTTGTAAATCAATACAACCCGAGTCCCGTCACCCGGTTTGCTCTCTATGTTTAGAAATCCACCTAGACTCTCTATGCGATCCCCTAGCCCGGTAAGCCCCAGACCGCGGGACGTTTCAGTATGTTGTGTATGATCAAATCCCGGCCCTTTATCCGAAACCGCAATCTCCAGTGTGTTATTTCTGTATCTGCAGGATAGTTTTTGATCCTTGCCACCAGCGTGTCTGAAAGCATTATTCAGGGTTTCCTGTACAAAACGAAAGATACATATTTTTATGGATTTCGCCAGTTTTCTAGGAATTGACTCTATATCCACCTCGACATGGGTGCTCGTTCTCGTCTCATGAGTATTCACAACATTTCTAAGCAGCGTTTCGGGAGTCATCTTATCCAGTTCAGGCAATATCAGACCGGAACATATATCCCGTATCTCTGTGATCGCTTCCGTCAAAGCGCCGCGAATGATCTCTATTTCCGCCTCATCCCGAGTGTCCTTTTTAACCTGCTCAAACAACGAGTCCAGAGAATCGAGCCGCAGCAGCGAAAGCGAGAGCAACTGCGCTGGCCCGTCATGAAGATCCGCGCTAATGCGACGTAAATAGGTTTCATTGATTTCAGCTGTACGCTGCGATGCACGCTGAAGACGCCCTCGCAGTTGTTCGTTTTGTCTCAAGGACTGCGACAATTCCTTTACCCGTAATTCCAGCGCAATACGCTGCAGGGCTATAGTTCGGCTGCCGCGAAATACAATAACGGATAGTGCACCCAACATTGCAAGCGTCACCAGTGCCACAACCAGCCAGCTTTGTATATTGGCTATCAGCAGGTTTTGTTTCAGAGTCTGTGCCGTTTCGTAAAATTCCGCAACCGCAAATATACGGCCAGTGTGTTGCTCTCGAATCGGGCTGTACATTTCCAACAGTGGAATTCCACGAATTCGTTCTTCGGCATCTTCTTCATCCTCTAACGAATCGAATTCCGCGGTTACTTCACCGGCCCAGGCGGCACGAAGGTTTGATGTTGTTGGGAACCGCTTTCCGATAATTGACGGACGAGAGCTGTAGGCGATCAACCCCCCTTCCTTCCAAATCTTGAACGAAACAATTCTTCGGCCCAGTTCGTTATTTACCAACAACTCATCCAGCGATTTTCGGGCGGACAATGAAAGTTGCTCGGAATGGGAAAGCTCTCCGATTAACGGAGCAACGAAACTTTCCATGTACAAGGCGGTGGAAACCGCTGTGTTTCGGGTAACACCGTCTTCAATCCTTTTTGTAACCCAGAGCCCTATAACAGCCATTCCGACAACCAGAACAACCGAGCCGGTAATGACAAATTGCGATGCCAGACTCAGTTGATTCCATGATTGCTGATAACTGCCATTCTTCAGAATGCTAAATACCATGTATTAACAATAACATCTAGCGCTGAAATCAGGTATCGGACCAAGGTCTGAGATTTTACCGGACCTAGGACAGTACAGCTGGCTACAGTGATATGGCATTCTGACTCCAGGTTAATTTGGATACCGCATCTTTATGCAAGAAGCTATCACGATCAACGATTCTAACTGGAATCTGCTTGCCAGATTTGCTTTAGATATTCTCGCAACTGCTTTGCTTATTTTTTTTATGTATTACCGGCGCTACAGAGATCGGGAGCTTGCCACAACCGCATCCATGTTTAATATTTTCGCATTTGCGGTGCTGACTATTCTCTCAAGCGTTGAGTTCAGTATTGCTGCGGGCTTCGGATTATTTGCAATTCTAGCATTGTTCAGCCTGCGTTCGGAGCAGATAGAAAAAATCGAAATCGCCTACTTTTTCGGTGCAATAGCGATTGCAGTCATCTGTTCGATCCAAGGCACCAGTTTGACATTGGTTCTGTCAATCACATTGTTTGTACTCGTCGGCGCCTGGGTTCTGGATCATCCGAAAATGCTCAAATCAGCTAACAACGCTAAGTTGACGCTTGACAAAATTGACCCTCATGTCCTGTCCGATACAAATTTAATGAAGGCCCAGCTTTCCGAACAACTGGGGGTGGAAGTGATGAATTTTCATATAACCGAGCTCAATTACGTTAACGATTTAGCCCGGATTAACGTGTACTATCGAAATTAGGAATTTTTTGATGCCGCTCGACAATAGCAAATTTGAAATCAACTGGCTGTTTCGGAGTTTCAATCCGATATCATTAAGCTCGCTTAACGGCAAAGCCGAAATGCTTTCACGGATCGATAACAAGTATGTGGTCTGTCAGGACTCGCTTCAAAAGGTTATCGCTGAAATTGCAGATGAATTTGAAATACTCGAAATCAATAACCGGCGTGCCTTTACTTATAACACCCGGTATTTCGACGACCCCAAGAAAAATGCCTACTATGAACATCATCAAGGACTGAGAAAGGGCTTCAAAGTTCGGATCAGACATTATGCAGATGCAGACCTTTGCTTTGTTGAGGTAAAACTCAAAGGAAAGCGCGGCATGACGCTTAAGCACCGGCTGCCCTACGAACAAAGAAGATCGGATGAGCTGTCAACGGACGCGATCGATTTTGCCAAAACGACATATTCCGACCATTATGGCAAGTCTTTCGACTATGACCTCAGACGCGCGCTCGACCTTCGATACAAACGAATAACGCTGGTCGCTAAAACGGGTAAAGAGCGAATGACGATTGACACGGATTTGCAGTTTTGGTCGAACGAAAAATCACTGAAAATAAATTCGAAGATGTTCATTGTTGAAACCAAATCACAATACGGGCGCGGTATTGCCGATCGGGGTTTTCGAAAAATTCACGAACGCCCTATCAAAAAATGTTCGAAATACTGCATTGGCATGGCCGCCCTGGGACAAGTGCGGAAATGGAACCAATTTATCCCGACAATGCGAAAATTAAGATTGATTGACAGGAGTTGGTCAGATCAAGTCAGCTTCACACCTCGCACCGGATTGGCCTTGAACCCAACACCATCCGTTATCTGAAACGTATCCGGATCAAATTCGACAGGTACAGGATTGACCTTTATCGATTCAACTACGTAGTCGAACGCTTAATCGGCCTCTTCAGGCGATGATCAAACGCAAAGCCTCAGCTTTTCGCCGATAACCCCACTTCAGTCAATCATGATCGCCCAATTGCAGTTGTTTACCGACAGCGCTGATTCGGGCTGCCTATATTGTGCTTGCACAGAATCGTATACGATTATATTATCAGCCGATGTCCGCCATTAACCAGCACTCGAAAACCACTGCCGAACTCATTGCCGAGCAGATTCGCAATGCCATTGTTATCGGTGAATTCAAAAGCGGACAGGCGCTCAAGCAGGACGAGCTGGCCAAGCGCTATAATGTGAGTAAAATCCCGCTACGCGAAGCCTTGTATCAGCTGAAATCCGAAGGTCTTGTCACCTTTCAGAATAACCGGGGCTCAATCGTTTCCAGTCTTTCCGCAAGCGAGGTCGAAGAAATCTACACCATGCGGATCGTCCTTGAGACTATGGCCACCGAGCGTTCCATACCCAATCTCCAGACACAGGATCTTATTGCCGCCGAGAGTTATTTAAGGCTTATCGACGCATCAAACGATCCTTTGGAATGGTCTGAATACAACTGGCAGTTTCACGCCAGCCTCTATAAGGCCGCCGATATGCCCAAACTGCTGGAAATTCTGGCACTGCTTCACAACAATGTCGCGCGCTATTTACTCCTGTATTTAAACGATATGGACTTTCAGGCTACATCCCAACAGGAACATTGGGCCTTGCTGGATGCCTGCCGGGTGCGTGACACCAAGGGTGCAATCGGTATTTTGCAGCAACATATGAATGACGCCTTGCAAAAAACCTTGCAATATATGAAACAGGATGGTTCAAACTAGTAGTCAGTCAGGATGAAAAGTTCGGGTATTAGTCTAACTTCTTAACAAGGAATTACAACTTGTTGATGAGGTTTGATATGGCAAAGCGCAATATAGTGAGACTATCGCAGGATGAACGCCATGCACTGGAAGGCATGGTAAATCAAGGCCGAGTGTCAGCCCAACGGCGACGACATGCGGCGATACTGCTACGGGTTGATGAGGGCAAGTATGGTCCGGCAATGACTGACACGGAAACAGCCGATCAGATGGAACTGAGCACACGGTGTATTGAATCTGTTCGCCGAAGGTGCGTTCATGAAGGCTTGGAGAAGGCCTTACAGAGAAAGAAGCGATCTCGCGAACGTACAGCGAGTCTGGATGGCGAAGGCGAAGCCCAATTGATAAGCCTGGCCTGTAGTGAAGCACCCGAGGGGCGGGTACGCTGGACTCTGAGGCTTTTGAGCGAAAAACTTGTGGAGTTGGACATTGTGGATACGATCTCGTATGAAACGGTTAGGCAAGTTTTAAAAAAACACCATAAAACCTTGGCAGAAGAGGATGTGGTGTATACCCGCTCAGGGTAATGCCGCCTTTGTCTGTCAAATGGAACAGGTGCTGGACGTTTACAAGAGGGAGTACGACCCAGACTATCCAGTGGTTTGCATGGATGAGACCACCAAGCAATGTACACGTGAGGTTCGCAAGCCGATTCCGCCTTCACCGGGACAGACAGAGCGCTACGATGGAGAATATGAACGCAATGGTGTGGCTCATTTGCTGTTGTTCTATGCGCCTCTGGAGAACTGGCGTAGAGTGCAAGTGGCAGGGAATCATGCGGCAAGTGAGTGGGCTGAAGGTGTGCGACGCCTGGTGCAGGAGGACTATCGGCATGCGGAAAAAATCACCTTGGTGATGGATAACCTTAGCACACATACTGGCGCCTCATTGTACAAAGCATTCCCGCCAGAGCTTGCTCACAGTCTGCTCAGCAAACTCGAATTTATCTACACACCGAAGCATGGAAGCTGGCTGAACATGGCGGAGTGCGAATTCAGCGTGCTGGCTCGACAGTGCCTAGATCGTCGCATTGCTGATAGAGAAACCCTTACACAGGAGGTTGAGCAATGGGAGCAGATACGCAACGAAAATACGAAACCGGTAGATTGGCGCTTCACAACAGAGCAAGCAAGGATAAAACTGAAACGTCTTTACCCGAATGTTTCAGATTGACTGACTACTAGTAGTCGGTCGCTGCAGATAGCCGAAACCTTTTCTTGCCAATCCCGTTTTTGTTCAACATCCATCCAACTGGCCTCAAAACTATTGCAAACCAGTTTTTCCAGTTGCTTGCGGGACATATGCAGTGATTCGTATAAGGCACGGTAATTATCGTTTAAATAGCCGCCAAAGTAGGATGGGTCATCGCTGTTAACGGTAACGCAGAGTCCCGAATCCAGTAGCCTTAGAATGTTATGCTCCTGCATGCTGTCAAACACGCGCAGTTTGATATTGGACAATGGGCAAACGGTCAATGGCATTCGTGATGCCGCCAGCCAGTCAATGAGTTCCGGATCTTTTTCACAGGCAATTCCGTGATCAATGCGCTCGACCTCTAAGAGCCGGATCGAGTCCCAAATGTACTTGGGCGGCCCTTCTTCACCGGCGTGAGCAACCAATTTAAGACCTTCCTTTTTTGCCTTTCGATACACATTGGCAAATTTTTCAGGAGGATTGTTTTTTTCCGAACTGTCGAGCCCGACACCGTGAAACAGTGAGCGATGTGGCAACGCCTGTTCCAATGTCTCGATCGCGCTCGCCTCGCTGAGATGACGAAGAAAACACATAATCAGGCGTGAAGTCATGCCGAATTTGCGGTTTGCATCGTCGAGTGCACGCCGAATTCCGCCGATGACAACTTCAAATGCAATTCCTCTTTCCGTATGGGTCTGGGGATCAAAAAACACCTCGGTATGCACGATATTGTCTTGATGAGCCCGTTCAAGGTAGGCCCAGCTCAAGTCGTAAAAATCCTGCTCTTGAAGCAGCACGCCAGCGCCCTGGTAGTACACATCAAGAAAACTTTGCAGATCCGTGAACTGATATGCCGCCTTTATCTCGTCAATACCAGAGTAAGGAATGGAAACCCGGTTTTGGCGTGCCAGCCTGAACAGCAAATCCGGTTCCAGCGTGCCTTCCAGATGCAGGTGCAGTTCGGCTTTCGGCAGATTTTTGATAAGGTCTAGCATGTGATGAAGCTCCGGCAAAGGAATCAGCCCGTGGGAACGAGGCTTCCCCGCGATGGGATTTGCTACCGTGGGTAATTCGCCTGCCCGGCAGGCTCCTACGGTACACGGCGGATAGGATAACACAATGTAGGAGCGAGGCTTCCTCGCGATGTGGTTTACACTGTGGGTAATTCACCTGCCCGGCAGGCTCCTACGGGGTAGGGATTGGGCTATGGTAGATCTTAACGGCTTTCATATGCAGGCCGTCCCATGATATAGGTGGCGTCGACGGCGCGGTCGTCCGCCAGTATGATCAATGCAAACAGCTTTTCGGCTATAGATTGGGCATGTTGTATTCTGCGTGCCAAAAGTGGCGTCGCCTCCATATTGATAACGATAAAGTCAGCTTCTTTTCCGGGTGTAAAATTACCCACTTTGTCATGGATATAGAGAGCTTGCGCACCGCCGAGCGTTGCAAGATAAAGTGCTCTGGCGGCGGATAAAGTCTGTCCGTTCAGCTGCAACACCTTGTAAGCTTCACTCAAGGTTTTCAGCATATTAAAGCTGGTACCGCCTCCTACATCGGTTGCCAGGCCTACCCGGATTTCACGGTCTCTGGCAGCCCTAAGATCGAACAGCCCGCTGCCCAGAAATAAATTTGACGTCGGGCAAAATGCCATGGCCGCCCCGCTTTGTGCCATGGTCCGGTAATCCTGGTCGTCCAGATGAATACAATGGGCGAGTACCGAACGCTCGCGCAACAGTCCGAAACGATCGTATACATCCAGGTAACTCCTGCTCCATGGGAATAATCTTGCAACCCAGGCGACTTCATCATGATTTTCAGCAACGTGAGTATGGACAAAAACATCACTGTATTGCCCGGCCAGTTCACCTGCCCGTTGCAGTTGTTTGTCACTGGATGTCGGGGCAAATCGCGGAGTAATTGCATAGTGAAGGCGGCCCTGGCCGTGCCATCGTTCGATGAGCTTTTTACTCTCGGTATAGGCGGAATCCGCAGTATCAAGCAAAAAGTCCGGAGCATTGCGATCCATTAATACCTTGCCCGCAATCATGCGCATATTGCGGCTTAAGGATGATTCAAAAATCGCGTCGACCGATTGCGGGTGCACGGTCGCCAGCACCAGTGCGGTCGTCGTACCGTTTCTCAACAACTCTTGAACGAAAAATTCCGCCACTTCTGTTGCATGACGCTTCTCAGCAAACTTCCCCTCGGTCGGAAAAGTGTAGCGTTCCAGCCATTGCAGCAACTGCTCACCGCATGAGCCTATAATATCGGTCTGAGGATAATGAATATGGGTATCTATCAATCCCGGGATAATGAGTTTGCCCGAGTAGTCTTTTATATCCAGACCTTCGGGCAAGCAGGACACCAGGGCATCATAAGGTCCCGTCTGGGCAAGGATTCCGTCCTCAATCAATAACAGTCCATCTTCAAAGTATTCCAGGGCATCATTGGTGAATGATTCCCCCGGATCCTTTAAACAATGCAGGATCGAACCCCGAAACGCCTTTATCGTCTTTCCCGCCATAGCATTATCCACCTTCATGGTCCTGCAGTTTAGCTTTCACCGCGTAAGAGCTTCAATGAAAGCCGGTTATGATTACGGATGACAGAATCCGTTTCCACAGTTAAGAGACGACCGTCCCTAACAATGGTTTTGCCGTTAATAACGCTCATGGACACTTTCGCCGGAGCGCAAAACACAAGCGCGGCCAAGGGATCATGCAAGGCACCGGCGAAAGCCATATCTTCGATGTCAAAAGCGATAAAGTCCGCCGCCATGCCCGATGCCAGGTGACCTATATCTTCCCTGCCCAACACTCTGGCCCCGCCTCGGGTTGCCAATTCCAACGATTCCCTTGCATTCATGGCGTCGGGACCAAAACTGACACGCTGCAACAGCATGGCCTGCCTGGCTTCGGCCAGTAAATGCCCCCCATCGTTGGATGCACTGCCGTCAACACCCAGCGACACCGGCACTGTTGCATCCATCATTCGGCGTATGGGTGCCACACCCGACGCCAGTCGCATATTCGAGCATGGGCAATGCGCAACCCCTGTACCCGTCCGCGCGAATAAATCTATACCATCACGATCCAGCTGAACACAGTGTGCATGCCAGACATCATGTCCGACCCACCCCAGGCTTTCGGCATATTCAGCAGGCGTCATATTAAACTGCGTGCGGCTGTACTCGATATCATGCGTATTTTCGGCTAAGTGGGTGTGCAGAGCCACACCGTACTCACGAGCCAATTCCGCACAGTCACGCATTAATTCCCTGCTGACCGAAAAGGGTGAACAGGGTGCCACAGCAATTCGGCGCATCGCGTAGCGTGAGCCGTCGTGAAAATCTTCAACAAGCCGTTGCGTATCGGATAATATATCCGATTCCTTTTCCACCAGACTGTCCGGCGGCAACCCGCCTTGACTTTCCCCCAGACTCATACTTCCGCGACAGGCATGGAAACGCATCCCGATTTTCTCGGCCGCTTCCAGGCTGTGCTCAAGAGTGCAGCCATTGGGAAAGACATAAAGATGATCACTGCTTGTCGTACACCCGGACATTAGCAACTCCGCCATGGCGGTTAGACCGGACGCAGTTATCATTTGTGGCGTCAAACCCTGCCAGATCGGATACAAGGTTTTCAGCCAGCCGAACAATCCGGCATTTTGCGCAGCCGGCACCGCGCGCGTCAGGCTCTGATACATATGGTGATGAGTATTGATCAAACCCGGCAATACTATTTTGCCACTCAGATCGACAAGCTTGTCCGCTGTATCCGGCAGTTGCGCATTTGACGCCACTTGCTCGATGACATTATCCCGTACAAACAGACCGGCATCCGGAATTTCCTTTCGTTCATCATCGAATGTTGCCACCAAGGTTGCATTTCTATAAAGTGTAGTCGCCATTGAATTGTCAAACCCTGATTAGCGCCGGCACAATACAATTTGATGGTCAGGAAAATGATATTCCTCACAATTTTTTCCGGCTCCACCGCGATCGATTAATAGCATTTGCTGCCCTTTCTCAAGGCAGATCAGAGGCATATGCCAGACACCCGGATGATAATTTACACCCTGTCGTCCGTTGCTGATATAGGCTTTAACCTTAGCCGGATCTATATAGTCACCTTTAGGTGCAACGGCCACTATTAACGGCGTCTCGTCCATGGGAATGAACGCCTGACTGCCCAGGGGATGCCGCTCCATAAACGGCAGACGATAAGGGAGGTCTGCAGGCATATTACAACTTGCGATATTGATCAAGACCCGCGCATTTTCGCCTTCACCTATTGCAACATCCGCCAAGTCGTGAAAGCGCTCTATGGTGCCCGCATTGATCGAAAAATGTTCGGCACCGGACGTTTCGATGACGTTTCCAAAGGGTTCGAATGCTTTTTTTGACAATGGCTCGAGAGCCAGATTAAGCGTCAACATCGGATTCACCCGCCGGTCTAAACGCCAATATGCCCGTACATCCGGATTCGGCTGATGCCGCCGTCGGGAATGATATTCAAACGGATATGGCTGATGGGTCCCAAAGATTGCACTTCTTCCTCGAATCGATGAATAGCATCCATAGACATTTTTTGCGGCGGCAACAGCTCTTTCCAGAACAGGCTTCGGGTTATCAATGATTCATCGGTTCCACCACGGACAAAGGCGGCTTGAACCGAACATTGATCGGGATAGTTACCTTTAAAATGAGCCGTGTCTATCTCGATACTTTTAATCATTCCAGAATGCCCCAATGCCAGTATCGCCCAATCGTTTCCCGGTTCACGGCGCCGCCTGGTTTCCCAGCCGTCACCCATATTCACACCCCGGCCGGGCATATTGATATTTAAAATACTGCCGAAATGCTGATCGTTGCAGGCTATAGCCCTGCCTCCATTCTCCAGGGCGAGTAAATCCAACAGTTCCGCCGGGTCTCGATTATCCCAATTACATTGTGGTTCTCCGTAGACACGCAGGCGGGCAATGCCGCCATCAGGATAAATGTTCAGCCGCAGATGACTGAAGGTGTTGTCATTGGTGATTTCGTGCAGATGATGACTGTCGCCCTGCAGACTGACCGACGGAAGAATTAACTCCCAGTTTGTATTATCGTCAGGATCACCGTCCGGACAGTAACATGCGTCCAGGGAAGCCGCGGGGGGAAAATTACCGGTAAAATGTGACGTGTCTATGTCCACTGCGTGAATCCGACCCTCTTTACCCAGTTTTACAACGCAATAGTCGTGTCCTTCTCCTCGCTTTCTTCTCGATTCCCATCCGTCCATCCATTTACCGTTGTCATCGTATTTGTCCGGAATAAAAACGGGATCGACCGGGCTGATCAGGCGATCCTTGCTGGCAAAAAATTCATCGGTCGCGTAGATGGCCAGGGCGCCAAGCCTTGGGTCCGCCAGATTGGCCCATTTGAAAAATGGGTGCTTATCGATCTGATCACTCATGATTGCTCTCTGTCATTGACCTTCACCGGCTATGGCTTCCAATCGCAGCCGGGCTATTTTGTTTATTTCCAGCAATGACCGCTGAAATTCCGTTTCCGGATCGTTTTTCAGCCGCTCTTCAAACGCGGCCAGAATTTTATGGCGGTTACTTCCCTTGACCGCCATGACAAACGGGAAATCAAACTTTTTTTTATACGCCTCATTCAAGTGCTGAAACCGCTCGAATTCTTCTTCACTGCACTGATCAATACCGGCACTCGCCTGTTCCGAGGAGGACTCCTCGGTCAACTCTCCACTCACAGCGGCACGCCCGGCGAGGTCCGGATGCGCTCTGATCAGTGCCAACAACCGCTCCCGGTCGGCCGTAAGCACGTATTCGCCCATCACAGCGCTAAGTCCGGATACTGAACTATGCTCGTCCGATAAGCCAAGCCGCCAGACTTCTCTGGCGATCCATGGTGAGTATTCATAAATGCCGCCAAAGCGTTTGACAAACGCCGATTCGCTCATGGTTGAGGGGGCCGGTTTAAATTTTCGTTCCAGTTCGGGCATACCGATTCCTTAATAAATTCGTATTATTTATCGACATGGATAATCACGCTGAACCTGTCGGGGGGTGCTGTGCCTCCCAGTGCCGTGCAATGTCGAGACGACGGCAGATCCATACAGCGTCATGCGCGGCGACATAATCCAAAAACCGGGCTAGCGCAGCCGCTCTTCCGGGCCTGCCCGCCAGACGGCAATGTAAACCTATGGACATCATCCGCGGCAAAAATTCACCTTCGGCATATAAAACATCAAGGGTATCTTTTAAATAAGTATAGAATTGATCACCGCTGTTAAATCCCTGATTGGTCGCGAATCGCATATCGTTCGCGTCTAATGTATAGGGAATCATCAGCTGAGGCTTACCGTAAGAGTCATCCCAGTAGGGCAAATCGTCCGCATAAGTGTCGGCGTTGTAAACAAACCCGCCTTCTTCAACAACCAGCTTGTGTGTATTAGGGCTGCATCTGCCCAAATACCAACCGAGAGGACGGCTTCCTGTAAGCTTTGTATGAATCTCAATGGCTGTGTGCAGATGCTCATTTTCCACGGACTCGGGAACTTGTTGATAATCGATCCACCTGTATCCATGGCTGGCGATTTCCCAATCTGATTTCAGCATGGCTTCGATAATCGCGGGATTGCGCTGCAAAGCCATGGCAACGGCAAATACGGTTACCGGTATCCGCCGTTCGCTAAACATGCGATGCAAACGCCAGAAACCCGCTCTGGAACCGTATTCATAAATGGATTCCATATTCATATGCCTCTGTCCGTGATAAGCCGGGGCACCGATTATCTCTGATAAAAAAACCTCAGAGGCAGCATCCCCGTGCAATATGCAGTTTTCCCCGCCTTCTTCATAGTTAATCACAAACTGTACGGCAATTCTGGCCCCATTCCTCCATCGAATCTTGGGAGGCTCGGCCCCATAGCCCGCCATGTCACGCGGATAGTGTTTCTGCATCGCTTAATCCTGGTTTTTTAAGATTACATCTTTGTGCGAATCATTCGGTTTTTGCGCCACCGCGGTACCATTGATCCAACAAGCTACGTTCCTCATCGGTCATACGGGTTAAATTGCCAATCGGCATCACTTTGCTGACAACGGTTTGCTGGTGAATCAATGCCGCCTGATTCAGAATATCCTTCACAGAATCAAACACCACACCTTTTGGCGGCGCGCTGAAACCGGCCTGGGTCGGTGATATTGAATGGCAAACCGTGCATCGCTCATCCAGAACATGTTTGACCTTTGAAAAAAGCTGTGCCGCACTGAGTTCTCCCGTTTTGCCGGTATCGGCCGTTCCGGGAGCAATGGCCAAAGAGACAAGCAGCAGTATTACGGCAGCGACTGCCATGGGCAAGGGAGATGCCTTGCCGAAATGCCTCTGCACAAAATACACGCGAATCAGCGCGCCCGCCAGGGATATAGCAATCAGGATCAGCCAGTTGTAGGCATGGCCATAGCTCATCGCATAGTGGTTGCTGATCATGACAAACAACACCGGCAGGGTGAAATAGGTATTGTGTACCGATCGCTGTTTGGCGTTGAGGCCGTGCCTCGGATCCGGTGCCTGTCCCTTTTTTGTAGCCTCCACCAGAGCAGCCTGCCCGGGCATAATCACGAAAAACACATTGGCAACCATTATTGTTCCAAGCACGGCACCAAAATGAATATAGGCTCCCCTGCCGCTGAATATCTGGCAGAGGATAAAGGCAACAAGGGCAAGAAAAGCAAATACCGCAGCTCCAAGTTTTTTCTCATCTTCGCCCAGGTTGGACTTGCACATACGGTCATAAGCGAACCAACCTAACACCAAAGTCGCAATGCCCGAAATAACAGCGACGGGTTTGCTCAATTGCGCAACATTCGGATCAATCAGATAAATTTCGGCGCCATACCAATATATCAACGCCAACAGAAAAACACCCGACATCCAGGTCGTATAGGCTTCCCATTTAAACCAATGCAGAGTTTCAGGTAATTCAGGCGGTGCTAGCTTGTATTTTTGTGCATGATAGAAACCGCCGCCGTGGACTGACCATACTTCACCGCCGACGCCTTTTTCTATATCCTGACTTTCAGCGGGCTGTTGCAAGTGATCGTCCAGCCAGATAAAATAAAATGATGCACCGATCCAGGCGATACCGGTAATCATATGGACCCAACGTCCAAGCAGATTGAGCCAGTCGACTATATATGCTTCCATAGAGAAACACCTCTTATTCTGCGCGAAGAATCAGCTGCCGCGGTAGGTGGAATAACTCCAGGGCGAGACCAGCAACGGAACGTGAAAGTGCGAATCCGAGCCTATACCAAAGCGTATGGAGACACGAGTCAGAAAAGGTGGATCACTGAGATCGCTTTGACGCTTGGCGAAATATTCACCGACATGAAAGACCAGTTCCCAATTCCCCTGGCTGAACGTCTGCTCATCAAGCAAAGGTTTATCGGTTCGCCCATCGGAATTTGTCCGGGTTGTTACAATATGATGCCGTGTGTCACCATGGTCCTGATACAGATCAATGGTTATCCCCGCTCCCGGAATACCCGAAGCTGTATCCAGAACATGGGTTGTCAAACGCTTCATTCGCAGTTCCTCATCTGTTTTATGTACTCATTCCGAATGCTGTTCAGTCTGATCCGGCTTGCGCTTTCTGACCGATTTCAAAATCCGCCAGTTTTTCCAGGGCACGGACTAACGAGGAATGGTCCCAATCACTGCCTCCCATAGCGGCACAGGCATTGAATAGCTCCTGCGCGGTCGCGGTGTTAGGCAGAGAAACCCCTATTGAACGAGCACTGCTCAGGGCGAGGTTGAGATCTTTCTGATGCAGATTGATCCGGAATCCGGGGTCAAAGGTGCGTTTAATCATCCTCTCGCCGTGGATTTCAAGTATCTTCGAAGAAGCAAAACCGCCCATTAGGGCTTGCCGGACTTTACTCGGATCGGCACCGGCCTTCGCGGCAAACAGCAAGGCTTCCGCCACAGCCTCGATATTCAAGGCAACAATAATTTGATTCGCCACCTTGCAGATCTGCCCGGCACCGCTCTCGCCCACATGGGTAATGTTCTGCCCGAGAAGCTCGAATATCGGCTTTGCCCGTTCAAATCCCTGCTCGCTTCCGCCTGCCATAATTGTCAGGCTTGCATTTTCAGCACCCACCTCGCCTCCGGAAACGGGTGCATCGATATAGTCGCAGCCGAGTGCTTTAATTTTCTGTGCAAACTCTCTGCTGGCAATGGGAGAGATGGAACTCATATCGATTACTAATGTATCCTGGTCCAATCCCTGAGCCACGCCACCGTCTCCAAATAAAACGGCTTCCACGTGCGGTGTGTCGGGAAGCATGCAGATCAGGATCTTTGATTTTTTGGCAACCTCGCAGGCGTTGGCACAGGCCACACCTCCAGCATCGATCAGCGATTGCTCCACACCGGACCGGCTGTGTAAATACAGCTTATGCCCGCCTTTGATCAAATTCATCGCCATTGGGCGGCCCATGATTCCGAGTCCGACAAACCCTATATCTGCCATTCTTAATCTCCATGGATGCTTTAATAAAGTTGAGAAGCGACTGTTTGCTTTTAGAGCCTGTTTAAGATCGGGGCTTGATCCATACATTAATCCAAAACATTATTCTATGTAAACAATTTATTTATTTTTTGTATACAAAATTAAATCCTGTGAGGCGGCAAGCAAACTCCTGACGACAGCTTCTAGGATCGCCGGCTTTTGATTTCTGAAAAAACCTGCTTCAAATCCGGGACAGGCGTGTCGTCGCTGGAGAAATCGATTGTGGATTCAACATCGATCAAGTGCTGTTTCATCCAATTACGGCACAGCCGCGCATCGCCGCGTTCGAGTAAATCCAACAGCTCGTCATGATCCTGGCAACTGTGCTGATGGCCACGTGTGGATCCGAATACGGCAAGGATCAGAGACGAGCGGGAAATCAGATTGCGGAGATACTCAATTAAAAATCGATTGCCGGTAATTGAGATCAATGCTTCATGGAAAAAGCCGGAAAGCCGGATCACAGCCCGATAGTCCTTCGCCTCCTGTGCCCTTTTCTGCTCGGCGACCAGCTTGCGCAAGGATTTGATATCTCTGGCGGAAATCGCATCTACTATATGCGGAACCGCGGCGATCTCAACGATTCGCCTCGCTTCAAAAACCTGTTTCCCTTCTTGCTGTGTCGGCCGGGCAACCCTGGCTCCGCGCTTGGGTGCAATAGACACCAAGCCTTCGTGAGACAGGCTGAGTAATACCTTACGGATAATGGTCCGGCTGACATCGAATGTATCGGCAAGGGTGTCTTCCGGCAGCTTGGTTCCGGGAGCAATATAATGTTCGACAATCGCGGTATAGATATTTTGATAGATTTCTTCATCCCTGCCTGACTTCTCGGCAGTCTTCATACGGGTGGACCAATAGTCCGTATGCAATCCCAGTTGATGTACTTTTTGCATAAATCACTCACGCAACAATTTTACAATACTCCGAATTTGATCTGTCGATCCTACTTACTTATATATTATGAACATATTTTTCAGATTATGTATACATATTTTTATATTGACGTATACAAAATAGTTTTGGATACTTAAGGCCTGTTAACACTTATGGAATCATCTCGGTTGATGGACCACGTTGCGCCGGGAAATAATTAAAACCGTGGAGGAAATCATGCTGAGCCATAGTGCATCTATCGGAACACCTGAACAGCTGAAAGACCCCGACTACACTCCGCCGCTGACGATGGCGATTCCTTTGGGAATCCAGCATGTGCTGGCCATGTTTATCAGCAATGTGACGCCGGCGATTATTATTGCGGGCGCCGCCGGATTCGGATTCGGTTCCAACTCTCCCGACTTTCATCACTTGATCTATATGATCCAGATGTCAATGCTGTTTGCGGGAATTGCCACCCTGTTTCAATCGATCGGACTGGGGCCGGTAGGCTCAAGGCTACCGATCGTACAGGGCACAAGCTTTGCCTTTTTACCCATTATGATTCCGATTGTCGCCGGTCAGGGAGTTGAAGCCATGAGCGCAATTGCAGGGGGGGTGATCGTGGGCGGCTTGTTTCACGCATCGTTGGCGCCATTTGTCGGTAAAATCAGATTCGCCTTGCCACCCTTGGTGACAGGGCTGGTGGTGACAATGATCGGCCTGTCTCTGGTAAAAGTGGGGATTCAATACGCTGCGGGAGGCGTGCCCGCCATAGGCACACCTGAATACGGCAGTCTGCAGAACTGGAGCGTCGCCTTACTGGTCATTCTCGTCACTTTGGGTTTTAAATTTTTTGCCAAAGGAATGTGGTCGGTATCGGCAATTTTGATTGGCCTGATCGCGGGTTATCTGGTGGCGTTTCTCATGGGTATGGTCGATCTCGGAAATGTTGCCAAAGCTGCAGTATTCGCACCACCCAAGCTGTTTCCTTTCGGCGTCAGCTTCACCGCTGCCGCAGTTATCGGCTTTTGCTTAATGGCTATAATATCGGCCATAGAGACAGTCGGAGACGTATCAGGAATCACCAAGGCCGGCGCTGGCCGTGAGGCCAGTGACGTTGAAATCAAGGGAGCCACTTTCGCTGATGGAATCGGAACAGCTATAGCAGGATTTTTCGGTGCTCTGTCCAACACATCGTTCTCACAAAATGTCGGCTTGATTGCAATGACCGGTGTAATGAGCCGGCATGTAGTGACCTTTGGTGCGATCTTTCTTATCGTCTGCGGCTTGTTGCCGAAAGTCGGAGCTGTGATTTCCAGTATCCCTATCGAAGTTCTGGGGGGCGCAGTAATCGTCATGTTCGGCATGGTGGCGGCGGCGGGAATTTCCATGTTGTCGGATGTCCATTGGAATCGTCGAAATATGGTAATTTTCGCCGTGTCACTATCATTGGGACTCGGCCTGCAACTCGAACCGGGTGCGTTACAACATTTGCCCAAGACCGCGCAGATTCTGTTGACCTCCGGACTCCTGCCGGCTGCCTTTCTCGCCATCACTCTGAATCTTGTATTACCACAGGATCTGGATAGCGAAGATAAGGATGCAGTTGTCGATGGGCTCAAGGGACACAGACCCGAAAAATAACATACACCATGCATATTTAATGTAATGATCGCGGGCGGTCAGATGTCCGCCGCCCCGGCTTTACCCCGTCTGAAGCCGAAGACTTCGTGACAGCCGGTTTTTTCCTTGCGCCGCCACAAATATTCGACATATTTTAGTCTCTAATACCTTATGAAGTGTTTTATCCTTGCCGAGGTTAGGGTAATGTACACAGTTCTCTTTTGCTTCGGGGTTTTATCCATATCATTGCAACCGTTCGGGAGACGGCACCATGGACGCATCGCTACTGGAACTGCAGCAGTTCTGGTCACACATCGATTCGTTTTTCGCGATTGATTACGATCGCTTAAATGATCCGGATATAGTTTTTCGCCTGTTCATTCAGGCGATGCTGTTCATTCTTTCAGCCTTTTATTCGGGTTCCGAAACCGCTCTGTTCTCACTCTCGAGGCTGGATTTACAGAAACTCCGTCGTGAACGCCACCCCCAGGCGGATAAGTTACATGCCTTGCTTGATCAACCCCGCCGATTGATTATTTCAATATTATGCGGAAATGAACTGGTAAACGTTGCCGCGACAGCGAACCTTGCCGGGATTCTGGTCGCCCTCACCGATGCTGAACGTGCCGGTTGGATCAATCTGTTAGTCATGTTTCCGCTACTCTTATTGCTTGGAGAAGTAACGCCTAAGACCATTGCGGTCAGTAATCCGGTCCGCGTAAGTGCCGATTTGGTCAGCGGCCCCATGAACGCCTGGGTAAAACTCGTCGGTCCCTTGCGGGAGGCAATCCGGATCGTTTCTGAACGTATAACCAGCTGGGCCGTCGGCGAAGAGCGGACCAAAGAAAATATTCTGCAAACCGAAATTTTCCGAACCCTGGTTGAAGATGTCGCGGAGGAAGGCATTCTCGACGCAACCGAGAGAGTACTGATCGATAATCTGCTGGAAGCCAGTGAAACGGAAATCGTTGAAATCATGACGCCGCGTACTCAGGTGGATTTTCTCATCAGTGATATGAGCGTGCCCGAAATCGCCGATCGGATACGCAGGTATGAGCACCCCCGGCTGCCGATCTATCAGGGCCACAGGGATAATCTGATCGGGTTTATCCACGCAGAAGATATAATGGATCTGATTCTCGACGGAAAGAATCTGGCCGATTACACCATCGATGATATTCTGCATCCGCCCATCGTGGTCCCGCCAACAAAAAATGTGGATGAAATGTTCGACTTCTTCCAGAACAATCGCGCACGCGCAGCTATAGTGCTGAACGAATTCGGCGGCGTGGACGGTTTTATCACCATGCGCGATATCATCAATTTTATATTCGGCGAGATCTCCGAAGACATCAGAGGGCAGGAACTCTACCGCGAACAGGACAACGATGTTTATATCGTGCCCGGGCAAATGAAGCTGACCGATTTTAACGACTTGACTACATTCGGTATAGAGGATCCGAGAATGACGACAATCGGCGGAGTTGTATTCCGATTTCTCGATCGCCTGCCCCAGGTCGGTGACAAAGTAGACTTAATGGACGGCATAACCGCCACGGTTCTGGAAATGGAAGGCCACAGATTGACCGAGGTCCGGGTAGCGCGGGGAGATGCCACGGATACGCAAAATAATGACGAACAGGAAGGCGAAGCGGATAATCAAGAGGACTCTCACCCGGAGGAAGGCGAAATCTTAAAGTTTCCCGATCCCGACAGTCAAGCCGCCGATGACCGACCGAAGAAAGAGAAAGAGGGCTAGATCATGGAGATATTTATAATCATCATAGCGATGTTAGTACTTCTTTTGTTGAAGGGATTTTTCTCCGGATCGGAGCTGGCACTGGTCAATTCTGATAAAATCAAGCTACGATATGAGGCCAAGCAAGGCAAGGATGGATCCAAACTCGCACTAGAGCTTTTGCGCAATCCGGAAGTTTTGCTCAGTACCACACTGGTTGGAACCAATATTTCCACCATCGCGCTGACCACCATCGCAACCATCCTGATGATCAATTTCTTTGGTGAAGGTGGTGACCTCATCGCTTTTCTGGTATTTACACCGATTTTTTTGATATTGGGCGAAATTGTTCCAAAAAGCATTTATCAGCAAAAGGCAGATCAGCTGACCCCGATTATTATTTATCCGCTGAAGTGGATTTCCTATATTTTTTACCCCGTCATTTTCGTTTTTTCCAGACTTGCAAGACTGGCAACCCGCCTTGTCGGAGCAGGTATAGCTGACCAGACTTTTTTTATTACCCGTGAACAATTACTCACTCTGGTCGAACAGGCTGAACACGATGCAGCCTTAAGAGCGTTTGACCATGGCCGGATTCGAAGAGTGATTCGATTTGCCGAAACAACGGTCGGGGAAGCCATGATTCCGATTGCCGAAACCACTGTGATTTCCATTGATGGATACCGTTCCGAGGCTGTGGCATTAGTCCGTAAACACGGTTTCAACCGCCTGCCGGTTTACGATGGCAGTACAAACAATATTATCGGCATAGTCATACTGTCTACCTGGGACTTAATGGACACCAAGGCGGAAAATCTACCGATCGGTAAAATGATCAAGAATACACTGTATGTATCTCCTCTGGAAACGATAGATCAACTCCTGCCCCGCCTGCATCGCCGCGAGGATCATATGGCCATTGTGGTCGACGAATTCGGCTCCGCTATCGGGATCATTACCATGGAGGATATAGTCGAGGAAGTTGTTGGAGAAATTGATGTCGGCTATCATTTTGAGGAATACAACCCCAGACGCCAGCGAACCATCGAAAACATCGATGAAGGCTGCTATATCGTCGATCCGCGCCTTTCAATATCCGATTTGAATGAAACCATGAGTTCAATGATTCCGATGAATGAATTCCGCACGGTGGGCAGCCTG
The DNA here is from genome assembly GCA_965222695.1 of Granulosicoccaceae bacterium. Classification (GTDB taxonomy): domain Bacteria; phylum Pseudomonadota; class Gammaproteobacteria; order Granulosicoccales; family Granulosicoccaceae; genus UBA7957. Next base: position 1,250,825 of record OZ244967.1, on the reverse strand, counting down.
GTACTTGGCCGCCTGCGTCATATACCCTTGGAAGGCGAGTACATCGATGAATCGGGCTATAGATTTACGGTTACCGAAGCGACCGAGAGAGCCATTTTGAAAGTCAAGGTGGAAATGCTCTAGCCAACCACCCCGTAGGAGCTTGCCCTGCAAGCGATAATTCAACCGTAGCAATGTACCGGGCGATACTCATGGCTCAGCTTGAAACAAATCTTCTTTTCAAAAAGGTCGCCGATTTTGCACTGGCCGAACCCGCAAATATACCCGATACCGCCCTGAATATGGCTATGACTCTGCTGTTGGACACTTTGGGCGTGGCAGCCGCTGCGACACAACTTGATGCAGGGAAAATCGCCCGGGATTTTGCGGCGGACTTTTACGGCGCGAGCGACTCCCGATACCACACTCAGATCCTGTTCGACGGTAGACGCACCGGCCCAGCCGGAGCTGCCTATGCCATCGCCACCCAGACTGACAATCTGGACGCTCACGACGGCTATAATCCGACCAAGGGCCATATCGGTTGCGCCGTTATTCCCGCATTATGCGCATTCGCGCAGATCACACCTCATTTAAACGGCCGGCAGGCGTTGGAAGCAGTTGTTATCGCTTACGAAGTCGCTGCCAGAGCCGGGTTGGCATTGCATGCCTCAGTAAGCGATTATCATACGTCAGGTGCCTGGAACGCTCTGGGAGTTGCCGCTCTTTGCTGCCGTCTGCTGAACAGTGACTCAACCGTATTGCGAGAAGCTCTCGGCATAGCGGAGTATCATGGTCCACGCAGCCAGATGATGCGTGAAATCGATAACCCATCAATGTTGCACGACGGATCTGGCATGGGCGCAATGATCGGGGTCAGCTCTGCATTGCTGGCATCTCGCGGTTTTTGCGGAGCCCCCGCAATCACGGTGGAATCCGAAGAAACAGCTGCCTACTGGACGGACCTGGGAAGACATTGGACTATAGAAAAAAACTACATAAAACCCTATCCGATCTGCCGTTGGGCACACGCCGCCATCGATGCGGTTCAGCAATTGATGCACCAACACTCGTTCAAGGCAGAAGACGTGGAAACGGTAAAGATCCGTACATTCCATGAGGCTTCTAAACTCTACTCAGGTATCCCGGACACCACTTCGCAGGCACAGTACAGTATGGCTTATGCTGTTGCAACCATGCTCAGGTACGGGAAAATCACACCCGAGCACTTATGCGGGGATGCATTACATAATCCACAGACTGCAGCCATGATCAAAAAAATTAATGTCTGCGAAGATCAGCGGCATAATGCACGCTTTCCGCACGGCCGCTGGTCCGATGTTAGCCTGACGCTGCTCGACGGTCGTGTGCTGGAGTCCGGAGATGTTCATGCCCGAGGCGGGCAAGAGGCACCTTTCAGCCAACAACAAATCATTGATAAATTCCATGAATTGGCTGATCCCGTCCTGGGGGTTGACAGAGCCCGAATGATTGTTGCCGGATGCTTTGATCTGATTCAGCGAAACAGCAGATTTTCTGAATTTATCGAACTCTTGGTAAAACCGGCTGAACCGGCATAGATCAGAATAGTCTGACTCACATCGGCGAATTCACAGCAGGCATAGAGATTTTAGACAAGCTCGTAACACGTAAGCAATAAAGTTTCATAGGTCTGCCATTCAGAACGTAAAGTCATCATTCAATAATTTTTTTAACTCCTCCGATAACCAACTCAGTGCCAATCCCATGACCTTGTTTTTAGGCAGGATGATTTCGACCGGAGGGCTCCAGGGCTTATGGTCAAAACTGAGCGGCATCCGGTGCAACTCCCCCCTGTCTATAGCGTCCTTGGCTAAGTGACAGGGTATATATGACCATCCAATCCCCTGTATAACCAGTTCGCGAATGGCATAAAAACTGTTGGCCCACCAGATTTCTGCGGAGAGCGGATCAATCTGATCGAGAAAATCACCCACTTCCCCGCGCAGCAACAATTGCCGGTGCGAAACTAAATGTGTGGCATTGATCTGCTCCAGTGTGGCCAGGGGATGGCGCGGAGAGCAAACCGCATAGAATGGAAGGTGGCCGATAAAACATAAATTCACTTCGCGGTTAAAACCTACTTCGGAGAACATTAAACCCAGATCGGCTCGCCCGCTTTTAACCAGAACGGCAACATCCGGACTGGCAACAGAGATCAAATCCAAAACGGTCGCCGGAAAATGTTGACCGAACCTTAGCAGAATTTGACTCAAGGATGGCATTAAAAGCGCATTATCCAAAGCCAGTTTGATATCCAATTCTTCCTGACGGCCTATAGCCTGCGCCGCCGTGCTAAGCTCTCCTGCTTGCAATAAGACAGCCTGTGCATAGCTCAACAAATGAGCCCCCTCCGCTGTCAAACCTGGCTTTCGTGTTGTACGGTCAAAGAGCTGTACGTCCAGATCGACCTCAAGATTGGCAATCGCCTGGCTTATGGCGGACTGCACCTTGCCCAGCTTTCGGGCACAGGCTGAAAATGATCCTGTCTCTGCAGTTTCAACAAATATTCGCAAGTGTTCCAAATTGTACATATCACGTTTTCCGATAGTAATTAACTTTTACTTATCATATTAAAAGATATTATGCCAGCCATTGATACGAATCCAGGTATTTTACATGTCCATCAGAGAACGCATTCTCCATATGCTTATTTTCGAAGCTATAGCCTTGGTTTTGTTAGCGATTTTAGGAGTCCTGACGACCGGAAAAGAACCGCTTACCATGACGGGACTGGCTTTCACGCTTTCTTTGATCGCAATGGGGTGGAATTATTTCTACAACTGGGGGTTTGATTGCATATTCGGAGAAGAACGAATCAGCAGAACACTACAGACCCGTATCATTCACGGTGCGGGATTCGAACTGACTTTACTGGTGGTGACATTGCCCGTGATGATGTGGTTTCTGAAGATGGATTTTTTGACAGTTCTCTTACTGGACCTGGGTGCGGTCGCTTTCTTTTTTCTCTATGCGATTATCTTTAATTGGGTCTATGATCATATCCGCCATAGAATGGTGGCAAGCACTGTCTGACCCTTGACACCTATTTGAATTATCCGTAAGCTTTTTCCACGTTGCATCAGGTGTCTTTTGATTCTTCTCAAAAGATTAAACGGGAAGTCGGTGCGTATAAGTGAATTTTAATACAATTCCGACACTGCCCCCGCAACGGTAAGCGAGTTTGAAGTAATCATCGAGCCACTGCGATAACACGCGGGAAGGCAATTGCTTGGCCTATGCGCCGCTCGCAAGTCCGGAGACCGGCCTGAAACCCTGTTAGAAGCATCGCGGAGGGCGATGCGGTGACCGGCTGATGTCTTCCCGTCCACTTTTCCTCCGCGTGTATTGTTACATTCCCACATTGCGTACGGGTGAGTGCGCGCGAGGAACGAAAGTGAAAATACGCTCGACAATACCATCCGGGCTGGATTTATGAACCCCCGTGCGCTGATGGTTCAGGGGACAAGCTCCGATGCCGGCAAAAGCCTGCTCGTAACGGCACTATGCCGCTGGCTGGCACGCGAGGGGTACAGTGTCGCCCCGTTCAAGCCTCAGAATATGGCTCTTAACAGCGCGGTAACCGCAGATGGCGGTGAGATCGGCCGGGCCCAGGCCGCCCAGTCCTATGCCTGTGGCCTTGAACCTCATACGGATATGAATCCGGTGTTGCTCAAGCCCAACACGGATACAGGTGCGCAGGTGATTATTCAGGGTCACGCCATCGGGAATTTGGATGCACGCCACCGCCGCCAGTACAAAACCATGGCACGGAAAGCCGTTCTGGAATCCTTTGCGAGGCTTTCATCCCGCTTCGACAGAGTGATCGTGGAAGGCGCGGGTTCACCTGCCGAAATCAATCTGCGCGAGAACGATATTGCAAATATGGGGTTCGCCGAATCTGTGGACTGTCCGGTCATTCTAGTGGCGGATATAGATCGCGGCGGTGTGTTCGCCCATTTGGTCGGAACGCTGGCATTGTTGAGCGAGAGCGAAAAGAAACGTATTATCGGTTTTGTGATCAATCGTTTCCGCGGCGATTTGGATCTGCTCCAGCCGGGCCTGGACTGGCTGGAAAAGCATACCGCCAAGCCCGTTTTAGGCGTATTGCCTTTTTTACAGGGGCTGCACCTGGAAGCGGAAGATGCCTTACCCCGCGAGCGGATTCTTCATCATCGGAACCCGTGTCTTAAGATTATAGTACCGGCGCTGCCGCGCATCAGCAATCACACCGACTTTGACCCCCTCACACAACACCCTCAAATTGAGTTCAGCTATATCGGCCCTGATCAACCCATCCCTGACGCAGATCTGGTAATACTACCTGGCTCCAAAAGTGTACAGGCCGATCTTGAGTGGCTGCGCTCCCGGGGATGGCAGACAGAGATATTTCGCCATCTTCGCTACGGTGGAAAACTGATCGGAATCTGCGGTGGTTTTCAAATGCTCGGAAAATACATTCACGACCCACTGGAAATTGAAGGACGGTACGGTACCCTGGAAGGATTGGGCCTTTTCGATATGGAAACAACTCTGCAAGGCGAAAAGCAACTGCGAAATGTGCACGGAAAGCTTACACTGAACGGAATGGCGGTCTCAGGCTATGAAATACACGCCGGGAATACATGGGGGCCGGCACTCGACAGACCTTTGGTCGAACTGGACCAAGCCTGGGATGGGGCCCGCAGCGTGGATGATCTGATTCTCGGCACCTATTTGCACGGCATTTTCGAATCTACCGCTACAACCGAAGCCATCCTCTCATGGGCGGGTTTGGGTAATGCAGATTCGATAGACTACCAAGGCCTGCGGGAATCCAATTTCGATCGGCTGGCCGATGCGGTTGAAACCCATCTCGATACAGAATTTATACTCTCAATGCTTAATTTGCCCGAGGTGGTGGATTGAAAACGCTTATACTCTTTCGCGAGGATGCCTCGCTCCTACAGTGCCGGTGGATGCTATGGTTCTGCAGGCGCAATAAAAACCGGTTCTAAGAACTTCCCTAACGACCTTTCCAAACCGGCTCACGCTTTTCCGCAAACGCTCTGGCACCCTCGACCTGATCCTCGGAACAATACAGTCTATCCACGGTTGTCAATTGACGTTTGGAGACCTTGTTCAACGCATCCTGAAATTTCATATCTTCCGCTTCACGCACGATTTCCTTAATTGCGGAATAAACCAATGGCGGCCCCGAAGCCAGCAACCGGGCCACATCCCAGGTTTTTTCCAGCAGCTCGTCGGGTTTGCAGATTGCTTTCAGCATCCCCCATCGATAAGCTTCCTGCGGATCAAACCAGCGACCGGTCAGCAGCAGATCCATGGCTACATGATAGGGAATGCGCTTGGGCAGTTTGATCGAAGCCGCATCCGCCACGGTGCCCGAACGAATCTCGGGTAGTGCGAAACTTGCATTTTCCGATGCCAGGATCAAGTCGCAGGATAGGGCCAATTCAAGCCCGCCACCGCAACAGATCCCGTTTACGGCGCAGATCACGGGTTTGTTCAGACAACCCAGTTCCTGCAATCCACCGAATCCGCCTATTCCGTAATCACCATCCACCGCATCTCCCTCGGATGCAGCTTTCAGATCCCACCCGGCGGAGAAAAACTTCTCTCCTTCGGCACGCAGTATGGCCACGCGTAATTCGGGATCATCCCGGAATGCCATAAAGGTGTCACCCATAATCCGACTGGTTTTCAGATCGATTGCATTGGCCTTCGGCCGATCGATAGTGACTTCCAGGACAGTGCCTTCGCGCCGGATTTTGATCGCCTGACTCATCTTAAGTCCCCCCCTCTTCGCCCATAAACATTGATATTTTCACAGATTGCAGCCTCCGAACTTACCCGCTATCCCCAGACATTCGAATAAGAGCGTCCGCCACGACAGCTCGCTGTTGTCCGCAGATCAGTGGATTGATCTCCACCTCAACCAGAGTATCACGATGATCCAGGGCAAATGCCTGCAGCGACATTGCAGCATCGATGATCGCTTGCGTATCGGCCTTGGCTTTACCCCTGTAGCCGCTGAGTAAAGTGGTGATCTGCAATTGATTCAAAGCGTCTTCCACGTCTTTACGCGTGAAGGGCAGTAACAGCCGGGTTGAATCGTTCATCAGCTCGGTCAATACACCGCCCGCGGCAAGCGTCAGCATAAAACCATGTACACTGTCCCTAAGAATACTGACTAACAGTTCCGCCAGATTATCGCCTACGTGTTCCTCGATTAAAAACCCCTTAACATGCTTTTCCATTTCTTTTGCCCGGACGAGAAAATCCGATTCTCGCTCTATCCCCAGGTGTACCGCCTTTAATTCGGTTTTATGCGCGATTCCCAGCCCTTTCAAAACCCGGGGCTTGCCTATCCGTTTTAAGGCAGGAATGATATCTTCCACCGAATTCGCCGTGGCAGAATCAGGTACATCCAGGCCATAGGAGGACAATAGTGATTTGGCACGGGCTTCGTCTGTCATCGTGATTTCACCCTGAACCGCGGAAAGTTTAAGCGTCGGCCCGGGACAGGCACTCTTACAGCCCGAACCGATAAAGGCCGCAGCCTCGATCGCTGACCGGGCATCCTCTACCCCTGCCAGTGACACTATACCCTCTTGCATTAAACGTTTAACCACCCATTCGGGACAATTCTCCGGTAGCGTTGCCAGAATACCGACTTTGACACCGGTCGCTCGTTGTGCCTGGATCAAGGCATCCAGCGCGGTTAACCAACTGTCGTGCTCACAACGGCCGGCCCGCGGAAAGTCTATGACCAGAAGTGTTAAAGCGGCGTCGCCATGCATCATGGCAGTAAAAGTAGCGGTCATTGCCGGCAAATCGTTCCAGATGTAGGTGTGATAATCCAGCGGATTGGCGAGTGCTACCATTGGCCCTAAAGCCTGGCGCAAATTCCGGGTTTGCCGGTCATTCAGGGCGGGAAAGTAAAGCGGCGAATCTTTCACGGCGTCAGCCAGCAAAACCGCCTCACCGCCTGAGCAACTCATGGCTTGTATTGCCCGGTTTTCCAAGCCTTTGTGCAAGTGCAAGAGTTTCAGTGTCTCCAATAGCGCGGATGGGGAGTGAACCCGCGCTATGCCCATACGATTTAAGAACGCTTGAACCGCCGGATCCCTGCCACTCAACGAGTTGGTATGTGAGACCAATGCCTGGCGCGCCTGATCCGAACGGCCGGCTTTTATGACCACGACCGGCTTCGCCTCCTTCCGGGCAAAAGCGGCCATATTTTCAAACTGCCCGATATCGCCGAATCCCTCTATATATAAACCCAGGGCCGTCACACGATGGTCGCGTAACAGCGCCGTTCCCAACTCACCGATCGATAGCTGGGACTGGTTGCCCACCGTCAAAACATACGCGATAGGCAGGCCACGTGTCTGCATGGTGAGATTGATGGCGATATTGGAAGATTGGGCAATCAGTGCAACTCCACGCTGTACCGGTTCTCCCCCATGCTGGTCAGGCCATAGCAAAGCGCTGTCAAGATAATTAATCAGGCCATAGCAGTTCGGGCCGAGCAAAGGCATGGAGTCTGCGGCTTGTAATAATTTAGTCTGCAGTTCCGGTGCGTTTTCATCTTCTGCGCGAGATTCGCTGAATCCGGATGCAAAACAAACCGCACCGCCGGCGCCCATCGCTGAAAGCCTGGCTACCACATCGATCGCCGCATGACGATTAACCGCAATAAATGCGGCATCCGGAGACTGCGGCAGCTGATCCACACTCCTGAAACAGGAAACACCCCGCATGGTTTTACGATTGGGATTGACCAGCCACAGCTCTCCTTCAAAATCCATTTTCAAGCATTGCTCTATAGCATTGATCGCCCAACGGCCGCCTATCGCGACGATAGTGCGCGGACGCAGCAGGCGATCGAGACGATTGCTCATTGTCGTATCTTATCCACCCAAGGGTCTTAAGAGTTCACGGCTGATAATATGTCGCTGGATCTCGGAGGTGCCGTCCCAGATACGTTCCACCCGAGCATCGCGCCAAAACCGCTCCAGGGGTAAATCACTCATCAAACCCATTCCGCCGTAGACCTGAATGGCCTGATCGGTCACCCGCGACAGCATTTCCGAAGCATAGAGTTTAGCGCTGGCGATTTCCCGGTTTGCCGGCAAACCCTGGTCAAGGCGCCAGGCGGAGGAAAGAGTCAACCAATCCGCGGCGTCGATTTCGGTAATCATGTCCGCCAGCTTAAACGAAACTCCCTGGAATTTCCCGATTGACTGTCCGAATTGCCTGCGCTCAACGGTATAAGGCAATACGGTTTCGAATACACGCCTGGCACGGCCTACGCACATAGTGGCTACGGTAATCCGGGTTGCATAAAGCCACTCGTTGGCAAGATCGAATCCGCGATGAAGTTCCCCGAGTATTTGTGACTCGGGCAACCGGCAATCCTCAAAATGAAGAATGGCGTTCTGGTATCCGTGATGAGAGACCGATCGATAACCGGGCAGGATCTCAAACCCCGGCGTTCCCCGATCAACCAGAAAGCAGCTGATTTTTTTCTTGATGCCCTTGACAGTCTGTTCTTCTCCGGTGGCGATAAATACGATAACGAAGTCGGCGACATTGGCATGGGAGATAAAATGTTTGCTACCGTTGACAACCCAATCACCACCCAATGGTTTAGCCGTACATTTCATTCCGCGAACATCTGAACCCGCATCCGGTTCAGTCATGGCGAGCGCGTCGAGTTTTTCACCTTTCACCGCCGGGTACAAATACCTTTCCCTTTGCTCTTGGTTACAGGCCATTAAAATACCCGACGGACGGCCGAAAAAATGGGTTAATGCCATGGATCCACGGCCAAGCTCCCGTTCCAGCAAGGCGAATTCTAATTGGTTCAGCCCGCCACCGCCGACCTCTTCGGGCATATTCGCAGCGTAAAATCCGCTCTCGATGCATTTTGCAGAGATTTCTCGGGCCAACTCCTCTGACACCTCACCCTCTTTTTCCACCCGCTCTTCGTGCGGATAAATTTCCCTTTCTACAAAGGATTTCACCGTATCCACAATCATCTGCTGTTCTTCATTCAGACCGAAATTCATCGATAATTCTCCGCTGGAAAGCTCAGGTGTTTGATTGCAGCCTTTTGTCATGCTCATTTAACACGAGCCCCGAGGCCCAGTCTTTTTCTTTGAGCGCGCGCATGATTGCCACCAGATTGGCATCCCGAATCCGCTCAAGTTCACGGATCGAATAATGTCCCGACTGTCGGTCGGATTGTTCCGCAATGGTGTTGATCAATTCGTTCGTCAACTCCGGCACATCCATCAGCTTGGTCCAGGGCAGACTCAGACAAGGCCCGAACTGGGCAATAAAATGAGCCATTCCCGCCTCGCCGCCCGCGACGCGGTAGGTTTCGAATAAACCCATCTGCGCCCATCGCAAACCGAATCCGTAACGGATCGCGTCGTCGATTTCCTCGGTCGTGGCAATACCGTCTTTGATCAGCCACAAGGCCTCACGCCAGACAGCTTCGAGGAAACGGTCGGCAATATGACCTTCGATCTCTTTGCGTATCCGCAAAGGTTTCATACCGATCTGCCGGATAATTCTGTCGGCTTTATCCACGATGGCGTCACCCGCTGACTCTTGTGACACCAATTCGACCAAGGGCAATAAATAAACCGGGTTAAATGGGTGGGCAACGATGATATCTTGTCGATTTGACGAATACTGATTCAGCTGAGTCGGCGTAAAGCCGGATGTTGAGGAAGCGATAATCGCCCCCGGCAGTGAGTAATTCTGAATCCCGTCATAGACTTCGTGTTTAACAGACAGTCGCTCCGGCACACTTTCCTGTATCCATAAAGCTTCGGTTACGGCGGTCTTTACGGAATCCACGATTCGCTTTTTGCCTTCCCCGGGCATGGCGACATCCGAAAGAGCCGGTAGAGATAGTCTTGCATTATTAAGCACAAGATCGATTTTGCGCCCGGCATCGGGATCCGGATCGACTATATCCACGTCCCAACCGTGTAACAAGAACCGGGCTGCCCAGCCTCCGCCTATAACACCGCCGCCGACAATGGCGGCTTTTTTTCCGGCATTCACGCCAACGCCTGCTTGTTGAGCCTCAGTTTTTCCCTGACCTCATCCGGACCGAGAATCCTCGCGCCCATATTGCCGACTATAGTAACCGCTTTCTCCACCAACTGGGCATTGGTCGCCAGTACGCCTTTCTCCAACCATAAATTGTCCTCCAGCCCTACTCGCACATTGCCGCCCGTCAGCATGGCGGCGGCAGTATAGGGCATTTCATGACGGCCTATCGAAAAGGCGGAAAAATGCCAGTTTTCCGGAATATTGTTCACCATGGCCAATAAGGTGTTTAAGTCGTCCGGGGCTCCCCAGGGTATTCCCATACAGAGTTGTATTAGTACCGGATCCTCGATCAATCCCTCCTTGACCAACTGTTTGGCAAACCACAGGTGTCCTGTGTCGAACACTTCTATCTCCGGACGCACCCCCAGTTCTTTTGCCATCTTCGCCATGGCTCTTAGCATGCCGGGCGTGTTGGTCATCACATAGTCGGCTTCGGCAAAGTTCATGGTGCCGCAATCGATGGTACAGATTTCCGGCAGGCATTCGGCGACATGAGCCATTCTCTCACTCGCACCGACCATATCCGTACCGCTGTCATTCAGGGGCAGAGGGCTTTCGACATCACCGAATACCAGATCTCCCCCCATTCCCGCGGTTAAGTTTAATACAACATCCACATCCGCATCGCGTATCCTCTCCGTGACCTCACGATAGCAAGCCCTGTCTCTTCCAGGCGTTCCGGTCTGCGGATCGCGAACGTGACAATGCACTATCGCAGCGCCTGCTTTCGCGGCGTCGATAGCACTGTCCGCAATTTCCCTCGGGCTGCGAGGAACATGTGGCGAGTTATTCTGGGTACTGCCGGAACCTGTCACTGCACAGGTGATAAATAACTCTCGATTGGCGTTTAGCGGCATGATTGACTCCGGTAGACAAAGGGGCCAGGAATACTTAAGAAATTACGTCACGAGGTTTATAACAATTATCTCACCGCGTCGCGTATTTAGCCGCTTACGCCAGGTAAGAGCATAGACTCTCGTAGGAGCGAATCCTCCATGCGAGATGGTGTTGTGGTATCGGTTTTTCGCTTGCAGGGCAAGCTCCCACCAGTGCTGATCTAAAGACACCGTAGGAGCGAGGCCTCCTTGCGAGATGGTGTTGTGGTATCGGTTTTTCGCTTGCAGGGCAAGCTCCCACCGGTGCTGATCGCAAGACACCGTAGGAGCGAGGCCTCCTCGCGAGATGGTTTTGCGGTATCGGTTTTTCGCTTGCAGGGCAAGCTCCCACCGGTGCTGATCGCAAGACACCGTAGGAGCGAGGCCTCCTCGCGAGATGGTTTTGCGGTATCGATCTTTCGCTCCCATGGCAAGCCCCCACCGGTGCTGATCGCAAGACACCGTAGGAGCGAGGCCTCCTCGCGAGATGGTTTTGCGGTATCGATCTTTCGCTCCCATGGCAAGCCCCCACCGGTGCTGATCGAAAGACACCGTAGGAGCGAGGCCTCCTCGCGAGATGGTTTTGTGGTATCGGATTTTCGCTTGCAGGGCAAGCTCCCACAGTGGTGGGGTGTCGGGGCTAGCAGGATTCATCACGCGGGTACCGGTGATTGTATTCGACCTGGTTTAAATCGAGGTGATTACGCATAAACCGCTCGGAGGCAAGCTGACGGGGCTGAAAGTCCCAGGCACTATAGTGGCCTTTGCGTAACGCTTGAATTACCCGTTTCCTGCATTGTTGCGATGCTCTCACTTTTTCATCAAACTCCCTCAGGTTCCAATAGGAATCGCATTGACTCTTCAGGCTCTCAAGTCGTCTCGCATATCGGGGGTTTTTGGCCAGATTTGTAATTTCGCGCGGATCCGTCTGCAGATCAAAGAGCTGATCCGGATCGGCCAGACAGCGGTTGTATTTCCACCGACCCTGGCGAACGGACACCAGCGGGGCACAGGAGGTTTCGGCTGCAAATTCCATTCTGACCGGTTTTTCGCGCGGATTCCCCTGTGACACCGATAACAGGCTTTCTCCCTCAACCCAAGGCATGATCTCTTCAAATGCAACTCCCGCGATCTCGGCCAGGGTGGGGACTATATCGATAATTGATACGGGTTCTGAAATCAGTTTCCCGGGCATATCGGGCGCGCAGATCATCAGGGGTATTCTGGCAGAAGCCTCAAAAAAGCTCATCTTGTACCACAGGCCCTTCTCTCCCAACATATCACCATGGTCGGAAGTAAACAGAATTGCTGTATTATCCCACTGACGGGTTTTCCTGAGCACCTGTAGCAGCTCGCCGATTTTTTCATCCAGATAGGAGATGTTGGCAAAATAGGCGCGGCGGGCCCTACGAATATGTTCCTCTCCAATCTCATAATTCCGGTAGTCATTTGCCTGCATGATTCGCTGCGAATGTGGGTCATGATCGGAAAAGGGATAGGCGGATTCTGCGGGTAAAAGATATTCGCACGCGCTATACATGTCCCAGAATCGGCGCCGCGCGACGTAAGGATCATGAGGATGGGTAAAACTGACGGTTAAACACCAGGGTCGCTCATCCAAACCACGGCTGAGTTGATAGAGTTTCTGCACGGCACAGTTTGCAACTTCGTCATCGTACTCAAGTTGATTCGTAATCTCGGCGACTCCGGCATTCGCCACTGAACCCAAATTGTGATACCACCAATCCACACGCTCGGCCGGATTTTGATAATCGGGTACCCAGCCGAAGTCTGCGGGATAGATATCGGTCGTCAATCGTTCTTCGAATCCGTGCAATTGATCGGCCCCGATAAAATGCATTTTACCGGACAGGCAGGTGTAATAGCCGGCCAACCTTAAATGATGGGCATAGGTTGGAACGCATGATGGAAACTCGGCTGCATTATCATAAATACCGGTTCCCGACGGCAACAGGCCGCTCATGAATGCACCGCGAGCGGGAGTACATAAAGGAGAGGCGGTATAGGCATTGCTAAAACGGGCGGATCGCCGGGCCAGGGCTTTCAGATTAGGCACATGCAACCAGTCACAGGGCCCATCGGGGAAAAATAAACCGCTGAGCTGATCGACCATAATGATCAGGATATTGGTTTTTTTCACGGCGTTACGCTCCCGAGCATTGAACCCCTTAGAGTCTGTCTAAGACCTCTGTGCCGCACTGAAAATTTGCTGATTCAAGTGGGATTTTATACCTAGTCACTCAAGTTGTTGTACCAGCGTTTTCACCGCCTTGATCTCCGCGATAAACTCATTTTGTATCCGCTCCAGTTCCGATTCGATTTGTTGCCTGGCTGCCTGTCGATGCGTTTTTGGTTTTATAATTTCATCCAATTCTTTCATCGCCTTCAGCAGTAAGGGAGAAATCTCATAAACCAGTGTCGTCTCTCTGCTACCGCTGTCCACTGTCTGGGATTTCATCGCTCTGCCAAGCTTGTATTTTCGCGTGATCGGCAGAAACGATCCTCGGGGCCGTGCATATCTGAGCCGAAGTATATCCGTATCCGGCCTGAGCTGATACACCGTGTAACTGGCGATTTGTGAGGGATTCTGAACGCCCATGGACGTCAATGTGGGGTAAGCATCAGTCACTGCTGCCTCCTGAGATTTGTGTTGATACCCCGGAGCGACTACTGAGAGCATCTGCCATCAGTTGCCCGCGGATTTCATTCTGCCTTTGCTGGAACGCTCGGACACCACACGCTTCATCCAGTCGGGATCCATTTCCGGAACCGAGGATAGCAACAATTCCGTATATTCATGGTGAGGCGGCGAGTAAATATCTTCGCGTGTGCCCTGCTCGACGATCCGGCCCTCGAGCATCACGATCACTTCATCGGAAATCGCCTTGACGGTGGCAAGGTCATGGGTAATAAACATATAGGCCAGATTCAAATCCTGCTGCAAGCGGTCCAGCAGGCGCAGTATACCTTCAGCGACCAGTTGATCCAGAGCGGATGTCACTTCATCACAGATAATAAATTTCGGCTCGGCCGCCAGCGCCCTGGCGATGCAGATACGTTGCTTCTGGCCCCCGGACAATTCGCTCGGGTAGCGGTTGATAAACTGATCCGGATCCAGTTCGATCATATCCAGCAATTCTCGAATCCGCTCCTCGCGCGGCTTACCGCTCAGACCGAGATAAAAAGACAGTGGCCGCCCGATGATATCGCGGATTCTATGGCGTGGATTGATCGCGGTATCAGCCATCTGATAAATCATCTGCGCCTGGCGCAGTTGATCCTTGTCACGCTGCCGGTAGTCGGCGGGCAGTGCCTGTCCCTGAAAAAACACCTGCCCCTGTTTCGGCGGCAACAAGCCGGTGATGACCCGCGCGGCAGTGCTTTTGCCGCTGCCGGATTCTCCCACCACCGAGACCGTTTGCCCCCGGTGTATTTCGAAATCGACATCATGCAATACCGGCACATTTCCATAAGCGGCAGTAACATGCTCAACCTTGACCAAGGGCACATCTTCCTTTTCACCGGTGCCACTGGTTTTGGTAAAAGAGCGTACAGCCCACAGGGACTTGGTATAGTCTTGCCGGGGATTGGAAAGCATTTCCCGGGTGTCGGACTCCTCCACCAGTTCTCCGTAACGCAGGACCATGATCCGGTCAGCCATCTGCGCAACCACCGCCAGATCGTGGGTAATGTAGATCGCTGCCGTATTGAATTTTTCCACGATGTCTTTCATGGTCATCAGGACTTCGATCTGGGTGGTAACATCCAAAGCGGTGGTGGGTTCATCGAATATGATCAGATCCGGGCGGCAGGACATGGCCATGGCTGTCATGGCCCGTTGCAACTGCCCGCCTGAAACCTGATGCGGATAGCGGAACCCGATATGATCCGGATCCGGCAATTGCAGCCGGGCATAGAGTTGCTTGGCATCGGCGTAAGCTTCCGCCTTGTTGTATTTTCCGTGTTCTACGGGCGTTTCCGCAAACTGCTCGATCAGTTTGTGAGCCGGGTTAAACGAGGCCGCGGCACTTTGTGCAACATAGGCGATACGCACCCCGCGCAAAGCGCGTTTTTCATCCGCGCCGGCTTTCAACATATCGATTCCGTCGAATCTGATCGAGCCACCGGAGATACGGCAGCCGGGCTTGGCATAACCCATGGAGGCTATACCGATGGTGGACTTTCCCGCACCTGACTCTCCGATCAGGCCGAGCACTTCCCCGCGATGCAGCACCAGATCTACGCCCTTGACGATTTCATGCCACTCGTCGTCGCGAAACCCGTCGATGCGCAGATCCCGCATTTCCAGCAGTACAGGGTTATTTGTATTTGAAGCTTTATTGTCCATCTTTAAGCCCGCTTGTCTTATGCAAAAACCAATCGACAATAAAATTGACGCCGATGGTCAACAGGGCAATAGCTCCCGCCGGTAACAGAGGTGTGATATCCCCGTAGGAGATTAGAGTTGCATTATCTCTGACCATACTGCCCCAATCGGCCGTAGGCGGCTGTATGCCCAGGCCGAGAAAACTCAGGGCCGCAATCGTGAGAAACACGAAACAGAATCTCAGTCCGAATTCGGCGACCAGCGGCGGCATAATATTGGGCAGGATCTCTTTCAGGGTGATCCAGATCATGCCCTCGCCGCGCAGACGTGCGGCCTCCACATAATCCATCACCACCACGTTCAGGCTTACCGCCCTGGCCAGCCGGAAGACACGGGTGGAATCCAGAACGGCGATCACCACGATCAGCACCGGAATTGAAGTGCCGAAAATCGTCAGCAGCAGCAGGGAAAATATCAGTGATGGAATCGCCATCAGAATATCGACCACGCGGCTGAGCAACTGATCGGACCAACCTCCGACAACAGCAGCCAGAATCCCGGCAATGCCACCGATTACAAACGCCAGGCAAGTGGTCACAAAGGCGATACCGATCGTATTTCTGGCACCATACAGCAGCCGTGTCAGCATATCGCGACCGAGATTGTCCGTGCCGAGGAGAAACTTTTCCCCCCAGGGTTCGAATTCACTGCCGACGATTTCCGATTCACCGAAGGGTGTCAGCAAGGGTGCGAACAAGGCCACAAAGATATAAGTGAGCACGATCACCATGCCGAGCTTTGCGCTCAGCGGAGCCTTCCATATCTCGCGGACGACTATGGTCAGCGTACCCGGTCTCGGAGGCGGTGGCAGAGCATCGGCGCTTTCTCCGACGGTTGAGGTTTTGATTTCATTCATCGTGGATGCAACAGCCTTGGATTGGTCACAATGGAAAGAATATCGGCGGTCAGATTCAGCACCACATAAGTCGCGGCAAAGATGATACTGCAAGCCTGAACAACTGGTATATCACGTTTCTGAACCGAATCGACAATGAGCTGCCCGAGCCCCGGATAGACAAACACAACTTCCACCACAACAACACCGACAATCAAATAGGCGAGATTCAACACGATCACATTGACAATAGGCGCCCAGGCGTTCGGCAGCGCATGGTGCAAAATAATCCGCGAGCGGCTCATGCCTTTGAAGGTCGCCATTTCAATATAAGGGCTCGCCATCAGGTTAATAATAGCCGCCCGGGTCATGCGCATCATGTGCGCCATCACCACCAGGGTAAGCGTCAGCGCCGGCAACATGACCTTATGCAGCTTTTCCCACAGTGGTGTATCCGGGTTGATATTGGACAGGCTGGGAAACCATCCGAGATTGACCGAAAACACCATGATCAATATATAGGCGACAAAGAATTCGGGAAAAGAGATCGATGACAGTGTGAAGACATTGATCATGCGGTCAAACCAGCCATTGCGGTAAAGCGCCGCCAGAATACCCAGGGCCAGAGACAGCGGGACCGATATCAGCGCAGCGACTACGGCCAGAAAAAAAGTATTGGACAGACGCACACCGATCAGTTCGGAGATTTCCCGTTTATTGGCAAGGGAAGTGCCGAAGTCGCCTTGAACGATATTGCTAAGCCAACCCAGGTAACGGCTGACGGCGGGTTGATCAAGACCGAGTTCTTTTCGGCAGGCTTTTACCGTCTCCTCGGTTGCTGCCTGGCCTTGAATTTCCAGGCACAGATCCCCTGGCAGCAGCTCCACACCGAGAAAGATGATCAGGGAGACGGCAAATAAGACCAGTATGCCAAGCCCGAGGCGTTGCACCACCAGATTGAGCAATTTATGCATAGAAAGCGCTTCCCCCGTGCTGAGTGATTATACTTTTACATTTTGCAGAACACTTAGGGCCTGTTAATACTAATTCCAAAACAGCGCCGGTTTGCCACAGTCTTTTCCGTTAAACTGTGGCAAGCAGGGTCAGGGCGCGCGGACACGCCCATCGTCCCTCGGCTTATGCTTTCCACCAGCGGACAATGGCCCGCAATCCATCCATGGCCCAGTCATTACCCATTTGCTCGGGCTGGGCAACCTCGGTGGTACTGGCAAAGATGTAGTTATTGAAGATAGGTACGGGAACGCCGCCTTCATCGCTGACGATTTGCTGCATTTCGGCATACATCTCTGCGCGTTTAGCATCTTCCAGCTCCGCGCGCGCTTCGATCAGTATTTTATTGAACCGTTCATGCTCCCAGAAGGAATCGTTCCATTTCGCCCCAGACGAATAAGCGGTCGAGAACATCCAATCCTCGGTTGATCGCCCTCCCCAATAACACATACTCCAGGGCTTTTTCATCCAGACATTCGACCAGTAACCGTCGTTGGGCTCGCGTATCACATTGACTTCTATACCCGCTTTGGCAGCATGCTCCTTGTACAGCACCGCCGCATCCACAGCACCGGCGAAAGCGGCATCGGCCGCACTCAAGTCAACTTTGAGCGTACTCAAACCCGCCTGTTTAAGATGAAACTTCGCTTTCTCGGGGTCGTAGACACGCTGCGGCAGATCTTTTGCAAAATAACGGTTTGCTCTGCCTATGGGATGGTCATTTCCGATATAGCCATGCCCTCTGAGCACATTCTGCAGCAAGGCCTCCCGGTCGAGGCAGTATTTCAGGGCCATTCGTACGTCGTTGTTGCTGAAGGGATCGGTGTCGCAGCGCATCGGCATGGAAAAATGCGCATTACCGCTGGTTTCGAGAATTTTGATCTTTTTGTTTCGGGCCAGCAGATGCAGTGTTTTAACATCCAGGCGATCGGCCACATCGACCTCACCGGTTGTCAGGGCGTTGACCCTTGCCGCTACATCGGCGATGGTCAGCATTTCCGCGGAATCGAAAAACCCGCCCTGATCGTTCCAGTGATTATCGAATCTTACCAGTTCCGATTTTACCCCGGGTTCATACGACTTAAGCGTATAAGATCCGCAGCCCACACCCGATGCTGCATCCACTTTACCGTCGGCATCCGCCGGCATAATTGCCAGATGGTAGTCGCTGAGCTGATAGGGCAAATCGGCATTGCCTTCCTGCAAAACAATCTTCAGCGTGTAATCGCCATCACCCTTCATTTGTTCGAAGGCGTCCACAATGACCTTGGCGCCGGACTTGCTCTCCTCTCCGGTATGATGATTCAAAGATGCGATCACATCCTTTACGGTCATTTTCTGGCCGTTGTGGAATTCGACGTCCTGGCGTAGCTCAAAAGTCCATTCCTTGGCATCCGGCGACGCTTCCCAGCCGGTGGCGATTTCCGGGCCCAGGCTACCATCCGGTTTAACTTCGGTCAGGTAATTGTGAATGCTTTTACCGTTGGTCTGGGTGAAGGCGTTTTCATAGGTCGCCGGATCCAGTGAATCGGTGGTTGATCCATGTCCCATGCCCACTTTCAGATGGCCGCCTTTTTGCGGCTCCGCAGCATAGGCTTTGCCCGACAGGATTCCCGGAACGGCTGCTGCAAATCCGAGAGCGGTGCTGGCCTTGATAAAATCGCGCCGGGACAATCGACCGGCTTTAAGTTCGTGTTCTAGCTTTTTTAAATCAGTCATAAATAGTTCCTCCCACACGAAGTTTCACCGATTTGGCCTTGGATTTGTTAGTGATATGTGCCGTATCGGTGTCAATAGACGAATCATTCACCATCCTAACAGTGAAATCCGTACAAATCGATAGCTTGGTGCATGAGTGCGCAATGCCGGTGACTGGCACAAACCCTGAGACCGAAAAACAGACTGCCGGGCCAATCACCCGGCCGGAAAGGATCAGCGCGACCGCTTATGCCGCGAAAGCAAACTACAAGCTGTTAAGCCCATGAGGCATTGAACACCGTGAATCTATAGTGCCTTGGTCGGTTTCATAGCTTCCCTAGCGTTTATCGTAAATTTTTGTTTTGCCGTTTTTCTTAAAGGTGAAAATATAATAATCATCCTTTCTGGGCCCTTCCATACCCGGAGAACCCATCGGCATCCCGGGTACAGCCAGCCCCTGAACCCGTGGCTTTTCCTCCAGCAGCCGCGCGATAAGATCGGCGGGCACGTGACCCTCTATGACATAGTCGCCAGCCTTGGCTGTGTGACAGGATTGCAAATGCCCCGGTATACCGTATTGCTGTTTTATCGGATTCATATCGGACCGATTGTGCACCTCGACGCTGAAACCCTGGTCTCTTATGTGTTTCACCCAGGCTTTGCAACATCCGCAGGTAGGGCTTTTATAGACCAATATATCCGCCGCAAGGGCGAGGTTGCTGAACATTGATACGAGGAGCAATACTCCTGCGGTCATTAAAAAAGGGATCGAAGTCAAAATTTTGCGATCAGCGTTCATGGCATTATTCCCGATGTGTTGAGTTGTAAAAAGTTTCCGGTGTAGGAATCCGTGTTGTGATGTAACTCATGCACTGACTTCGATCCAGGTTACCATTCCCGATATCTGATGTTCGATCATATGACAGTGCAGCAACCACCTGCCCGGTTCCCCGGCCTGAAATCTCATGCTGGTGGTGTCTCCTCTGGCCATAAGCACGGTATCGTGCCAGATATCATCCTTATAATGGCTTGAATTGACCTGAAAGTGATGTCCGTGCAAATGCATGGCATGTGGCCAGCCTGTATTATTAACCATTTCAATTTCGACGATTTCTCCCCGGCTCGCCCGAAGCAAAGGTTTTTCCGGCAGACTTGCCACACCGTTCATCGTCCAAACCTGTTTTTGCGCGATAAGCTCTTTTCGGGTCAAGAGCTTGCCCTTGTATTTCGCGTCACGCAGATTGCCCATCGCCCCACCCTCCATTTCAAGCCTGACCTTATGATCAGCGGTCTGTCGGGACGGAGCGACAAGCGGATTTCTCGGTAACGGTGGCGGCCTTTCGGCCCGGCTTGAGCCGACTGATTCAGCATCAAGCGGCATATTCGCGATCCTGATGGTTTCCTCGCCGCTCACCTCATGAATGGGAATATCGTCTTTCCAGTCGCCGGGAATATCCAGGATTACGTCGTAGCGTTCGGCCGGTGCCAGTACGAGAACCGAATCCTGAGACGCAGGCTCGGCGAAAGGCTGCCCGTCTTTGGCTAAAAGCCAAAACGGCAATTCGGGGAACTGAATCACCATAATCCTTGAGTTCGCCGCGTTGAGAATCCGTAACCGCAGCCTTTGTCCCGCCTTGACGGGCAATTGCGGATAGCGCTGACGATTGACGGTGATCAGATTACCCAATCTGCCGTTATGCGCCCAATCATGAAGACTGCCGAACGAGGCCGTGTCTATTTGTCTTTCCCGGTTGATCCGCCAGTCATCCAGTACCAAAAGTAAATCCTGATCGGCGGGATAGGGAGTATCTTCTTCAACTATGACCGGCAAATACAATCCGCGGGCCAGCTGTTCATAGGTTTTGTGATGCGCATGCGCCCAAAATGTACCCGCATCCAGCGGCGTGAAACCATAATCGAATCGCCCCCCACTGGCGATGGGATCCTGGGTGATTCCACTGACACCGTCCATCGCGTTGGGTACCCGCATTCCGTGCCAGTGAATACTGGTTTCATCCGGCAGCAGATTATGCACCTGAATCTCCACGGCCTGATGCTGGCGAAGCCGCAACACGCGACGGTCCGCTCCCCAAAGGGAGACAGGCGCATATTCATCGCCAAACCAGTTTTCTCTCTGTTGTTGCAATGTCAATTGTATCGGTTCGGGCTGTTTCTTTTGAGCCCGGATCCGTCCCGGATGGGCGGCGGAGACAGTGCCTGCGGCCAAGAGTTTTAGAAATTCGCGTCGTCGTACTGGCATAATGTATTCCTGATTTCAGGGCGTATCTTCACGCCCGAACAGATATTCGGCAATCGCCATTCTATCCTCTTGCCGCATAAAGGTGGTCCCCTCCGACACCACTTCCGCCATGGCGGCTCCAAAGACATCGCCATCGGGCTTGATTCCGGTATCGAGCGCGTAAGCCAGATCATCTTTTGTCCAACCGGCCGATCGCAGTTTTTCAGCTGTGATCGGTGGAGAATCGCCGCCACCGGGAAGATCCTCAGCACCTTGCAGCCAGCGTTCTTTGTCCAGCGCCCCCATTATATTGCGCCTGGTGTGGCAAGCTGCGCAATGACCCGCCACTTCAACCAGATAAGCACCCCGTTGATAGTGCCTGTCCCTTTTGTCCGTTGCTTCTTCATCTTCAACGGGAAACCGCTCGGAATCGAAATACAGCCTCTGCCAGATTCTTAATCCGCTGCGAAGATTGAACGGAAAAGCAAGATCCTGCTCTTTTGAGATCACATCCGCGGGGGGCACGGTTTGGAAGGCTGCCCATAAATCCGCCATATCCTGATCGCTGAATCCGGTGTAAAAAGTATAAGGAAAGGCCGGGTAATAGGCTGCACCGTTTTCTGGAGAAATGCCTTCCCGCACCGCCATCGCGAATTGCTCCTGTGTCCAGGCACCTATGCCGTGCAGTTCGTCACTGCTGAGGTTCGGCGCGTAAAAAGTCCCATAGGCGGTCTCTATCCCCGCCCCCCCGGCCAGGGGTTTGCCGCCGCCATCCGTATCGGTGTGGCATGCGATACAGCCGGATATTCTGGCTAAATAAGCGCCTCTTGAGGGGTCACCCTTATTCGCCTGTAGTACAGGCATGGACTCCACCGGCGATCGTGTCTGCAGTGTCGGTATCGCGAATAGTCCAAGGGCAAGCAGCAATACGAACCCCAGCCACTTCACTGCTTGTCCTCTGTCTCGATCCGGAACCGCTTATGGCAGGAGGAACAGGTATCCGCAAGCAGTTTAAACACGCCGTCTGCAGGCATTTTCTCCAGCATGGCCTGATCCGGCTCCATGGACGCACCCATTCCCATCATCGTGGTGCCCATCATGTCGGCGGTATTCATCTTTGAATGCCTCTCATTGTTCTGCCGTGGCATTCTCCGTTCGGCACCCTCGGCGAGGGCGGCGCTGTAGGTTTTCAACTGCTCCGCCAAAGTCTGAAATCGCTCCCAGTCGTGCCAGATTTCCGGCTTGGCTTCACTCGGTTTATGCAGACTTCCTTCGGGAAACAGTCGTGTCAGCTCATCCCCCGCCGTACTGAAAATTACCTGCGCAGCCGCGGTGACATCGCCGGCAACATAGGCTTTCTTACCGCGAAACATCTCCGTCAGAGATTTCATCGAGGATTTCATTTCCTTCATGGATTCCATGCGCTCTTTTACGATTCCGGTCGCACCACCATGGGCTAACAATAAACCGCTGATCAAGACAATGATCAACCCAACGACCAGCTTGAATCTCAGTCCGATAAACATGTCTCTTCTCCATCATAGTAATTAATTTACAGCCAAACACAGAATTTCAGATTACCCGATTACCCGCAACAATGGGGCCGGAATGGTTTCCGATAGGAAACAGACCAGGGCCATTATCATTTTCGAGGCAAGAACACACCCCCGAGTCGGGCCGACAAGCCATATCGCCGATCGGATAAACACCGGGAAAATACGACTCTTCAGGATTTCGGCGGAGGAAGATCTATGGGAAGGACAGGGTTAAATAAACGATTGACGGATAAAGCGGGTGAATGATTCAGCAGGGTAAAAGAGCTGTTTATCGTTTTATCCGGCGGGATCAGGCTATAAACGCAATAACAGTCGTGTTGATGCAGTCTCTCAATATTCACGCCGTGTTTGTGCGCTAAATCATGGCTTTGCTGAACCGAATAGCCGAGAGATCCGTAAATTGCATGCAAGTGCAGGTGTTCCATTTCCAGGGAAACGGACTGCTGCATTCCCTTGGCTGCCAATAGCGGCTGAATAAGCAGCAGAGAAAGGACGATTAACAGGAAGAAATTTCGAAGTATCCGCTTCATCATGACTTGAGTATAGCTTCAGTTCAAGCATTCTCCACGAGTTGAATATGAATAACAAGACACCTATCGGACAGGCAAGTTCCGGGGAGCAGGCAAACTCAGTGCGCCGACCTACCGGCCACAAGGTTTACCCGGGTGTGCCGTCAATGATTATGGCAATCAAGGGGAAAGACGGGAAATCTCCCATCCACCATCCTCGAGCCTGGCGTACTCAAAGCGATCGTGCAGACGGCTCACATTGCCCTGCCAGAATTCGATCCGACCGACCACCACCCTGATACCGCCCCAGAAATCCGGTAAAGGTACCTGCCCCTCGGCAAATTTCTTTTTTATTGATTCAAACTGCATCAACAGGAACTGGCGGGAACTGATCCGTTCACTTTGGCGCGAAGCCCAGGCCGATACCTGGCTCTCAAACGGACGGCTGGCGAAATACTTCAACGAATCCGCCTTGGGGATTTTTGACGCAACACCATGGATATGCACCTGTCGATCCATTTCGTGCCAGGGAAAGTGCAGACTGACCCGGGAATTGTTTTCCATCTCCACGGCTTTACGACTGCTGTAGTTGGTATAAAACACAAACCCCTTAGGATCAAACTGCTTCAACAATACAATTCTCTGCGACGGTTGCCCTTGCGTGTTGACCGTCGCCAGCGTCATTGCGGTCGGATCCGAAAGCTGGAAATCAATCGCGTCCTGCATCCATAACTCGAACTGGGTAAACGGGTTTTCATCCAGTTTCTCCAGCGGTAATCCGTCCTTGTGATACTCCCGCCGTAAATGATCTATATCCATAGTCTGCGCTCAAATAAATCGAACCAAAGAGTATAACCCGAATCCGCAGGAGCGAGGCCTCCTCGCGATCATTCTTCTATCGGTGTGATTTTCGCCTGCAGGGCAGGCTCCTGCAATACCCCTATCCTTCGCCGTCGATCAATGCCCAGAAGGAACGCTTTCGTCCATGGCTCGCGCGGATTCGTTCACGGTAACTTTGATGATCAGGCTGCCCTTTATAGTCCTTTATATCCCTGTCCAGGGCGTCGAGTCTTCGGTAGTAGCGGGAGGCATGAGGATAGGCCTTACTCCTGCCGTTTTCCAATACGTCATCCAACAGGGCGCGGTAGCAGAGTGCCTGCGCCAATGGGAGATCACGCTTTTCCAGCCGCTTTGCCAGTTCGGTCAGACTGCCGTAAAAACGGTTTTTAAGTTCACCGGCACGTTTTACCAGCAATTGCTCAAGCCGTTCGTTTTCATCCAGACCAAGAAGTATATTGGCGGCATCGATGACATCCGGAAGAGTTGTTGCTTGATCCAGGGCCTGTGCGGTCTGTTGCGTTCTTTCCGCCTCCGGCAGTAATTGGCATAGCGCCTTAAATGTATGAATATTCGGCGACCGCTGATAAATATCTCTTCGTACTTGCAGTAATTTATCCGGCTCATCAAGTAGCCGGTAACATTCGTCCAGTAAAGCAAGACGCCTCGACTCGACTCTTTCCTCCCATTTTTTATCCAGCCACTTGAGTGCGGATTTCGGAATTCCCACGCGCAGGCTGAATTTTGCCAGCTCTTCCAATTGCAGGCCATTGGGTTGCGGGGAGTTGATTATTGTGGCCTTCTCGTACAGCTCGATATCACCGAGCGCTTCAGCTACCGACCTCATGCCAATACAAGCGTGACTTGCCGAGAAATTATAGGATTCGCTGTTATCGGCCAGCGCATGGCGCGCCTCATTCTCGAATCTGCTCGCCAGCTGTTGTAATTCTTCCTTCGTCAGCAACTGTCCCGAAGCGGGAATCAGGCCGTCAAAAACGCCGTAATCGTTATTATTGAACAGGGTATAAACCCTGTCTTGCCAGTTAATCCGGTTTTTGGATTTCTCTTTATCCCGCCGGGCGGCAGCGGCCGTCAACCATAGATCAACCGCGCGACCATAGACATCGCCGACGGAACCGGAGGAATCATCAACCCTGTTGAATGTTTTGCTGTCTGTGGCCAAAAACCGGTCCAAGACATCGAACGCCAACCGCGCCGATTGGGGTAGAAGCAGTTCCTCGATATCGTCAATCAACGCATCGAGTCCGCGGGCGAACTCGAAGCTTTCTCCGTAGCGGATAAAGCGCGAACTACGGTTCAGCGATTGCACGCGTTTTTTCAGCACCTTGCACAGGGCTTCCGGATCATTCTGCAAAACAAAGGATTCTATCTTTTGATCCAGGTTTTTATCCGAACCGTAGAGAGACTCAATAAAACCCGCCAGCGATTCCGCTGAACGTTCAGACAGTTTTTCAATCAATTTATTCATTGCCGAAAAGATGTGCGAAATATTCTGCAGTATAACGCTTTATCCATAAAAACGAACACGATATTATTGAAGAAAAATCAATTACTTAGAGAAAGCGAATCCGATTCGCTCAAATTCGGCCTGACTTGACCGAAATGCTTGAACTTTCAGCGGCACTATGCTGTAGTCAGACTACTAGTGTGTATTTTCGCTTTAACTGAAGTGGCTGTTGAATGAATAAAGCAAACTGCGTTGAATCCCTGGAACCAGGGCTTAAGGAAAGCATTACCGGTATAGACCGGGGCACACAAAGCGCATTTTATCCTGTTGGTAAGCTGGATGCGCATCTTCAGGATATAAAGCATCTGGCCATATCGATTTTCGTGTTCCGTAATGAATATCTACTGTTACAAAAACGAGCGGACGGAAAATATCATTCCGGCGGGCTTTGGGCCAATAGCGTCTGCTCCCATCCCCGATGGAATGAAAATCCCCAGGATTGCGCCGATCGCAGATTGTACGAGGAACTCGGCTGGAACACCGAATTGGCGGAATTCGGCACGATTGATTATTCCGCACGAGTGGGTGATCTTTACGAGAATGAGCACGTGCATTGTTTTTACGGCCATATCGATGATGACCACAGAATGGGTGAATTCAACGAGCGGGAAGTTCAGGCGATTGAATGGTTGACTATCCCGCAAATATTAGGAGAGATTGCCAGGCGCCCGGAAACCTTTACCGAGTGGTTTAAAATTTACATGGCTCAGCACAGGGAAATGATCGGAAGAGTCATGCATCCGGCCTTGAAAATAACCCTGTAATCCATATCCCGGCAGGGTCAAAGTACGCATAATAATAAAATTAAGATTGTTTCTAGGGCGTGTAATTGAGAACACCCGCTAGTTATCCTCCGCTCCCTCATCGATCCAATCCCGTAACACATCAACAGTGGATTGTTCCAAAAAGGGGCCCCCCAGCGGCATACGACTGCCACGGTTGTCGCCAAGATTATTACCTTCCAGTTTATCGATGATAAAACTCGAATCCGCATCCCCCGCGACAACGCGAATCTCAGACCCTGTGGGGCGCTTGACGCCAACCAGATTAGAGAAGCTGTTCGATTCCTCCAGATTCAATCCGCCGGCGGGACTTTCACCCAGATGGCATTGTGTGCAGATCGGCGTGAAGATATTGTCCTGGATTGAAAACAATCGGGGTCCCAATGCGCCCTGCGCTATCCAATCACGTATTGCCTGTATGGTCTCCACCGGAAGTGCGGGTTGATTGCGCGGCATTTGCAAGCCGGACACAGCGGTGCCCTCCAGCTTTTGTACCAGATAACTGTTGTCCGGGTCGCCGGGACTGACACGCAGTATCTGGTCTTGTTGCACGCTGGGAACATTGACCAACAGATCGAAGGCCTTGCCTTGTGCAAGATCCAAACCCAGCGGCGCCGACGGACCGCTATGGCAACCGGAAGTTGCGCAGTTAACAGACAGAACCTTTGACTGAATATCAGCGAATGTGGCTTCGATCTCTGAGTCGGAACCGGACGGTTGATTATCATCACCCGCACCAACGCCGTTGTCATCGGCATTTTCCTCAGGCTGACCATTCTCATCCAACCCGTCTCCGCTGCCTCCGGAACAGGCGGTGATCCAAAGAACAAAAAACGTCATGAATGCGATCTGTGATAGTGATACGGTTTTCATGGTGGCTCCCGTCTGTCGAGGTTTTGTCCGGAACTCATCTACTAACAGCAGTTAGCGCATGATTCCATAAGTGTTAACAGGCCCTGGGCAAAAATATTCCCCACCAGTTGACCGTCAGGTGATGTGGGAAATCATTCTGAACTACATTCGCACGGGCCTGTTTTGCATCTCCTCGGTCAGTTGCTGATAGACCAATCGGGAAATTTCCAGCAGTTTTTCACGCTGTAGCTCTCCGATAATCGCATAGGCAATCTCATCATCAATCCAATAGAAAGCACTGAGATTCTGTGAACGGGTAAACTGGAAGGAAGTCTGCCGTTCGGCGGAACTCCTGGCACTGAACAAGGTAATCCGCTTCCCCTGGGGATCTTCAAACATAAACTGGGCGGCAGGCCCTTCGATGGTTGAAAGTAATCGGCCACCAATCAAGGCATAACCCAGGCTGTCAAGCCTCGGCATTTTGAGAGGATAGTCCAAACGTTTGGATAACCATTTAACCAGATGCTTCTCTTCATCCGCGCCCACTTCCACCGGATGCCTGACTTCCACCGAATAGACCTTATGGGCAGCCATCGCAGGCTCTGCGATATGCAAGGCGCTGCTGAGTTCCTGCATGTAAAGGCTGTGAGAAAACCAGCCTAATACACAACCGGAAATCGCAAGCAGAACGGATGCAGCGAAATTCTGCAACCGACGCCGGTTTCTTCGTTGCAGACGCTGCAGGTCCAGCCGGGCGGGTGTTTTAGCAAATCGCTCTTCGTCAAGGTATTCATTTATCAAGGTAATTTGCCGTTGCCAGGTTCTTACGCGATTGGCATCGTGGGAATTTTCCCCTAACCAGGCTTCGACTGCCTCGACCCTCTGTTCAGGCAATTGATGATCCACATAGGCATGCAGATCGGCCTCTTGAATGTGCTGCCTCTTCATCATTTTACCCTCCGCAGAACAGGCCCCTTATCACCATCCATTAGTTTTCGGAGACATTCTCTGGAGCGGGAAAGTCTGGACATGACCGTGCCCATCGGAATATTGAGTATTTTACTGACTTCTTTGTAGCTGAATCCTTCCAAGGATACCAATAGCAAAACCTGCCTTTGCTCTTCAGGCAACTGCTGCAGACATGCTTCAATTTCGGAAATATAGGCGTCGGAATAGCTCGATTCCTGTTGGCTGGCGGGATCGGAAAGCATCGATTGGGTCCGTGGCCGACGGGATTGCGTCCTCAGCTGATTCACATACAAATTGTGCAAAATTGTAAACAGCCAGGCTCGCATGGAAGACCCTCTTCGCCAGAGAATCCGCTTGCGAAGAGCCCTTTCCAGACAATCCTGCACGAGATCATCACTTGCATCCAGGTCACGCGACAAGGCAAATGCGTATCGACGCAACGCCGGAATGCAGTTTTCTATTTCGTTGATAAACTCGGACATAGTCTCGTGACGCCGGTTATATTGTTGCTTTTATCCAATGTACATTATGCGGGTCTCATTATTCCATGAACTTGTTGGTGTTCCGCGGAATAATTCCACACGTTCAGTGTTAGCAATGTACGAAAATAAAAACCCGGGGACACAATATGCAAACCAATATCGGAAAATTCGAACGTATCATCCGTGGCTTAATCGGTGCCGGTTTGATCAGTCTGGTTTTTGTCGGCCCGGAAACGGCCTGGGGTTGGCTGGGTCTGATACCACTCATCACCGCTGTTATCGGCTGGTGCCCCCCTTATTCGCTACTGGGTATAAATACCAATAAACAGAGCAGTACTGACACCCAGGCCTGAGATGCTTTTATTTATACAGATATGTCCCCGGCTCGCCGGCCCTGCCCGTTCATGCAAAGCGGAATTGAACGGCGGCCTTTAGTCAATCCCCTGCAGCCGGGCCACCCCTCCATAGCTGCCTACCCAGATATCGCCGTCGTCGCTCGACGCCAGGGAAAAGACATTATTGGCGAACAGCCCTTCATGTGTGGTTAAAGTTTCAAACCTGTCACCATCAAAACGGGCCAAACCTTCGCTGGTTCCTATCCATAGCCGGCCGTCGTCACCGGCCGGTTTCAGCATAAACACGTGGTTGGCCGGCAAACCGTCGGCAGTGGTGTAGTTTTTCCAGTTTGTCCCGTCAAATCGCGCCAACCCTCCTCCCCAGGTACCGCACCAGACTATTCCGTCAGGCGCAACATAGAGGGAAACTATATAGTTCGGATTATAGGCAACATCCACGTCCTGCAGGCCCATTTCCACCTTTTGTCGTGCATGGTGGCTGGATTCCTTGGCGGGATCCCGCTGAAATTTGATTTGCCGGCGGACCGATTCATAAGGGGCACCCAATCCGTCCTGATGTTTCCAGTTTTTCCACTTTCCGTCGGAAAAATTTGCCAAGCCTCCCTCGGTTGCCATCCAGATACTTCCGTTCTTGCCCTTGGCCAGTGCATATACCCAATCATTGGGCAGCCCGCCGTCCGTGCTGGCAACAGTATAGGTACTCCAGGAATCGCGGTCTTGCAGTTTTCCGCCCGCTATTCGATTGGCACCCGACCAGGTGGCAATCCAGATATCGCCATTATCCAAATGTAAAACATCATATACGAAGGCATCCGCCAAGCCGTGTTGTATATTATAATTTTCCCAATTCTCCGTTTTAGGGTCGAATACTGACAATCCACCGCCATAGGTGCCCACCAAAAGGCGTTCATCCCATTTACTCAAATGAAAAATTCCGTTTGATAAAAGTCCGGCCCTGACATCGAACAAGCGGTGCGAGTCATTTTCCATATCATATTGAATCACTCCACCGGACGTGCCTACCCACAGTAAGGGATCGTCCGCCAGTAAAGCCTTAACGTTGCTGCTGCCGACGCGGAAATGAGCAAAGCTTTTCGGAGAGTGGGAAAGAATTCTTCCCTGTCCGGGCGAAGCCGGAGGATGATCGGCCGGGAGCACCGAGGCTACGGGTGTTTCAGATTCGGATTTTTGCGCCTCAGTATTGATCACTTTATCCACGGCGACTTTAGCCGACGCCGTTTCCTGACGTGTCCCCAACCAATAGGCTGTCAAGAGTGCGATAATAATAAGCGTGGCCATAGCTGCATTTTTCATATTGACTATTGCACTCATTTTACTTCTCCTTTTTCTTCTATTCCGAGGCGGACTACCGAACCTTTGGTCGCCGCCCAGATATCACCATCGGGTGATATGGCGACCGCATATACATTCAGATCTTTGAATCCATCGTGATGTCCGTAAGTACGCCAGTGTTTTCCGTCATAGCGGGATAGGCCACGATTGGTACCTAACCAAAAGACGCCTGACGGATCCTGCGCTATGGCATAGACAATATCTCCTGCCAAGCCGTCTTCCCGGGTGTAGTTTGTCCAACTCTCACCGTCGAAGCGTGAAAACCCGGCACCCCAGGTTCCTGCCCAAAGAACATCATTTTTATCCACATGCACCGAGAAAACATAGTTGGGGTTATATGTTGCTTCGCCCCCGCTGAGTACGCCCAGATCATGCCTGGATCGTGTGCCCAGACCTGTGTTACGACTAAAGGGTTTTTTATCCCGGTTGACCGCGCCTAAACCATCGGCATGAGTCCAGGATTGCCATTTTGTACCATCATAGCGGCTGATTCCGCCTTCGGTCCCGAACCATACCCTTTGCGCTGAATCGACAGCGATTCCGTACACCCACTCATTGACCAGTTCCTTGATATAGGTGGTCATTTCTCCGCTCTGCGCATCAAGGCGATTTACCCCAGCCCAGGTACCTATCCACTGGGTACCGTCATCCTGCCAGGCAAAAGAATAAATCCAATAATCGGCCAGCCCGTGCATGGGAAACCAGGTTTTCCATTCGCCGTCACGGTAGCGGGACATACCACCGGCATTGGTGCCGAACCACTTGTAACCGTGGGAATCGATACCGATTGCAAACACATATTCATTGGCCAGTCCATGCTCCCGGGTGAAGGTGTTACGTATGGAATGATCGTCCAGTGCAATTTCCAGTACACCGGCGGAAGTTCCCACCCAAAGAGTGTTTTTTCCCTCTTCTATCGCCAGGGCGCGGGCGTAAACCCCTTCGCCGACTTCAAACAAATCCAGGAGCACCGGGAATGATTTCGCTTCGGTGTTGTCGGCTGACTTTTCATTTTCGGGCTTTGTCAAGACGGTTTCGCCGGCGGAAAGATTGGAGCCACCATCGCAGGCACCGAGTAAAGCGGTGGCAGCAAGGAAGGTGCAATACACAATTACCACCAACAAAGGGTTTGATAATAGGCGTTCATTAGATCTGGAGACAGACTTCATTGTACCGGATTCTCCGAGCTCAGAGATTCAAGTTGTATTTTTGCCGCAAGGTAGCCCATCGACAAGGCATGTCTTAACAGAGCGATGGCCTCGGCACGACTTTTACTCAAACCTAAGCCGCCCTGCAGATAAGCCGTGGTCAAAGCATCGACTGCCGGACCGAAGCCTTTGTCAGCCGATTTATTCAACCATTCGACAGCCTTGGCATAATTCTGATTCAAGCCGTCCCCGTTGGCATACATTGCCGCCAGCCCATACTGTCCGGCAGGATCTCCCTGTTGCGCGGCGGATCGATAATAAAGCAAAGCCAGTTCATTTTCCTCGGCCTTGTCATAAATTGCGCCAAGCAGGCTTTGCGCTTTCGGATGTCCTTCATCGGCCGCTCGCTTCAGGTAATCCATCGCGCTGATAATATCCTGCCGCTGATAGGCTTTAAGTCCCGTCAAGTAGTCGTCTTCAGGATGCGGGTGCGCGGACAGTGTAAAGCTGACCAGCGGCAGTACCAGGAGCAGGCTCAACAGCGGTCTCGAAATAAGCCTCAATGGTGTAAACATCATTTATTTTCCAGTTTGCGGTATAAGGTGGATAAGCCGATATCAAGCGATCGCGCGGCTGCAACCCGATCATCACCTGCTGCCTCAAGTGCACGATTTATGACTCCTAACTCGAATTGCCTGACTTGCTCGCGCAAGGTTCCGCTGGGTTGAATTTGCTCGGATTGAATACTGGAAGACTTACCCCGGGTGACCTGGGGCGGTAAATCCGAGAGCCGGATTTCGCGGTCATCGGCAAGTACCAGTGCCCGGGCAACCACGTTTTGCAATTCCCGTAAATTCCCGGGCCAGGCATACACCAGCAGTTGCTCCTCGGCTGCCGAATCGAGATGATATTCACCCTCCAATCCGAGCCGCTTTGCCTCGGAGGACAAGAAGTGACGGATAAATACCGGAATATCTTCCGTGCGGGAGCGTAGCGGCGGCAGGACAA
Source organism: Granulosicoccaceae bacterium (assembly GCA_965222695.1). Classification (GTDB taxonomy): domain Bacteria; phylum Pseudomonadota; class Gammaproteobacteria; order Granulosicoccales; family Granulosicoccaceae; genus UBA7957. The sequence continues at coordinate 1,218,224 of OZ244967.1, read as the reverse complement.
AATGCAAGACGTTCAATCGATAATAAAGATCTTCTCTGAACAGTTCATCCTTGACCATCTTGGAAATATCGCGGTTTGTTGCGGTAATGATTCGCACATCGATACGCCTTGCCTGCTCCGAACCGACCGGCCTGACTTCCTTGTCCTCAATGATATGCAACAATTTCACTTGCAGCGTCAGGGGGAGTTCGCCGACCTCATCCAGAAAAATCGTTCCTCCGTCGGCCTGCCGGAACAATCCCTTTTTGTTACGGTCAGCGCCTGTAAAAGCACCTTTCACATGACCGAATAATTCGCTCTCAAGCAAGTTTTCAGGAATGGCTCCGCAGTTTAGCGCCACAAATGGCTGATCCCGCCGCGTACTGTGCCGGTGGATAAACCGAGCGACATGACTTTTACCGGTTCCGCTGTCGCCGGTAATTAAAACCGTACCTTCGGTGCGGGAAACTTTGTCGACCAGGATTTGTATTTCCTGCATAACGGGTGATATCCCCAATGTCTCCTCATCCAGTTCCGCCGGTTCCACAATCCCCCGTAAATACTGGTTTTCCTGCCTCAATCGGGTAACATCGGCTACGTGTTGCAATCGAAACAAAACATCGTCCGGTTGCACCGGCTTCATTAAATAATCATACGCACCCAGTTTCATTGCCTCGATCGCCGTATTTACCGAGGCAAAAGCCGTGATCACCAGAAAGGCTATGTCCATTTCCTTTTGCTTACAGCGGCGAATCACTTCCAAACCGTCGATATCGGGCAGGCGTAAATCACAGATACAGACATCGTAATCGCCGCGATTCAGCAACTCTATGGCCTGAACCCCGGTTCCGACCGCATTGACAAAATGCCCTGCCCGGCTCAGCTGTGAGGCAAGGATCTGGCGGATAGCCGGTTCATCGTCGACAATCAGTACATGAAGCTGCTTCATAGGCGATGGTCCTCGCTAAACTATTCGTTATCGCTAAAATTGCTGGGCAAAAAGACAAATATGGAGGTAGAATCCCCCTGTCGGCTAGATACCCACATTTTTCCGCCATGGGCAGTGACTATCGATTCACAGAGTGACAAGCCCAATCCGGTACCGCTACCCGGTTCCTTGGTTGTATAAAACGGTTCGAATGCATGTTCCAATACATCTTCACTCATGCCCACGCCATTGTCCCAAACCTCAATTTCGATGCCATTATCGCAAAGCCGTGAAATTACATTGACCTGTGAATTGCCGGTTTTCTTCGCCTGAGTTGCGTCTATGGCGTTGATGATCAGATTCATCAGAATCTGAGTTATCTGATCCGGCACCGCTTCCACGGCGGGCAATCTCGGATCGAGTATCTGGTTGACGCTAACCCCGCGAAAGCGGTGATCATATCCCAGCAGCCGGGTGGTGCTGCGAATCAGATTATTGATGTCAACCAGCTCCTTTTCTCGTGTTTTCGGGGAAGCAAAACTCGCAATATCTCTGGTGATTTTGGCGAGCCGTTCCGTGTGCTCCTCAATCATGATCAAATTACGGTCTACGGCTTTATCGAGTCCGCTGCCTCCCTCGCTTCCGATCAGAGAGTTTTCCGCCAGACGCATATCCTGCGCCGCGCCGGCAATCGCCGCTATGGGATTTCCGACTTCGTGCAGAATTCCGGCCGCCAATTGCCCTATAGCCGCCATTTTTTCCTGATGATAGTACTGTTGGCGGGTCAGTTCGAGCTGTCTTTCCGCAAACTTTCGCTCCCGAATGTCTCTTACAACGGCGACATATCGTCCATGTGATCCATATTGCAAGCCGCCAACCCACAGATCAACCGGAAACTTGCCCTTGGAGCCGTTCAGGGCTTTTGCTTCCCGCACACCGGCGTCTGCATTCATCAACGAAATCTCTTTGCTTTCGAAAATTAGATTCTGCAACCTATGGCCAAGCAGATGATCGGCCGGTAAATTGAACATTCTTGTGGCCGCTTTATTTACCGATTCGATTTTTCCGTTCGGATCGAGAGTCAGTATGGCATCCGGGACGTGATCGACAATGGACTGTAACCGCTCTTCGCTCTGCGCTAATTCTTGCCGTGCGGTGACCAGTTCCGTAACATCATGCTCGACTTCGATGATCCCCGATAATTCACCGTCCCGATCGTACAAAGGTGTCGATATGACATCCACGATAATTTTCCTGTTATCGGCATCGTAGTGATTGTGTTGCAGTACTACTCGGTTTTGCCTGGTCATCACTTCGTTGAAAGAGCACGGATGATCAATCCCATCGCAAGGCGTGTCTCTCCGGTGCGAGATTTGATAACAGTGCGTGTATTCGGATTCCGGAGCATTGGCAGGAATCAGTTCTCTTGCGGCTTTGTTCATCAGGGAAACACGTAAATCCGGTTTGATGACGAATAAAGGGCTTGCAATACCGTCAATAACCGACTGCAAAAAAAAGCGGGAAGATTCCAGCTCCCTGGTACGCGATTTCACCCGCTTTTCCAGGTCCTGGGTATTTTTTTCCAGTTCCTTTAAGTATTTATCGGTCTGAGCCTTTTCACTGATCAGAGCCCAATCGGTCAGATAGTAAAGCCATACCTGTATTAAGAAGAATGTCCCCAATACTGCAATCAACCCATAGACAAACGTTTTTTGAGTACTATTGATATCACCGACTAATGAAGTCACATCGGAATATATTTCAAATACACCCTCCGCTTCCCCCTCGGGTTTTAACACTATGGGTATATATTGCTGGTATAAATCACGATCTTCTATAACGCCGTCAAAGCTGTTAAATCGATCCCTGTGCACCATGGAACCAATGCTTTCTCCCCTGAGAGCGGCCGTTACTCCCTGGTTATATTTGGCATCCGATCCTATATCGCTTTTTGTGGATGAATATACAGTCAACCCCCGGCGGTTGAATACTTTGATTTTAACGACCGGAATATCCTGCAAATACTGCTGCAGAACCGTATCCAGCGGGGAAAGACGGCTCTTTGCAAGTAAATACCCGTTATCGTCGGACAACAAATTCCGCAGATCGCTTTGCATTAAGCTGTTGCGCAACACTTTGGCAATCAATATATTATGCTGATGAAAATGACTTTCCAGCGGCTTGCGGCTGACCTTTTCGAATACATCCGATATCATCGCCAAAACCAGAATCAAACCGAATAGGCTAAACAGGGTAAATGAAAAAAACCGCTTACTCATGGAGTCGCCTCCGATTCGGCATTTTTTGCGTTTTGCCATTCCCAGATAGCCGACCATGCTTTTACGCTGTAGGCATCGTCCTTTCCCGCTAAGTGGACATAGGTTTTCATTGCACCCAGCGCCGACTCCAGATCTTCAAGCCCCTCATACCCAAGAGCGAGTCCATAGTAGGCATTTATCTGCTGGCGGTTCAACCTTAAAGCGGATTGAAAGTAGCCTACAGCCTGATCGAACTGCCTGAGTCCGATCAGTGCGTAGCCCGTATTTACATAGGCTTCCGGCATACGGGGCGCGGACTTCATCAACCGTTTCAATTCGTCCAGAGCGAGGTCGTAGTGCTTGGCTTGCAATAAACGGCTGGAGCGGTAAAACTGCTCCTCGATCACCGTCCGGCCGCTATTTTTTAAAGTCATGACTTCGCTACTCTTAGCGCTATGTGGTTTCAAAGAAACACGCTGCAATATATAGCCAAGTGATACCGCACTCATAAGAACCGTGATCAATACCAAGACGCGTTGATCCTTACGGCGGTTCATACCGCCCCCTGGTGTGGCGCCGTACTGATAAACGGCACGCCGAAAAAAGTGAGAAATGCCATTAAGAATGCGCCGACAACAAAAACCGATGCGGTTTTCCGGCTGACTCGAAACGCTGAACGCACATGCAAACCTGCCGCCATGACTAACCAAGTGGCGAAAGCCCAGGTCTCCAGCGGATCCCAGTCCCAAAAACGTCCCCAGGCATCCTGTGCCCACACCGCACCGCTGATCAGCATCATGCAGTGAAAGACGAACGCCAAAGAAAACCATCTCCAGATAAGAGATTCCAGCTCGTGATGGTGAACCGGCCGTAAATCCGTCAGAGGACGAAGCCATTTTGCGGGCAAGAGCAATAACAAGGCGGAGCTGGCAGCCACCAGGCAGAATCCCAGAAACAGCTTTCCGCTGACCACATGGACCCACAACCATGGCGTTTCATAAGTCGGAGGTAGCAGTAAGGTTCCGGGGTTGGTGTTAGCCGTCCAAAACAGCAACAACAGAATTACGGCCAGTGCAAACGGCGCACTGGCCCGTATTTGCACGGACCGCCAATAGACAAAACCGTAAATCAGTCCGAGGCTGAACAGGCTGCTGATAAGGATCTCATACAACGTCAGAAACGGCCCCTGTCCGGAGTGCGACCAACGCAGAGCGATAGCAGCGGCGATACACCCTGCACCGCTCAAAACAGAGGCGGCAATGGCCGGCCCGTGGAGCTTTCGGTAGACGATTTCACACACCACAAGATAGCCGCTCAGCAAATAGCAAAGCGCCGCGCCGTAGAGAAAGACTTGAAACAGCGTCATTCGAGAATCTCCCGGTGCAGCGAAGTTGTCGGTTTCGCCCTGACAGGAATATAGCGCTGTTTCGACCAGATAGAATGGGCAAGAAACACAAGGGCGGTTAATGCGCTGGCAAAAACCCAAAATAAACTCGGGTCATAATATATTCTATAACCGAGCCAAAAGGTAAAACCCCTGAATTGCAAAGTTCCGCCATCCAGTTCGATCGATTGCCCAGGTTGCAAAATATACTCATTTGAGCGGTGCAGTTTAACGGTTAAGGATTCTCCAGCCCAACGGCTATCCAGGAGCCAGGCCTGATCCTGTGGATAGGAACGCGGAGTGAGTTGCAGCGAAAGTTCACTGCCGTCCGGCGCCTGCCATTGTGCGGTTTGTTCCGATGCCAGCCTTGGAAAAGACGGAAAATGAATATTCCCGGTTCGTGTCGTTTTAGGCTCTTTATCGATCCATAGGATCTGAGCGGCGAATCCTTTATTATGCGTCACATAAAAACGAAACTGATCAATCACCAATGGCAAGGCATCGCCGGCAACCGTGCTTGTACCGTCGGCAAGATTCACTTGGCTTGTGGTTTCACGCCGCACCAGAGATGCTGCGTATTTAACCTTGACCGCTCCCTGCTTAAATATTCCCCTCGTCGGTAAAGGCGGGGGGAAATAAGCCGCACGGTCCTCCTTGATCATTTTCGGATCGAATTGCTGCCCTTCGCTGATTTCCAAGTGGCCGCGAAATCTTGTTAAGTGTCCTGCAAGCAATGATACAATCAGGAACAGCAATCCTAAATGAAATCCAAATAGTGACGGACGTAGGCGGAATGCCGGATTAGTGGTCAGCGAAGCGGCGAGATTGATCGATAGCAAGGTGAGCGATCCGATTGTCAGGGCGCTGGCGGCGGAATGCTGATTGAGCGAAATCACCATTGCAAGCCCGAGTAGTGTAAAACCGAACATGGTCAGTCGCAACGAAGCGACTTTTCCGACAATTTTCACCGCACCACTTTTAAACTTCCAATCTTGTACCCCAGAATTCGGGTGGCTTAGGGAGGATTTTGACATACCGCCCCCATCCAGTCCTTGCCGACATCCGGATTGCTACTGGCTGATCCACAATTGTCATCCCGCCAATCCCCCGATTCGGCAAAGGTGATCACCTTGAGTTTAGCGTTCAGATAATAGGGTTGTTGGTTATAAACCTGCCCGTTTGACGAAATCGGCACCTCGGTGCCGGGAGCCAGACCTGCTTCCGGACCTACATCGTTGAGATTGACCAACAGACCTTTGTTTTTCCATCCGTGCGGAACCGCAACATGGCACCAGCTGCATTTAATCCGATTGCCGTCTATTTTTTCGTAATGAATGCCATGCAGATTGTCTCCCCGACCGAATCCGCTGTCGACACTTCGATTTCCACCGGCATAGACATCGTAATCGTGACACTTAAAGCACAAATCCTGCGGTCGACCTGTACCCGTGTTGGCCGACCACTCCCCTTTGAGTAGAAAATCATGGTTTGATCCATGGGGTCCCCAGGGCTTTCCGTCTTCTCCTCCATCGGGCACAACGGTGCCCGATGCAGTCCCGGAACCGTGGCAGTCCGAACAATACATAGTCTGGCTCCCGACGGAACCGTCAAAGGGTGCCACCCAATTGCCCGATATGTCCGAGTCACCCTGATTACGCAGTAACCCGTCTCTGCCGGTGGAGCGCATAACCGGATGCCAGGATCGCTGGTTATTCGTCGTGTAAGCCGAGTCGGCACCGCTGTCGCCGGGGGAACTCATCCCCTGATGTGAAACAGGCGACTGGAATTCCTTGGCCTGATTCGTGTATTGGGTCAGTCCGTTGGTACCCGCAGGTGTCGTGCCACCGGAATCGCCCAGGTTTGGCCGGTTCCCTGTCGGATACACATTGTTGTCGTTGTAAGCATAGTCAGAATGGCATTTAAGACAAATCTGGTACTCGCGGGTAACCCAGGAACTGCTGACCTGAGTGCCGCCACCATTGCCTCCGTCGCCTTGTTTCAAAGTGTAACCCAGTGGAAGATTTTGAAAACTCGCTGATCCGTATTGGGGCTCTACGCCGCTCGAGCCGCGCAATACGCCCGAGGCTATATTCGAATGAGACGAAGAGTGATCGTGCGTGCCCGCCGCGCTGGAACCGGAATTATTGAAAACACGGTTCTTCTGCACCCGGTGCGGATTGTGGCAATCCGTACATTCCGCATGACGATTATTCAATGCACCTTTTCCCAGTAAGGTAGTTGATTCGGTAAAGTTCGCGTCACTGATATCATGAATTTCCATGCCCGCCTGCTGATCAAAACTACTGATCGGCATATGCCTTGCCAAAGAAAAATCGTCTTCGATATTCGGCACCTGGGCCGAGGCATTTAAAACGGATGCGGCATTGTTCGTGTGGCATTGATAACAGGTGCTTTCTATGGCGGGATCTCCTCCGCTTCGTGGCTGAGTCGGGCCGCCGACCGCGTCTGTACCCTCGCGTAAAAGCCGGCGTGAGCCCTGCACTGTGTGCGTATCGTGGCAATTCAGACACGAGGCTTCCCAAACTGCGGTGCCACCGGGAAACTCTCGTAAAAGCGCCGGACCTGACTTATAAGTTTCGTCCGCTGCCGTCGGATTTGCATGGGCGGAGGTCGCCCAGGTTTGGCCCAGTTTGTCATGACAGGCCAGGCAGACGATATCCGCACTCTGTGAAAATGAACCGCCTGGAATGCCTTCCTGAAATCGGTTCAGGCGTAAGAATTTAATATCCTTAGCGATATCCGTATCGCGAATATGCGGATCGTGGCAACTGATACATTCCACTTTCCCTCCCTCAAGCGGAACAAGCGGCTTAATGCCTGGCGTCCGGGTTTGAATATGGGGTGCCGACGCCGGATCTAGCAGCTCCCCGTCCGCCTGTGCCAGCGAACTGTCGTAGGTCAGGGAGATCGGGTGATCGTTCGCTAAGTCCGTACCCAGGCGGGGAGTAAACCCCGTACTCGCACCTTCTCCTTCGGGCATAGTGCCTCCGGTCGCGGTGCCGCTCAGGCTGATACTGACATTCTGCTGCCCGTTTGCCACATTGACCGCTCCTATTGCCAAGGTTCCATCGTGGCATGATAAGCACAGTTTGGAGCTTCCTCCCGGTTCGGCACTGATATTTTGCGCATCGATCGAACTTGAGGTATAGGGCGTATAAGTTGCGCCTGATAAAGCTTTGTTCCACAGCGGCGCTGCCGGGGCATCGGTCGCACCGTGGGGCGTATGGCAGAAAACACATACCTGGGACTCACTGCTTGCAGTAACATCTCCCGGCCCGCCGATCGAGAAATTGTGTTTCGTGTTCCTGATATCGGAAATTCGCTCCGCACCGATATTGAACGGAATCAAAGTCACGGCCGCAATAAGCGCAAGTAAAGGCCTCATGTATCCGCTCCCAAAAACTGAAATACGGACACTCTTCCATTCAGCATATCGGAAACATAAACACGTCCCTTCCGGTCAATCCATACCCCGGCCGGTAAGGAAAATTGCCCCGGTGCCGCGCCGGCCCCTCCTAAAGGTAAAAGAAACCGTCCCTGGTCATCGTAAATCAAAAGATGGTCATAGTAGGACTCAACGATATAAATCAAACCGTCGTCACTGACCGCCACCCCCTTGGGACGAGTGAGATTTCCGATATATAAACCACGTTCGCCGATGGTTTGTAGCAGATGTCCCTGGGTATTATAAATCTGCACTCTTGCATTTAAAGTGTCAGTAACATAGACCTTGCCACCGGAAACCGTCAGATAAGTAGGAGAATTAAGTTGCGCGTCTTCGTTGCCCCCCGAACCGAACTCCCTTTGCAGGCGGCCCTGACCGTCGAATACTTTAATAGCATTATCCTGTGTGTCGGCGACATAGATATTGCCGTCCCGCGAATCCACCGCAAGGCCGGTTGGCCGTTTAAGCTCTGCGCTGCCCAAAGCGCCCAGGGGCTGGCCTTCGGCGGACAGACGAACAACGCGTCCGAGTTCCGCGTCCGCGACCAGCACTTCCCCGTCGCCGCGCACCGCCACACCTACCGGCGAGCGGAAGCGGCGCGAATCATCCGCCCATTCCCAGAGCAACAGCTCGCCCGAATCAGTGTCAAACACAAATACTGCCTGACGACTGACATCGCTGACATAGATTCGCCCTGACGCATCCGCCGTTCCTCCCTGCGGCCGTTGCAGCAAAACCGGTTTCTCCGAACTGCCCAATTCCAACCCGCTTATCCAGGCCAGCGCGCGCTGCCCGAGACCATAGGAATGAGATGAATCAGTCCGAAAGTTTGGTTCGCCAAGCAATTCGCCGATATAGGCAAAGCGCGGTACATCCCCCGCTTCCGGCCACACGATAACGGCACGCTCAGCGTCCTCCTGAGTTGTATTATAGTGAAATTTTTTCGGCAGTTCGGCACACGCATTAAGCATGAGCATTAAAACCGCAATCGGTACGATCTTCACCACGATTCCGTGTTCTACCACCTGCCCGGTCCTCCCGTTTGATGACTTCCGAATATTCCGCTCTTCAGCCCCGGACGGCCACTGTGACACAAGTCGCAGTTTTCAACCGTCCAGGCAATTTGACCGTTATGGCACATGCCGCAGAATCTGCCCTCGATTATGTCCGACATGGTGACATGGTTGGCGCCGGCCCTCATTTCAAACCCGAGTTCATTGTGACAAACCTTGCATCTGAATCGTATCCGATGGAACCAGTGCGGAAAGACGACCGGACGCATTCCGCCTTTTTCCGCATAGCGGTTTAATACGACGTCGCCATATTCAGCGCCTGCATCTGTAAACACCATTACGCTTGCCAATATTCCACCGAGCAGATTCCGGTATAATGGTCCCATATCGCCTCATTTCCTCTCTACCGCTCCGGACACGGTACGGGAATTGACACTGTGACAGCGGTCACATTCTGTAAGGGGAAAAGCAACAGCGCCGTGGCATCTGCCACAGTATTCTCCCGACAGTATCTGCAGCATGGTTACAGGCGTCGCTCCCGCTTCGGATATGAAAATCGATTCATGGCAATTGGAACAGTCCAGCCATTCCGTGTGCGCTTTATGAGGAAAAAGAACATATTTTGCCGAACCGGTCCGCGGCATGATGATATCCAGATCCAATACTTCTATTTCTGTATCCGGTTGTATATTGGTACGTGGATTGATGTATCCATCTTCCAGTGCCTTTACCCATCTTACTCTGTTACCCGCCGCATCCGGCGGCAGGCTGGATAGGGCATCGGCAGGATCCTGAAGTAAAAAAAGGGCGGGATTAGAGCTATCATGGACACCATCACCGGTGAGTGGTTTCCAACCCTCGGCGAAAACCGGCCGTGATGCCAGCACGAAAAAGGTTCCAACCAACGAGGCAGTCGATAATATTTGTTGGAAGCCTGCGTGACCCATCATCCCGCCCCTAACCCGGAATATAAACGCCGGCCCGCCTTATAGCCCGAACAATTTGTTTGGTCGATTCTTCGAGTAACTCTATGCCTTTTTCATATCCGCCTTCCGCCGACTGTTGCTCCGCCCTGCCTCTTAGCTGTTTCGCTTCGGCCAGAAATGCATCGACCTGCCCCTGCCCCTGAGAATCGAGTTGCTTGTCTTCCAGCAGTAACTTTACCAGCATCTGGTGTGTATCATTGCGATCCAATTCGTAAGCGTATTCTTCTTCTTTGCTGGCAAATTCCAATGAGCGGACAAGCGTGTCACCCGACCGCAGTTTTTCGACTTCCAGCTTCACCGAATCATAGGATTTATCCAATAGTACGCGGGCTTGTTGTAGATTACCCGTGTCCGCCAGGCTATCGGCCTCAAGGGCCTGGGCTGTAATTTTGGAAACCCCTTCAGGGTCTATATTCTTTTCCTCCGCTACACGTTTTAGAGCCTCTAACAGCGCATCGAGACTGGAGCGCTTATTGCGATAGTCCTGCATCAACTTATCTCTTCCCGCCTTTCCGGACCCAACGCTACGTATGGCCTGAAACATAGCGATGGTGGCGTCGTGCAGTGCACTGTTGGCAGTCTCCATATCGCCTTTTTCAAAAAGTGTTTCCGCTCGAGCAAGGTGTTCGGTGGCCTGTTTACGCAAAGATTTTGCCTCTTCACTGCCTTGCTGTACCCTCTTTGCACCCGAGGAGGTGTTAACCAGATTTCGCACATTGTCCATACGGCTTTTAACCGCGGCTTTATCATCGGAAAAACCTGGCTCTTTCACTTCTTCGGCCCGAACCGGCGCCATAGATAGTGCAAAACCCGCCAATATACTTATCACCATGATGATAATTCGGAATTGCATCGAACAATCCTCCTTATTAAAAAAAATAACCGACAAGTTGCAATAGTGAACCCAGGGCGTCGATAGCCTCTTCTTCCTGTTTTATCGCCTCGTGAAATAGATTCTCTGCAGCCAAGGCATCGGCCTTTGCGTGCATGGACGCGGCTTTCTCCATTCCACTGCGCAGCCGTTCCCGTGTATCGCTGTTTAATTCTCGCTCTTGCATTGTCATGGCGAGCAACAGTCGCTGACTGTTATATCGCCGCTGTTCATATTCATACTCTTCCTGAGGGCTGTTAAAAACCAACTTGTATTCCACCGTTTGATTGTCTCGCAGCCCTTTGATGGCATAGAGCAACTGATTGTATGCTCCTTCAAGTACCAGGTAAGCGGCGGAATACTGCCCGCTTTCGGCCAGCTCTTCAGCGCGTTTGACACGTGTGTCAAAACTGAACCGGTTAAGCAATGGCTCCATATCCGCGTTTTGTTCTGCCAGTTCGGCATCAAACCCTTCTTTAAAGAGATCCAGCTCCGACTTGCGCGCCAGGTAACGCACCCTGTCCATCTGTACACGCTCTTGCTGTCGCCCGCTTCTCGCCCTGTATTTGTCGCTGATCCGGGCGACTAAGCCATCGATATTCTGGCTAACCTGTTTCAGCTCTCCCTGTTCAAGCAATGACTCCAGATCCGCAAGTTCCGCGTTCAGCTTTGCCGTATCGCCTTCCTTCAGCCTTTCCAACAAAACTGCGCCGAGTTTCAGTTTTCGTTTAAGCAATTCAGCATTGGGTGAATTTTCCTGGGTTTCCGCCTTACCCGCGTGAGTACCCAGTATAAAGATGGTTAATAAAAATAAGGCTCGAACACGCATTTATTTTCGCTCTGCAGTGACAGGTTTGTTTTTCGAATGGCATTTTCTGCATTCCGATACCGGGAACGCTACTTTACCGTGGCAAACTCCGCATTGCTGCCCCAGGAGAATGGATGCCATGCTGATATTGTTTGCACCTTTTTTCGGAACGAATATCGCGGGATGGCAATTTGAGCAATCCAGCCATTCGGTATGCTCTTTATGGGGATATACAACGTCCGGCATACTGCCCTTGACTTCCCGGACAATATTCAGATCGAGAGTGATCGCCTGTTTTACCGGATCAATACGATCGAAGCGGGGATTGATCGCACCGTCCTCCAGGGCTGATACCCAATCCACCCGATTTCCCGAATTGGCTTTTGGCAGCGCATCGAAAGCGTCCTTGGGCGGTTGAAGTGCCAAAGTACCATCATTCACCGGATCATGAATACCGTCTTTCGCGGGCGGTAGATTTCGTTGTGAGGGGGGCTTGAGCAAGCGATTAAAACGGTTAACTCCGGTGTTGGCCCTGGGCTTCTTCTTTGCACTGCTTGCAGCCTTGTTATTGGTTGCTTGTTTGTCCTGAGCGTTACTGACGGGTTTCGTTTGCACATTTTGAGCTGTTGTGGCTGAATCCCCTTTCTGCGATGTCGTCGACACATCGGTGCCAGCGGCAGTTACCGACTGAGAACTTCCCGGGTTGTTAGTTTTGCTATTTTCCATGTTCTGTTGACCGTAGGCCGGAAATCCTATGATCAACACCAATAAAGATGCAGACATTAAAGAAACAACGTTTTTCATTAGGATTCCCCTATTTTACCGCTGACGGTGCCAGCAGTTTCTGCAGAGTACTCTCATGCACCTGAGTTTCCGTTCCGGGTTTGCCTGAGTGACACATATTGCAGTTTTCTACGGACCAGGCGATATCTCCATTGTGGCAGGATCCACAGTACTCCCCATCGATTATTTTCAGCATGGTGATATCATTTCCGCCCGCTTTGAATTTGAAGCCCAGATCTGCATGGCAAACTTTGCATCGAAATCGAATGCGATGAAACCAATGAGGGAATACGACAGGCCGCATACCGGCATCGTCGGAATAGTTATTGATAACCACATCTCCATATTCCGCTTTTGCGACATTTCCTGGCATAATTCCCTGCAACAACAGAAACATGCCGCAAATCAGCATCAGTATGTAAAAGCGCATAAAATACCTCCTGCAAGTGCAAGTGCGCGCAAAGCTAAAACAGCCGGTTTATCGTAAAGATAAAGGTGTGAGAACCTCCCCGCTCAACAGCAGGACGATCTACGCTTAGTGTTCTGAACTCCATATCCAGTTTGCCAATGACGTAGCTCAAACGGTTTTCCCAAAGTACGTCACTTTCCTGGGATGTTGAGAAACCATTCGGCGTTACCGAATCGGTAGACGCGCGCAAGCGGCTGAGAAAACGCAGATTGCGTACGCGGAAAAGCCTATTGTGACGGTATATTGCCTCTACGCTGCTGGATTCGATCGGTTCCTCCGAATTATCCTCAAACGGGGAAAATGACACGTCTTCATCCTCCGCAGGGTCGCTGCTTCCCTGCTGCCGTGAAATACTGATGTTGTAGTTCAGACTGAAATCGGAATGCCTCGTCATGCGATAATTGTGCACACCGATCAGGCTCAAACTTTGTGTGTCCAATCGGGTTCGTCCCCGGGTTCTCGAATCATAGGCGACAAAATGCAGATTCGATGTGTGTTTTTCAGTCGCGGCACTGATGCTGTAGGACAAACGGTGAACCAGGGTATTCAATTCACCGTGAAGACTGGAATTATCGTGTAAAAAATCCTGCCCCAGACTCAAGGAGTTCGCCACCGGAACCCTAAACCGATACACCCAGCTTCGATTTAAATTATGCGAAAATCTGGCGTTCAGAATTTTTTCGTTTTCAGAGATAGTACTTTGTTCATGGCGCACTCCGGCACCGGTGTTGTAATTGTATTCGAACTTGCCCCACGGATAAATAAGCGAATGATAATCGGCAGTTGCAGCTTGATAAGTGCGAACTTCGTCCGCATCGCCTGCCAATCGGCGGCCTCCGCCCTCAAGCCCGAAACGCCATTGCCGGGTGGGAAGGTAAAACAAACCCAGCGAACCGCGAGTTTCTTCGATATTACCGTCATCGCTCAGCCTGGATTCAAGGTTTTCTGACTCATGACTCAGATCGCCACGCAATCTTAGCGGAACTTTTTCGGACTCGTTACGCCACAAAAAATTCGATCCGATTCGGGCACGAGAAATACGAGTATCTTCCGTTTCGCTGTCAACGTCGGTTTCTCCGTACGAAGCTGTATTGGTCAGGGTAAAATGCGTATTTGGTGTGTAGGTATGCAGAAAATTAGTTTGATAATCAAATTGCTCGAAGGAATTAAGGTTTCTGGAGATATCGTTAAGTTGCACATTGGCATTGAGATAATGCAGGCCTTGTTGAGTAAAAGCATTGGCGATCAGATGATTGGCGGTTTCTTTTTCACCGGACACAAAATCAGTCCGTTCGTCGCGAAACAGATTAACGTCTGCCCGGGCGTTACCGGACAAGGGCGTATATGACTGGCGTATCCCGAAGCGGACAAACCGTTCCTCTCTTCCAGGATCCAGAGAATCAAGAATATCAACCCGGCTGTCGCGTACATCAAAATAAGCTTCAAACGGAAATCGGCTTAAATGGAATAAATTAACGTTGCCTTCACCGGAAAGCACAAGACTCTCCGAACTTGTATTATTATCCTTGCGAATTGTCGTGGCCGCAAGACGGGTCTTCCAATTTCCGAACCACGGTTGCCAGATATAGCTTGCGGCTGAAAGCTCACCAGTGTAAGACCGCTGCACGGTTTCTTCACCCAGCTCGGGTACAAAATGCCGGTACTGAGCCCCAAGCCTGCCCGACCACTGGACAGGCGGCAAGCCTAAATCCAGGGCAACTGCCTCTGCTGCGCATAATGTACCCGTGGTCAACATCAATAGCGTGCCTTTGTTCATTACCCAAAACCGGTATTCACCCTCCGGGGAATCCGGTCGCGAAACCACACAACTTGATCAGCCATCACGCCGCGGCCATGTTGCAGACTCGGTAGAATCGGAATAATGGATTTCCGCACTGTTCCGCAAGCGCTGTTTGGTCTGTTTGACAATCAGATCTTTTTGTTCCCGAATCCATAACCGGCGCGCTCGTTCGTGTACTTTTTCAAATGCATTCAGTTTTGACTCGATCCGATCTCGTAATAAAAATAATGCAACTCCTTCCAGCAAGACGACTGCCTGTGAAACCTCTCCGACGTTCAGTTTTGCGATAGCGTCTTCCGCTGCATCACCGAGCATCCCGGTGTGTAGATATCCCATATCGCCACCGGACGCGGCGGTCGGATCATCAGAATAGCGCCTTGCCGCCTCATCAAATGAAAGACCTTGATTTAGCTCATCGTAAATATTTTCTGCCTGTTCGCGTTTACCCTCCCATTCAACGCCGCTGGCCCAGGGTGGGAGCTTCAATAATATAATGGATACCCGTTCCTGGGAGGGGGAAGTAAATGTTTTCGGGTGAGCTTTGTAGTACGCAATTAATGTTTCTTCTGAAGGCTCGGCGATTGAATTTCGCAGGCTTTCTTCCAACTGCCTGACACGGTCTCGCCGTTCCAGCGATTGGCGTAGCAATGGGACTAACTGTTGCTTTTCATTTACCCGCCCGGGCACATCCACATACTGCTGTATCAGTCTGCCTAATTCGACTTCAACATTGCGTGAATCAGGATTGATTCCACGCCTGACGGCCTCCTGATGCATTAACATCTGATCCACCAGCATGTCGCTGATTTCCTGTTGATAAGCTAAAATTTCAGCTTCCGGTGGTTTGCCGTGATAAAAGCGTTGCCTTGCACCAGCCCGTACAGCGTTGCGATAAGCCGAGTGCTCGATGATTTCACCGTTGACAGTGGCAAACACATGTACCGAATCAGCCGTGTTTTCCGAACCGGCTACCGGAGAGGGAATCAAACCGATAAACGGTATGATTATCAGCACGAATAAGGAAAGGCTGATGGGCCAAGTGTTTGAATAGATACCCAGACCGCGCATAAATTAATCTCCCGCCGGTAAGCGCACAAATCCGCCGGTTTTGGCAACCGGCGGATTTTCAGTTCAAGCGCTGAGCATGCGTACAGTTAAAAGCACGCAGATGATTATTTAATATGGCAGGCAAGACAAACATCGCTGTTCGTGTTTGCAATGCGCAAGAAGCTTACCGGCCGCGCTGAGTCTTCATGCGGATCATGGCAGCTGCCGCACTCGACCGATGGCCCGTCTCCACCAAAGTCGCGGGTGTAAAGAATCATATCGGTTTTTTCCCGGACATCCGCAGTGCCTGTCCCGTCTCGAGTCGCATCGCCGGTTGAATCATAGCTGGCGACATCCACCCACCATTGATTCTGGCCATTGATTTGCGCATGCTGCGCATCGCTGAAATCTTCATCCCCGGTATCTCCGCCTACGGGATTGCACGGATCGTTGCCTGCAGCGCAACCGCCACCGGCATAGGCGATACTGATCGGATGATCATCCCGCAAATCTGTACCTAGCATCGGAATCGGAGCGCCTGTCATAGGTCCCCCGCCTCCCAAAGAAGCGCCACCGGCGTTATAACCCCCGGAGCCGGGTGCATTGATCACCGTATCCATCGCCTGGGTACCGTCATGGCAGGACAGGCACGCTAAGGAAACAGAACCAACTGTAGTCTCACTGCCATCCAGTGTGGCAGTTCCCAGATCCGAATAGCGAGTGTATGTGGCCGTGGGATTGGTTTTGTTCCAAAGCGGTGCAGTCACCCCCGTGTTCGACCCGTGAGGGGTATGACAGAATACACAGACTTCTGTTGTTGCACCCGATTGCGTTTGACCCGTTCCACTGGCGGACAAGTCGTGTTTGCTTCCCCTAATACCGGCGCCGGCGTAGTTAGAGCCGAGCAGTAGAGCCGTAGCTGTAATAATCAGTATCGATTTCAACCGTGTAGACATCAGCGTTTCCCCTTGAAATAAGTAGTCGGCCCTTATCATTTGCGTCCCCGGGCTTACTATCCTAATGAGCAACAAATAAGCCAAGCCGCAATAACGTAATTAAATCAAAGAGATACTCGATAAAAGTGTGTATCCATCGCCGTGAAAGCGGGTATTAATCCGTTCTCGTTTCCGAGAATGTATTCTCAGTTTTGAACCCTTAAGATGTTCGTTAACCCCTAAATCAAAAAATTCATTGATATTTATCACAAAAAAACATCTTTTTTATCGCTGAGAATTGCAGATTTCGCTGGAGTATTTTTTGCTTGTATTCAGTTATAAGTGCAGCATCACTGTGCAGCTGATCTCTATACCTGTACTTAATCGAATCCTGTGGAAAAACCGGATCCAGTCAGTGAAAAAAAAGTCAAGTGTTTTATTGCTTCTTCTTGTGGGAATTGCGCCACTTTGTGGATTTACCGAAGACTCTTCTCCAGAGTTGTATTCTAAATACTGTTCTGTCTGCCATGGTGATCAGGGAGATGGTCGCAGCCGCGCTCAGGGGAGTATGATCCCGCCCCCACGAAATTTTACCTCACCGCAATCCGCTATGGAGTTATCAAGGGAACGCATGATTCTATCGGTTACGGAGGGTAGGCCCGGAACTGCAATGACCGCCTGGAAAAATCAGTTAAGCGAGGAACAAATCGCCAGTATTGTTGATTATATTCTGTTGACAATGATGCGCCCGATTGTAAGCGAACACAGTACAAGGGGCCGCAGGCTTTATGCCGAAAACTGCTCTGTGTGCCACGGTGACGACGGAAAAGGAGCCCGTTGGACGTTGAGCAACTTAAAACCTCCTCCTCGCAATTTCACGCTGCCAGGCACGGCCGATCATTTAACCGAGGATCATATGCTCGAAGTCGTAAAATACGGTAAAGCCGACACGGCAATGCCTGGATTTGCTACCCAGCTCACGGACGCCGATCTGGCAAGCGTTGTTGATTACATACGCAGTGCATTTATGGAAGCGGGCAGTAGCCCTGAAGAAAGCAAGCACTCGGCCGATCTGTCTCATCATTCGGAAATTCACGCCGCCTTTCCGTCGGGACTAAAAGGCGACCCAATACGAGGACAGGCATTTTATCAGCAAAATTGCGTCGCCTGTCATGGACTTGAAGGTGACGGTAAAGGGCCTCGCGCCTATTTTATTTTCCCCAAACCGCGCAATTTCCGCCACCCGGCGGCACGTCACGGATTAAACCGTGCCCGGCTTTACAGTGCGATCGCCCTCGGCAGCCGGGGGACCGATATGCCTGCCTGGGAAAAAGTGTTGACCGCGCAGGAAATCGCTGATTTAACAGAGTATGTTTTCAGGACGTTTATACTCGGTGATCAGTCTGAAACGACATCATCGGACAAGGGATAAAAAGCCCGGTGAATATAGGCAACAATGGCGTCTATCTCACGTTCCTTCAATACATGCCGCCAAGCCGGCATCGAAGTACCGGGCAGTCCGTTTTGAATGCGTTCTTTCAATTGCCGGGAGGCCATCAGCCGCATAAAGTCAGGATCGGTCAGATTTCTCGGCGGTGGTTCGAGAAATGTTCCTATCCAGTTTTTCGCCGTGCCGTCGGCAGCATGGCAAAACGCGCAGTTATCCTGGTAAAGTGCCTGGCCGGAAGCTTCCTGCGCCGACAGACCGGACAATATCGGTGCGCGATCATGTTTTGCAAAAGATGTCGCGCCAGTCAGTTTATCGGGCAGTTTCAAACTGTCTCCCGGTGCAAATTTCAATCGGGGATAGGACAAAGCATCCGGTTTCCAATAAACCGCTACATCATTGACACGAGAACGGTCGTGGCAACTGACACAACTTTTCAAATAAAGTTGCAGACCTCTGCGTTGATCGGCAGTCAAGGAGTCCGGCGGGAGGTCCAGCGGAATTTCTCCGGTAGCAAATGGAAATGCTACCCGATAACGCTCGTGATGGGGCCAACCATTTTCCTGTGTGTGATATCCAGGGACTTGTGCTCTTTTATCTATAAATACCTGCTGAACATATTCTACAACAGCCTTCAGTTCGTATTCAGACAAGACCTTCTGAAAGGGCTTCATTGCAGTCCCGGCGCTACCGTGGCGAACGGAATCGATCAATTGATTCCGGCTCAGCAAGCGAGCTTCCCCTGCAGTAAAATCACGGGGTTTCGGGTTCATAAATCGAGCAGCGAGTGTTTTTGCATCCCCGGAATAGCCGTGGCAATAGTAACATCGAAAGTTATAGACACGCCGGCCATCGGTGAGAATACTGCTTCCGTCGAAAGTTTCCTTTTTATCCAAGTCCTGCACCACGGTTTCTGCAACCGAGTAATTCAATGTTAAACAACTTACAAGCGATATGGCTGCGAGTAAATACTGCAAGCGATGAGTCATCATGATGATTGGTTACTTATAACTTTAGAATAAGACAACAATGGCTAAGATAGCGATTAAATCTGGATACGGATCACTTATCCGGCTCCTGGTAAAAAACTTAGTATACCTCCCGGTGGTATTGTTTCTAGTGGCATGTGCCACTAAACCTGCACCGGTGGAAACCGGCCCTATCGTGTTCCCGAAGCCGCCTGATGCACCGAGGTTATTTTTCGAGCGTAGCATATTCGGGACGGGTTCGGTCAAACCGCTGTCCAAAAGTGATCGCTGGCGCAGGATTTTGACCGGCGTTAGCGGCCGAGAAGGAGTGCGTTTTTCAAAGCCCTTCGATGTTGTGGTTCATCGAGGCCGAGTGTATGTCAGTGATACCGTACAACGGGTCGTCATGGCAATGGATTTCATCGACGGCCAGGCGTTTATGATTGGTGATAAAGACGACGGCGGAGATCTTTATAA
Source organism: Granulosicoccaceae bacterium (assembly GCA_965222695.1). Taxonomy (GTDB): domain Bacteria; phylum Pseudomonadota; class Gammaproteobacteria; order Granulosicoccales; family Granulosicoccaceae; genus UBA7957. Next base: position 1,198,604 of record OZ244967.1, on the reverse strand, counting down.
GCCTTTAGGATTGGCCGTTGATCAAAGCGGGAATTTATTCGTCTGCGATGGCCAATCAAAGAAGGTTCTGGCCTATGACCGGGACGGTAACTGGCGTTTCAGTATTGAGCTTGAACAACAAATGAGCCGGCCCAGCGGACTGGAGGTGAACCCGGATGGATCAAGACTGTTTGTCGTGGATACCGGGGGTGTCGGTTCAGAGAAACACCGGATTTCCATCTATGACGTTGAGAGCCGAACACACGTTCGTTCAATTGGTATTCGGGGTACGGAGGGAGGAGAGTTTAATCTACCCAGAGATGTGACGCTCGGGCCAAAGGGATTGCTCTATGTTACGGATGGCGGGAATTTCAGAGTTCAAATTCTCGATCAGGAAGGAATCCTTGTAGGTACTTGGGGATCTGCGGGTCGCCATCTTGGACAGTTTTCCCGGCCTAAAGGGATAGCCGCCGGACCTGAAGGCAATATCTATGTCGTCGATGCTGCATTCGGCAATTTCCAGATCTTTTCTTCAGATGGAGATTTACTGCTCTTTGTAGGACAAAGATCAGAATCACCGGGCCCGGCAAAATATATGCTCCCGGCCGGAATAGATGTCGATGAAGACGGGCGGATCTATATGATCGATCAGTTTTACAGCAAACTTGATATATACCGACCCGCGAGTCTCGGTGAACATGAAGGATACCTGGGAATACCGGATACTGAACAGTGAGCAAGACGATTACCGGCTTATCCCGCTGGCCGTATTTTCTTGCATTCATCTGCTTTTTCACCGCCTGCAGTGTGGAACCCGTGCGCAACCACGCAGACACTGCCCAGGATAATCAGACGACTTCAGCCGCGACATCGGGAATTCAACCCCGGACAAGCCAGGCTCCCGTTACAGTCAGTCGCCACTACAAAATTGAGGACAATACAGAAAATTTAAGCCTGGAAGAAATCATTAAGAATGACCGGGTTCACTCCTCTCAACAGCCTGAGGCCACAACAAAAAGACTCACAAAACGTAAAAAACAGAGAACTGTTCCCGAACCCAAAACACAAACAGCCCGCGATTCCAATCCGAGAGAAATAACAGAATCAAAGCCCCAATCACCGATCGACAGTGATAAGAATGAGGCAGGTAGTTTTGGGACAGGAGGTAGTCTTGGGACAGGCACTCCTGTTACAGGGGAACGATTAAAATCTCCGGCAACCACACATACTCAATCTGAAATTGCCGCTAAATCTCCTCCGAAACTAGCATTTAAAACAAATTCCAAAATCTCACACAAGCAAGAAGTCTATGATCCAACCGGGCCTGCCTATAGTGTCTTGCAAGCCCCAAGGCAAGCTTTAAAAGATTTTCCAGTCGATTCAAACGGAAAAGTAGATTGGGTCAAAACACTCGAATCAGGAGTTATCGATCCTCAAGCGGCGCTAAGTAGAAAGGGTTCAATGCGCATTCGTGATTTGGATATTATTATGAAAAATACGTTGGAGATGCCGTGGGTTCGCTTTCCACACCGACAACATTCTGAGTGGTTAGCATGCTCAAACTGTCATCCGGCACCGTTTATTGAGCAGGAAGGGGGGAATCCAATCACCATGGATGCGATTTTCCGCGGCCGGTATTGTGGTCAATGTCACGATCGTGTGGCATTTTCGATATTTGTCTGTGAACGATGCCATTCTGTCCCGCATAAGGATGCACCTGAACCTTGGTGGCAATAGTTAAGATAAAAAGCTTAACTATCACGCATTTATTCCATAAATCAACAACGGCATCTATTGTATCTTAGAGGCTGCCTAAGACCTCTATATCCTATGTCATTGCGAAAATGTGCTGATTTGAGGCGCACAGTGATTCTATACAACGTCTAAAACGTCAGGAGCACATTGATACCTGAGCCCAGTTTAGTAAAGCTTACAGATATGGTGGATAAAATCAGGAAGAAATCCGGCCAAACACGGCGAATTCGAAACAGGCAGAGAAATTTTAGACAGGCTCTTAGACCCATGATCTTCAATCTTGACTAACTTTATGTCTTTTTGCTCGGATATGCCTACCAGTCGCCGTTGTTGGAGAAATTTGCCTGAATCAGAATTTGACACCACAATGCGCAAGGCCCGATCCAGATAGTACATATTAATCGCAGTTGTGAAGGTATGCCTGTCCCGCCTTCGCGGCTCCGATACTAGTGGCTGTGGAAATGTGTCTGTCCTATCTGTATCAGAGATAAGTTATGCCTGTCCCACAAGAAGAAAAATTCAGGAAAAAAGATGAGTATTCGAAAATCAATTAATTTTATTGCCAGAAAAATTCTTTATGCCTGGATTAAAACCGAAATCTTACCGGCCAATCCGGCAGAACTGAATATAAGAGCTGATGTGCCTGCAATTTACGTGGTTGAAGCAAGAGCCTGGTCAAATTTATTGGTGTTACAGGCGGAATGCGAACGCCTGGGGTTGTCTTCTCCGTTGAATCGAATTTCGGTTCCTCAGCTTGATGCCTGGCACTGTGTCTATACCATTGCTCCAAGGCAACCATTTAAAGCCTGGCTAAACAAATTACCGAAAAGGTCTCGTATGTTGCGAGGAATTGTGGAAATTCTCCACGATCAACCCGAACAGGAAATACAATTTATTCCTGTATCCGTATTCTGGGGCAGACCGATTGCGACCCAAAAACACTGGTTGCAGGTTTTGTTTGCGGACTCATGGCAATTGGCCGGTGGCCTCAGAAAATTTTTTACGATTCTTTTCCATGGAAGAAACACTACCATAAAATTTTCGGAACCCATAATGTATCAAGACGGCCTAATCAACCGATCTTCAAATGATGCAATTGTTGATCGTCTGCAATTTATGTTGGCAAGTCGATTGACCGATGTTCGTATCGCCACTCTGGGACCGGATATTTCGCATCGTAGAACCTTAGTCCGGAAACTGCTGCAAAAAAGAGACGTAAAAAAAGCCGTTCTCAAACGCGCGAATGAAGATAACCGCAGTGAATATCAAGCAACTTTACAAGCAAGGCGTTATTTGAGAGAAATCCTTGCAAATTGCACCAATATTACAATTCAAATTATGCAACGCGGACTCTCGACATTTTGGAATCGTTTTTACTCAGGAATAGATATTAGCCATGAGGGAGAACTTAAGAAACTCGCATTGAGCCATGGACTGATTTATGTCCCGTGTCATCGAAGTCATATAGATTATCTATTACTCTCGTATGTGATTTATTTTCAAGGCTTGGCTATTCCGTATATAGCAGCCGGCAAGAACCTGAATATGCCTGTCATCGGCACTATATTGCGTGGTGGCGGAGCCTTTTTCATACGCCGAAGTTTTAAAGGTAATGAACTGTATTCAACGATGATGTTTGAATATATTGCAGAGTTGATCTCCAAAGGCGTTCCAATTGAATACTTTATCGAGGGAGGGCGAAGTAGAACTGGCCGTCTGCTGCAGCCAAAGCCGGGCATGCTCGCCATGAGTATACGTGGATTTTTAAAATACCGAAAAAAGCCAGTGGCTTTTATACCTGTATACATAGGTTATGAAAAGCTGCTGGAAAGTAAAGCATATCAGGCTGAATTATCCGGTGAAGATAAAAAGGCAGAAACTTTCTTCAATTCCATCAAATCAATACTCAGAATCCGGGGCAACTACGGTAAAGTACACACAAATTTTGGCAAGCCTGTATTTTTAAACAAAATATTGGATTATCAACATCCAACGTGGCTGAGCGAAAACTATGACGATGCCAGCAGACCTCCTTGGGTGAGAGAGATTGTTGATTCTGTGGCACTAACGGTTATGCAACGAATAAACCAGGCGGCTACAGTCAATGCGGTAAACCTTATCTCCACTGCGCTATTAGGCAGTCATAATCAAAGTATGGACGAACAAGGTCTTTGCGATTTATTAGAAATATATCGGTCGCTGATACTGGCACAGCATTGTTCTGGCCGCATTATTGTCACGAAAAAAAACCCAACAGAGCAAATACAACACGCCGAACGATTGAAACTGGTTAAGAGAAGAAGACACGAACTTGGCGACATTATATATCTGGACAATAAGACAGGTCTGTCAATGACGTACTATCGCAACAATATTCTTCACTTGATGGCTTTACCTTCCATGATAGCCTGTTGCTTTATCAATAAACAGGCGCAGACCAAAAATGAAGTTCTCTCACTGGTTTCACTGGCGTACCCGTTTATTCATAAGGAGCTATTTCTTACCTGGGAATTGAATCAATTACCTGATATTGTAGATCAAACACTCAATCATCTTTGCAAACAAAAACTTCTATATACAACCAGTGATAATCGGACTTTCAGCAAACACGGCTCGACTACAATACAGTTTACGCAACTTAATTTGCTTGCGAAAATTATTTCTCCAATACTCGAAGTGTATTACTTGACATTAGCACTGCTCTCCCGAACCGGACCAGAAAAAGTACCAAAAAAAGAACTTGAAAGAAAATGCCAGCTCATGGCGCAACGCATCGCGATGATGCATGAACTCAACTCCCCCGATTTCTCGGACATACACCTGATCTCGAATTTTATCAATACCTTGATCAATATAGATTACGTGACTGTATTCGAAACAGAAAAGCTGGCATACAGCGAATTATTCCAGACAGCCGACAAAAGAATTCGTTTATTAATCAATAAGGACATGCGTTCCAAAATCCTGCAGATGCTTAAACGTGTTGAATGAGTTTTCAATAAGATTTTACAGGACAGGCACTATTTCGAATGAGAGTCAATGTTCACCGATGCTCAGATTCGCCGTTGAATGAAAATACTTGTATTATACGCTGAAAGGGTCAATCAGGTGTTAACGATTCGACATAGAAGGACCATCGATCAATAGCTAATCGATTAAATTTGGATTTAGCCCACTTTGAAACCTATTAATACATCAGTGCACATGCATTAGTGAATTAGTATTCATATCCACCCAATTACATCCACCTCTCGGAGCACCTACTCTTTCTTTCTCAGTTTGATGATACGGGCTTTACAGGGCGAATGAGATTTCGGTTTAGTTGCCATAAGGCTTCGTTTAGAAAATTTCTTTTGATATTGAGATTCAAATTGCTGACTGACACCGATCCACTCAGCACCGTTAAATCCCATATTTTTGAGAATTTCCGTTGTTCGTTGAACCATGTCGCCCTGCAAGTCTCCTATTAATGCATATCTGGTACTATTAAGCAGCTCAACGTAATCGTCGAATTGCATAGGAATTTTTGAATCAGCAATGCTCACTTTGGTATCAGCAAAGCTTGCTAAGGGTCTGATCGGAATGGGATTATCACTTTTTGTAGCACTAATCAACTTTTCAGAGTCAACTTGTAATATTTTAAGCTGATCTGACTGATAGTCGGGCGAAATCCTCTCTTTGATACTTGTGTAGTCCGAATCTTCGAGCGAATTGGAAATTCCGGCTCTGATCGGGTTAAGATCAACGTAAGCCATGCAACACAATAATGCTTGATCCGTCAACAATGGTTGACATCTGAATCTTGATTCCCAAAAATGCCCTGTGCATTCATCCTCCTTATTTGCTCGTCGTGCTATGGGTTCATTCAGGCATTTCATAAACCAACTTAGATCTGACAATCGCTTTTTCCAAACGGCTACTATGTCATCGACGGTTTCCAGCTGCAACCTGCACAAATGTTTACCGTTAATGAACTGTTGTATTAATAGCGGTCCTTTAAATATTCTTAGCCAGCGAGTAATCACTGCGCGCCTATCCCATGTGTTGGTTTCATTCGGTACAAGTTTTACAACCAAATGAAAGTGATTACTCATTACAGCATAGGCGCAAATTTCAACAGCGAAAACTGACGACAAAAGTCGAATTCTATCCTCTATCCACTGCCGCCTATGTTCGTAAGAATGTTGAGTTAGCGGATCGACTCCGCATAAATAGGATCGCCTAACACATCTGGACACGACATGGTAATAAGGAGTATCGGAAAGGGAAATTTGATTCTTTCGAGGTTGTACCATAATTTGCTTCCTTGCCTGTCAGACGATTCCGTTAGTGAGACTGCAAAATCATCTTAAGCAAACTAGAAGGAAATGTCAAAACATAAAATATGTAATTTTTTGCCAGAATTTATAGCGTTCTGCGAATTATTGCAGGACTCCCGAATTCTGATCAATTAAGTATGCCTGTCCCGAATGAAATCCCTATGTCCTTCCGACAAAAAAATAAATCCTGTAGTGTTCAGGAAATTCTAAAATCTATTTTCTTTAGACGGCGCAATAGGTTTTACATTTTTATTATTGAACAAAGAATTCCACTAATTTCATCCTTACACCAGCAATTTGGCTTTTTCAGCTTCCGAGGTTCGGCTCTGAGGCGGCGACTTGCTAACCATTCGAGCCAATAGTTCTTCGACTTCAAGCGAGATCCGTTCAACAGCCTTATCAAATGCTTTCTGATTGAGTTTTGACGGATTTTTGCCGCCGCTCACCTTACGAACAAACTGAAGTGATGCCGCCCGAATTTCTTCCTTAGTGGCTGACGGATCCAGATTAAACAACGGTCGAATATTTCTGCACATAATTGCCTTTTTACCAATTAAATAAAATGGTCCAGAGCCGGTTTTACGCCAAACCAATTCATGGACCGGACCAAGTACCAGACAGACTTAAACCGAACCGGAAGAATACTCCTGAGCATATAGAAATCGACACTCTACCTAAAGAAGTTATTACAGGATGCTCGAAGTATTTAAGGACAGGCACCCAGGAGTACTGCCTTACGAAGATATCTTAAGCGCACGCCTTGTCTGTTTGCACACGCTCAAAATCTGAGATGACTTCACTGATGCCTGTCCTGGTAAATTCTATGCCTGTCCCAGTAAATTCTACCCATTATCCGAAGATGACTATTTACGACAAACATTTACTAATGCCTGTTCTGGTACTCCTCTGGTACTCCGCCTGTCCTGGTACTCCGCCTGTCCTGGTACTCCGCCTGTCCTGGTACTCCGCTAGTATCTCTCGTATTCTAAAGGAGTTCTGCAAAACGTTTTTTTAGCAAGGTTTCCCAGATGTACTCCACCCTTTCTGTGTGTCCCAGATGCCATGCGGTTTTAAGCATTGGGTTGGCGTTGACTTCGATGACAGTAAAATCATTCGGGTCATCTTCCACAGAATCCGGAGCGAAAAAATCGATTCCTCCAATTCTTAACTCCAAAGACTGCACTACCGAACACGCCCAGGTTTTTATCTTGTCCGGAACCTGGATCCGGAAATCATCAATGATCGCCCCAATATTCGGGTTGGCACTTTCTGAAAGTCGTACAGTCTGGTTTGCCTTGAGAATAGATTCTGCAGTCAGTTTCAGTTTACAGAGCCTGTTATGCTGATCCGGCGCTTGAATATCAAGCTGGGCGATTAATTTTCGATTGAGGTTGGAAACCAGCTGACCGACGGTATCCACTCCATTTCCGGTAATTTCGGCCGGCATCTTCCGATAGCTGAAACCGATTTCCCCGTCCAACACAAAAATTCTATGCTCCTTGCCATCAGCCACTTTTTGAATTATCGCTGAGTAATCAGCGCGACCTATTTCCACCAATTTATGCGCAAGTTCGGCTGGGCTGTTCACCATAGCGGCATAACGGCCCATCGCCCCGTTCAAAGGTTTAACAAACAGAGGGAAACCCAGCTTATGCGCGTAAGCCATCGCGTCATTCAGTTCCCTGCCCTTCGGTCTAAGTTCTCGATACTCGGGTACAATAAAGAAATGCTCTCCTTCGGGCACCCGGATTCCTTTGGATTTCAATCGCTGATAAGTATGTGCTTTGTCATTGGCAATCGAAACACCAAGAGCGGAATTCAAGGGGTAATGACCAGCGCACCAGAGAAAAGATGACCGCTTGTCCGATATCTCGGCCAATAGTTCTGTATAGTCATCGAGAACATTGAACATCCATCCGTGTCTACTACAGATCGATTTAACAATCTTTGTGTGGTTAAACTCACTGATCTGATTCATGACGTCTGTATCTGTTGCTGTTCAATCGATAAGATGTGGAAACGCAAACACACTACGATGAATAAAGGCGATCGGATTTGAAAAAGCCGTACCTTAACCACTTAATGACTAATGCTCCCTCAGCATACTTCAACGATATGGAGTGCCCGGCCTGTAGATAGTTTACTATTTCACCGTAATTGTAATGCGTTCCGATATCACCGGCGGATCATGCAGGATATGGAGCTTGTCCCCTAATATCAATTGCAGCGTGTGCTGACCGGGTCCAAGTGTCAAAGTGGTTTCTGTCTGTCCGCCTCCAAGATAACGTGCCCTAAACTGTGCTCCAGAACGCAATATTTTTCAAGCTGATCATACGCACACTATACCCTTAGTTTATTTATGCTTATTAATCTCCAATAACCCAACATAGTGGGACAGGCACTGGTTGAGTGGACCCTAAAGGCCAAAATCTTTTATAGATACACTTTGTACGGTTAATTTTAACGAACAATCTCGCAGGTCTCTGACACCGGATCCGATAATTCAGTCAATTTCTCTAAAGTCTCAGCGAGCTTCGTTGCGCGGAACCGCATGAAATTTTCCGATTTATATGAAGCCGTAGCTGCATTATCATGATCATCTTTCGGCAGTTGACTCGATCTGCAGGGCCGCAGTAAGTCCTTCACTGAAAATTTTAAGTACAGAAAATAAAAATCTGTGTAATAATGATAGGTGAGAAATCTCAAATAAAGCTTCAACGTACAATAAGAAGCAACCATGAATGACAGGCAAACACGCAAATCATTTCTGGATGATGGCGGGGATAAATCCCAGCAGCAGGTAGTAAGACGGCAAGTTGTCATCCCGATCCGCTATTCAACCGATCCACGGGATATTGGATGGGTTAGGGAAAATGTTCCCTGCCAGACAGCATGTCCGGCAGACACGAATATTCCCGCCTATATCCGAATGATCGTGGAACAACGTTATGGCCGCTCCTATGAACTCAATCGGGTAGCCAATATTCTTCCCGGCGTACTCGGGCGCATCTGCAATCGCCCTTGCGAACCCGTATGCCGCCACGGCTGGCCGGGAAACGGGAAACCCGTCAATATCTGTCATCTCAAGCGAGCCGCGGCGGATCACAAGACGGACAGCCATACCATCTCCGAAGACTTATTTACCCCAACTGGCAAACGCATCGCCATAGTCGGTGCCGGGCCGGCGGGTGTCGCGGCAGCGCACGATTTATCCATGCTCGGGCACGACGTCACCATTATCGAGCGGGAGGAAAAAGCAGGCGGCATGTTGCGTTACGGGATACCGGTATTCCGTTTGCCAAGAAATGTTCTGGACATCGAAATCCACAATGCGACCCGGTTAGGCGTAAACGTTCAGACCGGAGTTGCAGTTGGTAACAGGCCCGGTGAGACTAGGATTTCGGAATTACGTAATTCCTACGATGCAGTTTTGCTTACCACAGGCTGTATGAGAGCGATGCACTTACCTCTGCCACAACGCAAGGGTGACGAAGGTGTGGTGGATAGCCTCTCCAATTGTGAATACGGTCTCGATTTTCTTCTGGATCTTCACCGCGGAAAAGATAAACACGTTGGCAAACGAGTTGCAGTAATCGGCGCGGGGTTTACCGCCCTGGACTGCGCCAGAGTCGCCCGCCGGCTCGGCGCCGAGCAGGTGACCATACACCTGAGAACCAGTGAAAAGTACATTCCGATTCTGGAAGAAGAGTTGCTCGAAGCCAAGAAGGAGGGCATTAAAATTCTCGGTCTGCGTACACCGGTGGATTTAGAGATTGAAGACGGAAAAGGCAGCGCTGTGCGATTTATTCAGAACCGGCTCGGCGCCTGGAGGGAAAACGGCCGCCGCAACGCAATCCCGATTCCCGGCTCCGAGTTCAGCGAGCCTTTCGATACACTGCTCGTGGCTATAGGTCAGCAAACCGTCAACGACTATATCGATGAACCGGTGGATTTAGGCAAATGGGGTACTGTAGAGGTGGACGATAACGGGATGACTTCGCTGAAAGGATTGTTCGCCGCCGGGGATTTTGTCAATGGTGCTTCCACCGTAATAGGCGCCATTGGACACGCGCGGGAAATCGCTATCAAACTGGATGCCTGGTTGATGGGTCGTGTCAGACGAAGAAAAGTGGTCAAGGTGGAGCCGATTACCGAACCGCTCAGAGAACGCAAATATGATTTTATCCCGCGACAGCCGATTCCTACGGAAAGCCTGGGCAACCGCTTCCAGAGCCTCGATGCTGAGGTGGAAACCGGCATGGACGACAAGCTTGCATTAGAAGAAGCGAAGCGCTGTTACTTGTGTTACCACAAGTATGAAATTGACGTCGATAATTGCATCTATTGCAGAGCCTGCATCGAAGTCGCACCGAGAGATTGTATAAAGCTGGTCTCGGGTGTCGAAATTCAGCAGGACGGTTCCTACGGTTCCTTACACGAGACCAATCAATGGAACAAGGTCGGCGCAATCTGGATTGACAATGATCAGTGCATCCGTTGCGGAGCGTGCTTCAAGGTCTGCCCGACTCGGTGTATATCCATCACACGCAACGAAATCATGTACCAGAATGTCTGATCCTTATCCAAACCGTGACAACAGGGAAAAGGAATCATGATTGACGCACCTCACTTTGTGATCATTGGTAATGGGATTGCGGGGAGTCATGCGGCCGAAGTTATTCGCAACGGTGATCCCGACTGCCGCATCACCATAGTCGCCGGAGGTGCACTATTATTTTACAACCGCTACGATCTCCCGGATGTTTTCAAAGGCAAACACCAGTGGACCGATTTTTTAGCCAATCCGCCGCGGCATTATGAAGAACGCAAAATCGATCTGCGTCGCAAAACCATGGTCACGGAAGTGAATGCCACTGATCAGAAACTGCTGTTAGCCCATCGTGAGGAAATGCATTACGACAAATTACTGGTGGCTTCAGGCGGTGCCGCTTACCTGCCCGAATCGCTGCTCGAATTCCGCGACATGATGCATGCCTTCAATAACTTCCGGGTCGCGATGGGAGTTTACAACGCCCTGCCGGAAAAGGGCACAATGATCATGCTTGGTGGTGATACGATCGGTCTGGATCTGTCTCGTACTTTGTTGACTATCGGTATACGTGTGGTACTGGTGACCAATGAACGCACCTTCTGGCCGCATGAAGTGCCGCAGGAACAATTTTCAAGCTGTCTCGCTGCACTGGAACACGAAGGTATGGAGATCATCCACGGCCAGACTATTTCCAGCGTTGAAAGAGCCGGAAGAAACGGTGCCCAACGCCGTGTCCGGTTCGAAGATGGCAGCTATATACAAGGTGATGTGGTGCTACCCTTTTGCGGCCTGGCGCCAAATATCGATTTTATGAGCAGTTCCGGCATCGATATGGAACGAGGCATACTGGTGGATGAATGGCTGCAAAGCACGGACAAAAACATCTGGGCGGCGGGAGACGTGTGCCAGATCTGGTCGGCAGAACAAAATGAATACCGGTTTTACTATGGGTATAAAAATGTGGCTGATATGGGCCGCACGGCTGCCCGCAACATGCTCGGTGAAAAGGTGGGATTCCGTTCCGATGTAGATGAAGCTTTGAAGATCGACGATCAGGGAAGAATCTATTCCCATTTCTGGGAGTACACATGATTAACACAAGCCAACAGGATACAGATCTGCAAATCGCCATTTGCGGTTCCGCCGGAGACGGTACTATCGCAGTCGGCGATATCTTGAAGCATGCAATGGCGAGAGCCGGCTACCGAGTCATTGCATTTGACCAATATCCGGCGGAGATTCGCGGCTTCGGTAAATGTGTATCGCGCACCCGTATCACTTCGCACCAGACATACTCTATCAAGCCTGGCACCGATATCCTGGTTTCCCTCAACGATACGCACGCGATTCCGCACACCGACGAGGTTGTCGATTTCGGAGCCGTAATTTATGAGTCGGCACCGATTTCTCTGTTGAAGGAAGGTACTCATATTTCTGCCCATCTGAAACCCGGGCATATTCCCTATGGTCTGAGAAGCCGCGAAATTTCGGAAGAATCCACCGGCGGCAACCGGTCACGCAATATCGTTGCACTAGGGTTTGTCGCCGGTCTTTATCATATGCCGCGCTCGGCATTTGTCGAAGCCATATCCAATAAATTCAAAACCAAGCCCGCGGAAATAACCGAATCCAACTGCGCCGCGTTTGACGCCGGGTACGAACTGGGTTTAGCCACTTTTCGCTTCGATCAGGTGAAATTCACTGCACCGCCGCGCAAAAGAAAACAAAAAGCCGAAATGATGAACGGTAATCAAGCCGTGGTGAGAGGTTGTCTTGATGCCGGTATCCATAACTATTTCGGATATCCGATTACACCGGCAACTACCATTATGGAGCGCCTCGCCGTTGAGATGCCTCGACAGGGTGGGCGATTGCTCCAGACGGAAGATGAGATCTCGGCGATTTCAGCGACTATCGGCGCCGGGTATGCAGGTGCACGAGCAGCAACCGCCACTTCCGGACCCGGACTTGCTTTAATGTCCGAAATGCTCGGACTCGGTGTTATGGCGGAAATTCCCTGTGTAGTGTTCGTTTCCCAACGCGGTGGACCCAGCACCGGAATGCCGACTAAAACCGAACAATCCGACCTCAATATCGCCGTTTTCGGCGGAGCGGGTGATGCAAAGCGCATCGTTCTCGCTCCGACCAACGTTGAGGGATGCTGGCGTTGTGCCAGCAAAGCTTTTGAGATTGCAGAGAAATACCAGGTTCCGGTAATTGTATTGCTGGATCTATATCTCTCCAACCGCTATGAAACCGCGTTTATTCCGGAGGACAAGGAGCTGTTACAGCAGCAGTCCGATCGGATTCCCGAACGAGGGACCGATCAGACATTCGCCCGGTTTAAATTCACCGCCAGCGGGGTCAGCCCGCGTGCACTGCCGGGCGATCTGAACGGTATACATACAGCGACCGGCTTGGAACACAATGAATATGGCCGTCCGAGCGACAGCCCGCAAATGCACGAGGCCATGAGCGAAAAACGCTATGCCAAACTCAACGGTATGTTGAAACACCCGAAAATCACTAAACAAAAGCGATTCGGAGACAGCGGGCCTGTGGATGTAGGCCTGCTTACGTGGGGATCAACTTTCGGTGAAGCCCTGGAAGCGATGATGTTGGCACAGCAGGAAGGTATTCGGTGTACGGCCATGAAAGTGGTATTGCTTTCCCCCTTCCCGGCTAAGGAAGTTGAGAAATTTGCCAATGACTGTAAACATCTTCTGGTGCCGGAAGTCAACTATGAAGGCCAGTTTGCGCAGCTGGTTTCCGGTCATTTGGGCATTCCTCTGACCCGTCTGAACCGAGTTGAAGGTGCGCCTATGTCGGTACGCGCCATTGTTGAAATGATCCGGACTCTGGCAAAAAAATCCTGATTCCGAAGACATTTGCTGAGAAATAGGGTTGAAATCGAAACATGAACACTAACCTTTACCAACCTGTCTACCTCGAAGAAAAGCTCGAAGAAATCGGTGAAAGCGGCCGCCTTGATTATCGCTCAAAATCCTTGCCGACCTGGTGCCCGGGCTGCGGTTACTACAGCATGACCGAAGGCCTGACTAATGCATTGAACCGTCTGGGCATAGAAAAACACAATACTGTAATCGTCTCCGGAATTGGCTGTGCTTCGCGCTTTCCTTTCTTTATGGACGCGTACGGGTTTCATACACTGCACGGGCGGGTATTGCCGGTTGCAACCGGTATTCGGCTGGCCAACGATGAACTTACCGTCATTGCTGTCGGTGGAGACGGTGATGGTTTCGCCATAGGTGGTGGCCATATTCCGCACGCGGCACGAAGAAACGTAGATATTACCTATTTATTGTTCGACAATGGTATTTATGGTTTGACCAAAGGTCAGGTCTCTCCCACTTCAGCGATCGATTTCCACACAAGCACTTCGCCCCAGGGCAATCTGGACGAACCTCTGAACCCTTTGATGATGCTGCTTTCCTACGGTGCCGGCTGGGTAGGTCAGGCTTACGCCGGTAAACCGCATCATTTGGCGGAAATGATCGCCGAGGCTATCTCCCATAAAGGTTTCTCCTACCTGCATATACTCTCTCCCTGCGTAACATTCGACAAAACCGACCGCACCTATAAAAATTTCGATATCTCGGTGCGCGATCTGCCTGAAGACCACGATAGCGGTGATCTGCATGCTGCCATTAAACAGGCATCCGATATTCGTAAACCTGCCTTGGGTGTCTATTTTGTCAATGAACGACCTACCCTGACGGAAAATCTGGATGAAACTACTCGCAGAGCTCAATCAGCTAAGGGGAATTAACAACCACAGTTCTTCTTAGTAAGGTACATGCGTTAACTGGTGCTCGACAAATCTCTTAAATGGCGGCAATCGGTCAGCGATGCGTAAAACTGCGGATCGCGCAAGCTTGGCTGCCGGCATATCATTGGTGAACAAGCGAACAATCTGATTGGTCGAATGGTACAAAGGTACCGCAACCAGCCGGTGGCGCAACTGGTATTTTTCAAGCAGCCATCGAGAACCCGGATCCTTGCCCGATCTGTGCGCATCAAGTAATAACACAGCCAAGGTATGCGCGGATCTCAGTCCCAAATTGTAGCCGTGGGCAGTGACCGGATGCATGCCTACCGCGGCATCTCCGATCAAAGCGTATCTTTGTGCAATAAATTTGTCCGCCAGCACACCTACCAGCGGATAAGAGAATCTCTCGCTGATCAGTTCCATAGCACCTAGCTTGTGGTTTAGCATTTTTTCGACTTCGCGGGAAAAACTTACCTGATCGAGTTCGCATAAGGTATTGGAGCGAGCCGCCGGAACCGTAATCACTACCGAAGAGAAACCTTCTCCCAGAGGTAAAACAGCGCAAGTACGGCCATAGTAGAACGATTCCTGAGCGGTATGACGATGGCTGAAGTCATGCTTCATATTGCAGACCACCATCACCCTGCCGAAATCCTTCATCGTCGCCCCTATGCCCATCATTCGCCGGGTCGCGGAAAATCGGCTGTCTGCCGATACCACCAGTGGTGCTCGCAACTGGGTACCGCTATCCAGAACAACCTCACCGCCTCTTTCGCCCGTGTTTACCGCTGTCACCTCCTGACTGAATATGCACTCAATATTGGGGCTGATCGCCACTTTTTCGTAGAGCGCTTGCCGAATGTGATGATTAGCCACCAAGTACCCCAACGGCGCTTCGCTATCCCCTTGACGTTCGAAATGCAAGGCAAAGGGAGACTGACCACTCGTCACCGTCGCCTCCTTCAGCGGGTACACACACTCCGGATCAAAAAGTCGCCATACACCCAATCTATCGAGAATGGATTTGGAGAAATGAGTCAAAGCGATATCCCGACCATCCATACGCGGCTCAGCCACATCCTGCTCCTCTTGCCTGTCCACCACAGCCACCTGAAAGCCGCCATGGGCGAGACAAGAGGCCAGGCTGAGACCGGCGGGGCCGGCACCAATAACAATAAGATCTTTTTTAACAGGCAAGGTTTGTGTCGCTAGCACCACGAGAGTCTCCAAACAGTGAAACGATCGTACACTAGCACAATGGATTAACATCAATATTGACAGGCATCAATATGTCCAATATTCGATGTTACCTTAGTTGATTCAAAATGATTGGGACAGGCACTCATATCGCAAGTAGTAAGGGCAAACGACCGGGACAGGCATTCATATCGCAAGTAGTAAGTGATTGGGACAGGCACCCATTTGTCGAATTGCGAAGAGTAAATGTACCGTGCCTGTCCCAAAGAGTAAGTAAGTGCCTGTCCGAGTAATACCCTAAAGTATAGTGCCTGTCCCAGCCGTAGGCGCAAACTCATCTGGCTGGCGCTAAGAAAACTATCGGCAAAATGGAGAAATCCGCCCGTCGCATGGGCGCAAGCAAAATCACAATTTGCAATTCAGTTTGAAGACAGGTTTACTATTAACGATTAACCAAACTGACTCACACACAAACTATCTGACACTACCGCCGTAGGCGCTTATCAACAGTCGGTTATCAGTTTGTACCGAATCATTTCCTCCCGCGTCATGTGATGAATACCTTTAAACGGTGCGGCATTCAGGGTGAAAAAATAAAAATCCTCTCCCGCCTTACCCAACATCTCACGAAAATACGTGAGTTGTGCGCGGTGGGCGGGATGTTCCCGGGGTAATTTGTCAGCCGTCACATTATCCTCACA
Organism: Granulosicoccaceae bacterium; assembly: GCA_965222695.1. Lineage (GTDB taxonomy): Bacteria > Pseudomonadota > Gammaproteobacteria > Granulosicoccales > Granulosicoccaceae > UBA7957. The sequence goes on along the minus strand of OZ244967.1, from coordinate 1,182,311 downwards.
ACACCATGAATGAACTCCAAGAATAGCGCCTTCCTCCACCGTTCGTTCCACCCCTGCAGCAAAGAGGTCGACTCCGCCCGAATTTACGTCTCCCTCATCCTCAACGTGTGTGTTCAGCCCTGCGTCACGGATCAGTCTGCCGGTGTGCATATTGATAGCGTCATTCACCGAACCGCTGATGTCCTCCAAAATTAATGTGTTTATCTGCGGCTGAATATCCAGCAGTTCCTGCATTTGTAAATAGGTGGATGTACCGAGATCACCGCTTAGTCTGGCCATGTTACCATCCGCTTCAAGCGTACTGGTGCCGCCGGTTATCAGCGATTCATTCACCACTACCCGTACATCGAACTCTTCTTGATTGGATTGATCATGCAGGCGTCCCGCATACGCGAGATTTTCCGCCTGATCCTCATCGACCGTAATATTTTTACCGACAAGAATCCGGCTCAGGTTTTCGAAAAAAGCATCGGAGCCGAGCAATTCAATGTCTCCTTCGTAGACAGTCAAGTTTGGAAGAGGCTCTTCTCTCGCCACGTCAAATCCGATTTGTAAAAGCCCGCCCGGGTAGCTTGTAAACAGTGCCTTCAGATCTTCATCAGGTTCTATAAACGTCAATTTATGTGCCTGACCGTCCAATTCAAACACAATCTGCGATCGCTGAGAATTAAACCTATCAAGGTAAGCCGGAATATCCTCAGGTTGAATCGTATGGACCTCGTCTTGTGGCAAGGCAGTGTCCATACTTTTATTACTATCGGAATCGCTGCAACCCGCAAACACAAAAAGGGCCAATAGAAGACTTGGCAGGGAAAGTTTCATTTCTACACTCGCATTTAGATAAACATTGAGATTTTTCGGTATTCCCCGAGTAGCGCTGCCACCGCCTATGACGGCTTCAGGCGACGGGGCTGATCGGGGAATATCGGATTAGATTTCGGCTACGATCCGGTCAAAAGTTGTAGTTCACACCGACAGATGTTGCGTAAAGCTGGTCTTCTTCGATAAGACTGCTGTCAGTAATACCTGACCCCATCCGCACATAGTAGGCACTCAGATTGACATCCCAGTGCTTAGTCAGGGTATAGCGTCCCCGAATACCGGTATACCACGTGGTTGCACTTTCGCCTTTGTAGGCAGCGCGGTTCCGGTTTGCTTCCTGCTCACTGACGCCATAAAAATGATCAACGGTTGCATCGCTTTCCCAGGCTAATCCCAGTGTGGGATTGATATTCCATTGATGCCAGTTGAGATCAAAGGTATAACTCGCATCGGCCGAATTTCCCGAGTGTTCGCCCGTGATCTCATCCAACAGTCTTACCCTGAATTGACCCAGTTCGGTCGTATGAAGCAAGTATATTCCCGCATCCGCCGTCATATCGCGTTCCTCAATACCGGTCAGTTGTTCATTGTCTTCGTATTCATCATCAAAGCTTAGATAAGTACCCTTACCCGAAACGACTAATCCGGCCCCGAAACCATTTTTCCGAACTAGGTTGTAGCCGATTTCATCGTCTTTCACGAAGAATTTCTCTCCACGATATTCAATATTGGGAACGGCAAAAGTATCTTTCGAGTCTTCGTTAATATATGGATTTTCCACTGTCCCCGCCGCTATGCCCACTACCCATTTACTGTCACTGTCACCGGGCCTGAAGGCATCGCTGACTCTTATGCTTTCAGCATGCGCTGTAAACGGGCCCACCAAGACCAGTAGGGCGGCTGCTACGGAAAGCGTTTGAACTTGAATTTTAAACATGTCTGACTCCTCGTCTGATTGAGTTTCTTGAAAATCAACATTGCCGGTTGATGACACCGGACGAGGATAATTTTACGTTTGCTCGCTGAATTCTAACTTGCAGAAAGCTTAACTGAAGCTTGCAATAAAGCTTTTATACGGATTTAATCATGAATCTGGCGTTTTTGAACGTCCCATTTGCATCTCACGGCTTGCCCGTGGAAAATGCAACCGCAGCAGAGTACGGTCAATCATGGATATTGGTCCCTAGTCGATCGACTCGCGACACGCATAGACAATGGTCCAGGGAGAATAGATAGAAAAGTATTGAGAACTTGCCGTCGCCAATCCGTTCAAAAAGCTTCGTTCGACTGTTACCCTGTCCCACTGCCGGGTATCGCAATTGTATTTAATATCCAAAGGAGGGCTGATTTCGATCAAACCGTTTATAGCCAGATGATGCCATTTCTCCCTTATAACGGTCTCTTCGTCTTCCAGTACCGGTCCGTTTTCGAAATGAAAAGTGCTACACGCGGATAAAGTCAACAGTGCCAATATCAGTAACTTTTTCATAACAATTAAGCCTCCTTACACCAGATACGCGCTGTACGCGGAGAGTATATTCCCAGAGTAAACAGCGCCAGCAAAGAATCTCCCACCGAGTATATGGCCTGCATTTGCTCAACGCGTCGGCCGACACAAATCTCTCGCACATTGACCGAGTGTTCACCCTTCAACCCCCACCACCAATAGGTATAACGCTGTTGGAAGCTGGGCGGCTCGCTGGTCTCCGGCGAGTTATCAGTGCGCACCGTCACCGCGGAACAGGCGTTGAGCGCAATTACCAAAAATATCACGGTGAGTTTTTTCATGTATTAGATCCCCGATTAGGAAATACGATATGAAACCTTGCCCCCCCCAAGACTGATTGGGAGGCTTCAATTTCACCCTTGTAATATTTGACTATATCATACACCACAGCAAGACCGATTCCCTGTCCCAGTGCCTGCCGGTCCAGGCGCTCTCCCCTGCTGAATATGCGCCACCCGTCTTCCTCACTAAAGCCCGGGCCATCATCTTCCACAGTAATGGCCAAACCGGATTCAATTTGCTCTGCACTTACAACAATCCTGCGATGTGCATACTTGAAGGCGTTATCCAGAAGATTGCCGAATATCTCCATCAAATCATTTTCATCTCCGTAAAAAAGCAGTGAGTCACTGACGTTTATAGCCAGCCTGACCGAACGCTCCCGGTAGATATTTTCCATGGCTTCCTTTACCAGAGTTAATACTTGATTTAACTGAGTGCCTTTACTCAGAACCGTATGTCCTGAAACTACCGCGCGCCGAAGCTGATATTCGATACTGCTGTCGATGCGGTTTAAGGCATTCTGCATTGTATTGTTCTGCGGATAAGCGTTCAATTCGTTCGTGATAATCGCAAGGGGCGTTTTTAAACTGTGGGCCAGATCCGCCATCGCAGCTCTGTATCGCTCACGCATCTGATATTCCTTTTCAACCAAGGCGTTTAAGTTTTGTGTGACCCCACTGAGCTCCTTCGGATAATCCGGCGATAGTTTGCTGCTCACACCTTCTTCCATGGCAGCAATTTCCTTCTCCAGAAGCGTGATAGGCCGAAACGCCAGCTTTAATACAATGTACTGGCCAAGAAGCATGGTAATCGTGATCAGAAAGAATCCGCTTAACAACAACAATCGAAAACGACGTATTTCTTTATCAATGACTGAACTGTCTTCCCCAACCACAAAATGAAAGGTATATCGGTTTGTATCTTCCCAGGCAATATAATAAGCTGCAGTCAAATACTCACCGTCTTCTGATTGATGTTTACCGAACACCCACTGGCCAGTCTTATCCGCCAACATCACTTCCGTGGCAGGTTTATCTATTGACAGTGAATGCCACCGGGCTCCGCGATTTTCATCAAGCACAGCTGCCCAAAGACCCGAACCGATACTGTTAAAGCGCTGATTGTAAAGAATCGAAGGCAAATGTATTTCCCCTTTATCCAACTGTGCAACCGACAGCAGTGTATAGATATGCAAACGGAGCCGTTCCTGTTCGGATTTTTCCAACTCCTGCACGTACCTATAATCGATTATCAGCAAGCTGACAGTCATCACCACAGCAACGACTATTGCCGTACTGGTAAAAAAGCGTCTGCTTAGCGACACTGGCTTCATGACTGATTTTTTATTGCAAGTCGGTAGCCACGCCCTCTCAAGGTCTCAATCGGTTTCAATCGGTTATCCGGATCCAGCTTCTGCCGTAGCCGGGCGACCAGCACTTCGATGACATTGCTGTCTCTTTCACTTTCATCGCCGTAGAGATAGTCCGCTAATATGGCTTTAGACGCTACTTTGGTCGGATGCAGCATAAAGTATTGAATCAGATTAAATTCAAAAGCAGTCAGATTAACCGCTCTTCCATCAACCCAGATTTCCTGCGTGTCGATATCGAGTTCCAGTGGACCTTGTTTTAATTTACTGTCAGCGTAACCGCCGGCTCTGCGAAGCAATGCCTGTACCCGTGCGAGCAGCTCTTCAAGCTGGAAGGGTTTCACCAGGTAATCATCCGCTCCGGCCTTTAGCCCATAGACTTTATCCTGCCAGCTGCTCCGTGCCGTCAATATCAGAATGGGCTGTTTATAGTTTTCCTGCCGCAGCTGTTTAACCACCTCGGTTCCTGACATGATCGGTAAACCGATATCGACGATAATCAAGTCATAAACAAACTCTCGGGCACGATAAAGCCCATCCTGACCATCGTAGCTGCAATCCAGCGTAAACCCGTGCTGTTCCAGTTTCTGGGTCAATTGTCCTACCAGGAGTTCGTCGTCCTCAATCAATAATATCTTCATGCTAAGGCTCGTTGTCTTCTTCCTGTGTGTCATCCACTGCCACTGTTCGGACAACACCGTCATCGGATAAAATTTTGATACGGTAGCTTAAGCCTTTTTCCGATTTGATCCGGTCAGCGCTCAGTACCGTCCCTGGATACTGCTCTCTGGCGCGCTCGATGGCGCCACGCAGACTCAATTTTCCATTACTGTTTTTCTGTTGCCGCTTTTGTTGTTCAACCGGATTTGCAATGACAGAATCTTGAACTTTTTCTTCCAGCCAGTGGGTAAAAGGCATAATAAAGCGCTCTACATTGTCGGGAGGTGAGCTTTTAGTCTCGGAATTCCGCCCTTGAGAACCCGGTTTGGATTCAGTTTCCGCCTGGCTTTCCGTATTTTTCGATTCTGATGACTGTGTCACTTCCGATTGCACTTTTTCCTGCGCATATGCAACGGCTGACATCGTCAGCAAAACCATCAAAAGCCATCGTTGCAGTACCGAAACCATAATTATTGCGCGCTTTATCTCACTTAGCCGGGATTATAGGCGAATAAGCTGAATCCAACCTTACAGAGACTGATGGAACCGGAAAACGGGGGGTTTTAAGTCATTTTATCGTGGAGATACTGACGTAAGGTGAAGCACCAAGTTAAGGCAAGTGGGGATGGCCGAGCGGAAATGTCGGCGGCAGGGACAGCCGCCGTCAAGCCTGTAGGGATATATTTACGGCGATTTCCGCTCGACCATCCCCACTTGCCTTGACGGTCCAACCAGCATCGGCTATGCAATAGCATCCAAATGCCTGGCAAACATCTCCCGCCCCATCAACTGCTGACAACGCTCAAACCGGTTAATCGAATAGGCCCAAAAATCTTCACTGGGATTGTCGTTTGCGTGTTGTATTAAGCCCCATAAAGTCCACAGCAAATCGCACATAGCCTTGTAAATCACCATTCTTCCCTGTTTATCCGCAGTAATCTCTCCTCCGCAATAAGCCAACAGCATCTGTTGATCCTGCTCTTCATTGAACCCGGCTTCAACGGAAAGATCACCTAAATCCCACAGAGGGTCATTCATACCGGAATACTCCCAGTCGACCAGCCACATATTTTTACCGTCATAAAGAAAATTCTCGGCCAAAGGATCACAATGACAGGGTGCAAGCGGTGCCGGACATTGATTGAGTTTTTCACGCACGGGTTCAGCCTCCCTGACAACTTTATGGTAACCATCGGGAAGTTCGGTATTAAGCTTCTTCAGTGTAGTCAAATAACCATCGATCATGCTGAAGAGTTCGAATCTGAACTGAAACGTCTCGCCACTGTTATGCAGCCGGCTAAACAGCCGGCCGGCTTCTGCCGCTGCGTCTTTATGATGTCTAAACCCCTCGGCAGTCATGGTTTCACAGTTTTCAATATACTCGGCCAGCATAAGTCCGCTGTCGCTGTCGAAGTACAATACATTCGCTGAAACACCCGCATTGGCGGCGGCTCGTGCATTGTGTGCTTCAACCCGGCGGTCGATATAGTCTTCCGTACCCTCCCCCGGTATGCGTAGTAAAAATCGTTGATCTTCGGCCTGGACACGGAAGACTTTATTGGTCAGGCCGCCCAAGCGCTTAAATTCAAGCGATTTGAAATCGCGCCGAGCCAGTTCGGGGATTTGAGAAACAATCGTCTTACTCGGAGTGTTCATATTTTCTCTCTATTATTATGGGCATGAGTCCATAAGTGTTAACAGGCCCTAAGCCAATAGTTTGGTTTTTTTGGGATCATAAAGGACTCTCGGCCGCCGCTCCGCTTTTACGGCTTGACAAAAGGCTTCGATTTCGAACCCGTCGTCATAATCACAGTATGGCTTGAATAAGTAACCGAAGACTATACTTTTACCTATAGTGTGACCATAGTTACCGCTGCTGGTGACTCCCACAACCTCCCCTTTGTGCAATATGGCCTCACCGCCAAAGACAGGGGTTCTCTTTTCCAGTGTAAAGCAACAGAGTTTTCGTTGAATACCCCGTTTTTTGACTTTCAGTAAGGCCTTGCGGCCAATAAACTCAGGTTTGCCGAGGTCTACACAAAATCCCAACCCGGCCTCGTAAGGATTATAGTCGGGCGATATATCGGCGCTCCAGTAGAGATATCCTTTTTCCATTCGCAGGGAATCGATCGCTCTGTATCCGGCATTCACTATGTCGTATGCCTGCCCCGCCTGCCAAAGCAGTTCGTAGAGATGTGATGCAAACTCTACCGGCGTGTGCAGTTCATAGCCCAATTCACCTGAGTAACTGGTACGAAGTGCCCGCACAGAGGCCGCACCAATCGTTAATTCCCGGGATTGCATATAAGGAAAGCTCTTATTGCCTATATCGGAGTCACAGACTGATTCCAGCACCCGTCTGGAGTCCGGGCCGCAGATATTCAGCACCGCCCGGTTAGCTGTGACATCCTGTATCGTGACAACCCCCTCTTTTTGCAGATGTGATTCGATCCAACCGCTATCATGCACACCGAAGCCCGAACCGGTAACGAGGTAAAACTTATTCAGTGCCAGGCGTGTAATAGTGACATCAGCCTCAATGCCGCCGTTTTCGTTGCAAAACTGTGTGTAGATGATGGAACCGACAGGCCGATCGATGGAATTGACTGCCAGCATCTGTAACAAATCCAAAGATCCCGGTCCGCTGATCTCAAATTTGGCGAAAGAAGTTTGATCGATCAGTGCCACGCGCTCCCGAATCGCCCGGTGTTCGGCTCCCACCGCTTCGAACCAGTTCGGATGATCGTAGGCCGGCTTATCCACCGCCTCAAAGCCTTGGGTGGCAAACCAGTTTGGGCGCTCCCACCCGAATTTTGAACCATAAACCGCACCTTTATTCTTAAGCGTCCGATAAAGCGGGCTTTTCCGAATACCCCTGGCGCTGTGAGCTTCTTCACCCGGGTAGTGCATCAAATAATAGGCACTGTAGGCCTCAACCGTGCGCGCCTGCAAAAAGTAATCACTATTGTGATGCGGTCCGAACCGGCGGATATCAAAAGACCATAAATCCATACCCGGATCACCGTCAACAATCCAGTGAGCAAGCGCCCGTCCAGCGCCGCCGCATCCCGCGATACCCGCAGTGAAACCACAGGCTACAAAAAAATTATCCAGCCCGTTCGGCTTACCCATTATCGGTTCGCCATCGGGAGATACCGGAATAGGGCCGTTGATCAAGGTTCTGATCCCAAGACTTTGCAACAGTGGCAAGCGCGCCATCGCGGGCTCGGCGATTTGCTCAAATCGTTCAAAACTGGAGGGAAAAAGTTCCTGGCCGAACGACCAGGGTACTATCCCATGAGCGCAGTAAACAGTATCGGGCTCCCAACCCCCCAACGCCAGGGCACCCGGTTCGGGCTTAAGGTAAAACAGATTATCCGGATCACGAAACGTCGGAAAATCAGCAGAGATTGCATCGTTTTTTTCCGTCACCGCGTATTGATGTTCAACCACACCGGCAGGAATATGTACTCCAGCCATAAATCCTACCTGCCGGGCCCAGAGCCCGGCGGCATTAACCACGACTTCCGCCTGTATTTCATCTTGCTCACAGATCACACTGGATATTCGGCGGCCTTCGCGTTGCAAGCCGGTAACTCTGACACCCTCCCGGATTTCAACTCCTCCGTTTCTGGCACCTTTAGCCAGAGCCTGAGTCAAACCTGCAGGGTCAACATAGCCGTCCGATGCAATCCAAGCCGCACCCTCGACCCCTTCGGCAGTCATCAAAGGAAACAACTCCCTCGCCTCTGTGGCGGTGATGAGATTTAATTCAAAACCAAAGCTGCGGGCTGTAGTCGCAGTACGTTTGATTTCCTTCCACCGCTCGGGCGAGGAGGCAATACGCAAACTGCCGACTTTACGCCAGCCCGTAGCCATCCCTGTTTCGGCTTCAAGACGGTCATAGAGTTCGGCGCTGTATTGCAGCATTCGAGTCAAATTTCGGTTGTTGCGCAATTGCCCGATAAGACCAGCCGCATGCCAGGTACAACCATGGGTCAGGGCGGATTTCTCTAATAATACAATATCCTTTTTACCCAGTTTACTCAGATGATAGGCGATACTGCAACCGAGCGCACCACCGCCTATAATGACTATTTCCGCAGTGTTTTTCACCTGTGCGTCCTCCGGCTCGAAATGATCTTAGGTCTTAATTCGCGTCATTTTCGGATCATACAAGGGTTGCAGATGTATCTCGCAGTTTACGCGTTGAGCGGCGACTTCCAATTCGTAGTCTCCGGACAGCAGAAATTCATGGCTTATCGCTTGTTCGCTCCGCACGTAGCCGTAACCGATGTTTTTTTCCACCGTATAGCCATAGCCGCCGCTGCTTAACCAACCGACTCGTTCACCGTTGCGATACAGGGTTTCACGGCCAAACAGCATGATTTCAGAGTCGCTTACCGTGAACCCGGCAAATCTCTTTTTTAGCCCCTTGCGCTTTTGCTTTTCCAGTGCCTGGCGTCCGTGAAAATCGATATCGGTATTCAATTTAACCGCCCAGGCCAGGCCTGCCTCCAGAGGAGTGGTATCCGGCGTCAAATCCGCGGCCCAGGCACGGTAGGCTTTTTCCAGGCGCAGGCTTTCAATTGCCCTGTATCCGGCGTTGACCAGTTCAAATTCCTTGCCCGCGCGCATCAGGGACCGGTAAACAGTCAGGGCTGACTCTGCCGGAATATGCAACTCCCAGCCCAGCTCTCCGACATAAGTAACACGCATGGCCCTGACCCTGGCACCGGCAATACAGATATCCCGAACCCGGGCGAAAGGGAAGGCTTTATTGGAAAAATCACTGCTACAGACTCGCTGCAGAATGTCACGCGACATCGGGCCCATCAGGGACAATACCGCGAATGATGAAGTCATATCGATCAGCTGAACGTCCATGGTGGGCGGCAGATTTGAACGAATCCAATGAAAATCGTGAGTGGCGAAACCCGTTCCGGTAACGATATAAAATTCCTGTTCAGCTAATCTCGCTACCGTCAGATCGCACTCGATTCCACCGCGTTTATTCAGCATTTGGGTATATACCAGGGTGCCCACCGGGCGATCTATCCGATTGGCGCATATCCAGTTCAAGGCTTCCAGGGCATCTTTGCCGAGCAACAAAAATTTAGCGAATGACGTTTGATCAAACAAGGCCGCTTTTTGCCGGGTTGCGCGATGTTCCCGGCCAACTGCATCAAACCAGTTTTGCCGTTGAAAGCTGTATTGATCTTTGGCATCCCTATCCGGAGACGCAAACCAATTGGGCCGCTCCCAACCGAGTTTTTCGCCAAAGCAGGCACCCTGGCCTCTCAGGGTCGAATACAAGGGCGAGCGACGAACCGGCCTGGCCGATTCGTGCTCCTCCATCGGCCAGGCAATGGTATAGTGTTTACCGTACATCTCTCTCGTACGCTGTCTGACCCAGGATAAATCGGCATGCGGTGCACCGAAACGCCGTATATCCACAGCCCACAAATCATAGGGCGGTTCGCCTCCGTCGATCCATTCCGCCAGAGCTTTGCCCGCACCGCCGCCGGCGGCGATACCGAATGCATTAAACCCGGCAGCGACGAAGTAGTTTTTCACTTCCGGTGCTTCACCGAGAATGAAATTGCCATCGGGTGTAAAGCTTTCGGGCCCGTTAATCAACTCGCGAACACCCGCCGACTCAAGCGCCGGCACCCTGGGCAGAGCCAGATTCATCAGTTGCTCAAAATGATCCCAGTCAGGATTCAACAGCCGAAATTGAAAATCCGGCGGAAATCCGCGCTCCGCCCAGCTGATCGGGTTGGGTTCGTAGCCGCCCATGACCAGCCCGCCCACGTCTTCCTTGTAATACGTCAGACGATCCGGATCCCGCAACGTCGGTAAATCAGAACTGACACCTTCGATGGCCTCGGTAATCATATACTGATGCTGCATAGATACCAGAGGAATATTCACACCGGATTTTTCACCGAATTCCCTTGCCCACTGACCACAGCAATTCACCACAATTTCGCATTGAATCTCGCCTTCGTTGTGAGAGACGGCACTTACCCTACCGTTTTTTAACAACACATCCCCAACTTCGCAATCTTCAATAATCCGCACACCCGCCATGCGCGCGCCTTTGGCCAGCGAAACAGTGATATCCGAAGGATTCGCCTGTCCGTCGGTCGGCAGAAAAGCGGCTCCCTTTACATCTGATATATTCATCAAAGGCCAGAGCGATCTGGCCTCACCGGGAGTAAGAATATGCATTTCGAGTCCAAAGCTATGGGCTGTGGTGGCCTGACGCTTGATTTCGATCATTCGCTGTTCATTACAAGCCAGGCGCAATCCACCGTTCTTTTTCCATCCTGTGGCCAGGCCGGTTTCCGCTTCCAGCCGGTCGTAAAGTTCGATCGAATGGCCAAGCAGTTGAGTAATACCGGCCTGGGACCTGAGTTGGCCGACCAGACCGGCGGCATGAAAAGTACTGCCGCTGGTCAGTTTGTGACGTTCCAGCAGTACAATATCCTTCCACCCCAGTTTTGCGAGATGATAGGCCGTTGAACACCCGACAATACCACCGCCGACTATGACTACCCGGGCATGTTGCGGTATTGCGCTCATCATTCGGCCCCACTTGAATAGCTATTCTGATGGGCACCCCAGGCCTTGTAAAACCCCGCAAGGTTGTCCGCTGTATATCCTTCGTAGTCGAAATCGATCGTCGAATAAATTTCCGACACCATACTCCACATGGTTTCGCGCAACAAAGAAGCGCATTTCATGGCAGAATACTGTTTTAGCAAGTCCTCATCCAGGAATTTTCCGAAATAAGAACTGAGCATATATCCTTCCAGCTCTGCAGGAAATTCATTATTCGAAGCCAATCCACCCAGGTCGAACAGTGGAGAATTAAATCCCGCGTAATCCCAGTCGACCAGCCAGATTCTCTTTCCATCGTCAAGAAAATTAGCCGCAAGCAAATCATTATGGCCGAACACCAGATCGATTTTCCCGACATCGCCCTCCAGTTTTTCAGCGATCAGATTCAGCTCCCCAAGCTTTTCCTGCCAGCGGCTGCTGCCATCGCGCAGGGTCTGTGTATAGTCTCGCAAGACCTGGAATACCCAAAACACAAGCCCGGGACCTCTGAATACAGTGGGTATATCCTGGTGACAGCGGCGTATCAGGTCTAATATACGGGTCAGATTTTCCGGCTCTCTGATTTGTTCCGCCACCATGGGTTTAGCATCGATATAGTCCAGTACCATGATCCCGGGTTCTGCATGCACAACTTTGGGAGAGATCCCCGCTTCGTGCGCCGCTCTGCTCGCGGCAAGTTCATTGAACCGCATGACACCGTGTACTGGAATATCTTCCCCGACACGGACAAAGTATCGATCTTTACCGTCCCGAACGATAAAATTCCGGTTGGTGATTCCCCCCTCCAAAGGCTGGATATCAACCTTCGATTGCCAAACAGACAATTTCCGGATACGTTGATTTAGAGATTTCATAAGCCTGAAAGTCCGAGTTGCTTTTTCTTTTTCTGTGCCCAGGCGCCAATCAGACGGTCGCTGATAATGGCAATAAAGGCCACAGCAAGTCCGGCGACAATCCCGCGGCCGGTGTCTGCTTTAGTTAATGCAATATAGACTTCCTGTCCAAGATCCCGCGTGCCTACCAGTGCGGTAATCACAAGCATAGACAAGGCCATCATAATGGTCTGATTGATACCCAGCATGATTTGTGGCATTGCGATAGGCAATTGAACCCGCCTGAGAATCTGCATCCGCGTACAACCCATGGCGCGGGATGCTTCGATAATATCACCGGGAACCTGTCCTATACCATGGATTGTGTAGCGTATGGCAGGCGCAACCGAATAAGCGATAATAGCCAGCATGGCGGAAAAATCCCCTACCCGGAACAACATCACAACCGGAATCAGGTAGACAAAGGAAGGAAGCGTCTGCAAGGTATCTATAATCACCTTGATCACACGCTTTACGCCCGGCTTCCATGCCGCCCACATACCCACGGGAATACCAACCAAGGTGGCAAACAGGACCGACACACCGCATAGGTAAACCGTGATCATTGCTTTTTGCCATTGCCCGGTCAGTACAATAAACAGCGCCAGAGAAGTGGTTAGCAGTGAGAGCCTTTTTCCGCCGAGCTGGTAGGCTATTAATGCAAGCAGGGTGACAAACAACAACCAGGGCACATCGAGCAGAAACCGTTTGACCGGAATCATAAAATTCAGTAAGAGAAAGGTTTTAATCGCCTCCAGTTGATCAAAATAATTCACATTGATCCACTTCACGAGCTCGGACCAGAATTCCCGGGTCGTAATATAACCGGATTCGGGATAGATATTGACAGCGGATATGAAGTATCCGGCTATATAAAGCAGAAATACAATGACCAATGCGCCGATAAAATGCCTGTGGCGCTTAAAATAATTACCGGTGTGACGGGAATCTCCGAGAGCCGAATATTCCACGAATGCCTGGCTCAACCGGTCCAGTGCTATAGCGAGTAAGGTAATTGCCAAGCCAGCTTCAAGCCCGGCACCAATATCCAGTCGTCGCAGTGCTGTCAGCACATCATATCCCAGACCACCGGCACCTATCATGGAAGCGATGATCACCATATTCAGCGATAACATGATGACTTGATTTACACCGACCATCATGCCTTTACGGGCACCGGGCAATTGAACTTTCCAAAGTAATTGACGCTTGGTACAGCCCGCCATCTTACCGTATTCCACCAACTGTTCCGGCACCTGTTTCAGGGCCAGCATGGTGGTGCGTATCATCGGCGGTGTTGCGTAGATCATGGTTGCAATCATCGCTGCCACTGCACCGAAACCGAAAAGAAACAATACAGGCACCAGATACGCAAACACAGGAACCGTCTGCATAACATCGAGAATCGGTATCATAAGTTTTTCAAATCTGGGGTGCCGGAAGCCCAGAATCCCGAATGCCGCGCCCAGCACAATACCGAAAGGAACGGCGATCATGATAGAACTCAGGGTCAGCATGGCGCTGTCCCATTGACCGAAGAGTGCAAGATACAGAAAACACGCTGCAACCAGGCTTGCAAGCTTCCATCCGCTGACTCGCATTGCGATAAAAACAACGACAAAGATAATCGCTAACCAGGGTAAACGTTGGAGAATGACCGGTGCCCCGGGATCGGCCGAAAAGCTGAATCCCTTGGCCAGTAACCCAGCCGCTGCCCAAAGCGGCCACTCAAGCAACCAGGAAAAGGAACGGGTCAGTTGCTTAAAAGTAAATAATCCGAAATCAAGATCATTGATCAACCAATGCATAAAATCACTGATCCAGAACCGCAAGGGTATATTCCAGCTCTTCGGATATTTCTTCATCCAGGAAAAATATTCCGGAAACAGATTGATCAGACTGTACAAAACAATCGTAAAAACAAAAAAACCCATCCAGATCATGCCATACCGCAAGCGGTGCTTTGAGGATTTATCCAGCACAGCTTCCGCAACGACACTCATGGTTCAGGGTCACCGTTGACCAACACATCCATCACCGCTTTTGCAGTCAGGATGCCGATTTGCCGCCCTTGACCGTCAATAACGGCCACATCCTCCCTGGAATGAATGATTTCGGCGGCAAAATCCTGAACTCGCAGATGTGCCTCGACTGACTTATTACTAGCACGGATATTGAGTGATGGCGACATAATGGATTTCGCCGTGAGCACCTTAACTCTGGGAATCTCGCGGGTAAAATCGGCGACATATTCCGTCGCCGGATGAAGGACCAGCTGTTCGGGACTGCCGATCTGGATGATTTTTCCATCCTGCATGATGGCAATTCGATCGGCTAATCGTATGGCTTCGTCAAAGTCATGAGTAATAAAGACAATGGTTTTATGCAAAACATTCTGCAGCCGCATAAATTCATTCTGCATTTCCCTGCGGATCAAAGGATCGAGGGCCGAAAACGGCTCATCCAGAAACCATATTTGCGGCTCCACGGCCAAAGACCGCGCTATACCCACCCGTTGCTGCTGCCCGCCCGACAGCTCCCTCGGGAAATAACTTTCCCGGCCGCTTAGCCCGACCAATTCTATGACTTCGCGGGCGCGGGACTCCCGCTGCTTACGTTTGATACCCTGAACCGATAAAGGGAAGGCAACATTATCCAGCACATTAAGATGTGGCAGTAAAGCGAAGTGCTGGAACACCATGCCCATCTTATGCCGCCGTATATCGATCAAGGCTCTTTCCGATACTGCAAGCAGATCCTCTCCGTTAAACAATACACTACCGGCACTGGGTTCGATCAATCGGGTCAGACAGCGTACCAGGGTTGATTTACCGGACCCGGATAATCCCATGATAATAAAGATTTCTCCGTCTTGGATATCAAAGCTGGCATTTTGTACTGCGCCGATCAGGCCCGCCTGCTTCAGTTCCTCGGGACCAGGTATATCCCCGCGCCCGGTAAGAAAGGATTCACCGCCTTCACCAAAGAGCTTCCAGATATTTCTACAGCTGAGTTTGATATTCTGCCGGTTCATCCCATAAAGCCGGGAGTCAGCTGCATTCAGTCCAGCCTTTCCAGGCGGCTTCATTGGCTTTCATCCAATTATCAACCACCTCCTCGACTTTTTTCCCGTCCAGATCCACTTCCCCTACCATGGTACCGACTGTCTGATTGTCGATAGTGAACTTTTTCACCGCCTGGTAGGCGCAAGGCCACTTCTCTTCACCGCCTTTCCAACCGACCTTTTTAATCCAGCCGCGCGGCTTGCCACAATCATAAGCCATATTGGGATTTACTCCGATTTTTGGATCGGCGTAGCATTCGTCGCTGTACGGGGGAAACTCTACAAATTCACCCTCGAATTTTATCGGCGCCCAGTGCGGTGTATAAACCCAGCCTATCCAGGGTGCCTTGCGTTGATAAGCCGATTCCAACTCTGCAAACAAGGCCGCGTCTGTACCCGCGTGCACGACTTCAAAATCCAGCTCAAGCGCTTCGGCGCGTTCATCATCGAATCCACCCCAGGTGACCGGCCCGCCCAGGTAGCGGCCGCTGGGTGCTGTTTCAGGTGTTGAAAAGGCTTCGGCGCAATCATTCAATGCTTTCCAGTCCGGCAGACCCGGGCATTTTTCTTTCATATACAAGGGATACCACCATTCTTCAATCGCTTGCATGCCGGTTTCGCCGAGGTCCAGGGTTTTTCCGGTCTCAAGGCTTTTTTCCATCGCCTGCTTGCCGGTGGTTTCCCACATTTCCATCGCAATATGCAGATCGCCGGATTCCAGCCCCGCAAATTGCGCGATATAGTCGGCTTGTTGATATTTAACGTTATATCCCATTTCCTCCAGCACGCGCCCCATCAGATTGGTATTGATTAACTGACCGGTCCAGTCGTGCAGCGTCAGAATAATAGGGTCTTTGGATTCTACTTCGGCGTTGGCGTTTACGGCGGTCAGGCATGCAATCAGCAATGCGCCGAACAGGCCTTTCTTGATCGAGTGTGACATGAACATTTCTCCGGTTTGATGTCTCGTGAATACGGATGAGCAACGTTCCATAATATCTGTATCCGGGACCGGCTCGGATCGATGGACCCGGATTCCTACTCCTCACTCGGGCTCTTCGCTCGGGTATTGAAGAATGTATCCCGAATTGCCACATATTTCAAAGTATTCCCAATATTATTATGTGTTATTGTTGTTTTCTGTTGTTTTTGCACGATCTGCTCCGAAAAATGAATGACAATATTCCACTGTCCAAACACGAATCGGAAATCCTACGCACGGTTAGAATGAGCGGTTCCTGCACCATTTCGGAGCTTGCGGAGCTGCTCTCGGTTTCCGATGAGACTATCCGCCGCCACGTGCAGCCGTTGGTGAAAAAGGGTCTGGTACATCGCGTCCATGGCGGCATTGTGCTGCCGGACCAGGAGGCGCCGTTCCAGAGAAGATTGGCGGAAAACCAAAGAATCAAGCAGTGTATTGCCAAAAAAGCCGCCGAATGGATCCAGCATGGAGATTCATTATTTATCGACAGCGGCACAACCACCAGCTACGTTGCCATGGCACTGAGCCGACACCGGAATTTGTCGGTCGTCACCAATTCGACTGAAATCGCCCGTGCTCTGGCCAGCCGTAACAGCAATCGTGTATATATCGCCGGTGGAGAGTTGCGCAGCGACGACGCCGCATCGTTCGGTAAAGCCGCGGTCGACTTTATCCAACAGTTCGATCTGAAATATGCCTTGCTTTCCATTGGGGCAATAAAGCGAACCGGCGAGTTCTTTAATTTTCATTTGCAGGAGGCGGAAATCTCAAGGGCGGCGATCAGCCAGTCGGAACAAGTCATCATGGTTGCGGATCATTCCAAATTTTCCCGCAAGGGATTGACCAGGGTCTGCGATCTGAACGCGGTGGATTATTTTATTACGGATACCACGGTGCCCTCCGAGATACGGAAACTGGCAGCAGAATGCGCAACCGAGATTGTGGTAACGGAGGGATAGGAACACACCTTGGTTTATCGGTCGATTTTTTTCGCGTTTGAGTCAAATCAAGGCCGGGGCGTGCAAAAAGGTGTAGGATAGCGCTTATCCGATAGTACCAATTCAGATGCTCTAAGCCAGAGGCTTCAGGGTTACAGGAAGAATCTATGTTTCAAGTTCGTATTCACGGCCGTGGTGGGCAAGGTGTAGTCAGCGCTGCTGAAATTCTGTCGGTTGCGGCTTTTCACGAAGGCATGTACGCGCAGGCTTTTCCCAGCTTCGGTTCGGAGCGTATGGGCGCACCCGTTGTTTCCTTCTGCCGTTTCGATGATCGGGAGATACGCGCCCGGGAACCCATCAGCCACCCCGATGCGGTTATTATTCAAGACCCGACACTGCTGCATTCGATTGACGTATTCAGCGGTATGGACGAATCCGGATATATTCTGATCAATACCGAACGGACTTTTGCCGATCTGGGTATAGCCGACTTTATTTCCCGCTTTCCGCAAGGACATGTAAGACATGTGGCCGCCGGCAAGCTCGCCATGAAACACGTCAAAAAGCCGGTGCCCAACGCTGCATTGCTGGGCGGCTTTGCCGCGGCTACGGGGAGGCTGCAGTTGGCATCGGTTAAAACAGCCATCCGCGAAAAATTTCCCGGACCGGTAGGAGAAGCTAACATCGCTGCGGTTGAAGAAGCGTTCGAACTGACCACGAGTGAGGGCGACAGCTGATGAGGAAACAAACAGAAGGTTCCCAGGCAGTCGCCGAAGCCATCGCCCTGTGCCGGCCGAATGTGGTTTGCGCCTACCCGATCACTCCCCAAACCCATATCGTCGAGGGAGTCGGCGCTTTGGTGAAGAACGGCAACCTTGAAAACTGTGAATTTATCAATGTTGAATCCGAATTTGCCGCATTAAGTGTGGCTATAGGCGCGTCGGCCGGCGGCGCCCGCAGCTATACCGCAACTGCAAGCCAGGGGTTGCTGTTTATGGCGGAAGCGGTTTATAACGCATCCGGGCTCGGACTGCCGATTGTCATGACCATCGGTAATCGCGCCATAGGCGCTCCGATCAATATCTGGAACGATCATTCCGATAGCATGTCCATGCGCGACGCAGGCTGGATCCAGTTATTCGCAGAAAGTAATCAAGAGGCAGTTGATTTACATATTCAGGCATTCCGGCTGGCAGAGCAGCTGAGTTGCCCCGCCATGGTGTGTATGGACGGATTTATTCTTACGCACGCCTATGAACCCGTGGATATTCCGGATCAACAGGAGGTCGATGCATTTTTGCCACCCTTTGAGCCGGTCCAGGTTTTGGATCCGGCCAATCCTTACTCTATCGGTGCGATGGTGGGACCTGAAGCCTTTACCGAAGTCCGTTACCTGGCCCACCACAAACAGCTTGAGGCGCTCAATATTATTCCCGAGATCGATGCGGAGTTTGCATCTATCTTCGGCCGCAGCACGGGCGGATTGATTCAATGCTACCGCTGTGATGATGCGGAAACCATCGTGGTGGCGCTCGGCTCGGTCAATGGTACGATTAAGGACGCTGTGGATCGGATGCGCGAACAAAATATAGCCATAGGTTCGGTCAGTATAAAATCCTTTCGGCCTTTTCCACTGGAGGCTTTACATCACAAACTTGCAAAAGCCAAGCGCATCGTTTGCGTGGAAAAAAGCCTGGCCCCGGGACTAGGCGGTGTGCTGGCCTCGAACCTGCGTATGTCTCAACGCGGACTTAGCCACCCGGTGTATACGGTTATCGCGGGATTGGGGGGGCGCCCGGTAAGGCAACACTCGTTGATGGATATATTTGACCGCGCGAGCCGCGATGAGCTGGATGATGTCAGTTTTCTCGATATCAATTGGTCAGTCATCAATGAACAGCTCAGTCACGCACGCGAAACCCGGCATTCAGGCCCGATAGCGGAAAATATACTCAGAGCGCTTAACCCGGGCGGCCCGATTGATGGGCAATCTCAGGCCCGACAGACTCAGGCGGAGAAAGATGGATAAGCCAACCAGCAGCCAAAAGATCAAGTTTTATCAAACCGGAACGCATACCGTCGGCAACCGCTTGCTGGAAGAATCATTGCGCACCGTACAGGCCAGTCTGGACCGCTCCAACGCGATTACATCCGGCCACCGTGCATGCCAGGGTTGCGGTGAAGCCCTGGGTGCCCGCTATGCCCTGGACGCAGCGATGCGGGCCGTCAACAACAAACTGGTGGCTGTTAATGCAACCGGGTGCCTGGAAGTGTTTACCACACCCTATCCGGAAACCTCATGGCAGATACCCTGGCTGCATTCGGTATTCGGCAATACCGCTGCCGTTGCCACCGGTATGGCTGCAGCCTTGAGGATCAAAGGACGAGACGATGTCCGGGTGGTCGCACAAGGCGGGGACGGTGGCACTACCGATATCGGCTTTGGCTGCCTGTCCGGCATGTTCGAGCGCAACGACGATGTGTTTTATATCTGCTATGACAACGAAGCCTATATGAATACAGGCGTGCAACGCTCCAGCGCAACACCTCCCACCGCTCGCACGGCCACCACACCACCCCTGGGGGATGCGCCGGGCAATGTTTTCGGTACCGGTAAATTCATGCCGCTGATCGCCATGGCGCATAATATTCCCTATGTCGCGACCGCAAGCGTAGCGCAATTGCATGACCTTGAGGCCAAGGTGGAAAAAGCCATGCAAATTCGCGGTTCCAGATATTTGCATATTATGGTTCCCTGCCCGCTCGGCTGGGGCACTGCTTCCCAGGATACGATTAAAGTCGCCCGCCTGGCTATAGAGAGCGGCATTTTCCCGATTTTCGAGGCCGAAGACGGGCTGATAACCGATTCCCACAAAATCCGTAGAAAAGTACCGGTAGAAGATTATCTAAAAATCCAAAGACGATTCGCTCATTTATTCAAACCCGGCCGGGAAGACAAAGACCGGATTGCCGGACTGCAACGCATGGCGGATGCCAATATCCAGCGCTTTAATCTTCTGGAAGAATGAGGTATAAGCGATGAAACAACAAACACGATTGCCCTTCGCCATCAGCCTCGACCCCGGCAGCAGCCTGGCCAATCATACAGGTACCTGGCGCACACTCAGGCCACACTATCTGGACCGCTTGCCGCCGTGCAATCATGCCTGCCCGGCGGGGGAAAATATTCAAAACTGGTTGTTTCACGCCGAAGAGGCAGACTATGAATCCGCATGGCGCAAGATCATGGAGGAAAACCCCATGCCGGCCGTGATGGGCCGGGTTTGTTATCACCCCTGCGAAGACGCCTGCAACCGGCAACAGCTGGACGCTGCAGTCGGTATTAATTCAGTTGAGCGCTTTCTGGGCGATATTGCCATCAGGGAAGGCTGGAAACCGCAGATCAAGGCAACACCCAGTGGAAAACGGGTCCTGATCGCGGGCGCCGGCCCCAGCGGATTGTCGGCCGCGTACCATCTGACATTGCTCGGGCACAGCGTGACCATCAGGGAAGCCGGCCCCATGGCGGGCGGGATGATGCGTTTCGGCATCCCCAAATACCGCCTTCCGCGCGATATCCTGGATGCGGAAATTCAACGCATACTCGATCTGGGCGTGACTTTGGAATTGAATTGCAAACTTGAGGATATGGAGGCGGCATTTGCCGAAGGGTTCGATGCCGTTTTTCTGGCCGTGGGGGCGCATTTGGCAAAACGCGTCGATATTCCCGCCCATCAGGCGGGGCGTATTCTGGACGCGGTAAGCCTGCTGCACGATCTTGAAACCGAGGCGGAACCTCCCTTGCTTGGCAGAAGGGTTATGGTCTACGGTGGTGGGAATACAGCTATGGATGTCGCCCGAACTGCCAAACGCCTGGGCGCGGACGAGGCAATTATCGTGTATCGCCGGACCCGGGAGCAGATGCCTGCCCACGATTTCGAAGCCAGCGAAGCGGAAGAGGAAGGCGTTTTAATCCATTGGTTGAGAACCATCAAGGAAATGGATGAAACCAAAGTCACGGTGGAAAAAATGGTGCTCGACGATGACGGCAGACCTCAGCCTACGGGTGAATTGGAAACCCTTGAGACCGATACACTGGTTCTCGCACTGGGCCAGAACGTGGATATCTCATTTTTGGAAAATGTCGAGGGTATCACCGTTTCCGATGGCGTTGTGGAGGTCGATTCCCGGATGATGACCGGACATAAAGGACTTTTTGCCGGCGGCGATATGGTGCCATCGGAAAGAACCGTCACCCGCGCGGTGGGTCACGGTAAAAAAGCCGCGCGGCATATACACGCCTGGCTGCAAGGCACAAGCTATGAAAAGCCACAATCGCATGAGTTGGCCGACTATGAAAAACTCAATACCTGGTACTATGGCAAGGCGCCGAAAACGGTTGAAGGTGAACTCGATTTGATTCGCCGGCAAACCAGTTTCGATGAAGTGCATAAAGGGCTGGACGAGGCCAATGCCTTATTTGAAGCACGCCGTTGCCTGTCCTGCGGCAATTGTTTCGAATGCGATAACTGTTACGGAATTTGCCCGGACAATGCCATTATCAAGCTCGGCCCGGGTAAAAGGTTTGAAATTAATCTTGATTATTGCAAGGGTTGCGGTATGTGTGCTGCCGAATGTCCCTGCGGCGCGATCGCCATGGTTCCTGAGGACAATTGAACGAAGCCTGTGCAGTGCCAGGCTTCGTTCAGGTTCGACATTAAACGTTGATATTGGTATCTGCGTGAACGTTGTCGTCTCCGCCGTCACCAGTGTTTGCAGTGTTAGTCTGGTTCTGGTTCTGAGTAACAGTCTGGTTGCCCAGAGCGGACGAAACTGCAGCTCCGCCGAAGCTCTCCAGTACGCCGGCACCAGCGGCCGCTACTGAGTTGATGTCTTGAGCACTGATGTTACCCTGTGCACCCTGGTTAGCCTGGAATACGTCACCACCTGATTTGTCTGCCATTGTCTTTCTCCGATAATCGTGAATAAAAAGTTAGGTTAAAATTTTCGGGTTCGTGTTGCTGCCCTGTGGTGACTATAGTGCGACAACCGGTGCCACAATACTGTGGGATAGTTGCAGTGGTCAGTGTGAATTATTCACGTCATGCCGTATCGCGTACGGATTCTGCTGCGCCATTTTGCGGGATCCTGAAAAGGGTCCGACTGCAAATCCGCGGATTCCCGGCTACTCTCCGACCTTTCGAAGCAAGATAACAGCGTATCGATCAATTGCATAGCTATCGCAGATGTTGTTAAGCAGTTTCTTCCACCGGTATTTTAACGACGACTGGGGCACTTTCATGGTTGTATAATCTATGATCTCGCATTGAGTCAGTGTGTCTGCAACTTCGGCTTTTGAAATCCTCGGATGGGTATTCATTCTTTGCTCCCGGGAAAACTTTTCGCTCATATAGTTCATCGGGTTTCTAAAACGCAATAATCCTTCCAGAAATTCGATCGGATTGGCTTGAAAATCACCAAAAAAATCGAACAGCAGCAGGTGACCACCCGTTTTCAGCTTGGATTCTATGTCTTTGCAGACCTCCACACGGTTCTCGGTAATACAATTAAGGACATAGTTAACAAGGATAAAATCAAAGCTCCGGTCCTCAAATTCCAGGCCTTCGTATAAATCCTGCCGTTGATAACGGATTCCGCCGTTGATGCGTTTCGCGGTGTCAATCGAGTTTTGGATAAAATCCACTCCATAGACACCGTCGGTATCCCTTTTCAAGTATGCGAACAGGTTGGAATAAAAACCGTAATTGCAACCAATATCGAGAATTCGTTTTCCGTCGAAACAGATACGCTGCCGATTGAGCACCGTGAAGATAGAGCGTATCCGTTCAGTCTCGAAATATAAACCCGATTCATTGTTGCGAACGGAATACTCATTGTCAAAGTCATCCGTCCCCGCCGAATAGCGAGGGTCCGCTGCGTATTTTTCACGGTAATATTCTCTGTTGTATTTAACCACTGATGCAGGCCCGAATTTATTTCTGTGGCAGCCATTATAGGCTCGCCTGAGAGAGAGACTTAGTTAAATATTTGATATGAAGTCAATGGCTGAAACCTGAAGCCCCTGCCTCGCTTGTTGGACCTGATTCGAATCGATACGCAACACAGGCATTATCTCGACGCGAATGCGATAAGCGACGCGTAACGGTAAGGATTTGATTCAATTGCATGCGAGGACAGAGCCAACAGATCTGCAAGTCTGGCTTTTATCGCGGAATTCGCTTGCGTATCCGGCATCAGCTCGGTCGTCTCCAGCAGCAGGGTTTCCGGCGAGGGAATGGGTGAGTCTTCGATATGGGTTCGCTGGTAGTTTCCGGGCAACAGCGATTTATCCGCCTCGAGCCAGCCTTTTTCACCGTGGAACTTATTCCATGCCGAATGAACAATCGCGCCGGCGGTCTGCATCGCGGTTTCGTCGCCGCTGACATGCCCCCAGCGCATCAATCCCCAGGCAACCGCCGCATAGTCACCCATCGTACCGTCGGATAGTTTTTTCGATGATTTATACAGTTTCTCCCCATCCCAAAGATCGGACAGAAAACCGGCGAGTTTTGCGCCATCCCCTCGGGACTGCGGATAGTCATCGTAGGCATGAGCGTAGGCGGACAAAACCAAGGCATTCCAGCCGGATAAAAGTTTGTCATCTTTGGGCAATACCCGGTTTTTATCTCTCCACGTTTTGAGTTTGGTGCGAATATTCTGCAGCTTATTACTGATCATGGTCTTACTGCTGTTAAACGACACTGCCAGTTCGGCAAGTGATCGCCGCATCACGGGCAGATTTCCCGCCTCCGATTGAATATGCCGTTCCAGTTCCCATGCCTGTTTAAGCAGGGCGAATTCATCGGGGCTCAGGATGCTATCCAGCGTCTCCGCGTGGAATAAATAATAACCTCCCTCAATGTCTTTATCGTCAACCGCCGAAAGACTGGCAATATAGCCGCCATCAGCGGTACGCATAAACTCACGCAAAAAATTCAGCGTCTCTATCGCTGTATCACGGTAATCGGGGCGAGAATACTGACGTGCTGCGTCAAAATACAGCATCGTCATCATTGCATTTGTGTACAACATTTTTTCGTAATGCGGGGTTTGCCAATCGGGGTCAACAGTATAGCGAAAAAATCCTCCGCCGATTTCATCATGCAGACCGTTATGGCGCATTTGATCAAGCGTTAAGAGTAAAAACTCATCGATATCATCGCGCTGTTCCCGGCGGTTGATATGCAGCAATGCCATCAGCTGCATAATGGAAGGAAATTTACTTTGATCTCCGAAACCTCCCTGCAGGCTGTCCGCTCTGTCCATGGCCTGGCTGAGAAACCCGCCGACGTTTTCAGCGATCTTGCTTTTCTTTCCGCGCCGATCGTTCTTTGCAGTCAGTTGTTCAATCTCGTTGTTCAGCGCGACAGCTTCGGTGGTTAATTGCTCCCGCCTTTGCTCCCAATGGCCCGAGAAGCGCTGCAAGGCATCTAAAAAAATATCCCTGGGCAGATAAGTCCCGCCGGCAATCGAGTAGGCTTTGGGCGTTAAGATAACATTCAGCGGCCAACCTGCTCGACCGGCGGTTATCTGCACAAAGTCGATAAGGCGTTTATCGAGTACCGGATTGAGTTCCCGGTCAACTTTGACTGATACATAATGTTCGTTCAGGAATTTCGCCACTACCGGGTCCTGAAAACTCTCCTGGTGCATGACATGGCACCAGTGGCAGGCAAAATAACCCACTGAAATAAAAATCAGCTTTTTTTCAGCCTGGGCCTTAGCCAATACATCAGCGTTCCATTGCATCCACTCAATCGGGTCCTCGCCATGTAGTGCCAGGTAAGGAGAATGGTGATTTTGCAGCTGATTGGCCGCCTGGGTTGTTGCTGAAAAAACCAGCAGCAACAATAAGAGTTGGAATCGCATCGCTTTTGCTCTCCGGAATCGCTTTGGTAGAGCGGTAGCTGACACAAAAGTTCAGCCATCAGATGCCTTTCTTCTATCTATCTCGCTCTCTTTCTGCTCGGCTAATCGTAGGAGCCTGCCCTGCAAGCGATAAATCGCGAGGGGGCCTCGCTCCTACGACACTCCCGGGTCTGTCAAACTCCGGTTGCCTCCCCGGCAAGGCTTGTCGGGGGGCTCCCGTTTTTACTAGGGTAAATCGAAGGATATCAGATCCACCTGCTCTTCGCCGTCTTCCTCTTCTTCACGGACCAGGCCTATTCCCTCTGCATAGTACTTAAACTCATCGCCGGATTCGTCTTCCAACGGATTCCAGTCCCGGGTCTTCAGAGTTGTAAATTGACGCCCGTCTTCGAGTGTGATTTCGACATCCATCGCGACCACTGCGCCAAGATCTTCCGCTTCTCCGGGTAAAAACTCCTGACGGTAGGAATCACCCACCCTGGGCTCTGCTAACATGACGATACCGGGCTGAGCCCCGTCGATTCCGGCTTCCCAGGCACCCTCATGGTCGACTTCCTCAAGTTCTCCGTCGTCGTCATATTCGAAGTTATCCACGGCTTCGCCGAAGTACCACACGTTTCCGTCATCATCCTGGGCAAACCAATCCCGTGTGTCCTCTATCAACAACCCGTCGATAAAGACACGGTCTCTGACGACGCGGGTTGTGACTCCCATCACCTCTCGGGTTTCAGTCAGCACTTCGACCAGAATCTCCTCCAGGCCCTCATCGGTTTCTACCTCATAGTTGTAAACCGCACCCGGGACATAGGGCAGATAAGGATTGTCAATTGTGGTTGAATCGGTGAAATCGTCTGGGTCAATATCCGGCATTGCCTGATCACTCCTTGATATCAGCTCGATGCGGTCTGAGCCATCGATGTTTTCTTCCGCGATCAATCCCTGGTTGAGAATATAATATTTATATTCGTCATCGCCATCCGGTTCGAGCGGATCAAACTCCTGAATCTGCAGGGTTTCGGCGGTGCTGCCGTCCCTGAAGGTGTAGAGTGTATTCAGGGAAACCACCTCGGCGCCGTCTTCCGCAACGCCGGGATAAATTTCATGTTGATAGGTATCGCCCACGACAGGCATGGCTTTCATGATAATTCCCGCCTGTCCGACCTGACCTGTATTATCCACATCGACACCGGTTTCCCAGGAACCATCGGTACTTACGGGCTCCTCGTCTTCGTATTCAGTCGACGCTTCGCCCATATACCAGACGTTACCTTCGATGTCCTCGGCATACCAATCGAAAGTCTCCTCAACCAGTTCCCCGTCTTCATACTCCCGGTCGACCACAATGCGGCTTTCGATACCGGCAATTTCACGTGTTTCGTGCGAAACGGTAGTAACTACCGTCTCGACATCACCTTCATCATTGATACCTTCATAGGTGGCGGACGTACCCGGTATCAGTGGAAAGTACATATTCACCACATCCGCGGAATCTTCATCAAAGATCAATGCTGAAAACACGGGCTCAGCAGGGTCGTTGCTTGTGGAGGGGTCGTTATTGACCGGTGGGTTGGAACTGTCTTTCTTGTCATCGGAACTGCTCGAACAAGCTGCCGCCAATACAGAGATTGAAGCAGCCAATACCAGCCCGCCCATATTGGGTTCAAATTTTCTTTTCAACATTGCACTCTCCCGTCAGTGACTCTGGCTACCGATATTCGGTCACTGATCAGGCTACAGGTACAACTTGACCGGACTTTCACCGGGAGATTATCAAATGATCACTTTGCTAAGTCAGTCCGTTGTAAAGGTCAGACATGTTCAGGAGAATGGTGATTCACCGCCTTTCAACAAGCCTGAACTTATGGAGAGAGTTCGGCTTTCCCTGCAATGACGGTATTATTAGCTGCTCTGTATTCAGCTTAGCGCGTTCGACGAGGGTGCAGGCACCTCCAGGGATGGAGCACTGGTTTTCAATACTTTCGGCAACTCAACCGTAAATTCGCTGAATTCCCCTTCAACACTGCTCACCCGTATATCGCCACCGTGATCCCTGGCAACGGCGCGGGCGTAACTCAGACCAAGCCCGCAACCATTGCTGGTACGACTCTGATCGCAGCGGTAAAAGCGGTTAAAGATAAAGGGTAAATCGCTATCGGGTATACCTATGCCGTTATCTCGAATAGTCAGGCGAACAGTTTGTTCGTCCTGGTACATATGAATTGAAATGGTTCCTCCCGCGGGTGTAAATTTAATCGCATTGTCAAACAAATTCGCCAGCATACGCTGAAGACTGGATTTATCCCCTTGTATTTGACAGTCCTTTTTCAGTTCAATCTGCATATGAATATTTTTTTGTTCGATCACGGGTTCGAATAAATCACAGGTGTCATCCACGATATTGCAAAACTTCAATCGCTCCTTCTGCATGCAGGCGATACCGGCTTCCGCTTCGGCCACATCCAGAGAAGTATTAATCATTTTTATCAGACGGTCGCATTCATTGATGGTGCTTTCCGCAATCTGCTGAGATTCCTCTTTGCTCGTATCCGGTCTGAGAATACTCTCTGAAAGGACTCTCACCCGGCCCAACGGGCTGCGCAGATCATGCGCCATATTATCCGTCATTTCCCGCATATTCTTGATCAGAGTCTGGATTCGTTCGGCCATGGCGTCGAAGGTATCCGCGAGCGTCTGAACCTCATTCAGCTGGTTATGAACGCCAACCCTGCGCGCCAGATCACCGCGTTTGATATCCGATGCAGCCCGGCTGACCGCTTCTATACCCCGCACGGCCCGTCGGGTGAGGTACCAGACCAGTATTGAAGCGAGAGGTATGGCCACCAGAAAAACGGCTGCAAATGCCAGCAGCAGAATTTCCATGACGTCTTCCCTCTCCTCCAGCGATTCGCCTACAACCATAATATGCTCGGCCGATACCGCACCGTAAATTATCCGCGTTTCCGCATCCTGTGATTGGAGCGAAACGGTCTGTAAAAACGGCTCAGCTCCGGGTTCCGTCTGAGCCAGAATTTGATCCTGATCGAGCTCCAGCCCTTGCCAGGCGGAATCTCTGGAGCGGTAGATCAATTCTCCTTTGTTGGAATAAAGTCTCAAAAAAACCGAATCGCCTTCGGCGCCCTGTGCCTCATAATCGATCTCCTGTTTAATCCGCTCGATTCCCTTGTCGTCAAGCAGAGCCGATAATTCCTCAATGTCCTCTACAAGATCTTCATCGAGTTGTTGATTAAACACCGTATTGACCGACCAATACAGGGCGGTAAATGCAAGCCCAAGGCAGAGTAGAAATGCCAGGGCGTAATACAAGGACAACCTGGCGTTCAGTGTATTGGGAACCAGTGATTTAATCATCGGGCTTTCTCAAGACGTAACCCACACCTCTGACAGTATGGATTAAAGGCTGATCAAATCCCTTATCAACTTTTTCCCGGAGTTTGCTGATTCTCGCTTCAACCACATTGGTGCAAGGGTCAAAATTATAATTCCAGACACGCTCCATAATCATGGTTTTGGAAACCACATGCCCGGCATTTCTGATCAGATAATCCAGTAACGAGAACTCCTTTGGCTGCAGATCGATTCTCTGACCCGCGCGGGTTACCTTGCGTGACAGTAAATCCATTTCCAGGTCATGAATTTTCAGGGATGACGCCGGTTCCATTTCCCCTGTCCGCCTGAGCAAAGCATCCACCCGCGCCAGCAGCTCACTAAAGGAAAAAGGCTTGGTAAGATAGTCGTCTCCGCCACGGCGCAATCCAAGCACTCGGTCATCAACGGATCGTTTGGCGCTGAGAATAATGACCGGTGCACTGATCTTTTTTTCCCGCATTCTTTCAATAATACTCAGTCCATCCATAAAGGGCAGCATCAAATCGATAATAGCGACATCGAAATGCTCGTTAATGGCTGCGTCCAAACCTGCCATGCCATCCGCGGCGTGCAGTACACTGTACCCTGCCTCACCCATACCTTTTCGGATAAAATCAGCGAGCAGATTATCGTCTTCTATCAGAAGTGCTCTCATTTACGCAGATTCCACTCAAAATACAATCAGGACTAGTAAAAAAGTACTACCGATCCATCAACCTAATGATTAAGGTTTCGGCGTGATTGCCTGTGATTGACAGTTTAAAAGATTCCTCAACAGTCTACATTATCATATGGTGAACCTATCCACGCTTGACTGGTTTATGATCAAAAACGTGAAGCGACAATGAATTAATATTTGCGGAAATCATGCCATGGCGACACCGACTAAGTCCACGCGACGTGTAAAAAGGCTGAGATTGATCTTGTTTCTTTTTTCCTCAGTATTTTTGCCTTGGGTGCTTTGTTACGCTGAAGAAGAATCAGACGATGAAGTCGAGACTGAAGAAGAGGCAGAAATATCGATCATCTATAAGCAGGAATCTTTATCCGCTTACTTCGATGATCAACCAAAAAAAGAGGACGATCGCGAACGTTCCCTGGAATTGGAGTTGGAATGGGAGTCCTCTCTCTCCGACTCAGTGAACGGATTCCTCAGTGCAAGCGGAATCGTGGAACAGATTCAAACTCCCGGCAAATCCAAATGGAAGCAGAGCGATTTCGTTGAGCTAAATGAGCTGTGGCTGCAATGGGAGCCGGCAGAAGATTCGACCTATTTCAGACTTGGTCGACAAAGTATTGAAGACAAGCGCGGCTGGTGGTGGGATAGCGAACTGGATGCCATTACACTGGG
Organism: Granulosicoccaceae bacterium; assembly: GCA_965222695.1. Classification (GTDB taxonomy): domain Bacteria; phylum Pseudomonadota; class Gammaproteobacteria; order Granulosicoccales; family Granulosicoccaceae; genus UBA7957. Next base: position 1,152,521 of record OZ244967.1, on the reverse strand, counting down.
CAAAGACTTTAACGAGACATCAATGTCCATTGTTCTGGGACGCCTGTCGACGCCTATAAGCTCGATGCGGGATATTGAGGATCCGGAGGAGGATTCACTGTACTGGCTTTTATCTCAAATGTCTTTTGCCGAAACGGACTACGGTAAATTTGATGCTTTTTTCAGTCATCTGGATGACCGCTCGTCCGAATACCGAAGTGGCCAGACGGTCGGAGAGAATCAATTCGATGAAGCAGACGCACGCATTAACTGGCTGGGGCTAAGATACTTTGGAGACTTCCCGGTCACAGGTTACGGGGGCGGGCTTTCGCTGTCAGCGGATTTTGCCATTATGCGGGGCAAGGAAGAATTGACACTGACCGAAGAAGAGGAAGAAGACGATGAAAACGAAGAGGAAAATGAAAACGCAAGCCGAGCAAACCATAACCCGGCCGAGCCTCTGAAAATTGCCGGAACCGAGCGTCAGAGCATTCGCGGCTGGGCGATAGATACGGCTCTTTCCTGGAGATTCCCCCACTTAAACGGAACTGAGCTAACCCTGGGCTACGCGGCCGGCTCCGGTACTCCAAAGAATGACCCCGAAGGCTCAAAGAGTTTCAGGCAAACCGGATTACACGGGAATGACAAGCCGCTTAACTATTATGGTGCCTTGTTTGAGCCTTCGTTAAGCAATATCGAAATCACATCTCTGACTCTCGGGATTCCGGTTAAACGAAACGGCTTGGTTTCGCTTTTGCTCCATAAATATAAAAAAATGTACACCTTTGACGAAAGCGCGAACAATAAATTAGACCTTGAAACGCTGCAGGGAATTGATAGCCTTGGAGAGGAAATCGGTATCAGCTACCAACACGAATTTGAAAATGACTTTACCATCGATGCGACATTTTCGAGATTTACTGCCGGCGATGCCTATGGGCAATTTTCAGGTAAAGAGTTTTATTGGTTAGAGGTGGAAGTGAGTTACGAGTTTTAAGGTAAGAAAACCGATATTGAACTTTTAGGGCGTGTCATCCAAGTAGTGTCGAGTTGTATTATAAAAATATCGCAATAATTCAACATTATCACTATTGACGGAATAATACCCATTTTCCAGAACCAATACCTTTCGACCAAGCAAAGTTTCCAATCCTTCAGCCAGGGCTTTGGCACTTTGGGAATCGGTAAAAGCGATGACGGCATCGGACTGTTTGAATCGCTGCAATACCACGGATGCCCGGTTTTGAACTTCCAATTCACTGAGACTGGATTTACATGAATCGACAAATACGGTTGATATGATGGATACCGGCAACACCGGGATCATAGCCTTTATCGTCGCGATTAAATCCTCAGCCACCGGGGCTACAAGGTTGCGTTTTTGTTCCCCGTCGAAGTGCAGATTATCAAAGCCGTTTTCAGCCAGCCACTGACTCATCGAAACCGGCTCACCGAAACTGACAACCGCTTTGCCGAATGCCGAACCGTCACGCTGAATTTTCCGATAAGCGACCCGGACGATCGACCAAAACGTCGATAAGCTTGTATAAAAAGCGGAACGTCCCTGAAACCCTCTATCCTGATGTTTTATCAGTGTCCGGTCCTCCGGTACCTGGTCGTAATTAAACGCCACAGGGATAAATACAATATCGTCAACATTCTCCTCCCCCAGTGCGCTGAGTATATAGTTCATTAATCCCAGTTTCAGGTTTTGTATGCCTCCGTCCCGCGTCAACCCGCCTTCAAGAAAAATCCCCTGCGGCATTTTAACTTTCACCAATTCCCTTAGATGGATAGCAAGAATTCTCCGGTAAAGAGGCAGTTTTTCATTTCGGCGAATGATATAAGAACCACTCATGTGCAGGAGCACTGACAAGGGCCAGGCCTTTGCCCACTCGCCCGCTGCAAAGGAGACCATATTGGTTCGTGCCGCAAGGTATGCCAATATCATGACATCGAGATTGGATCGATGATTGCCGACTAGCACAACACTGGCTGACTGAGGAATACGCCCAACTGCAGCGCTTGGCTGTTTGCCGATTCGGACATCGTAAAGCAGCCGGATATAGCTGCGCGCCAGAAAGTAACCGATTTTGAAATAAAACAAGGCATAGAAACCGGGGGTTAACTCCTTGGCATATTCGTGCACCTTATACTCAAGCAACTCCTTGGTACCCTGATTATCTTTTACCGCCTCTGCAATGGCCTGCTTGACCTCAGTCTTGTTGAGAAACATCTCGATCCGGGTTTTACGCCTGATCTTGAGATATTCGGGCAATTTTCTGGAAAGTTCATTTTCCAGTCTTTGGTGTATGCGGCGTTCCCGGCTACGCAGATACATCCGGATAAAGGGCAACAAAACGTGATGGTAAGCACTCGCTACCGCGGAAATGGCGAGTACTATCACCAGCCACAATGGCATTAGAACCGTGCCGGTCAAGGCGAACACTCCAAGATATTGTTTCGATTACTTATATGATACATCATCTGCCAATAATTTAATATTTATGTATCACTTCATTCGTATGTACAGACTCCGCGCCGGGGTACAAACCGTTCTAAATACGACATCATTCTTCGGTATTCAGCAAACTTCACAGGTAAAAGGTTTATATGGCTTAGCCTAAGGTGTACTTTAACCAATCAGGCAGCCGTGTCAGAATACTTTTTTGACCCATGGCTGTTTTTACTAAATACGCCTTGATCCGTGGCTTCACTGCAGCGGGAGTGTCCGTTGCAGAGCGTGTATTGAAGTCACGAATTCAGGTCAATATTTGATAATAACAACTCAATAATCCTTCCGAGTAGGAGTCAGTAATGAAGAAATTATCCGTTGTTTTGTCTTCCTGCCTGTTCGCCTCTTTTACCGCTCAGTCCGCGTTTGCAGCTCAATGCACGAATGAACGTTTCAACAAGGTTCTGGAACGCGGAAAAGTGATCATCGGGGTAAAGGCAGACTACAAACCCTGGGGCTTTAAAGATACCGATGGAAATATCGTCGGTATGGAAGTCGATATGGCACAGGCGGTTGCCGATACGCTGGGTGTGGAACTGGAAACGGTTGCCGTACAGTCTTCCAACCGGATGCAATTCGTCGAAGAGGGAAAGATCGATATGATGATTGCAACCATGTCAGATCGGGCCGACCGGCGTAAAATTACCGGCATTGTACTGCCGAATTATTATACTTCCGGCACGAATATTATGGCTCCCAAGGCACTGGGCATCACAAAATGGGATGAACTGAAAGACAAGCCCGTATGCGGAAAACAAGGGGCTTTTTATAACAAAATCGTCGAAGAACGCTATGGCGCAACGGTCACGGCCTTCAGTGGAAATGCCGAAGCGAAACAAGCGCTACGCGATAAAAAATGCATCGCCTGGGTTTATGATGATTCCTCCATTATGTCGGATCTTTCCTCCGGTAACTGGGGCGACTTTGAAATGCCCCTGCAGTCGGAAGATGATAATCCCTGGGCCCTGGCCGTACCTTTGGAGGAAAAGGATTGTGTCTTTGGACAGTTAATGTCCGGCCTCCAATACAACTGGTTACAGTCCGGCTGGTTGATTGAGCTGGAAAAGAAATGGGGTATACAGCCTACCGCCTTCCTGGAAGCACAAAAAGAGCGTATGAAGGATTGGCTGGCTGAGTAGTCTTTATAATAAATTCCTGGCCAAACCGGCGGCGAAATGCTTTCCTGTCAAAGCATTGCCGCCGGTGCTTATCCGGTGATAAAACCCTATGCTAGACGCTTTTAGGAATTTTTTTCTCGAACTGGCGGAAACCTACCCGAAGTGGAATTTTATCTTCTTCTATGATCCCGTTCAGGGAGAACGTGTCTTATCCGGGTTATGGATGACGATTAAACTATCGGTCATCTGTATTATTCTCAGCGTGATTATCGGAATCATCGGCGCTTGGTTACAGGGCTCCAAGAACCCGGTTGTCAGAGCCTTAGTCCAGGGCTATATGCAGTTTTTTCGCAATACGCCACCGCTGGTTCAACTATTGTTTTTTTACTTCGCGCTCGGTCAGTTCACACCGACATATTCTCCCGATGGCTGGCTGGAATTGCCGATAATTTCCAATGTCGGATGGGCGATTATTTCATTGTCGTTTTTTGCCGGTGCATTTAACGTTGAGATTTTTCGCGCCGGAATTGAAGCCGTACCTGAATCAACCAAGGAAGCAGCGGATTCTCTGGCAATGAATTCGCTACAGGTCTACGGGTATGTGGTACTGCCGCTGGCTTTTCGGGTCAGCCTGCCGGCATTGAACAACAATCTTGTCAATCTTGTGAAAACAACAACCCAGGCGATGGCTATAGCCGTTCCGGAGTTATTGTATGAGATGGTCAGTATCTACAATGACTATTCGACCGCGCAAAATGCATCGATGCTTATTTTGTTTTTCAGCTATATCTTTCTGGTTGGAATTGTGGTCTACGGCATGCATCAATGGGAGAAAAATCTGAAAATTCCGGGGTACGGCCGATGAGACAAAAAAAACCGAACTCCATCCCGGGCATTAACCAAAAAGCCAATACCGATCTGGCCGTTCTCAGACCCTTTCGCCTGAATACACAGGTTCCCGGAGCCGATAGTTTACAGTTCTCCCACTGGTTGAGTTCCCGCTCGGGAGTGATTGTACCGGTTGTGGTCGTGCTGGCAATTCTGTTACCGGGTATCAGTCTTGCACAATCATCATATACTTACAGCGATGCGCTGGCGGCTTTTTGGAAGTGGTTACCTTTACTTGTAGGCCAGGGGTTTGTTTTAAATATTCTGATCAGTTTTTTTACCATGCTGATCGGAACCATACTGGGTATATTTCTGGGCCTGGGGCAACTGTCGGTCAACAAAACGCTACGGATTTTCTGCATATCCATGACCCAATTGTTCAGAAACTCCCCGTGGCTGGTTCTGCTGTTTATCGTGATGCTCTCCTTCCCCTTTGAAATTGACCTTGGATTCACCGTTCTACCCGTGCCGGACTGGATGAAAGCGGTATTCGGCCTGTCCCTGCCGATTATGGCCAATATTTCGGAAATCGTCAGAGGGGCGGTGATCTCTGTTCCCAGCGGCCAGTGGGAGGCTTCTGAATCCTTGGGATTCACGCGTCGGCAAACCATGTGGGAGATCATCCTTCCCCAGTGCTTTAAGCGAATGATTCCGCCCTGGATGAATTGGTATGCCATATTGACCATGGCGACACCCTTGGTGTCTCTGCTCGGGGTTGAGGAAATTATCACCTTGTCCCGCCAGGCAATGGAAGCTGAAGACAATCACCCGGAGTTACTCATTCCCTTTTTCGGGTTTGCACTGTTGATCTTCTTTATCTATTGCTACCCGATCGCAAAAGCAACAGTGGCACTGGAAAAACGCTTTGCGGTAAAACTTTAATGGAAACAGGCACTATGACGACTGAAAACTGGAACTCGAGCATGCCGATTGTATCCATCGACCAGGTGCACAAATCGTTTGGCGACCTGGAAGTGCTCAAAGGTGTATCTCTCGATGTGATGAAGGGTGAGGTGATTTGTATTATCGGACCTTCCGGATCGGGAAAATCAACCTTGATACGATGCATCAATGCGCTTAATGATATTCAATCAGGTTCGATAAAAGTTGAGGGCATAGAAGTAAATGACGAGGATCTCGACAAGCGAAAACTGAGGCAAAAAGTGGGAATGGTATTTCAGCAGTACAATCTGTTCCCGCATAAGACAGCGCTGGAAAATGTGATGATGGCCCCTTTGCGGGTATTGAGGCAGCCGCGGGAAGAGGTCGACACAAAGGCCAGAGCCTTGCTGAAAAAAGTCCGGCTTGAGGGGAAGGAAGACTCTTATCCGGGGAATCTTTCAGGTGGCCAGCAGCAACGTGTTGCCATAGCCCGTTCTTTGGCGATGGAGCCTGACGTCATGCTATTCGATGAAGTGACGGCTGCACTCGACCCCGAAACCGTCAAAGAAGTATTGTTTACGATCAAGGAACTCGCCGCCGACGGCATGACTTGTATTTTAGTGACCCACGAGATGGGTTTCGCCAAGGAAGTCGCCGACCATATCTACTTTACCGACCGCGGTATTATCGTGGAACACGGCCCGCCGGACACATTTTTCGACGATGCCAAGGATCCGCGAACACGGGAATTTTTGGGTCAGATACTTTAAGAGCCTGTCTTAGAACCTGCCTAAGGAAAATTACTCCCCGAATCCGACGGTTTCGTATCGGGATACTTTCAGATCGTCAGACCAGTAGTCCAGGGGAAGGCCAGCTTTGCGTTTAAGATGTTTAAAGAAATCTTCTCTTTGCGGCACGGACTCCCAGACCGAAGGCAGGAAAGTCCCTCTTTTCCCGCCTGATTCCAATATCAGGCCGTCGATCCCGGGCCGAAGCTGAGCGATCAAATCCTCCTCTGCGTCAAATTCCATGGGTACCGCGGGGGTTAGAATCGAAATACTGATATGTAAACCTTCCAGCTCACTCTCACGTACCGGCGTGAAACGGATATCCTGAAAAGCGGCGGCGTAGGCATGGGCGGCAACATCCTCTGCCAGACTGCGGTAGGCGTTTAGCGTTCCGATGCAGCCTCGTAGTTCACCTTTCTTTTTCAGGGTCACAAACGTTGCGCGAACCTGGCAGAGTTCAGCATCGTAATCTTCACAATCGACATTGATGGATTTGCTGTTGTTCAAGCCCCATGTGATGGAGGCCCTTGCCAGATCCAGGAGTTCTTTCCGATGATTTTCATTCAGTTCACTGGAAGACATAGGCTCCATATCCGACAACCCGATCCTTCGGCCCTGCGGTATCACCCGAATTTCGTAAATCGATGGTTTTCGCTTTTAGTCCGTATCGCGTGGTGATCTCCAACAATCCTTGAATGGGCAGATAACCACAGGCGTGTTCACTGTCGAGAAAATCGATTTGCCCCGACTCGATAGCAGCGGAAGTCTCGGCATCCAATTGCCGGGCGGTATGATAATCGTGGTAGTGACTCAAATCGGAACTGACCAGAATCAAGGTTTGCTGATCACCCCACAATCGCTGAATCACGTCTGCCAGTAACTGTGAGGTGGTCATTCCGACCACTAATGGAACCAGAGTGACGTTATCCTTGAATAAGGCCTGCAAAAAAGGCAGTTGCACTTCAAGGCAATGCTCTTCGGCATGAGGTAAATCGTCGAAAATAACCTGTGGTAAATCCGATAAACCATCGATCGCATCGCGGTCCAACTTTATCGTGCCCAAGGGCGTCGCGAAACAATCCACCGTGGGCACGGCAATTCCTTCGAAGCCCACCCTATGCGCCGGCCCGAGTAAAACAATTCGTTGAATACGTTGGGAAAATTGCAGTAAACGTTTATAAGCCGTAGCCGCAACCCCACCGGAATAAATATACCCGGCATGAGGCACGACCATAGCCTTACAAGACGCGTGAGATTCCTGAGAATCACCTAAGGCCGACTTAAGCCACTGCCTCAATTCTTCAGGATCATCAGGATAGAAAAGTCCGGCAACCGCAGCTGGCCGGGTTTTTACTGCTATCACGACAAACCCCCCACCCGAATTCCGGGAAATCGCCATCTCACCCCTATCTTAACGCAAACCGGAACCCAATAAAATTTGGGACAGGCACCTTGGTTGGGACAGGCACCTTGGTTGGGACAGGCACCTTGGTTGGGACAGGCACCTTGGTTGGGACAGGCACCTTGGTTGGGACAGGCACCTTGGTTGGGACAGGCACCTTGGTTGGGACAGGCACCTTGGTTGGGACAGGCACCCTGGTTGGGACAGGCACCCTGGTTGGGACAGGCACCCTGGTTGGGACAGGCACCCTGGTTGGGACAGGCACCTTGGTTGGGACAGGCACCCTGGTTGGGACAGGCACTCACCAGACAAGTAAGGAGAAATATGTTACATAGGAGGTGAGTGCCTGTTTAAGAAACTTCCGGCGAGAGGTATTCAATGATGTATCAGCTCAAAACACCTGAAAGCTTTCACCCTACTAAATACTGGCATAAACTGGATGATGGCCGTATTCAATGCGATATCTGCCCTCGAGCATGCAAACTGAAAGAAGGTCAGCGTGGTCTTTGCTTTGTCAGGGCCTGTAAAGATTCCCAAATCGTATTAACGTCTTATGGTCGCTCCAGTGGTTTTTGCATTGATCCTATAGAAAAGAAACCGTTGAATCACTTTTTGCCCGGAAGCTCGGTGCTCTCGTTCGGTACGGCCGGGTGTAATCTAGCCTGCAAGTTCTGCCAGAACTGGGATATGAGTAAATCGCGTGAACTGGACACCCTGATGGATGCCGCTTCACCGCGTACTCTGGCGGAGACAGCGGACAGATTGGGCTGCCGCAGCATTGCGTTTACTTATAATGATCCCGTCATTTTTATGGAATACGCTATCGATATAGCCGAAGAATGCCGGAAATTCAGCATCCAAACCGTCGCAGTCACGGCTGGTTACATTGATCCGGAACCACGTAAGGATTTTTTTTCTGTCATGGATGCCGCCAATATCGACCTGAAAGCTTTCAGTGAAGACTTCTACTGGAAGATAACCGGTGGTCATCTGCAAAACGTGTTGGAAACGCTGGAGTTCGTCAAGCGAGAAACCGATACCTGGCTGGAATTGACCACCTTGTTGATTCCCGGACTTAATGATTCCACAAGTGAACTTGAGTCCATGAGTCAATGGGTTGTGGAGACATTAGGACCCGATGTACCCATGCACTTCACGGCCTTCCATCCGGATTGGAAAATGCGCGACAGGCCTGCAACACCATCGGCGACCTTAAGCAAGGCACGCGAGATAGCGACTAAAAACGGCGTACATTATGCCTACACGGGAAATGTTCACGACGAATCCGGCGCCAGCACCTATTGTCACCAGTGCGGACTGAGACTGATAGGTCGTGATTGGTACACCATGACCGAATGGAGTTTAGAGGCTGGCCTGTGCCCTGAATGCGGTACTCGGTGCGCAGGTGTTTTCGAAGGCGATCCCGGCGATTGGGGTGCGAAACGGGTTCCGGTACGAATAGCGGGATCCTGAACTGGATTCAGGTTTCAGACTCCACCCATCTTCAGAATATCAACCCGGATCAGCAGGATACTGATATTGCATGCCCACAACCAAGCTGCGTATACTCCCGTTCGATGGACAGTAACAGGATCAAGACATGCAAAATGCCAGTCGAATCGCCATACCGCTCACCGTGCTTTCACTATTGTGCTTCAGTCTTTCCAGCTGGGCCGATACTTCCTCACAGTACAAGTCTTTAAAGGAATACTGCCTTGCCAGCAAGGCTGACACACCCGAAAACTGTACCTGCGGCCAGGCGACAGCGGACAAAATCATGACCCCCGAAGAACAAAAGCTTGTTCTTGGCCTGATGACCCAGGACCCGAATGCAATGACCGCAATTATGCAGTCGGGTTTTGATTATCGCTCACTGATGAAAAAAATCGAACAAGTAACGGCAGGTTGTGCATAAGCCAGCGCCGTCCGGTGTTGTTGTAGGGCTCCTGCCGGGCACCGTTATGCGCTGGCGACTTTATCCGAATTGATATCCACGCCCAGGAATCCGCCCGATTGCCGTTCCCAGAGCTTTGCATAAAGTCCGCCCCGCGTTATCAGAGACGCGTGATCTCCCTGCTCGATAATTCTCCCCTCGTCTATAACCACTAAACGATCCAGCGCGGCGATAGTAGACAAGCGGTGAGCAATGGCAATGACGGTTTTTCCGTGCATAAGATTATTTAGCTGACTCTGAATGGCAGCCTCCACCTCGGAGTCAAGCGCGGAGGTGGCTTCATCCAACACCAGTATCGGAGCGTTTTTGAGGATCACCCTGGCGATAGCAATGCGTTGCCTTTGACCACCGGATAGCTTTACGCCACGCTCCCCGACCTGAGCGTCGAAGCCCCGATTGCCGGCCGGATCAACCAAATCGGGAATAAATTTATCCGCTTCCGCCTGTGCTGCGGCCTCTACAATTTGCTCATCGCTGGCGTCGAATCTTCCATAGCGGATATTTTCCCTGATCGAGCGGTGCAATAACGATGTATCCTGTGTCACCATTGCAATATTCCGGCGAAGGCTTTCCTGGCTGACATTGCTGATATCCTGGCCATCGATTCGAATTGCGCCGTCGTCAAGATCGTAAAGACGTAATAGAAGATTGACCAGGGTGGATTTTCCGGCACCGGAGCGACCGACCAGACCGACCTTTTCTCCCGGCTTAATCCGGAGACTGATAGAGTCGATGATCGCATCGTGCTGATCTCTGTAACCGAACCTGACTTTGTCAAACCGAACATCGCCTTTGCTGACGTTTAAATCGACCGCATTGATCTTGTCTGTAACCTCGGTTGGCTGTGAGATGGTTTCTATACCGTTTTGGACTGTACCGACACTTTCAAACAATGCGGTAATGGTTCTTAAAATCCAGCCTGACATCTGATTCAGTCGGATAATCAATCCGTTCACCAACGCAATTTCCCCGACAGTGATAAAACCCAGGCTCCAAAGATAGATCGACAAGGCGGCAGTTCCTACTATCAGTGCGGTATTCAGCAGGGTCAGAGTTGCCATCATTTTCGTAATTGCCCGCATCAGGCTTTGCAGAGCAAAATTGAGTTCTTTCACGCCCTCGGCGGCAAACCCTTCCTCGCGACTCGAATGGGCGAATAACTTTACTGACAGAATGTTGCTGTAGCTATCGACCAGACGGCCGGTCAATCCTGAGTTCGCTTCAGAAACTGTGGCCGAATGACGCCGTACAGGAGGTACCAGAAATACAATTACGGCGGCATAGGCAAGTACCCAGAGCACGATGGGGATCAGCAACTGCCAGCCGATCTGGGTAAAAAAGGCAAGAATGCCGGCGAGATAAATCACCAATAACCATAAACCGTCCAGCAGATTGAACAGCATTTCCCGCAGGGCCTGGCCGGTCTGCATAACCTTCTGCGAAATCCGGCCGGCAAAATCACCATAGAAAAAATGCAGGCTTTGACGCAATACGTAGCGATGATTCCGCCATCGTGTGGTATTCGTCAAACCGGGCATAAGAGTAAGATTGATCAAAGCTCTTGAGCCGATCAGCGATAAAGGCCTTATCACCACAATAACAAAGGCCATGAGCAGCAGTGTATTGCCGTGAACCAGGAAGAAATCTCCGGGTGCCGTATCTGTCATCCAGTCGACAATTTCGGCGACAAATGCGTAAAGCAGCAAGTCCGTCACCGCAGAGATACCGCTCAGTATCAAAGTCAGAGCCACGATCCAGCGGATCGGGTACAGATAGTGAAATATAAATGCCCCTACATCCGACGGAGGTTTTTTTACCTCGTGTTCACGTAAAGGATCGATCAGATTTTCGAAATAGTGATACATACCGGTCCTGTGAGTAGTATTCTTGCCAGCCGTTTAGTTCGGCGGTTTATTCCCGAACAGGCGCTGCCAGGCTTCTTTATCCATTTTGGGATCTACCTGATCCTGCTTCATGACATCGACCCCTCGTCGAACTGCCGGTCGCGCCTTTAGCTCATCATACCAGCGTTTTAAATGAGGGTAATCGGCCAGATCCTGCCCCTGTCGCTCGTGCGGGACAATCCATGGATAAACCGCAAAATCGGCAATGGTCAGCGTGCTGCCAGAAATCCATTCGACCTGCTCAAGCCGTTTATTCAGTACTCCGTATAAACGGGCGGCTTCATCGGTATAGCGTTTGATAGCATAGTCAATTTTTTCGGGTGCATATTGCCGAAAATGATGCGCCTGACCGAGCATGGGTCCGATATGCCCCATCTGGAACGCCAGCCATTGCCGCATCAGCCATTTATCTCTGTCCGTTTCCGGCATGAATCGATCTGTCTTTTCTGCAAGGTATTGCATTATGATGACGGAATCGAAAATCGAAATCGGTTTTCCATCGGGTCCTTCGGGGTCAATAATTGCCGGAATCTTATTATTCGGACTGATTTTCAGAAATTCCGGTTTGAACTGGTCACCCTGCATAATGTTTACCGGTATAACATTGTAAGCCAGTTCCAACTCTTCAAGCAGAATGCTGACTTTCCAGCCATTCGGGGTCGCCCAGTAAAACAATTCTATCGCCATTCTCATTTACCTCAATATGTGTCTTGTCCGGCATCATACGCCAAACAATTTCTCAGAGCCTGTTCAAGATCTCTGCGTCGTCGCGAGAATACGCTGATTTGAGTCAGATTTTATTCTGATTTGAGGCGCATAGTGGCTCTACGCAACGACTAAAACGCCAGGAGCGTTTTGAACGCAAGCCCCGTTAGGGGTAAAGCACACGGAAGTGCGGCATAAAATCAGGAGGAAATCTGGCCAAATTCAGCGAATTCGCAGTAGACACAGAGATTTTGAACAGGCTCTCAGATACACGGTTTCCCGGATCTGTTACTATCTGCGGCGGCTGTGGTCCGACTGGAAATCCCGTGTTACTCAAACACCAACTAGCTGCACTTTTAGTCACCTTTATCTGGGGTACCAATTTTGTACTGATCAAGATCGGTATCAGTGAGATCCCGCCCTTTCTCTTTGCCGCTTTGCGGTTTTCCATGGCTGCATTTCCGCTGGTATTTTTTCTTCCGAAACCAGCCGCCTCCTGGATGATTATCGCCGCATACGGGATTCTGATCGGTTTTGGCCAGTTCGGATTGTTGTTCTGGGCGATGCAATCGGATATTTCACCCGGATTGGCTTCGCTTGTCGTACAGATGCAGGTATTTTTTACCATCTTGTTTGCCGGCGTGTTTCTTTCCGAACATATCAAGCGGGAACAATTGTTCGCACTGCTGATTTGCACTCTCGGCTTAGTGGTTATTCTTCTGAATACCGACAAACAAACAACTGCATTTGGGCTTTTTCTCACCCTCGCCGCGGCAATAAACTGGGCGGCAGGAAACCTGCTGGCCAAGCGGGCAGGCACTGTCGATATCATTGCTTTTATCGTATGGTCTTCCCTGTTTGCCATTCCGCCATTGTGGCTTTTGACTTTTATATTTGAAGGTTATGCAAATATTGTAAATAGCCTTAACAACGCAAGTCTTGTGGCGTGGAGTACACTCCTGTGGCAGACGATCGGAAATACACTGATCGGCTATGGATTATGGAATGCCTTGCTGCGCAGATATAGCGCCGCCGTCGCCACCCCCTGGTCGTTACTGGTCCCGGTGTTCGGTATGGCCGCGTCGAGCATCATTTTGAATGAGGCGCTGCCCTTGTGGAAAATCACTTCTGCCACCCTGATTATTATGGGTTTGATCATCAATATATTGGTGACGCGCAAAACATAAAGTCTCGGTTCATCGCCCGGGTACTCCGGGAGGCTGATTTATACGAGTCAGGAATCCATTGCTTTATTATGTAACCAATCCCGTATCCGAATAAACATTCTGTCCCGATCCTTTTTGATTTTATACGTATGATCGGCCATGGGATAATATTCGAAATTCATACTATCGAGAAATTCCTCACCGTAAAATGTATCTCTGAATTGATCTCTATAGGAATTGTATGAGGCAACCCCACCGCTATATATACTGAGTATTTTAACACCTCTCTCATGGAGAAAGGTTAAGTCCCGTCTAAGGTCTTTTTTATCAGGCAATTCCCATTGCCATTCACCTTCGCCAAACAATACACTGGATACATCGGAGTCATTGGTCAGTTTATCTTTAATTCGATACCACATTCCGGACAAGTCGCCAAGCTTCAAGCGGTAACGTTGCAGTGCTCCCTTGAGGTTGCTGTACCCGTATCCATCCAGCCAGACATTTCCAATGACTCTGTCGTCCGCAATCGCAATCCTGAAACCGTTATCGGCACCCGTACACAAGCCGATGGATACGACTTTACGCTTCCCATAGCGTTCCTCGAATAAATCGAGCGCCGCTTTCATTTCCGAAAGTACAAGCTCGCGTTGGCTGCCTGAAGATTTAATTTTCCGACTGTCGCCCAAACCACCAAAATCAAACCGCAGTACCTGATACCCTTCGTTTGCTAAAAACCGGGATAAATCCCGATTAAGATCAAACGGACCGACTTTGTGAACACTACCCGCGTTTAACAACACAATGCCGGTGGATTTCGAGGATTTCTCAGGAACAGTGGCAATTCCGTGTAAGTGATTTTGATCTCCGAACGAATGAATAATATCACGCATTGCTTGAAATTTTTCTCTCAATAAAACGCTGAATTTTCTGGGCATTCAGTGTTGACTCAATTCTCAGTATGGAATTCCATTCACCAAAATCCGGAACTGCCTCAAGTACACCATCGGTATTATGATCTTGAGGTATATCATCCGTATCCGGGATCTGAGCGGAAAAAACATAGCTAACACCAGCTTGCGGCACAGCTAAACACTTTAATCGCAAGGCCATCAATTCTTCCAGAAATGGTGCGGGGTAAACATAGCCTAACATTTCACCGGGCTCCAGATCCATTCGGGACCTTGGACGCGTGTAGTAGAACGAACTTCTCAGCATCTGATTCTGCATGCTTTCCAAGTCCGCCAGATAATCAGGACCGTTGAGCACAGGGTCCCATAAGATAAGCTGCTTAAAATGACAGCTTGTATTTGCCTGATATGCCAGCGATCCACCCAGCCGCAATCCGATTGCGATCAACTGTTGATTACCTGACATTGCCCGTAATTCATCCGCCGCAATCGCAATATCCTGACACAAACCCTTGAGTCTTAATGTCGAAAATGTATTCGCAGAATCACCGGTGCCTCGATAATCAAATCTGAGGACATAAAATCCTTGTGAGGCTAATGCAACTGCCAGGTTTCGAATGGCCGAATGACTGCGTACGTACTCATGGCCTATCGGGTTACAGATAAGGACCGAACGCGATCTAAAAGACCCGCCCGATGGTTCATGGAAAACACCGTATAGGGGCGCATCACTGTCTCCAAAATGAAAAGGCAACATTCAACCCGGCTCTCTGATTTGCACAATGCGCACAATATTATCCTGCTTATGGCCTAAACTGAAAACTGTAGACTTAAGAATTTCGAAATAGTCGACTTAATATTCGTTTTCTAGCCGGTTTGGCTGATTTTTGCATGGGTTTTTCATCTTCATCTGCAACTCTTATATGAATTTTTCCCGCCAGAAATTGGAGATTTTCAAGTATCACATCCCGGCTATGCAACGATATCCCAAGCTCATTCCTCACCCGGTGTATAAACTGAATTGCTAAGAGTGAATGTCCGCCTAAATCAAAAAAGTTGTCATACAAATCCACTCGATCGACACTCAGAATTTCCTTCCACTGATCGGCTATCCAGCGTTCTTCGTTTGTTTGAGGCTCTGCATGAATTTCTTCAACAACAGAAACCCTGAACGGATCAGGCAATGCATTAACGTCAAGTTTTCCATTAAGCGTACGGGGCATCTGTTCCAATTCAACCAGAAGTTGCGGCACCATATAATCCGGCACCCAAGAACGCAGATATCGGCGCACTTGCGTCAGCATCAAGGGGCTCTGCTCCCAGATGATATAAGCGATAAGCCTCATGTCACCCAGCCCTCTCTCTTTGATCACTACCGCACAGTCTTTTATCTCTTCATGTTTTCGTAAAGCAACTTCAATCTCAGCCAGTTCAATACGATGACCCCGCAGTTTAACCTGGCGATCCAGCCGTCCGAGGTATTCAATATTACCCTCTGAGTTAAACCTAACTTGATCACCTGTCCTGTACAGTCTGGCTCCCGGGTTCTTATCAAACGGGTGTTCGATAAATCGCTCATTCGTCAACTCATCCCGTTCAAAATATCCTTTCGCAAGCCCGTGTCCACCTATGTAGAGTTCACCAGCCGCTCCCAACGGCGCCAGTTGTTGGTTGTCATCCAATATAAACACAGAAGTGTTGTGTATGGGCTTGCCTATCAAAACCTTGGTCGAGTCTTTTTTAATCTGATACATGGTCGACCAGATCGTCGTCTCGGTCGGTCCATACATATTCCAAAGCTCGCCAACACGGCCTTGAAGTGCCTGTGCCAGATCATCGCTTAAGGCTTCTCCTCCGCATAGGGCTTTCAGACTTCGCCGAGATTCGAAGCCTGTATCCAATAACATTTTCCAGGTGGCAGGAGTCGCCTGCATTAAATTAATATCCTTCTTCTCAATCAAGTCAACAAGGCGGTGGCCGTCGCCTGCATCCTCTGAATCGGCAAGAACCACCGTACCCCCTGTCAATAAGGAAACATAAAGCTCCAAGGCTGCAATATCAAAGGACAATGTCGTAATTGCAAGCAATCGGTCATTTTCGGAAAGAGACAGCAGATTCGCCAGACTGCTCAGCAGGTTCATCAATGCCTTGTGTGAAACCATCACACCCTTGGGATTTCCTGTCGAACCCGATGTATAGATGATATATGCGGTTGCTTGCGGATTTACAGGAGAATCCAGATTGTCAGGCGAAATATCTGTAATAGCGTTTTTGAGGTTTTCGGTATTCGTCGCCTTCATCGGTAAATCCGACAGCGACTCCAATGGGATTCTTTCGGACAGATCCTGATCAGTTATCAACAGTGAAGGACGAGCATCGCGAAGCATGTATTCAAGCCGTTGCGAAGGATATTCCGCATCCAGTGGCAGATAGGCTGCTCCCGATTTCAGAATACCCAACAACCAGACCAATAAATCGGGCGATCGCTTAACGGATAAGGCAACAAGCTGCCCTTGGGCAATTCCCTGCGTATTCAGGTATCGCGCAAGCCTGTTTGATTGCTGGTGCAATTGCACATATGAGATAGCATTGCTGTCACCTTCGTCTTTCCCCGATTCTACAGCGGTCTTTTCGGGAAGCCGCTGCGCCCTAACCAACAGCGCCTCAGAAACACCGTTCACGGCCGGCCGCATAACTTCACCGTGGCACCATTTTTCCAGCAACCTTTGTTCATCATTTACGGAATTCGCCGGCAACTGAACGTAAGTTGCGTCAACTTTCTCGATGATCGCATCCAACAGGGTCTGATACAGGCTCAACCATCGCTCGATTGTTTCAGCATCATAAAGGTCACGATTAAATGTACACGTATATGTCAAATCATCTTTTTTGACAATCACATCCATAAATATATCGAAGATTTCAAAACATCTGTCGTTGGCCTCGTAAGTTACATCAAGATCCGAAAAACGGATGTTCAAGTCCGCCAGATCTACATTAAACACAGCCGATACCAACGGATTCCGCGAAGTGTCGCCGGGAACATTGAGCGCCTTAATCAATTCCCCGTATCCGAAAAATGTGTGTTCGAAGGCATCGAAAACACTTTTACGTGTACTCTGCAGTAAGCTATTCACGGAGTCAGTCATCGAAACTCGCGAACGAAGGACAGCAAAGTTTACACAATGCCCGATCAACGTTGCTTCGGGAGCTGACAATTGCCCGGCTACAGGAATCCCGATAGTGATGTCATCTTGCCCTGAAAGCTTGTGTAACATGAGCTGGAAAGCGGACAAAAGTACATGGTATTGCGTTACGCCTTGTTGTCGAGCCAGTTCATTAACACGTGCCAGAGTACCTTCAGTGGCGATCACCTTTACAGTATGAGCTGAATAGGATTTCAGTGCCGGGCGGGACCTATCCGTGGGTAGTTCCAGTGGTGGAGCTGGCGTTTTGTGGAGTTCTAACCAGTACGCCTCATCCTGTTTTTTTCTTTTTTGCTGCGCCGGTTCATTCAACCACCCGGCATAGTCCCTGAACTGGTACACCTCTTTGCCCAATCGATTTTGCTTGCCGTCGTAGAGTAAACCCAACTGTTCAATAATTAAGCTGTTGGACCAGCCATCGCTGATGATGTGGTGGTTCGTGATAAACAACTGATGTTCCTTATCATCGGTTTTTAACAATCGAAATCGAATTAGCGGACCTTTATCCAACTCAAACGGCTTTGACACCGATTCTGTCGCGATATTTTTCACGTGTTCAGTGAGTTCATCTCCGCTCTGATGACTAAAATCCTCGAATTGAAAATCGATATCATCAACGGCCACACCAATCGTGGCCGCCCCATCCACAGAGAAAGAAAGGCGCAATGAATCATGCAAATTGATAAGCTCAATTAAGCTCTGACGAAGCCTATTTCTGTTCAGCTCCCCTTTAAACTTCAGTATATTGGATAAATTATAGGCTTTGCCGGCCTCCTCGTTCATCTGCGAGGCAAGCCAAAGCTCCTGCTGGTTTTCAGTCAGAGCGAGTTTAAATTCCTGATTTTCGGCGATGGGCAAAGTAGCGTGTTGATGCTCACTACGACATTGTGAATGAAACCCACTGCTCAACATCCATTTTGACGCATTTTCAAAAGCCGTAACCACTTTGGAGATATCATCATCGCTGTGTGCCAGGGTCAGAAAAAACGTCCCCGCTTCCAGAATATGCACACCCTGGAGACGCAAATTAAAATAGAACAGCGGATTAAAACCACCGTCATCAAGAAACTCGACGCAGAACATTGAACCGCAATGCTGTATTTTTATCGGCGCATTGAGAGCGAGAAATCGTTGATTGATTTCCTTCGCCATGTTGTCCGATTTTTGGTTAAGCTCGTCGTATAGTGTTTCGTCGTGTTCCTTGATATAGCGAACAGCGGCGTAACACGCGGCGATGGTCAATGGATGTCGTACAAAAGTACCGGCAAAATAGGTTACGCCAACTTCAGGAAATGATTCATCACCGTATTGCCACATACCTCCATCAAGTGCATCCATGTATTTGCGGCTACCGGCCAAAACACCTGCAGGCATGCCCCCGCCGATGACTTTACCATAGCAGCATAGATCGGCGCTTATACCATACCAGCCTTGGGCGCCACGTGGATGCAGGCGAAACCCGGTAATCACCTCATCAAAGATAAAGGCCACATCCTGTTTTTCCGTCCATGCCCGTAACTTGTGCAGAAATTGTTTGGGTTGAAATTCCGGTTTTCTGCTTTGCACCGGCTCGATCAACACCGCTGCCAACTCGTCTGCAACGTCATCAAGCACATCAAAACAGGCATCATCACCGTAGTCCAGTATGATGATGTTCGCTAAAGCGTCGGGCGGTATTCCCGGGGCGGCAGGTATGGTTCGCAAAGTCTCCATTGAACCGGCCCTGCGGGAGACAACCTCGTCGAAGATTCCATGATAATCCTCGGCAAACATCGCGATTTTATTGTTGCCACTTACCGTTCTCGCAACACGCATTGCCGCCAGCACGGCCTCGGAACCGGTATTGCAAAATGTTGCCCGATCCAATCCGGACAACTCACAGATACCTTTTGCAACTTCGCCCGCCAGCAAAGACTGAGGCCCGATCTGCATACCTGACGCCAACTGCTCGCTGATTGCGTCTCTGATAAACGGCATGTTATGACCGAAAAACACCGAGCCAAAACCACTTTGAATATCGATATATTCATTCCCGTCTACATCCCACATGCGGGATCCCGAACTGCGGGTCGTTACCAAGGGATATATTAATTCCTTCCATCGCCGATCAAAACTCGATATACCACGCGGATCGGCAAAATGCGCCCTGTGCACCATCGCGTGCTTTTTGGAATCAACCGTCTTTCTCTCATAATCTGATAACAGTTCTTTCAAGGCATTTTTCTGATTCTCATCCAGACTTTTCTCCTGTGTCCGGGCGATTTGTTTCCACGGCCCATGCTTTTCTTTTTCCGCCACGGCAGTTTTATTATCTACGGCGGAAACGACGATTTTATCCTGTGTCGAATGTACCGCCTTGCCGTCTCCGAGCGCAGAGTTGATTAAGGCAACTTGCCGAGATAACAGATCAACATGCTGGCTGAGAATCTGCTGCAGATCTCCTTTGGGTTGCTCGATCGGCGCCGCGGATTCAGGTTCAGGTTCAGGTTCAGTTGCTTTCGAAGGGGTCGCAGTCTGGCTTGAGGGGAGAAAGGTTCCCGGTTCAAGCTGTTCGTCGAGAAAAGCCGCCAATTCAGAGATTGTGGTTGTAGTTTCCAGCATCTGCCTGAAAGTAACAGGCGTGTCGAACTTTTTTCGAATTGCGGTGCTGGCCTGGGTAAGAAACAAGGAGTCAAAACCCAGTTGAATAAATGTCGAGTCAGCTATTAATTCGTTCGCATCCATGCCGCTGATTTCACTTAAAATTTCCGTTACCACAGCAGCGATATACTGCATTCGACTGATTTCCGTTGCGCGTTTATCTGTCGCTGTTACCTGCCCGTTTACAATCGGCGTGGCGTTTTCCGCGGTACCTGTGTCCGAAGCCTTATCCGCCATATCTGTCTCAGATGTGGCAGTAGTTGTAGATTGGAGTTTGTCGGCAACAGAAAGTACAGGCCCCTGGTTAATCCAATAGCGCTTTCTCTGCATCCGATAGGTCGGTAGAGCGATTTTGTTGCGTAGTTCCGACTGATAGTATGCACTCCAATCAATATCAACCCCCAGAACCCATAGTTCTCCCATCGCGCTCATCAGATTGGCGGATTCTTTTTCCTGTTCCCGGACATTACCCAGACTGCTTACAACGTGTGAACTCTGAAAACCACTTGCCCTGGCCAAAGAGCAGAGCGTGTTGCCAGGCCCCGACTCCAGCAATCGTGCCGTAGGATAAAGTTTCTGCAGCTCTTCACATCCAGAGGCAAAACGCACTGCCTGACGGATATGCGAACTCCAATAGGCCGGATCTGTCGCTTCTGCGTCGGTGATCCACTGACCACTGACACAGGAAATAAAAGGTATGGACGGGGCATTCAATGTATAGCGACGAACTTCGGCTTCAAAGTCATCCAATATCGGTTCCATCTGTGATGAATGAAACGCATGAGAGGTTTTCAACTCGCGGTACTCAATGCCTCGCTGTTGCAGTATATCCTTGAATTGTTCTATTAAGGCATAGCTGCCGCCGACAACACAGCTTTCAGGTGTGTTCACTGCACAGAGCGAAATTCCCGGCGTTAAACGATCGATAATAATCTCAGCGGATTCAAAAACGCTTAGCATGGTTCCGCCCGGCACAGATTGAATCAACTCGCCGCGTTTTTTTACTAGCTTCAAAGCGTCTTCCAGCGAAAATACATCCGCAAGACAGGCAGCGACATATTCACCTATACTGTGACCTAACATCGCTGACGGCCGCAAACCGAGGGACATCCACCATTTTGCAAGACAGTATTCGATGACGAACAATGCAGGTTGGGTATACTTTGTTTGATTCAGCAGTTCGCTAGAATCCTCTTTGGATGTGTCCGGATAGATAATATTTTCCAGCTTAGTATCCAGTATCGGATTCAGCACACCGACACAGTAGTCAAACGCCTTTCGAAATTCCGGCTCATTATAATAGAGAGTTGAAGCCATAAACGGATATTGCGAACCCTGCCCCGGAAACAAAAAGATCGTTGGCAAGTCTTCATTCGGGACCGTATAAGTTTTTAGATTTTGCAACTTATCCAGCTGCGTTTGCCATTCCGTGTCGGTTTCTATGGCTATAAATTGCCTGTAGGGCAGTTGTTTTCGGCCCGTATTCAGCGTGAAAGCAACGTCTGCGAGTTCTTGCGGTTGAAAATGTCTTTGACTTAAGAATTCCGATAAATACTGGCCGTTCTGATTTACAGCCTCGGTATCATTCCCGCTCCATGCAAACAGCGCATAGGGTCTTGCCTTCGATGGAGATTCAACTAAAGGTGCTTCCTGTAATATAACGTGCGCATTGGTTCCGCCTGCGCCAAATGAACTGACTCCTGCATAGCGAATCCCGCTCGGGCCAGCTGGCCATTCGCGTTTGTGTTGATTGATATAAAATGGCGTTGATTCAATATTGAAACGGGGATTGACCTGTTCACAATTGATACTCGCGGGAATAATCCTGTGATGCATGGCTAAGACTGTTTTAATCAAGCCGGAAATTCCTGCCGCTGCATCCAAATGCCCGATATTGGATTTAACCGAACCTAATGCACAATACTGCAGATCATTGGTGTCCTGTCGATGCGCTTGCGTTAAGGCTGCAACCTCAATCGGATCACCCAGGGGGGTTGCAGTTCCGTGCCCTTCGACATAGCTAAGCTCTCTGGCGGACAATTCCGCATCGGCTAATGCCATCTGAATAACCTGAGCCTGTCCTTCGACACTGGGCGCCATAAAACCCTGCCTGACCGGCCCATCATTGTTGACTGCACTGCCCCTGATTACTGCCAATATCCTGTCCCGATCACCAATGGCATCGCTTAAACGCTTTAGAACGACAATTCCGGCGCCATTACCGAACATGGTGCCGTCAGCATTCGCATCGAAGGTTCGGGTGTGTCCGTCGGAGGACAGAATATTTCCCTCATTGAACTCATAACCCTCACCCTGCGGAAGGCGCACACACACACCACCCGCCAACGCCATATCACATTCGTAATTAAGGAGACTTTGTTTAGCGTGGTGAACTGCAACCAGTGATGTCGAGCAGGCTGTGTGAACATTGACACTCGGACCGGTAAGGCCCAGCCGATATGAAACCGTGGTGGATAAATAGTCCGTCTCATTGCCGAGTACCATCAGCAAATCCTCAGACCCAGGCGTTTGTTTCCGATTGGGTAAAAGATATCGTGTCAGATAAGAGTTTTTTGCTTTTCCAACATAGACACCTACCGGC
This sequence comes from Granulosicoccaceae bacterium, assembly GCA_965222695.1. GTDB lineage: Bacteria > Pseudomonadota > Gammaproteobacteria > Granulosicoccales > Granulosicoccaceae > UBA7957. The sequence continues at coordinate 1,129,864 of OZ244967.1, read as the reverse complement.
GAGTCAACCCGAGAGGTATCGTATCCGGCGTTTTCAAGCGCACTCCAGCTGACCTCAAGCAGCAGCCGATGCTGAGGATCCAACAGCGTAGCCTCTTGAGGATTGTACCCGAACAGGCTTGCATCAAACGAATCGACATCTTGCAGTATTGTGCCCTTGGTAACAAAGTTGGGATCATTGCGAACCTGCCCGGGTTCATGCCCTGCCTCGCGTAACTGTTCATCGGTCAGATCGCATACCGCATTGTGTCCGTTCAGCAAATTCTTCCAATATTGTTCGACATCCTCCGCATCGGGAAATCGTCCGCCGACTCCGATTATCGCGATGTTCTCCGAGTCTAATTCGTCAACCTGATAAATTTCAGTCATGATTTATTTTTCAGCTCTAAGTTTCTTTCTTCGTTGATGTTGTCTTTTCAAACGCGCTTTCTGCTGCAAACCTTTTTTTACACTCTTGGCCGCTTCCCTTCCGTCAAAGTGATCCACAAGCGCATTGATTGTCGGATACTTAAAAAACAACGCAATCGGGAATTTCCTACCTATCTGTTTTTCGATCTCCGAGTGCATGGCCACCAGTTGCACTGATTGACCGCCTAAATCGAAAAATGACTTGTTCGGATCCACCGAATCCAGAGAAAAAGTTTTGGACCAGATGCCATTGAGAATCTCTTGTGTCGACTTTGGCACCGTCGGAGTCAAGTCGGGCTCATGGTTATCGCCCGGCACGACAACAGTGCGCTGGTGGATCTCCCATTGCCCCTCGGTATTGAGTGCCTTCTGCAAAGAGTCATTGCAGTTTATAAACGCCTCTATCGCGCGTTCAATATCGCCCCAGATATTGCTTATGTCGTGATCCGAGAAATAGCCGGGCTGCGAATAGACTTCCATTCCGATACTGTCATCCGGATGTATGACTAAGGTTAGCGGGTAGTTCGTTGTCTGAGGTAATTCAATACCTTTTACGGTGATATTTGATCCAAGCGTGGATACGCCCTGAGACATTTCATAGTTCTGAAAAACCAATAAGGATTCAAACAACCTGTTACTCAAGGGCACGTCACTGCATTGCTGTATATCCACCGGTGAAACGTGTTCAAACGGCAGTGCCGAGAGGCTTTTCTCCTGAATCATTTGCAACCAGCCACCCAAGCTTGCTTGGCTTTCATCCGCGGCACATAAAATTCGTTTGGGAATGTTATTGACAAAAGGTCCTATTATCGATTCAACCTTCGAGATCTCGACCGGCCTGCCGGCTGTACTGATACCGAAGACGACGTCTTCGACACCTGCCGCCCGACTCAATACCGAGGCCCATAAAGCCTGAAACAGGGTATTCAGGGTCACAGAATACTCATTGGCCAGCGAGCTCAATTGCTGACTACACTCTCCACCGAGTCGATGATTGTGCCGTGTAATAGTTTCGTCGCTGTCTAGCTGCGATTTTGAAAATAAGATGGGTGTTTGAAAAGTAGCAAGTTCAGACCGCCAATAGTCTTCTGCGGCAGTATTATCCTGTCTCTGTAACCATTCAATGTAATTGATGTACTGTGCCGGCTTACTTGGATTCATCAAGGATCCGTCATTATAGGCGGTGCGTACCTCGGCGAACACCAGGGGCCAGGACCACCCATCAATACACAGGTGGTGGGTGGTCCATAACAGATGATACTTTTCATCATTCAACTTGATTAGAATCAGCCGCAACAAAGAAGGCTGCTGCAAGTCAATGTGATTCCTGCGATCTTCAATGAAAAGTTTATTCAGTATCGGTTTCTGTTCTGATTCATCATGATCGGACAAATCAAGTTCACTCCAGTCAAGCTTGGCATTCCGATTAACCAGCTGCACAGGCTGATCATCCGAAATACTGACTATGGATGTGCGTAAAATATCGTGCTTGTCTACTACGGTCTGCCAGGCATCCCTGTACCGGTTAGCGTCCAACGGCCCCAAGATTTCAAATTGCCACTGTTCCAGCCCACTGGCAGGATCGAGAAAGTCCGCACTGTAGAACAGACTCTGCATCGGGGACAGAGGATACACGGCATCGAAATCGTATCCATCGGACAAAACATCTATCTGTTTCTGATGCAAGTGGCACAATGGGAAATCACTGGGCGTATAACTGTTTTTATCAATCCCGTGACAATGTTCTATGATGCTTGTCAGCGCATCCGTATAACACCGAAGCAGCGCTTGTTGATCTTCACCGCTAAGTGCCCGCTGATCTGAAATCAGTTCAATCAGCAGCTGTCTGTTCTGAATCCTGATCAGAAACTCTATCGGGTGCGTTCTTCGGTTCAGCGGCCCGTGCCAGGGTCCCGGATCCTGTGCCGAAAATGAGAAATACTCCAAGCCGGAAAGGGTATTGTCAAATTGTCCCAGGTAGTTAAACAGTATCTCTGCAGGTTTGATGTTCAAGTCATCATTGTCCTCGTGCAGATACTTTGCCGCCAGGTAGTCCAATCCTTTATTGGGTATGGCTCTCAGTTGCTCTTTGACAGATGGAATCATCTCTTTCAACGGTAAACCAGCTTCGGCTTGCAGAAACACAGGGAACAGGCTGGTAAACCAGCCGATCGTACGGGACAGATCGATATGTTCTGAAATTTCTTCCCGGCCGTGCCCCTCCAGATCGATATGCAGTTGCGTTCGGCCAGCCCATTTGTTTACCGCTACCAAAAGTGCTGTCAGCAATAAATCATTAATTTGAGTGTTATAGGCCAGGTTTGCTCGGGTCAACAGCAGTTCCGTAAGGTTTTCATCCAGTTTGTCCCGGGCTATAGATGCATCCTTCTCCAGCCCTGTTTGCGGTAATACTTTTTCCAGGGAGCCGGCTTGCGCTTTTTTAAGATTTTGCCAGTGAGCTAGATTCTCCAGACAGCGGTTCGACCGGACATAGCTGTGCAAACATTCAGCCCAGGATTTTACCGAACTGGATTTTGAAGGAAGCCTTGCCGGCTTCCCTTCAGCTATCCGGCGATAAACACTTTCCAGATCGGTCAGCAATATCCCCCACGAAACACCATCAATCAATAGATGATGGACGCAAAGAAACAGCTTCTCCGGACCTGAAGGCATTGAAATATAAGCAACCAGAAAGGTTGGCCCTTGTGATATATCCAAAGAGGCTTGTAGTTCTTTGCAGACTGACATTACCCGATCATATGCTTCCGGCATCGCCTCATCGGAGAAGTCCAGGTATTTAAAAAGGTCGCCACTGTTTTTATCCTCGATTCTTTGCTCCCATTTTGCACCGATCTTGTAATATCTGGCACGCAGTACATCGTGTTGAGCCGACAAATGAACTATTGAAGTCCTGAGTATCTCGGGCTCAAGCGGTTTTGAAAGATCGAACAGGAAACTTTGATTCCAGTAATGATACTGTTCGAAATTTTGATCGAAAAACCAGCGTTGTATGGGTAGCAGCGGTATCACACCTTGCACAACCTCAGATTCCGAGGAAACCCCTGTCACCGGATCCAGACAGGACTCGAGCCCGGCAATGGTTTTTTCCCGGAATATTTCCCTGGCGGATACTCTGTAACCCTTGTCCCGCAAGCGAGCGACAATTTTGATCGTTAAAATTGAGTCGCCTCCCAGATCGAAAAAATCGTCATCTATGCCGACCCGATCAACTCCCAGTACTTCTTCCCATGATTGACAGAGCAGTTTTTGCCGTTCAGTTACCGGCGGCGAGTATTGATTTTTGTGTATAGCTTTGATGGACGGCTCGGGTAGTGCTTTTCTATCGACTTTTCCGTTAGGGGTCAAAGGTATCCGGTCGATGGGAATATATATCGCCGGTATCATGTAATCCGGCAGAGACCGGCCAAGAAAGTCCCTGAATTCACCGCTGGAGGGTAATAGCTTGCCGCCCGTTTTGAGGTAGGCAATCAATCTGCTGTCCCCCTGAGGATCCGTATGCAGAGCCACAACGCTTTGGCGAATAGCGGGATGTTGCTCCAGGGTCGCTTCAATTTCCCCGGTCTCAATTCGAAATCCCCGGACTTTCACCTGGAGGTCGGAGCGACCCAGATACTCGAGCTCTCCATTGTGATGGCGGCGTGCCAGATCACCGCTTTTGTACATGATATCGCCGTCGCGAAAAGGGTTAGAAATAAATCTTTCCTGAGTAAGTTTCTCCCGATTCAGATAACCTGCGGTGACTCCCGCACCGCTGATATACATTTCTCCGACTATCCCATCGGGTACAGGCTCTAACCGATTGTCCAGTAACAGGACGGACAAATCGCTAATCGGCTCCCCAATAGGGCTGGTTGAAGCTGTCACGAGATCATCGCTTGTAATTCGCCGGTAGGTGACATGAACGGTGGTTTCGGTGATACCATACATATTGATTAGGCGTGGATGTTCATCGCCATAGCGGTTTATCCACGGTTTAAGCGAGTTCAGCTCCAGCGATTCTCCTCCGAATATAACGTAGCGCAGCGAATCATAGTGAAACGGGTCGCTGGCTTCTATAAATTGCCTGAACGCCGATGGCGTTTGGTTTAGAACGGTAACCGCTTCGTCCTTTACCAGCCGGCAAAACTTCTCCGGTGACCGGCTTACCCAGTAGGGTACGATGACAAGTCGACCGCCGTAGCAAAGCGCGCCCCATATTTCCCATACCGAAAAATCAAATGATGTGGAGTGAAACAAACTCCATACATCCTCGCGATCAAATTCAAACCATTGATTGGTGGAATGAAAGAGCCGGGTGACATTGCTGTGCCGGACTTTGACGCCTTTGGGCTTTCCGGTCGAACCCGAAGTGTAAATAATATAGGCAATGGATGAAGCGTCCATGGCGATGCCGGGATTCGGGTAATCGGAGCCCGGATCCAGTTCTCCGGCCAATAGCACAGATGTATTATCAAACTGTATTGACTCCAATATCTGCAGATTGCTCACGACAGCGGACAGTTTTGCATCTTCGACGATATAGTCGATTCGATCTTTGGGATAGTTCGGATCCAAAGGGACATAGGCGGCACCGGATTTCAGAATTGCCAGCAGGCCGACTATAAGCTCAGTTGACCTTGGAAGGCACAGGCCGACGAAATCTCCGGGTGAAACGCCATTTTCAATTAAGCGATGAGCTAGCTGGTTCGCTAAGCGATTCAGCCCGGCATAGCTGAGTTGTTCAGAACCCTCGCTTAATGCGGGACGATCCTGGTTCAGCTCCACCTGCCGTTCAAACGCAGTATGCAGGCAATCACGGAGGTGTGGGCGCTCCATCGCGGGTACCGTTCTGTTTAACAGCCTGTTCCGCTCCGGCGCAGGCAAATAGGTGACGGAGCTTGCAGTACTGTCCGAATGATCGACGAAGTTCGATATCAATGTCTGTAGATGAACCAACATCCTTTGTATAAAAGCAACATCATATTGCCCGGCATCATACTCGATTCGTAAGCGTAACCGCTCACCGCCGTAAGCGATAAGCGCAAGTGGAAAGTTGGTTTGACCCCGGTAGTTCACACGTCTGTTTGACCAGTCCTCTCCCAGGGATTGCATTTGCTCGGAAAGCGGTGCGTGATCATAAACAAGCAGACTGTCAAACATCGTCTCGCTCTTGAAACCGGCATATTTTTTAATCGCATTGAGCGGCGTCAGTTCATGCTCGCGTATCGAGATATGGGTTTTTCTGATCTGCTGAAACAATTGCCTTAAGGAGATATTTTCATCCAACCGAACTCGAAAAGGCACTGTATTAATCATTAATCCGACAATATGCTCGGAACCTTTGATCGAATTGTGCCTGCACGCGCGGGTAGAGCCGAATACAATATCATTTTCCCGCGTATAATGATGTAGCAGCAATGACCACGCTGCTTGCAATAAGGTATGCAGAGTGACGCCGGATTCCCGGGCGAGGTTCCGGAGTTCTAATGTTTCCTGTTCCTCCAGGATGTTTTGATGGAATGCGAATCCGGTTCGATCGAGAAATACCGGAGCACCAAATTTAAGCGGCAGGCTGTGATGCACTCCTTTGAGTTTCCCGCGCCAGAAATCCGCGTCGTTAAGGTGATCTCTTTCACCGTACCAGTGTAAATAATCTTCAAACGGGGTGTTTTGTGGTAGCTGGATTGGCTTATTTAACCTGCGGGCCTTGTAGAACTGAAATAATTCGTCCAGCAGTGATGAAAAGGACCGACCATCGATAAGGATATGATGAAACGTCCATAAACAATAAAAATCATCCTCGGACAGTCGAATCAATGAAACCCGCATTAGGGGTGCGATATCAAGTGAAAATCCTTTCAATCGGTCCGATTCTTCATAGTCTCGTAAGCGCTCATCCGCATCACATTGTGACCGGCCACGCCAATCGATAAGAGTAAATGGCAACTCCGTCTGATCAACACTATACTGTGCCGGCTCATCCAGCCCTTCCCATTGAAAGCAAGCCCTTAACGCAGAATGATGATTAATCAGGTCGTTCCAAGCTCCATTGAATGAGTTGATATCGAGTGCGTGATGAATACGAATGGAAATCTGTTCAATATCGATGCCGCGATCGGAATCGGATAGCGCATTGAACAGCATCCCGGATTGTACGCCCGTTAATCCATATCGATATCTGCTTGATTTCATTATCTAATCTACCCGAAGGTCAAAAATCCCAGGAACAATACATTACAAGCCCATTTTTAACTGATGCATAATCATCAATTTTACATTTTTCTTTCGATTCCGGACGCACAAGATTTTTATATTATCGGCTAGAAGGCTGAAACCTACTACTTCGTAGAATGTTGGAGCGAGGCCTCCTCGCGATTGAAGACCTGTCTAAAATCTCGGCGCCTACCGCGAATTCGACGAATTTGGCCGAATTGTATTCCGATTTTTTGCAGTACATTCTGGCGACGACATAGAGATATTAAACAGGCTCTGAGATTGCGGGTAATAGCGTCAGATTTTCGCTTGCGGGCATGCTCCTATGGGTTAAAGCGATCAGTGCTTAGGCGGCCACCCCAATGGAAATCGTAACTTATTGATAAATAAAATTAAATTGATATTCTGCGTTTTCAAAACACTCGGATGTCAGTCCTACCCGTCTACCGCTAAACAATTCAGAATTAAAGCAAAATACCCTCATTCCGCTAAATCAGGAAGAGCTTATCAGCGCCACCCGGCAGTTTTTCGTCAACTGACACAGGGTAATACCGTGAAATATCGGTGACAAGGGTCGGATTTAACCGGCAACTGTATACAAGATCCGGACTAGGCCCGAATTTTCACACAATTTTTTAAGCCGATATGGCAATATCCGCCTGACTTGATTCAGCCGGGCATCTACAAACGTGAATTCCAGCAAGGCAGACATAAAACTGACAGGCAGTACAAACAAAATCGCGGCCAATGCCGGAGCGGCATTGCTGTTGGTCGCGTCCTGTTGTCTGACCTATCTTGTTCTGGAATTTTTCGCGTTCGGTCTGATTCTGCAAAACCTGCCGCTTAAAACTCACTGGCATCTCGACGAGGAGATCCGGATCCTGGCACAATCGTCCAAGTCTTCATTGATTCCACGAAACTATGTGGCACTGGTAGGCGATTCCTTTGCCGAAGGACAAGGGGATTGGTTTCTGGAGGCTGATAAAAACGGCAGACCGGATTTTTACAGCGGCCATGCCATTCACAACCAGACCGGTCTTGATCTGGTATCTTTCGGAGCCAGCGGATCCGGCAGTTTACGCGGCTTGGTTGCTGAACCCACATTGAGATACGGAGCCCTGGAAAGTACTGCACGCTTTGCGGTTTCCCCGCCCGCTGCCATAGTGATTTATTTCTATGAAGGTAATGACCTGAATGACAACCTGTTGGATCTGGAATTGCGATTTAATCCCTCATACGATCAAGCGCGACTCAATGAGGCCGGCTATTTCGATCAGTTCATCGTTGATATCATCGAGGGACAAGACGCGCTGACAGCACGTAATCACTCGCCTTCCGTATTGGACAAGCTTTATTTGGGGCGTTTTTTCCTTGAGCTTGCACGCGATCTTGCACGAAAATTTCGCTACGGCGTGACCAAATTGGAAGACACGCTACAGTCGGGGCAACAGGACTGGCCCCCCGGCCAAACCAATCTGGCCACAATTGACGGAAAACTGCAGGCACTGCCGGATCAGTTGCAATCCCCGGCAATGGAGCTGAGCGACAGCGAAATTGACCGGGCACTCCATGTGTTCGAACGCGCACTCATCCGCTTAAAGAACAATTTTCCCGAGTCCCGGCTGGGATTGGTTTATATTCCGTCGGTACTGAGCAGTTATGACATTGCCTCCCGGCGAGTCTCTATTCAGACCTACCATGACAGATCTGACGACTATGAAACCCGAACGATGACACAAAGATCTCAACGGTTATTTGATCTCGTCACCGGTATAGCCGCTAAGAACAATGTAGCATCTCATGATGCGCGGCCCGAATTGGGCAAAGCGAGCGCCCAACAGGCGATACACGGACCGCATGATTGGAAACATCTCAATCAGGCCGGCCAGAATGCTCTGGCACGAGCAGTTGTGCAGCTCCTGTCGAAAATGAAGGTATACGGTTCAAATACAAACGGTGAAAACAGTTAAGTATGTCAACGAAAATCATTGGGATATCCGCCTATTATCACGATAGCGCCGCCGCATTGCTGGTAGACGGTGAGCTGCTGGCAGCCGCTCAGGAAGAGCGTTTCACGCGAAAAAAGCACGACGCAGGATTTCCGGCAAACGCCATCAATTATTGTCTCCAGGACAATCAGCTAACTTTGGATGATATCGACTACGTCGTGTTTTACGACAAGCCATTAATCAAATTTGAACGGTTGCTGGAGACCTATATTTCCTACGCCCCCAAGGGCTTAAAATCCTTTATTACGGCTATGCCCATATGGCTGAAGGAAAAACTGTTTCTCAAAAAAACCCTGAAAAACGAACTCTGTGCATTAAGCGGAAAGAAAGAATCCGAACTTCCCGAACTGCTCTTTACCGAACATCATCAATCCCATGCCGCTTCAGCCTTTTTTCCCTCACCTTTTGATAAGGCGGCCGTTCTTTGTATCGACGGCGTAGGCGAATGGGCGACAACCACCATCTGGACGGGACAGGGAAATACACTCAAATCAGTTGCTGAAATCGATTTTCCTCACTCCATCGGGCTGCTTTATTCCGCTTTCACCTACTACACAGGATTCAGAGTGAATTCCGGGGAATACAAGCTCATGGGGCTTGCACCTTACGGAGAACCCACCTATGTGGATCTGATTCGGGATAATCTACTGGATATTAAAGATGACGGCAGTTATCGCCTGAATATGGACTACTTTAACTACGCCGCGGGTCTGACCATGACTAACGATCGATTTCATGATCTTTTTGGCGGCCCGCCGAGACAGCCGGATGACCCGGTTACTCAAAAGGAAATGGATATAGCGAAATCCATCCAACGCGTTACCGAAGAGCTGGTGATGACGATCGCACGCCATGTAAAATCTCTGACCGGGGAATCGAATCTATGCATGGCAGGCGGGGTCGCCCTGAACTGCGTGGCCAATGGCGTATTGTTGAGAGAGGGAATTTTCGCTCAGCTTTGGATTCAGCCGGCCGCGGGCGATGCCGGCGGGGCGGTGGGAGCCGCCTATTCTGCCTGGTACGAATATCTCGGCAATAAGCGCGAGAGCGATGGCGTCGACGATCAGACCAGAGGATCCTACCTCGGCCCGTCTTATAATCAAGAGGAAATTACCCGCTATCTGGACTCAGTCAACGCCCACTATGAAGTATTGCCGGATGGAGATCTTATGCCCAGGCTTGCCTCGATCCTGGCAGACGAAAAAGTGGTCGGTTGGTTTCAGGGCCGAATGGAATTCGGGCCGCGAGCACTCGGCGGCCGTTCGATCATCGGCGACCCCAGAAGCACTCAAATGCAATCGGTGATGAATCTGAAAATCAAATACCGGGAGTCTTTCCGGCCGTTCGCACCATCGGTGAAAGTTGAAAACGTCAGTGACTGGTTCGAACTCGATACCGCAAGTCCGTACATGCTATTGGTCGCCGATGTCAAAGCGGATAAACAGCTGGAACCGACCCGTGAGAACGACACACTGTTCGGCATAGACAAACTCAAGGTACCGCGATCCGAAATTCCGGCGGTGACCCATGTTGACCACTCGGCGCGAATCCAGACCGTGGACAGCCGTACCAACCCCAGATACTGGGAATTACTCAATCATTTTGAGCAGGAAACCGGCTGCCCGGTATTGATCAACACATCGTTTAATGTACGTGGCGAACCCATAGTCTGTACACCCGAAGATGCTTATCTGTGTTTTATGCACACGTCCATGGACTACCTGGTGTTGGAAAATACACTGCTGCAAAAAACAGCGCAACCGGATGCCGAAGATACTTCGCGCTGGTCGAGAGAATTTGCACCGGATTAGGATTCAATCATGAGCGGAAAAAAATTCACCCATATAGAGAAGCTGGATGAAGCCGGCTATAGAAGTTTCGGAATCACTTTCGCGTGCATACTGCTGATACTGTTCGGCGGGCTCCTGCCGTGGCTATTTTCTCACCAGTGGCCGCTATGGCCCTGGATTCTGGCACTCATCCTGGTAGCCACAGCCTTGTTAAAACCCAACGCCCTGTGGTGGATCTACAAACCCTGGATGATCTTTGGGCAAGTTATGGGTAAGATCAACACGCAGATTATCCTCTCCCTGGCCTTTTTCGCCATGATTACACCCATTGCAATCGTGTTTAAAATCGGGCGGAAAGATCCCATGAACCGGAAATTCAGCCCAGACGCCATGAGCTACTGGAAAAAAAGCCAACAAACACAATCTGATCACATGAGGAATATCTACTGATGCTGGACTTGCTAAAAGACCTTTGGGGGTTTATGAGAACCCGCAAAAAATTCTGGCTGGCGCCGGTGTTTTTTATACTGCTTTTACTGGGTTCTTTAATCGTATTGACACAGGGCTCGGCAATCGCGCCGTTTATCTATACCTTGTTCTAAACACCGAACCCTTTGACGGTATCATTGTAGGAGCGAGGCTTCCTCGCGATCAAGATTCATGCCCCTGCCCTTGTCGCCTGCAGGGCAGGCTCCTGCGAGGGGTTAATCATCCTAAGCAAGCATTTGACAGCAGGCAAGAATAATCTGCTACATTAGCACTTCGGATTGGAATCAATTGAGGTCTCGATATTTGTCGAGAAATTTTATTAAGATTAAATCATAATATATTGATATTTAAATGGATTTTTTCAGTCCAAAGTAGCAGATAATGCTTTTGAACAAGAACACCGACTGGGGGAGTCTGATGAAAATACACATAACGGCACGGGTAATTGGGTTTTTTCTTCCACTTTTAGCACCGGTAGCTGTAATCGCAGCGGAAAAAATGACCTTATACTGCAGTGCGGAAGAAGACTGGTGTCAGCTGATGGCGAAAGGTTTTGAGGAAGCCTCCGGCATCAAAGTCAATATGACCCGCAAAAGTTCCGGCGAAACCTTTGCCCAGATTAAAGCCGAAGCCAGCAACCCGAAAGGCGATGTCTGGTGGGGCGGCACGGGAGACCCGCATCTGCAGGCTGCCGAAGAAGATTTGACCGAGGCCTATGAATCCGCAATGCGTGGCGAACTGCACCCTTGGGCAATTTCTCAGGCGGAATCGGCCGGCAATAAAACCATCGGAATTTATTCCGGCGCCTTGGGTTACGGTTATAACGAAGAACTGCTGAAAAAGAATAACCTGCCCGAGCCGGCATGTTGGAAAGACTTGTTGAAACCGGAGTATAAGGGCCATATACAAATGGCGAATCCGAACTCATCCGGTACCGCCTACACCACGCTTGCCACCATCGTGCAATTGTTCGGCGAAGAGGAAGGCTTCGAGTTTATGAAGGGCCTGCATAAAAACATCAACAATTATACCAAGTCCGGATCCGCTCCGATCAAGGCGGCCGCAAGGGGCGAAAACACGATTGGTATTGTTTTTTTGCATGACGCCGTGAAGCAGGCCGTTTCCGGATTCCCGATAAAAGTCGTGTCACCCTGCGAAGGTACCGGCTATGAAATCGGCTCAATGAGCCTGGTCAAAGGCGGGCGCAATCTGGAAAACGGGAAACAATTCTACGACTGGGCCCTATCCGCCGATGTACAGTCCCGCTCTCTGGAAGTAAATTCGTACCAGGTGATGTCCAACAAGAGCGCTGAAAGCTCTCCCAAAGCCCCTGATCTCGCCAGCATTAAATTGATCGACTATGATTTCAACAAATATGGCTCCGCCGCTGAGCGTAAACGCTTATTGAAAAAATGGGATGACGAAGTAAAGGTACTGCCCCAGTAGTTTTTGCTTAAAAAATTTGCAGCACCCTGCTCAGGACACACATAGCCTTTGCCCGAATTGTTTTTTCAGTGACGGTGAAGGCGTGTGAAGTCGGAAACCAATAAAACCCTGCTGATCTGGCTGGTGGCGGGTATTGCCGGGTTTGCATTGCTGCCCTGGTATGTTCAGGAAGACGGTTTCTGGAGCTTCCTGTGGCTGTTTGACGGCTATCCATTCGATCCGGACTACGCCCCTGCAGCGTTTCTGCTGATGCAGGGTAAAAAGCTATGGCTATCGCCGTTGCTTGTATTTTTATTGCTGCCGGCAACGATTCTCGGCAGGCACAAGAATGATCCCGTCTTTTCAGGCGTATTGCTTCTCAGCGGCATCGGCGGACTGGCGTGGCTGTTGCTCCAGGGATTTGCCATAGGTATATCGGGTTGGCAATTCGATCTATTGCAATCGATTTTCGGCCCCTTGGACGATCGGCAGTTCGGGCTGGGATACGGCGCACTGCTGCTGGCAGCTTCGTTTTTGTTTTTCCTGACCATTGGCGCTGCCGCACGGGGTATCATCAACAACGATACCTTCGTGGTCAGCGCAATCGGATTTATTATCGCCATAGTCGGTATATTTATCTTTTATCCGATTGTGCAGATGTTATCCGAAGCCATTCGGGACAACAGCGGCGCTTATTCCCTGTCCATCTTTATAGAAAAGTTTCTGGACCGAAAGATCTGGAGCCTGGCTTGCCTGACAGGCAATACCGGCTGTGGTGTTGCCTGGAATTCCCTCTTTCTGGCCGTGCTGGTAGGAGCATCCACCACCGCCCTGGGTTTGGTCTTCGCCCTGGTCGCTACGCGCTCGGGTTTCAAATACGGGCGCTGGTTGCGGGCGCTCACGGTCTTGCCGATTATCACCCCGCCTTTTGTGATCGGACTTGCTATCATCTTGCTTTTCGGCCTTTCCGGCATAGTGACACAATTTGTCGCCGAGACGCTGGATATTGCGCCGACGCGCTGGATATACGGTCTACCAGGTATACTGCTCGCCCAGCTTCTGGCCTATACGCCTATTGCATTTATGGTATTGATCGGCGTCGTTGAGGGCGTAGCTCCGTCAATGGAAGAAGCCGCTCAAACACTCAGAGCCGATCGATGGATAACATTTCGCACGGTTACATGGCCATTGATTCGGCCCGGTCTGGCCAACGCGTTTTTGCTTGGATTTATCGAAAGTATGGCGGATTTCGGCAATCCGCTGGTGCTGGGCGGCAACTACGATGTTCTGTCGACTGAGATTTTTTTCTCTATTGTCGGTGCGCAGAATGATCAGGGCCGAGCGGCGGTCCTGGCCATAGTTCTGCTGACGTTCACCCTGGGAGCGTTTTTCCTTCAACGCCGCTGGCTGGGGAAGAAATCCTACGCAACCACTATCGGGAAAGGCGATGGCGGAGCCCATCCATTAATGCCGAACCGCCTCAAGTGGCCGGTTTACACCGTAGCCGCCGTGTGGACAGGCATGACGCTGACCATTTACTGCATGATTATCTATGGCGGATTTGTAGAATTGTGGGGCCTTGACAATACGCTGACCTTCCGCCACTACGTGGATGCATTCTCCGTTAAACAGACCGAACACGGTCTTTTGTGGGAGGGTTCGGCATGGAACTCCTTCTGGACCACCCTGAAGATCGCCGGCATTGCAGCACCGCTGACGGCAATGCTCGGGCTGATTACAGCCTATTTACTGGTACGGCAGGATTTCTCCGGCAAGAACGCATTCGAATTCGGAACCATGCTGTCTTTTGCCATCCCCGGCACGGTCATAGGGGTAAGTTATATTCTGGCGTTCAATGTACCGCCAATCGAACTCACCGGAACCGGAGCAATTCTGGTTCTGAGTTTTATCTTTCGCAATCTCCCGGTCGGAGTCCGTGCCGGTATTGCATCCATGGCACAACTTGACAAAAGCCTGGACGAAGCTTCGATCACCCTCGGTGCCAATTCCTGGCGTACCTTCCGTTCGATAATACTACCGTTGCTCCGGCCTGCAATACTCGCCGCAATGGTCTATTCCTTTGTCAGGGCCATGACAGCCATCAGCGCCGTCATATTTCTGGTCAGCGCGGAATACAATATGGCGACCAGCTATATTATCGGCCGAGTGGAGAACAACGACTACGGCCTGGCCATCGCCTATTCAACTGTACTGATTGTGGTCATGCTGGCCGCTGTTCTGTTGCTGCAGTTACTGATTCTTCGCGGTGGAAACAAGAGGTTGAGTGATGAGCTATAAGATCAAAAGCGGCAATTCGCCTGTCGATAGCGACACCAGGATCAAGAGTAACGCAGCTGCCGTATCCTTTAAAAATGTATCCAAGGTTTACGGCGAAACCGTCACTGCCGTTAACAATATTTCACTGAATATTGAAGCGGGAACGCTGGTCACACTGCTCGGCCCTTCCGGATGCGGCAAGACGACGACCCTGCGCATGATTGCCGGCCTGGAGCGGGTCACCAGCGGACACATCCTGATCGGCGATCAGGATGTCACACAACTGCCCGCAACGGATCGAGACGTCTCCATGGTATTTCAATCCTATGCACTCTTTCCTCACATGACCGTCGGTGAAAATGTCTCCTACGGACTAAAACTCAGCGGCTTCGGAAAGACGGAAACACAAGAGCGGATGCTGGCGGGACTGGAGATGGTCGGCCTTGGCGGCTACGGGAGCAGACTGCCGAGCGAACTCTCCGGCGGGCAACAACAACGCGTAGCGGTGGCGCGCGCCCTGGTATTGGAACCCCAGGTTCTACTATTCGATGAACCCTTGTCGAATCTGGACGCCAAGCTGCGTCGTCAGGTTCGAGAAGAGATTCGCGATATACAACAAAACCTCGGACTCACCGTGGTTTACGTGACCCACGACCAGGAAGAAGCACTGGCGGTTTCCGATCGCATCGTCGTGATGCGCAACGCGGAAATCGCACAATCGGGCACACCCAGAGAACTCTATGAAATTCCCAACGATGCCTTTGTCGCCGATTTTATCGGTGAAGCGAATCTGATCCCCTGCAAAATTATTGACCTCCAGGGAGATCGTGCATGGGTATCAGTGGGTACGATAGAACTTGAGCTTGCATCGCGCGGCTTAGCGGTCGGCCCGGCGACGCTGGCCGTACGCCCCGGACGCATCAGACTGTCCAGCCAAAAAACATCCAATAGCATTGCCGTGGAACTGACCAAAGCCACTTATGTCGGCAATCATATGGAATACCGTATTAAAACAGAATTCGGCGACCTATTTGCCGTGTCCGACTGGGTGGACGAACCGCTTAGCGTTGGTTCTCCGGTCTTTCTCAGCTTTGAGGCCTCAGGGCCGGTTTTATTGCCTGAGGAATAAGGTTAATGATTTTTTACTATTCCATTTTTATCCTTTTAAATATAAATTCAGCTTTCTCCTCATATTTTACCCTTCAATAGAAGGTATTAAGTGGCTGGCATGGATTTTCTTAGTGGCATTGAAAAAATGATCAATGTGCATGAAGCAACAACTCCCCTCCAAAAGCAAATTTTGATTATGCATAACCACTTTGCGGCGCTTGAAGCAATGAACAAAAGCCTGGAGGTGAAGATTTCAGTACTTGAGCGTGAAAAGACTGACTGTGAAATGACGATCAAACGACTCACACTGGAATTAAACCATACTCAAAAAAGAATCCGACGACTCAACGAAAATCTGTCACGGATACTCGCTTTAAATCCTGAAAGTGATGCCTGTACCCAGTCTGTCAGCAGGAATGCACCCGTTCCAATAGATTTCAAATTGCCGAGTTAGAATTCAAACCAGCTCCGTAAGAGCGTAAAAATAGCAGCTTAATATCCTATTGATGAAATGCCACCGGATGCAGGTGGAGAATTTGGCCGTACGTTTGGGTTTTGTTTCATTATGCTAGACGGTGTGGTTTGAACGGCGTGGCAGAGTACTGACAAAAAACCCGTCAAAAAAGATGTCATTCCGTGAACAGCAGCGTCACCTATCGGTTTTGATGGTGATTTGTCGTTCGGCCGATCCCTTTCGCTAGATTTTGCGTTCATATCATTGCCCTCGGCTTTATTTCAATAAGGCAGTTCCTGCATTCTCCGGTATGTCGCCGCGATCTTTTCGGTCATAGATCCGCGAAAGACACGCCGTACGTCTTTCGTGACATACGCACGACAAAGCAGCAAGTTATTTGAGCATTAACCGTGTCAGCCTGTTCCGGATTTTCGATGATTGGTGTCATGTTGAACTATAACATATAACACTGGCGCCGCGCGTGCATCCAGGAAGGGCTAGGCTATGGCCGTAAGCACTAACCTGAAAACAGAGAAAAACCAAGACACGCACGATTTAAAACAAAAAAATCAAGGCTTTCTCGGAGTGAAATTTACGCAGTCTGGAAAAGATTCAATGAGCAGCGTGATCAGTATCGGATAGTGAAAGAAAATACCGCGTAAAAAACGACTTTATAAAAATTTCAGCACAGCGGTACATCGCGTCACTCTCTGCAACACTGTCAGTGTGTAACAGAAGCGTGTCGGTCAGTAGAAGTGCCGACTACCTGTGCAGGCACAAATCCATCGCTGCCCTACATGGTTCGAAGCAAGAGAAATCTGGCTGAGTGAGCCCACCCAGTTGCCAAACTGGGACTCCACTTCGGTGGCAAAAACTACCCAGTCGGCAGGCGCCAATCCCAGCCGCTTCAGTATAGGCGGCGGAGTGCTATCTACACGGCCCCGTTTGTCTTCACGTACGGCACGGCCTGTCCATTCCACCAGTTCGATATAGTCCCGTAAGTGATAGGGGACACCCGCTGTGACTACATCTTTTTCCTTGCCTGTAAAAGGTGCCAAAAAAGAATTGGAGGATTTCTCCTTCAGGTTATCGATCCGGGCTTGGATGCTGGTGTATTCACTGTCCTCGGGCGTGTCGGCAAGTTGTGCGCGGATCGGATTCAGATCGACATAGGCCATGGCGGCGAGAATGGCTTTTTCATCGAGCAGGGCTTGGCTTTTGAATCTCGCTTCAAAAAACTTCCCGGTGCAGTTATCTTCGAGGTTAGCTGCTCTGGCGATCGGCTCATTCAGCGCACGCATAAACCAACTGATACTGATCAAGCGCTCCTTCCAAACGGCGGCATCGCGCCTGACGATACGCATTTCAGCTCTAGATAAGGGGTCTTCGGCGCAAAATCGTTGACTGAGGAAAGTTCCGTTATAAACCTTGTGCCAGCGCCGAACAGTTTCATCTAATGACCAACTCTTGGGTGATTCTGCGTCCACACGAAGGACAACATGATGGTGATTGCTGAGCACAGCGAACGCTGCAATCTCGATAGAAAAAGCATGACTGAGCAGTTCCAGTCTATCGACGACCCATGCTCGCCGATATTCGTAATCCGTGCCGGTCGTTTCGTCAAAGCCGCAAAGCCAAGCTCTGCGAACGCAGCGGGAAATGCAGTGATACCAGGGAGTATCCTCAAGTGAAATCAATTGGGAGCGGGGCGTTGGCATGGTGATTCCTCCTTGAATCGAGCGTGGTGGAAACAATAATGCAGTCATTTTGATATGTCAAATCGTGCGTGTCTTGGTTTTTACACGGAATGGCTCCATTGAGGTGATCATTGACACTCATGCCGTTGGCGTACAGACTGATGATTTTCTCGTCAAAGCCGGGAAACCGGCGTTGGTATTTCTGAATGAACGCTGGGTCAAACTGACCATGGCGGTCCCGAGGTATATCAAGCACGATTCTGCCATCATCTGTCAGCACGCTTTTCTGACTGGTGCCGTTACGATGATTGCCTGCCTGGCGTTGTTCGTCGTTATCCAGATGGACGTCCATCTCGGCCTGCAGAATCCGTTCTGCCAGGGCTTTCTTCAAATCACCCATAAGCCCATCAGAACTCAATACTTTCGTAGGATCTCGCCCTGAAAGCAGTTCATCTAATAATTCGGTGCTGATCTTGGATTGCTCTCGCTTTGCCATACTAACTCCTTCCCCGTCAGGGGGTAGTATGACTCATCACACAAAATTACTGACACTCTCCATCGCGCAGCCCATATAAACAAAGCCCGCGAATACGGGCTTTGTTTCAATTAGGACAATGTATAAGACAAAGCATAAATGTCTATTTGGCTATTTGTTGAATTAGTATTTATTCGATAACAATAAATTTTATCAGGCACTATACCCAACGGTTCCCACTTCCCTTTTATCTCAGAAAGCTTATCGCTCTCTGTCAAGCACATAGCTTCTAAGATTGTTTCTTCCGCTATGACACCGAAATTCATTTGAGCATCGAAAAAATAACAATCATTAAAAACGAGACTATTTTGTTTACCATCAGGCCACTTGACGACAAGCTCAACAGTATCGCTATTGCCTGCATTTGAACGATCAATGCTTACCGATAACAGTTCAGCATCATGCCACGGCAAAGAATTAAAATTAATGTCCATATCTAAAACCCCGGATCCGGATCACCTTCTTTAGGACTGTAATGCTTACCTTTACCGTTTTTATGGTAGTGGGAATAGTTTGGCCCCTTCTGACCCAGTGGAGTAGCAGGATCAATCCTTAAGCGTTCTTTGTACTTGCCATCAACTATCTCACCATAATTGCCTGAACGATGCGGATTCTGTACGTAGTTATCTGGAATTTTATGTTTAGCACCCGGAGGTAATGCCACACCATCCTTAGTTACATGAATAACATCATTGGCTTTTTTGCCTGCTCCCTTTGTAACTTCGAAAATGCCAGTTATAAACTTAAGCTTTCTTCCAAGTATGCCAGCCAAAGCCGCAAAGCTTGGGTCCTCATAAAATTCATAAGCGTCGTATAATGCCAACTCAATTGGAGTATTAACGCGCGAAATAGCATCTCTTTTATTAAAATGGCCCCGCCAGTCAAACCCGGCACCATCATCGTTCCAATCTAAATCCCCTGGCCAGTCTGACTCGCCTGCATCAGGATCTTCAATTGCCATTCCAGTAGGATCGGTATACCGATAAGGATTGTTATTCGCATAATGATACCGCCCAAAAAACCGAGGATCACCCGCACTCGGCATAACAGGATCGGTGCTCATAAACCGACTTATCGCAGGGTCATAGTAACGCTGTTGCGCATACACCAGACCACTGCCATCCTGCACGTGGCCTGTGTAGCCTATATCTTCACCCAGTAATCCGCAACCCTCTGTCGGTGGAAAACTGTCTTCCTTGTCGAGTTTTTCACCGTAGGGCGCGTAGGTTTCTGTCCAACAAATTTCACCATCAGCATTAAATGCCGCAGTGGGGCTTCCGGAAGCATCGGTATGAAAATAAACGACGTGCATGGCCGCTTGCGCATGGCTGCCAAGGATCAGCAAAATAATAACGCTGATAGCGATCAGACGGCCCAGATTACGGTGCCATAGATTCAACGCTGTTTGCACAAAACGGTTGTCGTACTGGCTTTTATATTGTTCTCTCATGATGGATCTCTCTGTTAATCCCCTATTCAGATCCGTTAAATAACTGCTGGTGCTTAAGTCAACTTAACGGCAATAAACCAAACGTGCCTCAAACCACTCCCCTAGCTGTCAGGGTCTTTGTAGATGAGATACATCTCCGTCGGATCGTCAGAATTTCCCCAATTCGACTTAAATACGCCTACATCGCCTGTTCTGTTGGTCAGGAAATGGGGTTCGTCGTAGTATTCTTGTATATCGCTGCCGTGCCATCCGAAAAACTGAATTTTTTCCGAGCCATCGGTTTTTAGTGAAAACAGGGTATATGGCCCCTCAGGATCGGTAAGCGAGACGTTTATCCGCCCAGGGTTTCTGTCAGTGGCTGTTGCGGAAATATGTCCACTCAATGAGTCAGGTTGGTTTGTAAATCTACCGGGCCCACCGAGAACTTCGGTATAGGCGTTATCACTTAAACGCCATTTGCCAATCGTTGTTCTGGATGTATCGGGTTCTAAGTGGCCTATTGAAAACCAACATTCATCGCCATTTTCATCCCACCCAATATCGCCGTGTTTTTGGTTGGTGATTCTACGTACAAACGAGAGATCCCAGTTATAGAGTTCTACAACTCTAACACCTCTGTCATAGGCGACTAGAATGTAGTTGCCAGAGCGAGATACTGAAACCCAATCCAGATCCGAATACGTTCGACTGAGGGTTTTTTCAGTGTAGGTGTCTTGCTCGATATCATATGCTGTTACACGAACCTGACCGTTATTGTTCGACGAAAAGGCTACTCTTTTGTCGTCGTCTGAAATGCTGCCTTCGGATTCTCCCATACTAATAGAGTACGGAAATGTCCGAAGCACTGTTTTACTATCATTCAATACATTAGTCTTGGAGAATGACTTTGTGTCTGTATCGACCAGATAAATATAGTCATTCTCAGTGTTAGACCAGACAGCCTCTCCAGAACCGGCTTGCGTTACTTCACGCACATAAGCTCCGTTTGCATGCCAAAGAGCACGCCAGCGCCAGCCACCACCACCTAAAATGTAAGTGTTATCTTTACTGAAAGCGTGATGACGTGAGTAGCCAAAAGCAAGGTTCGCGTCATTGGTTGCGTTGAAGTGGGGCATTTCCCCCGACGAGAATTTCCAAAAGTCTGAAATACGTTTTACTACCGTCCCGGCTGCACTGATTTTGACTTCCTCAAACAGCCCAGGCTTTGATGGCAGGTTTACCGGTGGGGCCATAAAGTCGATAAACGGTAATTCACCTTCGTCGGTGCCGGTGGCACTCCCTTGTCGGGTACTTTCCGCGGGACCTTCACCACTGGGTGCTGCCAGACCATTGGCCAGTACGACAACTTTGTCCACAGTCACATTCATCTCACGCGCCCAGAGGGTCAGCGTGTAGCTTTCGCCGGCGGTCAGGGAAACAGTGCGGCTGGACCATTGCCACTGATTGTAATTACTCAGCCAATAGCTGGCGACGAACTGATCATCCAGACTCAAGTGCAGAGAGTCAGCGGTGTTATCCAGGGCTTTGGTGCGTATCCAAACGGTATGCGTACCGCTCACACTCGCGACAATCGGGAAGTGCAGTTTGGCACTTTTCTGGTAGTGCGTTGGATCGCTGTCTAAATTCCAATAGCCACTGCCTTCGACCTTCATCGCCGCACCGCCAGAGGCGTCCGAGAGCGTCTTATGATTCCAGGTGTTACCATCTCCCGCTACCGCGTTGGCCGATTCGGCTTCCATCGATAGCACGCCGTCTGCGGATTGCTCGAAGGCGCCTGTTCCTGTTGGGCCGGTGCTACCAGATTCGCTGAAGTCGCTGCGTGCAATCAGCCTTCCACCATTGTAGTGATAATCACTCTGGTAATCCTTTTCTGGTTCGAACCGATGACGTAGAGTTCCATCGATACCATAGATGGTATAGATTTCTTTGCCACCTAGTTCCGTGAGAATTCTTCGCCCATGCCCATCATAATAATAGTGTTCTAAGGGAGAATTTTGTGTGTTCCGAAGAGAAGTGATTTGGTTCGCCGAGTTGTAGCTTATGTTGTTTTTACCCGTCCAGGTAGTATTTCCGTGAGAATCATAACTGAAGCTACTGCGGGCGAGCGGACCGCCAGTAATGGAGGTCAGCTTATTGCTGCTGTCGTAGTTATAGTTAGATTGGACACCGTTGATTTTAATCCAATCGATATTATCGACTGCATCGTAATCATATATATAGTCACCAAGACGACCGCTGGTAACTCTGGTTAAGCGATTTTGCTTGTCATAATTCATCGACATCAGATCGGTAGTATCACCAGTGATTTCGATCTGGGTGACGTTGCGGGCCAGGTCATAGCCATAGTCATGCTTGGCTAACAAAGTGTTTGAACCATTCTTCTTGCTGCTAATGACATCCGGCAGGTGGTTAGCTGTTAGCGTCTGCTCGGTATAGAGCGCGGAGCCCATCTTGCCGTGGGAAAGTAATCCACTAGGGTAATGCCGCAAGTTGCTAGCCAGATTATTACCGTCAACTGCAACTTTAGTTGCCCTACCCAAGCCATCCGGGGCAAAATTATAGGTTTTGCTGCTGGGGTAGGTGAGTTGGGATAAATGGCCGAGCGCATTGTAGTCGTACTTGAGTTTAAAACTTTGACCATAAACGCTATGTGTTTCCAATTTTGTCTGGCCTTCTTTGTCATATTCGTATTGGCTCACGATATTATTACCGCGGGTAAAAACCGACTCCAATGATCCATCCGGGTAATAGGTATAAAAATAATCTGCGTTTGCACCCACTCCATCAACGATCTCAAGGCGGTTATCCTGGTCGTAAAAGTACGTTGTTGTGTTCCCGCCTTGTGTTTTCGATTTTAGATTGCCATTAGAATAGTATGTATAATCGGTTTTACCGGTTTCCGGGTGTTCTTCACTTTCCAGTAAACCTAAGTAGTAGTTATAGCGGCGGGTGATGCCACCCTGCTGGAGCGATTTCATTCGTCCCAATATATCCCGGCCTATGGTTGCGGTGGATTCCGGACGTAACACGCCAGTTGTCCAGGCATTGTTTATGTGACCAAAGCTATCCAGATAGGTGGTTGTCGTTACAGTACCACCGATATTGGCGGGTGCTGGATCAGTACGTTTTATATACCGTGCACCGCTTCTGATACCGTAGCTGTATTTAGTAACATCCGTTTCCCCAGAATGTGATGTTCGGCTTTCTTCAACCAGGCGATCCAGTCCATCGTAACGGTAGGTAGTGATATTAGGATCAAGTAATCGAGCTCCAGCTTGGAGACCATTGCCTTGGAGATTTACTAATTGATTAAGGATCGCTTTTTTCAAGCGGCCCAGTGCATCGTATTCCCATGCATTTGTGATCCCTTCGCGGCCAAGGGTCGTTGCGTATTCGGTGAATTCCGATATTGGATCCATTAGCATATTGTAGTGCGTCGTACGCTTGTATTCGGATCCCTGTGTTTCAATGCGAGTGATCGTTCTGTTGCTGCTGTTTGTAGTCCAAGTAATTGTTTTTGGTATGCGTCCAGGTTCGGGTGATGTGACCTTACTCAATCGGCGTAGTGTATCGTACTCAAATTTCCAGCGTATCCCCGTGTTGAACCAGGTGCTCTCTTCTTTGATCGTGCCATCAGTGTTGACCTCAGTAACTTTAACTGCTCCACTGCTGGTCGTTGTTCGGGTTGGAATACCACGCTTGTAAGAATCAAACTGCTCCCATTTTCCTTCGTCATCAGTAACCCTACTTACGCTACCGTCACTGTGATAGCTGAAGTAAGTCGAAATGTTATCAACGATGCTACGTTCTAGCGCACCAGTTGAGGTGGAATATGTTCGGAATTCAGTGGACATACCTTCTTCCCAGAAAAAAGCAATTCCCAGTTCCTTTTCCTTCCACAAACCCACTATCCATGGGGTTACTTCAGACAAGGGGCTTATGTAGCTAATTCGCGTAAGTCGCTGTTTGCCAGATCCATTTGTTTCCGTGACAGTTCCAGGCAAATGGAAAGCGTTGAAGTGAGAATACTCCCGAGTGAATTCCAGCGCGTTGGACCCACCGATAACAGAAGTTGTCATTTTTTTCAGGCGCGGTTTCTCAGCTTGAAAGTAACCCTTTCGATTATCGAAGTTAGTTACCTTTGTACGATCGAAGAAACTTGGATCTGCCTCCCAGGTATACACGCTTTCGTGATGCTCGACGTCCGAGCTCTCAGCGGATTCACCCTTAGTACGCACCGATGGCAAGTCAAGGGTTCGATGTTTACTACTCACACTCTTTAGCAATTTACCTCGGACAGCACGCTCCTGGTTGTAAAGATCGTTGATATACTGTGAGGAATAACTATTGCGTTTGTAGAGCCTGTGATAGGTAAAACTCTCGGCACCGGTTTCTGTGTCAATGGTTCGCGTTAATGTGTGCGCGTTATTGTCAACAGCCCGACTGAACGTCCATTGTTGATAGACACTTGTGCCACTTAATGAGCGGCTACTGTGGATGTAGTATTCTTGACGGCTGGTGGCATAACTTGGGTCCGAACTGTTAAGGTTGCCGATATAGTCAGATCTCCTGGCCTGGCTCATTCCGTACTCGAGAATCATGCCCTCAGGGTAACGAACCTCGCTAATCAGGTTATGCTCTCGCTTGTAGTACCATTCCTTTCCATCTTCCCTTTTCCAACGAGTGACAGAACCATCGAACGTGACTTCTCTGGATCGTTTATTCGGATAACCGTTGTCGAAATATTCCTTTAGGGTACCAGAGCTTGTGTAGTTGAAGGTAACAAGGCGGCCGTCGGATGCGGAGATTGTGCTGATTTGAGGTTTGTCTTTATAGGATTCATAAGCACTACTTACCACTCGCTGCCATTCATTTTTATCGAAACTTTCACCAATCGACGAATCGCTCTTGTAACTATAATCGATGGTGTTACCAAATGAATCCTGAATAGACGTCAGATAAATGGAATAGCTATTCTCTGAGTCTGAAAAAGTATTCTTTTTGCCATTGAATGTCCAAATTTTTCCGGATGGATCATAAATATTAAAAATACTGTTTTCGCAGGCGATGTACCAGTTGGATGGGCTCACATACTTGGCGTCGGCTGGGAATCGGGATTTCCCTAAAATTGCCGGGTTTGCGGTAGAGTAGAAGTAAATCTTTGAGCCGTAGAGGTTGAGGACAATGGGCAGTTCCCCGGTGGCACCTGGCTTGTCATATCTGCCTGTGCAGTGTCCACCAGTCGCGCTGTGGCGTGTATAGTGCCATCGGAATTGGGCGTTATCGCCGCTGTTTCCTGTTTCTTCAAGGTATCGACCAATGCTGCCTGTATTGAATAGGCGTGGAATCAGGATTTGTTTATCATCACGTATAACCAATAAGTCTAGCGTCCCATTACCCGGTATTTTCATATCGATGACGCGATGCTTGATCACACCTTTGAAGGGGTCATATCGTTCACCACGTAACCAGTTCAAACCTGGCTTACTAGTGATTGAATCTAATTCGTCCGAAGTAAGGTCATTTGCAAATGCCGATGTTGAATTAAAGGCAACCCAGGCTACGATGGTGATAGAGCACCACATGATACAAGATAAATGACGATAACGAGAGAATAGTTTAACCATATTTTGATACCACTCTACACACTCCTAGTGAGCCTATTGATTTAATACAATTAGTGCACGAATTAAGAGTTTCCATAAGCCAAGTTTGATAGCAACAATAAATAATCTATTGTGCATTCACCATATCGTCACGTAAATCGATAACCTTAGTGGTCTTATAACTTGAGCGATAATAAGATTCCTCGTCTTGCATTATAAGTTTTTATAACTATCGCAGTTTCAATCAATCATTTGTATTATTCACGATACCAACCGAGTATCATCAAGACCGGATAGCAGGTACTTCTTTTCGAAGCACGTTTAATCTTACTTTTCGATGAGTCTGGTTTAGTTCAAACTTCAAAAAGAATGTTTCTGCTCTAGATAATTCCAACCGATTTAGTCAACTAACGGATTTTAAAAAAACTAATGCGGAAAAGTAGGTAGAATTGCAGTATTGGCGTAAGACTTGCGGTTTCGGATGACGTTCAAACACGCTGTGCTCCGGAACAAGTTTGAGTAAGATTTATGATGATGACGTAATCGAGCGCTGTGGTGTAAGCGAATTCCTACAAAAAGACCTTTAACCTTTTTTACAACTGTGCCGATTTAAAGTATATGCTTCGATTATGAGCCGGTTTATCCCAGCCATTAGCTCTTTCAATCGATGTAATTTTTCGATTCGAGCGTTCGCAACACCCAATTCAATACTGCCACGGCTTGAAGGGTCTGCGCATAGACCCTTCCAGTGTGGTTCGGAACGTGTCAACCTGAAGTGAGTCAGTCATTTCTGTGTTTTAATTAAGTGTGCAACTTTGTCACTTTCATGTTCATGATGCACTTGCAGTGGATGTGTTTTCACGGCGTCGTGTTCGTTTAGCCAGGCTGCCTGCCTTCTGCCTCAGTTCGGCATTTTCTTTGGCTTCATGCTTCCAGGTTGAAGACTCGATTGATGGTTAAATCCGGATTTTCCGGACATCGACGTTAACCACTGGTGTGTTGGCACTAGTAGTCCATCAACATAGGTTTGATGGATAAAGTGATTTCAATTTAATGGGTGTAAAATGGATTTGCAATTGCTCAGCGATTCGCCTCGCTTCCCCTGGCTCAAAAGTCGCGTATAATGAGGCCAATTTATGCGTACTTAGATTATCCATCACTAAAGTGATTTTTCTGTCAGGATAGTGCTTGTCAACCAACTCTTTGATTAACTGCGCCCAATCTTGCTTAGTATGTCGATCGGTGACTTTTACATGTCGCCAGCCTTACAGTGGTGCTGATAACATAAACAGATTACTCACGCCATTTCTTTCGTATTCATAATCAAATTTTGTACACTGACCGGGTCTTAATGCAAGTGAGGGGCGAATCTCTTTCACTTGCTGCTTACTGGTTTCATCCATGCAAACCAACACTTCATCTTCTGCATAGTTTCGTTGATAAACTTCCAAGATGTCTTCCATTGCACATACAAAGTCTGCATTTTCTTTAGGAGGTATAACCCAGCACGTTTTCATCCAAGGATTGAGCGCATTTTTTTAGAGTCTGTCTGATCGATTCTCCTGAAATCGAATCCACAATTTTACATTCTACCAACCGTTCAGCTAGCAGATTTAAGGTCCAATCTGAACGACCCTCTGGTGCCGGCGAACAAGCCGTTGCAATGAGAAACGCCTCTGCTTCACCATCAAGTTCCTTGGGCTTGCGACGTGTTTGCACTTTTGGGTTAAGCGCTGATTCTAACCCTTCTAAAACAAAACGTTTTCGAACTCTCTCCACGGTTAACCGGCTGATATGTAACGCACTTGATATTTCCTTATCTTTCAATGAACCCGATTTTGAAGCTTCATCGGCATGCAGTAACACTTGGGCATGGATTAATTTACGCCCAGCCACCCGACCTTGGGTTGACAACTTGATCAGATCTTTTCTTTCTTGTACGGTCAATTTTACTCAGTACTTTTTTTCTGGCATCTTTCATTCCAAAGTATCAAAGGCTTACAATTGATATTTAAGAGTTTAGTTCAATTATCCATCAATCCTATGTTGGTGGACTACTAGTGATCGGCCTGGTTATTGAGATCATCCAGATCACGCCATTGACGTAGAGTAAAAACGCCGCTCCAAATGTAGCGAGTTGCCCGCTTAAATCCCCTTCATAAACTCCAAACTGAGACCTGACGCTCAGAGTGCGAAGCGAGAGACTGTTTTTGGGTGGGTTGGGACGTTGCGACAAATATCCGTGAATTCTTTCCGGTATTAACAGTTGCATTGGGTAAATTGCCGTGGTTAAAATTCGCCTGTAAAGCTTAGGTTAATATTTCATCTGTCCGCACTAATTATTTGAGGAACAAACATGGCGCACACCCTACATCACGTCGATGCGGAAATATTGGTAGAAAACGCTGACAACGATAAATACAAAATAACGGTGAAACTAAAAAATAATAGTGTCTATATGCCTTTTGGTTCTTGCGAAACCGCATATCCAATTGATTTAATAGAACGAATATTGAGCATCAAGGGGCCTGCATACCTTTGTGATGAAATAATGAGGGACGAATGGCCTGAATACGTTGAGAAACATATTTATTATGATGTCTTCGGCTATGCTGATAAAGAACAATTCAAAGGCAAAAGTATTCTTGATTTTGGCTGTGGGAGTGCAGCATCTACCATGGTTCTAAGCAGAATGCTGCCTGATACTCGTATTACAGGGGTTGAACTAGAACCGAGTCTGCTGGAAATTGCTAAATTAAGGGCAGAGCATTATAAAGTCGGGGATAGGGTAAGGTTTTTTCAATCTCCAGACGGAAATAGCTTATCTGAAGATATTGGCACCTTTGATTTTATTTTCTTAAATGCAGTATACGAACACCTTTTACCACAAGAAAGGAAGACTGTTTTGCCTTTGCTGTGGAGCCATTTGAGACCAAAAGGCATATTATTTATAAACCAGACTCCTTATCGATGGTTTCCAATAGAATCCCATACTACCAGCGGACTTATTTTCATCAATTATATGCCAGATTTTATGGCTTCATTTTATGCTCGCCGCTTCTCAAAAAGAAAACTAGCGAATGATAGCTGGCCTAGTTTACTGCGAAAGGGGATCCGAGGAGGAAGTGCTAAAGAAATTATTACGATCCTAAAGAACAACGCCTGCTCTCCTGTTTTACTTACACCAAACCAGCTTGGACTAAAAGATAGAATAGACATGTGGGGCGCCGTATCAACAAATTCTAGATACTTGCTAATAAAGAAGATCGTTTTCCAGTTATTTAAACTGATTAAATTAACCACAGGAGTAATATTGTTACCGACGTTGTCATTGGCTATTGAAAAGCCGGATGATGTCTAGATAATATTAACACAACCTTAGGCACATTGATTTTTCTCACGGATGAAATGTAAATAATAGTATGTCCCTTGTAAGTTGGGCTGACGCAGGAAGCCCAACAATCACGGGAATGTGACACTCTCATAGCGCCAAAGCTCTAAAAGGACACATTTTTTTTGACTTTCTTATCGCCTTTCGATATTTTCCGGCTCACAACTTCTTCAAGGATGAACTCAATGACAAAGCCGCGTAGTCGTCTAATCTCATATTGCGGTAATTGTCAGGATATCTGTTGCCTCACATGGTTTGTCTTATGCGGCTTGTTTCCTCTTGTCGCGTCTTTCGGTTTGTGACGATTCCTCAGGATTTAAATACACAATTGGCACTGACTCTCATCTTTGATAATACAATCGCGATTAGGACTGTATTTTCGATTAATGCCACAGTGGTTTAATACTACCGGAATCGACCCAAAAACAGATAATTGTAAGATGCAGATTGGCTGTCAGTTAGCGTAGCGATGAAGCATATTTAAATGAATTTTGATTAAGTGGTGCGCAAAAAAGGCGTTTTCAGGACCGACTGTGTTAGCTGATAGAACCTCAGCAATTCCCGGTCAATACCCAACCTTGCAATATAAATGCTGATTCAAACTGTTCAGCAATAATAACCCAATACCTTGTGTAAGGCTGTATATTTGAGAGGGAAATTTGTTATGTAAGAACCAGGTGCAGACATCAACGTCTACGTTCTAACTTGAGTTATTCGGTGCAGGTGGCGTGTTAAAACCTGTTCGATAAGCCCAAGCGGTGAGGTAACTCTCCCAATCGGATAAATAGAATGTAAAGAAAGGCGCCCGGAGCCGTTCCCACAGTTTTCGGCGCGACTCATAGGTTTCAAGTGCACGTTGAAAGACACGACAGGCTTGCTGCTGGATCTGATCTACCAGAAAGGCCAGCAGCATCAAACCCGCCAGTGTACTGGACAAATACTGTTTACCGTGACCGTAATTGTGTTCCAGATGGTACCCCTGGTTCTTGAGGGTGTTAAAGGTTTCATTTTCTATTTTCCACCGTGCCCGAGCCGCCCGTGCCATTTCAAGGGCATTATCGTGGGTGATATCGAGACTGGTGATCCAGCTCCATACGCGCTCCTTTCCCTTGTCATCAACTTCCCAATACTCCAGATAGTTGACCTGAACATCAGGGTGTGAAAGATTCAGGGGTAGATGGTGAGTAAAGCGATAGCCACAAGCGGTACCGTTGTGTTGTTCACCGCTTTCCCACTGCTCAAGCTCATCATCGACAAGCCGTTGATTGACCGACTCAAATAAGCTGGCATTGCCCGCAGGTTTGGCCACAATGAGAAAATCCATAGCCTGCTGCGTTAAAAGAGCAACATGTGGCCCGTTGGCCGCCAGTGCATCTTCGAGCACAATAAAGCACCGCTTGGGATAAGCGTTGGTGATGCTGTACACAAGTCGTTTGGCCGCATTGCGCTCGCAGTCATTTTTTTTATTTCCATCGGCTCGCGTGATGGGTTCAAAGTCGATCGGTAAGACGGTTTTGCGATCCGGGTGTACGATCACGGCGGCGAGCAATTGATGATAAAATTCATCCTCACCTTGACGTCGTTTCTTCATGCAACAGTGAGGGCAACTGACGCGGGTTGATGAGAACAAGCCTGTGCCGTCGATGGATAACAAATAACGACCATCGAAGCTCAAATAATCGTTCAACACCTGACCGCGTTGCAGCGCACTGTGCAGGGTGCGGAAAGTGCCGCGTAATTCAGCCGGATCAACCGTATCGAGAATGCTGCGCATTTGGCTATCAGACGGTACTTGCTGGACACCGTAAAGCGTCGACAGGTTATGCTGAACAAGCGGATCAATTTTGTTATCGTTTTCAAAGCTCAACAACGAGGGGTATTTTAAATTGAACATCGCGAAAGCGGCACGCAATGTATCGGTCAGGGTATGTTCAATACTGGCCTGTCGACGTGTGTCAGGTATCGCATTGAAGCTTTGGAATACGCTGTTAAGTAAACCGGGTAGAGATAAATCTTTTCGCAAGCGTGGTTCAGGGGCAGCCATAGGGTAAACATCAACAAAGGATCTTGCTCCTTGAGGATAGTTTACGAAGAGCTGTTTTTCTCGAACGAATTTATATCCATAATATCAATACGTTACCTGTTGGTCGGGAATTGCTGATAGAACCTCAAGGTCTCAATAGATACACGCCGATAGGCCTTTACAGGATAATTCCAATCTGATCGAATTTATTAATGTCCAGGCAATCGCTGCCGAATCGAAACAAATCTTAGAACAACTGCTCAGGCATAGCCGCCGTACTTTGCGCAATACAGCTGAACTTTTTTTCCGGAAAAAATTTACCCGCAATATCAAAAGCTTTTCGATACGGTTTAGATCCAGTACTCTGTCCAGATTTTCCTGTGCTTGCCTTTGGCAAAAATCTGTGTCAGATTCCAAAAAAACCAAAGGGCAGCATCAGGGAATAAACCGTGCGCGTTTTCTATTTATTATTTTTATTCGTTTTACTTACAGCATGCTCTAGTGACAAGGCGGAAGAAACCGCGAAGCCGGTACGGGGGCTAAAAACCGTGCTTATCGCGGAGACGGAAAAAACCACGCTCAGGCGCTATCCCAGCGTTTTGCAACCTGCCGACATTTCCGTTTTATCCTTTGAATTGGGCGGCAAACTGGGCGAGATTAATCTCAGCGTCGGACAAAGGGTGGAAGTCGGCGATATCATTGCCGAACTCGACAGCAAGGCTTTGGAATTACAGCTTGAAAATGCCAAGGCAGCGGTAGATCAGGCACGTGTGACGGCCAAGAATGCAAAAGACAATGCCAATCGCCTTGCCGCTCTAGCACAGAAGGGATCTGTAGCCACCATTCGCACTCTTCCTACGTGCACGCTTTCAAATAAAATCACTGCCAAACTGGTGAAAGTGCCCAGCTTTTCAGGAGCTACCCTAGGCAGTGAAACCTGATTAGTTCTGCTTCCTGATTGGAACGACCTCGGCGCCGACTTTCAGGCTTTCCAGATAGTCCGCCCAATGCTGCATCATGCCTTTACGTTGTGGCAGGTATTTGGCCCGATTGTAAGCCGCCCTGACCTTATTTCTTTCAGCGTGTGCTAGCTGTACCTCGATCCAGTCCGCATCAAAGCCTTGTTCGTTCAGCATCGTGCTGGCCATTGCCCTGAACCCATACCCGGTCATTTGTTCTTTGGTGTAGCCCATACGCTTGAGCGCAGCGTTCACGGTATTTTCCGACATTGGCCGCCTGTTCGTTCTCATTGATGGGAAGACATACGCCCCGTTACCGGTTAGTGGTTTTATCTCCGGTAATACAGCCATTGCTTGCCTGGAGAGTGGGACAATATGGTCGTCCTTCATTTTCATTTTTTCACCCGGTATCAACCACTCTTGTTTATCGAAGTCGAATTCCGACCATTCAGCATGGCGTAGTTCTCCTGGGCGAACGAATACCAGTGCTGCAAGTTTAAGAGCACACTTTGTTAAAAAATCGCCGGAGTAATCATCTATGGCACGTAGCAGGCCACCTACTTCCAACGGATTGGTGATAGTGGCAAAACGGGTGGCCTTAACCGTGGTTAGTGCACCTTTCAAATCTGCAGATGGGTCTCGCTCTGACCTGCCGGTCACTATGGCATAACGGAATACCTGCCCACACAGCGACCTGACTCGATGCGCGGTTTCATGATGGCCTGCGTACTCTATCTTTCTTAGCACGGTCAGTAATTCAGGCGCCGTTATTTCAGCAATCGGACGATTGCCCAGGTAGTCAAACAGATAATTGCGCAGACGACCTTCGACATTTTGATATTGACTCTGCGCCCAGTATGGGTTTTTGCTTGTTCAGCCACTCAAGAGCAACCGCCTGAAAGCTATTCTGGGCCTGTTCGACCTTCAGTGCTTTATCAAGCTGTCGTTGATATGTGGGGTCTATTCCCTCAACGATCTGCCGCCTTGCCTCTTGGTGTACCGTTCGTGCATCTTTCAGGGATAACTTCGGAAAAGTGCCGATAGCGAGTGTTTTCTGCTTGCCATTGTGCCTGTATTTATAGCGCCAGTATTTACCGCCGTTTGGCTTGACCAGTAAGTACAACCCGCCCCCATCAACCATGCTGTACTGCTTTTCTCTGGGTTGCGCGTTCTTAATTGCAGTGGCAGTAAGCTTCAATTGTTGGTATCTCCGAGCCGGTAACATCAAAGTACCAACACATTTGTTGGTATGTCAATAGACAACCATGGACTAACATAGACATCAAGGGCATAAAAAAACCTGCTAGAATGCGGGTTTATAGTGTTTCTTAGATTATCTGAGATTGTGAGATGGCGGAGAGGCAGGGATTCGAACCCTGGGAAGGCTACAAACCTTCAACGGTTTTCAAGACCGCCGCTTTCGACCACTCAGCCACCTCTCCGGAAGCGGCGCATAATACTGAAAATTAGGCAAAAATGCTACTCTCAGAGGGGATTTCAAAGGACTTTTTCGATTCTTAGGTGACTATCCCGGATAAACTATTGAAATCTCGTGTTCTGGCACTTATTTTTCAAGTGTTAAGGAACGCGTAACGGTAAATTCATACTAATGGACTTAACTGACCGCCAATGTCTGACTATAATGATCAGGAAATCGGGTCATTTGTCCGCTATTGATTTTTTTAAGAGGAGTGATAATGGAAACACGAAGTATTCAGCAAACAGGTGTTCTGGCTACCAACAAGGTATTGAAAAATACCTATACCCTGTTGTCGATGACTCTGCTGTTCAGTGCGCTGATGGCTGGAGTTTCAATGGTGTTGGCAGTTCCACCTATGATTTCGATGGTGAGTTCAATCGCTGCCATTGCGTTAATGTGGTTTGTTCTGCCTCGTACGGAAGATTCCGCCAGTGGTTTGTGGGTTGTTTTCGCTATAACCGGTCTATTGGGCTTCGGTCTGGGACCGATTTTATCGATGTATCTTTCTTTGCCTAACGGCCCGCAGCTGGTAGCCACAGCCATGGGCGGTACGGGTATTATTTTTCTGGGGCTCTCGGGTTATGCGCTGGTCAGCCGTAAGGACTTCAGCTTTCTCGGTGGTTTTCTGATGATCGGCCTGTTAGTGGCATTTGGTGCGATGATTCTGAATATATTCCTCCAGATCCCCGCCATGCAATTGGCGATTTCATCTGCCGTGATATTGATCATGAGTGGATTTATCCTGTTTGACACCAGCCGGATTATCAGCGGTGGCGAGACCAATTATATTCGGGCGACGATTTCGCTTTATCTGAATATCTACAATATTTTCGTCTCTTTGCTGCAGATTCTGGGCATCATGGGCGACGAGTAGTCTGACTCCCGCTTCTCAAAAGGCCCCAGAAACCGGGGCCTTTCCACTTCTAGTATTCTCCGTTTGTCGAGACGGATCAGTTAAACATGGGTGATATCAGCTGGTTCAACATTATCTGGGCGATCATTCTGGTGTTCTTTATCATCCGAATCTGGCCGCACGCGGTAAACTGGTCAAAACACGGGCCCAAAGGCAGCAGCAGTGACTGGGCGACATTCCTATTGTTGATGGGCGGTGTGGCCCTGTTTATCGCATTTTTAATCTTTTCCCTGAGAAGCTGAGGCCCTATCGTTCGTTAGACTGCACTTAGGTGGAAAACACCCAGTTCGCTAACAGACGACGGTCGTCTTCACCCAGGGCATCCTTAAACCATTCGGTTTCGCGGGACATTTCACTCACGCTTTCCGTCTGCTTATCATTGATCAGGAGCCCGGCTTTTCGTTGATCAATAATTACGTGGTTCACAGTGGAAGCCGTGATTTTTTCATTGCTGTTCGCGTAGCCATAGACCAGGGCGGATTCGCAGATCCGATTAATCAGTCGCGGAATTCCGCGGCTCGCTTTGGTGATCGAATCGATGGCGGCCAGGGTGAAGACAGATTCCTGGGCACCGGCAATGTTCATCCGGCTCTTGACGTATTCTTCCACATCATCCCGCGACAAGGGCTGAAGCTCATGGTAGACGCTGATTCGCTGGGCGAATTGTTTCATCGATTCAAGCCCGATCGTTGTGC
Organism: Granulosicoccaceae bacterium; assembly: GCA_965222695.1. Taxonomy (GTDB): domain Bacteria; phylum Pseudomonadota; class Gammaproteobacteria; order Granulosicoccales; family Granulosicoccaceae; genus UBA7957. The sequence goes on along the minus strand of OZ244967.1, from coordinate 1,094,941 downwards.
GTAATTCCGGCTGACCGACCAGTATGGCATTCAACAGCTGATCTTTTTCCGAGTTGATATTGCTGATCAGGCGCAGCTGTTCGAGTTCTTCGGCGCTGACGTTCTGGGCCTCATCGATAATCAGCACGGTTTCTTTCTGCCTGGCATAGTTTTCAAGCAAAAATTCCACGAACTGCTTGTGCAACTCCGTTTGATCGCTGATTCCTTTGTCGTCTATACCGAATGCGGCAAAAATCTGTTTCAGCAAAGAACCGAAACTGGGATGTGTATTGGCGATATATCCCACTATGACCTGATTGTCCAGTCCATTGAGCAGTTGTCGGATCAGGGTGGTTTTTCCACTGCCTACCGGGCCTGTCAGGACAACAAAACCGGTGTTGTCGAGCAAGCCGTACTCCAGCATGGCCAAGGCCAGACTTTGATCGTCGCCCAAATACAGAAAATGCGGGTCCGGCAACAGCGAGAAAGGCTTTTCATTAAGTTTATAAAATGTCTCGTACATATTTTTTTCCTGAATCCGGAGATCTTGAACAGGCTCTAGTAATACGGCGAGTTGTAGTTGTATCCGTATGAGGATATTTTATCTCTTGACTTGTTAAGAATTGTTCCGAGCAGGTTCTGATCTTTCAGTAACTCCATGCAACGCCCCACCTCTTCGCGTTTTGTTTTACCTTCTTCGACCACGAACAACAGGCTATCGATCAAGGGTAAGACCTCGAAGACATCGTCAGTCACCAGCATCGGGGGTAAATCATAAATAACGATTCGGTTGCTGTAGCGCTCTTTCATCTCGTGCACCAGGTCGGAAACCTGGGGTGTCCCCAATAATTCTGAAGATTCGTCCACTGCTGAGCCGCCCGGTAATACAACCAGCCCGTTTATTCCTGGCGTGAATATAACCTCTTCAACGGATTTGCGTTCTTCTATGCAGTCAATCAGTCCGAATTCACGCTTGTAGTTAAAGAGGTTGCGGATATTTGGCCGCCGCAAATCGAAATCAACCAACAGGACCGTGTGGTTGACATTTCGCGCGATACTGATGGCAAGATTGGTCGCGGTCAGTGATTTCCCCTGCCCCGGGCCCGCGCTTGTCACGCCCAGCGTATTCCAGCCGCCTTGTCGCAGCTTTGAAAGAATCTGGGTACGCAACATACGATAGGCGTCCGCCATTGCATGCTTTTTCTGCTGCGCGATGACCCGGTTGGCGATTAATTCGGCCTGCGACACTTCATGCTGATAAGTGCAGCTGTATTCAATGTGTTTTAAACGGGACGCATCCTTTGCCTGTCTGCCGGCGGCACGGGAAAAGGAATAAGCCCCCTTGTCTCCGCGTTGTTTGCGTGCTTTCTCTATCGCGGCTTTTATGGGTTCCATAGCTGTGCTGTCCTTACAGCGGATATCTTGGTATCAAAGGAGGTTAGGATCTGTCCTGAATCCGCACGGGATTTATAGATCAGGTAACCGGTGGTCCCTCCGGCAATCAAAACCAAAACCAGCAAGGAGGCCAGTATCCGCTTTCGCCAGATATCCGTGCCGACTTCGATGTAACCGATAACACCGAGCGGCGGGCCATCGATGATACCCATTAAGTCCTTGGCATTGCGAACGGTCCGGTCCATTTGGTCACTCAGAATGACCGACACCGCGCCGAACAAAGCCGCCAGCAGAGCGCCAATCACGACTATGGCCTGCCGGTTCGGCCTGACGGGTTCCTTGTCCACCCGTGGGGCCTCCAGTACGGTGAAGCGGTCACTTTGGTCTCCTTTTTCGGCGGCTTCCGATAACTGCGCTTCCAGAACCTTTTGCTTGGTCTCACGGAATTTCTCCAGCACGTTTTCATAGTCGCGGGTCAGCGCAAGGTATTCACGTTCAATCGCCGGAGATTCAGTGATACTACGTTCATATTGGGCGATTTTACTGCGCAATCCGCGCTCGCGACGGTTCATGGCAGCGATTTCGGTTTTGATCGATCTGAGTTTTGACTGCAATTGAATATACGCGGGGTTATCCGGCGCATTGGGATCCGAGGCATAAAACTCGGCGTCCTCATTATTTTCTCCTGCCTGTACTTCAGCCAACTGTCTTTCCAGTCGCTTGACATCGGGATGACTGTCGGAATAACGCCTTTTGGCATCGGCCAATTCTGTTTGCAGGGTCTTTATCTTTTCGGTATTGGTCAGAATGCGTTCGCCGGTGGAAGAAATCAACATGCCGGTGGGGCTGGTCTGTGCCAGCTCCGCTTCGACGAAGACCGCTTGTTCGCGCAGGGACCGCAATTCTTCGGTGACTTCCAATAATTGCCGTTCATTACGTTCGATCAACTGTAGATTGACGTCTTGCAATTCGGGTAATTTGCCGGCATTCTTTTTCTTGAAGTCAGCCAGTGCATTTTCTCTTTCTTCCACCTGTTTTGCGAGATTTTCCGCCTGTTCGGTAAGAAAAGAGGATGTCTGCTCCACGCGGGTTGTACGGCTTTCTTCATTCTTACTCAAGAAAAGCGACACGAGATTGTCGGCAACCGATTTCGCCGTTTCCGGATCGGTGTATTCAAACGCCAGCTGGAAAGCAATGGTTGATTCTCTGACACGGCCACTGGTGGGGTCGACCAGTTCCGTGTTGACCGGTCGCATTTCAATGGCCTGCTCCAGTTCCTCAATCGCACGCTCGGGTGAATCGGTCTTGAGTTCCGGGTAAAGATTAAATACTTTTATCATTTCCCTCATATTGCTGCGGGTCTTTATTTGCTCGGAAATGATTTGAATACGGTGTTCGGTAAAACTTGCGATAGAGGCACTGTCGTTAAGCTTCAGCCCCTGCGGTTCGATCAGTATCCGCGCCTCCGAACGGTACTCCGATGGGGCGAATATCGCATAGGCAAGTGCCAGAACCAATATGATAAAGAAAGGTAGAAAAAAATAGGCCTTCTTGCGCAAAAACAATGAAACGATATCGTGAAGCGAGAACGCCTGAGTTGTAGTGTCTTCCAGTTGCATAAATCGGTCGTTTTCAGTTGGCCTTTAAGGTGGGTATGTCCTTCGGAACAAGCTCGTTATTGGCGGACAGCTGAAAATGGAAAATATAGTTTCCTATGGAAACCACATCACCATCCTTGAGTTGTGCCGAACTTACCGAGTTCGCGTTGAGCATTACCGGCGTTGTCGAACCCTGGTTTTTGATGATGAACCCCTCTTCGTTAGGAACGATTTCAGCCTGATAACGGCTGATATTGATTTCGTCGATGCGTATTTCACAATCCGGTGCCCGCCCTATCCGAAGCACATCGCCTTCCAGGTCATAACTGACGCTGTTTCCGGTAACATCTTTAACCGATACCCGATTGCCTGTGCCGTTGGATTTCGAAAACGTTTTTTCGGCCCGGTTGATGGTTTCACGCCTCTTGGCCGACCAGCCGAGTTTTCGCATGGCGTGCTCGATATGGATCGGCTCCACGGTCTGCGACTGGCGGGAGAACGCACTCAGCAAAGCGATATCACAGATTGCATTAATCCGCCGGGGAACGCCTTGAGTGACTTTAAAAATCAGCTTGATAACTTCTTTTGAAAAAATCTGTTGCTCCTCAACCCCTGCCTTTAGAATCCGGAAATTGATATAACCCTGGGTATCGGCCAGGGACATGGATTGCAGTGCTGCAATCATGCGGAATCGCTGATCTCTCAGCGACCCGAATTGCTTGACCAGATGCTTTGGCAAATCCGTCCGTCCAACCAATAAAATGGACAGAGTGTAATCACCAGCAGACTGCGCATCCACCAGCTTGTCGATAATGCGCAGACATTGCGCATCGAGTTCATGTGCATTATCGATCAGCAATAGAATTTTCTGTCCGCGTGAAGAAATATTTCTCAGCTCAAGGGTGATCGAATTAAATAAAATGACACGATTATCCGAAGCTTCATCCAGGTCCAGAGCTATGGCGATGGACTGAAGCAATTCAACATCCGTGTAATCCGCCGCCAGAAAATATTCGTGCCTGACTTGTGGTGATAATTCTCCAAGCAGTTTGCTGATCAGGCAGGTTTTGCCGGTGCCGACAGCACCTGTCAACACTAACAAGCGGTCGCTGTCCAACAGCGAATGATGAAGAATTGCCATGGATTGCGTAATTGCGGTCGACGGATAAAAAACTCGTTTGTCCACCGACGGTGAGAAGGGATGAAATGCAAAACTGAAATAATCTGAATACATGCCTGATGTCTGCTTAGTTCACTCGCTGTTGTTCTGATAACGGGCACACCCCGTTCACTGGAACAATGTTCCAACAAACAGAATAATAATAGTTGTTTTCCCGATTTTCACACAGCTGTTCGCCGGATGAGACCTATTCAACAACATTCTGACATAAAATCGTTGTTACCAGGTATTCAGGCGTGACATACGCTCTGTTTCAGACGTGAAAACGAGCGGCTAACAAGCGGTCCAAAGCCTTTAATTCTTTGACCATTTGTTGTTCCTGTTCGAGTCCGCAGTGAACCTTCGACTCAAGTTGCTCGACCAGCGCGGTGAGTCCGTCCTCGGGATCTTCTTTTGGACCGAGTTCGCTGTAAAACGCCTTCAATTGTCTGATCAGGCCGGACAGATAGTCGTATCTGACATCGCAACCCCTCTTTCCAGCGACTGAAAACTCGGTGATAGGGGGAAAATGCCGGCCGCGCTTTTGCGGCTGAGACAGCGCCAGCATTACTTCGAATGTTCCCTGGCTGCTCAGCGAGATATTGCCTGAAAGAGACACGAAGCAGAGCAATCCACGGCGCTGAAGTATGTCTGCCAGCCCCTGTGCGTCGGCATTAGAATATTCGAGTTGCTGTGCCAGCGCCCAAAGGGAAATCCCCTCATTACTCTGGTCCTGACGGTAGACAGTCAGCAGAAATAAAAAAAGTTCTTCATCGGAAAATCCGACTTCATCAGACGTGTTCACGCGCAACTCTATAGTGAAAAAACCGGGTGACGGAAAAAATCATGGTATCCGTATCGCTATTTTGCCAGAACGATCGGATGGTTTTTAGAGCCTCATTACCTGAGGCTAGACATCATGTAGTGACCTGTCCATCTTCAATACCGTGGGTTATTGTGAAGATGGACAGGTCACTACATGATGTCTAGCCTATGGCGGAGCAGGATTCTAACGGTTTTCAGGCTGTAACCCAACAAATTGTGGCGCCGAATTTACGCCACACGGTATTCCAATTCCGCAAATAGCGGCATCGAGTCTTTATGCCGCAAAATCCGGTTTTCTTTTTTCACCGAAATCGATGGATAACAATTCACAACAGATGGCATGACTGAGATCAGTCTGATTCAGGGTGTAAAAGTGAAAGCCCTCAACCCCTTCATTCATCAATTGATGACACAAATTCACCGCCAGTGTCACGGATAATTCGTATCTGCCCTGCGGATCTTTTTCCAATTTAGCAAAATCACCGGCATAGCGGCTGGGGATACTGGCTCCGCAGCGACGGCTGAATTCAACCACCCGATGATAATCGTGAATCGGCAAGATGCCGGGAATAATCGGCTTGTCTATACCGATTTTGATCGCACGATCACGGAAGCGCAGAAAATCGGCTGACTCAAAAAAATACTGGGTTATGGCTTGATCCGCGCCGGCATCCAATTTGTTCTTCAAATGGCGTAAATCCGCTTCCAGGTTGTCCGCCTGAGGATGCCCCTCGGGATAGGCCGCCACACTGAGCGTCAAATCGCTGTTTCGATGCAGATACTCGACCAACTCGGGTACCGATTGATAGCCGCCGTCAGGGGCCTGATAAGGTGCCTGGGGGTCTTCTGCGTCACCGCGCAAGGCGACCATACCCTGGATACCGTAAGAGCGCAGTTCATTAATGATCTCATTCAATTCCGCTTTGGTCGCTCCGGCGCAAGTCAAGTGGGCTGCAACCGGTGTATTGCTTTCAGCGCTCAGTTCCTTGACGGTTTTAAGGCTTTGCTCTCTGCCACTGCCTAAAGCACCGTAGGTCACTGAAAAAAAATCCGGCTCCAGCGCTTCCAGCCTGCCTACTGTGCGCCAGAATTTGCGCTGCATCAGTGACGTGCGCGGCGGAAAAAATTCAAACGAAAGATGAGGTCTGGAATTTCTGTGTATTTTCTTTACATCCTTACTCAAGGTTAATTCTCCTGTTGATAATGTTTTTCCGAGCCGCCGGGGGATACTGAATTTTTGGTACCCTGCCAAACCTTCACGGTCAGAGGATTACCGTCAAGTGTTGTGATTTCACCCGGTTTAAGCCGGTTTTCCCGAAACAGGCCGACGATTTCTTCATCCTCAAAGCCCAGCCTGTAGTGCCGGTGCTCATGGCGCAGATGTTCCTCGTGATGCGGGGCGAAATCCACTACGAACAATCTTCCGCCGGGTTTCAATACTCTGACGGCTTCGGCGATCACGCGATCGGCATCCGCACTGTAATGCAGCACCTGATGCAATGTCGCCACGTCGATGCTTTCATTTTCTACGGGCATGTTATACATATCGCCTTTGCGCACATGCACGTTATTCAATCGATGTTGGGTGAAGCTGTCGCGAGCGATATTCAGCATTTCCGGGCTGATATCTATACCGAGTCCGCGTATGATCCGATCGGCCACCAGAACCAGTATGCGGCCCGTCCCGGTCCCTATATCCAGAAAATTTTCAATCGTCTCCGGCCCTATAGCATCAAGCAAGGCATTCTCAACGTCCCGCTCTCTCACGTGCAGGCTGCGAATTTCGTTCCAGCGATCGGCATTTTCGCTAAAATAACGCTGGGCGAGTTCCGTGCGTCTGGCTTTGACTTGCTCTAACCGCGCTTGATCGCGCTGCAGTTCCGTATCATCGTCAGGCAAGAGCCGCAAAAGCGTTTTTGCAATCTCGCTCGCGACACCATGTTCGCACAGACGATAAAATACCATCGCGCCTTCGCGGAATCGTTCCAGTAAATCCGCTTCAACCAGCATTTTTAAATGCCGGGACACCCTCGGCTGGCTTTGCCCGACGATCTGAGTCAATTCACTGACGCTCAATTCACCACGCGCGCACAGGGTCAGCAGGCGTAAACGCGTCGGCTCACCGGCGGTTTTGAGGATATTGAGTATGTGATCTTTCTGGCTCATAGACGGTTTGGTAGAATTTGTGCTACTTAATATAATATAAAGATATCTTTATATCTACATATGTTTTAGAATATTTCAACTTCAGTGACTATTGACATACGACTATTTCATGAGCAGCAAACATACTCTTCGTACAGAATCATTAACAAACGCTCTTCGGCAACGTATATTGGTGCTTGACGGTGCCATGGGTACGATGATCCAGCACTACCAACTCAAGGAGCAGGATTATCGCTCAGAACGGTTTGCGGATTGGCCTTGTGATCTCAGAGGGAACAATGATTTATTGTCTATTACCCGCCCGGATATCATAAGCGAAATTCATACCGCGAATCTGGAAGCGGGAGCGGACATACTCGAGACCAATACCTTCAACGCCAACAGCGTCAGTATGGCGGACTATGGAATGCAATCGCTGGTTGGGGAGCTGAACCGAGCCTCAACGCAGCTTGCGCGAAAAGTCGCCGATGAATACAGTCGGAAAACACCGCAAAAGCCGCGTTTTGTCGCCGGAGTGTTAGGACCTACCAACCGTACTGCGTCTCTATCTCCGGATGTGAATGATCCGGGTTTCCGCAATATCGATTTTGACCAGTTGGAGAACTGCTACTTCGAAGCGGTAGGTGGCCTGGTTGAAGGCGGTGCCGATATTTTGATGATCGAAACCATCTTCGATACGCTAAACGCGAAAGCCGCCATTTTCGCTGTTTTGCGGTATTTTGAAGAAACGGGTGATCAGCTACCGCTGATCATATCCGGTACCATTACCGACGCTTCCGGACGCACCCTGTCCGGTCAGACGGTTGAGGCATTCTGGAACTCCGTCAGGCATGCCAGGCCCCTGGCAATCGGTCTCAATTGCGCATTGGGCCCGAAGGAATTGCGGCCGCATATCGAAGAACTGTCACAGATTGCGGATACCTACGTGTCCACTCATCCCAATGCCGGCCTGCCGAACGCATTCGGTGGTTATGACGAAACCCCGGAACAAATGGCGGCGGAAATCGCAGAGTGGGCAGATCAACATTATTTAAATATGGTCGGTGGCTGTTGCGGAACCACACCTGATCATATACGTTCCATCGCTTCCGCGGTTGCGGGAAAAACACCCAGGAAAATCCCGCAAATCGCCACGGCCTGCCGTTTATCCGGTCTGGAGGCTTGTAATATCGCCTCGGACTCACTTTTTTGCAATGTTGGCGAAAGAACCAATATTACAGGTTCTGCGCGCTTCAAGAAACTGATCAAACAGGAAGACTATGAGACCGCTCTCAGCGTCGCCCGGCAGCAAGTCGAAAACGGTGCACAGATTGTTGATATTAATATGGATGAGGGCTTGCTGGATTCAAAGGCTGCGATGGTGCGGTTTTTAAACCTGATTGCGACTGAGCCGGATATTGCAAAAGTCCCTGTCATGATTGACTCTTCCGATTGGGATGTGATCGAAGCCGGTTTGAAATGCATTCAGGGCAAGGCAATTATCAATTCGATCAGCCTCAAAGAAGGGGAAGAGATTTTTTCCCGGCACGCGAGGCTGGCACTGAAGAACGGTGCTGCAGTTGTGGTAATGGCATTCGACGAAGAAGGCCAGGCCGATACAACGGAGCGGAAAACCGCTATCTGTCAAAGAGCCTATAAGTTATTGACTCAGGACATAGGATTTCCACCGGAAGATATTATATTTGACCCCAACATCTTCGCGGTGGCCACCGGTATCGAAGAACATAATGCCTATGGCATTGCTTTTATAGAAGCCACTCGCTTTATCAAACAAAATCTGCCGCATGCCATGGTCAGCGGCGGCGTATCCAATGTGTCTTTTTCATTTCGCGGAAACAATCCGGTACGTGAAGCCATACATGCGGTGTTTCTCTATCACGCCATACATGCCGGCATGGACATGGGCATAGTCAATGCGGGACAACTGGCCATTTATGAGGAGATTCCCCGCAAATTGCGCGATGCCGTCGAAGATGTCGTACTCAACCGTCGGGAGGATGCAACCGACCGCTTGCTTGCCATTGCAGACGACTACCGGGGCGACGGTAAATCCCGCGACACTGTCAACTTAGAATGGCGGCAACTGCCGGTTGAGGAACGATTGCAGTATTCCCTGACCAAAGGCATCACCGAATTTATCGAGAACGACACTGAAGAGGCAAGGCAAAAGGCGGCCCGGCCGTTGGAAGTTGTTGAAGGCCCTCTGATGGACGGCATGAATCATGTCGGCGATTTATTCGGAGAGGGTAAAATGTTTTTGCCCCAGGTCGTTAAATCGGCCCGGGTAATGAAAAAAGCCGTTGCAACCCTGCTGCCGTACATGGAAGCGGAAAAGACCCAGGCGAGTTCAAGCAATAAGACCATCTTAATGGCAACGGTTAAGGGGGATGTGCATGATATAGGCAAAAATATTGTTGGAGTTGTATTACAGTGCAACGGCTACGATGTGATCGATCTTGGCGTTATGGTTCCCGCCCAACAGATTATAGAAACGGCGAAATCGGAAAATGTCGATGCCATTGGCTTGTCCGGATTGATTACGCCGTCGCTCGAAGAAATGAGTCATATGGCGCGGGAAATGACTCGGGAAAAGCTTACCATACCATTATTGATCGGTGGCGCAACCACCTCAAAGATGCATACTGCGGTTAAAATTGATCCCCACTATGAGAATCCGGTGATCCATGTGGTCGACGCGTCCCGTTGTGTCGGAGTTGTCAATCGGCTTTTCAGTGATCATTTACGGGAAGGATTTCTTGGGGAGTTGAAAGAGGACTACGACCATCAGCGGCAAAGATTCGCCTCGCGCGATATCGCAAGCCGTCTGATCAGCCTCGATAAAGCGCGGGAGAACGCACTGAAAACACCATGGCGAGAGTATCACACCGCAGTACCTGCTACGCTCGGAGTGCAGGTTTTACCCGATTTTCCGCTGCAAAAACTAGTTGACTATATCGACTGGACTCCCTTTTTTCATACCTGGGAACTGGCGGGGAAATACCCCCGTATCCTTGATGACGAAAAACGGGGAGCACAAGCGAGAGAGTTATATTCCGACGCACAAGCCATGCTTGAAAAGCTGATTGCTGATAACCGTCTGCGGGCCAAGGGTGTATTCGGTTTGTTTCCGGCAAATTCAGTGAATCAGGACGATATCGAGATTTATACCGATGATGATCGCAAGCATGTTTTGCAGACTGTACATCACTTAAGGCAACAAAGCCGGTTCAAAGATGAACGGCCGAACCTTTGTCTGGCGGATTATATCGCGCCGAATACGTCAGGAGTGAATGATTATATTGGCGCTTTCGCGGTAACCTGCGGTATCGGGCTGGACGAAATCGTCGCTGAGTACGACGCCGCTAACGATATATACCACAGCATCATGGCCAAGGCATTGGCCGACCGCTTGGCGGAGGCGTTCGCCGAGTATTTACACGAGTATGTGCGCAAGGAAGTCTGGGCTTACGCTGAAGACGAATCCTTAAGTAAAGAGGATTTGATCAAGGAGCGCTATGTCGGCACACGCCCCGCTCCGGGTTATCCGGCAAACCCGGATCATCGTCAGAAACTGCAAATCTGGCAGATGTTGGAAGTGGAAAATAATACCGGTATGACACTGACAGACAGTCTGGCGATGTCACCTGCGGCCTCAGTCAGCGGCTGGTATTTCTCTCATCCTCAAGCGCGGTATTTCGGCGTCGGTAAACTGGACCGGGAACAGATAAACGATTACGCCGAACGTCAAGGGCAAGAAGCGGCGGAATCTGAAAAATGGCTGGCGACGTTTCTCGCCTATGCCTGACGGGTTGAGCTGCCGGCCGAACGAGGCCGGTTGAGCTAACCCCTGTTTCAATGCAGAGGCGTAAAGCTATGGGCGGGGGTCGATACCGGTTATAGGGTGGAATATTCTCATATAAAAAAAGCCTTGATAATATATTTGGCGGCAAATCCGAGCATGCCGAAAGCCAGTACACCGAATAACACGAACATACCGAATTTTCCTGCATTCGATTCTTTAGCAAGCTTATAGATAATAAACAACATGTACCCGATCAGGCCCGGTACCAAAATGACCACCATCAGGTTTTCGAAATCTTCGATCTGCACGCTTCATCTCTGGATTTAGCCGAGCCATAGTATATTCCAGGCTTCAGGCAAACACAGCTAACAGTATTGAAACTCTAACCTTCCCCCCTTATATTTGAACTGGCAGTGCGCAATAAACGGATAAACTGTGAGTGATTTGCAAAAACGTGAAAACCGGGCTATTTCATCCAATGAGGAAGTTGATCAGTTTCTTGAACAGATAAAAAACACCCCTCTGGCCAAACCCAAGGATCAACGCGGCAAGTTGATTTTTGCGATGGATGCAACTGCCAGCAGACAGCCGACATGGGACCGTGCGGCAAGCCTGCAAGGCGATATGTTCGTCAAAACCCGGGGAATCGGGAATCTTGATGTCCAATTGGTTTACTACCGCGGTTACGGCGAGTGCCGCGCTTCCAATTGGGTGAATAATGCTTCTTCACTGTTGAAACTGATGCAGTCGGTCTATTGTCAGGCTGGTACCACTCAAATCGAACGTATCATCCGGCATGCCCTTGGGGAATCGGAAGCCAGCCCCGTGCAAGCGCTGGTGTTTGTCGGGGATTGTGTCGAAGAAGATGTGGAAACACTCTGTTCACTGGCCGGGCGCCTGAAAATTATCAGCCTGCCGATGTTTATCTTTCAGGAAGGACATGACCCCTACGCCAGCCAGGCCTTTTCCAGAATGTCGAAAATCAGTGGCGGCGCGCATTGCAGATTTGACGCCAATAGCGCAAAGCAACTCGGGGATTTGCTCAATGCTGTGGCTACTTATGCGGCAGGCGGATGGGATGCGTTACATAAACTTGCGCAAGACCGCGGCAAAGGTGCAGCATCGCTGCTTGAACAGATCGGTGACTAAACTCCGCTTGATAGAAGGATACTGATAAAGCTGTGTCTCGCTTCATACTCCTTTTAGCTTTAATCGCAGTCGGATACATCGTTTATAAGCTGTATCTGAAAAACCTGCAAAAACCTTCAAAACAGCAAGGTATCAAACTGGCTTTGTTCGCGGGTGGACTGGTGTTGATCGTTATGGCCCTGACCGGCCGGGCTTCGATTATTTTCGCGGCCATTGGCGCACTCATGACGGCGGCGATGCGCTATTACCCTTTGATTATCCGACACTGGCCGCATCTGAGGCGGATCTACCGGCAGTATATCAATCCAAGTGCTGCTCAGGGCCAGAAATCCAGAGTCAATACCAGTGTCTTTGTCATGACGCTGGATCACGATAGCGGGCATCTCGATGGAAAAATCACCGAGGGATCCTTCGCAGGGCAACACTTCAGTGAACTCTCGATCGAAGAATTAAAGATTTTTTACCGTTTCTGTCAAGGTAAGGATGCCCAGGCCGTTCAGATTCTCGAATCCTATATTCAGCGTGAGCGCTTGGCGGAATGGCAGGACGCCCCCAACAGCGGCGGTGAGAAAACGGCCAGCGCCGAAACCACGGCTGAAGAAGCCTGGGAAATATTGGGCTTAGAGCCCGGTGCGAGCAAAAAAGACATCATCGAAGCGCACCGGCGGTTAATGTCACGTCTTCATCCGGATAAAGGCGGCAGTAACTATCTGGCGGCAAAAATCAATGAAGCGAAAAAAATACTCTTACAAACGGTTGCATAAAATCCGAGAGCCGGCTCAGCCAATCAATAATCCTTAAAAGGCTCTATACTTTCAGTAGTCATTGAGCCTCTAAAATAGATTCCATGTTGAAGCTGATATTTTCAATACCTTTGTTTGCCTATCTTTTAATTGCATTTAACATCATCATTTTTAGCGGTAACGCGGACCCACTGGTTACGCTGAACAAAGTGATATTCGATTTCGATGTTCCCAGCGATGCGCATATCGCACTGACGGTCAGCAGTGTGTTCATACTCACCGGAATAGTATTTTTATATATAGAAATCCTGAAATCGACCAGAGCGTCGGTTTTCGCCATCGTGGACCATGGTTTATCCATGCTGGTGTTTGTGATTTTTTTAATTGAGTTTATAGCCATTCCCGAAGTCGGGAATTCGACATTTTTAACCCTGACCGTATTGACACTTGCGGACGTCATTGCGGGATTCACGGTGTCGATTTCTACGGCGAGAAGGGATATTTCTCTTCAATAGTGCATCTCTCAATGAGTTCAGGCGGGTGGTCAGTATTGCCGGGAGGAAGTGCGAGAACACCTTACGGGTTCCGGGATGTATCCAGCTTCCCCCACAAATCATGCTCAGCGGACGCTGTTATTTTCACCGGAACAATATCTCCCACATTTAATACAGATATGTCACCTCTGTCCACATACACCACACCATCTATTTCCGGCGCATCCGCCATACTGCGGGCCAGGATCACTTCATCCCCTATCTGATCAATAATGACATCCTGAATCGTTCCAATTTTCATCTCCAGCTTTCGCTGACTGATTTCCGTTTGTAGTCGCATGAAACGATCCCAACGCTCTTGTTTCACTTCCTCGGGCACAGGATCCGCCAGGGAATTTGCCGCCGCCCCCTCGACCGCAGAGTAAGTAAAGCAACCTACCCGATCCAGTTGTGCCTGTTCCAGAAACTGCAGCAGTTCCTCGAACTCAGATTCTGTTTCACCCGGAAATCCCACGATAAACGTGCTGCGAAGGGTCAGGTCCGGGCACAGTGAGCGCCATTGTTGAATACGGTCGAGGGTGTTTTCTGTTGCTGCCGGACGCCTCATGGCTTTGAGTATTCGCAGGTTTGCGTGTTGAAATGGAATATCCAGATAAGGCAGGACCTTTTTCTCCGCCATCAAAGGGATGATCTGATCAACATGGGGGTAAGGGTATACATAGTGCAATCTCACCCATACCCCAAGGGTACCAAGCGCCCGGCAAAGATCCAGCATTCTGGTTTTTACAGGTCTGCCACCCCAGAATCCGGTACGGTATTTGAGATCCACACCGTAAGCGCTGGTGTCTTGCGAAACAAGCAATAACTCCTGAACACCGGCTTTGACGAGCCGTTCCGCTTCATCCATGACATCTCCGGCGGGGCGGCTTTCCAGATCACCTCGCAGCGAAGGGATGATACAAAAACTACAACGGTGGTTACAACCTTCGGAGATTTTTAAATAAGCGTAGTGTCTTGGCGTCAGTTTTATTCCCTGCGGCGGTACAAGATCTACAAACGGGTCATGAGGGCGTTCTTGAGGTAAGTGCCGGTGTACCGCTCCAACAACTTCTTCATAGGCATGCGGCCCGGTAACGGCGAGAACCTGAGGATATTTTTCGACGATTTTATCTCTTTCGGCGCCCAGGCAACCGGTGACCACAACTTTGCCGTTTTCATCCAGGGCTTCACCTATCGCCTGTAAGGACTCTTCCACCGCGCTATCGATAAATCCACAGGTGTTGACCACAACTATGCCCGCATCCTCATAGGAGGAAACCAAATCATACCCGTCGGTTTTCAGTTGCGTCAGTATTCGCTCGGAATCGACCAATGCTTTGGGACAGCCCAGGCTGACAAAGCCTACTTTAGCATTTGCGCTCATAGAGGATCCTTTTGTTGAATGAATTCGATCCGCGAACGGATTTTCCTGGCAATGGACTCTGATTTGCAAGCCGATTCACACTCGATCCGGCAAAAATTAGACATGTAAAACCGAGTGAGTATAATTGAATTTTATGAGCAGCTTAAGTAAATCAGATGCGCTTTCCACAGAACAACTCGGAAGTTTACTGTCCAAGCATGATATCAATCCTACTCCGCAGCGGATGCATATCGCAGCCTTGATGTTGCAGAGAAAACAACATATTTCTGCTGAAGAAGTACTGGCGGGAGTTAACCATGCTACACCTCTGGTCTCTAAGGCTACCGTCTACAACACTCTCAATTTGTTTGTGAAAAAGGGATTAATCAGGGAAGTGCTGATAGACCCAAGCCGAATTTTTTACGACTCCAACACCAGTAAACATCACCATATTTACAATGTGGATACAGGGGAACTGACAGACCTTTCCCTGGCCGACATACAGATAAGCAATATTCCCAAGCTCCCGGACGGTCAGGTCCTTGAAGGTGTTGACCTTATCATCCGGATCAAAAACGGCTAAACCGCGTTCTGCAACCGAAAGCCAGATCCCCGGGGCCTGTGTTCGTGTACTATCGCAGTTTACTCTTTGAAATCCTTTATCAGCGCCCTTGTGATCTGCTCCGGAACAGGATTGACAGCCGTGGTGTATTCGGGGTGCTCCACGCCGGCGGAGAGTGATTTTCCGGCCTTGAGATCCGCGATCATTTCCCTATCGAACTCAAAGCGCAGAAAATGCACGGCTGAAGTTTTCTCTTCATTATCCCTTTCCAGATCTTCATCGCAGACAGGATATACAGGATCATGGCCTTGAACGCGCAACCAGACCCGATCTTCTATACCGATCAGGCGGGCCAATGCCTTAACCCGCTCTTGAACATCGGCATATTGAATCATCATCGTCGCCTTCAGATTGCTGCCGTCGGGTATCAGTGGATTGTAAGCCGCCAACTCTTCCTTTATACCGTCCGACTCAAAGATACGTTCCGCCCTTAACATCTCCTGAATCTGATACTGCATGGTCAGGCGGTCTTCGAAATACAGCATCACATGGTCACCCAGACTCAGGCGCCGATTCGATTTATGGGCCATTACCTGTCTGCGGAAGTCGTTCCGCACCTGTGAATATTTTTCCAGTGAGTATAAATCTTCATGTTGCAATGCAGTGTAAGCATTCATGTTATTCTCCGTTTAAATACCGTATGCCTGGCGCAATAAGCTCATCGGGTGCACTGCCTGTGATTCATCGCTCATACCGTTTCCGATATGCTGGCCCGCCATCGGGCAATCACTGGAATAATGGTCCGATTCGGCTTTTTTTACTCGATTCACCACCGGGCGGCATATCTTCATCGAAAATTCGTGATACTCGCTTTTTACAGCATAAGTACCGTCGTGCCCGGAGCATCGTTCAATGGTATCGACA
Organism: Granulosicoccaceae bacterium; assembly: GCA_965222695.1. Taxonomy (GTDB): domain Bacteria; phylum Pseudomonadota; class Gammaproteobacteria; order Granulosicoccales; family Granulosicoccaceae; genus UBA7957. The sequence continues at coordinate 1,078,743 of OZ244967.1, read as the reverse complement.
CTGGTATCGGGTATCAGGCTTAGAAGATCACGCGTTTTCAGTCCGATTTTCTGTACTCTTAAATGGCAGGAAGCATGATACGAGATCTTTCCCAGTGGATTTTTGAATTCCGTCTTTAATTTCCCGTGCTTGTTACGCAGCATTAAATATTCGAAGGGGTCGTAAATTGCAGCTTGCACTTTCGCCACGTCCGGATCATCCGGAAACATAAGCGGCAATTCCTGCTTGAACATCAAAATACAAGACGGGATGGGGCCGACAATATCCCAACCTTCCTTAACCAGTTTTGCCAATACCGGTATATTGAACTCTTTGGCCTGCTTTACCGATTCGATATCACCCAGTTCCAGTTTTGGCATTCCGCAGCATTTTTCCTTATCGACCAGACGGGTTTGAATACCGTTATGTTCAAAAACGGCGAGCAAGTCCTGATTGATCCCGGGCGCGTTGCGATTACCGTAACATGTGGCAAAAATGGCTACCTTGCCGTTGGTTTCACCTGCCGGTTCCGCCGTGTTGTTACTTATGTGGCCGGCCGCCGATTTACGGAATGTTTTGCTGTGAAACTCCGGCAGAACGGCACCGGCGGCGATGCCGAGCTGACTGTCGAGAATCTTACGCGCCAGGGGTATTTTATTGACAGTATTAACGAGATTGGACACTATGGGGATACCCGCAAAACTCCCTACCCGGTCGGTGGAAGAAAGTAAGTTATCCCGGAGTCCCGGTCTTTGCTTTTTGAACTGCACCGCCTTCGCCCGCAGCATAAGGTGAGGAAAATCGACATTCCATTCATGCGGAGGCACGTATGGACACTTGGTCAGGTAACATAAATCGCACAAATAGCAATGCTCTACCACTTTTCCGTAGTCCTGTTTGGCGACGCCGTCCACTTCCATGGTTTCAGACTCATCGACCAAATCGAACAATGTTGGAAAAGCGTTGCACAGACTGACGCATCGCCGGCATCCGTGGCAGATATCAAAAACGCGTTCCAATTCCTGATAGAGTTTGTCTTCGCTATAGTAATCCGGATTTTGCCAATCTATAGCATGGCGTGTGGGGGCCTCAAGACTGCCTTCTCGACTCATTTTCATTCTCTCTTGCGCGCAGTGAAAACCAAGAGCGGGCACATGCCCGCTCTTTATTTTTATCTTTATCTGACTGGGGTTTAAGAATCCAGGGTGTCTAACGCCTTTTGGAAACGGTTTGCGTGAGAGCGCTCGGCCTTGGCCAGAGTTTCGAACCAATCCGCTATTTCATCAAACCCTTCGTCTGTCGCTTCCTTAGCCATTCCAGGATACATGTCGGTGTACTCATGAGTCTCACCGGCGATAGCGGTCTCCAGATTTGCAGACGTGCCGCCGAAAGGCATGCCGGTCGCAGGGTCGCCACACTCTTCAAGATATTCCAGATGGCCGTGAGCATGCCCGGTCTCTCCTTCTGCCGTTGAACGGAATACCGCAGCGACGTCGTTGTATCCTTCAACATCTGCTTTTGATGCAAAATACAGGTAGCGTCTGTTTGCCTGAGATTCCCCTGCAAAAGCATCCTTGAGATTCTGTTCGGTTTTACTGCCTTTTAATGACATGTTATGACGTTCCTCAATAATAATGATAGAAAATAATCTTATACCGGTGGTGGGATATACACCACTTAGACACAGTCTAAATGGAGTGGGAAGACGCTGTCAAGAAGATGTGTCAATCCATTGAAAACCGGAATTTCGCGTTTGCAGGAGCATCAGCTATTTCGATTGATGTAGGAGCGAGGCTCCTCGCGATGCAGAATTTCGCTTGCGAGGCAAGCTCTCGCAGTAGTGCAATCCGGTCGATTGTCCTGTAAGGAGCGAGGCCCCCTCGCGATGCGAAACCTCGCTTGCGGGCAGGCCTCTACCGGGATTCGGATCGATGAAAAAGCCGCGGTAAAAACAAACACATCACAGCCGCGATCAACAGAAGCACGCGTTGGACATTGAGATAACTCACGTCAAGGATATTGTCAACATAGATATCGGCGACAGCCAGCAATATGAACAGCAAGGCCATAAAATAGGCAAATCCTTTAAATGAATTTTGTTTCCGGACATCTTCCCTGTTTCTGATACGGGCTGTATTCAAAGTGTAATTCAACAACAGATCCCGGTATTCGGGAAATTCTTCGATATCGATCCAATTGACGCTATCCGTATCATCGCAGAGATAGAAGCTGATCTGGTCCCGGGGATTGGATGCCTGATGGTTTAATACGATGATATATCGCGGTATTTCCGGCTCAAACTGCTGGCAATAGTCGGACAATGCAATTGCATTGTCCGAAAGATTCCACTTTTCCCTGTCTGCAGAGAGTAAGAATGCAGCCATCACACGTTCACTGTTCGGCTCGAGCGACAGAATACAGGGTACGCTCGCAGGTGCAGTCTCGTCCGGTTCGGAACGAGGAACTGATGTCACCAGCAGAGCATTCTTTTCATATCCTAAGCGGTGAAGAAACTGTAAAACCAATTCAGTAAATAACATGCTGCAAGGGTCCAAATTGCCATCCGAAACAGTCGGTCAGAAATTCATCTGAATTAAAGAGAATTCAGAATTTTCGAATACTGTGCGTCAGAACAGCAATTATCCTTCAATCTTCCGTGTTTAACATGAAAAGGTTCGCAGATTGGCAACTTATGAGCAGCTAACAACCACTTTAATACTGTTTAGCCGCAGCGCAACAAGAACCGGTTTCACATCTTTTTCTGAGATGTGAATCCGGAGCGGCCCGCGAAAATATTGGTGCTCATCCAGATACAATTGCTCGACTACACTCGGTTTATTCATTCCCTGCAACACTGACCGGATAATCCCCGCGACGTTGGCATGTACCGACTCCACAAAGTAGATGGCCTCACGCTCGGGGAAATAGTAAACGCGATTCATCGACAGATTGTAGAATATCTCAATCTCGGCACAACTTGCGTGGAGCGATATTTCCCTGTTGGCGCCCAGCAGTCGTTCTGCACAGGCTTTATCGATCCGCCCAACACCACCTCGCATAATGACTATGACCTCAATTTCTAAAGTTCTCGAGCCCGCCGATATACCGGACACTGTATCCTCGGGAAGCTGTTTGTCAAATCAACAAAAGTCCAACTTGACATAAATCAACACACTCAAGCCTCCATGATCGGCGGTCTGTTCCATAGCATTTTACAAATTATTACAGTCTCATCTGCGACCAAACCCTGAAGGAACGATTCAGGCTGCAAATTTCCCGGCAAAATGCAATTTGCCCCCTGAGGCGATTACTTGCTAAATAGCCTTTCATGGGCTTTAATGATCGCTATGTGTCTAATCAGAATTTAGTTGTAATTGGCCAGTCACCTGTAGCGTCAATTACAGCTTATAGAACTTTAAGGAGCCTTTGAATAATTCAATGTCATCTCCAGCAAACTGCCTGTTTTGTAAAGATGCCGAGAGCTTATTCATATGCGACTTTTACAATAGCCCAAATTCCATAATATGTCATAACAGAGGCGGCGTTCTGGGCAGGCCACCATTATTCGAAGGAGAATAATATGTCAAAGCACCTGAGATGCTTGCATTTAGTCGGAGCTGGAATATTCCTCGCTTACTCCAGCAGCGCCCATAGTGCAGGATTTGCGATTATCGAGAATTCCGCGGCCGGAACCGGAACGGCCTATGCCGGAGCTGCCGCAAGCACATTGGATGCATCGGTTGCCTGGTTCAACCCGGCGGTGATGACCGAATTCTCCGGAAGGAAATTCAGTGTTGCAGGGCATGTCGTCAATATCGCCTCTGAATTTGAAAACCGCGGCACGACCACCAATCCGTTGCTCGGTGGAGATGATATCGAAGGTTCGGAAAGAATGAAGGATATAACCGCATTTATTCCAAACCTGTATTACATCGCACCCATGAGCAGCGACATGACATTTGGACTGGCGATTAACGCACCCTTTGGACTGGAAACCAACTACCGCAGGAACTGGGTGGGACGATACCAAGCAGTAAAGTCTGCTTTGACCGGTGTTAACATCAATCCCTCGCTTGCCTGGCGGCTGAGTGACGAGTTGTCGATCGGAGCGGGCCTTAGCGCCCAATATCTCGATGCCACCTTGAGCAACGCGGTAGACAGCGGCGCGGTCTGCCTTGGAACGGCACCCAATAATGCAGCCAGAGCGGAATGTGTCAGAGCGGGGCTTACCGCAGGCAACCTGGAGCATGATAGCTTTGCGGAAGTCTCAGGCGATGGCTGGGCGTTCAACTTCAATATCGGGCTACTGTACAAAATCTCTCAGCAAACAAGGTTCGGATTACATTTTCGATCGGAAATCAACCACGAACTCGAAGGTGACGCCAAGTTTAAAAACGATCCGACTTTTCAGGCAGTGCTTGATGCTTCGGGAAGTACCGCTTTCACCAATACCGGGGTGGAAGCGGCTGCCGATTTGCCGGCTTCGTTTTCGATTTCAGCCGCTCATGATGCCAACGAAAAAATACAACTCCTGGCAGATATCACCTGGACCCAGTGGAGTTCTTTTGAAGAGTTGCGGGTTAAATTCGACAACCCGGCCCAACCGGACAGTGTCACTACGGAAAACTGGGATGACACTTTCCGCTATTCGGTCGGGATTAACTATAAACACAACGACGTGTGGACATTCCGTTCGGGTCTGGCCTGGGATGAGGAACCCATTCCGAGCCCGAAATTCAGAACACCGAGAATTCCCGGAAACGATCGCACCTGGATCGCCTTCGGAGCGGGATACCGTGTGAATGACGAGGTCAATCTGGATTTCGGCTTTGCCCATCTGATCGTGGACGAAACCCCCTTGGATCATACGGATGAAGGAGTCGGGCATACCACACGCGGCATATTCGAATCCAATATTAATATTGTCAGTGCACAGCTTAACTGGCACTTCGAGTAAAGCAGAGGACATATCATGAAATATTCCAGTATATTTATTTCTATAGCCGCTGCTCTTGCCTTGGCCGCCTGCAGTGATTCCACCGACTATGACTTTGACGGCAGCCGTGAACGGGCAGAAACCGAAGCAGCACAACTGCCGAGCTCGACCTTTGAAGCCAGCTTTAATCCGGCTGACCAGATTATTCCCTTTCCCAATAATTTGCTTATGGCTGGAACCGAGGATGGAACCATCAATATTCCCGTAGAGGATGAAAACGACTTATCAAACCCTCAGGTCGCCCTGAATGCACTGGACGGATTCTCCACGACCGAACCGATCACGACCGGATTCAGTCAGGCGATGGATCCGGCAACCGTCGTCCTGGGTGATACCGTCAGGGTGTTCGAAGTCACCTCCACGGCTGAAGGCGCAGTAACAGGTGTGACCAGCGAGCTGGATGCAAGCCAACTGGCCGTCACCGTGGCCGGAGAGAGCATGGACACGCTTGCAATTCTCCCCATACAGCCGCTCAAGGAAAGCACCACCTATATGGTCATATTGACCAACGGTATAAAAAACACGGCCGATCCCGCATCCATCGCCGATAAAAGTATTTCCTACTACTTGGTTTCCGGTGAAAGCGCCTTAACCGGTGATATTGCAGCGCTCGAACCGGTACGCCAGCTAACCGCCACATTCGAAGCGGCGGCCGGGACCCAGGGTATAGCGAAAAATAATATCGTCCTCAGCTGGACCTTCACCACTCAGTCGATTACACCGGTGATGCAAGCGGTTATAGATCAGTCGGCGGCAGGAAATATCGTCGTATTGCCCCAGGGGACGCCTTCCTCGGCCTTCAATCCCGCACTCAGCGGGGCATCGCAAATCCATATAGGCACTTTAACCGTGCCCTACTACCAAACCGCGCCGACCGAAGAAAATCCGCTGCTGGCATTGAACGGATTCTGGACTGCGGAAAACGGCGGATTTGTGACACGCTTTAACCCGATTCCCGCCCTAACTTCCGAGCAGACAATTCCGCTGCTCCTATCGATTCCCGCAGCGGGTACTGCACCCGGCAGCGGTTGGCCAGTGGTTATTTTTCAACACGGGATTACCCGTAACCGTTCCGACATGCTGGCGGTTGCAGACGGTCTCGCGGCAGCGGGTATAGCGGTCATTGCCATAGATTTGCCCATGCATGGTGTTACGGATCCGGCCAGTCCGTTAAATATCGAAGGAGAAACGTTTGCCGCGCTAGGCGCTAATGAAAGGACGTTCGGTCTGGATCTGGTCAACAATGACGACATCACTAACACCACCCCGGATGGCATCGCGGACGCCTCCGGTACCCATTTTTATAATTTAACCAACCTGCTCAATGCACGGGACAATCTGCGGCAGGCAGTGTCCGACATCAGCACTTTGCGCAACAGCATCGCCAACATTGCAACCGTGCCCCTGGATGCCGGCAATATCGGATTTCTCGGACATTCCCTTGGCGGAATAACCGGCACGGTTTTTCTGGCTTTCGACGACGATGTGGGTGCGGCATCTCTGGCGATGCCCGGCGGCGGACTGGCCCGGTTGCTGGCCAATTCACCGTCATTCGGCCCGTCAATCAATGGGGCTTTGGCAAATAACGGCGCACCGCAAGGCAGTGCCGAATATGAACAGTTTCTGACGGCGGCGCAAACCGTGGTCGATTCCGGTGATCCCATCAACTTCTCAGCGCAGGCGGCCGGCAAACATCCGATTCATCTGATGGAAGTGGTCGGGGGCAGCGGAGGCAGTCTGAGCGATCAGGTCATTCCCAACTCTGTCGCTACCGCACCTCTGTCGGGAACAGAACCTTTGATTCGCCTGATGGGTCTGGATCCGATCGTCGCAACCACGGGCAACGGTACTGCCGAAGTCAGCGGCGCAGTCAGGTTTGTCTCGGGCGATCACGGATCTATCCTTAACCCCGCAGCGGATCCGATGGTGACGGTGGAAATGCAAACCCAGGTTGCAAAATTTCTGGGTAGCCGCGGGCGGCTGATTGAGATCAATGACACATCAGTGATTGCTACAGGCGAATAATCGAGTAGTCATGGATTTTATCTGTGCCGGGCTTCTAGAAGCCCGGCACATCCTTAGGATTGACGCTATGTTTAAGAGAATTTTTATCATTGGCTTATTTTGCCTGTTCAGCGGTGTCACACCGGCGAAGTCCCTCTCCGGTGTCGACTTTGCCGATTCGATCACGCTGGGCGATAGCACGCTTCAACTCAATGGCGTCGGCGCCCGGACAAAGTTGTTTGTCAAGCTATATATAGCCGGCCTGTATCTGGAAACACCCTCTTCCGATGCAGAAAAAATCATGAATGATGATTCACCCATGTCATTGGATCTGGAAATTGTTTCGGGCCTGATCGACAGCAAAAAAATGGAGGAGGCTGTGATAGAGGGATTTAATCATGCGACAAACGGCAATACTGCGGAAATACAAACGCGAATCGATACTTTTCTTTCGGTATTGCGGGAAGAAATCAAAAAGAAAGACCGTTTCACTTTTAACTACAAGCCGGAAACAGGTACGCATATCGTTAAAAACAATGAAGAAAAAGCTGTTATTGAAGGGCTCGACTTCAAGTCGGCTTTGTTCGGAATCTGGATATCCGAAAAACCCGCGCAAAAAAAATTAAAGAGAGCACTTCTGGGTCAATAAGCTGAGTTAAGTTTAGAACGGGCTATTCCTGGCTTGACCCCTTGGTAAAGCTCAGTTGCATGCAACCAAGGTTTTTTAGCAGACTGGTATTTTCTTTTCCGAGACGGCAGTCATGTGGGGAACAGACGCTATGAACAGCTATTCTCTGGTCAAATCACATCGCATTCGCAACACCCCGTTCAGTCGGAAAGTATCCGATGCCGGCGCCAAAAACTATACCGTTTACAACCATATGCTGCTGCCTGCCGTTTTTCGCGGCGTGGAAGAAGATTATTGGCATCTCCTGGAACATGTGCAACTTTGGGATGTCGCGTGTCAACGGCAGGTTGAAATCCAGGGTTCAGACGCTGCTGAATTAGTGCAGCGGATGATCCCGAGAGATCTGACCAATATCAAGACCGGACAATGCGCTTACACACCCCTGCTGGATAGGGCGGGAGGGATGCTCAACGATCCGGTACTGCTCAAACTCGATGAAAACCGGTATTGGTTTTCGCTGGCTGACTCGGACATTATTTTTTGGGCTAAAGGTCTCGCCAGCGGTTGGGGTTTCGATGTCGAAATCAGCGAACCCGATGTCAGCCCTTTGGCCATACAGGGACCCAAGGCCGAGCGCGTGTGTTCCCGACTCTTCGGCACATTTGTGGAAGATATAGGTTTTTTTAAGTTTCGCGTCTTCGAATGGGAAGGTGTACCTTTGCTGATCGCCCGCTCCGGTTGGAGCAAACAAGGCGGTTTTGAAGTGTATTTACGTGACGGAAGATACGGTGAAAAACTATGGGATGCGCTGTGGGATGCGGGACAGGACTGTCATATTGGCGCGGGATGCCCTAATCTGATCGAGCGCACGGAAAGCTGGTTATTATCCTTCGGCGGCGATATGGTGCTCGGGGACAGTCCCTTGGAATGCGGGCTGGAGAGGTACTGCGACTTAAAGCAAAGTGCTGAATTTTTGGGAAAAGAAGCACTGATCAGGCAATCTGAAGCTGGTGTCACTCGTCGCTTGGTTCCCATGTATGTCGACGGCGATCGGATTTTCGGTAATCCTCAATGGTGGCCGTTGATGCAGGGAGATATTCGGGCTGGAGAAATACGGACGGTTGTCTATTCACCGCGGTTGGAAAAAAACATCGCTATCGCCATGTTAAATAGCGATATGGACAAAAGCAGTTTGTACCAGGTGTTTGCACCGGATTGCCGATACAATGCCAGGGTTACTGAACTGCCGTTTATTTGAAAATTTAAGCTTAGTAGTCCGTCCACTTGATAAGTTCGGGTTCACACGGCCGGCAGCTTCACTCTTTTCACCTTGATGTCTTTCTTTTCACCCAGCGCTTCGATGGTTTCGTAGAGTTGATTCATCAACTCTTTTCCCCAGGCATCCTCAAGATAGAGGTACTGCTGCCTGACCAGCGGCGCCATACGCTGAATCAGTGCTTCTGACTTAGCCGTGACCGTAACGACCAGCCGCCGCTTATCGGCTGCAACCGGTAGCTTTAGGATTAAACCCATCTCCTCAAGGCGCTTGAGGATCCCTGCCATACTCGGGCTGAGAATCTGGCAGATCTCACAAAGTTCCCGCGGTTCCATTTCCCGTTCCTCGCACAAAATCCGCAACACCCGCCACTGCTGCTCGGTCAGGCCGAAGTGATGCAGCAAAGGTCTGAAGTGGGAAATCACGTTTTCCCTGGCCTGGGCCAGCAACAAGGGTAAATTTCTGCTCTCGATTTGTGCCTTCATCATTTGAATTGAATACTTAAATTGTGGTGTTCCATCGGCTGCTTGACTTGCTAATATATTAGCGATTAATATTACTAATATATTAGCATTCAAAAACAGACCCATTCAACTGATAAGCGATTCAACGCTTCGGAGTAAAGCCATGGGAAAATTAGCTTTGGCCGCAAAAATTACACACGTTCCTTCCATGTACTTATCGGAACTGGACGGCCCGCACAAGGGATGCCGCGAGGCAGCGATAAACGGCCACAAGGAAATCAGCCGGCGTTGCCGGGAATTGGGCGTGGATACCATGGTGGTCTTTGATACCCATTGGCTCGTTAATTCCGGCTATCACATCAATAATGCCTCTCATTTTACAGGAAACTACACAAGCAACGAGCTGCCGCATTTCATTAACAATATGGACTATGAATATCATGGCAATCCCGAGCTTGGTCTTCTGATCGCGGAATCGGCCACCGAGGCCGGTGTCAGAACCCGTGCTCATGACACCACAAGCCTGGCCTTGGAATACGGCACGCTCGTGCCCATGCGCTATATGAACGTGGACAAACACTTTAAAATCGTCTCCATAGCTGCCATGTGCACGGTGCACGATCTGAACGATAGCGCTACACTCGGTAAAGCACTCAGACAGGCGGTAGAAGAGAAGTACGATGGTACCGTCGCCATCTTGGCTTCGGGCTCCCTTTCTCATCGATTTGCGCAAAACGGTGTCGCCGAGCAGTACCTGCATCGGGTTTGGTCGCCCTTTTTGGAACAGATGGACCAACAAGTCATAAAACTGTGGCAAGAGGGGGACTGGAAGACATTCACCGCCATGCTTCCCGAATACGCGGAGAAATGTCATGGCGAAGGGTTTATGCACGATACCGCAATGTTATTGGGTGCATTGGGTTGGGATGCCTATACCGGCGAGGTCGAAGTGATTACTCCCTATTTCGGCAGTTCCGGTACCGGGCAGATTAATGCACTGTTCCCGGTCACTTAGGGCTGAGGAACTGCCTATAGCAACGAGAAATGCCATGCCCCATTTAGTCATAGAATATACCGAGAATTTAAAGCCTGATGTGGATATTCGAGGGATGCTGAAAAAAGCCAATGCAATTCTGATTGCGCAAGACGGGATATTCCCGATCGGCGGCATTCGATCCAGAGCCATCGAGCTACACGACTTTGTGATGGCTGATGATGATGAAGACTACGCTTTTGTTCATGCATCATTAAAGGTCGGCGCCGGCCGTAAGCCGCAAGCACTGAAAAAAACCTGTGACGAACTGTTCGATATGATGAAAGAGCATCTGGCGGAACAATTCGAAACGCGCTATATCGCGCTTTCAATGGAGTACGGGGAATTCAGCGAGTCCGGAACCTACAAATTTAATAATGTTCACTCGCGATTCAAGGCAAAAACATAAATCAGAGAACTATTCGGTGATACAATCCAGTATCGATTAAACAGGCTCTATGCGCCCAGCTAATTGTTTATGTCAGGATATAAAAGATGCTTTTTCTGATCGTTCTCGGTGTACTGCTCTGGATTATTTTTCATTTGTTCCCGTCCTTCGCTCCCGCAAGGCGGCAGGAAATCATGACCCGCCTTGGCAGTAAATATCAGGCTTTTTTCGCGCTCGGCATAGTGTTATCGATTGTGTTTATGGTGATCGGCTGGAAAAACACCTTACCGGAGCCAGTCTATAATCCGCCTTCCTGGGGCCGCCATCTGACTATGCTACTTATGATCGTCTCGTTTATTTTATTCGGCGCGGCTAATACACCGACCAGGCTCAAAACCCTGATTCGTCATCCGATGCTGGCAGGTGTACTGGTCTGGAGTATCGCCCACCTGCTCGCCAATGGTGATATTCGATCGGTGGTTTTGTTCGGTGGCCTAGGAATTTGGGCTGTGGTATCGCAGATAACGATTAACCGGCGAGATGGCGAGTGGCAAAAACCGGAGCAAGCGCTGGTTCTGAAAAATGAAATCATTCTGGTGGTGGTTTCACTGGTGATTTATGCAGCCCTGGTGTCATTGCACGGATTTTATACCGGCATGCCGCTGATTGTTCGCGGCTAAGCTCAGCGGTCAAGCTGCACTTCAAGCCAATTGATAAAAGCCTGTACCCGGGCTTTTTTGAATCCCGCTTCACTTGTCACTATATGGTAAGCATAATCAGCGATTCGCACATCGGGTAAGGGCCTAACCAGACGGCCGCTGTTTAAATAGTCTTCCACCAGGGCACTTCTACCCAATGCGATTCCCTGCCCCATCACCGCTGCTCTGGTTAAAAGCGTGGAATTGCTGAATTTGGTGCCGCGTTCGGGATCGATATTTGTAGTTCCGGCATCACGCAGCCATCGCCTCCAGGTCATGGTGGGCTCGTCGTCATTGGTATCGATGTCATGCAATAAATGATGCTTTTCCAGATCGGCAAAGCGGCGCAATGGCGCCTGGTTCAGCAAACCCGGAGAACATACCGGAAATATCTCTTCACGCATCAGTAATTGGGTTACCAGCCCGGGATAATCCCCAAGGCCATAAAAAATGCCAATATCAGCGCCCTGCCTGATGACTTCAGGTAATTTCCATTCAGCCCTGATGCATACTTCAATTTCCGGATAATCAGCCAAAAAGCTGCCCAGGCGCGGAATCAGCCAAAGGGTGGCGAATGACGGTAACACTCTGACTACCAGGCTGCCGGATAATCCCTCTGCCGCCAGGCCGCCGACTCCCCGTTCAAAATGGGCAAATCCCCGGGTCAGCTCTGGCAATAGCTTTTGCCCGGCTTCGGTCAATTGCAATCCACGATGTCGCCGGTGGAACAGTGCCTGTCCCACATGCTGCTCCAGCAGCTTTACCTGATGGCTGATTGCAGCCGGAGTCACAAAAAGTTCTTCGGCAGCTTTGACAAAACTTCCCCGACGGGCAGCGACTTCAAATGCGCGCATGGCATTGAGTGGCGGTATGGAAGCGGGCATGGTGTTCTCTTGATGGCTTAGATATTCTAAGTCTATGCATTAATAATACCCGTTTGTCAACTAAATTTTTTTGCCCTAGAATTTATCCAGAATCGCAAAATTCCATTAACCCGAACAAAAAAGGAGGCTAAAAATGGCACTGGCGAACCACTATCATGACACATTGGATTTAACGGTTAAGAGGCCCATAGGGGTTGAGATGCTGTTGCATAGCCTCCGCATCACACTGAAAACCTGGCGACAGCGAGCCATTCAGCGGCGTCAGCTGGCCGAATTGCCGGACCATCTGCTCAAAGACATCGGGCTCGATCGCCACGACGTGAAAAAAGAGTGCAGGAAGGCATTCTGGCAGGATTAAGACCCCTATCCGGTAAGAGGGGTAACTTCACCCTCTTACCGGCCGCGTTAAGCCAACCAGGCTTATCTGATAAATTATTGCAATCTCGACCCTACTGAATTTTCAATCCCTGAAGTTGATATACTGCAAGGGTAAACCCAGCTCAGCCTTCTTCATCAACGCAATGATCTGCTGTAAATCGTCCCGTTTCTTGCCGCTGACTCGAACCTGCTCGCCCTGAATCGCAGCCTGAACTTTAAGCTTGGTATCCTTAATCATTTTGACGATTTTCCGGGCGAGATCTTTATCAACTCCCTGCCGGACCATCGCACTCAGCCGCGCTCCTTTACCGATTTCTTCAACTTCCCCTTCATCCAGGCAAGCGACATCGATCTTGCGATTCGCCAGTTTCTGGTACAATATGGGTTGCATTTGCTTGACTTGAAATTCGCTTTGCGCAGTTAAGGTCAGAGTTGCATCACTGATAGTGATTTGCGCTCCGCTTCCCTTGAAATCATAGCGGTTGCTGATTTCACGATTTGCCTGATCGATGGCATTCGTCAGCTCATGCCGATCAACTTCGGATACGATATCAAAAGATGGCACCTACAATTCTCCTCAATGAATTAATCAAAGTATGAATCACTCTTCCCGGCAATATGTTTCCGCGCGGTGGATTGCACTGGGAACCGTAACGGCAATGCTGGCCGTGATACTGGGTGCGTTCGGTGCACACGGACTGAAAAGCCATTTTAGCGAACAACAAATGGCCTGGTACGAAACCGCGGTTGATTACCAGACGATTCACGCGATTGCGCTCATTATAACCGGAATTATCAGGGCAGTAATACAGCCGACAAAGCTTGTGGATCTGGCGGCCTATAGTTTTTTGGCTGGAGTTATTTTATTTTCAGGAAGTCTTTATCTGCTTGCTATATTTCAGATAAGCGCGTTGGGGGCTATCACTGCGGCCGGAGGATTCGGCTTTATCCTCGGCTGGGCGCTGCTGACATTCGCTGCCATCAAATCGGCCAAAGATCGAAAATATAATTGACAAAACCGTTTATTCGATCGATTTTGTAAGCTGAAGCACAAGGATGCGTGGACGTATCAGCGATTAAGTCCGCCAATCAGGACATTCACAGCATGAACAGGAAATAGCAATCAAATGAAATTCTGGATCTATGCAATTATTGTTGTTTTATCGTTTTTTATCCTGGCCCGACTGGCCGTGAAAAAGTTCAGCCCCGCACCCGGACACCTTTACTCAAACACCGGGACACTGGCACCCTGCCCTGCTTCGCCCAATTGCGTGAGTTCTCATGATCCCTCGCCATCGCACGCCGTACCCTTTATCACTGGGGATACAGCTGCAATCCTTCGGCAACTTAGGAATATTATCGAAAATGATCAATACGCAACCATTATCACCGACGAGGAGATGTATCTCCACATTGAATACAGAAGCCGGCTGCTGGGGTTTGTCGATGATCTTGAGATAATGGCCGAATCCCGTGAAAATCGGGTTTTCATTCGAAGTGCCTCTCGACTGGGGCACAGCGACTTCGGTGTTAACCGAAGCCGCGTAGAACGCCTTTTGGGTCAGATTGACCCTTCGTTTTTGGAACAATCGCGTTGAAGAAATAGCCGTGAATCTTCGCGAGGAGGCCTCGCTCCTACCTCCTAGGGTGGTTGCGGGGCATCGATCTGGTTTTCCGGCACGGCAGCGGCAAATGCGGGCAGGCTGAGGCAATGATCGTTGATCCCGCGTATCAGGGGAAATTCCGTCAAATCCACCTTAAAGCGGTTGGCGTTGTATACTTGTGGAATTAAGGTGACGTCCGCCAGGGTAGGCGCATCGCCGAAGCAGTATCGGCCATTGGCGTTTTCCCGAATGAGTGTTTCAATGGCCTGAAATCCTTCCTGTACCCACAGACCGTACCAAGCGAGTTTTTGTTCTTCCGTAACGGAAAGTTCGCTAACAAGGTATTTTAAAATTTTTGAATTGTTCAGCGGATGGATATCACAGGCGATGATATTGGCAATGGCGCGGATTTTTGCACGTTGCAGCAAATCGTCGGATAATAATGCAGGCTCGGGATACTTTTCTTCCAGATATTCTATGATGGCCATGGATTGGGTTAATATCCGGCCTCCATCCTCAAGAGAAGGCACCACGCCCTGCGGATTGACTGCCCGGTAGGGTGAGGCGCTTTCTTCACCCTTGAGCAGATTGACGGGAATAGTTTCCCAGTCCAGTCCTTTTAGATTAAGTGCAATCCTTACCCGATAGGCAGCCGATGAGCGAAAGTAACTGTATAGTTTCATGCTTTGTATTCTATGACGGTTTGGTCAATCGCGCCAAAAATGCTGTTGCCGTTCTGGTCCTGCATTTCAATTCGGACCTTATCGCCGAATTTCATAAAAGACGTTTCCGGCCGGCCCTGGTTAATGGTCTCGATCATTCGGACTTCAGCGATGCAGGAGTATCCGACTCCACCCTCTTTGATTGCAGAACCGTGTTCCAGCTCCTGTTTATTGGAAATGGTACCACTGCCGATGATTGCTCCGGCACCTAAAGGCCGGGTCTTTGCAGCATGGGCGACAATCTGGGGGAAATTGAAAGTCATATCTTCCCCGGCATTGGCTTTACCGAAGGGTTCGCCGTTATACTGCACCAAGAGCGGCAAATGGACACGACCATCCTGCCATGCATCACCCAACTCATCGGGCGTTACCGCTACCGGCGAAAAGGCGCTTGAAGGTTTAGACTGAAAGAAACCAAAGCCCTTGGCCAATTCTGCCGGAATCAAACCGCGCAGGCTGACATCATTAACAAGCATAATCAGTTTGATATGTCGGGCGCAGCTATTGGCATCGGCACCCATGGGCACATCGTCGGTAACGACCGCCACTTCGGCTTCGAAGTCTATACCCCAGTCTTCACTGCCGAGAGGTACGTCGTCCCGCGGGCCGATAAAACTATCGGAGCCACCCTGATACATCAGTGGATCGTGCCAGAAACTTTCCGGCATTTCCGCATTACGCGCTTTTCTGACCAGTTCCACATGATTGACATAGGCGCTGCCGTCGGCCCAATGATAGGCCCTGGGCAGGGGCGAGGCACAGTTGGATTCCTGAAAGTCAAAGCTGCCTTCTTGCCCGCCCTCATTCAAGGCATCATAGCGGGCTAGCAGCTTAGGCGCTGTATCACCCCAGTTATCCAGCGCGAATTGCAGCGTCGGCGCGATATCGGCAGCGGAGACGGCTTGGCTTAAATCACGTGAGACAATAATTAATTTGCCGTCACGGCCTTTTTTTAACGAAGCGAGTTTCATGGCGCTTTTCCTGTATTCGCGTTCAGTTTTCGAGTGATTTAAATTCGCTTTCGTGCAACCAGGCGGCATGTGTGGGTGCACGTTTGGTTTTTGACCATTCTTCCAGCATGTCCCATTTGACTTCATCCAGCCGCTTCAGTTTTTCTTGTTCACTCGGATCGGGGCAGGCCAACTCGATTCTGTGGCCGTTGGGATCAAAAAAGTAAATCGAATGAAAAATGGAATGATCGGTAACACCCAAGACGTCTATGCCGTTATTCTCCAGATGTTTACGGTATTTCAGCAGTGTTTCCCGGTCTTTGACTTTAAATGCAATATGCTGAACCCATTCCGGTGTATTCGGGTCCCGGCCCATTTCCGCTTTGGTCGGCAGTTCAAAAAAAGCCAGCACATTGTTGTTACCCGCATCCAGAAAAACATGCATGTACGGATCGGGTTCTTTGGTTGAGGGTACATGATTTTCGGCGATGGCAAGCACAAAATCCATTTTCAGGTTGTCGACGTACCAGTTGACGGTTTCCTTAGCGTCTTTGCAGCGATAAGCGACATGATGTATTTGATCGATCTTCATAGTTATTCCCCCTTAAGTGCCGGATCTACCGCTTCGCGCGCAATGACCATGGCTTCACGCAGAACGTTTAAATCGCCGATATGGTTGCTCAGCAAGAGTATCAAACGCGCGTTGACCTGCATGCTTTGCTGTTCGGTCAGATCCCGATGCATATTGATCAGATCTTCGTAGAAATCATCACTTGCCCGGTAACTGCGGAAAAATCGCTTGCCGGGCTGATGAAAATTGGTTTTTGTATTCAGGTTCATGCGGCTTCTCCTTGGTTGCAGCTCTGATTGCAGCATGCTTTTGCCACTGCGGCTTTTACCCGGTTTGTGTCCAGACTGTGCCAGCGTGCCGCCACATGTTGATCCGGCCGGATCAGATAACAGCTGCCATCTTGACCATCGAGACGACTATAAACCAAACCTTTCGAGTCCTGCAGCAAACGCAATTCTTCGATCGTCTCCGGTGACGTGCTGATCAAAACCGGCTGAACCGGTATATCGAGCTGTTCCAGTGCTTGCAGTTCCGAGATAAGCGCTGAGTCGAGCGCAGCGGGATTATCCGCGAAGTACAGTAAGTTAAACCGATTACCGAGCGCATTGAGTAAATAGCTTTCACCCTGGCTGCCATTGACCGGCGCATCGTCCAATACCGCGCCCGGCACCATTTCACCGCTGAATTGTTCGCTGTCGGGCGTGTTCAACGACGAATCGTTCAACACAGCTGCATCGGATAAGCGACCGGAATTCGTCAGTGCCTGAGCGAATTCATAATCCCGCGCCAGCTCCAGCACCGAGTTTCGGAACACCTTGGATACCGTCGATTTAGGTGTAATAAAATCGGTCGCCCGGGTGGAATTCATAATATTTTCATCGGCCGCGAATTCCCGCTCCTCAGCGTAAGTATCAAGCAGCTTCTCCGGCGCTTTACCTTCCATCACCAGTTTCAATTTCCAGATTAAATTGTCGGTATCCTGTATTCCGGAATTTGCACCTCTGGCCCCAAAGGGTGAAACCTGATGCGCAGCATCTCCGGTAAATAAGACTCTCCCATGGCGGAATTTTTCCATTCGCCGGCAGGTAAAAGTGTAGACACTGGCCCATTCCAATTCGAACTCCGTATCATCGCCCAGCATGGCCTTGACCCGCGGAATAATATTCTCCGGCTTTTTCTCTTCCTCAGGATCGGCATCCCACCCCAATTGGAAATCCAGCCGCCAGACATCATCGGCCTGCCTGTGCAACAGGGTCGACCAACCGCGATGATATGACGGATCAAAGGAAAACCAGCGCTCCGGCGGAAAGTCCGCCTTCATCACAATATCGGCGATTAAAAAACGATCCTGAAAAATCTGCCCTGTACTTTCAAGCCCCATCATGTCGCGTACCGCACTGTTAGCGCCATCCGCCACAATCAGCCAATCGCAGCTTAAGTGATAGGGTCCGTCCGGAGTATCAACGGTAATCGAGACTTTATCCTCCCCGGTATCTATACCGCTGACCTTGTTCTTCCAGCGGGTTTCAATCGATTCCAGTTCCTTCATTCGATCGACCATGTACTCTTCGAAATAATACTGCTGCAGATTGATAAAGGCGGGTATCTCATGTCCTTCCTGCGAGAGAAGGTTAAACTGGCGAATCAATTCGTCGCGGAAGAAGATTTTACCGATCTTCCAGGTGACACCCTTGTCAATCATTCTCTTGGCGCAGCCAAGTCGATTCATCACTTCAAGTGCGCGTTTTGAATAGCAAACCGCGCGTGATCCTATACTGACAGTATTATTGTCATCCAGAACCAGGGCCTTGACGCCGTGCACACCGGCATCCAAAGCAGCCGCCATTCCGACCGGCCCCGCACCCACGATAATAAGGGGGTAGTGCGCCGGTTCGGCAGCGGTTTGATCCGGTGATTTGACATAGTCGTACACCGGAAATTCATAGGTCTTAAGCATATATCCTCTCCTTCGCCAACTTTTCTGTATTACCGCGAACCTACACATCTGCGGGAATCTCTAATTTGGCAATCTTTATTAATCGTTAGAAACTACTTCCTGTAAGCTGTGCCACATTTCCGTATCGCGTTCGGCGGTCCATATGCGCGGATCTTCGTATTCTCCGGCTTCGTCGTAACAACGAGTGATGTCAAACGGCAGGCAATGATCGAAGATCACCCAATCCTTGTATTGCGGCGCCAACAACTCGTAGGTATCCTTATAGCATTCGCTGAGCGATTTCCCCTGTTTCCGAGCCGTGGCAACTGAGTCATACATTTGCTGCAGAAAATTACGGGTGCCTTCTATAGCCTGCCGGCAAAGCTCCGGCGTCTGCAAGGCATCGCCCCGTCCCGGTACCAGTTTCTCGGGTTTTAATGCCAAAAGCTGGTCCAACGTGGACGGCCACTGCTTGTGATAGGCGTCGCCGCTATAGGGCGTTGCACCAAATTCAACCAGATCGCCGCTGAACAGGATCTTTTCCTTCGGCAACCAGGCAATGGTGTCGCCCTTGGTATGTCCTCTTCCGGGATGAGAAATCCGTACTTCACGTTTTCCCATCCACAGAGTCAATTCCTTTTGAAATACCAGGGTCGGCCAGGTTAAACCGGGCACGGAATCCACACCGGCGAACAATCGCGGAAAGCGGCCCAGCTCACTGTCAAAATCCTGCTGACCACGCTCGACAATCAGATCATAGGTATTTTGACTGGCAATAATGTTGGTTGGCTGATAGGCCGATGTTCCCAGCACTCTGACCGCATGATAATGCGATAATAAAACGTGTTTGATCGGCTTTTCCGTTACCTCGCGGATTCTGCGGATAACATCCTGCGCC
The DNA here is from genome assembly GCA_965222695.1 of Granulosicoccaceae bacterium. Lineage (GTDB taxonomy): Bacteria > Pseudomonadota > Gammaproteobacteria > Granulosicoccales > Granulosicoccaceae > UBA7957. Next base: position 1,059,334 of record OZ244967.1, on the reverse strand, counting down.
ATGATCGGCGTTGCCTGGCCGTCGATAACAAGTACCGAATCGTCGCCAACTACAACCCCTGTATTAGGATCACCTTCTGCCGTGTAGGCATACACCCCATCGGCCAACTCTTCAAAAATGATCTGTTTTTCTTCCGTATCTGCGGTTGATGCAAATTTAGCCATAATTACTCCTCGACATTCTCAGTATCCAGCCCGGATCGCGCCAAGCGATGGTTTCTCTTCTCAGTAGACAACTTCGGCTAAAGCCTCAGTGCGTCCAGATTTTTAAAATACTCAAGCGCGGCGGGATTGGCCAGCGCATTGACATTCTTCACTTCGCGGCCATGAATCACATCCCGGACCGCGAGCTCGACAATCTTGCCGGAAGTGGTTCGTGGAATCTCAGGCACCTGGGCAATCACCGCCGGAACATGCCTGGGGCTAGCGCCGAATCGTACCTGTTTTTTAATACGGTCAGTCAAATCCTCGTCCAGCGATATGCCTTCACGCAACACCACGAATAACACAACCCTGACATCGCCGTCCGTATCCTGGCCGACGGCAATAGATTCCAACACCTCCTCAAGCTTTTCCACCTGGCGATAAATTTCCGCCGTACCAATGCGTACCCCTCCCGGATTCAGCACAGCGTCTGAACGCCCGTAAATAATCATACCGCCCCGCGGGGTCAGCTCTGCAAAATCTCCATGACTCCAGACATTATCAAAGCGCTCAAAATAGGCCGCATGATAGCGCGAGCCATCATCGTCGTTCCAAAACCCGATCGGCTTAGACGGAAAAGGTTTAACGCAAACCAATTCGCCCTTTTCTTCAACCACCGGCTGACCGTCCTCATTCCAGACCTCAACCGCCATACCCAGGCCACGCGCCTGAATTTCACCGCGATATACCGGTGCCGTCGGATTACCCAAAACGAAACAAGACAAAATATCAGTGCCGCCGGAAATCGAAGCCAGGCAGACGTCGTTTTTAATTCCTTCGTAAACAAAATCGTAGCTATCCGGCAGCAGGGGTGACCCGGTCGATGCAATGATCTGCAAGCTATCCAAAGCATGGGTTTCAATGGGTTTCAACCCGGCCTTTTTTACCGCATCGATATATTTGGCCGACGTGCCGAAAAAGCTAAACCGTTCGTCCGCCGCAAAATCGAACAGCACATTGCCGTCCGGATAAAACGGTGATCCGTCGTATAACATCAGAGTCGCTTCCGACGCCAGCGCACTGACCAGCCAATTCCACATCATCCAACTGCAGGTGGTGAAATAGAAGACTTTGTCACCGGGTTTGATATCGCTATGCAAACGGTGCTCTTTTAAGTGCTGTAATAAAGAACCCCCGGCAGAATGAACAATACACTTCGGTTTCCCGGTCGTGCCGCTGGAAAACATAATGTATAAAGGATGATCGAACGGCAGCTGTGTAAATTCGATGGTATCGGCATCATTATTTAAAGCGTTTTCCCATAATACAGCTCCGTCAAGTTCGTTCTGCCCGGCATAGGGCACCAGAACCACGGACTTCAACGAAGGCAGTCGAGGGATGATATTCCTCGCTTTCGCTATAAAATCAACCCTTTTGCCGTTAAAGAAGTAGCCGTCGCATACAATAAGAACCGATGGTTCAATCTGTTCAAACCGGTCCAGTACACCTTGCTCGCCAAACTCGGCAGAACAGGAACTCCACACACAACCCAAAGAGCTTGCCGCCAACATCGCAACCACAGTCTGCGGAATATTCGGCATGACAGCCGCAACCCGGTCACCCGGCTGTAGATCAAACTGCTTTAAATATCGTGCGAATGCCGCAACCTGACGATTCAATTCAGCCCACGACAAACGCTGCTTTATCCGGTCCTCGCCTCGAAACACAATAGCATCACCGTCGTCGTCACTGCGGCGAAGCAGATTTTCGGCGAAATTCAGTCGCGCCTGCGGGAAGTAACACGCCTTTGTAAACAAAGGATCATCCTGAAAAATAACCTTACCTTTTTCTGCGGCGACAACTCCGCCGAAATCCCAAACCTCAGACCAGAAATCGGCGTTCGATTCCACCGACCAGGTGTAAAGTTCATCGTAGCCGTGAATTGCCAATTTCCGTCGTTGGTTGACCGCTTTTATAAAAGATTGAATAGTGGTGTTTTGCACTCGCTCGGCGGAGGGTTCCCAAACCAGTCGGGCTTTGGAGTCAAGAGCATTTTCGTTCATGGATTCGGGCCTTTCTTAGCGGAGAAAAACCCCATTTTACGCCGAGTCATTCGAATTGCTAATCTTTGAGGTGACAGATGAAACGTTGATTGCCGTATTTTATCTCCCAAGGTGGGCAAACAGGCAACTGAGATGCGCAGCCCGCAGCAAAAAAACGCAACAAATACACACTGACGAAAAGTTGAGTGCCGCGTACGCCCGCTTTAATAAAATAAAGTTAAAAAACTACCGGTTTTTAAAATCCGGCTTGCGCTTCTCCACAAAGGCCGCCATACCCTCAAACTTATCTTCCAGGGCAAAGCTTGCATGAAACATTTTCCTTTCCAACCTAACCCCTTCCGTCAAAGTTGTTTCCAGCGCTGCGTTGACGGAATCTTTGGCCATGCGGATGGACGGCCGCGAATAGCTTGCAATCGTCTGAGCAATCTTTACCGCCTCGGCACGCAAATCCGCCACGGGAAATATCCGTGACACAAGCCCGGCACGTTCCGCCTCCTCTGCGTCCATCATACGTGCTGTTAAACACATATCCATGGCCTTGGATTTACCGACCAAGCGAGTCAGACGCTGAGTCCCGCCGGCGCCTGGCAAAGTCCCTATCGTCACTTCCGGCTGGCCGAACTTGGCATTGTCCGCCGCGATGATGAAATCACACATCATGGCCAGTTCGCATCCGCCACCCAAGGCATAACCGCTGACTGCCGCGATCACCGGTTTCCTGCACTGCGTAACGCGCTCCCAACCGTCCGTGATAAAGTTCTCACTGTAAGCTTCGACAAAGGTCTTGTCTTTCATCTCCTTGATATCGGCACCCGCGGCAAAGGCTTTTTCGCTGCCGGTCAATACCATTACGGCGATATCGTCGTTGGCTTCGAGTTCATCCAAGGCGGCGGCCAGATCACTCATCAGCGCAACTCCTAAAGCGTTTAACGCTTTAGGCCGGTTTAGGGTAATGATGCCGACTTCGCCCTCAATCTCCACAATCACGTTTTCGTAGCTCACGGTTTTTTCCTCTGTCTGAATCATCGAGTGGCCGCTAATTTAGGGTAAATTTCCGAGAAACACAAAACTTGCGAATGTTAGAGCTTACGTGTCTGATAAAGAGGTACACTGCAGGCTACCTGGATCCGGCCACGATCGGGTTCCACTTCGCTTAAAGGTGTGGTCTCAACCATGGATTGCATGCAGCGGACGGCCAGTTCCTGGTAGTCCTTGGTGCCGGTCCGTTTCCATTCGATTTCTTCCTCGCTCAGTTCACGCATGATTTTGCCCGGAATGCCGGCGACTAAATGGCGGGCCGGCACTTCGAATTCGGCCTTGACGAAACTCATCGCTGCGACAATTGCCGATTCACCCACAACCGCACCATCCATGATCACGGCGTTCATGCCGATGAGTGCATTTTCCTCGATAACGCAACCATGCAATACCGCTCCGTGACCGATATGACCATTGCGGCCTATCACCGAATCCGTTCCCGGGAATCCGTGCATCACACAAGTATCCTGCAGATTCGCTCCCTCCCCCAGAATCAAACGACCGAAATCGCCTCTTAAACTTGCGCTTGGACCTATATAGCAGCCGGGTCCCACAATCACATCGCCCACCAGGGTCGCGGTCGGATGCACATAGCTTTGCGGATGAACCACGGGGCGGATATTGTCGATAGCATAAAATGGCATGCGAATTCCAAAATTGAATCAATCGTTGAAAATTGTCGCTCCGGACGGCAGCCGTTCACATGATACCGCTTATTTTTCCCATTACAATTTCTGTTTCTCGATGGGTAAAAAAGGTATAAACCCGTGATGTACTTCCGGAAGCGGAGGAAGCAGAATATCATCGTGATACAAAAATTTAAAATATTATATTATTCTTGTATCTCTTTAGTAAGACCGGTAAACTTAGGAATGGCATTTATAACAGGCAAGCGATCATCGCTGGCCCATAAGAATTAAGCGAAGGGATCAACCGTCTCCCTGTTGCAACGAGGTTTTTATGAGCGACTACCAAGACATACTGGTCGAGGAAACTGACCAGGGTGTTATCCTGATCAGATTAAATCGGCCTGAGTCATACAATGCGCTTCGAACCGCTCTGCTGAGCGAACTCAGTCAAGCCCTTTGTACCGCCGAATCCGACACCGATGTCCGCTGCGCTGTTCTATACGGCAATGAAAAGGTATTCGCTGCCGGTGCGGATATCAAGGAAATGGCCGCCATGGATACCGTCGATTTTATGCAAGACAAGCGGGTGGAATACTGGACGGGCATTCGCCGCTTCAGCAAACCCCTGCTGGCCGCGGTCAATGGCTACGCATTGGGCGGCGGATGCGAGTTGGCCCTCCATGCCGATATAGTAGTTGCGGGCAGCAACGCAAGCTTCGGTCAACCTGAGATCAATCTGGGCATAATGCCTGGCGCCGGAGGCACCCAGCGGCTGATCCGTACGGTCGGAAAATCCATGGCGATGAAAATGGTGCTCAGCGGTGAATCCATTGACGCACAAACAGCTCTGGACTTCGGCTTGATCGCCCGGATTACCCAGCCCGAGCTCACCCTGGAAACCACCCTGAATCTGGCAAAAACCATTGCCGGGAAATCGCCCATCGCAGTCCGGCTGGCCAAGAAAAGCCTGCTCGATGCCTATGAAACCACCCTCGAAACCGGTCTTAATCTGGAACGCAACGCCTTTACACTGTTATCGGCAACGGAAGACCGCCGGGAAGGGATGCAGGCTTTTATCGAAAAACGTCGTCCCGAATTCAAAGGCAGGTAAGGAGAATAGCGCATGACATTCGAAACCATCGAATTCAGTATTGATAATCCGCTTGCCCGAATCACCCTGAACCGGCCGGATAAACTGAACAGCTTTAATACGCTGATGCATCAGGAAGTCCGCGAGGCGCTTAAGCGAATTAAAAAATCCGATGTTGCCCGTTGTTTATTGATCAGCGCAAAAGGCCGCGGATTCTGTGCGGGGCAGGATCTTTCCGACAGACGTGTCAATCCCTCGGCACAAATGCCGGATCTCGGGGAGTCACTGGAAGTAAACTACAACCCCCTACTGCGTAGTCTGCAGGCCCTGGAAATGCCGGTGGTCTGTGCGGTCAACGGTATTGCAGCGGGAGCCGGAGCCAACCTTGCGCTGGCTTGTGATATTGTGCTCGCCGCCCGTTCCGCCAGTTTTATCCAGGCATTTTGTAAAATCGGACTTATTCCGGATTCCGGCGGCACATGGAGTCTGCCGCGGCTCGTCGGCAGAGCGCGAGCTATGGCGCTATCCATGCTGGGTGATAAAATCAGTGCAGAACAGGCGGAAAACTGGGGCATGATTTATCGCTGTGTCGATGATGAAGCGCTGCAAAGCGAGGCGGAAAAGCTTGCAGTGTCTCTGGCTGACGGGCCCACCCGAGGCCTGGCCCTGATCAAGCGAGCGATTATCAGCTCGGATCAGAACAGTTTTGATCGACAACTGGATCTGGAAAGGGATCTGCAAAGGCTGGCCGGACGCAGTGACGATTACCGGGAAGGCGTCAATGCATTTTTGGAAAAACGAAAACCTCAGTTCCGGGGGCACTAAATGACGGCGCTCGATAAAAACGCAATCATCGGTGTAATCGGTGCCGGCACTATGGGTACGGGAATAGCACAGGTAGCAGCCGCGGCCGGGCACTCAGTCCTGCTCTACGATGCTGCCGAGAATGCCGCTGCGGCAGGGTTTGACAAAATCGAGCAGGGCTTGCAGAAACGGGTGGAAAAAAACCGCATCGCGGTACAAGAGAAGGAATCGATACTCGGAAATATCTCGATCGTCGATTCGCTTGACAGCCTGGCTCCATGCTCACTGATCGTAGAAGCCATAATCGAAAACCTGAAAATCAAGCAGACCTTGTTCCAGCAACTGGAACGGATCTGCAGTGAACAGGTGATCATCGGCAGTAATACCTCCTCCCTGTCCCTGACATCCATAGGCTCGGTCTTGCAGCGTCCGCAGAATCTGGTGGGTATGCATTTTTTTAATCCGGCGCCTGTCATGAAACTGGTCGAAGTGATCAGTTCCCTGGCTACGGATAAAAATGTTGCCGAAAGCGTTTATGAAACCGCCCTCGCCTGGGGGAAAATGCCCGTTTTTACCCGTTCGACTCCAGGATTTATCGTTAACCGGGTCGCGAGACCATTTTATGCCGAAAGCCTGCGCATTGTTGAAGAAGCCGCCGCTGACACCGTGACTGTGGACGCCATCATGCGTGAGACGGGAAACTTTCGCATGGGGCCTTTTGAGTTAATGGATCTGATCGGCCAAGATGTCAACTATGCGGTGACATGTTCGGTCTTCGAAGCCTATTACGGTGATTCGCGATTCAAACCCAGTCTGATTCAGAAGGAATTAGTCGACGCAGGTTATCTCGGGCGAAAAAGCGGCCGTGGATTCTACATCTATTCGAAAGACGCCGAAAAACCTATTGTGCAAACCGAGCCGGATTACCCTCTGCCCGATCCTATCGGCCTGCATGGAAACGGACTCTTTATAGAACCGATGAAAGCCTTATTGCGGGAGAACAATATAGGTTTCAAAGAAAGCAATACCGATGACAATTCAATTCAGGCCGGCGCGGCGTGGATAAAACTGTCCGATGGGCGAAGTGCAAGCCGTCGCGCGGCGGAAGAAGATCGGCACAATATTGTATTGTCGGATCTCGCTTACGATTTTACCAGCTGCAGCCGGGTCGCGCTCACCGCCGCAGACCAGTGCAGCCTTCAAGCCAAAAACGATGCCAGCGGTCTTTTTCAGGCTCTGGGTAAAAAAGTATCCTATATCGACGATATACCCGGGCTTTGCGTATTAAGAACGGTTTGCATGCTGGCCAATGAAGGGGCCGACGCTGTCAATCAACGTGTCTGTCAAGCGTCCGCCGTCGATACAGCGATGCAATTCGGGGTTAACTATCCCAAGGGGCCGCTGCTTTGGGCCAGTGATCTCGGCCTGGCATTTGTGGTCGAAGTACTTGAAAACCTCGCCCGGCACTATGGGGAGGACCGCTATCGCGTTTCACCCCTGTTACAACGAAAAGCCATTTCCGGAAAATCGCTTTATGAATAAGCCGACGCTTAGCGACGATGAGTTGGCCATAGCCTGCAGCCGGGCGATGGATGCAAACGATTACTGCGCGCGCGCACTGGGAATGGAGATTATATCCAGCACCCCCGGGGCGGCCATATTGCAGATGAGAATCACAAAGGATATGACCAATGGCCACGGCATATGCCATGGCGGGATGATTTTCTCCCTCGCCGATACTGCGTTTGCTCATGCTTGCAATAACACTAACCTCAGCAGCGTCGCGGCTGCTTGCAGTATTGATTTTATTGCTCCGGGCAAACTCGGTGATACACTGACCGCCTGCGCGCAAGAACGTTCGCGCAGCGGCAAAACCGGTGTATATGACATTGAAGTGACCAACCAGAATGATGAGCTGATTGCTCTGTTTCGCGGTAAGTCGTTTCAGATACGCGGTGCACTGGTTGACAGTAACGGAGATCCACTATGAAAGCCCAGGCCTTTATCTGCGATGCCGTGCGAACACCGATCGGCCGCTATGGCGGCGTTTTGTCATCCGTCAGGGCCGATGATTTGGGAGCCGTCCCGATTCGCGCTTTGATGGACAATAACCGGAGCGTGGACTGGGAACTATTGGATGATGTGATTTACGGCTGTGCCAATCAAGCAGGTGAGGACAACCGCAATATTGCCCGGATGTCCGCCTTGCTGGCGGGACTGCCGGTCAGTGCACCGGGGACAACCGTCAATCGCCTTTGCGGTTCGGGTATGGACGCCGTTGGCATAGCCGCGCGGGCGATTAAATGCGGTGAAGCCGAGCTCATGATCGCCGGCGGCGCCGAATCCATGTCACGCGCGCCCTTTGTAGTGCCCAAGGCTGACCAGGCTTTCGGCAGACAGGCGGAAATCTTCGATACCACTATCGGCTGGCGATTTGTCAATCCTCTAATGCAACAACAGTACGGTGTGGATTCCATGCCGGAAACCGCCGAGAACGTGGCTGAACAGTTCTCCATCTCCCGGCAGGACCAGGATGGCTTCGCCTGGCGCTCGCAACAGCGCACGGCCCGCGCTGTGGAATCCGGACGGTTGCGCAGTGAAATCATTCCGGTTCGTATTCCGCAGAGAAAAGGCGAGGATCTTTTGGTCGAGGATGATGAGCATCCGCGGCCGCAGACCACACTGGAACAACTGGCCAAATTAAAAACACCCTTTCGCGATAAAGGTTCGGTTACCGCCGGCAATGCGTCCGGGGTTAACGACGGCGCTTGCGCGCTGCTGATCGGTTCCGAAGCTGCGGCGAAAAAGCACGGCCTGGAACCCGTGGCTCGAATTGCAGCCATGTCAACCGCGGGTGTAGCGCCGCGCATTATGGGATTCGGCCCCGCCCCGGCCAGCCGTAAGGTGTTGAAACTGTGCCGCCTGTCGCTGGATCAAATGGATACCATCGAGCTGAATGAGGCATTTGCCGCGCAGGCATTGGCGGTAACACGTGATCTGGGACTGCCCGACGATGCCGAACACGTGAATCCCAACGGCGGGGCAATCGCTCTCGGCCATCCTCTGGGTATGAGCGGAGCACGGCTTATTACAACTGCGGCGAAACAGTTGCAGTTGAACGGAGGAAAATACGCGCTTTGTACCATGTGTATAGGCGTTGGCCAAGGAATAGCCATGATCATTGAAAAGGTTTAAATCTTAAAATAACGGAACCATGACAGGTTCCGGAAATTATTGCACCGGAGAGGAACAATGAGCAAACGAGCACCTGAGCTGACCCCGCTTCATCCCATCGAACGAGCCAGCAGAGACGAGCTTGAGGCCTTGCAGCTTGAGCGGCTTCGCTGGACTTTAAACCATGCCTACAGCAATGTGGCCATGTATAAACAAAAATTCAACGACGCCGGTGTTCATCCTGATGATCTGAAAGATTTATCCGATATCAGTAAGTTTCCCTACACAACCAAACAGGATTTACGTGACAACTACCCTTTCGGCACCTTCGCCGTATCACGAGAGCAGATCGTTCGTATACATGCGTCCAGCGGCACGACGGGAAAGCCGACCGTCGTCGGGTACACACAGAACGATATAGACAACTGGTCCCTGCTGGCTGCCCGTAGCATTCGAGCGGCCGGCGGAACCCGCGCCGATATGGTGCATGTCGCCTATGGCTATGGCTTGTTTACCGGGGGCCTGGGGGCACATTACGGTGCCGAACATTTGGGTTGCGCAGTGGTGCCCATGTCGGGAGGGCAGACCGCCAAGCAAGTGCAGCTGATCAATGACTTCAAACCCGATATCATCATGGTCACACCATCTTATTGCCTGAATATCGCCGATGAATTTGACCGCCAGGGACTGAATGCCAAAGAATGTTCTTTGAGCGTGGGTATATTCGGTGCCGAACCCTGGACTAACTCCATGCGAGAAGAGATTGAAGCCAGACTTGGCTTAGATGCCGTCGACATCTACGGACTGTCGGAGCTGATGGGCCCCGGCGTTGCCCAGGAGTGTGTCGAAACCAAGGACGGACCCGTCATTTGGGAGGATTATTTTTTGCCGGAGATTATACATCCGGAGACTCTGCAACCTTTGCCGGATGGAGAATCCGGCGAGTTGGTCTTTTCCTCCCTGACCAAAGAAGCCATGCCGATAATCCGATACCGTACCCGCGACCTTACCTGTCTGCTCCCGGGCACTGCACGCACCATGCGACGAATGGATAAAATCACCGGCCGCAGTGACGATATGCTGATCATACGAGGAGTCAATGTATTTCCCTCTCAAGTGGAAGAGCAGATTCTAAATTTCGATGAGCTGTCACCTCACTATCAGTTGGAATTACATCGCAGTGGCAATATGGATTCGGTCGTCGTCAATACCGAACTGCGCAGTGAATTCGATCATCTGAGCGATGAGGATCGCACACAGATCGGAAGATCTCTGATACACAATATAAAAACCTTTGTCGGCATATCGACATCGATCAATATTCTGGATTCCGAGTCTATAGCCCGTTCTTTAGGTAAAGCCCAACGGGTAGTGGATAAACGGAATATTGAATAATGACCACTAACCGGTGCAAAGCTACCCGTTGAGATTCAGTCACAATTGAAAATTCACGCTTAATCAAGCTACTATAAAACAAACCAAGTGCAGGAAAATGTAAGGCGTGGCAAGCAGCAAAATCGATACGGCTGAATCCGAATTCAGTCAGCAAATCGGGGTATTGACCGATGAGTTTACTCAGCGTCGTCCGGTCAGAGCCAATTCCCTTTTAGTTACCATTTTCGGAGATTCCATTTGTCCGCACGGCGGTACTGTCTGGCTCGGCAGTCTCATCAAATTGGTCGAACCCCTGGGCATAAATACCCGTTTGGTGCGGACTTCGGTCTTTCGATTGACCCAGGCGGGTATTTTACGCTCCGAGCAGGTCGGCCGTCGCAGTTATTATTCTCTAACCAATAAAGGCTTGCGGCAATTCGCGACAGCGTCAATGCGTATTTACAACAATCGCAAGCCTGGTTGGGACGGACAGTGGCGCCTGGTATTTACTGCACTGGCCGATATCACTCTGGAAGAAAGGGATTTGCTTCGCCAGGAGCTGCGTTTGCTGGGATTTGGCCGCCTGGCGCCGGGGGTGTTTGGCCACCCTACCGCTGATTTAAAACCAGTGAGAACACTGGTCCGCGAGCTTGGTCTTGAGGAAAAGGTGGCAATGATGTTAGCCAATGCGCAGGATGAGGAGAATACCACCCCGTCCTCCGCGTTGGTGAAACAGTGTTTTCAAATGGAATCCCTGGACACTGCCTATGATGAGTTTATCGGCATCTTCAAGCCGATCCTGGATGCCGCGAATAAGGTCAAACAATTCGATGCCAAAACCTGTTTTATCCTCCGCACTTTGTTAATTCACGAGTTCAGACGAATACTGCTGTCCGAACCGGAATTGCCCTTCGAATTAATACCGGAAGATTCCAGCAGTCATAATGCCTGGTTGATTACACAATCGCTGTATCATCTGGTCGCCAAGCCCGCAGAGTCTTATCTGCTGGAAACCAGTGAGACGCAATCCGGTAAACTGCCTGCCGCAGGCGGTGATTTTCATCGACGGTTCGGCGGTATAGATAATCGAATTTGAATATGGCTTTCGAAGCTGCTTGCATTATCGATTCTTGCTCTTATACCAGTTCGGCCATTCACGCTTGATAATCGGCCCGTCATCGGCATAAGCATAGCAAGTGTTAAGCAAAGGGGGCGGGCGATCCTGCGATTTTCCGGTGTTTTTTTCCTGCCACTCGGCACCTATGGTCTGGTAGGCAGTGGTCGCCATAGGACTTAACAGTTCAGTGATGTGAGTACAGCCGGACTGCCTTCCGATAATACGATTGACCTGCTGGCGCCAGCCCGGCCCGATGGTGATTCCGATGATACCCTTAAAACTGGCAGTTGCATTCTGACAAACCCTATAGGGAGCCCACTCGGTAAGCGCTTCGGCGTCAAGAATCGTCAAGGAAAGATCGAGCGTAATCCTGACTCTCATTTCGTGCAGAGATTCGCCGGCACGAATTTTTCCACCGCGATCGCGATTGCTGAAATCGTAACTTTTACTGTCGACTAAATGGCCCTCGATATCGTACAAGCCATCGGCTCGCCTGTAACCGTGACAGGTGACTGTTCGCGTGTGTAACAATTCACGCTCGCCGGGTGCGGATAATCTCGTCACTGTTATAAATGCCTTTTCGTGTGATTTTGCGCGCAGATCCCGCGTTGTGCGCCATTTCTGCGTGGCTCTGTAACCGTCAATATCATTTGCTAGTGTTTAATTGTATTTTGAGTCAGCATTTCGACTACCGATACCAGCGCTTCTTGTACCGTGGCGTTTTGTTTCAATGCCTGCTGATATTGCCGTAACTGCTCGTGAGCACTGGTGCCGCGCTTGAGGATAGTCCGCCCGTGTTCGAGTTCCGCCACGCAATCCAGCGCTTCGGCGTCTTCATAAACCAACTCAACCATTTCCTCAAACAAATCAGCATAGGGTAATATCTGGGTTCGGCCAAAATCGATTAGTCCCTCGTCTATGCCGTAACGATGAGCCCGCCAGCGATTTTCGTCGATCAACATGGTCAGGTAACGGCGCCACCTCTGATTGCCGCGGCGTAAGCGGTAAAGCATTCTCAGCCAGCATTGATAAATCGCCGCAATACAGGCCGCATCCTCGACATGTGTACACACATCGGATATACGGACTTCAAGAGTCGGGAATCTTACGCTGGGACGTATATCCCACCAGATTTTGCTGGCATCTTCGATGATGCCGACCTTGACCAATACGTCGACATGACGCTCAAATTCCGCATAGCTTTCAAACACCGGCGGCAAACCCGTGCGGGGCATTTCATCCCATACCGACAACCTGTAACTTTTCATTCCGCTATCGCTTCCGCACCAAAAAGGCGAAGAGGTCGACAAAGCCAATAAGTGCGGTAAAATGTAAGTCACCTGCCCCATCAGATCGATTCGCAGGTCATCGTCCCCCACACCTACATGAACATGCATGCCACTGATCATCAGTCTTCTTACCACAGCCTGAAGATCATTCGCCAATTGATCGTAGCGGTTTCGTCGAGTGTGCTCCTGATTGTTGTACAAAGAAAACGGATGAGTGGAGGCGGCTAACAATACAAGTCCATAGTTGCCGGCGATATCATTGACCGCCTTTCGAAGGCCGATCAGTTCATCCGTGGCCTGGCCCACGGTACTGCATACAGCGGTACCGACTTCAATCTGGCACTGCATAAACTCGCGGGTAACCTGATCACCGATCAAGCGCTCGCACTCTTTAAACAACTCATCCGGCACCTCCCGTGCCAGATCCATGGTGCCTGCGTCAACAAGCATGTATTCTTCTTCTATACCAACGGTAAAAGTCGGATCTTTTGCCATTTTCGGCACCTCCCGTCAAAAATGCCCGTTTGCAGGGAATCAGCGCATTTGGAGACTGATTTCCTTACGCCTCGGCTATAGAGGTAATACCAACGGATTTCGGAATGCATTCTACTGGATTTCGCCTGACTTGACGTGAAAACTGGGAGGGGTCTGCTCCACACCCGAAACCCTCGCATTGAGGTCGTGCAGAATGCCATCTTTAATGCTGTAGATCACACCGTGCACCTTTAAGTGCTGTCCACGCCCCCAGGCCTTCTGGACGACAGGTGTCCGACTGATATTAGCCACCTGCTCAATGACATTGAGTTCGCACAAGCGGTTTACCCGCGCTTCATCGTCAGTCTCCGGATCAAGCGTCTGGCGGTGTTGATGGTAAAGGTCTCTGATCGGATATAACCAGCTGTCGATCAGGCCATGAGACTCATTGGACATGGCAGCTTTCACACCTCCGCATCCGTAATGTCCGCAAACGACGATATGCTTAACGCCAAGAACGTCGACCGCATACTGCAATACGGACATACAGCTCAGATCACCCGGAACCACGAGATTGGCAATATTCCGGTGAACAAATAACTCACCCGGTGGCATACTGATAATATTATTGGCAGGGACACGGCTGTCGGAACAACCGATCCAAAGGAAGTCCGGATGTTGCTGATGGCTTAGCCGTTCGAACAGATGGGGTTGCTCGCGTTGAATCCTTTGCGCCCAAGCTTTGTTATTTTCAAAGATTTTTTCCAGCTCTTCGTCGACATCATTGCTCATTACATTCACTACCTCCGGGTTGAAAGATGCCCAAATAATGTGTTTTGTCCCGATTATCCGTGCTGAATCACAGTATGACGCATTCATTGCGTATTCCGCACTTCCGCCATACTCATCCTGGTAAAGTATCACAGATTCCCGGTTATTAATTAACCTACTAAAGTACTAAACAACTGTTTTACTTTAACTTTATAATAAACCTGTCACCCGGTTGCAGGCGGCGCACCGGAGAAAACAGTAATATTACAAAAAAAACTAATAATAACAAATTGTTAGATTAAACTAACTCAACACAATTCTCGCGACAAGATGGCGGAACAACTCAAAAAAGGCTCGAAACTTCACTGGTACCAGATCGACTCGATTCTGGGGCGAGGCGGATTCGGCATCACTTATCTGGCGACTGATACCAATCTGCAGACTCAAGTGGCGATCAAGGAATATCTGCCGGGGGATATAGCCGAACGCAAACAAGACAGTTACGTTCTTCCGAAAACCGGCACGGACGGAGAGATGTACCGCTGGGGCCTGACCCGCTTCATCGATGAAGCCCGGATTCTGGCCAAATTCAAACACCATAATATCGTCCGGGTTCACAGTGTTTTTGAAGAAAACAACACCGCCTACATGGTTATGGAGTACGAACAAGGCAATAATCTGGAGCTCATGCTGCGTACCCCGCAATACCGGAGTGAAGGACGGCTGATTGAAATTTTCGACGCGATTCTCAGTGGTCTGGAACAGGTTCATGCACATAATATTATCCACCGGGATATAAAACCGGCCAATATTTACATTCGTCAGGACGGCAGCCCGGTTCTTCTCGATTTCGGCTCGGCCAGGCAGCATATCGCCGGTAAAAGTCAGAACATGACCCGCATACTGACTAAAGGCTACGCACCCTACGAGCAGATGGAAGACAGCGGCGGTAAACAGGGGCCGTGGACCGATATTTATTCCATCGGGGCAACACTTTATTACGCTGTTGCCCGCACCTTGCCCGCGGATTCCTTCAGCCGCTTTACCAAGGTTATTCAAAAACAACCGGATCCTTTGATTCCGGCCAAAGATCTGGAAAATGCTTACGAATATTCTCCGGAATTTGTTCACGCCATCGATATGGCCTTGCAATTCGAGGCCAAAGACAGACCTCAGAACGTCGCTGAATTTCGCCAACTGCTGACCAAGGCGAAAGCCGCACCAAGGCCGGCGCCAGTCGCCACCCAAGAGACGGATGATGAAACCGTGCTGGCAATGCCTGTTCATCCTGCCCCGGTCAGCGAACCCCCCGAGCAGGATAAAACCGTTTACGGGGGCGATGCATCGGCCGAAGTGCCGGCCGACACCTCTCCGCTGTTTCTAAAAACCGATGCACGGGATGCGGGAGCTGCACCCAGCCTCAGCCAGCAGCCGGAACTTCAGCAACCCGCATCCACAGGCAACAAAACCTTGATTGGCGGTCTTGCAATCGCACTGTTGTTGTCTCTGGCAGGCGGAGCCTATCTGTTACTGAATCAGAATGCAGCCACTTTCCGCAATATTGAACAGGCGACAGATCAGGTGGCAAACAGAATACTGGATTCGAACAGGGAGGAGCCTTCGGACCAGCCTCCGAGCGATGGACAGGCAGATGTTTCGACGCAGAACAACCCACAGTCACTGATAACACCTACCGATGCTTTAAAAGCGGAGCGGGAGCGCCTTGAAAGAGAGCGGGAAGAGGCCGAACAGGCCAGAATCCGGGCCGAGCAGGAACGGCAGGCCGCTATTGAACAAATCGAAAAACTGAAACAACAACAGGCGGAAAGGGAACGTCAGGAAAAGGAACGGCTCGCGGAACAGGAACGCATCCGCGTCGAGCAGGAAAGAATCGCTGAGCAGAAGCGGCTGGAAGCGGAAAAGAATAAGCAAGAGGAACTGGCCCGGATAGAAGCGGAAAAGAAACGCCTTGAAGAGCTGGAAAGACAAAGGCAGGAAGAGCAGATCAAACTTGCCGAGCTTGAAAAGATTGAAGCGGAAAAGCGCCGCCAACAGGAACTCGAACTTCAACGAATTGAGGAAGAACGCAAAGCGGAGGCCGAGAGATTGCGCCTTGAGCAGGAGCGGCTGGCGCAAATCAAGCTGATGCAACAGAAGGAGCAGGAGCGGCTGGACGAATTAAAGCGCATAGAAACAGAGGAACAGGAACGTCTTGCACAGCTGGAAAAGGAAGAACAGGAAGCGGCCAGAAAAGCAGAAGCTGCGCGATTGGAAGAGGAGAAACGAAAACAAGAAGAACAACGCTTAAAGGAGGAGCAACAACGCTTGGCCCAGTTACAACAGGAAGAGGAGGCAGCGAAGAAAGCAGAGGCTGAAAGACTGGCCAAATTACGGGAGCAAGAAGCGGCTAAAAAGGCCGAAGCCGAGCGACTGGAGGCGGAAAAGAAGCAGAAGGAAGAACAGAAGCGACTGGCGCTTGCTACACAGCAGAAGAAAAATACCGCCAGCACTTTAAGTAAAACCCTGTTGAATGAGCATAAGCTCCAGGATAAGGAATCCGACATTCAATCGGTCAGCCGTTTGTTTAATGACTTTAAAGTACAACTCAGTGCCTGCGATACGAAAAGTCTGAGCAGTCGCAGCAACGCCAAGAAAAGCAGCTTGTCTTTCGTGAATAATCTGTGCCGGGAATACAGCAAGATGGATCTGAGTATCAGCAATTTCCAAAGTAACAGCAAACGCGGAGTGGCTTCCGCGGATATCAATATTCGCAGACTGACCAGTAATTCCGGCGATACGGTTCTGCCGAGTAAGAGCTGGAGCAAGGTTTCGGTCAAAACCAGTAAGTCAAACGGCTACTGGAGTTTTGTGGAATGGTAGCTTGTCTCTGCATCCGTCAATAATACCTGGACAGAGCACTTAGTACTCTTGTTCTATTGCCACAAAGTCTTGATCTCATATATGATGCAAAGGCATTTAAACTGTCGAATTCCTTGCCGGTGTGTCTCGAACCTGATAAGCAGGTTATTGATAAAACACCCAAAACCAGCAAACAGAAAAACGGGGACTGCAAATGCGGCTTAGCACTCGATTTATCGGTATCACCCTCTCACTGATTCTGGGACTCTCCCCTGCCCTGACGCCTTTGGCCTTTGCACAATCAGGAAATGATTTTACCCCGCCGAAAGTGCTGCACGAGCCTCAATCCGAAAGCGTGGTTTCTAACGAACCCCATGTGATTTCAGCGACAGTCACCGATGAAAACGGTGTCGGCAAGGTAACGTTGTTTTTCCGCAAAGTTGGAGATTCGATTTTCAACAGCGTTGAAATGACGCCGACCGATACAGCCGACGTCTTTATGACCGAACTGGATCCCTCCGTTTTGCAGCCGCCAGGGCTTGAATATTATATTCAGGCTGAAGATATTGCAGGAAATTCGCTGTTGCGCGGATTTACCTTCGAACCTTTGGTGCTGGATGTCATAGAAGGTCCGAGTGGTACGGAGCTGGCGAGTGACTCTGCTGACGAAGTTACACAAACCAGTGCCTCATCGAATAAGTGGCTATGGATCGGCCTTGGTGTACTTGCTGTTGCCGGACTGGCTGCCGGTGGTAGTGGCGGTGGCGGTGGTAGTGGCGGTGGAAGCGACGACGGGGAAACCGTCAATATCAACGCACCTATTCCTCAATAAGGACAGCCGGGTGGTTTATCTTCGCAATTTCACTTATCCGGGGTATGAAAAGCCGGTTTTCGGCGCTGCTGACGGAATGCCCATAGCGGACCGGGAAGTGTGAGCTAATTCACATTTTCTTTTGCCGGGTATCAACTCGGCCTGCAAGCCGTCTATAACTTCTTCATCAGTCCGAGCAAAATCGATTACCCTATGTCGAACGATTTGGCTTTATCCCCAGGAGTCTGTCCTACCGGCCGCAAGTACTGGCAGAGAATCCCGTATTTAGTTGCGATGCTCATATTATCGGGTTTGCTCTGCTGCGTTGTTTATTACGCACTGCAAGGCTCATCATCGTCCGAGTATATGCAATACCAAACCGATCCGGGACAGACACCGGTTCCCCTGTCCGCAACATATAATCCGTTCGCAATTGTACAAACTGCGGATGAAACCCCTGAACCGCTTGACTGGCGAGAGATCCTGGAAAATATCCCGGTATCGGAATCTCCACTTACACAACAACCCGGCGAAGATGTATCACAAAGACATATACTGACCAGTCTTGAAAGAGATATCACGGATCAAACGATTCTGCAAAAAAATCGAGTCAAGCATATATTTCAGGATTTGTTTTCTATTCAGCAAATAATACAACGACATTATATACAGCACCGCGCCTGGCTACAGAGCAAGAGTGACTTCGGCACTCAGTTTATCTACTCGGAATTTGACTATATCGATGAAATCCACTCCCCGAGCGAGGGTGAAATACTGGTACTCTTGGATAGACAATCAGGAAAGCAAAAACGCATCCGCCTGACTCCGGACATTCACCAATCCGGCCATATTGTCCGATGGCACTGCCAAACCAATATTGCAAATGAATTACTCGGCCGTGGCGAAAACCGAGTATGTATCTACAATCCATATCTCAATGCCTATGCTCAATAGACTGATCAAACGAACTGCGGCTACGCTCAGATTTTCAGCGTTGGCCTGCCATTGCCGTTTCTCAGCATCTCCGAGAGGTGGCTGTACAATTCATCGGGATGAACCGGTTTATGGATAACGGCGAATTCGGACCGTTCAAATTTTTTAACCAACTCCGGCGCCGTGTCGCCGGTAAGAATCAAGGCCTGCAGATTCGGCTGTCCCGTTGCCTCCCGTATCATTCGTATAGCGTCGAGCCCGTTCTCGTCGCCGCCTAACCTGTAATCGCAGATAATCGCATTTGGTAAAAGGGCTTTGGCATTACCGCTTAGTTTATTCAGCGCTTCCATACCCCCCGCGGCCAGAACCACCTGTGCTCCCCAGTCGCTGATTACCTGACTCAATGCTTCTCTGACCATGCGCTCATCATCGACCACAAGAATTGTGTAGTCGCGCAGGCTGTTTTTATGGTCGGTATGCTTCCATGCCTTGCCCGACTCCGGTAAGACGAATTGTTTACTCAAAGGCACCTTGAGTCTGAACACCGTTCCTTTACCGGATCGGGACTTATATACAAATTCATGCCCCAGCAAAATCGCAATTCGTTTACAAATCGATAAGCCAAGCCCTAGCCCTTGTGTTCTATCATGATCCGGATTGTTGCCCTGGTAGAATTCGGTGAAAACCTTATCCGAATCCACCGTGTCTATACCTATACCCGTATCCCAGACTTCGATTACAACACTGTCTCCGCGACGCCGGCAACCGATCAGAATGCCTCCGCTGTTGGTGTAGCGAATGGCGTTGCTGACCAGGTTACGCAGTATTCGCTCCACCAGGCCTATATCTGTATATACCGTATAGTCGAAAGGTCCCAGGCCAATACGCAGTCTTTTGCGTTGAGCGAGAGGTAGAAACTCGGTTAATAACTGCGCACCCAATGCTTTGAGATTGACGTTTTCCCGCTGTATGGACATGGCGCCGGCATCAAGACGTGAGAGATCGAGCAACGATTCCAGCAATTGGCTCAGGCTGCGGACCGTTCGATTCATACTGTCGTACAGTTTTTTACCCCTCGGCGTAATCAATTCGTCTTTCGCCGCATAGGTCATCAAAGACAAGGCATGTACCGGTTGCCGCAGGTCGTGATTGGCGGATGCCAAGAATCGGGTTTTGGCTCGGTTCGCCGTCTCAGCACGTTCTTTCTGCCGCTGCAGCTCTTCGACCAGATTGAGATTGTCGAATTGAACCTTAATCGAGTGATACATCATGTCACGGGTGCGCTTGGCCACCTGAGAGAAAATCAGCAGGTACAGAATGAGTAGAAAGCCAAGCAGCTTGCCCGGTGTTTCGGCTCTGATGATCAGATTGACTGAAACCAGCCCGACCGAAGGAATGGCGTAGGCGAAGAATGCAGGCAACCAATAGCAATTCACTATCAATGAGCCGGCTGCAACTCCGACTATCAGGACGTATAATAAGACTTGCAGATTGACCGACTCAGGAGTGTAAAACAATACTCCGGCTCCACCCCAGAGAACTCCCGATATTAACGCCGTAAATGTGAAATAACCCGCCCATCGGCTGTATTCACTGGTATCATGCTTGCTTTTTTCAAATTGTCGGGCAAGCCCGATACGCGCCACATAGACGCCAACCACGGATG
The DNA here is from genome assembly GCA_965222695.1 of Granulosicoccaceae bacterium. Classification (GTDB taxonomy): domain Bacteria; phylum Pseudomonadota; class Gammaproteobacteria; order Granulosicoccales; family Granulosicoccaceae; genus UBA7957. Next base: position 1,039,099 of record OZ244967.1, on the reverse strand, counting down.
CCGTCCAGACCAGAATAAGCGGTTTTGAAACACTGCTCCAGAACATCCATGCGACAGAGATCGGGAAAAAAAGCTGAACGACACTGATACTGCCGATATTTGAATACATAAATCGAACTGCCTGATCAACAATTCGATAATCGTTTTCACTACTTTTTTCAGCGCTCGATTTGTTAAGCATCTGCTAATTCCGCGGCACCACACACTATCCCTGGAGCACTGTCGTATGTAAACATAATATATTACATAACTGCAAGCGGGCAGCGCAATCAGGCGCTTTGCCGAATTGGGAGGCTGTTCACGCTCAGTTGAGTGTTACGGTGAATTCTTTGGACTTGAGAATATCGGAATCCGCTCGTTCCACCACTAAAGCAACCGATTCGCCCGGGGATTTATTCCACATCACCAGACTAATATCCGTGAAACTTTCAATCTTTCTGCCGTCCACCGAGCGGATGTAGTCATTTTCTTCCAACCCCGCCTCATTGGCGGCACTTTTCTCGGTAAAGGATGCAGCGAAAACACCACGCTCATCCGTGTCCAGCAGGATGCCCAAAAGGCCTTTTTTCGGCAAATCCATCGCTGACGTTTTCACCAGATAATCGGCCCAGGTAGTGTCGGCTTCCCGGGCCGAATTCAGCAGCATGACAGTGCCTACCGGCGAGTGAATACGCCTTTCCAGGCGTGCCGGTATGCCTGTGCGTCCAATGACATGGCCCGAGCCGGCCAGTATGACCATCTGTTGCGCGGGGTTATTCTGTAAATAACCTGCGGCTCGACTGGCCATTCCTTCATCCCAAAGCAACTGCGCTTCGAGAAAAAAGTCCGGATTGACCAATTCCTCTTCCTGATGCAGATTAAAGGATTCCAGGATACGTTGCTCATATCCCGGCAGGCTTCTGTCAATCTCGTCGGGGACATATTTTTTTTCTTCCTTGGTCAGACCGCCTATTCCTTTGCGAGCTGCTTTGCTTGAAACTTCCGCCGGAATATTCAAGGCGATCAGAGGAATTCGGTTTTCCCGGGCAAATCGCAATATCGGTGCATACAGACGATAGTCGAAACGCCAGCGGCTGAAGTACTCAGTCTGCTCCAGCATTGCCTGCTCATCAATTCTCGATTCGACATAATCGTTCAATATTGACTGAAAGGGTTGCTGAAAAAATTCCAATCCTATGGCAAGTGAAGGATTTACGGAATGCAGATACTTGATTATGTCCAGTTGAATCACATGATGGTCAAGCCTGTTATGGCTCTCCCCTACCAGTACCACACGGTATTGTGCAAGATCAGGCAAAATATCCGTCAGATTGGCCAATTGCACTTCATTTGATAAGGATTTATTTTGCCTGTGCTCGCCCGTTCCGGAATCCGAATGCAACAGACTGCAAGCACTGACTGCAACAGAGATTAATAGGGTTAAAGCCATTAGCCAGAAGATTCTGACGGTTGCAAGCATATTCAATTCCTGTAAAGCTGCAGAAGGTAATGTAATACTACAATCCCGGTTAATCGGTTTTTAGAAAACTACCTGGACATTAAAACCGGTACACTGGAGTGTTCGAGAACGGTTCTTGTGACGCCGCCCAATACCAGTTCACGCAGCCTGGATTGCCCATAACCACCCATCACCAACATATTGGCGCCTCTGTCAACGATGCGGTTGAGAATCGATTCCCCGACCGTAACATCGTTCAGGACTAGAGATTCGGACCGTGCATCGATCCCATAGCGTTGTAAAAACGAAACGATCGACTCCACAGATGCAATTCCCGCGGCGGCCGATTTTTTCTCGACAAACGTAACCACTTCCGTTTGATCAGCCTGCAGCAATAAGGGTAAGGCATCGTGCAAAGCTCTGGCAGACTCACGGGATCCATCCCAAGCCACCATAATTCGAGAGCCAGCGGTTTCATCGAAACTCACGTGCGGAGTCACTATCACCGGGCGGCCTGCGCGCAAAATAATCCGGTCCGGAGCAGCACCGTCGGGCACTTTAATATCACTCTCATCGCGTTGCCCCAAGATCAGAAGATCCGCGGCTCTGGCATAACCACAGAGGGTATCGCAAAAATCACCGGTCTCGATTTTCCATGAACATTGCGCTTGTATATCGGCGACTGCGTCGTCCATTACCGCTTTCGCGGCCAGCGCTTCCTGTTGTTCAGCTTGACGACGCTCTTGCAACACGGCCTTGGGGAAGGCGTATTTGGAATATCCGGCCAATTCGAAAGGCGGGATCACATAGAGAACACTTAACCCAGCCCCGTATTTGCGCGCCAGCGAAGCGGCAAAGGCCATACGGGGCTTAAATGCTTTGCCCAGATCGGCATGAACCAGAATATTTTTCACAATCTTCCCCTTTTATCTCAGTCAATCTTGTGGACCATGATACTTCAGGAGACGAGAGTTTTTTAGTGGTTTGCAGCAGATAAATTCGTTAACAGAGACTGCGCGGACAACCTAAGGGTAGCTAACGTCAAGTGTCGGGTTGTGATATTGATGAATCGCCATCCCGGAAACAGCGGCTCAGTATCCGTTGTTGACATGAAACAACCAGCGCATTAGATAATCAGCGTAGCTGCGCCTTACGACGATTTCAAACCCACTGTCGTCTGTTTTTTTAAATAACAGTACGCTGGCGTAAGCGACCAGAGACTGGGCGCAATCGCCCACACGAAATGCTTCAGGGTGCAGATTCATCGGACAGCCTTTAGCGATCAGGGTGCTGGCATAAGGTCCGCTGATCTCTATAGTGGTATATCCGCTGGAAACATCGATGACGGAGGCGAAAACTCCGTCAAGTAACCGGGAAAGCCGTTCGCATAGAATTTCGCTCTTTTGCGGCTCGGTGATCAGCAAATACTCATCCGGGCCGAGCCAGCAAAGCGTGAATTGCGGATTCTGCACCAGGCTGTTCGCCCTGACCGGCGGAAACAGATCCGTCACTTTTTTTACGGCGCTTGAAAATCGGGTTCCGCCATTTCCGGAAATCCCGCGCAAATTGATGTACCCGAGCAGTGCACGCTCCACAATGGCGGCAGGAGACGATTCCAACTCCAGCAGCGGGCTTTCGGTCGTGGGTATTTCAGACATTCTGGCGCTCTCCTTTAGGATCAAGGAAAACCGAGCCGCAGATTTTGGCTTTGATCAAGGTTCCGTCCGCCTGTGGAGAAAACACGGTTTGATCCATCTTTGAGAACCCGTCTTTCAACAAGGCCAGGGCGATGGACTTTCCCAGACAGGCGCTAAAGTAACTTGAGCTGACATGGCCCAGCATGGGTATAGGCGTTTCCCCTTCCGGATTTTCCACAATCTGGGAGCCTTCGGGTATGACCTGTAGAGGATCTTCGGTCATAAGTCCTACCAGTTGCTTTCTGTCTTTGCGGGCCGTATCTTCCCGGCTCAGAGAGCGTTTACCGATAAAATCCTTGGTCTTGGATAAGGCCCAATCCATTCCCAGATCGACGGGGGTTACTGATCCGTCAGTGTCCTGACCGACGATGATATAGCCTTTTTCAGCCCGTAATACATGCATGGCCTCCGTACCGTAAGGTGTAATATCGAAAGGTTCACCGGCGGACATGAGCGCATCCCACACATGGCGGGCGTAGTTTGCCGGAACATTGACCTCATAGGCCAGTTCACCGGAAAAACTGATGCGATTGATTCGGGCGGCGACTCCGGCAGCTGTGCCGGTTCGCGACGTCATAAATGGAAAAGCATCAGGAGAAAAATCTATATCCGGGCAAACCGCCGCGACGACTTTGCGACTGTCCGGACCGGCTACTGCCGCGGTTGCCCAATGATCGGTTACAGATGTCAGGTAAACCTGTAATTCCGGCCACTCGGTTTGCAACCAGCTTTCCAGCCAGGCAAATACCGGTGCAGCCCCACCTGTGGTAGTGTGCATAAAGAAATGATCATCCGCCAGTCGTATGGTTACTCCATCGTCCATCAGCATACCGTCCTCACCCAGCATCAGGCCGTAACGCGCGTGATTCACTTTCAGCCTTTTCCAGGCATTGGTATAAACCCGGTTTAAAAACTCCGCGGAATCCGGCCCTCTGAGTTCGATTTTCCCAAGAGTGCTGGCATCGAGGATGCCAACGCTTGCGCGTACTGCCAGGCACTCACGATTGACCGCTGCATGCATATCTTCGCCGTCCCGCGGATAGTACCAGGGCCGTTTCCATTGCCCGACATTTTCAAACAGCGCATCGTTCTCCTCGTGCCAGGCATGTAATGCCGTCTTTCTGACGGGTTCGAAGAATTCTTCACCCAGATTCGGCCCGGCGATGGTTCCGAAGGTCACCGGTGTGTAGTTGGGCCGGAATGTCGTAGTGCCTGTCTCCTCGATAGACTGCCCCAGCGTCCCGGCCAGAATGGCCATGCCGTTGATATTACCGGTTTTCCCCTGATCCGTGCCAAAACCCATGGCGGTGTAGCGCTTCACATGCTCGACAGATTTAAATCCTTCCCGCGCTGCCAGCATAATATCGGCGACGGTGACATCGTTTTGCAGATCGACGAATTGTTTCGGCCCCCGCCCCCCGGGCCATGGTCCGGGCACCAGCCACATCGATTGCACCGGGGATGAAAGTGCATTCTCCGCAGTCGATGCAGAACTACCCGTACTTGCATTAAAACCGCATGCACGGGCCGCTTCCAGGCCCTTCGAATAGCCGTCACTCAAGCAGTCGGCCAGTTCAAAAACGCCAGCTGCCGCACCCGCCGATACTTCTTCCTGAACCGGAACTCCGGGACAAAAACAGGATTTGTCGTTGTCCCACACCGCTTTCGCACCCGATTGAGCGCTTAGATGAACAACAGGGCTCCAGCCACCGGAAACCGCCAACAGATCACATTCTATGGCAAAAGCACCGTCCCTCACCTCAGCAGTATCATCACTGAGTTTCATCAGGCAGACTGCAGACAGATGCCTGCCGCCCTTGGTATCAATCACCGCATAACCCTGGTAGATCCGCACGCCTGCATCACGAACTTTTGCCGGCAATCCTCCGCTGCTGCCTCGACGAATATCGACCACCGCCAGAACCTCAACTTTAGCCGCCAACAGGTCCAATACGGTTTGATAAGCGCTGTCATTGTTGGTAAAGACCAGAGCTTTGTTTCCGGGCCGAACCGCGTAGCGCCGTATCCATTGGCTCACCGACGACGCCAGCATGATTCCCGGACGGTCATTATTGCCGAATACCAGCGGACGTTCCTGGGCGCCCGTGGCTAAAACGACGCGTTTTGCCCTGACTTTCCATAGCTTTTCCCGGGGACCCCGGCGACGGTTGACCGGCAGGTGATCGGTTAGTTTTTCCGCTATGGTCAGGAAATTATGATCCATATACCCATATACGGTGCTTCGTGCAAGACAGGTAACCTTTTCATGTTGGGTTAATTCACTGACACTACATTCGATCCAATCGACGGGAGAAAGAGCGTCTATCGGCTCCGTGCCCGACAGCAGGCTGCCGCCAAATTCACTTTGTTCGTCGGCGATAATCACCCGAGCGCCGCTTCTCGCCGCAGCCAGCGCGGCGGAGATACCCGCAACCCCGGCACCGACGACCAGGACATCACAATGGGCGAATGTTTTGTCATAGGTCTCCGGATCCGGTTTTTGCGGAGACTTTCCCAGACCGGACGCCTTACGGATAAAATGTTCGTATTGCATCCACGCCGTTTTGGGCCACATAAAGGTCTTATAATAAAAACCTGCCGGTAACAACCGGCTGAACCAGCCGCTCAGCGCCATCAAATCAAAAGCGACTGACGGCCAGCAATTGACGGATTTCGCCACCATATCATCGAACAAGATAGCTTCGGTGGCCTTGACATTGGGCACTGTCAGATTTCCTTCGCCCAGCTGGATAACGGCATTGGGTTCTTCCACGCCATGACCGAGGAATCCACGCGGTCTGTGGTATTTCCAGCTTCTCGCCACCAGGTGAACACCGTTTGCCAATAGGGCTGAGGCCAGGGTGTCTCCCTGATAGCCGATATAGTCGCGGCCGTTAAAGTTAAATTCGAGCACCTCGGAACGGTCAATGCGTCCGCCATGAGGCAGGCGATAAGTGAGAGAGGTCTTTTTTTTCGCCATTATTATTGTTCCGCCGTCCCGGGCCGGGATGGTTTTTCGCCGGGTTTATAGCTCCTGATGATTCTGTAGCTGAGGGTATCGCGTTCCACATTAAACCAGCGCCGGCAACCGGCGCCGTGGTTCCATTGCTCGCTATGTACGCCTTTCGGATTTGTCCGCATAAACACATAGTCGGCCCACTCGTCGTCGGTCAGCTTTTCAGGATTTAAGGGCCGTGCAATATGCGCTTCTCCCCCATAGCTAAACTCTATCTCCGCTCTGGGTCCGCACCAAGGACAATTGATCAACAACATAATGTCTCCTCACGGAATAGCTCTGTGGCTCTGAATCCTAAGTTATAAGGTTGGCGGCGTACTAGTGTGCCACCCCTGCGGCGCCATGCTCATCAATCAAATGGCCGGTAACAAAACGGTTGAGATCAAAAGCCGCATTCAGTTCGTGAGGTTCATCCCGCGCCAGTGTGTGGGCAAATACCCAACCCGATCCCGGGGTTGCCTTAAATCCCCCTGTTCCCCATCCGCAATTGATGTAAAGGCCATTTACCGGTGTTTTGCCGATGATCGGACAGGCATCCGGAGTTGTATCCACTATACCTCCCCATTGCCTGTTCATCCGAACCCGGCTGAAAATCGGGAACAGTTCCTTGATTGCCGCAACCGTGCCCTCGATGATCGGGTAACTTCCTCTTTGGCCGTATCCGGTGTAATGGTCAATTCCCGCACCTATGACAAGATCGCCTTTATCGGACTGGCTGATATAACCGTGTACCGCGTTAGACATGATCACCGTATCCAAAACGGGTTTAATGGGTTCGGACACCAAGGCCTGCAGGGGATGACTTTCCAGAGGTAAACGGAATCCCGCCATATCGGCCAGGACACCCGAATGGCCTGCGACTACTATACCGACCTTTCCGACAGCGATGGAACCGCGGCTGGTTTCCAGCCCCATAACGGCACCCGATTTAACGCGGATCCCCTTAACCTCGCAATTCTGAACAATATCCACACCCAGCGCATCCGCGGCCCGGGCAAATCCCCAGGCAACCGCATCATGTCTTGCAGTACCTCCGCGAGCCTGAAATGAAGCACCCAAAACCGGGTATCTGACGTGGGGCGAAGTATTCAGAATCGGAATTCTGCGGCTGAGTTCTTCAACGTCCACCACTTCACCGTCTATTCCGTTTAAGCGGTTGGCGTTCACTCTCCTGTGAATATCCCTCATATCCTGCAAGCTGTGGCCCAGATTATAAACCCCTCTCTGGCTGAACATCACATTATAGTTCAGCTCCTGAGAAAGCCCTTCCCACAGCGTCATGGATTTTTCATACAGATGCGCGGCCTCATCCCATAAATAATTGGAGCGTACAATCGTGGTATTGCGGCCTGTATTTCCACCGCCAAGCCAGCCCTTTTCCAGTACCGCAATATTGCGAACGCCATGTTCTTTGGCCAGGTAGTAGGCGCTGGCCAGACCGTGACCTCCACCACCGACGATCACCACATCGTAGGACGGCTTTGGTTCGGGACTGCGCCAGTTCTCAGCCCAGCGTTCATTGTAGCTCAGGGCATTTCGCAGCAAAGAGAATATGGAATAGGCCTTCATCGTTCGCAATCAGGCCCTGAGTTTTTCATTTTCGGGATCATAGGATGATTCTTCCACACCGATGGTTTCTGCAACCCCTGAGTAAAACTGATATTCATCCAGTCGATCGGAAGAATTAGCCAAGCGCAGGTTGGAAACCTGTTTTTGCCAAGTGATACAAGGTGCTGACACCAACGCCCCCGATCACCACGACTCGGCCTCTGTTATCATTACATTCTCCGTGACTGGAAACTAACCTTGACCCCGCAGAGTAAGGTTTTTATACCCACCGAAAGTGAGTAATTGCGACGATAGAATTCTTTGTTGCGACACAGTATTTTGGCGTGTGCTGTTAGCTGCTGGTCGCTACTGGATCAGAAGCCAAACGGCGCCAGAACAATACTTTTTCAATACCCTAATTAATCGATTTAAGCCGTATCGGCACCCGTCAACATTCCCGGCAGTCGCATGCTGCACATCCAGGCAACTGGACGATCAGGGATTTTTCGCCGGATCGGATCGACAAGCGTTCTTATTTTGGAGACCCTCATGCGTGAATCTCAAAGGCCCCGGCGTTCCAAACGCGGAAGAATCAGCCGAGAAGCGAGGCGAGCCGCGCGCAGAGATCCGCCACGGAGAGTGAGAAATCCCTACATCACACGAAAAATTCCGTTTTATGAAGTTCTCGATGATGAAGGATTGCAACAGATTGAAGATAATGCCGACACCATATTGCAGGAAGTCGGCATTGAATTCCGAGATGATCCCGAAGCCCTCGATATCTGGAAGCAGGCCGGGGCCGATATTCAAGGGCAGCTGGTCAGATTTCCGCGTGGGCTGTGCCGATCAATTATTCAACAGAGCGCCCCTTCGGAATTTATCCAACATGCGCGGAACCCGGAAAACAATGTCCGAATCGGGGGCCCGCACACGGTGTTTGCCCCGGCTTATGGTTCTCCCTTTATATTCAGTCTGGATGAAGGCAGACGCTACGCAACCATAGAAGATTTTCGAAATTTCGTAAAACTGGCTTACCTGACACCGAGCCTGCATCACAGCGGAGGAACCATCTGCGAACCGGTGGATTTACCGGTCAATAAGCGTCACTTTGATATGATTTATTCGCACATCAAGTATTCGGACAAATGCTTTATGGGCTCAGTCACCGCACCTTCCCGTGCCGAAGATACCGTAGAGATGGTAAAAATCGTTTTCGGAAACGATGCCATGGACCCGCAATCGGGCAGGTTGAAAACTGCAACCGTGAACCTGATCAATGCCAATTCCCCAATGACATTCGACGAAACCATGCTTGGCGCGGCAAAAATCTATGCACGGAATAACCAGGCATGCATTATAACGCCCTTTATTCTCGCTGGCGCCATGTCTCCCGTCACCATTGCCGGAACCGCTGCACAAACACTGTCGGAAGCCCTCGCAGGACTTGCTTTTGTACAACTGGTCAATCCGGGCACGCCGGTCATTCTCGGCAGTTTCGCCAGCTCTATCTCCATGCAGTCCGGGGCGCCTACTTTCGGGACACCAGAGCCGTCTCTGGTGCTTTATATCATGGCAGCGCTCGCACGGCGTCTTGATATTCCCTTTCGATCGGGCGGCGGACTGACCGCTGCAAAGATTCCCGACGCTCAAGCGGTCAGCGAGGCGGTAAATACCATGCTGCCCACCGTGCACGCCGGCGTGAATTTCGTCCTTCACTCGGCGGGATGGCTCGAAGGCGGATTGGCCATGGGCTACGAGAAATTCGTGATGGATACGGATCAGACTGCGATGATGGAGATTCTCATGAGAGGAGTTGACATGAGTGAAAACGGCCAAGCCATGGATGCGATACGCGAGGTTGGCCCGGGTAATCATTTTCTGGGATGTTCACACACGCAGGCCAATTTTGAAAATGCCTTTTACCGCTCACCGCTGGCCGATAATAACAGTTTTGAACAATGGCAGTCCGACGGCAGCCTAGATCATGCAAAGCGCGCCAATAAGCATTGGAAGCAAATGCTTAAGGACTATGAACCCCCCGTTTTGGATGAAGCGGTGGATGAAGCCCTGTTGGCCTTTATTCAGCAACGCAAGAACGCATTCGCCGATTCGAACATATGAGCCGGACTACTAGCAGCCTGTTGAAAAATTCTCAGCTGAGTGCAAGACAAGGCAAAATCAGGTGAAAAAGCGTAGTTTACACAGAGTAAATGAGCATTTTGAGTCTGATTTTAACGCAGGATTGTGCCAGATGAGACTTTTTCAACAGGCTGCTAGTGCTCCGCGACTTGTTCAGAATATGGATAAAGTAAAACTTCCGGTCGCTGAATTTCCATGATTATCCGTGGCGGTAACTTCCACGGTATCGCCCAGAATCCCGGATCGGTCATCCACAGTGGGCGTGCCGGAAATGACGCCATCGGAGGAAATCTGCAGGCTGCCGGAGGCGGGTAATCCGTTGGCGGTGAACGTCATGGGGTCGCCCTCCGGATCGCTGAAATACTGAGAGACATCCACACTGAAAAGCTGATTGACCGGTGCCGTCTGCCGTGGTATCGGCCCGTTAAATACGGGTGGTTGATTGGGCTGCACACGCAATGCAAATGTCATTACCGTCTCGTTGATTCCATCGCTGGCGGTGACCGCTACCGTATAGGTTCCAATTTCGTTGTTTAACGGAGTGCCGCTGATTCTGCCGTTTGTATTTATGTCGAGACTGTTCGGCAAGCCCGATCCGCTGAAGGTCAGTGCAGACCCTTCCGGATCCGAAAAGCTGCCCGCGGTGTCGACGCTGAACGCAACTCCCTCGGTTGCCAGTTGATCGTCCAGTTGTGAATCAATGATCGGCGGACCATTTTCCTTCAAGGTTAAAGTAAAGGGCTGTTGACTGACCGTGTTGGGTCCGTCGGATGCACTCACTGTTACGCTGTACGAGCCCAAGCTGTTTGTCTGATCTGCCGTACCGCTGATAATCCCGGAGTTTGAAATAGCTATACCGGTAGGTAAACCGACGGCGCTGAAACTAAGCTCAGCCCTTTCGGGGTCGAAAAACTTGTCGCTGACATTCAATGGACCAAATGCGATTCCGATGGTTGCCGACTGATCAGGGATAAAGCCGATAGGTCTGGGTGGATCATCCTGTACCGATAAATCCAATACCACGGTTCCCTGACTGATGTTTCCGCCATCGGAGACTTCATAACTGAAACTGTCCTGTTTAACGGAAAAAGATGTCAAGGGACTGATGCTGTAGGTAAAGCCCCCGTTCGCACCGAGGCTGAAATCTTCCGCGTGCTGGGGTTCCTTGCCGCTGACCAAACCCAGTACCGTCAACTCCCGGTTTCGAATGTCCTTGTCATCGGAATCGTTACTCAGCAGGCTATCCGCACTGTTGTCTTCAACGACCAAAGTGGTCCCTTCAACCACACTGTATTGATCGTCCGCCACAACCGGTGCTTCATTGACCGAATCCACACAAAAATGAATATTCAGTTCTGTTTTACCGCCGTCATTGTCCGTTACCACAAGTTGATGAGTCAGACCGACCGGAGCCGTTATTTTAGGCAACATGACGGAAAAAACGCCTGTTTCACTTTCGTCTTCAATAAATAAAATTTCGCAATTGTCCGAGTCCTCACAAACTTCAGACAGACTGTTTGCGGCCAAATCCAGGTCGATATGATTGACACACACCTGCAATGGACCTTCTTCCGTGGCTTCACTCCAGACGTAAGATTCCACGATTCCGTCGGCATCGGTCGCGGCAGCATTGACAGAGAGAGATTCCTCTTCGAGCCTGGCGATAATATCACCGTCCTGCAACTCAAGAGACGGGGTTTTATTCCCCTGGCGTCCGGTGGAATCAACCCAGTTACAGGCGGAGATCAGCAGTAGCGGGAATATCAGTGAATAGACCGCCTTCGAATTTAGTCTGTCAGCCATGGAACCACCTGGAAATTTTTACACTCACTCTCAATAGATATCAAGGAACTATAGAAGATAAAGCTTTTGCATCATACGCTGCTGGTAATAATCGTCAGCGTAATTGCTGATTATTTCACGGAATGTTGCAGCGGGATCCGAAACGCGCAAACCTTAATGGAATCGATGATCCCTGTCCGTTACAGTGCGATTAGACGGCGGATTTACTTCTTCGATCACAGCCTCTAGGATTTTGCGGGCAGCACGGCCGCAGACCGTCGCTCCATCAGCGCCTGGCGGATAATCTGAAAAGCGGACGACAGAAAAAGGCCTGCCATCACCAACGCCACGATCAGGTCCGGCCAGGCACTTTCGGAAACCCAAACGCCACTGGCCGCAATCAATACAACCAGGTTTCCAATGGCATCGTTGCGGCTGCATAACCAGACGGAACGAACATTGGAATCGCCGTCCTTATACTGTATCAGCAAGAACACGCAGACCAGGTTGGCAAAAAACGCCAAAGAGGCGATACCGCCCATAATAGCGGCATCCGGAGAGTGTAAAATAAAAACCCGATACAATGTCCCGCCGCATACCCACAAGGATACGAACAACAGACTGATTCCTTTCGCCACAGCTGCGGTACTCCTCACCTTCAGAGATTTCCCTATGGCCCAAAGACTGACGCCGTATGTCAGGGTATCACCGAGGAAATCAAGCGCATCAGCTTTAAGCGCCTGGGACTGGCCAAGAAAACCCGCGGTTATCTCGACGACGAACATCGATGCGTTGATCAGGATAACAAGCCATAAAACCCTGATGTATGATTGATCCGAACCGTCAAATTGTGTATTGCTACCGCAACAACCACCACTCATGCCTGCTTTGAACCCTATATCTAATTGTCTGGTGTATTCATCAACTACAGTCTAATATCTCTAGTCACTAGAGCTTCAAGTTTTATTCAGTGAGAAAATCGCTGGAGCATCACAGAAAATAGGAGAATCCAGGAGTGAACATGCAATTTTCAATCGGCGAAGTCTCGAAACTGACTCGGTGCAAAATTCCCACCATCAGGTGGTACGAGGAAAAGGGCTTGTTGCCGCCTGCTGCCCGGTCAAGCGGAAATCAACGACGCTACGACGAGCGCCATATCACCTTGCTTCGCTTTATTCGTCACGCTCGCACCCTGGGTTTTGATCTGAATGCCGTCGGTCAATTGCTGCATCTGTCGCAATGCAGTCAACACGACCCGCACGAAGCGGACGACATCGCTCACACGCATCTCAAACAGATTCGAAGACGAATCCATCAATTGCAGGCTTTGGAAACCGAGCTTGAGGGAATCATCAGCGCCTGTTGCAACGGAACAAGCCGCGAATGCAGAATATTGGAAATTTTGGGTAAAGAGTCCTTTATCGATTCCGACCTGTCCCGTCCTGATTAGGCCTTGCCATCGGCGGCATGCCCTGAATTAACGAGGCCTTACTTTATGCCAGCGCAATGGTTTTGTTTTCTCTCTGATAACGAGGCCTTTCGCTTCCAGGTCCAGCTGAACGGTTTTCGCCCACCACCCGGAAGTCGCGCCGGCAGGAAATAAAGCTTCCGGTAGATAATCCACCACGGCGGTCTGTATCTCCTTCTGAGTCAATCCGGGCTCCCTGGCCGGGAGTATACAGAGAAAAGCCTTCTTCATTGCATGGTATTTTTCAGCGTTGACCCGCGAGGTATGGCCGGGTACATTGACATTTTCTACAACGACTTTTTCTTCTTCAGGCTTCGCCATGACATATCCTTCAAAAATCTATTTTGTCAGGGCTTTCTCTAGGGTGAAGAAGATACAAGCCCAGGAAATTACCGCTCACTAGCCCGAGGACGATTTTTCCAATAAATAACCCTCATTATAAACGGACTTTATTTGCCAAACACTCTTGCTGTCGTTCATATCGAGTTTTGAGCGAATTCGGCTGATATAAGTATCCACCCTCCGGGTGTCTATTTCGCTTTCGATATTCCAGATTTCTGATAACAGCGATTGGCGGGAAATAAGAACCCGGCGATTTTTAAAAAAATACAGCGCAACAGCAAATTCCCGGGCTGTAAGTTTGATCTGCAAGCCGTCTTTATATAACCGCCTGTTTGAAACATCAAAAAAAAACGGTGGATACGAATGTTCGGTTCTCAGACCCGAGTTGCGGTATAAATTCAGCTTCAATCGCGCGAGAAATTCTGTACGCCGCGTGGAAGACGGAATATAGTCCACCACGCCCTCTTCAACCGCCTGGACCATGCAATCTTCCGTATTGCAAGGCGCTACTAAAATTATGGGTACTTTTATTAAGGAAGAGTGGCGATGACTACGCAATATCATTTTACAAAGTGCGCTGAGATTGCCGGTGAGATCCAGTAGAATCAGGCTGCACTCGGACTGCTGGCACCAATTTTTTAACGCATGTATGTCCCTGAAAAATGTGGCGTCTACACCTGCTTCACTCACCCATTTTGTAATAATTGAATTTCTATCTGATACTAGGGCTACACGCGATGTGTCCGATGGCATCCACCATTGTGAATGTTGCATTCTAACCTTCCAGTTACAGTATGGGTACTCATCAACTGCACTCCTTAGAGCCTATTGTATTACCATACTCAGTTCATCATTATTTGAACCAGTCAACAGCTAACCGTGGGCCAAAATTTGTTTGAGAGCAATCAGTAGAACAATTTGCAGAGCAACGCCCCATGCCCGAAGTATCGAGGCACGCTGCATCTGAAGTCTTGAGAGGCGACTCCGTTCTATTGACCGGGTATATTATATACACGATTATGTTTTAGACAAGAAAATATAAGAAAAAAGCGTCACTTGGAATAAATTCAAATTTATCAATAGATGCGATTAACTACTGCAGTACTAGAATCATTTGTCAATACTCAAGGGTGTTCGAGTAGTGTTCCAGCCAGAAAAGTAACCTTGAAATAAACTATGGATCGGTTTATATTCTATTTATGGACCGATCGTTCTTATCATTGTTTATCTAAATTAATTATAAATATAATATATTTTTTTCATCATCTGTATCCACCTCAGCCACGCTGTATACAGGCCCTTGGGGTCTGTCCGCAAGCGAAATGCGGAAACCGCGTCACAGAGCCGGCCTGGCAATTAAGGGAGTGGTGATATCGGCCCCATTTTACCGGAATTGTCATAACAACCCCTGGCATGCTTGCAATATAGAACGGAGACGGTGTGGATACGGTGAGCGAAAAGCAAGGTGATTGAGAACGCCCCCTAATATTTTGCTATTGGCTTTGTTATGATCTCGACACATGCATATTCCGATTTATCTCACTCTTTATTTATGGTTATTACTCGTATTTTTACCCTTGCATTCTGTGGCCCAGACGCCGGATTTCCGCAAAGAAAGTAAGCCCGTCTGGGAATTCGGTCTGGGGGGCGGACATTTTCGAGGCTTCGACTACCCTGCATCCAGCGACCCGAACAATCAAACCCTTGCCCTGCCCTATATAATCTATCGCGGGCCGCTGCTGCGACTGACCTCCGGCCGGCTGCAGGCCGTCGCGTTTGAGGACCCCAGATGGAAACTGGATCTGTCCCTGGGTGCATCCTTTAGTGCTAATTCAGAAGGTAACAGCGCCAGAGCATCCATGCCCGACCTTGATTTTCTGTTTGAAATCGGCCCCCGGCTCGAATATCGCCTGATGAATCACTCCTGGTCGGACGGATCTACCAGCAAACTATCCTGGGAAACCTATCTAAGAGCCGTTTTCTCCACCGATTTTTCAGATATCGCGGCGCGGGGCTTTAGATTCAGCAGCCGCCTGAGGTACAGACATAACAAGGTGGCGGGATTTCCAGTCGATTTTTTTGCACGCCTGGGACCTATCTGGGCGAGCAGTAGATTAAATGACTACTTTTATGCGGTGCCTCCGGCATTTGAAACGGAATCGCGGCCAAGCTTCAAGGCTTCAGGAGGCTATCTCGGGACGGAGTTGTTTTACGGTTTCGCGATCTACCTGAAGAAAAATTTCCGATTGATTCTCGGCAGTGTTGAAGGTTTTTACGACGGCGCCTCTAACGAAGAAAGTCCTTTGTTCGAGGTAAAGCAAAGCCGCGCTTATCTATTCGGCTTTGTATGGTCTCTCAAACAAAGTAAAGAACGTATAGAGGTTTTGGAGGATGACTGAGCTTGCAATACCCGGTCACCTGAATGCGTAGGGCTTAAAGCCCCGCTGACTTTCGTCGATCACGAGTCGCTTGCTGACCGGCGGGAAGGCCCGTTGAACGCATTCCAGCCGTTCGCAGGCCCTGCAGCTGGGACCGATCAAGGCAACCGCTTCAGGATTGTTCAGATCCACGCCGGCCGAATAGATAATCTCTCCCGCCTGCTCCACATCGCATCCCAACCCGATGGCGAACTCGCGCTGCGGGTCCAGATAACCCCCGCCGGTTTTTGTATCCGTACGGGCGATACAAAAATAGGTTTTACCGTCCGGCATTCGGGCCACCTGAGTCAATACTTTGCCGGGAGCGGAAAACGCATCGTGTACATTCCATAGAGCGCAGGCACCGCCCCGCCGGGCAAAATGAAAACTCGAGGCACTTTGTCGTTTGGAAATATTGCCGGCCTTGTCTACCCGGACAAAATAAAAAGCTATACCCTTAGCGCCAGGCCTTTGCAGACTGCTCAGTCTGTGACACACAGATTCAAAGGTTGCGCTGAAGCGCAACTCCAACTTCTCCAAATCATATCTTTGCCGTTTTGCCTCCGCTAAAAACAGGGTGTAAGGCATCAGCAGGGCCGCCGCAAAATAGCTGGCGAGGCCGACACGGCATACGACTGGTGAATCCACACTGGAGAAATGAGCATTGGTAATAATCTCATCCATCAGTCGCGGATGTTCCAACAATCCGATTTGATAGGCAATGTGAAAGGCCCTGCGGCTCGAAGGCTGCCTCTCGGACAAATACAGCGTCCGGCTCTCTTTATCGAACCGGCGGATATGATCGGTGTGGGATTCAGCATCGACCAGCACGCGGTTAACACGGTGCCGTTCACTTAAATAAGCCGCTAAATCATCTTCCATTCGTCCGATACGGAAACCGTGCTCGGCTTGCAGTTGCTCAGCGGCCTGGTCTAGCTCACCGATATAATTATTTCTTGCGTAAAAAAAATCCCGCACTTCCTCATAGGGGAAATGAGTGCCGCTTAGCGGACTTTGTGTATCTTCATCGCTCAATTGCTCTGCGAGCCTCTGCCGGTTGCTGGCACTCTCTTTATAGGCCCGGTACAGCGTTATAAATCGGCGAATAAATGCTGGAGATGTATTAACCACTTCTTTCAGTTCACGCAAATCGATAAGTTGCCCTTGAAACAAGGGATCGCTGAGCGTTTCATGAACCTCGGCCGCCAGCCGATCATCATCTTCATCCGAAAAGGTCGACACCTCAACTTGATGCACTTCGCTGAGCTTGAGCAGTACGGTGGCGGTCAAAGGCCTTTGATTGTTTTCAATCTGGTTGAGATAACTTGGGGAAATACCCAGGCTGCCGGCAAAATCTGACTGTTTAATCTTAAGCTGTTCACGGAATCGGCGCAGTTTGGGTCCGGAAAAAAGTTTACGGCTCATATTATTTCTCTCCTCTGTATCGGTACTGTGTTTCAGTGACTCACCGATCCGGCAATTCACGCGATCCTGCCTGCCATTTTAGAAAACTTTGCAAAATTTGCATAGTTCACTTTACAAATATATTTATTTTGCAAATTAACATTAATACATTCAATTACTTATAGATTTTTTGCGAATATAAAGCGAAGATAAAGGCACATTAGCACAGGAGGAAAACGATGAGTAAAGCAGATTCACCCGGGTGTGAACTCTACAACGCCATGGAGCAAGAACGCCCCCTGCAACTGGTCGGCACCATCAACGCCTATAGCGCACTGATAGCGGAACAGTGCGGATTCAAAGCCCTATACCTGTCCGGTGCAGGAGTAGCAAATGCTTCGTTCGGACTTCCCGATCTGGGCATGACAACGCTGAACGATGTCTGTGAAGACGTACGCCGTATTACAGCCGCCACAAAGCTTCCGCTGTTGGTGGACGCCGATACTGGCTGGGGCAGCGCATTTATGATTGCCCGCAGCGTTCGGCAGCTTGAGCGCGCCGGCGCGGCCGCCATACATCTTGAAGACCAGGTACAGGCAAAACGCTGCGGCCACCGTCCGAACAAATCCCTGGTGGAAACCGGTGAAATGGCGGACAGGATTAAAGCGGCAGTGGATGCTCGCCTTGACGATAACTTCGTCATTATGGCGCGTACAGATGCTTATGCCGGCGAAGGGCGCGAGGCTGCGATTGAACGCGCTTCTGCGTATGTAGCCGCCGGTGCCGATATGATTTTCGCCGAAGCATTGCATTCGCTGGACGAGTACCGGGCGTTTACCTCAGCCCTGGAAGTTCCCGTACTGGCCAACATCACCGAGTTCGGAAAAACACCACTGTTCAATGTCGCGGAATTGCGTGATGCAGGAATTCGTCTTGTATTATATCCTCTCTCCGCATTCAGAGCGATGAGCGCGGCCGCGCTTAAGGTTTACGAGACTATCCGTAACGAGGGTACGCAGAAAGGTATTATTGATTTAATGCAAACCCGCAGCCAGCTGTATGAAGTGTTGGGTTACCACGGCTACGAACAGAAATTGGACGATTTATTTACCGGGGAGAATATATGATGAACGGCAAAACTAGCGAAGGCTTGCGTGGACAGGCCGCAGGGCGCACAGCTATCTGCACGGTTGGAAAGCAAGGCACAGGCTTGAGCTATAGGGGTTATGATGTTACGGATCTGGCAGAAAATGCGACATTCGAAGAGGTAGCCTATCTGCTCTTGTATGGCAATTTGCCGGATCAAAGAGCACTTGACGGGTTTATAGGCAGACTTAAAGCGAAGCGTGAAATTCCACAGGCGCTTAAAGACGTTCTGGAACGCATTCCCGCTGACAATCATCCGATGGATGTGATGCGTAGCGGATGCTCCATGCTGGGCAATCTGGAACCCGAGGAGAGTTTTACCCAGGAGCTGGAAATTGCGGAACGGCTTCTTGCAGCGTTTCCTTCAATCATCTGTTACTGGTATCGGTATGCACATGACAAAGTCCGGATAGATACCAATAGTTCGGAAAATTCCATAGCCGGTCATTTCTTGCATTTGCTGCAGGACGAAATTCCCGGTCCGGACCAACGGTGTTGTCTCGATGTATCCCTGATCTTATACGCCGAGCACGAGTTTAATGCGTCAACATTCAATGGCCGCGTCTGCGCGGCGACCCTGGCGGATTTTTATTCGGCGATCACCGGTGCCATAGGCACCTTGCGTGGCCCACTGCATGGAGGAGCCAACGAAGCGGCCATGGCACTGATTGAACAATACAAGACGCCGGAAGCAGCGATTAAAGGCGTACGGGAAAAACTTGCCGCCGGAGATAAAATAATGGGCTTCGGGCACGCAGTTTACCGTGAATCGGATCCGAGAAACGGATTGATCAAAACCTGGTCCCGGCGGCTCGCCGAAGATAGCGAAGACGGATATTTATTCCAAGTCTCCGAATCGATAGAAAAGCTGATGTGGGAGGAAAAAAAGCTATTCGCAAACGCGGATTTTTATAGCGCCAGCGCTTATCATTTTATCGGTATACCCACCGAGTTGTTTACTCCCCTGTTTGTCTGCTCGCGGATCAGCGGCTGGGCTGCGCATATATTCGAGCAACGCAGCGACAACCGCCTTATCCGGCCGAGCGCCGAGTACACAGGCCCTGGCGAACAGTACTGGTTACCGATAGAACAGAGAACCGCCGACACGGCGAGAGTCTGAAAGGAGTATCATTCATGACAAAAGAAATTTTTAAAGACGCAAAACGTCCGGAATTTGACACTGTAATACAAGCCATAGCAGACTATGTTTGCGATACTGAAATCAAAAGCCATGAGGCCCTGGAGACGGCGAAATACTGCTTGATGGATACTCTGGGATGCGGACTGCTCGCCTTGTCTTATCCAGCCTGTACAAAACTTCTTGGTCCGCTGGTACCGGGCGCCGAACTGCGAGACGGCAGTGGTGTAAAAGTTCCGGGCACCTCGTTTCAGCTTGATCCCGTGCAGGGGGCGTTCAATATCGGCGCCATGATTCGCTGGCTCGATTTCAACGATACCTGGCTGGCAGCCGAATGGGGGCATCCATCGGATAATCTCGGTGGAATCCTGGCAGCGGCAGACTATCTCAGCCGAAAGAATCTGCAGGCGGGAAAGCCGCCTCTGCTGGTTCGCGATGTACTGCATGCCATGATCAAGGCTCATGAAATACAAGGCGTTCTGGCACTTGAGAACAGTTTTAACCGGGTCGGACTCGATCACGTCATGCTGGTGCGAATCGCCTCCACTGCCGTGGTCACCAGGCTACTCGGAGGAACAAAGCAAGAAGTGCTGAGCGCCGTTTCCCATGCCTGGCTGGACGGGTCGTCGCTCAGAACTTACCGACATGCGCCGAACACCGGTTCGCGCAAAAGCTGGGCGGCAGGAGATGCCACTGCAAGAGCGGTACGTTTGGCATTGATCGCACTCAGCGGTGAAATGGGTTATCCTTCCGCGATCACTGCAAATACCTGGGGATTTCAGGACGTACTGTTCAAGGGCGAATCCTTGAAACTCGGCCAGCAATACGGCAGCTATGTTATGGAGAACATATTATTCAAACTCTCCTTCCCGGCGGAATTTCACGCACAGACCGCGGTCGAAGCCTCCGTCGCACTGCATCCGCAGATTCGGTCCCGGCTGGAAGATATAGAACACATCGTCATAGAAACTCAGGAATCCGGTGTGCGTATTATCGACAAGGTCGGCCCTCTCGACAATCCGGCTGACCGGGATCATTGCCTGCAGTACATGGTCGCCGTCGCACTGCTCAAGGGAGATCTGACGGCCCGGGACTATGAAGACGACGTAGCATCCGACCCTCGTATCGATGGGCTTAGGGATAAAATGGCCGTAAAGGAAAACCCTGAATTTACCCGGGATTACCTGGATTCCGAAAAACGTGCGATCGGCAATTCCGTGCAAGTCTTTTTTAGCGATGGTACTAAAACCGATAAAACTGTCGTCGATTATCCCATCGGACACAGACGCCGCCGCGATGAAGGTATCCCGGTACTAATCGCGAAATTCGAAAGCAATATTGCAAGCCGGCTGGATGAGAAAAAATGCCGGAGTTTGAAAGCCTTATGCGCCGATCAGTCGACACTGGAACAGACGCACCTGAACGAGTTTATGGACCTTCTGTCGCTCTAGTACTCTGACCACCCCTAAAAGTTAGAACCAGTGAGCCTGAAGTGTAAGATGCAAACCTGCGGATTCGCACTTCAGGCGTCACGGATGGTTTTAATTCAAAAAAAAGAGGCAACTATTGAGTCACTGCCCCGTTTTCCATCAGTGAACGGGCCATACCTTGAATATTCAGCGTACGCCACTGATCATACGCGCCCCAGCTCTTGTATTTATCAAGGGTGATGGTCTGTTCCATCTCTTCCACTGATTTACCGGATTTGAGGCCTTCGAGAACAGTATCGCGTAACTCTTCCATATAAATTCTCGCTGCGGTCGCATCTTCCTTGACACCGATCACACCATGGCCGCCGACAAAAATCTCGAAATCCAGGGATTCAATTTTTCGTACCTGATTAATGATTTCTTCGGCATTAGCGCCGGGGAAGTCACGGTACGGCAGACGTTTTACCGACGCCGCATCAACGATAAACCCGACATTTTCAGGGCGGATCACCATAGCGATCAGATCCGTCCCATGGCCTGATCCTAAATAACTTAGTTCGATTGTATTACTGCCGAGACTCACGGTATAGTTCTCGTCGAACCGTTCTGTGGGCACCACTCCATCTATGGCCTCCGGCGCATTGGACTGAGCAATGATATTGGCAACCTCGCCGAACGCCTTGCCGCCGGACGCATGATCCCCATGGCTGTGACTGTAAATGATATGGGAAATAGGTTGGTCGGTCAGTTTGCCAATCTCGCCCTTAAGCCATGCCGCCGCTTCCGAATTGATGGGGTCCGTAACAACTACACCCTCCCCCGTGATCACGAATACGGAATAGTGAAAATTATTCTGAAACCGGTAAACATCACCCGCAACCTTTTCTATGGCCCGTTTAACTTCCTGGGCACTCGCGGATTGAATGCAGACGACAATGATAAAACAAAAAAACGCGCTTATTTTTGGCATGGAAGTTCTCCCTGTTATTCGAAAGTTATGTCGGTGGACATTAGTATTCGGCATACCTTGGGCAAGTACCCTTATCGGACCGATTTCCCGAAGAATAGTTTCAGCTGTTGTTATCTCCCTCCCTATCCCTCCGTCGGAGCCTGCCCTGCAGGCGATTCGGATATTGATGAAAACCTCTTCGCGAGGAGGCCTCGCTCCTACGGGTGTTTTTCGGTCTGATATTCATACACCTAACATCGACAGGTCCAGGCCGCCATCAATCACGGGCGGGCACCAGTAATAAGCACCCGAAACCGGCCGTGTAAAACGGAACAAGGCATCGGCAATACCGTCCTCGGCACCCGTCATGCGGTTCAATTGAGCTTCAAAGGGATCAAAAGAGGTAGCAAATGCCACGAAAACAAGGCCCATGTGTAAATCACGGGTCCATGGCATGGAACGTCTCAACAAAAAGGCTTCGGGGCTAAAGCTTTCCTGCGCGGTTCTTTTTACGTGCGCGGATTCGGGGGCTTCATCAAGTTCCTCGTTATCGCTTTGACGCCTGCCGATCATATGATCCCGGGTTAACTGATCGAAGGTTTCGAATTGCTCCATATCATGTACCCACTGTTGTATGGCCACAAAGCTGGATCCATCCAAACCAGGTCCGGAGTTTTTTAAAAAAGCAACTTCTTTCGCCTCGTCTCCAACCGGATTTTCGGTTCCGTCTTCATAACCGGTAAGATCCAGACCCGATTCATATTTAAACGCATCGATAGTCTTGTCCAGGGTAAAAGACGGCTTCAGCAGACGGACAAGATGACGGCGCTGGTGTGCCAAATCTCCGGGGTCATCGCCTCTTAGCCAACAAAAAAGCGACGCAGGTGTCGACGGAATATCAAAACCGGCCCCACAGCTTTGAGGAAACTGACGCATTCCATCGATCTTTTTCCCCAGATACAAGAGCAGGGATTGGCCCAGGCCTGCGACAATGGTTGCGCCGTCGACCTCATTCTTTAATGCGTTAAGCGTCTGTTTCAGCTCAGGTTCGGTTCGCATTGAAAAGAATAAATAAAGTGCGTGTGGCGGAAGTTGTTGATCAATGCCTTGCTGAAAATGAGTCATGCTTTTTATACCTTAGATTGGAATATTCATGCCCGAGAACAATGTGACTTGCGGGCTTATAAAACTTTTTTCCTTTCGGTTTGTCAGAGCTGATTATCGGAATTCATGTTATTTTGAACCTGCAATAATATCTGGAAATCATAGGTGAATAATGAAATTTATCAGTGTATTAGTTCTAGCCGTTTTACTCGCCGCCTGCAGCAGTGACAGTGATAAGAATGACACAGCCGCTGACAATGGCAATAACAACGGTGACAATGGGTCGGAAAGCAACGGTTCATCGCCCGAAAATGCACGCTTCAGGGTCAGCTTTAACGCTAATTGGACATCATCGGATTTTCCCACGCAATATCCGTCCAATCCACACTTTTCCCCACTGATCGGAAGCGCTCATAATGCTCAGGTGGTCTTTTGGGAACTCGACGGACAGGCCGCGAGCGAAGGTATAGAATCTATGGCAGAAACAGGTGCAACCGGGAAATTCAGGGATGAAATCGAAGCCGCGAGAGATGATGGTCATAGCAGGGACGCGATTGTCGGATCCGGCATAGGGGATGGAGTGGGTCAAGCCAGCGTTGAATTCAGCAGCACCGAAAACCACCCGCTTTTGACCATGGTCAGCATGATCGCACCCAGCCCCGATTGGTTTGTCGGTGTTCGTGGATTTCCATTAATGGACGATCAGGGGCAATGGATAGAACGTGCGGAAGTCAATCTGGAACTCTACGATGCAGGCACGGATACCGGGCCCAGATTTACCTCAGCCAACGCTGACAGCAGTTCACAGAATCTGCCCATCACCTTGCTCACTACCGATCGTGCGGATTCGGATTTTGAAAACGGCGTGCATTTTCAAAGCTTCAAGGCGGTGGGCAGTTTTGTTATTGAAAGATTGGAAAATTAGGGAACCTTTGAATCAGTCTGCTATGATTCGGGCCTCTGAGAGCCTGTTCAAAATCTCTGTGCCTACTGCGAATTCGCTGAGTTTGGCCAGATTTCCTCCTGATTTTCGTTGCGTAGAACCACTATGCGCCTTAAATCAGAATAAAATCTGACTCAAATCAGCGGATTCTCGCGACGACACAGAGATCTTGAACAGGCTCTGACATCAAGTCGCGAGAGGAATCTGTGTATGCCGAATCAATGGGTAAAAATCGTCGTACTGACAATCGCCATAAGCTGGCTGAGCGGCTGTGGCATCAACAATATTCCCAGCTATGACGAAGCGGTAAAAGCAGGCTGGAGCGAAGTTCAAAACCAGTATAAACGCCGCTCGGATTTGATCCCCAATCTGATCGAAACCGTTAAAGGATTCGCGGCTCAGGAAAAAGAAGTACTGACCGAAGTGATAGAAGCCCGCGCCAATGCATCGCAGGTGGAGGTTTCCACGGATACGCTCAATAACGCCGAAGCATTTCAGGCCTTTCAGGCAAACCAGGATGCGTTGAGCGGTGCGCTTTCGCGCTTGATGCTGGTCGTTGAACGCTATCCCGAGCTAAAATCCAACGAGAACTTTCTCACCCTGCAATCTCAGCTGGAAGGAACGGAAAACCGGATCGCTGTCGCGCGGCGGGACTATATCAAAGCGGTACAGACATACAACACGGAATTGCGCACTATACCCGGCCGCTGGTGGCGGGCATTGGTATATCCAGCCGCTAAACCCGCTGAAACCTTTTCCGTCCCCGAGGAAGAAACACAAAACCCGCAGGTTAAGTTTAACTGATGCAGCATGCCCCGGGGCCGGGAGTCAGGCTGTCGGGCCTGCCACTCGCGGTCGTCCTTCTGTTGTTTGTGTTGCCCGGTTTTATTTTAGCGGACATTCAGTTCCCCAAGCTGAGCGGGCGTGTGGTTGATGAGGCCGGCTTGCTCAGCGCGCAGGAAAAAACGCATTTGAGCAGCCGGCTGGAATCGCTCGAATCCGCATCGACCCATCAGATTGTGGTAGTAACGGTGCCAAGCCTGCAAGGTTACGATATTGCAGAATACGGCCTGGAACTCGGTCGCTTGTGGGGTATAGGTCAGGAAGGTGAAGACAACGGCGCTTTGCTTATAGTGGCCCCCGAGGATAGAAAAGTACGTATAGAAGTGGGATACGGACTTGAGGCTTATCTCACCGATGCGGTCAGTCACAGCATTATTCGCCGCGAGATACTCCCCGCTTTTCGTTCCGGGAATTATCCGCTGGGCATTTCCCGAGGCGTAGACGCCATGATCGCCGCGCTGCAAGGCAGCTACTCGGCGCAGCGGCCGGAGGACAGACGCGATGGGAGCCGTGATATCGGTGGCTTCCTGCCGTTGATTTTTCTGGCAATCGTTGCAATATCCGAATTGCTGAAACGCCATATATCCCACGGCATAGCCGGTAATGCAGCCTTTTCGAGCATAGCCGGTATTATGGCAACCTTGGTATTTCAGTCGATTCTGATAGGCATTCTCGCCGCAATAGCGGTTTTTGTCTTGGTGACATTATTCGGTTCCGGTGGTGGTGGTTCAGGGCCATCGGGCAGAATACGCCGCCGCGGGCGCGGGGTATACTATGGAGGAAGCGGTGGTTTTGGAGGCGGTGGAGGATTCAGCGGCGGCGGAGGCGGTTTCGGTGGCGGAGGCGCTTCCGGCGGATGGTGAGCTATGTTTTTAAGTGATCAGGAAAAAGCAAAAATCCGCCTCGCTATTGCCGAGGCCGAATCGGGCACCAGCGGTGAAATCGTAACAGTGATCGCCCATAGCAGCGATAGCTATTTATACATACCGACGCTGTGGGCCGCTCTGCTCGCCTTATCTGTGCCGGGACTCAACTACCTCAGCGGTGCAGCGGTGGATTCGGTATTGATCTATTACCTGCAAGTGTTGGTGTTTTTATCCGCAGCCCTTTTATTCCAACTCGATCGGGTAAAAATGCGATTAATCCCCAGGCGGGTCAAGCACTACAGGGCTTCGCTAAAGGCACGGGAACAGTTTGTCTTCCAGGGTTTGCACACCACGAAAAACCGAACCGGTATCTTAATCTTTGTTTCCGTTGCGGAACACTATGTCGAAATCATCGCCGATAAGGGGATCAATGACAAAATAGAAGGCAATATCTGGCAAGAGACGGTGAACGAGTTTATTTCTCTGGTAAAGCAAGGCCATACCTATGAGGGATTTATGACCGCGATAAACCATTGCCGCCAGCAGTTGTGGCAACATTTTCCGGCACAAGACTCGAACCCGGACGAACTACCGAATCACCTTGTCGAAATCTGAATCCGTGACAATCTTCAAAAGCGTATGGATTGCACTTACACCAGACGGGCATGGGCCGCACCCTAACACTTTTTGTCAGATTTTTTTTTGCGGCCTTATTTGTTTTAATGGCTAACAATTGAGAGTCAAATTATTTGATATATATTTTTATCAATAGCTTATATTATTAAACTAATGTATTTTCTATAAAAATTACTGCAATGCGATCATGTCTGATACACAGAGATAAGGCAAAGCAGGCAAGGTTTTATACGGACTAAAGCAATATGACACAATTTTTTTCACTGCCTAAAGAAATTCACATCAAATCCTTTTCCGTGATTCCGACAAATTCGGAGGCCGGAAATAACCGGAAGCCTCTCCATACCCGACTTTGCGGGGCCCTCAATCAGGGCGCCACTCATTTTCCGAAATACATGATCGCTATTTTGCTGACAAGTTTAACCATAGCCTGCAAACCGATGACGACCGAAATGACATCCGACAAACAAAGCAATGCCAATATCGAATCGAAACAGTCTTCCGATGCAATGGTTTATCAAGCCGTGCAACAAAAGCAAACAGCGGACCCACAGTCACCCTTATCCGGGCTCGATTTAATTTCCGCTCAGACCGATGAGCTGGGATTTGAACATCTGAAATACCGGCAGATTTTTAAGGGCATACCGGTATGGAATTCTGAAACCATTATGCACATCGATAAAGATCAAAAAGTCTACCGAGTCGATGGAAAAATCCTTTCAATAGATCCAGAGTTAACGGTTATTCCGGCGCTGACAGCCGCTCAAGCTTCGCAAAAAGCATCCGAAGCACTGCAAAGCGATGGAAGCTGGACCAGCTCTGGTGAAGAATTGGTGGTGTATCCGAACCAGGACCGGCACGTTTTAGCCTGGTCTGTGGTACTGATGAAAGGCCTGAACCGAAAATTTGTGTTGGTCGACGCTAAATCCGGTGAAGTTTTGAAAATTCTGGAAGGTAACTGGTCCTTATCGAAAAGCTGAATTAACAACCATGTTGCACCTCCGGGAAAGCGGGATGAAAAGCGTCGAACAGCATTCGCCCTCAAAACATACACCCCCGGACCAATAAGGTATTAAACGGGTAAATCCATGAAAAAGTTCACTGACTTCTCTTTAAAATGGCTGGTAAGCATTCTACTTTTACAACCGCTCGCCATTGTGGTTGCCCAGGATGGACGATCTCCGATTTTCGGTGACGGGATGGATTTTTCGCAACGCGCTGCATTCTTAGCCCAGATTCCGGTTGAAAACACGCGAAGCTTCCGTACGCTAAAAAAAATAACCGCGATCGATAAGAGTGACTCGCTGATTGCCCAAACCAACCAACAACTTATGGCGGGTATTAACACAGCCGGATTTCAACAAGCAAAAACGGCTGGAATCACGATTACGCAGCAACAGCAATCCGCTTTAAGCGCACTTGTGCAACAGACACCCGGCGGCGTAAAAGCCAGATTCAGCAAACATGGCACCCTGTCCCTGCTCCGGCCGGGAACGTCGATGGTAAAGGGCAAGCCGATGTATCTTGGGCCGATCAGTGCCTTGGGAAAGGCGCGGCGGTTTTTGCACACCAATAAAATATTGCTGAAATTACAATCTCCCGAAGACAGTCTGACTTTGGCTGACCAGCATCTGGACTCGCTTAATCAACGGCATCTGAAGTTCGAGCAAACGATCGACGGTATTCGGCTTTGGGGAAAGGAAGTTATAGTCCATTTGGATAGCAGCGGTGAAGTTTATCAACTCAACGGCCACTATCTGCCGGACGGACAACACCTGAACGCTCAGCCGGGAATAAACGAAACCGACGCGATCGAGGCCAGCCGCGCTGATCTCAGGGTTCAGCAGCTAATCGATGCAACTGCGGAACTGGTCTTCTATACGGACGATCAGACGGATCCGGTACTTGCCTGGAAAGTCGATGCCCGCCCCTCATTGTATCAGTGGTTCTATTATTTCGTGGATGCGGTCAGCGGTGAAGTTATCCACCGGATTAACAACATCCACAAAGGCTCGGTCGAAGCCGCAAGAGGCACGGACCTGTTCGGCAGACAGATCAATTTTAACAGCTGGTTTCAGGATAATGTTTTTTTTATGCTCGACCCCACCTTTCCGATCAACGATGTCACAGCAGACTATGATCCCGTCAATCGAGGACTGAACAGCAGGGGTGACACGATCGTCCTGGATGCACGCAATGGAGAGAGCGAGTTGTTTTTCGTCACCAACGACAGAGCAAACGGCGGCTGGGACCGGGCCGCAGTCAGTGTGATCGACAATGCAAAAACCATTTTTGACTATTATCTGGGCACACATAACCGCAACAGTCTCGATAACAACGGAATGAATCTGCAGTCCATTGTTCATTTCGGACGCAACGTGGCCAACGCCTTTTGGAACGGCCAGTTTATGGTATACGGTGATGGTGACGGAAAAGTGCTTGGCCAACTGGCTTCCTGTCTGGATGTCGCTGCACATGAAATGACTCATGGTGTAATACAACATACGGCAAATCTGATCTACGAAAACCAAAGCGGCGCCTTGAATGAATCCTTCGCTGATGTCTTTGCGATTCTGATAGATGACGATGACTGGTTGCTGGGAGAAGATTGCACGATTGCGCAACCCGGCTATACCCGAAGCCTGCAAAACCCTAACTCCGGCCTATCCTTTCAGCCTGACCGCTACAGCGACTATCAGAACCTGCCCAATACGGAGCAAGGCGACTACGGCGGTGTGCATATCAACAGCGGAATTCCCAATAAAGCCTTCTATCTGACCGCCAGCGACATAGGGAGACCGGATGCAGGGCGTATATACTATAGAGCCCTGACCACCTATCTAACCTCTTCTTCGACCTTTATCGATGCACGCGAGGCCCTGGAGCAATCCGCTACGGATTTATTCGGCGCCAATTCGACCGAGCGACAGGCGGTCAGCAATGCCTGGGATAGTGTCGAGGTAACGGGCGACAATACCGGTGAAACCGGCAGTTCCAGGCCGACGGTAACCGATCCGGTGGCGGGTGACGATCTGCTGGCGTATCTGCGCCCGATCAATAACAACTTTAATGCCTTCCATGTATACCGGCAAACCCTGCAAAATCCTTTTGCCGGATATCAGGAAAGTGCCGATATCGGGCCCCTGAATTCGGTCAACGCCTCGCCCACGGCTCCTTCGGTTTTTACCAACACGGATGGAACGTTTATTACCTATGTCGGCACTGATTTCAACCTACACGTAATACAACCCGGATCGAATGCGCAAAATATCGCGGTAAGCGATACCGGCACCATTCGCACCGCAGCGGTTTCGCCGGACGGACGTTATATTGCGTATTCAACGATTTTTGCCGTCGACGATTCCATCCACGTTGTGGATACGCAGAATTCCACCACAACCGACTATAAAATCATATTGCCCAACTTTCAGCAGGAGCAAACCGCGTCCGCAACAAGTGTCCGGTATGCAGATTCGCTCAGCTTTGATTATACGGGTGAAAAAATAATCTTTGATGTTTTGTTATGCACTCCTTTGCCGGAGGACGATTGCCAGGATGACCCAAGTACCGGATACAATTACTGGAGCGTCGGGACACTGGATTTGGCCAAACAGGGCAAGTTTGATTTTCCCTTTCCGTCACAGTCGCCGCTGATCAGCCTTGGCTATCCGAGATTTGCGAGCAACAATAATTTTGTATCCATAATGGACGTGGTCGCTTTCAATACCGAAACAGAGATGTTTGAATCCGGGGCTTATACCTATCATTTTGAAAACCAGGCTCTGGCACCTGTTGCATTGCTGGCCCCTTCATCGCAAGAGCTTTTTACTTCCCCCAGTTTCTGGGGAGACGATGACTATGCGTCCTTCTCCTTTCCGGACTTCAACAGAGGCCAGTACGTTACTGCCAGAGTTGCAGTGTCTGAGGAATCTGACTGGAAAGGAGCGGACACGGCGATGGAAGTCAACCCCAATAATTCCGTATTACCCATTATGCACAGAACCGGCGTCAGAGTTGTCAATAGGGATCTGCAAGTCAACCGCAATACACTCGATTTCGGCTCGGTCAGTGAAGGCAGCAGCAAAAACCTTGCTCTGACACTGAGCAATAAAGGCAACAGCGATGTCGATATCAACAGCATCACGACGACCAGTGACAGATTTAAACACAATGGTATTAACGGCAGACTGCCTCGTGGCGAATCGATGGACATTACGGTTACCTTTACCGCGGGTAGTGAAAAAAACAACGAGGGCAATCTGATCATCAACAGCACCGGTAACCCGGACAGCATCAGCGTATCTTTAACCGGAACCAATCCACAGGGTCAATCGTCCGGTGGAGGCGGCGGAAACGGAACCGTCTCGCCAATGTTTTTGATAGGACTGTTGATCCTTGGAATATTCGGGATCGGTAGAGGCCGCGGCAGAGTCAGAGATTGCCGCCAAGTCCGTTAAAACAGCATTTCAGGAGGATGGCGAGCCTGAATCCGGCGGTTCACGAACTCCCTTGGCCTTGACCAGCTTCT
The DNA here is from genome assembly GCA_965222695.1 of Granulosicoccaceae bacterium. Classification (GTDB taxonomy): domain Bacteria; phylum Pseudomonadota; class Gammaproteobacteria; order Granulosicoccales; family Granulosicoccaceae; genus UBA7957. The sequence goes on along the minus strand of OZ244967.1, from coordinate 1,008,265 downwards.
CAAGCGCTTCATCGCTAAAGGAGGACTCCAGGGAATCGGCCAGTATCTTTGCCGCTTCAAGCAGATTTTCGCTGTCGCAGGTGACGGACTCCCGACGCCAGTCCGCAAGATAAGCGTCGCTGCTTCCCTTACCTGCCCGCATGGCGGCCCTGTCTATTCCCTCCTGAAATCGGTTTGAAAGCAATATTTTTGAGGTTTTGCGGCCTTTCTTCGCGATTACCTGTGCCGGAATATCACGCCAATAGACTGTAATCAGTTGTGCCATTATAGAACTCCGACCACACTAACGATCTTTCAGGATAAAAACTTTCTGAACTGCTCGACGGTAAAATCCACATCCTCCGAGCTTATGTTCTTATGGGTGACAATCCGCATGGGACTTCCCGCTGTGAGTTTAATACCTTTATCCAACATATAGGGTATCAGCTTTTGTTGCGTACCTTTATCCATTGAAACGAATAGCATATTCGTTTGCGCGGCACCGTTACGAATGCTGATCTGCTCAAGATCCGATATACCTTCGGCCAGTCTTGCGGCATTGGCATGATCCTCGGCCAATCGGTCAATATTGTTTTCCAAAGCATATATACCTGCAGCCGCCAGAAAACCTGCCTGTCGCATACCCCCGCCGAGCATCTTGCGCCATCGTCTGGCTTTGTGGATTAATTGTTCGGAGCCGCACAGCACGGATCCGGCCGGCGCTCCAAGCCCTTTGGACAGGCACATTGATACAGAGTCAAAATAACGGGCAATTTCCGCCGGTGCCAGTCCCTGGGCTACCGCGGCGTTAGCAAGCCGTGCACCGTCCAGGTGAAACTTCAAGCCGTGCTCCCGGATAAGTCGATGAGCTTCGGCGATATACTGATTGCTGATGACCATACCGCCGACCGTGTTTTCCAACGCCAGCAGGCGTGTTTTTGCAAAATGTACATCGTCGGCTTTGATTTTTTCCCGGACTTTATCCAGATCCAGGGTACCGTTGGTTTCAAATTCAATCGGCTGCGGCTGTATGCTGCCCAGTACCGCCGCTCCTCCGCCTTCATATTTATAGGTATGCGCTGTCTGACCGACAATATATTCGTCGCCTCGCTCACAATGCGACATCAGTGCCACTAAATTACTCTGCGTGCCACTGGGTAAAAACAATGCGCTTTGTTTACCGCTAACAGCCGCCGCCAAAGATTCAAGCTTATTAACCGTAGGGTCTTCTCCGTAAACATCATCACCCACTTCGGCCTCGGCCATGGCTTTGAGCATCCCTGCATCCGGAGCCGTTACGGTGTCACTGCGAAAATCAATCATCTGTTCTCCCCAAGGTAATGTTCGGCTTTTGCGCGGTTTAAATACCGGATTTCGAACTTATATTTGCCTGATGTGTCTTTAAAGCCCGGCCGTAACAGGTACAATAAGCGCCTGGCAAGGCAGACGTGCGCCAGGTCAATCATCGCATTAACATACTATGGAACAGCATGAATAATCCAACATTCGAACTTATCCGCCAACAGCAAATCAGCTCACTGCGCATCAATGTTGAACAATACCGTCATCGAACTACCGCAGCCCGGCATTTTCATCTCGGCAGCGACGACAGCAACAATGCATTTTTAGTCGCCTTTCGCACTGTGCCGGAGGATTCCACCGGAGTCGCCCATATCTTAGAGCACACCAGCCTGTGCGGCAGCCGGAAGTTTCCCGTACGTGATCCCTTCTTTATGATGACCCGCCGGTCCCTGAGTACGTTTATGAATGCATTTACGGCCAGCGACTGGACCGCATATCCGTTCGCCACACAATCGGCTAAGGATTTCGATAATTTATTGCAAGTCTATCTCGATGCTACTTTTTTTCCGAACTTAAACGAGCTTGACTTTTTACAGGAAGGACACAGGCTTGAGTTCGAAGACGCGGATAATCCCGATAGCGATCTGCTCTACAAGGGCATAGTATTTAACGAAATGAAGGGCGCGATGAGTTCCCCTGTTCAACGCATCTGGCAGGATTTGCAGTCGGCACTGTTTCCGACCAATACCTATCATTACAACAGCGGTGGCGAACCCAGTGAAATCACCAAGCTGACCCATCAGCAACTACTGGATTTTCACGCCCGTCATTATCATCCATCGAATGCAACTTTTTTTACCTACGGTAATTTTCCGGTCAGTCGCCACCAAGAGCGATTTGAAGAATTAGTTCTGGATAAATTTGAAAAACTGGATATAGATCTATCGATCCCGGAAGAACAAAGGTATACACAGCCGCTGACGATCAGTACGCGATTCGCCCAGGCAGAGACGAATGACGACACGGGGAAATCTCAAGTGGTACTGGCCTGGCTGCTTGGCAGTGTTAAGAATCTGGACGCCACCATGGATGCACAAATGTTGGCCAGTGCTTTATTGGACAATAGCGCATCACCATTGCGCCTGGCGCTGGAAACCAGTGAATGGGGTACCGCCCCGTCTGAACTCTGCGGATTTGAAAATTCCATGGCGGAATCCGTTTTCGTCTGCGGACTTGAAGGTTGCAAAGCCGAGGACGCCCCGCAAATCGAGTCGATGATATTGTCGGTCATTGAAAAGATCGCCTCGGAGGGTGTACCGGAAACTCAATTGGAAGCGATTCTGCATCAAATCGAACTCAGCCAGCGCGAGCCCGGAGGCGGACACTTTCCCTATGGTCTGCAACTGATGGTTAAAGCCCTCTCGCCCGCACTGCACGGTGCCGATCCCTTTGCCGTATTGGATATAGACCCCGTATTGGAAAGATTGAGAAACAAGATACAAGATCCCGGTTATATTCCCGCGCTGGCGCGCAATCTTTTATTGGAAAACCAACATCGGGTACTCATGACCGCCAACCCGGATTCGACACTGATCGAACAGCAGACTCAACAAGAAGCCGGTTTTCTCGCATCCGTCAAACGATCGCTGAGCGACGATGAAGCACAGAAGATTATAACGATGACAGAGAAACTGCGTGCCCGGCAGGAGAGTCAGGATAATCCGGAGCTTCTGCCCAGCGTGTCCATAGAGGATGCTCCTGAAGACATCAGTATTCCGGAAGCGGAATCTTTGGAGATCAATGACTGTAAGACCCACTTTTATCCAGCCGGTACCAATGGACTGGTGTATCAGCAATTGGTGATTCGTATCCCAGAGATTGAGGACGAACTGATTGACGATTTGCCCCTGTTTTGCGATTGCCTTAACGAAGTCGGCATCAAGGGTCATAGCTATTTAGATATTCAAAAACAACAGGCCGCCTTAACAGGAGGCTTACAGGCTCGGCTTTCGGTACGCTCGCCCATAGATGATTTACAAGGCATAAACGCATATCTTGTTATTGCAGGCAAGGCCCTGTTTCGAAATCAGCGGGCATTTTCCGAATTACTGCGGGACACCTTCAGCTCGGCACGCTTTGATGAATTGGAGCGATTGAGAGAACTTATCGCACAGATTCGCGCACATCGGGAATCCAGCGTTACCCAGGCAGGACACAGGCTGGCTATGCAAGCTGCCAGTTCCGGCAGTTCCTCCTATGCGCAACTCGTCCATCGTTGGGATGGACTCTTAGGCACCAGAAACATTATCGCGCTGGACAAAGCCCTTGAAGACAGAACCGAATTGAAGAAGCTGGCGGATAGATTCAAGCGTATTCAGGCAATTGTTATTAAAGCTCCGCGTCAGTTTCTGTTGGTTAATGAGCAGGATAATCTGGACGCGGTAAAAACATCTTTGGAATCCGTTTGGCAGGAATCTCCCTCTCCGGCCGACTCCCTGTTCACTGTAGAATTCAATCCGCAGACTGTACAACAAGCATGGACCACCAGCACTCAGGTTAACTTTTGCGCCAAATCTTATTCAACCGTTCCCTCCGGACATGAAGATGCCGCCAGCCTGACGGTACTGGGGCATTTTCTACGCAACGGGTTTCTTCACCGCAGTATCCGTGAGCAGGGCGGCGCCTACGGCGGCGGCGCGGGTTACGCGGCCGATACGGGTAGTTTCCGTTTTTACTCCTACCGTGACCCTCGCCTTGCGGAGACACTATTGGATTTTGATCGCTCCGTGGACTGGCTGCACAATCACCCGCACGAGCCCCGTCAATTGGAGGAAGCCATCTTAGGCGTTATCAGCGATATCGACCGGCCCTATTCTCCCGCGGGTGAAGCTATCGGCAGTTGGTTTGCGCAGCTTCATGGTCGCGATCCGCAACAGCGCCGAAAATTCCGCCGGCAAGTCATGGCGGTTACTCTGGATGATCTGAAGCGCGTAGCCAAAATCTGGCTGAATCCTGCATCGGCAAATATCGCGGTGATCAGCGACAAAGCAACGGTTGAAGAACATAATAGAAACTTTCCGGATTTATCCCTGACAATCTATCCGATCCAGCCATAACCCGGCGTTATAATTTGCCGGCAACCGCCCAACTTCGACGGCGCCTATTGAACGCATCCTATAGCGTTCAATAAACTCGCCCGTGGCCGGATCCGTTAAATCGACAGTGTCTTCCCGGCGGATCCGGGGCGGTATAGATTATTTGCGGCACTCACCGGTCGTCGGCCACGCATTTTTATCATCAGCATTGAAAATGCCAGCAATACAGGAAGTAGCGGATCATTGGCGGTGCTGTCGGGTTGCAGTGTACAACCTCCGCTGATTCCGGCATTCGATCCGGCACTTTGCAGGCCCGGTTCACCGGAATCAGCCGACGTCCTGTCGGGATCCAGCGGATAATCGTCTGCATCATCCAAAACCCCGTCGTTATCATCATCCGTATCGGCATTGTTTCCGATTCCGTCGCCATCCGTATCCGTATCTTCATCAGGATCCAGCGGGAAGGCATCTTCGCTATCCGAAACATCGTCATTATCGTCATCCGTATCGGCATTGTCTCCGATCTTATCCTGATCTGAATCGGCGCTTTCATTTGGATCAGTTGGAAAAGCGTCCTCAGTATCCGGGACATTGTCATTGTCATCATCGATATCTGCGTTGTCGCCGATTCCGTCCCCATCCGAGTCGGTAACTTCGTCGGGATCTGTCGGAAAGACGTCTTCGGTATCCGGGACATTGTCATTGTCGTCATCGGCATCGGCATTGTTTCCTATGCCGTCATTGTCAGAATCAGTATTCTCATCGGCATTCCGGGGAAATCTGTCTTCAGTATCCGGGACATTGTCATTGTCATCGTCAATATCGGCGTTGTCGCCGATTCCGTCCCCGTCCGAGTCGATAACTTCGTCGGGATCTGTCGGAAAGGCATCTTCGGTATCCGGAACACTATCCCCGTCATCATCGGTATCAGCATTGTTTCCTATGCCGTCACCGTCCGTATCCGTGCTTTCATTAAAGTCCAGTGGAAAAGCATCGTCAGTGTCGGGGATATTGTCATTGTCATCATCCGTATCGGCGTTGTCGCCGATTCCATCCCCGTCCGAGTCGGTAACTTCGTCGGGATCTGTCGGAAAGGCATCTTCGGTATCCGGAATGTTGTCGTTATCGTCATCAGTGTCGGCATTATTTCCAATACCGTCTTTATCCGTATCAGTGTCTTCATCAGGATTTAGCGGAAAGGCGTCTTCGGTATCTGAAACTCCGTCGTTATCATCATCTGTATCGGCATTATCTCCGATGTTGTCATTATCCGAGTCGATATACTCGTTGGGATCTTTTGGAAATACATCTTCGGTATCCGCAACATTGTCGTTATCATCGTCGGTATCGGCATTGTCGCCAATACTGTCGCCATCCGTATCTGTATCTTCATCAGGGTTCAGCGGGAAAGCATCTTCGGTATCTGAAACTCCGTCATTGTCGTCGTCCTGATCAGCGTTGTTGCCAATTCCGTCTTTATCTTTATCTGCCCATTCAGCAGCATCGGTCGGAAAAACATCTGAGTTGTCGCCAACACCGTCTTGGTCCGTATCGAACTGCTCAGTCGAATCCAGTGGGAAAGCATCATTGTCATCATCCGTGCCGTCATTATCATCGTCTGAATCTATATCGTCGGGTAAGCCGTCCTTGTCCGTATCCACGGGTGGTGGATTGTTAATGCTGATGTATCCGCTACCACTCGGACCGGTGGTACCGCCATTGTAATAACTGCCCCACGTACTTACAGTGCCGTCCGTTTTGATGGCCGCAAATGCATCCTGATTGGAATAAATATAGCTATATCCACTATCTGTGGGCGGCTCACCATATCCAGGCCAGGTAAACCCCCAGGAAGCAATGGACCCATCGGGTTTTATCGCCGCAAAGCCATTGCCACTGGCAAATACTCTGACATAGCCATTGTCCGTGGGAGCCCCGCTTCCGCCGTATTCAGAACTTCCCCAAGCGAAAATACTGCCATCAGAATCCAGTGCTGCGAAACTGATACGGCCCGCAAATAGTTGTGTATATCCACTGCCCGTCGGTCCACCCGAACCGCCGGATGAAGCCACACCCCAGGTACTGATGGATCCGTCTTCTTTAATGGCGGCAAAAGCTGAACTTGACGCGTAAATTCGTTTATATCCTGCATCCGTGGGACCTCCAACTCCACCAGAGTCCGGAGAACCCCAGGTTGCAATTGAACCGTCGGCTTTCAATGCGGCAAAAGCGTAGTTATTGGAAAACACCTCGATAAACTGATCGGATTCATTTGCATTGCTCAGCCCATATTCGGGGTGGTTTAGCGTGCCACCGTATTTAGCATCTCCCCAAACATGTAGAGTCCCGTCGTTCTTCAAGGCGGCGAAAGCGTACCCAGTCGAAAAAAGATCACTGTAGCCGGCCTCATCGGGGGCACCGACGCCGCCTGCCTGCGAGTGCCCCCAGACGGTTATAGAACCGTCCTTTTTGAGTGCGGCGAAAGCTGCTTTTTCCGGATATCGCCAAGCCTTGCTCGTAGCCGCTATTTTTATATAACCGTTGTCTGTGGGCTCACCTGCACCACCCATATCGGCAACACCCCACGCGAAAATGGATCCGTCATTGCTAAGAGCGGCAAATGCACCTGCATTGGAGTAAATATCAACGAACCCGCCTTCTTGCGGCCCCCCTGCTCCACCACTGGAACTATCACCCCAAACAGCAATATGACCATCACTCGTGAGCGCGGCGTACGCGTTACGAGTTGTATAAACAGCCGTATACCCGCCGCCTTGCGGTGCCGAATTTATAGTCGCAAATTCCCCCCAGGCGGAAATATACCCATTATCTGACAATGCTGAGAAACTCTCGGCAGCGGGTGAATTCGGTGCATTGGAAAAGCCATTGTAGTGATTAAAAGCACTGGCAAAATCATTTGCCAGTGTATTTCCCGAAAAAAGAGATAAAAATATCAGGCCGCCCAAAAAAGCGTCAGCCGTCTTTCTTAACAAGTGGAAATTTTTCACGAGATACATCCGTCTGCTCCTTGTATCCGAATAAGATGAATTGGATATTTATGCTACCTAGGTTGTATTATTAGCCACCTTCGAGATTGATGACTACAACCGGTCTAGGGAAAAATACTATCAATATTCATACCTGATTTAGTGAGAGGATTGTAGTATTATTCCTACATGGCGATTCGGCTTATTTCCAGTAAATACCGGGTATTTAGTGCTTGATCACTTTATTTAAATATTTTCATGTCAATATAATTAATACAGCTGTTTCCCTATAACAGAAGGTCGAATATCGATTTTGAAAGATTATTTAAGGCGAGGAGATACAGATGTCTATATGACGCTGGATCTGAACGTTATTGTGGACATTAATCGAGCATTTTCTTCAAGCCGCCGGCAAAACCTAATCCTGCTTCTGTGTAAATATTGAAAGCAAGGTCAACTCCGATGTTTTTCAGCGCCTGCTCTTCGTCTGTAAATTTGGAAGTGGCGGCAATCCTGCCCTTGTAGCCCATTTGCTGCAACCGTTTTGCGGCTGCGAGGTTAGCGGTGTGGGAAGGTAAGGTCAGCATCACCCATTCCAGATCATCAAGTAAACCGCTGGCCCGGGTCCAGAAATCCGGATTGGTCACATCACCGCGAACCACATGACGGCCAAGAATCTGCTGTTTTTTCGTTTTTTCGGGATCAATTTCAACACCTGCCATTTGACCGGGATAGTCATTTTCGATCGCTGTATAGGCGGCGGTTCCCATTCGTCCCATACCGAAAATCACGATTCTGATATCAGAAAAAACCAGATCCCTTTCTTCCGACAAACGTTCATCACGTTCAAAAACTTTCAACCGGTCACGCCAGTTTTGATAGAGAAGATCGCGCACATTGATCAATGGTGCGGATAGAATGAAGGAGAGCGACAGGGCGATTGCAAAAACTGCAAGCCATTCCTTTGGCAGCCAACCTGATGACGCCGCCAACGCGCCTACGATAAGGCCGAATTCACTATAATTGGCCAGATTCAGAGAAGTGCGCCAGGACGTACTGGCACGCAGGTGAGAGGCGCTGAACAGGCCGAAATATATCGCCACTTTTAGTGGCAACAAAGCGATAAAGAGCAATGCTACCAAGAATTCGTCCCAGCCCGGCAGTGCTGTCATACCGATACTCAGGAAAAAACCAACCAAGAACAAATCCTTGAAACTGAGCAGAGCCTTGGCCAGTTCGTTGGCCTTGCTGTGACCGGCCATCAACATACCGAAGACCAAAGCACCGACATCACCCTTCATGCCTACCAGTTCGAAGATGTCTGCGCCACCCAGAGCCAGTACAATTCCGAAAAGGACAAGTAACTCACCGTGCCCGGTCTTTTCCAGCGCCTTATTCAAAAGCGGCCGTAGCGGCAACAGCAACAACAGCGAAACAGCCCATAAAGATGGAATCTTACCGATCGAAATCGCCAGAAACAGGACAGCGGCAATATCCTGAATAACCAATACGCCAATCGCCACTTGACCGTGTTTAGAACTCATTGCACCTAATTCATCCAGTATCTTGATTGCGAATACGGTACTGGAAAACGACAATACAAAACCGATCAATAGGGATGTTGTTAAGTCCAGATCGACGAATAGCGGTAAACCAAATTGAGTGAACAGCACTACGATTGCGGTAAACATCAGTGTCACTAACACCATATGGATACTGGCAACACCCCAGACTTCCACCCTGGCCAATGCCTGAGGCCTTAGCTTCAGGCCAATAGAAAACAACAGTATCGTAATACCCATGTCAGCTATGGTGCTTAAAAATTCGTCACTTTCGGCACCAAGGGCGTGCAACAGGAAACCTGCCAACAGAAATCCAATCAACGGCGGCAGGCTCACCATCTTCAGTAGCAGGCCAAAGACAAATTCTATGGCAATCCAAAGTGGATCATTGGGATGAATGGAAAGTAATATTGCATCCACAGCTTAGTCGACCTTATCGGACATTATTATTCATGTTTATGATATTACAAATGGAACGGGCTTGGAAAACCGATTTCAGGTTCCAACAGCCGATGTCAAGACGATAGTGCTGTCCGCACCCAGTCCCAGCCAGACCGGCCCCATCAATTCATCGAAATAGTTCATCAACGGTTTTTTAACCGATCCTTCAAGCCGAAGATTGATCAGCCGGATAGCGCTGCCGAATATCAGGGTGGATGCCACGACCGGATCTATAGCCTCGATTTCCCCCCGTTCTATTCCTTTTGTTATGACTTTTAATAAGCGGTTGAAAGGAGCAGAGCTGTATATCGGCGTCGTGTCGCTAAGAAACTCCGTATGTTTTGCATCCAGAACGAATGCGATGATATAGCCGTGCGTTTCGGTAAACTCAAACAATTTACGGACCATTGCATTGCATTGGTTGACCATACCTGTATTTTCCCGCACGACCGTATCGATCACTTGATTCATTTCGATCAATAAATGGTCGTAGAGCGATTTTGCGATGCCTTCTTTCCCGCCGAAATAATTGTAGATCGATCCGATGCTGACACCGGCTCTCTTCTGAATATCGTGGACGGAGACATTGTGAAAACCGCGGTCGACAAACAGCTCAAGCGCAGCGGTGAGGATTCTGCAATCCAGCGATTCCGGGTCCGGTATGGTTTTCAACAGATAGGGCATGATTCCGAGTCTAACCGAAATATTGACAGAAATGAACATTCATTCTATTGTGAAGCTCTTAGCCTATTCCATCGATTTACTCGCAGTTCTAAATAAGAAAAACCCAATGAGGAGGAATTACCATGAAAGCTCGCGCAGCCGTAGCCTGGGAGCCAAAACAGCCGCTTTCGATCGAAATGGTCGATGTCGAGGGCCCCAAAGAAGGAGAGGTTCTCCTTAAGGTCGTTGCATCAGGGGTATGCCATACCGATGCGTTTACCCTGTCGGGAGATGATCCGGAAGGCGCATTCCCCTGCATCCTGGGCCATGAAGGAGGATGCGAAGTGGTTGAATGCGGTCCCGGGGTAAAAGACCTGAAACCTGGCGATCACGTCATTCCACTCTACATTCCGGAATGCGGTGAATGCGAATATTGCCAATCAAGTAAAACCAATCTCTGCCAATCCATCGCTGCCACCGTCTGGACCGGTTATATGCCGGATCACACACGACGCTTCTCCATAAACGGGAAAGAAATTTTTCACTATATGGGATGCTCAACCTTTTCCGAATATACCGTTGTACCGGAAATCGCTTTGGCAAAAATTAACCCCGCCGCCCCGTTGGACAAGGTCTGCCTGCTCGGTTGCGGTATTACCACGGGAATAGGTGCTGTGCGAAATACGGCAAAGGTTGAACCCGGTTCTACGGTTGCGGTATTCGGACTCGGGGGAATCGGTCTTTCGGTTGTTCAAGGCGCGGTCATGGCCAGGGCGTCGCGCATCATATGCGTCGATATCAATCCGGATAAATTCGAGATGGCGAAAGCGCTTGGGGCCACGGATTGCGTCAACCCCAAAGATCTGAGCGGCACTGTAACCGAGGCGATTGTCGATTTGACCGACGGCGGGGTTGATTATTCCTTTGAGTGCATCGGTAATGTCAATGTTATGCGTGAAGCGCTGGAGTGCTGTCATATGGGTTGGGGCGTATCGACCATCATTGGTGTCGCGGGAGCCGGCCAGGAAATCTCAACCCGGCCGTTTCAACTCGTCACCGGCCGCACCTGGAAAGGTACTGCATTCGGCGGAGTGAAAGGCCGAACGCAGTTGCCCGGATATGTTGAGCAATACATGAGCGGTGAAATCGAGCTGGACAAAATGGTGACCCATTCCATGGGTCTGGAGGATATCAACCGAGCTTTTGATTTGATGCACAGCGGTGAAAGCATCCGCTCAGTAATAGTTTTTTAGCGAGTTGCCAATGATATGAATCGAATAGAATCCATCAAGGAATTCGGTGGCCGGCTGAATCGCTACACACACGATTCAAGCACATGCCGATGCGAAATGACTTTTTCAGTTTACCTGCCTCCCGAGGCCGAGACTCACTCAGTGCCATCTGTGTATTATTTGTCGGGGCTCACCTGCACCGACGACAATGTACGTACCAAAGCCGGGGCACAACGCTATGCGGCGGAGCTTGGTATCGCTTTGGTGATGCCGGATACCAGTCCGCGCGGAGACGATGTGCCCGACGAAGAAGAGCGCTACGATCTCGGTAAGGGAGCAGGCTTTTATGTGAATGCCACCAACGGCGAATGGGCGCGGCACTACCATATGTACGACTATGTAACCAAGGAACTACCCCGCCTGGTGGAGTCTGAATTGCCGTTGGTTGCCGGAGCCCGTTCGATTACCGGTCACTCCATGGGAGGTCATGGCGCTTTGATCTGCGCGCTGAAAAATCCGGGCATGTACCGATCGGTTTCGGCATTCGCACCCATATGCCATCCAACGGTATGTGGCTGGGGCGAGGGCTGTTTCAGTGCCTACCTGGGCAAGGATCGGGAGGACTGGAAGGCCTACGACGCCACGGAATTAATTAATGGCGGAGCCAATCCAGGCCCTCTATTCATCGACCAGGGGACTGACGATGAATTTCTTGCCGATCAATTGTATCCGCAGGATTTGATCGCAGCCTGTGAACAACACGATATTGATTTAACCCTGCGCATGCAGGACGGTTATGACCACAGCTATCACTTTATCGGCACTTTTATCGGTGAGCACCTGGCGTACCACGCCAAAGCGCTAAAAGCCTGATAGGTTCGCTACAGCAACAAGCCCCCGCAATGCCGGGGGCTTTCGAGATGAACCGCTCCTACGGCACCACCCTGGAGATTTCCACCTCCGTAGGAGCTTGCCGTGCAAGCGATCAAGCCGGGGTTTCCCGTTTTTACTAGAATCGGCGGGCGATTAAGATAGAATAAATACATCGGTATCATGAGTCGGAGCCGCCCGCGTGTCGAGCAAGCAACCAGGAGAATTATCTTTATCCTATCGAGACCATGGGTATCTGATTCCCGGCTTGGATGAAGTCACCGCCGGAGAAGTCTTCGCCGACGCGCAACGGCTGAAGATCAGCAAGAGCACGCGGATCTTCAACCCCGGTGATCCTTGTAAGCGTTTTCTCATTGTGATCACCGGATCCGTAAAAGTATTGCAGATCTCAGAATCCGGCCGCGAGATCGTTCTCTACCGCGTGCAAGATCATGAATCCTGCCTTCTAACCACGGCTTGCCTGCTGGCGGATGAAAACTACACCGTCAGCGCACTGGCTGAAACCGAGGTCGACGCCCTCGCCCTGCCCGCGTCAACATTCAGCCGCTGCATGGAAAACTCCGCCGAAATGCGGCGTTTTGTATTTAAAAACTACAGCACTCGCATGGCGGAATTTTTCACCCTGGTACAGGAACTGGCTTTCGAAACCCTGGACGTCAGACTGAGTCACCGACTCCTACAACAGGCTGACCGGAATCGTTCCGTCAGCATGACACACCGGGAATTGGCCGCGGAACTCGGCAGTACCCGGGAAGTGATCAGTCGACGGTTAAAGGAGTTTGAACAACTGGGCTGGATACGTTTGCACCGTGGGCGTATAGAATTGATTGAACCCGAGGCGCTGGAAGAAAACAAATAGTATTGGACTCTATCTGTAACTTAAGAAGATGAAGCGAGGAGAATCAGTATGAAAATTCAAACCGAACAAAGTGAATCATCCACTCAATTTCGCCCTATTCCTCAGGAAGCATTTGACTGGTATGACGAATACGCACACGGCATCATCGATCGGCGCACTTTTATGTCACGTCTTTCCGGGCTTGCCGCGCTTGGTTTCAGCATGAGTGTGCTGACTGCTTCGCTCATGCCTGATTATGCCCGGGCGGAACAAGTGTCCTTTAATGACGCTGCCATCAAAGCATCCTTCAGTAAATTTTCATCGCCGAAAGGTCACGGAGAATGCCAGGGTTATCTGGTCACACCGCGGGAGTTATCGGGCAAAGCACCGGTTGTACTGGTTGTTCATGAGAATCGGGGCCTGAATCCGTATATCAAGGATGTTGCCAGACGTTTGGCAATAAAGGGCTTTATCGCATTCGCTCCCGATGGCCTGTACCCTCTGGGTGGATATCCGGGTAACGACGATGATGGCCGCACCATGCAAAAAAGTATGGACCGATCGAAACTGGAAGAAGACTTTATTGCCGCCGCCGAATTTATAAAGGACCATGAATTGAGCAGCGGCAAATTGGGTGCAGTGGGGTTTTGTTTCGGGGGCTATATCGTCAATATGCTGGCCGCATCGATTCCGGATAAACTGGATGCGGGCGTACCCTTTTACGGCACACCGGCTGCCGATGAAATCCGTGGAAATATCAAATCCCCTCTGTTGCTGCATTTCGGTGGATTGGACAAACGAGTCAATGCTACCTGGCCTGAATACGAAAAATCCCTGCAGGCCAATAATGTTGACTATGAAGCTCATGTTTACGAAGGAGTCAATCATGGGTTTCATAACGATTCAACCGGACGCTACGCGCCGGAAGAAGCGGAGCTGGCCTGGACCCGAACCCTGGCGTTTTTCGGCAGACACCTGATGTAGCTGATAACACAAGCTCCGGATACTTACGATTTTAAGTATCGAGTCACAAAGGAACACTTTGATTCGAGAAGGTTATCTGATGGCCAAGATTGCAATACTGGATGATTATCAGGGCGTCGCACTATCCCGGGCAAACTGGGAGAGTCTTCAGTCGGAACACGAAATTACCGTGTTCCGACAAAAGCTTGAAAGCGAAGAACACTTAGCAGCCGCACTTGAAGATAAATCCATTATCTGCGCGATGCGTGAAAGAACTCGATTCGACCGATCCTTGCTTTCGAAACTGCCGAAGCTTAGGCTACTGGTCACGTCCGGTGCAAAAAACGCCTCCATCGATATGGCCTCGGCCCGGGAATTCGGTATTACTGTCTGCGGAACCCGGTCTCCGGGACACGCTGCCTCCGAGCTAGCCTTTGCCTTGATTCTTGCCTTGGCCAGAAATATCCCCGAAGAAGACCGCCAAATGCGCAATAACGTTTGGCAAAGCACCATGGGGACGGATTTGAACGGTCAGACCCTGGGCATTCTGGGGCTTGGCAGGCACGGATCCAATCTCGCGAGATTCGGGCTTGCATTCGGAATGCGGGTAATAGCCTGGAGCCAAAATCTAACCCATGAGCGTTGCAGGGAAATCGGCGTAGAATACGCGGATAAGGAAAGTTTTTTTGCCACCTCGGATTTTATTACGATTCATCTGAAACTCGGTACACGAAATAAAGGATTGGTGGACGCAAATGCCCTGACCCTGATGAAACCCAGCGCTTATTTAATCAATACATCCCGCGGGCCGATTATCGACCAGGATGCCCTGATTAAAGCCCTGCACTCCGGTTCCATCGCGGGCGCAGGCTTAGACGTTTACGAGCAAGAACCTTTGCCGCAAGAGCACCCTTTGTTAACAGCGCCGCGTACCGTTTTAACATCGCATATCGGATTCGTGACAAAACAGACCTACGGCGTGTTTTACGGTGATACCGTTGAATGCATTGAACGATACCTGGATGGCGATCCGGTACGGATTCTTAATTAGGGCCACCAGCGCGATTTTTGCTACGCTGAGGTGCGCCCAGCAGCTTATTTGACAAGGGTGGCGCGACGGTCATGACCAGAACCATACGCAGTATATGATGTAATGCAATATAGGGAACTGCGACGCCAACCAGTAACGCAATGACGTTCATTTCCGCCTGGCCTCCCGGAATAAAGGCTAGTATTGTAGCGACAAGCTCGATCTGTGTAATCCTGTGGACGATAAATGCCACACCAAGCGTCACGATCATCAGTATGAAAAAGTAACCCAGAGTCACTCCTACAGCGCCAGCTATATCCCTCAGAGTAATACGATTGAACGCGCAGCCTATACCGGACCCAAGAATCAATTGCGCGAACAGGATCATACTGTCCGGCATTCTTACACTCACCCAACCTGCCGAATAAATAAACGCGCTGCAGAACATCGGGCCCACAATTGCCGCTCCCGGCAAACGGAATTTTCTCATTACCCACCATCCGACCAAGGCTGCCGCGAATAGGAGTACCGCCTGATCCGGGGGAAACTCATTGAGTGAAACCGAAAGCCTGGTACTTCCGCTTAAATCCGTATTTGTCCAATGATGAATGGCAAAAGGTACAGTATAGACAATCAGTAACACTCGGGTAGTTTGAATCAGTGCAACCCGCCGCATATCGGCACCATACGCCTGACTGATCATGGTCATTTCAATCAATCCGCCGGGTAAGGCGCAGAAAAACGCTGTGTGCTTACTCAAACCGGCGATGCGCTCAAAATAGAGCATGCCGATATAAATCGTCAGAATCAGCGTGGGTATCATTAGACTCAGGCTGAGGAGGTATTGCGGCAGATGCCGCAGAAGCTCGGGCGAAAACGCAACGCCTATGGCCAGGCCCAGTATTGACCGCGCTGGGTTTGCCAGGGCTACGGGATTGCGCAATCTGATTCGCGGTATTCTGGCGGCTAAAATAACGCCGAAAATCGATCCGAGCAGCCAGGGCATGGGCAGTTGCAATCGGTAAAACAACCACGCCCCCAATGTACCGGCAACCAATACGCTGAAATTTCCCAAAAGATTGCGTGATACTGTCAATTTTATTGAATTTTGGCCTGAATCAGCCCGCTTAGCGTTTTTACCTGCCATTCATGCTCTTCTCGGTACGCACTCAGATCCGTTACCGCTGAACTGGAATAAGCATATACGCTGGCATAAGAGGCATATTCGGCCGCTTCCAATGCCCGTCCGGCCAGGGCCGCCGCAACACCGTAACTGGTCGATACCGCAGCATTGCCGGCCCCGTCCAGGGAAGTCGAACCCGGGTGGCTTTGCGATACCTCGGCGGCCACCGACGTGGCTCTGCCAAGGTCGGCCTCTGAGCATTTACCCGACAAATAATTCTTGCCGCAAGTCAGGGCATTCAGCATTCGTTCTTCAGTCAACAGATGTTCGACACGACGAATACAGGCTATGCCGAACTCTAGCCTTAAACCAAAGTGTTGATCATCGGCAAGCCCGAAATCCTGAGCTATTTTAATCAGTTCCGGAGGATTCATCAGCCTGCAACAGCAAAGCATGGCGCCAAGTGGGCTTTCAGTATGTAATCTACGACTTTGACGCCACAAATGCCAGGGAAAATTAATTGGCTTTGTGTAACTGCGGTTACAGACATGGTCACGTGCAAATGGTCAAAATAGGTTTAAACTGACAAAACACTGTGGAGAATTCAAATGTTTAAGAAAAATGTAGGTACCGTCGACAAGGTGTTGCGCCTTATTATCGGAATCGCTTTAATCAGCCTGGTATTTATCGGGCCGAAAACGCCTCTGGGATGGATCGGCATTATACCCTTGGTGACTGCCGGAATCGGTTCTTGCCCTTTGTATTCGATTCTTGGACTCAGTACCTGTCCGGTTGAAAGCAAACAGTCTTAGCTAAGAACCTGATCAAGAGCCCGTCAAAAACGGTTAGACTGCCAGAGGCAGTTCCATTTGGGGGCCACCGAGGATGTCATGGCTTTTCCCGTCGCTGATCTGTTTTAAATCCGAGATACATTGCAACACCAGCGACGGGTCGATGTGATTGTGCTCTTCGCCTTTGCCTATACCATCGAGCAATGTTATGCAGAGTTCTCCTCCTAAATGCTCACGGAACTCTTCCAGAGCATTGGCTATATCCAGGTTTTCCAACTCATAGTGAAATAGCTGAAAGCCGAGGTCCTGTATCAGTTCTACAATTTTGGCTGTTTGAGCCTGATCGATTTTCCCCAACCGCCAGGAATACAAACTGTCGAGTAAAATGCCGATCGCCACAGCTTCACCATGGCGCAGTGTTGCATGTGTCAGTTCCTCAAGTTTATGCGCGATCCAATGCCCGAAATCCAGCGGCCGTGCGGATCCGCGCTCAAACGGATCGCCATTGCCGGCAATATGATTCAAATGCAACTCAGCGCAGCGGTGAATCATATGCCGGGTCGGTAGTTCCTGGAATCTGGCCAGGCGATTGCGTTGGTTGTGCAGATAGCCGAAAAATTCCGCATCCTTGATCAGCGCGACTTTGACGGCTTCCGCGAGACCGGATCGCTTGTCTCTCTCATGCAAGGTGTCTAAAAATGAATAGTCATTGATTACCGCATAGGGTGTATAAAACGTCCCGATAAAGTTCTTTCTCTGGCCATGATTAATGGCGTTTTTCACTCCTATTCCAGCATCGTTTTGCGCCAGTACCGTAGTGGGTATCCTGATCAGATTAACACCCCGGTGCGCGGTGGCGGAGGCGAATCCGATGGCGTCCAGCACCGCTCCCCCGCCTATGGCCAGTATAAAGGAATGCCGGCATATGGGATTTTCGGCAACCTTGTCATACAACTGTTGCACTTCCAGCGGTGCAATTTTACAGACCTCTCCCCCTTTTACGATTAAGGGTTCGGATAACAAATGCATGCTGTCGCTGCGCGTATCGCAGTATTTTTTAATTTGCTGAACAAGCTTCGGATGGGTTTCCAACACCGCGCTGTCGATTGCCGGCAGGATTTTATGCGGCCCCTGACCCGCCTTTTTTATAATATCTTCCAGCAGGGGATTTTCAGGTGTAAAAACATGATCGGAAAAATAAACCGAGTATTGATATTCAATCGTAAAACTTTGTCTGATTTCTTTTAATTGCATGCGATCTCTTCAGTTTGATCATCCTGAGCCGGTTCTTGTTTGCTATAGCCAGGGTGGCGTCGGGCATCGACCAGCAGCAGGACTGCCGTCCAGACTGCACATATCACCATCCCCCACAGTTCACGCACTTTTTCATCCTGAACGGATTTCATTCCCACCGATGCAAAAGCTTCCAACGATGTATGTACGAAACTGGGTGACAACCATGCGATTGCCGCCAAATACAAGCCCATGGTCATCCAGAGCATACTGCGATTGGAATAACCCGCAAAAATCAGCGCTGTGGTGACCAGAGAAACGGCGTACAGGCAGATCCAAAAATATACGTCCGGATCATTGAACTGCACAAGGATGGCATAGGCCATCATCAGCATAAACAGACCGGAAATAAGTCTAAATATCATACTCACCCCGCTTTTCGATAGAGTTGCGAAAAATGTGCGAGCAGATAATCATGAATATCGGTCAAACGGTTTACTCTCGCAGTGGCCTCAGCCATGGTGCTGAGTAACACGGGTTTTTCCGCATCGGTCTCGGCCAATCTTCCATGGCTGCCTCGCACTTGATCCCCGTCAAGAGGAATAACGTCCATTAACATTCGGAATCCAAGCTTTTTTTGTGCCAGACGCCGGAGAATGCGTAATTTCGGCATTTTCAGCTTCGGATCTATAAACAGTTCGGCCGGGTCGTAACCGGGTTTTCGGTGAATATCAACAGTCGATGCAAAATCCGGTGCCTTTTTATCGTCAAGCCAGTAGTAGTAGGAAAACCAAGCCTCTTTCTCGGCTATGGCCATCAAGTCGCCGCTACGTCGATGATTTATACCCATAAGCGCCATTTCCGAGCGATCCAGAATACGATCAATTCCGTCCGTCTGCCGTAAAATCCGCTTCAGAGGTTCTTTATCCTCTGGGTTTTGAATATATATATGCGCGATCTGATGATCAGCCACGGCGAAGGCTTTTGAGGCACCTGCGTCGAGCAATTCCGTACCGAGAGATTGCCGGACACTGATGTATCCGTGTTGCCGGAGTACACGGTTGATCGCTACCGATTTGTTGGTTTGTGAAATACCGTATTCAGAAATCACCAACACTTCAGCTCCCTCTTGCCGTAGAGCCTCGATCAATTCTCCTGCTACCCGATCTATCCGGCGAACATCTTCGGCAATATCGGGATGTTGCGGGCCCAGGCGCTGCAGATTATAGTCCAGATGCGGGAGGTACACGAGTTGCAAATTGGGGCGATGCCATCGAAACTCCAGGGCCGACGCCCGTGCTATCCAGTCACTGGAACGGATATCCGCGGTCGGTCCCCAAAAATTGAAAAAGGGAAAAGGGCCCAGTTCATTTTCCAGCTTTTCATGCAGATTCGACGGTTTGGAATACAGGCCGACGATTTTGCGCCCGTCCGCCGGATAATGGGGTCTTGGAGTCACCGAATGATTAACGTCGGCGTACATATTGTACCACCAGAACATATTCGAACAGGTAAAATCCGGACGAGATTGACGAATACTGTGCCAGATTCTGGGGCTCTGGATCAGGTGATTGGATTGCTGCCAGAATTTCACTTCGGCCTGTTCACGCCAATACCAACCATTGCCGACTATGCCGTGTTGTGAAGGCAACTGACCGGTCAGCATGGATGTCTGGGCTGTGGTAGTTACCGCCGGAAAAACGTCTTGCAACGCTTTGACGCCGTTCATATCCGCCAGCTTGTTCAAATTCGGCGTGTTTTCACCCATCAAGGATGAGGTTAAACCGACAATATTGATTAATACAATAGGCGTTACAGACATGTTCAGACCCGGTTTTTACTCATCCAGTAAGGCATGCTGCTGCAGTTTACTAATAACAAACTGCAATTCGCCGTCTATACCTTTTATCAGCGACCGGTCGTCCTTGGGCCTTAATGCCGGGGGCAGAACATTCCAGGTATAGGTTTCAATTTCCAGATGCGGCTTTATATCCCTGTGCCGTGACAAAAAGGAAAAAACAGCGTCCAGGGATTTATAGGTAGTGGAAAGCCCATCCCGGTTAATTTCAGTTATTTGCAATGGCACGTGGTAATGAATACGCCACTCTTGTCCCTTTTCTTTCGTGATCGAAGACAGCGCCCGATCGAGATCATCGAAGCGAACGATCACGCCGTCGGCGAGTCTGACGCCGGTTTGATGCAGATACCTCGGCTCGTCGAATCCCTTCAATTGTTGGCGGATATTCTCCAGATCAGGGTTGTTAATGCGCAAGGCATTGGATAGCTGGATTTTTCCGATTTTGATTCCCGCACGGCATATGGACTCAAGAGACTGATCGATATCCTCAAACATCACTGCCTGGTGACAAACGTCATAGCAAACCCCGATATAGCGGAAAACAAGGCCAGGATTGATGCCCTGCTCATTCGCAGAATGCATTAAATCGCTGTGAAAAAACTGAATCAGCCCGGACGTTTTTTCCAAGACACAAGCCGGTTCCATTTCCAGGCAGACACAGATATACCGGCCACTGGAGCATTCCAGGGCATGAAGCCTTTCCGCGAGCGTGAGAAGATTTCTCAGGCTTGCCTTGTGTCTTTGCTCGGTCCAGTGTTTTCTAAAACCCAGAGGCAGAGTTGAAATCGTACCTGTATATTCATCACCCTGTAAACAATTAGCCAGTATTGCCGCCAGCGATGTGGTGTACTCAAGCCGCCCGGCATCTGACCAATCGGGTGAATACACCGCTTCCTTGACCGATTTTTGATGAAAGTTGCCGTAGGGGAAACCGTTGATGGAATGCAAGGTCAGATTGTT
Organism: Granulosicoccaceae bacterium; assembly: GCA_965222695.1. GTDB lineage: Bacteria > Pseudomonadota > Gammaproteobacteria > Granulosicoccales > Granulosicoccaceae > UBA7957. The sequence continues at coordinate 987,317 of OZ244967.1, read as the reverse complement.
TGCTTTAAGCTTGCTTTTCAACTGTGCCTGAACGGCATTCTCTCCAAGTGTCACACTGGCATTATTACTGATCCAGAGCCCGGCACTCATCTGCCGGATATGAGCGCGGCGGCGCACCGGGCCTACGAAACGGTCCAGGTTATCACTAATCTCTGTGAGGGATTCGCCGGCATGGACATTGGTGCAATAAGCCAGCTCTTCCGGTTTCCAGCTCATATCGGCCTCAACCCGTCCTGTCAGCTGGCTTCCACCAGGGGCTGCTGCCCCCTGAGAGCCGAGTTTTCCGACCAGGTCTGGGTCTGATCAATACGCGGGCGGGTGACTTCCTCCAGTGAAATTTTTCCACTTGGTTCATAAAACCTGATCGGGTTTTCAAACAGCACCTGTTGAATGATTTGCTCATTGAACCCGGCGGCTCGCATCGCATCGCCGGTCTTGGGCACTTTTAGAGGATCGCTGACCCCCCAGTCCGCTGCGCTGTTGACCACCATTTTTTCGGCACCGTACTGTTGCAACAAGGCAACCATGCGCGCTTCCGACATTTTGGTATTGGGATAAACGGAATGTGCCCGCCAGCAACCCGAATCCAGCACCAGTGGAAGCGTTTGTTCATTTAAATGATCGATCATCACTCTTTCTTCATCGATCCCGGATTCTTTGACCAGTGCGAGCGTCCGTCGGGTGCCGTTGACCTTGTCACGGTGGGGTGTATGAATCAGTACGGGAAGATCCAAATCTTTGGCCAATTGCAATTGTTCGGCAAAAAACCGCTCTTCATTGTCCGTAATATCGTCATAGCCGATTTCCCCTATGCCTAACACATTCTCCTTGCTGCAATAGCGGGGCAGAATTTTCATGACCTCCTCGGCAAGCGGCACATTGTTCGCTTCCTTCGGATTCATACCCATGACACAGTAATGCCTGATGCCGAACTGTTCGGCCCGAAAATGCTCCCAACCGACCAATAAATCGAAGTAATCAATAAAACTACCGATGGATGTCCGGGGCTGTCCCTGCCAAAAAGCCGGCTCTATCACCCCTATCACTCCGGCCTTTGCCATGTTTTCATAATCATCGGTGGTTCGGGACACCATGTGAATATGCGGATCGAAATAGTGCATTGCTGGATTCCTGCTGAAGAGTCAATGAATTACAGACTGCATATCCTGTACCAGCGCGAGTATGGCAGGATCCGTATCGATCAGTACTTGGCGGGTCAGGGTTTTCTGCAATGGCCTTGGAATGGTCTGCCCGCTATGTCGGCAGGCGAGAAGCGCGCTGATCGCGTAAAACCGTTGTTCAGCGGAATCGCTGTTCAGGGCTGCAATCCAGGCTTCCGTCGTCTCTTGAGAGGCCGTGTTCGGATTCAGCGTCAACCATAGAGATGCCGGAATATCCCGGTTCGCCAGACGCCGTTCGTGAAGATAATCATCGCACATCCGCTCCAGTTCCGGATTCAAACGGCACCTCAGGCCAAGAATCTGATCAATCTGCATATTCTGAAACAGAGACTTAAGGACGAGTTGATTAAATGCCGAGTTAGAATAATAAACAGCGGGTATGGGATTATTCAGAGCGAGCGCGATAAACAGATCCATAGCATTGGTTCGCTGAACCTCTTCACACAACTCCGCAACGCGTTTGTCGTCGCTCAACCAGTACAGGCTTAATACGATCGATTTTTTTTCACTGTTGTCGCTGTATGTATAGGCCTGTTGTATCAAACGATAATGATCGTATTCACAGTGCCGTAAGGCAGAACCCAATAAGACGGCTCTGCCGATATCGGCCGTGGACCAATGATTCAGTTCAAGCTTTTCTTCGGAATCTGCAATCACGGGCGAGTGCGTCGGCAAGCGAAGGGGCAGTCGGTTTTCGCCCAATAGCCGTTTCATCATGGCGGTAAAACTCACCAGATGATTAGTAAGCGCTTCCGGATCCTGGTCCGGCTTGCTGAGCTGTGAAATCGCCTGGATCATCCAGTGTTGCTGATCGTCATTCAGTGCCGATTGAAGGCTAAGCCACAAGGCGCTGATATTTGCCTGTAAAGAAAACGGATTTTGCTGAACGCTGTTAGCTGACATACAACCATCTCACCAGTACCTTTCCCGGTAGTAAGAGAAGCAAGATACAAACCGACCACAGAAGGTATCCATTCATCGCAAGCATAAATGCATCTATAGCGATGATTCCCATCAACAAGCGGGTAATCGCCTGCTGTACGCGATCCGAACGAAATTCTGTCCATAATGGATGCAAAATCCGCGATACATAAACTGCCAGCGACGCGAGAAGGATCAAAAACACCCAGATTTGATGACTTAGCAAAAGCGTCAACGCGGCGGCAACAGCGGCAGCGGCTGTAAAGAAGGGCAGGCTCATGTACAAAACGCTTTTCGACGGCTTGCCGGTTTCTGCTGTGGCCAACAGAGTCAAACCGCTGATGTAAAAAAACAAGGGTAAAGGCAAAAGGTAACTTATCGAAGTCAAGTTAACGACGGACATGGCCATTAACCACACCAAATACCGGCAGCCAGCCATCACCCATGCCGAGGGGAAGTCACTCAGTACTTTGCTGTCATAAAGTACAATGAATACCGACAACAACACAGCGATCAGAAGTGTTTTCGTACCGACAGCGAATGCCAGGACCAAACCCAAGACCATTAACATCAAACTGACTGTCCATCCCGTGGACAGACTGAGTTGTCCGCTCGGCAGGGGACGCTGGCGCCGGTTCGCCCGGTCCTCGAAAAAATCAAAGCAGTCGTTCAACCCCATGCCTGCATAATACAGACATAAGCCCGCAGAAACGGTCAGAAACAGGTTCAGCCACTGTATCGTGCCATGAGTTGCAATCACGTGAGCCGCGACGATATTGGAGACAACGCTCAGGCCGGCCGGCATACGGATAAACTGCAAAAGGGTTTTCATCGATTCCGATCCGTGATGGAAAATCCATTTTCCAGCGGAATTCGTGCCAGCTATCTGACAGGCCCTAGTGGCCCTAGTCGAAAGGATGCTTCAGCATAATGTTCTGACACCGGTCCGGGCCGGTTGAAATAATATGAACCGGCACACCGAGCAACTCCTCTATGCGTCGAATGTATTTTTCAGCCGCTTCGGGCAAATCCGTATGGTCGGTCAATCCCGCCGTTGTGTCGCTCCAACCATCCATTTGCTCATAGACAGGTTCACACTGGGCTATGTCCTCGGCACCGGTCGGCAATTCAGCGATGGTTTCTCCCTTAAAATTATAGGCGGTGCAGATGTTTACCTTATCCAAGCCATCCATAACATCGAGTTTGGTCAGACAGATGCCGGTGACGGAGTTCAGAACGACTGCCCGGCGAACCGCAACCGCGTCAAACCATCCACACCGCCGGGCGCGGCCGGTTGTGGCGCCAAACTCATGCCCTCTTTCCGCCAAAAACTCGCCGGTTTCGTCAAACAGTTCGGTCGGAAAAGGCCCTGCACCCACACGGGTTGTGTAAGCCTTGGTAATACCAAGCACGTACTCGATATCGGCGGGACCGCAGCCACAGCCGGTGCAGGCCGCTCCGGCTACCGTATTGGATGAAGTGACAAAGGGATAAGTACCATGGTCTATATCCAGCAGGGTTCCCTGAGCGCCTTCAAACAGTATTTTTTTACCTTCCTGGCGGAATCGGTTGATGATGGACGGCACATCGGCAACCATGGCCTGCATCTGCTCGGCCTGACGCATACAGTCAGCCAGTGTTTTTTCCGGATCGATGGGGTCTGTCTTGTAATATCGGCTGAGAATGAAATTATGATAATCCATAACATCCCGCAGCTTGGATTCGAAATATGCCGTGTCGTAGAGATCACGCACCCGGATGGCTCTCCGGCCGACTTTATCCTCATAGGCCGGGCCTATTCCTCTGCCGGTGGTACCGATCGCACTTTTTCCCGCTGATGCCTCCCCTGCAAGATCCCTGGCAATATGGTATGGCATAATCAGGGGACAAGCGTTGCTTATTCGAAGACGCTTCTCAACCGGTACACCACGGTTCCTCAGCATATCGATTTCCTTCAGCAGCGCTTCCGGAGACAGCACGACGCCATTGCCGATCAGGCAGCTGACCTTGTCCCGCAAAATTCCGGAGGGAATCAGATGCAATACGGTTTTTTCCCCATCGATCACCAGCGTATGTCCGGCATTATGCCCGCCTTGATATCTGACTACGGCAGCTGCCTTTTCGGTCAGAAAGTCAACGATTTTCCCTTTACCCTCATCACCCCATTGGGTTCCGAGTACAACAACACTATTAGCCATACTTGTAGTCTTTGATATTCCAGGTTCCGTTTTCCGATATCAGAATTCGATCGAATTCCAATGTCTCGGATTCGGGAACAGCATTTGACAGTGCGCAGGCCACGACTTCACCGGCCTGACGCAAACGGTTTATTTCATCCCACACAGAAGCATCATCTGTCGCGGGCACGTATATCGCTTTTACAACATTGGGATTTGCCTGCCGGCTGGAGACCAGGGCAAGTTGTTTCAAGTCGGTACTAAAACCCGTCGCCGGGCGCGATCGGCCAAAACATTCACCTATGTCATCGTATCTGCCGCCCCGGGCAATTTCCTGACCCTGCTGATCGATATAGGCCGCAAAGACGACGCCGGTATGGTAGCTGTAGCCTCTTAATTCCGAGAGATCGAAATGAATCTGCAGCGATTTTTCGCGCGCGTGCAAAAGACGTGATATCTCGCGCAACTCTTCAAGTGCCGCGTGAACATCACGGTTCGCCTCGGCGAATACTTCCTGCGCATGCAGCAAGACGTCCTCCGCGCCACTCAGATTGACCAGGCTACTCAACATATCCCGTAAAACGCGATCCTTCACCGATTCGTCAACAAATGCATTGATCTCGGGCACCGACTTACGCTGCATCATGTCGAACAATAGCGATTCTTGATCCGGATTCAGTTTCGCCTGTCTGGCCAGGCCACGAAAAATACCGACATGCCCCAGATCCAAGTAAAAATCCCCGCCTGAACAATGTCGCAGTGTCGCAGCCATCAAACTGATAATTTCAGCATCACTTTGAGCTCCGGCATGACCGTAAATCTCCGCTCCCAGTTGCAGAGGGCTGCGACTGCCGGACAGGCCATCCGGCAGTGTTCGTAAGGTCGTCCCCATATAAAACAGGCGAGTGATGCCGTGGGCGCCGAGACGATGTGCATCGATTCTGGCGATTTGTGGCGTCATATCCGAGCGCACGCCCATCATCTTACCGTTTAACTGATCGAGCAGTTTGAAGGTTTGCAGGTCAGACTCGTGACCGGTTCCGGTAAGCAGCGCATCGAGATATTCGATAAAGGGGGGCATGATCAACTCATAGCCCCAGGAAAAATACAAGTCGGTTATTTCACGGCGGAGAGCTTCCAGCGCGGCTGCGTCACCCGGTAACAGTTCGTCTATGCCTTCAGGCAGTATCCAGCGGTTGTGTTTCATGTTGAGGCTCTGGAATCGGAAGGCTATTTTACAATAAGCAGCATGACAAGTCCCAGTAACATACTGGCGATTCCTGTCATTCGAAGCACATTGACCGGCATATGAATAATTTCACGCATGGCCCGCTTGCAGGTTTTTGGACCTATGGCCAGCACAAACCCTTCGATCACAAACATAAGGGATAATCCGATAAGGATTTCGGTCCACATTGATCGGCCCCGCCATAAAACGCAAATTAAACACTAGACCACGTAGGTTTGATAGATAAATGCCAATAGCGAGCAACGTCTCTGTTGGGCGGTATTGTTTTCAGAAGACGCCGTAAATACGTCCATGTAGACTTGAAGGCGCCATCCATGGCGCCAGCACTTCTTACAACAGTCCCGCCCAACAGAGACTCAGAGGCATACCCATGCATTTTTGTTTGCCCGTCGGTTTAATCCGGACTGAGCACTAGGGTTTAACACCCTTGTCATTGAAATACTTAAAAAATTCGGAGTCCGGTTTCAGTAAAAAGACATCGTTCTTGCCGACGAATGTCGAGCGGTATGCTTTGAGACTTCTCGATAAGCTAAAGAACTCGGCATCCTGCCTATAGGCGCTGGCGTAGATCTCGGCGGCTTTGGCATCTCCTTCACCGCGAATATGCTCCGATTCGGCATAGGCTTCCGCGATAATTTCAGCCCTTTGCCTGTCCGCATCGGCCCGGATTCCCTTGGCGGCCTCTTCACCGCGGGAACGAAACGCTTTGGCGACGGTGGCACGTTCCTTATCCATTCGACGAAAGACCGAATCACTGACATCGCCGGGCAATTCAACCCGCTTGATTCGAACGTCCACGACCTCAACCCCTATATCTTTGGATCGAATATTCGCTTTTTCCTGAATCTCGTCCATCAATTCCGCACGCTGACCGGAAACCACCTCTTCAATCGTTCTTTGACCGAAAGCATCCAATACACCTTTACGGATAAACTGGCCGAGCCGGGTGGTTGCATTGCGTTCGTCCCCTCCAGTAGCCAGGAAAAACCGCTCGACACTCCCTATTCTCCACTTGACGAATGAATCAACGATAACGTTTTTCTTTTCGCTCGTTAAAACCCGCTCAGGCTGCGCGTCCAGAGTCAGTATCCGGCCGTCGAATTTATGAATCGTGTTGTAAATCGGTACTTTCCAATGCAAGCCGGGACTGTAGTTACTCTCGTCGATTTCACCCAGTGCCAGTTTTATCGCCTTTTCCCTCTCGCCGACGATAAAAACCGACGACATCAGGAAAATCAGAAAAATAACTCCGCCAATAATAAATAGTGGTAATCTTTGCATTATTGAGCCTCCCTTGAGCGACTGCGCGATCCGCTGACGCTTCCGCGTGTCGTTATCGGAGAATTCATGGAACCCTGCTGTATCCTCGAATTCACGGAGTTGGATAGTGTACTCTCGCGAGAGGAGCCGCCCGACGATTGATTCATGATTTTATCGATGGGTAAATACATCAGGTTATTACCCGCTTCAGAATCGACAACGATTTTACTGCTGTTCGATAATACGGTTTCCAGGGATTCAAGATAGAGCCTTTCCCGGGTGACTTCCGGTGCTTTTTTATATTCCTTCAGCAAAGCGAGAAACCGAGCCGATTCACCTTCTGCGGCCTTGACCACTTCAGTCCTGTAGGCTTTGGCTTCCTCAAGAATCATTCTGGCATCACCCCGGGCACGCGGCACAACCTCATTGGCATAAGCCTCTGACTCGTTGATAAAGCGCTGCTCATCCTCGCGTGCTTTGATCGCGTCGGAAAATGCGGCCTGGACGGCCTCCGGTGGCTGGGCGGATTCCAGGTTGACCGTGGTCACCAGTATACCGGTTTTGTAGCTTTCCAGAATCTGCTGCATATTGTCCAGCGTCGACTGCGCTATAGCGCTACGTCCCTGGGTAATGATAGGGTCCATATTGTTTTGACCGATCACTTCCCGGATGGCGCTTTCCGCAACTTCCTGCAAAGTGGTGTCAGGGTCTTTTACTTTGAACAGATAGTTGCCGGCATCACTGATATTGTATTGTACCGACATATCGATTTCGACGATGTTCTCATCCTTGGTCAGCATCGGCTGGGCACGCAGTCTGACCGAACGGATTTGATCGACATTAACCCGCTCCAGTGCCTCGATCGGCCAGGGTGCATGCCAGTGCGGCCCCGGCGCGGTCGTTTCCACATACCTGCCGAAACGGGTGATAACACCCCGTTCGGCCGGTTGAATGATATATATGCCCGTTGCCATCCAGAACAAAAAGATGACACCCAGCAGTATACCCAGACCTTTAAGCCCCAGATTTCCCGGGCCGCCGCCAACAGGAATTTTCGGACCACCGCCTTTTTTACCGAACAGGCCGCCGAATTTGTCCTGCAGGTTTTTAAAGATTTCATCGAGATCCGGCGGACCGCCAGAGGGACTTTTACGGTTACCCCAGGGATCCTGATCGTTATTTCCGCCAGGCTCATTCCAGGCCATACGATGCTCCAATCATTTATCGTTCAGTAATTCTGTAAAAGCGCGCCATTTTAGGTATCAAACCTATCAGCCGCAAGCTTAAGGACTTTCTACGCGGATAAAGCGGATTCGTCCAATTCATATCTATCGCAAAGACGTTGCCAATTTGCCTGGTCTGCATCGATTTTCAACTGCAATGTTCCATCATCGCCATATGTCTCCTTTATCACAGCTCCCTGAGCATAAAGTTTCGCACGGATCTCGCCGGCCGAAGGATTCAGTCTAAGCCATCCACGCACTCTGGCGCAGTCAATGAGTTCGACAATCGCTTCACTGAGCAGTTTCATTCCGCTTCCCTGCCCGGCAGAAACCCAGACTCTTACCGGTTTACCGATCTCATCTCTATCAATGTGGGGATCTATGTCTAATTTATCAATTTTGTTGTATACCGTCAGCATGTTTACCTTATCGGCGCCAATTTCCTGCAGAACCCGTTCGACATCACGGATTCTTTGATCGCGCAAATCGTCGCTTGCATCCACAACATGCAACAGTAATCCGGCTTCGCGGGTTTCCAATAGTGTCGACTGAAAAGCATCGACCAGTTCGTGAGGTAAATCGCTGATAAATCCTACTGTATCAATAAGTACCGCTTCTCGGCCCGCCGGTAACGGGAATTTTCTGAAGGTCGGGTCGAGAGTGGCGAATAACTGATCGGCGGTGTAAACCTGATAACCGGTCAATGCATTGAATAAAGTTGATTTTCCGGCATTGGTATAGCCGACAAGAGAAATGCTTGAGACTTCGGATTTAGTCCTTTTCCGCCTTCCCTGCTCGCGTTGTTTTCTGACTTTCGTCAGCCGCTTACGGATATGTTTTACCCGGATCGCAAGCAACCGGCGATCCGTTTCCAGCTGAGTTTCACCAGGTCCCCTGAGCCCTATACCGCCTTTCTGTCTCTCCAGGTGAGTCCATCCCCTAACCAGGCGGGTAGACAAATGTACCAGTTGCGCAAGTTCCACTTGCAGTTTTCCTTCAAAGGTAGACGCACGTTGAGCGAATATGTCCAGAATCAAGCCTGTCCGGTCCAGTACCCGGCAGGATAACTCTTTCTCAAGATTTCTCTCCTGGCTCGGACTTAGTCGTTGATTGAATAACACGAGCTGAACACCCTGACTTCGGACAAACTCGGCGATTTCCTCGATTTTTCCACGGCCGGCATAGAACTTCGGATCCGGCCTGGATCTTGTCCCGGTAATCGTACCGAGAATCTCAGCACCTGAAGAGCGCGCCAGCTCCGTAAATTCCTGCCGTTGATCTTCGTTTTGGCCGTTCGCGGTTTGACTGATGTGAACGAGCAAGGCTTTTTCGCCAATTGAGGGTCTTTCAAACAACTAGTGATCCATCAACCTAATAATTACGGATTCTCAGGGTGTAAGGACGTCACTCGGCAGCTTCTTCATTTTCACCGGGTGTTGCTATTTTAACCGGCCTGCTGGGTACTACGGTCGATATGGCGTGCTTATACACCATCTGGCTCACCGTGTTCTTCAATAAGACAACGAATTGATCGAATGACTCAACCTGACCCTGCAGTTTGATTCCATTAACCAAGTAAATCGAAACAGGAATACGTTCCTTGCGTAACGTGTTGAGAAAGGGTTCTTGTAATGACTGCCCTTTTGCCATGATATGCTCCCAGTTAATTGATTTTCTTTCTGCGCATCAGATTTACCAAAATGCCGTCTGCCACTATTGTGATTCTACGCCCGCACCAGCTGTCCGCTTTATGTGAAAAATTCACACAAATTTCAAATACCTATTTCGGGAAAGAATATGTGTCAGACACTGTACGCGATTGTCTCTTCTGCTAAAGAGACTGTCAATGGCTATGACGGCTGAGAAGTAAATTTTTCGTTACCGTCAGATAGCCGGATCCAAAACATAACTTCCTGATTAGGGCTTGTCATCAATGACAGGCTCTAGTGTACTGTAACACCCAAAAGGCGCCTATAGACGAGTCGAGACAGGTCAGCTGCCAGGCGCGAATTCAGCTCCGAGTCAGGCGCGCCCGGTCATACTCTCCCCGTCAATGTGGGAGTTTCGCCATGATGAAAAACAGAATTTCCGTCTTCAGCGTGTTTTTGAAGGTCAGTCTATCATTAATTTTTGGACACAATATTGCGCTGGCGAGTGAGTTTCCAAAAGAAAAAATTACGGAAACCATTCGGGAAGGCTACGTCAATGAAATTACGGCAGATGAAATCAGACAAGCCAGGCCGTCTCTGAACGCAAGGCACAGGGATGAATTCCGCTGGTTTGAAATATTCAATGTGGACGTTTTGCTCTATGGAGATCCGGACGCAAATGGCTACTTTTCGAGTTTTGATCTGAGTTTCGATATGGATGTCGAATACGGTTTTGCGGAGGTTTTCGCTGAAATCTGGATACGTCCTCACGGAGGTTATTACGAACATCTGCACACGACGGAAATCTTTGCTATCGAAGGGCAGAACGCCATTGATGAATATCTCGTGAGCACCGATTTGATCAGTGATTATCCCAGCGACTATTACGATATTTTGATCGAACTGTACGATATCGATCACAGCACAGTGAAACCGGTAGCCGTGGCTAATAGTCATGAGCACGAATCACTCCATGATTTGCCACTGGAATCGCGTCACGATCATCACCACGGCGGTTCACTCACCATTACCGCGAGTGGCTCAGGAGCTGCCGCATATGCTTTACCTATTTTAGCCCTACTGTCACTGATGAGGTGGCGTAAGCTTCGAACTTTCAGGCAGCCGTGATTGCACTGCAACAAAATAGTCTTTGACCTTCCTATCCCCTTTATTGCAAAATGGTAAAGATCACCTTTTCGCAGGTGACCTTTACCAGCTTTAGATCGATCATTTTTGATCGTCTTTTAAACCTAATGACTACATCTGGCTGTATTGGCTTCGCACACACACTTCGGGCTCCGACAACAGAGTTGACTGCACATAATCCACACACCAACGGTTGAGTCTGAGCTAATCAAGAACGCCAAGCACGCCTGCAATTGAGAGGGGAAGTAAATGAGCGGTGCGTTCAATGAGGTTTACAATCACTCGATCAACGATAAAGAAAGCTTTTGGAAAGCGGCAGCGGAAGCGGTCCATTGGAACAAAAAACCCGAAACCATACTCGACACCAGCGAAAGCCCATTTAACAAATGGTTTCCCGACGGAGAGATAAACGCTTGCTACAATGCGCTGGATCTTCATGTATCTCAGGGTCGTGGTGATCAGGCCGCCATTATCTATGACAGCCCCGTCACCGATTCCAAGCAGACCATTACTTACCGGCAATTACTGGACCGCGTATCTCGCTTTGCCAGTGTTTTAAGCGACAAAGGCGTTTCCAGGGGCGATCGGGTGGTGGTTTATATGCCGATGATTCCGGAGGCCGTCATCGCCATGCTGGCCTGTGCCCGAATCGGCGCCATACATTCAGTCGTCTTTGGCGGATTCGCCTCCAACGAACTTGCCGTTCGGATCAATGACGCTCAACCAAAAGTGATTCTGACGGCATCCTGCGGAATCGAGGTCTCCCGGGTTATTGCCTATAAACCACTGCTCGATGAAGCCATTAATATCGCAGACCATAAACCCGACGCCTGTATTGTCTTTCAACGCCCTCAGGCTGAAGCGGAAATGCAAGCCGGAAGAGACTTCGACTGGAAGGAGGAAGAGGCCGCCGCGGATCCCTGCGAATGCGTACCGATGAACAGCAATGACCCACTCTATATCCTCTATACTTCGGGAACGACCGGGCAGCCAAAGGGAGTTGTCCGCGACACCGGTGGCAGTGTTGTTTCGCTCAAATGGACCATGAAAAATATTTACGATACCGATCCCGGCGAGGTTTTCTGGGCCGCCTCCGATGTCGGCTGGGTCGTGGGGCATTCCTATATCGTCTACGGCCCTTTGTTCAACGGCAATACCACCCTGATTTACGAAGGCAAGCCGGTGGGAACACCCGATCCCGGCGCTTTCTGGCGGGTTATTTCCGAGCATCAGGTCCGCACTCTGTTCACCGCCCCGACCGCTTTCCGCGCGATCAAAAAAGAAGACTCTGAAGGCAGTTATCTTGGAAAATACGATGTTGGCTGCCTGAAGACCTTATACCTGGCGGGCGAACGCTGTGACCCCGATACCCTGGCCTGGGCCGAGGAGAAACTCGGTATTCCGGTTATAGATCACTGGTGGCAGACCGAAACCGGCTGGTCCATCGCGGCCAACTGCAAGGGTATAGAATTGCTGCCGGTTGTCCCGGGCTCCCCCACCCGCGCCGCGCCCGGTTACGATGTACAGGTTCTCGGAGAAGACGGGCAAGCCGTGGAATCAGGCGATATCGGGGCCTTAGCGGTTAAGCTGCCCTTGCCTCCCGGTACTTTTATCACCCTCTGGAACGCAGCGGAGCGCTATATCAGCTCATACTTCAAAACCTTTGAAGGCTATTACGAAACCGGGGATGCCGGTTATATCGATGAAAACGGCTATATCTTCGTGATGGCGCGCACCGACGACATTATCAACGTGGCCGGTCACAGACTATCCACAGGTGGTATGGAAGAAGTGCTCGCTTCCCATCCGGACGTGGCAGAGTGTGCTGTCATGGGTGTTGCCGACAAGCTGAAAGGCCAGATTCCCATGGGTCTGATCGTGCTCAACGCCAATTGCGAGCGAGATCACGACGAAGTCGTCAGCGAAGTGATAAAGCTGGTCCGTGAAAAAATCGGACCTGTCGCCGCTTTTAAAAACGCTATGGTCGTAAAACGTTTGCCGAAAACCCGCTCCGGGAAGATCCTCAGGGGAACCATGAGATCGATTGCTGACGGGACGGATTGGAAAATGCCCGCGACTATCGATGATCCGGCCATTCTCGACGAAATCACCGACGCCTTGAAAACTGCGGGATTTGCCCAAGCCTGATCTTCAACCAGGGAAAACAGTCAATGCAAGAAATCACCGAACTCCTGGAACAAAAACGTAACGCCGCCCGGCTGGGCGGCGGTCAGAAGCGTATCGACAATCAACATAGCAAGGGGAAACTGATCGCCCGGGAACGGCTGGAAATTCTCTTCGATCCAGGCACCTTTGAAGAATGGGACATGTTCGTTGAGCATCGTTGCTATGATTTCGATATGGACCAAAATCGTATCCCCGGAGACGGTGTCGTCATTGGACACGGTACGGTGAACGGCCGTACCGTATTTGCATTCAGCCAGGACTTTACCGTCCTCGGCGGTTCATTATCGGGTGCTCACGCGCGCAAGATCTGCAAAATCATGGATCAGGCGATGAAGGTGGGCGCACCCGTCATAGGTCTGAATGATTCCGGAGGAGCCAGAATTCAGGAAGGTGTAGGCTCCCTGGCAGGATACGCGGAAGTGTTTCAGCGCAATGTACTGGCTTCGGGCGTGATACCGCAAATTTCAATGATTATGGGGCCTTGTGCCGGAGGTGCAGTGTACTCTCCCGCCATGACTGATTTTATCTTTATGGTCAAAGACAGCTCCTATATGTTCGTGACGGGGCCGGAAGTGGTCAAGACCGTAACACATGAGGAAGTGACTCAGGAAGAGCTGGGAGGCGCAATCACCCATACAAGCAGATCCGGTGTTGCCGATCTGGCATTTGAAAATGATGTGGATGCATTGCTGTATTTGCGCAAATTTATTGATTTTCTGCCATCAAACAACCGCGAACAACCGCCCACGGCAAAGACCGAAGATTCACCGGGCCGGATTGAATTGTCCCTGGATACGCTCATCCCGCCCAACCCTTCCCTGCCATACGATATGCACGAGTTGATTCAAAAAATTGTCGATGAAGGCAATTTTTTCGAATTACAAGCCGATTATGCGCGTAATATCATTATCGGTCTGGCCCGAATGGAAGGTGCACCGGTGGGCATAGTAGCCAATCAACCCATGGTCCTGGCGGGATGCCTGGATATAGATTCCAGCCGAAAAGCGGCGCGATTTGTCCGCTTCTGCGATGCCTTTAATTTTCCCTTAGTGACACTGGTGGACGTTCCGGGCTTTCTACCCGGATCCGCGCAGGAGTACGGCGGTATCATCAAGCACGGTGCAAAACTCCTGTTCGCCTACGCCGAAGCAACCGTCCCCAAAGTGACCATTATCACCCGCAAGGCATATGGCGGTGCCTACGACGTGATGTCGTCAAAACATCTCAGAGGTGATGTCAACTACGCCTGGCCTTCGGCAGAGATTGCGGTTATGGGCCCTAAAGGCGCCGTTGAAATCATCTTCCGCCAGGAACGCGACGATGCGGAAAAAATCGAACAACGCACCGAAGACTACCGAAAAAAATTCGCCAATCCGTTTGTGGCCGGTGCAATGGGCTATATCGATGATGTCATCATGCCGCATGACACCCGGCGGCAGATATGCCGGGATCTTCGTATGTTGCGAACCAAGCGCCTGGAAAACCCCTGGAAAAAGCATGACAACCTTCCGCTCTAGCGGTCCATCAAGCTGATACTCCTGAAGACTGACGAATCCGATCGATCTGAATATGAGCCAGAAAATCAAAAAAATCCTGATTGCAAACCGCGGTGAAATTGCTTGCCGAATTATTAAAACGGCCAAGCGACTCGGCATATCCACGGTTGCGGTTTATTCTGATGCCGACGAATCCTCTTTACATGTCAAGATGGCCGACGAGGAAGTGCATATTGGCGCGGCCGCCTCGACGGAAAGCTACCTTTCGATCGACAAAATTATCGACGCTGCAAAAAAGACCGGCGCCGATGCCATTCATCCCGGGTTTGGATTTTTATCCGAAAACGCCAATTTTGTCGAGGCCCTGAAGAAAGAAAACATCACCTTTATCGGACCCGATACCTATGCCATCCAGGCCATGGGCGATAAAATCGAATCAAAAAAACTGGCGTTGGAAGCGGGGGTCAGCTGCGTACCCGGCCACACGGAAGCATTACGCGATGGCGATCACGCGAAAGTGATCGCCGAACAAATCGGCTGCCCGGTTATGTTAAAAGCCTCTGCCGGCGGTGGCGGAAAAGGTATGAGGATCGCCTGGACGCTGGACGAGGTTATAGACGGGTTTACCAGCGCCCAGAACGAGGCAAGATCCTCCTTCGGCGACGACCGGGTATTTGTAGAGAAGTTCATCGAACAGCCCAGGCACATCGAGATTCAGGTATTGGCCGATCAGGCCGGTAACTGTGTTTATCTCGGTGAGCGCGAGTGTTCAATACAACGGCGGCACCAAAAACTGATCGAAGAAGCGCCCTCGCCGTTTCTTGACGAAAAAACGCGAAAAGCCATGGGCGAGCAAGCCGTACAACTGGCCAATGCGGTTCAGTATCAATCCGCCGGTACAGTCGAATTTATTGTCGACAAGGATCGCAATTTCTATTTTCTGGAAATGAATACCAGATTGCAGGTCGAGCACCCGGTCACAGAATACATTACCGGTCTGGATCTGGTCGAACAAATGATAAAAGTGGCGCAGGGTGATCCTTTGGAATTCACCCAGGATGATATCAAGCTCAATGGCTGGTCTATCGAGACCCGGATTTACGCCGAGGATCCGGAACGCAATTTTATGCCATCGACAGGCAGGCTGACCAAATGCAGCACACCTGAACCTTCAGATACGGTGCGTATAGATACGGGCGTCACAGAGGGCAGTGAAATCAGTATTTACTACGATCCTATGATTGCCAAGCTTGTCACCTGGGGAGCGGATCGCAATCAGGCAATTGTCCATATGCAGGATGCCCTGGACGCCTATGTTATCCGAGGTATAAAACAGAATATTCCATTCCTTTCCGCGTTGTTGAAACACCCTCAGTTTACTGCGGGTAATCTGACCACCGGATTTATCGATGACTATTTCGCCGAGGGATTCGAAAGCGTCTCCCAGGAACCTGACAACCCTTTACTAATGGTTGCCGTTGCTGCAGACTTGCAGTTCCGCGACGAATGCAATGCCAGCTATATTCATCGCGATGGCGCCTGTCCTGCAAGCGCGGACTATATCATAAAATTAAATGACACCGAGTATCCGGCATCCATCGCCTCTATGGCCGAAGGTAATGAGGTAACAATTGAGGGGAAAGCCATGAGCCTGATCATGCAGCATGAGGTCGGACGGATCAAGCTCAATGGTGTCTTGGATGGGGAGGCCTTCACCATTCAAGTCGACCGCTTGGGTATAGACTGGAAACTGACCCACAGAGGCTGTGTCGGAGTTGCAAAAGTGATGACCCCCCGGATAGCGGAGTTAAACCGCCTGATGCCGGTCAAGGCGCCGCCGGATATGTCTAAATATCTTCTGTCTCCGATGCCGGGTCTGCTGGTCAAGATTTCAGTCAGTGAAGGTGAACATGTCAAGGCCGGCCAGGAACTCGCGGTAGTGGAGGCCATGAAGATGGAAAATGTACTGACCGCCATCCAGGATGGAGATGTACATTCCATCAAAGCCGCGGAAGGAGACAGCCTTGAACTCGATGAAATCATTATGGAGTTTGCATAGATGATCGGCCGATTGAATCATGTTGCCATAGCCGTTTCCGACCTGAAACAAGCCGCGGCCAGTTACCGTGATACCTTAGGTGCCCGGATCTCCGAACCCTTGGATTTACCCGAACATGGGGTAACAACCATATTCGTCGAACTGCCTAATACGAAAATTGAACTATTGCACCCATTGGGAGAAAACTCGCCTATTGGCAAATTCCTGGAACGCAATCCGGACGGGGGCATACACCATATTTGCTATGAAGTCGCGGATATTCATGCCGCCCGGGATCGATTGATCGAATCCGGAGCAAGAGTTCTGGGGGGCGGTGAACCGAAAATCGGAGCACATGGCAAGCCGGTACTGTTTCTGCACCCTAAGGATTTCAACGGCACACTGCTGGAAATCGAACAATGCTGATGCTATCCGACGGATTTTTTTGAATAAATCCGTCTTTCGGCAAAGGGTTATTAGTCAAAGAAATTTCCAGTGTGATATCCTGAAACGATATTTCCGTCGATAACTCGGAATGAGGGGGATTCGTCCTGCTGATCGCTTCCGAGCCTCGAAACAGCAGTACCGGTTGAAGCCTGATGTAAGCCATAAAAATGACTGATACCCATATAATTGACAAAGCCGGTCAATCGAAAATAGTCAATCGCCTGAAACGACTATGGTTCGGTAATGCTTCCATCAGCAACAATTCCTCTTTCGCTTGTGGCGCCAGAACGAAAATTTTTATCTTTCTGAGCTTAATTACCGCCATTCTTTTGGTTTTACTACTGAGTCTGCTATTTGCACCGCAGAGCGGCGGTAGAAATCTGCACTACTTTCAGATTGCACTTGTCAGCAGCGGTTTTGCCGTTATAGCCGCGCATATTTACTATTTTCAACGTGACTTTCTTTTGCCGTTGACGCATTTGCGCCGTTGGGTGCACATGATGCGCGGGGGCAATCTGCAAGCCCAGATTCCTTATGTAAAAGACGCTGAATTTGCCGATCTGGCTGAAGATCTGAATATGGTCGGCATGATGTTGCTGAGACTGTCCGAAGATGCGGAAAATCAGCTGCAGGAGCATACGAAACACATCACTTCAAAAACGCGCTCCCTGCAGATCCTTTACAACCTGTCCGCGAAAATCAACTATTCCAGCAATATGGAAGATCTGTTGACGACTTTTCTGCAAACCATCTGCGATGTGGCTAACGCCGAAGCCGCGGCCGTGTGGCTGGTTGAGGGCGAATCCTTTCGTCTGGTCAAGGCAACCGGTCTGGAGAAATTCAGGATTCTCGATGAACCGGAATTGGATATAACGCGCTGTTCTTTCGGTAAAGATGTACTGGAAGGAAAAGTTGTCTGGAACGAATCACCGGATCTGAATATTCCCGATTTTCCGGCCGATAACGACCTTCTCAATATAGGTATGGTCTCTGTGCCCTTAATGTATAGGGATCGGACACTGGGGGTATTCAATCTATTTGTAGATATTCGTAATCTTGGTAAGCGCGAAGAAATGGACAGTTTGTTACTGAGTATAGGCCAGCACGGCGGCATGGCCATAGAAAAACTCCGACTTGATGCAGAGGCTCACCGCTTGAATATTATGGAAGAACGAGAGCATCTATCGCACGAATTGCATGATTCCCTGGCCCAAACCCTGGTCAGTTTACGCTTCCAGATAAGGGTTTTGGACGAATCGATAGAAAGCGATGATAAACAATCCGTGTGGCAACAGTTGGAGCGGATTGAAAATACCATTGACGAAGCGAATATCGAACTGCGCGAGTTAATCACGCATTTTCGCGCACCGATCGATAAGCGGGGCGTCATGGTTGCAATAAAACAGATTATCCGGCGTTTTCAGGAAGAAAATGATATTTCAGTATTCTTACAACAGGAATGGCCGGAAATCAGCTTGCCTGGAAACGTGGAAATACAGGTTCTACGCATTATCCAGGAGACACTGGCCAATATCCGCAAACACAGCAATGCAAATACGGTACGTATCATATTGAGAGGGAACGAAAACGGAGAATACTATGTACTTGTCGAAGATGATGGCAGCGGTTTCGACAAACCGGCCAAATCATCCAATCCCGGTGAGCACATTGGATTGGGAATCATGCGTGAACGCGCACAGAAACTGGGCGGAAAACTCATCGTCGACAGCGAGCCCGGCGAAGGCACCCGCGTTGTTCTCAAATTCACTCATCCTCCGAAAAAACAAAAACACCTTGATCGCTCCACAGCATTGCTGGCCAACAATTAGGGTCCCACAGTATGAATCTCAGAGTTCTTGTAATTGATGACCACACACTGTTCCGCGAAGGGCTGCAAGGCCTGCTTTCCCGGCGCAACATAGAAGTCGTTGCAGCCACCGGTGACGGCAGCGACGGTCTCGCGCTTGCCGAGCAACATCGGCCGGATATAGTTCTGCTCGATATGCGCATGCCGAATACCGACGGAATCAGCGTTTTAAAGCAATTGATTGAGCATGGTATGCAAATGCCAATCGTGATACTGACGACCAGCAGCGATGAACGCGATCTGATTGAAGCCCTGCGCGCCGGCGCCCGAGGCTATTTGCTAAAAGATATGGAACCCGATGCACTGGTTGCGGCATTGCGCGACATCAATGCCGGTAAAACGGTCGTCGCTCCCAACCTGACCCAGATACTTGCCGAAGTCGTGCAAGGCAAGTCCGCCATACCGGATATGGAAAGCAGCCCGTTTGACGAACTGACTCCCAGGGAAACGGAAATACTCGGGCTGCTTGCCGAAGGACAAAGCAACAAAGTCATCGCCAGAAACCTTGGCATTTCCGACGGAACCGTCAAGCTGCATGTGAAAGCGATCCTGAGAAAACTTGAAGTGCATTCCCGGGTGGAAGCGGCCGTTATGGCTGTTGAGCACGGTTTAAGGGCGAGCAATCAACAGAATAATACCTAGGTAACACAATACATCCTGTGATGACTGAAAATTCCTAGGGCTGAGGCACATGCGTGAAAGCTACAATTCCCTGGTCACCAGGGCTTTGAACAATGGTGTACAGGAATTGATGCCGTGGAATCTACAAGAATTGCTGGAAGAAGGTCACAACCCCCTATTGCTCGACATCCGCGAGCCCTATGAATTTGACGCCATGCATATCCGGGATTCAATCAATGTCCCGCGCGGAATACTGGAGGCGGCTTGCGACTATGATTATGAAGAAAGCGTTCCGGAGCTGGTGACCGCTCGGGACAGGGAGATCATCGTGATATGTCGCGCGGGCCACCGTAGCGTCCTGGCAGCGGAAACCCTGCGGATCCTCGGCTACGGAAAAGTCAAATCGCTGAAAACCGGTGTCCGAGGCTGGAATGATTACGAACAACCTTTGGTCCGCAGCGATGGAAGGGCCGTCTCCATCGATGAGGGTGATGACTATTTTACAATCCGACTGAGACCCGAACAAATCAGCCCCAAATCGTAGAAGCCCAATTCGTAGGAGCCTGCCCTGCAAGCGAAAAACCCAAGCCAAAACGCATTGACTATAGATGTTCGAGCGGTAATGCAGTTGTACTCTTTATGGTCTCCATGGCAAAGCTGGAACTGACATCGGAAAGATCGATGCCTGTAATCAGTTTTTTATACAGCCGATCGTAGCCTTCCATATCCGGAACCACGGCCCGCAGCAGATAATCCACCTCACCGCTTAATCGCTGAATCTCGAGAATTTCCGGCATATCGGCCACCACAGTGGCGAATTTATCCAGCCAATCCTGATCATGGCGATTGGTTCGGATCATCAAATAAGCAGTCAAACCCAGATTGAGTTTTTTCGGATCCACGATCGCGACGCGCTTTCTGATGATTCCCGTGGATTCAAGCTTTTGAATTCTGTGCCAGCACGCGGTTTTGGATAAAGAAACCTGCTCCGCCAGCTGTGCAACTGACAAGGTGGCATCCTCTTGCAGTGCCTGAAGAATCTCCTTATCGTATTTATCCATCTTGCTCACTCAAGTAAAGTTGATATATCAAACGATTGTAGATTGAATCAATAATAGAATTATATTCTAAATAAATCTACTATAAAAAAATATATTTCTATATATTTTTGAATTATTAGAAATTCAAGAATGATGTTTCACCAATTTTTCGCTATAGTAAAAGGACTGTTTTAAGCCACGAATATCCGTTTGCCATGACTACTTCTTCCCCGCCGGACTTACCGCCGAAGTACAATCAATCCGTTGCCTCCATCATAGACAGAATCCGGGACGGCATCATCGGAGAAAGGCAGCTTATGGACACGGCCTTCGGCCGTCGACCGTTGATTTATGCAGATTACACTGCGTCGGGCCGCTCATTGACCTTTATCGAAGACTTTATTCGCGATCATGTCATGCCCTACTACGCCAATACCCATACCGAAACATCGTTTTCCGGCGCACAAACCACTGCTTTGCGGGAAGAAGCCAGAGCAGTGATAAAACACGCGGTGAATGCCGATGATAATTACAAACTGATCTTTTGCGGTTCCGGAGCAACCGCGGCCATTATCAAACTGATCGATATATTCAATATGAGATTGCCGGCCGATCTGGCTGCCAGATATCGACTGCTCGATCGAATCCCCGCTGAAGCGCGGCCCGTCGTATTCGTTGGTCCCTATGAACACCATTCCAATGAGCTTCCATGGCGGGAAAGTATCGCCGATGTGGTTGCTATTCCGCTTGACGAACGGGAGCAAATCGACTTGCAGGCTTTGCAAGCGGAGCTTGAGAAATACGCTGATCGCCCACTGAAGATTGGCAGTTTTTCTGCGGCCTCCAATGTCACCGGTCTGAAAACCGATGTACAGGCATTCTCACGGTTGCTGCATAAACACGGCGCCTTGGCATTGTGGGATTATGCAGCGGCTGCCCCTTATGTGGGAATAGATGTACTCGGAACACAAGACGAACCGGGAGACAGCAGCATGGACGCCGTCTTTATCTCCCCGCACAAGTTTATCGGTGGCCCCGGATCTCCCGGTATTCTAGTGGTGAGAAAGTCCCTGATGAATAATTCAGTACCCGCGGTACCGGGCGGAGGTACGGTTGACTATGTGACCCCAAACGATCATCTGTACATCAGCGATCCGGAACATCGCGAAGAAGGAGGCACACCCGGCATTATAGAATCGATACGTGCCGGACTTGCATTTCAACTGCAGCAAAGCGTGGGTACGGATGTCATCGAACAACTCGAAAGTGATTTCGTCAACCGGGCAATTACCCGCTGGGGCACGCACCCCAACATCAAGATTCTGGGCACCACTGAAGTTGAACGGCTGTCTATCATTTCCTTCCTAATTATCAAAAATGACAAATACCTGCACCACAGCCTAGTTGTTGCACTGCTGAACGATGTGTTCGGAATACAGGCCCGTGGCGGATGTTCCTGTGCAGGGCCCTACGGCCACTGGCTGTTGGATATAGATCCTGATACAAGCCTGGCGTTTGTAGATGAAATCAGAAATGGCAATGGTATTCTCAAACCAGGCTGGATACGGGTGAATTTCAATTACTTTATTGAAGAAGAAACATTCGAATATATCATCCGCGCGGTGGAGCTGATTGCGGATCATGGCTGGAAACTCCTGCCTGACTACGATTACAATGAAGAGTCGGGTGCCTGGCTATACCGGGGCCAGGCCATGAATCTGCCTTCCAGGCTGGATCAGGCGACTCGGCCCGGTACAGAGGCCAAGCCGCCGAAGAAAGCTCAATTGAGTGAACTGAATACCTACCTGAAAACAGGCGAAGAAGTCCTACGCACTTATTCGAAAACTGCTTGGCCCGGCAGCCCGACTCAAAGCTACGGCGAGGGTCCACTTCGATGGTATCTGTTACCCGAGGATATCAAACCCGAAACCGAATATGGCGAGTAAAGAATAGGCCGAATATCGGTTACCGGATGGACTTTAACCAGTCTTGGGTATGGGCGGCGGTGTAAAAAACGCTCAGCCATAGTGCTTATGATAACTGCGCCTGACGCCGGCGCGCTGCACAATCACCCCATCGATTGCACTGGCATCCGGAATATCCAACACCCTATACCCATCCTGCAGGGCATGTAACGAGTAGTTTCCATGGTGTATTCTCAGCTGGCGAAAAATATACTCATTATCAACCGTGGCCAATACAAAGCACTTATCTTCCACCACTCCCGCCGGATCAACGATAATAATCGTTCCATTATCGAATTCGGGTTCCATACTGTCGTCAGTCACCCTCAAGGCAAAGGGCTCGCTACTGCCGCAGCCACCGATATTCATTTCCACCCAATAAACTCCACGGATCCGATAGGCACAAAGCCTAACGGACCTTTAGGTATAACACAACTTGCCTGTTTGGATAACTCCACCGGCTTATGTCCCTATGGGAACATCCTTAGTCACCGTTTGGACCCGGCAACTTTCTCGCTCTGTTGCATCTGCCACAGCTGTGCATACAAACCATCCTGCTTTAACAGTTGCGGGTGATCGCCGGTTTCCACAATTTTCCCGGATTCCATCACGATAATCCGATCTGCATCCACAATCGTGGACAGACGATGGGCGATTATCAATGAAGTTGCCCTGACTGCAGTTCGGTTTAGGGTTTGTAATATCGCCTTTTCGGAGCGGGTATCCAGGCTTGAAGTGGCTTCGTCGAACACCATAATCGGCGGATTTTTCAATATCACGCGTGCAATTGCCATGCGTTGTTTTTCACCACCGGAAAGTTTCAAGCCCCTTTCACCGACAACCGTCTCGTAAGCTTCGGGTAAAGAATCGATAAAGCCATCCAGGCTGGCAGCTTTTGCAGCAGCCCGAATTTCATCCATGGTAGCTTCAGGGTTTGCGTAGGCGATATTGTATTTAATCGTGTCGTTGAACAATACGGTATCCTGTGGGACCACTCCCAGATTCTTGCGCAGGCTATATTGGCTGACCCGCTTGATATCCTGACCATCGATAAAAACCTCACCACGGATCGGATCATAAAAGCGAAACAACAGCCGCGCCAGGGTCGACTTTCCAGCGCCGGAAGGCCCGACTACCGCCACTTTCTCGCCGGCATTCACTCTGAAGCTGATATTCTTTAAAATCGGTCGATTATCCTCATAATCGAAAGACACATTCCGGAACTCAACCGTCGGTTCCCTGACCTCTAACGCCGGCGCATTATCCTGATCCTGTATCTCGGGCACTTTTTCCAGAAGCTTTACTGCCTGATCCATATCCGCCAGTGAATATTGCAGACTCCTGTATACTATGCCGAGAATATTCAAGGGTACGAACAGCTGCAGCATCAGTGCGTTAATCATGACCAGATCACCCAGGGTTATCACACCCGAGGCGACTTCCACGGTCGCGATATAAAGAATAATCGCGACTCCGACGGCAACAATTCCGGCCTGGCCGAAATTCAGCATCGACATGGTAACCTGGCTTTTATCCGCAGCGCTGGACCAGGCTTGTAAATCCTTGTCGTAGGCCGCCAGTTCCAACGGTTCGTTATTAAAGTATTTGACTGACTCATAATTCAGTAAACTGTCAACTGCTCTTCCGCTGGCCCGGGATTCATAGCGGTTCATCTCGTGCCTGAATTGCATACGCCAACCGGAGAACTTCAGGGTAAAGACAATGTAGATCGCAACGGTAACAGCTATGACCAAAGAATACCATGCATTGTATTGTCCGAATAACAGAATCGCAACCAGTGAAAACTCGGCTGCGGTCGGGATAATATTGAAAACCAGGTAGTTCAGCGTCGAACTGAGACTGCGTGCGCCCCGTTCAAGATCCCTGCTGATCTCGCCGGTTTTTCGGTCCAGATGAAAACGCAGGGATAAACTGTGCAGATGTGACAACACATCCATCGACAAGCGATGCATGGCGTGATAACGGACCCTGGTAAACAGCACATCACGCAACTCATTAAATAACGAACTGGCAATGCGCAGGCAGCCATAGGCGGCTACCAAGAATAAGGGTACAGTGAACATTTGCTGCCCGGAAGGCATATCCAGGGCGTTAATAATCTCCTTTAAAACAAGAGGTACACCGACCACCGCCAGTTTACTGATGACCAGACATGCCATTGCCCAGAACACCCTGCCCTTGAATGACCAGATATAGGGTGACAGTTTCCGCAGGTTGGCAAAATCCTTGCGATCCTGATGCGGCGCTTCCAGCCTCACGTGGGGAGCCGCCATCAGGCGCTGGCCTTTATGGCTTCGGCGCTTTCCACATAAGATAAAGCATTGAACACCAAGGACTTGAGCGGCTGCCGTTTCTGCATACCTTCACTCAAACTGCGACGCCAGAGACGAGCCCCCGCTACCGATTGATACAGAGGAATCAGATGCCGGACCATCCGTGAAGCCGCGATACCGCTTGAAACCTGATACTGCATATAATCGAGATACTTCAGCACCAGTTCCCTGCGCTCGATCTGCCGAAAATTTTTTTCAGCGGTGATTTCTTTGCGGAACAGATGATCGGTAATGCCAACCATGGCGTATGGATTATAGTAGGCTTCGCGGCCCAGCATCACTCCATCCACTTTCCCCAGGTGCAACATCACTTCAGTCAAGGTTTTAATGCCTCCGTTCATCACTATTTCGGTATCAGGGAACGCCTGTTTGATCCGGTAGACATAATCATAGCGCAAGGGCGGAATCTCCCGGTTTTCCCGAGGACTCAATCCCTGCAGCCAGGCCTTGCGCGCGTGCACGATAAACACCCTGCAACCCGCCTGGTATAATACCCGGATAAATTCAAACAAATCGCCGAACCGGTCGTTCCGGTCAACCCCGAGCCTGCATTTTATGGTGACGGGAATCTCGACCGCATTCAGCATCGCCCCATAACATTCGGCAACCAGTTCCGGTTCCCGCATTAAGCATGCACCGATTTTTCCTGCCTGTACACGATCGCTTGGGCAACCGCAATTAAGATTGATCTCATCGTAACCGAATTGCTGGCCAATCGCACTGGCCTCCGCAAGTTGCCCGGGATCGCTCCCCCCAAGCTGCAGAGCCAGGGGATGTTCCTGTGGATTATAAGACAGGAGCTCTTTGCGCTTTCCATGAACGACCGCCGCACTGGTCAGCATTTGAGTGTAGAGCAAAGGGTATGGTGAGATCAGACGCATTAAATATCGGAAGTGACGGTCGGTCAGATCCATCATTGGCGCTATGGAAAACATTCTGTGCCTACCGAGTGAAGTCATTGAAACCTGCCCACTGCGAATTCTTTACCGGCAGATTCAAGACCACGCAGTGAAAGTGCTCTGCAGCACCTTTCGCACTTCGCCGGTGCCGAGCTTGATATAAGTTTTAACTTCCTTGAAATCAATCTCCTTCGGTTCTATGCCTGCAGCCCAATTCACAACCATGGTCAGAGCAGCGTATTGCAATCCGATTTCGCGTGCCAGCGCCGCCTCCGGCATACCGGTCATCCCCACTATAGTGCATCCGTCTTTACGCATGCGTTTTATTTCCGCTGCCGTTTCAAGGCGCGGACCCTGGGTAACGCCGTGGGTTCCCTTCTCTATCAGCTTTACATCGGTCTTTTTTGCGCCTTCGATTAATAAATTCCGCAAGCTGTCCGTATAGGGGTAGGAAAATCCTATATGCTCAAGGTCTTCACCGGTTTGATCGTAATACGTATGCTCACGCCCATAGGTATAGTCGATAATCTGGTCGGGAATCACGATCACTGTCGGCTCACACTGTTTGCTGATTCCACCCACCGCACCGATGGCGAAGACATGTTTCACGCCGATGGATTTCAAGGCCCAGATATTGGCCCGGTAGTTGACCTTGTGCGGTGGAATCGAGTGCCTGTGGCCGTGTCTGGCCAGAAAAGTGACTTCCCGGCCAAACAACTCACCATTGATGAGAGGCCCTGAAGGTCTGCCGTAGGGTGTTTTTACCATTTCCCTGGAAGTGATGGTCAGGCCTTCCATTTTTGTCAGGCCCGTACCTCCAATTATTGCAACCTCGGCCATACGTTACCTCGCCTAGTTCAGTGACCGTCCGGAATCGGATTTAACGTCGAATACTCGACCATGACCTCATGTCGGAAATCAGAGTGTGCAGAGTCGTCCTTACGCCGCAGATTTCTCAGCCTCAGTGAACGATGCGGATCCGTTTCCGGTGCGAACCGTTCAAGAACTTCACCCACGGCTTCATGATCATTGCAGACTAATAACATATCACAACCCGCAGCCGATGCCAGTTCCACTCTCTGCCACGCGGCACCGCAACTGTCAACCGCCCCCTGCATACTGAGGTCATCACTGAAAACGGCACCTTTGAAGCCCAATTCATTCCGTAAGATTGACTGAATCCAGTACCTGGAAAAACCGGCCGGTACGGAATCGATTGCTTCATACACAACGTGGGCCGGCATAATCCCTTCCACGCCGGCGTCAATCAGAGCCCGGAACGGGATCAGATCCTGCTGCCGGATCTGATCCAAGCGGCGGCAATCTACAGGCAATTCCACGTGCGAGTCCGCCCTTACACAACCATGTCCCGGAAAGTGCTTAGCTACTGCTGCCATGCCTGCTCGATGGAGTCCATTCATCAAGCATTTTGCAAGCTCGGAGACGATTAACGGATCTGAGTGAAACGCTCTGTCCCCGACAGCACCGGAATTTCCAATGTCCAGATCCAGAACCGGTGTAAAACTGAAATCTATATCCATCGATGCCAGGTCCGAAGCCAGCACACCTCCCAGCAGCGTGGCCGAAACTCGGGCTTGTTCAGGGGATATATCGAAAAGTTCACCCAGTTCCCGCATGGGCGGTATAGCGGTAAATCCTTCACGAAATCGTTGTACCCGCCCACCCTCGTGATCCACGGCAATAAGCAATGGCGTTTCACTGGCTGACCTAATCGACTTAATCAATGCCTTTAACTGGGCCTTGCATTCAAAGTTGCGGCTAAATAAAATCAACCCGCCAACCCGCGGATCATTCAACCACGTCGATTCAATTGCCGATAGTTCGCAGCCCATAATATCGATCATTAAAGGCCCGAAAAGCTCCTGTGAATTATGTATTGTCCTACTCAACGTTAGACTCTGTCATCGATTGGCTGACATTTTAACAACAAGACTCAGAATGTGACTCAGGAATAGTTTTCCAATAATACCACCGCGTGACAGGCTATTCCTTGTTCACGACCTATATATCCGAGTTTCTCGGTTGTGGTCGCCTTAAGATTGACCGCATCCGGGGATAATCCCAGGTCCGCAGCGAGATTCTGACGCATGGTATCGATATAGGGTGCCATCTTGGGTACCTGAGCCACGAGGGTCAGGTCGATATTGATACAGCGGAGTCCTTTGTGTTGCAAAAGTCCGGCTGTTTTTTGCAACAGAATACGGCTGTCTATCGCTCGGTATTGCTCACTGGTGTCCGGAAAGTGTTTTCCGATATCGCCCAGCGCTGCGGCACCCAATAAGGCATCGCAAAGCGCATGAATGGCCACATCGCCGTCAGAATGGGCCCGCAGACCACGGGTGAAGGGAATCCTTACTCCGCCCAAAACGATATGGTCTCCCTCTTCAAAAGCGTGCACATCAAATCCATGGCCGACTCTTATCCCGCTCACAAGCTCACTCCCCCGATTGCAGTGATAGATAGAGTTCAGCCAGTTTAAGATCGGCCGGACGGGTAATTTTGATATTATCCGAGCGTCCCTCGATCAACAGTGGTTGATAACCCTGATACTCCATGGCGCAAGCTTCATCGGTAATGGCCAAGCCTTTGCGCAGCCCATCCTCAATTGCCGCCCTGAGCAGGCCCAGCCGAAAACACTGTGGCGTCAGAGCATGCCATAAATCCTGCCGATTCACGGTTTGCAATACCCGCTTACGGCAATCAGATCGTTTGATGGTGTCATGGACCGGTGCCGCAAGGAGCGCACCGTCAGCGTGCCTGACAGAACGCATCAGCAAATTCAAATCGCACTGACGCAAGCAGGGCCTGGCCGCGTCATGAACCAAAACAAAATCCTCTTCATCGGCACGATTGGACAATTCCTCCAGCGCATTCAGCACGGACTGGGCGCGTGAGGCTCCGCCGGTAGTCGTCTTTATCCGATCATCCTTGCTTTCGGGCAAACCCGGCCAGTCGGAATCCTCAGCATGCAAGGCAAGCACAATGGCCTCGAGTTCCCGGCAAGCGAGTAAGACGCCCAGGGTATGTGACAACACCGGTCTGTCCATCAGTGGCAAATACTGTTTGGGAATAACGGATTCCATGCGATTACCGCGGCCGGCGGCGGGAACCACTGCCCAAAATCTTGGATTCCCGTTCACGGATCCGGATCCAGGCTTGGCGTTGAAATCAGCGGAGCCTTTGTATCCTGCGCGTCGCCGCCGTTATTTTCATCTCTATCGATAAACTGATAAAACACTTCCCCGTCACGGATCATACCGAGTTCCGAGCGGGCGCGTTCTTCTATGGCTTCCAGCCCCTTTTTCAAGTCCACAACTTCCGCTTCCAAGGCCTTATTCCTGGAACGCAGACTCTCGATCTCCTGCTTTTGTTGTTCGGCTTTCTGATGCAACCGCCAGACCTCCTGCACACTGCCGTCGCCGAACAACAGACGGTAAAGCAGACCGGCAAACAGCAGAAGAAGAACCGCTATCAGGATTTTCGCCGATAGCGGCGTCCTAACTTCGGAATCCAGAGGAGATTTGGGCGATTCCACCAGAGCTGCATTAATGGCACTCAAAGCGCTTGCTTGAATGCATTCTTCGCTGCATAAACCGCATGGGAACCCAGATGTTCTTCAATACGCAGTAGTTGGTTGTATTTTGCAATCCGGTCGGAACGGGATAGAGAACCGGTTTTGATCTGCTTGCAGCTGGCGGCAACCGCCAGATCGGCGATTGTCGTATCTTCTGTTTCGCCCGAACGGTGGGATGCGATGGTGGTGTAGCCGTTATTATGTGCAAGCTCTATGGTCTGCAGGGTTTCAGTCAATGTACCGATCTGATTCACTTTAATCAGAACCGAATTGGCAACCCCTGTGTCTATACCTCTTTGCACGATCTTTGCGTTGGTCACGAACAAATCGTCGCCGACCAGTTGAACCTGGCCGCCCAGTCTCTCGGTCAGTAGTTTCCAGCCGTCCCAATCCCCTTCATCGAGACCATCTTCGATGGAAATAATCGGATACTTATCGACCCAGGCAGCCAGATAGTCAACGAATCCGGCAGCATCGAATTCGCGGTTTTCCGAGTCCAGGCGATACACGCCGTCGTTGTAGAATTCCGAGCTTGCCACATCCAGGGCAAGGTAAATATCCTTACCCATTTGATAACCGGCCTTTTCCACCGCTTCGATGATCGTTTCGATCGCCTCTTCGTTGGACGACAGATTAGGAGCAAAGCCGCCTTCATCCCCGACAGCCGTATTCAGGCCACGCCCGTCGAGCACCTTATGTAAACTGTGAAAAATTTCCGCTCCGTATCTCAAGGCCTCGCCAAAGCTTGGAGCGCCCACCGGCATGATCATAAATTCCTGCAGATCAACACTGTTATTGGCATGGGCACCGCCGTTGATAATGTTCATCATCGGGGTAGGCAGATATACAGCATCCTCGCCTCCCAGATGCTCATACAGCAGTTTTCCTTCTTCATGGGCGGCGGCATGCGCCGAGGCCAGCGAGACCGCTAACAAAGCGTTGGCTCCCAGACGGTCTTTGTTTTCCGTGCCGTCCAGTGCCAGCATCTTACCGTCTATAGCGGACTGATCGTCTATGTCCATGCCCAAAAGAGCCTCACGGATCTCACCGTTTACATTGCTCACCGCTGTGCTGACACCTTTACCCAGAAAACGGGATTTATCGCCGTCTCGCAGCTCAAGTGCTTCGCGGGATCCGGTCGAAGCACCGGACGGGACAGCAGCACGTCCGGTGGCGCCGGAGTCCAGAATAATGTCGGCTTCGACGGTTGGATTACCACGCGAGTCGATAATCTCCCGTGCCCGAATGTCAGCGATCTTGGCCATTAATTTCTCCGTTGAAAATCTTTGTAATTTAACGAGTGTGAGTCTGTACAGATAGTCTGTGTGATAGGCGTAATAATAGCAGTTCGGGCGATGCAGTAGTGTTTCAGATTAGAGATTGTTCATCGAAGCCGCGGGATTTGACCAGTCTGTCGATTTCAGTTAAAGATTCCAATAGTTTCTTCATATTCTCAAGCGGCCAGGCATTGGGTCCGTCGCTCAGGGCTTTCTCAGGTTGTGGATGGGTTTCCATAAACAATCCGGCGACACCTGCGGCAACCGCCGCGCGTGCCAGCACGGGAACGAATTCTCTTTGCCCGCCCGAAGAACCACCTCGTCCGCCCGGCAGCTGTACTGAGTGGGTTGCATCGAATACGACCGGGCAGTCAGTGTGACGCATAATCGCCAGCGAACGCATGTCTGAAACCAGGTTATTGTAGCCGAAAGTGACACCGCGCTCGCACACCAGGATTTGCCGATTACCGGTCCCGCGGGCTTTCTCGACTACATTAATCATATCTCCTGGCGCCAGAAACTGGCCCTTTTTCAGATTGACCGGCTTGCCGCAATTCGCCACCGCTTCGATAAAATTAGTCTGCCTGCAAAGAAAAGCGGGCGTCTGTAATACATCGACCACGGACGCCACCTCATCCAAAGGCGTGTCTTCATGCACGTCGGTCAAGACGGGGACCGACAGTTCACTCCTGACTTTCTCCAGTATCCTCAGGCCCCGCTCCACACCCGGCCCGCGGTAACTCTTGTTTGAAGAGCGGTTGGCTTTATCGAACGAGGATTTATAAATCAGGTTCATCCCCAGAGCGGTGCACATTTCCTTAAGAATCGCCGACGTTTCCAAGGCCATAGATTCCGATTCAATAACGCAGGGACCCGCAATCAGAAACAGGGGTTGATCCAGGCCTGCCTCGAATCCGCAGAGTTGCATTATCGACTCTCCGAATTGGCCAACGCCGCTTTAATATAGGAAATAAACAGAGGATGACCGTCCCTGGGGTTTGACTTATACTCGGGATGAAACTGACAAGCGATAAACCACGGATGATCGGCAATTTCTATGATTTCAACCAGGGGCTCCTCGTCTTCCGATTCACCGGAAAAAGTCATCCCCGCGGCCGCAAGGCTTTCGAGGTAGTTATTGTTAAACTCGTATCGGTGCCGGTGCCGTTCGGTGATTCTGTCTGTATTATAGAGCTCCTGAGCATGTGTTCCGGATCTTAGCACACAGGTCTGACCCCCGAGCCGCATGGTACCGCCCAGGTCGGACGATGAATCTCTTAACTCGGTCGTACCCCTGTTGTCCTTCCATTCAGTGATCAGCGCAATCACCGGGCTTTTTGTGTCTCGGTCAAATTCCGTGCTATCCGCATCCTGAATGTCCGCACAGTGACGGGCGAATTCGATCACCGCGACTTGCATTCCGAGACAAATTCCAAGATAGGGCACCTTATTGGCTCTGGCGTATTCCACCGCCGCAATTTTTCCTTCTATACCCCTGACGCCGAATCCCCCGGGCACCAGCACGGCATCAACCTTTTCCAATGACGCTGTTCCTTCCCGTTCAATCTGTTCGGAATCTATATACTCGATTTTAACTCGGCAGTTATTTTTAATACCGGCGTGGGAAAGCGCTTCATTCAGGGATTTGTAAGACTCGGTCAATTCAGTATATTTGCCGACCATACCGACGGTGACTTCGCTTTCAGGATGCGTAATGCCCTCGACAACAGCATCCCACTCGCGTAAATCCGCTTTCGGAACATCCAGGCCGAAACGTTTAACGACAATGCGATCCAGTCCCTGCTCGTGCAGTACACGCGGAATACTATAAATACAATCGACATCGTAGGCTGAGATAACAGCCTCCTCGGCAACGTTTGTGAATAATGCAATTTTTTTGCGTTCGGAGACAGGCACTTTTCGGTCCGAGCGGCATATCAGAATATCCGGCTGTATACCGATCGAACGCAGCTCTTTCACCGAATGTTGGGTTGGTTTGGTTTTGATTTCACCCGCGGAGGAAATATAGGGCACCAGGGTAAGGTGTATAAACAAGGCTCTTTCGTGACCGAGCTCCACCGCCATCTGGCGTATGGTTTCCAAAAACGGCAGGGATTCGATATCACCGACCGTCCCCCCGATTTCGACCAATGCAATATCGGCATCCCCAGCACCATACTCGACCAGGCGTTTGATCTCGTCGGTGATATGAGGAATCACCTGTACGGTAGCACCAAGATAATCTCCGCGCCGTTCCCTTGCGATGACATTTTCATAGACCCGCCCGGCCGTAAAATTGTTTGCCTGACTGGTTTTGATTCGAACAAAACGTTCGTAGTGGCCAAGATCCAGGTCCGTCTCCGCGCCGTCTTCGGTCACAAAGACCTCGCCGTGTTGAAACGGGCTCATGGTTCCAGGGTCAACGTTGATATAGGGGTCGAGTTTAAGAATGGTGACTTTAAGACCTCGTGCCTCCATCAAGGCACCCAGTGAGGCGGCCGTTATACCTTTG
Source organism: Granulosicoccaceae bacterium (assembly GCA_965222695.1). Taxonomy (GTDB): domain Bacteria; phylum Pseudomonadota; class Gammaproteobacteria; order Granulosicoccales; family Granulosicoccaceae; genus UBA7957. The sequence goes on along the minus strand of OZ244967.1, from coordinate 954,214 downwards.
CCCAGCGATGAAACCACGCCGCCGGTGACGAATATATATCGCGTCATAAAACCCTATCGCTCATACGCTCAAGCACAACAAAAAAACCAACCCGATTCTCTCATCGTGTTGTTTTAAGGAATTAAATGAAAATCGTACTAATTTACGGTATTTGGGGAACGCTATGCACGTGAGTGATAAAAACTGCTGCCCCTGAAATGGGAGTACACAATAGCAGACTTACAGCATCCGAACAATGACAGAGCGGTCAAGACCACGGAATTTTTTTCACTTCAGGATGCGGTGTGCGTAGCCAGGCGTTCGAAAATACTGAATCCGGCCACGTAAGTACCTATAGCCGATCCAAGCGTGCTGAATATAAAGACCAGCAAGGTCCGTGAAACCCGGTTTTTCCACCAGCCGACCGCACTTGTACAATCGTGACGCAAACTTGCAAAATCCCCCACTTTGGGTTTTCTTAGCCACAGTTCAGCCGCCGCGGTGACCATACCGGCACCCACTGTCGGATTGAGTGAAGTCAAGGGGGCTGCTACAAAAGCGGTTAAGACGGTTAAAGGATGGGCGGCGGCGATGGCTGCGCCCAGAGCGGACAAAACGCCGTTAATCAGCACCCAATCCCTGACCATTTCCCATCCGAGGGACGGACTTCGGGCAAAGCCGATGGCGAAGCCGGTAACAATGATCGCGACTATGGCCCAGGGAATAAACTTCAGCCACTTTTTTTTCTCAGGCAATAGATTCAGTTTTCCCACCACATGATCCGGATCCGTGAACGGCGCCGCTGCCTGCTTTGCCATTCCGTTCAGATGTCCTGCACCAATCACCACCAGAATATTGCTATAGTCTCGCCCGGCCGTTTCCTGCATCAAGCGGGCAATCATGAATTGATCTCGTTCATTGATCATCGGGTGATACAGATCCTGCCTGTCCCGTGCGAATTCGGAGAATGCCGTTTCCAGAATATCGCCCTCTTTCAGGCGCTCGATTTCCTCTTCCGTAATCTCTTCTTTGGTTAATACACCGGCGACCAGCCCCAAAAACAGATGGACTCTATTCCACCAGGAGATATTGCTGGCGACCCGTTTGAGCGTTGTCGCAATCTCCCGGTCTATGCGCAGAACCGGCAGGTTTTTCTGTTTCGACACTTCGATGGCCGCCCGTTGTTCAGCACCCGGCTGAATGCCGAACTGTTCGGCCAGGCGCTGCTGAAAGGCGCCCAGGGCCAGATTAGCAGCCACCATCAATACCCGTCCCTCACGAATGACTTTGAACAAATCCATTTTCGCCACAGCGTCCGGGTCCGCCATGGCCTTAAAGCGGCTTTCGCACAATTCCACGGCAACTGCATCATAGGTGTCTGTTTCGAGTAGTTGTCTGACTTTGTCGGCGCTGGCACGGGAGACATGCGCCGTCCCCAGCAAGGTGATTCGGGTTCCATTGAGTTGAATCTCATGCATCGGCTGCTGTTCAAGCGCTGCCGGAACCGGTTCATCCCGGGTGAGCTTTTGATTGTTCATAGGGTGCATATCGGCGTTCAGCCTTGAGTAATGAGTAATCTTATTCTTGTTCGAGTAAATATTCCGGATCAACCGCCAGACCCGGTACCGCTATCAATTTCCGTTCATGAAACAACAGCACATACCGATCCCGCAACCAGGGGGGGATTTTTTTTTCCTGGAAGATTTTTTTCAATTTCCGATGTTTTGCCGGATATCCGGAGCGGATGGACTCTCCACCGACACGGCTTCTCACCGTGAGCGCTGTTTTATCGGCTACTCGAATGCCCGCCTTGTGCAATATATCCTTGCTCAATCGAGCAGGGATCTCCGGAATCAGAAGAGGCCGATTCAGATTGTTCCATTGGTAACAAAAAGACCTGACTGGCGCCGATTGCGGCATGAGGTACAGGCAGCCGTTGTATTTACGGATCATATGATCCTGGATTTTGATCATCCCCTGTTTATCGGCAGAACTGTTCATCAGATCTTTCCGTATCTGTCGCAATTGCCGGCTCTGTGGAGCTTTCAGCCCGCGCTGCATCAGCCAGTTACGGAACACCTGTTTTTGACGAGGTGTGTTCAGGGTTTCCAGTGCGCGCAGGATCAGGCAGTTACCGCTCTCGTCCAGACAATGCCGCAGATCCTCAAGCGCCAACTGTGTTAATACTGCAGAAGCTTCGCCGCAATGCATTGCGCTTCTCGTCAGCGTTTCCCGAAACGCCGGAAAACGGGATTCCAAACGGGGAGTGACTTCGAGCCTTAGAAAATTGCGATCATAACGGCTGTCCCGATTGCTGGGATCTTCCACCCACTGCAATCGATTCTCCCGGGCGTAGTCGCTCAGGTCCTTACGCGAAAACTGCAACAACGGTCTGGCTAATTTGCCGGCTGCGAAATCCCTGATCCGCGGCATTGCAGCGAGGCCGGACGGTCCGGCTCCCCGCAACAATCGCAGCAAAACGGTCTCCGCCTGATCGTCGGCCTGATGGGCCAGCAACAATAGATCTCCTTTTTGCATCAGCGAAGCAAAAATGTCATAGCGGCTCTCCCGTGCCTGTTCCTCAAGACTTCGGCCTTTTTCCAATTGAATATCCGCCCGTTTAACACTAAGCGGGATATCATAAGCACGGCAGATCTGCGAACACTGAGATGCCCACAAGTGACTGTCAGCCTGAAGTCCATGGTCGATATGTACCGCTGACACGGCAAGCGTTATGGAGACCCTGGATTGAAAGGCCAGATGGAGCAGCACCCGGGAATCAAGACCGCCGCTGAATGCGACAAGCATTCGTCGGGCATAGGGAACTTCTTCGGCCAGACTGACCAGTAGACCGGAGTCAAGCGGCCCGTACATCAGGCTTCTTTTATTTCTCCGAAATGGCGAAGCTTGGCGCCGCGTCTTTCAACCAACTCATCCCATCGCAGATCTTTTAGTTTAGAGAGTTCTTCCTCGATCGCCTGTTTGATAGACACCGCCATGCTATCGACATCGCGATGGGCGCCACCGAGTGGTTCTTCCACAATACGGTCGACCAATCCGAGCTTGTCGATTTTATCCGAAGTTATACCCATGGCCTCAGCAGCAACACTGGCCTGATCGGCGCTCTTCCAAAGAATGGACGCGCAACCCTCAGGGGAAATCACCGAATAAGTGCTGTACTGCAGCATCAACAGACAATCGCCCACACCTATGGCCAATGCGCCTCCGGAGCCGCCTTCACCTATAACCGTGCAAACGATAGGTGTTTTTAAATCGGCCATAACGAATAAATTACGGGCTATGGCCTCACTCTGACCGCGCTCTTCTGCGCCTATACCCGGATAGGCGCCGGGAGAATCGATAAAGGTTAACACCGGTAATTGAAATTTTTCCGCCATCCGCATCAGGCGCAACGCCTTGCGATAGCCTTCGGGTCTCGGCATACCGAAGTTTCGTTTGAGCTTTTCCTTGGTATCGCGGCCCTTCTGGTGACCGATCACCATGACCGGAGCATCGCCAAGGCGCGCCAGACCACCGACTATCGCCGCATCATCAGCATAGGCACGATCACCGTGCAGTTCCTGAAAATCGTCAAAAATCCTGTCCACATAATCCAGCGTATAAGGGCGCAAAGGATGGCGAGCCAGCTGAGAAATCTGCCAGGGTGTCAGTTTGGAAAAAATGGATTGGGTAAGGGAGTCACATTTTTTCTCAAGCCGCCCCACTTCCTCGTTGATGTTAAGTTCCGCATCGTCACTGACGAAATGAAGCTCGCGAATCTTGGCCTGCAGCTCGGCGATGGGTTGTTCAAAATCGAGAAAGTTCGGGTTCATGAAACTAAAATGGTTCCCTTATAAAAAATTTAAAGGTCCGGATTGAAGATTATCGTGAAACTTACCGCTTTTTTAAGAGCCTGTTCAAGATCCCCACGCCTACTGCCAATTTGCTACGGCATGGGGATCTTGAACAGGCTCTAAACGATCTCCGCCACAAATAGACTGCCCTTATTAACCGGTTATAATCCGAAGTGCAATAAAGCGGCCAGTCTTAATAAACCAATTCAACACTGTCGGCGCCCGCCAGCTGATCCAGATTTTCCAGGAGTTCATGTTGCGGTTTAACCCGCCAGTTTTGCCCTGCCCTGATACGTGCACTGGCTTGTGTATTGCGGTAGTCAATCACCAAAGGTGTATCTCCCTTGCAATATTCGGTCAGCAGATCCAACAACAGATCCAGGTCTGTTAAAGTACTTGTACCGGCCTGTAGATTGATTTTCAACGCTCGCGCAAATCGAGCGCGGGCTGCATCCAGATCGTACATATCTTTGACCCTGACACGAAATCCGCCGTTAAACTCATCGGGCCCCAAATCCCCATCGACAACTAAGACCCTGTCTTTTTGAAGCATGTGCATCTTTTGCTCTAAAAGTTCCGGGCCTATGACCGCCTCGACACGCGCACTGCGATCGTCCAGGGTGATAAAAGCCATCTTCCCGCGTTTGGTGTTTTTGGTCCGGGTGGCTATATTCAGGCCGGCGAGTAAGACAGGAACATCGTTGCGGAACCGCCTAGTCTCCCCGCCCGAACGGCTTGCATTGCCGACATCGACCCGGCCGCATAACTCGACGATTCTTCCATGGACAAAGTTGTTAAGCTCCGCCAAATGCTGCTCAATGGGATGCCCCGTCAGATACAAACCCAATGCATCCTTTTCGTGGGCGAGCCGTACGGATTCCGGCCACTCGGGTAATCTGCTCATGGGTTTCACGCTGGCCGAATGCCCACCGGGACTGTCGCAGGAAAATCCGAATAAATCGTTCTGCCCGGTGATCAAATTCCGTTGAAATTGTTCTGCCGCCTTCATGGCTTCAGCCAGATGATTGAACAGGCTGGCCCGATTCACGTCAAAACAATCCAAGGCACCGGATTTAATCAGGGATTCCAATACCCTTTTGTTCACCTTGCCACCGTCAACCCGCCGGCAAAGTTCGTCCAGATTTGAAAATTTCCCGGCCTCTTCACGCTCCTTCAAAATACTGTTTAAAGCCGATTCTCCGACGCCTTTTATGGCACCCAGTCCATAGCGTACGCATGCATCGGCATCAACACTGAATTTATACTCGGACAGGTTGATATCAGGCGGCAATACCTGAATATCGTTTTCATTGCAGTCATCGATCAGAGTCACCACCTTGTCAGTATTGTCCATATCCGCAGACAGAACCGCACACATAAACGCTTCCTGATGATGACATTTCAACCAGGCCGTCTGATACGACAGCAAGGCATAAGCGGCCGAGTGGGATTTGTTGAAACCGTAGCCGGCGAATTTCTCGACCAGATCAAAGATATTGCCGGCCAGGTCGCCGTCTATCCCCTTTTGCTCGGCACCTTTGAGAAAAACCGCTCGCTGCTTGGCCATCTCTTCGGGCTTTTTCTTGCCCATTGCCCGGCGCAGCATATCGGCTCCGCCCAGGGTATAACCGGCCATCACCTGAGCGATCTGCATGACCTGCTCCTGGTAGAGAATGATGCCGTAGGTGGGCTCAAGTACAGGCTGCAGAGACTGAAGCTGATAATCCGGATGCGGCCAGGCGAGCTCCTGCCGTCCGTGTTTGCGATCGATAAAATCGTCAACCATACCCGATTGCAAAGGGCCTGGACGAAACAAGGCCACCAGCGCCACTATGTCATCGAAACAATCGGGCAGCAGTCTTTCAATCAGGTTTTTCATACCTCGCGATTCGAGCTGAAAAACAGCGGTGGTGTTGGCTGATTTCAGGAGTTCGTAAGTCGCGGCATCGTCGAGCGGAATCTTGTTTATATCCAGCTTCAGATTCTTGCTCCGTTCGATGATATTTACCGCGTTGTCGATAATGGTCAGCGTGCGCAGGCCGAGAAAGTCGAATTTGACCAGACCCACGGCCTCGGCGTCGTCTTTGTCAAATTGAGTTACCAGACTGCTTCCGTCCGGTTCACAGTACAGTGGTGCAAAATCGGTGAGTCCGCTGGGTGCTATAACGACACCGCCTGCGTGTTTCCCTGCATTGCGGGCAAGCCCTTCCAGCGACATCGCCATATCGATCAGCGATTTGACTTCTTCGTCCGAATGGTAGGCAGCGGCCAGATCCTCGCTTTCACGCATGGCCTTATCGAGGGTCATACCCAGCTCGAACGGCACCATTTTCGCAATTCGATCGACAAATCCGTAAGGGTGCCCCATCACCCTGCCGACATCGCGCACAACCGCCTTTGCCGCCATGGTACCGTAGGTGATGATCTGTGAGACTTTCTCCTCGCCGTAAGTGCGGGAAACATACTGAATGACGCTGTCGCGGCCGTCCATGCAGAAATCAACGTCGAAATCCGGCATGGATATACGCTCGGGGTTGAGAAACCGCTCGAACAGCAAATCGTATTCCAAAGGATCCAGATCGGTAATTTTCAGGGAATAAGCCACCAGTGATCCCGCGCCTGAGCCGCGGCCCGGACCGACCGGCACAGCATTGTTTTTCGCCCACTGGATAAAATCGGCAACGATCAGAAAATAGCCTGGAAACTTCATCTGGGTGATGACATCCAGCTCCATTTGCAGACGCGCGTCATAGGGTTTGCGAATCCGGTCAAAATCTTCAGCGCCGGGATCGTAAAGCTGCCCCAGTCGCTCTTCAAGCCCTTCCCTCGACCGTTGAGCGAAATATTCGTCTTCAGTCAATCCTTTCGGAATGGGAAAATCGGGTAAGGCAGACGCGCCGAGCGTGATCTGCAGATTACAGCGCTTGGCAATCTCAACACTGTTTTCCAGGGCTTGCGGAATATCCGAAAACAGCTCCGCCATTTCGTCTGCCGAGCGCAGGTACTGGCGGTCGGAATAGTCTTTCGGACGATTGGGATCGGCCAGCACACGGCCGTTGTGGATACAGACCCGCGCCTCATGCGCGGCAAAATCATTCGATTCAAGCAATCTGATATCATTGGTTGCAACCACCGGGATTCCGCATCGACCAGCAATTTCCAGACTTGTGTTATTAACCAAGGTCTCCGCCCTGCGGTCTGTACGTTGCAACTCCAGATAGTAGCGATCGCCAAAACTCGCCTGCCATTGAAGCGCCAGCTGTTCCGCCTGCCCGTGCTTGCCGGCGGTAATAGCTTTCCCGGGCTCACCTTCACGGCCACCCGAGAGCGCGATAATGCCTTTATTGGCGGCAAACAGCCATTCCCGTTGGATAATCGCCTTGTCATCGCTTTGCCCGTGCTGGTAACTGCTCGACACCAGGCGGGTGAGATTGCGGTAACCTTCCAGATCCTGTGCAAGCAGAACCGCCCGGCTCAAGGGCTCGGTTGCCTGCGGATTTTCGATCCAGACATCGGTACCGATGATGGGCTTTATACCCGCTGCAAGCGCAGCTTTGTAAAATTTGACCATTGCAAACATATTGCTTTGATCGGTCAAGGCTATAGCCGGCATGGATTCGGCTGCCTTGCTGACGAGGCTTTTCACACGGATGACACTATCGACCAGTGAGTATTCAGAGTGAACCCGCAGATGAACGAACTTTGCATCCACGCCTCAGCACTCCGTCCGTTTTTCCAAAGCATTGCGCACGGGCGCGAAAGAACGCCTGTGTTCGGCCAGTACACCCAGGCGCAGCAATGCCTCGCGGTGAAATTTTGTCGGATATCCCTTATGCGAGGCAAAGCCATAATCGGGATATAAACGGTGCAAATCCAGCATTTGCCGGTCTCTGTGGACCTTTGCAATGATAGAAGCGGCGCTGATCTGCTCGACACTGGCATCGCCTTTGACTATAGCTTCGCAGGGAATATGTATATCCGGGCACCGGTTTCCGTCCACCAATACCCTGGCGGGCGAAATCCTGAGTGCTTCAACTGCCCGTTTCATGGCCAGCATACTGGCATGCAGAATATTCAGGCGGTCGATCTCTTCGACAACCGCTTCGGCAATCGACCAGCAGCTTGCCCGGCGCTTTATCTCATCCGCCAGCGTTTGCCGCCGTTTCTCACTCAGTTTTTTTGAATCCGCCAGCCCTGCTATGCCATGCCCGGGCTCCAGAATCACCGCCGCGGCAACCACCGATCCGGCCAGCGGGCCTCTTCCCACCTCGTCCACACCAGCGACTTTGCCCGGGCTGATCATCGATTTTCCTCAACGCCCTTACAAACACCGCCTGTCGCCACATCGGCCGAACGAATAAAAGCGCGCGATACGGACCGTGAAGTGAATCTGCAAATCATGGATAATGCCTCTTTTTACGCCCCGCTACTTTACAACAAGCTTGGCCATAACGACACGGTTGACCGATGAAAATTCACGAGAATAGATCGTCACTTAAAACAGCAGTGATAGGAACGGGATATCTCGGAAAATTTCATGCGCAAAAATACCGGCATTTAGACCGATGTGACTTGATCGCCATCGTCGACACAAACGCCGATACCGCGGAATCCATTGCCATGGAAAACCAAACCCGGGCCCTGCAGGACTATCGGGAATTGCTTGGAAACGTCGATGCGGTGAGTATCGCAACCCCTACTCAAAGTCACTTTGGCGTCGCCAGGGATTTTCTGTCGGCAGGCTGCCATGTTCTGCTGGAAAAACCCATGACGGTAAGCGCAGAGCAAGCGCAAACCTTGATTGAATTGGCAAAGAAAAACCAGCTTGTACTGCAGATCGGACATCTGGAGCGGTTCAATCCCGCTTTACGCGCTGTGGAGCACCGCCTGAATAATCCCCTGTTTATTGAGTCACACAGATTAGCGCCCTATAAGCCGAGAGGCACGGATGTCAACGTTGTCCTGGATCTGATGATTCACGATATCGATATTATTTTGAATATCGTCAAATCCGATGTCACACAGACAGACGCAAGCGGTGCAGCCGTCATTTCCAGTGAAATCGATATTGCTAACGCCCGGGTTCACTTCGCCAATGGCTGTGTTGCCAATGTCACCGCCAGCAGAGTCAGCAATAAACAGGAACGGCGCATGCGCTTCTTTCAGAAGCGCAGCTATGTCGCCGTGGACTTTCAGGCGAATGAAGCAAGAGTCTGCGAACCGGGTGATCGAGATCCGAAGACGGGAGTGCCGCCTATCCGGTGCGAGGATTTCACCCTTGAAAAAGGCGACGCCATTTTGGCGGAAATAGAATCCTTTACCGAGGCGATCCGAAACAAAACCGCCCCTCTGGTCAGCGGCGAAGACGGCAAACGGGCTCTGGAGACCGCAATCAGAATTTCCACTCAGCTAAGCGGGAATATATCGGAGCAATCTAGTACTCTGACCACCGGATAAACCGGTGGTGCTGGTCGATTACCGGTTCTTTCTGCGTCTTTTCCCATCCGGTTATTTGCGACGCTATGTGGTGAAAATCAACTTCAATGCTCATATCTCGTTTTTTGTGGCCTGATAGTCCATGCTTTCCCTACAATGTGGACCTATACCAACGGGAGGATTACGGGTGAGCTTAACAGTATTTCTCATAGCTATTGCCGCCGCAATAATGCACGCGGTTTGGAATGCCTTTGTTAAGAGCAGCGATGATAAATTGTTGGGTATGACCGCCGTAGCACTGGGTACTCTTCCCATCTCTATCTGTCTTCTACCGTTCGTCCCGACTCCAACAGAAGTTAGCTGGCCATATTTGGCCGCATCAGTTTTTCTGCATTTAGGTTACTACCTGTTCCTGCAGTTTTCTTACAGAGTTGGAGACCTAACACAAGTTTACCCAATAGCGAGGGGAACGGCACCATTGCTGGTCGCGGGTGTTTCAATACTTTTCCTGGGTGTTGATCTTAGCTCGGCCGAAATAATTGCAATTATTCTGATTGCATTTGGAATAATGAGTATTAGTCTTGTCCGTCAAGAATATCAGCAAAGTAACTGGAACGCTGTTGTTTTGGCGTTGATTACCGGTGGTTTTATTGCTGCATATTCTCTCGTTGATGGTGTTGGCGCCAGGCTTGCAGAAACATCTTTGGGCTACAATTGTTGGCTTGAAATAGGCACTGCTGTGCTTTTCGGTATATTTGTTGCGCTGCGAAAGCCAGGCATAATATCTTCAATACCTATACATGGAAAACTGGCTTTTTTCATTGGAGGTAATGCGACTTTCTTGGCATTCGCCATGATAATCTGGGCGTTTACACAAGCACCAATCGCCCTGGTTACGGCTCTCCGAGAAGTGAGCATTATCTTCGCAATGATCATAGGTGTTCTCTTTCTCAAAGAGAAACTGGACCTTATGAAAGTTTTCTCAACTTTCTTTACCCTTATCGGTGTAGCTATGTTAAGACTTTCGAAGTAGTCACAAGAAGCAATTGAAATAGCTAACTCTTGTAATACCGTTGTGTGTAGTGACCTACCCTAGCTATCACTCAATATATGGGCAGTTATAATTCGGTATCTTTGGTTATTTGGGTTTTCCTCAAATGGAGAGTCTCTGTCAGAAGCAAAGAATAGATCCGCAATGAGAGCGAAGAGGCTCAACGAAATGGCAATAAACAGTGGTTCAGTCCTATTAGTTGGTCATGAGTTCGTAAATCGATTTATCGCCAAAGATAGGAGTTTGGGATATATGAATACGCAACATAATAAATTCAAGAGCTACAGGAAATGGATAAACTGAGAATCGAATTATTAGCCGATCATCCCGAAGCATTGCCCATTCTCAAAGAACTATTTGAATCTGAATGGGAGCTTTATTACGGCGTTGCGGGTCCGGGTAATGCAGAATCAGAAATTAAAGAATCAGCTAGTCGCACTGGATTACCAATCACGCTTGTTGCCATACTTGATGGAAATATATGTGGCACAGCTGCACTAAAAATGGAGTCAGTAACAACTTATCCTGACTATTTCCCATGGCTTGCGGGCTTACTTGTCGTTCCCGCATATCGAAGGCAAGGGATTGGTGAGCAACTCATAGTTGCAATTGAACTACTGGCAAAAAAACTTGGATACAAAGAAATCTATGTCGGCGCAGGTGAGAAATCCGGGATGTCAGAAATTACTTTGGATAAAAGAAACTGGAAATTTGTAGATAAGAGTGATTATTTTGTATCTGAAGTTACTATTTACAAAAAAAAGCTCTAACGAGGCAAATCAACCTGACTAAGAAGATTTTAAACAGGTTCGGAGTCGTTCTGAAAAGCTGATTCTCAGTGAAGCTATGGCGTTCACGTCTGTACGATGTCTCCTGGTTTATGCGTTGCGCCAATGAACCGATTGCTCGACAAGCCAATAGGGAGGATGGCTGTAAAGGTAAGTTCTTTGAGAGCAGGTTTGTGAACCAAGCACTACTGGATAAAGCCAGGTAGTGTCAGATAGTTTTGTGTGTGAGTCAGTTTGGTTAATCGTTAATAGTAAACCTGTCTTCAAACTGAATTGCAAATTGTGATTTTGCTTGCGCCCATGCGACGGGCGGATTTCTCCATTTTGCCAATAGTTTTCTTAGCGCCAGCCAGATGAGTTTGGTGGCTGCCTCATCGTTTGGAAAGTGGCCTTTGTTACGTATTGCTTTCCTGACACCGCTATTTAAGCTCTCTATGGAATTAGTGGTGTAAATGAGTTTACGCACCGGTTTCGAGAAAGCAAAAAATGGCGTGATATGAACCCAGTTATCACGCCAGCTTTTACCAATCGATGGAAACTTCTCACCCCAGGGGCCAGCTTCAAACTCACTGAGTGCATCCAGTGCCAACTCTTCGGTGTCAGCCTGATAGATTTGCTTGATTGCTTTTGCCAACGGTTTACGCTCTTTCCAGGAGGCCAATGATAGCAAGTTTCTGATCATGTGAACAATGCAAGTTTGAACAACCGTATCGGGAAAAGCACTGTTTATCGCCTCTGGAAATCCTTTGAGACCATCGACGACAGCGATCAGAATATCATTTACACCCCGGGATTTGAGTTCATCATATATAATTCGTATTTGATGCTGAGCTATTGAGAAATTTTCACCATGCCTGCTCCTGTTGTTATTACACTCAGAGCAAAAGAGCTCGATGAGTTTACTCGCCGCCGTCGTAGTGGAAAAACCCCGGTTAGAATCAAAGAACGCTTGTCGATTGTGCTACTGGCGGATGAGGGATTATCGAATGCTGAAATAGCCGGGCTGTTACCCGACCCCTTGGCATTCACAAGATTGCACATTAGCGAAGCAGTTGGGTACGAATCACATGTTTGTTGTCCGAGTGTGGATTCAAGCCCCATCTGATCCTTCAGTTCAAGATCAGCAATGACCCTGACTTTAAAGAAAAACTTGACGATGTTGTCGGGCTGTATCTCAGTCCACCGGAAAATGCGGTGGTGTTTTCTGTCGATGAGAAAAGTTCCATACAGGCACTGGATCGAACACGACCTGGGCTGCCAATGAAAGCCGCACGGACAGGCACTATGACCCATGAGCACAAACGTCGTGGCACGAGTACCTTGTTTGCGGCATTGAATGTATTCACGGGAGAGGTTATCGGTGAGTGCAAGCCGCGATATCGTCATCAGGAGTTCGTGTCGCTTCTCAAGACTGTGGAAGCACAGAGTCCCAAAGACAAAGAACTGCACGTCATCGTTGACAACTATTCGACTCACAAGCACGATAAGGTGCGTAGCTGGCTGAAACGAAACAAGCGTGTCGCGCTGCATTTCATACCGACCAGTTCTTCTTGGTTGAATCTGATTGAATTATTCTTCGCTTTGATCACCGAGAAGCAGATCAGGCGTGGTGTTTTTAGCTCAGTCAAGGATCTGGAACGAAAGATTATGGCATTTATCGAGGCAAACAACGAGAACCTGAAACCATTCGTTTGGACAAAAACTACTGATGTGATTCTTGAGAAAATTGGCCGTGCAAAGGCGGCATTAATATGAGCGTTTTATTTATTACAGTACACCAGTTAGAAAATTGTTGCTTGTAGAATGAAAGTACTGTTTGTGACAAGCGAGTGGCCAAGTAGTCAACACCCAAATCAAGTTCCTTTTATTGTACAACAAGCTCGTTTTTTGGAAAAACACGGTATAGAAGTGTCAGTCTACTCCTTTCGAGGAAGTAGGAATATACTTAATTACATCAGAGCAAGGTTGGAGCTGAGACGAAAATTTAATCTTAAGCATTTTGATATTGTACATATTCATTTCGGTCAAAGCGCATTAATCGTTTTACCGGTTTCGGTACCCACGGTTGTAACATTCTGGGGTAGTGACTTACATGGTATCGTTGATAAAAGCGGTAACTATACTCTATCGGGTAAAGTGCTGAGGACAATTTGTAAAAGAATTGCCGCTTTTTGTTCGGAAGTCATTGTTGTATCAAACCATATGAAGTTTTTTCTTCCCCGGAAATGTGGAAGTCATACAATACCTCATGGTGTCGACATAACTCTTTTCAAACCTATGCCGAAGTTGTGTGCCAGACGGCAGCTATCCCTGGATAGTAACAGAAGGTATATATTATTCGTGTCCAATGAGCATCGTGCTGTAAAGCGTCATACACTGGCGAAGAATGCAGTTTTCTTACTTCGACGCAAAGTGGATGCGTCATTGCTTACCGTCACAAATGTGACACATAAAGAAATGCCTGTGTACATGAATGCCTGCGATTGTTTGCTATTAACATCAAAGCATGAAGGTTCACCAACAGTGGTCAAGGAAGCAGGGCAACCGCATCAAAATCAGCTAATAATCAACCAGCTACTACACTCACAGTTTCAACGTTAACAGAGGCATTGGTGATAAGCCAACTACGCCACAACTTGAGCTGTGAGTATATATGGATTCAACTAACGTCGTTACCCTGCAATCGTGTTTAGACCCACTGGAAGACCCACGGGTTGTCGAGCGCTGCAAACATAGTTTGCTTAACGTGGTTACCATGGCCATCTGCGCTATGATTTGTGGTGCTAATGACTGGGAGAATATCGCACTTTATGCACGCACCAAGCGTAATTTCTTCAAACAGTTCTTGGATCTCTCCAACGGCACACCCTCTGCAGACACATTTTCGCGTGTATTCTCAGTGTTAGATCCTGCGCAATTGGAAACTTGTTATCGTACATGGCTCCAACAAGTCGTTGATTTGAATGCGATTACACATATCGCAATCGACGGCAAAACTATCCGACGCTCTCATGATAAAAAAGGGAACAAACCACCTCTGCACATAGTCAGCGCATTTGCTAGTGAGAATGGACTCGTTTTAAGCCAAGTCAAAACAGAAGAAAAGTCCAACGAGATTACAGTGATACCGGATCTGCTGGATAAGTTAGTGCTCGACTCCAGTGTTGTCACTGTAGACGCCATGGGGTGTCAGCACAAGATTGTCGAAAAAATTGTTGACCAAAATGCAGACTACACCATTGCCATAAAGGGTAACCAACCAAAATTAGAACAACAAATCACAGCCTGCTTCAGTGAACTGATGAGTTGCAATTTCAACGACCCTGGCGTGGACTTCTTTGAACAAATAGAGAAATACAGAGGCCGTATGGAGATACGGCGATTGTGGTGCACTGAAGATCTCACTGCTATACCAGAAGCACAACTTTGGGAAAATGCCCGCTCGGTGGTTTTGATCGAATCAGTACGACGGGTTGATGAAGAAGAAACAGTGGAACATCGCTATTATCTGTCAAGTTGTCCAGCCGATGCGAAGGGACATGCTGAAGTCATCAGAAAACACTGGGGTATAGAGAACAGCGTGCATTGGGTCTTAGACGTGACATTCAGGGAGGATGAGTCGCGAGTACGAAATCGAGTAAGTGCGGAAAACTTAAGCCTGCTTCGTAAAATCGCATTAAATACCGTCAAACAAGACAAGACTAAAAAATGTAGCCAAAGGTCAAAACGCAATATCGCAGGTTGGGACGACAAATATCTTGCTGTATTGATAAAATCGTTGTTGGTTTGATGCGGTTGCCCTGTTTTCAGACTACTTCGCTCAGAACAATGTAATATATTCCGGATCCGGTAGAGAAACTTTGAGATATGATTCTGACAAGGTATGCGCAAAAATTCGGTTGGCCAGTATTGGGATCAAAACGGCCAAGTACTTCACCGCAATACCTGACCAGTTTCGATCTGAAATTGATTTGCCATTTTCGTTCCCTCTATTCCTCAAACCAACAGATGCTGCCAATGGGAATGGTGTCGATGATATGTCCTTTGTTGAGACTTTCGGTGAATTCGAAGCGAAGGTACGGTCTTTACATGAAACTTATGGTCAACCGATATTAGTTGAAGAATATTTGGGGGGTAGAGAATTTACGGTTGCTATCACGAAAAGTGGTATTGGCGAGATTGCGGTATCCGCCATTGAAATTGTTCCTCCTGAGTCATCTCGTACACTTAGAATACTTGGAGCTACGGTTAAAAGGCTTGACACCGAAGTCTTACAGGCAATTGAAAGCCACAATATTCGTTCCGTAGAAGAGTTAGCAATAGCTTCCTTCCTGGGACTTGGTGCAAGGGGGTTTGGCCGTATTGATGTTAAGATGGATAATGTTGGTCAATGCTATTTCATGGAAGCTAATCTTGTTCCCGGAATGAATCAGAGGACAAGTTATTTTCCCAGAGCCTTTGGCATCGCTAACGAGATTCCGTATGACGATGTCATTCAACTTATGTTAGACGAGTGTTTTTCTAGGTGCGCGACGAAGCAGAAATCCAATACAACACTCAAATTGAACTCGGCTAATCACACTGTTTCACAGGGAATCGAATAAACTATTATGAAGTAATCTTCTGGATTAAGTTGCATGCAATTGATTGAAGTACCAATCCGTGGTCGGTTCTAAAATAAAGATACAAGCTGCAAATTTGCAAAGCTAAATGGCAGCTCTTAAATTGGAACCGGACATTAGTATTGGCATATGGAAAGTCCAGTTAGGGCACTTACCGGAAATTATACGATCGAACCCATCGACGGTGTGTCTGTATGGTTAGTCACTGTACTTACAGATAAGTATATACAACTGATCTTTCCCGCGACCGGGCCAACCGATAGCAAACTGGCTTTTCTGAAATCCTGTAACAGATTACCGGTCAGGATGCCGACAGTTCCTGCAAAGCCGATTTATCGCAGCGGTACCGATTAGAACCGATTTCCTCCAGCAGCTTTTTACGTTTGAATTCCGCGACGATCCGGCTCGCGGTTTCGGTGGTCACGCTGAGCATCGCTCCCATATCCTCGCGGCTCAGCAAGGAACAACAGCCACCGTCGTCGGTGAGCTTCAGCAAAAGTCTTGCAACGCGTTGCTTAGCGGTCCCGGATAGCAGTTCGGTAAGCCAATCGTCCGCCTCGGCCAGGGCAGACTGCCAACGCTGCATGATCTGGGTATGCAGGGTTGGATTTTTTTCCGCCAGATTTTGTACTATATCGACAGGGATTTTGCAGATACTGGCATCTTCCAGTACCACAGCGTCGTGTTCATAAATCGGATTGACCAGGGTTTCTATTCCGAAAACATCATTCGGTCTGATCAGCCTGACAATACGTTGATTGCCGTCCGGTAAAAACCTTTCCAGTTTGATCAGTCCGCTCTGCAGGGTAAAAATTTCGTGTCCCCGCTCATTTTCGCGATAAATGACGCTACCGTGTTTAAATCGGTATTTATTGATCGGGCAGCGCGAATTCTTCAGATCCTCTTCATCTAGGCCAGCAAAGAGAGAAAGTTCACGGGATGGGCAGTTAGCACAATTTGCCACTCCGATCCAAGCATCTCGGAAGCTGATATCAATTGCCATTATTCAATTCCTTCAAACACCTCTTCTAACCGTTCCGATCCGCAGATTCATGGAGTACAGACTGAGCCCCAGTGAATAGTACCATCGGATTATAGATCATTGACACATCTAAATCTGAATTGAAGGTGGTTGAGCGAGGGGAGCCGGAGTTTTTCGAACGGGCAACTCAGCCTTGCGGGATGTTTCTCAAGACGTTCGGCCCATTGGGCCTTTACATGGTGTGTGTATTACGATCGCTCTCAAGCATGCCGGCAAGATGCTCTTCTATGACCGTTCGAGTGGCGCTGTTGTCCGATTCGTCAAACCGAATCCCTATCCCTTCGATTTTATTTCCCTGCGCCCCGGTTGGCGTAATCCATACAACGGATCCCGTCGCAATCATCGGATCCAGAGCATCCATCAACCGCAACAATAGAAAAACCTTATCCCCAAGCTCGTAATTTCGCGAAGTCGGCACAAAGATGCCGCCATTTTCAACAAACGGCATATAGGCCGTATAAAGCGCTGCCCGATCATTGATCGATAGTGAGATTATTCCTTTACGTTGCTGTTGCTCTGTGGTCATTCGGAAGATTCTCTTAAGTTTATTTGAGATGATTAAGTCTCATATCGGCAAAAATCCCCTCAAGTACAGCCTGAGTTTTAAAGCTGCTGTTGTTTATTGCAATAAGCTTCTGTAACTTATTGTAAATATTAAATAAATCCTCCAAACTCAAACAATCCGACAAGGCCTTGATCCGGTTTTCCGGAAGATACATTCCCGCCCTGTCGGCACAGTGCATTTTGTGCTTTATGGCCTGGGAAATGAATCGCAAGAGAAGACTCAGAACAGAACGTGTCTCTACACCAGAATATTTAGCGGCAGTCCTGGTGACCGTGGATCGACCGAGAACCAATCCGTTCACATCTTCCAGCAATTCTTGTTGGAACTGCAACTCCTTTGCATCGGCCAGACGAAGTGCTCCAAGCGGTGAATCGGGCTGACAGCTTAGAAATCGCTCAGCATGCTCTATACCTTGAGCCCGTAACCATCCCAGCGCGAGCCGCGGATGCTGCACGGACAGGAAAATCGTCTGACAACGGCTGCGTATGGTTGCAGGCAGATAAGCCGGTACGGAACAGATCAAAATGATCAGATCCGACGGCGCCGGCTCCTCAAGGGTTTTCAGCAGGCAGTTGGCGGCATGGGTATTCATACTCTCAGCCGGATCGATCAAGGCAATCTTTTTCTGGCCGCATTGAGGGGTCAACTCCAGTTCATTGATCAATCCCCTGACCTGATCCACGCTAATCACGGATTTTTTCTCCGGAGGTTCCAGCAAGAGCCAGTCCGGGTGTGATCCGGCGGCGATCAGGTGGCAGGATTCACACTCTCCACAATATCCGGTCCCGTCCACCCGTTGGCACAGAAAGGATTGCGACACAAAGCGTGAGAATGAGGACTTGCCTATACCTGACGGCCCGGCGATAAGCAGCGCGTGAGGCAGACGGTTCTGCAGATGCCTGTCCAGCAGCTGTTTCCAATGACTTTGCAACCAGGGCAGTAGTGAATTATTACCTTGCATTCAGGGAATCACGAGGTTCAAGATTTATCCAGGAGCGCCTTTAACTGAATGGCTATATCGGCCTGAACCGATTCAAGATCCCGCTCTGCGTTGATGATTTTGATGCGATCCGGAAACTGCCCGGCCCGTTGTAGATAGCCGTCACGCACCCGTTGGAAAAAAGCGGAATGCTCGTCTTCGAAACGGTCTTTTTCAGATCGTTTTTCCACTCTGCTCAGGCCGAGTTTTATATCGGCATCTAATAGTAAGGTTAAATCCGGTTGGAAGCCTCGTTGAACATATTGCTCCAGTATACTGATTTTTGAAAATCCCATGTTCCTGCCCGCACCTTGATAAGCAAAACTGGCGTCGGTAAAGCGGTCGGACAAAACCCATCGGCCCTGTTTCAATGCGGGGAGTATTCGTCGGTTCAAGTGTTCCGCGCGGGCGGCAAATACCAATAGGAGTTCGGCATCCGGATGCATTCCTGCATAGTGTTTATCCAGCAATATCCGCCGTATCGATTCGGACAATCGGGTACCGCCGGGCTCCCGGGTAGTCAGGACGTCGATTCCCCTTTCATGCAGAAAGCGTTGGATAAATTCAAGATTCGTGGTTTTCCCCACGCCTTCTCCGCCCTCAAGCGTAATAAATCTTCCGGATGTGAGCTCTGGTACTGAATCCGACACTGCCTATTTCCCTAACTGATATTTTCTTACGGCGGCGTTGTGCTCCTTGAACGTCACTGAAAAATGGTGTGTCCCGTCTCCGCGAGAGACAAAATACAGCTCCGGACCGTCAGTCGGATGTACTGCCGCGTGTATGGATTCTTTACCCGCCATGGCGATAGGAGTAGGAGGCAAGCCCTTGCGCGTGTAGGTGTTGTATGGCGTATCGGTGGTCAGGTCACGGCGCCGGATATTGCCTTTATACGCATCTCCCATGCCGTAGATCACGGTCGGATCGGTTTGCAGTTTCATATCTTTTTTCAGACGCAGGCTGAATACACCGGCGATCTTTTTCCGCTCTTGCGCCGCCGCTGTTTCCTTTTCAATGATAGATGCCAGAATCAGTGCTTCATAAGAGGTTTTCAAGGGTGTTTCGGTTGAGCGATTATTCCATTCATTGTCCAGCACTTTACGCAAGGCCTGATTTGCCTTTCGCAATAAAGCCAGATCGGTTGTACCCCTGGGGAACCGGTAGGTATCAGGCAGGAACTGGCCCTCAGGATGCAGATCCCCCATGTCGAGCATTTGCATAATCTCGGCGGCTTTTTGGTCGATGAGCGTATGTTCGAGATTTTCCGATTTTTTAAGCTCTTCCAGCAACCGGTTAAAGTTCCAGCCCTCGATAATCGTAAATTTGTACTGAGTCACCTGGCCCTGGATAAAGAGCCTGGCCAGCTCCGGCGGGGTCACACCCGATTTCAGAAGATATTCACCCGCCTGCAGACGGCCGGATTGTCCGGATAAACGCAAGTAAAGATTAAACCAGTAAGTGTGATGCAGAACATTTTCGGCAAGCAATGCTTCACTGAGCCGGTGTGCTGACCAGCCCTTTTCCAGGCTAAAAACTATATCCTGCGGTTCAAATTCCAGGGGCTTTTGGAGAAATTGCCGGTATTGCCACCACCCCGCGCCAGCCACAATGACAGCGAGTGCGAACAAACCGATCAGAAACCGTTTTAACATTTGCTTGTCCGAAAAGCCGGATTGGAGAGCGGTCGAAGAGTCATGTTTTCAACCGCGGCAAGTACTATATTTTGCTGAATACCAGGGTACCGTTAGTGCCACCGAATCCGAATGAATTGGACATAGCCAGATCTATCTTCATGTTCCGGGCTTCATTAGGTACAAAGTCCAGATCGCACCTGGGGTCCGGGTTGTCCAGATTGATGGTTGGTGGAGCGGCCTGGTCCCGAATCGCCAAAACACTGAACGCCGCCTCGATACCGCCCGCCGCTCCCAGCAAATGTCCGGTCATGGATTTGGTCGAACTGACCGCAATTTTAGCCGCATGCTTGCCAAAGCAGTTTTTTACCGCTTCGGTTTCTGCGATGTCACCTGCCGGAGTTGATGTGCCGTGTGCATTGATGTAGCTCACCTGTTCCGGATTGAGACCGGAGTCCTTCAGCGCATTCTCCATGCAGCGGCGCGCGCCCTCGCCATTCTCTGCCGGCAATGTCATATGATAAGCGTCTCCGCTCATGCCATAGCCTTTTAGCTCGCAATAAATATCGGCGTTGCGGGCCCGGGCATGTTCGTATTCCTCAAGCACCAACACGCCCGCACCGTCGCCAAGCACGAATCCGTCACGCTCCAGGTCCCACGGCCGGCTTGCTCCCTCTGGATTGTCATTTCGTGTCGATAGCGCCCGCGCCGCGCCGAACCCCGCGAGCCCGAGAGGTGAAGTCGCCATTTCAGTGCCGCCCGCCACCATAATATCGGCATCGCCATACTCAATGATTCGCGCAGCATCTCCTATATTATGGGTACCCGTGGTACAGGCGGTGGTAATACAGATATTGGGACCTTGAAAACCGTAGAGAATGGATAGATTTCCTGCCGTCATATTGATGATGGTCGAAGGTACGAAAAACGGAGAAACCTTTCTCGGGCCATTTTTCAAGAGGTTCTGATGCTGTGCTTCGATATTGGGTAAGCCACCTATACCCGAACCTATGGCTACCCCGATACGATCGGGATTTTTCTCCGGATCTATCCCTGAATCTTTAATCGCCTGAATACCCGCGGCCAGGCCGAAGTGCACAAAAATATCCATTTTGCGTGCGTCCTTGCGCGGTAGATACTCTTCTATATCGAATCCCTTCACCGATGCGCTGAATTGTGTCGCGTAAGAAGATACATCAAAGAAATCGATGGATGCGGCCCCCGAAACACCCGCCAAAATATTCGCCCAGGATTCTTCAACTGTATTGCCGACGGGAGTAACCAATCCAAGGCCGGTGACCACGACACGTCTTTTGCTCAAGCCTGTTTACCTCACGTTTAATAATCCGATTCGTCTGTATAAACTATAAAAAGCCGCAGTGATGGCCAACTGCGGCTTTCCAGACAATTCAAAATACGCTTTGCTTAGCCGAGATGAGCGTTCACATAGTTAATCGCTTGCTCAACCGTCGTGATTTTCTCAGCTTCTTCATCCGGAATTTCGCACTCGAACTCCTCTTCCAAGGCCATCACAAGCTCCACTGTATCCAGTGAATCCGCACCAAGATCGTCGACAAATGACGCTTCCACAGTGACCTCTTCCTCTTTTACGCCAAGTTGTTCAACAACGATTTTTCTGACGCGTTCTTCAACACTACTCATAATCTGATTAACCTCCGGATATCAGTGTTACTGGCTGTAATTGGTATCACCGCCGCATCGGCATATTGTAGAGAAATCGGCTGATTCATGCCACAGCGTATTTCCACTATCACAATCCAGAAAAAAATTAATAAAAACAATATATTAAGATGATGTTTATAATAAGCCTTAACTATCTTTAATTCATATACATACCGCCGTTTACGTGTAGCGTATGCCCGGTGATATAAGCGGCGTTGGCGGAAGCCAGGAATACGGCGGCGTGCGCGATCTCCACCGGCTGACCCAATCGATTCAAGGCAATTTCCCGGGCCAGAGCCTGTTTCTGCTCGTCGGGCAAGGCAGAGGTCATATCCGATTCGATAAATCCGGGGGCTATGGTATTGACAGTAATCCCACGGCCGCCCAACTCCCGTGCCAGCGATTTGCTGAAACCGACGATACCGGCTTTGCTGGCCGCATAATTACTCTGTCCGGGATTTCCGGTAGATCCGACCACCGAAGAAATATTGATAATCCGACCGCCTTTATTTTTCAGCATGCCCCTGATGCATGCTTTGCTGAGCCTATAGATCGATGTGAGATTGGTCGTGATGATGTCTTCCCATTCATCATCCTTCATCCGCATCAGAAGGTTGTCCCGGGTGATGCCGGCATTGTTGACCAACACCGTTACCGTACCGAATTCCCCGTTGATTTGCTTTATGACTTCATTGATTCTTTCACTGTCCGTCACGTTCAGCTGCAGCCCTTTTCCCTGAATATTGTTTTCCATCATAAATTGGCTGATCCCGTCGGCGCCGGCTTCAGTAGTCGCGGTACCTATGACTGTTGCCCCTGCTATACCCATCTGTAAAGCGATGGCCTGCCCGATTCCGCGGCTTGCTCCGGTAACCAATACCCGTTCGTTTTCCAGTAACACTAGGAATACCTCTTTAACTTAGGGCCTGTTAACAGGCCCTAGGAGTTGCATTGTTCGATAGACTTTTCCAGAGAGGCCGCATCTTCGATAAAAGTCCCCGCCAGTTTTCTTTCAATCCGGCGGTTAAGCCCTGTTAAAACCTTGCCTGGCCCCATTTCCACGATAATCTCCGCCCCTTGGCTTTTGATTTCTCGCACGCTGTCCGTCCAGTAAACCGGATTGCAGACATGTTTCTTCAGCGCCGAAATCGCTTCCTTAACCGTCCCATAACTCCTGGCCTCCAGATTCTGAATGACGGGAATCAGGGCCGGACCCGTGTTCATGGCGGCAATGGATTGCGCGAGCGGTTCCGCGGCTGTATTCATCAGCGAGCTGTGATTGGGTACGCTGACCGGTAAGATCACCGCACGGCGGGCTCCCTTTTCCTTGGCTGCCTGAGCAGCCTTTTCAACGGCGTCCAGATGCCCCGATATCACAACCTGGCCGGGAGAATTAAAATTCACGGCTTCAACAATCCGCTCGCCGCTGATGGATTGACAAAGTTCGGTAATAACATCGTCGTCGAGTCCGAGTACAGCAGCCATACCGCCCTCGCCCTGTGGTACGGCATTTGCCATAAGACGACCCCGCTCGGCCACCAATGCAACCGCTTCGGCATATTCGAAAATCCCCGCGGCGGTCAGCGCCACATATTCACCCAGACTGTGACCCGCCAAGAGCGATACCCCGGGTCCACCGGCGGATTGCCAGCTTCTCCATACCGCCATACCACAGACATACATTACCGGCTGGGTGAATTCCGTCTGCTTGAGTTTTTCCTCCGGCCCTTGCTGAACCAGATTCCAGATATCGTATCCGAGAATTTCCGACGCCTGTTCGAAAGTTTCCCTGACCACACTGAACCGAGCGTAAAGGTCCTGGAGCATCCCCACGGATTGAGATCCCTGGCCCGGGAATACTGCGGCTATTTTCATTGCATTGAGTCTCTCTACAGAAATGTTAGGGATAAGCGTAATCGGCCGTCAGGACAAATCGAGAACATGGCCCATATCGTAAAGACCGGGCTCTCGATTCGCGACCCAGGCGGCGGCCCGAGCCGCGCCACCGGCAAACGTCATACGGTTTGAAGCCCTGTGGGTGATTTCCAACCGCTCACCGATCCCTGCAAACAACACCGTATGGTCGCCGACCACATCGCCACCGCGGACGGTTTCAAAGCCAATGGTCTTTTGATCGCGTTCGCCCGTATGGCCTTCACGTCCGAAAACCGCGCAGGATTTTAGATCCCGGTTCAGACTGTCGGCGATGACCTCTCCCATTTTCAGCGCAGTCCCGGAAGGGGCGTCAACTTTATACCGGTGATGCGTTTCGATAATTTCAATGTCGTATTCTTCGCCGAGAATGCTTGCGGCGGTTTCGAGTAACTTAAGACTGAGCGTCACGCCGATACTGAAGTTGGCCGCAAAAACGATCGGAATCCGCGCTGCCGCATCGCTGATTTGACGTTTTTGATCGTCACTGAATCCGGTCGTGCCGATCACCACCGCCTTTTGTCGCTCAACTGCCACAGCGAGCATGGATAGAGTCGGCCCGGGACGTGTGAAATCAATGATGACGTCTGCCAGGGTAGCCGCACCCGCAAGATCCGGGCTGACAATGACGCCTGTGGTCTGTCCGCCGTTGAGCAGACCGGCGTCAGTACCTATCAAGGGGCTGTCACCGTGCTCTACCGCAGCAACGAGCGATAAGTCGCTTCGTTCATCAGTTGCCTGAAGCAGCGCTCGGCCCATCCGGCCTGCCGCTCCAACGATCGCAACTTTTGCCATATTCCGCTTCGCAATATTAAAAATCCGCGGAGTGTACCATAAGTGTGGGCTATCTCACATTATTGAATAGGTTCAAAATCACGGCTTGATTCCCAATAGTTGAAACAAGGCTTTTTCATCGAGTACATCGACACCCAGTTTATCCGCCTTGTCGACCTTTGAGCCTGGCGACTCACCGGCAAATACGGCGGTGGTCTTTTTCGACACACTTGAGGTCACTTTTGCCCCGCGGGCCTGTAACCGCCCCTTGAGTTCATCACGGGTCAGACCGGTGAATGAACCCGTCAGAACATAGGTTTTTCCGGCCAACAAATCATCAAGAGCATTGTCTGTCTTCCGTACCTGGGGCCAGGATATTCCGGCATCCACCAGTGCCTGGATGACATGCCGATTATGCTGTTCGCGAAAAAAGGAAACTATGTGTGCGGCCACCACCGGCCCCACGTCTTCGACACTCTGCAATCGCTCCTCGTCGGCATCGATCAACGCTTCCAGGCTGCCGAAATGACCCGCAAGGGCACTCGCAGTCGCTTCACCCACTTCACGAATGCCGAGCGCATAGATAAATCTGGCAAAGCTAGTCGATTTGCTTTTCTCCAGGGCGTCAAGAAGATTCCGGACGGATTTATCGCCCATCCGCTCAAGTCCCACAAGATCATCGTATTTCAGTCGGAACAGATCATCGATATGTTCGATCAAACCTTCTTCAAGCAGCTGCTCGACCAGTTTGTCGCCCAGCCCTTCTATATCCAGGGCTTTTCTTGAGGCAAAGTGTTTGATTCCCTCTTTGCGCTGTGCGGCACAGACCAATCCTCCCGAACAACGGGCGACCGCTTCACCTTCAAGTTGTATTATTGCGGAATCGCAGACCGGACATTGACTAGGCATTTCGATTCTACCGGCACCGGAAGGACGCAGTTGCTCCACCACCGCCGCGATCTCGGGAATAACATCACCGGCGCGGCGTACCATCACCGTGTCACCGATATGAACGTCTTTTCGAATAATTTCATCCATATTGTGCAGAGTTGCATTACTGACGGTCACTCCACTGACCTGAACCGGTCGCAAACGCGCAACAGGGGTCAAGGCGCCGGTTCGACCGACCTGAAACTCCACGCCCTCAAGCAGGGTTTGAACTTGCTCGGCCGGAAATTTTTGCGCAACCGCCCAGCGCGGCGCGCGCGATACAAACCCCAATTCGGCCTGGAAATCCAGTCGGTTGACTTTGAAAACCACGCCGTCGATTTCATAGGCCAATTTACCACGCCGTTTTTCTACCGACTTATACCACTCGTAGCAATGCTGAATACCTTTGCACAGCTGGATCTCAGGATTCACCGGGAAACCGAGCGAATTCAGCCACGCAAGTGTCTGTAGATGCGTTTCAGGCAAGTCGCGGCCTTCAATCCGGCCTACCGAATAGACATAAATCGACAGCGGCCGCTTTGCCGTAATACGCGAATCGAGTAATCGCAAACTTCCGGCCGCCGCGTTTCGAGGGTTGGCGAAGACCTTTTCACCGGATTTTCCGGCCCGTTTATTCAACCGCTCGAAACCTTTCTTGTGCATAAAGACTTCGCCCCTGACTTCCAACAGCGAGGGACAAGACTTTGCGCTGAGCTTTAGCGGCAGACTGCCTATGGTCTTCAGATTGGGGGTAATATTCTCGCCGCTGTAGCCGTCGCCGCGGGTAGCGCCCTGAACAAACACGCCGTTCTCGTAAGTCAGGCTGACTGCCAGTCCGTCGAGCTTGGGTTCGCCGACATATTCAATCGCTTCACCCTCCGGCAATTCCAGCCGATCGTGCACCCGTTTATCGAAAGCCTTAAGTTCCTCTTCGGAAAACGCATTGCCCAGGGACAACATGGGAACACTGTGCCGTACACTGGAAAAAGCGTCCAGGGGCGGTGCACCGACACGCTGGGTCGGAGAATCATCGGTTTTCAGCGCCGGATGGGTATGTTCTATGGATTCCAACTCGCGGAACAGACTGTCATATTCGGCATCGCTGACTTGGGGATCGTCCAACACATAATAGGCATGATTGTGTTGATGCAGCAGAGCCCGGAGTTTCCCGGCTCTGGCTTCGGGGGAATCCTTTGCTGACATTGCTTCTTGCCCGGAGCGCTAACGCTGCCGGGCGTTAAAATACTTTTCCCTGTGCATGTATTCGTAAATGCTTTCCCTCAGGTGCTGAATGGTCTGTTTGGTCAGGGTGCTTCGCTGACTGTCGCGGACTGTGCCACCCAGGGCTCTGGCGATGTCCCCGGCCTCGCTGACCAGTACCTCAAACAGGACATCCGCCGCGATCGGCCCGGGTAATTGCAAAAACAGGGTCACGCCGGGAGTTTGCAAGGAGTCGATGGTATCGAGTTCGAAACTGCCGGGCTCGACCATATTGACGATGGAGAAAATGGTCCGGCCCTTATACCGTGAGTGAAAAATACCCATATCGCCGTGCTCGTAGCCGCGCTGGGTAAAAACCGCAAACAGCTCGGCGCCGTCGAAAAAGTCCCCGTCCAAAGCCATTACATTGAGGGAAATGATTTTTTCTTCACCGCTTTCGGTAACCGCTTGATTGTCCGCCTTTGCGGCGGACGCGGCTATTCTTTCTTTTCTTTTCGGTGTCAATTTTGCACTGAACGCCTCAATTTTTTCCGCAATTGATGAAAATAACCGTGTCTGAGACTGTTGCCCCTGACGGCCATCCTGCATATCTTCCAGAGGGGTAAAGAAGTCCATATCGTCGTCGAGCCTGTTGCCGCCTTCGTCCCGCAGAGGATCATAATCTGCGAATGCATCCTCGGTGCCCGGACGCTCTCCCGGGTCAGACATCTTCCTCTCGCTACGGTGATCGGTAAACAAAGGATCCGTATCATCACGGGATTGTCCGGGAATGTAATTCGAATCCTTGCGCTTTTTTCGTCCCGAAATATATATATACGCCAGCAGCAGTAAACCTGCGGCCAACAATATCCAGCGGAAGTATTCCATAGGTATATTTTCTCTTAAAAAACTAAAAGTCCGGCCAGAGTTTCTTTACCGCCCCAGTATAAGCCTGAAGGACTACAGGCTCCAATCGGGACAAGGTATGATCCGGAGCCCAAAACGCGGATATCAGGCATCCACCAGACGACTCGCCTCTTCGACATCCACCGCCACCAGGCGGGAAACCCCGGGCTCCTGCATGGTGACCCCCATCAACTGATCCGACAGCTCCATGGTACCTTTATTATGCGTAATAAAAATAAACTGTACCCGTTCGGACATCTCTTTGACCAACTCGCAAAAGCGGCCAACATTGGCATCGTCCAAGGGTGCATCGACTTCGTCCAGCATGCAAAAGGGCGACGGATTCAATTCAAAAAAAGCAAAAACCATCGCGACCGCGGTCAAGGCCTTTTCCCCGCCCGATAGCAAATGGATATTGCTGACGCGTTTGCCGGGAGGACGAGCCAATACGGTGACTCCGGTACTGAGCAGATCATCACCGGTCATTTCCAGCATGGCCTGTCCGCCTCCGAACAGGCGAGGGAAGAATGTTTGCAACTTGTCATTAACCTTGTTAAAAGTTTCCTTAAAGCGTGACCGGGTTTCACGGTCAATCTTTGCTATGGCGGATTCAAGAGTCTCCAGAGCTTCCTGTACGTCCTCGTTCTGGCGATCGAGATATTCCTTGCGCTCCAGTTGTTCCTTGTATTCATCTATAGCGGCAAGATTGATGGGACCAAGCCTGCTTACCGATCGCTCCACCTTGGCAAGCCGCTCCTCCCACTCCCCGACTTCGGCTCCCTCCGGCAGAGAATGCATCAGGTCGTCGCACACAAATCCCGTGTCTTCGATTTGCTCTTCCATGGTTTTGATCCGCACCCTGACCTCTTGAGTCTCCAAACGGTCCTTCTGTAGATCATCGCGCAGCACCTGCGCCTGTTTCTCATAGCGAACCCGGGTCTGTTCGTGATCCCGCAGGCGATGATCCACAGCCTCCACTTCTTCCCTGACGGCGGCAAGATTTTTTTCACTCTGCAGGCGTTGCTCAAGCCTTTCAGCGAGTTCGGTTTCCAGCTTTTCGGTAGGCTTGTCCCCTTCCTGTAAACTGCTTTGCAAGTCTTCCCGGCGTGTATGCAGGTGTTTGATTTGAGCCTGCATTCTTTGCAGACTTTGTTCCGTCGCCTGCCTGCTGGAACGCATGGATTCCATGCGTATGGCGATTTCCTGGCCGGCATCCCGGTCGCTCGCAGCCTGTGCCCGGGCATGCTGAACCGCCTGGCGCAACTGTTCACGTTCCTGCTGGTAGGATTTCCGCTCGTTGGTAAATTCTTCCACCCGCAGTAAAGCTTCAGCTCGCCGTTCACGCGACAATCGCAGCTCCTCCTGCTTTTGCTGCAATTGTTGCCGACCGTCAATGAGTTCTTCCTGCAGCCGACGGCGTCTTTGTTCCGTTTGCTCCAATCGGTGCTGCAGTCCGCTCAGTTTCGATTTCAGCTCGGAGTGCTCTCTGACCGACTGATTGAATGTCTGTTGATCGGTCTCGCGTTTGGCTTCGGCTTCCTGCAATCTCAGGGTAAAGGTGTCGAGTTCATCGTGTAATTCACCGACCCGCTCTTCGGCCTGCTCAAGCGATCCCTCAATTTGCTTCAGCTCCTGTTCGCGTGCGAGAACGCCGGATTCTTTATCCGTTTCACCGATGCGCAACCAGCTCTTACCGACCCAGATTCCGCGGCGTGTAACAATCGATTCGCCGTCGTTGAGTTTGTGCCTAAGCGCCAGGGCGGCTTCCAGCGTATCGCTGATATAAATTCCCGCCATAAGATCATCGAGCGGCAGGGGTGATTCGATTTTGTCGCTTAACAATTCGCCGCGCATGGCAGTGACATCGTTACGCGCCGCCATTTCAACCAGCGATAAGCGGCCTTTGGAAAAATCCACCAACACACCGGCCAGACCCTCAATACCTTCTACACAGACGGCTTCAAGATGCGGCCCCAGCACCGATTCCGCCGCTTTCTCCCAACCCGGCGCAACCTTGATCTGTTGTGCCAGTCTGGGCTTATCGGTAAGGCCGTTACGCTCCAGCCATTGAATCGCACCATGATCATCCTGTCCCAGCGCCGCCTGCTGGAGTGCCTCCAGAGAGGCCTTGCGCCCGCGTAAAGACTGTACCTGCCCGCGAGCCTCGTCCAACTGGGCTGAAATATCCTGCTGTGTGTCCCTCACTCTTTGCACATTTTCGCGGCTTTGTTGCAGTATTATTTGCAGCCTTTCCTCCTGTGCCTTCGCCGTGATTTCCTGCTCGATCAGCACTTGTGTTTCCTGTTTCAGCTTGTCTGTATCGAGCGAGGACTGCTCGTCGGTACTTCGCTGGAGGCGGTTGCGGATTTCATCCAGGTTAATTTCCAGTTGATCCATGCGCGAAAGCTCAACCTGGGCTATTTGCACGGGCTCATTGCTGCGTTGCGTGAATTGCTCCCAGCGGCTTTGCCAATCGCTGAGCGCAAGTTCTGCCTGTGTTAACACGTCGGCCGAATAGTTCTGGCTCTGCTGCAGCTGATTGAATGCGGGTTCATCGACCTGCATGGATTCGGTCAGTTCTGCGATCCGGGTTTCATCCTGCCGAATGTGATCTTCCGCTTCCTGTATGGAGTGGTTTATTTGCTCCAGCTCGCGCGTCTGTCGATGGTGTGTGTCGCGCACGTGTTGTATATTCTGTTCCAGCCTGCTGACATCGGCGCCGAGACGATAAAACTCCGCCTGAACCTCGTTAAACCGGTCGGTGGCGGAAATCTGTAATTCCCGCTCCTTTTCAATCGACGTCTCAGCCGAGCGCTGTTGAGCGACGAGCCCCTGCAGGCGAATTTCACCTTCTCGGATCAGCTGATCACGACCGTCAATCTGTTGATGATAAGATTTCCAGCGCAAGGCCAGGAGTTGCGCTTTCAGCTGTCGCTCATCCTCTTTCAATTCCTTGTATTTTTGCGCGATTGTCGATTGACGCTTCAGGCGCGTCAGCTGCTTATCCACCTCTTCCCGAAGATCGTTTAGACGGTCCAGATTATCCCGGGTATGGCGTATCCTGTTTTCCGTCTCCCGGCGTCGCTCTTTATACTTGGAAATACCGGCGGCTTCTTCCAGATAAACTCTCAGCTCTTCCGGCTTGGCTTCGATAAGGCGGGAAATCATGCCTTGTTCGATGATGGCGTAGCTGCGAGGCCCCAGACCCGTGCCGAGAAAAATATCGGTGATATCCCGCCGGCGGCAGCGGCTGCCATTGAGAAAATAGGTGGATTGCCCGTCGCGGGCGACCTGGCGCCGCACCGATATTTCCGCATACTGCGCGTATTGACCACCCAAGGCTCCCTCGCTGTTATCAAATACCAGTTCAACCGACGCCTGGCCCACCGGTTTACGTGATCGGGAGCCGGTGAATATCACATCATCCATGGATTCACCGCGCAGGTGTTTGGCAGACGATTCCCCCATCACCCAGCGTACGGCGTCGATCGTGTTGGATTTTCCGCATCCGTTGGGGCCAACAATTCCGACGAGATTACTGGGCAGTTTTATGGAGGTTGGATCGACGAACGATTTAAATCCGGCGAGTTTTATTCGACTCAATCGCATCGAGATATGCATTCCTCGGAGGAAATCAGATTGCTTATTCTTCAAGAGCTTAGCTGGCTTTTTTCAGTTTCTGATCAGCTATAGCCGATTTTGGGGCACAGCATACCAACTTCACAAATCGTTGCAACGTTCTCGTCAAACTTTCACAGACATTTTACCGGCGGATACAGGCCTTTATTTTCGGTTTGTTAATGCTATTGGCGTGAATCAGGACTAATCTTTAGAACATCCTCAAGCAAATTTACCAGGGCGTGGCAACTTTAGGGCAGTATCGAATGTACCCATGGGGAAAATGAGTAATAGAGAATCCGGATCATGATCAGCAACTTTCTTACAGGCCTGTCTTATATCAGGTCCGGCTTTTCGCTGATCCGGGTGCCTGGGATACGCCGATTCGTCTATATACCCATCGGCGTTAATGTGCTGGTATTTACCGGCCTGGGCTGGTTATTGAGCAGCCGGTTTTCAGCATTTCTCTCCGGCATCAGCTGGCTGAATCCGGATCCTGATACCTGGCTGGGTTGGTTGGTGGACAAATTTCTGGTTTTGATCTGGGTCGTTTTCGGCCTCGCCCTGCTGGTCATATTTACCTACACGTTCACCCTGGCTGCCAATCTGATCGCCGCCCCCTTCAACAGCCTGCTGGCACAACGGATCGAGAATTATCTCAGAGGCGATTCGGGTGCAAACGATGGTGATTCGCTCGCCCATATCATCAAAAGCATTCCGCACGTGTTGCGTTCGGAGGTCGGTAAGCTGTTTTACCTGTTCATATGGCTTATTCCTGTATTGCTGCTCTATATTATTCCGGGAATCAATATCACTGCGCCTTTTGTTTCTTTGTTGTTCGGTGCCTGGATGCTGAGTTTGGAGTATCTTGACTACCCGATGGGCAACAACGGTCATCTGTTTCGCGAAATAAAACAGAAAATGCGTGAAAACCGGAATCTGATGTTGGGTTTTGGCAGCGCAGTGACCTTAGTCACAGCCATTCCATTGCTTAATCTCATCGCCATGCCGGTTGCTGTTGCCGGCGCAACGCAGCTGTGGGTCGAGAAATTATCTCCCGGAGCCAGTAAGGAAATTCGAAAATGATGCGTATTTTTGTCTTTTTACTGTTTTTGATGGGCTTTTACATATCGGAATCCAATGCCGACGATATTCTGCTGCCTGAACGTCAAGCCACGCCGGGCGGCGTCGTTGTGGTTGAATTAGCCGGTTCTTCGGAATCCAGGCCGGAGGCACGATTCAAGAAGAAAAAAGTCATGGTTATAGAGAAGGATCGAAAATGGCTTGCCGTTGTAGGTATACCTTTGAGTACGAAAAGTGGAAAACACTCTGTCCAATATCGATATCCGGAAAGAAACGACTGGTTGAGCAAGGAGATTGTGGTTGATGAAAAAGCCTATCCGGAACAGCGCTTGACGATTAGCAATAAGCGCAAGGTCGACCCCAATGAAGAAGATATGAAAAAAATCCGCGCCGATAGTGTGATCATCGGCAAGGCCAAGCGGCATTGGTCCGATGAAGTCATAGCTACGCGGTTCAAGTTACCGGTTGCAGGAACATTGAGCAGCCGATTCGGATTAAAACGGTTTTTCAACGGCAAACCCCGCAGGCCGCACGGGGGGCTTGATATTGCAGCACCGGAAGGTACACCGGTCTACGCTCCCGCCGAAGGCATTGTTGTGGAAACCGGAGACTTTTATTTTAGCGGGAAGTGTATCTTTATCGATCACGGACAGGGATTGCTGACCTTTTATGCGCATCTGAGCAAGATCGATGTGAAACCGGGGCAGAAGCTCAGCCGAGGGCAGAAAATTGCGGAAGTGGGCCAAACCGGACGAGTGACGGGGCCGCATTTGCATTGGTCGGTCGGGTTGAATCAAACCTGGGTGGAGCCGGTTCTGTTTATTGACGAATAGCAGATCTTTTTCGGTGTAATTCCGAGAGACGTCCACCCGGGCGGGAAGGGGCCGATTGGAAAACGCGGTGAACCCTTCCCTGGGGCTCGGCGACGGCTGTCCCTGCCGTCGACGTTTCCAATCGGCCCCTTCCCGCCCGGATGGACTCTTTGCATGATTCGGATATGTCACCCTTTACCACAATTCTCACGCCCCACGAGAGTGGTTGCGTCGTGTCGGAAACGTCGGCGGCAAGGATAGCCGCCGTCGAGCCCCAGGGAAGGGTTTACCGCGTTTTCCGACACGACGCAACCACTCTCGTGGGGCTGCACAAATTTAGGTATAAATACCGACATTCGAAGCAGGCAGAAAGATCTTGAACAGACTTTAAGGAATCGCAACAGTATAAATCACACAGTCCAGTATCCGATTCACACCCTCTTCAAAACCGCTGGTTCCAATCACTTCATAAGTATTGGTAAAGCGTACGGATTGGTCTGCAACGGTTCCCGCATGCGTGGCCGTGGCCCGGTCTCCGGCAAAAACCAACTGTCCATGCAACAAGTTATGCAGTGGTCCGTTATTAACCACACCGCTATGAGAGGTACTTCCCGAGTGTGGATACTGGGCTGCACTTCCGTAAGATAAACCCGAATCCACGCCGGTTCGTTCTATAGTCAAAGTTCGAACTATTTTCCCAAGGCCAGCCGCAATGTCTTCGGTATGATCATCCAGCTCTAAAACGGCTCGAATGTGAAAAGCCGTGTTGGATGCAACATAGAAACTGTTTTGGACGATATCGGTCCGCGTATTTACCGATTGCAGGGGAGAAAACGCACTGTCCCTGCCGAGTTCTCCGTAGCCGGGATGTGCAGAGTGGGTGTAAAGTGTGCCGGTAATCACCGGTTGAACATGACCGGCGATCAAGTCCACAGCATCTGCTGCCGGCCGGCTGAAGATAAAATCGCTGACCTGAACCTTTCCTGCACCGTCACCACCCCAAACAATGACAACCCCGCCGATCTGAAATCGCGGTTTATCCGTTACGGATGCCTGCGCGGGCGTTATAAGACTCATTGTCAGAAAGAGCACGAAAGAGCGCAACTGAACCGGATAAAACCGCAAGGTTAGAATGGGGCTAGTATTGTCTTGCACGATGGGAACACCCGCTGCCAATGTCACCGGCAGTTTAACAACCGCATTCCGGGCCCGCCAAGTAGAAAGCGGCCAGCCTTATCGGCAGATCTGAAAATTCTTTAATTGAAAGTCCGATTATTTGACCGGCGTCACATTGTTGTAGCGGATAGAGATTGTGGCTGAGTCTAGGCTACGAACAAGCCGTGACGAGGACCCTTCGCTTAGCTGATTAATCTGCATCACTAAATTATGTTCCATATTCAGCCAATTTAGAACATCAGCTTTCAGATTATTGATGCCTTCCCATTCAGACTTCTTTATCGGAATTTTGGTGAGTGTCTTCGATTTCACATTTCCACAAATGCTACTTTAGAATGACAAAGTAATGTGATATACGCAGAATAATCAGTGAAAAATCAATTTCATATGCACTTTTTGTTTAGTTGTTTTGAGCTTTACAGCTTGTGTTCTTCAGACACAAAAAGAAAAAATAATTTATCGTCAATGTATTGACACCGTTCAATTATCTGTGCATAGTTTGTATCAGAATGCATATAAATGTAATGCTTTGTGTGCAAGAAATAGTAGCGTTAAACATTCGAAACCCACTGTAGAAGCTCATGAGTCGATCAGTTCTTAAAGGAATCACCTTACTTCAGAATGGTGATTTTTTGTATTACACACACAAAAAAAAAAATATGACAATCGCAGCTCCATACTTACTATATATTTTCGAGATAAGGCGATTTGTCTGAATAAAAAATATTTAAAGTATTTTTTGATTTAGTTTGTAATCCGTATTTAACTTTAATTTTTATGTAGAGATAATATTTAAAAAGGGTGAAGAAATGATATTTATTAAAAAAAACAAAACATTGAAAACCAAGTCCAACTTTCTGACAAAACTAGCTATCTGCTGCATCTTTCTGGGTTGTTTTTCATCTCAAGCTTTAGCAACAAATTGCGGTGAAGGCGTTATTTTGCAAGTCAAAGCAGGTGGTTGGAATACCGATGATTTTATGATTAAGATCCAGCCAAAAAACGCTAACTCTAATCCAATATATGCAACCTACAATGGCTACATCCGTTATCGTACTGCAAGTTTAAGTCAGAAACGACTTGAGGATATTCGTGCAATAGCGTCTACTGCCTTAATCTCAGGTGTTTTAGTGAGGGCACACACACATACAGCATCTTGCGCGGATGCTACAGAACTTACGATCTTTAACCAGTAAATTCGACTTTGTCAATAAGTGTCAACATAGTAGGTCATAACTTTCGTGTTGACTCTTTGAAAAACGGTCAAATTAAACGGAAATTACTTGTGATTCAACCCGAAGAGGTTATTAGATGAGATCTAAAGTAGATAAAACTAAGCATAGTGCTGAAACCATATATAGCCTGCTCAATATTTGTGTAGTTGTTGTTTGTTTTACAGTAATGTCAAAGAATCTGATGGCTGCTCGATTATTTGAAACAAGTTTCGATATACCTGGCGGTGTAGCTTACCATGTGGTTCCAAATCTAAATTCGCAAGGAATTATCAATCGGAAAGCAGATGTTATCGTTTTTGTTTCCGGATTTAGCTTCAATTCCGGAGCACTTGTTGGTCAAGCGGAAAAGCCATATCGAAGCGAAATCGATTTGCTAGACTCCCTGAAGTTCGGCCATGAACTACCAGGAGAAATGACTATTCCGGGCAAACCTATCTACCGTTATGAGAACCTTGGCGAAGGAGAGTGGGTATCTGAATTAGTCGGCTATACTGACCCTACTACCGCGCCCGATTGGGGCCCCGGATTCGACACCAGGCAAGGCTATCTGCATGAACTGGCTGATATCCATGGCTATGATATCTACATTATTGAGTATTTAGATCCGACCAAATCCATTCAAGGTAATGCTGCAATATTGGAACGGTTTTTATCGACGACCATGCAAGAGCGCAATAAAGCTCGGCAGTCAAAAGCAATCGTTTTCGGTTATAGCATGGGCGGGCTTGTTGCTCGCTATGCTTTAACTAAGATGGAGCATGAACATAAAAACCATTACACCAAGGCGTATATCTCCTACGATTCACCGCATCAGGGTGCTTACCTGCCAACCGCCATTGAGATTTTTTTACGCACCCTAGACGATTCTTTAAATAAGTGGCCGTTTTCTAAGCTTGGCACCGGTGAGGCCAGACGTATGACCGCTGAGGGTTTGCGACTTTATTCATCACCGGCTGTTCAGCAAATGTTGGCCATGTGGGTTGGTAAACGTGCGGATGATGGTGCGAGAACGCGCATTGTTGAAATGTTTGATAATATGAGTACCAAAGCGGCGCATCCACTTTATTATGCGTTCAGGCAAGAACTCAAGGCTATGGGCGATTACCCCAAACGACTCCGTAAAGTGGCTTTTAGTAATGGCAATATCAATGCGAATATATGGCGCTCTGTCAATAGGCCCTCCGGAAAACAAATACTCGATTTCAAAGCTTACCTGGCTTTAAAAACCGGTAACGATACTATACTTCGCGCAAGAATCTATGATGAACCGTGGAACTTTGTATCAACACTGTTTAAACAAACCTTCGTTTCCGATACCGACCGAGTAGAGAACGTCAGGATGGGGGTTAACGGAGGCATGAGAAAATATGGTTCATCGCCGGGAAGCTACACGATGCTGATTCCCAGGGTGAGTTTTACTCTCGAAAATATGCCAAACCGTAGTGCTATACATTTTTCTACGCCTAAAATTGATCAATCCAATGACCCTGACTATGAAGTTGCGCAAGAAAGAAGAACGTTTATACCAACCAAAAGTGCGTTAGATTTGCCGGTCGCTTCTTTGTATTATCTGCAATCTCAGGTGCCCCTATCACCTTTTGATGCAACTTACCGAAACCCGACAGCGGAAAATTTAAGCCATGATCAAATAACCAGAGAAATGGCTCAATTTCTGGAAAACGAGATAATAAATCTTTCAACCCGTTTATCGTTCGAAGCTAAAGTCACGTCTGTTATCGCGAATTTGTAACAAAGTAAGCCTTTATTTAAAGCACTAAGTGTGGCACTTTATACGGCACTTAGTGCTTTTTTTATTGTTTGACTAAGAAGCCGGAAAAACTAACTTCAGGATGCTGCTCTGCAGGCAGCATTTCGATATTGCCATCATCTCTTTTTGAAATTTGCGCGTGCACGGTTGTAGGGTGAAACTCAAAGTGGGTAAACTCTAGGTCAAGTGGTGTCAAATTAAGCTTGGTATCATCTAATTCCGAATTATTTTCTTTTATGCGCTCAAATTCCTGAGCCAAAATTACAGTTACCGGCCAGATAGGTGCGTCATGAAAGTCATAATCATCATGATGGGGAACGCCTCCCGAAAATTTATCAGTATTTAAAGCAATACACTGATGTTCAGAACCGTCATGATTACTTGTAGAACTTAGGATGGATAAAACTTCAGAGTATATATTATTCCCACATATTGCAGTACCGCCTATAGTATTGGGGATCAGAGATAACTCGACATCCCAAGTGCACTCATGCAGTAATTCGGTTTGTTCTTCTGAGTCGTATAGATGGGTAGTAATGCTGCCTTTGTAATCTCCCAGTAACTCTGTGTAATACTCGGACTTACAGGCATTTGTTGTGTGATAGTGAGTAGAGTCATTACATCCCATCAATAAACTAAAAATCACGATTAAAGTGAGGTTACTGTTTAATTTTAGCGGCATAAAACACCTATTTATAGATCCACTGGAAATTTTAGGCAATTATTATTCCCAAAATCAATATATATTAAAGTCTATTTAATAGCCCTCCGGCAAACAAATACTCGGTTTTAAAGCTTACCTGGCTTTAAAAACCGGTGACGATACTGTACGTGCAAGAATCTATGATGAACTGTGGAGCTCCATATCGACACTCTTAAAGCGAATCTTCGTTGCTGATACCGACCAAAAGTGCATTAGATTTGCCGGGAGCTTCTTTGTATTATCTGCAATCTCAAATGCCCCTATCACCTTTTGATGCAACTTACCGAAATCCGACCGTGGAAAATTTAAGCCATGATCAAATAACCAGAGAAATGGCTCAATTTCTGGAAAACGAGATGATAAACCTTTCAACCCGTTTATCGTTCGAAGCTAAAGTCACGTCTGTTATCGCGAATTTGTAGCAATGTAAGCCGTTATTTAAAGCACTAAGTGCAGCACTTTATACGGCACTTAGTGCTTTTTTTATTGTTTGACTAAGAAGCCGGAAAAACCGAGTTCAGGATACGGCTCTACGGGCAGTATTTCGATATTACCGTCATCTCTTTTGGAGATGTAAGCGTATATCCCTGTAGGATGATTTTCAAAATGAACAAACTCTAAAGCAAGTGGTGTCAAATTAAGCTTGGTATCATCTAATTCCGAATTATTTTCTTTTATGCGGTTAAAATCCTGACCCAAAATTACAGTTACCGGCCAGATAGGTGCGTCATGAAAGTCATAATCATTATGATGAGGATCTTCTCCTGCAAATTTATCAGTATTTAAAGCAATGCAACTATGTTTGGAACTGTCATAGCCAGTGCTGGAATTGAGAGTGGACGAAACACTGGTATTTATAGTTCCCCCGCAAAAAGATGTGCCTGCCGAGTTCGTCCTAGGAGCTAGGGATAATTCGACATCCCAAGTGCACTCATGCAGTAATTCGGTTTGTTCTTCTGATTCGAATAGATGGGTAGTAATGCTGCCTTTGTAATTTCCCAATAGCTCTGTGTAATACTCGGACTTGCAGGCATTCGTTAAGTGGTAGTGATCAGAGTCACTACACCCCATCAATAAACTAAAAAACACGATTAAAGTGAGGCTACTGTTTAATTTTAGCGGCATAAAACACCTATTTATAAATTCACTGAAAATTTAAAGCACTTATTATTCCCAGAATCAATATATTAACGTCTATATAAATAGTGTGCAGCAGTGCAAAATGGAAGGTTACGCAAAGAATTGAACACAACCAGTTACCAAGGAGAATGTCGGCTAACCAGCGCTTTCCTTATCTTCATCCACTGTATTGGCGGTTTTATCGGTATTCACCGTAATATTGACCTCTTCCGCCATTTCATCAAGGCTGATATGCCTGACGTCCTTACCTTTAACGAGATAGACCACGTATTCACAGATATTTTTTGAGTGATCACCGATGCGTTCAAGTGCTCTGGCGCACCAAGTGACTCTTAGCGCATCGGCGATCTCACGCGGATCTTCCATCATATAGGTAATCAGGTTGCGGGACACGGATTCGAATTCTGAATCCACGCCGTAATCAGAGGCGATAGTCTGTAATGCAGCTTCCACATCCATGTGTGCAAAGCTATCCAGTGCCGAGCGCAACATAATCAATACATGATCACCCAGGTGTTGCAATTGATCGAAATGCCGCGAACGGATTTTTTGATCGTTTAGTTTCAGCGAATACATGCCGAGTTTTTCGGCTTCGTCACCAATACGCTCCAGATCGGTTATAGTCTTGATGATGGATACCACAAGCCGTAAATCACTCGCAGCCGGTTGACGCTTGGCGATAATCTGGGTACAGCGTTCATCGATTTCAACTTCCATGGCGTTGACTTTTACATCGGATGTCGAGACCACTTCAGCCAGCGCCCGATCCGATCCTATCAGTGCCCTCAGACCATCGGCAACCTGTTTTTCGACCAGCCCGCCCATTGTCATCACATCATTGCGCACCTGTTCGAGTTCCTCGTTAAAGCGATGAGAAATATGATCTCCTAGATTTAAATCTGTCATAGCAGTTCCTGTATTAACCGAATCGACCGGTGATATAATTTTCGGTGAGTTCATGTTGCGGGTTGGTAAAAATCATGTCCGTGTCGCCGACTTCCACCAGTCTGCCGAGGTGAAAATAGGCTGTCCGCTGTGAAACCCGTGCCGCTTGTTGCATTGAGTGGGTCACTATGGCGATGGTGTAGTTTTCCCGCAATTCGTCGATAAGTTCTTCGATAATGGCAGTTGCTATGGGATCCAAAGCCGACGCCGGCTCATCCATCAGAATAACTTCCGGGCTGACTGCAATTGTCCGGGCAATGCATAGTCTCTGCTGCTGCCCACCGGACAGACCTGTACCGGGAGCGCCCAGCCTATCCTTTACTTCCTCGAATAAGCCCGCTTTCTTTAAAGCTGTAATCACGATTTCATCCAGATCGGCTCTTGTTGAGGCCAATCCATGCAACCGGGGTCCGTAGGCGACATTGTCGTATATGGATTTTGGAAAAGGGTTAGGCTTTTGAAATACCATTCCAACCCGTGCCCTTAGTAGAACCGGATCCATTTCCTTTGCGTATATATCCTCGCTGTCCAGTGTGAGTTCGCCGTCCACACGGCATTCCGGAATCGTGTCATTCATTCGGTTAAGACAGCGCAGATAAGTGGATTTACCACACCCGGATGGCCCGATCAGCGCAACTACCGAGTGTTCGCCAAAATCCAGATTAACATCGAATATAGCCTGCTTATCCCCATAAAACACATTGGTGCTACGGGTTCGCATTTTTGGCGATTCGACATGAATTTCGCCGACGGTTTCTCCGAGCATTTGCTCAATGTCTGGCTTATCCGCCATTTTTCTTTACCCTCTACCAGTTCTTTTCAAATTTCTTGCGTAAAAATACAGCCAGTGCATTCATACAGATTAAAAATACCAATAACACAATAATGGCAGCTGAAGTCTTGGCGACAAACGTCCTCTCCGGACTATCCGCCCAGAGATAGATCTGTATCGGCAAGACGGTTGCAGCATCGGTAAATCCACCGGGCACGTCGACGATAAACGCCACCATGCCGATCATTAACAAGGGAGCGGTTTCACCCAGTGCCTGTGCCATACCGATGATGGTTCCGGTCAGAATACCGGGCATTGCCAAGGGAACCACATGATGAAAAACCGTTTGCATATTCGAAGCTCCAACGCCCAACGCGGCTTCGCGTATGGAAGGAGGGACCGCTTTTATGGCGGAACGGCTTGAAATGATAATGGTCGGCAGGGTCATCAACGCCAGCACCAAGCCGCCGACCAATGGGGCAGATCTCGGCATACCGAAGAAATTGATAAACACCGCCAGGCCAAGCAAACCAAATACAATAGATGGTACTGCTGCCAGATTATTGATGTTGATTTCGATCAAGTCAATCCAACGGTTTTTCGGTGCGAACTCTTCTAGATAGACGGCGGCCAGGACGCCGATAGGAAAGGACACCAGCAAACAAACGATAACGGTAAAAAAAGAACCCATCATCGCACCGCGTATTCCGGCTATTTCAGGCTCTCGCGAATCACCGGTTTGATAGAAAATCCAGTTAAAGCGGCTCTCAATCCGATCCTGAGCGATAAGTTCGTCCAGCCACTCCACCTGTAAACCACTTAATCTCGCCGTTTCCGATCGGGATTTCAGGAATGAATCGGCATCATCATCCAGCAATACCCAGGCGGAAACGGTTTGCCCTACCAGCTCCGGGTTAGTTAACAATTGTCTTTTGAGTTGGAATTCAGCCTCGTTACTGACGATTTTTGCAAGTTGCTTTTTTTCGCCGCGTTTGGTGACATCCGGAAACAATTTATATATAGCTTCACGTGCAGATTTGCGGAAATTGGAATTGGCTAAATCGGCCTCTTTGTAGTCTTCCGGTAATCCCAGGGCTTCGGTTGAATAGTCTATATCCAGTTTCACATAGTTTAAATTAAATGCAGGCCAAGCCTTGGATCCTATATCCAGCATCAGGGTGATCAGGAAGGCAAATCCTATAAGAACAGCCAGTCTTCCGTACAGCCGAAAACGGCGTTCCTTCTTATAGCGTATTTGCAGACTCTTTTTAACCAGCTCTGTATTATTCATACTGTTCTCGATACTTTCTGACGATGTGCAGCGCTACGAAATTCAAAAGCAAGGTCGATACAAACAACATCAAGCCCAGCGCGAACGCTGCCAGGGTTTTTGCGCTGTCAAACTCCTGATCCCCCGTTAAGAGTGTGACAATCTGAACTGTTACGGTGGTTACCGCCTGCAGGGGGTTAATCGTCAGATTGGCCGCCAAACCCGCCGCCATTACGACTATCATGGTTTCACCTATGGCCCGTGAAACGGCCAACAGAATACCGCCCACTATGCCCGGAAGTGCCGCGGGTATCACAACCTGTCGAATGGTTTCGGATTGCGTGGCTCCCATTCCGTAGGATCCTTCTCTTAGTGCACGGGGAACTGCGGAAATCACATCATCGGAAAGCGACGAAACAAAGGGGATGATCATAACGCCCATGACCAGCCCGGCTGCCAGCGCACTTTCCGATGCCACGTTGAGCCCTATGGCTTCACCCCACCCACGAATGAGCGGTGCAACGGTCAAGGCCGCGAAAAAGCCGTATACCACGGTTGGCACGCCGGCCAGTATTTCCAGCATAGGCTTGGCTATGGATCTGAATCTCGCCGTTGCGTACTCCGAGAGATAAATCGCGGACATCAGCCCGACAGGCACCGCTATCAGCATGGCAATTGTGGAAATCAGCAAGGTGCCGACGAACAAAGGAATCGCACCGAAAGATCCCGATGATGCAACCTGGTCCGAGCGTATCGCGGTTTGCGGACTCCACTCCGTACCAAACATAAAATCGGTAAATGGAATTTCTCCAAAGAATCGCGTCGATTCAAACAACACCGATAACACTATGCCAACCGTGGTGACTATCGCCACGACGGAACAGAGTATCAGAATCGCCAGCAGGACTTTTTCCACAAACACTCTTGCGTGAAACTGGGCGGAAATTTTTCCCAGACCCCATGCCGCGCCGGCTAAGGCGACAACCAATACAAGACCAGCCCGTAAATAGGTACTGCTTTCCTTTAAGTCCTGAAAATAAAGTGCAGCCTCGCGGTTAATTTTATCGCTTGCAGTATCAATCGAACCCTGGGTCGCCAGCAGTTTGATATCGTTCAATACGAGGCTCAGCTCTCCGGAGGATAGAGATTGTACAGACTCGGGTAATTTGCTCACCAATAAACCGTTGAGCACGGCGGGTTCGAGTGCGATCCATGCCAGTAATAAAACCAGCGCCGGCAAACCACACCACAGGGCTGTCATAAATCCGTAATATCGCGGCAGCGAATGCAGGTAGGAGGTACCGCCTAAAAACTTTGCCACCTCCAATGAACGATACCGGCCGTACACTGAACTGCTTATTGCCAGTAAGGTGACCACGACCAATAAAGTTCCGGAACT
The DNA here is from genome assembly GCA_965222695.1 of Granulosicoccaceae bacterium. GTDB lineage: Bacteria > Pseudomonadota > Gammaproteobacteria > Granulosicoccales > Granulosicoccaceae > UBA7957. The sequence goes on along the minus strand of OZ244967.1, from coordinate 910,921 downwards.
CATCTCTCAGTCTGCCTGATCAGTTAGATTGCAAAAAGAAGAAAAGGGCCAATATTGCATCGGCCCTTTCCATTTTCGTATGACACGATATGTGATCACAAAGATTCCAAGGGAAACATTGAAGTTGCCTGCTCACGAATTTCAGCTCGCTTTTCCTCGGCCAAAGGAATCAGGCCTTTGTCCGTAAGATAGCCTTCTTCTCCAAACGCCTGCTCGGAAGTAAATTCAGTTACAAACTCCGCAATTCCGGGCACTTTACCCACGTGCGCCTTTTTGACGTAGAAATACAATGGCCGTGAAACCGGATAATCACCGCTGGCGATGGTTTCGAACTCGGCTGCGGAACCACCGATCAGCGAGCCTTGGACCTTGTCGGAATTCTGCTCAAGAAAGCTGTAACCGAAGATACCGAAAGCCGCGGGATTGGCTTCAAGCTTCTGTACGATCAGGTTGTCGTTTTCACCCGCTTCAATATAAGCGCCGTCTTCACGAACTGTATGACAAGCCGCCTTAAACGCATTTTTGTCGGTTTTTTTCATGGCTTTCAGAAAATCAAACTCCGAACAGCCTTTCTCCATCGCCAATTCAACAAATGCATCCCGGGTTCCGGAAGTCGGAGGGGGACCCAAGACTTCAATTTTCACATCGGGCAGATCAGCATTGATATCCGTCCAGTTTTTGTACGGATTGGGTACCAGTTTTTCACTACCATCCTCTGCCGGAACCTCTTTTGCCAGGGCCAGGAAGATTTCCTTGCGTGTTACGTTCATTTGCTTGCTGGCTTTAGAGTTTGCAAGCACGATTCCGTCGTAACCGATCAAGACTTCAACGACTTCGCTGACCCCGTTTTTCTGGCACATCTCGAATTCAGACTTCTTTATCCGCCGGGATGCATTGGTAATATCCGGTGTATTCACATCCACACCCGTGCAAAACAGCTTCATGCCGCCACCCGTACCGGTGGATTCGATCTTGGGTGTCTTCATGCTCGACGATTTACCGAAGCGCTCGGCAACGACTGTTGCAAACGGAAAGACTGTGGATGAACCTACGATATTGATCTGATCACGCCCCGCGGCCTGAGCAGTTGCTATGGCAGTCGTGGCGAGGGCGCCCGCCAGAATCACGTTTCTCATTAATAATTCCTCGATTGATTAAGTTCGAGAAAGTATTTTCGAGAAGAAATATGACGGAGTTATGAATTTGGGGATTATAGTTGGTGTTTAGGTGTATAGTCCGTGTCTAGGGGTTGTGTTTTTTACACATACTGGTTGACAATGCTCTGCGGTGGGAAACGCGCTTCGAACTGGGCAAATGATCCGACTTTGCTGGTGATAATCAAATCGCCTTCATAACGATCCATCACGTGCCGGGATATGGATAATCCTAGCCCGGTTCCACTCGCCGATCGTGACCTGCCCTCGTCCACGCGGTAGAATCGCTCGGTCAGACGGCTCAGGTGTTCCTCGGGGATTCCTTCTCCGTTATCCCTGACACGCAGAGTTGCATTGCCACTGCTGTCTTTTTGCCAGCTGACGAAGATATCCGTATCGTCAGGAGTGTGCAGTACCGCGTTACGGCAAAGATTCAACACCACTCCTTCGACTTCCATTTCAATGGCATTGATGATTAACTTGTCATCCAGATCCAGATGAAAGTGATGTGTTCCGCGGGCCACCGTTTGCTCCAGGTCATTCACAATACGCTCGATCAAGCTGCTGACGCAGACGTGACCACCCAGGGCTTGTTGCAGCCTGGAACTTTCCAGTCTTGAGAGGATCAACAGATCCGCGATGATGTTTTCCATGCGAGTCGCCTGATCAAGCGCACTGTTTACCGGCGTAAGCAGCGTTTCCGGGAGTTCGGGCGCGGTTTTCAATATCTCCAGATAACCGGCAATCACGGTGAGCGGGGTTCGCAGCTCGTGTGACGCATTTGCAATAAATGCCTTTCTGACCCGGTTTAACTCGACGCGCTGGCTTATATCTGAAACAGTCATCAGGAATTGCTTTTTCCCAAATGGCGTTAATCGAATGGAAATATTCTTCTTATGGTTAAGCGGTGATGCAATTTCCAATTCTTTCTTCGGATCGGGATCGTTCAAGTACTCCGTAAATGCCGGGTCACGGATCAGATTACTGATCAGTGTTTCGGCATCACGCTTTTTGTCTATTCCCAGCAGCGTCTTTGCGCCGTCATTCGCCCACTCTATCCGCTTGGCGGCGTTAAGTACCACCGCTGCGTCGGGCAATGCCGCAATTGCGGTATTAATTCGATTCAGCAGATCCTTATAGCGCTTTTTCCGTTTTTTTTCCGATTTTTCCCTGCGATAGATAAGCTGAACGATGACAGCCCATACCCCGCCGGCGTTGGGTGCCTTGCTTGGCTTGGCACCCGAACTTAGCCATTTTTCCAATTGATATGCTTGGTATAGATTCCACAATGTATAGCCCAGCGCCATGCCGACGATGGCCAAGACCCAATGCCCGCTCAGCCACCCTATGGCAAGCGAGGCGGCTGCGACTAGGCCAATCCGCCAACGTTCCACCCGCCAGGCTGTATTCATTTCCAGGCCTTTCTGGAGCTATCACTAGCCGGCAGCCGAAAATCTATATCCCGCTCCCCGTACAGTCTGCACCATATTGTCGAGACCATACGGTTTAAGCACCTTCCGTAACCGCAAAATATGCACATCAACAGTGCGCTCTTCGACATAAACACTCTGCCCCCAAACGAAATCCAGCAGTTTGGAACGGGAATATACTCGATCCGGATGCGACATGAAAAATTGAAGCAGCTTAAACTCGGTGTTTCCAATGGTAACAGCTTGATTTCTGATCGAGACGCTGTGCGCAGCAAGATCCATTTTGATCGCGCCCAAGACCAATACATCGGTCTCGGTATGTCCGCGGACACGCCGTAAAAGAGCATTAATTCTGGAAAACAATTCGCGCAGGGAGACAGGCTTTGTCATATAGTCGTCCGCACCACAATCCAGACCTTTTACCTTGTCATACTCCTCGGCCCGTGCGGTCAACATGATCAGTGGAATGTCTCTGTAAATTTCCTCGCGTCGCAGACCCCGGATAAACTCGATACCGGGAATATCGGGCAACATCCAGTCAACTATGATTAAATCCGGCCTATGATCAGCTATATGTCTGCGGGCCTGGGCAACATCCTCCGCTTCACCAACATCGTATCCTTCCCGGTTCAAGGCAAAACGAATCATTTCGCGAATGGCCGGTTCATCTTCGACGATCAATATATGGGTCATTAATGTTTGGTCGCAATAGTAAATGACGCCTATTTAAGCCCAACTCCATGACAGATATATGACAATAACCGCTTTAGCGAATCCCGTGCAATATTTGTGTGAGACCGTGCGTTTAACCTCGCATTTCGTCGAAGAAATGCTTTACGCCATCCAGCCAGGAGTGTTTTTGCGGGCTGTGTTTATGACCTTTCTTACCGCTGATCGTTGCGTTGAATTGCTCCAGAATGTCCTTTTGCTCGGTTGTCAGGTTGACCGGTGTTTCAACCTTGATATGACACATTAAATCACCCACCGGACCGCCGTGGACCGATTTAATACCCTTGCTTCGCAGGCGGAATATTTTCTCGGACTGAGTACCGGCCGGAATTTTCAGATTCACTTTTCCGTTCAGGGTCGGTACTTCCAGTTCTCCGCCGAGAGCGGCAGTCACTATGTCGATGGGCATGGCGCAGTGTAGATCGGCGCCGTCACGTTCGAAAATCTTGTGCTTTTTCACCTGAATCATAACGTAGAGGTCGCCAGGCGTTCCCCCCTTTTCGCCGGCCTCGCCCTCGCCGGCCAAGCGGATGCGGTCACCTGTGTCTACGCCGGCAGGTATTTTGACCGAAAGCTTTTTTTCCTCTCTTACCCTGCCCTTTCCTTGGCAGGTGTTACAGGGATCCGAGATCGTTTGGCCGGAACCCCGGCAGGACGGGCAGGTCTGTTGTACCGAGAAAAACCCCTGCTGCATCCTGACCTGCCCCATGCCGTTGCACGTTGAACAGGTGCTCGGCGTGGTACCGGGCTTCGCGCCACTGCCTTGACAGGTTTTACACGATACCAAGGTGGGAATATCGAGCTTGATTTCTTTGCCGGCCACGGCGTCCTCAAGACTGATTTCCAGGTTGTATTGCAGATCGTCTCCGCGATGGACTCTTTGTCCGCGAGAGCGGCCTCCGCCGAATATATCGCCGAATACATCGCCAAAGATATCGCTGAAATCGGCTCCCCCGCGACCACCGAAGCCGCTGTCCTGGCGAACGCCGGCATGCCCGAACTGGTCATAAGCAGACCGCTTCTGCGGGTCATTCAAAACCTCGAAAGCTTCCTTGGCTTCCTTGAATTTAGCCTCCGCGTCGGCGTTTCCCTGATTACGGTCCGGGTGGTATTTCATCGCCAGACGGCGATAGGCTTTTTTCAGCTCGCCGCTGCTGGCACTTTTACTGACACCCAAAACTTCGTAATAATCTCGCTCTGACATAAATCATTTCTCAATAAACTGCAAAATCCGGAGGCCAGTGATATACCAACCCCGGATTAAAATAGTCTTGCTTAAAGTGGCGCCGATTACACGGTCCTGTCACCTATCGGCTGCCACTGGTTTTTATGTCAAGACGCCAGCATCAGGCCTTGCCGCTGTCGTCCTTGACCTCTTCAAACTCAGCATCGACGACATCGTCGTCCGCGGTTGCCGTTGCTTCGTTAGCGTCAGCGCCGGCCGAATCCGCCGCATTCGCCTCTGCCGCCTGGGCGTAAGCTTTTTCGGCAATTTTTGCAGATGCGGCTCCCAGCGCTTCGGTTTTGGCCGCAATGGCATCCTTATCATCGCCATCGATCACTTCGCGCAAAGCGGCTATTGCCGATTCGACTTCTTTCCTTTCATCATCGCTGACTTTGTCGCCCAGGTCTTTCAGTGATTTTTCGGTTGCGTGAATCAGATTTTCACCTTGATTTCGCGCATCCACAGTCTCTTTAAGCTTGCGGTCTTCATCCGCGTGCAGTTCTGCATCACGTACCATTTTCTGGACTTCTTCATCCGATAAACCGCTGGATGCCTTGATCACTATGGATTGTTCCTTACCGGTGGCCTTATCTTTGGCCGAAACATTCATAATACCGTTAGCATCTATATCGAAGATAACTTCAATCTGCGGAACACCTCTCGGAGCAGGTGGAATATCACTCAAATCAAATCTTCCAAGCGATTTATTGCCGGATGCCATTTCCCTTTCGCCCTGCAGGACATGTACCGTTACGGCCGGTTGATTATCGTCGGCGGTCGAGAAAACCTGCTGCGCTTTAGTCGGAATCGTTGTGTTCTTCTCGATCAGTTTGGTCATGACGCCACCAAGTGTTTCTATACCCAGCGACAAAGGTGTCACATCGAGCAACAGCACATCCTTGACATCTCCGCCCAGAACGCCGCCCTGAATAGCAGCGCCGACTGCGACCGCCTCGTCGGGGTTGACGTCCTTGCGAGGTTCTTTACCGAAAAATTCTTTAACCATTTCCTGGACTTTCGGCATACGGGTCTGTCCGCCCACCAGGATCACATCGTCGATGTCGGAAGCAGAGACGCTGGCATCTTTCAATGCAATTTTGCAAGGCTCTATCGTCCGATCGATCAAATCATCGACCAGTGATTCAAGCTTTGCCCGGGTCAGTTTGATATTCAAATGCTTCGGACCCGAGGCATCCGCGGTGATATAAGGCAGATTGACGTCTGTCTGCTGACTGGAAGACAATTCGATCTTCGCCTTTTCAGCCGCTTCTTTCAGTCGTTGCAGCGCCAGGGGATCATTGTGTAAATCTATACCATTTTCTTTCTTGAACTCATCGGACAGATAATCGATCAGGCGCATATCGAAGTCTTCGCCACCCAGAAAGGTATCTCCATTGGTGGAAAGGACTTCAAATTGATGTTCGCCGTCAACCTCGGCAACTTCGATGATGGATACATCGAAGGTACCACCACCGAGATCGTAGACCGCAATTGTTTTATCGCCTCTTTGCTTGTCCATGCCGTAAGCCAATGCCGCTGCGGTCGGCTCATTGATAATCCGTTTTACATTGAGGCCTGCGATTTTGCCGGCATCTTTTGTCGCTTGACGCTGGGAGTCGTTGAAATAGGCAGGAACCGTCACGACCGCCTCGACGACATCCTCACCCAGATACTCTTCGGCAGTCTGTTTCATCTTCATCAGAATCCGCGCGGAAATTTCAGGGGAAGCCATCTTCTTGCCGTTGACTTCCACCCACGCGTCGCCGTTTTCCGCTTTGACGATTTTGTAGGGTACAAGCTTGATGTCTTTCTGCACCGCGTCTTCGTCGTAGCGTCGGCCGATAAGCCGCTTGACGGCGTAAATGGTGTTTTTCGGATTGGTCACGGCCTGGCGTTTCGCCGATTGACCGACCAATACTTCTCCGTCGTCCGTAAACGCGACGATAGAAGGTGTTGTACGATCTCCTTCGGAATTCTCAATTACCCGGGGAGTGTCGCCTTCCATCACGGCAACACAAGAGTTCGTGGTACCGAGATCTATTCCGATAATTTTACCCATTGCTAACTATCTCCAGCACTTGTTGTCGTTAGACGTTAATATTTTCAAAACTGTGTAAATCGTGGGGACTTGTGTAGGAAATTCAATAGTTTTGCCCGGCCTGTTTTCCAATTATTTTGCGACCATGACCAGCGCGGGCCGAATCAACCGATTATTCAAGGTATATCCCTTCTGCATAACAAAGACCACGGTATTCGCTTCCTTGCCTGTCCCTTCCTGCATAGACACGGCCTGGTGTTTATCAGGGTCAAATTTCTCGTCGATAGGATCAATCACGTCGACATTGAATTTGCCCAGCATTTTAGAAAGTAATTTCGCCGTAAGATCGTAGCCCTCACGAATCTTATCGATTTCGGCATTTTCTTCATTGGCCGCTTGTATGCCCATTTCCATACTGTCGCAAATGGGTAAAAGCTCTTCCACCATGGACTGTTGACCGTACTTGCGTGCATTTTCGACCTCTTGGGTCAGGCGTTTTCGGGTATTATCCATTTCAGCCTGGATGCGCAACACCCGGTCCCAGTTTTCATCGGCTTTGGCACGCGCCGCATCCAATTCATCCCTGAGCTGTCCGATTTCGTCTATCTCAGATTTCTCGCTGCCGGATTCTCCATCCGATTCGGCAATTTCCGTCTCAGCCGCCGCTGTCTCCGCCGTTTCTTCCTGCTCAAGCTGCTCTTCGGTGACGGGATCGGGTTCTTCCACGTGTAGCTCCTCAGAGCCGTCCATCACTTCATTATTCTGGGTCATTGCTTACTCCATAAAATAGGCTTAAAGGCGCGCGAACGCACCCCCTCGATTCGGCTGTGATATTAATAGGGAGTCTTTTCAGGAATTCAAGGCTGCGCTGAGTAATTGGGAAGTAATATCGACTACCGGCACCACTTGGTCATAGGCCATTCTGGTTGGCCCAACCACACCCAACACGCCTACGATATCACCCTTAACCTGATACGGCGCGGTGACAAGACTGCATTCGTCCAATACCGAATAGCCTGATTCTTTACCGATAAAAATCTGTACTCCTTCGGCAGACATGCATTGTTGGAGCAGATGATAAATATCGCGCTTTTGATGAAAAGCATCGAACAGTTCTTTCAGCATTTCCATGTCTGCCAGATCGGTACAATTCATCAGATTGGTCTGCCCTTCCACTATCATCTCTTCGGCTTCATCCGCATCATCGCCGGTGGCGAATATGGCACTGGCCATCTCGACCATCTTTTTCAGCTGAGAAGTCATTTCGTCTCTGGATTCGCGCAGTTGCTGACGGATATTCTGATAGATATCCTGAAGGGGCTGTCCGGAAAATCGTTGGTTGATAAAATTGGACGCTTTTTCCAGCTCCTGTTTACCATAGTCCCGATCGACATGGATGATTCGGTTCTGCACCTCTTTCTCATTGATGACCAGAACCACCAGCACGCGCCGCTCGGACAGGGGCAGAAATTCTATTTGACCGAGTATCTGTACCTCTTTTTTATAAACACTGACTATACCCGCCATTTGGGTAAAGCTGGAAAGATACGCGGAAGCGATATGTTTGACTTCCTTTTCACTGGCAGCGGCATCAAACCCGTTGCGCATCTGCTCTATTTTTCGGTTCTCCATGGGTTGAACTTCGAGCATTTGATCGACGAACAAGCGATAACCCAAGGCAGTCGGAATCCGCCCGGCCGATGTGTAAGGCGACACCAGCAAACCCATATGCTCGAGATCACACATCGCGTTGCGCAAGGTCGCCGGGCTTAAGCCCATGCCGCTACGGCGAGACAGCGTACGGGATCCGACCGGCTGGCCCTCCCGGATATACTGGTCTATCAAGTAGCGCAGTATCTGCTGTTCTCGCTCGGAGATATCTGTCGGCAAATTCTCTGTATCCATAGGCATTTGCTTATTTACAGTATGAGCAAGTTTAATTCAATCACAAATTCCGATGCTATGGTGTGAAAAACCTATCGCAATCTCACCATGCTCAATGGCGTGATTCCTACTACAAATTGTAATTGTACACCCGGATCGGGATCATGGCTGATCAATTACATTTCTCTTAGAATATAGGGTTTATCCATCTATATCCCAAGTATGCGTAGTTCTAGAACCCTGACCGTTCCAATCGGCAAAGTCCTGGTGGGCGCAGATCATCCGATCGTGGTCCAATCCATGACCAATACCGACACCGAGGATTCCATCCGTACCGCCGCCCAGATCGCCGAGCTTGCGAAGGCCGGCTCGGAACTGGTGCGTATCACGGTCAACACAGAAGCCGCCGCCCGGGCTGTGCCGGAAATAGTGAATCGTCTGCAGCAAATGGGTATAGATGTACCCATCATCGGAGATTTTCATTTCAATGGCCATAAACTGCTGACACAGGTAACCGAATGCGCCCAGGTACTGGCTAAATACCGCATTAATCCAGGCAATGTCGGGCGTGGCAAAAAGCGCGATGAGCAGTTTTCCACCATGATTGAGATGGCCTGCAAGTATGATAAGCCGGTTAGAATCGGCGCCAACTGGGGCAGCCTTGACCAGGAGCTGTTGGCCGCCATGCTCGATGAAAATGCCCGTCTGAGAGAGCCGTTGGACATTGACGAAATCAATCGCCGGGCCGTGATTGACTCCGCCTTGGAAAACGCGCGAAAGGCCGAGGAAATAGGCCTGGCGTCGGACCGGATCATTATTTCCTGCAAAATGAGCCGCGTTCAGGATCTCATCAGTGTATACCAGACTCTGGCTGAGAAGTGTCAATACGCTTTACACCTGGGTCTGACTGAAGCCGGAATGGGCTCCAAGGGAATCGTCGCTTCCACCGCCGCCCTGGCCGTACTTCTGCAGCAGGGTATAGGCGATACGATTCGCATCTCCTTAACTCCTGAGCCCGGAGGAAACCGCAGCCAGGAAGTGATTGTCGCACAGGAAATACTCCAGACAATGGGGCTGAGGTCGTTTACGCCCATGGTATCAGCCTGTCCCGGATGCGGAAGGACCAGCAGTTCTTATTTCCAGGAATTGGCGGAAAATATCCAGACTCATTTGCGTGACAGCATGCCCCGCTGGAGATCCCTTTACCCCGGGGTGGAGAATATGAATCTTGCGGTGATGGGCTGCGTGGTCAACGGACCGGGTGAGAGCAAACACGCCGATATAGGGATAAGCCTGCCCGGCACCGGAGAGCGCCCGGTTGCACCGGTCTATGTCGACGGAGAAAAAACCGTGACCTTAAAGGGTGACAATATTGCCGCGGAATTCAAACAGATCGTCGACGACTATGTCAAAAAGCGCTATGCCCCATAATATCGACGATCAATATGCATAAAGCGGTTGCTCTCCCGTGGTTCATGCCGCCCCAATCTCCAGGTGAAATCGATAAGACTGCCACCATACTGGGTGCCGGACTCGCAGGCTGTGCTACGGCTTTTCATCTTGCCGCTGGCGGCTGGACAGTCACGTTGATCGATAAAAACCCCGCACCCGCCCAAGGGACTTCCGGCAATCCGGCCGGTATTGTCAAACCTCATATCCGTTCGAAAGACCGCGATATAAACAATTATTTTATTAAAAATTATCAGTATTTTATAAAGTTTTTTGAGAATTTACTTGAAAGAAAATCCGATATTGCCCATGACCTGTCCGGGATCTATACAGACCTCGAATCAAACCGGGAATCACACTGGCAACGCGGCAGACAATCGACGCTCAGCGGCTTACAGAAACTGAACAATGCCGGATGGATCAGCCCTGCTGATTTTTGCAAAGCGCAAATAACCGCACTTTCCGGCATCAATAGTTTATTCGAACAGGATGTCGGGAAAATTGTCCGAACAGGCGGTCAATGGCAGTGCTTCAGCCGCCATGGAGTGCCTTTAGCCACAAGTTCGGTACTGGTTATGGCAACCGGCCACAGACTGGCCGCGCTTTGCGATCGACCAAGTATGCCTTTGCAGCCTTTGGCCGGACAGATCACTTTACTGCGCGATAATGCGATCTCGCCCAGACTCAGATATGCCGTAAACGGCAATAATCACTATATTATTCCTTTACCGCAAGGCTCCTATCTTTGTGGAGCGAGCTTTCGCAGAAATGCCGATATTGCGATCAGAGAAGAGGATCATGAATTAAATGTAAAAGGCCTGAAAACCTTATTCCCCGAACATCGGATCGACGATAAAGCAATCCTTGGAGGGCGTTGTGGAGTCCGCAGCGTCAGCCCTGATCGCCTACCCGTGGCCGGCGCCCTGCCCGACTTTGCATACTACCGGAAAACTTATAAGGAGCTGCACCACGGGCGAGCCAAAGACCGCTTCCCGCCCGCCCGCTACATTCCCGGGCTCTATATGATCGGCGCACTGGGTTCCCATGGTATCAGCAGCAGCCCTTATCTGGGCCGGCTAGTGAGCGATATCATCTCCGCATCTCTCGGTGAGGATGATAAAGTGAGCCATCGCTTATTGCATCCAGCCCGGTTTATCATGAGGCAATTGCGCCGCAAACCTTTCGACCGGACATTGCCGGCATCCGCTTATGCTGCACCTGCACATAAGACTCAAGATTCGTTATACTTATCATTTGAAGAATAAATAGCCGAGCAGATTTACACTTTAGTGAATCAAACACACCAGAGGTGCTCATGAGTAAAGACACGCTGACACTCGCCAGTGAGTTTCCCGCCAGCAGCCATGAAAATTGGATGGCCCTGGTCGAAAAAGTGCTGAAAGGCGCGGATTTTGAGAAAACACTGGTCACCCCAACCTATGACCGATTGAAAATACAACCGCTCTATACAGAACTGGACAATCATCCCACAGCTCCCGGTGTATTTCCCTATACCCGGTCTGTGAATGGCACAGCGAATGCCTGGGCGGTCATGCAATCCTACGCGCATCCTGATTTAAGCCACAGCAACCGACTCATTCTCGACGATCTGGCCAAAGGCGTGACCCGGATTCAGCTCGTCATGTCAGACGCTGTTCGCGGTGGTGAAACCGCTCTGGATAACACAGGCTTTATGGGTAAAGGCCTGGAATGTTACAGCGTAGCTGATCTGGACTGTCTTTTAGAGGGAGTGAAACTTGAACTGGTTCCGGTGGAACTACAAGCAGGGGCTGCATTTCTTGAGTATGCCTGCGCCTATTTGGCCCTTTGCCTGAATCAAGGACTGGAGCATGGGAAGATTCGCGCATCTCTGGGCGCGGATCCCTGTGGTGCATTGGCTGAATTCGGCAAATTACCGGGGTCTGCGGAACACATGCTCGAGCGGATGTCCGAACTCACCGTTGATTGCGCAAAACACTATCCGAACGTTCAAGCTGTATCGGTAAACACTTCCGTCTACCACAATGCCGGCGCATCACACGCTCAGGAAATCGCCATTGCACTCGCTACGGGCGTAGAGTACCTTCGCGCCCTGACAGCCGCGGGCCTGGATATCTCCGCTGCCTGCCGACAGATTATATTTACCGTGACAACCGATACGGAATTTTTTCAGAACGTGGCAAAGCTGCGCAGTCTGCGTCAGCTCTGGGCACAAGTGTGTCATCTTTGTGGTGCGGACGAAGCCGCGGCCAAAATCAAGCTCCAGGCCGTAAGCTCTTTTCGTATGCTGAGCCAGCGTGACCCGTGGGTGAATATGCTCAGATCGACCATTGCGAGCTGCGCCGGGGCGCTCGGTGGAGCGGAGTCGATTATCGCTTCGGCCTATGACCAGGCTCTGGGACACCCTTCGACACTGGGGCGAAGGATCAGCCGTAATACCCAGTTACTTCTGCAAGACGAGTCTTCCGTACACCGAATTGTCGATCCTGCCGGCGGATCCTATTTTATAGAACAAAACACAGTTGAATTATCAACAGTCGCCTGGAACTTTTTCCAATCGATTGAGGGCCGAGGCGGGATGATGGCCGCCTTGCTCGACGGCTCATTGCAGTCCGACATTGATTCCGTTCACGATGAACGATTGAAAAATATCGCCCGACGCCAGGAACCACTGACCGGCTTGTCCGAGTTCGCCAATCTCGCGGAAGCCGATGTTACCGCCGACCAAGCCGATACACAGAGTTCGCGCGAAAAGGCCATAGAAAGATTGAATCGGCGCGTGTACCAGGCCGATGAGGAACTGTCCGTGAAAAATCCGCAAAGCCTGTGCAATGCCATGCAACAAGGTGCATCCGTGTTCGACCTTGGCCATAAGATAGCCGGTGATGAATGCAATGCCAGGGCCTTGAAAACACGCCGACTCGGCGCGCAGTTCGAAGCACTGCGCGACGCCAGCGATTCCTTTGTGCAAAATCACGGCAAACGTCCCGCAGTCTATGTATTGACACTGGGCACCGCCGCCCAATTCAACGCCCGGGCCGGATTTGTCAAAAACTTTTTCGCCGCCGGAGGCATAGATGTTGTCCTGAGCCGGACAACAACAGACCCGGATAGCGCCGCGCGGGAATGGGCGAAAACCCAACTGCCGATTGCCGTGCTCTGCTCCAACGATTCGCTTTATGAACAACACGGCGCGGAATATATCCGTGCCCTGAAAGAAAGCGGTTTAGCAAAACTGTACATTGCCGGCAAGGCCTTGTCCGAACACGTCGATGCCCAGTTGCATGTGCAAAGCAATACGCTGGAAATACTGCAATCCGTTCACCGGATTTTAGGGGTAAGTTGATATGGCAAACACAATTCCCGATTTTAGCGACATTGAGTATCCGGAGACTGCCGCCGGTACGACAATGTCAAGTGACAAAACCTCCTCGGTCTGGCAGACACCGGAACAAATCAACCTCAATGCGGTTTTTGACACCGAAGACCTGGGGGGTATCGACTTTCTGAAAACCTTTCCGGGCATAGCACCTAACCTGCGCGGGCCTTATCCCACGATGTATGTCAACAAACCCTGGACCGTGCGACAATATGCGGGTTTTTCAACCGCGTCAGAAAGCAACGCATTCTACAGGCGGAATCTCGCAGCCGGGCAAAAAGGCCTTTCCGTTGCGTTTGACCTGGCGACTCACCGCGGATATGACTCAGATCATCCCCGGGTAAAAAGCGACGTCGGTATGGCGGGAGTTGCCATAGACTCGATTATGGATATGCGCACGCTCTTCAGCGGCATCCCTCTGGATAAGATGAGCGTTTCCATGACCATGAACGGCGCCGTTCTGCCGGTACTGGCATTGTATATAGTGGCCGCCGAGGAACAGGGCGTTAAAACAGAGCAACTTTCCGGCACCATCCAGAACGATATACTGAAAGAATTTATGGTGCGCAATACCTATATCTACCCGCCCAAACCCTCTCTGCGGATTATCTCCGATATATTCAGCTATACCTCGAAATACATGCCGCGGTTCAACAGTATCAGTATCTCCGGATATCATATGCAGGAAGCGGGAGCCACGGCGGATCTGGAACTTGCTTATACACTGGCCGACGGGGTGGAATATATCCGCACCGGACTCGATGCCGGTTTGAATATTGACGATTTCGCTCCCAGGCTGTCATTCTTCTGGGCAATAGGCATGAACTATTATATGGAAATCGCCAAACTAAGGGCGGCGCGCCTGCTTTGGGCCAAGCTCGTCAAACAATTCAATCCTAAAAATCCTAAATCCCTTAGCCTGCGCACGCATTGCCAGACATCCGGCTGGAGTCTGACCGCTCAGGATGTCTACAACAATGTGATTCGCACTTGTATTGAGGCCATGGCGGCGACTCAAGGGCACACACAATCCCTGCATACCAACGCCTTTGACGAAGCGCTTGCCCTGCCGACCGACTTTTCCGCCCGTATCGCCCGTAATACACAGCTTTTTTTGCAACAGGAAACCGACACGTGCAAGACTATCGATCCCTGGGGCGGAAGTTATTTTATTGAATCTCTGACCGGCAAACTCGCCGCCAGAGCCTGGCAACACATCCGTGAAGTGGAAGAATTCGGCGGAATGACCGCGGCGATTAATGAGGGCATTCCCAAGATTCGCATCGAAGAAGCCGCCACACGGACTCAGGCCCGTATCGACAGCGGCCGGCAAGTGGTGCTTGGCGTGAATAAATTCCGTCTGGATGAAAAAGAAGACATAGACGTATTGCAGATCGACAACACCGCCGTACGCGAACAGCAAATTGTCCAGCTCAGACAACTTAAGGCGGAGCGGGATCAGGCCGGGACCGAAGCTGCATTAAAAGATCTTGAAGATGCCGCCCGCAATGACAGAGGCAATTTACTGGAACTCGCGGTCAATGCGGCCAGAAACCAGGCTACGGTCGGCGAGATCTCGGACGCGCTGGAAAAATCCTTCGGCCGGCATGTGGCCGACCCGCAGGCGGTGCAAGGCATCTATCGCCATGAACTCAATAAGAGCGGCTCCTCTATGAGTAAGATCGAAGATATCATCGGTAAATTTGAACACCATGAAGGAAGGCGGCCACGCATCCTGGTTGCAAAACTGGGACAGGACGGTCACGACCGCGGCCAGAAAGTCATCGCCAGCGCGTTTGCCGACCTGGGGTTTGATGTCGATATAGGCCCTTTGTTTCAGACACCCGAGGAAGCCGCGCGCCAGGCGGTCGAGAACGATGTTCATATTATCGGTGCCAGTTCCCTCGCCGCCGGGCATCTGAGTCTGGTCCCGGCATTGCGAAAATCCTTGGCGGAGCTGGGCAGGGAAGACATACTCATCGTCGTCGGCGGTGTCATCCCCCCACAGGATTTCGACGAACTCCATGCGGCCGGCGCTGCAGCCATATTTCCACCGGGAACCGTGATCAGCGAGGCCGCGGTCGATCTGATCGAAAAACTCAATGTCGCGCTCGGCTATGACTGACCGGCCTATCGCTAAAAGACCGGTACTAAGCGTTGAAGCCTATGTTGAAGGCGTAGTATCCGGCCAGCGCAGTGCGCTGGCCAGGGCAATCACACTGATTGAATCCTACAACGCGAAACACGAAGAGACTGCACAGGAAGTACTGCGGCAACTGCTGCCCCATTCGGGAAAATCCATGCGCCTGGGCATCTCCGGAGTACCGGGAGTCGGTAAAAGTACTTTTATCGAATCCTTTTGCGTCGACCTGTGCGAACGAAACCACAAAGTTGCCGTACTTGCAGTAGATCCGAGCAGCAGCCGCACCGGGGGCAGCATTCTGGGCGATAAAACCCGTATGACTGAACTGGGCGTACATCCCAATGCCTTTATCCGCCCCTCCCCCACGGCGGGCACGCTCGGCGGCGTCGCCAGGCGTACCCGTGAAACCATGATTCTGTGTGAAGCCGCTGGATACGACTTGATCGTCGTCGAAACCGTCGGTGTCGGGCAATCCGAAATCACCGTCGCCAATATGGTGGACTTCTTTATGGTCCTTATGCTCCCGGGCGCCGGAGACGAACTTCAAGGCATTAAAAAAGGAATACTCGAAATCGCCGACATGATCGTCGTCAATAAAGCCGACGGCACACAGCTCAATAAGGCAAAGGTCGCTGTGCAGGAATACACCCGCGCCCTGCATATAGTGACACCGCAATCACCGAACTGGAAGCCACCCGTCGTGCCTTGCAGCGCATTGGAAAATACCGGCCTGAAAGTCATCTGGCAGCTGATCGAAAAATACAGACATGACCTCACTCAAAGCGGTGAATTCGAGCAACGCAGACGGCGACAACAACTCAACTGGATGTGGGCAATGATCGAACAGGAACTGCTCGGCG
Source organism: Granulosicoccaceae bacterium (assembly GCA_965222695.1). Taxonomy (GTDB): domain Bacteria; phylum Pseudomonadota; class Gammaproteobacteria; order Granulosicoccales; family Granulosicoccaceae; genus UBA7957. The sequence continues at coordinate 894,630 of OZ244967.1, read as the reverse complement.
CCATGAGAAACCATCCGGATGTCAGAGACTCACTTGAGCAGATTGAAAAAGACGTGGTGGACGGCGTGCTGCCGGTAAGAGCGGCGGCATCGGTGTTGCTGGGGAAGTTTCATCAAGGGTGATTATGGATCGATGCGTATCTGTTAGGGATATTTTCTCATGAGAACGGTGATCCGGACTACTAGTAGTCAGTCAATCTGAAACATTCGGGTAAAGACGTTTCAGTTTTATCCTTGCTTGCTCTGTTGTGAAGCGCCAATCTACCGGTTTCGTATTTTCGTTGCGTATCTGCTCCCATTGCTCAACCTCCTGTGTAAGGGTTTCTCTATCAGCAATGCGACGATCTAGGCACTGTCGAGCCAGCACGCTGAATTCGCACTCCGCCATGTTCAGCCAGCTTCCATGCTTCGGTGTGTAGATAAATTCGAGTTTGCTGAGCAGACTGTGAGCAAGCTCTGGCGGGAATGCTTTGTACAATGAGGCGCCAGTATGTGTGCTAAGGTTATCCATCACCAAGGTGATTTTTTCCGCATGCCGATAGTCCTCCTGCACCAGGCGTCGCACACCTTCAGCCCACTCACTTGCCGCATGATTCCCTGCCACTTGCACTCTACGCCAGTTCTCCAGAGGCGCATAGAACAACAGCAAATGAGCCACACCATTGCGTTCATATTCTCCATCGTAGCGCTCTGTCTGTCCCGGTGAAGGCGGAATCGGCTTGCGAACCTCACGTGTACATTGCTTGGTGGTCTCATCCATGCAAACCACTGGATAGTCTGGGTCGTACTCCCTCTTGTAAACGTCCAGCACCTGTTCCATTTGACAGACAAAGGCGGCATTACCCTGAGCGGGTATACACCACATCCTCTTCTGCCAAGGTTTTATGGTGTTTTTTTAAAACTTGCCTAACCGTTTCATACGAGATCGTATCCACAATGTCCAACTCCACAAGTTTTTCGCTCAAAAGCCTCAGAGTCCAGCGTACCCGCCCCTCGGGTGCTTCACTACAGGCCAGGCTTATCAATTGGGCTTCGCCTTCGCCATCCAGACTCGCTGTACGTTCGCGAGATCGCTTCTTTCTCTGTAAGGCCTTCTCCAAGCCTTCATGAACGCACCTTCGGCGAACAGATTCAATACACCGTGTGCTCAGTTCCATCTGATCGGCTGTTTCCGTGTCAGTCATTGCCGGACCATACTTGCCCTCATCAACCCGTAGCAGTATCGCCGCATGTCGTCGCCGTTGGGCTGACACTCGGCCTTGATTTACCATGCCTTCCAGTGCATGGCGTTCATCCTGCGATAGTCTCACTATATTGCGCTTTGCCATATCAAACCTCATCAACAAGTTGTAATTCCTTGTTAAGAAGTTAGACTAATACCCGAACTTTTCATCCTGACTGACTACTAGTAGTCCGTCCACTTGATAAGTTCGGGTTCAGCGGGCCTGACTGCGTTCGCAGCAAGGCGCTGTTGCGAAGACATAGTCGGGCTACGTCGAGCAATAGCAACGCAGTCTGCGGGCGCAGTCAGGCCCGCCCGAAGGGAGCTGCAGAGCCGTCCCACAGCCGCGTTGCTGCTCTTGATAAGGGAACAACCCTTGTCTGCGAGCAGCGCCTTGCGGTGAAACGGCTCTGCGGCTCTGAACCCGAGCTTATCAAGTGGACGGACTACTAGAGTGCATCAAATTTTTAAACTGACTCTCTACCCGGGTAAAGTCAACGTTTTAAACACCGGTAATTTTCTCTCTTCATCCGTCACCTCACCTTTGCGTAAATCACCAGCCAAACAAGAAATAGCACTTGCCTGTACTCCGGCGATCTCGCCGTCGATAAATCGGTGTACATGACCGCAGTACATTCCGCATATGTGCGTGAACCGCGACAAAAGCTTGCTCAGATTTTCAACATCATTCCAGTCTTTGAACTGAAAGGGGTCGGGTATGCCCACCGCTTCATAAGGTGCGTGATGGAGAAACAGCGCGCACGGCTTTGTCGTATCGGCCGATAACATGGCCTCTAAATGCTGTAGACGGGCAGCGCACAATTGCCCTTTATTGCTGCGCTCATGCACAGTGTCCACCATAAGCAATCGCACGGAATTCTGTTCGACAGCATATTGCACCCAGCCCTCTGCAGCCAACTGGTATCGTTGATCAGCAAATTCGCTAAGCAGTTCAGGCCTACTGTCGCGATTTCCAGCCATAACAAAGTAGGGCATATTGAGCTGGTCTAATACCTTTCTTGCGTTATGGTACTCTTGCGCTAATCCGTCATGCGAGATATCACCAGTGTGAACGACCAGGTCTGGCTGCGCCGGCAACTCATTAATCGACCGCACGCAGTTTTTTAAATCGTTCAGTCGTTGTGGAGCCTTGTTGGAAATGTGGGTGTCTGTAATTTGTACTATTTGCAGTGTCATTTTTTTAAAATTTTTGCCAAGCATGCGAGCACGCTTGAGGATAAGAATCTTTGGTTAATCGTGAGGTTAACAAATTATTTTAACATACATTCATTTGAGAGCTAATAGGTTATGAATCAAAATCCGCCATCGTTAAGTGATCTAACTCGCCGGTTAATAGAATTTCGAGATGCGCGCGATTGGCGACAATTCCACTCCTTAAAAGATTTAATCCTGTCACTTCATCTTGAAGCGAGCGAGTTGCTTGAATTGACACAATGGAAATCAGAGCAAAAATTTGAAGAAGAAGCACATCAGGAACATATGCAACAACGGTTGCGTGAGGAATGTGCCGATGTTTTTCTGTATCTGCTGCTCATTGCGGAACGCACGGGCATTGACATCCGCGAGGCAGCGGCGGAAAAGATTGAAATCAATAACGATAAATATCCAGTTGAGAAATCGCAAGGGATCGCCATCAAATACGGCAAGCTGTAAATGTCCGGGAATCGGATATCTCAGTGCCTGTTCAAAATCCGTAAGTCATCTCAAAACAGCCATAGACAGAGAGCTCCTGACCAGGCTCTGAGATGCAGTTTTTATTGTCGATAGTGAGCCATTAATATTTCTGCAACTTCGGGCCTCGAAAATTCAACGGGTGGTGCGATACCTTCGCTGAGCATTTTCCGTACGGCCGTACCGGACAATAGAACAAAATCCTCCTTGTTGTGGTTTGGCGCCTCACGCATCATGACGATTTTATCGAGTTTTTTAGAGTACGCTGTGTGGTCTGCTTTGAACAATTCTATCTTGAGCGCCCCCTTGGGAATCTGATCAAAAATTTCCTGCGCTTCGAATGGTTCATAGTAATCTCCTACGCCTGCGTGATCACGCCCGATGATAAAATGCGTAGCTCCCATATTCTGTCGGAATACCGCATGTAACAGTGCTTCACGCGGACCTGCATAAAGCATATCGAAGCCATAGCCTGTCACCATTGCGGAATTGGGCGGAAAATACAATTCAATCATTTTACGGATTGCTGCATCGCGTACTGGCGCGGGAATATCTCCCGGTTTAAGCTTGCCAAGCAACATATGTATGACCAGCCCATCGGCGTCCAGTCTTTGCATTGCCATGCGACAGAGCTCTTCATGGGCGCGGTGCATTGGATTGCGGGTTTGAAATGCCACCACGCGCTTCCAGCCATAGGCGGCGATACGTTCGCGAATTTCTCCCGCTGTGCGAAATGTGTCGGGAAACTCTGTTTCGAAATAACTGTAATTGAGCACCTGCACAGGGCCAGCTATCGCTGTGTTCCCCTGAGCCCGAAATTCTGCAACTCCAGGGTGCTCAGGATCTGTTGTGCCAAATATTTGCTGTGTCAGGGTATTGATTTCGTCGTCAGAAAAGACGTCGATGGATCGAATGCTCTGCAGGCCAAGTACAGGGGCGTCTTCGACATTCGGGTCTCGCAAGGCAATTCGATCACCGGCTTTAAAATCGGAGCCATCAGCAACCAGATTGAGTATCGGCGTGGGCCAGAATAATCCGCTGGTGGTACACATTGACTTTCCAACCGACAATGCGTCTTCCTTGCTCATAAAGCCGTCAAGCGGAGTGAAGTAACCGGCGCCCAACATAACGGCGTTTCCCGCAGTGGCAGAGCTTACAACCGTAGAGGGTAAACTCTGAGCATCGTTCCTAAGCTGTAAGCGCTCAGACTCATCCGCAACGAAGAGTGGCTGGAGCGCATTCGCGCCATGAGGTGATATGAGATTATTCATAGATTGTTTCCGTTTTTTAACTACGCCTCTGTGCAACTACAGGGCTGATTTGTGTTGGTACCAACCATAACCCAATTTTAGTTCCGCAGGTATTAAATAAATCTATGGGGGTAGTAAGCAAGTTGACTTGTCTTGCTGTTGCCTGCCCTTTAGTATTACGGCCTATATACTCTGGTGGCTTGTGACACAGGTCCGCTCTGGTCCTTCGCCTTTTCCATCAGTTGGGTTATTGAAACTTCGAAACTTCGCCTTTTATGCCCGTTTCCAAACAACGCTTTCACGAGCTCCGCCCGTACAGTAGTCAGCAAACACCGAGGAAATTGCTCAATGCTTACCAACAACCCATTTGCCGAACTTTCGGCGCTCATACCGCCGTCGATGATGCAGGGCTATGTAGTCCTGATGATCATACTGGTCATAGGCGGAACCATTCTCGATATGATGCACAAGCAGAGCGCCAAGTATTTCTTTGAGAATTCCAAGAAGGCGCGGAAAAATGCCACGCGCAATGTTAGCTCCGGCGAGAAAGCCGGCCTGGCAATAAAGACGTTAACCAGCGAAGTGCTGACATCGTCCGAATTCTGCAACTCCCGCCGCCGAATGTCACATCTCTTAACCATGTACGGCTTTATCATCTTTGTCGTTACCACCGCGATCCTGATATTCCGGTATACCGGTTCGGACATGAAGGCACCGGCTTTGCTCCCGCTGCTGTGGCATCTCGGCGCCTTGATGCTCTGTGCCGGTGGATACTGGTTTTGGTTTTCCATCCGGGTTGATGTCGCATCCGAAGGTGTTAAATGGAATCAATTTAACGGACGCGGCGATCTTTTTATCCTTGGCCTGCTCTCAACGGCAACCTTTGGTCTGCTGTGGTCTTTTTTTCAGTCGGTGGGCGCGGGTAGCTTTGCAATGCTCTTGTTCGCGCTATTCATTATCAGCGCGACGATCTTGTTCGGATCTGTCTACTGGTCAAAATTTGCACACATGTTTTTCAAGCCCGCTGCGGCTTTCCAGAAAAAAGTCACCATGGCCGATGGCTCAAGAGAGAACTTGCCTGATGAATACGATCTGTCAGATCCCGAGGTGCACGCGAGATTCCCCGACATCAAGCAATACATGGGTGCTAATCCACCCAACATGGGGCTCGGTATCAAAAGTGAACCCCCTCGTCACTACTAATTGACTTCCACCAGTTTCGGAGAATCCTTAATGCCAACTTTTGTATATATGACTCGTTGTGACGGGTGTGGTCATTGCGTTGATATCTGTCCGTCGGACATCATGCATATCGATACGACTACTCGTCGCGCATACAATATTGAACCCAACATGTGTTGGGAGTGTTACTCCTGCGTCAAGGCGTGCCCGCATCACGCCATCGACGTTCGCGGCTACGCGGACTTTGCACCTCTGGGGCATTCGGTACGCGTAAAGCGCGATGAGGAAAAAGGTGTTATTGCCTGGCGCATCAAGTTCCGTAACGGTAAAAAAGACATGGAATTGCTGGCCCCTATCACCACTAAACCGTGGGGTAGCGGCACTCCTCAACTGCGCGACGTTGAGCCGCCGACTCAGGAGCAGCGGGACAGTCAGCTACTTTTTAACGAACCCAAATACATTCGCTTCGATGATGGTGATATCCACACCCTTGAATCCAATGGCCTGGTTATGAAAAAAGGGGTGAATTACTAATGAAGTACCAAACCATTGTTGAAGACGATATCGATATCCTGGTTTGCGGTGCAGGCCTCGGAGGAACCGGTGCGGCTTTTGAGGCCAGGTATTGGGGTCAAGACAAAAAAATTGTCATTGCCGAGAAAGCCAATATCGATCGCTCCGGTGCGGTAGCGCAAGGTCTATACGCGATCAACTGCTATATGGGTACGCGCTTCGGGGAGAATAACCCGGAAGATCATGTGCGTTACGCGCGCATCGACCTGATGGGCATGGTTCGCGAAGATCTATTGTTCGATATGGCGCGGCACGTCGACTCTACCGTGCACCAATTTGAAGATTGGGGATTGCCGCTGATGAAAAACCCGGATACCGGGTCTTATTTACGTGAAGGACGCTGGCAGATCATGATTCATGGTGAATCTTACAAGCCGATTGTTGCAGACGCCGCCAAGAAGTCGGCTGATAAGGTCTACAATCGTATCTGCGTCACCCACCTGCTGATGGACGAAGCCAAAGACAACCGTGTCGCTGGTGCTGTTGGTTTTAACGTACGTACCGGTAACTACCATGTCTTCAAATCCAAGACGGTTATTGTTGCTGCCGGGGGGGCGTCCAACATCTTCCGGCCACGCTCAGTCGGCGAAGGTGCCGGGCGTGTCTGGTATGCGCCCTGGTCATCGGGCTCGGCCTACGGTCTGTTGATTAATGCCGGTGCAAAGATGACGCAGATGGAGAATCGCATTGTTCTTGCGCGATTCAAAGATGGATACGGTCCGGTGGGCGCGTACTTCCTGCATTTGAAGACATATACCCAGAACTCTGATGGTGAAGAATACGAATCCAAATGGTGGCCATCACTGCAGGAAATAGTCGGTAAGGAGTATCTGGATCCGGAGGTTTCGCATCTAACCCATCGCCCGATCCCGACCTGTCTGCGCAACCACGCTTTCATTCATGAGGTCAATGCCGGCCGCGGTCCTATCCACATGGTCACCATGGAGGCGTTCCAGGATCCGCATCTTGAGGAAATCGGCTGGCACAATTTCCTCGGTATGACCGTGGGTCAGGCTGTGCTGTGGGCAGCTACCGACGTGGATCCGAAATACGAAAACCCGGAACTCACTACCTCCGAGCCTTATGTTATGGGTTCACACGCGACCGGCTGTGGTGCCTGGTGCTCCGGTCCGGAAGATCTTTCACCGCCCGAGTACTATTGGGGCTACAACCGCATGACTACGGTCGAAGGTTTGTTCGGTGCAGGGGATGCCGTTGGCGGCACGCCGCACGCATTCTCGTCGGGGTCCTTCACCGAAGGCCGCATCGCTGCAAAAGCGGCGTGCCAGTATATCGATGACGGCAAGGCTGAAGGCATCAAGATTTCCGATGCGCAGATCGATGGCCGCAAGGAAGAAGTCTACAAGCCGTTGGAAACTTACCGGGTTTTCCGCAACGAAATCACTGCCGGTTCTGTTAACCCGAACTACATCAATCCGCGTCAGGCGCTCGATCGCCTGCAGAAGTTGATGGATGAATACGCCGGTGGCGTGATGGTTAGCTACATGACTAATGAGAAGTTGCTGAACATTGGTTTGAAGAAGATGAAATTGCTGGAAGAAGACCTTGAAAAAGTCGCAGCGGAAAACATTCATGAACTTCTGCGTGCGTGGGAAATCAAGCACCGTCAGTTAACTTCAGAATCAGTTCTCCAGCATACGCTGTTCCGCGAAGAAACGCGTTGGCCCGGTTACTACTACCGTGGTGACCATCTGAAATTAGACGATGAGAACTGGCATGTGCTTACTGTATCCCGCCGCGATCCTGAAACCGGCGAATACACCTTGGAAAAAGCACCATTGTACCATCTGGTGGATGTAGACAAGAAAAAGGAAGACGCTGCCTGATATATTATATCAAGGGAGCTGTTGCAACCTGGCGTTGCGGCAGCTCCCCTAAAATTAACAGTGTCATCACAGGTCTTTACTTCGTCTGTACCATGCAAAGGCCACACGCAGCCCCGCCGGTCCTAGTCGGTTGGCGTACCGATGCACCTCGGAAAATTTTATTTTCCATAACGCAACAAACACATGAATATTATCGAGCTATCTGACGACGACATCCTTACGATTGCCCATCCGATGTGGGATGACCTGATCAAGTATTCCAACGAAGGGAAATACGGTAAATTTGTTCAAAACTTTTCATACGATCTATTGTTTGGGCTCAATGAAGTTGAGATCGGTAAGCAATTTGCGAAAAGCGAATTGACCCGGAATCTCGATCCAAGCTATGACTATCTTGGCCTGATCCGCCGCAATGAGCATGTCACGGTCCTGTACCGGATTCGCAGCACCAAAAAACAAGGAGAATGGCTCGGGCGATTGGTCCTCGGTTACGACAAGGATGGCGAGGTTAAGATTTATGGTGCTTCCGTTTTTTAGCGGTTATGACCTGCCATCCGATGAATGATTTATCTGTCTTTGATCGTACTAAGGAAATCACCATTCTCCTTAGTAAGCCTGTGAGCTGCGGAGAAAGCGTATGAACGACATGTCGATGGAAGATCCCGTTGCTGATGGAAAGTTGGTTGAACTCACCTACAGGGTTATAGATTCGAAAACCAAAAGCGTTCTGACCGAGGTCGAGTTCCCGATTGGTTACGTGCATGGGGTTAACGAGATTCTCGCTCCGCCGGTAACCAGCGAACTGGAGGGTAAGCTGCCGGGAGATGTGATTGAAGTCCCGATCGACTGCAACACGCTGTTTGGCCCGCGAGACGAATCACTGGTTATCACCGATAGAATCGAAAATGTGCCCGAGGAATATCGAGAAGTCGGTACGTCCATCCTGATGGAAAGTGAGGCGGGCAACACCAAGACGTTTATCGTCACTCGGGTTGACGACAAAACCGTCACCATCGATGGCAATAATCCGCTGTGCGGTCGCGAGGTTATCTTCAGATTGGATATAGTCAGTGTACGCGATGCTACGGAAGAAGAGATTGCGCTTGGCGGACCGGTAACAGCCGAACCTGACATCAGTGACATCGTCGGTTCAGACCAGAAAGTGAAGCCCATTTCCGAACAGCATTGAGAGCTGAGGGTGACATTTGTCATGCCTCGCCATCGCGAGTTTTTGCTGCGTTATACCAACTCACCGGATCTGGTCATTCCCGACCAGCAAAGTAGGGATGCCATTGGGGTTTCCTGCCGAACCGAAGGTTTTATTTGTCGACGCTGCAGGTCGAGCGGTGCGCTTGGACAAGGGTTTTTCGTGGGAGGATCTTGTCAGTGCATGGCCTCTTGAAATTCTTCTGGCAGCTGATCGAAAAATACAGGCATGACCTCACTCAAAGCGGTGAATTCGAGCAACGCAGACGGCGACAACAACTCGACTGGATTGTGAGCAGTCCGGATTTTTACTTAGACATACTTATGTTCAAGGTAAATTCTTGTACTTAATTTTGTGAAAATCATATTTCGAAGAGTTTGAATGCAAATTGCATAAGTCTTCGAAAAGTGAAGTTAGCCGTTCTGGCACCGGCATTGACTTAAGAACATTATTGCGAGGACGCCTCGCTCCTACGGACAAGATGCTATACGAATCCTAAATAGACTCTCTCATCCCCCGAAATCCATTGTTTCCGGGAAAATAAGTCAACAACCCGTTGCCGTGATCTAGCGCCAAACTCATTGTATTTCTTGTCTCTCAGAATTTCCAGCATTTGCTCACTCAGATCGTCAATATTTGTCGCTTCGAACAACAGACCTGTATTATTGTCATCGACCACTTCCGGGCAACCCCCGATACGCGGAGCAATCACCGGCCGTCCAGCGGCCATTGCCTCTCTCGCGGCCAAAGGAAAAGACTCACGGGTCGAAGACAAAACAAATACGTCAAAAATCGATAAATAGTCAGGAATATTACGCTGTGCGCCGGTAAATATGACCTCTTTTTCCAATTGCAGATCCGACCTTTGCCGCAATAATTCCTCCATCAACGGCCCGTCTCCCACTACCAGCAGGCGTGCGCCGGGTTCGTTTTTCAACACTTTTTTAAATGCTCTCAATAAATACTGATGTCCTTTTTCCTCCGACAGACGCGCGACAATACCGAACACCTTGTTAACCGATTTGTCGATTCCATAGTCATGCAACAAAGCCTGATTAACCGGTACGGGTGCAAATCTGTCCGTATCTATACCACTGTGTACGACTTCGGATTTGGATGCCGCAAGCCCGCTTTCCAACAAACGGTTGCGCTCGTAGTGCGATTCAAATATCACATAATCCGCGCACCGATTGAGTATAAATCCCGCGTATTTAAAATGTATCGGATTATGGATATTGTGTACAGTTGTTACAATCGGGCAGCGTCTGCGGCTTGACTTTACCCGGTAAGAATAGGGTATTAAACGCAGTGCGAAATAACTGACCAGTGTCGAGCGGACAGATTGCGGGGCCAATAGCTCCACGTTGTTCTCACGAATAACTTTTCTTAATGCAAGAGCCGACTCAATCAATTTTAGCGGACTGGAAAAATGAAAATCGATATCAATAAACACCGCGCCTTTCGAGATTAATTCATCTAAAAGTTCTCCTTCAGAAGTTGCTACCAAAACTTCATGACCTTTTTCCGACAAATCCTCGCTCAGCGCCAACAGATCCGATTGCACACCTCCATATCCAAAGGGTTCTGTCATTAAATAAAGAATTTTCATCGAAATGCCGTCGTATGTACTACTGACGCTGCCGGGAGAATACCAACTCGCGTTTTATATCAAGCAGATAATGGAACAGGTCAAATGCCCCATCGAGCTTTTGCTCCAGTATTCTTAAAGTATCGCGGTCGGTAATCTCGGTTCTCCGTAACGCATAGATGCCGGTGTTAATCCGGTTACTGCCGGGCTTGACCGTGACCGCAGCACTATAACCACATTGCTCAACCAGTTTTTCCTCCCGGTTTGTAAAATTACCCGCCGGATAACAGAATTCGTGAACTTCCGTCTCCGTATATTTTTCGATTTCTTCTTTACTGGTTTTTATTTCTTTTAAGACATCCGCGTCACTGATCTGCGATAACATGGGATGAGTGACTGTGTGAGATCCGATCTCAATCAGCGGATGATCGGCCAATTTGCGCACTTCGCGCCAATTCAAATGCAATCGCTTATCCTCGCCCCGGTAACGCGGATGAATAAGTTTTTGTGCTGCAAAGTGACTGGTAATGAATATCGTCGCCGGCACGTGGTACTTCTCCAGAATCGGTAACGCGCATTCCAGATTATCCAGGTAGCCGTCATCGAAGGTGATAGCCACCATACTTGCAGTTACCCGCCCCGCCCTAATGCTACTGATCACTTCGGACAAGGGATAAATATCCCGGTGTTGACTCAACCAATGAATCTGTTTCTCGAAGTTATGCGGGCTGACACTGAGCTGATCATAACTTTCCCGCTCCGTGACCCGGTGGTACATCAGGATTCGGGCGCCGGGTCTAATCAGGTACCAGGCCCTGGCCAGGGGCAGGCTTATCCGGGGCAGCAGAGCACGCAATACTTCCATCTTATTTCACCCGTTCATACAAGGCTTCATAGGCCCGGGCCACGCTTGCCGCACTGTATTGCCGATGAATTTTCTCCACCGCAGCATTGGCCAAGGACCGTCGACGCGTTACATCCCCTGTCAGGCTTAATATCGCCGATTTCAATGCATGCCTGTCGCCCTTTTCATACAAAAGACCATCCACACCGTGCTCGATTACATCGGGTATTCCTCCGACCCGGCTGGCGATTACCGGTGTACCACAGGCCATACTTTCCAGCAGACTGATCGGCAACCCTTCCCAACGCGAGGGCATTATCAGAAAATCCAAACCCTTTAAAATACCGATAACGTCCTGCCGAAACCCGGTAAATGTGACATATTCACACAGACCCGACGCTTTTATTTCAGACTTAAGCGTATCTTCTAGTTCACCATCGCCGATAAACAGGCAATGAAACCGTTCACCTTCAGCAGCAATCTGCTGTAATACAGGAATCAAATCGCTGTGCCCTTTAGCCGGATGCAACCTTCCGACAAGTGCAAATACCGGAACATCGGGCGCAAGTGAAAATTCCGCGACAAGATGTGTTTCGTTTGCCCGCGCGATACGGGACAGATCCACACCGTTGGGAATACAAACCAGCTTTTTTTCCGGAATTCCCTCGCCTGCGATCGTACGTTTAACCTCTTCCGTACAGGCAATGACGGCATCGCTGACCCCGGCTAATATACGATCCACGGCCAGATGCAATCGACTTTTCCAGGTATTGGTACTGTGGACTGTGGAAAAAATGCCGGGTACACGGGCCAGATATGCAAAAGTCCGTCCCCAGGCATCGGCGGTAAACAGGTGGGTATGTACAATTTTGGGTTTATAGTGACGAAACCAACGCAATAAACCCAGGGCATGCTTCAGATCCCGAGCATTGCGCCTGCCGAGTACCGTGACTGGAACTCCGCATTTCTCGATTTCCCTTTGTAAAATACCGCCTTCCACCAGGCACAATACGCGGTAGTCATAGCGGTCCGAACGGTTCTTCAGCACTTCGGCAATTAAACGTTCCGCGCCGTCGGGCGGCAAACGATCAATGACATGTACGACAAGCCCGGACATTATCGAGCCTTTAGTCGGTTCTCTGGCCTGGGAAAGTTCCGCCGTTTCTTTTTCGCTTTATCAAGGACTTTTTCTTTCGTGAGCTGCTCGTTCAATAAATATTGCAGAACCACGTAGTAGATCAGGAAATAGCATGTGAATTCGATATTGATAAAACGCGATCCGAACACATTGATTACCGCCATGCAGGTAGCAACTCCTGCGCCGCCAACGGCTATTCCCCGGATAAATCTGTCATCCGTTTTCTGTGCCAGCTTCCTGCCCATCACATACATATTGAGTAGCATCAACATAAAAAATACCAGTGTCGGTATCCCCATTTGTGAGCTGATATAAAAATACATGCTGTGAGGATCACTTTCAAAGACATTGACATCGACATATTGCTGTTTCAGCAATGGGAAGGCCTTAAAGCCCTTACCGAAGATCGGATCTTCAGCAGTCATTTCAATAGCGGCTTCCCACATTACCAGCCGTGTTTGTGAACTTTTGTCCAGTTGCTGGCTTGTGGTGGAAACGGACTTTTCAGTGCTACTCAATCTGGAGACGATTGATTCGGGTATCAGGCTTGGAAAAATCAGTAAGAGCACAATCATCAGGGAAAGCCAGAAGGCGAGAAAGCCTTTTCCGCGAAGATAACCGATTAATAAACCGCCCGCCGCCAAAGCCACATAGGCGCCGCGGGAAAAGGAAGTTATGAGCAGCTTTAATGCAACCAGCAAATAGGGTGTGATCAACCATGCCTTCAGCCTCTCAATATACATCACGAAGATCGCAATGATCGGGAGCATGGTGTAAGCGACAAACCCGCCGAAGTTATTCGGCTGCAAAAGCGGCCCGCCGACACGCGAGCGATCCAGATTCGACCTGCCGGCTCTCTCCAGCATTTCGTCCACGCTGTAAAACACCACCAGCATGGATCCGATAATGGTATAAATTACCACTCTTTTGGCAAGTTCCCGATCGCGAATGGCACTGAGAACGGCAAAATACAAAATGAACTGATCGAGCCAGGCTTTATACGTCAGCCAGATTTCGCTCATAAAGTAGTCGAAACCGCCCGGTCTGAGCGACAAAGTGACGCCGGATAATGCGCTCAGAAATGCGAATCCGAAAACGACTTTAGCTCCGGGCAGTAGCTCAAGAAGGGGAATTCTCTTTCTTTGCGCCTGAAAAAAAGCACTCACCAGGAGAAGCAATAGAAAAACATTGGTGCCGTTCAGTCCCGGAGCAATCGGTATCACGATGACTTTGGAAAAAGGTATATACACAATGGCCACTGCCAGAACCAGTTCGACATTGAAGTATGCACGTACCATCAGGTACAGACCCAGTATGACGGCAATGCCATAAAGCAGTGGTTTTGGAAGCGGTGTTCCGGAGACGCTGGAAAACAAAATCACCAGCGCTGGCAAGGACATAAATGCCAGTACTCCGACCCACTCAGAAACCGGCGGAAAGGTTGGTTTCTCTTTCTTTCGTCCGGGTTGAACCTTATCTTTGCGCTTGCTACGCTTGGACGCCGGTTTTGCCTCACCGGGAATCGGAATCAGGTTCTTATCAACTTTAACCAGAGACTGATTTGTAGAGACCATGATATAACCTGTTACCCAGTAATTTTCTCAAGCCGGACTTCAGCGCTTGTTTTACGGCAATTTTCGAGTAGTACGAACCGTTCGCGGATATGATTTGTAGAAATTCACTATCCGATGTGGTTCGTCGTATCGCAACCCGCCGCAGTGGCGATGCTTCATCAGTGCCTAGATTATCATTGATTCCGGCTCTGGAGCCATAGAATCGCGAAAAACCGCAGCCACAAGCCAAAGAGACACTATCTCTAGAATATCGGCCTCCCGGAAAAGATATTGAGACTACCGGCGACCCTGTCGCCTCCTCCAGCGCACTCTTGGAATCGGCAAATTCCGAGAGAAGTTCTTCCCGGGAAAGATCGTCATCAAGAAAACAGTGGCTGGCACCGTGAGAGCCGATTTCCATACCCGCCTCATACAACGATTTGATCTGTTCGGGACGGCAAAAATAGGGTCTCTCGCGCATAAAATCAGTGGTTATAAAGAAAATCGCTTTTAGCCCATATTTTTCCAATTCCGGTAATGCGATGCTGTGGTTGCTGATATGGCCGTCATCAAAACTGATGATAATGTCTCTACGCTTGTCTTTGGCCAATTGATCAACGACCATGGACAGTTGGCGTTGGAAACTTTCCCGTGAAACCGCATAGGGACGGTCTTCAGTGGCAATGAGGGACGCCAGTTCAGCTTCGTTCCGGTAAATTGCGTGATACATTAAAATAATGGTATTCATACCGATTTCCATCGCACCAGATTCTTACGCGAAAGATAATGATACAAGCCGTATACGGCTGCATAATTCATTTGCAGGAAAATTTTTATAAAGTTCGCTATACGGAAACGGGATAATCGAGACGATAAAAAAGCCCCTATTCCCACGAGATAAAAGACGATCTGTGTAAAAAACAGTGATTTTATCCAGAAATTTTCAGATAGTCCGCTGCTGACGAGTGCCGCTAACATCGCATAGGGGACCAGCAGGCGAAACACCTTGTGCGATAAAAACTGTAAAAATATCCGGTTTCTGGCGGGATTAAACAGCCAGGGATTGCGTACAAAGGACTGGTAGTTCCCGGCCAGCGTCCGAACCTTGCGCCTGAATTCGTCCCCGCCAGTGCTCGACGGTTTGTCGAAAGCAACGGCTCCGGGTTCGAACAGCGTGCGTTTGCCCTTTTTCAGAGTTGCAATCGGTGTTTCGAAATCGTCTAACAATGTATCGGCGGGAAGGGAAATAACATCAGAGCGCCGGACCGCATACAGAGCGCCTGTCGCGCCCGCCGTGGAATAGTATCGGCTCTCGGCTGAACGAATCCACTTTTCATATCGCCAGTAAAGGCCGATATTTTCAGCCTCTTCGTTTTCTCCCCTGGTCATCACGAGTTCACCGCTCACCGCACCCACCTGCGGCGAGTGAAAATGCTTCACCAACTGCTTGACGCAATCGGGAGAAACGCCTTGGCGTGCGTCCATAAAGACAACGATTTCACCGCGCGCACTTTCCATCCCGATATTCAGAGCCGTGGGTTTCCCTCGCGCGTCGGCATATTGGAAAAAATCAATATCGCCTTGTTCAGCGAGGAACTCATTGGTTCCGTCGTCCGAACCATCAGACACTACAACGATCTGCAATGGATTCGGGTAGTCGATTTGCCTCAGAATGTCGAGCTTTTTACGGATATTTTTCGCTTCGTTGTGCACCGCCAGGACAATGCTGACTTCAGGCCATATATTGCTTTCTTGGTGTTTTGTCTCCGGCGCAGGCCGTGTTTTTGAAAGCCACCAGATCAGCAGCGGATACAGAAAATAGGTATAAATACAAAACAAGGCTGACAGAATAAATATCAGGGTCATGGCGCAGGGCTCCCGGAACGAAACTTACTCAAACCTTGTAATACATGATCTCTTATTTTGGCATCCAGCGACAGCAGAATCGCTGCATAGATCACCACAGCCAAAAACCCTTTCACGCTCATATTCAACAGCAGATTACGCAAATCAAGCTGACTCAGGCTCAGATACACCAGAAAGGCCAAAGCCGGAACGGTAAAGATGCGCTTAACGGGGATGCCGAACGCCAGCGATTTAAACGACCGGTGCGTGACTCCAAGCAGAAACACCGAATAGGAGACGATAGTCATGGTTGCGGCACCCAACAAGCCGAAGTGCGGTACCAGGAGGATATTCAAACCGATATTTAACACAGCCGCCAGTAACGCCCATTTGAGAAAAACTCCGGTGTTTTTCCCGATATGAAGACCGGCGCCCAGAAACAAAACGGCACCTTCGAGAAAGAAACTCAGCGCTACATAGGGAATAATCGCTGTGCCTGCCTGATATTTTTTGCCGGAAAGCAACACCAGAAGATCGGGCGCGACCACCGAAAAAGCCAGTATCAGCGGAATCCCCACGATGACATAAAAACGAAAACCGTGTTCCAGGAAGAGCCGGGTCGCCTGAGCGCCATCCGATTCCCAGATCTGGGTATACATGGGTCTTACGGCCTGAACCATGCCGGACAGAATAATCATGTCCAGATAGGCGGTCAGATTGTAGGAGGCTGAATATTGACCCAGTGCATTCTCCCCAAGCAACGCCTCTATCACGTAGCGATCGCTCAATCGAAGAACCAATGACAAAGACTCGTAGGCCATTAACGGCAGACCGAACAGAATTAACGATCTGGCGAGTCCGGGCTGAAACGATTTAATTCCAAATGAGAATCGCGGCCAAAGCTTGCGGGCTGCATATACCACAGTTGTAAATTCGGCAAGCAGTAAGAACAGGATGACGACTGCAGCATTTAAATGGTTAAAAACCAGAGCGATTATGATCAGTATCAGGTGTAGATACTTGTGCAGTACGTGGGAAATGCTGACTACGCCGCTGTATTGTTGAGCCCGAAGAAAATTCACCACACCGCTGCCCAACAAGCGGAGAAAGACTACGCCTGTAGCGATAAGGAACAAGCCGGGAGCCTCATCACTGCTCATATAACCGGGAAGCAGCATTGTCCCGGTGATAAACCAAAGCAGACTCAGAAGTACCGCCAGAAACAACAACGCACAAAACACTGTTGAATATAATTCCTTTAGCGACCATCTTTGTTCGGAATCGTTTTCAACCTGGGCGAAGAAACGTATTACAGAGTGCTGTATACCCAGTTTCCCTATCGCGACAGCCACTGCAACACTGGAGGTGACCAACCCCAGCAAACCGTACTCTTCAACGGTGAGGTTTCGGGTTAATATCGGAAAGGATATGATTCCGCCAAGAGCCGCCAGCAGCCCCGCGGAAGTGTAATTTCTGATATGTCGCAGGATTGACGAAGACATAGTGCGGCATCAACGAAACTTTCCATGTAATTCGGAAAGCCCTGTAAATTTCACTCCTTCACCGGCGCACCAGGACAATATTTCATAAGTATCATCCAGATATTTTTTAACGTCTCCAGCCGACTGCGGATAGGGCGAAGCTTTCTCTATAACTTCCATGGAGTGAAACATCATGTTAATGACGATAGTGGGATTTGACGCGTATTGCCTCAAATGATAATGAAATATCGCCTTTAGTTGCTCGACGCTGGAAAACCAGGGTCGAAACCATTGTGGATGTCGCCGGATAAGTTGGCTTTTGACCGTCACGGGAACTTCCAGCAAGGAATAACCATTGGCGTTCTTTGCCACCTTGCTTAAGTCCTCAGTGGACGGAAAATAGGGTTGTTCCGGGGCATTGCGGAAATCGACAAAGCCTCTTGGCTCCTCCCACCGGATATGGGGTGTGACACTGGAATCGACCTTATAGCCCAGCTTTTCGAGCGAGGCTATGGTATTGCTGCGCGCGCCATAGCGCCCCGCTCTGAAGCTGGTCGGCTTCCTATGCAGTTTATCCTCGAATAGCGCGGTGAGATTTGCCAGTTTCTTATACTCGACTTCCGCATCGTCGAAACATTGAAAATCGGGGCTGTCAACGCCTGCATAGTCGTAGAATTTTTTCTGTGGTTCTACAAATGCAGCGTGTAAGTGAGTACCGTATTCATAAGTACCGGGCAAGCGGTTTAGTGTGGCGACCGATGCTTCATCCTCCAGCACTTCCACGGTCAACAAATATGTCGGAACCGCGCCGACACTTTGGAATAGCGGTTGCAATCTTTCCGGCAGGCCGATATTGATCGAATCAAACTTCAGGGGATTCGAGCGAACCCACTTCGGATCATGGTCACATTCCGTATCAATGCTAATGGCCAGGTAAACGTCTTGTATTGCCGATTTAGCCATGGCTGTAAAACTCTATTAACTGATTGCTGATCGATTCGATGCTGAATCCGTGTTCGATGCGCTGCCTGCCCTGGCTGCCCATCCGAATTCTCTGACTCGGGTCATTGATCAACATCGTCAGTTTTTCCGCCAGATCATCGCTATCACCGGACTCGAACAAGCTACCGGTAATACCTTCTTTCACCAAATCCACGTTACCGCTGACATTGGATGCTATGACAGGCAAAGAACTACTCATGGCTTCCAGAACGGCATTGGACAAACCTTCCGAATACGAGGGTTGTACGTATATATCCAGGGTTTGGTGAAAGGCTGCTACATTCTCAACCATGCCGGCAAATTCAACACAGCCCTGGAGCTGATGTTCTTCCACCCTTTTTTTTATATCGGGCAGATAACTGCCTTTCCCGGCAATCAGTACTTTAATCCGCTGTAAGTCATCGGCTTGCAGTTTGCTGCAGGCGTCTATCAGAACGTCAAGACCTTTAACATGTTCCACCCTGCCACAGAATCCGATACGTATAACCCGATCGGATCTGGAAATGGAGTGTGCGGATTCAAAGGTTTCGATCTCAACCGCGTTGGGTATTTGAATTATCTGTTCATCCCGGAATCCGCATTCAAGTAATACATCACGGGTATAGTTTGAGATTGTGTGTACAAAATCCAGCTTGAGAATATAATGTTTCATGATGCGGTAAGCCGGCTTTTTTTGCATGCTTTGATCGAGCACTCCGCCTGAAAATTCGGAATATCCGGAAATCTTTGTAATAATTCGGGGATGTATCCAGGGTTTTAATATACCGAGGCATGTGGCCAGCAATTTGGTGATATGAACATGTATGTAGCTGTAGCGGTTTCTGTGGCGGATTATGTACATCGAAAAATTCACCATCAATATCAAGGCGCCAAGGAACTTTATCTTGGGATAGGCGATTCTTCTGACCGAGAACCCTTCAACACTGTCGTTCACAGGCCGATGAGTTTCCAGCCGGGGAACTACAAATTCAACGGTCAAACCTCTTTTTCTAAGGGCCCGTGCCAATACCAAAGCCTGTCTTTCCGCTCCCGCTATCACCGGAAAGTAACTGTCCACAACAAACAGAACGGGTTTATTCAATAGCACCGCTGTGTCCGAACTGCTTAGGTGTTGGTTTTTCACTTTATCGGTAATCGCATTTGGAATCATGAAGTAATTACAAATCCGGAAGTCAATTAATAATACTTAAATCGAAGTATTCCAGGCTATTATTGAGCTGACGTCGTGACTTGTAAGGATCCCAGTGTATTCCAAGAGTAAATATGGCTTCTTCATAGTCATTCGAACCAGCGGATCCATCCGCAGTAGGTAAATTCCCCTCTCCCTGCAAATACTCGATACTGGCCAAAAGGTCAATGTTTCGACCCATTCTGTAGTTTGCCGTTGCAATGGCTGAGTACAGAATATCGTCAAAATCCTCGTCGACGTAATCGATCTTCTCGGCGCTGAGTTCCAGGGACAAATCCAGTGTACGCCCGACAAACCGTGTGTATTCGGCACTTGCGCTGTAAGTCTGGTGATCGTTTTGTAAAAACGAACTTTGCTGCGGGCCGTCAACATATTCCAATGATCGTACGGCTGTTCTTAGATCAATCTCCGATGCTATACCCTTGTAATAAAAATGAGCCCCTGCCTCAGCCTCGTAAAATACGCCTTCAGCGTCGTCGCTCTCAAATGAACCCGTTTGGGTAAGCTGAGTATCATTCAGTACTGAGTCATTGGTTAAATCGTATCCCGCACTCAGAATAAGCCCGGTTCTGCGCGTAAACAAGTGATCCCAGCTTGCATTAAAATTCCCTGAAATATCATCTTCACCGGTATCCAGCTTCAGATATGTCGTTCCGACCGAGATTTTATAAATATTCGATTGTGTATTGCGAGTAAAATAGGTCGATAATTCAGTGACCGTATAATCCTCCCGCCTGGCCTCTTCAGGATAGTTAAAATAACTGTGCTCAAAGTTGACTCCCCAATTATCCCTTATATTTAAATACTGATCCCAATAGGCATCCAGATTGATCTTATCGTAGTCGCTTTCCCGTCCCTCGCGATTGTGATTCGTATATAACAGCTTAGCCCCGATATCTTTGTCGGGGCCGATTTGATATGCCAGATTGGGTCCGGTGACAAAATAATTCACTCGCTCCTGATCTCGCGTGTTGAATTTCAAACTGGGGTCTGTATCGATATAGCCAAGTGTATCGGCAACAATCCAGCTCAGAGTGCGTGACGTTATTGCGATTTCAGTGGCACCCAGAAAACTGCTCAGCGCCTCATCCTCGGCGGTGTCTTCAGCATAATCGCGGAACTCCAGGTTGGCGATGAAATCAGTCTTGGATCGGGCGCCGCTCAGATTACCGAATAAACTGAGTCTGTAATTGTGAGTTAATTCTTCGACCTTTTCTTCGTCGTTCGGACTTTTAAATGCATTATCGGTGAATTCGGCGCGATACTCTGCATCGTATCCTACCGTAGCGGCTATTGCATTTTCGATTAAGAAAACATAAACCAATGCCAAAATAATTGTCTTCAGGCTGAATCTCATTGCCGGACCAGTTCAAATGCCGGCCTGAGGTTCGTTGTTTAATACAATTCCGGCAAGTTTGTGATCGTCGATTTCATCAACCACCGAATCGATTTGATTGGAAGTCGCACCGCCGTATGGCGCCACCAGTACAATAAAATCGCACTGGTCCGCCAGGACACGCGCATCGGCGGATGATGTAATACATGGCGCGTCAACGACTATATACCGGTTGTCATAGCGGTGTTTCACTTCGCGCAGAAACTGCGGCATTTTTTTCGATGTCAGGTATTCCGTGTCACCCTCTTCCCTGTGTCCAATGGGAATAATCCGCATTCGAGGGATGCCGGATGGACTGACTATGTTTTCGATTCCGATTTCGGGATTAGCAAGATAATCGAGTAATCCATAGCGGGGCTCAAGCTTAATCAGCGTCAAAATCCGATGCAGCACCGGATCGTGGACATTGGTATCGATCAGCAAGGATGTCTTTGCTCTATCGAATGTAATTGTGGACGCAAGATTCAGAGAAATGAAACTGGCGCCGCCTTCAGGCACCACCGATGAAACCAGAACCGAAAAGTTCCCTTCGGGTTTCAGTTGAAAGAGCTTTGTTCGCATCTGCCTGAATGAATCCACCAAAGCCCGGTTCTTCGATCGCGGATGAACAACACCGATACGCTCCAACTGCTTGTCCGAAAACAGCCGCGGGTCTTCCATAAACCCAACTTCCGTCTCCTTGTTGCGTGTAAGGATCTCGCCCTTTTGACTGGCGTCCTTGGGACCGATCGTTTTTTTGCTGATCTGTGGGTTGGCGGTTTTGGTTTTTTTTACGCGTCGAGTCCGTTTCCGCTGAGTATTTTCAGCAATGGACAAAACATTCGCCATTCTTGCTCTGTTGTCGGTCATGTTTAAGAACCTTCGGTAAACTTCAACCAGGAAACGGCCAGATAGATCGCAATCACCGCAATGATCGCGAGAATGAGAGTCGGTTTCTTTCGGTACCAGGCAACTTTCTCATCCGGCATTTTCATATGGGGTACAACGGCCAGCAAGGGCAGTTCAAGCTCCTCGGTGACGGTTGATGCTAATCTGACTCGGGGATCAATCTGAAGAAATCCGACCAGATAGAACAAGGGCAGCAGCATACCGAGGACGATTCCTGCAATAGCAAAATGCAAAAATCGAATACCGGTCGGTAAAATAGGATAGGACGCAGGCTCCTGGATCCGGTATAAAACACCTTGCCTTTCCTTGTCCAGCGTCATGGAAACCCGCGCACTCTCTCGACGCCTCAACAAATCCTGGTAAATATCCTGATTAACCTGGTAGTCGCGTGTAAGCTCAGCCAATTCTCGCTCAACTTCAGTGGTTTTGTTCGAGCGGTTGAATTCCTTTTGCAACAGGACTTTTGTATGTTCGAGTCTCGATTTCAACGAGTCGGCATAGGCCTGAGCCCGCGATGCTTCGCCACTGAGTTGTTGATAAACCGGATTGACCGAATGATTATTGGAGATAAACGTTTCTTTACCGATCACCACGGCACGCGCGTTTTTCTGCTCTTCCAGGCGTTTTGCTTTTTCACGCTCGGCCAACCTTTGCAAATCCGCTATCTGTTGCCGCAGACGAACGACGTCCGGATAGTCGTCTGTATAGGATAAAAGCAAAAGATCCATCTCGGACTGCAGTTCCCGTATTTGTTCCAGATACTGGCTCTCACGATAGACATTATCCGCTGTCAGGGCAACTTTACCGAGTTCGTCGGCGAGTGCGTTTGATCTGGAGCGTGCTTCTGCGTATTCCAGCTCTGTTCCCTCTATCTGGCGCCTTAACTCCAGAATTCTTACATCGAGATTTTCTTCCGTTCCGGGCCTGGCGTCGGTGGTTTCCGCCCTGAAATCCTGCAGTCGTTTTTCCGAATCGGAAAGTTTTTTACGGTAGGTCTCCACCTGGGTTACGATGAACTCGAAGGCTTCATTACTCTCCTGCGACTGAGAGCGCATGGTTTTATCGAGAAACAGGTCGGCATAGCGTTTGGTCGTTTCATAGGCTGCCTGGGGATCAGAATTTTCAAAGGCGATGCGCAGCAGCGTACTGTTGATATTATCGATTTTGGTCTTTTCTATGACCTTTTCCTTTATTCTCTCCCGCTCCGGCAGAGACATTGACGGATCGACCCAGCCCCCTTCATTGAGGATTTTTTCCATAATCTCCTGGCTGAATAGAATTTCCGCCGCAATATAGGCCTTATCCTTGGTATCGGCAGACACAGCCGCGCCCTCCAGCAAAGGCCTGACGATATTGCTTTCGTCTATATATAAAGTTACGGTGGAGAGGTATTTTTTCTGCCAAAAATACCCCGTCGCCAAAAGTAACAGGCTCACCAGCGCAAAGATTGTCACCAGTGTTCCCCGGCGTTGAAAGCTTTCCCGGGCAAGCAAGGGGCCCCATTCTTCCAGAGTTATATTTGCCATAGTTTTCTCTGCCAGTATTTATTTAGAAACGCCGTTCCGGTATAGACACGACATCACCGGGTTCCAGGGTATAGTTACTGTCCAAGCGGCCTTTGTTCAATATCTGCTCCAAATAGACCGGATAAGATTTCACTCCATCGTCTGTTTTACGGTAAAGCTGAGCAAGGTCAGGCTCCGCAAATTCGTTCACACCTCCGGCTTCCAGCACTAAATCCAATACCGTGATCCCCTGGCGGAAAGTAATGGACTTGGGGTCCGAAACAGCGCCCACAACGCGGACCCGGGATAAAAACTCATGACTGACCAGCTTCGAGACGATGACCGACGCTTTGGGGCTGCGGATAAATTGCGACAGCCGTTGCTCTATTTCCACCGAGACATCTTCCGGCCGTTTCCCACTGGCCAGCACATCCCCGATCAATGGCACCGAAATGTAGCCATCCGGTCGAACCGGCACCTCTACCGATAAATCCGGATTTTTCCAAACCGACACTTGGACAACATCCCCTGGGCCGATTTGATAAGTCGGTGTCAGGCTGATCTCTGCCGGTTTAGGTGTTAATTCCTCCGCGGTCTGCTTGGGTGAAGACGAACAGGCCGCGACAAACAGCGCCAGTAATAGGATAGATATATTTCTAATCAACATTTAATAAAGGCCATAATTTATTGTTTTATATAGAAAAAACAATTTAAACGAACACAGTGACAAAGCAACAATACCGCTTACAGCTCAGTATCGGGATATTAAAATAGTTCTGAAAGGGCAAGTAACGGGTCCTTTTCAATGACAAATGCCGTTCGACTAAACACCTTTATCGGCTAGTACTTCACATTTTTTAACCGGAAAAGACTTACCGATGCGGCGATTATCTCAGTGATTTTGCTTAAGAAACAGACAATGAATACAAATTCACAATTAATACCATTTCCGATATTTCAACTGCGACGGATTTAAACGTAAAATCGATTCCTTATGATAAGGTACCTGCAGAGAAGTTCGATACCGTATTTATCAGCTGAACATTAAAAAACGATAATCCTAGCCCCGATTCCCGATGAATGCTGACTACCCAGAGTGCTACAAGACCTTAAACCTCGCTCGTTCGTGCGATTGGCCGCAGGCAAAGGACAGTTACCGGCGCTTGGTGCAGATCTGGCACCCCGACCGGCATAATGAATTTAGAGATCAATATTTCCAGTCACATCAAAACTTTATGCGGATCAACCAGGCGTTTACCGAATTACAGAAATTCTATAGAGACAATGGTCGTCTGCCCTTGCAGCCCGAGACACTCAAGGAAGAAGAGTTTCCCACAGCTGGTGATGATTTTATCAGTCTCTCCAGACGGAGGCGAAAGAGAAGTCCGCAGAAAAAAAACGATTACAGGAAATCGATCAGCCGGCTTTCATTGTTTGTCGGCTTGATGCTGTTCGCTTTTTTAATTGTCAATGTTTACAAAAAACCAACTCAGGAACAAGAGCTTGAGATTAATATCAACGTGGAATCACGTGGCGGGAATGGCAAGATGCCGTCGAGCAACAACGTTCAGTGGAACAATAAACCTGATTACGACATCCACCGGGGGCGTCTTCTGGGCACCTCAAGAACGAGTGTGGGTGATGCGCTTGATCGACGGCTACAGGAAACACGCCGCTAAAACACGCAAGCCGTAAGTACACCGATTTAAACCTTATTCAACGCACGCCTTTACCAAATAATACAACCTCAGCAGTTTGGAAAAGTATCAGCAAATCCAGAAACATGGTGTGGTTCTTCACATAGTATAAGTCGAATTCTTGCTTGTGCCTGGAATCGTTTATCGATGCGCCATAAGGATAACAAACCTGGGCCCAACCTGTAATACCCGGTTTCACCCTGTGTCTTTCCCGGTAGTAAGGAATTTCATTGATCAGATCTTCAATGATTTCCGGTCGTTCCGGCCGAGGGCCGACGAAACTCATATCACCGAGCAAAACATTGATGATCTGTGGCAATTCGTCCACCCGGGTACGTCTGATAAAGCTGCCTACCCTGGTCACACGGTTATCGTTTTTGCTCGCCCACTGCGCCTTTCCGTCCTGTTCTGCATTAATCGACATACTACGGAATTTCAATACGGAGAAAGATTGGTTTCTCTGACCGGTTCTGACTTGCCTGTAGATAACCGGCTTATCCCAACCGTCTTCAATCTTTATAGCCAATGCAGTCAGTAACATAATCGGCCAGGTCACCGCCAATAAGGTGGCGCTGACGCTGATATCGAAAAGGCGTTTGAAGACATCCCGCAAGGCACCCTGGTTAAATCCGTCGGAAAAGATCAGCCAGTCCGGCTTCATAATATCCAGCGGCAGCTTGCCTTGTTCCCGTTCAAAGAACCCCAACACGTCAATGACATCAATACCACTGAGTTTGCATTCGAGCAGTTCGTCTATAGGTAGCCTCTTGCGCCGCTCGTCCAGCGCTATGACCAGTTCGTCGATATTGTTCTCATCACAGAATTGCAGAAGCGTTTTGTCGTACAGTCTAACCGCCTTTTGAGGGTCGACTTCTATCTCCTCGACATCATCAATAATGAGATAGTTAATGATTTTGAAACCCCGGCGATCGGAACGCCGGCGCAAGCGATTTTCGATCGATGTAGCCCGTTTTCCACCTCCGATAACGCCGATGCGGACCTTGATGGTGTCCTTGTCGACATAGTAGAAAAAAACGGGACGAACCGTACCCACCATGAAAAATGCCAGCACTGTGGATATGGCCAAAACTCCGCGACCAAGATACAAACTTGGAACAATATAGAAAATCAGGGCGAGTATGACCGCTCCGACCAGAAATCCGATCAGGGTTCTCAGAAATACCCCTTGAGATCCTCCTCGAAAGCTGGACTGATACAGTCCCATGGCCATCATGGAGGAAGTCATTACCAGGCCGAACATTGCTGAGCTGATGACCGGAGAATCTATCCCGCCCTCGGACTCAAGTTGCAGGCCGTCGAAGCGGGCATACACGGCTATAAACACCGCCAGGACGCAGATTACGAATTCAATCAGGGCAAGGATGAGGAAAGGAACCCTGAAATAGAGTTTGAAAAGTCTGAATGTGCCCACTATATCTCTGTCGTAATCGGAATTTCAGGTATTTTCTGTACGAATGACATAAATTGTCCAGGTACACGAAGTATATCGGAAGCCCCCAAAAAAACTAAAGAAATCCTGAATTTACCGATTTAACGAGTTGCGCGGAAAATGGCGTGAGATATGCTGTAAGATTCTGCAGCATCCCGCTGTTTTTTGCCGGCCCAAGAGTGTAAAACGGGCGGAAAAATTCTTAATTCAATTGTAACTTTGGACCTATTCATCGGAATACAACATGTTTGATCTTGGAGAAAATACGCAGATTGCCATTATCGGCCTGGGATATGTCGGCCTGCCCCTGGCTGTTGAATTCGGAAAGAAATACAAAACCATCGGCTACGACATAAATGAACACCGGGTTAAAGAATTGCGAGAAGGATTTGACCGTACGCTCGAAGTGAATGCGGAAGAGCTCGAAGACGTACCCCTGCTTTCCTACAGCAGCGACCTTGCCGGTATAGAGGATTGCAATATATTTATCGTGACTGTCCCTACCCCCATCAATCAACATAAACAGCCCGACCTGTCTCCCTTGGAAACGGCCAGTAAGACGATAGGAAAATTATTGACGTCGGGTGATATTGTCATTTACGAGTCAACCGTATACCCCGGTGCTACGGAGGAAGTTTGCGTGCCGATTCTGGAACAACAATCCGGTTTGACGTTCAATCAGGACTTTTTTGCCGGGTACAGCCCTGAACGCATCAATCCGGGCGACAAAGAACACCGGGTCAGTACCATCATGAAAGTCACATCGGGTTCCACACCGAAAGTGGCAGAGCTGGTTGACAATCTCTACAACAGCATCATTACCGCGGGAACTCACCTTGCAAGCAGTATAAAAGTCGCGGAAGCCGCCAAGGTAATTGAAAATACGCAACGGGATTTGAACATCGCATTGATCAATGAGCTGGCGATTATTTTTGATAAACTCGAAATCGATACGCTGGAAGTGCTGGAGGCGGCCGGCACAAAATGGAATTTTCTGCCATTTCGGCCCGGGCTGGTCGGTGGACACTGTATCAGCGTCGACCCTTATTATCTCACTCACAAAGCGCAGGAGATCGGCTATCACCCGCAAGTGATTTTATCCGGCCGGCAAATCAACGACAGTATGGGAAGTTATGTAGCGGAACAGGTGGTAAAAATGCTCACCCGGCAGCGCATACACGTCGTCAATTCCAATATTCTCATACTCGGTTTCGCTTTCAAGGAAAACTGTCCCGATCTGCGCAATACGCGAGTGATCGATATTATTTCGGAATTGAATCACTACCACGCCAATGTCGATGTGTACGACCCATGGATTGATCCGAACGAAGCGGTTGAGGAATACACTATCCAGCCCATCGCAGAACCCAGAGCCAATCACTATGACGCCATAATTTTGGCTGTAGGCCACAGAGAATTTATTGAAATGGGCGCTGAACAGATCCGCAGGCTGGGCAAAGATTCCCATATTCTTTACGACATCAAAAGCGTTTTGCCCAAAGCGGACGTAGACGCCCGGCTCTGACGCTGGTGTCATCGGTCACACTATTTAACTGAGTTTACAACTGGCAGATAAAGACAATGAAAGTACTAGTCACTGGAACGGCAGGATTTATCGGTTCCGCGCTTGCAAAGCGCTTACTCGACAGGGGCGATGAAGTCATTGGTATTGACAATATCAACGACTATTACGATGTGAAGCTGAAACTGGCCCGTCTGGCCCGGCTCACCGACATACCGGAGTTCACCGATATAAAGGGAAGCCTGGAGGACCGCGATCTGATCAACAATACGTTTGCGGAGTTCAAACCCGACCGGGTTGTCAATCTGGCGGCGCAGGCCGGCGTTCGATATTCGCTGGAAAACCCGCATGCCTATATCGACTCGAATATCGTCGGTTTTATGAATATTCTCGAAGCCTGCCGGCACAATGAAGTCGAGCATCTGGTCTATGCCTCCTCCAGCTCGGTCTACGGTGCCAATACCAATATGCCGTTTTCCGTGCATTCCAATGTGGATCATCCCTTAAGCCTGTATGCGGCCAGCAAAAAAGCCAATGAGCTGATGGCGCATACCTATAGCCATCTTTACGGTTTGCCAAGTACGGGGCTGCGCTTTTTTACCGTTTACGGTCCATGGGGCAGACCCGATATGGCGCTGTTTCTGTTCACTAAAAATATTCTCGAAGGCAAACCGATCGACGTATTCAATAACGGCAATCACCGACGTGATTTCACCTATATTGACGATATCGTGGAGGGCGTGATCCGCACGCTGGACAATATTGCAAGTAGCAACCCCGATTGGAACGGCGATAATCCGGATCCGGGAACCAGTAAGGCACCGTTCAGGGTTTACAACATCGGTAATAACAGTCCGGTCAATTTAATGGATTACATCGAAACTCTGGAGAGCGCACTGGGAAGAAAAGCCGAGAAGAACTTTCTGCCGCTGCAACCCGGCGACGTTCCTGATACCTACGCCGATGTACAGGATTTAGTCAAGGATGTCGACTACAAACCACAAACCAGCGTCCAGGAAGGAATAGGCCATTTTGTAAAGTGGTATCGAGAATACTATCAGGTCTAGCAAACCACTCTCTTTTCGATCATAACAATCCTCGAGATTGATAGTAGGCCCAGGCTATCAACTCGTGCAGCAAGCGCGAAAATTTAGTAAGCGCGCTTGACTGCGGTAATAATGCAAATAAGGGGATATTCTCCAGGCCAAGAAAATCAACCGGTACGGCACAGACTTCTGCGTCGAATTTTCGGAACACAGCGACAGCACGCGGCATATGTAGAGCCGAGGTGATCAATCGAATGCTGCCAGTATGCCGTTGCTCTTTGATCAGCTTCACGACTTCCCTGGCATTTTCATAGGTATTTCGAGAAGATTTTTCCAGAATAATGTTTGCCTCGTTCAACGGAAATCGTTTCAATAAAGCAGCCATTACCTCCGATTCGGCAATTCCCCGGTAGGCACCTCCGGATAAAAAGATGCTTGTCCGCCTGTACTGCCCGGCCAACCGTGCCGCTTCCAAGGTCCGGGCGACGCTTGCAGAGCTTAGATAATGTATTTGCTCCTGATTGTCCGCCCGACTGTCGATGCCACCACCCAATACCACGATCGGATCCGGCCGTCCGGAGCAGGCCGATCGAGGCACCAGGCTTTCATAAGCCAGCAGCAGTCGATTCACCACTGCCGGTGCCGACATGATCAATAAAAGAACAAGCAGAAAGAGGGGAAATGCGATGTCCTTTCGTTTCTCGGGCAGGCTGCAGCGCCATAAAATCCAGCAACAAAACAACAGGCTCAGTAATGCCAGCGGATCCAATAATGCGTAGACGATTTCCAATTTCCGGCCCGGGTATCAAATGCATAAGTATAGGTCAGGTACGGGCTGATAAAAGTCCACCGGTTTAAGCACCTGCATAAGATCTCTCCGGCCGCTGCATATTCAGCAAACGACCGCAATATCACAGTGGTTGCACGGGTATCAGGAAGACTGAAAATAAGGCGAAAACTTGTATGATTCGACGTTATAATGCGTGTTTTGCGATCTTTCGATACAATTTTGGCCGCAAACAGTCATATCCAAGTCATTGTCGGCATGTCCGGCGGAGTCGACTCCTCGCTCTCAGCGGTGTTGTTGCGCGAAGCCGGTTACAGAGTGCGCGCCTTGTTTATGCAGAACTGGGACGACGATGATGATTTCTGCACCGCCCGGCAGGACTATAAAGATGCACTGGCGGTGTGTAAAAAGCTAGGTATTGAGCTTAAAGCAGTAAATTTCGCCAGAGAATACTGGGACAGAGTATTCAGCCACTTTCTTGAGGAGTATTCTCTGGGACGCACGCCCAATCCCGATATACTTTGTAACAAGGAAATCAAATTCAAGGCGTTTCTGGATTATGCCGTTAATCTGGGCGCTGACTATATTGCAACCGGACATTATGCCAGGATAGCGCGCATCGAACACGGCTACCAGTTACAACGCGGTGCCGATGCCAATAAAGACCAAAGTTATTTTCTTTACACATTGGGTCAAAAGGAATTATCAAAAAGCCTTTTTCCCATTGGAGACATGAATAAATCCGATGTACGCGAACTGGCCAAAAAGCATGGATTGCATGTTTTCAGCAAGAAAGACAGTACCGGTATCTGTTTTATCGGCGAAAGAAAATTCAATCAGTTTTTGTCTGAGTATTTTCCGGCCAGCGCGGGTGATATAGTCTCGGACAGCGGAATAAAGCTTGGGAAACACCAGGGCCTGATGTATTACACGTTAGGACAGAGACAGGGACTCGGTATTGGCGGAAGAAAAGATGCCGGTGACGCGCCCTGGTATGTCTTGGAAAAAGACCTTGACCGTAATGAATTGATTGTCGGTCAGGGACACGATCACCCGGCTTTATTCAGTTCGAAGCTTAGCGCCGGGCAAATCCACTGGACAGCCGACACTGCACCGCCTGAGCAATTTCATTGCAGCGCTAAAGTCCGCTATCGCCAACTCGACCAGACTTGCTTTATTACGGTTGAAGGTGACGACCGTATATGTGCCCGATTTGAAAAACCGGTCCGTGCAGTAACACCGGGCCAATCCATTGTCTTGTATGACGGTGAGGTCTGCCTCGGTGGAGGTGTAATACAATGAGCGCGAAAATGCTTTACACTAGTGTATTGTAACACCCAAAAGGCACCTATAGACGAGTCGAGACAAGTCGTCCTCGCCGGGGAAGGCATTAAAACCGCGAGGGCGGTGTTGCAGCCCTTGGCAAGGGCCATAGAAGTAAACTCGTGACCCTTACCTGCGCACTGCGCCTTGCACTCGCGGTTTTACTGACTTTCTATAGGTGCCTTTTGGGTGTTACAGTACACTAGGGCTCGAAATACCATGATAGCAACTATTGAAAATCAGGTCATCGCACTGTCCGGTATCTTCCAGGCGGTGAATACTGTAAAGCAGCTGGCATACAAGGGCAGCTGCGAACAGGGCCCGTTCGATGCCAGTATTCATTCGGTATTGTCCATGAATACCGACTCTGTGGCGCAAATCTTCGATAATAACCGGGGAGTGCGAACAGGTCTGGAGGTTTTGCGGGAGCAATTGCTCAGCGATACCGGAAACCGCGATCCTGAATTGTCCCGTTACGCCATTACCATAATTCATCTGGAAGCGAGATTAAGGTCGAATACCGGGATTCTGGAACGTCTGCGCCAGGGGATTATCCAGTTGGAATCACAAGTCAATCTCAGCGGGATGTCGGATGCCATTATCGGCAATATGGCGGAGTTATACCGGGATACTATCAGCCAATTGACACCGCGAATTATGGTGAACGGCGAATCGCATCACCTGTCCGATGAACTGACCGCCTCGAAAATCCGTGCGACCCTGCTGGCCGCCGTGCGATCCGCCGTGTTGTGGAGGCAATGTGGCGGAACGCGCTTAAAGTTACTCTTTAAACGAAACAGCTATCTGGAACAAGCCGATCGTCTGATTCGAACTCTTCCTCCGGAATCCGGTCAGGGCAGCCTGCCCTGACCGTTTGACAAGAGTGGTGTGCGGGTTTCCTAACCCCACTCCAATCTACGCAGCCGCGATCGGAATGACCTTATCGGCAACTTCCCTGAATTCACTTATCTGATCGAAGTTCATGTAGCGATAGACTTCACCGGCCATGGTATCGATCCTGTTCATGTATTCGATGTATTCCTCCTTAGTGGGAATACGCCCGAGTATGGAACAAACCGCCGCCAGTTCAGCCGAACCCAGATAGACATCCGCCCCGTTTCCGAGGCGATTCGGGAAATTACGGGTGGATGTGGACATCACGACCGCGTTATCGCGGACCCTGGCCTGATTACCCATACACAGTGAACAGCCAGGCATTTCGGTGCGTGCGCCCGCCGCGCCAAAAATCGCGTAATAACCTTCTATCGTCAGTTGGTGTTCATCCATTTTGGTCGGCGGACATATCCAGAGCCGCGTGGGAATATCATGCTGCCCCTCTAGCACTTTGCCCGCCGCCCTGTAGTGGCCGATATTGGTCATGCAGGAACCGATAAACACTTCTTCGATTTTATTACCCGCGACTTCTGAGAGCAGTTTGACATCGTCAGGATCATTCGGGCAGGCGACAACCGGTTCGTGGATAGTGTCCAGATCGATCTCGATAACGGCTGCGTATTCTGCGTCGGCATCGGCTTTCAGCAACTGCGGATTTTCCAGCCAGTTTTCCATTGCCGCCACCCTGCGCTCCAGTGTACGCGGATCTTTATATCCTTCCGCAATCATCCACTTCAGTAGCGTGATATTGGAGTTCAGGTACTCAATGATCGGCTCTTTATTCAACTTTACCGTACAACCCGCAGCGGAACGCTCGGCAGTCGCATCGGAAAGTTCGAAGGCCTGCTCAACCTTCAAATCCGGTAAGCCTTCAATCTCGATAATGCGACCGGAAAAAATGTTCTTTTTCCCCTCTTTCGCCACAGTCAAGAGACCATCCTGAATTGCCTGATAGGGTATGGCATTCACCAGATCACGCAGGGTCACGCCGGACTGCATCTCCCCTTTGAAGCGAACCAACACCGACTCCGGCATATCCAGCGGCATAACCCCGGTTGCACCGGCGAATGCGACCAGGCCTGAACCGGCGGGAAAACTTATACCCAACGGGAAACGGGTATGTGAATCACCACCTGTGCCCACAGTGTCTGGCAATAACATGCGATTCAGCCAGGAATGAATAATGCCGTCCCCGGGACGCAGCGATACTCCGCCGCGTGACGAAATAAAGTCCGGCAGGGTATGGTGTGTCTTGACATCAATCGGCTTGGGGTAAGCGGCCGTATGACAGAATGACTGCATGACCAGATCGGCGGAAAAACCCAGGCATGCCAGATCTTTCAGTTCGTCCCGAGTCATCGGACCTGTAGTATCCTGCGACCCGACCGTGGTCATTTTGGGTTCGCAATACATCCCCGGACGTATACCTTCAACTCCGCAGGCTTTACCCACCATTTTTTGTGCAAGCGTGTATCCTTTGTCGCTCGGCTCAGCGCTTTCAGGCCGGGCAAAAATATCCGAAGTCTCAAGGCCGAGCGCTTCCCTCGCCCGGTCTGTTAATCCGCGACCGATGATCAGGGGAATCCGGCCATTGGCACGCACTTCGTCGAGTAATACGTTGGTTTTCAGTTCGAATGTTGCCAGCGTCTCATTGGTGTCATGCTTGCAGACTTTACCTTCATAGGGGTAAATGTCGATGATGTCTCCCATATTAAGTTGAGAAACATCCACTTCAATAGGCAAGGCACCTGCGTCTTCCATGGTATTAAAAAATATGGGAGCGATTTTTCCGCCCAGGCAGTACCCGCCTTCCCTTTTATTCGGGACATATGGAATATCATCGCCCATAAGCCATAGTACGGAATTGGTCGCTGACTTGCGTGAAGAACCTGTACCCACAACATCGCCAACATAGGCAACCGGATGACCTTTTTCTTTCAGCCCCGCGATAATTTCCAAGGGATTACCGTCGATTCCCGGGCGTGGGTTTTTCAACAGGGCATTGGCGTGCAGGGGGATATCTGGCCTTGACCATGCGTCAGGGGCAGGAGAAAGATCATCCGTATTGGTTTCTCCCGGAACTTTAAAGACGGTGAGGGTGATTTTTTCTGCAACGGGCGCCTTTTCGGTGAACCACTCAGCATCGGCCCAGGATTGCATAACCCGCACAGCATTCGGGTTTCCTGAATCGGCTTTTTCCTTGACATCGTGGAAGGCGTCGAACATCAATAGTGTTCCGCAAAGACCGTCGGCGGCAATTTCACCCAATTCTTCATCATCGAGCAATTCAATCAGAGTAGCGATGTTGTATCCGCCCAGCATGGTGCCCAATAAACGGGTAGCGTGTTTCCTGTCGATCCGGGGACTGCTTGCCGATCCTTTGGCGACATCGGACAAAAAAGCCGCCTTGACGTAGGCTGCCTGATCAACACCCGGAGGGCAGCGATTGGTAATCAAATCGACCAGAAACTCTTCTTCGCCCGCGGGCGGGGATTTCAACAGTTCAACCAGATCCGCGACCTGTTCCGGATTGAGCGGCTGCGGCGGAATGCCCTGAGCGGCTCGCTCTTCTACATGTTCTCGATATTCTGTCAGCACGATTATCTTCCTGTCTTTTTGAATAATGAAAGGTAATGATTGAGTTGTGTGTGTACAGGTGACTCACCCGTAGCTGTGGCGCCTCATATACTGCCTGATCGGCAGTCAACCGCTAATTGTACACGAAATCAGACTGTCGCGCGGCATTTCATGCTGAACTCTGGAAAGCGTTGACCCTCAGAATTTCGATTTCATCGCGTATAGCCGCAGCCTGTTCGAATTCCAGATTTCTGGCATATTCAAACATCCGCTTTTCCAGTTTAGCAATTTTCTTAGTCGCTTCAGCGGCAGAAACCGGTTTATATTTTTCTTTCGGATCCGACGTTCTAAATACCAGCCTTCCGCTGGCCGGACCCCTGTCATGCGCTTCCAATATGTCCGTAATCGCCTTGCTGATCGACTTCGGTGTGATGCCATGAGTCTTGTTGAAATTTATCTGTTTGTTGCGGCGACGCTCAGTTTCCGAAATCGCTCTTTTCATGGATCCGGTGACCTTGTCCGCGTAGAGAATAGCTTTGCCCCTGATATTGCGTGCGGCCCGGCCGATGGTTTGAATCAAGGACCGGTCGGAGCGCAGAAATCCTTCCTTATCCGCATCCAGAATAGCCACCAGGGAAACTTCAGGCATATCAAGGCCTTCCCGAAGCAGATTAATCCCAACCAATACGTTGAATTCTCCCAGGCGAAGATCACGGATGATTTCCATACGCTCAACGGTATCTATATCCGAGTGCAGATAACGGACTTTGACTCCGTGATCGCTGAGGTATTCGGTCAAGTCTTCAGCCATTCGCTTGGTCAGGGTCGTGACCAATACGCGGTCTCCCAAGGCTGTCCGGTCACTGATTTCCGACAATAAATCATCCACCTGAGTGGCTACAGGCTTCACTTCGATTTGCGGATCGACCAACCCTGTGGGCCTGACTACCTGCTCGACAGTTTGACCCGAGTTTTCATCTTCATATTTTCCGGGGGTTGCAGATACGAAAATTGTCTGCGGGCAGAGACGCTCAAATTCCTCGAATCTCAGTGGTCTATTATCCAAGGCCGAAGGCAATCGAAAACCATAGGTGACCAGATTTTCTTTACGTGAGCGGTCACCTTTATACATGGCGCCCAGCTGCGGAACGGTCACGTGGCTTTCATCGATAAACAGCAGGCCATCGGCCGGCAGGTAATCAAAAAAACACGGGGGTGGCTCACCCTCCCGGCGACCGGACAGATAGCGGGAATAATTTTCGATACCGGAGCAATATCCCAGTTCGTTAATCATTTCAATGTCGAACAGGGTGCGTTGCTCCAAGCGCTGAGCCTCGACCAGTTTTCCGGCATCACGCAGCTGTGCCAGGCGGTCCTTAAGTTCCAGTTTGATCTGGTCCAATGCCGACAGTAATGTTTCTCTGGGCGTCACATAGTGGGTCTTAGGATAAACAGTCAAACGTGGAACCTTGCGGAGAATTTCTCCGGTCAGAGGATCGAAATAACTCAGATTCTCGATCTCATCATCAAACAACTCGATACGAATCGCCTCCCGATCAGACTCCGCGGGATGGACATCTATCACTTCTCCCCTGACCCGGTAGGTACCGCGGTGCAGTTCGACATCATTTCTTTCATACTGCAACTCCGCCAAGCGACGAAGTATGTCCCGTTGATCGATGACATCGCCACGGTCGAGATGTAAGACCATTTTCAAATAAGACTCGGGGTCACCCAAACCGTAGATCGCAGACACCGTGGCCACCACGATCGCATCCCGACGTTCAATAATCGCTTTGGTTGCCGACAAGCGCATTTGCTCAATATGATCGTTAATCGTAGCGTCTTTCTCGATATATGTATCCGATGCCGCGACATATGCTTCCGGCTGATAGTAGTCATAATAGGAGACGAAATACTCAACAGAGTTCTCGGGGAAAAACTCCTTCATTTCTCCGTACAACTGAGCCGCCAGTGTTTTGTTTGGCGCCAAAATAATTGTTGGACGCTGCTGCTTCTGAATGATATTCGCGACTGTATAGGTCTTGCCAGACCCGGTGACGCCCAACAGGGTCTGAAACGCCAGCCCATCTCCCAGACCTTCATTCAACGATGCTATAGCTTCAGGTTGATCGCCCGACGGCGCGAATAACTGCTTTAATTTGAATGGCTTTGACATGGATTGATCAGTGGCTTTGACAAACCTGTCATCATAGCCGAATTGATTGGAAAATGCCCCCTGCTCGGAGACGATTCAATGAGTGTTAACTGGCCTGTGTTTTATAAATTCACGGAAATCAGGCGAGATTCTTGAGTCATGCGGTACTGATCAGGTGTTAACTGAAAAAACAGTCTCCCGCTGCAACTATCTGAGAAGATGCGGCAACTTACGAGTGGAGAAATTTGCCGTTGCGTTGAAGTGGCAAATCGCTCGGTGATCAGCCTGATTGCTTACCTTAATTCAAACTATTGCACCCTTGTAGTAAGGTGTCCACAAAGTACAATTTCTTCAAGTCCGCTTATCTGTTTACTGAAAGAAACAGTGTTTCGTATTGATCCACCATGAACTCGGTGTCAAAATGATCGAAGGCGTAAGCTTGTCCGAACTGCGCCATATCCGCCAGCTGCTTTCGGTTACGCGATAGATGTGCAACGGCTTGAGCGAGGTCTTCAGCCTTTAAATCAACGAGCAAGCCACCGCACTTGTCCCCATCCGTGGCTATAGCGTCTGCAGATCCGCCCGCATTGGTTAGTACAACAGGTGTACCAGCCGCCTGTGCTTCCAGTGCCGTCAACGGGTGGCCTTCTCTGTCGGAACTCAATACAAATATATCCAGCGCAGCGAGCACATCAGGAATATCATCTCGAGCACCTAAAAGTATCACGTGCTGCTCTAGCTTTCTTTGCATTAATCCAGCTTCTATATTAGCCCGTTCAGGTCCGTCGCCAACAATAACGAGCTTGAAATCAATCCCATCATCCCGGAGCATGCTGGCCATATCGAGTAAGCGCATATGGTTTTTCGCGGGAACCATTCTACCGACAGTTCCGATCAGCAGCTGGTCAGACTTCACCCAGCTACTACGCAGATTTGCGCCGGCACCAGCTGCATATTTGGCAACGTCCACGCCATTGTTGATGACGGTTATCAGCTTCGATGGTATGCGAATTTCATCGCGGTAAAAACTTGCCACATCATTGGAAACAGCAACCAGTTTGTAGGTTGTCCAACTCAACAAACGGTCGATCAGCCGATAATGTACCGGCTTCCAGAAATCACGGCTGTGCTCGGTTACTATAACCGGTATGGATGTGCCAATCAGGCTCAATCGAGTCCAAAAATTCGCCACCCAAAGATGGCTGTTTACAACGGTTGGATTTAAATTTAATGACTTTAGTAGCTTTCTCAATTTGCGGGGCAAATGCCGATCAAATCCACCTTGTTTATCCAATACGTGAGTATAAACAGCACTATCCAGCTTTTCAGATAATTCGCCTTTTTGGGCCAAAAAGAACATATGCACTTGCCAACCGCGTCCAATCAACCGGTTTGCCATGGTAACCAGCATTTGTTCTGCACCGCCAATAGTCAGTGCTTCGATGCAAAACACGACCGTTTTAGACGGCTGGCGTGGCATTAAACTACCTGTCCCGGAACGTAACGCTCAAACAATGAAAGCAATTCATTAATATTTTTTTGCTGATCAAACAGTTGCATCACCTTCTCGTAACCTTGTTCGCGAATCTGTTTCGAGAATTCTTGATCACTGGCAACTGAGGCAATTGCAGCGGCAAACCCCTCTACGTCGTCAAACTCCACCAGACAGCCCGTTTTCGTATCATCTATTAACTCGGGTATAGCGCTAACGCGGGTACTGACAACAGGGATTTTCAACGCCATGGCTTCAGCGATAACGTTGGGTATACCATCTGGCGGATTACCGGGAATGAGGCGCGGTGCAAGGCAGAATATGTCAGCTTGTTCCAGCTTATCGAGCACTTCAGTAAATGCCAGACCGCCAGTAAAATCAATCTCTGCCTCAACATCCTCTTCAATGGCAAGTGCCTTTAAAGTAGCTTCTAACGGACCTGAGCCGATTAATGTTAGCTTAATGGGCAGTTTATAGTCGCGTTTCAGTACACTACTCGCTTTTATAAGCACGTCATGCCCTTTGGTGGGTACAAGACGACCGATGCTCACTAGATTTATCTCGTTCTTGGTGACTTCACCCGATATCCTGCAGCCGGGGCTGACAGCCGCACGCGCCATGACGTGAGAATCGAGTCCATGATAATTAAGATGAACATCCTCCGGTCTATCAAGACCAAGATTTTGCTGGAGATGATTGCAAAAATAACCGCTACACACTACGCTAAAAACCGCATCATTGAGTTTGTATTTCAAAAAAGCGTTGTGCGTAAAAATATCCTCGCCATGTATTGCTGCGGACCAGCTTGCATTGTGAATCTGCTGCAAATACCAGCAGGCCGTTGTCGGAATATTTGCCCAGTGGCCATGCCAATGCGTGTTACCCCGTTTTAACCCTTCCTCCCAAAAATACAATGTGAGGGGTAATATAGCGATATTCTTCAATACCTCGCCCGGCCTATCCCTGCCCACCCAAATAACACGAACTATCGCAGACAGGGTTTTTCCGGGTTTTGTAAGCAATGTTTTGCAAAACGCAAATAATGTACGGGCGCTAATCAGTTTTTCATTAATAGTACGTTCGTTTGAAAGCCTCAGCGCATCATCAATGGTTATGGGATCGCGCGGATACTGCAAGCTGTATATATCGAAATTCACGCCACATTTCTCCAGCGCCACCAGCTCACGTAAAATGAAAGTTTCATGCAGTTCCGGGAACATCGAAATAATGATGCCCAATCGCGGGGCCCTGGTGTTCTTAATTTTGCTCATGAAACTCCCAGGGTTGGAGGTATTTTCGTTTTAGTCTTGATTGATTACGCACCAGCTTGGCAGAATACCTCGCAGACTAAGGCACAGGACAGGTTGATTCAAATAAGAAAGATCCAGGTGAATTATTTAACTAATTGAATTAATTGGCTCCCCGGGACGGGCTCGAACCGCCGACCCAATGATTAACAGTCATTTGCTCTACCAGCTGAGCTACCGGGGAACCGAAGGCGCGTATACTAAATTGATCTAAAGGCGTGGTCAAGACCTTGCACTTATTTGCGGGTTATCTTATCCAGATCCGAGATGAGCTCGTTGAGTGCGTCGGCCTTGGAACTACCCCCTCCTGCAACGAACTTTTCACTGATCTGCTGCATGGCTTCTTCCTCGTTGGCCGCTGCTGTCTTCATTTTGTTTTTTTCTTTCAGATATTGTTGGTAAAACTCGTCCGGCGACATATCGGCAACATTTTTCTGGCCTGCGGTATCAGCTGTTTCGGGCTCATTTGTCTTAGCAACACTATTGCTTTTGAGTGTCACGGTAGGTATGGCGTTCCTGTCAGAGCCGCTTGTTGAAAGCTGCAGCTCCTCTTTATCCAGCTTGGGCAAGCTGGGCTCGCGTATACCGGTCGCTTCCGCGTTTGTCTGTGTTGAGGATTCGACCGAGTTTTTAGCCGTTTGATTGCTGGTCAGCTCGATCTTGGGTGACTGATCAGTCGTGGCTTGCGATTCAACCGGCAATACAATCACTTTATTGTTTTTTTCGGTTTGCGTCCGTTTCGGTTCCAGCATTACGCCACTCTCCATGATCAAAAGACAGCCTTCACGCATGGATTCGGCAATTTGATTTGCCTCAGGCTTACGGAAGGTTCCCAGTTTTTGAAGAGTTTTCAAATCGTCGAAGATGGGCAGATTTGAGATCAGTTCAGTAGCGTCAAAATTCTCTATATCCTCGATATTGGCCACTTCGTCCGCGATTGAGTCGATAACGGTTTTAACGGCATTGACGCCGTCTATATCTCCTTCAAATTCCAGATATTTTTCAGGCTGCCCGGACAGGCTGTTCACCGATAGATCGATTGCAGGTTTTTTTGCCAGGCTGACGCTTGCGGTATAAACCATATCTATACCGTCGATAGTACGTGAAATACGATCCGGATCTGAGGCCTTTTCTCCGGCATCCACCAGCCGAATTTTCAACAGTGCATTTCCCTGCGCTGGCTCGGCCGGTGAGACGGAATCCGAGGCTTCAATCATGTTCACCAGTCCCGGCAAATGATTAGCAGCGAACATCACGCGGCTGTATAACTGAACCACTTCAGCGCGGGTTTTCTCCAAACCATTACTCACACTAAGCAGTTCTTGCCAGTATTTCTGTGACCCCAGGCAATCGATATGCATATACTGACATACGCGTTTTTGCGATGAGTCAAAGTGGCTGAATGCGCTCACCAGTTGATTGCCTACGCCTGCCAGCCGTTTTGCCGCATCTGATTTTTCATTTCGGATGATCGCAGTGCGGAAATGGCTGATCGCCTGCTGAACCTGTGTTTTACGCAATAGCCCAACAATGGATTCAACAGCGTTCCTTAGCTCGTTTTCTGGCATTATGATCCCCCGGGTCCAAAAACAAAGGTGTTTACTTTCAGTTATTTCGGCAGTTTTATTCGTAAATTAAGTCTTTAGTGCAGCTCATTTATAGCAGGATTTTGGGGATACCGAGTACCGCAACGGCACGGATGGACCCATTCGGGCCTGGGGTGGCGGACGAAAAAGACATGAAGCTGCCGGGGCCTGGTCGGGGCGAGAGGATTCGAACCTCCGACCCCCACAACCCCATTGTGGTGCGCTACCAGGCTGCGCTACGCCCCGCCAGAAAGCGCAGAAGCATACAGGAATTAACGCCTGCATAGAAGTGCTTTGTGCATTCGGCCATTAATTTCTAGCCTAGGGGACTATAGATGAGAGATGGCACCAGGGCGCGTCATCAATGACACGGCCTAGTTTTTCAGGATTCTTAACACGTCTTCCAGTTCGCTGCGTAGCTGTCTGATTAACTGTTGAGACTGGGAACTGTCATCCTTGGCCGCTTCACCGGTCAGATGCTGGCGTGCGCCGCCAATGGTATAACCCTGCTGATAGAGCAGGCTGCGTATCTGTCGGATCAGCATAACGTCATGGCGTTGATAATAGCGCCGGTTACCGCGCCGTTTGACGGGTTTGAGACCGGGAAATTCCTGCTCCCAATAGCGCAGCACATGAGGTTTAACCTGACACAGTTCGCTGACTTCCCCGATCGTGAAATAACGCTTACTGGGAA
Organism: Granulosicoccaceae bacterium; assembly: GCA_965222695.1. Classification (GTDB taxonomy): domain Bacteria; phylum Pseudomonadota; class Gammaproteobacteria; order Granulosicoccales; family Granulosicoccaceae; genus UBA7957. The sequence goes on along the minus strand of OZ244967.1, from coordinate 852,696 downwards.
TGGCGGGCAATTCTTTATTGTTGCTGACTTCCAGCATAAGCTTCCACACGTGCCTTGAGTTTTTGACCGGGGCGAAAGGTGACCACCCGGCGCGCCGAAATCGGAATCTCTTCCCCGGTTTTGGGGTTTCTTCCGGGCCGCTCCCGCTTGTTCCTAAGAATAAAATTGCCGAAGCCGGAGAGTTTGACGTCGTGGCCTGCTTCGAGAGATTGTCGAACCTGTTCGAAAAACTGTTCGACAAATTCCTTTGCTTCTCTTTTGTTCAGCCCCAGTTCTTCAAAAAGCATTTCTGCAATCGCAGCTTTTGTTAAAGCCATTGTTTACATCCTAAGAGTTGCACCAAAATTTTCTTCGAGAACCTTAACGATGCTTGCTACAGTACTCTCAACTTCGCTTTCGTCTAGAGTGCGCGAATTATCCTGTAAAATCAAGCCTAAAGCCACGCTTTTTAGCCCTCTGGCTACTTTATCACCCCGATATACATCAAAAACAACAACTTTTTGCATAAATTCGGGTGCGTTTTGCCCGACGGTCTCCTCTATCGCGCTCATCGGGATCCCGTCATCAATGACAATCGCAATATCCCGCCTTACCGCCGGAAACCTGGAAATCTCTTCAAAACGTGGCAGAAACGCTGTATTCAGCATTTCCTGTTTAATCTCAAAGATTATAGCTGTTTGCGACAATTCCAGATTTTTCTGAAGGTTAGGATGCAATGTTCCTATCCAACCGGCAAATTCTCCCCGATGTGAGATTCTGGCCGATTGCCCCGGATGAAGCGCCGCATGGCTTGCGGCTTCAAATCCATGCTCTTCCACCTGGCAGCTGTCAAGCAGAGCTTCTAGATCACCTTTTAGATCAAAAAAGTCCACTACCCTATTGGAATTATTCCAGTTTTCAGGATATGTACGACCGCTTATCAACGCGGCTAACATGGGTTCCTGCTGAAGCTCATCACCCGATTTCACAAATCGCAGGCCCGACTCGAATATTCGGATATCATGCAACTGACGATTCAGATTCTTTTGCAGACAAAGCAACAGTCCGGGCCAGAGTGATGTGCGCATGTCCGTTAAATCGCTGGAAATCGGATTGGACAAAGGTAAAGCTTCCACTTTGGGAACAACGCTTTCTTGCAAGGACCGGTCGACAAAACTATAAGTCACCACTTCCTGAAATCCGCGATTAACCAAGCACTGTCGTGCTGTTTCCAGGCCACTGGGTAAATCGAAGACTGGTCTAAATCCAGGCGATAAATCGGGAAATGTGCGCGGCAACTCGTGATAACCGTGTACCCGCGCGATTTCTTCGATCAGATCTTCCTCTATGCGTAAATCGTAGCGAAAGCTGGGTATTTCGGCATGCCATCCCTTACCCGATTTCTCAAGTTTGATTCCAAGATTGGTTAAGAGTGTTTCAACGTCCTGATCCGTCACCTCGATTCCCAAAAGACGCTTGATCCTAGACTTACGCAACAGGATTTTGTCACCCAGTGGTTGCCTGTCCACAGCCACAAACTCCTGGATGTGTCCTGCCTTCCCACCACAGATATCCATAATCAAGCGGGATGCGTATTCGAGTGCTTCTTTTTGCAGATGGGGATCCACGCCGCGCTCAAATCTGTGGCCCGAATCCGTGTGGCTTGCATAGCGCCTGGGTTTGCCGGCGATAAATTCAGGCAGGAACAAAGCGCTTTCCAAAAAGATACTACGGCTTTTTTCATCACAGCCGGTATTGTCTCCGCCCATAATACCGGCAATGCCAATGGCACCGCGGTGATCCGCAATAACGGTGGTATCGGCGTCCAATTCAATGTCACGTCCGTCCAGCAATTTCAAACGCTCTTTGTCATATGCATGCCTGACGATGATTCCACCCTGTAATTTGTCACGGTCAAATGCATGCATGGGTTGGCCGATCTCAAGCATGACGTAATTGGTAACATCGACAACCGGAGATATTGCACGTATTCCGCTGCGTCTGAGTCGTTCGACCATCCATAAAGGTGAAGAGACGGAGTTATCTATTCCCTCGATTACCCTGCCGGTGTAATTCACGCAAGCATTACCCGCTTCGACAGTAACTTGTGTGGTCTCGCCGCTTCGAGGCTCGATCGGCGAGTGAACCGATTTGCCGAGAGTCATGTGATTACGCGCGGCCAGATCCCGTGCTATGCCTCTTATACAAAAACAGTCGCCACGGTTGGGGGTGATATCAATATCGATGATGGTGTCATTCAACGCAAGATAGTCGCTTAAGGTGTCCCCCACCGGAGCATCTGCCTGTAATTCCATCAATCCTTCCGAGGCGTCCGACAATCCGAGTTCGGATTCAGAGCATAGCATGCCGGCGGATTCCACACCGCGTAACTTGGTTTTTTTGATCACTATTCCCGATAATGGTAGTTTGGCGCCGGTTCTGGCAAATGCGGTCTTCATACCCTGGTAAACGTTGGGGGCGCCGCAGACTACCTGAGTCTGGCGCTCTCCGTCCGATACCTGGCAGACCCTTAAGCGATCGGCGTCCGGGTGCGGCCGTACATCACGGACCTCAGCGACAATAATTTCATCCGATAATGCAGCGGGTTGCTCTACGGAATCGACTTCCAGTCCGAGCATATTGAGTTGAGTGGCCAGCTCTTCACAGCTGATTGGCGGATTGACCCACTCGCGTAACCATTTTTCACTGAATTTCATTCTTTATTCCGAACCTGAGTTTGACCTGTTGATACTCTTCATCCAGCGTTCAGCCGAATTGCTGCAGAAAACGCATATCGTTTTCGAAAAACTGACGTAAGTCCTTTACCCCATAACGCAACATCGCCAACCGTTCGATTCCCATACCAAAGGCATAACCGGTATACCTCTCGCTATCGACGCCGACTGCTTTGAACACATTGGGATGAACCATGCCTGCACCCAGAATTTCCAGCCAGTTACCGCCACCGATTCTGATATCGACTTCAGTTGAAGGCTCGGTGAAAGGAAAATAGGATGGCCGGAATCGAATCTCTACATCGGAGTTATCGAAGAACTGCTCAAGAAAACCCTGCAAATGCCCCATTAAATCGGTAAATGCGATATTTTCGTCGACAAGCAGTCCTTCCACTTGGTGAAACATCGGTGTGTGGGTCATATCCGAATCGCAGCGGTACACTCGGCCGGGAACGATAATCCGGTACGGCGGTTTTTCGGTTTCCATATGCCGGATCTGGACTGAGGAAGTATGTGTCCGCAATAACAATCCGTTGTCGAAGAAAAAGGTATCGTGCATGGCACGAGCCGGGTGATGCGGGGTAAAGTTCAATGCCTCGAAATTGTGATAGTCGTCTTCCACCTCCGGACCTTCCTGCACGTCGAACCCAAGTTGAGTGAAGAGGCCGACAATACGCCTGGTGGTCAGAGTGACCGGATGCAGCCCCCCTTCCGACTTATTCCTGCCGGGCAGAGTGACATCCACATTTTCTACTGCAAGCCTGGCATCTATCGCTCTGATCTCCAGTTGTTCCAGCCTTTGCTCCAGTTGCTGGGTAATTTGCTGTTTCGCGAGATTGATCGCTTTGCCGGCCGCGGGCTTTTCTTCCTTTGGTAAGGTTCCGAGCGCTTTGAGCTGATCTGTAACCAGGCCCTTTTTTCCAAGATATTTGACTCTTACGCTATCCAATTGCCGCAAATCTGTTGCGCCGCCGATTTCTTCAGTGGCTTCGGATAATAATTTTGATAGATCTAATGACACTTGCGCTATACCTTAATAAACAAAAAACGGGAAAAGGCTTGCCTTTTCCCGTTTCTGAGGTTTCGCTCCGGTTCCGTAAGCCGTTATGGCCCACATCGCAGACACACGTTAACTTTGAAGGCTTGCCTTGGCTTGTTCAGCGATCTTGCTAAATGCCGCTGAGTCGGCAATAGCGATATCGGACAATACCTTGCGGTCAATCTCTATACCCGCTTTATGCAAACCGTTAATCAAGCGACTATAGGATAATCCACATTCGCGGGCTGCCGCGTTAATTCGCACAATCCATAATCTGCGGAACTGGCGTTTTTTCTGTCTTCGGTCCCGATATGCGTATTGACCGGCCTTGGTTACGGCCTGTTTGGCGACCCGGAATACCCTGCTGCGGGCTCCTTGATATCCCTTCGCTTTTTTCAGAATTTTTTTGTGACGGGCACGCGCCTGTACACCACGTTTTACTCTGGGCATGGTACGGTCTCCTGATTAACGCTGGTACGGCAAGAGGCGCTCGATAAGCACTTCGTCGGAATCATGCACCATGGATTTTACCCGCAACTGGCGTTTTCGCTTGGTGCTTTTCTTGGTCAGGATGTGGCGCAGATGCGACTGCTTTCGCTTAAACCCACCCGAACCCGTTCGCTTGAACCGCTTGGCGGCTCCGCGATTGGTCTTCATTTTTGGCATTACAAACTCCCGTTTGATTTTCTGAGTAAACTACCTGGCCGAGTCGGAGTATCAAGCTCTTTGTTAACGAGCTTTTTTACTGCGGCGCAGGCTTGGTAATGTTGCCAGCGACTGCTCGCCGGCAACGGATTTTATTTCTTCGGTGCTAAAACCATCACCATCTGACGACCTTCCATCTTGGGGTACTGCTCCACTGCACCGTAGGGAGACAGGTCTTCTTCCACCCTTTTCAACAACTTTGAACCGAGATCCCGATGGGCCATTTCCCGACCGCGGAACCGCAGCGTGACTTTGGTCTTATCGCCATTTTGGAGAAACTTGATCAGGTTTCTGAGTTTAACCTGATAGTCTCCCTCTTCCGTACCGGGACGAAATTTGATTTCCTTGATCTGAACCTGCTTCTGCTTTTTCTTGGCGTTATGCTGCTTCTTGCTCAGCTCAAACTTATATCGCCCGTAGTCCATGACTTTGCATACGGGTGGTTCGGCATTTGGGGAGATTTCCACCAAATCCAGACCGGACTCTTGCGCGGCAACCAGTGCTTCATCTATGGATACCACCCCTACCTGATTACCGTTTTCGTCGATCAGGCGTACTTCGAAAGCTGTGATTTCCTCATTCTTTCGATTCGCTTTTTGTGCTGAAATACTTCAATCCTCCAATACAACAGATGTTCCACGGCTGCCTACCTCCCGTTGAAACCTCTCAATCAAAACATCAATATCCAGGCTTCCGAGATCCTTGCCATCCCGTGTTCGAACTGCGAGTTGATTCGTTTCGAGTTCCCGGTCACCCGCGATCAGCAGATAGGGAACGCGCTTCAAGGTGTGCTCACGGATTTTAAATCCGATTTTTTCGTTTCTCAAGTCTGAATCCACCCTAAACCCGCATTTTTTCAGGCTTTGTGTCATCTGATCAACATATTCGGACTGTTTGTCGGTGATATTCATCACCACTGCCTGTTTAGGCGCCAGCCACAAAGGCAGTTTACCTTCATAATGCTCGATCAGAATGCCGATAAATCTTTCGAAAGATCCCAGTATTGCCCGATGCAGCATCACAGGAGTCAGGCGTTCGCCCTTTTCGTCGACATAGGTCGCATCCAGACGACCTGGCATCGAGAAATCCACCTGAGCTGTTCCGCACTGCCAGACCCGGCCGATGCTGTCTTTGAGTGAAAACTCTATCTTCGGGCCGTAAAATGCACCTTCGCCGGGTAATTCGTCCCACTCCAGATTTTTCCTGTCCAGGGCTTCGGCCAGCGCTTTTTCAGCCTTATCCCAATCCGCATCGGTACCGACACGTTTTTCCGGACGGGTGGACAGGCGGTAAATCACCTCGGTGAACCCGAAATCCTCGTAAACCTCGTGCAGAAAATCGATAAACTCGCTGACCTCGGACTGAATCTGATCTTCGGTGCAGAAGATATGGCCGTCATCCTGGGTAAATCCCCGTACCCGCATCAATCCGTGCAAAGCGCCGGACATTTCATTTCGGTGACACGAACCGAATTCCGACAGGCGCAAAGGTAGATCGCGATAACTTTTCAAACCCTGATTGTAGATTTGCACATGACAGGGGCAATTCATGGGCTTAATGGCAAAATCACGCTCGTCGATATGCACGACAAACATATCGTCACCAAATTTGTCCGCATGTCCGGATCTTTCCCACAGCGAATAGTCAACCACCTGAGGGCTGCGAACTTCCTGATAATTTCTGATCACCTGAGCTTCACGCATATATTGTTCGATCGCCTGATAGATTGCCCAGCCCTTGGGATGCCAAAACACCATCCCCGGAGCTTCCTCCTGCAGATGAAACAAATTCAGCTGTTTACCGATCTTTCTGTGATCCCGCTTTTCGGCTTCTTCAATACGGTGCAGATAGGCCTTCAATTCCTTTTTATCGCGCCAGGCGGTTCCGTAAATTCTCTGCAGCATTTCGTTATTGGAATCACCGCGCCAATAAGCACCGGCGATTTTGGTCAGCTTTACCGCTTTCAGATGGCCGGTCGATGGCACATGCGGGCCACGGCACAGATCGATAAAGTCTCCCTGGCGATACAGGGAAAGCACTTCGTTTTCGGAGATGCCTTCGATAATCTCAGCCTTGTATTGCTCCCCCTGATCGCGAAACAACCGTATCGCTTCGTCGCGCGCCATTTCACTGCGTTCAACGGGAATATCCTGTTTGACCAGCTCGGCCATCCTTTTTTCGATTGCACCAAGATCCTCAGGTGTAAATCCTCGCTCGAAGGCAAAATCATAGTAAAAACCTTCATCTATCACCGGGCCTATGGTGACCTGGGCTTCCGGAAACAACTGTTTTACTGCCTGCGCCAGCAGATGAGCGCTGGAGTGACGGATAATGTCCAGTCCATCATTATCTTTTGCCGTGATGATGGATACATGACTGTCTTCCGCTATCACAAAGGAACTGTCAACCAACTGTCCGTTCACCCGGCCGGCGAGCGTCGCCCGTGCGAGCCCGGGACCGATGTCGGCGGCGAGTTCCAATACAGTCAGAGGATGATCAAATTGACGTTGACTACCGTCGGGAAGGGTAATTTGGGGCATTTTTGCTACTCATCAGTGGTGACCCGTACGCAAGGCCACGTGAACTATCCGGTTAAATTATAAAAATAAATCTCAGCAAAAATCGGGCAAACAATGCAATTAAGAATCCTGGAGCGATTCCATAGCATGTACGAAAAGCGCGGAATACTACTCGTGTAAGATAGATATATCAAGCTTTAACTATGCGTTAGGGCCTGTTCAAGATCCCTCTGCCGTAGCGAGAATAGCGTCAACTTATGCCTACCGCGTCAATTACTTTGATATTTATAAATATAAATGGTGAAAAGTATTGATTTACAAATCTACAGCCCAACTCTACGCTAGTACTCTGACCGAGCGTCCCTGCTGGATCCGGACGCCGAAATCGGAGGGGAATCGGTGAAAAAAGAATTCAATCAACCCTTGGGTGGCAATGAAATGCCGCGTTTTGCGGGCCCTGCTACTATGATGCGCCTACCTTCGCAATCAACTGCAGCCGGGCTCGATGCCTGCTTTGTCGGCGTTCCGATCGATATAGGAACGTCAAACCGCTCAGGAGCCCGACACGGGCCAAGGCAAATGCGCGCCGAATCCTGCATGCTGAGGCCGTATAACATGGCAACGGGCGCTGCACCCTTTGACAGCATTGCGGTCGCGGATATAGGTGACGTACCGATCAATACCTTTAATCTTGCCAAAACTGTAGATCTCATTACCGAATTCTACGAGGGCATTTTACAGCATGCCTGCATTCCACTGACACTCGGCGGCGACCATACGCTTAGCTACCCCATCTTAAAAGCGATGCGCAACAAGCATGGCCCTGTCGCATTGGTTCACGTTGATGCGCATGCTGATGTCAATGATGAAATGTTCGGCGAGAAAATCGCGCATGGAACTCCCTTTCGGCGAGCGGTTGAAGATGAACTGCTGATTTGCGACAAAGTCTATCAGATCGGATTGAGAGGGACAGGTTACTCGGCGGATGATTTCGACTGGTCTCGAAATCAGGGGTTTACTGTGGTCACTGCGGAAGACTGCTGGTACAAATCCCTCGGCCCATTGATGGAAGAGGTCCGCACCAATATCGGTGATGCACCGGTTTATGTCAGCTTCGATATCGACGGGCTGGATCCGGCGTTCGCCCCGGGAACTGGCACGGTTGAGGTGGGTGGATTGACGATTACCCAAGGCCTTGAAATCATACGCGGCTGCGCGGGACTGAATATTATCGGCGGTGATCTCACGGAAGTATCTCCACCCTATGATATCAGCGGTAATACAGCTCTGGTGGGGGCCAATCTTCTGTATGAAATGCTTTGCGCATTGCCCGGTGTTAAAAGAAGCTAACTGACAAATCCATTTCTGACAGCCTATCATCGGCTTTGGCTCAATCGGTCCGATCGGCAAGACGATTAAGCCCCAGGATTTTCGGTATCCAACCGATCAGGCAAGTTTTTTCGATCCTACTACAAGCCTGTGATGATTGCTGATTTCATCCGCCGTCATGGGCCGACCGTAGTAGTAGCCCTGGGCTTCATTACAACCCAGATCCCGACACAGACGATCCTGCTCCGGGGTTTCAATCCCTTCGACCAGTATTTCAAGGTTTAGAGCCGCACCGAGATTGACTATGGCTCGAATAATGGATTCATCCGCTGAGTTATCCTTTGTTTCATTGACAAAAGACCGATCGATCTTCAATTGCCGGACCGGAAACAGTTTCAGATAGCTCAAACTGGAATAGCCCGTTCCAAAATCATCGATGGAAAGTTGAATACCAAAAGCGGCTAGTTTATTCATCTGTATGATCGCGTGATCGACGTCCGACATTAACATGCTTTCAGTAGTCTCCAGCTTGTAATCTCCCGGGGATATGTCATGCTTATTGAGTATATTTTTGACGATATCGCAGAGGTTTCCGTCGGAAAATTGCCTGGCCGAAAGATTGGCTGACATTTTTAGATGGCTGATTCCCTGATTTTGCCACTCTTGTAATTGACGGGCACTTTCGTCCAGAACCCAGTTCCCAAGTTTTGTGATAAAACCGCTATTTTCGGCGATCGGAATAAATTCTCCGGGAAAAACCGGCCCGAAGACCGAGCTTTCCCATCTCGCCAATGCTTCACATCCATCAATGTGGCCGGTCTGTAAATTGATCTGAGGTTGATACAATAAATAAAATTCATGATTTACCAGCGCATCATCAAAGGCGTTGACGATTTTCCGAATTCGGGTACGCTTGGTTAAGAGTTTCTCATCGAAGATCCTGAATCGATTTTTACCGCTCTGCTTTGCAAGACCTAGCGCATCTTCGGCGTGAGCGCTTAAGGTTTCGTAGTTTCGCCCATGCGTCGGCGTCAAGGCAATCCCAATATTACAGGAGCATTCGATGAAATCGTTTTCCTGATAACGTATAGGCTCTTTGTTGATAGTATCGATTAAACGGGTTGCAATTTTTTCCGCATCCTCAATTCCATCCATCTCATGGATATAAACAGTGAATTCATCGCCGCCGATACGGGCTGCGAAATCGTTTTTGCGCAAACAGCTGTAGAGCCGATCGGCAATACACTTTAACACCTGATCGCCCGCATCGTGGCCTTTGGATTCATTGAGCTGTTTGAAATGATTGAGGTCGATCATCATAATTGCCGAGCCGGCCCCAAATTCATCGATACACTTTAACTGTTCCTCAACCTGCTGAGCAAAATATCTTCGGTTGGAAAGATGTGTCAGTGGATCTTTTCTAGCCAGATCCCGGTATTGATTACGCGACACGGTCGTGATTTTAAGCTGAGAAATCATTTCCTGAAAGGTTCGCGAAAGATCTCCTATCTCATCTTTACGTTTCAGCACATCGACCGAACTGAGATCTCCCAATCCTACCTTCATCATGTGTTTAGTCAGATTACGAAGAGGAACCACCACGCGCTTCGCCGCGAAATGAACCACAAGTATGGTGACCGATAGCCACAGAAGCATCAACACATTTGCCTGTGAATATCCACTCTGCCGGCCTATCTTCAGCGATTGTTCCGTACTTTGCGCTAGCGAATGACTGACCTCCTGAATGAATCGGGTATCAACCACAACTGCCAATCCGCCAAGATAAAGATTATTAAGTATTATTGGAGAATAAAAGAGCTGCTCGGATTCATGCTGTAACAGCCATGGCTGCAAATCTGCCTTTAGGGTATATGCCCATTGGCTTTTCAGACTCATTTCTACAGCGAGTCCTATGTTTTCCAGTTCGCCGTCATAAATGATTTTCAAATCCGGATCAAAGACTATGACCTTGGCTACCCGGGGTTGCCGTTGTAATGCACCGACAACGTCTTCAATAAATCCTATATCTTCCCTGTAGAGCGGCATCTGCAGCGTTTTCGCGGCAAATTCAAGTTCTGCGTTCATTTGTTGGTTATAGGTTTCCACTATTTGCCGGTTGACATTTCCGCTATGGCTTTTCAGACTTTCTTGAAACGCGTCGGATACTGTATCCAGTGTCAGAGTCACCAGGCTTAACATCGCAAACAATAATATTGTGGATGTTATGAGTGAAAATCGCCAGTGCAGAGGCAGTTTTAGGCGCATCTTCATGCGAGACCCAATGGTTATTTCAACCAGGTACTGGCTTCAAACCAGGCAAGGTCTTGATGCTTAATCGGTGAAAAGCCAGTCACTTCCCTGTAGGGATATATCTCTCTCTTATCCTTATCAGTGAGCGTTTGATTCAAGAATAAGCGACGTATCGCTGATTTTATTTGTGAATCAAGTCCGGTGCGAACACTCAGCAAAGACCTTGGAAACTCTGCGCTTTGATGGATAATCCGCAGATCCGCTTTCAGTGCGGGAGGCATGCGTTTTGAGCTGTTCCAGTCTTTGGAGCTGAAGGCCCCTGCGTCCACGCGTCCGGAGTGCACCCATTTACTGATGTTTATCTCGTCGCGCGCAAATACATAACCCACCTGATCGTTTACGGGTTCGCCTTCGATCATGGTGGCACCCATGGACTCTATAAGTACGCGCGGAACAAAATAGCTTGATGTTGATCCATTGTCTTCCAGCGCAACTTTTCGATTCCGCAGATCCGCAAGTATGTTTACAGGGCTGTCTTTACGAGTGAATATTACAGTGCTGTATTTTACCATACCGTCGCGGTGTTCCATTGCAATAAGCTCGACGCCGGAACGCTTGCGCAACTGGAGCTGAGGATATAGCGAATCGGAGATGACATCCACTTTTCCCTGATCAACAAACCTTGCCATTTCATCCACATTCCTGGCAAAAACAACCTCTCCTCCGGTAACTCCCACATGTGCCAGGCGATTGGATATAAAATCGGAGAAAACTTTTGTTTCCCCATAATTTTTGTGCGGATTGGATGTTATTCTCCCGACTTTTATAGTATATCCATCAGCATCCGATTTACTGGCATTTGCGGTGGCAAAAAACACACTGGCCGACACAAAAAAGACGACAAAATATTTGTAAAGCATAGTACAACTCCCTGTACGTCAACGGAAAGAGATATATAGTTTATATTAAAGTGGTTCCGGATAATTCATCGATCGGAATGAATAAATTGTTCATGCGGATTGATTTCAAGTTTCCTTTAAAAGAAGATTTCTCCCTGCTGGCCCAGCTTACAACAACTGATAAATGATCATTGGCCGATATCCGACCGGGTAAAGTATAATTGTCGCTTGCACTCTATATGTCGGAAACTTGTCCCTTTACTTAAGAAAGATCCGATCATGTCCCGGAACGTCAGTCCGGTTTCGGTAACTTTTCGTATGCGCTATTATTCATTTCAATCTCTCTCGGAGGTAAACCAATGATCAAAACAACCTGTATCGGTGCCTATCCGAAACCCGAGTATGTACCCATTATCGATTGGTTCGAGCTTGAGGATGGTTTGGTAGCCGAAGGTGGCGAAGTGACACGCCGGTATACAGCGGTGATGAAGGATGCCAACCAGAAAATTGAAGCCTTGTTCGTCAAGGCCACTCGGGAAGCAATACAGGATCAATTAAACTGTGGGATCGATATACCGACGGATGGTGAGCAGCGCAGAGAAAACTATATTCACTACCATTGCCGTCACTTGAGCGGAATTGACTTCAATAAGCTCACCAGCCGCGTGTTGCGTGACGGTGCTTATAAGGCCGAATTGCCCACGGTAAGTGACAAAATCGAACCGCGCGGAGAACATTTTCTGAGCAGTGATTTCAAGATTGCACAGAGCTTCACCGATCAGCCCGTGAAAATCACCGTCCCCGGACCTACGACCATTATCGATACCACCGCAAATACCTATTATCAATCCATGCGCGAACTGGCGTTTGATCTAGCGGACGCGTTGAATTTCGAAATCCGAGCGCTTGCGGACGCCGGCTGTAAATATATTCAAGTCGACGAGCCGCTTTTTGCCCGAAATGTTGAGCGGGCACTGGATTTTGGTGTTGAATGCCTGGATCGTTGTTTTGAGGGTGTCCCCGAAGTTGTTACCCGCGTGATGCATATGTGCTGCGGCTATCCGGACAAACTGGACTCGGTCGATTACCACAAAGCGGATCCTGACTGCTACTTCGAATTGGCCGAAGCAGTCGACAACTCAACAGTTAATCAAATTTCCATTGAAGATGCGCACCGTTACAACGATTTATCCTTGCTGGAAAAATTCAAGCATTCGACAGTGATATTCGGATCGGTTTCCATTGCACAAAGCCGGATTGAATCAGTCGAGTCCATTGCGGGCAGATTAAACAAAGCATTGAGGCACATCGATAAAAGCCGGCTAATTGCAGCGCCGGATTGCGGGCTGGCGATGCTTGGCCGCGATTTAGCCATGCAGAAGCTGCGTAATCTTTGCGAAGCAGCGCGACAGGTCTAATCCTGCGTGCAGAGGTTGCATTCTGCGTTAGAGCCTGGTGATCAGTAAGACAAGCCGGGAGACGATATCGAAGCCGGTGATGCGGCCCGCTTCGCGGATTGAATTCCGGCGACCGGGGCGATTCAGATTACACTAAATAGGAAAGCCCATTTTTTTAACCAGTTTTAACCAGGGAATTCTCCATCCGCCTTTTTCGTCGGCGGTGTCAAGCGCATGCATGGTAATCTGCGCGCCAATCCATCGAAAAGGTTCGGGCGGTATCCAGCTTGGTAAGGAATTGGCAAAATCGAGTTGCAGTTCGGGCGCACTTTTACGATCCAGTAAATCAAGTCCGATACGGGCGCCGAAGCGGCTCGTCGACACGCCAAAACCGGAATACCCCCCGGCGTATATAACTTTGCCGTCGTAGTAGCGCTGAAAGTGCACCGCCATACGCGTAGTCAAGGCGATCGGTCCGCTCCACGCATGAGTGAATCGCACATCGCCAAGCTGCGGAAATGTTCTGAAAAACGAACCCGCCAAGCGTTCATACACTTGGGTCCTTCTGTCGGCTTCGGGGTCCGTGTCGCCGTGGTAAAAATAGCCCAGTCTGCCACCGAAGATAATACGGTTGTCTTTGGTCAAACGCATGTAGTTAAGTTGGGTCCGGGTATCATACACCCCTTGCCGATTCTGCCAGCCTATGCTCGCCATCTGTTCATCGCTGAGCGGTTCGGTGGCAATTATTCTATCCCGTATGGCGGCGACGCGGGTTCGGATTTTACTCGGTCCCGCCCTAAATGCATTGGTCGCAAGGAGAATCTTAGATGTATGCACTTCTCCATCATGGGTTCTGACAACAATGCTCGATCCGTTATCGATGAGTTCGGTCATGGGTGACATTTCATGTAAGCGGACGCCAAGTGTGATCGCCGCTTTTTTCAGCCCCCAGGCAAGACGCGCCGGATGCACGATTCCACAGTTTTTCCTGGACCAGACTCCTCCGAAGAACAAAGGGGAATTAATCTGCTCGCGAATACCGTCCTTATCCAACAAAACCGCATCGTGACCATGATCTTTATGCAAGCGGTACTCCTGATCCAGTCCGGTCACATTTTCCTCTCCCACAGCAACGGTTAATTCACCTCCCCACTCGTCGTGGCAATCGATATCGTACTTTTTCAGCGAATCGGTAAATCCCGCCAAATTGTCGTGGCCCAGTTGTTCCAATACCTCCAGATCCTTAGGGAATATCCTCAGCGCATTGGATAAGCCATGCATCACGGAAGTAGACACAATCCCGCCGGGACGGCCCGACGCGCCGTACGCCACTTTACCGGCCTCGAGCAAAAGTACGTCACGGCCAGGATTTGCCTCCTTAGCCTGAATCGCTGCCCAAAGGCCGGTAAATCCCCCTCCGATAATCGTCAGCTCCGCTTCGGTGCGGCCAATTAATTGTGGTTCGACCGCGGGCGCGTCCGGGTTATCCAGCCAGAAGGGAAACAAGGTAGCATCACTTAATGCAGCTTGCTCTCTATTAGGAGACATAAGTTAATTCCTACAAACAAGTTTTTTTGACGTTCATTCCGACTATCATTTTTGAATTCGTATTACGCAAGTCATTTCATACACCTGTTTTGCTTGATTGGTAAGAAGATGCCGCAGTCAAACCAAACCATCCACTCCGGTCAAGCGGGTTACCGTCTATATCCGTCAATGGCAGCGGTTTGTCCGTATTTTGCGTCAACAATGAAACGACAATCAGGCTGACGACCGAGGCGGCAAACCCCCACACGGACGCAATATACAGCGAATCCCACATAGCCCAGTCATAATAGACGCCTTCTATACCAGGAATAACATCCGTATTGGCTTCCATTGTGATGGGAATGTATTGAAAGTAGGCAAAGACCCACACCGCGAATCCTATTATAAATGCAGCTATGGCTCCCATACTGTTCGCCTTTTTCCAGTAAAATGCGGCAAAATAGGCAGCGAATAAAGATACCAACAGTACAGTCCACGAGACAACCATCAGGTTATAAATGGTTTCGAACCTCAATGCCAGCAAGAGTGATATCCCGGCGACTATGGGTATCAGCAAACGGGTAACCTTTAAGGAAGTTTCGTCGCTGGTGTCCGGTCTGACCATAGTCAAGCCGTTATAGCCGATAATCGAGGCCGCTGCGAGTATCGCCGCTGCCGCGCTCGACATCAGGGCTGCAACCAGACCGCAGACGAAAACTATGGTCAGAGGAACGGGTAAGTGCTCGGCGGCCATAATCAGCAGTATCTTGTTCTGCACCTCGTCAAAGCTCAATTCAGGATATAATTTGAAGGCGATAATGCCGAGTATGACTGGAATCAATCCCAGGGCCAGATACATCACGCCGCTGATAATACTGGCCCGTACACCGGTTTCTTCATCCTTGGACGAAAGCAGGCGCTGGGTCAAATCCTGAGCGGCAATGGATCCGAAACCTATTGCCATGATGGAAGCTATCCAATAGAACCATCCCATATGTCCGGTGTAATACATAAAACCGGCGTTTTCGAACTCAGGCGATGCCTGTGCCTCGGATATGGGCATAAGTGACCACTGATTAATGCCCATAAAATTGTGACCTGGATCATTGGAGAATACATAGTCCCATCCTCCGACCAGCGGTAAAGCTATGACAAGCATGGTAATCATACTGATTATGATGACCGCCATCTGCAGTGCATCTGTCAGGGTGAGAGCCCACATACCGCCGAGGTAGGTATAAATAATCAATACCGTGGTTGCCGCACCTATTCCCCAGCCTAGAGGTAAACCGGTAAAAAACTCGATAATGGTTCCGAATCCGACCAGCAGCGCACCCACCCAACCCATTTCGGCAACCACCATGGCAATTCCCGCTGCCAGCGCCATATGCTTGCCGTAGCGGATATTGAATAAATCCACCAGCGTGAGATATCTGCCACGGCGGACAAGTCGTGCGAAAAACAAACCGACCAATACCAGACACAGGGCGGCTCCGTAGGGATCGAACAACACCCCCTGCATGCCGAACAAATAGGCCGCACCGGCTGAACCCATGGTGGTTCCCGCCCCGTACCAGGTTGCGACCAGGGCTCCCACGGATAAAATCAATCCCAGTCTGCGACCGGCAACTAAAAAATCGGTTTCACTGTCGACGCGTTTGGATGCCCACCAGCCAATCGATAAAAGTACGACCATATACACGGCGAGGCCGATAACGACTGCCGAGCCATATTCATAGGTATCCGCCATAGTTTCAACCTCCTCACTAATTTTTGCAGCTGTAAATTCCGAGAAAATTTATGGTTTTCAAATAAGGGCAATGCTATGACCTGGACACCTTTATATGAATATGAAAAAATCGTTTTTTACTTTGGTAAAAATAAAAGTAATAGAGGGCTTACTCTTCCTTGGAGCAAAGGGGTTTTTGTGTGTTGAATCAGATTTCCTCCGCGGACCTGAGGGCATTAAAGGTATTTAAATGCGTCGCCGAATGCGGAAGTTACTCCGCCGCTCAGGATATTCTCAATATCAACGAATCTACGATCAGCAGTCAAATCACCGGCTTCGAAAGACGTATAGGATTTTCGCTCTGTACCCGTGGTCGCGCCGGATTCAGCCTGACGGAGCGCGGAAAAACGGTCTTGGAAGAATATTCCAGGCTCAATGTATCGCTTGATAATTTCCGCCGCGCCATCAACCTGATTCGTGATGCCACCGTCGGCAGTTTGAGAGTGGGAATTATGGATCACACCATGACTGAAAGCGGTTTTTCCACGGTTGAGCTTATCTCCAGATTTATCGATCAGGCACCCCGGGTGGAGCTGGATATAGTTCAGGATATTCAGTCCAAACTGCATCGAAACATCGTTGACGATCAGCTGGACATGGCCCTGGGTGCTTTCGACAATCGTAGCGAATTGATCAGGACGACCAGACTCTACTGTGAAAAGCAATACCTCTACTGTGGAAAAGACCACGCTTTATTCGATGTGCCTGATCAAGAAATTTCGTTCAGTAAGTTGGAATCCGTCAATTGGGTTGAACGGGGATATCAGCTTGAACCCTTCCTTCAATTGCCACTGAAAGGTTTAAACTCGACAGCGACTGCAGCAAATATAGAGTCCGTGGCAGTGGTGATCCTGGCCGGCAAACATCTGGGCTACCTGCCGGCGCATTTTGCTCAGAAATACGAGGAGCAAAAAGTCTTGAGAAAAATTCTTCCGAACGAACTCTCCGTCAATGTCGATATCTCGGTCATTTCCCTCGCGGGAAAGCGGGAAACACTGGCGATGAAAGCCTTTCGAGAAATCTGCATCAACCTCGTCAAATCGAGAGAAGTAGAGCGAACAAACTAGTGTACTGTAACACCAGTGATTGATTTAGCTTATCCAGGATCTGTCGCAGGCTAGATGATGAACTTAGAATCACCATCTGCACTGAACGAATCCGATTTTTTTACAGCTATGGCACCTCTGCTGGAACACATCGGTACAGCGGATTTTTACAAAGCCGTGATTCGCTTTCTTTGCCGGATGGTAAAATGTGACAGTCCGGTGGTATTGCTATACCATGAAAAGTATGCTCCTCAGGTATTGTTCGATCAACTGGCCAAAGACGATCACAAGGCCTTTTACGGTCACTACTTTCAAGGTGCATACCTTCTCAGTCCCTTCTACCTGCAGTGGCGGCAAGAGCGTCAGAGCCATGGACTGTACCGTTTGAGCGATATAGCTCCGGAAGGTTTTTTTAACAGTGTTTACTACACCGATTACTATGGAAAATCCGGATTGCATGACGAGATGGGATATATTCTGTCCCTGGGCCAAGATCGTGCGGTGTTACTCGCCCTGGGCCGTACGGTTCGATTGCCGATATATTCGAATCATGAACGATCGCGGCTCAAGGCGCTTTTACCGCTCATCATACAGGGCTTGCGACGTCATACGGCAATGGCCGATATTCCGCAAGGCTCGGCTTTGCAACATCAACTGGCGGAGGGCCTGGATTTATTCGGCTCTTCGGTTCTGACCGACCGGGAACACAGCGTGGTACAAATGATGTTACGAGGGCATTCATCAAAATCCTGCGCGCGCCTGCTCAGTATTTCTCCGACAACCGAGCGTGTACACAGGAGAAACATCTATTGCAAACTTGGGATTTCATCTCAGGCGGAACTTTTTTCATTGTTTTTCCAAGCTATGTCAGTGGAAGATCCTGTCCCCGGCAGAGATCCGCTGCAACAGCTGTAACACTACTGCAATTGCAGTATTTTCCAGGCGTTTCGACCGTATTAATCTTAAAACCGTTTCACGTTAGCCAATCTGGCGTGAAAATGACTGAATCTAAGGGGTACATAAACCATGCTTTCAGATCAATCATTGCTTAAAACTTCGGCCTATATCGACGGCGAATGGTGTCAGGCGGATGATAATGAGTCCTTCCCCGTCACCAACCCGGTGAATGGACAAACCATTGTTAGTGTCCCGAATATGGGTACAGAGGAGACGCGCCGGGCCGTGGAGGCAGCCGATAGGGCCTGGCCGGCATGGCGTGAAAAAACGGCAAAAGAGAGATCCGCGCTCTTACGTGTCTGGTTCGATCTGATCATGCAAAATCAGGAAGATCTTGCCCGTGTGATGACGGCAGAACAGGGTAAACCCCTGACCGAGTCCAGAGGTGAAGTCGCCTACGGCGCATCTTTTATCGAATGGTTTGCCGAAGAAGGCAAGCGGATTTACGGAGATGTGATTCCCTCGCCGTTGAGTGATCGCCGAATCGTCGTGATTAAACAGGCTATAGGTGTCGTCGCCGCAATCACGCCGTGGAATTTTCCGATTGCGATGATTACACGCAAATGCGCCCCGGCTTTGGCGGCAGGGTGTCCCGTGGTCATCAAACCGGCTGCCCTTACGCCCCTCTCAGCGCTGGCACTTGCAGAACTGGCGGACCGGGCAGGCATTCCCAAAGGTGTTATCAATGTGCTGACTTCTGCATCCGGGTCACGGATCGGTAACGAGTTGACGTCCAATCCCATTGTTCGCAAGCTTTCTTTTACCGGTTCGACCGAAGTAGGAAAAATTCTTTCCCGCGAATGTGCCGCCACCATGAAAAAAGTCTCCATGGAATTGGGGGGCAACGCACCCTTTATCGTCTTTAATGACGCCGACCTGGATGCGGCAATCGCCGGGGCTATGGCGTCGAAGTACCGCAATGCGGGTCAAACCTGCGTTTGCGCAAACCGATTGCTGGTACAAGACGAGGTATACGATGAATTCACCGAGAAACTGGTCGCTGCCGTAGCCGAACTTACGGTAGGCGACGGTATGGAGGACGGAACTCATCAAGGCCCGCTCATCAATGAAGATGCCGTGATCAAAGTGGAAGAACATATCTCCGATGCCGTCGAAAACGGTGCACGGATTGTATACGGAGGTGAACGTCACCAAAAGGGTGGCACATTTTTCCAACCCACCGTTATCGCCGATGTTACACCGAAAATGAAAGTAGCCCGCGAGGAGACATTCGGGCCTTTGGCTCCCGTGTTCCGGTTCAAAAACGATGCTGAAGCCATTCATATGGCCAATGACACCGAATTTGGCTTAGCCGCATACTTTTACAGCCGGGACATAGGACGAATCTGGCGGATCAGCGAAGCCTTGGAATACGGCATAGTCGGTATTAACGAAGGCATTATCTCCACGGAAGTGGCTCCTTTCGGTGGCGTTAAGGAATCCGGTCAGGGACGAGAGGGGTCTAAATACGGCATGGATGATTTTGTGGAAATAAAATATTTATGCATGGGTGGCCTGGACAGATGAAAGGGCCGCCTATCGGAGTTTGACAACTCCGTTTCCGGAGAAAGACAATGAACAGCAATAGCCAACTGCAAGAACGAAAGGCGAACGCGATCGCCCGTGGTCAAGGCAATCTGACCCCGGTCTATGTCGACCGCGCTCACAATGCGGAAATTTGGGATGTTGAAGGGAAACGCTATATCGATTTCGCTGCGGGAATCGCGGTTGTCAATACCGGGCACGGTCACCCTCGTATCACACAGGCCATCAAGCAACAGTTGGATAAATTCAGTCATACCTGCGTTATGGTGACACCCTATGATTCCGCCGTTGAGCTTGCTGAGCGATTGAATTTATTGGTGCCGATTAACAATGCAAAATCCATTTTCGTTACAACAGGCGCGGAAGCTGTGGAAAATGCGGTAAAAATCGCTCGCGCACACACCGCTCGTCCAGGCGTCATTGCATTTAACGGCGGATTTCATGGCCGGACGAATTTCTGTATGGGCCTGACCGGTAAAATCGCTCCCTACAAAACGGGTTTTGGTCCTTTCCCTGCTGAAATCTACCATATACCCTTCCCGATTGAATATCACGGTGTCAGCGTTAAAGATTCCCTCAATGCGTTGGACAATCTGTTTAAAACGGATATAGAACCCGATCGGGTCGCCGCTATCATTGTCGAACCGGTTCAGGGCGAAGGTGGTTTCTATCCTGCCCCTACGGAGTTGCTGATACAACTGCGTGCGCTTTGCGATCAGCATGGGATTGTATTTATCTGCGATGAAATTCAGACCGGCTTCGCTCGTACCGGCAAAATGTTTGCGACCCAATGGCATGGCATAGAGCCGGATCTCATGACACTGGCGAAAGGAATGGGCGGCGGATTTCCAATCGCGGCAGTCGTCGGCAAAGCACATATTATGGATGCCCCGGGACCCGGCGGTCTTGGTGGCACCTATGCTGGCTCTCCGATTGGCTGCGCCGCCGGACTTGCTGTATTGGAAACCATCGAAGACGAAGGTTTGGTTTCCAGAGCGGAGACAGTCGGGCAGAACATCTTCGGCCAATTGAAAGACATGCAGAATTCCTACCCTAAGCAAATTGGCGATATTCGTCATCAAGGCGCCATGATCGCCATGGAATTGGTTAAAAACGGTGATCCGAATCTGGCGGATCCGGCTCTCACCGCAAAGCTTGTGGCCAAGTCTGCCGAAAACGGCCTCATTCTATTATCCTGTGGTGTTAGAGGAAACGTCATCCGCTTATTGGTTCCATTGACGATCAGCGATGAGCTTATCGAGGAAGGAATGAAAATCCTGCGGACCTCTTTTGAGCATTGTACATAGCACCATTTCCGTGAAATTCTTCGCAACCATACATAGGCACATTTCTGCATGAAGCCTGTCATTTTCTGAGTACGCCCGGCTAAGACTGCCGGCCTGTTACCAAAACGCCTTTTAGAGCCCTCCCATCCCTAAAGCCTGTGAATTGGATCACAAAACCAGGCCGTTATCGCCGAAAAATGAATAGTCCTGACCGCCTAAGCCGAATACAGGAAAATAAATAACGTATATATTCGCGAGTTCGGCGAAACCGTGATACCGGTCAGTAGTGAATGTCGAACCAGGGATTGCTGCCCGGGGTTTAACCGACGGGCCTAATAACAGGATTGTTAGATGACCACAGATTTCGCTGCAATCAAAACGAAGGTTGTTTTATTCGGATTAATATCGCTTTGTCCTGCGATATTGTCCGCCCAGGAAAGCGGGGGCCATACCGATCAAACGAAACTATTTGCAGACAATGCCTGGAGTGATAATTCCCGTTGGGCAGTTGATCTTTCCATGCGTTCGACCAGAGATTTAAGACAAGATGAAACATCAAACCAGTTTGTCGCCGGTTTTGACTTCCATAAAGTCTTCAGTAACCGGCAAGGGGATATAGGTACATTGGTTTTTCAACCCTATTGGGTCCAGCTGGATAATGTAAAAAACCCGCCCTTTTTCTTCGACTCGGGTGATGACGGGGAGCTGACTTGGCGTATTGCTAATTTCAATTATACGGCACTCTCGGCGGGCAGATTCAACATCAGGGCAGGACATTTCGAAGTGCCCTTCGGGCTGGAACAGAATATTGATACGAACGGCACAACGAGACAATTTACCTTCAGTGACCGCGGTATCAAGGCGGACTGGGGCTTGTCAGTCAACGGTACTCTACCCTCATTCGATTATGAGATTGCCTTGACCCGCGGCTCGGGAAACAATATCAGCGACCGTGACGATCCGTTTGTTTTTTCAGGCCGGATCGGAACACCGGCTACAGCGAATCTCGTGACTGGATTTTCCTGGTTAAACGGAGATATTTTATCGGCAAACGGAACAACTACAAGACGAAGGCTGGGGCTGGATTTGGCCTATTACTACAGGCAGTGGGAGACGTTGTTTGAAATTTCAGGTGGCGACAATAACGGCAATGATACTGCTAACGCTCTGGCCGAACTATCCTGGCGAAATCCCCTTGAGACAGTACATACCTACTTGCAATTAAGGCATGTACGCAACCATATCGAGAATGAATGGGATAATGCAAGCAATACAGCTCTGGGGATAAACTGGAATATCTATCCACGTATTGACATAGGCGCAGAATGGCACAGGGAGCTGGATACATTCGAAAGCAAAGAGGCTGCCTCGAGGCTTGCATTTCAGTTTCGTGTCAGGCTTTAAGGTGAAATCCGATGAGAAAAACGTTTAAATACCATCTAATCTCTTGTCTGGCAACAGTGGTGTTGTTTGTCAGCTCAAATCCCTCTTGGGCTGCATTCTGTTCACTGCGTGATCCAATCCTGGCAATACAGCACCTCTACCCCAATTATAATCGCTACAGGTCAATCGTACGCCCGATCGACAGGGAGGTCCGCAATCGCGTAAGCCAGCGCCTACCCTTCACACTGCACTACAATGAAATCGGTAAGCATACGCTTTATCTGATATCGGAAAATGATTCCGCTCTCGGCTTTGTCCAGGCACGCTCGGAACTATCGGACTGGGGCTTGATCGAAATCGCCTGGGCGATAACGCCTGAATTGACAATCAAGGGATTGGATTTTCAACGCTGCCGAAGTCCACAATGCAATGATGACGTAAAGTCTCAGATTCAATCCGCTATCGGCGGCATGTCCTTTCAGGACCTGGTTCAGCTTATCAATGCAGACGGATCCGATTTGACAGATAACGCAAAATCCCTGTTTCCGCAAAACCGGCGCTTGCATTTAACCATTGTTCGATCCGCCTTAAAAACCCTCGCGGTAACGGAGTTGGCCTGGGGAGATATAGTTTCCACTATTCAGTTTAAGCCCTCTGCGTTAAGCCTAGCCGCACTTCAATGAGGATAAGAAGCTATCTGGCAACGGTTATTCTGGTCTGTCTCACAGGCGGTTATCTGATCGAATTGGTTCTTACGGAGCAATTTGCCCGATCAAACTCCGTTGTTGATCGCTATAATAAAAGTCTGTTGTGGAAAAAGGACTTTGACAGAATAGTCAAGGACATATCCCAGTATTTAATAACGGTCGATCTGGTTCTCGGATCCGACGCGACCTATCTCGTCAACGGCGCCGAAGAAAAAGCCGGTTATATCACCGACGATTTGAATCAGCTTTCCGGGGAAGCATCGCCAGTCGTGTTCGAGGACGAATTGACGAAAAGCGTCGATGATATTAACGCTATTAACGAATATGTCCTCACGGCGGCATTCACGAATGATGAGCAACGCGATCTGGCATTGTATGAATTGCTTTTGCAATCCGATACTGTCAGCACTTCTTTGGTAGAAAGACTGAATCGCTTACAGGATAAATCCGAACAAGCGATCGGGCAACAGGCGCTCACGGTTGACGCCGAGAAAAAAAATGCACTGTTTATCCAGAACATGTGCAGAGGATTATTCTCCTTTGCCATCTTTATTCTATGGTATTGGACTAATCGGCAGATTTCCTCGCCGATTCGCAAGCTCACTACAATGGCCCAATCCGCCGAAAGCGGCGAACCATTTACCGGTGTCGATAGAGGGCCTTTGGAAATCATCGAACTGAGTGAAAATACAAAGCGGCTGACTAATTCCTTATCCTATGAAGCCACGCATGATGCACTCACCGATCTATTCAATCGCCGGGAGTTTGAACGTTTACTGGCGAGACATCTACACGGTCAGGCCGATAACAGTAAAGACTTGAGTTATGTGCTTTGCTATATAGACTTGGACCACTTCAAAGTGGTTAATGATACTTGCGGTCATGCAGCCGGCGATGAATTGCTGGCACAAGTCGCCGGAATATTACAGTCCGGTATCAGGGCAGTCGATTATGTCGCTCGCCTCGGCGGTGACGAGTTTGCTATTTTGCTGGTTGGATGCGATCTGAATCATGGTCTTGAAATCTGCAATAAAATCCGCAGCGATATCATAGATGTCCGCTATCACTGGAGCGGCGAGGTCTACAGAATAAGCGCGAGCATCGGAATTACCGAATTTACTAACAGTGATGGAAAATTAACGCTGGAAGATGTGGTCAACGCGGCGGACACCGCCTGTAAAGTCGCCAAAGATTCCGGAAGAGACAGAGTTCACGCCTTTGAAGTCAGAGATGAGGAACTTGCCCGCAAACGGCATGAGATGTTGTGGGTAAATCAAATAAACAGCGCCATCGATAACGACCGCTTCATCTTGCAAAGGCAATTTATCATGCCGTTGCAAACCGATGAATCCGCTGACTCGCACTATGAAATACTGCTACGTTTAAAATCGCCTGAAGACAGAATCATTTATCCAAACGATTTTTTACCCATCACCGAGCGCTATCATCTCGGAGCCAGGCTTGATCGCTGGGTAGTCAATGCCGTCATTGACTGGCTGTGTTCTCATCCGCTTGAACTCAATAAACTGCAAACCTGCGCGATCAATCTCTCCGGACAATCCATCGCCAGTCAGGATCTGTTGAATTTTATTATCTCGAAACTGCAATCGAGCCGCTTTCCATCCCGGAAACTGTGTTTCGAGATTACTGAGACTGCGGCCATTACCGACATCGATAACGCACGAAACTTTATCAAAGTGCTCAAGGCACAAGGCTGCCGATTTGCGCTCGACGATTTTGGCAGCGGACTCTCATCTTTCGCCTACCTCAAATCGCTGGATGTGGACATTATCAAAATAGACGGCGTATTCGTTAAAGATATGCTTAACGATTCTGTCAATCTCGCCACTGTCAAATCAATCAGCCAACTGGCAAAAGCGGTCAACAAGCAGATTATTGCCGAGTTTGTGGAAAACAAGGGCATAGCCGACGCCCTTGCCGACATGGGAATTGATTACGGACAGGGGTATTACTTCAGCAAACCGCAGGCTCTGGATGTGCCCTTCACGCTTGAAAACGGAAATGTCAGTAATTTTTAGCGGATATCGTTGAATGAGTCCGCGCTATCGGCCGACACCGTAAAATTCCTTACTTATTCAAATTCATCATCTCACACAACGGGGGGCTCTTCGCCGGCATTGTTTTGTGCCGGATCTTCTTCCGGACAGTGCAGGATTTGAAACGTCTCAAGTCTTTCCGCTATTTCGTTTATCTCTTCAAATCGCGCAATGTGGAATATGGCATCTCCTTGATGCACCATGGGAATTTCTGTACAACCTATCACTATGCCGCTGAATTTGGCAGTGACTTCGATTTCCGCACCCGTGAAAGGGTCATCAATCAAGCCCAAGAGTTCTCCGGTTTCTACCCGACTGCCGAGACTCGCCACTTTTCTGAAAAGTCCGCTGGCTGATGCTCTGATCCAACTGCTGCTTCGGGCAATAAAAGGTTCCCATGCCGTCTTTCGTTTGGATCGTTTCACCGGCAACATGCCCAAAGCGCGGAGGACGTTGTTTATACCGGTGACACCGGCACGAATAGCAACCTCATCCAATCGCAGGGCTTCTCCGGCTTCGTATAAGAGCATCGGAATACCCAGATCGGAAGCGGCCTCGCGAAGCGAGCCGTCTCGGACAGTGGAATTGATGATTACCGGAACACCAAAACTATTTGCCAATCTTGCAGTTTCATCATCGTCGATATTGGCGCGAATCTGAGGGAGATTTTTTCGATGGATAGCCCCGGTATGCAGATCTATACCGTGTGTGCAGTTTGCCACTATTTCACTCATAAACAACTCTGCCAGCCTGGCCGCAAGTGAACCTTTCTCCGAACCTGGAAAAGAGCGGTTCAGATCGCGCCGGTCCGGCAGATACCGTGATTGCTGAATCAAACCGTAAATATTAACGATAGGCACAGCGATCAATGTTCCACGCAATCGCTTGAGAACGGGCGACTTGAGCAATCGCCGGACAATCTCGATCCCGTTGAGTTCATCGCCATGTATTGCGGCACAGACAAAGACCCGCGGTCCGTCGGCCTTACCCCGGATAACGTGTACCGGCATGGTCAGCGGTGACTGTGTGTAAAGTTTGGGCAAAGGCAATTCGATGAGTTTTCGGCTGCCTGACGGAATTTCGTTACCGGCAATAACCATTTCTCGTTTCATCTGCGCTGATCAACCTTTACCCCGGGTACGAGCACGGGTACTGCTATGGGTTAATTCACTGAGCCGTTTCTCGATATATTGCACTATTAAGCCCGCTATGTCCTTTCCGCTCGCTGCCTCTATTCCTTCGAGCCCGGGAGATGAATTGACCTCCATGACCACCGGACCATGGTTGGAGCGAAGCAAGTCAACCCCACATACTGCAAGCCCCATAATTCGTGCCGCGCGGACAGCAGTGGAGCGTTCCTCCGGGGTTAGTCTGACCAGGCTGGCGCTGCCGCCGCGATGCAGATTGGACCGGAATTCACCCTCAGGCCCCTGTCTTTTCATAGAGGCGACAACTTTGCCTCCTATGACAAAACAGCGTATATCGGATCCGTTCGCTTCTTTGATAAATTCCTGCGCCATGATATTCGCCTTCAGGCCCATAAAAGCCTGAATGACGCTTTGTGCCGCTTTTTTGGTCTCGGCCAATACAACCCCTATACCTTGAGTGCCTTCCAGTAATTTAATGACCATGGGAGCGCCTCCGACGGTGGAGATAAGATCATCCACATCGTCGGGATTGTGGGCAAACCCCGTTACCGGTAGCCCTATTCCCTTTCTGGCCAACAGTTGCAGTGAGCGGAGTTTATCCCGTGACCGGGTAACGGCGACGGATTCGTTAAGGGGAAAAACATTCATCACCTCAAACTGTCTGAGTACGGCCGTGCCGTAAAATGTCACCGAAGCGCCGATTCTCGGTATCACGGCATCAAATCCGTCCAGTCTTTCCCCGCGGTAGTGAATGGTCGGGTTGTGCGAAGTGATATTCATATAACACCGCAAGACGTCTATCACCGCAACCTCGTGACCCCGCAGCTCGGCGGCTTCTACCAGACGGCGGGTGGAATAGAGTTTTTTATTTCGGGATAAGAGGCATATTTTCATAAGAGTTCCAGCGTTGGTGATATTATCTTCCGGTAACAGACATGGCTTATCGGCCCAGAAGATAGGATGCTTCAGGGTCTACCAGGTAACTCCCGTGTATGGCGGTACGGCCCAACAACATTCGAAAGCGCATCGTATCGCGGTCGGTCAGAGTTATTTCTATCATTTTTTTTTCCTGACCCATCACTACCATGGTTTCGATAATATAGCGTTCCTCACGGTGTCCTCCGGAGTCGGATACTATTCTGCGGTCTTTCACTTTACAGGTGCATTCGACGACTAGATCCGTTCGATTCTGTTTCGGATGCATTCCGAATCTTACCCACTCGGTGCCTTGATCTGTATAGGGGCGGACAAAAAAAGCATGCAAGGCGGATGTGCGCGCTCCGGTATCCACCTTAGCCTTGATCTTTTCCAGTCCCAGCTCGGGTAAGGCCAGCCATTCTCTCCAACCAATAATCGGATAATTTTTCCGCATGATTCGAATCTCTGGTATGCAACTGTGCAGAAACGATTAATATGGCATGCAAATATTTTTACTAATCAATTAGTTATAGAAAAAGTTAGGGAGCCGCCAATGCCGATTCTAACCCATTAAGGGGCAGAATACCGAGAGAATATTGATAGGCTTTGGGAATTTGGAATCGGTTGCCGAGGACTCCTGAAACAAATGCCCGACCTTCCAGTACCGGACTTGAAATCGCTGTGATGATTCTAACTATTTCGGCTAGTTCCAATTTCTTCCGAATTGGATAAGACTCTTTATTGACAGCTTGAATGATTATTCTGAATGGAGAAAAAATGAGTACTGGAAAATCATTGTTTATCGCATTCGTTATCTCTACCGGCCTCGCCGCCTGCGCATCAAGCAGCGAACCGAAACGGGATCCCTACGGAGGAGCTGACCGGGTTGGTAACATCAATAAAGACATGATTGTAGGTCAATGGTCGGCCCACATTCTCAATCCGATAAAAGGCGAGGAAACTGCCGGCAATCCGGTTGTTCGTTATTTCGAGGATGGCAGTGTAATCGTAGAAAGCATGTTTGATGCTGGCGGTATGGGGATGATGGAAATGGAAGTTAGTGGAAACTGGACAATAAAAGGCGACTTGATCATGCAAGAAGCAACCGACGTAAAGGAAAAATCGGGTAGCGCTCTGGGGAGTTTTGTAAAGCTTTTTAAAGGAATAATGCTTAAGAATGCAAATGCTACACTCAATGTTTACGAAGCGGATTCGGATCGACTGGTCATTGTTTCTGATAGTGGTCAGGCGCAGGAACTTACACGACTAAAATAGTCAGCGATAACTAGAGGCTGTCGTCAGGAGTATGCTTGCCGCTGCCGCGGCAAGCATACTCCTGACGACAGCCTCTAAGTTGTATTAATAAAAATACCTGAAAATTCATCAGAAGCCAATAGTGCAAACGTGTCCACAAATTATGTATGCTGGAAATTTGCGGATTTTATATACAGCGGCCCGATGAGGATATTTGATCGTTCATTGTTCCGGCACGAATAAGGTTGCCGCCGAAGGATCAAAATTAATAGAAGAACTTTCGGTTATAAACTTATCTTTTTGAGGTATGCGGTAAAAAGTTCAGCTAATTTCTTAGGACCTGTAAACACTAATGGAATCAGCCGTTCAGACGCAACTGGCATGTTTCTCTTAGTGTTTACAGGCCCTAAGTCATTGATTTCTGGTGGCTATGGGTGGATTCGAACCACCGACTCCAGCATTATGAGTGCTGTGCTCTAACCAACTGAGCTACATAGCCATGTTGATGGAAGCGGAGGATTTTCCCCGCTTGCGGTCGAACTGTCAAGCGTTTGTGTATGCAGATTATACATTGAAGCGAAAATGCACGATATCACCTTCACTGAGCAAATAGTCTTTGCCTTCCAGGCGCCATTTTCCGGCGTCTTTCGCACCCTGTTCTCCCTGGTATAGAATAAAATCTTCATAGGCGACAACTTCCGCACGGATAAATCCCTTTTCGAAATCGGTGTGGATTTTCCCCGCTCCCTGTGGCGCTGTAGCACCCTGTTTTACGGTCCAGGCGCGAACTTCTTTGACACCGGCGGTAAAGAAAGTCTGCAATCCCAGCAGTGTGTACCCGGCCCGAATGACCCGATTCAAGCCGGGTTCATCCAGACCCATTTCTGCCAGGAATTCCATCTTCTCATCGTCGTCCAGCAAAGCGATTTCCGCTTCCATGGCCGCGCAGACGGGTACTACTATGGCGCCCTGTTTGTTCGCGTAGTCTTCCAGTGATATCAGCAGTTCATTTTCTTCGAACCCATCTTCATCAACATTGGCGATATACATTGTGGGTTTGGCGGTCAACAAATGCAATTGCGTAATCCAGGCTTTTTGTTTTTCACTCACCTCTAGCTGAAAAACACTTTTACCTTCGTCCAGCCATTTTACAAGCTCTTCGAGAAAGTTTTTTTCCGCGATGGCTTCTTTGTTGCCGGATTTGGCGTTTTTGGAGACCCGGTGCAGCGCTTTTTCCGCCGTCTCCATATCGGCCAGAAGTAGTTCGGTATTGATGACTTCGACATCTTCCAATGGTTCGACTTTACCCGCCACATGCACAACATCATCATTGTGAAAACAGCGGACCACATGAGCGATGGCGTCGGTTTCGCGAATATTGGCGAGAAATTTGTTCCCGAGCCCTTCCCCTTTTGCGGCTCCTTCTACCAGACCTGCAATATCGACAAATTCCATTGTCGTTGGCAAAGTCCGCCCGGGTAGCACTATGGCCGCCAACTGTTCAATTCGATCATCCGGAACGGGAACTATGCCGACATTCGGTTCGATGGTGCAGAAGGGATAATTCTCGGCCGCAATCTCCGCCTGAGTCAACGCATTAAATAAAGTCGATTTACCCACATTGGGCAAGCCGACTATGCCGCATCTAAATCCCATAATTCACTCTTGATTTATTGCTCAACGTTCGCTTTTTACGAAACACGGATTCAGGATTTTCTGGAATGCAGAAACTGAATCGCTTTATCCAAGTTTTCAACCAGTAGATTCTCCACCTCCCGGATACCGTCGTCGATCGCATCGTCGATCAGTTGTTGTTCTTCTTTGCTTGCCCGCTTGAGCACATAGGCGACTACCGCATCTTTATGCCCGGGGTGGCCTACACCGAGCCTTACCCGCCAGAAGTTCTTTCCGAATTTTGCAATCGTGTCACGCAGGCCATTATGACCACCATGTCCCCCACCCTGTTTGACTCGAATGGTTCCGGGAGGTAAATCGATTTCATCATGCACGATGAGTACATTCGAGGGATCGATTTTAAAATACCTGGCGGCGGCTGCAATGGATTGACCGCTGAGATTCATAAAGGTTGCAGGTTTGAGTAAAATGATATCCATGCCCGAAATCCTTACCTTAGCGATTTCTCCGAAAAAGCGTTTATCCGCTTTGAAGGTTGCACTGTATCGATCTGCCAAGCGATCTAAAAACCAGAAACCCGCGTTATGGCGGGTTTCTTCGTACTTGGTACCAGGGTTTCCCAGACCGACCAGCAAATCGAATCGCGTATTACCGGTGTCCATCTGAAAACCACGCCGTTAATGCAATATCAGGATTGCTCTCCTTCGTCCTCTTCGCCTTCTGCTTCGACATCCAGATCTTCCTCCAAATCTTCATCGACCGCAGCACGGGTTGCATGCACGGACACAATTGCACGATCGTGATCTTCACCGTGAGATAATGCAATACTGCGTACATTTTCGGGTAATTCTACTTCCGACAAATGTATGGAACTGCCGAGTTCAAGATTTGATACGTCGACTTCAATAAATTCCGGCAAATCGGCGGGCAGGCAGGAGACTTCGATTTCCACATCGATCTTGCTGATAGCACCGCCGGCCTTTACA
Organism: Granulosicoccaceae bacterium; assembly: GCA_965222695.1. Classification (GTDB taxonomy): domain Bacteria; phylum Pseudomonadota; class Gammaproteobacteria; order Granulosicoccales; family Granulosicoccaceae; genus UBA7957. The sequence continues at coordinate 821,606 of OZ244967.1, read as the reverse complement.
CCTACACAGACATCCTCGCCGATAAAGTGCAGTGGCACGTGGACGTGAATTTCCTGATCCGACCTGACACGCTGAAAATCCATGTGCATGATAATCGCTTTATAGGGATGGTGTTGAAGATCGCGCAGAATGGCTTTCTCTCTTTTACCTTCAACCTCCAGATTGAGAATACCCGAATAGAACGCATCGTTATTGAGATATTTCTTGATCACTCGCTGCTCAAGCGTCACCGGTATGGGATCCGCTCCCCCGCCGTAAATGATAGCGGGAACCAAATCCTCGCGGCGCAGGCGGCGGCTCGCACCCTTTCCGAATTCACTGCGCACATTTACGTTCAATGTAATTGAACTCATTTTTAAACTCCAACATCAAAAAGCCACAGCCACCCCCATGGTGTTGCAGCCCAGACCCCGCTCGCGACCAAGTAGGCCTGTAAAACCGGGCGATTATAGCAGACTAAGCCGCATTTTTACCAATAGGGGAATATAAGATGAGTGAAGGCGGTTTCTAATCCATATAAATCGAGCTGACCGATTCATTGACCTGAATGCGCCGTATGGTTTCCGCCAGCATGCCCGCGACTGATAGCTGCCTGACTTTCCCGGATTTTTCTGCCTCATCAGTCAGTGGAATTGTATCGGTGACCACCAATTCATCAATTTGCGACTGTTTGAGGTTATCCATCGCCGGTCCGGACAGTACCGGATGCGTGGCATAGGCCACCACTTTTTGCGCGCCGTGTTCCTTAAGCGCCTCGGCAGCTTTACATAGAGTCCCAGCAGTGTCGACCATATCGTCGATAATGACACAGGTTTTTCCTTTCACATCTCCGATTATATGCATGACCTCAGATTTATTCGCTTCCGGTCGCCGTTTGTCAATAATGGCCAGATCTGAGTCGTCCAGCTGCTTCGCCATCGCCCGGGCACGCACAACCCCGCCGACATCGGGTGAAACTACGATAAGGTTTGGGTATTTCTGGCGCCAGATATCGCCCAGTAAAAGTGGCGAGGCGTAGACATTGTCCACGGGAATATCGAAAAATCCCTGAATTTGATCGGCATGAACGTCGACCGTCAAGACTCTGGAGACACCGGCCACATGCAGCATGTTCGCGATCAACTTGGCGGTTATAGGTACGCGGGCAGATCTGACCCGCCGATCCTGCCTGGCATAGCCGTAATAAGGTATAACCGCCGTGATTTTGCCCACGGACGCCCGGTTGAGCGCATCCGACATGATTAACAGCTCCATTAAATTGTTATTTGTCGGTGCACAGGTTGACTGCAAAACAAAGGCATCGCAGCCGCGGACATTTTCCAGTATTTCTACCGCTATTTCCCCATCACTAAAGCGGCCCACGGCGGCCTTGCCCAGTGGAATGTGCAGGTGTTCCGCTATTCTCTCGGCAAGACGCGGATTGGCGTTACCGGTAAAAATTTTGAGATTTTTTTCTGTCACAAACTTATCCCGACTGTTTTCGAGCGGTTGGGTGAAGGTTGGATGGATATTGCAGATACCACGGAACGGTCTGGAAAAAATGGCTGGGCCGGTAGGATTCGAACCTACGAATGCTGGGATCAAAACCCAGTGCCTTACCGCTTGGCGACGGCCCAATTGAAAATTTCGTGTTCAAGGCTTATATAGCGCTGATCTGTTACTGGATTTCGCCACAAACCCATGCCAGTGTAGCGGCATATTTTCTATGGCCTTTTCAGCAGTCTTCCGGTCTTTATAAGGGGCAAAGACGCAGCTGCCGGTTCCTGTCATACGTGCCTTGACGGATGGGGCTGTAGTATCCAAGAATTCCAGAGCCTTGGCAACCTCGGGATACAATTCCGAGACCACATCCTGGCAAACGTTTTCAGTTTTTTGCCCTGCGAGAAAGTCGCGTATTTTGATACCTGGACTACGCCGTGTCAATTGCGGATGCGAGAAAATCTCCTCCGTGGAAACGGCTACACCCGGGGAAATCACCACATACCAGTGCTCTGGTGGTTCAATCTTTCGCAATATTTCCCCGACGCCTTCGGCGAAGGCTGCGTGCCCGTACAAAAAAACCGGTACGTCGGCACCCAGAGTCAAGCCAAGTTCTGCCAGTTGACCGGGTTCAAGACCCGCCCGCCATATCCGATTCAAGGCATAAAGCGTGGTTGCTGCATTTGAACTCCCGCCGCCCAATCCTCCTCCCATGGGTATGCGTTTGTTTATCCGTATCGAAATACCCTGAGGCTGCGGTAACCTCTTTTGTAACTGCTGTGCAGCTTTTACCACCAGGTTTTCGCTGCGACTGACACCTTCTAAATCGGTATACAGAGCTATTCTTTCATCATCCCGCCGTTCGAAAAAAAGCTCATCTGAATAGTTTAGAAACTGGAATACAGTCTGTAAGAGATGGTATCCGTCCTCGCGCCGGCCGGTAATATGCAGAAACAGATTGAGTTTGGCGGGAGAAAGCCAAGCCTGATCAGGCAGATTCATTGGATTCAGGACGATGCGCCCGGGATATGCAGCCTTTGTGAATCAGTTTCCCTTTGCGATTCGGCATCCCATTGCTCAGCCACCAGTTGAATGACGACGGTCGGACTTTCAACGCGCATGCGTACCGGTAACTGATATCCATCTACATCACGATAACGCTCAAACGTCGCCGCCCAGGGTGTGTCGAATTCATCAACGTAATGTAGCGATCGCAGACGGCCATAGCTGTCGTAGGCCGTATCCGTACCGTTCCCGGGCAGGCCTCTCAACCAACTACTGAGACTTTTCAAGGGAATTCTCAATCCCGTTTCCCAGAGCAGTAACTCTTCCGCGTTCAATCCGAAAACCGGTTTTTCCCCGCTGCGGTACAGTGCCGCTTCATTGTTTTTTTGCATTATCCTAACGGCTCCGGCTCCGAAAGCACCAAACAGCTTGACTTCGATATTGTCTCCCTGTTGATCCCAGATAACGGATGCATTGGTTCCGTCACCGCCGGAGCGGAAGGATAGCCTCCCGCGCAAGCCCCAATCGCTGATTTGTCTGAGTTTCTCCTGCCGTTGTTCAAGCGATAAATCGTCCTCGGGCACGCTGTCTTTGATATTGGGGTTAAACGCGCTGCAGGCAGTGAGAAATAAAACGACAATCGATACAGCAAGTGTATTTCTCACTGAATGTAGCGCTCCATCACATCCTTCAGCAAACCGTCATCCGGTTTTTTTTCAAGGCCCTTTTTCCAGATTTCAGTTGCTGATTTCTCATCTCCGGTTACCCACAGAACTTCGCCCAGATGAGCGGCGATTTCCGGGTCGACGAGTTTGGCAAACGCTTTGCGCAGCAACACTATAGCCTCGGCGTAATTTCCTTTACGATAATTCAACCAACCCAGACTATCGATGATCGCCGGATCGTCGGGTAGAAGGCTGATGGCCTTATTCAGATATTTTTCGGCCTCGTTCAGTCTTTTACCTCGGTCAACCAGAAAATAACCCAATGCATTTAGTGCATGCGCGTTATCCGGCTCGATCTCTATGACTTTTCTCAGATCGCTTTCGAATTCTTCATCCAGGTCTAAATGTTCAGCCGTTAGAGCATGCGCATAAAGCAGTTCCACATTTTCCGGAAAGTTTTCAAGCCCTTCTTCGAAGACTTCCAGCGATTCTGGGTATTCACCGGCATCTCTTAACATGCGCCCTTCGGATAAGATCAGGCGGATTTGCAATCGTGAATCCGTATTGATCAGTTTCAGTCGCGTTAGCTGCTCCCGGGCGCGGTCAAGTTGCCCGATAATGGCGTAGATTTCCGCTGACCGGATCTGCGCGTCGATGACGCTATCTCCGTCTTCAACGAGATTGTAGTGGACCAGCGCCTTCTCATATTCCTGCCGGTTATCGGCAATACGGCCAAGATAATAGTTGGAATCCGATTCGTATTGACCCAGTTCCAATACGCGCTCAAGATATTTCTCGGCAGCGATATTTCGCCTTGATTCCAAGGCCAGCAGGCCAAGCGAAAACATCGCATTTGCATTATCCGGAGCCTGTTCGGCGATCACCTCAAACTCTTCACTGGCGTCGTCATACAATCCGGCTTCAACTAGCATTCTGGCGAGCCCCAGACGTATGACCAAACCGTCCCTATCCTCATTCAGACGACCGCGAATATAATCGTATCCTTCATTGGCTTTTCCGAGCTCTGTAAGAATCTGACCCTTGAGCAAAATGGCATCGTTGGAATCAGGATTGAGCTCAAGTGAACGATCGATCGCGGTTAAGGCGGTTTGCTTCTCATTGCTGGAAAGCAGGAGTCTGGCTCTTCCGAACTCCATCATTGCATTATCGCGATAAGTTTCGGAAAGATTCCGTATTACGGATAATGCCGCTCGATGGTTGGCATCGTGCAACAGGGTTGATACCGTCGTTTGAATACCGGTTTCGGGGCTGGGCGAGTGAGAAATCAGTCCCTGAAAGGCCTCGACAGCACCGTCCACGTCTCCCTGATTAAGGTGAATCTGAGCCAGAATCTGGTAAGGCTCAAGGTTCTCCGGCGAAAGCTCAGACCAGCGTGATGCGGCCAGTTCGGCATTTTTCCAGTCCCGGCCGAAAATTGCCAGTTTTGTCGCTCTTTCCGCCACCCGTGGATCACGGGTTTTCCGCGAAGCGCTAAGATAGTTCTGCGAGGCGATATCCAGCATCCCGCGACGCCCGGCCAGCTCGGCGGCCAGTATTTCGTATAAAACCTGTTCACGGGGTGATACCGACTGAGCATTTGCTTCGTCTTGTGTGGCTCCCGTGGGGATCCGATCGCTGGTTGAGCAAGCGGTCAAAACGCTCAGGCCGGTTGCCAACACTATGGGTGCAAATTTTTCGCTCAATTTGTCCAACATTATTGTCCGGTCAATCAAATAGGTTTGCGATTGAAGTGCAAGGCTCGCGCAATCGGCAACATGCTTCAATGACTCTATGCCGACGCCAATCGCCCAAGCACTAGGTACAGAACACATCATACATCCGTACACTCTCCCAGGGTACTTAATAGCTCACAATGTGCGATAGAGTTGTAGACAACCGCTATCACGCAGAATTCGCTCCAAATCTCTGCTTTTGGCACAGAGTTTAACAAAATCAGGCAGTTAAGCCAGTCGGAAGTTAGATTTTATAACGTCAGATCCTTTCTTACTCCAAAGTTGATCGTGGACAGATATTATGGACTTGCTAATCAAAGGTTTGGAGATTCCCCACCTCCGACAAGGCGAACAGGGGTTGGCGGAAATGACATTTTCCCCAAGTTCACTAGAATTATTCAGAACGACACACCGGACTGTTTCGCTTAAGTGCCAGTCTAAGAGCCTAAACGACCTGCCGTTGAAGGATTGTTGAAGCACACGCCGAGCGGCTTGGAGTATAGTGCGGAATGTATGAAATCACTATGAAACACCCTGAAGGTTTTATCCGCGAATTTTGCTACAATCCCGCGCAATGTCACTCCTAGCCTTGGGTTTAAATCATAAAACCGCTCCGGTTGATATCCGAGAGCAAGTCAGTTTCTCAGCCGAGGAACTGGGCAAGTCTTTGCGCGAACTCAAAAATATTCAAGGGGTAAACGAAGCGACCATAGTGTCGACCTGCAATCGCACTGAAATTTACTGCGGTCTGGATACGGATTCGATTCAACCGATCATACAGTGGCTGCACCGTCACCTGCAGGCCGATCCCGAGCAGTTTTCGCCCTATCTGTTCAAGCACTTTGACCAAAATGCCGTGCAACACCTGCTGCGCGTGTGCAGCGGTCTGGATTCCATGGTGTTAGGTGAACCCCAGATACTGGGTCAAATCAAACAGGCCTTCCAGCTGGCCGCTGAAAACGGCGCGGTCGGAAAACAACTGACACAGCTGTTTCAACATGCATTCAGCGTCGCCAAACAGATTCGGACCGATACTGCCATCGGCAGCAGTCCGGTATCGGTTGCATTTGCCGCCGTCAGTCTTGCAAAACAAATCTTCGGTGATTTAAGTAACCAGGCCGCGCTGTTGATCGGAGCAGGGGAAACCATAGAGCTTGCTGCGCGCCACTTGTACTCCAGCGATATCGGCGCGATGATCATTGCCAACCGTACCCTGGAAAGAGCTCAGCTTTTGTGTGAAGAATATTCCGCCCGGGCAATCGAAATACGCGATATTCCGAAAGTCCTCGCCGAAGCGGATATAGTCATTGCCTCAACAGCATCCCAACTGCCCATACTTGGCAAAGGAGCCGTCGAACAGGCTTTGAAAATCCGTAAACATCAGCCTATGTTCATGGTCGATATTGCAGTTCCCAGGGATATAGAACCGCAAGTTGCAGAGCTGGATGATGTGTTTCTCTATACGGTAGATGATTTGCAAAATGTCGTTGAAGAAGGCCGTAAATCACGCCAGGAGGCCGCCGATAAAGCGGAAGAGATCATTCTGGGTCAGGTAGATCTCTTTATGCGTAAGCTGCGAGCCATGAGCGCAATGAACACCATCAGGGACTTTCGCGAAAGCGCTGGTGATATACAACAATCATTACTTGAACAAAGCGCTCAACAATTGGCCAAAGGAGAAGATCCGGAAGCCGTGCTGCGGCAATTTGCACATCGCTTTACCAACAAACTTTTGCACACCCCGAGCTCCCGGCTGCGCGAAGCCGGTGAAGAAGGCAGGCTTGACATTATCGAATCGGCCAGTGTTCTGTTCGGACTGGATAAAAAAAATTCATGAAAGAGTCTATCAAAGCGCGCCTGCAACAAGTAACCGAACGTCATGAGGAAATTGCCGCATTGCTGGGAGAAGCGGAGATTATCAATGATCAAAACCGCTTTCGCGAACTGTCAAAAGAGTATGCGGCGTTGGAGCCGGTGGTCAAAACCTTTGCCGGCTATAATCAATCAATGGAAGATCTTGAGTCGGCCAGGGAAATGATAGTAGACTCCGACCCCGGCATACGGGAAATGGCGCAAGAGGAAATCGACGAAGCGCAGATGTCTCTGAAAGCGTTGGAAACAGAGCTCAAAACATTATTACTCCCTCGGGATCCACGTGACGGAAATAACGTCTTTCTCGAAATTCGTGCGGGTACCGGAGGTGATGAGGCTGCCATTTTTGCCGGTGATCTGTTGAAAATGTATATGCGTTTTGCAGAATCAAAAGGCTGGCAGTGCGAATTGCTGAACGAACGCCTTGGTGAGCATGGAGGCTACAAGGAAGTCGTTGCGCGTCTGATCGGCAACGGCGTTTTTTCTCAGCTTAAATTCGAATCGGGCGCACATAGAGTACAGCGTGTTCCAGAAACCGAGTCTCAGGGCCGTGTACACACCTCTGCCGCTACCGTGGCAATCCTGCCTGAAGTGGCCGAAGTCCAGGAAGTGGACATTAACCCTGCCGATTTGCGGGTGGACACTTTCAGGGCCTCGGGCGCAGGCGGTCAACACGTCAATAAAACCGATTCTGCAATTCGGTTAACTCACCTTCCAACCGGTATAGTGGTCGAATGCCAGGAAGAGCGCTCCCAGCACAAAAACCGCGCAAAAGCCATGTCATTATTACAAGCCAGGCTGATGGATGAAGAAGTGAACCGGCAGCAAGCGGAGCAAACCGAATCCCGCCGCCTTCAGGTTGGCAGCGGTGATCGCTCTGAGCGCATTCGGACTTACAATTTTCCGCAAGGGCGGGTTACCGATCACCGGGTGAGCCTGACATTGTATAAACTGGAGGAGATTATGGCGGGTGAACTCAATCAGGTCATAGATCCTTTAATTGCCGAACATCAGGCTGAACTGCTGGCTGAATTGGGTGAATAAAGACGACTCTGAAACCCTTCCTCTGATCGGCTCGGCTGTAAATTCGGGCAAGAGCCGCTTATCGGATATCTGCGATAATCCGGCCCTGGAAGCTCGAGCTCTGATGTGCCACGCGTTGAACAGGCCGGCAAGTTGGTTATTAGCCCGGCTGGAAACACCACTCAGTACGAGTCAATACCATTTTTACCGGGAATTGCTTGAGCGACGGCAAAAAGGCGAACCGCTCGCTTATATAACCGAAGCTCGGGAATTCTGGTCCTTGAATCTAAAGGTAACGCCGGACACCTTGATTCCACGAGCGGATACCGAAGTATTGGTTGAAACCGCACTTGAGCTGCTTTCCGAAACCCGGGCCGGCAGCCTACTCGACCTGGGAACCGGCAGCGGCGCAATCGCTTTGGCAATTGCCAGCGAGCGTCCCGATTTGGACATCATCGCCGTCGATAACAACCCTCGCGCACTGAAAATTGCAACTGAGAACTGCGGCAAAGAGCGATTCAACAATATTCGGTTTATCAGATCCGACTGGTTCGACTCAGTGCCACTATCCAGATTCGATCTGATCCTGAGCAATCCCCCTTATATCGCCGAGGACGATATACATCTCGATGACGCGGGCTTACGCTATGAACCCAAATCAGCGCTCGTCAGTGGTGCCGACGGTCTTGAGGACATTAAAAGGATCGTTCCGTCAGCAAGGCAGTGGCTAAGGGCACGTGCGCCGCTGCTGCTTGAACATGGCTTCAATCAGGCCTCGCAGGTGCGTGACATATTCCGCGATCAGGGTTATGAAAATATTGAAACCCGATACGACTATGCAGGTCATCCGCGCGTCACTCTCGGTCGATAAAACACTAATCCAAGCAAGGTAACTGGTAATGGCAAGTAGCGAGAACGGCAGACAGCAGAGTTTTGCGGCCATAGATCTCGGATCAAACAGCTTTCACATGGTTATAGCCAGCGTGGAGGGTCAGTCCTTGCATATGATAGACCGTCTGCGTGAATCTGTCCGAATGGGTTCCGGCCTGGATAAGGATAAGAATATCAAAGCGGAAACCTGGGAAAGAGCCATAGCCTGCCTCAGTCAGTTTGAGCAAAGGCTGCGCGGGATCCCGCGAGAACAAATCCGGATCGTCGGTACCAACACCTTGCGCAGGGCAAACAATTCCTCAGCTTTCAACAAGGAAGTGCGGGAACTGCTGAAGAAGGATATAGAAATCATATCCGGCCGCGAAGAAGCGCGCTTGATCTATTCCGCTGTTGCCCATGGTCTGCCCAACCCCGAAACCAAAAGACTGGTCATAGATATAGGCGGAGGGAGCACCGAGCTGATCATCGGAACAGCTTATCGGCCAAAAATCATGGAAAGTACCAATATGGGCTGTGTCAGTTTCAGCAACCACTATTTTGGGTCAGGCAAAATTACGGAATCTTCCATGAGTTCGGCAATACTGCACGCCGAGTTGGAACTGCAGCCGATTGTCAAAGCCTACAAGGAGGAGCAGTGGGATGAAGTGATCGGCTGTTCCGGTACCATTAAGGCCACGGAAAAAGCACTGGTTGAATCAAAACTCTGCGAAGAACATATAACCCGGGAGGGATTGAAGAAATTTTGTGAATTGATGATAGAGGCTAAGCGGTTCGAGGCACTCAATTTATCCAGTATCAATGCAAGTCGCAGTAAGGTCATAGTGGGCGGCATTGCTGTTCTGTACGGCGTCATGCATTCTTTGAATATTGATCAGATCCGGGTTTCACAAGTCGCTCTGCGGGAAGGCGTGATCTACGATATGATCGGCAAGGCTGAACATGACAATGTTCAGGATCAAACCATTCGGGACTTATTACAGCGCTACCGGGCCGATGAAACCCAATCCAATCGGGTAAGCAACACAGCGGAAAAACTTTTTAGCGCGGTGAAAAATACCTGGAATCTCGACCCGGAAAATGATTTGAATGCCTTGATCAGAGCCAGCCAGCTACATGAGATCGGTCTTTCACTGGCGCATCAGCAATACCATAAGCATGGAGCATATATTTTGGGAAACTCGGATATGCTGGGTTTTTCGAGAGCTGAACAGAACGAACTGGCACTATTGGTACGTTTTCACCGGCGAAAACTGAGCGTCACACCGTTTAAAGAACTCGGCAAGGCCAAATCTCAATCCCTTCTACGCCTGCTTGCACTATTACGAATTGCCGTATTGTTTCACCGGGATCGCTATACCTATCAATTGCCCAGGATTAAATTATCAGTCAAGAAATCGGAATTGCACATCGAAATTCCGCAGCAATGGATGGAAGATCATCCGCTTACTGCGATGGAACTGGATGAGGAAATATCCCATCTGAAACCCACGGGCATCAAACTGCTTATCGAGTCGATGTAAATCCCCGCAGCCGATCAGTCCCGCATCCGATCAGCACAACATCTCAACCCGAATACGGCTGATTGGCTGAGTGACGGATTTCAGTGCCTGTATTTTCTCAATACCGATATTGATCAAGCCTTCCCTGACCTGCCGGGTAAGGAGAATAACAGGAACAACGGTCGATCCCTCAGCCGGTTCTTTTTGCAAAATAGCTTCAATGCTGATACCCAGATCTCCCAGTACGCGGGTGACCTCGGCCATGACACCCGGCTCATCCTGTGCTTCCATCCGTAAATAGTATGCAGACTCGAAATCCTCTTTTTTTATAGGTTTTAAATCAGACAAGGCATCCGGTTGAAACGCCAAATGCGGTACCCGGTTTTCTGGATCTGCCGTCATGGTTCGTGCGACATCGATAACATCCGCTACCACAGCCGACGCTGTGGGCTCAGACCCGGCTCCCTGACCATAATACAAGGTAGTTCCAACGGCATCCCCCCGGACCACTACGGCATTCATCACACCGTTAACATTGGCAATCAGGCGGCGTTTGGGTATAAGCGTCGGATGAACACGCATTTCCAAGCCCTGAGGCGTTTTCCGTGCTATACCCAGATGTTTTATCCTGTAACCCAGTTCCTCGGCATATGTCACGTCTTCCGTGGATATTCGGGAAATTCCCTCCACATAGACGGCGTCGAACTGCAGGGGGATGCCGAAAGCCAGCGAAGCCAGAATTGTCAATTTATGCGCGGCGTCTATGCCCTCTACATCAAAAGTCGGATCTGCTTCGGCATAGCCCAATTGCTGTGCCTCCTTAAGCACATCCTCAAAATCCCGCCCTTTTTCACGCATTTCGGTAAGAATAAAATTCCCGGTTCCGTTGATAATACCCGCCAGCCATTCGATCTGATTGGCTGAAAGCCCTTCCCGGATTGCTTTGATAATAGGTATACCCCCGGCCACAGCTGCTTCAAAGGCAACCATCACTCCTTTGTCATGGGCTGCCTCAAAAATTTCGTTCCCGTGCAGTGCAATCAATGACTTGTTTGCAGTGACGATATATTTCCCGTTTTCAATCGCCTGCAAAACCAAGGCGCGCGCCGGTTCTATTCCCCCCATCAGTTCAACCACTATGGCGATTTCCGGGTCATTGACAATTGACTCCGGATCGGTAGTCAGACTGATATCATCCATGCCGAGCGCCCGGGCCTTTTCCAGATCGCGGATCGCAGCGCTTTTCACCGTTATCTCGACACCCGCCCGGCGGCTGATTTCCTGCGCGTTGCGTTTTAACACACTGGCAGTACCCTGTCCGACGACGCCTAGGCCCAATAAGCCAACTTTTATCCCGCTCAAGTGATTACACTCCAAAAAATAAACGATGGACTCAAGAAACCGCTGAGCAAGCCCCGGTTCAGCGACTTCCTGAGATTCCAGCACACCACTTCACACCGGAAATAACCGGTATTTGCAAAGTGGATTATGCCAAAGCGGTGTAGTATAACGTCACACGCTCTTTATTGGCAGATACTTGCGGACAACCACTGATGAAATTTACGCTCGAATCGGCGGACAACGCCAAACTCGTGACAAACTATGGTCCCGGATTTTTCGAAATCAACCGAGTCCGTTTCAATACCGGATTGTGTCTGTATCAAGACGGGATTTTTGAAAACTGGAATGAGAATAACCCCGCTGAGCTAAGTGTGGAAAGCTTTCAACAGATTTTGACAAAGCAACCCGAAATACTCATTCTTGGAACCGGAAGCAGCTTGATCTTCCCTCCCCCGGACCTGATCGCGACTTTACACAAATTCGGAGCTGTATTGGAAACTATGGATACCAGTGCAGCCTGCAGAACTTACAACGTACTGGTAAGCGAACGCCGCCGGGTGGCGGCGGCGTTGATGCTTATCGAAAAGCTCTAAAGAAAGCGGTGGTCAGGCAAGAAACAGATTGTCGGCTGAATAGCCGCTGCTCTCCAAAATGCGACGCAGTCGCTTAAGTGCCTCCATTTGAATCTGCCGCACACGCTCACGTGTAACACCCAATTCCCGCCCCACTTCCTCGAGTGTGGATTTATCGTGTCCGTGTAATCCGAACCGGCGCACCAGTACTTCGCGCTGTTTGGATTCAAGCTTGGCCAACCAGTCATTGATATGAGAGTTAACCCTTTGGTCCTGCAGAATATTTGAAGGGTCGGGATTATTCTCGTCCTGAATGATGTCGAGTAATGGTCTTTCTCCATCCTTGCCGATAGCAACATCGACCGAGCTGACGCGATCTCTAAGCCCCAGTAATCGTTTGACATCCGCCACGGGGCGATCGACCAATTGTGCAATGTCTTCAGGTGAGGGATCTCTGTCAAGCGTTTGCTGCAATCGCCGCTCAGCCTTGATGTATACATTCATCTCCTTCACGATGTGAATCGGCAACCGGATGGTTCGTGTCTGATTCATCAAAGCGCGTTCAATGGTTTGACGGATCCACCAGGTTGCGTAAGTTGAAAATCGAAAACCCCGTTCGGGATCGAATTTTTCAACCGAATGAATCAAGCCAAGATTGCCTTCTTCTATAAGATCCAATAAGGCAAGCCCGCGATTCATATAGCGGCGTGCAATTTTGACGACCAGTCGCAGATTGCATTCAATCATTTTTTTCCGTGATGCCTCGCACCCGGCCTGTGCCTGACGTGAATACATCTTTTCCTCATCAGCGGTCAGCAGCGGAGAAAACTCGATTTCTTTTAAATACAGACGCGTAGCGTCCATGTCCTTGCGGGTAGCTTCGCGGACCTTCAGTTTACTGCTGGGAATGAGATTTTCGGAATTTTCCGCAGCAGCCGGGACTGCTCTACCGTTAGTAACCACGCCGTCACTTTCTTCAAAATCATTCATCGCTGAATCCAAACCCTTGTGCTCTGTTTTTTTACTTGATGCCATGCTTATTCTCCGATTCGGCAGAGCTATTAAGTCACCTGGACACTTCACTGGCAGAGAAAGTCTTCTCGATCCTCGATTCCATAAGGGTTTCATCGTTTTGCGATATACGTGACCCACGAGCGGAACACATCGCAATGGGACAAAACCTTTTTGAAATCAATTTTCTTTGCCGCCTTCACCCTGGTTGTAGTATTCGGGTTAACTCTCGTCTGCTCGCCGCACACAGACAAAATATTGTCATTTTAGTGTAATATTCATCTTAATCAAGCAATATTTGCGCCAAAATCAAGTCGTCATGTCAACGTTTTGGCAAATAGTTGAGCGGGTTCACCGGTTTTCCGTTTTTGCGAATCTCAAAATGCAAAATGGAACTCTGGTTGTCCCTGTCATCCAAACTTGCAATTGCGTCACCTGCCCTGACGAGCTCATCCTCCTGAACAAACAGTTCCTTCGCCAGCGAGTAGGCGGAAAGAACATTGTCATTATGCCGCAGGATTACGAGCTTGCCGTGACTCGCCAAATCCTGGCCGCTGTATACAACGGTTCCGTCAGCTGCGGCAACCACTTCTTCGCCTGCTCGTGCAGTAATATCCAATCCCTGCCGATTCACGACATTGGGTTGAAAGCTACGGGCAACTGAACCGCTGGTCGGCCAGACCCACCCGTTCACGGACGCATGATACTGCCGCGTGTTGGGTGAAGGAACGTGCTTCTTTTTCCTTTTCGGCTCGAATTCTACGGTTTCGATAATCTCTTCTTTTTTAGCAACTCTGGAACCGGACGGTAATACAATAGGCTGTACTGCCTGCGTGGCTCGTTCAATGACGGGTTTTGGTACTATAATCGGATTCGCACGCTTGGCAACAGTTTTTCTCTTTATTTTTGCAGGTCTTGAAATCGACAAACGCAACCCTGGAGATAACAGACTGCCGCCGGACAGATTATTAATCGCTCTCAATTCATCGGGATGCATGCGATAACGGTAAGCGACCAACTCAACTGTATCACCAGGGCGCACTATATACTTATCCAAGGCAATATTGGGTGACTTTACCGGTAATTGTCCGGCACACGACACCGAAAGAACTCCAAGCAGAATCGCCACTGCGCGAATGCGGCAAGTCGACATTTATCCTCCGCGAACCCAGTAAATAGCCACCGCAAGTATCACCACCGAGCCCCATCCGAGCCATTCAACATATTTTCTAATAACAGGCTCTACCCGTGGACCGAACTTCATTACCAAAATTGCTACCAGGAAGAATCTGGAACCCCGACCGATAAAGGACGCGAGTAAGAAAGGTACCAGAGAAAGCTTTAAAGTTCCGGCCGCAATTGTAAACAATTTATACGGAAGTGGGGAAAAACCTGCAATAAAAACAATACTAAAGCCCCACTTCTTAAACCATTCTACCACCTTTTGAAATTTTTCCCAATAACCAAAATCGTGTAAAAACGGTTCGAGCAATTCAAACGCAAAATAACCGATCAGGTAGCCGAAAAGACCGCCGAGAATCGAAAACAAGGTCGTCTGGAACGCCAAAGACATACCCTTGCCGGGATTCTTGAGTGTCATGGGTATCAGCATGACATCGGGCGGCGGGACTGGGGCAAAAGCAGACTCGATGAAACTCAAACCTGCCAGGTAGTGCGTCGCCTTCGGATGGTCAGCCCAACGCAGGACCATCTCATAGAGGCGAGAAAAAAAATTCATCGCTCAGGTATCCCCAAAAAACTTTTTTTACTCCACCAAAGCGTCCGCCGCACTTCTACCTGGATAAAAAAAAGGTTTAGATAAGAACTAATAGCAGGTTTTCAGAATTTTCCACTTAAAAATGGTACAAATCGCACAGATTCTTTGGTTTCGACCAAAAATTCCGTTTCTGTGCGACTGACAACCGTCAAGATTTGATCACCGTGCTGCCGACCGACCGGGCAAACCAATCTCCCTCCCACCGCCAATTGCTCTGTCAGCGAATCCGGAATAACCTCCGGGGCTGCAGTGACCATGATGCCGTCGAATAGTCCTTTTTCAGGCCAACCCCAGCTACCGTCCGAATGCCGGCATTCTATATTGCTGTAACCAAGACGCCGGAATCGCTGTTTGGCTTTGCCTGACAGGCTCTGTATTCGTTCGCAAGTGTATACCTGATCCACCAGGCGCGACAGTACAGCGGCCTGATATCCGGAACCTGTACCGACTTCCAACACCTTATGCAAGGGGCTGCGCGCCAGCAGCATTTCGGTCATTCTCGCCACTATATAAGGTTGTGATATGGTTTGGCTTTCACCGATCGGCAAGGCTACATCTTCGTAGGCCCGCGAAGCCATCGCTTCATCCATAAACAAATGCCGCGGAACCCTCGCCATCACCTCAAGCACCTGCCTGTCTTCAACGCCCAGTTGCTCAAGACGCTGTACCATTCGGTCGCGTGTCCTTTGTGAGGTCATGCCGATTCCGGCGATCTCAGCTTGAGAAAACAAATCTATAGTTGGCCAAGCCATTTTTCCACATCCGCAATCGCACTGTGGCGTGTTAAATCTATTTGCAAGGGTGTTACCGACACAAAACCGTTGTTAACTGCATGGAAATCCGTCCCGGGACCGGCGTCTGCTTCCGGTCCCGCCGGACCCAGCCAGTACACCGTCCGGCCACGCGGGTCCAGTTGTTCTATAACCGCCTCGGATTTATGCCGACTTCCCAGACGGGTGCTTTGCATGCCTCTCAACTGATCATAGGGCAAGTCCGGTACATTGATATTCAGGATCGAATTTTCATCGATCGGATATTCTCTGAGATGGCTTACCAGTTTGCAGACGACCTTGCCGGCGGTTGAAAAATGCCTCGGCATGAGATTCCCCATCGAAACGGCTATAGCCGGAAGCCCGAGGAAACGGCCTTCAATTGCGGCAGCGACGGTACCGGAATACAAGACATCGTCACCCATATTCGGGCCATCGTTTATCCCGCTCACCACCATATCCGGTAAATCACCCAACATGCCGTTGACCGCCAGATGCACGCAATCCGTGGGAGTGCCCTCAACCGATCTGAAGCCGTTGTCATGCTCTTGAATACGTAAAGGAACACTGAGCGTCAGTGAATGACTGGCGGCGCTGCGATTACGATCCGGTGCAACCACCAACACCTTGGCAACCGTGCTTAAAGCGTCCGCGAGTGCCGTCAGGCCTTCGGAAAGATAACCATCGTCATTCGAGATCAGAATTTTCATTATATGTACGGGGGACATCGGCCCCGGTCTCTGACATATTCAGAATTCTATGCGTATTAGCATAGCTAATATTTTACTCTGTGCCTGAATTTTGTCATAGCCCGGAAGATAAAGATTGACAGGAAATCGGGAATACGGCCTTTTATCAATGACAGGCCCTAGATTTTGCTGACGATATAGTGAATGTGTTCGAGAATCATTGATCTCGCCTGATCGCTGATTCCGGAAAAGACGGCCCGGGCCGCGTACTTGCCCCCGGCGATCGGCCCACTGGAATCACCCACACTGACAATAATCGCCGTTAGTGCAAGGTAGGTGCGCGATGGAAACAAGGTTATACCCAGTGACACACGATCCCCCGGACGCAATAAACGGTCATGTCCAAACGCGATTCCACTGGCCGACAAACTGACTTTATGGTTTGGATACTCGGCAGCTACCGTGTTTTGCGGCTCGGGAATGGTTTTGCCGCTTATACCCAATTGATGCTCCAAGGCTTCAATATGCTCGGCTGCCTGAGGGTTTGATCTTCGCAATTCATCCAACCCTGGAAATCGGCTGTTGATCGTCCGATTCACCGAGGCGGAGAGAGTGTTGGCATCGTTGCTTGCAGCATGCTCTCCCTGCCCCAGCTGCCAGACGGATAAGCCGATCGCGTCCAGCACTCTGACCTGCCCCCGCCGTTCTTCTTTTGCGTACCCGGAAAATTTCGCTGCTTGTACCATTGTTATGCCTGTCTGGGTTGTCTCGAGTGAGGTCGGAATGATGATCTCTAAAGCTATAGCATAGATCGAATATGAAAAAATTCACGCTGGATGAAGAGAGTAATTCAGTCTAGAATGCGCACCCCTGGGACCAATTAAGTTTCCCTGTCTCACCGAACATGGGGAAATCATCGGCTCGTGGTCAAGTCCGCCCCTAGCTCAGCCGGATAGAGCGTCCCCCTCCTAAGGGGAAGGTCAGAGGTTCGAATCCTCTGGGGCGGGCCATTTTTCAAATGCAGCATCGGTGTGGGAGTAATGCATTTGCTAAAAGCCATCCGGATTCGGGCCGCTCCCGGATCGCGGTAGCTCGATGTGTACCAATAAACCCGCACCATTTTCCGGTTCACTCAGCCGGATTGATCCGTTATGCACTTTAACGATTTCCTTGACGATCGGCAAACCGAGTCCGCAACCTTTTCCGTCGCTATAGTTAAGCCGGACAAAACGTTCAAACACATTCTTACGGTTTTTCGGCTCAATCCCGGGACCGTCGTCCTCGACTTGTATAAACGCAGGACCCTTATCAAGCGTTCCCACACGGATAGTAATCATTGAACCCCGTCGGCAATAATTGACCGCGTTGTGAATTAAGTTAGTAGGGATTTCACTCAGCAATACACGATTTCCGTCAACTAAAACCGGAGTTTGATCGTCACTGGTTTCGAACGCAATTTCTATATCCTTTTGCAGGGCCCGGTTTACCCAGTCAATTGCTACATCCGCACAAAGCCGGGCGATGTCGATATTTTTTTCGGTTTTCTCGCCCAGTGCCTGGGGTTCGATTCGCGCCAGGCTCAACAGTTGTTCAGCCAGTCGCGACGCCCGAACCGTTTCATCATAAATCCTGTTCAAGGTGTCGCGTCCATGTTCGGTTCTGGCTTTTCGTCTGGCCAGCTCGATTCTCGTTTTCAACGCTGCCAAGGGTGTACGAAGTTGATGAGAAGCTGTTTCGACGAAAGTTTTACTCCGCTCGATGTGTTGCTCAAGCCGACCGAACAGATTGTTGGTGGCGAGAACCACATGTTCGATTTCATTCGGTACCGTACGGGTAATCGGGCGCAGATCATGAAACGAACGCCGCCGAATGGCACTCTCCAGTTTTCGCAGAGGCAATAAGCCACGACTGACACCGATCCAGACAAAAATCGCGGCTAACGCCAGAACGAGCGACAGATGCAGCCCCGAGCGGTAAACCGACTCCTTTACCATGGCTTGTCTTTCGCCTTTTGTCTGCAATACCTGCACAAATACCCAGCCGCTGAGATCCAATTGATCGACATAGGTTGATAAGGCAACCATTCGGACAGGTACACCGTCATATTCGGCATCATAAAATAAGGGAACGCCTCCTTTGAGTTCTAACTCTGGCGGAATCGGGGGTAAACCTTCATAACCGGTAATAAATGCGTTATCCGGGCCTGTAACCTTATAGTAGAAAGTTTCCTGAGTCGAATGGGTGATCAGATCCAGCATATCTTCGGACAGTAAATCCCCCTCGGTGATAACGGCATGCTCTGAAATACTGAGCGCGAGGCCCAGTAACAGCCGGTCATAGATTTCCCTGGCGGACTGGCTGGTGCTGCTGTATGCCTCGTAAAGTATCGCAGCACTCATCAGCAGCAAAGGAACTAACAACCATCCGAGTAAACGACGATGCAGGGAATAGGTTTGTAATTCATGCATGTTCGAGCATGTAACCCAGTCCTCGAATGGTTCTTATAGAGAGTTCAGGATGATTGATTTTTTTACGTAGTCGATGAACGTAGGTTTCTATCGCAGAAGCACTCATATCATCATCAAAGGAACACAATTGTTCGAGAATGTTTTCTTTCGGAATCACCCGGCCTGCCCGCGACAGCAGAATTTCCAGCAGACTTCGTTCCCGGCGCGTCAGCTCCACGGATTGCTGTTCAAGTAAAACAGTACGGTCGGTTGTATTAAAATTCAGGGGCCCGAACTCGATGGTATTCGTCAGCAAGCCTTCCTTGCGACGCAGCAGGCAGCGTATCCGGGCCTCAAACTCAGCGATTTCAAACGGTTTGGTCATATAGTCGTCGGCACCCAAATCCAGCCCCTTGATGCGTTCATCGAGACTGTCCCTCATGGTCAGAATCAGAACGGGTGTTTCCTGGTTGATCGTTCGAAACGCCGTGAGAATTTCCAGGCCGTCTTTTCCCGGTAAATTCAGATCCAGTGTGACCAGATCAAATTGCTCTGTTTTAAGTATTGAGTCGGCTATGTCTCCGTCGGCAATCAAATCAACGGAGTGATCCATTGCGCGTAAGGACTGGCCGAGGCTTTCCCCCAAACTGACGTTATCTTCGATAACCAGAATTCGCACGGATATTGTCTCTGACTCATGTACAGATTTGACTTGATGCTAATCACTTAACAGCGCGCCGTCTAGGGGGTGTTCTCAATTATTCCGGAAGATAAAAGTCATACCACAGCGATTCCGCAGGGCCCAGCGAGCGATTCGGCAGTCCCGGCCGCTCAAGAGTCTCGGCCCATTCGCCCAATTGCTGTTTCAGCATGCCGGCGATATCGGGGTTGTCATCCAACAAATTCCGACTTTCGTGTTGTTCGGACTGAAGATCGAACAGATATTCTCCGTGATTTCCCGCTATCAGGTATTTCCACTTCCCCTTTCTGATCGCCGCCTGTTGCAAAAATCGCCAGTACAAGGCCCGGTCGGGATAATTACCGGTATTGCGCAGCAGGGGAATCAAATCTATACCGTCAAAATCCGATGTCTCGATTCCCGCCAGCGCTGCCGCTGTTGTCGCTGCATCCAGGGTAATCACCGGTTCGTCGTAAATCCGGCCGGCCGGCAGATGACCCTTCCATCTGACAATATAGGGCACTCTGATACCTCCTTCTGCCAGCATACCCTTCTCACCCACCCACGGATCGTTCAGTGAACCATCCCAATAAGGGCCTCCCTCAGATACCGGAGCAAAGTCTTCTTTGTTCAGCGCAAGCGGAGCACCGTTATCACTGATAAAAAACACGATCGTATCGTCATCGATCCCGTATTGCTCCAAGACACCCAAGATTCTGCCCACACCGTCATCCACCGCTGACATCATCGCCAAGGCGTATCGCCGCCGCTCGGGCATTTCACCCTTGAATCTGTCCAGGTACTTTTCACTGGCCTCCAAAGGTACATGAGGGGCAAAGTACGCGAGGTACAAAAAAAAGGGACTTTCTTTGTGGCGGTCGATAAAGCTGATGGCCGCATCGCTGGCAACATCGACTCTGAAACGCGAATCTTTCAGCGTTTTCAGCTTGATGCTGTCGCCTTGTAAATTGAAATTAGCCCGGTATTTACCGGTGTAACCGAAAAAGGTGTCCTCGAATCCGCGGCTTTCCGGAAAGTATTTGATTTTTTCCGCCTCCGGAATCTCCGACACATCGAAGCCGTTCTCGGTACCCGGTCTGTAAACTTCACGGTACCAATGATCGGAATTCGCGTTGATTTCCAAATGCCATTTACCCACCATGCCGGTCACGTACCCGGCGTCGGACAGCTTCTCGGCCAAGGTCGTTTGATCCAGGGGAAAAGGCGTAAAGCGATTATCATCGACGCCAAATTTCTGCTGGTAACGGCCGGACATCAATGCGGCTCTGGATGGTGTGCATTGAGGAGCCGTCACGTAGCCGTTAGTCATTCTCACGCCGGTTTGTGCGAGCTTATCGATGTTGGGTGTCAGAATATCTTCAACAACTTCATTGGCCCCGATATCGGCATACCCCTGATCATCGGTATAGATAAATACAATATTCGGCCTATCATCGGTTCGAACAACGGGTGCGCGATTAACCGAATCCGCCGGCTGATCCACACCGCAGGCCGAGAGCAGTAGCAAGCCGAGCAATAACAACAAATTGAGTTGCAACATATAATTTTCAGTAAAACCCACACTGTGAAAATGGATACCAGGGGATAAATATGCTCAGACCGTACCAGTTTCGGGGAACTAATTATTATTTTGCCAGTCGTTTATCGATAGGATTTGACTTTGGATCGCTCGATGTCTGCAGATCTTAAAAGAAGGCGGCTTTTACTCGGACTAACCTCGACGGCTCTGGTACCTGTTCAAGGGCTGAGCACGCTGCTGCAAGCTACCCCCAGGCAAACCAGCGGGCCTTTTTATCCGGTTGAGATTCCGCTTGACGATGACAATGATCTGACGATCACCGGCGATAAAAAGGCTATGGGCGATTGGACAGATTTAAGCGGCCGAATCCTGGATATCAATGGACGACCTTTACCCAATCTACGCGTTGAAATCTGGCAGTGCGATATTAACGGGATCTATCTCCATCCGGCCGATCGATTCCAGGAAAAGCGGGACCAGGGTTTCCAGGGCCACGGACACACAGTCACCAATAAAAACGGAGACTACCGCTTTCGTACCATCCACCCTGTACCTTACACAGGTCGAACGCCGCATATCCATATAGCGGTATTTGCAGATGGACAGCCACCCTTTACCTCGCAAATCTATGTCGCCGGCGAGCCGCGGAATCAGCAGGATTTCTTGTTCAATTCCATTCCGGTGGAAATCCGTCACCGCCTGATCACCGAGTTTGTCGCTTCAGAGAAAAGTCCCGTCCGCTATTCGTGCCGTTTCGAACTGGTTCTAAGTGAGAAGTTCGCTACAAAGAAAATATAAATAGCGATTAATCATAAACAGCGCTAAATTTAAAAAAACAAGAAAATCGGGGCTTACCGCCCCGATTTCCCTCTTATTAAGGATAGGCTGTTAATTAAACGATGTTAATCGTTGTGTTAGCGTTGATATTGTCGTCGCCACCGTCACCGGTCGAAGCCTGGTTGGCCTGCAACTGAGCCTGTTGAATAGCAGAGTTGGCAGCACCCATGGAAGCGGCAGATCCACCGACGCTCTCCAGTACGCCGGCACCGCCAGCAGCTACAGAGTTAAGATCCTGGATTCCAGCGTTACCTTGTGCACCCTGGCTTGCCTGTAATACGTCACCACCTGATTTATCGGTCATTGTTTCTCTCCAAAGTTGTCGTTAAGTTAAGTTCAAAATTTGCGGGTAACCGTTGTTGCCCTGTGGTGACTATAGTGCGTGAACGGCAGGACAGAATCCGTGTTTTAGTCACACGTAAATGGTGAATTTTTACCCTTCCGAAATTCAGAAAATGTGAAAATTTCACATGAACCATAGGAACTTTATTACATCAATGGATGCTGACCCTGCTCATAGTAGACATGTGTCACGAATTTTGATTTCCTTCTAATTAGCCTTTATATGGCCCAAGAGCAGTTGTAAATTCAACCTCTGAGGTTCTTTGCGAGATTGGGTTTACGGGAGAATGCGATGAACATATGTTTCCTAAGCAGTACCCGCCATTATTTCCTTATCTGTAACTTATTTATCTTTATGGCATTGATTACCGCTGTGCCCGCCTCGGCCGATGATTCCTGCACACCGCAAGTCTCCGGATTTTCTGTATGGGACACGGACTCAGACAGCTTGATTTTTCATATGGTCGATTTTGATTTACTCGATCTCAATGATCTTGGTAAAAACATCACCATCGTAGCCGAAACCAATTCCTGTACAAAAAGCGCATCATTCGTGCGCAACGGCGATGAAGTCAGGGTCGAAAACAGAGCGCCTTTTGTGATGACCGGAGACGACGATGGCGACCTGCATCCCTGGACTGATGCGGCCACCGGCAGTTACGAGCTTTCGGTAACGCCTTTTTCCGAAACCGGAAAAGGCGGTGCTACGGGACCGACAAAAAAGATCCGATTCGATGTATTGGCCGAGGGCTCATGTCTTCCCGGTGTCGGCGAAGTTTCACTTTATGATGCTGACAACGACAACAAGATCAAGCAACTCTTTAACGGTGACGAAATTGATTTGAATGAATTTTCTGTCGGCCTGTCCATCGGCGCGGATGGCAACTCCTGCACCGAAAGCATGTCAGTCACTGTTAATGGAAGCCCCAGACGTGTTGAAAATGCCGCGCCCTATATGTTGGACGGTGACAGCAGCGGCGATATCTTTCCATCGGATGCGATCAAAGAAGGTAATCTGACGGTTTCCTTTACGCCCTGGACCGAGGATCAGGAAAGTGGCGTGGACGGCGCCACGAAAACCCTCAATCTGATCGTCAACGATGGGCATATCAAACATGTCGTGAGCAATGATCCCGATGACTACAACTACCTCTCGGCGCTGTACTCGAATCCGGTCAGCAGGTTAAAGCCCGGTCCCAGTGCCTACTCACCGGAATTCGGCGATGCGGGATACACGGCGCACGGCGGGGATCTGGATGAGTATGATTCACCGAGTCAGGATAACTATTACCATACCGTTGACCCGGACGGTCTCAGAACCACACTTGATGACTGGAAGAAACTACACGGCATGATTAACCGATTCGGAGCAATAAACCGCGATGTCGTCAATGCCAAATACATCAATGCCTATGATCTGGGATTCGGACGGGATATGTATTGCCTGGAAACCAGTTCGTTCGACAGTCAGGCTTTCCCTTGTGTGGTGGAAAACTATCTGATAGACGGCTCGAGCACAAAATTTATCGCCAGTGTTGCCATGGAGAGGGTTCTGGCCCGATCAAATTCGGGTACCTCCCGATACTACACAGCGTTTTTTGTATTTGACGCTAAAGGGCGGAGGATTAACAGCATAGATCTGGACGGAAAAGGCTCAAAGAAGGTTCCTGAAACCTGTTGGGCATGCCATGACGGCGGAGCCAGTGTTATCGGCTCTCGGGGCGGACAATATCTGGCGTTTGATACGGCACTGTATCGAAACTTTCCGGGCGCTCCTGCCGTAGCGTCGCAATCGGCTAATTTCGCCGCTCTTAATCGCATCATTAAAGCAATAGCCGACGCCGAGCAATTTGCAGGCTACGATACGGATAACCACAAAAATGTTAAAAAACTGATTGACAACTTTGAACGAAACAAGCCACTAACCGCATTTCGCGGGACACCGACTGATCATGAATCCAGCGGGCGGGTGGGAATCTATGCAAAGTACTGTCGTACCTGTCATGTCTCGCAAACTCCCTTCGAGCAACCGACGGGTGATGGCAGACAGTTCGCGTATCTGACATACGGCGAGGATTTACCGGATCCTTCGGGAGAATACAGCAGTTTTAACTGTCTGCTCTGTCATAAGCCGACCAACTTAGCAACTCTGGGATCACAATCCGGCTTTTATGAAAAACCCACTATGGATTACAGTGAGGCCGGAAAGTTCAAAGAAGTTGTGTGTGGTCAATTTGATCTTGACGGTGTGGCTTTTCCGAAACGGCAGATGCCTAATGCCTTAGTCACACATAAACGGCTGATTGAAGAACACACGGTCTCGGGGGCACATGGGTTCAGGTCAGTCAAAAGTGACAGCCCGCTCAGTAAAACATTTAAGTGTGAGAGCATCCCGGATATCAGATAGGCCGATACTTAACCGAAAAAAGAAACGCCTTTAAGCCTCATTCACCGCTCGTGAATGAGGCTTTTTAGGTGATGAATTACCCGGTCGCTGAAAAAGCCTTTACCAAGGCCTGATGCGAGGCTTCAGGTTGCTCATAGGGGTGCATATGACCGCATTCGGGAATCTCTATAATCTTGCTGTTATTGATCGATTTCGCTAAATGGTAGGCGGCTTTAGGTGGTGTCATTGAATCCTGCTGCCCGACAATCAGTGTCGTCGGGCAGCGAATTCTCTGCGCAGCTTCCTCACCTCTATCGTAACTATTACAAGCTGTCAAAGCATTGTACAAGGAGCCAGGCTTCGATTTTTCCAGCAAGCGCAAACAACTGTTGACCACGTTGACTCCGGCAAAAGGGTTACTACCGATCTGCGTTCGATAAGCGGTTCCAAACAGAGTAACCATATCAAACGCACTGCGGTGATTTTCGCGCGAAGCGTCCAAGAGCGCATCGCTGACCCGCATGGGATAGGCCGTTCCCATTAAGACCAGGCTATCCACCCGTTCCGGATATGACGCTGCGCTCTCCAGCGCGGTCAAAGAACCCATGGAATGCCCTGCAAGCGCAACGCGCGAAACACTCAGATGATCGAGCACACTGATCAGCCACCGGGCCAGTTCGCCGATACTTTGCAAGGCCTCGCCTTCGCTAGATCCGTGTCCGGGTAAATCCGGCGTCAGCACACAGTATCCGTTGCGGGCAAAATAACGACTGTGCAATGTCCAGAAAGTATGGTCCATTGCAGCACCGTGAATAAAAACAATACAAGGTAGGTCTGGATTGAAATCCACGCCTCCGGTGCCGAGAAAAACCTGCCGCTTGTTCAGGGAAACATTCATCGCTTTCCTCCGCCTATTTTCTTGACTTTATGCAAGGCGTAGGACAGATCAGCGATCAGATCCGCCGGGTCCTCAAGCCCGATCGAAAGCCGGATAAGACCTTCTCCTATGCCCGCATCCCGCAGGTCCGCTGCATCCATCCGTGCGTGCGTGGTGGATGCCGGGTGAATCACCAACGACCGGGCATCGCCGACATTGGCTAAGTGTGAAAACAAGCGCAGCGACTCGATAAATACTCTCCCCGCTTCACGGTCACCCTTAAGTTCAAAGCTGAATACGGCCCCACTCCCGTTGGGTAGGATTCGTTTTGCCAGCTCATGATCAGGATGGGTATTCAGAAGCGGTGAGTGCACGCAGGCGACTTGCTGATGCTGGCTGAGAAAATCGACAATCTTACCGGTGTTTTCCACATGCCGCTGCATCCTCAAGGGCAGTGTCTCTATGCCCTGAAGAATTTGAAACGCGCTGTTCGGGCTCAGGGCCGCGCCAAAATCCCTCAGCCCTTCCCGGCGTGCACGCATTAAATAGGCATTGGGACCGAATTCTTCAACAAAGTTGATCCCGTGAAAGCCGTCATAGGGTTCCGTCAGATTGGGAAATTTACCGGATGCCCGCCAATCGAAATTTCCCGAATCGATAATGCTGCCGCCGATCGTATTTCCGTGTCCGCCAAGAAACTTGGTCAAAGAATGAACCGCGATATCGGCACCGAGTTCAAAAGGCTTTAACAGATAGGGTGTTGTCAAGGTTGCATCAAGCATCAGTGGGATCGCGTTTTCGCGCGCGACCCTGGAAACGGCTTCTATATCCAGAACTTCACACCGAGGGTTGGCTACAGTCTCCGCGAACAGCAGCCGCGTGTCGGACTGTATTGCGCCGGCAAAGGCATCGACGTCCCGTGGATCCACAAACGTGGTTTCTATACCGAATCGCTTCAGTGTATAGGTAAGCAGATTATGTGTTCCACCATAGAGTGCGCGGGAAGCCACGATATGATCCCCGGCGTTCAGCAGAGTCGTGATCGCCAGATGAATCGCCGCCATACCCGAAGCCGCCGCAATTGCGGCCACCCCGCCCTCGAGCGCCGCCAGGCGTTCTTCGAGCACCGCTACCGTTGGATTGGAAATCCGGGTATAAACGTGTCCGGCCCTGGCCATGGAAAACAATGAAGCGGCATGGTCAGTATCCTTAAACACGTAGGATGTTGTCTGATAGATAGGCGTAGCGCGTGAGCCGGTGTCGGAATCGGGTTGCTGGCCCGCATGCAGGCTCAGGGTATCAAATCGCGGATATTGCGGTGCGGGCATGGCATCCTCCGTTAGTCAATCTCTATTCAGAATGTCGCCGGGATTATGAGTCGACAGGGCTTCGCTGTTTCAGAATTCCGGCGATCAGAAAAGCCAACTCCAACCCTTGACGCGCATTCAGACGTGGGTCACAGTTGGTTTGATAACAATGCATCAAAGCGTCTTCATCGATGGACTCTGCCCCTCCGGTGCATTCGGTTACCGACTGGCCGGTCATTTCAAAATGCAGTCCCCCGGCGTAACTGCCTTCAGACTGATGAATGGCAAAAAACTGCCGGACTTCATCCAGAATCCGATCAAATGAGCGGGTTTTCAACCCTTGGCTTGTACTCACCGTATTTCCGTGCATTGGATCGCAGGACCATAAGACTTTCAGCCCTTCTTTTTCAACCGCTTTGATCAGGCCTGGCAGGTGTTCCGCAACGCCGTCTGCGCCCATACGGCTGATCACCGTAACGCGGCCGGCGATATTACGGGGGTTTAGAACCTCCAGCAGCCTCAGCAGTTGCTCCGCGCTCAATGTCGGGCCGGCCTTCAGTCCGACAGGATTGGCAACGCCTTTTAAAAACTGAACATGGGCGCCATTCGGTTCACGGGTACGGTCTCCGATCCAAAGCATATGCGCGGAAGTATCATACCACTCACCGGACTTGGAATCCTGCCGTGTCAATGCCTCTTCGTATTCCAGCAAAAGTGCTTCGTGGGAAACATAAAAATCCGTCGTGTGCAAAGCATGCGAGGTCTTGCTGTTCACGCCGCATGCATCCATAAAGGTCAGAGCTTCATCGATGCGATCGGCCAAGGATCGGTATTTTTCTCCCAGGGGACTGTCGGCGACAAACTCCATATTCCAACTGTGTACCTCGTGAAGATCCGAGTATCCACCGTAGGCCAGCGCACGCAAGAAATTCAATGTTGATGCGGATTGAGAGTAGGCACGCAACATCCGTTTGGGGTCGGGGGTACGTGCCTGCCTGTTGAATGCGAGATCATTGATAATATCCCCCCGATACGAGGGCAATTCTTCGCCTTCCCGTGTTTCACTCGGACTCGATCTTGGCTTGGCAAACTGGCCGGCAATTCTGCCGATTTTTATGACCGGACATGATGCTCCGAAGGTGAGTACCACAGCCATTTGCAGCAAAGCTCTGAAAGTATCGCGAATGGTATCGGGATGAAATTCGCTAAAACTTTCAGCGCAGTCCCCACCCTGCAATAAAAAAGCCTTGCCTTCGACCACACGGGCCAACTGCGATAAAAGATGGCGGGCCTCTCCGGCAAAAACCAGCGGCGGCGATGTATTGAGACGCTGCTTCACCTCCGACAGTGCCTGCGGATCCCGGTACTGGGGCATCTGCACAGGGGGTAAGGAGCGCCAGATCTGCGGAGACCATTCTTCTGTCATTGTCTTAGCCGTTTATCGCATCTGTAAATTCGGGATTATGACATAAATTGACTGCAATCGAGTATGGGTGGATATTGACGGATCAAGTTACCAATGGTGAGCAACGTCGCTGTTAGGCGGGTTTGTTTTCAGAAGACGCCGTAAATACGTCCATGTAGTCTTGAAGGCGCCATCCATGGCGCCTACACTTCTTACAACAAACCCGCCTAACAACGACTCAGAGGCGTACCACGCATTTTTGTTCGTCCGTCAGTTTAATCTGGAGCACTAGTAGTCCGTCCACTTGATAAGTTCGGGTTCAGAGCCGCAGAGCCGTTTCACAGCAAGGCGCTGCTCGCAGACAAGGGTTGTTCCATTATCAAGAGCAGCAACGCCGCTGTGGGACGGCTCTGCAGCTCCCTTCGGTCGGGCCAGACTGCGCCCGCAGACTGCGTGGCTATTGCTCGACCTAGCCCAACTCTGTCTTCGCAACAGCGCCTTGCTGCGAACGCAGTCAGGCCCGCTGAACCCGTACTTATCAAGTGGACGGACTACTAACGATCGGCCAGTACAGCCTCGGTTGTCATTGCAGCCCCGTTTCGATGGAATCGTATCAATACCTGTGATCCGCTGGAAAAGGACTTCAGAGTATTCGACATATCACGAATACTGTTGATATTATAATCGCCGATTTTCGTGATAATGTCTCCTTTCTGCAAGCCTGCACTTGCCGCCGGAGAATCCGGCACTACGCCGTCCAATCTATAACCGCCACCGTTCCAGGTGAAATCCGGCACCGTGCCGAGACTTACCTTGCGGCCCCGGTTATTTTTCGGTTCGCGGAACTCAGAGTGATCAAGAGTAACGGACAGTGCATTTTCCCTTGATGCCAGGTATTCGACAACCTCTTTGCTGACTCGTGCAACTTTTCGCAGGCCGTCACCGTCGATTTTGTCGATGGTATCGGAAGGCCGATGATAGTCAAGATGAGCGCCGGTAAACAACTGCACCGCGGCTATACCAGCCTCGTGAAAACTGACCTGGTCACTGGAATCCACACTTTCGGTAACCAGCGTCGTGTCAATCCCCAGAACAAAGTTCACCCCCCGGAAAATATGCGGCCATTCGCTCGCCGAATTCGCGCCAAGTACGTAGAGTTGTCCATCGGACAGCCGCCCCACACTGTCCAGATTCAGCATGGCGGCTATTTTATCCGCGGGATAGGTTTCCTGTGATGCCAGATAGTGCCTGGATCCTCTACGGCCGGCTTCCTCGGCAGTGAAGGCGACAAAAACCAGGCTTCGCTCAGGCTTGGGATTTCTAGCCAACACTCTGGCCAGCTCCAGTAACACGGCCACTCCGCTTGCATTATCGTCGGCGCCGGGATGAATTTTGCCTTTGTTGTCACCCCGGACATCCGGCCATCCCAGACCCAAATGATCATAGTGGGCACCAATGACAATGCTTTCACCTGCGTAGTCCGGATTAGTTCCGGGTATCACGCCGACCACGTTTTTGAGCCTTACCGGTTGCTCGGGTTCTCCGGCCTTGTCGCTCCAGCTCTGGAAATAGCCGGTTTGCCTGTCGCCGCCGGGAACAAGCCCGGCCCCGGCAAATGACTCTGCTATATAATCCGCTATCCGATCCAGTGTCGAATCGGTTATCGCCCGGCCCGAATGCTGCTCATCCGACAGATACTCAATGGTTTCCATCATGTTCCGGCGGCTAAAAACCGGGGGTGGAGATGCCAGTGGACTCGCTTTTTGCAAGCCTGCCCTGCTCGCCCCGCCTTCAAAAGCCATACTCATCGGTGAATCCTGTATCGGCCAGCGTCCCTTAAGCCTGTTCTCTGGCTCTGTTCCGGAAAAAGCTAAAAAGCTGTATTTGTGATAGTGCGGCAACTTGCGGCTTAAACCGGGCAAGGCACCGGGAGTTTTCGTTGCAATAAAACCGATCGGTGTTGCCTCGGAATTGTCGCGCCTGCGGGTCAGGGCAAAAGAGTGGCTGTTCAGAGAAAACGACTGATCAGCCAGCCGCAGCGTGTCCTGTTGCAATGACTCTCGGTCTTGCCCCAGCAGGGAAAGGATCTTGTCCAGAAACCGGTTTTCCCAGCCGATCAGCATCACCGGTATATTCTCGGGAAGTTCCGTCACTTCGCTGTCGCGTTTGATGACCACTTCCGCCGGCCCCATCTGACGTACACTTTCGGCAAAGCGCCGATAGGCATGGATCAATGCCTGATCGGCGTTTTCCGGTAACAATAAAAGCAATTGTTCACTGCCGAATATTTCTGTGAATGCCGCCGGAGTCTCCTCCGTGGATAAGACCCGGAAAAGATCGAACTCCGGATCAATGTCGAGCCGCAGTGGGGGTTCTTCGAAACGCAATTCATAACGCTCGATCTTTTTTTCCATCAACAAAGACTGCTGATAAGCTTTTTTCTCACCCTTCAAAGTGACTGCCACGGGCACCCGGAGACTGTAGGCTTCTCCCGCTTGATTTTGCCTCAGCTCGAATGACAACACGTACCCATCGCCGGTTTGAGTCATTTTGCTGTTTGTTACGGTCAGAACCGGCGCACCAATCCGATTCACCCATTGCTCGAAAACGAATGTAAGATCCTGCTGCGACACGTATTCAAGGGAGCTTTTCAGATCTTCAAAAGAGGCCTTCTGAAACTGGAATGTCCGGTAAAAATGTTTTAAACCCTCGATAAAATGTCGATCGCCCAATTGCTGGCGCAACATATGAAACAGCATCAACGATTTTCCGTAGCCGATGGCTTCGGAGGCGCTGCTGTGACGGCTTTTAAAATCCCTGAGCGGAAATTCCTGGCTCGCGGTCGCATAATCCCTGTACTTTTGCAATACCTGTTGCCGGTATTGCGCGGCCTGCCCCTGTTGATCTTTAATCAGATGATCGGCGAGGTACGCGGTCAGCCCTTCGCTCCAGTTTCCCGAGCGGTAATCCACGTAAACGCCGTTACCCCACCAGTTATGCAGAATTTCGTGCGGATAAGAAGAATTGATAATAAATGGCAGTCTTACAACTCTGGAACCCAGTAAGGTGAAGGAAGGCATTCCGTAGCCCGTCTCCCAGAAGTTTTCCACCAAAGCAAACTTACTGTAAGGGTATTCACCGAGCAGTTGTCGATACAGTTCGGTGTACCGGCGTGTTGCCTGAAGGTAGCGATCGGCCAGATTTTCGTCCGCTGAACGTAAAAAAACCATGGCGACAGGCAGATCGCTCTTATCCGTATATTCATAAAACCGGGCCGCAATCAGGTAGATTTCCTGCTGTAGCCGGTTTTCCGACCAGGATTCCACTGCAAGCCCATCGACCGGCCCGCTCTGTCCACGGCTGCCCTGACTGACCGATTTCCAGCCCGTCGGAAGCTGAATATTCAATTCAAACCTTATTCCGGTGGCAGATTGAAACTGCGGGTACCAGCCCGTCGCCCCGGATAAATAAACGCCCTGTTCGGAGATAATTCCGGGGGTACTGCGAAAACCCCGCGCCAATTCCTTTCCATAAGCTTCCAGCTCATAATCTATGATTCCTCCATATTCGACAGTGATCTGCCCGACCGTGTCCGTCACCCTTAACCGATAATGTTTGAACAGGGAATTACCCGCCGACTGCCGTTCCTTCAAGACAACATTTTGATTTAACACTCGAAGCGTTAAATTTGCGTTGAGAGTAAAATCCAACTCTTGTCCGGAAAGCCCTTCAAGGTTAATTTTGTCTCTTACCTGAAGGTGTTTGCTTTGTGGATCGAGGCGCACCTCCAGTGTGTGGGAAACGACGCCGGTCACCGCCAGGGCCATATCTGTCGGCACAACCACTGCGATCAGTACAAACTGCCAAATCCACTGAATCGGTCTTACCCGCATATTCATTACTCTTTCCAGTCTGCGATATAGATATCCGTTGCACGGGGTTTTTGCGGGTTGCGGTTTGAAGCGAATACCAGTTTTTTTCCATCGGGAGAAAACATGGGAAAGCTGTCAAACACGGTATTATGAGTCAACCGCCGCAGGCCGCTTCCATCCAGTTCGATCATATACAGCTCAAAATTATGGCCAAAGGCTTGGTAGTCGTCGCGCCAGTCATCCATATTGCTTGAAAAGATTATCCGCCGACCATCCGGATGCCAGGAAGGCGCCCAATTGGTCGCGCCATTATCCGTCAGCCTTACTTTTCCGCTGCCATCGGCATTCATCACCCAGAGATCCAAAGGCGTGGAAGTAATATAGTGATTCTGCATGCTGTCGCGCCATTGGGCTTTTTCGTCCTCGGTTTGCGGATGCCAGGCTCGCCAGACAATTTTAGTGGCATCGGGAGAAAACCAGGGACCCCCGTCATATCCGACAGTGTCTGTCAGTCGCTGAACACCGGAACCGTCAGCATTCATTATATAGACATCGAAATCCCTTTCCCGCTGTGAACCGAATACGATTCTGTTTCCGTCGGCGGAAATAATCGGCTCAGCATCATAGTATCGATTATGGGTAAGCCGCTGCAGGTTCGAACCGTCGGCACTGGCCTTGTAAATTGAATAAGGGTGCAGAGGCCAGGTGTATCTGGTCCTGGATGAATACTCCGGCTTCGGTGGACAGTCGCCTTCAAGATGGGAAGTGGATGCGAAAACGATTTCTTCGGCACCCGGGAAAAAAAAGGAGCAGGTATGGGCGCCATGATCCGGACTCACGCGCCTCTTGGCCGAACCGTCAATATTCATGGTCCAGATCTTGTCGCACTGTTCACCGCCCCGGTTGGATTGGTATATCAGCTGTTTTCCATCACTGCTGAAATAGGCCTCGCCATTATCCCCCTCGAATGTGAGCTGTGTAATATTGGATAAAGCCTTATAGATAAGATCCGCGCTGTCTTTAGTCCCTTCGGCGATAAGGACAAGCGGCAGCACGCCTGCCATGAAAAGGATTGACTTGCAAAGGCATGGAAAGCAATAACGGGTCATTTTCTCTTTCAGTCTCTATCAAAAGACACTTAGTATAACCGCGGAGGTATCAAGACAGTGAGCTTTTGTTCAGTTCACGAGACGCTTCAATATCACGGTTTATTCGGAACCGGGAAACTATTTTTTCTCAGTCAATCCACGTTGAGGAACGAGAAACCAGACAAAGGCTGTAACCTGCAGTAATAAAAGCATTGAAAATGCCGACTGATAGGCCGCACCGGCGTAGTTACCGGTATCACTGACCGGAAAGAGTTCGATAATTTTCCCGCTGAAGTATTGCAGAAAAAAGACGGAGATAAACACGAGCAGGTTTAATGCAGTATTGACCCGCCCCGCCAGTTCATTCGGGAAATGCTGGGAAAGCAGCGCATATTGCAAAATACCTGTAGTACCGAAAAAGCCGAAGGCCAGCCAGAGAAACCGGTACGCGGCTTCCCATTGCAAAATAATTCCGATTTGTGCAAGCATAAAGAGAAACAGACCGGATTTGACCACCACCGAGGGATTGATTCCCGCACGGGATAATCGGGTGCTCAGGGCCCCCAGACTCAAAAACCCGGCGATCATCGAGGCAGCGATCCAGAACAACCGCGCCGCAACGTCTGCCCGGTCCAACCCGGCAATGTCCTTATGCCAGGGACCCACCCAAAGGCTATGGGTTGAAATAAATGCCGCCTGAGAGACCATGGCCAGTGGTGCCACCCGCCAGAAAAATCGATTGGTGAATATCCGCCTGACGCCGTCAATTTGTTCCGATAGCGTCGATTGTTTATCAGGTCTTTGGCTCGACGGCACGAGCAGATACACTGTCACCGCACACACGGTGGTGAGTATGGCCAAACCGAGAAATACACCTCGCCACCCGATCAGCTGAACAGCCGCCTCGGTCGGTGCCGTCCCTGCCATCGCACCAAGGCCTCCTGACATCATGATCAAACCATTGATCAGGGGCAGCTTTTGTGGTGGATAAAACACAGTAAAGGCTTTGAAAGCCGCCATTAAGCAAGCAGATACACCCAGACCGATGAGGGCTCTGCCGATCATCAG
Organism: Granulosicoccaceae bacterium; assembly: GCA_965222695.1. GTDB lineage: Bacteria > Pseudomonadota > Gammaproteobacteria > Granulosicoccales > Granulosicoccaceae > UBA7957. The sequence goes on along the minus strand of OZ244967.1, from coordinate 787,431 downwards.
ATGCGAACCGTTGTCGCCGATCGCAAAAATGGCCGCACCCACAGCGGCAAACAGCAATAAACCGGATTCGATTTTACGAGGCCCATAGCGGTCCAGAAGGACTCCCAGCGGGATTTGGAAGGCGGCAAAGGTGAGAAAATAGGATGCGGTTAACAAACCCAAATCGTCGGGCCCCAAATTCAGTTCCGCGACGAGATCGGGAGCAATCACCGAATTGACCACACGGTACAGATAGGAAAGAAAATAGCCGAATGCGAAAGGTAACAGCACTCGAAAGATCATTGCTGCGGGGCTCGGGCTCAAGTATCTGTTCCGATATGCAAAAGCGCGGACTATGGATGATTTTGACCATGCATGCAAGCTGGCAAATCCGCAAACCCGAATGAGAAACCGCAAGGTTGATGAACTTTATGACCAAAACACACAGAAAAACCAAAAAGCTCATTATTTGAACATTCTTTATAACGCACCATGCCGGCTTTATAGTCCATGCTAACAACAACCGAGGAGGATCTTATGAAGCCATTCACCTTCAAAACACCATTAAAAAAACTGCTGTTTGCCGGCGCACTTACACTGGGTTTATCGGTGAACGCCCAGGCGGATGAAATTGATGAAATTCACTTTCTGATTCCCGGCGGAGCCGGTGGCGGTTGGGACGGCACCGCACGAGGAACCGGTGAGGCTCTGACTAAATCGGGTTTAGTCAAGTCTGCCAGCTATCAGAATATGTCCGGCGGCGGTGGCGGCAAAGCGATCGCCCACCTTATAGAAACCGCCAAAAAGCAACAAGGCACCATGATGGTTAATTCCACACCGATTGTCATCCGCTCTCTGACCAAGGTATTTCCGCAATCCTTCCGTGATCTCACGCCGATCGCCTCGATCATCGCGGATTATGGTGCCTTTGTGGTGCGCAAGGATTCCGAATTCAAATCGTGGGATGAGGTAATGGAAGCGTTCAAAGCTGATCCGAAAAAGGTGAAGTTTGCCGGCGGCTCAGCCAAGGGCAGCCTTGATCACCTGGTACCCGCTGCCGCCATAAAAAACGGTGGTGGCGATCCGAAACAGCTTCGCTATATCCCCTATGATGCCGGTGGTAAAGCCATGGCGGCTCTGTTGTCCGGCGAGGCAGAGTTCCTCTCGACGGGGCTGGGCGAGGCTTTGGATCTCGCCAAGGCCGGTGAAGTGAAGATACTGGCCGTGACTGCGGACGAGCGGGTAAAAGAAGCGCCGGATGTTCCTACGCTGAAAGAGATGGGCAATGATACGGTTTTCGCCAATTGGCGGGGATTTTTCGGCGCCCCGGGCCTGTCCGATGATATGGCCAAAAAATACGCGGACCTTCTGGGCGCAATGTACGAAAAGCCGGAATGGGAGACTGTCCGTGCCCGCAACGGCTGGGTCAATCTCTATCAGCCCGGCGATGATTTTTACGCCTTTCTCGAAGAGCAGGAAAAAACCGTTGGCGGCTTGATGAAAGAGCTGGGTTTTCTCCAATAGTCCCAAAACCAGCGCCGTTCCCGGCTAAGCTGAAAACCCGGAGAGGCTTGATGATACAAGCCTCTTCCGTTTCCCGAAAAGGTGTCACTATGACTTTCAATTCAGATCGAATCGGTGCGCTAATCTTCCTGATATTCTCCCTGGCTTACGGTTATAGCGCAAGCCTGATACCGTCGCTTCCGGGCGAGGGACTCGAACCGCTGACCCCCCGAACCTTTCCCTATGCGCTTGCCGTGGTCGGAGCGGCTTTTTCGCTCTTACTCTTGTTGAAGTCCGGAATCACACACGAAACCCGGACACTTGGGCTGATGAAAGCCTATGACTGGAAACTGACCCTTTCATTGCTTGTACTTATGCTGATTTACGGATGGCTGCTGTCACCTTTGGGATTTCTCGTTGCCACACTGCTTTTTCTAATTGCAGGATTTGTATTAATGGGAGAGAGACGGCCAAAGGTTTTACTGCTGAGTTCCGTGCCCCTGGTGATAATATTCTGGTTATTATTGGCAAAAGTACTGGGCGTTTATCTTGAGCCCGGCACGGTGTGGGAGTAATCCGGGAGACGTACTATGTTAGAAGGCATTTTAACCGGCTTACAGACAGCCACATCGATACAAAATATTTTAATGGTCATGCTCGGCTGTTTTGCCGGCACCATAATCGGTATGCTGCCGGGTCTGGGCCCCATATCCGCAATTGCATTGATGATTCCGATCACCTACGGTCTGGAGCCGGCCTCGGGAATCATTTTAATGGCGGGCGTCTACTACGGTGCCATTTTCGGGGGTTCTACATCGTCGATTTTGATCAATGCCCCGGGTTGTTCAGGAACCGTAATCACCGCGATGGATGGCTATCCGCTGGCAAAAAGCGGATTTGCGGGCAAAGCCCTGGCACTCGCGGCCTACTCTTCCTTCGCCGGCGGCACTATCTCTGCGGTCTTTCTCTTACTGGCGGCACCCGCCCTGGCGTCGGTCTCTTTGAGTTTCCAGTCGCCCGATTATTTTGCGCTTATGGTGCTAGGCCTGACCCTGGTGGCCGCGTTTTCGAGCAAAGGGCAAATTATCAAAGCCTTTATCATGACAGTTGCCGGGTTAATGATTTCGACCATCGGCACCGACCGAAGCTCCGGCCTGCAGCGTTTCACCTTTGACCGCATGGATTTGATCGACGGCATCAGCTTCTTGCTTCTGGCCATGGCGACATTCGCCCTCGCCGAAGCTTTAATGTCGGTCCTGAAACGCGAAGACACATCAATCAGCGGCGAACAGACCGATAAGAAAAGCCTGGGCAGCATGGCACTGTCGACTACCGAAGTAAAGGAGGTCGTACCCACGGTGGGTCGCTCGTCGGTGTTGGGGTTTTTTGTCGGCGTCTTGCCCGGCGCGGGAGCCACGATTGCATCTTTTCTTGCCTACGGCCTGGAACGCAATCTGGCCAAAGACGAAGACAAGCCCAAGTTCGGCACCGGAACTTTGCGGGGTCTCGCCGCACCGGAAGCCGCGAATAATGCAGCATCGTCGGGATCCTTCGTGCCTTTGCTGACACTGGGTATTCCCGGTTCGGGAACAACCGCAATTATGCTGGGAGCACTGATCAGTTACGGCATTCAACCCGGTCCGAGGCTGTTTCAGGACAACCCGGAAGTGTTCTGGTCGGTTATTATTTCGATGTATATTGGCAATGTTGTATTATTGATATTGAATCTGCCTTTAATTCCATATATCGCCAAAATACTGGCGATGCCCAGGAATTTACTGATTCCCCTGATCCTGCTCTTTTCCCTGACGGGAGTATATCTGGTGTCTTTTAATCCCGCAGACATTACCATGATGGTCATTATCTGCGCCATGGCAATCGGGCTTCGCCTGTTGAACTTCCCCATGGCGCCACTGTTACTGGGATTTATACTCGGTGGAATGCTGGAGGAAAATTTACGCCGCAGTTTATTGATCTATGACGGCTCTTTCAGTTTTATCTGGGAGCGTCCGATCGCACTGACATTGACGGTATTTACCGTTCTGGCCCTGATCTGGCCGTTGGTAAAAATGTTCTTTGTTTACCGTCGCCAATCGCAAGTCCAAACCAGCGCAGGTTAGTGTCGTGTGATGTCACCGCACTTTTTATCTATTTTCCCCGGTATATCCGCTCCGGCCGGCCCACATTGCCGTAGTGAAGATCCGCACTGACCTCGTCGGTTGAAAGCAGATACTCCAGGTACCTGCGGGCTGTGGTGCGGCTGCTGCCGATTTCCTTGCCCACCTCTTCCGCGGTAAACGTTCTTTTATCTTTGTATTCACCCAGCAACTGGCGGACTTTATCCAGCGTCAGGGGATCTATGCCTTTCGGATAAATGCGGCTTGTTGCGCTTTGCTTGCTGCTGGACAGTAATCGATCAACCTCTGCCTGATCGAGTTTTTTCAACACTCGGGTATTGTGGTAATACTCCTGAAATTTAAGCAGCGACTGTTCCAGACGTTCAAAGACCAGGGGCTTCAGAATATAGTCGAATACACCACCACGCAAAGCGTTTTGAAAAGTTTCCACCTCCTTGGCGGCAGTTACCAGAATCACATCGATTTGTTTATGGCTGCCGCGGATTTCATGCAAAAAATCGATTCCGTTACCATCGCCGAATTGAACATCGAGTAACACCAGAGACGGCTTCATCACCTCGATCAAATCGCGTGCATCGGTAATGCTGTGCGCAATTCCGACGGTTTCGTAGCCTTCAACCCGTTCCAGAAAGCGACGCTGTATTTCCGCTATAGGTTGGTCGTCTTCGGCAATTATGACTTTTATGGTCTTCATTTTCCTTTGATCACTGTTGTTTTGGGGATATAGACACAGACAATTGTCCCTGTATCTTTTCCCTGCTTGTATTCCTCGCTGTTTGCGGTCACCGACTTGATACTGACTTCGCCCCCGAGGTGATTGAGTTTTTGCATAACAATATTCAACCCGACACCATGGCCGATTTCCTGCTTCGTGCTGTAGCCATCTTCAAAAATCCTATTGACTGCTTCTTCGGCAATTCCGGCGCCGTTATCTTCTATCTCAAAAACCAGATCCCGGCCAATATCGGTAAATGAAAGCCCGACACGGGGATAATGAACAGAGTCAGAGTGAGCTTTAGCCGCATCCAGCGCATTGTCAATCAGATTACCGACGATGGTGACTATATCCCGCTGGTCAATCGAATCCGGGATTTCCTGAAGACTGCCTTCACGGTCGATATCCAAAGTCACGCCTAACTCCCTTGCCCGATTGTATTTTCCGATAATCATTCCGGCGATAATCGGATGGCGGACCGCGCCCGCCAGGTACTGAGTCAATTCCTGGTAGCCTGTGGTTTCACGCGAGATCAGCTCCAGCGCCTCATCCTTGGCATCGAGTTGAATCAATCCGCTGATGGTATGCAGCCGATTGGCGTATTCATGAGTCTGAATTCTGAGCATTTCCGAATATTGTTTAAACTTATTCAACGATTCGGACAACTCATCGATTTCATCCTGGGAACGAAAACTGGATACAGCTCCGACCAGGGTCCCATCTGCAAATACCGGCAGTCGATTGCCGATAAACCTTTTTCCGTTATAGATAAACTCGACGTCCAGCATCGGTCGGCGCTTTTCCAGGACGCTGACCAGCCCGCTGTTCGGTAAGACTTCCCGCAATGGCACATCGATATAAGATCGTTCCTGATCCAAACCGAGTGAATCCAAAGCGGCTTGATTGATTGTTGTAATACGGCCGTGGCGATTGATGGCGATTATTCCCTCTCGTACAGCCTCAAGCGTAGCCTGCTTTTGCACCAGCAAATCCGCAATCTGCGCCGGCTCCAGGCCAAAAGTCGCATTTTTAAACGTTCTTGCGATCAAGCTTGCGAAAACACTGCCCAAAACCACAAGAAACAAAATAAACCAAAGAAACTTTACCCGGTAGTTCTGAATAATATCGTTGATCTCCGTCAGCAGATAGCCGACGGAAACAACACCGATAATAGTATTCTGATCGTCTTTTATCGCCGTCTTTCCCCGCAGCGACACACCCAGTGAACCCCTGGCCTGCGAGATATAAGACTCACCGTGCAACAGCGCCCGGTCATTGTCGCCTCCCACCATGGATTTACCGATGCGATCAGGTTTCGGGTGAGCAAAGCGAATCCCATGCTTATCGCCAATCACCACAAAACTGGCGCCCGTTTTCTTACGTACAGTCTCGGCATAGTCCTGAAGTACAGGTTGATTCCTTGCGATCAGATTGTTGATGACATCGGGGCTGTTGGCCACGGTTCTCGAGACATGCAAGGCACGCAGGCCGATCTGCTCCTTGAGGCTTTGATCCAACGCACTGACGGTAAACAGGCTAAACGCAAGTAACAGCAACAGTACCAGTGAAACTATGACCAACAAGAGCTTGGTCTGTAGTTTGCTGCCTTTTAAGCTGTCGATAAATGTCATATCACCCGCAAGGACATCATTGGATTCAAGCCGGGACAGTAATTGAAATTCAAATAAGTCACAATCTTCCTCTAGGAATTGCCAATATACAATGAGCCTGATAGACAGGAGACGAAAAATTACCGGTTCGGAACCCGAACTTATCCAGTGGACGGACTACTAGGTAGCTTTGCCTGAGAATATTTTTCATTCATGTCAACCCATTTCCGATTGATGCGTTGAAGCTTAATAACGGCTCTAGGGGATGTTCTCAATTAATCTTTGCATGGATTTATTGAGAACACCCCCTAGCCGTTCACCAACAGTTTTATTCAACTTAGCATTGAGGACTACAGATATGAAATTCAAATTAACAGCTATCAACGCGGCTCTGCTGCTAACGCTCTCCCAGGCGCAGGCTATTGACCTGAGTAATGCCGACACAGACGGCGATGGCACAATCACGGCGGAAGAAGTTCGGGCGGCACGTGAACAGGCCCGCGCGGAGGCGCTTGAGACTTACGACGCGGATCAAGACGGAACCTTATCGCGCGAAGAACGTGATGCTTTGCGGGAGGACCGCAGAGCCGAGATGCTGTCTCAGTACGATACTGACGGAGACGGAGAACTCTCCAGGGAAGAACGCGATGTCGCCCGCGACGAGCGACGAAGCACCCTCGAAGATGCCTTTGATGCCGACGGTGACGGAGAACTTTCCGACGACGAAAGAGACGCCATGACCGAAGCACTCGGTGATCGCGGACGAGGGGGTCACCGCGGATCCGGCGGACGGGGATTCGAAGGCGGTGAAAATGGCCGCGGAGGGCGTGGCGGCCGTGGAAACGATGGAGGCCGAGGCGGACGCGGCTAGCCTTTTGCCGGCAAAGGAGGTACTGTCACAGCACCGTTGTGCAGTACCTTTCGGGCAGTATTTCTCATATGCGTGATTCTCAGGCGCGATACCACACTATGGATGCCTTTTTAGCCTCGGTTGAAAGACGTGCCTTTGTAATGGCAGATATGGCCGTACGCGACCACGATACCGCACTTGATATCGTTCAGGATACCATGCTGAAAATGGTAAGAAGCTACAGCAACAACGCGCCGGATGAATGGCCTGCGCTGTTTTTCCGGATTCTGAACAACAGAATTACGGATCAGTTTCGCAAGCGCGGTATATTTGGCCGTATGAAACAATGGTTCGGGGCCGGTGATCAAGATAAAGCAAATACGGCTGACGCCGTTGATCAGCTACACAGTGATTTGCCGCTTCCCGAACAGGAGCTGCAAAACGAACAGCTGGGAGTTGTATTGCTTAGACTACTGGAAGAATTGCCGATCCGCCAGCAACAGGCGTTCACGCTCAGGATCTGGCAGGGGCTAAGTGTCGATGAGACTGCCAGGGCGATGAATATTTCACCCGGTAGTGTCAAAACCCATTTGCACAGAGCACTGCAAGTCATGAGAATTCAGCTTAGCGAGTACAAAAACGCATGAATCAAGATCAATCGAAGAATTCAGTCCATACCACGTCCGAACTGGATAATGAGATTATTCTCGCGCTCAGCGATCAGCTCGAAAACAAAGCCGATTCTCTTGACAGTACCACCCTGGCCAGATTGTCTGCAGCCAGACACCGTGCTCTGGAACAACAGGATCATCAAAAATCCGGAGTATTCCGCAACACTGTCTGGAAAAGCGGCTTTGCCGCGGCAGCCATAGGTTTTCTGGCGTTGACGATATGGTTTACGGGTATTCGAGAGATAAACACAGAGAAGCTGTATTCTGCCGAGGCGGACATGCTTTCCGAATTACCAATTCTGGCATCCGAGGATAGTGTAGAATTCTACCGATCTCTCGAATTCCTGATTTGGCTGGAAAATGAATCTAAAAACAATGGTTAGTATCGCGTGTTTGCTTATAGCCTCGAAAACTGCGGAAACCGCAGTGACCGACGACAGTGCACCGGATCCAGAGTTTTTGGAGTGGCTCGGTCAGGCGCTGGAGTTGGAACAACTGGGTATAGATGTTGATCGCCTGATCGAAGAACGTCAGAACGAGCAAGGTGACGTCGATACGGAGGAGTCAAAGCCATGAAAAGATTTTTTATCGCACTCCTTTTTATATTTTTATTCGGCAATACACAAGCCGCAACACAGTGGGACGACCTCGATCCGGAGCAACGGAATGCCCTGAAAAGCTTGGAATCTGACTGGAATACATTGGAAGAGCAGAGAAAGCGGAATATTCTTCGCGGCCTGGAATATTGGAACAGACTGGATAGGGAGGGAAGAATGCGGGTGCAGAGACGATTCTCCGGATGGAAGTCACTATCCGAATCCGACAAAAAGGAACTGCGTAATCAATTTGACCGGTTTCAGAATATGGACGAGTCACGCAAACAGGAGCTGCGTTCGCTGTATCAGGATTTTCAGAAACTCAGCCCCGAGCGACGGAAGGCGTTACGCAAACAATTTGAACTACGAGGCTCCAAACCGCGGCCTGGCGCAATCGGCACGGATGGCAGATCACCCGATGCCGGCAACCGCGGCCCGGATGCGCGAAATTCCGGGCGTCATGGCGGGGACCAGGGAGGAAGCGGCAAAAACGCCGGTAATGATCGCGGCGGACGTGGACAAAACGGTGGGGATCACAATGGACCCGGCGGCGGCAGAGGTGGCGAAGGCGGCCGACGCTGACCTGAACACAATGACCTCTACCTCCGTAGGAGCTCGCCCTGCGAGCGATTAACGACCTTCACCCCAACCTCAAAAGTGTTTCAACAATATCATCCTCGGTCGTGAGTGGATTAATCGTGCAAAGTCTCAGTACACTGCGGTCTTTAAGCATGGTTGAGGACACACAGGCGAACCCGGATTCCGACAGGGCCTGCGCCCTGTCCTGATGCTCTCCAGGCTTGTCATTTTTCAACGCAAAGCACACAATGCCCAGCTGCGCGGGCGTAACGATTTCCCAAACATCCGGCTGTTCCCGCAGCCGCGCTTCGGCGAACTCGGCGAGTTCCATACCTCGCTGCACGGCCTTGCGAAACTGCGCGGCACCGTAGGTTCTAATCGACATCCAAAGTTTCAGCGCCCGTGACCGGCGCGTCAGCTCCAGACTACGGTTGCATAAATTGACCTCTCCCGGCGATGGCTGAACATCCTTCAAATATTCCGGTGACATGGAGAAACAGCGCTCCAGCGCTCCCGGCCTGGTAACCAGGCAAGCGCCTATATCGTAAGGCTGAAAAAACCACTTATGCGGATCCAGCACCAGCGAATCCGCTCGCTCCATTCCAAGCAGATACTCTCTGCCCTGTTCGGTGACAGCGGCAGGTGCTCCGTAAGCGCCATCGATATGAAACCAGATCGCTTCCGATTCACAGATATCCGCGATGGCGTCCAAGGGGTCACTTACACCCGTATTGGTAGTACCCGCAGTTGCAATAACCATCAAGGGACGCAGACCGGCTTTTTTATCCCTGGAAATGGCCTGCCTGAGAGAGTCAGTCGACATACGATGATACCGATCACTGGGAAGTACGTTGACACAGCTATCGCGAAATCCCAATTCAAGCAGATTGCGCAACAAGGAAGAGTGAGTCTGATCGGTGACATAGGCGACACCCGGACCGAGCTCCGATCTTGCAGTTGCGAATGCGGTTAAATTCGCAATCGACCCGCCGGAAACCAGAACGCCCTCGGTCCGGTCCGGCAATCCGATCATCTGCCTTAGCCAATCGACACTGATCAGCTCAACCGTCGAGGGTCCCGAACTCCCCGTCCACGTGGAAGAAATCGTATTGAATCCGGTTCCCATCCATTCGCCCAGAATACCCGCAAACGAACAAGGCCCGGGTACTCGGGCAAAATATCGTGGGTGATCGCCATGCTGCTGATGAGTCAGTACGGTCCGGGCAAGAAGATCAAGAGATTCTTCAGCGTCCAAAGCTTCTTCAGGCAGGGGGCCGCCCAGCAGTTCGATCAGATGGTCGGCTTGCCCGGAGACAATAACGGGTTCGGTATTTTTACGCATCAGACGCTCAACCACCAAATCAACAACTTTGTAACCCAAACGGCGCATATCTTCCGGGCTCATGCCCAGGGTATCAGCCGGATAGCCAAATTCATCCCTGTCGAGCAGACGGGAGGGTATAGGGGTCATTTTGTCGAATCCTTTTCTTCGCTATTGAGGAGTATGCAGTCTAGCGCATCTATCGACGCTCTTCACCAATGATCCCCTCGCGAGGGCGCCTTGCCCCTACAATCCCTGATCAACCACACCACCCCGTAGGAGCCTGCCCTGCAAGCGATTACCGCCTTCCATATTAATACCACGCATGCAATACACCTCTCTGCTCCATCCAATCGGCTATTTGATCACAGCACCGGGAAATATCACCGTCGGTCACATCGATTTCCAGCATTTGCAGCGACGATTCCGCAATCATCAGCCGCATCTTTTCCTGTTGTTGCGCGAATATGCTGAGATCATCGTACTGCCTCGGATTGCCCGATACGCGCAGCCGTTCACCGCGTGCATCGGAAAATGAGTCTGGATGGCGTGTACAGAAAATCAGTTGGAACCCGACGGCGTTTAAGCGTTCTTCAAGCCAGCTAAAATCATAGTCCTTGTTATGGGTTTGCAATTGATAAAGCCGGGTGGAAATATGGAATCGGTCGATAATCCAAGAATAATAGCGTTGTAGTTCAAACAAGCGCATCCATACACCGTAGGTCTCCAATGCCAACGCCTCCTCATCGGGCTTGAAATTGATCAGGCCTCTGCCCCAGGGAACATTGGTAAATGCACACCATTCCCCGGAAATAACGGGAGAGTGGTATCTGTAGCGTCGCGGACCGACTATGCACGGATGTTCATTCAATGCTAATGCAATATCGGTCTTATGTGTCAGGCGTGTCCCCTCCAGAATGATTTTGGGGCAGAGTTTGTTCATGATTCAACAGTCCTCTCAACACCATAGGAGAGTTCCAGACCCTACCCCTTAACACCTCCGGCGGTAAGCCCCGATACCAGCCAGCGCTGAGCCAGGAGAAAAACCAGTGTAATCGGCAGACCACTTAAAATGGCCGCTGCCGCGAAGTCACCCCAAAGGTAGTTCTGTTGATACAGGAAAAACTTTGAACCCACGGCCAGAGTAAGATTCTCCTCCTGGTGCAGCAACACGGAAGCCACGGGATACTCGATAATCGCACCGATAAATGCAAGAACGAACACTACCGCGAGAATCGGTACCGCCATAGGTAACAGCACGTATCGAAAGGCCTGAAGCGGCGTGGCGCCATCGACTTTTGCAGCCTCTTCGATTTCAACCGGTATGGTGTCGAAATAACCTTTGATGGTCCAGATATGCAGCGCTATGCCGCCGACATAAGCGAGAATCAATCCGCCGTGGCTATCTATACCCAGCCAGGGGATATAGGTCCCTATAGTCTCGAAAATCGTAAAAATCGCCACCAGCGCCAGTACGGCAGGAAACATCTGCAACAGCAGGATAGAATTGAGTATAGACTTTTTGAAGCGGAATTTAAGGCGGGCAAAGGCATAAGCAGCCGTGGTTGACAACGCAAGAATAATCCCCGCCGATATAAATGCCACCTTGATCGAGTTCCATAGCCACAACAATACGGGAAAAGGCGGTTTCACCAATTCGCCGTCAGCATCAATATAAGATATGCCCAGTGCCAGTTTCCAGTGTTCAAAACTGATCTGTTCGGGAATGATACTGCCTGCGGCAAAGTTGCCGGAGCGCAACGAGATCGATACGATCATCAGAAAGGGAAACATAATGATCGCAATAAACACGATGATGCCGATATGCGCTGCGATTAAACGCCAGCGGTGAGATTTGCCTAAGACCACTGCCATTGGAATAACCTCGTTTTGATCAGCCGAAGGTAATGCTCCGCAACGCATGGAGCAATCATAAACTGTAGAGCATCATCATAAAGCCGGTCTGAAAGAGCAAGCCGTAATACCCTCACTTTGCCTGCTCCGCATTAATATTGCTGTAACGCAGCTGAAAAACCGCCAGTATCGCAACCATGATAAAGATCACTGTGGCGATCGCTCCGGCCAAACCGAAGTCTTTGCCGGAATCCTCAAAGGCGATCCGGTAAGTGTAACTGACGAGTATATCGGTAGTGCCCGCCGGAATTTTGGTGCCGAGGAAATCCGGCCGACCACCGGTCAATAATGCTATCAGTACAAAATTGTTGAAATTAAAGGCAAAGGATGCAATCAGAAGCGGTGTCAGCGGTTTTACGATCAGTGGGGCCGTTATCTTGAAAAAATTGGTAATCGGACCGGCGCCTGCAATCGCCGACGCTTCATAGAGGTCGCTGGGAATGGATTTCAAAAGACCCATGCAAAGTACCATGATATAGGGATAACCGAGCCAGGTATTGACGATCAGCAACATGGTCTTGGCAAGAACGGGATCACTGAACCAGTGCGGCTTTATTCCGAACAACTGGTTCAGGATCAAATTGATTTCGCCGAAATTTTCGTTGAATAGTCCCTTAAATACGAGAATCGAAATAAAACCCGGAACCGCATAAGGTAAAAACAGCAGCAATCGGTAGAAACCACGGAAACGCAAGGCCTCCCAGCTCAATAATACTGCAAGCACCGAACCTACGACCAAAGTAAAAAATACGGTGAGCCCGGCAAAAACCACAGTCCAGATAAAGATACGGATGAAAGGCCCCTGAAATTCCTTATCGGTAAATATCCGCATAAAATTATCCGCACCTATATTGACACGAAAACCCGGCGGCACCACTTCGTTGTGTTGATTTTCGAAAAAACCGGTCTCCATATTCGGGCTAAGCACGTCACCGGTTTGTTTATCCGTCAATGTATTATCCGGATTGCGAACAAAGCGCTGCTCTTGCGGCGCAAATCCGCGCAAGCCTGTCATGCGTGCAATCGAACCGTCGGGTAAACTGATTTCAAGCGCCTTCAAACTGTTGCGCCGCTGAATCACATCGCGAATGGGCAAGGGCTCAGCGGGACTAAATCCCGAAATGTCCAGGGCCAAGGCTTCAATCTGCCGCGAATCGGTGCTGGTCAGAGGCAGCACAGGTGTAATATATTTATGCCCCTTGCCGGAATCGAGTAACAAGCGAAAACCTTCAGCATCCCGGTGCGCACTGAAGCTATAGTCCTCGCCTTCAACACGGTAAGTCTCCTCAAGGAAGTAATCCATGGCGCGTTCGAAGGTCAGCAAATGCGTCGAACTGTAGTTGGTAAAACCGACCCAGACAGTGTAAATCAGCGGAAAAACCACAAAAACGGCGATGCCGGCCAATCCGGGAAAAAGGTACCGATAGTTATGTCCTGAACCTGAGAGATACACATAGAAAGCAAGGCTGATACCCGCCAGAACAGCCGCACCAAGCACAATCTGCCCGGTAAGGAAAATCATCGTCACAATATAGAGGGCGATAAGTGCCGAAAGCGCTGTTAGGCCCCATTTAACGTAATTAGCAGATAGTTGTTGATTCACGGGCAATTCTTTTATCGATACATTCGGGTGGCTGCGGGTCGTCGTCAGCGGCAAATGATATGCCGCCGACAAGGTTTGCGCGTTTTCCGTTTACTGACTGGCGGCCTTAATCCGATCAGCCGCGGCGTTAAGCCCTTCTTCCGGCGTTAAACGCCCCTGAGTGATATTTTCCAGGGCGGAAGCCATGGCCGACCAGAATCGGCCCATCTCCTTGTTGCTAGGCATAGGCCTGCCTAACTTGGCATTTTCCATGGTCGCCTTGATATTTTCATCGTTTTCCAGTTCTTTGAAGAATTCCTTGTTCGCTACAGCGCCCAGGGGTACATCATCATTGATCATCTTCAAACCGTCGGGCTTTGCCATATAGTTCTCGATAAATTCGATGGCTATATCTTTATCGGGGCTGGAGCGGTTAATCATCGCCCCCATCACACCGACAAAGGGTTTACCCTGCTCACCGTCTATGGATGGAATAGGTGCAACGCCGAAATTGATTTTACTCTTTTTCAGATTACTCCAGGCCCACGGACCGTTAATCATCATTGCAATATCCCCTTTGCTGACGCCCGCTTCCATATCAGCATAGGACGCGCCGCGCGGCATGACGTCTTCAGAAATGAGCTTGGCAAGCATATTGGCACCTTTTAGAGCTCCCTCGTTGTTCACGCCCACATCGGAAGCGACATAGTCGCCCTTATCGTCCTGGCCGAAGGGATAACCACCATTGGCTGCTAATAGTCCCCAGGTGAAGTAAGTGTTGTTGTAATCCCAAAGAATTGCCTTTTTGCCCTGCTCGGAGAGTTTTTTGTCAATCTCGAAAATTTCTTCGAAAGTCTTAGGCGGTTCAGGCACTAAGTCTTTGTTATAAATCAGGCCGACCGCTTCGAATGAAAGCGGGTAACCCCATGTTTTGCCGCCATAGGTAAAGGCATTCCAGCCGGTTTCCTCTATACCGTCCTTGATCGCGCCAGACGGTTCAATTGGCGACAGGAGTCCACCGTCAACCCATTCACCAAGGCGATCGTGAGCCCAGATCCAGATATCCGGTCCCTTGCCGGCTGCAGCGGCCTGCTGAAACTTATTGGGTGCGTCTTCCGGATGTTCGACGGTAACTGCAATACCTGTCTCCTCGGCGAATTTATCACCGACTGCCTGCAGACCGTTGTAACCTTTGTCCCCATTAATCCAAACGGTGAGCTTACCCTCTTCCGCTTGCAGTACAGGTACGCTGATTAAAACGCTCAGTGTCCCCACGGCAAAGGATTTGAAAATTCGTCTAAATGTACTACTCATTTATTGGCTCCTTTTGAAGTGACTCTTTCTTTTAGCAGTGGAAGGTCTGGACAATTCATGCGACTTCCACCCTAGTATTAATCAGCCGATCGAAGGCGTGACCGTCCGAATCGAAAAGGTAGCATTGATTCACGGGCACACCGACCTGCACTACATCACCCGCCTTGACCTTCGAATACAGTCCCTCTTCCCGGACAATGACATTCTCATCAGCACCCTCAATCCGCAAATATGTCAGGGTTTCATCCCCCAGATGCTCAACCAGCAAAACCTCGCCTTCGAGGCAATCGTCGCCCTCCTGCAGACGCAAGCGCATATGTTCGGGGCGAACGCCGAGAATCACCCGTTCTCCCTGATTTGCACCGCGGGTATTTACCGCCGCCCGTATCTTGCCGCCAGGGGCCTTCACAACGGTTTCATTTTCACCCACCGAATCGAGTTCGCTGCGAATGAAATTCATCTTGGGTGATCCTATAAAACCGGCCACAAAGAGGTTTCTCGGCGTTTGATACAGCTCCATCGGGGAACCGATCTGTTCTACCAGACCAGCGCTCAAGACAACGATTTTATCCGCCATGGTCATGGCTTCGATTTGATCGTGAGTGACGTAGATAATGGTTGTATTCAGATCCTTGTGAAGCTTGGTGATTTCGATACGCATCTGTACTCTGAGTGCAGCATCCAGATTCGATAAAGGCTCATCGAATAAAAACACCTCAGGCTCGGTCACTATTGCCCGGCCTATGGCCACCCTTTGCCTTTGTCCACCGGACAAGGCCTTGGGTTTGCGGTCCAATAGCTTCTCTATCTGCAGAATTTTCGCCGCGTGATCGACCCGTTTTTTAATCTCGGCGGGTGCAACACGATTCAGTTTCAAGCCGAATCCCATGTTTTGTTCAACCGACATATGCGGATACAGCGCATAGGATTGAAAGACCATGGCGATATTCCGCTCGGACGGAGGGAGATCGTTTACACGTGTTCCCGCAATGGCGATCTCCCCGGACGTGACTTCCTCCAGCCCGGCAATCAATCTGAGCAGTGTTGACTTACCGCAGCCTGACGGACCGACAAAGACCACAAACTCACTGTCTTTGATATCAATATTGACGTCATTGATCACGTCGACTTTGCCAAAGGATTTACTAACGTTCGTCAGGGTAAGTTCCGCCATCGCGCGATTGTCTCTCAGCTCAGTGACTACAGGGGTTGAGTTGATATGTAGTAAAAATACAAAAAAAACGCTCAATCAGCAAGAGATCATTTGAATTATTTTATGAAATAAAAAGATAATCTTAATAAAAATTGCTTTTTTTCATTAAGATAAATAAAAAATATAATGTAATCTATTACAAAGTAGCTGAACTACAAATTTTACTAAATCAGCATACTTTGTTGTTATTCAGCGGGACAGGCACTGCCCATATTGGTATTTTTTGCCATATCTGTAGCGGACCAGGTCGGGAATCATTATCAACCGTCCGCACGGACCCTGAAAACTCCAGACTTTTGTAGTCGGATTATGCAAATCTCCCGTAAGAGTCGGACTACACGTTCCGTTTCTCATGATAAATTGCTAAAACACAAGAACTTGAGACCGATTAATAGAGTATTGCCGGCTTCACATACAGTTGTAGTTTACCTACAATAAAGCACTGAGCCATTGGTTGGTTTTTTCCGTCATCGAAATTTAGCGATATGTTATTGAATAGAATTGAAGCGATGAAATCGGAGCTGCGTAAATCGGAGCAGAAGGTCGCTGATGTCGTACTTTCCAGTCCGAATGCCGTCGTCAAACAGTCTATTGCGGTACTGGCCGGCAAAGTCGGCGTGAGCGAACCCACGGTAATTCGTTTCTGTCGCGCATTGGGATTCGACGGGTACCAGGACTTTAAGCTCCATCTGGCACAGGATCTGGCCAGCGGCGTGCGATATTTTCATCGCGAAGTCTTGCCGGACGACCAGACTGCTGATTTCTCCGGCAAAATATTTGATAGCTCGATTGCCGCTTTGATGCGGGCACGCAACCTGATCAACACAGGAACACTGCAACAAGCCATAGACCTACTGTCCGGGGCGGACAGAATCGAATTTTACGGTCAGGGAGCATCCGGCTTTATTGCACTCGATGCCCAACACAAGTTTTTTCCGCTCGGCTGCAATGTGGTGGCCTACACGGATCCGCAGATTCACCGGGTCGCGGCATCGCTGCTCAGGCCCGAATGTGTTGTCGTAGCAATCTCTCAATCCGGCTGTTCCGAGGACATTATTCGCAGCGTTGAGATTGCTGTCGAACGTGGCAGTAAAGTTCTCGCCATTACACCGAACCGTTCTGAACTCGCAAAACGCTGTTCAATCGTTCTCGGTGTAGACGATATGGCGAAGGGCGATATCTATAAACCCGTTACTTCCCGTTTGCCTCATCTGGTCATTATTGATGTGCTTGCCGCCGGTGTAGCCCTCAGAAGAGGGCCGGAACTGACGCACAGCCTGGAACGTGCGCAACTGGCGCTGAACGGCAAGCGCGATAAGTCCTCCTGAGTCTTCACACTCTTCCCTGCAATCCGTTAAACAGATTCTGAGAGACCTCACTCTGCAGTGAAATGTAATTAAACTACAAATAGTACTTGTTATTCTGCATGATCTTTGTATATTTACCACATAATAAAAGGTATGGTCTGATGCCGATGTTAACAAACCCAGACACAGCCCGACTCCATCACGATCTTAATCAAGGCAATGACTTTACCCAGAACCAGCGGCACACTCTTACATCCCAGCTCTTTACCGGGCCGCTTCGGTATAGGTGAGATCGGTCCCGAGGCCATCGCATTTGTAGACCAACTACATGTCATGGGACAAGGAATATGGCAAGTGTTACCCCTGGGGCCAACCAGTTTCGGTGACTCCCCTTATCAGTCACCCTCCGTCTTTGCGGGCAATCCTTTGCTGATCAGTCTTGACTGGTTATGCGAGGACGGATTACTCAGCGAAGACAGTCTTGATTCCTTACCCCCCTTTGATCCTGAGTACATAGACTTCGCCCAAGTGATTAACACGCGGCAAAAGCTTTACGCGGAAGTCGCCGACAGATTCACGAGCCGTGCAAGCAAGGAAATCCTCCATCATCTTGAAGAGTTTCAATTCCTGCACGGTAAAAACTGGCTGGATGACTACGCCTTGTTTGCAGCGCTCAAACAGGCTCATGCCGACCGACCCTGGACTCAATGGGAATCTGAACTTGCGCATCGTGACCCCTGCGCTCTAAATCAGGCAAGAAACCGTCTGGCCGGGGAAATCCGTCAGATTAAGATCCAGCAGTACCTTTTTTCCCGGCACTGGGGCCGGCTCCGAAAACATAGCGAATCTCTGGGCATTCGGATATTCGGCGATATCGCGATCTTTGTCGCACACGACAGTGCCGATGTCTGGGCGCATCGCGACTTGTTTTACCTGGATGAACAAGGCTATCCGTCGATGGTCGCCGGTGTGCCGCCTGACTATTTCAGCGCTACCGGGCAACGTTGGGGTAACCCCTTGTATCGTTGGGACCGGATGGCAGCTAACGGATTCGGCTGGTGGGAAAAGCGTCTGCGCCGCACTTTCGAAAAAGTCGATATAGTTCGGCTCGACCATTTCAGAGGTTTTGAATCCTGCTGGGCAATTCCCCATGATCAACCAACTGCGGAGCAGGGCCGATGGCTGCCGGGCCCGGGACATGAATTTTTTGAAGCCATGCAGTCGGTTTTTGGAGAGCTGCCGATAGTTGCGGAAGATTTGGGATTTATCACCGAACAAGTCCGGGCACTCAGGGATTGTTTCGGATTTCCGGGGATGCGGATTCTGCAATTCGCTTTTGGCAAGGACCCAACGGCTGAGAGCTTCCTGCCGGAAAACTATATACCGAACTGCGTCTGTTATACCGGTACGCATGATAACGACACCATAGTCGGCTGGTTCCATGGTAAGGAGTGCGAATCAAGTACCCGTAAAGCTGAGGACATAGAGCGTGAAAAGCGCGCTGTGTGTGACTATATTCACACGGATGGAACGGACATTCACTGGGATTTTATCGAGTTGGCCATGCGCTCCGTAGCCAATACCGTCATTATTCCCTTGCAGGATATGCTGGGACTGGGTTCAGAAGCGCGGCTCAATACACCGGGACAACCGACCGGTAATTGGCGTTGGCGATTCAAAGCGGATCTGTTAACGTTAGAAATCAATCAAAAGATGCGTCAATTGACCGAAGAAAGCGGCCGAACTCAAGCAACTGGAGGTGGTCATTTGGACTCCGCTATCCACGAATCACAGCAACCGTCACGCCGTAAATCCGATGTGACTAAGCAAAAAAGCAAAGCGCTGGTACGGCGCTGGAATGAACAGATCTGGCTGGGAAACCAGGATATTTTCGTTGAGCTTCTGGCTCCCAATTGTATTTTTCACGGTATGGGAGGGGTTTGGGAGATCAAGCAGACCGTGCAGCATATTCTGGGGGCATTTCCGGATATCCGCATCACCATCGATGACCAGATCGCCGAAGGAAATAAAGTGGTCACCCGCTGGACCCTGCGCGGCACCCACCAAGGCGAAGTCTGGGGGGTACCCGCCACCGGAATACCGGTGAGCTATACCGGCATCTCCATCAATCATGTTGTCGACGGCAGAATAACCGAGGAATGGTGCGAGCTGGATCTGCTGGGTGTCATGCGGCAGATCGGTGCCGGCCCACCCTTCGGCGGGATCTATACGGACTCTCAGCGAAATACGGGCAAATAATCAGGGAATCCATTGAATGAATTACCGACGATGCGGCCGGAGTGGATTGTTGCTGCCAGCGGTTTCGCTCGGCCTTTGGCACAACTTCGGGTATGCCGATGATTTCAGCAATGCCAGAAGCATGTTGCTGCAAGCCTTTGATCTCGGAATCACTCATTTTGATCTCGCCAATAATTACGGCGTACCGGCCGGTTCCGCGGAGACAAATTTTGGCCGCATTCTGGCGCGCGAGCTGAGCAGTCGGCGCGATGAACTGATTATCTCCACCAAGGCCGGTTTTGAAATGTGGCCGGGGCTCTATGGCAAGGGTGGATCACGCAAACACCTTATTGCCAGTGTCGATCAAAGCCTTAAGCGACTCGGGCTGGATTATGTCGACATTTTTTACCATCACTGCCCCGATACGGAAACACCACTGGAAGAGACGGTTTACGCACTGGAGTACATAGTGCGAAGCGGCCGGGCTCTTTATGTCGGCATTTCCTCCTATGATTCCGAGCTGACGGCTAAAATTTCTGCAATGCTGCGCGGGCTTGGCGTTCCCTGCCTTGTTCATCAACCGCTCTACAATCTGTTCAACCGATGGATTGAGGCGGAATTGCTGGCCGTGCTCGAAGCCGAGGGCATGGGCTGCGTGGTTTTCTCTCCACTCGCGCAAGGCCTGTTGACGGAGAAGTACCTCAATGGCATACCGCAGGATTCACGCGCCGCCGATCCGCACGGATACCTGGAGCGAGATGATGTAAGTATGGACAAACGGGATAAGGCCAAAAAACTTTACGCCATTGCCGGGCAACGCAATCAGACACTGGCGCAGATGGCGATCGCCTGGGTGCTTCGAAATTCTGTGATCACGTCGGCATTGCTCGGTGCCAGCCGTCTTGAACAAATCGAACAGGCAGTTGCTGCCCAGGAAAACACCGAGTTTTCCCAAGATGAGCTGGAAGCTATAGATGCGATACTGCAAGGTCCGGATAGCCGGGATTAAACCGGTTAAGACGGCGCAGGCACAGCTTCAATCAATACAACCCCCGCATCACCTGCACTAAATTCAATATGACCATCCTTTACTGAGCGCGATTGGCCGGTATAGGCATCGCGCAGTTGCACGCCGTCCGCAAATACCTCGCCGACGGGAATTTTCTGATTTCCGCTCACCCCGACAGCCACAATAACCTGATCCTCGACGCCATTGTGTCGATAATGGCGGACAAAAGTGTAAGGCTTGTCGGCCAATTTACGGTGGCTGCCGGCACCTACCGACGGATGGCGGTTGCGAAACTGCCCAAGCCGTTGCCAGTGCTGTAAAACGGATTGATTGATGTTCTCCCAGTTCATGTCCGAGCGCGTTTCCTGTTGCCGATCACTGGGCGGCGCCGGACCCTTGGGGCGTGCGGTTTCATCGCCGTAAAATATCTGAACACCGCCGGGAAGCAGTAAGAGAAAACTGCCGGCCTCTATCAATTTTTCCCGATCGAACAGATGGGTGTCGTGAGAGGAAATATAGCTCAGAACGTTAAAACCGGGGTCAGTGTTGATTGCTTCGGCGTAGCGTGAAAAGACGTCTTCCATCTGTTCGGTCCGGCCGGCCACTTCCTGAAACTCAAAATTAATCAATGAATCGAAACCGTGATCGAAATAACGATTGCGCTCGACACCCTGTCCCCAGACTTCTCCGGTCATCCAGAAATCCCGATCATCGATCTTCTTGCCGGGATTTTCGGACTTCCACTCCCGCAAGGCCGCAACCGCCTCCCGTTTTAACTCGAACCAGGCTTCGGGCTCCACGTGCTTGACGGTATCGGCCCGGAACCCGTCCACGCCATATTCTCGCACCCAATCGGTGAGCCATTTGATCAGGTATTTGCGTACCGTGTAACCGTCAGCGGCCTCGGCCCGGGTGTCCCCTTTGTATTGATAGAATGGGGGCAGTCCCACAACTTGCTCGCTTTCGGTACGAAAGTCCGGTAAATAGGCAAGCTGTTTGGTCTCTTCATCCCAACCGCCACCTTTATAGCCGGGCAAGTCAGTACGCACCCACTCCCCTCCCCACCAGTTTTTCCAGTCGGGATCGTTAAAATCAATAAACCCATAGTAGTTTCTGACACTGGCTTCTTCCCAACCCTCCCACAGTACGGAGACTTGGTATTTATTCAAGGTAATTGCATCACCGTAGCCCGGATGATTCATCACTATATCGAACAACACGCGAATGCCTTTGTCATGGGCGGTGTCTATGAATTCTCTGAGGTCCTCTTCACTACCCATATTGGCATCAAGTATGGTGTAGTCGAGCGCATAGTAACCATGATAGGCATAATGTTTAAACGCTTTGTCGCCACCCACGACCCAGCCCAGTATTTGCTGATAGGGCGCTGTAATCCATATGACGTTGACACCGAGATCCGTAAAATAATTGTCGTGCAGCTTCCGGGTTAACCCTTTTAGATCGCCGCCATGGAAAGTGCCGACTTCACGCTCTCCATCAGGCATACGCCCGTAGGAATGGTCATTGTCTTTATCGCCGTTAAAAAAACGATCGGTCATCACAAAATAGACTGTTGCATTATCCCATGTGAATTCGGATATCTGACCTTGCTTCGCCAAGGCTGTGGAACCCAGAAAACCACTCAGGATCAGAGCGATGCTTACCCGGAAAATCGATGATGTATCGGTGATTGTCATTTGATTTTATGTCGCTGCCATTATTGAATAGGTATAGAATAATGCCATATGCAATAGCTAAAGCAAGGACTTTGGATGCAAGCCGTCGAGGTTACATAAATAAAAATATCGGAGATCTTAGAGCCTGATGCATACTGGAAACCAATGAATGCACTGTATAGAAAACTGACTCGACACGCCGCTCCCTGGGTGCTTGCGTTCGCCGCCACTGCCTGCGGAGGCAATAGCAATACAAGCCAGGAATGGCGGGAGATCGATGATCGTTACACCTACTCCGGGAACGATTTGGGCATGTTCTACAATTCCGCGACCGACTCCGCCGAATTTAAACTCTGGGCGCCAACGGCAGACAAGGTTGAAATGATCTTCTTCTCAGCGGCGGATCACAATATCGCCACCGGCACCACACATAGCCTCATCCGGGAAAAGCAAGATGGGGTATGGAGCACCGAAATCACGGCTGCCGACATCGGCGTCGCACGGCTCAAGGGTGTGTTTTATCAATATCTGGTCGACGGCAAGCCGGCGCTCGATCCCTACGCGCGATCCATGGCGGTCAACAACGGTTCCACCGGAAAGGCCGCGATAGTGGATCCGGACAGTTTTAATGTCAGCGCTTATGCAGACATCGACGGCTTTGAGAAACGTGAGGACGCGATTATCTACGAAGTGCACCTACGTGATTTTACCGTGGATCCGGATATAGAAGCGGAACTCGATGACCGGCGTTTCGGCACCTTTTCCGCATTCGTAGAAAAGCTGGACTATATCCAGGCTCTGGGCGTGACCCATGTACAGTTCCTACCGCTCATGGCCTACTACTACGGCGATGAAGGTCTTGCGGACCAGCGCGAGTGGGAATGGAGAACAAGGAACAGCAACTATAACTGGGGCTATGATCCGCACAGCTATTTCTCCCCCGACGGATTTTACGCCTCCGATCCGGCGAATCCGCAGGCACGTGTCGATGAATTGAAGCAGCTGATCGAAGCGATTCATACGAGAGGAATGGGTGTCATACTTGATGTTGTATATAACCATCACCCGCATCGCAATATCTTTGACCACCTGGTGCCCGGTTATTATTATCGCGGACGTTTCGATTCCGGCGCCGGCGATGATATCGCCTCGGAACGCAAAATGGTGCGCAAACTGATCGTCGACTCGCTTATCTATTGGACAAGGGAATACAAGGTCGATGGATTTAGGTTCGATCTGATGGGTCTGATGGACCGCGAAACCATCCTTGAGGGCTACAGGGCCGTGAGTGAACTTAATCCCGAAATTTTGTTTATCGGGGAAGGCTGGCGCATGTATGGCGGCGGCGAGCTGCTCATGGCGGATCAGGATTGGGTACAGGAGCAGAACTTTGCCGCCGTATTCGCCGATGAATTCCGCAATATCATCAAATCGGGATTTGGCGCCGAAGGGTCACCCAGATTTATTACCGGCGGCGCCCGGGATATAGATCTTCTCTTTCGGAACATTAAAGGCCAGCCGGGGAATTTTACCGCTGACGACCCCGGCGATTCGGTGCAATACATCGCATCCCACGATAATCTGACCCTGCACGATGTCATTGCCCTGGCCCTTGGCCGTTCTCCGAACGAAGCCACAGAAGACATTCACCGTAGAATCCGGCTGGGTAATACACTGGTGATGGTCAGTCAGGGAATCGCATTTCTGCACGCCGGCCAGGAATTCGGTCGGAGCAAACGCTGGGGAGGAGCCGAAGTACCAGCCGAGTCCACGCAAAGCAGCAGCGGCGATGTTTTCGTTCACAACTCCTACGATTCATCCGATCGAATCAATCATTTTGATTGGTCATCGGTCAATCAGGCCGGACTCGCTCGCGAAACTCTGGAATATACCCGTGGATTGATCGCATTGCGCAAATCAAGCGACGCCTTTCGACTCGGAACTCAATCTCTGGTCGATACCAACGTCACCCGAATCGACAGTCCGGATATAAAGGCAGAGGATTTGCTGCTCGCCTTCAGTGCCAGGGCCAAGTCCGGCGAGCAATACTTTGTTTTTATCAATGCAGACAGTGTCAGCCGGCAAATCAAAATCAGTCAGGATCTGTCATCCTCCTCGGTGCTGGTCGACGCACAACGGGCCGGAATCGACCTCATCGCCGATCCTGTGGGAGTCCGTATCGTGCCGGATATGGTGGTACTCGACCCTTTGACCGCAGTCGTTGTCCGAAAGTAAAACCCGGTTTCCCCATACATACAGAGCCGGATCTTACAGAGTCGCTCAGCCCGGGAAAATTATCGGTAGTAAAACTACATTATCTCCAGCAGCTATGCTATCATCCCGTCAAATGTAGTAAAACTCCCTATCTGCTACCCTTAATTTGAACATCAGGTTAATCATGATAAAACAACTTACGGCAGGCTTGGCGGCTATAATCATCATTCTTTCCGGCTGTGCGACAACAGGCAGCGAAGGCGGTATCGACCGTTCGCAGACCATGTTTCTTCGAGGTGTGTTCACCTGGTGGGAAGCTGATCCCAAATTTCAACTGCAACGCGTTGAAGACCAACTTTACAAGTCCGAGGCCGAGCTGAAAGCGGACGGTCAACCCTATTCCTTCAAATTTGCCGATGCGAGTTGGACGGCCGGCAATAATTGTGGGTTCAAAAATAAGGCTGAAGGGGAAAACGTTCAACTCGATACACCGGTAGGCGCCAATTGTTCGGCAGCTTACGATAATTTTCAGTTTATTCCTCCGGAAACCGGAATCTATGAGTTTTTTATCGACTTCACCGATGCCGCCAAACCGATGGTCACGATAAAGAAAAAATCGGGCTAGAAAACCGATAATCAACAACCCAGGCTGAGCTGCTTTTTTCCTTTCAGATAATTGGCGATCAGACTCGATCAATGATTCCGGAGAAGAGGAAGCACGTACCGCGGAGAGTCTCCAGTGCGATTGGCCAGCTCACGGTAAATTGCCTCGAACAGTCTATACCCCACTTTAACAAGACAGCGGCAAGCAGTTTTCGCTTTGCTGTTTCGAGTAAACACTTCAAGTAAAAATTATTTTGCGCATATAGGGAAACAAAGGTTGTATCTTTTTTATTTATGATGTAATTTTACTACATAAAATAACGAATTTAATTCAGATGAGCTGACTGAATAATTGAGGCGTGAAGGCATTTTTAGATTTTTTCCATTAGGAGGTTAAAAGGTGGCTAAGAAAGCAATTCCAATTTCCGTCGCTGTGGCGTCAGCGATATTTTCAATAAGCGCATCAGCTGTCGAATTTCACGGTTATGCGCGTGCCGGTCTCTCTACAACCAGCGACGGCGGCGAGCAGACTTGTTACGGTTCGGGCGCAGCCGGACATTTTGTCGGTCGTCTGGGCGACGAATGTGACACATATGCAGAGATAGATTTGCAGCAAGAGCTATATAACAAGGACGATCAATCGCTCAGTGTAGAGGCGATGTGGGCCTACGACGCAGGGAATCAGGGTAACGACTATCAGACACTGTACTCGGCCGAGCATACCGGTGCCGATGATCGTAGTACGTCAGAGCCCTGGGGCGGTGGTGAAATCGCCCTTCGGCAACTGTTCGTTCAAGGAAAAGGGCTTTTGAACTTTGCCCCTGAAGCAACTTTGTGGGCAGGCAAACGCTACTACCAACGCCACGATGTGCATATACTGGACCTCTTTCACATCAACAATTCCGGATATGGTGCCGGAGTTGAAGGCATTTCTACAGGCCCGGGAAGTTTTTCATTCGCTGTCACTAATTTCGATACACCGTCACGCATCGACGGAACCGCGGGCGAACCGACGATCCAGAACAATAAACTCGATCTGCGCTATGCCGGCATTCCCTTGTGGAGCGGCGCAACCCTGGAGTTGGTCGGTATTTATGGCATGGCCGATCTCACCGACGCTCAGGAAGCCGCAGGCCACTCGGATGACGATGGTTTCTTCTTTACCGCCGAAATTTCCCATCCTTTAAAAGGTGGCTTTAATAAGATCGTGGTTCAATACGCGACTGACTCCATGGGACACGGAGCCTGGGCGAACCATGGCGGCGGCGAGTCTTTGAATGCGCCCTGGTGGGGTGGTCACATTACCGAGTCCTGGCGCATCATGGACTATGGCGTGATCAAACTGAGCGAAAATACCGAACTGGGCTTCTCCGCTCTTTACCAGGAAGGTGAGCCCGATGACAGTTCAGTCTCCGACACATTGACCAAGCTAAGCGTGGTTGCGCGCCCTGTTTTCCAGTGGAGCGATGTGATGAGCACAGCGGTCGAGATCGGTTACAGCAAGGACGAAGGTTATCCCTTCGAAGGTGACAATGGGGATCATGATCTGGCTAAAATCATGGTGGCTCAACAATGGTCCGCCGGTCGCGGGTTTTGGGCCCGTCCGCAAATCCGCCTCTATGCCGGCTCATTTTTTGGTGACGACGCAGAGGCACGGGACGACGACGGAAACTTCCGCATAGGAGCGCAGATAGAGGCTTGGTGGTAAATCTATGTCATGACACCCGGCGGGTTGTGCCTGAGCCTGACCCCTGGCTGGTAGCTTCCCGTAAGCCCTGATAAAACCTCGCGAAAGGATGCTCCGCTCCTACGCGGTGTGGTTGCCTGCCACCCCGTAGGAGCCTGCCCCGCAGGCAAAAATTACACAATCCAACAGCAAAATCTCATGTGACGCGTGATCGACTCGACCGAAGCGGCATGCTTACCGTCAAATCAGACCTTGGATTGCCCGTCCCGCGTTAAAGGCCCCGTTGATTGGCGTATATCGAGACGCGCGGACACATTGATGCTGCGAATAAGAGAATTCGGCTTCTCGATCCGGTCCAGCAACACTTGGGCAAGCAATTCGCCAAGACCAAACGCATTAACGGTGAGGGTGGTGAGTGGCGGTGTCCACAGTTCGGCTTCTTCGGTACCGTCGAACCCGACGATGGAAATATCCTTGCCGGCGACCAGGCCCATGCGCGACAAGCCAAGTGTAGCACCCATGGCGACAATATCGCCGCTGCACACGATCGCGGTGATTTGCGGATGCCGCTCCAACAGCTCAGGCATTGCCTTGACCGCACTTTCCTTGGTTTCGGCACAGGGCCAGATAAGGTGATTATCGAGCCCATGCCTTGTCATGGCTTCACGGTATCCCGCAATCCTTTGCATTCTGACATCAATTTCGCCTTCACCACCGAGGAATCCTATGTGCCTGTGCCCAAGGCCGAGCAGATATTCCGTCGCCTCGCGTGTGCCAGCGGTGTTCTCTATACCCACATGATCAAAATTTCCACCCGATAGCCGGCGCAGAAAAGTCACGGTCGGTATTGCCCGGGATAGTACCAGCTCGATCATATCCTTATCGGTATTAGCCGTCGGGACCCAGAGCAAACCGCCGCGTGCGCCGCTAAGCAGGGTATCGAGGTAGCGGCGTTGACGTCTCTCATCGTTGCGCATGTCCAGAGGAAATACCAAATAACCTTCGGATTCGAGCCGGTCACTGACGCCGGCCACTACCGCTGCGTTGAATGGGTTAGCCATCTGGTTTATCAACAGGCCAATTTCCTTAAACTGCTTGGAACGCATGGCCACGGCATGATGATCGCGCTGATACTTCAGGCGTTCGGCGACTTTGAGCACTTTTTTGCGGGTTTTTTCCGATATCCGGCCGGATCCGCGTAAAACCTGGCTTACCGTGGACGTCGAAACGCCGGCTTCACGGGCAACCGTGACTATTGTCGATCTCTGGCTCAACTAAGAATCCTTATCATCTGCTCTTTACAGAATTATTTCGATATAACGTTACATCATTATATCAATACTTTATGCCTTGTCCATACACAATTTATTCCAGCTATATGTAGCGCAATATAAAAACTGAAAAAATAAATAAAATATTCTTTCCAAATTTACTTGACAATTGATACAACGTTATACCAAGATATAAATCTCACGAAGTATGAGGAGGATCCAATGTCTACTAAAGTAAAAAAAATAGCAGCCATGGCCCTGGTGTCAGGCATTATGGCGGCTGCATCCTCGACCGCTGCCGCGGACGTTCTTTTCTGGTCGACCCAGGCCAAACCGGTGGAAGAAGCACAGGCCATGCGTGACGAGGTATTGGCCGGTGCCGGGCAGAAAGTGGACTATCAACCCAGCGATGGCGGCCCATGGTTAACTCGTTTACAAGCCGAGCTTACCGCCGGTAAAGGTTCCATTGGTTTACTCGGGGCATTGCACGGTGACTTTACATCGCTCGATAAAGACGTGCTGGTGGATTTGTCAGGCATCGACCTGGGTGGTGCAAGCGCAAGCGAAACCTTCGTCAATCTCGGCAGGCTCGGCACATCCGAGCAAAAATACATGCCCTGGATGCAGGCCACCTACGTGATGGCCGCCAACAAAAAAGCTCTGGAGCATCTCCCCGAAGGTGCCGATGTCGACGCACTCAGCTATGATCAGCTTATAGCCTGGTCGAAAAATTTAGCGGAAAAAACCGGCTCACCGAAATTCGGATTTCCGGCAGGCCCGAAAGGACTTAAGCATCGGTTTTTCCAAGGTTATCTATACCCCTCTTTCACCGACTCAGTCGTCCGCAAATTCGCTTCGGCCGAAGCTGAAGCAGCCTGGGCCAAGTTCAAGGAGCTGTGGCAGTACACCAACCCTGGCTCAACGAATTTCTCCTTTATGCAGGAACAATTGCTGTCTGAAGAGGTGTGGGTTGCGTTCGACCATACAGCACGATTAGCCGAGGCATTTAACCAACGGCCGGATGATTTTATCGCATTCCCGGCTCCAGCGGGTCCGACGGGGCGCGGCTTTATGCCGGTAATCGCGGGTATAGCCATTCCCCGAACAGCGCCCGATATGGACTCCGCCAAGGCGCTGCTCGCCTATATGATGAAACCGGAAACCCAAATCGCGACACTGCGTGCAACAAACTTCTTCCCGGTTGTCGATGTGGAATTGCCTGCGGATATGCCGGCTGCGGTGCGCATCTCGGGTGCGGCAATCGCTAAAATGTCTTCTTCCGAAGATGCCAATCCGGGGCTTTTACCTGCAGGCTTGGGTGACCAGGGAGGCAAATTTAACAAAGTATTTGTCGACGCGTTCGAAAGAATCATTTTGGCCAACCATGATATTAAGCAGGTGCTCAGCGATCAGAAAAAAGCCTTACGCAAAATTATGGACAAAACCGGCGCACCTTGCTGGGCACCCGATGAACCTTCTGAAGGTGCCTGTCCTGTAGAATAACCGCCGCCCGAGTTATCCGGGCACCCTTCAGTGCCCAGCCGCAAAGGCTGGGCAGTTCACTAAACTCTTGACCCGGGAGAAAATTGCTATGGAAAACAAAGCACTCCCCTATGTATTGCTTTTGCCCGCTACACTGTTCCTGTTTGTATTCTTTCTTTATCCGTTCACCATGGTGGCGTGGCAGGCATTCACCAGTGAAAGCGGTTTCACCATCGAACATTTCATCACCATGAAGGATGATTGGAAATTTTCGACCGCATTCTGGAATACCCTGTTGCTGGCCGCGGCGGTGGTGCCGATTCAGCTGGTGCTGTCGATCACCATGGCCTCGATGGTCAACAAAATGAAAAAAGGGCGTGATATCGTGCTCTATATCTGGACCATTCCATTGGGTATTTCGGATTTGGCAGCCGGTATCATATGGCTGGCTATCTTTGAGCAGACGGGATTCCTCAATTCCATGTTTAATGCACTGGGATTGATCGATACGCCCACCAACTTCCTTACCTACCAAAATACCGGCATGATTTTTATTGCCATAGCACTGGCCGAAATCTGGCGGGCTACAGCCATCATGCTCGTCATTTTGGTAGCCGGTATGGGGCTGATCCCCAAAGAGTACTATGAAGCGGCGGAGGTGTTCGGCGCTTCCCGCTGGCAGCGACTGTTTAAAGTGACCCTGCCCCTGCTGCGACCCAGCCTGCAGACCGCCTTGATCCTGCGGGTAATTCTGGCCTTCGAGGTTTTTGCAGTGGTTGCCGCTCTGGGCGGTTCCATTTTCCCGGTTCTTATGGGTGAAACCTATAACTATCAGTTCGAACTGCAAGACCCCAACGTGGCGGCAGCGATTGCACTGGTCATTCTTGCGATTTCAATCGCTTTCACGCTGCTGATATTGCGCGTGTTGCGAGTACCGAAAGGAGCACAGATATGAGTGACGCAGATACATCAAAAAATCCCATGGAGCTCAATGCAGCCAGCCGTTGGGTATTTGCATCCGGCGTTTTCCTATTGTGCGCCTGGGTACTGGTTCCCATATACCTGTTGATCGTAAATACCCTCTCCTCACCGGAGGAAGTTACCGCCTTCCCCAAGGCCTTTTTCCCGTCCCTCGATTTTGGCAGCCTGGCTTTTTTTGCCGGCTTCGCGGGTATACTGACCGCCCTGAAAAACTCGGTATTGGTGGCCATGGTCACTATGATTATGTCAATACTGATCGGCGCACCGGCAGGCTATGCACTATCGCGTTTTGAGTTTCCGGGCAAGGCTTCTTTTCGTATATTGATTCTGATGACCCGTGCTTTTCCCCTGCCCCTGCTGGCGCTACCCCTGGCGGTATTGTTTATCCGCACCGGATTGGACGACTCGATTTTCGGCTTGGCCATAGTGCATACAACCTTGGCCCTGCCCTTTGCGGTATTGATCACCTTTTCACTGTTCTCCGGTATTCCGATCGAACTGGAGGAAGCGGCCTGGACATTGGGATGCACCCGTGTGCAGGCCTTTCTCAAGGTCGTGATGCCCTTGATTCTGCCCGGTATTGCAGCCTCGGCGGTATTTGCATTCGTTATTTCCTGGAACGAGGTGTTCGCCGCCTCGGTGTTAACGATAGAAAATCGAACACTGACGGCGTTTTTACTGCAAAGCCTGGATGTATCACCCTTGCATCTCAAGTTTGCCGGCGGTTTTGTGCTGGTCGTGCCAGCCCTGATCTTTATTTTTGCAGTACGCAAATACCTGTTTGCCATGTGGGGCATAGCCAACCGCTAGCCTGAAGCGATAAACGACTATAAGTAAGGAGGAGAATTAAAGTGGCTGAGATTCAAATTAAAAATGTCGCCAAATTTTTCGGTGAATACCAAGCGCTGGACTCTATCGATCTAACGATCGCCGATCAGGAATTTATGGTTTTACTGGGCGCATCCGGATGCGGAAAAACCACACTGCTCAGGATAATTGCCGGTCTTGAAACACCCAGCCAAGGCGAAGTCTGGATAGGTGGCAAGCGTGTCGACCATCTGCCGCCCCGAAAACGCGGAATAGCCATGGTTTTTCAGAATTACGCCGTATTCCCGCACCTCACCGTGTTCGAGAATATCGGATTCGGTCTACGAATGGACAAATTAGCTGATGAGGTCGTCAAGGAACGGGTTGAGCGCACGGCGAGCTTAATGCATATTGAAGCACTGCTGGAGCGCTACTCCGGGCAATTATCCGGAGGCCAAAGGCAACGTGTCGCGGTGGCCCGGGCCCTGGCCATGGAGCCGGATGTCATACTGATGGATGAGCCCCTGTCGAACCTGGACGCCTTATTGAGATTGGAAATGCGTGCCGAGCTAAAAGGCGTGCTGGAAAACAGCAATACCACGGCAATCTACGTGACCCACGACCAGGTGGAGGCGATGAGTCTGGCTGACCGCATTTCCGTTATGCATAAAGGCCGGATCGTTCAGGCGGCTGAACCTGTTGAAGTATACCGCAACCCTGCTGCACGCTTTGTCGGCGGCTTTATCGGCAATCCGCCAATGAATTTTTTGCGCGCGGAAAATCAAGGGCAAGGTCAATGGCAATTAGCCGGACAAACCTTTAACGGCCCCAAGACTGACAGCCAGGTTTTGGAATTCGCCATTCGCCCGGAGGACGTCGAAATTGCAGAGACAGGTCTTGCCGCTACTGTGCGTGTTGTGGAACCCCTGGGAGCTCACACACTGATTACCTGTGACGTAGCGGGTTCCCTGTTCCGTGCCGTTATAGACAGTGAAGAACACTTAAAGTCCGGCGATGTACTGCATCTAAATCCCCTGCCGAACCGCATACGCTGGTTTGACACGGAGTCCACACTTGCAGTGGCGTAATTATACCGGAGAGTCAGATGATCGAAGCGGCTCACCGCGATAAATATATTGCACAGGCTATTGGCGTATTGGAAAAAAATGATCGCGGTAGCTACACGGTGCCTACCCATGGTCTGTATCCGTTTCAATGGAACTGGGACAGTTGCTTAAGCGCATTGGGTCAGGCCCATGTAGACGAAACCCGGGCCTGGATTGAAATCGAGACCCTGTTCGAACATCAATGGGAAGACGGCATGGTGCCTCATATTGTATTTCACGAACCGGATGAGGGTTATTTCCCCGGGCCGGAAATTTACGGTACCAACCGGCCCGTACCGACTTCGGGTATAACTCAACCGGCGGTAGCCGGATTTGTTATCAACCGTTTGTTCGGACGGAGCCAAAACAAGGCACTCGCCCAAGACTATGCTGCGCGTTTGCTGCCAAAGGTGGCACGCTGGCACGAATGGTTTTACGCTTGCCGTGACCCGAAAAATACCGGACTAGCCGCCATTATTCACCCTTGGGAATCCGGCCGTGATAACTCTGTAGACTGGGACACACCCTTTGAGAAAGTACCAACCGACGGTGTGGGTGAATTCACCCGCCGTGATACCGCACACACAAATCCGGAGCACCGCCCCACACAAGCGCAATATCAACGATATATCTGGCTGATACAACATTTTCGCAGCCTGGCTTGGGATAACACTCGATTGCACGACGCCTCTCCCTTTCAGATTGTGGACCCCGGATTTAACGCGATTTTAATTCGATCCTGCCAGGATCTTGCACATCTGGCCCGATGCATGGGGGAAGACAGGATCGCTGAGCGTAACACAACCCTGGCGGAAAATGGCCTGGCCGCCATGCAGAATTTGTGGAGTGAAAAGCATGGTCAGTATCTATGCCAGGACCGTATACAAAACCGCTTAATCGACAGCCCCTCGATTGCAGGGCTACTGGCCGTGTTTGCACCGATCAAAAAAACATATGCCGAAAAAATTTCCACCCGAATCCAGGAACTGGCAAGCCGGGCCAAATATATCCTGCCCAGTCACGATCCCGCAACAAAGGAATTTGACGGTGATCGCTATTGGCGTGGTCCGGTGTGGCTGATTGTTAACTATATGGTCGTCGACGGTCTTCTGCGCACCGGTAAAAAGGAGACCGCCGACAGGATTATTCGATCGAGTCTGGAAATGATTGATCGGGGCGGCCTGGCGGAATACTATAATCCGCATAGCGGACAGGGTTGTGGCGGCGATCATTTTACCTGGACCGCGGCTATGGTTCTGGAATTCCTTCAGTCGAGCGACCCGAATGCAGCCCATACAGGTTAGAATACAAGTATGATGAATCGGTGCCACGCATGCAGGCCACAATGAATAATGAGTGAATCAATCGACATACCGGATGTGGACTTTCGCAGCCCGCAATTTCTGCAACAGCATATACAGGACACTCTGGCATTTTACCATCCGCGCTGTATCGATCGCGAAGGCGGCGGTTTTTTCCAACATTTTCGTGACGATGGCGAAATCTACGATGTCCGCACCCGGCACCTGGTCAGCAGCACGCGGTTCGTATTCAACTATGCTATGGCGGCTGTCCGTCTTGATGTGAGGGAAAACCTGCGCCAGGAATACTTAGAAGCAGTGGCCCACGGAGTTGAGTTCCTGCGGCGGCGCCACCTGAATGCGCAAAGCGGCGGTTATGCCTGGATACTACAAGGCGAAGATGTTGTCGACAGTCATAATCATTGTTACGGCCTCGCCTTTGTGATGCTCGCCTATGCCTGTGCCATCAAAGCGGGTATGCATGAAGCCGAGATCTATCTGCGTGAAACGTTTGAACTGATGGAAAAACACTTTTGGTCAGCCGAAGACGGACTGTATCGAGACGATATCAGCGCCGATTGGCGTAAGGTTTCACCTTACCGCGGACAAAATGCCAATATGCATAGCTGCGAAGCCATGATTGCCGCTTTTGAAGCTACAAATGAGGCGCAATACCTCGAGCGGTCCTTTACGCTCGCGCAAAATATCTGCGTTCGTCAAGCCGCTTTGACAAATGATTTGATTTGGGAACACTACCATACGGACTGGAGTGTCGACTGGAAATACAACCGCGATGACCCACGTAATCTCTTCCGCCCCTGGGGATTCCAACCCGGTCATATGACCGAATGGGCTAAATTGCTCTTGATTCTGGATCGACACAGTACCCGGGATTGGCTGCTACCCAAAGCGATGCAACTGTTCGATACCGCCCTGGAAAAAGCCTGGGATAATAAATACGGTGGGATCTGCTACGGATTTGCCCCGGACGGAGAAATCTGTGACGACGACAAATATTTCTGGGTGCAGGCCGAATCATTTGCTGCCGCGGCGTTGCTGGCCATACACAGTGGCGAGCAACGATACTGGGACTGGTATCATCAAATATGGGATTATGCCTGGAGACACTTGGTGGATCACCGGTATGGCGCCTGGTTTCGCATTCTCGACCGGCAAAACCGTAAATATGATGATCTCAAAAGCCCTGCGGGAAAGACCGATTATCACACCATGGGCGCCTGTTATGAAGTTTTGAATTGGATGGCACGGGACAGGTTCAGCTGACAAAACGCTGCCTTGCCTTGCCGAAAAATTTCTCCGTGAGTTCCGGCGCAACGTCCGTTTCATCATAGACACCCAATATTATTCCCTTGCGGCGCGAATCTCCCCGTCTGGTCTCAACCTCGGTCTCCGAGTAAGTGGTACGCTGGCTCAGTCGCCGGCTCCATTGGTTCAGGCGCTGCTCCATCAGGGCCATGGCTGCCACATGTTCCGACTCGGTACTTTGTCCCAAATCCTGCAATTCGCTCGGATCGTTTTGCAAGTCGAATAACATGGGCCTGAAACCACCCAAGGCTGCATTGACATATTTCCAGCGTTTATCGGCCACCATAAACAGGCGAGCATCCCGTGGCGGCAGTTTCAATACACCATTGGCATAACTTTGGGCATAATCGTATTCGCTGATGGCATAATCACGCCATTGCATGGGCTTGCCATGCAGATACGGCAATAAGGATCGCCCCTCGAGAATATGATCCAGTCTGTTGTCCAACTCACCGCCTGCCGCCTCTACAAAGGTGGCGGTGATATCAATCGTTTCCACCAGTTCGTCACAGACACTGCCCCGGGTTGCATCGGCCTGGGATGACGGATCATAAACAATCAGTGGCACCTTTACCGATGGTGCATGGAATAAGTCTTTTTCCCCCAGCCAGTGGTCACCCATATAATCACCGTGATCAGATGTGACGACGATCAAGGTATCCTCCATGCGTCCGGTTTTCTCCAGATGCTTAAACAATCGCCCCATCTGATCATCGCATTGCTTGATCAGCCCCATATAGGCGGGCACGACTTTTTCCAGCACCTCATCACGGGAGAAAGCTCTACCGACCGCGCTTTTCATAAACAAGGCGTAGAGCGGATGCGGGTTTTCACGTTCAGACTCGGCGCGATTGACCGGAATCCGATGCTCTGCGCCGTACATATTGTGATAAGGCTCGGGCACGATATAGGGCCAGTGAGGCTTGATATAAGATAGATGGCATAACCACGGTTTGCTGCCGGATTGATTAAATTGGTCGAGAAACGCCTGGCAGCGCGTGGTCAGGAAGGCGGTTTCCGAATCCTCCTCGCGAATATTGGCCGGTTTATCGGCATGCTTCATAAACCAGCCTGACGCAATATCGCCGTTGTCTTCAATCCCTGCGTTCGCATAATCCAACCACGGATTGTCGCTGTCATAGCCTTTGCTTCTCAGGTACTCGTTATAAGGTGATATGCCCGTATCGTAAAATCCGTCCGGTCCTTCCGGCCACAGCCCGTCATCGCGATCAAATACATCAAAGCCGCATTCGGAAACCCGAGCGCCGATAATGCTATCGGGATCCAGCCCCAAACGTTCCATGCCATCCTTGTCCACACGCATATGTGTCTTGCCCAATAACCAGGCGTCCATCCCCAAGTTGCGCAGATGATCACCCAAGGTGTACTCGCCTACCCGTAACGGAATACCGTTCCACGATGCCCCGTGACTGTCCACATAACGGCCGGTGTAAAAACTCATGCGCGAAGAGCCGCATATCGGCGATTGGCAGTAGACGTTGGTGAAACGCACACCTTTTTCGGCCAGTCCGTCGAGATTCGGCGTATGCAGATGCGGATGTCCGTAACAGCTTAGGTAATCAACGCGAAGCTGGTCGAACATAATGAATAGAATATTCTTTATTTTATGAGGCATTGAGAGATCCAAACCAGGGTTTTATATATTCACGGACCACTGTCGGCAACAGAATTGGGGGAAATTGGGGGTCAAGTATCATATTGATCGATAATTCCTAACATCCCCTTGTTTCATGTCGTGAGCTAAACATACAAAACACAAAAACGCGAGCTACTGTGTTATGGCCCGAGAAGCTGATCAGTCACAAGAAAGCGGGCTTCTGCCGCGGAAAATCCGCAACCCCTTGCTATGACATCGATAATTAGTCATCCGAACTGATGTCTGACTCGGCCCGGATGAATAAATCAGGCCGTTTAGGCGAAAGACCAAGGGAGTTAATTCAGGTGCGTTTGTCCTGCGTATTTTGATCCTGTTTCGCCTGCGGGGCAGGCTCCTACGAATTTGATGAGGGGATGATTAAGGTTTGATTGTGGGAGAATATTAGATGGCGGAGGGAGAGTCCGCTAGATTGTAATCCAGCATGAATCAGCAGCACCTTTAATACATTGTTTTATATGAATATATTAGTCTAGACAATCCATCAAAATCCGATATAATCCAAAATTAAAGATGGGCCTATAGATGGGCTAAAATGAATTTTGGATAACTTTCATGGCTACCAACAAGCTGAATGACCGAAAAGTTAGAACTGCGTCCAAGGGTCGTTATGGCGATGGTGGTGGTTTATGGTTAACCGTAACCACCACAGGTCATCGAAAATGGACTTTTCGATTTACTTTCGATGGCAAGCGGCGGGAAATGGGACTAGGCAGCTACCCTACCGTTTCGTTGGCTGCTGCACGCGAATCGGCGCTTGAATGTAAACGTAAGGTATTTCAGGGAATAGACCCGATCAATGATCGTCGGTCACATGTTACCACTATTCCAACATTTGAGTCCTGTGCGGCAAGTTACATCTTCGCTCACAGACACGAGTGGAAAAACCGGAAACACGCGAAACAATGGGTGAGAACATTGAGAACCTATGCGCAACCTGTTATCGGGAAATTGCCCGTCGATCATATCGACACTGAAAACATACTGCGGGCGCTCTCCCCTATTTGGAAAGAGAAAACCGAAACAGCTAAGCGCGTGCAAGGACGAATTGAAAAAGTATTGGATTACGCCACTGTGAAAGGGTATAGGGATTCTACCAACCCTGCCCGCTGGCGTGGACATCTTGACACCTTACTCGCACGACCAACGAAAGTAAAAAAGACTGAAAACCATCCCGCAATGCCTTACGAAAATATCCCGGAGTTTATGGATGAACTGAGAGCGACGGAAGGTATCTCTGCTTTAGCACTTCGATTTTTGATTCTTACGGCCACGCGCACAAACGAAACATTGAAAGCGAAGTGGGACGAATTTGATTTTGACAAACAAGTCTGGTGTATTCCGAGCAGCCGTATGAAAGCCGGCAAAGAACACACCGTACCTTTGACTGATGAAGTCATCGATATTCTTAATTCCGTGCCGAGATTCGTTGGCAATCCCTACGTATTTGCCGGCAATGCCCTAGGGAAACCGATCAGCAATATGGCGATGCTCCAGTTGATGCGACGCCTTGGGTACGGTATCAACGGGTCTCGTGGACACTATGTTCCTCACGGATTCCGATCTACATTTCGTGATTGGGCTGGTGAGACCACTAGCTTTCCGAGTGATGTCTGTGAAATGGCGCTCGCCCACACGATTAAAAACAAGGCGGAGGCAGCCTATCGACGCGGTAGTTTACTTGCCAAACGTGTTGAACTCATGCAAGCCTGGAATCATTTTGTCAACCCGACTCGAAACAACAATATAGTCTCATTGACAATCTAAAAGTAACTTCGAACTGGAAACAAAGTCTTATCTACTTAAACTGCACCCCGGGAATGGACCAACTACCCCCTTACTCCACCCTACTTGCAATTACAAAGCTGTACCTACTCGGAAATCCTCCTAAAAAAATTCCTCAACGGAAAAGTAGTGCTCGAATATTTGAGTTCATCAGGAATCGTATCTATTCATTCGTGCTGCGTTTATCTACCCCCCAATGTGCCTAGTACCATCAAACTACCACTTTCTCCAAACATAAGTACCACGCTTGAACAGGATGGTAACGACTTGGATAATATTGGGCATCAGCGGATAATGTGGCTACACATTTTAGTTCCGAGTGAATAGCTGCTATGGCAAACATTTCTAGCTTCAAGAGCTGTCTAACAATTGAGGGTGCTGCAGACTTCTTATCAACTTCGCTAAATGACAAAGTCTCAGCTGTGGATGTTTTGCAATTAGGGCTGGATCAAAAATTCAAGATCTCGGTACAGTTCCCTTCATCCGTTGATGTACGGCGGTTCCGAACAGTACCCTTCTCACAACTAGATTGGATTCATACGGGGGAGGATCCCGATTTCTGGCGTGACTATGCACAACGTAATATAGAACCTCAGCACTGTTATACCAGGCAGCGGGCAATCAAACCAATGATCGAAGGAAAGCCCCATATTTACGGTGATTTGGATGATCAATTGACCACAATCGAAGGGCTCTGGGATCTTCCACCTTTTGGCGATGCATATCGGGCGCTAAAATTACAGCTCGCTCAACTCTTGCGAAATATTCCAATTTCACTCAAAGGAGAAAAAAAATTTTTTGTCATACGCGAGGAGCGTGTGGTGCTGCTTGTAACTCGAAATCTCAAAGGTGATATGTCGATGCCAATTACTGACGGGCAGATAAAAGAGTTGATGGCAATCCAAGAAACCGAAGTTGATCAATCAGATCCCTTAGTTGCAAATGAACAATACAATACACTACTTGAGCGCAGGGAATTAGTAGATAGACAGCGAGAACGACAATTTGTTAAGGAGCACTATACCAGTGCCGACCAGTTTCCACCCGATAGTTATTTTGTAGTAAAGAGGACTGAACTCGAAAATTTTGTATTATCGTTAAATTCTCCTACCACAACTTCCCAGCCCGAACACAGTTCTTTCAATTCAAGAAAGTACGCGACGCTACAAAAGCTGATATTAGGCATGGCAATCGACGCTTACAGTTATAAACCAGGGGAAAATCGTCAAAAAGCAACCGGTACCAAACAAGATTCAATCTCCTCCGGCCTTGAGCGATGCGGACTAAATTTAGACTGTGCTACTATCAAGAAACACTTGGAAGAGGCGGTAGCTGATCTCGGTTTTCAGTCCCCTAATCCGCATCAGAACTAGTGTGCCATCCGAATTCCGATAACTTTTATCGGAATTGAGACAATTTCGTCTTCAAAGATTGAAGAATCACCTCGGTCTTAAATAAACCGAGGTAACTCACAATGAGCAAACTCCCCGAAACCGGTTATCTCCGGTTGACACAAATCATTGGCAATCCAAACGCTAGTCCCCCACTCCCACCCATTATTCCCGTAAGCAAATCGACTTGGTGGGCAGGAGTGAAATCCGGCCGTTTTCCGAAACCCGTCCGAGGATTAGGCAAACGCATTACTGCCTGGGCGGTGGAGGATATACGGGCTCTAATTTTCGAGTTAAGAAACGACAATCAACACGGCTAGCTGTTTGCCTTAATTATCAAGAGAATTTTCGTTATGGCTGGTCGGAAATATAACCCCAATCTGGCAAAAATTAATCGAAGCTACACGGTCGATGAAATTGCGCGGTTATTTAATGTACACAAGAACACTGTTCGAGCTTGGATGAAAGACGGGTTAGAGGTGTGTGACCAAAAGAAACCTGCTCTCATTCTTGGAAGAGATCTTAGGGAATATCTTCAAAAACGGCGATCCCGGAATAGAAAGCGATGTCCGCCCGGTCATATCTACTGTGTTCGCTGTCACAAACCCCGAATACCCAAGAACCATGTAGTAGATTACATAGAGTATACAGATACGCTGGGATGCTTAATCGGTACTTGCCCACAGTGTTATCTCCGTATTTATCGCAGAACCAGCATCCTTAAGAAAGCAGCGGCATTGGGTAATCTTAAATTGGATTCCCGATAGCGCTTTTGCGTATAACTGACTTGTCACTCCCTATCGTGAACAGTTACTTAAAATGGAGCAGTTCTATGATCAAGAAATTCAATCCAGAAAACGAACGCATCAAACGCAGATACTTCACTTATTTAAAAGAAGCCAAGCAACTGAGTGAGGCATCCGTCGACGCTGTAGCCACCGCACTCAATGAATTTGAAACCTACTCGAAGTTTCGTAATTTTCAGACATTCAATATCAAGCAGGCTATTGCATTCAAACGCTTTTATTCTGAAAAAAAAAGTTCTAAAACCGGCCTTCCGCTGAGCATATCAACCATCCGCGCAACCCTAAGCTATCTGGAACGGTTTTTTCGCTGGCTTAGCCAGCAACCCAGCTACAAATCGAAAATCCATCGCACGGATGCAGACTACTTTAAGTTGAGCCACAAGGAAAATCAGATAGCATCAACTCACACCAGGCGCCCAGTCCCTACACTTGAGCAAATCGAACACTTACTTTCGACAATGCCGACTTCAACTGTTGTTGAACGACGCGACAGAGCGCTAATTGCATTCATCGCGCTCACCGGAATTCGAGACAGTGCTGTGATATCGTTAAAAGTTAAACACATTGACTGTGACGAACGTTTAGTAAATCAAGATGCCCGTGAGGTCAATACGAAATTCAGTAAATCACAGCTGACCAATTTTTTTCCGGTACCAAAAATCATTGAAGAAATTGTTGTAAAGTGGGTCAATGAACTCAAATCGGAACACCTTTGGGGGGAAGAGGATCCTTTATTTCCAAAAACCCATGTTAAGCCAAACCAATTAAGACAATTTGAAGCAACAGGCATTCAGCGGACTCACTGGAAAAATACGGCTCCGATTCGAAGGATTTTTAAGGCGGCCTTTCGAGATGCTGGTTTGCCGTACTATAATCCACACAGTTTCAGAAATATGTTGGTTCATTTTGGGTATCAAATCTGTCGCACGCCCGAAGAATTTCGAGTTTGGAGCATGAATCTGGGCCATGCCAGAGTGTTGACCAGTTTTTACAGCTACGGTCATGTTCCGGAGGACAGGCAGCAGGAAGTGATGTCAAATCTCCATGAAAATCGGCTTGCAAATTCGAATTTTTCAAAAGACGGGGTTTTAAAACAGCTAGCCTTGCAACTATTGAATGAACTCAATCAAAGGCAAAATAAGAATTAACTATTATAAACGATGGATCTTGCTATGCTTTTTAAAATCATTTTTTCTATACATTTACTACATTATCAGCTTTGGAAATTACATAATGAGAAAACGTTTTTTATTTACTATTTTGACATTTGCCACCTTTGGTTGTGTAAGTGTAACCACAGACCCGTTCAGTGATGTCCATAATGATCCGTATGCACCATCCAATTCCGAATTGCTCAGAGGTTATGGTGTAGTTCAATACCTCAATAACGGTGCTAATTTTGTACTAGAAGATCGACGAAGGAAGGCATATAAAGCCGCATATAAATCATGCGCCGGCCCATATACCTTGGTTGATGAAAACGAAGCAAGGGGTAATGCACATACAACTGTAGTTACGAATACTAACAATGGAGCGATTGCAAACAGCTTCAGTAGTGACTGGAAACGCTTGTATTATAAATGCAACGAAGAAAAAACATCGGAGCAAATTAAAGCATTCGCAGAAAAATTAAAGGAAGAAGAATGCACCAATTATAATGGTGCAACAAAGCCGGTTGGATGCGATTAGCAATATGTTACAAATTATGCCAATTAGAGAAAACACGAATTAAACCTCTTCTTCAATCTAACATAATACAAATATGATACTATTGGATAAATCAATTGCTACTGCTTTCCTTTTTATATTCGATAAGCTCAATTGGGTAATCACGGCAACTCTAGTAACGTGCTCTTCTCAAATCTCAGTTGAGTTGAATTTTAGTCTTAAAGCCATGGAACCGGCAAAGACACAGTGATTGCTTCGAAATATTTACTTTACAATAACACAAAGAATCGCTGAGGGATTAGTTGATCACATGTCTTCGCGGGCTTAGTGTGAGTATGTCTTACAATTTAGTCCAAGTATGTGAAATTATTGATTGAACAGTCCCATCGGCACTTACATCTTTTTCGGATATTTGATTACCATTGGTATCATAGCTAAAAAGAGTTTGCGCCTCAATAAATCCGTCAACATGATCGTCGTATTCTCGAGAAATCATATTCCCATTCGAATCATAGGTATAAATAAACCTATAATTAGGTACTTCATCTGTAAAATTCTCATATGTTTCGGACAGCAAATTCTTGTCGTTATCATACGTATAACTATATTGAAAATTAATTACACCATCTACTCCGCGATCAAATTTTTTTGATAATAGATTACCATTATTGTTATAAGTATTAATCACTTTAGATTCGGCGATTCCATCTGCATTATCATCATACTCTTCAGATAACCGATTTCCATTAACGTCATAGGAATAAATTACTTTAGAATCAGTGACCCCATCCGGCTCCCGGTCACTTTCTGCAGTCAGTCGATTCCCACTAGTATCATAGGTATAGATTTCTACGTGGTCGATCTTTCCATCGGCATAACGGTCATATTCTTTGGATAATCGGTTGGCATTTCCGTCGTAGGTATAAATAGTCAAATCGTTGATACCGTTATTTGCTCTATATTCCCGTTTTTCGGATAGTAAATTACTGTTGGAATCGTATGTGTATGTATACAGAGTATCGATAGAACCATCTACGCCAATGTCCGTTTTTTTGGACAACCTATTCCCATCAGAATCATAAGAATAGACTGAAACAGTATCTACATCCCCATCTGCGTTATAGTCAATTTCGGATTTTGACAATAAAAATCGGACCGATGATTCACCTGTAAATGGATCGGTACCGGCAATACGTTCTTCTAAATTACTCACACCATCGCTATCGGCGTCAAGGTTTTTACTTTCGTAATCACTCTCCGAAAGAACGACACTTATGTTACTGTCGCCTACTTCGATGATCCGCTCTGCATGCGCTAGA
Organism: Granulosicoccaceae bacterium; assembly: GCA_965222695.1. Classification (GTDB taxonomy): domain Bacteria; phylum Pseudomonadota; class Gammaproteobacteria; order Granulosicoccales; family Granulosicoccaceae; genus UBA7957. The sequence continues at coordinate 743,794 of OZ244967.1, read as the reverse complement.
TGCAATGACCGATTGTGGTAATCTTCATGCCAATCGATGACCAACTGATAGCTTCTGTTTTTTACAACATTCAACTGACCACTCCACACTCCATCGTTCATATAAGAAAGTACAATGGTCTGTTGACCAAAGCTGGCAGTAGGTTTTAAATTTCTTGGATTAATTGTTCTATTGCGAGTCAGCAGTTTTGGTGGACTCAGCTCTAAACGGGGCTCATCTTCATTTGAAATCGTTATATCGTTGATCATTTCTTCGCAGGATAACAGAACACTTAACAGCCCGATCAACATGATAAGCTGCAGCAGTCGGGTGCACCATTTACATTGTAGAAAATGAGTCATTTTCGTCCCTCGAATTAATGATGTTCTACGGGAACAGAATACTTGGATTCACATTACTATTTCATCGTCTTCGGAAAATTATACAATAGCTTTGACAGTCCTGGATATGGTATAAATCAAGAGGAAGCACATCTAAGAAGAAGATTGCATGACCAATAACCAAAAGCCGAGTTGTCAATTTCTTAGATTTTTATGAGTCCTGGGCTGTATTAAAAATTGAGAATTCATATGGTCAATGTAAGACGCATTATATCCTATTCACTAGCACTGATATTGAGTCTTACACCGGCATTGGTTTCCTTGGCGCAAGCTCAGTCTCAACGAGATATAACACCACCAAAAGTGTTTCATGAGCCCGAGGATTCACCGGTGCCGTCAAATAAACCGCATGTAATTACCTCCACTATTCATGATGAAAACGGCATTAAAAAAGTTACATTGTTTTACAGGTATGTGGGAGAAATAGACTTCAAAGAGGTAGAGATGGCAGTAGCGAATAATTCAGATATGTATATAACAGAACTAGCTGAATCATTACTACAGCCGCCTGGGTTGGAATATTATATTCAAGCTGAGGATATCGCCGGAAACACCTTACTTCGTGGCTTCACATTTGAACCATTGGTGTTAAGCGTTTTTGAAAACGAAGCTATCTCCGAAGCAGCGGAAATACCATCCAATAATGATATAAAGCCAAGCTTTTCGTCGAAATCAATACTTTTAATTGGTCTTGGTGCATTAGTTTTGGGAGGGCTTGCTGCAGCAAGCAGTGGTGGTGAACCCAGCAGTAATGGAGGTGGCGGTAATGGTGGCGGTATCAGTGATGATGACGATAACGGTGTAACGGTGACAATCAGTACTCCGGCACCTTAGTGAGTCGCGCAGTTTAGCGCAGCAACCGATCCCCGCTAAATCTACGTTCTATCGACAATGGCCTTAATTATTCCCACCAGCCCGCAATCAGTTCAAAATTCCACGGCCTAATCTCTTCCTGAGGTGATTAGTCAATCGAGCTGTCGGGCACCGTTGTTGACTTTACCGCACATACTACAAGCGGTGGATTATTCATGAGTATTAAGGAGCTGTGTTATTGTTATTTATTGATGGGCTAAAAGATGGGCCACTATAATATAATTAAACTTAAATATCTGATATATTTAAAATTTTTTAATATAACTGGCGGAGGGAGAGGGATTCGAACCCTCGATACGCTGTTAACGTATACACACTTTCCAGGCGTGCTCCTTCAACCACTCGGACACCCCTCCACTTGATTTGACGGCTTGCTGCCTTCCCTCACAGCGGAGCACGCACCGTGCTCGTTACTGCGCGCTTCCTGCCCTTCGCCCTTCGGGCCAGCGAATTCTCTTCGCTGTTCAGATCGCTCCCGGCGATCTAGTCAACCACTCGGACACCCCTCCACTTGATTTGACGGCTTGCTGCCTTCCCTCACAGCGGAGCACGCACCGTGCTCGTTACTGCGCGCTTCCTGCCCTTCGCCCTTCGGGCCAGCGAATTCTCTTCGCTGTTCAGATCGCTCCCGGCGATCTAGTCAACCACTCGGACACCCCTCCACTTGATTTGACGGTTTGCTGTCTTCCCTTGCAGCGGAGCACGCACCGTGCTCGTTACTGCGCGCTTTCTGCCCTTCGCCCCGTGGACGAACGCGGGATTCTCGTGAATCCTAAACGTTCTCAGGAGGGCGCAATCTACCCAAATCGGACGGAAATGTCCACTGATTAAAAGGAGATTTTACCGCTATCCAGCCGCTTGGCTTAGGGCCTGTCATCATTGTCCCACGCATCCTGCTGGCCCCTATTTTCCGCCGTCACAGGAAGCCTGGGACAATTGATATCGGGCCTTAATCGGTTTTTTTCGGCGTATAGATAGCTGAGGGAAAAGGTGTGACTTTTTCGCTGATATCCGAAACGGTTGCGGTGCCGCGTTTTTCAACTACGTCGATGCGTACGACGGAGTGCATGGGCAGTATGGTCGATTGCACGCCTTCGAACTCGGATTTGAGTTTTTCTTCCGCCGGATCCACGACGACGGTGGTGTGTTCACCGAAGACAAAGCCTTCGAGAATCACGAAACCGTACATTTCACCTTGGTATACGTCTTTGACGAAGACCTGATAGATTTTGTCCTGGTTGAAAAATCGAACTCTGTAGAGGGTCTCTTTTGTCATAATTTCCCATTCACTGCAGTTGCGGCCGTATTTCGGCGGCCCGCCGCTATTCTTGCTCGAAGCGGCGGCGAAGTGTAGCACAAGATTGAGGGCTTTGTATTTGTCCGTACGGCGATTGGGCTTGACAGATTGAAATTATTTCCATATAACTAGTTTTATGGTTATAAATGACGATAAACTCGATATTGAAGAAGCTGCCCAGGGTTTCGCGGCAATGGGATCGGAGGCCCGGCTTGAGGTATTGCTGACTCTGGTAAAAGCGGGCCATAGCGGTTTGTCGGTCGGTGAGATTCAATCCCGGATTTCAATGCCCGCGTCGACGCTAGCCCATCATTTGCGTTTCCTGAATTCGGCGGGATTGATCGAACAGGAGAAATCGGGCCGGTCGGTGATTAACCGGGCAGCGTTCGGCCGGCTGGAGACTTTGGCGGCATATATTCTCAGTGAGTGCTGCAGTGAAGAAAACGGTGTAACAGGAGCCCACCATGGCTGAAAATGTGCAAATACCTCCCTTGCCAAAGACCAATTGGTTTCAAGCTTTGCTGACGCCGTGGACGGTGACCATCGGCGCACCTCTGATGGTCTTGCTGTTGGATACGTCCAATACGGTGGAAGTCATCAGTTTCGCCGTGAAAGCGTTTGTGGGCACGGCGCCTTATATCGCATTTGCTGTTGTTTTAATCGCCTGGCTAAAGGCGGCTGATGCTGAATCGGTGGTCACCAAGGTGTTCGAAGGCCGTGAAAACCGGATGATATTGTTCGCAGCCTTATTCGGCGGACTGGCGCCGTTTTGTTCTTGCGAAGTGATTCCATTTATCGCGGGCCTGCTGGTCCTGGGCGCCCCCTTGTCGGCGATTATGGCGTTCTGGCTGTCTTCACCCTTGATCGATCCGCCGACGCTGTTTATTACCGCAGGCGCTTTGGGTTGGCCGTTTGCTGTCGGGAAAGCCGTATCGGCGGTCTTTCTTGGCTTGCTTGGCGGTTATTCGATTAAATTTCTGGTGGCGGGAGGGCTGTTTTCACAGCCTTCGCGTAAGGCGGCCCCGGGAGGCTGCTGTAACAGCGGCGGTTGCAGCTCGACCACCAAAAAATCACCGCGCTGGCGTTTCTGGACCGAGGCTGCGAGAGTACGGATTTTCCGCTCAGAGTTATTGAGTAATGCCCTGTTTTTAGTGAAGTGGCTGGCGCTTGCCTATGTTCTGGAGTCTTTACTGGTCAAATATGTGCCCGCGGATCTGATCGCGAGTGCGGTCGGCGGCGAAGGCCTGATGTCCATTATCATCGCGGCGCTTGTCGGCATGCCGGCCTATCTGAACAGTTATGTCGCACCGCCCCTGCTGGCCGGCCTGATGGAACAGGGTATGGGCGCGGGAGCCGCGATGGCGTTTATGGTTGCGGGTGCGATCAGTTCAATTCCCGCGATGGCGGCGGTGTGGTCGTTGGTACGCGGTGGCGTCTTTGCCGCCTATCTCAGCCTGGGATTGTTCGGCGCGGTCATTTCGGGATTGATTTTTCAGCTGTTCGTATAGGGTTCAGAACACCGGCGACCTATTTCATTAAGTCCACTTCAATTCCGCGGGCTCTCATATCGTCCGCCCGCAGTTCGATAAAGCGCTGAAATTCCGGCTGAGTCAGGTAAGCACCGCTGGCGACATAGTCAAAACCCGATTGGATATGGAAGGCTTTCAGATAAGCTTCCGTGCGGAACACTTCCCTGCCGGTCCGGTCGAAAAAGACCATGGCCGGGGCATAGTGTATGTCCAGTTCTTCGGCCCATCGATTTATCGCCGTCGTCTGCCGATCGGGGGTTTGAATCTGTTCTTTCGACCACATATCCACCACGGCGACCTGGAACCGATTGAGTAGCTGCCTGGATTCCTCCCGCTGTAATATATCCTCATGCAGCTCATCGCAGGCCAGACATTGCTTTTGCTCGAACATCACCAGCAGGGGCTTGTCGGTTTGTATCAATGACTCGGCCAGGTGAAACGGCGGCTGCAAAAACCGCTCGTCATTATGAATCTGGCCGCTGGTTTCGGTCAGTTCGATTTGCGCCAGGTAATCGCGGAATCGTTGCTCTTTCTCCAGCCCCTGGCCGCCGAAATGAAGCGCGGCGATAAACTTAGCCGGCGGATAATAGCCATTGATTCGCAGTGCGACTTCGCCCTTCTCGTCCAGCATCAGCATGGTGGGTGTGAACTGCACTTTCATTTGCCGGGCGAAAGATTTTTCCGTAGCGGGGCTGCCGGAAAAATCGGTAACCTCGCGGTCCCCCCACATATTGATGGAAATCGTATCGAAGTATTGCTGGGTCAGATCAGAGGTCTGCTTTTGCCCGAAGTTGTCCTGAATCAGTTTTTTGCAGTAGGGGCAGCCGTCCTGATGAAAATACAGCAACAGCCGCTTTCCGTTATCATTGGCTTCGCCTATATCTTCCCGTATATCCAGAAAGGATTCCTTAAACCAATCCGGCTCCTCGATATAGCCTGGATTTTCCATATTCTCATTCAGTACCTGTTCCTGTGCCAGCGCGCAGAGAGAAAACATCACGCCTGAACACAGCATTGCAAGGATCTTAATCTGCATTGCCACTACCTCGGGAAAGTCGTCCGGAACAGTATCTTCAAACTTGCAGAGACATGCACTATCTCTTTTTGCTACGTCTCTTATGACGTGGGTGGTGGGCAACAAGTTTCAATTTTTCGTCTTCATCTGTGGCTTTGTCCAGTCCCACGGCCCGCAGAAGCTGATGAATCTGATTTTTATCCAAATCCTGGTAGCGACCCCGCCCCAACCACTTCGGCAGGCTGACCGGCCCGTACTGGATCCGGATCAAGCGGCCGACCAGTAAATCCTGCGATCCGAACAAGCGCCTGACTTCTCGGTTACGACCTTCCCGCAATGTGACCTCATACCACTGATTGGTTTTCTCTCCGCCGGTGTATTTAATATCGTCAAAATTCGCCATACCATCATCCAGCATCACTCCCCGACGCATATTCTCAAGCGCCTCGGCAGACACCCTGCCGTTGACACGAACCGCGTATTTGCGTACCACTTCATTCGAGGGGTGCATCAATGCGTTGGCCAGCTTCCCGTCGTTGGTGAATAGCAGCAGACCGATGGAGTTGATATCCAGCCGCCCCACCGCTATCCACCGGCCGCTGCCCAGTCTGGGCAGATGATCAAACACGGTTCTCCGCCCCTCCGGATCGTGCCTAGTAGTGATCACCCCTTCAGGTTTGTGATACATAAGCACTTTGCGATTAAGATAGGCTTGAGCGATCACCTTGTAGTACCGCCCTTTTACCGTCAGGCTGTCGCCTTCTTTCACCTGATCGCCAAGCACTGCTGTTTTACCGTTACAGCGAATTTGTTCGTCGCGTATCCAGCCTTCAATTTCGCGTCGCGAGCCCATTCCCTGGGCGGCTAAAAATTTTTGTAATCGAACCGACATGGTGGTTTCCTGAAAAAAACAGCGGCCTATTCTACATTAGACATCCGCATTTCACCTGCTAAGATAATCGCCTGATTCAATTCCGGCGAAAGACGTGATTCGGCCATTTTTCGGAGGCATAAACCGTGGCACAAGAGCGACCTTTTCTCTCACTGAATATCTGCGTATTGACGGTTTCTGATTCGCGGACCGAAGACGATGACGTTTCCGGTAAAGTACTGCGCGACGCTGTGGAGGCCGAAGGCCATCATTGTCATGAAAAAGCGATTGTGCGTGATGATAAATACGAGATTCGCGAAATCGTTTCCCGCTGGATCCGGAATCCGGAAGTCGATGTGATCGTATCGACGGGCGGCACAGGCATCACCGGCCGCGATGGCACGCCCGAAGCGATCAAACCCCTGCTTGACAAAGAAATTGAGGGCTTCGGCGAGACTTTTCGCATGCTCTCCTACCAGGAAATCGGTACGTCAACCCTGCAGTCCAGGGCACTGTGCGGTGTCGCCAATGCCACCTATTTGTTTGTTCTGCCCGGCTCATCAGGTGCCTGCCGTACGGCGTGGCGTAAAGTTATCGCCGCACAGTTGGATAACCGAACCATGCCCTGCAATCTGGTAATGCTGATGCCCCGTCTTAACGAAACCTGAGAACCGGTCCCACTGTAACTATAAAACCGGGTGGATTTAGGATGGGCAACAGATATGACTGAATCGGCTCGACAGCGCCATTACACCGACGTTTTCAGCGCCTCCCCGGTGCGATAGTCAAGCAATACCGTCCAGGCATCCCGCTCTCGGATTCACCGCTCGCCCATCCGGCGGCCTCTGCTTTCTTTATAGATGCTTTGACATGTTTCTTGCTTCTGAGATAAAAAGTTTATGCTTATCAAGGTTTTGCTGTGCACGACAGAAGTTCCCGAAAGGGAAAACCGGCGGGTTTATTTCAACAGGAAATAGGCCTATTCAAAGGATTCACATTCGTTGCCATCTGCGCAATATTGCCGCTCGGTTTCAGTCCGGCCGGTGAGGTTGCGACCGCTCTGACCACACCTGCTCTGATGATCAAATTCAGCGAGTCGGCGCAAACGGCTGTCCGCAATAACGGCCAGGCACGCAATCGCTTGCTGAGCCGCCTGTCGCGGAAAGTGCAGCATTCACTCGATATCAGGCGTTTGATGTCCGGTAATACTTACCTGCTCTCGCTGGAAAAGCCGGTCGACAAAGACGAACTCCAATTGATTATCGAACAGCTGCGACAAGATCCTTCGATCGATGCTGTCGAGGCGGATGATGTTGTCTACACCTTTGCCGATCCTTCGGACTATTACTTCGAGAACCAGTGGACGCTGCACCCGGCCAGCCGGGTACCGGGATCGATCAATCTTCCATCGGCATGGGAACTCAGTAAAGGGTCCGCCGAAACCGTAGTCGCCGTGATAGATACGGGCATACTGCCGGAACATGTCGACCTTAAGGGGCGTCTGGTCGAAGGTTATGATTTTATATCCGACTTTGAGGTCGGTGATAACAGCCTGCTGGGCCAGTATCCTGTGTATATGCAGTTTTTCCGGACAAACGACGGTGACGGCCGGGACCCTGATCCGAGCGACCCGGGCGATTGGGTCGATCTCGATGACTCAAGAGCCATGATGTCGGTCGGTTACGAATGCGAAGTTCACGACAGTACGTTTCATGGTACCGCTATTGCCGGAATTATCGCGGCCAACAGCGATCAACATCACGGCATTACCGGTATTGACTGGAACGCGAGAATACTGCCGGTAAGGGTCAGTGGAAAATGCGGCGGCTCACGTTCCGATATGGTCGATGCGATACGCTGGGCCGCCGGCGTCAGCGATCCTGCGTTGCCGGAAAATCCGAATCCGGCGCAGGTGATCAATATCAGCCTGGGTACGAACAGCAGTTGCACTTTCGCCGAACAGGAGGCCATCGATGATGCCAGAGCCGCGGGCGCCATCATCATCGCAGCAGCCGGTAATCAGGCGAATAATCTCGACATTATCCCCACGGCTCCGGCCAGTTGCGAAAACGTTATCTCCGTCACCGCGGTTCGCAATGACGGCAGCCGATCCTATTACAGCAACTACGGCACGATGGTCGATATCGCCGCACCCGGCGGTGAGGACGCGGCCAACGAAGGTTTGCCGCTGATCGTGGCCAGCAATCGCGGCGTACATGAACCGGTGGAAGGCAGCCACTACAAGCATGTTGCCGGCACCAGCGCCGCTGCCGCACATGTCAGCGGCATAGTCTCCTTAATGATCGGCGCGAATCCGGATCTGACACCCCATCAAATCGAGCGGCTTTTATTGCAAAGTTCGCGGCCTTTTCCTGAAAACGGTTTGTTCAGTTGCGATCAACTGACCTGCGGCGATGGATTGGCGGATGGCCATTCCGCTGTAAAAGCCGCCATTGCCGGTTATGTCGACGGCTTTGAGCCGCCGCTGGCAAGTGCGTCCGATGGGCGAGAAGACGATGATGAACCCAGGATTGAAACCGGCATCAGCGGCGGCTGCAGTCTGGTCAACGGGGCTGACAGTCATGATCCAAGCCTGTATTTGATCCTATTAGGCCTGTGCTTGTATCGGGTGATAAGAAGAGCTGACTGATAACGCGTTTGCTTTTGTCCGGGATTGTGAGTTGCCACTGTCAGGAAGCTTTGCCCGGTGGTTTCCAAGTGTCAGGCGGCCTTTCTTCGAATTGCGGGAGGTCATCATTTATTTCATGCCATTGGGCCTTGGAACCGACGAAGATATGTGACTCTGGCTTTATTCCAGGATCCCCCTCTATCGTACCTAGCGTTACCGTGGTGATCCTGCCTTTTTCGGTTCCTGCCAGAGTCGAGCCACACTCGCTGCAAAAACACCACCCGGCCCCTGTTATCGTTTCGTATACTTTTACATGGTCCTCTCCTGAGATCCATCTAAAGTCGCCCGGATTGAATTCCGCATAAGTCGAAAATGCCGCACCATGCTGCCGCCTGCACATAGAACAATGGCAGTGGTCCGCATCAAGGAGGGGGCCAGTGATTTCATAACGAATTCTACCGCATAAACATCCACCTTTTATTGCAACCTTGGTCTTCATCTATATGCCCACAACATTACAAGTTGATTTTTCCAATCTCCCAATACACCTTCAATCCACGGGTTCAATATGACTGCGAAGGAGTTCAATAAACCGATTTGCTATCGGGTTAGGCTTTGAACGTCTTGCACGATAGACGTTGATGCTGTCGGGTAGAGGCATTGTCATTCCCCGGATGCGGACCAGCTTTCCCGCGTCCAATCGATGCTGAACTGTTCGGGCCCACCCTAAGGCTATACCTTCGCCTTTCTCGGCGACATCCAGGCAAATTTGATATGAACTGAATACCAGCCCCTCGATTGGCTTAGGCTCTTTCAGTCGAAACAGTGCCAGAAAGTTGCGCCAGTCAGGCCAATCGCGCCCGACATCTTCCAGGTGTAGCAATGGTTGTTTGGCGATCTCAACCGGACCCAGGGGCGATGGCAGTCGCGCGGCAAACTCCGGAGAACAGACCGGAAAAATAGCATCGTCCGCGATCGGTTCAATCTCAAACCGGTCTTCAGCCCAACGACCGATCTGTAAACCAATATCAAAGTCTTCACTGACCGATTCAATGGGTTCATAGGATGATAACACCCTGACCTGAAGGTCCGGGTAGAGACGTTGAAACTCACCCAGGCAGGGCGCAATGAGCGAGCCGGACATTGAGATATCTGAATAGATCGTAAAACGGTCGGTTCCCGAGCCACGTGCACGCAGCCGATCCGCCGCTGCGGCGAGTTCACTCAGCGACAATCGAACCGTCGCCGCAAAAGTTTCACCATCCGCCGTGGGGACAACATCATAGCGCCGCCGCTCAAACAGGCGAACATCCAGATTGGCTTCAAGCTGTCGAATCCGGCGACTCACGCTCGCCTGGGTAAGCGCGAGTTCGTCCGCCGCGCGTGTAAAGCTCTGGTGACGGAAAGCTGCCTCAAAAACGGCGAGAGTGCCGAGCGGGGGTAATCGGCGGATTAAATTAGGCATACGTATAAAGAATATCTGACCATAAAAAACGTGCTTCTGCACGGTGTTTTATCTCACTATACTATCAAATCACAAATAGCTGAATAAATAACAACGCGCAACGCGAGGAGAACCACTATGACTATTAACCACGAACTCGATGGATTCGACATGACACCTGCCACCCTGGAAAGAGAATGGCTTATCACGGTCGATACACCCACAGGTGGTGTCCCGCCGGTACTGGAAGCGCTCGGCAGGGAACTGCCGCTCGTCCAGGGCCCTTACGATAACTGCATGTTTGTGCGCGAAAATGGCTATCAGCGATTCCGCGCACTTGAGGGTTCACACGCCGGCGCCGAAGGTACTGTTCAACAGACACCCGCCTCGCAAATCGTCTTTTCAATACCTCCTGATCGCGAACTGCTCAGTAAGGCCTTTGATGTCATCTTCGCGGTTCATGTCAATGAAGAACCCACGATCCGAGTCAAAGACGTCTGGGGGTGTCGCTCCAAACTCCTCGACGATAAGGATAATCCCAACCGCTATTGGAACCGGCCGGACGCGGACCAACTTCACGGCGATGCGGTCGATTGAAGGTATTGCCTACCATGAGCGATCTAACACAATACAAAGCTCAATCGGGTAGGTTTGTTCCTGTATGGACACTGGAAATTCAAACCGTGCCGCCGGACACCGACAAGATTTTAGATGCCGTTATGGCAGTGCATCCGCTGAGTTACGGTCGCTATCAACGTAACGCCAGCATCTCAGCCGTCGGCATGGAGACAGCTCAGCCGCAAGATCACTCGACGACGAGCACGCACCTTGAAGGCTTTGTCAAAGGCAAAGCGGAAACCTATCCGATGGTTGAATTGAAGATCTCCGTAGAACGTGACCTTCAGGTGCTTGCAAAGGTCATGGATGCGATCTTGTATGTGCACCACTATGAGGAACCGGTCATTTTCCTTCGCGAAGACTGGGCAAGCCGCGCTGATTACGATCCGAAAAGCCATAACCCGAATCGGTGGTGGAACAACAGTCGCGGCCTGTCTAAACCGCACAACTCGCCATCCAGTCAGTGAAAAACGAGATAAACCGGCCGCGAAAATGAGGTACACCAATGTCCGAGCCAAAGGGCTTCACAACTCTTCGAATCTTCGCTGACTACAGGGCAGCAACCTTCGCTGCCGTGCTGGCGGCAATCGGTTTCGGTATGGTTCCATATTTTTCAAAGAACTTAACCGATGCCGGAATGGCCGCGCCGGCGGTTGCCTTTTACCGATATCTACTGGTCTGTGTTGCAATGTTGCCATTTCTCACGATTCGACGGAACAGCTGGCCAAAGACAATCTGGGGAATTCTGAGTGGCGCGGCGATGGGTATAGGCTGGACAGGATACGTCAAAGCGATTGAGACCGTGCCCGTTTCGACGGTCGGCGTCCTTTACATGACATACCCACTGTTCACGATGTTGATTGCGTGGATCTGGTTTCGACAACGACCAGGTTCAGCTTCGATTATTGCGGGCGTGACAGTCGTTGCGGCAGCGGCGATCGCAATGACACCCGCGGCTGTCGGAACTGAGTGGAAGCTTGCACTTCTGATCGCCTTGACGGCGCCGGTCACATTCGGGTTTGCAATAAACATTATTGCAAGAAAACTCATCGGTATTTCACCCCTATCCCGGATAGCAAGCCTGTCACTCGGAGCGGTTTTAGGATTGCTGCCCTTGATCGCGCCGCTTGAATCCGAACAGTTGCTACCCGCATCGGCCGCGGGATGGTGGATGATCATTGGTATAGCCGTCGTCACCGCTTTTATCCCGCAACTGCTGTATGTAATCAGCGCACCCCGGATCGGCGCCGCGAAAACCGCTATTGCCGGCAGCGTGGAGTTACCGACGATGTTTCTGATCAGCTGGCTGGCATTCGGGGAAACTATCGGATCGCTGCAACCGATCGCAGCAGCTATGGTGCTTACAGCGATCATCATCACACCGGGTTGCAGTATTCAACTTTCTAATTCGGATTTATTACCGCGGAGAATATGATAAAAGGACCTTTTATTTGCAATAAACCCCAGGCGTATCGCCTGCAGGGCAATCTCCCACGACTGTGCAAAAGAAGATTGTAGGAGCGAGGCTTCCTCGCGATAAGGGTTCTGGGGAGGGGGGAGTTTCGCTTGCAGGGCAAGCTCCTACAGGGGGGCCGCAATGATTACCAACCCTTGGCCTCTTTAATCACATCGTAGGCCTTGGAAACCTGGGCGGTTTTTTCATTCGCCAGTTTGATCATCTGTTCCGGCAGGCCTTTTGCCACGAGCTTATCCGGATGATGCTGGCTGATTAAACGCCGATAGGCGCGCTTGACATCGGCCGCCGAACTGGATGCCGCGACACCCAGTATGGTGTAAGCTTCGGTCAGTGTCAGGCGGGCATTTGTGTGCCGGTCCCGCGCCCTGCTTCGTCCTCCGTCATATTGCTGCCGGGCGCCGCCTATTCCCATGCTGGCTTTGACCAGCGATTCCAGTTGGCGGAATACGAATTCCGGAAAACCCAGCAAACTGCTTACCCTGAGCAAAACGGTGCGCTCCCGCCTGTGCATGGCTCCGTCGGCGTAGGCCGCCTGAATCTGGATTTCGAGAAACATGCGGTACAGGTTAATCTTGCGGCCGGCTTCCTTTTTGAACTGTGCGATGACCGCCTCCAGATCAAACTCGGGCTTTTTCCCTTCATTGAACAGATTGATGGCGGCGCGGCGCATATCGCTATTGAGCTGCATCTGGGACATTACGGCTTCGGCGTGTTTGATCTCGTTGCGGGAGACGTTGCCGTCGGCTTTGGCGACATGCCCCATCACGGAAAAGGTTGCGGTGAAAAACGCCAATTGAATGCGTTCGCTGTCGCCGCGATAGGAATCGGAGGATTGCTCTTGAGCAAATTGACTCATCCCTCTATCGAAGTTATGCCCCAGGGCTGCGCCGATCAGAGCACCCAGCGGGCCGCCCAGCGCAAATCCGAAAGTTCCTCCCAGCAGCTTTCCCCACCAACTCATTGGCTGTCTCCTGTCGTATAATCCGCGATTTCCCGTAGCAAGGACGTGGCAAAACACCCCCGCGTCAATCGAAAACCCAATTCAAGCGTTGCCTGATCCTGCCACCGCCACTCCAGTTCGTGAGCCACGGCCCTTAGCGCTCTGCGCTCCCATTTTAATCCGGCGTCTTCCAAACCTCGCCGGAACAAACACTCGGCCTGTAATATTGTTTTCTCCGTCCGGTACAGTTGGTCATCAGCATTCGCTTCCGCCACCCTTCCCCATAAGGGACCGCTGCAGTGTATATCCAGTGTCGCGAGCCGATCCGAAACATCGCCCTCTTCAGTCGACACAAAGTAACTCCCGCTGCCGTCGAGTACAAGGCGTTCACCGCTGATTGCCCGGTTCCACGTTGAATTCAAAATACGCGCGGCGCAGACCTGATTGAACAGCCAGGATCTGGCGGCGGATAAATACAGCGATTTTTGCTGCCGCCTGGGCCGCTTCAAATGGCCTTCGAACAGATCGGCGGCGCGATCGAGGTTTAAGAACCGTCGCCCGAATCGCTGCTCGCCGAAATAATTGGCAAATCCGTGTCGGCGGATTTGTTGCAGCCGTTGCTCCCATAGGCTCCGGTCCGCGGTACATGAGCGCAGCGTCAGTTTAAACCGATTGGCCCGATGAGCACCACGCTTGAGTTTTTTGCCATGCCGGGTTTGTTTGAGGATTTCAAAGCCCTGTTGCGGGATTACTTTCTGAATCTCTCTGCCGGGAAGATAAACGCTGAACCATTGTGTACTGACCGCGTGTTTATCTTTCAGGCCGCAATAGCCTACATCCCGCTCCTTCACGCCGGTATCCGAGGCCAACCACCTGACGACGTCCGTGGTATTGCGTCCCGTTTTGCGGATTTGCAGAAAAAGATGTTCTCCCTGACCGTCCGGATCGAATCCGAGAATCTCGCTGACCTGAAAATCATGCGGATCCAGGCGGATTTTCGTCTTCCCCAACGCCCCGGGATTAGTTCTCGGCAGTGCCCGGAACTCAGCCGCCCAATCCCGCTGTTGATCGGTGTGACTTCCTATTGCTCGGGTTTTATTTCTGGCCGGCATGCTGACAAATCCCCTTGATCCAGCTTACAAAGGTGACGACAAAAATAAAGAATTCCACTATCATGCGCGATTTTTATTCATAGGCTTAGCGATCTGCCTGCATCCGTTTCAGCACAGACAGGCGTTTCTTAGCTGTCTCATAGTATAAATAAATTGCATGTTTACAAAATAGTTACATGTTTTTATTAAGGTAAATTCTAATGTATTTATTTGACCGTTTATCGGCAAACGAGGCTAAAAAACTGCTTGATGAAGCCACTGCGGTGGTGGCGGATATACGCGACGAGCGCAGTTTCCGCAGGGGCCATATTCCCGGAGCACAAAAGATCGACAGCAGCAATGTCCAACAATTTATTGACAGTACGGATTGCGGGACCCCGGTGATAGTATGCTGTTATCATGGCAATATGAGTCAATCGGGAGCTTCTTTTTTTGCACAGCACGGTTTTAAGAATGTCTACAGTCTGGATGGCGGTTTTAGCGGCTGGAGTTTACTTTTTCCGGACCAAATTGAACGCTAGCACTCTATGTCGATACAACTGACAGACGAAGAGATTCGCCATTATGAGCTCAGACTCGGGCAACTGAAGCTTGAGCATCGCGACCTGGATCGAGTCATAGAGATTATGACCGGTCAGGGGGCATTCGACCAATTGCAGATCCGGCGGTTAAAGGCGCGGAAGCTGAAGCTTAAAGACGAGATCGCCATGCTGGAAAATTTGCTGATTCCCGATATCGATGCCTGACGGACCAAGCCGTTAATCGCATCTTTTCAACACCCCGGTCGCCACTAAACGGGATTCCCAGGTATCGCTCATGACCCTGTAACCCTCGGAGCCCGGATGCAGTTTGTCGGCGCTGAGCAGCCCGCCGTTTCCCAGCGCGGAAAACTGATCAACCTGATAGACTCTGTCACCGGCGTCTTTTCGCAAAGGCACAAAATCCTCGATCAAGTCGTTAAAAACCAGGATGCGATCAGCTTTGCTGCCGTCATCGGTTCGCCGGATAATTTTCGCCAGCATGACCGTGGTATGAGTATTGTTGGTCTCCTCCCATGAGTCGATGCTGTTAAAAATCGAGACGATATTGTTCAGGTTGGATTTTGTATTATTGGTTCCGATATGCAGCAATATGATGTCGGCACTTTGAGCATTCAGCCAGGATAGGATTCCATCACGCACAAAACCGTCGTCACGCCCAGGATATCCGTTGTGCTGGGTATCGGAAAAACCGCTGACATTCTGCCCCTCGCTTTTGGAACCGACCAGATCGATGGAGTAGCCCTTGGCACTTAAGCTGTCCTTGAGGAATTTTCTGTACCCTACCCTTACATCCGATGAAGGTGTATCCCTTCCAAGGGCAGGATCAAAAAACTCCACCCCGGATGTGATCGAATCACCGACCGGCATAATCCTGTAGGGAACGGCGATCAACTCCATGCTGGCATCACCCAGATATTGCTGATTCTCGTCAAACACCTTGTAGCTGAAGCTGTCCTGACCCCTTGCATTACTGTCCCGGCTGTAACTGAATTGCCCGCTGGCCGGATCGAATCCGGTCAGGGTGCCCAGCCTGGGTTGGCTGATGAGTTCGAAAGAGGGGTTGGCGATTTGCGGAACCTTGAGTGTTCCGGAAGCGGATTGGCGAAAATCATATTCCGTACACTGATCGAAGGCGCCGGGCGGCTCTTGCGACAATCCCGGTTGCTGAATATTTAGAGCGACCCGGTACGGGCCGTGATTTTCTCCGTTCTTAAGCACCCGATAGGAAAAAGAGTCTGAGGTTTCCGTTTCTGTCACCGTGCGGTAGACGAGGGAACCGTCCGCCGCCAGGCTGAAGTCTATGGCATGCTCGGGCAAACGTTGCATGTCGACGGTAAAATCACCAAAGGCTCCAGAGTCGTTTTTCAATATACCCTCTAATCCGCTCAATACCAGCGCCTTGCCGGATATCAGGGTAAAAGTGTCGTCGCGTCCACTAAACTCACCGGTGCCGACCTCGATCGATACTGTTTCTTCAGAGCTCGACTGCAATCCATCGCTGACCCTGTAGCTGAAGGAATCGACCGTACTGGCCAATCCGGCAGTATAGGTAAAGGATCCGTCGGCGTTCAAACGGAATTGCGATGCGGCAACGGGGCCTTTGACCAACTCGGCAGTGAGTGCACGTTCACTTTGATCGTTGCTCAGAACCCCCTGCCCGGATCCTACCGACAGGGTTTTCCCCGGTTCTACCGAATAACGGTCTTCAAACGTCTCGGGCGCCGGGTAAATGGTGAGAGAAACCGCGGCGTCGGAACTCTGTTCATCTTCACCCGTGATCCGGTAGCTAAACTGATCGGTGAGCCGGATTCCGGTTTCGGCCTGATAACTGAATGAACCGTCTTCATTCAACTGAAATGAACCCGGCACAGCCTTGCCCGGGGGAGTTAAAAGCCTGACCTTAAGCTGATCGCCGGCATCGTTCGCCAACACACCGCTGCCCGCAACGAATGTGCTGAGGACACCCGCAGCGATATCGTAAGCATCATCCTGAGCCCGGGTGGATTCACCGGAATCCGAACCGCTGCCACAGGCCGTGAGGGCTATGGCTGCAGATGCTAACAACAGGAACAGGGGTAAACGATCGATTCGCGTGTAGGCTTTGAGACGAAATACCATCGAGAGAAGAAATCCGGATCAACAAACGCGTTATCGTGTAAATTTTGACGCGATAAATCAAGTCTTACCGGCAGTCTGAATGCTTAATTGTGCGCCTTGTTGTATTTCTCGATAAATCGGGCAATCGCACCGTCCGACAAGGGACCCGGATTATTACCCACCAAATCTCCGTCAGGGGTGTATAACAGATAGGTTGGCGTACCTCTGAGCCGCTCTTGAGTGGATAGTTCATAGCTGCGGGCAATAGACGCCAGATCACCGGTAAAGGTGGGGAAAGTCGTTCTGTGTTTTTGGATGAATCGCTCAATCAGGGTTTTTTTCTCGTAGCCGTCAAGCGCAATTCCGATCACCCTTGCCATGGTGTCCTTGTATCGATCATGAAAATCTGAAATCCTGGGTTTCTCCTCCATGCAAATCACGCAATCGGTCGCCCAAATCATCACCAATAACCATTGTCCGCCCCCGAGAAGTTGACTCAATTTAACCGGTGTTCCTTTCAAATCGAGCAGATCAAAATCCACACTGTCGGATTCGGCAACTGCCGCCTGGCAACCGGCGAACAGACATAAGGCCGCCAAATAAAGTTTTAAATTTCGTAAATTGGTTTTTCTCATTGTTTCGGAAAAGGCTATATAACTTAGGACCGCTGCTTGCTTGTGACTGGGGGGAGATATAAAGGTTCCGCGGGCGATGCATTCAGGGGCATTATTACGGCATGTTCACGAGCGTCGCAGCCAAACCCGTTATAGTAAGCGATAGAAGGCAACGCATGTCTGAACCCTGGCGCGGGGTTCTATAAATATAATGCGTAATCAGTCATTTATAAGCGGATAGATCAAAAACCCTATGCCAAAAAATCGTCAGAACAATCACTTCTGTTAAATCCATATGCCCCTTCGATCATTCACAAGCCTGCGTCAAAGCTGCCTTATCCTGCTTCTGCTCCACCCGGGCTTTGCCTCGGCGGAAGTTGAAATTGTTGTCAAGGGTATAGAGGATGAATTGAAAAAAAATGTGGAGTTGTTTGTCGGCGAGCCGGCCAATGAAAATGAGCGGAATCTGCAAGCCTTCGCGGAGAATCTGCCGGCCGATGTGCAGCTGTCATTACAGGCCCTGGGATACTACAACAGCCAGATCAGCATTAAGCGAAGCACGGAGAATGAAAAGTCCAGCACCCTGCACAGAATTGAGATAAGCGTGGATCCCGGACCTCCAGTGAAGATCACACAGATCGATCTTGAACTCAGTGGCGAGGCGCAAACTCAAAACGACAAAGTTTTCCGTAAACTCATCGAAAAGCTGCCGTTGAAGACTGGCCAGGTTCTCAATCACAAACGCTATGAAGAAGCAAAAAATGCCTTGTTTGATGCGGCCCAGGAACGCGGGTTTTTTGACGCCCGGTTTCTTGAAAACGTAGTAAAGGTCCGTAAAGATCTCAATACGGCGGAAATTGTCTTGCGTTTCGACAGCGGAAGGCGCTACCGGTTCGGTGAGATTCTTTTCGACAGTGATATCTTCAGCGACAAATTTCTCAACCGTTGGGTGCCGTTTACTCCGGGCGAAGCCTACGAAGCCATCAGGATTGCGGAATTCACGCGGCAGCTGCAATCCAGCGGCTACTTTTCCAAAGTCAGAGTCCGCACCCTTCGCGACCAATCCCGTGAATACCACGTACCGATCAAGGTCGATCTGGAAGCGGCGAATGATAACAAGATCGGTTTCGGGGTTGGTTTTGCAACCGATACCGGTCCAAGAACCAAATTGACCTGGCGAAGGCCGCATCACAACAGCCGGGGGCACTCCATTGATATCAGTGCGGGAATATCCGAAATACAACAGGAATTCTCGGCGCAGTACAAAATCCCCAAGCGAAAGAAACCGCTGACCGACTACTACCTGGCCGATTTCGGGGCGCTCAATGAAGATACGGATGACACCCGCAGCCAATTGCGGACACTGAATTTTCAGCATATCCATCAAACGCCCAGATTATGGCAGCAAAGCATATTTATCCGTTGGGAGCACGAGAAATTCGAAACCGCGGACGAAAGCGAAACCACCAATCTGATTCTGCCGGGAATCAGTTACTCACGCACACAATTACGCGGAGGCACATCACCGCGCTGGGGGAATCACCTGTCATTTCAGTTAATGGGTGGAACCCGGCAATTCTTTTCCGATATCGATATGTTTAAATCCGTGCTGTCAATGCGATGGCTGCGCACTTACAAGGTGAAGCATAAATTGATCATGGGCCTGGACTATGGGGCTATAAGCACGGACGAATTCGATAAAGTGCCGGCGACTCATCGTTTCTTTGTCGGCGGCGACCGCAGCATCCGTGGTTTTAAATACCATTCAATCGCCCCCGAAGACGATGAAGGCAACCTGCTCGGAGGCCGGTTTATGGAAGTCGGCACGATTGAATATGATTATCGGTTTTATGAGAAGTGGAGTGTGGCGGTATTTGTCGATGCCGGGCGCGCCTTCGATCATTTTGACGAGCGATATCGGGTCGGAACCGGAGTAGGAATTCGATGGCAATCGCCTGTCGGGCCTTTGAGAATCGATATGGGGGTCGGCGTCAGCGAAGAAGACAAACCTATACAGTTTCACCTGTCGCTGGGGCCTGATCTGTAATGTTGATCAGTCTGGTACGTATCCTGTTAACGACCATAGCGGCCCTGTTTGTCATAGGCCTGTGTCTGGCGGCGTGGTTTCTGTTCACAACGGAGGGAAACCGCGAGCTTAGTCTGTTGATCAGAGATTGGGAGCCGAGGTTGTCGGCACAAATTACGGGCGGGGAATTGCTGAACGGAATACAAGCCGGATCGCTCGGATGGGAAGATGAAAACATAGCCATTCGGGCTGAGGGGATACAAAGTGATTGGAATGCCCTGTGCCTGGCGGCAAAACTGTTCTGTGCCGAGCATGTAAGCATAGACCGTCTGAATATCCATAGCCGGCGAAAATCCACGCCGTCCGGGGGCTCAGACAAAACGATCACTCTGCCTGATATCAATTTACCTCTGAATCTGGATCTTGCGGAATTGCGAATCGGAGAACTGGTTGTCGATTATTCCGATAATGCAAATCCGGTGATTGTCAGCAACCTCAGACTGCAGGCGGAGTCGAGCGGCAATCAAGTCAACATCCGCAGACTTTCCGCAAGATATAAGAATATAATCGCCAGTGCCTCGGGCCGGATCACGCTGGAAAACGACTACCCGCTGGACCTTAAACTCGATTGGATAGCGGAGAACCTTATAGACTGGCGGGATCTCTCGGTTTCCTCGGATCTCAGCGGATCCTTGGGCGATCTGTCCTACTCGGCGCAGACATTCGGTGTTGTGCGGAGCCGGCTCCAAGGCACCAGCCGTTTATTGACACCCAAAATGCCGACTTCCGCACGTTTGAGCTGGCATGAAACCGGTTGGCCTATCGAATCGCACACTCTGGCCAGATTAACGGACGGCTATATCCAAATCGACGGGGATCTGGATGATTTTCGAGCACAGTTCCAATCCGGAGTCAGCGGTGAGGCCATACCGCCGAGTGAAGCCTCCGTCACAGGCTTAATCAACCGGAATCGGTTAAAGGCCGAAGAAGTTGCCGTGAACACTTTGGGAGGCCTAATACAGGGCCAGGCAGAATTGGATTGGTCAAAGCAGCTGGCCTGGAACAGCAGTCTGCACTTTGCCGATATTAATCCCGAGCAGCGTTTTCCGCAGCTTCCGGGCAATCTCGCCGGGAACCTGCTCGCCCAAGGCACCCGGGACAAGCAAAAAAACTGGACGATAAAAATCAAACCGGCAGTCGTTCAGGGGCGGTTGCGCGGCTATCCGATTCATGCACACGCAATATTCAGCCTTGATGCGGAAAAACAGTGGGAGATTGAAAGCCTGCGATTGATCAATCAACAGAATAAACTTACCGTTAGCGGAAAGGTTTCCGACACCTGGGATCTCAAGGGAAATCTGGCGCTGAACCGTTTGAAAAGTCTGTGGCCGGATTTGTACGGCAAGCTCAACGGTGAATTTTCAGTAAAGGGCGATCTGGCATTACCGGACATGGACATTGCGCTAAAATCCTCTCAGCTCAACTGGCGGGATTATTCGGCGAACAACTTACATCTGCGAGCCGATATCCGTCAGCTCGCCGGGCAGCAAAGCAATCTGAATTTTAAGGCCGATCGTATCACCGTCCATACCCGCCCGATTAAGAATGTACAGCTTCAGCTCGGGGGGACACGGTTGGCGCATTCCGGTAATCTTCAAGCATCAGCGGATCCGGTCAAACAGTTGCAGATGACCGTCAGCGGCGGACTCAGTGAAAAGCTGGACTGGTCGGGATATCTTGAGAAATCACGAATAGCGCTTCCTCACCACCCCTGGACTTTGCGTGAGAGAACCAAATTATCGTGGAATCCGCGATCAAAGATTTTCACCGTTGATAAACACTGCTGGCGAAACGGCAGAAGCCGGCTTTGTCTCAAAGAAAGCCTGGATGCTTCCGCAAGCGGACAGGCGTACTGGCAATTAGTTGACTACCCTCTTCAACAACTCAACCGATTTTTGCCGGATAAAACCCGGCTGACGGGAAATTCCAATGCGGATGTCTCTATAGGCTGGGGCCAGGAGATCGCGGGCAAACTGCATCTGAATGTGTCCGGCCAGGTAAACAATGGATCCGTAAAGGTCGATGTCGCAAAACCCGAGGAAGGGCTCAATATCACCTACCAGCGATTGACGATCGATGCCAGTGTCGATAAAACCGCCGTCACGGGAAACCTTGCTCTGCGATCGAACGACTTCGGCTCGGCGGACGTCAATTTCAATATCAATCCGGCCGAAAGGCCGATGAGATTCAGGACAGGCTTTGTCGAATTAAAGGGATTCGATATCGCTATGCTGAAAGGGTTTTTGCCGGATTTCGATCAGTTCTCCGGCCTTGTATCGGCTAAGGGCAGCTTTAACGGAAGGTTGCATGAGCCCGTATTCAGCGGCACGGTTGTGGTGAAAAATCCCAAGCTCTCATCAAATGATTTACCGATCACCGTTACGGGCGGTTCAATCAAATCGATCGTTACCGGCCGCACGGCAAGTTTATCAGGCCAGATAGAAAGCGGTAACGGACAATTCTCCATCAGTGGTAAGGCTGACTGGAAAAATATACAGGCCTGGCAACTCGTACTGAATGCCAGGGGAGATGCGCTGGTGTTCAGCGAGAAACCCTTGATTGAATCCGTGTTCGCACCCGACATCGAGCTTCGAATCGAGCCCAAAAATGTGGAGATACGCGGAAACCTAAACGTTCTGGCCGCGGCGATCAATATTAAAGAAATTCCGGAGCGGGCAATAGGCCCCTCACCCGATGTGATCATCAGCAGTGAACAGGAATCCGCCCGGGATGATCCGGACGGATGGAATATCAAAACCGATATACAGATCAAACTGGGCGACGCTGTCCGCCTGTCGGGCTATGGCATGCGGGCCCAGCTGAAAGGGGAATTCCGGCTGCTTAAACGGGACAATAAACCCTTTGAACTGCACGGCGAAATTACGATTCCCCAGGGTACCTACAAATCCTATGGTCAGGATCTGACGGTAGAGGACGGTCAGGTTTTACTCATCGGACCGACTAACCAGTCAAGCCTGAATATTGAAGCTTTTCGCGAAGTTGAAGATGTGCGGGCGGGCCTGTTGATAACCGGCAGTGTCGATAAACCTATCATCACCTTGTATTCCGAACCTCCCATGGAACAGGAACGAATACTGGCCTATATCGTGCTCGGCCGGGACATCAACGCCGGCGACAGTAACGACAGCAATATTCTGGCGACTGCGGCCCTGTCCATGGGTATAGCCAACGGGCGGGGCCTTGCTACCGATATCGCCGAAGTGTTCGGTATTCGCGAATTCAATATCGAAGCCAGCGGGCGCGGTGAGGATACCCAGGTGTTGCTCAGCGGCCGGCTGTCGTCAAAACTGTTGATTCGCTACGGGGTGGGCGTGTTCACACCGGTTAACACCTTGTATTTGCGTTATGAATTATCGAGAAAACTCTATCTGGAAACCGCTCAGGGTATAGAGCGCGCAGTGGATTTGTTTTATTCGATGGAATTCTAGGCGATGGAATTCCAGGCAGATCCAGGAAAAGGGTTTTATCCGAATGACGCCGTCAGAGTGACGGCGTCTGACATTTGCTCAATCGCTGTACTCACCGGTATCTGTAGGTAACTCTAATCCCCAGAACCCTTCAGTATCAGCAATCATCATTTCTTTAATACGTCTGAATAACTTTGCCAAAATAACTAACACTGTTTTGGTCGCTACTGCTTCTCATTTTGATGGCTCATTATTGATAGTCATGTGAGAAGCTACTTAATCGCGACATGTTGACTCACCTGCAGAACTGATAAAACCGCTCTCAGCTCCACCCAGTCCGCAAAGTGTTTTTATTAAAATGTGTCGAAATTCACGGAACTTATGGAATATAGCCGTGAAAGTGCTTTAGGGCAATATAAGAAATGTTAATTTCAGGTAAAGGAAAAGAAATTGCGATCAATAAATTTCCATATAATAGCTATATTTCAATAAATTATAACTAATATTTAATCTTTTTTATCATCTGAATTTACGGCCTTATCGGAAGGGTTCGGTTTCTGCGCTTCGTCGTCGTCCATTAAAATTCGATAGGCGGGCCCCTCCAAATCGTCGAATTGACCTGACTTCACCGCCCAAAACAAGGCAATGACTATCACCAGTGTGAATATACCACTGATGGGTAAGAGCAAATATAAAACGTCCATACCTCTTCTCGCTAAATGCGGATCTATTGAAGCCGCCGTAATCTGGCAGAATTCAATACCACCAGCAAGGAACTCAATGACATGCCGATTGCCGCCATCCAGGGAGAAACATATCCGGCGATGGCTGCGGGAACGGCGATCAAATTATAAACCAATGCCCAGGCCAGATTTTGCCGGATTACGGCGACTGTTTTTACTGCGTGCCTTAAACCATCCCTCAGGGTGCCCAGAGCATTGGACATCAGAACGATATCGGCGTTGAATTTCGCCAGTTGCGTGGCACTGCCCATTGCGATAGAAACCTGCGCGCCCGCCAGTATAGGGGAATCATTGATACCGTCCCCGATCATTGCAACCACTTTGTCCTCACTTTGCAATTTTTTCAGGTATCGCAGTTTTTCATTGGGGTGCATGCGAAAAACCACCTGCTTGATTCCGGTCTCACCGGCGATTCGCTGTGCCGCGGATGCTGTATCACCCGTCAACAGATGAACCGAAATCTGCCGCTCGTGCAGCTCCGAAATTAACTCGGCCGCATCAGGCCGGATTTCATCCCCGAACAGGAATCCCGCTAAAATCTCACCCTCGCCGCCAAGCAGGACCACTGAGTAGCCTTCTGATCCGAGCCGCTCAAGTTCTTGCCGGCTTAAACAGGCATTGCTATCCGAAGCAACAAAATCACTGTTACCGACCGAGTACTTCTTTCCTGCAATATCGGCGCTGACCCCCTGTCCGGGAAAGTTTCGGCTGTCCTTCACCTGAATCGATTCGACGTCGAGCCCTTGATGTTGAGCTGCTGCCCGCAGTGCCTTACCGAGCAAATGCTCAGAATCCTGCTCCAGCGCCGCTGCCAGCCGCAAAACCTCCTGATCTGACAAGGAGCTGTAATTTCTCAGTTTTCTCAGATTCAGTCTGCCATCGGTCAAAGTACCGGTCTTGTCAAAACAAAAGTCCGTGATTTTGCTTAAAGTCTCCAGCGCATGGCCGCGGGTCACCAGGATTCCGGCAGATGCCAGCGCACCCGTAGCGGCGGTTAATGCGGCAGGCGTCGCCAGGGACAGTGCACAGGGACAGGTCACCACCAGCAGGGAAATCACTATCTCCAGCCACCGTTCATTGCCTGCCAGATACCAGCCAACACCCGACAGCACGGCCAGCGTGAGAATGCCCGATACGAACCAGCCGGCAATTTTGTTGGCCGAAATCGCCACGGCCGGTTTTTCCGATTGGGCCCGTTGCATCAGCCTGAGCATGTGAGACAGGACAGTCTCTTCCCCGACGGACTCGACCCTGACCAGGATCGGGCTTTCAGCATTGACGCTGCCGCCGACGACTTGATCCCCGGCTTTGCATGATCGCGGCAAACTCTCGCCGCTCAACAATGACTCATCGACACTCGATACACCCGAGACAATCACCCCATCGGTCGGGACAATCTCGCCGGCAAAGACACGAACCTGATCGCAGGGGATCAATTCGGCCACGGCGACGGTTTCAGTTTTTCCGTCCACGCGGCTTAATCGATGAGCGGTCGCCGGAGTGACCCTGGTCAGCCTTTCATTGACATCGGCAGAGTGTTCGCGCGCCCTGAATTCAAAAAAGCGGGCGGTGGATAAAAAGAATACAAACATCGCCACCGAATCGTAGTAGACATGCCCTGCGCCGCGTACGGTGGTCAGGACACTGGCAGCAAACGCTATTGTCAAGCCCAGTGCAACGGGGATATCCATGCCGGTCTGCCCGTTTTTGATATCTCTGAACGCGGCAGCGAAAAACGGCCTGGCTGAATAAATCAGAATCGGGCCGCACAGAATAAAGGCCGCCCAGTAGAACAATCGGCGGTAGTTATCCGCTATGCCTACCCAGTCACCAAAGTACAAGGCCACGGACAGCATCATGATCTGCATGCCGAGCACACCGGCCACGCCTATGCGTCGAATGGCATTTTTCCGTTCCGTTTGCAGCAGCTTGTGTTGTTGGTTCGGATCGTAAGGATGAGCCGAGTAACCGATGGAGCGTATCGCCGCGAGAATATCACTGAGGCGTATTGTTGCTTCATCCCAGATCAGCTGAACGCGGTGTGTGGCATAGTTAATCTGGACGGATATAACGCCGTCGAGTCCGGCGATCTGCTTTTCGTTCAACCATACACAGGCTGCACAGGTGATGCCTTCGAGTAACAGTGATGCTTCACGGGTGTTTTCAGATCGCTCGACAACAAAACTCTTTTGGATTTCGGGATTGTCGTAGACCTCCAGTTCCTTGAGAAAATCCGGCAGGACGACCGTCCCGCGAGGTGCATATTCGGTGCGGTGCCGGTAGAACGATTCCTGACCCGAGTCCACAATGGCCTCGGCGACAGCGGCACAACCGGCGCAACACATTTTGCGTTTCTCCTCCAGAACTTTGGCACTGAAGCGGGTACCGGCAGGAATATCGAGCCCGCAATGAAAGCAAATGTCCGGATCATCTTCAGCAAGTTCCTGCGACAGGTCCACGGATTTGCTTTTCATCGACGATAAAATCTGCTGATAGCACACAAATTCAAAGGCGGAGATTCTCGGTATTTATACGCGAGCTTGAAATGATCACCATCAAAAAGCGAGCAGTATTTAAGAGTGCAATATTGATCCATAGATTTTCCAATCCAGCCCTTC
Source organism: Granulosicoccaceae bacterium (assembly GCA_965222695.1). Lineage (GTDB taxonomy): Bacteria > Pseudomonadota > Gammaproteobacteria > Granulosicoccales > Granulosicoccaceae > UBA7957. The sequence continues at coordinate 717,481 of OZ244967.1, read as the reverse complement.
TGCCCGGTGTTTTGTTCTAGAATCGCACTGTCTCTATGAGGATATATTAGTATTACCAAATATTCTAAAAATATGTAGAACTTACTGAGATAATTGACATATGTCAATGAACGTTTAGAGCTTATCTAAGATGCTAAGCTCGCAAATTTTTTGGCCCTTTTCCGTCCATAAGAAATACAGAATTTTTCAAAAAAACACGTGCTTATCCGGAGGCAGTGATAATCAGATGGATACATCAACCACTTACAACTACAAGGTCGTTCGGCAATTTGCCGTCATGACAGTGGTCTGGGGAATTGTCGGCATGCTGGTCGGTGTCATAATTGCCGCCCAACTGGCATGGCCGGCGCTTAATTTTGACATTCCCTACCTGACATTCGGCCGATTGCGACCTTTGCATACCAATGCCGTGATTTTCGCCTTCGGCGGGTCTGCACTGTTCGCGACATCCTACTATGTCGTTCAACGAACGACCCAGGCCCGCTTATTCAGCGACGGCCTCGCGGCCTTTACCTTTTGGGGCTGGCAAATCATCATTGTATTGGCTGCAATTACTTTGCCTCTCGGCATTACCAGCAGTAAGGAATATGCGGAACTGGAATGGCCGATCGATATTTTGATCACCGTCGTCTGGGTGTCTTATGCGCTTGTTTTTTTCGGCACTCTGATGAAGCGCAAGACACCGCATATCTACGTCGCAAACTGGTTTTTCGCGGCCTTTATTCTGACTGTAGCAGTGTTGCATGTTGTGAATAGCATGGAGGTTCCGGTCACTCTGTGGAAGTCTTACTCGGCCTACTCGGGTGCAAAGGATGCGATGATTCAATGGTGGTACGGCCACAACGCGGTAGGTTTCTTTCTGACCGCTGGCTTTCTCGGCATTATGTACTACTTTGTCCCCAAGCAGGCGGAGCGCCCGATATTTTCCTACAGGTTGTCCATCGTTCATTTCTGGGCACTCGTATCAACCTATATCTGGGCAGGTCCTCACCATCTTCACTACACCGCTTTGCCTAACTGGACATCTTCGCTCGGTATGATTTTCTCATTGATCCTGCTGGCACCCAGCTGGGGCGGAATGATCAACGGCATCATGACCCTGTCCGGCGCCTGGGACAAATTGCGCACCGACCCGATTCTCCGCTTTATGATTGTCTCTCTGTCCTTCTACGGCATGTCGACTTTCGAAGGGCCCATGATGTCGATCAAAACGGTTAACGCATTGTCTCACTACACCGACTGGACCGTTGGCCATGTACACTCAGGCGCATTGGGCTGGGTAGCCATGATTTCGATTGGCGCTGTTTACGCGCTGGTGCCGAAACTGTTCGGCCGTGACGGCATGTACAGCAACAAGCTGATCGAACTTCACTTCTGGCTGGCGACATTCGGCACCGTGCTCTACATCGCCGCCATGTGGATATCCGGAGTGATGCAGGGTTTGATGTGGCGTGCGGTCAACGCAGACGGCACGCTGACCTACAGTTTTGTCGAATCCGTTGAAGCCACCCATCCGTTCTATGTCGTCAGGACCATAGGCGGCCTGGTCTTTCTGGTCGGTATGCTGGTCATGGCCTACAACACCTGGCGGACGATTGCCGGCGGCGGTACCGAGGTGGATGACAAAATTCCCGCACCACAGGCCGCACACTGATTTTTGAGGAGCTGATAGCAATGAGTTTTACACATGAAGTAGTAGAAAAAAATGTGGGGCTGATGGCGATATTGGTCATACTCACCATTAGTGTCGGCGGTTTGGTACAGATCGTCCCTTTGTTTTTTATCGATGAAACCACAACTCCGGTGGATGGCCTGAAGCCCTATTCCGCGTTGCAACTGACCGGACGCGACGTCTATATCCGCGAAGGCTGCGTACAGTGTCACTCACAAATGATCCGTCCCTTCCGGGCGGAAACCGAGCGCTACGGGCATTACTCGGTTGCCGGTGAGTTTATTTATGACTATCCCTTCCTCTGGGGGTCAAAAAGAACCGGCCCCGATCTGGCGAGAGTTGGCGGTCGCTACAGTGATGACTGGCACCGCGTTCACCTGATCAATCCGCGGGACGTGGTACCCGAGTCTGTTATGCCGGGTTATCCGTGGCTGGAAGGTGCTCCGATAGATGATTCGACCATCGAATCGAAAATGAACGCGTTGCGGCTGCTTGGCGTGCCTTACACCGACGAGGATATAGCAGGTGCCAAAGATGCACTCAAGGGCAAGACTGAAATGGATGCCATCATTGTCTATCTGCAAAACCTCGGGCTTTTGGTCAAGTAGGAGTACTGATATGAGTTATGACGATATCAGAGGCGTAGCAACGCTGCTCGCGATGCTGGCTTTTTTGGGCGTGGTCGTCTGGGCCTGGAGCAGTAAACGCAAGCAATCATTTTCCGAGGCGGCAAATCAGCTGTTCGATGAAGACGAAGAGCAAATGCACCTCAAGTCAGTAACAGAGGCTAAAAACAATGAGTAATTTCTGGAGCGCATGGATAATATTCTTAACCGCCGCAAATATCTTCGGATGTTTCTGGTTGGTTTGGTGGACCGTACGACCTCGACCGAATGAAGTCGCCGAAGGCGAGGTGACCGGCCACAGTTGGGATGGCCTGCAGGAGTTCAACAATCCGCTGCCCAAATGGTGGCTGCAGATGTACTACATTACACTGATCTTCTCCATCGGTTACCTGATGCTCTATCCGGGATTAGGCACCTTCCCGGGCTTTCTCGGCTGGACCAAGGAAAATCAGCATGCCCGCGAAGTGCAGTCGGCCAACGAAAAGTACGGCCCCCTGTTTGCCAAATTTTCCGGAGAAAGCGTCGAGTCTCTCGTCGATAACGAAGAGGCGGTAAAACTGGGCAGAAGCCTGTTTACCACCTACTGCACGGTCTGCCACGGCTCAGATGCAGCGGGTGCAAGAGGCTTTCCCAATCTGACCGATAAAGACTGGCTCTATGGCGGTACACCCGATGCGATCAAAGCGAGTCTCGCCAACGGCCGGATGGGCGTCATGCCGCCGCATGCAGCGATTGTTGGCGAAGAAGGGGCTGATCAACTCACTCAGTATGTATTGAAGCTGGCCGGCCGGGAGGCCGATGAAGCACTGGCGGCGGAAGGTGAAAAGCTGTACGGTACTACCTGTGCGGCCTGCCATTTGCCGGACGGTACCGGCAACCAGGCCCTGGGCGCTCCGAATCTGACCGACGAAGTCTGGCTATACGGCGGTTCTCCGGGAGTGATCAAGAAAACCATTCTTGAAGGACGTAATGGAGTGATGCCCGCCCAGCAAGAGTTCCTGGGTGAAGATAAGATTCACTTGTTAACTACCTTCGTTTACAGCCTATCTCAAGGTAAATAGGTCTGAATCTCGAAGGGGCGATTGCCTGATCGCCCCTTTGGGTGTAATAGTCATTCGCCAGAATTTTATCCAGGTGATTACACAATGACGACCAGTGTTACCGAAAAAAACTCCTATGAAACTGTTGGAAAAAGCCAGACGATCGCCTCGATATTATGGCCGTCCTTTCTTGTAGCGGGAGTCGCCAACAGCCTGTTCTGGGTGTTCGTGGATCCCTATGATTTCGGCATGATAACCGGGTTTGCCGATTTATCCCGTACCGGGGCCTATTCCATTGGCTTTCTGCTGATGTGGGCTGTAACAGCTGCTTCGAGTTTTCTGACCCATAAATTCTGCAAACCCTGCAAGCTGGTCAATAAATAAAAAGAGCACCTGAATGGCATCCCCCAAGCACGACGAACAACAATCGGTTCTGATTGTTGAAGAGTTTTATAAGAAACGCGAAAAAATACAGCCGCGTATGGTCCGCGGAGTATTCGCCAACCTGAGAATTGCCGGCGTTCTTGTGCTGCTGGGGCTCTATTACATCATTCCGTGGATTAAGTGGAACGATAATCAAGCCGTACTGCTCAATTTGCCGGAAAGAAAATTTCACTTTTTCGGTGTCACTTTCTGGCCGCAGGATTTTTTCTATTTAGCGGTGCTGCTGATTATTGCAGCTTTGGCGCTATTCTTTTTTACCACGCTTGCCGGCCGCCTCTGGTGCGGATACGCCTGCCCGCAAACCGTATGGACTGAAGTGTTTATGTGGTTTGAGCATATGATCGAGGGCGACAGAAATAAACGCCTTAAACTCGATAAAGCACCGATGAATGCGCGTAAATTCAGAATCCGGGCAACGAAGCATATTGTCTGGATTCTTTTCTCTTTATGGACAGGCATTACTTTCGTTGGTTTTTTTACACCGATGGAAGTGCTTTGGGAAGAAATCAAAACCCTTTCGCTCGGACCCTGGGAGTGGTTCTGGATCTTGTTCTATTCTTTTGCCACTTATGGGAACGCCGGCTGGATGCGAGAGCAGGTATGCATTTATATGTGCCCTTATGCCCGCTTCCAAAGTGCCATGTTTGACAAAAACACGCTTATCATCTCCTACGACGAGGAAAGAGGCGAGCCCCGCGGCCCTCGAAAACGAAAAGCGGACTATCGCGAAGCGGGGCTTGGAGCGTGTGTGGATTGCACCATGTGTGTGCAGGTTTGCCCGACCGGTATAGACATTCGCGATGGCTTACAGTACCAGTGTATCGGCTGCGCGGCCTGCATCGATATCTGCGATGATGTAATGGATAAGATGGGTTACGAAAAGGGGCTGATCCGTTATACGACGGAAAATTCCCTGCAGGGCGGCAGCACGAAAATTCTGCGCCCCCGAGTCATACTTTATGCGCTTGCCCTGACCGGTCTGTTACTGGCGCTTGGTATATCAGTCGCCACGCGCGTCCCGCTTGAGCTGAATATCATCCGTGACCGCAATGCCCTGTTCCGCGAAGCCGGTAACGGTCTGATCGAAAATATTTACACGCTTAAAATAATTAATATGGACGATCAACCGCACCGATACGATATAGATGTCACCGGCATAAATGAGCTTGAAGTCATCGGACTGAATAATGAGCTTATCAATTCAGGTGAAGTGAGGGAAATGATCATCAGTATACGAGTCGATCCGGTTGAATTAAAGTCAACGAGCAATGAGATACTGTTTCATATCGAATCACAATCCAACAAGGATATTCAGCAGGACCAGACTGCACGATTTCTCGGTCCTCGAATATAAATTGATGATCAATCTACCCTTATGACCCTAGGCCGTCCAAAACGCACTGATTCCAAACCCTGGTACAGACAATTCTGGCCCTGGCTGCTGATCTTTTTCCCGGCGACTGCGGTTGTCGCCGGTATAGCGACCATCATCATCGCTGTTAGCAGCGACGACGGTTTGGTTGAGGCGGACTATTACAAAAAAGGATTGATGATTAACTTTTCGCGCGAAATGGATCAACGCGCCAGCGAATTCGGTCTCAGCGGTTATGTGCGGGTGGACGATAAATCCGGTGAAGTCTATGTTCTTATCGAAAATGCATCCGCGGAGACTCAATTGTCGAATTTGTCAGTTACCTTTAAGCACGCCACCCGTGCGGATAAGGATCAGCAGGTTGCCATTGAAGCGATGAATAAGAAAGAGTTTCGGGGCAAAATTGCAGAACTTGTCGCAGGTAAATGGCATGTATTACTGGAGTCGGGAAATCAATGGCGATTAGTAGGCAAAATCCAATATCCCGAACGTATTGACTCACGCCTGTCCCCCGCCACCCTGTAGAGCAGGCTGTTTTCGCTGAATGGCATTCCGTTCCCGATACTGTTTTGACTTTAGAACACTACCTGACAACTGCGTTGCTGATCGGTCTTCTGGGTTCTACTCATTGTATCGGTATGTGCGGAGGAATCATCAGCGCTTTGACATTTGGCATAGAGCCAAGAGTCTCAATCTCCCGTCGACTATCGCTGTATTTGCTGGTTTATAATGCCGGCCGCATCAGTAGCTACACCTGTGCCGGTGCAATAGCGGGCGCTCTTGGTGAGACCTTATTCAGCCTGGTCGATGAAAATACCGCCATTGTGTTTTCGCGCACGGTAAGCGGACTATTTCTTTTCGCCCTGGGCTTTTACCTGGCCGGCTGGACGCAATCCCTGGCCCCTGTAGAGAAAGCGGGCGCTTATCTGTGGCAGCGGATAAAACCCCTGGGCCAGAAGTTCCTGCCGATAAAAACCCTGTCTCAGGCCTTTATCAGCGGAATGATCTGGGGGTGGTTGCCCTGCGGTCTGGTCTACTCCGCATTGGTTTGGTCATTAAGTTCCGGCAAGGCCCTGCAAGGGGCGCTGATTATGATGGTCTTTGGACTTGCAACACTGCCGGCTCTGTTTATCACCGGTGTTTCCGCGGCAAAATTCGGTTCAATGGCAAAGCATAAATGGCTACGCCGGACCATAGGTTTGATATTGATCATCATGGCCGTGGCCCATTTAAGCGGACAGAAAGGTTTTTTCTTCGGTTTCTGACAGCCTCTAGTCACCGCCTGAGGATTTTGTCATGCGCAACAGCTTCAGAATGAGCAGTGCAGGAAACGCGCCGTGCATGATCAGATCAAATATATCGATAGGTCTTACCAGATCTCCGGCAACCAGCATTTTCAGTTTTTCCCACAAATGCGGTTCCGGCACAAAGGGCGCCAGACCGAGCATGACTGACCCGGCCAACAAGACGTAAATGGAAATATTATCGAGGAATTTCATTCTTTATCCCGAATTTGCTGATTCCGTACAATTGAGAACACGAGGGAATTATAGTGGATCCAATGTGCAAATCCTCGCTCCAAAATGGGTATAATCATGCGTGGTCTATGCTCTTCATGCCATGTGCAGGCTGATACGGCGTGTGGGATCCATTTGAAATGGCTTCTGAATAACAACAATACTGATCAATGTGGAATCGCTATGAATCTTGCCGATGGCAATATACAAGTTGTAGACAATGAGCAGGATCTGGAACAGCTGTGCCGGGGATTGGCATTAAAAACCTGGATAGCGGTGGATACCGAGTTCATTCGGGAAAAAACCTACAAACCCCAGCTTTGTCTTATTCAGATTGCCAGCGATGAGCATCTGGCCTGTATCGATACACTCGCATTTGACGATATCGATCCCTTGGTGGATGTGATTTTCGATCGCAAAATCGTAAAAATCTTTCACGCCGCCAAGCAGGATCTGGAAATCTTTTACTGGTTACGCGGAGCTGTCCCGGGACCGGTGTTCGATACTCAAATCGCTGCACCTTTGCTTGGCTATAATGAACAAATCGGTTACGGCAATCTGGTCAAGGCCGCCCTTGGCATTGAATTGGCCAAATCGCATTCACGCGCGGACTGGTCACGCCGCCCCTTACCTCAGGCTCAACTGCGATATGCCGCCGACGATGTAGTCTATCTGGCACGTCTTTATCAAATGATGCAACCGCGGCTGACCGAACTTAATCGGCTGGAATGGCTGGATGAGGATTTCTCCGCTTTGGAGAACCCGGATCTTTACGACAAACCTGCCGAAGACATGTGGCTAAGAGTCCGGGGTATACATAAATACAAAGGCAAAACTCTGGCGGTAATCCAAAAACTGACCGCATGGCGCGAACACATGGCGCAAGAAAAAAACCTGCCGAGAAACTGGTTACTGAAAGACGATGTGATCATCGATATCGCCAGGCAGCTGCCCGAATCTTTCGCTGAGTTGCAACATATCAGGGGGCTGGCAGAATCTACCGCAAAGCGTTACGGCGCCGATTTGATTGCATCGATCATTGATGCACAAAAATCAAACCCGTCCCCTCTTCCGCCGTATAAAAAGAAAATAAAACTCAGCCCCTCCCAGGATGCGATTGTGGACCTGCTCACGACCCTGAGCAAAACGCACAGCGAAGCGCTGTACATCAATGCTTCGGTGCTTGCACCCCGTAAGGAATTGGAAAAATTGATCAGCGATCCGAATTCATCCGCTTTGAGCCGCGGGTGGCGTAAAACACTGATTGGAGAACAGCTGCTCGACCTGCTAAACGGTAATATCAGTGTGCGAATTGAGGATATGCGGATCAAGCTTGAGCCGTTCCAATCCTGATATGCAAGATCAAAGCGGTCATGAATTCAGCCTTCTAATCAAGTTCACCTTATAGCTATTAGTCTTAAATTTCAATAAATTATAACTTATTTCTCTATTAGTTTATTAAAAACAGCTTAAAATCCGGGGATGATTTTTAAGTCCAGTCCGATAGAATGCAGTTTCCCTGATAAACCCTGTTGATTGACGAGTTTTTATCCAAACCATGAACAAGCAGTTAAGCAATATCAATATCGTCTCCGAAGAAGTGTTGCTCTCTCCGCAGCAGTTGCGCCAGGAGGTTCCCAGGCCGGATGCCGCTACTAATACAGTGGAAAAATGCCGACGTGAGGTCGAAGCGATACTGGACAGAACAGATCATCGCCTGATGGTAATTACCGGCCCCTGCTCTATCCATGATATTGATGCCGCAAGGGACTATGCCGAAAGACTGAAAAAACTGCACGATCAGTACAGGGACACGCTCTATATCGTTATGCGGGTGTATTTCGAAAAACCCCGGACAACCGTCGGCTGGAAAGGATTGATTAATGACCCGGACATGGACGATTCCTTTAAGGTCGAAGACGGCCTGATCAAGGCCAGGAAACTCCTGGTCTGGCTGGCGGAGTTAGGAATACCCACCGGAACGGAAGCGCTGGACCCGATCAGCCCACAATATTTATCAGATTTGTTCAGCTGGTCGGCGATAGGCGCTCGCACCACCGAGTCTCAGACACACCGTGAAATGTCGAGTGGACTTTCAACCCCCGTGGGGTTTAAAAACGGAACCGACGGCAGCCTCGAAGTTGCTATTAATGCCATGAAATCTGCCAGTTCCCCTCATCGCTTTCTCGGTATCAATTCCTTGGGCCAGGTAACGGTGATACAAACCCGGGGCAATAAATACGGGCATGTCATTTTACGTGGCGGCAAGCAATCCAATTATGATGTAGTGAGTATCCGTGAAGCCGAAGCTGCACTGGAAAATGCTTCTCTGGCACAGAACATTATCGTTGACTGCAGCCATGCCAACTCGAATAAGGATCCCGAGCAACAGCCCATAGTGGTCTCTGAAGTCGCCCGGCAAATTATCGATGGCAACAACTCCATTATCGGCATTATGCTGGAAAGTAATATACATGCCGGAACCCAGCCTCTGAGCGACGATCTAAAATATGGCGTTTCCATTACTGACGGCTGTATCAGCTGGGAAACAACCGAGGAAACACTCAATTCACTCTATCAAAAACTAAAAGATGTATTGCCTCATCGGCAATCACCTTAATCCCGCAAAGAAAGTATCACATGCAAATGGAAACGACCTATTATTCTGACTACATCAAGCAGCGGATCCGCACTGTTAAAGACTGGCCGCATAAAGGCGTTAACTTTCGCGATATCACTTCCCTGTTACACAACCCGGCAACTTTCAGGCGTCTGGTGGATTGTTTTATACACCGATACTATGACTACGAAATCGATGCAATCTGTTGTATCGACGCTCGCGGTTTTATTATCGGTGGCGCACTGGCCTATGAGTTAAATACCAGCCTGGTTCCCATCAGGAAAAAAGGTAAGCTGCCGCGTGAGACACTCAGTGAAAGCTATGTGCTGGAGTACGGTACCGCGGAGGTTGAAATACATAAGGATGCACTGAAACCGGGCCAGCGGATTCTGCTGCTGGACGATCTGATCGCAACCGGCGGCACCATGCTCGCCGCAGCTCGACTGATTAAAAGCCTCAATGGGCAACTGATAGAGGCCGCTGCCATTATCGATCTTCCGGACTTGAAAGGATCCAAAAATCTTCAGGATACCGGTATACAGGTGTTTACCATTTGCTCCTTTGAAGGCGACTAGTACTCTGTCAGGCTGCTGCAGGAAATTCCTTAGTGGGCCGGACAGCCGGTCAGTGCGAAATCAGCAGCTGCCCGAGCATGAATCGCGGTGGTATCCAGCAGGGGAATATCCGTATCGGACGGATTCACCAGCAGAGTAATCTCGGTACAGCCAAGAATGATTGCTTCCGCTCCCCTTTCTTTCAAACCCTGTATGATATTGAGGTACTGATTTCGCGATTCGGATTGCACGAGACCGCGGCAAAGTTCCTGATAAATAATATTGTGTACAATGCCTTTTTCCTCATGGTCCGGAATCAGCACTTCTTTCCCCGAAACCTCGGTGATTCGCTGCTTGTAGAAATCCTGCGTCATGGTAAACCCCGTTCCCAGCAAGCCCACTTTTTCATAGCGATTCCGTTGAATTTCTTTCGCCGTGGCGTCTGCAATATGGATAAGCGGAAGACGGCTTGCCGCTTCTATCTGAGGCGCGACCTTGTGCATGGTATTGGTACAAATGACCAGACAATCGGCATCGGCCGCCTCAAGGCGAAGGGCTGCATCTACCAGAATTTCCGCTGTACCTGCCCAGTCACCTGCGTGCTGCTTGGCTTCAATTTCGGCGAAGTCCACACTGATCAGAATCAGTTTTGCACTGTGTAAACCACCCAGTCTGCATTTGACCTCTCTGTTTATCCATTGATAGTAAAGCGTGGTGGATTCCCAGCTCATCCCGCCGATGAGTCCGATTGTTCGCATAAGCCATACCCGCATTTATAGAATCTAAATCAATTTTGAAAGACTACTCAAGCAATAATATTATCCCTGCAGTTAGTGCAATGATATTGAGTTGTCCCAATCACCAATTCCTCCGGCACGATCTACTTTAGAACACTCTCCATCCCCTGGTCAAAACGGAAGGTGTTATGGTGACAATCCGGCTCAAGCTCGGCTGCTGATCATTAAAAAAATCTGTTTTCCCTGAAGGAGCGAGGTTTGGTTCAATCGGGTAAAATAGACATTTACCGAAAAAGTTTTAAAGGACAGATAATGGATAAGCGATTACTCGATATTTTAGTTTGCCCTGTGACCAAGGGAAAATTAATCCGTGTCAAAGATGAACTCTGGAGCCGGCAGGCGGGTCTGGCCTATCCGATAAAGGACGATATTCCGGTAATGCTCGAATCCGATGCGCGGCAGTTGTCGGCAGAGGAACTGGAATCCATAAAGCGGACGTAGAGAACCCATGAACAACTGTCTGAATAAAAAAACGCCACCCTTGGGTGGCGCAATTCAGTTTCGATTTACTTGCACGAGTGAAGAAAACGCCTGCTGATTCAGTTGACCGCCACCTCGACGATGGTGGACTTGGCTTCCAGCCAATTACTTTTACTGCCCGAAAACCGCTTGACCTGAAAGTATAAAGTACCGTTCGATTTGCCCCAATATTTTACCTGATCGTTATAGGGCAGCCACCTGGCACCTTGAAAATCCTTTCGGTCACTGACTCGATAATGACTTGGTTTACCGGAAACTTCTGAAGAAATCGTATAAGAAGAACCTCGCCTGTCGGCGTACAAACTGTCGATGGTTAAAGAACGTGATTCCGGTGCCGTTTCAACGATCTGGTGATCGCAGACCGGACCTGCGCCATGCATCAATAAGGTAACCTGGGTGACCAGGTTCCAATTCCGGATCGGCTGCAAAAGCTGCACTCCCTGATATTCTTTTTTCGATACAATCACACTCAGCGGAACCAGGGGCAAATCATCTACCACCACATCGCCGCTCGCCGAAGTCAGATAGCTGCCGAATTGATTGGTCTTTCCACGGGTTCCGATACAGACGGCTGCTCCGCTCACGGGTTTGCCGAATTCATCAACTACACGCACACCAAAACTGGCGGCATTTGCCCGAGAAGCGGAAATCAGCCCTCCAAGTATACCGACACACAGTAAGACCTTTGGCCAAACGGGTTTTCTTTTGGAATCAGAGGGTTGTATTGTTTTAGTTATAATATTCATCTTTGGGACCTTCAAGGCGCTTTAAACGCAATTCTAATCAAGCAATAACGTCAAAATAATGACTTTTTGGCGCTGCCGTCAAATAGTGTTCTGTGCTGAGGTATTTGAATCGATCCCGGAGAAAAAAAACGCGACTAAGACCACAATAAATTCAGTCTTTTCATTAAAAATGACAAAAGCGTCGAAAAGTTGGCATTATCCGGACGGAATGCCGTCAAGTTATTGAAATAAGAGTCAGAATTGGACGCCTGTGGGCATCAGAACAGGTTCGGCTAACGGCCCGACTTGCCGCAACGGCAGCTTAGCTGCGCCGCTATAGATGTCTTCGAGGATTATAGGCAAGCTCGTTTTGCATTTCGGTGTATAGCTTACGCGCTTTATCATTGTTGGCCTGTGGCAGGGTGAGTTTAAGCACAACATAAAAGTCACCTGCCGGATTGCCGGGAATCCCTCTGCCCCGGAGCCGCAGTTTTTTACCCTGTTCCGATCCTGGCGGAATTTTCAGGCCGAGCCTGCCGGACGGCGTAGGCACATCGATGGTCGCACCCAAGGCAGCTTCCCAGGGAGTCACAGGCAACTCAAGATAAACATCGGCGTTTTCTACCGTGTAAAGCGGATGGGGTCGGAAACCGACTTGCAATTGCAAATCCCCCGCCGTACCCCCAGTGGCGGATTTTCCTCCCTGACCTACAAGTCGGATTTTCTGTCCGGCCTTGATACCTTTTGGAATCTTAACCTTTAATTTACGCGGCCTGGCCGACAGCCTGGGGGCAGATTGTTGTGGAATATTCAGACTGACTGTCTTTGTCGCTCCACGGTAAGTGTCTTCCAAGTCTATCTGAATGGAGGCCTGTTGGTCTTGACCGCGCGTCTGACGGAATCCATGACCATGGGATTGCCGGGTATGCCCTCCCATGCTTTGCCCGAACAGGCTTTCAAAAAAATCACTGAACGCAGACGATGTTCCGGAAGAAGAAAATCCGCCAAAATCAAAATTGCTTTCCCAACCCGGCGGCGGGGTGAATTCCTGTCCCTGTTTCCAGTTCGGGCCGAGTTGATCGTAGGCCGCGCGTTTCTCCTCATCACGAAGAACCTCATAGGCTTCGCCGATTTCCTTAAAACGCTCCTCCGCATCTTTTTCCTTGCTGACATCCGGATGATACTTACGGGCGAGTTTGCGGTAGACTTTTTTTATTTCGTCCTGACTGGCCTCGCGGCGGACACCCAGAATTTTGTAATAGTCTTTGTATTGCATAGTATCGGTGCGTTTTGAAATCGACTTTTGCTACACGCAATCTGGGGATTAACTTCCTGATTTCAATGTTTTATTAGTCTTGGACAAATAATGTTTTTTCACCCTGAAACACTTGCCTTTGCTGCTTCAAGCGGTTTTTCGAGCCTTCTGCGGATTCAATGGACAGGCATTATTCAGGGATTTTTGCCCACAATTTATTTGTGGGAAAATCTGGAAAAAAATTCGTTTTTGAGTAGAATTAATAATAATTCTGTAAATAGGCTGGCTTTTCTACCGATATGCTCTCTCGAAAGAAGAGATTGATGGCTTGTGCATTTACCGCCGTCACACTGCTGTTATCCGCGCTTGTATCCTGTACGTCGACCGACCTTGACACAAGCGATAAAAAATGGTCCCAAACCTCTCCCGCCATCAATCTTCACCATATTTTTCACGGCGAAATCAATAAAAAGGGAAAACCTACCGGATTTCATGTCAGGCCGAAAGACACAGAGAGTTCCACCGGCGCGCGTATAGCGCGCATAATGTCCAAGCCGAATAAAGCGGGTGTTTATACTGCAAGAGTCGAAGTGCACGACAAATCCCGCAATACCTGGATTGAAAAATTCTCCACCATGTTTCCGGACAATTTATCGCGCGACGAAATTATCACAGCAATTACATATGCATACAGTGAGCGCGATAAATCAAAAAAACAACCCTGGAGCGGACCATCCGGCCTTGGATTTCCGATACAGGGCTATATTCTTAACGACGGTAGAATAAACACCGCCTTCCCGGTATATATCAGGGATTAGAAAATGGCAAAAAATCTCAAGTTCTTTCGTGATGACAATGATATCCCCAGAGCAAGAGGTCCGATCGCAGAGAAGATGCTGACCATTTTTCTGGAAACGGACATTCAGGAGGATACGATCATATTGCAGGCCTTATTGGACGATATCTGGGCAGTACAAAACGGGCACGCCGACTCACGTGAGTTTTACGGTAATGCCCATACAGTGACCATGACTCCGGAAATCATCACCATCGAAAGCGAAGCTGACCGGCAATCGGACATTTATACGACCAAACTAAAACACTTCCATGAAGTATTGATGGATTGGGAAGCCTTTATTTAGGGCTTTTGCGATCGAACCGTACCCTATAACCGGCCTATAGGATCTCATCATCCGGCTTCATCGGCCGATACAAATGCCTGCGAGCTTCTATAATGTATTTTGTCAGGGGAAGCGACGGTTTTATCACTTTGCAAGCGTGCAACACGGCTGAGAGATTCCATTGTCAGAAAAAAAACGAACACTCCGCTATCGGTCTTTCCATTCGGCAATAATTTCTCTTTTGCTGATTGCCGGGGCATTGTTGATACCTCTTGGCGCACTCGCCGGACAAGACTATGCGCCCTGGCTTCTGATCGATACCAAACGTAACAAAATTGCCGTCATGAAGGGCTTAAAACCTGTCCGTACCTTTGAGAACATATCCATAGGCAGAGGGGGTACCAGCCACCACAGGACCAACGGAGACAAAACAACACCAATAGGCGAGTACTCTATTGCCTGGATTTCCGACAGCGAGCGATACCATAAATTTCTTGGATTTTCCTATCCCACGCTGCGTCAAGCGGCGCATGCGCTTGACGAAAACAAAATTTCAGCTAAGACTTTTAGTAGAATTAAGAAGGCGCTGGATGAAGGCAGACTCCCACCGCAGGATACCGAGCTCGGCGGCAACCTCGGCATCCACGGAATCGGCGCCAGCGATCGATCGATCCACGATTCTTTTAATTGGACCAATGGTTGTGTCGCATTGACTGATGAGCAGCTCGACGAGCTCAGTAAGTCGGTTGGCATAGGTACACCGGTCATTATTCGTTAATTTTTTTATTGAGGATTTAAAAACAATGAAACGTATTTTAGTAGCTACTATTCTGCCAGTTGTTCTGGCTTCAGCCGGCTTAGCGGGTTGCGCCAGTAATGCCGTTACAACTGATGAACTGGAAGATCTGAAAAAACAGGTGAGCGAAGCAAAAAGCGGTAACGCTGATGCCATGGGCAAGGCTGAAGAAGCACTGGCAGCCGCAAATTCAGCAAAAGCGGACGCGGCCAATGCTCTCTCGGTTGCCAACGAAGCCAAAAGCATGTCGGAAGCCACTGAGTCCAAGCTTGACCAAATGTTTAAAAAGGCAATGTATAAATAATCGCCGGATATTTAGAGAATGCTCCACAGGCCATGAATTTTCATGGCCTGTTTTGCTTGCACGCCAGGCCAATCCGAAGGTGAAATTGACATTCCGCCCCTTGCCATCTCTATTCAGCCCGAACCACATCATCGCGTGAAATTATCTGTGGCATGCCGTTTTTTGCAGCGACAGCCTCACGTAAAAGGCTCCAACGTATAGCCACTCTCGGATTTTCTCCAAGCTTGGCTTTAACCAGATCCAGAGCCTGTTGTAAAAGCGCTTCATCGTCCACTTTATCCTCTTCCATCGGTGGATGAATCTCCATGTACAACTGACCTCCGTACCAGCCAATCTTGATGGGCTGATTGACCAAAGTCACCGCTGTATTGATGGGTACAAGTTCGAAAAACGCTTCTATATCTTCCGGATACATTCTGACACAGCCGTGAGTAACACGCATACCGACCCCGTAAGGCTTGTTGGTACTGTGGATCAGATAACCCGGTATTCCCAGTCGCATGGCATATTGGCCCAGCGGATTATCCGGCCCGGGAGGAACCACAGCGGGTAAAGGATCTCCCTCAAGTTCGTGTTCCCTTCTGATGGATTCGGGTGGTGTCCAGCTCGGATCTTTTTTCTTAGAGACTATGCGCGTCGTCCCCAAGGGTGTGTTCCAGTCCATGCGCCCTACACTGACAGGATGGGTAACTAAAGTCTGCGTCCCCAGTTCATCCGTACCCTTCTCATCGTAATAATAGATACGCATCTCCGGTAAATTCAGAACCATGCCGTTACGCGGCGCATCCGGAAGAATAAAACGCGAGGGTAAAACGACTGTCGTGCCGGGCTCCGGCAACCATCGATCGACGTGGGGATTTGCTAACAGGATTTCTTCCTGGCCAAAGTCATACCGCCGGGCAACATCCAGCAATGAATCGCCTTTGACCGTCGTCGCGGTTTGAATTCCGCCGACCAGATCCACATCGTTCGGCGGTAATATCAGATTGTGCCCCAGCGCCTGAGTACTGACGAAAAACAACACAAAAAACCTAATCATTTTCATAGACACAGCAGATTCCGTTACCTCCTCCCATCATTATCATCGGAAACAACCCGATTTCTGCAACAAGGATTGCGATACTGCAATCATCCATCCGCTGCTGGAACCGACTTGAACGCTGACAATGGAAACGCTTGTAAACACATACCTCAATGCCAATATTGTATGTTAAAGTCGGTAACTATCAATTTCAGGAGAACAGACATGAACCTTTTCGATCTGGTTCTGGGAGATCAGAACAAAGCGGCGGTTTCACAAGTGGCCAATCAATTCGGTTTGAGCGAAGGTCAGGCCCGCAAAGCAATAGAACAGATGCTACCGTCACTTCAGCGTGGAATGCAACACAATACATCTGATGAAAAGGGCCTGGACGAGCTACTCTCTGCCATTGAAACAGGCAATCACAAGCGGTACCTGGATGATCCCAGTATTCTCGGTCGGCAGGAAACAACAGACGACGGTAACTCGATTCTCGGTCATATCTTCGGCAGCAAGGACGTCAGCAGACGGGTGGCCTCAAGCGCTGCTGAAAAAACCGGGCTCAGCACAGGCCTTTTAAAGAAAATGCTGCCGGTGGTTGCGTCGATCGCTATGGGCGCGATGAGCAAACAGATTTTTGGTAAAGGTATATTCGGCGGCGGTTCTTCCCGGACAGCGGCTTCTGCACAACAATCCCGCGGAATCATCGCATCTCTGTTGGATTCGGATAACGACGGATCGATAATCGACGATATTCTCGGCATGGCATTCAAAATGATGCGCTGATTGCCGGGCAGGACATTACACGCTAGCTTACAATAATAATACGACGATTAAGATAAAGCCGATAAGGCAATATATAAAATACAATCATGACCTTCCCGATTACACCCGCAGCCCAGGTTACGCTGCCGATTTATGGTTCTTCCCTGCGATTCCCGGTGAACAATATATTCTGCGTGGCGCGTAACTACGCAGCACATGCCGTGGAAATGGGTCATGATCCGGACCGCGAAGCGCCCTTTTTCTTTATGAAACCGGCCAACGCGCTGATTACCGATCACGAAGCTTTTGTCTACCCCGTTAACAGCCAGGACGTACATCATGAGGTGGAAATGGTCATTGCGCTGCAAAACGGTGGAAAAAACATCCCCCGGGAGAATGCCCTGGACACCGTATACGGCTACGCGGTCGGTCTTGACATGACCTGCCGCGATATCCAGGCTGCGGCCAAAAAAGCCGGCCGGCCGTGGGATGCGGCGAAAGGTTTTTCCGGATCGGCGCCCTGCTCGGAAATCATGCCCGCGGAATTCAGTGGCCACCCGGAAGACTTGACCATCAGCCTGAAAGTCAATCAGCAGACACGTCAGTCCGGTAATATCAATCAGATGATTTGGAAATCGGCAGAGCTGATCTCTATCCTATCGGAACAGTTTATCCTTGAGCCCGGCGATTTAATCTATACAGGAACACCCGCCGGT
The DNA here is from genome assembly GCA_965222695.1 of Granulosicoccaceae bacterium. GTDB lineage: Bacteria > Pseudomonadota > Gammaproteobacteria > Granulosicoccales > Granulosicoccaceae > UBA7957. Next base: position 699,656 of record OZ244967.1, on the reverse strand, counting down.
GTCGGCCCCGTTCAAAGAGGCGATTTTCTGGAAGCTTCTCTTGAGCGAGTTGCACACTTGCGTGTGCATATTATCTGACCCGGGATATTCCTAAGAGCCGCTCTCAATTCGGCATTTATTTTCATAGGATGCTCATGATATAAAGGCACGAGATCTGTCAGAGAATTTAACCATGCCCAAATCACTGGTGATAAACGCGGACAAATGCACCGGATGCCTGCAATGCGAGATGGCCTGCTCGCTCGAACATGAAGGAATTTTCAATCCTGCCCGCTCTCGCATCAAGGTATTCGAATTTGAACATGGGCGCCGCTCCGTTCCCTACACCTGCACGCAATGCGAGGCGGCCTGGTGCCTGAAAGCCTGCCCTACCCGGGCAATCAGAGATGATGAATCCCTGGGCGCAAAACTGCTCGATGAAGCTCTCTGCGTCGGCTGTAAAGCCTGTACGATCGCTTGCCCCTACGGAACGATTAATTTCCATGTGCCGAGCGGTAAAGTCGCAAAATGCGATTTGTGCGATGGTGATCCGCAGTGCGCGCAAGCCTGTCCGACGGATGCTATCTTATTTCAATAATAAGCCAATACTGTTACCCAGGATTCTATAATGAGCTGGCAAAATCAAATACTGCGGGTAAACCTCAGCACAGGTACGATCAGTAAAGAAGCACTGAACATGCAATGGGCCGAGCACTACATCGGCGAGCGTGGTCTTGCGACTAAATACCTTTACGAAAATATGGACCCTGCGGCGGATGCGCTGTCCGAGGAAAACGTTCTGATCTTCGCGACAGGACCTTTAACCGGTACCATGGCTTCCACCAGCGGCCGCTATTGCGTGGTAACAAAAGGTCCGCTGACCAATGCCATCGCCTGTTCGAATTCCGGCGGGAAATTCGGGGCGGAACTCAAGTTCGCCGGATACGATTTATTGATTTTGGAAGGCAAATCTGCGGAACCTGTGTATCTGACCGTATTCGACGATGACGTGAAGCTTGTGCCCGCCAACGCCTTATGGGGTAAAACCGTCTGGGATACCGAGCAATATCTGCAAGACAAATATGACCCCCAGGCCAAAGTCGCATCCATCGGTGTCGCCGGCGAACAGGGAGTTTACTATGCCTGTATTGTGAATGATCTGCACCGTGCCGCCGGCCGCTCCGGAGTGGGCGCGGTTATGGGCTCCAAAAACCTCAAGGCCGTCGTCTGCAGAGGCACCCTTGGTGTAGGGGTAAAGGACCCGGCCGGATTTATGCAGATTGCCAGTGAAATGAATCAGCTGCTGGCGGACAGCAAAGGCCGCCAGTCCATGACCGAATACGGCACCAATGCCATGATCGACTCCATGCAGGCATTCGGCGGGCTGCCGACTTTCAACTTTCAGGCTGTTCAATTTGACGGTGTGGAGGACATCAACCCCGCAGCCATGAAAACAGCCAAGGAAAACGGGCATGTCAACCTGCTGACCAATAAGGCCTGCTTCGGATGCACTATCGCCTGCGGTCGAATCGCGCATATCGACAAAGACCATTTTTCCATCGTCAATCGACAAGAATACTGGCATGCCTCGGGCGGCCTGGAATACGAAACTGCGTTCGCCTTCGGCCCCGTGGTCGGAGTGCATGATATAGATGCGCTGACATTCGCCGGTTATATGATGAATGAACACGGCATGGATCCTATTTCGTTCGGTGTCACCCTTGCGGCAGCGATGGAACTTTACGAACGCGGCGTGATCAGTAAAGAGGACACCGACGGAATAGAACTCAAATTCGGCAATGCCGAGGCGCTGACCGTCATGGCAGAAAAAACCGGTAAATATGAAGGCTTCGGAAAAGTACTGGCATTGGGCTCGAAAAGAATGTGCGAAAAATACGGTCACCCGGAACTGTCCATGTCCGTAAAAGGCCAGGAGTTCGCGGGTTACGATTCCCGCGCGCTGCAGGGTATGGGGCTGGGTTATGCCACCAGCAATCGTGGTGCCTGCCACCTCAAACACGATGCCTTTTCGGACGATATGGAGAATCAGAGCGGCGATGGAAAAGCCAGACCGATTAAAGATTCACAGGACCAGATCGCCATGATCGATTCGACCGGGCTCTGCCTCTTTACCACGGTAGCCTGGGATACCGGCCATTTTCTCAAACTGCTGAACTCGGCCGTGGATAAAGACTGGACCGATCAGGATATATTATTGGCCGGGGAACGCATCTGGAATCTCGAAAGAATGTTCAATCTCAAAGCGGGACTCAGCAAAGCAGACGATACGCTACCCGAGCGCTTACTCAAAGACCCCGCACCCTCCGGAGTCGCCGCGGGCAAAGTCGCGGAATTGGATAAGATGCTGCCCGAATACTACCGATTGAGAAACTGGACCGAAGATGGCAGACCGACCGAGGAATTACTGGCGAAACTCGGCTTGTAAAACATGCAAATCACGATCAAAGCCTCAGGCCGACTCTCGACATACCTTGATCAGCAAATCAAGGATAGCGGAAAGGTCATAGTCGATGAGCCCGCCACGCTGGAAAGCTTATTGCAACTGTTGCAGATTCCTGACGATGAACCCTTTGTGTTTATCGTCAACAATGAAATGATTCCGCAATCGGCCCTAAGTACAACAGTGCTTAAGGCGCAGGATAAGGTTCAGTTGATTCCGCCGATCCGAGGAGGTTGAGCGGTTGCTGTCAGGATCACTTTCAGGATAGAGGAACTTACGATGAAAATTTTCCCAGGCTTGCTTTTACTGATCGCCTTTTCCGCGTCATTGTCCGCAGAATCCTACAGATCGAAATATTCCGGGGAAGAACACCGGAAAATCAAAAGTCTTTCGCCTGACGATATAGCCGAACTGAAAAAAGGAGGCGGATGGGGATTGGCCAAGGCGGCCGAACTCAACGGAGTTCCCGGTCCGGCACATATCCTGGAATTGGATAAGAAAATTCAACTCACTCATGAACAGAAACAGAAAATTCAGAAATTATTCGATGCCATGAAATCCGAAGCGATTACGCTCGGAGAACAATTGATTCGCTTGGAAGAGAATCTTAACAGTCACTTCGCCGACGGAACGATCAATCAGACACTGTTGGAAAAATCGGTTCAAGACATCGAAAAAGTACGCGCAAAGCTCAGAATCGTTCATTTGTCCACGCATTTGCAAACCCCGGATATATTGACCTTCGAGCAAATCGGTCTGTACAACCGGCTGAGAGGCTACGCGGATGATCCATGCCTGAATATCCCTGAAGGACATAATGCAGAAATGTGGAAAAAGCACAACGGATGTAAATAAGCCGGCAGGAAAAACCCGCTCTTAGAGCCTGTTCAAGATCTCTGTGTCGTCGCGAGAATACGCTGATTTGAGTCAGATTTTATTCTGATTGGAGGCGCATAGTGGTTCTACGCAACGACGATCAGGAGGAAATCTGGCCAAACTCAGCGAATTCGCAGTAGGCACAGAGATTTTGAACAGGCTCTTATACCGACGGCATCGAATATACTGATTCAGGCTACTTTACGACGGTAGATATTGATTTCCGGATCATCTTCGGACGGATTTTTTGCAAAACCGAGCGAATTCATCAAATGATCCATAGCGGTATTATTGCGCAACACACTGCCTTCGACCAGTTCCAGATCGCGTGCTTTTACGTGTTCCATCAGCACCAACATAAGTTTTCTTGCCAGACCCATTCCTTGCCATTCATCGGCCAGTGCGACCGCAAATTCGCAGCTTTTCTTGTCCGGGTTAATAACGTATTGGCTGACGCCGACCATCAACTCGTGCCCGTCTACATAAGCCATGGCGACAAAGGCCATTTCCCGGTCGTAGTCAATCTTGGTGAACCGGGATAGCATTTCCGGCGTCAACTCGTTCACTGCGTGCATAAAGCGGAAATATTTGGATTGGCTGGACATATTCTGAACGAATTCCGCTTCCGCCGTGGCATCCTCCGGCCTGACCGGCCTGATCTCGACCTGTCTGTCGTTTTTCAGAACAATCGTTCTTACCCAATCCGAAGGGTAAGGATGTATCGCTAAATGATCATAGCGCCTGGCATTGCTTTTCCTGTTTTGAATAACGATATGCACATCGGTCACAACCGCCCTGCTCTCGTCCAGGATCAAAGGATTAATCGTCAGTTCGAAAATCTGCGGCAGTTCACAGGCAATTTCCGAGACACGCATCAGTACCTCGATCAGCTTTTCCCGATCGGCTGCCCTCATATTCCGGAATTTGTCCAACAGCATGGAAACCCGTGTTTTATCGATCAAATCGATCGCCAGGTAACGATTCAGTGGCGGGAGTTGTATTGCCCTGTCGCGCAGAGCCGGCGAGCGGGTACCGCCGGCACCGAAGCTGATCACCGGCCCGAATGACGGATCATTGATAATCCGTATCATCAATTCACGGGCGTTGCGCGGTGCATACATCTGATCGACGATCACCCCTTCGATTTCGGCATCGGGTCTCAGTCGCCTGGCGTTTCTGAGCATGTCTTCGTATTCCACCCGCAATTGCGCCTCGTCCTTGATGTTGAGCCGAACGCCGTTTACGTCCGATTTATAAGTGATATTGGGCGAATCGATTTTCAGCACCAGGGGGTAGCCGATTTCTTCGGCGATACTGACTGCTTCGTCCACCGACTCCGCCCGCCAGCAAGCAGCACAGTCGATATTGAATGCCCGCAGCAACAGACGGGAATCGGTTTGCGACAAGACAATCCGGCGATGAATCAGATTTCCTTTTATGATCAATCGCGCGCTGTCAATATCCGGAGGAACGTTTTTACTCAGGGGATACGGAATCTGCAGCAACAATTGCTGATTGCGCAGATAAGCGCAAAGGTAGCCGAATGCTTCTATCGCCGCCTCCGGCGTTTCGTAATTGGCAATCGAAGCGTCGATCAACAAACGCCTGCTTTCCGCTATCCTGGCACCACCCATCCAGACTGTCAGCACAGGTTTCCGTTTGCCTTTGGCCACTTTTATCAGGGACTCGGCCACCTCCACCGGATCCGTTCTGGGGTCAGGGGCGAATATGACTACCAAGGCATCGATTTCGTTGCTTTCCAACAGTGTTTTCACTGCCTGATGAAAATGTTTGGGTGTTTCCGATCCATCGGTCAAAACCAAGGGATTCTGTTTCGACCAGGATTCGGGCATGGTCCCGTCAAGCACCGCGATCAACTCCGGGCTGAGCCCGGGAACCGGCATCTCAAGGTGCCGCATTCGATCGGTTGCCAGCTCCGCGGTTCCCCTTCCGTTGGATATTATACCAAGCCGTGTACCGTGCGTACGCAGGTTGCTCGACAGCGTTTTCGCCGCTGCGAACAGGTGGGAGAAAGTAAACACCCTGACCAAACCCGCTCGTGAAATAGCGGCATGAAAAACATCGTCCATCGAGCGAAGGTCGCAGGTCTTGGCAATCGCATCGCAGTAACTGCCGGCGTCGTGCGCGGACTTCATCACCACCACAGGCTTGCGTTTAGCTGCCGCTCTTACCGCACTCATAAATCGGCGTGAACTGATCACCTCATCGACATGCAGGATAATACTCCGGGTACGGAAATCCGTCGCCAGAAAGTCCAATATATCGGCTACATCTATATCCAGTTCCATACCATAGGAAACAACACTGGAGAATCCGACTTTATGCTGTTCTGCCCAATCCAGAACCGCGCTGCAAAATGTCGCTGATCGCGAAACCAGTGCCAGCTTTCCGTCGTAAATGTGATTCCGGCTATAAGTTGCATTCAGACAGCTCGGGGATCGTATCAATCCCGCCGCCCTTGGCCCTAATATCCTGACCCCGGATTCCCGGGCTACCGCCAGGACCGCCTTTTTACTCGGTCGGCCCAGGCGCGCGACACGCCCTATGCCGCGGCTGAGTATGATTGCATTATGTATACCTTTGCGCCCGCAATCCTTGATGATTCTGATCACCGTTGCGGCCGGTGTCACAATGACCGCCAAATCCGCGGCCTCCGGAATCTTAGTGACACTCTTGTAACAGGTTTTTCCGTCGATTTCCGAATAGTGCGGATTTGCCAGATACAAATCACCGGTGTAGCTGTCGATTAAACTATCCAGAATTATCCGCCCGGGCGAACCGGCTCTTTGGCTTGCGCCGATGAGCACAAGGGATGACGGGTCGAACAGCGATCTCAGGTAATGCTCGGACATGATTAGGATCCTAAGCTTTGTAAGAGCCTGTCCAAAATCGAGTTCCTTGACAGGCTCTGAAGAGAAAATGTCAATTCAAAGCAATCGATGATGATTTTAACCCTTTAATGCACCGCAGCAAGTTTTTGTAATTACAAACGGTAAATGTTTTCGCTGCCGAAAGCAGAGCGATTATGGGATAATGAATGGCCAAAAGATTAAGGAGTTTTACATGCAAACCGCCTACATCACCCATCCCGATTGCCTCAGACATGAAATGATTGAACACCATCCGGAATGTCCGCAACGGTTGCGCGCGATTGAAGACCAATTGTCGGCAAAAGGGTTGATGGATTTTATGCGCTATTACGAAGCGCCGAATGCGGAGATCGCACAGCTGGAGCGGGCGCACGGGAAGGAGTACGTCGAGGGCATCTTTAATCGTTCTCCGCTGGAAGGATTTTTTCATCTGGATCCGGACACCTGGATGAACCCCTATACGTTGGAGGCGGCTCTGCGATCCGCGGGCGCGGGCATTTTCGCGGTGGATTTAGTGATGTCAGGCAAAGCCAAACGCGCATTCTGCAATGTCCGCCCGCCCGGTCATCATGCGGAAAAAAACACCGCCATGGGATTTTGTTTTTTCAACAATATCGCCATCGCGGCGCTGCACGCCATTGAGCAGCATCAACTTGAGCGTGTAGCCATACTGGACTTCGATGTGCATCACGGAAACGGTACCGAAGATATTCTTGCTCACAACCCGCATGTCCTGTTTTGTTCCACTTACCAGCATCCCTTTTATCCCGGTTATGCCGGCAAATCCATGGAAAAACTGATGGTCAATGTGCCGCTTCCCGCAGGAACCGGAAGCCCGGAGTTCCGTCATGCCGTCCAAAACCAGTGGCTGCCCGCAATAAAAGACTACCAGCCACAGCTATTGTTGATCTCAGCAGGCTTCGATGCCCATCGCGATGACGATATGGCCGGCTTTAATCTGACCGACGACGATTACGTCTGGGTGACGAAAAAACTCTGCGCCATGGCCGATGAGTTCTGCCAGGAGCGCATGGTTTCCATGCTGGAAGGCGGATACAACCTGAGGGCGCTCGGCCGCTGTGCCGCTTCACACGTCCGGGTCATGATGAATCTGTAGTCAATGCGGAATTCACCGATAGACCGGTGCCGGCCAACAGGTAAATCCGCGCATTTACCCGCACGACAATGCCCCGTCTTTCCAACCATCCTAGAGCATCGGCGGCATCTTCCGTAAACCAGCGTTTTGCACTGCCGAGACGAAAGGTGTAGCCCCAGGCATCCATATCCCTGCACATACGCCGCATGCCCATTTCCGGTATTGTCGATGCCAATAGAATCTGCAGATAGCAGACAGCATTTTCTTCATCATAGTCTCCACCGGCATCGGTATGCAGATTTTCCCGTCTTTGCTTATCCATGCAGATATAGTGGCAGGCCTCGTGCAAAGCCGAATGGACCGGTGTATCGGCGCGCACATATAAGCGATTTTGCACTAATCCCGCTTCCTCATCGCCCCAGTAGCTGCCGGTGATCACCTGGTCCGGCGGTTGTTTCACAAGCTGTATATGGTATCTGTCCAGTATTCGCGGTAAACGCCCTGCGGGGAGATCACGGACGCGCAAAATCTTATCCCGGTAAGGGTTTTCGGATTCAGGCATGGGGGAAAGGAAAGCTCATGACTTCCCGGAGATTTTGTTTATCGTACATCACCATCAGCAAACGATCTATGCCCAGTGCAACCCCGGCGCAGGGCGGCAACCCGGCGGTCAGTGCATCGATCAACCTCGAATCCAAGGGTACGGCCGGCAGGCCGAGCGAGCGACGCTTTTGCAAGTCCTGCTTGAATCGCTGCAATTGTTCGTCCGCGTCCCTCAGTTCATGAAAACCGTTGGCGCATTCCACCTCACCGAAAAAGAGTTCGAAACGCTCCGCTACCGGCGGATCGTCCGCACGGATGACAGCGAGTGCCGCCTGCGACGCGGGATAATCATATACAAACGTCATACGGTCCGTGGGGAAAGCCGGCGCAACCAGATGAATCATTAAGAGGTCCAGCCAGGGATCCAATTCCTCAGGCATGCTATCGGGCGGCGGATGTCCCGCCCCGATCAGTATCTGCCGGACTTTGTCGCAGTCAAGCTCCGGCAATCGACAGGCCGTTGCATTTTCAATGGCCCGGGAATAGGAAATAAACTCGCTGGGCGGCAACGCCTTCTCCGGCCGCCAGACCTCACGAATCAACTCGTCAACCTCGCGCATCAGACGTTGATGGTCATAATCGATTCTATACCATTCCAACAGACTGAATTCCGGATTATGAAAAGGCCCTTCTTCTGCGGCCCGAAACACTTTACTGAATTGGTAGATATCCCCAGAGCCTGCGCACAGCAGCCGTTTCATGGGAAATTCCGGGGATGTGTGCAGATAACGGGAAACCCCGTCATGAGCAACAAGGGACAGACTGGCGATGTTCGGATCGGTAACAGCCGCGGCGGACAGCACGGGTGTATCCACTTCCATGACGCCGTGCCGGGAAAAAAAATGACGGATACTTTCCAGTAAGCGGGCACGAGCCCTGAGCATCTGCGGACTCGCTGTCGGGTGCCAGCTTTGCTGCACGGAGACGGTCAGTCGCCTTTCACCCGGGAAACGTATTCACCGGAGCGTGTATCCACCCTGATCAATTCTCCCTGTTCGATAAACAAAGGCACCTTAACCACCGCGCCGGTCTCCATATAAGCCGGTTTGGTGCCTCCGGTCGCCGTGTCTCCTCGAACACCCGGATCGGTTTCGGTAATGCTCAGTTCCACAAAATTCGGTGGTGTAACGCTCAGTGGCACGCCGTTCCACAGGGTCAGCACACAGACATCCTGCTCCTTAAGCCATACCGCCTGGTCACCGACGGCGGTTTTGTCCGCGGCAATCTGTTCAAAGGTCTGCGGATCCATAAAATGCCAGAACTCACCGTCGTTATACAGGTACTGAAGTTCCGTATCCAGGACATCGGCCGCTTCCACCGTATCGCCTGACTTAAAGGTTTTTTCGACCACCCTGCCCGTTTTCAGATTGCGCACCTTTACACGATTAAATGCCTGACCTTTTCCGGGTTTGACGAACTCGTTCTCTACTATGCTATATGGATCTCCATCCAGCATAATCTTCAATCCGCCTTTGAATTCATTGGTACTGTAATTAGCCATAAATAAAAATGTCCCATTGGAGCCAGATAAAATCGCGCGTGCTCCGCTGCTGTACTGAGCGGGTTATAGCCCGGTTATTATACCTGCAATTCGAAGAAACTCACGGCATACTGTGCCTTATGCTCGGGACACCAAAACCCCGTACCCATGATTCGTCGCCGCAGCAGTTGGCCGGGACGCCATAGCGCAGCCGAATTCTGCAATCTCGGTGATGCTGGTGTAAAATTGTAGAAATCGCGTTCCATGGCAACCGACAAACCTTGATGCGCGCTGATGTTTGGAACAGGGTAGTCATTACAAGTCTTCCCCCGGAAGTGAATCTAATCTTATGCGAAAACTTGGTCTGCTGATATTTTGTGACTCGCCAAACCAGGCGGAAGAATTCACCAGCCTCGTGCGCACGCTCGGCTATGCCATAGACCAGTGTTTTGTCGACAACAGCAGTGGATTTACCGATGAGCTGGGATCCGGCAGGTATCAGCTGGCATTGATCACTATAAACCATGAGCGTTCGGAGATCCCCACGGCGGACGCATATGATCACGATACGCCCATCATCGCATTGATCGAGAACTATCAATTCAGCGAGGCCGGGGAATTGCTTGAAAACGGCGCCAGCGATATCGCTTTTCTGGATGATCCGGGGCATATCAGGCACTGCGTCCGCAAAGCATTGAAAGTTCAGCAATTGGAGAGCCAGCTTAAACACGCCAACGATCGCTTGGAAGAATCACAACATCAACTAACGGTATTGCTGCAGAGTACGAATCAGGCCATCGCCTTTGTTCACGACGGCATGCATGTCTATGCCAATCCTGCCTATTTGCAGATGTTTGAATACCGCTCACTGGAAGATCTTCAAGCCACACCGTTGATGGATTTAATCGCCGAGGCGGACGAGAGAACCAGGCTCGCAGAATCTGTCCGTGACATAGAATCCAATCGTTCTGTCAACGACGTACTCGAAATCACCTTTGTCAATCGCGATGAAACACAACTGCGAACCCTGGTTCAGTTGACGGCCAATCGCTTCGACGGCGAAAATGCCGTGCAGCTTATTCTGACTCCTTCCGATTACGACGGCGCCGAACAGATTCTTCCGCAGCCGAAACCGCCCGGTCTGCAAATCAGTGACCCGGTCACGCAGTTGTACAATCGTCAGCATATGCTGACCTTGCTTGAAGATACCGTGGCGCATGCAAGGGAATTTTCTACTGAATACATGCTGTACTTTGTACATCTGGAAACAGGGCCGGATGACACCGACTATGCAAACCGATGCATGCAAGCGGCGGCGGAACGATTGTTGGATATTATCGACGAAAACGATGTACTCGGCCGCTATGGCGGCAATACTTTTTTCCTGATCAGTCTGTTCCACAAAAACAAACAACCCGAGGCTTACGCGGAAAAACTGCGCAGAGCGATTGGAGACCTGGATGGCCTGCTGCCCGGCATTACCCGAAGCCGGGTTACCGGTGTCATTATCGATAAGTATTGCAAGGACGGGGAGCAGGCCATCGCCAGGCTCAAGGACAATTTTATCCAGGCACAGGAATCCAATGATGCGGTCAAAATCGATGTGGCACAATTCATCCATATGTCCGCGAATCAAATCATGAATCAGGTCTGGGCCAGAAGAGTGAGCACCATTCTCAAGAATAACCGGCTTACGCTGACGAGCATCCCGATCATCAGTCTGAGGCACGACGTCTGGGAACGCTACAGCCTGCAACTTCAGCTTAGCGATGAGAACGGTAAATCTCTGCCCTTAACACAATTCCGCGATACGGTGATACACTCGGGCCTTGCCAGCAATGTCGACCGGTGGATTATCTTCAATGCCGCACGCCAACTGGTCGAGAAACTGCGAGACAACCCGACAATACAGTTTTTTGTACCGCTGATCGGCAATGTCACGCTGGAAGAAGATTTGTATCCCTGGATTGAAAAAGTCATTGAACAATTCAAATTGCCGACAAACAGTATTATGCTGCAAGCCACCGTTGCATCCGCGCTTGAATTTCCGGATGCATTCTCGCAATTTTGCAAGCAAATGACCAAAATAAATTGCGGTGTCTATCTAACCGGACTGGATGATCCGACCATTACCCACGCATTATACAATAACTCAAAAAACCGGATAAAATATCTCGCTATCAGCAGTAACCTGCTAAACGGTTTACACGATGATCCGGCAAAGCTTGAGGCGATTGAAATTCTTGTCGACCAGTGTCATCGTGAAAGCACGCTGACCATAGTGCCGGACGTTGTCGACTCTGACGTACTCTCCGAACTGTGGAAGCTGGGTGTAGACCTGATTGTCAGTTCAAGCCTGGCCGATCAATCCGCTGATCTGATGGAACTGGATTTAACGGCAACATTGAGTGCATAATTGCGGACAGAGAATTGCGGATTTCATCCCTGCTGCCCGGCAACATCGCAGTGGGTAAACCCTGTTTACATCATACCGGATAGTTCACAAGCCGGGTGCCATCTAACCTGAAGGGTGAAGGATATGAATGAAGTAGAAGCCGTCACTGTACAATGCCCGTATTGCTGGGAAACCTTTGACGTTGTGGTCGATTGCTCTGTGGAAGACCAAGCCTATATTGAGGACTGCCAGGTCTGTTGTAAACCGATCGACTTGACGGTCACACTGGATGGCGGCAATCAGCCTCGTGTCGTCGCACATCATGAGAGTGAATAAAGGACTCCAACTCTAATCCACCCAAACCCGCGCATTCCGAAACATCCGCAGCCATGGCCCGTCTTCTCCCCAATTGTCCGGGCACCAGGAATTGCACACCGAGCGGAACACCCGCTCCGGATGCGGCATCATAATCGTAAACCGCCCGTCATCATTGCAAAGCCCCGCGACCGCCAGTTCTGAGCCGTTCGGATTCGAAGGATAGTGTTGAGTGAAATCACCGTGGTTATCGACATACCGCAGGCATTTTTCAGAGAGCTCGCCGGACTCTTTGTCACTGAATACCGCTCTGCCCTCGCCATGCGCTACAGCAACGGGTAGACGCGAGCCTTGCATATCCGACAACAATACCGAAGGTGTATCGGTAATCAGCACTGTCGCAACCCGCCCTTCAAACTGCTCCGAGGAGTTGCGCAAAAATTTAGGCCAGTGATCCGCGCCGGGAATCATGGACTTTATTCTCGAAAACATCTGGCAACCGTTACACACGCCCAGCCCGAATACATCCTTGCGCTGAAAGAAATCGCTGAATGCATCTCTTGCGACGGTATTGTATAAAATGCTGTTGGCCCAGCCTCCCCCGGCACTCAGTACATCTCCGTAAGAAAAACCACCGCAGGCCACCAAACCCCTGAATCGATCCAGCTGAATCCGGCTTTCAATAATATCGCTCATATGAACATCGACGGCACTGAAACCGGCCCGGTCGAACGCGGCCGCCATCTCGATCTGGCCATTGACACCCTGCTCCCGTAATATCGCTACTTCAGGCCTGGCACCCGAATGAATATAGGGTGCGCTGATATCCTCGTTGTGGTCAAAGCGGATCACAGGGTTAATACCCGGATCGCTTAAGTCCTCGATCAGATCAAACTCCTGATCCGCACAGGACGGATTATCCCGCAGTTTTTGCATCCGGTAGCTGGTCTCCCACCAGGCGGATTTCAGATCAACCAGCTCCGAACTGTAAATTTCCTTGTTTCCAGCGAAAATACGCAGCTTTTTTTCCAAGTTTAAACGACCTATCGGATAAACATATTGATTCAGTCCGGCTTCGGAAAAAAACTTTTCCACGAATGCTTTCTGATCGGCTTTAATCTGAATGACAGCTCCCAGCTCTTCTGAAAAAAGTTCTTCCAGTATCTGTCGGTCGGATTGCAAACATATATCCAGGCCTGTGTTTCCGGCAAAAGCCATTTCAGCCAGCGTCGTCAACAGACCACCGTCGGAACGATCGTGATAAGCCAACAGGCAACCGTCCCTGTTGAGCGATTGAATACTGTTGAAAAAGGCTTCTAAGCGCTGAGGATCGTCAACATCCGGGGCCTTATCGCCCAGCTGTTTATACACTTGCGCGAGTGCCGATCCGCCCAGCCGATTGCAACCGCCGCCCAGATCGATCAAAAGCAGTTCCGTGTCACCCCGGTCGGTGCGCAACTGAGGCGTCAGTGTCTTACGGACATCCTCGACCGGCGCGAATGCCGAAACCAGCAGGGAAAGCGGCGCGGTAACCGCTTTCTTTTCGCCGTTTTGCTGCCAAACCGTTTTCATCGAAAGACTGTCTTTACCGACCGGTATGGCTATACCCAAGGCCGGAGCCAGATCCAGACCCACCGCTTCAACCGTATCGAACAAGGCCGCATCTTCTCCTTCATGGTCGGCCGCAGCCATCCAATTGGCCGACAGGCTAAGCTGGCTTAACTGACCGACATAGGCAGCAGCCATATTGGTAATAGCTTCCGCGACCGCCATCCGGCCCGATGCCACAGGTTCGATCAAGGCCAGCGGCGTGCGTTCACCCATACACATGGCCTCGCCGGAATAGCCTGTGTAATCGGAAACCGTGACCGCCACATCCGCTACCGGCATTTGCCACGGCCCGACCAGCTGATCTCGGGCGACCATTCCGGTAATCGATCTGTCGCCAATGGTAATCAGAAACTGCTTGCTCGCCACGCTTGGCAATTGCAACACACGCTGAACAGCTTCGGTCAGTTTTATGTCGTTGGTTTCCAATGCAACCCTGGAATAATGTCCATGCTCGACTTCACGCAGCATTTTGGGCGGTTTGCCGAGCAGTATATTCACGGGCATATCTACCGGAAAATTGCTAAAATGCGAGTCACTGACTCTGAGCTGTTGCTCATCCGTAGCTTTGCCGACCAGTGCATAGAGGCAACGCTCCCGGCGGCAGATCGATTCGAAGATATCCAGCCGCTCCGCATCCACGGCAATCACGTAGCGTTCCTGTGCCTCATTACTCCAGATTTCCATTGGCGACATGCCGGGCTCGTCGTTCAAAACCTCGCGCAGTTCAAATTCACCGCCTTTCCCGCCGTCATTGACCAGCTCCGGCAAGGCATTGGAAATACCGCCCGCGCCGACATCGTGAATTGATAAAATCGGATTAGCCTCGCCCAAGGCCACACAACAATCGATCACTTCCTGGCAGCGCCGTTGCATTTCCGGATTCCCCCTCTGCACCGATGCATAATCGAGGTTTTCACTGCTTTGTCCGCTCGACATGGATGATGCAGCCCCGCCACCGAGCCCGATCAGCATGGCTGGCCCGCCGAGAATGACGATCGCTGTACCTTCGGGCATGGGTTTTTTCTGAATATTCCGCGGTCGAATATTACCCAAACCACCGGCAATCATGATCGGTTTATGATAACCACGTACTTCCTGCCGATCTGCCAATTGAACCGCTTGCTCATAGGTACGAAAATAGCCGCTCAGGTTGGGACGACCGAATTCATTATTAAACGCCGCGGCACCAATCGGCCCCTCCAGCATAATATCGCACGCGGAGACGATTCTGTCGGGTTTGCCATATTCCTCTTCCCATGGCTGGGGATAGCCGGGAATATTCAAGTTCGATACACTGAAACCACATAAACCAGCTTTGGGTTTGGCCCCGTTACCGGTAGCCCCTTCATCACGAATTTCTCCGCCCGATCCGGTTGCTGCACCGGGAAAGGGCGAGATAGCCGTCGGATGATTATGGGTTTCCACTTTGATCTGAATGTGTATGTCTTCATCCTGAGCGCAGTACGCACCGGTCTCCGCATCGGGGAAAAAGCGTTTACCCCGGTTACCGCGTATGACTGCGGCATTATCGTGATAGGCTGATAACACACCGCCCGGTGACACCTGATGGGTATTTTTAATCATCCGGAACAAAGAAGTGTCCCGCTTCTCACCATCGATGATCCAGTCCGCATTAAAGATCTTGTGCCGGCAGTGCTCGGAATTCGCCTGTGCGAACATCATCAACTCAACGTCGCTGGGATCACGCCCGAGTTGAGTGAAATTCTCCAGCAGATAATCGATTTCATCCTCGGACAAAGCCAGACCCAGATCCGAATTGGCCTGCAGCAAAGCGCCCCGACCCTGCTCTAATAGCGGCACACTCTGCAGGGAAGCCGGAGGCGTATGCTCGAACAATCCGCTGGCCTCCCTGGCCGTGTAAATCACCGTCTCCGTCATGCGGTCGTGCAAAGCATCGGCGAGAGTCCCGAGTTCCTCCAGCGTCAGCGGTTTGGACACATTGATAAAATACTGAACACCACGCTCGACCCGATCAACCTCCGGCAAACCGCAGTTATGCAAAATATCGCTGGCTTTGGAAGACCAGGGAGAAATAGTCCCAAACCGCGGAATCACAATCAATTGCTGATCGCTTTTGTCGACGATGGGAACAGGCCCATAATCCAAAAGCACGTTGAGCCTGTCGAGATGATCGGGACTCAATTCAGAATCGGTATGAACAAAATGCAGAAAACGGCTTTGAATCCCTTTAAGCGTCGACAGCTGCTTCTGTAAGGCGGAAGTGATACGTTGAATACGAAAGTCAGAAAGCGCGACCGAGCCTGGCAAGCTAAGCATGGACGTCCCCGAAGAAATGGTGGCTGCTTCAAAATCGGCAATAATAAAGGATTCCTGGCGGCCAAACCAATTCAAAACACTCATGCTTGAAATCGCTTGGGATCGTCCCCAGTTTTGATATAATAGACAGTTACTTTGGGGGCGACCTGGCTTCGACGTGGGTAGCGAAACCCGAGGTGCATGCCGAGGATGTAGATGACCTCGTTAAACTCTTCTGCAAATTATAGTTGCAAACGACGACAACTACGCACTCGCTGCTTAATACCCAGTAGGGTGCCATCCGACTGAAGCCGTGCTTGTGCGTTCAGATTCCGGGTGTCATATCTCACAAGATCGCGTGGAAACTCTCCCGGAGTGGAAGCGTTAAACCAAAACCGGGATCGTCGGCTGCCTTCCCTGCCTGCCGGGTAGCAGTCGATTAAATCAATAGACAGGATAAGCATGTAGAGCCGAAGGCGGAGGGCTTGCGGACGCGGGTTCGATTCCCGCCGCCTCCACCAATTGATTTCTTTATTTATCAATAACTTATTATGTGTTGAAAATGCCTTTGGCACATTTTAGGTTTTTGACATACCCAAAATCTCGATATAGTGCGTAGAGGTTCAAGTCCTCTCCTCGGCACCAATTTTGTGCTTACAAATCAATAACTTGACTATATATTGTGGATTCACGCTGCTGCGTTCCCGCGCCCCCCGCTCGAACACGAAAGTTTTACCCCGATAGTACCCCAAACAATACAAGCTGGGCGGATTGGCTCATGAGGCTTGAGAAAGTAATCCGCGCAGGACAAATCAAGAAAGGTGATCTGCTGATTATCCGAGAAGCCGATGGCATCAATGCTGTCACTGCAAAAACCATAGTCAGACCGGGCAGCACTGAAGATTCCAGCGGCGAAGAAGTGATTATTCACAAGAAGAAAAACGTCTATTTCATTACTGACCTACTGATCAAGGGCCTGTCCTGGGCCAAAGAGTGTTTCGTAGTCAAAGAGGAATATCCCATGCCAGACATGAACGAGCCATACACTCATATCAAAAATGAAGCCGCCGATGCAGAGCGGGAAAAACCGATTTCACCGGAGTAAATCATCATGAGTAAATTTGTAGACGGAATTGAGTTCGTGACTGTAGAGTGCTGTAACTGCGGTATGCCGTTCGCGATGACGCGTGATTTTAAGCGACGGCGACTCGACGACCATAAACTATTCCACTGCCCTGCCGGCCACTCGCAATATTACACAGGAAAATCCGAAGCAGAGAAACTCAAGGAACAATTGGCGGCCAAACAGCGACAGCTTGAGGCAGAATCCGGCCGGGCAGCATTGCTGACAGTGTAGCGCGATGAAATCTCTAAATCCTATTCAAAGATCCGGCATCGCGTCAAAAACGGGGTACACCCATGCTGTAACCGCACGTTCCAGAACCTGCTCAATCACATGCGGACGGAGCATCCGGAATTCGGGTCAAATGAATACCTGCGATCCCTGCGGGGTGCGTTCGGACTCACCCAGTCTGCATTGGGGAATGAGATTGGGATATCCGAATCATATGTCTCCCGGTATGAGAATAAACACTCGGTGCCTGACTATGCGAAGTACTCGATTGAACGATGGATAGAAAGCAATGCATGACCCTCACTATGTCAAGGTTGTGCGATCCGGGCTCTAATGCTTCCACATCTGGAGAATTAACATGGCGTCAAGCATTCAAGAATGTGCCAATTCAATCACAGCCCGTTTATTTGCTGTGAACGGCGGGGCGATGGGGGACCGAATTGCTATTAAATACAAAGAACCGGATGGAGTGTTAGTGCCGGAGTAAACCCGCGACTATTTGCCGCAACATCCCAACCCACCCAAAAAACAGTTTCTCGTCACGCATTCTGAGCAGCAGGTCTCATTTCGCAGATTATGAAAGGGATTTGAGCGTGTAAAACCAGACAGCTATGTCCATTTGCGGTATGAGTTTTCGCCTGCCGAAGAGACAGGCATGGCGCCAATCTTGATTTGACGATCTCATCTGGCGCCATGCCCCGAACCGTGTATGTTGCACGGCTTGATCAGCATGCCTTGGGATCAAGATTAAGTCCAGCCCTCATCGGCATTGTTGTCGATGAAACCCAGTGCTCGCCTCTATCAATGTCAACGCTGTCACAAACAGGTGGTGATCTGCCGCCGGTGTGATCGTGGCCATCGTTTCTGCGGACAGGACTGTGCCCGTTTGTCACGCTGTGATTCTCAACGAAGATCAGCCAGACGTTACCGCCATAGCGCTCGTGGAAGATCCGCTAATGCAGCCCGCCAGCAGCGCTTTCGACAACGCCAACAGAAGCGGCCATTAGAACCGCAAACCACAAAAGTAACGCATCACGGTTCTACTACCCCCACGCCCTGTGCTCCACTGCGGATTCGACGATGGCCCATTTGCCATGGTGCTGATAAAGACGATGGTGTCGATGAGATACGCTGTCATTGCTGTGGTGGTCTGTGTGATGTATTTCTACGCAGGCATTTTCTGCATTCCAGTGTCAGCCCACCGCTGTAAGACGACTTGGGAGTGATGACATTGACGATTGATCAGGAGCTGCAAACACAGATTTTTCGCCTCTATTTTGCCGAACACTGGCGTGTGAACACCATTGCCGTACAGCTGGGCGTGCATCACAGCACCGTCAGTCGGGTGTTGAGCCAGGCGGGCGTACCCAAGGCCAAACGTTCACAACGCGCCTCCATACTCGATCCCTATACACCGATGATTGTCGAAACACTTCAGCAATACCCAACACTCAGTGCTGCGCGTCTTTATGCGATGGCCCAGGAGCGCGGCTTTCGCGGTGCCAGCAGTCACTTTCGTGATCATGTGGCACAACTGCGGCCCCGGCCTCACGCTGAGGCGTATCTGCGTCTGAAAACCCTGCCCGGCGAACAATGCCAGGTCGACTGGGGCCATTTCCAGAGCCTGACTACCGGGCGTGCCAAACGCCCGCTCATGGCTTTTGTGATGGTGCTGAGTTTCAGCCGCAGGATCTTCCTGCGCTTTTATCTGAATCAACAACTCGACAACTTCCTTCGCGGTCATGTCGAGGCCTTCGAACAGTTCAACGGTGTCCCCCGGGTGATTTTGTATGATAATCTCAAATCGGCCGTTTTGGAACGACGCGGACAGGCCATTCGTTTCCATCCCACACTGCTGGAGCTGGCGGCACATTACCGATTTGAGCCCCGCCCGGTCGCCATAGCACGGGGCAACGAAAAAGGCCGTGTAGAGCGGGCGATTCGCTACATTCGCAGCAGCTTCTTTGCCGGACGCCAATGGCGTGATCTGGATGCACTCAATACCCAAGCCGATCACTGGTGCCGG
The DNA here is from genome assembly GCA_965222695.1 of Granulosicoccaceae bacterium. Classification (GTDB taxonomy): domain Bacteria; phylum Pseudomonadota; class Gammaproteobacteria; order Granulosicoccales; family Granulosicoccaceae; genus UBA7957. The sequence goes on along the minus strand of OZ244967.1, from coordinate 680,292 downwards.
CAGGTCAGTGGTGAACGACGCTGCCCAGAAGCGCCGGATTTAACCGTCAATCAGGCGTTTGAGCACGAACAGCCCTCACTCATTGCCTTGCCCGAGAACCCTTTCAATACCGATGAACGACGGGCGGTACGTATTGGTAAAACACCCTACGCCCGTTTTGATCTGAATGATTATTCCGTACCACCGGACTGTGTACGACGTACCTTAACCGTGGTGGCCAGTCTCACCCGGGTTCGGCTGTTCGATGGCGAGAAGGTGGTTGCCGAGCATCCACGCGCCTTCGGCAAGGGCGAGCAGATCGAAGATCCACGCCATCTTGAACAGCTGATCGCCTACAAACGCCAGGGTCGACATCACCGTGGCTATGACCGCCTTGCCATGGCCGTGCCCGAAGCGACACCCTTGATCGAACTGGCCGCCAGCCAATCCTTGCCGCTGGGTCCTCTGGTCAGTGCCTTATTGACGTTGCTGGATCGATACGGCACCCAGGAAATGCAAGCCGCGATTAACGAGGCCTTGTCAAAACAACAGCCCCACTCCAGCGCAGTTGAACAGGTACTCGTACGCCGGCGTGATGAACAACACCTGCCACCCCCGATTGCGGTCGCACTGCCACCGACCCTGAACCGCTTTGTGGTACGCCCGGCCAAGCTGGCCGCCTACGATGATTTACAGACCACACCGGAGACACACGATGACACAGACACCGAAGCGCACTGACCTGCAACAGCGCCTGGCAGCCTTAAAACTGGTTGGTCTGCAGGCGCACTGGCATGAACTGCCAGAACACATCGAACCCTGGATACCCACCTTGCTGGAATGGGAGGAACAGGCACGGCGTCAGCAGGGTCTGGAGCGGCGCATGCGTCTGGCCAGGCTGGGTCGATTTAAAGCCCTGGCGGACTTTGACTGGCAATGGCCCACGCAAATCGACCAACCGGCGATCAACGAGCTGATGGGGTTAGACTTTGTCGCCCAGGCGAGCAACGTCATTCTGCTCGGTCCCAATGGCGTCGGTAAATCCATGCTGGCCAAAAATATCGCTCATCAAGCGGTGGTGGCCGGACATACCGTCCTGTTTACGACGGCGGCGAACATGCTCAACGATCTGGCCTCCAAAGACGGTGACTACGCCTTCAAACGCCGGCTCAGCTACTACGCCTTGCCGCAGTTGCTGGTTGTCGATGAGCTGGGATATCTTTCCTATGGCACCCGACACGCGGATTTATTGTTTGAGATCATCAACCGACGCTATGAAACCCGTGCCACCATTGTCACCACCAACAAACCCTTTGCACAGTGGAACGAGGTGTTTCCGAACGCCTCTTGCGTAGTCTCCCTGGTGGACCGATTGGTCCATCATGCTGAAATACTGCAAATCGACGGCGAGTCCTACCGGATGCGTGAAGCTAAGGAAAGCGCTGAACGTCGGCAGAAGACGCGCAGTCAGACCAAGCGAACAGGACGGCGTAAAAACACAGCCACCGTGAGTGAATCATGAGCATGAAAGTGACAAAGTTGCACACCTGCTGGAGTGCAGAAGAGGCGGAGATCGTCATCGACTTTCTGGACACTCTGAGGGATGAACTTCTGGATCATTATAGTGACTCGATTATTGATATGCGTACCCGTGCACTTGCAGAAACTGACACTAGCCAAGCAGAGCTGGACTTCGATGATGACATCGATTTCTGACAGTGAGTGGACTGAACGCCGAGAGTACTGGGTCAAGAGCGTGTTGGTAAACTGCGGCAAATAGTCGCGGTTTTACTCCGGCACTAACATGGAGAGAGGGATTTAGGCGGCCGCTATAAAATTAAGCGGTTTTGGTTGTCAAACGAGTCGGATATTGAACGCATGCGTCCGTATGCATCAGGCGGGGAGATAAAAACTGTAAAAGTGGTTCTGACTGTAGCCCATCTCGACCACGACGAAGAAAACCACAACGTCACCGACGATAGACTTCGGGCATGGTGCCAATACTGCCATTTGAACTATGATGCGAGTGAAAAATACCGCCGCGCATGTCTAAAGTAGCAATTCCGACCTGGTGGCTAACAAAAGACGGGGACTTAGACTGCATGGAACTCTATGAACGACACTACAGCTGCTACAACTACAAAGACAAAAGAAAGCGGAAACTGTTTGTTGGTCCAGGAGAAAAAGTCGTCCTTCGAACAAAAGGCGCAGACGCCTTGTTCGTGTGGCAAAAGTTCATCGATGACAGCGGAGAACAAGGCAGTCTTCTGAAACGAATCAGAACATAAGAGCAGCGAACTCATACGCCAGGCGGACGCAATTGCTGATGCAGTCTGGCCTAATTGCAGGCATTACCCCTACGTCAATCCGAAATCGGTCCAATCAACAAACCCTGGATTTCGCTTTATTCAAGCCGGATGGAAACGACTGAGACGAAGAGTCAGCGGCTTACAACGACCCAATTCAGACACCCAACAATGTTAGTTCCTTGACAAGCATCAATGAAAAAGCTCGCACGAATTTATAGCTTTAAGTTTATACGCGGCAACCGAACGATAATCGCGATGTTAACGACAGGAAACACGAAAACAATTCGTCTATCCATATCCTAAGCCCTTCTTAGATTGCTGGGTCTTTGGAATCCAGAGGAGGTGTCAGATCATGAATAGAATGATTTTTTATGTCGCAGCTTTCACGCTGTTGGGGATACCTATCATAGGCTCCACTGACGATGAAGAAGTTGAACTTGTCGAGTACATGTCTAAGCTGCAGTACTTCTCTCACAAAGCTGGGCTGTCTATCCGGGCCGAAAACGCGGCTCTCGCTCATTTCTATCTCCACGAGATGGAAGAGGTGATCGAACTCGTGCGAGAGGTTAAAGAGTACGATGGGCACCCGGTCGGTCAGTTAGCGAGTACCATGCTCGAGCCTGCGTTAGAGACGCTGGAGAAGAGCGTAGACGCGAAGCAGTTCAAGCGGGCCCAGACCGACTACGGCGAGATGCTGAAAGCCTGCAACAAGTGCCACAACGCTACCGAGCACGGCTTTATAAAAATTGAGGATCGCTCGGACAACCCGTTCATACAGTCCTTCGCACCCTAAACGCCGAAAGCCTTCACTTCATTCGTGAACGTCCGTTACTAATTCACATTATCGGACACCCGCAAACACAGAATACTCTAAGCCTCCCCGGTATGGAAAGCGGTGTTCAATAATGTCCAGGGTAGGAAACCGCGGGCCGATGCTATGGACTTCATGGCCATCATTCATCCTCGACCGACACCGTTTCTATGCGCTTGATCTTTCGTCGATTCAAAATAATTCGAAAGCGTTTGTAACGGACGCGTTCAGCACCGCCATATCGTAATATCATATTGAGATGGTAGACGCGCTCAGCCTTCACCTTATGATAATCGTCTTCGTCCAAAACGAACAATTCCTTTCTCGGATCTCCCATGCGATGGGTGAATCCCGCAACGCTGAACCGCATGATGTCGTTAATGCCATCTGTTTTGATATCGTGGTAAACAGAAGAGATAGCTTGGGAAGATAGCTTGATCCTTTTGCGGTAGCGAAGAACACTCTCGCTCATCCAGTCGCTCTCGATTTCCGTAATATGGTCACGATCTCTTATCTTCATGATGTGATCCGGAATTTTAGCTTCGTCGATAAAGTCGAAACTCTCTCTGCAATGTCCAACAAGTTGATGTGGGTTACTGTAAATTCGCGTCTTGTGATCGAACAGCACATTCGTAATCTTCTTGGAAAAATACACCCGTAACAATTCTTTGATCCGATCCTTGAACATGTAACCAATCACTAATGCGGCGAATACCGGTAGTGATAGTGGACCATACACCGACTGTGAAGCGAACAGTACAACAGTTGCAAATAGCATTGAAATACCTGCTGCGATGCTAAATAGTCCATGTTCGATTACCCTGCCTTCATGCTTGGTGCTCGTTCTGAGGTACAGGACGTTATGCATGTATTTCTTGAGTACATTGCGTCGAAATATCAGTTGCTCATTGTCGTGCTTGTCAGTTGGAATTGAGGGGTATCGGCGGCTTTCGCGGTAGCGTACTTCTTTCGCGATAAGGTTCAATATTTTCCGTTGACTCTCGTCCGGTACCGAAACACCTGAAACCCGCTGGTGCTGTAATAAATCATAGCAATTCCGCTCGATCAACAAGCTTAAATACTCATCACCAAAAGTATATATAGCGTTGACCTGCGGATGTATACCAGGCAGAAAAATCTTCGATCGCAACGCTCGATAGGAATCAATAATCGTTACGTTGGCGTGAAGGAATTGCTGTATAAGTCGTTTGCGGTCGTCCTCATTGGCAGACTTCCCTATATAAGCGACGAAATCTCTGAGAGAACTTTGGAGAATGCAGCAGAATAGTTTGAGTCGATATTCAAACGCGTCAATATTAGCAGTACTGCTTTCTTCCTTTAACGGGCCAATGCTGGCTTCCAGCCGGGACAGTGGACTGTCCTGTTTACCTGTGATTCCTGTTAGTAAGACGGAAGGTGTTTTGAACCTAATATGCGTTTGTAGATCATCGTAGAATCTGGTTTTCGAATAATTCTCGCGATGTATCCCGAGGCTTTGTGGAACGTAGATGTAGCACTCTAAATCGTAAGTCACATTTGCCCTTTTCTGGTTCAGTGGGTAGTGCAACTTAATCTCGAACTGATGCAGATCGCGTATTCTAATTGTTTCCTCGATCATACCGCCGGCTGCTCACATTAAATTTTACTTCGGTTACTAATGTCACGAGGCTAATTAAACAAATCTGAGTGAGTACCGGTTCGGTAAAAGGTCACAGAATCGTCCCCAACAACGTAAATAAAGAGCCAGTCAGGTTCTATGTGACATTCTCGGTACTGCGCCCAGTTATCAACCAAATTATGAGGTAGATGTTCTTTTGGTGGGTCGCCATGGCGGCATATTTGCTCCATGATGGTTTGCAGTTTTTCTCTGGATTTCCCGCGCCTCTTTTGTCTTTTCATATCCCGCTTAAAACGCGTGGTGAGTATGGGTGTTCGCATATATGAGAACGTTATTCACTCTCCCAGACATCTTCAAGGGCTTCACCTACACTGCTATAGGAAGTGGTGTCTTTCTTGGTTTCCTCAAAAGTAGCACGGGTTTCAGCGTTCGGTACTTTCAGCTCCAAAGGGAAACCCTGTCGTTGTACCAGTTGGGTAAAAAAGAGAGTGATTGCTGTGGTCGTATTAAGACCAAGCGAGTGTAAAATTTCCTCGCCTTTCTCTTTTAACTCCGGTTCCATCCGTGCCTTTATGGTGGATGTTTTAGCCATAGTGGACATACTCAAAAATATTGATACTACTAATTAAGCAAAATGTACACCAAATGGTACACAATATCAATTTTGATTGCCAACCGCTCGAACAGTACAGGTGACACTACACCGGATCTGACCCGCTTGCACTGTCAAGCACTGAAAGCAAATCCGAAAAGCGTTCTCCCTGCACCGTGACGTGATCACGCATAGTGTTCCTTGCACGCTTCTCGTCACCCTCTTCAAGAGCCCGCATAATCGCATCGTGTTCATTAAAAGAGGCTTTTACACGCCCACGCGTACGAAGCTGCAGGCGTCGGTAAGGTTTCAGTCTTCGTTGTAATAAGTTGACTTGCTCGATCAGGAACTGGTTGTGACTTGCGCTCCGAATGCGTTGGTGAAAAACTTCATTTTCGTAGTAGTACGGGTCAATATCAGTCAAATCCAATGCTTCTCTACAAGATTCATGCGCTTCACGGATTGATCTCAGTTCCTCATCCGTCGCTCGTCGGGCGGCGAAGCCGGCGCACATCGCCTCTAGTTCGGCGGCCACACCAAACATTTCCACCAACCGCTGTGGTCCGATAGTCGAGACAAAGGCGCCTCTTCGGGGTTCTATTTCTATTAAACCGGCAGCAGACAGTTGGAATAAGGCTTCACGAATCGGCGTACGGGAAACGCCGAAGCGTGTAGCCATGGCCACTTCATCAAGTCGTTCGCCTGGTTTCAGTGATCCGGTGACGATTTCCTCTTCCAGTACATCTCTAAGTGCGTCTGCCCGCTTTTTCATCTTTCCATCACGATAAATTTACTAAAAATATACAACAGATAGACCTGTGTTTCTATAAAACCATTTTATATATACAAAATTATTGTATTTGTATACAAAAACAAATAATATGCATAAATCCAGAGCGCAATTGGATAAATAACACCGGAACCTGTGCATTTTCCTGACTGCACCTCATGGCTTATTGTCACTCGGTTCCGGAAAGACTCGAAATTGTGACGAGTTACGAGCAAAACAACTGAACACTACGAGAGGAGACTTACCACCATGTTCAGAATATCCTTGATCCGCCCTTTCATATTACCGCTCATTGCGGCATTCAGCCTGAACCCCACCTTTGCAGAAGAGTTGAAGCTGAGCCACCAATGGTCAACCAATGATGTGCGCCACAAAGTCGCGCAAATCGTTGCCGATGAAGTTACAGCTGCCGCTGTTGACCTCAGCATCAAGATTTACCCTTCTAAGTCATTATTCAAACCTCGTGAACAGTATAATCCCTTATCGCGGGGACGACTGGACATGACCGTGCTGCCCTTGTCTTATGCCGGAGGTCAGCAGCCCGCCTACAACCTGACCTTGATGCCGGGACTGGTGAAAAATCATGATCACGGTGCGCGGTTGACGGCATCACCGTTTATGGCCAGGATCGAGGAGATTATGGCCGAGGACGACATCATGGTATTGGTTCATGGCTACCTGGCAGGTGGTTTTAGTGCCAAAGAAGGTTGTATTACCTCGCCTGATGATGTTAAGGGGCTCAAAGTGAGAGCGGCTGGCAAAGCTTTTGAGCAGATGCTGGCGCAGGCCGGTGCCTCAATCACTTCCATGCCGTCTTCGGAAATTTATTCCGCCATGCAGACGGGCGTGCTGGATGCCGCCAATACATCATCTTCCAGTTTCGTTTCATACCGACTCTATGAACAGGTGGGCTGCTACACACCAGCCGGAGATGTTGCTCTCTGGTTTATGTATCAACCTTTGCTGATAAACAAGTCGACTTTTGAGGGCTTATCAGAAGAGCAACAGACGGCTTTACGCACAGGCGCTGAGAAGGCCCAGGCTTTTTACCTGGCTGAAGCAAAGAAAGCGGATGCTGAGTCGGCTCGTGTGTTTCAAGAGGCGGGTGTCAAACTGGCGCAAATGAGCGACGAAGATTTTGCTGCCTGGCGAGCTATCGCCATGGAGTCGTCCTACAAGATATTTGCTGAGGAGACTCCGAACGGCCAACAGCTGCTCGATATGGCACTGACTGTCGAATAATCCGTAAAGCCAAGTGTGTATTCCGCCAATCCTGACCTTTTGGGTTGGCGGTCTTAAGCAGCGTTTCTTACAAATGCCGCCGTCCCCCCGTTAATCACGTGTAAAAGGCGAATAATGAGCAGCATTAAAAATACAAGGGCAAGCAAGCATAACAATCCCTTTATCCGGGTTGTTGATTTGTTGTCTACAATTTGCGGCATAGTTGCAGCAATTATGATTTTCGCTTCCGTGTTTATTACCTGCCAGATGATATGGGTTCGCTTTGTACTGAATGCATCAACCCTTTGGCAGACGGAAGCCGTGGTATACCTGATGATCTCGGCCACGCTGATTGGTTTACCTTATGTACAGCTGTTACGTGGCCATGTGAATGTGGATCTAATCCCTATGATGTTGCCACCCACGTGGCAGAAAATATTATCGATCCTAACGCTCGGTATAAGCATACTCATCGTTGCAGTGATTGCCTATTTTGGTTTCGAATTTTTTCACCTGGCGTACCAGAAAAACTGGAAATCAGATACGGTTTGGGGTGTTTCGCTGTGGATTCCCTATCTTTCCCTACCCCTTGGATTCGGACTGTTTTTATTGCAGCTAACTTCGGATTTATATGGAGTAATCGTCGGCGAAGAGGCACCCTTTGAACACAGTGAACTGGAGGAGGACTACTGATGGATCCTTTAACTCTGGGGGCGCTGGTCGGTCTCTGTACAATACTTGTTTTGTTTTCAGGCGTATCGGTTGCGCTTGGATTGCTGATTGTTTCAGCCGGGTTTCTAATCATTTTCGACGGTTTCGACTCGCTGGAACTGTTACCGGAGTTGTTTTTCGGCAAGCTTGACAATTTTGCCCTGTTGTCAATCCCGATGTTTATCATCATGGGTGCAGCTATTTCCTCAACCCGTGCCGGAGCCGATTTATATGAGGCGCTGGAGCGCTGGTTGACCCGTGTACCGGGAGGCTTGGTGGTCTCTAATCTGGGCGCTTGCGCCCTATTTGCGGCTATGTCTGGCTCTTCACCCGCAACTTGTGCCGCTATAGGAAAAATGGGCATACCTGAGATGCGCCGTCGCGGCTATCCGGATACGGTAGCATCGGGCTCCATCGCGGCCGGTGGTACATTGGGTATACTGATTCCGCCATCGGTTACTATGATCGTTTATGGAATCTCGACCGAAACGTCGATTGGCCGTCTGTTTCTGGCAGGTGCTATTCCTGGTTTGCTGCTTGTCATTTTATTTATGCTATGGTCAATTTATGACACTTGGCGTCAGGATGGCGGAAAATCTGCTCTGAATAGGGAGCAATACAGCTGGGCAGAAAAACTCGAGGTTCTACCACGCGTACTACCCTTTATCATTATCATACTCGGCGTGCTCTACGCACTGTATGGGGGAGTTGCAACACCATCGGAGACCGCCGCCGTCGGTGCGCTGCTGTGCGTATTAATCGCTGTTGTTATTTATAAGCTCTATGATTTCTCGTCTATCTGGGCGGTTTTACGCGATTCGACCCGCGAAAGTGTGATGATTCTTTTCATCATAGGTGCAGCCGGGGTCTTTTCTTACATGCTCTCCAGTCTGTTTGTTACGCAAGCTATTGCAGAATGGATTGCGATGCTGGATATCAATCGCTGGAGCATGATGTTTTCGATTAATATTTTCTTGTTGGTAGCCGGGTTTTTTCTGCCGCCGGTCGCGGTGATATTAATGGCAGCACCGATTCTACTGCCGATAGTCGTTGCAGCCGATTTTGATCCTTATTGGTTTGCCGTGATTCTGACCATTAATATGGAAATCGGATTGATAACCCCACCGGTGGGATTGAACCTTTACGTTATCAATGGTATCGCGCCGGAGATCAGTCTTAAAACCATTTTAAAAGGTTCCCTGCCCTTTGTGTTTTGCATGGTTCTCGCGATTGTGATTCTTTCCGTATTTCCGACCATGGTGACTTGGCTGCCTAATATACTGATGGGACCGGTGAGATGAGAGCAAGTCATTTGCTGGGCGATCTATTGACCAAGGTTACGGACATAGGCCGCGCCTTAACTGCGGGCGAAGACACAGGCGTGAGCATTTGTGATCGATGCGAAGCTCTGGTGTCGCGGCACGGTGAAGCGACCGGGCTTGCGCTGGGTCGGGAGATACTGGATCGCTACAAACACTTCGACCGAGATGAGAAAAAGGTTTTTTTCCATGAAATCATACAGCGCTTCGGTGTTGACGAATCAGGTTTATCGGAAAGCATCCATGCCTGGCAACAGAATCCTGGTCACGACGCTGCACGGCAAATTCATTTTGCCAGTGAACCGCGAAGTCAGGAACTTATCAGGCGTTTAAACCGGGCCCCGGGAGCGACTCGCGATCTAGTCTCAATGCGCAAGGATTTGCTTGAGGCGATCAAGCTTGATAGCAGCCTGAAGCAATTGGACAAGGATTTCAGTCACCTTTTCAACTCCTGGTTTAACCGTGGCTTCCTCGAACTCAGGCGTATTGACTGGGATAACACCCCGGCCCGGATACTGGAAAAGGTCATAACTTATGAAGCGGTACACGAAATAAACGGCTGGGATGAGCTGCGTCTGCGGGTCGCCGCCGAAGATCGTCGGCTTTATGCATTTTTTCATCCCGCGCTGAACGGAGAACCGCTTATTTTTGTAGAAGTGGCTTTAACCGAAGATATGCCACGTGCCATAGATCCGATTTTGGCCAGTCAGCGAGAACCGCTGAATCCACGCCTGGCTAGCACAGCTGTATTTTATTCTATATCTAATTGTCAGGCCGGCCTGCGCGGAGTCTCATTTGGAAATTTCCTGATCAAGCAAGTGGTTGAAGAACTGCGTCGCGAGTTCTCCGCCCTGCAGAATTTCGTGACTTTATCACCCGTGCCGGCGATGAGGCGCTGGGTAGTGGCGCAGATTGAGGCCGGTGAAAGCAGTCCTTTGTCCACCAAACTGAACGTCATAGTTGAGTCGCTGGGCGGAAGCCAGGTTCTGAAAGACGGTGCTGTTGATCAGCAGGCATTGCCGGCTTTGACGGCCCTATATCTGTTGGAAGCTAAAGCGGACCGAGACGGACCGCTTGATCCGGTTGCCCGCTTCCATCTGGGCAATGGAGCCTGCCTTGAACGTATTAACATCGGTGCTGACAGCAGCTCTCGGGGCAGTTCTAATTCCTGGGGTGTGATGGTCAATTACCTTTATGATCTGGACAGCATCGAACGCAATCACGAAGCCTATGCCAATCAAGGAAAAGTGATCTGTTCGAACCAGGTGCGCCGATTGTTGAAATAAAATCCGTTGGAGAAAAAAATGTATCAAGCGAACTATCTCGCCAATCTTCTGAGAACCGCTTCGCTCGGGCGTGATGACGCATTATTTGCCTCTACTCCTCAAGGACGGAGCATTTCCTATGGAGAGATGTTTGAGGCAGCAGAGCGGCATGCCACTGTTTTGCTTTCGGCAGGCCTAAATCCTGGGGATAGGGTTGCCATACAGGTGGAAAAATCACTTGAAGCGATACAATTGTATTTGGGCACTCTGCTGGCCGGGGGCGTTTTTTTGCCCTTGAATACAGCTTATACAACAACAGAGCTGCAATATTTTCTTTCTGACGCAGAACCGGCTGTGATGATCTGTGATCCAGACAAGTCCGATGAACTCGAACCTGTGCTCGAAGCCATAGGTGTTAGCAATTTGTTTACTCTGTCACATGAAGGTACCGGCACTCTAAGCGATGCGGTAGCCGCACAGGCAGCAGATAGGACGACCGCAGAGTTTCAAGCGGTTGCCCGTAGTGAAGATGATCTGGCCGCTATTTTATACACCTCCGGAACTACCGGCCGCTCCAAAGGTGCCATGCTCAGTCACGAAAATCTGGCTTCAAATGCACGGACTCTCAAAGAGTATTGGCATTTTAGCGACAAAGATGTCCTTATCCACGCATTACCGATCTTCCATACCCATGGTCTTTTTGTAGCCACAAATATTGCCTTGTGTGCTGCCTGTTCGATGATTTTCATGCCCAGGTTTGATGCCGAAGCGGTACTGGAGCAAATGGATAAGGCAACAGTGATGATGGGGGTGCCGACTTTTTATGTTCGGCTGCTTGAGAGCACCGGACTGTCACGGGATACCGTGTCCCATATGCGGTTATTTGTTTCAGGTTCAGCGCCCTTGCTGAGCGAGACACACAAACGCTGGCAAGCACTCACCGGACATGCCATCCTGGAGCGTTACGGTATGACCGAAACCAGTATGAACAGCTCTAACCCTTACAATGGTGAGCGCCGTGCCGGTACCGTCGGATTACCCTTGCCGGGAGTTGAAATCCGCATTACCGATGCCCAGACAGGAAAAACTCTACCTCCGGGCGAAATGGGCGGCGTCGAAGTCCGCGGCGCCAATGTTTTCCAGGGATATTGGCAAATGCCTGAAAAAACACGCGAAGAATTCCGTGATGACGGATTTTTCATAACTGGTGACATAGGCGTGATTGATGATCAAGGTTACCTATCGATTATAGGTCGATCTAAAGATCTGATTATCTCGGGTGGCTATAATGTCTATCCCAAGGAAATCGAAATTGTGATTGATGCTATTGAAGGCGTAACGGAATCTGCGGTTATAGGGTTGCCCCACCCTGATTTCGGTGAAGGTGTGGCGGCTGTTGTTGTAAACGAGCCCGGTATAACGCTTGTCGAAGCGGACTTGCTTACCCATCTGTCAGATAAGCTGGCACGTTATAAGCAACCGAAAAAGATACGCTTTGTTCAGCAACTACCGCGTAATCCCATGGGTAAAGTTCAGAAGAATATCTTGCGCGATCATTATCATGCATTGTTCCGGGAACAAGATTAAACAAAGGCAAACTATGCCTTCGAAAGCGTGCTTTGCTGTGAACGCGGACAGTCATGTTGAACTGCTCCTAACTTGGGTTGGCTAAGGCGTGTTTTTTTGAAATAATGCAGGCTAATCCCCAATCATGCCAGCCGGCAATCGCAGGTTTAACAGCTCGTGTGAAAAGTTTCAATTGAGTGCGAGACAAAGTAAAAACAGACGATACAGCGCAGTCTACCTTTAAGGTTAAACTGACAACTGAGAAGGTAAAACTGAAGCATCCATGTTATTAAGCATACTCAATATAGTCGCACCTGTATTCCTGGTGATAGGTGCGGGTTATCTGGCGGTGCACAGGGGACTGTTTTCAGATTCCATGGTCACCGGACTGATGCGCTTCGCGGTACAGTTTGCGGTTCCTTGTTTACTATTCCGGGCCACCTCAACCATGGATCTGAGTGCCGCCTACGACTGGCGTGCCATGCTGGCTTTTTACAGCGGTTCTACATTCAACTTCGCACTGATCAGCCTGCTGGTCTGGAAATTTTTTGGCCGTAGGCCGGGGGAAGCCGTAGCGGTGGCATTCGGAGCGCTTTTTTCCAATCTATTGTTACTGGGCTTACCCATTTCCGAACGTGCATGGGGGAGTGAAAATCTTGCAACCAGCTACGCGATTGTTTCCGTGCACGCCCCCTATTGCTACTTGGTGGGTATTACTACCATGGAGATGTTGCGAGCGGACGGCCGATCTCTGTCGGCAACCGCTCGTATCGTGGTGACAAACATGTTCCGCAACAGTTTGATGATTGGCCTGGGTCTCGGGTTTATTGTCAATCTGAGTCAATGGCAATTACCGGGCGCCTTAGTTTCTGCCATCGATATACTTGCCGGTGCGGCGCTGCCGGCGGCCTTATTCGGTCTTGGTGGTGTTTTGACGCGTTACTCCATGACTCACCGAATCGGGGAGGTCAGCAGTATCACAGTTTTGTCGTTGTTTTTGCACCCGGGAATTGCATTACTGCTTTGTACTTTTTTTGATCTAGCTGAACAGATTACGCGCTCCGTTGTACTCATGGCCGCTATGGCGCCTGGACTCAACGCTTATTTGTTTGCCGATATGTACCAGCGTGGACAGGGAACTGCCGCCGGCACGGTGCTTAGCAGTACTATAATTTCCGTGTTCAGTATCAGTGCTTGGCTATGGATTCTGGAAGCGCTTTAGTTGTTCCATTCGTGGACAGTCTGTTGGGCATAGGGTCTTGGGATGATGTAATGGACAGTTGGATTGGCCATCCTATCAGTGATATCGAAAAACTGTATGGGCAGCCAGATAAAATTGAAAACCTAAAAGAAGGTTACGTAGAATAAAAATATTGGCTAAAAAAAATTGATCCATCTTGTATACATTATTGGATCGTAAATCCTGAAGGGATTATCGTTATGAGGGTCGTTGTCAGCCAATTGGATAACATCTCCTCAAACAAACCGATACCAAGGAACAAGGCACTTAGTTCGAATATGAAATGCTGGACAGTAAAATCGTCCGCTACAAGCCTGCTTATTGTAAAACAATACTCAAGTTTCGTATCCGCATAATCCACCGCTTCGATGCGGAGCCGCTTGCGCCGGGCTAGCTTTTGTACCCAGAAGACGCTCGATCAGTTCAACTTAAAACCCAACATTTGTTAGTCTACGGAAGGGGCTGATAAGCAGGGCAATCGCATGAAGCAGTGAAGCGAATCTGAGCGCATTAACTACACTTGGAGTTTCGACGTTTTTATAGGGAACTCCATTGAAACAAAACCATACCAGCGACTCAAGTCAGGCATTGGAATCTGTGGGGATACCCCGACCGGCTCGCCAGAGGTTTGCACCGGCTTCACAAAGTGTGCTGGTTTACTAATGGAGAACAGCGCATGAAAAACAGTTTATTAATGCTGTATTTAATTTTTAGCGTGGTTGCCATACCTGTGAATGCCAATGACGAACCAGAGCGAATAGAGGCTACGCAAGTCAATATTGGCAACTATGAGCAATTTATCGCACAGCTTGAGCGTGACTTGCCTGTGGGAACATCCCTTCCGGATGTAAAGGCGTATTTATCGGATAGTAAAATTAAATATGGCTATGCTTCTCAGGAAGGCTGCGTTAAATTCATGTTAAAAAAGATCTACAGTGCTTTTTTTATTTTTAATACTGATCTTCAAGTAAAGATTTTTATTTCCGAAGAAACAGGAGTTTCAGAGATAAAATCTGATCTTATTGAGACTGCTTTTTAACGACTATTTCTTCACCGTCGCCGGCGGCGATCTCAAACACCGCCAGCAAACCGTAAGCGTTCATTCCGAACCGCAGTTGACTTTCCGATCAAGTACTGAACGCAGAGGCTGATCAGCAAACTGGGTTTTACTCAAGCCACGCGGATGGCGGTGCAGAGCTTGAAACGTACCGCGTAATTCAGCCGGTTCAATGTTATCGAGTATGCTACGCATTTGACTATCTGAAGGTACTTGCCGTATACCAAAAAGTATAATTAAATTTGACAGGCGCAGTACCACATATGAAGCACGTATAGATGTGACAGCTTTTTAGATGGGAATAACGTATGAAATATATTTTAATCGCATGCTTGATTTCAGCAATCATAGCGTGCGACGGTAAAGTTAGTGAGCAAGTTAATCGTCAATTTACCGAATTGGTTAGCCGAAATCTCAGAAGCTTTCACAATGAAGAAGCTCAAATTATGAGCAGTGAAAATAGAGTAAACCTTTATAGGAAAGCTTACCACTTAACTAATTGTGAAGAACAAAAGTTCTCTAATGAAGAGACTTTAAATCTTTTGATGAGTATAAGTACTGGAAAATACCTTGACCCTGTACATAAAGCCCTGGCTCTCTGCTCAGTAATTCCCGATCAGTACCGCTGTTATTAATGGATTAAGGGTAAATTTATTTAATACAAGTGCATCCCTAACCAATGAATGGCCATTGTTTTTTCGGTTCGATCTGTTGAGGGTTGAAAGGGCTAGAAGCGGCGAAACTGCATGATAGACCACCGTGTCAGCTGCTGTTGATGATTGCGACCATACTCGCTTGAGATCCCGGTTTTGCCAGTATCCGCCAGAGCGTTTCCCATTCCGGTATCTCAATCAGGTGCACCGGGATTGAAGGACATACACTGTTTAATAGAGAGGGACTTAGTTGCATATCACTTCAGTTAATCATTCTACTATTTGAAGATTCCTATTGTGCTGAACCGGCCAAATTGAAAAAACAGGTATGTGTTTGCCTGAAAGCGTGAATTTTGAGCGCACCAGTACATCAGCCAGAATAGCTGGCAACGTAACGTTGGTTGATGGGTTTAGGAAGCTTGGTTTTTTCTCCGCTTTTTCGCAAATCGTCTGTAATACAGCGCTTCAAAGTGCTGGCTACTCTCAAGCCAGTCTGTATCGGTTATTTTAAGTCGCTGCAGAATGGGGGATAGCTTCGCGTTAATATAGCCTCGCTTGTCACCACGTATTGCACGGCCGGTAAAGTCCACCAATTCCAGATAGTCTTCAAATTCAAAGTGAATCCCGGAACACTTGTCGTCGGCATATCCACCGATAAATGCAGCCAGCGGCTTAATGGGTATGGCCTCTTCAGCTTGAAAGTAATCTGCGTATCCGCCGTGTTCCACAAAGGACTTGAGTGCTTTGGATACATCGAACTGTGGCTTGATACGTTCCTTTATGCTGGTGTGTTCGGCAGCTTCCGGTGTCGGGGCAATCCCGGCGCGAACCGGGTTAAGATCCACGTAGCAAAGACAGCTCAGCAAGGCTTCCTCAGTCAACAGCGGTTGACAATGAAATCGGCTTTCCCAGAAATGCCCCGTGCACTTATCTTCCTTGTTGGCTTGTCGTGCAATCGGTTCGTTTAAACACTTCATAAACCAACTGATATCGGTCAAACGCTTACGCCATAATTCAACAATATCATCAACCGTAGCCCGTTCTGCCTTGGTCAGAGGTATGCCTTCATGAAATCGACGAACCAACAAAGGCCCCTTAAACAGAGAAAGCCAACGGTTGATGACATCCCGAGTACTCCAGGGCTCACTTTCCTCCGGTGTCAACTTCAATACCAGGTGGAAGTGATTTTGCAATAAGGAAAAAGCACACAGATCTATTGCAAACAAAGAACTTAACAATCTGATTCTGTCTTCAATCCATTGGCGGCGATGTTCATAGCTTTTCTGGTTCAGTGGATCAAATCCACAAAGAAAGGCACGCCTGACACAACGGGAGGTCACGTGATAGTAGGGTGTGTCGGAAAGTGAGATTTGCTGTTTACGCGGTATGGTCATGGCGTTCTTCCTTGAACTGGACTGTTGTCGGCCATGCTATACATGCGTTGGCTTGACGTCAATAGGCAGTGCCTGTCCATTATGCTTTCTTCAATACAGAACACAGGATTGAAGGATTGAAGGACATACACTGTTTAATAGAGCATCGTTGCAATCAGTTTTCCAACTCAATCAGTATAATAACGGTGTGCCGCTATCATACAGACTTGCATTATCATAATATCTGGCAAGTTGGCTTTGTGCATATTGAGCTCCACCATGGCATATTAAATTTCAATGGATCACAGAGTACTATTGGTAATATCTCACAGAGAATCTGTTTATTTTTTCATGTCGATGTTGCAACTATGTCTGCTAGCGTGATCTTCAAGTCCTCTTTGGAGCAAGATCCATAGCTGAATTAAATGTCAACACAGCGAAAGCTATTTTGCTGTTCTCCACTTTTTTAGAAATGCGCAAATATAAGTGTTAATCCGAAGTATTTAGCCCGCGGCTCTAACGGTTGAGATGTATCGCTACTTCAGCGAGGACTCTTAAGGTCATCTGCATCAGCAGTTTTATTCCATCGTTGAATATCGTCACCAGGGAGTCTTATCATGAAGCAAATCACATTCTCACGAGATACCAATCTACATTTCTTATCCAACTCTCTGCACTTGGTTGCCTTAGTGCTTTTTTTCACCGTCACGTTCTCACTTGTTAAGGCAGCAAATGCACAACCTTCAGACGTTCAACGCACAGTTTCCTTTTTAGCCAATGTCGACGCCGGGCAGCTTCAATCAGTATTCACTGTCGTTCAAGGAACACAGCAAATGACGTCAGCGGAGTTGAACAATTATATCAGGCCCGATGGTGGTTATGTGCTCCGTATTCGATCGATACATGCTTATTTATTACGCGGCGTACCGCAGCCCGGCGATTATGCGGCTTTTTTCCTGGGTGCCTGTTCGGATGAATTTTATACCCGCGGTTTTGGTGCCGGTTCTCTTGCCGTAGGGGGTACGAGGAGTGAGCAGGTGATTTTCCAACCGGGTATAGTTGCCTCACTTTCTGTTTCAGAAAGCCTTTGTCTGAGAAGCTTGATTCAGTCGAATTACACCGCGCGTGTAGAAGTCCATGGCATTCTGTTGCCTCTAAAACAATAAGGGAGAAAATATCATGCGTCCATTTATAAAGAAATATATGAAGTTGAGCATTTCTTTTACAGCTTGTACTATTGCCATGTGCATGACTTTTGCCTTTCTTACGTTGCTCCCGCCGAGACAGGCAATAGCATTTGCCGGCATTCCGGATAAAGGGGGTTGTACTGACTTTATCAATAATGAGCAGGATTTTGGCCGGCATCGGCAGACCGATATCACTTACCGTCTCTCCAATAATTTCAAGGCACGTTACCCTGATGATTTCTCGCAATACTTGGTGCGCGACGTGGTTGAATTGTGGGAGGATTACATTGGAGGCGTAACTCCATGGAATCAGGACATCACTAACCGCTTCAGCTATTATCGGCGCGATCCGAGTGAGGTTGTCTACGAGCTTAAAAGTGTACTGTCACACGAATTTGGCCATGCCATCGGCATGCAGCACAGTGATGCCTGCTACTACAACAATAATCCGAGCACCAATCTGCCGTACAATCTTAATTTTCGAACTTCCGGGGGTGTATTTACGGTAGAACCCACAGTCGGGCCGGAAATAATGAATGAAGTGCCAACCAACGCATCGCCCGGAGTTAAGGCAAGTGGAGCGATAGACGGTTACTTCCGTACACCTGGATTGGATGCTTTGGAATTTATTGGAGCCGCTTACCCTTTCCAATCAATCAACTTTAAGGAGACAAATTCTACTTCCCAGGTGATTCGCTTTGATTCCACCGATATAGGATCACTCGGTGGTCAAACCACAATCCTGAATAAAGATAAAACCGCTCTCGATCCTGATGACCCGCAGCAAGGTGCTTACTTCGATAAAGTCAATATCTGGATAGGAAACAATATTGATATCAAAAGTCGCTATGAATCCTGGTTTGTAGAAAATTTCACAGGCTTTGATATCACCCAGATCACGCTTCGTGTGGACGGTACGAGTACTGTTCGTGCGATCTCGGAGAGTGCACCGCCATTCTTTACATCCTTCGGTGCCAGCAGGCAGTCTTCACCAGAGCAGATTATTTTTGCCTGGACCACACCTCCTTCGGGGCCATGGCCGCCCACCGCTTCGGGTTGGCTTTCAATGAGGCTGGATGTACACGATTGGACGGTTTCCGAGGCTTTGATCTGGCATTATTCCAATCAAGCATTTCCGATGGCACTTGCCTATTTCGAGGCGCAAACACCCTGGGCATTTGCAACCCCTAACACGGCGCCACCGCAGTTTGCGCCGGCATACACCGCAGATCCAACATTACCCGCAGAAGATACACCCGTTCCGGATAAAATCGAACTCATTCCAGCGGCAAGCAATGTTGATCCCGGTATCGTGCGAGGATTTACGACCGTGATTCCCATGCCGGACCAGGTTCAAATTGAACGTTTTGAACTTCTCCCCATCAGTTGGGAAGACGCTGAGCTGTTAATCCGGCTGCCGGAAATTCAGCGCAATCATCACCTCATGCAAATGTTTAACAAAAATCAAGAAAATATTCGCAAGTTGGAAACTCGTGATTTCTTCCGGACTGTAAGCCACGAATTTCCGGATCACGAGGATTCCTACTCCTATCATAATAAGATTTCCGGAAACCGGCACCAAAAGGAATTGACACAGCGCATTAATGTTGATTTGCCAAAAAATCAAACCTACGCCGTGCGATTGGTCGCCTCGAATAAATACTCGCGGGTTACATCAATTTCAATTCCTGAACATACAAGCTATTTAGGCACTCAAATCGCACGCTGTAGTATTGCAGGTAATTCAGACTATTGCTGCCCGGCTGAAATGAGAAGCCACATCGATCTTAGTCTTAAGACAGGGTCAGACAATAAAGTGGAGACTTCTTCACTGCCATCGCACGGACCGAGTTGCATTTCCGGTAGCGACAGATCCGACACTGTTTATCTTGATGCTGAAACACGGCATTTTCTTTCACTGGGAGGAGGCGACGATGCTGTATTTGCCTCTCATTCCGGGTCGGTCGCTTTATTAGGCCCGGGCGATGACACCTTCAAATCGCTGACAGCGCATGCGGCTGCTTACGTACGCAGCGGGCGCGGAAATGACTACGTGCGTGGGTCTGCGCTGGCGGATCATATCCACGCCGGCGAGGATGATGATGAGATATACACCTTGGAAGGAGATGATGTTATCCTACTTGGCGATGGTGATGATTATGCTGAAGCCGGTTATGGCAATGATCGAATCTATCCCGGATCAGGCGTGAATACAGTATTGGCAGGCGATGGTGACGATGAAATTATCTTTCTCAATGAGTGCGAGCTTGCCGATGGAAGTGAAGTTTACGGTGGCGCGGGTATAGACAGACTTGTATTGCCTGTATCGTTGGAAAGAGCCAAAAGGCTCGGCTTGTCTCTAGACGGCTTTGAGCATGTGGTTGAGAATGCATCGCGGGTATCTCAATTTGCCGATTGTGAGCAATAATCTAAAGTGCTATGAAGTGGCCAAGTGCGGCAGCAATGGCTTATAGTGTGCAAAAGACGGGGTCGCGGGATTGGTCATCGCGCCCGCTGCAATCGCAAAGAATATTTAGACGCGATTGTCAAGCGAAGGCACCGATAATAGTGATATCGCAATCGCTATGCATGTAGCATGGATGTCCCCACTTCACTGCCTCGACGAGCCCTGACTCAAGACAAATTCTGTGCAGTTCGTTCAGGCCGTGGCTCCATTGTCGTGTAAAGCAATCTGGAGTCGCAAAGCTCTCGCAGCGCCCACATCCCCTTCCGAAAAGCAGTCTTCGCTATTGGTGATCATCTTAAATTTGCCGCCAACGCGCTTAGCTGATTGAGAGCTGTATCCCAACCGTCCAGAAAGCCCATTTGGGTCATTGTGTGCCAGTCCGGCTTTCATTGGTAGCCAGGGCTGTGTTCGGTCTAATGCATGTATGGAGCTTTCTGTTACTTAATTGGATTATGGTTACGCCAATGGTGGATTGCGATCAAAATTCGTTACAACCTCATTGAGTGTTGCAGCTGAAACCTTTTGTTCACACCATATTTGCGCACCAATTTCTATAGCATCCGGATTGTCCAATGTTCCGGTTTTAACGAATAGAACACCGTCCATGGCTTTAACATCGGTAAAAAGCGCCGAACCACAATTTCCACAAAACTGTCTTAATACTGGTTGTCCGCTTTCTCCCATGTCTTTATAGGTCTTTAGACTATCACCGCTAATTTGAAATGCAGTTGCAGGAAATGCCGCAATTGTTGAGTATGCTGTACCTGTTTGGCGACGACAATGGCTACAATGGCAGGCAGCACTCATCAAAGGTGCAGCATTAATTTCATAGTGTATTGATCCACAAAGACATCTACCAGTTAATTTGCTCATGGTTTTTACCTCTTCGAATAACTAAACATGTTGGAAATGTGTCTAAAGGTACTCACCAGAATGACTTACAGCATTAATTCTTAGGCCATCTGGGTTGCTGTCTTCGGCTCCAGGGATCCAATCTGACAGACAACTTCTGGACTTGACGCATGGGTCGGTCAGAGATTTAAGAAATTCCACTAAAGCAGAAACTTCCGAATCAGATATACTTACATTTTGAAGGACATTCTCCACGTTGCTTACTCTATTAGATTCAAGTTGAAGTAGCGCCTGTTCGGTATTTACCTTCATATCTTCTGCTTGTACATTCGGATCTAACTGCGAAAAATCGTAGTTTTGAACAGAATCATGCGGATTTAGCATGTGCTTTACTATACCCTCAAGACTTCTATAGGCCCCAGTGTGACCCCAAGGGCCAGTCACTTCTACATTCAACAGAGTTGGGGTTCGGAACTTGTATTTATCGTTTATATCCTGAGTTTCTCTGAATCGCCCGAAATCATCGCTTGTCGTTATTCCGTTTTGATCACCTTTACCCCTTCCAATTTGGGGAATTGCGGTGACATAGAATTGCTCGTCAGTGAAAAAATCCCCCGAGTGACAAGAGGCACAACCAGCTCCGCTATCCTCCTGGGTTTTGAAAAACAATAGAGCTCCTTCTTTAGCTTCTGGGGTTATCGCAGCGAGATTACCTGCAACATAAGATTTCCACGGAGAACTCACAAATACTTGTGAATTTTCGTATTCCGCAATCGCATTTACTATACGATTAAAAGTGATTTGTGTGTCACCATAAACACTCTCAAACTCTGCAGCCCATGATCCCTGAGTGGTTAAGCGTTCTTCTAATGCCTCTCGAATTGTCGCGTTGTTTTCTCCTTGTTGAAAGCTAAAACCCAGCATTTCCTCTGGTGAAGTGACCGGGAATCTGGCCTGCGCCATCGCTAAATTTTCTCCCGCATCTACATCTGGTTGGCCAAAGTCGGTGTCTGGAGTTCTGATGTCTACACTTTCGCTCCCATTGTCGAGAGTGGTAATTGCCAGTGTTTCAACACGGCCGTCCCAAAATAAGTGTTGCTCCCATAAAGCAATATTATATGTGGATGGAGCATTCCTGGGAACGGTCGGCCCACCATCATAACCTTCAGAAAAGGCCGAATGAAAACGTCCAATTCCTAACTGATCAGGATTTACAGCTCCGACACCAACCGAAAGGGATAAATTGTCCCCTCCTCCCAGTGCTGGGTGGTGACAAGATACGCAAGCCGCGTCCAGGTCTCCCCCCAGAGCCTTGGTAAAAAACAGTTTTTTGCCAAGCTGAGCTTTTGGGCTATTAATGGATGGCAACGCTCTGCCAATAGCAGGATCTCCGGAAAGACCACGTTCGATGATCAAGTTTCGCAACTCAGCGTCTGTATCAGAAATATGAGTGAACTCAGTCTCGATGTCTCCATCACCGCTACAGGAAACGATTATAGCGAGCGTTGAGAGAATTAAATAGCCATTGTGTCTGAAGCCAGTTCCGAATAAAAGCCACTTCAATGATAAGCTATTCAGAAAAATTTTATAGGGCTCTTTCAATAGCAATAGTCATAACAGGTTCTCCTCGGCTAATTAGATCATCCTATAAAGTGCATCATTGTTTTTATAAATCTATATAAATCAATCTATTAGAAAAACGCTTGAAGATCTGATGGGTTAATCAACAAGTCATTCTTTGCACAACAAATTGATCACTGGTGATCAGAATGTAAGATTTGTAGTTCAATTCGTCATGACCCATTTGGACTACAGGACGAAATGTTGATGAGGATTTACGATTGAAGATAGGGCTCGAATAGCGTTAATGATCTCATTTGCTATTCATATTTCGCACTGTTTGTGTTCAAGAAGTTGTTTGATAAGATGAACCTTGCGGTTTTGATACGATTGCGATTTAGGGCCTGTTAACACTTATGGGCTCACACCTTTTGCGAGTGGAGCCAACGACATGTGATTATAATATGGGCACGATAACTCAAAACGAACATGCACTGTCCTCGTTGATCTGCGACATCTACGATTCGGCGGCTTCTGATCGGGATTTTCGCTCGGTGCTCCGTTCTGTTAGCAAAGCGACGCACTGTACGGCTGCGGAATTGGGAGTCTACGACTGGATCAAAGGTTCAATACAATCCCATACCCTCGTGGGTGCCCCAGACTCCGCGTCGCGGGCTTATACACAGCATTTCTATAAGGTAAATCCGTTTCCAGAACGAACAGCCAACAAACTACAGCCCGGGGCTGTTCTTTTGGGCTCAGAAGTTATGCCACAGCGTGAATTTCTTCAAACCGAGTTCTACAATGAGTTCTACCGAACCTATGAATGGTTTAGTGTGACAGCGCTATGCCTGGAGCACTCGCCTATACAAGGAACGATGGTGGCACTGATTCGAGATCAAAAATCGAAACAGTTCTCTGATCAGGATAAGATTCTCTTTGAAATTCTCGTTGACCACCTGCGACGCGCGTTGTCGATTTCGAGGAAGATTGAATCCCTTGAACTGCGACAGTCTGCGAGTCATGATGTGCTGAATCAGCTTCATCTAGGGGTTGTGATTTTGGATAGTGTCGGCAAGGTGGTATTCGTCAACCGTCTTGCAGAAACACTTTGCAATGACGTAACTGGAATCGTACTTCGCTCGTCGGGGCTAGTTGCGACCAGGGTCTCAGAGAACACTAAACTTCAACGTGCCATAAGCGATGCAGCACGAGCGGCCAAATTCATCGATAAGGTTAGCGGCGACACTATACGCATCTCAAGATCAGACAGTCGAAACCCTCTGATTGCAACAGTTGTTCCGATCACCGGAAGGCAAGCAACACTCGTCGGAGAGGAACCCCGTGTGATGGTCCTGATTCGAGATCCCAAACAGGGTTTGGCTGACTCCTCTGCCGTATTGCAGAATATCTACGGCTTATCTCCGACCGAATCCCTTGTAGCGCTTAAAATTGCTGACGGCAAGTCCGTAAGTCTGTGTGCATTAGAACTCAATCATACTATCAACACTTCAAGGAATCTGCTGAAACGAGCTTTTCAAAAAACAGGTACTAAGTCACAATCTGAGCTGGCATCCTTGGTAATGAAGTCGCTACAGTGATGATAGAGAAAGTGATAACCGCCACGGCAGGAGCAGCATTAAGTCCAGCCATCAAAATCCCTTTTTCTATCTCGCTCGTTTTCTTTCTTCCTGGCTAGTCAATGCAAGAGCTCACTCTTATCTGATTTACCCCAATAACGGGTCCCTTCTGAATCTCCGAATGTGCTAGCATCTCCGTAGAGATTGCCCTGCAAGCGATAAAACGCCGAATACAAACATCATCGCGAGGGCGCCTCGCTCTACGATATCCTGGGGTTTTCCATTTGGAGTTACTATGAGACTCCCGGATCTGTTAGACTCCGGCTGCCTCCCCGGCAAAGCTGGCGGGTCTCCCGTTTTTACTAGGGAGTGAAATCGAATATCGAAGGTGTCGGAGTTGGTAAACTCAATACGTCCTTTTTCACCACCTTCGTCAAATGCGATTTGCAACAGCTTCAGCGTGGATTGGAGCTTCAGACAAACCCGGGCGATTCACCAAGTGGAAAAATAGGCAATCGCTACATCGTTTGACAAAGATAAGCGCCAAGGCGCATATCAAAAGTCAGAATATGCTCGGTTAACCAGCTCTCCAGATAGTCGACATCAGTTTCAGAAACGGGATTTTCTGAATTCTGAATTTTATCTTGTAGCTCCCGAGCGCTTTCAATCAATTCCTTGTGCTCCTGTTTGTGTTCTTGGTGCTCAGGGTAGTTGTACTTCAACATCAATCGATCCTCGTGACTGAAATGCCAGACCGTACAGTTAATTAACTCCTCAATCACCGCCTCAACGTAATCTTTGTCGTCGCCATCTTGTAGTGATTGATTCAGTAAATTAAATATATTGATCAGTTTCTTGTGATCTTCGTCTATCTCGTCCACATCAACGCTGAGTATCCGACCCCATTTAATCTCTCTCACGACAATTCTCCCGTCTGAATTTGTAAGGCTTTTTATGACGAATGTAGCACAGAGACAGCTTCGTTCAGCTGATTAAGCGCAATTGTGTCGGAATCGAACGTTATTATTGATAGCCACCATTGCCCGAGCATTGATTTTTGTTTTCTGGATAATTTTCTTTCTTATAGCCATGACTATTCTTGATGTGTTTTGGCCCGATTTACGGAAATAGTCATAGTCAAGTGAATTTCTGGTCCGTCTATGGCATAAGCAATTCCAGTTTTTATTATTGCAAAATCTGCAACTGAACAGACTTCGTTTAATCATGCGGCATAGACTCTTAGACCGGTTCGGAAATAAACCAAGGCGTCTCCGGATTTTCAATATTGGCCTTGGGCAGTTGTTGTTCGATATGTGTATCTGTCAGTCGCAAGGCAACCAGCAAGGGATTAAGCAGTGACTCGGTCAATCTGACCCTGTAGCCACCGAAAAAATAATGATTGACATCCAAATACAGCAGCTCCAGTACGTAATCCTGTTGTCTATCGATACATAGCGCCTGCAATATGGTCAGTACCGGTGTTTCATCCAAGTCCGAAAAGTAGATTAACCGGTTGGGGAGATCAAGGAATACCTGCCTGACACCCAGACGGTAGTAGATGACGCGCTCATGATTGCTGATGGCTGCCTTTTCAGTCCGGCAACTGAATGCATTCATGTTGATTGTTTTTTCCTTTACCAGCATGGTTGTGATACGACTCGTTGCGATTATTCGGCGGTACTCATTCGGGCATAGGATTGTGTAATCTCGTGCGAGAATAACATGAACCTTTTCCAAAGCCGAATTGTATATCTACATCCTTGCTTGCGGCCCCAATACCGGAAGCAGGTTCGGCCGATGCATCAAGCTGAGCAACGCAGACGACATTTCTGTACACACCGTGACATAAGTATACCCGACAGCACAATGAACGGAACTAAGATTGACAAACTCCGTTGTCTGGAGCCTTGTTATGTGCGGCCGGATTAATGTTAGCGACAACCCGTTGGTTCAGTGGATGTTCGACGTTCTTGGCATACCCTTTACCACCACGACCAACACCGATCTTCGCCCGACCGAATGCATCTCGGCGGTAGCGCTTATCAATGATCAGATCAGGCAGCTGAATGGTCGATGGGGTATAAAACCCGACTGGTCCAAAAAGCTGCTTATCAATGCGACGTTTGAAAAAGCTGTGACCTCTCCCTTCTGGAAACCGGCGTTTTTCAACCGCAGATGTCTTGTACCGTGCAACGGGTGGTATGAAACATCAGACAGGGGTAAGAAAACAAAGGAAAAGTATGCCATCACCCATGCAGAGAACGGGATTTTTTTGATGGCCGGGATTTGGTTTGAGACTCAAGACGGGCCAAAACTTGTCACATTCACAAGGGAAGCGACGGAAAAATACCGGCAAATAAAGGATAGAATGCCGCTGATTATTTCACCCGATGACCTGAACTTCTGGCTTAAGGGCAAGCCGCACCATATCCATTCTCAGATAAGGCCGGCGAGCGATCAAACTATAAATATACAAGCATGCTAAGCGCCGCCACATTCCGTTACGTACACGCTGTTTATCGATCATCTTTTACAATGCAATATGTTCTAGGGCCTGTCTAAAATCTCCATGCCGTCGCTAAAATGTGCTGATTTGAGGCGCATCGTGATTCTACACAACGACTAAAACGCCAGGAGCGTTTTGTAGGTCGCGTAGGAGGTTGCCTCGCTCCTACGGTGTATAAAGATTACCCCGTGAGAGTAATAGCGTTGTCAGAAAATTTATCCGAATATAAAACGACTATGTGAGGGGAAAATACGATGAATTGGTTCCGGCACGGTACAGCGATAATTCTGAGTCTTATGCTTTTTTCCTTTGCCGGCGCGGCTGAGGACTATATCGGTCCGAGGAAACAAATGATTGACGAAATCGAGCAAACGGTTGTTCAGACCCGTCACTACCTGGATAAGGAATCTTTCGACTCCCGGGTAATGGAGGTTATGGGCCGGGTACAACGCCATCGTTTCGTGCCGACTTCGCAGCAAGTCCATGCCTATGACAACAGACCATTGCCGATCGGATTCGGCCAGACGATCTCTCAACCCTATATAGTCGCGTTGATGACCGATATGATCGGCGCGAAAGCGGAACACAAGGTGCTGGAAATCGGAACGGGCTCGGCCTACCAGGCGGCGGTTCTGGCTGAGCTGGTGGACGAGGTTTACACCATCGAAGTGATTGAACCCCTGGCACGTCGGGCTGCCGATCGGCTGCAACAATTAGCCTACGACAATATTCACACAAGAACCGGTGACGGATATTATGGCTGGGAGGAAGCGGCACCGTTCGATGCCATTGTGGTCACTGCCGCGGCGAGTCATGTACCGCCGCCTCTGATTCGCCAGCTCAAACCCGGAGGCCGCATGGTGATTCCGGTGGGCAGCCGGTTTATGGTTCAGCAATTGCTTTTCGTTGAAAAATCAGCCGATGGCACGGTTTCGACGCGCCAGGTGATGCCGGTGAGGTTCGTTCCCTTGACCGGCGCCCACTGATGAGTATAGATTCTGAATTGCTGCTTTATAAAGCGGATCCTGCCGTCGAACTTCGCAGCTTGCCCACCTGCTGTCCGTGAAGCCGGGACTTTCTTCCATCAGCCTTTCTGTCTTTATTCTCTCCGCCTGCGCACTTTCCTATGAAATTCTGCTTATGCGCCTTTTTTCGATCGTTCAATGGCATCATTTTGCCTATATGATCATCGGGCTGGCACTGCTGGGTTACGGATTCAGCGGGACTATCACCACCTTGTTTCAACAGACTCTTCTGAGGCATTTTTATTCCTGTTACACGATTTCAGTGGCCTTGTTCGCGGTTTCCGGCCTGTATTCATTTCGGATCGCACAATCGCTTCCGTTTCATGCCGAAATGATTCTGTGGGATCCTTTGCAACTGTGGATACTGGCCTCTTTGTTTCTCCTTTTATCCATTCCGTTTTTCTTCGCGGCGAGCGCGATCTGTCTTGCACTGATGCACGCCGGAAATTTAGCGGGCCGGATCTATGCCGTGGATCTGGCCGGCGCGGGCGTCGGCAGCATTACAATCCTGATTCTGCTGTTTTGGCTGTTCCCGGAAAAGATTCTGCTTGTGATTTCGCTCACCGCTTTACTCAGCGCGTTTTTTCCACTGAGAGGCGTCAAAAGAATACAACAAGTGAGGCTATCCGCAATACTTGCCATTTCAGCGGCGGCGATTGCCGCCGGTGGAAGTCCGGCACTGAAAATTTCTCCCTATAAACAATTGAGCCAGATTCTGCAGATCGATGGATCCCAGATCATTGAACAACGCTCTTCTCCGCTAGGTTTGCTGACGGTTGTCAAAAATGACGGAATCCCTTTCCGTCTGGCCCCGGGATTGAGCCTTAATGCAATCCAAGAACCCTTGCCACAACTCGCGCTTTTCAGCGACGGACACAGCATGAGTCCCATCACCCGCTATCCCGAATCGCTGGAGATGCTTGGTTATCTGGACCATATGAGCTCGGCTCTGCCATACCATTTGAAAGACCTTGACCATGTGCTTATCGCAGGCGGTTCCGGCGGCGCAGATGTGTTGCAGGCATTGTTGCACAAGGTAGAGAGGGTTGACGTACTGGAAATCAATCCCGATGTGATCAATCTGGTCAATGAATCCGCTAATCAATTCAGTGGTGCCCTTTATAAACACCAGAACGTACAGTGGCATATCGGTGAAGTCCGGGAACACCTGAACCGCAATACCGATTCCTATCAACTTATCCAATTTACGCTGACCGGGGCTTCCGATGCCGCCAGCGCCGGCCTGCATGCATTACATGAAAACTACTTATTGACACATGAAGCGATCAGCCTTTATCTGCAGCGCATTGAAAGCAATGGTTATCTTGCCTTCACACGATGGGTCAGCCTGCCGCCGCGTGACACACTCAGGTTGCTGCATACCATTGCTGAGGCACTGCGCGGGCTAGGTGTTAGCGATGTCTCAAAGAGAATCGCTCTTATCCGAAGCTGGCAGACCTGTACCCTGTTGGTAAAAAACGGTGAATTCAGCAATGAGGAACTGCAGAAAATCCGCGATTTTTCGGAACAGAGATCGTTCGATCTGGCCTGGCTGCCGAATCTGAGAGAAGAAGACGCCAATCGCTTCAATAAATTGTCTTCTCCCGTATTTTACAATGCAAGCAGATCACTGTTTTCGGATAGCAGAGACCGTTTTATTCAGCAGTATAAATTCGACATTTCGGCAAGCAGCGACAATCGACCTTATTTTTATCACACGTTGAAATGGAAGACGTTCAGGGAGCTGTACCGTTTGCGGGATCAGGGCGCCATGCCCTTGTTGGAATGGGGATATATTCTTCTTCTTTTTACTCTGCTCATTGCAATGTTTCTCAGCGCCCTGCTCATAGTTTTGCCGCTGTACTTTCTGAACCGTACCCAAAACCACGGTTCTTCCCGGAGTTCCGGAAAGGTGTTCAGCTACTTTTTCTCACTCGGCCTGGCCTATATCATTATTGAAATCTCGTATATACAGAAGTTCTTGCTGTTTCTGCACCATCCGATATACACGATCGCGATTACCGTCGCGGCCTTTCTGGTTTTTTCCGGGATGGGAAGCTACTACAGCAATCGCTGTAATTCCGATCACGCTCGCATAAAAATTCTCAAATTGAGCGTCCTTTGCATTCTGATAACCGGACTATCCTACCTGGTCGTGCTGGATCCTTTATTTGCTTATCTGGCGGACAGTCATATTGTATTAAAAGTAATTTTCTCCGTCGCACTCATTGCACCCCTGGCGTTTTTTATGGGTATGCCTTTTCCATTGGCGGTAAACAGTCTCGCGGAACATTCAAGAATGATGGTACCCTGGGCGTGGGGAATCAACGGATGTGCGTCGGTAATCAGTGCCTCGCTGGCGACCATAATTGCGATGAGTTTTGGTTTTATTGCGGCAGTCCTGATTGCCTCGGGATTCTATTTATTTACCTCGGCCACCTTCCCCGCGGTCGCTACATTCAAAAATTGTAGCGATCATTGAATTTAACGCCTGCCTTTCGGCAACGCCGCACTTCAGCATATCATGGGCAGCCGCTCAGTCTTATTTCAATATTGTCAAAGAATACCTGATCATTACCCCCCAGCCCCGGAGAAGTCAGAAGCTGGATAGCCGTATTGCCAGCTATATAAGCTGAAATGTCGTAAGAGTCGGAAAGAAAGGATGTGTCAGTCCCATTACCCTGGTATCGTGTCAGCTCGGTCCAGTTGGCCCCCCCGTCTCCCGAGACACTGACTGTAACGTAGTCATTAAAATTATCGAGACCCGATCGGCGGTATTCGTAGACTAACTTCGCACTACTGCAACCCTGGATATTCATTTCCCGCCATACCCCTTCCCCGCCATTATCATTATCTCTTAAACGCAAAACATAATTGCGGCCGCTATCGTTCATTATTCGAACATCTCCGCTTCCGGCTCCATCGGACTCACCAATTTCCTGCCAATTTATCGTCCAAGGCATGGAACCGTCGTTTCCGTTAAAAGCGACAGCATCGAACCGGTCGAGTACATTATCAAACTCGGGCGGTGTTTTTCCGGCCACGATAGTTAATGCGGCGACTTCTTCAGGTGTGATGATAAAATCAAACAAACGAATATCATCCAGTTCTCCGTAGAAGTATTCACCGTATTGACTGCGTCCGATTTGAATGTCCTTGTTGTCGGGATTTAGATCTCTCGTTAGGGTTCCGGCGCCCATTTGATTTCCGTCAAGATAAAATTTAACCTCATCCGAGGTATCGCTAAAGGTGACCGCTAGGTGGTACCAGGTGTCGGGTTGTAATTCTAACGCAATCGTATTTACCCCATACCAGGTTCCGGATTCCAATATTCCGAATTCAATCTCATTCTCCCAGATCCCCAGCCAAAATTCCTCCGTAAAACCCGTAGTTCCCTTCCCGATAATCGTTTGATTGGCATAGGGCCCGGTTGCCGAAACTTCCAGATTGATCCATGCCGAAATCGAAATTGCTTCATCAAATACCAATTCGCTCGAGTGTGGCACGTTAATATAATCATCAAAGCCATCAAAATAGGCCGCCCCGTTAAGCTGGCCGGTAGTCCAGGCCGTACCGGAAGTCGTACCATCGTTGCTGCCTTCGGAGTCCACTGCTGTGGTGCCGCTGGATTCATCCAGCTTCCAGTGCGCGATTGCGTCAGGGAGCGTTGAGCCCAAGACGCAGTACATACCGCATTCACAGGTGAATTGAATAATCAGCTCGGGCCTTTGCGAGGATATCCAATTATTAGTGGCATCAATTCTGACGGAATCTATGGCCTCATCCGCCACCACTGTAAAACCGTAGTTGGGAACCGTTCCCTGCACCCAGCCATCGACAAGTTCCGTCAAATCCCATTCACGGTTCCCGTTAGTGCTTGTCTGGAGTACCAGAGTACTGTCCGGGGTGGAGAGATAGTTATCCGGCCAGGTCCAGGATGTGTTGCCGTCGGATGTGTTGTAAGTGACGGAATTTCCCGCCCAATCAATAATCATTCTGTGTACGGACAATGTCGGACTGGATCCCACCAGCGTGATATTACTCAGGCGAAGCAATAAGCGGGCGGACAGTATTTTTATATCCGCCGGTAAAGACGATAGATCAAACCGCATCAATGGAAATACTTCGGCGCCGGACAGTATATTTCTTGAGTACATATACCAGGAGGTGTAGTAATTATTATTCTGATTCCCTGAAGTACCGTTGGCGTAGGTATCGTTTCCTATGCCTGAAATACCTATATCCAGTTCGACGTCCGGTTGCGGGAGTTGGTAAATAGTCTGCTCCTCACGGCGTAGATTAAATACAGTACCGTCATCCAGAATACTCTTTGACGTTACCGTAACCGGCGAGCCCGAAGCCGGTGAAATTGCAGCGACATAGCTGTGAGGTCCAAAGGCAGTGGTTGAAATATTGCCGTAACCGCTGCAGCCTTGCCGTGTGGCCTGCCAGATCTGATGATTGAGCCCGGCCTCGGCGACCATCTCCGCTTCACTGACCGCGTTTTGCTGACCGGCGAGAAAAACCTGCATGGCGCCTTCACGATTCAACACAAGACTGACACCGGACAATACAAGCATTACAATAATAACGCTGATCAGAACATAGCCGTTTTGCCGCCTCATAGCAGGCCGCCCTGGGCCGCCATAGCATTAAGGGTGTAAGATTCGCCACCGCTTGCACTGATCGTGATGGCAATATTGACCAGGACCGCCCGGCTGCCCGCCCGGGAGTAGCGTGTCACCTGGAAATTGCTGACATTGCCTGCAAGCACTGTTTCGGTATAGTCGGTGCCATCGACCGGATCGATTGCCGGCATTCGCTCGATCAGATCGGTTCCGTTAAGATAGTAGACAACGGCATCCAGCCAGTCTTCGTTTTTAACTCCATCCTCATCGTCATCGTTTTTATCACCTTCATCGACGGTTCCGTCGGCATCATCGTCCACTCCCGCAATACCGGGTTTATCATCGTGAACCATCTGCTGATGCTTGTCCTCCCCCAATGCGAAATCACCATCGAGATCTAATTCTCCATCCTGCTCCTCGTTATTCGCGCCGTCTTCATCGTCATCATCTTTGCCGTGCTCGTCAATCGATCCATCACCGTCATCGTCTATTCCTGAAATACCCGAAGAACCATCATTATTCATGTCGGAATGTGAGTCTTCATCTATGCGCTCCCACTCTCCCGCGTCACGAATCCCGTTCTGATTTAAATCCTGGAAATCTTTATCGTTATTGGCATCCGCCCAACCGTCCCGATCGCGGTCCAGTGTCGGGTCCAAGGTCACGGCGAGTACATCGCGAACCGACTCCTTCCATGCGGTGGAGGGATTTTCCGCCAAAGGAATCATCAGGTAACGGGTTTTTCCAACCGCCCTGGTCATCCGGGCCATGGCAAATTCAGCCTCCCGGACCAGAGCGTTTTTCTGCCGGGTCAGTATTTCGGTTTGCAGACTTTCCCCAAGCAGATTCGTCAAACTGGCCATGATGATGCCGGCAATTGCCAGTGTCACCAGCAGTTCAATCAGTGTTAATCCGTATTGGGCATTGCGGGTTGCAACGCGCGGGCGGTCTATTCGGGTGGTTCTCAAACAAGCCTTCCTTGTCTCTATCCGTTCATCCTGAACAATGGAGAAATGTTCATGCCGTGCTGTGACACCGTCAAGAATGATGCGGACGCACGACATCCATACTCCGAATGAGCAATTTTTATACCCGCCGGAAAAGAACGGTTGTTCCAGTAGAATTTACATTAGTTTGCAATATTACAAGAACGCCATTTCCGTGTATTTGCCTTCTGTTTTCAAAAGGGTAGCATCGATTGATAGCAATTCACTCCAAACATGGAAAGGTTTGTAAAAGCATTATTCGACGTTAAGGTTGTCTCAATACTTCATCGGGACAAGCCGAATGAAGCGTGCAGAATGACAAAAACAGAGCGCTGGAGATTGATATGAAACCACGCAGGATTCTCAACACTTTTTTATCTGTAAATCTCTTAATTGCACTATCACTTTCCTCGGCTTCAGGGCAGGAGAACGCGCAGTCCTCCGGTGCAAAAAAGAAATCCCCGTATAAAACCACTGAGATATACGCGAGCGATAAGGCGGCTCAGGCTTTTTACGAACGTGACAGTTCTCCTATCGATGTAAAAGACGGTCGGCTTAACGTCGGTCTTTTAATCAATGAAAAGCGGGATAACGTTATTACAGCCGGTTTTCTTCTCGATTCGAATCCGGCCATGATGCCCAGTATCACCCTATCCATCGGAACGCGCGCCTATCTGGGGCTGGTCTCGAACGAGAATGAGGATTTATTTGCCTTTGCCGGCGGCCTGGAAGCTTCAACATCGGTGCTGTTTGAGGAGATACCGCTAAAGCTCAATGGAAGCGTCTATTTTGCACCCGATATTTTTACCTTCGGAAACTCGGACAGAGTGTTCGACTGGCGTGTCAGCGCAGGAATTCAAATCAGAAAAACCGTTTTCACCTTTGTCGGATTAAGATTTCTGAGTTTCGATACACGACCCGGCGACAGGGAGATCGACGATCAAATCCATGTCGGAGTGCGGTGGAATCTGGATAGTTGATATAACTGCTTGCATTATCGATATAACGTAGCGTCCGATTGACAAGCCGGGGTGCGTGGAGAGAAAACTCCTGTTATTCCCCACCCTTTGGAAATTTATTGACAAGCTTATCAAAAGCCGCTTTATTTTTTGATCTGACGGTTTTCAACAAGCGGCAAATCTCGTCGCCGTTGCCAGAGTCGTTCAAACTGCAAGACATAAAGTCTTTTGAGGTATCGGACAATACCCACCCCAGTGGCGCCGATAATGCATTCCCATCCTCGTCCCGTACGGCGTCGAGATTAAAAAATGCACAAGCCTCATGCATATCACACGATGGCTGATTCTCCTTTACTGCACCGAAATCACGCCACAAGGCTTTTTGCGCCAGAACCCCGCGTGCGACACGTGTCTTCAATAATCCGATAAGTGGAGCCAATGTTTCATTCAGGAACCGTTTTTCTCTGGGTTTTGCCAGGGTTCCCAAAGTGTAATCCTCCCTGCTCATCCCGCTATCATTGCTGATAGAAATAATCATCAACTCCCTGTCACCCAGTTGTTCTCTATGATTCTTCAGCCAGGATAGAATGTCTCTCAAGGTCTCAGCGCCGAAATTTTCGAAGTATCCGCCATCGATGATATGGCCTTTACCTGCACCGGAGTCGGAAGTTTTACCGCTCTGAAACGTGCCCGCCGGCGAGATATAGGTAAATCGCGCACTATTATGCGCCGCGGTACTGGCTCGGATTTCGCGCCGCCCGTTTAGCTCGAAAAAATCATGACTGTCAAGAAAGGCCCGATTTTCGATATGTACAGGAGAGGTTATGATACGGCGACCCGTTTCTTCATAAGTGCCATTGATAAACAATAAAGGCAACCAGTTCTTTTGGTCTTTGACTTTGATACATTGATCACTCCAATGTGATCTGAAGTTATCCTTTAAACCGCACCCCTCGGGCTGATCGGGATATTCGCGGGAAAATCCGGATTCAAAACCCTTCTCCAAAGCCGCGGCTCTGTCGGGTAGAAACGGATAGGGCAAGAAACGTTGCAGCAGATCCGGGTACAGCATGCCCGCAACTGTTGGCGCCAGGTAATCCTTACCGATTGCAGCAAGTAAGGATGTTGAAAACCGACCCCGATTCTTTTCCCCCGCTTTTGCGTGCATGGCATTGATTAAGGCGGCGTTATAAAACACTGAGCCCACAGAACCGCCGGATACCCCGGAAATCGCAAAGATATACCGATGGAACCCTGGCATCGCATCTTCCAGTGAACCCAGTACCACGCCCGTCCAATAGGCCGCCCTGAGTCCGCCGCCCGCCGTATTGATCAATACCATCGGCGAATTTCGCTCTTCCGAACTGAATTGGGATTTCCACTGTTCCAGAGCATCCATCATAGACAGTGGCGGACGATCGGAAGCAGATTCCAAATCTCTTATCTTGTGATTATCGTTAAAATAACTGAAAAAGATCGCGAACAGGATCAGCAGGGTCAATACCGGAATTCCCTTACGGCGGGTTATGTCAACCAACATCGAACCTATAGGCACAATGCTGCCGAGTCCGAAAAAGGCCACTGCGCCCGCACCCAGAAAACCTCCCATAGGCACCGGAAACCAATATGCACAAAGAAACAAAATCACTACAACCGACAGGGTAAAATTTTTAAATCGGGAAGGCGGCTGCGATGCCAGCATTCTGAGACGGGATCCTAAGAGTTTGCGCCGTTTTTGAAAAAACCAATAGACAGCCACACCGGCCACTGGCAAAAGAATCATTAAATAAAAAGGCGCTTTAGCGAGATAGACGGAGATGGTTGCGATAACTATCGCCCCTATACCGATAATCCGGGGTAAATTGTTAATTAAAAACCAGGATTTGCCGCTAAGATCCGCCGACCGTTCATTGACGGTACGATTGGTATCAAAGCCGTAGGCCCCGTTCAGTATATATCTTGCCCATCCCCAACCTTGCATTGTCCACCAGATTACCGCTATAAAAAATAAAATCTGATGAACAATACTGTTTTCCAAACCCGCCAATAAGTCCTTTACCTGATCATTCGCATACAACGCATAGCCTGCAATCAATACCACGACCAGGCTGAATCTGACATAGACGATGATTTCCCAGGCTTTACTGATTTCCTTGAATATCCGCTGTAAAACGGGAATCTTACTGTCGTCGGTTGATTCCTTATTCACATCCATACACCCGATTCCGGTTTGGAATTAAGACGCTTCGCAGATAGGAAAGCGTAATATTGATAACTTCAGTACCGCACAGGAAAACAATTCGAATAAGTGTTACGGCTAAACAGGGATCCTGAGGCAAATAAACGAAGAGACCATCGGAATAGCCCAACCGCGCCCTGCTTTTATTATTCCATCAACGGTGCACTGTTATTAAATAATACTTCAGATACAAAAGCACTAACACTTTTGTTTAAACTTTTTCCATATTTATTCTCTTTTTGAGAAAGAAGATATTAAAAATCCTTTATGCATCCAATGGATTTTTTATTGCGGTTCTCGCTCTATCGAAATACCGGATTACCGACAAATTTTCATACTGACTTGTAAATATAATTAATATTCTGTGCTTATTATAGCTATCACTTTTTAATTATTGAATCTCGTTCTTGATTCAATGTAATCTGAACTGAAATATTCATGGAATTCAATATCCTCAAATATCTCTCAAGATCGAAGAGTGAACTCATGAACAGAAATTTATCTTCCCTGCTACTGATTTCCACGATTGTATTGATAAGCGCCTGCGCCCGAAACGCCCCATACCACCCGTTGGACTGGACGCCTCAGAACTGTATGGAAGGGATTCGATCGGAAAGCTGTACACAGAGCTATTACCAGGAGTACCCGAATTATGACCTCGCCTTTGCCGAGTACAGCGAGCGCGGCAATGCATTCAATGACCGCTATATCACCAAAATCTTAAACAAAATCAGGAATCATTCGGAAAAGCAGGGAGTCGTTGTACTGACCTTTGTTCATGGCTGGAAAAATAACGCTCATGAGGATAATGAAAACCTGAGGGACTTCAAGAAGACGCTTGAAATCATTGCTGGAAATAAACACCGGGGGCGCTCAATCCTCAGCGGCCGGAAGCTGGTCGGACTCTATATCGGTTGGCGTGGCGCCAGTTCACTTATCCCCGGTATACAGCAGCTGACATTTTGGGACAGAAAATCGGTGGCCGAAGAGATTGGCCGGGGCGGTATTACTCAACTGCTGCTGGAACTGAGCAAAATCACTCAGCCGAAGGCCAGAGATGTATTGTCAATATTTGGTCACAGCTTCGGCGGTGCTATCGTTTTGAGTTCTCTCTCGGAGGTATTGGCGGAAAGAGTCATCTACAGAACCGAGAATAATTACGCTGCAAATATCGCCGATGCTATCGTGGTATTGAACCCGGCAATTGAAGCGAACCAGTCTTTGCATCTGGTGGAAGCAGCGATAAAGGATAAGTATAAAGTGGACCAGCGGCCGATATTTATTTCGATCAGCACCGACAGTGATTGGGCGACTCATATCTTTTTTCCGCTCGGACAACACCTGGGTACATCACTCACCTGGAAACAGTTGGATCTGCAACGCAGCCATTATTTTGACCGGAGAAACACCGGCGATGAAGGCGATAATGTAATTCCTGTATTAAAGGAAGAATATCTGGATACGACCACGGTAGGCAATTTTGCTCCCTATCTTACACACAGACTTGAGTTTGTCGATTCCGAGCAAGGCCCTACGTTCGTCTATAAAAGCTGTAAAGAGGTTCCGGCACAATGCATACCGAAAGGCTGGACCAGTTTATCCGGACAACCCTATATCGGCCCTCTACCCGGACATTACCCCTTATACTTTATCAAAACCGGTAAGCGCGTTATGAACGGCCATGGCGATATTTTCAATAAAGAAATCCGCAGCTTTTTGCTCGCCGTAATAAACGATATTGTATTAAATACTATATACAGCAATGATAGAAACAAACCGACTCTGCTGGATCAACCTGAAAGGCTGGTGCAACAAAGCAATGCGTTTTATCGGATACTGTCCGATCTGGAGAAAAGCCAATCTCGGGCAAATAACACAGTTTTGGAATGATTGGTCTTTACCGGTAATTGCCTATACCGATCGGTCCAAAATACAATGAATTGTTTCAAATGTAACTTTTGCACCAGCTTTTATTTTCACTGCCGTTAAATCTCTTGTAGTCATTTATTCCCTATGACTACGTAAATCTTGCGTCCTAGTCTGGCCTGCTCTCCCGGGCCAGACACTTTAATCACTTCAAACCGTTTTTCTAAAACCTACCCGGACTCGCCGGACTCGACTTCCTATCTTGCTCAAAGGAGTACTATTTCACACAGTTACTGTGCGAATTTCACGGCAGGACACCGAGCATAGGCGCGATACTTAAATCCCGCAAACAAGATCCCAGAGACAGTTCGATGAATACTTTAAAACCAGCATTGTCCATATGCCTGTTGAGTTCTACAATTGTGGCACAGTCCCCTGCCCTGTACGCGGACAGACTTGTGGTGGAAAAACAATACACCCATACGCAAAAGATTGATATCGCCAGTAAACCGGATGCTCCAAGGGTACAGGGTCGAGGTGAAAACCCGACTACCGGCCGGGACGCTGTTGACGGCTATCAAACCGAAAACAAACCCTATTATTCCACCCAGTGCGATGTTGATTTTAACGACGAACAAGCCCTGGCATTCTCCGAACCCAGCCTGTGGGGTGACCGCGTCAATGTTCCCTGGTTCGAGCGCTGCGGAAGCAACTTTGTGGATATCAGGCCGAAGAAATACGGCCATTTTCATCTCGGGTTTGCCGACCCGGATGTGGAATTTTGCGCTGATAATGAACAATTCTACCCAAGCCGGATAAACGGTGATGGTTCGTGTGAATTTGTCGATATTCCCACCGAACCCAGAACTTATGCTTCCTCCCACTGGGGAGACGAATGGCTGCGGATCAGGGTTGAAGACGGCGATCACTTTCAGCCTTTCGTTCTCGAACGGATCCGAATTGTCGGCAACACTCCGGTCAGGCTTTGCTACAAAAAGAATCAGGAAACCGATCCCGGTGAATGGGTAACTTCGGAAGCCGCCGGTGCCGATCCGGGAGTATGGTTGTGCTGGAACCATCTTGACCCCAATTACTGGAATCTGGGCGACTGGGCCTGGGATATTGTCGAAGCCAGAATCACTTCAGTGGACGGGTCAAGTTCTTATTCAATTGATGATATACGAATTGGAAACTAGTATTGCTCGGCGTAGCCCAACTATGTCTTCGCAACAGCGCCTTGCTGCGAACGCAGTCAGGCCCGCTGAACCCGAACTTATCAAGTGGACGGACTACTTAGGTGCGAATGACAGGGATGGTGCCCCTTGCAGCAAGGGGTACCATCCGGCAAGTTAGGGCCTGTTAGCACTTCAGTTCAGTTTCTCCTTTCTGAAGTTTCTGATTTCCCCGCTGTTGACCCTTGCCCAGTAGGAGTCCAGTTCCCGCTTGACTACCGGGGCCAGGAAATACAAACCGAGAATATTCGGTACGCATATCAGAAAGACCAATGCATCCGAAATATCCAGGATGGGGCCAAGCTGGACAACGCAACCCAGTGCAACAAACGCACAGAATATAATCTTGTAGTTAATCTGGCTTTTATTGCTTTCCCCGAACAGATACGACCAGCCTTTCAGCCCGTAGTAGGACCAGGAAATCATGGTAGAGAAAGCGAATAATACAGCGGCGAATGCCAGTGGGATCGGGAACCAGGAGAACTTCCGCTCAAATGCGGCTGACGTCATGGCCACGCCTTGCGCGTCTCCGGCGAAATTCGGATCTGCAACATAGGCCGTTCCTATTACCAAAGCGGTAATAGTACAGATCACTATAGTATCGATAAACGGCTCCAATAGCGAAACAAACCCCTCGGTCACGGGCTCATTCGTCTTGACCGCTGAGTGTGCAATCGATGCCGAACCTATTCCTGCTTCATTGGAAAATACAGCCCGTTGGAAACCGATAATCATCGCTCCCAACGCTCCCCCCGCGACTCCTTCCCCGGTAAAGGCGCCCGAAAAGATATTGGCTATGGCCTGTGGAATGGACGTAATATTCATCAATATAACCACAATGGCGAAGAAGCAATAAAAAACAGCCATAAAGGGGACAATTTTCTCAGTAACCCGTGCGATGGATTTGATGC
This sequence comes from Granulosicoccaceae bacterium, assembly GCA_965222695.1. Taxonomy (GTDB): domain Bacteria; phylum Pseudomonadota; class Gammaproteobacteria; order Granulosicoccales; family Granulosicoccaceae; genus UBA7957. The sequence continues at coordinate 639,790 of OZ244967.1, read as the reverse complement.
CGCCAATAATCACCATAAATACAACAGCCGCCATAATCAAACCTACCAGCCACCCCAACCCGTCCAGCGCGCCTCCGGAAACATTGTTAAGCTGAACATAGGCCTGGTTGGATTGAAACATATTCCCTATTCCCAGCGCTCCGATAAATATACCTACGGCATAGAATGTTCCCATAAATTTTCCGAACCCCTCCATTCCTCTGTCGGAGAAGCCTTTTCTCAGATAATACATCGGACCACCGGAGACGTGTCCATCGTCAAACTCGTGCCGGTATTTCACGCCCAGGGTACATTCAACAAACTTGGTGGACATTCCCAGTAAACCGGCCACGATTAACCAGAAAGTAGCGCCTGCGCCACCCACGGTAACGGCTACTGCAACCCCGCCGATATTACCTATGCCGACAGTCCCGGAAACGGCGGTGGCCAAAGCCTGAAAGTGTGAAACTTCACCATGGCTGTTGGGATCGGCGTAGTCTCCACGAACCAGCTCAATGGCGTGCTTGAATCCGCGGATATTGATAAATCCCATATAGATGGTAAAAAACACAGCACCTATAACCAGCCATAATACAACCAGGGGGAGCTGTGCGCCGAATACCGGGATTTTGAAAAAAACGATTTTCCCGACCAGCGCCGCTATAGGTGCGGTCACCGCGTTAATCGTTGCGTCTATTCCTGTCTCATCTTCAGGTCTTACCTCCGGGGGGGTAATTCCCTGCACCCAACCGCTGTAGCCCTGGGAAACATTTTCTATGCCGCTAATCCAGGCTTCGGTGGGGGATAACTCTTCCTGTGTCTGTGAAAAACCCGTTGAAAGCCCAAAAACATAAAGGATGAAGATTAGAATAAAATATTTCGTCAGCGGTGAATTCATTCGGCGCTACTCCTTCGTTGATGGTGACTGGGACAGTGCTTAATCTCTACGGGACTACAGTAACAGGCACTTTGGAAGTCTGTACGAGATTGCTGGCCACACTTCCGAAAATCAGTGTCTTCAATCCGGATTCACCCACGCGCCCGACATAAACCTGTGAAACTTCATGTTCGGCCGCCAGATCATTGATCAGATCTGCGGGTTTTCCATGGTGGACCAGTCCGGAGACCTCCGTACCCGACTCGCGCAAAGATTCCAGCAAGGGATCAAGCACTTTATCCTGAGCCTGCTTAATCTCCTGCTCTCTTCTCTTGTGTCGTGTTTCGTTTTCTTCAGGCGTGTTGAAACTGTAGGGCGACCATTCAATGATATAGGCAACAATGAGTTGGGCGTTGCTGAGCTTTGCCTGATTGGCAGCACACTCCGCAGCACGCAGGCTGCCTGGGCTACCGTCAATTCCAACCAAAATTTTATTGGACATAGTAATCTCTCGGGCCAGTTCGAAGATCAAAGTGATATCAAGCATAAATTGCTTGTTTGGATTCACCCATGTCATGCGTATCCGCATAACTCCCTGTGTTTATTAGTATTTAAATCTGCTGAACAGATCTTTTTCAGAATAAAAGCTAATTTAACGAAAACGTGCTTATTTATAAGTACCAATATTGATTGCTTAATAGAGCCAGATTACTGAGCCCCGGCGTCAATTTCTTGTAAGAGCCTGATGTATCTTGGATCCAGGTGATAATTCTTTATAAAATACAAGAGTGCCTTTATTCGCTGCCAATGCCTTATATGAATGCGCAGGAAACTCGATGTGAAGAGAGGTGTTACCGCCCTTGAAGGAGACAAGAGCGGTAATCTTCGGATAGTGAACAAGGCCAATATTCAATTTGCGGTTGCCTTGTCAAGATCCCCAAGCGGAAAGGCTTTTATAAACTCCAATACATCATCATATTTTGCACTGTGTGAGGAAATATTCAGTACGCCGCCATTTTTGAGCGTTGCCGTAAATTCAGCCTTATCCCCTTCACTCATATCCAGAACAACCTGTCGTTGAATGCGCATTTTTTTGCCGGCACCACTGCCCATTGCCATCCCCATACGAGCGATAGCGGCCAGACCGCCGCCAGCACCGCCGCCGGTAAAATTAACGTCTATGGCCTCCCTTCCCCGCGTATAACTGCGTTCGAGCATGTTCATACCCATGGCGCTTTGCTGCTCGATTTCGCCGCCCTTGAAACCATTGATCTCGTCCGGGAAGATTTTTGCTGTCTGTTGCTGTTTGATTTGCTGCAAACCCTCGACACACCAACGCGCTTCCTCAAGCGCCGCCTCTATATCGTTCTCATCAAAGAGTTTTGCCGCTTCACGACAGGCGGTACCCGGATTGTCGCCCTGCGCAACTGAAATGCCGGGTATGATTATGGCTATTAATAATAAACTGAATACAAAAACGCTTTTCATTTTTCTGACAGCTCCTTGGTGCATGACTCTAAGATACTAGCATTATTTCCTTCAAATCCTGACAGACAAAAGTATTAAGGAAACTCCGGATAAACGCTTTCAGGGACTTACAAAAATCTACCGGTGATACTTGACCGAAAGAGAACATTTAGAGTACATTTAATCTCCCTTGACACCTAAACCCTGCCGCCGGCAGGAAGCGATATGAAACCTCTATTACGCAGCCTGCTGCACAGCCGCTGTGATCTTTGGCAGGGAAATCAACACCCTGCCGGTCTGCGGACACTGGCGAGCGGTTTTCATGAACTGGATCGGGCCTTGCCCGGATCAGGCTGGCCGCTCGGCACTCTGACGGAGCTGATGCCTCAGAACAAAGGTATGGGCGAATTCAGTCTTTTGTTACCCGCATTGGCCCGGGCCACGCAAAACAATCGATGGGCCGCATTGATCAGCCCTCCCTGTACTGCTTACGCCCCTGCACTGATCAATGCCGGTATTCGCCTTGAGCGCCTCTTGGTGGCCGAAGCCGGCCGGGAAACACTCTGGGCCGCGGAACAACTGCTGCGATCCAGCCTTTTCAGCATGGTGATTTTCTGGGCTGATAAAACCACTCACCGCCAGCAGCGCCGGCTGCAACTGGCTGCCGAGGCCGGTGATTGCTGGGCTGTATCTTACCGTCCACCGTCGGAGGCGGGCGGTCACTCTGCGGCGGCACTGCGGATAATTCTGCAGCAGCAGGAGAATGACATGCGGCTGGATATCATTAAATCCCGCCGCAGCGGGAAACCCCGTTCTGTCGTAATCGATCATCAACACTTTTTAAGAGTCAGGCAACAGGATTCAAATCACCCTGATGGCATAGGGTAAGATTCATGCTTTGGCTGGCGCTGTATTTCCCACAACTGCTGATCGACGGTCTCTTCGATAACTCAGGCAATGCAAAAGCGATTGTCATCGTCCATCATGAAGGATCCCGACGGCTCGTTCAACAATGCAACTCCACCGCCGGAGAGTCAGGTATTATACCGAATATGCCACTGAACACTGCCTATATGCTGCAGCCGGATCTGCAGGCCTTGGAATATGATGAGTCGCAACAGCGGCGGATTCTTGAAAACCTCGGACAGTGGGCCTTGCAGTATTCATCATCCGTATGCCCCGAAGAGCGGCAAGTGTTGCTGCTTGAAGTGGGCGCCAGCCTGAAGCTGTACGGCAATCTTAAAGTCTTGAAAAAAAAACTCTGTCTTGATCTGCAGGCGCAGGGTTTTCATTTCCAGACCGGAGTCGCTCCCACACCGGCTGCAGCAGTGTTACTCGCCCGTGCCGGATCGAATCAGATTATATGGCAGGCCTGTCACATCAGAGCGTCAATATCCGATATCCCCATCGAGTTTCTGAAGCTTGACGCATCTGCCCTCGATGCCCTGTCTCAATCCGGTATTCGCCGCTGCGGACAAATATTTGAACTGCCTGTATCCTCTCTGAACCGGCGAATGGGTAAAAACACCGGCTCCTACCTCTGTAAACTCTTGGGCCAAGTGCCCGATCCCAAAGCGTTACTGCCTGCCCGGGAAAGTTTCAGTCAGGTACTGGATCTGCCGCTTGAAACCGATCTGATCGACGTTCTGCAGTTTACCCTGAATCGCCTGATCACAGCGCTCTACGGTTTTCTGCGCGGCCGTGATCTGGGCGTCAATACGCTGCTTATCCGTCTGGATCATTACCAGCAGCCAAGTACATCTGTCCGGGTACATTTTGCCGAACCGGTTCAGTCCCAGCAGCATATGCTGCGGATTTGCCGGGAACGCCTTCGGCAGACGCCGCTTCCGGCGCCCATTATCAAAATCGGTCTTCGGGCAGTGCATATGGCGCAGATGCATTATCTCACCGCTGATTTATTAAGCAAATACGGTCCCGGGGAAGGCAGTTTCCATCAATTGCTCGATACTCTGTACACCCGGCTGGACAAAAAAGATATTTACACGCTCAGCACATGCGATGAGCATCTGCCCGAGCGCGCATGGCAAACCGGCCCGGCAAGGTCCGGAGACGACAATGCACACTGGCCCCTGCGCCCGCTTTGGTTATTAAAAAAGCCGAATCCGGCACCGGAGCTGCATATTCTCAGCGGTGCCGAACGCATAGAGAACGGATGGATAAGCGGTCAGGATATCCGGCGCGACTATTTTATTGCCCGCGATGCGAAAAACAGCGCTCTGTACTGGGTATTTCGGGCCATAGGCCGTGGTGACGAGAAGGACAAATTCTTTATTCACGGGATTTTTGCCTAGGGCGGATAATATGCCAGGCAAGTCCCACTCAATGACCGATTATGCCGAGCTGCACTGTGTATCCAATTTCAGTTTTCTGCGTGGCGCCTCTTATCCCGAAGAGCTGGTAGAAACGGCTGCGCAACTGGGTTACCGGGCACTGGCCATCACCGATGAATGTTCCATGGCGGGTGTGGTGCGAGCCTGGGGCAAGGCCCGGGAGCTTGATCTTCATTTAATTATCGGCAGTGAGTTTGCACTGGAGCGGGGATTCCGGTTAGTGACCCTGGCACGCAATTTTACCGCTTATTCCGGTATATGCGCCCTGATTACACAGGCGCGTCGACGGGCTGAAAAAGGCAGTTACCGAACCGACCGAACGATGATCAGCCGCTCGGCATTGGATGATTGCGAATTATTGCTTGTCCCCCCGTTCTACCCGGATCAACGAGAAGAACTCGATCATATTTTCGAATGGTTCACGGACGCTTTTTCCAATACCTGGCTGGCCGCAGAACTGCACTACAGTCAATCTGATCAAAACCACCTGCGTTGGCTGCGGGCAATTTCGGAACGATTTGCCCTGCCCCTGGTTGCTGCCGGCGATGTCCATATGCATCAACCTTATCGCCGCGCATTACAGGATGTACTGACCTGCATCCGCCTTGGCTGCAAACTCAGTGATGCCGGCCGGCTTTTATTTCCCAACAGCCAAAGACATCTGCGCCGGCGACAAGAGTTGCAGAGAATTTACCCGGCCGAACTGTTGGGCAACAGTGTGCGTATCGTCAATCGCTGCACATTCAAACTCAGCGAACTGAACTACCGCTACCCGTCCGAACTCGTGCCCGATAATACAAGCCCAATGAAATGGCTGCGAAAACTGACCGAAGACGGTAAACGCTGGCGCTGGCCGGGCGGCGTGAGTAAAGAGGTCGAACAACAGATCAACGCCGAACTGGCGCTGATCCGTGAGCTTGGTTATGAACACTATTTTCTCACCGTTTACGATCTGGCACGCTTTGCCAGAGAACAGAACATTCTTTGCCAGGGACGCGGTTCCGCGGCCAATTCCGCGGTCTGTTATTGTCTGGGTATCACCGAAGTCAATCCGGCACAGATGAATATGCTGTTCGAACGCTTCATTTCAAAAGAGCGTAACGAACCGCCGGATATAGACATGGACTTTGAGCACGAGCGGCGCGAGGAAGTGATTCAATACATCTACCGGCGTTACGGACGGGAGCGGGCGGCACTGGCGGCGACGGTTGTGACCTACCGCTGGCGCAGTGCCATACGGGAACTCGGCAAAGTGCTCGGCCTGCAGGCCGAGCAGATTGATCTGCTGAGTAAATCCATTGCCTGGTGGGACGGGCAGGATATGATTGTATCCAAGCTTGTAGAAATGGGCTTAGATCCCAACAGCCATCTGATACGCCAGTTCGGTTGGCTGATCGGACAATTGGTCGGTTTCCCGCGCCATCTCTCGCAACACGTCGGCGGCTTTGTAATCTCGCATCGTCCCCTGTCGACCCTGGTACCGGTGGAAAATGCGACCATGCAGGACAGAACCGTGATCCAGTGGGATAAGGACGATCTGGAAGAGCTTGGCCTTTTGAAGGTGGATGTGCTGGCACTCGGCATGTTGACCGCTATTCGTAAGTGCCTGCATCTGCTCTGCGGGCAATATGGCAAGGATATGACCATAAGCGATATTCCCGGCGATGATAAAGCTACCTACGATATGATCAGCCGCGCCGACACCATTGGCGTATTCCAGGTCGAATCGCGGGCGCAGATGTCAATGTTACCCCGCCTGAGACCACAGAATTTCTACGATCTGGTGATCGAAGTCGCTATAGTGCGTCCCGGTCCGATTCAGGGCGGGATGGTGAACCCTTATCTGAAACGGCGCCAGAATCCGCAAGAGGTGCGCTACCCCAGCGATGAATTAGAGCACGTACTCAAACGCACGCTGGGAGTGCCGGTCTTTCAGGAACAGGTGATGGAAATCGCCATGGTCGCAGCCGGATTCAGCGCCGGTGAAGCCGACAGCCTGCGCCGTTCCATGGCGGCCTGGCGGCGGGTCGGCAGCGTCAGCAAGTTCCGCCGCAAACTGATCGACGGCATGAAAAACAACGGCTACGACAATGAGTTCGCCGAAGCCGTGTTCCGCCAGATTGAGGGCTTTGGTGAATACGGATTCCCGGAGTCGCACTCCGCCAGCTTTGCCCAGTTGGTCTATATCTCGGCCTGGCTCAAATGCCATGAACCGGCCGCTTTTCTCTGCGCCATGCTGAACAGCCAGCCGCTTGGATTTTATGCCCCCTCGGATCTGGTGCAGGATGCACAGCGTCACGGGGTTGAGGTATTGCCGATCGATATACAGCAAAGCGACTGGGATCATCGATTGATTACCTCGACGACGGGCAATAACACCGTGCGTCTCGGCCTGCGGTTGGTAAAAGGTCTGTCCCGCAAGGGAGCGGACAAGTTGCTGGAACAACGCAAACATGCCCCTTTTTTGAATACCGCCGATCTGGTCCTGCGCAGTGCAATAGACCTCAGCGATCAGCAGGCACTGGCAAGAGCGGGTGCGCTTTCGGCCCTGAGCCCCGACCGCTACAGGGCACAATGGGATTTACTCGGGGTAGAACGCATGCCCGCTCTGCTGGAAAATGCCTCTGTCGGAGAGGAAGCGGTCAGTTTGCCGCAACCCAGCGAAGCGGAGGATATCAGCGCTGACTACCAGAGCATAGGCCTGACCCTCGGCAGACATCCGCTAAGCCTGTTGCGTCGTAATCTTAGCCGTCGGGGATTGATCAGCGCCGCCGACTGGCAGCAGGTGCCGAACGGCAAACCGGCAAAACTGGCCGGCCTGGTGCGTGTACGCCAGCGTCCCAAAACTGCAAACGGTGTTTTATTCATGACCCTTGAGGATGAAACCGGCGTCATGAATGCGATTCTCTGGCAAAAGGTTATAGAACGCTACCGTAAACAGGTACTCGGCAGTCAGCTGGTTGCCATCAGTGGAATCACCCAGCGCGAGCAGGAAGTGGTGCATCTGGTGGCGCGCCATGTTTACGATTTAAGCTGGATGCTTGGTTCTTTGGAAGCGCCCGTGCGGAATTTTCATTGAAACCTTCGCCGGCAGGGCCGGCTTCTACAATTTAATTGCCCTGCAAGCGATAAGCATACACGCTAAACACCGCCTTGATTTTTACCAATGCTGTCCACAAGCCATTTTTGCGCACTGAACGGCGGTTGATCGTCGGCGCTGTTGCGGACATATTTACCGTCCGGCTGCAACGTCCAGGAGTAGGTATTGTCCTTGACATAAGCCTCCAGGGTTTCTTCTCTCACCCTGTCAGCATTTTCCCCATCCAACGGCACTGCAACTTCGACCCTGGTAAAGAAGTTTCTCGGCATCCAGTCCGCGCTGCTGATGTAGGTCACAGGTTTTCCGTCATTGGCGAAATGAAATATTCTTGAATGCTCAAGGAACCGGCCAAGGATGGAAACGACTCGAATATTCTCCGATAAACCTTTGACTCCCGGTTTCAACACACAGATGCCTCTAACCACCAGATCGATTTTCACCCCGGCCGCGGAGGCTTCATAAAGCGCATTGACAATTTTCGGCTCAACCAAGGAGTTCATCCGCGCCATAATATGGGCCGGCCGACCTTCACGAGCGAGGAAAATTTCTCTTGCTATCGCTTCCATCAGGCCGGAATGCAAGGTAAAAGGCGCTTGTAATATTTTTTTCTGATTGAGTGCTTTGCCCAATCCGGACAACTGCATAAACACCTTTTGAATGTCTTTGGTTGTCTGCTTGTCTACAGTCAAGAGACTGATATCCGTGTACAGGCGCGCAGTTTTGGTATGGTAATTTCCCGTTCCGCAATGAGCGTAGCGGACAAGTTTCCCCTTTTCCCGCCTCACGATAAGAATCATCTTTGCGTGGGTTTTAAAACCCACGACTCCATAAACAACCTGTATGCCCGCTTCCTCCAGCCGGGCAGCCAGTTCGATATTTGCTTCCTCGTCGAACCTCGCCCTGAGTTCGATAATCACGGTAACATCCTTGCCTGCCCGCGCCGCTTCCATCAGATGTTGGACGAATACGGACTCGGTACCGGTTCGGTACAGGGTCTGTTTTATCGCCAGCACATCCGGATCACGTGCCGCTTGGCGAATCAGTTCCACCACCGGTAAATAGGCCTCATAGGGGTGATGATAAACCAGGCTGTTATTGCGACTGATCTGATCGAAGACATCGACCTCTCTTTCAAAAGCCGGAGCAACGTAAGGTGTAAAGTAATTGAATTTCAGATCCGGGCGATCAATCAGATCAGGAATGCTGAAAAGGCGATTAAGGTTTACTGCGCCGTTGACCTTAAATAGATCTTCTTCGCTCAATCCGAATTGGGTCAGCAGGAAACGCAGAGTTTTTCTCGGGCAATTATCCGCGACCTCCAATCGAACCGCCTGGCCATAGTTGCGGTATAGCAGTTCCTCTTCAAGCGCGCCCCGTAAATTCGCCGATTCTTCTTCGGATACGTATAAATCACTGTTGCGGGTGACACGGAACTGAAAAACGCCGGTCGGTTTCATGCCGGGAAACAAGGACGCCATTTGCGAATGAACTATTGACGAGAGAAATACAAATCCGTGCGGATACCCGCAAACATCCTCAGGTACGGGAATGACTCTCGGAAGCGATCGCGGAGCGCGCAACAATGCATAATGGATATTCCGGCCAAAAGCGTCCGCGCCTTCCAGATTAATAATAAAATTGAGGCTCTTATTGGTTAAATTCGGAAAGGGATGCGCCGGATCCAGGGCGAGTGGACTCAGAACCGGGAGAATTTCCGAGTCAAAATAATCTTCCACCCAGTCGCTGAGTTTTTCATCCCAGTCTCCTCGGCGCAGGAAGACAACCCCCTGGTCGGCCAATGCCGGCAGGAGATGATCATTAAAGACAATGTATTGCTTTTTGACAAGTTTATGCGCAGTTTCACTGATCAGATTCAGCTGCTGCTGGGGAGAAATACCGTCGACACCGATCGAGGTTACCCCGCCCGCAAGCTGCTGTTTAACTCCGGCTACCCGCACCTCATAAAACTCATCCAGATTGCTGGATGAAATACAAAGATACCGCAACTGCTCCAGCAGAGGGATGGTCTCATCCTCGGCTAGTTCCAGCACGCGTTTGTTAAAAGCAAGAAAGCTCAGCTCACGATTGGCATAAAGCTGATCAGACTCCAGCGACATGGAATCCATACCATCGCCGGGGTCCGTGACTTCGCCATGCCCTTCGGCAATCGGCACGACTTGCGATGTTTTCGCCTCCATATTTTCCGCTTCTTTAATATCCATCATCTGAATCCTACCTCTGTATTTTTGGTTCTGCTTCTGTCGAAAAATCGTGAAGTGCAGGAGCCAGCTGCAGTGATTTTTCGATTGCCTGTGGGAAAAACTCCACGAAGTCTTTATCTATTTCAGGCACAATTTCGGCCATCTCCGGTAAAATCCCATCTACTAAATCCGCTCTGCTCAGACGTTTGGCAATATATCTCACAGCACGTTCTATTCCGGCCCAGTCCTGATAAGTTTCCAGCAAACCGATTTCAGGAATTCGATGAATAAACACCTGCATTCCGGAAGGCAGGCTGGGGTGAAACCTGTGTAATTCTGTATACACAAATTGTGCATATTTGTGCAATTCTTCATCACTGTAATATGACCAGTGCCGGGCAAGGCTATGGTCATAGAGTAAATCTATCATGATTCCGGCCACTCTTCTGCGCGTTTTGGGGATACGGGAGCAACTGCGCCGAAAGATCCGGTTTTGATCAGTCCACCTATCCAATTGCCGGTGCATCCGAATACCCTGCCTGATCAATTCAGGCAAACCCGAATCAATACGTCCCTTGACAAAATCCCCGGCAATCTGCCCTACCACCAGTTCAGCCTGTCCAAACCCTAAATAAGCATGAGCGAGTAAATTCATGGGTGACTTTGATTTTTCCCGGTAAAGACAGCAAAATGACTGTAAGTTATGCCCTGTTTAAATAGCAGTACTCACTGCTAGTAGTCCGTCCACTTGATAAGTACGGGTTCAGCGGGCCTGACTGCGTTCGCAGCAAGGCGCTGTTGCGAAGACATAGTTGGGCTACGTCGAGCAATAGCAACGCAGTCTACGGGCGCAGTCAGGCCCGCCCGAAGGGAGCTGCAGAGCCGTCCCACAGCGGCGTTGCTGCTCTTGATAATGGTAACAACCATTGTCTGCGAGCAGCGCCTTGCTGTGAAACGGCTCTGCGGCTCTGAACCCGAACTTATCAAGTGGACGGACTACTAGGGAACATATCCGGCATGCCGGTATCACAGGTTTCACCACCATTATCATAATCTCTCTGGGTCGGAATGTAATGAACAAAGAGCAAATGTCCCGTTATGGACGGCATATCAATTTACCGAACGTTGGCGCAGAAGGTCAGGAAAAGCTTTTACGCAGCCGTGCGCTGATTATCGGCATGGGTGGCCTCGGCTCACCGATCGCCATGTATATGGCGGCATCCGGTGTGGGAAACCTGGTATTGGCGGATTTCGATCAGGTTGAACTCTCAAATCTACAACGGCAAATTGCCCACACAACGGATCGTGTCGGCCAGCTAAAAACTCATTCCGCCAGACAAGCCTGCCTGGAACTCAATCCCGGCATTAATGTTGAAACCATCGATTACGCGCTGGACGAAAACGATATGGCCGAAGCCGTCAACGCGGCAGACATAGTGATCGAAGGCAGTGATAACTTCCCTACCCGTTTTACCGTCAATGAAGCCTGCGTGAGACACAGGAAGCCACTGGTATCCGGCGCCGCCATTCGGTTTGACGGCCAGGTCAGCGTCTTTCGTGGCGACAAACCGGAGGCTCCCTGCTACAGATGTCTGTATAAAGACGGTGGAGAAACCGCGGAAACCTGCGCCGTAACCGGCGTTCTGGCACCCGTGGTGGGTGTTATCGGAACCGTGCAGGCCATGGAAGCAGTCAAAATACTCTTGGACATAGGTGAATCGCTGGAGTCGCGCTTATTGCTACTCGATGGACTCTCCATGCAATGGCAGGAAATCCGCCTGAAAAAGGACCCGAAATGTCCGGTTTGTTCCATCAAGCAATTAGCCACCGCCTAGTAGTCCGTCCATCCGGATAAACTGCGCATAATAAAGATTATGTTAAATAGTGCCGCAGATGCTATATTTTCATGTCTTTCTTTTTTTTAAAACTAATCAGCAAATTCTGGAAAATGCCAAAATTCAACGTTTAACAATGATTTATGCCCCGCAACATTAGTTTCTGCGGTCGAAACTACATTAGAGCAAATCTCCCCGACAAGGGTTTGTGATCAATTCGTGATAATTCCGGGATATTTACGTGATATCGCTTTGCCATGATAAAGCCTCCATAACCTTGTGGGAATATCACGATGAAACGAAATTACTATCTGACTGTTTTCTGTTGTGTTTTATTGTTGGCTGGCGTTGTAGTGTCCGCTAACGCAAACGAAAGAACCAAAGGACGCGGAACAGGTCCGGTCATATTCGTGACCTCTTTAGGACTCTACTTTGATTCGATTGTGGTGGCGGATCCGCTACCGGCGAAGGGACGGTTTCAAGAACTGAGAACGGGAATGAACGGTCTGGAAACCGAATTCGGTCCCGGCGTACCCGGACACCTGGGTGGCCGCTGGTGGATCGATCTTAACGAGAACGGTGAAATGGACTCCGAGGACAAGTACTTTTTGTGTCCTTTGCTGGGTCCCGGACGCGAATCGCCTTAAATTTATCCAATAGGAAACTACCTACCGCCGAGGAGTCGCTACTTGTAACGCTTTACAGCGACTCCTCGAGCCACACAACATGCACCCGAACGGTGACTTTTCGATCTGCCTCAAGTCCCCGCCAGGATTGACAAAAGTTTAACTTACTGCAGATCACCGAAAATGTGCCGATATTTTCGATAATTATTTACCGGAAATCAGCATGTTCAAATACACGATTCAACGCTTAATTACTGCATCTTTGGTAGCCGTGGTTTTGGTCGGGTGCGGAAGTTCAACGGATTCTTCAACCAAACTTTCAATCGATTTAACCGATGCAGCGGTTGATCACGCCTCCAAGGTCATAGTGCGATTTATGGGAATGGAACTCAAACTGCCCAACGGCGGCATACAAAGCTACTATTTCTGCGAGGATACGGGCAGCGACGAGGATGAGACGATACTGCTTGAGTCGAGCGAATCCTGCCAATCACCGGTCACTCGGGAAATCGATTTACTTACCCTGACCGATGGTAAAACATTCAATTTACTGGACGGTGCTGAAGTCATGCCCGGAAAATATCCGTGGATTCGCCTTATTCTAAACAATGAATCGCCCGGTATCATAGAACTGCACAGTGGAGAACAATTTCCACTTGAGATTCCCAGCGGCGATGAGTCGGGACTCAAACTCAACAGTGGATTCACCGCGCTGATTAACGCCGATAACCGTTTTGTGATCGATTTTGATCTGCGCAAATCCGTGCGCCTCGCCGCGCAACAGTACAAACTTCGCCCGACGCTCAGACTGATCAAGTTGGAGAACCCTGAAAAACAACGCTTAAAAGGCGAATGGGAACGTCAAAATACAGTGGAATGCGCTTCACCCATGGCCTATGTTTACTCAGCTCAGGACCCATCACCCGACGATATGGGTGGATCGGGTTCTCAACCCCTGGTGACCGCCGAAATGACACAAAAGACCGACGGAACCGGATATTCTTTCCAGATCAACTTTATTGCCTTCGGCGAATACAAAGTGGCATATACCTGCCAGGGAGACATGGACAATCCTGATCACGACGACGACATTCTATTCGAGGAGATTGTAACCTTGGTTGTGGAGTGAACCCGTAGACATGTCTCAGGGCATATTCAGTAGGCAGATATCAAATACGGATAGAGTTGTGGAACCTGTCACAAAAATTTTTAACTTTTGGCGCGTATTTATCAGGTTTTACACTCTGTTGACAGTTTAATTCGATCTCTGTGTTACCTTGTGGCTTGAATGAATTACTGGAAAGCGGCGAGTTTGAACTCAGAAGAATCAATCGCACATAAAATCATCCGAATCGCCAAAAAAAAACTCTACCACAGGCGTGTAAAAACAGTTTTTGCGATTGATCTGGATGATATAAGCTTTTCGGATATACGTCCCGCTCAGAATGTCGATTTCAGGATCGGCTCTTACTCTGAAATTCTACAGCTTCAATACTACTCACTGAACTATGATTCATCTGACTTGGCTTTTGCCCGCCAACGACTGCTACAGGGCGATACCGTTATCATCGGATCAATAGATCACAAACCCGTATGCTATGGTTGGCTTATGCAAAACCAGATGGATCTACAATATAAAAATTATCGCCCCCTGCCCCAAGATGTTGTGTACAGTTATAAAATTTACGTCGATCCTGCCAGAAGACGGCAAGGGCTTTTTCAAGCCTATTATCACTACATGCTTAAACACTTACGGAGAAAGGGCGAGAAATATCTAATTACATGGATTGATAATGATAACTCTGCCTCCATAAGTGCGCATAAAAAATTCGGTTTCAAACCTATTGGTGTGATACACAGTAAATCCGTCCTGTTTTGGCACACCCATTATCTTGACATTGACGATTCCCTGCTTTCACAAAAAGTTTTAAGACAAAATACTCATAGTATGGCTCTCGGCTAATGCTTCGATGCCTTGGTCTTAAGCGGGCTTTAAGAGCCTGTTCAAATTCTCTGCGCCTGCCGGGAATTCACTGAGGCTGAACAGACCTTCACCTAATGTCGGGGAACAAGATGTTCCGTGCCGCCGTGTCGTTGAACTCACATTGAATAGTTCGTTTTGGTAATGGCTCTACCCGGTGCTCCAGGCACGAGGCTTTCTCATTCCTGCAATTTTACAAGCCTGTTTTACATATCCGTAGGGAAAGGCACTGAAAATCGATTTTTTTGCATCTTCTTTTTTACATCCAAGCTCTATTGCCAGATACTTTATTAAATGCCGAACATCCGGGGAAATATGGGTTTCGTCATAATACTTGCGAATAAAGTCAATCATCATCCAGTGTATTTCGCTAAGCTGTATATTCTCTTCGTCGGCCAACAGATTTGCAACTCCGATACTCCAGTCTTCGGGGTCAAGCAAATAACCTTCTGTATCTCTTGAAACTCGTTTTTCCATAGTGATTGACTCTGCATTGGTAACCGGAAGCCTCAGGATCGAACTGCAAAACTAAACTTTATTTATTCACTCAATTATCGCTCAAGGGAAGCCTCCCGTAAATCTGTTTTTGGGATTTCAACACCCCTTAACCCCAGAACCTACTTGAGCTACAAGTAGCGGAACTCAAAAATGACCAAAGTAGCTCTCCAGCTTTCGACATCGTTATTGATAAGTGAGTCTGGCCAGGTTTTCCCCATTCGGGGCTCACGTATAAATCAAGCACTCAAAATGCAGGGTCAGCTTTGCAATGTCAGCCGACAGCTGAATCAATTTGCACAAAAAATACGCAGTCAGAATCTTAAAGCCACCATCCATTTATTGAAAATAATATAAAAATCCTAGTACTTTTTACTCATTCCCAGTATTGCTGATCAATGCAATAATCAAAACGTGAATAAAGAACTTTAAGGACGAGTGCAATGAAAACTATAACGAATATTGCCGTTTCTATTCTACTGTTTTTAATCCCTTTACTCGCAGCGGGTCAAGACGAAAATGGAACTCTTGCTTACAATCCAAACTATTTGCTTATCGGTGAAGATTCAATACAAAGCAACGAGTCTGTAGGTCGAGGAGAATGCGACATTAAGTTCCAACTCAGCTTTGCAAAACGAATAAAGGCACCAAAGGGACTGGAGGGTGGCAATGTAGATGAATTTTTAAATACTAAATTTCCCATCTATTTTGCATACACTCAGGAATCGTTTTGGGATATATGTAAAGAATCAGCTCCTTTTCGCGAAACTAATTATAGGCCTGAGCTTTTTTATCATTTGCCATCAATGAGCCCGAATTCAAGTTTATTTATCGGTTATGAACACGAATCAAATGGACGCGACGGAGATCAATCGCAAGGATGGGACAGGTTCTATATCAGATCAAGGGCTTCGTTCGGTGAAGAAGTCGCGAGTATAAACTTTTCTACTTCAGATAAAAATGAGTGGATTGTAGATTGGAAAATCTGGTACCCGTTTAGTGTCAGTTCAAATAACTCAAAAATAACACGCTTTGCGGGATATGGAGAATTCAGTTTATCGTTTACTCCCAGCGAGGATTTAAAAATGAGAGCAACTGTAAGAAAAGGAGGAGGCTTTAAAGACTGGGATAGAGGATATTTTGAATCTGACATAATTTTTCCACTTCCCGGAGTGGAACTTCATGGAATGGTCCAATTTTCAAATGGCTACGGGCCTTCGCTGGAGCGCTTCGATCAGCATGAATGGGCATTCAGATTCGGAGTCGTTTTTTCAGATTTTGGGTTTCCCTCTGATTGAGTTTCCTGATTGCCGGTAGAGCAGCGATCAGTGGCACCGACCAGGCTATAACCACCGTTCTCCTTTGTAGCTGTTCCACAACTGTCTGCACAACAAAACCAATGGACGCAATTTCAATCTCTCCTTGTACAGAACTTCCCTGGTTTAAATTTACCAATGAGTAGAAATACACAGGATCTATGGAACTTCTCAACCGTTTAAAAGTCTCCAGTGAGTCCACTGTCATTTCGTGAGTCTGATTATGCGACTACTCAACTTACTGATAATAGTTTTTCTCAGTAATCCGGCCGTATTGGCGCAACAAGAAGAGACACATAAGAAAAACAAGCTTGTCGAGTTTAAGGGCTTCGGCGAATGGGAAATCTGGTGTATTGATATCATGCAATCGGGAAATATCGAATGCAATCTGAACCAGGTACTCATATACAAATATCACCCGGATTTTCGAGCGATGATCGTACGATTTTATTCCGATGGCAACAATATCCATAAGTTCAAGCTGGATCACGAATGGCAAACCAGCTTGTCCCGCGGGTATATTCAAGTCGACCGGCAACCATCCCTATCCTTGGCGGACTGTGATAAACCCTGTGTTTTGCAAGGCAAGCCGGCAATGCAGATTTCCAGCCAGTTCGCTGGCGGTGAGAATGCGGTGATACGCATTCATGACTATGTAGTGCAGGAATTCAGAATTGATATAGAGCTCGACCAATTTGCCCCAGCCGCCGAAACTTTGCACAATCTCGCTAAAAAATATAAATAAAAATGCTGGTCGTGTCAGTGGGCGCGAACAATAAATCGAAATGGAAAATGAGATCAATAACTTTGTCTATACAAACGACAAACTGATCCCTTCGCAGTTCCTACATTATCAAATTCAACTATGACGGTATATAAATCATAACTATTTAAATTTATTAGCGCCCGGGGCCGGACTTTGATTTTTTTCAATGGCTTGTAGTTGATAAACGTAGATATTGGGTAGTTCTGAAGCAAAAAGGAGTGACCATTAGCGTCAGACTAAGAGACGAACTTATCATCCAACCAGCTTTTCCCGCACCGCATCAGCGCCGGTCAATTGATATTGCAGCAGCTGTGCGTAACTCGAACGATTTTCCAGTAATTCGCCATGCGTGCCCTGTTCCAGTAATTCACCGTTACTCATGACGATAATCTGATCGGCATCTCTCACCGTTGCAAGGCGGTGGGCTATCACCAGCGTGGTTCGATTTTGCATCAGCGCCTTTAACGCGCGATGCACGGCCTGTTCGCTTAAAGCATCGAGATGGGAGGTCGCTTCATCGAGCACCAGGATCGGAGCATCACGCAGGAAGGCCCTGGCAATCGAGACTCGCTGGCGCTGCCCTCCGGAGAGCGCATAGCCTCGTTCCCCGACCCGGGTCTCCAGACCTTGGGGCAGACGTTTTACAAAATCAAGCAATTCAGCACGCTGCAGCGCCTGCATTAAATCGCAGTCATCCGCTTGCGGTCTCGCCATGAGTAAATTGGCCCGCAGGCTGTCATTGAACAGATAGGTATCCTGCGCCACTAGTGCGACATGCAATCGCAGATGATCCAGGTTTAAATGACGAATATCGTGGCCCGCAATTCGAATTCGACCCTGTTGCGGATCCCAGAAGCGCAGTAGCAGGTGCGCGACGGTGCTCTTGCCGGCTCCGGAAGCACCCACAATTGCCAGTGTACTGCCTGCAGGAATACTCAGATTGATCTGTTTCAGTGCCGCATCGTTTTGCGCATCGTAGTGAAATACCACGTCGCTGAATTCTATATCCAGCGCCCTGCCCTTCGGCAAGGTATCAGGCTCGCTGTTCCCAGGCCGGGCCTCATCACGCACCGCCGTTTCACTGTCATGAACCTGGATCAGGCGATTTGTGGCGGCAAAGGTTTCCGCCAGTTGACGACCCGCATCCGATATCTCGATGACCGGCAGAAACGCAGCCATGGATGCCAGTGCCAAAAGTGGCAGGTAAACGGCATCCAGTTCGCCGGCGGCAACCAGTGACACCGCAATCAGAATAACCACCAGGCCTGCCATAAGCGTAAGCAGATCAGTAACAACGATATGACGAACCATCTCCTTAAAGAAGGGCATACGCTCACGATAATGCTGTTCGATTAACTGCACGAACTGTTCGCGACGTTTATCTGTAGCCTGAAAGGCCAGCAGTTCGCCGAGGCCCTGCAAGCTTTCCACGGTGTGCGCTGACAGAGCGCCCAGCAGCTGCCGAGCCCGTCCCGCCAGCCGGTCAATTCGACTGCGCATCATCACCGGCATCAACACGACCAGAAACAGAAAGGGTAAGAGTCCCAATGCAAGTGTGATATCGAAACCGGCCAGTAACACCAGCACCAGCGCCGGTACCAGCACCGCAACAAATACCGGCGTAACCGTATGAGCGAAAAAGTATTCGACCATTTCGATGTCGTGGGTTGCCAGATTGATCAAGTCACCACTGCGTCGACGCAGCATAAAGGCGGGTGCAAGACGATCAAGCTTGCGGAACAGCGCAATACGCATCTCCGATAGCATGCGAAAAGCCATATCATGTGCCAGCCAGGATTCCAGCCAGTGCAGCACCGCGGCAGCGACGGCGACAATACCCAGTGTAATCAACAAGCTACTGTAATCCTCGCCGTTTTTAACCGCGACTGCGGCCATTGCCGAGAGCAGGCTGACACCGATAAACGCGAGCACGCGCAACACTCCTAATACAAATGTAGCACTTAGACGTCCTTTCCAGGGGGCGGCGAATTTCAATAACTGCAATAAGACTCGACCCCAGGAGTAGGTATCTGAAAGCAGCACATCGCTATGCAAATCCGGGTTCTGCCGTGCACTCCCCTTACCAACAACATTTTCCGGAATTTGACGCGAGCCAGGAACAGGGTCTTCGTTTGCCGTTACGAAGTCAGTTATCTGATTTGCCCGGGAGTCCTGCCGCTCGGCCAATTGCGAAGCCATAAGGTCGGCATAGATACCGTTCGCTTTGATCAATGCCGCATGCGCTCCCTGCTCTGCCACGCGCCCTTGATCCAGCACCAAGATACGATCGCAACCCACCACGCTCGACAGACGATGTGCCATAATCAGCGTTGTTCGTCCTTGCATCAAGCGATCCAACGCTTTCTGAATCACGGCTTCGTTTCGCGCATCTACCGAAGAAAGTGCTTCATCGAGAATCAGAATCGGTGCGTCTCGCAAAATCGCCCTGGCGATCGCGAGTCGTTGCTTCTGCCCACCGGAAAGGCGCTGCCCACGCTCACCGATCACCGTATCGTAGCCATCCGGCAGCGCTCTGATAAATTCGTCAGCCTTAGCCGATCTGGCAGCCTCGATCAGCATCTCATCATCGGCCTGCGGGTCTCCCAACAGCAGGTTTTCACGAACAGTACCGTGAAATAGATGGGTGTCCTGATTCACTACCGCAAACTGCCGGCGAAGCTGTTCCAATGGCAACTCCCGGATATCCTTTCCACCGATGAGAATAGCGCCGGAATCGGGGTCGTAGAAGCGTAACAATAGTCGAGCAATGGTCGATTTTCCGCCACCACTGCGGCCGACCAAACCGATTCTCTCGCCCGGCGCAATAGTAAAACTCAGCTTGTCATGAATCACACCTCGTGAGATTTCACCGGATGGCGACCCGGATAGCGACTGTTTGTCATAGGCAAAAGTAACGGCATCAAATGTTAGACCGGTCTCCAATTCGCCTTGGTGTTTCGCTGCCTTGGATTGCACTTGCGGTTTTGCGTCCAGCACCGAAAACACCTGCTTGGCCGCAGACTCAGCGAGCATGCCGTCGTGCAACAAGGCGCGCAGTTCGCGCAATGGGCGAAATACCTCAACACCGAGTAGCAGCACCATGATCAGAGTTTCATACTCCATGAGTCCGTGACTGACCCGGTATGCCGACAGTGCCAGCGCTGCGGCCGCACCAAGCGCGATACCGATATCGGTTATTCCGCGAGAAAGCGAGTTGGTCGCCAGTACCCACATCGTGCTCTGGAAGAGTTCATGCGCATGGCGGGCGAGTTTTTTCTCTCGCGCCTTGCTCTGACCAAAGGCTTTCAAGGTTACCAGACCTTGCAGCGCATCCAGGAATTCCGAGGCAAATGCTCGATAGGCACGCGAACGGCGCATGGAATTATCGGTATCCCAGCGATGAAACAACCCCGGTGCCAGCAGCGTGAACAGAGCCGCAATCAGCAGCACGCAGGCCACGGGAAAATCGAGGCTTGCAACAACCGTGAATATCACCAGCGGCGTTATCGCGGCTACGAAAAACAGCGGTAGAAACCGGCCAAAGTAAATCTCGAGTTGCTCAACACCTTCAACAGCAGCAGAACTGACTTCACCGCTGCGCAAATGAGCAAAATGCGCCGGCCCCAGATTGACAATCTGATCAAACAGACGCGTTCGTATGCGATGCTGAACCAAGGCCGCCGTCTGATGAGCGAGTATCAGGCGTCGATAATCCCAATAGGCATATAGGATCATCATCAACAATGTGGCGGCGGCAGCGAACCATATGTCTTGCGGCGCTGCACCCTGCAAAACCTGTCCAATTATCCAGCCCATCAACAACAGGCGTAACATGCCAAGTACCGAACCACCCAGGCCCATGCCGACAGACAAAGCGATTCGATCGCGCAGGCCTTCAGTGAGGGACCAGAGTTTTTGATTGAGATACATGGTGAAATCCGGTTATTTCTAAATCTGGGAATAGAGGCTGTCGTCAGGCGTTTGCTTGCCGCTGTTGTGCCTAAAAAGTGCCAATCCAGGCGCGAGGAGCCTAGTTTGGTCGTTCCAAATCAGTGACGAGCAACACCGAGTGGCGTTTTTTAGGCACAACCCCAAGGGCAGCGGCTAGCAAACGCCTGACGACAGCCTCTAGCATATAGACAAAATAATTGAATAGCTCTAAGTAATTTTGCATAATAGCTATTCATTTTTGTATCAACATTTCAAGCTATGAACCTGGATTGGGACGATCTACGCATCTTTCTGGCCATTAGCTCACGGGGAAATCTGTCCGCCGCTTCGCGTGAGTTGAAAGTCAGCCAACCCACTGTGGGACGCCGTCTGAAGTCACTCGAAGACAGCCTTGGAACCCGGTTATTTGACCGTTTACCCGATGGTATGGCGCTGACCACACACGGCGAGCAACTGGTACCTCTGGCACGCAGCATGGAAGAGGCAGCCGATGCGGTGCTGCGGCATCAAGCCAGTTATTCAAGCGAGATACGCGGTACGGTGCGCATTTCAATGTATGAACAGATTGCACAGTTTTTCCTGCAGTATCTGCCCGCTCTGCGTAAACGTTGCCCGGAGGTAGAAATTGAACTGGCGATCGCCCACAGCGCCGCGAATCTTTCGCGACGCGAGGCTGATCTGCTGATTCGTGAATGTTTACCGGACACTCCCGATATCATCGCCAAAAAACTCGGCCATTATCACTATGCCGTGTATGGCAGCAAGCGTTATGTTGAGAATCACCCTGATGCACTATCCGAAAGTCGCTATCAGACCTGTGACTGGGTCGGTTTTGACGATGAACACACGCGTTTTATCGGGCAGAACTGGTTGCGTGAGAAACTGGCCAAACGCAATCCAATTGTCCGCAGCAACAACGGTGTTGTGTTGCTCGATGCCATCCTCAAAGATACGGGTCTAGGCGTCTTGCCCTGCTTTGTAGGCGATCATGAACCGGAGCTTCAACGACTGGAATTGGTACCCGGAGATGGTGCGACGCTCTACCTGTTGGTGCACAAGGATATGCGGCAATCACCGGCAGTTCGATTGATGATGGACGCGGTGACCGAGTTATTCAATGAATTCAACGATGTGTTGCACGGCGAGCGGACACACAGACATGACCTAACCCATAAACACGACCGGCAGCAACAACATAGGGTATAGATACATCACCGACTAGATGAATTGATGCGCAGCATCACATACGCCGCCTCAAAACGAAAAAACGTAATCGCATACCTAATCAGTGTGAGGAATTGGTGATTTCTTGTCTGTTTATCAAACAGACAAGAAAAGAAAAATAGTATATAAAACAGCAAGTTAAGGTGATTTGTGATAAGTTGGAAATTTGACCATGGTGCCCGGGGCCGGACTCGAACCGGCACGGGGTTTCCCCCGAGGGATTTTAAGTCCCTTGCGTCTACCAATTTCGCCACCCGGGCATGGTTGGCTTATTACGAAGAGATGGAGGCTGAGCCCGGAATCGAACCGAGGTCCACGGCTTTGCAGGCCGCTGCATAACCACTCTGCCACTCAGCCTTGGGTTTATACAATCGATAGGGTGTTCGCTAGCTGCGTCCTACCGAGAATTTCTCCTGTGGGTAAGTTGTTTAGTTCATTGTCCCTGATTTAGCAAGTTTGGCGCTGATCAAGTTTCCGCTTACCCGGAAAGCGCTGCATACTACCCTTGAGGGGACGTCTCTGCAAGTAGGATATTCCCTGTGCTGCCGAGATCTTACAGGATTTTGTGTTCCTAAATTACATGAACGTGTCTTTCGATGCCGTAGCTTATTGTTATAGAAGGACTTTTATCGAACATTGTTCGAACTTGTCCGGTTCGAGTGACTCAGCACAGAGCCCAGAGAATATTAACCACGGTTAAACTCCCGGCAGGCGGCATCCAGGCCGCGCAAGGTCTCTTCCAGGTCTGCTTCATTATGGGTCGTGGAGACAAACCGCCTGACTCCGGGTAAAACGTACTGTCCTTGTTTAAGCAGCAGGCTGTCAAAACGCCGCATGGCGACCTGGTCGCTGTTGAGCATATCGTTGTGATTACGTGGTGTTTTGTCCGTAAAGATTATCTGCCAGAGCGAACCGGTGTTTTGTGTGATTGCCGGTATTCCATGCCTGTCCAGAACTTTTTGGCAGGCATGGCACAAATCGTCGGCATACCGATTCAGTCGTTCATAGGTGTTTGCTACGGTTAACTCATCGAGCATTGCCATGGTCGCCGCAGCCGCGACCGGATTGCCGTGCAAGGTTCCATTAAAATAGGTATAGCGGTCTTTACCCTTGTGCCGCGGATTTGCCAGATCGATAATATCCGCCCAGCCTGCGATACAAGACAAGGGTCCGCCACCGCCGATCACTTTTCCATAAGTGGCCAGATCGGGTTGTATACCGTACCACTGCTGAGCGCCGCCGTAAGCGAGGCGGAAGCCTGTAACCACTTCATCGAGAATTAATACAATATCGTATTGGTTACAAAGCTTTCGCAGACCATGAAGAAATTCCGCCCGTGCCGGTATGATTCGTTGTACGGCCTCGACAATGATGGCCGCAATCTCCCCGCCCTGGATTTGGATTATCCGGGTCAGGGTTTCAAGATCATTAAACGGGGCGACCAACACGGTTGAAACCGCAGCTTTGGGTTGTCCGAATGAATCCGCATTGCCTTTGGGGTAGGAGGCGGGCTGCGAAGGAAATGTTGAGACTATGGCGTAATCATGGTTACCGTGGTAGGCACCTTCAAACTTGAGAATTTTTTCTCTGCCGGTAAACGCTCTCGCCAATCGCATGGCATAGGCGGTTGCTTCCGAACCCGTTGTCGCGTAGGCGATTTTTTCCGCGCACGGAATCTCCCCGGCCAGACGCTCGGCCAGGCGAATCGCGACATCATTCAGCGATCCGAACATATGGGCACCGCGGGCCGTTTGTGCCTGTGCGGCTTTGACGACTGACGGATGTGAATGGCCCAACAACAATGCCCCGGCCCCGCCCACGTAGTCTATATATTCGTTTCCGTCGCTGTCCCAGAAACGTGAGCCTTTACCGTGTTCATAAATAAATCGTATATCATCCGCGAGAGAATAACTGCCGAGTCCGGCACCGGGTAATACTCGGTCAGCGGCGCGAAACAGCTGCTCGCTGGATGTCAATCGAGAACCACGAGACGACAAGGAATACTGTGGCATGGTCATTACTCCGCCATTCGGATCAATTTATTCTAAAACTGCAACCGGTGCCCCGAGAAGCCCGGTATCGGGCCGGATCCCCAAACCCGTACCCTGGGAAGGTTCTATTCGCCCGTTTCTGCGCACCGGACCTCGATTGTCCAGCCTCGGACCGACATAAGCCGAAAGATCACAGACATTAAGCACAGCCGAGGGATCGGTTGCCTGTGCAAGATGCAAGGCCGCGCTGGTACATATATCCGATCCCCAGGTATCCTCAATGCACATTTGCGCACCTAAATGGAGGCATAGGTCCCGGGCACGCCGGGATGCACTGATTCCGCCAAACTTAGAGAGTTTGATCGCCACCGCGTCCATGCAGTCCATGCGGTTTGCCTCAAGCAAGGTGGCGGTATCATGTGCATTTTCATCAATTTTCATCGGTAAACCCGTGGCCCTGCGCACTGCCGCGCAATCGGACAAGGTTTTACAAGGTTGTTCCAGCATAAAATCGCCGCGGCCGAGCGCCCGCCCCACACGGCTTGCATAAAGTTTGCTGACACCGCAATTCCAGTCTCCGTAAACCAGCGATCCCGGACCGACCGCCTCGCGAACCAAACGCAGGCGTGCAACATCGGCCTGCCAGTCTTTATCCGCTCCCAGCTTCACCTGGAACTGTTCCACGCCCTCAGCTTTGGCAACAGTGGCAATGCGAGCCATCTCCTCCGGTTCAAGACAGCTGATGGAATGGTACAGTGGAAGGTCTTTTATTCGACGACCACCCAATAAGCGGCAGAGCGGTACTTTTGCATACTTCGCGGTAAGGTCCCACAGTGCTATATCTATGGCCGACTTTGCATAAACATGTCCCTGCAGGCAGGCCTCCAATTTCGCCATGACCGCTTCCGGCCCGATAGGATCGACACCGATCAGAACAGGTGCCAGTTCAGACAATACAGGCCTAACCCCATTTGCATAGGCGGGCAGATAATGCGGGATTGGGCAGACTTCCCCCCAACCCTCCAGGCCGCTATCGGTCTCTATGCTGAGAACCATACTGTCTACTGTTTTGCAGCTCTTGCCGTCAGACATGTAATAAGGCGTATGGCTCGTCAGCGGAAAACGCCAGAGTTTGATGCGAGTGATTTTCATTTTGCGTCCCCATAGATAGCGACAGGGCTTCCCGGCGATTGCTGCTCAGGCTGCACGCCGGGCCCGGGAAGCGCGCTGAGTTCGACAAATCCACCCAGATTTCCGACCCCATGCCCGGGTACCGGTAAATAACCCTGTCCCCACGGACAGGATTCACCCCAGCCGCAATTGTCTTCATCCGTATCCACTCTGACGAAAGTGGAGTCGAGTTGTTCGAATTTAAGCCTTCCGCCGCACAGGAAGTGGGTTTTACTTAAAGGCGGATTGATTTGCCAGACAGTGACGCGGCGAAATTTCATCAGTAGCGATTCCCCGCACCGGGCGCCGAATCCACCGCTTCCCGCAGCCACTGATGCAGGTGAGCGATGGAGTGTTCGCTTTCAATCCCTCCCTTCGGATCGATAATCAGTGGTCCGGGCCTATAGCCTTTGGATTGCAGCCCCCGTTGCACACTTTTTACCAACGCCAGATCCTCACTGAATGTGGATTCGCGGTCCAGATCGATAATATTTTGCAATGTGTCGTCCACGGTTCCATCGGCGGAAAACCAACCCCGGTGAACTCGGACATCATCCACCGCCAGCGGGCGCCAATAGTAACTGTTGACCACGCCACCGGGGTAAATCTGAATGGATGTCGCCGGCCACAGATAAAAACTGCCGTAATTCGAACCGCTGACATCATACCAGGCACTTTGGCTGCCGGTAGGCCGTGAGCTGTGATACAAGACCTTACCCTCGCCGAACGGGCTGATATGGTAGGATTTCGGATCTATCACTCCGCTGGCAAATTGTGGGTGTGCTCCTTTGCAGTGGTAACATTCATTGTAGTTTTCAATTGCAACCAACCAATTGCATCCTTCGTCGGCGGTATGTTCATGGGCAAACCGCTGCTGCGTTATCTGCGGGCACAGTTCTCCTATGGCCTCCTCCACCCCGGGATAAAAGGACTGCATATTTTCGGCATCGGGATCAAGATTTATAAACAGAAATCCCAGAAAATTCTGCAGATGTATCCGGGGAACGCAGATACCGGTTTTATCGAACCCTTCCACACTTTGCATATTCGGGGCCCCCCGCAGACGCCCGTCCAGCCGGTAGGCCCAGGCGTGATAGGGGCAGACAAAATGCCGTTTATTTCCGCTGCCCTCGACCAGTTTATGTCCTCGGTGCTGGCAGACGTTATACATCGCCCGCAGAACACCGTCACTGCCGTGCACAATCACAATGTCCTGGTCAAACAGTGAAAAGGTAAAATAGTCTCCCGGATTGGGCAATTGGCTGCTGTGACAGGCATACTGCCAGTGTCTAAAGAACAGCTTTTCCCTGACCATGTCAAATAACGTCGCATCGTTAAAATAGCGACTGGGTAAAGCTCTAATAATCGACATAGATATCCGCCTCCCAGCGTGCACGGTTGAAAGCCTCTATCGCCTCCGCCGCTGACGGCCCCGCTTTCGCGATCAACAGGGCGACAAGGGTTTCAATCAACGCGGTTAAGGCTGCATTGGACTGAAAAAACTGTGGCGTATGGGTTGGCGCGGCAAGGCCCAGGGAGGCCATGCGATAGACCGACGCACTTTTGCTATCGGTCAGAGCAATGGTTCGTGCACCCTGGTTTTTGGCCTGCCGGATGGCATCGATGGTTTCCATTCGATAGGGTTGAAACGTCATCGCAATAATACAATCGTCTTCAGAGACCCGGATCAAATCGTCACTTGGCAGACTGCCGTGGCGCGGTGTGAGAATAAAGTGATCAAATCCCATTCTGGCAAGGTACCAAAGATTGTATGCCAAAGGGTATGCCAAACCTATTCCCAATACAAATACGCGCTTTGCGTCCAGCATCCAATCGATCGCGGTGTTCAGATCCTCGGTGGGCTGTTGCCGGTACATTTGCTCCAGATTGGTAAAACTGGCCTTCGCCATTTCGCCGAGCACCGCGGCACTGCCTCCCTTGGCAGCCAGCGTTTGCAACCAACGCGCCCGACCGGGTGAGCTGCCGGCACCGTTGCGAACAAAATCACGGAACCGCTCGCGAAACGATTCATAGCCATCGAACCCCATTTGTTTGGCCAGGCGCACACAACTGTTCGGCCCCACGCCTGCATTCGCTGCCAGCGTGCGCATGCTCTGTACGCCCACTTCGTGCTGGTTATCCACAATATAACGCGCGCATTGCTGAAGTTGCGGAGAAAAAGATTCGAACTGTGCCAGCAGCTGTTCGATAAGGGCTTCTTGAGTCGGCATACTCTGTGACATATGTACCATTGATTTATTTATTGGTTCATATGTATCATAGTCTGAAATGACTGGCAAGTCAGATTTATACCCCTATTCGAGGTTGGACCAATGCAGAAACAGGCCCGTATAGTAATAATCGGCGGCGGAGTGATGGGCTGTTCCCTGGCCTACCATCTGTGCAGAGAGGGTGAAACGGATGTTCTACTGATTGAAAAAGCCGAGCTGACGTCCGGGTCCACCTGGCACGCTGCCGGGCAAATTACCCATTCGGTCAGCCACTATGGACTGGCGAAAATGGCTGCTTACGGTACCCGGCTTTATCCTCAATTGGAGAAGGAAACCGGGCACAGTTGTGCGTGGCACGGTTGCGGAAGCTTGCGTCTGGCCTATGAGGCAGCGGAAGTGGATTGGCTGAATTACTCCCTGTCCGTCGGCCGGGGCCTGGGCCACCGGATGGAGTTGATTGGCCCGGATCGCATCGCTGAGTTGCATCCGTTTTACAATCTTGATGGCATTCAGGCTGCGCTGCATACGCCACAGGATGGGCATGTGGATCCGGCCGGCGTGACCTTCGCCCTGGCAAAAGGTGCGCGTATGCGCGGCGGAACTATAACGACCCACAACCGGGTTACCGGGATCGGTCGCCGAAGTAGCGGTGAATTTATCGTTCATACGGAAAAAGGCGATGTACTGGCGGAAATCGTGGTTAATGCCGGCGGTACCTATGCAAGGCAGATCGGCGCCTGGCTCGGGCTTGATTTACCCATTGCCAATCTGTTGCACCATTATCTGATCACCGATACGGTTCCGCAGTTTGAGGATTTGGAGCATGAACTGCCGGTCATCCGCGATGATCGAAAGGTATCCGGTTATGTTCGAATGGAACAAAAATCATTACTGGTCGGGATCTACGAAAAGGCAAATGCAAAGACCGTATGGGATGAGGGGACACCCTGGGAATCCGAAAATGAACTGTTTGCCGCTGATTACGAACGGATTATGCCCTGGCTGGAAAATACCATGGAACGGATGCCCTTATTCGCCGAACTCGGCATTAAGGCGGTTGTGCACGGGGCGATTACCCATCCGCCCGACGGCAATATGTTGCTCGGGCCTACCGCTGTGCCTAATTTCTGGCTATGCTGCGGTTCTCAGGTCGGTATAGCCTGGGGCCCGGGGGCTGGCAAATATCTGGCCCAGTGGATGCTTTACGGCGCGGCGGATATTTCAATGCGCAGCTTTGACCCTTTGCGATTCGGTGCATCTATCGATGATCGCTATCGTATCGAAAAAGCCAAAGAGGACTATCTGCTGCGCCATGAGATTCCCTTCCCGCACAGGGACAGACCGGGCTGCCGGCCCTCCCATTCCAAACGTTCTCCGCTGTACGCACTGCTCAAACAAAAGGGCGCTGTCTATGAAGATATCTACGGTTGGGAACGCGCTCAATGGTACGCGCCACAAGGAACCGAAGCCACTCATATTCACAGCTTCCGCCGCTCGGCATTGCATTGGATTGTCGGCAGGGAAGTGGAGGGATTGCGCAATCACGCCGGCATTGCTGATTTGACAGCTTTTGCAAAACTCGAACTCAGCGGAAAAGACGTGGATAAGTTTCTAATGCGTGTTTCATCGAACAAACTACCCGCCCGAACCGGTGCAATCACCCTAAGCTATCTGATCATGGACAATGGCAGACTGGAGGGTGAAGCAACCCTGGTCAAGATCGATACAGGAAAATATTACATGGTGTACGCCGCTGTGCGCGAGGCCGCTTTACTCCAGTGGCTGCACCGGCAACGCAAAGCGGAGGAACAAGTCACTATAGACAATGTTTCGGAAGACTATGGGGTACTGATGCTGGCCGGGCCGGCATCGCGTAATATTCTCGGTGAGTGTACCTGCACCTCCCTGGAAAACCACGACTTTAAATGGCTGAGTATGCAAACCGTCAGCGTGGCCGGCATTGATCATATTCGGGCATTGCGGGTAAGCTATACCGGAGAACTCGCCTGGGAATTGCACATTCCTATCTCCGGTATGACGGCGGTCTACCAAACCCTGGTTAATACTGCATACAGTGATGGCTTGGTACATATTGGATCAGCGGCTCTGAATTCGATGCGCATGGAAAAAGCCTATCGTTCCGGGCATGAAATCACCCATGAAGTGACGATTGCCGAAGCCAATGTCGAGCGGTTTGCGCGTTCCGGCGGGTTTCAGGGTGCTGAGAAATCCCTGGCCCTGCCCGAGCGTTGGGTACTTGCCTATCTGCAATTGGATGAACCCGGCCCCGATGAACCGCAGGCAGACCCTGTGGGTTCGGAATCGGTCTGGCACAATGGCGAATGGATCGGACAGATTTCCTCCGGCGCTTATGGATATAGCGTCGGCGCTTATCTGGCGTTTGCCTATGTCAAACCGGCATCTAATCGACTCGGGCAAGAATTATCAGTATGGGTATTGGGCAAGCCGCGGCGGGCGGTAATTCTCGAGCAGGCCGTGTACGACCCGAACAGCCTGCTTCCCAGATCGTGAAATACAACTCCTTACAACCCGTATTGGATTTCAATACAGGCTCTACCAGAACAGGAAAGACAATGGACAAAGATCGTTTTGAATTAGGTTTATCCCGACGAAAATCCACTCTTGGTGCAGAATACGTTGAAAAAAATCTGGCTGCGGCAGACGACTTTACCCGCCCTTTTCAGGAAATGATGACCGAGTGGTGCTGGGGTTTTGGCTGGGGGGATGATGTGATCGACGCTAAAACCCGTTCCATGATGAATCTGGCCATGATCGGGGCACTCGGCAAAATGCATGAATGGGAAACTCATTGCCGTGGGGCGATTAACAATGGTGTCAGCAAAGAGGAAATCCGTGCCATTATCCATGTGGTGGGAATATACTGCGGTGTGCCGCAAGCGTTGGAATGCTTTCGGGTGGCACGCAAGGTTTTAGATGAACCGCAGGCTTAGTCACCAATGTGGTACTTTCGAATAGTGAGATAGCCTGCCGGTTAGATTTTCCCACTCTTTGACTCTGTGCCTGGTTGATGCCTTTTCTTTGTATTGCAGAATTGCGAAAATACAACCTGTTCTCTTACACGAACGACTATCCTGATCGTGGTTCCACGGTTCCCAAGTCGTGCGAATCCGGGGTTAGGGTGCAGGAAATGTCGGCGGCAAGGATGCCGCCGTCAAGCCCCAGGGATGGGTTCACCGCGTTTTCCTGCACCCTAACCCCGGATTCGCCCGGCCTCACCGCAGCCGGCCAATCAACCAACGTTCGGGAGATAAAAAAATCGATGAATATCCAACTCAATCTGCTGCAATAAAGCCCTCGCAACCAATTCGCCTTTCTCCCGGCTCGCCAGACTTGCCCGCCCGTATACACCCGACGCCGACCAGATCCCCCGCCCCTGCGTCCGGCTCAGATTGCCTTCGCCTTCGGATCCGTCATCGACCGCTTTTTCCATTTTGACTATATCCGGAGCAATATAGAGCATCAGCGATGTTTCATACTCATCCGCGTGTGATCCGAATTCCTGCTGAAATAATGTCGGGTCCAGGCGCTTATGGGCCTCGGATAACTGCAAATAACGCAATTCAATACCTTTATCGTGGAGCGTGGCCTGCGCCTGAGACAGAGGCAGCTCGGTGGACAGACCTGTATTTACAGTATAGAACCGGCGACATCCGAAAGACGCAAGGCTTTGGCAGGTTTCGACCAGCATTCTGCACGCTGTTTCGCGACTCAGACTGATCGATCCCGGATATTCGGCAAAAGCCGGATAGTAGGAGGTGTTGAGCAATGGCGCTATCAGCACGGGAAAGCGCAGTCGAATCCGTTCGGCCAGCCACTGAGCGGTGACTGCATCATTGTTCAGCGGCAAGTGCGGACCGTGTTCCTTCGCCGCGGCGCCCAGCGGCAGAGCGATAAAGCGTGTTCGGTTGATCCACACTTCCGCTTCCGGCCAGGTCAATGACTCAAGATAGACGCCTGTTTCCGGAGTTTTATTTTCATTGTTCAAAACACTTATTGATGGGGACGGACAAACAGGGTATGCAGGCTGCGGCCGAATGCCCCCTGTTGATCAAATACGGCCGTGGTCACTGTGCCGATCCCGCTGGTGTCTATAATTGTCTGGGCTGACATGCCGACCCACTCGCCCTTCGGATGACGGTGGATGTTTAATGTAAGATCGACGGGGACAAAGCTCCAGGTATTGATATCCAGCTCCGCGCTGATCCCATTCGCGGAATCCAGCATCAGGAGCAAACAATCCAGGCTATGGTTGGGGGCTTGGTCGATTAAGGAAATTCGGGGACGTGCCCAAGCGGTTGCGGGACCAGGGCTGTAAAAATTACCGTCGGTAAATCGCCACTCCATTGCCTGCGCATACGGGAAAGGGCCCACGCCGGGGAAATACCGTTGCTCCTGCTCATCAGGCAGTGCGGGGGGAACAAAAGGGTCACGGACATGTTCAACGCAATCCCGCTCTTCTTCCAGTCGCCAGGCCTTGGCAATCATCACCGGTTTTCCACGACACTCCATTACCGCCTCCAGCAACTCCACTCTTTTACCGGCACGCAGGACCCGTACGTCGATACGGCAGATATCTACGGGCACGGGACGCAGGATTTCCGCAGTGATCCGGGCCATTTTCAAATCATGCGGGGACGGATAGTTTCTCATTGCCTGGGCAATCAGGGCAATCGGCGGACCGCCGTGTTGCGCCTCACGGGACCATGGGCCTATCGTCGCTTCCGTTGCCTGAAAGTGTTGCTCACCCAAATCGACAAAAAATGATGAAGGCAGATTGTCAATGTGCAAACCCATAACGTGAATCCTTCAGTTCATCCGCAACAGGCCGGCGCAAGATATCATGATACACCCTGGGTCATATGCAGGCGGCCCACCGCCTGTTCCCGAATCGGCCAGTGAACCACGGCGGCCAACAGCGCCAGCAAGACTCCAAGCCACCAGACCACATCGTAACTTCCTGTTTGATCAAAGAGAATACCCCCAAGCCAGACTCCGCAAAAGCTGCCCAGCTGATGGCCAAGAAATACAATCCCGTATAGCAGCGCCATATACCGGGTACCGAACATAACGGCGACCAAGCCGGAAGTCGGCGGAACCGTTGCCAACCAGAAGAACCCCATCACCGCGCTGAATACAAGCACGGACACCAGACTCAAAGGGATCAACATAAAGAGCGCAACTGCTACCGCCCGTACAAGATAGATAATCACCAGAACCCGGCGTTTCGGATAGCGGCCCGATAAGATGCCCGACAGATAAGCCCCCGCTACATTACACAAGCCGATGACCGCGATACTCCATGCCCCTACCCTGGCATCGAATCCCGCATCCTGTAAAAATGCCGGCATATGGGCCGTTATAAAGGCCACCTGGAACCCGCAGACGAAAAACCCAGTGACCAGGAGCAGAAAGGACGGATATTTCATCGCCTCTCTCAAAGCCTGCAGGACACTTTGATCAGCCCCGGGAGAAGATCGGTCAAACTTCCCCGAGTAAGGCGCCAGCGGCATGGCTAACACCGCCATAAACAAAGCCGAAGCCGCCAGTATCTGCAATGCCGTTATCCAGCCGAAATTCTCCATCAGCTGCTGAGCAACCGGCACTATGGCGAACTGACCCAGGGATCCTGCAGCAGTACCCAAACCGAGTGCCCATTGACGGCGCTCCTCGCCCACCGCACGGGCCATGGCCGGTAATACGATGCCAAAGGCTGTACCGGCAATCCCCGATCCGACCATCAGACCGGCGGAAGTATGCAGTACCCAGGGAGCATCCACGCCGGCCATTAAAAACATGCCGCCGCTATAGAGTAACACGCCGGCAAGGATAACCCTGACATTACCAAAGCGGTCCGCCAGACCACCGGCGAAGACCGCTACAACACCCCAAACCAGATTCTGAATCGCCAATGAAAATGAGATCACCTCACGCGACCAGCCGTTGGACTCGGTTATCGGCGGTACGAATAAACCAAAACCGGACCTGTAACCGAATGAAAGCATCAACATCAGACAGGCGCTGACGATTAATAAAGCGGAGCTTTGCCTTTCAAGTTTCGGCTGGGCCATAGAGGACTCTGAGACAAGTGTTGAATAACCTGCATTTTTACGCCTGGCCGGGAATATCGCAACCGAATTTAATGAAAGTACTCAATATCGCGCTGGGTGCGGTTTCCCGGTATGACTTTTGGGCAGATTTCGGGAGTTCGGTTGGAATCGAATAATCGCTGTTCAAAAGAAAAACCCCGGAAGAACCGGGGCCATCGATTTCTGGAGCGGGAAACGAGACTCGAACTCGCGACCCCAACCTTGGCAAGGTTGTGCTCTACCAACTGAGCTATTCCCGCTTTAATAAAGCGGCGTATTCTGCGATTCTTGGCTACTGATGTCAAGCGGAATTCAATTTTGCTGCGGTGCAAAAGCTGCCCGTAGATAGACAATCATAGACCAGATTGTCAGTATGGCCGCGGCATAAATCATCACCAGGCCTATCCGATATATCGGTATTCCAAACAATGGCTTAAGGAACAGGAGCATCGACAGCGCAATGATTTGCACGGTTGTTTTCAGTTTGCCGAGAAAGCTCACGGCGACCTGGCTGCGGCTACCGATCTCGGCCATCCATTCTCTTAGGGCCGAGATGGTGATTTCCCGGCTGATAATAATAATGGCGGGAATCGTCAGCCAGGGGCTTTGATCAAATTCCACGATCAATATCAGCACAGTCGCAACCATTAATTTATCGGCTACGGGGTCGAGAAAAGTGCCGAAACGGGAGACTTGATTCCATTTTCTGGCCAGGTAACCGTCCGCCCAGTCAGTGATTCCGGCCGTCAGAAAAATTACACAGGATAGCGGCCTGGCCCATTCATAAGGCAAGTAGAAGACAATAACGATCACCGGCAACAGCACTATGCGCAGAAGTGTTAACACCGTCGGCAGGTTAAGGTCTATCATCGTTGTTCAGGGTCTCATCGATTTGTACTTAAGTCGCTCGGGTGCAAGGTGTTAAATACCGACTCCGCCAATGACCGGCTTATGCCCGGTACGCGGGCGATTTCCTCGGTACTGGCTTTCTGTATGCCTTGGAGTCCACCGAAGTGGGTCAACAGGGCTTTTCTACGCTTCGGGCCCAAACCCGAAATGTCTTCCAGCACAGAACGCTTGCGCTGTCTGGCTCTTTTGGCTCGATGGCCGGCTATGGCAAATCGGTGCGCTTCGTCCCTGATCTGTTGTATCAGATGAAGCCCCGGCGTATTTATATCCAGCTGTTTTTCAACGTTTTTTTGTACCAGTATCAGGGTTTCATCACCCGCCCGGCGATCCGCTCCCTTAGCAACGCCAACCAGTTGTGTATCCTCCAACTGCAGTTCCTGCATCACTTCCTTAGCGACGCTGATCTGCCCTTTACCACCGTCTATAAACACTATATCGGGCAATTTCGCATTCTCTTTTAACACCCGGGTATAGCGGCGGAACAAGGCCTGCTTCATCGCAGCATAATCATCTCCCGGCGTGATACCGTCGATGTTAAATCGCCGATAATCCGATTTTTGTGGCCCCTCGGCATTAAAAACCACACAAGACGCGACGGCGGACTCACCGGAAGTGTGGCTGATATCGAAACATTCCATGCGTTCGGGCATATCTTCCAGCTCGAGAATCTGCCTGAGACTGTTGTAGCGTTCCGCTATACCGCTGCGAGAGGACAATCTGACATCCAAAGCCATCTGCGCATTTGTCATCGCCAATTGCTGCAATCGGGCTCTTTCGCTACGTACACGAGTGCTAATCCTGACCCGCCTGCCTGATTTTTCACCGAGTATCTGTTCCAAGAGCTGAATTTCGGGAAATTCATGGCTGCTTATGATCTCACGGGGAACGTCGTGCTGAAGGTAAAATTGTGTAATGAATGCATATAACACCTCTTGTTCGCTACTGCCTTCCGGGGTGGAAGGGAAAAAGGCCTTATTGCCCAGATTGACTCCATTGCGCAGAAAAAACACCTGAACACAACTGCTTCCCCCTCTCAGCGCGCAGGCAACTATGTCCAGTTTTCCGCGTTCCGATTCCGCCAGCGCTGTATTACTGACCCTCTTCAGATCGGAAATCTGATCCCGCAGTAATGCGGCCTTTTCAAAATTCATCGCCGCTGAGGCCTTTTCCATTTCTTCGACAAGCTCCTTGATAATTTCCTGATTCTTGCCCTCCAAGAGGCCGATGGTGTGCCTGACATCGGTAGCGTAGTCTTCCTGTGAGATATAATGCATACACGGAGCCGTGCAGCGCTTGATCTGATACTGCAAACATGGTCTCGAGCGGTTGTTGAAATAGTTGTCCTCACATTGACGAACACGAAACAGTTTTTGCGCAAAGCGCAGGGATTTTTTTACTGCACCTGCATTGGGAAAGGGCCCGACATACTTCCCCGGTCGCTGCCTGCCCCCTCGCTGATAGGAGACTCGCGGATACTTATCGGTGGTGGAAATAAACACATAGGGGTAGCTTTTATCATCCCGCAAAAGGACGTTGTACCTCGGGCGGTGCTTTTTTATCAGATTTTGTTCCAGTATCAATGCTTCCGGTTCACTACGGGTTACCGTAGTTTCCACTCCATGGATTTGCGATACCAGAACTGCTGTCTTGATCGACAGGGAAGATTTACTTTGAAAATAACTGGAGAGCCGGGCCCTGAGATCACCCGCCTTTCCAACATAAATCACCACGCCTGCGGCGTTTAGCATTTGATAAACACCTGGCCGCCGGCTGACAGTCTTTAAAAGTTCCGATGCATCAAATTCGCTATCTTCGTTACTCATTCCCAAAGAGTAACGCATTCACAGAAGATAGTGTAAAGGGAATGAATCTCTGCGTCGGAACCCCGGCAGCCTAGCCCGGATCAATCAGGCCGTAGCGCATAGCCAGCAGTGTCAGCTCGGTTGTACTCTTGACCTCAAGTTTATTCAACGCACGGGCCCGATAGGTGCTCACGGTTTTGTCACTGATATAGAGGATCGCAGCCATTTCCTGGTTCTTTTTTCCGTCGAGAATCATCATCACGATTTCCAGCTCACGTGGAGATAATATTTCAAACGGTGATTCACTTTCTTCATTAATAACAGCAAAAGCCATTTTAGTGGCAATCGACGGTGCCATGTAGCAATTACCGGATTCAACTTTAGCCACCGCTTCCAGCAATTCTTTTACGGAATTATTTTTGGTCAAAAACCCTTTAATACCGCAGCTGACAAATTGCCTGGTCGCTGAATACACTTTCGGATTGATCAACAGGATAATCTTCAGGCTATGGTCGTAAGCCAATAACTTTCTAGACGCTTCCGCACCTGTTATTCCAGGTAAGTTAAATTCGATAATGATAATATCGGGGCGCTTTACGCGCACTTCTTTTATCGCTTTTTCACCACTTTCAATCTCGACAATAGTACTTATGTTGAGATGTTCCCTTAGAATGTGCGCAAACCCGGCACGGACCAATTGATGGGCGTCCACAATCATGACGGACTTTTTTTTCTTTGCTTTATCGGTTACAACCACCTACTACGACCTCCCTGCGGAAAGCGTTGTTATCCGAAAACCGGTTTTCGGAGTACGCCCGAATTAAAGCGATACGCATAGTCCGGTGTAGTACCTGCCGAAAATCAGTTATCCAAATTTTCAGTTTATGTCGAAGGAATTATCGGTAAATCTCAATCGGCAATTCTATTTTCAAAATCAAATAGTAGATTGGGTAAAGAGCAACTGCTTGACTCTGTACTGGTAAGAGCCTGTCTAAAACAGTTTACAAATACTAATAACAATAATTACGGATTAGGTTTAAGTCCGGGGAAAATACAGGATTCCTAATAAGATTTACAATTACTCTGTCCATACCATTTGCTAATCATTATCCATATAAACACGAAAGGCAAGCCTTTGTTCCTCTTTGTCAGCGCGGATTTTAATTTCTTTAACAAAAGAATGAATTTAATTAAAACAGCATACCAATCAGAGTACGGGCCTGCCGGTCAAGCCGGTAGAATTTACTCTTCGGCATCGGGAATTGAGATGCGGGAAATTTACAGCATGTGGAAAACTGAAATAGTATTATTTCCAAAAAAAACTGTTGTTCAATAATATAGATCAACTATAGAAACAGTGATCAATATCGAATAAGCGCTGAGCCCCATGTGAAACCGCCACCGAATCCTTCCACCATGACCATATCTCCACGTTTAATGCGACTTTCTCTTACCGCCTCGTCTAAAGCCAGCGGTATGGATGCGGCGGAGGTGTTTCCGTGCCTGTCCACCGTCACCACAACTCTGTCCATCGGTAACGCAAGTTTTTTCGCTGTAGCCTGAATAATTCTGATATTGGCCTGGTGCGGCACCAGCCAATCCAGCTCCTTTTTATCCACGCCGTTGTGGCGTAGGGTTTCGTCGGCGATTCTTCCCAACATGGTCACTGCCATCCGGAACACGCCACTGCCATTCATTTCGACATAGGCTCTGCCGGCAGCGACTTCCGCATGGCAGGTGGAAACACCTTGGGGTACATGCAGATAATTTGCATAGTCACCATCGGCGTGTAAATGAGTGGACAGAATTCCCTGTTCTGTGGAAGCCTCCAGTACAACCGCCCCCGAGCCGTCACCGAACAACACACAGGTGTTTCGGTCGGTCCAATCAATAATCCGGGAAAAGGTTTCCGCACCGACCACCAGCGCCCGTTTGCTGGTGCCGGACCGGATAAATTTGTCCGCAACACCAAGCGCATAGACAAACCCTGTACAGACCGCTTGAACATCAAATGCAGGGCATCCTTTTATTCTCAGGCGACTTTGCAGAAGGCAGGCGGTACTGGGAAAGATCTGATCCGCTGTGGTGGTTGCAACTACGATCAGGTCTATTTCCGAGGGGCTTATACCCGCCATGTCTATAGCATTGCGGGATGCATTTTCCGCCAGATCGAGAGTGAACTCGTCCTCCGCGGCGACCCGGCGTTCACATATACCCGTTCGCTCCTGAATCCAAGCATCGGAGGTATCGACCATTTTTTCCAAATCATGGTTGGTCACCACTTTCTCGGGCAGATAACTACCGGTGCCGATTATCCTGGAATAAATAGTCACAAAAATTATTCACTTCTCAAATGTGGTTGAATGTGCTTTGCAATCATATCAGGTACGTTTTTGGCCACTTCGATCACCGCGACTTCGACGGCATTGGCAAAAGCTTCAGCGTCCGCGCTGCCGTGGCTTTTCACCACTATTCCTTTCAAACCCAACAGACTGGCCCCGTTATATTGCCGCCAATCGATGCGATTGCGGAATGACTTAATCACAGGTAAGGCTAGAAGCCCGGCTAACTTTCCGATAAACGATCTTTTAAATTCTTCCTTTAAATAGTAAGCGATCATTTTGGCGACCCCTTCACTGGTCTTCAGCGATACATTACCGACAAAACCATCGCAGACGACGACATCGACATTTTCCGAATAAATTTCGTTGCCCTCGACAAATCCGATATAGTTTATATCACTGTCCTCCAATAATTTGCCGGCGGTTTTGACTTGCTCATTGCCTTTGATTTCTTCCGCGCCTATATTCAGTATTCCAACCCGGGGACTATCGACATTATCGACCGCTTCCGCAAGTGTAGCGCCCATAATTGCAAACTGTTGTAAATGCTCGGCGGTGCAATCCAGATTCGCACCCAGATCCAGCATGTGTGTGTGGCTGTTCATGGCCGGAATCGTCGTACACAGCGCCGGACGGTCTATTCCCGGTAAGGTCTTCAACACAAAACGCGCAATGGCCATGAGGGCGCCGGTATTGCCTGCGCTGACACAGGCTTGCGCAACGCCCTCCTTGACCAGATTGATCGATACACGCATTGACGAATCCTTTTTATTCCGCATCGCCACCGAGGGAGGATCATCCATGCGTACGACCTCCGATGCGTGTCCGATCTTCAACCGCTCCGAGGATTTCAATCCAAACTTGTCCAGTTCCCTGTTGATCGCTGCTTCTTGCCCCACCAGTACCAGGTTCAACTCAGGATTGCGCTCAAGAACCAGTTGTGCGGCTTTTACCACGACTTCGGGGCCGGAATCTCCTCCCATTGCATCGATCGCGATGGTCACTGAGTTGATCATTGGATGGTTCCTGTTACGTGGGATTACGCCAGGGCCTGCAATATGACATAAATCGGATGCCGGTGACAGATCAAATGAATCCATCACCGGTCTGGGAGTTTAACCGTCTTCGCCGTCGTCTTCGTCGTCGAAATCGAATTGGGTTTCAATTACTTTTCGGCCACGATAGTAGCCGTCTTTGGTTACGTGGTGTCGGCGGTGGACTTCGCCCGTTGTGGGATCGGTCGACAGGGCCGGTGCGCCCAGGGCGTCGTGGGAACGGCGCATACCCCGGCGGGAAGGCGTCTTGCGGCGTTGTTGTACAGCCATTTCAATAACTCCGAATTAATCTGATTTTGTAAAATTTTTCAGCACATCAAATGGGTTTTTACGGTCATGGTTTATCTGCGCAGAAGACGCTTCGGCCGGTAGTTCCTCGTGTTCCAACTGGCCGCCGGTGTAACCGTTCTCGATGCAATCGGACAGTTCGGCGTGACGAGGCGCAACCGGCATTTGCAAAATCAGTTCATCCTCCAGCATATCGACAGCATGAATCTGTCCGTTTTCGCCCACAATGACCGGGTCCAAATCGTCGGGCAAGCGTTCGGCGGATGCTTCGTCTGCGACAAACGTCAGTTTGAATTCACCATCCATTTTCAGATCAAACCTATTCAGGCAGCGCTGGCAAAGCGCATGACATGACGCCGTGAAGCGTCCTTCCACGCCTACTCGTGCATGATCGTCCATCGTAAATGCCATTTCCACACAAACCGAGCCGTCACTATTGACCAAACCTTGTTGAAATCGTTTGAACTGTGCGACCGGGATTTCGGTGAAATAAGCTTTATTTTCAGCCTGCAATCTGGATGGATTGAACTTTACAGGTAGCTTAACCATAAACGGTCAATCGTATCGAACCCGGCGTCCTGTGTCAAAGGCTAAGAGCTGTACAGAACAAATTGATTTCAGTCATGTCAAATGGTTGAAATGTGGAGCTAAAATCAACGTGTCTCCCCGAAAATGAGGAATCTAACCATGAGCACCGATCTCAGGAAAGACCTCCGAGAAAGCTACCATTCCCTTGTGGATCGTGTACGCTATATTTTTGACGAAGGCAAAGAGTCCGTAGAAGATGCATTTCACGCCGCTATAGATGAACTGCAAAAACTGGGACATCATTCAGAGGAGGAAATCCATCATTTACGCGATATTCTTAAAGACGATTTACGCGAGATTTCACTGCAAACGCACGATATCCGGCAAGGACTGCGCGAAATTATCGATTTCGATCGCCAATATCTAAGCCAGGAAATCCGTGAAAAACTGATGCAGTTAGCGGATAAAACCACGCTGGATATGATGACTTTTCGAGAAGAACTTGCAGAGCATCAAAATCAAAGCGAGAGCACACCCAAAGACTCTGGGGCCTGTTAACACTGGAGATTTACGATGGAAGTTCATGAATTAAAGGAGCTCAGTTTTTCCGAAGCCTTATCCCGGCTGGAGGAAAAAGTGATTGCGACCAGATCCGAAATCGAGGATATTAAATCCAAGGCGGGCGAATCGGAACAAGCCAGTTCTATGGCTGAAAATTTAGCCAGGGAGCATGCCGAGGCTGAAGAAAAGCTGGCAAAACTGCGCGATGAGAAGTCGTTTGAACTCTCCGGCCAAAACGACACCATCATGAAGGAAGTGATCGATGCGCTGGATAATATCAGCTATAGCATTCAAAAAATGCTGCATCTATTATAATTGGGAAATAACTTACAGGAAGCTGGATTGAAAAAACTCGTTCTGGCCTCGACCTCGCCGTTTCGTGCCGAGTTATTGGGCAGACTCGGCCTCTCATTTACCTGCGTTTCGCCTGAATGCGATGAGACCCCGCTGGAGGGCGAACCGCTCCACGACCTTGTAACCCGGCTTGCAGAATCGAAAGCGAGAAGTGTGTCAGCGGAATTTCCTGAAAGCCTTATTATCGGCTCCGATCAGGTTGCAGAGCTTGACGGAAACATGCTGGGCAAACCCGCCAGTCATGAAAATGCCGTCAGGCAGCTGATGGCCTCCTCCGGCAATCGCGTCGTCTTCCATACGGGCTTGTGTTTGTATGACAGTGGAAGGGATCTCTGCCTGCTTGATGACGTTGTATACAGTGTCACCTTTCGTCACCTGAGCGAAATACAGATCGAACGCTATTTACGGGCCGAAAGACCTTATCAATGCGCCGGTAGCTTTAAATCGGAAGGTTTGGGCGTTACCCTGTTTGAGAAAATGCAGGGAGATGATCCGAATGCTCTGATCGGCCTACCCTTAATCCGCCTGTGCGATATGCTCAAACAGGTCGGGATCACCCTGCCTTAGCTGAAAAAATTTATCATGAGCTGTATTACACCCAGTGACATGAACCCGGCCATGATATCATCCAACATAATCCCCAGACCACCGTGCACGTGATTGTCAAACCAACGGATAGGCCAGGGTTTGACGATATCGAAAAAGCGAAACAGGATAAATCCCGCCAGTATCCAGTACCATTGTGCGGGTACCGCGATCATGGTAATCAGGTAGCCTGCGATCTCATCCCACACAATGCCGGAATGATCGTGCACCCCTAACACTTTAGCACTTTCCTCACAAATCCTAATACCGAGAAACGTCACCAGAACGGTCAATAACAAATACACCGTTAGTCCGAGGCTATTGAAGGCTAGAAACAGAGGAATGGCGACCAGCGTACCCACAGTGCCCGGTGCCTTTGGCGCAAGCCCGGCACCAAATCCCAGTGCAAAAAAATTTACGGGATGTGAAAAAAGATCCGTAACTGCAAGCCGTCTACCTTTCATCGCCGTTTCCGGTCCGGATCAGGTTTTAATGGCGCTCTGCAGTTCCAGCTCACGGTATAGGTGGGCCAGTCTGTCAACAACCCCGTTGATGTATTTGTGACTTTGCTCGGCACCAAACTTCTTGGCCAGTTCGATAGATTCATTAATGACGACCTTATAAGGAATATCAAGCCGCTCCTTCAGCTCAAAACCGGCGATTCGCAAAATTGACCGTTCAACGACGTCAAGATCGTCAAGATTGCGGTCCAGGCAAGGAATAATCGCTGAATCGAGTGTATCCAGCTCCTTTATGATTCCTCGGAAAAGCGTTTCAAAATAGGCTATATCAACCCGGTCCATGGGTTGTGTTTCATGGAACTGCTGGAGGACATCGGCGATATCGCCCCCGGCCAGATCATATTGATACAGCGCCTGCAGCGCCTTTACACGCGCATTACGCCGGCCTTCAGTACGTTTTATTCTGGTCGGTTGGGACACTAGAGTTTCCGCAACAAATCGATCATTTCAATGACGGTGTGAGCCGCTTCCGCGCCTTTGTTTCCTGCCTTGGTACCGGCACGTTCAATCGCCTGCTCGATATTTTCCGTCGTCAGTACGCCGTTTCCGATGGGGATCGCGTACTCAAGGGAAACTGAAGCCAGACCTTTATTGCATTCCCCGGCAACAAAATCAAAATGAGGGGTGGAGCCTCGAATGACAGCACCCAGGGCAATAATGCCGTCGTACTTTTTCGACTCAGCCACACGTTTCGCGGCCAGCGGCATTTCATAGGCACCCGGAACCTGAACTATCGTAATATCCGATTCTTCCACGCCGCTTCGTTTCAATGCATCCAGAGCCCCGGATACCAGACTGTTGACGATGAAACCATTAAAACGGCTAGCGATAATCGCGTATTTCGCTGCGCCGGTTGTTAAGCCACCTTCAATTGTTGTCGTTTCAGTCATATTCGTTCCAATTAAACATTACTCGGTGATAAAGTCGATGACTTCCAGCTCAAACCCGGCCAGGCCGTGGAAGACCTTGGGCGCACTCATCAACCGCATTTTCCTAACCCCAAGTTCCGCCAGAATCTGTGCGCCGATTCCATAGGTACGGAAATCTTCAGGCTCATCACTTTTATCGGCCTGTTCACTGTGACTTTGTGAAAACTGTAAACGCTGGATCTGGCTGACCAGCGCTCGATTGTCCTTCGGAGGCCGCAAGAGTATCAAAACGCCACCCTCCTGAGCTTCCCCCAAGCGGTTCAGCGCATCGCTCAGAGGCCAACCGCTGTCGATGGTGGAACCCAGACTGTCGTAGAGCAGATTCTCGACATGGACCCGTACCGGACAGGGCTTTTTCTCATCTATTTCGCCGTGAATCAGGGCCAGATGCAATCCGTTTTCAATCACATCCTGAAAGGCGATTAAACGAAACTGGCCGAATACGCTGGGAAAATCACATTCGGCAACGCGCTCTATGGTTTTTTCGTTATGGATCCGGTAGCGAATCAGATCCTCGATGGTACCGATTTTTAAATCATGTTTAGCGGCAAATCCCTCCAGATCCGGTCTGCGAGCCATGGAACCGTCCGGATTGAGAATCTCAACAATAGTCGCCGCTGCCTGCAAGCCGGCCAGACGAGCCAGATCGCAGGCCGCTTCGGTATGTCCGGCTCTGGCCAGTACACCCCCATCCTGCGCCATCAGGGGGAAAATATGGCCGGGTTGTACAATATCCTCCGGCTTCGTGTCCGAGGCAACTGCGGTCTGAATCGTCCGCGCCCGGTCAGCGGCGGAAATACCGGTTGTCACCCCTTCAGCGGCCTCGATTGAAACGGTGAAATTGGTTCCATGTGAGGT
The DNA here is from genome assembly GCA_965222695.1 of Granulosicoccaceae bacterium. Taxonomy (GTDB): domain Bacteria; phylum Pseudomonadota; class Gammaproteobacteria; order Granulosicoccales; family Granulosicoccaceae; genus UBA7957. Next base: position 595,369 of record OZ244967.1, on the reverse strand, counting down.
TTGATTATTGTTGACCATCAATGGCAATCGCAGGCGTTGACAATGCTCCCGGCTCAGCGGCAGGCAAATCAAGCCTCGACCGTAATGCGCCATGAAGTTGATATCTTCGGGACGAGTCAGTTCCGCCGCCATAACAAGATCACCTTCATTTTCCCTGCCCTCATCGTCGAGCAGTATCACCATGTTCCCCTGGCGTATATCCTCAATTAATTCTTCGCTGGAATTCACGTTGATTTCTCTTGTATAAAATTCTCCGGCCGCCGGTACACTAGGGCTTTCGCCGCCATGTGGTCGATCCGTCGGCATCTTCCAGTACAACTCCCTGTTCGGCCAGCAGATCGCGGATACGGTCACTCTCGGCAAAATCTTTATTTGCCCGTGCCTCGGCTCTTTCCGCAATCATGGCTTCGATGTTTTCATCGCTGATCTGTCCCGCATTGTCGATGGAAGACTTTAAATATCGCTCAGCTGACTGCTCCAGTATGCCCAGCCTGGAACCGAGTGATTTCAGGGTATGGGCCAGTATCCGCTGTTGGCTTTCCTCCCGCTCACGATTCAGCATTGAGGCGAGATCAAACAGAACGGCCAATGCCTCCGGTGTATTGAAATCATCATCCATGACTTTTTCGAATTTTCGGATCCATCGTTCATCCGGCTGTGCATTGCTGCCGGAATCCGGTACAGAGCGCAGGGAAGTATACAGCCGGGTCAGGCCGGCTCTGGCATTATCTAATTGTTGCAGGGAGTAATTCAACGGACTTCGGTAATGACTGGTCAACATAAAAAAACGGATTTCCTCACCCTTGTAATTCCTCATCACATCCCGAATCGTGAAAAAATTGCCCAAAGATTTGGACATCTTTTCATCATCGATCCGGACGAAGCCATTATGCATCCAGTAGTTTACAAACGTCTTCCCGGTTGAGCATTCGCTTTGCGCAATTTCATTTTCATGATGTGGGAACTGTAAATCCATGCCACCGCCATGAATATCAAAATGATCTCCCAGGCTGGTGGTCGACATGGCCGAGCATTCGATATGCCAGCCCGGCCGGCCGTCACCCCAGGGAGAGGACCAGGCGGGTTCGCCGGCCTTGGCTGCTTTCCAAAGCACAAAATCCAGCGGGTCACGCTTGTTCTCATCGACCTCCACTCTTTCGCCCGCCCGCAACTCTTCCCTGTTTCGACCCGACAATTCTCCGTAACGGTCGAAACTGCTCACGGCGAAATACACGTCCCCGCCCGGTACGGCATAAGCATGTCCCTTAGTGACAAGCCGCTCAATCATGGTGATGATTTGTGCAATGTTGTCGGTGGCCTTGGGCTCATGGTCCGGCGGTAAGGCATGGAGCTTTTCCGCGTCGTCGTGCATGGCTTTGATAAAACGCGAGGTCAGGCTATCAACCGGCTCGTTGTTTTCCAGTGCCCGATTGATAATCTTATCGTCTATATCCGTAATATTACGAACATAGTTTACATCGAAACCGCGTGACTTCAGATAGCGGTATATAACATCAAATACGACAATGACGCGGGCGTGCCCGATGTGACAATAATCATAGACCGTCATTCCACAAACATACATTCGGACCCGATTGGGCTCGATGGGTTTAAACTCCTGCTTTCGGTTGGTTAAAGAGTTATAAATTTGTATCATGTAGTCGATCCAGTCTCGCTGAAGAACGTCAAGATTTCCCGGTATCAAGCGCGGTAGTTTACCCGATTCCACTATCAGCTCCTATCCCAAGATTTTTCAATTTCAGTATAGGTTTCCGGAAGAGTTCCGATTCAAGTCATTCCCATCATGTTGGCATCTTTGCCCCAACAGACGTTACGGGAGGAATTCAGTGTACTCTTCGATCTATAGCCGCATAAAATCTGCTGTCTCTACCGTGCGTCAAGATGTCGAGTCACTGTAGAGAAGAAAAAAATACATTTCCCATGAAAACGCAGGACCGAAAGAAAAGCTCAGCTCCAGCAGTGCATTACGCGATGGATAAAACCTTTCTCCTATAGTGTAAACTGTCTAAAATTTGCCTGTTCACGATATCAAATCCCGAGATTTTATATGCTAAACCGAATATTCGCCCTTAAACTTTTGATTTTTCTGACTGGTATTTTGACTGCCTGTTTAAGCTGGGCGGAATCGGAGAAAGTCAGGATCAGCACCAATCTGGGCGATATTGTGATTGAACTGTTCCCGGACCAAGCGCCGGCGTCTGTGGATAATTTTAAACAATATGTAAGAGACGGTTTCTATAACGGAACGATTTTTCACCGTGTGATCGACGGATTTATGATTCAGGGTGGTGGTTACACCGCAGATTTCCGTAAGAAGGACACTCAGAAGCCGATTCAAAACGAAGCCAACAACGGGCTCAAAAATAACAAATACACCATCGCCATGGCTCGAACTTCGGCGCCTCACAGCGCGACATCCCAGTTTTTTATCAATACCGTTGACAATGACTTTCTCAATCATACCAGCATGGATATGCGTGGTTGGGGATATACTGTTTTCGGCCGCGTTGTGAAGGGACAGGAGGTTGTAGATGCAATCGGCCAAACTGAAACGGGCTCGGGCGGACCCTTCGCCCGTGATGTTCCGGTGGATACTGTCAGTATTGACATCACATCCTTTGTAGTGCCTGAACAGCAGGAAACGGAAGCCATGTCCGCGGCCGAGAAACCCGCTGACAAAGCGGTCAACAATCAATAGAAAACAAACCCGGAGTCAGCCGATTCATGAAAGTCCGTTTATATACCGATCTTGGCGAAATTACGCTCCAACTGGATAGTGAAGCTGCACCTTTAACGTGTGAAAATTTTATCCGGTATGTCAAGGACGGTCACTATAACGGCACTCTGTTTCACCGGGTGATCCCGGGATTTATGATTCAGGGCGGCGGATTTGAGCCGGGCATGAATCAGAAAACCACACGGGATGAAATTAAAAACGAAGCCGATAACGGGCTTAAGAACATGATTGGTACCATTGCCATGGCCCGGACTCAGGAGCCGCACTCGGCGTCCGCTCAGTTTTTTATTAATGTCGCCAATAATGACTTTCTCAATTTTAGGGATGAAACAACTCAAGGATGGGGGTATTGCGTATTCGGCAAAACCATCGACGGTATGGATACTGTCAATGCCATTGCCGCTGTCAGTACCGGCAGCAAGGGATTTCATCAGGATGTGCCAAACGAAGATGTGGTCATAGAAAAAGCGGAAATTGTCGAATAGCGGACCCGGCCCCTTAAGTGTCCAGCCTGTTTATTTCCGATTTACATCTGAGCAGAGACACACCGCATATCTCCAGCCAGGCATGCGAACTGTTACAGCACCTGGCTCCGGACTATCAACATTTGTATATTCTCGGCGATCTGGTTGAATACTGGCTGGGCGATGACGCCTACGACGGCTCCTTTAATTCTGTTTTCGATGCGATCCGCGCACTGTCGAAGGCAAAGGTCAAGGTTTTTATCATGCCCGGCAACCGCGACTTTCTGCTCGGGCCACAGATAGCCGATCATTTGAACGCCAGACTTGTCGGAGCTGATGAATATACCATTGAGGATGAAAGTCACTCGGTTTTGCTGCTACATGGCGACACGCTTTGTACCGAGGATGCAGCTTACCAGCAATTACGCGGTATTTTACGCAACGCCGACTGGCAGAAAGAGTTTTTGTCAAAGCCGGTGTCCGAACGACTGGCGGAAGCCGCGAAACTGCGTGATACCAGCCGCAAGGAAACACTTGAGAAATCCAGTGAAATTATGGATGTGAGTCAGGACGCGGTAGAAGCCGCCATGCTCAGGCACGGTGTACGGATCATGATTCATGGCCACACGCACCGCCCCGCGGAGCATTGCTTTCAACTCCAGGGTCAGCCCGCGAAAAGATTGGTACTGGGCGATTGGTCAAATGCCGGCGCCTATATTGCAACTCTGGAAAATCACGAGCTGAATCTCAGATTCTGGCCGGCACCGTAGGAGCGAGGTAACCTCGTGAACGGGACTTGGTCGTTCGGTTTTCGCTTGCAGGGCAAGCTCCTGCGCGGTGGTGACTATAGCTTTGTCAGCGCCGTAGGAGCGAGGCACCCTCGCGAAAGGGATTGGACCACCCGGTTTTCGCTTGCAGGACAAGCTCCTGCCTACAGTCTGGCACTTTTTGAAAAATCCAAAAACCTGTATTGGACCGGAATGGTAAACAGACTCTTCTCGATCGGTACCGATTCCTGAAAATCAAGCAGAAACCGTCTCACTCCGTTAGGTTTCTGCAGTACCACCGGAAAACCAAAGGACAAAAAATGGCCGGCGGCCAGAATATCATTCACCAGCATGCAGTCACTGATGTATTCAGCCGGCTGATTAGCTAAATTTTTCCGATTGTTTTTCGCCAGCAGTTTTTCGTAATCCTTGAACATCGATACGACTTCGGGTAACAAGCCGGATGCAGCGCTGAACTCGGAACACACAGTCTCCGATACATAAAGCTGATAGGCAAAGACTTTATGGCCGGCAACTTCGGGCAAATTGGCATCTTCCCTTTCCCGGTGAAAAAACTTAAGTGTATGTTGATTTTCAGGTAATTCCGGCAGTGCTTTATCGGCGTGGTCCTCTATGGCCAGAATCGAACGGCTTTTATGTGCAATGCTATATATGACCGATTGCCGTCTGTCAAACAGAATAAAATCGTCTTCCGCATCGCCATCGTCTATGCGCAAAAACTGCTCATTGACGATGTAGCGGGTGCGATAAGGTTCGATTCCGGGCTCCGCCTCCTCGAAATACAGAATCGTGCTACTCAGGGATTCGGAATCATTCGCAGCATCTGAGGTATTGCAGATACCGCTTAGTGCCAAGAATAAAATTACCGGCAATAGAAATCCGAAATGAGACTTGCCAGGGCAAGTTGACCGATTGATTGGCATCATGCGAGATCCAGACAGGTTTTGCGGGCCTTTTCAACCTTTATCGCCGAGTCAGTAATCATTATACACTCGTAAGCCGGAGAATAATCACGGCCGGCGTCAGGAGTTAGCATAGGCATTAAAAAGCAGTCTGCTGTAGAGAGGCTTATCGCCGATGTGATCTTTTAATATCCGCCGCATCAATCCCTTGGCTTCCGCAAGTGTAGCATCATCGTTAAATTCACCTTTTTGCAGTGCAATCAGGGTCTTCCCACTCACCCTTTCGATCGAAGACGCCGAAGTCAGCTCGGCAGGAACCGCCCCGGATTCATGCAGATAGTGATAGACTTGGTCTGCCTTTACGGGCTCATATCCATTCACGCAATTTGCCAGATCAGGCAAGAGTCCCAGCAGTTGCAGGAAGCGCACTTCGAAAATTCTTAACAAATGTTCCGGACTCGCCTGTTTCTCTAACTGTCTTACCGTCTCATCATACAAAACAAATAATTCCGTGTTGGCTTCTCCCTGGTGTGTCAGCCGTTGCGTGAGTTCAGTGATGTAATAACCGCAAGCCAGGTACTCCCCTCGCAGAGATATGGGGTAGCCACTCTCTTCCGCCGACGTGAGAGTATACAACTCCCCTCTACCTTGAAACCATGAAAGCAGCAAGGACCGAAACGGCTGCAATAAGGCTTTGCGGGCGGATCCGGGTCGCTTGATACCTTTTGCAAGCAGGGAGACGCGCCCATGGCGTGGTGTCAGGACATCCAGTATGGCACTGGACTCACGGAAATCCCGGCTGTGCAGAATATATGCGGGTTGCAGAGAGACTCGACTGTGGTTTACACCGGCTGACATGGGTAGCCGCTGCTCAAGATGCAGCCATTTTCATTTTCGGCTTCAGATTATTCACTCTCGTATCCCAGGTTTTGAATCGCGCGAACATCATCCGCCCACCCTTCTTTGACTTTCACCCAGAGTTGCAAAAATACTTTTTGCCCGAACAGTTTCTCCATCGCGACCCGGGACCGGGTGCCAATTTCCTTCAGCTGTATTCCGCGTTTCCCGATCACTATTGCTTTCTGACTCACTTTTTCAACCCAGACGGTCGCACCGATGCTGAATAATTGCCTATCGGACTCAAACTGTTCGATTTCGACACTGAGAGAATAGGGAAGCTCTTTTTCCAGCATCCGGGTTAATTGTTCACGTATAAGCTCGGAAGCCAGAAAGCGCATTGAACGGTCTGTAAAATCGTCGGCATCGAATCGGTGACGCCCTTCGGGAACCGATTGGAGCAGATGCCGCTCCAAAATGTCCACCCCGGTTCCGCTTCGTGCCGAAATCGGAATGATCTCCTTCAGCAGCGCCGCCTGGGGTAAGGCCTGCAGATAGGGTAAGAGTTTTTCTTTTTCCTTCACTCTGTCTATTTTGTTGACAGCGATAAATACCGGCACTTCACTTTTTCTTATTAATTCGAATGCGCGTTGATCGTCATCCGTCCAGCTCAGGGCCTGCACCACGAACACAATCGCGTCCACACCATGCAGAGCCGAACTTGCAGTTCTATTCAATACCCGGTTCAACACTCGTTTACCGTCCACGTGTATTCCGGGTGTATCGACGAATATCAGCTGTATATCTCCGACTGTTTTTACGCCCAGCACGGTGTGTCTGGTCGTCTGCGGCTTATGAGCCGTAATACTGAGTTTCATACCGATCAGACGATTAAGCAAGGTCGATTTGCCGACGTTTGGCCGTCCGGCAATGGCAATGGTCCCGCAACGGCTCATAGCCCTATCTTCTGCTGGTCGCTATCCGATCGAACAGTCATCAGTTTTTCAAGCATCATCAAGGCCGCTGCCTGCTCTGCTTTACGCCGGCTGCCGGCACTGGCTGTACAGAGCAGCTCAAGCTCCTCAACGGCGCACTCGACCCAAAAGGTTTGGGCATGTGACTTACCAGTGATTTTAACCGTTGAATAAACGGGTAAAGGCAGTTTGCGCCCTTGCAGATATTCCTGCAACCGGGTTTTGGGATCGACAAGTTCCGATACATTCGGTAACCGGTTCAAACGCCGGTGATAGAGCTTCAGTACAAAGGCTTTGCACCGTTCAAATCCGCCGTCCAGATAGATCGCACCTATAATCGCTTCAAGTGCGTCGGCCAGTATGGAATCGCGTTGATAGCCGCCGCTTTTCAGTTCGCCGCCGCCCAGATTCAGATAATCGCCCAGCTTGAGCTCTCGGGCAATTTCACTCAGTGTCAGTCCACGGACCAGATTGGCGCGCATACGGCTGAGTTCGCCTTCATCGCATTCAGGTCGTAAGCGGAATAATTCGGAAGCGATAATAAAATTGAGCGCTCCGTCACCGAGAAATTCCAGGCGCTCGTTATTGATTCCCGACGCACTCCGATGCGTCAGTGCATTTCTCAGCAGTGAGATATCGTTGAACTGAAGAGCCAGATGTTGACTTAAGCGTGAAATATCGTCTGTCAATTAAGACCTATTTTATCTTCACTAAAGCGGGCCACCAGCTCCATATTGTAGAACAATGGGCGTCTGACTTCATAGTTGACTTCCAGAACCAGCCCCCTACCCTGCTCACGATGGACTTTAATCACCTCTTCGGGGTCTAGATCCCACAGGCTATTGGTACGAAACCTCTGGCTGATCGAGTTTTTCACCAGACGAATGGGTTTGTTTTGCAAATCTTCTTCAGCCGCAACGTCATTGGCAATTTCCAACACCGTCATATGATTGAGATACATAGGCACAGCGCTCATGCCGAACATTGCAATCATCGCGACCACGGATATAACCACCAGGGCACCTATAACCGATATGCCTCTTTGCGCCGACCGAATCCCTATTCGATTCGATTGCCGAGTCTTTCCCATGCCAAGCCTCCAGTATTCCAGTTCCAGTGCATCCAGATAAACATTGCTTTTCCCACAAGGTTTTCTTCCGGCACAAAACCCCAGTAACGACTGTCATTACTGTTATCGCGGTTATCCCCCATGACAAAATACTGGCCTTCGGGTACTACCCATTCGCCATTGAGGGTGCGCTTATCGAATGACACGAGGATATTGTGCTCAGCACCTTGCAGACTCTCTTTGAGTTCCAGCAGGTTTTGTGCCGCTCTGGCAGACTGAGGCGGATGATAGGGGCCGATTTTCTCCAGTGAGGCCGGTTTGCCGTTAATAAACAGCGCTTTGTTGATGTAGCTAATACGATCACCCGGAACCCCAATGACACGCTTGATATAGTCCAGAGAAGTATCGCCGGGGAAACGGAAAACAGCCACATCACCGTTTTTCGGTTTATCAACGTCGAGAATTTTGGTATTGCTTACCGGCAAACGGACACCGTAACTGAATTTATTGACCAGTATAAAATCGCCGACCAATAAGGTCGGCACCATCGAACCCGACGGGATTCTGAAAGGTTCGAAAATAAAGGAACGCAGCACCAGCACGATCAGCAATACCGGAAAAAAAGATTTTGCATACTCCACCAGTACCGGCTCATGTTTGTCGGTACGCGCAGTCTCACCCCCCGAGACCTGTGCAGCGGGGACTGTTTGCCTGCTTTCCCGTCGCCTGGGGGCAAACATCAAGTGATCCACCAGCCAGATCAGTCCCGTGGCGACTGTGGCCAATACCAACACCAATGCAAAATCAAAATTCATAAGCTTATTCGCTAATTTTTGTCAACCTTCAACACAGCCAGAAATGCTTCCTGCGGTATTTCCACTCGGCCAATCTGCTTCATTCTGCGTTTACCGGCTTTTTGTTTTTCCAGCAACTTGCGTTTTCGGGTGATATCGCCGCCATAACATTTTGCAGTTACGTTTTTGCGCAAGGCTTTGATCGTACTGCGCGCTATGATATGGCTGCCTATGGCCGCCTGCACAGCAACCTCGAACATCTGACGGGGAATTATCTCTTTCATTCGATCAGTCAGCTCACGTCCTCGGCTCTGTGATCGATCACGATGGGTAATGATGGACAGTGCGTCAACCCGGTCACCATTGATAAGTATATCAACTTTCACCAAATCTGCCGCCTGAAAGCGAAGGAACTCATAATCGAATGAAGCGTATCCCCTGCTGACCGATTTCAGCTTATCAAAAAAATCCAAAACCACTTCACTCAAGGGCATTTCATAAGCCAGTGAGATCTGATGACCGACATATTGCATTTGCTTTTGAACACCGCGTTTGTCTATACACAGCTTGATCACATCGCCAACATAGTCCTTGGGAACTAGGATATTGGCAACGATGATGGGTTCCCTGATTTCATCGATTTTATTCAGCGGCGGCAAGTCCGAGGGATTGTGGATATAGATGATTTCTCCGCCGGTTTGCACCACTTCATAGACGACGGTCGGTGCCGTCGTGATCAGATCCAGGTCGTACTCTCTCTCCAGCCTTTCCTGCACGATTTCCATGTGCAGCATGCCGAGAAATCCGCAGCGGAATCCAAAACCCAGCGCGCTGGAAGTTTCCGGTTCGAAATGCAAGGCCGCATCGTTCAACCGCAGTTTCTGCAGGGCTTCCCGAAAACTCTCGTAATCGTCCGAACTGACCGGAAACAATCCGGCGAACACGCGGGGCTGAACTTCCTTAAATCCGGCCAGAGGTCCTGTCGCCGGGTTTTTCGATAGAGTAATGGTATCCCCCACCCTGGCGGCTTCAATTTCTTTGATTCCGGCGATGATATAACCCACCTCTCCGACATCCAGGCTGGGCCGCTCGGTGCGCTTTGGAGTAAAAACCCCAACCTCATCGGCCTGAAAAACCCGGCCGGTCGACATGATCTGAATTTTATCGCGTTTGCTGATTGCACCTTCGACAATCCGCACCAGTGTGATCACGCCGACATAACTGTCGAACCAGGAGTCGATGATCAATGCTTTTGTCGCAGCCTGGCCATCCCCCTGCGGCGGCGGAATACGCATGACCAGATGCTCCAGCAGCTCTTCCACACCTGAGCCGGTTTTTGCACTGACCTGAACCGCATCCGTCGCTTCCAGACCGATGATTTCCTCGATTTCCTCAACGACGCGATCCGGATCCGCCGCCGGCAGATCGATCTTGTTCAGAACGGGCAGAACCTCCAGATCCTGTTCGATCGCGGTATAGCAGTTCGCTACGCTTTGCGCCTCAACGCCTTGCGAGGCATCGACCACCAGTAAGGCCCCTTCACAGGCCGCCAGCGATCGGGATACTTCGTATGAAAAATCCACATGCCCCGGCGTGTCGATAAAATTCAAATGGTAGACCTGCCCGTCATTCGCTTTATAGTCCAGCGATACTGCCTGGGCTTTAATGGTTATACCCCGCTCCCGCTCCAGATCCATGGAATCGAGCACCTGCTCGGACATTTCGCGTGAGGTCAAACCACCGCAGATCTGAATAAATCGGTCCGCCAGGGTGGATTTTCCATGGTCGATATGGGCAATAATGGAGAAATTTCTGATTTTATCCTGCATATTATCCGGGCGTGACGGGTCTTAGATATTCAACGCGGCCTTCAGGGCTGCCAAATCCAAAAAATAGTGACAAATCTGTTGATCTCCAACATATAGCACCGGTACGAGTGAATTGAAGCGTTCATGCAACTCAGGGTCCAGGTCTATATCCCGGACCTCGATGGTAAATGGATATGTCTCTGATAATTCTTGCAATACCGCAAGCATATCGTCACAGAGGTGACAACCGCAGCGACTATATAGAGTCAGTGTGTGCCCGGCAAGTGTCAAAACAGTCTTTTCTGGTCAGGTGAATTCAATCGGGTAACTTCAGGGCGAGAAATACCGGCCCCTGTTGCCGCGCGACCAGCACCGGTACGCTGCCTCCGGATTCGAGATCGCCGACAATGGCATTGAAACTCTCCACCGAATCGAGCGGCGTGTTGTCGATCGATAAAATCACATCGCCGGCTGCAATACCGGCCGCTTTGGCCGGCCCTTCCTCAACCTGTGTTACGAGAACGCCGGGTGACTCCAACTGCAGATTTTTCACCGTTTCGTCATCGGTTTCCGAAACATTGATTTTCAGGGGATTCTCAGTTGAGGCCGCATGTTTCTTGCCGCTTGTCGCCGCACTGAGCAATTCTTCGTCTGAAGGCAATTCGCCCAGATTCACCGTTATTTTTTGTCTTTTTCCGTTTCTGATGATTTCCACCTTTGCGGGCTCGTCAAGCGGAGAGCGGCCGACAACCGGTGGCAAAGAAGACGATCGTTGAATCAAATTTCCATTGAAAGAAACAATGATATCCCCGACTTGCAGCGGCGAATCGGCGGCTGGGCTTTGCGGTAAAATCCGCGCTATCAATGCGCCATGAGCGCGATCCATACCGAAGGATTCGGCCAGACCACGGGTGACTTCCTGTATCACTACTCCAAGCCAGCCCCGGGCAACCTTGCCTCCGGTCTTGAGCTGCTCCGCGACTTCCATGGCAATATCGATCGGAATGGCAAACGAAAGCCCCATAAATCCGCCGCTCCTGCTGTAAATCTGTGCATTGATTCCCACCACTTCACCGGACAGATTAAACAGCGGACCTCCGGAATTTCCCGGATTGATCGCAACATCCGTCTGAATAAACGGGACATAACTCTCATTCGGCAAAGCTCTTTGCTTGGCGCTGACTATGCCCGCGGTCACGGAAAAATCGAAACCGAAAGGACTGCCTATGGCCAGTACCCATTCACCCACTTTGAGATCTTCGGCGGAACCGATCTTCAGTGAAGGAAGATCGTCGGCCTCAATTTTTAGTAAGGCGATATCGCTGCGTTTGTCAGTCCCAACCACCTGGGCGATAAATTGCCTGCGATCGGTAAGCCGCACCGTCACTTCGTCCGCACCTTCAACCACATGGTGATTGGTCAGCACATAGCCATCGGATGAGACGATAAACCCCGACCCGGAAGATTCGCTATCAAATTCTCGCGGAACGGTCCCGTGATTCGGATCCTGTTCTAAAAATTTACGTAAGAATTCACCAAAGGGGGTATCTTTGTATTGAGGATCGTCGAGGTTGGGTAAATCCGGTCGGATTGCCTGACTGACACGGGTAAGTGTACTGATATTGACTACAGCCAAGTGGTTGTTTTCAACCAAATGAGTGAAATCCGGCAGAGTAGATCTTGCAAAGCTAACAGGTGAAAAAGCCAATAATAACAATAAAATACATAGCTTATTAAGAATTGACATTAATACTCCGGTGACTCAGCCTCTGTGAGATCTCGAAGCGCCGGGCGTGATGTGAAAGACAATAGCAATGCGGCTGAATCTTGCTGGCGCTTGTTATCGAGTGGTTATGGCGATTGTAGCGTGATTTGAATTTATGTGCCTGACTAATGTAGGAAGACTCTCTGACCGGTCAGCTATTCTTGCCGCAAAGCGACGGTATAAAAATATACCCACGACCATGCCCGCAACTCCAAACATTATGGACAGGAGTTCCGCGAATTCTGACAATTGCGGGAAAAGAATCTGACCCAGCGTCGGACCCAAGACCGCAAAGCTCACCAGCAATAACAGCGGAACAAGATACATCATCACCGAAGCTTTGAGGAGAATGGACTCAGGAATCGATACACTGACTTTATCTCCCGCTACCGCATGGATAGGATTATATGCCCTGAACTCGGATGATTTTCCAAATAACTGACTCAATACCGACGTACCGCAGCCACTCTTCGCTGCGCAGGTGTCACAGGCCGACTGGCGCGATACATGGAGTACCGCCAGTTGCCCTTCCAATCGGATAACCCGGGCGGTTTTATAGATCACGCTGGCTACCTCTTCATGACCACGGCGTCACCGATCAGCTTGACGGTTGCCATGGGAACCTCACCGACAACAGTGACGAAGGCCTTGTCCATGGCCCGCCCATAAGCATGGGCAGCCCCCATGGAAGACGCACCTTCCATTTCCTTGGTTGACTTACCGTCCGTATATTCAACATAAATGGATACAGAGGCAACTCCGTCCGAAACGATGACGTGGCGAACCGGGTTTTCATTGATGGGCATGGGACGCATGGTTTCCGAAATCTTGCTGAATCCCATCGGCAGGCGAGTGAATTCAACATAACTATCCTTAGCGGATACAGGAGCGGCCTCCCGGCTACTGCTGACGGTTTTCCAGCTATATCCAGCTTCCAGGCTGTCCGTTTTAAAATGTTCGGCACTGGTCGTCGCCGGAAATTGCACATTGGTGAACATGACTTGTTCAATAACACGCTCGTCGCTGTCCAATAACATCGAGCGCAAAAGCAGCTTGGACTTCTTATCCACCCACAGTTTGTAACCGTAACGGTATTGATCCGTCGGCATCATGGCAACCACGACACTTTCCAGACCGGCTACCCGATCCTCACCGCCCACCATAAATTTGTAGTAATTGGCAAATTTCGGATTTACACCGGTGTTGAACTGAGGAAAAGGTGTTCGTGGCTTGGATTTGCTGACAATCACCGATTTGCTGCCCGGCCAGATACAGGTGACGTTGTCACTGTCGCGAATGATTAATCGCGCCTCGCCGTTGAGTGACAATAATTTCTCCCGGACGCCCTCGCTTCTGTAGTCGTGCACGACTTGCATAGTTTCGATTTCTCCGCCGTGCAGATAAACAAAGGTACCCTGATAAGTCAGCTCCTCCATCGCCTGCGACATCTGCCGAATCCAATCGGCGGCGTCATTCCCGGCAATCAGCGGTTTCGTGGCAAATAAGACGATCAGCAGCGCGAACAGGCTTGATTTACTTGCGTATTTCATCATATCCCACAAGTCTGGAGTAAGGCAGCATACCGCCAACATTGCGCATGGTTGCAAATTCAATGTGGTCGGAGAGATAGGAATTCAAACGGCTTTCCAGGCCTTTGTCGCGAATTCGTTCACGGTCCAGCGTCCAGTAGGTACCCTCGTTGTTTACCAGGCGAAAATTAACGGCGGTCGGTTGGAACGGCAGATTTGGCTGTACAGCAGCAGGAGCCTTGGTTTTCTCAACAGTTTCGGCGTTAAGAGCGACCGCCGGAGTGCCGACCGGATCGATCGGCTGTAAATACCTCAACCCCATGACCGAAACCGCTGCAACCGTCGCCGCCAGGGCCAGGCCACCCACAGGTCGAAGCCAGTTTGATGATTTCCTGGAGGCTTTAAAATCAACTCTTGCGACTTTATGATCCTGCGAATAAACAATCTCCTGATCTATGGCCGTTCGGATCCTGGTTGAAAAATCACTGTCCAGCCGGCCATAATATTCGCGCTGCATGACATCCCGGGCCAGATGAAAACGCGCCCATTGCGCTTTGGCCTCTTCGTCATTACAGAGTTTATTCAGGGTCTGATCAAGCGCTGACGAATCATGTTCATCATCGATCAGACTTGAGAGTTTTTCTTTCATTTCTTCATTCATTGGCTGTACTTCCGCCGGTTTCGTCTATCAGAGGCTTTAGCTTTTTGTCTATCGCTTCACGGGCACGGAATATCCGTGAACGAACCGTGCCAATCGGGCATTCCATGACATCCGCAATCTCCTCGTAGGACATGCCTTCAAATTCACGCAGCGTAATCGCAGTTTTCAAATCGTCCGGCAAATTTTCAATACTCGCGCTGACCACTTCTCCGATTTCTTCGGCCAGCAGGCGCCGCTCAGGTGTTCCATACTCTCTTAATGCAACTCCAGACTCATATTGCTCTGCATCCTGTGCATCGACTGCATAGTCCGGTGTCCTTCGTCCCAGAGTGACCAGATAGTTTTTCGACGTATTAATCGCGATCCGATATAACCACGTGTAAAACGCACTGTCACCCCGGAAATTTTCAAGCCCCCGGTAAGCTTTTATAAACGCCTCCTGTGCGACATCTTGTACCTCAACCGGATCCTGCACATAACGCGAAATGAGGTTGGCTATTCTGTGCTGGTATTTTCTCACCAGAAGATCATAGGCCGACTTATCACCTCGCTGAACTCTATGCACAAGCTCCAGATCAACCGATTTTTCGCCCATCGGGGCTCAACTCCAAGTTGTTCCGGGAGCTACGTCTAGTAGACACACGGGTTAATAAATAGTTCTCCCAATCAATACGAAATCTGCTTCAATTGGTGAACAGCTGCAAAAATCAAATATAATTGTTTGTTTTATACCTCGGTATGTGACTTCCAGGCCATTATCGAGGTACAAGCTTCGATGGGTAGTTTAGTTGAAACCGCTATTAAGTGTAATAGTTCACGACACAGCGGCCGGTGCAATCAAACATGTATGAGTATGCACCGAGTCGAAGCGATTGGGGCGGGAGCGGGAGGAAACGTAGGCGGCAGGGAAAGCCGCCTTCGAGCTTATACGGAAATATTCACAGCGATTTCCTCCTGCTCCCGCCCCAATCGCTTCGACGGTCTCAGGGCGTGTCATCAATTACCCAATATATCCTGCTGAAGCCCAATGTTCAGTCATCACAGGATGTATTGGGTAATTGATGACACGCCCTAGTATAAAGACGACTCCCTAGACACAACCGAACAGATACAATCTCACGCAAAGCTATGTCAAAATACCCAGTCAAAATCACAAAAGTATTCGAATGCAAAATACGCAGACCTTTGATGTTCTGATTGTCGGATCAGGCGCCGCCGGACTAACCCTTGCACTCAATCTGGCCAACCAGTGCCGGGTCGCCGTGATATCCAAAAGCGCTCTGCACGAAGGCAGTACCTATTATGCACAGGGCGGAATATCGGCGGTTTTGGATTCCGAAGACAGCTTTGAATCCCATATCCAGGATACACTCGTCGCCGGTGCCGGACTTTGCGACGAAGAAATCGTCCGATTTACCGTTGAAAACGGACCAAAGAGCATTGCCTGGCTGGAAAACCTCGGCGTTGAATTCACTCTGGAAGAGAACGATGAGGGTGCCCTGGAGCCTCACCTTACCCGAGAAGGCGGCCACTCTCACCGTAGAGTCATACACTCCGCCGACGCGACCGGTAAAGCGGTGGAAACAACCTTGGTCGAGCGGATAAGAGCGCATGAAAATGTGGTGTTGCTGGAAAACCATATCGCGGTTGATCTGATCACCCGGCGAAAACTGGGTTTGCCGGGAGCGGACCGGGTAGTCGGCGCTTACGTATTGGACATAGCGGCGGATTTTACCCGTACCTTTCAGGCCAGCTTTGTGGCCTTGGCTACAGGTGGCGCCAGCAAAGTCTACCTCTACACCAGCAATCCGGACGGATCGACCGGTGATGGCATCGCCATGGGTTGGCGGGCGGGTTGCCGGGTAGCCAATATGGAATTTATGCAGTTCCATCCCACCTGCCTGTATCATCCCAACGCGAAATCTTCTCTGATCTCAGAAGCCGTTCGCGGCGAAGGGGGAAAGCTCTTCAACGCTGACGGAGAGCGGTTTATGGAGCATTACGACGAACGCCTGGAACTGGCTCCCCGCGATATTGTCGCCCGCGCGATCGACGACCAAATGAAACGCCGCGGTGAACTTTGCGTGTACCTTGATATCAGCCATAAACCCAGAGAATTTATCCTCGAACACTTCCCCAACATTTACCGGACCTGCCAGGAATTCGGCTATGACATGACGCGGGAAAAAATACCCGTCGTTCCCGCGGCACACTACACCTGTGGCGGTATTCTCACCGACCGCAACGGCGCTACCGATATTCCCGGCCTCTATGCCGTAGGGGAAATTTCCTGCACCGGCCTGCACGGGGCAAACCGTATGGCCAGCAATTCGCTGCTTGAATGCCTGGTGTTCGGTTACAGTGCCGCACAGGACATTCTCAAAAAACTCGCGAAGAAAAGTATCGTCCCGCAAATCCCGCAGTGGGATGAAAGCCTGGTGACGCACTCGGATGAGCAGGTTGTGGTATCCCATAACTGGGACGAGCTGAGGCGCTTTATGTGGGACTATGTAGGCATAGTACGCACTGACAAACGCCTGCAGCGTGCCAAACACCGGGTTGATTTGCTGCTGAGTGAAATTGCCGAGTACTACGGAAATTTCCGGGTTAACAGCGATTTACTGGAGCTACGTAATCTGGCCCAGGTCGCCGATTTGATCATCTGTAGCGCTCTGGCGCGAAAAGAAAGTCGCGGCCTGCATTATACGCTGGATTATCCGGATATTCTGCAAAAGGCCGATAACACAGTATTGACCCCAACGATCGTCAAACCCAGGCCGGGTGCCCGGAATCTTTCCAACAATTAGGGACTTTGAATGAGTCAAGACAACACCATACCTCTGTTGGTCGAACCCGACCAACTCGAACAGCTGTTGGACCAGGACTCAATTGTTCTGATCGATCTTTGCACCAGAGAAACCTATGACAAACTTCATATTCCGGGCGCTTTACACATCGATTATCAGCAAATAGTGCGCACGAACGGGGAAATCGGTGGTTTGCTTCCCGCCGCTGACTCCTTTAATTCCCTGATTCAACAACTGGGGATTACCAAGAATTCGCACGTCATCAGTTATGACGAGGAGGGTGGCGGAAATGCCTCCCGCCTTATCTGGACACTTCATGCATACGGGCACTATAAGGCCTCTTTGCTGAACGGCGGAATATTCAGCTGGGCACACGAAGGCCACCGGCTGGAGCAAAACGCGGGCACCGCTGAAAAATCCGATACGTCTCTTGAAGCCGTGGCGGCTAATGTCATCGAAGCCGAGGAAATTATGTCGAAGCTGAATTCAGAAGATTTCGCTTTACTGGACGCAAGGTCTCCCGCCGAATTCAGCGGCCAAACACGCTTTGCCAGGAAAGCCGGGCATATCCCGGGAGCGGCTCTGCTGGAATGGACCGATGCGATGGATCACTCCCGCAACCTGCGCCTGAAGCCGGCGGCGCAACTCAGAACCATGCTGGAACAGCGGTCACTCACCCCCGATAAGGAAATTACAGTCTATTGCCAGACGCACCATCGATCCGCTTTGAGCTACTTTATGCTGAAGTACCTGGGATACGAGCGCGTACGAGGATATCACGGTGCCTGGTCCGACTGGGGTAACCGGGATGATACGCCGGCTGAGACGGGGTTTAATCGGCAATAATCAGATGCTGAAAACCTGCTCGCGATAATATTTAAGCTCAGCGACAGAATCACGGATATCGTCCAGCGCCAGATGCTTACCCTGCTTGCTGAAGCCGGCCAGGCAGTCAGGCGCCCACCGCCTCACCAGTTCTTTCACACTGCTGACATCAAGGTTACGGTAGTGAAAATAGCGCTCCAGTTCAGGCATCAATCGCACCATAAACCGCCGATCCTGACAAATACTGTTTCCACACATGGGTGATTTTCCGCAATCCACCCACTTTCGTAAAAAGCGCAGAGTCTCTTCGGCAGCCATATTCTCCGTGTATCGACTCACTCGAACCCGATCGACCAGGCCCGATTCGGTATGGTGACGTGTATTCCATTCGTCCATAGAGTTCAAAACCTCCTCTTCTTGAGCGATGGCGATCACCGGCCCTTCGGCCAGTATTTCCAGCTGCGGATCGGTAACAATGGTGGCGATTTCGATAATACGATCGGCCTGGGGATTCAATCCGGTCATTTCCAGATCAATCCATATCAGATTTTGCTCATTGGGCTGCATGTTGAATCTATATCCCGATAAAGTCCGGCAGGAGTATAATGCATTCGCGAAATAATCGATAAAATCCTATAGTCTTTTTCAACCATCACATGAGCGTCCGTCGCACGACGACCCGATAAGGAAACGCGGAGAATGACCACACAACCGGCCTTAGAGCAACAAATTAGCGACTCGATAAAACACCCTCTGGCAGTTAAGGTTGCGCGAACCATCCTCCAGGGTTTTGATAAGCACTATCGCATTTTCCTAAGCATTACCCGGGAAGCAAAAGCCCGGTTTGAGCAGTGTGACTGGAGCGGAACCAAGGAAGCCCAGCAAAAGCGTATTTCTTTTTACACGGAGCGCGTAAAAGAGGCGATATCTATCCTGCAGGAAAAATACGAAATATTCGAATTCGACGACGCCATGTGGCGGGACGTGAAACTGACTTATATTACCCTTCTATACGAGCATAAACAGCCGGAGCTGGCCGAATCTTTTTATAACTCTGTTTTCACTTCCCTGTATCACAGGCATTACTACAATAACGACAATATTTTTGTCCGTCCCGGGCTTTCAACCGAATATCTCGATGGGGGCAGCGCTACCTACTATAGTTTCTATCCTGCAACCGAGGGCCTTGCCAATAACGTCAGGGCCATGCTGAACAAATATCGATTCAGTATCCCTTACCGCAATCTTGAGCGTGATGTGGAAAGAATTACATCTCAGGTGCGCGAGCAATTCAGCGATAAGATAGAGCTGTCTCCGAATTTCCAGGTTCACACTCTGTCATCCTTGTTCTACCGCAATAAGGCCGCCTATATTATCGGGCGGGCAAACAACGGCCCCGAGATTATCCCCTTCGCCATAGCGCTGATGAACAATGAAAAGGGCGGTGTTTATGTTGATGCGCTTCTCACCGATGGTGATGATATCGCGAATATTTTCAGTTTTGCCCGAGCATATTTTATGGTCGATACCGAGACACCGTCGGCGATCATTCATTTTCTTCTGCGCATGCTGCCGACTAAAACAGCCGCGGACTTATACACCGCAATCGGTTTGCAAAAACAGGGTAAAACGGAATTTTACCGCAACTTTCTGCATCATTTGCGTCACTCGACCGATCAACTCATTATCGCTCCGGGCACCCGCGGTATGGTGATGAGTGTCTTTACCCTGCCCTCCTACCCCTTTGTCTTCAAGGTGATCAACGACAGGTTTGCTCCGCCCAAAAAAGTTACCCGTAGTATTGTGAAAAAAAAATACCAATTGGTAAAAATGCATGATCGGGTGGGACGGATGGCGGATACGCTGGAGTTTTCCCACGCCGCCTTCCCGAAAAACCGCTTTTCCGCGGACTTATTGGAAGAGCTGGAAAGAAAAATCCCCAATTCCATGGAGTATGACGGTGATATGGTGGTTATACGCCATTTGTATATAGAACGGCGCCTCGTTCCATTAAATATATATATAGAGACGGAATGCGAAGAAAAAGTGATCGCCGCTATGATCGATTACGGACGCGCCGTTAAGGACCTTGCCGCGGCCAATATCTTTCCAGGCGATCTGTTGCTGAAAAATTTCGGAGTGACTCGGCACGGGCGTGTCATATTTTATGACTATGATGAAATTGAGTTGATGACGGACTGCGTCTTTCGCAAAATTCCGCCGCCAAGATTTCCTGAAGATGAAATGTCGCTTGAACCCTGGTATTCCATCGGAGAATTCGATGTATTCCCCGAAGAATTCCCGGCGTTTATACTTAACGATCCCAGGGTGAAAAAGCCTTTTATGGATAGCCACTGCGATCTGTTCGAGGCTGAATATTGGAAATCGGTGCAGGTAAAAGTGGGAGACGGAGAATACCAGAATATTTTTCCTTACGCCCGGCGAAAAAGATTCAAATATATCTTTGGCCGGGACGAACAGGAGGCAAACTTGTGAAACTAAATCTTATTGCAGCAATAACTGTAGGAGGATTCATTACGGCATCCGTCCAAGCGGATGATAGTGATGTGGATTTTATGGTGCAAGAAAAATGTACTTCCTGCCACGAATCGGCAGTCTATACAAGACCAGATCGGCGTGTACATTCATTGCAGCAATTGAGTGCAATGGTTCGAGCTTGCAATACCGAAACAGGTGCTCAATGGTTTGATGACGAAGTGGATCTTGTCATCGATTATTTAAACAGGCAATATTACAAGTTCGACGAATAGTATGTTTTGTCTGGACCGTCGAACTCGACGGATTGCTGATCGACCGGGATGTAATGACTTACCCTGATTCCAAGCACTACAGCGGACGGGTGATCGCCAATTACGGCACACGCGTACTGGTACGGGAGGGCAAAAATCTTCGGCGTTGCGCCGTGTTGAGAAAACTTGGCCTGGTGGTCACCGGCGATATAGTGGACTGTCAGGAGCAGAATTGCGGTGACGATAAAGTTATCTACCTTCACCCGCGGCATTCCTTACTGCAAAGGCCGGACCGACGCGGAAAACTGAAACCGGTGGCAGCAAACCTCAGCCGTCTTTTGATCGTTTCAGCCATCAAACCCGGAATCGACACCTTACTGATTGACCAGTATGCAGCGGCAGCGGAACTTGCTTCGATTAAACCTTTGATCGTGATCAACAAATCAGACCTTCTCGATGATCAAACCCGGCAATCCGTAGAAGCGATTTTGTCAGATTACCGGCGAATCGCGTATTCAACAGTATTTATTCACGCCCATTCACCGGAAGGCGTTCTGCCACTGGTGGAGCTGATCAAACAGCAGATTTCGATATTGGTCGGACAGTCCGGCGTCGGGAAATCATCCATAGTGAAACAATTGTTCCCCGATCTGGACATACAAATCGGCGCACTGTCAGAGGCTGGGGGCAGTGGCGCCCACACGACGACCCTGACCAGTTGGTACGATCTTGACCGCGGGGGCGCTTTAATCGATTCGCCGGGGGTCAGGCAATTTTCTCTCGATTATCTGTCTCAGGCGGATCTGGCCCAAGGTTTCCGGGAAATCAACAGTGCCTCTGCGGGGTGCAAATTTAATAATTGCACGCATTTGCACGAGCCGGATTGCACAGTTTTAGAGCAAGTCAAACGAGATCAAATCAGCCGCAGACGATATGAAAACTATCAAAAACTGGTTAGCGGCATTGAGGAAACGGAGGCTTAGAATGCTTTTCAATTGATGACTAAAAATAACTCACACTTTTAAACGACATCCGCAGCCCGTGGCAATGGGCTGATAATAGAATTTTACCTTTAGCGGAGGATACATGGCTTACCAACACATTAAAGTTCCCGAATCCGGTACTAAAATTTCCGTCGTCGACGGAAAACTCAATGTCCCGGACGATCCGATCGTCGGATATATTGAAGGAGACGGCATTGGCCCCGATATTACAAACGCGTGCCTGCGGGTTTGGAATGCGGCGGTCGAAAAAGCCTATGACGGCTCCCGTAAAATCGCCTGGTGCGAACTCTACATGGGTGAAAAAGCCGCCGGGATTTACGATGGAAACTATTTTCCACCTGAAACAATCGAAGCGCTGGAAGATCTTATCGTATCGATAAAGGGCCCACTGACTACACCTGTTGGCGGTGGATTCCGCTCGCTGAACGTTTCCATACGCCAGGAGCTGGATCTCTACGCCTGTGTACGCCCGGTTCGATACTATCAAGGTGTCCCATCGCCTTTAAAAAAACCGGAAGACGTGGATATTGTCATATTTCGTGAAAATACCGAAGACGTCTATAGCGGTATTGAATATGAAGCCGGTTCCCCGGAAAACGAAAAACTCAGTAAATTCCTGCGCGAGGAAATGGGGGCCAAGTTCTTTGAAGGTGCCGGACTGGGTATAAAACCTGTCAGTGCGTTCGGAACCAAGCGTCTGGTTCGCAAGGCCATACAACACGCGATCGACAACAATCGCGCCAGCGTAACCCTTGTGCACAAAGGTAACATACAGAAATTTACCGAAGGCGCGTTTATGAAATGGGGGTATGAAGTCGCAAAAGACGAGTTTCGCGACCATATTGTGACCGAGGCCGAATTGTGGGATCAGCATGACGGACAGGTGCCTGAAGGAAAGATTGTGATTAAAGACCGGATCGCTGACATTTCGTTTCAGTTATTGCAGCTACGGCCTGCTGAATTTGATGTGTTGGCGACCACAAACCTCAATGGAGACTATTTATCTGACGCGACCGCAGCGGAAGTGGGTGGAATCGGCATTGCCCCCGGCGCCAATATTGCCGACCATGTCGCGGTATTTGAAGCAACTCACGGCACTGCACCCAAATATGCCAATCTGAATAAGGTCAACCCCAGTTCCCTGTTGTTTTCCGGTGTGATGATGCTGGAATACATGGGCTGGAAGGAGGCTGCCGATCTGATAAATTCAAGTTTCGAGCAGGTCATTGCGGATAAAACGGTCACCTACGATTTTGCCCGTTTGATGGAGGGTGCGAAAGAAGTGTCCACCAGCGAATTCGCCGATTGCCTGATCAGTAAAATTCAATAGACCCCGTATACTAAAGGGTCGAATCAAAAGCGGGCCGCAAAGGCCCGCTTCACTTCATTTCGGTTCGACCGGAAAATGCGTGAGATAAGGTACCACCATCGATATATTCCAGCTCGCCGCCGAGCGGAACCCCCTGTGCAATTCGCATCACCCTGATTTGATTGGCTTTGGCCAGCTCAGAAATATAATTGGCGGTAGCGCTGCCCTCTACGGTCGGGTTAGTCGCTAGAATCAGTTCGTCAATTCCGCCGTCCAGAAATTGCTTTTCCAGCAGATCAAGCCCTATATCCTTGGGGCCTATGCCGTCCAGGGGCGACAAATGGCCCATTAAGACAAAATACCGTCCTTTAAAGTCAGTGGCCTTCTCAATTGCCAGCACATCCGCCGGAGACTCAACGATACAAAGTAAGCGGCTGTCTCGGCTTTCATTCGAACAGATATTGCAAAGTTCCGTTTCGCTAAAAGTCCTGCAGCGACGACAGTGACCGATTTTTTCCACGCTCAATTTGAGGGTTTCCGCCAATTCTAGCGCACCCTTGCGATCACGCTGCAGAAGATGAAATGCCATACGCTGTGCGGTTTTGGGGCCAACCCCGGGTAAACAGAGAAATGCCTCTATCATGCGCGAGAGCAAATCTGAACCTGTTTCTTGTTGCAGCACAGATCCCCCTGCTCTAAAACGGCATCTTCATCCCAGGCGGAAGATTGAATCCGGCGGTCAAACCCGACATTCTTTCCTTTGACGTTTTTTCCACTCTTTGGGATGCATCATTTACCGCCGCTGCAATCAAGTCTTCCAGCATTTCCTTTTCCTCACCCATGAGACTATCGTCAATATCCACCCGCCGCAATTCATGTTGCCCGGTCATTACTACTTTGACCAGACCACCTCCGGACTCTCCCATCACTTCCATTCGGGCGATTTCTTCCTGCGCTTTCTGCATCTCCTGTTGCATCTTTTGCGCTTGTTTCATGATGTTGCCAATTCCGCCCTTCACAGTTTACTCCCAAGTCTCACTTATAAAATACGGATATTATCATAAACAGATTCGATTCAAGAATGCCCCGGAGCCGGTTATATCAACCCCTCGATCAATCCCGGAAGCATCAGACCCTAAATCGGTTTGATGCTGTCCGTCTGTACCACGCCTTCGAGTTGATCACACAGTTTTTGAACGACAGGGTCGTTTTCTATAGCTTGTTTTGCCTTCTGTAAACGCATATCCGTTTCGCGCTGACGAATACGCGCGGGTGTTTCAAGTTCTGTATCCTCGGCTATTGTAATATCCAGGCTGGCGGAAAACTCCAACAGGCGACTCAGAGCTGTTTCCAGTTGCTTGACTGTTCCTGTCTGCATAAGACTTTCTTGCTTTTTCCCCAAAATCAGCTTGACCTTCTTATTCTCCATACAGCTCAAAACACAGTGGTTAGCCAATTCCAGCGGCATGCCTTTCAAACCCATCAATTTGATCATCTGTCTCCAGTCTTGCCTTTCGTCCATCACCGATGGCACGGTTTTAATATCGTTAGTCGGCGAAGCGTCTATCGGCCGATCCGGATGCACGGCTTTTTCAGTTGTTTTTTTTTGCGCCTTCCGCCGAGGAGAGGTGTCACTCAGTGTAGCGCGGATTGCGGCAACCGACTTGCTTGCGCTTGCCTCTATTGAATCTTCAGCGACCGGTGCGGAAGGCGCTTCAGATATGTGGAACCCATCCCTTTTTGGAGCGCCGGGAGGTTTTTCAGAGACTTGAGCTTCCTGCGGAAATGCAGTACGCGGTGGGCTATGGTTCGAACGGCTCTTATCGCTGATCGAGGGAGTGATTCGTCCCACGGGCCGTGCACGGGAGTGCGATTCGGGCTCGGGATTCGGTTGAAATGCAAGCATGCGTAAGAGCGTCATTTCGAATCCTTCCCTGGTATCCGGTGCCAGCGCGATATCACGGCGACCGAGCAATCCGATCTGATAAAACAGATGCACATCTTCAGGTGAGAGTTTTACTGCAAGTTCGTGCATCTTGTGGCTATCAAAACTCACCGTATCCTGGGTACCCGGCACCGCCTGAAGCAACGCTATCTGATGCAGCACCGAGAGTATATCCGCCAGCAGGCTGGTAAAATCAGGTGAATACTCCGCCAGCGCCGCTACACGTTGCATTGCATCCGAGGGCTCGCCTTTACCGAGGGCTGCGACCAATTCCAATACACGATCGGGCGATGGGCGCCCCAGCATGGTCTCCACATCGTTCGCCTTCACCTTCCCCTGACCGAATGCGATGGCTTGATCGAGCAGACTCAAAGCATCACGCATACTGCCGTCTGCCGCTCTCGCGATATGTTTGAGTGCCGGTTCCTCAGCTTCACACTGTTCCTGCTGCGTGACATTGCCGAGATAGTCGCTGATCTGTCGTTCCGGCAATCGCTTGAGACTGAATTGCAGGCATCGCGACAATACCGTGACGGGCACTTTTTGAGGATCCGTGGTCGCGAGCAAGAATTTAACGTGGTCGGGCGGCTCTTCGAGTGTTTTCAACAAGGCGTTAAAGCTGTGATCCGAAAACATATGAACTTCGTCGATCAGATATACTTTGTACCGGCCACTGGTCGGTGCAT
The DNA here is from genome assembly GCA_965222695.1 of Granulosicoccaceae bacterium. Classification (GTDB taxonomy): domain Bacteria; phylum Pseudomonadota; class Gammaproteobacteria; order Granulosicoccales; family Granulosicoccaceae; genus UBA7957. The sequence goes on along the minus strand of OZ244967.1, from coordinate 569,694 downwards.
AAGGCACGTTCTCCAGTAATTCACGGGTTTGATCAACTTTGGTTCTGGAAGCCGCGTCAACTTCGATCAGGTCAAAAAATCGTCCTGCGTCAATATCCTGGCAGGCTGAACACTGACCACAGGGATTGGCACTAACCCCCTGTTCGCAATTGAGACTTTTCGCCAGAATCCTGGCAATTGTCGTTTTACCGACCCCACGGGTACCGGTAAACAGATACGCATGATGCAGGCGATTATTGTCCAACGCATTGGTCAGGGCGCGCAAGACATGCTCCTGACCAACCATATCCTCGAAGCGGTGAGGACGCCATTTTCGGGCGAGTACCTGATAATTCATGCTTTTTGATGTCGAAATGAAATCCGTATGGCCGGATTATATAAGCAAACGGACATGATGTAATGGTGGCATCCCGTGCCAGTCACATCCCGGCACCCGAGTCCGCTGCTGCCGCTGCTCCCTTCCGGGCCTGACGGGGTTCACAGTTTATCGTCGCGAGAGGGCCGACACAGGACACCATAGGCGAGCGCGGTATTGTCCTGCAATGCGGTCTTGTATGCAAGTCGATTTGTTTTAGGGCCTGTTAACAGCTTGCGGAGTCGGTGTCTTTGCTGTTTGGTCAAACCTACTCTTCGATCAGACGAACCATCAAGCGGTTTCTCACTCCGGAAACCAACTCCAGTTCAAGCTGATTGTCCGGGGCGACTTTCAGACCGTTGGGCAATGTGTCCTGCTGAATACTGAGTTCGTATCTGCCGGGCGGGAGAAAATCGAAAGTATACTGGCCGAATACCGTACTTGCAGTTTCATCTCCGCTATCGAGTTCCAGGCCGATGTTTTCCACGCGCTCGTCGGCTTTGTCCAGCTGTTTGTTCTTGTTTTTATCCACATATACCACTCCGGAGAGCTGATTCCCTCGCACAATGGGTATTTTCATTTCGGTGATTAAGGCATCACCGATCCTGACCGCCGGGACGTTTTCGGAAATGCCGATATAGCCCAAAGGCAGACGGCTGGTATCCGGAACGATTCGATAGACACCAACCGGAAGATTCTGAATCGTGAAACGGCCGTTCGGATCGGCGTTCAATCCGACACGTGTTCCTTTGATCGTGACCCTGGCACCGGGGATTCCCTTTTCGTCTTCCTGTTGAATACCGTCGTAGTTATCATCCAGAAAGACCTGTCCGGTGAGCAAGCCTGCATTCTCTTTTGTATGTTTGATATTGCGCGGCGGGTTGAATTCATAGTATGCCGTCAACGTGGCATATACATCATCATGGCCCTCGAGATCCGAATAATAATTGGACGTGAATTTCAATAGCCGATTGAAGCGATAATTCAGATTCGCGGAAAAGTAGTCGGATCCTTCCTGTATTTCTCCGCGCTCTTCATCGTCCTCCAGTAACTGCACGCCCAGGTTCTTACCGTATGACATTCCAAGATGCGTCCGTCTGCCCAGCAGATTTCCACTGTCGTAGGAAATAAGCGCTCCCGCATTGGCACTGAATGTTTCCTTGTTTTTCCAAACATTGATACGGGGAGATAATTGGATATTGGAATTTTTTCGGAAATAGCTGATCCAGGGATCACGGCTCAATTCGGCACTGCTCAGCCAGGTCTTTTCCCCTCCCTCGGTTAACTGGTCGACATGCTTGGCCAGTAAATTCAACTTGGAAAATCGCCAGACCGCCTGGCCGGTGAGGCGCCTGACACTTGGCTCTGCACTCGCATTGGTCTTATCCCACGCGAAATAAGTCCAAGGGCTCAGGTGATTGGCAAAGGGTCTCAGCGACATGCTCGCAGAAGACGTCTCAGTCCATTGGGGGATATCCTCCGTGCGTCTGCCCTCGATCACGCCACGTTGAGTTCTATTGTGGCTCACTGCGTATGCCATGTATTGATGCGGGCGATAGTTGACGCCCAATCCGTAATTGAACGAATCCGCAATCGATGGATCATAGCCCGGCGTTTCACTGTTGTTGATTCCGGCGACGACCTCGGAACTGCTGTACTCCGTTCTTGCAGAAAGCGACAGCTCTCTGGCCGGTTCCAGTCGCCCGTCCCAGGAGAACTGACCCCCGAGCGAACTCTGCTCTTCTATTCTATAGGTACCGGCCGAGACTTCGGCCCGCTGATGCAATTTACCCAACCTGAAGTCCGGATGGTTGAATACCTTAAATGTGCTGGCAACCAGCGCCCTGTATTGCGCATCCTCATCATCGCGTACTGCAAACCCGGCCTCAAAGTCTCCCTGATCGGAATAATAGCGTACGCTGCCGACCTCTCCATCGTAGACCGGCACGTGATCTCCCCCATCGAGTTTTCGAGTTCCCGACACGGGCCGCCCGGCCGTCACAACGAACAATCCGTCCTTCATCGGGTTATAGTAGTAGGCGCCTCTGATCCGGTTTGTATTAACACCGCTGAGCTCGCGCTTGTGCGTTCTGTGATCTCCCACACCTATACCCCAGCCTTTTATGGATTCAGCCGACAATTTAAGCCAGTTCGCAGTAAAACCATCTTCTCCTCTTGTCGTAGGGGTTTCATATTCAAAACGCATATTATAATTACTGTAGTGACCTCTTACCACAGCACTGGCCCTATGTTCACTGTCGTAAAAAAGCTCGACGGATTCCACGCTGGGCGGGCTTGAGGCGGCTCTGCCGAGTATGCTTTCGCCGGGGTGAATTATTCTCGCTAGGTCACCATCCAGATCTACGTCGATCCGGCGGCTGCCGGGCAACACAGTAACATAGGTGCCGGTTAAGGACGCCACGGATTCCCGCGGCAAAAGCAATTGCTGTCGGTCCGCGTAGGAAATATTGGGTGCGGTTCCCACCGGATTGCCGTCCAGTGATACCAGGCCCGTCGCCAGATTCAGACTGATTACGGCATTGTCCTGATAACGGGTAACGGTAACGGTATTGCCGTCTCCGGACAATTCGAGCCGGCTGCCTAATTCATCAACTATGGCCCTCAGCGGCAGTAGCAAAACATGTCCGAGCGATCGAGGCTCCGGATTGACGTAAGGCAATAACTCGCCGTTGATGTAAAGCTCGAATCCGGTGATATATTGCAATCGCTTATCGAGCATCATCTCGATGGTTTGCTCTGCATCATGCCTTTGGATATGCAAGCCGGAAAATACCTGCACGGCATTGGCCGGAAACAGTCCCGCTTCCAGATCCACCAGACTGACTTCGTTTAAAAAACCAACACTGCGCCCGTTTGCAACGACTTCCCCGCTTTTCCTGTCCAGCTCAAACCTTGCGCCGTCGCGCGACCGCTGATATTTGACCTTACTGTTATTCACGTCCAGCGACACACTGTCGCCGAGGATCTCGGCTATCCCCTGCAGCGGAAACAAAAGGTGTTTGGATTGGGTTTCATATGCCTGCAGTAAGTCCTGCGGGGACTCATTGAGAAATATCCGGTGCGGCAGAGCGCTAATCCCCTCCCCTAGCTTGAGCTGCGCCTCCATATTGACTTTGTTTACCGACGGCTGCACCGATGCCTTGGGATTGGGTTTTTGTATCGAAGGTGCCGCATGCAATTCCGCCTTATTCCCCACATTCAAAGACCTCTTCGATTCGATCTGCCCAGAGTCGTAACCGCCGCCGGGAGTATGATTATCAATCTCCCATTTTTCCGGTATTTCTGCCAGACTGCCCACCAGGGTGAGTCCGCTTTCCTTCGCGGCAGCCTCAGGCTGTGCGGCATTATGCTGTGGTTCGATTTTCGCTTTGGCCGTCTCTTCAACGGGCTTAAGGTAATTGCCAGTCTTAGCCGAAGCTGATCCTTTATTTTTCGTTTCAGCGACAGGCCCGGAAATCACTTTCACCTCCCAGTTTTCAGAAACTTCCGGAAACTGTTCAGAAAAATCCGATGGGTTACTTCGACGTGGAACATGCCGCTTAGCCGCCGGGCGCGGATTGGACAGAGAGTTCTCTACGGAGAAACCGGTGTTTTGAACTGAGACCGAGCGGGCTTTTACTGATGCGCGCAAGAAAGCTTCGCCGTTTTCAGCGGCTAAGCTTTGCTGACTGCAGATGATATATACCCCTAGTATAAGTAAAAACGTTGTATACGCGGTTCTCATACAGAGTAATAAGTTTTCTTTTTTTTCACTCAAACAGAAGGCACTCGGTCGCCGTTTCCTCATCCGTGAAAAAAAGAATTCCCTATCAGGACCTATCTAGCAAATACCAAGCCGCAACAGATGGAAAAAGTGCCCCGTCGGTTTACTGATTGAAGGGAGTGAGTTACCGGAATTGTCTTTTAAAAACAAAAAGGTGCCGGCATTGCAAATGCGATGTCCTGTGCACCAAAAATTTAAGGAGAATGGAGCCTGGCCGAGCGGGTTCCCGAGGTTTATTTATTGCAATTGGATTTCACCATGAACCGCAACCGTGATTTGACTGGTTCCTGCATCGATCGACGGTGCCGAAACCGCCTTGTTGCGAACCTGCATATCGGCCGCCATGGCTTCACGAAACATCGGTGCACGGTGATCATCCGTATTGACGCCTGCGTGAATCACTCTGTATCCCGATGCATTCATACTTTTTGAGATCAGGTCCGCCCGCTCGCGGAATGCCTCAAGTGCCTCGTCAATGAGCTTATTTTCAGTCATTTTACGGGTTTCGGGTCTGGGCGAGAATCGCATGGAGCGGACAGTCAGCCGTTCCTGCAATTTCCCGATTGCCCGTTTGATGTCATCAAACATACTTCCTTGCAGCTGCAAGGTCTGAGAGCTGCGCCAGCCGGAGATACGTTTTTGTTCATAAATCGGATAGGTGTTGTAATCGCGCGTGCTGGATTTTATCGAATGAAACTGCTCAAGCTGCAGCAAAGCCCACAGCATTTTCTGGTTGATGCGCTCCGCCAGCGCTGCGCTATCGGTGTCTTCGTCCTCAACCACCAGCTGAACCGTCATCAAATCATTTTCAATTTCAACACTGGCACTGGCACTGAGGGAATAGCGGCTATACACCGGCGTATTGTCATCGGCCATAACGATCGCTTGCAACAGAATCAGGCATAGACCGATCACTGCACTTTGCCAATTTACATGTCTTACCAAACCATTCATCGTCTGTTTTCCTTGAGAGATTCATTATGCTTCCAGGATAGCGGTCACGCCCATCCCGCCGGCCGTACACACCGAAATCAATCCTCGACCCTTTCCTTTTTGATGCAGCAATTTTGCCAGTGTTCCGAGAATTCGAGCACCCGTGGCCGCGAATGGATGACCAAGCGCCAGACTACTGCCTTTGACGTTCATTTTTTCCCGATCGATTGCACCGAGTGCCTCACTCCGCCCAAGCCGTATTGCGCAATATTCTTCCGACTCCCAGGCTTTTAGCGTACAGAGCACCTGTGCCGCAAATGCCTCATGGATTTCGTAAAAGTCAAAATCCTGCAGATCCAGCCTGGCGCGATTTAACATATTGCTGACTGCCAACGCAGGGGCAATCAATAATCCTTCGCCACCGACAAAGTCCACAGCTTCGGTTTGAGACCAGCTTAAATAGGCTAGAACCGGTAACCCCCGTTGCCGTGCCCACTCCTCACTGGCCAATATCACGGCGGCGGCACCGTCCGTCAGGGGCGTGCTGTTACCTGCCGTCAAACTTCCCCGGTCAGATTTTTCATAGACTGTCTTAAGCTCGGCCAGTTTATCCAGTGTCGAGTCCGGGCGCAGATTATTGTCCCGGTAGACACCTGCACAGTCGATCAACAAATCTTCGAAGAAGCCTTCTTCATAAGCTGCGGCTGCTTTCAGATGACTTTCCATCGCGAGTTGATCTTGCGCCTGACGGTCTATTTCCCACTCCTGCGCCATTAGCTCCGCATGTTGCCCCATGCTGAGCAGCGTCCTGGGTTCATTGACCGAAGGCGGCATCGGGGTTAACTCGCGTGGTGAAAACCCCTTGAACACCGCTAATTTGGACTTCAGATCTTTAGCTTTGGATAAGCTTACAAACCTCTTAGCAATTTTGTGACCAAAAACAATCGGGGCGTCGCTGGTGGTATCACTGCCGGCCGCAATCGCACTATCGATCTGCCCGGTGGCAATTTTCGCCGCCGCCACCATCGCCGCCTGCAGGCTTGTACCGCAGGCCTGTTGCATGGTAATTGCCGGTGTTTCAGCCGATAATTTGCTGCTCAGCAGCGCTTCCCGTGCAAGATTCCAGTCCCTGGAATGGGTAATTACGGCGCCGGCGTTGACTTCTCCGACTTTTTCCCCGGCCAGCTGATATTTTTCCACCAGGCCGCTGAGCACTGCACTGAGCATATCGAGATTGGATAAATCGGTATATCCGGTATTGGAGCGGCAAAACGGAATACGTGTGCTGCCCACTATGGCGACGGGCCTTGGTAATCGGGTCTTTTTCATCTTTGGCTCCCCTCCTGCGTGCTTAAATAGTGCAGCGGCCCACCTCGGAACGGCGCAAAACCGGTTCCGAATATGATCCCCGCATCGAGTAAATCATCCTCGCTGACGATCTCGTCGTCCCGGCAAGCGACACACTCGTCGAGAAACGGCTTAATCAGGCGCGTGGCCAGTTTATCCTGAACAGCCTCTTCGACGTCTTCCGCCTTTGTCTTTTCTTTGACCGCTTTGCCGTTTTTCCATTCATAAAAGCCGCTGCCGGATTTCTTGCCCAGTTTTCCCTCAGAAACCTTTGAATTCAACAACTTATGCAATTTTTCAAGATCATCGCCGGCCAGCGATTCCGCAACCTTGATACAAACATCCAGCCCGACGATATCGGCGAGTTCCACCGGTCCCATCGGCATACCGAATTTTTTTGCCGCCTCGTCTATAGTGTTTTTATCTATGCCCTCGGTGTAGCAGCGCATGGCCTCAATCAAATAAGGCGCCAATACACGGTTGACTAAAAATCCGGGAGAGCTTTTCACGGGAAGGGGAAAACGATTAATCTGGCCGCAAAATGCACTGCCCTGTCTGACTTTCAGCGGATCCGAGTCCTTGCTGTGCACCACTTCGACCAAAGGCATTTTGGCCACCGGATTAAAGAAATGCAGGCCAATCAGACGCGAAGGATCCTCTAAGACTTCTCCCAGGGTTTCCAGTGGTATGGCCGACGTATTACTGGCCAGTATCGCCCCCTCTTTCATTTGTGGCTCAAGTGTTTGAAGCAGCTCTTGCTTGGCCTTTGGGTCCTCGAAAATCGCCTCGATGATCACATCCGCATGTCTGGCGCCTTTTCCTTCCACATCGGCGATCAAGCGCCCTTGCGCAGCCGTAAAGGCCGCTTTGCCCCGCATGCGTTTCTTAAAGAGTTTCTTCGCTCTTTCCAATGCCGGTGTAATGTATTTGAGTTCACGATCCTGCAGACTGACCTCCATCCCCTGTACCACACACCAGGCCGCAATATCACCACCCATGACGCCTGCGCCTATCACATGAACCCGGCGCACCGGAAAATCCTCTTCCTTGCCCAGTGCCTTTAGTCGCTCCATTAACTGAAAAACACGGCGCAGATTCCTGGCCGTATCACCGACCATTAATTCACCTACAGCTCGCGCTTCTTCGGTGAACATTCTGGATCGATCTCCACGGTGATCTCGCCACATTTGGATTAAGCGAAATGGCGCGGGATAATGTTCGGAGCGGGCTTTTTGCCGAGTCTTCGCCGTCATAACAGATGCGAGTGCCAATCTGGCAGGGTAAGTATTGCTGAGCTTTCCGAGCAGATTCGGTCCACTTTTTTTACGTTTCTGCAAAACGGCTTTTCTGGCATGCCAGTACAGACTCTGATGCTGGCCTATGACCTGATCGATCACCCCCAGAGCACGCGCCGGTCTCGCTCTCAGCAGGCGGCCGGTCAACATCAGCTCAAGACCTTTCATTCCGCCTATCCGGTCCGTCAGACGCACGCTGCCCCCAAAACCCGGGAATATGCCTAAATTGACTTCGGGCAGACCTATGCGTGTATCCTGCCTGTCCTGAGCAATGATGTAATCACAACATAAAGCCAGTTCCAGACCTCCGCCAAGACAGAATCCGGAAACCGCGGCGACTTTGGTGCAGTTCAGCGCCTCAAGGCGTGTGAAAACCGAGTGCACATGATTGATTTTTTCAGTGATTTCCTTAGCATCCGTGTAGTTGTCAAACTCGCGAACATCGGCGCCAGCGATAAACCCACTGTCTTTTGCCGACTGGATGACAAGCCCTTTCAACGGGTTTTGTTCGCAAAAGGAGACAATCCGTTCCAACTCAAGCAGAACCGCCTCACCCAGAGTGTTGTTCGCGTCATCTGCGCAATCGATGGACAGCCAGGCAATCTGTTCGGAGTCCAGCGTGATATTCCAGTGTTGATATTCCTCATCGACAAGGACCTGGGCGGATGTGCTTTCCTGTTCCGGCATATTCGTCTCTCCCCTTAATTCGTTAAAATCGCAATTGGTCGGATATTTACCGCAAGGCTGTCAGTGCTAGCGATTCGAATCTGCCCTGAAATTCTCAGGGTATGTATCAGGCATAAAGATACAGGTGTTACTCACCAAGTGGCAATCCGCGCCCGCCGGTAGAGTTTAACTCGGTGTGAGGATAATGCTTACCGTGTTTGGTGATTTTTTATAAATTTTTTCTTAATCCAGTTGGTGGGTAGTTTGATGCCGTAATCCGCGCCGAATTCGCCCAGAAAACGGTACTCCCGGCTTATGGCAAACAGCAGAATACTGAAACAGAAGAATAAAGGTACTTTAATCAGAAAGTAACTCTTGCCGAACAAGGCGTGCTGAGCCATCAGCGAAGCCTGCATGGCGAGAAATAGTGCAGCGAAAATAAAGAACGGAACCTTGAGATAGGCGAGAAATTCACGGAAATCGTGTTTAAAACCGACCCTGGTCAATACATAGTAGTTCTGTAGAAAGACGAATATGATCGAAGAAGCGTATACCGTACACAGCACTATAATATCGCCGCTGTAAATGCCGTACAGGATTGCACCAATAATCAGTATCGAGGAGGCCAGCCCGGTATAAAACAGATGTTTTGTCATACCCAAGGCCTGAAAAACCGAACCCGAAGTTTGCAGAATCAACTGCAATCCGATGGTCAGCGCCAGGGGCTTGAGCATGGGAGCTACCGCCAGCCATCTTTCACCGTACAACACGAGAATGATCTCTTCGGCGAAGAAAAAAACGCCCAGAGAAATCACCACTCCGAGGTCGGCAAGGAACCGGACCATATCGATGTAGTATTGATACATGCGTTTCGGTTCATCCTGCAATTCTGAGAATACTGGATGCAACGCCGGCGTAATGACCTGACTGATGGTTTGATTGGGCAACAGCATCAGCGTGTAGCTCTTGTTGTAATACCCAAGCATGGTGGTGCTGAAATACTTACCTATAAGCAGATTGTCGATATTGCGGGAAAAGTAATTCAGCAGATTAAACAAAAACTGAAAGGCCGAATAATTAAATACTTTTTTAATGCTCTGAAGCTCAAACCCCCTCTGCACTTTCAGACCCGAGGCCCTGAAATACATAAAACAGATCAAGCTCGAACGAACCAGTTCCTGAAGCACCAGGGCATAGTATTTTGCGCCGAAATAGGCCGATACCATGGCAACCGTGGCGGCCGTCAACATGGCGATAATATCCAGCCTGGCGATACGGCCGAATTGCTTTTCCTTCAACATCATCGAGCGCGGAACGCCCGCGGCGCTGTTAAATACGGCACTGATCGCCAGAATCTTGCACACCAGGCTAAGTACCGGTTCTTCATAAAACTCGGCTATGGCCGTGCTGGTTAACACAAAAACCGCCGCAATGGTGCAACCCATGATCAGGGTAAAGAGAAAGATATTCGAAATATCACGGTCCGATAAATCGCGCTTTTGCACCACGGCGACCGACATTCCACTTTCGCTGAGCAAGCTGAAAAAAGTCAGAAAGACCAGGGCAATAGAAAAAATTCCGAACTCATGCGGTTCAAGCAACCTTGCCAGAACCGCGGCCACAATAATCCGCATCCCGAAGTTCAGGTATTTAGTAAACGCGCTGGCGATAAAACCCTGGCGTAAATCCCGTTTGATCTGGTCGGACATTGCGGTTCTGGAGTCTCTTGTTATCGTTGTGCGCGTGACTGTTGTAGATTCTAGCAGTTACGGATGATTCTGCGGATCGGGCACAGATTTGATCTGCAAGTTCGAGGCCGATGCGTGCAGATTCAATGGCCGTTCGTTCGGCCAAACGCAAACCGATTTCAAGGGCCGGTCTAAGAGCCTGTTCAAAATCTCTGTGACTGCTGCGGATTCGCTGAATTTGGCCAGATTTCCTCCTGATTTTCGTTGCGTAGAACCACTATGCGCCTCAAATCAGAATAAAATCTGACTCAAATCAGCGCATTCTCGCGACGACACAGAGATCTTGAACTAATGGAATGGTTCGCCCCTCCTCTCAAAGTCATTATAGTAATGACTGGGTATTTAAGACGGCTACTGTGTGAGCCAAACAACGAGATGAAGGAGCGAACCATGAAACATGATACCGAAAAACACCCGTTAAAAGTAATCGCTATCGATTTGGCGAAGAACAGCTTTCAGGTTTTTGCCGCTGATCAGTCGGGGCGCAAAGTGATGAATCGAAAAATGAACCGGCAGTTATTGAAACAATGGATGGTCAAACAACAGCCCTGTCTGGTGGCCATGGAGGCTTGTGGCAGCGCCCATTATTGGGGTCGTTTATTTCAGTCTTACGGGCACAAGGTAAAGCTGATAGCCCCACAGTTTGTCAAGCCCTATGTCAAGTCGAACAAAAGCGATGCGGCAGATGCTGAGGCCATTAGCGAAGCGGTGCAACGTCCCGGCATGCGTTTTGTCGCGATCAAGGAGGTGGCCCAGCAGGATATACAAGCCATACACCGATTGCGTAGTCTGGCGGTTGGGCAACGTACTGCGCAAGTGAATCAGATTCGCGGATTGCTCCAGGAGTATGGTCTTGTCCTGGCCCGAGGACGGGCAACAGTGATTAACCGGTTGCCCGAGGTCTTGGAGGATGCCGACAACGGCTTGAGTGACTTGTTTCGCGAGCAACTCCAACGGATGTATGAAGAGCTTTTGCACAGTGACCAGCGGGTGACTGATTACGACGACACACTGCAGAGGTTGGCTAAGCAGGATGAGCAGGCAAAGCGGCTGATGACGATCCCAGGGGTCGGCCCACTGGTGGCAACGGCACTGCTGGCGGGTATCGGCGATATCAAGTCGTTTCGCAATGGCCGGGAACTGGGGGCCTGGTTGGGTCTGGTGCCACGACAGCACTCAACAGGGGGCAAGCCAACGTTGTTGGGTATCAGCAAGCGAGGAGACGTTTACCTGCGAACCTTGCTGATACACGGTGCTCGTTCTGTGGTTGTGCATGTCGACCAATGTCGCACGAACACCCAGCGATGGTGCCAGGCGCTCAAACAGCGCAGTCACATGAACGTCGCTATTGTGGCGATGGCCAATAAAATAGCACGCGTCGCCTATGCGTTGTTGAAAAACGGCGAAGACTACTCCACCGCAACTCTGGCCAGGGTGTGATAAAAGGGCGAGTCGTTCATGCGTTGCGCTGGAATAACACAAGGTACTGATATTTAGGTTAAGAGTCCGTGAAGCTAAGCCTCATCCAATTGCAAAGAGTGAAATCACAGTGATGGCATAAAGGGTTATAAACCGCGCACCTGGGAGCCTGATAGAGCCTATGGTCACCACGAGGTAGACCGCTGAACTGATGAGGCCAGGGGCGAGCGAATTCCATCAGGGTACGACAGAGCGCGACAAGCGTTCTCGATTCGATACCGGATATATGGCTGCAATAACTTCTTTATGAGTACTACATTTTATTCTTGCATAACGGGGCGAACCATATAAGGCTCTAAGAGCCAGTCTAAAAAATCAGCTGCGTACCAAAGTACGCATAGCCTTTTTTCTCACTTAAGCTGACTGCGTAGTCAAAACGTAAATCGATCCGGACAAAGGATACAATTTTCCAGCGCAAACCGACTCCAACGCCGTTCTCGGTGGATACAGGTTTAAATTCCCCACGCGGAAATACATTGGCTATATCCCAGAACCCGACGAGTCGCAAAGATGGATGATTTTTTACCGCCTGCAGATATTCAATATTAAACAAAAATTTGACATCGCCGTCGACGGACCGCGTGGCCAGGCCGCGCAGTGAATCACCTCCCCCGATGGAAAAAGCCCGCTCGCCAAATGGTATGCCGTTGGTAAAACCCAACTCGAAGTTATAATTTACATTTGTCTGTGTGGGTGCTTTCAGCGGACGGTAGCCCCGGTAAAACGCGTCGAAACGCTGATAGTTATAATCGGTCCCCAAGACCTCAAGCCCCATGGAGACCGAGCCGCCATAGACATATCCGTGTCTGCGGTATTTTTCCAGATGTAATTCATTGCGCGTCAGGCCCGCGGTTAATTCGAAATTCTGTCCTTCTTCGAACGGACCGAGCTCACCTTCGCGCAACTCGTGCTCGCGCAGTTCGTAACGAACTCTGTAGCGGCTTTGCCAACCTCGGCTACCCGCGCCTTTTTTCTTACGGCGCGTGACTTCGACATGTACAGAATCACCAATCCGGTTAGACTCACCGTATATCTCGCCATCGCGTTTGAGTTGATATTGCTTGTCCATGCGTTTGAGTTTTACGGCCAGGCCGTAACGCGTGTTTTGAATCCTGGGTACCAGATATTCGAAGGAATGTTCAAATCCGGTTCTGCCGGCACCATCATCTTCGGCATGTCTTTCACTGGTGATTTTCAGTTGATGGTTGAGACCGGCAAAATTGTCCAGACGTAGCTGACCACCCAGTCTGATTTCTCCGTCCGAGGTGCGGCTGAGTCGTGGTATGGGTAAAACATAATGCTTTTCTTTGACTGTAAATTGCAACACCAGTCTGCCGGTGAAGCGGGTCAATGTGGGCTCTACTGCGCTGAAGATACCGAGATCCATGATATTCTGGCGTGATATTTCGATCTCCGCGAGGGAGCATGGATCGCCTTCCTTAATCGTGAGTTCCTGAAAAAAGACAGATTCCTGGGTCGCCTCATTTCCGGAAAAATAGACCCGGTCAATTGTTCCGCCGCATAACTCCGCGCCATCGACACGCATGGCCTCTTCGGCCCAAACCCGCGCCGGCAACAAGGCTGAAATTACGATGAGACAGTTCCCGACAGCACATCGGTAGAGTCGCAATAAGGTCAACAAAGCGGATAGAGATCTATGCATCCAGTAAGTCTGTTCACCCACTGCAACAGCTGCGATTAGGGTTTTCAAATTTCTGACTATCCGCCTAAAGAAGATGACATATTGATCGAGCAGTTTCCGCCATTAGGGCACGACCGAAGTCGAAACTTTTCTTGACAACAGCCCGCTGCCAATAGTAGTTCGCCTGGCGAGAAGTGCAAGATTCCGGAAATGCAAATCAACCAATACTATTCCCAGCAGTACAGTATCAAAGCCGGAGTGCACCTCTAATGGTCAGTATGAATCAGTATAGCAATATTTAATAATGGCCGCATAATAGGTCCCTTTAATTACACTACCCGAGTTTTGCTCAATTACCCGGACTTGCTGCCCGGCGAAGACCAGGCAGTGTCGAGCAATACGCGTTGAGGAAAAAATATTATTTTCGATTCACCCACCATTAACGCAGGAGACGTATATGGCACACATAGTCATAGTCGGAGCAGGCATAGGAGGCATGACGGCAGCATATGAAATGCGCGAAGTGCTCAATGTCACGGACCATCAAATTACCGTTGTCGGTGACAAGCCGGAATTTGAGTTTACACCTTCCAATCCCTGGGTTGCAGTCGGCTGGAGAAAGCGCAATGAGACTGCGCTGGAAATCGGCCCTTATCTTAACCGCAAGAAGATTGATTTTATTGCCAGCCCTCTAACCAAACTGGATGCAGAAAATAATTCTCTCACCTTGGAAAACGGCAATACGCTGGAATATGATTACCTGGTGATCACCACCGGACCGAAGCTCGCATTTGATGAGATTCCGGGACTCGGGCCACAGGCCCATACCAATTCGGTCTGTACGCTTTCGCATGCTGAGGCCACATATGAAGATTACAAAAAGCTGGTCGCCGATCCCGGTCCCGCGGTTGTCGGCGCGGTTCAAATGGCCAGCTGTTTCGGGCCTGCTTATGAATATGCATTTATTCTTGAAACGGCACTGCGCAAAGAGCGGGTCAGGGATAAAGTGCCTATCACTTTGATTACGTCCGAACCCTATATAGGGCACCTTGGACTGGGCGGCGTCGGCGACTCCAAGGGCATGCTGGAAAGCGAATTGCGCAATCGCCACATCAAATGGATTACAAACGCCAAGGTTACTAAAGTCGAAGAAAACAAAATCTTCTGCGATGAGCATGACGATGCCGGCGAAGTGATCAAACAGCACGAAGTCGAGTTCAAACATTCCATGATGCTGCCGGCATTCACCGGTATCAATCCAGTCTGGGAAGTGGAGGGACTGTGCAACCCAAGGGGCTTTGTTCTGATCGATGAATACCAGCGAAACCCCAAGTTCAAAAATATCTACTCCGCCGGTGTCTGTGTTGCAATTCCGCCGGTTGAAGCCACACCCGTACCGACCGGAACGCCCAAGACCGGCTATATGATAGAATCCATGGTTACTGCCATAGTCCATAATATCGCGCATGAAATACGAGGTGAAGAACCCGAGGAGTCGGGCACGTGGTCCGCATTGTGTCTGGCCGACATGGGAGACACCGGAGCTGCATTTCTGGCAGTGCCGCAGATTCCGCCGCGCAATATCACCTGGTTCAAACAAGGCAAATGGGTGCATCTGGCCAAGGTCGCCTATGAAAAGTATTTCATGAGGAAAATGAAAAACGGTTCTACCGAACCCGTATATGAGAAATACCTGACAAAGGTACTTGGGCTGACGCGGCTTAAATCCTAATCGTTGCAAGATCAGTTATCGAATATTCACTGCACACCGGCAGGCCTGACGAGGAAGTCCCGAGCCACAACAGGTTTGTCCGCTTCAAATCCATGGCTCCCGGAAGCGGGAGCCATGAACACGGCACAAGCCGTCTCAACGTATAAAATACAAATCCGTCCCTGAATTATAGCTCCGGCAACAAGTCCCGTTGCTGAGTTCGTGGCGGCTTTTTACCCTGTCTTTTTACAGTCCCGTGAATTTTTGCCATCAGTGCCTTGAAATCCATTGGCTGATCCTGCTGAGAATAGATTCGGGCGTCGAGTTGCCTGAATTCACTGTGCAACCCGGGTGCAGCAAGTCTGTCCGCCAGTTCTTCCAGATTTCTCGGTGGAGAATCCGGCCATTGCCTGCTGCCCCATTGCAGTAAACTGCGGCTGACCGCACCGGCATCTCCCGCCTGACAAGACTGCTCTACCGCTTTCAGGCTGGCAGTTGCTGTAGCGGTAACCGCGTTAGTTCCCTGACGTTTGTCCGGCGGAGACTTGCTGCGCGCCTGGCGCCACCACCCGAAGGCAGTCAGCATCCAGGCTGAAACAGCAACAGCCGCAGTCCAGCGCCACCAATATGCCGAATCCGCTTCCATATCAGCTTGATTCAACGAAGAATCGGAAGAACTCGTTTGCTTCTGCGTGACCGGAGATTCCTGAACGCCGGAACCGAGCATTTGCTCGGAAACAGGTGTATTTTGATTCTCTACTGTGTCGATTGTTTCCTTGTTCAAAGCCGGCAAAACGCTCAGTGTTTGAGCCGGCAATACAGCCTCTTGCATTGTTCCGCGGATCGTATCAAACCAGTGTACCTTGAGTTCAGGCAGCCGCAGTTCGCCGCTCTGGCGAGGAATAATGGCCCACTTGTCATTCCGATAACTGACCACTGAATCATCGAGAACCTGACTGTGAATCCCCGCCTGATCCGGATAGACTTTGGCAGTGGCTAATTCCGGGGGTTCGATTGCAGGCAATTGTGTGCTATGCACGCCTTTGGCGGAAATATTTATACTGCGGGTGATAGGCTCGCCCACACGCGCTTGCTTAATGTCTTCGTTCCACTGTTGCGTCAGACTGACCGTTTGCGCGGGTAGCCACCAATGCGACGCCGTATCGGCGGGCTTGGGTTTGATCCGCAGGGTCAACTCATTGCTGGATATTCGGAGTTTCTGCGTCGGAGAAAAAAATCCACGATTGTTGTCGCTGCGCCGCTGTTTCACCGTTGCCTGCAATTTCAACGGCGCTATGCTTAAAGTGCCACTTTCCTGCGCGAACAATGCATATCGTCTCTCGATGACATGATATTGCCGCTCACCGACTTTTGTCGTATAGCTTGAATCATTACCCAAGCGCTCAAGAATGATACCATCGGCCTGCGGGTCGCTCAGGCTGCCTTCGATAATACTGCGTGCCTGGTAAACCCGTGCGGTGAGAATGATTTGCTCCTGAACATAGGGGTCGGATTTGTCGCTTTCCAATTCCAGGAAAAACTCCTTGCCGCCTGCCTCCGCTTTGCCCTGACCGGCCGCATTCACTGTCAGCTGAATTTCCCGCGTTTGCAATTTTCCGATCGAAAACGCAGGAACCGTCAAAGTACCACTGTTGAGTGGCATTAATGCAACACGCCAAGTCAGGGAGGCATTCATTTTGCCGTTAACGATCTGTACATTTTTCGAACGGCTTGTGTCCAAAACCTCAAAATCTTTGCTTAGAACACCGAAGTCAATTTCTCCGTCCAGATCGGAAGCTGTGACCGATAAGGTCACCGACTGACCGAATTCAATCTCATTGCGATCCAGTTCCGCCACCAGGGACGCAGCATGGCTGGACGAAATCAAAATACCGTAGAAAAATACAATCAGCAATGGTAGCTTAAACATCGATTTCACCATGCCTGACTCCCGCTTTTTATTTCTGGATAGAGATTGCGATGAGTCTGAATCAGCTTTCTGCGCAACAGCCCCGCCGGATCATCCGGAATTCTGCGCAACCATTGTTCTGTCGCCTGCTGATCCTCGCTCAGCGGTCTATCCTGGACATTGATCGCCTGCTGTTGCTGCGGATGTTGCTCCTCCTGATTTTCCGCATTCTCGGCCGTCTGCTTATTGGTTTGCGGGCGGTCCCTGCGGTTTTCCCCGTCAGTGGTGCCTGCCTGCGCTGGTGCCTCGGTTGGCTTTTGTTCAGTCTGATCCGATGCGGCAGCGGGATCGTCGGAAGACTGCGACTGATGTTGCTGATCCATTTTATCGGCGGTTTGATCCGGTGAATTATTATTCTTGTCCGTCTGCTGCTTCTGGTCTTGCGCGGCGGGCTGTTGCTGAGCCTGTTGTTCAAGAAGTTGTTTGATCAGATCACGATTGAACTGCGCGTCCTCCTTTAGTTTTTTAGACAGATTCTCCCGTTTCAGCAAACTTTCATACGTCTTTAAAGACTCCTGCAGATCGCCCGATTTCGCCAGTGCATTTCCGAGATTGTATTGTGATCGCGGGGAATTGTGTTGTTTGAACGCCTCCGCCGCCTTTTCGTAGTCTTGCGCCCTATACTTGCCCACCCCCCGCCATTCTGCATGCTCAAACAAGGAAGCGGCACCCGCCGGATTACTCTCAAGTAAATTCATCGCCTGCTGGTCCTTTCTCAGCCACAAATCCGTCCACTCGAATGCATAAAGTGCGTGACTGAAAAACAGTATAAAGCCGAGAAGCAAAATTTTTCTCATATTACAATACCCCGCGGCGAAACAATCCGGCCAGGCAGAGCAGAATCAAAGGCAGTAACCAGGGTGCTCTTTCCAGCCAGATATCGGAGATTTTTTCCTGCGGATCGGACACGGTTTCAGCGATATCATTGGGTGACCATTGAATCAGACGACCGATATCATCGTCACCCGAATCAAGGCCGGAAAAATATCCGCCGCCGCTTATGGCCAGATCCCTCAATCCGGTACGGTCCAGCTGAGCGATAATGATATTGTCCATTTTATCCTTGAGGAGACTGCCATCACTCAATCTCACCGGCCCGCCTTGTTCAGTACCTATGGCCAGCACCGACAGAGGATAATCATTTTCCCTCAGCCTTTCGGCGGCCGCGAAGGATTCCGGCCCGACCTCCGAGTCAGTCAGGAGAATGACCCGCCCTTGTTTCGCCTTGGCCCTCACCAACAATTCCCCGGCATGATCGAGTGCCAGGGCTATTCTACCGCCCTGCACCGGCAACACATCCGTCGAGACTGCCGGCAACAGCGCCAAAATGGTATCCACGTCATCGGTAATCGGACTGATTGTGTAAGGTACTTCGCTAAATACCACCAAGCCGAATTGCGCGTCGGGAATGAGTTTAAAGATATCGCCCAGTTTGTGTTTCGCCCGTTTCAGCCGTGAGGGCTTGACATCGGTGGCATCCATGGATCGGGACAGATCGAGCACCAGTACGACCTTTTGTCCGGCTTTGTACAGGGGAACCGGTAGTTTTTCCCAAACCGGTCCGCTAAGCACAAGGATACTCAGGAAGCCGCAGATCAAAAGCAACATTATAGGCCAAAGAGTCCGGGTGCCTGAATCGACCTGGAGTACATAGGGTTTTAACTGCTCGTCGACTATGCCCTGCCACACTTTCCGCCCCTGTTTGTAGCGGTATAGACGATAGGCAATCAGGAGCACTGGAATGATGCTAAGCAACCACCAGGGGCGCAGAAAATGAAACTCATTCATGCCTTTCACCCTGGGTTGCGAAAAGCAGCCAGATCAAAACGGTGAGAAAGGCCAGACCCAAAGGCCAGAAGAACAGTTCCTTCATGGGTCTTAGCTGTTCTCCATCATCCTCGGTCGGTTCCAGCTGATCGATAATCTGGTAGATTTCTTCCATTTGTTCGGTGTTTTTCGCTCGAAAATAGCGTCCGCCGGTTGATTCGGCGATTTTAACCAGGGTTGTCTCATCCAAATCTGAGGTTCTGCCTCCAAAGGGAAAACCGAGTATGCCTCCGTTACTTTCGGCGTCCGCCCCAACCCCTATGGTGTAAATGGTTATGCCCAATTTGCCGGCCAGCTTCGCCGCCTCTGCGGGTAAGACATTGCCCGCTGTGTTGGCACCATCCGTCAATAAAATCAGAACCCTCGACTGCTGCGGACGTTTCCGTAACCGTTTTACAGACAAGCCAATGGCGTCCCCTATGGCTGTCGCTTTTCCGGCCAGCCCGACCACGGCTTCACCCAGAAAATGCTGTACCGTCCTGCGGTCGTGGGTCAGCGGAGTCTGTACATAAGCCTGCTCGCCGAAAAGAATTAATCCGATACGGTCTCCGGAACGTCTTTCGATAAACTGCCTGCCCAATTCCTTTACCATATAGAGACGGGATACAAAACGTCCGTTGTAGCGGAAATCTTCCTCCCGCATACTGCCGGAAATGTCTATTCCCAGCATCAGATCCCGGCCTGAAGTGGGTAATTCGATTGGCTCGCCCAGCCACTGAGGCCGCATACAGGCTACAACCAACAGCAGCCAGACGAGAAATGCAGCAAGGTGTCGCAGTTGTGGTTTTGCTTTTATGGACTCCAGGTTCTGCAATTGCCTGAATCTGGCCAATGACGGGACACGCAAATATGCTCCTGGTGCTGGACTTGCAGCAGGTAGAAATAACCAAATCAAGGGGGGCAGGAGGCCCAGCAATAAAAACCAGGGCCAACTGAACTGGATCATAGCCCTCTCCTTTTTCGGGATGGCGGGGTATTGTCATTTGCCGCCTGGTTAATAAATTTTTCCAGTAAATTCAGAACAGATTCAATCCGCTGCACTTGCACACTGTGCGGTTTTTTCCAGACTTCATCCCCTAAACAACTGCCAGCGCCCTGTGTAAACTCACGGCTTGCAGACAAAGCATCCAGTTTTTCAAGCCACTTTTGACCGGTTAAGCCGGCGATGTTTTTTCGCGGCTCAAGCGCCATTGCAACCCGGCGGAACAAAGCCGAACAACGACGCAGAACATCAATCTGAGAGTACCGGCCGGATTGAACCACTTCCCGGATCGCGGCGAATTCCCGCTTCGCCTGCAGACGCCAGCTGTCGGTATGGCGTTTTTTATAGAGTAAACCGAGCGCCCCGAATGACACTATCAGCAGCAATAAAAGCAACCACCAGCCCGGCGCGAGAGGCCACCAGGAAATCGGGTCGGGCAGTGCCAGACCGCGTAGTTCCGATAATGGATCCAGTTGCGGATTCATGCTATGGCTCCACTTGCATCGGGGGTAAGTGGCGCAATATCGCCATAGCTTTCTCATCCAGCGGATCATGGGTGTATAGACTGGTGAAATAATGACGTCCGCGCGAAAAACACTGGCGCAAAGTGTCTTGATGCTGCTTGAATTGCAGATAATATTGTTTGCGCGAGTCGCTCAACCGGGTGTTCAGCCGGATGTCACCACTCAGCGAGCGCACCGGGTACTCGCCCGGGGGAGGCAGCTGTGACTCCAGAACGTCCGCAATATGTATAGCGTTGACTTCATTATGTCTCATCACACCGGAAAACGCTGTTTTCACTCTGTCATCAAACCCCGAAAAATCACTGCAAAACCAGATCGTACTCCCCGTGTGCGCGAGCCGGGATAAACGGGTGACCGCATCTGTGAATACATCCTCCTTACCAGCGGCAGCCGTTGTGTCCCAGGCGGCAATAATGGCTCTGAACAGACGCATCAACCCGCGGCGTCCACTCTCCGGTTTAATCTCAACATGCCGGGAACCCGAGAAGACCAATCCTCCTACCCTATCGTGGGACATCACTGCAGACCAGGCCAGGATAGCCGACAATCGTGCAGCTACAACGGATTTATAGGCCTCGCGAGTCGCGAAGTGCATACCGCTGCGTAAATCCACTACTACAAAACAGGGTCTTTCCTGCTCTATGCTGAATAATTTAGTGTGCGGCCGCCCCGTTCGGGCGGTTACGTTCCAATCTATCTGCCGGATATCATCCCCTGCCTGGTATTCCCGCAATTCAGTAAAATCGAGGCCCCTTCCCAGCACACGCGACTGCATTTCCCCGGTGCGCTTCGACGATACACGCCGCCGGCGTGCCAGGCGCAGAGAATGAGCCAGGCGCCGATAGGCCAATAACTCGTCGAGCCCGACTGTCACCGGCGATTGTTGCGTAGTATTCAACAGCGTTTCGTTTGACATCTGCCAACCTGGATTAGTTTAAGGGACAGCAACCTGATTAAGCAGTTCATCTATGACTCTGTCCGTGTCTATCGCATCCGCCTCGGCCTCGTAAGACAGAATCAATCTATGGCGCAGGGTATCAAAAATAACAGCCTGTACATCGGCCGGCGAAACATAGTCCCGCTGATCAAGCCAAGCATGTGCCCGCGAACAAGCATCGAGCGAAATCGTGCCGCGGGGACTGGCACCGTATAGGATCCAGCGGGATAATTCACCGTAGCCGCTGCCTCCGCGGCTTGCACTGATCAGACGTACAATATAATCTTCCACCGCCTCGGATACATGGACTTGTAATACTTCATGTCTTGCCTGAAAAAGCTGTTCCTGTTTCAGATGCCGGCCCGGCATTTGAGTCTGACGGTAATGCATTTCGCTTTCGCTGCGGACCAGCCGTAGTATCTCCAACTCATGCTGTTTATCAGGATAAGCGATTTTTATGTGCATCAGGAACCGGTCAAGCTGGGCCTCAGGCAAGGGATACGTCCCTTCCTGCTCAATCGGATTTTGAGTGGCCATGACCATGAACAGAGGCGATAACCGGTAGGTTTTATGGCCTACTGTAATCTGTCTCTCGGCCATGGCTTCGAGCAAGGCGGACTGGACTTTGGCCGGCGCACGGTTAACTTCATCGGCGAGAACCAAATTATTAAACAAAGGCCCTTCCTGGAATCGAAAGCTAGCGTCTTCGGGCCTGAAAATTTCCGTTCCGGTGATATCCGCAGGCAACAAATCCGGGGTAAACTGAATACGTTGATAGGCGCCTTCGATCAGAGCAGCCATCTCGCGTATTGCCCGGGTTTTAGCCAGCCCCGGTGCGCCTTCCACCAACAAGTGCCCGTCCGCCAATAATGCAATCAACATCCGGTCAATCAGCGCTTGCTGCCCCAGAACCCGCTCCTGCAGCTGTCGTCGAAGCTGATCAATCGCAGCATATGTACTCATTTTCTACCTCTCCTGGGCTGTTAAGGGCCTGTTCATGATCAACACTCGCAGCCCGGGATCAAAAAATATAACATTAGATCCGGCCTATACGCATTTCAAGTTTCGAGCCGTTAACCCGGACATCGTCCGATTCGAAGATTGCATTTCAGGAAACCTTATGCCCGATAACCATGCCAAGCGTTCAATATTAATTACCGGCTGTTCCAGCGGTATCGGACTCTGTGTCGCCGAAGGTCTGAGCGCCAGAGGCTACAGAGTTTTCGCCAGCGCCCGCAAAACGGAAGATGTTAAAGCGCTGGCTGAACGCGGATTTGAATCCCTGAAGCTGGATTTGGACAAGCCAGACAGCATCAAACAGGCGGTAGAACAGCTCTTACAGGCTAGCGGAGGAAATCTCTACGCTTTATTCAACAACGGCGCCTATGGCCAGCCCGGTGCGGTGGAAGATTTGCAACGTGATACCGTGCGCAGTCAGTTCGAAACCAATGTATTCGGCTGGATCGAGCTGACCAATCTGCTGCTGCCCGTCATGCGAAGCCAGGGAGAAGGAAGAATTATCCAAAACAGTTCGGTGCTGGGATTCGCGGCAATGCCTTACCGTGGAGCTTATAACGCAAGTAAGTTTGCCATAGAGGGTTTTAGTGACACATTGCGGCTGGAACTGCGGGACACCAATATTTTCGTTTCATTGATTCAGCCGGGACCGATAGAAAGCCGGTTCCGTAAAAACGCTCTGGACGCTTTTCTCAGTCACATCGATTATAGAAACAGTGTGCACAGCGCTGCCTATGCGGAGGTATTGAAAAGGCTCGAGAGTGAAGGATATTCCAGCCGGTTCACCCTGGCTCCTGAGCATGTACTCAGACGCGTCATCCGGGCTCTGGAGGCCAGGCGTCCTAAAGCCCGTTACCCGGTAACCACACCGACCTATGTTTTTTCCTGGCTGAAACGCTTGTTGCCTGACGCACTGCTCGATCGGATTTTAGTCAGGGCGGCATGATCCGGGATCATCTGCATTATGCAATTATGTTAAAGTCTGCATCCCCCAGAGTCAGCGGTAATAAAATCAAATGATCAATATATTGATTGTTAGCGGTTCGGTGTACGGCACGGCAACACTTGTCGCCGAAGACCTGAAAATTGCGCTGGAAAAAACGGGCTACAACGTGACTCACCAGGACGGGGGCAGCAGCAAAAGCCTGGCGAACGAAAAATACGATTTACTACTGATCAGCACGTCTACAACCGGATCAGGGGATGTTCCCGCCAACCTGTTGAATTTTTATCAGGAGTTACTGAATGCTCCGCCAAGAATCCAAGATCTGAAATTTGCGGTAATAGCTCTTGGAGACAGTTCATACGGGGAAACATTCTGTGGTGCCGGACTCGCTATGGATCAAGCCTTGACGGATATAGGTGCTGTGCAAATCAGCGAACCTTTGTTGCTCGATGCCATGGAAACCAGTTCTCCGGAAGATGATGCGATTGAATGGGTAGAAACCCTGCTTGAGGAAAGATTTGCATCCTGACCAGCGATCAAAGACTCTCTGCCCCTGTTCTCGGAAAAAGGTTGAATCGCGTTCTCAATACCACATGGCCGGATAGGCCGTGGATTTTTCGCCGCCACCTTAGCTAATGACGCTGATTAAGCGTACAATATTCGCTCTCCAGGCACGGAATACTACATACATGAAATTTTCCCGTTTTGGTGACAAATTCACTCAGCCCAGCGGCATTTTGCAACTGATGGATGACTTTGCCCTGACACTCAAGGGCGAACGCCCGGTAAAGATGCTCGGTGGCGGAAATCCGGGAATTGTACCGGAGGCACTTGAGCAATACCGCGAATGCATGGCTGAGATCGTCGCCGACAGCAAAGCTTTTACGACCGCATTTGCCAATTACGACACTCCGCAGGGACGATTTTCCTTTATCGACGCTTTGGTGGATTTACTCAACCAGGAATTTGGCTGGAATATCACGAGCCGGAATGTGGTACTGACCAATGGCAGTCAGAACGCTTTTTTCTTTCTGTTCAATTTACTGGCGGGAAAATGCAGCGACGGCAGCCGGAGAAAAATTCTTCTACCTCTGACCCCCGAGTATGTCGGTTATGCCGATCTATCAGTCGGCGAGGATTTTTTTGTTTCCGAAAAACCGATTATTGAAAAGCTGGACAAAAGAACCTTCAAGTACCGGGTTGATTTCAGCGCCGTACCGGACGATCCCGATCTGGCCGCCATTTGCGTTTCGCGCCCGACCAACCCGACAGGCAATGTGCTTTCCGACGAAGAGGTTTCGCATCTTGATGCCATCGCACAAAACCGCGGAATTCCGTTGATCATCGATAATGCCTATGGTGCGCCGTTTCCGAATATTATCAATAATCAGGTAAAGCCTTCCTGGAATCACAATACGATTATGTGCATGAGTCTTTCCAAGCTTGGTTTACCCGCCCTGCGCACGGGAATAGTCATTGCCAATGAAGAAATTATCGCCGCCCTGACTTCCCTGAACGCCATAGTGAGTTTGTCTCCCGGAGGAATCGGTGCATCGCTGGTCACAAACCTTGTAAAATCCGGCCGCATTCTGGAACTGAGTAAGAACGTCATACAACCTTTTTATGCCGAAAAAGCGAAGCTTGCCCAATCCTGGTTTGACGCGGGGCTTGACGGAATAGAAGCTTACTGCCACAAACCCGAAGGCGCCATATTTCTCTGGTTCTGGTTTCCCGGATTACCGATCACAGTAGCGGAACTCTATGAACGCCTGAAACAGCGCGGTGTATTAATCGTACCCGGCCACTATTTTTTCCCCGGAATTAAGGACGAAAACTGGCGACACCCGCATGAGTGCATTCGCGTATCCTATGCTCCGGACAACCGGGATGTCGAAGCCGGAATCAGGATCATCGGCGAAGAAGTCAAAAAGGCTTTCGGAGAGACATCCTGAATCATGCAGAAGGCCATATTTGTCAGACGCGCGGAGCACGAGGACGCTAAGGTGATCGCTGACTTCAATTGCCGCATGGCGCGCGAAACCGAAAATAAACAGCTGAATCAGGAATTGGTAGAACAGGGCGTGCTGGGAATGATCGAGGAGCCGGCCCGTGGTTTTTACTTACTTGCCGGTACGGACACAAAAATACAAGCATGCTTGATGATTACTTACGAATGGAGTGACTGGCGCAATGCGATGTTCTGGTGGATTCAGAGTGTTTACGTCAAACCCGAGGTACGCAGGCAAGGCTACTACAGCGCATTATATAATGAGGCAAGATCCCTGGCGAAATCCGAACACTGCTGCGGAATACGCCTGTACGTTGAAAAGGACAACCAGGCCGCCCAATACACTTATCAATCACTCGGCATGGAACATTGCGACTACCTCATGTATGAGGAAGAATTTTAGTGTCCATGTATAGACCTGTCTAAGCAACAAGCCACAGACCGGATGATAGTACAACAAGAACCTACAACATTGGAAAAACACGTTTTTATTCCGGGACAGCGTTGGATCAGCGATTCGGAAAGCGAACTGGGCCTGGGTACGGTACTCAGTAACTGCGGCAGGCAAGTCACTATTGTATTTATGTACAGTGGTGAAACACGTATTTATTCCAGCGAAACTGCACCCTTGACACGCATCCGGTTTTACCCGGGCGATAGAATTGAAAGCCATGAAGGCTGGAACATGACGGTTTGCGAGGTAAAGGAATCCGAAGGCTTATTGATCTACCACGGGATGAGTGAAAATGGAAACTTCCTCGATTTGCCTGAAACCGCTCTGAGTAATTTTATTCGACTGAATCAGCCGCAGGAGCGCCTGTTGAGCGGCCAGCTGGATGATCAAAAGTGGTTCGGCTTACGCTCTGATACCTATAGAATTTTACAGGCACAATCCCACTCGCGTGTATACGGACTGAGAGGCGCACGGGTTGAACTGATCCCCCACCAAATCTATATCGCCAGCGAAGTGGGTTCGCGAATATCCCCACGGGTATTGCTGGCGGATGAAGTCGGTCTGGGAAAGACAATCGAAGCCGGGCTGATTCTGCATTATCAGCTGTTGCGGGAACAAATACGCAGAGTGCTTATTATTGTTCCAGATGCCTTGTTGCATCAATGGCTGGTTGAATTGCTCCGGCGCTTCAATCTGCAATTCCAAATCATGGATACTGAGAAATATTCCGCCATAAAGCGGGAGGACACAGAATCCAACCCCTTTTACAGCGCTCAGCTTGTCTTATGCGGAATAGAATTTCTGTGCAGTACACATAGCGTACAACAGGATCTAATTGATGCCAGTTGGGACACATTGGTGGTCGACGAAGCTCACCATCTACGCTGGAGCGGAGAATCGGTTAGCCGGGAATACGCCTTAATCGAACGTCTGTCAAAAATCTGCCCGTCCGTGCTACTGCTTACCGCTACTCCGGAACAACTGGGAATCGCAGGTCACTTTGCCCGTTTGCGCCTGCTTGATGCCTCAAGGTTCAGCGATTTACCGAAATTTATCGAAGAGACAAAACACTATCGTCAGATCGCTGAATTCGCCGACGCCTTGCTCTCGCATAGAGCGCTCAACTCAGTCGAAGTGGAAAAACTTCGTCAGCTTACCGGAGAGGATTTCCTGACGGCATCGGAGTGGCAATCCCTGACCCATATAGCTGAACGTTCAGATCATGAGTATAGAAATAAACTGCTGGCACGTCTTGTCGATCAGCATGGTACGGGCCGATTGCTGTTTCGAAATACGCGGCAAGCGATCGGGGGATTTCCTGAACGCCGCCTGCATCAATTCAAACTGGCTGATGACAAACCCGAGCAACAGGCGCTCATTGATTGGCTCGGTGGATTTTTAAGACAGCGATATCCGGATAAATGCCTGATGATCTGCGCATCGGCTGATACCGTACTGGAGCTGGCAGAAGGACTAAGAGTCAGATTTGGTGTACAGGCTGCATTATTTCACGAACAAATGACTATCGTGGAACGCGATCGCGCCGCTGCCTGGTTTGCGGACCCCGACGATGACTGCCCGATTCTCATCAGCTCTGAAATCGGCAGCGAGGGACGCAATTTTCAATTTCTGCACAACTTGATTCTCTATGAGATTCCAGAAAATCCTGATCTTCTGGAACAGCGCATAGGCCGCCTGGACCGCATTGGCCAGGGTGCGGAAATTCAAATCCATGTACCCTTTCAGGCCGGATCCAGGGATCATCGCCTGTTGCGATGGTATCACGAGGGATTGAACGCCTTTGAAAAGACCTGTTCGACCGGCTCCCAGATTCTTGCCGAGGCCGCGGAATTACTGCAAGCCGTACTAACGTGCAGCCATTTTGACGACTCGAAACTGGAGAAACTGGTATCGGAGGGAAGAAAACGTTTGTGTGAGAAAAATGCCGCTTTGGAAAAAGGCCGTGACCGCTTGCTGGAATTAAATTCGAATCGCCGCGAAATATCAACCCCACTGATTGTCGAACTTGAGTCAGGCGATGCCGATCATTCCCTCTGCGTCTATATAAATCGTGTATTTGATTGCTTCGGTGTAGAATTTGAAGAACAGTCAAACCGATGCTGGATCGTGCAACCGGGCCGGCACATGCGTGTGGCTCAGTTCCCCGGTATTCCCGACAGCGGAATGACAATCACCTTTGATCGGAAAGTCGCACTGGCCCGAGAGGAAGTCGAATTCCTTACCTGGGATCATCCGCTGGTAACCGCCGCGATGGATTTGATTATTTCAAACCCAGAAGGGCAAACCGGATTCGCAATCATCCATAACTCCGCACTGGACAATACCATCCTGCTGCTGGAATCCGTTTATAAAGTAGTAAATACAAACAATAGCCGCTTAAATCTCGATTACTTCTTACCTCCCGAGATTCTGCGATTTATAGTCAGTGAAAACGGCGATGATTTAACGCACAGTCTGGCCAGCGAGCAGATCGAGACCATCTTACATCCCGTCGACAAGTCCCAGGCACAAGCCTTTATTCAATCCCGCTCATCAGACCTTAGATCCATGATTGAATCTACGGAACAGAAAGCCAGGGATTGTCTGCCCGATATTCTGCGTAATACAAGATCGAAAATAGAGACAGAATACACGGAAGCGATTAACAGATTGAAACACTTGCAACAGTATAACCGCCTGATAAGGGACGATGAAATCCGCGCGCTTGAACAACAGCATGCCGAGTTGCAAAACTCGCTTCGAAGTGTTTTTATACAGTTAATCGGGCTAAGAGTATTGGTCAATATCCACTAAAAGCATGGTGATAGATGAAAATCGTATCTTTCAATGTCAACAGCGTGCGACTGCGCTTGCCTCATTTACAAAAGCTCATCGACGCTCATCAACCGGATATTATCGGATTGCAGGAAACCAAGGTGACCGATGAAGCGTTCCCGACGGCTGATATTGAAGCCATGGGCTATAAGGTCGCTTTCGCCGGACAGAAAACTCACTATGGCGTGGCTATGATGTCAAAAAGGCCCTTTGAGTCTGTCTTTACCGGTTTCGAATCGGACCCGGAGGATGCGCAAAAACGGCTGATCGGTGCCGATATCCGGCTGGACTCGGGCGAGCTGCTGACCATCATTAATGGTTATTTTCCGCAGGGAGAGAACCGGTCTCATCCGGTAAAATTTCCCGCCAAGAAGAAGTTTTACCAGGATCTGAAGGCGCTGTTGAATTTCCACTATCAACCGGACAAATATCTGAGCATTATCGGAGACTTCAATATCGCCCCGTTGGATCAGGATATAGGGATAGGACCGGACAATGCCAAGCGCTGGCTGAAAACCGGCAAGGCCAGTTTTTTGCCCGAGGAACGCGAGTGGCTTCAAGCCTTGTTCGACTGGGGCCTGGGTGACAGTTACAGACATTTGTACCCGGATGAAAACGATCGGTTCAGCTGGTTTGATTATCGCAGCAGAGGATTCGAACGGGAGCCTAAACGGGGCTTGCGCATTGATCATATTCTCGCGAGCCCGGCACTCTTGACACATTTGCGCGACTCAGGCATAGACTATGATATTCGCGCCATGCAAAAACCGTCTGATCACTGCCCTGTATGGAGTGATTTCGATCTGTAATTCTATAAAGATTAATGGGGTGCTACAGTAGTACTACGCCAACCCTAAAAAAACAATATTAACAGCCAGCTGATTAACATCACGATTATGGAAGTTAAAACCGCCGCTGAGCCCATATCTTTGGCCTGTCCGGCAAATTGGTTCCATTCAGGACCAAACCGGTCGACCACCGACTCAACCGCGGAATTCAGCAACTCCACTATGATGATCAGTAAAACCGAGCAGCTTAACAGGGTTTTCTCGACGCCGTCTTCGCCCAGCCATAATCCTACAGGCACCAGGATCGCGGCGAACCATATTTCCAGCCGGAATGCTTCTTCAGAAACATAAGCTGCGACTATACCCTGCCAGGAGTAACGGCTTGCATTGATCAACCGCTTGATGCCTTTAGCGTCATTTTTCATTGTATTTAACGGGAAAATACTTGTTTCCACTGAGCATGGCGGATACGCCGGTCGCCTCGGCCCGACCGTCATGCAGCACGACGGCAAACAGATGCAAGACCGTAAACAATAAGAACACTGCGGCTCCAAACGCATGAATTCCGCTCAGGCTAATCTGCGAACCGAGATAAATTCGCCCTATGGCAAATCCACTAAACACCATGAGCAGGGAAAAAAACAGGATAAACAGATATACCGGCCCCCACAGGGGATTATGGGCGTACCACCCTTTTATTTCAGTTTTTCCCAGAGTCAGGTAGAATCGTAAATAGGACTGTACCATCCCTTGCCTGTCTCCGGCCGCGAGACAATCGGAGAAATGTTCACTTTCACGACCGAAAAACAATAACGACAGCCTCGCGATCAAAGCGCCGGTAAAAATATAAGCCGCCAGATAATGATAGGCACGGGCGGATTCCGCTTGCGGATGATCCCCCGCCGATAGCCAGCCACTGCCGAGCAGGAAAAGAACACTAAGGGCAATCAGCCAATGCAAGCAGCGAAGCCTGAGGCTCCAGATTTTTGTTCTTTTGATTTTTTCCATTAAATTCAGTGGAATAAACTGGACCCAAAGCTCAGTAATATATCTTAAAGCCAAATGATACCGCGGAGACTTCATCAAATGCATTATCATCCAGCAAGTAATTGACATAATCCAGGGAGATATCCACGTTTTCGGAAATCACCGATTCAATACCGACCCCGTACGCAAAACCTCCGCGGTCATCGGAAAAATGCCGTCGGCCTATGGTTTCCGTAATGGTGACAGCGGACAGGCCGGCCAATCCGTAAAGCGATAAATAGCGTCCCAGGGGTAGATGGCCCTTTATAAATAAGGCGACAAAGTCTGCAGACCAATCCGCCTGAAATATTTCGTCCGAATTAACGGTGAGACCCAAATGCCCCTCAAGGTCGATAAAGGGCGCAACATTACCGCCAAGCCTTAGCCTGAGATTGACCGGTTCGATATTCTCGCCTATGCGGTTTTCCAGCGTCATAGCTGCCCCGTCTATCCCCAGGTAGCCGATATAATCGGACGCGCCGACCCTGGTTGAGATCAGCAGCAGCAATGCCATTGATGAAATTAGAAACCGCATCACTCATTTTCCTTGTTTGAAATTTGAGTTTCCAGCCTAGCAGATGGTGTCTGAACGATTTCTGAATATCGCCCGGACCGGATCATTCCGGATCTTCGTAACTGCTGACCGGCGGACAACTGCAAATCAGATGTTTGTCTCCATAGACGTTGTCAACGCGTCCCACGGGCGGCCAGTACTTGGCCGAATCGCCATCCGGCGGGACCGGAAAGGCGGCAAGTCGGCGGCCGTAGGCATGATTCCACTCGTCCGAAACTAACTCCTCCGCTGTATGCGGCGCATTGCACAAAGGATGATCGTCACTCGGCCAGACCCCCGATTTAATCTTCATTGCCTCGTCATAAATGGCCAGCATGGCGTCGCAGAATCGATCCAGCTCTTTCTTCGACTCGCTCTCCGTAGGTTCAACCATCAGTGTGCCGGCTACCGGGAAAGACATGGTCGGTGCGTGAAACCCGAAATCAATCAGGCGTTTAGCTATATCATCGACAGTAATGCCGGCCTCGTCCTTGAGATTCCGCGTATCCAGAATACATTCATGGGCAACGAATCCGTTTTCGCCCGTATACAGAATCGGGTACTTCTCCGACAGGCGTTTCGCAATATAGTTGGCGTTCAAAATGGCGATTTGGGTGGCTCGCTTTAATCCGCCGCCACCCATCATACGTATATACATCCAGGTAATAGGCAAAATCAAGGCACTGCCCCAGGGTGCGGAGCTGACGACGCCACCGGCATCGCCCAGGCAACCATGCCCCGGCAGATAGGGACGAAGATGTTCCCGCACTGCCACCGGACCCACGCCAGGGCCACCGCCGCCGTGCGGAATGCAGAAGGTTTTGTGAAGATTCAAATGCGATACATCCCCGCCGAAACAGCCGGGTTTTGCAACCCCGACCATTGCATTCAAATTGGCGCCATCGATGTAAACCTGCCCACCGATCCGGTGAACTCTCTCGCACACCTCTTTAACCTGTGTCTCAAATACGCCATGGGTGGACGGGTATGTGATCATAATCGCGGCTATTTTATCGCCGAATTTGTCGATTTTGCCCTGCAAGTCCGGCACATCTACATTACCTTGTTCATCACAGGCAACAACTACGACCCTCAGGCCTGCCATATCGGCGCTGGCCGGATTGGTTCCGTGAGCCGAGCCCGGTATAAGACAGATATCCCGTTCATGCTCGCCGCGGCTTTCGTGATAACGTTTTATCGCCAGCAAACCGGCGTATTCACCCTGGCTTCCCGCATTGGGTTGAAGCGACACGGCATCATAGCCGGTACACTCACAAAGCATTTTTTCCAACTGGGCGATCATCTCACGGTATCCGCGACTCTGATCCTCAGGTACAAAGGGATGGATATTGGTGAATTGCGGCCAACTGACGGGAGCCATTTCCGCCGCGGCATTTAATTTCATCGTACAGGATCCTAGCGGAATCATCGCCCTATCCAGCGCGAGATCCTTGTCCGCCAGCCGCCGTAAATATCGCATCATCTCCGTTTCGGAGTGATACTGATTAAAGCATTGCTGACTGAGAAATTCATCACTGCGCAACAGCTCAGCGGGTATACGAATTTGCGAGTTGGAATTATCAAACGGCGCCACATCCGCGTTTTTATGTTTCGCCAATACCTGGATTATT
Source organism: Granulosicoccaceae bacterium (assembly GCA_965222695.1). GTDB lineage: Bacteria > Pseudomonadota > Gammaproteobacteria > Granulosicoccales > Granulosicoccaceae > UBA7957. The sequence goes on along the minus strand of OZ244967.1, from coordinate 537,237 downwards.
GTTTGCAGTTCGCTCTCGCTCGCGGTTTCATCCAGAGAGATTCCCAGTGTCGTTGCATTAATCTCGCGGAGGTTATAGCCACTGGTCTGCAATTTACCGGCGAGTTCGGCACTGTCCTCACCGCAATCAAAACTTAAAGTATCAAAATACAAGTCGTTACAAACCTTATATCCAAGTTCGCTTATTCTACCTTCCAAATCCGCCGCCAGGCCATGAACACGCCGGGCTATGGCCTGCAGGCCCTTCCGGCCATGGTAGCACGCATAGAGTGTCGCCATAACGGCCAGCAAGGCCTGGGCGGTACAGATATTTGAGGTCGCCTTTTCTCTTCGGATATGCTGCTCGCGGGTCTGCAATGCAAGCCGATAAGCGGGATTGCCGGCATAATCCACCGACTGACCGATCAATCTCCCGGGCATATTGCGTTTGTATCGGTCACGTGTTGCCATAAATGCGGCATGCGGACCACCAAAACCCAAGGGTACGCCGAAACGCTGGGCGCTGCCTATCGCGACATCCGCACCCAACCCGGCGGGTGACTTTAACAGGCACAGGGCCAGCAAATCCGTACAACACACCAGCAATGCTCCTTGCTTGTGCACTTGTTCCGCCAGTGCGGAGAAATCGAATATCTGTCCGCTGCTTCCCGGATACTGTACAAACAGTGCGAAAACATCATCCCAATCCACTATCCCCTCTTGCAGATCCAGGACATCCACTTTTATGCCCAGGGGCTCAGCTCTTGTATTGATAATATCAAGTGTTTGCGGATGAGTGTCTGTACCCACGAGAAATCGGTTTTTCTTGCCGCGCAGGATGCGGTGGCACATTGACATGGCCTCAGCGGCAGCGGTCCCTTCATCCAAAAGCGAAGCATTGGCAATTTCCAGGCCTGTCAGCTCTGTGATCATGGTTTGGAAATTAAACAATACTTCGAGACGTCCCTGCGAAATTTCCGGCTGATAAGGCGTATATGACGTGTACCAACCGGGATTTTCTAAGACGTTTCTCAATATAACTTGTGGTGTGTAGCAACCATAGTATCCCTGTCCGATAAACGATTTCTTAACCGAGTTCTGCATCGCAAGTTTGTGCAGTTCGGCCAGCGCCCGCTCCTCCCCTATACCTTCTTCCAGATCCAGAGGTGTGAGATCACGTATGGAATCCGGAACTACCCTGTCAATCAACTCGTCCAATGAGGCGACACCCAGTGCGTTCAGCATTTGTTCGATTGCCGGATCGTCCGGACCTATATGCCGATCGCTGAATTTATGTCCTGCTTGCATTTCTGTCATATTCCCCTCCCCGACTGTATCAGCTATTCGCCCGAAGCGATCAGGGCCTCATAGGCATCCGCACTGAGCAGATTTTCGATATCGGTCGCATCCTCAGGTTCAAGTGCAAATAGCCACCCGTCTTCGTAAGCACTGGTATTGACCAGTTCCGGATTATCCGCCAGTTCCGCGTTGGCATCGATGATTTTTCCACCCACAGGTGCATATATATCCGATGCGGCTTTTACCGATTCCACCACAGCCACGGCATCGCCCGCGGTGACATCGGAATCCACTTCCGGTGTTTCGACAAACACTAAATCTCCAAGCTGTTCCTGAGCATGATCGGAAACGCCTACAGTTATGGTTCCATCATCGTTCAAACGCACCCACTCATGGGACTCGGTAAACATCAAATCGGCAGGTATTGTCATTTTTCACTCCAATAATACAAGTTAGTGGTAAGGCTTGGTGAAAGTATGCTCCATCGGAATCACATCAGTACTAAAAGTTTTCCTTCCCGTTAAGAATAAACGGCGGCGATACAATTTTGGCTTTCAGCATTTTAGAACGGATTTCCACTTCACAGAATTCCTCAACACCGGCGTCGATTCTGGCAAAGGCAATCGCTTTCGACAGAGAGGGCGAAAAGGTTCCGGAAGTTGTTTCGCCCACTTTCTCCCCGTGTTTGTATACATTCAGATGACTGCGAAGCACACCTTTCTCCTGCAATACAAGCCCGATGAGTTTTTTCTGTGGTCCTTTTTCAAGAATCTTCTCCAATGCGGCCCGGCCGATGAACTGCCGCTCTTCGGGCTTGAAGGCTACCGTCCAGGCAAGTCCGGATTCCAACGGATTTTGCTCTTCGTCCATATCACTACCATAGAGGTTCATCCCGGCTTCCAGGCGTAAGGTATCCCTGGCGCCCAATCCGATTGGATGGACGTCATTTTGCAACAGCGCGCGCCAAAATTCTGCGGCTTTCTCAGCCGGCACTATAAGCTCAAAGCCATCCTCACCGGTATAGCCGGTGCGGGCAATAAACCAATCGCCCGCCTGAATAGCAAAAAATCGCTTTAGCTTAATTGCTTCTTCTGCCAGCGGGGAATCCAGTACCGAAACCACTTTTTCACGCGCTTTTGGCCCCTGCACCGCGATAATGGCGAGATCGGGCCGGGGTTTCAGTTCAACTGAGTAGTCTCCAGCCTGGCTTTCCATCCAGGCCAGATCTTTCTCCCTTGTACCGGCATTGACGACAACCCGGTAAAAGTCATTCTCTATAAAATAAACGATCATGTCGTCTATGACGCCACCGCCGTGATTCAACATGCAGGTATAAAGTGCTTTCCCGGGAGATTTTAATTTTCCGACGTCGTTGGCAAATAAAATATCGAGATAGGATTTACTCTCGCTGCCCGTGATATCCACCGCCAGCATATGCGAGACATCGAACATGCCTGCTGTGGCACGTACGGATTTGTGTTCGTCGATAAGCGACCCATACTGAACCGGCATATCCCAGCCGGCAAAGTCAACCATACGGGCCTGAAGTTCTTGATGAATTTCAAAAAGAGGTGTTTTATTTCCCATTATTCGCTCCCGGTCAGATGAAGAACAGACAGTTATAAACTGCCTGATCGCCCCTCTGTCCGGGAACCTGAGAGATTCGGCTCAGTCCATGGATAAGCCTTTCCCCTTGGGCGGATACGGCCTGATTCCTTACGGTACGGCGTATCTCTCTCCAGAGCTGACCCTTAGTGCCTGTTCAAGATCTCTGTGTCGTCGCGAGAATGCTCTGAGATTGAATCAGATTTTATTCTGATTTGAGGCGCATAGTGGTTCTAATTAAAGATCCATAACGATGGTCCTTTTGCCTGAGCGTTTCCGAGCGTCGTTGCGCCTTCGGCGCTTTGCCCTTGCATTCAAGCAGCGCAGGCAAAGTCTCTCCCACCGTTTTATAGTCAGTGCCGTTTACTATAAGTAACTGTCTCTGGTTTGTCCAATATTGCTTTTTTATTGTAGTGGTGTCTTCTTCATTCTGCCCAGGGCTGCAACGAGAAGAGTTATACCGAAAAGAAAAATAACCGGATAGTTACCGACAAGGGCGTAGGGCGTCAGACCCTCGCGCGGCATTACCCGCTTATCGCTGAAACCCTGCTCGAATTGTGGAATCGATTGCTCGACTTCTCCCCGGTGCGAGATAAAGGATGAAACGCCCGTATTGGTCACCCGGATTAAAGCGCGACTGAATTCTCTTGCTCGCATGGCCGCAATTTCCTGATGCTGGTAGGGCGCGGCGGAATCGCCAAACCAGGTATCGTTGCTGACATTGACCAGTATTGTAGATTCAGGCAACTGAAATCGCATCTCCTCGCCAAACACGTCTTCGTAACAGATGGATAGACCGATCTTTTCCCCCTGGATTCGCATCGGCGCTTGGATCATGGGACCGGAGGACAGATCCGACATGGGAATATCAATATAGGCGGACAAAAAATCCAGAATAAACCGAAAAGGCATAAACTCCCCAAAAGGGACTAAGTGACTCTTTAAATAGGTTTGTTTTTCCCCTCCCATTTGCCGGAAAGCATTATATACCCGGTCATTTTCATCAACTTTAAAACCGCCGCTGAGCAATTCTATCTTTTCGGTTTCGAGTTTTTTTACAAAAGGTTGCAGATAGCGCTCTACCCGCTTGAACACTGTAGGTATAGCGGTTTCCGGCCAAATAATAAGATTGGGTTTCTCTTCCGTATTCCGTTCGCTGAGCCTTGTGTAAAGATCCAATGATTCGACCAAGGCATCCCGGTCAAACTTCACCTGTTGCTTGATATTGCCTTGCACCATTCGGACCCTCAGAGGCTGCTCTTTACTTCTGCCCCATTCCACGGGTTCGAGGATCATCGCTGCCGCGATAATGATTGCCACGACGGATAAACTTGCGATTCGCATTGACGTTGAGACGCTTATTAAGGCCGCAGTAACCAAACTCGTGCACAGCACGAGAAAGAAGCCGATACCATAAACTCCGACCAGGGGAGCAAATCCGCTGAACCAGGTATCAATCTGACTGTATCCGATCAGCAACCATGGAAAACCGCCGAACAACCATCCGCGCAGCCATTCAAAAGCCGACCACGCCGCGGTAAACAGCAAGGCCGAAATCAAGACATCCCGGTCGCGGCCAAGCCATTTAAACAACAGACCCGAGAGGCTGCAAATCACCGACAATCCGACTACAAACAAGGCGGTAACTAATACTGCAAGTGGCGCTACGGCATGTCCGAATAAGTGTATACTGTAATAAACCCAATGCACGCCGACGGCAAAAAAGCCCAGCTGAAACAGAAAGCCGCTGATATAAATCCGGCCCGGAGGAATTGTCCGCCAAAGGTAAAAAAGTATAGCCGGGGAGACATAGGCGATTGGCCTTATTTCATAGGGAGCAAAAGCAAACGGAAGAATAGCCCCTGCCAGAGCTGCCAGCACCAACGCAATCCAAGTGGGTAAAACAATTCGATTCAACAATGGTATTCAGTCAAGGATCTGGATGTCAACGAACCGGTGCCGCGGGAGGCCGGAAGAAATTCAGCTCTCAGCGTCACCATCCCGCAGTGTTACCTGTAACAGATGAATTCTGCGTGAATCCGCAGCCAGCACTTTAAAATCAAACCTGTCCACGGGAATCTGCTCACCCGGCTTCGGCATATGCCCGACCTCGTGCATGACCAAACCGCCTATGGTATCGAATTCATCGTCGCTGAAGTTCGAGTTCATCGCTTCGTTGAATTCCTCTATTTCCGTTAGGGCGCGAACCGAGTATCGTCCGTCATCGTGCTTGCGGATATTGACGTCTTCTTCGTTGTCATGTTCGTCATCGATATCACCAACGATCTGTTCCAGCACATCTTCTATCGTCACAAGGCCTGCAACTCCGCCGTATTCATCTATGACCATCGCCATATGATTGCGGTTGATCCGGAATTCTTTTAAAAGCACGTTTAAACGCTTGCTTTCCGGTGCAAATACCGCTGGGCGTATGTATTCGTCGATGTTAAAGGCGGCAGCTGTTTCGGGTGAAGAAAAGCGCAGTAAATCCTTTGCCAGCAACACACCGACTACATCGTCGCGGTCTTCTCCTATGACCGGGAATCTCGAATGTCCCGATTCAATAATGGAAGGTAAAATTTCGCTTAAGGGTTCATCGCGTTCCACCACGACCATTTGCGACCGTGGAACAACAATATCCCTGACTTGCATTTCAGCAACTTCGAAAACGCCTTCAATCATCTGCAAAGTGTCAATTTCAAACAGTTGCCGTTTACAGGCATCGCGAAGAATGTCCAACAATTCTTCACGATCTCTGGGCTCGCCGCCGAGAGCATGAACAATACGATCCATCAGGGATTTCTGATTACCATCTTGCGATTCTTCAGACATTACCGACTCTGTTCTCTGCTGGTTCAACATAGGGGTTTGCAAATCCAAGCAAGTTAAGGAGCATCTTCTCAGTGTCTTCCATTTCTGCGGCTTGAGAGTTTTCGCAGTGATCGTAGCCGCGTAAATGCAATACGCCGTGAACAATCATATGAGCCCAGTGGGCGCGGCGAGTTTTGCGTTGCTGCCGGGCTTCAGTATTGACAATTTCGGCGCACAGAGCAATATCACCCAGATAAGGAATGTTCAGTTCAGGCGGAAAGCTGGATGGAAAAGACAAAACATTGGTCGGTCTGGCGATTTGACGATATCGCCGATTCAGCTGTTGGATTTCGTCTTTTTCGACAATTCTAAGAGTCAGCCCCGCACGCACCGATTGCAAGGCTGATCGAGCCCAATACTGAAGTTCTGCCGGGGGCGGGGTGAAATGCCCCGGTGCCTCGGATTGGATCTCTATACCGGAAAAATCGGGACTCGGAGGTTCCGCCGCTTCGTCTGTACTCATGAATCGCCTTCTTCCTTCTTTTCCGCAACATCATAGGCGGAGACAATACGCTGTACCAGGGGGTGACGAACAACATCCGCCGAACTAAAGCGGCAAAAACCCAGCCCTTGTACATTTCTGAGTATCTGCTGTACATGCCGTAAGCCGGATTTGGATTTATTCGGCAGATCGACCTGAGTGATATCACCGGTAACTATGGCTTTTGAACCATAGCCGATTCGGGTCAGAAACATCTTCATCTGCTCAATCGTCGTGTTCTGGGCTTCATCCATAATAATACAGGAATGATTCAGGGTTCTGCCGCGCATATAAGCCAACGGAGCCACTTCGATCACATTGCGGTCGATCAGTTTAGCCACCCGGTCAAATCCCAGAAACTCATATAGGGCATCGTATATGGGCCTTAGGTAAGGATCTACTTTTTGTGCAAGATCACCCGGCAGAAAACCCAGCCGCTCTCCTGCTTCTACCGCCGGCCGAACCAAAACCAATCGGCGAACTTTTTCCCGCTCCAGTGCCTCAACGGCGCAGGCAACTGCAAGATAGGTTTTGCCGGTCCCGGCAGGGCCTATTCCAAACGTCAGATCCTGACAGCGGATACTATCAACATAGGCCGCTTGGTGAGGGCCTCTGCATTGGACGGTTGAGTTTCGGGTGACAATTTGTGTGGCATCCGGTTGATCGGAGTCCTGGTTCATATTTAAGGAGGATTCCTGCAGTTGCAGATGGACCATTTCAGGCGACAGTGCGTGCTTGGCAGCACTTTTGTAGAGATCCTTGACGACCTGGCGAGCCTGCCCCGCTGCGGTTTTCTCACCTTCTACGGTAAATTGATCCCCACGCTGACTGACCTTGACGTTTAACCGCGATTCAATCTGTTTTAAATGTTCGTTGAATTGTCCGCAAAGATTAGCCAGTCGTTCGTTATCCGGTGGCTGCAGTCGGAATTCCAGGGTGGTCATATGATATCTGGCCGATTCCGCGATTGCGGCAAAATATTAGGCATTTAGCAGCTCACCTCGCAGTGAATTCGGTAGGGCTTCAGTAATCCTGATATCAACAAAATCTCCGATAAGTGATTGATTACCGTTGAAATTGACTACACGGTTATTCTCAGTACGACCGGCGATTTGGCGAGGATCCTTGCGTGATTCACGCTCGACCAATACTCGCTGTACCGTACCGACCATATTATGACTGATAGCGGCCGCCTGACCATTAATCTTTTCCTGTAGCCTCGCCAGTCTTTCTTTTTTTACTTCCGGCGCAGTTTCGTCTTGCAATGATGCAGCCGGTGTTCCCGGCCGGGCACTGTATACAAAACTGAACGATTGATCGAATCCGACACTATCGATCAATGCCATGGTCTGCTGGAAATCCGCCTCGCTTTCTCCGGGAAACCCGACGATAAAATCCGATGAAATCGTGATATCAGGCCTTGCCTCTCGCAGGCGGCGAATCTTCGATTTGTATTCAATAGCGGTATGACCGCGCTTCATCGCCGCCAGTATTCTGTCTGAGCCACTTTGCACCGGCAGATGCAGAAAGCTCACCAGTTGAGGCACTTCGGCAAAAGCCTGAATCAGCGAATCATTGAATTCCACCGGATGAGAAGTTGTAAAGCGGATTCGTTCTATCTGGTCAACCGCAGCGACATAATGGATTAACAAAGCCAGATCCGCGATTTCACCGTCGTGCGTCGGCCCGCGATAAGCATTTACATTCTGCCCCAACAGGTGAATTTCCCTGACGCCCTGCTCCGCCAGCCTGGCCACTTCGCTGATGACATCGTCGAAACCGCGGCTGATCTCTTCACCCCGGGTATAAGGCACTACGCAAAACGTACAGTATTTGCTACAGCCTTCCATGATAGAGACGAATGCCGTCGGGCCGTTTGAACGCGGTTCCGGCAGATGATCGAATTTCTCAATTTCCGGGAAAGATATATCGATGACAGGACGGTCTTCTACCTGACTTTGCCTGAGCATTTGCGGCAATCGGTGCAATGTCTGTGGCCCGAAAACCAAATCAACGTGGGGTGCGCGTTGTTGGATCGCCTCCCCTTCCTGACTGGCCACACAGCCTGCCACGCCGATTATCACATCAGGTTTGCCGTCTTTGATTTTTTTCCATCGTCCCAGCTCAGAAAACACCTTCTCCTGCGCCTTTTCCCGAATTGAACAGGTATTGAGCAGTAGGATGTCTGCATCGTCGGGATTTTCGGTAATGACAGCGCCTTCATTTTCGTTCAGCACATCCAGCATCTTTGCCGAATCGTACTCGTTCATCTGGCATCCGTGGGTTTTAATAAATATTCTGCGTGTCATTAATGAGTCTGAGCTAATACTAAACGCGGATTATACTGCTTTTTTCAATTCGCGAGTACTCTTCAAATCAATCATTTGAGGATTAGATATTCAACGACTTGTTTCATCAGTTACTAAGGAGAACAGTAGTTAGCTGAGGTAAAATACCCGTTTATCCGATACGCACAACACGTGTGGAAAACCTTTAGAGGCTCAGCAGGCATGATTCTATTAGGGGGTGTTAACAGACCCCTGACAAAACTGGTAAAGTGGGGCCATCATCTCACCCAGGCTGTTAAGAGATAATGAGTGCACTCACCCTCAGTTATGCCGGCAGTTTACTCGACCGAGCGGGCGTCCATCGGAAAAACCCCCATTGGATTGAAAAGCAACTTACTGACCCCGAATCCTTAATCATTCCCTTTTGGCGCGGGCAGATCGCCGTGCATTGCTATATTGATCACGCCATGGACCATCAGCCATTGTTGATCAGAATGGATGACTACAACAGCATACCTCTGGAGGCTGAGTATACCGTTTTTCTGGGTCAGGAAAATGAGCGTGCGATATTTGCCATGGACTTTTCCTCCGTAGATGAACATGATTTTCCGTTTGTGAAAGAAGAGGCACGGTTACAGGATTTACGCCAGGCTGTTCATTCGCTGCACCCCTCACACAGCGCCATGCTCGGATTCGGAAAATCCGTCCTTCACTGGCATAGAAACCACCAATTTTGCGGAAAATGCGGCCATAAGACGCGCAGCCTGAAAGGTGGTCATATGAGGCAATGCTCGAATCCGGATTGCGGTCAGGAAGGATTTCCACGTATAGATCCGGCGGTGATCATGCTGGTGACTGGCGTGAGTCAAGAGACCGGGGAGCCTCTTTGCCTGTTGGGACATCATGAGCGGTTTCCGGACAAAGTCTATTCCACACTGGCCGGTTACGTAGACCCCGGAGAAAGCCTCGAAGAAGCCGTGGCACGCGAAGTACTCGAAGAGGCGGGTGTCAGCATCCGAAATATCCAATACAGAGGTTCTCAGCCCTGGCCGTTTCCCTCTCAAATCATGCTGGGTTTTCGGGCGGAAACCGAAGACTTGTCAATCAAGATTGATCAGGATGAGTTGCTCGATGCGTGTTGGTTCCGTGCAGAGGAAATTCGGGCGGGAGGCGATTGGGGAGATGACGACTACGAACTGTGGCTGCCACGCCGCGATTCCATAGCCAGGTATCTGATCAATGAGTGGCTGGAAGAACAGATTTAATGCTAGGGCACTCCGCCACACTTGTTTACCTTATAAATCCGGCCAATTTGACAATAATGCGCCGAGAAGTGGTCTTTCTCGGTAGACTGATCTTTTAAAGTTATACGAAGGAGGAAGGAACGATGTACGGAATAAAATCCCTGTATCATCCGATTTACGCGGTGTTTCTCGGCCTATGCGTATTGTTGAGCGTACCGGTGTATTCTGCTCCGGATGAGCAGCAATTAAGCGCATTATCAGATATTTACGCGAATCTTAACGGTGCAGGCTGGACAACGAACACAGGCTGGGAATCTGCCACCGACCCATGTACGGGGTGGCACGGAGTTACCTGCGACGAAAGCGGCACAACAATTACCGAACTCGATTTATCAAGAAACAATCTCCAAGGCTCTATCCCGGAGACCATTTCCGCTCTCACGGGCCTGACTCTGCTGAATTTGGAAACCAACAGTCTAGGCGGTAGCTCGATCCCTGCATCGATCGGAGATCTCAGCAAGCTAATCGAACTCTATTTAAATGACACGGGACTGCAGGGTGTGATTCCGGTCGAAATGGGGCAGCTCAGCGAACTGCAATCGCTGGTTTTGGATGACAACTTACTCAACGGCGCCATACCAGACGAATTGGGTAATTTGACTCAGCTTATCGATATCAGACTCTACGGAAACCGATTGAGAGGAAACATACCGGAAAGTTTCGGGAACCTCACCGGCCTCAAGAACCTGGCACTGCAACGAAACCTCCTCAGCGGCATTATTCCCTCCAGCCTGGTCAATCTGAATCTGTTAAACACGGTAAATCTCGATTGGAACGCCTTGCACAGTTCCGATGGAACACTCAATAGTTTTATCAATCAGCGCCTGTCCAATACGGAAACCAATAACTATATCGATACTCAAACCCTGGATGCCGCAACGCGGGCGCCCGATATAGGCGAAAGCATGGCGCGCCTGAATTGGGATCAACGCAATACCACTCCGGCCACCGAGGGAGGCTATAAAATCTATCGTTCAACCAGTAGCAACGGAGAATATACCTTTGTGAAAAAGGTACCCCTTAAGCAGTCCAACTCAACTTTGGTCGAAAATCTCAGTCCGGGTAGCACCTATTACTTCCAGGTCAGAAGCTACACCAGCGAGAATATAAAACACGATATTCCCATCGACCTCGATAGCAGCGGTCTGTTTTATAGTCCTTTAGAAATCACCACGCTTTCAGCGGGCAGCGGTAACGAAGGGATAGATACAACTCCGGATCCTCAGGAGCCAAGCGACTCCGGAAACGGATCATCCGATGGTGGAAGCGGCAGCAGTGGCGGTGGCGGTGGCGGTAGCGGTGGCACTACATACTTCCTGCTTGCCCTATTCGGACTATGGGTTTTACGCAGAACGAATGATAGAGACACCAAAAAGAGTTTCTAGAAAAACGCAAACACAGGACACTACAGAGCGGACCGGCAACCCCTTCGCGGGGAAGCCCCGCTCCTACGGGTTCCTTTACCCTGCCCTGCAGGCGAACAATCATCCCCAGCCGGCAGTTCATTATTCCTGCATTAATACACGCTAGCGGTTTTTCAACTTCCCGCGCAGTAATTCATTAAGCTGCGCGGGGTTGGCTTTCCCTTTGGACGCTTTCATGATCTGCCCTACAAAATAACCCAGCAGTTTATCCTTCCCCGCACGGTACTGTTCGACCTGGGCCGGATTGGCGGCAAGAACCTCGTCGATCAGGGTTTCGATGGCATCGGTGTCCGTGATCTGAACCAGGCCTTTCTTTTCAATAATTTCGTCGGCCTCTCCCTCGCCGTTCCAGATATCATCAAATACTTGCTTGGCGATTTTCCCGGATATTGTATTATCCTGAATGCGCTTGAGCAATCCGCCAAGTTGCGCGGCGCTTACGCAGCTTTCGCTGATTTCAAGCCCTTCCTTGTTAAGCCGGCCACCGAGTTCGACTATCACCCAATTGGCAGCGAGTTTGGGAGAGGCACTGCTCCCTCTGACCACGGTTTCAAAATATTCGGCCAGCTCTTTTTCGCTCGTCAAGGCGACGGCATCTTGTTTTGCAAGTTGGAATTCCTGGATAAAACGATCTCTTTTTGCATCGGGTAATTCAGGAAGGCTTTGTCGCAATGAGTTAACGAATTCATCACTGAGTTCAACCGGCAGTAAATCCGGATCAGGGAAATAGCGGTAATCGTTTGCTTCTTCCTTGGACCGCATGGAGCGGGTTTCGTCCAGATCGGCATCATACAAGCGTGTCTCTTGTTCGATATTGCCTCCGGACTCCAGAATATCGATTTGCCGCTCAATTTCGTAATTTATCGCTTTCTCGAGGAATCGGAAGGAATTGAGATTTTTTATTTCCGTCCGGGTTCCCAACTCCTCCCCTTGAAGACGTACTGAAACATTCGCATCGCAACGAAACGAGCCTTCCTGCATGTTGCCGTCGCAGATATCGATGTAGCGAACCAGGGAGTGTATTTTTCGCGCATAGGCGACGGCCTCCTTAGCCGAATTCATATCAGGCTCAGAGACGATTTCCAGCAAAGGGGTGCCGGCCCGGTTCAAATCTATTCCGCTCATACCATGGTAATCTTCGTGCAGAGATTTTCCGGCATCTTCTTCCAGATGCGCCCTGGTCAGGCGAACGGTTTTGTATTTGTCGTCGTCGAGCTGAATATCCACAGCCCCCTGACCGACAATCGGTGAGTCCATCTGTGAGATCTGATACCCTTTGGGCAGATCCGGATAAAAATAATTCTTGCGTGCAAACACCGATCTTTTGCCAATTTGCGCATCCGTCGCCAATCCGAATTTTACCGCCATAGCCACCACCGACTTATTCAACACCGGCAAAACGCCGGGTAATCCCAGGTCCACAGCATTCGCCTGGCTGTTGGGTGCTGCTCCGAAGGCAGTACTGGAGCCAGAAAATATTTTGCTTTTACTGGCGAGCTGGGCGTGAATTTCAAGTCCGATCACGGCTTCCCATTGCATGGCTATGCCCCTAGATAAAGTCGCCCGGAAATTGCCGGTGCCAATCAGTTTCAAGTTGAAACTGGTGAGCGATGTTGAGCAATTTCGCTTCGGTAAAATAATTTGAGATTAATTGTAGACCCACCGGCATGGCACCGCTGAAACCACAAGGTATGGAAATTCCGGGCAGGCCCGACAGGTTGACCGCAATGGTGTAAATATCGTTCAAATACATAGCAACCGGATCATCCACCTTGGCGCCAAGTTCGAATGCCGTCGTGGGTGTAGTCGGGCCTGCGATCACATCTACGGATTGGAAGGCCTGCCTGAATTCATCGCTGATCAAATGCCGGATACGCTGAGCTTTGAGGTAATAGGCGTCGTAGTAACCGGCGGATAAAGCATAGGTACCGACCAGAATCCGCCGCTTGACCTCATCGCCAAATCCCTCGCCCCTGGATCGTTTGTAGAGATCCTCCAAGTCTTTAGGTTCTTCACAGCGGTATCCAAAACGAACGCCGTCAAAGCGGGATAGATTGGACGAGCATTCCGCGGGAGCGACTATATAATAAGCGGATATGCCAAGTTCTTGTTTGGGGAGGGAAATTTCACTGATCCTGGCTCCCATTCTCTGCAACTGAGCGATTGCAGCCTGCACCGCCCCGGCGACTCCGGCTTCCAGTCCGTCGCCGAAATACTCTTTCGGAACCCCGATTTTCAACCCATCGATAGATTCTGAAAGCGCCGATTGATAGTCATCCACCGGCCGGTCCACACTGGTGGAATCCTGATCGTCGTAACCTGCCATTGCCTGCAGCAGCAATGCGCAGTCCTCGGCGGATTTTGCGATCGGACCTGCCTGATCGAGACTCGATGCAAAGGCGATCATGCCATAGCGGGAGACCCGGCCATAGCTTGGTTTGATACCGCTTACCCCGCAAAAGGCCGCCGGCTGGCGAATCGACCCTCCCGTATCGGTGCCGGTTGCAGACGGCGCCAGACCTGCAGAAACCAACGCTGCACTGCCGCCAGATGAACCGCCGGGAACACGGGTCAAATCCCAGGGATTCTTTACCGGCCCGTAATAACTGTTTTCATTCGATGAACCCATGGCGAATTCATCCATATTCGCCTTGCCCAGAGTCACCGTACCCGCGGATTTCAGCCTTTTAACCACGGTTGCGTCATAGGGCGCGATAAAATTATCCAGCATTTTCGAGCCGCAGCTGGTTTTTAATCCCTCGGTGCAGAAAATATCTTTATGGATAATGGGAATTCCGGTAAGTTGCCTGGCCTTCCCTTCGGCTCTGTCCCTGTCTGCCTGCTGTGCCGCCGCCAGTGCACCTTCCCGATCAAGGCTGATCATGGCGTTGATTTTCGGATTCTGTTGCTCGATTCGATCGAGAAAATACTCGGTTAACTCAAGACTGCTTAACTCGCCACCGGCAAGCATTGCGGCCAATTCTGCCAGGGTTTTTTTATGCATTTTTAAAACTATTCCGTTTTTATTCTGATGCGAAATTTTGCTTGTCCGGTCACTCTATCACTTTGGGAACGAGATACAGCCCGTCTTCCACCGCGGGAGCGATTCTTTGATACTTTTCATGCTGATCCGTTTCAGTGATCTGATCGTCGCGCAGATATTGAACTGCATTTAATGGATGCGCCATGGGTTCGATCTCCGAAGTATCCACCTGGTCCATCTGCTCCGCCAAATGAAGGACATTTGCCAAATTTTTGACATACTCGGGAATTTTCTCTTCTTCAATGGCGATCCGCGCAAGGTGTGCAATCGCTTTGACATCCTCAATTTTCAGGGTCATTGATAACTCGCTGTTAATTTGTGGGCGCAGAGGCCGGGTAGTATAGCGCGATGTGATGCCATTGCCGACAAACACTTATCGCGAAGCAGTATTTTACGAAATCGATACGAATAAAAACCCCAAACCCTGTCGATTGTCGTAAAATCGACATATAAGGGCATGTTTTACGAAAGTGTCTGCGGTGCTAAAATCGCGCGCTTGATTGTAAACCCACCCTTATTCTTCAAAATACAAGTGAACCGCACATTATGCTTTTGAAAAGACTACGCGGACTGTTCTCCACCGATCTGTCCATAGACCTCGGAACAGCCAATACTCTGATTTACGTCAGGGGCCGGGGGATTGTACTGGATGAACCGTCCGCCGTTGCCATTCGTACCGATATGGCACATAACGGTTCACGGCGAATCGAAGCCTACGGCGTTGAAGCCAAACGGATGGTCGGAAGAACGCCACAACACATACAGGCCATAAGACCAATGCGCGATGGGGTTATCGCAGATTTCAACATTACTGAAAAAATGCTGCAGCACTTTATTAAAAAAGTGCATGACGCGCGGTTTTTCCGCCCAAGCCCCAGGGTCTTGGTTTGTGTCCCCTGCGGTGCAACTCAGGTCGAGCGACGTGCAATCAAAGAATCCGCTGTGGGCGCGGGTGCAAGACAGGTCTTTCTGATCGAAGAGCCTATGGCTGCTGCCATAGGCGCAGGCATGCCGGTAGACGAGCCGCACGGATCGATGGTGCTGGATATAGGCGGCGGTACTTCCGAAGTTGCCGTTCTCTCGCTAAACGGCATAGTCTACTCAGCTTCGGTAAGAATTGGCGGCGACCGATTCGATGAGGCCATTATTAACTATGTAAGGCGCAACTACGGAGCACTGATCGGCGAAGCGACTGCAGAAAAAATCAAACATGAAATCGGTTCTGCCTACCCTGGTAAAGAGCTGATGGAGATGGAAGTCAAGGGCAGAAATCTCTCTGAAGGCGTTCCCCGCTCATTTACACTCAACAGCAACGAAATTCTCGAAGCCTTGCAAGAACCGCTGTATGGCATAGTGGCTGCAGTTAAGAAAGCATTGGAACAGACACCTCCCGAACTGGGTGCGGATGTTGCCGATCGCGGTATAGTGTTGACCGGCGGTGGCGCTCTGCTTAAGGATATAGACCGCCTGATCATGGAAGAAACGGGCTTGCCGGTTCTGGTTGCAGAGGATCCTCTCACCTGCGTCACTCGAGGAGGTGGGCGAATTCTGGAACTGATGGACGAACATGGGCGCGATTTTTTTGCCATTGACTAGGGCCAGTTAACACTAATTCCAAAATATTGTTAACAGGCCCTAGAAAACTGCGAGGCAGGTAGCTGCATTGAAACCGATATTTCAGCGTTCACCGACTCTGACGCTAAGACTGATTATTTTCAGTGCTTTGTCGGTCGCTCTGATGACGTTGGAACACCGCGATGACAATATCAAACATTTCCGCAGCCATCTTAATCAACTGGTTTACCCGCTCCAATACGCGGTCAATCTGCCGAGTCGTGTGGTCGGCAGCATCGCAGAATTTTTTTCGACCCACAACACGCTCATCTCGGAAAACCACCAGCTGAAAGAATCACAGCTTATTCTTCAGTCACAATTACAAAAGCTCAGGTTGCTGGAAGCGGAAAACGAACGCCTGCAGAATCTTCTCAGTTCCGCCAAACGGGTGAAACAAAGAGTTCTGATCGGTGAGATGCTTGCGGTCGATATGGACCCCTACCGGCAAAATATTCTGATCGATAAGGGCAGTATCCATGATGTTCACATCGGTCAGGCCGTGATAGACGCACATGGAATCATGGGGCAGATCACACAGGTGGCTAGTCATTCCTCAACCGCCTTACTCATCTCTGATCCCGGCCACTCCATCCCTGTGCGAGTTATCAGAAACGGCTTGCGAACCATAGCCAGCGGAACAGGTAAAACTGACCAGATCAAACTCGATTATATTCCTGACAACGGTGATATCGAAGTGGGCGATGTGCTGGTATCGTCCGGTTTGGGCGGACGATTTCCGGCAGATTTTCCGGTCGCAACCGTGTCCGTTGTAGAACGCCCTGAAGGAAAGCCCTTTGCAACCGTCTATGCCAGACCCGCAGCGGAATTGGACCGCAGTCATGAAATTCTGTTGGTATGGCTGGATGAAGGGAAACCGGAGAATCGAGGTATCCGCGAGGAGGCTCTTACGGATAAACTGCACCCTTGGCCGTCCCTTAACCGTTTGAGTCTCTACGATTTAGAACCCCGGTACGCGGCGCTGTTACGCCAAACCGATCCATCTCACTCAACCCGGCTGATAACGAGTCACAATGGCAGTTATTAGCATACGCAATTATTGGATCATCCCGCTTTCCGTGGTAATCGCGATGATGTTGGCACTGATCCCCCTACCTGAATGGGGCCGGCATATCAGGCCCGACTGGGTCGCCTTAATAGTGATTTACTGGAGCATTATGCTGCCCCGGTATTTCAGTATCGGTAGCGCCTGGCTAAGCGGAATGATGTTGGATGTCTTATTGGGCACTCCGCTGGGGCAGAATGCTTTGGGTCTGGTCATCATTGTCTACATCAGTTCGCGAATGCACCAGCAATTTCTCACCGCGCCTTTATTGCAACAAGCTTTTTCGGTAACGCTTTTACTGCTGACCAAGCAATTTTTATCCTTTTGGATCAGCGGAATGAGCGGTCATTTACCGGAGAATTTATGGCTGTATCCGGCGCCTGCCCTGTTGTCGCTGTTACTCTGGCCCTGGCTGTATATAGTCATGCGCGATATCAGCCAGCAACACCGTTTAGTCTAAGGGGAATTGGCAGCAATGCGCGCCGTTTTCCTGGATACATCGACACTGGGCACTGATGTGGACCTGAACCCCCTGGTCAATGACGGGAATGATTGGACCTTATTCGATGCGACTGAAGAGGATCAAGTTGCAGAACGTATTCGGGAAGCCGAGATTCTTGTTTCCAATAAAGTCCCCCTTAGCGGCAAACTTCTGAAAAGTGCTGATTCTCTGCGCTTTATTACAGTGCCCGCAACCGGCACCAATAATATCGATCTTGATACAGCGCAGTCACTGGGCATTCCGGTCAGCAATTGCTCGGCCTATGGAACCGCCTCGGTATCTCAGCATGTCTTAGCACTGATTCTCGCTCTGGCAACCCGCTTGCTCGATTACAGGGGCGCCGCGCTCGACGGCCGTTGGGAACGGAGTCCGATGTTTTGCCTGCTGGACTTTCCCGTCATGGAGTTACAGGACAAAACGCTGGGCATTATTGGCTACGGCGAGTTGGGCAAAGGTGTCGCTCGCCTGGCTGAAGCCTTTGGAATGCAAGTGCTGATCGCCAACAGGCCGGGGAAAACCCGAATCGACAAAGACCGGATTCCGTTGGACGAACTACTCCCGCAAGTGGATATACTTTCGCTGCATTGCCCGCTGACCCGGGAAACGGAAAACTTGATCGGCGCAAGAGAATTTTCATTAATGCAAAGGCACGCCCTGCTGATCAACTGCGCTCGCGGGGGCATAGTTGATGAAACAGACCTGGCTCAGGCTTTAATCAAAGGCCAGATTGCCGGTGCGGGAGTCGATGTACTCTCTGAGGAACCTCCGAGAAGCGGAAATATCTTGCTTGATCCGACTATTCCCAATTTAATCGTCACACCGCATAGTGCCTGGGCCAGCCGAGAAGCCCGCCAGCGTATCGTTCATATGACAGCGGAAAACATTAAAGGGTTTATAACCGGCAAATTACGCAGTGTGGTTACAGGTGCCATTGCGCTGTAACGGCATTGACTCAGCGGAATGCGGGAATATTCAATGAATGACAGACTTTACGCCTTGGAAATAAAAATCATGGAGCTTGAACAGACCGTCAATGAACTCAACAAGGTACTGACACAGCAATATCACACACTGACGGAATTAACTGTATCGAATGCAGAGTTAAAACGTCGGCTATCGTCGCTGACGGAACCTCGATTGTCCAAAATCCAGGATGAACCGCCACCTCACTACTAAGTAGTCCGTCCACTTGATAAGTTCGGGTTCCGCCAGCTCGGATTTTCCGTATCCATCGGATCTACCGTCCGCTAAACTGCCCGATTTAGGACTCATGTTATCTCGTGATTCATCCCATTGCACAGATTGCGGTTGTTGCGGCTGACGCTGACGCCGTGCCACAGGCACGGCAAACTGCGCGCTTGCTTGATTTACCGTTCATAAATCATCCCGAGACATCAAGCGCAGACATTCTATTACTTGTCGAAAAGGGAAAAAACAGCCTGCAAATCAATGAGAAAAAGGCTCCGACGGTTGAAATCGATTTCACCACAGGCAAATCGGCCTATCGACGGCGATTCGGCGGGGGTGTCCGGCAAGCCATTTCCCGAGCCGTAGGTTTGGATAAGTGTCGCAAGCTACATGTTTTGGATGCGACAGGCGGGTTGGCGCGAGATGCTTTTGTATTGGCCACACTGGGTGCTCGCCTGACGGTGATAGAGCGCTCAAAAATACTTTGCTATTTAATTGATATAGCGTTGCGAAAGGCGGAAATGGACACAGATACTGCCTTAATTGCTCAGCGAATGTCCATCATTCATGCCGATTCAGTGGAATATATTCAAAGATTGAGAAATTCGGATCAGCCAGACGTCATTTATCTGGATCCTATGTATCCGATTCGGCACAAATCCGCCGCGACTAAAAAAGACATGCATTTGCTGCACAAATTAATCGGCCCCGAAAATAACGCCTCTCAACTATTGCAAGCCGCGCTCGGCAAAGCGAAAAAACGAGTGGTCATAAAAAGACCGGCTGCGGCGCCCGCCGTTGCAAGCAGAAACCTTAAAGGCGCGATCAGCTTGACGAATACCCGCTTTGATATTTATAGCCCGATATCAACATCAGATTCCGGCTAGTAGCCTGTTTAATGGTTCTAAGGCTTGAGATTCCGGCGCACATCGATGATTTCCGGATGACCCACGTGAAATCCCTGAGCGTAGTCAATCCCAAGCTCTCTGACATGGGATAGCAGCTGACCATTCTCGACACAGGACGCAATGGTTTTCTTACCCAGAGTCTGCCCGATCTCGTTAATCGCCTTGACCATGGCAAAATCAATCGGATCTTCGAGAATATCCCGAACGATGATTCCGTCTATCTTGAGATATTGAACTGGAAGGTTTTTCATATAAGCAAAGGATGACAGTCCGCTGCCGAAATTATCCAAAGAAAAGCTGCAGCCGATGCGACCGAGAAGGTGCATAAATTTGCTGGCGCTGGAGAGACTGGCAACCGTGGCGGTTTCTGACAGTTCAAAACAAAGCCGATCGGCAGGCACATTGCTGTTATTGATTTTTTTTACCATCGAATCGGTAAATAGTTCGTTTGCGAAAGACTGACCGGTTAAGTTGATACAGCACATACCCAGTTCATCCAATATTCCCGGATGTTTTTCCAGCCAGGCAAAGGTAATATCGAGAACGGTTTCATCGAGCTTTGTCGCAAGCCCGTATCGCTCGGCAGTGGGGAGAAACGCTTGCGGATTGATAATAGCGCCACTTGGTGTGACCAGACGCATCAGAATCTCGAAAAAATGCCTGCCGTTATTTTTGAGCGGAAGAATTTTTTGCCGGCTTATTTTTAACCGGTGTTCGCCTATGGCTGCATTGATCTGATCAATCCAATGAGTCTCACCTTGTCTTACGTTTTTTCTGACCTCGCTGTCCTGATAGACGACAACCCGATTACGCCCACGGTCTTTTGCCAGATAGCAGGCCATATCCGCAGCCCTGAACAGAGAGTTAGTATTTTCCCAACGTTTATCGATCAGCACCACGCCGACACTGACACCGACCGCATAACGGTTGTCCTCCCATAGAAACTGAAAGTTTTCGACCTCGCTGCGCAATTGATTCGCCAGGCGCAAGGCCTCACTAACACCACAGTTGTATAAAAGAACGGCAAATTCATCACCACCTATACGTGCAAGCACGTCACTTTTACGGACATGCTCTTGAAACAGCAGCGATAGCTGGCGAAGCAATTCATCGCCAGCCTGATGACCTCCGCTGTCGTTGACGATTTTAAAGTTATCCAAATCCATAAAACACAGAGCGTGCGTTTCCTGATAGTCCCGCGCACTATTGATGGCCGCCTTGGTGGATTCTTCGAATTTGCGGCGATTTACCAATCCGGTAAGCGAGTCGTGACTGGCGTGATAGGCTACGGCCTCGGCACTACGATGCGATTCGGTGATATCCCGGCCCGACCCACGGTATCCTCGAAATTGCCCGTTTTCATCGTAAACCGGAATCCCGCTGTAGCGGATAACACGTTCCGAACCGTCCGGATGGTCCCATTTGAACTCAAAATCGGCAAAGCGCTGATGGTGTAACAATCGATCCAACTGTTCTGTCCAATGATCTCTAACATCCTCTGAATCGGATCGGAATGCCAGCTCCTGACTGCTACCGCCGATCAATTGTTTGACGGGAATTCCCAAAGCGTGCTCAATTTCTTCCGACAGATAAGTGAACTTCAGATTTTCATCCATTTCCCAGAAAAAGTCGGCTGACGCTTCAGCATAGCTTTTAAAACGCAGCTCGCTTTCTACCAGCATTTGCTCGGTCAAGGCCTGCTCGGTTCGATCGACGAAGCTCATCAGCACCGCTTTTTCATTAAGCCAGAAAACCTCCTGTGCCTGAGCATCAAGCACCAGGCTGTGGCCATCTTTGTGTATACCCTGCAATTCAAAGCGCTCTGCAATTTGCGACTGCCGGGCGTTGACAGGCAGTTGAGAGGCAGAATGCCTTTTTATCCATTCATCAATGCGCAATATGGATGAAACAAATCCTGTGCGCATCAATTCGGTCTGCGACACATACCCCAATAAACCGGCAGCAGCCCGATTGGCGTAAAGCAGTTTCACACCGCGAAATATTACAACTCCGTGTGGAATCCGGTCGGTAAGTTGACGAAAATCGGTATTCTGAGCTTTACGAACTACCGAGATATCCGATTGCCGGGTTGTTAAATGGTCAATGGAAATACCGCTGTGACTCGAATGGGTTCTGGTATCCTTAAGTTCTTTAGCTTCAGGTTCGGATTTATCGCCTGATTCGTTAAAGGGCTCAATGACGATTTTTATGTCAATCCCGGATATGATATTGCCATCTGAGTAGACGGGTTTTCTGAGTACAAGCCTTTCAGCAGCCCAATTGTGGGATCGAGAATGAAATTTCCGGCAGGGCGTTACACTGGATTTGCCGGTCAGAACCAATTCCGACTCCAGTTTCAGCATTTGCAGGGCTTCTTCTGGAGCAAACAGATCTATGTCCGTTTTTCCGATCAACTGATCGGGTGATATAAAACCCATTGCTTCGGCAAAAGATCGACTGCAGGCCCGGTAGATCAGATCCACGTCCTTAAGTGCGACACATTCCACGGCTGGTTTTGCTAATTTGGAACTGTTGATCATGTTTATCCGAAAACGCCTGATCCGATTTTACTATTTTCAACCACACCCAGGAAACTTTTCATGCTCTATGGCTCGCAAAAATGCGCTGAAGTTCACAAAACCACAGTTCGATTTCCCCCTGGACGACTTTCAGGTATTATTCGAATATCCTTTCCAGACCATTGTTGTGCCTTGAAAAAATCCGGACAAATCCGGGATTTCTCCTCGGATTCAAACCCCTAGAGAGTATCCAAAATGTCACAGTCACTCGATTTCTATTTTGATTTTTCATCCCCCTACGGATATCTCGCCAGTGCAAGAATTGAATCGCTTGCCAGACGCCACCAGCTGACATTACGGTGGCATGCAATTCCAATCGGATTTATCTTCCCGCTGACCGGCCAGAAACCGCTGACGGAGATACCGTTAATCGGAGAATATACGCTGCATGACGTGCATCGCAGTGCCCGGGAGCACGGCATTGTTTATCACCATCCGCAAGAATTTCCGGTTAACACTCTTGCAGCCTGCCGAGTTTTTTACTGGTTGAAAAACCTCTCAGCGAATCTTATTCCGACTTTCAGTCATGCGATTTACCAAGCCTACTTCAAAGACGGGCTGAGCATTCGGCAAATCGACGATGTGATTTATATAGCAAAGCAAAACGAGGTGTATCTTGCGGGAATGGAATCCGCTTACGACGAACCGCTGGTCAAGGATGCAACCAAAACAGCGGTCGACGATGCTGTTGAAAAAGGTGTCTTCGGCTCACCCTTTTTTATCCTGGAAAGCGGCGAAGCGTTTTGGGGAAATGACCGCATGGATCAGCTTGATCGCTGGCTGCAGAATAAAGGCTGGTAATCATGCAACAGCCTTTTTCCAGAGAGACTAAAAATTTAGTTTTGCTGGTCTATTTATTACAACTATTGAGCATATTGTTCGGTATCACTGCAATTATCGGCATACTAATCAACCATGCCAAATATCAAAAGCTCAAGGACAGTGTTGCGGAGTCCCACTTTCGCTGGCAGATCCTCACTTTCTGGATAAGCCTTGCGGTATTTATCCTTGGAATATTACTACCGGCAAAAATTGGTGCCTACCTCATGCTGGCCGCCGGCATATGGATGTATTACCGGGCGATCAGAGGTTTTCTGTATTTACGCGCCAACCGGACAGCTCCCGCCTTTTAAACCGGATGAGTCCACCGGTGGCGAGGCTTGTTACTCATATACCGCAACCTGGACAGCCTCTAGTCCTACTGTCCAGATTAAACTGTCAGATAAGTAAGGAGACAGGCGGCCGCCTCTGAGTCTCTGTCAGGCGTGTGTTGGAAGAAGTGTAGGCGCCAGGGATGGCGGCTCCAAGCCTCCATGGACGGATTTACGGCGTCTTCTGGAAACACACGCCTAACAGGGACGGTGCTCGCTTCAGGCATCTTTATCCGTCAATATCACCTGGATAGAACACTAGATAATTCCCTTTCGTTTTAATTCGACCATGTGACCGGCATCCAATATGGTCGCCAGTATTTCCTCGGTATGTTGTCCCAATTCCGGCCCCGCCCAGTCGGTGCCGCCGGGCGTTTCCGAAAGCAATGGCGGCAAACCCGGAACCTCCAGCTTTTGACCATTATATTCAATGGTTTCAATCATTCCTCGGGCCCGATAGTGTGGGTCTGCGAACATATCCTCGACGGAATAAATCGGCCCGGCGGGTACCACAGCTTCTTCCATTGCCGCCAACACTTGCTCCGAAGTGCAGGATGAAGTCCATTGTGTGATGGCCGTGTCAATTTCTTTTTCATGTTTTACACGGCCTGCATTATCGGCAAAACGCATATCCTGCGCCATATCCTTACGCCCGGCTTTTTCCATCAATCTGACAAAAAGAGAATCTCCGTTGGCTCCGATCACGACGTATTTTCCATCCTTACAAAGATAGGTATTAGTCGGAACTATGCCAGTCAGGGTAGAACCCGAGGGCTGGCGGATTTTGCCGGCCCCGGAATATTCAGCCACCACACCTTCCATCAGGTTAAAAACCGACTCGTATATGGAAACATCGACGAGCTGGCCTTTTCCGGCCGTCTGTCCTCGGGCGAGCAATGCAAGCAAGACACCGATTACGGCATGCAAACCCGCCAAGGTATCGCCGATGCTGAGATTCGGACGTACGGGGGGACGATCCGAAAAGCCATTGACATAGCGGAATCCGCCGTAAGCTTCGCACACCGAAGCAAATCCGGGCTTGCTCGCCTTGGGCCCAGTCTGACCGTATCCTGAAACCCTGGAATAAATCAACGAGGGATGACTGTCTTTGAAATCTTCCGGACCCAGACCCCATTTCTCCATGGTTCCGGGACGAAAGTTTTCGATCAATACGTCGGCGGATTCAATTAATCGGCGGGCAATATCGCGGCCCTCGGATTCACGCAGATTCAAAGTGACCGACTTTTTGTTCCGGGCAATACTGCGCCACCAGTAAGAAGTACCGTCACCGGCCAACTCACGCCAGACTCTCAACGGATCACCTTTGCCGGGCGGTTCGATTTTAATGACTTCGGCACCGAAATAGGCCAACACGCTGCCGGCGAAAGGCCCGGCGATAAGCTGTCCCAATTCGAGCACACGTATACCGGATAAAGGTTTGTTTGTCATGTCGCATTACCTTTAACAGCGTTATTTTGTTGCTCCCGGCAAGGAACCCAGGTCTCCGCCTCCCCCGTAATCACCTCGACCGAACCCACCATACAGACAGTATCGAGCTTTACCCGCGCTTTTTCCCGATCAATCTCAGTAACGGTCGCTGTGGCGCGCACTGTATCTCCCGCTTTCACGGGCGCCTTGAATTTTAATGCCTGACTGATGTAGAGACATCCCGGCCCGGGAAGCTTTGTGCCTATAATGGTCGAGATCAAGCTGGCCGACAGCATCCCATGAGCAATCCGCTTTCCGGGTTTAGTCAGGCTTGCAAAATCATCGTCAAGATGCAAGGGATTTGTATCGCCGGATACACCGGCAAACAGGGTGATATCCGCCGAAGTGATGGTCTTTGAAAATGTTTCCCTCATGCCGATCCGTATATCTTCCACGCAATAACCAAATATTTCTTTCATCCTGGTTCCCGAGAGTCAGTCAGATTCGTCGATAGGTTCTGAACCGGAAGGTAACAATTCATCATCACGCAGCCTATCCCGTGAGATCTGCATCACATCGAATTCGATCCAATACCAGCTGCATGCTATACACCCATTAATATCTTTTCGTGCGCCATTATGACATATGCATACGCGGCGTACAGCTAAATAGCTTAGACACGCGCACCCGTTTCTACCCATCCGAGATAGATCAAACCAGGAATTGTGGAGTCAATTTTTTACAATACCGCTACCCTGTCCTGGATATCAATAGATTTTATATTCTTTGTTAGATTAGTACACATCATCAATAACCCATATGATTGCCAGGGCCAAGGCCGAGCTAGGAAAACTCCGACCTGGCGCCCGCTAGGAGAATCAGAAATGACAAAACGATCGAGCCATAGTGTCATCGCGGCAACCTTAGGACTGCCTGCGTTGTTATTGACCAATAATGTTATGGCAACCAATGGAATGCTGATGGAAGGCTACGGCCCGGAATCTACGGCCATGGGAGGAGCGGCTGTCGCAATAGACAACGGCACGGCAGGCATGATCAATAATCCTGCAACACTGAGCCTGATAGCAGAAGATTCTGCGCGTCTGGACCTGTCAATCGGTAATTTAAGGCCAAATGTGAAAGCCACAGTTCCCACGCCCCAGGGCCTTTCAAAAGCCAAGTCCGGAGGAGATTCCTATTTATTACCGGCCGCAGGCTATGTCCGCCGCAGCGGTTCCGTCAGTTACGGACTGGGGGTTTATGCCCAAGGCGGAATGGGCACGGAATACAGCGACGACTCGTCTTTACAGGGAGCCCGTTCAGAAGTCAGTGTGGGCGCCCTGCTGGCGCCGCTTTCCTATCAGGTCAACGAGCGTTTTGCAATAGGCGGTACTTTTGAGTTTGTCTGGGGTGGGATGGATTTGATTATGGGGATGCCGCTTTTCGCCCCGGACGGCAGCGCGGCTCCGGGGACTTTTGCCGACTTTTCCATGGATTTTGGCGGAGCCAACGTCCTTGGCAGCGCCTCAGGAACATTGTTGCAGGGTTTCGGCCAGTTGTTGCAGTCTATTCCGCAGGAGCAACTACCCAACCATTCAGCCGTCTTTGATTTTTCCAATGATAACGATTTTACCGGGAAAGCAACCGGCACCGGATTCGCCGGGAAAATCGGATTTCTCTGGAAAGCCAACGACATGACATCCTTAGGAGCCACCTATCAAAGTAAAACCAGTATGGACGACTGGGAAGGAGACGGCAGTCTGCGCGTGGTTAACGGAGCCGATGGCAGTGTCGTCGCCGAATTCCCGGGCAGCTACACCATTAAGGATTTCCAATTCCCGTCCGTACTGACGCTGGGTGTAGGTCTGAAGCCGACAGAACGTCTTCTGGTGGCCTTTGACTTCAGCCTCATCGACTGGTCCGATTCAATGAATACCTTCGATGTTAATTTCAGTACCGAGACTCAGAACGGGCCTGCCGAGGCGGACATATCGCTAAACCAAAAATGGAATGATCAGAAAGTATTGAAAATAGGCACCGCGTATAAAGCCACCGACCAACTGACTGTAAGATTCGGGGCGAATCTGGCAAACAACCCCATTCCTGATGCCTATACAAATCCATTGTTCCCGGCGATAATCAAATCCCACCTGACAACCGGATTTTCCTACGATTTCTCAGAAAAAAGCAGCATTGCAACTTCTCTGGCCTTTGCGCCAAAGGTCACTCAAACCAATAGTAATACAATGGTGACATCGGAACATTCACAGACGAATTTTCAGCTGATGTATTCCTATAGATTCTAAGAACCGGTTCAAGATCCCCATACCGCAGCCCAAGGCGCAGCTCGCAGGCAAGAGGCATTCTCTTGGTAAAAGCTGCAACCCCGGGATACGGCTTTGGCCGGACGTTTTCTTCGCGGAAAACCCGTCAATCGGTAATCGCCTACTTGGGCAGACTGCCTTGAACCCCCTCCACATACCAATCCATTTTCAATAGATCCTCGTCAGACATAATCTCCCCCTCAGGCGTAATCACTTCTCCTTCTTGATTTTTCACCGGACCTTGAAAAGGATGCATGTCACCATTGACAATCGACTGAGTGACCTGATCCGCCGCTGCCCTGACATCTTCTGGGACGGCTTCGCCATAGGGTGCCATCACCACCATGCCGTCCTTGATGCCTGCCCAGGTATCGCCGCTGCTCCAGCTGCCGTCCATCACGGCCTTGGTCCTTTGTACGTAGTAGGGGTCCCACTCATCAATGATTGAGGTGAGCTGTGCCTTGGGTGCAAACTTACTCATATCCGACGCCTGCCCGAAGCCGTGAACGCCTCTTTGCTCGGCAACCTGAAGAGGAGCCGCGGAATCCGTGTGTTGAGTAATTATATCGGCCCCCTGATCAATCAAGGCTTTTGCGGCGTCTCCTTCCTTGCCCGGATCATACCAGCTGTTGACCCATATGATTTTCAACTCTGCATCCGGATTGACCTTACGCATCGCGATAGTAAAGGCGTTTATTCCACGCACCACTTCCGGAATGGGAAAGGATGCAATGTAGCCGACGATATTCGATTTCGTCATCATGCCCGCAATTGTGCCTATGACGGCCCGGCCTTCGTAGAAACGTGCAGAATAGGTGGCGACATTGTCTGCCTGCTTATAGCCGGTTGCATGTTCAAACTTAACATCCCGAAATTGCTTCGCCACCTTTACCGTCGGATTCATATAGCCGAAAGAAGTCGTAAAGATCAGATTATGACCACTTGAGGCAAGCTTGCGGATGACGCGTTCCGCGTCGGCGCCTTCGGCTACACTTTCCACAAACGTGGTTTCTACCTTGTCCCCGAATTCTTTCTCGACTGCCTGCCGCCCTATATCATGCCGGTAAGTCCATCCGTGATCTCCGACAGGCCCTACATAGACAAATCCTACTTTAAGCGGGTCTTCCGCCTGCACGACCGGTGCAAGTGCCAAGGATACCAGCGCTGCCAGACAGCTAAAAAGCACCTTGAGATGGGATTGTTTGAACATATAAGTCTCCAAATGAGTGATGTTTGCGGTTCCAGTCTACCCCCTTTGGTGCGGTAAAAGAAGAGTGCCTACTGTCACCCGAACAGACGCATAAAGGGCACTACCAACCAGGGCTTGTGGTCGTGCCCTCCAGAGTACGGTTCTGAATAGCGCTGATTTCAAGTTTGTGCATTCTATCTCACTGCAGTTAAAATCAGAGCTTTGATGGACGGCGACTCAACCCGGATGATAGTTGAAGTGATGTCGTCTCAGATTCTTATCCAAGAGTTCTAGTCAAGTGAACGATAAACCCTGCGATGATCAGGAAATCGATCTAAAACAAAATAGCCGGCGCCTTATTCATGATATCCGTACGCAACTGTTTTGCATGGAAATTTCCGCAAAAAGTATACAGGTGTATATGCCAAGATTGATCCAAGCCTTTGTCGGCAAATCCGAGCAATCCACCCAATCCGAAGCTTTGGAAATTCCGGACGAGCACCTGGACATATTGAAAAGTGCCGCAACGGATATCAAGCAAAACCTGGATTTAATCAATCGTTCGCTGGAAAAGTTTTTGCTTGAGCTCGAACCCTCCCGCTCATCTGAAATGCTGCACTCAACCTACAAGGCGGCATCCCAGGAGGTCAATAAGGATGCCAGCCTGAAAATTCTTCTGGTTGAAGACGAAGTAATCCATCAGGATATAACCAGGAAAGTCCTTTCCTCCGTCAATTGCGCCATCGATGTTGCCTCTGACGGATGGGATGCTTTTGAAAAATTCCAGAGCCACCGTTATGACATCGTGCTGATGGATCTCCACCTTCCTCACCTGAGCGGAATGGAGGCAACGGTTAAAATGCGAGAACTTGAAGACACCGATAATCAGACGCCGATTATTGGAATGTCGAACATTGAACCGTTTGATCGCGATGCGTTTTTTGCCTGCGGATTCAACAAATTCCTACTCAAACCGCTCAAACTCGATACCTTTCGCGACACCTTGCGCCAGCTTTACCCGCATTGGGAAACGTAAATAGAATCGGGTACCCTCACCCTGGTTACTTTCGATCCTGATCGATGCGCCATGCTCATCGGCTATCCGCTTGATCGCACGCAGCCCGACTCCGCTGCCGTGTCGTTTGTTGCTTTTAATCCGTGTCCACACGTTCTCGATCTGTTCTTCCGACATTCCGCATCCGTTGTCCATGAAACTGATCCAAACGATTCCATCCGACTCGCCTCCCTCAATCCGGATCTGAAGCGGCCGTTCGGAAGACTTTGCCTCAACAGCGTTTTTGATCAGATTGATAAACAGAATCTTCAGATCGTTGACATCTCCCACTACATCGGAAATTTCCGCAAAATCGTATTCTATAGTCTCGATTTCACGTTCAAACAACAGCATGCAGCCTTCGATCACCGACCTCAGATTAACCGGTTTGGTCTGGCGCTCCCTTTGTCCACGCAATACACTGCTCATCATGGTGATCAGCTGGGTTCCTCGGGCAACCTGTTCGAGAATAATCTTGTGTTGCTTTTCGCGATCGTACAAATCATTGGAGACCACGCCGTCAATAATCGATAGCGGGGCCTTAATATCGTGATGATACTGATTCATCAATTCGATCAGTGACATGGTTTTTTGGGCTTCGTCCAGATCCTCTCTCAAGGCATCATGCAGAACGATACGTGAAAGCGTTGCGGGCAACTCATCCATCAGCCACCCGAGCAGGCGGATGTCATCGTTTCTGTAATAGGAGGCCTTATAGTCCTGTAGAGGGCCAACGAACATGATCCCGTTCAGTTGCCCGAGATGGATCAATGGAAAACACGCTAGCGCCTTGCGCTGCTCGATCATATGCCTGAGTTCGGGTCCGGCTTCATCCACCATAATAAGATCGGGGGAATCCGGATTCAGTTGCTCCAGAGCAGTCTCTTCAATTTGCTCACCCGGGATTTTTTCGCCCAGCCTGACCAGCTGCAACCTGCCCGCGTCTTGATCCTGATAAATCACAGATACTTCGTAATGGGAAAGCCGGACAATTTTTATCATCAAGTGATCCAGTACCTTGATGAGATCGATGGTTTCTATGCTTCGCTTGAACGCGTACTGAATATCCCTGGTGACGGAGTAGACATCAAAGCCTCCGGACAAAATCAACCGCTTCGCACTCGGATAAACCAGCCGGAGTAGCTTTGGGTAAAGCTCCAAGGCCAGAATCAGTAATCCGAAGCTTAAGAGCTTGCTGCTCAAAGGCGGTATTCTGGACTCCAGAAACTCAAGCGCGAGAAAAAAAAGAATGGTAATCAAGCCGAGAACGATAATTCTGGCAAACAGATTACTCAATGCCGAACCTATATCCGTCAAGTGATGGTTTATGGTTGCATAGAGTAAAACACTGACAAAAACGGCGTTGGAAAACGCTCCGACAACTTTGGACAGATAGACACCGTAAGCGACCAGATAGATACTCAAGGCACCAAAGGAGAAGATCAGAACAAGTGAGATGAGCAGCCATTTTATCCGTCGTTTCTCCCGTTGGGGAGACTTTCGGTAACTGTTAATACCGAGCGCGATCGAACCGAACAATCCGAAAAGAAAAAGTGCGACAAACGCGTAGTAGATATTATCCGGCTTAGGTAGATAACCCGAGTCCGTCGGCACCAAAACGGACGGAAAAACCGTGTTGTTGAGAAGCGATAACAGGCCGGCGATGATAAATCCCGGAATCAGTATGGTATTTCTGAAAATTATTGACCGGCTTGCGCAAATTCGCCAGGCCAGCAACGCCAGCATCATGGGCGCGAAGAACATTCCGGCTCTTGTAAGATGGAACCAGGGCGCCAGTGTTTCCCTGGATTCTATTACTGTCAATAGAAACAGCTCGGTCTGCCAGAGACCGAGACTGGCCGTGAACAACGCCAAAGCCAGCGCGGACGGGTTATTTCGTTTTGAAAAAGCAATCAGCCCGACTAATAAATCAACAACAACTGTTACTATAAACGGTATCATGCTTTGCAGTTATTCCCTTAAATTTCAAACTGTTTTTGTCTTGCTCCAAATGAAATCCTTCAGAGCATTCATATTATAGCAAGCAAGTAACACGGTTTTAAACTTCAAATGCGGATAGGACTTTGCATCCGAAATCTGAGAAAAAAACAGCATTTTATAAAACTTAACGTGACTGGGCCGAACAGCCACCACAATTGTGTCTGCACCCTTTTCAAAGACTGTATTCACAATATTTTTATACATATTAAACCTTGCCCTGATCCCTCCTCTTCGCTGAAATTCAGGCGCGATCACGAATTTATTGGCCTCCACGAATGGCTTTTCATATCCGACTTCCCTGCGCAACTCCCGATCAAATATTTCCATGACCGGCACGTCTTTGTCATCCTCGGGATCGTATATGCATGACCTGATCGAACCCACCAATTCCCGACCGCAATAAGTCAGAAATGACCGGCAATTCGCTTCATGATCAAATTCGTCAAAAAAACGTTCCGTATTATTCGGTTCAATATAGTTCTCCGCCATATAGGCTCGATAGCGCAATGCATAAACCTGATCAAGCAATTCATTTTTCGCCATTATGCTGAAATAGTTTTTAGGTTTTTGTAAAGAATTTTGAATTGTATTTTTTTTTGAAATAATTTCTGTTGATTTCATCTTAAAAAACTCCGGTAAAAGAAAACGGCGAAGCAGAAAATTCGCCTATTGAGATGTGAAGTACAGACAGTGGGAGGATTAATATAGAGAATAATTAGAGTTTTTTAAAACTGTTTGCTAATTAAATATTAAATCCGATGAGATTCGGATTTAGCAATCAAGAACATTTTTCACCTTATTGAAAACGGAATCCATAGCGCGGATTAAGTCATTGGCTTTATCATCATCTTTGATTTATGAATTAATATTACAGTTGTATTATTTTGTCAGTTAGTCAAATAAATCAGATGCTTAGTAATTAGACGCTTAAGAAATTTCTTGCTCACTCAGGCAAAAGTGGAATTCCGAATCTTCAACCGTAAGACGATTCCAACCTTCAGGAAATCGACAGCAGCGGGCCGCCAAGCAAGCGTTTATGAATTCCGGAAACTGATGCAGTCCGGGTCAACGGGTAAATTTTATGGTGGATGGTTTACGGCTCTTAACCGAGTGGGCATTCGAATGATGGAGTTTTAAGTTGGTGGCCTAAACTCAATATATTGGACAGTTCGGTACAAAATAACTGTAACCAGCCCCTTAAATAAACATATAGGCTAATTTACTTTGAATTCAACAGCTTGTAGCGATTGGTATGCCGAACTAAAAATCGAGAGCTTGCACAGGTATTTAAGCGGTTGGATGAAAAGGTTTACCAATACAGGCGGGAGCATTCAGTTTAATCCGGCTTCTCTCTTTTGAAATAATCACCAGCACGAAAATGGTGGCCAGATACGGCAGCATGGACATGAACTGTGAAGGAACATTGAGACCCAATGCCTGGCCGTGAAGTTGCAGGATTGTGATACCGCCAAACAGATAAGCGCCCAAGAGCACGCGCATGGGCCGCCAGGTGGCGAACACCACCAGGGCCAAGGATATCCAGCCGCGCCCGGCGCTCATCCCCTCAACCCACATGGGAGTATAGGCCAGGGATAAATAGGCACCGGCCAGACCCGCCATGGCGCCACCAAATAGCGTTGCCAGATAACGGATTCGTATCACCGGATATCCGATGGCATGAGCCGCATCGTGAGAATCCCCAACCGCTCGCAGTATAAGTCCGGTTTTGGTCCGGTAGAGTACCCAGCTGACAAGAAAGACAAGTATGAAAGACAGGTAAACGAGAATATCGTGATTGAAAAGCAGATTTCCTATGACCGGAATTTCCGAAAGTACGGGAATATACAATTTGGGTAGACCCGCGTAAGCGATCCCTACAAGATCCTGCCCCAACAGGGCGCTTATACCTATACCGAAGATAGTCAGGGCCAGGCCGGTTGCCACCTGTGTCGCTTGTAAGGTCAGCGTGATAAAAGCGAACACCAAAGCGAGTAATACCGCAGCAAGCATACCGGTAATCACCGCCAGCCAGGCATTTGCAGTGAGCTGAACAACACCGAAACTGCTAACCGCCCCCACCAGTATCATACCTTCCACGCCCAAATTCAGAACACCGGATTTTTCCGTCACCAGCTCACCTAAAGCCGCGAACAACAGCGGAGTGGCCGCGGTGATAATCGTCAGCAATGTCAATACAACGGCGTCGCCGGTCATGGTTTGCTCCTACCGGAGGTCGACCATTGAATCCTATAGCGGATCAGCACATCCGAGGCTAATAAAAAGAACAGCAACAGGCCCTGGAAAACTCCGGTAACCGCCAGGGGCAGATTCAGATTAATCTGCGCAGACTCTCCGCCCAGATAGGACAGCGCCATCAACAGGCCTGCCAGAATGACGCCTAAGGGGTGCAGACGCCCCAAAAAGGCAACAATAATCGCGGTAAATCCGTAACCGGGCGAAATACTGGGCAGTAACTGCCCTATTGGCCCAGCGACTTCTATGATCCCTGCCAGACCAGCGGCTGCCCCACCAATCGACAGGCTGAGCCAAATCGTTCTTTTTTCGCTAAATCCCGTGTATCGGCCGGCAGCGGGCGCCGAGCCTATCACTTTGAGCTGAAAACCGACCAGTGTGCGAGACAACATTATCCATGCGCCGAGCGCTATGAAAACGGCAAATAAAGCGCCGACATGTAAGCGTGTACCCTCCAGAATCAGCGGCAGGGTGGCCGAGTCGTGAAACATCCTGGATTCGGGGAAATTGAAACCTTCCGGATCCCGCCAGGGTCCATGAACCAGATAGCTCAGTAGCAGCGTCCCTACGTAGGTCAGCATCAGACTGGTCAGGATTTCATTGGCATTGAACCGTGTTCGCAAAATCGCGGGTATGCAGGCCCAGAATATGCCGCCGAGAATTCCGGCAATCAACATCAAGGGCAAGACGATGATACTATCCACCTCGTAAAGTATTAATGCAACTCCTCCTCCAGTGATTGCACCCAGAGTCAACTGGCCTTCGGCACCGATATTCCAGACATTGGCTTTAAAGCCCAGAGAAAGCGCAACTGCTATCAAGATCAAGGGAGTTGCCTTGACGCCCAATTCCGCCAAACCGTACAGACTGGAAATCGGCTCGACAAAGAATGCATGCAGAGCCTGGTTGATCGGCACACCCAGTACTCCGAACAGAAAAATGCCGGCAATCAACGTCAGAAACAAAGCAATCAGCGGTGTCATATACACCATGAAGGCGGAGGGCTCGGTCCTTTTCTGCAGTCTAAGCACCCGGTGATTCCTCACTCGCCTTTTTCAATGTCGCCCCTCCCATAAGCAAGCCAACATCCTGAACACTGAGTTCATCGCGATCATACACGGGAGACAGGTGACCGGCACAAATCGCCCCGATACGATGACTGATTGCCATTAGTTCGTCCAGGTCCTGGGATATCACCAGCACAGCCGCCCCCGCCTCGGCCAAGGTAATCAGCGAACGGTGAATCGCCGCCGCCGCACCCGCATCCACACCCCATGTCGGTTGAGATAGGATCAGTAGCTCCGGCCGCTGGCTGACCTCGCGTCCGACGATAAACTTCTGCAAATTGCCACCTGAAAGGCTGGAGGCCAGAGAATGTCTGCCATTACATTTTACCGCGTAGTCGTTTATGACTCGGTCAGCGAATTCATTTCGCCGACCAAAATGGATCAAACCAAGAGACAACATTTTCAAGCGTTGAAATGCGGTCAGGAATCCGTTTTCGGCCAGATTCATATCGGGTACGGCGCCGTGACCCAGCCGTTGCTCAGGCACGCTGCAAAGTCCCAGTTTACGGCGTTCCGACGGTGCCAAATCACCACAGGGAACGTCATTGATACGGATATTATTGCGTTCACAGAGTAATTCTCCACTGAGTGCCTCCAGCAATTCCGTCTGGCCGTTGCCGGCCACTCCTGCTATGCCGACAATCTCACCTTCCTTCACCTGCAGATTGACATCCTTCAGACTGATACCGAACTCGTCCTCTGCACTGCTGGTCAGCCCGGCCACTTCCAGCCTCACAGCGGCATCTTTTTTCGCGCCGAGACTATGGTTGATAACATCAAGAACCTCATCACCGATCATCATACCGGCAAGCGATTTGGCTGTCTCTTGACTGGGAACTGCTTCGGCGGTTTTCCTCCCGTTGCGCAGAATCGTCGCTCCTTCGCAAAGCTGTTTGATTTCCTCCAATTTGTGACTGATATAGAGTATGGCCATGCCTTCCGCGGATAGTCGCCGCAAGGTGGTGAAAAGTTTTTCCACTTCCTGGGGTGTTAATACGGATGTTGGTTCATCCATCACCAGGAGCCTGGGGTTTTGTAACAGGCAACGGACAATTTCGATTCTCTGTCTTTCTCCTACAGACAGGGTATATACATGCCGATTGGGGTCCAGGGGTAATCCGTAGGTCCGGGATATCTTTAGAATCTGCTCCTCCAAAGTTTGTATAGGCTGGCTGTCGTTCATACCCAGAGCGATATTTTCGACCACTGTCAGTGAATCAAACAATGAAAAGTGCTGGAAGACCATGGCAATACCCAGCTCTCTGGCCGCCGCGGGATTGGTGATCTGAGTTTTTTCTCCCTGCCAGAATATTTCTCCGGAGTCGGCTTTGAGTATGCCGTAAATAATTTTCACCAGAGTACTCTTGCCCGCACCGTTTTCCCCCAGCAAGGCATGGATTTCACCCTCTCGAATGGTCAGATCTATGGCATCGTTAGCCAGACAACCGGGGAAAGATTTGCTTATCGCTCTTATCTCGAGCAATGGAGTTTGTGGCATAGTTCGATTCTTCGTTTTTATCAGCCGTGCCGCGAGTCGGCTTCACATTTAACGCAACTTTAGGGATAAATGCAAAAGCGAAATTTTCTGAGAATCAAAGTAGGAATGAGACAGGAGCTGAATCGGGGAATTCTGAATTGAAGTATTGGTTCGATTCGGGTG
Organism: Granulosicoccaceae bacterium; assembly: GCA_965222695.1. Classification (GTDB taxonomy): domain Bacteria; phylum Pseudomonadota; class Gammaproteobacteria; order Granulosicoccales; family Granulosicoccaceae; genus UBA7957. The sequence continues at coordinate 500,963 of OZ244967.1, read as the reverse complement.
GAAGGTTTCTTGACGGATTATTCGTCGAGGTTCTTGCCGATAAATTCCGCAATATTGTCAATATCATGCGCGCTTAGGGTTTTTACCACGCCCGTCATGGTGCCTTCCCTTGCACCGCTTTTATAGGCGTGTAAGACCTCGCTGATCATTGAAGCCGAATTATTGTTTAAAGCCGGCCCCACGCCACCCTCAGCCTTGACTCCGTGGCAACTCGCGCAAAAACCACCGTATTTAAATTTTCCCTCCAAAGCGTTCGCACTCGCCACTGTGATAGTTGAATCGGTTTCAGAGCGTTGATGAGAATTTCCTCCATCCACTTCCGGTTCAATCCCAGCATTGACGGTTTCCGGTTCCGTTGTGCGGGACCCAGGCGCTCTATATACCGCCTGCGCATAGGGTTGATAAACTGATGCGTAATACCCGGGAGGCGGTGGTGCGTTGCTTCTCTGCCAAGGCATCATATCGCTGAAAAAAGACATGGGTTTGGAGATATTGCGATTCATATCCCAGATATTACGACCCATATTATCGGTTGTCGCCGCCATGGCAGCGGTAGAGTGGGACATACTGTTGATATTGGTGGCCATATTGACCAAACGGTTTTCGATACTGGGCATAGAGGTCGAGATGACCTCAGCCAGGGTGTGAACATCGGCTGACATTTTGTCCAGATCATCCCCTACCCACTGCATTTTGGACGACATGCCCACGACTCCGCCTTGCATCACAGGGAGAGACTCGGACATCACACGAGTCATTTTGTCTATATCTTCGGACAAAGCCGCCATTCGTTCGAGCATTCCATAGATTAAGTAAAAGCCGAACCCGGAAAGTATGAAGAAGGCAATCATGGCCGGAAAGACAGCATATCGCCAGCGGTTTTCAAAAACTGCCAGTTTTATAACCTGAGGATCCAAGGAGCCGTCATTTTTATTTTCCGCCAAGCAAATATCTCCTCACACTATACCGTTTAAGATTAACGACACACCCAGGTATTGAGCCCCTTAGAGCCTGCTCAAGACCTCTGTGTCGTCGCGAGAATACGTGACGCTGCACTGCACAAGCAAAAAGACAGTTTATATACCCCTATAAACTGAGATATGGCTAATCCCTGGTTCTTGAACAGGCTCTTAAATAAAGGTGAAATATTGCTAACTTGAGCGTCTTGTTTCACACTGACAGCGATGATAGTCACACACGGATTTCTTAAACGCAAAAAAAGACCACAGATAAACCATGAAGAAAGGCTCACATGACTATAAAACAGATGCCCGGAACGCGGATATACTGATCGATATCAACGGCGAACTCTATCCAAGGGATGAAGCGCGTATATCCGTTTTCGATAGCGGTTTTATTCTTGGTGATGGCGTATGGGAAGGCTTGAGGCTGCATAATGGAGTGATTGCCTTTTTAGCGGATCATCTCGATCGGTTGTATGAAGGAGCCACGGCAATAGATATGGATCCCGGTTTAAGCAAACAACAATTACGGGAACGAATCTATCGTTGCATTGACGCTAACAAAATGCATGACGGTGTGCATATCCGCCTGATGATGACCCGGGGAATAAAATCCACACCTTATCAGGATCCCCGCGTTACTATCGGGAACCCCACGGTGGTGATCATCCCGGAATACAAAATTCCCAGCGGATCGGGTGATCGGGGTATCAATTTGTTTACCGTACATGTGCGCCGTGGATTTCCGGATGTGCAGGACCCCAAACTCAACAGCCATTCCAAACTCAATTGCATTACGGCCTGTATTCAGGCGGCCAAGGCGGGGGCCGATGAAGCATTGATGCTGGACCCGCACGGATTTGTGGCGACTTGCAATTCGACCCACTTCTTTATTGTCCGGCGCGGAGAGGTTTGGACTTCAAGTGGCCGCTATTGCCTGGGCGGCATTACCCGCTCGAAAATCATAGGGATCTGCCGTGAAAACCGGATCCCGATCCATGAGAAGGATTTCAGTCTCACCGATGTCTACGGCGCCGAAGAGTCTTTTGTAACCGGCACTTTTGCCGGTCTGGGCCCGGTTCGATCAGTCGACGGCCGTCAGATAGGCGACCGGTGGCCGGGAAAAATGACGGACAAATTACAGAAGCTGTACCGGGATTTGATCGGTCGGAATTGCGACAATGGCCGTTGAGGGTAGTTTCCAATGACCGTGTTAAGACGAATCGCCATGTGGTCAGGCCCGAGAAATATATCCACGGCAATGATGCGCAGCTGGGAAAACCGCCCGGACACCTGCGTTATCGATGAGCCTCTCTACGCACACTATTTACGGGAAACCGGCATAGAACATCCCGGTACCGAGGAAATCATTGCCTCGCAAAGCACGGATTGGAAAAAGGTGATCGACTATTTATCGCATGGCTCTCCATGCGAAAACTGCCGCATTTTCTATCAAAAACATATGGCCCATCATCAATTGCCTTCCATGGATGAGCAATGGGTACTGGGTCTGGAAAACTGCTTTTTAATCAGGGACCCGGACGCTGTCGTGGCCTCCTATGCAGAGAAGCGTCCCAATTTGACTCCGGCCGATTTAGGATTTTCCCAACAAGCGCGCTTGTTTGAGCTGATCAGCCAACGACAAGATCACAAACTCCTCGTCATAGACAGTGATGAGTTTCTGAAAAATCCGCGATTACAAACGGAAAAGCTTTGCCAACATCTTAATATCGAGTTTTCCGAATCCATGTTGACCTGGCCTTCAGGCATCCGTGAAACCGACGGGGTTTGGGGGAAATACTGGTATCACAATGTGGAAAAATCGACAGGCTTTATGCCATGGAAGAAACGTCAATATTCGCTGACCCCGGAGCAAAGAATCATATCCGATGCCTGTCGTCCCTATTATGAGAGGCTCAGGGAATTCGCAATCTGCAATAGTTGATACAAGCCTGATAAGACAAATACTGTACCCGAATCAAACACCGATCAAATCCGCCGTGTGTTAGCGGGAATGTTTGGTATAAAAAAATCTGATACAGCAATGAAATTGCCCTACTAGCGCTCTCTTCCATGGATGATAAAATTGTTTTCAGCTTATCGAAGTTTCGCTTGTCTGCTAGACAAGGTAATTTCAATCAATAAAAAATATGGAGAAGTTGGTATGCACAAACAAACACTCGCTTTAGCCTTACTGATTCCCGTTGTTTTTTCTCCCGTAACCGCCACTGAACTTGAGGCAAGAAACGCACAAAGCCGGAAAACCATTCAGGAGTTCGGGAAAAAGCTTAAAGGCGAATTGGTCAGCGCCATCAAAGCCGGCGGCCCGGTAAATGCCATCGGTGTCTGTAATCTCAAAGCCCCTGAAATAGCTCAGACTGTATCCGTCAGCCATGATCTTGAAATCAGCCGTACCAGCTTGAAATACAGAAATCCGAAAAATGCCCCCATAAGCTGGCAACAAGCGGTTCTTGAGAATTTTGAATCCCGGCTGGCAGCGGGCGCGGCACCGGAGACGCTGGAATACTCGGAGATCGTGGATACGGATTCCGGAAAAGAGTATCGCTACATGAAAGCCATTCCCACCGCCGATGTGTGCCTGACCTGCCACGGCAAGGATATAGCTGACAATATCAAGGCTAAGCTGAGCGAGCTTTATCCGGAAGATAAAGCGACAGGATATAATAAGGGCGATATCCGAGGTGCATTTGTCATCGTTGACTAGTTGTAGTCATTCGATGGATTGAAATACTCGTTTCGGAATCTGCCGGACAAATCCAGGGTATTTCTGGTGATTTTAGACAGGCTTTAATTAAATACCTGTTCTCTGGTGGCCAGAAATTCAACGTCCGGCCAGCGTTCATGCGTCATTTGCAAATTAACCCTGGTTGGAGCGAGATACACCAGTTCATCCGCATGGTCCTGTGCAAGGTTGGGGGCAAGCTTGTTTTTAAAATCCTGCAATATTTTTTCGTCATTGCATTTCACCCATCTTGCCTGTTGAATACTCGAATTTTCGAATTGACACTCAACCTTGTATTCGTCTTTCAATCTTTGGGCGACGACATCAAACTGCAGTATGCCGACCGCTCCGAGTATTAAATCATTACTGGTATGGGGGCGGAATAACTGGGTTGCGCCTTCTTCGCATAGTTGTGACAACCCTTTTTGTAACTGCTTCATCTTAAGCGGATCCTTCAAGACCGCGCGACGAAACAGCTCCGGAGCAAAATTCGGAATTCCCGTGAATACCAGTTTTTCTTTGTGAGTGAAGGTATCTCCGATCCTGATGGTGCCGTGATTGTGCAGGCCGATGATATCGCCGGCATAGGCTTCATCGACATGGCCGCGATCGGAAGCCAGAAAAGTCAATGCGTCGTTAAATTTCACATCTTTCCCGATCCGCACATGATTGGCTTTCATTCCCCGCGTATATTTCCCTGAACATATTCTCAGAAACGCCACTCTGTCCCTGTGTTGAGGGTCCATATTCGCCTGTATCTTAAATACAAATCCGGAGAATGCGGATTCTTCCGGGTCCACCGGGCGGCTCAGTGTTTCTCGTTCCTGGGGCGCAGGGGCATATTCGACAAAATCATCCAGTAATTCCGCAACGCCGAAATTATTGATTGCAGAGCCGTAAAATACCGGAGTTAGCTCGCCGCGCAAATAAGCTTTCTGGTCAAATGCATGGCTGGCGCCCTTCACCAGTTCCAGCTCTTCCCTCAAATCATCGACCATGCTGCCAAGGGCTTCGTCCAGCTTCGGATTATCCAGGCCTGTCACCACTTCGCCCTGCTGCACCTTGCCGCCATGATTGGGCGAGTAAAAATGCACCGTATCCCGGGCAAGGTGATACACCCCTTTAAACCCTTTTCCCATGCCGATCGGCCAGGTGATGGGAGCACAGGCTATCTGCAGCATCTGTTCAACCTCATCCATAAGCTCTATCGGATCGCGGCCTTCGCGATCAAGCTTGTTGATGAATGTCATGACGGGAGTGGTGCGCATTCGGCACACTTCCATCAATTTTTCCGTCCGTGGCTCGACGCCTTTGGCAACGTCGATCACCATCAGCGCGGAATCCACTGCGGTCAGAGTTCGGTAAGTATCCTCGGAAAAGTCTTCGTGCCCCGGCGTATCAAGAAGATTGACGATTCGATCCTTATAAGGGAACTGCATGACTGACGAAGTCACCGAGATTCCGCGCTCCTGTTCCATGGCCATCCAATCCGAAGTGGCGTGCCGGGCGGCTTTGCGTCCCTTCACGGTACCGGCCAGTTGTATAGCACCGCCGAATAAGAGCAATTTTTCAGTCAAGGTCGTTTTGCCTGCATCCGGGTGGGAGATGATGGCAAACGTGCGCCTCTTATTGATTTCATTAACAAAACTGCCTGTCACTTACTCACACCTCTGATGTGCACTTATTCATATATACTTAATTGGCGCTTTTCGAAAACCGTGTCATTCTAGTACTCTGTCCAGGTGATATTGACGGATACAGCGAGTCACAAAGGGCTTAGCCACTAGGCGCCACTCACCGGTCATAGTCATTCTATGGCCAAGAGTTGCAACAACGTGGATGAGCCCTTTGTGGCTCGCCCAAAGGGAGCCAAGCTCATGAGCAAATCCGGCGTTATAGCGCTTGAAAAGGGCTGGCCATTCCCTGCGCACTATGCCTTGTCTTTGCTCATGAGCTTGGCTCTGTATCCGTCAATATCTCCTGGACAGAGTACTAGCGCTCCGACAAATTCAAACAATGCATTAAAGTCATGCGCGTCGGCGCTTCTCAAGGCCGCGATGTACTGATCACGACGCTCATTCATTTTTTCCAGTTTGTATCCGCCGGCCCAATCAATGGCAGGCTCATCCATAAGCTTAGTCAGTACCGCATCCGCCATGATGCGTGAATGCCTACCGTTTCCGTTAGGAAACGGATGGATATAAACCAGCCTGTGATGAAACCTTGCAGCCAGTTCTTTTGGCGGATAGGTATTGTCTTCAGTCCAATACCGCGCATCATCAAGCAATTGACGAAGCTGAATAGCAATCTGTATCGGATCAACGCCGATATTCTTTTCGGTCCGTCTGAACTTCCCTGCCCACTTCCAGACCTTGCCAAAGAGCCTTTTATGCAGATCACAAACAAACTTTTCAGTCAGAACATCAGGGTTTTTCTGCTTCTTCAACCACTGCAAACCTTCGTCAACATTAGCTTGCTCCAATTCGTCAAGCTCGCCGCGTGTCGTAACATGCTTATAACGGAGCCCCTCCATCTCATCGGGATCAAGAGGCGTTGCGCCTTCAGGGTAATTCAACACATCACTTATTAATCACTCCATAAATCAGCAGGCATTCCGTCCATAATCTCGCCTGCGATACGCTCGATTTCAGCACTGAGCTGTTCTTCGCCCAACGCCTGAGCTTCCAAGGCCATTTGCGTAGAAGCGGCCTTTACCCGCTCCTTCGCCTTCTTTATCGCTTGATCTTTGATAACAAGCTCCACTTCCTTTTCAGGAATGACGGCGTAGACAAAACGGCAATTCATAGCTTCCGCCGTGTTCTGCATGGTTTTTAGAGTGACGCTACCCGCCAATTCGCCTTTTTCTGTTTTCGAGATTTGCGCTTTAGAAACCCCAAGACGTTTTGCCAACTGCGGGCCAGATATACCCAGCGCGGTTCGCACTATCTTTAACCAGCCTTCAGACACAGGGCGCGTGGAGCTGCCAAACTGCTTGGCAGCCCGATTCACCTTCTCCTGATATTGTTTCAAAACAACACGATCAAAGCTCATTGGTCTACCTTTAAGTTGACATCTACAAAATCATAGTCAACTTAAAGGTAGACTAAAGATCGCATATAGTCAACCTATTTGTTTACTAGAATTAGTATAGGTTAACTTATACGTTTACCTTATTCTTTCATTCCTTAGAGCCTTATATGGTTCGCCCCGTTATGCAAGAATAAAATGTAGTACTCATAAAGAAGTTATTGCAGCCATATATCCGGTATCGAATCGAGAACGCTTGTCGCGCTCTGTCGTACCCTGATGGAATTCGCTCGCCCCTGGCCTCATCAGTTCAGCGGTCTACCTCGTGGTGACCATAGGCTCTATCAGGCTCCCAGGTGCGCGGTTTATAACCCTTTATGCCATCACTGTGATTTCACTCTTTGCAATTGGATGAGGCTTAGCTTCACGGACTCTTAACCTAAATATCAGTACCTTGTGTTATTCCAGCGCAACGCATGAACGACTCGCCCTTTTATCACACCCTGGCCAGAGTTGCGGTGGAGTAGTCTTCGCCGTTTTTCAACAACGCATAGGCGACGCGTGCTATTTTATTGGCCATCGCCACAATAGCGACGTTCATGTGACTGCGCTGTTTGAGCGCCTGGCACCATCGCTGGGTGTTCGTGCGACATTGGTCGACATGCACAACCACAGAACGAGCACCGTGTATCAGCAAGGTTCGCAGGTAAACGTCTCCTCGCTTGCTGATACCCAACAACGTTGGCTTGCCCCCTGTTGAGTGCTGTCGTGGCACCAGACCCAACCAGGCCCCCAGTTCCCGGCCATTGCGAAACGACTTGATATCGCCGATACCCGCCAGCAGTGCCGTTGCCACCAGTGGGCCGACCCCTGGGATCGTCATCAGCCGCTTTGCCTGCTCATCCTGCTTAGCCAACCTCTGCAGTGTGTCGTCGTAATCAGTCACCCGCTGGTCACTGTGCAAAAGCTCTTCATACATCCGTTGGAGTTGCTCGCGAAACAAGTCACTCAAGCCGTTGTCGGCATCCTCCAAGACCTCGGGCAACCGGTTAATCACTGTTGCCCGTCCTCGGGCCAGGACAAGACCATACTCCTGGAGCAATCCGCGAATCTGATTCACTTGCGCAGTACGTTGCCCAACCGCCAGACTACGCAATCGGTGTATGGCTTGTATATCCTGCTGGGCCACCTCCTTGATCGCGACAAAACGCATGCCGGGACGTTGCACCGCTTCGCTAATGGCCTCAGCATCTGCCGCATCGCTTTTGTTCGACTTGACATAGGGCTTGACAAACTGTGGGGCTATCAGCTTTACCTTGTGCCCGTAAGACTGAAATAAACGACCCCAATAATGGGCGCTGCCACAAGCCTCCATGGCCACCAGACAGGGCTGTTGTTTGACCATCCATTGTTTCAATAACTGCCGGTTCATTTTTCGATTCATCACTTTGCGCCCCGACTGATCAGCGGCAAAAACCTGAAAGCTGTTCTTCGCCAAATCGATAGCGATTACTTTTAACGGGTGTTTTTCGGTATCATGTTTCATGGTTCGCTCCTTCATCTCGTTGTTTGGCTCACACAGTAGCCGTCTTAAATACCCAGTCATTACTATAATGACTTTGAGAGGAGGGGCGAACCATTCCATTAGTTCAAGATCTCTGTGTCGTCGCGAGAATATGCTGATTTGAGTCAGATTTCATTCTGATTTGAGGCGCATAGTAATTCTACGCGACGACTAAAACGCCAGGAGCGTTTTGAACCTGAAGCCCCGTTAGGGGTAAAGCACACGGATGTGCTGCATAAAATCAGGAGGAAATCTGGCCAAAGTCAGCGAATTCGCAGTAGGCGCAGAGATTTTGAACAGGCTCTTATATCGATTGACGTGAAAATGTGTGGATTAGCCGTTTCCGGAAAGGCAGAATAACTGTGCGGCAGACAAAGCGCTCACCGGCCGATCAAAAGGGTGTGACTGGTTGACTAAACCGCCTTGTTGAGGAAGCGATGCTGCCATGACTGAGCCCTCATCCATTTTTCAAATTCATGAGGTTCAAGAGGTTTGCTGACCAGATAGCCTTGAATTTCATCGCAACCATTTTCGAGCAAATACGCCAACTGCGTATGGGTTTCCACCCCTTCGGCGACAACCGTAAGATCAAGATGTTTTGCCAAGGTCAGAATTGCACTGATAATGGCCTCATCGCTTTTTTTGTCACCGATTTCCTTGACAAACGAACGGTCAATTTTAAGCTTATTAACCGGCAGCCGGCGTAAATAACTCATGGACGAGAAACCAGTACCGAAGTCGTCTATAGAGGTTTTGATACCTGTATTTCGAAGATTTTCCAGAATTTGTATTCCTCGCTCCGCATCCTCAAGCAACAGACTTTCCGTCAACTCAATTTCCAGGTACTCAGGTTCCAATCCGGTCTGTTTGAGAATCGATACAATGGATGAGCGCATATCAGCCTTAATCAATTGTGTCGATGAGCAGTTGACGGCCACATGTATATCCCCAAGCCCGGAATCGTGCCAGGCACGCGCCTGTTTACAGGCAGTTTCAATAATCCATTCGCCCAAGGGGATGATCAGTTCGGTTTCTTCCGCCAGAGAAATAAACTCCTGTGGCATAATCGAACCTTCGGTCGGATGATCCCAACGTATGAGTGCCTCAACTCCGCTAACCGTTCCACTGCTTGCATTTATCTTCGGCTGATACACTAATCTGAAGTCTTCGCGCTCTATGGCCTTTCGCAGATCCTGCTCCAGGGAAAAGCGTTCCTGCGCTTTCCTGTGAATGTCTTCAGAATAGAACTGATACCTGTTTCGTCCTTTTTTCTTCGCATGATACATGGCGATATCAGCATTCTTGAGAAGAACTTCTGCATCATCTCCGTCCGTGGGAAATACACTTATGCCAATGGTTGTTGAGATATTGACAACGCTTCCCTTGATCTCATAGCTCTTTGCAATCTCTTTGGCAATGCGTTGCGCGGCCCTGGCAGCATCCTCCGCCTTGTTAATCTGAGAAAGCAATACGACGAATTCATCACCTCCCAATCGGGCAATGGTATGCCTTTCCGATATCTCATCTTCGGGAATGGTTCTGCCAATTTCATCCGAGTCCCGCAGGCAATTGGATAATCGGGTGGAAACTTGCGAAAGCAGGTTGTCTCCGGCGTCATGGCCCAGAGTATCATTGACTAATTTAAACCGGTCAAGATCGAGAAACAAAACACCAAACATCTCGGCGTGGCGTCTTGAACGGCCCAGCGTAGTTTTCAATCTGTCATACAATAATGCACGATTCGGAAGGCCGGTTACATGGTCATAATAAGCGAGATTATGGATCTGCTGCTGAGTGTTATGGCGTTCCGTAATATCCTGCAAAGTACCGAGCATGGAAATACATTCGCCCTGTTCATCACATTGGGGCTCAGCCTGCATACGCAGAATTTTTTCTTCACCACCTTGCAGAATGATTCTGAATTCAACCTGATATTCCCGTGACTCGGAAACTGCGTTGTTAAAACAGTTAGTCACGTTTTCCACTTCTTCTACATCCACGAGATGCTGAAACGCCGATATCGCTTCATTTTGTGTATATTCGGGCACCGGAATGAGAGACCGACAACCCTTGGACCATCGAGTCTGGCGGCTGTTGCGATCCCACTCCCAATGCCCGAGTTGCGCTATTCGTTGAGCATCGTCGAGTAAGTTCTGGCTGGCACGTAGTTTGTCGGCCGTCTCTTTGCTACGCAGCATGTATCTGACACGATGAGGTAAAACAAAGAAATTGATGGGTTTTGTGAGAAAATCAGTAGCTCCGACTTCGTATGCTTTATTGATTGACTCAATGTCTTCCAGACCTGTTACCATCAGTATTGGGATGTGCTCTCCCCATTCCAGAGACCGTATTTTGGAGCAGGCTTCGAAACCATTCATTTTTGGCATGATGACATCCATGATAATCAAATCAGGGATGACCCCCTCACACGCTTGCAGTGCCTCGATTCCGTTTTCAGCCTGTATGACTTTGAACCCGGCTTCATCCAGCGCTTCCTCGGCCATTATCAAGCTGCCAAGATCATCATCCACAAGCAATAACAGGGGTTGCTCTTTCGGGACGTTAGAGCCGTGTTCAATCACACTCGCCGCCCCCTCTACCACGTTGTCGTGCGTGGCCTTATTCTTAGCAGATCCCGAGCTGTCAGACATAAACCTAAGCCGCTCGTTGTTTGTACTCTGTGAGACTTTTCACGACCAGGTCAAAATCAGTAGAGATGTTTTCTACAAGCCCTACGATATCAGCCAAACTGTCATTTTTAGCTGCCATTTCAATTTTCTTACAGGATTCAGACATAAAATCTGCACCAACGTAGGCACTGCTTGACTTAAGGCTATGGGCTGCTTCTTTTACTTTTATTGCATCCTTATCGCTAAATCCTTCACGCAAGTCTTTTAGTATCGCCGGTGATTTTTCTAAATATGCATCGATCACTTTGGCAACTAAATCCGGCTTTCCCGGGCGCTGTAATTTTTTGATATTCTCAAGCGCATTTTCATTGACAATCAGCCCATCCTGCAATTCTTCCGTTTCCTGTTCAGGATCCGGCTCTTCGATTGCTTCCGAAAAGTTATCAAGCAATCGTTCGTCAACCACTGCAACGGTTTCCATCCACTGATTAACTTGTTTGTAGAGCTCGTCCTGCTTTACCGGTTTACTTAAATAGCCGTTCATGCCGCTCTCGAGGCATTTCTCCTTGTCCCCCTCCATGACATTCGCGGTTAAAGCAACCACAGGGGTGTCCCGGTTTGGCCCGTCAGACACCCTTAGCCGCCGAGTTGCCGTCAAGCCATCCATGACAGGCATCTGACAATCCATCAGTATCACATCGAATTTCTCGTCGCTGGCGGCTTCGACGGCGGAGCGGCCATTTCCGGCTACCTTCACGGTGCAGCCGAAATTCTCAAGCATATTCAGCGCAACATCCTGATTGATCAGGTTGTCTTCGGCCAGTAGAACATGAGCTTCCATCTTTCGATAGGCAGTTCTTTCCTCTGCATCATTGCGATACTCTTCGGGAAAATCCGTATTTTGAATCAAATTGGCCAGAACATTATATAACTGTGACTGGCGGGCCGGTTTACTTATATATTGGCTTATTCCAAGTTCCCTGAGTTCTTCAGGTGATATCTCAAGTGCCGCAGAGGTCAACATAACCCTTTGTGTGTCACTGATCGTGGAATCGGATTCAATAGCGCGCGACAGTTCTATTCCATCCATTACCGGCATATGCAGGTCCAAAATTGCAATATGGTACGGTTGAGAGGTGTTTTTTGCTTCTCTCAGCGCCTCCAGCGCTTTTTCTCCCGATTTGACCGCCTCCGGTATTACACCCCAGGATTTTAATTGATGATATAAAATAGTACGGTTGGTTTCGTTATCATCTACAATCAGTATTCGCGAACCGCGCAATGTGCCCTGAAGATTGGCATTGGCTTTTTCATCTGTAGTGGTTTCCAGATTAAGGTATATGGTGAAGTGCGAACCTTCATTCATGCGGCTTCGCAGATTGATTTTTCCATCCATCATTGAAACCAGTTTGTGCGCGATAAACAGCCCTAGCCCGGCCCCACCGAACTCCCGTGAATAGGAGCTATCTGCCTGGGTAAAGGACTCGAATATTCTTGCCTGCCCTTCCGGCGTGATTCCGACACCTGTATCTATGACATCAATCTGATAGTCTGCACTGGAATGCTGCTTTGCTGCCTCTTTTACACGAATGACAATTTCACCTGTTTTAGTGAACTTGACCGCATTTCCGACAAGATTACTCAGCATTTGACGGATTCGATTGGAATCGCCGATGACCGACTCATTCATTGATCTATCGATATGACAAATCAGTTCCAGGCCCTTTCGTTGAGCGACATCTGCGTGCAGATCGCAAACGTCTTCTACCACCTCTCGTAAATTGAAGGCCGCATTTTCCAAAAACAGTTTGCCGGATTCCATTTTAGAATAATCAAGCAGGTCGTTGATGATGGCGAGCAGCGATTCGGCGGAGCGTCGTACCGAATCCGCAAATCGGCTCTGGCGTTCAGACAATCCGGAATCGATTAATAACTCGGTCATGCCCAAAATTCCGTTCATTGGCGTCCGCAACTCGTGACTCATGTTGGCAAAGAATTGACTTTTTGCGGACAGCGCTGTCTTCAACTGCTGCTCAGTATGCAGCAATTGAGTCTTGAGATCTTTTATTGTCGCTTCAGAGCTATTCTCACTTTGATCTATGCCTGTATTATCATTATCGACGGATAAGTATTGTGAAGTATCCGCAGTATCGTCGCCACTGTCGTCTTCACTTGCACCTTCAGGTTCAAACAGATCGTGAAATGAATGATGTTTTTCATTGAGTTTTGTATCGAGTTTGATCAGCTGCCGATGCTTGCGTGAGAGAACAGCAAGCATAAATAAAAAATACAAAGAAATAACGCCCAACAGAGGAATCAACTGTGGGCTGGAGTCAAGAAGATTATTCAGGGTTGCAATACTCCATTCAAAGGATAATAAATCAACCCCTGTAATAATGACTGAAGTAACAGTGCAGGTTATAAAATATAAAACTACGATTGAAATCAAGTAGATTAAATTTGTAGTTTTGCTTTTTACAACTGACACAGGGCACCATAATATTGATGAATAGTTTGTCGGTGGTCTGCTTAACCGCATTCTATTGTGAGACGAAATCCATGGTGAACTCGACACTGTGGATTTACATTCCCGTTGGCGTAACTCCCTAACCTGGAACCAACTCCAATAGCGTTATAACACTTAGGATAACGACTAAAGGGTCAGTATCTTGAGCGGCCACCGAATGTGGATGTTTATTGATTCACATAAACTACTGAATGTGTTCAGATTACTCATTCTGAATTCACAATAAAGATCGAATCTACAAAAAAAACCGCTCAATTCTCTGTGTCTATCTTCGTTTTGACGGCTAAATAAGGAATGAAAGAAGTTGCTTATGCATCACCGAAATTCGATGCATCACAGTGCGATTTATGATGTGCTCTAAAGGAAACTCCGCTATTGCCGTTGATTCCAGTATTACGCGAGGGTGAAGCTATCATGAAACACACTAAACCGAACAAAACCGTCTCAACCATTTTCATAATCTGCGGTATGATTGGACTTATTGCTTTGCAGGATTCTGCATGGAGTGAGGACGGAGTCAGACTGAATTTCGGTGTTTACTCATCTAACAAACCCACTGCGATGGTCCGAACCTTCAAACCGATATTGAATTCGCTGGAAAGCAGTATGTCGGAAAAGCTGGGTCGTAGCGTGGATATCCGGATGCAGATAGCCAAAGACTATGATCAGGGTATGACTGATCTTATCAACGGTAAAGTGGATTTCTCCCGTTTTGGGCCCGCCTCGTATATTCAAGCAAAAAAAGAAAATAGCAGTTTGCAGCTTGTTGCCATGGAAAGTAAGAAAAAATCCAAGGTGTTTTATGGAATTATTGCCGTACACAAAGATAGCAATATCACCAACATAGAACAGCTTAAGGGCCGCTCTTTTGCCTTCGGAGATGAATCATCCACCATAGGCCGGTTCCTGTCGCAATTGTATTTAGTCAGCCACAATATATTTGCCGGTGATCTCAGTGGCTATAAGTATTTGGGCAGACATGACAAGGTCGGTACCGCAGTGGGTGCGGGAGATTTTGACGCCGGCGCATTAAACGAATCCACCTTCAAGAAACTGGTGGCTGCCGGCGAGCCGATTAAAGAACTGGCGAGATTCCCCAATGTCACGAAGCCCTGGATTGCAAGTGAAGGATTGGATCCGGAAGTTTTCTCTGCTTTACAGGAGTCGCTTTACGAACTGAAAGATCTCAATGCGCTAAAAGCCTTGAAGGCCGACGGCTTTCTCCCGGGGACAGACGAAGATTATGAAACCATACGCGCTTCCATGGAATACAATGGTCGCTTTTTCCAGGAAGCTGCTGCCACAGAGCTTGCAGAAGTTTCGGATAAAACGGAAAAAGAGGATAAACCGGCTTCAATGGTTGCCAAAAGCAAGCCTTTTCCAGGCGGAATTCAAATTAATATAGTGTTTGAGAATGCGGATGGCTCAGTCTCAGCCGCTAGTGACGGTGCCCAGCAACCGATTGTCGTCAATGTCACAATTCCCGGCAATCTATCCGAGTCACAAAAAGCAATAGTAACAACATCGCGCTGAATCATCGGTTATCAGACCGACACCAGCACGGAAGTAAAGTAAATAAATAAGCATCACCCCAAAAGATAGGGGTGACTGATAAAAACCAGAACTATAAGACAGGTATATCATGCTTGCACGTTTGTTTAAGAACTGGCCGATCCGACGCCAGATTATAGTAGTCCTTGGTTGTACTATTATGGCAGTGGGCATATTCGCGGGCGAATTAGTGCGCGAAATGCAAACACGAACCTTTGAAAAAAACTTTTCTTACCAGACTCAAAAACTGGTAGCGATGTTATCTGCAACTTCACTTGACGCCATAGTGAGTGAGGACCGGCCGGTCCTGGACACCATTATCAAGCAGTTGGTGGACAACGATTCGGATGTTTATTCTGTAACGATACAAAATGAATATGGAGATTTATTAACCGGTTGGGAAAATAAGGAGTCCTCCGCTGCAGAGGCGGTGTTGCTGGATTATTCTCACGATATCCTGTTAGAAGAAGAAAGTTTCGGCCGAATTTCCGTCGTCTGGGACGTACGCCAACAACTCGTGGAAATCAGGGACCACGTCAATAAAATCAGACTGTTCGCAGTAAGTACCTTCGCGGTGTTAACGCTTATTGTAGTTTTTATTATCAATACGCTTGTCGTTAAGCCAATCCGGGATATTCACTCCCACCTTGAAAAACTCCAGAAAAACGAGGCCATGGACAGTTTGGTCGTTGCAGCCTCAAGAGAGTTACAAAACCTCGGGGAAACCGTAAACGAACTTGGAAATATACTCGAACTTCGAAAACAAAAGGAAATCGAGTTACAGGAGGCATCACGAGCCAAGTCCGAATTTCTCGCCAATATGAGCCATGAACTTCGCACGCCGATGAACGGGGTGCTGGGCATGCTCAATATCGTTCGAGGAACGGATCTTAATCCGGAACAGCAAGAAGCGATTAAGATAGCCACCTCGTCAGGCAGAAGTCTATTGACATTGATTAATGATATTCTGGATTTTTCAAAGATCGAAGCAGGAAAGCTTGAATTTGAGACCATCGAGTTTGATTTGTATTCTCTAGTCGAAGACTGTACCGAAGTATTGGCTGAACAAGCACACACCAAGAAGCTTGAGATTTTATGCAATTTTGAAAAAGACATACCAAAGAAAGTCACAGGTGATCCTACAAGGATCAGACAGGTTCTGACCAATCTGCTCGGTAATGCCGTCAAATTTACAACCGAAGGTGAGGTGACAGTTCAAATATCTTTTGCGGACGACACCCCCGATTCCCATCGCTTGCGATTCTCTGTAGTTGATACCGGAGTTGGAATAAGCGAAGAAGCCCTGTCACGGATTTTTGAATCATTCGCTCAGGCCGACGGTTCCACCACACGGCAATATGGAGGTACAGGCCTTGGATTGGCTATTTCCAAAGAATTAATCGAGGGGATGAATGGCAAGTTCCATGTAGTTTCCGAAATCGGTAAAGGCAGTGTATTCTGGTTTGAACTGGAATTGCCTCCGGTCGAGACCGATTCTGAAGATCCGATATTCTACAAACAACTCCAAGGTTTACGGGCGCTGATACTGGAACCAAACAATAGCAACCGCGAAAAGCTGAGCCTGATACTGAATTCTCACCGGATGGAATGCAATTCTCATCATAGCGGAAAATTGGCGCTCGATTGGATCCGCAACGCGGATAATAATGACTGCCCTATTGATCTTATCGTCTTTAACGCAAAATTGTCTGATATGCCGGGTGATGTTTTTGTCCGCTGCATAGAGGCGGATCCAGCCTACGACAATATTAAACTCATTCCCATGACAAGCGTGGTCGAGCAACTTCCGGACCTGTACCCTCACAACAATCCGCGCATTTCCGGCCAGATTACAAAGCCGGTTCGAAGCAGTGAATTGCTGACTATGGTGGCACATTCGGTTGATCTGGAGGTCGGAGCTGATCAAGAAGCATCCAAAGGTGATATCAAAAAAGACATTTTGTATGCAGATATAAAAATACTCGTGGTTGAGGATAACGTAGTCAACCAGGAAGTCGCGCTCGGAATGCTGGACATGCTAGGATTTCATGCCGATGTCGCCGATAATGGTAAGGAAGGATTAGCCCTGTTGCAATCCGATCAGTATGACCTTGTATTTATGGACTGCCAAATGCCGGTTCTGGATGGCTACGAAGCCACAAAACAAATTCGACTGTTGGATTCGGAACTTTGTAACACACCTATCATCGCACTAACGGCTAATGCAATGACTGGAGATGCTGAAAAATGCCTGAACGCGGGAATGGACGACTATCTCTCTAAGCCGTTCGAGGCAGAGGCCCTGGAAGAAAAAATTACTCACTGGTTAGCTGACAAAATTGAGTTAGCCCGGACCAATGTAGAAAACCTTTCCGGTAATAGCGCTCAAAAAGCAGCGTAGTGATATACAAAATACTAATAATTAGACGAGCGATGCATCTGCATAGAATGGACACGACAATCAACAAAATACTAAGGCGCCTCCAAAAGCCGCTACTGCTGAGCTATTTTCTGCTTTTCTGCACAGAAAGTTATGCCATTCCATCTCCCGACCTGGTTATTAACCTGTCCGCCAGCATTGCTCAGTTGCTGGGGCTCATCAGTGTGCTTTTCGGTGGATTCGCCTTTTCAGTCAAAAAGCGCGCAAACAAAAAAAAAGGTCCGGGCGCGGGCAAATCTTCCGGCGTGATACTCGCTTGTTTGTTCATTCTCTTTGCTGCGTCCCTGACCGCCAATATATTGCAGTACTCAAATACAGTAGACGCTAAAAACAGCAGACTCCATACGAATTTGGTCCGCAAATCGACAGAAAACGGGAAAACCGTCGGTGATACCAGTCTGAAAACACTTTCTTTCAGTGATCAACTGGATCATCCTTTGGGCGTCAAGACGGATACGGTGGAGCAATGGCTCAGGGACGGCTCTTCCGTTAATCTGTACGATGTGCGTGAAGACGCCGAAGTGGAGTCAGGAATGATTTCGGGAGCGCGACAAATACGCTATCCGGATCTACTGGCCAATCCGGATTTAATCCCGGATAACGGTAAAAGTAATCTACTGCTATGCTATTCGGGAAATCGCAGTTCCGAACTGTGCGCTGAACTGCAAAGTCAGGGAAAGGCTTGTAATTTCATGATCGGAGGCTATGAGAAATGGCTTAGCGAATCGCGGCCGATCAATGGAGAATACAGTATCGCAGGCAATGATTTGCGAAGCATAGCGGACTATAAAAACAAAAATACGCTTCTGGACACGCCGGACGTTCACGAATTGGTGGAGGAAGAAAAGGCCCAGTTTATCGACGTTCGTTATCCGGCTGAATTCAATGGCGAACACCTTCCCGGAGCCCATAACATCACCATGCGGGCTCTCACCAGCGAAGCGTTGGAACGTGAACTGCTGCAACTGCCCGACGTTCCGTTAATTGCCGCTTGCTATGACAAGAGAAGCTGTTTCTATTCACAGTTAATCGGACTGAGTCTCGATCGCATGGGCCGTGATTTCCGCGGCCGCTACACGGTACCCAATGAATATTACTTACCGGCCGCAGAACGTGCCCACGTTGCGAACTGGCGCGTCGAAAATCAGCGCACCACCTTGATCGATATTGCCACCGTACCACTCAATAGCCTGCTTAACTATCTGACGGAGTTAAGCGGTCATTATGTCGCCGGCGTATTTTTGTTGGTTTTAATGATCCGTTTGGGACTACTGGCTCCGACACTAAAAGCCGAGCGGGATCAGATTGTCATTAAGTCCTTAAAACCGGAACTTGAAAGAATCAAGCGGGATTATTCCGAGCATGCCCGTGCGCTCAGCAAAGCGACCTTAAAGCTGTACAGGGACCATAGAATTAAACCCATTTACAATCTGCTCGCCTCCTTTACTCAACTGGGCTTACTTCTGCTCTTTTTTTCCGTAGTTAATTCAGCCTCGAGCCAATGGTCTCAGTCCTTTTTGTGGATCAGCAATCCGGCGGAAACGGATCCATTGTATGTTACGCCATTACTCGTAACATCGCTGTTTATGTTTATAGTTGTTCAGCAACTTGCGGTCATCACCCGCAAAAAGGCGCTGATGCTCGGCTTGGGCGGCTGCCTGTTTTTCGCGCTGGTGCAGTCCCTGAACGCTGCTGCCAATATATATCTGATTTTCAGTCTACTAGTACTCATTGGTCAAAACCTGCTTGTTCAATCGTTGTCAAGAAGATTTAACTGGGATGGAATGGCGGAATCCAGACGCAAGATTCCCGTTGACGACGGACTGATTCCCCTGAAGGTGGCCCATCTATTACCCAATACCGGAAAGAAAGCGGCTCGTTTAGGTGAACTTATTGAAGCCGGATACAGGGTTCCGGATGGATTCGTGGTAACGGACCAAATCACTCATCGCATCAGGGTGGCGGATGATCAATCCGCAAAGTCCATGAGTCTGCTGACTGACAGCGAGACACGGAAATTAAAACAACTCTGGTCCAAATTGAAAACCGAGAGAGTGGCGGTTCGTAGTTCAGGCCTGAGTGAGGACAGTTCCGATACCAGTTTTGCCGGTATCTACGAATCGGTTCTTAATGTTTCAAAGCGTGGACTGATAAATGCTATCCGAGAAGTATACAGGTCTCTCGCATCTGATTTAGCCGAAACCTATAACAATGAGGTCAACAGTAATCGGCTGTCAGAACTAAGTTCCGGGTTGGGCGGAGTTGTTGTTCAGAAAATGGTTAACGCAGAGTATGCCGGAGTCATGTTCACCGAACACCCGGCAAATACCGGCGCAATTCTTGTCGAGGTTGTTTCCGGACTGGGCGAAGGTCTGGTGTCCGGCACTGTCACGCCCGATTCTTACACATACGGGAAAATTACCGGTACAAGCCATGATACATCGGACTGCCCCATTGATTTGCAGCCACTTTTGAAAATGGGCCGAGAGCTGGAACACAAATATGCTCATCCGCAGGATATTGAATGGGCTTATGCGGAAGGTCAGTTCTATCTGCTGCAAACCCGCGATATTACACGTTCGATCAGTGATAAAAATTCAGCCACCGGATTTTCCGAGGCCGAGAGACTGCGTTTGCTTGAGATGGTCACGCATGTCGATAGTGACGATCCCGTATTCGAGCAAAATGAATTATCCGAATTGCTTCCCGCC
Source organism: Granulosicoccaceae bacterium (assembly GCA_965222695.1). Classification (GTDB taxonomy): domain Bacteria; phylum Pseudomonadota; class Gammaproteobacteria; order Granulosicoccales; family Granulosicoccaceae; genus UBA7957. The sequence continues at coordinate 480,808 of OZ244967.1, read as the reverse complement.
CCAACGCCGATGAGCGCATCGTTTATGCAAAGGTTGTGGTCTTCCGGTGGCAGTACCGATCTGGCATGTCAACAGCTCGGTATACCCTACGATGTCAATATCAGTTCGGATGACTTCGTCACGACTGTTTTCGGCAGAACCTATATCAATAAATCGGAAGAAAAACTCCGGCTGGGTAAAGGGCCCGGTGCCGTAGCTGCCTTTAATCTGGCACGCAATGCAGATGAAATCGAAAGTCATTTCAGGGAAGAGTTTTTACCCTCATTGCTGAAATCCACGGCAATGAATCATTCACGCGACTACTCCAAATTATCGCTTTCCGAGATGGTGAAAACACTGGATTATCAGATTAAGAGATTTGTAGGAGAAACTTATTTCGAAGCTGAAATCATCAATATCGCTGCAGATTATTATTGGAAGACGGCGAGTGCAAAGCTCTCCATGGTAGGCGAAGATCCGGCAAAATATCTAAATTTTGTACCGCAGACACAAGTGAGTAAAGCGATGGATCTTATCTCGCGAAACGAGGTTAAGAAATCCGATATCGAGCAGTTTTTAGATTGTTTCGGTCATCGTAGCACCTTCGATTACGAACTGTCCATGCCGAGATACGAGGAAGATCCGGCTTTACTGCTTAAGCTCATAAAAGGTACAGGACCACGGCCTGATCACGAGAAGCAGCCACCCTTGCCGGAAAAGAAACTGCTGCGCATCAGTGTGGACAGAGTCCATCGATTCCAGGCCTTGAAAGAAGACGCAAAACATTTTTGCATGCTGGAACTTTTTGAAATCAGAAAGCTTCTGACCGAATTGGACAAGCGTTGTGGATTTGAAGAAGATATCTTTCAACTCAGTATAGAGGAGGCGCTGAGACTGGACAGTGAAGAGGGTCTGGATGTCGCTCGCCGAATGATTGTCCGCCGCCGCTATCAAGCGGAAATCTGGAAGTCACTATCTCCACCCGCAAGGCTCACCATTGAAGATCTTGAATCCATGGATGTGCAGACAGGAAAGGTTATGCGCCAGATTCATAAGGACGCTTTGGCTGGTAAACGTGTTGCGGGAGATGGCGCCGTCAGAGGTGTCGCACGTGTAATTCACTCGATTGACGAAATCGGAGATTTCGAGGAAGGCGAAATCCTGGTTGCCCGCATGACAGACCCGCAATGGTATCCGCTGTTTCCAAAAGCACGCGGCATCATTACAGAGGTTGGTGGGTGGCTGAGTCACGCAGCAATCGTCGCGCGCGAATATAACCTGCCTGCTGTTGTCGGTGTCACGGACGCCTGCGCCAGGCTCAATACAGGGGATGTCGTAGAACTGCACCGCGACGGAACGCTGACCCATTACTCCGACCAGAGAAGTACCGACTCAAAACTACGGAAAAAGAAAAAACCGCTATCCGGGGAAGTACAAACCGGCCACGACGAGAAACAGTCGCCGCTGGCATCCGTCGTACCCATGAAACGCCGAACCAGAAAAAATAAGACCCTCAGCAACAATCTGAAAATTCAGAACCAGAAGCTGCATCGCAGCAGCAAACGGCGATAAGCATATCGGTCAGACGATTTTACACCGGCGTTTATTCAGCGATAAGAAGTCGATAAAGGCAAAGCCATCACAATGGCATCTTCCCGGCCCCCGTGTGCCTTGTAGTAATTGGGCCTCAATCCTATTTCGTTAAATCCCATTGAACGGTATAAGCCAAGCGCGATAACATTGGAAGGCCTGACTTCCAGATACAGCTCCAAACACTTGGAGCGTGTCGCTATGTCTATCAGTTCCAACATGAGGTGGCGCGCCCAACCCTGCCCTCGAAACTCCTTTTGAATACAGATATTGAGCACATGAGCTTCCTGCGGCCCCACCATCAGGATTCCATACCCATGGACAACATCATGGTCGGCAAGCACCAGACAACAATATCCTGCTTTCATGCAATCACGGAATATACGCTCGTTCCAGCTGAAATCATAGCTGGTCCGCTCGATAATCATGACTTGTTCCAGATCTTCATGCTCCATAAGCCGTATATAAAAGGCATTATCGAATACCGCTGCCATCAAGCCCCCATAATCAGTTTGTGTACCCGTTTAAGATCTCGCCATGCTTGTGCTTTTACCTGCGGGTTGGTTAAAAGATACTCTGGATGAAAACTCACCACAACCTGGGTTCGCGGTTGCTCTAGCCATAGGCATTGTGATCTGAATTTATCCAGCTCGCTATGCGGATGTTGGCTCGGCAAATCAACCAGCAAAAGAATCACGCGGACTTTTTTTCCTTGTAAAAGAGCGGTCAGTGATTTTCCCTGATTTTGGGGTGTATCAAGTTCACCCAACAATACCGTGCTGAAATCTTCGTCTAATTCCCTCAACATGGCTCTGAGTAAGACACCGCTTTTACCGCTGAACGGCTGATGGGTAAGCTTGTCTTTGATCAGGCATTGGGACAAAACCAATAATTCGGCATCGGGCTTTCCCAGTGTATTCACACTGACATCACCGCTGCGGATTTTCAGAAGACATTGTTCAGCCAGCCACTTTTCCAATTCCGAAGTTGAAAGCTGATACGGCTCGGTGGTGGAATGGATCTCCCTTGCTGTGAGAGCCGCTCTGTCGCTCGAAGCAACCACTAAGCTGTCTTCCCCGCCGGTATCCACACGCAAACTCCAGACGTCTATACCCATAGCTTTAAGATATTGACGTCTGTTTTGTTCTAGCATGACACCGGACTTGTGTTTTTTCCTGATTCTATCGGGCAAAGCCACAGCACAACGATCACACTCCGGACATCTGCGGATGGGTTTTAGCAGCACTGCCCAAACGATTTAAGGCGTTAATATAGGATTTAACCGAGGCCACTACAATATCAACATCCGAACCCTGGCCGTTGACAATTCTGCCGTCTTTCTCCAATCGAGTCGTTACTTCACCCTGCGCATCCGTCCCTCCGGTAATGGCGTTTACCGAATAAAGCGTCAAATGTGCAGTCGAGCCGGTAATCTTTTTGATTGCCGAATACGACGCATCAACAAGACCGGACCCGGAGCTGGATTCCGTGACTTCTTTACCCTCAACTGAAACCGTCAGCTTGGCCAGGGGTTCCTCACCCGAACCTGCACGCACTTCCATCGATACAAGCTTATAGGGCTCGTTATAGGCATCTGTATCCGCTTCGGTTGCGATTGCCTGCAGATCATCATCAAATATTTCGTGTTTTTTATCCGCCAAAACTTTAAATCGTGCAAAGGCTTTATTGAGTGCTTCTTCCGTTTCAAAGCTGATTCCCAATTCCTCCATCCGGTTTCTAAAGGCATTGCGCCCTGAATGCTTACCCAATACCAGGCTGTTTTTTGACCATCCAACGTCTTCCGCGCGCATAATTTCATAAGTTTCGCGCGCCTTTAAAATGCCATCCTGGTGAATTCCTGCCTCATGCGCAAAAGCATTTGCACCCACTATGGCCTTATTTGGCTGCACAGGAAACCCCGAAATGGTGGAAACCAGCCGGGACGTCGGCACGATCTGGGTAGTATCAATCCCGGTTTCCACCTCAAAATAGTCTCTGCGGGTATGTATCGCCATAACTATCTCTTCCAGAGAGGCATTACCGGCACGCTCGCCCAATCCATTGATCGTGCACTCAACCTGCCGTGCTCCGGTGTCGACGGCTGCCAGGGAATTGGCGACTGCCAGGCCTAAATCGTTGTGGCAATGAACGGACATAACCGCCCGGTCAATATTGGGAATTCTGTTCATCAAATCGGCGATCAAACCGGCAAACTGGCTCGGCATAGTGTATCCGACCGTGTCGGGAACATTAACTGTTGTTGCACCCGCTGCAATAACGGCTTCAAAGATACGGCATAAAAAATCCGGCGCCGAACGGCCGGCATCTTCAGCGGAGAACTCGATATTATCGGTATATTGTCCCGCGCGCTTGACTGCGGCCACGGCTTGATCGACCACCTGATCCGGTGTCATTTGCAATTTCATCTGCATATGGATCGGTGAGGTGGCAATAAAGGTATGAATTCGGCTTGACGCTGCTGTCGTTAAGGCTTCTCCTGCACGGTCTACATCTTTCATATTGGCTCGCGACAAACCGCATATCGTACTTTCTTTAACCGCATCGCATACCGCTTTAACAGCTTCGAAATCACCCGGACTGGCGGCTGGAAATCCTGCTTCGATCACGTCGACCCGCATTTTTTCCAGTGCCCGTGCAATACGGACTTTCTCATCCCGGGTCATCGATGCCCCGGGACTTTGCTCCCCGTCACGCAAAGTGGTATCAAAAAAGATGATTCGATTATGGTTCATTGGTCTCTACTCCGAAGATCACAGCACGGCAAACGCATGCTCTGACGGAAAATTATAGTATTGGTATTTTTTGCGTACACCCTCGCCAGGGATAATCACTATCTGCCCTAGGGCAGAAGTCGTAGAGTTAGGAGGAGTGAAAAACAGGCGGTACAGACACCGGACGCTTGAGAGGCGCTTATTGAATCTTCGGCATACTGTGCGAATTCAGGAGTCATAATACTGTTATTGGTCGTACTTAAGAAAACTATAGCGCAGTTTTATTATTCAGTCACCCGGTTTTTGCTCTTCCGTGACCACCTGCTTGCGTGATCTTTTTCGAAACCGGCGAAAAATCGCCCAACCCGGCCCTGACAACGCATATAGCGTAAATCCCAGCAACAAAATCTTCGGCGGATCCAATGATGTAAAAACAAAAATAAATACCAGAACCAGAATCGCAACAAACGGGACCCGTTTGTGAGTACCGAAATCCTTGAAACTGTAGTAGGTAAAATTACTGACCATGAGCAAACCGCTGGCAATGGTAACAAACACAGCCAGAAGATGAACCTCCGACCCTTTTATACCCAGATCTTCTGAAACCCAGACCATCAGAATCATCAGTGCAGCGGCCGACGGACTCGCCAGCCCCTGGAAAAAACGCTTGTCCGCTATCCCGACCTGTACATTGAATCTGGCCAGCCGTAACGCGGCACAAGCAGAGTAGAGGAATGCGGCTACCCAACCCAGTTGACCGAAGCCCGCTCTTCCCATACTTGCAAGTGACCACTCGTAAACGATCAGTGCCGGGGCAATCCCGAACGAGACCATATCCGACATACTGTCGTATTCAGCCCCGAAAGCGCTGGTGGTATGGGTCATTCTGGCAATGCGTCCGTCCAGGCTGTCGAGAATCATCGCCACCAGAACGGCGACTGCAGCTTCGGAATACCGCCCGTTTAAGGCCGCAATGATTCCGTAGAAACCGGCGAACAAGGCTGAGGTTGTAAACAGATTGGGCAAGAGGTAGATTCCGCGCCCGCGTTTTTCGATTTTTGCTGTCTTTGGGTCTTCAGGCATGGATTCCATAGTATCGCCGCAAGCTGCAAAAATTAAGTAGCCGAGACAAAAAGTTGAAAGGGCGGGTAAAGGCTTCGCTTCCCGCCCGCTCGATGAGAATGTCTAGTTTTTGCTCTTGTCAACTTTTGCCGATGCGGCGATCCAGGGCATCATTGCTCTGAGTTTTTCTCCGACAACTTCAATTTGGTGTTCTCTGCCAAGCCTGCGTCGGGCCTTTAACGTGGCGGCGCCACTTTGATTCTCTGAGATAAAATCCCTTGCGAAGGTTCCGTCCTGAATTTCAGTCAGAATCCGGCGCATTTCCTCGCGGGTCTCATCGGTGATAATACGCGGCCCGCTCTTGAAATCGCCGTACTCCGCTGTATTGGAGATGGAGTAGCGCATATTGGCGATTCCGCCTTCATACATAAGATCAACGATCAGCTTGAGTTCGTGCAGACACTCGAAATAAGCCATCTCCGGAGCATAGCCGGCTTCCACCAGGGTCTCAAATCCAGCCTGAACCAACGCCGTCGTACCCCCGCACAATACCACTTGCTCACCAAAAAGATCCGTTTCCGTCTCTTCACGGAAATTGGTTTCTATAACACCCGCGCGGCCTCCACCGTTCGCACTGGCATAAGACAGGGCGATATCGCGGGCCTGCCCCGAGGCGTTCTGCGCCACGGCGATCAACGTTGGCACACCCCCTCCTTCCGTGTAAGTGGATCGCACCAGATGCCCGGGGCCTTTAGGTGCCACCATAATAACATCGAGATCTTCCCTCGGATTGACTTGACCGTAGTGAATGTTAAATCCGTGGGCAAAACCCAGGGCTGCGCCCTGCTTGATATTCGGCTCTATAACATCCTGATATATCCTGGATTGATGCTCGTCGGGAGCCAGGATCATGACCAGATCCGCCGCCTGTACGGCTTCCTCCAAAGATTTCACTGTCAATCCGGAATTTTCCGCTTTGGCGACCGAGGCGGACCCTTCACGCAGCCCCACAATGACGTTGACACCGGAATCTTTCAGATTGTTCGCATGCGCATGCCCCTGTGAGCCATAACCGATAATGGAAACGGTTTTTCCTTGAATGATCGAAAGATCTGCGTCTTTGTCGTAATAAACGTTCATTAATTTCTCCAAATACCCTGCCGAACAATCTCCGGCGCTTTTAATTATACTTTTAAGCTTTTCTCACCCCGGGCGATTCCGGAAGTACCGGAGCGGACGACTTCGAGTATCCGCTCCTCGCCGACGGCACGAATAAAAGCATCAAGCTTGTCACCATCGCCGGTGATTTCGGCAATATAAGTCGTTTCGGTGACATCGATGATTTTTCCGCGGAAGATATCCGCGACGCGTTTGATCTCCTCGCGCGCCTCGCCCGCTGCTTTAACCTTAATCAGCATCATTTCACGTTCAATATGTGCTGATTCGGTAAGATCAGACAGTCTCACCACATCGACCAGTTTGTTAAGCTGTTTGGTGATCTGTTCGATAATATGATCGGTTCCGGTAGTGACAATCGTCATCCGTGAAAGCGATGGATCATTGGTCGCGGCCACAGTCAGCGACTCAATATTGTAGCCACGGGCACTGAACAGGCCCGCAACGCGGGACAAGGCACCGGATTCGTTCTCCAGTAACAGTGAAATAATATGTCTCATCAGGCCAGCTCCCTTAAAGGGTTCATACGCATCTCGTTGTGCGCTTTACCTGCTTCGATCATGGGATAAACATTCTCAGACTGATCGGTGATAAAATCCATAAATACTAGTCTATCCTTCATTGAGAACGCCTCTTTCAGCGCGGTTTCAACATCTGTGGGTTTCTCTATCACCATCCCTACATGACCGTAGGCTTCAGCAAGCTTGACAAAATCAGGCAAAGCGTCCACATAGGAGTGTGAGTAGCGCTTGTTATAGCTGAATTCCTGCCACTGGCGCACCATTCCCATATAGCGATTGTTCAAATTAACAATCTTTACCGGCAATCCGTATTGTTTACAGGTCGAAAGTTCCTGCAGACACATTTGAATACTGGCCTCGCCCGTGATACAAACCACGTCGTCATCTGGAAAGGCAAGTTTGACACCCATGGCAGCGGGTAAACCGAACCCCATCGTGCCCAAACCTCCGGAGTTTAACCAGCGGCGAGGCTTGTTGAACTTGTAAAACTGAGCCGCGAACATTTGATGCTGCCCGACATCGGATGCGACAAAAGCGTTGCCCCCGGTCACTTCACACAATTTCTCAACCACAAATTGTGGTTTGATAAGATCGCTGTCTCGATCGTACTCCAGGCAGTTTTCCGCCCGCCAGTTGTTGATTTGAACCCACCAATCCGCAAGATCGTCTGGATCGGCCCGGCGGTCGATAGATTTCAGTTCCTCCAGCATTACCTTTAGAACATGCCGCACATCGCCGACGATCGGGATGTCAACACGAATGTTCTTTGAAATTGAGGCCGGATCTATATCAACATGGATGATTTTTGCGTGTGGGCAAAAATTGCTGGTTTTACCCGTTACGCGGTCATCAAATCTTGCTCCAATGGCTAACAAAACATCGCAGTCGTGCATTGCCATATTCGCCTCGAAGGTACCGTGCATACCCAGCATGCCGACAAATTGCCTGTCGTCGGCGGGATAAGTACCCAAGCCCATTAAGGTGTTGGTAATGGGATAGCCGAGCAGCTTTGTAATTTCGATCAATTCTGCAGAAGCATCGCTCCAGACCACGCCGCCACCGGTATAAATCATCGGTCTGCGGGCGGACAGCAATAATTCCACGGCCTTTCGGATCTGCCCCGGATGACCTGAGACGTTCGGATTATAGGAACGCATCCTGACTTGTTGCGGGTACTCGAACGGTACTTTTATATCCGGGGTGGTAATATCTTTCGGTATATCAACCACCACCGGTCCCGGACGCCCGGATGATGCTACAAAAAAAGCTTTGCGCAGGGTCGGCGCCAAAGCCTCCAATGATTGCACCAGGAAGTTGTGTTTAACACAGGGTCTTGTAATACCTACCGAATCAACTTCCTGAAATGCATCACTGCCGATCATGGGTTTAGGTACCTGGCCGGTAAGAACCACCATGGGCACGGAATCCATAAACGCGGTCGCTATCCCGGTGACGGCATTAGTAGCGCCCGGGCCGGATGTTACAAGAACTACACCGGGTTTGCCGGTTGCTCGGGCATACGCATCCGCGGCATGAGTGGCCCCTTGCTCGTGCCGTACAAGGATGTGCTCGATTTCATCTTGCTGATACAATGCATCATATATATGTAAGACTGCCCCACCCGGATAACCGAAGATATGTTTTACACCTTCTTCCTTTAGGGCCTGTATAATAATTTCGCCACCGGATAAGTCCACGACAGCTCCTCTCGTCATTACAGTTTGAAATTGCAGCGCAATCGATTCTCAAGGCCAGGCGACTTCACAAACCATTCCCCGGTTTTCGATTGAACTGGCGACCGGGATCCAGCGTGTAAGCTCAACAGCTTCTCCGATCCGCGTCTCAATTGCAGTAAAAGCAAATCATGGAAATACACTTAACAAATCGCGAAATTTGGCTTGTAAGTGCTGTTAAATCAGGCTTGACTCTTACCGAATCGGTGATTTTGCTTGAGCCGGGAACGATTTGCAATCCCGCCTCCGCTAAATTCTGGATTTGACTGAAGCCGGTAGAGCAAAAAGTTGCTGCATTGTAGCAATTATGTAAAAAAGTCGCTAAATAATGATTGAAAACCAGCGTCGTTTCAGGGCCAAGGGACTGACGGCGGGATTCCGTCGAGCTGACCTCAAATCATAGAGGATCCTTGAATCAGCGCGACGGACGGAGACACCCTGGGTTTCTTATATATAAAGTGTGATATCGGAATCTCCCGCGAATTCGAAAAATGTCGCAGCTCCGCCAAGTTCTATATCATCGATAAAATCGGAATGAGGCATGTCGAATAAATCCACCGTCATCTGGCAAGCGATAAATTTAACTTCCGCCTCTTGGCACAGCTCGCGAAGCTCCTCCACGCTGGCAACACCTTTGGATTTCATTTTCTGTTTCATCATTCCGGTCATTATGCTCTGCATCCCCGGAATGGCAGTCCCCAGCACCGGAAACCATTTATCCATACCCATCGGCATTGGCATGCCCGGATTTCCCAGCGGACTGACCTTCAAATCGAGCTTTTTCTTCAGTAATTGTAAACCGTAGAAAGTAAAGAAAATTTGCGTTTCGTAGCCAAGCGCTGCCGCTGTCGAAGCGAGAATAAAAGGCGGGTAAGCCCAGTCCAGTGTGCCCTTCGTGGCTATAATTGCGAGTCGTTTATCATCAGACATTACCTAAATCCTCCGAGGGGCAATTCTGTCAATTCAAGTGGAAAGATCATCAATAAATCATACCTATGACCACTATTCGAGTAATCTGTAGGCTCAGGATTTGCGAATCAGAAATTGGTATTTGCCGCCCTCTTCGGTGGAGCTTTCCAAAACGTTACCTGTTTGCTTTGCAAATGCTTCGAAGTCTTTTACTGAGCCGGGGTCAGTCGCTATGACCTTTAAAAGCTGGCCTGCATTAAGTTGGGCAAGTGATTTCTTTGCTCGTAATATGGGAAGCGGGCAGTTAAGCCCTGATGCATCGAGTTCTTGGTCAAAATCAGACATTGTTATTGAGATCTCCGCTGTTGGATTGTTGACAACGTAGTTGAAACAGTCTATCCCGGAACAAGGTATACCCGCTACCTAGAGTGAGATTTCCTTGGGGAAAAACTATATTAATATACATAAATATTATAATTTACTACATTAGAAACAATAGATCAATTCTACTCACTTCGATATATGTATGATGGGGAGGTTCTCAATAGGTTCGTAATATCAACATTTTACTGTCACAAAAGGCAATTTTTTAGTCATTCAGGGGTCAAAATGGAAATGCGATCAGTTTTACCAAATTATGGAAAAGTTGGCTGAAGCACAGCCATTTTTCATGCATACTTCTGCTGGCAATGATGACTCAAGCCACTCATAAATCCGCCTTCTGTCGATTTAGAATGTTAATTCGGTTTTGGCTGCTCTGCGCACTCCTCCCCCTTTGCCAGCCCGCGACCGCCATCGACAATCTGCCTCGAATGGGAGAGCCGGTCGATCAAAGCCTTTCTCCGTTGGAAGAACGCAAAATTGGCGAACAATTTATGCGTCAGGCTCAAGCCAGTCTGCCGATCGTTGAAGATTACCAGGCCAACGAGTATATACAACAACTCGGTGAACGCCTGCTGGCCAACATCCCGGGGATAGAATATCCCTACAGATTTTTCCTGCTTTTGAACGATTCGATTAATGCCTTCGCCGTTCCGGGCGGCTATATCGGGATTAACAGCGGACTCATCCGAGCATTTGAGAAGGAAAGTCAGCTCGCCGCTGTGATGGCCCATGAAATTGCACATGTCACGCAACGCCATCACGCCAGAGCCTATTCGGCACAAAGCCATAACGGATTAACGGCCGCGGCGACCATACTGGCTGCCTTGATCATCGGACAAAACTCTGCAGAAGCCGGACAAGCGGCTCTGGCGACCGGAATCGCTGTATCACAGCAAAATCAGATCAACTATACCCGCGCCAATGAATATGAAGCCGACCGCATCGGTATAGATATTCTCGCCGGTGCAGGCTTTACACCCACCGGCATGGTCGAGTCTTTCGATATACTGAGTAAGAACAGTGCCTTGAACTCGTCATCATTTCGGCTTGAGTATCTGAGAACTCACCCCTTGAGCGACAATCGAATCGCAGAAGCGAAAAATCGGGCCGCTAGTCTGGGTAAAGCGGGTGAAAAGGACAGTCTCCGCTATCAGCTGTTTAAAGTTCGATTGGCGGTTCTGGCCAGTCAGGATACGGATTACTTGAGTCAATTGCTATTGAACTCAAAAAACGCATCGGAAAACATACCCGCACAGTATGGTTTGGCCTTACTGGAGGAACGAAGCGGAAATACGGCCAAGGCTGAGCAGCGATTGTCGACGCTGATGCACAGTGCAGGCGATGACTTTTTCTTGCAGATGCTGGATGCCAGAATCGAATACGCCAGCGGCAATCAACAGCTCGGTACGAATAAATTTCTCGATTTGATCGATCTATATCCCACCCGCTACAGCCCGGTCAAAAACCTCTCGGATTTGCTGATTGAGGACGACAGGCTGCAGCATGCCTATGAGGTGCTCAGCCTCTATGTACGACGAACCGTTCGAACCGAGCATAATGTCTACAGGCAATTAGCTAATATACAGCAGAAAATGGGGAATGAAACCGCCAGTCATGAATACCTGGCGGTGTATTATGAGAAGAGCGGGCAGATGAATGATGCTAAAAGGCAGCTTGAGATGGCGTTAAACAGCGCCGATAAGGGCTCACCGGCCGAATTGCGAATCAGTGCCAAACTTAAACAGTTGAAACCAGAAAAGGCCGCCCAATAATTTTTGGCATTTCCGCCGGGATCACGCCGAAGTATTCTACTGATCGTTCCAAAACCGAGACAAAGGGAGTGATCGAAACTGTTCTAGCCACTACGGAAAGGAGTAAAACTACCTTTTATGGGCAAGTGGCTGAGCATGTTCTACCCTACACGAGATAACACACTCTCTCTAGGGCTTTATACTAGGCAGTTGAGAATTCTTAGCGTATTCTATTGGCTTGTGGTAGAAAACCGTTTCGACCCAGAGACGTTGGATAAAAGTCCCGAAGCAATCAGGCTAAATGCCTGATACAGGGCATTTGATATAAATGTATATTATAACTGGAAAAGATTTTTTATAATTCCAGAAACTAACTGATTATTATTGAGGAGGTCCGTATGCGGAATACTGTTCGGGTAATACTGACAGCAGCATCCAGCGCTGTATTATTTGGCGCCGTTGCGCTGACGGCGACAGGTGTCGCCAGCGCCGATGAAGCTGCTGATATTTCAAAAGGCAAAGAGATTGCCTTGGATAGGAAAAAAGGCAATTGTCTGGGATGCCACGCTATGGATGGCGGAGAGATGCCCGGCAATATAGGCCCTCCATTGTTAGCAATGAAAACCCGGTTTCCCGACCGGGAAAAACTCAAAGCACAAATTGGTGACCCGAGAATCGCCAATCCCAACACAATCATGCCGCCATTTGGTGCGCATGAAATTCTGACCGCGGACGAACTTGATAAAGTCGTTACGTATATACATTCGTTATAATTTTCAGATAAACCGAATTCTGATGGAGCAACCATGATCAAGCAACGCAGATTACTTCTGAAAAGCTCAGTGGCCACAGGCACTGTAGCTGTCGCGGCTTCCGCCGGTCTCCTGGCGCCGCAAGCTGTACTGGCTGAAATTTCGCGAGACGCCTTTAAGCAAAAGACCCTGGACGATGCGCTTAATGCATCTGTGGGAGCCGCTCCAAGCGAGTCTGGAGATATCAACATTAAAGCACCGGATATTGCAGAAAACGGAGCAGTAGTACCAATAACTGTATCGACGACCCTGAGCAATGTTGAATCCATCCATCTTTATGCTGCGAATAATCCGAACCCCCTGACCTCGGCCTACGAGCTGAGTAACGGTGCGGAGCCTTTCGTATCCACAAGGATAAAAATGGGTAAGACCGGCGATGTTATCGCTGTTGTCAAAGCCGACGGTAAATTGATGTCGGCCAAGAAAGAAGTCAAAGTCACCATCGGCGGCTGCGGCGGTTAAACGAAACAGATTGACGGAGTAAAACAATGGCATCAATTAAAGTACGAGCAAAAGCAGCTGGTGACGTGGTTACGGTTAAGGCATTGATGAGCCACCCGATGCAGCAAGAAGGTCAAAAAAATAAAAAAACCGGGGAACCGATTCCTCCGAATTACATTACTGAAGTCAAAGGCGAGTACAACGGGAATGTTGTAATGACCGCACACTGGAGTGGCGCAATCTCGAAGAATCCATACTTGTCATTTAAATTTAAAGGTGGAAAATCCGGCGAAGCCGTCAACATCAGCTGGGTTGATATCAACGGCAAGACGGACGGTATAGAAGCTAAAATAAAATGACTAAACCCCGCCGGCCAACTTTTTGGTAACCGGTCTATTGAGGAGGAATCATATGAAAAAGGTCTTATTGGCCACTTCCGCTGCCTGTCTGTTAGTGTCCCTGCCCTTCACTACTCAAGCATCGCCGGAAGAAGATTTGAAAAATTTCAGGGCATATTATGAAAAGCGTTTTCCCAAAACACCGTTTGAAGATTATATAAACGGCGTTTATTCGATCGATCCCGCATCCAGGGAGCAGTGGGAAGCCATAGAAGAGTTCCCCCCGTACGAACTTAATATCGAACAAGGTGAGGCGCTTTTTAACACACCTTTTGCAAACGGCAAAACCTATGCGGATTGCTTCGAAAACGGTGGTATGGGGATTAGACAGAACTATCCCTATTTCGATGGGGAAAGCGGAAAGGTGATTACTTTGGAAATCGCCATTAATAATTGCCGCGTCGCTAACGGCGAGAAGCCGTTAAAGGCGAAAAGGGGTAAAATTGCCGACATTTCCGCTTATATGGCCTATACATCGCGCGGAAATATTATCGATATCAAAGTTCCGGATGATCCACGTGCCCTGGCGGAATTCGAACGCGGCAAGAAACATTTCTACACCAAGCGTGGCCAGCTCAACATGGCCTGTGCGGACTGCCATTTGCATTACGCCGGCAATAGCGTCCGGGTTGAAATGCTAAGCCCCGCCCTCGGCCAACCGACACATTTTCCGGTTTACCGCTCAAAATGGGGAGGACTTGGAACGTTGCACCGAAGGTACGCAGGTTGTAATGAACAGGTCCGGGCCAAGCCGTTCAAAGCCCAGGGCGATGAATATGCAGCCTTGGAGTATTTTCATACCTATATGAGCAACGGGCTTGAAGTTAACGGGCCTGGAGCCAGAAAATAATATTCGTCCGGTGCTACGGGATGTGATTACACGCCCTGGCTTAAAAACAAAAAAGCCTGGAGAAATCCAGGCTTTTTTATGTCGAAGATACTGTTGACACTGATGACTCATCCTTGAGTCGGCTCAGTGTCGAAGCCGCCACAGACCAGCGGCCCCTTTGTCCGGTTCCTTACCGGAGCCGGACCGGGCCGATGACTTCCTGTATCCGCCCGTTTGGGTCTTGCTGCAAGCTGTTTATTAAACCGCCTGCCAGATGTTTGTGGTACCGTGGCGAGCGTGTCCCTGGCTTTCCCCGGTACCATGAGCTCTACCTTTACACATCAGTAGTCTCATTGGATTCGGTCTTGTTTAAGACCGTTTCCCACAGCCCATCCCTGGGCCGATTCAGTTATTCGTTGACACTGGCGTCTCATCCCTGAGTCGATCCAGTGTCGAAGCCGCCACAGACCAGCGGCCCCTTTGTCCGGTTCCTTACCGGAGCCGGACCGGGCCGATGACTTCCTGTATCCGCCCGTTTGGGTCTTGCTGCAAGCCGTTTACTTAACCGCCTGCCAGATGTTTGTGGTACCGTGGCGAGCGTGTCCCTGGCTTTCCCCGGTACCATGAGCTCTACCTTTACACATCAGTAGTCTCATTGGATTCGGTCTTGTTTAAGACCGTTTCCTACAGCCCATCCCTGGGCCGATTCAAATTCAGTGATACCGGCAGTTTCGTTCCGTTGAATCACCCGGTATCGCGGATGGACTATCCTGCCCATCTTAACGATGAAATCCTTTCATCGAGCGGCGAATTTTTCCTAAATTCACCGGTATTCTCATGTGTGTCACGATTAGTGACTCGTTACTCTCTTGATGTCTAATCTGTTTGTCTGTTTTAGCAGTTGTCGTGCCATATTTTTTTAATCGACTCGGTGTTCACATTGCAGCAGACGTGCCAATTGTTTCAGAAATGCAAATTTGAATTAAATTCCATTTCATTGAGCCTCAATTTCAGAAGATATACCCAAGGCTCACACTCCGTTGTTCAGGACTGAGGCTTATATCGGCCAAAATTCCAGGCAGCTTAATCGGTCTTGTGCACTCCCGTGTCAACAATTATGTAACAACGCCATCAATTTATTGACGCTGGCGTCATAAGCCCGTGTTAAGTATTGATTTAATTGTAGGTTCCCTGTTGTTGCTTCCATTAAACAGAAAATAGGAATCATTTCGTATGCAAGTGTAACTTGGATGTATTACAAGAAATTTTCTTTGAGACAGGCTCCAAATGCTTGTCTTAAGATCTCTTCCGGCCCTTAAGTATGATCCCAACGCAGTCGATAACTTGTTTGTCCGGATGAACAGGAAGCTTCAAGTGTGAGCCGTTCTCTACCCCTATTCTTGCCTAAAACCAGTCTTTTTCTTTGCCCGATGTTCCTTACCGCAACCGCCTGCAACTGGGTTGACTCCACCGGGCGCCAGGGTAATGAAATTCCCCAGATCAACATAGTCGTGGATGGTGAATCTTTGTCCACAGATCGGGCATTCGCTTTGACAGAATCCGAATCCAGATCCATTGATCTTTCCGGCAGCACCGATACCGATGGAGAAATTGTTGAATACTACAATGAACTTGTCGATGAGGGCAAAATCGAACTGTGCTCAGCGTTGATCGATATGGCGGCGGCGGCAAATCACATTGCCGATGCCTGTGAATCACAGCTTATCGACGAAAGCTGTAGTCTGAGCATTATCAGTGCGGCTGATTCAAACGACGATCAGAACGCTGGCTTATCCTCCGGAGTTTTTACTCTGATTGCACCCGAACTGGATGCGCCTGTTGGATTGACCTATCGCTGGACAATTGTCGACAATGATGGCGGTGAAGCTTCCACCGACGTGACTTTTTGTTTAAACACACGTAATGAAATTCCCGTGGCGGTCGAGGATTATTACCAGATTCCCTATAACTCGACTCTGGATATTCCGGTTATAGACTACGCGGATGATTGCAGCATTCGTAGCGGAACGGAGAGTGTGCTGGGTAATGACCTAGAGGGAAATAATACTGATTCCGATTGTCTCAGGGCTGAGCTTCTGTCACTCCCGCAATTCGCTTCCAATGACTTTACCGCCGACTTTGATGAACGGGGTGGTTTTAGATATACGCATAGCGGTCTCTCAGATTCCAATACGGACAGCTTTACTTACCGGGCGGTCGAAGGGGAGTTCTTCAGTGAACCTGTAAACGTCACATTGACGATCGATTTTGGTTATAACCAAGAACCTCTGGCCAATGACGATGTCTTCCAGGTCGGTATAAACAGTCTGGATAACAAGCTATATCTCACCGCTAACGATGACGATCCGGAGGGTTATCCACTCACCATTACCGGGATCACCGCCGCACCCGATCAGGGCGGAACCGCGAAAATTACCGGTGATGGTTATATTCTCTACACTCCACCGGCCGACTACACCGGCATCGAGAGCCTGCAATACAGCATCAGTGATGCCGGAGGTAAATCCGATTCCGCAACGGCTTCGATATTCGTCAGCGCCGAGAATTCACCACCGGTTGCCGTGGACGACGACTATACTGCGGAAGCGGGAGACTGGACCTTGCTATCCGTACTGGATAATGATTACGATATCGATGGCGACTATCTGCAAATCGTCGATACAGGAGTGCCTGACCGAGGAGCACGGGTTGTGATTAATACTGACAAAACCGCTGTATTCTACCGTGCAAGAAGTAAGACCCGGGGCAAAGAGTCTTTTGGGTATACTATCGAAGATTCAGATGGTGATCGCAGTAGTGCAACAGTGACCGTCAATGTCGTGAATGATGACTAGGAAAATCATTGAACCGATCCACAGCTTACGGGATTAGTGAACTGTCTTTGTGGACATCACCGAATTCGTGTGAGCAGGCCGGCATTGGTTTGGATTCATATTTGACGCGACTACTTAAGCTGAATCTTGAATGCATCGAATTTGGTAATCCGAATACCCTCAACGACTTCATCCGGCTGAGACTAAGGGAAAAAAGCGCCGCAACTTCAGTGACTGTACACACACCAGTGCTAAGCGCATTTATTCCGAGTGTCGAACAACTCGACGCGATTCACCCACCGCTTTTTCAGAAAATCAGCTTATATATAAGCACTTCCGAGTCCTATTCTTCACACTATTTCAGTTGCAGTGTTAATCAGCGACTAAAGGAGATAGAAACCATCTGTGAACTCGCAAGATCCCACACCTTTGGCGTCCGAATCTATATAGGTTGCGCATACTCGTGTCCACACGAAGGCAGTATTCAGCCTCAGACCGTTGCCGGTCTTGCAGCAAAACTGCTCAGATCAGGCTGCAGTGAATTTTTTCTGATTGACGAACAGGCAAAGGCAAACCCGGTCAAAACCGTACAATTAATCCATGTTTTATCCGCGCAAATCGCGAAAAACAGGATCGGCTTTTATTTTACAGGAGATGCAAGACTCGCCGCTGAGAACATTGTTGCCGCTAAGAATACAGGCATCACCCGGTTTTGCGGTGCTATCGGAGGTTTGGGATACCCTCCCTATGGCGATCGGTCCCATAGAAATATAGACACAGAATTATTGGCTGTTGAGACACATTTTACGGATCCTCACGTCATTAACGAAATTAAACAATTCATAAATGATTAAGTCACCCTGCATCGGAGTCTGCACCCTGGAGGCCGGTATTTGTATAGGCTGTTTACGCACCATCGACGAAATCATCGATTGGACCGCATACGCGGACGACAAAAAGCGTGAAGTTCTGGATCTGTGCCGGCAGCGACGTTTGGAGGGCATAGACAGTACTGAATCGGACAGATAAGGACGGCTAACTCTTTGCATGTCAATAGGAATGCGAGTTAGAGCCCGGGCTTATGACCGAATTTCCAGGATCAATATTACTGAATAAAAACCTAGGTAAGCTGATGATAGTTCAGCTGCTGAGTTTCGGAATACTGTATCTAATCCCGCATCTTGCGGTATCCAATATCAGCCCGTTCAAGAAGGAATTCGAGACTGAGTCAAATAGAATTACATTATCAAGTAAAAAATCAAATATTAATCGTAATACATTGTATTTTGAGCAAAATATTGGTCAGAATCAATCTCGATTTCTATATACTTCAAGTACACCAAGCTATAATCTGGCCCTCACCCGGACAAGTGCGGTTCTAACGCTTTACCGTCACCCGAATACAAAAAACAACCACTATCAGCAACTGATACAGTTGCAACTGCAACCGCTCAATACGAATCCGGCCGCTGAAATAAAAGGTCTACTACAGTATCCGGGAACCAGCAGTTATTTCACCTCGGAGGATCGTTCGAAATGGATCCGAGGAGCAAAACACTATAAGGCCGTCAGATACAGCGACATTTATCCGGGTGTAGATCTTGAGTACTATGGGCATAATCTCGAACTGGAATACGATTTTATAGTCAAACCCGGTTACAGTCCCGACCCCATCCGTGTGGCCTTCAAGGGAATAGATAAAATCACAATCGATCCAACCACCGGCAATGCACTACTGCAGTTCGGCGAGAATGTGATCGTACAGAAAAAACCTTACGCCTATCAGATCATCCAAGGCAAAAAAATACAAGTCGATGCCGAATATTTTCTGCCTGAGGCTGAAGACAACGAGTCCACACCACAGCTTGGTTTCAGACTCTCCCGCTGGAATCCCGGCTTTGAATTGGTGATTGACCCCATTCTGAGTTATTCATCTCTGATGGGCGGTGACCTTTTCGACAGCGGCGGGGATATTGCGCTTGATGATAGCGGTAACGTATATATGATATCGCGCAGTTTCAGCCCGGGAGTCACGGACATCGGCTCCACCATTGCAAGCTGTAACTACGACTGTCAGTCCAACGTCATCGTGAGCAAATTTGCCCCTGACGGTTCCACACTTTTATGGAAAGCCGTCATTTCCGGATCCGGTGACGAGGATGGGCGCGGAATTGCAGTTGACAGAGGCGGCAATACCTACATTGCAGGCTGGACCAATTCAGAGGATTTCCCGCTCATCAATGCCAGCGACTCCCTATTTGAAGGCTTATCGGAAGGTTTCCTCAGCAAAATCAATCCCTCAGGGACCGATCTTTTATTTTCCAGCTACTTCGGTAGCGAAGGCTCGGAAATGATCACCAGCCTGGCCCTGGACGGAAAAGGCCATATCTATATAGGCGGCCGCAGCAGTTTGCCGGTATACAACGAAACCAGTGCCGGTATATTCACCCATCAGGTAGAAACCGACGGCTTTGTCGCGAAATTCAGCACCGACGGCACAAATCGAATCTACCGCCGCAGGCTGGGCGGTTCCAGTTACGATTCCGTCGAAGCGATCGCAGTTACTCATGACGGTCAGCTCTTCGCCACGGGTACAACGGATTCAGAAAACTTTCCGCTGAGATCGGCCTTGTATCTAAAACGGAAGGGAGTCGGCGACGCGTTTCTCTGCAAACTGACCGGAAGTAGCGGCAAAATTATGTTCAGCACATTGTTCGGCGGAAATCTTGCCGATACGGCCAAGGCGATTGACTTAGACTCAAACGGTAACCCCACAATTGCAGGCATGACTACTTCGGTTGATCTGCCGCTGATATCACCGCTGTATTCAAAAAACCCGGGACATTATCCAAACTGGGATGGCTTCATCAGCAAATTCAGCAATGATGGCAAATCACTGCTCTATTCAAGCTATTTAGGGGGTTCTAAAGGAGATTATCTGAACGGGCTGGATTTAGATGCCAAGGACAATATGATTGTCACCGGGCATACGCTTTCCGAAGATTTTCCGATAAGAGAAGGCATTTCCGCGACTCTGCGCGGAGGATCGGATCTGTTTGTCAGTAAAATCCGGGCTGACGGTAAAAAACTGCTTTATTCAAGCTTTATGGGCGGAAACAGCGATGAATCCTTTGCCAAGATCGCAGTGGACCAAGCGGGAAACACCTTTATTACAGGATTGAGTTTCTCCGACGACTTCACAGTGAGCAACCGGTTGCAGGCAAAAACCGGTATGACCGGAGCGGCATTTATCAGCAAGATCAGTAATGCGATCGAACACGCAATTCCCAACAATACTTGGCATATTATCTCCCTGCCCCGTATGCCTGCCGGCCAGGCTAGTATAAAAGCCGTATTTTCCGATGACATTATTGCTGAATACAAGCGACTGTGGTACGTCTACAAATTCGACAGCGAGTTAAAAAAATACCGGCTGCTTGAACTGAATGATCAACTTGAGCGGGGAGCAGCCTATTGGATTCTGCAAAATACCGGCACCACGGTCACGGTGGACATACCCGAAGGCAGCTATGCAGCCGCGGCCGATCAGCCCGCTCCCTGCCCTGTAGACAAATCCTGTGTTGAAAAGCCTTTGCAGATTCCTGCCGGGGAAGATGGCTTTCATCTGATTGGAAACCCTTTCCCATATCCGATTGAGTGGAACAATGTGCATTTACTGACCGATGATGGCACATGCTCCTCGCGCCAGGGTGGCTGCAGTTTGGCCGAAGCACGCAAGGCGGGCTTGATCAGCGACACTGGATGGATCTATGAACAAGGCAGAAAAGCTCAAATCGGTGCAGGTGATATATTGCAACCCTGGCAGGGATTCTGGATCAAATCCTATCGCGGATTGGATAATCAAAATCCGCGAATCGTTTTCAGTGACTGAATCGACCTACAAAACACCGGCCGCCTGTTGATCGGCATGGTAGGAGGAACGCACCATGGGTCCGCTGGCAACATGAGAGAAACCCATGGCCCGGCCCTCTGCGGCCAGTTGATCGAATTCTTGCGGTGTCACGAATCTGTCGATGGGAAGATGATCCAGACTCGGTTGCAGATATTGCCCCAGAGTCAGCATCTCAACCCGGTGTTCGCGCAGATCGCGCATGACTTCTCGAACTTCATCCAGCGTCTCGCCCAATCCCAGCATTAAGCCGGATTTGGTCGGTACGGACGGCAAGTGCTTGCGGTGTTCGAGCAGCAGACGCAAAGACCAGCCATAGTCCGCGCCGGGACGGCACTGCTTGTAGAGTCTTGGCACCGTTTCCAGATTATGATTGAAAACGTCGGAAGGGCTGCCTTTTAAAGCCTGCATCGCGGCGTCCAGGCGTCCTCGAAAATCCGGTACGAGTATTTCCACTTGTGTTTGCGGATTGTTGGCCCGAATCGCAGAAATACAATCGGTAAAATGCTGTGCGCCGCCATCACGTAAATCATCCCGGTCTACCGAGGTCACCACAACATAAGATAAGCCCATTTTTAAGATCGCATCGGCCAGATTGGCCGGTTCATTAGGATCGGGAGGCAATGGCTTCCCATGTGCGACATCGCAAAAAGGGCACCGGCGCGTGCAAATATCTCCCAGTATCATAAAGGTGGCGGTACCGTGAGCAAAGCACTCTCCGAGGTTGGGACAAGCCGCCTCTTCGCAGACCGACGACAATTCAAGTTCCCGCATCAGTTTTTTGATTTCCGACACCTTGGGATGAGTATGCATTTTTGCACGTATCCATGAAGGTTTGGGCTGTATCGTTTCGCTTTTTTTCACTTTTATCGGAATGCGGGAGAGTTTGTCGGCGCCGCGTTGATGCTTTTCCGAATCCAGGCGTGACGGTGCGGTATGACGGTCCATGGGTTGGGATTCTCAAATGAAACTGCGGTTCATTCTAAGTGTCAGGAGGGTTTGTTGTCCATGCCATCGAGGCAAACAGAACACCGGAATTGTGGAAATTGGTACAGATAAGCACATTTAACAAAGGAAATTCTCATCGACGGTAAATAGAATCGACCAAATTCGGATACAGGGCATGAGCGAGTTCCGTCATTTCCGCTTCTATCCCCTGATCTTTAGTCTGGGTCACCGCCAGCCCCTCGTATCCACAGGGATTGATATTGTCGAACGGACTGAGATCCATATCGACATTAAGTGACAGGCCGTGATAACTGCATCCGCGCCTTACCCTTAAACCCAGTGCAGCAATCTTCGAATCTCCGACATAGACGCCGGGGGCATCCGCCCGGCTTTTAGCCGCGAGACCATAATCTGCCAGCAATGCGATAATTGCATCTTCAATCGCCGTGACCAGGCCTCGAACCCCCAGCCCGGATTTTCTAAGATTGCACAGGGTATAGATCACAATTTGACCGGGCCCATGGTAAGTAATCTGCCCGCCGCGATCGGTCTTAACCACGGGGATATCGCTTTCCCGCAAAAGATGCTCCGGTTTTCCCGCCTGGCCCTGTGTGTACACAGCCGGATGTTCCACAAGCCAGAATTCATCCGGTGTCTCCGAATCACGCGTGTCCGTAAATTCACGCATCGCCCGCCAGACGGAGGTGTATTCCCGCATACCAAGACTCTTGAATACTGTAGACATACTGGCTTCAGAGCACGTACAGCAACCGTTTGTGTGCGGTCAGAGAACGGTACACCGCATCCAGCTGGGCCTTGCTGATCGCGGTAAAGGTCACTGTCACGGACTGGTAACTGCCCTTGCGCGATGGCTGAATCCGGGTCTGCAGCTTTTCACCCCGCAAGTGCGGAACGACCAGTGACTCCACCAGGTCGCTGAAATCATCGCTGGATCTCCCCATCGCCTTGATGGAAAACTCACAGGGGAACTCAAGCAGGGTTTCCCGATCTTCTTCAGCCATACCTACCTCGGCGCCGGGCTTATCCGACCACACGCGATACTACTCAAAATAGCGCAGCACAGAATCTTTTGCCCACTGGAATAAACTGCCTTCGGCGACATTGGCCAGTGAAACAATCGTCGCTTCCGCCACGACTTCTTCACCCAATTTTACACGAGTTTTGCCCAAGGATTGACCCAGGCGGGCCGGCGCTTTGATGTAATCGATTAATTCCAGCTCCGTGGTCAGATTTCCGCCATACCCGCGCGGCACGGTGATATAAACGTCTTCCATCACCCCCAGCGGCAGTTGTTCCTTTTCTCCCATCCAGATACGCACATTTTTAACCGTTTGTCCAGCGGCATAGACCTTACTGGTTTCATAGAACCTGAACCCGTAGTTTAACAGGCGCTGACTTTGATCAGCCCGCGTTTTATCGCTGTTAGAGCCCAGAACCACACTGATCAGACGCATATTCTTGCGCACTGCGGACGCCACAAGGCAATACCCGGCCGACGATGTATGACCGGTCTTGATGCCGTCCACCGAACTGTCGCGCCAAAGCAGCTTGTTGCGGTTTAACTGTTTGATACCGCCGTAGGTAAATTCCCTGACCGCATACAGCCCATACTCGCTCGGGTAGTCGCCAATCACCGCTTGCGCCAGCAGCGCCATGTCACGTGCCGTCGTATAGTGATCAGGTTCCGGCAAACCGGTGGAATTGGTAAAATTTGTCCCCGTCATACCCAGGGTATTGGCAAAGTCATTCATCATAGTGACAAAGCCTTCCTCACTACCGGCGATATGCTCCGCCAAGGCTACCGCAGCATCGTTTCCTGACTGTATGATCAAGCCCTTAACCAAATCATCGACACTGACTTTTTTATTCACCTCGATAAACATGCGCGAACCTTCCGTACGCCACGCTTTTTCACTGACCGTCACCATATCGTCCAGATTGATTGTGCCCTGCTGCAATTCGGCGGCAACCACATATGCCGTCATCATTTTGGTAAGGCTGGCCGGCTCTACCGGTATATCAGGATTATTATCGGCAATGATTTTTCCGCTGTGAAAATCCATCAGGACATAGCTCTTTGCGGATAACTGGGGCGGTGACGGCAATGGGGCCTCCCCGTATGCCGGTGCCGAGATTGCAGTGAGACTGAAAATAAAAACTAATAGGAAATTAACTCTGTTCATTGATATCGGAAACGTATCTCGTTCTTTCGATTAAAAAAATTTAAACCGGCACTCACACCGGAAACTCTGACGACGGGCAAGACCCTTTAAATCAATCGGCTATCTGCCGCAAACGGCTTCAATAATTGTAGGGTAAAAACCGAGAAATGGATCAGTGCGCAATCAATTGATAGTGCTCCACACCTCCCTGCTTCAAATCCTCAATCACATCGGCAAGCAGGGCGCTTGAGTACAGGGGCCCCAGTTGCACATGGTAAAGGTTTCGCGCCGCCGAGGAGAATATCCGTACCTGGGCGGCAGGGATCAAACTTTTTACTGTTTTATGCATGGATCTGGCGTTAGCCAGTTGCGAATAGGCTCCCAGTTGAACAATAACGCCGTCAACTTTACCCTCTTGTGCTTTGGAAGCTGCCCGTGGAGGTTCGGCCACAATGCTTACAGCGGTTGTAACTGCCGGTGCAGCATGTGCTTGAGGATCGGGGCCGCCATATTGCTTATCTTCCATCACACTTGTATTTTCGGGAACGGATACCGGTAAATTCGCGGGATCTATCGTCTTCACTTCTACCGGCGCGGTGCCGGTTTTGATCATATCCAGCTTTACCGCCGCCGCGTAAGACAGATCGATGATCCGGTCCTGATGAAAAGGTCCGCGATCGTTCACTTTGACGACAATCGATTTTCCGCTGTCCAAATGCGTCACTTCTACAAACGTTGGAATGGGTAAGGAACGATGGGCGGCCGTCAGCTGATACATGTCGTAGATTTCACGGCTGGAGGTTAAACGCCCGTGAAATTTTCGGCCGTACCAGGATGCCTTGCCACGTTCCCTGTATCCGGCCGCGCTTTCCATTGTGGTATAAGTTTTCCCTCCCACTTCGTAGAATTTAGGATTGCCGTAGCGGCTTTTAGGCAATGCCCGCGGCACGGGTTCCGTTGATTTTTCCGCCAATTGTTCGTTTCCCGGTCCATCCTGCGGTTTTTTGGCGAACAAGCCCGATTCCGCGGTTTTCGGTGCCGAACGATTATTGCTCACCGAAGTAACGGTGGAACACCCGGCCAGAAACACCATGATCAGCAATAGATAGCAGGCCGTTGTCGGTTTCAAACGACGATCTCCTCAGTGTATTAACAGTATCAGGCGGCGGATTTAATTGCCTGGCTGAGCTGATAAACCGCCATTGCATAGAGCCGGCTATGATTGTAGCGGGTGATGACGTAAAAGTTGTGATGACCGATCCAGATTTCCTCTCCGCCATCCCCTTGCAAGGCAAGTACCGATACCTTACCCTGGCTCCGGCCGCGAATCCTGATCCCGTGCTCAGCCAGGCGGCTTTGCTCAATCTGCGGTTTAAGACTGTCTCTGACCAAAGCGTTGTACCCCCTGCCTTCAGGCGATACCTTCTCCACCACGGCTTCGCCGTTTCTCCAGTGGTGCACTTTAAAATAATTTGCAACACTGCCAATCGCGTCGGCAGTGGAATTCCACAAATCGCGCTTACCGTCCCCGTCAAAATCCACAGCGTATCTTCTATAGCTGCTGGAGATAAACTGCGCCATTCCCATGGCGCCCGCATAGGATCCTTTCACATCCAGCGGATTGAATTGTTCCTCGATGGCGAATAACAGAAATTCGGTCAACTCATTGCGAAAAAAAGAACTGCGCGGCGGATAATCAAATGCAAGTGTGGCAACAGAGGCGAAAACCGGATGGTTTCCCGTAATCCGTCCATACTTGGTTTCCACGCCGATAATCGCGGTTATAATTTCTTTGGGAACGCCGTATTCCTTCTCTGCCCTGGCCAGCAAGTCGGCATGATTCTTCATAAACTCCACACCCTTTTCAATTCGGTCGGGTTTTATGAAAATCGGACGGTAAGCTTTCCACTGTAATCGTTTCTCGGCCGGTTTCGACATCTTCTCCAGTACCGACTGCTGGGGCGATATTTTCTTAAATAATCCTTTTAGTTCAGCTTCACCGATTTCGTGTTTATCACTGATTTCATCGATATATTCCTGCACCGCCGGATTTTCCAGATAATTAGCCTGAACGGTTGTAAGATAACAACACATTGCGAGCAAAGCGATTTGAGGGTATCTGACTGACAAGAGAACTCCGTAACTGAATATTCAAGTGGGTTTCACGGCATCAATCTACAGTATAGCTCAAGACAATAGCCGACGATGCGAGTGCGCTGACATAACGATTCCAAAACCGATCATCAGCGTGACCATTGATGTTCCCCCATAACTGATCAAAGGTAAAGGTACACCGACAACCGGTAATAAACCTATAACCATTCCGATGTTGACAAACAGATAAATCAGAAAGGTTGCGACCATAGCCCCTGCAACCAGACGCCCGTATGAGCCCTGCGACTCAGCGGCAAGATAAAAACCGCGAACGATGATAAAGACGTAGAGCGCAATAAGTCCGACCGCGCCGAACAATCCGAACTCCTCTCCGAATACGGCAAAGATAAAATCCGTATGCCGCTCGGGTAAAAAATCCAAATGCGACTGGGTGCCGTTGAGCCACCCTTTACCGAACAGACCCCCGCTGCCAACGGCGATTTTGGACTGAATAATGTGATAGCCGGCTCCCAGGGGATCGGCTTCCGGATTCAGAAATGTCATGACCCGTTGACGTTGGTATTCGTGCATACCGTGCCACAGTAAGGGGGCCGTAGTGGCTCCCACGCCTATCACACCCAGGATAATCCTCCATTGCATACCGGCCAGAAACAATACTGCAAGCCCACCTCCAAGCACCAGCACTGCGGTTCCAAGGTCCGGCTGACGCATGATTAAAGCGGCAGGGATTATCACAATCAAAATAGCAACTATCAAGTGCCTGAATGCCGGAGGTAAGGGGTGTTCAGAAACATAGCGTGCCACCATCATGGGCACGGCGATCTTCATCAACTCCGACGGTTGAAAGCGGATCAGCCCTATATCCAGCCAGCGCTGGGCACCCTTACCGATATCGCCGACAAGGAGTACGGCCACCAACATGACCAGGCCGAGGGAAAATACCGTGACGGACCAGCTTCGCAATGTGGAAGGAGGAATATGCGCCACCACCATCATGACCAAAAATGCAACCGTCAATCGAATCAATTGCCTTTTCATCGCCATGACATCCTGACCGGAAGCGCTGTAGAGAATAACCAAACCCAGAACCGACAGAGTCAACAACCCAAGAAACAGGGGAATATCCAAGCGCAACAATCGTGACACCCAACTAAATGCGGGCACGGATTGTGTTTCGAGAATTGATTGATCGCTGTCTGATCTCATGCTTTTGTCATTCACCCGTGGCGTTGTGGCTCAGAACGCTGCCTGAGGATTCCGCATCGCCGGATAACAGAGCATCCAAAACTGTCCGAGCGATAGGTGCGGCCACGGAACCTCCGCTACCACCATTTTCCACGATCACGGCAATTGCCACCTGCGGATCATCGGCCGGAGCAAAGCCGGCAAAAAGCGCATGATCCTGGAGTCTTTTCTCGACCAGTTCTTCATCGTACTCTTCATCCTGGGCAAGTGTGAACACCTGGGCAGTCCCGGTTTTTCCGGCAACGGTATAAGGGGAGCCGAGAAATGCATTGCGTGCGGTACCGTGCTTGTGGCTTGTCACATTCACCATACCTTTGATTACGTATTCCCAATTTGCCATATCGGTGACGGGCAGTTGATAGACCTCTCCGCCCTTGTAAAGTACCGGCTGTTCATTGGGTTTTTCCTGAACTGCATGCAACAGATGAGGGCTGACTACTCGTCCGCGCATCGCCAGTATACCGACGGCGTGTGCGATCTGCAGAGGCGTGGCGGTAAAATAACCTTGCCCGATCCCGGCAATCAAGGTTTCACCGGGATACCAAATCTGTCCATAGTTTCTTTGCTTCCATTCCCGGCTCGGGAGAATCCCGTTGGGTTCCGGGCTTATATCAATACCGGTCTGTTTCCCGAATCCGAAAGCGTCCAGGAATTCCGTCAACTGATCTATACCCAGTTTATGTGATAGATCGTAAAACATTACATCGCAGGACTGAGCGATAGCTTTGTTTAAATCGACAAATCCATGTCCGCCCCGCTTCCAGTCCCGGTATTTATGATCTTCATTCGGCAGTTGATAGTAGCCGGGGCAGTACACTTTCGAAAACTGATTCAGCGTTCCCAGTTCCAGCGCGGCCAGTGCCAGCAGGGGTTTTATCGTGGAACCGGGAGGGTAAGTCCCGGATACCGCTCGATTAAACAGCGGCCGCCTCCAATCTTCGCGCAACCCGGCATAATTCTTAACGCTGATGCCGTCGACGAACAGATTAATGTCAAATGCGGGCTTGCTGACGATGGTCAGGACTTCACCGTTTTTGGGATTAAGCGCAACTATGGCTCCGTTGTTTTCAGCCAGTGCGTCCTCTGCGATCTTTTGCACTCTGGCATCCAGCGTCAGGTAGAGATCCGTTCCGGAAACCGGCGTCTGTTCCTGCAGAACACGCAACACCCGCCCTGCCACATTGACTTCTACCTGTTGATGTCCGACGGTGCCATGCAGCTGTGATTCAAACTGCTTCTCTATCCCGATTTTGCCTATGTCCCGCGTCGCTCGGTAATTGACAGGATTGATGATTTGCAATTCCTTTTCATCAATTCTGCCCACGTAACCGATCGCGTGACCGGCGAGTTCCCTGTTCGGATAGTGACGCTGCAGCCGGGCTACGATCTCCACACCCGGAAACATATGCTGAACCACCGAAAACCGGGCAACCTCCTGTTCGCTCAGATTGAATCGTAGCGGGACCCCCTGAAACGGTTGGGCACGCTGCATGGCTTTGCGAAAACGCTTGACATCGCGATCGCTGAATTCAAGATACTCGGATAGGGACCGCAGGGTCTGCTCGATGTCATCGGCGTCTTCGGCGGTAATTTCCAGCTGAAACGAGGGTAGATTGTGCGCCAGAACCGCCCCGTTGCGATCGTAGATTAACCCGCGTGCCGGCGCTATGGCGTTCAGATGGACCCGGTTATTGGTCGATTCGGTGATATAGTGCTTGTAGCTCCTTACCTGCAGATGATACAGGCGCGCCAACAGAGTGGCGATCGTCAAAAGCCCCAGCAGAACCAGAAAAACAGCACGACCGCGAAACAATCGAGCCTCGACATAGGGATCGGCAAGCTGATCTCGTCTTGTGGTCTGAAACCATTTCATCTTTTGCGACCGCTAAGAGTAAAACACTTTACAGAAAACGCCGCAATCCGGCATATGAGCGTTGGAGGATAAAAGGAGATGAAAGCGGCGTAGGTTTATCAATCGCGACCGCAATCACCTTTGCGTCCACACCGGATTCATCGTAACAGCTTTCACTCCTCTTCAAACGATGAGGGTAATTGCCAGTCGATTTCAGATTGCCCATGATCCTGAAGAAAGGAATTGGCCTGGGAAAAATGTTTGCAACCCAGAAATCCTCTATGTGCCGACAATGGCGAGGGGTGCGGAGCCGTCAGCACCCGGTGTTTTCTTCGATCAATAAACTGGCCTTTTTTCTGTGCGTAACTTCCCCATAATAAAAACACCAGGTCTTCACGCTCCTCGCTCAGAAGCGCAATGACACGATCGGTAAACTGCTCCCACCCCCTACCCTGATGTGAGGCCGCCTGTCCCTGCTCGACTGTTAAGACACTGTTGAGTAAGAAGACACCTTGCTCTGCCCAGGGAATCAAACAACCATGCGAGGGCCAGACGAATCCGGTATCGCTTTCCAGTTCCTTAAAAATATTTTGCAGCGATGGCGGTAGCGCTATGCCCGGTGAGACTGAAAAACATAAACCGTGAGCCTGCCCGTAACCGTGGTAGGGATCCTGGCCTATAAGCACCACCTTAACCTGCTCAAAGGGCGTTAAGTCGAATGCCCGGAACCAGTATGCCGAATGCGGGAATATGTGAATTCCGCGCTTTTTCCGGCTGGCAAGATATTCCCGTAGTTTCGTCATATAGGGTTGTTCGAATTCATCAACCAAGCGTTGTTTCCAGCTCGCTTCAAGTTTGATAGTGGTATTTTGTCGTTCGGACACCGTGAACCTTCTTCATACAGGGAATTCGCCAATACCCGGGGAACCTCTGAACAAGTTCCCGGTATCTTTGGCCGTGAGGCTGATTCGCCATTGCGGCGCCGAATTATAACAGTCCGGTGAAAATATTTCTGCAGCGCAAGCGGTAAGAACTTCCCGGCTCGAAAACTGCGGCTGATAAAAAGCAAATCGACGATTCAGCTATGGATATAACAAACTATAATAGTGCGTGTTGAAAAGTTTCAGGTGAGTGACTGACTGATACTTCAGTTTGTTCACAAACACCGCTATCCTTTAGCATTTTTTGTCCGGCGAATTACAAGGCACTTGAACAATCGAATACACCTCTTCAACAGGATCAGGAAACAACCGTTTCCGATGATCCTGTTTTCTCTATGTGCTGGGCTGCCATCAATCACTTTTGCGGCGGATCCGCTTTGTCCGGGCTTTATAACCGGTCCAGGCCAGCCTATGACAGAGCGAATCCCGGTCGACAACTCGGTCGATGCCAGTGCAGACGCTGTGCGGGCGGATGACGGCAAAGTGATGCTGGACGGCTCAACCCTGATCAATTACCAGGACAGGCAGATCCGTGCCGACAATGCACAATACGACAAGAATACCGGGATGGTTACCATAGACGGTGAACTGAGTTACTCAACGCCGGATTTTAAATTGCAAAGCAAGGAAGCGACAGTAGACATCAATAACAATACATTCAGATCGGGCGAATCGAGCTACGTGCTGACGTTGGATGGCCGGATCGCTCAGGGGCGGGCATCAAAGCTGGTCAGGGATAAAAAAGCCAGAGTTAAACTGTGGGACGCAACCTACTCAACCTGCCCGCCAGGGGAGGAGGCGTGGAATATCAAAGCGAGTAAAATCCGTCTGGATTCCGTTGAAGGTATAGGAACGGCGAAAAACATTACGCTACGGTTCCGTGGAGTTCCCATTTTGTACGCTCCCGCATTCAGTTTTCCCATTAACGATAAACGCAAAACCGGTTTTCTGGCGCCGAGTTTCAGGCAGGCAGACAATACGGGATTTGAACTCTTGATTCCATGGTATTGGAATATTGCACCGAATCTGGATGCCACCATAACACCGCGTTATATGTCGATCTGGGGAACACAGATTCAGGGAGAATTCCGTTATAAAAACCCTGTCGGTGACTGGCGTCTGAATACCGAGTATCTGAACGATAAAGACTCAGGCGATCTCCGGCGATTTACTCGATTCCGGCACAGAGGGAATCTGACCGAACGGTGGCTCACACTGATCGACGCCAGTTTTGTCACCGATAAGGATTACTTCAATGATTTCGGAGACAGTCTCAACATTGCCAGCATTACTCATCTGGATCGCCGTGCCGAAATCCGTTTTCGCGACAGAGTCAATGATTTTCTGGTACGGCTGCAGAGCTACCAGACGGTTGACAAGGAAATACCGGCGGCGAAAAGACCTTATCTGCGATTACCTCAAATCAGCTGGAACGCATCACTGCCGGTGGCGCGCTACGGTGTGAAAGCGGGATTAAGGTCGGAGGCCGTTTACTTTGATCGGGAGGATTCGGTCACCGGTTCAAGGGTTAATGTCAATCCCAGCCTGTCGCTCCCCCTAAACAGCGACTTTTGGTTTTTTACACCTACTGCCGGCTGGCATTTTACCAACTACCAGTTGCAAAATATTTCATCCACTGATAATGAAGAAGTCAGTGAATCCAGTATCGAGCGCAGCCTGCCTTACGGTTCCCTGGACGGAGGTCTGTTTTTCGATCGGAGGATCGGTTCAAAAGGATCGGTTCAAACATTTGAGCCCAGGATTTTTTATCTGCACACGCCCTTTAAAAATCAAAATGATATTCCGGTCTTTGACAGTGGCGAACTGGATTTCAATATCTCCCAGCTATTCCGTGAAAATCGCTTCTCCGGAGCGGACCGAATCGCTGATGCCAATCAATTGTCCACCGCGATTACCACACGGTTTATCGATGGGCCAAGCGGCCGCGAACAGCTGCGTGCCAGTATCGGTCAGATTATCTATTTCGACGACCGGCGCGTTTTTCTGGAGGATCTCCCGCCCGAGAGGCGCGGCAGTTCCGATATAGTCGGGGAAGTCTCCGCCGAGCTGAAAAATGACTGGGTTGTAAAGTCAAATATTCAGTGGGACCCTTATACTTCGAACACGATACGAAGCTCGGTTCAGTTCAGCTACAGAGCGAATGAAAGCCAGCTTTTCAACATGGCTCACCGTCGCATTAAGGACAAAACCGAGCAGGTGGATTTCTCCGCCTTCTGGCCCATAAGCAAACGCTGGAAAGCCAGCGGGCGATGGAACTACTCCCTCGATAGCAATAAGAGTATAGAAACCACGGTGGGCCTGGAATATGAAAGTTGTTGCTGGGCATTTCGTTTTGCGACGCGCCGTTATATTTCGGATAACGGGCTGGATCATGAAACGAACTATTTTGTCGAGTTGATTCTCAAAGGATTGGCACCGGTCGGCGATAATGTCGGTGAACTGCTGGCCAGCGGGGTGCTCGGCTATTCGGATAAATACAGATGAAAATAATCCTTACTACCGCTGCTTTTTTGCTGTTATCGTTCGGCCAAAAGCCAATGGCGGACGAAGTACTTATCGACCGCATCGTCGCTGTGGTCAATAATGACGTGATTTTGCAGAGTGAACTCGATCGTGAGACGGTATCGCTGCAACGCCAGGCCGCTGAATCCGGTCAACGCCTGCCGCGCCAGGAAGTCTTGCTGCAAAGGATTCTGGAACGCCTGATTCAAAACAAGGTGCAGCTGCAGCGCGCCGATGCCTTGGGGATCACCGTGGATGAAGACACACTGAACAGGACGATCACCTCAATTGCGCGAAACAATAACATGGATTTATCCGCCTTTCGTCAGGTACTGCGCCGGGAAGGCATAGACTACCAGGTGTTCCGCAATAATATTCGTGAGGAATTGACGATCTCCCGTTTGAGGAATCGAGAAATCGATTCGAAAGTGACTGTCTCTCCGCGCGAAATCGATGCTTATTTAAAACGCAATGAAGACGATCAGATCCAGCGGTCCAATTACAAACTGCAACACATTTTAATCGGCGTACCCGAAGGTGCGAACGCCGAGCAAATTCAACAGGCGAGAACGAAAATTACGGAAATCCAAACCGCATTGGATGCCGGGGAAGATTTCGCCCAGCTTGCCGCGACTCATTCTGACGGCGCAAGAGCCTTGGATGGCGGCTCGATCGGCTGGCGGCGATCGCAGGAACTGCCGGAACTCTTTGCAGAAGCCATAGAAACGCTCGGCCCAGGGCAAATCACACCTCCTCTGCGAAGCCCGAATGGGTTTCATCTGTTGAAAGTACAGCAAATCAAGGACGCTGAGACTTTTATAGCGACCGAGACACGCACCAGGCATATTCTGCTGAAAGATTCCGACTCCGGTAACGATGATGCAAGCCGCGCTAAACTGCAACAAATCCGGCAGCGAATCATTGAAGGTGAATCCTTTTCCGAATTGGCAAAATCCCTTTCCGAAGACAAAAGCAGTGCGGCAAGCGGGGGCGAGCTTCCTTGGTACAGACCGGGAGAAATGGTGTCGGAGTTTGAAAAAGTCGCTGCGAACACGCCGCTCGGCCAGATCAGCGAACCGTTCCGCACCAGTTTCGGTTGGCATATTGTAGAACCCCTGGAACGGCGAAATTATAATCCAACCATTGAAAGCCGGCGTTCAGAGGCGGAAAACACGCTTCGTAAAACCCGCGCGGACACCGAATACGATCTTTGGCTGCGGCGCCTGCGCAGCGAAGCTTATGTAGAAATCAGAAAAGCAGGTTAATGACCAGGCCGCGCAGAGTCGTATTAACCAGCGGAGAACCTGCCGGTATCGGGCCGGATCTGGCCATTATGGTGGCGCGCCGTCCGTTGGAAAATACCCAGATTATTACGGCCGGAAACGAATCGCTGTTACGGTCACGTGCCGAACAACTCAATTCAAGACTCAAGATACGCCCGTTTTCTGTCGATGACCGGAAACCGGCAAAAAAAAATGAAATCATACTGGCCGGCATGGATCTGGCGGTAAGCGTCGAAGCCGGCGTACCGAATCCCGATAACGCAAGTTATGTCTTAAGACAACTCGATTTCGCGGTACAGGGTTGTCTTTCTGGAATCTTTCACGCTATGTGCACCGGTCCTGTTCACAAAGGTGTAATCAATGATGCGGGTATCAAATTTTCCGGCCACACGGAATATCTGGCCCGAAAGACTCAGTCCTATCCGCTTATGATGTTGGCCGCCGGAGATTTTCGCGTCGCTTTAGCGACCACGCACCTGCCCCTGTCCAGAGTCGCACAATCCATTACCAAACCCCTGCTGCACAAAGTGATTGGCATACTGGACAAGGAATTACGGGAAAAATTCAATCTGGATCAGCCTGAAATTCTTGTTTGCGGACTGAACCCCCACGCCGGCGAAGGCGGTCATATGGGGCGGGAGGAAATCGAGATCCTCATCCCCGTGATTAAGGAACTGAACCGATCGGGCTTACGGCTTATCGGCCCCCTCCCGGCGGATACCTTATTCACACCGCAGCACCTTGCGACTGCGGATGCGGTACTGGCGATGTATCATGACCAGGGGTTACCGGTCTTGAAGTATGCGGGCTTTGGCAAGTCGGTAAATATCACCCTCGGACTGCCGATCGTTCGAACTTCCGTGGATCATGGTACAGCTCTGGAACTGGCCGGCAGCGGCAATATCGATCCGGGCAGCCTCAGAGCGGCGCTTCAATCAGCTGTGGAACTTTCAGACGCGGAAAAATAAGGCGAGCCACAAACCTTTACGCCATCCGCCAACAATCGTTGCAAAAAGCTACATATTAGAGTTACCAAGGGGAGATTCAGTGAAATGAACACCCTGACAGAATCCTCAATTAATTCTAATTACTTGTAAACATTCAGGTTTCCCGCATCTATAGCCGCAGTGATCGCTTCACAGCCTAGTCCTGGGTTGCATTGGCGCGATTGCAATAAGGTGCACCCGAATCGACAATCGCCAGTTTCCGAAAAGCCTTTATTCAAAAAATCCACGTCATAGCCGATAAATCACCTCTATAAGGGAAAGAAAAACATGTCCTTGGACTGACTGCTGTATTGATTTATTTGTTGTGACGCACTGGGAAATTGATTGAAATGCAGGTATTTTTTACCGGATTGAGTTCCGCCTGTCTGCACGCTTTCAAGCTCGCACTTGTATTCTTAATCGTTCAGCCCGCTAGCCTTTTTGCGGACGATATCGACAGCTATAAACAAAAATCCTGCGGATCCGTACCCAGTTACAGATTTGTCTTTATTGTTGACAACTCCGGCTCCATGTCCGAAATTGAATTCAATCAGAGCCGGGACACCATCAATGCCACCATCGAGAGAGTGCTCAACAGCATGCCGGAAGCGAAGGTCGCTGTGGTACAGTTTGGGACTGACGGCATAGCGATTCCGCCGATTCATGATTATCATGTTACGGTTCCCTTTACCAACGATAAGACAGCCGCAACAGGCTGGAATCGGGCCTACGGAACAGGTGGTACGGTGCAATCTTCCTATACAGA
The DNA here is from genome assembly GCA_965222695.1 of Granulosicoccaceae bacterium. Taxonomy (GTDB): domain Bacteria; phylum Pseudomonadota; class Gammaproteobacteria; order Granulosicoccales; family Granulosicoccaceae; genus UBA7957. The sequence goes on along the minus strand of OZ244967.1, from coordinate 444,905 downwards.
AGACCATATACCGGCCATATTATCGAGGATGCGCCTGGATGATGTATACGATTCCGGCAATGCGTTGGATATCACCGACGCCGAAAACGTGCAATTTGTCTTGTTTTCTGACGCCGGCCGGGATATTACCGGCAGCTGTTGTTCATCGTTGGTTGCTGAAGGTACTGACCACATACCGGCTTCGGTCTATCCCATGTTCGGCGAATATGACGCGCTTAAAGACGGGAGCGTTTTACCCGGTGGCTTGAAAGCGCAGTTTACCATTCTGCACGTTCCCTATGCGCCCAGTGCAAGCGAGGCGGCGGCGGCAATCGCCTCGGTCGGGGGGGATTTTTCCGGTACGGTAGAATTCAACACCAACGATCCGGACGGCGCCGCAGCGACGCCCAGACGTTACGTCGAGGGAAATTTCAGTCCCAGCGACACGACCGGCATTGTCGATCTTATCGATAAAGTGATTGCCGAGTCCTATGTCCCTCCCGACATAGAATCGGAATCCTACGCTGAAATATCAGTCGATATCAGTTCGGCAAGTAATTGGTCGACAGACAATCGCGCTTACCTCTCTTTATTCAAACCCTCCTCAAACCGCGCCTGGAACGGAAATATCAAAGGCTATTTTTTTGGTGATTCGGGTCTGGAGGACACCAATGGAAATGATGCTGTAATTACTACTGCCGATGGAGCTGTGTTTACCGATACCGCCCAAAGTTTTTGGTCGGCTTCAGCCGATGGCAACGACACAGAATCGGGGGGTGCCAATGAGCAGATGAGTGCCGCAAGATCACTTTACACCTCTGTCGCTGCAAGCCCTGATCTGAACATACCCGGCAACGCTCTGGATAGTACAAATTCCAATATCTCAAACGCCATGCTGGGTGCGGGAAGCGATGCAGAGAGGGTAAATGCCCTGGACTGGCTACAAACAGCGCCGATGGGCGATCCGCTGCACACCAAGCCCGTGGTCGTTCGCTACGCGACTAAGACGGTCGTCTACGGTATGACCAATCAGGGCTTACTCCACGCCATCGATGCCACTGTTCCGACAACGACAGGTGTACATTCCGGCGGAGATGAACTGTGGGCTTTTATGCCCAAAGAACTCTTGGTCAACTTACCGCTTCTAAGCGCTTCTCCGACAGCCGGCGACCACATCTACGGCCTCGACGGTACGATCACGCGCTGGCATGAGGACAGCAACGATGACAATCTCGTCAATAACGGTGAAAAGGTATTATTGTTTTTCGGCATGCGCCGCGGCGGACAAAACTACTACGCGTTGGATGTCAGCAACCCCGCTTCACCTATACTGAAATGGCAGATCTTCGGGGGCGTCACATCAGGCTATTTGGAAATGGCGCAAACCTGGTCAAAAATGATACTGACCACCGTGAAAGACGGCCCCGCAAAAAAAGTCCTGATCGTCGGTGGAGGGTACGATGTCACGGAAGATACGAAAACGGCTCGCTCAGCGGGCAGCGGTAACAGAGTTTATGTCATTGAAGCGGATACTGGAAATTTACTCTGGTCGGTAGGCGCCGGTGCCGCGCACTACAATTCCGCGAGCATGATCTACAGTATTGCGTCGGATATTTCCGTTATAGACACAAACGGTAACGGCTATGCGGACCGTCTCTATTTCGGTGATATGGGCGGGCAAGTCTGGCGTGTCGCATTTTCCGAATCCAATAATGCAAGCGGTCAACCCACCGTCAATTTTGACAATGCCCCCTCGGTGACGAAAATCGCTGACTTTGGCTCCTCGGCACGACGCCAGTTCTTCTATCCTCCCGCCGTCGCACTGATGAGGCAACAAGGTCAGAAATACCTGGCTATAACACTGGGATCGGGGAATCGCACCGACCCTCTGAACACATCTACCCAGGACTGGATGCTGATGATCCGAGATCCGGTAGATTCACCGCTGAACAATGCATTGAGCCTTACGGATTTGTACGATGCCACTGATAATTTAGTGATGGAAGGGAGCGACAAGACGGCTGAACGAGCGGCGCTGGCAACGAAAAACGGCTGGAAACTCAAACTCAAGCCAGGAGAAAAAAGCCTGAGCCCGCCTATCATCTATGAAAACAAACTAAGATTTACCAGCTACGAACCGGCTGTCAGCACCGATAGCACCGGGTGCACTGTAACAAGCAGTACATCCCGCTATTATGTGATAAACCTGTCCGATGCAACTCCCTCCTCCGATGCGCCTATAGACGAATCGGCTCTAACGAAAAATCACCGATCGACTGAAATCGGCACGCTCGGAATACCCAGCTCGCCTATTTTAGCTTTCCCCCCCAATAAAGACGCCGTTGAAATCTACGTGGGCAAGGAAAAAGTCGGTAACTCCCCTCAAACTGTCAAGCGTGTATTTTGGAAACAACTCATGTAGTGACAGGGTAGTCTGGTGGTCTCAGAGCCTTCGACGATTGGACCGGTAAACACTCGGCGAGTTTGTCGGGCAAGTACCAGGCAAATTGTTGTACACTCAAGCTGAAGATGATTTCAAACCGATGGTGTGAGTGTATTCAATGATTCTCCCATATGCCCGTATATTGTGCTTTGCAATAGGATCCACCGTTACGGTGGCAGCCTGCACTGATAAGGATAACCCGGAACCACAGGAATCTGAACCACAAGCCCGTCCGGCAAAAATCGTTCAGCTGGCTCAAAATGGCGTGAGTCTGCAGCGAACTTACCCAGGCACTCTTGAGGCATCGCAAAAAGCGGATCTTGCCTTCCGCGTCAGCGGACAATTGATCGAGCTTCCGGCAACTCCGGGGCTGAGGGTAAAAACCGGTGATATACTGGCGCGCTTAGACCCCAAGGATTTCGACAACATCGTTGCCGAACGCCGGGCACGCTTCGATCTCGCCAAAACCCAACAAGAGCGCGCAAGTAAGCTGGTCAAACAAAACCTTTCCAGCAAACTGAATTTTGACCAGGCCAATGCGGAACTCAAAACTGCCAGGGCCGCTTTGCAGCAGGCTCGCGATAACCTTGTTTACAGCGAACTCAAGGCCCCGTTTGATGGGACAGTGGCGCGGATCAATATCGAAAACTTCCAATCCGTGCGGGCACAAGAGCCTCTTATTCAATTGCGTCAGGACGATGAATTGGCCATCCGATTCAGCGTACCCGAAACCGTACTCGCCCGGTTACGCAGGGTTGAAGACCCCACTGTGATTCAAAATTTCTGTGGCCGGGTGAGCTTTGCCACACATCCGGACAAGCAATTTAAAGCCTGCTACAAGGAGCATGAATCCATTCCGGACCCAATTACGCGAAATTATTCCGCCCTGTTCTCTCTGGATAGAATCACCGGGTTTGTGGCACTGCCCGGCATGACCGCCACAATTCACCTCGATTTTTCCGAGTTCCTGGCCGACCGTTCCGATCGGTCCATATTCGCCCCGGTGGAAGCAGTCTTCTCCGAGAACGACAAACAATGGTTATGGTCGGTTGACGAAAATATGCGGGCCCATAAAGTCGAAGTGACGGTTGGACGTATCGAAGGGGAGCAGGTGCAAATTACCGGCGGAATTGATCCGCAAAGCCATATTATCGCCGCCGGCGTGGGCTACGTACGTGAAGGTATGTGGGTCAAGCCGCTGGTTAAGCAGCGTGGGCTATAAACTTCGCCACTATGAGCGTCACCGAATACTCGATTCGCAATAAAACGATTACCTGGATGGTGATTCTGCTGCTGGTCGGCGGCGGCGTGCTTTCCTTCACTCAACTGGGCCGCCTCGAAGACCCTGCTTTTACCATCAAGCAAGCGATGATTCTGGTGAGTTATCCGGGCGCATCCGCCCAGGAAGTCGAAGAAGAATTGACGCTGCCGCTGGAAAATGCGCTTCAACAATTGCCCGCCCTGGATAACGTCACGTCGACCTCAAGTGCCGGACTCACCCAGATTATGGTCGAGATGAAAAGTACTTATCGCAAGCGGGAACTGGCGCAAATCTGGGATGAAATGCGGCGGAAAATAACCGATTTGCGACCGCTGCTTCCGCCCGGGGTCGAAGAGCCGCAAATCATCGACGATTTCGGTGACGTGTACGGTATGTTTTTCGCGGTCACAGGCGAAGGCTATGGTTTTGACGAGCTGGCCGACTATGCCGACTTTCTGCGCAGAGAACTGGTCCTGGTAAATGGCGTCAGCAAGGTTGTCATAGGCGGACGCAGACTGGAGCAGATCTTTATTGAAGTCGATCGAGCAAAGCTGGCTGCAAGCGGGTTCTCCCTCGCCGATATACAGGGTTTGTTGAGAACCCAGAACCTGGTCAGCGATGCGGGTAAAGTCCGCGTGGGCAGCGAGTATATCCGCATCAGCAGTCAAACCGATGAAACGCCCGGATTTGCCGGATTAGCTAATCTGCTGGTCGGCAGTGTCGGCGGGCAGCTGGTTTACCTTCAGGACATAGCCAGGATCAGCAAGGGCTTTGCCGATCCGCCGTCACATTTGTACCACTATAACGGTCAGCCTGCGCTCACGCTCGGCGTTTCATTTTCAGAAGGCGTCAATGTGGTTCAGGTCGGCAAAGCCGTCAGGCAACGTCTGGCGGAACTGGACAGTGAGCGGCCCATAGGCATAGTAACCGATACTGTCTACGATCAACCCGCGCAGGTTGAAGCCTCGGTCAATGATTTTTTAATCAGCCTGATCCAGGCCGTGGTGATCGTCATTGTAGTGTTGCTCTTCACTATGGGACTGCGTCCGGGTCTTTTGATGAGCGGCGTCCTGCTCTTGACCATTCTCGGCACATTTATCCTGATGCGGATTTATGGTATCGAGTTACACAGAATATCACTCGGTGCGCTGATCATCGCCCTCGGCATGTTGGTGGATAATGCAATCGTGGTGACAGAAGGCATTATGATCGGGCTGAAGCGCGGCCTGAGCCGTATGGAGGCAGCCCGATCAATTGTCGGTCACACGCGTTGGCCACTTTTGGGCGCGACCGTAATTGCGATTACCGCATTCGCACCGATCGGCCTGTCACCCGACGCCAGCGGCGAGTTTACCGGCAGCCTGTTCTGGGTGCTGTTGATTTCACTGTTCATCAGCTGGATCCTGGCGATAACCGTCACGCCATTCTTTTGTTATTTGCTGTTCAAGGAATCAACGGCTGCCGGGCAGAATGACGAAATCGATCCGTATCAGGGTATAGTCTATCGAATCTACAAAGGTCTTCTGCATATGGTGTTGCATTTCCGGTGGACCACTGTTGCGGTTATGATCGGGGCATTGATTGCCGCGATCATGGGTTTCGGTCAGGTAAAACAGGCATTTTTCCCGGCAAGTTCACTGCCCATGTTTACGGTGGAGTACTGGCTGCCGCAGGGCAGTGATATTCGGGCTGTGGATAAAGACATACAAACCATAGAACAGCAGGTACTCCAATTACCAGAGGTAGTACAGGTCACTGCCACACTTGGCCGGGGAGCCGAACGATTTATGCTGACGTATCAGCCCGAGTTCAGTTATCCCAGCTACGCCCAGTTGATCGTCCGGGTGAGTGAATTCGAACAGGTTCAGCCAACCATGGATGCCGTGAAAGAAATGCTTCAAACCGGTTATCCACAGGCTTTCAGCAAATTTCAGCGCTTTGAACTGGGGCCAAGCACCAAAGCGAAAATCGAGGCACGTATCATCGGTCCGGAGCCGAATGTACTGCGTGATCTCGGTCGGCAAATCATCGCCATTTTCGAGGCTGAACCCAATGCCATCAACGTCCGCCATGACTGGCGCGAGCGCACCAAGCTGTTGCGCCCGGTATATAACGAAGCGGAAGGCCGGCGTCTGGGGATCAGTAAACGCGACTTCGATCTGGCGCTGGGCATCAATGTCAGCGGGGAAACCGCGGGTCTGTACCGGGACGGCAGCAGGTTGCTGCCGATTGTTGTGCGCCCGCCTCAGCAGGAACGCAGTTCCATCAGCCAGATTGAAGATATTCAAGTCTATAGCCCGGCCAAGAATGCCTATCTGAACATAGGCCAGGTGATGAAAGCCGTGAATCTGCGTTGGGAAGACCCACTGATCAAACGCCGGGATCGCAAGCGAACACTCTCGGTTCTTGCCGATCCGGTTGACGGGCTTACACCAGCCACGCTGCACACGCAGATCAGAGGCAAAGTTGAAGCTGTTGATCTACCCGTCGGTTATGAACTTCAATGGGGGGGCGAATACGAAGCACAGCAGAATGCCAATGTTGCAGTATTTACCTATGTGCCTTTGGGTGTTCTGGTCATGATCGTGCTTACGGTTTTGCTCTTCCGCTCCGCCAAGCAGACTCTCGTCGTCTGGATCACGGTACCATTATCCATCATAGGCGTGACCGTCGGTCTGTTACTAACCGATTCGCCCTTTAGCTTTATGGCTCTGCTGGCATTGCTTAGCCTGATCGGCATGCAACTGAAAAACGGTATTGTTCTGGTCGAGGAAATTAAACGCCTGAGAGAAGAGCAGAGTCAGCCCTGGCTTAAAGCGATTACCGAGGCTGCCGTCAGCCGCTTACGCCCCGTCTCCATGGCAGCCGTAACCACCATACTCGGCATGCTGCCTCTGCTGGGGGATGTATTTTTCAAGCCTATGGCCGTCACTATTATGTTTGGTCTGGGGTTTGCCACCGTGTTAACCTTGATTGTCATACCGGTGTTGTTTGCCCTGTTTTACGGGTTTGAGGACACGCACTAATACAAAGAAATATCGAAACCGATGAGCACAGATAATTCACACCGGTCCGTGTTGATTAATTCAATCGTCGCCCGGGATATCGATGAACCGCATCGAGCAGCAACCCCTCTTGAGCTTTTTTACGATTTAATCTATGTCGTTGCGATTGCAAGCCTTGCCGCTGAACTTCATCATGCACTTTCAGCCTGGCATCACGTGGGTCATGCCATCTGGATGTATTTTTTTATTTTTTTCTGCATCTGGTGGCCATGGAACACTTATACCTGGTTTGCCTCCGGGTATGACACCGATGACGCTCAGTTTCGTTTAGCGTCTTTCGCGCAGATGATCGGGGTCATCATCATCGCCGTAGCCGTTGAGCCTGCTTTTTCGAACGACAATTTTTTGATCATGATGATTGGATACGTCATCATGCGTGTACCCTATATCCTTATCTGGTTCAAGGTTGCTTACGATGATCCCGGTTCCCGCCCGGTTGCTTTACGCTACGCAATTGGGGTGAGTCTCGTTCAATTAAGCTGGTCACTGGCCGTATTATATTTTCAGAGCTGGTACCTCTTCATTGCTCTTGTTTTGTTTGAATTGGTCGTGCCCTATATTGCAGAACACTCAACGGATAAAGGCAAAAACACGAAATATCATTTTAGTCATATCGAAGAGCGTTTGGGGTTGCTTACCATCATCGTTTTGGGAGAATCGATGCTGGCCGCCGTTTACGCATTCGAGAAAGCCATAGAACACTTTTCTACGGATATGATGGCTCTGGTCATCAGCACAGTGTTACTTTTGTTTTCCATGTGGTGGCTTTATTTCGATGATCCGGTAGAAGATGAGCTTGGTGATGAGACCAAAGCGTTTATCTGGGGATATGGCCACTACTTTATCTATGCGTTTGCCACGGCGGTTGGGGCGCTGATCAGTGTAAATGTCGATGTGCTCAGCAATCATGCCTCTATTGACGGGTATACAGCAGCCATCGGCCTGTCGCTGGCGATCGCCGGCTATTTGGCCTCCGTTTGGTTATGCCATGATTTGCTGCTTGAGAAGCAAGGCTATGAACGCTATGAATTGCTGATTCTCGCGGCCTTAGTCATCGGCATCACAATCCTGTTCAACACCATCCTTCTGGTGGCCATGTCATTCGTCGCTTTGAATATCATCAGGCTGGCGAGGCGTCATCGACGATTCCGGTCAGAGCGATCCGTCTCTGGATCCGCCTAATGCCTGATGCAAAAAAGAGACTGGGTAAGTCACCTGTACACAGGGCCAGAAAAAGGTTCGGCCAAAACTTCCTCCAGGATCCCCATATCATCCGGCGCATTGTAGCCGCCATCAATCCGCGGCAGGGCGAAAACCTGATTGAAATCGGCCCGGGTTTAGGAGCATTGACTTTCCCTTTATTACAACACTGCGGAGCGATTAGTGCCGTAGAGCTGGACCGGGATTTAATCGATGTTCTTGAGGAAAAATCGCGCGAATTCGGCAGGCTCAGGCTGCTCAGCCAGGATGCATTGACCACCGATTTTTCCGAATTCGGAGAGTGTCAGCGGATTGTGGGCAATCTTCCTTACAATATCTCCACCCCCTTAGTGTTCCATCTGCTCAAATACCGGCATCTGATTCAGGATATGCATTTTATGCTGCAAAATGAGGTGGTAGAGCGGATTGCCTCGCACCCGCACGGCAAAGCTTACGGCCGCTTATCGGTGATGGTCCAGTGTTATTGCCTGGTCGAAAAGCTGATTTTGGTACCTCCCGGCGCTTTCAGGCCGCCCCCGAAGGTCGAATCCGCCGTAGTAAGGCTGAGGCCCAAGGCCGAAGCGGATATTCCAAAGCACGATAGGGGAAAATTAGCTAAGCTCGTTACAGCGGCTTTTAGTCAACGCCGGAAAACGCTCCGGAACAATCTGCGCGGTCTGCTGACAGAGAAGGATATGGAAAGCCTGGGGGTTTCTCCCTCCCTGCGCGCCGAAAATATCAGTGTCGAGCAGTTTATATCGCTTTCGGAATTGCTGCCGGATAAGCCGTAGTTGATGCCTTTGGCCGTTCACACACACCGGGTGATTGAGAACGGCCCCTGGATGGAATTGTTTTCAGCTTTTTACTGCAACTGATACTATAAACGCTAGAGAAAAACGGAGTATCACACCGTGCAAACAGAATATGGCGAAGGAATCGAGGTCGAAGTCGACACCCATTACATGGAGTCGGAATCCGAGCCTGAGGAAAACCGGTATGTATTCGCTTATACCGTCACCATCAGAAATATCGGTGAGGTTCCCGCGCGTCTGATGACCCGGCATTGGATCATCACCGACGACAACGGTAAAGTGCAGGAAGTTAAAGGCGATGGCGTGGTAGGTGAAACGCCGCATCTGAAGCCGGGAGAAGGATTTCAGTACACCAGCGGCACCATGCTGGAAACGCCGATGGGTACAATGGGAGGCAGTTATCAGATGATTACTGACGACGGTATTGAATTCGATGCACAAATTCCGGATTTTCTTCTGACAACTCCTCGAACACTACACTAGAAGCCCCCCTCAGACCTACTTCAATTCATGCTTGAATCCCGTTCCCGCAGAGTGTTCAGAAAATGCCTACCTACGTACTAGGTGATATTCAGGGTTGCTTTAAGCCATTGATCCGGTTGCTCGATACCTTGGAGTTTGACCCCGCAAAGGATAAGCTCTGGCTTGTAGGCGATTTGGTCAACCGTGGTCCGGATTCCTTGTCAGTACTCAGATTTGTTCGGGATCTGGGCGATTCGGCCACTTGTGTTTTAGGCAATCACGACTTACATCTGCTGGCAGTATACACGGGACACAGGAAGCTCGGCGCTAAGGACACTGTGCAGGACGTTCTGGATGCACCTGATGCCGGTGAGCTGATCGAATGGCTGCGCAACAGGCCGTTACTGGTACACGAGCCAGACGGCCCGCATGTGCTTTGTCATGCAGGCCTGCATCCGGCCTGGGATCTGGAAACCGCCGAAGCCGAGGCCAGATTTGTAGAACAATTTCTGCAAAGCCCGGACTACCAGTCGCTATTCAGCTTTATGTATGGCAATAAGCCGGCAAAATGGAAATCTGGCCGCAGCGCGGAAAAGCGCATTCGCTTTGCCGTTAACTGCTTTACTCGGATGCGGTTCTGCAAGGCGAACGGCAAGCTGGATTTTCAACACAAGGGCGCGCCGGGAACCCAGTCGGAGAATCTTGTTCCCTGGTACACCCTGTCTGATCGTAAAAACCGTGACTTGAAGATTCTCTTTGGTCATTGGTCAACTTTGGGCGAAACCAATAACCCCAATGTCATAGGGCTCGACTCAGGATGTGTCTGGGGCGGATGTTTAACGGCCTATGAACTGGAGTCCGGTAAATTCCGAAGAATAAAGTGCGAAACGGCTCAGTTTCCGGCCAGATATACATAGAAAAATTACTTTAATAATATTTTATAACTTATTGATAATAATACGCTCTAAGACTCGGCAGGTATACGCATAAGCCTGCCCGTCCCCGGCCGCGACGGTGCGGGAGCTGATCTCGCGCCAGTGTTCGGGGTTATAGCTGTCCAGCCAAACATCACCCTCAAAGACATGATCGATTTCCGTCAAATAGAGTTTTTCCACCCGAGGCATGGCTTCCCGGCACAGGCTCGCTCCCCCGATAATCATTACCTCACGGGATGTATCGAGATGGTGCTGCGCAAGTTCGATCGCCCGCTCAAGATCACTCGCCACGTATATACCCGTTTTTGTCCAATCCGACTGGCGGGTGACCACAATATTCGTTCTACCCGGCAGCGGTCTGCCGATCGAGTCATGGGTCTTGCGTCCCATAATCAGCGGTTTTCCCATGGTGACTTGCTTAAAATACTGCAACTCCGCAGGTAAGTGCCAAGGCAATCCACCCTGCGCACCGATCAGTCGATTCTTGTCCATGGCCATGATCATACAAAGTTTCATACCGCGACCGGCGCCGGTATATGCGATTGTGCCCGGTAGTCTTCGAGTGTGAAATCATCATAAGTAAATTTAAAAATATCAGTTACTTGCGGATTAATCTTCATTTTTGGCAGAGGTCCTGGTTGGCGATGTAACTGTTTTTCTACCTGTTTAAAGTGATTGGAATACAGATGCGCATCTCCCAGGGTGTGGACAAAATCGCCATATTGCAGCTTCGATACCTGCGCCATCATCATGGTCAACAGACTGTAGGAAGCGATATTGAATGGAACCCCGAGAAAGATGTCCGCGCTTCGCTGATAGAGCTGACAGGAAAGTTTTCCACCTGCCACATAGAACTGAAAGAACGCATGGCAGGGCGGTAAAGCCATTTTGTCGATCTCGGCAACATTCCAGGCGCTGACGATAATCCTGCGGGAATCGGGATTTTCCCGAATCCGTTTTAAGGCGTGACTAATCTGATCGACGGTTTTTCCATCCGCGCCATCCCAGGAACGCCATTGATGACCGTAAACCGGACCCAGATTACCGTTTTCATCGGCCCATTCATCCCAGATACTGACACCGTTTTCTTTGAGGTAGGCAATATTGGTATCCCCTTGCAGAAACCAAAGCAACTCGTGGATGATTGAACGCAGGTGGAGTTTTTTTGTCGTCAGTAAGGGAAAGCCATCCTGCAGATCAAACCGCATCTGATAGCCGAATACCGACCGCGTCCCGGTGCCTGTACGATCGGATTTGTCGATACCTTTATCCATGACATGCCGCATTAAATCGAGATACTGTTGCATTTCAGGATACCTTTTCTTTGTCTTTGCGATGGTAAGCGACCCATAAAAACAAGAGGCCGAATGCAATCATCGGCAGGGAAAGCACTTGCCCTTGAGTCATCCAGTTCAGGGCCACAAAACCCATATGCTCATCCGGTTGACGAACGAACTCGATAAGAAACCGGTAGATGCCGTAGTAGGTCAGAAAAAATCCCGATACTGCCATGGTCGGCCGCGGTTTTTTGGAATACAGCCAGATAAGGATAAAAAACAACGGTCCTTCCAGAGCGAACTGATATAACTGAGAGGGATGCCTCGGCAATGGACCGGCTCCAGGAAAGACCATACCCCACGGGACGTCCGTTACTCTCCCCCAAAGCTCTCCGTTGATAAAATTTCCGAGGCGGCCGGCACCCAGCCCGACGGGCACAACGGGGGCAATCAAATCGGCGACATTGAAAAATGTCCGATTGGTTTTTCTTCCATAAAGATAAAATGCGATCAGTACCCCGATCAGGCCACCGTGAAACGACATACCTCCCTGCCAGATCTTCAGGAGCATTACCGGATCCTGTAGAAATGCGGAAAAATTATAGAACAGCACATAACCGAGACGGCCGCCGAGTACCACGCCCAGGGCGATATAAAAAACCAAATCCCCTATCTCTTCGGGATTCCAACCCGACCCGGGTCGTTTTGCGCGTAATCGGGCCAACCACCAGCCACCGACAAATCCGACCAAATACATCAAGCCGTACCAATGAATCTTCAGCGGGCCCAGGGAAATGGCTACTGGATCTATTTCGGGATAAGTCAGCATTACGTTCCTCTTGATGTTAACGCCCTGAGCATGGAAGCGCTATTTTTCAAAGCAGTATATTGTAGCGCGAAGTGAGGCAGCTTAATATTTACCCAGGTGTTGATTTAGGTTTGCGGAAGGAGAAATGCGCAATCGACTGCATGATATCTTCCATGGGCAATTCACTGAAATGATCGAACCGGGAACGCGCTTCGTCCACGGTGCTGATCACATCGTGAATACGTTCCACTTTCATCTCCGGAAAAGTCACTGCATGCAGACCAAGCAATCCACCGATTTGAACTTGCAGCTCTTTGGCATGCGGCAGAGGTTCTTCCATATTAATTTGATGCATTAGAAATTTGCTGTTTTCTCTCAGTAAGGCCAATAACTTCCCGCAATGACGTCGGCAAAAGGCGTTATCGCACTGAACAGTCTGCCGGTCGGCAAGATGGACGCGACTTGCATATTGACATTCGCAGTAACGCGTGAAAACGGCCTTTTCGAAGATGCAACGATTCGGTTCTAACTTTTTTAACGCCCGCTGGTACTCTTCTTCGTTCATATTCTAACTACCGAGACATTATTTTTCCCACTCCTGCAATACGGGCTTCTCCCGCTTTTCGGATAATAGCTCCTCTGCGTGAAGTCGGTTATCGGCGAAAACCATTTTCAGCACGGAGTCTTTATCCGAAAGCCCTTGAGCGCGTAACTCGCGTATTCGCTTTTTCGCGTCGCTGTAGGATGCAAGCTCCTGTACCGCCTCCAGATTTTTTACTAAATCGGTCGGTCCGGGTGAAATCTTGTATATATAGTAAGGCATAGTATTAGATATATATAATAATCAACTGAAAAATAATGATTTTTTATAGAAAATAGAATGATTTTTTCTTAAGAGACTACAATTTTATAACTTTGACCGCAAATACCGCCAATCGCTAATGGGGATGCAGTAGCCGGATAGCATCCCTACTCCTTGGAGATTGACGTCCGGGCCGGGATTCAGCAAGGGCGTGGAAAGGAAACGCAATGTGATTGAAGGCACTGTGAGCGAGTCGCAGGCCTGTACATTATCGGGCTTGCTATCGATGCAGCAATTCTGCAACTCCGGGGGAAAGGCTAGAGCAATGACCTAGAGACTGTCTGTGTAGCAATCTTTTCCATCCGTAGGAGCTTGCCCTGCAAGCGAAACTACACTGTACTCACGATATGGGTCGCGAGGAAGCCTCGCTCCTACGAAAGAGTACCAGCTGTTGAATCTATTCGACATCCGACAGTTCCGATAATGCTTTCCATTCGCTGAGAAGCTCTTCGAAATCCGCCGCAGCGGTCGGCTTAGCCAGATAGAAGCCCTGCACCTGATCGCAGCCGAGATCCTGCGCCCCTTTTAGCTGTTCCGCCGATTCGACACCTTCGGCAAGAACCCGTACATTCATATTGCGGCCGATCGAAACCAGTGCGTTAACTATGGCTTCGTTTGACCCTTCATCTTCATCCTGCAGGCCCTGAATAAAGGTCTGATCGATCTTCAACAGTTTCAAGGGCAGGCTTCTCAAGGTGGCCAGAGATGTTTTCCCACGGCCGAAGTTATCCAGTGAGATCCGAAATCCCATTTTAGCCAGTTCCGCTATGGCAGTGAGAATATGCTCGTGGTCTTTTTCAACCTCAAGTTCATTGAACTCAAGCTCGATACGCTCGGGCCCGACCTTATGAGTGTCAAGAATCGCTCGAAATTGCTCCAGCAGCGACTCACTCTGCAGCTGCGAGGGCGAGAGGTTGACGGACACGGTAAAATCCTTGTATCCGGCATCATCGGCCTGGCCAATCAATTTGCAGGCTTCGCGCAACACGCGCTCTCCGATTTCCTGTATCAAGCCTGTTGCTTCAGCGAGTGAGATGAATGATTCGGGGAGCAATATACCGTTTTCCGGGTGATGCCATCTGACCAATGCCTCGGCACCGACGATTTCTTCAGTTTTTAAATCAATTTTCGGTTGATACCAAACACGGATTTGATCGTCGTGCAGTGCATGGGAAAGTTCGCGTTCGCGCAATAAACATGTGATGGCACCCGAGTCCTGCATGGAAGGTTTATACAAGGCTACTTTGTACTCGCCGGCCTGTCTTGCGGCCGTCCTCGCCCGCAGTGCCTGTATCAACAACTCCCGTGAATCGTCAGCGTTTTGCGGGAATCGGCTGACGCCCGCGCTGCAGTTGAGCACCACGTCCCCATCGTCCAGACAATAATGCCGGCCGAGTTCATCCAATAATTCCTTTACGACAGACTCCACAGGAGTATCATCCATGTCCTCTCCCAGCTCTGCGATCAGTCCGAACTCATCTTCACCGATCCTGGCGAGCAGAATTGCATGGCGGTCTCCACCCAGACGATCGACAAATTCGCTGTCAGCAAGTTTGTTCTCCAGCCGTCGTGTCGCTTCCGATAAAACCTGGTCTCCTGCCATGTAGCCAAATGTGTCGTTCACTCTGGAAAACTGATCAAAATCGAAACTCACAACGGCGAGGGGCTTCGGCTCCTCGGCACCGGTCAGAATACCGAGGTGATGGATAAAGTTTTCCCGATTTGCAAGCCCGGTAAGGCGATCACGGTCTGAAATGAATTTCAGGCGCCCGCCGTAGCGTTCGATGTCATCGTGTTCGATACGATAAAGCCTGTCCGCAGCCTGCCGGTTTTCGTTGGCAAAACGGTCGAGATCGCGGGCTGCGCTGCTGAGTATCAGGTCAAATATTTTTAATAAAACACCATCGATCATGCCTTGTTCCGGCAGAACGCCGACCAACAGACCCAGAACGTGATCGTCGGTTCGGATGGCATGATACACCAGCCATTCACCATAGACGGATGATTCTTTCAAAGCCGGTTTATTGTTTTGCAATACACGCACAATCGCGCCGGTTTGGCGCAACCTATCCAGCTCCGCCTGTATCCGATCTTCACATTCCGATGGAGTGACCTGGTAAAGCTCAAGCATACAGTTGGCATTTACCCACAGAAGCCCGCAGGCGTTGAACTCGAATACTTCCGCCAGGTGTTCGACCAGACCGGACAGGATTTTATGTTGATTTCGGTATTGATCCTGGTTATCGGGTTTGAGCAATTGACCGGAGAGATAATCCAGGGTGGTGATTTGTTTTTCACGCAGGCGGTTATTGTGTTTTATGCGTTGCTGCAGTCTGAGTTCCTTTTGAGAGACTATATCCTGCCGCAGTCTTCTGGCGCCCAGGACTTTTGAATTAACTGCTGTTGATGAAGTCATATTTAAGTCAAATCAGACCCAATGCTTCCGCAAAAATTTCAAATGCTGCCGCAGCAATTGCGGAAAGATCATTTTTGTTATTACCTATCCACCAATAACAGTAACGACCGGGCTTACGCCAGGGCTGTAAATTGTGGTGGAAAGCCTTAAGAACGATTCAAATGACGGAATCGACTGACGGCACATTCCAACATGGGCTGACCATTAATGCAAGCGAAAAATACCGCTTCCAATGGCTTGGTATTGGAATCGAATCAGCCACTTGCGTTGCACTTCTTCATTCAAGTATCAATAGCGGTCGATCGCGGGCCTTAACCCGGGCCGGATTGTTGGACTCAATGGACGATAGAAGATTCTTGAACAGGCTTTAAGGCAATGGGGTAGTAGAAGACGACGCTACTATTTTTCCCACCGGGATTCTCGGATGGTGGCTGGCGGGTACACCGATTCTTCACGCAGCACCCGTCTGGGGTTCATGGCTTTGTCCGCAGACTGACTGCTGTTATTTTGAGTATGGATTATTTTCGCTGCAGGGCCGCCAGAATCTCATCTTCCAACTCTCCTCGGGTGGCGAGTACCTCTCCGACTTTAGAGATATCTTCCTTAAAAGTGAGCATCTCCTCGTCGGTGGCGGCAAATCGATCATATTTATCATTAAACTCAACGAGATAATCGGTAGTTTCCGCAATACCGGGATAGACGCGGTCAGACGCTTCCTTGACGTTTCTGCGCCGTTCCTTTCCCTCTATAATACGTTGATATATTTCAAAATGACCCAGGGCGGTGTAATCCATCAGCAATTGCAAAAAGGTTCTTACCTCAGCGGCACGCACCTTTTTCGCCTGCAGCTCATCATCTTCATGCTCGAAATCCTCGTCATCGAATGATCTGAGGCCCGCCAGCTTGCCGTATGCCACCAGCACTTCCTGTCGCTCCTCGATCAAGCTGTTGACTGTGGTTTCTATTCGTTCGCGACGCTCCCGCCCAATGCTGGACGAGCCAGCCGAATCAGACGTCGAACCGTTTGTGGTCATTGATTGCTCCGTTGTTTTCCATGCTGTACCTGGTTACAAATGCTGCCGAAAGTGACACAGACCGCTGCCTGAAGCCGGCTCATGCGATCCTGCAGCAGAATCCGAGTTTTGCGTACAGGCCTGATGAGCTGATCACCTGACAGATTCACTACAAAAGTGATGCCATCAGTAGAGTGCGATAAATCGAAATCTCAGCTTGGCGATGATTTATCCAGTCCACAGAGCCTTTGATTCTTGTCTCACCCCTGTGCTGGATCGTAGCGATCTGAGCATCATTTTCGGTGGCGCTCCAAGTCTAATGATATACAGAGTTCCGGTAACTTGCATCCGAAAGATGAACTGTTTATGACAAATTATCATTTGTAACCGGAAAATCCGGTCGACCTGAAAGCAAGTCGTCCTTTTCGTTAAATTCGATAATCATGTCTTCATATTGACGCTCGTGCACAACATTTTCACTGACGGCCCAGTCGCGAACGGACACTCCAACCGAATGCACCTCATTGGAATTGCCACAGACTAAGTGATGCCAGACAGGTAGTCCCTTCCCATCCATCAGTCGCAAATAAGCGCAGCTATTCGGCAGCCATTTGCGTTTTGCTTCGTTCAGTGGCGCAATCTGTGTACAGTCATCGACCTTGTGAAATCGATTTTCGTAATCACTGCACCGGCAGGTTTGCAGATCCAACAGCCGACAGGCGATGCGAGTAAAAAAGGTTTGCTCTGTATCACTGTCTTCAAGTTTCTGCAGACAACAGCGTGCACATCCGTCACAAACCGCCTCCCACTGTTCCCGGTTGAGTTGCGACAGAGGTTTATTCCACCAAGGCTCAGGGCGATCTTTCATCGATAATGGCTCTTAAGACCAGGGGTTTAATTGTAACGTGACAAAAGACGGGTATTCAAAAAATAATGCAAGTCTCGCCAACACCACGCGGATCCTGCCGACAGAACTCCCGTAGACAAACCTGAAAACCGGAGCTCACTGGTCCATAATCTTTACATCAAAAACATCGGAGCCGCGATAGATGCCAAACAGCGAAACCTTTGCTATCGAAAACCTAGGACCCTGTAAATTTCCCAACCCTTTGTGCGATAAACAATATTTTCGTTTTCGGGACGATGCCGAGAAGGTTCCATTGAATCTCATCATCGGAGACAAAAATTCGCAAGACCTGCTTGAGCTATCCGGACCAAGAAGAAAAATCTATTTCCGGCCGGGTAAAACCCGCGTAGCCATAGTCACTTGTGGAGGCCTTTGTCCGGGGTTAAATGCGGTCATTCGCGGCATTGTCATGCAGCTGTGGCATATATACGGTTGCAGGGATGTTATCGGTATCCGCTACGGCTTCGGGGGATTGGGTGAAAATGCACTGGAACCGCTGGAATTGAGTCCGGCCAATGTCTATGACATTAAAGCCCGTGGCGGAACCATCCTCGGCACATCCCGCGGAACACCTCCCACCGGCGAACTGGTCGACAATCTGGTTTGGCAGGGTATAGATATATTGTTTGTGATCGGCGGAGACGGCTCCATGCGCGGCGCAACCGCAATCTGGGAAGAAGTTAAAAAACGCGAACTGAGAAAATCAATCATCGGCGTACCCAAAACCATCGACAATGATATCCCGCTGGTCACACGCTCGTTCGGGTTCGAGACCGCGGTGGCCGAAGCCAGTGAAGCAATCAACTGTGCCAGCACCGAAGCCCGGGGTGTACCCCATGGAATAGGCCTGGTGAAATTAATGGGCCGCAATGCCGGATTTATCGCGACCAATGCCTGCCTTGCTTCAGGCAACGCGAATTTTTGTCTGATTCCGGAAGTAGCCTTCAAACTCGATGGCCGGGGCGGCTTTCTCGATCTTCTCGAGCAACGTTTACGGCGCAGAAATAATGCCGTCATCGTGGTGGCCGAGGGTGCGGGACAAGAGTTTTTCTCCCATCAGGATCTCGGAAAAGACGCGTCAGGCAATAAAAAGCTGGGCGATATCGGTCTTTTTCTGAAAAAGAGTATTTCGGATCACTTTAACAAGATTCATCTGCCCCACTCCATCAAATACTTCGAGCCCAGCTATTTGATTCGTTCAACCGCACCCAATGCCAACGACCAGCTATTTTGCGACGCCTGCGCGCGTTCCGCCGTCCATGCAGCTATGGCCGGCAAAAGCGGCATGCTGATCGGAAACCGTCACCGGCAACTGATGCATGTACCCATGCAGGCGCTGATGGGTAAAGAACGTAAGGTCAGCCCCGAAGGGGATTTGTGGTTCAGCGTCCGTGAGAATACCGGCCAACCGCAGTATATCGGGACAGCAGACGATCAGTCGGATTGACCTCGAAATTCATTAACACGGAATAATGAATGCTTTGAATGCCGCCCGAATATCGAGCTGGTCAGTATAAAGCCGACAAGCCCGGCAAAGAACCGGTTGCGGAAGGGCCGATAATGTTCGGCCGTTCCGTAAGCATTGAAATTACGCCGAATGGTAATCAATCAATCGCTGAATCTCGTTCCTGGAACCCATCATTACAGGTACGCGCTGGTGCAGCTCATAGGGTTGGACCTCCATGATCCGTTGTGTGCCGGTGCTTGCCAATCCGCCGGCCTGTTCAACGATAAAACTCATGGGGCTGGCTTCGTACAAGAGTCTGAGCCTGCCCTCTTTGCCCTGTTTTTCCAGCTTGGCATCCATGGGGTATACGAAAATTCCGCCACGGCTGAGAAGACGGTGAACATCGGCCACCATGGAGCCTATCCAGCGCATGTTGTAGTCCTGACCCCGCGGGCCTTCCTTTCCGGCAAGCAGCTCTTCGATATAGCGCTTCATGGGTGTCTGCCAATGCCGCATATTGGACATGTTGATGGCAAATTCACGCGTGTCTTCCGGAATTTTCATATCACAGTCGGTCAGGATAAATTCACCGATTGAGCGATCGAGGGTAAATCCGTTCACACCGTTTCCGGTTGTCAGCACAAGCATGGTGGAAGAGCCATACAAACAATATCCGCCACAGATTTGTTCGGTGCCGGGGCGTAGAAAATCGGCCCCCGTCGGTTCGTCCACATCATCGGGACATTTCAATATTGAAAATATGGTGCCCACGGAAACATTGACGTCGATATTGGAAGAGCCGTCCAATGGGTCGAAGGTAATCAGATACCGGCCGCGCGGGTATTCTTTGGGAATCGGATAGACTTCTTCCATCTCTTCAGAAGCCATGCCGGCAAAGTGACCCGACCATTCGATACTTTCAATAAACACTTTGTTGGAGATGATATCCAGTTTCTTCTGCTGCTCCCCCTGCACATTTTCGGTATCCGCCATACCCAGTACACCGGCCAATTCTCCCATATTGACCAGATCGGACAGTTTCTTACAGGCGATCGCAATGTCATTCAAAATTGACGTGAACTCGCCGGTTGCGGTGGGGTAATTGCGTTCACTTTCAATGATAAATTTGCTTAAGGTTGGTGAGTTCATTAATTAATTCTCGCTCCGGAATGTGGTCTCGGATCCCGATTGCAATCACGGGATCGGAATGTTCAAATCACTACCGCAAACTCGTGTCGACATCCAGGCTTTCGGCTTCTTTAGAACGTCAAGATCTGCGTATCCGCGGTAAAATCGGCAAAATCCGTTCCGACATGGAGTTTTGCCGCGCCTACCCCACTAGCAGGCAATTGCTGATTCGGAATCTCGCTCTTCACGGCGATGTTTTATTCAAGGCCGTGACGTTGACTGTAGCTCAGTCTTCCCGGATCACCTTACCGATCTGTTTCAGGAGGCCGGCAATACTGATGTCTCCCGGATTTCCGAATCATTCAGGCCTATCGTTATAAATCCGGCCAATTATAGGGATTGTGATGTAAAATCGCCAATTTAGAATTCTGAAAAAAGGAGTCAACCGTGAGTGATGCCGAAACCCTGTTTGAAAACGCTGAGTTGTATATCCCCGGAGGTGTTAACTCACCTGTTCGCGCTTTTCGTGGCGTCGGTGGAACGCCGCGGTTTATCTCCCGGGCGCAGGGTGCCTATGTGTTCGACTCCGACAATAAACAATACATTGACTACGTCGGATCCTGGGGCCCGATGATCACCGGACACGCTCATCCGGACGTCATCCGCATCGTACAGGAAACCGCCGCCAATGGTTTGAGTTTCGGTGCCCCAACAGAAATAGAAACTCAAATGGCAAAAATGGTCGGCGAGCTTATGCCATCGATAGAACTGGTTCGCATGGTCAGTTCCGGCACCGAAGCAACCATGAGTGCAATTCGACTCGCGCGCGGATTTACCCGCAGGGACAAGATTGTCAAATTCGAAGGCTGCTATCACGGCCACTCCGACTCATTGCTGGTAAAGGCCGGTTCGGGAGCGCTTACCCTGGGTGTACCAAGCTCGCCTGGCGTTCCTGCCGGCCTCGCTGAACATACTGTGACGCTGAGCTACAACGATGCGGTTCAAGTCCGCAAGACTTTCGAGGAAATCGGTGAGCAGATAGCATGCATTATCGTTGAGCCCGTGGCCGGGAATATGAACTGTATTCCGCCTTGTTTCGGATTTCTCGAAACCCTGCGGGAGGTATGCGACGAATTCGGATCGGTACTGATATTTGACGAAGTGATGACCGGCTTCAGGGTGGCGCTCGGCGGTGCGCAGCAACTGTATAATATCAAACCGGATCTGACCACTTTAGGCAAAGTTATAGGCGGCGGAATGCCTGTTGGCGCCTTCGGCGGACGCCGGGATATCATGGAGCATATTGCACCTACCGGGCCCGTATACCAGGCAGGGACGCTTTCGGGAAACCCTATCGCCATGAGCGCAGGTCTTAAGACGCTGCAGTTGATATCCGAGCCGGGTTTTTACGATCGTTTGAACACAGCCGCTGAACAATTGGCCGAAGGCGCTATGGAAGTCGCTAAGAGACATGGTTGCGGTTTATCCACCAACCAGGTCGGAGGAATGTTCGGACTGTTTTTTACCGATCTGGATAAAGTGACCTGTTTTGAAGAGGTCATGGCTTGCAACAGTGATAAATTCGGCCGGTTTTTCCATGCGATGCTGGAGCAAGGCGTCTACCTGGCCCCGTCAGCTTTTGAAGCCGGTTTTGTTTCTTCCGCTCACTCGGACAAAGATATAGCCGATACACTCGCCTCGATGGACAAAGTGCTGGCTAAGCTATAGGACAGTCTCGGGCCGAAGACCCGATAGGAAAATGACTTCCCGTCGTGCGGATGGGGCGGTGAGTGGCCATCTGCGGCGGCCATTATTGCGGTAGATGCCGCAAAGGCGTTTTTGGCTCAACGCAATGCTACAGCGATTTACACTCATCGATTAAATCGAAAAATGCGCTGACGACCGGCAGTGCACGATTCTCGGCCAGGCAGGCAAAGTATTCCGTGGACTTGGGTATCTTGTTCCGAATCCGAAGCTTATACAGACGCTGATCGTGGCCGAATTCCGATTCCGCTACCACACCTGCGCCGAGCCCCGCTGCCACCGCTTCCCGGACAGCCTCTCGGCTACCGAACTCCAGGGTATCATGAATACTGACTGAGGCATTTTTCAATGCCCGCTCAAATTGCCTGCGAGTGTTGGATCCGGACTCACGGATAATCAATCTGAACCCGGCCAGTTCCTGTAATGTAATACTGCGTTTTTTTGCCAGAGGGTGATCCAGATTAACAAAGCAGACCAACTGATTGTGGATACCGGGGACAGCGTAAATCCTCTCGTCAGTTCGCAGATCCGGCAGAACGCCGACATCGGCGCGTAACTCCAGAATCGATTTAAGCACTTCGCGTGAGTTGCCGAACCCGAGCTTCAGAGTGATATTCGGATACAGTCTATGAAACTCCGCCATCATCGGAACCATGAGATAGGGGCCGTCAGCCATCACACGCAATTCTCCCTGAGATAAACCCTGTGCGGTGCTCAGCAACCGTTCAGCTTCGGATTCCAGGCTGAACTGGCGGCGAGTGATCTGCAGCAATGCCCGCCCTATGCCCGTTAATACGACTCCCCTGCCCTGCCTTTCGAACAGCTTGATCTCGTATCTTTGTTCCAACGCTTTTACGTGATCCGACAAAGTCGGTTGAGTAACGTGCAAAACCTCTGCAGCCTTGGTATAGCTGCCCTGAGTTGCGACACTGTGGAACGCTTTCAACTGCACATAATTCATCGTGTATTTCTATTGATCGGGTAACTACTATCGATTTTCTCCCGATATATCCTGCATGTCAAAACTAGATCTCTGTACCGTCGCGAGAATGCGCTGAGACTAAAATGTCAGGAGCGTTTTGAACGCCGTGTAGGAGCTTGGCTGGCAAGCGAAAAAGGAATGGCTAATCCCCTTTCGCGAGGTTGCCTCGCTCCTGCGGTGTAGAAAAAACTATTGTCATCACCGCCGCGTAGGCTATGTGCTGCATACGGTCAGGAGGAAATTCGGCCAAATTCGCAGCAGGCACACAGATCTTAGAACCTGTGTGTAAAGCGCTACAATATCCCGTGAGCCCGGATTGAGATCATCCCCCGCCAAAGAACTATATCCGGACAGAACACCGGCGGCGAGTATGGGCCGGGAAAATGAAAAACCCCCGGCACAAGACCGGGGGCCACAGTGTTGCCAATAGGCTTATTAATTACTACTGCAAATAGTCGTACTTGCCAGACTTCCATTCATAGAATACGTATCCCGGCAAGGTCACATCGCCTTTATCATCGAACGAAAGATCACCGAGTACGGTCTTGAAATCGCCACCGTTCAAAGCTGCAACCATGGAATCATAGTCAACCTTACCCGATGCTTCGGCAGCTTGCGCCCATGCTTGTATTGCAGCATAGGTGTACAATACATAGCCTTCAGGCTCGATGTTTTTCGCACGGAAAGTTTCAACCAGTTTTTCGGCACCGGGATTCTTACGTGGATCGGGTGAGAAGGTCATCAAAGTGCCTTCTCCGGCGTCACCTGTAATGGACCAGTATTCATCAGTCACCAGAGCGTCGCCGGAAACCAGTACTGTATTCATACCCTGATCACGCATTTGACGGACCATCAAACCAGCTTCGGTATGATAACCCCCGACATAAAGCACATCGACGGATTCATTCTTCAGTTTCGATACCAGGGCTGTATAGTCTTTCTCACCGGCGGTATAGGCTTCGTACATGGCCGGCTTGCCGCCTGCCTCTTCGTAAGCCGCCATGGTTGCATCGGCCAGACCCTTGCCATAAGCGGTCTTGTCATGAACGAATGCAACCTTTTTGTCGCCCATTTTATCGACCAGGAATTGTCCGGCTACCTGGCCCTGCTGATCGTCCCGGCCACAGACGCGGTAAGTGCCGCCATCCGAGTTAGGCCGTTCATCGGTAAATTTCGGGTTGGTTGATGCTGGGGAAATCTGAACGATTCCCTCTTCGGCATAGACCGCTGAAGCCGGAATGGATGACCCGGAACAAAAGTGTCCCGCCATAAATACAGCTCCGTTACTGGCCATTTGGTTGGCTACAGCAACCGCCTGTTTCGGATCGCAGGCATCGTCGCCCACTTCCAGTTTAAGTTGCTGTCCGAGAACCCCGCCGGCCTCATTAATATCAGCCACGGCCTGCTCGGCTCCGGCTTTCATCTGAGCACCGAATGAAGCATACTGACCGGTCATGGGGCCTGCCGTACCAATTACAATCTCAGCCTGAGAAATTACCGGTGCACTCAGTAGTGCTGCAGTAACCAAACTGCTCAAAAGAAATTTTTTCATCTTCTCTCCCATTTGTTGGATTAAGTTCTATTGTTTGACGAGGGAGTTTCCTCTACCAAACTCAGTCCGGCAGCAGAAATACCTGTTTCAGATCACTTCTGCCACCGCCGACTACGTTTTCAACGCAATACCATATTGAATTTTTCGCTGCGGAACCAGTATTTATTTCGCATCGGCGCGCTCACGCCACCAAAACAGTCCCGATCGCTGATACAACCAACGATATTGTGTCACCATCTGCTTAACCCTCGTGATTCTGAATCCAAGCAGACCGACTAATAAAATTACAATAAAATCAATAAGTAAGAGCTTCAATGATACTAACCGCGCCTCGAACAGAGCGAAGTGAAGGAATCTGACCGCAAGCGACAGGAGCAAACAATAAAAAATCAGCAACCTTAGTGACTTCCATTGTATGGCTACTGCCCGACCGCTCATAAAGGCTGCCGCGCCGCCCAGTATCACTGTTAAAAAAAGAAATGAAGTAAAACCGTTTTCCCAGAAAAATGACATCAATGCGCCCCTCCTTCCAGGTATGCTGCTCTCACTTCGTCGCTGTTGAGCAGTTCCTGTCCGGTTCCGGACAGAGTGATCACACCGTTGACCATCACATAACCGCGGTGCGCAAGCTTCAACGCGTGAAACGCGTTTTGTTCAACCAGGAATACCGTGAGGCCTTCAGATTCGTTAAGCACCTTAACCGCATCGAAAATCTGCCGTACAACCAACGGAGCCAGCCCGAGGGAGGGCTCATCGAGTAACAGCAGGCGCGGCCTCCCCATTAAGGCCCGGCCGATTGCCAACATTTGCTGCTCGCCGCCTGAAAGGGTTCCGCCTCTTTGCGATTTTCGGTCTGCCAGTATGGGAAACAGTTCGAATATCTTGGGCAGATCCTCATCGAAGTATTTCTCCTCGTTAACCGAAGCCCCCATTTGCAGGTTTTCCAATACTGTCATGCGGGGAAAAATCCGCCGGCCCTCGGGTGACTGGGCTATGCCCATATGAATGATGCTGTGGGTTGGGCTTTTCGTAATCTCCATCCCGTCAAAGTGTATTTCACCTTCGCGGGCTTGCGGATTTCCGCAAACTGTCATCATCAGGGTCGATTTCCCTGCTCCGTTGGCGCCGATCAGCGTAACGATTTCACCGTCATTGATTTCCAGATCCACACCCTTGAGCGCTGCGATGCGGCCATAGTAGGTGTGAACGCCACGAATACTGAGCAGATTTGCATTATTATCCACTGCGTTTCCCCTCAAGCTCTTCGTGTATGGTTTCTACTGCTGACTCTTCTTCGACGCCCAGATAAGCCGCTATCACTTTGGGATCGGTACGAATCTGCTCGGGTGTTTCATCCGCAATGAGTTCGCCGTAATCCAGCACAACAATATGATCCGAGATCTCCATCACCACACTCATATCGTGTTCAATCAACAAAACGGATGTATTCTCGTCGCTACGGATCGACATCAGCAGTGCATTAAGCTCTGCAGACTCTTTGGGATTCAGGCCCGCAGCGGGCTCGTCCAGACACAACAGTTCCGGCCCCGTACACATCGCACGCGCGATTTCCAAACGGCGCTGGTCACCATAAGGCAAGTCCGCCGCGGGGTCATCCGCCCGGTCGATAAGATTGGTTTTATCCAGCCAGTAGCGCGATTTTTCCAGCGCTTCCCTTTCCGAATCCTTATATGACGATAAGCCAAGCAAGCCGCCAAAGGTAAATTTGGAGGCATGCATCAGGGGATTGTGTTGAGCCACCATCAGATTTTCCAGCACGGTCATGCCACCGAACAGGCGGATATTCTGAAAGGTGCGGGCAACCTTGGCTTTACGCGTGATTTCAAAATCCAGCATGCGTTCAAGCAAATGTGTCTGACCCGATTCCAGGGTCAGTACCATTCGGCCCTCAGTGGGTTTGTAAAATCCGGTAATGCAATTAAAAACGGTTGTCTTACCGGCACCGTTCGGACCGATCAAGGCCGTAATATCCCCACGCCCCACGTTGAACGAAAGATCGTCCACCGCGACCAGGCCACCGAAACGCATGGTCATGTGCTCGATTTTCAGCAAGGGATTATTATCCCAGCCATAATTTGCCGCTTCGGTCATCAATGCCCTTCTCCTTGCGCAACCATGGAACCGTCCACCGCCTTGCGCTCTTTCAGGAAAACCGAAGGAATACGGGTGGAAATCAAGCCGCGCGGCTTCCAGACCATAATCATCACCATGGCAAGACCGAATACCAGCATGCGGTACTCATCCAGGCCCCGGAAAATCTCAAATCCCCCGATCATCACTACGGATGCGATAACGACTCCTATCTGACTGCCCAATCCTCCCAATACCACTATGGCCAAAATGACCGCCGACTCGATAAAGGTAAAACTTTCCGGCGAAATAAAGCCCTGGCGGGTGGCGAAAAAGGATCCGGCAAATCCACCGAACATGGCCCCCATTGCAAAAGCGGTCAGTTTAGTGTTAGTGGTGTTGATGCCGAGTGAACGGCAGGCGATCTCATCCTCTCTCAAGGCTTCCCAGGCCCTGCCAGTCGGCAAAGACCTCACCCGGTTAGTGACAAAATGGGTCAACAAGGCGAGCGCGAGAATCAAGTAGTAGAGGAAAATAATACGATGACTGGAGCTGTAGTTCAGACCGAAAAAGTCGGCAAAACCGCCCTCGCCGCGTTTGAAGGGCAGGCCGAAAAAGCTAGGCCTGGGTATACCGGAAATCCCGTCCGGTCCACCGGTAAAGGTATACCAGTTCAATAGCACAACGCGGATGATCTCTCCGAAAGCCAGGGTCACTATGGCAAGATAATCACCGCGCAAACGCAAAACGGGAAATCCGAGAATAATCCCCCAGGTTGCAGCCAGTACTCCGGCCAGAGGCAGACAGAGCCAAAAGGACAAACCGAAATATTGCGCCAGCAAAGCGTAGGAATAAGCACCCACAGCATAAAAGGCGACGTAGCCCAAATCCAGCAATCCGGCGAGCCCGACAACGATATTCAAGCCCCACCCGAGCATGACATAAGTCAGAACCAGAATACCGAGATCCAGAATATAGCGATTCTGAGCCGGGGCAACTTGAGGCAACCAGATCGGCAAAGTAAAGGCAAATAACACCATGGCTATGCCAAAGTATTTACCCATACCCGAAAAAGCGGGTAAAAAAGAGGAAAATGCCCTACCTGGTTCCCGATCTGTGGGTTTCCTTTTCCATACCAGAAGGTTGAGCAGTAAGCGCCCGATAAAGACAATCGCGACAGTGATGGCAACGGCGCCCCAGCGCTGGCGGATCGAAAGCCCGCCGATCGAGGTCTCGGTCTTGAGCCCGATCATGAAAAACGCGAGACCGAAGGCAATCAAGGCGGCGATGGCAGAATCTTTAAGCGATTCGTGCAGTGCGGATTTATTGACTTCAACGCCTGACATGGTTTAGACCTTCTCGATTTCCGGTTTACCGAGCAAGCCCGATGGCATAAAGATCAGCACTATGGCCAGAATGGAAAATGCGGCTACGTCCTTGTACTCGACCGAAAAGTAACCTGACCAGAAGGTTTCGATCAGCCCGATCAGCAATCCCCCCAGCATCGCACCAGGCAAGGAACCGATCCCGCCGAGAACAGCGGCGGTAAACGCCTTTACCCCCGCCAAAAACCCGATAAAGAAATCTATAACTCCGTAATAGAGTACGAACAGGGTTCCGGCAACCGCGGCCAGTGCAGCCCCCATAACGAATGTCAGCGAAATGGTTCGGTCTACGTTGACACCGAGCAGCGAAGCCATCTTCTGATCCTGCTCGCATGCGCGTTGTGAGCGGCCCAAAGATGTCTTATTAATCAAAAGGGTAAAACCGATCATCAGGACGATGGTGGTGATAATAATGATGATCTGCATATTCGAAATCTGTACGAGTTTGCTGCCCTCTCCGGTGATTTTATAGCCGCCGGTAATAAGTGGCTCCAGCGGCTTCACTCTTGCGCCCTGGGAGATCTGTACGAAATTCTGTAGAACTATCGACATGCCGATGGCGGTGATCAGTGGCGCCAACCGGAAGGAGCCGCGCAAGGGGCGATAGGCGAGACGTTCAATCGTCCAGCCCCAGACCGAAGTCAGTATCATGGCAATCAGAAGAACCAGCAACAGCGCCAGCAACAGAACGCCGGCCCCCGAGGCCGCTGTAACTCCTAAGCCCACAAAAACAATAAGAGAAATAAAGGAGCCCACCATGAACACATCGCCGTGGGCGAAATTGATCATACCGATGATGCCATACACCATCGTATATCCGATGGCGATAAGTCCGTAGATGGAGCCAAGGGTAATCCCGTTGATCAACTGCTGTAAAAAGTATTCCACCCGTCTCTCCAGAATGTTGTTTTACTGTTTTAATATTCTTTGGATATAACGCAACTGTGTCAATGAATCAACATTTGCAGGGTACAACTCAACACAGCTCAATCCATATTCCACTGACGCTTAAGTGCCTGTTCAAGATCCTCTGTTTCTCTGACGTCCGAATACTGATTTTGTGTGAGACGAAGGTTATACGCCCTTTGGCAGAAAGTCTATGGCTATTATTATCCACAATGATTGAATATCCGAAATATCAATCGGAACAGATCGTATATGATACGCCTGAGCTTCGTGATAATGTTTTGAGCCGTCGCAAACAGCAATATGCTCGAATTCGCTTTGTGATAAGAAGTAGGATTTAGTCGAATCTGGGTCCAAAATCCAAATATTGTTGCCGGAACAAAGGAAACTTTTTACATTGGTGAAACTTTTCATCGCTTCTATCACCCCCCTCTTCCAACCCAAACCCGAATCCTTGACAGGCCGGATAGAGTCAAGACCGTCAGGGTTATTTATTCAGCTGTCCGCCCATCGGATGTCCCAAGCCAACTACAGGCCTGTGTTTTTTGCTGCTTAACCAATAACGGTTTTCTTTAATCGCTTTCAGCAATCTGTCAATATCTTCTACCTGAACATCGCCGATATTTCCAATCCGGAAAGTATCCGCATCACTGACTTTTCCAGGATAAATAACGAATCCGTTCTCTTTCAGCCGCCGATAAAATTCCGAGAATCGGTAGTTGTCACAGGGGGGATTATGAAAACTGGTAATGATCGGCGATTGCATCGATCGTTCAAGCAAGGGCTTGAAGCCGAGCCTGCACATACCCTCAATCAGTCTTGACTGGGTCTCCCGGTAGCGGCTTTCTCTCGCTTTAATACCGCCCTCTTTCTCCAATTCATTCAAGGCTTGCGCAAAGGCTCTGACCACGTGGGTCGGAGATGTATAACGCCATTTTCCATTTTCGGATTCCATATGTCGCCATTGGTCATACATATCCAGACTCAATGACCGAGCCTGTCCTGCACACGACTCCATGGACGCTTTCCGGGCAATAATAAATCCAAAGCCGGGAACACCCTGTATGCACTTATTGGCGCTGCTGACGAGAAAATCTACATTCAAAACGGCCATATCCATCCGAATGCCGCCGAAACTGCTCATCGCATCCAGAATAAAGACCTTGCCAGCCTGTTTCACGCTGTCTGAAACAGCTGCGATATCATTCAACATCCCGGTCGTTGTTTCGCAATGCACCATGGCGACATGCGTGATATCCGCGTCTTTCCGCAATGTCTCTCTCAGCTTTCCAATATTGATCGGGAGTGTCTCGCCATCATCCTGTATAAGCAGAGGTATTGCCAGCGTCTGCGCTATCTGCGCGATTCTTCTCCCATAGGCGCCGTTTGCCAGTACGAGCAACTTTCCGTCCGGCGGGATTGCCGTACCTATAACGGATTCGACACAAAAGGTACCGCTCCCCTGCATTAAAACACAGGTATAGTCCTGCTGATCCGTTGCCAGCGAGACCAGGCGTCGACGAATCGATTGTACGATTTCATTATAATCAACATCCCAGGTGCACCAATCGCGCAGCATAACCTGCTTCACGGAAGCACTCGTCGATAAAGGCCCGGGCGTTAACAGGAGATATGGATTTTCCAAAATTTACTCACTCACTGACAAGTCGGTGGAAGTGATAAGTTTAGCCATGCTTAGCTGCTTATAAAATCGATATTATCTTTGTTACTCATCGATTTTATCTATATTGACATAGCCTGCAGCCAAAAACCGGGGAAATAAATATCGGGCTCACACCTAACCGTGTTAACCCCGCGAGGTAGGAACCGGGCTTCCCGGCGATGGATTTTGCTTGCTACAGAAATTCGCTTGCGGGGCAAGCTCTCACGGAAATCGGCCCAGAATACAGGTCGTGGGAGCCGGGCCTGCCGGCGAAAAATCAGATTGTTGGCCCTTGCTACCTCAACTCCAACAAGCTGCCTTGCTCGATTAAATCGCTGGGATATACAACAACTCTGTCCCCATCTTGCAGGCCGCTTAGCACTTCGGAGTAATGCTCGTTCATCTGGCCTATGGCGATCTTCTGCAGCTCTGCCCGGTTGTTTATCACAAGGAACACCGCCCAGCTGCCGTCTGTTCTGAACATGGCTCCTATAGGAACTTGTAATACGTTTTCGCCTTCCCATATTGTCAAACGTGCATAAGTCCTGTAACCGTGACCCAATCCCGGTGGCGCTTGCTGCAGATCCAGAATGGCGTTCACACGCTGTTCCTCTATACCCAGGGCAGACACCTTGGTAAAGGCTGCGGGATCGATTCTGCGAACCGTGGCCTGCAGATCTTGGTCACCGCCCCATTCGGTGATAGTGACCTTTGTACCCGGTTTTATTTTCACCGCATCGCTTGAGAGTAAATCCACGACAATTTCAAGGTCTCTGGGATCACCGATCTCGGCAATTTTAGAACCGGGAACAACGGCTTGCTCGCTTTTCGCCAAGACTTTCAGCACAATGCCATCGACAGGTGCATTTATCGTAATACAACACCCAGTTTGTTTGGACGACATGGCTATATCACTTGGCTGTGCCAGCCTCGCCTCTGCACTGGCCAGTTCAGCCCGGCGAAGGCGAATCGCTGCCTTGGCCGTTGCCACTTGTGCTTTTTGTCTTTTGAAATTACTGTAGGCCTGCTCCAGCGAACGCTCAGAGATGATATTGGTTTTAGCCAATTCGGTGGAGCGTTTATATTCGGATTCAGCCAGCTTCAGTTCCGTTTCAGCGCTCTGCAACTCATATTCGGCTAAGGAGACCGCCGATCTGGAGGCTTCTACGGCGGCTACAAGCTCTGTACGTGTCCGTTCGTCGATAAACGGCGGATCCAAAGGATGGATTGATGCTATGACGGTTTGATTGGCTGCCACCGGGCTGCCCTCTTCCAAGGTAACACGATCCAGATGACCTGCGACCGGTGATGAAACGGTGTAAATATCGCGCACACGGGTAACACCTTCTTCATCGATAGTCACTTTCATGGGACCCGATGAAACAGTTACAGCGTCGATAAATATCGGTTTTTCACGCACGGCCAAATAAATACCAGCCGCTATCGCGATAATTAGAGAAAATAAAACGAATCGTTTCAACCATAATTTCATGGCAAATTGCTACTCTCTGGTTTTTAGAACCCGGACCAAATCCAGATTATCGATCCGGCGACGGACTATTAGGGCCGATACGGCAGCGGCGATCAGTACCACCATACTTGCAGTAGAGAAAGTTGATGGATTTACGACAAAAGGAATACGAAAAAGATCGCTTTTGAATCCTTCTATCACTGACCAGGAAAACAAATAACCCAAGACCCAGCCCAATGGCTGGGCCAGTAATACAATAAGCGCCAATTCTGTCAGCATGACGCTGGATACTTCTGCGCGGGTAAAACCAAAAACACGCAAACTGGCCAATTCCCGTGCACGCTCTGATAATTGTATTCTGGCAGAATTATAAATAACGCCGAAGGTAATAATAACCGCTAGTACGATATACACTTTGGTCATAGTTGCAATGTTTTGTTCGATGATTTTTCTAAACTCAGTGCGAGATACATTTTGCAAAGCAATTGACGATACGGCCGGCGTGTTTTTGATCCGAGCGTAAAGATTTAGCAGCTCGTTATCGTCCACTAAGACACGCACACCGGACACCTTATTGCCATCTCTCATCAATCGATTCAATCCATCAAGGCTCATATGAGCCGCAAGGCCGACATAGCTCTCGACAACCGCCGAAACAGCTACCCTAACCCTTCTCCTGTTTTGCTCAAGCAACTCCAGCTGAACGAAATCGCCCGGCCTGACATTCAGCTGCCTGGCCAGATGCTGCGGTAACAACAAGCCGGAAGCCGGAGCCTCGATCGGCCTAAGATCCAGATCCAGAATTCTTGACAAACCGGCATTGCTGGGCAAGGCCATAATCGATATTCGCTTTTCCAGATGAGCATGCCGGATCACCGCTGAACTTACCCTGTAGGGTTCAACATGCAATACACCCGGCATTCGACGAGCGGCTGACACGGCATCCATTCCCCGATCCCTGGTAAAACTCAATGTTGCGTCCTGACGATCCGCCTGAAAAAATATCGTATCAACCATGGCGTCGATGGAATCGAACGAAAACATTGCGGTTATCAGCAGAGCGACTGACATGGACGTACCCAAAGTTGTCAAAAGGGAGCGCAGCGGCCAACGGTATATATGGCGCAAGGCCATAACAGTTAACTGGGAAAACAGCCTGCTTTGCCACTGTCCGCCGGAAAACAACCTCTGATAGGCGGGCGGCGCCGGAGGACTCATGGCGACGGCCGGTGGCAATTGAACGACGGAGAAAATCGCCTTCAGAGCACCTGCCAGCGCAGCTGCAACAGTGACACCACCGGAAATAATATACAAGTCCGCGCTATTGCGGAATATCAGAAACGGAAATGAGTAAAAGTCCGCAAACATGCGGGTCAGCCCCTGCCCCAGCCAGAGTCCGGCCAAGGCGCCAAAAACCACACCGATCAGAGAGATTACAATGACAAGCTTGGCATAGTGCCACCCAATCGCTACCCTGCTGTACCCTATGGCTTTCAGCAACCCTATCTGCTCTCTTTCCAAGGCAACCATCCGGGAGAGAATCATATTGACCAGAAAAGCGGAAACAAAAAGAAATATAGGCGGGATCACCAATGCCATGCCATTGAGCTGTTCCAACTCTGAATCCAGAAAGGCATGTGATGTCTGGTGAATTCGTCCGTAGGCCCCGGAGCCGCCATAGGGCTTTAAAATCGCATCCAGTCTGTCTATGACGCGGTCTATATCCGTGTTTCGCTGAGTCGTCAGCACCACACTGTCAAAGGCCCCTTCCATATCAAACAATCCGCTTAACGCGCCAGACGACATATAAAATACACCGAAGCGGCGTTGATCCGGCACCATATCTCCTGGCCCTAAGGCATAGATATATTCGGGCGATAATACAATTCCAGTGATGGAAAGCGCTTGTTTTCGCCCGTTAATTACGGCTTCAAATGAATCACCCAGGCTTAATTGATGAGCATTTGCAAATGTTTCGACCACGGCGATTTCATTGTTTCTTGCCGGCTCCGGAAACCTGCCTTTACGCAGGTACAGACGGTTAACCGATGGTGGATTGAAATCCGGAATCGATATCGCAAGCCCGGTAGCCGGCTCCTTCATTCCCGGCACGTCCAACACGACGGCCTGTTGAACCCGTACTTCGACGGATAAGACACCGGGAATCGCTTCGATTTGCCGCAGCAAATGCAGCGGCGCCCGCGTCACCGAGGCGAAAACGGTGGCAAACCGGTATCGCTCATAAAATGCATCCCTTGTCGCTTCAAGTGATCGGTATGCCCCGACAGCAAGAATAATCGTCGCCACGCCACAGGCCATCACCGTGGCTATTGCCAGCGCCTGCGCCCAAATACGCGCCAAATCCCTGATTAACTTTCGGTCCAGTGTTTTCACCTCTACCACTCGACCTCGGTGGGTGGAATACGGCTTTCGTTGCGCCGCACATCGACGATTTTTCCATCGATAAAAGAAATAACGCGATGTGCGATCTTCTGAATGGCGGCATTGTGCGTAATGATGGCGGTCGTGGTTCCAAGTTCACGGTTTATGCGGGAGAGCGCCTCCAAAACCAATATCCCGGTTTTTGAATCGAGAGCGCCGGTGGGTTCATCGCAGAGCATTACTTCAGGCCGTTTGGCGATGGCCCTCGCTATGGCGACTCTCTGCTGTTCACCGCCCGATAACTGCGCGGGGAAGTGGGTCATGCGATCCTGTAAATCCACAATCTGCAAGGCTTCGTCCGCAGACATGGGATTTTCAGACACTTCCGTGATTAGCTCAACATTCTCCTTGGCGGTAAGGCTTGGGATCAAATTATAGAATTGAAAGACAAATCCGACGTACCTTCGGCGGTAATGCGTCATCTGACTTTCATGAAAGGCCGTTATGTCCTGATCGCGAAAATAAACCCGGCCTGCGCTGGCGCTATCCAAACCGCCGATAATATTCAACAGCGTGGATTTTCCGCTTCCCGACGGCCCCAGCAATACGGCCATTTCACTTTCGTACAGATCCAGGCTGACCCCGTTCAAAGCACGAACTTCAACGTCTCCACTGCGGTAGAATTTACTCAGATTCTCGACCCGGAATACTTTTTCACTCATCGACTATTCCTTAGAGCCTGTCTAAGATTTCTCTGCCGTCGCGAGAATCCGCTGATTTTAGCCAGGCTCTTAAAGTAATAAAGCCTACTCTTTTCACGGAGGGCCTTACCTTGACTTTGCTCATTTCATTGGCCGACTTCCGGTCACTGAATACTTTGCCTTACCGGGGCCTGTTAACACTTAAGGAATCATGCCTGCTGAGACCATTTTTTTGTCCAGCAAGGTAGAATGAGCGCCGTGTATTGAACATACATCAGCGAATGATAACGACGCTGGGCGAAAAAATGGCCTCAGCCCTTCGGGTTGCGCCTGAAAAAACGCCACTCGTCGTTGCTCATCGCTGATTTGGAATCACCAAATTACGCTCTTCGCGTCTTGATTGGCGTCTTTTCAGTCGCAACAGGCATGATTCCTTAAGTGTTAACAGGCCCTGGAACAAATTCCGGCGGTTTCGGCAATACGCTTATCGTCTTCAGGCATTATTTTATTCCTCTAACCGATGGAGAAATAGCCGATGAATACACTACCCTACCAGAATGAACGGATCGATTTGGCGGCTTCATTCCGCTGGAGCGCGCGACTGAACATGCATGAAGCGGTCGCCAATCATTTTTCTCTGGCCGTCGGCCAGGATTCGTCGCAGTTTCTGATCAACCCCAACCAACGTCACTTCTCTCTGATTAAGGCCAGTGATCTGCTATTGCTGGATGCAAACGATCCCGCCACGGTTGAACGGCCAGGCGCACCGGACGCCACTGCCTGGGGTCTGCATGGCTCAATTCACCGTAACTGCCCTCATGCTCGGTGTCTTATGCACACCCACGCAATTTACTCGACGGTTTTAGCCTGCCTGGCCGATAGCAGATTGCCGCCCATAGATCAGAATACCGCGACTTTCTTTCAACGCTACGTTATCGATGACGGATTTTCGGGTCTGGCTTTCGAATCCGAAGGGGAAAGGTGTTCACGATTATTAAAGGACCCCTCGATTAAAGTCATGATTATGGGAAACCACGGTGTTTTAGTACTTGGGGACAGCGTCGCCGACACCTTCAATCGGATGTATTATTTTGAACGGGCAGCGGAAACCTATATCAAGGCTTTGCAAGCCGGTAAAAAGCTGCGCCAGCTTTCCGACAAAATCGCCGCGAAAACCGCTCGCCAACTTGAGGAATATCCGGATCAGGCCGAGAATCATTTTGCCGATCTCAAAGCGATTCTTGATCGCGAAGAACCGGATTACCGGGAGTAACGGCAACGGCCTCTTTACCAGGTCAGTCGCTGCATCATATAGGATGGTGTGTATGCTTGCCTGCTGATAAAGGCGTCCAGTGTGGCATCATCCGATTTTTGCAGCTCCGGACGGTGAATACCGTTAATGATAAACAGCGAATCCATATTTGCATTATTGGCACCGGCTATATCCGTGCGGATCGCATCACCCACTACGAGTACGTTTTGTTGTTTTTCCCGCGGCAGCAAGTCCAGTGCCTTGTGAAAAATGGCTTTGTCCGGCTTGCCCATCCACAGGACATGGGTAGCGCCCAGAGATTCATAGTATGCGGCGAATGATCCGGCCGAATATCCGGCAACGCCGTTACGTATCGCCACCAAGTCCGGATTTGCGCAAATCATCGGAAGATTTCTCCTCGCAGCTCGCTGCAATAGGGGTGCATCGTCGGCAAAAGTATCAAGTCTGGCGCTGCCGCCGGTATTGATGATCACATCGGCTTCGCCTATATCACTGACCAGATCGAGTTCCAGATCCTTGACCAGCACCCGGCTCCTTTGCGGTCCGAGGTAATAGTAGCGATCAGAAAGATAGATTTTAGGCAAGGTACGCTCTTTCAGCCCCTGCCACACCATTTCACCGGCGGTAATCGACCCGAACAACAAAGACTCAGGCACACCGAGTTTCGTTATTTCTTCAACTGCAGCGTAAGCCCGTCTTGCCGCATTGGATATCACAATAACCGGTACATTCGCTATTCTAAGCTCTTCCAGACAGGCATAAACTCCCTTATATAAAGCGCCACCGTCATGGACGACTCCCCAGGCATCGAGAAATACCGCATCGTAGCGGGCGATGATCTGGGATATCCCTCTGATCAACGTCGGTCGCTGTATTATTGAACTCACACCATTTTCCGCTTAACGTTTTCTGTAACCCGAAGCCATCTCAACACGGATCCTGTACGCAGATACCGTGTTGCGCGCCGTTTACCGCTCGTCCAGCGCACTGGCTGCCTCCTCGCATATGCTCCAATGTTCAGACGGCTTCTAATTGATGGAAAGCGCTTGTTTATGTTGGGCATCTGGAGTAGTTTTCACTACAAAATAACTCAAACCGGTTGCTGATGCATCGGCCCGCACTATTCTGCTCTGCAACATCAGCAATCTCCACCCGATACGGAGTGCAAACACTGATGAAAACTCTACAAAGAAAACTTTTCACATATTCGCTTGTTATTGTCTCCCTGGTTTTCATTTCGGCGCAAACTGTGACAGCCGAGGAAGATTGTCCGCGCAGTCAGCTCGATAAAATGTATTGCGATAGAAATGCGGATCTGGTTGCCGATCTCCCCGTGTCGGAGGACGACTGGGTGGATCCCGACACGATTATTTTTTCTTACACCCCGGTGGAAGACCCGGCGGTATATGCAAAGGTTTGGGACGGCTTTATCACACATATGCAAGAGGTTACCGGCCGTAAGGTTGTCTTTTTCCCGGTCCAGTCATACGCTGCGCAATATGAAGCCATGCGTTCCGGCAGGTTGCATGTTGCCGGTGTCAATACCGGCGGAAACCCGGTTGCCGTCGCCTGTGCGGGCATGGTGCCCTTCGCCATGATGGCGTCGAAAGACGGCTCCTTTGGCTATGAAATGGAAATCATTGTTCCGGCGGACAGCGATATCGCATCCCCTGCGGATATCAAAGGCAAAACCATGGCGTTTACCTCGCCGACCTCCAATTCCGGGTTCAAGGCGCCTTCTGCTTTGTTGAAGTCGGAGTTTTCACTCATCGCCGATCAGGATTTTAAAACAACCTTTTCCGGTAAACACGATAACTCCATTCTTGGTGTGGCCAATAAGGATTATGAGGCCGCGGCCATCGCCAATTCAGTGCTCAATCGCATGATAGATCGCAAAGCGGTCGATCCGGCGACAATCAAGTCCATATATAAGTCAGCCACATTCCCGACCACCGGTTACGGACATGCACACAATCTGCACCCGGCGATCGTGGCAAAAATCCAGCAGGCGTTTTTTACCTTCCCCTGGGAAGGATCCGAATTGCAGGCTGAATTTAAAAAGGAAGGTCGCTTTATTGCCATCAATCATAAGGCCGATTGGGAAATCATCCGGAAAATCGATACCGCCAATGGCGTGACTTACGATTGTAAGTAGAGTCACGATACTGTTTTCCATCCTTTAAGCGGGGCCGGATATATTTGTGTCCGGGGCGCTGAGTGCGGCAGGCCAAAGGGTAATCAATGCTTCGAATCAGGCAATTGGTAAAACGCTATAAAACCGGCGATCAGGCAATCACGGATCTTGACTTGGAAATCCCCGGCGGCCAGGTCATGGCATTGATCGGCCCGTCGGGAGCCGGAAAAAGCACTTTGATTCGCTGTATCAACCGCCTTGTCGAGCCGACAAGCGGCCAAATCTGGCTGGGCGATACCGAATTGACCAAGCTCGGCAGCCACCGGCTGCGCCAGGCCAGACGCAGAATGGGTATGATTTTTCAGGAATACGCCCTGGTGGAACGACTCAGCGTGATGGAAAATGTACTTTCCGGCAGGCTGGGCTATGTAGGCTTTTGGCGCAGTTATTTTCGGAAATTTCCGCAATCGGATATCGACGAAGCCTACCGCCTGCTCGAGCGGGTCGGTCTCGATCATATGGCCAATAAGCGGGCAGACGAACTGTCGGGAGGGCAAAGACAACGCGTGGGCATCTGCAGGGCCTTGATACAGGATCCGGAGTTGCTGTTGGTTGACGAACCCACTGCAAGTCTGGATCCGAAAACATCACGTCAGATCATGCGCCTGATTTGCGAATTGTGTGATGAACGAAATCTGGCCGCTATTATCAATATTCACGATGTCCTGCTTGCGCAGATGTTCAGCCGGCGCATCGTCGGCCTGCAGATGGGTGTTATAGTGTACGATGGCTCGCCAGAGGGATTGACACCTGCGGTACTGACGCAAATCTACGGCGAAGAAGATTGGGAAGCGACCATCGAAGTTGATTCTGAAGATGAAGAAGCCGGAGAACTGAGCGAGAGCGGCCATGGCTGATCCGGTTCCAATGCGTCGCTGGCAAAAACCCCCGTTTATTACAAATCCGTTGCTGAGACGGGGTCTTTGGCTGGGATTGGGTATATATCTGGTACTTGCATTCTCCTCAATGGAAGTCAATTGGAGCCGCGTATTAGAGGGTTTGCCGCGTGGTAAATCATTTCTGGCATCGTTTTTTCCGCCGGATTTCGTCTCGCGATGGGATGCTATAGTCGAAGGCATCTACGAGAGTCTCTGGATGACGGTAGTGTCAACCGTGGTGGGAGTACTGATTTCTATCCCGGTCGGATTGGGGGCAGCGAAAAATCTCGCAGCCAGACCCGTTTATCTTTTCTGTCGCGCCATACTTGCAATATCGAGAACTTTTCCGGAAATAATTCTGGCCATATTTTGCGTGAAGTTATTCGGATTCGGACCTTTTGCCGGCTTTCTCGCTCTAAGCATAGCCACTATCGGGTTTTATGGAAAACTCCTGGCGGAAGACATTGAAGATATGGACCCGGTACAGGCCGAGGCGATCAAATCGACCGGTGCGGGATGGCTGCAGTGGCTGAACTATGCCGTCCAACCTCAGGTAATGCCACGCATGATCGGACTTGGTTTATACAGATTCGATATCAATTTTCGCGAATCCGCCGTTGTCGGCATAGTCGGAGGAGGCGGTATCGGAGCGACATTGCTAACCGCTTTTGACCGCTACGAGTTCGATGCGGCAGCGGCAATTCTGTTGATTATTATCGGTATAGTCATGGTCGTCGAATACACTTCCGGTTATGTAAGAAAGTGGGTGCAATAAGAGTGCATACCAAACCGCAGCCCAAACTCTGGCAACGCCGAAACAGGACAAAACAGCTTTCGATCTGGGCGGCCTGGCTGGCTGGTACCGCAATCTTTGTCTATTGCTGGCGATTGATATCGGATAAAACTATCTGGTTCTTTGTTCAGGATGCACCGCAGCAGGCAGCCGATCTGGGCAGTCGGATGACACCGCCGAAATGGTCATATATGTCGGAATTGTGGATACCGGTCTGGGATACTTTGAATATTGCAACCCTGGGAACCATGATCGCCTTGGTGATTGCTGTCCCGGTGGCGTTTGCCGCCGCCAGCAATACTACACCCAGCCGGGCGCTGGTCCGCCCTGTGGCGTTGTTTATCATTGTTTCTTCCCGATCCATCAATTCTCTGTTGTGGGCACTGATGCTGGTTACCATAATCGGTCCGGGCGTGTTGGCCGGTGTAATTGCTATAGCATTGCGCTCCGTCGGCTTTTGCGCCAAATTGCTTTACGAAGCGATTGAGGAAATCGATCGCAACCAAGTGGAGGCTGTCACCGCAACTGGTGCAAGCGGCCCGCAGGTACTCTTATTCGGCATATTCCCACAGGTATTACCTGCACTTGCGGGCATTTCCGTATTCCGGTGGGATATAAATATTCGCGAATCAACGGTTCTGGGCCTGGTGGGCGCGGGCGGCATAGGTATTCAACTCGATGCATCGATCAATACCCTGGCATGGACTCAGGTTTCTATGATACTGCTGGTGATCCTGGCCACTGTTATTGTCAGCGAATGGGTATCGGCACAAGTCAGACATGCCATAATTTAGGAGTTATCGGCTCTAAGGGGCAGGCAGGCTTCTGCGTAAAACGACATACCCGATGATACCCGACACCACCGACCCCAGCAGGATGCCGAGCCGTTCGTCAAAACTTCCAGACTTGTGTTTTACTACTCGCGATCCTTTAAAGGCAAGATTTGGCCGGCGGATTCTCTTCAACTACTTGCCAGGGCAAATCGCAATGCGACCGACATAATAAAATCCGAGTCCGACAATAATGACACCGATCAGCCGGGGTATGATTCCTTCAAGCCCGAAAAAGATGGAATACCCGCCGAATATTATCAAAGACGCATAAGCGACAATCTTGGTATTGAGGGAAACACAGCGGTTTTTTTCCCAGTTATTGAGCAAATCTCCGAAAATCCGGCTATTCATCAACCAGCGATGACAGGTTTCCGACGAGCGGGCAAAACAGCCGGCAGCCAGTAGTAAGAACGGCGTGGCCGGCAGCAAGGGCAACACCACTCCCAAAGCTGCCACAGCGACAAAAGCAAAGCCCAATAGCTTGTATGTTACTGATTGCACTAACAGTAATCTCAGCAAAAACCTATGGTCACAGAATTTCAATGACGAACCAAAGAGCGTGATATTACACTGCTTTCATTAAAGATTCATTGAATGTACTCGTGCGGTGGGCCGAGTTTCTAGGGTTGACCCGAAAGATTGCAGAGCCGGATGCCCGGTGAATCAGTTCGGCAGCAGATACCGGGATACGCGGTCATAGAGTACGGATTTTCTGTTAACTATTCACCGAACCGAATCGGATAATTTCACAGAACAACTCAGCTGCAATGAGGAGAATAGAACCACACACAGGGCTGTGTGTTTTCTTCATCTTTCCCCTCAGTGCCGGGTTTCCTCCACCCGGCCTCTTTTTTTCTATCAATTCATAGAAATTAATTCTAGATTTTTCAATCTATTATTTCATCTTCTTTCTGAAGTTTCTTAGATTTACTGGTTTGCAACTTATCCATCGGGCTAAGCTAAAACCGGCGAATCTTCCTTGGTAATTTCACCATACAGATCAGAAAACTGTTGCGCCACCTTATGTTTTTTATCCAGATGCACCAGTGGCAGAGCCCGCTGATGCGATTCGCTCACCTTGACCGAACGTGCAATTTTATTCTGCATAAGCGGTAGCCCCTCTTCGGCCATTTCCTCGATGAGCGTTTGTGGAAGTTTGGCCCGGGCCTGAAACTGATTCACGATAATACCCTCAATGTGCAACTGCGGGTTGTGATCCTCCCGAATATCCTGCACAGTTTGAATCAAGCCATACAGTGCCTGCCGGGCAAAATCATCGCAATCAAACGGAATAAGACAGGCTTGCGCCGCGATCAATGCAGACATGCTGTAAAAATTCAGCGCCGGAGGTGTATCAATCCAGACATCATCGTACTCAGGTAAATCTTCCAGGGCCTTTTTCAGTTTGTTGATTTTATAACGCGCATCCAGTTGGTTCATCATATTGGCCAAGTCAGGATGCGCGGCCAGAATGGCCAGATTGTCGAACTGTGTGGGCTGCGCGTAAGCTGCCAGACCCTTGGGAGAATAGGTTATTGTCAATAATTCATTGAAAAAATCGGCTGCATTACCGGCCTGATTCAGCCAGTCATCTCCCAGCAGATAGCGGCTTGAATTGCCTAGTGTGTCAAGATCAATCAGCAGGGTTTTCCGTCCGCGCTCAGCGCCGATCGCGGCAAGATTTGTTGCTATAGTCGATTTTCCCACACCACCTTTTTGATTGAAAATCACTCTGCGCATGCAATTATTCCACTATGAATTGGACGGGTACTGTTTGCAGCCGCAAAGTAGCAAAAATAGGGTTAAATTACCATGGCGAGAACGAATAAACAGTCTTGCAGGAAGCAGGTGTTTTCAAAAAAACCATGGCCTATGAATGGGGTGTCACCCCATCTTATGTCTCCCTGAGCTTTTCCGGAATTTTACAAACCGGTATAGGCTGCATCTTATGCCTGTTAGCCGAGTGGAATTTCCGATATATCTCCAAAACGGCTTTTTCCCTGGCGGACAGGGTCCGGCTATCCCCGCCCGATTCCAAAAACACCATAGCCCATTCCAGTTCCGAATAAAGGGCACCCAGCTGAGTTTCGTCCGTTCGATCATCCTCCCATAAGCCATCGGTCGGCGATGCCTTTTGTATTGCCTCAAGAATGCCCAGATGTTTCGCCAATTGATAAACTTCCGATTTCATCAAATCCGCAATGGGTGAAATATCCACACCTCCGTCTCCGTACTTGGTGAAAAATCCTACGCCAAAGTCTTCGACTCTGTTACCCGTCCCTGCAACGAGCATATTGTGGTGACTGGCATACGCGTAAAGGGTAATCATACGCAATCTTGAACGCGTATTCGCCATTGTCAAATCGTCTTGGATTTGTGCCGGGAAATGCGTTTGCATGGAACTGAATACCGGTGTCAATTCGATGGAGTGCGTATCAATGTTGTTAAAGTTTCCGGCCAGCCACTCAAGGTGCAGGTCAGCCAGGGACTCCTGCTCCGGCTTTTGATGAATCGGCATGCTTAAGGCTATGGAGGGCATACCCGTTTTTGCAACCAGAGTTGACGTCAGGGCCGAATCAATACCGCCGGATACGCCGACCACAAAACCCTTCAGACCGGATTGCCCGACATAATCACATAACCAGTCGACAATGAATCCAATAACCTTATCATTGTGCATATGTTTAACTCTCCTTATCCTATATTCAATCGTAGTCATAAACGCACCCGGGGCCTTACTCAGAGACTGCATCTTGCTGCTTTTTGCTATCACCCGCGTTTATTTGTTCTTCTATTACCATGACGCTGAATAAAATACCTGGAATTTAGTTCAATAAAAATGTACTGAAAAATCGATTAATTCAAATATTAATATAAATAACAATATATTATAAAATATAATTCATGTAAATTATTGGCTGTTGTGTTACAGAAATATTGATATTTGTCATTTTTATGTAATACTTTGTGTCCGGTGTTTATGTCCGACGGACATTTGGACCTGTAACCGGCAAAAACGAATAGTCGCGGTCGGATTCATCTGCGAGAAGACATAGCTATCCGATCCTGTAATAAAGAAAGTCAGTTGCCACCGGTACTCTGGAACAGACTGATAATAACCGGTAACTTTGTCGAAAAATCACTATTTACAAACTCATTTTAGGAGAGGGGATATGAAGCATCTCAAATTACTTGCTGCCGGCCTGGTATTCGGCGTTACTCTGTCGAGCCAGGTGTTAGCGGAAACGGTGATGCGAGTGGGTTCTTGGCTGCCACCGACTCACACGCAGAATAAAAACGTTTTACCGACCTGGGGCGAGTGGATTTCCGAAGCGACAGAGGGTCGTGTAAAGCTAAAAATAGAATATGTCAGCGGCCATCCGAAAAGCGTGATAGATCAGGTGCAGGACGGTGCATTCGACGCTGGCTGGACCTACCACGGATATTTCCCCGGCCGGTTTATACTGACACAGCTTCCTGAATTACCGCTTCATGGCATAGGCGCCGAAGCCGCTTCAGTAGCTCATTGGCGAATTCATGAAAAATACCTGTCCCAGGGCAATGAACATAAGGGAGTGATTGTTGCCGGCCTGTTCACCCATGGACCGGGCCAGATTCATATGATCGAGCCGATTGAGTCCCTGGCAGATATGAAAGGCAAGAAAATCCGGGTCGGTGGCGGAATCCAGGGCGAGATCGGCAAACGCATGGGCATAAACGGCGTTCCCGCTCCCGGCTCCAAAGTCTATGAAATACTCGCTCAAGGCGTTGCAGATGGTGTCTTTATGCCGATGGGCGAGAAAAAGTCGCTTCGCCTGAAAGAAGTTGCACCTTTTACTTTGAAGTTCCCGGGTGGAATGTATCTGGGCAGCTTCGGGTTTTTTATCAATCCTGACTTTATGGCATCTCTATCGGAAGAAGACCAAAAGGCTATAATGAGTGTGTCCGGCGAAAAGCTATCGCAATTGGCGGGTGCTGCCTGGGCCGCCAACGATGACGAGGGTGAGGCCGATGCCAAGGCGTCCGGAAATAATATCATGGACGCAACCGACGCAATTAATGCAGAATTTGCTGAGCT
This sequence comes from Granulosicoccaceae bacterium, assembly GCA_965222695.1. Lineage (GTDB taxonomy): Bacteria > Pseudomonadota > Gammaproteobacteria > Granulosicoccales > Granulosicoccaceae > UBA7957. The sequence goes on along the minus strand of OZ244967.1, from coordinate 399,944 downwards.
GACCACGGGTATGGACGAGCAGTGGATAGAGCATGCGAGTGAGCGCGGTGTCGATGCCGAGGCGGCGCTGAAAGAATTTCGAGAGATAGCACGCGGTCTCTAACCCCTATTCCTTCGGAGGCATAGTCCGCATGTCCGAAAAAATAAAAATACAAGCGAAAGGTGAAACAGGGCCGGCCTACTGGCTGACCCTGTTTTTATTGGGCGCCGCGTCAATCGTATTATTTGCTTTAATGGTAATTACCTGCGTTGATGTGGCTGGCCGCAATTTGTTCAACTCACCGCTTACCGGTTCGACTGAATTGACTGAATTCGCCCTGGCGATTCTGGTGTTCGCGACTTTACCGGTGGTGTCCTGGAGAAACGAGCATGTCGTCGTTGATCTGCTGGACAATTTATTCTCTTCAAAAGCGGCACAAATTCGCACGGTCCTGATACAGCTGACCACGGCGGTTGCGTTGTTTTTTCTCGGAAACCGTATACACGTACTCGGAGGACGGTCGCTGGAATACGGCGAAGTCAGTGAATATCTTAATTTCCCGCCCGGCTATATCATTCTTTTCATGGCTTATATGTGCTGGTTCACCGCACTTGCCGCGGCCACCTACGGCATATACCGGGTATTCAAAGTATCGAGAAAATACAACACGTATTAGTGCATGAGCGGTTAGCGCACTTTTTTTAAACGAACTTTATTCTGACAAGGGCCGACTGTGGTAACAGCACTTTATGGTTTTGGAGGACTGCTTGTCCTTATCTTGCTAAGGGTTCCGATCGCACTGGCAATGGGATTGGTGGGTCTGATCGGTTTTGCTGCACTCTCGAATTTTAATTGGGTTCCGGCGCTCTCCATGGCGGCGAGAAACACCATCGATATTACTCAGGAATACAGTCTTTCCGTCATTCCCATGTTCATATTGATGGGCAACCTGGTTACACGAGCCGGCCTGTCGCACGAACTCTATCGAGCGTCCCATGCCTTTTTAGGACACCGCCGCGGCGGGCTTTCCATGGCCACAGTCGTTGCCTGTGGTGGTTTCTCGGCTATCTGCGGTTCGAGTCTGGCCACGGCCGCCACCATGGCAAAAGTCGCCATGCCACCGATGCGCAAATACGGCTACTCCGACGCGTTGGCGTCGGCCTCAATTGCAGCCGGCGGCACTCTGGGAATATTGATTCCTCCGAGCGTGATCCTGGTGATCTACGGAGTTCTCACCGAGCAAAGTATCCGTGAACTCTTCGCCGCCGGTTTTTTTCCAGGCATGCTTGGAGTTTTGCTGTATCTGGGCGCGGTGTATTACACCGTCGTACGTGATCCTAAAGCCGGCCCCAGCGTAGAGGAGGCTACTACCAAAGAAAAATTGTCCGCCTTAGGCGGAGTCGCCGGCACACTGATTTTATTTATTGTGGTTATGGGCGGAATCTATACCGGTATCTTCACTCCGACGGAAGCAGCCGGCATAGGTGCAGCCGGAGCCTTTTTGATCGCGCTGTCCCGCAAGGCCTTGAATTTCAGGGTGCTCTTTGAAATTCTGGCGGAGACGGCACAAACCACCGCCACCCTGTTCGCCGTATTGATCGGCGCACTGGTCTTTTCCAATTTTGTTAACCGTGCCGGCTTACCTGATGAGTTGCTGGGATTCGTCACCGGCCTGGATATCACACCCATGATGGTGATATTTGTAATTCTGTTGATCTATATTGTGCTGGGTTGTCTGTTAGAAAGCCTGTCGATGTTATTGTTGACCGTGCCGATGTTTTTTCCACTGGTTCAAAGCCTGGGATTTGACCTCGTCTGGTTCGGAATCGTGGTCGTGGTGGTCACGGAGATCAGCCTGATCACGCCACCGGTGGGTTTGAATATTTTTGTTCTTAGCAGCGTACTCCCGGACGTGAAGACCGGCACCATTTTCAGAGGCGTCACACCGTTCTGGTTTGCCGACATTATTCGGCTCTGCCTGATCGTTCTGATACCTGCAATTTCACTTTGGCTGCCGACCGTGCTTTATTCCTAAGCAAAAAAACCCCGGAGTGAACCCCGGGGTTTTCCTGTATTCCGGCTTCCTTGGTGTCAATTAAGCCGCTTTTTTGGTGGCTGTAGCAACGCCTTCAGAGACCAGCTTTTGAACTTCAGCAACGTAAGATTGGCCCAGTTCAGCAACTTCTTTCAGATCCGCTGCGAAATCTTCCGCAACCTGCTTGCTGACCTCACCCTGCTTGGTGAAATATGCCTGAGATTGCTGCAGATTGGAAACTTTGGCGGCTTCCTGCAAGCTGGATAGAGCGATTTTTGAGTATTTCTCGAAGTTTTTGCTTTGCAGAGCGACCAGCTTCTCGGCATTTGCCAGAGTAACTTCGTTTAACGCTTTGAAAGGTGCGAGAAATTCTTCTGCTTTGGGAAGTTCGTATTTTTGTGCCATGGTAATTCTCCGTATTTCGGTAAAAGTTTAAATTAGGTACTACTCAGAGTATGGGTGAATTCTAGCAATTCAATTGTTGCGTTGCAACATTTTTGCCGTTAGCAATCAACTTATTGGTTTTAAACAGTATTTATTTATAATTTTAACCTGTTTTGCTGCTATGCGTCACAACTTTTCCAACTTGAAACAAAAATGTTCGGATATCTCGACCATGGTGTTACTTTATTGCCGTCAATCAGCTGACAATAAATGATTATAGAAAGCCGATTCAAACCTCACTTCTTACTCAAGAACCCTCATTTACAGACCATCGTTGCCAGTAAACTGCGGTGGCCTGAGCTACCGCCCATGCAACGCGAACGACTGGATCTGCCGGACGGAGACTTTGTCGATCTCGCCTGGAACCTGGATCACGGAGGACCATTGGTCTGCATTTTCCACGGATTGCAGGGCTGTATCCGCAGCAACTACGCTTCTGCCATTCTCTCCCGCTTGCATAAGGATCATTGCCGGCTCCTGTTTATGCACTTTCGGGGTTGCAGCGGGGAACCGAACCTTAAGCCCGGCAGTTACCATTCGGGACACACAGACGACATCCGCTTTTTACTTAAGACGGCACAATCCCGTTTGCCCGATACACCCATTTACGCCGTGGCTTACTCTCTCGGTGCTAATGCCCTGCTCAAGTACCTGGGCGAGGAAAGCCGGGACACACCCCTTTGTAAAGCTGTTGCCGTATCCCCCCCTCTGGTTCTCTCTGAAGGCGCCAAACGAATGAATCAAGGCTTCTCTAAAATCTACCAACGTTGGCTGATCCATCAACTTCAGCAGGCGATCATTCAAAAGCAGCGGCGCTATCCCACGATGAACCTGCCCCGTGATGTACATCAATATGCAAGCTTCTGGGAGTTTGACAATGCGGTAACCGCCCCACTACACGGATTTGAAAATGTGCACGACTACTACGAAAGAGCCAGCAGCCGACGCTTTCTATCCTCAATCGAAACACCGACGCATATTATATTTTCCAAAGATGACCCTTTTTTTACGGAGCGGGTTATTCCCCGGGAGGATGAATTGTCGGAATCGGTCTGCCTGGAGCTATCCGAGCACGGCGGCCACGTCGGTTATATCGGGCTGGGCCCTTTCGGATCCATGCACTATTGGCTGGAACAGAGGATCAGCGAACTCTTGCTGTAACCCAAAAAGTTAGAACCAATGGCAGACAGGCTTATGAAACGGTTGATGACCTTAGAGCCTGTTCAAAATCTCTGCGTCGCCGCGAGAATGCGCTGATTTGAGTCAGATTTTCTTCTGATTTGAGGCGCATAGTGACTCTACGCAACAAAAATCAGGAGGAAATCTGGCCAAACTCAGCGAATTCGCAGTAGGCGCAGAGATCTTGAACAGGCTCTTAGATCAGACCCAGATCCGGCCGACTCAATCGGAGTATTTTTTCGTCTCTTCTATTGAAGTGTTCGCTGTAAAATGCGTTCATCCGGGGCAGAATTTCCTGACGGAATCGGCGACCGTTAAACACACCGAAATGCCCCACGCCTTTTTGCACGTAATCCACCCGCATGGAATCCGCTATACCGGAGCAAAGTGTATGAGCGGCCTGTGTCTGCCCTACGCCCGAAATATCGTCCAATTCGCCTTCGATCGTCATTAAAGCTGTGGAACAGATTCGGGCAGGCTCAACCTTTTCGCCCCGGTGATAAAAGATACCTCTGGCGAGTTTATATTCCTGCAAGACATCTTCTATGGTCTGCAGATAAAATTCGGCGGTCAGATCCTGAACCGCCAGGTATTCGTTGTAAAACTGCCGATGTCGATCGGCGCCGTCCTGATCACCTTGCACCAGGTGATCGAAATACCGCTTTAGCGCACTCCCGTGACGCTGAGGATTCATGGACAGAAAACCGCCAAGCTGCAGAAAACCCGGATAAACCCGGCGCAGAAATCCGGGATTGGGCCAGGGTACAGTGTAAATCACATTGGATCGGAACCAGTCAAGCGGAGTTTCCGCCGCAAATCGATTAGGGACAGTCGGTGATAACTGTGCATCTATCGGCGAACCGATAAACGTCATGGACGCCGGCATGGCCCGGGATTTCTTCTGCGCCATGAGGGAAACAGCGGCCAGAGCTGCGGGCCCGGGTTGGCAAACTGCGACGACGTGCGAACCGGCTCCAAGCTTATCGATAAATTCAATCAGATAATCAATAGAGTCGTTCAGATCGAATCTTCCTGCCGCAAAGGGGATTTGCTTCGCATCCATCCAATCAGTGATAAACACCTCGTAATCGGGCAAAAGAGCTTCTACAGTACCTCGTAATAATGTCGCATAGTGTCCGGACATGGGTGCGATCAACAAAACCCGCGGCTGTACACTGTTTCTTCCCAGAACGCTGCGCAAAATATCCACCTGCCGATCGAAATGTATCAGGCGACAAAACGGTTTTTTAAGCAAAACCCTGGGTTCAACCGGGACTTTGGTTCCTTTGACCGAGGTATAGGGTATATTCCAGGCCGGTTTGTGATAACGACGGGTGAAGGATTCCAAAATGTCGAAACCGGCACTGATCGAACGACCGTAGGCAGTATAGCTCCACGGATTCATGGGAGAACTGTACACATGCTTGCCCAGATTGGCAAAATTACGCAAGGGTTTGAACATCGTATAATTCAGTTCATAAGCATGATAGAGCATAACCACCTCACTGTGGCATCAACGGTAGTACACGGATTCTAATCGGCTTCTCTTTAACTTGTAGTATAAACAGTTCACAGATGTCGATCCGGCCGATTATTTTTCTCCAGGCCGGAATATTTCTCCTACACTTACTTAAGGTGAATATTTAACAGAGTGTTTATCCCATGAATCTTATGCTGAACCTTTCCTGTCACTGAATTCTCCGGGCAAAATCATGGGACATTATCACCTCAAATTTTTTGTGATAGGCCTGATCTACCCTCTGATCTGCAGTGCCTGCACACATCAGTCGATTCAGAGCAACGAGAACGGGACAAGTACGCGGATTATTGATCAATACCGTGATCTGTCCAGAAACTGTGAACCCAATCAGGCTTTTTTTGACGGCTACGAGGAGAAAGTCCCCGCAGATCATTGTCTGGACGCTGCGCTCTACGACCAGGCCTATAGCTATCATGAGCGCTATGTACTGGGTTTAAATACGGCGAGAAAGCGAGTGCAGCATTATCTGGAAAGAGCTTTACAAACGAGAAAAGAAAATCATCATGTAAGCCGAATCAGCGAGGATCCGGATCATCGCCGATCTGCCAGTCGGATCGTTGAACAGATGGACGCGAGGATACGGGCTCTTGAAGCGAAAATGGACAAGATCGATGTATATCTATTGACCTTGTCGGCAGTATCGCCTGCAAGGCAGGCTCCTGCAGCCCGGATATTGGTCGATGTCTCCAATCTGGTAGGAGCCGGGCTTCCCGGCGAATGATCTTGAGCATGTTCTTAGAGCCTGGTGTTTTCGCCTGCAGGGCAAGCTACGGCCAGGTTCCTATAGCAATGCCCGGCGAATGCCGGCGCGGTGCCTAATCGTCGCACCGATCTCTTCTATCGACATTTTGGTGGTATTGATATAAGGAATACGCGCAACACGAAATATGGACTCGGCCTGCGCGACCTCTGTTTGACACATCTTAGACGAGCTGTAACTTTGACCCGAATATCTTTCCTGCCTTATCTGCAGCAAACGGAAAGGATCGATGGTCAGGCCGAAAAGCTTGTCCCGGTGATCTATAAGCACTTTAGGTAAGCGTTTGCTTTCCAGTACCTCGGGCGTTAGGGGGTAGTTGGCTGCGAAAACACCATAATGCAGGGATAAATAGAGAGAGGTTGGTGTTTTACCGGATCGCGAGACACCGATAATGATAATATCCGCGCGGTGATAGTGATCGGTTTCCATACCATCATCCGTGGTCAGGGAATAGTGCACCGCGCTGATTCTGCTTGTGTATTGAATCAGATCGCGCACGCCGTGCGATTTACCCACCGAATGTGAGGACTCCAGGCCCAGTTCCTGTTCCATGGGCTCGATGAATGTTCCGAATAAATCATAAAACACCGCCTCGCAGTCCATAATGGTTTTGCGCAGACTTTCATCCACGACGGTCATGAACACCAACGGCTTCTGCCCGGTTTCTTTATACGCGGCCCGAATTTTTCCCACGGTTTTTTCCGCTTTTCGGACATTATCGATAAAGACAATAGTCTCTGTGTGTAAACGCAATGTGGGAAATTGAGTCAGCAGACTGTTCGCGAGTGCTTCGGCTGTCAGCCCGGTTCGGTCGGAGACGATAAAAGCGTAACGTTCAACCATATTAATTCCAATTAAAGGTGGTGCGATGGGTAAAATCGTTGAATAATGCCCCAGCAAGAATGGCGATTTCAAATCTTCTACGGAGTTAATGTGAAAAACAAGTACATCAGCTGGTTTAACGAACTCGGCATGAACGATGTCGCTAGTGTCGGTGGGAAAAACGCCTCTCTGGGTGAAATGATCCAGAACTTGTCGTCTCTCGGAGTCAGTGTCCCCACAGGTTTCGCAACCACTGCCGAAGCTTTCCGGGTTTTTTTGAGCCAAAGTGATCTTGATAAAAAAATTAATTCAGCGCTGGAAAATCTCAATGTGGATGATGTCCGCGAGTTGACACGGGTGGGTGCTGAAATCCGGCAATGGGTGATTGATACACCCCTGCCCGCTGAGCTTGAATCGGCCGTGAAGGAAGCTTATTCGGTTATGTTAAAAACGGTAGGCGGTGATTTATCCCTTGCCATTCGGTCCTCGGCAACCGCCGAAGACCTGCCCGAAGCCTCTTTCGCCGGCCAGCAGGAATCCTTTTTAAACGTTCGCGGCATTGACGAGGTGATCGCTAGAATCCACCAAGTTTTCGCTTCCCTTTATAACGACCGCGCGATTTCCTATCGTGTGCACCAGGGATTTTCCCATTCGGAAGTTGCACTCTCGGCGGGTGTTCAGCAAATGGTGCGCAGCGATATTGGCGCCAGCGGAGTGATGTTTTCCATCGATACTGAGTCGGGCTTTGAAGATGTGGTGTTTATTACTTCGTCATACGGGCTTGGCGAATGTGTGGTTCAGGGATCTGTAAACCCGGATGAGTTTTACGTCCATAAACCCACTGTGGAAAAAAACAAACACGCGGTCTTACGCCGCAGCCGGGGAAGCAAGCTCATCAAAATGGTGTATGGGCAGGAAACCGCCGTAGAGACGGTTGATGTCGATCCAGCCGATCAAATGCGATTTTCAATAACGGATGACGACCTTGAGCAGCTCGCCGCCATGGCCATGACAATTGAAAAGCACTACTTACGCCCCATGGATATAGAGTGGGGTAAAGACGGCAATGACGGTAAATTATACATATTACAAGCCAGGCCGGAAACCGTCGAATCACGCAGCGACCGAAACATTATACGGCGTTATTCGATGAAACAGGCAGATGGCAATATTCTGGTCACCGGGCGCAGTATCGGCCAAAAAATCGGGGCGGGCAAAGTCAGAATCGTCCCCACTATCGCTGAAATCCATAAAGTGCAGAAAGGGGATGTTTTGGTTACGGATATGACCGATCCCGATTGGGAACCGGTAATGAAACAAGCCGCAGCCATTGTTACCAATCGCGGCGGCAGAACCTGCCATGCTGCGATTATTGCTCGCGAGCTGGGCGTTCCAGCGGTAGTGGGCTGTGGCAATGCGACCTCTGTGTTACAGGAAGGCATGGAAGTGACCGTGTCTTGTGCCGAAGGGGATACGGGTAAAGTGTACGATCAGGCTTTGGAGTACAATGTATCCGAGACCAGCCTTGACACCCTGCCGGAGCTGCCTTTTAAAATTACCATGAATGTCGGAAATCCGGAGCGGGCGTTCAGCTTCTGCCAATTGCCAAATGCCGGCGTAGGTCTGGCTCGAATGGAATTTATCATCAGCAATACAATAGGTGTACACCCTAAAGCCTTAATCAATTACGAGGGCATGGAGGATGATATCCGGCAATCGATTGATGAACGTATGGCGGGTTACGCCGATCCGGTGAATTTTTATGTGGAAAAGATTGCCGAGGGCGTTTCCACCCTAGCGGCAGCGTTCGCACCCGAGCCCGTGATTGTCCGAATGTCCGATTTCAAATCCAATGAATATGCAAACATGGTGGGTGGACAGATATTTGAACCGGAAGAAGAAAATCCAATGATCGGATTCCGGGGTGCCTCGCGTTATGTTTCCTCCTTTTTTCAGGAATGTTTCGAACTTGAGTGCCGGGCGATTAAAAAAGTCCGGGAAGAAATGGGGTTGGACAATGTTCAGCTGATGATCCCTTTTGTCCGTACTCTGGAAGAAGCCGATCATGTATTAGATCTTTTGGCAGATAACGGTCTTGCGCGCGGTGAGAACGAACTGAAAGTTATCATGATGTGCGAAGTGCCGAGCAATGCATTATTGGCGGAGGAATTTCTGGAGCGGTTTGACGGGTTCTCTATCGGTTCAAATGATCTGACACAGTTGTCGCTGGGTCTGGATCGTGATTCCGGCCTGATTGCACATTTATTCGACGAACGCGATGAAGCGGTGAAAAAGCTGATTTCCATGGCAATTCAGGCCGCACGCAAGGCCGGTAAATACATCGGTATTTGCGGGCAAGGACCGTCCGATCATCCGGATCTCGCCCTGTGGTTGATGGAACAGGGTATTTCAAGTGTGTCGCTGAATCCGGATAGTGTTGTGGAAACATGGTTATTTCTTGCCGAAAAGCACCATTAATCCGACATTGGATACTGTAGGAGCGAGGCTCCCTCGCGAAGGGTGCAGAGACAATGGATTTCGCTTGCAGGGCAAGCTCCTACGGGTGCGGAGTTGTGGTAATTATATTGTGCCGTGAAGATATCTCTGGCGCTCCTGCTCGGGAAACTTCTCAATTGCATAACGCAACATGGTTCTCGGCATTTTCTTATAATGCCGCTTAAGAAAACGCCGCTCCGCCTGTCCGTCCCTGTTGCCGACTTCACGCAGCATCCAACCGACAGCCTTTTGAATCAAATCATGCTCATCCGAAAGTAAGATTTCAGAGAGACGCAATGCGTGATCGAATTCTTCCTGCTTGATAAAATACAGGGTTGCCATGATAGCAATCCGGCGCTGCCATAGATCCTCGGAATTCGCCATTTGATAAAGTCTGGATTTGTCCCTGTGCATCAGCCAGGCGCCCAGAATCTTCGGAGCACTGGTATCGACTAAATCCCAGTTATTGATATAACTGGTGTTCTTTAGATAAAGTGTCACAATCCGTCGCTGTTCAGCTTCGTCTGCTCGTTCAAATCTGTTTACCAGAATCAATAAAGATAAAAGCCGTTTTTCATGCCATGGGGACTTTAAAAGCTTGGTCATATCGGCAAAACTGAAGTTTCGGCATTTTTTCGCCAAGGATCTCAGGACCGGCACCCGTATACCCATAAACCGATCGCCCTCGCCGTACTCTCCGGGGCCGGTCTTAAAAAACCGTTTCGAATGATCAGCGATATCAGAATCCGCCGCTTCTGCCATAGCTTTTTCCAACTCATTCAGATTCATCGTATCTTTTTATGGTAATTGACTTAATTTTATGGTCTAAGCATGATAGCGTTTCGGACCATTAATGCAAAATCTTATGCGCGACAGGAATTTTTAATGCAAGCTGAAAAACTAAGATCAAACCAGGATCAGCAGCTGTACACCGACCTGCTGGAAAATCCCGATGTCATGCGAGTCAATGAGATGATAGAAAAACGGGAAGCCGAGGGCCCTATGGGTACGCGGCGTCATCTTCTGGCAACCTCTGTCCGCTTGAGCAGAACTATGGCGCCTGAGGTCCATAGAACCGCTGACGAATGTATTGAGCGGCTGAATATACAAATTCCGGTCGAGCTGTATGTTTATGCCAGCCAGGTATTTAACGCCGCCTGCGTAAAACCGGAAGACGGGCGTTTATTTGTCATGTTTTCCTCGGGGTTGCTGGAAGGTTTTCTGGATAGCGAGTTCCGGTTCGTCATGGGCCACGAACTCGGCCACCATCTGTTCGGACATCACGATATTCCGATCGGCTACATCATGCGGTCGGGAAAACGTGCGGACCCGCGGCTGGCATTGCAGTTGTCTACCTGGTCGCGTTATGCCGAAATCTCCGCTGACCGCGCCGGCGCCCACTGTGCACAGGATCTGGAAGGTGTGGCCAGAGCGCTCTTTAAGCTGGCATCGGGTCTTACCGGATCGGTGGTTCATTTTGATTTGAAGGAATTTCTGGCGCAAGTGGACGATCTGCAAATCGGTGATAACGAACCGGGGCAAAATTCCCCCAGTTCCGATTGGTTTCTCACCCACCCTTTCAGTCCTTTACGGGTAAAGGCCCTACAGCTGTTCCACAGTTCAATCCTGGCTGCTGAGAAAGGTATGAGTGTCGAAGATCTGGAACTGGGCGTGCAGAATCTGATGGGGTTGATGGAACCGAGCTATCTGGAAGGCCGAAGTGCCGCATCGGAAGCCATGCGCCGCCTGCTTTTTGCCGCGGCCTTAATCATTGCCGACGCGAACGGCGATATATCCGCCAAAGAAATCGCCATGTTCGAAAAATTCTTCGGCCCGCGGAGCCATAGTGAAAAACTGAATCTTGAGCAAATCAAAGCCGAGTTGCCGGCCCGGGTCGAATCAGTGAAGCAACATACCGGTACGGGTCAGCGTATGCAGATTTTACACGACCTCGGCCGCATAGCCTGCGCTGACGGCTATACGCATCCGAAAGAAATTGCCGTACTGAATTCCATCGCTGAAGACCTCGATTTATCCAAGGATTTCGTTGATTCGATTCTATGCAGCAACACGGAACTGGATTGACGGCCTCTAGGCCCTCGTAACTTTCAGAACAAGCCTTCTATGTCCCCCTGATCATTGACATAGATATTATTTGCTGCCGGTACGCGGGGTAAGCCAGGCATAGTCATAATATCACCGCAGATGACAACCAGAAATTCGGCACCTGCGGACAGGCGGATTTCACGAACAGGAACAACATGATTGATCGGCGCGCCGTATAAATTCGGATCGGTCGAGAAACTGTATTGCGTTTTTGCGATACAGACGGGGAAATGAGCATACTTTTCTTCATAGCGCTTAAATTGCTGACGAACCGACTTATCCGCGATGATGTCATCAGCTCCGTAAAGTGTGCGGGCTATGTGGCGGGTCTTTTCCCACAGAGGCAGATGATCATCGTAAAGTGTGCGGAATTGGGCCATACCGGAATCGGCCAACTCGGCAACTTTTCCCGCAAGACCTTTGGTCCCCGCCCCACCGTCAGCCCAATGCGTACATTCGAAGACGTCTACTCCAAACTCTGCACAAAACTCCCGTATTGTATTAAGTTCATGGTCTGTATCGGAAGTAAAGCGGTTAATTGCAACCACGGCAGGCACACCGAATTGCCCGAGATTTCTGAGATGCCTGCCCAGATTTTCCAATCCATCGCACAGGGCACCCACATTTTCATCGTTTAATTTGGATTTAGCGACCCCGCCATGCATTTTCAAGGCACGTGCAGTGGCGACTAAAACGACAACCGAGGGATTCAGCCCTGCCTTGCGGCACTTGATATCGAAAAATTTCTCGGCGCCAAGATCAGCCCCGAACCCTGCCTCTGTCACCACATAATCCGCAAGTTTCAAAGCGGACTTAGTTGCAATTACCGAATTACAACCATGGGCAATATTGGCAAAGGGGCCTCCGTGAATAAAGGCCGGATTGTTTTCCAGAGTCTGTACCAGGTTTGGCATGAATGCATCCTTTAGCAGGGCTGTCATGGGTCCATGAGCATTGATATCTTTTGCCAGAACCGGCTCTCGCTTTCGGGTGTAGCCGATGATGATATTTCCGATTCTTCTCTGAAGATCTTCCAAATCTTTCGCCAGACAGAATATTGCCATAATTTCGGAAGCAACCGTAATATCAAAGCCGGTTTCCCTCGGGCTGCCATTGGCTACTCCGCCGAGACCGACGACTATATCTCTCAAAACGCGATCATTCATATCCATCACCCGGCGCCAGGTAACACGACGCGGATCCGGCCCGCTATCGGGATTCCAATGTATATGATTGTCTATCAGGGCAGACAACAAATTATGCGCCGCGCCGATTGCATGAAAATCCCCGGTAAAATGAAGATTGATATCTTCCATGGGAACAACCTGAGCATATCCGCCCCCCGCGGCTCCGCCTTTCAAGCCGAAACAGGGTCCGAGGCTGGGCTCACGCAAGCAGATGAGAGCCTTTTTACCGATCCGATTCAATCCATCGCCGAGACCTACCGTAGTTGTGGTTTTTCCTTCACCCGCGGGGGTCGGAGAAATTGCCGTTACCAATATCAGTTTGCCGTCCGGCTTTGAATTAAGGGATTGAACAAACCGATTGCTCAGTTTTGCTTTAGTGTGTCCGTAGGGAATCAGAGCATCGCTGGTAATACCCAGTTTCGCACCAATTTCGCTGATGGGTTTCATTTTTGCCTGACGTGCAATTTCTATATCGGATCCTGGTGAGGACATTTCTTTCTCCACATCGCCTGTCTGGCCCAGCAGCCTGCCGGGCTTCTTAAAGATGTGCAAAGTGTGCGTTTAGCGAAGAGTGGTTTATATAAAAATAACGACACTCAGCGTATCATTCGCGAATAAAACATGATTACGCGTAGGTTTTGCTGAGCGTTTAGCCAGGGTCGATGTCGGTAATACCGTTCAGGCGCAGTGCCTGTTGTAGTGTATTGTGCAGCAGGCAGGCAATCGTCATAGGCCCGACTCCACCGGGTACGGGTGTGATTGCACCGGCCACTTTTGAAGCTGAAGAGAATTCAACGTCACCGACCAGTTTTCTCCGCCCGTCGGCATCCTCAATGCGATTGATCCCGACGTCGATCACTGTCGCCCCGGGTTTGATCCAATCACTTTTTACCATTTCAGCCCTCCCGACCGCAGCGACGACGATATCAGCCCGTCGGCATTCACCGGCCAGATCCTGTGTGCGTGAATGGGCGGTGGTTACAGTGCAATTCTGTTGCAAGAGCAACGCCGCCATTGGCTTTCCGACAATATTTGATCGACCGATAATAATGGCTCTTTTACCGGACATATCTCCGATCCTGTCCTTCAACATCATCAGACAACCCAACGGAGTACAGGGGACTATACCTTCCACCCCTATCGCAAGCCGGCCCACATTCAGCAGATGAAAGCCATCGACATCCTTTTCGGGATGGATTGCATTAATTACCGACTCTGCGTCGATTTGTTTCGGCAAAGGCAATTGAACAAGAATACCGTGGACCTTTTCGTCTTTATTCAAGGAATCGATCAAGGACAACAGCTGTTGTTGGCCTGCTGATTCCGGCAATCGATGGACAAACGACTGCATCCCCACTTCTAAAGTTTGTTTCCCCTTATTTCGGACATAAACCTGGCTGGCAGGGTCCTCTCCGACCAGAATCACGGCCAGGCCCGGCGTAATTCCGTATTTGGATTTTAAAATCTCAACCCGATGCGTGAGATCGGATCTCAAACGAGTGGCAAATGCTTTACCGTCGATAATGTTCGACATGGCTGGAAGATCCTGGACTTTAGTACTTATGGCGAAGCGTATTGTCTGCCTAAACAGGAAGAATTTCCAGCGATTAAACGTAAAACTTTTTCACCCTCTTGCATGCTTATCACCGCGAATAAGTCCATGGTTGTGCCGATGTTCGTTTATCCATCATTTGCAAAAATACTCCAAAAATATGGCAACTAATGAAAATTGTCCACATGCCGATGAAAGAACGGTGTACCTGTAAAAATTGATAGGAGATCAAATGAGTAACGCAAAATACCGTCTGGTAACCCGAAGCGATTTTGATGGGCTCGTCTGTGCGGTCCTGCTGAAGCATCTGGATATAATTCAGGATATTAAGTTTGTCCATCCCAAAGATATGCAGGACGGTAAAATCGACATCACGACCAGGGATATCACGACCAATCTCCCCTATGTGTCTCAGGCCTATCTGGCATTTGATCATCATTTATCCGAAACCATTCGCAACAAAGGCGACAATCCGAACCATATTATCGATGCAAATGCACCATCGGCTGCACGCGTGGTTTGGCAGCACTTTGGTGGCGATGACACCTTCCCACAGGGTTGGAACGAGATGATGGACGCCGTGGATAAAGGCGATTCCGCGCAATACAATGAAGAGGAAATTCTGAATCCGAAACGCTGGGAACTGCTTAATTTTTTGATGGACGCGCGCACCGGCCTTGGTCGGTTCCGCGAGTTCAGAATCTCTAACTACAATCTGATGATGGATTTGATCGATTATTGTAAGACCGATTCGATTGATCAGATTCTGGAAGTGCCGGATGTAAAAGAACGGGTTGAGCTCTATTTCTCTCACGAAGCAGAGTGCAAAAAACAGATAATGCGTTGCTCCACCGTTCACGATAATCTGGTGGTTCTGGATCTTCGCAATGAAGAAACCATCTATGCCGGAAACCGTTTTATCATTTATGCTCTTTTTCCCCGGTGCAATGTTTCCATTCATCAGCTGTGGGGCTTGAAAAAGCAAAACACTGTTTTTGCGACCGGTAAGTCAATTATCGACAGAAGCTGTCAGACCAATGTGGGCGAGTTGATGCTCGAATACGGCGGCGGCGGTCATCATGCTGCCGGAACCTGCCAGATTCCCAATGAAGAGGCAGATTCAGTATTGCAATCCCTGATTGACCGAATTACCGAGGAAGATCGAACCAGGCTGAAAAAAGCGGGCTAAGCGGCTCGGCCCTCTGTCTTACCGATATACGATTCCGCGGCTCTGCTGATCTCCTCGACTCGCCGCGGAATTGTTACTACCTTTGCCTGTAAGCTGCTTCATGGGTGGATTCTGAATGTCCGCTAACCACCGCTCTTCTACGATCTCTTGTCAGGCTCTTGATCTGCTGTATAATCGCCCTTTTTCAGGCAGGACCATAAGGATCTGCAGTTGGGTTCCCTCACCCCCAATCGACAAAAAGGCCGGACATGCGCGATTTATTCTCTCTCCCGAAACACAATACCCTGCATATTCTGCTATTCATTCATTTGGTCGTTATAGCGGCAAGCAATTATCTGGTACAAATTCCGATACAAGTGTTCGGATTTCAGACTACCTGGGGCGCATTTACCTTTCCGATAGTTTTTCTCGCTACAGATTTAACTGTGCGTCTTTTCGGAGCCACCGAAGCGAGAAAAATCATCTTTGCGGCCATGTTGCCGGCGCTGCTGATTTCCTATGTGCTTTCGGTACTTTTCTACGAAGCCGAATTTCAGGGACTTGCCGGACTGAAACAGCTGAACGTTTTTGTTGCCAGAATCGCTGTGGCCAGCCTTATCGCCTATGTCTGCGGCCAACTGCTTGACGTGCTGGTTTTCAGTCAATTCCGCCGCATGCATCGATGGTGGATAGCCCCTGCATTATCCACGACCTTAGGCGGATTCGTCGATACGCTGTTATTTTTTTCCATTGCATTTTACCGAAGCAGCGATGCTTTTATGGCGCTCAACTGGCCTGAAATCGCAGCGGTAGATTATATCTTTAAACTGATGATCAGCCTGAGCCTGTTCGTGCCCGCGTACGGCGTGACCATGAGCATAGTCAGTTCGAGACTCAGACAGCATTTCGCCTGAGCCATGGAGTCTGACCGGGCAAGAGCCCTATGGCGGTCCGAAAAGATTAAAATGTGACCCCGATCACATTGGATTTTTTTTAGCTTATTCAACCCCCGAAACGCGAACTGTCCCTCATAAAGTGAACTCACCTGCAGCAGATGCCAGCTTCTCTTAAAGCTGTCCGGGCATTGAGACGAAAAAGATTTTATTAATCAGCACTTAATACCGCCCAGACTGATTAGCCGTTTCATTGGCAAAGCGCCATCGCCGTAAGCACCGGAGATCCAGGATGAGAATGCTTTTAACACTGTGCATATGCCTGATTTTGCAGGCCTGTGCCACCTCCTCGCTTAATCACACCCGGGCTCAGGGGCAAAGCAAAATCAATACACGCGCATTGGATGCAAGTGTTCTGATCTACATCCCGGGTAACAACCAAAAAGAGTCGATCACTGTGGATTTTGTCAATGACCGGCAAATGGTGATTTCTCCCGGCCAGGACTTGAAAAATGCCGCATTCGATGTCAGTGAACACTATTTCTCCCGCGCCGACGAAATGTCCTTCAGCAATTCGGCCGATTTGATTTTAAAAATAAGCGGTGAATCATCGCTCTCTTATACGCACCGAAATCAAATAAGAGGGGTTTTACGAGCCTCTCTGCTCACCATGGATGGTAAAGAAATCTACAGCGGTGAAATTACCCGCATACATCAACGCAGGGTACTGGACAAGCATGCCTATTATGGGGTTTACGCTCAGGCACTGCGCAGTTTCTATTCGAATCTGATGGCAAAAAAAGGCACAGAGATAAAAAATTATCTGGATACGAACAAACCCAAACAGCCTTTAGCCACGACACTCATTGACAACAAAACGCTCGATTTGTTTTCTACCGGAACAGGCTTTTTCATCAATGAAAATGGTAATATCATCACCAATCAGCATGTGGTTGAGCAATGTCTGGTGGTCACCATTGCCCGGGAAGGAGAGTCAATTCTCTCCAGGCTTGTAAAAAGCGACAATGAGCGTGATATCGCCGTTCTGGAGACCGATTTTAAAACCAACCGCTATGCTTATTTTAACGAAAACACCAAGGGCGAGAGACTGGGCGAAAGAATCTTGACTTTGGGTTATCCGCTTCATGGTGTCCTGAGCTCGTCAGTCAACCTGACGACAGGCAATATCAGCTCATTGCTGGGTGTACAGGACGATGAGAATGTTTACCAGATTACGGCGCCGATTCAAGCGGGAAACAGCGGAGGCCCCCTCATCAATCAACGGGGGCTGGTCGCGGGGGTTGTTCAAAGTAAATTGAATGCCCTCGAGATGTCCAGGCATACCGGAGATTTGGTGCAGAATGTCAATTTCGCGGTTAAATCCGCCAAGATTAAGGCATTCTTAAGCGACAACCTTATCCCTTACTACACCCGTTCCTATAATGATGTCACTGACAAAAGCACGGTTGATCTGGCCGATGAAGCCAGAGGCTATACTGTACAGGTCAAGTGTCACGGTTAAGAATCCGCTGATTACCCTTACTTGCTAACAAAGCGCGAATCCACCCATCCGCAAGGACAGTCCTTGGGCTAACTTTAAACTTTAGTCAAGGGCGTGTCATCAATTACCCAATACATCCTGCTGAAGCCCATTTCTCGTCCAGCAAGGCATGGTGAGCGCTGTGTATTGACGATACATAAGCGAGCCATAACGCCGCTGGGCGGGAAATGGGCCTCAGCCCTAAGGGTGATGACTGAAAATTCGCCAGTCCGCGTTGCTCCTCGCTCATTTGGAATGACCAAACCACACTCATCGCGTCTTGCCGGGCAAATTTTCAGTCATCACAGGATGAATTGGGTAATTGATGACACGCCCTAATATCATGTTAAGATGATCCCGCGCTGTATCGAATCCGGGGCAGACGAGAGTTTATGCCGAACGCTCACAAAATCATTATCGCCGACGATCACCCACTTTTTCGGGAAGCCCTTAAGCAAGGGGTAGCCAGCGCGCTTGGTGAACCGGAATTCATTTGCTGCGGTTCATTCTCGGAACTGCAAAAAGCAATCAACCGTCATAATGATTGTGATCTGATACTACTTGATTTGCACATGCCAGGGGCGGTGGGGTTTTCCGCTCTGCATTTTTTAGGTTTGCGCTGTCCGGATATCCCGGTTGCCATAGTGTCGGCCAACGAAGACCCCGAAATTATCGCCCGCGCCGTTGATCACGGAGCATTGGGGTTCATTCCGAAATCCGCCGATATTCCGGTGATAGTGGAAGCCATCAATCAGGTCTTGAACGGCAACATCTGGCTACCCAGGGATGTCGTTGAACAGATAGATGAAATTCAGCATCGGTCCACGGATTTCGCCGATAAACTCAGTACTCTGACACCGAGTCAGTTCCGAGTCTTGATGATGCTGGTTGACGGACGGAAGAACAAGGATATAGCGGATGAAGTCTGCGTCACTGAAGCCACAGTCAAGGCACATCTTACCGAGATCTTCAGAAAACTGGATGTCAGTAACAGAACTCAAGCTGCAATGGCTGCGGCTAACTATCTTGAGGTCGAAAACCCTAACACACTGAATTGATGACACGTCCTAGTAGTCAGTCAATCTGAAACATTCGGGTAAAGACGTTTCAGTTTTATCCTTGCTTGCTCTGTTGTGAAGCGCCAATCTACCGGTTTCGTATTTTCGTTGCGTATCTGCTCCCATTGCTCAACCTCCTGTGTAAGGGTTTCTCTATCAGCAATGCGACGATCTAGGCACTGTCGAGCCAGCACGCTGAATTCGCACTCCGCCATGTTCAGCCAGCTTCCATGCTTCGGTGTGTAGATAAATTCGAGTTTGCTGAGCAGACTGTGAGCAAGCTCTGGCGGGAATGCTTTGTACAATGAGGCGCCAGTATGTGTGCTAAGGTTATCCATCACCAAGGTGATTTTTTCCGCATGCCGATAGTCCTCCTGCACCAGGCGTCGCACACCTTCAGCCCACTCACTTGCCGCATGATTCCCTGCCACTTGCACTCTACGCCAGTTCTCCAGAGGCGCATAGAACAACAGCAAATGAGCCACACCATTGCGTTCATATTCTCCATCGTAGCGCTCTGTCTGTCCCGGTGAAGGCGGAATCGGCTTGCGAACCTCACGTGTACATTGCTTGGTGGTCTCATCCATGCAAACCACTGGATAGTCTGGGTCGTACTCCCTCTTGTAAACGTCCAGCACCTGTTCCATTTGACAGACAAAGGCGGCATTACCCTGAGCGGGTATACACCACATCCTCTTCTGCCAAGGTTTTATGGTGTTTTTTTAAAACTTGCCTAACCGTTTCATACGAGATCGTATCCACAATGTCCAACTCCACAAGTTTTTCGCTCAAAAGCCTCAGAGTCCAGCGTACCCGCCCCTCGGGTGCTTCACTACAGGCCAGGCTTATCAATTGGGCTTCGCCTTCGCCATCCAGACTCGCTGTACGTTCGCGAGATCGCTTCTTTCTCTGTAAGGCCTTCTCCAAGCCTTCATGAACGCACCTTCGGCGAACAGATTCAATACACCGTGTGCTCAGTTCCATCTGATCGGCTGTTTCCGTGTCAGTCATTGCCGGACCATACTTGCCCTCATCAACCCGTAGCAGTATCGCCGCATGTCGTCGCCGTTGGGCTGACACTCGGCCTTGATTTACCATGCCTTCCAGTGCATGGCGTTCATCCTGCGATAGTCTCACTATATTGCGCTTTGCCATATCAAACCTCATCAACAAGTTGTAATTCCTTGTTAAGAAGTTAGACTAATACCCGAACTTTTCATCCTGACTGACTACTAGTAGTCCGTCCACCTAATTATTTAGGATTCAGAGCCCCCCTGATCGGGCAAGACAAGTTGCACTCCCTTGAATTAGCGCAGGCTAGTCCGGCGGTCGCGCGCCTAGCTTCTGAGCGCTTTGTGACTGGCTGCATCCTAAATAATTAGGTGGTCAGAGTACTAGACCGCCTTTCTGATCGATCCGTTTTTGCGCGCAATCCGCAAAATTATATTTCTCAAACGACCGGAATTTACCGGCTTACTTAAATAATTGTATCCGCTTTCCATGGCCAGCTCCTTAACATCATCACTGATGTCAGCCGTAATCAGTACACCTGGTATTCGATCGGCAAAGTCTTCACGCAAGCGATCCATGACATCCAGGCCTTTCTCTCCCCGATCCAAATGATAATCAACCAACATTATATCCGGCCGAAACGCCTTTTCGGAAATGATTTTGCTCGCCTCCTCCCAGGACAAGGCACAAAGCACGGAACAGCCCCAGGAATTGAGCAATGCACGCATGCCATCCAAAATGTCCCGGTCATTGTCTATACACAAAACCCGCATGTTGATACTGGTCTGATCCATCATCAAAACACTTGGCCTGATTTCCTGAAGATTGCTTTGCCGTACGTTTTGCTGCGTACTGACAGGCACCTTCAGCGAAAATACACTTCCGGCGCCGAGAGTGGAACTCACATCGATTTCATGACCCAGAATCTTACTGACACGCTGAGAAATGGCCAGTCCCAGCCCCACACCCTTGCCCTGCTCGTCGAGCTGATTATCGAGTCGCCTGAATTCTTCAAATATGCTTTGGAGGTCTTCCTCATGCATGCCAACCCCGGTATCGTGAACCTGTATTAAAAGCGTGGGTTTGTCCGGATCGCTTAACAGTCGCCTGCAACCGATACTAACCCTGCCGCCTTTCGGAGTGTATCGCAGGGCGTTGGAAATAAAGTTCTGTAAAATCCGGCGCAGCAAGTGCTGATCGCTCTCTATCTGTAAATTGCAAGGTATAGTCTTCAGGGTGATATTTTTTTCGGCCGCGATCACCGTGAATTCGTTGCAAAGTGTCTCTATCACTTCATTGACATTGAAAACCGAGATTTTTGGCGTCACCGTTCCGCTGTCGAGTTTTGAAATATCCAACAGGGTGTGAATGATCTCTTCGGCGGATCTCAAAGAACTGATAATTCGATCGGTATGACCGTTTTTGTCCAGGATCGTCTGGCTCAGTGCAGAGGTGAACAAGCGGGCTGCATTAAGGGGCTGCATCACATCATGATTCACCGCAGCAAGAAATTTTATTTTGCTCTGGATGACCTGCTCAAGTTCCTCGTTTACAGAAGAAAGCTCAGCGTTGACTTTGGAGAGTTCCCGGGTTCTCCCTTCAACAATCAGTTCCAGATTTTCATTGATTTCCCGCAGTTTCTGCTCGTTTTTCTTATGTTCGGAAATATCGGTAAAACTGGTAACAAAACCGCCACCGGGCATGGGCTTGCCCTGAATCTGCAGAACAGTTCCATCCTTGCGGTATCGTAAATAGGAATGTTTCGTTCCGGCACTCAGATAGTTCAGTCGCTTGGCGACATGGTCTTCAACATCTCCTGGCCCGAACTCTCCCGCCTCGGCGTTGAAGCGGATTACATCCGCAACCGACCGACCTACGTAAATGAATCCTTTGGGATAGTTATAAAGTTCAAGATATCGGCTGTTCCAGGCGACAATATCCAGGTTTTCGTCAACAACACTGATGCCCTGATCGATGTGTTCGATCGTATGTGTCAGTAACTCTTGGCTGAAATGCAATGCCTGTGAGGCTTCATCGACTATGCTGAATACGTCTTCTATAGGCAGATCTTTTTTCTTTTTCAGTATCGAGGAAATGATCAGTCTTGCCGAAGAAGCGCCTATGGCGCCAGCCAATAATCTTTCCGTGAAGTTGATCAGCTCCGCATCGGCTTTTTCACTGGCATTGAAATTACCGGCCGTACGCCGCGCATACTCGGAAAACGCTTTTTCGGTTGTAACTTCACCGATGAATTTTTCCGCTAATAAACGCAATTCTCCGACAGCCACAGAACTCCACCAGGGCAAGCCGTCGCTCGGGTTCTCCGTGGATACGGTTTGGGTAAAATTAGCCGCCTGAATTCTTTCGATCAGCCCCGGTTTCTGCTCCAGGGAAAAATAAATATAGCAAGCCAGGTTTAAAGACAGGCTCCAGATCAAACCGTGAGTGATCGGATCGAAATTGTCCATGCCAAAGATGGCGTAAGGTTTCAAAAACCCCATGCCCCAGGGACCGTTTTCAATCCAACCCTCCGGCATCCATCCAATGCCGCCCAGGGTAGGAAGAAAAAGTGTGTACATCCACAGAGAAAAGCCCACCAGCAAGCCGATCAATGCACCTCTTCTGGAACCGTTTTTCCAGTAAACTCCGCCCACTATCGCGGGTGCGAACTGGATTGCGGCTACGAAAGCAATCAGTCCGATCGATGCCAAGGCTTCAAGCTCGCTGATATAGCGATAATAAGAATAACTCAGGTACAGAATGGCCACTATGGCCAAACGGCGTATCAGCAGCAATATCCCGGTAACATCGCGACGAGCTTTAAGACGGAAAAAAGGAATCTTGAACAACACCGGCATCACAATATCGTTGCACACCATAGTGCTCAAAGCGATGACCGCGACTATCACCATGCCGGTCGCTGCGGAAAACCCCCCGATAAATGCGAGCAATGCCAGGGCGTCATTGCCGGCCGCCAGCGGTATGGTCAGAACAAACATATCCGGATTCACGTTCTCACCCTGAAAAATCAGCGATCCGACGAGCGTAATAGGCACCACAACCAGGCTGGTTATAGCCAGATAAGATGGAAATACCCAGCGCATGGATTTCATATTTTCAGTGCTGCCCACTTCGACAAAAGCCACGTGGAACTGCCGCGGTAAACAGAAAATAGCCGCCATGGCCAGTATCATATGACTGATAAACGTGGTTTGCAGTAAGTCTTTCTGAAGAGTCGGAGGCAATAACAAACTGCTGATCTGGGCTGACTGAGCGGCTTGTCTGGACAAATCATCGGGCCCGTTAAAAACGCTGTACACCGCAAAAACGCAGATCACGATCAAGGCGAACAGCTTGACCACTGACTCAAAAGCAATCGCGAGAATAATGCCTTCATGGTGCTCGGAAGCATTCACATAACGGGTGCCGAAAAGAATGCTGAACAGAGCCATCAAAGCGGCCACGATCAGACCGGTATCGCTCCAGATACTGTTTACCGGAGGTACCAATTCAGGGTCGAAGACGTTTTGATTGGCCAACACATCGTAGCTGGTCGCTACCGCTTTCAGTTGCAGCGCGATATAGGGCAAGGTGCCCAATATCGCGATCACGGTGACCAGCACCGCAAGACTCTGCGCTTTACCGTATCGGGAGGCGATAAAATCCGCAATGGTGGTAATATTGTGCTCTATACAAATCGTGGCGAGTTTTTTAAAAAAATGGAAGCCGAATACAACCAGTAATATCGGTCCCAGATAAATGGCGAAAAATTCCCAGCCCTTAGTCGCCGCACTGCCCACCGCACCGTAATAGGTCCATGAAGTACAGTAAATCGCCAGAGACAGGCTGTAGATCAAGGGACGATGCGGAATCAAGCGTTGTTGCCGAACCCGCTTGTCGCCGAAATGCGCAATCGCGAACAGGACACCGATATAGACCAGGGAAGCGAGTACCAGTATCCAGGGCTGGAGCATAGGCATAGTTCAAAGCTGTGATATCCGGGTCAGTTTAACCTATATCGCAATGGTGACGGAAATATTTGCGTCACACATATCTATTTTACAGGAACCGATCTATCTCAAGACGCTAATTGCCGCAGTCCCGATATTACGGCAGTCTTTCGTGGCTTGAGTGTATCCACAAATACCCACATCAAAAGCGTTGAGGATAAAAAAATGAGTGATCTGTTTTCTGAACAATGGATGAACAGTTTTAAGGATGCCTGGAACGAGGAGCCTGAACTGGCCCAGGCATTGGCTGACATCGGTTTCGATTCCGTGATCGGATACGGCTTCCCGGATGAAGATCAGCCTCGTGGAGTATTAACCGTAAAAAAGGGTCAGGCGGTGGACACGGGGCCGTTTGATAATCAAGTACTGAATTGGGATATACGCGCAAAGCCCGATCAGTGGGGTAAATGGATGGCCAAGCCTCCGGGTATGGCCGGTCTGGGCATGGCATTTACTACCGGGAAAATGAAATTCAAGGTCGGCGATTATGCATCCATGTTAAAGGATCCACGTATGGCCGGGCCTTTTATCAAGAGTTTTTCGGTTATGGCAAAAGCCTGAGTCGCTTTGGATTCCGCCTGAAAGAGCTGACTGATCCTAGCCGTCAACCTTCTCTTATTACATTACAGATCAGTCCCCCGCACTGAATCCATTTGGCCGGGTACAAGCCCGGCCATTAGGTCCCGGGTCATGTCGGCCGCCGCCACTTCTCGGCACCCGCTGTTATTCTGTCCCGACCACAAGGGGGAAAAATCCCCGCTTCCTTGAGCCTCCGCTTTCCAACGCAAGGCTGATACCGCAACCGACGCGTAGGGAAATGCGGGCGCAATTGCACTCATCGGCCCTAACTCATGCATCAGTCTGTTGACGATTCCACGGGCAGGCTTGCCGGAGAACAGATTCGTCAGCGCGGTCTCGTGTGCATGATGATTTTTCAGTGCCGCTCTGTGAATTTCGGTGGTAGTGGCTTCGTGGCACAGCAGATACGCGGTTCCGATCTGTACTCCCGAAGCACCCATTTTAAACGCGGCCGATACGGTGTCGGAATCAGCAATACCTCCGGCTGCAATAACAGGGATATTGACCGCTCGGCGGACCTGGGGAAGCAAAGCAACTGTGCCCATCTGGGTATTCAAATCATCGGCCAAGAAACTACCCCGGTGCCCGCCTGCTTCCAGGCCTTGAGCGATAATTGCATCCACACCCTGCTTTTCCAGATAGATGGCCTCATCGACGGTTGTTGCCGAGGAGAGAATTTTAGCACCCCATCCGCGCAGCTGAGCCAATAAATTTTCATCCGGTAAGCCGAAATGGAAACTCACCACAGGTGGCCGGAATTTGCTCAATATATCGAGCGAATCCTCATTGAAGGGCTGGCGGGATGCGCCACCTTCCAGGGTTGAAACATCCAGCTTCATTTCCCCAAAATACGGAAGCAAAGCATCGAGCCAGCCCGGATCAAGACTGAGGTCGGTCTGTGGCATTCGGTGACAGAAAAAGTTGACGTTATATGGCTTTCGAGTTCCAGAGGTCAAGGCCTCCAGTTCCTGCGCCAGCGCTTGTGGGCTTAACATACCGGCAGGCAAAGAGCCCAGGCCTCCTGCGTTGCTGACAGCAACAGCCAGTTGATGATCCTGAACGCCGGCCATGGGTGCCTGAATAAGCGGTAAATCAATCCTGAAGAGTTTATCAATCATCATTGTCGTCTCTCAGTTACGTTATTTTAAGGAGTGCCATTCAGCTGATTTTAATTACTGCGACTCACGGCTCGTTGGGGCGAAAAAATCATAAAGGCCGTTAAATCAGGCTTCCAGGAAATTTCGTAATACAAGTCTTGCTTCGTCAGGATTTTAAACGGGCTCTAAGGGCCTGTTTAAAATCTCTCTATCTATTGCAAATCCGTCGTTGAGCGAAATTACCGGGCGCTCTCGCGCCAGGGTCAAATCTGCTCTATAACAGTCCGGGATGTTTCCACCCTTAATACTCTTGTGGGGCCTATTTAAGAAATAATTATAGGTGATTTCTTATCATCATTAGGCATATGTATTATTGAAGTCTCCGTTCAATCTTCAAAGTAATCCTCCACTTTTTCAAAAACGCTGTTTGTCGCCATATGCCTTTTTACGCTGATGACATCGATCAGTTTTTCTGTCTGACGGATGATTTGATCCAGTTTCCGATTTTCTTTGAGCAGCAACCACACACGGCTGAGCTTGTCCTGCCGCCCCCGAATCGGCATCACCATGATGCCCTCAAGATTATACGCCCGCCGGGCAAACAAACCGCATATGTGAGACATCACACCGGGATGATTATTCACCGTTAGTTCGAGTATGGATTTTCCTTCGATATTCATTGGGCTTCACCTCCAATCATTTCATGATTTGCACCGCCGGGCGGAACCATGGGGAAAACCATTTCGTCTTTATGAATGGGCAGATTGATTACGCAAGGGCCTGTCCCTCTCAGAGACTGTAACAAGTCGTTTTCGGGGTTTTTTGATAAGGCAAGGTCAACACCGGAAACACCCATCGCCTCCGCCAGGGAAACAAAATCCACCGCGTGGCGGAATTCTATGGCATTGAATTTGCGCCGGTAAAACAGCGATTGCTGCTGTCGGACCAATCCCAAAAATCCATTATTCAGAATAATGACTTTTACATTCAGATTTTCTTCAGCCAAAGTCGCCAATTCCTGAACATTCATCATTATGCTGCCATCTCCGCTGAAACAGATTACTTTCCGCTCCGGTTGGGCCAGGGCCATTCCGATGGCCGCGGGCAAACCGAAGCCCATGGTCCCCAGGCCACCGGAACTTACCCATTGCCGAGGCCTTTGGATAGGATATGCCTGTGCCACCCACATTTGATGCTGGCCGACATCCGTACTGACATTAACGGATTCATCCAGTATTTCCGCGATTTTTCTGATGGCACCATAAGGGCGGAATAAATCATTATCTCCTTCGAGAATCAAAGGATGAGCTTCTTTGAGTAGTGCCACCCTTTTTAACCAAAGCGGTCGTTGCGCAGGTTCGAGATCTTTGATCAAGGCTTTTAATACAACTCCTACATCAGCTTGAAGAAAAAGCATCGGATTTTTGATTTTGCCGATTTCACTCTCGTCAATATCGATATGAATAATCTGCGCACCGGGACAAAAAGCCTCCACTTTGCCGGTGGCACGGTCATCAAAGCGAACCCCCAGGCCAACCAGCAAATCACACTCCTCAAGAGCCAGATTGGTATAGCGCGCTCCATGCATGCCCAACATTCCCAGTGACAGCCGGTGATCTGAAGGCAGCGTGCCTAGCCCCATAAACGTCTGTACGACCGGGATATCCAGCTTTTCGGCAAATTCACGCAACAGTCCGGAGGCTTCCGCATGAACAATTCCACCCCCCGCCATAATCAGCGGCCGACTGGCTGCCTTAATCTTGCTCAACAAACCTCGAATCCGATGCTTGTCAACTGTACCTATCCTTTCCGCTCTACCTGGCTCCGGCCAATGCTCGACATCAACAGCCTGAATTTGAACGTCCTTGGGAATATCAATCGACACAGGACCCGGCCTGCCCGATAGTGCAATTCGAAATGCATCGGGAATGACTTCCAACAGTTCTTCCGCATCCCGGACCAGCCAATTGTGTTTTGTGATCGGCAACATCAATCCGAAAGTATCCGTTTCCTGAAAAGCATCTGTCCCAATCATTGGCCGTGGCACCTGGCCGGTTATGGCGATCAGCGGAATCGAGTCCATTTTCGCATCAGCCACTGCAGTCAGCAGATTGGTGGCACCGGGTCCGGAACTGGCAAAACAGACCTGGGCTTTAGAGGATACCCGAGACATGCCCTGGGCAATAAAACCGGCTCCCTGTTCGTGCCTGACCAGGACATGCTTGATAGAGCTTCCGGTGAGAGCGTCATACATCGGCAGATTGGCACCACCGGGGATTCCGGCAATATGGGTTAACCCCTGGCGCTCCAATAATCTGACGATCAACCGGGAACCTGATAATCGCTCCGCCTTATACACGGGCGGTTTACTGACTGCATCGCTCATAATTTCCTCTATTTCTCGGGCTTTTCTCTTGGCCAAAAAAAACCCCCTTCGGCTAACGCCGAAGGGGGTTTTTGTGAATATTTCACGAACCCGCTACGGCGTCTGCCTCTCGGCCACGGCCACAGACACCACGACGAGCAGCGGCACACGGTATCGCTGTTCTTCAATAGCATAAATGGGATTAATTGCGGAGTTCATCGAGTCTCTTTTGTGCAAGTGCGTATTCATTTGCCAAGGCACACCCTAAAACAAATCATGATTTCAGGTCAAGCCTTATCATTGCCTTCCTGAATTACCGGCTTCTGTTTCGGCATCCGATCCATGATCATCCTTATCAATCGGACGATAATACAACAAATGCCTCACATCCACCTCGTCTCCATATTTTACCTTAATGGTTTTAATAGCCGTTTTGCGCCGGTCAAATATCCGCTCTTCACCAATTCGTTCATACAGTCCCGAACGCTTGAGCGCACTTACCAGTCTTGGCTTGGGTCTGCTGATGCAAAATTCTATACCCGCATGACGGAGTCGTTCCGCCATATGGGCAAGCATCTCTTCTCCCGTGGCATCGATCTGATCGACTGCTTCGAGGTCAAGTATGATCACTTTCAACAAAGGTTTATCAGCCACGGCATTGAGCAAGCGCCGCTCCAGGTATCCGGCATTGGCAAAATACAGATCTCCGTCGTAGCGAAAAAATGCCAGGGTTTCGCTGGTTTTCATTCCGAATATTTGCGCATCGCGAAGAATTCCATCCTCATTTCGGGCAACTTCGGCGAAATGTGGCTGCATTGTCCGATAGAGGTAAAACATGATCGATAAGGCAACTCCGGTAAAGATGCCTTTCTCCAGATGCGGTGCGGTTAAAATGGTTGTAATGAAAACCACCAGGGCGACAAACCCGTCGTGCGGATTAACCTGCCAGGCATGGTTAAAGGGTTGAAATTTTATCAAACCCAATACGGAAACGATGATAACGGCAGCCAGTGTGGCCAAAGGCAGATGAAACAACAAGGGAGTAAAAAACCACAATGTCAAACCGACCACAATCCCGCTGACTATAGCCGCAAACCCGGTTCTTGCTCCGGCGGCAAATGCCACCGCACTTCGTGAAAACGAACCCGAAACAGCATAGCCTTGACTCAATCCGGCGATGATGTTGGCCAGCCCCTTACCGACCATTTCCTGATCCGCCGACAAGCGATGCCTCGTCTCAGAGGCAATGGCTTTAGCGATGGAAAAAGCTTCCACGAAACTCAACAATGCAATAATCACCGTCGGCATGAGCAGTTCGTTAATTCTGAGGTTCTCTACCGTAGGGAACACGATACTGGGTAATCCTGGCGGGACTTCGCCAACCACATTACCACCCATTTGCGCAAATCCTATTATCCAGGACAGGATTGTCGCTATGACAACAGTGATCAAAGCTCCGGGCAATTTTGGAAACTGGCGCAAAAACAAAAGCAAAATTAATGACAACAGCCCCATGCTCAGGGTGGGCCAGTGAGTAGATCCGGGAATCGATAACAAAAGATCCCAATAGGTTTGATACAGAGGCTTGCTGCCATCGAGCGGGATGCCGAATAATTTGCCCAGCTGTAAGCTGCCGATCACGATTGCCGCGGCATTGGTAAATCCAATAATAACGGGATGTGAAAGGAAGTCGACCAGCACACCCAATCGCAGCAAGCCCAGTATCAGCTGTAACACACCAACCATCAGGGCCAGAATTGCGGCGTAGGCAAGATACTCGCCCACTTGCAGATTCAGGGGCACCAGTGCCGCGGCCGTCATCAGTGAAATGACGGCAACCGGGCCATTTTGAAGTTGGCGGGACGAACCGAATATGGCGGCGACAATGGGCGCAAGAAAGGAGGCATAAAGGCCGATATAGGGTGGCAGACCCGCAAGTTGAGCATAGGCCATGGATTGCGGTACCAGCACAAGCGCCACGGTAATGCCGGCAATAATGTCAGCCTTAAGCACTTGCGGGTCTTTAAGTTCGCCAACCCACAGATTATATGCGGTAAATCTCAGTCGTGCATCTGCCAGCAGTGACAGTAGTAATTCTTTCATAGGGTGTTTACAGTTTTTCCTAGCTCCAATGGCAAGCCTGCTGCAAGGGATAAACCGCAGCAGACAGACCGGTCAAATCGAATTCGAATTCAACCGGCTCCGCACCGTTGGGCGCGAAACGAAATTTCACTGTTTTCGCCTTCATCAGCAGTCGAATCATGCCGATGTATTGATTGTCGGGAAAAATATTCTTCCGGTCGGCCGCGATATTCCATCGAGAGCGCGTTTCATCATCATCGATAAACATGCTCACCATGATAGTGCCAGCGCCTACTTCAGCATCCGCATTGATGAGCGCTACGGTTTTATCTTCACCACAATGCAACACTAATTCCGGATTCACGGCCTGGCCGCCAATCTGATACTGGGCTTCGGACTGAGCCGTTACGCTGACGTTCGTCGAGTTATCAATGTCGGAAACTGCCCGCTCAACCTTCCAGTCACCGCCCACCGATGGGCTGCCGGCAGGATCCGATATCAAGGTTTTTTCATTGATCGTCAACAGACTGATTCGGCCGTTTTGCTTGTTCACATGGCAATTTACCTGCAGATTTACCTCCTTGCCATCCGCGTTCATGGTCCTTGCCGGAGCGTTTTTTCCCCAAACGGCCTTGAACAGCGACTTGTCCTCGTTAAGACTGATCCCGGGAATCTGGGTAAATTCGGGATGCAGACTGACAAATTTCACCGCTGCGATGCAGGTGTCAAGCGCAGCTTCCGGTTTGACGGTTTCCCGGGGTGGCTCGGTTTGCGCGGTTTCCTCCTCGGTTAGCCGCAGGGTCTGTACACTGGGCTGCCCGGATGACTCGGTGCCTGTTTCCTGTTGCAGCAGAGATTTGATCCGCGGCCCTATATAGGGGGTCAGGCCTATTTTAGGGCCCAGTAATTCGGCCGCTGCTATTGAAACGACTAAGGTCAACAACGCGACCTTAAGATAATATTTCATACCCAGTCCTTAAATTGTCGACCAAACCCGCGGCTTTATAGCCTGAGGAGAAGATTCAAACGACCCTTTGTACGAAATGATACATGCTCGGAAATTGAGCGCAAGTCTGAAAAAGAAGCGCCAAGAATTTGTAAAGTCTGCCGAACTTATTCAAGGTACGATGGAAATCCGGCACGGAGTACTGGTGTATGCAGACAACCTTTTGACACCCGGGTATTAAATCGGCGCCCGCTTAGAGCCTGCTCAAGATCCCGATGCCGTAGCGATAATTTGGGTTTCAAGCGTTTTTTCCGCAACCATGGAATTGGTAATCAGGCAGATATCCTTGGCCCGCTGTAGCAGTTTCTCCGCCAACTCAATATCACTGCCGTTTTCAACGGTCAGCCGGGCACGGATATTCAGCCGGGTAAAATGGGGTAAGCGGTCGGGTCTCTCCAGCACACCTTCGACATCGCATTCAATATCGATCCAGGTATACTTCTTGGCCTGAGCGACTGCCCGAAAGGACAAAATATAGCAGTCGGCAACGGCGCCGATCATCAGTGTTTCAGGAGACCACTGATCGCCGGGCCCACCAAATTCCCGCGGAGGCGCAGTGTTGATCGTCTCCAGACCCGGTGAATCAAGACGCACGGGTCCAGATGTACCGCCTCTGGTACTGACCGAATAAATATGCGGATAGTCCTGCATGGTAAATCCTCTGTTTCTATTTCAGTAAAAGCGGCGCCGGTTTCATAGGCCACCGCGTTGGCGCTACATTGTGCATACTTTTTCGTACAATGGAATCACCCATCAGGGAGCAAACAGGTACGAATGGCTTCAGCGCTAGTTTCCGGATATTCCTGCATAAAACAGTGACCGCCCTTCATAGTCCGGGCCGTATAATACTCATTTTCGCGAAGAACTTTTAGCGTAGATTTCTGCAAAAAGGGAAAGGTATTTTCCGCTATCATGAGCTCTGTCGGGACTCTGGCCGCCTTAATCGCCCGCCAAAGCCGTTTGGGGTAAGTTGCGAAAATTTTTGCTTCTATCCATGTCGGACATTTCAGGGAAAACCGGCCATCACTGTTTTGTTCTATGGCAAAACGGACAAAGCAATCCAAGGCCTCCTTATCCCAGTTCCTGAAAGTGCCACGCCCACTCAAATAGCTAGCGGCAGCCGATCTGGATGGCCAGCTGCTGCGCCGCCTTCGGGCCTGTCGCGACAGCGGGGAAAATGTATCCAACAGTCCGGCATATTTCAGCCCGGCCATAGCAGTCAGCATGCTTTTGGGAAAATACACCGGATCCAACAACACCAGTCGATCGAACAGATCCGGGTGATCCGCTGCCATCAAGGTCGTTAAAACTCCGCCGAGAGAATGAGCCACGCCGAATACCGGCCGCCCGGACTGGCGACCGGTGGCCAGATGCTGCCTCAATACACGTGTGCAAATGTCAGCGTTGGCATTCCAGCCGAGAAAACGGCTGCCAGGATCGCTGTCACCATGACCCTGTATATCCGTCATCAGTAAATCAAAATCCACTTGCAGCCGACTGAGCATCGGCCAATAGGCCAAACCGCAAAAGCCATTGCCATGCAGAAAATGCAGCAATGGTCTGCCTGTATCAGGACTTGCAAAACCTCGGATAGTCAGGCCGAATTGGGACGGTTGTGACCATGCAGTCAGACGTCCCGGTAACAGCTGATTTTTCAAGATCCGGTTAACTCCAGTTAGTAACAATACCCCGCTAAAGCCGCGGGCATCGGAATGTCTTAGCAGATCCGTAGGAGCTTGCCCCGCAAGCGATAAAACGCCGAATACAAATACCATCGCGAGGGCGCCTCGCTCCTGCGGCACCCTGGAGATTTCCATATCGATGACAAACCTCTTGGTATTTCATTGCCCTCCGGCATAAAATATTCGCCGCTTTTATTCTGAGTCTGTTATTCGGGAGAGCGCCGATACGCCGGCTTTTTTCTGAGTATACAACCCTCTGCCGGAAGTTCGCCGGATATGGTTAGGGGAACATCATCATCTATGAATATAGAAAAAATGCAAGTTTTGTCTGCAAGGGTCCGTCACTCCAAAATATTTGAGGGCTTTGTCGTTACGGTCATACTGGTTTCCGCGTTGGTCATAGGCGCCAAAACTTATGAGATACCGGCCAGCGCACTGGCATTGATCAAAATACTCGATTGGTCAATTACCTTTATCTTTCTTACGGAAATCATCATTCGCTTTATGGCCGAAGAACGGAAGAAAGATTTTTTTAAGAGCGGCTGGAATATTTTCGACACCCTTATCGTAATCGTCAGCCTGATTCCGATAGAAGACAGCGATCTGGCGCTGGTTGGCCGATTGGTCAGAATATTCCGCGTGCTGCGGATGGTATCCATAGTTCCTGAATTACGTATATTGCTGAATGCTTTGTTTAAAGCCCTACCGCAACTCGGGTATGTCTTGCTGTTGATGTTTATTATTTTCTATATTTACGCGGCGATTGGAACCACCTTCTTCAATTCAATCAACTCTTCGCTTTGGGGAGACATTTCTATCTCCATGCTCACTTTGTTCCGGGTGATGACATTTGAGGACTGGACCGACGTCATGTATGAAACCATGTCGGTATATTCACTAAGCTGGTTTTACTATTTATCCTTTATCTTTCTCACCGCTTTTGCCTTTCTGAATATGGTGATAGGCATTGTTGTCAATGTGATGGAAGACGAGCATGCGCAGGAAAAGCTTGAAAAAGACAAAGCCGAGGGTGTACCGACCATGGAAGACCTTTCCCGGCAGATCGAAGAAATCAGGCTATTGCTGGCGCAGCAGAACAAGCCGTAGAACCGATTTTGAGCATGTCAGCCGTGACAGCCCGGCGTTGCACTCGCTTGACGTAGCATCACTGTGGCTGCACGAGTGCGCCTTGTTCTGCCTGGGTTGCTTGCCACTGATTCTAATTTTTAGAGTTGGCGCAAGTATCAAGACTCGTTCGCACATCTGTTTTTACGACGCAGCTCGTCCAATTTCTCGGCAATCTTGATTTCCAGCCCGCGCTTGACGGGCCTGTAGAATTCACGTTCTCCGATCTGCTCGGGGAAATAGGTTTCTCCGGCCGCAAAGCCATCGTTCTCGTCATGTGCGTATCGGTAGTTTTCACCATGGCCCAATTCTTTCATCAATCGCGTCGGCGCATTGCGCAAATGCATGGGAACATCCAGGGAACCGGATTCCCGGGCAAGCTCCATAGCCTCACTAAAGGCGGTATACACGGCATTGCTTTTCGGCGCACACGCCATAAAGACTATCGCCTGAGCAATCGCCAGTTCTCCTTCCGGGCTGCCCAGGCGCTGGTAGCAATCCCAGCTGAACTGTGCCATTTGCAGGGCACGCGGGTCAGCTATACCTATATCTTCAGTGGCAATTCTTAATACACGTCTGGCGATATAGCGCGGGTCACAGCCGCCATCGATCATGCGACAAAACCAATAAAGAGCCGCGTCGGGACTTGAACCGCGGATGGATTTATGCAAGGCGGATATCTGATCGTAAAATTGCTCTCCCCCCTTGTCAAAACGCCGTAGTGAACCGCGGCTGATTTCCCGAAGAACACTCTCATCAATCAGCGCCTCTTCTCCCCGGAGTTTGGCTGATTCTGCGGCCAATTCCAAAAGCATCAGGGCGCGTCTCGCGTCTCCGTCTGCAGTCACGGCCAATGCATCCCTCAGCTCTGTGGCAAAAACGATCTCTTTACGGCCAAGCCCGCGCTCTTTATCCTCCATGGCCCGATCAATGATCTGCCTTATGTCAGCCTTGCTCAGAGACTTGAGTACATAAGTTCTGACACGTGACAACAAAGCGTTATTGAGTTCAAAAGACGGATTTTCGGTAGTGGCCCCGATAAAGACGACGGTACCGTCCTCCACATGCGGCAGAAAGGCGTCTTGCTGAGATTTATTAAATCTATGTACCTCATCAACAAACAGAATACTTCTTCGGCATGATTTGCTTTTTTCTTCCCGGGCCTTCTCAATAGCGGCGCGTATATCCTTAACGCCGGACAGGACGGCGGACACGCTGAGAAACTGCGCGTCGCAGACATTGGCAATCACATGAGCAAGAGTTGTTTTTCCTGTACCGGGCGGGCCCCAAAAAACCATCGAATGCAGGCGGTCATTTTCCAGCGCCTGTCTTAAAGTGCCGCTCTCCGAAAGTAAATGACTCTGACCGAAAAACTCAGCCAGATTGCGTGGTCGCATCCGGTCAGCCAGCGGACGAACATCCACAGCATTTTCATTCAGCAAAGACCGCTGGTTCATATCATCGGGGATCGGTGGTCCGGTTCATACGCTACTCCCCGACTATATCCACACCTTCGGGTGGCGTAAAACTGAACTGGCTGTCATCCACAGGTTTGTTCATCTCAATATCATCGAATTTGATCTGTGTCGCCTGGCCGAAATTGTCGCGAAGTTCCATCGCCACCAATCCTTGCTTGTTCAAACCCAGGTAGACTTTCTCGAAGTCGCTGTCTTTTTCCTTCGGCAACAGTTCCAGCCAGTCGATTCCGTCACTTTCGCCCAGTTCACGGACATCAAATCCACTTGCCAGTGATTTATCGCCCCCCAACAACATAATCGGCGTACTGCCCAGACTTGCATCAACTGGTTTCACGGTGACCTGGGCCAAATCCTCGTCATAAATCCAGATTTTCCGGCCATCGGCCAATATCAGCTGATTCGATGGCGACTTGTAATTCCAGGCAAATTTACCCGGACGCTTCAGAATCACCGAACCGCTGGATTCCTGTACCGGTTTTGAATTTGCATCGTAGACAGTCTGCTCGAAACTGGCACTAAAACTTTCAAGCTGATTACTGAATTGCTCCAAACGATCCAGCCCCTGCCCCGCCATCAGTGGATTCACTAAAACCAGTGCAAAGAATAAAATAGCCGTTTTCAATATGCATCGCTCCGATATGTATTGGGGACGATCATATCAGGTTCTGCTGAACACCAGCCAAACGGGAAATTGCAGATTGGCAAAGCTGGCCCTGAGTAAACCCCTATACGCCGACCGGTGGAGGCGCAATGACCTCCCTCTGGCCGTTAGCCTGAACCTGGCTGACCACGCCTGACTCTTCCATCTCTTCCACCAGCCGTGCTGCCCGGTTGTAGCCGATCCGCAGACGCCTTTGAACATAGGAGATAGACGCCTTGCGTGACTCGGTCACTACGGCCACTGCCTTGTCGTAGAGTGCATCCTTTTCTCCGCCTTCGTCGCCGACCGGCTCACCGGGTAGCCCGGGTATGGGTATGGTCGGTTCTTCAAGGATTTCGTTGAGATAGTCTGCCGATCCGTATTGTTTGAGGTAGCCCACCACATTGTGCACCTCATGGTCGTCGATAAATGCACCATGTACACGGTGAGCCTGGGCAGTCCCCGGTGGCAGATAAAGCATATCGCCATGGCCCAGGAGCGACTCCGCACCTCCCTGGTCCAGAATGATGCGCGAATCGAGCTTGGTCGACACCTGGAATGCCATTCGGGTCGGGATATTGGATTTAATCAATCCGGTGATAACATCGGTGGACGGTCGCTGGGTTGCCAGTATCAGGTGAATGCCGGCGGCTCTCGCCTTTTGGGCGATACGGGCGATCAGTTCTTCGACTTTTTTGCCGACAACCATAATCATGTCGGCAAATTCATCCACTACAACCACGATATAGGGCAAGGCTTCCAGGGTTGGAGCGGGCGCCTCAGGATCTAAGGCTTCTTCCTTTTTATACAGTGGATCTTCGATAGGAATGCCTTCTTTAATGGCCTGCCCGACCTTTTTATTAAAACCCCCGATGTTGCGAACACCAAGGGCCGCCATCAACTTATAACGGCGTTCCATCTCGCCGACCGACCAGCGAAGGGCATTGGCAGCTTCCTTCATGTCCGTCACCACCGGTGCCAATAAGTGCGGAATATCTTCGTACACGCTCAGTTCAAGCATTTTCGGATCGATCAGAATCAGGCGCACCTCCTCCGGAGTTGCCTTGTACAGCAAACTGACCAGCATGGAATTGACCCCGACGGACTTACCCGAACCTGTCGTGCCCGCCACCAATAAATGTGGCATTCGGGCCAGATCAGCGATGACAGACTGTCCCCCTATGTCCTTGCCTAAAGCCAGGGTCAGCGGGGATTTGTTGTCTTCATATTTCTTCGACCGGATCACCTCGCTGAGTTGAACGATTTCCCGCCGGTCGTTCGGAATTTCCAGACCCACGGTGGATCTGCCCCGAATAACCTCAACCACCCGGACGCTGACCAGTGACATGGAGCGGGCAATATCGCGTGACAAACCGGAGATCTTGCTGGCCTTGGTTCCCGGCGCCAACTCTAACTCGAATCGCGTGATAACCGGGCCGGGTTGTACCGCAACGACTTCGGCAATCACCTTAAAGTCAGCCAGCCGTTCCTCCAGCTGCCGCGACATGATCTCAAGCTCTAATTCTGAGAAACCGCTGCTTTGCTGCTTGACCTCATCCAGCATGGACAAAGGTGGTAGAGGAGATTCGCTGGACGCATCGAATAGATTATATTGCTTATCCTTCTTCCGTTTCGCCGTCGCCTTGACTTTTTTGGCCGGCCTGGCCTTGGGTTTACCCGCCGCCCGGCTTTGCTCTGGCATGATCGTTTGATTGGCTGTTTTCCCGCTTGCGAGGGATTCGGAGTGTTCCGCTTTTTCCAGTTCCGCTTCTCGTTTCAGCGCCTCCCGTTTTCTCAGCATTTCGGCCTTTTGCTTCTCCTTTGCCTGTCTGACGGTCAGACGATGAGCATCTCTTTTGGCCCTGAGCTCCTCTTTTTGTTGCAGGCGTTGCTGTTTGTAGCTGTGATGCGTGGCGAAAAAGCTCTCTATAATCTTGGCCAAGCCACTGATCACGGTCAGCAGAGCTCCGCCCACCGCTTCACTGATATAGAGCCAGGAAATCCGGGTCGCCAGGGAAAATGAACCGGCAAACAGCGCCAGCATCATCAGCGTGGCGCCCAAGGGACTGAGCAGCTGAACAAATTTTCCCGCCACCAGCGAACCGGTCAGCCCGCCTCCGTCCACCCCCAGGGGCAGGCTATTGGGAGTCACTTCAAAATGGAGATCGGCAAGGCCGCATGCCATGGGCAGCATAATCGCAAAACCGACAAGGCGAACGAGGGTGAAGGGGGCATTGATTGCATGCTGCGGCCTGGATTCGTGAAATGTGATCCAGCCGAAAAAAGCGATCATGGCCGGAATCAAATAGGCCATGTATCCAAGCAGATAAAACGCGATATCCGCAAACCAGGCTCCGGCCACACCTCCTGCGTTGGTCACTCTTGAGTTTAGGCCGGTATGGGACCAGCCTGGATCCTGTATATTAAAACTGGACAAGGCTAAGACCAGCACCACTGAAAGCGCCAACAGTGTAATTCCGGAAATTTCCCTGACACCGCGCGATAAATGCCCGACCGCCTGCGAGGATTTACTCCTGCGCGTAGCTACAGTGGAACCGGCACGTCGGACGACAGTTCGTCCCTTCGCTCTGGACCTGGTTTTCGCTTTGCTGTTGTTGGTTTTTTTCCGGGTTGTTTTTGTTTTCGCCTGAGCCTGTGCCAATGAACTTTCCGCGCAAGTACCGTACCCGCAATTGAAATAAAACAGGTAGTTAAGCCAATTTTCTAAAGGTTAAACTATGAGTTTAGCAGAAGATCAAAATTGCTCATGGCTGCAAAATGACGATTTGCAATAAAAGTCATTTATCGCTGGATCAACATTTTCTTTCCCCGGATCAACGCTCGTTCAGCACAATCTGTGCGAATCTTTACTGGCCGGTAGTGTTTCACTACTATACGTTGACTTTTTATCTTGTACATTGGGGAAAAGCCCGAGAGGACATCTTTATGAGTGAAACTCGACACTGCCGTTTATTGATCCTCGGATCAGGGCCGGCAGGTTATACAGCCGCGGTCTATGCTGCCCGGGCTAACTTAAATCCGGTATTGATAACCGGGCTGGAACAAGGCGGTCAACTCACGACAACCACCGACGTGGACAACTGGCCGGCAGCTTTTGATGGTATCCAGGGCCCGCAACTGATGGAGGATTTTCGGAAACATGCTGAGCGTTTTCACACTGAAATCGTCTTCGATCATATCCATAGCGTGGATTTCAGTCGCCGCCCCCTGTCACTCACCGGAGACAGCGGTCAATACACTTGCGATGCCTTGATTATCTGCACTGGGGCAAGCGCTATGTATCTTGGTCTCCCATCCGAGGAAGCCTTTAAAGGAAAAGGTGTTTCAGCCTGCGCCACGTGCGATGGATTTTTCTACAAAAATCGAAAAGTGGCTGTCATCGGCGGTGGTAACACAGCGGTCGAGGAAGCGCTCTATCTCTCTAATATCGCGTCCGAGGTGACCTTGGTACACCGCCGGGATGCGTTGCGCGCGGAGAAAATACTGCAGGATCATTTATTCGAAAAAGAAAAGACCGGCAATATCACTATTGCCTGGAATCATGTGCTGGAAGAGGTTCTGGGAGACGACAGCGGTGTCACGGGGATACGGATCAAGAATGTACACTCCGAAGAGACAAGCGAGCTGGATTTAATGGGGGTCTTTATTGCCATAGGTCACAAACCCAATACGGCTATTTTTGAAGGCCAATTGGAGATGGGCGGCGGCTATATCCAAGTCCATAGCGGTCTGGACGGAAATGCGACGGCAACCAGTGTTGAGGGCGTTTTTGCCGCTGGAGACGTGATGGATCATATCTACCGCCAGGCGGTGACATCCGCCGGCAGCGGCTGCATGGCGGCGCTGGATGCTGAGAAATACCTGGACGCGCTGCAAGACAATCAGTGAGTCGGACTCCTCGACAGGCGTCGGGCATCCTGGCGGCTGAACTCATATCAAGGCGCTATTTCGCGGTATGGAAATACATATTTACGACACATTGGA
The DNA here is from genome assembly GCA_965222695.1 of Granulosicoccaceae bacterium. Taxonomy (GTDB): domain Bacteria; phylum Pseudomonadota; class Gammaproteobacteria; order Granulosicoccales; family Granulosicoccaceae; genus UBA7957. The sequence goes on along the minus strand of OZ244967.1, from coordinate 360,104 downwards.
AACCGTGGGTAAGGAGGCGTGGAATGCGCTCAATGTCGACGATAATCCTTTTTTGCTCTACGAGTTTCTCCATGCTCTGCAAATCAGCGGCTGTCTTGGTAAAAACCATGGCTGGTATCCGAGGTACATCTGTATATTTGACGATCAATCAGCGCTTTCGGCAGCCTGCCCTGCCTACATTAAAACCAATTCCTACGGCGAATTCGTATTTGACTGGAGCTGGGCGGAAGCCTATGAACAACACGGGCTTGAATATTATCCGAAGTTGGTTGTAGGTGTTCCTTATACCCCGGTCGCCGGGCAACGATTGCTGGTGCATCCGGAAGCTGACTATGATCGTCAGGCGAAAACGCTAGCTCGGGCAGTGATCGATTATGCCGAGCAGGCAGGCCTCACGGGGGTTCATTTTTTATTCGCCAATGAAAAGGATAGCGAGACATTAAGGACCGAAGGTCTCAGTCTGCGTCTGGACTGCCAATACCACTGGCTCAATCGCCATTACGCCAATTTTGATGACTTTCTGGCCCGATGCACGGCGAAGCGCCGAAAAACGATCAAACGGGAGCGACGATCGGTTGAAGAGCAACACCTCAGGCACGAGGTGCGCTCCGGTGACAGTCTTAGCAATGAGGAGTGGCGGACAGTCTGTGATCTCTACACATCCACTTTCGACCGCAAATGGGGAGAAGCCTCGCTCAACGAGGCCTTTTTTCATTCCGTCAGCGGAACCATGGGCGAGCGGTTTGTGATTGTTTTCGCTTATTCGGGAAATGAAATCGTCGCCTGCTCAATTCTGTTAAAAAGCCGCGACACCCTGTATGGGCGATATTGGGGCTGTAAACGCTATTTCAAAAACCTGCATTTTGAAACCTGTTTTTATCAAGGCATTGAATATTGCATCCGCCACAACCTAAGATGCTTTGAACCGGGAGCTCAGGGAGAACACAAAATTACGCGCGGATTCAGGCCGATTGAAACCCGCTCTGCCCACCACTTGTTTCACCATGGATTCAACAGTGCGATTTCACGATATTTGAAACACGAAAGAACCGCCATGCGCGAACGCTGTGAACAGCTTCACGGACTCCTGCCTTTTAAGCAAAACACCGCTGAAGGGAAACTATAATCAAAAGCACTATGCCGATCCCGATCCTGCCACCCTATGATGACATAACACCGTTTCCTCCGGTTGATCAGGCACTGGAAGAACCTAACGGACTATTGATGGCCGGTGGCAACTTGAGCCCTGCCCGCCTGCTCAGTGCTTATCGCCAGGGCATATTTCCGTGGTACGAGGAAGGCGAACCTATTCTGTGGTGGTCGCCCGATCCCCGTTGTATTTTGTGGCCTGAAAAACTGAAGATCAGCAAAAGCCTTTATAAAACCATACGCAAGGGCAGATTCCAGATAAGCGAAAATTCAGCCTTCCGGGAAGTAATGCGAGCATGTGCAGAACCGAGGAAACAAAGTGCCGGCACATGGATAACGACCGGTATGCTGGATGCCTATCAGTCACTGAACGAATTGGGCCTGGCTAAATCTGTTGAGGTATGGCTGGAGGATGATCTCGCAGGGGGTCTTTATGGGGTGGAAATCGGGGAAATATTTGTGGGTGAGTCCATGTTCAGCCGTGAATCCGATGCTTCCAAGGTGGCTTTGGTGCATTTAGCCGGCTGCGGAGCTTATAAATTGATTGACTGCCAGCTCAGCACACCTCATTTGATAAGCATGGGAGCCGAGGAAATTCCCCGAACAGAATATATACTCCAATTACAGAATCTGGGCAAATTGGAATCGCGACTGATTGCACCGTCTTCAGGAAAGTCGGATGTCCGGCCGGTTTAAGCCGCCTGCAGTGTGAAATAAAAACTCGAACCCTGGCCAAGCTGACTTCGCACCCAGATGTTCTGCCTGTGCAGCTCAATAATCTTGTTACTTATTGCAAGCCCAAGGCCGGCGGTGTTTCCGCCCCGCTGCGGATTATCCGCCTGATAGAAGCGGTTGAATATCAATCGCTGCTGCTCGGGAGCAATGCCCATCCCGGTATCGTGCACTGCCACTTCCACCAGCTGTTTTTCATTGACCTGAGTAGTCAGCTTAATACAACCATTGTACTTAGTGTATCTCAGCGCATTACGGATTAAATTGTCGAGTACACGTTCGATCATACTGATGTCGGCATATACCATGATATTTTCTTCCGGTATCTCGACACTTATCTTAATGTTTTTACGTTTACACGGGATAGACAGTTTATCCGCGACATCATACAAAAGCTCGTTAATCGAAAATGCTTCAAAGGCCGGTACGGTGACCGGGTTATCCAATTTCGCAAGCTCAAACAAATCATCGATAAGCTGGCGCAGCCTGATGGACTGCCTCAGTGTAATCGCCAGGTATTTATTCCGCTGCTCATCGCTCAGGGATTGATACTTAAGCACAAGTGTTTCGAGATAGCCCTGCAGGGACGCCAGAGGAGTTCTGAGATCATGAGAGATATTCGCGACCATTTCGCGACGCAGTTTATCCTGCTGAGTCAAAGCCGACCACTGATGGGAGATTGTATTACTCATTTCGGCAATATGATGTTCCAATACATCGATTTCGTCGCTAAACGCTTTATTCTTATCTGACGGGACAAACTGCTCTTTAAACTCCCCTGCCGCCAGCCGGGTAACTTGCTGCTGCAAAGATTTGAGGCGAAGCGTCGAGCGGTTGAATACAATCAGGCCCGCCAGCAAACCAAGTACAAGACTTCCGGCCAATACACCCCCGCCGAGTTTAAAGTAACTTTCTTTCAGGTCCACGCCTGAGTTATCGAAAATCGGGTTCTTCAGAATGACGTACAGATAGCTTTGCACATGGGATTTATCCGGTATAGCAGCAACCGAAAAGGGCGTAACTTTGCTTATTGAACGTGGATCGTCCCCGGACAGGGGATACATTTCGCTATTTTCCAGAAAATCATATATCGGTTGCAAGCGAACGCTGCTGCGTTTAACAACACCGGGTTCAGCCGAATAGGTGAGTATCCTCCCTTGCAAATCCAAATGATAAATTTCGATCCCGGGATTGATTTCCATGTATTCGTTGAATGTTTGCTTCAGTGCGGCGGGATCGATCTGATCGCCATCAACGAGGTTTCTGTATCGGATCAGGTTTTCCGCCAGATTGCGGTTAAGTTTTTGATGTTGACTCAGGCTCTGCTGCTTCAGTATGAAAATGCCGAATAAAGAATAACTGAGACCGATCAGAAAAAGTACCAGAATAAGGGTTATGGCCAACTTGGAATAAAGGCTTTTATACCAGCGCATGCTTAAAATCCTTTACACATCCGCGCTGAATTGATAACCGACTCCCCAGACCGTTTTAATATAAACAGGATTCCCGGGATCAGTTTCAATTTTGTTGCGCAATCGGTTGATATGGGTGTTCACCGTATGTTCATAGCCCTCATGCGACTCGCCCCAGACTCGGTCAAGCAGGTGTAAGCGGCTGAAAACCTGCCCTGGGCGCCTGGCGAAATAGACCAATAAGTCAAATTCGCGGGCGGTCAGTTCGACCTGCCTGCCATGGCAGCTGACGCGCCGCATGGACGGCTCAATTTCGAGATCGGCAAAGCTCAGTTGTTTTTCCAGTTGAACGTCCTGCATCGCTGTGCTGCGCCGAATCTGTGCCTTGACTCTGGCAACCAACTCCAAGGGACTGAAGGGTTTTGTTAGATAATCATCGGCGCCCAGTTCAAGTCCGAGCACGCGATCGAGTTCGCTGGACTTGGATGTCAGCATTAAAATCGGTGTATAGTAATTCTGTCTGCTTCGTACCCGTTTGCAGATTTCCAGACCGTTCATACCCGGCAGCATCAGATCCAGAATAATCAGATCATATCGATGGGCTTTAATCTGTTGCCAACCTTGTAATCCGTCCGAGCAGCAGCTGACCTTCATATCCAGGTCGATGTCGAGCAGGTGAATACGCACAAGCTCCGCAATGTCCTGATCGTCTTCAATGATTAAGGTATTCATTTTCATCAACCAAGCCCCCCAGATTAGGAGGGCTATTTTCGGCAAAAGTTTCCCGTGGACGACCGCGGTGTACCGCGAGATTCATTTCAGCCGCTTAATTGTGAAGTGCATCACGGGGCCATCAAAGCGATGCGCTTCGGTCAAGGCCGACTCAGGGTAGCCGTCGTCCCTGGAGACAACGCCACCATGGCGCGTGATCAGGGGCGTTGCATCATCCCGTTCCGCGGCAAATCCCTCACCTCCTGCTGCAGGCCCTGGAATGGTGTTGACACTTTCTGAATTAGCCTCTGTACCGGCGTCATAAGCGTGAAGCGGCATGGAGACGCTCTGATCCACGGCCAGCTGATCCACATGATAGCCGGCGACGCCGGTGAATGCATCGTTGGTATTGACTAACATGCCGGCCAGAGTCAACAGAGTATGCGACCTGTCCTGAGTGCTGACATTCAGAATGGCTGTCTGGCCGGAAGCGAGGGCACCTTCGGCAACCGAATGAGGCCGATCGGCCGCATCCTCGACCAACTGAGCGGTATCTCCGCCTTCAGCCAGATACTCAAGAGATTCACTGGCTGTACCACCGAGTTCCCATGCGGAGAAATCATCCCCGTGAAGAATTGCTACCGGGGGTGAAATGGGCTGAGCATTGGTTAGGTTGGTGAGAGTTATTTCATAGCTATAACTCTCCGGGGTTTGTGTCTTCTCTTCATCCTTGGAATCATTGTCACTGGAAGAGCACGCGGTGATTAAAAACAAACTGGCAATAACGCTTAGGTTTTTCATGGCAAAACTCCTACTTAACCTGCACTGACACACGCGCCACCGGATTCAGCCAACGGTGCACGCGGCTATCGAGATCGCTGACTCCGCCCTGTGCCTGTGTATCACCCAGGATTCCTCGATGAATATGCACTGTGCTATTGCTGTCGGCCCCGGCCGCCCCGGTACCTCCACTGCCCGCTGCTCCGGTTGGATCGGCAGGAATTCCGGCCGCTCCGGGAGCTCCGCCACCGGTAATCAATTCGTCATTGGCCTCGGTTCCCGCATCATAGGCGCTCAGATCGTAGCTATAGTGGTCAGAGGTTACTGGAATAGTCAGTGAGTCGAGTCCGACGAAACCATCGTTTGTCGGCAAAATCATGGCAACCAGTGAAAGCTCTGTATTGGCCTCCTGTGTTTCCAGCGTAAAGGTGGTTGAAGCTCCCGGACCAAGCAATCCCGCCGCGGGATTTTCCACGATATCGGCATTGACAGTTTCCAAATCTGAGACCAGTCCGGCGATATCGCCCCCTTCAGCCATAGCCTGAAGATTGCCCGAGGCCTCGGCTCCGATGGAAAAAAGATGTGTAGAATCGGGGTGAGCCGCAACGAGCAGGGGGGTGAACAGGCTGCCGTGCGTCAGATTGCTGATGGTGATTTCCAGGGTTTGCGCATTGGCCAGAGAGCTTACGCCGAATACTGCCATCACCTTTAATAGTTTGAATTTCATCGTGTGCTCCATACAAGTAATTGACTGAGGAGCCACTATTTTCAATTCAAGTATTCAAGCAGATATCACGTAATTATCACAATTTGGTAACAGCATAATGTTGATCTGTCTTTGTCATTTACCACCGCATCCCCTTACCCGGGATTGAAGACTTCCAATATAGAGAACCTGGGAATATTTTTATTAATTATTACGTTTAACTAAGGGGAGTTCTCAGAAAGTCTCTGGAATCCCGCATACCCGTCTTTAGAGGAAGGAGATATCAATGAAGTCAAAAGCAGTTACGGTCTTGGTGTGCGCAGGTGCACTGATGTTTTCGTTTGCAGTCAGCGCTGCAGACAGGCCAATGGGGTTTTTCATTACCAGTGTAGGAGTGGGAAAAGGTGGTGACCTTGGTGGTCTCGAAGGTGCGGATGCACACTGCCAGAAACTTGCTGAAGCCGCCGGCGCCGGTGATCGCAGCTGGAAGGCTTATCTGAGCACTGAGGAAGCTGATAAACGCGGTGTTTCGGCACGCAATCGTATCGGCCAAGGCCCCTGGTATAACGCGCACGGCATCCTGATAGGCTCCAATCCGAACGATCTTCACCTCTATAACAAATCCATTACACTGGAAACGGCTCTCGACGAAAATGGCAATCGCGTAAAAGGACGCGGTGATAAGCCAAATGAGCACGATATTCTCACGGGAACACAGGCTGATGGAATGGCTTATTTCCCTGATGAATCTGATCATACTTGTAATAATTGGACGAGCAGCGATGAGGGCAGCGCGCAGGTGGGTCACCACGATCGTCATGGCGGCGGTAATCTATCCTGGAATTCGGCGCATGCCTCCCGAGGTTGCAGCCAGGAAGCGCTTAAACGCACTGGAGGGGCTGGCTTATTTTATTGTTTTGCCAGCGACTAAAAGCCTTTTCCCGATCTAGGGGGTGTTCTCAATTAATCCATGTATCCTGCTGATCCCTATTTTCCGCCCAGCGGCGTTATTGTTTGCTTATGTAGAATAACCACACTCCTCGCGCCTTGTCTGGAGAATGTTCAGCCACAACAGAATGCATGGACTAATTGAGAACACCCCCTAGGGTGTCTCGTCAGTTACACACCCTAGTGCTAAGATTGCTTCCGTATCCATAGCCTCATCAGATCAGGTCGATGACAGCAATCAACACTCTAGGGCTTGCCAATTTTGTAAAATCCCATCCACGGCTGTTTGTCTTGACCGGTGCCGGAGTCAGTACGGATTCCGGCATTCCGGATTATCGTGATAAGGATGGGTCATGGAAATCAGCACAACCGATTCACGGACCGGATTTTATCGCTGACGAAAATATCCGCAAACGATACTGGGCGCGTAGTCTGGCGGGTTGGCGGCACTTCGGTAAGGCCAGACCCAACAAAGCGCACAAGGCACTGTCCGTGTTGGAGAAAAACGGCTACATTCAACATCTGGTGACACAAAATGTCGATCGTCTTCACCAATTGGCGGGAAGCCGCTCAGTCACCGATCTGCACGGCAGGCTCGACCGGGTAGTCTGTTTACAATGCAATCGTTCTATACCGCGCTCAGAAATGCAAACAAAGCTGGAAAGACAAAACCCCGGGTTTGTCAATCTAAAAGCCGAATACGCACCGGACGGTGATGCGAAAATCGAGTCGACTCATTTTGAATTATTCAATCTTGTTCCCTGTGATCGATGCGGCGGCATTCTGAAGCCCGAAGTTGTATTTTATGGAGAAAACGTTCCGCCGGATCGGGTCGAACGTGCCATGGCCGAGTTGGGCCAATCCAACGCCGTGATGGTTGTGGGTTCGTCATTGATGGTTTACTCGGGATTCCGGTTCTGCCGCGCAGCAATATCAATGGGTTTACCCATGGCCGCCATTAATCTGGGTAAGACCCGTGCGGACGATCTACTGGATGTAAAAATTTCGGCCAATTGTGGAGAATCCCTGCAACAATTATTGCACCATTTAATTGTTTCTTAAGGTCCGGACACATGCAAGAGGATTTATTTGAAACGGATAATAAACGCAAGTGGGATCTGGGAGAAAACTGTTCATTGCTTTTATACCGCGATTTCTTTCACTCTGCTTTGGCGGAAAGCTATTTTTCGGTTCTTTGCACCACTATTGCCTGGCAACAGAGTGAAATTCAAATAGCCGGGCGATGGGTTAAAATTCCGAGACTCAATGCCTGGTACGGAGATCCGGATGCCTTATACCAATACTCCGGCACCCGCTTCAAACCCCTGACATGGTTACCTGAACTGCTGCAAATCAAGCAAAGTGTGGAGCAGGCAAGCGGTTATGAATTTAACAGCGTACTGGCGAATCTTTATCGCGATGGCAGGGACAGTGTCGCCTGGCATGCGGACGACGAAACCGAGCTCGGAATAAATCCCGCAATAGCCTCTGTCAGCTTTGGCGGAACCCGCCGATTTCAACTAAAGCATAAAACGGATAAATCCAGACCCCGTCTCGATCTGGATCTGCCGGGTAATTCTCTGTTGCTGATGAGTGGAAAATTACAACATCGCTGGAAACACCAGGTTCCTAAACTTCGTGGCTCAGTCGGCAGGCGGCTGAATCTGACCTTCCGCTGGATCAATATGTCCTAAAATCTCGGATCAGGGGCAGGCGGAGTGCTAAGACAGTGGCTCTCGTGTCCGGGCCACATATTCCGTCAAAAGTGGTAGAATTTATTTTTAAGTTCAAGCCTGGAACAGGTGAGGTATTATGTTGAGCCAATTTTTCCGCAGACTTTTCGGCAAGGCGGAGCGGCAAGCTGAAGGCCCTTCTATCGAATATAAAGGGTATACGATTATTCCTATACTGGATGGAGCCAACGGTCAATACTACACACGTGGAATCATTAGAAAATCTATTGACGGAGTTTTACAGGAATCGGAATTTATCCGTGCAGATCAGCATCCGCTTGCTGAACAAGCACAGCAACACAGCTATCAAAAAGCCAAGCAGATTATCGATGAACGCGGCGACCGCCTCTTTGAATAAACCTGCCCGACAAACGGTACGCAGGCCGGTGAAATCATGGCTTGCAGTACCCCTTAATCTCCGGCTGCAGCATGCGAAAGTTTACTGCATAGCAGCATCTCCACGGCGACCGGGAGCAAAGTGAAAAGTTAACAATCATTCCGGTAACAGCCCACTGTTCGCGAATAGTACATTCCGCATAATAACCAGCAACAAAGACCCGTTTCCATTAGCGGAATATTCACGGATTTAAGGTGATTGACATGCAACAAGCGCGAACTTCTTCAATTGACAGACGAGAGAATGAAATTACCGCTATCGCCAGTTTACTGTTCTGGCTTAGCCTGATGTTGACACAGTCATTGTCATCTTCGGTTCTATACTGATGCGCAGGGGCTGACGTCTTGCATCTATCCAGGGCGAATGACCACAAAAACGCGTTATAGCTGTGCACATGGCAAAGAACGAAAAAAGATACAAAATACTGTAAAACTGACTTATAACTGAATACCGATGTATTTCTCTTGCATCGGTGATACTGTTACCTTCCTGCTTTCGATCAGTCGGTAAAAAATACCTAAGTGACTGATAAAAGGATCTTGCATTGCAAGCCCGCCGGCGCATCACCCTATTCAACGCCTCCGACCCCTGCCCTGCGCGACTGTTACAGATCGCATCAGAGCTGGCTTTGTGGTGCTGTCTCTGCGCGACCGATCACGCCTTATATTACCATTTGCGCTAAATGGAACTCGGGCAATGAGATATTACCGTGAAAAAGCGATATTATGGCCGTAAACGAAACTGTAATTTGGGTTAGTGTGGCGAGGAACGCATGATAAGTTAACTGATACATAACGAAATCCGGTGCGCAATCGAGAGTGATTGTCACAAAAAATGCTTGTAGTGAATGCAGGAGTAAGTGCTTTAATTCACGATAGAGCGAACAACTTGGCACCAGTGAGCTACACTGAATTACTGTAGAACCAAAAGACGAGTATCAGGTCGTATAGGCAACCACTTGTCACGTTGAGATTAAACCGATTTATGAATTACGTGTTTTGAATGATTTAGGAAACCGTAACGAAAATTGCAAAGGCAGGTAAACATGAGCATCTTTGACAAATACCAGGCACGTTACGAATCCACGCAGCAAGAGGAACTCAGCCTCCAAGAATACCTCAATATCTGTAAGGAAGACCCGACGGCCTATGCCAATGCGGCAGAACGGATGCTGAACGCCATAGGTGATCCGGAACTGGTCGATACATCCCGCGATCCCCGTTTGAGCCGTATTTTTTCCAACAAACTGATCCGGCGGTATCCCAGCTTTTCCGAGTTCTATGGCATGGAAGAATCCATCGAACAGATCGTGTCTTATTTCCGCCATGCAGCCCAGGGGCTGGAAGAGAAAAAACAAATCCTCTATCTGCTGGGACCTGTGGGTGGAGGGAAATCGTCCCTGGCCGAGCGATTAAAGCAATTAATGGAACATATACCTTTTTATGCCATCAAGGGATCCCCGGTATTTGAATCTCCTCTCGGTCTGTTCGATGCTGAAGAAGACGGGCAGATTCTTAACGAGGAGTACGGTATTCCGAACCGGTATGTAAAAACCATTATGTCGCCCTGGGCCATGAAACGGTTGCATGAATTCGGCGGCGATATTACACAATTCCGTGTTGTGCGGCTCTTTCCATCCATACTGAATCAAATCGCAATTGCCAAGACGGAACCCGGCGATGAAAATAATCAGGATATTTCCAGCCTTGTAGGTAAAGTCGATATCCGCATGCTGGAGGAGTTTCCGCAGCATGATCCGGACGCTTACAGCTTCTCCGGCGCCTTATGCCATGCCAACCAGGGCATTATGGAATTCGTCGAGATGTTTAAAGCGCCGATTAAGGTTCTGCATCCTTTGCTGACCGCCACACAGGAAGGTAACTACAACAGTACCGAAGGAATGGCGGCAATTCCCTATGACGGCATTATTCTCGCGCACTCCAATGAATCGGAATGGCAGTCATTCAAAAACAACAAAACCAATGAGGCCTTTATCGATCGTGTATACACCGTGAAGGTGCCCTACTGCCTGCATGTTTCTGACGAAGTCAAAATCTACGAAAAACTGTTGGATAACAGCTCCCTCAGCGAAGCGCCCAGAGCACCCGACACTCTGGATATGCTTGCACAGTTCGCCGTATTATCCCGGATCAAAACCCCGGATAACTCCAGCATTTATTCCAAAATGAGGATTTATGACGGGGAAAATCTCAAGGATACGGATCCAAAAGCCAAGTCCATGCAGGAATACCGTGATGCCGCGGGCGTGGATGAAGGCATGGACGGCTTGTCAACACGGTTCGCGTTTAAGATTTTGTCCAAGGTGTTTAATTTCGATCCTTCGGAGGTGGCCGCAAACCCCGTTCACTTGATGTACGTGCTCGAACAACAGATAGAGCAGCAGCAATTTACACCGGACGTGCATGACCGCTTATTGGGTCATTTGAAAGAATACATCGTGCCGCGATATATCGATTTTCTGGGTAAGGAAATACAGACAGCCTACCTTGAATCATACTCGGAGTATGGCCAGAATATTTTCGATCGTTACGTGACCTATGCGGACTTCTGGATTCAGGACCAGGAATACCGCGATCCGGAAACCGGCGATATTTTCGACCGCCAGACCATCAACGAGGAATTGGAAAAAATCGAAAAACCGGCCGGTATCAGCAATCCCAAGGATTTCCGCCATGAAGTGGTCAATTTCGTACTGCGCGCCAGAGCCAATAACGAGGGTAAGAACCCGGCCTGGAACAGCTACGAAAAGATGCGTACCGTTATCGAGAACAAGATGTTCGCCAACACGGAAGACCTGCTTCCGGTGATTTCCTTTAATCCCAAAGCATCGAGCGAGGATCAGAAGAAACACAGTGAGTTCGTCAAGCGGATGATCGAACGCGGTTACACCGAAAAGCAGGTCCGGCTGCTGTCCGAATGGTATATCAGAGTTCGCAAGTCACAGTAAATTTCGGGCTTACCGCTAAAGCTGACAAAGTAGTCGAACCATGAGTTACATCATTGACCGCCGGTTAAATTCGAAAAAGAAAAGCACTGTCAATCGGCAGCGCTTTCTCCGGCGCTACCGTAAACATATTAAAAAGGCGGTCGACGAGGCGGTTAACAGCCGCAGTATTACGGATCTCGAACGTGGCGAAAGTATTAGCATACCCAGTAAAGATCTGTCGGAACCGGTTTTTCATCACGGCCATGGCGGCGTTAAAAAAAAGGTCTACCCCGGCAACAAGGAATTTGTCGAGGGAGATCAGTTCAAACGTCCGGAAGGCGGTGGCAGTGGCGGTTCGGGCCGCGGCAAAGCCAGCAATAAGGGTGAAGGTGAAGACGAATTCACTTTCCAGATTGATCAGGATGAATTTCTGGACTTTATGTTCTCCGACCTTGAGCTGCCGAATATGGTTAAAAAGCAGCTCAAGGACAGCAGCGAGTTCACTTTCCGCCACGGTGGATATACCAAGGTTGGCTCACCTGAAAAACTGAATATTGTCCGCTCTTTGCGGGCGGCTCATGCCCGGCGTATTGCGCTCTCGGGAAAAGAGCGGCGTGAGCTGCGGGCGTTGCGGAGCGAACTGGACGAACTGCGCAGCGGTAATGAAACGGAGTTTAAGCAAAGCCGTATTGCTGAGATTGAAGAGCAGATGCGCCGCTTGAAGATACGGATCCATCGCATGCCTTTTCTTGATGAGTTTGACCTGAAATACAATAACTTCATCAAGGTGCCCAATCCCAGCAGCAAAGCGGTCATGTTTTGCGTGATGGATGTCTCCGGATCCATGACTCAGGATATCAAGAACATCGCCAAACGGTTTTTTCTTTTATTGTATTTATTCCTGAAGCGCAATTATAAACGTATTGATGTTGTTTTTGTCAGGCATCATACACAAGCTAAGGAAGTTGACGAAGAAGAGTTTTTCTATTCCAGGGAAACAGGCGGCACCATAGTATCGAGCGCATTGAAGCTGACTTCGGAAATCGTGGAAAAACGCTATAACCCGGTCGACTGGAATATTTACATCGCCCAGGCTTCGGATGGCGATAACTGGGAAGGCGACTCCTCAGTAGCAAAACACATCGTCGAAGCCAAACTTCTGCCCGTGGTTCAGTACTTCGCTTATGTGGAAATATCGCGGGGTCCCATACAGAATTTATGGATGGAATATTCCCGTATCGAACGCGAAAGCGACGGAACCTTCGCCATGGAACAAATTACCTCCGCATCGGATATATATCGCGTATTCCGCCGGTTGTTCGAAAAAAAGGAGTAGTTGCATGAGTGCCGTTCAGCCAATTTCGACTGATTCGGAATGGACTTTCGAGAAAATACAACAATACGATATTGAAATTGGGCGTGTAGCCAGACAGTTTGAACTCGATACTTATCCCAACCAAATCGAGATCATTGCTTCGGAACAGATGATGGATGCCTATTCGTCGGTCGGTATGCCGCTGAACTATAACCACTGGTCATTCGGTAAAGAGTTTGTTCAGACCCAACAGCAATATAAACGTGGCCAGATGGGCCTGGCCTACGAAATCGTGATCAACTCCAATCCCTGTATCGCCTACCTCATGGAGGAAAACACCATGATGATGCAGGCACTGGTTATTGCACATGCCTGCTATGGACACAATTCTTTTTTCAAAGGTAACTATTTATTCCAGACCTGGACGGACGCTTCGGCGATCATAGATTATTTACTGTTCGCGAAAAATTTTATCACTAAATGCGAAGAGCGTCATGGCGTTGATTCGGTCGAGGAAGTTCTGGATTCCTGTCATGCCCTAATGCAATACGGAGTAAACCGCTATATCCGCCCTTCACCCGTAACGCCCGAGCAGGAACGGCAGAACCAGCGAGAGCGCGAGGAGTATATCCAGCGTCATCTGAATCATCTATGGAATACCATACCCAAAAAAGAAGAGCTTGAATTGGAGAAGGAGAAGCTATTCCCCGAAGAGCCACAGGAAAATATTCTCTATTTTATCGAAAAAAATGCACCATTGCTGGAACATTGGCAGCGTGAAATCATCCGTATCGTTCGCAAGATATCCCAGTATTTTTATCCGCAAAAGCAGACACAGGTGATGAACGAGGGCTGGGCCTGCTTCTGGCATTACAATATTTTGCATCAGCTACACCTGGAAGGCCTGGTGACTGACGGCTTCATGATGGAATTCCTGCATAGCCACACCAGCGTGATATACCAGCCTCCATTTGATTCTCCCTATTTCAGCGATATCAATCCCTACACGCTCGGCTACAATATGATGCAGGATGTCCGCCGTATGTGTGAGCATCCGACTGAGGAAGACTATAAATGGTTCCCTCAGATCGCCGGCTCGAATTGGCTGGAAACCATCCATGATGCCATGCGCAACTATAAGGACGAGAGCTTTATATTACAATTCTTGTCCCCCAAAATGATTCGTGATCTGAAGCTATTTACTATCCTTGACGATGCCGACAGCCCGACACTTCGGGTCTCATCCATACATAATGATAATGGCTATCAACAGATACGCGAGGATCTTTCCGCCAGTTATAATCTGGGTAACCGGGAACCGAATATTCAGATTTACAACACGGACATAAGAGGCAATAGATCCCTGACCCTGAGGCATTATCTGCACAATGATCAACCCTTGGGGTCTTCTACCGCGGAAGTTTTGAGGCATTTACGGCGGTTATGGGGATTCGAGGTGCGCCTCGAATCGGTTAAAAAAGACGGTACAGTGGTTGCAGTTGCCTCCTCGGATCTGTAAGAGCCTGTTCAAAATCTCTGCGCCTACTACGAATTCGCTGAGTATGGCCAGATTTATTCTGATTTTCCGGAGTATAGGCCTAAACCCTAAACTTCAGGCTCTCTGTTAACGCGAATAATCTGTTTACCGAAATTCTTCCCCAGTAACATGCCTTTAAAAGCGTCGGGAGCGTTTTCAAGGCCGTCCACAATGTCTTCTTTATAAACGATATCGCCGTTTTTCAACCACCCTGTCATGTCTTTCAGGAAATCGGGTTCACGGTGATAGTGATCAAAAACAATAAAGCCCTGCATCATTACCCGGTTAATCAACACACTGCGCATCAAAAGCGGCGTTCGATCCGGGCCCGGAGGTAACTCCGTCAGGTTGTAATATGCAATGCCACCGCAAAGTGGGATTCGGGCGCCGACATTTAAATGACCAATCACCCCTTCAAGCACTCTGCCTCCCACGCTTTCAAAGTAAATATCGATTCCATTGGGACAGGCGTTTTGCAATTGTGCTCCAAACCCATCACTCTTGTAGTTGATGCAATCATTGAAGCCCAGATCTTTTATCACATAATTACATTTGGCGGGCGAGCCGGCTATGCCTATCACATTACAACCCTTTACCCGCGCAATTTGTCCGACAACAGACCCGACTGCACCCGCCGCTGAAGAAACGACCACTGTCTCCCCCGCTTTGGGTTTTCCTATATCCAGAAGCCCCACGTAAGCGGTAAGCCCCGGCATCCCGGTTACACCCAAGGCATAGGACAAGGGCCGCTGCAGCTTATCCAGCTTGCGTATTCCCTTTCCGTCGGATACCGCATATTCCTGCCAGCCGTTTTCACTGAGCACAATATCGCCTTCGCTGAACTCGGGATGTTCCGATTGGACAACTTGACTCACGGTACCACCGACCAAAACCTCACCTATATCAACCGGCTTGATATAAGACTTCCCTTCGTTCATTCTGCCACGCATATAGGGATCGAGCGATAAGTAAAGTGTTTTGCATAAAATCTGCTTGTCTGCCACTTCAGGCATATCCGACTGGATGTAGCTGAAATCAGTCGATTTCGGCAATCCGACCGGACGAGAGGCGAGTAAGATTTGTCGATTAGTGGGTCTGCTTACGGACCTATCGCTGGTATGCATAGATTCTTTCCTGAATACGGGTGTTGGTCATTGCAATCATATCTCAGTTTCAGGTGTCTTGCTCAACCTAAGACTATGCGTCGGGCGTGGTTGCAACCATTCTTATACGTTTTTCAGCAACCCGATGTTAAAATTATAGTTCGCAATGGGCAAAGAAACTTTATTTACTAATGAGAGCATCATCCCCTTCAGGATGAGGCGTTTATCCCTTAATAGCGGCAAAAAATTAATTTCGACGATGCGGTATCACACCGTTTCCGCCGATTTTTCGAAAATTGCCGTAGCTTGAACTTGCTCAGAGGCTCTCCTGAGTTAACCTGAGATTTCTGAACTTCGCCGGGTAGTCTATGAATCGAGATCAAACAATCAGAGTACTGTTTATTTGCATGGGCAATATCTGCCGCAGTCCGGCGGCGGAAGCTGTTTTCTTAAAACTGATTGAACAGAAAGGATTATCGCATAGATTCGAGGTCGATAGCGCTGCCACCGGCGGATGGCATCAAGGAGATCGCGCCGATCCGAGATCGTCCGGTGAAGGCAGGCGCCGAGGATATAGCTTGCAAAGCCGGGCACGACAGGTGAGCGAAAAAGACTGGGATTATTTTGACTACTTAATCTGTATGGATTACGGCAATCAACGCGATCTTATACGTATGGGCGCCCCCGAAGAAAAAGTCCGGCTTTTGCTCCGGTGGCACCCCGACGATATGCAAAAAGAGGTTCCCGACCCTTACTACGGGGGTGAAAAAGGCTTTATTCATATGTACGATTTGATTGAAACGGCCTGCGAGAATCTTGTCGACGCACTCGCCAATCGATAAAGCCAGGTTCTGCAGGCTGGATTGAAATCGTCAGATCCGGATAATATGATCTACTCAGGAAAAGCCTGTAATTTGTTTTCAGACGCAACCGGTTCAGGGTATCACCATGTGCGAATTATTAGGTATGAGCGCAAATGTGCCAACCGATATCTGTTTCAGTTTTTCGGAGCTCATGTGCCGTGGAGGCGGTACAGGACCGCATCGGGACGGATGGGGAATTTCTTTCTTCGAAGGCCGTGGATGCCGCAGTTTTCATGATCCGAACCCCAGTTATAACTCTCGGGTCGCAAAGCTGGTGTGCGACTATCCGATCAAATCCGACGTTGTTATAGGCCATATACGGCACGCCAATGTCGGGCAGGTTTGTTTGGAAAACACACAACCCTATATCCGCGAACTGTGGGGTCATTACTGGTGTTTTGCACATAACGGGCAGATGGAAAATGTCTTTGACACTCTGCCTCAAGGTAAGATTCAGGCTGTCGGTACAACCGACAGCGAATATGCGTTTTGCTGGTTGCTGAACTGTATGTGCGACACATTCGATGCCGTGCCGGAAGATATCTCGTTACTGAGTTCGTTTATTCATGACAGAGTAAAACAGTTGGACAAGCTTGGCGTATACAACATGCTGATGAGTAATTCGAGATATCTATTCGCCTACTGCAGTACTAAATTGTTCTGGATAACGCGAAAAGCACCGTTCGGCGAGGCACATCTGCGTGATGCGGACTTGAGCATAGATTTCGTCAAGGAAACAACTCCCGACGATATAGTGACCGTGATCGCCACTGAACCTCTGACTCAAAATGAACTGTGGAATAAAATCGAACCCGGGGAATTATGTGTATTTGAAAACGGGAAACTAATGGATTTCCGGAAAATCAATTCTGGCACCTGACCATGTCAATCCGAAATATTCTTGTGGTCTACAACGGTGACGAAGCGAGTAATAACGCCTTAGCCACGGCGATATTGTTGCATAAGCGACACGAAGCACATCTGACCGCACTGTTTATCCATGGATCTTCCCAGTCTTCTACCCAACTCAAGCCCTGGACGCCACAAAATATTGTCGATAAGGTCAATGAGTTCGAAGACGAGCAATACCGGCAGATCGAAAATTTATTTTACGATCTGACACGGAATCATGTGACGCGGAGTAAAGTGCATTGGATTTCAGCCTGGGGCGAACCCAGTATCACGCTTCCGCAATACGCCCGCTTGTACGACCTAACCGTGATCGGTCGGGCGGCACAACCGGCAAAGGATCGTATAAAAACGGCCGATCCGGAGCAATGCGCTCTGAACAGCGGAGCACCCGTATTGGTCGTCCCCGAACATTTCAAACATCGTCCGGAAAAGGATATTGCGGTGATTGCATGGGACGGAAAAAGAGCAGCTGCCAGGGCACTGCGGGCATCATTGAAGCTACTCGCATTTAAACAGTCGGTGAGGATTCTTACCATCGATAACGCAGATGAGCCCCAACCACTTAAGCAAATGGATTTGGAAACCGCATTGGAGCGGCACCAGATCCGCTCCCAAACGGTCAGGTTAAAACGCAGCGGCCGGGACAGTTTCGAAAAGCTGCTACTCGGCTACTGTGAAAAAAACCAAGCAAATATTCTGGTTATAGGAGCATATGAACAAAACTCTTTTCTGGGCCAATCGGGCAGTAAACTAACCAGCAGTATCGTAAAACATTCCCAGGTGCCGGTATTTCTGACTTTCTAGGCGGGTAAATCCACGGCCTGAGTCCTGCTTCATGAATTATTGTCGGCAAAATTAATGGAATTCGCTACCGGCTTTTGATAGTTTTGATACATGCAAATTCCACTGTTTCCTTTGTCCAGTCTTGTTTTACCGGACGGTATGTTGCCATTGCGAATCTTTGAACCCCGCTATGTCGACCTGGTAAAGCATTGCTTTAAGACTGATACTGGTTTTGGAGTGTGCCTTATCCAGGAAGGAAAAGAAACCGGAAAAGCCATTCCGCATCCGATTGGAACACTGGTTGATATAACCGATTGGGATCAGGGTGTAGACGGGCTTCTCCACATCACGACAACCGGCCGGCAACGGTTTCGCATACTATCCTACAAATCCCGGGAAGATCAGCTGCTTATCGGAGAAGTCGAATTATTGCCAATCGAGTGCCCGACAGACCTGCAAGAAGACTTTTCCACCTTAGCGGAAAAACTGGACCAACTGTTGGATCAATTGGAAGCCTATGTTAAATACCCTGAGAAAAAGCTTACCGATGCAGTATGGGTAAGCAATCGACTGATTGAACTTTTGCCGCTTCAGGGAAAAGACAAGATGATCTTGTTACAAATGCAATGTGCGAATGATCGGCTGAAAGTCTTACGCCAGATCGGATTCGAATAATATCGTCCAGGAGTACTCCAGAAAGATTAAGCCGCGCCATCGGTGTCATTCACGGATCCGGCGAACAACACATCGGCAAACTCCCGTCTGATTGGATAGTGCTTTCGAAGATTGTCGAAATAACCGGCAATATCCGGGTTTTGTTGCTCCAGCAGCCTTTTCAGGCGTTTGCTGTCGGATAAAATATCGTAGGACTGCAATACTGCCAAACGGATGTCTTCTGCTTGTATTGATGTCACTTTTTCCCTGCCTCTAAAAAAAGTGCCTGATGCCTTCCACCGGGGCTTTTTGTTCAAATACTCGCAACAGGCCCGATAAATCATCTCGGTTCCGCGAATCTTTCCATCGGTGCTGTAGCCGGCAATATGAGGTGTCCCGAGCAGTGTCATCTTCAACATGTCAGGATTGATTTTCGGTTCCTTATGCCACACATCCAGAACCACACTCAAATCGCACCGGCTCTTCAATCGCGCCAGCAAAGATGGCTCTTCGACCACCTCACCGCGTGATGCATTAATGAACAGACTGTCCGGGCGGAGTCGGTTGATGCGCTCCGAATCCAACAGATTGACGGTATTGTATTTACCTCCCGGATTCAATGGAACGTGTAGAGTCACTATATCGCATGCCAGGGCTTCATCAATCGTTTGATAGCCGATCAATCCTCTATCCTCAAGAGGTGGATCATTGAGCACACACTGCATGCCGAGCTGTTCCGCCATAGCCGCCACCCTGGAACCGACATGCCCACATCCGATAATGCCAATTTTGTCCCCTCCTAGCTCCCGCCCGTTTTGCAAAGACCAATAACAAATAGCCGCAATGACGTATTCCGCAGCGGAAGTCGCGTTGCTGCCAGGAGCATTGGCGAAACCGATGTTATTATTTTCCAAATAGTCTAAGTCAATGTGATTGATTCCGGCCGTTGCGCTGGCGACAAATTGAACAGGTGTATTTTGGAGTAACTGCTCGTCTACCCGGGTGACGGATCGCACCAGCAGGATGTCGCAGTCTTGTAAATTCCAAGAGGAAATGTCACGCCCCGGCAGGGTACTGACCTGACCAAGGTGAGAGAACGCTTCTTTAACCAGAGGAATATTTTCGTCTGCTATGATATTCATCAATCTGTGCTCTATGTATGTATATTTATAAAGACCGGCCTTAAAAGAATCTCTTCACCGAATGTGTAAATCCTAACAGCAAGTCGAATCGAATTTGTTATCTTTGCCGACTTAATGCATATTATGCCCATACTAAAAAGGGCGGTTTTGTTCCGCACCTTGAAGGGGGAAACCGATCATGAAGCTTTTTTTCATTTTTGTGATTATCGCGTTACTGGTCTATCTCGGGTTCCGTCAACGCAAAATGACACTGGGCTCGAGAGATGCCGGTCGAATGATGAAGATGCTGGATAGGTGTAAAACCCTGCCCGACGCTTTTTTTTCGGGCAATGGCGATGCATCAATCACGAACGCCATAAAGCACTGTCATCACTGTCCGGATCACAAGGCCTGCGATACCTATTTTGAATCCCAGGGTGAAGATTGCCCTGAATTCTGCCCTAACCGTGAAAAATTTATTGCTAAATCCCGATGAGTCAAAAAATAAACATTGGAATTCTTACTGTTTCGGACCGCGCCAGTCGAGGAGAATATGAAGACCTCGGGGGGCCTGCGGTTCATGAATGGCTGGGCAAGGCAATTTATTCCGAATGGAATCCAGTTTATCGCGTTGTTGAAGATACCCGGGATCTGATCGAATCCGAACTTAAAAGACTGTGCGATCTGGAAGAATGTTGCCTCGTCATCACCACGGGAGGCACTGGACCGGCGCCCAGAGACGTCACTCCGGAATCCACCGAAGCTGTGTGCGACAAGCTTCTTGATGGCTTCGGCGAGCTGATGCGGAGTGTTTCCCTGCAATTTGTGCCCACGGCGATACTCTCGCGCCAGATAGCGGGAATTCGCGGTAAATCTCTGATCGTCAATCTGCCCGGTAAGCCCTCGGCAATTGCCGATTGTCTCACCGCAGTGTTTCCCGCAATACCTTATTGCATAGATTTGATTGAAGGACCATTTATCGAGAGTCGGGACGATTTTTGTAAAGCATACCGACCGAAACATGCCCGGAGAATTCAGCCGCAAGGCAACTGAAGAGCCGAGCGACCAATAAATACGCGCCATCGGTAATTTTTTGGCAAGTGATTGAAATAAATCACTAAACAGTTGTATTTATTGGATTTTTGATATTTCTCAGATTCCGTCACAGACGAAAGTACTACCTGATCACAGTCTGGCGGATATTAGTGATCGACCTCTGATTCACGATTGTTTGATCAAAGATTCTCCCCCACAGCCCGCTAATTCTTTCGAACATTGCGCTTCGGGAGTCGGTATGTACGACCGGCCCACGGCCATGTTCAGCGGCCGGGTGCCGCGAAGGACACGCTGTCTTTTTCAAGCTGACAAAGATCAGATGATACGAGATAGCCGAAGACAATAATAATAATGTTTAAAGGTCGACATGATGTGTTTGACCAGATAACAACCATAACCCATTGGGCCGGCCTCCGGGCCGGCCATTTTTTTGTCCGCATTGTCCATTGCATCAGCGCCCGTACCGGTTTTTTAAGGGGAACTCGGAGGACAACATGTACGGGCAAAGCTCGATTTTTTTATTGAGCCTTCTTTTGATGTTCACAGGCACTCAAGCGGCACTGGCGACATCGGACAAATTCAACAGCGGTCGACTCTACCGAAAAACACTGCAGACCACAGACGGTACAACTTATTCCTTTGTCGCCGAAAACAAAAATGACATCCTGATTGCGGAAGGCGATATGCTGCTCGGACCCGCGCCGTCAAAGGATTCTGCAATAGCCGCCCGCGGTTCCGGTGTTTCGATTATCGCCAATCGCTGGCACGATGGCCTTATTCCTTTTCAATTCAGTACCCGGTTAAACGATCCCGATCTGATATCCAGAATTTACCAGGCCGTGGCACATTGGAATGACAAGAGTTCCGTCCGCCTGGTTGAAAGAACATCTGAAAATGCCGCCATATTCGCGGATTATCTGGAATTTACCGAGGGCGGTAGTTGCGCTTCTTATGTAGGCCGATTAAGCGGAAAGCAGGAAATATGGGCATCGAGCAATTGCAGCACCGGTAGTTTAATTCACGAGATCGGCCACGCAATCGGTCTGCTTCACGAACACACTCGGAATGATCGCGATCAACATATCCTGATCAACTACGAAAATATTCTCGGCGGTAAAGAACATAATTTCGCTATCCCGTCAACCAACGCAGCGGATCTGGGTGACTATGACTACGGCTCCATCATGCACTACGGAACCGGTTCGTTTTCGAAAAACGGTGCGCCGACTATCAGCCCCGTTGCGGATACTTCCGGTATCAAGGTCGGACAAAGAAATCAGTTAAGCGAGGGAGATCTACAAGCGGTTGATCTTCTCTACGGCACTGATCTTGCTCTGACCCTCGACACTCCGGAGTCAATTATTGCCGGCGAGACATTTGAAGTCAGTATTAATGTCACCAACCAGGGTGAAATTGGCGCCAATGAACTCCTTATCATTGCCAAACTGGATGCAGCTAATACCCTCTTATCCCATGACGGCGATGGCTGGAACTGCATCCAACAGGCGGATAAAGTCCTATGCGGTCTGGCCATTCTGATCGATTCGGCTCAATCGAATCTGAGATTGAATATACAAGCCGGATTCAATCCACCGGGCACTGTGCCCATAAGCCTGTCCTCCAGAACCTGGGACTGGGATCCGGACAACAACGGACTGATTATCGACGAAGCTGAGAAACGGGATGCCCGCGATAACTTCTTTACCGAACCCGCCTTCGGTTCCGCCCAGGCAGCTCTCTCAAGCTCGGAAGATCCCGTCCGCAGTGCCGATGGCTCCGATGCCGGTGGCGGCTCTGTCACGCCATTGAAACTACTCCTCCTTGGCATGCTGGTTTTTGTCCGTAGAACCAGCTAACCCCCGCTGCCGCGCTCTCCCTGGCGCGGCAGTTTTCTTATTTCTAAAAACCGGGTCCGCCCTATCCTTACAGTCATAGACAGCTTTGTCCGATTGTCGGAAAATATAGCTATTCTCCTAAGTTTTTGAGGCAAAAATTCATGATTCCAATGGTAGATCTGCGTGTCCAGTATCAAGCGCTGAAACAGGAAATAGACAGCAGTATATCCGAGGTTTTGCAAAATACTCGGTTTATTCTGGGCGACAATGTCCGCGCACTGGAATCGGAAATCGCTGACTATCTCAACTGCAGGCACGCGGTAAGTTGCGCCTCGGGAACCGATGCCCTGCACCTAGCTCTTGTAGCTTTGGATATAGGTCCGGGAGATGAAGTCATCACCACGCCTTTTACCTTTATCGCGACTGCGGAGGCTATTGCCTATGTCGGCGCCACACCGGTATTTGTCGATATCGATCATGTCAGTTTCAATATAGATGTCGACGATATAGAAGGCGCAATTACCGAGAAGACCAAAGCGATATTACCCGTGCATATCTTTGGTCAATCCTGCAACATGAAAGGCCTCACAGATTTGGCAGACCGATATCATCTGAAACTGATCGAAGACTGCGCACAAAGCTTCGGCAGTAAATTTGGAGACAGGTTCACAGGCAGTTTCGGAGATGCCGGCTGTTTTAGCTTTTTCCCCAGCAAAAACCTGGGGGCCTATGGCGACGGCGGACTGGTCAGCACCAATTCTGACGAAGTTGCGCAACGATTGCGCATGTATCGTCACCATGGCAGCAGCAAACAGTATGTGCACAAGGAAATCGGATTCAACAGCCGGCTGGATGAAATACAAGCCGCGATACTTCGCAGAAAACTTCCGCATATTGACGAATTTAATGCCGCCAGACGACGGGTAGCAAATCGCTATTTCGATAATCTTTCCGAATATTCTCTTCAACTGCCGACCGAGTCCGACGGAGCATACCATGTGTTTCATCAATACACTTTACTGACCGATCTGCGTGAAGAAATACAGGCCGCTCTCAGGGACGAATCCATAGCCTCGGCAATCTACTACCCCATACCCCTGCACCAGCAGGAAGCCGTCAAAAAACACTGTCATGTCGATGCAAGCCTGCCGATTGCGGAAAGCGTTAGCCAGCAATGCCTGTCTTTGCCAATATACCCGGAACTGTCGGACGATAATGTCGATTTAATCTGCGATACCATCAAACGGGTTATTGCTTGAAGAAAGGATTTCACATTATGATCTCCGCGGGTGAGGCCTCCGGAGACATGCATGCGGCTCTGGCGCTCAGGGAACTGAAATCCCTGGACGTGGAATTCAGCAGTTTCGGCATGGGCGGCCAACGCATGCAGGCTGAAGGCATGGAACTGGTATTGGATTGTCGGGAACTATCGGTAATCGGTATATTTGAAGTGCTGATTCAGTACCGAAAACTGCTGAAAAAACTGGAATACCTGAGGGATTGTCTGCGCAGACGCAAACCGGATATGCTGATCATTGTAGACTATCCTGACTTCAATCTGAAGCTGGCTGAAACCGCGCGTGATCTGGATATACCTGTATTATTCTATATCAGCCCTCAGGTCTGGGCCTGGCGTGAAAAGCGAGTCCACAGAATAGGCTCTCTGGTATCCATGATGGCCGTGATCTTCCCCTTTGAAGTACGCTTCTATGAAAATGCCGCAGTACCGGTGCGCTATGTCGGACACCCCCTGGTAGACGAAGTCCATTGCGATCTTACTCCGCTTCAGGCGAAGGAAAAATATTCTCTCGGCGCACATAATCCCGTATTAGGTATTTTACCCGGCAGCCGCACTGGCGAAGTCAGACGGGTGCTACCGGCCATGCTGGCCACAGTAGATAAACTCCGCCAGGACCTGCCTGACATTGACATTATCCTGCCTAAAGCGTCAAGCCTCGATAAATCGGTATTGGACCTCCTGCTCAGGCATCACCGGAACAGAATTCATGTTGTCCAAGGAAATACTTATGAAGCCATGCAAGCCTGCGATGCCATTATGACAGCCTCAGGTACTGCAACTCTGGAAACAGCAATGATGACCGTGCCGATGGTAATAGTCTACAAAGTCAATCCCATCAGCTATGCCATCATGAGTCGCATGATCCGGATCGATAGTATCGGGCTGGTGAACATAGTCGCCGGGAAGAAAATTGTTCGTGAGTTTCTGCAAAGACAGGCTAAACCCGACGCCATCGCACGGGAACTGTACCGACTCATCACGGATCGAGCCTATGCCGCAGAGATGCGAAAACAACTGCTGGAGGTACGCCAGAAAATGGGCGAAGGCGGAGGGTCGAAAAAGGTTGCCATGCTAATCAAAGAGATGCTGGAATACCCGGCGCGATTTCAGGCAGGCTCTTAGTCCTTATGTGGTTCCTAAGGCCTGGTCCTCCGGACCAGAAATTTTCTTAAGCAGAATCTTGGGTCGGTCGAGCACCACAACCGATCCGGGCGGAACAGTTTCCGTCAAAACCACGTTCGCACCGATACGGCTGGCGCGGCCAACCACGATATCGCCCAGTAAAGCCGCGCCTACACCTATATCAACGTCTTCTTCGAGCACCGGAGCTTTGCGTGATCGGCGGGTACTGCTCGCGCCCAGAGTGACACCATGCCGAATTCGGCAACCCTTACTCACTACAACGGCAGGATGAAAAACAATGCCGCCCTGGTGATGAATCTTAACCTGGCGGCCTATTTTCACCGATGGAGGTATTTCAATACCGCGATTTCGGCAATGACGTTGCCAAAACCAGTAAATCCGCCAAAGAACCAATTGTAAAAATCGATTTTTTACCGCTTGAGTATATTCGCCCAGCCGATGCACGGCGAGCGCCCTGAATCCCAGCGAAAACCAGTCGCGGCCGTTGGCGATCCAGTCCTCGCGGATCAGAGCCCAAAACGAGATATCTTCGACTTGCCGGGTATCTTGCATTATTTTCTCCACCGGGATTAAAAATATTATAAGGCGATTAAACGGAGCAGAGACAGGTTTTTTTGAGCCAAATAATGATCGCTACAACAGTGCGGCGAAGTAAGAAGTGTGTCAGATTCCACAACATTTGCTTGAATGCCCATGAAATAAAAAGAATTGATACAATACCGCGCGGCAATAGCCTGCTATGCTCAATAATCAGCGATAAACATCCGCTGTGAGGTAAAAATTGCAACGATTTTTTCGGAACATATACTTTTTATGACTAGAGTCACACCGACGTCATCCGTAATGATTGCAGGATTTCCGGATTCGGAAGCGCAGGCAAAAAGCCTGGCGGGCTGCAGTGGATTGATGCACGCGCAGATTACTGTCCGTCGCTTTCCCGATGGCGAGTCCTATGTGCGTCTACCGGAACAACTTCCGCCACATGTGATTTTTTTCTGCAGCCTGCACCAGGCCAACGACCGCCTTATAGAATTGTTCCTCGCCGCCGCAACAGCAAGAAAAAAAGGCGTGGAACGATTGAGCCTCGTAGCACCCTATCTGTGTTATATGCGGCAGGACAGTGAATTCAACAAAGGCGAAGCAGTCAGTCAATCCATCATCGGCGACCTGCTGGCACAGCACTTTGATGATTTGTTGACCGTAGATCCACATCTGCATCGTACTGCCGCATTGTCCGCTGCGATGCCGGTAAAAAACACCTATACCCTGACCGCCAGTCATCTGATCAGTGAATTTATCGCAGATTCACTCGATGATCTGCCTTTGATCCTGGGACCGGATGCTGAATCCGAACAATGGGCCAGGCAGATTGCCGAAGCCGGCAACTTTGATTATGCGATTGCGGAGAAAACACGTTATGGCGACCGAGAAGTCAAGGTTGAGCTCCCGCCCATGGATATAGGCGGCCGTCACATTGTGATCATCGACGATATCAGCAGTACAGGCAACACGCTAATTCAAGCCGCTTCAACAATCGACAGCCGTCAAGTCAAAAGCATCCAGGCGGCGGTGACCCATGCGCTGCTCGATGAGCCGGCAATGAAAGCACTACAGCAAGCAGGATTTAAATCCGTATGGAGCTGTAACACCATTCCGCATCCGAGTAATGTGATTGATATCGAACCAGTATTGGTTCAGGCGCTGAATGAGTTTCTCCGATAGGAGCGGGCACTTGCATCCCCAGTGAAATACCCGCAAAGTGATTTGATTCGAATTTTTGATCTGGCAGAGTATCAATGCAGATATGACGCAATCTACGAGCAAATCTAACTTTCCGCGCCAACGCGATGAATATAATGGAGATTTTTCCCAACGTGTCGTGATATTGCCGGATGATCTGCAATGGGGCGAAACCGAGATGCCGGGTGTACTGTTCAAATTGTTTGAAGAGTGCCGGCAGCCCTACCAACGCCGCACCCTGTTATTGGAGTGCCTGCCGGGTAGCCTGATTAAACGCCCCGACGAACACGCAGAGGTGGAATTCCTCGTTCTTAACGGCGAAGTCGCCGATATCGAAGGTTCCTATCCCGCCGGCACTTATGTCAGAAACCCTGACAGCAGCACATACGCTCACAGCGAATTCGGCTGCTCTTTATTTGTCAAACTCAGCCAGATCCACGAAGACGACCAACAAACCCGGATCATCGATACACACCGCGAGAATCGCTGGTTACCCGGCCCGGAAGAAGGTACGGAAATCTATCCCTTGCATATGTGGGACGCGGAAAGCATGTTCCTGATCCGCTGGGGCGGTCCCGCTTCGGTTAAACCGTCGATCAATCCGCACGGCGAAGAATTGTTTGTCATTCAGGGTGAACTCAAGGACAGGACAGGCAGTTATCCTCAGGGCAGCTGGATTCGCAATCCGGCTGAATCCTGGCAAAGCTGGCAGGCAGATTCGGGCACATTGATATACTACAAGCACGGACACTTTCCCGAAAACTGTGCAGACGCACGC
The DNA here is from genome assembly GCA_965222695.1 of Granulosicoccaceae bacterium. Lineage (GTDB taxonomy): Bacteria > Pseudomonadota > Gammaproteobacteria > Granulosicoccales > Granulosicoccaceae > UBA7957. Next base: position 332,449 of record OZ244967.1, on the reverse strand, counting down.
TAGTGAACTCTGAAAGTCTGAACCCCATGAATGCGCTGATTGATGCTATTAAGCGATGGGCGGTGGAACTGGGATTCTCTTACTGCGGAATTTCGGATATGGATCTGGACAGGCATGAGGTCAATCTGCTCAATTGGCTGAAGGACGGTTTCCATGGCGAAATGCACTATATGGAGAAACACGGAACCAAACGCAGCCGGCCTGGACAGTTGGAGCCCGGTACTCTCAGTATTATCTCCGTCAGACTGGATTATTTGCCCGAGCCGATCGAACAGGCTATCAAGGTGCTTGAATCGGCGGAAACAGCCTATATCTCCCGCTACGCTCTAGGCCGGGACTATCATAAAATGATGCGCAAACGACTGCAAAAACTGGCGGAAAACATTCGCCAAAGCGTGGGCGATTTCCGGTTTCGCGCATTTGTCGACAGCGCACCGGTACTGGAAAAAGCCTTGGCGGAAAAAGCCGGTCTGGGCTGGATGGGCAAACACAGTAATCTACTTCATCGGGACCAGGGATCCTGGTTTTTTATCGGAGAAATCTATACCGACCTGCCCTTGCCTGCCAATCAGGAGATTCCGGTAAATCATTGCGGACGGTGCACCGCCTGTATCGATGTCTGCCCTACCGGGGCAATCGTATCACCTTACCGGGTAGACGCCAGACGTTGTATTTCTTATCTGACGATTGAATTGGAAGGCAGTATACCCGAGCCGTTCCGGGAACTTATAGGCAACAGGATTTACGGTTGTGATGATTGCCAGCTTTTTTGTCCCTGGAGCCGTTTCTCTAAAATCACCCGGGAAAAAGATTTTCTGCCCAGACACAATCTGGATAATGCCGGCTTGATTGACTTGTTTTTATGGTCTGAGCGACGGTTTCTGGAAGCCACGGAAGGTTCGGCCATTCGGAGAATCGGGTATGCAAGATGGTTGCGAAATATTGCGGTAGCCTTGGGTAACGGGCCAAAAAAGCCCGAGATCGTCAATGCGCTTAAGCATCGGAAAGATCACCCATCTGCGGTGGTTCGAGAGCATGTGGAGTGGGCGTTGAAAAAACAGCTAATTACCCGCGAATGAATATTCGGAAGCGAAGGCGATGTGAATTTGTTTGAAGCCGTTTAGACTGTCCGCCTGACGACGGCTTTCCCTGCCGTCGACAATTCCGATCGGTCCTTGCCCTTGGATTGAACTTCAGCGCATTTTACCCATGGCTGAGTGCCGCAATCGAGGATATTCAGGATAATGCAAAACTGTTCATCGACCGGAAACGGGTGACAAAGAGTTCTTCAAAATCCGCAACAACCGAGGTTTTTACCGAAGACAGTGAGAGTAAAGCGCCGGACCAATCGCCCAAACGGCTCCCGGCATCGAACAGGCCCAGGTCGCGGTATTTGTTGAGAACCTCCAAACGCATAAAAATGGGCGCATAAGCCGTATCGATCAAAGACAGGGAGGAACCGGCGAAATACGGTCCTTGCCCGTCCATCACGCTTTCCACCCTTTGCAAGCCGGACTTCATTTCTTCACGGTACTGATTAAAACCGTCTTCATTGTCCGCAGTCGTCATTTTGAATTGTGAAGTCAAAAGCTCGGAGCCGAACTCAACCCATGAACGGTGCCGCGCTTTTTCGACAACCGATGCGGGGTGCAGGCTGGGTGGATAAACTTCGTCCAAAAATTCTGAAATCACTGCCGACTCAAAAATAGGCGTCCCGTCCACGCTCAATACTGGTACTTTACCCAGAGGAGAAATTTCGTGGAACCATTCGGGTGGACTTTGCAGCTCTATATAGGTAATTTTGTAATCCACACTCTTCTCGTTCAATGCGATAACAGAGCGCTGAACAAAGGGACAGAGTTTAAAGCTGATTAATTCAATAGTGTGTTTCGCATTGTCGCTCATTGATAGGGATTCCACGTTAAGAAAAAAAAAACAGATCAACAGTATCTGAACAAGTCTATTTTGCCCGGTATATTCTTGGCAAGAAAAATCACAGAACTTTTGGTCAATCGATTTCGCACAGACCCGGGGTTAGAATCGTCCGCTGATCAAATCACCTGCCTTTTAGCGAGTAACAAAAGAGTCATCAAGTTCCGGTTGCTGTAACCATTCTACTTTAGCAAAATGATGAATCGAACTATCTGCAATCAGAGCAAAGAAACAGACTCCGTATGAAAAAAGTCATCTTCGTCGCTAGCACCAGCTACAGTGGGTCCACTTTTCTCGATATGACGCTGGGAAATGACCCTGCCGGGTTTTCCATTGGTGAGGTCAACGCCCTGTTTGAGCCGACAAAGCCTCATCATTACACGCCGGTCTGTGGTTGTCATCAGCAAACCTGCACTCTTTGGGAGCAGATGAGACGCTTGCCGGTTACGCGGCTCTACACTGCTGTTTTTGAAAAATTTCCCGCCGTGAATTTTATCGTGGATTCCAGCAAAGACCCGCTTTGGATCAATAAACGGATAAAAGAATTGACCGGACAAGGCATAGATTACCGTATCGCCTTGATCTGGAAATCTCCGCTGGAAATTGCTCACTCGTTCGATAAACGCGGCGACTACCACAACTGGCAAAGAAGCTGGGTTAACTATCACCGCCTTTTGTACACGCTGCAGCCGGCAAACTGGACGACCATCAATTACAGCGACTACACATCCGATCCGGCTTCACTCGAACAGTTCTGCCAAAGCCTGGATATACCCTATTTTCCCGGCAAAGAGCGGTTTTGGGAGAAAACCCATCATTTGCTGTTCGGCAATCACTCCGCACGCAAGCATCTGATACAAAGCCACAAAGATAATCAGCAGGCTGAAAGTATGAACAATTTTCAAACAATTGTTCATACCCCGGTTCAGGATTCGGCGCTTGAAACAAGAGTCGCGGCGGATATGCAAACCAATCCGGTGATCGGGCAGATCCAATCCATCCTGGAATCACTGGCGGGCGGAAAGTCCGAAGCGGTGGAACAACTCAATTCCGTAAAAATGGGATTCACGGATATCAAACTGCGTCAACTGAAGCATTGGCTGCAGCTGATAAAGGGTAAGACTTTGTCGCCACGCTTTTCGGGAAAACACTAAGAGCCTGTACAGGCAATAATACAATATTCTAACCAATCAGGGAAATTTCTTTGTACTACAAGTATGTATACGGAGTTGTTAGCTTCGGCAACATGTCCCGGATAAATATGATTGCCCGGTTAGAGCGCATTCAAAACTGTTATCAAGGTGTTGTTGTATGTTAGACTGCCGCTGGGGAGGATTTAAGGCACCGGGTGACTCTGAGTAGGAAGACCGAATGGCGAACAAGAAACTGTTAATACTGAATGGTCCAGGTTTAGCGGACCTCAGTGACTTTGACGGAAACAGCTACGGCAATATAACACTGGATCGGATCCGGGACGAGTGTTTGGAATTGTGTGAAAGGCTAAACATACGGCTTGATTTTCGCCAGACGGAAAACGAAGACGAAATGTTCCGGTTTATTGCAAAAGACAGCGAAAATTATGATGGTTTGATCATAAATCCGATCGGATATTCACGTGCGGCCAAGATTGAATTTGAAATGTTCCGTTCAGCGATCAAAATGATTGCACATTTAAAAAAACCCGTTATCGAGGTCCATATAACCAATATCTTCAGTCTTGGGGTTGAAATCACCAAGCCTTTGCAAGCACCCGAAGGTGAAATGGGATTTATCTGCGGACTGGGCGTGCACAGTTATCTGCTTGCAATCGAGGCCATAGACCGCAGACTCAGTCAGTAACTCCCACCCCAACTAACCGTGATTATGCATTGGAACAACGTGACACATGAAAGTACAAGTCATTAACGGACCGAACCTGAACCTTCTCGGAACGCGAGAGCCAAAAATTTACGGCAAGGACACACTCGACATGATCGCCGAACGCTGCCGTGAATCAGGCGCGAAGCACGGGCTGGAGGTTGCATTCCTGCAATCCAACCATGAGGGAGACATAGTCGACTGGATTCAGAAGGCCATCAACACTGCGGATGTACTTGTCATTAATGCCGGCGCCTATACGCACACTTCTATCGCCATCCACGATGCGTTGAGGGCCTTTCCCGGTTATTCGATCGAGCTGCATATTTCCAATCCGCATTTAAGGGAATCTTTTCGCCATACATCGTATATTTCTCCAGTCGTCAATGCTGTCGTTGCCGGACTGGGTGTGAGCGGATATGACCACGTTATTGATCTGATACCGGGCTTACTCAATCGAAATTAATGACACGCCTTAGGTCGCAACGTGCGACACATTCGAGTCGGGCGAATAGATATCAAGAATATTCCAATGACCGGTTGTCGGAGTTGGATTATTGATCATGGCTACATCAATTACGGTCGGTTTTCCGCTGGATAGAGCTTCTTTGAGTGCGGGGAGCAATTCACCTGCCGATGTAATTCTCAGGCCGCGGGCGCCGTAAGCCACCGCGATTTCAGCATAATCGGGTCCTAACTGCGGATCGCCGATTTCCCCGGGAAACAAAGTGCCGTAAGTTACACCGTAGTGGGCTTTTTGCAGGCCGGCAATCGTGCCGAATGCATTGTTATTCATCACTAGCCAGATAATGCCGAGATTCTGTTCAACGGCTGTGGCAAGCATTGCCGGATTCTGCCCGAAACCGCCATCTCCCACCAAAGAAATCACCACACGATCGGGCGCGGCCAGTTTCGCTCCAATTGCACCCGGCGGGCCGAATCCCATGGTTGCAAAACCGCCGGGAGTTAATATGCTGCCTGGTGTCAGAATATCGAATTGCTGCCCCACCCCATTTTTATTCCAGCCTACATCGGTGGTAATGATAGCATCGTCGGGCAGTGCGGCCCGGATATCCGCGAGAATACGTTCAGGCATCATCGGGAAAGCATCACTGTTTGCCATCGCGGCGTTTTTGTCACGAAAATCCGTGCGAAATTCCTTGATTTGGCGCGCGATATCGGACCGATCGAACCCTTCGGGATAAAGCTCTTTCGCGACCCGGGTAAGCACCTGAAGTGCCGCTTTGGCATCTGCCACGACTCCGATTTCGGTCGGGTAATTGCGACCGATTTCCGCGGGCTCAATATCGATATGTATGACCCTTGTGTCCGGTATATTAAACGTGTACCCGGGGTACCAGGAAGAACAATCCGCTTCTTTAAATCGAGTGCCTATGGCCAGTAAGGTATCCGCGCTAAGACAAGCCTGATTAACCAGTTCGGTTCCCCAGAATCCGGTCATTCCCAGCACCAGGGGATGGTTGTCTGCCAATGCTCCTTTTCCCATTAAACTGTGTGCAAGCGGAATTTGCATATGCTCTACAAAGGCACTCAGCTCCTTTGACGCCTTTGCCAGAAGAATACCACCACCTACATACAGAACCGGATTTTTCGATTCGCCCAACGCCGTGACTATGCGATAGGCCGTTTCTTCATCGATGGAAGGCCTGATCAAAGATCGTGTATTTCCGGACGTTCTGTCGAAAGTATCGCTGTTGATCTTCTTGGAAAAAATATCCATGGGAACGTTGACCAATACCGGGCCTGGCTGACCGCTTTCCGCTAAATGAAAAGCCTTTTCCAGAATTTCCGCCATCAGTTCAGCCCGATCCACGCGCCAGGCCCGTTTCACGAACGGTCTGTAGATCTCGTATTGGGAGGCATCGGCATGAAGATTCACTTCCTGATGGGGATGCTTGCCATAATAGTGAGTCGGAATATCGCCAGCGATCACGACCATGGGAATACAATCCAGGGCCGCATTCGCCACACCCGTGGCGCAATTGGTCAATCCGGGACTCAGGTGGGAAAGTACAACGGATGCACGCCCGGTGACCCGGGCATAGGCATCGGCGGCATGCGAGGCGATCTGCTCATGTCTTACAGTGATAAACTCAATCGGGCTCGACTTGAGAGCCGAAAGAACGGCGATATTGGTATGGCCGCACAAACCGAAGATATGTTTGATTTCCCGCTTCTCCAGATAATCGACAATATGCTCCGCCACAGTTTTTACTTTACTCATGATCACGCAACCTCCGTACCGTAAAACTCACCGAACAACTCCTCCTCGGACGGGCGGTCCTCGGAGATTGGCCGACTGACCCAGGTGTAATTCATAAAATGCTTCAGCGAAACATTTTCATTGGTAATATTACCTCCCCAGATTCCGCATCCGAGGCTGGATGTCATCGGCATACCATTGGTGAAAGATCCCGCATTGGCTTTGGATTGAGGCTGGCGGACCATCATCCGGCTCACCGGTGCCGCTCGGGCCAATAGATCGATGTGTTCGTCGTTGTGAGAATATATACCACAAGAATGTCCCTTTCCGCCTGTTTCGTATATGGCTTTGACAATATCCAGGGCATCGTCAAAACGGTCAAAATAATACAATGCCATAAGTGTGGTTAGTTTTTCTTTGGAAAACTTATGCCTGGGTCCGATTTGCCCCTGGTTTTCAACCATCAGAAATTTTCTATCCGGTGGTATGCTGAAGCCAGCAACTTCGGCTGTTTGTTGCGGCCGGCAGGCAATAGTCGGAAAAGTCCGATTGCCATTCTCGTCCCACATTGCCCTTTCCAGCATCGCTTTTTCTTCATCATCGCACAGATACCCGCCTTCAGCTTCAAGTGCGGCAAGCATTTCATCATAGATGGATTTTTGAATAATAATATTCCCATCGGCAGAACACCCGGATCCGAAATCTGACGTTTTGGAGATACGTGTATTATGCGCCGCAATGGGAATATCCGCCGTTTCGTCGATCACGATTGATGAATTTCCGGCACCGACGCCGTAAGCCGGTCTTCCCGAGCTATAAGCCGCTTTTACCATCGGCTTGCCACCCGTCGCCAGTGTCATGTCACAGACTTGCATTAGGTGCTGTGTCAGAGGAATTGAAGGGGTCTCCATTACCTGGAACAAATCTGCAGGCGCTCCAACCGCTTCACATGCCGCCCGCATTACGGCGACCATTTCGGTTGTTGTCTTACGTGTACGTGGATGAGGGGAAAAGATGACTGCATTGCGTGCCTTGGCTGCATAGATTCCGGTTACCGGAGGAGTGAGAGCGGGATTTGTCATTGGAATCAGTGACGCAATAACACCTGCAGGCTTGGCATATATGGCAATACCCTTCTCGGGAAAGTCTTCTACGATTCCGATACTTTTCTGACGCAAAGCGTCACGCAAAACGCCGTGTATTTTGAATCTTTTTCCCGGACGGCCTTCTCGGTCACCTATACCGCTTTCGTCCACTCCCATTTGGGCAAGGCGGGTGAATGTGTTTTCATTGGAGCTGTACCAACCAATGGATTGACACAGGCGGTCCAGCTGATTCTGATTGTATTTTTCTATCTCAGCCATGGCTGAATGAGCACGAGAGATCATGGCGCCGACCAGCGCCTTGTCTGCTTCAGTGAGTTCGCGAGCCATACGATTCCTCTTTAACTAGATTTCCATTCCGAGCATTACCCGCACTCGGAATTCGTTTACTTTGGATGTTTTCAAAAATTCGTTTGCAAGCCTTCAGACAACGGCGTGCGTGTTCCTCACAACCAAGTTCAGCAATCCGGCTTCGATTGGGAAGTTCAATTGAAATATCAACGGGCGGTAATCGTTCAACTATGGCGGAAAAGTCAATACATCCTTCACCCGGATATAAACGCGCCTCACGCGCTATCTGCAGCATGCCCTCTTGGGTGTCCGGAATACCGGGTAACACATCGGATACCTGGATAAAACAGAACCAGTCAGGAGGCAAGGATTTCAGCTCAGATAAATCAACTCTGGACATATGCGTATATAAAGTGTCGATCAATATCCCCCCGTTGGGTCTGGCGGCAGCTCTTACGATTTCCACGGTATCGCGTAGATTGTTCAGGCGGGAAAAAGTGGGAAATTCGAGAACGACCGACAATCCATAGAGCCGGGCCAGGTCGCAGATTTCGACGAACTTATCGGTAATATAGTGTTGATCTTCCCGGTTATCGGTCCATACGCTGGCAACTAATGCGCCGGCTCCCAGTTCGGCACCCGCTTCCATGGCCGCCTCGTAGTTCTTTGCCTCGCAACCACTGGTAATGCTGGCCAATTCAATATCGTGGACCGCCATACCCGTGGTTTTCAGTGCGCTGCGAGTAGCCCGTAGAATCTCGCGCTCAAGCGGCTGGCACGGACACTCCCCGGTTACTCCCATGGGAATAAGACGAGGACTGATTGAGTCGTAGCCTGCGCGTGAAGCGATATATACCAACTCGGGGATGGAGCAATCCAACAAGGTTAGGTGAGAAAGCGAGTACTTTGGAGAAAACTCAAAGTGACTTTGAATCTCGCTTGAAGCCATGACTTATCTACCCGGACCAGATCTAAGTCCACAATCAACTCATTCAAAGCAGATAATATCATATATTTTATATATTATCTTATATTTTTTTAAATATCGTAGAATACTTTGCCTAATATCAGGAAGAAATCCAGCCAAATTCGGCGAAGTCACAGTAAGCACAGAGATTTTGAACAGGCTCTTAGGAATTATTCGACAGATATTGAGGCAGGAACTTCGGAGGCATCGGGCCTTTGTTACGACCACCTTGCTGCATCTGTTCCCAACCGTGTGCCAATATACCGACGCCACGGGACAAACAGAATAGTCCACGCGCAAGCGGGGGCGGAAAGCCTAACTCGCAGAATATTACTGCTGTAGCCCCGTCTATATTCATTGCTATGGCTCTACCGCCACGTCGACGACCCAATTCATCCTTTACCGCTTCACCAATATCGGCAAATTTTCCATTCACCGTTCCGGCCTTTGCCGCATCTCGAACCAGTTGTGTCAATCGGGGCGCCCTGGGATCGGTGGGTTTGTGAAAACGATGACCAAATCCGGAAACAATTTTGCCGTATTTTGCTTGCCAGCGATTCAGTCCGCGACCAACAGCGTCATCCATAGCGGCTCCGGAATTCATCAATGCTTCGATATCTAAATACAACTCGGAACATTGCTCGCCGGCTCCGCCGTGTACATCTCCCAGCATATTGATAGCCGTTGCCATCACATTGTTCAGACCCAGACCACAAGTCGCTGCCATGCGCGCAGCCGCAATCGACGGTGCCTGGGGACCATGATCAACGCCGGCAACCAATGCGCTTTCCAAGAGTTTAGCCTGTGCTTCGGAAGGCAAATGTCCGCGCATCATAAGCCAGATCATTTGAGGAAAGGATACCTTCCCAATAAGCTCACCGACCGGGTAATCGCGAAAAGCGATTTTCCCCGGCTCCATATCGATTATGGCGGTCCGCCACCAATGGCATATTTCGCTGGCATCGCTGCTATGGTTCATTGGCGGATACTCACTATCAATCAACTCTGGAAATGCTGATGATTAAAAAATAAGATGAACTTTATAATATCATATATTAAAATAAATAACATATTTTTATATAATATTTCAACTCCGTGAGTTATACTGCCTCTTATATTTAATTTCCGGTTTCGAGGAGGAAGAAAATGTACAGCAATATTCTGGTATCTCTATCGCTGACTCACGGCTACAGCGGCAAAGCCCTGAATATCGCCAGAACACTTCTGACGACAGGTGGTAAAATCACTGCGATACATGTCTTCGAACCGGTGCACAGCTCCGTTCATCTGGTCGTTTCGGATGAAGAAATTGAAAAAGTACACGATTCCTCCAAAGCGGAGCTCGCTAGACGAATCGGTGACGCCGATGATGTAGAAACCGAAACCCTCACCGGCCATGCGGGTAGATCAATCACGGACTATGCTGAGAAAATAGGCGCAGATTGCATTATCGTCGGATCTCACAAACCGGGGCTACAAGACTATTTTCTCGGTTCGACCTCTGCTCGCATCGTACGCCACGCTAAATGTTCGGTGCATGTGTTGCGCTGAAGCCTCCTTGGTTTCATATAGAATGTCGCCGATACGCTGAGTGTCTCAATACCCGGACTCCTGCCCGCAACGGCTTAGCGATTCAGCTTATCGTAAGAGCCTGTCCAAAATCTCTCTGTCTACTGCGAATTAGCCGGATTTGGCCGGATTTCCTCCTGATCGCATGCAGCACTTCCACGTGCTTTTACCCCTACAAGGCATGCGTTCAAAACGCTCCTGGCGTTTTAGTCCTTGCGCAGAACCACTATGCACCTCAAATCAGAATAAAATCTGACTCAAATCAGCGCATTCTCGCGATGACACAGAGATCTTGAACAGGCTTTAAGAAATTCAGAACAAAAAAGGCTTGCATCCGACGGATGCAAGCCATGGAAGGGAAGTGCGAGGAGTGTTCTTATCCGAGATATCCAAATTTCCTTGGCAACCACAATACAAGATCCGGGACAAGAATCAGTACCAACAAGGCAACGATCAGAACAACGATAAATGCCCAAGTCTCTCGGATTATCTCACCCAATGGAATATCCGTGACCGCATTGATGACGAACAGCAACATTCCATAAGGAGGCGTAATCAACCCGATCATGCAATTGATCACTGCTATAACGCCGAAATGTACCAGATCGATCCCCAGTTCCCGGCACGACGGTATGAACAGAGGCAGAATAACCAGAATAATCGTTGTTGCATCCAGTATCGCGCCAAGAAAGAGCAGCAGCACATTGACACCCAGCAGAAACACCAGCGGATGTATATCCAGCCCAACGAGCGCACCGGCCATCTGGTTGGGAATATTTTCGGATGCGACTACATAGTTCAGAATTAATGCGCCTCCGATTACAAGCCCCACTGCAGCCGAAGAGCGGGCGGAATCGACAAAGATGTCGTATAGATTTGATAATTTCAACGCGCGATAGAAAAATGCGGCAAGCACCAACGCATAAAATGCAGCGACCGCAGCCGCTTCGGTTGGTGTTGTGACACCGCCGTAAATACCATAAAGCAGAATCGCAGGCATCAAAAGCGCCGGAAATGCATTCACTGCAAGCGGTGGCAGTTTCTTCAGGGGCACTGGTTCCTCAAGTGCAATATTACGGCGTGTCGCGATAAAGGTGTTCATCGCCATCAGGACGAAACCAATGAAGATACCGGGAATAATCCCCGCTAAGAACATGTAACCGATCGACTGATCCGAGATCAAGGCATAAAGCACCATCGGAATCGAAGGTGGAATCACCGGCCCTATAGTCGCCGACGCGGCTGTAATTGCCGCGGCATAGCCCGCAGGATAACGGCCACCTTTGGTCATCATTTCAATAATGATTTTGCCTATACCGGCGGCATCGGCTACGGCTGATCCGGACATTCCGGAAAAGATCAGGGAAGCGACTACATTGACGTGTCCCATCCCACCCCGAAAGCGTCCGACACAGGCGACACAAAAATTCAGCAGACGGTCGGAAATTGTCCCGGCGTTCATGATATTCGCCGCAGCGATAAACAATGGCACGGCCAGCAATATAAAGCTGCCGTACAGGCCCGATAATATTTGCTCCGCCGCCAGGGCCACATCTTGGCCGGCCACGGCAAGATAGACTATTGAGGACAGCAGTATGGAATATGCTACCGGAGTTCCTATTCCCGCAAGGAACAACATCGTAAATAGGCATAACGCAAATTGGAGACTCATGACTTACCCTCCCTGGCGGGAGATTCATTTTGCTCCTCGGGTATGCCATGACGCAGGATATGCACAAATCGAAACGCGTAAGCGAGTGCGGTCGCTATCATAAAGAGTGCGAAAATACTGAAAATATTACGCATCGGAATACGCAGGGTCGCACTTTTCTTAATTTTCAAAAAATCAATATAGTCCCAGGTAGGATAAAACGCCACCACCATACCGATCACTATGGCCGCAGCCCCAATCAAGGCGAAAATCCGCCGCGTACCGGGGCTGACTGCATGGTAAAGCACGTCAAAGGTCACATGTTCATCATGCCGCAAAACAAAGGCGTTGCCCCAAAATACAATCCAGATCCACAGTGTCAGACAAAGCTCAAGCGTCCAGCCAAAAGGTTCATCAAGCACATATCGGGAAAGAATCTGGAGCAGGAACGTAAAGAACATGGCGGCAAGCATTGCCGCCGCCACGCCCTCGGCCCCTTTTTGGAGCCAACTTGTGATGGATTTCATTATGTTGACTCCTCATGCACCGGGTTTAAAGCGCATTGATTTTGTCCAGAAGACCTTCCGGCCAGTCTTTCGCGTAATCCGACTCCAAATATATACCTTGAACGTGCGCCCGGAATGCTTCCAGATCGGGCTCGTAAACCTGCAAACCTTTTTCCTTGAGAAAATCAACCAACTCTTCTTCTAATTTCAGTTGGTTTTGCCGTCCGTACTCAGCTGTCTCTTCAGCGGCTTTTTGTACCGTTTGCTGCTGCTCGGGCGACATATCCTCCCAAACCTCTTTTGACATGGCGATATAGTTCAAGTCAACAAGATGCGATGTCAGGACGATTTGCTTGGTGACTTCGTAGAACTTTTTATCGACCACCGTCGGTAAGGGGTTGTCCTGTCCGTCGATTGCACCGGTTTGCAGGGCTGTATAAACTTCTGAAAATGCCATGGGGGTCGGACTTGCACCCAAAGCTCTGCCCAGGAACTGCCATGCGTCGGTACCCGGCATGCGTAGATTGACACCGGACATATCTTCGGGCGTGGACACTTTTTGATCCGTGCGTATATTCACCTGTCGACGACCCAGGTACATCACGGTCAGGAGCTTGATACCGAGATCATCTTCAACTTTTTGCTTAAACGGCTCCATCAGGGGATCATTGAAAACAGCAACCTGATGTGCTGCATCACGATGGACGTAGCCGGCGGTAAAGATTGAAAATTCCGGGAAGAACTCGGCGAGCTCCTGAGCCGAGGTGATCGACATTTCAAGGTTGCCTCGGGCAATAGCTTCCAGCTCCGTGCCCTGTCTGAAGAGAGTCGAATTCCAATGCGGTTCAAATTCCGCAAACTCGGCAACACCCGGCCCGAATTTTTCGATCAGCGCAACTGCGCGTTGACCGGTTTCAGAGCCCGATGACGAAAGCCGAAGTTTGATTTTATCGGCAGCAAAGCTTTGCGTTGCCGCAATTGCCAGTACTGCCAGGGAAAACGCCGTAATCATGGTTCGGCGTGCGAGTCGTATTCTCATTATAAATCCTCCTCGGATGTTGTCGGCAACTTCGCCAGACTCAAACTATATCAGCTATTTTTATTTTTACAATATTTTTTTAAATATATATGATATTTTGAAATTCAGAAGTATGACCGCTTCGGATCACCATATCCAGACAGATATTAACTGTTTGATTTTTAAAAGAAATAGCTTATAAGAACCGGCAATATTGACATGCTTTCCGAAACCGGATCACAGGCACTGATAGGGTTTGTATCAGGGTAGATACAAGCTAAAAAGTCGGGAATTCAACCATATCCGCCGAAGATGCGAACGCGTCGTTCCATTACGGAAAGTCCCCAGCCGTTTATCCGTGGGTATTTCCAGTCCACCATAGTTACATTCGTAATAACGGTGAGGCTCATGTAATAATTAATATTCGAATAATCTTACCGGGTATTATCCATGCATATTGCGCGCTTTCCGAGAATTCAGCTTGCTCATCTGCCCACACCGCTCGAACCGCTAAAGCGTTTGAGCCAGGAACTGGGAGGCCCTGAAATCTGGATCAAACGGGATGATTGCACCGGACTGTCCACCGGAGGCAACAAAACCCGCAAGTTGGAATTTTTAATGGCCGAAGCCAAGGATCAAGGTGCGGAGCTGGTGATGACTCAGGGTGCAACCCAGTCGAATCATGCCCGCCAGACGGCCGCTTTCGCAGCCAGACTGGCCATGGATTGCCATATTCTATTGGAGGACCGGACCCAGTTTACCGATCCCAATTACCTCTATAACGGCAATGTGCTTCTCGATTATCTGCACGGAGCGAGCACGGAGAAACGCGGTCCGGATCTGGACATGAATGCAGAAATGGAAACCGTCGCCGATCGATTCAGAGCCGAAGGGCGCAATGTCTACACCATTCCCGGCGGCGGTTCCAATCCCACCGGTGCGCTGGGTTATGTGAATTGCGCATTCGAAGTTCTGGCTCAAGCCAATGCTGCCGGATTGAAAATTGACCACATAGTCCATGCGACCGGCAGTTGTGGTACTCAGGCCGGTATGGTCGCAGGTCTCAAGGCAATGAATGCGCAAATTCCTCTGCTGGGTATCAGTGTCCGGGCGGCACGCGAAACTCAGGAAGAAAATGTATTCAAACTGGCAGCCGCAACCGCCCAAAAGCTGGGGTGCCCCGAAGTGGTCAAGCGAGAAGATATTCGGGCCAACAGCGACTACGTCGGACCTGGCTACGGTTTTCCCGCCGAAAGCACCCTGGAAGCGATAACATTGTTCGCTCGGCTGGAAGCGATTCTGCTTGATCCGGTGTATTCCGGTAAGGGGGCGGCCGGGCTTGTCGATCTGATTCGCAAGGGTCATTTCAAAAAAGGCGAGCGTGTCGTCTTTCTCCATACCGGAGGATCCGCCGCCTTATTCGGCTATACCTCCTCGTTTGATTTTTCCGACCGGATCGACCCGTGAACAATTCCTCGGTCGCTGTAGCTTAATGACTTGCCATGACTGTTCGCCCCTTTAACGGTAGTTTTACCCAACAGGAAGCGATCAGTGAAGCCGCCATTGAAAAGGCGGTTCATGTGCTTCGCAGCGGCAGATTACACCGATATAACACGGTCAGTAACGAGGCCTCGGAAGCGAGCCTGTTGGAACAGGAATTTGCCGCCTATCAGCAAAGGAAATACTGTCTGGCCTGTGCCTCGGGCGGATACGCATTGCACATTGGCCTTGTCGCCGCCGGACTTAAGCCTGGCGAGCAGGTATTAACCAATGCCTTTACGTTGGCACCTGTACCTGGCGCCATAGTTAACGCGGGCGGGCGTCCGGTCTTTTTCGAAACCGACGAAAACCTGCGGCCGGATCCGGATGACCTGCTTGCAAAGATTAAACTCAGCGGCGCACGATTTTTACTGCTGTCGATGATGCGTGGACATATTCCCGACATGTTCACCTTAATGGATATAGTTGATCACTATGGCCTGATCTTGATAGAGGACTGCGCCCATACAATGGGCGGCGAATGGAATCAACGAAAAAGCGGCAACTTTGGGCGGATAGGCTGTTTCAGTACACAGACTTATAAACATCTCAATTCCGGCGAGGGGGGGCTCTTAGTCTCAGATGACGATGACATCATGGCACGCGCGGTTATGCTGTCCGGCTCTTATATGCTGTACGAACGCCATCTCACTGCACCCCCGCCCGAGAGCTTCGTGGATATAGATTTACAGACGCCGAACTGCTCCGGACGCATGGATAATCTGCGCGCGGCCATTCTGCGTCCGCAACTGGCCTGTCTGGATGAAAATATCACTCGCTGGAATCGACGCTATGCGATTATCGAATCTATATTACGCGGAGTCAATTGTATCAACTTACCTGTTCGACCATCACAAGAAGCTTATGTCGGTAGTTCCATTCAGTTTCTGATTCCCGGTATTTCGGCCGATATGGCCAGATCCTTTGTGGCGGCCAATCAGCGCTTTGGTGTAGAGCTCAAATGGTTTGGTGACAACAATCCGGCCGCCTATACCAGCAAACATTCGAGCTGGCAGTACATCGAGTCACAGAGCCTGCCGAAAACAGACCGCATACTGTCCGGACTGTTCGACATGCGTATTCCGTTGACATTTTCCCACGATGATTGCTATCAGTTGGGTGAGATAATCGCCTTTTGCGCAAACAATCTTCGCATCCCGGACAAGCCGTCATGAATAAGCCGTCAAACAGGAAACCGGTCGGTGTAATCGGCGGCATGGGACCTGAAGCCACAGCATTGCTCATGACCCGAATTATCCGCTTCACACCGGCCCATGACGACAGCGATCACGTTCCACTGTTTATCGATAACAACACACAAGTGCCTTCGCGCATAAAGGCTTTGATTGAAAACACCGGTGACGATCCAGGACCGGTCTTGCAAAAGATGGCACAACAACTCGAAGCATTGGGCGCCCAGGCCCTGGCTATGCCCTGTAATACCGCACACGTTTATAGTAACCAGATCAGCCGAGCGGTGAAGGTCCCGTTGCTGAATATGGTTGAATTGTCGGCTGCGGCTATCGCACGCCGTGGATCACGGATTAACGTCGGTATATTGGGCTCGCCGGCCATTATGAAGCTTGAATTATTCGATAATGTATTTGCAAGTCTCGGAATTGCAGGGCATTACCCTCAAGATCAAACGCTTATGCTTTCCGCCATCAAAGCTATTAAATCCGGGCGGGACGAACAATCGGCCAGATCCATACTTGCAAACGCCAGCCGGGAATTGAGACACAATGGCGCCGATATCCTGTTGATTGCCTGTTCGGAATTTTCCATTATCAACGACGCTATTCCATCTGATATGGAATTTATCGATACCATCGATGTCCTTGCCAGAGCGGTGGTCGAATTCAGCTGCAACTCGTAAAAAACCCATTAAGCCAAGGCTGAACAGGGGACCGGGCTTGTTAGGCGGTTTCGCTATATTGTTTTGCGCTATGGTTATAGATCGAATTGTGCAGGGGGCGTTTAAACGCGAAGATTAAAAGTACTAGTACTCTGTCCAGGTGCTATTGACACCGCTTTGGGGCTGAGGTCCTGTTCCTGGAAGGCGCCGTGAATACTTCCCTGTAGGCTTGACAGTCGCATCCCTGCGACTGACACTTCCAGGAACAGGACCTCAGCCCCGAAGCTATGAGTGTAATCTGACATTTTGTTACTGATTACGCTTTTATGGACTAATTAGTATATTGGCGTGTTGCCGAATCCGCTTATCTATTGCGGAATCGACAAAATGCTGCGGCCGAGCGGATAGGATTTTTTTCACTTCCGTATTGGCTTTTTGCCAAGCATCCACAGCGCCCGATTCCGCCCAGCTATCAGGCTCCAGCCTGTCCCCAAAAAACGGATAATAATAGTCTCTTTCCATCGCTTGCAGGGTTTGTATTTCGCCAATAAAATGTCCTTCCCCGTTAATCACGTTTTTCATGGTTTCAAAGGCCAGGGTACCGTCGTGAACTTCAATCCCCCTGATCATGCGGTAAACGTGCGACAGCATCTCATTGTCCAACAGAAAGGCTTCGAAGGATACGCCGAGCAGACTTGCCATCATCCCGCTCGACTCATAGATCATATTGGCGCCGGAGAGTCCACATGCCAGTGATGACAGAGCTTTCTCCATACCCATTTGTGCGTCTACGGCTTTTGCGTCTGACATACTGGATGCCACGCCCGACGGCAAATTGCAATAATTGGCCAACTGAGCCGCGGCCGCATTGAGCAGCGCAATCTCACCGCCACCGCCACTGAATGCGCCGGTTCGCAAATCGATTACAAACGGCCAGTTGGAAAATATCATCGGATAACCCGGCTCAAACAGATTAACCATGATCAATGCAGCCAGGGTTTCCGCAAAAGACGCGGCCAACATACCGTCAAGCGTGGCGGGTGAAGTGGCGCCGGACATGGCTGCCACTATGGCATTGATCGGAACACCGCGCCTAATACAAGCCAATGCTGTCTCAAACGCGTCTTCGCCATATTTCATGGGTGAAATAATCGGGCTGATATGTGCTTTGCAAAAGGGTTTATCCGCAAATCCACCATTGCCGCCCACCACTATGTCGAACATGTCGACTATAGGATCAACATGTGCGGCGAGGGAAAAGCTGGTGCCGACCGGCTTTTGGGTGTAACGCATCAGGCAATAGGCGGTGTTAACGTCCAAATCGAACACATCGCCAACATCGGTTGCCACACAGCATCGCGTAAACCAGGCGATATTGGGTAAGATCTCCGCCAGTCTTGTAAAATCGGCAAGATCCTTGAGTACTGACGGCCGATAGACTTGAGTGTGCAGATCGAGTGTTTGGACTGCGGCACCGCCGGTGCCGAAATAAACCTTGTCACCACCAACCTCAATACTGTAGTTGTAGTCTCGGCCATGCAATACGAAGGATTGGCAGGCACCATCGATAATATCTTCAGCCATGCTTCGGGAAAAACACAATCGACCCATCCGGTTTCGAGTCGCACCGCGGCTAAGTGCTTGTTGGGTGAGTTTCTGCGGACAATCCCCCATGCCGAGTTCAGCTAACATACGTAGCGAAGTGTCAAAAATACGTTCGATTTGGTCATCGGATAAGGGGCTGTATTGTCCGCCGATCGGGCCCGGCGGCGCGGGATTTACCACCGGTGGCTTGGAACGTTTTGCGCGCATGGCAGCGCGGGAATTCGTCCGGCGGCGTTTGCCCGGCTTGTTTGGCGCGGTCATGAGCGCACGAGTAAATTGCCAGGGTCGTACATTATTGTATGCACAACTCTGGCACTATGGAATTTACCGAGAATTTCTATATCCAATTCTGTACCTATATCCGCGAGATCAGGATCGATATAGGCGTAAGCGATATTGCGCTCAACCCGAAATCCATAACCTGCGGATGTCACCGAACCAATATGTTTGCCATCCTTAAACACACCGTCTCCGCTATGAGCCGGGGCTAGAGTACAATCGACAGTCAAGGAAACCAGCTTCTTTTTCAGACCGCGTTGCCGTTGTTCGATCAAGGCCGGTTTACCGATAAACCCGGTTTTATCCAGATTAACAAAACGATCCAGGCCGGCCTCGTAAGGATTGCGTTCTACAATAAGGTCGGCTTTCCAGTGCAGATAGCCTTTTTCGAGGCGCATCGATTCGGCGGCATAAAGCCCGAAGCAACCCAGACGATATTGTTTACCGGCTTCGACGAGGGTTTTCCATACCAGGTACAATTGCTCATTGGGTACGTGCAGTTCAAAGGCCAGCTCGCCGGAAAAACTCACACGCATAGCTATCATCTCAGCGTGAGCTATAAACATCGATTGGGCGTTTAACCAGGGAAAGCCCTCCTTAGACCAATCGCTTCTGGGTGATACAGATTGCAGTAATTCTCGCGATCTGGGTCCGGCGACGACGAGAATAGTGTGCGATGCAGTCATCTCGGTGATGCTGACCGAATCGGGTTTGTGCCGGTTCAACCAATCTCGGTCGTGCCATTCAGAGGCTGCCGCCGACCCCCACCAGTATCGATTTTCGTCAAGCTTGACCAAGGTTGCTTCGCTGAGAAGATTACCGTTTTCAGTCAGCAGATAACACAAGCCCACCTTCCCCACTTTACGAGGCAGCTTTCCACAGATCATATTATCGAGAAACTCCTCTACACCCTCCCCCGCTATCTCATAGCGGTTAAATCCGGACACCTCCATGATACTGACGTGGTGTTGCAGATGCGCGACCTCGTTTTTGACGACCCCCATGGTGGGAGTAAAGCGATAGCTGTGTTGATCGACAAAGTCGTCCGAGGGTTTGAAGAACAATACGCGTTCCCAGCCATTAACCACGCCCCATACGCAATTCATTCGATCCAGCACGGGATAAAGCGGTGTGGTGCGGGCTAGCCGTCCGGCCGGACGATGCTCATGCGGCAGGTGGTAGTGGAATTCATTTTGGTAGTCTTCTATGGCTTTAAGGCAGGTAAGCTCAGTGTTGGCATATTGTGTGAATCGGCGGGGATCCAGGTACCACGCATCCCATTCACTTTCACCATGTACAATGAGTTCTGCCAGGATTTTTCCATGCCCGCCGGATTCACCGATACCGGCCCGCAGACCGATAGCGCAATAGGCGTTTTCAATACCCGGTATGGGTCCGATCAACGGCGCACCGTCAATGGTGTAGGTAATCGGCCCGTTAATCACTGTATGTATTCCTGCATCCGCCAAAGCGGGTATGCGTTGTAAAATACGCTCCATATTATCCAGACAGCGATCCAGATCGGACGGACACAGGGCTTGCGTAAAACCGGGATCTATTCCTTCCATACCGAATGGTTTACAACCTTGCTCATAAACACCGACCAATAGCCCGGATTTCTCCTGACGGCTATAAAAATCGTCACCGGGATCGCGGATAATCGGTACACGAAAATCGAGTTGTTCGAGTTCGGGTAGAGGATCGGAAAGAAAATACATATGCTCCATTGAACTTACCGGATGGCTGATTCCGAGCATATTGCCGACTTCGTTGACTCTATAGCCACTTGCATTAACGACAATTTCACAACATATATCACCGTTTTTTGTATGTATCAGGAATTCTCCGTTGGCTTTTCGGCTAATTGCTTCAACCGGATTGAAACGATACACTTCGGCACCCGCTTCGCGTGCCTTTCGCGCCAATGCAAATGTAATTCCGGCTGGATCTATATCGCCATCCAAGGGGTCCCACCAAGCGCCGAGTAAACCGTCGGTGTTGATCAGCGGATGACGTCGCCCCACTTCCGTGGCATCTATATACTCCATTTCCACGCCCATTCCTGCCGCCATACCGACAAAGTGTTTATAGGTGTCCACCTCTTGAAGGCGATGGGCAAGCCGCATCCCGCCGGTAATATGGTACGTAATCGGATGCTCCGGATCGGCAGCCAGCTCGCGGTATAGATTGATACTGTGGCGTTTTAAGGCAACCATGGTTTGATTGGCGCCGAACTGGGTGACCTGGGCAGCGGCATGCCAGGTTGAGCCCGATGTCAACTCATCGCGCTCAAGCAACACCACATCCGACCACCCCTCCCGGGTCAGGTGGTAGAGCGTTGAGCAACCGGCGATACCACCGCCGATGATCACTACGCGAGCCTGTGATTTCAGCTTTTGATCGTGCATATGCGCTTTCTCCGGCAGACTTCTCATTGTTCCGATTTTGCCCGCCGTGACAAACAAAAATTTCTATTTATGATTAAAATTTTTTAAACTATATTAGTGATTAAACAGCCAGTTTAAGCATGAAGATAAGATTTATACATTGATATTTTTGACCCATGAGACATGAACTACCTTCACTGGATTCCCTCAAAGCCTTTGAGTCTGCCGCAAGATTATTAAGCTTTAGCCTGGCTGCGACGGAATTGTGTATGAGCAAAGCCGCCGTTAGCTACCAGATCCGAAAGTTGGAGCAGGAATTGGATTGCCCATTGTTTCGGCGTTCGGTACGCCAGATTTATCTGACTGACGCCGGCCAGGCGCTGTTAAAGACCACACAGCGACTGTTTGCGGATCTATCCTCCACGCTGGAAAATATCAAACCGGGGGAGCGCCGTCATGACGTCTTGATCGGCGCCACAACCTATGTGGCTTTACGTTGGTTGTCTACGCGAATTGCGAAATTCAATAAGCTCTATCCGCAAATCTCCATCGTGTTGCATCATACGGTCAATTCAAACGATTTCCGGATACAGGATGTCGATTTCGCTATTCTATGGAGCCGAATCGAAGGACGCATCAATCACACCCGGCTGCGCGAAATAGCTATGCCGTTGTTCCCGGCTTGCAGTCCATCATTGCTGAAAAAAACGAATATCCCGTTCAGACAGCTGAAAACTGTCTCCTTGGCGAAGCCACCCTGCAGCGGCATCCCGCTTTTGTGTGAAGATCGTACATTCGATTTATGGCAAACCTGGTATGGTGAACAGAGTATCGTTCTGAGCAATCCACGTCGTATGATTTCCGATGCCAATGTGCGCACACAGGCGGCAATCGACGGCCAGGGCTGGACGCTGGCGGATAATTTAATGCAAAGAGAACTCGATAACGGTTTATTGATCGCTCCGTTTCATCATCGGCTGGAAGGTTATGGCTATGTGGTTCAGCGTGCTCCTTCACGCTTCCTCAATAAAAACGCCGCTTTATTACTCGATTGGCTGGTTGAAAAACCATGAATAATACACTTACAGCCACGCAATGGGCCGTCGCACAGAGTTGATAACGCTCCCGAGCGCACTACACCCTGCAACCCACCCACTCCCCGCCCGATTGATGCGACTGGACAGCAGCGTCAATAAATTTTACCCCTTGCGCCCCTTGTTCAACCGTAGGCAAACTCAGCCAGCCCTCGGGGGTTCTTATGCCATCCTTGCGGGCGGCGACAGCCATCGCAAATTCAGTGTATAGATTCGCCCAGGCTTCAATCAAGCCCTCGGAAAAACCTCTTGCCAATCTTATAGATCGTTCAACGCCTGTATCGATTCCATGCCCATGGCCTCGACTCAACAGGCGGTCCGACTCGCCGTAACGGTTGAATTTAAGCTGTTCCGGTTTTTCCAGATCCCATTCGATACCGCCTTCGCTGCCGAAGACGCGCAGGCGAAGCCCTCCCCGATTACCTGAAGCCATACGGGTAGCTATCAGTGTCCCGGGCACATTGCCCGAATATCGTGTCATCATCAATACCGTATCTTCCAAGGCTTTGGCTGAACCGCAGATGTGCATTTCCGCGCGCAAATGCGTCAGTTCCAGACCAGAAACAAAGGTGGCGATATGTTGGGCATGAGTACCGATATCGCCGGTACAACTGGTCGAACCGGACTTGGCCGGATCAAGTCGCCATTTTATATGGGCAGCATCCGTAACCTCATCCGGAATCATCCAGTCTTGCATAAATTCAACATGTATCTGATTGACCTTGCCTATGGCACCGCCGGTTACCAAATGACGTGCCTGGCGCACCATGGGGAAAGAGGCCATCACATAGCAGACACCAAATGTCCTACCAGACTCACCAGTGAGACGAACCAACTCCGCAGCCTCGGCAAAATCATTGGTCAGCGGTTTATCGCACAACACATCAATTCCGGCATTGAGAAAGGTGCGTGCAGCGTTATAGTGGACATGATTGGGTGTGGTAATCATCACCGCATCTATACCATCGGGGCGTTGTGCCTCCGCTCGGGCCATCTCCTCAAAGGAACGATATAAGCGATCTTCGGGCAAATACCATTCTGTCCCCCGGATTTTGGCCTTCTGCGGATCGGACGATAATGCCCCTGCGGCAACTTCCCACCTGTCACAAAGCCTTGCGGCCATAGCCTGCACTACCGCTATACGACCACCGCCGACTACACCGATTCGAAGCCGCCGGGACAATCGGGGAAACGAGCCCTTGAAATCCAAATTCGGTGGAAGTAATTTCGCTGTCATATCCTCTCCTCAACGCGGACGACTATTCTTGATATCAAGCATCTTGTTATACGGCCACAATCAATTTATGACAGTATCTCGATCGCCATAAATATTCCGGGAGTAATCGTTTCGTATTGATGCCATGGGTAATTCCCCTGCTCATCAAACATGGGCTTATGGGTTGCGCCGGGTGCCATAGCTTCCTCAAGGTACAGGGTATTGATGTCTTGCTCCAGACACTGTTGCATTTTTCCGTATCCGACAATCTGCGTATGAACCTCCTTGAGTACCTTGTCGCCGCAATGCGTATGAAGCTTGTGCAAACCGACATTTAGCGGAACCGAACCTGCGTGATACATGCTGAGTTGAACATTCCCCAGGCTGACCTTAGGCGATATGTAATGGCTGACATCCTTGAGCCGTTCCTCTTTTCTGATGTCATATGCCAAAGGCCAGATTTTCTTAACCTTATCGAAAAACGCCGCATCCTCTCCACGGCCTGCAAAATTCTCTACCAGTATCCCTCTTTCTATCCCTTCGAGCGTAGTATTGGTGACGACTACTGAATGGAGAAATTCAAGGCGTTGCGCCTGTATTTTTATCGGCTGCTCTGAAACGTTGACAACGATACTTTTATCCTTGATTTGATGCCTATGTTCTCTCTGCAGGTATTTCACGGAAAAAAAAGGTTCTGCGAAATCCAAAGTCTTTATGCTCATAACGCATCTTCCAATATAGAAACCGAACTGAGTCTATTTCTCACTCAAGGGAAAATCTTCGGGCAGTGGTGCCGGCACATTGCAGCTGCTTTGGAATACGCTGTATTTTCCACTCTTTGAGGATTCCAGTATTCCCATCATGACTTCAAACACATGAAAGGCCATTTCCCCATTGGCCCGATGGGGTCTGCTATTGTGGATGGCGTAAGCCATATCGGCAAGCCCGAGGCCTCTGGAATCTTCTTCAAATCCATGGTTCATTTCGGCACTGTCCCATTCATCCAAACCCTGCGCCCTGGGCTTGTAATTCCAACGGGCCGTCTCTTTTGTCTTATAAAGGACATCACCGCCAAAGATGTTGGCTCCATGAACCGGATCAGGATCGGGGATGCAGATAGTTCCATTTTCACCGTATATCTCCAGCCTTGGCAATTGTGAATCCCAGATGTCAAAACTGGTCATAATTGTTCCGACAACGCCGTTTGAAAACTCCAGCATGCCACAGACGTGAGTATCGACTTCAACCTTGATAAATTCACCGTTTCTTGGTTGCGACTCTATCATTCTTTCGTTAAAGGTTTTTTTTGAAAAACCGCAGCCTCTTGCCACCGGGCCCAGCAAAGCTATCATTGCCGTCAGATAGTAAGGGCCAAGATCGAACAACGGCCCTCCGCCTGGCTTGTAATAGAAATCCGGGTTCGGATGATGTCTTTCAACACCGTGAGTCCCCGCGAAAGCCGCCACGCCGGTTGGTTTACCTATAATTCCTTTTTCAATCAAATTTCTGCAAGTCTGAAGCCTGCTTCCCAAAAAGGTATCGGGTGCGTTGCCCACGTACAATCCCTTTGAACCGGCAAGCTCAAGTATTCTTCTTCCGTCCTCCAGTCGGGTCACAAACGGTTTTTCCGAATAGACATGCTTATTGTTTTCCAAAGCCGCAAGGCTGATTTCGGCGTGCACCGAGGGTATGGTCAGATTCAGTATACAATCTATATCAGGGTCTCTGATGATCTCGTCGGAACTGCAAACCCTGGGAATACCGTATTGTTCCGCCTTCTCTTTTGATTGCTCCGGATCCAGGCTTGCACATGCAACAATATCCAGGATTTCAAATTTGCGACAGGTTGTCAGATAGATATCACTGATGACGCCACAACCGATCAAGCCTACACGGAGCTTTTTCATGGACGATTCTCTCTCATGTTCGGAAATTCGGATGTTTCAATTACAACCCTCATGATCCAGGCAGACAGTATCACCGGATCTCGCCGAACTCTGTATAGCCTCGATCACGCGCAGCGTTTTCAGCCCCTCTTCTCCCGAAACCAGCGGCTCTTCCAGACCGGCGATAACGGCGGCGAATTGTTTGATCTGGCTGATAAACGGGTCCGAATAATCACGAGGTGTTGAAGTGGCGCTGATTGGTGACCACCAGCTTCTCTTACCCTTATTCTCCCAAAGTGTAAGGTCAGGCAGCGACAGAGAGCCGTGAGTGCCACCTATCATATAAGAACTCTGCGGGGTCGGCGGATACACCGGGTTTTCGCGGGCGGTTAATTCCCAACTCCACGGCGAGACGATAGCATCGGACACCGAGATGGTCCCGATTGCACCGTTGGCGAATCGCACGACCGCCGCCGCGGCATCCTCATTTTCGTGACCTCGAACCGAGACTGTGGACTGCGCTTGTACACTGACTACATCTCCGCAAAGATAGCGGATCAAATCAACATCATGTACCAGATTGACTGAAATCGGCCCGGCGCCGTGAGTTTTTCTCCAGGGTGCGTCGTTAAAATAGTCATCCGGTTTATATAACCAGCAGCTTGTGTGTACGGCGCGCATCCGCCCGAGCCTCCCCGAATCGATCAGCTCGCGAGCCTTTCGGACCAATGCGTTATGGCGGCGATGGTGTCCGACCAGAATCGGTATTCCTGCGATACGGGCCTGATCAACTAATCCCGCGGCTTCATCGGCGGAAGTGGCCAGGGGTTTTTCAACTAATACGGGGCAGGACGAAGAAATACACTCCAGTCCGTTTTCAACGTGAACTTTATTCGGTGTCGCGAGGATCACGCCGTCCGGTTTTTCCTTGGCGAACATTTCCGTCAGAGACGGATACCACGGCGACCCCAACGCCGAGGCAAGCGGCTTAGCGTGGTGACTCGGGTCGACGATCGCGCACAGTTCTGTCTCTCTGCAATGCATAATCGCATTGATATGTCGCTTTCCGACCAATCCGGCACCGGTGACGGCAATCAGCACGGGCTTATTCACACCATCGCGCTCCCGAGAGCCTTATGCATCGCTGACCAGCTCTCATCATTTCAGAAAAACCCGAAGGATCGGAGATGCCTGCGATGAGGGATCAAGCAAACGAAACGTTTGAAATTCAATGAGTTAGACATCTTCACTCAGCCTGTTTATGCCAAGAGGCTCTAAACGAAAATTCATAGTTCATCCTATCTATTAAAATATATATGTTATTTTTAATATTATCAGAGTTTTTTGAAATTTGGAATAATTGCAAAAAAATCATTTTTAACGGCGAATGCATGGGAAATCATGTATTATCAAGCCATGAAAAAAGAATTTTCCACCGTTGGCTTAGGTGCCTATGAAACCATCAAGCACGACATCATCTTCGGAAACCTGACACCCGGCACGAAATTAAAACTCGACGGATTGAAGACTCAGTACGCCGCCAGTGTCTCCACCCTGAGGGAAGCCTTGAACAGGCTCGCCAGCGAGGGGTTTGTTTCCGCTGCGGA
The DNA here is from genome assembly GCA_965222695.1 of Granulosicoccaceae bacterium. Lineage (GTDB taxonomy): Bacteria > Pseudomonadota > Gammaproteobacteria > Granulosicoccales > Granulosicoccaceae > UBA7957. The sequence continues at coordinate 305,863 of OZ244967.1, read as the reverse complement.
GCAACGCGGATTCTTTGTCGCACCCGTGTCGAAAGAAGATTTGATTGAAATCGCCAATCTGAGAATTCTGCTGGAAACCCATGCGCTAAAGGCATCGATAGAAAATGGCGATGCCGAATGGGAAGCCAATCTGGTCGCCGCATATCACAAATTGCACCTGATGGAGGAACGCATGCTTGCAGGCGATCACTCGCAAAAGGAACTGTGGAAGCAATACGACGGAGAATTTCACAAAGCATCGATTCAGGCCTGTAACTCGAATAATCTACTTGCCCTGCATTCCACAATATTCAACAAATACCTGAGGTACCAGATGCAGGTTTTGACGTTTCGTGGCGAGGACGCGGCCGGTGAACATAAGGAAATTCTCGATGCCTCACTCGCAAGAAATATCAAACGCGCTCAGAGTGTTCTCGAGGATCATATAAGGGGCGGTCTGAATCATTCCATGCTCGCTTTTTGACAAACACTTCACAATGGCAAAACGCAGATCCGGAGTGCCTGGATAACAGGCTCTTGGTCCGACATCTCGATACGTTTATGAAAAACCCGCCGGAAAACTCATCGAATCCTTCCATGAAGGGAATACTTTTCGCATTGGCCGGCTTTGCTGTCTTCTCCCTGCACGATTTTCTGGTGAAATGGCTGTCAGGTTCGGATTATTCGGTGTTCCAGATCATTTTTTTCGCCATGCTGTTCGGTTATGTACCCTTTTCATTAGCCCGCATGTATGACGCGCGCGCCATATCCCTGCGGCCGAAAAATCCGTTTCTGGTCTTGTTACGGGCCTTGCTAATGACACTGGCTCTATGCTGTGCCTTTCTTGGATTTTCAATGGCACCCATGGTTCAAGTCTATGTTTTGCTGTTTATGACGCCCTTGATCATCTCTCTTCTGGCCATACCGGTTCTGGGGGAGAAGATCCACTGGTTTCGCTGGTTCAGTATTATCCTGGGCTTGATCGGTATTGGGATTGTGCTTCGACCTTCTCCGGAAAACTTACAGATGGGGCACTTCTTTGGTCTGATGACAGCCTTCTCAAGCGCAGGCGCAGCGGTTATTTCAAGAAAAATCGGGCAAAGCGAGCACGCTGCTACCCTGATTCTGGTGCCTATGATCACCAATATTCTGTTCTCCGGAAGTATGCTTTTTTTTGTTTACCGCCCCATGCCGATTGCGGACCTCGCCGTGATGTTTCTGATCGGGGTATTGGCCTTGTTGGGACAATTACTACTGCTTAACGGATATCGCAATGCCCCCGCGGCACTCGCCGCCCCGATGCAGTACAGTCAACTGGTCTGGGCACTGTTTTACGGAGTTGTATTTTTCGGAGAAAGTGTAGATCAATATATTCTCGCCGGTTCGGCAATCACGATTCTGTCAGGCGTGTTGATGGTCTGGCGGGAAACCCGGGTTTCCCGCATCAAGCCGATTTTGCGTACACGAAATATACGCATGGTTAGCGCAGCCCCTGTACCGAGTACGGAATCTGAAAATAGACGAAACTCCGAGTAATAGGAACCCCGCAGATGAACAGAAACAATGTAGCGAAAATCGGACGTAAATTGAGGCTCGGCGTCATTGGCGGCGGACCGGGTTCATTTATCGGCCAGATACATCGGGGTGCCGCGTTACTGCATGAGCAATATGAGCTGGTCGCCGGTGTCCTTTCATCTGACCCGGACCGTTCGATCGCCGCGGCCAAGGCAATGAATATCCCGCGGCCCTATGCCACACAAGACGCACTGTTCAGGGGTGAATCCCGTCATAAACAAGCCATAGACGTTCTGGCGATCATGACGCCGAACAATACACACTACGATCTCTCGGTGAAAGCACTTGATTGCGGATTTCATGTGATCTGTGAAAAGCCGCTGACGATCGCACTTGCCGAGGCTCGGGATCTGGCTGCGCGGGTCGTCTCATCCGGCCGGCAATACATTGTCGCTTACGCCTATACCGGCTATCCAATGGTACGCCAGGCGCGTGCGATGGTTGAATCCGGAATGCTCGGCGAATTGAGAATGATCCAGTGTGAATACGTTCAGGGGCATCTGGCGGAATTGACTGAGTCAGAAATACAAGCCAAAAACTGGCATATGGATCCGGCAATCGCGGGCCCTTCCCTTATTCTCGGCGACATCGCCACGCATTGTCACCACCTCACTTCCTATATTACCGGGCAGCTACCCTCACAAATCAGTGCGGATGTCGCTACCCTGGTGCCGAATCGAACGGCCCATGACTATTGCGGCATTTTATCGCAATATGCCAACGGCGCGCGAGGTGTGTATTGGGTCACTCAGGCCGCGGCCGGTGCGACACACGGCCTGCGAGTCCGTGTCTTCGGCAGCAAGGCCGGCCTGGATTGGGTCCAGGAGCAACCCAACGAACTCATCTACCGGCCGTTAAATGACGCGATGCAAATCCTGACCAAAGGCGGCAGGAAATTATTGCCTGCGGCGGAATATGCAAGCCATGTCGCTATCGGCCATCCGGAAGGATACCGTGAGGCATTTGCCAATCTGTATCTCGATCTGAGTGAAATGATTGTTGCTCAACTGACAGGTAAACAGGCAAATCCCTATGCCGCTTGGTCCCCCGATATTCACGACGGCGTTCGAGGCGTAGCCTTTGTCGAGACGGCACTGCGGTCAAGCATGAACGGCGGACGCTGGGAAAAACTGCCTGATATCTAGTAGTCCGGGAGACTTCCACCCCCGTGGAGCTTGCCCTGCAAGCGATAAAACGCCGAATACAAACACCATCGCGAGGGCGCCTCGCTCCTACGGCTGGGTGGCCCAGGTTGGTGATTGAGGGCCTCCCCTAGGGGTTGTTCTCAATTATCCATTCATGTTCGGGCTGATTAAAAAAACGCCAGGTACGGACAGGTCCCGCCATAACGTTCAGATAATAACCTGAGTAACCGTGGGGCACTCCGTAGGGATGATATCCCCTGGGCACCATAACCAGATCCTTATCGTGAACCGTCATGGTTTCATCCAGTATGCCTTCATCATCATATACGCGTTGAAAAGCAAAGCCTTGAGGCGGATCGATTCGATGATAGTAGGTCTCCTCCAGGTAGGAGATAGCCGGAATATCGTCTTTGTCGTGCCGGTGAGGCGGGTAACTGGACCAATTTCCCGAAGGTGTCTTTACTTCCACCACAAGCAAGCTGTCCGCAGCAGCATCTTCCGGCAGGATGTTGTAGATATGGCGTGTATTGGAGCCGCTGCCCCGGCACTCATAGCCAACATCTTCCGGCGCGATCAGTCTGGCAGTCTGCCCGCCTTTACCAGGCGCTTTGCATACCGCAAGCTCAAGGTCGGTAAGCGCCGACACCGAAATCGGCTGCCCGGCCGGTGCATAAATCGAATAGGGTGCTTTATCTTCAAACGGACTCATCCTGTCGCCAGCGGCAGTCCACCGGGACGCATCGCAGATTACATCCGCCTTGCCGGACACAAGTACAAGACATGTTTCCATAGCATCGTCCTGCAGCCTCACGGATTGCCCTTGCGCGAGTTCGTAAGCGTCAAAGCCCACATATTTCCAGCCCGCTGACTTTGGCGTGACGTGTAGATAACGACCGGTCGCCGAATCAGGTTCAGGTCTGCAAAGTAGTTTACTCATGCTCAAATTCCTTCAAAAATCCGCCGGGTTTACCACCCGCCCGCGCTTCAGTGATGCATTCGCCGCCAATGCAAGCCGTAGGGCCTCTACTCCATCATTCGCATCCGCCAAAGGAGATGTGCCGGCAGAGAGAGAATTAAAAAAATCGATCAGCTCCCGTTCATAGGCTTTTTCGTACCGCTCCAGGAAAAAATCATGCGGGGTTTCGCGGACTTCTCCGGCCTCACCGCTAAAGCGAAGATTGGTTTCACGATTATTCTCCGCCTGCAGCATACCCTTGGAACCAAACGCTTCGATACGTTGATCATATCCGTAACTGCTCCTACGGCTATTGGTAATAATGACTTGCCTGCCGGATGCCGATGTCAGTATCACGCTTGCGGTATCAATATCGCCCGCCCGGCCTATATCCGGATCTACCAGAGAGCTGCCGGTCGCATAAAGTGTTTGCGGTTCTTCGGCCAGAAGATAGCGCGCCATATCAAAATCATGAATCATCATATCGACAAATAAGCCGCCGGACACCTTGATATACTCAATCGGCGGCGGCGATGGATCTCTGCTGGTAATGATCAGTGTTTCAAGATCACCGATCCGCCCTTGTACGATTTGCTGTTTCAAACGGAAAAACTGCGGATCATGCCGGCGATTAAACCCAAGCCCGCAATGCACTTCGGCGGCTTGCAGACGTGAAACGCAGGCTCTCGCCCTTTGCAGATCATGATCTATCGGTTTTTCGCAAAATACCGGCTTGCGATGCCTGGCGCACAGATCCAGCAATTCGGCATGCGTATCGGTGCTGCTGGCGATAATCACGGCATCGACCGCATTGTCTTCGAACACTTGACCAATCTTTACAGCCTCGGCACCGATTTTTCCCGCAAGTTTGTCTGCTGCAGTCTCCGCAACATCCACAATATATTTTATCCGGGTATACGCAATCGCGTTCACTGCACGCGCGTGAACCTGGCCGATTCGTCCAGCACCGATTAAAGCGACCTGTCTTTCATCATCTGCCGGCATTCACTTTGCCTCATTATGTAGAACGGCCGGTATCTTTCCCCCTTGCTCACGCACATATCCCAACGCAATACAAAGGGTTTGAGCCAGGCAAAGACTGGAATTTAAAGACCGGAATGATCGCACTTCCGCATCCTTGATGTAAAAACTCAAATCAGCGGATGCCGCGGCCGGCGATAATTTGCTATCGGTCATTAAAATAATTCCGGCCCCTTGCTCGCGCGCCTTGGCGACCAGGTCCTGAGTCATTTTCGAATAAGGCCGAAAAGTGATCGCGATCAGTAAATCTGACGGGGTCATGCAACCGGCCTGTTCGAAATGCATGGCGCCCAAACCGTCGATCGCTCGATTACTGACGCCCATATGACTCAATGCATAGGCAAAGTACATGCTGACGGGAAAGGCCCGGCGTATCCCGCAAACGTAGATAGTCTGGGCCTTTACCATGAGCTCCAGCGCCTTATTCAGATCATCATGGTCTATATGGCTGTTTAAATGCTTTAATGACAATATATTGGCTTCGGCGAACTCGCCCAGTAAGTCAGCGGGTGTTACCTCGCTTTTATCACCCAGCTTTTTTTGCAGAATCCGAATCCGCTCGCCGTAATCCGCGGAGCTACTGATCAGCTGATCCTTGTATAGCTTCTGAACGTCCGAAAATCCGTTAAATCCGAAGTGATTGGCAAAGCGAATCAATGTCGATGCATGTACGCCCGCATTCTCTGCGATGGTCGCCAGTGTATCCAGCGCGACCGATTGAGGGTTTTCAATCAGATAGTTGGCAACTTCCTGCAAGCGCTTGCTGAGGTCCTGGTAGTGCTCGGTAATTTGATTGTGTAAGGCACTCAAATCTTGGGCCTGAAGATTTTGCATAGTTGTTCCAATCTGCGGGTTTAACGGATGTGGATTCTATCAGAACAGAATCCATCCACCGCGGCCCTTCACCTTTAAATCATTCTTGCAATATAATATTTATTCTAATACTATAATTTTCAGAATACACGTTCTTTTTTATGTATTCGTTCTTACCAAAAATAATGTGGAGGAAAAGAAGATATGAGAACGATCAACAAACTTCTCTTGTCAACGCTAATGGCCTTGGTCGGTGTTTTCACCTTTGGCATGCAATCCTTAGCCTATGCTGAAGGTGAACGCTATGTGTTGATCAGTCACGCGCCGGACTCGGACAGCTGGTGGAATACGATAAAAAACGGTATTGGTCTCGCGGGTGAACAGATGGGCGTAGAGGTCGAATATCGTAACCCGCCGACGGGTGATCTGGCGGATATGGCTCGTATTATCGAGCAAGCCACCGCTTCCGGACCAAACGGCATAATCACGACACTTTCCGATTACGATGTGTTGAGTGGTCCCATCAAATCCGCGGTAGATCAAGGCATCAATGTCATTATTATCAATTCGGGAACACCCGAGCAAGCCTCTGAAGTCGGTGCTTTAATGTATGTCGGTCAGCCCGAGTACGACGCGGGCCTGGCCGCAGGGCAGAGAGCCAAAAAAGACGGCGTGGGTAGCTTTCTGTGCGTTAACCACTACATTTCCAGCCCGTCCTCGACCGAACGCTGCCAGGGATTTGCCGACGGTCTGGGGGTGGATCTGGGTGACCAGATGATCGATTCCGGGCAGGACCCGGCCGAGATTAAAAACAAGGTCAAAGCTTACCTCAGCGCCAATCCGGACACAGGTGCGGTACTGACTTTGGGGCCGACATCCGCCGATCCGACCATGCTGGCATTGGATGAATTGGGGCGAGCCGGCGATCTCTACTTCGGTACATTCGATCTGGGCTCCGAAATCGTTAAAGGCATTAAAAGCGGTGTTATCAACTGGGGTATAGATCAACAGCCGTTTCTACAGGCTTACCTGCCTGTTATCGTGCTGACCAACTACGACCGATACGGTGTTTTACCGGGTAACAACATTAACTCCGGCCCGGGATTTGTCACCAAAGACGGTTTAAAACTGGTAGAGAAATACGCTGGCGAATACCGCTAGTTTCCTTATCGAGTGTGAGGGGCAGAAATGTCAGAATCAGACAGCAAGAGCGTTAAGAGCGACGAGCGCGTAAAGGAAATATCACGCTTTCGACAATCACTGATCAGACCTGAACTCGGCGGAATTTGCGGGACGATTCTCGTCTTTGTGTTCTTCTTCTTGACCGCCAGCGATTCGGGCATGTTCCGAATCGACGGCGTGATCAACTGGACGATAGTTTCGGCGCAGTTCGCGATCATTGCAGTAGGCGCATGCCTTTTGATGATCGCCGGCGAGTTCGATTTGTCGGTCGGTTCGATGATCGGATTTGCAGGCATACTGATCGCTCTGCTGTCAGTCAGTGTTGGCCTGCCGATGTGGCTGGCCATCATTCTGACTTTTATCATCTGCGTATTACTGGGTGCGGTAAACGGCTGGCTGGTGATCAAAACCGGCCTGCCGAGTTTTATCGTCACCCTGGCCTTTCTTTACATACTGCGCGGACTCACCATTTTCGCCGCGATTGCCACTACCCGTAAGACCATAATCGGGGGGATCCGCGAAGAAGCCGAAGGCGACTGGCTGGCACCCTTGTTCGGCGGCAAGGTATTTACCGGATTTTTCCAGTGGATGGGCGATAAGGGTATTATCGATACCTTTGAGCGCGGATCTAAACAAGGGCAGCCCATAGTCGACGGTATTCCGATGCTGATTATTTGGGCCATAGTACTGATTATTGCCGGACATATCCTGTTGACCAAGACCCGGTTTGGTAACTGGATTTACGCTTCGGGCGGCGACGCACAAGCGGCACGTTATGTTGGTGTACCGGTAAATCGAGTCAAAATTCTTATGTTTATGCTGACCGCATTTTGCGCCACGGTGTTTGCAACCTGCCAGGTGATGGAGTTCGGTTCGGCGGGCGCCGATCGCGGCGTTCTTAAAGAATTCGAGGCCATCATTTCGGTGGTGATAGGAGGTGCATTATTAACCGGCGGCTATGGCTCGGTGATCGGTGCCGCGCTGGGTGCGCTTATCTTCGGTGTGGTACAACAGGGATTGTTTTTTGCAGGCGTGGAAAGCTCGCTGTTCAGGGTGTTTCTCGGCGTCATACTGCTGTTAGCCGTAATTCTCAACACCTATATTCGACGCATGATCACGGGGGAACGCTAAGATGTCGGACCCGATTCTTGAAATGCGTGATATTGAAAAACACTTCGGCTCTGTGATTGCACTGGCCGGTGTTTCTTTGGACCTGTTCCCGGGGGAATGCCATTGCCTGCTTGGCGATAACGGCGCGGGCAAATCCACCTTCATCAAAACCATGTCCGGAGTTCACAAGCCCACAAGAGGTGAAATCTTTTTCGAAGGTAAACCGCTGGATTTTGACGATCCGCGCGATGCCATCGATGCGGGAATCGCCACCGTTTATCAGGATCTTGCCATGATCCCGTTGATGTCGGTCACTCGAAATTTTTTTATGGGCAATGAACCCACCCGCAAAGTCGGGCCCTTTCGCTTTTTCGATCATCAAAAAGCCAATGAAGTCACCATGGAAGAAATGCGCAAGATGGGTATAAATCTGCGCGGACCGGATCAGGCCGTGGGCACCCTCTCGGGCGGCGAAAGACAAACCGTGGCCATATCCAGGGCGGTTCATTTCGGTGCCAAAGTACTCATACTGGATGAGCCGACCTCAGCATTGGGCGTTCGCCAGACATCCAATGTACTGGCAACCATAGATCAGGTCAGAAAAAAAGGCATCGCTGTGGTTTTTATTACCCACAATGTCCGGCATGCAATGTCGGTTGGTGACCGATACACGGTACTTAACCGGGGGAAAACCCTGGGTACGGCCGTGCGAGGTGAAATAACCCAGGAAGAGTTGCAGGATCTAATGGCCGGTGGCCAGGAACTGGCCGATCTGGAAGGTAGCCTCGGTGGCACTGTATAATCCGGGAGTATGGTTCCTTGAGTAATTCGCTGGATCTTATCTGCATCGGGCGCTCAAGTGTGGACGTCTATGCCCAGCAATACGGCAGCCGGCTGGAAGACGTATCAAGCTTTGCAAAATACCTTGGCGGATCTTCGACCAATATTGCCGCCTGTTCGGCCAGAATGGGGCTGAAATCCGCCTTGATCACACGTGTCGGCGATGAGCATCTCGGCCGTTTTATTCGCGAACAATTGCAACACGAAGGTGTCGACACCCGATGCGTCGTCACGGATCCTGATCGACTGACCGCGCTTGTCTTTCTCGGCCTGAAAGACAGAGACACTTTTCCGTTGGTGTTTTACAGGGAAAACTGCGCGGATATGGCAATCGACGAATCCGACATAGATCCGGCATATATTGCATCGAGCAAATCACTGCTGATCACGGGCACTCACTTTTCAACCGAAAAAGTGCTCAAGAGCAGTTTAAAAGCCCTGAAAATCGCGCGGGAAAATCAGCTTAAAACGGTTCTGGATATAGATTTCCGGCCCGTGCTATGGGGACTGACCGGCAAGGGTGACGGGGAAACCCGGTTTATAGCCGACGAAAACGTGACCAGGCATATTCAGGCACTCTTACCCTGGTTCGATCTGATCGTGGGCACGGAAGAAGAGATTCATATGGCCGGCGGCAGCGAAGACACACTCCGAGCTCTGAGTTCCATACGGGCAATAAATCAAAGCGCAACTCTGGTTTTAAAACGAGGTGCTATCGGTGCAAGCGTGTATGAAGGCGAGATTCCGGACAATCTGGATGATGGCATCTCCGTCAGGGGCGTCAATGTCGAGGTTCTGAATGTACTGGGTGCGGGTGATGCCTTTATGGCAGGGTTTCTCAGAGGCTGGCTCAATAATGAAGGTCACGAACAATCGCTCACCTACGCCAACGCCTGCGGCGCCATAGTCGTATCCCGCAACGGCTGTACACCCGCCATGCCGACTTTGCCGGAATTGGATTATTACCTTGCTCACCGTGACACCGTTGCGCGCCCCGACCGGGATGCGGAGCTGAATTATCTGCATCGTGTGACCACCCGGAAAAATCCGCGTTGGTCGGACCTGTTTATCCACGCATTCGATCACCGGATACAGCTGGAGGAAATGGCGCAGCAATGCAATGCACCGGCGGACCGCCTGCCGGCCCTCAAATCCTTATTGTTGAAGGCCACGGAACAGGTCGCGGCCTCAGGTATTTCAGGGGGCCACAGTGGCATATTGTGTGACGATACCTTCGGTCAGAATGCATTGAACCGTGCTACCGGCAAAAATTGGTGGATCGGCCGCCCGGTTGAACTTCCGAAATCCTACCCGCTGGAGTTTGAGGGCGGAGGCAGTATCGGGAGCCGCCTGCTACATTGGCCGGCGGAACAGATCGTAAAATGCCTGGTCTACTACAGCCCCGATGATTCAGATTCCCTGCGCACGAATCAGGAAGAGCGGGTTCAGGATCTCTATTCCGCTTGTTGCGCCAGCGGCCATGAACTTTTGCTGGAGATCATTCTGCCGGATGGAAGCTTTGACCGGGAAGAGTTGATCCTGCGCAGTGTTGAGCGATTCTACAATCTTGGAATCCGGCCGGACTGGTGGAAACTGCCCTCGCTTAGCCGTCCAACCATGCAACAAATACTCACACTGATCGAACAGCGCGCGCCGCACTGCCATGGGGTTGTGATTCTCGGCCTGGATGCACCGATCGAAGACCTGGGAAAAAGCTTTATGGCTTACGCGGGGCTCGATAAGGTTAAAGGCTTTGCCGTCGGGCGTAGTATATTTTCCAAACCGGCACGCCGCTGGCTAAGCCAGGAGATAGACGATACGGCACTGATCGATCAGGTTGCAGAAAACTACAGCCGTGTCATTGATTACTGGCGGAACCGGGCGATTCAACCTGCTCATAACGGCTAGACCGAAACAACGATATTGAAAACTATGGATAATACAACAGTAAGACTCACTCTCGCACAGGCACTGGTTAAGTACCTTTGCGCCCAGAAGACCGAAATTGATGGGGAAAGAATCCCGCTGTTCGCAGGTTTATGGGCTATATTCGGCCATGGCAATGTTCCGGCTCTGGGCGAAGCCCTGCACCAACACCGGGAACAGCTGCCGACATTTCGCGGGCAAAATGAACAGAGTATGGCTTATGCAGCCATAGGTTTCGCAAAGCAGATGCGTCGCAGGCGAATGATGGTGGTCAGTACATCCATAGGGCCTGGTGCGACCAATCTCGTGACCGCCGCTGCAGTGGCCCATGTGAATCGATTACCGGTACTGCTCTTACCCGGCGACGTCTTTATGCACAGAGCCGGTGCACCCGTTCTGCAGGAACTGGAACTCCAGAACGACGCAACGGTTTCGGCCAATGACACATTGAGGCCGGTATCCGTCTACTTCGATCGCTTTACCAAGCCACAACAGATTATTACCTCTCTGCCCCGGGCAGTGTCAGTGTTGACAGATGCGGAAAAGTGCGGTCCCGTCACCTTGTGTCTGCCGCAGGACGTTCAGGCAGAATCCTATGATTTTCCCTTATCTTTTTTTAACGAAACCGTTCATTATCGGGAGAGACTCGGCGCGGATACCGAAACCCTGGCACGGATCGCGGCGAGAATCCGGCAAGCGAAAAGGCCGCTGATTGTCGCCGGGGGCGGCGTTCACTATGCCGAGGCATGCGAGCGACTGCAGGCGTTTGCACGCGAGCATCGCATTCCGGTCACTGAAACCTCGGCCGGCAAAGGCGCCATGCCCTATAGCGATACGCTTAATGTCGGTGGTATCGGCGTCGTCGGTGCGTCCAGCGCCAATGAACTTGCGGAGAAATCGGATCTGATTATCGCCATCGGTACACGTCTTAACGATTTCACCACCGGCTCGCGAACCGTTGTATCGCGTCCGGGAGTCGATCAAATCAATATCAACGTGGCTCACTTTGACGCCCACAAGCACGGCGGTATGGCTCTGCGCAGCGATGCTAAACGCGCCCTGGACGAACTTGCTCCACTATTGCAGTCATGGGAATCAGAAGAATCCTGGCTTAACCATATAGAATCCGCCAAACAAAGCTGGGCCGAAACCGTCTCCGCAACGACCGCTTACGCCGGCGAAGAAGCGCCCAGTGACGCGCAGGTCACAAAGTTGATCGACGATTCGGCGGATTCGAAAAAAGATGTATTGGTTGTGGCGGCCGGAACCATGCCATCAGAAGGCGTCAAACTCTGGCAATGTGAGCATTCCCGCTCCTATCATTCCGAATACGGTTACTCTTGTATGGGCTATGAACTGGGTGCTGCCATCGGAGTCAAAATGGCCGACCCGGAAGCTGAAGTCTACGCGGTTGTCGGCGACGGCACTTATATGATGATGAATTCCGAGATTTTTACCTCCGTGCTGCTTGGGCAGAAAATCATTATCGTGGTTTTGGACAATCGGGGATTTGGCTGTATTAACCGCCTGCAAAACAACTGCGGCGCCGACTCGTTTAATAATTTATTCGATGACGGCACATATTCGGCCGGGCAATCCGCACCGATCATAGATTTTGCAGCGCATGGAGCCGCGATGGGAGCGGAGACGGAATCTATCAGCAAGCTTGACGATCTGCCTGGCGCACTGGAACGCGCACGCGCTGCCACGAAAACCTACCTGATTTCACTCAGAACCCGCGCGGACATATCGATGGAGGGCGGAAGCTGGTGGCAGGTCGGTATCCCTGAAGTCTCCAGCAAGTCATCGGTAGTCGATGCGCGTCAACAATGGCAGGAGACGGGACGCAAAAAGCAACCCTACCAGTAATATGCCTTTGACCCCCCCTGTTGGCCGTAAATACGACGCCGTCTGCCTCGGTCGGGCCGGTGTCGATTTCTACGCGCAACAATTCAACACGTCTTTCTCGGAAGTTGAGAGTTTTGAGAAACATGTCGGAGGATCTCCTGCAAATATTGCCATAGGCATGGCTCGGTTAGGCAGCAGGGTTGCGCTATCCAGCGTTATATCGGACGATATGCTCGGCCGGTATGTCATCGAAAATCTCAAACACCATGGTGTAGATACTTCAGCGATTCGCATTGATAAAAGCGACAGTCGAACCAGTCTTGCAATAACAGAAATAAAACCTGAGAATTGCGAGGTTGTAATATACCGCAATAATGCCGCCGATTTGAGCCTTGCTCCGGATGACATTCCGGTTGAAGCCATCGCAGGCAGCCGGATGCTGATTTTATCCGGCACAGCCCTGAGCGTCAGCCCGTCCCGTGAGGCTTCTTTACTTGCCCTGCAGACTGCCAGATCGGCCGGTACGGTGACATTGTTGGATTTAGACTACCGCCCCTATTCCTGGACCAATCACCCGGAAGCTGGGTTTCTGTATAAAAAAGCGGCTTCGCTTAGCGATATTCTGATCGGCAACCGGGAGGAATTCGCGGTGATGTTGAATCAATCGATTAACACGGAAGAGGATATTGCCACCGTTTGCTTTGAGATGGGCGTGGGTAATCTGGTTATAGTCAAAGATGGTGACAAAGGTTCGGTACTCATTACGAAAGAAGGCATTAAGCACCGACAAAATATCTTTGAAGTCGATGCAGTAAAGCCTTTCGGTGCCGGAGATGCATTTGCCGCCGCTTTCTCTTCGGCGTTGCTGGACGGTTGGTCGATTCCCGACAGCGCCGAACAGGGAGCCGCAGCTGCGGCCATGGTGGTCGCAAGCATCGGCTGTGGCGACGCCACTCCCGAGAGAGATCAGCTGAGCGCCTTTATCGAACACCACAAAGCATAATGCGGATCAGGTCGATCCGTTTATCGAGGATTTAAAATGCCAAAACATATCGAGGCTTATGACAATAAAAATCAGGCGATCGTCGATCTAGACAACCCGATGGTTCCGCTTTGTTATTTTAATCGGGTGAATCTCGCCGCCGGTGAATCCTACCAGTACGAATTGGCCGGTTATGAAAGTTGTATTGTACCGGTCACGGGAAACTGCGACATCGAGATCGAAGGCAAGACTTTCGAGAACATCGGGGTACGCAATCATCTGTGGGATAAAGTCCCAAACGCTGTCTATGCACCAGTCGGCGCCTTGTGCGAGATAAAAGCCACCTCGGATGTGGAACTGTTTATTGCCGGTGGTCGCTACGATGAGAAACTTGCACCCTTTGCGATTCGTTCGGACGATGTGGATATAGTTCAATACGGCTCGGATGAAACAAAAACGCATCGCAAAATCAAACATATACTGGGGCAGAAAAACGCGGATAAGCACGGCCGCTTGCTGGTCAGCGAACTCTTTACGGTGGGGGCCGGAGGCTGGTCCGGTTTTCCGCCTCATAAACACGATACGGAAAACCCGCCGCACGAAACCCGTTTCCAGGAAGTCTATCAATTCCGGTTTAACCCGCCCGAGGGATTCGCTGCACAGTTTGCCTACCAGGAAGACGGCGGATCCGGCCCATGCCATCACGTGCGTCACGGCAGCACGTTTATTATAGATAAGGGCTATCATCCCAGCGTTGTGGCTCCAGGGTACGAGATGTATTACTTCACCATTATCGTCGGAGAAACCTCTAAATCCCTCGTGCAGAATTTTGAACCGACACATGAGTACCAGGTACACACGATTCCCGGCATAAAAGACATGATCGCCAGGTTTAAATAAATACCGTGCGTGCGAACCTGAAACAATTATTGGTCGAAGCCAGAAGCAACGGCGTTGCTGTGCCCTGCTTCAATATATTTGGTCACGAAGATGCACTTGCCGTAATACAGGCCGCCGAGGAGTGCCGGGCACCGGTCATTCTTGCCACCAATAAGGAGATGGTGGAATTCGCCGGAGTCCGGTATCTCAGTAAAATGCTTAATCATCTTGCCGAACAGGCCTCGGTTGCGGTATGTGTTCACCTGGATCACTGCTACGACAAAGATCTGGTTCTCCAGGCGATAGATGCAGGTTATCATTCAGTGATGTTCGACGGCTCTCAGCTTCCATTGGAAGAGAACATATCCCGCACTCGAATTATCGCCGATTATGCTCACCGGGCCGGCGTCAGCGTTGAAGGCGAGATCGGTTCAGTGCCATATAGTGAGGGGCGAGACCATATTCGCTCGGAATTGACCGATCCGGAGCAAGCCAGGCAGTACAGTTTGCACAGCGGAGTCGATGCAATAGCGATTTCGATCGGCAATGTTCATCGGCTCACCCATACAACTACACCGGTGGATTTTGAGCGGCTGAAATCAATTCTACAAGCCGTGAAACAGCCGCTGGTCATTCACGGCACCAGCGGTATAGAAACGAAAGATATTCAACGACTTGCAAAAACAGCGATTTCGAAATTCAATATTGGCACCAGAATGCGAATGGTATTCGGGGATTCGCTCCGAAAGACCCTGGCATCGGATCCGGAGATTTTCGATCGGCTGCAGATATTCAAATCCGTCATTCCGCTTATGCAAGCCGAGGCAAAACGTCATATAGATTTGCTCCGGCCCTGAACAGAGTAGAAGCCATCAGATGCCTGCTTCAACGCGTCCGTAGGAGCTTGCCCTGCAAGCGATAAAACGCCGAACACAAACACCATCGCGAGGGCGCCTCGCCCCTACGGCGTTGCAGATTTTGGGTGTCTCCCGTTTTTGCTAGAGTTTCATCCACCGGCTGCCGGAACGGGCCGATTCAGACGCTCTGTGGACCACCTTTACCATTTCTAAGCCGTCATCGACGGACGGCAATCTTGCCATTGCCGATTGATCACCCCTCAGCCCAAGATAGAAATCTCTATAGATATTGGCGATAGCCCCGAGAAATCCTTCGGTATGCCCAACGGTAAGCCGTGATGAATCCGCCGCTTCACGGGAAAGCCCTTCCTGGCCCCGTTCCAATACCTGAAGTGGCCCTTTCAGCGGCATGTAGTAGAGTTGGTTAGGCTGCTCCTGGTGCCATTTAAGGCCTCCTTGTTCACCAAATATCTGTATATTCAGCCCGTGAATATGCCCAATAGCCACAGCGCTCGACCACAGCCGGCAGACCGAACCGCGCGACATTCTCAATTGAATCGAGGCATCATCTTCCAGCTCGCGCCCTTTTACCATGGACTCAAAATGCGCTGATAATGACTGCACCGACTGACCGCTGATATAGGTAGCCAGATGCAAAGCATGGATACCACAGTCTGCAACGATGGAAGAGACGCCGGCCTGCCCGGGATCATAACGCCAGCGAATCCGCGGATTATCCGCATCGGCCGCGTCCGAATGAAAGCCGTGCGCAAACTCGGCCACCATCAGCCGGATTTTTCCCAGGATACCTTTCTTAACCATCGCTCTGGCCTGGCGAACCATCGGGTAACCGGAGTAGCCGAAATTGACAATAAGCGAACAGCCGGTTTCCCGGGAGAGCCGCCTAAGAGCCTCTCCCTCTTCCACAGTCATTGTCATGGGCTTTTCACAAAGCACATGAATACCGGCTTTCAGAAATGCAGCGCTGATTTCATAATGTGTCGCATTGGGCGTAGCAACCGTGACCAGTTCGATCTTGTCGTCCCGGCCGGATTCACCCTCCAGCATCTCCTGCCAACTGCCATAGGCACGATCCTGGCTCAGCCCGAGATTGATTCCAAATGCTTTACCGCGGGCGGCATCGGCATCCAACGCAGCCGCACACATCCTGTAATAATCGTGCATGCGGGCACCCATGCGATGCGCCTCTCCGATCTGACTGCCTTCGCCCCCGCCGATCAGCCCCCAGCGAATCCTATCCATTTCCGGATTCTCCTTCCGATGCTATGCCCGCTTTTCTCAGAAAATCGAAATTGGCTCTGGCATCATCGATCACCGGATTATTCGCCGACGGATCGCAGTCCTGCTCCACGGTTCCCCAGCCTGAATATCCCGTTTCCTCCAGCACCGCTTTAACCGCGGAAAAATCGACAAGCCCATCACCCAGATTACAGAATAACCCCATTGCGCAGGCATCGTAAAATCCGATTCGCCCCGCGACGACTTTATCCCTGACACCCGGATTTATATCCTTAAAATGAATATAGGGCGCACGATCCGCATATTGACGGAAGACCTTGACCGGATCCGTTTTCGCGTAGACTGCGTGACCTGTGTCTATACACAATCCCATCAATTCAGGCGGGATGGAATCCATCGCCCGATGCAATTCGTCCTCAAATTCCAGATAACAGGCCGCGTGCGGGTGCAAGGCGGGGCGCATGCCATATTCTTGTGTTGCAATTTCACACACGGTACGCAGTCGTCGCATCATGGCATCAAAGCCTTCTTTTGGCATGCGAGCCGCTTCTTCGGGTCGACCGGCAGTCGCTATCCTGCCGTCCGCAATACTATCGATCAAGACGAACAGATCCGCACCCAGAGTCTGTAAACTGCGGCATGTCCTGTGGGTAACGTCTATGACTTCATCAAAGGCCTTCGGGTCATGCAGGGGACGGAACATGACTGCCGCCGTCAACTGCAGCCCGCGTGAATTCATGGCTTCGCTCAGTTCAACCGGATCTTCGGGAAGAAAACCCAGCGGTCCCAGCTCCATACCCTCATAACCGGCCGCTTTGGCATCATCCAGCACACTTTGCCAACTGGGATTACGGGGATCATCGGCAAACTCTACGCCCCATGAGCAAGGAGCATTACCAATTTTTATCGTCATGACTCGATTTCCGAAAATTCATTCCATATATATTTATCTTGCAATATACATTCTATTTTCGGTTTTGCCAATATATGTTTTGTACTGCACGCTCTCTCTAATACACTATCCGACCCCGCACTCGTCGATCAATAACCGATACAGGGTCTGTGCCTTTTCCGACAGCGGTTTGTTGCTGCGCCTCACACTGCCAATGCTCCGGCTGATCAAAGGATCCCGCAATGGCCGCGCGCGCAGCCAGGGATGCTCACCGCTTGCAATTACCGAAGCGGGCAAAATGGCGATCCCGATTCCTGTTCTGACCAATTCAAGCATGGTCGAGGAGTATCTTACCTGATAAGCCCACTCAAGCTGTTTCTGGCTTTTAGCCAGCGCATTATCAATCAACATCCGGTTACCGCCGCCTCTTTGCGGGACAATCAATGGATAAGGTGAGAGTTCTTCCCAGTCAATCCCGGCTTTCGCCGCAAGCGGATGGTCCGTGCGCAGGGCCAGTACGAAGCGGTCTTCAAACAAGAATTCGAATTCGAGTCCCGGCTCCTGCATGCCGAGAAAACCGATGCCAAAATCAGCCTCGCCCTGCCCTACAGATTCACTGACTTCGGGTGCGAACTGATCCAGGATATTGATACGGGCGGAATGCTTTGCGGCCGTGAAGCGTCGCAGTACACGCGGTATCAGATCATGTGTCAGGGTTGGAATGGTTGCAATAGTGACAATCGCATTGCGCTGGTACTGATAACGGACTGTGCTGTCTCCCAGCGCCCGCAACGCCTCGCCGGCATCGTCCATTATGGCCTGGGCACGCGGATAGAATTCTTTTGCTGCGAATGTCGGTTTAAGGCGGCGTGTGGTGCGTTCGAACAAGTTGACATCCAGAGCCGTTTCAAGCTTTTGGATTCTGCGGGTTACGGCGGATTGTGAAACCGCGAGTTGGATAGCCGCAGCTTGAAAGGAGTGGGACTCAAACACGGCCAGAAAGGCTTCAAGATCAGTAAAATCAAAATTTATGCGCATATCGCAATAATAAAAATAAATTTTGCAATTTACAAATTAATACCTGTCCTGCAGGATAATCCCATTTCAGCACCAGTCCCCTGATGAATAGAGAAATGTACGAAATTGTGATTATCGGCGGCGGCAACGCAGCGCTTTGCGCGGCGATCAGTGCCGCCGAAAAAGGCAGCAAAGTGCTGATTCTGGAGGCTGCGCCCAAGCCTTACCGAGGAGGCAATTCCCGCCATACACGGAATTTGCGCTGTATGCACCGCGAATCCGTGTCGGTTTTAAAGGACAGCTACCGGGAAGAGGAGTATCTGCAAGACCTCCTAAAGGTCACCGGAGGTAATACCGACCTCGATCTCGCCCGACTTGTGATTCAACAATCCGAATCCTGCTTACCCTGGATGCACGAACATGGAGTACGCTTTCAGCCGTCTTTGTCCGGAACATTGTCGCTGGCACGAACAAACGCCTTTTTTCACGGCGGCGGCAAGGCGCTGGTCAATGCCTATTACAGAACGGCACGGGCACTGAATGTTGAAGTTCGCTACGAAACTCCGGTGACGCATCTGCAACTGGACGGGAACCGCATCAGCCGAGTTGAATACGAATATCAGGGAAAAACCCGGAGTCTGAGCCCAAAAGCCGTGATTGTCGCCTCGGGAGGATTCCAGGCGGATATAGACTGGCTCGCGCGGGCCTGGGGCCCTCCGGCAAAAAATTTTCTGATACGCGGCACACCTTATAATCGCGGAGTTGTATTAAAAAATCTTCTCGACCAAGGCGTGCAATCGGTCGGCGATCCGACTCAGTGCCACGCAGTGGCCATTGACGGGCGATCGCCCAAATTCGACGGAGGCATAGTCACACGGCTTGACTGCGTGCCTTTTTCCATTGTAGTCAACCAAGACGCCGAACGCTTTTATGACGAAGGCGAAGATGTCTGGCCGAAACGCTACGCCATCTGGGGGCGCCTGGTCGCTCAACAGCCTGGTCAGATCGGTTATGCGATTATCGATTCCAAATCGCTGGAGTTATTTATGCCGTCGGTGTTTCCGCCGGTCAAAGCCGATACCGTCGAAGAACTGGCACAAAAGCTTGGACTGCCTGGGGACAGGCTATGCAAAACAGTGAAACAATTCAATGCCGCCTGCCGGGAGGGACGGTTTCATGCCACCGAGCTTGACGGGCTTGCCACTGAAGGCCTTGATCCGCCTAAATCCAATTGGGCAAGGCCGATCAGCAATCCGCCGTTTTACGGATACAGTCTGCGCACCGGCGTCACTTTCACCTACCTTGGGTTAAAAGTCGATAAGCAGGCACAGGTACAAGGTCAAAACGGAGTCGTTGAAAATTTATGGGCCGCAGGCGAGACCATGGCTGGATCGATTCTGGGCCGAGGCTATCTGGCGGGTATAGGAATGACGATCGGCACGGTGTTTGGCCGGATCGCCGGAATCGAGGCAAGTCGATATGTACGATAATGCCGTTGATGAGGCACGCCGCCAGTTGGAAATCTGCAATGCCTGCCGTTATTGCGAAAGCTTTTGCGCGGTATTTCCCGCGGTGCACAGCCGCCGAATATTTTCCGATGGAGAAATCAAGCTTTTCGCCGATTTATGTCATAACTGCCGGGGTTGTTACTATGCATGCCAGTATGTTGAGCCACATGAGTTTTCCCTGAACATCCCCGCCGCGCTTGCCGAAGTCAGAGATCGGGGATGGCGGGAACACACTTTTCCTTCATCACTGGGCACCACCTTTCAGCACAGCGGTACCGCAATTGCATTTGCATTAACCGCCGGCATTGCCTTGTTAACGATTGCGATCATGCTGTTCAGCCCTGCTCAGGGAGACGGGTTTTACGGAGTACTCTCTCATCAGACCTTAATCAGCATTTTTCTGCCTGCGTTTTTATTTCCCCTTGCGGCCATGAGTATAAGCCTGAAACGCTACTGGAGATCAATCGGTGGAAAGACAATCGAAGCCGGCGATATCAAAACAGCCATGGCCTCTGCGGCAACGCTGCATAACCTCAGTGGCGGCCATGGCGAGGGCTGCAATTTCGAAGATGAAGACCGCTTCTCACAGATGCGACGATGGTTGCATCACGTCACCTTGTACGGATTTTTGCTTTGTTTTGCCGCTACTTCGGTCGCAACGCTTATGCACTATCTACTCGATATGCCAGCGCCCTATAGCTTCTGGTCCCTGCCGAAATTGCTCGGCATGAGCGGAGGCCTTCTTCTTTGCGCCGGTACCTCTGGATTAGCTTTGTTGAAACTAAACGCCGACAAGGCACTTGGTGCAAAAGCTGCGTGGAGCGGAGAAATGGGATTTATCTCCCTTCTGTTTCTGGTCAGTTTCAGCGGACTTTTACTTTATTGGTTGCGTGACAGCGCCGCGTTAGTGCCACTGCTGGCGGCTCATCTGGGCAGTGTACTGGCTTTTTTTCTACTTATGCCTTATACCAGGATGGTACACGGATTTTATCGCCTGGCTGCGTTGATCAAAGATGCTGCGGACCGGAGAGAAAAACCTTAATCGCAATTAGCTGGTTTATAGCTCCAGGCACGGCTGTCAGACGGTTATTTCTGCCCCGGCATTTCCGCCAACTCTGACACCTCCAGCGAACCGCCTATATCCAGAAAAGGGCAGGCTTTAGCGACGGAAAGCGCCGCATCCATGGAATCCGCTTCAATAATCGTATAACCGGACATGGTGGTAGTGCCTCCTTCGCTCACACTGCCGTCGGGATTGACGGTAGCCGTGCTCTTAAGCGGATTGGCAGGACTGATCGCCGCATCGCCCAGGGAATTCAGCCAATCCATATATTTGGCGAAATGTTGCTTACCCTCTTCCGGACTGGACGGTTGATTGCCGCCCAGATAAACAATGACGTATTGAGCCATGTGCGATTTCCCTCCAAACGTTGAGAAATACCAAGAATTAAGTGATTCTCAGTTATTAAAAACACCGGCTTGGCACCATATCATAAGAAAGGGCTTTTTACACGGCCGGGCACTTGGATCGGATCACGCCATATAAATCATATCAGCGTGCTTTCGCTTGCAGGGCAAGCTCTTACGGCGGAGGGTTGATCCGGCATCATACACCCCGTAGGAGCGAGGCTCCCTCGCGAGAAAATCCGAACCGATACGGTATCGCTTGCAGGGCAAGCTCCTACGGGGAGGTGAGCTTGGGTGATTCGGTGAAATCAATACCTGCGATCATGGCGGTTTGATGTATTTCAGTTAAACTAAGCCATTATGACGCGCTTAGTGACAGACGATTATAAAACGCTTTTTCTCCAGGATATTCCTTTGATCGACACCCGAGCGCCTGTGGAGTATCACCGAGGTGCCTTTCCCTGTGCTACCAATCTTCCTCTGATGATTGATGAAGAGCGGCGTCAAGTCGGTATTCGCTACAAGCAGGCTGGACAACAGGCAGCGATAGAGCTGGGCGGAAAACTGATCACTGCAGAGATTCGGGAGCAACGTATCCGCAAATGGTCCGAATTTGCTCGCGAGCATCCGGACGGCGTTCTCTATTGCTTCCGCGGTGGGCTAAGATCGAGAATTACCCAGGACTGGATGATGGAAGCCGGCGTTCATTATCCCTATGTCAAGGGTGGATATAAAGCCATGCGCAGGTATTTAATCGAGAGTTTTGACAACAATATCGCTATGACCCCATTGGTGCTGATCAGCGGCAGAACGGGTACGGGGAAAACCATTTTACTCCATCGCTTAAAGCGCATGATAGATCTGGAAGGGCTGGCCAATCACCGGGGGTCGAGTTTCGGAGGCCTGCTCGAAGCGCAACCTGCTCCCATTGACTTTGAAAACGCATTGTCGATCGAACTGCTGAAGCTGTGTCACAAAAATACAGCTCCTGTATTTATTGAGGGCGAAGGGCGCCTGATCGGCCGCATCAGTCTCCCCTCCGTATTGTGGAATAAAATGCTGGACTCGCCACTTGTATTACTGGAAAGCACACTGAAGCAACGGTGCGAGATTGCCATCCGGGACTATGTAGCTTCCTTGCTGCGGAATCTGGAGCGCCTGTACCCACGGGATCGTGCCCTGCAGTTATTGTCCGAAAAACATCGGGACAGTCTATTCAGAATACGCAAGCGCCTTGGCGGTGACCGTTACGGAAAAGCCAGAGATTTACTCGAGTCGGCGGTCAAGCAGCATCGGGACAATGGTGATTTGGCCGCTTACATCCCTTTTGTCAGGCTCCTGCTCAAGGAATATTATGACCCGATGTATGACTATCAACTGTCTAAACGTTCAGCCAAGGTACTGTTCCGCGGAACCGCGGTTGAGATAGAACAGTGGACACTGGACTATCTTAGCCGTTTTGATGTGAACCCGGAGCACGGAAAACACCCCGACATTTCCCGTACTTATGCACTCTAATCCGATACTTCGCGATATTGTTCTGCTTGGGGGCGGACATGCACATGCCATAGTGATCCGCACCTGGGGTATGCGACCGGTGCCGGGTGTCCGCCTGACGCTTATCTCCAGAGATGCACTAACGCCCTATTCCGGAATGCTTCCGGGTCTGATATCGGGACATTATTCACATGAGGAGATGCATATCGACCTATCCCGTCTTTGCCGCTGGGCCAAGGTACGGTTTATCCAGGCTGAAATACAGGGAATTCAGGCCGACACTGCATGCGTCATACTCAAAGACCGGCCTTCGATTGAATACGATGTATTATCTGTCGATACCGGCTCTACACCCAACCTTGCGCAGGTACCTGGTGCCTCAGACTTTACCCTTGCGGTTAAACCGATTCATCGGTTTTATCAGCGCTGGTCAGCCCTGCTGAAAAGTCTGCGCGAGCAGGACGATGCGCTCGATATTGCCGTAGTCGGTGCCGGCGCGGGAGGGTTCGAGCTTCTGCTTGCCATGCACTTGAGGATTCTTCGAGAAACCGCCGGCGAGCGTCATCGCTTCCACTGGATCGTGCGCGATAGTCAGATTCTTAACGGGCATAAGCAAAAAGTGAAAGAGCTGGCCGCGCAAGCGTGTGAGAAAAGGCATATTGAAATCCACTATAACTTCACTGTTGCCGAAGTCCGGCAAAACACCTTAGTGTCCTCGAATAAGCAAAGCCTGAAAGCGGATGAAATTATCTGGTGCACCGATGCCGTCGGGCCACAATGGATCAAAGACAGCGGAATACAACTCGACGAACGAGGATTTATTGCTGTTAATTCTCATCTGCAATCCATTAGTCATACAAACATTTTCGCCGCGGGAGATATCGCCTCTCAGATCGATTTTCCGCGTCCGAAAGCCGGTGTCTTCGCGGTCCGGGCCGGCCCTGTGCTGAAGGACAATCTCAAGCTATATCTGCTGCAAAGACCATTGAAACACTTTATGCCCCAGCGACGGTTCTTAAGTATTCTGGCATGCGGAGAGCGTTCGGCCATTGCCAGCAAGGGAAATCTCGCCTTCCACGGAAAGTGGGTGTGGCACTGGAAAGATCGAATCGACAGACGCTTTATGGACCGGTTCAGTAAACTGCCTGCGGTAAAAGACATGCAGGGCGAATCCGTGACACCTTTGCTGTTGGATTCAGAAACCGAAGACGGATCATCTCATCAAATCCGCTGCGCGGGATGCGGTGGGAAAATTGCCAGCCATCTGCTTCGCACTACGCTGCAGTCACTGCGGGTTCATCATCGAGCGGATCAGCTTTGCGGTCTCGATGCCGCCGATGATGCGGCTATTATCGATCCGAACGGCCACTGTATCGCACAAAGCGTTGATCAAATCCGCAGCATGATCGAAGACCCCTACATTTTTGCCCAAATAGCAGCCAACCATGCTTTGAGCGATATCTACGCTATGGGCGCAGAACCTCAATCCGCCATGGCCTTGATCTCCTTACCCTACGCCGCCGATCGGATACATCAGCGCGACCTTAATCAATTGATGCAAGGCTGCGCACACATGCTGAACGCGGCAAATTGTACCTTGTCCGGAGGCCATACGTCGGAAGCAGCCGATATTTCCGCAGGCTTCGTCATTAACGGTTTGATCAAACCCGATCAGGCTCTGCACAAGCGCGGATTGCAGGCCGGAGACAAATTGCTTTTGACTAAAGCCATAGGCAGCGGCGTTATCCTGGCTGCCGATATGCGGGCTAGAGCCAGTGGCCCGACTGTCGGCGCATGCATCGATACTATGCTTGTGTCGAATGGACCTGCGGCGGATATAGTGAAAGCGTTCGAAGCGTCGGCCATGACCGATATCACTGGTTTCGGACTGATCGGTCATCTGACGGAAATGTTGCTCGCTTCAAGCGTCAATTGCCGCCTGGACCCCCTTCAGGTGCGGCCCTTGCCAGGCTCATTGAAACTCAGCCACCAAGGCATACGCAGTACACTCTATGCAAAAAACGAGCGCTTCTCAAGCGCATTGTCTGAACCTTTGCATTGGAGCCGGTTGGAAATCTATCCGTTGCTGTTCGATCCGCAAACCAGTGGCGGGCTGCTGGCCGGCGTACCCGAGCAAAAAGCAACCCAATGTCTGGCTGCACTTCAACAATCGGGCTATTCCGATGCAGCGATTATCGGTGAGATCGAATCCGCCGAGCATCGGTCCCACCCACGGATTACCCTTGAGGCTTGACAAAAAGGGGCATTTTCTGCAGATTTGTCGGTGTGTGTCTGAACAACTCAACTTTAATCTTACTGCCTTAGCGAGAATGAAGTGTTCGGAGGCTCAAAATTAACCGGAAATCTCGCAATCCCACAATACTATAATAATGCCGGTCCGAGGTGGAGAGCATAATGCCAGCTGATATTTGCCATAAACCGCGGCACTGCCCGTTTAGCAGCCAGCCTTTGGTCCAAACCAATAATACTCACGATCTGCAATCGGCCATCAACCAGCATATGGAAGCCCGGCAAATCCGGATCCGGAAGAAATACGGGCGATCGAAATTTCAGGTTAACCGGGTGGCCTTTACGGAAGCACAGGTGCTGGGCATAGTCCACAGCGATGCTTTAAACGTCACATCGGATGTATTTACCTCGGCCCATATGGTAATGCCGCTGAGCGGGGGTGTTATCCAAAACGGTTCCAAAGGAAAGTTTGATGTTCGTTGCGGAGAAGGTGTGATCATTTCTCCCGGTCAGCAATTGGACATGCAGTGGTTGCCCGAGACGGTCGCCATGACCATGCGGGTACCGGAAACCACCCTGCAACGCTATCTGACGGATTACTTCAATGCACCCTTGTATAAAAACATCGTTTTTGACGGGAAATTCAACTGGGCCGACACTGAGACCATAGTGCTGCGGGAAATGTTGTCCGCGATCTGCAAGGAGTTGCAGAACCCGAATTCATTATTTTCCCGTGGAATCACCTCAAGCGCAATCGAAGAACAGCTTATCCTGACTTTTATCGACAGCCTGCCCAGCAATTATTCCGAAGCGGTGAAAGTCGGTCATGAAAACCATAAACCGAAACACGTCAAACGTGCAATGGAATACGTGATCGCCAATTCCATAAACGAAATCTGTGTAATCGATCTGGTTAAAGTTTCGGGGGTCAGTCTGCGAACTTTGCAAAATGGTTTTAAAGACTACTGTGGCATCAGCCCGATGGCCTGGGTGCGTAATCATAAACTCTATTGTGTACGGGATGCGTTGTTGGATCCGGCCTACGATGATGTTTCGATCGGCGATCTCGCTGCACGGTGGGGATTCTACCATACGAGCAATTTTGCCCGTAACTATCTTGCATTATTTGGCGAACACGCATCCTATACGCGTCGTAAACGGTTGCATTAATAAGGAAACACCCACCAAACCCGTAGGAGCTTGCCCTGCAAGCGATCGTCCACCGAATCCGAAATCCTTCGCGAGGAAGCCTCACTCCTACGGTGTGTTTTTGCAACCAACGCAATCAGCCCGGTTGTTCCGGTTTCACCAGATTTTCTCGGTAATACGGAATCTTTTCCACATAATGTTCCGCTCCTTTCAACAGTTCTGCCTGTATTTCCTGGTCCAGGGTGCGGACAATTTTGCCGGGAGATCCAAGCACCAACGACCCGTCCGGCACTTCCATATTTTCCTTGATCAAGGCATTTGCGCCGATCAAACAGGCTTTACCGATTGTCGCGCCATTTAAGACGACTGCGTTCATCCCGATTAAAGAGCCGTCTCCTATGGTGCAGCCATGCAACATCACTTTATGGCCTACGGTAACATTGCACCCGATAAGGAGTGGAAAGCCGGGATCGACGTGTAAGACAGATCCATCCTGAATATTACTGCCTTTGCCGATTTCAATCACATCATTGTCGGCGCGGATCACGACACTAAACCAGACACTGGTATCCGGATGCAGTATCACCGAACCTATGACCGACGCTGTGGGTGCAATGTAGACATTGCCTCGAATATCGACTCTACGGTCGGCAAGGTTAAAAATCATAAGCTTGTAGCCTGTTCATTGTGTTGTATTCTGATTGGCGGCTAAGAGCCTGTTCAATATCTCTGCGTCGTCGCGAGAATACGCTGATTTGAGTCAGATTTTATTCTGATTTGAGGCGCATAGTGGTTCTACGCAACGACTAAAACGCCAGGAGCGTTTTGCACGCAAGCCCCGTTAGGGGTAAAGCACACGGATGTGCTGCATAAAATCAGGAGGAAATCTGGCCAAACTCAGCGAATTCGTAGTAGGCGCAGAGATTTTGAACAGGCTCTAAGTAACGTTCTCTTTAGTAAGTCTATTAGTACTCTGTCCGGATGGCCATTCTTATGAATAAAATATTTCGATTAAGAGAATTTTTATGATACATATTATGGACAATAATATGTAATTTTTGTATCATATTAAGCATAAAGACAAATCGCTTTATCAGCAGGTATCTCATTATGAGCCGTGATCAGGAAAACCGATTTTGCCAAAAAATCGATGCCGAAGAGAAAATCGAGCCTAAGGATTGGATGCCGGAAGAATATCGCAAAAACCTTATTCGGCAGATTTCGCAACATGCCCACTCCGAGGTGATCGGCATGCAACCCGAAGGCAACTGGATTACCCGCGCGCCTTCGCTGCGTCGCAAGGCGGTGCTGCTGGCCAAGGTGCAGGATGAAGGCGGGCACGGACTCTATTTATACAGCTCTGCTGAAACATTAGGCGTTTCGCGGGACGAGTTGATCGAGGCATTGCAATCCGGCAAAGCGAAATATGCATCGATATTCAATTACCCGACGCAGAGCTGGGCCGATATCGGCGCAATCGGCTGGCTGGTGGACGGAGCGGCCATCGTCAATCAGGTATCACTGCAGCGGACCTCTTACGGCCCTTATTCGCGTGCCATGATCAGAATCTGCAAGGAAGAGAGTTTCCATCAACGTCAGGGCTATGAGTTGATGCTGACTTTGGCCAGGGGCAGCGATGAGCAACGGCAAATGGCTCAGGATGCACTAAATCGCTTTTACTGGCCTGCATTGATGATGTTCGGGCCGCATGACTCGGAATCCGCGCATTCGGCCAAATCCATGGCCTGGAAAATCAAACGCGAAACCAACGACGATCTGCGACAAAAGTTTATCGATCAGACCGTGCCGCAAATCGAGTTTCTTGGGCTGCAACATCCCGACCCTGAAATTCAATGGAATGAAGCACGCGGACACTATGATCACGGCGAAATTGACTGGGAAGAATTTTACAACGTCATTAAAGGCAACGGACATTGCAACCGCCAGCGCATCGCCCACCACATCCGGGCACATGAAGAAGGCGCATGGGTGCGTGAGGCGGTAAATGCCTATAACGCAAAGCGACGCGCCAGAACCCAGGCGGCATAGTCAGGCACAAATACCGGAGGCAGTACAATGCAAGGCGATAAGCAACTTGAATTATTTGAGGTCTTTGTCCGTTCAAAACGCGGATTGGATCATAAACATGTCGGCAGCCTGCATGCCGAGGATCACGAACAGGCACTGGAATATGCCCGTGATTGTTACACCCGCCGCAGCGAAGGGGTGAGTATCTGGGTAGTCAGATCCGAGGATATCTGCGCATCGCAGGAAGATGACAAGGAAAGTTTTTTTGACCCTTCGGATGACAAACCCTACCGTCTGGCAACGTATTATCAGCTGCCGGATGAAGTCGACAATATGTAAGCCCTTGCGAGCATTCAGATGAATACCTCAGAATTGAATAATGCGACTTTGAACTATGCCCTGCGACTCGGCGACGACTCCCTGGTGTTGGGACACAGACTATCCGAATGGTGCAGCAATGGCCCTTTTCTGGAAGAGGATCTTGCCCTGGCCAATACGGCCCTGGACTATATCGGACGCGCCAGGATGTACTACAGCTATGCAGCCGAGCTTAGTCAAGGCGACGAAACGGAAGATGATTTTGCCTATACCCGTGACCAAAGGGAATTTCGGAACTATTTGATTAACGAACTGCCGCGCGGTGATTTTGCCTATACCATGGTAAGGCAGTTGATAGTAGACACCTACAACACGGTCTATCTGCCGCGGCTGTGCATGTCGAAGGACGAATCTCTGGCCGCCATTGCCGCTAAGGCACAAAAGGAAACCCGCTATCATTTGCGCCGCAGCCGAGACTGGATCATCAGGCTGGGCGACGGTACCGATGAAAGTCACGAAAAAACGCAGGAGGCTCTGGACCAGTTATGGGGCTATACCCATGAGCTATTCGAACCGGACGAACTCGAATCGTCTCTGATCAAAGCCGGTATCGCCGTTGACTGTGCGATTCTGCAGACGGACTGGGAAGCGGCAATTGCAGATACTCTGAAAACGGCAACCCTCGAAATTCCCCGGGACGAGTGGGCGGTCCGGGGAGGACGGCAGGGTTATCATACGGAGAACCTGGGGCATCTGCTGACACAGATGCAGTCTGTTCACCGGGCTTATCCGGGTTTGCAATGGTAAACACGGCGATTCCGATTTTATCACAAGGCTGGCACGAGCGAGAACAATACAGGCTTGGCTCCGATGTGCCGGAGTTGTGGGAGCTGCTGGATGCCGTCTGCGATCCGGAAATTCCGGTGCTCAGCCTGTGGGACCTCGGCGTGTTGTGCAATATCGAAAAGAGAGATAATAAGGTTACTGTCACCATTACACCCACCTACTCGGGCTGCCCGGCAATGGAAACCATGCGCCAGGATATAGCCGAGAAACTGCAAGCCGCAGGCTACGAGCGGATCGAAATCATCAGCCGCTTATCGCCTGCTTGGTCCAGCGAATGGATGTCTCCGGAAGGGAAGAGAAAGCTGCGCGAATACGGAATCGCTCCGCCGCTCAATCAGTGTGATTGCGGAGCCATCCCGCAAGACACAATAGAATGCCCGCGTTGCGGCTCCAATGATACGCACTTGATCAGTGAATTCGGCTCCACCGCCTGCAAAGCGATATTCAGTTGCAGACAGTGCCGGGAAATATTCGACTTTTTTAAAAATATATAAGGTCTGAGCTATGTCCGATACTCAATTTTACAAGCTTCCTATCGCCCAAGTCCGGCCGGAAACGGATACCGCCATCTGCGTATCCTTTGCAGTACCGGGTGAATTGCGCCAGACCTTTCAATTTATACAGGGGCAGTTTTTAACGCTGAAAACGGATATAGACGGCGAAGAGGTCCGCCGTTCTTATTCTATCTGCTGCGGGATACATGACAACGATCTGCGCGTCGGTATCAAACGGGTTCGAAACGGGAAATTTTCCAATTATGCCAACGATCACTTTAAAGCGGGCGATGTGTTGGAAGTCTTGCCCCCTCAGGGAAATTTTCACACCCGGCTGGATCCACAAAACAGGAAAAACTATATGTGCATAGCCGCGGGCAGCGGTATCACACCTATACTGTCGATCATCAAAACCATTCTTGGTGAAGAACCGCAAAGCCGGGTCACCTTGATTTACGGCAACCGGCGCAGTAATTCCGTCATGTTTAAGGAAGAACTCAGCTTTGTCAAAAACCGTTATATGAACCGGTTTCACTGGATCAATATTATGGATTACGAAGACCAGGGTGCCGATGTTCTCAACGGCATCATCGATAATAAAAAAGGAGCCGCCCTTGTGCGTTCAAAGCTTATCGACATCCGTAACACGGACGATGTTTTTATCTGTGGCCCGGAGGCGATGATGTCGGAAGTCTCCAGGGGATTCCGCGAACAGGGCTTCGAGGACTCACGAATCCACTACGAATTGTTTGCCAATTCGTCCGCCGATTCCAAAACCATACTGGAAAAATCCCAAAAACGTATCGCGGAATTCGGTGAGGACAAGCTCAGCAAGGTGACCGTGGTTTCCGATGCTCGTGCCATTCAATTCGATCTGGCCACAGTCGGCGAGAATATTCTGGATGCCGGGATTCACAACGGCATGGAATTGCCATACGCCTGTAAAGCCGGTGTTTGCTCCACTTGTAAAGCAAAGCTGGTCAAGGGCGATGTGGATATGGATATCACTCACGGCCTGGAAGCGCACGAGATCGAAGCTGGATACATTTTAACCTGCCAGGCTCACCCGCTTTCGGATGAAGTTGTGGTGGACTTCGATCAACGTTAATAAGCCTTTTCTTTACCTTACTAAATCCTTGATTTAGGTCAATGTCCCGGTTTGGGTAGCCGATTACTCTGCGCCATACTGTTAGAGAGAGATGCTTTCGCTCCTGATAACCGGAGTCCACCGATGAGTTCCGCCCCTGTTTCACGGCGTGCGTTTTTACGCGCCAGATTCAAGCCTAGCGATGGCGTGACTCGTCCACCGTGGTCGTCTGTAAATTTTCTCGACGTTTGCGAACGGTGTGATGACTGTATCAAAGCCTGCGAAGAACAAATTATCAAACGCGGCGACGGCGGTTACCCGGAGATTGATTTTTCCGAGGGAGGCTGCACTTTCTGTGGCAGCTGTAAAGACGCCTGCCCGTATCCGGCCTTTGATCAGTCCCTAAACCAACCCTGGCAAATGATTGCCGGTATCGGGGAAAAGTGTCTCTCCGCCAGAGGTATTGTCTGCAGAGCCTGCGGCGATAACTGCGAGGCCAGAGCTATCAGATTTCAATTAATGACCGGAGGACGCGCCCAAGCCACAGTCGATGCTGAGCCCTGCAATGGCTGCGGATTTTGTGTTGCCGTCTGCCCGGAAAACGCAATTCATATGGAGACCGTCCAATGACCGAACACAATATCTGCGGTGTTCTGGTAATGACCCGTCCGGAAAAGCTGTCGGTGGTCGAAAACTCACTCAATGCACTCTCAGGCGTGGAGGTCCATGCCAGCAAAGAAGGCAAGCTGGTTGTTACCGTTGAAGAGGCAACCAGCAGCCGCTGTATAGAGCGGGTCCGGAGTCTCGGCGATGTCGAAGGCGTAATATCCACTGCACTGATTTATCAACACTCAGAATCCGAAGAAAACGAACAGGAGCTGTCACAATGAAACAGACAAGGCGCGAATTTATTAAAACCAACGCGGTGGCAGCAACCGCTGCAGCCGCTGGTATTACCCTACCGGGTGTCAAACAAGCATTGGCTGCGGACAGCAGTATCCGATGGGATAAGGCACCCTGCCGGTTTTGCGGCACCGGCTGTTCCGTACTGCTCGGCGTAAAGGACGGCCGCGCGGTAGCTTCGCAAGGCGATCCGGATGCACCGGTTAACCGTGGCCTGAACTGTATTAAAGGTTACTTTTTATCCAAGATCATGTACGGACAGGATCGCCTGACCCAGCCTTTGTTGCGTAAAAAGGATGGAAAGTTTGACAAGGAAGGTGATTTTGAACCCGTCTCCTGGGACGAAGCCTTCGGCATTATGGCGGAAAAATGGAAAGCGGCACTGACCAGGGATATGGAAAGCAATCAGGGCAAACCGGTAGATAAAATGACATCCAGTGTCGGCATGTTCGGCTCAGGCCAGTGGACGGTATGGGAAGGCTACGCCGCATCGAAACTTTACAAGGCCGGATTCCGGTCCAACAATATCGATCCCAATGCCCGTCACTGCATGGCCTCTGCTGTAGGCGCATTTATACGGGCATTCGGTTCCGACGAACCCATGGGCTGTTACGATGATCTGGAACACGCCGACTCCTTCGTGCTCTGGGGTTCGAATATGGCGGAGATGCACCCGATACTCTGGTCCCGGCTGACCGACACACGCCTTACCAAACCCGGCTGCGAAGTTCACGTATTATCCACTTTTGAACACCGTAGCTACGAGCTGTCCGATAACGATATCATTTTTACACCGCAAACCGATCTGGCGATTCTGAACTACATTGCCAACTACATTATTCAAAACGATGCCGTCAACTGGGATTTTGTCAACGAGCATGTCAATTTCACCAAAACCCCG
Organism: Granulosicoccaceae bacterium; assembly: GCA_965222695.1. Taxonomy (GTDB): domain Bacteria; phylum Pseudomonadota; class Gammaproteobacteria; order Granulosicoccales; family Granulosicoccaceae; genus UBA7957. The sequence continues at coordinate 273,174 of OZ244967.1, read as the reverse complement.
ACCGACATAGGCTACGGCCTCAGGCCCGAACACCCGCTGGAGCAAAAAGCCAAGAACGCGGGTAAGGGCAAGCTCAGCAAGATTGATTTTGAAGAATACAAGAAATCCGTTGAGCCTTATACACTCGAATATGTTTCGGAGCTGTCGGGTGTCGCGAAAGAGAAGCTGGAGCGCCTGGCAAAAACCTACGCTGATCCGAACCGCAAGGTGACCTCTTACTGGACCATGGGTTTTAACCAGCATACCCGGGGCGTGTGGGTTAACGGGCTCTTGTACAATGTCCATTTATTGACCGGTAAGATATCAGAACCCGGCAATAGCCCCTTTTCGCTAACCGGTCAGCCGTCAGCCTGTGGAACCGCCCGTGAGGTCGGCACATTCGCACATCGCCTGCCGGCGGATCTGGTTGTGGCAAACCCCGGGCACCGTGCCTTTTCCGAGAAGGTCTGGAAACTGCCCGAAGGCACCCTGAACGGCAAAGTCGGTTATCATGCCGTATTGCAAAGCCGCATGCTGAAAGACGGCAAACTCAATTGCTATTGGGTTATGTGCAATAACAATATGCAAGCCGCGCCCAATATGAACGAGGAAACCTATCCGGGATGGCGCAATCCGGACAGCTTTGTTGTCGTCTCCGATCCCTACCCGACTCTTTCCGCCGTCGCCGCGGATCTGATTTTGCCCACGGCCATGTGGACGGAAAAAGAAGGTGCCTACGGCAACGCAGAGCGCAGAACGCAATTCTGGCGGGAGCAGATTCAGGCACCGGGCGAATCAAAATCCGACCTCTGGCAGCTGGTTGAATTCTCCAAGTACTTCAAGATGGAGGATGTCTGGCCGAAAGAGCTGATTGCGAAAAACGCCGATTATGCAGGCCGTACACTTTACGAGGTACTCTTCGAAAACGGCGAGGTCAACAAATATCCGAAACAGGAAGTTACAGACGAGCGTGGTAATGTTTACGGTAACCACGAGATGGAGGACTTCGGTTTTTACCTGCAAAAAGGTCTGTACGAGGAATACCGTGTCTTCGGACTCGAAGGTCCGAAGAAAGGTCACGATCTGGGTGAATTTGACGCCTACCACCAATCCCGTGGTTTACGTTGGCCGGTGGTGGACGGCAAGGAAACGCTATGGCGTTACCGCGAAGGTTATGATCCCTTTGTTGAAAAAGGCAAGGGCGTACAGTTCTACGGTAAGAAGGACGGCCGCGCCAATATCATTTTCGCACCCTATGAACCGGCCGCAGAGTCGCCCGATCAGGAATATGATCTGTGGCTGTCAACCGGCCGTATTCTGGAGCACTGGCATTCCGGCTCTATGACAAGACGCGTAGCGGAGTTGTATCGTGCATTTCCCGACGCCTTGATCGACATGCACCCTGACGATGCCAAAGAGCGCGGCTTAAAGCGCGGAATGGCTGCCAAAATCGTCAGCCGCCGTGGTGAAATTGTTTGCCGGGTGGAAACCCGTGGCCGAAATCGTCCGCCGAAAGGTCTGGTATTTATCCCCTGGTTCGATGCCAGCCGGCTGGTGAACAAGCTTACCCTGGATGCCACCGATCCTCTGTCCAAAGAAACGGATTTCAAAAAGTGCGCAGTCAAGGTGATGAAGGCCTGATATTCAGTAACTAAAGAAGTCGATGGCGACAAATGAATAAGAGCAAGGACAATCCGGCTAACCCGGCAAGGCGCAGATTGATCACCGAGAATCTGCGCATGGCCTGTGGTGTCAGTCTTGTCGCACTGGGGATCGGTTTGTATCAGCGAAAATCCCAGGCTCTGCCCGCTACGGCTGTACGCCCCCCCGGGGCACTGGAAGAAGATGCGTTTCTGGGAGCCTGCATCCGTTGCGGGCTCTGTGTACGCGATTGTCCCTACGACACCTTGAAACTGGCCGAACTCGGGGAAAACGTCGCTTTGGGTACGCCTTACTTTGTCGCGCGTGACATTCCATGTGAAATGTGTGACGACATTCCCTGCGTCAAGGCCTGTCCGTCAGGCGCATTGAATCATGATCTGACCGATATCAACGAATCCCGTATGGGACTTGCAGTATTGATCGATCAGGAGGCCTGTATCGCTTTCCACGGTCTTCGTTGCGAAGTGTGTTTTAATATATGCCCGGTAAGAGGCAAAGCCATCACGCTGGATTATAAACACAATGAACGCAGCGGCAAACACGCGGTATTTGCACCCAAGGTCCATTCCGATGCCTGCACCGGATGCGGCAAATGCGAAAAAGCCTGTATTCTCGATGAGGCAGCAATCAAAGTGATGCCGATTCATCTGGCAAAAGGCCAGCTCGGGAAGCACTACAGGCTTGGCTGGGAAGAGAAAGACAAAGCCGGTGGCGCGCTGGTCTCACCGGATAAAACCCACGAGTACAATTTGCCCGATGGTATGCGGTATGACCACGCCGGTGAAGGCCTGATCGAGGAAGCGGCTGAACCGTCTTTTTCCACTAATCCGCTCGATACCCTGAATCGCAAAGGAGATTTGTGATGTTTAAGGGTGATTTTCCCGGTGCCGATGCTGTATTCCAGAAAGGCTTGCTGCGCGCCAATAAATGGCTGATTTTACGACGTCTGAGCCAACTCGGCATATTGCTGCTGTTTCTGGGCGGACCATGGTTCGGAATCTGGCTGGTCAAAGGCAACCTCGCATCCAGTGTGACGCTAAACATTTTGCCGCTGACCGACCCCTTTGTGACCGTACAGATGTTGTTTAGCGGACATATTCCTGAAATCACCGGCATCCTTGGCGTGGCCATAGTATTGGCTTTCTACCTGATGGTGGGCGGCCGTACCTATTGCAGCTGGGTGTGCCCTGTAAATATTGTGACTGATACGGCTGAATACCTGCGCCGTAAATTCAACATCAAGGGTGGTGCACATTTTTCACGGCAGACCCGGTTTTGGATTCTTGGGGCAATACTGGCCATCAGTTTTATCAGCGGAACCCTCGCCTGGGAATTGATCAACCCGGTCTCCATGGTGTTCCGAGGATTGGTATTCGGTCTGGGTATGGCCTGGGGTATCATACTTGCAATTTTCCTGCTTGATCTGTTTATCAGCCGCAGGGCCTGGTGCGGTCATCTTTGCCCGGTAGGCGCATTCTATTCTCTGATCGGACGTTTTTCCGTTCTTCGCATCAATGCACTAAACCGCGACCAATGCAATGACTGCATGGATTGCTTCGCGGTATGCCCGGAGCATCAGATTATACGACCCGCCCTGAAAGGCGAAGCGAAAGGACTCGGCCCGGTTATTAATGACGCACAATGCACCAATTGCGCTCGCTGCATTGATGTTTGTGCGAAAGACGTATTTGTATTTTCAACCCGTTTTAAGAATCAAAGCCCGGAAATGGTCGGGCCAAATAAAAGTCAAGAGGTCTCACCATGAAAAAATACACCTTATCCTTAGTTTTACTGTTTGCCGGTGCCATCGGCATGGCCCTTACCGCGGTGGCTGATGTGCAATCACTTCGGGGAGAGCAAGGCATTGCGGACGACTCCAGCATGCCTGCTGTAATAGATTATATCAAAGACCAGGAGCCTCTGAACCGGGACTATCTGCAGCAACCGCCCCTGATTCCACATAAAACCGAAGACTATATTATCAATGTAAAAAGCAATAAATGTCTCAGTTGCCACAGCTGGAAGACATACAAAAAGCACAATGCAACAAAAATCAGTCAGACACACTTCGAAAACCGTGACGGCGCCATATTGTCAAACGTATCTTCCCGCCGATACTTCTGTACACAATGCCATGTGCCGCAGGCGGATGCCGAACCGTTGATAGAAAACACTTTCGAGCCTGTTGACTCAATGCGTATGAACTGATCACGAGTGGGAGACCTCGACGCCATGAATAAGAATCAGAAAATCAAGATTGCCGGCTACTCTCTGGGTACAGTACTGATCGCGACATTTATTGCCGGGATTGTATTCTGGGGAGGTTTTAACTGGGCCATGGAAATGACCAATACCGAGGAGTTTTGTATCTCCTGCCATGAGATGGAAGTGAATGTGTTCCAGGAATACCGCAATACCGTGCATTACTCCAACCGTACCGGAGTAAGAGCAACCTGCCCCGACTGCCATGTACCTAAAGAGTGGATTCATAAAGTCATCCGCAAAATCCGCGCTACAAACGAGCTATATCACAAAGCGCTCGGATCGATCGACACGCCGGAAAAGTTTGAAGCCAAGCGATATCAGCTGGCAAAAAATGTCTGGAAGGCAATGGAAAACACTGATTCGCGCGAATGCCGTAACTGTCATGACTACGACTCCATGGACTATGTGAAACAAGGCCGCCGCGGTCGCGCCGAACACGAGGAAGGCTTTGACGCGGGCAAGACCTGCATTGATTGCCATAAAGGTATAGCCCACGAGTTGCCGGCCATTCCCGAAGGAGAAACGGTCAGTTTTAACTAGTTTTTTTGCCATGACTCTTTTCGCTTGCGGGGCAAGCTCCTACGAGGGTTGGGTTTATCGGCCAACCGATGAGGTCGAATCAAACATCTCGTAGGAGCTTGCCCTGGAAGCGATTCTGCATACATCTGAATTCCTTCGCGAGGACACCTCGCTCCCACAAGGTGAGCGCTCCAGCTGCAGTATAAAAATCATCATACCCCATGGCCGCCGCGAGAGCGATATTAGCGGACAGGTCTATAATGATTTTATGGTGAGCATTTTGAAATCCCTGTTGCAGTAAGTAACTCATGAACTTCGGTTTTCCATTCGAACGGCTATTCAGTGACTAACGCTGTTCTTTTTATTGTATTGTGCGCTGCGCTGCTGCACGCCTTGTGGAATGCCGCCATCAAGCTTCCCGGTGACTCGCTGGTCCGATTAGCCTTGATCAATCTTACCGCGGGTTTATGCAGTGCATCGTTATTGCCGTTTCTCGGCATGCCCGACCCGGCTTCCTGGCCCTATCTCGCCGGTTCAATTCTGGTACATACTGTCTACTATATCGGTCTTTTAGGCGGTTATAGGGACGGCGAATTGTCCCTGGTCTACCCCATTGCACGCGGTATTGCACCCGCGCTGGTGGCCGCCGGTGCATTTTTGCACAACGGCGAAACGCTGACTCCGCTCGGCAATGCCGGTGTGCTGCTTGTATGCGTCGGTATTATCAGCCTTGCCTTTTCAGGCACCGGCTTCACAGCATCAATAAAACCCGTACTCTACGCCCTACTCACGGGAGTCAGTATCGCTGCCTATACAGTACTGGATGGAACCGGCGGAAGACTCTCCAATAATGTATTCGCCTATATCGCATGGCTGTTTTTTCTCGATTCTTTGCCGCTTTTTCTGTTTGTAAGCTGGGCTCGGCAGGGGCAAATGTTAACGGCGATCAGGCAAAGCTGGCGGGCGGGGCTGGTGGGGGGTGTTTTTGCACTCTGCGCTTATGGGCTGGTCATCTGGGCCATGTCGAAAGCACCCATGTCGCAAGTTTCGGCTGTTCGCGAGAGCAGCGTTATATTCGCCACTCTCATCGGCGTTTTCTATTTTAATGAAGGACTGATCCGAAGGCGGATCCTCTCAAGCATCCTTGTAGTCTGCGGAATTATCATCATGCAATCTGCAAATGGATGATGACAAATAATAATACAAACCGGAAACCTTATAATTAAACCATCACAGTTGAATCTTTACCGATTGAGCCTACTATTGATAGATACAGACGCATACTGGAAGTATCATGACGCACAGAAAAACCAAGAAACACAAACCGCTCCCGCTGCAGTTTTCGGAGTTGGCGTTTACCGCACCCCAGGTTATAAGCCATAGAATGTTCAGGCTCGCTACAGCAGGCCTGAAGCCGTCGCGGCGGGATCAGCAGGAAATGATCAGGATGAATACGGAAAAATATCAGGCGATGAGCGAGTCGATAAACAGTATTTTGCTTGAATCGATCCGGATGAACCAGGAACTGACCTTTTCCTGTTTGCGGATGTTTTGGCTTTCGGGGACTAACCCCGTAACAGCGGCATTTGAGAATGCAATACAGATGGGAAAGGTGATGAATGAAATCACGAGTCTGGGAATCGCACCGTTTCATCGACGTGCCATGGCTAACGCCAAACGCCTGTACGGGAGCGGGAGAAAAAGCAGCAAATAGTATAATTGATCATTTATTGCTTAATCGTCGCCTGCAACGCCTGCCTGATAATCTCCTCGGTACTCAATCCGTCATCTTTAACGGCGGCCACCATTTTGGTCGCCTCCGCAGGTTTGTAGCCCAATGCCGTCAGCGCCGCCTGCGCCTGAGAGGACTCGGTACTCAGGGCGGTACCGGAAAATCCTTTTACCGGAGCATTTCCGACGGATTGCAAGTCCGGTGCTGCATCCCCGGGTAATTTATCTTTCATCTCGATAATCAGCCGTTCCGCGGTTTTCTTCCCGATACCGGGCAAGCGCGTCAGCGCACCGACGTCTTCGGCCAGGATGCATAGGGAAAACTCTTCCGTGCCCATGCCGGACAGAATCGTCAGTGCCATTTTTGCTCCAACACCATTGACTTTAATTAAAGCACGGAACAAGGATCGCTCGGACAGACTGGCAAAACCGAATAATAAATGCGCATCGTCTCTCACGACCAAATGAGTGAAAAGGACGACATTTTCATTCGTGCTCAGCGGCAGTTTGTAAAATGTGGACATGGGCGACTCGATTTCGTATCCCACGCCGTGTACATCAAGCAATAAATAGGGCGGTGCTTTCTCGATTATTCTGCCGCAAAGACGCCCTATCATCGCCGTCTGGATCTCTTTCTGCCGTTAGCGGATCTTTTCAGATGAACCCCTGTTCTTGAGTGGCTGTGACAGACCGCAATCGCCAACGCATCCGCGGCATCCGCCTGCATCTTTCCTTCAGTATTCAACAGCGTTTTGATCATATGTTGTACTTGTTCTTTACTGGCAGCGCCGCTGCCCACCACGGCCTGTTTTACCAGTCGGGGCGTATATTCACTGACTTTTACACCCTTGTGTACCATTGCACAAATTGCCGCTCCTCTCGCTTGTCCGAGTTTAAGAGCCGACATTGCATTATTGCTCATAAAGACCTGCTCGATTCCCGCCTCCTCGGGCTGCCACTTCTCTACAAGCTCTGTGATCTTAAAATAGATGTATCCGAGCTTTTCGGGTAAATCCTCCCCTTCGACCCGAATATGCCCATGATCAAGATGAAAGTTTCGAATCCCGTCGGTTTCAATGATGCCGAATCCGGTAATCACCGAACCCGGGTCTATGCCAACTACACGAATCAAAAGGCTGCCACTCGTTTAATTTCAATCCTGATCAAACGCATCGTCCGGAAAATCGGCATTTGAATACACTGCCTGCACATCGTCCAGATCTTCCAGTACGTCGATCAGTTTCAACAATTTCTCGGACTGTTCTTTATCGAGCGAAACTTCGTTGGACGCCCGCATCGTCACTTCGGCATGTTCCGGTTCCAGGCCGGCCAAGATCATGGCCTCTTTGATATCGACAAAACCGTCCGGAGTCGTGGTTACTTCAACGGACCCGTCGTCCCCGGTAATCACATCCTCCGCACCGGCTTCCAGTGCTGCCTCCATTACCGTATCTTCGTCGGTTCCGGCTGCATAGTTTAAAACACCGATTTTCTCGAAAAGATAGGATACGGAACCGTCTGTCCCCATATTGCCGCCATACTTGGTAAATGCGTGCCGGACTTCGGCCACGGTACGATTACGATTGTCGGTCATACAGTCAACCATGATAGCAACGCCGGCCGTTGCATAACCTTCATAGCGGATTTCTTCATAGACAACGCCTTCAAGCTCGCCGGCGCCGCGTTTGATCGCGCGTTCGACGGTATCTTTGGGCATATTCCCGCCTAAGGCTTTATCTACGGCCAAACGCAGACGCGGATTGGATCCCGGATCCGACCCCCCCATTTTCGCGGCCACCGTAATTTCACGGATCAGCTTGGTGAAAAGCTTCCCGCGCTTGGCATCCTGCGCTTTTTTACGATGTTGAATATTAGCCCACTTGCTATGACCCGCCATGTTTCCTCTCGAATTTACAAAAACTCCCGTTCTCCAGAAAACAGCCGATTTGTTTCGCGACCTGGCGGGAAAATACCATGGAAGTATGAGTGACATTAAGTTCTATATGATCCCTGGCCATTGCCAGTTTGGTTTCCCGAACATAGACTGTGCCATCATTGGGTTGTCCGCCAAGGGTGAACAACCGCCCCACGCCGTAGGGTTTGTTACCGCAAATCACGCCCAGTTCTCTTTGCCCGGAGAACCCGGGTACGCCACCGACCAGGCCCTGGTAAATACTCTTCCCCAGCAACAGATTTCTTAAAACCGGTATACGCATGATATTGGCGGCGACGAGGCTGCCTTTGACCGGCGATCCCAAGAGTACGACCCGCCCGGGCTTCAAACGGGTCTGACGATCCATCAGATGAAGCAGTATTATGCCGCCGAGGCTATGACCCACCAAATGAACTACCGGAGTTTTAACTGAATCGACAACGGTGGCCAGCCGGTCGGCACTTTCCGCTGGCGTTTGAGACAGTGAGCGGTAGGAAAAACGGATGACACCATATCCCTGTTTCCTGAGCTGCTTGGCAAGCCAGTTTAGCAACAAACCGTGCATCCAGATTCCGTGCACCAGGATCACAGTTTCACTGCCGTGTTGTCGCTTGCTGTCTTGTTTCTGCATAGATTGACTTAAAAGACTCTTAAACAATAAAGCTAGGGTTGCGAATCAACATGCGGCCTGCGGATTCTCAGCGAAAGTTCTCTTAATTGTGCTTCCGAAACGATGCTCGGCGCGCTGGTCAACAAACAAGAGGCGGTCTGCGTTTTTGGAAACGCCATAACATCCCTTATGGATCCGGATCCTGTCATCAGCATGATCAGGCGGTCCAGTCCAAAGGCCAGCCCGCCATGCGGCGGTGCTCCGTATCGCAGTGCATTGAGTAAAAACCCGAATTTTTCGTCAGCTTCTTCTTCTCCTATGCCCAGTATTCGAAGACAGGTCTGCTGCATGGACATATCATGAACACGAATTGATCCACCACCGAGTTCGGTTCCATTGAGTACCATATCATAGGCACGGGAGAGACTGTTTCCGGGATTGGCTTCCAATTCTTCCGGTGAAGCCACTGAAGGCGCGGTAAAAGGATGATGCAAAGCGGACCAGCGTTTTTCATTTTCATCCCATTCAAACATGGGAAAATCGACTACCCATAACGGCTTCCAGCCATGCTCCACTATTTGCATGTCGTGGCCAAGCTTCACCCGCAAGGCACCTATGGACTCATTGACGATCTTGCTGCTGTCAGCGCCGAAAAAGATCAGATCCCCGTTGGCGGCTTGCGTTCTCTGCAGAATGGTCTTTACAACCTCGTCATCAAAAAATTTCACTATGGGAGACTGCAAGCCTTCCCGGCCTTTGGCGGTTTCATTGACTTTGATATAGGCCAGCCCTTTAGCCCCGTACCGGCTGACGTATTCGGTATAGCCGTCGATTTCCTTACGTGTCAGCTTCCCTCCCTGGGGCAAACGCAGGGCCACGACCCGCCCGTCATCGCTATTCGCAGGACCGGAGAAAACTTTAAAATCGACTTTGGCCATAACATCCGACAGATCGACAAATTCCAGTGCGATTCTCAGATCCGGTTTATCCGACCCGAACCTGTGCATCGCTTCCTCGTATGTCATACGGGGAAAAGGATTGGGTAAAGCGATCTCCAGTTCCTCGCGAAACAACTCGGTGATCATCTGTTCCATCAGCGTCATAATCTCGTTCTCATCCATAAACGACATTTCTATATCAAGTTGGGAGAATTCCGGCTGCCGGTCGGCACGTAAGTCTTCGTCTCGAAAACAACGGGCGATTTGATAGTAACGGTCTATTCCGCCCATCATTAACAACTGTTTAAAAAGCTGCGGGGATTGAGGCAGAGCGAAAAATTCACCGCTGTGCGTGCGGCTCGGAACCAGGTAATCCCGTGCCCCTTCAGGCGTTGCACGGGTCAGAATCGGGGTATCGACTTCAATAAACTCATGGTTATCGAGATACCGCCGCAAGCGGGCAATGACGGAAGAACGCATACGCATGCGTTGCTGCATTTGTGGCCGACGCAAATCGATATAGCGGTATTTCAGTCGATTTTCTTCGTGGACATCCGGATCATCCAGCTGAAACGGCGGTGTATCGGCCTTATTCAACACGACCAAATCAGTGGCGAGTATTTCAATTTGTCCGGTTGCCAGATTTTCATTGACGGTACCCGCGGGTCGGTGCCGAACTATGCCTGTCACCTGTAACACATATTCATTTCGTATATGCTCCGCCGTTTGAAACATGGATTCACGATCGGGATCGAACACAATCTGTACCAGTCCGTAATGATCACGCAAATCGACAAAAATAACACCGCCGTGATCGCGGCGCCGGTGGACCCAGCCACTCACGACAACTTGCTGATCCAGATCAGTGGTATTCACCGCGCCGCAAAAATGTGTTCGCATTTTATTACTTCCTGAAAAATCACGCCGACCGGCGTTAACAAAACACGGGATTTTAACCCGTATAGGGGACACTGCCAATGTAAAGTGGATCCCGTGATCAAAAGCATACACTGCCATGTCATGGTCCGAATTCTGCACAACGATTTGTTTTAATAGCTGTCCGCGTAGATAATGCGCGCGAATTGAGATTAGTTGGAGATAAATATGGGCCGCTACCAGGTTTACGGAGTCGGAAATGCTCTGGTCGATATGGAGTATGAAATCGAAGAATCGGTTTTGTCGGAACTCAATATTGAAAAAGGTGTAATGACGCTGATTGATGAGCATCGCCACCATGAACTGTCGGATCAATTGGCCGGTTTTCATCACAAACGCGCCTGTGGAGGTTCCGCGGCGAATACAGTGATCGCATTGGCTCAACTGGGCGGTAAAGCCTATTATTCCTGCAAGGTGGGAAATGATGAAAGCGGCAGCTTCTATCTTGAGGATCTACAGGGGTGCGGCGTAGAGAGCAGCGCTTTGGATCATGAACGGGAGCCGGGTATCACCGGTAAATGCCTGGTGATGGTCACTCCCGACGCCGATCGAACCATGAATACCTTTCTTGGAATAACCGGCGATATCAATCACAACGATATCAATCCTGAGGCGATTTCCCTTTCCGACTATGTGTACCTGGAAGGCTATCTGGTCACGGCGGAAGGCAGTAAACAGGCTGCCATAGCCGCGGGAAAAATCGCCAAGGAAGCCGAAGTGTCAACCGCATTGACACTGTCCGACCCCAATATCGCAAAGTTCTTTCGGGAGGGATTATTGGAGATGGCCGGCGACGATCTGGATTTATTATTCTGCAACCAGGCGGAGGCCGAAATCATTTCCGATTCATCCGATATGAATAGTGTTGTGCAGACACTTAAAACTCTCGCCAAACAATTTGCCATCACCCGCGGTGCCGATGGTGCCTTGCTTTACGATGGAAAGCGAATGATCGACATTCCACCGCATAAGGTTGAACCGATCGACACCAACGGCGCGGGCGATATGTACGCGGGCGCTTTTCTGTACGGTATCACGCATGGCATGGATTTTAGCCAGGCCGGAGAATTGGCCTCCCTCACCTCCGCACATCTGGTCACTCACTTCGGGCCTCGATTACCGGCGCAAAGGACGCAGCAGCTCTTAAAATCCTTTAATGCCTGAAACCTTTGACTGACTGTGGTACTTCCACCCTGAAAGGCAGTTGCTTCAGCGCAACATAACGCAATCCTGTCATGATTTATGCATAGCCTGGTCGTTGTTGAACAATGTTCCAAACGATTCGAACTGCATAATGAATCCAATGGAATCAATTCCGCTGATGCGGAATTCTGTTTTTTTTATTGCCACACATGGAATGTGGATCATGTATAGTCTGGGTAAAAAATAACGAGAATCCATTTTCGGATCGAACCCACCACGGTGAACAAACCACTCCGGCCGGAGGAAAGAAGATGATTGACCGTACCACCAACGCTCTTGAGATTATTGGCAATCTGAAATTGATTGCGGGCAAAGACTTGCCCAAAGAAAAGCTCGAACAGGCACAGCAATTCGTGCACATGTTTTACCACGATGTATCCATCGAAGATCTGGAGAATCTGAAAACCATGGACCTGCGGGGCGCCGCCCTGGCGCATTGGGTGCTGATGCAAAAACGAACCCCCGGAGAACCGCTGATCCGCGTCTACAATCCGGACTTCGAACATCACGGTTGGCAATCGACTCACACCATTATCGAAGTCGTCTCCGATGATATGCCAATGCTGGTTAATTCAATTTCAATGGATCTCAAACAGCGTGATCTCGCCATTCATCTGATTATTCACCCCATTATGCAGAGCAGGCGTGACGAGAAGGGGCGGTTACTGGACTTATCGGAGGGCGGTGAAAGCAGCCGGGATTATACCGCCGAGTCAATCATGCAGTTTCAAATCGATCGAATTACCGATAGCGCCGCTTTGAAGGAACTGCATCGAAGCGTCAGCACGATTATCGCCAATGCCCGCCGTGTGTATGAGGATCGCCCGGCTATGCAAGACAAGATGCAAAGCATCGCCAAAGAACTGCACGAGCGCGACTCGGACGACCCGAAAACACTCGAAGCTGCCGAGTTGCTTGACTGGCTGACGCGCCACCGCTTTGTATTTCTGGGATACACAGAATTTTTGCTCGATTCAGCCAACCAGGACAATCAACTAAAGATTGTGCAGGAAACCGCACTCGGCTTATGCCGCAAAGAGGCCTCAGGCCGAACCTATAAACTGGATCAACTCATCCCGCGAAAATCGCAGGCATATGTCCGCTCCGAAGAAATCCTCAGCGTGACTAAAACCAGTGTCCGTGCCCCACTGCACCGCTCGGATCACCTGGATTTAATTTCCATCCCGAATTACGACAACGATAACGGGATCAACGGCAAACGTTGCTTTATCGGGCTGTTCACCTCAACCGTTTACAACACGAGTGGCGCCGATATTCCCTGGCTGCGGCAAAAAATTCAAAATGTTTTACAGCTTTCCTGCCATAAGCAAGGCTCCCACGCGGCCCGGGCCTTGCAAAATATCCTGGAAACCTTCCCTCGGGACACCTTATTCCAAACCGACGATTCTGTGATTTTGTCCATCGCCCAGGGAATACTGCAACTACAGGAACGCAAACAAATCCGCCTGTTCGGCGCACTGGACAAGTATGAACGATTTTGTGATTGCCTGGTGTACATACCCCGGGAAATCTATCACCGCGATTTAAGAATCAAAATACAGAACATTCTTCTGGAACAGCTAAACGGGGACACCGGTGAATTTAATATCGAATTTTCCTCTGAATCCGCTCTGGCAAGAATTCACTATATTGTACAGCTGGCGGAGGATCATACGGACGAACCCGATTGGCGAGAGATCGAAAAAGCCATAGTGAATGCCGCGCGTTCCTGGGATGACGGATTTCACGATGCCCTGCGGGAGTACTTTGGGGAGGAGCGAGCCAATGCATTGTATAAGCGATACCATGCCGGTATTCCGGGTAACTACAAGGAAGATTTCTCGCCCCGCAATGCTTGTATTGACATAGAGCACATCGAGGGTCTCAGCGAGAAAAACGGCCCCGCCATCAGTTTTTACCGGCCGGTCGTTGCGGCTAAAAACCAGGTTAAATCCAAGTTATTTACTTCCGGAAGGTACATTGCACTGTCGGATGTTATACCGGTTATCGAGCATATGGGTTTAAAAGTCGATCATGAAAGACCCTATGAATTGAGCCGCAAGGAGGGCGACTCGGTGTGGATACATGAATTCACCGCGCATCACGCCGGCGATCTGGAAATCGATCCCGATGTCAGTGGAGAGAAATTCAAGGATGCTTTTTTACGCATCTGGAAAGGTGAAATTGAAGATGACGGATTTAACCGCCTGGTCCTGGATGCGGATCTTACCTGGCGGCAAGCGGTGATATTGCGCAGCTACTGCAAGTATCTTTCGCAAATCCGAGTACCCTTCTCGCAAAGTTATATGATTGAAAGCCTGGTAAAAAACGCCGCGATTACCGGCAATATTGTCCGCCTGTTCGAAGCCCGGTTCGATCCTGCCCTGCGAAAATCCAGCGAGAAAAAAACCGCTGAATTACTGGAACAGATGGAACATCAGCTGCAGGCTGTATCCAGTCTGGACGAAGACCGGATTCTGCATGCGTTTATTAACCTGATTCAGGCAACAATGAGGACGAATTACTATCGCAAGGACAAGGACGGACATCATCTGCCTTATGTGTCCTACAAACTCAAGCCTGAACTGATTAACGATATGCCGAAACCGCGGACACTGTTTGATATTTTCGTGTATTCACCACGGGTTGAGGGTGTCCATCTGCGCGGCGGCAAAGTTGCAAGAGGCGGTTTGCGATGGTCAGACAGACGCGAGGATTTCCGTACCGAAGTGTTGGGCCTGGTTAAGGCGCAGACGGTGAAAAACGCGGTTATTGTACCGGTCGGATCCAAAGGCGGCTTTTTTGTCAAAAGACAACCCGAGGGTGCCGGCCGCGATGAAGTCATGAAGGAAGTGGTATATTGCTACCAGACATTTCTGCGCGGATTGCTCGATCTGACCGACAATCTTGAGGGCGCAGAAGTCATTCCTCCCGATAGCGTTGTGCGCTATGACGAGGATGACCCCTATCTGGTTGTGGCGGCTGACAAAGGCACTGCTACCTTTTCCGATGTCGCCAACGGCGTTGCCGGAGAATACAACTTCTGGCTGGGTGACGCCTTTGCATCGGGCGGATCCGTGGGCTATGACCATAAGAAAATGGGTATCACGGCGCGTGGGGCATGGGAATCGGTCAAGCGCCATTTCCGTGAACTGGGGCGCGATATCCAGACCACAGAATTTACCGCTATCGGCGTTGGTGATATGTCGGGCGACGTATTCGGTAACGGCATGCTGTTATCCAAGCACACCCGCCTGGTTGCCGCATTTAATCACTTGCATATATTTATCGATCCCACACCCAACGCGGCGGAGGGTTTTCGTGAACGAAAAAGGTTGTTCGAATTGCCTCGCTCAAGCTGGGAGGATTATGACAAATCGCTGATCTCAACCGGTGGCGGCATTTATTCCAGGAGTTCCAAAACCATCAGTTTGAGCGAACAGGCGCGTAAAGCGCTCGGTATCAAGGCGACGAGTCTGACCCCGAATGAATTAATCCATCAGATTTTGCAGGCTCCGGTGGATCTGTTCTGGAATGGCGGAATCGGTACCTATGTAAAAGCCAGCAGCGAAAGCCATGACGATGCCAGTGACCGAACCAATGATTCGGTACGGGTCGACGCCAACCAGCTGCGCTGCAAGGTCGTCGGTGAGGGTGGCAATCTTGGCTTTACACAGCTTGCCCGAATCGAATATGCCGAAAATGGCGGTGCGAACTACACCGACGCTGTGGACAACTCGGCCGGAGTGGATTGTTCCGACCATGAAGTCAATATCAAAATCCTCCTCGATCAAATGGTGCAGGCCGGCGATATGACGGTCAAGCAACGCAATCAGTTACTGGCCGATATGACGGATGAAGTGGCGGAAATGGTGTTGGCCGATAATTATCTGCAAACTCAGTGTATCAGCCTGATTACGTCACAAGCGGGCTCATTAATGGAAGAACATTCTCGCTTTATGAGCCACCTTGAGTCGCAAAACCTTCTGGATCGTGCGATCGAGTTTCTACCCGACCATGAATTAATAGCCGACAGGCTCGCCGATCAGAAAGGTATGGTCAGACCCGAAATCTCGGTACTGGTTTCCTACGCCAAAATGACCTTATTCGATACGGTCATGAAATCCGAGCTACCGGACGATCCTTATCTGAATACACGTTTATACCGCTACTTCCCTGCCCGCCTCTCGGAAAACTACCTGTCCGCAGTTGAAAGTCATCGATTGCGCAGAGAGATTATCGCTACACATTTGGTCAATGATGTCGTCAACAGATTGGGGCCCAGCTTTGTTTTTCGAATGGAAGATGAATTAAGTGCCAACCCGGTAGATGTTTGTAAGGCCTTCGATGTGGTTACCAATGTTTTTCATATGAACCAGATCTGGTGTGATATTGAAGCGCTGGATAATCAGGTTTCCGATGCAAAACAGCAGGAACTGCATATTCTGGTACGCGGTTTGGTTGAACGCACCTTGCACTGGTTGATTCGCACGCGCAGATGCGACCAGCCGATCCAGGACCTGGTGGATTATTTCGAGCCCTCCATCAGCCAGCTGATCGATAGTCTCCCGCAAAGTCTGGCAAAGATAAACAAGCAAAGCCACAGCGCCAGAATCAAGTACTTTGTCAAAGCCAAGGTTCCCGAAAAACTGGCCGCGCGTGCGGCCAAAGTGGTGCCCTTGTCCTCTTCACTGGATATAGTTGAAATCAGCAAAACGCTGGATCGGCCTATGGCTCAGGTCGCATCGATTTACTTCGAATTGGGTGCTTATCTTGAATTGCAGTGGCTGCGTGATCAAATAGCCGAGGTCCGCGTACGCAACCGCTGGCATGCTCTGGCGAAGTCCAGTCTGCGCAGCGATCTGCACTATCAGCAAAGACACCTGACCGCTGAGGTGATCAAGCAGATCAAGCCGATAAAGAATGCTGCATCCATGGTTGAAAAATGGGCACAGAACAACGACGCGGCAGCGCAGTATTCGGATTTGATATCGGAGCTCAAGGCCAGCAGTGCGATTGACTACGCCATGCTGTCCCTGGCCGTTAATGAAGTTCACAAGCTCCTGCAGAGTGACAGGCCCCTGGCCAATGCCTGATATTGCGGTGCAATATCAGGCATTTTCCGAGAGCATGTCCGAGATCTCTTTTAAACGCACATTGGAAAATATTGTAATCCGGAAATTCCATTTTCTTATTGCTTATTGTTGAATTAGTTGCTAAATATTTACCGACTATCGCCTCTTGAGAGTAAAACCAAAACCAAGAATAAGAAAGCCCCCTGCTCTACTGACCCTGGAGGCATAGATTGAACTGACAGAACGGGGAGAAAAGCTTATGGAAAACTTTATCTTGTCCGCACTTATCGGTATGGCAATCGGGTTTACTTCGTCCATGTTCAGCCGTACCAAAGTCCTCAAGGCCCGCCTGGCGAATATCCTGGTGGCTACCCTGGGCAGCCTGGCATTATCGGCGCTGGCCTATTTATTCAAACTCGTCGTACCGGTTCCGGCCGCAGCCGTCGTCGGCGCCCTCCTGGCACTGATGTTACTGGTGATTTTCAGAAAGCCGGCAAACGAACAACGCAGCTATTATCTGTAAATGCGAATTCTCAAGAAATAAAACCAGTCGACCCGGAAAGTGAGTGTATTGATATTACCCAACCGGGTGTACGCGAAAACCTGGATTTATTCTTGCTTGCCTTTTGATCATTCCATCGAATTAACAAACTAATGCTCAGGGCAGAAAACATGAACAGATTCATCTATGTATTTTTTTCTTCCGTACTGGTCTCGATCGCAGCCTGCAGCAGCGGAGGCGGAGGCGGCGACAGTTCCGACGAAAATTCGGAGCCGGTTGCCATCACCCAGGATAACGGCCGTGAGATTGCCGCCACGGGCATGTCGGCTTCCGAGATTGTTAATGATCAGCGCGATTCCACCGATCTGTTGCAGAGCGGCAACGGATCCAATTCAGCGACCGCTTCAGTCAATTCTCTTTGGGCAAAATCAGGAAAATTGATTGGCAAAGCCAGTCAAAGCCAGACTCTGGACTGCGAATCCGGCACTATGACGCTGGCCGCAACGGATGCCAATAACAATCAGGAGCTGGATGCGGGAGATAGTTTCTCAATTGAGTTCGACGATTGCGTTCTTACCGAAGGCACAAGCACCAGTCGGGGCAATGGCAAAGTGACGATGAAAATCAATTCATTTTCAGAGGATGGGAAAAATGTCAATGTCACTGCAACTTACGATGATCTGACTGTTGTAGAAGATGGCAAATCAAACTCGATAGACGGCAGCATGACGATGGATGTCGCCACAAACGGAGATACGGTCACCGCAACCGTCAGCGGCAAAAAAATGGTTTTTACCGAAGATAAAGACACAGGCACCCTAGCGGATTTTACCTTTCGCTCTACCATCAATGAACTCACCCAGGCATGGACGAATTCGATAGACGCAACGGTATCGAGCAGCGAAATCAAGGGAAAAATCGAGATCACGACTCCACTTGAACTTCAAGGCGTCGGAGAAAATAATCCCACCATCGGTGAAGTGAAAATGGAAGGCGCGAACAGCACATTCGTCTCGTTGAATGCTGATACGGGCAATATCGACACCCTGATCCTTACCATCTTCGATGGCAGTGTGACCAAGAGCGATGAAATTCGCTGGGACGAACTCGACTAAACCGCCCACCTCGGTCGAAGCCAGCCGGCTTCGACCGAGCGGCTTACATCTCGATCTGCAAAACTTCTCATTCACTGCCAATTCAGATAGAACGGCCGCCACCACTGGATTAGCCACATCAGTAAGGTTAAGCTCTGTCTCACCCAGACTCACGGAGACTTGTATGAGCTTTGAAACCATCGTAAACAGTGTATCGGACGGTGTTTCGCGAATCGTGCTGAATCGTCCTGACAAACTCAACAGTTTTAATGAAACCATGCATAAAGAGGTATCGGATGCCGTTATCAAAGCCCAGGCCGACAGTTCCATACGGTGTTTATTGATCACGGGCAGCGGCAAGGCATTTTCAGCGGGGCAGGATCTCGCCGATACGGATGACCCTTCCAAACCACTGGACGTTGGCGGGATTTTAAAACAATATTTCAACCCCTTGGTTAAGGCCATTACCGGTATGGACAAGCCGGTCATCTGTGCTGTCAATGGTGTCGCCGCCGGCGCAGGCGCAAACGTGGCACTTGCCTGCGATATCGTCATCGCCGCAGAATCCGCCAGTTTTATACAAGCCTTTTCCAAAATCGGACTGGTCCCGGACGCCGGGGGCACCTGGATGCTTCCCAGGCTGATCGGTCACGCTCGCGCGAGTGCTGTCGCCATGCTGGGTGAGAAGATTACTGCTGAGCAGGCAGAGAACTGGGGCATGATATGGAAATGCGTAGAGGACGAGCGCCTGCAGCAAACCTGTGAATCCCTGGCACTTCAGCTTGCTCAGGGGGCCACCACCAGTTTTGCCTACACCAAGAAGCTGATGCAACTCGGTTGGCAGCATTCGCTTGTCAAACAACTGGATCTGGAGGAAGAATTTCAGCGTGCCGCCTCCAATACTCAGGATTTTGCCGAAGGAACCGATGCATTCGCCAACAAACGAAAAGCCAGTTTTATCGGCAAGTAACGATTGATCAGTAGCGCAGAACCCGATTTTTGGGAGCGAGGCTTGCCCGCGAAGATCGGCGGGATCGGTTCGGTTGTTCGCTTGCAGGGCAAGCTCCTCTACGGGGGAATTAGCGCTTGACGCAACCTCGGCATCTCATTAAAAATCAGACCATGGAGCAGAAAAACAACGGTATCATCCATGAGGAAATCCGCTTTACCGGCAGTCATGACAACGTGATTGCGGGGGATGTCTATCGCCCGTCAAACCCCGTCAGGCAGCAGGTCGCGATTCTGGTTCATGGTGGAGGACAGACTCGCCATTCATGGGGAGGTACGGCGAGAAGCCTGGCGGAAAACGGGTGGACAGCCATAATTATCGATCAGCGCGGACATGGGGAAAGTGAATGGCACGCCGATGGCGATTACGAATTCGCATCCTTTGCGGAAGACTTAACATGCATCTCTCATCAGGTACAGCAACGGTATGGTGTCATACCGGTCAGCATAGGCGCTTCCCTGGGCGGCATAGCGTCCATGCTGGCCGAGGGCGAAAGTAAGGAAACAGTTTTGACTGCTGTTGTCCTGGTGGATATCACTCCTCGCATGAAAATGGAAGGCGTGATCAGAATTCTGGGATTTATGAGCGAAAATGCCGAATCCGGATTTGCTTCTGTCGAAGAAGCGGCCGATGCGATTGCTGCCTATCTGCCCCATCGCCCAAGACCGGAAAACCTTGATGGACTTGCAAAAAATCTACGTCAACATGACGACGGTCGCTATCGCTGGCATTGGGATCCGCAATTTATCGCGCGCCGTCACGACCAGTCTCCTGAAGACTGGCAGATTCGTGAAAACCGCCTGATCGATGCCGCACGTGCCCTATCCGTACCTGTACTATTAATCCGGGGAAGGCAAAGTGAGTTGGTTGATGAGAATGAAGTCGATGAATTTCTTAAAATGGTGCCACATGCAGAATATACGGATATCAGCGACGCGGGTCATATGATCGCCGGCGACAAAAACGATGTTTTTACCCATGCGGTAGTGACGTTCTTACAATCTCTGGAGCGGTAACGCCGCCGTAGGCCTGCCCTGCAGCTTTCCTACAGCTTTCCGAATCTGTAGGAGCGAGGCTTCCTCGCGAAAACCGGGTACGGCCAAACCGGCCATTCGCTTGCAGGGCAAGCTCCTACGGGTTAGAGGCTGGATTCAAAACCTTTTCCATATTTTCGCGAAACGGCGCGCGAACTATACCTTTCTCAGTAATCAGGGCCGTCACCAGTTCAGCGGGAGTGACGTCAAATGCAGGATTTCGCACTTGTATTTCCGGCGATGCAACCCGCTTACCGGCGAAATTTGTCACTTCTTCTGTATCCCGTTCTTCAATAACAATATCCTTTCCGCTAATACTGAAACGATCGTAGGTCGAAGACGGGCAGGCAACATAGAAAGGCACTTTGTAATGTTTCGCCAGAATGGCGAGGCCCAGAGTGCCGATTTTATTCGCAACATCGCCATTGGTCGCTACCCTGTCCGTGCCCACGAGCACCATATCGATTAATCCTTGCGACATGATATGCGCAGCCATATTGTCCGTGATCAAAGTGACATCCAGCTCCGATCTATCCAGTTCCCACGCGGTAATTCTGGCACCCTGCAGCAAGGGCCGGGTTTCGTCGGCGTAGACACGAAATTCAATGCCTTTTTCATGAGCAATATACATGGGGGCGGTGGCGGTACCTATGCCGGAGGTTGCCATGGCGCCGGCGTTACAATGAGTCAGAATTCCCATACCGTGCCTGATCAACTCCGCGCCATGCGAACCCATACCCCGGCAAAGCTGCTGATCTTCCGAATGAATGGCGCAGGCTTCAGATACTATCTCCCGGTATAAGGTCGATGCATCCACCGATCCGCTCCGATCGGAAATTGATTGCATCCGCTTGAGCGCCCAGCTTAAATTGACTGCCGTCGGCCGGGCGCTATTGAGATAATCCGCTTCTTTTTTCAATTCCCGGCGGAATTGAGTCATATCCAGAGTTGTTTTATCACGCAAGGCGACGCACAAGCCGTAAGCCGCGGTGACACCTATTGCCGGGGCACCCCTGACCTTTAAGATCTTGATCGCCTGCCATACGTCCTGAGCGGTTTTTTGTTCCTCAATAACAATTTCCAGGGGCAAGCGTGTCTGATCCAGTAGAAACAGCTTTCCTTCCCGCCATTGTATTGCTTGAGGCAGGGCGGATGCCCGGTTGCTGAGTTTTTTCACCATGGTGTAAGTTCCGACTGTTAACGACCCCTGTTTTCCCCGATCAATTCGATGGCATACCCGTCCGGATCTTCGACAAATGCGATAATCGTGGAGCCGGCGTTCATCGGCCCTGCCTCACGGATGATTTTGCCGCCGGCGGCCCGCATTTTTTCACAGGCGCTGTAAACATCGGGTACTTCGATGGCGATATGTCCGTAGGCATTACCGAACTCATAGTGATCTACGCCCCAATTGTAGGTAAGTTCCAGCACAGCGTGTTCCGACTCCTCACCGTAGCCCAAAAAGATCAGGGTAAATTCTCCTTCCGGATAATCCTTACGCCGAAGTTCCCGCATACCCAAAACCTGGGTATAAAAATCCACTGACCGTTTGACATCCGTAATGCGCAGCATGGTATGTAAGATTCGCATAAGTGCTGTACTCCCGTGTTTTTTTAGTGAAGGCTTTATAACATGCTGACAGTATAATTGATCCCCCAGGGACGCAAATGTCCCTATCAATAGTCTCTTTTTATGACATTTTGATACCGAAGACGGATTACTCTTTAGCCTATCCTCAATCCACTGTCAGGTTCAGCCCATGCAGATTATCGACGCCGACACGATTCACCAGTCCATTACCTATCCGGAACTCACCGACGGTCTGTTGCGCCTGCATCGCGAAGGACCGGGAACACTTGAGGATATGCTGCTCAACGAGTCCGATTCCGGCGGGAGCGGCAATTTAATACTGATACGTGCCGCATTTCAGCCCGGCAAAGCCATTGGGGTCAAGATGGCGGCCATTTTTCCTGACAACAAGGAGCTTCCTTCCGTCAACGCGGCTTTTGTTCTGTTTGACGGAAGCAATGGCTTACCCGTCTGTTTATTGGATGGCACCGCCCTGACCTATCGAAAGACCGCCGCCGATTCCGCGCTGGGATCGCAGCTCTTGAGCCGAGAGGACAGCCATTCGTTTTTGATGGTCGGCGCCGGCGCCATGTCCACTCATCTTGTCCGGGCACATCTATCGGTACGGCCCAATCTGAAATCGGTTAAGATCTGGAATCGCACGGCTGAACGCGCCCGGGATGTCGCCTGTCAACTGGGGCTGGAAGGCATAGAAACCGAAGTCGCCCAGGACCTGGACGCGGCGGTAGCAGTGAGCGATATTATCTGCTGCGCCACCATGACCCGACAGCCCTTGATTCAAGGAAGGCTGCTGAAGCCGGGGGCTCACCTGGATCTTGTCGGCGCCTATCAACCCGATATGCGCGAGGCCGATGACGAGTGCATGCGCCGCGGCAGGCTCTATGTGGACAGCCGCAAAACCACTGTCGGTGTGATCGGTGAAATCTCCGAACCCATGGAAAAAGGCATTATCACCGATGATTCCGTGCTGGCGGATTTCTACGATTTGTCCGATCCGGGGTTTTCTCTCAATCGGGAAAGTACCGATATCACGGTCTTTAAAAACGGCGGGGGCGGACACTTGGATCTGATGACGGCCAGACTGATCATGGACAGATCTGCAGCCGAGGCTTGAATGGAAGGCATTCCGCGGCGGCTTGATCTATGATATTGACATAGAGCTTAATTTCCCCGATAAAGCGCTCAACTCTATCAATCTGTTGGATTAACGAACTCGTGTCATTAAAATCCCGCGGGCTTTCCTGCGTTCGCGGCCACTTCACACTTTTTGAGGATCTCGCGTTTGAACTTGACGCCGGACAAGTCCTGCTCGTTGAAGGCAGCAACGGCAGCGGCAAAACTTCCCTTTTGAAGATATTGACCGGGCTGCGTCCCGCCAATGCCGGAGAGATCTTCTGGAATGATCAATCCATTGCTTATCTGGGTGCTGAATATCGCGAACAGCTGGCGTGGCTCGGCCATTCCAACGGCATCAAGGAGGATTTGACCGCTGCGGAAAATCTGCGCGTGGCCACAACACTCTTCCCGGTCAATGAGCGGAAAATCAACCAGGCACTGGAGATGGTGAATCTTCGTACCCAAAAGAATGTCCTACCGCGGTTGTTTTCGGCGGGGATGAAGCGGCGTCTTGCGCTGGCCCGGTTGCTGTTATTTCAGTCTCCCTTATGGATTCTCGACGAACCTCAGGCCGCGCTCGACAGAACCGGCATAGCCATGTTCGAATCATTTCTTCGGAATCATCTGCAAAACGGTGGGTTGGCGGTCATGACTTCGCATCATGAAGTGGATCTGGAGAAGCAATTGATTATCCGTCTGAGGTTGGATGCCTGATGCCGATCCTGCCCGCTTTTTTTTCCCTGCTGAAGAGGGATTTGCTGATCGCATTCCGTAATCGCGGAGAAGCGCTTAATCCGCTGATGTTTTTTGTTCTGGTGACGCTGCTTTTCCCTCTCGGCATAGGTCCATCGCCGAATCTGCTGCAAACTATCGCGCCTGGGGTTATCTGGGTTGCGGCGCTCTTATCGGCACTCTTGTCACTGGATAGCCTTTTTCGCAGCGATTACGAAGATGGCACGCTGGAACAGTTGGTTCTGAGCCCGCAGCCTTTGGCCGTTCTGGTCATAGCCCGTGTCATGGCTCACTGGATTATGAGCGCTGTTCCTTTGCTGCTGCTGTCGCCCGTGCTGGCGGTCAGCTTAAACCTCGCGACCCGTGCTGTGGACGAATTAATGATTACACTTTTGTTGGGAACCCCGGTATTCAGCTTTATCGGCGCCATCGGCGTAGCACTTACGGTAGGATTAAGGCGCAGTGGCATGTTGCTCGCTTTGTTGGTCATACCGCTTTATATCCCCGTGTTGATATTCGGCGCAGGCGCGGTTGATACTGCTGCCGCAGGATTGCCTGTCAGCGGGCAAATTTATATCCTAACCGCATTGTTAATTCTGAGTTTTACCCTGGCGCCGGTCGCAATCGCGGCGGCCCTGAAAATGAGTGTTTCCCAATAATGAACGTCTTTATGCGCTGGTTTCATCGATTCGGGTCACCGGTCTGGTTTTACCGTATCTCCGGTAAGATGCTGCCCTGGTTGAGCGCTCTTTTTCTGGCCTTGTTAATCCCCGGGATCTACATGGGATTGTTTGTCGCCCCTGCCGATTATCAGCAAGGGGAATCTTTTCGCATTATGTATGTCCATGTACCGTCGGCCTGGATGTCAATGTTCGTGTATGTGGCCATGGCTGTCTGCGGGGCGATTTCGTTGATCTGGCGGATGAAACTGGCCGATGTGGTGTTAATTACCAGTGCACCCATTGGTGCGAGCTTTACCTTTCTGGCGCTGGCGACAGGCAGCCTGTGGGGTAAGCCCATGTGGGGTACCTGGTGGGTTTGGGATGCTCGTTTGACTTCTGAGTTGATTCTGCTGTTTCTTTATCTCGGCATTATGGCTTTATATAACGCCTTTGAAGAGAAGCGCACCGGCTCAAGGGCCGTGGCAATCCTGACGTTGGTCGGTGTTGTCAATATACCGATTATTCATTATTCGGTGGTCTGGTGGAATACACTGCACCAGGGAGCCAGCGTCAGTAAAATGGATGCTCCGTCGATCCACATCGATATGCTGATTCCGTTAATACTGATGGCTCTGGCATTTCAGGTATTTTATGTTATTGCCCTGTTTATACGTGTCAGAGCGGAATTGATCGAACGTGAATTTCCCTCAAGCTGGGTAAAACAATTGGTAAGGGCGCAGGACGATGAGTGATTTTTTTTACATGGGAGGATACGCGGTTTACGTATGGTCCTCTCTGGGACTGGGCCTGATTGTGCTCGTTCTCAATATTCTGATCCCACTGGCGACTCACCGGGCCGCATTGAAAAAAGCCGGTGACTATCACGCCAGTGAAGCGATAAACGGAGACCGAACATGACCCCGGCACGAAAACGCAGGCTCTATCTGATATTACTTCTGGTGGGCGGAATAGGACTCGCCGTTGCCTTTATGCTGCGAGCCTTTCAGGAAAATATGAATCTCTACTATGAACCGGTGAAGGTGAAAGCCGGAGAAGCACCTAAAAATCATGATTTTAGAATGGGCGGAATGGTCGTGGAAGGCAGTATCCGGCGGGAAGAAGGCAGCCTGACCGTACAGTTTGACGTTACCGATTATCAGGAGACCGTTACCGTTAATTATACGGGTATATTGCCGGATTTATTTCGCGACGGGCAAGGTATAATTACCCGCGGCCGCCTGGACGATCAGGGTAATTTCATCGCCGAAGAAGTGTTGGCAAAACATGACGAAAATTATATGCCGCCGGAAGTGGCGGAATCTTTAAAAGCCGCGGAAAAGGCAGGATACAAGGTGCAATAGTGGTACCAGAACTCGGACATTTCGCGTTAATTGTGGCGCTGGTAATAGCGGCGGTTCAAGGCATAATGCCCTTGCTCGGCGCGAGCCTGGGTGGCGATCGCTGGATCGCGTTGAGCAAACCCATAGCCCGTACGCAATGGTTGTTTATGGCATTTTCTTTTGCCTGCCTGACTTATGCCTTTGTCGTCAACGATTTTTCCGTTCTTTATGTCGCCAACAATTCAAATACTCAACTGCCTCTTATCTACCGAATTTCAGCCGTTTGGGGAGCTCACGAAGGGTCATTGCTGCTCTGGGCACTGATTCTTTCCACCTGGGCCGCAGCGGTAACCATATTCAGCAAAAGTATTCCGCCGGCGGTTCTGGCAAGAGTTGTCAGTGTTATGGGCTTGATCAGCGTCGGTTTTATGTGTTTTATGCTGTTCACCTCCAACCCGTTTGAACGCGTGTTTCCGGTTCCGGCCGAAGGTCGCAGCCTCAATCCCTTGTTGCAGGATTTCGGTCTGGCCATTCATCCGCCCATGCTGTACATGGGCTACGTCGGCTTTTCGGTTGCTTTCGCCTTCGCCCTGGCTGCCATGGCAGGCGGCAAACTGGATGCCGCCTGGGCAAGGTGGTCAAGACCCTGGACCAACATCGCCTGGGTTTTTCTTACCCTCGGCATCGCGCTGGGCAGTTGGTGGGCATATTATGAACTGGGCTGGGGCGGCTGGTGGTTTTGGGATCCGGTGGAAAACGCATCCTTGATGCCATGGTTAATCGGCACCGCATTGATCCATTCGCTTGCGGTTACGGAAAAGCGCGGGGCGTTCAAAGCCTGGACGGTATTGCTCGCCATCTTTGCCTTTTCTCTCAGCTTGCTTGGCACATTCCTGGTCCGTTCGGGGGTATTGACCTCGGTTCACGCCTTCGCCAGCGACCCTGGCAGAGGGCTGTTCATCCTGTTTTTCCTGATCGTAGTCATAGGCAGTTCGCTCACGCTTTTCGCCTGGCGCGCGCCGAAATTACGCTCTACGGGAACTTTTGAACTCAACTCCAAGGAAACCAGCCTGTTACTGAACAATGTGATTCTGGTGGTGATGTGCGCCACCGTGCTACTCGGCACATTATTCCCTTTGATCACAGACGCACTCAATATCGGGAAATATTCGGTCGGACCTCCGTATTTCAATACCATGATGGTGCCTTTGGGCGTACCGCTGTTTTTGCTGATGGGGCTGGGCCTTCTGATGCGCTGGAAACGCGATACGGCTCTGCGCCTGATCAAGCAAACCTGGTGGGTCTTGGTCGCAGCTCTTGTCGCCGCCTTTTTATTGCCGCTTTTGTGGATACCGGATTTTGAACCACTGGTGGGTCTTGGTTTGTTGATGTCGAGCTGGGTCGCTTTCGGCACACTGCTATGGATATCACGGCAAGGCAAGTCTCCGTTTAAGCAACCCCTGGCGAACTGGGGCGCCATGCTTGCACACATCGGTATGGCAGTGAGTATCACGGGTATCACCCTGGTGTCGGTCTTTAATTCCGAGCGAGATGTTCGTTTGGAACCGGGCCAGACCTACGTACTGGGAGGCTATACTTTCAGATTTGACGGTGTCGAAAGAATACAAGGGCCTAACTATATAGCTCAGCGTGGTTTGGTGACTGCAAGCCAGGGAGACAAAGTCATTACCGTCATGCATCCGGAAAAACGCGATTATGGCCCCGGATCCATGCCTATGACCGAGGCCGGAATAGATCCGGGATTTTTCCGTGATCTGTTTGTCGCCCTTGGAGAGGACCTCGGCAGGGGTGCATGGAGCCTGCGTCTGTACCACAAGCCCTTTTTGCGATGGATATGGCTGGGTGCAATTCTGATGGGCGTGGGTGGTACCCTGGCAGCATTTGACAAACGTTACCGCAAGTTAGCACAGCGGGATGCCGTTAATCTGCAGGCACAAACCGCATGATAAAATATTTCTTACCGCTCGGACTATTTATCGCTCTCGCCGCT
Organism: Granulosicoccaceae bacterium; assembly: GCA_965222695.1. Classification (GTDB taxonomy): domain Bacteria; phylum Pseudomonadota; class Gammaproteobacteria; order Granulosicoccales; family Granulosicoccaceae; genus UBA7957. The sequence continues at coordinate 245,233 of OZ244967.1, read as the reverse complement.
TTACTGGCGGTTGGTTTGAAACTGGACCCTAAGGAAGTGCCTTCGCCGTTTATCGGAAAATCCGCTCCGGGTTTCGAACTGCCAAGGCTTTATGAACAGGATACAAACATCTCACCCACGGATATGCAAGGTAAAGTCTGGGCTTTGAATGTCTGGGCCTCCTGGTGCGTGTCCTGCCGCGCCGAACATGCAGTGATAACGCGCCTGATCGAACAGACCGACATCGAAATCATCGGCTTGAATTACAAGGACGAGGGCAGCGAGGCAAAACGTTGGCTGCGCCAGTTCGGAAATCCTTATTATGCCATTGCGGTTGACCTGGAGGGCCGTACCGGTATCGATTGGGGGGTCTACGGCGTACCGGAAACCTTTATTATCGATAAGGGTGGCAAAATTCGCCTTAAGCATATAGGCCCTGTCACTGACCAGGATCTTAAAGAAGAGATTATTCCGCTGATCGGTCAGTTGCGAAAGGAAAGCGCATGAAGCGGTTATTACAAGCTCTGCTGGTCCACTTGACACTGCTTTCAGCATTGACTGTCAGTCATGCACTTTACGCCACAATAGAGCTAAAGGAGTTTGACTCCGCCGATCAGGAAAGACTCTATCGTGATTTAATCTTCGAACTGCGTTGCCTGGTATGCCAAAATCAAAATCTGGCGGATTCCAATGCAGAACTCGCCGTTGATCTGCGGCGTCAAACGTACGAAATGGTGAAAAGCGGCTCGGACAAGCAGGATGTGATCGACTATATGGTAACGCGTTATGGCGAATTTGTTTTATACCGACCACCGTTTACTGCATCCACCGTACTGTTGTGGATTGGCCCTTTTATCTTTTTACTTGCCAGTATTGTAATACTAATGAAAATTATCCGCGGCAGAAAACAACAGGCTCCGGAATTGAATGCCGACGAGCAAGCGGAAATTCGCTCACTCCTGGAAGAAGAATCCGGCAAATAGTTTAATCAGGCATCAGTGTAACTATTCTCATGACAACATTCTGGCTATTGGCTGCCGCCCTCACCTTGATTGCATTGGTACTGATAGTACCGGTATTGATCCGTACCTCCGCGAACCGGGCCACAGTTAACCGGCGGGATCAGAATATCCTGATCGCCAAAGACCGCTTACGGGAGCTGGAAAACGAATTTCAACGCGGATCGCTCAGTCAACAGGACTACGAGCAGGCCAAGGACGAGTTGGAGCAAGGGCTGTTCAGTGACATGAGCGGCGGTGAAGATTCTAGCCAGGGAGAAAAAAATCCCGCGTGGATTACAGCTGTCGTTGTCGCCCTGATCATTCCGGGTTTGTCTTTTCTGCTGTACTCGTATCTGGGAAATCCCAAGGCGGTTGAGTTTGCGCTTGTGCAAGCCGATCCCGAAGCCGGAATGCAGGCCATGATCACCCAACTCGAAGCCAGGCTGGAAAAAGATCCCTCCGATATCGACGGCTGGCTGATGCTGGGCAGAACTCATATGGAAGAGGAGAACTTTGCCAAGGCCGAAGCGGTTTACGACCGATTGCTGAAAATTGAACCTGAAAGCCCGGATTATATGCTACTTAAGGCGGATGCCTTGGCCATGAAATCCGGCGGCCGGATTATCGGCGAACCGGAAGCACTCATACTGGCGGCACTTGAAAAGGATCCGAACAATGTTACCGGTCTGTGGCTCGCCGGGATGGCAGCACGTGACAAGGGCGATAAAGAAACAGCGCTCCAACACTGGAATAAACTGCGTGGGATTTTGCCCGCCGGGTCGCAGGATCTGGCCAGCCTGGAACAATTGATTGCCCAGTTGAACAATGACGCGCCCGCGGTTGCGGATCAGCATATTGCCGATATCGAATCCATGGTTTCCGGGCTGGAAGAAAAACTCAAGTCCAATCCGGACAACCCGACCGGATGGTTAATGCTCGGACGTTCATATCTGTTGATGAAAAGGTTCCCTGAAGCGGTTACAGCCCTGGAGGAGGCGCTGAAGCAAAACAGCGGAGACCCCACAACCATGCTGGCGCTGGCTGACGCGACAGCCATGAGTAACGGCGGGCGTATGTATGGCCGCCCTTCGGAACTGGTGGAAGCGGTGTTGGTCAAATCGCCGGAAAATCCCAAAGCTTTATGGCTTGCGGGTATGGCAGAGCGCGAACGGGGTAACAATGATAAAGCCATCACACATTGGCAAAAGCTCCTTCCCCTGCTGGCCGAAGACCCCGCATCGGCGGATGAAGTCAAATCACTGATTCTTCAGGCCGGAGGCACTATACCGGAACAAACTGCCGGTAAGGAGGGCACAGCATCGGTCAGTGTATCGGTCAATCTGGATGAAAAGCTGGCCGCGTCCGTGAATCCACAGGACACGGTATTTATTTATGTCAAGGCGTTTCAGGGTCCGCCCATGCCCCTGGCTGCAGCCCGTATACAAGTCAAAGACCTCCCGCTCACGCTTACCCTGGACGACTCGATGGGTATGATGCCGCAATTGAAAATGTCGGACCACGAGCAGCTTATCGTGGGTGCCAGAATATCTCAATCAGGCCAGGCCATAGCCGCCAAGGGGGATCTGTTTACCGAACTCGGTCCCGTCAAACACGGGGATAATGTAGAACTGAAGATTGATCAAATAGTACAGTAGCAAGACGCCGCATCCGCGGCTCAATCGGCGAAACCACTCAATCAGCAAAACCCCTCAATCGGCAAAACCATTGGGCAAAGCGGTTTTTTTACCCTCAAGTGGCCAGTTGTTGTCTTTCGCCAAAGACCTGAGATTTTCGATTCGCTTTGCCGTCAACGGATGTGTTGCCAAAAAGGCAGGAAAGAATTTTATATCTTCATCCTGTGCATCGAGAAATACTTCGTATAAATCCAATGCACCCGCCAAATGCCCGTAATTGCGGTAAACCGCGGCCAGGGCTTCCTCGTCAGCAGCAGATTCCATATCGCGGCTGAATTTAAGTTGTGTATACAGACCTGTATTACCAAGTATACCTATGTCGACCTTACCCAGAATCAATTCAAAACCGGTGCTGATCGCAATCCCCTGCCCAAGTGATGCTATCGGGTCGCGGTGTTTAACATGCGCCAACTCGTGTGCGATTAACATTGCCAGGGCATTTTCACTGTTCAGCTGCTTTATCAGACCTTTATAGAAAATAACATGGCCGCCCAGGGTTGCAAAAGCATTGATCACCGGTTCCTCATCATAATAAACCTTTATCCGGTATTGTGAAGGTATCTCCATATGTTCCGCCAGTTCACGCGCTAACCTTGCCAGATATTGTTGTGTCGCTGACTCTTTAAACTCGACAATTTCCATTTCGCCTGCCAACAGCATTTCTTTTTCGATCGGTATCAGTGTGGCGAGCCAGGCTCCGGACTTACCCAACAACCAGGCAGCGATGATCAGCACCACCAGAATCGCCGCCAGCAGTTTGAAAAAAGTTTTTAGCGGACTGCCCGCGGAAGTGTTGATACCTTCGGGTACCTGCCGGTTGGAATACTTCACGCTGATTCGACCGGAACCATTGCCGTGCCGTACGCCAAGACCTCGACGGTGCCGAGGCTGTTACCGGCACCCTTGGATATAGAGGCGGTTTCGTACTTAACATTCAGGACCAGTTCGGCACCGTGGGAATCTGCCGTTTCTTTCATCCGGATAACAGCTTCCCTTCTGGCGCGGTCCAGCAGTGTCTCGTAAGCGCTGACATTACCGCCGAAAAACAAATGCAACGCAGCCAGAAAGCGTTTGAAATAGTCGACGGAAATGGTGGTATTTCCGGTCACCAATACTTGTCTGTAGGTTTTTTCCGGGGGTATCCGACTGGCAACCGCGGGAATCCGATTTAACAAATTTTCACGATCGATAATATGCCGATAATGGCGTTTTTCGATTCTGCTGCCGGTAAAATAGGCAATAAACAGCAAAACGAGTATGGCGATAAATTCATACATCGATCTACTCCAGAGTTACGGCCGTTCCATAGACATAGATCTCCGCCGCTCCCTGAGTCACGCTGGAAGTCGAGAAGCGGACATTGAGTATGGCGTTGGCACCCAACGCCTCTGCCTGCCGAATCATTCGTTGCATGGCCTGCTCACGCGACTCGTGCAGCAATTCCGTATAACCAACCAATTCGCCGCCGAAAAGATTTTTCAGCGACGCCATCAAATCCCTGCCCGCATGTTTGGTTCTCACCGAACTGCCCTGAACCAGACCGAGATGTTCCTTAATTCTGCTGCCGTGCACAAGCTCGAGATTGGAAATCAGCATGTTTTTCTCCATATTGGATTAAGTGTGATCCGCAGAACGATTTATGGTGAATGAAAAATTGCCGATGCACAAGCCTCACCATACAATGCCACGCTTAACCGCAGCCCGGCCAGGGCATTCAGTTAACCCGGGACGATAATACAAAGTGAGCTATCTCGACAGAATCAAGGCCTGTAACTCATACAAACTGGAAAACTATCAGCCGTTCCTGGTTGAGCAGCGTCGCTATGGGTGGATAGCTCATGAGTTTGTGGCTTATTTGCATAAATGGCCTCGGGTATTTGAACTTTCAAGTCATGGTGTTTCCCTGCACCACAGTCTGCGCACTTATCGTGAGCGAAGCGATGCCGTATTTGATGTTGTTGCCGAGTTGCACCGGCGAAAACATATCGATACCTGGGTTGGCGAAGCCTATCCGGTAACACTGGAATTCAATCAAGAGCCGGTAATGGAAATGGAGCGTTCGGCAATATTGTATTTCGGCTTGTTGGGATTTGGCATTCATATGAACGGCCTTGTTCATATGGCGGATGGCATACATGTTTGGGTCGGTACACGCGCATTGCAAAAGCCCTTTTACCCGGGGAAGCTGGATCAAATGGTGGCGGGCGGGCAGCCTTTGGGTATAGGTCTGAAGGAAAACCTGATAAAGGAATGCCAGGAAGAGGCGAATATTCCCGCTTCAATCGCGGATTCCGCGCAGGCCAGAGGAGCCGTTCACTATCAGATGGAAACCAGCCGCGGACTGGATGTGTCGACTATTTTTATCTACGATTTATGGCTTCCGGAAGATTTCGAACCGGAAAATACCGATGGTGAAGTGGACAGTTTCGCGCTGGTTCCCGTAGAGGAGCTGGCCCGCCTCACCGATGAGACGGAACTCTTCAAAGACAATTGCAATTTGGTCAATGTGGATTTATTGATCCGTAGCGGAATCATCACACCTCAACATGAGGATTTTGATACCCTGACCCGTTTGATTTACGGCACACACCGGCAATTGTAGGAGTGGGGCTTTCCCATCGATCTGTTGGTAGGGATTCTCGCTTGCAGGGCAAGCTCCTACGGCTCGGAGTCGGCGGTCAATGCTGCAATATCTGGCTGAGAAACAGCTGGGTTCTGTCAGACTGTGGATTATTGAAGAATTCTTCGGGCTCATTCTCCTCGATAATCTGGCCTGCATCCATAAAAATAACACGGTTAGCTACGGTTTTTGCAAAACCCATCTCGTGGGTTACACAGATCATTGTCATGCCTTCTTCAGCCAGTTCGATCATGACATCCAGCACTTCCTTGATCATTTCCGGATCCAGGGCGGAAGTCGGCTCATCAAACAACATAATCCGTGGGTTCATACACAGTGAGCGGGCAATGGCCACGCGCTGTTGCTGCCCGCCGGACAGCTGACCGGGAAATTTATTCGCTTGATCAGGTATCTTTACCCGTTCCAGATACTTCATCGCGACTTCTTCCGCTTCCTTCTTGGGTATTTTTCTGACCCACAGAGGTGCAAGAGTGCAATTATCCAGAACCGTCAGATGAGGAAAGAGATTAAAGTGCTGGAAGCACATCCCGACTTCGCGCCGAATGGCGTCGATATTTTTCAAATCGTTTGTGAGTTCTATGCCGTTCACAATAATCTGCCCTTCCTGGTGCTCTTCCAAACGATTAATACACCGGATCATGGTCGATTTGCCCGATCCCGAAGGCCCGCAGACAACGATGCGTTCTCCACGATGCACATTCAGATTAATATCCTTCAGCACATGGAACTGACCATACCATTTATTCATATTGATGATTTCAATTGCCACCTCATCGCTGACGGACAGGCGGCTTCGATCAACGGCTTTCATTTCTTCTGACATATCTTTAACCTATCGTTTGTGGCCAGTGTGAAGTTTATCTTCCAGGTACCGGCTATACCGCGCCATGCTGTAACAAAATACCCAAAATACAATGGCGACGAAGGCATAGCCGGTATAGGGCACGGATCGGATGGACCAGTTCGGATCGGCAATGGCGGACTGAATCATGCCCAGCAAATCCAATAAACCGATTATCAATACCAGGGTTGTATCCTTAAACAGCCCGATAAAAGTGTTAACGATTCCGGGAATAACGATTTTTAATGCCTGAGGCATGACGACCAGACGCATGGATTGCCAAAAACCCAGGCCTAGAGAACTCGCGCCTTCATACTGCCCTTTGGGTATGGCCTGCAGACCTCCCCTCACGACCTCGGCCATGTATGCAGCCGAGAACAAGGCAACCCCTACAACCGCACGCAAAAGTTGATTGACGGTGACACCGTCCGGCAAAAACAAGGGAAACATGACTGAAGCCATGAACAAAACCGTAATCAAGGGCACGCCACGCCAGAATTCAATGAAGATTACGCAGATATTCCGGATCACGGGCATTTCGGAACGGCGCCCCAGAGCCAACAAAATCCCAAGAGGCAGTGACGCCACTATTCCCGTCAAGGCTATAACCAGGGTCAGCGCAAATCCGCCCCACTGATCCGTCGGCACGATCGGCAATCCGAACAAATCCGAACCGTAAAGCATAAAGAAGGAAATGATAGGAAAGATAAACAGCATAAACATACCTATCCAGTTACGGTAGGGCGTCTTCTCATAGACCAGTAACGCAATGCCGATAAATAATATCCACAAAACGACATCGACACGCCAACGCTCAGAGCGCTCGTAAAAGCCGTAAAGAAACTGTTCCCATCGCTCGATAATGAAAGGCCAACAAGCGGCGTCCGGATTGGCTCTGCAGGCTTCAGATCCGCCTGTCCAATTGGCGCCGGTAATCGCCCAATCTATAACCGGCGGTACGATAATGTAGACAATCCATAAAGACAACAGGGTAAGCACGGTGTTGAACCAGCCGTCGAACAGATTCTCCTTGAGCCAGGCGACAAATCCGACCGTGTTTTTCGGCGCCGGCCGTTCATCCAGAATCGTGTCTGCAACAAAGCTTGTACTTTGTGGAATAGATTGTTCGGCCATTTTATCTCTCCACCAGTTTGATTCTGCGGTTGTACCAGTTCATAAACATCGAGGTAACGAGGCTCAGAGTCAGATACACGGCCAGCGTCATCACCATAATTTCAACCGCCTGTCCGGTTTGATTCAGCACGGTTCCGGCAAATACGGATACCAGATCCGGATAGGCAATGGCTGTTGCCAGGCTTGAATTTTTAGTGAGATTCAAATACTGACTGGTCAACGGAGGAATTATCACTCGTAGCGCCTGTGGGATAACGACCAGACGAAGTGTCGGGCCGGGTCTTAAGCCCAAAGCATAAGATGCCTCTGTCTGGCCGTGGCTGACGGCCTGAATTCCAGCCCGCACGATCTCAGCGATAAATGCAGCGGTATAGACCACCAGGGCTATCAACAATGCAATCAGTTCCGGAATGATGGTGACTCCTCCCCCGAGACTGAAGCGGCTCATTTCCGCGGGTTCGAAATTGATCGGCATGCCCATCAATAAAAATAACAGCAGAGGAATACCGACTATTAATCCAAGTGCGGTCCAAAGTACAGGAAACTGTTGTCCGGTTGCTATCTGTCTTTGATCAGCCCACTTTTTTATCAATATGGTTATAACTATGCCGATTAAAAAGCTTATCCAGACATATTGAAAGCCCGGTTGAGGAATCGGGTCCGCCATGATGATGCCGCGGTTATTGACGGAAAAGAAAACCTTGTCTCCCGCAGTATGCAACTCTCTCGGTCCGGGCAGGGGTTTCAGAACCGCGTGATACCAAAAGAAAATCTGCAGCAGAAGCGGTATATTTCGGAATGTTTCAACATAAATCGTTGCAACTTTCTGCAACAACCAGTTATGGGAAAGCCGCGCCACTCCAACCAGAAACCCCAAAATGGTGGCAAAGATTATTCCAAGCACGGCCACCAATATGGTATTCAGCAGACCGACGATAAATGTACGGCCGTAGCTGGATTCTTCCGAATAGGGAATGAGAGTTTGAATAATGCCGAATCCGGCGTTGACTTCCAGAAAACCGAAACCTGATGCCAGTCCTCTGGCCTTCATATTGGTTGCGGTATTATCGATCATCGACCATAGCAGCCAAACAACAACTGCAAAAGCCAGAATTTGAAAAACCAGCGCGCGCTTATCCGGATCGTGCCAGAATGATGTAGTATGCGCAGGCGCCTTGACAGTGCTACTCGTCGTTGCCATAGGTCCGCCCCTTCATTTACCAGGATACTGTTGTAGTGTCGTTATCCGATCACCTGGGAGCTAATACGCGAAATGCGAAACGCCGGTCTGGGACCGGCGTTCGCGTTTTATATTTTAGCGCATTGGCGCTGCGTATAGAATTCCACCCTGCGACCAGAGTGCGTTCACCCCACGCTCCAGCTGCAACGGTGTAGATGGCCCGACATTACGATCATACACCTCGCCGTAATTGCCCACTTTGGCCACAACTGCCGCACAGAAATCGTTTGGAAGCCCTAACTTCGATCCGAGATCTCCCTCGGTTCCGAACATACGCTTTAAATTCGGATCGTCGCTTTTCGCTTTCTCCGCAACATTTTCAGAGCTTACACCGAACTCTTCCGCATTAATCATGCAGTTCAATGTCCAGCGCGCGATATCACCCCATTGATGGTCGCCGTGCCGAACAAGGGGCCCCAGCGGCTCTTTAGAGATGATCTCAGGCAATACTACATGCTCGTCGGGTTTGGACATTTTGGTTCTTTGTGCCGCCAGACCTGACCGGTCAGTTGTATAAACGTCACAGCGCCCAGCATCGTACGCGGCCACAACTTCATCCGCTTTTTCAAATGCGACTACCGTGTAGTTCAGGTTATTGGCCCGAAAATAGTCGGCGACATTGAGTTCCGTAGTCGTTCCCGTGTTGGTACAAACCGCAGCGCCGTCAAGCTCAAGTGCGCTTTTGACCTCAAGCGATTTACGAACCATAAAGCCCTGACCATCATAGTAGTTTACGCCCACAAACTCACCGTGATCCGTGTCACGGCTCATCGTCCAGGTGGTGTTTCGGGGAAGTACATCGATTTCACCCGAAGTCAGTGCTGTAAATCTGACTTTCGCCGACAGCGGCGAATATTTTACTTTCGTGTCATCCCCAAAAACAGCCGCAGCCATTGCACGGCAAAAATCCACATCCAGGCCAGTCCAATTGCCCTGGTCATCGGGATTCGAGAACCCTGGCAAGCCTTGGCTTACCCCGCATTGAATGAATCCCTTACCTTTGACTGAGTCCAATGTCTCCCCTGCTTGTCCGGCTGAAGCAATGACAAGCGAAATTGCAGCAGCAGACAGAGCCAGTTTTTTTGTTGATTTCATGGAATATCTCCAAGTGATCTGTTACGTGTTTGTATTCAGAAGGTAAACACAAATTAACAGTCTCTGCTTTACGGGAAACGCAGCGGTCGGACGCCTATGCGTCTTATTCGTGCGATCTCGATATGTGATCACCCTCATCAGGCACATGAAATTAACACACGCTTTCATGGGTTCCAAGTGGTTTTATCGAGTAATTTATAAGCTATTGACTATAATGTGACTCTCAGAGAATCTTATTGCGTCGCAGCACCACGATAATGCATGCCTGCTCTTTGACGATGCAATATTCTTGGCATACTCCGGATCGGGCAGAGAAACAGTATATAAATGTATTGCAAGCCGTACATAATGTATGTTTGCATAGAATTATTTAAGAATATTTTAATAAATTAATATTTTGATTTTATAGCCACTTCTTACTTAGTACTAAAGTCTATATTAGTGTTTTTGATACCGGTTTTCCGAACCGACTCGAAGTCAAGTATGTCCCCGGCTGTTTTCCTGTACTGCAAAAAGAAAAATCTCAGAGATCCGTTGTCCAGGAAATTAGAGGCATTGAGTCCGGTTTCATCGTAAACTAAGCCATTAGAAAAAAGTGACCGAATATACCCATACGAGAGTCTATATGAGAGCCCTGCTGATTATTTCTCACGGAAGCCGCAAAGCACAGTCAAACTCGGAGGTGCAGAAATTGGCGGACAGGATCGATTCATTGCTTAAAGATGAGTTTGAAATCGTGAGCAGCGCTTTTTTAGAACTTGCTGAACCCTCGGTTCCCAAAGCTATAGATCTATGTATTCAAGAAGGTGCCGATGAGATTCTCATCTTGCCTTATTTTCTGGCAGCCGGGAGGCACGTTGCGCAGGATATACCGGAAATCGTCAAAACCAGCAAAAACAAACATCCTTCGACAAGCATTACAATTGCCCCTCATATCGGTATCTCAGAATTGATGCCGGAATTTCTTGTCAAAACCACAAAACGGTACATTTCAGGCGAAAACAATCGCAGCTGACCGGACTTAGCCGAATTTCAATGCAGATACAATGGTTTCCGGGTCATATGCATAAAGCCCGAAAGGAAATAAAAAAGGTATTGTCGCAAGTCGATATCATCATCGAAATTCTCGATGCACGCATCCCGTTCAGCAGCGAAAATCCGATTATCGCAGAATTCAGGCAAGCAATTCCCGGTATCAAGATTCTGAATAAATGTGATCTGGCAGATCCGCGGCTGACCGAGATCTGGCAAGACTATTTCGAAAGCGAACTTGGTATTCGCACTCTGGCCACTCGAACGGACAAACCGGAAGAGATTCGCCGAATCAGCAGTCTTTGCCGCAGGCTGATTCCCACTCGATCGAAGAGCTTTAGGCCCGTGCACACGATGATTATGGGCATACCGAACGTAGGAAAATCTACCTTGATCAATATTCTTGCCGGTAGCGTGGTTGCAAAAACGGGTAACCAAGCTGCCGTTACAAAAGGACCGCAAAAAATCAAATTAGACAACGGCATTAATTTATCGGACACTCCTGGAATTCTTTGGCCGAATCTGGAGAATAAAAACACCGGTTACCGACTTGCACTAACCGGAGCCATCAGAGACACTGCGATCGATTACAGCGATATTGCATTATTCGCCATAGATTTTTTTCTGCATAATTACCCAAAACTGCTAAAAAACCGTTATCGGCTGGATCATATGCCCGCCTCTGAAATCGAAGTCCTGGAATTGATTGGAAAAAAGCGCGGATGCCTGGTCAGCGGCGGAGCTGTCGATTACGATAAGGCATCTAAACTCTTGATCAATGACTTTCGCTCCGGGCTGATCGGGTCCGTCACTCTGGAAACGCCCGACATTATGCATCGGGAACTGGCGGAGTTGGAAATTCTCCGACAACAGAAAGCAGACAGAAAAAAGGCGGGCACGCGGACGGGAAAAAAGAAAAAATAGGCGGTATGGTCAGAAAATCCCGAATGCTGCCTGATTCGGAATTTGCTCAATACCCACCTTAGTTGTATGATCAGGCAAGTTTCTTATAGCGTACCCGATGCGGTTGTATTGCCGCTTCACCCAGGCGTTGCTTACGATCTTCTTCGTATTCTGTATAATTCCCCTGAAAGAATGTCACTTTGGATTCATCTTCGTAGGCCAGGATATGCGTCGCTACCCGGTCGAGAAACCACCGATCATGCGATATCACTATGGCCGAGCCCGGAAAATCGAGCAGCGCTTCTTCAAGTGCGCGAAGGGTTTCTACGTCCAAATCATTCGAGGGCTCATCGAGCAGCAGAACATTGCCGCCTTCTTTCAGTGCTAATGCAAGATGCAGCCGCCCTCTTTCTCCACCCGATAAGTCCTTCACGAATTTTTGCTGATCGGCTCCCTTGAAATTGAAGCGCCCGCAATAATTGCGCGAGGGTATTTCGTAGTGATTAATACGGATGATGTCGGCGCCGTTCGAGATCGCTTCAAAAACAGTTTTACTGTTATCCAGATCATCCCTGCTTTGATCGACACAAGCCAGTCTGACCGATTCTCCGATCTCGATCTCTCCACTATCCGGCTTTTCCCTGTCCATGATCATTCTGAAGAGCGTGGATTTACCTGCACCGTTACCGCCTATTACGCCAACTATTGCCCCTTTGGGAAGACTGAAACTGAGATTATCGATCAATACTCTGTCACCATAGGCTTTACTGACACTGTTGAACTCAATCACTTTGTCCCCCAGTCTGTCGCCGGGAGGAATATAGATTTCATTAGTTTCGCTGCGTTTCTGAAATTCACGGGATTGCAGTTCTTCAAATCGGGTTAACCTCGCCTTGGATTTGGATTGCCGGGCCTTGGCGCCTTTTCTCACCCATTCCAGTTCGGCTTTCATTGTTTTGGCGTGGGATGATTCCTGTTTTGCCTCATTTTCCAACCTTTGCGCTTTGGTTTGCAGCCATCCCGAGTAGTTTCCCTCAAAAGGAATACCGTGCCCGCGGTCGAGCTCTAAAATCCAGCCTGCTACATTATCCAGAAAATAGCGATCATGGGTGACTGCAACCACGGTACCGGGAAAGTCGTGAAGAAAATGTTCCAGCCAGGCAACCGACTCGGCGTCCAAATGGTTTGTCGGTTCGTCCAACAGCAGCATATCCGGTGCAGACAACAATAGGCGGCACAGCGCTACACGGCGTTTTTCGCCTCCGGAAAGATATTCAATTTTTGCGTCCCAGTCCGGCAGGCGTAAAGCATCCGCCGCAATTTCCAGCTGCCGGTTGAGATTATGACCATCGGCCGCCTGCATTATGGCTTCCAATTTGGCCTGTTCCGCGGCCAATGCATCGAAATCGGCATCGGGTTCAGCGTAGGCTGCATAGACTTCATCCAATCGGGCTTGTACCGATTTGATTTCATCGACCGCCTCTTCCACCGCTTCGCGTACGGTTTTTGTCGAGTCCAGCTGCGGCTCTTGCGGTAAGTATCCGACCTTGATGCCGGGCATGGGACGAGCCTCTCCGTCAATCTCCGTATCCTCGCCGGCCATAATACGCAGCAAAGTCGATTTGCCTGCACCATTGAGACCCAGTACCCCGATTTTGGCGCCGGGGAAGAACGAAAGCGAAATGTCTTTTAAGATTTCACGCTTGGGCGGCACAATTTTGCTTACCCGGTTCATGCTGTATACGTATTGAGCCATATACTGTATTCCTGATAGTTCAACGATTAAAAATTATATCAAACCGAGCGCGTGCGAATATTCGATTTTATAAATTCCCCGATTTGGCTTATTGCCTGATTCGCCGGCTCCAAAACAGGCGCAAATCCCTGAAACACATGAGGCATTCCGTCCCATACTTGCAATTGTACGTCACACCCTTGTTGTTTGGCCCGATCAGCCAGTCTTACACTGTCATCAAGTAAGATTTCAGCGCTGCCGACTTGGAGCAAAATGGGTGGCGATCGGCTGAAATCACCGAATAAAGGTGATACAAAGGGATTATCCAGTGCTTCATCGTTTAGATAAATGGGCGGTAAGACGGTATATACCATAGGTGGAATAACCGGATCCACGGCGGCCTTGGTTTTAATGGACGGACTCTGACCGGTAAAGTCCGTTGCCGGCGAAAGCGCTACCGCTGCGTTGGGCGTGGCTTTGTCGTCAGACATCAAGCGCAGCAGAGTACTCAGGGTAAGATTACCGCCTGCCGAATCACCGCAAACAAAGGCGTCTTCAACCGGTTCAGCTCCATTCGGACCGTTTTCCAGCATCCACTGATAAACCCGAACACAATCATCCAAACCGGCGGGAAACTTGTGTTCCGGCGCCAGGCGGTAATCCACCGTCAGTACGGCCGCATCGCTGGCCTGCGAAATCTTCGAAGCCAAAGAGCGATATGCTTCTATGGTCCCGCTGATCCAGGATCCTCCGTGAATATAGAGTATGCGCCTTTGACTGTTGCTGTTTTCCGCACAGACCCATTCAACGGCGGTTCCATTGCAGCTCTGCCGTTTCACCTCACCGACGATTTCCGCGCTTTTGCCGTCCAGTCTGAAATATTCATCCAGCAAGCGACGGCGAAACCCCAGGTCGTCGACATTCGCGATGAGTTGCTGCGATAACTCCCTCAGGTGTTGAAAAACAGCTTCAGTAACTGTTGGATGCATGATTTTTCCCTAACGATTACCACTGACTAGAAATAGAAACGCCCGGATTAAGTCCGGGCGCAGATAAGGGGTCGAATGCCCGCTATCGATCTTCAGGCATCACATACTCACGGTAGTCAGACCCGGTATAGAGCTGGCGCGGCCGGCCGATTTTCTGTTTTGGATCTTCTATCATTTCACGCCATTGCGATATCCAGCCAACGGTTCTTGCCAAAGCGAACAGGACGGTAAACATCGATGTCGGAAAACCCAGTGCTCTGAGCGTGATACCGGAATAAAAATCGATGTTAGGATACAGCTTTTTTTCAATAAAATAGGGGTCGCTCAGAGCGACTTCCTCCAACTCGTGGGCCACATCCAGCAAGGGGTCATCCGTAATGCCCAGTTGATCCAAAACCTCGTGTGCGGTTTTCTGCATGATTTTGGCTCGAGGATCGTAGTTTTTATAGACACGGTGTCCGAATCCCATCAATCTGAATGGGTCACTTTTATCTTTCGCCCTGTCGATAAACTCGGGAATCCGATCCGGCGTACCGATTTCCGCCAGCATATTGAGTGCAGCTTCATTGGCACCTCCATGCGCAGGCCCCCACAGGCAGGCAATGCCCGCCGCAATTGCCGCAAATGGATTTGCGCCGGAGGAACTGGCGAGTCTGACGGTCGAGGTCGAAGCATTCTGCTCATGATCTGCATGCAGAATAAAAATTCGATCCATCGCCTTTGCCAGAGTCGGACTGACGATGTATTCCTCACAGGGTACGGAAAAACACATATGCAGAAAATTGCTCGCATAGTCCAGGTCGTTACGCGGGTACACAAACGGTTGCCCCTTATGGTACTTGAACGCCATGGCCGCAATCGTCGGTAATTTTGCGATCATTCTTCGGCTGGCGATTTCCCGTTGCTTGGGATCATGAATATCGGTTGAATCATGATAAAAGGCGGAAAGAGCCCCAACCACACCGACCATAATGGCCATGGGATGAGCATCGCGCCGAAATCCGGCAAACAGCTTGAACATCTGTTCATGGATCATGGTGTGGTAGGTAATCGCATCCTCGAATTCAGCCCGTTGTTCTTCGACGGGCAATTCGCCGTACAGGAGCAGATAGCAGGTTTCAAGAAAATGCCCGTGTTCGGCCAGTTGTTCGATGGGATAACCGCGATGCAACAATATTCCCTGGTCACCGTCGATATAGGTGATTTGTGATTCGCAACTGGCGGTGGATGTGTAGCCCGGATCCAGGGTGAAAGCGCCGGTCTCACGGTAGAGTTTGGTGATATCTATAACATCAGGTCCTAATGTCCCCGCTTTGACCGCCAGTTCGTATTCTTTGCCGTTATAAAGGAGTGTCGCTTTATCGGACATAGTGCAGTGCCTCTGGTAATCTTTCGTTATGTATTACTTTAGTTATGAATAGCGGGAGTCCGGTGCGTGTGGTTTCAGCCTGTATCCCGGCCTGATTCTGAAACTTGGCCACTAAGACAATGACTTTCATTGGTCCCGCCGAAAAGCCACGGATTCGGATCTGGTTGGTGAGATTGCCGACTTGTCCACTCCATTGACACCCGAACGATCCCTCAATGTCAAGTATCTCACAGCCTGGGTGTGATAATCAGGCTATAGATATTTCCAAAGGATTTCATTAATTTTTGCAATACTTCCCGTAGGGGGTGTTCTCAACGAAACTGGTGGCAAGCACCGCAACTTCCGGATAATCGTCCCGCGTAGTAGTAATTTGGCGGACTGGCGTTTGCCATCAAACGAGCCTTGGCCACATCGGCCAAAAACTGATCCATATGTTCGTCTATAGCCTTATGATTGGTCACAGTATTGCCGGACGCCAGATCATTGGCGGCGTGTTCAATCGTTCCCAATTGATGCATAATTTTTTGATGTGGAGGTTCAACAGAAGTTTCCTCGACAATCAGGGCATCCAGTTGCTGCAGCGCCGAAGCCATGCGGTACATCGCACTTCTCAGTTCATTTCGGTCGATATAGGTGATTTCAGGCGGGTAGGTTAGTTTTCGGATATCGGCGCAGGCACTGAACAAAACGGCTGTCAGTGCGATGCACAAGGTACTCAATTGGCGTTTAAATCGCATAGTCTTTCCTTAATGACTGCCGAACATTCATTCTTGAGCCATAGTTTGGACTCCTGGACGCTTTTGAACAAGCTCTAAACAGTGTATGGATCAGGCAGCAATCTTCGGATATGAAACAGAGGCAAAAAGCAATGGGCGGTATCAGTCTCTTACAGGATTTACTCGATACGATTGTCGAGCGTGGAGCCAGTCTCGCGGGTATACGCAACCCGTCGGATGATAAGGTCAGTGTTGAATCCCTGAAACAATTGGCGGATACCTTACTGAGCGCAAAAGGCGAAGCATCCGGCGCGGCACTGTCAGCTCAATTCCTTAGCTGTTTTACCGAATTAAAGGAGGAGCAGTTGCCGGCATTTTTTGAGACCCTGGCCGAATTTTACGATCCCTCACATCAAGCCATAAGTAAAGCGGCCGCCGATTACGCAGCAATCCCCTCGGTTGAAAATATCGTTGCCCTTGAGGAAGCGGTCCAGACACCTCGGCGAAAATTGCTGCGCCGAGTGAATCTGGCGCCACAGGGCACAGTTTCACTCGTCCACATGCGTGAAAAATTAATTCCATTATTGAAACAAAATGCCGGATTACACCGGGTGGATCACGATTTTTTGCAACTGTTCAAACTCTGGTTTAACCGCGGATTTCTCGTTCTGAAGCAGATTGACTGGTCCACCCAGGCCAATATTCTGGAAAAAATTATTGCCTATGAGGCAGTACATGAAATCGGAGACTGGAACGAGCTGAGAAGGAGAATCCTACCGGAAGACCGGCGTTGTTTTGCGTTTTTCCATCCGTCTATGCCCGATGATCCGCTGATTTTCGTAGAAATCGCACTCACAGCGGAAATCCCGAATTCCATACAAAGCCTGCTCGCCGAGGGTCGAGAGCCACTGACGGCTGAGGATGCCAGTACTGCAGTATTTTATTCCATCTCCAACTGTCAGCAAGGCTTGAGTGGAGTATCTTTCGGCAGCTTTCTGATCAAACGTGTGGCGGAAAGCCTGTCCCGTGAACTGCCGAATTTGAAAAACTTTGTGACCCTCTCGCCTATCCCCGGTTTTTCCAGCTGGCTGGAACAAAAGGCGGCCAACTCTGGCGAAGGTGACGCCGCAACCGCGCTCAATCTACTCAGACAAGAGGATTGGCTGGTGTCCGATGAGTCGCAAAAAAACGTTGAAACTCTTCTCAAACCCCTGGCAGTTGAATATCTGGTGGCTGCAAAAAATCAATTTCGCGAGCCGGCAGATCCCGTTGCCAGATTCCATCTTGGCAATGGCGCGGTATTGCATAAAATCCACAATCTGGCGAATACTACTGACAAAGGTCTTCAATATTCTGCAGGCATGATGGTGAATTACTTGTATAATCTCGCTGATATTGAAAGCAATCACGAAGCCTATGCCGACAATGGAGTGATCGCCGTCTCCAAGGAAGTCCGGAATATCTCACCGTCGGTATTTTCGGGAAAAAAATAACCGGATATTCCAATGCCTTACGAACTTGCCGCTTTGCTGGCCGCATTTTGCTGGACAGTCGGAGGGCTGATCTCAACCGGTCCGAGCAAAGTCATCGGCGGCATGAGCTTTACCCGCATCCGGATGTCGCTGGTGTTTATCATATTGTCAGTGGCCAGCTACATCTCATCCGGCTGGACAAGTATTTCCCCGGACCAATTATCCATCATTGTATTGTCCGGATTTATCGGGATCTTCCTCGGTGATACGGCTTTGTTCACCACCATGAGCCGCCTCGGACCACGCAGGACAGCAATACTTTTTTCAACCAACGCCCCTATGTCTGCGGTGATAGGATATTTTTGGTTTCATGAACGCATGAGCTGGCCGTCCGTCGCAGGCTGCATTCTAGTAATGTTCGGGGTTGTAGTATCCATCCTCTACGGAAAACGCAACGGGCAGGTACATCATTTCGAAAGCGTTCGCGGATCACTGCCGGTCGGTGTCTTGCTTGGCCTTATTGCAGCATTGGGACAATCTGTGGGTTCCGTGATCGCAAAACCTGTGCTGGAGGCCGGGGCCGATCCGGTATCGGTGGCGGCTATTCGTACCGGAGTTGCCGCAATGGGTTTATGGATTTTGCAAAGCATGGTGCCTTTGAAAATTTTTCAAAGCCAAGGGCGATTAACTGTGCGCTTACTGCTGCAGATTACAGCCAGCGGAATTATCGGCATGGCGATTGGAATGACGCTTTTGCTCTATGCTTTTGCCGAGGGCGATATCGGGGTTGCATCAATATTGTCGTCAACGAATCCCATCATGTTACTGCCGATGATATGGTTGATCAGTGGAGAAAGACCCGCCAAAAGCGCCTGGACAGGCGCCCTGGCAGCAGTCATAGGGAGCGGTCTGATTATCGCTTATTAAAGCAAGCGCGGGCCATCGATCAAGCGCAAGATGATATCACCATCACCCGGGTGTAAAGCATGACCATAACCGGCCGAAATACTTCTTGCCAATCCCCGTAAGGCGTATACATACTCCATATGCTGGCTTTCTTCCGGTACCAGTAAATCGGCGAACAGGCCGTAGGCCTGGCGTCTGACCAGGGAAACGTAGTCAATTCGAGGATGCTGCTGGCGGTTTAACAAAAATAATAATGAACCGGGTTTTTCAGGCTGCAAATCACGAAATAACTGTCCGGACCGGTTAATGGCTCCGCCTCCCAGCCAGGGCGTGATCATGGCCAATGGGCTTTCGGCGGCGAAGGATCCTATCTCGGCGATCTCCGTGCCAAGATGGGGTGACGCTATGGTAATCAACTGCGTCACGGGAATGCTTTTACCGCCTCTGACCAGTGCGCTTCGCGCCACCACTCCTCCCGCCGAATGTCCGATCAGGATGA
Organism: Granulosicoccaceae bacterium; assembly: GCA_965222695.1. Lineage (GTDB taxonomy): Bacteria > Pseudomonadota > Gammaproteobacteria > Granulosicoccales > Granulosicoccaceae > UBA7957. The sequence goes on along the minus strand of OZ244967.1, from coordinate 225,987 downwards.
TTTTATCTTCAGGATACTGCTCATTGACTCTGCGCAACAGATTTTCCAGTGTTTGCGACTGAATTAAAACAGGATATTCACTGGGCAAGTGTGCGGTAAGTTGTTTTTTCTCCGAAGCGATTATATCTTGCGTAAACAAAACCTCGCCCTGGGCAGATTGAAAGACAACACCTGCATCCTGCCAGCCACCGGAACTCAATTTATTCACGATACCGGCCCGCCTCCAGTCATCAGCGTGACCATGATATCCATGCACCATAAGAATGATGTCGGCACGGGAGGAAACCGAGGTAATTGTCAGAAAAAAGAGAAAGGCGAAGTGCAGCGTTTTCATCAGTATTTCCCCAGCGGATTTTAAGGCCGTCATCTTGTACTCTTAAACTAGTAGTCAGTCAGGATGAAAAGTTCGGGTATTAGTCTAACTTCTTAACAAGGAATTACAACTTGTTGATGAGGTTTGATATGGCAAAGCGCAATATAGTGAGACTATCGCAGGATGAACGCCATGCACTGGAAGGCATGGTAAATCAAGGCCGAGTGTCAGCCCAACGGCGACGACATGCGGCGATACTGCTACGGGTTGATGAGGGCAAGTATGGTCCGGCAATGACTGACACGGAAACAGCCGATCAGATGGAACTGAGCACACGGTGTATTGAATCTGTTCGCCGAAGGTGCGTTCATGAAGGCTTGGAGAAGGCCTTACAGAGAAAGAAGCGATCTCGCGAACGTACAGCGAGTCTGGATGGCGAAGGCGAAGCCCAATTGATAAGCCTGGCCTGTAGTGAAGCACCCGAGGGGCGGGTACGCTGGACTCTGAGGCTTTTGAGCGAAAAACTTGTGGAGTTGGACATTGTGGATACGATCTCGTATGAAACGGTTAGGCAAGTTTTAAAAAAACACCATAAAACCTTGGCAGAAGAGGATGTGGTGTATACCCGCTCAGGGTAATGCCGCCTTTGTCTGTCAAATGGAACAGGTGCTGGACGTTTACAAGAGGGAGTACGACCCAGACTATCCAGTGGTTTGCATGGATGAGACCACCAAGCAATGTACACGTGAGGTTCGCAAGCCGATTCCGCCTTCACCGGGACAGACAGAGCGCTACGATGGAGAATATGAACGCAATGGTGTGGCTCATTTGCTGTTGTTCTATGCGCCTCTGGAGAACTGGCGTAGAGTGCAAGTGGCAGGGAATCATGCGGCAAGTGAGTGGGCTGAAGGTGTGCGACGCCTGGTGCAGGAGGACTATCGGCATGCGGAAAAAATCACCTTGGTGATGGATAACCTTAGCACACATACTGGCGCCTCATTGTACAAAGCATTCCCGCCAGAGCTTGCTCACAGTCTGCTCAGCAAACTCGAATTTATCTACACACCGAAGCATGGAAGCTGGCTGAACATGGCGGAGTGCGAATTCAGCGTGCTGGCTCGACAGTGCCTAGATCGTCGCATTGCTGATAGAGAAACCCTTACACAGGAGGTTGAGCAATGGGAGCAGATACGCAACGAAAATACGAAACCGGTAGATTGGCGCTTCACAACAGAGCAAGCAAGGATAAAACTGAAACGTCTTTACCCGAATGTTTCAGATTGACTGACTACTAGGGCCTGTCACCAATTGTCTCACACTTCCTGCTGACCCCTATTCCCCCCCAGCGATGTTATTGTTCGCTTATGTAGAATGACTACACGTCGCTCACAATGCCTTGCAGGGCGGAAAATAGGGGTCAGCAGGATGCGTGAGACAATTGGTGACAGGCCCTAATACCCTAAACCGCTTGCTCGATACAATATATCTCCATGGCAGCAATAAATCTCCGCGCCAGGCTAAAAGTGATAGGACAGGCGTTCGGGATCCTTGCAGGATCTGCTATGCTTCGGCTGTTATCGTATTGTGGAAATTAATGTGAATCAACAGCTTATTGAAGATATGGTGCGCGCGGCGCTGGAGGAAGACATTGGCAGCGGCGATGTCACCGCTGAGCTGATCCCTGTAAACGAAATATCGAGTGCAATCATACTTTCGCGCGAACCCGCAGTTGTCTGCGGGTGTCGGTTTCTCGATGAAGTTTTCAGGCAGCTGGATCACCGGGTTAAGATCGATTGGCAGGTGACAGACGCAGATGCTGTCGAAAAGAACACGGTATTGTGCAATCTCAATGGAAATTCACGCAGCTTGTTGACGGGAGAACGGACCGCGCTCAATTTTCTGCAGACATTATCCGGCACAGCAACCCTGACCAATCGGTACGTCAATGCGATAGGCGATCTCCCGACAAAACTGCTCGATACTCGCAAAACCGTGCCAGGGTTTCGATTGGCGCAAAAATATGCGGTAAGCTGCGGTGGCGGACACAATCACCGCGTGGGCTTATACGATGCCTTTTTGATAAAAGAAAATCATATCCACGCCGCCGGCAGCATGGAGAAAGCAGTTGCCGCCGCCCGGCAACTGGCGCCGGATCTAATGCTCGAAGTTGAAGTGGAAACCCTCTCGCAACTGGCCGAAGCGGTCGACTGTGGCGTAAAGCGAATTCTTCTGGATAATTTTAATTTACAGGAATTGAAAAAAGCCGTTGGGATGGCAGGTCACGCGGCCGATCTGGAGGCATCGGGTAACATCACATTGGAAAATATCGGCAGTGTGGCCGCCACCGGAGTTGACTTTATTTCTACAGGTTCAGTCACCAAGCATGTCACCGCTATTGATTTGTCCATGCGGTTTAAGGATTAATACGGAGGACTTAGGACAAATCGGGTAACTGGTCGGCAATATTGTTCAGTACCTTATCCAGTGCAAAATGGAAATCGGGAAATTTCGGCGGTTTTTTTGACAGTACACCATTGTGCACAGTATTAAGTGTCGCGGTTGTCAATGCGCCGGCAAAACTGTCACCCCGGTAAACCACATAGCTTGCATTATTTTCCGGTGCCGCCTCTCTCACTTTCTGCCATACTATACGCCCACTTCGCAGATCGTAGACTTTGGCGGAAACGGTAACAATGCGGCGGCTTGTCAGTATAACCCGGCTGCGATCACTGAGAGTTTCACCGTGTGAATTTCTCATGGGTATTTCCTGATACGGCGGTCTGTCCAGTTGGTTACGCTCAATTCGGGCGAACAGCGCGTAACGTGCTGCAATAGGAGCTTGTTTCACAAGCTGCAGTTCCCCTGGCGACAGTTCATTATTTTTTTGAAACCCGTCAAGCACTGCCGTGTAATTTCCGGCAAGTGCTTTTCTTGAGTCGATCGCGGAAACCAAAGGATAAAGCTGACGCTTGTTTCTTATGGATTTCTCCAGGCTCTTGGACCAGCTCAAATACAGGTAAGGCTTGCTGGGCTTATCAGCGGAGGCCATACCGATCACAGCGATTCCTTCCTTCTGGACCGAGTGATAATTGAAGCTGCGATGCCGGTATTCATTACGCGTAGCAATACAGGCACTGAGTAGCAATAATACAGTGATAAGGGCCAGATATCTGGCTCCGAAAATACCGCTTGGGAACGAAGCTTTTCTCATATCAGGACAGGCGCAAGGCTTGCGAATCGTAGTCAACCACCCTTTAATTAAAGCAATAACTTCAGTAATATCAAGTTTTTGCTGAATCCTTCTACGAATTTTCGGAATCAGGGGGGCATAAGCTGACAAAGCCGCCCGAAAACGTCAGTGGCTTTCAATAGTTAGGTCTATCTACCGGCCTATCCGCGTCTTAGCCTGGCGACACGCATCCTGAGTGCATTGAGTTTAATGAATCCGGCCGCATCGGCCTGGTGATATCCGCCATCGTCTTCCTCAAAGGTGGCAATGTTTTCGTCATACAGGCTTTGTTCCGACTTACGGCCAGCAACCATGACATTGCCCTTGTAGAGTTTGAGTCGAACAATACCGTTCACGTGCTGCTGTGAGTCGTCTATAGCCGTCTGCAGCATTTTTCGCTCGGGACTCCACCAGTAGCCATTGTAAATGAGGGCAGAGTAACGCGGCATTAATTCGTCTTTCAAATGCGCGACTTCCCGGTCCAGAGTGATTGACTCTATCGCTCTGTGCGCCTTAAGCATGATGGTTCCGCCTGGTGTCTCATAACATCCTCTTGCCTTCATACCGACATAGCGGTTTTCAACTATATCAATACGACCCACCCCGTTTTCTCCCCCGACACGGTTAAGTTCACTCAACACTTCGGCTGGTGTTTTATCTTCACCATTGATTTGCGTGATATCGCCATTGCGAAAAGTCAACTCTACATAGCTGGGTTTATCCGGTGCATTTTCCGGGGATTGACTCCACAGCCACATATCTTCCTCGGCCTCGGCCCAAGGGTCTTCCAATATCCCCCCTTCATAGGATATGTGCAAAAGATTGGCATCCATGGAGTAAGGCGATTTTTTTCCCTGTTTTCGCTCGATTGGAATATTATGCGACGCTGCGTAATCGATCAGTTTTTGCCGTGAATTCAGTTCCCACTCACGCCAGGGGGCAATCACCTTGATCGAAGGATTGAGTGCATAGGCACCCAGTTCGAATCGCACCTGATCATTACCTTTACCGGTCGCACCATGCGAAATGGCATCGGCGCCCGTCTCTTGCGCAATCTCCACCAGGCGTTTAGCAATCAGTGGTCGGGCGATGGAAGTACCGAGGAGATATTCACCTTCATAGATTGCGTTTGCGCGAAACATCGGAAAGACAAAGTCACGAACGAACTCCTCGCGAATATCCTCGATATAGATTTCCTTTATACCCAGAGCCTGTGCTTTTTTCCGGGCGGGTTCCAGCTCTTCCCCTTGCCCGAGATCGGCGGTGAAGGTAACGACTTCGCAACCGTATTCTTCACCCAGCCACTTGAGAATAATAGAGGTATCTAGCCCTCCCGAGTATGCAAGTACGACTTTATTGACAGACGACATGATACAGATGCTCCAGATAAGCGGTCATAGTGATTGAGTCCGGCGGGCCGCAGTTTCGGTCAAAACGCGGTATTCTACGACGATAAAGGATACATGGCTATGCCTGTATGGCTCCAGGCGGTCAATTCGCTTTGGAATGCTGTAACTCTTCCAATGTTTGCGGGTAGCCCACCGCGTAACCCTGTACAAATGAAATACCGGCTTCTGCCAGGTAAGGGAAAATGTCTTGCTCTTCAACCGACTCGGCGATGATTTTGAAATTCATGACATCGCTCAGACCGGCCACGGCACCGACAATTGCCCGGTCGACTTTGTCAGACGTCAGTTTGCGGATAAAACGACCGTCTATCTTGACAAAATCAACCGGAAAATCCTTCAAATAACTCAAAGAAGCCAAACCTGTCCCAAAGTCGTCCAATGCAAACCGACAACCGTCCGACTTCAATTCGTGAATAAGATCAATCGCCTGATTGCGATTACCGATTGTTGCCGTTTCGGTTATCTCAAAGCATATCTTTTGTTTCGGGACTTTATATTTTTCAAGCTGTTCACGGATAAAATCGAAGATCGATTCATCATCGAGATTGCTGCCGGAGAGGTTGACAAACAGGCCCGCTTCCGGCAGTAACTGCTCGAATCGACTAAATTCTCTCAACACATCCCGCACAACCCAGCGGTCAAAGTGAGCCATGGCCCCAATCCGCTCCACTACGGATATATGCGGGCCGGTGGAGCTGGTATCTCCGGATTCGTCTTTGAGACCCAGCAAGGTTTCAAAATAGCAAATCCTATGGTCTTCCACCGACGCGATCGGCTGGTAGCTGAGCGCAAACCTGTCATTATCCAGAGCGTCAAACATATGCTGAACCGAGCGGGTGTCTTTACCCTGAATCTCGGCATTACCCTCCACCGTGTGGGCGATGTGGTATCCGGAGTCTTTGTTCTCTCTGGCGACAAAGCAAGCATGATCTGCATATCTGACCAACTCGGGAACGGATATCCGCCTGTCAAATACGGGCACCAGCCCCACCGAGACGCCAACCGAAAACGTGTGCTCCTGCCATAGAAATCGAAACGCACGGACTTTTTTAACTATTTTTTTCACTAAATCTATCGCAGTTTCCAGCGACGCTTTCTCCAGAATGAGTCCAAATTCATCTCCCCCGATTCTGGCCAGATTGATTTCATCATCCAGGCTGTTTTGCAACTCCGACGCTAATTGGCTGAGTAATTTGTCGCCGGCAGAGTGCCCGGCCGTATCATTGACAATTTCCAGGCGATCAAGATCGATATAAACAACATAGAAGCTCCCCTTTTTCGGCATGGGGTCGCTCAGCATCTTTTCAAGTCTTTGATAGAATGCACGTCGGTTGACTATACCGGTCAGGCTATCGTGGCTTGCGTAGTATTCCAGTTGTCTTAATGTGTTTTTCTGTTCAGTGATGTCCCTTCCGGTGCCTCTGTAACCGGCAAATCGTCCGTTATCGTCATATTTCGGCGCGCCGTTGATCTCAATAGTCATTGCAGAGCCGTCGGGCTGATCAAGTTGCAATTCCAGCTCTTGCAGTATTTGCTGTTTTCGAAGAATAGAGTCGAAATCGAGACTAGGGCTTTTCTGCCCTGAAGCCTGCGTACTGATTTGATGGAATGTTCGGTTTAAAACCTGTCCGGGTGTAATGCCGGTGGAAAGTTGAAAACCCCTGGACAGTGAAGAGATTTTCAATTCAGAATCGACTTCCCATGACCAAAGGCGAGCCATATCCATATCGGTCTGGCAATGATTAAGCGACGCATTCAAGCGCTTGAAATCGACTGATTTTGTCAGGTTCGCTCTTTCCAGCCGGGATGTCGTTGATTTTAATTCTAAAAGCTCAAGCACGTATCGCTCCATCCGGATAGACGTGAGTGCAAGCAGGCAGAGATAAATCAACCCCAGCATGGACATCACGAACATCATCTCGTTACCCGAATTTGCCAGACTGAGACTCGATAGCAGAATAATCGGACCCGCGAAGCTTAAATAGGCGAGCACAGATGATGCATAAGCCGCCAGGGAGGCGGCACAGATTCCAGCCAGCACATAATAGAGAAACATTTTATGCACAGTGGAACTGTCTAAAAAAAGTACGTAAGGGGTTACACCCCAGATGACCCCTCCGATAAAAGTGCCGAGATTAAACACTTGATGGGCTTTCTCAACCTCACGTTCTTCATCCAGCCGGGTGGCGTATCTTTGAACCAGATAGTATCGGATGATGGAAACGATAAAGAGACAAATCAACCAGATAAAAGATTCGAGGCCGGAATGTTGAATAAAGGCGAATGAGGAAATAACAATGCCTGTACCCACCGATACAACCAAAGTAGGCATGAGATTCTTGATCAGAATGTTTAACTGGTTCTTTCGGATATTGCCGCTGACATGAACGTCTGTAACCATGATTTTACTCATTCTGCACTTTCTTGAGGCTAGGGCCTGATTCCATAAATGGTAACAGGCCCTAAGAAAGATTAAGGGAAAGATAAGGGCGGATATCCGCCCTCATTCGAGGACAATAGATTCGCAGTTTAACAGCATGTCTTTATTGAAGGCATTCACACCTGATGCCCATTTATTATTCTGACAATAAAACTGTCGACGGCCGTCCTCCACTCGTGCCTGGCAGGAGATGTTTTACCCGTAATTATCACCCGGACGGACTACTCGAATTTTTCCCACTTTGCTGTTGGGTCCGGGAGACGAAGATTGCGTCATGCAGTTACAAATATTTATCGTCTCACCGGGTTTATTATTGAAGTCGATTTAGAGAACCAGACAGCAGATTAAGAAGGAATAGACAAATCAGATTCACAATCGTATTGATAGCAACTGAACGGTGCGGAACACCATGGATTGGAAACGGACTTCACCCGTAAATCCATGGATCAGTAAATGAGGATGTGGCAGAAAAAGAACGGGTGAGCCTTTGCAGGCCCACCCAAACGAGGCATCCCATACGGGATTACTGAGCATTCCTTGAACATAAAGGAATCATACTATTGCGGGGTTGATCCTACTGGCTGGAATTGTACGCAGCATTGATCAATATCAAATTTCATAAAAACTTTTTGCTTTTCGCAAATCAAGCTTCACCCTGGCGTACGCTCGCTAATAGGCGCAGCACCAGGTGATTAACCAATTCCTCACGCATCTCCGAGCGTAAAATATCCGCTTCATCGGCCTTTCCCAATACACCTGTCTGGTCATAAGTGTATTCCCTGATCACCAAGACCTTATTTGCGCGTTGATTCACATCTATTTTCGGGGGGGTTCCATCGACACTCTGGGCAATCTGCATATCGACCGAATGACGCAGTTCGTATTCGCTGACTCGTCCGGTACTTTCGACCGAGACAATTCTTTGCGTTTGGCTTTCATTTCTCAGGCGAATGAGAATGTCTGCCTGCTTCTTATCATTACTTACCGTAAATTTCCGATCCGCCAAGGCCAGTCTCAGTCTCCAGGCAATGGGAACATTTTTGTCAGCATCAATATACAGAACACCGATATCGGTAGTGTGGGTGATGCTGCCGCGAGGAGTGAAGCCGCAGGAGGCAATCGCCAGCATACCTATAAGGGCAAGCAGACACGGAGTCAGTGATCGGGAAAGACGGATCAACTGCACTATAGTGGCCTTGTGGTCAGTCAGACAATGGTGAAGTCCGGACAAACCATACCCAGAATTCCCAGCCGAGAGGGGATGGAATGAAATTGCGGTACCGGCCTTATCGGAAGGTTTCGCCGGGTAAACAGTTGAGTAACTCAGGCTGCCTCCAACTCCTCGCGGACTCTTTTCACCAGCGGATACAGTTGCTCCGTTTCATCCTGGATTCTGTTCAAAACCAGTTCAAACATGACGTCTGTCTCAACCAGGAACTTTTCATAGTTCTTGATATGCATACCGCCGTTTCTACACCATCGGCGGCAATAGGACTCAAACAGCCGTTTGATTTCCGAGGATCCTGATAAAAACAGCTTCGCGGTATTATTAATTCCGGAATCATTGTGCGAAAGCAGCTTTGCATAAAGATTACGATCCACGATTTCAAAATGATGCTTCACCTGTTGTATATATCGCATAAACAACTCAATCGTGATCGCATTATCACAGACGGCACGATCGTGGATAAGAGTACCCAACACATTTGATAGTTCAGTGATTTTGTGGTTCTGTGCGTGTAACTCTTCAAACTTGATCATAAGTATGCCTCTTGTGCAATTGTTGCATCCGCGCAGCCTTCTCTGCAAAGCGGTGAATTCGGGCCGTTTTTGTTTTTCGATCAGCCACTGTAGTGTAGAAAAATATATCTTACTGGATAGTTAAAATCGCGGCAACCAACCAGTTGGGGATAGAAGATTATTATGGGTATTTCGAGATCACTAATGATTGCGCAACCCGGTCAACCGGGTGCACCTCGGTGTGTCTTCGTCTTTTTCAGGCGCGCCCTGCCCTGAGGGATTAAGGTCTGCCCACAGCCGCTTATTGAGCTGCCGGCTGTAAAATCTGTTGATTAATTTCGACTAAGGCTTTGTTACGCATGTGCCGCAATAAAGCGCCGTATTCCGCCTGACCGATTTGTTGAGGATCGATCGGGTTTTGTGCAGCCATGTCACCTGCTTGCGGTGACTCTCCATCTTTTACTGCGTTCAATGCCAGCACATATTGGTCCCCGGCAGGTAAGGCCACGGTGGAGTAGGCCTTATTTCCTTCTGCGGGTTTGGGTAACTTAAACAAGGCATCCAGCACAGCCCGGTCCAGACCTGGGTTGCTGCGTTCGATATCTGCAGGCTCGGCGTACTCGCCTCCTAACTCGCCTGAAACGCCCTCTATCGCCTCACCGTTTTGCAATCTTTCCATTGCGGTCTTTGCCGTATTTTCGAGCGCGGCTCTTGCCGTCTCTCTCTTAAGTTGTTCCAGTATATCTTCCTTCACCTCTTCCAGTTCTTTCTGCCTGGGTCCTTCATGTTCCACTACTCTTAACGCAACAACATGGTTGTCCCCCAGCTCGATCAGAGAAGAGTTGTTGCCTTCGGCCAAAACATCGGGAGACAGAGCTGCATTAATAATCTTGGGATTTGCACCGATTCCATTCTTGCTCAGACGATCGATCCAATCACTTTGCTGGATAGTAAACTCACCCGCTTCAGCTGCGGGCACCAATGAGTCCGGATTTTCATAGCTCAGATTGGACAGAAGCTCACTCTTGTCGTAAAACACTTCGTCGGCACCCTGCTGTTTTAGCAGATCTTCTATTTCACTTTTTACTGCACTGAACTCCTTTCCGCGCTCTTCCTTGATTTCGTCAAGACGTATCAAATGATAGCCGAAATCACTTTTAACAGGCTCTGAAATCTCTCCTATGGACATAGCGAATACGGCTTCCTCAAACTCGGGAACCATTGCACCTTTACCAAAAAAACCAAGACTGCCACCATTCTCGGCCGACCCCGGATCTTCGGAATATTGTTCTGCCAGCTTTTCAAAATTTTCTCCGCTGTTGAGCTTTGATTTTAATTCCTGGATTTTTTTTAGCTTTTCATCAGCTTCACTATCGCTGGCACCGGCCTCAAGACTCAGGAGGATATGGGATGCGGAACGTTCCTCAGCAACCCGGTAACTACTGCTATTTTCATCAAAATACGCTTTTATATCTTCCTCTGTCACCGTGATATCGTTTTTCATCGAGGTCGAATCCAGCTCTATAAACTCGATTTTCACCCGCTCCGGATGCATGTAATTGAGTTTGTTTTGCTCAAAAAAATCCTCAACTGCGGCACCCTCGATCGTTGTCGTCTCCAGAACAGGGTCGAGCCTAAATGCTATATATGAAGCATTCCGCAGCTGATTGGTCAGTTTCAGCACTGTGGATTTCTCGCCGTCCAGGACGAAGTTAGAGGTCACTATACTGTCCCTGAAGTCCTGCAGGGCAACATCGCGCCTGAATTGACTCTCGAATGAATCTATGGATAGACCCGCTGACCTGAGTTGCATTTCGTACCGTTCCTGATCAAATCGTCCATCCTTCTGAAAAACTTCCGTTTGAGTAATCGCTTTAGCCAGATTTTGATCGGAAACCACAATGTCCTGGTCTTCTATGACGCCATTGAGCAGTTCGCCGGTAATCAGGCTCTCCAAAGCCTGTTGGCGTAGCATATCATCGCTTGCAAATCCTTCAGGTATAGTTCCGCCAAATGCCTGCCTTAATCGGTTCCTTTGTACGTTAAATTCCTGTTCGAATGCGCGAACCGGCACTTCGTTTCCGTTTACTTTCACAGCGTAGCTAGATCCGCCGCCGCCAAAATATGAGTTGACTCCGAAGAAAGCGAAGGGTGCGCAAATAAATAAAAGCAGAACGAATTTGATGACTTTCGAATTTTTTACGCTCTCGCGCAGATTAGTTAACATGGGGAATACCTATACGTCCAAATCCAAATGACAAGTGTAGTCAACTCTTTCGTATATCCAATCAAAAAAAAAGGCGCCGCCAGGCGCCTTTCATTCTTTTTATTGGCGGAGCGGACGGGACTCGAACCCGCGACCCCCGGCGTGACAGGCCGGTATTCTAACCAACTGAACTACCGCTCCGGATTTTGTTGGTGGGTGCTGAGGGGTTCGAACCCCCGACCCTCGCCTTGTAAGGGCGATGCTCTCCCAGCTGAGCTAAGCACCCGTGGAAAGCGCGCTAGTTTACCGCATCTTTTAGTGATTTTCCAGCCTTAAAACTGGGCACATTTGAGGCAGCAATTTCAATGGTTCCACCGGTTCGAGGGTTGCGCCCCTGACGCGCTTCACGGCGTCGAACCAAGAACGTTCCGAAGCCAACAAGAGTCAGTTGGTCACCTTCTTTTAGTACATCAGTTACAGACTCAAGCATCGCATCAACAGCTTTTGCTGCAGTTGCTTTCGGCAGATCTGCTTTAGACGCTACCGCATCTACAAATTCAGATTTATTCATTCAGAACTTCCTCAATTCTCAATTAATGACAATAGCCCGATATTTACACGACAGACACAGTCGCTATCTTGTAAATTCAAGCAGTAAATTTACGGATCCGGAAACGATACGGAAAATCTTATTTCCAGCACGTGCGATTTGCGTACATTGGGCGGGAAAATCCTTCAATCCAATGCGAGGCCTGCACGGACTCAAGCCGAATAATACTCTAAGTTACAATAAAAACACAGCAACAAAGTGTACAGTTCACATTTTTTATTATCACCGGCCAACGCGATTACAGTCAGTCATTCAGAGATGATTTTGGTTTCTTTACCGGAGCCGCAAAGGACAGATTCCTGCAATCCGTCAATCGGTGACTTTCATCGTTAAAACCACCGTTCAGTGATGCCGGACAGACTCATTGCTGTCTTCCGTCTGAGCTTCAGCCGGTTGTAAGGATTCCGGATCTTCACTTTCACTGGAGGGTAATTTCGCTAAGGCGATTTCAAGCACTTCATCAATCCAACGTACGGGTTTAATGTTTAGCCCGGACAAAATTTCATCCGGAACTTCAGCCAGATCCTTTTCGTTTTCGTGAGGGATCATGACTTTTTTGATTCCACCACGCTGCGCTGCAAGCAATTTTTCTTTTAACCCCCCTATGGGTAATACTTCACCGCGCAGGGTTATCTCGCCGGTCATGGCCACATCGGATCTTACCGGTATATCGGTCAGGGCTGAAACCAGCGCGGTGCACATTCCAATCCCTGCACTGGGTCCGTCTTTCGGTGTTGCCCCTTCCGGAACATGCACGTGAATATCCAGTTTCTCATGAAATGACGGTGTTAATCCAAGAATTGATGACCGGCTTCGAACCACAGTCATAGCCGCCTTTATCGATTCCTGCATCACATCGCCCAATTGACCGGTATAACTCAATTTACCCTTACCCGGCACCGCGGCCGCCTCTATGGTCAAAAGTTCACCTCCCACTTCTGTCCATGCAAGTCCGGTAACCTGACCGACACGGTCATTGTCTTCCGCTTTACCGAAGCGGAATTTCAATACGCCAAGATAGTTTTCCAGATTTTCCGGTTTAACGGTGACTTTGGTATCTTGTTTACTCAACAGTACCTCGGTAACCACTTTACGGCAGATTTTGGATATTTCCCGCTCAAGATTTCTGACACCGGACTCTCTGGTATATCCCCTGATAATAGCCAGAATCGCTTCATCCTCAATTTCCAGTTCATCTTTTTTCACGCCATTGTCTTTCATTTTTCTCGGGATGAGGTAGCGGGTTGCAATATTGAGTTTTTCATCTTCCGTGTAACCAGGGATACGAATCACTTCCATTCTATCCAGCAAAGGTCCGGGTATATTCATTGAGTTTGCGGTCGCTACGAACATGACATCCGACAAATCGAATTCCACTTCCAGGTAGTGATCAACAAACGTATGATTTTGCTCCGGATCCAAAACCTCCAGTAGTGCCGAAGACGGATCGCCACGGAAATCCATCGACATTTTGTCGATTTCATCCAACAATAAAAGAGGATTTCTCTTGCCGATTTTGGATAAATTCTGAATAATTTTTCCAGGCATGGAACCGATGTATGTTCTTCGATGACCACGGATTTCCGCTTCATCCCTTACGCCACCCAAAGCCATTCGACTGAAACTTCTGCCGGTTGCTCTGGCAATTGACCTTCCCAGGGAAGTTTTACCAACTCCGGGAGGTCCGACCAGACATAAAATCGGCCCTTTCAGCTTTTTAACCCGACGGTGTACTGCAAGGTGTTCAATGATTCTTTCTTTGACCTTTTCCAATCCGTAGTGATCTTCCTCAAGAATTCTCTCGGCTTCGGATAAGTCAGCTTTCAGTTTTGTCCTGCTCTTCCAGGGCAAATTTACAAGCGTGTCGATGTAATTTCTGACCACCGTGGCTTCAGCGGACATGGGCGACATCTGTTTTAGCTTGCCCAGCTCCGAGCTTGCTTTTTTATAAGCCTCTTTTGAAAGGCCCACTTTCTCTATCTTTTTGCCTAATTCTTCTATTTCATTAGGCGCATCCTCCATCTCCCCAAGCTCTTTTTGAATAGCCTTCATTTGCTCATTCAAATAGTATTCGCGTTGGCTTTTTTCCATCTGCTGCTTTACGCGCCCTCTTATACGTTTCTCTACCTGAAGCAAGTCGAGTTCAGCGTCCATCAAACGCATCAGATGTTCCAGCCTGTCTCGCGGATCCAGGATTTCCAGAATTTCCTGCTTCTCCTCAACTTTCAAGGACAAATGCGCGGCAATGGTGTCAGCGAGTCGGGATGGATCTTCTATGCCGGATAAGGATGTCAACACTTCCGACGGCAGTTTCTTGTTTAATTTCACGTACTGGTTGAAGAGATTGGTCACCGAGCGGATCAGTACCGCAACCTCTTTTTCGTCGACTAAAGCACCTTCATGCAAATAATCAATGTCGGCAGAAAAATATTCGCCGTCATTTTCATCAAAAAACTCCAATACTGATGCTCGCCGATTTCCCTCGACCAACACCTTTATGGTGCCGTCAGGCAGTTTTAGCAATTGAAGAATGGTTGCCAGCGTCCCGATAGGATGAATATCGCCTGTTTCAGGTTCATCAACTTCCGCACTGGTCTGTGCGGCAAGCATAATCTGCTTGTTACCGGCCATTGCGACGTCGAGTGCCTTTATTGATTTCTCCCGGCCTACAAACAACGGAATAACCATGTGCGGATAAACCACAACATCCCGTAGCGGCAAAACGGGCATACGGTCCGGCAGTCCGCCGTCATTGCTGAACTTGGTCTCTGAATTTGCCACTAACGGGCACCTCGCAATTGGCGACTAAGGATTCACTATATCCAGTCGGTGAGTTCATCAAGGGCTGTTGATCAATCCTGAGTCCACGGGATCTTGAAATCGAGCAAGACGCAGACCGCCGTTTTATGCAAGACAATCCAGTCTGCGTCGAGAAAGCAATATGCGGAGAGTTATATCCGTTTGGCGAAATATCCCGACACACGCGACTCAGTCTGAGATTTGATCAGAGCTACTTTTCATTAATAGAATAATAATGACGGTCTTGCTGGGAAAATCAAGGCCCGACAGCGATTTATCGGGCCTGAAATTGATTTGAATTTCCGGAAATGTCTCTTTTCGGGCTCTCGGGATTTTCGCGACTCCCGGGCGATTATTCAGTCGTCAGAGGCGGCCCGTTTATACTTTTCGTCTTCGATGACTTGTTCGCTGCCTTCGAGCAGTAAAAACGGCTTAGACTCTCCTCGAACCACCGAGGCATCCACGATCACTTTTTTCACATTATCCATACTCGGCAACTCGTACATGGTTTCCAGTAATACGTTTTCCAGTATAGTCCTCAGACCGCGTGCACCGGTTTTTCTTTCGTTTGCCCTTTTGGCGACTTCGTAAAGGGCTTCTTGGCGAAATTCGATTTCCACATCGTCCATGGAAAGCAGTTTCTCATACTGCTTGGTGATGGCGTTTTTCGGCTCTTTCAGGATGCGGACAAGCGCTTCTTCATCAAGCTCACGCAGGGTCGCAACTACCGGTAAACGGCCCACAAACTCCGGTATCAGGCCATACTGGATCAGATCTTCAGCTTCTATGGTCTCAAGTAATTCCCCGAAGCTTTTGGAGTCATCCTTGGATCTGACTTCGGCCGCAAAACCAATTCCGCCTTTTTCGGATCGATCGCGGATAATCTTATCGAGGCCGGCAAATGCGCCGCCGACAATAAAAAGAATATTGGAGGTATCGACCTGTAGAAACTCCTGCTGCGGATGTTTGCGTCCTCCCTGCGGCGGGACCGAGGCGACGGTTCCCTCAATCAGTTTCAACAGTGCCTGTTGTACACCTTCACCGGAAACATCCCGGGTTATCGACGGGTTGTCCGATTTTCTCGATATTTTATCGATTTCATCGATATAGACTATTCCGGTCTGAGCTTTTTCGACATCGTAGTCGCATTTCTGCAGGAGTTTCTGGATAATATTTTCGACATCTTCTCCCACATATCCGGCTTCTGTCAGGGTCGTTGCATCGGCA
Source organism: Granulosicoccaceae bacterium (assembly GCA_965222695.1). Lineage (GTDB taxonomy): Bacteria > Pseudomonadota > Gammaproteobacteria > Granulosicoccales > Granulosicoccaceae > UBA7957. Next base: position 210,014 of record OZ244967.1, on the reverse strand, counting down.
ATGGTAAAAGGCACATTGAGTAGTCGCGCCAGTGTTTCGGCCAACAGTGTTTTACCGGAACCGGTCGGTCCAATCAGCAGAATATTGCTTTTAGCAAGCTCGACATCGTCTTTGCCGCTCTTGTATTCCAGACGCTTATAATGATTGTATACCGCAACGGAAAGAATCTTTTTCGCCGCTTCCTGACCAATAACGTACTGATCAAGTATCTCTTTGATTTCATTGGGTTTGGGTAACTCGCTGCCTGAGCCGGCAGCCTGCTCCTGCATCTCTTCTGTAATAATATCGTTGCACAGATCTACACATTCATCACAAATAAAAACTGAGGGTCCTGCGATCAGTTTACGAACTTCGTGCTGGCTCTTACCGCAAAATGAACAATAAAGCAGTTTTCCGTCTTCCTGCTGCTTGTCTTCTCGGTCACTCATTTATTAAACCTCATATGAAATCCAGGTCAACCTTGCCGTTTTTTATTCAAAGTTTCAAGATGTTGTCTGTCGAGTTCTGCAAATGAAAAACCGCGTCACACAAAACGCACGAACATCATCACGAAACCGCTGTTTGTTATTCGTTATTGTCGGCACCACCGGCCGGTATAGCCAGTTCACCTGACCTTGTCTCAACGATCCGATCAACAAGACCATATTCTACTGCTTCGTCAGCGTTCATAAAATTATCCCGCTCAGTATCCAAAGCCACCTTTTCCATGGGTTGTCCGGTATGCTTGGACATGATTTTATTCAACTTATCCCGGATAGCCAGTATTTCACGGGCATGTATATCTATATCCGTGGCCTGGCCCTGAAAACCACCGAGTGGCTGATGAATCATCACGCGGGAATTGGGTAATACAAAGCGTTTAGTCTTCGAGCCTCCGGTAAGCAACAAGGCACCCATACTGGCCGCCTGACCAACACAGAGGGTACTGACATCACATTTGATAAATTGCATGGTGTCATAAATGGCCATGCCTGCAGTGACCGACCCCCCAGGCGAATTGATATACAACGAAATATCCTTGTCCGGATTTTCAGACTCCAAGAAAAGCATCTGAGCAACGATCAGATTAGCCATATGGTCTTCCACCTGACCGACCAGAAATATCACTCGCTCTTTGAGCAATCGGGAATAGATATCGTAAGCGCGTTCCCCTCGCGGTGATTGCTCCACCACCACTGGTACCAGTGAAGCAGCTGATGACAATATCTGTGATTTATCCATTCCTAATTTCATTGCTGTATATTTCTCCGACTGCTTTTATTTATCTTCTCGCTATCCAGTAACTACACATCAGGTGGCTGGTGCTTCGTTTCTATCCATCACATCCCGGAATGTCTTATCAACATCAGTGACTTTGGCCTGCGCCAAAACCCAGTCGACCACTTCCTGTTCCATGACCAATCCCTCAATGTTCTGCAATAGTTCCTGATTACCATAATAATAGTCAATAACCTGTTGAGGTTCCTCATAAGTGGAAGCAATGCTTTCTATTTGCTCACGAACCTTCTCAGGTCCGGCCTTTATTTCATGCTTCTTAATCACTTCCGCGATGACCAGGCCCAGCTTCACCCTGCGTTCTGCATCTCCGGTAAATAGCTCGTCACCCAGCTTTTCAACATCGGCGCCATCTCCCATTTGTTGCACCAGTTGCTGTTTAAGCCTCTGGATTTCTTCCTGAACCAATGCCTTGGGAATATCCAGCTTATTGACCTCCAACAAACCATCCATCACTTGTTTTTTAGTTTCGTTTTCGAGAGTTTGTTTAAGCTCCCGCTCCATGTTCGCGCGGATATCGTTCTTAAGCTTGTCAATTGAACCATCCTCAATACCAAAACCCTTGGCAAATTCTTCATCCAGTTCCGGTAATACTGATTCATTGACTTCATGAACTTTGATTTCAAACTCGGCTTCTTTCCCGGCCAGATTCTCTGCCTGATACTTTTCAGGAAAATTGACATTTATTGTTTTTTCATCGCCCGTCCGGACGCCGATCAGCTGTGATTCGAAACCCTCAATCATCGAGCCCGAACCCAATACCAGGGGTGCGTTTTCGGCTTTACCGCCTGAAAACTCCTCTCCATCCATTCGTCCGGTGAAGTCAATGACGATCTGATCCCCCTCTTTTGCTTCTCGTTCTACTTTATTCCACTGGCTACGTTGTTTGCGCAGTGTTTCCAGCATGTCATCGACATCTGAGGCATTAACTTCAACTACAGGTTTCTCAATTTCGAGGCTTTCCACACTTGCCGGTTCAAACTCCGGATACACTTCAAAAATAGCGCTGAAAGTGAACTGATTTTTATCCTCGTTTTCAACCGGATCTATCTGGGGCGGACCTGCCGGACGCAACTTCTCCTTAGCCACAGCTTCGTAGAAACTACTGTTAATCAACTCACCCAGCACTTCTCCGCGAATCTGTCCTGAAAACCGCTTTTTAATAATCGTCATGGGCACCTTTCCCGGGCGGAACCCATTGATTCGAACAGTTTTTTTCAAAGAATTGAGCCGCTCGTTAACTTTCCCGTCAATTTCTTCGGACGGCAGTTGAACGGTCAGTTTTCGTTCCAAACCCTGGATGGTCTCTACTGATACTTGCATGTTTAACCTCAACATCCGCCATCACATCAGTGATACGGACAGAAATGATTGAAATTTCGCTCGCCTGAGCATTAACCGTGTGAATGAGGTGGTGCGAAAGGAGAGACTCGAACTCTCACGGGTTGCCCCACTGGAACCTAAATCCAGCGCGTCTACCAATTCCGCCACTCTCGCATGATTTCAAGCCGACTATTATACCGGAGTCTGCGCTATTTTTTGAGATAAAGCCGTTAGGCAGAAGACAGGCGCTAACCTTTATAACCCATCCGATCACCTTGGGCTTGACCTTACGAACAGGCCGCTCGCCTGACGCCGTAATCCTCTTTTCACCTTATGGTGAGCCAGAGTTTGAAAGTGGGGTGGACGATGGGATTTGAACCCACGACCACAGGAGTCACAATCCTGCGCTCTACCAACTGAGCTACGCCCACCACTGAAGAAAACTGGCACGCCCGGCAGGATTCGAACCTGCTACCCTCGGCTTAGAAGGCCGATGCTCTATCCAAATGAGCTACGGGCGCATTGGACAATCCGTTTACATCATCCCTAGGGCTTTTATCCGAATCCTTTCGATGGTCGGGGCAGCAGGATTCGAACCTGCGACCCTCTGGTCCCAAACCAGATGCGCTACCAGGCTGCGCTATGCCCCGGACAATGTGGATTCGGCGCTGCAAACCGCGGCTGATTCAAGCGCATGTTTGCAGGGGCGCGAGTCTACGCAATCCGGGTGCTTACGTCAATCCGGTTTAGTCTTTTTCTTCGATCCAAGCCATCTGAATGGCTTCGAGCACTTTCTCGTTGGAACGCTCGGGATCATCGTCAAACTCATCCAGAGCGCAGATCCAGGCGTGTAAATCCGTAAACCGAATATATTGCGGATCCTCATCGGGATGGCTTTCATCGAGCGCTATAGCAATGTCTAAAACATCTGTCCACTTCATCAGGACGTATTCCCCTTAAGTTGAGCAATCCTGGCCATTCGACTAGCGGCTTTCCGAAACCATATTGATGGTGTACTTGGGAATTTCAACCACAAGGTCTTCATCCGCCACCAAAGCCTGGCAACTCAGGCGGGAATCCGGATCCAGCCCCCAGGCTTTATCGAGATAGTCTTCTTCCTGTTCACTCGGTTCCTCGAGTGAATCAAACCCTTCTCTGACATAAACATGACACGTGGTGCAGGCACACGACTTTTCACAGGCATGTTCTAAATCGACGTCATTGCTCAGGAGGGCGTCACAAACGGAAATACCGCTGTCCACCTCAAGCACTGTGCCTTCAGGACAAATTTCCTCATGAGGTAAAACGATGATCTGCGGCATGAATCTTACCTGTTCTTGGATTCAGACTCGAATTCGGTTGTTCCGAATTCGTCGATAGAATGCCCGGCCATTGCGTTTCTTACGCTGTCATTCATTCTCCGCTCCACAAAGGTCTCACTGGCTTTTTCCAACGCCGCGATTGCCTGTTTGATCACTTTCGGGTCCTTACTCTGCCGTGCTTTCAATAACTCTTCTTTGGCTGAGATAAGCGTGTGTTTTTCTTCGCTATCCAAAAACTTATCGGCATCCTTTTGCATGGCCGAATCCAACGCCTCAATGACGCGGTCCGACTCTACCTGTTGCTCATGCAGTTTCCGGGCATGTATATCCTGCTCGGCAAATTCCATTGAACTGCGCAGCATCTGTTCGACTTCCCCATCACTTAAGCCATAGGAAGGTTTCACGTCGACACTGGCCTGCACGCCGCTGGTCTTTTCGATTGCCGAAACATGGAGCAATCCGTCTGCATCCACCTGAAAGGTGACCATCACCCTGGCTTGTCCGGCGACCATAGGCGGAATGCTTCGCAGCTCGAATCTGGCCAAAGATCTACAATCACTGGCGAGCTCACGCTCTCCTTGAATGATATGTAACGACATGGCCGTCTGACCATCCTTGTAAGTGGTGAATTCCTGAGCCCTCGCCACCGGGATCGTTGTATTGCGCGGAATGATTTTCTCGGCCAGATCCCCCATGGTTTCCAGAGCCAAAGACAAGGGGGTCACATCCAACAGCAACATTTCCGAATCCGGATTGTTGCCGGCGAGAATATTGGCCTGAACGGCGGCTCCCAGAGCCACCACTTCATCAGGATCAATATCGGTAAGCACAGGTTGCTGAAAAAATTCCGCTACCGAGTTGCGGACGAACGGTATGCGAGTCGACCCGCCGACCATAACCACAGCGTTGATGTCCTTCCTGTCTACCCTGGCATCACGCAAGGCCCGGCGGCAGGGTGTAATGGTCTTGCGAACCAGGCTTTGGATCAGGGTTTCGAATGCAGTGCGGGTTAAGGTTCCACCAAAATGTCCCAGTTGCAGATTCAACGAATAATCCGAACTCCCAGCATCGCTCATTTTTTCCTTCAATATACGCGCTGCCTGCAATACTCGGCGTTCATCGCCCGCTTCGACGGATACCAGGCCATGTTGTTCAAGCATCCAATCCGCGACTAATCGGTCTATATCATCTCCGCCCAGAGATGAATCCCCGGCAGTGGCCAATACTTCAAACACACCTGATTTAAGCCTGAGAACGGAAAAATCGAACGTACCTCCGCCTAGATCGTAGATGGCTATAACGCCTTCTTTTCCTCTGTCGAGGCCGTAAGCCACGGCGGCTGCGGTGGGTTCATTGATCAAGCGCAGGACATGAAGGCCGGCCAGCCTTGCGGCATCTTTGGTCGCCTGCCGTTGAGCGTCATCGAAATATGCAGGCACAGTAATCACGGCACCGACCAATTCGCCGCCCAGCGATTCTTCTCCACGCTTCTTCAGAACGCGTAAAATTTCCGCGGATACCTCAACCGGCGATACTTTGCCCGCCGATGTGATGAGGCTCGGTGTTGCCGACTTATCATCCACCGCATACCTCGCGCGCGCCCTGTCGGCCTGAATCTCCTGTGTCGATTTTCCGATAAGCCGTTTTACAGAACTGATGGTATTCAAAGGATTATCGGCTGCATCGCGCAACGCAGCATACCCGACCAACTCTGCCCCCGATTCGCCGTAGCGGACCACCGACGGCAGCAGACCCGAGCCCTGAGCATCGGTTAAAATTCGAGGCGAACCGCTGATTACACTGGCCACCAGAGAATTGGTTGTTCCCAGATCAATTCCGATCGACAGTCTGCGCTCATGTGGAGAGTCGGATTGACCCGGTTCTGAAATCTGCATCAATGCCATTGTGATTTCCTTTGCTCAGGCATAATCAATATCCATCTCTCCTTCAATCTCATCGATTTCCGCCCGTAATTTTTCCAAAAACTGCCACTCCCGGACCTTGGTCCGGGCGATCTCCAGCTGATCTTCAGCGTAGGCCTCGGTGAATAAAGCCTCGGTCAAACCGCTGTGTCGGCGGACTTCAAGTTTTAACTCATTAAGCTTCTCACAGGGTTGTTCAGACGTCTTCAGGGACTCAAGGGATTCACGTAAATCCATTTGCAGTATCAAAAAGTCCTGCGGCATTGTTGTGTCGGTTTCGGACGCCAGGTCGATGCCGTTCAGCGACAGCAAATAGGCTGCACGGCTCAGCGGATCAAGAAGTGTCTGCCGCGCCTGGTTAATCAGCGACGTCGCTTGCATAGACCAGCGCTTTTCACCTTCCGTGGCGCTGGCAAAACGATCCGGATGCAGTTCACGCTGCAGAGACTTGTAACGCGCATCCAGCCGTTCTTCATCGATTACGGGGCTAATAGGCAAGCCAAATAACTGGAAATAATTGTCGGAAAAATTAAAACTCATCGCTTAGTGCAATACTTTCGGCTTCTTTGAACAAAAAAACGCCCTGCTGTACAGGGCGTTTCCGAACCTGCAATTCGGTCATCAAACGTTGAAACTCTCTCCACACCCGCATTCGTCTTTCACATTCGGGTTATTAAATTTAAATCCCTCGTTAAGACCTTCCCGCGCGAAATCCAACTCAGTTCCATCAAGATAAATCAGACTCTTTTCGTCAATCACAACCTTGACTTCGTTGTCCTCAAAAACCTTGTCATTCTCACCAATTTCATCCGCGAACTCCAATACATACGCCATTCCCGAGCAACCGGTGGTCCGGACACCCAGACGCAGGCCTATACCTTTACCGCGGTTCTTCAAATAGCCTTTGACGTGATTTGCCGCCGCTTCGGTCAATGAAATACCCATTCGCTGTGATTTCCTAGCTCCGCTTTTTATTGATATCGTCAATTGCCGCCGCTATTGCATCCTCCGCCAGAACCGAGCAATGAATTTTTACCGGCGGCAGCGCAAGCTCCTCCGCGATATCACGATTTTTGATACCGGAAGCCTCTTCCAGGGTTTTGCCTTTCACCCACTCGGTGACCAGCGACGATGAAGCGATAGCGGAACCGCAGCCGTAGGTTTTAAACTTGGCATCTTCAATCACACCGTCATCGCCGACTTTGATCTGCAGACGCATCACATCGCCGCAGGCGGGTGCACCGACCATTCCGGTTCCGACGCTCGGATCATCTTTATCCAACACACCGACATTGCGCGGATTTTCGTAATGATCGATTACTTTGTCACTATAAGCCATGACAGCCTCCAGGTTTGTAACTGATAATCAGTGATGAGCCCACTCCACGGTGTTCAGATCTATACCGTCCTTGTACATATCCCACAACGGAGAGAGTTCACGTAATTTTTCAACAGCAGCACGAACGGTCTTAATCGTGTAATCGACCTCTTCCTCCGTGGTGAACCGGCCCAGGGTGAAGCGTATGGAACTGTGAGCCAGTTCATCCGATCTTCCAAGTGCTCTCAGTACATAGGACGGTTCGAGGCTGGCGCTGGTGCAGGCTGACCCACTTGAGACGGCTATACCCTTTAACGACATCATCAGACTCTCACCTTCTACAAAATTAAAGCTGACGTTAAGGTTGCCGGGAATTCGTTGATTCTCGTCCCCATTGAGGTAAATTTCTTCCATGTCCTTCAGCCCGTCCCATAAACGGTTTCGCAAAGCCGAAATCCTCGCGTTCTCCTGCACCATCTCCTGGTAGGCATAGCGGAACGCTTCTCCCATACCGACAATCTGATGTGTTGCCAGGGTACCCGAGCGCATACCCCGCTCATGGCCGCCTCCGTGTATGATGGCTTCCAGCCGGACTCGGGGCTTGCGTCTGACATACAAGGCGCCCACACCCTTGGGTCCATACACTTTGTGCGCGCATAATGACATCAAATCCACATTCATGGCATTAACATCTATCGGCACTTTACCGGGACTTTGTGCCGCATCAACGTGAAACAGGATTTTTCTTTCGCGAGCGATTTTTCCTATCGCCTCAATATCCTGTATCACACCGATCTCATTGTTGACGTGCATCACCGAGACCAGCACTGTGTCATCCCTGAGTACCGAGCACAGCTTGTCCAGATCCAGCAGACCGTCGGGTTCAGGATTTAAATAGGTGACTTCGAACCCATCGCGTTCAAGGTGACGACAGGTATCGAGTACCGCTTTGTGCTCGGTACTCATGGTGACTATATGTTTGCCTTTCTTCTGATAAAAAAGCGCTGCCCCTTTAATGGCAAGGTTATCCGATTCGGTCGCGCCGGAAGTCCAGATGATTTCCCGGTGATCCGCACCGATCAATGTCGCCACGTTGTGTCGCGCCTGTCCCACCAATTCTTCGGCCTTCCAGCCATAGCTGTGAGATCTTGATGCAGGATTTCCGAAATGCCCTTGAAGCGTCAGGCAGTCGCACATCGTCTTGGCTACCCGTTCGTCAACCGGGGTTGTAGCCGAATAATCCAGATAAATAGGTACATTTACTGAACCCACGTAAAACTCCTCAAGATAGTTGTATCAAGTGCAATGCGGAATATAAATCGATCAACCGGAACTCATTTGATGCAGTACGACAGGGCGGTCCTCTTCCACGAACTCAGTTTGATGATCAGGTTCGGGTTCCGTTACTTTCTCCTCCGCCACAACGTTTTTTTGTTCGATCAACTGCTGCAGGGAAATGCCGCTCAAAAACTGCTCGATTTGTCTGCTTAACCCTTCCCAGAGGTCATGGGTAAGACACTGACCATCCTGCCCATGGCAATTCGCTTTGCCGCCGCAGTTGGTCGCATCCACCGATTCATTGACCGCACCGATTATGTCCGAAACGGATATCTCGGTCAGATCACGAGCCACGCTGTAGCCTCCACCCGGGCCTCGGGTACTTTTAACCAGACCGTTACGGCGCAACTTTGCGAACAACTGTTCCAGATACGACAAAGAGATGAGTTGACGCTCGGAAATTTCAGCCAGGGAAATCGGCCCCCTATCTCCCCGTAAAGCTAAATCAAGCATCGCCGTAACAGCATATCTTCCACGTGTTGTCAGTTTCATAGCAGTCTCAGGTCTTATTCAGATATTGGCCGCAAGTATTGATTATCCGATTAATTTAGTCAAGTATATAATTGACTATTTTGATCGGGTTTGTAGCATTTTTTCCGCATCCACATTTTCGGTTTCGCCCGGCTCCTCGCCTAAAAACTCCATTTTCAGTGGCTTGATACTTTCCACATGCTCGCCCATTTTCGACAATCGGCTGCAGAGCGTATCGACACGTTGATCCAGCAAATGGATGTGATCCAACATGGTATTGATGGACTTGGACACAGGATCGGGCATATCACTGGTTAAGCCATAGGCATCAAACCCCATTTTCTCAGCAATCTTTTGCCTTTGTTTTTCTTGATCTTTTTGCCTTTTAACCACTCTTCCGGGGATTCCTGTGACCGTTGCCTGATCGGGAACCTCCTTTAACACCACTGCATTTGAACCGACTCTTGCGTCGTCGCCGACCCGAAACGGACCGAGTATTTTAGCCCCGGCTCCGACCACCACTCCATTACCCAATGTGGGATGCCTTTTACCTTTATTGGTACTGGTCCCACCCAGGGTCACACCCTGGTAAAGGGTGACATCGTCACCGATTTCCGCCGTTTCACCTATGACCACACCCAGGCCATGGTCTATAAAAAACCGCCGGCCGATTTTCGCTCCCGGATGTATTTCGATTCCCGTCAGCCAACGGGCGATGTGGGCGAGAAAACGGGCAAGCCACTTCAGCCCGAGGTTCCACAATTTATGGCTCAGACGGTGAAACATGATCGCATGCAAGCCGGGATAGCATGTCAGCGTTTCAAACACGTTTCTGGCGGCAGGGTCACGTTCGAAAATACTGTAGATATCTTCTTTTACCAACTGCACGAAACCGACACCTTTACTCATGGCTTAATTCCGATTTAAAAAGTAGGATATTATAACCCCAGAGCTGCACTGGATCCTAGTAGTCAGTCAGGATGAAAAGTTCGGGTATTAGTCTAACTTCTTAACAAGGAATTACAACTTGTTGATGAGGTTTGATATGGCAAAGCGCAATATAGTGAGACTATCGCAGGATGAACGCCATGCACTGGAAGGCATGGTAAATCAAGGCCGAGTGTCAGCCCAACGGCGACGACATGCGGCGATACTGCTACGGGTTGATGAGGGCAAGTATGGTCCGGCAATGACTGACACGGAAACAGCCGATCAGATGGAACTGAGCACACGGTGTATTGAATCTGTTCGCCGAAGGTGCGTTCATGAAGGCTTGGAGAAGGCCTTACAGAGAAAGAAGCGATCTCGCGAACGTACAGCGAGTCTGGATGGCGAAGGCGAAGCCCAATTGATAAGCCTGGCCTGTAGTGAAGCACCCGAGGGGCGGGTACGCTGGACTCTGAGGCTTTTGAGCGAAAAACTTGTGGAGTTGGACATTGTGGATACGATCTCGTATGAAACGGTTAGGCAAGTTTTAAAAAAACACCATAAAACCTTGGCAGAAGAGGATGTGGTGTATACCCGCTCAGGGTAATGCCGCCTTTGTCTGTCAAATGGAACAGGTGCTGGACGTTTACAAGAGGGAGTACGACCCAGACTATCCAGTGGTTTGCATGGATGAGACCACCAAGCAATGTACACGTGAGGTTCGCAAGCCGATTCCGCCTTCACCGGGACAGACAGAGCGCTACGATGGAGAATATGAACGCAATGGTGTGGCTCATTTGCTGTTGTTCTATGCGCCTCTGGAGAACTGGCGTAGAGTGCAAGTGGCAGGGAATCATGCGGCAAGTGAGTGGGCTGAAGGTGTGCGACGCCTGGTGCAGGAGGACTATCGGCATGCGGAAAAAATCACCTTGGTGATGGATAACCTTAGCACACATACTGGCGCCTCATTGTACAAAGCATTCCCGCCAGAGCTTGCTCACAGTCTGCTCAGCAAACTCGAATTTATCTACACACCGAAGCATGGAAGCTGGCTGAACATGGCGGAGTGCGAATTCAGCGTGCTGGCTCGACAGTGCCTAGATCGTCGCATTGCTGATAGAGAAACCCTTACACAGGAGGTTGAGCAATGGGAGCAGATACGCAACGAAAATACGAAACCGGTAGATTGGCGCTTCACAACAGAGCAAGCAAGGATAAAACTGAAACGTCTTTACCCGAATGTTTCAGATTGACTGACTACTAGTAGTCCGTCCACTTGATAAGTTCGGGTTCAGCGGGCCTGACTGCGTTCGCAGCAAGGCGCTGTTGCGAAGACATAGTCGGGCTACGTCGAGCAATAGCAACGCAGTCTGCGGGCGCAGTCAGGCCCGCCCGAAGGGAGCTGCAGAGCCGTCCCACAGCCGCGTTGCTGCTCTTGATAATGGAACAACCATTGTCTGCGAGCAGCGCCTCGCTGTGAAACGGCTCTGCGGCTCTGCGGCTCTGAACCCGAGCTTATCAAGTGGACGGACTACTAGTACTCCACCTAGCCGGAACGCTTTCCTATGGCGGCAAGAATACCGCGCAAGATATTCAGCTCTGCCCTGGTGGGTTTGCTTCGAAGAAACAATCGGCGCAGACGGCGCATCAGCAGTCGTGGATTGTCCGGATCCAGAAACTTCAAATCAATCAGTGTCGATTCCAGGTGCCGATAAAACTGTTGCATATCTTCCGCCGGTGCCGGTGCCTCTTTTGTACATTCATCGGTCCTGGCGTCCGTCGAATCGGCATCGCACTGTCCTAAACTGATGCTCAGTTCATAGGTGACCAACTGTACTGCCGCCGCTAGATTCAGCGACGAAAATCCGGGATTTGTCGGTATGCGTACACGATGGTGGCATAACTCCAACTCGCTATTGCTTAGGCCCGACCGTTCGCTCCCGAACACAAACGCCACTTTGTCTGTCTGACTGAGCCTTGTTAAAGAAGATGCCGCTTGACGGATATCGCAGTCTTCCCACTGCATGGTACGGCTGCGGGCGCTGGTGCCGAATACCTGTGTACAGCCGGTGAGTGCCTGCCCCAAGTCGTCGCATACGGTTGCATTATCAATAATTTCATCGGCACCGGATGCTCGCGCATAGGCTTCGTAGGTTTTAAATTTACAGGGCCGGACCAGATACAACTCTGAAAACCCCATGTTTTTCATTGCGCGGGCTGAGGCACCGATATTCCCGGCATGACTGGTCCCCACCAGTACAATTCGTACAGACTTATTCATTACCATTCTTCACGACTTTATTTCTGTTATTCTACACGCCGCTCAATTGACCAAACAGTGGCAGGTCCGCCCAGATGCATCCCATGCTCAATATCGCTGTTCGTGCAGCAAGAAACGCCGGTCGTATCATTACCCGGAATATGGATCGCGTCGATACACTTTCAGTGGATGTTAAACAACGCAATGATTTTGTAACGGATGTGGACCGTCAGGCGGAAGCGGAAATCATTCAGACCCTTCATCGCTCCTTTCCGGATCACGCATTTTTGGCCGAGGAATCGGGTTCAAGCGGCGACAGTGAGTATATCTGGATAATCGATCCATTGGACGGCACAACCAATTTCCTTCACGGTTTCCCGCAATTCGCCGTGTCAATCGCGCTTCAGCAAAACAATCGACTACAACACGGCGTGGTCTATGATCCGGTCAACGATGAACTATTCACCACCTCCCGTGGAGACGGTGCCTGGCTTAATAACAAACGCTTGCGTGTCAGCAAACAGAAAAATTTAAACTATGCCTTATTGGGAACGGGATTTCCCTACCGCAGTGATCAAAACATCGACCACTATCTCGATACTTTCCGGGAATTCGTCCGTAACACCTCGGGGGTCCGGCGTCCGGGTGCCGCAGCTCTGGATCTCGCCTACGTCGCAGCGGGTCGGTTGGACGGATTCTGGGAAATGGGTTTAAACACCTGGGATATGGCGGCCGGGGCATTGTTAATCCGTGAAGCGGGGGGGCTGATCGGAAATCTTCGCGGAGAAGAAGGCTGGTGGGACAGCGGAAATATCCTTGCCGCCAATCCACGGATATTCCACGAAATGCTGCAGATACTCAAGCCTTTTGCCGAGCATTACGACTAGGGTCTGTCATCAATGAAATGCCTAGGGGTGTTCTCAATTGATCCATCATGATATTGACGGATGCAGCGAGTCACAAAGGGGAAAAGCTATTCTTTCTTTAACGCTCTGACTATGGCCAGTAATTGCTCGTCATCCCATTCCCGGGCACCCATGGCCTGATAAACTATATTGCCTTCAGTATCGATCACAAAAGTTGTGGGCAATCCCTTAACCGGCCAGCTGCGGCCTATCTCTCCTTTGGAATCAAGCAATACCGGAAAACTCATGGGATAATCCATCTGAAAGGCACCCACTGTATCCGCATCCTCTCCATAACTGACAGCCAGCATTTGTATACCCTCATTTTTTATTTTTTCCCAGGCCTTTTCCATCGAGGGCAATTCTTCCCGGCAGGGTGCGCACCAAGTTGCCCAGAAATTGATAATAGCCGGATTCCCCTTCAGATCGGCGGTTTTCCATTTTTTCTCCTGCATATCCAATAAATCGAGTTCAGGTGCAGGCAGCGGCTTCGATAAAGCATCCAACAAAGGCTCTGAGACCAGCGGCAAGCTCAAAAAAGAGAGCGCTACGGCCAAAAAAACGTTTTTCATAAAAGACTCCCCACTATCGATCCTTGAATTCAAGCGAAGCGGAATTAATACAAAACCTTAAACCTGAAGGCTGCGGACCGTCATCGAATACGTGACCTAAATGGGCCTGGCAATTTGAACATACGACTTCGGTACGAATCATTCCGTGACTGGTATCCTGGATTTTGACAACCGCCTGATCTTTAATCGGCGCCCAATAGCTGGGCCAGCCCGAACCGGAATCGTATTTCTGTTCTGAATCAAACAGTGCCTGTCCGCAACAAACGCAAAGATAAAGGCCATCGGTATCATGTTGATCAAATTTTCCGCTGAAGGCCGGCTCCGTGCCTTTTAATTGAGTGATTCTGTATTGTTCCTCATCCAGCTTTTGGCGCAGTTCATCATCTTTGCGAAGGGACATAACACTACCTCTGTATCGATTTGGCCATATAATTTACACCATGAGCGCAGACAAACCTACTGACGAGGATAAGGACCTGTTTTTGCAGGCCATAGGCGAGGTCAAACGCCTGCACTCCCGGCACGTGCCACCACCGAAGAAAAAGATCAGGCCCGAGGCACGGCAAACAAGAGCCGATGAGGAGGCAGTGCTGGACGAATTGCTGGGCGAACCTTCAGACCAGGATTTACTCGACGCGGGAGAGCATCTTTCCTGGTCCAGACCGGGTGTACAAAAAGCGGTTTTGCGAAAACTGCGCGCCGGCCGCTACAGCGTTCAGGCCGAGCTGGATTTACATGGACTTACACAGGAACAGGCCCGCCAGGAACTGCTGAGTTTTATACAAACGGCAAGGCAATCCCAACGCTACTGTGTATCTATTATTCACGGCCGAGGGCGAAAAGACCTGAAAGCCCCCGTCCTTAAACCTTCCGTCAATTTCTGGCTGCGACGCCATAAACAGGTACTGGCGTTTTGCTCGGCACCCCAACATGCAGGCGGAACCGGCGCAGTATATGTCTTACTGAGAAAGTAACAGGCAGCAATCCAAGCAATCCCGCTTTTTCAATAATCACATTTTACTCCTGGCACTTCCTCTGATCTCCCTTGCCTGTATTATGGAGATGACTACGGGAAAGGCGTAAGCTCCCGGCAATTGGGCATGTATCGAATAACCGGGAAATTCGCACAATGACTGAACGAGCCAAACTAACCAACCGGCCATACCGGCTACTGATTGGAATCCTGCTGATCGCAATCATGGGCGGAGTCGGGTGGAAGTTGCAGAGCTTCGTCAACCCCCAACGCCAGGCGACCGCGAAGCTCAATACGGCATGCGATTTACAGTCCGGACCTTGCAGTACATCCTTCTCCGACGGTATACAAGTATCGCTCTCCATTACCCCAAGACCCATACCCGTTTTGAAACAACTCAAACTGACCTCGGAAATTCAAGGAATTGAAGCAAACGCCGTGGAGATCGATATTGTGGGTGTAGGCATGAATATGGGTTATAACCGCCCCGAACTAGCCGCCAGCGGGAAGGCAAATCAGTTCCAGGGCGAATCCATACTGCCAATCTGCCTGATGGACACAATGCAATGGGAAGCCCGAGTGATGGTTCATACCGACAAGGGTTTAATGGTGGCCCCATTCCGTTTCGAAACGCAAAAAACTTCTGAATAGGAAACTTTTTCCAGTGGCCCTGTTATTTCTAACCCATTAAGCCTGAGCTGTTTTAACGCGGCGCTAGTGGACAGACTCACCAACAATCGCATTGCTTTCTTCCTCTGAGAATTCCGCCAAGGCAATTTCGCTTAATGGTGGAGAATTCAATATGTCTTCACCCTGCTCGTCAAGCAACTCCACTTCGATTTGTTCCATGACAGGGTTTTCCACTGAATCGCCAGGTGCCTGTTTCTCATCCATTTGCGGCAGGGCGAGGCTGTCGCGCACTTGATCCAGGTCTTTTATCTCCGACAGCGTGGGCAACTCTTCAATACTCTTGATATTGAAGTAATCCAAAAACTCGCGAGTCGTTGCGTACATTGCAGGCCGGCCCGGTACTTCCCGATGCCCCACAACCCGTACCCACTCCCTTTCCAGCAAGGTCTTCATGATATAGGTACTGACGCTCACACCACGAACCTGCTCGATTTCCGAGCGAGTAATGGGTTGGCGATAAGCAATCAATGCAAGGGTTTCCAGCAACGCTCTGGAGTAACGGGGCGCCTTTTCCTGAAACATGCGGGATATCCAGGGCTCAAGGTCCTGTCTCGCCTGAATCCGGAATCCGCTGGCAACTTCCTTTAGCTCTATGCCCCTGCCGTCGAAGTCTTCCTTCAAACCTTCAATAGCAAGCCGGATCTGTTTTTTATCCGGCACTTCGATTTCTCCGTCGAACAAGGCCTCCAGCCGCGCCATTGATTGGGGTTTTCCCGCAACCAGCAGGGCTGCTTCGATGATGTTCTTCAGAAGTTTTTGATCAATCGCCATCGGGTGGATTTTCCGTAGTTTCGATTTGGCCGCCTTCTGTATAGGATTCTAGTACATCATTTTGGTGCTGCTCCGCGCGGCTTTTGAGATAGATCGGCGCGAAGGGTTCCGATTGCACGAGATCGATCAGTGATTCTTTACAAAGTTCCAGTGTGGCCAGAAAGGTCACTACCACTCCGTGTTTGCCTTCCTCCGGATTGAAAAGCGTGGAGAACTCGCAAAAATCACCGATTCTGATCACTTGCAGTATATTGGACATGCGTTCGCGTACCGAGAGCACCTCGCGATCAATATTGTGGTGTTTGTACATCTCGGTGCGGATGACGACATCTTTGAAAGCTAAGAGCAACTCCTGCAAAGATACTTCCGGTTCGGGCTTATCTCGATTCATTTCCGGAGGTTCGGCACTGGTGGGATGAATATCCCGTCCCATGCGAGGCATGGCATCAAGATCTTCCGCGGCCTGTTTAAACCGTTCGTATTCCTGTAAGCGCCTGATCAATTCCGCCCGAGGATCATCCTCCTCGCATTCTTCATCTTCTATCCGCGGCAACAGCATACGCGACTTGATTTCCGCCAGCATTGCCGCCATGACCAAATATTCCGCGGCCAGTTCCAATCGCAGCGTCTCCATCATTGCAATATAGCCCATATACTGGCGGGTAATCTCCGAGATCGGAATATCAAGAATATCCAGATTCTGGCGTTTGATCAGATAGAGCAATAAATCCAGAGGCCCTTCAAAAGCTTCGAGGATAACTTCCAATGCATCGGGGGGAATATAGAGATCCTTGGGAAGGATGGTGAGAGGTTCACCTTCAACAATTGCAAAAGGCATTTCCTGCTGTTCGGGCGTGCCTGCTTGCTCCTCGGCTTGCGGTTCGGATTGCATACTCATACCTTTGCGGGTTGCGGTATTATAGCATGATTCCTCTATTGCATAAATCCGCTGTCGCCCGCACCGTGACGAATTATTTCGACACCATCCTTGGTAATGGAGACGACTGTCGTAGGTGCTGCCGGACAGGGTCCTCCGTCAATAACAAGGTCTACTAGCTTATCAAGATGGTCGATAATCTCATCGGCGTCGTTTAAGGGCATCTGCTCGCCTGGCATAATCAAGGTGCTGCTCATTAAGGGCTGACCCAGCGTTTCCAGCAATGCCTGTGCGATCGTATTGTCCGGTACCCGGATACCGATGGTTTTCCGCTTGGGATTTTGAAGGCGCCTTGGTACTTCATTGGTTGCTTTAAGCAGAAACGTATAAGGTCCCGGTGTCAGGGATTTAAGTAAACGGTACGTCGAATTATCCACACGTGAATAGGTTGCAATATCAGCCAGGTCTCTGCAAACCAGAGTAAAGTTATGCTTGTTATCCAGTTTTCGAATCCGCCGGATGCGTTCCATTGCATTCTTGTTTCCGATATGGCAGCCCAAGGCATAACTCGAATCCGTCGGGTACGCAATGACTCCCCCTTGATTAATAATATCCACGGCACGCCGTACCAAGCGTGGCTGTGGATTGACCGGATGAATATCCAGGACGTGGGCCATATCAGTTTCAGTTCAAGCAAAAGCGCGTATTTTGCCTGTATTTTTTCAATAAACACACACCCTAAAACGGCTTATTGACAAGTTTTTCCTGAAATTTCACACTGGACTTCCACCCAAGGTACGGAACCAATCGAAATTACCGTTTGCCCATAGGCCAAAGCTGGCCGGATGATTGCGTTCACATCCTGTTAAACTGTTTTACTCAGAGCTCCTTGATTCACGCACAATGAAACTGCTATACGATTTTTTCCCGATCATTCTCTTTTTCATCAGTTATAAACTGGCCGGTATTTATACCGCTACCATTGTCGCGATCGCTGCCGCTGTGGCTCAGGTCGCCCACTACTGGTTTAAACACCGGCGGTTTGAAACCATGCATTTGGTTTCTCTTGCGTTAATCATCGTGCTTGGCGGGCTGACACTGATTTTGCGGGACAAGGCATTCATCATGTGGAAACCCACCTTGGTCAACTGGTTATTCGCCGCTGTCTTTCTGGCAACCAGCTTATTAGGCGGGAAACCGCTCATACACCGTATGCTCGGATCACAGCTTGAGCTTCCACAATATGTTTGGAGGCGACTCAATGTATTGTGGATCAGTTTTTTTCTGCTGGCCGGTGCCGTGAACGTTCTTTTCGTGCAGAATTTTCAATCCGCCGAGAATGCCCTAATTGAGTCAGCACCACATACGGAATCGCAAAAAATATCCGATTTGAATTGCGAAAGCGATTTTTCAGGCAATCAACAGCGCTTGTGCGAACGCGCCAAAGCCAAGGAAAATTTGTGGGTCCAGTTTAAGCTCTTTGGCATGCTGGGGCTGACGTTGGTATTTGTTATTATCCAGGGCTTCTATCTGTACCGGTTTTTGCAACCGGAAGACTCTGTTAACAATAATGAATCAGCGGATATATGAAAAACCATACCGTACGAATGAGAATGAGGAATCACCGTGTTATATGTCATTATCGGTCAAGACATTGAAAACAGCCTGCCAAAAAGACTCGCCGCCAGAGCGGATCATCTCGCCCGTTTGGAACAGCTATTGAGTGAGGGCCGCATGATTCTTGCCGGACCTTTACCGGCGATAGACAGCAATGATCCCGGTGAGGCTGGATTCACCGGCAGTCTGATTGTCGCTGAATTTGAGTCGCTGGAACAAGCACAGGCCTGGGCGGATGAGGACCCTTATATCAAGAGCGGTGTTTACAGACATATCACGGTTAAACCGTTTAAACAGGTACTACCTTCCTAGCGACACTATATTTTTACCCAAAGGAATAACACATGATGAGCTATAAAAGACGAATCTACGCCAGCCTGATCGCAGCGATTTCCCTTATCGCGACCGCAAGCCAGGCAGAGGAAAAAGTCAATGATGCCGATATCATTGCAACTGTAAACGGTGAACCCATCACCATTGCCGACCGAACAAGCGTTTCAAAACAAATGCTGGCCAGAGGACAACCCGCTGACAATGCGCGTATTACGGATGAGCTGGTCAATCTTGAGTTAATGAAGCAGGAGGCCCTGAAGCGCGGGCTGGAAAAGGATGAAGAAGTCATGGCTCAGTTAGACCTTCTCAACACCAGGGTATTGGCCAATGCTGCGATCACGGCGCTGAGTAAGGAGGTGGAGATTACGGAAGAAGAAATCGAAAATGAATATAAGCAACAGATAGCCAAGCTTGACTTAAAAGAATTCAAGGCCAGCCATATTCTGTTGAAAGACGAAGAAACGGCAAAAGGGGTGATTGAAGAGGTTGCCGGAGGCGCGGATTTTGCGGAGGTCGCAAAAGCCAAATCCACCGGGCCCAGCGGACCCAATGGCGGTGACCTCGGATGGTTTAATGCCAAATCCATGGTAGCGGAGTTTTCCGATGCCGTTGCTGCGATGAAACCCGGTGATGTCTCAAAAGAACCGGTGAAAACCCAGTTTGGTTATCATGTTATCAAACTGGATGAAACCCGGGAATCCGAGGCGCCCAAGCTCGAACAAGTTCGCGGCGAAATACAAGGCATTTTGACACAGACAAAACTCTCGGCCAAAATCGATGAGCTGCGTAAGGCGGCCAAGATTGAAATCAAAGAGTCGGCAAATTAGAGCGGAAATTCCAACTCCCACTCCCCGTGCCGGCTGTTGTCGCTAAATACACTTCACGTCCGGCACGAGGTGGAGAAAATCATCACTCCGTTTGTTGTCTTTCAGCAATGTCGCGTCATCCGATCATCATCAGCGGCTGGATAAATACCGTTATTCTTTTAGCTTTCGGTATTGCTGCAACTGCGCATTCCGCCGGCACCGATCAGCCTTCGATCCAGGTCTGCCTGGACCGTATCGACACTTTTATCGCCACTGAACCGCAACACAATGAAAGCGATACGGCCATCGAGACTCTGACTAAAATCGCAGATTCCTGTCCGGGCATCCCCCACCTCCAGCATAATCTGGGCGTTCTCAAGGCACGGAATCAGCAATGGGAGGAAGCGATAGAGCACTTCGAAGCGTCCCTGGCACTCGATCCAAGAGCGGAGCAAACATATCGAAGTCTTGGTCGAATCTATAGATACAGGGCAGTTCGGGCTTATCGGTCTGCTCTGCAGTCAAACAGCCCTGAGCCCGCGGTGCCGGAATTTACCCTGCAGGATTCGTCGATCCGGAACTTCGATGACTCTCTGAAACTGCGCAACGACAAGGACCGTCAAACGATTAAACGACAGATACATCCACTCTTACTAAGATGGTGGCGATTCCGGG
The DNA here is from genome assembly GCA_965222695.1 of Granulosicoccaceae bacterium. Classification (GTDB taxonomy): domain Bacteria; phylum Pseudomonadota; class Gammaproteobacteria; order Granulosicoccales; family Granulosicoccaceae; genus UBA7957. Next base: position 189,639 of record OZ244967.1, on the reverse strand, counting down.
CACCAGGAAACGAAAGCTGCCGGAATTGTTATGCGGAAAATCGTCTCCCGGAAAAGGTAGAATCGGCTGACCCCGACAGCGGGGAAAAAGTATCTTTGAACACCCAGTCCTCTTTACCTGACTACTTCCTGCATGCATCCGTTAAAGGTGTGCACGTGATTATCCGTGATCAGGCGGGTCAGGTTTACGACCTGAATGTAGCGGAAACGCACCAAGGATGGCGCATCATGAATGAGCAGGTTTTGCCGTGAGGGTTAAATTTCTCATTGTATTACTGCTTTCATGGATCTTTCTCGCTCTCCCTTTACACGCGGATCCATACTCGGATGCATGGGCAATGGAATCCGATCTGATTAATCTTCTGCAGCTCATCGAAAACGGGAATATTGAAAAGGCCAGGCAAATCGCTGCCCCCCTTAAAACCAAGTACCCAGGCTCCCGGGCAATACAACTGATCTACGGTGATATCCAAAACCTTCAGGCCATGAGACCCGTCTCCCTGGCTCCGGAGGAAAACTATTCGCGCCGTTTACTGGAAATTCTCACTGAACTGAAGACTCGTCTGAGGCATACCGGGTTTGAAATACCGTCCGAGGCCGTAACCGCCAATATCGTGAAACCTTCATCTCAAACCCGGCATATTATCGCGGTCGATCTGTCCTTATCACGCTTGTATTTATTTGAGCGTCAGGATGAGGATTCGGAGTTTATTCTCAGAGAACACCACTATGTATCGATCGGTCAGGGGGGTACGGGTAAAAAAGAAGAAGGAGATCTGAAAACACCTATCGGTATTTATCGTATAAATGACTTTAAATTTGATAAAGAACTCCCTGAATTATATGGATTTGGCGCATTCACTTTAGATTTCCCAAATCATCTTGACCAATCCCGGGGAATCGAGGGAACAGGGATCTGGCTGCACGGAATACCGCACTGGCAATCGAGCCGCCCCCCGTTGAGCAGTGAGGGCTGCGTGACGATGAACAATGCCCTCGTACAGCATCTGCTGGAACTGATTGACCGTAATCATACGCCGGTTATATTGGCGGATTCCCTTAATTGGCTCGATCACACGTCCTTGAATCTTGCAAATCCACATCAGAAATTACTCACGCTGCTCAACTCCGCTTATCCCGACGCCAAAAACCTGGAGATTTTTCTCTATCCGGATCCTGCCGGTTTTCAGATTCAGAGCCCTGTCTTTCAGGTAAGGTTCTTGCAGGATTTAACCGAGGAGAAAGACCAAAATGCAGAGGTTCGTACCCAATATTGGCGCTATCAGGAAAAGGGAGAACCGGAACTGCTCCTGGACACCGGAAAGGGCACTGAAAACCGTTCTTGAAACCTCTCTTAACAAGCGGATTTGTAGAACGATTTCCGACTGCTTAGTCAGCCGAATTCTTTGTGAATCCGTTATCAACTTTATAAAGTAAATCCGGTGACAGCCGATGATTGTGAAGACGCAGGTTTGATGAAAATGGCCTCCAATGTAAGTTTTTTTGGAGCAATATTCACATTCCGCAACAAAACTTATATGTAACTATATGTTTTTTAAGATCTTTAAATCTGAGTCGGAATCAAAAACCCGAGCTAAAGGCCGTCAGAACAGCTCAAAACGCCGGACTCACCCACAGCAACAAAATCGACGATTGGAAAAAATCCCTGTCGATCAATTGCGTATTGGGATGTACGTACGGGAACTCGATAAGCCCTGGGAGGAAAGTTCATTTATGTTCCAGGGATTGGAAATCAAAACTCAGCAAGACGTACTGGCCGTGCAACGCGAGTGTGCGTTTGTCTACGTCGATTACACCGAATTCAGCCTGTCATCCTCAAGCACGCGTAAAAGTCCCACTGCCCCATCACCCGCCAATACCCAGAGCACCTTACTCGTTGAAGATGAATACGATGACGCGAAAGAGGTCCATTCCCTCGCTCAGCAAACCGTGCAACGCATGTTCGAGGAAATCCGCCTCGGTGGTCAGATTGACGCGGGAAAGGTAAAACAGGCCGTCAACAATACTGTCGACTCGATACTGCGAAATCCGGATGCATCTATCTGGTTGACGAGATTAAGAGCAAAAGACGAACATACCGCGCAACACTCCCTGAACGTTGCTGCGCTAAGCATCGTGATGGGCCGCGGTATGGGTATGTCCGCCAAAGAGCTGGAAGACGTTGGCGTCTGCGCCATGTTACACGATGTAGGCAAAACCAGCTTACCCACCGAATTGATCAACAAACCCGAACCTCTGGATGAAGTTGAATGGGCGCTGATGCGGAAGCATCCCAAATTCGGCCGCGATATCCTGGTTTCCACGCAAAGCGTATTTTCAGGTGCGGCTGATGTCGCCTACAGCCATCACGAACGGCCGGACGGTAAAGGATATCCCCGCGGATTAAGCAGTGACGAAATTCCGCTCTATGCCCAGATCGTGTCCATCGCTGAAGCTTACGACACCATCACAACAAAGCAGATTTACCGGGAGGCTCGCTCTCCCTCGGAAGCTCTGCATATCCTCTACGGGGAAAGAGGCAAGCAATTCGACGAAGAGTTGGTCATCAAATTTATCGACAGCGTGGGTATTTTTCCACCTGGCAGTATTGTTGAAATGACCAACGGAGAGGTTGGTATTGTGCTCTCCAATACCGATGACAAGCTCAAACCGCGTGTTATCATTTTGCTTGACAAAAACAAAGACGCCAGTCACCAGCGAGTCGTTGATCTGTCTAAATTACAAGCCGACGCTGACGGCCAGCCCTATCAAATCAAAACAACTCTGAGGGACGGAGAATACGGGATCGTGGTAGAAGATTTTCAACGGGCCGGATTGCGAATCGGTTAAGATAAAATCCCCGATCGCTCAAACCACACCGACATCATCAACCAAATCCGGTTTATTTTTCTGTTGCTCGCTGTCACAACGGGATTTCTCCAGTTTATCCAGATAATGCACGTCAACGTCGCCGGTAATATACTCTCCTGTAAAACAGCTGGTGTCGAAGTTTTGTATTGAAGGATTACCGAAGTGTACCGATTCAATCAAGTCTTCCAAATCCTGGTAAACCAGCCAATCGGCGCCGATTTCCTTGCAGATCTCATCGATCGTTCGGTTATGCGCTATGAGTTCATGCGCGGCCGGCATATCTATGCCGTAAACATTGGCGTATTTGACGGGTGGCGCCGCGGACGCCATATACACCTTCTTTGCGCCAGCTTCTCTGGCCATCTGCACAATTTGTTCGGAGGTGGTGCCGCGGACGATTGAATCATCGACCAGCAAAACGTTTTTACCGCGAAACTCAAGATCGATCGGATTGAGTTTTTGCCGCACGGATTTTTTTCTCATTTTCTGTCCGGGCATTATAAAGGTACGACCGATATAGCGATTTTTCATAAATCCTTCACGGTACCTTACGCCGAGGCGAAACGAGAGTTCCAGCGCCGAGGTTCGGCTTGTATCGGGTATGGGTATAACCACATCTATATCGTGATCGGAAAACTCCCGGAGAATTTTCTGTGCCAGTGCCTCCCCCATTCGCATGCGGGATTTATACACGGATACATCGTCTATAATCGAATCCGGCCGGGCAAAATAGACAAATTCAAAAATACAGGGATTCAGGCTGGCATTTTCCGAACATTGCTTGCTGAAAAACTCGCCTTTCTCACTGATAAAAATCGCTTCGCCCGGCGCTACATCGCGCAGTGTTTCAAACCCCAGAGACTGCAAGGCTACGCTTTCCGAGGCAATGGCATATTCCGTACCACCTTTGGATTCGCGGGTACCTATCACCACCGGCCTTATACCATGCGGATCCCTGAAAGCCAGAATTCCCCGCCCGATCAGCATGGCGATCACGGCATAACCCCCGCAGCAGCGCCGATGCACCTCGCTGACGGCCTTGAAGATCTCATCCGGATTCAGGCGGGTCGAGCTGATTTGCTTTTGCAATTCATGGGCGAAAATATTCAGTAGAACTTCCGAATCGGAGGTTGTGTTGATATGGCGCAGGTCGGATTTGAACAGTTCCTGCTCCAGATCCGCAGAATTGGTGAGATTTCCATTGTGACCGAGAACGATTCCATAGGGCGAGTTGACATAAAACGGCTGAGCTTCGGCCGTTGCCGAAGAATTGCCCGCGGTGGGATAGCGGCAATGGCCTATTCCCATGTGGCCTTTTAGACGCATCATATGCTGGGTGCGGAATACATCTCTGACCAATCCCAGGGATTTGCGGATAAACACCCTGCCCTCAAAACTGGTCGCTATGCCTGCAGAGTCCTGCCCGCGATGTTGTAGTATTGAAAGCCCATCGTACAGCTGACTGTTCACAGGACTGTTGCCGACGATTCCGATAACACCACACATAAATTGCTGGACCTCTAGGCTGAACGAACTGACAAATGTTGATCAGTTGTATTCTGCAAACCTGAAATAAGAAGCCAAATCGGGAGGTAAGCGATCATGTAACCACAACGCGATACGTTGAAACTTAGGCAGGAAAAAAGACTCATGCCACCAGGGTTCTTGTGGAATAGCGGTCAGATTCAACAACAAGACAATCAACGAAATAATCGCGATGCCGCGGGTTAATCCGAACAGTAAGCCGATTATCCGGTCCACCGCCGACATCTTAATGGTTGAAAGAAATTTCTTTACCAGGGCACCGATCAACCAACCCAGCATTAAAATGCCGAAAAACAAAATCAGGGCACTGGTAATAACCCGTGGTGTCACCCCACCGATTGAATCGGGCAATACAATAGCAAATTTATGGGAATACAGGAAGGTGACGCCGATCGCTGCCACCCATGTGAACAATGAAATAAACTCCCGCGTGACACCTCGAAACCAGCTGATCACACCGGATATAGCGATGAATACTATAATACCTATGTCTATGCCTGTCATACCTGGGTATTTTCTCGTTTGTTGCTAGGGATCTGCTGGCACGCATTTAACAACATCACCAGTATGATGCCAAGCCCATATTTTCTAACCATTGTGTCGATCTTTTGGAAAGGCTATTGTTCGAGCAGCAGGGTTTGCCGCTTCAGTTTTGTTTCCAGTCTGGATTTCACGCTTTCTGCCTCGTCCTTACCGGCGATCGGACCGACAAAGACCCGAAAAACCATCTGTCCGTTCGTTTCCCCAACCTTTACCTCCACCGGATAGGCCCCTTTTTTCAATTCACTGCGTAAACTCAGCGCGTTGATTTTGTCTTTAAAACTGGCCGCCTGAATAAGCCATTGAGACACAGGTTTTACCGATTCCGGCTCATTGGTATCCTGCAGCCTGCGGGTCTGTGTCGCGATTACAGGCCTATTTTCACTAAGGCTATTCCTGAGACCATCTGGCCCGATATCGTCGGTGTCTTGCGTCTGCCGAGGCACCCCCTTCCCTTCACCGGACAGCCGATAGATCGCTTCGTCTTGCTCAAATTGAATCAGCTGAGAATCCGGTAAATCCGGAAATGCCGATTCCTGAAGGACCTCCAGATCAAAAGGCGGTTGCATTTGCAGAGGTTCTATTGAACGAAACTGGCTTTCGGTTCCCGCACCATCGAATACCAAAGGCAAAAAAATCACCGCCAGGGCAATTAACACCGCGGTACCGAGCAATCTGCGTTTTAATCGACTGTCGTGTAAATCGTCCGCCGTTTGCTGTACCGGGCTTTCCAATATCATGTGTTAATGTGCTCCGCGACCTGCGCAACAGTATGGAAGGAGCCGAATATCAGGACAGCCCGACCCTTCTCTGAATCACTCACAGCATTCTCTGCCGCTGCCAAAACCGTTTTACATGATTTGATTTTCGCATGGTCGTTCTGCCCCCGAATCCTGCTCTCCAATTCCTGCACCGGCATTGCCCTCTCCTCGGGCAATGTCCCGAGATACCAACAGTCGACCATCGGCGTCATTATCCCGATAATGTCATCAACCGCTTTATCTTTCATCACGGCGAATACAACCTTGATCGGTTGTTTCAACGTGAGTTCCAATTCCTTTACCAGAACGGATGCCGCTGCCGGATTGTGGCCGACATCAAGAATCACCGGATGCCCATTCAACCAGGCGTGCTGGTAGCGGCCATCGATTTTAACCTCAGGCAGACCCTGAATGATATAACGGCTGTGTAAAGGCAGTTTTTCATTAAGCAGTTGCGTTGCCATTACGGAAACGGCAGCATTGTCATATTGCCACCGCCCTTTTAAGGCTGGAGGCGGTAGATTTTTAAGATTCATAGATTCAGCACTGAATTCCCATATACCCTCATGCTGAGAATAGTCGAAATCCTTTTGAATACAATAAATTCGAGCACCAATTAATGAAGCTTCTTCAAGAAGCGATTGCGGCGGTTTACGCTCGCCTATAATCAGCGGCTGTGCCTTGCGGGCGATTTTGACTTTCTCCGCAGCGATCTGTTCACGTGAATTCCCCAGCCACGATTCGTGATCCAGCGCAATGGACGTAATGATAGAGATATCGCCATCCCAGAGATTCACCGCATCCAGCCTGCCACCCAAGCCCACTTCAAGAATCGCGACATCGACGGCCGAGTCGCAAAAAAGTTTCATCGCGGCCAGAGTTGCATATTCGAAGAAGGTCAGGGAAATGTCTCCACGCACCGACTCAATCGATTGCAATGCGTCCACAATCTGCCGATCCCCGGCCGGGTGACCGGCGATATTTATCTGTTCGTTAAACCGGAGAATGTACGGGGAGGTGTATGTACCGGTTTTGTAACCGGCAGCTTGGTAAAACGTGCTGAGATAAGCGACGACTGAGCCTTTGCCATTGGTCCCACCGACAATGATCACGGGAAAGGGCACCTTACGGATCCCCGCTGAATGGGCAATTAGCTTTACCCGCTCAAGACCTAGCTCGATCTGCCTCGGATGCAGCTTTTTCATATGCCGCAACCACGCTGTTAACTCAGATCCTTCAGTGGAGGATTTCATGCACGAAAGTTAAGGATCCGACGTTTCGCCCTGTCCTTTCCTGTCGAGGGTAGTGGAAGTGTCACTGATTTCCGGTTGAGCCTGATCGGCAATGTCGCTCTGTGGCTCAGGCGCCGGTGCCTGCGTCGAACCCTCTTCAACCGATTCCCGGTCTATATTCTGACCTGCAAGCTCCTCACTGCGAGATCCTTCGTGTACCGCGGCCACAGTTTCGGGCGATACGGGTTGATGGTTATGAGTCAGCTTTAATAACAGCGAAGAAATCGTATCCCGCATATCCTTGCGCTTGACAATCATGTCTATAGCGCCGTGTTCGAGAAGAAATTCCGCCCGTTGAAATCCTTCAGGCAGTTTTTCCCGGACAGTCTGTTCTATGACCCGGGGGCCTGCAAACCCGATCAGGGCCTTGGGCTCGGCAATAATGATGTCGCCCAGCATGGCGAAGCTGGCCGACACTCCACCCATGGTGGGATCGGTCAACACAGAGATATAAGGCAGGCCCTGGCGGGACATTCTGGCCAGAACCGAGCTGGTTTTTGCCATCTGAAAAAGCGACAAAATACCTTCCTGCATTCTGGCACCGCCACTTGCGGAAAAGCAGATCAGCGGAACGGATAACTCCAGTGCGCGCTCAGCGGCACGGACGAATTTCTCGCCCACTACCGACCCCATCGACCCACCCATATAGGAAAATTCGAAGGCAACAGCAACCAGTTTCACGCCCATTACCGAGCCTTCAAAAGCCAATAAAGCTTCTTTTTCTCCCGAGGATTTAGTGGCTTGAGTGACGCGATCTTTGTATTTTTTCGAGTCGCGGAATTTCAGCGGATCGGTAGGCTCCAGATGCTCTTCGATTTCACGCTGATCATCTTCGTCGAAAAAGGCCTGCAGACGGGCTCGGGCGCCAATGCGCATATGCTCTCCGCAGTTCGGACACACCAGCTGGTTGCGGTCTACCTCGGCTCTGTACAACACACTGGCACAGGAATCACACTTTACCCAGACTCCTTCCGGAACTGCACCCTTGTTCACGCCCGTTGTACGGATGCGTGAAGGCATCAATTTTTCCAGCCAACTCATCGCCAGAGTCTCACCTCGGTTACAAGTGATCAGTATCCACTAGCTATTATCGATCGCAGATCGCATGCCAGAAACCAACTCGGTGACTTTTTCTATCATGCGCTCGGGGTTTCTCCCGTATTCCTCAATGCGTTTGACCAGCGCGCTGCCGACGATTACGGCATCTGCGACACGCGATATATTACCCGCGGATTCGGCATCGGAAATTCCGAATCCGACGCCCACCGGCAAATCGGACAAATTCTTGATCCGGGCCACCTTGTCTGCAACCTCAGCCGCGTCGAGCTTGGATGAACCGGTCACACCCTTGAGTGATACATAGTAAATAAACCCGCCGCCCTTCTCGCACACCGTCTGTACACGGGAATCCGGCGTCGTCGGGGATAACAAAAATATGGGGTCAATTTTCCGCTTTGCAAATGCCTCACAGAGCGATCCGGCTTCCTCAGGCGGCATATCCACCGTAATCACGCCGTCTATGCCTGCCTCGGCTGCCTGTTCGGAAAATGCTTCATAGCCCGCAATTTCGATAGGATTGGCATATCCCATCAGCACCAGAGGTGTTAGAGAGTCGCGCTCCCTGAACGATCTGGCCAGTTGGAAAACCTGCGGGAGACGAACACCGGCTTCCAACACACGCTGGGAAGCCGCCTGAACGACCGGCCCGTCCGCCTGAGGATCGGAAAACGGCATGCCAAGTTCAATGATATCGGCACCGGCCGCAACCATTGCATGCATCAGGGCAAGACTGTCTTCGATGCTGGGATCCCCGCTCATCAGATAGGTAATCAAGAGTTTGCGGTGATCCGATTCTGCCTTGGAAAAACACGTGTCGATTCTACTCATAGCGTGATTCCCTCCATCTCGGCGACTGTTCCTATATCCTTGTCACCACGCCCGGACAAGTTAACCACTATGACCTGTTCTTTGCTCATTCCCGGGGCAATTTTAGTCGCCTGAGCGAGGGCGTGTGCCGACTCCAGGGCCGGGATAATACCTTCCAGACGAGTCAGTGCATGGAAGGCTTCCATGGCCTCATCGTCATTAACAGCGACATAGTTCACCCGTCCGGTATCCTTTAACCAGGAATGTTCCGGTCCGACACCCGGGTAATCCAGACCTGCGGAAACCGAATGGGTTTCCTGAATCTGCCCGTATTCATCGCACATCAGATAAGTCCTGTTACCATGGAGTATTCCGGGTTTGCCGGCGCTTAGCGGAGCCGCGTGGCGGCCAGTCTCTATGCCGTCTCCTCCGGCTTCGACACCATACATCTCCACCGAGTCATGGTTTAAAAAGGGATGAAATAACCCGATCGCATTGGATCCGCCTCCTACACAGGCAATTAAGACATCGGGCTGCCTGCCGATCAGCTCATCGGATTGCTGAAGAACCTCCCGTCCGATCACACACTGAAAATCCCTGACCATTTTCGGATAAGGATGCGGGCCGGCCACTGTGCCGATAATGTAAAAAGTATTATCGATATTGGTCACCCAATCGCGAATCGCTTCGTTCAACGCATCTTTCAAAGTTCGCGAACCCGATTCCACCGGCCTCACTTCAGCGCCCAGCAATTTCATTCGAAAAACATTCGGCGCCTGGCGGACAATATCTTCCGCGCCCATATAAACAATACAAGGCATGCCCAAGCGTGCAGCAACCGTCGCTGATGCAACCCCATGCTGCCCGGCCCCGGTCTCGGCGATTATACGCGTCTTGCCCAATCGTTTTGCAAGCAGTGCCTGGCCAACCGTGTTGTTTATTTTGTGGGCACCTGTGTGATTCAGGTCTTCACGCTTCAGATAAATCTGTGCACCGCCCAATTCCCGGCTCCAGCGTTGTGCGTGGTAAAGCGGGCTGGGTCGGCCGACAAAGTGCTTCAATTCCCATTCCAACTCGGCAATAAAGTCCGGATCCTTACGGTATTTTTCATAAGCCTGTTCCAGCTCCAAAACGGAATCCATCAGGGTTTCCGCAAAATACATCCCCCCATAAGGGCCGAAATGGCCACTGGCGTCAGGCAATTCCGCATAATTATTGCTCACTCTTAAGGCCTCGCACATTGTTTACAAATTCTTTCATCAGGGCTTGGCTTTTTACCCCGCGTTCGGATTCAACACCACTGCTCACATCCACCGCGTAGGGCTTGATCAGATCGATCGCGGCGGCGACATTCTGCGGATCAAGCCCGCCCGCCAGGACAATCGGCTTTTTGATTCCCTCGGGAATCAGAGACCAATCAAATACATGCCCGGTACCACCTATCTCTCCCTGTACATTGGCATCGAGCAATATGCCGCACGCCTGTTCATAGTCATTTATCCCCGCCACCGAGACACCAAGACCATCGCCCATTCCGAACGCTTTGAAATACGGTCTTGCAAATTGCTCGCAGAATTCGACCGGTTCGTCGCCGTGAAACTGCGGGATCAGCTGCGGCATCGCCTCCAGTACCGACCAGACCTCATCGTCAATCGCATTGTGAAACAGAGCCACCACGCCCATCATACCGCCCAGAACCGATGTGATTTCCAACGCCTGATCGATCGTGACATTGCGTGGGCTCTTTTTATAAAACACCATGCCGATCGTATCGACTCCCAAATGCTCAGCATAGAGTGCATCCTCCGTCCGGCAAATACCGCAAATCTTAATACGCGTAATCGTCAATTTCTGGCTCTCCAATCAGACTGTTGAAGGCCGTGCAATTCCGAACAGCATAAACACGGTAAAATCTGTGCACGATCTGCTCCGGGGACAGGGTCTTCGGACGCAATACCTTAACAGAAAAGCAGATTTGTGTTTGTGTTTTCCGCAATCCCGGCGACGGTTCAGCGTTCGAATTGTCGACTGCGCGGTATGCTGAACTTTTCCGGGTAGTCTGCACCCAGAAAATACAAACCGTCGGGAACAGCGGTAACACCGCCAAGTGTCCGGTCTCTTTTCCGGAGTATGTCCTGTATCCATTGAGGCTTTTCTTCACCTTTTCCGACTTTGATCAGACTTCCCGCGATGATTCTCACCATATTGTGCAAAAATGCGTTAGCCGTTATGTCGATCTGAACCTGCTCGCCGAATCTTCGAACCTCAAGAGAGGTGATCTCTCTGACTGCATGTCTTGCCTGGCAGCCCGCCGCCCGGAAAGTCGAAAAATCATGCTCGCCTACCAGGTACTTTGCCGCTTCCTTCATGGCGCGATAATTCAATTCCGGGAACACCCAGGCCACTTTCCCGTGTTGCAATCCCGGGCGGGCATGGCGATTTAAAATGACATAGCGATATCGCCTGCTCGAAGCGGAATATCGGGCATGAAAATCATCGGCGACCCGATTCACCCATAAAATGCTGATCGGCTTTTCCATTAAGGTATTCGCGCCCATCAACCACGCTTTGTTGGATCGTTCAACTGCGCTATCGAAATGTGCTACCTGGGCCATCGCGTGTACGCCGGTATCGGTCCTGCCTGCGCAGGTGAGTTCTATAGTCGAATCGGCGACTTCGGACAAGGCTTTTTCCAGCACTGACTGCACGGATCGGCAATGCTTTTGCCGCTGCCAGCCGCAATATCCGGAGCCGTCGTATTCGATCACCAGTGCGTAGCGCATGAATTCAGAAACGGTATGGTCAAAAGGAGACCGGAAAATATCACCCTGATTTTACCAATACAACAAAAAAAAGGCGCCTCTTGGCGCCTTTTCGTTCACATGCCTGTCCCGCCGGTTTATCAGCCGATCTTTTTTAAAAGTTGCTCGGCCGACTCAATCTGTTCCTTGCTGCCGCCTTTGATAATTTCATCAAGTGCGCTGGAGGCCGACTCCTTATCTCCCATATCAATATAGGCCTTAGCGAGATCCAGCATGGTTTCCATTTCGTTGGTATTACCAAAAGCAATTGAGTCATCAGTACCGGTGAGATCGGTGCTGGCGGTCAGATCGGGTATTTCCAGCTCCTGTGTCTGATCAAACGCACTATCCAGGGTTTCGGTATTTTCAAACAGGTTTTCAATATTATCGCCTGCTTCAGAGGCAACCGCGGGTCCATCACTCAGTTGCTCTAGATCCAGCGTCAACTCTTCCGGAGAATCCGGCAGATCGAGATTATCCAATGTGCCGGAACCGACCTCATCATCTTTAAGCGAGGATAAATCCAGCACAGACTCTTCAAAGTCCAGACCCGTATCTTCCAATGCGCTGAGGCCGATATTACTCTCGGCGTCGACACTTGAGTCACTCTTGGCAGGCGTCAGTACATGGACATTACCGCCGGACTTTTCTTCACCGCTCGCCACCTCGTCCAGCATGGCACCCAGATCCGGATTCTCGTCCCCCGCGCGGTTTACATCGGATTCTACACTGGCCAGTAAGTCATCGTCAGCGTCCAGCGACAGTTCCATGGCTGCATCAAGATCTGTATCCAGAACCTCTTCCAGTTCCGCTGTGGACGTTTCGATATTGGCGGCTTGAATATCCTCAAGTTCTGACGATATTCCCTCTATACCTTCGGAGATTTCCGCTATTTCCGGAGCCGCTTCTTCGACCGGTTGATCCGAAATCTCATCATTGATTTCTTCGGCGATCTTTGAAAAATCACCCGTTGCCTCAAGATCAGCCTCGTCAAAAGCCAAGCCCGGATCAATACTCTGATCCAGCAGCGACTCTTCCTCAGGTTCCGTCACTGCGGCAAGATCTGTATCCGCCTCAACTTCTCCCGGAGGACTGATCACTTCGGTGACTTCACCCGTGGCGCTGAAATCGTCGAATGAAATGGTATTGTCTATCTCTTCTTCGTCATCGGAGGAGCTGAACGCCCCCGCCCCGGCCGCACCGAGACCGACCGCAGCAACAGCACCGGCGGCCATACCGCCACCTGATACATTATCGCTTTGATACAGCTCGTTCGTCGGATCGATTTCTCTACCCAGCTCGGCAACTCTTTGCCATTGCGGATTAGCTTCACCGCCAAATCGCGATTGAAAATTCTGCGCGATCTGATTAAAGCCATCGACATTCTTCTGACTGTGATGCGTTTCCATCAGTTTCAGATAATATTCCGGGTTCTCCGGATCCCGCTCGACGGCTTTGTTGAGTAAATCCTCCGCCTGACCATGCAAACCGTAAGCAAGATAAACATCCGCTTCGGAAATAGTGTCATCCTTGGAAGATTCGTCATCGACAGAGGCGGCCAGCAGATCCGTATCATCCAAAGCGTCCTGGTCCGTATCGTCGAAATCCTGTATTTCGTCCAGCACTTCTTCTTCGGATGCGTCTTCCGCTACGACCACCTGAACCGGTTGAGTGGCTTCAGCCTCGTCCACAACAGGCTCATGAGCATCGAATTCAGCGGCGATCTGTTCCTGCTCGTCTTCCAGGAATTCTTCTTCAGCCTCAAAGACGATTTCATCCTCTTCTTTGCGCCTTCCGCGGGTCAATAACCAGCCCAGGCCGCCCAGCAGGCCCAGAGCGCCAAGCCCTATTCCCGCCGCCTGGGCTGGGTTATCCATCAAACTCTGGACAAATGTCTTCTCCTGCACCGGGGGGGCGAGCACCGGTGACTCATCGGCCGCAGTGGCGTCGGCGCTGGTGACAGCCGCTGCATCGGATGTGGTGTCGGTCTGGACAAGAGTTGCAGCATCGGACGGCGCCTCATCGGTCTGCGCGGACGTGCCTGTGTCCTGAGCACTGTCTTCTCCCTGACTCAGGGCTGCCTGTGCCTGTTCGGCAGGGGCGTTTGCCGTAGTCCCGGCCGCGGCCAGCCTGTCCTGCAGCTGGGCCATTTCATTCTCACGCAGCTCGATCAATCGCTCCATTTTTTCCGTGTTGGACTGGAGTTCGGTCGCCTGAGACTGTAACTCTTCCTTACGCAGGGTTTCGGCTTCGAGTTCTTCCTGCGCTAGCGCCAGATTTGTATTAATCTGGCCTATCAATTCCGTATCCGGCCGTTCTGTCTCATCGGCATTGGCGGTGGCCGCACTGTCGGTTGCGGCCGGATCGGCAACGATCTTAAGTTCTGCCGAGGGTGTTTCGGTTTCCGTCGCCGCTGTAGTGTCGGAAGGCCCGGCAGAAGGATCTGCGGCAGCGGTGTCCGATGCCTGCGAGCCGGAGGCGGTGGAAGTGTCCGCCACGGGACTTTCATTCGCATCAGCGGTCGTGGTCGTATCCGAGGATGACGTCATCGGTGCGGATGGTGATTCGGATAATGCGGATTCCGAGTCTCCGCCCGGCGAGGGTACCGTCGCTGTTGCGGTTTGTGTCTGAGTCTGTGTTTGTATGGCTGTACCGTCCGTGCTGCCCGCTACCCGGCGAATACTGTCTCTGTATTCCTGCCACAAACGGTTCTGAACTTTCATTTCAGCTACCGCTTCCCGCCGGTTCAGAGAATTGATTTCGTCCGCTGCCGGCATACGCAGAATTGCGCCCGCCTTAAGCCGATTGACATTATTTTCGACAAATGCACTTTCGTTAATTCGCAATAAGGCGAGCATCATCTGTTGAACGGAAACATTTGCCGGCCTAGCCTCGGAAGCTATCTCCCAAAGCGTATCGTTGCGTATTACTGTATAGCTGTCGCCCTCACCGGAGTAGGACGGCGCCGATTCAGCGACCACGGCATCATTACCGGTTTCCGTTTCATCTCCCATGACAACCACATCGGGCACGACATTCTGAGCAACCGTCTGCTCGCTTTGCAACGTCTGAGCGACCGGGACTTCCGATCCGCTGGTTCTGACGCCGTCAAGAAAGTATTCCGGATCGCTGTCCGTACCCGCAGGTGCCGCTTCCAACGGTGCGGTATTCACATTTTGCTCAGGAGCAGGACTGTCTATTACCAATTCGGATTCCTGCTCAAGGGATTCCGTTTCCGCATTCTCCGCGACCATAATCTCAACCGGCTGAGCTTCTCCGTCTACACGGTCTATGGCCACAGGAACGATGAGATCCTGCTCGGCAGCCTCCTGCGAAACGCTCTCAGGTGCTACGGTAGTGTCTGCCGAAGAAACTGCGTCTTGAGTCATAAAGACCGGGGGATCCAGCAACACGGTGTATTCTCTTACCATGCGCCCTTTGGGCCAATCGACTTCCAGGAGAAAATTCAGAAAGGGTTCGACCACAGGTCCGTTGCTGCCCACTTTTATATAAGGCGTCCCGTCGCCTTTACGGTCAACGGAAAAATTCAGGGCCATGAGTGCATTCGATCTTTCTATTCCCGCCCGTTCAAATGCCTCCGGAGAAGCCAATTGAACCAGCAGCCCTTCCAGCTCACCAGGTTGCACCGAGTTTAAGAGTATCTCAGCATCCAGTGGTTGATTGAGCGCCGAGTGCATCTCAATATCACCGAGCCCCAACGCCTGAACGCCCGGTGCTGCCAGGGCCAGACTTACCGCTATCGCTGTTGCTAATTTTCGCACTGTCCTAATTCTCGCTTCGCATCTGAAGATAAAACGGAATCATGCACCGGATCGTTTTTCTCAAAGCGATCA
This sequence comes from Granulosicoccaceae bacterium, assembly GCA_965222695.1. Lineage (GTDB taxonomy): Bacteria > Pseudomonadota > Gammaproteobacteria > Granulosicoccales > Granulosicoccaceae > UBA7957. The sequence goes on along the minus strand of OZ244967.1, from coordinate 174,110 downwards.
AGCACATAATCATCAATTTACCCAGGAAATTTTTAAAAAACTGCACATAAATATAGGTTAAATGTAGTCTTTAATCAAAAACTCAGCAATTTCTATGCTATTTAGCGCAGCACCCTTACGAACATTGTCAGCAACTACCCACATATTCAGGCCGCGATCATGGGAAATATCGCTTCTCAAACGCCCGACAAAGACCGGATCCTGACCGGAAGATTCGGTAACAGCCGTAGGATATCCGCCATCTTTGTGCTCATCCAGCACGCGGACACCTGGGGCATTTTTCAACAATAAAGCGGCGGTTTCAAGATCGATCGGCTTTACCGTTTCTATATGAACAGCCTGGGAATGGCCATAGAATACCGGTACCCGAACACAGGTCGGATTAACCTTTATATTCTCATCGCCGAAAATCTTGCGGGTCTCCCAGACCATTTTCATCTCTTCCTTTGTATAGCCATTATCTTGGAAAACATCAATGTGCGGCAAGGCGTTAAAGGCAATTTGTTTCGGATAGATTTGGGGCTCAGCGGGTTTTCCATTCAACAGACTGGCTGTCTGACGAGCCAGCTCCTCAATCGCCGCCCTGCCCGAACCTGAAACAGCCTGATAAGTGGCGACGTTGATCCGTTCTATACCCGCCGCATCGTAAATAGGTTTTAAGGCGACCAACATTTGAATCGTTGAACAATTCGGGTTGGCAATAATGCCGCGATTGGAATATTGGGCTATGGCTTGCGGATTGACTTGAGGCACTACCAGCGGAATATCGTCTTCGTAACGAAACCGTGATGTATTATCAATCACTATACACCCCGCGCTGACCGCTTTTGGTGCGTAAATCTCCGAGATTGCAGCACCGGCGGAGAATAATCCGATTTGCACACGGTTGAAATCAAAGGATTCCAGACTGTCTACCGTCAGGAATTTTTTGCCGAAAACAAGCTGTTTCCCGACCGACCGTTCACTCGCCAGGGCATATACTTTACCCACGGGAAATTTCCGCTCGGCAAGGATGGACAGCATTGCCTCTCCCACCGCCCCGGTCGCACCGACTACGGCTACATCATATTGCCTGCTCATTGTCTCATCTTCCTTATGTCAGCCGGAGTAAAGTTCTTCTACAACCGCGTCACCCATTTCAGCAGTGCTGACGAATTGACCGGTACCGGCAATATCCGCCGTTCTCAGCCCGCGATCCAGGGTTTTTTGTACGGCTGATTCAACAGCTGCTGCGGTTTTCGCGTCCTTGAGAGAATATCGCAGCATCATCGAAATCGACAGAATCGTCGCTAGCGGATTAGCCAGGCCCTTGCCCGCAATATCCGGCGCCGAGCCGTGAATGGGTTCATAAAGTCCCTGGCCATGTGCATTCATGGACGCCGAGGGCAACATGCCGATGGAACCGGTCAGCATGGCCGCGGTGTCGGACAGGATATCGCCAAACATATTGGTGGTGGCAATCACGTCAAACTGTCTAGGATCGCGCACCAGTTGCATTGAGGCGTTGTCCACATACATGTGTGATAATTTAACCTGCGGATAGTCTTTGCCGACATCCTCAAATATGTCGCGCCACAGTTCGGAAACTTCCAGAACGTTAGCCTTGTCCACGGAACATAAACGGCGACTGCGCTTCCCAGCGGTATCGAACGCGCTGTGAGCGATGCGGCGAATTTCCGATTCTCTGTATTCGAGCGTGTTAAACCCTCGCCTTTCTCCATCCTCCAGTGTTTCTATTCCACGCGGCTGACCGAAATAGATTCCCCCCGTCAGTTCCCGGACAATCATGATATCCAGGCCCTCAACCACCCCTGGTTTCAGCGCCGACGCCTCCGATAGCTGAGAGAATAAAATCGCCGGCCGCAAATTGGAAAACAGATCCATCTGCGACCGTAAGCGTAACAAACCGCGTTCCGGCCGGTGTTCACGCGCCAGGCTGTCGTATTGCGGTCCACCGACCGCGCCGCACAACACCGCATCGGACTTCTGGCAAAGCGCCAGAGTATCCGACGGTAAAGGATCGCCGGCGGCGTCGTACCCGGCGCCGCCGAACGGCGCTTCGGTCCACTCCAGATCGAGTCCGAACCGCTCACGCAGACAGATTAAAACTTTTTTGGCCTCGTTGATTATTTCCGGGCCTATGCCGTCACCGGGTAATACCGCTATATTTTTCTTCGTCATCATTCCTGTCGTCTCAATAACCCAACCCGACTGATTCGGCCCGCTACGCAATCACGCACAAACGGCCGCTTCGGAAGCTTGCAATTTCTATGGTGTTAACAGGTCCTAAGAACCTGTCTAAGAGAAGATACGGCTGGATAGCCTATTCTAACCCAAGCGGCGAAGATTAAGGAACCTCATTCAAAACCCCGAAGCCGGTTGAAATCATTTGAAACACCTGCTAATCCAGAAACAGTGCATCGATTTCGTCTATAGCCCAGCTCTCCTCTTCCGCCTCCCGATACCATTCACGCATACAAGCGTCACTCATGACAATATCGACATATTCTTTGGCATTATCCGATAATTTAACCGGGTAAGAGTTGAACCGCGAGGCCACAGGCGCATACATTGCGTCCGCAATGGAGTATTCACCGAATAACCAGGGTCCGCTGTTGCTATATTGCTTTCGGCAACTGCTCCATATGGATTCGATTCGTTCTATGTCCCGCCGCACTTCTTTACTGAACGCATGTGCTTTTGTTACCTGCCGGCAATTCATCGGCATTGTATTTCGCAAATGAAAAAATCCGCTGTGCATTTCCGCCGAAACTGAGCGGGCAAGTGATCGGGCACGAAAATCTTCGGGCCACAGGTTTTTCTCCGGAAAAAGCTCGGCGAGCGTTTCCGCAATTGCCAAAGAATCCCAGACAGGTTCATCGTCGATAAACAGCACCGGAACCAAACCGGCGGGGCATATGCCGGCCAATCGTTCCTCGCTTGCAGGCGAGAGCAGAGGTATCACCGTCTCTGAAAATTCCACCCCCACGCGAGCCAGAAGGAGCCACGCCCGCATCGACCAGCTTGAATAGTTCTTGTTGCCTATGACCAGGCGAAGATCAGCCATGGAATCTCACTCCGCGCTTCGACAGAAAAACGGGTCAGTCCCGAAACAGCCATGGCGCTTGCTGCCGGCGAGCCGATTCATAGGATGTAATGGCATCCGCGTGTTGCAGGGTGAGTTCGATATCGTCCAGCCCGTTCAGCATGCAATGCTTGCGAAAGTCATCAATCTCGAACGGCAGGGTCTCTCCCGATGGCGTAGTGACGTGTTGTTCGGCCAGATCGATCTCCAGTCTGTAACCTTCGGTCTGATAACACTCCTCGAACAACCGGGCCACCTCGTCAGCGTCCAGCCGGATCGGAAGAAATCCGTTTTTAAACGAATTATTGTAAAAAATATCCGCAAAACTCGGCGCTATTACCGCTCTCAAACCGAAATCACTGAGCGCCCATACCGCATGTTCCCGGGACGAGCCGCAACCGAAATTTTCCCTGGCCAGAAGAATCTCGGCTCCCCGGTAACGTTCCTGATTTAACACAAATTCCGGATTCAGGCGCCGATTTCGATTGTCGCTGTCCGCTGATCCCGGATCAAGGTAACGCCAATCATCGAACAGATTCCGGCCGAACCCGGAACGCTTGATCGATTTAAGATACTGTTTGGGTATGATCGCATCCGTATCCACATTGGGGCGATCCATCGGGGCAACCAGTCCTGTGACCTGAGTGAACTTTTGCATCTTATTCTCCTCGCTGTTAACAGGCCCTAGTAATGCCGCGAATCCACAAAATGCCCGGCCAGGGCCGCGGCGGCTGCCATTGCGGGGCTGACCAAATGCGTACGCCCACCCTGTCCCTGACGGCCTTCAAAGTTTCGGTTGGATGTGGAAGCGCACCGTTCACCGGGTTCCAGTCGGTCGGCGTTCATCGCCAGGCACATGGAGCATCCCGGCTCGCGCCACTCAAACCCGGCATCGATAAACAGTTTATCCAGACCTTCCTTTTCCGCCTGCATTTTTACAAGTCCGGAGCCGGGAACCACCATCGCCACCGCAATCCTGTCCGCGACCCTGCGGCCTTTAATCACCGAGGCGGCCGAGCGTAGATCCTCTATCCTTGAATTGGTACAGGAACCGATAAAAACCTTATCAAGCTGAATCTCGCTGATCGGGGTATTGGGCTTGAGCCCCATATAGTCGAGCGCCTTACGCATTCCGGAAGCCTTGGTGTCATCGTTTTCACCGGCCGGATCGGGCACCCGGTCATCGATTGCCACGACCATTTCCGGGGAAGTACCCCAGGTCACCTGCGGTTTGATACTCGCGGCATCCAGCTCGATCTCCTTGTCGAATGGCGCATCACTGTCGCTGTGCAGATCCGACCAGGATTCAATCGCCTTTTCCAGCAGGGCGCCCTCGGGCGCAAACGGCCGGTCTCTGACATAATCCAGAGTCGTCCCGTCCACCGCGATCATACCGGCCCGGGCGCCGGCTTCGATCGCCATATTGCACACCGTCATGCGGCCTTCCATCGATAAGTCTCTTATCGCCTCGCCGGCAAACTCTATGGTGTACCCGGTACCTCCGGCCGTACCCAGTTTTCCGATAATCGCCAGCACAATATCCTTGGCCTCAACGCCGGGACCAGCCTTGCCAGTGAGCTTTACCCGCATGTTTTTCGATTTTTTCTGGACCAGGCATTGAGTCGCCATCACATGCTCGACTTCCGACGTCCCTATGCCGAAAGCCAGAGCGCCGAAAGCCCCGTGGGTGGATGTGTGCGAATCTCCGCAGACGACCGTCATACCGGGCAGAGTCGCACCCTGTTCGGGCCCGATCACATGAACTATACCCTGGCGTTGATCGTTCATGCGAAACTCCTCTATACCGAATTGCTCGCAATTGGCATCCAGCGTATCCACCTGCAGCCGGGAAACCGGATCGGCAATCCCCGCACGGCGATCCGTGGTGGGCACATTATGATCCGCGACTCCGAGAATGGAATCGATGCGCCAGGGCTGGCGACCCGCCAGCTTAAGCCCTTCAAAGGCCTGCGGAGATGTGACTTCGTGGATAAGATGACGGTCTATATACAACAGAACGGTTCCGTCATTCTCTTCACGCACCACGTGCGCATCCCAGACTTTATCGTAAAGGGTTTTAGCGGCCACAGCTCACCTCTGTCTGCTACCTGAGTTCTTAGAGCCTGTTCAAAATCTCTGCGCCTACTGCGAATTCGCTGACTTTGGTCAGATTTCCTCCTGATTTTCGTTGCGTAGAACCACTATGCGCCTCAAATCAGAATGAAATCTAACTCAAATCAGCACATTCTCGCGACGACACAGAGATCTTGAACAGGCTCTTAAACCGGCGGAATGCCGGACACTTGAACAGCCATGTCATCGAAGTGTAATCATTAATATCGGATAACACAAATTCATATTTATTATAAATTGCATAACCATCAGGAATATATAAAATAGGCACGATGGAATTGAACCATCTAAAAGCCTTTATTGCCGTTGCCGATTATGCCTCTTTTTCACAGGCGGCTGAATCATTGCACCTGACCCAACCGGCGATAAGCAAACGCATAGCCGCGCTGGAACAATCCCTTGGCGCAACCCTGTTCGACCGTATGGGAAGAAGCATTCTGCTGACCGAAGCCGGGTCAGTTCTGCTGCCGGCCGCACGGCGGATATGCAGCGATTTACAGCATATCGAACAAACCATCAACAGGCTCGGACACTCGGTTGCCGGGAGGCTCAGTATCGGTACCAGCCACCACATCGGCCTCCACCGTTTGCCGCCGGTGTTACGTGAATTCACGGCCACTTACCCGGGCGTGGAGCTTGATCTGCATTTTATGGATTCGGAGGACGCCTGTGCCCGGGTGGAGGATAACTCCCTGGAACTGGCCCTGGTGACACTGCCCGAAAAGGAATTCGCCAGGCTCGGCACGCAACTGATATGGCCCGATCCGCTGCAAATCGTCACGGAAATAAATCATCCCTTGAGTCTGAAGAAAAATCCAAAGCCTCACGATCTGGGAGAATTTCCGGCCATAGTTCCCTCGAGTGACACCGTCACCCGTAAAATACTGGATAAGGCCCTGCTGCCTTACGGCATCAAGCTGAAGGTGGCCATGGAAACCAACTATATCGAAACCATCAAAACCATGGTGTCGGTGGGTCTGGGCTGGAGTGCGATTCCGAAAATTATGGTCGGCGACGAGCTGGCGAGTATCAGCATCAAAGATATTGAATTGCAGCGCAGACTCGGGATTGTATTTCACCGGGGGCGCAGCCTGTCGGCGGCGGCGAAGGCCTTTATTGAAACGCTGAAGATTCAGTCGGCCAGCCGGCAACCGGGCGGGTAGCTACCGCATCGATTCAATCCGCGGAGGCCGGAATCACCGGCGTGGGATATTCCACGTCCGCGTTTTGCGCCCGGTGCCGCAGGCAGTGATCCATCAACACCAGCGCCATCATGGCCTCGGCGATAGGTGTCGCGCGTATTCCCACGCAGGGATCGTGGCGCCCCTTGGTAATCACGTCTACCGGATGGCCGTCGACATTGACGCTTTTTCCCGGCAGACGCAGACTCGATGTCGGTTTCATCGCGATGGCGGCCACTATATCCTGGCCGGAAGATATACCGCCAAGAATTCCGCCGGCATGATTGGACAAAAATCCTTCGGGTGTGATTTCATCGCGATGTTCCGTACCTTTGTGTTCCACGCTTGCAAAACCGGCGCCGATTTCCACGCCTTTGACGGCGTTGATGCTCATCAAGGCATGCGCGAGATCGGCATCCAGACGGTCGAAAATGGGCTCCCCCCAACCGGGCGGGATGGCACTGGCGTGAACGACCACTTTGGCGCCTATGGAATTGCCTTCCTTTTGCAGCGCCTGCATATAGCTTTCCAACTCCGGCACCTGTGACCGATTGGGCCAGAAAAAAGCGTTCTCGGAGACTTGCGCCCAATCGAACCCGGACTCATCCAGAAGGATGGGGCCGAGCTGTGACAGATACCCGCGTATCCGTGTACCGAAGTGCAGCCTGAGATATTTCTTGGCGATAGCGCCGGCCGCCACGCGCATGGCGGTTTCGCGCGCCGATGAACGCCCGCCCCCGCGATAATCCCTAAAACCGTATTTTTGATTATAGGTATAGTCCGCATGCCCGGGCCGGTATTGTTTTTTTATCTGCTCGTAGTCGCGTGACCGTTGATCGGTGTTCTCGATGATTAGTCCTATCGGGGTACCGGTTGTCTTTCCTTCGAAGGTACCGGATAGAATTTTCACCGCATCGGCCTCCCGGCGCTGCGTGGTGTAACGCGACTGCCCCGGTTTGCGCCGGTCCAGGTCGCCCTGTATATCCGCCTCGGAAAGTTCCATACCCGGCGGGCAACCGTCGACAATACAACCTATGGCAGGCCCATGACTTTCGCCGAAGCCGCTTAAGGTAAATAATTTTCCGAAACTATTGCCTGACATGATAATCCGCCTTTGCGCACCGGGCCTGATCAGGGTATGTGATCGAGCTTCTCCCCTTCTTTTTCAACCGGCATCAAATCCTGCCGGGTGACACCCAGCCAAAGCGTAGCCGCGCTGGCTACATAGATTGACGAATAGGTACCCACCATGACTCCCACGATCAGGGCGAGAGAAAAACTGCGGATAATCTCACCACCGAAAATAAACAGGGCGAATAACACCAACAGGGTTGTAAAGGAAGTGATAAGGGTTCTGGCCAGGGTTTCGTTGATCGAGATATTCATCATATCGACTTCCGGCACCTTGCGCAGTTTGCGAAAATTCTCCCGGATGCGGTCGAATACCACGATGGTGTCGTTGAGCGAATAACCTATAACCGCAAGTATCGCGGCCAGCACGCTTAAATCGAACTCGGCCTGCAGCAGCGAGATCACGCCCAGAGTGATCAGCACATCGTGTACCAGGGCCAGCACCGACCCCAGGGAAAACTTTTTCTCGAACCTCAACCAGATATAAACCACGATGCAAAACAGCGCGGCCAGTATCGACAAACCGCCCTGTTCACGCAACTCTTCGCCGACCTGAGGTCCGACGAATTCCACCCGACGCATTTCAACGCTGGATCCGTCATTGCTGCTCAGGGCCTGTAAAACCTGCTCGCTAAGGGCTGCGCTGTTGACGCCTTCGCGCGGTGCCAGGCGAATGAGTACTTCCTTTGCGGTCCCGAAGTGTTGCACCACGGCGTCACCGAACCCGGCGCTTTGCATCAATGAGCGAACGGAATCCAGTTCAACCGCTTCCGGATAGGCTACCTCGATCACATAGCCACCGGTGAAATCCACGCCGAAGTTCAATCCCCGTATTGCAAGCGAGACAATGGAAATCACAATCAGGCAAATGGACAGAATCATCGCCGGCTTGCGCAGCCCCATAATATCCCAGCGCGCTTTTGGTGTTTGTATCTTGCTCATGATCTCTCCCTCAAATCGCCAGCTTGCTGACGCGTTTGCCGCCGTAGATAAAGTTCACAACGGCACGCGTACCCATGATTGCAGTAAACATGGAACTCAAAATACCGATCGTCAGGGTGATCGCAAAACCCTTGATGGGGCCTGTGCCCAGTCCGAACAGGATAACCGCCGCGATCAGGGTCGTGATATTGGCATCGGCAATAGTACTGACCGCCTTTTCATAACCGGCATTGATACTGGCCTGGATGGAATTCCCGTTACGCAGTTCCTCTTTTATCCGTTCGAAAATCAGCACATTGGCATCCACCGCCATACCGACCGTCAGCACGATCCCCGCTATGCCCGGCAGGGTCAGGGTTGCCTGCAGAGACGATAAAACCGCAACGATCAACACCAGATTGAATACCAGGGCCATATCCGCGATAACGCCGAAAACCTTGTACTTGACCACCATAAAAACCAGCACCATCGCCAGACCGATCATGACCGACATCATGCCCTTGTCGATATTATCCTGACCGAGGCTCGGCCCGACGGTGCGTTCCTCAACAATCTCGACCGGCGCTTTCAGTGCTCCCGCACGCAAAAGCAAAGCCAGGTCACGCGCTTCGGTCGAATCCAGCCCTGTGGTTTGAAAGCGATGGCTTAATACATCGCGAATGGTCGCCGAGTTGATCACTTCCTCGGTACGGGTACGCACCTTTTCGATTTTGCCGTTGACTTCTTTGGTCTCGACCCGGTTCTCGATAAACACCACCGCCATCAGATTACCGACATTTTCCGCCGTAACGTCCTGCATGCGCTTGGCGCCCTTACCGTCCAGATTCACGAACACAGCCGGCGAGCCGGACTGGGAATCTATGCCGGACGAGGCGTCTTTGATCTGATCGCCGGTGACTATGACCTGCCTCTGCAGGAGAATCGGGCTGCCATCTTCGCGCTGTTTGTACAACCTGGCACCCGCCGGCACCCGGCCGCTGTCCTGTGCACTAAACCAATCCGATGCTGTACCGTAGACAAGACGATACTCCAGGGTTGCGGTCGCCCCGAGTATGTCTTTCGCCCGGCTGGTATCCTGTACGCCCGGCAGCTGAACCACGATTCGTTCAGGCCCCTGCTGCTGTATCACCGGCTCGGCAACGCCCAGCTCATTGACCCGGTTGCGCAGAGTGATGATGTTTTGCTCCAAAGCCGCCTTTCGCTCGTCCAGTTTTGCCTGTTCATTGATCACGGCATCGACGAAATAATACTTCCCGTCTTCGGAGGTGGAATAATCCAGATCCCGGTATTCGTTGGACAAGAGGCTCATGGCCTTGTCGCGGGTGGCCGGATCTGAAAACCGGGCTTTGATCACCTCGTCTTTGACCTGTACCCCCTGGTAGCGTATGCCGTTGCTGCGAAGCTCACTGCGCCAATCGGGCTGATAGCGGTTCAGGGCCTGTTTGATGGCGCTGTCCATATCCACTTCCATCAGAAAATGTACGCCCCCACGCAAATCCAGCCCCAGATACATCGGCTGGCCTATGGCTCTCAGCCAGGCCGGGGTGGCGGGCACAAGATTCAGCGCGATCGTATTGCGGTCACCGAAGCCGGCGCTCAGCACATCCTTGGCCCTGAGCTGTTCTTCGGTATTGTCGAACCGAACGATTAAATTGCCCGATTCCTGATAGGTCTGGAAGTTTTCAAACCCCTGCTCGCGTAAAGACGCACTGACATCGTCCTCCAGCGTTTCGCCGATTATGCCCGAACGGGCCGCCAATTGTACCGCCGGATTGTCTCCGTAGAGATTGGGCAAGGCATAGAGAATTGCCGTCAGCGCGACGACCGCCAGCAAGACGTATTTCCAAAGAGGATATTTATTCATCATGAGACTATAGACACTCTCAAATCTCAAGGGCGAAACGGGCCGGTTTTTCTATGACCTCGTTCCGCACTGATCGTTGGTCCTGTAATGACAAGAGCCGGTTGCAAACCGACTCAACGGCCCGCGCTAAACCGGTAGCCGGTGTTTGCCAAGCAGAAAGCAAACCATAATATCGTTTAAAGCAGCAAGGATCAGAGTTTTTTCAAGGTTCCCTTGGGCAGCAGGGAAGCAACAGCCTGCTTCTGGATATTGACCTCGACATTTTCAGAAATTTTTACCGTCACAAAGGCATCGTGAACCGCAGTGATGGTACCGGCCAGGCCGCCGTTATTAATCACCTCGTCCCCCTTTTTCAGGGCTTCAACCATATTTTTGTGTTCCTTAACCCGTTTTTGCTGCGGTCGGATAAAGAGAAAAAAGAACACCACCAACAGCAGTATCGGGAACAGCAATCCCATTAATTCGCCCCCGGGTGCTGCGTCTTGTGCGTAGGCGTTGGAAATAAAGAAATCCATATTGAAATCCTCTGAGTACGTAGATATCTGTTAGTGCGAAAATTCAAACCGGTTATTATGGCATAGACCCAAACCCTTCGCGAGGTGGCCTCGCTCCTACAACTTCGACCGACAATCGTGGGAGCTTGCCCTGCAAGTGAGTATCCCCCAAACCATCGCGAGGAGGCCTCGCTCCTTCGGAGTACAGGGTTGGGTTTTAAACGCCTGTTTGCCGCTGCCGGTAAAGTTCACGGCAAAATCGGTCGAATTCATCACCGACGATCGCTCCCCTTAAACCCCGCATCAACTCCTGAAAATAATAAAGATTATGAATGGTATTCAACCTCGAACCGAGAATTTCCCCACAGCGGGACAAATGATGCAGATAGGCCCGCGAATAATGCTCGCAGGTGTAACAGCGGCACTCAGCATCTACCGGCGCCGTGTCGGTTTTAAAACGGGCGTTACGCAGGCGCATATCCCCGTAACGGGTAAACAGATAGTCATTGCGTGCATTACGAGTCGGTAAAACACAGTCGAACATATCCACCCCGCGCCCGACGGCTTCGACTATATCCTCCGGTTTACCCACGCCCATCAGATAACGCGGTGCCTGTCCCGGCAACAAGGGCAAGGTAGTGTCGAGTATATGCTCCCGCTGCTCTTTTTCCTCACCTACCGCCAGCCCGCCGATGGCGTATCCATCAAACCCGGTTTCCAACAGGCGCTCGACCGATTCCCGACGCAAGTGGGGATACATACCTCCTTGCACTATGCCGAACAGGGCGTTGGGATTCCCAAGGTTTTCGTGCGCCTGTTTGCTGCGCGACGCCCAACGCATGGACAAGTGCATGGATTTTTCGGCCTGCTCGACCGTCGCTGGATGGGGTGTGCATTCGTCAAAGGCCATGACTATGTCCGAACCGAGCCGGGACTGAACCTCCATCGAAACTTCTGGGCTGAGAAACACCTCGGCACCATCGATGGGAGAACGAAACCTGACCCCCGACTCATCGATTTTCCGCATCCTGGCCAAAGACCAGACCTGGAATCCGCCCGAGTCGGTCAGAATCGGTTTTTGCCAGTGCATAAAATTGTGAAGATCGCCGTGCGCCGAAATAATATCCATACCCGGCCGCAGCATAAGATGGAATGTATTGCCCAGAATGATTTCCGCGCCGGTCTGCAGCAACTCCTCGGCAGTCATGGCCTTAACCGTCCCATAGGTGCCGACCGGCATAAACGCCGGCGTCTCAATAGTGCCGCGGGTGAAATGTAAGCGTGCCCTGCGGGCCTGCCCGCTGGCGTGAATCAGCTCAAAATCCATCCGTCCCCCAGGTACTGCGATCGGGTAAAACCAGCATGGCATCTCCGTAGCTGAAAAAGCGGTACCGTTCCTCTATCGCCTGCCGGTAAGCGCTCATGGTCATGGCATGTCCGGCAAAAGCGCACACCAGCATCAATAAGGTCGATCGAGGTAAATGAAAGTTCGTCACCATGGCATCAACCACATGAAACCGGTCTCCCGGTTTTAAAAACAACCGGCTTTCACCGCTAAAGGGCTTTAGCCGGCCAGCCAGGGCCGCGGTTTCCAGGCTTCTGACAACGGTTGTACCGACAGCGATAATCCGGCCCCCGATGGCGCGCGTCGCCTCAATGCTGTCCACGGTTTCAGGCGATACGCGGAGAAACTCCGCATGCATGCGATGCTCATCGAGGTTTTCCGTTCGTACCGGTTGAAAAGTCCCCGAACCCACATGCAGGGTGACGAAGCGATGAGCTATGCCTCTTTGTTTCAGTTGGTGAAAAAATGCATCGGTAAAATGCAAGCCGGCGGTAGGTGCGGCAACCGCTCCCCGATGCCGGGCGAATACGGTTTGGTAACGCGACCGGTCCTCGTCAGCATCCTGCCGTTTGATATAGGGCGGCAAGGGCATATGACCGAATTTTTCCAACGCGGTAAAAAGATCCTCCTGCTCAAAGCCGAGCAGAAAAAAGTCATCCTGCCTCGATAGCACTTCCGCATGCAGCCCGCCTTCCAGAATCAGCAGGCTACCGGGCTTTGGCGACTTGCTGGCCCGGACACTGGCCAATACCTGTCGATCGTTCAACACCCGTTCAAGCAAAACCTCGACTTTCCCGCCGCTCTGTTTTCGCCCGAACAGCCGCGCCGGTATCACCCGCGTGTCATTAAAGACAAGCAAGTCATCCTCGTTCAATAGATCGATCAGATTGGAGAAATGCAGATGATCGACTTTACCCGCCGCACCATTGAGCACCATCAGCCGGCTATCGCCGCGCATTGCAGGTGGCTTTTGCGCAATCAGCGCGTCCGGCAACTCATAGGAAAAGTCAGTTAATCGCATGGCGCGCGATACTAGGGCGAGTTCAGCTGAATTGCAATCGCACCGGCAAAGCCCGGTCAGCCAAAAGGTCCGGTGCGGGCAGCAATCCCGGCGGGCGCACCGCTACCCGGTAATTTCAAACGGCAGAACCGGCGGCAAAAAAGTACCGCTTAAATCACGGCATTCCGTATTGGCGAATCCGTCATTATCGAAGGCGTCCAGATAGAGATTGATCCAGTGATGCAATTGGAATCCCCACTCGGAGTTAGTCCGTATATCCAACAGATCGCTCGAATCGATTAAAATCCGCCCGCCCTGATTCACCGTGTAGGCCCCGCTTTCCGACCATTTATCACCGAAAAAATCCGCCTGCCGATCACTCAGAACCAGAACCGTCTTCAATGAAAACGGATTCCCGACATCGTAGTTGTGACAACTGCCGACCGCCTCCAGCAGCCTGACGACATAACCCAGGGTAAATTCATCGACCCGTTCCGTATCGGAGCTGATAGCCACCGTTTCGCCAAACACATCCGCCGAGAGCGAGAAGATCACATCACTGTCCGGCAAAGGCCTGCGCCCCGGCGCCGGATCGTGGCGGCCGCCACTGTGCCAGCTTTGGCACTCAAGACTGTTTCGATCGCCCGGATCCGGGAAAAAATCGTTATTGAAAAATCCCATATACACCGACATGGCCTCGCCCAGCCACAAGCCCTGGCCGGCACCTTTTGCAAAAGCCGTGTCGCTGTTTAATACGGTAATGCGCTCAAGATCGTAGTTCCATAGATAACCGGCATCTTCATAACCGAAATCCGAGCCCAGCCGCTCCGGCAACTCCTCGACCAGGCGGATGGCCGGATAAGGCACGCTTTCGGCGCCCCCTTTCTGGCACTCGGCAATACCGTTCCACATACGATACATCCAGTCGATATCGGTGGAATCGGCCAGTGTACTCTGCGGAACAAATTCCAACCGCAACCCGGACTCATGCTGCTTTACCGAAAATCCGTCCTGGGTGGTCGGCAACACCACGGAATCGGAAACACTCACCGTAACGGAATCCGAAGTCTGCAACTCGCCGTCATCGGCCGTCAGCCTCAGCGAATAACTGCCGGCCTGGTTCAATACAACCGTGGTAGCAGGCGAGTTATCCGCGGTAAAAGACGCCGTTCCCGGCCCCTCGGTTTTTTCCCACAGATAAGTCAGATTGCCCGACGGCAGACCATCATCCACCACGGATCCGTCAAGCGCAATCTGCTCCCCGGTCAACCCGTCCACATCATCGCCGGCATCGACGACCGGCGCCTGATTCTGCTGATCATCATCGTGCGGCGTGCTTGAATTATCCGAATCGCTACACGCAGTCAGCAACAAAGCAATCAAAATCGTGAATAAAACCAAACGCACCGCAGACTCCCCGCAACCCTTTCCCGACACAGTATTGCGAATCAATTAACACAATAAACTCAAGAGTCTACAACCGAAACTTAGCAAGAACAATTAAATAGTCGTTAGTTCGAAAAGCCCTGACCGAACGAAAAAACCCTGATCACTCCGCCAATCATTGCACCCAATAACGCTTTAAACAGAGCTTTACCTAAGCCCGGACTTTGCCTACAATCTCGCATCTCCCCTGCCGGGGTGGCGGAATTGGTAGACGCACCGGATTCAAAATCCGGCGATGGAAACATCGTGAGAGTTCAAGTCTCTCTCCCGGCACCAAATCTTGCTACGTTGTTAAATATTGATGCAGCACTTCTTTTTCCAAACCACCTGCACCGCAAAAATCCAATGGGTCAGCCAAATGGTTCTTGATTGTAGATTCCAATTAATCCGAGCTGATTGAACACTCATGGACAACGAACTCCGCCCACCCTGCTCCGGGTTCATCGCCAGTAAAGCAGACGCGCCGACAATCACTATTTTCCCTTCTCCGAATCTTTGCGACGATCCTGAATTAATTCCTCAGAGAGACTTTCCTTAATGGAACTGAATCGATCTTTGATTTCCCGAATCATATTATCGGTTTTTTCCAGAACAATCTTCTGGCCTTCCAGATACAAACGCAAACGCTGATCTTCCTCTAAGCCCAGCGACTTGCGAATACTGGCCGGGATAACCACACGACCGTTTTGCCTCAGTGAAACAATGACTTCTTGCATGATAAATTCCTCTTTTGCCGCATGGTAGATTTCCGCATTTATCAATCCCCAATATGATTTGTAGATTTAGTAATTCGATGCCGGAAAAAGTTTGGCAACAATTTCAACCCTATGGGAGTGATGAATATTATGTAGATACGGCTCAAAATACTAAGCTGCCTGCAAGGCAGTAAGTGAACATTGTCGGAGTGCAATAATCAAACGGCTTAGCAAAAATACAAGCTGTTAGTAAGTACAGCAGTCTGTCTGCCAATAAGCAAACTCTAACCCAGAAGATGTTGCAACAGGATTTTCAGTGCGGGATTTACGGATCTATTCGCCGGGTAAACCAGCGATATCGGCACCGCTGGAAGTTGATAGGCCTGTAATATGGGAATCAATTCACCGGCTTTCAAAAAAGGATCGGCAAGGAAGTCCGGCAGTTGCGCTATGCCGTGCCCTCCGGCGGCGAATTCAGCGACCAGGGCGCCGGAATTGATGTCGATCGTGCCACTGACGCTAACATGCCGTTCGCGGGAGTTTTCGATGTAGGCCCAATGCCCCGGTTGGGTGGTGGAGCTATCGACCAGACAATTGTATTGTTGTAACTCCTTCGGATGCGACGGCATACCATGCTCCGCGAGATAATCGGGGCTGGCGACGAACAGGACTTGCAGTTTCCCGAATCGGCGCGCGATCAGTGTTGAGTCTTCCAATTGACCGACCCGAACGGCCAGATCTATGCCTTCGTCAACAAGATTGACGTATCGGTTCAGCAGCAGCCAGGAGAGGCTGACTTGCGGATATCGGCTGATAAACTCCGCAAAGACACGTTGTATCCCTAATTGATGAATATTCATGGGGGTGGTGATTCGCAGATGCCCGGCGACCCTTTGTTGGCGCTCGTAGGATTTGGATTCGAGCGCATCCAGGCGGGCCAGTAAGTCCCTGAACTGTTCCAGGTAGAATTGCCCTTCCGCTGTCAGGTGCATGGATCGGGTGGTCCGGTAAAGCATTTGGCAATCGTAGTGTTTCTCCAGATCCGATACCTGTCTGCTCACGGCTGAAGTCACCAGATTGAGTTGACGCGATGCCGCGGTGAAGCTTCGGTGCTCTACAACGGCGAGAAAAGTTCGCATGGCTTTCAGCAGATCTATTTTTCTTTTCATGAGAATAATGATTTCATTTTCAGGTTATTTTTTACTTATTCATTATGAATTATTCTGCGAACCAACTTCAATACTAAATATGAGGAGACAACCATGAAGATAGTGATTATCGGCGCTTCCGGAACCATCGGTAAGGCAGTAGCGGAGAGCCTGAGAGAAGACTTTGCGCAGTCCCATGAGATTATTACCGCCGGACGACACCAGGCTGATATTTCGGTTGACCTTGGGGATCCGAAAACCATCACCGCCATGATGGATCGGATCGGTGGGGCGGATGCGATAGTTTCAACCGCGGGGCAGGCTAAGTTCGGGCCTTTGGCCGAGCAAAGCGATGACGATTATCAACTGGCGCTGAGCAATAAACTGATGGGGCAGATCAATCTGGTGCGTTATGGACACAGGCTGATCAGTCCAGGCGGTTCCATTACGCTGACATCGGGCATACTCTCGCGTCATCCGATACCCGCAAGCGCGTCAGTCGCCATGGCAAACGGAGCATTGGAAAGTTTTGTCAGGGCCGCGGCTCTGGAACTGAAGGATCTGAGGCTGAATGTCGTCGCTCCTGCCTTTGTTAAGGAAACCATGGAAATGATGGGTATGGACAGCGCAAGCGGAATCTCCGCGGCGGATACGGCCAAGGCGTACGTCGCAGCGGTTACGGGAGATATGCATGGGGAAACGCTGGATGTGAGCCGCTATCTTTGAATTAATACTGGAAAAGTTGCCGCAATAACACTATTCTGTCCCCAGTCCTTCAAGCGTTATTCCTGGAGCAAGACCGCTGAAACTTTCAGCGGTCTTGCGACTCTAAGGCCGAGTCCTTTAAATCCGGAAAAACCTGATTGGACACCTCGATTACTCTTCAATAAGGAATCCGCTATGCGCAATTTACGCCTGTTTTTACTTTCACTCCTCCTGCTGAGTCCCCTGGCCTGGGCCGACGGCGGCATCATCAATGTCAAGAGCGCGAGCGATGTCAAATCCACCGCCGACAAACTCGAGAATGCGCTCAAATCCAAGGGCATGACGGTTTTCACCCGGATAAACCACAGTGAGGGTGCGTCCGGCGTGGGTATGTCGCTACGCCCGACGGAGTTGATTATTTTCGGTAATCCGAAAATCGGCAGCCGGCTGATGGCGTGCGCTCAGTCGGTCGGTATAGATCTGCCTCAGAAGGCGCTGATTTACGAGGATGAATCCGGGCAAACCTGGCTTTCCTACAATTCGCCGCAGCATCTGGCCGAGCGCCACGGCATAGAGGAGTGCGGCGAAGTGCTGGGTAAAGTCGAAGGGGCTCTGGCGAATTTCGCTAAAGCGGCAACCCAGTAACCGCTAAGAGCACCGAACCCTCTATTCGATACCACTGTCTGCCGATGACAATGCCACCGGCGACAGAATAAGGAACAGAGGGGTTTACAAATAACTGACAAGGGTTAAAGACGGATACTCAGGCACTACTATATACTAAGATAGTAGGATAATTATCGACAAAGGCCTGGAGACCAAACCCTATGCCGACCCTGAACTGGTCAGAAGAATACAGCATCAATGTCGCGGAAATCGACGAGCAACATAAAGAGCTGCTTGAGCGGGTCAATGCAATCCACAAAGCAGTGAAAGCGCAAATCGACGTCGAGGAATTGCTGCAGTTGTTGAGTGGTTTACTTGACTATACGCGCTTTCATTTCGAGACCGAGGAACGGCTGATGGATGAGCATGGGCTGTCCGCGAAAAATCATCGTGAGGAACATCAGGTGCTGCTTACGCATTTGAGTGATCTGGTTGCGTCCGCATCCCAGGGCAGGTATCCGGTGTTTTATGCGGATTACGATGTTTCGGACGACTGGTTTCTCGCCCATATCCTGCAAAGTGATAAGAAGCTGGGAGAGCATCTTAATAAAAAATCCGTGTATTGACGGGAATTCTTGGCGAGGAGGCCTCGCTCCTACGATGGGTTGTGCCCTCACCGTAGGAGCTTGCCCCGCAAGCGATAATCCCGATTACCGGACCTCTTCGCGAGGAGGCCTCGCTCCTACGTCTTCTGGTGTTGGATTTATTGCTCAACGCAACCGAGATAAATTGCGCAGGCTCGTGCTTCTTCGGGGCTGTTGTATCTGAATGTTTGCCCAAGTAAGGCGTCACCAATCCAGGCGTTCACGTAATTTAACGGGTCTGTGCCAAACGGATTAACCGTCAACACGGTTATGGGATCGACGGGAGACGCACAATTCAATCCCGCATTTGGCGTCGCGTGGAATCTGACCTCGATCCTATCCCGGCCCTGGTCGACCAGATACTGCATCCAACTGTCCAAGTCCTCCGTATACGGGCAAACCACTGCCGCCGGGCAGAGCGGAACATCCAGCCTTATATCTCCTTCTCCGGGCAGACCCTGATCTTTTTTGCCATTGTTACCGGCTTTAATCCATATCACTCCGCCCACATCCGGAGAGATGTAGGATTGTAATTCCGTGGTACTTAGGTCCACCGGAGAATCCAACGGACGTTCATCAGTCGATTCAATCTTTACCGGCCCGTTCCCGAAGTTGTCATAGAAAACAATATTTCCGATGTCTTTGCCTTCGTCACTCACGTAGATTGTGACGGCAGTACATTCTTGGTTCCAGCTTAGGGAATAGTGGTCAGGATTGGGTTTGCTGTTATTGTCTCCATTTTCGGCATGTACAGGCCCGCCGATTCCAATTGCGAAGATGACAAAGGCGCATAAGATAAGCGCAATCGAGGATTTTGAAGCTACTTTCAACATAGTGAATTTTCCGTCCTTTTGTTAAGTGATCGAGAAACAAATCCGCAGTGCCTGTTGCGCCTTCCTCACCCCTGGTTCCAAATGGCCCATTTATCTAGGAAGGTAGAAATCTCAACATCCACAGAAGAATTGTTGTTCTTGTTAATAGCGTATAAAAAAGGGGTAGATCCTAAATTACAAATTTACCGAACGCGGGCCAATCTACCATATAGGCACGTGAAGGTTTCACGATAATTCACAGTAAATCGGCAGTTTGTGACGGGCTCCGCAATAGTCATTGGGTATCCGATTTGTGTTATCGGATTGCTTTGCGAGGAGGCCTCGCTCCTACGGCGCCATAAGCATAAGAAAAACTTATCATAATCCAATATATTATTTAGTTTTAATTATCAAAAAGCCATATACAATGAAGGCATTCGAATCCGGTCGGTGGGGAGATGCAGGCGCTTGCTGTTCCGCTCCGGCTGCTGCAATTTTGCGTTTAGCCGTGTTTAATAAACGCATGTCCGTTTTACGATGAGAGAGGAGTACTATGGCTGTTAAAAGTTATAACGCCGGGGTAAAAGACTACCGGGAAACCTATTGGATGCCGGACTATACCCCCAATCAAACCGATCTGCTGGCGTGTTTTAAGATTACCCCGCAGCCTGGTGTCCCGCGTGAAGAAGCGGCTGCAGCGGTCGCGGCGGAGTCCTCCACGGGGACCTGGACGACCGTATGGACCGATCTGTTGACCGATCTGGACTACTACAAAGGCCGGGCTTACTCGATCGAGGATGTGCCGGGCGACGATAGCTGTTTCTATGCCTTTATCGCCTACCCTATCGATCTTTTTGAAGAAGGTTCAGTGGTCAATGTCTTTACTTCCCTGGTCGGAAACGTATTCGGCTTTAAAGCCATCCGCGCCCTGCGCCTGGAGGATGTGCACTTCCCTATCGCCTATGTGAAGACCTGTAACGGACCTCCTCAGGGAATACAGGTAGAGCGGGATATCATGAACAAGTACGGGCGCCCCCTGCTCGGCTGCACCATCAAACCAAAACTTGGTCTTTCGGCCAAAAACTATGGCCGTGCCGTTTATGAGTGTCTGCGCGGCGGATTGGATTTCACCAAAGACGATGAAAACGTCAACTCTCAGCCGTTTATGCGCTGGCGCCAGCGATTCGATTTTGTGATGGATGCAATTCATAAGGCGGAGAAGGAGACCGGCGAGCGTAAAGGTCATTATCTGAATGTGACTGCGCCCACGCCCGAAGAAATGTACAAGCGTGCCGAGTACGCCAAGGAAATCGGCGCTCCCATTATCATGCACGACTATATCACCGGCGGATTCTGCGCCAATACCGGGCTTGCGCAATGGTGCCGCGACAACGGTATGCTGCTGCATATCCATCGCGCCATGCATGCCGTGCTGGACCGCAACCCGCACCACGGTATTCACTTCCGGGTACTGACCAAAGTCCTGCGGCTCTCGGGCGGCGATCATCTGCATACCGGTACGGTAGTGGGCAAATTGGAAGGCGACCGTGATTCCACACTGGGCTGGATCGATCTGTTACGTGAATCCTATATCAAAGAAGACCGATCACGCGGCATCTTCTTCGATCAGGACTGGGGTTCCATGCCGGGCGCTTTCGCAGTCGCCTCGGGCGGCATTCATGTCTGGCATATGCCTGCACTGGTCACGATTTTCGGTGATGATGCCGTGTTGCAGTTCGGTGGCGGTACACTCGGCCATCCCTGGGGTAACGCTGCCGGCGCCGCCGCCAACCGTGTCGCCCTGGAGGCCTGCGTCCAGGATCGCAATATGAACGGCGTTGAGGGCCTGGAAAAACGCGGTGGCGATATTCTGCGTGAAGCGGCAAAGCATAGCCCCGAGCTCGCCGCGGCGATGGAAACCTGGAAGGAGATCAAGTTCGAATTCGACACCGTGGATAAGCTCGACGTAGCCCACAAATAGCGGCACGATACGATTAACCAAGGGTGCAGCAGCTGCGGGCTCCTTTAACGCCCGCCCGTTGCACCGAACTGTAAACGAGGAATGACGTATGTCAGAGATGCAAGACTACAATTCAAGACTGTCCGATCCGAACAGCCGCAAGTTCGAAACCTTTTCGTATCTGCCGCCCATGGATAAGGAAAGTATTTACAAGCAGGTGGAATATATCGTCTCCAAAGGATGGAATCCGGCCATAGAACATATCGAGCCGGAAAATGCCTTCGACCACTATTGGTATATGTGGAAACTGCCGATGTTCGGCGAAACCGATGTGGACGCGGTACTGGCCGAAGCGGACCTTTGCCACGAGGCCAATCCTGACCACCATGTGCGCCTGATCGGGTACGACAATTACGCGCAGTCCCAGGGCGCTGCGATGGTGGTTTACCGCGGCCCGATCAAGGTCTAAGGCTATAGCATAAACACTAAGGGGCTGTTTCCCGTTGACAGCACCCCTCACTATCGGGATGACAGCCCCAACTCCATGAACACCATGGGTGCGGGGCTTTTTTTTGCAAGCCTGAACCCGCTTCGAGAGTATCCAGCCAATGAGTGAAAGCGACAAAGACCAATACCTTATTCAGAACGAACCTTACTACCGCTCTGTCGGCAACGAAATCGAGATGTACCAGGCGGCCTATGATGCGCGCATGCCCGTCATGCTTAAAGGCCCGACCGGCTGCGGTAAATCCCGCTTTGTCGAGTATATGGCCTGGAAACTGGGCAAATCGCTGATCTCGGTGGCCTGCAACGAGGATATGACGGCCTCGGACCTGGTCGGCCGTTATCTGCTGGATATCAACGGAACCCGCTGGCAGGACGGCCCTTTGACGGTGGCGGCGCGGATCGGTGCAATCTGCTATCTGGATGAGATCGTCGAAGCGAGGCAGGACACCACGGTGGTGATTCATCCGCTGACGGATCACCGGCGTGAGTTGCCACTTGAGAAAAAAGGCGAGTTGGTCCGTGCCCACCCGGATTTTCAGATCGTAATTTCATACAACCCCGGCTACCAGTCACTGATGAAGGATTTGAAACAATCCACCAAGCAGCGCTTCGGTGGCCTGGATTTCAGCTACCCGGACGCACAGATCGAGGCGGAGATCGTACAGCACGAAGGTGATGTGGACAGCGATACCGCCAATAAACTGGTTCAGGTCGCCCAGCGTTCACGCAATTTAAAAGGCCACGGCCTTGACGAGGGTATGTCCACCCGATTGCTGGTCTATGCAGCCCAATTGATGGCCAAAGGGATCGATGCAGAGCAGGCTTGTCAAATGGCACTGGTGACACCATTGACCGATGATCCGGATATGCGGGATACGCTGAAAGCCGCGGTTGACACTTATTTTTAATCGCCTCCTCCCGCGGCCGCCCGGTAATCAGATCTCATGAGCATCGAATTTTCCGACTATCTTAGCTGCCTGGATCAGGAAGATCACAGCCATCACGAGGCGCTGGAGTCTTCGTACCACGAGGCCGCCCGCATTATGTCGCCGCGCGGCTTGCAGAATTATCTCGAGGGGATCAGCGCCATGTGCTCCCTCAATCGCGGTGCTGATCTGGTCCTGACCTATGTGCAGGAAATGCCGGCGGTTGCCAAGGAAGTCGGCGAAGACATAGTTCCGGACATAGTGACGGGCCTGATGAAACTTTCCTCTCACACCTCCGGTACGGTTATCACACTGGCCATGGCCAATATGCCTATGGCGGCGCGCAGGCTGGGGGACATAGATGTCATGCGCGGCTATATGAATCTGATTCATCAGTTATCCGGCAAGGCTCCGCGAGGGCTGCGCCCGATGATGGAAAATCTGGACGAATTGCTGTCGAAGCTGACTCTCGGCGGCCTGAGGCGCTGGGCATTGTGGGGAGCGCAGGCGCATCAGCGGGATCTGGACGGGCAGATGGCCTATTTCGCGCTGAGTACGGATGCGTCAAGGTCGGTATTGCAAAAAGAACGGCGCGGCACCTTGTTCGTGGATAATCATCGCAAATTGAATTTCTATCTTCGTGCCCTCTGGGGAAGAGCCTTTTATATGCGCCCGACATCGGGCGACTATGAAAGCCGCCAGGGCTTAAAGCCCTATATCGAAGACTTTCAGATTCATCTTCCGGACGCTTTCGATGATATGGACGGGCTTAGCGGCTTGCAGATTTACCGGGCGAGCGCGGCACATGCAGCGGCCCATATGGTTTATACCCTGCAGCCGCTGTCCGCCGAGCAGCTGAGCCCCGCGCAGATGAAGATGATCGAGTTGTTCGAAGACGCACGCGTGGAATACCTGGCAATTCGGAAATTTCCCGGCCTGAAAAGTCTCTGGCTTGGCTTTTTCGACCTCATCGACGAAAATACCGGTTTGCATGAAGCCGTTGAGCTGATGCTGCGCATGGCCCGGGCTTTGCTGGAAGAGGATCACCTGGACAGTGAGCCTTTTATTAATGAGCTGGCCGGTGACTATCGACGTGAATTGGAAAACGGAGCTGATGACAACCGGATTGCCTGGACTTTCGGCATGCGTTTTTATCATTCGCTGAGTAAACGGGCCGCTATTCCGTCGTTGCGCGTTCTGGAAACCCTGCCTCTGGCATACCGGGATGATAATCGCTATGTTTGGGCATTTGCGGAAAATCTGTTCGAGTCTCGCGGCATGGACTATTTACCCGAACAACAGCAGCAGGTCAGGCGCAAAGTCAGCATTATCGAGATGGCCAATGAAGTGGACGTGGAAAACGCCGGAGACGACGCGCAGGAAATCTGGACCTGCGAAACCGAAGTCTTCCCCTATGAAGACTTAGGTGTCAGCTACAACGAGATGGAAGGCAAAGAACCGGTTTCCGACCCCTTTATGTACCAGGAATGGGATTATCATGTTCAACTCTACCGGCCCGACTGGACGACCGTGATAGAACGCCGCCAACCTGCGGGCAACCCGCAAATCATGGACAAGATACTGGACAAATACAAGCCCGTAGCTTCGAGAATCAAGCATCTTATCGATGCCATGCAACCGCAAGGGATAGTCCGGCGCAGGGGTTACGAGGAAGGCGAAGAGCTGGATCTGAACGCCGCCATTCGTGCCATGGTCGATATACGCCGCGGAACCATGCCCAATCCGCAGATTAATATACGAATCACCCGGCATATACGCGATCTGGCCATTGTATTATTGCTGGACCTGTCGGAATCGACCAATGAAAAAGTCGGTCAGAGGTTACCCGAAGATGAAGACTCTGAGGATGGCACAACCATCCTCTCGCTGACCCGTGAATCCGCGGGACTGTTGAGTTGGGCCATAGATTCCATCGGAGACGCGTTCGCCGTACATGGATTCGCCTCGGACGGCCGGCACGATGTTCAATACTACAGGTTCAAGGATTTCGATCAGCGCTATGAAGACCAGGCCAAGGCACGCCTGGCCGGCATGAGAGGCGGGCTCTCCACCCGTATGGGAGCTGCATTAAGGCACGCAGGCCATCATCTGGCCAATCAGAATGCGAGTAAACGACTGGTTTTGCTGGTGACCGACGGCGAGCCGGCGGATATAGATGAGCGCGACCCCCAATATCTGCGCCATGACGCGAAAAAAGCCGTCGACGATCTGGCTACGCGGGGGATATACACCTATTGCCTGACACTTGATCCGCAGGCCGATCGCTACGTCGCCAGAATATTCGGTGAAAACCATTATTCCATCGTTGACAATGTCGAACGCCTGCCCGAGCGGTTGCCGGATGTTTTTGCCGCCATTACCGGATAGATTTGATTCCGGATTCTACTGCCCCTCGGCGGCCATGGATTTCAATCGCCTTTTCGCCAGCCGGGCCGCCGAGCTTGCAGGATGATTTTGAACCAGATCTTCCAACACCGCACGGGATTCTTCGAATTGATTTTGCTCGTAATGGGCATAGGCAATTTTTAACTTGGCGTCAGGCAATTTCGCACTGCCCGGGAAATCATCCAGCACTTTGCGGAAACTACTGACCGCCTCGGGAAATTTTCGCGATACGTACATCGCTTCACCCCGCCAGTACCAGGCATTGTCGGAATAGGGGCCGTCTGGAAAACTCACCAGGAATTGGTCAAATGCGGTAATTGCAGCGTTATTATTTCCGGCCATCAGGATATCATAAGCCTTGGTGTAGGCCTCCTTCTCACCGGATTTCGGCTCCTCACGGACCGCCATAGCGGGCATGTCGCCGCCTGCAGCGCTATCGGCCGAAGCCGGGTCAGCATCGCTTTCTTCCATTCCGGCCGCCGAATCCATATTCGCCAGATCCTCCAGGTTGATTCCGCCCCCCTCACCCGACTCCAAAGCCTGCAGGCGCCGGTCGGTATCGAGGTACAGGTCGCGCTGGCGCTTGCTCATGGATTTCAACTCATGTTCCAGACGTTCGATTTCACCTCGCAGCTGGCGGACTTCGGTTTGAACCATTTCGATTTTTTGCAGCATGTCCAGAAGGATGCGATTATCCAGCACGCGCTCGATTCGCTGCAGCCGTTGGTCCAAATCTGTATTTGACGGTATCGCTTTTTCCTGGGCGGACAAAAGTGAAGCAAAACAGAGCGCCAGGGCGGATGTACTGAGAATTATTAAGTTCATGCTTTCGATTCCTGCGGCGCAGTGCCTCATGAGTGATCACACCCTGTATTACTGCACCTCATAGATGATTTCAACCCGCCGATTCAAGGCCCAGTTGTTCTCTTCATGGCCATCCGAGGCTGGTTGCTCTTCACCGAGGCTGAGTACGGCGATTTGCGAAGGTCTGACCCCTTGCAGCTGTAATATCCGCTCTACCGCTTTCGCGCGGTTTTCGCCCAGTGCAATATTGTATTCGCGGGTTCCGCGTTCGTCGGTGTGACCTTCCAGGCGGACTCTTGCGCCGGGAGAGTTGGCCACGTATTGCCCGTGGGAAGCCAGGGCATCCAGATCGGCCGGATCGATGCTGGCCTGATCATAATCAAAATAGAATACCCGATGAGTCGGAATGCCATACTCATCCACTAATACGCCTAATTCATTGGTCCGGGGTTCGGCAGGATTATTCTCGGAGCCGGATACATTTCTACCGCTGACCGAGCCTAGCTGTGTGGATGACTGCGATTGCGACGCCTGTTGGTCAGCAGGTGGAAGAGAGTCTATGTCCATATCCTTGTCTTTCGGCTGACAGGCTGCCAATAATGCAGCCGCTGCACATACTGAAACGATTTTCAGTGAATTATTCATTGTAAACAGAACCTCATCAATTAGGATTTTCTTATCGTGCTAGCGCAACAGCGGAGACCACGACGGTTCCCGCACATCCCCTTCGGTCAGGCTGATGCGTTGCTTCACACTGCCATCGACCGAAACCGCGCCCAGCACTCCACGCCCTGCAGACTCCGAGGCGTAGAGTATCATACCTCCGTTGGGTGCGAAGCTGGGAGATTCATCCAGACTGCCGTTGGTCACCACGCTCATCAGCCCCGTCGGTCGGTCGATTACCGCGATACGGTACTGGCCGCCGTCTCCATGCACCATGGCAATCGTGTCACCGTCCGCCGATACCGTAGGACTTGCATTATAACGGCCTTCGAAGGTCAGCCGGTTGGCCCGCCCGCCGGCGGCCGGTACCTCGTAGATTTGCGGCGAACCGCTGCGATCGGAAGTAAATACCAGGGTATTGTCATTCACCCAGGCAGGCTCGGTGTCTATGGCGCCGTTGTTGGTGATTTGCGATGCCTGTCCGCTTTCGACATCAATAATGAAGATCTCCGGATTTCCGGTGTGTGACAACACTGCGGCCAGCCTCCGGCCATCGGGACTCCAGGCGGGGGCACCGTTTATTCCGCTTCTGGAAATCAGTTTTTTACGGCTGCCATCACGGGTATCCTGCACATAAATCGCGGAACGTTTTTTATCTTCGAAGGACACATACGCCAGCTTCCGGGCATCGGGTGCCCAGGCAGGGGACATTAAGGGCCGTTTGGACGTCAACACCGCGACCGAATTAAAGCCGTCCGAATCCGCGACCTGCAGGCGATAAGTCCGGTTCTCGGCCGTTCCTTCGGAAGAAATATAGGCGATCTGGGTATTGAACGCGCCTTTCTCCCCCAGGATTTTCTCGTAGGCAATATCGGCGATTTCGTGCGCGGCCTGGCGCAGCCGACCGTTCTGAACGGTCAGATTATAACCGGTCATGTGTTTTTGTCGCAGTACATCGAGCAGTTGAAACTGTACCCGGTAAGTGTTGTTCTGAACCAGATCGATCTTTCCGATCAGAAGATAATCGACGCCTGACAAACGCCAATTGGCGTATTTGACATTGGCTCCACTGACCGGATGCGAGACCAGATCCTGTCTTTCCAGAGGTTTAAACCGGCCGCTGCGTTCCAGATCCGAACCGATGATTTGAGCCACATCGGTGTTCAGTGGCGCCTGCCCTGTCCATCCGAAAGGAACCACCGCAATCGGAATGGCGCTCTGCCCGGCATGAGTGATTTCTATCTCCATCACCGCTCCCAGCCACCCGGGTATAAGGCATAAAACTAATAGGCTGATCGAAATTGTTTTGTTGAGTCGCTTAATGGTTTCTCTCATTTAACCTTCCGGCCTGAAATAGAGTTGAATCGTGCGGTCAAATACACGGGGATCGGGCGCGCCGGGCAGTGGCGATGCCTTAAGTACAGCGGCCTCGACGGAACGGCGCAATTGCTCCCCTCCCCCGCTGCAGCGCTTTACATTGACATCGACAACATCGCCGCTCGGTATCTGTGTCACCACCACATCGCAGCCGACATCGCCCGAAATTCCCGGGGGCTTTACCCAGTTACGCGCCACTTTGCGTTGAATCGTCTGCTTGTATTTTTCCTGCAGGGATATCAGCCGTCGAACCAGGGTTCTACGCGCCTCTTCCGCCTCGGCTTTTTTTCTCGCCTCTTCCGCCAGCCTCAATCGTTCCGCTTCGGCCTCGGCTTTCAGCCGCTCTTGCTCTTTACGCTTTCGTTCAGCTTCCGCCTTTTTGCGGGCTTCCTCGGCTTTACGCTTCTTCTCGGCTTCGGCTTTTTTTCGGGCTTCTTCCTCTTTACGTTTTTTCTCGGCCTCAGCTTTTTTTCGGGCCTCTTCCTCTTTGCGTTTTTTCTCGGCCTCGGCCCGTTTACGTTGCTCCTCTTCCAGCCGTTTTTTTTCAGCTTCGGCTTTTAACCTCGCCTCTTCCTCTGTTCGTTTTTTTTCAGACTCGGCTTTGAGTCTTGCTTCTTCCAGGCGTTTTTTCTCGGCTTCGGCTTTCTTGCGGGCCTCTTCCTCTTTACGTTTTGCCTCCTCTTCCCTGCGTTTTTTCTCAGCCTCAGCCCTTAGCCGTTCCTGTTCCGCCCGTTTGCGCTCTTCTTCAATTTTTTTTTGAGCCTCTTCTTCCCGCCTTCGCTGTTCTTGCAGCCGCCTTTGTTCTTCCTCGGCCTTACGTTTGATTTCGGTCAGCCTGGCTTCCTCGGCCTTGCGTTGTTGTTCGATACGTTCAAGTTCACGCTCTTTTTCAATGCGTCTCTGCTCCGCGATCAGACTCTGCCGTTCTTCTTCCGCCTTGCGTTTTTCCTCTTCTACCTGACGTTTCAGCTCATCCAGTTCGCGCTCTCTCGCGGCCTTTTCCTCTTCCTGCTTAAGCGCCTCAAGGCGGGCTTTATCTTCTTCTATTTTCTGTCGCTGGGCTTCTTGCTCTTGCAGTGTTTTGCGCAAGCGCTCCTCTTCCGCCTTGCGGTTTTGTTCAAGCTCCTGCAGGAGCTTGCGCCGTTCCGCTTCCTTTGACTCCTGCTCCTTCGCCTTGTCTTCTTCGAGCTGTTTTAACCTTTCGATTTCCTGCTGGATCTCGTCTTCATCGACCACCAGGGCCTGGATGGGTTCCACCTGGCGCATGGGTTTTGAGCGAATGGTCTGGTTGACCCCGACCACCAGCAGCGCTCCCAATACCACATGTGCCAGTATTGAGAGTAAAACGGCTACTGGATATTCGCGGATTAGCTGCCACATAAGCCTATAGGTTTGGCGGCTCCGCCATCAGCCCGATTTTTTTTGCACCCACTTTCTGTAACATGACCATGCCCAACATGACCTGCCCGTAGCCCACATCGGTATCTCCGGCCACCAGGACCCGCTTTTCCGGATTCAGACGGATCACCGCCGCCGCCAGACGCTGAGCGGTTGTTCGATCGATCGGATTTTCCGGATCCTGCCCGACGTTGAGAAACCATTCGTTATGGGCATTGACGGTTAAAATCAGGGGTTCCTGACTCTCCGGATCTGTCTGCACCGGTTTAGCATCGGCATCCGGCAGATCAATTTCGACACCGGTTCGCAGCAAAGGTGCCGTAATCATAAAGATCACCAATAACACCAGCATCACATCGATGTAAGGCACGACGTTTATTTCAGAGACCTGCCGCCGTGATTTTCTATAGTATCCGCTCATAACCGACGATCTCCCACTTACGCCTTGGCAACACTGGATTTTTCCCGGATGCGAACCGCCTGACGATGCAATACAGTGGAAAATTCCTCTGAAAAAGTATCGTAACGATTTAACAGCCGGTCAGCCTGAGTGGACAGGCGATTATAAAAAATCACCGCCGGGATCGCGGCAAACAGGCCGATGGCCGTAGCGATCAAGGCCTCCGCTATGCCTGGCGCCACCATGGCCAGCGTAGCCTGCTGAACATTACCCAGTGCGGTAAAGGAATTCATGATTCCCCAAACCGTACCGAAGAGGCCGATATAGGGGCTGGTCGAACCGATTGTGGCCAGAAAGGTTAAATTGGTATCGATATTCTCCTGCTCGCGCGAGACCGCGATACGCATGGCCCGGCGAGCCCCGTCGAGAATGACATCGGGATTGGTCGTTTGCCGCCTCAGGCGGCCGAACTCAGAGTAACCGGCGGCGAAAATACGCTCCATACCCGTCAGGTGGCCGCGGTGGCTGCTGAGGCGGGAATAGATATCGGTAATATCACCCGTGCTCCAGAATTCCTGTTCAAACCCTTTGGCTACCCGGGTCGCCTTTCCGAATTGCCTGGACTTTCCGTAGATCACCGCCCAGGAAAATATCGATGCCAGCACCAACACCAGCATCACGATCTGAACCACAAGACTGGCGTCCTTGATCAGATGCAAAAATGACAAATCAGCGGTCAATGTCTTTAACCTCAACAATTTCTGCCGGTTTCGCAACCGGGAGATGGCTACACGCATTCAGACGGGTGACAGTTACCGTCCCGGAACAAATTAATCGATTTGCCTGGTTTTTCAACCGATGCTTAAAAAAACAAGCGTGCTTTGCGCATTTCAGCGATCCTGGCATTCACCTTTAGGAGCAGGAAGGAAACAATATCGTTCTATTTATAGGATACTTTCGGGTAAAAAACACGCTGTTTCTTACCCCGCAAAGCGTTCCCGCCGATGAATAGTTTAATCGGAAAACAAGCCATTCTGAACCGGTTCGAGAGTGGACCGGGGTTTAAGTCCAAAGTGTTGATAAGTACTTATGGTTGCGATTCTTCCGCGCGGGGTGCGCATGAGCATACCCTGCTGGATCAAATAGGGTTCGATGACATCTTCAATGGTGCCTGTCTCCTCACTGATCGCCGCCCCGAGGTTATCTATACCCACGGGACCTCCGTCGAATTTTTCGATAATGGCGGTCAGCAGCTTGCGGTCCATATTATCCAGGCCGAGAGAATCCACATTAAGCATATTCAGGGCTTTGTCCGCGATCTCGACCGTAATGACACCGGCGTTTTTGACATCGGCATAATCGCGCACCCGGCGCAACAGGCGATTGGCGATACGCGGCGTACCGCGCGAGCGGCGGGCAATCTCAACACAGCCCTCCGCATCTATATCGGCGCCCAGTATCCGGGCCGAACGCTGGATAATCTGAGCCAGATCCCGGATTTCGTAAAACTCCAGTCTCTGCACTATGCCGAATCTGTCCCGCAAGGGAGATGTCAATAATCCGGCGCGCGTCGTCGCGCCGACCAGCGTAAAAGGGGGCAAATCCAGCTTGATGGAGCGTGCCGCGGGGCCCTCGCCGATCATGATATCGAGCTGATAATCCTCCATTGCCGGGTAAAGAACTTCTTCCACAACCGGGCTGAGACGATGAATTTCGTCGATAAACAAAACGTCGTTGGTTTCAAGATTGGTCAAGAGCGCCGCCAGATCGCCTGCGCGTTCCAGTACCGGACCGGAAGTGTGGCGAATCGCTACATTCATTTCGTTGGCGATAATATTGGCCAGTGTGGTTTTGCCAAGGCCAGGCGGACCGAAGATTAACACATGGTCCAGGGCCTCTCCCCGTTGACGGGCGGCGGGAATAAAAATCTCCATCTGTTCGACAACCACAGCCTGACCCCGGTACTCAGCCAGGGTTTTCGGCCGCATGGCCCTCTCCTGAACATCATCCTCATGAGTCGCCAGGCTGGTGATTATTCTGTCGTTGTCTTGCATGGAGTCACACTGTCCGCATTTAAGAATCACGGATAGTGTACTTGATTTTAGGTCAGTTTACGTTGGCACAGCGGCAACAACAACAAAAGCCATGAGCTTAGATCGAGCAATCCGCCGCCTGAACCTGTAGCCGCTGAATTCACCGGTTGAACGCTTTTTACTGATTCGGCGGACTGCGGTTCCATACCGGCGGCCAGTTTCGGTGTTACCGACAACCAGTATTTTTGCTGGCTGCTTTGCCCATTTTCCTCAAGCTTCAGCCATATCTCGTGCAGGCCTATGTCTTCAACACCGGCCACTCCTGTAACGGTACCGTCTCTCCACTCCAGAAAATCCGGTGCCGCCATCAGGTAGATTTCGGCTTCACTATCGTCGCTCAGTAGCGGCCTATAGCGGTACGGCTTACCGACGGAGATCATGGTATCGGGTGTCGATATGAATTGCGGGCCCGGCGTCCGGGGTGTTACGGATAAAGTAAAGTGCCTGGGTTCGGATACATAGTTCTTGCCGCCGCTTGCTTTATCCAGCACAACATAGGTAATTTTTGCCGATCCGCTGGCCCCGGCTTTGGTTTTGAAATACAAACTGCATGAAGGGAAGGAAATCAGAGGCTGACGTTCAAACAATTCCGGGTTATCGGAAGATCGGATCCAGGATGCGAATTCGATATCATCGGAATCCGGCAGATTGAAGGCTGCCCAGGCAGTATCTTCAATTTTCCCGCTATTGGCTTTGACGGAATAATCCCGCACCCAGGTGCAGCCGTTTTCCGGCGGCACTACATCGATATCGACCCTTGCCCAGGCGCTGCCGCCGAGAGTGTCGTCGAGCTGGTAGCTAAAACTGTCCTTGCCCACAAATCCCGGATCGGGCGTATAACTGGCCAGCCCGCGCAATTCACTGACTTCGCCGTGCCGGGGCTGTTCGGTGATATAGTGTTCCAGGCGATTACCGTCAGGGTCGAAGTCATTGACCATCAAATCTATATCCACGGATTGGCTCATCCCTGTCTGAGCCCTGTCATCTTTCGCAACCGGGGGGCGGTTGGCATCAAGAGACATCACCGTCATTTGACGGCTGATCGATTTGATCGCTTCCCCTTCGTCGACGAAAAGCGATACCTTGACGGTATAATGCCCATCGGGCAGGCCCAGAGTGGACCAGTAAAATTCAGTATGGTAGCGGCCTTCAACTTCATTGAGCAGTAAGGGAAGTTGTCCGCTGCGAAAGACTTCATCCGCCGCCGGATCGAGTACCTGAAATACCGCATAAAGAGGGCCGAATTCGTTCGAACCGCTTCGGACAGTCAGAATGAATCGAACCAGTTCACCGGCGGTCACACTGTCCTTATCCGTTTCGAGTGACAGGTCGATCACGGCAGCCGATTCGCCCTTATCCGGCTCGCCTGCCTCCGGTCCCAGATCAACATCGGTCGACGGGAAAGAGAGCGCAAAATTATTTCCCTCGTTGATTTCCTCAATCAGGTTGGCCGGGTCGACAATGGCGTAAATATTTCCGTTCAACCGTGAGTTATCGATGCGCTTTTTCAGCGTAAAGGACTCGTCCGCCTGGAGCATCCGTGTTTGCTCTATGTCCAGTTCGGTCGCAGTGTTGAAGGAGGTTCCTGTCAGGATCTGGATAAACAAAGGGTTACGGGTCTTGATCGACCAGCCCTGATTGGCAATTGTGCCGATGATATCGGTTGTGCCTGTATCGAAGTCGGTATGGTGCTTCAGTTGCAAAACGACCAAATCCGCGAGCCGCCCTTCCTCGTGTGCATCGGACGGTTCATCTATATCCGCAAACAGCGCGGATGCATAAAACATCAGACATGCAGCCAGGGAAATGGATTTTGTGATCAGCATTCGCGGATTCTCCTCACGCTCGTACGACACGCCGTTTTACACCTCTAAATGATTAAGGAATATACAGTGTGCAAGTGGTGTGCCGGGACAGGGACAGTCCGTAGGAGCGAGGCGTCCTCGCGATTAATTCAAGACAGGGGGTTTCGCCGGCAGGGCCGGTTCCTACGGGCCTCCGGACAGGTGTTTTTTTAATAACAAAAACTCGGCGTTTTCAGGCGAAATCGCAAGCGCGGACCGGACGATCTCTGCAGCCAGTTCCGGGTTGCCGTTCAGTATGGCGTCGTTGGCGGAGATTTTCAGATTATCGATTAAGTCCGCAAACTCAGACCGGGCTTTCAGTTCTTCGACCAAGGCTTTGTCCTGAATATAGGCCAGAACATCAATTGCCGAGTTGCCGACCGGTTGAGCGATTTCGTTGCGCGCGATACGTTCCAATACCTCATCGACCAGGCGTGACTGATCAAACGGCGTATCATGGCTGTCAATAGCGAACAGTTGCGGCTCGCCCGGAAAAATTTCCCCGCCCAATTCGATGATCCGGTTCCGGGTGAATTCATTATTCTCTACCCAGGGTTGCGATAATAGGGTTTTGAACCCGGTGAGCACTTTTGCAAGGCCTTTTTTAGCATCCTCAGCTTCCGGATAAAGTGCCAGTGCCTCCCGATGCATCGCGCCTGCCTGGTGTAGTTGTCGGGCAATAAGGATGGATTGTTGATCCAGATCATCGAATGTGAACGTTGATTCCGGTGGCGGCAGCGATCTCAGGTAGGATTCAGATATTACAAGAACGTCCTGTTCCGTCACCGTTTCAGTAATTGCAGGGGCGGATGTCACCTTATCAATATCCTGTACCAAGGCAGTGGTGTTGACTTCGATCTGTTCTTTTGCGGGTTTGAATAAAAACCAGGACCCGGTCAGAGCAGCTAGTACGGCAAATCCGATACCGGACCACAGGACCACGCTGGACGTTTTCTTTGTGCCAACTTGAGAAGACTGATCGCCGCTTAGCGGTTTTGGCACTGTCTCAGCCGGCCTGTGGAGACTGTGCGTAGTGGTTAATACAGGCGTGAACTGCGAGACAAGCACCGTTTTTTCGTCGGCCGTCACGAAATGGTTCAGCCACTCGCTCAGTGTTTGCGGGCGATCCTCGATGGGGATACTGAGCCCCAGATCTATCGCTTTCAGAAAATCGAGTGAATAACCCTGCGGTTTCAGCGATTGCAGCGTCTTCACCGGATCTTCCTTGCCCATATGATAGGAGCCGACACGTTGCAGAGCATCGGCCGGTTTTTCGCCGGTTATACCGTCATAGAGACAACTGGCAAGAGCGTAGATATCCGTCCAGGGCCCCTGTTCACCAAAACTCGCACCGTATTGCTCCGGGGGTGTATAACCGCGCGACACGAGAACCGTCATTTCACCGGATTGTTGCTGAAGCGTCTGTCTGGCGGCACCAAAATCCAATAATACAGGCGTTTTATCCTGACGAATAAATATATTGGCGGGTTTTATGTCCCGGTGTATAAATCCGGCTTCGTGCACTTTTTCCAGTCCATCCATGATAGGTACAAAGATTCGCTCCAGTTCATTCTGGCTGATACTCCCCTGCCTGGCATTAAACCTTGTGGCCAGATCTTCCCCCTGAACATACTCCATCACCATATAGGCCGAGTTATTGGCTTCAAAGACCGAAAGTACATGGATAATATTCGGATGGCGAAACTTGGCGAGTGTCTGGGCTTCCTTGATAAAGCTATCCAGACCCCACTTGTATATATCGCCGTGTTCATTGGTAAGCGGCCTTATGGTGGAGTCCGCTTCCCGGTGTGCGTATCCGTTGGGTAAAAATTCCTTGATCGCAACCCACCGGTTTAAATTAGTGTCTTTGGCCAGATAGGTAATGCCGAATCCGCCGCGCCCGAGTATGCTTTCAATTTCATACCAAAGAACCGAATGTCCCTTCTTTAAGGCAATGGCTGAGCTTAGAGTGTCGACTTGTGTGGCCATTTGTAAGTCTGGGTTGTGATGAAAATAGCCGGTGTTCGATATCATGTCACCAACGCAATCCATAGTAACCTCACATTACAAATCAAATCAATCTTGCAACTGTTTACGTTCATTGCTGTTACATACATTTCTTGTTGTTTCGCTGAAATACATGTTGGCGAATAATTACTCCGTATTCAGTGAAAAATTAACAAAAAACAGTGCCGATTGAGGAGTAAAATTACTTTCAAGCTTTTTAAGACAAGTCCTTAATACCTATGGCTAGTATCTATAGGGCTTGAAAATCGAGAGTATTGATCTACAGATTCTATATCGGTTCATTCGGCTGAATAATCTTATAAGCTAATGATTTTATTGTAGATTCATAACTTGTTCAGACGGGCCATGACACATATTCAAATCCGGAGAGGGATATGAGCATCATTCGACTCCTAGCAGTAATTCTTATCCTGTCCACCCTGATCAGTTGTTCCAGTTTATTACGGCGCGAAACCCCTTCGATCGCCCATGTTCATATCGGGCACTCTTTAACCAGTTGGCGGGATACCCCGAGAGAGGCCGGATTACTGATAGTAGCGGAGCAGGAAGCGGCGATGGTGCTTGCAAATGCTGATCTTGCGGAAAGGTCGGTCCGGGAGAAGCGGCCCGATGTCGATAAATACCTCGAAAATATTGCCCGGGTCATAGATCCTGAAATCTCTGACACGAAAGACGCTAAAATCTACGGTCTGAAAAAAGCGGCCATAGGTTCGATTTCTCATTTGGGATACGCGGCTGAATCGCCGGATGCGTCCAGCAATGTCCTCAGGACTGTTTCAAAAACGAATCTGGAAGCGGAGGAGATTGTAGCCCGTATCGAAGAACTGTTCGAGTTTGTGTTGGCAGCTCGTGAAGAATCAGACAGCGAAATCGTTTCTACCTATATTGCGGAAATCTCCCGATTGAGTCATGACATTATCGGAGGAGAAGGAAAATCGACGGAGAAAATATACGGGCTCAGTGAGTATCGGCAGGATATAGAAATGATGGTCGAACGTGAGGATCCGCCTTATACCACCGTGGATACATGGTATCTGCTGAATCTGGTGAGACTGAACGATGGCCGCTGGGCTTTTCGATCCGGAGGACCGTCCAGCTACGGTACGGGTAGCGACAGTGGTTACTGAAAGCCATCTCAACATTCGAGCTTGCGCACCGAGACGCGGGCGCAAGATCATACGGTTTTTGCAGAGTTGCTTGGTTTTGGCGCTTTGGAACACTTTCTCTGTCCCGGTCTATGCGGCCAGCGAAAGCGACTGTTTAAAGGCCGGTCCGAAAGAGGCAATCAAGATCTGTGAAAGGGCCATACTTGAAGGAAACACTTCATTGGATGTTTACACCAAGCTCAGTAAATCGGCCAACAGTCTGGGACAGTACGATTTGGCGCTGAGCACCGTTGAAAAGGCAAAAGGGAAATATCCTAAAGATAAAAACCTGGCCGAGTTGGAAAAGCTTATTCGAAGTAATATCGCAGAATCCGAATATATCGAATCAAGGCAGAAAAATTTATCGTCAGCCGGAGTATCGAAAGCCAAATTAAAAATATATAGGATTTCCTGCTTGCGCAAAACCGGCGCGGAAGCTATCCAGGCCTGTAATAACTACCTTACCCTGGCGGAAAAAGATATAGAAGTTCTCGATCGAAAGGCTTCGCTGTTGCTGGAAGCTGACAGCATACCGGAAGCACTAAAAGTCTACGACCTGCTTCTGGCCGAGACGGAAAACCCCAAATACCGAGAGATTATCAATAGCTATGCGCCCGAAACCGAATCCGGTCCGCCGGAAACTGAAGTGGCGGTCAAGGATACAGTAGTCGCAAGTGAAACCCGAAACACGGCCGCTACCCGGAGTCAGGCATCGCCAACACCTGGAACACAGGGTAAGGATGTTTCAAGACAGGAAAAAGTTAAGATCGTAAAAAAAATACAACTGCTCTTAAGTCAGCTGGGTTACAGGCCCGGTACAGCCGATGGCATAGCCGGCTCCAAAACCATGACCAGCCTGAACCACTTTTTTGACGTCACGTCGCAAGAGAGAAAAACAACCCTGGATAATGAAGTCGTTCAGCTTCTTGAAGAAGCATTGGCATTACAAGCCACGGCGGAATCCGAATTGCCGGCTATAGATCGATTATTCGCTCAGCGAAAGTTTCAAGACGCTATAGCCAAATCAAAACAGCAACTTGCGCTGGCGCCCTGGTCAAAATCTTTATCCGGTAAACTTGAGCAGATTCAGCGGGAACAAGCGAATTGGGAAGAATCGCAACTTCAGGCGAAGAACACAGATCTTTCCGATATCCGACAAAAGGCAAGAGAAGCGGTGGCCCGCAATGATCACGCCTTGGCGAGGGAAATCGTCCTGGCCGGATTAAGCAAGTATCCACAAAGCCGTGAATTATCCGGCTTATCCAAGGCGATAGCGTCGGATGAGCAAGAGTACATCATCGGTAAGATGCAAACGGATGCAACTAAAAAAATACAGATCGGGGAATACGATGAAGCATTGGCTCTGCTTGAAAACGGAATCAATCGCTATCCGGATAACAAAGACCTTCCGGCGTTGAGATCTGAAGCCCTTCTCGCTAAAAACACCTCTGAAGACAAGGCACAGGATGCATTGAAGAGAAAACGCTATGATGAACTCGTGTCCGAGGCGGACAATATCATCGCTTCGGTAATGGATCTGAGCAATCGGCGATTTTATGATTTGCAGAAAACAAGAGAATTGATACAGGCAACCGTGTCAGATGTAATGGATCGCAGAGGTCATCCGAGCGAATAAGTTCCGGAACGGGTAAATCCCACAAGCCGTAGGAGCGAGGCCCCCTCGCGATTGATTCGAAACCCGCAGATTCGGTCGATCACTAAAACGCTACATTCAGTCGCAAATAAAAACTGTCCTCCCCGATTTGCTCATCCAGACCATGGGCGAAGCCGAATGAGACCGGCAGATTCAAGGCATCATATCCGATCAGAAATTCCACCGACAACTCCGCGCCTATAGATTGATACACAGTCCGGTCCCGCCGGGTATCCCAGGCGTCCCCCGATTCAGTAAACACATTCGCATCAATTCTGCCCAGGCCCAATGGCGGTGCCGTAAAACCATTGTAAATACTGCTGACCGAGAAATGCCACGCGAGCGAGGCGCGTAAAAAACTTTCACCGATTAACGCCGGGTTTTCAGCATATCCGCGTAGGGAAAAATTACGCTTTCCGAGTCGCGTGATACCGGATATGGTATCCACTGACTCGACACTGTCACCCAAAATAAAAGGTTTCCCACCGTCCTGCCCCAGGCCGAAATCCAGAGTTGCAATTAAAGCCTGATTATCGCCGAATCGTAAATTCCCCTCTGATTGGACCACCAGCACATTACCCCGATGGTCTGAATAACTGCCGAGCCATTCAAACGATTCAACAACCGCATCGAACGTCAGCCCGGTATGACGGCTGATGGCATGCGGATAGTGTTCAACGTTATTAAAAGATACAGCAAATCCGGCTATAGCGTCTTCGGTGGTAAACCTGGATCCATCCGAGACGAAAGTGCGGCGGCTCTTCTCCCAGGCAGTGCCGACAGAAAAGTTCCACGCCCGATCGATTCGGTTTATCGGATATTGCAGCAGAGCCTGCAGATTATCCTGTACTTCATAAAACTCAAGGCTGTCGTCCGCTTCGCTCCGATAGGCGATGTCCTGACTGCTGGTTGCACTCAGGATAAGTCGATCATTAAAGCTGTAAGTCAAACCACCACCGACATGATTGTGTTCTTCAGACTGGTACACTACCGGCACGATCGACCAGGAGTGAAAGCCAAGAATGTCCTGTCCCGCCAGCATTAATCCGTATTCCACTCTTTCCCGTTCAGCGGCCAGCACCGGAGCCCAGCCGGCAGGTGCCAGAGTGTTCCGGGGATCATAGCGCTGTACCGCCGGCTCAGAAACAATTTCCGGATCAAGATCATGCGTTTTTGGTGGAACAACAGCGGGGCTGGATTCCACGCTGGTCCACGGATCACCGAAACTTTGCCCGGCATCCAGGCGACGGACGATATCTCCAGTCCCCGTATATTCGCTGACCCATATCCGGCCATCCCCGGCCGGTATGCCCCGGTGTATATATCCCAGGCTATTGGTCAAGGTATGGCTTAGTCGACTGTGCTTATTGATCGACCTCAGCTCCACCGCACCATGGCGGTTCGAGACAAATAAAATGTGCTCACCGTCCATGGCATAATGCGGCTCAGACTGCATATCCCGGTCGTTGGTCAAGCGATTCCATTGCCGTTTTTCGATATCGAAGATTTCCAGATTCCAGCCCAGACCCTTTCTTTTGACTGCGGCCAGTAAGTTTTTCCCATCGGCGGAAATATCCGGCTGCCCTAGAGCTTCTCCAAAACCAAGGCTGTCAAGCACCTCTGTTTCACCATTAAGCGCAATCCGCAGCAGCTGGTTTTTCCCTCCCGCGGTGCGGACAGCGTAAACCGATTGACCATCCGCTGCCCAGTCTGCCCGGGGTACGCGTGCACAGTGGCTTATTCGATGAAGTTTTTTGCTATGGAGATCCAGTCGATACACGTCAGTGTATAAAGCCCTGTTTCCACAGACTTCCGGTTTTGCAAGCAGCAATCCCTGCTCCGGATGCCATTGCATTGCACTCAGGCCTCGGATTTCTTTGATAATCTGAGTTCTTCCGTCGGGAAAGACCTGCACAATCTTCGGCGGAGTTTTCAAATCCTCATGGTATGTGAAAACGGAATCTTCGGGACCACGGGTTAAAAGGCGATTGTACCAGCGATCGGCGTAGTGAATCTCGCCACGCGTCAGTCCGCGGGTTTTAATGTTCTCAATCTCCTCGTTAAATCGATCTTCCAGGTAGCGCTGAAATTGCTGCCATAATTGCCGGGCGGTTTTCCCCGTTGTCCGAACCGCGCGGTTGTTCATACGCCATGGAATTAAATTGCCGTTGTAAATCCTGATATAATCCGAGATCGTTTGCTCGCCGTATGCTTCACTGAGGAATTGAAAAAAATAAGCCCCATAGAGGTAAACCTGGCCAAACGGCCAGCGAGTACCATAATAGCCCTCGTAGCTTTCCTCGGTAAATGATGCAAGCCCTGTACGTACTTCTTCACGCATCTTAGCCTCGAACACCGCGCTGTGATTGCGGCCGAAACCGGATTGAGATTCCTGGTAGATCGCCACGCCCTCAGACAGCCAGTGCGGGGCGAAAACCTGAGGCAGCACAAACAGGGCGAACAGGTTTGAAGGAGATTTTCCGAAAATCCTGCGCAACCGGGCGGGTACGTGAGTTGCCTGATCCAGGTGCAGAATATGAGTGTATTCATGAGTAAACAGGGTTTCCGTGAAGTCAATCTGGTCGAGCAGATCTCCACCAACCGGTTCATTCATATAGACAAAAAACTGATTATAAGGGTATACGGTTGACGCGCCATTGCTGAAATCGACAGTGTCATTGACGACTATCTCGGTTTTACCCGCCGGTACCCAGTTCAGATTTTTTGTCAGTTTTGCGTATTGTTTTTCCGCGATTCCGGCGAGTTTCAGTGCATAGTCCTTGTTTTCCCGTTCGAATGTAATATTGAAATGTTCCGTCTGTAATGTGTACCACTCATTCAATGGGGAGGCTTGCAGAAACCGCGAGTCGACAATTTCCGCGTGAAGCGGCGGCGCAACGGACAGTAATACAATAAAGAAAAACCGGATCAAGGATAGCTTATTCCGTGGACGTAAGAGTATGCGGTACAGCTATAAGAATAGTAGACTCCGCAAATACGGTGGATGTGCGGAAATTAAATCATTTTAATATTTAAGAACCTGTTCAATATAGCCCCAAGGCCGGTTAATACGCCTGGACTGCTTCGTGTTGCAACAACCATTGTTTACGCCGGACACCACCGGCGTATCCGGCCAGGCTTCCATCGCTGGCGATTACCCTGTGACAGGGAATAATAATAGCCAGGGGATTCCTGGCATTGGCATTGGCGACTGCCCGCACAGCCGTGGGTTGCCCGATCCTGCGCGCCAGTTGCTTGTATGAGAGCGTTTCTCCACAGGGAATACTGGCCAGCACCTGCCAGACCTTTCTTTGAAATTGTGTACCACCGGTTTGCAACTGTAACTCATCAAACGCATTCCATTGACCTGCAAAATAGGCCTTCAGCCGATTCCGCATGTCCAGTAAATTCTTTTTCGTCTGCAGGGAATAATCTCCATAGCGTGTTTTTAGCAGGCGATCAATACGGTCCTGACAATCGCTGAAGTCCAGGTGACACAAAGCCCGATCGTCGGCTATTACCGTAACTTTCCCAATGGGAGAATTGATTTCGTCGACATAGAGTAGAGTCATACTTTTTGTCCTCTCGGTAATTAATCGTTTTGCCCTGATTTGGCCGCCCACAGATGCACCGCGGCGTACGCTCTGAACGGCCGCCACCGATTCGCCAGTTGTTGCAGGAATTTAGCGTTGCAGTCATACCCCAGGGATTGCAATGCACGGATGAGTGCTATGTCCCCCTCGGGGAAGGCATCCGGTTCACGCAATGCACGCATGGCAATGTATTGCGCTGTCCAGGGCCCTATCCCGGGTAAACGGCAAAGCCTTTTTTCGAGCTCGTCCAGGCTGTTGGCCTGGTCGAGTGCAAGATTTCCGAGCGCGAAAATACCAGCCATCTTTTCGATCGTGGCCGCGCGTTTTTTGGGTATT
Source organism: Granulosicoccaceae bacterium (assembly GCA_965222695.1). Lineage (GTDB taxonomy): Bacteria > Pseudomonadota > Gammaproteobacteria > Granulosicoccales > Granulosicoccaceae > UBA7957. The sequence goes on along the minus strand of OZ244967.1, from coordinate 131,745 downwards.
CCTATAACACTCAAGTCTTTACCCAGCAGATCTTCGGCCTTGGGAAAAAGGTGGCTGATCTGAGAATCAGCGTTTGAAGACAAAGGTTCGCCGAATTTTTGCACAAGTCGCCCCGCCAGGGTCCTGGCCGCGGCTACGCTGATTTGTTGCCCCAATATGGCACGAACGCTCAACTCAAAGATATCCCAGGCGCCGGGAACTCTTAATCCGGGCCTTTTTTTGACTAAATCCGCCAGTATCGGATCGCGGCTGAACAATTGATTGACTTCCCCAGGGTCGACATCCAGATCGAACAATTGACGAATTTTACCCACTGCCTGCTGTAAATACAGGGTATCGGGAAAATCAAAATGTACGAATAATTGCTGGGATTTTCTATCCGCGGTGACATTGATCAGGCCAGATGCGGTCCCCAGGCGAACTGAACGACGATAGGTGTTGCGATTGATATCTTCAACGCCGGGAATGGCCCGATATTGTAAAAAGCCCAGGATTTGCGGCCAGTCATAGGGAGGGCGAAAGGAAAGTTTCAACTCAATCCCTGATCCGGCACTCACTTTTTTTTGCCCACGGTTTCGGCGAAGTTGGCTGGGCGTCTGCCCATATAATTTGCGGATTGCATCGTTAAAGCGCCGGACACTGCCGAAACCGGCGCTAAATGCCAATTCGTTTAAGGCTATATCCGTCTCGGTAATGAGTTTTTTGGCAAACAAAAGTCGTTGAGACTGCGCAACAGTCAGCGGGCTGAGTCCCAGATAGTCATCAAACAGCCGGCGCAGATGCCGGGCAGTCACACCCAGCCGTTCAGCCAGCTGCTCCACCGATCCGTCGTTTAATGCGCCGTCGTTGATCAATCTCAGCGCCCTGGTCACCGTGGTGGCCACACCGTTCCAGGCGGGGCTGCCGGGAGCGGCTTCCGGCCGGCAACGCAGGCAAGGCCTGTAGCCCTCCCGCATTGCCTCAGCGGCGGAGGTGAAAAATCGGCAATTATCCCGCTTCGGAGTGACCGCCGGGCAGACCGGGCGGCAAAATATCCCGGTTGTCACAACGCCGGTAAAAAATTTTCCGTCAAAACGGCGGTCTTTGGTTTGCAGTGCTCTGTAGTAAACGTCTTCGCCAGTCATTATGGCTGAAGTATAATTCAAGCCATCGCCAATTCTAGCCGTTTTCGGACATGCACACGGAAACTTCAGGCAGGCTTTTAGGGTGGACGGACTACTAGAATGTGCCGGCCGAACCTATCACGCGTTCCCGCGCCAGATATTCCTGGCTCTGCATTTCACGCAACCGGCTGACCGCACGCTCAAATTCAAATTCAAGCTTGCTGCCCGAATAGAGCTGCTCAGGAGGCGCGTCGGCGGAAATAATCAGATTGGTATTGTGATCGTAAAACTCATCGATCATGTTGACGAAGCGTCGGGCGGCGTCTTCCAGATACTTGTCCATCACCGGTACATCACTCACGATTACCGTATGAAAATAATTTGTAATCTCAATATAGTCCTTATTGGACCTGGGTGAATTGCACAAAGCGTCAAACCGGAACCAGATAACGCCGGCTGCACGTTTGACCATGGGTATTTTTCGTTCATTGATAATCGCTTCACCGTAGTGTACCTGTTCTTCATCGTGACCGGATATTTCGATAAAGCTCTCATCCAGTTTATGGTTAACGGTTTCATCGATAGGGGTCAGATAGGTCTCCGTGTGCTCCAGGGCTCTTAGCCGGTAATCCTCTTTGCCGTCGAGATTCATAACGGTAGTGTATTGCTCAAGCAAATCAATCGCGGGTAAAAACTGCTGACGCTGTAAACCGTTTTCATATAAATCTCTCGGATGCCGATTCGATGTAGTTACAAGCACGACACCACGTTCGAACAAACCCTTAAGCAGATGCCGCATCAGCATTGCGTCGGTGATATCGTTGATATGCATTTCATCCAATACCAACAAACGAACTTTTTGTGCCCAGTTTTCGGTGATCAGATCCAGAGGCTCCACCCTGTTTCCCAATTCCTTAAGCTCATGGTGTACCAACAGCATAAAACGGTGATAATGCATGCGGAGTTTCCTTTTACCGGGAACGGATTTATAAAACATATCGCAAAGATGTGTTTTCCCGCGCCCGACTCCACCCCACAAATACATGCCCTTGGGAGCGTCCACAGAGACTGGGTCAGTGACTTTTTTACGAAACCGTGCAAACAGGCCGCCGTTTGACTCGCTTTCGCCGGACCGATTCAGATAATCCTTTGCAAGCAATGTGTCATAAAGAGATTGAAGACGTTCCACCACAGCCGCCTGAGCCGGATCCGGCAGGATGTAACCAGCCGATATTTCTTGTTGGTAGAGTTCTATAGGTGATGCCATAGGACCGATATCATAGCAAAATGCCGGCCGGTCCTTCTTTATTCCGCAGATCGTTCCTTGTTACTCTATCTATCGTATTTCCCCCGTAGGAGCTTGCCCTGCAAGCGAATCGATGAACGCATGGACAACTTATCGTGAGGAAGCCTCGCTCGCAGGGCAAGCTCCTACGCCGGGAAAAAAACCTTGCGATGTTTCAAATCAATTGTTCGACCGGTAGGATTAGGGCGTGTCATCAATTACCCAATACATCCTGTGATGACTGAACATTTGCCAGCCAAGGCGCGAGGAGTGTGGTTTGGTCATTCCAAATGAGCGACGAGTAACGCGGACTGGCGAATGTTCAGTCATCACCCGTAGGGCTGAGGCCCATTTCCCGTTCAGCGGCGTTATGGTTCACTTATGTAGCCTCACTACACCGCGCTCATCTTGCCTTGTTGAACGGGAAATGGGCCTCAGCAGGATATATTGGGTAATTGATGACACGCCCTAGTAGCTCTGAGTGGATTTAATTGCATTTATGGCCGCTTTTTGCCGGTGTAGAACATAACGATGCAACATCTCCTGCTCGTCTTCTTCCAAACCTGCAAACTGGCAGCGAACCAAACCATCATCGGATACCAGATTGACGTCTCCATAGGTGTGTATTGCACGGACTTCGGTCGGTAAATCCAGCTTAATCGAATAACGCATATTTTGCTTTACATGACTCGCAATGCAAGAAAACCCGTTTGCACTGATATCAAGTACGCGGGCCAGCATACCATCGAGTTGCAATATCACCGGATCGTCCGGGTCGGGCACGACCCGATATGCAGCTCTATCTGTACCCGCGTCGATTGATGAAGAAATATCGTTCATTGATAAACTTAAGCCGGAAATCAAAATATGAAACCACGTGTATGAGAATTCTTTTAGGAGTTTTTTGTCATCCGGATGCATCTATCCGGATACACTGTTTATATAGACTATTCAGCACAACATGGAAGTAATAAAAGGTACTATTTGCTTGATCTTTATCAATATTTATTGACCAAGCGGTAATCCGGACAAGCGGTAGCACAGTTGGCGAATTTTGCGAATCCGAAGTGATTTTACCGACTGTGCAAAGCGAGTTTAGTGAAATATAATTCACTTTAAGAAATGAACTTAATAGATTGAACTTAAAGACTTGTAATAAACACTTGCCCGGAATAATTCCGTCTAAGACAAGCGCTGAGCCGCTATTTCATTCCGGGCGGCAATAACTCGGATAAACGAATCCGGACCCGCTGCGCGTTGTTGTCCTCCAGAATCATCGCACCACCCTGATAGGCGATTTCGAGATTGACCAATTCCCGCAGGTGCGACACATTTACCCTGCCGATAAGAACCACCACAAACAGCGCAAGTGCGAACCCACAGATTACAGGCAAAAGGCTGACTGCCCACACCCCGTCCGCAGGCTGAACCGCGAGACCGCTCATTCGGATAAACTGCACAACACTGCTCAACAACCCGAGAATTGCGGCGTAAACCGCTGCCAGCACCAATACACTGAAAACCATTTTATGGGCGGCCTTCTCAACCTGGCGGCGTTTTTCCAGCTGCATTCGAATAGTCAACTCATCCGCCGCCCCGGCGACCAGGCTACAGACTTCTCTTAGCTCGCTCGAGCTGGTTCTGATATCGACCAGACCCACAAGACCGATACGTCTGCTCAGATCACTTAACATCGTGATCATGGTGATCATTTCGCTGGGCAGGGTTCCTCGCTGAATCCCCCTGGTCACAGCAACCTGCAGTGCCGCCGAGACTTCCTGACGTGCAAAAGTCAGCAATAAAGCCGCCGTTGTACCGGTCAGGACCACCACGGAAGAACCTATCACCAAAGCGGCATCTTCTACTCCGGTAAGAAACATTGCCACGGCCGAGCTGAGAAACAAAGCCGCAACAACCAGCGGAATCACATTTCGCATTTCATTTAAAATTGTATCTGCAATGGAAGAAAAGTCAGAATTCGCCTGATACACAATTTAAACCATAAGCTGCTTATTCTTATATTTTCGGTTGATATTCCGAAAGTCCTCACAAGAGGATAGCAGAGGATTTGTTTTTAGTGATCTTAAAAACCCAGGATTATTGCGGCTTTTCAATCCAACCACGTCGGCAGAAATTCGGCCGCGGACCCCAAACGGCGGTCGAGTGCTTTGGCGGCGGGTTCCAGTGCGCTCAGGAATTTCCAATAGGCCGGGGAATGATTCAGATGTTGCGTATGCGCCAGTTCGTGCAGCAAAACGTATCTCACCAACTCCCGGGGTAAAAACAGCAATTTATAGTTGAGACTGATATTACCCACCGAAGAACAACTGCCCCAGCGGCTTTTTTGTCCACGGATGGTGACCTTAGCGTAGCTTAGACTGAATTGCCGGGACAAAACGGATAAAAACGCCGGCAATTCACGGCGTGCGATTATCTTCAACTCGGATTCCAAAGTTTTTATCAGCAATGTCTGATTATCGGTTTGCCCGATCAGATGCAATCCCCTGGCGGAATTCTGTACTCTTATTCCGTCGGTATACTCAAATTTGGAATAGCGAAGCTGCACAGTACGGTCGATAGCACGCAAATTCAGTGAATCCGGCGGCGTAAACTCGCTCCGGGCCGGCTGCTGAACGGCGATGCGCGCCAAGGTACGCTCTATCCACGCCCGATTGAGTTCCACGATGTGCGGTATCTGTGTTCTGTCGAAGCGCTGAGGTACAATGATCTCAAGTCCCGAGTTGGGACGAATACACAGGTTTACCCGCTTCGCCCGTTTCGATACGCGAATATGATAATCAAGCGGATTCGGGGAAGAGCCGGTCATAGCTTGTTAGGGCCTGTCAACACTAATAGAATTCCGGACAAAACGGGACTTTAAACCCCATCTTTCTACAAATCCATTACAAACCTATATTTTACTTTCTGGAGCATTCAACATGGCAAGTGTCACACTGAAAGGAAACGAAATTCATACTAACGGCGAACTGCCCGCTGTCGGCAGCGCGGCGCCGGATTTTCTCCTGGTCAGCCAAGGCCTTGAGGATTTCCGTCTGGCGGACTTCGCCGGCAAAAAACTGATTATGAATATAGTGCCGAGTCTCGATACCGATGTTTGCGCAACATCAACGCGGAAATTTAACGAACAAGCCGGCGCTCTCGACAATACGCAGGTACTGGTCATCTCGGCCGATCTTCCCTTTGCGATGGGACGATTTTGCGAAGCCGAAGGTTTGAATAACGTCCAGGCACTTTCGATGATGCGAACCAAGGCCTTTGCCAAAAACTACGGTGTATTGCTGGAGGACGGGCCTTTGGCGGGGGTTACGGCCCGTGCGGTGGTAGTGGTGGATGAATCCGGCAATGTCACTTATACACAGCTGGTGCCTGAAATTACCGAAGAGCCTGATTACGAGGCGGCTCTTGCGGCTGTAAAGTGATCACTTGCTGATACGCTGCGAGTCAAGCAGAGCGGGAGAAGGCCTATAGAAAACGTCGGCGGCAGGGAAAGCCGCCGCCGAGCGTGCACGGACGCATTTACAGCGTTTTTCTATAGGCCTTCCCCCGCTCTGCTTGACGGTTTAGCCGGATTTGACAATCTTACCGAACCATCAATACTTAGCCGCTATATCCAAAAACCAACCCCGATTATCATAATCCAGGTTCGTTAAATCGTCATTGAAGTCGGTAAAGTTAAAACCCACACCCAGCTTGATATGCTCGCCCAGGTGCTTATAAAGCCCAACCAAAGCACCTGACCGAACCGTCTCATCCTCCACCTGCTCCAACCACCGGTACTCCCCCAGGGCATCCCATTCACGCGGCAGATGATAACGCAACCTCGTCGCGTAAAACCGGGTAGTGGAATCGAACCAGACACCGGAATCGCGTTGCTGTCGTACCTCCCCTTTCTTGCCGGCGAGTTTCGCTCCCAGTTCCCAACGGGGAGTTAACGCATAGGCGCCTTCGAGAGCCAAAACCCAGGAACGCTCGTCAACGGAGATGGTGTCCTGCCCTACGGACGGTAGATCGTAGAGATAAGTCAGGCGCGACAGGAAATTAAAGCGATCGTTCAACGCGGGCCGATAAGCGAAGCCGATACTGGCCTCGGTAAAAGTCGCTTCGTTAATATCGGTATCATCGTTTTCCGTAACGGAATAATTGAATCGGCCCAGCCATCGATAATCCCTGGACTGCTTCCACTCGACAGCATTGGTTGTCAGCCACTGAGTAGTGTCGAGATCGGCGCGATCCCGGCGATACTCAAGCTTTGTTGAGGCTTTCAGGCGATTTCGCTTGTAATACAGCCCTGCGGTAGCGGCGTTACGTGAGATGTCTTCTGCATCTTCCTGCTCGATAGCACTTTTCTGCAGTGAAAATGACAAACCGACAAAATCGTTCAAGCCATAATCGACACCGAAGACATGAGTCAGGCCGGCCTGGCGATCCGTGTCGCTCAGTTGATTCTCAGCATAGATTTCCAGGCTATTGGCAAATTTCATTCTTTGTCCAAGCGTTACGGTTGATTTTTCTTCATTGTTATCTGCAGTCGTGCGGGTATAGGTGCCGTACAGATTGAGACCGTTATCCAGCCGGTAGTTTGCACCGAGTTGGCTGTCCACTCCATCGCCGAATCCGGCGGCAAGGTTGACATTGGCCTTTTCCGAAACAACGTAGTCCGCCCCCAGTATCAGGCCATCGCCTCTGTCCCCTTTGATGACCTCCGCACCGAGCGACAGGCGCTCACTCATCTGTGAATTGACGCCCAGAGCCAGTTGATCGTTATCCTGATAAGCGTCGGTGCTGCTCAGAACGGTCTGGGCTTTGCCGTAAATATTGGTATAAGCAGTGGAGCGGAAATTCAACTTTCCTCCTACCAGAGTTGCATCTTCATCCTCGGCACCCGCGGTACTCTCCTCACTGCGTTGCAGCTCTATACCCCCGCTCAGACGCTCACTGATCACCCCGTCAATTTGGGCACTGAAGCTGCTGCGATCGTTGGTATTTCCGGTCTCGAGCTGCTTGGAACGAACAGATAACTGAAGTTTCTGGTTCACCAGCCAGCGCGCATGCAGACCGCGGTCACGGGTTTCAAGGCCGTTGTCATCGCGCGAAGAGGAAAACCCAGCGTCTCTTTCCTTTAGCCAGGCCTTGACTTCGCCAACACGTTTTTCATCCGTCAGTTCGGCGAGATCCAGGCGCAATTCTACACCCGTGGCCTCACCCTCCCGATTCAATGCGCCCTGGTTGGGAGATGTCTGAAATGTCAAGCCGCCGTCATTCGATACAAAGCCGCTCGTGGCCTGGGATGCCTCGCTTTGTGCGAACTCGCCTTTTATATAGGTCCCCTTGGCAATTTGGTAAGTCAGGTCCACGCCTTGTAAACTGTAGTCTTCGGCGTCTCTTTCCTCATCGACCAGTGTTGCACCTATTCCAACAGAATCTCCAAGCCATGTTTTTCCACGCAGACCGCCCACTACATTGTCAAAACTGAAATCCTCCGGCACATACTCATAATCGGCCAACAGGAATACCGTATCCCCCTGCAAGGGTTGATCCTGAATGATCGACGGTGCCATCCGCTGGGCAATTTGCGACAAAGGCTGGCTGAGAATAATTCGGCCCTGGAAGTAATCGATGTCATAATCTATTCCGACCCTCAAGGGATAGCGCTCTACGACCTGGGTGGTATCCTTCTCACGAATTTCAATCCAGAGCTTTTCGGAACCGGTAACGATATCGGTTTGCCTTAAATAGTAAAGACTGCCCCCTGTTGCTCGAAACTCATTGTGTCCGGACGCGCTTTGCGCTTCCGATACAAAAGCGCTCAGCAGGTTTTTATGCTCCCCGTACTCGGTTAATTCCGGCATGCGATAAACCAACTGTGCGCCGTAGAGACTGCGGTTGTATTGAGCAAATTCATTGGCGGTCAGATCGGTGTTGAAATTACCCCAGAGTGCCCGGGATTTATCCCAGTCGACTCTCACGTAGTACGCGCCTTGTGTATCAACGTCTGAATAGGTGGTGGAGTCGTCTCCATAGACCGGATAGTAGCGCTCAGGATCCAACTCACGAAACAGGGTCGTCCGATCCTTTCGTTTGAGTTGATCGTCCCAGTTCTCGAATTCATCCTCTCGCGTATCTAACTGGGCGGTAATCAGATACTTGCCCTTGATTTTTCCCTTGAGGTAAAAAGCACCCCGGCCATTGATGAAACTATCGTCGTTAAATTGATCATTTTCAGTTATATTTTCAATCTCACCACTTGCATTATTACCGCCGATGGTAAGATTGGCCAGACCGACCATAAAGAGATAATTCCCCTTCACGTCGACATCTATATCCCTTCGCCATGTATTGCCCTCCTTATCTGTATAGGTCAGGGGCAGGCGATGTTGCCCGATCGGCATGTGCTGTTCAGATACAAATGCGCCATCACCGTCGGCATCCAGGGTTTGCCCGTCCAGCGCCAGTGCATACTGATCCGATACTTTGGCGCCATAGACTCGTACCCGGCTGCCGCGAATCGGGATGGTCTGGGTTCTCAGGGAGTCGTTCCCGAAAATACTGATCGCCTGCCGGTCCGGAAGCGGAGCCGGGTGATCGTTCTCTTCGACCAGCGTAATCAGTTTCGCCTGAGTTTCATCCCAGTGACCTTCATCATCGAAGACACGCAGTTTATACGCCAGCTGCTGCCCCGGTTGCAGATTATCGAAGCGTTGCAGATCGCTTAGCTTAATTTGCAGGCCGGGAGTCAAAGTATCTCCTGCCGCCACGATTTTCGGGCGCGACAGTGAACGGTCATGCGGTTCGAAAAGATGCAGCTGCCATCGCTTGATAAAGTAGCGGTAATTTGTGTAGGTGGAAAAGGATAGCGGTTCTACCAAATCTCCGGATAAATCAATCGATGCCACATCACCGGTTTGTATGTCCAGGCGCGGGTCGTTATGCAAAGGATCTTCACTTGCCCATAAACTGCCGCCATCGATCAACGGCTTTTTTTCTATGACACGCTGTTCAGGTACTGCTACCGGCGCTTTTACCCATTTTTCGATCCGTTCGTCAAACACGATCTGCATTTCAACCCGGCGATTGCGGGCCCGGCCTTCCTCGGTCCTGTTACTCGCGACTGGCTCACGGAAGGATTTACCCTGGGTGGCCACCTCTATCTCACCCAGGCGTCCGTCCTGCGCTATATAATCGGCAACCGCTTTCGCTCTGGCTTCAGACAAACCCTGATTGTCACCATAGATTTCTGCCGTACTTGGTTTTAACGGTACCGTATCGGTATGCCCGGTCGCTTGCAGATGCACGCTATCCTTGCCACCCATGCGTTCTATAAGGGGTTTTAGTTTTTCGATATACTCCTCGTCTATATTGGATTTACCGGATTCGAAACGAACCGGATCCAGTTCCTCATTGAGAAAGTATGTTGAAAAATCAACGTTCAGCTCATCGCGCAATTCCGTATGTGCCGGGATTGTCCGTTCTATAGCGGTTTCAGGTATCTTTTGCGCCGGCAGATGGACTCCGAAGTTTATCCGGTTTAGCACGCTGCTTGTAATACGTAACAAACGTGGATTTTCCGTGGTGAACTCGGCCCCCTCGGGTAAGGTATTTGGATCAATCTTAATGATAAACTGCCCACCCCGGCCGCGTTCAATAAAGTCAATCTCTGCCAGATGATAGCGTCCGTATTCGTCCGTCTCCATCACCAGGCCGTGTACTGTCGCTAATCGCACACCTGCAATACCGGCTTCATCGATGGCATCGTTTACCACGGTCACCACCAGTTCGGTGCCATGTTCTACGGTCTCCAATCGGGTGAAATAGGCCAATCGTTGATTATTGACTCCCCGAGCAACATCTCCGCGTTTTTCTTCTATCCGCTCGCGGCCAAGTACCGTACCTTCAAGCCAGGTTCCTTCAGCGGATTCGATAATAACCCGCCCGGCGGCCAGGTTCTGCTCACTCACGCCGGCTTTCAAAGGAACGCGCAGTTGTACTTGTCTTAATTGACTGCTACGGGTCTCGTATTCCCGCCCATCGATACGGTTGACTGTAAATCCGTTTTCAAGATCACCCGCAATCTCCTGATCTTCATTAACCAGAAAACGCAGGCGGCTGGAGTCAACGAGCGTTTCTATACCCTGAATTTGCAGGCGAATATTGCTCGCCATGACCGAATCCTGGTAGCCGTCGCGGTCGCGGTCATGAAATACCACGCCGAGCACAGTGCTTTGATCAAAAGCGCTGTCCTTGATGACATTGACCGATACCACATCACTGGGCCCGACGGGATCATCGGACAGAAACGGGACGGCAACATTCTCGTGAACACCCGGCACCACGGCGGCACCCACTCGCAACAAATAATTGATCCGGATGATCTCCTGGGATGCCAGGGCAAAAGGTCCGAAAATCCGGGTCGATGTGCCTCGGGGTGTGATACTTGTGCTGATATCATCTGCGGTACCGAATTGTCCGTCGTCTCCACGACGTATCAATACCGCCGAATCGTCCACAAATTTGAAGCCTGGGGGCAGCGTATCCTGAACCTCGACATTGTCCATGGTTCTGCCAGTGTTGTTGCGCACAGTGAGGCTGTAAGGTACCAGGTCGCCGACTGTCACCTGAGTTTTTCCGGCTGTTTTATCTACCGAAACCCGGCCGGCCTGGGGGCCGAGCAAAATGGCCGTGGGATCGTCTTCGCCCGGACCGTTGGGAAATCCGTCACCGTCACTGTCAGGTTCGCTACCCTCGTCCGACAAATCACTACCGGTAGGTTCCCCGCCCGGCTCATTCGCCGTAGTGGCGATCGCGGTATTTAGATATATGCCTTGCGAGAGACCTATGTCCACGCGCACGGTGAATCGAATGATTTCACTCGAACCGGCCGGCATATTGTCGGTTCCGGAAAGTAAATTGATTTGATTGATGCCGTCATAAGGGGTGTCCGGAGGTGTAAATCGACCTACATCGGGTTCGCCAACTATCTCGAAAGAAGCAGCGCCTTCAAATGACGCGGTCAAATTGTCGGTCACCTGGACATTCTTGGCGTCGCTGTCCGGGCTGAGATTTTCCACAACCAACTGAATATCGACCTCGTACACGCCGGTATCGATCTCCCGTTGATCCGTGACCTCTTTAGCTATTCCGACTATGGCTTGATCTCCGGAAACAAATAAGGTCCCAATCGAACCGAAGATATCCGCCGAATCTTCGATAATATGGTCCGTATTCAACGGCACATCGCTCAACCCCACCAGATCCATGGTTTGATTGACATCCACTCCAAACAGGGAAAATCCATAAATCTTTACCCCGGCAGGTATACCCAGTTGTTCAAAAGAATGAAACGCCGAACGAACCGGTTGTGTGGTCGACAGAAAGTATTGTGGATGTCCATTTAATGGATTGGTTCTGCTACCGGAAACTCCGCCCGGGACTGGCGCATCCTGGTTTTTGTAGCGATGACTGGGGGGCGAGAAAACCGCCGGGCCGGTTACGGATCCATCGGCGTGGGTAATCGTAAACTGTGTATTTCCGTAATTATTGATATTACCTTTTGACAAGCGATAGAAACTCTCAGGTCTGCCGCTGTTGTCCAGTGATCTAATGGCGGCTATCTGGTGAGGATTATTTCCCCAGCGCTCGGAAATCATAAAACCGGTGAGCCGCCGCTCTCCGACCGTTGCGGGGGAATCCAATCCATTTGTGAAGATAATATCGATCCGCTCGATATTGTTATCGAGGTTGCTTAAGGGGTTGTCAAACGCAATATTGATTGCGTTGCTGAGGTAAACATCTTCGAGGCTGTAGGCACGCCCTGGTTTTAAATTATGATTCAGCGGCAATCCGGCGTAAGGATACTGGAAAAACAGCTTTTCACCGGAGATATTGGAACCATTTGCATTGCAGCCCGGATCGAGCGTACAGCTATTACTAACCACCCGATTCGCGATAATACTATCGGCTCTTTCCGATGGTATCAGGCGATTTCCGAGCACGGTGATGGAATCGACCAGCAGAAGATTGTCATCTCCGGTATTGAAGCGTATATCGTTTCCCACAGGATCAGTATAATCGCCACTGCTGTCGGTGGAGCTGACATAATGTGCAGACAATGCATTCACCGGTAAGGGAGCGGCATGGAGTATTCCGGTCAATAAACCGGTAAAACCGAGGAAAATCGCGCTACGCACGGCGACGAAAGGTTTTGACATCTTCCGGGTCCCAAAAATTTTGAATTGCGTCACATATCTAATGGTAGCTTTAAACCCGTTTAGTTGTTAAAAAATTTGGAAATTTTCGTAAAATAAATCCATTCAGCGAATTCACACAGGCCGTAGCAATATTGCCTAACCTTAGAGGAAATACATTCATGGCTAGACGCTTTATGACCGCATGCCACATTCACGATTTAAAGCCCGGTCAAATGAAACGCATAAACGGCGTTGATGGACCTATTCTTCTAGCCAATATAGACGGAGATTATTTTGCCGTCGAAGATCGTTGCAGCCATGAAGAAGTGTCGCTATATCTGGGATGCCTTCGCGGAGAAGAAATTGAGTGCTCACTCCACGGTGGGCGGTTTAATATGAAAACCGGCCAGGCTACCAAAGAACCGGCCGAGGAAAATTTACGTACCTACTGCGTTCAAATTGTCACAGAACAAGTCCAAGTCAAAATTTAAATGATGACACCCATACAATTTAAAGACACCCATAGTTTGCTATTGGAAACGCTCAAGAATATAGATCGGGCTTTCTATTAGTTTGTAGTTATGTAAATTTTGGATCAATACCGAAGGCGACGATGTTGTGGACCGATTCGTGACGTATGTATGACCCAGCGTCCTGCATGTTAATCCCGTTGAAAATGTTTGAGGTTACTTTTCTATCGAACGAGGAGCGGCAATGAACAGTAACGGGCTCTACGGAAGAAGCAACGACGGGTGATGACTTATCAAAAAGATCACACGGATGTCAGCATAATAATTCAGCGGATTTACCATACAGGACGCTAAGTCAACAAGGCGTGGCACTGCTTATAACTATGGGACCATAAGCGCCCAAATAAATGACAGGCAGATTTAACATTTTCAAAGCTTCCGACAAATGTGCTAAACCGCTTCTCGAAGTTGATGGACAATTGTTTCCATTGTCGGCTACTGATTCCCAGTCGATACAATATTGATGGGTATTTGTCGTCATTGAAACCCTCACTATCGTGTTGAATCCGTTGAGCCGTCCAATCTATTAATTCCAGATACTCCGTTAATCGAAAAGGTAATCCTGGTGGTGCTTCCCTGTTCAACTTACCTATAAACGGGAAGAGCTGCCAGGGTTGTTGGCTGACCTTGCTTGGTGTCTTGCTTAACTTGGCTTGTCTGATCCTGAGCTTAATGGATGTATAGTCTGATTTTTCAGGCATCTTCGCAATTGATGATCTGATGGGATTTAAATCCACATACGCCATACAAGCTGCAAGCGCTTTCTCGTCTAACAAAGCTTGACTTTTATATCGTCCTTCCCAGAATCTTCCGGTACACTCATCCTCTATATTGGCCATACGGGCCAAAGGCTCATTAATACATCTCATAAACCATCCAATATCTAACAATCTGCCTCGCCATTTATCGATAATCAAACTCAATGCCCGGTACTCGGCGAACGAAAGTGCTTCGCCATCTAAATAGCGCTGAGAAAGAGTAATACCCTTGAACAGTTGATGCCACCTTTCTACAACTTCACGGTTTGACAGTGCTTCCGCTTCCTTCTTATTGATGTGTACTACAAGATGGTAGTGGTTATGCATGATTGCATAAGCACACAGATTTATTGTAAAGATACTTGATAGCTTAAGGATTCGATTTTCCAACCAGGCTCTACGATGTTCGAACGATTTACCGGTAAATTTATCAAAGCCGCACAAGAATGCACGTCTGACACAACGTGAGACAAGATGATAATAAGGAGTTGCTTCCAAGGAAATGAGATTTTTTCTAGATTGCGGCATGTTTGCGATCCTTGCAAAGAACGGTGGTTCTAAGTTAATACATAGATTCCATTATGTCAACTATTGAGTGGATGTCTTACATTTTTTTGATTTATCACTACAGGTAAGTTTGTGGATGTCTTGTATTTTTGCTTTCTACATTCTTTTATTCAAATATCTCCATGTCCAGTAAAATCTTGTCTTGGGTTGCAATTTTCTGCACGAGGGATTCAGAGATTCGTTTATAAAAATGCAGGTGGATTTTGGGTGATAGTTCACCGAGGAATTTTGGATGTACGCTTAATATTTTTACTCCCGACCGTGCAACGATGTGATGCGGGCTTTCTTCATCATGTATAAATCCAAGCTCGCCAAAGCTGTCTCCTTCTCCCAGGACTTGTATTACGTCTCCCTTGTATCTTACTACAACCACGCCCTGGGTAATAATCGAAAATTCCCGGTTGCTTTCACCGGCATCGATCAACAAGTCACCGTCATGGCAATCTTTTTGTGTGGCATGGTTGAGAAATACCGCGATTTCACTATCGGCAAAATCTCGGAAAAAGTGCAGCATCCGCAAGTGTTTGATGTAGGAGAGCTGCTGCTCGGTGCGCCTGGCCATAATCCGCATTTGTTCGGCTATTGGCCCCAGTGCGCTGGCGAGTTCTTCTCCGCTTTGATACCGCTGCTGTGGTAATTTGTTGAGCGCTTTCGCAATGATTTCCGAAAGTTCTATCGGCAAATCCGGCCTTATATCGGACAGTTTCGGTGCAATTTCGCTGACTACTATGCGGAATAAGTCTTTAACCCGCTTGGCCTTAAACAATTGCTTTCCGGTCAACAGCTCGAACAACACCGTCACCAGTGAATAGAAGTCGCTGGCCGGCCCGAGGGCTTTACCTCGGATTTGCTCGGGCGACATGTAGTTTGGTGTGCCAAGTGTCGGACCGGCTACGCTGAGATTATCATCGCCCCCCGTACTGACCGCAATGCCAAAATCAAGGAGCTTTACAGAGTCATCCCTGCCCAGCATGATATTGGCCGGCTTTATATCCCGATGCACAATATTCCGTTCATGAGCGTAGTCCAGGGCTTTACAGCATTCGGTTATGACCTCCAAGGCACGATAAGGCGGCAAGAGTTTCTGCCCTTTGCCGACTGCTTTTAGGGAAACACCCGGCACGTATTCCATGACCAGATAATTCAACTCCTCTTCTTGCCCGGCGTCGTAAACCGTAACTATGTTTGGGTGAGTCAATCTCCCGGCAGCCGATATTTCGGTCATAAAGGCTCTTTGTGCGCCCGGAACCTTTCCAGTTGATATATCAGGTTTACCCATGGGTGAGAGTTTGATGGCAACAAGTCGATTGAGCACCTCGTCCTGAGCTTTAAAGACAATACCGCATGTACCACTGCCAAGTTTGTCTCCAATGATGTACTTTGAGACTTTTTCCGGCACATCAAAATCAAGAGCCTTGATGGGTTTATCTTCCGCAATCGGCTTTTTCGCCGATTTGGAATTTTCATCCGGCGGCATTTGGACCGATGAGCTGTGATCGAGCTCGCTTTTGGCGGCCGACTTCTGGGCAGCTTCATCCAATACTGCTGGTTTCAGGATATTTTTCATAGCTCACGGAGCAATGATGTAACCTTGTCAAGCAAACCATCGAAAGAACCATTTGACATAACAACAATATGGTCTCCATCACTCACTTCCGAACGAAGTCTGTGGACTATCCCATCAATCGTCGGAATCAATTCTACACAATGCGTGTTGTTACGGGATAAATAGGTGTTCAGTTCGCTTTCTCCGCCTTCTTCAGGTGTATAAATTATCGCTAAATCAGCAACTTTCAGCGACTCCAGAACCTTTTCCTTATGATACCCCATTCGCATCGTATTGGAACGCATTTCCAACACTGCAATGATTTTTTCATCTCCGGCCCGGGCTCTTAACCCGCGTAAAGTTGAGTGAATGGCTGTCGGGTGGTGGGCGAAATCGTCGTACAATTTCACCCCGCCTTCAACAGAACGGACCTCCATACGCCGTTTTATCCCCGAGAAACGGCTCAATGCCTCAATAGAGACATCCACAGGTACCCCAGCGTGGCGTGCCGCTGCAATGACACCCATTGCGTTGAGTACATTATGCCTGCCGGTAAGGTTCCAGGTCACAGCTCGAGAGTCTCCTTGCGGAGGAATACATTGGAACCCTGAACCCAGATCCAAATCCTCAGCCACACCCAGCCAGAGATTACTCTGGCGTCTTGATCCATCCTTTCCCGGGTCAAAATCTGTGGATGTCTCACCGTTATTCATCACGTCAAACTTTTCTATGGATGTCCAACATCCTTTTTTTAATGTATCGTCAAGGTGCATGTCGGAGCTGTTGACCACAAGCAAACCGGAAGCCGGTACTGTTCGCACCAGGTGATGAAATTGAGTTTTGATAGCATCCAAATCATCGAAGATATCCGCATGATCGAATTCGAGATTGTTAAGGATCAGAGTACGGGGCCGGTAGTGGACGAATTTTGACCTTTTGTCAAAAAAAGCTGTGTCATATTCGTCCGCTTCCACAACAAAAAACGGTGATTGCCCCAGGCATGCGGATTGTTCAAAGTCCTTGGGAACTCCTCCGATAAGATATCCCGGATTCAGTCCAGCTTCCTGCAGTATCCAGGCGAGCAAACTGCTGCAAGTGGTCTTTCCGTGCGTGCCAGCAACGGCCAATACCCAACGCTTGTGTAGAATATTTTCAGCCAGCCACTGGGGACCGGAAGTATATGGGAGTCCTTTATTGAGCAGTGCTTCGATTTCAGGGTTTCCACGCGACAAGGCGTTGCCCACAATCACAAAATCGGGGTCATCTCTGAGGTTCTCAGCACTATACCCCTCCATCAATTCAATCCCGGCGTGTTGAAGCTGATCGCTCATAGGGGGATAAATATTAGCGTCCGAACCGGTAACCCGGTGACCCAATTCTCTGGCCAGCCGGGCGATACCGCCCATAAAAGTGCCGCAGATGGCTGATATGTGAATGTGCATACCGTCCTATCCTGTTGTCGGATTTTCCGTCTCAGGCTGCAGCCGGCTGAAAAAACAACTGAGATATCTGAATCGCTGTCATGACGTAAATTATAGCCGCCAGCGCACTACCGGGCATACTGAGTTCGAAAGTATGCCTGAAGATATGTGCACTGAGCGCGAGGCTCCATCCAAAGAGGAGAAACAGAATAAACCCGGCCAAAGCGGACACCTGTTCACCGGATCCCACGCCGAACATAAACGGAATGGCCATCACATTGATCACCGCCCCGGCGCCGGCCAATGCACTGAATGACTGGTAGAACCGCGTCGGGCGTTTCTGCAATAGCAGTCCGCCATATAAAAAAACCGCAGTAACCAAGAGGTCGAGAATTGCTCTTTTTATCGAAAGGAATAGGTCACTTTCCGAAGAGCTGGCAATAATATAGGTCAGCAGTGCGACAACAACCGCAATCGGTAAAGTCGGATTGCTTGCCGGCAGGTCCTGCGGTTTGGCCTTGAAAAAAGCAATTTCCGTAAATTGTCTGATCAGCTCGAACAAATAAAATCTCCTGATACTAAGGGTTAGTGATTACTGACGCGGCAAATGGAGGATGGCATAATATCCGAAATCCTTTAAGAAAGAGTATATTTTGCCTCCAAATTTCGCTATATACACTACTTGCTGAATCGCAAAGCGTCATTGAAATCACACAATTCCCGTAGAACGGTGTCCGGACTCTTACCCTAATGAAAATCACGATTACACGGCCGGATGACTGGCACTTGCATTTGCGCGATGGAGACGCGACAAGCGCTATTGTGGGTCATACGGCAAAACAGTTCGCCCGTGCCATTGTGATGCCGAATTTGACTCCACCGATTACTTCGGTTAGTCAGGCAGAACGGTATTACCAGCGAATCATCAAAGCAGTCTCGCCGGATGACAACTTCGAACCCTTGATGACCCTATATTTGACAGAGCAGCTAAGCGCCGAAGAAATTCTCCTGGCTGCAAAAAGTGGAATTGTAAAAGCCTGTAAATTATATCCCGCCGGAGCGACGACAAACTCCGAAGCGGGCGTCAGGGATATTTCAAAGATTTACAGTATACTGGAAGTTATGCAGCAAACGGGGCTTGTACTATGCATACACGGAGAAGTGATAAATCCCGACATTGATATTTTTGACCGAGAGAAAGTGTTTATCGAAAACACCCTATCGCAATTAGTGGAGGATTTCCCCAATCTGCGCATGGTTTTGGAACATATCACTACAGCGGACGCGGCAAAATTTGTTGAATCCGCACCCGGCACGGTCGCAGCCACCATCACACCCCATCATTTACGCTACAACCGTAATCATATGCTGGTCGGCGGAATCAAACCGCATCTCTATTGCTTACCCGTTATCAAACGAGACACCCATCGGCATGAACTGCTTCGCGTGGCCACGAGCGGAAATCCGAAATTTTTTCTGGGAACGGACAGCGCCCCTCATCCCCAGTCGGCAAAGGAATCGGCCTGTGGATGCGCGGGTCTGTATTCCGCCCATGCCGCTCTACCACTTTATGCGGAGGTCTTTGATGCATTGGACGCACTTGATAAACTGGAAGCATTCGCAAGTTTCTACGGTGCTGATTTTTACGGTTTACCGCACAACAAAGGCACAATAGACCTGGAAAAGAAGAGCTGGACTGTACCTGAATCCTACCCGTTCGGAGAATATCGACTCGTACCTATGGAAGCGGGAAATTCCATCGCCTGGCGAGTCTGCGAATAGTCCTCGGTTCACATTGTGTTATTGTGCATCATGGCTGTACAGGGCTGACATGACATCAGAGAGAATCCATCCATTGTTGAGTCTCAGCGGACAAAGGCGAGTTTATGTATCAAGCAGGTAAAGCCACAAGAATGTGCGACCGGTTTCGAAGCTTTCTGCCGGTGGTTGTGGATGTCGAAACCGGCGGATTTAACTGCAAGACCGATGCCTTGCTGGAATTGGCAGCTGTACTGCTGCGTATCAATGAAGATGGCGTAATAGAACCCTACCAGACGATCAGCACGCATGTTATACCTTTTGATGGCGCGAATATCGACGAAAAATCTCTGGAAATAAACGGTATCGATCCCTGGCATCCACTAAGAGCTGCCAGACCGGAAAGCGATGCCTTGGGTTTTCTGTTCAGCCCGATACGTAAGGCCGTAAAGGAAAATGCCTGTTCTCGCGCGATTCTGGTTGGACACAACGCCTTTTTTGATCTCAGTTTTCTTAATGCTGCGGTTGAACGGGCCGGCATAAAACGAAATCCCTTCCACCCCTTCAGCAGCTTCGATACCGTGACCCTTAGCGGGATGGCGCTGGGCCAGACTGTTCTGGCTCGGGCGGTAAAAGCGGCCGGTCTGGAATGGAATACTGACGATGCTCACTCTGCAGTTTACGATACACGTAAAACCGCAGAGCTATTTTGTCACATCGTTAATCGTTGGGAAGAACTCCACCAAACGATAGAACAACAGAATGCATGGACTAATTGAGAACACCCCCTAAGATAGTCCAGGATCCTACTCAGCTGCTGTCTTTGTATTATCCACGGCTTCATGCACCATTTTTTTCAGATCCCCTGACTCATGCAATTCCATAGTGATATCGCATCCGCCCACTAACTCGCCGTTGATGTAAAGCTGGGGAAAAGTCGGCCAATCGGCAAATCTTGGAAGATTCTCAAAAATTTCCGGATCCGCGATCACATTGACATAAGCAAACTCTCGCTCACACTTTTTTAGCGCATCGGATGCCCGGCTGGAAAATCCGCACATAGGCATCTGTGGAGTGCCCTTCATGTAAATAATCACAGGATTACTCTCAACCTGTTCCCGAATGCGATCCAAAACTTCCATTATTAACCTCAAAATCAATAGTCAGTAAAAGAAAATGCCCGGCCAGTGGCAGAGACGCTTAACCAAGTAAATTAGTCGGAATTATATATCAGAACCGGCGCAAATTCACCCTGCCCACTTTGCGGAATCTACCTGCTTACAAACTATCCAAATGCTGCTGCATCCAGAGTTCGAGCAAAGCAAGATGCCACAGCTTACTGCCCTGCAATGGTGTGAAGTGCTTATCCGGTTCGGCCAGCAGGGTATTTAACGTCGTGCGATTGAACAGCCCACGCTGGCGGCAGGCGTCAGATAATACGATCTCCCGCATAAAATTTAAAAAGGAACCTCGTACAAACTTTAAGGCGGGAACCGGGAAATACCCTTTCGGACGGTCTATAACGCTATCCGGAATCAGCCCACGAGCGATTTTTTTCAGTATATATTTACCACCGTCTCTGAGCTTCAGTTCCGGAGGCAGTTTCGCCGCAAGTTCGACCAGCTCATGATCGAGAAATGGCACCCTTGCCTCCAACCCCCATGCCATGGTCATATTATCCACTCGTTTTACCGGATCATCGACAATCAGTGTGGTCACATCCAGCTGCAATACTTTATCTATAAACCGGCCAGCGGAAGATTGGGCAAAGTATCGGCTGATAAATTCGGATGTCACATCGTCTCGTGTGTGAAATGCCGGGTTAATGGTTTGCTTCCATTCTTCGTGACTTCGGTCAAAATACCGGCTGGCGAATCGTGTTAATTCGTCTTCTCCTTCCGCTTTATGCATTTGTGGATACCAGAAATAACCGCCGAAGACTTCATCCGCTCCCTGCCCGGATTGCACAACCTTGACTTCTTTGGAAACCTGCTCTCCCAAAAGATAAAACCCGATCGCATCCTGCCCGACCATCGGCTCAGCCATATTCGCCACGGCTTCGGGCAACCGATCAATCAAATCGTGATTCGGTACGTGAAACTTATAGTGTTCGGTATTAAACTGCTTCGCGACGGGGTCGGAAAATTCAAACTCACTGCCTTTCTCTTCAGGTTGATCATCGAATCCGACGGTAAAGGTTTTCAGATTTTCGTAGCCGCCTTCGGCCAGCAAGCCAACCAATAAGCTCGAATCCAGCCCTCCGGACAGTAAAACCCCTACCGGGACATCCGCGATCTCCTTGCGCCTTTTTACAGAAAGTTTGAGTGATTCATGGATGTCTTCAATCCAGTCTTCCTCGGTTCGTCGGTGGAGAGAGTTATTTGAGCCGAGTTGCCAGTATTGTTTTTCTGACAGTTTTGCGTTTTTCGTGACACGCATTAAGAAGCCGGGTCGGACTTTTTTTATGCTTTTTAGAATCGTGGTGGGTGCGGGGACAACTGCATGCAAGGTTAGGTGATGATGCAATCCCTTAGGATCAAGCTCGGTATTTACCATGCGGCTGGCAAGAATGGATTGCATATTCGATGCAAATAAAAAACCTTTTGTCGTGAGGCTGTAGTACAAGGGCTTAATGCCTATCCGATCCCGTGCAAGCAAAAAGCTTTGGTCACGCGGATCCCAGATCACAAAAGCGAACATACCGATCAGGCGTTTTACACATTCCTCCCCCCATTGCAGATAGGCCCGCAATATGACTTCCGTGTCGCCGGAAGAGAAAAAACTGTGGCCTTTTGCGATTAATTCGGTTCGTAGCTGCGGATAGTTATAAATACTGCCGTTAAAAACGATTGAAAAACCGTCTACCGTGTCAACCATAGGCTGGTGTGATTTTTCGGACAGATCGATGATGGACAGACGTCTATGTCCAAAACCCACAGGTCCGTCGATATGAATTCCCGCGTCATCCGGCCCGCGTTTTTCGATCGGTTTTAGCATCCGCTGCAAAAGATCCCGGTCCGGACCTAAAGCGTCAAAGCGGAGTACACCACAAATTCCACACACACAGGACTCCCGATTAAACCGTTGAAATGTCTATTGATTGCCTGATTTTGGCTTCATCGCACGCTGAAATCTCGACGTGTCGTCTCAGGGTTTCAATTTCCATCGTGAATTGCGCTTCACCGCAGACCCACAGGACTCCCCACTTTTTATCACAAGGGAATCGGAGACACCCATAAAAATATTAAGGAATCTGCGGCCAAGTTACGCAAATTAAACCCTCACGAGTCACTATCTTTTCGATTGCCTTGCCTTCGGAAGAAGAAAATCGAAACAGCGGACGCTGAGAAATTCCATTTGCGAAAGTGACTGGTACCGACAGGTATTTGGGTGTCTTGGACTGTTGACAGGCCGCAGGTATATGGGTGTCTCAAAACATGTCGCTGGCCAAGAGGCGCTCTCCCGCCGCATGGATGGGTCTCGAACCGATTTACAGCCACCGTCGATTGTTTGGGTGTCTTAAATCGTTCTTTGGGTGTCCTAAACTGTTCTTGGGTGTTGGTGCTAAATGCGTTCTGGACGGCCTGAGTAAAACTTTGTAGTATTGAGGGTTTTTTACGGCAATTTCCGTTACTGTTTAATTCGGGGCCATCATGTCGTCACTTATGCATTCTTATAACAGACTGTCTTTCAGGCCAATGTCCAGCGAAGGTGCTTGGGTCTCGGATGATAAGGGCAAAAAATGTCTTGATGCACTCGGAGGAATCGCCGTCTGCGCCCTCGGACATTCCAATCCAGCGATATCGAAAACGCTTTGTGAACAAACACAAAGACTCATGCATTGCTCCAACCTCTACCAGATTCCCCAACAGGATAATCTAGCCGAGACTCTTTGCAGCCGGGCACAAATGGATAATGTGTTTTTCTGCAACTCCGGAGCTGAGGCCAATGAAGCGGCGATTAAACTGGCCCGTTTATACGCCCATCAAAGACTCATCGAAAATCCACAGATAGTGGTGATGGACGGGGCCTTCCACGGCAGAACATTAGCAACGCTGACCGCCACGGGTAATCGCAAAATTCAGGCGGGCTTCGAACCTTTGGTGCAAGGATTTTTGCGCGCACCTTATGATGATATTGACGCGCTAAACCATATCGCCACCAACAGCAAAAACGTCGTAGCGGCATTACTCGAACCCATTCTGGGTGAAGGTGGAATCGTGATTCCAAAGCCTGGCTATTTGCGCAAAGTCAGGGCGCTCTGCGATAAAAACAATTGGCTGATGATGCTTGACGAGATTCAGACCGGCATGGGGCGAAGCGGGGAATGGTTTGCCTGGATGCATGAAGGTGCCAGGCCTGATGTATTGACGATAGCCAAGGCTTTGGGCAATGGATTCCCCATAGGCGCATGTATGGCTTCGGGTAATGCGGCAACACTAATACAACCCGGCTCACACGGTACAACTTTCGGTGGAAACCCGCTCGGGTGCGCAGTTGCTCGGACGGTTATCGAACAAATCGACAAAAATGGCTATATCGCGAGAGCGGCCGAGTTGGGTCAGTTGATCCTGAACGGCCTTAGGACCCGCTTAGATGGATGTACAGCGGTCCGCAGCATCAGAGGCAAGGGTCTGTTGATCGCTGTACAGTTGAATAGGGACTGCCCCGAATTGATGCAACGCGGTATCGACAAAGGGATTTTGATTAATGTCACCGCAGGCAATGTGGTGCGCTTATTACCCCCGTATATTCTTTCCGATGACGAAGCCGGGCTGATTATCGATAGAGTGAGTGAGCTTATACTCGACTTCGCAGAGTAGAGAAAACCGACTGCAAACCCGTCGGAGGTATCCATGACTTTACGACATTATTTACGAGAAGACGATCTGAGTGCAGAGGAATTTAAGTCTATTTTGGTTCGTGCCAGCACGCTTAAACGGGAATGGAAATCCGGCACGGTCTATGAGCCGCTAAAAAACCGAACACTGGCAATGATTTTTGAAAAATCATCCACTCGCACCCGGGTTTCGTTTGAGACAGGCATTACGCAATTGGGCGGACACGCAGTTCATTTGTCGGCCAGCGATTCCCAACTCGGTCGCGGAGAGCCGATGGAGGATACCGCACGGGTTCTTTCCGAGATGGTGGATGCGGTGATGATTCGCACGTATTCGCATGACGGGCTTGAACAATTCGCCGAAGCTTCCCGTATACCGGTGATTAACGGATTGACAGATTTTCTTCACCCTTGCCAAACCCTGGCGGACATGCAAACCTGGTTCGATCACCGGGGCGATATTGCCGGGAAAACAGTCTGCTGGGTCGGCGATGGGAATAATATGTGCAATTCCTATATTAATCTGGCGAAATTACTCAGTTTCGAACTGCGCGTCGCCTGCCCGGAAGGCTATGATCCTGATCCGGATCTACTCCAGACAGCCCGCAAAAATGCGGCCATTGTTCGCGCCCCTCTGCAAGCCGCAAAAGATGCAGACCTGGTCGTTACCGACGTTTGGGCCAGCATGGGCCAGGAAGGGGAGAAAAAACAGCGTGAAAGAGCATTTGCCGATTATTGTGTGGATGATGCGCTGATGGATGTCGCAGCGACTGATGCTTTGTTTATGCATTGTTTGCCCGCTCACCGCTCCGAGGAGGTTGAATCCAGCGTGATCGATGGGCCTCAGAGCGTGGTCTGGGAAGAAGCCGGAAATCGCCTGCACGCGCAGAAAGCGCTACTGGAATTTTTGATGATCAAGGCCTGATTGATCTAGGGGGTGTTCTCAATTAGTCCATGCATCCTGCTGATCCCTATTTTCAGCCACAACAGAATGCATGGACTAATTGAGAACACCCTCTAGGACCCTCGACTGGCTTGCTGTTTGCTTGGCTTAGTTAATTAAGGCGTTTCACCAATGACACGTCCTGATCAAGACTTTCATTAAACAATTGATTTTCGGGGAGTTAGTCAGTGAAAATCACAAAAATCCGCGCTTTTGCGATTCACTTTTGCCTGAGTTTGCTGGTTTTTTCGTCTCTGGTTGCCGTCATGTATTTCTTTTGGTTTCCGGGAGACTACTTCATGCTGGACGGGGGCTGGCAGGGTTTACGCCTGATCGCCGCTGTGGATCTGGTTTTGGGCCCGGCATTAACGCTGCTGTTGTTCAAGCCCGGCAAGCCTAAACTCATATTGGATATGTCGATGATCGCGACACTGCAGATCGCCGCGCTGGTTTACGGATTTTACGCCGCCTATCAGCAGCAGACAGTTGCACTGGTTTTCGCGGAAAATACATTCACTACCATGTCCTACCAGGATCTGAAACTGGCGAACCGGGCGGTCTTTGAAAGCGGTTTCGAACCGGTCGATATAGAGCTGCTGGAAGGAAGCTCACCCAAACTGATATTTACCGAATCGCTTACCGGAGAAAATTACGGTCGCTACTTATCGGAAATTCTGAACGGCAAACCGCCCATGCGCGAACGCACCGATAAATACCATTCCCTGTCAAGCAAACTCGATGAACTGTCAAAATACAATCTGAACGCAGAGACGCTGCAAAAAAGTGCTGCGTTCACCCATATCGAAGATATCGCTCTTGCCGAAAACAAATCGCTGGATGACTTTCAGTTTTTTCGATTTAAGGCCCGTTACGGCAGCGGCATTGCCCTGCTCGACAGGGAAAGCGGTGAAGTCACTCATCTTGTGGCAGAGGAGACGGATCGATCCTGAAGCTGTGTGAGGAAAAAGGTGAATATTTCACTGCAAGCCCAGTGTATTTATCCGGAGAATATATGATTGAACTGAAACGATAAACAGAAAGCACATGTTTTATTATCGTTTTTAATCTGATCCGATTTTACTGCTAGTATATAAGATCTGTCATAACGCTGACGTGGTGACGACGGTTCAATCGTCATATCGTAACTGACAACAAGCACTGGACTTGATGAACTATTTATTTCTCATAGCCGCCTCAACCATGATCAGCCTGGCAATCATTCCCTTGATGGTCAGGGTTGCACCGCGACTGGGAATGATGGATGAACCCGATCCGCGAAAAGTGCATGAGGCCCCGACTCCCCGTGTCGGCGGCTGGGGAATCATCATCGGTGCCCTCTTACCCGTATTACTGATAGCTCCGTTGGACAATCTGATCCAGAGTTTCATTTTCGGCTCGGTGGTTCTACTGATTTTCGGTGCGCTTGATGACCACAACGAACTGGGGCATTACACCAAGTTTATCGGTCAGATTATCGCGGTTATACCGGTGGTAACTTATGCCGATCTCTATGTCAGCCATATTCCCCTGATCGATTGGGAATTACCGGGTTATATCGGTCGGCCTTTTACCGCTATCGCTTTGATCGGAATGATCAATGCCATCAACCATTCGGACGGACTTGACGGGCTCGCCGGTGGAGAGTCGCTGGCCAGTCTTGCTGCTATCGCGTTACTGGCCTATCTGGCCGGAGACGGTAATCTCGCCATCACCATCACCTTCGGAACAATCGGCGGTATTCTTGGCTTTCTGCGCTACAACACCTACCCCGCGATGGTGTTTATGGGCGACGGCGGAAGCCAGTTTTTGGGGTTTACGCTGGGTTTCTTAACAGTACTTCTGACCCAGGTGATCGATCCCAACCTGAGTCCGGCAATTGCACTGCTTTTGCTGGGAGTACCAATCATCGATATAGTCACCGTGTTATGGAAACGCGTTTCCAGCGGCAATAATCCGTTTCTGGCAACAAAAAACCATATCCATCATCGTCTTCTGGAGCGCGGATTCGCACATAAAGAATCCGTTGTAGTGATCTATACTATTCATACCTTTCTGGTCGCCAGCGGACTTTGGCTGAAAGGTGCTTACGATTGGATCATACTTGTATTTTATTTCACCGTCGCCATTTTCATCTTTTTCTTTTTATCCTGGTCGGAACAAACCGGTTGGAAGGCCAACAAGACCGATGCTCACCGGATGCTTTCCTGGAGTATTAACGCGGTTGGCGAAAGCGGTATACTGGTCTGGGGCCCCCGACGATTTCTTGAACTTGCGATACCTTTTTACCTGGTATCCGTTGCCGTCTGGCTGAACAAAATCCCACGTGATTTTGGCTGGGTAGCCCTGTTACTGTCCATTGTGCTTATGTTGCAGGCGCTGAATATTTATCCTTTCCGCAGAAATATGCGGCGCTCGATCATTTATACCACGGCAGTCTTTGTGATCTACCTGTCCATCCTGGACCGACCCACCTGGCTGAACGAATGGGTGGCCTATGTCGAATTTACCTTTTATGCCTTAGTCGGGATTTCCATCTTTCTCGCCATACGGTTCTCGCCCCGGCGGCGAAAAGAAGAGTTCAACGTTACAGCGCTCGACTACCTGTTGATGTTTGTCGTG
The DNA here is from genome assembly GCA_965222695.1 of Granulosicoccaceae bacterium. Classification (GTDB taxonomy): domain Bacteria; phylum Pseudomonadota; class Gammaproteobacteria; order Granulosicoccales; family Granulosicoccaceae; genus UBA7957. The sequence continues at coordinate 104,170 of OZ244967.1, read as the reverse complement.
GCCGCCTCATTGATTTTCAGTCAGGCTGCCATCAATGTCGGCGGATTTAACGTCAATGTGTTTATAGTGGTGCTGTGTATCATTCTCTACGGTACTGAATTGATGCTGGTAGAGCGGAAGAAACGTGCGGATTTACTGGGCAAGGCTGCCTGGCTGACCTTAACGATCATTGCGTTGCGCGGTCTGGAAATAGTGAATTTTGAGCTGCGTTTATTCTGATCGGAAGCTTCAAATCACATTCTCAAGCCATTTTCCTCCGGCTTTTAAGAATCGCTTCGTGGTAGGTGTGAACATACTGTTGCGCAATCGCCGTCCAACTGTAAGGCTGTACGTCCCTTAATGCTAAAGCGCGGCAACTGTCTTCCAGCGTTTTATTGCCGAGCATGCGCAGAACCCCCGCCGCTATCGCCTCGGGTTCGCCCGGGTCAACCAACAGTCCGTTCTTCTCATTCACAATCACGTCACGGTTGCCGGAAATACGGGTTGCCACAATGGCGGAGCCTGCGGCCATGGCATCCAGAAGCGCCAATGAAAGCCCTTCTGATCCTTCGGACATTCCTGGAGCAACGTAGACCTCACTCTCGCGATAAAATGCGCCGACAATATCATCCGCTTCCGGATTCAGTTCGATTGGAGGAACCGCACCGGTTAAGGTAATGCATTCCTCAAGGCTCAATTCTGAGATCATGGTTTGCAGTACATCCGTGCCCCTGCCCACTATGACCAAATGAGCCTGTTGATCGGCATCGGCAATATGCCGCATCGACCGAACCAGTTCTTCATGTCCACGTCGGCGTACATAATTCCCAACGGTCAGTAAAATTCTTTTCTCGGGGGGTATATTGAACATACCGCGTACATCAAATCCGTTATTACCGGTAAAGCGGTTAAAGTCCACGCCGTTGGGGATTTCGACAATATTCGCCTTGGACGCTTTGGCGTCCAAAAGCGACTTAACCACGCTTTCGCTGATCGCCGTCATAAGTTCCGCACGCTGCATCACCTGCTCGATTTTTTGTTCGATTTCAGGGATAAGCCGCAGGCCGTGACCGATGTGCGGGATAACATGTATATCCTCGCCATGAGGTGTGATAACCAGGGGAATATTGGTAAAGCCTTTGTTGCGCAATGCTACATACCCGGCCGGATAGGTGGCGTGCGCATTGATGACATCGCAACCGTATTTCGCCATATTAATGGCCAGATGAATTTGTGAAGAGTGCACGTCTGATAAGCCGGGTATTCGTGGCCATCGATGCACGTTGAACGGATAAGTCAGATTGCGGTTGCTCCACCAGCCGCCCGGACAGACTACACGAACCTTATGCCCAGCTTCACCCAGCGCGCGGGCCAGGTGATAGACGACAATCTCGCGACCGCCTACCTGTGGCAAAAAACTATTCGTATAGAGAAGAATATTCAACATCCGTTGGGATGAGGATTGCCCGGCCTTCATCGATTGATGACTCCGGGGCTGGATGTACTCATCTGTTTGCCCAGTAATTGTTCGCAGACCGCCATAACTTTCTTCGCGTTTCCAAGCCAACTGTGGTACCGCAATACCTCATTTCTGGATGCGGCTGAAATCTTTTGATAGTGCTCGGGTGACTGCTGCAGAGATTCAATGGCCAGGCTGAAATTATCGGCCGTGGGCGGATAAACCAGTTTTCCGGTTTCATCCGAGCGAATAATCGACGCTATCTGCCCGGTGTCCGTCGAAACGACCGGAATTCCCATGGACATATACTCGTACATTTTCAGCGGCGAAAAATAAAACCCTTCAAAATCCGGATAAGTCATTACCGCGTAATCAAACACAGCAGTGTACTTCGGCACTTCCTCGTGTGGAACATAGTCAATCTGCTTCACCTTGTCGTGCAGGGATTCCGAATCGATCAATGATTTGATATGAGCATACTGGTCGCCATTTCCGATCAAAAGCAAAACATAGTTTGGGTCAGAGCTGCATAAAAGCTTGATTAGTTCGATGGATATGGGCAGGCCATGCCAGGCTTTATATGATCCGACATAGCCGAGGACGGTACGGCCGCTGAGTCCCAGTTCATTTTTTACACTCTGTTTGTCGAATAGTGCGGGGTTAAATTCGTCGGTTTCCACACCATTGGGAATAATTGAGCAAAATTCGGGCGGGTAAAACTCATCGACGAATTGCTTGATGGGCCGGGAAACGACGAAAACCCGATCCGAACGAGCAATCGCAAATCGCTCAGCCCGACGGGTCAATCGCGCGGCAACTCCCGAACGCGAAGCGATACTGATTTCAAGGTATTTGATCGAGTTAACCTCAGCCACACAGGGTAAAACGTAGCGGCGGCGAAGAATTTGCGGAGCGAAATTATACAATGTCGTGCGATACACCAATACATCGGGGGTAAAAGATTTAAGAATTTTTCGCACACCGAAAAAGTAACGGACCGTTTCCGCCAAACCGTCGTACAGATCAACACCGTCTGAGGCCAAACGGCCCAGACGACGAATTCTCGATTTGATGATTTTCCCCACCCCGGCCTGTTGGATTTTCTCCGTTATGGAACGGCGGTCGTCACCGGATTTATCCTGAATATAACCTATGCTTTTGATTTGGGGAAAAGTCTCTATCTCGTGGCCGAGCTTTTTGACGTTGCGAACAAAGGCACGTCCGTGTACCGAAGACCCATCCGGTGCATTGATTCGCGAAGAAATATACAGAACTTTCATTCAAGCCGTTCGAAACGCATTCATATAAAAACCCGCTGACGTTCGCCTGATCGTCTCAGAGGGTTTTTGGGATCGCTTGCAGATTGCTCAGGACCAGGTTTTCCAAGGAGCCTCATTATTTTCCCACAGGGACTCAAGCACGTTTTTATCCCTCAGTGTATCCATCGATTGCCAATAGCCCCGATGTTTATAGGCCGACAGTTCGCCATCTTCAGCGATCCGGGATAAGGGCTCTTCTTCCCAGAAAACACCGTCATGATCAATATAGTCAACAACCCGGGGTTCAAGCGCAAAAAATCCGCCATTGATCCAAGCACCGTCACCTTTGGGCTTTTCACGGAAATTTAAAATTTTATCATCCGTTTGAGAAAGCTTGAACGCACCATAACGTCCGGGCGGTTGTACCGCCGTCAGGGTAGCCAGGGTTTTTTGCCGCTTGTGAAATTCGACCAATTCACCGATATTGACATCCGATACACCGTCACCGTAGGTGAACACAAACGTTTCATCATCCAGATAGTCTTTCACCCGCAGCAGGCGCCCACCGGTTCCTGAGCCGTCTCCCGTATCGACAAGAGTGACCCTCCAGGGTTCCGCTGTATTCTGATGTATATCCATACTGTTATTTTGCACATCGATGGTGACATCAGAGCGGTGCAGAAGATAGTTGGCAAAGTATTCTTTGATTACATAGCCTTTGTAGCCACAACAAATAATAAAGTCGTTAATGCCGTGGCTCGAATAGATTTTCATGATATGCCACAGGATCGGGCGGCCGCCGATCTCAACCATGGGTTTAGGCCTCAGGGAGGTCTCTTCAGACAGTCGGGTTCCCAAACCCCCTGCCAAAACTACCGCTTTCATAGTGTTTCCTCTGCTTTTATCCGATATCACCAACATTTATCGGTAAAATGCAGTGATTTTAAAGACGAAATATTATATTAACTCGCGAAACTGATTGAAAAACCAGGGAAACTCCGGGTAAATGGATTTATCGTCATTCATGCCTAGCGCTCTGTCCAGGTGATGTTGCCGATATACTAGGCCGACACGGGCAGCAATGAGCGTTGTTTTTCTCGAACAACCACATCGATCAGCTTATCGTCAATCTGCTTTTTTTGCTCAGCAAAGCCATAGAGCAACGCCGTATCGCATATGGTGTTAATGATCCGTGGATTCCCCTGGCTGGCCCTCCAGATCGAATCCGTGGCCTGCTTGGAGAACAGATGCTGTCGCCCGCCGGCGGTCAGCACCCTGTGGTTGATATATTCACCGGTTTCACCGGCCGACAAATTCTCGATATGACAATCCACGGCGACTCTTTGCACGAACGACTTCAGACCCGGTAGTTCGAGGGTAGCGCGCAAAGTGCTCTCGCCCACCAGCACTATCTGCAACAACTCGTTTTTATCGGCATTGACATTAGCCAGAATCCGTAACTGCTCAAGGCAATTCTCATCCAGATTCTGCGCTTCGTCTATGATTAATATTACGCGCTTTTCCTCGGTATACTGCTTGACAAGGAATTCGGTCAAGGCGTCGTACATAGCCACTTTGCCAAGACCGTCAAATTCGAGTGAGAAAGCATAAAGAATCCACTGCATCAACTCTTCAAAAGACTCGACCAGAGAGTTGACGACCAGGCCGACGGTCAGATTCGGGTAATCCTTTTTGAACAGTTTGCGGATGATGGTGGTTTTGCCGGAACCGAACTCTCCGGTGATGATGGATATTCCGGGCTGACTCATCAATACATATTCAAGCCTGGATAAGGCTGCCTGATGACTTTTGCCGAGATAAAGAAAGTCGGAGTCCGGGCTTAGCATGAACGGTTTCTCCCGAAGCCCGTAGAAAGACTCATACATAGATGATTTTCCTAAAAAATTCGTTTAGCTGCTTGCGTGTGATCAGTAATAATAGTAATCCATATTCTTCAATGCGTCGTTTGATTTATTCATAACCGTACCGAGTATATTAATCTCGCTGAGCAGCTCGAAGGTATGGGTGAGCTCAGGTGTCTGGGTTTTGCCATCCTCTATGACGATCAAAACAGCATCCAGATGCGGGGCGAAAGCAACCACATCGTCGCCGACCAGAACCGGCGGTAAGTCGAATACCACGATTTGAGACGAGAAGCTGGTCTTTAATTCTTCAACCAGCTTTAACATGCGCGGAGATGCGAGCAACTCCGATGATGTCCCTTCCCGGCTGCCTTTGTTGGGCAGCACAGAAAAATGTGCTATACCCGGATTGATCAGCAGTGATTGAATTGACGAGTGTTCTGCCAAATAGTCTTCCAGTCCGAAATCAGGATTGATTTCGAAAATACTGTGTACGCTGGGACGCCTTAAATCCGTATCCACAACCATCGCGGATAAATTATCTTTAAGAGAAATGCTGATCGCCAGATTGACCGAAGTCAGCGTTTTTCCGACATTTGGTCCGGCGCTGGTGACACCCAGTGTATTCCAGCCATTTTGCTGCATGGCTCGAAGTACCCGGGTGCGCAGCAGCTTGTAGGAATCGACTATCCGGCCGTCTTCCAGAGTCGTAACCACACGATTACGCCTCAGAACCGCGTGGGGTACTTTGATGACGCGAACATCGCTTATATCGGCCGGAACAGAACTCACAGGTGCCTGGCTCTTGGTGGATTTCTTGTCTTTTGCCAGCTCCAATGCCTTAGATAGTCTATCCATCGTCGCGCTCCCCGATATTCGCTACAAAAATACTGCCCTGGCTTATTGAGCCTGCGTTACATTGGATGCATTGCCTGCAGTCGTGCCTGGGTTTGGCTTATTCATTTGATAAATAAACAATACGGCAGACGCTATAAGCACTATGACTATGGCTGTTGCCAAGCCCTGTGCCACCCGAGCGGTCACATTGGCCGTTTGTTCTCTTTCCGGTATATTCGGAATGACAGCGATCGGCTGGGATCCAAAAGCGGCCACCAACCCTTTCGAGCCGTAGATGGTTTTATCGGTGTATTCGCCTATGGCCGCAATACCGATTCCCGAGCTTATGGCTAAAATAAAGCTCAACAGGCTGATACCCAGGCGATTCGGCCTGTAGGGCTTGCTCGGTAGAACAGCCGGATCGACGACATCAAACCGTTCACTTTTGCCGCCCTCTTCAAGCTTACTGGCCAGCTCAGCCTTTACGCGTTTTTCGTTCAGATCCTCGTAAGTCGCTTTGCGCGCTTCAAGTTCATTAACCAGTGCCCGGTAATCCTGTTCAACAATGGGACTTGTAATAACCCGGTCTTCATATTCGTTGATTTTGGCGGCTAATCGATTCCGCTTGAGATTTTCCGACGCCAGCTGGGCTTTCACATTATTCAGCTGGGTCTGCAGATTCACATAAACCGGGTTACTTGGCCGTACGGCAGCCGTTACCTGAGTTGAAGCAGGGCTCGTTGCGGCCGCTTCACTTAACTCACGTTCCAGCTGTGCCACCTTTGTGCTCAGACGGCGCACATCAGGATGGGCGGCCGAGTAGCGTTGTTCAGCGCGGGCGAGTTCTTCACGGGCGCTGATCAATTCATTGAGCAGTTGGCCCGCTCCGGAGCTTGAACCCAGCTGCGCAACCATCGCCTGCAATTCCCGGCGCAATTTGCGCACCTCCGGATGGTCCGGAGAATAACGGGCGGAAGCTTGTTTATATTCTGCGGTGAGGACATTCAATCTTTCGGTACCGGTCTGTACACGGCGTTGATCGTCGGTAAACACGTCTTTATAAGGGTTGGTGTATGAAAGCTGGCCACTCAAGGTGACTATCCTGTCTTCCAGCTCTCTGATCGCCTCGTCCGAACGTTCCAACTTGGCTTCGGTCTGTTCGAGTAACATGCGATTCGATTGCACCTGCTCCGGCAGTTCATTGACATGAATTTTCTTAAACTCTGTCAATCGTGTCTCCACTTCTTCTATCGCGTTTTTGGCGCTGAGAACCCGCTCGACCAAAAATTCCGATACGCCCGCAACCGCTCCCTGCCTCAAGGCTTTGTTCTCTTCGACGAACAGATTGGTGATGGCTCTGGCTCCGCGTTTAGCGACCAGCGCGTCCGACGCCTCGAAAGCGACCGTAAAGGCGACAGTCACGGCACCACCTCGCGCAGAGCCTGGTTCATTGGCACGTACTTCCACCATCTCCACCAGAATGCTTTTACGCATATCCCTAACGATATCGTCATCCGAGGGCAGCGCGCCTTTTCGGTCCTGGTAATAACCGATTTGCCGGGCAATGCCGAGCAGGCCCTGGCGGGTCAAGGTGCGTTGTTTGATTTCCTCAATGCGTTGTTGCAAATAACCGGTGACAGTCGTTTTGATGATATCCGTGGGAATTTCGGCATCTTTAACCAGAATGGTCGCTTCGGATTTGTAAACGGGCGGCAATAAATAGGCAAGCGCTAACCCGGCACCCATTATCAGCAGGAAGGGTATAAGTATATAAAATTTTCTTCGCGCCAGTAATGCCAGATATTCTCTCATGTCATACAGTCCTGATGAATCTTATACTATTGTAGACCAGCCGCCTGCAATTCATTCCTTATTGTGACAAAGGTGATAGCCTTGTATATTTAATCGAAAAGAGTATCGAGTTGCTCTCGGCCGGGCTGGGCTTGGATTCAAGCTTTTCCCGCCGATACCGGTATGCGGCGCCCAGACTCCATTCTCTTGCAATCTGCCAGCGTATTTCCGGGCGAATCGTCATGCTTCGCCTGTCGTTGCTTGAGCTGGATGTTCCTACAAATACGGTGTCGTCTCCGGAAATCGCCGTGTTTTCGTAGAACCGGCTTCGCAGAGAAAAAACCATCAACTCGGACAGATTTCTCGTCACATTGCCCACCAATTCCCGTGTCTCAACCACCTGACCTATGGAACTGGGATAGAGTTCCAAACCCGCACGCAACTCAAATTTGGTCAATCCGGTTGTTTTCACGGCAAAGAGACTGGCTACAGGCCCGTCTTTCTTTATATCTTCCTGATTTTCCGTAAAGTCGGTTTCCCGGTAGCCGACATCGCCGCCAACCGTAAAAGTTTGCGATAAGGATCGTTCGTATCCGAGGCGGTAATAAATGGTTTCGAACTCGGTTTCATCGTCACCTTCTGCAATGTCCGTGTTGTAGAAACTGAAGCCGACTTTTCCGACGACTTTATCCAAAGGAGTGAGATTGTGCGCGGCCCTGAAATTAATCCCCTGGTTATTGTAATCCTGCACATTCACAGCCTCTTCTTCGTTTTTATCGTGTTCGACGCCGCTTAACTGATAGTCAGCGCCAAGCTCGGTGCGCCGGCTGTAATTATATTTAAGAAAGGGATTGACATATAAACGCTGTCGGGTCACATCAAGGAATTGGTCAACCGTTGCATCCTGGTCGGGATCAACGGTGATAATGTCATCGGGGTCGGTCGAGGAGACGGCTTCCCTGATCAGAGAGTCCCTCCGATAACGAAAATTGGCTCCCCAGCGCAATCTGGGGCGAGTGAAAGTTGTTGCAAAATACAACACTTGATTTGAGTTCGGATCAATTCGGTCGTCACCATGATAGCTGATCGCATCGACGAGCAAACCACCCCGGAAGAAATGTGCTTCGGACAAACGACGTAAAGCCAGTTCCCCCGTTACCTTGGATACCCCAACCTGAATCGGATCAGTTACGTCCATATCGTGATTATCGTCATATCCGAGATCCAGGGTGATCGAAGGCTCCAGCACCCACGCATCGGCGTACAGAGGCACCGGCAGCGTCATCAATAAGCCAACAATGAGAAACTTACAACGCATTATAGATTCAACGAAGGATTGTGAAGAATTCACTCTGTTCAATGCCATGTCACCGTCATTCCCAATAGAGCCGGGAGATACCCGAAATTGTTGCAGAATCGCCGTCAACGAAGTTTGTAAAACCTATAAATTCGCCCTTCGCAGGCAATGATGCTGCGGCGGGCAACTGCTCAAATCACAATAAGCGAATCCGATCGACTTGCCTGAGAACTAATACCATTGGATATGTAAATTATTCCCGCTAAACTCCCAAAACCAGGACCGCTCGTATATCCGGTAGCAGCCACGGATTCCAGAGCCTGGTTAAGGGACAACCACAACATCACCACTTTGCAGAATAATATTCTGTTTCAAATTCCGGCCGCTTTTAATATCGCCGTAGTCAAATTTAAACACACTTTCCTTTCCGGCTACCCGCCTGAGAATTTTGATATTGTCGGCATTGGCATAAGGGGTAAGACTTCCGGCTAAGGTCAGTGCCTGGACGACATCCACATAGCGGCCGAGTGTAAACTGCCCGGGCTCCTTGACCTCTCCAAGAACGAATATCGTATAACCGGATATTTTTGTTACTGATACGGTTACCTCGGCATCGGGAACAAACCGGTCAATCCGGGATTTGATTTCGTTCTGAACTTCGAGCGGTGTCCGGCCGGAAACCTGAATATCCCCCACAAGCGGAAAGGAAATACCACCGTCGGGCCTGACCAATACTTCCCTGTCAAGATCCGGCTCTTTCCAAACGGAGATGTGTAAAACATCTTCCGGCCCAATCTGATATTCGACACCTCCAAGTTGCTGGGCTGTCGACTGAGTCGGCACCATCGACCACAGCAACAAAGCCCCTAGATACCAAGCAATGAGCAACCCCATGCGACCCGATTTACGCACTTCCCTGGTCAGCGTTTCAGGCTTGTGAAAGCTTATTATTCTGGACATTTGAAATCAGCTCCTAAATACAGGTCCGGACGTTGTCGCCTTAGTCAAAGATGAACTTCTGAAATTACCCTTCATTATCACATAGTTGAGGGAAAGATTCAGAATCAATCACTTTACAGTTTTTCAATTTCAGTCAGGAAAGCTCCGAACAATGTCATTCCCGTAAAGGCCATGATTTAACACCTTACCGATGTTACCTGACTCCTGCCTTTACAGAAGTGATTGCTGGTGCTTGCTCCGGGGTTTCTGAAGCTCCTGATTGACAAAAAGCAAAATGGTTCTTTTTGTTAACAGCATTGTATTGTTGTCAAATTTTTAACCTAATTATGTGGTTTTTATACAACATACCACTCATTATTTCCGCTCTTTTCGCCGCGAGACTGCGACCAGCGCCAGTGCAGCCAGGACCATGGGAACCAATAAAATCGGGCTCTTTGCGATACCATCCTCCCGAGCAGCTTGAATCACTCCCGAAGGCTCATCCACCGCGCGCGAATATCCAATTTGTCCGGAGCCGGAATCTTCCGTCACCCTCGCCTTATCGGGCAGTTCAATTGCTTCCAATCGCTGCCCGGCTTCCACCTCTGAAATTACTTCCTGATGCGGAAAAATCAATAAGACCAATAGTGTCAGAATGATTGTCTGAATGTTTAAACCGGGCATTACTCAGTGTCCTAAAGAATGTCTTTTATCGGTATGTAAATGAATTCATAGCGCATGGATTCCCGACCGCCGCATAGCCCTGAGCATCAGCATGAAACTACATTCAGACAGTGTTATAAACTATTGAAAAAAGATAGACTAAAACTCGACTCTATGCCAGGGACTTATAGGGCCAAAATCGGATTGCGGTGTAGTTTAACCCCATTTGCAGGCGGTGAGTGAAAACCTTACCTTACCCTGCCAAAAAGCAATGGAAGCTGTTGAAGAAATTGTTTGGTAAAGCCCTGTTGACATCAATCCGGGTAATTCATGCGCGGGCAGTATGGACTCTTTGTGAAACCAAGGCGTGCAAACAAGCACCATACGGTGTTATTCGTCGCTAATTTGGAATGACCAAACCGTGCTTCTCATGCCTTGTCTGGCACTTGTTTGCTTCAACTGGCATAGGCTGGGATTGAGAGAACGACCCCTAGACAACCGGCCTTCTGGCCACGGATACAAGCCCCAGCGCCGCGACCACCAGTGCTATCAAAGAGCCGGGAACCGGAACGGTTTCAGTGGCCGGTTTCGGTGATTCGGACAGCTCGGGTTTTTGCTTGGATATCAATCCATTGGCTTGATCCAGCAGTTCTTTCGGAACAGCCGCCAGAATTTCCGGTCGGGCAGGATTTTCCCCGGCAGAGCTTTCACCGACCACCAGCGTGTCCACGCTCTCACTGGTGAAGAGTTGCCCGGGCATGGCATTCTTCATGATGGCGGCGGCAAACATAAACAGCGCAACAGTCACTATTTGACGAATTTCCATCAGCTCTGCCCCAAGCCAGTGAAATCACAACAGAAAGTGTATTCCATATATGCTCTATAAAAGTTGGTGTTATTTGGCACTGCTGCACAAGCCATTTCTTTGTGCACATCATAACGCCAATTTATCGTCGTTGCGATAACCTTAATTTGAAATCCTGCATTTGTTGCTTTTGTGTAACAACTTTTTACAGCCTTGTTGTAAAGCTAGCACAAATTTGTGATTTCACTATTACTATTTATATACAGACTGGTAATGGATGCTGGCGGGTAAAAATCAGCAAAAAAGGGTTCAGGATCGCTTGAAACTCACCTGGATTTCAAAATCCCAAAACGGTTTTTCTATCGGTGGGGGAAACGCATCGAATCGCCTGACTTTTTGTACCGCTTTTAAGGCAGCACCGTCGAGTATGTCGTACCCGGAGCTTTTGACTATACCCAGTTGATCAACTGTCCCGTCTTGCAAAATCCGGAATCCGACAACTGCCGTACCTTCGAGACGCTTTCTTTTCGCCTGGCGGGGAAAGGATCTGTTTTTCAGAATTTCCGCCCTTACGCCACTTTTATATAGGTCCACAATTTCGTTGAAACGAGTTGTCGACGATGCCTGGGCCGGCTTTTCAGGGCGGTCTACCGGCACGACCGGATCTGCCTGTATCGAAGAGGATTCAACAGACACGTCCCGAACCGGCTCTAATTTCTTTCCGGCTTGTACAGTGGATTCCCCCGGCCGAGATTTTTGCTTCTTTACAACCGGCCGTTTTTTCTCAGGCTTATCCAAGGGCTTCTGACGAACCTTTTGCGTGCGTGGCTGATGCTTGCGTGGAATCTGTTTATCAGCGTTTTGTCTCTTCGGAAAATTGTCTGCGTGATTATCTGTAATGACGTTTTCCGATGGCCCATCCATGGCTGGTGGCTTTTCTCGATCAGGCGTTTCAGCACTTGTCGGTACGGCGTTTAGCACCGGGCTGTTAAACATTGACAGCTGTAGAATCTGGGACACAGACGTTGTTTGCGGTTCACTCTGGAAGTCATGTTGCGAGGTCTGAAGCAAAAGATAAAGAAACGCGGCATGCACCACAGAGGATGCCGAAAATCCCACAAGCTTAGCGTTCACTGATTTTTCCGCGTAATGATCGACACCTGATCCAAAGCCAGATCCTTCAACATTTCGATCAGCGTAACAAAGCTGCGAAAGGCAACTGTTTCATCGATATATAAAGTGATATGCACGTCTTTGGGCGCAGTCAACAAGTGTCGTTCGATTTGTTCCAGTGACTTCGCCTTACCGTCCAAAAAGAACGCTTCATTTCTGTCGATGGCAATTTCCAAGACATTTGACTGCCGAGGACCGGATTCCACACTTGATGGAGGTAAGGTGATATCCAACTGACCACTGGCGAGAAAAGTTGCGGTCGTCAGCACAATCGCGAGCAACACCAGCATAATATCGATGAAGGGAATAACATTAATACTATCGAATTTTTGCATTGCTCAATCACCGTTTTGCCGCCAGGCGATTTTCCATTTTGACTGCAGAGCTTCCGCTTTCGCCACCAAGGCATTGTAAAAAATCATCGACGGTATAGCCACAAACAGCCCGAGTGCCGTTGCCTTCAGCGCCAATGCCAAACCGACCATCACCGTTTTGGTATCGATCTGCCCTCCCTGCCCGATATCGTAAAAAGTCAGCATAATGCCGAAAACCGTACCCAGCAGTCCTACGTAGGGGGCGTTGGACGCCACCGTCGCTATAACGGGCAGCCCTTTGCTTAAATCCAATTTCAAACTTTCCAGTTGCGGATAATCTTCCAGCCGGATCTTGCGGTAGTGAAGTGTGCGTTCGATACTGTAGGCCAGTGCAAGAAAACTCATCAAGCCCAGTATGGAAAAGATACCCGCATCCAGGTATTGCCGAATAAACTCCATGACTAAGATTCCGTCTTGACTGCAAACGCGATCATTTTCATTGACTGTGTCACTTGGCTACCCTCACTAAGGTGTCCGGATCCAACGAGGCGATGGTTCCATTCGGGATCTCGCTCGACTTATTCGGATGATGGTGTTCTTCTTTTCCCGGAATTTTACTATAGAATTCGGCTGTTCAATATCAGGAAAATAATCGATGAGCAGGGCTAAAATTGCTGTCGCCTTGGGCAGCGGCGGCGCTCGAGGGTGGGCGCACATTGGGGTACTTTCAGCACTATTGGAAAACGGGATTATTCCGCAAATCGTTTGCGGATCCTCAATCGGAGCGCTGGTCGGCGGCGCCTATGCCTGCGGTCAACTGGAACAGCTCAGAAAGTGGACAGAATCTTTAACCTGGAAAGACATAGTTTCCCTGATGGATATTTCATTCGGCCGGGGCGGAATCATCGAAGGGGAGCGGGTGGTCAATAAACTGAAGGAAAATTTTAATGATCATCAGATCCAGAATCTGTCCGTAGACTATATCGCAGTCGCTACCGAGCTTTATACCGGCCGTGAGGTATGGATTAAAACCGGCTCTCTGTTACGCGCCATGCGTGCTTCCTTCGCTCAGCCAGGCCTGTTTTCACCGGTAAAACGCGGGGCAAATTGGTTGACGGATGGCGGTTTGGTCAACCCCGTTCCCGTATCGGCCTGTCGCGCACTGGGCGCGGATTTTATTATTGCGGTGAATCTCAACAGCAGACTCGCGGGTAAACGCAAATCACGCAAACAGGAATCCAAAATGGCCCGGCGCATGGCCCTGGAAAACCTGACCGGCGATTGGTTACCGGCATCTTTGCAAAAAAGTGCTGCCGGTTATCTTGAAAAAACGTTCAACAGCGAAGACGAAAACCCCAGTTACACGGATGTGATGATAGGTTCGATCAACATCATGCAGGATCGAATTACACGTAGCCGCATGGCCGGAGATCCACCGGATATTTTGCTCAGTCCCAGTCTGGGTCAGTTCGGATTTATGGATTATGACTCCGCAGCAGAGTCGATTGCGGAAGGTCGGGAGTCGGTTAAACGCATGCTGCCGGCCATTCGGGATTTGCTGTCGAGACCCTGAAAATCGGCCGGTTCATTGATAATTCTACATCCGAAAAGATTATTTTTCCCTGAAGCTTGAACAGGATCACAGGCTTTGCAGTCAATAGAATTACTCCTTAGTAAATTCCTAATTTTTAATCACTTAGAACACAAACCCACTTTACGACATTAATTTGTCATTTCCTTTTTCTTTATATATCTCTTTGTTTCGCAACGATTAATTCCAAATACCCGAGGAATTTGCAAGGTCACTTGCAGCCGATTAGCATAGCTCGTCAATAAATCGGCGCATGCGCTGCTCCGGTTTTGTTAACACACACAACAATAATATCGGGATCATCGAACATGATAAAAAGAATTGTAAAAATGACGCTGTTCGGCGCGTTGGGCACAGGACTCTACATCGCGCAAGCCAACGCCAAGGATGAGTTTTTTGTTCTCAACACAGTGGCTTTGCATTTTGAAAATATCAAAGACAGAAATGCTATTGTTCCCGGTGTAGGTTGGGAGTACTCGCCATCGAGCGGGATCGGCTGGCATTTGGGTACCTTTTCGGACAGCTTCGGCAGCCAAGCCGCCTACGTCGGTGTGAACTACGCGACCCAGAAAAAGCGAATGTTAACCCGGGATGTCCGATTTCTGATCGGCGCGACGGTTCTCCACAAACAATATCACCTGGACACAGAGCCACAGACAAAAATCGTACCCCTGCCTGCGGTGGAAATTTCCCTCACTAAAAACACCGTACTGAATATCAGCGGTTCACCGGAAATTGACTACAATGGTGAACACAATAACGCGGTGATGTTTTTCCAGTTGAAAATGAATGTGAACTAGCCCTAAGCTTTCCCCAGTTCCTCGATTAACAGGGATTTTCCTGTCATTTCCGGGGGCTGCTCAAGTCCCATCAGTTGTAAAACCGTCGGTGCGACGGCGGACAGTCCGGCACCGGTGGACAGGCGCCACTGAGATTTATCCACAACTAAGCAGGGGACGGGATAGACAGTATGCTGGGTGTGCGGTGTACCGCTAATGGGATCGACCATTAGATCAGCGTTTCCGTGGTCGGCAGTCAGAACCACCGAATAATCGTGCTCCTGGGCCTCTTCGATAACTTTTCCAACCACCTCATCCAATACTTCTACCGCCTGAATCACCGAGTCGCGAACGCCGGTATGACCCACCATATCGCCGTTTGCAAAATTGCAGACGATGAACCCGTATCGTCGCTTTCGGATAGCGGCATTGATAAGGTCACACAATTCATAGGCACTCATCTGTGGCTGTAAATCGTAGGTAGCGACTTTCGGGGAATCAACCATTTCCCGGTCTTCCCCGGTATACGGCAGTTCACGGCCACCGTTGAAGAAGAAAGTCACGTGCGGATACTTTTCGGTTTCGGCGCTGTGATATTGTTTTATTCCCGCCTTGGCAATCAGCTCACCCAGAGTCACCTTCGGCGACTCCTTGTCGAAAACGACTGGCAGATTGTAACCGGATTCGTATTCCGTCATGGTCGTCATTGGAAAACAGCGGAATTCATCACCCCGGTCAAATCCTTCAAACGGGCTCAATGCCAGTGCCTGGGTCAGTTCCCGTGGCCGGTCGTTGCGGAAATTGAAAAACATGAATTGATCGCCGGGCTTGGGTTTTCCATATCCCGGCAACCTGACGGGCTTTATAAATTCATCCGCCTGATCGGCGGCCCAGGCAGATTCAATGGCTTCCCGCGCATTGTCCGCCTGGCGGCACTCACCTTCAACAATCGCCTGCCAGGCGATTTTTACCCGATCCCACCGATTGTCCCTGTCCATTGCAAAATAACGGCCCGTTATGGTGACGATCGCACCGCCGGCTGTCTCCAGTGCCGGCTCGACTGCATCGAGAAATCGAGTCGCACAGTTGGGGGCGGTATCCCGCCCATCTGTAATCATGTGCAACAATGGCCGGACACCATGGTCGCGTGCCATTTCTATCAATGCCAGTAAATGGTCCAAATGACTGTGGATACCGCCATCGGAGACCAGTCCGAGTAAATGCAGGGCGCCTTGATCACGTTTGCAGGCTTGCATTTGTTGCCTGAGAACGGGGTTTTCAAAAAAACTGCGGTCCGCGATCGCGTCACTGATTTTGACCAGATCCTGACGCACTATATGCCCGCAACCCAGAGTCAGATGCCCGACTTCAGAGTTTCCCATCTGCCCGTCGGGCAGACCGACGGGATTTCCGGACGCTTCCAGTACCGTCAGCGGATATTTTGCATAGAGTTCATCCAGCCGGGGTGTTTTGGCCAGTGCAATCGCATTGTGCTTGCGGGACGGATTGTGCCCGACGCCATCCATGATGATCAGTATTGTCGGCCGACGGGGGGCGAGAGAATTTGCAGTGCTCATGATGTTGAATAGTTTAGATCAGATGCTCAAATTATCGACGGTTTACCGCCAGTCTTTGGAGATTCACGTTTTTTTCCCGCTTTCTTTATCTTCCTTGTCCTGCTCTTCGGCCTCAATACGATCCAGTTCGGCATCGAGCTCTTCTTCGGACAAAGCCCGGTAATCATCCTCTTCCAGTATCTCATGATCGGGAGTCCGGGCGTCCGGTGTCGATCCATGCGCCGCCCGGGGATTATCTGCCGAACTCGACGCCTCCCCCACCAGAGTCGCGGCAGCTGCGGGGCTGGCGCCGCCGCCTTCGTACATTCGGTCCCGTGCCTCACCCGCTTCCTTTGTCCGCCGAATGAAAAATTTCGAAAAGAAAATCCCCAACTCGAAAAGCAACCACATGGGCAGGGCGAGCAAGGTCTGCGAAATGATATCCGGGGGCGTAAGAAACATGCCGATCACAAAAGCCCCGACAATAAAATACGGGCGTTTTGCGGCGAGATCCTTTGGCGTGGTCACCCCGGTCATCACCAGCAATATGGTGGCTATGGGCACTTCAAAGGCAAGACCGAATGCAAAGAATATGGTAATAACGAAATCCAGATACCGTCCTATATCGGTACTGACTTCCACACCTTCAGGTGCGATACTGGTAAAAAACCCGAACACCAGCGGAAAGACGACAAAATACGCAAAGGCGACACCGGCATAAAATAATATCGTACTGGACACCAGCAAAGGCCGCACCAGGCGCTGTTCGTGTTTATACAAACCCGGAGCGACAAAAGCCCACGCTTGATAAAGTATATAAGGCACGGCGATAAACACCGATAGCATCAGCACCAGTTTGAACGGAATCAGAAACGGGGAAGCCACATCGATCGCAATCATGCTGCTGCCGTCGGGCAAGTGTTGCAATAATGGATCGGCAAGAAGCGCGTAGATATTGTCGGAAAAGGGAAACAGGCAGAGAAAACAAACACCCACCACCAACACCATACGCAACAGGCGGTCCCGCAATTCTATTAAATGTGAGAGAAAACCTTGTTCCTGTCCGCCGTTGTCGTTGGGATCAGCTGACGCGCTCATTGGATGTGTCGGAGTTCATGGTTTTTTCGATTTCGTTTGTCGGTGAAGCTGGAGGCTGATCCGCCGATTCCACGCTTGTCTTCATTTCGTCGAGGCTTTGTTGCGCCAGTGTACCTGCTTCTTTGGCGCTGGACTCGAAGCCGCGCCTTGCATCTTTGACCATATCTTTTAACTCGCGGATTTGGTTTTCCTGATCGCCAAGCAGCTTTCGAAGCTCGCCGGACTCCAGTTCGGAATTGATATCGGCTTTTACACCCGCGACAAAGCGTTGGACTTTAGCCACCCAACGACCGACGGTGCGCGCAACTTCGGGCAGCTTGTCCGGGCCTATGACCAGTAGCGATACCACACCGATCAACAGGATTTCCCAAAATCCGATATCAAACACGGCGAATCAATCAGATGTCAATGAGTTAAACTTTTTCTTTATCGGACTGCGATGTTTCCGGCTCGGCAACCCGCTCTGCCTTGTCGTCGAGCTTTGCCTGATCTTCGGCATCTCCCTCCTCCTTGACGGCGGACTTAAAACCTTTGACAGCCGCCCCCAGATCCGAACCCAGGTTGCGCAAACGTTTTGCTCCAAAAATAAGCACGATGATCACCAGCACGATCAACAGTTGTGGGATACTCGGCATCATAAGTCTATAACCTCTTATTTCGATTCAGTTCGCGACGCCTTTTCTTCCAGTCCGGAAAGCCCAAAACGCCGGCTCAGTTCGTTCAGTACATCCTGCGGATTCAGATTTTTACTCGATAACATCACCAGAGTATGAAACCATAAATCCGCCGTTTCGTGGATCAGATGATCTATATCACCTTCTTTCGCGGCGAGTATAGCCTCAACCGCTTCCTCACCCACCTTTTTCAATATGGCATCGTCGCCTTCGGCAAAAAGCCCGGCAACATAAGACGATTGCGAGTCGGCGCTTTTTCGCCGCTCGATTACGTCGGCCAGTTGCTCAAGAATGGTGTGGCTCATTTTTTACTACCATACAATGTCTTAGGATCGATTAACACGGGCTGCGTATTTTGCCACTTTTCGTTCTCTAATTGCCTGAAAAAACAGGATTTTCTTCCTGTATGACAGGCTATGCCACCTTTTTGTTCCACCACGGCGAGCAACACATCATTATCGCAATCCAAATGCAGTGCATGCAATTTTTGTTCGTTTCCGGAGGTTTCACCCTTTCGCCAAAGCTTTTTCCGCGAACGCGAATAATACACGACATTTCCCGTTTCCACCGTTAAGCTAAGCGCCTCCGCATTCATCCATGCCATCATAAGGACACTATTGTCGTATACATCCTGGGCAATCACAGGGACAAGTCCCTGGTCGTTCCAGGCTATATCGGCCATCCATTCAGTCGACACCGGCTCACCTCCGCCAATCAGTTTCGCTCATTACAGACGCACCTCTATGCCACGCTCCCGCATACGCTGCTTGGCCTGGCCGACTGTGTATTCGCCAAAATGAAAAATACTCGCGGCCAGGACCGCATCAGCCCCGCCTTCAATCACGCCATCGCACAAATGATCAAGCGTGCCCACCCCCCCGGAAGCGATCACCGGGATGCCGGTCGCGTCGGTGATGGCCCGGGTCAGTTGCAGATCAAATCCGGATTTGGTGCCATCCCGGTTCATACTGGTCAAGAGGATTTCCCCGGCACCCAGCTGTTCCATTTTAGCCGCCCACTCCACCGCGTCCAGGCCGGTCGGCTTGCGCCCTCCGTGGGTGAAAATCTCCCAGCGGGCAGGCTCCCGATCCTTATGCACCGACTTCGCATCTATTGCCACGACAATACACTGTGACCCTACCTTATCGGCGGCCTCGGCAACCAGCTCGGGCCTGAAAACCGCCGCGGTATTGATTCCGACCTTATCCGCCCCTGCCATCAGCATTAATCGCACATCTTCCACTTTGCGGATTCCGCCTCCCACGGTCAGTGGAATAAAGACCTCGGAAGCCACCTCCTCAACCACGTGGACGATGGTGTCCCGGTCATCCGAGCTTGCGGTAATATCGAGAAAGGTGATTTCGTCCGCTCCCTGGCGGTCATAATTGCGGGCGACCTCCACCGGATCTCCGGCATCACGAATATCGATAAACTGCACACCTTTGACAACACGTCCTTCGTCCACATCCAGGCAAGGGATGATTCGCTTGGCCAGACCCATATCAGCCCCCGGTTAACTCGTCCGCCGATGCCTGGGCGGACGCCAGATCGATCGTCCCCTCGTAGAGGGCGCGGCCAATAATGGCGCCGCTGATACCGCTGCCCGCCACCTCGCATAATTTTTCAATATCCGTAAAGTGGCTCACTCCCCCTGAGGCTATGACAGGGATATCGATTGCTTCCGCCAATTCGCGGGTGGCTTCGACATTTACGCCTTGCATCATGCCGTCACGTGCGATATCGGTGTATACAATAGCTGCAACCCCGGCACCTTCGAATCGTTTTGCCAGCTCCACCGCGCGCGCGTCAGAGCCTTCCGCCCAGCCTTCGGTTGCCACCAGGCCGTCGCGCGCATCCAGCCCGACGATCACCTGTCCGGGAAACGAGTGACAGAGTTGCTTTACGAACTGAGGTTTTTTAACGGCCTGAGTTCCGACTATAATGAACGAGACGCCGGCGTCGATATAAGCCTCGGCAATGCCGTGGTTGCGGATGCCGCCGCCGATTTGCACGGGCAATTCGGGATAGGCCTGGCGCACGGACCGCACGACTTCCGCGTTTTTCGGCTGTCCGGCAAAAGCTCCGTCCAGATCGACCATATGCAAACGCCTGGCCCCAGAATCCAGCCAACGCCCTGCCACCGAAATCGGATCATCGGAAAAAACAGTATCGTCGTCCATACGCCCCTGGCGCAGGCGCACGCACTGACCTTTTTTTAAATCTATCGCTGGAATCAATAACATGAGTGTCTGAATCCGGGAATTATATCAAGCCTGGCGTGTCTGGATCAGAACACGGAGCAATACAGGCCGTAAGGAATGAAACGCTTCAATAATACACATCTACCGACTCAGGCCATACCGTCCCACAATGAAAAATTTCGCAACAGCTGCAACCCGTCTCTGGCGCTTTTTTCCGGATGAAACTGGCAGGCGAATATATTCTCCCGTGCAAGGGACGCTGAAAATGCTTGTCCGTAAACACAGCGCCCGATCGTCAAATCGGAGTTTGCCGGTTCCACGTAGTAACTGTGACAGAAATAAAATCTCGCCCCATTATCTATGTTTTTCCATAAAGGATGCGCCCGGATCTGCTCCACCCGGCTCCATCCCATATGCGGTACTTTCAATTTTTCTCCGCTATCGGTGTCGGTCAAAGGCTGAGTAAACCGACGGACCTTTCCGGGAAGGATATTCAGGCACTCGGTACCTTCGTTTTCCTCACTCTCACCGAGTAAAACCTGCAAACCCATGCATATACCCAAAAAGGGCTTGCCCCCGCGTATCGAATCTACCACGGCTTTATCCATGGCGTGTTCACGCAATTGCTGCATGCAATCCATTGCCGCACCCTGGCCGGGACAGACAATCCGGTCACTTTCGGCGATCAACGATCTATCCGAGCTGACCCGCACCTCGGTATCCGCAGCCACCACATGCTCAAGCGCTTTCGAAACGGAACGCAGATTACCCATGCCGTAGTCGATAACGGTAATACGCTGCATGAATCTATAGGGATCCCTTGGTGGACGGAGTTACGCCGCTCTGACGCTCGTCCCTGGCCACCGCCGCCCTCAGCGCACGGCCGAAGGCTTTGAAGATCGTCTCGATTTTATGGTGCTCGTTGTGCCCCCGGATATTGTCGATATGCACGGTGGCATTGGCGTGGTTGACGAATCCCTGAAAAAATTCAACCACCAGATCCACATCGAAACTGCCGACGCGGTCACGCTTGAATTCACAGAAAAAATGCAAGCCCGGACGACCGGAAAAATCGATCACCACGCGGGACAATGCCTCATCGAGTGGCACATAAGCATGCCCATAACGGGCAATACCGCGTTTATCCTCCAATGCTTTATTAAAAGCCACGCCAAGGCTGATACCTATATCTTCAACACTATGGTGATCATCGATCTGTACATCTCCGTCACACTCAATGTCCAGATCGATTACTCCATGGCGGGAAATCTGCTCCAGCATATGATCGAGGAACGGAACTTTGGTGGCAAAGCGGCCCAGCCCGCTGCCATCCAGATTCAATTTAACCCGAACGTTGGTTTCCAGCGTTTTACGGCTCACCTCTGCGGTTCGTGCAGTCATTCCCGGCTCCGAATAAGGACATCAACCAAAACGGTTAAGCATACACCGAATGCCGGAGCCTGTTAATAGACCGCTGCCTAATTCAGCGAATCCGCGGCAGACGGAGAGAATTTGGACAGACTCTTAAAACTTCAATCCCGCCAGCCAGCCAGATACTTCGGTCAGCAAAGCCTCTCCCGAATCGGTAAAATAATGATCCGCGCCGGCCAGCATTTTCTGCGCGGAATGCGGGTTGCCGGCCTGTTTGATCATGCCTGATCGATCCGGCGCCATCTTATGCACCGCTGGAAAATCGTTTTCGCCGTATAAATCGAAAACGGGAACCGAAATTTTATCCAGAGGAAAGGGCTTAGCCATGTATTGCCTGTAGTCGGTGGCTCCCATTCCAAGGCCGATATAGGCATCAATTTCATCACTTCCCTTAACATCTATCCAGTGCATGGCCATATGCACGCCACAGCTGTGTGCGATCAGTATCATTTTCTCCAGGCCCAGCTCGCGCAAATACGCGATACCGGCTTCTATCCGCGGTATTGCCGCATCGAATAAGGGCACATAGTCGTAATACGTGGCATCTTTTTCCAGAACAGGCATTTGCAGGCTCAGCGTCGTCCATCCATGCTCGACCAAGCCGACCCGAAGCGGATTGACCACCTCTTGCCAATCAGGATGAAATCCGCGCCCATGGAGTATAATCACACCCGCTTTAGCCGAATCGGCCTCTGTCAGAATACCCAGAAAGTCCAAGTCGGCTGTGCTTAAGGTAATAGCCTCTCCATCGAAAATCATATCGACGATTTCATCGCGCAGACGCCTTTCTCTTTCAAGATCACCCTGTTCAAGCGCAACAATTGGCCGAGCCGCAGATAACAGCATCAGCATGACAAGGACGGCAAGAGTTTTATTCATCATTTCACTCACTGGTTTTAAGCCCATAGTTTGCGAAAAATACAGACACTTTCAATCCGACTTATGGGCTAGTAGTCCGTCCACTTGATAAGTTCGGGTTCAGCGTGCCTGCAACCAAAAGGTCGCCGGGCCATCGTTGATCAGCTGCACCTGCATATGGGCGCCGAAGCGGCCGGACTCAACGACGCCATGCGCCGATCTTGCCCGGGATACCGTATAGTGAAACAACTCTTCAGCGCTTTCAGGCGCGGCGGCGGTGGAAAATCCCGGTCTTAATCCACTGTTGGTATCCGCCGCCAGGGTAAACTGGGGGACCAGGAGAAGATCTCCGCCGATTTGCCGGAGTCCGAGGTTCATATATCCCTTATCATCCTCGAATATCCGGTAAGCCAATATCTTATTTAACAGTTTATCCGCGGATTTCTCGTCGTCCTTGCGCTCTATCCCCAACAAAACCGTTAATCCTCGATCGATTTGTGCTATGGTTTCTCCCTCGACAACAACTGAAGAACTGCTAACTCTTTGAATTAAACCTATCATAGAAACTCTATTATCTTGTGAATGAACGGAAAAGCCACTGTGTAGGATTATTTCTACAATATTTTCAGATATTTCCTACACACTGAAGTGGTTTTTCCTCGCATCAATCTATACCGAGAACAGAGATACTATAACAGCGGTTACGGACTCATTTATCGCTCAGGACCAGGCCAGGGATTCGCCCGTCTGACAGGAGTTTGTGAGTAGGGATAATCACTAGGTTACAGACCGTGTCGCCTACAGCTTCAAGGACGATTAGCCCCAGCCAGGAAGCCGGGGCTTTTTTTTGCCTTCAAACCATAGGATCATACTTGCTCAAGCGCGGCACTGGCGCTACCCTCCCATCCATGAATAAAACACCCAGTCCCCTGATCCCAAAAACCGTACTCCGCCAGGTCGGTCGGGCGATTCACGATTTCCGGATGCTGCACCATGGCGACAGAGTTCTGCTGGCCTTATCCGGCGGTAAGGATTCTCTTTCATTGCTGCATGTTTTGCGTCATTTTAAACGTTGCGCGCCTATTCATTTCGATATAGCCGCGGTGACTCTGGATCCGATGATCAAGACTTTCGACCCTTCTCCGCTCAAACCCTATCTGCAAGGGTTTGGAACCGATTACTTCTATATCGAGGAAGCGATGGAGAAGCTTGCGCAAAAACACATGAATAACAACTCCTTTTGTGCATTCTGCTCCCGGATTAAACGCGGCATCATCTACCGTGTCGCCAGGGAAGAGGGATACAATGTTATCGCCATGGGTCAACACCTGGACGACCTGGCGGAAAGTTTTCTCATGTCCGCATTCCATGGAGGCCAGATTCGTACCATGAAAGCCCATTACCTCAACGATGCTAAAGACCTGAGAATCATCAGACCGCTCGTCTACGTGCGTGAGCGGCAAACCAGGGATTTCGCTCGTACGGCAAAACTGCCGGTCGTTCAGGATAGTTGTCCGGCTTGCTTTGCGATGCCGACGCAACGTCAACATATGAAATCTCTGCTGGCCGCCGAAGAACATGCCAATAAACGCCTGTTCAAAAGCCTGCTGTCAACACTGAAACCGGTGATGGCAGCAGGACTGGATGAGGCCCTCGGCCACGCCCGTCGTACGCACTGCAAAGCCGTTTAACGGCTTTGCGATTTCGGTCCGGGTAAGAAAACATTGAAAGCGGAATTGATCAACGGCAGCTTACGCTTGCTTTCTCTTTTGCCTTTATCTGTCCAGCATGCGCTGGGCAAATTCATCGGCGTCCTGGCCTGGACACTCCCCACCAAAGCCCGCGCCATCACGAAAGTCAATCTCGATTTGTGTTATCCGGACAAGTCACCTCAATGGCGTGAACACATTGGGCGCGAAAGTCTTATTCAGACCGGGAAGGCGTTGTTTGAAACAGGTGCTCTGTGGCACTGGCAGCAAGACAGGCTTTGCGATCTCGTGACCGGCATTAAAAATCAACGCGTGCTGGACGATGCCCTGTCCGAGAATCGCGGCCTGATCCTCGCAAGCCCCCATATCGGCGCCTGGGAACTGATCGCCATTTACATCGGCGCGAGATATCCGATGGTCAGCATGTACCGCCCTTCCCGCTCACGTGCTATGGATCCGATCATCTGTCATGCGCGCACACGTTTCGGTGGTGAATTCGCGCCTGCCAGCGGTTCAGGTGTGAGAACGATTCTCCGCAATCTGTCGGAAGGCAAAATCGTCGGGATACTGCCCGATCAGGAGCCTGACCGGGAGTTCGGCATTTTCGCACCCTTATTTCGTACACCTGCTTGCACTATGACATTGCTGGGGAAGCTAGCAGCCAGGACCAAAGCCCCGGTTGTATTTTGCGTGATGAAACGGTTAAAAAAAGGGTACGAAATGCACTATCTGAAACCGGAAGAGGATTTCTACAATCAAAACCCCTCGATCGCGGCGAGTGCGATCAATCAGGCAATAGAGCGCTGTATTGCCATCGCCCCGGAACAATATCTTTGGAGTTACAAACGGTTCCGCTTATTGGAGAAAGGCGGAAAACGAAAATACAGCGCCTCCTGATTGTATGCAGCACATACCTCTACGCGGCGGTGATGACAATAGCTTTTTCTACACCGTAGGAGCGAGGCAACCTCGCGAAAGAGGTTTGGCCGTCCGGTTTTCGCTTGCCAGGCAAGCTCCTACGCGGCGTTCAAAATACTGCTGGCGTTTTAGTCGTTGCCTAGAATGACTATGCGCCTCAAATCAGCACATTCTCGCGACGGCGTAGAGAGCTTAAACAGGCTTTTAGAAAAATCAACTATAGAGTTTCGGTGCTCCGATTTTCTCGTGGATGTAGTTACAGGTTTGCTGAGATATCCCCAATCCCTGAGCCAGTTGATGTAAATACTGGGCCTCTTTCTGGTTATCCAGATCAATCGCCGTCAATGAAACAACGTAAACCTGCTGCTCCATGCCTCGGGGCACTGACCGGACAAACGAATCGACATTCACGGGTGCGGCCATTTCGCTGCGTAAAAAATTCGCCTCCTCTTCCGAAATATCGCCAAGATGTTTGACGATTCGCTCCTGCTCTCCCTGGTCTATGTCTCCGTCCGCCTTGGCGGCATTAAGCATTGCGCGCAGCAAAACCTCGGCTTGTTGATCCTGCTCCCGGCTCGCCTGAATGGTATCGGCATTCTGAGCCCCTCCCAAAACGGAACCGAGAAGATCGCCAATCCCACCCCCACCTTCGGATTTACGACCCGGCACGGTTTTGAAATGATCATCACCTGCACCGCGTTTATCACCGCCTAAAAGCCCGCCGAGAACACTGCCGATTCCCCCGCCGCCTCCGCTTCCACCACCGGAAACCATCTTACTGACGCCTTTGGCCACCAATCCCGCCACCAACATCTTGCCCAGCACACTTGCCATACCCATAAATAACACCCCTCAAAAGAACAAAGAAATACCGGAATAGCCAGTATGCATCCAAATATACCCCATGCATGTTAAATTTGGTTAATTAATCAAAAAAATAAAACTGAAAAATCCAAGCGGCATCTTCCGCCAACTCCCTGGCATCAAATCCGCCGCAAGAGATTGAATCGAGCGGTCGGACCTCGCGTCCACTCTTCCCATGCCCCGGAAGATCATCAATCTCCGGGTCACCGATGATTATGCAGCTTCGACCGCTTTACGAACGCCAAATTTACAAACGCCAAAAATGTTTCAGTCTATCACCGCACTTGTACAAACCCCTTTCTCCTGCCGCACTTGCCTTAATCAAATATATTGACATGTAACTACTTGCATTAATGATCGGGACACAGGGTGTGATCGGGATCACAAAACGACAATTGAAGGCGTCGATTCGTTGACATCGGAATCGGCGGCGCAGTAGTATCGAACCCAACGTGGATTTACAGAGCTGTATTAATACAGCAACCGAATGATTCGACGCAGGATGGAATGTAAATGATTTACCTGACACCCAATGGAGATACCGGGAAACGGCCCGGTCTGTTCGACTCGAACCCTTTCCCCTCCCCGAATTGTATTATTGATCACGCAACACCGCCGCCTTTATTCGCGGCTTTCCACATTCAGTCAAGGAACCGGAGCTTAGCCATGAAACTGATTCAGTCAATTGTGTTTATCAGTCTGCTTACCGCAGCGTCCCATACAATGGCCGCCACCTGTGGCGCAGGCAAGATAACCCACGTCAAAGAGGGCGGCTGGAATAGCAATGATTTAATGATTGCTATCGACTATTCCGTGGAACCGGCCGCTACCGAGGCATTGGAAAACTCAACCTGGGAAGGCCAATGGATCCGGTTCCGGGCCAACGTATTGGATGCGGAGCGCTTAAAAGCCCTTCGCTCACTGGCCTATCTCGCCTTTGCCAGCGGCACCCATGTAAAAACCAACACCCATAACGACGACTGCAGCAGCGCCACGGAAATCACCATTTACTAAAACCCTGGGCTTTCGGCACTGATCTTAGCGGTTTAGTCGTTCATTCGAACTAAACCATCGCTGTATTGAAATCACTCATGGCCATTGGGCCATGAAGGTGCCGCTCGTCCCGAAAACAGGAAAGGGAGTGAACATGATGAGTCAAACGATTCGCTTATCGACACGATCAAAAACGCGGCTGACCAATGCCTTGTTGGCCTTGAGTCTTGCCACGGCAGCCGCTGTGTCTTCGCCGCCCGGATTCGCCGCCACCGAAGTTGCCGGTGTGACGCCCGGCTCCCTGAGTGTGTCCTCCAGCGGATCGGCCGACTATCACGTTCCGCTTTCACTCCCGTCCGGTATAAATGGTCTGACCCCGGCGCTCTCCCTCAATTACTCAAGTGCCAGCACCGGTGAAGGCCAGCTTGGCGTCGGGTGGAACCTCGGTGGCCTGTCGACCATTGCCCGTTGCCCGCACACCCTGCTTCAGGACGGTTTCTCCCGGGCCGTGAGCTTTGACAATTCCCAACAGCGCTATTGCCTGGACGGCAAACGCCTGGTGCCGGCCGACGCCCATCACGATAGCTACGCCTACACCCATCGGGTGTTCCATACGGAGATCGATGACTACAGCAAAATCATCGCCCGCGGCAGCAGCGGTCAGGGCCCCGCTTTTTTCGACGTCTATAAAAAGTCCGGCGAGATTCTCACCTACGGCTTTGTGGAAGGCAACTATGATTCGCGCATCGAGGCGGCCGGCAGGACGGACGGCACGATCGCCACCTGGGCGCTGGGGAAAATCGAGGACCGCTACGGCAACGCCATTAAGTTCCGCTATACTCACCACAGCGGTACCGGCGCCTTTTATCCCTTGCGAATCGATTATGCCTTTGTCAACGGCACCGCACATGCCAGTGTTGTCTTTTCCTACGAGGCCGGTGCCGGAACACTTAACCGCCAGCTCTACTACGCCGGTTCACGGCTGGATAAAATCAAGCGCATCAAATCCATTCGCACGATCGTCACCCGGAATAATCAAGCCACCAACGCGAAGGTCTATAATTTCACCTATCAGTCCAGTGCTCTCAACGGCCGCAGCCTGCTCAGCGCCATCACCGAATGCAGCGGTGACCAGACGCAATGTTTCAAACCCCTGAGCTTTGATTGGGAAGACGCGCTGCCGCGCTACTACCGCCACAGTCTGCACGCGGATGACCCCACCCATAATGCCGGCGTGACTAAACAGCAATGGCTGAACAGCAACGTCTACCCCTTTGACTATAACGCCGACGGCTTCGGCGATTTGATCATTTTCCCCAAAAAACCCGAAGAAGGCGGCAACATCCTGTTGCTGGAAGGCAAAAACAACGGCGGCTATCTTGCGGTCAAGGATATCAGCGCCCAGCTGGGATTCACCTCGGGTGACCCTGGCGGCCGAAAATACAGCCAGCTCAGCGTGCTCGATTATGACGGTGACGGGTTGCAGGATGTCTTAATCAGCCGTCTGATCAAAACCGGCGAGAGTACCTTTACCTGGACGTCGGGCGGAGACGGCGGTGATGACAACAGCCAGAGCATCGCCCGCTACCGCTTGTCGCTGAAGGTCTACCCATCGCAAAAAAGCGCCAACGGCAACACCCTGTTCGCCTCCCCGACCGAAATCTACAGCGGCAATATCAACCACGGTACCGGCTACAGTATCAGTACCCTGGCCTACAATGCGGATCAGCGGCCCGACCTGCTCTTGCGTTTCCATCAAAAAACCTATGTCGGGAATGCCGGCAGTCCGCCGTCGGCCACCGGGCAGGTCTATGCCTATATACTGCTGAATGAATCCGATTGTGGTCAGCCGCAGTTCGGCGCACGGCTGGCCGAGTCCAGGGATCAAAACTCCCCTACCCGGGCCTGGGCGATCAACAGCCATCATCCGCATATCTTTGATTACAACGCCGACGGGTTCAGCGATATTCTGATGCAGGGTATAGGCGGAGAATCCAGCTACCTGATGACCAACACAGGTGTACACACCACCACGGATCTGGGGTTTGAACAATTCGGGCTCAGCAATTATTTCGGTATCAACAAGGCGGCCTGGAGCAAACACCATATCCACGTCCTGGATTTCAATGGAGACGGACTGAACGACCTGCTGTTGCAAGGCATCGCGGATCAGGACAGCCCAACGGTACTGCTCGCCTCCACCGGCAGCGTGACAAACAGCCACAAATTCAAGCCCATGTTTATCACCAATATTCCCGGTCTGAGCGGCTCGGTGTGGAATAACGAGAAACGCAAAGCCATCCCGCTGGATTTTAACCGTGACGGGCTGAGCGATATCCTGCTGCAGGGCACTGACAGTACGCAAAGCTCCGTATTATTGATCTCCACCGGCCTGTTACTCAACAGCAATGCCAACGCGTATCCCTTTAAAAAAGTCAATATGTCGACCTCCGGCTACGGTGATCTGGGCGCCTGGGATGCCGAGCACTTTACCCTGATCAGCGTGGACTACAACAATGACACGGTCCCCGATCTGATCCAGAAAAACAATCTCAATGAAAGCACCGGCAGCTACCTGATGATGAGCAGCGCACCCAACGGTTCCGTCGGTATAGACCGCATCAAATCCGTTACCGACGGCCTGGGTAAAAAAGACCGCATCAGCTATGCATCGCTACTCGCCCCGGGCTTGTACACTATCACCGCCCAGGCACCGGCCAATGCCTGCCAATCCCGCTTTGTGCGCCATCCCCTGCAGCTGGTGAGCAACGTTGAAAGCGATGCCGGTGTGGTCGGCGGCACCTCAAGCACCCGCTATCAGTATCGAAACCTGAAGGTGCACTATCAGCACGGGGTGTTGGGTTTTGGGCAGATCAATACCACGCAAAAACTGAACAGCCATGTGCTCGGGTACGGGATCACCTTCTATCACCAGGATTTTCCGCTGACCGGATCGGCTTCGCAGACCATTTTCAAGCACAGCAATGACCATGGCGATCAGCTGGTCACATCCCGGTCCTATCAATACTACAACGCATCCAAAGCACCCGGCAACAACCGCCTGTATCGCATTCAGCACACCGGCAGCCGGGAAATCCGCTACGACGAGGGTGGCAATATTCTGAGTGACGAACGCACCACCCACTCAAATTTCGACAACTACGGCAATGCCGGGAAAATCGTCGCCGACCGGAAAAACCCTGTCTCCCGGCATATTACCACCACCCTCAATACGTTCAGCAACGACACCGCCAAATGGCATTTGGGGCGTTTGCTCCAGGCCACCACGACCCATAGCGCCACCGGCAGTGACTTTGTGGGCAGTAATATCACGCGCAAATCGAGTTTTCTGTATGACTCCCAAACCGGCAGCCTGACCCGGGAAACGATACATTATCCCGGCAACGCGGTGCGGCACACACAATACACCTATAACCCGGGCTACGGCTATATGACCGGAAAAACCGTCTCCGGCACCGCCATCGACACGCGCTCGACCCAGTATGAATACAGCGCCGCTCATCAGCACCGCTTTGAGACCAAGGTGACCAACGCGCTCGGTCACAGCGAGACCCGCAGCTACGACCCCCGGTTCGGCGTTGTACTGACCCTGACCGGCCCCAACGGCCTGAACACCACCTGGACCTATGACAAATTCGGCCGGATGACCAAAGAAACCCGCGCCGACGGCAGCTGGACAAGCACCACCCGTAACCAAAGCAACACCGGCTTCTCCGACAGCACGATTAACAGCCATAAGCCGCCATCCTCGGTTCTGGCCGAACGGATCAAGTCCAGTACCGGTGAACACACCCTGGTGTATGCCGATCTGCTCGGGCGCGAGCTGCGCAGCGTAGCCTTTGGTTATGCCAACAAAGCGATTTATCAGGATACGCACTACGAGGGTAAAGCCCGCGTGGCGAAAAAGTCCGCCCCCTATTTCCAGGGCGATGCAGCTTATTACACCCACTTCAGCTATGACCTGCTGGATCGGGTCATTAAAGAAACCCATCCGGCAAACCGCATGACCCAGCGCCAGTATCCCGGCGACGGCAGCGTCCTCGAAACCAATGCCGAGGGCCAGAGCGCCAGACGCTGGAACAATGTCTTCGGCAAACCGGTCAAGGTCACCGACGCCGACGGTGAATCGGTGATTTACAAATACGACCGCAGCGGCAATCTGCGTGAAACCCACGCAGGCGGGCATATTACCCGCATTTTCTATGACGACCAGGGCCGTAAAACATCCCTGCAGGACCCGGACATGGGGCAATGGTCCTACGAGTACAATGTGCTCGATCAGCTGATCAAGCAGACCGACGCCAAGGGTCAAAGCACCTATTTTGACTATGACAAGCTGGGCCGCAAAACCGCCCGCTACGAATCCGCGCCCGGTAAAACCAAACTCCAGGGCCACAAGAGCAGCTGGACCTACGACACCGCGCCCGGCAAAGGCATCGGCAAACTCTTCACCGTCGCCGGCGGCGATCTCAAACACCGCCAGCAAACCTACTACGACACCCTCGGCCGCGTCTCCGCCGTGCTCACCCACGCCGACCGCGACGGCGACGGCAGCGTGCAGAGCGATGAAATCTTTCGCCAGACCCTCAGCTATGACAAAGGCCGGATCAAATCGGTCAAACAGGAAAACACCGGCCTGCATTATGAAAACACCTACAGCAGCACCGGCCAGCTGATCAGGATCGAACGCCCGAGCGACATGATCACCACCCCCGGCGCAGCACCCCAGTTTCGCCAGCTCGCCCAAGCGATCCAGGACCAGATCCAGCCGACGCTCGATCTGATCGACACCAAGCAAAACGCCATCACCGTCAAGCTCAACCAGGCCAGCAGCTTCCGTCAACAGGCCACCACCCTGCAAGCCGAGGCCGACGCCCTCGATGCCCAGGCCGCCCAGTGGCTCACCGATGCCCAGAGCGCCCAGGCCGATGCCCAGGCCGTCTATGCCCTGCACGGCATTCTCGTGCCCCTGCCCATCACCGACCGGCCGCTGTTGGTCACCGCCTTCAGCGACCCGGCACACAAAAACACCTACAGCCACAAACGCGACCTGTTTCTCTCCCTGAGTGAGCAGGCCACGAGCGCCGCCGCCGATGCGCAAACCCAGCGCGACACCGCCGACGCCAAGGCACAAAACGCCGACCTTCGGGAACAGGAAGCCACCACCCTGCAGGCCGAAGTCGACACCCTCACGCTCTCGATCGAATCCCAGCAGATCGCCATGGACAGCCTCAACCGCTCCGCCGAGCGGATCGAAAACGGCCAGCCGCCCATCGCCGACACCTACTGGAGCGCGCTCGATATCGACGCCTTCGGCCGCGTCACCCGCTTCAAACTCGGCAACGGCACCGTCACCAGCCGTGACTATGCCGCCAATACCGGCTATCTCAATAAGATCAGCGCCAGCGCCAGCGGCCTCGGCACTTTCCAGGACCTGCGCTACCAGTACAATAAACTCGGCATGCCCCTGAGCCGCGACGACAAGGTCGCCAACCTCAACGAAGCGCTGCTCTACGACGACCTCAACCGGCTGCAGAAAACCACCCACAGCGGTTCGATCACGCAGACCCGCGAGTTGCGCTACGACGCACTCGGCAATATCACCTATAAGCAGGACAACCACTGCGGCGACACGGTCAACACCAACTGTTACCACTATGACAGCCGACCCCACGCCGTCACCCAGGCCGCCGGCGTCACCTACAGCTACGACGCCAACGGCAACATGACCCAATCGAGCGCCGGGCGGCTGATCAGCTGGACGCACTTTAACAAGCCCCGCACCCTCACCCAAAGCGCCCAGGCGGCCGGTGAACACCACCGCAGCCTGCAGTTCGACTACGGTGCCACCCACCAGCGCCTGCGCATGCAGCAGATCAGCGACACCCAGGCCAATGATCTCGCCCGGGTCACCACAACCACCTGGACCCTCGGCAGCGGCTACCAACAGATCGAGCGCCCTGGCGCCACCCTCGAACACCACCACACGATCGCCGTGCCCGGGGCCACCGTCCTTGCCGTGCGCCACGACAAGGCCGACGGCGCCGTCAAAGGCGAAAGCATCCTCTACCTGCACCACGACAACCTCGGCTCCACCCACGCCATCACCGGCTACGACGCCCAGGGCAAAGCCGTCCTGATCGAGCGGCAGCACTACAGCGCCTTCGGCACGCCGCTTAAACCCGGCACCTTGGACAAGGCTGTGTCCAACTCCGACACCACCCCCAGGGGCTACACCGGCCACCAGATGCTCAACGCCTTCGGCCTGATCCACATGAATGCCCGCCTCTACGACCCCGCCCTCGGCCGCTTCCTCTCCCCCGACACCTTTGTGCAGAGCCTGGTCAATCCGCAGGCACTGAACCGCTATGCCTATGTGCTCAATAACCCCCTCGCCTATACCGATCCCACCGGGCATTTCTTTGAGGCAATCTTTGCCACCTGGTTGACCTACAAAGCCGCGGACTGGGCCATCGATCATCCAAAAGAAGCACTGATCATCGCCGCCGCAGCCGCCTCCGGCGGGGCCGCCTTCTATGCGACTCAGGCTGCCTGGATCGCCGGGGCCGTGGCCGGGGGCGTGGGTGGGGGGCTGAGTGCTCATATGGCCGGCGCTTCCACCCGGCAGGTGTTCAGTGCGGCATTGACCGGGGCGGTCTTTGGCGCGGCCAGTGGCGGCATCGGCGCTGTATCAGGCGCCTCATTCGGTCAACTGGCCGCACAGGCGGTTACCGGTGGCTTATCCAGCCAGGCACAGGGTGGATCCTTTAAAAGCGGATTTATCTCTGCGGGTATCTCCGCCGGTGCCAGTCAGTACAACCTTCTCGCCAGTCTTGGTGATAATCCCGTCGGCCGGACTATAATGAGTGCTGCTATTGGCGGTACTGCCTCCAAATTATCCGGAGGGTCGTTTACAAATGGCGCGGTAACCTTAGGATTTTTGCGATTGTATGGGGAAGTTGCCAATTATGCTAAGCGGGAAACTGATAGGCTAAAGCTACTAGCCTGCAGCTCAGATACCGATCAAGTTTGTGACTTCGACGAGAGGGGAGTTTTAAGAACTGATGGTACTAGAGGAGTGGACTATAGCTTAAATCCTACTGAAAGAGGTAACTGGTTGACCCGCTTTGGAATGGCGCCGGAAGGCTCTGGTAAGCACTGGTATGATCCTGGCCGGCCAATGGATAGTCATGCATTGCGGTATTTTATCACCGATGTTTCCAAAACCCACGACTGGTTAAACAGCTGGAACTATAGTCCAACTAATGGTCTTTATATAAGTCGTGGAGTTGTCTTTGACAGTCTATTCCAAATCTACAGTTTTTTTGGTATGCCTGTGGCGGCTGCTGCGACGGTTATGGGGTATGCCGGAAACATACCATTTGAGCAACAGATGTATTACTACAATATTCACAGAAACTCGCGTAGGAAATACCAATGATTATACGGTCAACCTGGTTTCTTCTCGCCTTCGGCGTTGTAGCATGCAGTAGTTTTGATACTTATTCGCCAAATCAAACTCATCGGGCTATTAAACCTCATCCCAACCACAAAGGGGTCTATCTTATCTACTATAGGCGCCATCAATTAATTGATGAATACGGCCCTGGTGTAGAAAACGTGAGAAGAGATATTCAAAAGAATCCTGATAATTGGCGTGTTATATGGGACAAAGCTGCGGCCGAGGCGGTGACTCACTATATGACAGAGAAGGAGTTGGTTCCCCCTGAGTGCGTAAATGGAATTGTAGTAATTAGCAGTCTCGGCGATGAAGCAGGGGGTGGTACGTCGGCATTCCGCTGTAAGTAATAGCAGTGCTAAGCCGTGGAAATTCGTTGTAAGAATTAGATTTGACAGGCGCAGTACCACATTTGAAGCACGTATAGATGTGACAGCTTTTTAGATGGGAATAACGTATGAAATATATTTTCATCGCATGCTTGGTTTCAGCAACTATAGCGTGCGACGGTAAAGTTAGTGAGCAAGTTAATCGTCAATTTACCGAATTGGTTAGCCGAAACCTCAGAAGCTTTCACAATGAAGAAGCTCAAATTATGAGCAGTGAAAATAGAGTAAACCTTTATAGGAAAGCTTACCACTTACCTGAATCCGTGATTTCGAGGTCCCACGTATTAATGTAACCTACTGATAATTGGAGTATAATCGTCGTCTAACCGCCAATCCAGAAATTCACTTATCAGGTGAACGCGTGAAGCGCTTTATTGTCGAACAATCGAACATTGAAATTTACACCTCACATGCCGGACTTGCCTTAATTGGGCGGCTTATCAATACCTATACTTCGCTGAAAAAAAGCGCCCGACGGATTAAAAAACGTCACGGGATTCCCAACATCGAATTGATTCGAAGCTACTTGGGCCAACTTTGCCTAGGCAAGAGCGATTTCGATGCCATTGAAGATTTTCGTCACGATCGTTTTTTTAAAGAGGCGCTGGGGATTAAGCAAATGCCTTCGTCATCGCGCTTACGCCAACGTTTCAACGAAGATGCGCGTGAGTTGATTGACGTGATCGACGAGGCCAACGTTGAGTTTCTTCAAAAGGTTGATGCACCGATCAGTGCCAACCCATTGGGCTATGTGGTGATTGATGCCGATTTATTTCCAATGGATAACAGTGGCACTCGTAAAGAGGGTGTATCCCGTACCTACAAGGATTTTGATGGCTACGGGGCAATGGCGGCTTACCTGGGAGAACAGGGTTGGTGTATAGCTTGTGAGTTACGTGAAGGCAGTTGGCATAGTCAGAAAGAATTTGGGTATGTACTGGATCGGATTGTGCAAAGAAGCCAAAGTCTGACGGATTTACCCCGTCTGATCCGTCTGGACAGTGCGCATGATGCATTGGAGAATCGTTTCAAGCTGTCTGAGCAAGGTGTAGATTATCTGATTAAGTGGAATCCACGTCATCAGCATTTAGAGAGCTGGGTAGACAAAGCGGGTCAACAAAGCCAGTGGCATCATCCCCGCGAAGGTAAGCGTGTCGCCCTATTTAGCGAGCCTGTCAGCGAAACGTACAAGGGTAAAACACACAAGCTGCGTCGGGTGATTCGAGTCATCGAAAGAAGCATTGATAAAAACGGTCAACGACTGCTGATGCCGAAGATCAGCCTGGAAGGTTGGATGACCTCACTCGAAGCTGATGAGGTGGATGACCAAGGGATTATCGATTGCTACAAGGCGCATGCGACCAGCGAGCAGTTCCACAGTGAATTCAAAACGGATCTGGATATAGAGAGACTTCCCTCGGGTAAGTTCGATACCAATGATCTAGTGCTCACATTGGCAACACTGGCCTATAATCTTTTACGCTGGATTGGACTAAAAGGCTTAACCGGTGAGGATGCGCCAATCCGACACCCGGCAAAAAGAAGACGATTGCGTACCGTGATGCAGGAAATCCTGTATCTGGCGGCTCGATTGGTACAAACCGGTCATCGGTTAAAATTGAAATTCTCTTCCCATTGCCCTGCGTTCAGGGTGTTTGAGCGTACCTACGACTACATTGCCACCTAATCGGTTTGACGATTGAGTAGATGATTCGCCTGAACACATAGGCAGATGGATTATACCGCCCGCAGAGGACTCATTTAACCGACTATCGCCCTTTATTGGAAAAAAACTCGCACAAACAACTGATTCATGAACACGGCTTGTAGTTTGCGAATTCTGAAATAGATTTTTCTGTAAAACCGAGTTAGTCTGTATGTAAAGTCACGGATTCAGGTTTAAGTCGCTGCAGAATGGGGGATAGCTTCGCGTTAATATAGCCTCGCTTGTCACCACGTATTGCACGGCCGGTAAAGTCCACCAATTCCAGATAGTCTTCAAATTCAAAGTGAATCCCGGAACACTTGTCGTCGGCATATCCACCGATAAATGCAGCCAGCGGCTTAATGGGTATGGCCTCTTCAGCTTGAAAGTAATCTGCGTATCCGCCGTGTTCCACAAAGGACTTGAGTGCTTTGGATACATCGAACTGTGGCTTGATACGTTCCTTTATGCTGGTGTGTTCGGCAGCTTCCGGTGTCGGGGCAATCCCGGCGCGAACCGGGTTAAGATCCACGTAGCAAAGACAGCTCAGCAAGGCTTCCTCAGTCAACAGCGGTTGACAATGAAATCGGCTTTCCCAGAAATGCCCCGTGCACTTATCTTCCTTGTTGGCTTGTCGTGCAATCGGTTCGTTTAAACACTTCATAAACCAACTGATATCGGTCAAACGCTTACGCCATAATTCAACAATATCATCAACCGTAGCCCGTTCCGCCTTGGTCAGAGGTATGCCTTCATGAAATCGACGAACCAACAAAGGCCCCTTAAACAGAGAAAGCCAACGGTTGATGACATCCCGAGTACTCCAGGGTTCACTTTCCTCCGGTGTCAATTTCAATACCAGGTGGAAGTGATTTTGCAATAAGGAAAAAGCACACAGATCTATTGCAAACAAAGAACTTAACAATCTGATTCTGTCTTCAATCCATTGGCGGCGATGTTCATAGCTTTTCTGGTTCAGTGGATCAAGGCCACAAAGAAAGGCACGCCTGACACAACGGGAGGTCACGTGATAGTAGGGTGTGTCGGAAAGTGAGATTTGCTGTTTACGCGGTATGGTCATGGCGTTCTTCCTTGAACTGGACTGTTGCCGGCCATGCTATACATGCGTTGACTTGATGTCAATAGGCAGTGCCTGTCCATTATGCATGTGGCTTTGCAGCAATCATAAATTACTCGACCGGCCCGCGATTACACTTCAGGATGTTTCAAAGGAGCCCTATATCATGCTGACGGTCGACGAAGCCAGTAATACAGCCCAGCGTTACTGGAACCGAACTCCCTATCATCCGCAAACAATCTTCAGAACGTCTTCGCTGGAGGCTATCAGAAGCATGGTGGCCAATGGAACAGGAGTTGCAATTCTCTCCGATATGGTCTATCGGCCCTGGTCACTGGAAGGTCTTAGAGTAGAGGTGGCGAGCTTATCAGACCCTATTCCCACGATGGACTTGGGCATCGCCTGGAATCGCGATAAACCCTTGCCGGAATCGGCGCGCAGTTTCCGCGAGTTCATACATCTGTCGATCGGTTCTCAGCAACCTCAACCGCGCAGTCGTCCAGTCTGAACTTCGGTAATGATCTTAAACACGTAAAGCTATCACAAGCAAGGCGGATTGCTACCATAATATACACGCGTTCCTGGAGTTTCGCAGGCTGGAGTTCACTTTCGGCCATGAAATTCCATAATGCCTTGTCGCAGCGTTGTTCGAGCAACGCAGAACGAGGCACAGCACAGATTCTGCGCACCGGATCGATTAAGGAGAACTGTGCTTAGCCGGCTTTAAACGGAGTCATTCGTTTCCAACCGTTCAATCCATAATGCGGTGCCGCCTGTCACCGCTACCGGCATGGCCAATATATTCAATACCGGCACAACACTGGCCAGCATGACGGGAGCGGCAAATCCGAATGCTACTCCGGGTTGCGTTTTCAGCGTTTCCGGCAGAACGGAAAATGGCGCAGCCCGATTGTCCAGCGGATAATCGATATATTCCATCGCCAACCACCAGCAGCCCCAGATAAAAGCTATAACCGGGGCCAAAAAACTCAGCACAGGAATAAGAGATAAAACCAGACACAGCAAGGCTACGGCTGTGGCTCTGAGAAAAAAATAAGTCAACTTTCGGATCTCTCTTTTAACCGTTCGGACGATAATCGCGGGGAGCCTGACCAAGCTGAATTCCGCTGGGGGTTTACCGGTTAGATAAGTTTCAACTTTTTCAGAGAGCAGGCTATTGAAAGGTGCTGCGGCAAGGTTTCCGAAAACAACATAGCTGACACCATAAACAAGCAGCCAAAAGCCGATCAGAAATATTTTTACCAAGCTTGTAAAAATGCTCAACTGCTCGGGAATCCAGGTGAGCCAGGCATCCATCCACTGTCCGGACACTGCAAGTGCCAACAGTCCGAGGCCGACAAAAACCAAGGTATTGCAGATAAGGGGAGCCACAAGATAGACTCTTACCCCCGGTTGGGTGGCCAGACTCAGACCGCGCAATACATAGTGTGAACCCTCTATTGCCTGACGGGTAAAATTTTGCACCGTTGAAAACAATTCGCTTGCCCGGTTCAAACTATTCCTCCGGGTTATATTGATCAACGGGCAGTTTGACGATCACTTCCGTTCCCGTGTCCTGCGAGCTCATGATAGACATTTCCCCACCGTGGGCGTGGACGATTAATTTACAGAGATACAACCCGATCCCGAAGCCGCCGGTCGCTCTCGTGCGGGAGGGATCCGCGCGGTAGAAGGGTTCGGTTACGCGCGACAGATGTTCCGGCGGAATTCCCTGGCCGTAATCCTTGACCCTGATTTCGATATCCTCTCCAAGGGATCGGATGCTGACACTCGGAGCCGGATTTGCATTTTCTCCGTGAATAAGCGCATTGCTGATCAGATTCCGCATCAGCAGCCGGATTCTCGCTTCGTCCAGTTGCAGCAGTGGAATGGATTGGGCAATCGAAACCTTGAGTTTATCTGCCGGCAATTCGTCTACAAGCGATCTGACGAGTAAACCGAGATCCACCTCGGAACGGTGCAGTGCCGCGTGCGCGCTATTCATTCGCTCGGTTTCCAGAATCTCGGTGATCAGATTTTCCATTTCCTGCAAGTCTTCCAGCAGACGTTCACGGTTTGTGGAAGGATCGAGCATCTGGGCAGCGATCTTGGCTCGTGTCAGGGGCGATCTCAGCTCGTGGCTGACGCCTAACAGAAGCTGTCGCTTGGCGTCCAGCATTTCCTCGATATCCGCCGCCATTTTATTGATACTGGCCGACAATTCGCCTAAATCGTTATCACCCCGAACCGGAACACGATAATTCAGTTCACCCTTGCCCATCCGGCCGACACCTTCTTTGATATCCTGGACGGGACGCAACATTCGCCGGAGAATAAAGTAACTCAAGGCCAGGATGAGTAGCAGACCGATAAGTGCCTTACCGATAAAGCTATCGCGTTCAAATGCCCGGCGTGCGTGCGGAAATTCGTAAAATACCTGATACTCCCCAATCTGATTGCGTAACACTGTTCTGTCCCGGTGTTCGCCGAACATCAATTGCTGCCGATGAGGCTCTTTCGGAGGCCGGAATCTTGAAGACCTCTCCCGCCATCGGTTCCGATCATGATGAAATTCGAGATCGTCCAGTCTCAAGGGCGTTCCCGTTGAAGAATAGTTGATACCGCCGCCGTTGATGTAAATATTGACCGGCAAGCGGCGGGCAAGCTCCTCCGCCCTTTCTATGCTCGGCGGTTCACCGATATCAGTGTTGACATAATCCAGATATTGTATTAAATGCGGCCGCAGATTGTAACGCCACTGGGCCGAAAACCCGTGCATCAGCGTGCCTACGATGAGGGCGATCATGCAGATACTGGCAAGAATGAAAACCAGCAACAGGCGCGTCGGCAGGGAGCGCTTCAGGCGTAGTATCAGCTTTTTCACCTGGCCGTTCC
Organism: Granulosicoccaceae bacterium; assembly: GCA_965222695.1. Lineage (GTDB taxonomy): Bacteria > Pseudomonadota > Gammaproteobacteria > Granulosicoccales > Granulosicoccaceae > UBA7957. The sequence goes on along the minus strand of OZ244967.1, from coordinate 63,573 downwards.
GACAAAGGCGTATCCGGAACCGTAGACCGTCTTAATCGGGGTTGCCGGCTTGAGCTTGTTGCGCAACCGGCTGATCAGTATATCCACCGACCGGCTGAACAGCTCGGTTTCTGTTCCTTTAAGATGATTCAAAATATCATCACGCGAGTAATCCTTTCCCGGATTTGCCGCCAGCAACAGCAATAGCTGGTACTCCATGGTGGTCAGAGGAACCGTTTTTCCCTCGACTGAAACTTCGCGCCGCGCCTGATCGATGATCAGTTTTTCGAAATGCAGGGTTTTATTGTTATTGGAAGCGGGTTGCTTGCGCTTGACTATTGTATTGATGCGGGCAACCAGTTCCCGTGGATCAAAAGGCTTTGGTAAGTAGTCGTCCGCACCGATCTCCAGGCCCACTACCCTGTCGGTCACCTCTCCTCGGGCAGTGAGCATAATAATCGGAATGTCGTTCGACTGGCGGATTGATTTACACACCTCGAAGCCGTCCATTTCCGGTAACATGACATCCAGGATAACCGCATCGAAGTGCTCATTTTGCAAGCGTTTCAAACCCAGCGAGGGCAAATGGGCAGCGCGGACCTCAATGCCGTATTTCCGGCAATATTCGCTGAGCAGCGGTGCCAGCTTTTCATCGTCATCAATCAGCAATACTTCCAGCATATTGTTTTTTTTCTGAGTTGTCTGCTGCCATTATAGAGACAATTACCGCGTATCGCTAAATGTCACCTGTATAAAAGCCTGTTTAATATCTCTAAACCGGCTACACATTTTGCAGGGATACGTCGCATAAATCACCCAACCGGCCGGCTCCGGTGAGAGCCGTGCCGACCGGAATCGGGCATTACTGATTTAGTGACGGTGTCTTCGGTGTTTAGCCCGGTGATCGATAAATTCCACCACCTCCGCTTTCTGCTCCTCGCTGAGCCCGTCCAGAAAATTTCCCATTGCGGCAACTACACCCGGCGCGACTTCCCGGATTTTCGCGGTCTTGTCATCGATCATCTGCAGTGCCTTGGTTTGATCGAAGGTATCTGCGGAAATCAGACTTCTGACTTCTTCTTTCATCGGGCCGAATTGGTCCCGCATACTCAAGCGGGTAGACATGATTTCATCCTTTAAGGCGATTAATGATTGCTCCTGGGTACTATCCAGGCTCAGCTCTTCACTGATATAGTCCACCATGTACGCTGCACGGGCGGAAGGATCGCCGTACTTATGTTTTCCATAAGCCACGGCTCCTGTAACCACACCGACAGAAAGAATGACACCGGTAATTATCTTGGTTGAACGTTTCATCGTTTTTTTGCTCCTGAGTGTTTTTGAATTGGCAGGTATAGTGTCGGTCAATCCGGACGTACACTCTTTACATAAGCGCATCAACTTGTAACAAGTTGTAACATGCTGATAATCAGCATCTGGCTATGGCTTTTCGGAAACTTTATAACCGAAATGATCCTACCCTATAATCGAGAAGTGCAACTGCCATATTGAACCGATCGTTCTATGGCTATCAGAGGTATATTTGCACGAACTGACGAGTTCCTAAGGAAGGAAAAGTTTTAATCGGCAAATATGGCTTTATCTCGCTGCTTACAGACATTGAGGGAAATATGACCGGCTTGCATTCATAAAGATAGCGAATTGGCTTTTTCGTTATTGGATGTCGTGATTTCTCCCGGCAATAAAACTGAACAGGCTGGATGAAATCTCTCAAGTTTCAGATTTTCAGGCCGCTATCTGGGCTCGATAGAGCGGTTACGCCGGCGGCGGTTTTCAGGAAAGTGATTGCCGGACGATACGGCAACGTCATGGAAGACGTGTGGTGGCTATAGATGCGGGGACTAAAGCCACCCGAGAAGCGAGGGACGCTGAGTATGAAAAAAGTCATTTCCAATATGCCGATACGGAAGAAAATCCTCACGGCATTCGCACTCGTTCTGACCGTTCTGGCCCTACAGGGCTTGCATTTCATGGACAGCCTCTCCTCGGTCCGGAATGATATTGATTCGGTTGTCAAGGATATTCAACCGGCCCTGATCGAATTTAAAACTCTGTCGGAAGACATTCAGCGCACCTCATCCGCACTCGGATTTTATCTCTTGAGCCAGGAGGAACAACATCGCGAGGCTTACCAGGACGGTTTGCAAAACATAGGTTCCAGACTAGGATTAATAAAACAGCTTAGTGCGGTGCGCTCAAATTCCGAACTCAGCGGGCTGATTAGGAAGGCGGAACAGGATCTGGCAGTATTCAGATCCTACGAGAGCCGCATGGTTGCAATAGGTCAGGACAGTAGAAATAACATCTCGGCCGTACAGTTCGCGGATAAGCATGTAAACCCGCTCTTTCGGGAGATTTCACAGCTCTTGAGCCAGATGATTCTTTCCGAAGAGGAGGAAGCAGCCACTGAAGCAAGAAAACGGATATTCACTGATCTGAACAACCTGCGCTATGTGTGGGCAAATCTGGTGAATGAAGTTCGCCTGTTTCTCGCGTTCCGCGTCGATGCGGCTAAAGACAACATTAAATTGTTCCGCGATACCCTGAATACACTGATCGAGAAAATCAAAGCACGAGAGAACGATTTAACCTTCGAGCAAGCGGATGCGTTTGAGCAATTCCTGGCACTGCACGAGCGGTACTACATCAAAATTGAGGAAATGATCTCTATGCACGAAAGCGATCAATGGCGTATCGATGCCTGGTTGATCAGAAGCGAGATAAGCCCTCTGCTTAACTCGATCGACGAACGGTTGAGCGCTTTGGTGTCACAGTTGGAAAATCAGAGCAGACTGGCGAACGAGGATGTTGAATCGATCTATGCCTACGAACAAAAGCAGTTTTTAATATTTATACCGGCGGTGATGATGGCTGTGATGGCGCTCGCATGGGTACTTGTTCGCAGTATTACGCAACCCCTGAGCCGCGCGATAGAAATCGCCGATCGTATCGCTCACGGCGAGTTCGAAGAGATCGATGTGCATTCGAACGACGAAACGGGAAAGCTGCTACAGTCGATTAACTTTATGCAGAAAAGCCTGCAAAAGCATATGAGGCTGGAGGAGGAAGTCCTTGAGCATGTGCGGATAAAACGCGCCCTCGATAAAACCACTGCCAACCTGATGCTGGTCAGTCCTGACGGCAGCATCAGCTATATGAATGAAGCAGTTAAGAAAATGTTCACCCAGGCAGCCCCTGCCATACGCGACCAGGTCAGTCATTTCGATGAGGAACAGCTTCCGGGTTGCAACGTTGACACATTGCTTCGAGAATTGGGGGTAAATTGCGGTTCTGTGGCAATGCTCAAGCAGACTTCAAACTGCCAGATTACACCCGGGAAATGTGTGCTGAATATAATTGCAAGTCCGGTACAAGACGCTGAAGGCAAACGTATTGGAACAATTATCGAATGGAGTGACCGGACGAACGAAGTCGCCGTCGAGCAGGAAATGGAAGAAATCGTGAATGCAGCAAAGGCGGGACAACTCGGTGAAAGAATCGACCTTTCCACGAAAGAAGGTTTTTACCTAAGACTTGGCGAAGGCGTGAATATTTTTATCGATGTTGTGTCAGAGTTATTCTCGGATGTTGCCAGAGTGATGGAATCGATGGCAAACAGCGATTTAACGGTGAAGATGGATTCCAGCTATGAAGGCGTTTTTGCACAGGTCCAGTCAAACGTCAACAACACCTTTGCACGGTTAAATCAAACCGTAGAAGAGATACGTCATACTGCGAATGACATCAGCAACTCTTCCTCTGAAATCGCCGACGGGAACTCCAGTTTATCGCAACGCACCAAGGCTCAAGCAAGTTATCTCGAAGAAACCACCACAAATATGGAAGAGATGACCGCCACGGTAAAGCAGAATGCCGACAATGCCCGCCAGGCCAGTCATCTTGCATCGGGTGCACAGTCGCAGGCGGAAAGAGGAGGTTCGGTCGTTGGCAAAGCCATAGTCGCCATGAGTGCTATTGCGGATTCGAGTAAGAAGATTGCCGACATTATCGGGGTGATAGATGAAATCGCATTTCAAACCAATCTGCTTGCCTTGAATGCCGCGGTTGAAGCCGCCCGTGCGGGAGAGCAAGGCCGCGGATTCGCGGTAGTGGCTAACGAGGTGCGCAACCTTGCTCAGCGTAGCGCCACTGCTGCGAAAAAGATCAAGGCACTGATTGAAGACAGCGTTGAAAAGGTTGAAGATGGATCCAGGCTCGTGGATGAGTCCGGTCAAATGCTGGAGCAAATTGTCAGTTCGGTTGAAAAAGTCAGCGCAATCATCGCCGATATCGCCGAGGCTGGAAATGAGCAGTCGTCCGGAATTGACCAAGTCAACAAGGCCATGGCCTATTTAGATGAAGCCACACAGCAGAATGCCGCCCTGGTGGATCAGGCTGCAACATCCAGTGAATCAATGGGCGAACAGGCTCAGCGCTTGAATACGATGGTTGCGCTTTTTAAAACCGGCAATACGGAAATCAGCAAGGACGCGCAAAGTCGGATTGAGCCTGCGGATTCAGGCGATCAATCCTGGCCGTTGGCGAGTTAGGGCCTGTTAACACTTATGGAATCATCCGTATCGGCCTTCTATATAATCTGCGGTTTCCTGATGCTCGGGTGTTACAAACAATTGTTCCGTTGGGGCATGCTCTATCACTTTACCCATCAGCATAAATATGCATTCTTCGCTGGCTCGCCGCGCCTGAGCCATATTATGGGTTACAATCAGAATAGTATATTTTCCGCGCAGTTCCCATATCAACTCTTCAACCGCTTCTGTCCCTTTGGGATCAAGTGCCGAGCAAGGTTCATCCATTAATAATACACTGGGTTTTACCGGAAGCAGTCTTGCAATACAAAGCTTTTGCTGTTCCTCCAGAGACAGCTCAATGGCCTTGTCATTGAGCCGGTCTTTGACCTTATCCCATAATAAAACGGTTCTCAGCGCATTTTCCACGATTTCATCATTGTTGTATTTTGCCTGTCCTTTTCTGCGGTTGTGCATTCTGTGACCGAAAAGAATATTATCCCGGATTGAGACAGGTAATGGATTTGGACGCTGGAAAACCATACCGATCTGTTTTCGCACTTGAACCAATTCTACCTGCGGATCATATATATTCTGATCCATTACCTCGATAGTGCCGTCGATGCGCACATATCCCAGTCGCTCGTTGATTCGGTTGACACTGCGAAGAAAAGTGGATTTACCACAGCCGGATGGGCCGATTAATGACGTAATCATGCCATTGCGAATATTCAGATCCACGTCGAACAAAGCCTGAAACGTGCCGTACCACAAATTTAATTTGCTGGTCCTGATTGCATGTTGTGCATTTTGGCTGTCTGAAGTTACTGTCTGTGCTGCTGTATTCATGCTGAGCCTGGCAATGTAATATTATCGGGAATTTCGCTGATCTGCCGCAGTCGCAAATTCTCAGCCAAACCGGCCTTCGATATAACCGAGTGTGCGCTCATCTTTGGCATCGCCGGAGAACATTTTTTCCGTATCGCCGATCTCCACGCATTCTCCGCTTAAGAAAAATGCCGTCCGGTCGGCCAGTCTCCGCGCCTGCTGTACAAGATTGGTCACCATTATAATGGTCATCTCGCTTTTCAATTCTTTTAAGACATCCTCGATCCGCATGGTTGTTACCGGATCGACCGCAATAGAGAATTCATCAAGCATCAAAAGCTCCGGGTCTTGAGACAAGGCGCGTGCAATGGTCAATCGTTGCTGCTGTCCGCCGGAAAGTAATGAGCCCAGCGCATTGAGGCGATCCTTGACCTCATCCCATAAGGCAGCACGAGTCAAACAGCGCTCAACGATAATGTCCAGTTCCGCTTTGTTCTTCACACCTTTCAATCGCGGCGCTAAAGCCACATTCTCGTAGATGGTGAGCGGGAGACCAACCGGCAGAGGAAATACAACTCCAATACGACTGCGGTATGAATATACATTCTGTAAATCGCGTATATCTCTGCCGTTAAAACGGATTTCACCTTCGACATGCATATTGGATTCGAAGTCGCTCATCCGATTCAGCGCTTTGAGAAATGATGTTTTCCCGGAATTAGCCGGACCTATAATACCGAATATCTCATTTTCCGTGATATCCAGCGTAACGTTCTCCAATGCCGCCATATCTGCATAGTGCAAGCTCAGATTTTCGACCGCAAGCTTGGTTTGTGCCCGCGGCCGAATCGCTACAGGCGTTTCCAAGGCCACCCTCTCCTGCTCTTTTACGCTTACCATTTCTTTTTACCCCTCAGGTACATACGAAACGCGATGGAGAGACTGTTCATGATCAACACCATGGCAATCAGAACCAGAGCGACGCCATAAGGCAAAGCTTCAGGTACATGGGGTACCTGAGTCGCCACCACAAATAAATGTAGCGACATCGCCATAGTCTGATCGAACACACTTTGCGGAAGAAACGGCAGAAAGAAGGCTGCACCGGTAAACATAATTGGGGCTGTTTCACCACTGGTACGGGATACTTCCAGGATGACTCCGGTTAAAATCCCGCTGACCGCATTGGGTAATACAATACGCCGTATGGTCTGCCAGCGCGTCGCGCCCATATTCCAACAGGCAACCCTGAAGGCTTCCGGCACCGCTTGCAGCGATTCTTTGGTTGCAACGATCACCACCGGCAATGTCATAATCGCAAGTGTCAGGCTTGCTGCCAATATACTGGTACCGAAACCGAAAAAAATAACAAAGGCGCCTACACCAAACAGCGCATGCACTATCGAAGGCACGCCTGCGAGATTGATGATCGCCAGATTGATTGCCCGCGTCAGCCAGTTATCGGCTGCGTATTCACTCAGATAAATCGCAGCCGCAACACCGAGCGGCACCGAAACGAGCAAAGCGACGGTCACCAGCCAGACAGTACCGAGCAGTGCCGGAAGAACGCCTCCGGCCGTCATACCGTCGGTCGGTTCGGTAAACAGGAAATCGATACTGATAATCGGCCCGCCTTTAATAATCAGAGTACTCAGAATGATTAATACAGGCAGTATCAATAAACCGGTCATCAGTCCGAACAGGATGCGGTACAGACTTTGTACTTTTTTATCCCTCACGTTGAGTTTGGATTCTTCAAACATGGCCTTAACTCTTTTTGATATCGCGTACTACAAGATCGGCGATAAGATTAATCAGAAATGTGATGAGGAATAGAAAGATACCTATGGTAAACAGCGCGCCGTAGTGGTCCGACCCCTGGGCTGTTTCTCCCAATTCCGCGGCAATCGTCGCGGTTAAGGCTCGGACCGAGTCAAACACACTTCCGGGAATATTAACGGAATGGCCTGTCGCCATTAATACAGCCATGGTTTCACCGAATCCACGCCCGACACCCAGTAACACCGCACCCAGCAACCCGTTTCTGGCCGCGGGCAAGACCACTTTGTAGATGACCTGCCAGCGGGTCGCACCCAAAGCCTCCGCCGCTTCGCGGTAGCGATCGGGTACGGCTTTCAATGCATCCTCTGCGATCGACGTCATGATCGGCGCCGCCATCAGCCCTAGAATGATTCCGGCGTTCAGAACATTAAGTCCAACAGGGACGTTAAACAGCTTGATAATCAGCGGATTCATAATCGACAGGCCGATAAAACCCCACACCACCGAAGGTATGGCGGCCAACAACTCAACCAGTATTTTCAACACTTCCCGTGTTTTTCCCGTCGCAAATTCGCCGATAAAAATGGCCGCCCCGAGCGAAAACGGTATGGCGACAATCATGGCCAAACCCGTTACGCTTGCAGTTCCTGCGATCAGGGCCAAAATGCCGTAGGTGGGTTCATCCTCATCCGTCGGTTCCCACCATGGCGTGGTAAAAAATTCAACGAATTCAAATCGCCCTGCAATGAATCCGAAGCCTTCGACAGTGACAAAAACAAAGATACCGATAATAAATACAATGGCGGAGATGCCGCCGATAAACACCAGATACTGAACAACCTTGTCTATATACCAATCCGGATTCCGCCGGTCGAAATCATCGGTGGAGGAGGAATCGATAGCAGTGGCGATCTCATTCATATTAAGCCGCCTCCCCGCCCCTCAGAAGCTTCATCAAATCCTTGATTTGCGGTGCCAGTTCCCGATAGAGAGATTCTACGTCTTCACTTTCGGTGATAGACCACTCCACCATAGACGTATGAAACGGTACTGTTTCTATACAGGCTTGCATATCGACGTTCAGACAGACGACAACATGCTGTTCACTCATGAGCTGGCGGCTGATCGATTCGTAGACCTCGGGAGCCTGTGTTTCATCCGATAAGCTGCGGTTATGCAGGAAATCCCTCACCGAGCTGTCGATTTCGCCTGCAGGTTTTAAGGAGGCGCTGCTGAATATGCCACTGTTGGCATAATGGTTTCTGGCAATTGCTTCAGCCAAGGGTGCCAGTTGTTTTCCATCGGTATCGACGAACATGACATGATAGTCTTTTTCGCCTTTTAGTTCTCCGGAAGCCGCAAATATGGTGTGTTCGCAGAGATTTTTTGATAGATCCGAAACTCGTTTAATCTGATTGAATACCACAAAAGTAGCGAGTAAATCCTTAACCCGGCTCTTGTCGGAATTACTCATCAACTCGGCGTAGACAGCGTCCATATTATACTCGAGCTGGTCCGCCATGGATTTAGTGGCCCGCGCCAGCTCTTCGTTAAGATACTTGAACGCGTGAACCGATTGGTGAAGCATCTTCGATGTTTCGTGGCTGACACGCTCCAGTTCCCGGGCCATCATGCCATGAGGCGGATGGGACATCTGCACCACTTCACGCGAGATGATCACAGCATAGTCACCGATGCGTTCCAGTTCCACATTGGCACGGATTATCGAACTTAGTAGTCGCAAAGGACCCGCGGTGGGGAGATGGATGGCGATAAAACTGTGGCAAAGGCGGTCAATATCCCGCATGCGCCGGTTGATCGCATGATCCGCCAGAACGGTCGCGTAGGCCAGTTTTGCATCCCCGGATTCTACTGCTGAGATACTATCATCCACCGCTTTGGCGACGCCTTCGGCCTGAATGATGATCATATCGCGAATAGCGTTAAGATCCGTTTGCAAGCGAGCTTCTAAATGGGACATCACAAAACTCCATGAAAACCAGAAACTGAGGGAAACGGGCCGGATGATGCAATGCCGGCCCGATTTTGACGACTAGGGACAGGCGACATCCCGGACCGGTGCATAGCCCTTCTTCCGCAATATACACTGACCGACATCGCTTAATATCCAATCCATATACTCTTTGACTTCACCCTGAGGTTCGCCATTGGTATACATAAACAATGGCCGCGCGATCGGATAGGATTTATCACTGGCGGTTTTAACGCTTGGCGATACACAGTCACCGCCCTCTTCCTGGGAAACGCAAACCATCTTGATATGATCGGTCGCGTAGGCCAGCCCGCTGTAGCCAATGGCGCAAGGTGTTTTTTCCACCAGATCCACCACGTCTTTCGAGCCGTGCATGTCCAGGGTTCCCTGACGGAACGAACCCTTGGTGATCACGCCTTTTTTGGCCGCCGTCTTTAATACCGCTGATCTGAAGTATGCGTAGGTGCCCGAATTATTCTGCCGGCTGACGACAACGATTTTGTCTTCGCAACCGGGCACGGTGATTCCCAGGTCAGACCATTTGGTGGCGCTGCCGCCACGGCCGTAAATCTGCGCCATCTGATCAATCGAAAGCGATTCGACAGGGTTATCCTGGTGCAGGAAAACCGCCAAAGCGTCGTAACCCACTATGTGCTCAACCGGATTCTGGCCAGCGGATTTGGCTTTATCCACTTCTTTTTGTTTCATCTTGCGGCTGGCATTGGCTATATCCACGGTTCCGTTGATCATCGCGGCGATACCGGTTCCCGAGCCTCCTCCGGAAACGGCGACGGCGACGGAGGATTTAACGTCTTTGTATTCCTCCGCCCACGCCTGGGCAACATTGACCAGCGTATCCGAGCCCTTGTTCTGAATAAGGGTTCGATCGTTGGCGTAAGCTGAGGCGCAAATCGCTAGGGAGCAAGTTAAAAAGGTTGCCCGAATTACCGGTTGAATCATCATTGTTCTGTCCTCAAGTGTGTGGTCAATGAGCTATATCGCAGTGCTGACTCAATAAAATATTGGTGTATGGCTTGCAAATTGCCCGGAATATTTCAAACTTGTTACACACACCTAGACTAAGGAAGTAATGTTACAGCTTTATGACAAGCGACTGCTGTTTCCCGCTGAATGATGACAACAGCGATCTGATTTTTATGATTTGATGAAATACGGCAAGCGGATCCGTCCTCGCATCGCGAGCGGGATTCGTCCGGGTATGATTATCAGATTCCGCAAATTATGGCGATATGAGGGTCTTTATCGACCCGGCGAAATCAGAGGTGATTTATTGATCCTGGGGAAATACCTCATCCGGGGTCGACTTGAACCTGTGTGACAGCTCGTCTATGACTGAGGTCATTACTCTGTTTGTCACCTGTTCCTTGTCATCATTGGATAAGATGGTAATTCCCATCTTGTCGGCTTCGGCCAGGATGACCGACTGCATTTGCCAAATTCGGCTGAACTGCGTGAGTTGTTCGTCAGTTTCGCGTTCCGGCGCCTCCAGAAAACGGCCGGAAAGGCGGCTTTTCAATTGCTTTTGCCGCAAAATGGCCATTACAACCATTACCACGACCGCATCGCTTTTATCCTCGACCCTGTCCAGCAATGAGGGATGAACATGTACACCTTCCAGAATCAGCGATACGCGCTCCCGTAAAGCTCTTTGAATGACGGCTTCACAGGATACGGTGAGTAACTCACTTTGGGTCAGGTAACCGCTTGTCAGCTGAGCTTCCTCGTCTTCTTCCGTTTCAACCGCGGCCGGTATGGCTTCTCCGGCATTGAACGACGCTTTGTGCAGTACGGGCAGCAAACGTTTCGGAATCATCGTACGCATCACTTCCCTGAGCATATCGGTGGATTGGGTCCTGACAATACCGAGCCGGTGTGCCACTTCCGTTGCGATCGTGCTTTTACCACTGCCGGTGGTTCCGCCGATCAGCAGAATCAGGGGTCTTCCGCTGTGTACATGATCGATCCACACAAGATAGCGGTGGGCGATTTTTTTCCCGTAGTTTGACAGCAGATAGTCATAGGTCAGCCGGCCAAGCCCGGAAACCGTCACTTCGGTGATTTCCTGGTCCTGGAGCAACATTAATATATCATTGGTTGAATTGGCGGCCTGTTCCTGATTCAGCCCGCATGATTCCAGACAGCGTAAATGCTGTGAGCGGTAAAACGGCTCCCACTGCTGGTCTAAACCCTGCACCATCAAGCTGTAGGCAGAGGTATCGGGCAGATCGTAGGACTGGCAGATATCCTTATCGAAATTTTTCGCAAGATACGCGGAAACTTCCTGTCGGATTTCTTCGGTGGAAACCTTGGCATTATCCTCAAGCGAATCTCTGATATCACTTGATACCGCGTAGGCATCCTCAAACGACAGACCCGCGTCCGTCAATGATCTCGTCAGTATGCCTCGAAGAAAAGGTACCTTGTTATTTTCCAGGGTACTCGTTACCCATAACTTTGCCATGGATGACTCTATTCCAAAGTTTTATAGTCTTTTTTAAAAAAACCGGCCTGACTATTGCGTTTCATAGGTTACATATCGCCTTTGAGCAATTATGCTGCCGGGCCGTGAGCACTATTGTACCAAAATGTCCTGTTTTCAGGCGCTTGTGATCCACGGAAAGCTGTTAAGAAATCGAAACAATCGGCCAAGACTGACTATCGGAAGTCTCGACCCAAACAAAATGTTAACAATTTGTTAAATATAACTTACGAAAATCGCGTAAATCACATACTATTGAAAGCGGAGCGTTAGCGTCCTCCTTAGAGCCGAAAAATAAATAAAAATCATTAACTCAAGTTTCAATCGGCCTGTGTTTATCAATGCATACGAGGCAGCAATAGGAGTTTACACCCACACACGATGCGAGCCATTGTCATTCGTCACTACAAAACACTTATAAATGCCAAGAATTGTATTATGGGCTGGGGAGATTCACCAAGAGTGAATCAATGGGAATCTGATCTTCGGTCGGTCAATAATATATTCAAAAAACAAGGCATCAGATTTGATGCCGTATATTCCAGCTCCCTGGAACGAGCCAGGCAGACCGCGCTGTATTATGCGCATAAAAACGGGCGTAAACGGGTAAAGCCCGCGAAAGCGCTCAATGAAGTCAACTATGGAAAGCTTTTCCGTAAATCAAAAAAATGGGTCAGGGCCAATGTTCCGGAATACAAAACCGACCCCGAATTCGTGTTTCCGGAAGGGGAAAGTTTTTCTCAAATGCAGCGCCGCAGTGTCAAGTTTCTGCGTGCGTTGGATAAACGCCACCCGTCTGATACTATATTGATCGTTGTTCATGCTGGTGTCATCCGGGGATTTATCTGCGAATTTCTCGGGCTTGATTACGCCTCCAATTTGAAACGAAAAATCTCGCATCGATATATAGGCGACTTCCAGTTACGCAACGGCAAATGTATTCGATACAATGAGTTGGGCAAACTGTCGGGATTTGTCACCGAAGCCGGTGTAAAACTTAAACGTGCTAAAAAAACCTGAGCGATTCGATAGGTTTTACGTTGATACAGATATTCCCCACCTATCCATCACCAGGGAGTGCAAACTATGACCGCGAAAACAATCATGTCTCGCGATTTGGTGACATTGGATCCGGACGAAACCGTACACGGCGCATTGACATTGATGCGAGATCGCCATATGCATAATCTTCCGGTCGTCGGGGAAGATGACACCTTTTTGGGCTTATTCAGCCTGCGCAGATTAACCCACGCTCTGCTTCCCAAAGCGGCGCAGCTGGATCAGCACAGTCTGCGCTTGAACATCAGCTTTGTGCCGGACGATCCCGATGCTCTGCTGGAAAGGCTTCAATCCATCGGCGACAAGCCGGTGACTGATTTATTGGAGAAAAAGCGTAAGCTGAGATTCTGCCGCCCCGAGACACCTTTGCCGGAAACGCTGAAACTGCTCTACGAAAATCCCGTCAGTCTGCCCCTGATCGTCTTAAGCGAGGAAAACAAACTCTGCGGAATTATATCCAATTGGGATGTGCTGACCAAAGTCGCCCTAAACCTTCTCTCGGGGATTGATCGGCAGCCGGAACGCGGTGATGCGGATCATAACGCTTGCGACACGGATACGGAGTCAAAGGACTAAAATGGACTCACACGTTTCCAATATAGTTTTCGGTTGGAGCCCGCTTTGGGCCTCGGGGATAGTATTTATTCTTACCTATATCCTGATCGTTTCCGAAAAAATCAACCGTGCAATCGTAGCTCTAATGGGCGCCGGCCTGATGATCGTTCTGGGTGTGCTGAATCAGGAAGCTGCCATCAGAGGTGTAGACTTTAACACCCTGGGGCTTCTGATAGGAATGATGGTCGTAGTGGCCATCTCCCGCCGCAGCGGCGTGTTTCAATTTGTCGCTGTCTGGTCGGCAAAAAAAGTCAATGCCCACCCGTGGGGAATATTGCTGATGCTTTCCCTGGTAACCGCCGTATTTTCGGCTCTGCTGGATAATGTCACTACGGTATTGCTCATCGCACCGGTTACTCTGCTGATCACGGAAGAGCTGAAAATCAACCCCTATCCGTTTCTCTTCGCGGAGATTTTCGCTTCAAATATCGGCGGAACTGCAACACTGATCGGAGATCCGCCGAATATCATGATCGGCTCCGCCGTAGGATTGACCTTTAACGATTTTGTCCTGAATCTGGCGCCCATCACTCCCTTGATCATGCTGGTTATAATGGTGATCATCTATTGGGTCTGGGGCCGCAGCATGGAAGCCAGCGAGCAAGCCCGCCAGCGTGTGATGAGTTACAACGAGCACGATGCTATTACGGATGTTCCCTTGCTGGTTAAGTCATTGTTAGTCATCAGTCTGATCATATGCGGCTTTGTGATGGCTCATCCTCTGCATCTGGAACCGGCAACCATCGCCATGTCCGGAGCTGTATTATTACTCTTGCTGAGCAATTTGGGGCTGAATCCCGAGGAGCAGTCCGAAGATGTGCATAAAAGCTTCGGTGAAGTCGAGTGGGTGACAATTTTTTTCTTTGTCGGGCTCTTTATCCTGGTGCACGGAATTGAACATGCCGGCTTACTGAAAATTCTTGCCAATCTTGTGCTGGAATTTACCCAGGGCGATCTGGCGGTAACGGCTATGTCGATTATCTGGGTTTCGGCCATCTTCTCAGCGATTGTGGATAATATTCCTTTTGTAGCCACCATGATACCGATAATCAAATCCATGGCCCCTACCTTCGGGGGTAGCGAAGGCCTTATGCCTCTCTGGTGGTCTTTAGCCCTGGGCGCCTGTCTGGGCGGGAACGGTTCATTGGTAGGAGCCAGCGCTAATCTTATCGTTGCCGGTTTTGCCGAGCGGGCGGGACACCGCATCCGGTTTCTCGCCTTTATGGCAATGGCGTTCCCGATGATGCTGCTGACAATCGCCATCGCGAGTGCGTATGTTTACTGGCGTTATCTATAAGAGCCGGTTTTAGAGATTGACCGGATGAGCCTTTGAATAACAGAACAATGACGGAGAAGAGGACTATGTGTGTAACCGCCGATAAAGTACCTATATTAGTTGCAGTCGATTTTTCCCCCTATTCCGAAGCGGCGCTGCTAAAGGCCGGTGAATTCGCCGAGTGCATGAACGCCCCTCTGATTGCACTGCATGTCGTCCACGATCCGGCTGAAATGCCTGGCTATTATTCGAAGCTGGCCAAAAATGATCAACTCTTAAGGATCGAAGACCTTGCCAAACAAATGTTTGATACATTTATTGAACGAATCAAAGAAAAGTATCCCGACGCTGTTGCATTGCAGTCGCTGCAGACCATGCTGGTTGTGGGCCTGCCGGTCACTAAAATTCTGCAGGTAGTGGAAAAAGTCCAGCCGCAAATGCTGGTCATGGGCAGTCAAGGACTGACCGGCTTGAAACATATTATGCTGGGCTCTAAAGCTGAACAAATGGTAAAGCTATGCCCTGTGCCAATAACAATAGTGAAGCAAACCGATGAGTAGGAGCAGCATGTTGAATAAGTGGATAAGCATAAATCATCTAAAAACTCAGCAAATCGCAGTCCTGCTAATCGGTTCGATCGGACTGTTCATGACCCTGCCCGTGCTCGCGGCCGCGGGCGGCGACGAAAGCCCTCAGTGGGGTTTGATGGGGATGCGGCTTTTCGGCGGGCTTGCCTTATTTCTGTTCGGTATGGAACAGATGGCCGATGCCCTTAAGGCCGTTGCGGGAGATCGGATGAAAACGATTCTCGCGAAACTCACATCCAATCGGATAATGGGGGCGATTACCGGTGCGTTTGTAACCGCGGTGATTCAATCCTCCTCGGTTACCACGGTGCTGGTGGTTGGTTTTATCACGGCGGGACTTATGTCCATGGCGCAGTCCGTAGGCGTGATTATGGGGGCCAATATCGGAACCACTATAACGGCGCAAATCGTCGCGTTTAAGGTGTCGAAAATCGCCTTGTTACTGATCGGTGTAGGTTTCAGCATGCTGTTCTTTTCCAAGCGTGAGCGCATTCGTCAGTATGGCACCATGATCATGGGACTGGGTATGGTGTTTTTCGGCATGAGCGTGATGAGCGATGCCATGAAGCCCCTGCGCAGCTATCAGCCGTTTCTGGATTTGATGATTCAGATGGAAAATCCCCTGATCGGCATAGCTGTGGCGGCTATATTCACCGGACTTATTCAATCCTCATCGGCCACGACGGGAATAGTGATTGTCATGGCCAGCCAGGGATTCATTACCTTGCCGGCGGGTATCGCACTTGCATTTGGAGCCAATATCGGAACCTGCGTCACGGCCCTGCTGGCTTCAATCGGCAAACCGCGAGAAGCGGTCAGAGCAGCGATTGTACATATCTTTTTCAATATCGGCGGGGTGATGCTATGGCTTGCATTCATACACCAGCTGGCGGATTTTGTCACCGTGGTTTCGCCGTCCCACCCCGAACTGAGCGGTGTCGACCGCCTCGGTGCGGAAACCCCGAGGCAAATCGCCAATGCGCACACCGTTTTCAATGTGGTGAATACTGTGATCTTTCTTGGTTTTACCACCCAGATCGCCAGACTTGTTGAATGGTTGATACCCGATCGCACCCTGGATGAACAAGAAATTCTGATCAGTTCGAAGTATCTTGACGAAGAGTTGTTGTCAACTCCGTCTCTAGCGCTTGATCGTGTACGTCTGGAAACATTGCATATGAGTGAACGCGTGCAGGAAATGCTCGATCAAATCATGCCTGCGATACTCCAGGGGGAACGGGAGACTCTGTTAAGCGTAAAAAAAATGGATGATGAGGTGGATTTTCTGTATGAGCAGATCATCGACTATCTGGGCAGAATCAGTAAGCGATCATTGAGTGATAGCCAGACCGAAGAGCTGTTACGATTAATGGAAGCCGTGGGCGATTTGGAAAATATCGGCGACATTATCGAAACGAACCTGGTCACTTTGGGCCTTGACCGCATTAAAGCCGGTTTTTCAATCAGTGCACCTACAAGAAAAGTATTGACTGATTTCCACGAAATGGTTTTAAAGGCGTTCAAAATCGCCGTGCAGGCGGTTTCACAAGAAAATGAGCAAGCCGCGCAAGCGGTCGTATCGATGAAAGAAGAAGTCAGCCGGATGGCGAAAGCTGCTGCAGCTCACCAGGCCGAAAGACTGGTGGCTGATGAGCCCAACCGCTTGCAGGCCTATACCACTGAGATCGCCATTATCGAAAAACAGCGGCGAATTTACTACTTTTCCAAGCGCATGGCGAAGACAGTATTTCCCGAAGTCGTAGAGACTGAGGAAATTGAAGCGGCGTAAAAATCATCGAATGAGTCATCATTTTGTCACAAATCGGGGTTAGAATCCGGCAATTCAGCCTATAAACACGCAGACTGGCATGCTCAAAGCATGGAAATTGGCTGTAATAGAGATTTTTTTTAGACATGATCGAACCCGTTTTATTGTCTGCGTTCAACGGAGTCAATAGTGGCTCATCCGGAAAATGATTATAGGCTGTACTTATGAAGATCAAAGAACTGTTGGATAAATTGAGTATCACTTTGGAAAAAGATGATATGAGTTCCAAGGCGCGTTGTAAACGAATCGACTCACTGATGGGGAAGCTGGAGAAAAAAGAGAATAAGCTGACCAAAAAACTGGGGAATGAAACCGACAAGAAAAAGCGTAAACGATTGAAAACCGAGCTAAAAAAGATAAGTTTACAGACAAAAAAAGCAAAGGAGCGAAGGGCAGAACTTAATAAGAGCTAAGTGCCTGTTCAAAAGCGGTATAGCGTATGGACTGCTAATCACTATCAGGCGGCGAAAAATGGAACCCGGATTTACCAGTCTTCGAGAGTATCAAGGATCGATGATAGCGGTTCCACAGGGTATTTCAACGGATAAAATTTATCATCGATCTGTGTCATCACTCCCACCCAATGGGAATCGCTGGCGTAGACGATATGGTGGTTCTCAATATTGCCAACATTTTCCCAAATGGTATCGTCGGTGCTCAAGGGAGTATGACCAACAATCACGGGCGTGTCGGCCGCCACCCCCAGACTTTTACGAAATCGCTTGATATCGCCTTTCGAATATCCGACAGGTCTGACAGATGATTTTAATCGGTTGGTGACGATTTCTCTGCGAATTTTGGGGTAATCCCGGAGATTCACGAGCTGATTAAAATCGGTTGCCGTCGTGGGAGGCCCGGCATGACAGGCGATAAAATGCTTCGAAAATACGATATACGGAATCTGCCTGTAAAATTCGATCATTTGTTCTTTATAACTTTTACCCCGGGTTTTTCTCAACGCGTCAGCCCAAATCAAACCCTGCGGCACACCTCTCTTCGATATATCATCCGAAAATCCGTCGTGATTTCCTCGAATATAGAAAATATTGTCTGGAAATTGAATTTTCAGCTTGAAGATGAGATCCATCATCAGCATGGACGAATCCATATCTTCCAGCGCCTGATCACCCTCGGGGTGGACGGCATCCCCCAAAATAATCAAAGAGACTATTCCTTCCTCAAGCGCTTCCAGAAATCCATTCTGACTGAGAACAACTAATAAATTATCCGGTTTTGCATGCAAATCCCCGACTATAACCGCCTTGCTCTCGGCAGGCAGAGCGACCACCGCGCCCGGTGATGATGATCTGTCAACCGGTCGATGAGCCTCCGATTTCAGGATACTGTTCACCTGTTTGATTAAGCACAAAGCTTCATCAGCGGGTAATTTTTCAATAGGGCCGCCAAATATTTTTCGAATTTTGCTGAGTTTCTTCATTCGCCAGTTGATGATTCGATTGACTTTTTTGTCTTTCAGTAAAGGCGAAATGCAGGACTTGGGCTTGGAGATATAGCTTTTAAATGTCAACCATCCATCGTCATTGCCGATCTTGAGTTTGCGCTCGGGCGTGTCCTTTGAAATATTGATCAGTGTTCTTTGTTCCGCGTTGGCGCCGCCCAGTGTAATGGCATCATCCACTTCAAGCCGATAAAAGCCGCAGATTTGTGAAAAATAACGATCCGGGTCAAACAGGATGTAGCTGTCGCACACTGTTTCCCCGCCATCAACATTAAGAGTCTGTTCCGGATAAAGGTGAAGGGCTTTGCCGTCAGGATAGAGATTGAGTTGAAACGGATAGTCTTTGATATGAAGCTTGACTTTCTTTGCCGACAGGCGATAGGCATCCTTGACATCTATCTCCTCACAATCGGCCAGCCTGGGGAAAGTTGACTTAAGCAGCTTCAGCAGCGCTTTTTTTGCCCCCGGTTTGGCCATTGTTAATCATCCTCGGTATCGACGATCTGTAGAGGATCCTTATCGGTTCCTTCGCGGATGTAAACCTGAAAGCCATTTTGATGTAAATGCCAGGCCGCCATCTGATATATGGTAATTTGATTGTGTACTTGATCAAGTGTCAAGTTTTCATCAACATGATGTTGACCGTATTCACGTTTTCGTTTTGCGCGCTGCTGGAAAAGTTCCTGGGGAGGTGGAATTAAAAATTCGAATATAAAGCGCTTATGCCAGTTTACGGAAAAAAAGAAACGTTTCTCAGGGGGTAGAATAACTCTCGCCAGATCGAGTTCCGGAGGTGTGAGAGAACAACTCCATTGCTTGTCAAAAACGGCCAGCGCCTCTTTAAAACCACGGCAAGGAAAGCCAAGATGAATCTCCCGCGGGCGAAGGCTAAGGGATTTAGCAATCCACCATTTGTCCAGGGATAGATCGACATAGCCTTCTTCCAACCATCCGCCTATCTTTCGAATCAACGTACTTTTACCGGCCCCTGGGGGGCCGGTTACCAAAAGCTGGCGGAATTTCAGGTATTGCGGAAAATTGACTCCCTTTATACTATTCAGCTCGGCGACAGGTCTGGTAATTAAACGAAATCCGGAATTCAACGTATTCTTGTTCATTAAGTCACTGATTCAGCTTGCTTTCCAGACCTGTCACCACATTCCATGCTGATGATTTTACCGAACTAACTGAAAATACCTTTCAGCAGGAAGAATATCAATGCAGCGATAATACCGCCCGCCGGTAGAGTCACAATCCAGGATAATACAATCCCGCCTACTACACGCAGATCAATGGCCCCTACTCCTCGTGCCAGACCTACCCCCATCACGCAGCCAACCGCAATCTGGGTGGTCGATACCGGAAGTCCTGTTTTAGAGGCCAGCACCACGGTAATCGCACCCGCCAAGGTCGCGCAATATCCGCGCGTTGGCGTTAATTCGGTTATTTTCGTTCCGATCGTCTGCATTACCCTGTAACCCATAGTCGCCAGTCCCAGGACTATACCAAAGCCTCCGAGCAGCAATATCCAAATGGGCAAACCCGCTTTTTGTGCAACTTCGCCACCGCTTTGCACGATCGAAACCACCGCCGCCAGCGGGCCTATTGCATTGGCTACATCATTCGAACCGTGAGCGAAAGCCATGGCACAGGCAGTAAATATCATTAAAGGTGAGAACACTTTTTCAACACTGGCATAGTGAAATTCCTTATCCGCGGCCTCATCCACTTTGACCTTATTGATCAGAAGCTTACCAATAAACGCAATGCCTATACCGATTATTGTCGCCAAGATAAAGCTCTGGAAACCGCTTAGATCCAGTTTCAAATGTTTTAAACCTTTAAATAAAGTCACCAGGGAGACAATCCATCCCACCAAAAACACATAGGCAGGGGCCCACTTTTTCGCCATGGCAAAAGGATCGTCGGTATTCAATATCAGTTTTCGTATACTGATCATCAGTAGCATTGCAATAGAGCCGCCGATTAAAGGAGACACTAACCAACTGGCGACGATTGAACCTATTTTCCCCCATTGAACCGCATCTATGCCGATACCGGCCATGGCGAAACCGACTACAGCACCTATAATCGTATGAGTAGTTGAAACAGGCCAGCCCCTCGAAGATGCGATCATAAGCCATATTGCCGCCGCCAATAATGCCGCCAGCATCCCATAGACCAATAACTCAGGCGAACCTGTAATCGAGCCGGGATCTATGATCCCTTTGCGAATCGTTTTGGTAACCTGTCCACCGGCCAAAAAGGCGCCGGCAAATTCGAAAACCGCGGCGATGATAATCGCCTGCTTGACAGTGATGGCTCCCGAACCGACAGAAGTGCCCATCGCATTGGCGACATCGTTTGCGCCGATTCCCCATGCCATGTACAGACCGAAGACTATGGCAAGTACAAGAAAAACCGTTCCCCATTCATTGATGATTTCCATTTTTTATTCCTCAAGCGTTATTATTTCTATATATTTCACAGTCGGACTCTGCACACCGAAGATGAACTGTGAAGCGTGTGTGGATACGGGAGAGGCCGCTCGTTAGCGCGCGATCATCAGGCGTACCCGATCTCCCGTTTTTTCCGCGTAGTCCGCGATATCGCCAATCCATTGCAGCATCTGATACCAGAAGATTACAGAAACCGGTTTTAAATCATCTTCTTTGGAAAATAGGAATTGAGCCAGCGCCATACCCATAACATCGGTTTCGTCCTCTAAAGCGCCCAGCTGCACGACCATGTCATCCACCTTACTGGCCTCCCGGCCCCTGAAGCCCATTTCAACCAGTTCATCCATTTCCTCGATTATCGTGGCCGCTTGATTACAGGTATCGACACAACGTTGGACAAAAGCTTTGAGATTTTCCTCCATACCCGGCGGAACAGTCATATCCCGCTCAACCATCAAACCTGCAATATCCTGGGCGACATTGGCAATAGTGTCTTGCATTTCCAGCAGATCGAGCAAATCACGCCGATCCACCGGCATAAAAAGACTTTTGGGCAGCTGGGCACGAAGTTCGTTTTGAATGTTGTCCGCCTCACCTTCCTTTTCGAAGATAAAATCCTTGGACTTGCTTATACCTTCCTGATCGGAAGCGATAAGAGCCTCGAACAAGGCTGGAACTTCGGAGACACATTCCTTGACCACTCGCATATGAGCCTGTAAAGGTTTAAAAGGCGAGTTTCCTAATAAGGAAGCAATTGGATTTTTCGCGCGCATAGTATCCTCCGCGTTTGTTATTGAATCTGACCCTTCGCCAGACAGCTTACACCGATAGTAAATCCATACGCCTAACCTATATCAATCGTTGGCGTGATTTTTTTGCGAAGCACAACAGTGGAAGGAACGGCGGTTGAATTGGGGGGATCAGAAACAGCAAGCGTATTTCCGGAAGAATGGTGAAAAACCCAATAGCCAAAGAGGAACGGCTTTTCACCGATAGTTTGAACTCAAAAGCCGGCAGCCCGATTGACTTGCCAGCATAGGTTGTTGAATTCAGTTAATTCAAAACGCTTGCAAAACTATTTTTCCGATCGAGCGGCCGGATTCCAGTTCCTCGTGCGCGGCCCTCAGATTCGCTGCGTTGATGGTACCCAGGTTTTTGCCAAGAGTAGTCCGGATATGGCCTTGGTCAACCAGATCCGACACGCGGTTGAGTAAACGGCTTTGCTCATTCATATCAACTGCCTTAAACATGGAGCGGGCAAACATAAACTCTATGTGCAGCGACAAACTCTTTGGCTTCATTTTCATCACATCCAAGGATTTCGGATCATCAATCATGGCGATTTTGCCAAAAGGCACCAGCAACTCGGTAAAGCTATCAAAGTATGAGTCTGTACTGTTGAGACTGGCTACGTGCGTCACCTGACCTATTCCCAAAGCCTCAATTTGAGTTTGAAGCGGCTTGCTATGATCAACCACATGATCCGCGCCCAGCTTTTTCACCCAGGCTTGCGAACTTTCCCGGGAGGCGGTTGCGATTATGGTGGCGCCTGTAATGGTTTTTGCCAGCTGCAGAAATATAGAACCGACACCACCGGCGGCCCCAACAAGTAGTATCACTTCACCGGACGTTTCCGCTGAAGCCGGCCGGCACTGTCGAATGGATAAATGCTCAAACAGCATCTCCCAGGCTGTGATTGCCGTCAGTGGCAGCGCAGCCGCTTCAGCATCGGAGAGATTTTCGGGCTTGGCGCCGACGAGACGCTCGTCAACCAGTTGATATTCGGCATTGCTGCCCTGGCGGTTAAGATCGCCGGCGTAGTAGACGAGGTCACCCGGCTTGAAATGCGTGGCTTGCTCACCGCTGGCGACCACCTCGCCTACGGCATCCCAGCCGAGAACCTTGTAATCACCTTCGGCGGGTGAGACTCGATGGCGGATTTTGTAATCCACCGGATTTACCGCAATCGCCCTGACTTGAACGAGCAAGTCGTGCCCGGATGCAATGGGCTGAGGCAGTTCTATATCTATCAAAGACTCAGGATCGCTAATCGGAAGGGATTTTCTGTAACCAACTGCTTTCATGGTATTTCTCCAATCGAGTATTCAGCGGATACTAGTGTACTGCAATACTCAAGGAAAACAGTGGTTAGTCGACATTCAGCGGGTAACACGGATTCTCTTTAGCGGTAAAACCATATCGCCAGGCTATATTTCCGTAGCCTTTATAGTAATAGTTGTTATTTTCTGATAACACTTGCGTTCTTTCCGATTTCCACATCTGCGCTATGGTGTACCAGGACATGCCGGGATGCTTGTGGTGTATCGCGTGCAAATTGTTATTCAAAAACATCAGGGATATTATCGGATTCGACTCGACAATCACCGAACGGTGTTCCGGTCGCGCAACAGCCTCATGTTCCAGATAGGAACGCATCAGCGTCAAGGATAATCCCGGATAGACAAAAAAAATCAAGTACTCGTACCAAGGTATCCGGCAGATTCCGCTGACCCAATAAAACACCAAGGCGCAGGATATGAGATGAAGTATCCATATTTGTATTTTTTTGACATCGCCCCGCATCATGGCGAAAAATTCCCGGTAAAAAAGGCTGACGGCAAGGTGGACAGGTCCCCACAGAAGGCGGCCGGTAAAGGTGTTGTAAAAATAATAATAGGACCTTACCCATCGGGGATAAAATGCCCAGCGATGCGGTTCCTGATAGTAGCTCTCGGGATCCACTTTTGGATCGGTTAAGTTCTGATCGTTGTGATGAGTCAGATGAGACTCTTTGTAAACAGGGTAAGGGATCCAGACCACCAAAGACGGGAATATCAATAACTCATTGAGCCACTGCCGGGGTGTCGGATGACCGTGCAGAACCTCGTGCTGCAGGGAGCCGAATAAAGCGAGTATATAGCCGGCCAGCGGCATAGTCAGCCACCAGGGAAGCGCATGATAATTCAGTGTCAACACAGTAAAGGCGAAGTAGACCAGGACGATAATCGCCAGGGTTGGCCATTCTGTGGCATCCGGAGCTTTGGGCAGACCGACGGTATTGTTACTCGACACTCTGTTTACCTTGAGGATTCAAAACCTTAATTTTGATGCTAGCAGTGCTGTATATAAATTCATCTACAATTTTTCTATATATTAAATAACTAAAAATTATACCTTTCATACATCTAGCAAACGCGGATCAAAATTGAATTCATTCGCAATTCTGCCGTAGAAATCCGAGGGCTTAATTTCTCCGCCTCTTATCAACAAGGCATCCCGCACACCGGCAAGGGCCGGATCGTGAAACGCCCCGAGCAGTGCCTCCTGCATGCTCAAAACGATTGTCCGTTCGGTATTGATACGAGTCACATAGGGGAGAGCCGGCGCGTCACGCGTTCTTGCAATCGTGACCAAATCCTTGACTGCCGAGGGTCGGTATTTTTCCATTAACGCGTAAGTGACGCTGTCAATAGCCGCCACATCCGCCCTTTTGTTCTGTACCGCCGATAAACTGTTTAAATGGCTGCCGGTAACCGCAATCCGGCGGAAAAAATGTCCATTTCGGCCCAGAGGATCAATCAGACTCATCAGAGCATTCATTCCCGAGTGGGAATGTCTGTAATTAATTGCCGCAACGCTGTTCTCTAAGGATGCCAGATCCTTGAATTCACTCTCTCCATGCACCACGACACGGCTGTGATAATGGTGAGGCTTGGCCGTCCCGGATTGATAATCCGGGGTTGCAAGAACAAGGAGTGAATCCCTGTAGCTGTAAAGGACGTCAAATCCACAACATTGGCTGAACAATAAATTCTTGTTCAACCATAAAATGGCTGTTGATTCTTCTCGCTCCAGGGTCTGCGGAATATTCCGCAGACCCTGCCTTCGCATGTGACGAGCTATACCCGACCACCATTGATCGGTGGCCGATCGGATTTCAGCAAAATCGTACATCGGAAGGCTGGCGGTCAAATCTGTGCCCATCTATCACATCAACACATTGAAGATTTCTGTTGCAATCATAGAACTGAATAAGATATTAATAGAACCATTATAATTTTATGTAGTATATTAATAATAATGATCCGTTACTCACTTAAACAACTGCGCTACTTTCTGGTTGCGGCGGAGCTGGGTTCGACCAGTGAAGCTGCCCGTGTACTGCATGTTTCTCAGCCTTCGATATCAACTGCCATCAAGCAATTGGAATCCGTTTTTGACCGTACTTTGGTCTTCCGGCTTAAGGGTCAGGGTGTGACCCCGACTCCATATGGCCGGGAAATGATGCTGAAAATCAGAAACCTGCTATCTCTGGCAGATAATTTACACAACCAGAACAGCGAGCCCGCCGGCGCCGTGTTGATAGGATGTTTCGTCGATATCAGCCCCTATTACTTACCCGGAATCCTCAGCGAGCTGCTGCATAAATTTCCGGAC
The DNA here is from genome assembly GCA_965222695.1 of Granulosicoccaceae bacterium. Taxonomy (GTDB): domain Bacteria; phylum Pseudomonadota; class Gammaproteobacteria; order Granulosicoccales; family Granulosicoccaceae; genus UBA7957. The sequence goes on along the minus strand of OZ244967.1, from coordinate 38,221 downwards.
ATCCGCCCCGGTATTGTCAATGGTGAATTGGACGAAATTCCTTTATCCCTGAAGCGGGGAGAGCTGGACCTGGCGATCAGTTACGGCGTACTGCTGGATCGGGAGATTTATCAGGAAAAACTTATTACGGTAACTCCCCATGCCCTGCTTCCCCGCTCTCATCCCTTGGCGAAACTGGATGTCATACCTCTGCAGAAACTGCTCAATGAGCCGTTTATTTTGTCCGATGCGCCCTATTCGGGTGAGTATCTTTTTTCGGTACTTGCAAGCCTGGGAATGTCTCCGGAAATTGCTTACAATGCCCAGACTTTTGAGTTACAGCGAAGTATGGTAGCGAATGCGCTGGGCGTTTCTCTGGTTTATACACAGCCCCTATGCGATAAAAGCTACGACGGTAAATCACTGGTCTTTCGTCCTATAGTCGAACCCCTGCCGACCCAGGACATTGTTTTGGTCCGGCATAACAAGACTGAAATGACACCCACCACCCGTGCGGTCTGGGAGTTGATCCGAAACAGCAAGCTCTGGTCCGAACAATTGAAAGGGCCGGATGGAGTTTAAGCATGAGCCGCACCCGGCGCCGTAGCCGCTCCGCTAAGAAAGCCGAAAAGGTCCCTATTCCTCAGCTTGAACGCAAAACCCTGCGTAATCGGTTTGCAGCGGTTGAACCGCTTGACGAACAGCAGCTGGAAACCATCCACAATGCGTCTATGACACTTCTGGAAGAACAAGGGATAGAAGTGATCGGTAACTTCGCCCTGGAGGTGTTTAGAAAAGGGGGGGCCGACGTGGGCAGCAGCGGCATTGTCCGTATGGACAGAGCCCTGGTAATGGACGCCATCGCATCGGCACCCGCCAGCTTTAGTGTCATTCCCCGAAATACGGATAATACAATCCTGGTTGGTGAAAATACGATTCACTTCGGGCTGGTCTCAGGCCCGCCGAATATTCACGATCAGATAAACGGGCGCAGGGCGGGTAATATTGAGGACTATAAAAAACTGATCAGTCTTGGCCAATACTTTAATATTATTACATTCTTCGGTAATCAAGCGATCGCGCCTACCGATCTGCCGGCGAACAACCGCCATCTGGATACCTTGTTGATTAATCTGCTGCAATCGGACAAGGCTTTTTTCGCCCAATCCATAGGGGCCGGCAGAGCACTCGATGCGGCTAGAATGTGTGCCATCGCCAGGGGAATCAGCCTGCAGGAGCTGGCGAAATCACCCTCCGCCATGACCAATATTAATATCAACTCTCCTCGCAAGCTCGATGACAGCATGGCTTACGGGGCCATGCAAATGGCAAAGCTCGGGCAAGTGGTTGCAGTGACGCCTTTTACTTTGATGGGCGCCATGACACCTGCGACAATCGGCGGGGCGTTGGTGCAGCAAAATGCCGAGGCCCTGTTCGGTATCGCCTTGCTGCAGCTTATGAATCCGGGTACTCCTGTAATATACGGTGGATTTACTTCCAATGTCGATATGCGTAGCGGGGCGCCGGCTTTCGGCACACCGGAAAACAGCCTGGCCAATATGGCGGGGGGACAACTGGCGCGTTACTACAAGCTACCGTACCGCACCAGTGCCTGTAATGCTTCAAACGCGGTCGATGTACAATCCGCCTATGAAACGCAAATGGCGCTATGGGGTGCCGTGATGGGCCACGGCAACATTATTTTTCACGCGGCCGGATGGTTGGAAGGCGGACTCCTTGCATCCTTCGAAAAAGTCGTGATCGATTGTGAAATGCTGCAAAACATGAGCGCTTTGTTGCAGACGATTAAAATCGACTCGGAAGAGATCGGTCTGACCGCGATCGAGGAGGTCGGCCCCGGCGGGCATTTTTTCGGCTGTCAACACACCATGGCACGCTACAAAGACGCATTTTATCAACCCATTCTCAGCGACTGGCAAAATCACGAAAGCTGGCAATTGAAAGGAAGTAAGGACACCACACAACGCGCCACGGAAATCTGGCAAAGAATTCTCAAGGAATTTGAGCCGCCTCCGATAGATATTGCCGTTCGTGAAGAACTGGAGTCCTATGTTGAAAAACGCAAACAGGAATTAAACGGGCGAGACCCCGAACTTGAACCCATAGACGTAGTTTAAGAGACCGTTCAAGATCCCTCTACCCCGTCTGCGAATTCGCTGAATTTAGCCAGAGTCCAGCAGATGGGGCGGGGTACATTCGCCCCACCCCGTATTCACTGAAAAATGCTTCGGTTCAGTTACCTCACTATCAACAATTGTGTCGGAGCCAGCAGGCTGAGTTTCTGCGACACGCTTCCAATAAGAATCGATTCAATTTCACCAACACCCCGGCTGCCCACAACCACCAGATCGATATGATTGGTTTTAGCGTATTCGACAATAGACCGTGCCGGCTTTCCTTCTCTGACGGCTGTTTTTATGCCGGAAAAATTCCGTTTCTTGGCGCGATCCCGCGCCTCATCGATAATTTCCTTTGTCATATCGTCCAGAACATACTTGGGTTCGCCGAGCAGGTTTTCCGCCTGCAGGAATGTTTTCAGCTGCGGCGATACCTTATAAGGTCGAGTGACAGTGATAAAGTGCAATTCATCGGAAGAAAATTTCTCCGCAATATCCAAAGCCACTTCGGCGGCGCGAAGTGCGTGATCGGAACCGTCCAATCCAACCAGAATCTTTTTATACATACATTCCTCCGCACACTCTAGTGAATACGTTGCTCCGGCGTCGGCACCGTAATTACAGGCTCGACCTTGGCTAACTCTTCGATTGGAATATGACAGGCAATGGAGTGCATGTCACCGACTTTTTGAACCGGTGGCGGTTCCTGATCGCAGATCCGGCCCACCTTGCGTGGACATCTGGACTCAAACGGGCATCCTTTCGGTGGGTTAAGCGCACTTGGCAGATTACCCTCCAACACGATCTCACGTTTTGTAACCTCCGGATCGGCAATGGGCACAGCGGACAACAGCGCTTCCGTATAAGGATGATAGGGCGGGCTGAATATCTCGTCGGTTTCACCGATTTCCATAATCCGGCCGAGATACATCACCACGATCCGATCTGACAGATACCGCACAACACTTAAATCATGGCTGATAAATAAAAGCGTGGTCTTGTGCTCCCGCTGAATATCCATCAATAACTCCGTTACCGCGGCCGCGACCGATACATCAAGCGCGGACACAGGCTCATCGGCTATAACCATTGACGGATTACCGGCGAACGCGCGGGCTATGCCGATTCTCTGTTTTTGTCCGCCGGACAATTGCCTCGGTCTTCTAAAAGCGAAGTCTCTGGGTAATTTAACCGTATCCAACAATTCAAATATTCGCTGCTGGACTTTGTCATCGTCTTTTTCCACGCCGAACTTGCGCAATACCCGGCCGATCTGCCCGCCGATGCTGTGGCTGGGGTTTAAGGTATCGAAGGGATTCTGGAAAACCATCTGCAGAGAAGCAAGCTGTTCAGGCGTTCGGCTTTGCACTTCCATCTCACCGAGATTAACACCGTTATGCCGGATCTCTCCCGTGGTCGCAGTCTCAAGCCCCATCAAAACCTTGGCAAAAGTAGATTTACCACAACCGGATTCTCCGACTATTGCAACCGTTTCCCCACGGGAAGCATCGAAATCTATGTCCTCGTTCGCCTTGACATGATGAACGGTTTTGCCCTTTATCAAAGCCATAAGGGATCGATCCCGAATCTCATAATATTTTTTCATATGATCGATTTCGAGGACCTTATCGCCGATCTGCATAGGTTCTTTCTCTTCACCGGAAATCGGCTCCGCGGTCTGATCGATTTCTTCCCAGCGAATACAACGCACACGATGATCACTGTTCGGATCCTCGCCCACAGCTGCCATACGTATGCGGTCGCCGTCACACCGGCCCGAGGTAAGATGATCACAACGGGGTCCGAAATTACAGCCCTGGGGCCGCTCGTGCGGCAGTGGCAGTTGCCCGCGGATCGGTTTTAAAGGAGCTGCATTTTTATCCGCGGTGGGCAAGGGAATACAGCCGAACAGGCCATGGGTGTAGGGATGGCGCGGCCAGGTAAATAAAGAATTTATCGTTCCTTCCTCGACCACCTCGCCGGAATACATAACAAACACACGATCGCAGGTTTCCAGAATGAGGCCCAGGTTATGCGAGATATAAATTTGCGAAGTCCCGTATTTTTTACTGATATCGGCAATCAGCTTGACAATTCCTGCCTCAACCGTCACATCCAGCGCGGTAGTCGGCTCATCCAGCAGCAGTAATGCCGGCTTGGACAAGAGCCCCATTGCGATCACCACGCGCTGCTGCTGGCCACCGGAAATTTGATGCGGATATGCCTTCATAATGCGGTCCGGATCGGGCAGCTTAACATCGTTCAGCATTTCCACAGCCCGGTCATAGGCTTCGGAGGTGGTGACGTCCTCGTGAAACAGGGGCACTTCCATCAGCTGTTCGCCTATCTTCATTGACGGATTCAGGGAAGCCATGGGCTCCTGGTATACCATCGAGATTTCCGATCCGCGCAACTCCCGCAGTTCGTCCTGCGTCATGGTCAGCATATCCCGGCCCTTAAAATAAATTTCTCCGCTGACAATGGCGCCGTTGCTGCCCATGTACTGCATGATAGCCAATGCAACCGTGGATTTTCCGCAGCCCGATTCACCCACCAGTCCGATGGATTCTCCCGGCATAACCTTAAGATTAAAGTCCACTACAGCGGGAATTTCCCCGGCGCGGGTAAAATAGGAAATACACAAGTTTTTACATTCCAGAACGGGTTCGACTTGTTGATTCATATTTCCACCTAATCTTTCAGAGAAACTTCACGCAATCCGTCAGCCAGCAGATTAAAGCCAAGGATCAGTGACGAAAGGGCCAAAGCCGGGACAACCATGGCGTGACCGGCAAAAGCACCCAGGGGTACCGCCTCTTTAATCATTAATCCCCAGTCAGGATCAGGTGGTGGCAGGCCCAGGCCGAGGAATCCGAGAGTTGCAATAGCAACCGTGGTATAGCCAAGCCGCAGACAGGCATCCACAATCAGCGGCCCGCGCGCATTGGGTAAAAGCTCAATCAGCATGATATACCAGGGCGATTCGCCGCGCGTTTGCGCCGCAGCGATATAATCCCGTGAGCGAAGATCCAGTACTAAACCACGGACAATACGCATAATGGCCGGTGCCGAGGCAAAGGTAACCGCGACCACGATCGTATAGCCGGATGCGCCCAGCCAGGTAACGATGAGAATAAACAGAATCATTACCGGGAAGGAAAGAATAACGTTGGCAATAAAAGAAATGATCTCATCCCACCAGCCGCCCAGGTAACCTGCGGCCACGCCCATCAACATGCCGACAATATAGGCAACAACTGTTGCGAAAGTCGCCCAAATCAACACCCGTTGTGAACCCCAAATCACGCGCGAAAGGATATCGCGCCCCTTATCGTCGGTACCCAGCCAAAAGGTCATACCGTCCGGCGAGACCGCAAGAGGTTTTTGAAAAGGCATGATCTGCGCATTAGGGTCAGCCAGGGGCAGCAAGGGAGCAATTATGGCCATAACCACCCAGAATAATACCAATACGGCACCGAACATGCCGATTTTGGACTCGCGCAATAAAGCGATCGATTTGAAAAATTTTATCAACTTTGACGGGCTTTTAAGCTCGCCTTCAACTGCTGCTGTATTTTCCATCCTTTGCCTCCCGATCAGCTAAAACGAATCCGCGGATTCAAAAAGGTATACCCGACATCCGATATCACCTGCGATGCCACCGCCACGAATACCGCCACCAGTGTACAGGCTTCGATGACGTAGATATCACCGAATAAGGCGGCGTCCAGCAATAGTTTTCCAAAGCCTTTGTAGGCAAAAAACACTTCAACCACTATAACTCCGGACAGGAGCCAGTTGAGCTGCAGCACTATAATGGTAAAAGGTGCGATCAAGGCGTTTCGAAGCGCATGCTTCAGTATCACCCGGCGATATGGAATTCCCTTGAGAATTGCGGTACGTATATATTGAGACTGCATGACTTCGGCCATTGAAGCCCGCGTCATGCGGGTCACATAGCCTATATCGTAAAGCAGCAGCACCAGTACCGGCAGCACCAATTGCTTCCAATCGAAACCGCTTGTCATTGCTGAGGTGCCGGGCAGCCAGCCCAGGGAAAATACAAATACGGCAACCAAAAGAGTTGCTGACGCAAATTCAGGAACAGAAGTTGTCAGGACCGAAAAAACCGTCACCCCCCTATCCTGAAGGGAACCCTCCTTCATTCCCGCGATCACCCCCAGCGTCAGCGCCAGAGGCACCATAAAGAAAAACAGCCAGAATGCGAGTATGCCGGTATTGATCAAGCGCGGCCAAAGCAGATCTGCAACCGGTGTTTTGTATTGCAGCGACTGGCCGAAATCGCCTTTGGCGGCATTGCCGACCCATTTAACGTAACGGGTCAGGAAAGATTGGTCATAGCCGTTTTGCTCCAGCCAGATTTCCCGTTGTTCAACGGACGAGTAAGGCCCCAGAACTTTCCCTGCAACAGCCATTTTATCGGTTTCGAAAATGGCGAAGAGGATAAAGGACACCACCAGCATGATCAGCAGCATGGAGGCAAAGCGTTTTGCGAGCATTATGATCATAATGACTCCTTGCTATTCTAAGAAATTCACCGCGGTAAAACTAAAAGAGCCTGCGGATGCAGGCTCTTTTATAAAGATCACGCGTCTATCCAGACTCTATGAAATTGATGGTACTGGGTCGGATGGGCGTTCAAGCCCTTGACCTTGTTGCTGGCGACATAAAACTTTGGAATCCAGACCGGCTGAATCATTACAGCGTCGGCTTGCAATATGGCTTCGACCTTTTCCATCGCAGCCTTGCGTTTTTCAACATCGGCATAAGATTCCGCCTCATCCAGCGCTTTATCGAATTCCGGATTTGCATACGCCGTTTCATTCCAGGGCACTCCGGATCGGTAACCGAGGCTAAGTACCATGGTACCCAGCGGACGGTGAGTCCACGCTGTCAGACCAAACGGCGTCTTATCCCAGACCTCCCAGTATTTGGATGCCGGAACCACGTTGAGTTTGAGTTTGATTCCCGCAGGCTCCAACTGCTTGGCCATAATTTCACATACGCTTTGCTGCCAGGGCCCATTGGTATTACCAACATCGATGGTTAGCTCTATACCATCGGGGAAGCCAGCCTCCGCCAGCAGCGCCTTGGCTTTTTCGTGGTCCTGCTTCAAGGCCGGCAGCGCAAAGTATTCGGGGTGAATCGGTGCAACATGATGATGCTCGGCGATATCGCCCCTTCCCTGGAAGATCAGGTCTTTATAGGAAGTATTGTCAATACAGGCCATAACCGCCTGACGAACTTTAACATTGTCGAACGGCGCTTCGGTTACCCGCATCCGGGCACAACCGGTCTGTGCCGTCTTCGCTTCGTACACGGTTGCATTGGGGATGCTGGCCGCGAGTTGCAAAGAGGGCATATCGAACTCAAAGTTCATTTCTACCTGGTTGGACGAAACCGCCGCCAGCTGTGCGGTAGACGCAGCGCCATGGTCATAATAATGGATTTCATCAAGATAGATCGGGCCACCGATATAGGGGTCATCGAGATCCTTGCCCCAATATTCGCGTTCGGTACGCTTCAGAATCGCTTTCTCTCCCACCTTAAGCTCGACCAGTTCATAAGGGCCGGTTCCATTGTTCTCTTTCGACAGATCACCCTGGAAGCCGCGATGCATAATCATGGTCGGGTAGTTGTAAAGATTTTCCGGGACCGAGAGCACAGGCTGTTTCATTTTCAACTTGATGGTGTAATCGTCGACCTTGGTAACGGCGCCGTCGATCATTTTTTTGCTCATCTTCGGCTTGCCTTCGTCATCCTTTTCACCGGTATCCATATCTTCAACCATGGCAGAGAACAGTCCGATATTGGATGAACCGGTTTGCGGATCCAACCAGCGGGTGAAATTGAATACCACGTCATCGGCATTAAACTCATCACCGTTATGCCATTTGATGCCCTTTCTCAGGTAGAAGGTCCATTCGGTCAAATCATCGGATGCTTCCCATTTTTCAGCCAGATACGGACGGGTTACATTATCCGGACCGGTGTAGGTCAGGAACTCCCCGATATGACGCGCTACGTTGGACTTGGGAATCCAGTCAAATGTGGCCGGATCGGTCATTTCCTGAATTTCCATTGAAATGCGCAAAGTACCGCCCATCTTGGGTTCGTGGCCGTCGGCGTTGGCAACAGGCATAAATCCGCGGCCAGTGATCTTTCCGGCAATCCCGTAGGCTGCCGTGGCCGAAAGCCCCAGCAGGGTCGATGTACGAAGGAATTCGCGCCGAGATACTTTTTTCGCTTTTAAATCTTTGATTAATTTAGGTATTTCCGGATGCAGTCTTTCATCAGTCATTACGTCTTTCCTCAATTATTCTAATGTAATGCGGCAGGTTGAATCATCTTATGTCAGAGCGCGAAAGCAGTAAAGGCCTCCCCCCGAAAGCCCATTTTTTACACAGCAGAATTTTCTCTGCTTCAACCTGACTCATGTGGTCTCATAAAGCCATAAATCATTCCTGTTTATACGCAACCACCCTACAAGCATTTCAAGACATTGCTTAGCTGCCAACGACCCGTAATTACTCCTACCTAATCACTTAACTATCAGCAATTTGGCTTAAACTGAAACTGATGCTGGCTTGCAAACTTATAGTGGCCTTAAACACTAAATCGATTCACATACCTGAAAATTTTTTGTCTTTCCGGCGGAACTTTTGTCGCCAATGGCGGTGAACGAGTCCGGGAAAAGCAAAAAGTGTACGCACTAACTGCTTCCTCCTGAATTTCCCAATGTCCTCGCATATCCGTATGAGGAGCTTGCCCTGCAAGCGATAAAATGCCGGATACAAACACCATCGCGAGGATGCCTCGCTCCTACGACATCCAGGAAATTTTCATTTGGAGTTACTATCGGATTGGCGGAGCCCTAGAAATCGGTGGCAACTCCACCCTCTTCTTTTCGCTTTGCCACAAATGCGTCGAGTTCTTCGACGACAGCTTGATCAATAGGTGGCGGCTGATAATCCTTGAGCACCTGTTTGTATACCCGGTTTGCATGTTCAAAAGTGGTCGGACTTCCTGCTTCCGTCCAGTTTTCGAAATTCCGCCAATCGGATAGTAGCGGTGAATAAAATGCATTCTCATATCGAGCCAGGGTGTGTTGCGCGGCGAAATAGTGCCCGCCCGGACCAACTTCCCGAACCGCAGATAATGCGATTGCATCTTCACTGACGTCCAGCGGTTCCAGAAATTCCGCGATCATTTGCAGCAGATCTATATCGAGGATAAATTTCTCGAACGAGGCGGTAAGCCCTCCCTCCATCCAACCGGCGGAATGCAGCACCAAATTACCGCCGCCCTGAATAACCGCCCACAATGACAGCATGGATTCATAAGCCGCCTGAGCGTCCACCGTATTCGCCGCACAGGTATTGGATGTGCGGTACGGAATACGGTATTTTTTCGTTAACTGCCCACCCGCTATGACCGCCTTCATATATTCCGGAGTGCCGAATGCGGGGGAACCGCTTTGCATATCCACATTGGAAGTGAACCCGCCATAGATTACCGGCGCACCCTTGCGCACGATCTGAGTAAAGGCAATACCGGCCAAAGCCTCGGCATTTTGCTGAGTCAGGGCGCCTGCAATGGTCACGGGTGCCATGGCCCCCGCCAGGGTAAAAGGTGTGACCACCACCACCTGATTACGGGATGACATTTCGATAATGCCCTGCAGCATGGGTGAATCCAGTCGCAATGGCGAATTAGCGTTGATCACGGTATACAGGGATGGCTCCCGTTCAAGCTGCTCGTCGCTGATTCCGCGTGCGATTCGGGCTATTTCAAGTGCATCGAGGTTTCTTTGCTTGCCCAGGGAGTATGCATGAAAGGCCTTATCGGTGTATTTGACTGTGTCGGCGAGGCCGTCCAGATGCCTGATCGACGGATGCAGATCGACGGGTTCAACCGTATACCCGCCCATCAGATGAATAATATCAAAGGACTGGATCAGCTTGAGAAACTTGATATAGTCCTCACGCGAACCGACTCTGCGGCCATAGTCCCGGTCGCTGCAGTTCGGCGCACTGGCGACTTGCGCAAAAACCAGATTTTTCCCGCCCAGCCGGACATTGTTCTGAGGATTCCGCGCATGCAGAGTGAACTCAGCCGGTACGTCTGAAATTAATTCCTCTATCAGATGGCGGTCGAAACGAACCCGCTCCGAGCCTTCCTTCACGTTGGCACCGGCGGCTTTCATTCTCTGCCTGGCCTCCGGTAAGAGTATATCCATACCGATTTCTTCAAGTATGGCCAGGGATGCCTGATGGATCGACTCAAGAGCATCGTCGGAGAGAACCGTTGAAGGGGACTGGGTATTGATCAGATTCCGGTAATTACGAGACGGTGCCGACCTTGCGTGTTTGCGCGAACGAGCGTTTCCACGTCTTCGTCTGACGGTTTTTTTTCCGCGCTCTGGTGGTTCAGTATTTGTATCACTCATTGTCAAACCGCCTTGATCATCAGTCTGATCGGCACGTTCTGCCCCGCGCATCCCACCCTGGCCACTCTAGCCGAGTACCGAGAAGCTGCTGTTTGGGTTAACTTCCCGGTTTCTCGAATAAAAGCCGATGCTGATTTCGCGCTGAAGATATTCCAGCTTGTATTGTACCGGGTCACTGTCATGGTCATGGCCGGCTTCACAGCTGTCAATCAATCCGGCCATTAATTTACCGACAACCGGAGCATTCTTAAACTGATTGCCGCTGGTACCTATCGCAAGGTAAAAACCGGGTAAGTCCGATTTATCGTATACCGGAATCCAATCATCACTGACATCGTATAAATCCACCACGCCACCGATCGTATTCGGAATACCGAGCGAGGGGTTGCGTTGTGCAACCCGCATCACCTGCGTTTTCGCTTGATCGCTTAAATTGCGGTCGAAATTATCCGGATCTACCCACTGTCTGGGATCGCATTCCGGATCTTCACTGCCGGCCAGCATCAAACCGCCACTCGCCGGCCGGGTGTAGGTGGCAATATCGCTATCCGATGTGACTACGCCCTGAGCCGGATAGTCATAAGCCTGCGGACCGGGCACATGCGGCACTTCATGCCGTAAGGCCCGGGTTTTGATCCGCATTGTGCCTTCAAGTCCCGCAAGCCGGTTAAGGTTGGCGGAATGAGGCCCGGCAACATTGACAACCACAGGTGCCTTGATTTGTTCACCGCTTTTCAGGGTGACACCGCTCGTGCGCCCGCCGTCCCGATCGATTGCAGTGACTTCCCGGTTGAAACGAAAAACCGCGCCTGTGGCTTCAGCTGCGTGCTGAATATTATGTGTCGCCAGTTGCGGATCGTTGATATAGCCGCCCTCGGGCCAAAATACAGCTCCCAGAATCTCGCCTTGCGTGGGTTGTCCGAACGCTTGATCGTCCGCGCGCCTGGCAGGTGCGTAGTGGCGCAGATCGCAGCCCGGAATTCGCTGCCTGATTTGCTCCTGATTCAATTCCTCGTAGGCGATTCCCAACTCATCCGACATTGCTATCGCATTTTCCAGAAAGCCGTTATGTGCCACCTTCATGACCAGGGTTCCGCACTCATGGAATACCGCCAGCCCGGGTTCGTCTTCCATGCCGATGTATCGGGCCCAATCACGCCAATAATGGTAACCCTCAAATGCCATGGCCGTGCCGTCCAGAGTTGAATAGTAAGTCCTGATAATGGCGCAGGAGTTGGATGTCGATCCGTATCCCGCGGCAGGCAAGCGATCGAGATTCAAGGTTTTCCAGCCTTTGCGGCTTAATTCGAGTCCGATGGCGGCACCGATTATTCCCGCACCGATAATGACTGCATCATAGCGTTCATTCATATCGAATTATCCCGTCCCGACAGTGGTCAGTTTTTTTCATGAATAACAGAGATGCCTTTTTCCTAGTTGTCTCACAACGACCTGATTGCCTCTGAAAAAGTCTCGTCGTAAGAGCCTGTTTCAAATCCCTACGGACGTGTCTCATTCGAACCACTGATGGTCGACCCGAAGACTTGACATGTTTGTAAATTCGGGATTGAGTAAACAGCACTCAACCATTTATCAAGTCCGAGGGAATCTACGTGAAATCACATGTTCAGGTTGCAGTTATAGGTGGCGGCGTTGTCGGTGCAAGCGTTCTTTTCCATCTGACGAAATTCGGTTGGAAAGACGTTGTATTGCTGGAACGATCGGAACTCACTTCCGGTTCAACCTGGCATGCGGCCGGCGGATTCCATACGCTGAATTCCGATACCAATATCGCCGCCCTGCAGGGCTATACGATTGAACTCTATAAAGAGCTGGAACAAATCTCCGGTCAGACCTGCGGGCTGCACCATGTGGGCGGCATTACTCTGGCCACTACGACCGAGCGCATGGATCATCTCAAGGCGGAATATGCGAAACATCAGCATATGGGACTGAATACGCACTTGGTGACTCCGGACGAAATCCGCGAACTGTCTCCGATTACCGATACCGGTGGCGTCATCGGTGGCTTATATGATCCGCTGGACGGCCACCTCGACCCCAACGGCACCACACATGCCTATGCAGCCGCGGCAAAAAAGCAAGGTGCGGAGATTTATCTGCATACCAAGGTGGAGGATTTAAAACCCCGCCCGGACGGCAGCTGGGATGTCATCACCGACAAGGGCAATCTGAGAGCCGAGTTTGTTGTCAATGCTGCCGGGCTCTGGGCGCGTGAAGTCGGCCAGATGGTCGGAATAAATCTACCGCTGCATCCGATGGAACACCAGTATCTGGTCACGGACGATATTCCCGAGGTTTACAATCATCATTGTGAACTGCCTCATATTGTCGATCCCGGCGGTGAATGCTATCTGCGACAGGAGGGTCGCGGGCTGGTGATAGGCTTTTATGAACAAGCCTGCGAACCCTGGGCGACGGGAACAACGCCCTGGAATTTTGGTCACGAGCTCTTACCCGATAAACTCGAACGAATCGAAGACTCCATGGAAATGGCGTTCAAACGCTATCCGGTGCTGGCAGACGCAGGCATAAAGACCGTGATCAATGGCCCCTTCACATTCGCACCGGATGGTAATCCCTTGGTTGGACCCGTACCCGGTTTAAAGAACTTCTGGTCGGCCTGTGCCGTGATGGCGGGATTCAGTCAGGGAGGCGGAGTGGGCCTGACTCTGGCCGAATGGATGATCGAAGGCGAGCCGTCACGGGACGTTTTCGCGATGGATGTGGCACGGTTTGGAGATTTTTCCACCCGTGCTTATACCCGGCGCAAGGTTAAGGAAAATTATCAAAAGCGTTTCTCCGTTCCCTACCCTAACGAGGAACTGCCCGCCGGCCGGCCTTTACATACTACAGCCATGTATCCCATCTGGAAAGAGCAGGGAGCGGTATTCGGCCAGGGATTCGGTTTGGAACATGTCAACTACTTTGCCGCACAAGGCGAGCCTAGATTTGAAACACCCAGTTTTCTCCGGTCTAACGCGTTCGATCGCGTCGGTGAAGAATGCCGGGCTGTACGCGAATCCGTCGGCATCAATGAAATCCATAATTTTGCAAAATTCGAAGTCGCGGGAGAAGAGGCTAGCAACTGGCTGAACAGGTTGTTCGCCGGCAGAACACCCAGGGTCGGACGCCTGTCGCTTAGTCCGCTGTTAAGCCCTAATGGCCGCATAATCGGCGATTTTACGATCTCGCGGCTTGCAGAAAATCACTATCAGCTGACCTCTTCGTATGGTGCACAGATTTATCATTTACGTTGGTTTCAACAGCATTTGCCGGAAGATGGTCTGACGATCAACAATATCTCCAAGCAAAGAGTGGGATTCCAGATTGCCGGACCCAATGCCCGAAAGGTGCTCACCGAAGTCACCAACCTTGATGTGTCCAATAAAGCTTTTCCCTTTCTCAGTGTACAGCAGGGTGAAGCCGGATTATGTGATTCGATTATTCAGCGCGTCAGTTATACCGGAGATCTGGGCTACGAGATCTATGTGGATAGCAGCCAGCAGATCGCTCTGTACTATGCCCTGATGGAGGCGGGAGAAAAATTCGCCATTCGCCCGTTCGGCATGCGAGCCATGATGAGCCTGCGGCTTGAAAAAGGATTCGGTTCATGGTTAAGGGAATTCAGCCCGGATTACACACCCTTGGAAACAGGGCTGGACAGATTCATACACTATAAAAAGCCGGTGGATTTTATCGGAAAAGCCGCGGCCATTGCAGAACGCGAGCAAGGTGTCAAGAGAAAACTCACCACGTTTATCGTTGATGCGGACAATGCGGACGTACATGCCTACGAGCCCATATGGCGAGGAGATAATCTGCTTGGGTTTGTGACTTCCGGCGGTTATGCACACTGGGCGGAAAAGTCTGTAGCGTTCGGTTTTCTGCCGCCCGAGTTAATACAAGACGGTGAAGAATTCGAGATCGAAATACTGGGCCATAAACGCAAGGCAACAGTTTACCAGCGCGATTTGTTCGATCCCGGCGGCAACCGTATGCGAAGCTAAAATATCGAATTTGCCACCGTGGATAGGGAAAAAGTCACCATTCGAAAAGCGACTCCGGCCGATCTGGACAGTACGGTGAGCTGCGCACGCTTGGCTTACGCTCTATATCTGGACAGAATGAATAGGGAACCGGCACCGATGAATGCCGACTTTGCCGGCCAGATCGAAAAAGGATTTGTATACGTCGCACGAAAAAGGAAATTGTTTGCCGGGTATGTCGTTTTCTATCCCCAAGCTAAAGATTGTGTGCACCTGGAAAATCTGGCCGTCTTACCTCGTATGGGCGGACAGGGAATAGGAAAAATGCTGATAAGGTTCGTTGAAAATGCTGCACGCGCAAAAGGCTTCAGGGCCGTGGAGTTATACACCAATATCGTCATGACGGAAAATATCAGTCTCTATAAGAAATTGGGATATGTGGAGACTGAACGGAAACAACAGGACGGATTTGATAGAGTCTTTTTCAGAAAAGAGCTGAAATAAGCGCCCATTTACTTCCTACAATGATAGGAAGTAAATGGGCGAGTAAACCTTAACTGTAACGGTACGGGCGACCTGCCTTCTGCATATCTTCATTGTATTTTCGGAAGATCTCGATCACTTTCGCTTTGGTTTCGGATTCCGCAGCGATTTCATCCCAGAACTTGACTGCAGCGGCTTCCACCTGAGCCCATTCTTCATCAGGAATCGAGGTGAGCTGCATCTTGGTGCCGTTAACGCGCAGATTGGCCTCCCCACCCCAGTACCACCATTGACGGTAATAGTGACTTTGGTCAAAACAGACTTTCAGTAACTCCTTGAGATTATCGGGCAACTCATTCCATCGGTCCATATTGGCGAAGAAGGAGCCTGCCCAGGCGCCGGAGATATTATTGGTCAGGAAATAATTTGTCACATCCGCCCAGCCGACAGTGTAATCCTCGGTTATACCGGACCAGGCGATTCCGTCCAGCTCTCCGGTTTGAACCGCTACCTCAATATCTTCCCATGGCAGAGTGACGGACACTACACCGAACTGGGACAGAAACCGGCCTGCGGTCGGAAAGGTAAAGACACGCTTGCCTTTCAGATCGGCGAGGCTTTTTATCGGATCCTTGGTTGCAAAGTGACAGGGATCCCAGGCTCCCGCTGAAATGTGTTTTACACCCACGGCTGAATATTCTTTATCCCAGATTTCAGCCAAACCGTATTGGTTAAAGAGTACCGGGACATCCAGCGAATACCGGCTGGCAAACGGGAAATAGCCGCCGAATACCGTCACTTCAGTGGGAGACGCCATGGAGTCATCGTCTGACTGCACGGCGTCGATGGTGCCTTTTTGCATGGCCCGAAACAGTTCGCTGGTGGGCACCAGCTGGTCGGCGAAAAACAGTTCGATCTCCATCTCGTCGCCGGCGATTTTGTTAAAGCTATCAATCGCCGGTTTGATCACGTGTTCCGCCAGCGCCGGTCCTGCGTATGTCTGCATGCGCCATTTGATTTTGGATTGCGCAATCGCCGGTGCCGATGTAATCATTGCTGCCGCCGGTGCGGCCATTGCGGCATTTTTAATAAACTTGCGTCTTGTATTCATCAGTTTCCCCCTTTATTGAACTATGCGTATTGTTGAGCTGATTTTGCGGTACCTCGCGTTTATTCTCCTCTCTCGTCACTTTCCGTAAATATAGTCAGGCAACCACAAGGTGATTTGCGGAAATGCCATGATCAGGATCAATGCCAATACCATTACTCCGACAAATGGCAGGATTGATCCGTATATGTCCCTTAAAGTCACTTCGGGTGGCGCCATCGCGCGCATTAAAAAAAGATTGTAACCGAAAGGTGGTGTCATATAAGCAATCTGCGTGGTAATCGTATAAAGGACACCGTACCAGATCAGATCGAAGCCGAGCAGTTTAACCAAGGGCACATAAAGCGGTGCGACTATCACCAGCATTGCCGTATCATCCAGAAATGTACCCATAAGAATAAAGGATAATTGCATCAATATAAGAATCATCCAAGGATCCAGACCCAGTTGCTCGGTGAATAAATTGTCAATCGCGCGCACGGCTCCCAAGCCGTCAAATACCGCACCGAATCCGAGTGCAGCCAGTATTATCCACATAAACATACAGGAAATGGCCAGCGTCCGGCGAACCGATTCTTCAAATACTTCCCTGCTCATACGCCCCTTAATTAGCGCGGCAGCAAAAGCCGTCAAAGCGCCTATGGCCGAGCTTTCGACCAGGGATGTCCAGCCATTGACGAACGGTATCATCATGGCAGCGAAGATAGCGATTGGAAGAATGCCGGCACGCAGCAGGCGAAGCTTTTCCCTGGTCGATACTTCTCGTTCCCGTTGCGGCAGAACCGGACCCAGTTTCGGCTGAATTTTGCAACGGATATAAATATACAAAACAAACATGGTGGCCATCATCAGGCCCGGAAATATGCCGGCAAGCCACAGCTGCCCTACCGGTTGGCGGGAAATCATTGCATAGAGAACCAGCACGACCGAGGGTGGCACCAGAATACCCAATGAAGATCCCGCCTGTATTACACCTGTGACCATCCGTTTGTCGTATCCGCGCCGCAGCAATTCCGGTAACGCAATCGTGGCACCTATGGCCATACCTGCCACTGAAAGCCCGTTCATCGCGGAAATCAACACCATCAGGCCTATAGTGCCTATGGCAAGCCCTCCGTGAACGGGCCCCATCCAGACATGAAACATTTTGTAAAGATCGTCCGCAATTCTAGACTCTGACAGAATATAACCCATAAAGATAAACATCGGCAGCGTCAGCAAGGGATACCACTTCATAAGCTTCATCGCGGAGGAAAACGGTATATCCGACCCACCTGTTCCCCAAAGGGCAATGGCAAAGACCGCCGCGATCGCCCCTATGGCGCCAAATACACGCTGCCCGGTAAACAGCATCAACATCATGGTGGCAAACATAAAGATGGCGATCATTTCCTGTGACATCACAGATCCACCTTACGGATTTTTGCAATATCTTTGATCAGTTCGGAAATGGATTGCAGCAACATCAGAAAAATACCGATGCACATAATCACTTTGATCGGCCAGAGAAAAGGCCGCCAGGCCGTCGGGCTGCGCTCCAACCGCCCTACTTCGTCTGCACCGGTGAGCAAAGCACCAAAAAAACCATAGGGTTCGCCCTTAAAATGCCCGAGCGAATAAGCTGTGGAGCCGATTCCACCATGTAACAGAACCGCCAGGTAGAATATCAAGAAGAAAACCGTAAGCGCATCGATCTGTGCTTTACGTGTGGCCGTCCACTCGCCATAGAACAGATCCATACGGACGTTTGCGCCAAGTTGAATCGAATAAGGCCCTCCCATGATGTAATAGGCAACCATGGCGAATTGCGCGACTTCAAGTGTCCAGATCGAGGGCACAAAGAATGTTTTGGATATTGACGACCAGAGCAGAACGGCGATCATAAAAAAAATTCCGTACATCATGATGCGTCCGATCCGGTAATTTACTGCATCCACAATCCTGACGTAGTGGGAAGCAATCCTGATCATGCAAACCCCGGTATTCTCGGAAGCTGCGGTTCTAAACAGGCTTGCGTAATGCCGATTCGAATTGGGCCGGATGGTTCGGGAAACGTGGGAGGTATATTTTTTAATTTTACAAGCATGATACGAAATTCAACCCTGTAGAACACTTTTCAAAACAGAGTCATGTTCGCCTGCGTGCAGAAGTGAAACGGCGGTATTATTATCTTGTCTTGCAACCCGATTCAGCATCGACAAATTCAACCTCCCGAGTGTTCTGTTTAATTCTCTTCAAATCACAATAGCTTGTCAATATTATTTCAATCAGGCATGCTTTGGGCACTCAAGGTAGTCGAAGATAGTCCAATATGAGAACAAGAAGTGAGCTACAATACTATCGCTGAACGGCTAAGGGCAAAAAACGAAGAACTGACACGCTCTGAACGTCAGCTGACTGATATTATCCTGAAAAACTATCCTGTATCAGGCCTCGGCACGATTACCACTATCGCGGATGCGGCTAAGGTATCTACACCTACAGTAGCCCGTTTGGTTCAAAAACTGGGGTTTAAGGGATTTCCCGAGTTTCAGGCCGCACTGAGAAAGGAGCTGGATGAGAAAATTTCCGGCCCCCTCAGAAAGCACGAAATCTGGGCCGGCAACGCGCCGGATGGGCATATCATCAATCGTTTCACCGAGGCGGTTATCAGTAACATTAAGCAGACCCTGGATGATATCGATATTCAGAGCTTTGACAGTGCCTGCCATCTGCTGAGCGATGCAAATCGATCTGTATTCATCGCCGGGGGACGCATTACTCGTTCCCTGGCGGATAATTTCTTTTTACATTTGCAGGTTACGCGGGCACGCGTCATTCATATCCGATCCAATTCAAATGCCTGGCCACATGATGTGCTTGATATAAAAGAGGGCGATGTCGTGGTCATCTTCGATATCCGGCGTTACGAGAACAGCACATTGCGGCTTGCAGAGTTTGCAAAAGAGAGAGGCGCCGAAATTATATTGTTCACCGATCAATGGCATTCACCTATCACACCATTCTCTACCATTTACTTCAGCATTCGGATTATTGTGCCTTCAGCCTGGGATTCCCTGGTGACTCACGTTCTGCTAACCGAAATCATTCTTGCAAACGTTCAGGAACGTATCTGGGAAACAACACGCCGAAGGATGGAAGATCTGGAAGAGATATTCGACAGGACTAAACTGTTTAGAAAATTCTAGCGCCTGTCATTAATGTAGTGCTTCACCGTCAAAGGCATGATATATACCGCTGCAGCTTGTCTTATTGATGATAGAAACAACCGCCTCAGCACCTTCGGCTGCAGTATAAACTGCATCTTCGGCACCTGAATCGGTTAGCAATAATCCGGGATTGACAGAGATGATCGTATTCCCATTGATTTCAGTATCGTGCATCAAACATAAAGACAACATATTTTGTGCCGCCTTTGCAATTCTGTAACTGTAGGAAAAGTCCTTGTCGGCAAAATCCCCGCGCAAATTCTGCACCATAGATCCAAGCCTGGACGTTATGTTGACGATTTTTGAATGATTTAAAAAGGCCTGTGCCGCTTTGATCACTCGCAGGGCTGCAATGCAGTGCAACTCCATCTGATACATGACTTCGGCCGGGTTCGTGGTCGATAATCGTGCTCCGGAACTCGCCTGTCCCGCATTGTTGATCAAAATATCAATAGTCTCAATCTGTAGCGACTTTAGAAATCTTCCGAGTACCATCTCGACGTCTTCACCCGTGAGATCCGCTGTAAGATGACGATATTCCCCGGATTCGATACCGGGCTCTGTCCGTGAGACACCAATCACACTATAACCCATTTGCAGATAAGCCCGAGCCAGCTCGCGGCCCAGTCCTTTCGATGTGCCTGTGATTAATACAAGCTGCATTAGAAAATTCCTGTACTTAAAACGATCAGACCACCAGCCAAACCGCTCGCCGGTTGAGCCGGTGTATTCAATTTGCACCGCGCGCCGACGACGAGGGTCAATGACTGACGATCATCTACCACGCACCCCAGTATGATTCCTCAAACTCCTCACTACCACTGTCGAGAAAAAAGAGAACCAGCGCAAAAAACAAGCAGCCGGGCGCTCCATCGAGTTGCTCTGCTTCCTGTTACCGCCCACTTTATTTCAAGATGCTTAAGGAGTGGTCGCTAGAGCGCCTGTGGGAACCTGATTGGACGACACCCGCTTGGACAAATTTAACAATTATAACAATTGAGCCTCACCTATGAAAAAATCATTGATAGCAAGCTGTTTCCTCTTGTCTGCCTCACTCGGTATAGATGCCAATGAAACCATCTATTTCCTGGAAGATGATGGAAAAGTCGTCGTGGAAATGGAAAGCGTCACGGCATCGGATAAGTGGTCATTGGAAAACACTATCGGAAATCATACCGGAGATGGCTATTACGTCTGGACCGGCCCTAATCACTATATTGAATCAAAGGCCGGCCTGGGTGATACGATTCAGTACCACATTCGGATTAAAAACGCCGGTAATTACGAGTTCCGCTGGCGCAGTTATATCGCAGCCGGAGAGAGTGCGACGGAATCGAACGATTCCTGGGTACGGTTTCCGACTGCCGAGAACATTGAAGGTCAGCCTGAATTGGACGGCTGGACCAAGGCCTATATGAATAAATTCGGCGATTGGTCCTGGGCTACAAAAACCGAACACGAGACGGACAATCGCATCCGCCAGCATTTTTCAGAAGGTGATCACATCATAGAAATATCGGGCCGCTCGACCGGCCACGCCATCGATAGATTTGTACTTTTTAGCTATGAGACTATCAACTATTCCGAAAACGCATTTAACGGCTATCCTGAATCTCTGACGAGTCTCGATCCGCCGGAAACACTCCCGCCGGCACCACCACCTCCACCGGTGCTGGAAAAGAAACATACGCACGCAGCGAACGAATGTGTCGATAATGTGATTTCACTCGCACCGGTGCATGACGCCAGCTTGTTGGGGGATCTTATCGAGGATAAGCAAACTCTGGGTATTTCGGGAACGGATCAGCGCTCTTATTTGCTGTTTGATCTTCGCGCTGTCCCGGAAACTTTAACAGGCGCTGAATTTCAATTTTTTCCGCAAGAATCCGACGCAACAGAGCAGATGCTGGTTTATGCGGCCAATCATTCGGACTGGGAAAAAGCCGAGACCGAGGAACAGTTTCCTTCGCCATCGATACTGCTCGGTTCCGGCAGCGTGGATTTTTCCTCCGATGGTTTTTTAAATCTGGAGTTGGACCATACCTCCTTGTCAAGTGAGTATGAAACATTGGTACTACTGCTTGATAACAACGCGGACGCGGTGAAAATCGCCTCTGCTGAAACGGATATAGAGCCACGTCTGGTATTGTCGGGAGGATCGGATTTTTGCGAATTCTACGAAACCAACCTGGCGAATCTTGAGTCCGAAAAAGAACAACCTGAGCCAGAGCCAGAGCCAGAACCTGAGCCGGAATCAAATCACCAGGAAAGCGAAGAGAATAATCAATCCGGCGAAGGATCAGTGGACAGCATAGAAACCGGCGCCGCGGGTACCGAGGCTGAAACCATACAGATAGGGACGAACAGCCTACAGTTATTTCTACTCCTGGTATTGGCACTGTCTTTAAGACTGTATTCAGCAACCGGAAACCACGGGCTTCGCCGTTCCACCACCAATCGAGACTGACTCAACAGACTCGCAAAAGCTGTTGCCCAGCGAACCCGGCACAGGGGTGGGAATTTTACTATCCCGCCCCTGTGCCGGGCCGATTTTTCCGTGCCAAGGCCTCTCGAATCTGTTCTCCCTGGCCACTGGCCATTGAATTTACACCCGAACTCTGTATAGCCGCAGTCAAGGCTTGAATCGTCCTCTTGCCGGAAATTGCGGACACGTCGGTACAAAAGTACAAACTCCCTCCTCATAGCCGGCAACAGTTTTGCCTGTTCCCATGGTGCTCCATAAATCCCGGACGGATAGACAAAACCATCCGATGATGTTATATCATCGGCATGCTGTAAACCCGTCAAATCAGCCAAACGAGGGAAATATTTAAAATGTGTGATCGAAAGATAAAATTTTTTTATATCCTCATTGCAATAAGCCTGCTGACTTTGCCTGGGTTGTCTTATGCTGATGCGCCGCAAGGCTGGACTTTTCAACGACTCGACGCAGCGCTTTTGCAGGCGAAAAAAGAACAAAAACGTATTTTTTTATATTTTGGCCGTCATGGTTGCCCGTCCTGCGAAAAAACCAACCGGGAAAGTTTTACCGACAGCAGAGTGAAGGAGAATTTCAACAAAAACTACATCTTGGCTTATGCGGATTCGGAGAGCGGGGATCGGATCAAATTACCCAGCGGTGAAAGGATCAGCGAAATGGATTTGGGTGTCCGGCTCAAGGTGTTCGGTACACCCTTTTTCTATTTCATGGAATCCGACGGAAAATCGATTCTTCGCGCTCCCGGCTACCAAACCGCGGAAGAGTTCTTACTCTACGATGAGTTCGTAAACCGCGGGCATTACCGGCGGCAAAGTTTCAAGGACTTCAAAGCGGAGCGGATGTGAAACGGCACTCACTGCAATTACTATTGTTAATACCGTCTCTGGCACTGAGTTCACCCTGGTCATTTAAAGCGCCGATCACCGTGGCGGGCTCCGATAGCAGCACACACTTCCATCATCTGGACGGTGCCGGCAGAAAGCATATCGCGGCAAATGAACATTCTGTATCCATGATCTGGGAGGATGATCGCGACGGCTCACCGCAGGTTTTTCTCGCCATTAAATCATTCGCTTCCGGGAATATTGAAAACGAATTTCGTCTCAGCTCGGGAGAGGAGGCCTATGAACCTGCCATAGTGTCGATAGACGGGCGACGTTGGCTGGCAGCCTGGGAACAGGATGAATTTATCTGGGGTTGTATTGTTAATAACGGCAGCCCCGGGCCGGCCACCAGACTCAGTGAAAAGCCCGCCCGGCAAGTCACGCTGGCGAGCGACGGCAAAGGTCATGCCCTCGCCGTATGGGCCGTCATCAGAGAACGAGGGCAGTATATATCTGCCGCCGATTTAAAGATCACGGATGATAAGATCAGTACCGGCAGCCCGGTCCCGGTAACCGGGGAGTTTGAATCAAGCTATCAGGCATACCCCAGCGCAACATTACTGGATAGAGGCCAATCAGTGATCGCCTGGGAAGACCGGCGTGCCGGTCACACCCGTCTGTTCACCAGCCACAGGCGAGCTGCCGGCCAGGCATTTTCGCCTGAATTGCAGTTTAATGAGCACAACGAGCCGCCGCCCGTCGATGAAGGGACGGCGGTCATGCTCGGCAGTGGAGTGATGCGCGTTAGTCTCGCCAAAGATCTGAGCGGCGCAGTTCAGGCTGTGTGGATGGATAAGCGCAATCCTGCATCAGGCTATGCCGTCTGGGGTGCACCATATCGACAAAACAGTCAGTCTTTTGATGTAAACCACCAGATTCAGGACGAACTGGGGGCAGCCGTACCTCAGTGGCACGCTTCGGTAGAGGGAGGAAGCAACGGCTTTGTTGCGGTTTGGGATGACACACGTGAGGCTTGGAGCGATGATTTGGAAACCGGAGATGTCATTCTCTCCTGGCAGACTGATACCGGCTGGAGTGACGATCTGATCCTTCCCCATGCCTCTGGCGAGGGCTACCAGGGAAGTCCCGCTTTGTCACTGGATCCCGCTGGAAATCTGCATTTGCTTTGGATAGAGCGCCGCGATTTAAATTCACCCAGCCGGCTGCACTATATGCTCGGCGTAAGGCGCGCGCCTTAGACTAAAATCAGTGAAACCGGGGCACAATTGCCCCGGCCATTCTGGGAATTTTTATACATTGATGTTGGTGTCAGCATGGACATTGTCGTCGCCGCCGTCGCCGGTAGAAGCACTGTTGTTTTGGTTCTGGTTTTGGTTAACCGTCTGATTCCCGGTTCCCATGGAAGCGGCCAGGCCGCCAACACTTTCCAGCACACCAGCACCGCCGGCTGCTACTGAGTTTAACTCCTGAAGGCTTGCATTAGCCTGGAGTCCAGCGTTACCTTGATATACATCACCACCTGATTTGTCTGCCATTGTCTTTCTCCAAAATAGTTGTAAAAAAATTCAGGGAGAATTTCTCTCTGTGGCAACTATATTGGATGAAACCGAATTACCGGTCTGTTGCCGATTAACGGTGATTCTGTGAGTTTTTTCACATCTTGTGTATGCGGATAAACGGATCTGCGACCTCCCACCCGAATGATAGAACCGGCATGTTGATCTCACTGTTTCAACAATATTTCATTCTGCAAAGAAAGAGCTGAACCGTTAACAAGGTACGGTCTCAGAGCTAAGAAATCGGTGATATTCGCCGATATTTTCCCAGTAGCACAACAACATAATAACTACTACCTGGCAGGCTGCTCGCAAAACCTGTATAAAAGATTCAAGGGACTATGTTCTTAAAACTATTCAAGTCAAAAAAATCATCCGCTCAAAGCCAAAAGGATAAAGCACGGCGCCGAATTAAGCATCAGCAGGATAAGAAGAATCGAACAGAAAAAATTCCGGTCAGCCAGCTACGCATCGGCATGTTTGTCCGTGAGTTGGATATTCCATGGGAAGAAAGCTCCTTTATGTTTCAGGGTATAGAGCTGAAAACGCAGGACGAAATACTTCAGGTTCAGCAGCAATGCAAACATGTCTGGGTCGACTACACCGAATACTGCCTGGACAGCGGGAAACCGAATAATGCCGCAAACCCGTTCAAACCGGTGCAACCCTCCATTCTCGTCGAAGAAGAATATAACGATGCCAAGCTCGTACACACACAGACCAAGCACATTATCACCAATGTGTTCGAGGATATTCGCCTTGGGGGAGAAATCGATGTCGGCAAAGTCAAACAGAGTATTAACAACTCAGTCAGTTCCATACTCCGTAACCCCGATGCCTCCATCTGGCTTACGCGTTTGCAGGAGAAGGATAATAATACCGCGCAGCATTCACTGAATGTCGCTGCCCTCAGTGTAATCGCCGGGCGTTCGCTCGGTTTTTCCAGAACCGAACTGGAAAACCTGGGAGTCTGTGCGCTTCTGCATGATATAGGAAAAGCCCAACTGCCCCGTGAGTTGAGTCATAAATGCGATAACTTGAGCGAACGGGAAGAAGCGCTGTTGCGTAAACATGCTGAAATCGGTTTTCAATTGCTCTCATCCAGCAAGAATATCTATTCCGGTGCAGCCCAGGTAGCCTTGACTCATCATGAACGGGTAGATGGCCAGGGCTATCCGCGGGGAACCGGTGCGGACGACATTCCGCAGTACGCCAAAATAGTCGCAATAGCGGATGCTTATGACAGCATGACATCGCGAAATATGAATAGCCGCGCCATGTCGCCCACAGAGTCCCTCGACATTCTCTATTCCGAGCGTGGCAAAAGATTTGATGAAAAGCTGGTACTAAAGTTTATAGAAGGTATTGGTATATACCCGCCTGGAAGCATCGTTGAAATGACCAATGGCGAGGTTGGCATTGTATTATCAACCACTGATGAAAGACTGCAGCCAAGAGTGATTCTGATGCTGGATGAAAACAAGGATGCCACTGTTCAGCAGGTTGTCGATCTATCCCTGATGAACCTGGATACCCTCGGCAAGCCATATCAGATTAAAACCACTTTGCACGACGGAGCTTTCGGTATCATAGTTGAAGAATTCCAGCGGGCAGGTCTTCGTATAGGCGATTAAACCAGGATTCAGGTATTTGCCGGATCGCATCATCAGTCAAAAATTTTACCCGGGTTCATTATCCCGTTCGGATCAAAGATCCGCTTGATCTGGCGCATATATCCGATCTCTTCCCTTGATCGTGTATACTCCAGATAGGGCTTTTTAAGCAGGCCGATTCCATGTTCCGCTGATACACTCCCCGAATATTTTTTTACCACCTCAAACACCTGTTTACTCACCGAATCGCAAGCGGACTTAAACTCATCAAGTTCGAGATCATCCGGTTTGAGTATATTCAGGTGTAAATTACCATCACCTATATGGCCATACCAGATCACTTCGAATTCGGGATAGGTAGTACTGACCACTTTATCTATATCCTCTATAAATTCCGGCACATTGGAAACGGTCACTGAAAGATCATTCTTGTAGGGAGACCATCGGGATAGAGAGTCCGATATATCCTCGCGGAAACGCCAAAGATTCTTAGCCTGCCGCTCGCTTTGGCTAAGAACACCATCCAGCACTTGACCCTGTTCTATAGAATGCTCAAGTAGACTCGTAGCGGCGTCCAGATCATCGCTGTGTCTGCTCTCAAATTCGATCAGTACATAATAAGGCGCTTCCGTATCAAGCGGCCGCGTTAGGTTCTGGCGTTGAATAACCTTCTTCAGTGCCTCTTCCGACAAAAACTCAAAGGCCGCAATGTCGGTATTAGATCTGAAGACGTGCAACAGTCGGATCACTTCGGCAAATGAGGGCACGGCCAGCATCATTACACAAAGATTTTTCGGTAATTTTGTCAGCTGCAGTATGACCTCGGTCACAATCCCCAAAGTCCCTTCGGCCCCGATAAATAACTGTCGCAGATCAAAAGCTGCATTATTTTTCATCAATCCCTTATTCAGCTCTAAAATGTCTCCGCTGCCGGTCACTACTTTTAACCCAAGAACCCAATTGCGAGTCATGCCGTATCGAATGACCTTTATCCCACCGGCGTTAGTCGATACATTCCCACCGATCTGACTGGAGCCGCTTGAAGCAAAATCCACAGGATAATACAAGTCAGCATCTTCAGCCGTCCGCTGAATCTGCATTGTAACTACGCCGGCCTGGCAGTGTATCGACTGGTTAGCCGGATCCAATCCCAGAATCTTATTCATTCGATCCATAGCTAAAATCAATTCACCGTGACGGGCAGTTGCCGCACCGCTCAGTCCGGTTCGGCCACCGGACGGAACCAAGGCCAGGTTTTTTTCATTCGCCAGTAATACTGTCTGTCGAACCTGTTCAGTGGTTTTCGGCAAAATCACGGCTGAGGGCGCAGGCTCAAACATCCTTGAGGAGTCTTGTCCGTAGGCGGTTAAGGATTCCGCATCCAGATAGAGATTTTTATCGCCGACAATAGCGCGAAGAGCATTAATAATCTCTTCCGGAAGACGGGTTTTTGCCTCGCCTTTAATTTGATCCATTCACTTTACAATCTATATGATGAATTGACGGCAGGTTTAAAACCATCACATGTTCGGATAGTTCGGGCCACCTCCGCCTTCAGGTGTTGTCCAGTTAATGTTTTGCGTCGGATCTTTGATATCACAGGTTTTGCAGTGCAGGCAATTCGCCGCATTGATTTGCAGACTCCGTTGATCGGCCTCTTCGACGATCTCATAGACTCCGGCGGGACAGTAGAATTGCTCCGGCGCCTCGTAGGTCTCAAGGTTGACGGAAATGGCAACCGACTCATCCCTCAGTTTAAGATGCACCGGCTGATCTTCTTCATGTGCAGTATTAGAAATAAAGACTGAGCTCAGGCGGTCAAAACTGAGATCTCCATCGGGTTTGGGATAATCAATGCTGCTGAATTCGGATTTTGGTTTGAGCTGTTCATGATCCGGTTTCGGATCTTTCAGATTTATCGGCAATCGCCCGCCAAAAAAGTTTTGATCAATATAGTTAAAAGCGCCACCAAGCAATGGACCGTATTTATGCAAGGCTGCACCGAAATTTCTTGAAGAATACAACTCCTGATATAGCCAGGATTGTTTGAAGTTTTCCGTGTACTCGGCCAGATCCTTTCCTGCCTGATCATCTGCGGAGAGCGCCGCAGCCACAGTTTCAGCGGCTATCATTCCGGATTTCATCGCGGTATGGCAGCCTTTGATTTTAGCAAAGTTTAAAGTCCCGGCATCACAACCCAACAGCAGGCCGCCGGGAAAATTCTGCTTAAGCAATGCATTCAGCCCTCCTTTGGTAATCGCTCTTGCCCCGTAAGAAATTCTGCTACCGCCTTTTAAATGCTCGCTGATCACAGGGTGATGTTTAAACCGTTGAAATTCCTCGAAGGGAGACAAATAAGGATTGGCATAGTTTAGATCGGTAATCAAGCCCACAGAAACCTGATTGTCCTCCTGGTGGTATAAAAACGAGCCACCCTGCGCGCCGTTTTCATCCAGGGGCCAACCGGCACCATGAATCACAAGCCCGGGCCGGTGTTTTTCAGGGTCTATCTGCCACAGCTCTTTAACACCGATTCCATAGTGCTGGGTCGAGGACTCGCTATTAAGATTGAACCGATCGACCAGCTCTTTTCCCAGATGGCCACGCGCGCCTTCAGCGAACAGGGTATATTTTGCGTGTAATTCCATACCGCGCTCATAGCTGTCTTTTTCACCACCGTCCCTGCCTATGCCCATATCTCCGGTGGCTACACCTTTGACGGAACCGTCTTCATTATAAAGAATCTCCGACGCTGCAAAGCCTGGAAAAATTTCGATCTCCATCGCTTCCGCCTGCTCGGCCAACCAGCGGCACAGGTTACCAAGGCTGATAATATAGTTGCCATGATTGTGCATGGTCTTGGGGACAAATGGGTTGGGAATCTTGATCGCTTTTTCAGCACTTTTAAATAAATAGACTTCGTCTTTATCGACAGCGATTTCCACCGGCGCATCGCGTTCCTTCCAGTCGGGTAGTAACTCATCCAGTGCCCGGGATTCAAATACCGCCCCGGAAAGAATATGCGCTCCGACTTCTGAGCCTTTTTCCAGTATGACGATATTGAGCTCACCGTTAATTTGTTTCAGCCTGATGGCCGCGGACAAACCCGCCGGCCCTGCCCCGACGACGACGACATCGAATTCCATTGACTCACGTTCCATACCGACCCCCAATTCAAATTATTATTACATTTACTCTATCAATTCAGTGCATCAATCAGCGCAGGAACCGCATCGAATAAATCGGCTACAAGCCCGTAGTCGGCAACCTGAAAAATCGGCGCCTCCTCATCCTTGTTAATCGCCACGATTACTTTTGAATCCGTCATGCCGGCCAGGTGTTGAATTGCACCTGAAATTCCCACGGCAATATACAAGTCCGGAGCGACGATTTTTCCGGTTTGCCCGACCTGGTAGTCATTGGGTACAAAACCGGCGTCCACCGCCGCCCGGGACGCACCGACAGCACCACCCAATTTGTCCGCCAGAGCCTCAATTAAGTGAAAATTCTCGCCCGAGCCCACACCCCTGCCACCGGAGACAACCACTTTGGCGCTGGACAATTCCGGCCGTTCAGAGCTTGACAGTTCTTCACTGACAAAGCGCGATTTCTGCTCAAAGTCAATGGCATCCACCGACTCAATGTCTGCATTACCGCCATCGACTGCCGCTTCATCAAAAGCTGTGCTTCTGACCGTTATCGGCTTGATCTTATCACTCGACTGCACGGTTGCAATAGCATTTCCGGCATAAATCGGCCGCTTAAAGGTGTCTGCATCCTCGATTGCCACAATATCGGATATCTGTGCTGCATCCAGTAAGGCAGCAATACGCGGCATCAGATTTTTACCGAAAGTAGTCGCAGCGGCCAATAGATGGGATTTTCCATCGGCCTGAGCTGCTGCCAGTGGAGCGAGAGCTTCAGCCAGGGGATGGCTATAGCGTTCGTCATCCGCCAACAGAACTTTGCTGACACCGGAAACCTTCGCGGCGGCTTCGGCCACGGACCGGCACTGGTGCCCCGCCACCAGTACATTAACATCGTCACTTAGCGTTTTAGCAGCTGTGATGGCGTTAAGGGTCGCATTCTTCAGCGATTCATTATCATGTTCCGCAATAACCAACGTATTCATGCGATCACCTTTGCTTCGTTTCTCAGTTTTTCCAGTAGCTCGTTGACGTCCGAAACCCGAACTCCCGCACTGCGTTGTTCGGGTTCCTCAACCTTTAGTGTCGTCAGGCGCATACTGATATCCACACCCATTTCTTCGGGCGTTTTAACATCCAAGGGTTTCTTTTTCGCTTTCATGATATTGGGCAGTTTGGCGTATCGAGGCTCGTTCAGCCTGAGGTCAGCGGTAATAACCGCGGGCAAGTCAAGCTCCAGGGTTTCCATCCCTCCGTCCACTTCCCGAGTCACCTTCACCGTCTTGTCTTCCGCTTCGACCCGGGAAGCGAAGGTGGCCTGCGGCCACTGCAACAAAGCGGACGCCATCTGCCCGGTTTGATTGGCGTCATCGTCTATGGCCTGTTTCCCCAGAATCAGCAAATCCGGCTTTTCCTCTTCAGCGACAGACTTCAACAATTTAGCCACAGCGAGGGGCTGGAGTTCTTCTTCAGTTTGTATATGAATTCCTCGATCCGCCTCCATCGCAAGCGCCGTGCGAATGGTTTCCTGGCATTTACTGTCACCCATGGAGATAACAACGACTTCACTGGCTTTTCCGGACTCTTTGAGACGCACCGCCTCTTCAACAGCAATTTCGTCGAACGGGTTTATCGCCATTTTTACATTGGCAAGTTCAACGCCACTGCCATCGGCCTTGACACGGGCTTTAACATTGGAATCCAGCACTCTTTTTACCGCCACTAAAATTTTCATTTTTTTCCTCTGTATTACAGACGACTTGTATTATATCACTTTCAGCAAGTATGGATTCTAGCCCTGCTAAAACTCTTCATCGGTAAAGTCCATCATGTTGTTGGCCCCCGCGCATACCGAGGATTGCAAAGCATCGATCTGTGGCAACACTCTTTGCATAAAATAGCGGGCAGTCTTTATTTTGCTCCTATAGAAAACCGTATCATTATCGGCTTGCCGGGTCATCGCGGTTTCCGCCATTTTCACCCACAGGTACGCAAGTGTGGCCAGACCAAACATTCTTGTATATTCCACCGCTGCCGCCCCTGCATGATCGGGATTGTTCGGTGCATTCTCTGACAACCATTGCGTGGATTGCTTGAGCTTCGCCATGGCCTCGGCGGCCGGATCGAGAAACTCCCGCATGGCATTGTTCCCTTCCTGTTCCTTAAAGTATTTATCGGTTAACTCAAAGAATCGATAGACGTAGCGGCCATTTTCAGCCGGCAGTTTGCGGCCGACCAGATCCATTGCCTGAACGCCGTTGGTGCCTTCGTAAATCTGAGCGATGCGGGCATCGCGTACCAACTGTTCCATTCCATGCTCTCGTACATATCCGTGGCCGCCGAACACTTGCTGACCCAATACCGTGGACTCAAATCCGATATCGGTGATGAACGCTTTGGCTACGGGTGTCAGCAAAGCTATCAGATCGCTGGCAGCCTGATTCTCATCCGCATCCTGCGACTTGTTCGATTGATCCAGCAACAAACCGAGCCAGACGGCCAGTGCGCGGGAGCCTTCGGTCAGACTTTTCATCGTTAAGAGCATGCGCCTCACATCAGGATGCACCGTCAGCGGATCTGCCGACTTCTCAGGTTGTTTGGCTCCCGTCAAGGCCCGCCCTTGCAATCTTTCTCTGGCATATTCGAGCGCTCCCTGGTACGCCGCTTCGGAAAGACCCAGCCCCTGAATCCCCACCGCCACGCGCTCGGTATTCATCATCTTGAACATGGCCTGCATGCCTTTGTTTAATGTACCGATCAGATATCCTTCAGCTCCGTCAAAATTTATCACACAGGTAGCTGAGGCTTTAATCCCCATTTTATGTTCGATTGAACCACAGCTTACCTGATTGGCCTGACCCAGGCTTCCGTCTTGATTGACGAGGAATTTCGGAACCAGAAACAGGCTGATGCCTTTGATACCCGGCGGTGCGTCGGGTGTTCGCGCCAAAACCAAATGAAGGATATTTTCCGTAAGATCGTGATCGCCCGCAGTAATAAAAATCTTGGTTCCGCTGATTCTATAGCTGCCATCATCATTCGGCTCCGCTTTGGTGCGGACGAGTCCTAGATCAGTGCCGCAATGCGGCTCGGTCAGACACATAGTGCCGCTCCAGCTACCTTCAGCCATTTTGGGAAAATAGATGGCTTTCAATTCATCACTGGCATAGGCATCCATAGCCGTATAAGCGCCGTTGGTCAGGCCGGGATAAAGACTGAATGAGATATTGCATGCGGACATCATTTCATCAAGCATTAAGTGAATCACTTTGGGCAGACCCTGGCCTCCGTATTCAGGATCCATCGACAAAGACCCCCAACCGGATTCACAGAACACCTGATAAGCCTCCTTGTAACCTTTGGGCGTAATGACGGCGCCATCTTCAAAGCGGCAACCCTCTTCGTCTCCTTCGCGATTGATCGGCAGGAGTTCCGATTCACAGAATTTCGCGGCCTCTTCAAGTATGGCTTCAACCGTTTCCTGATCGACCTCCTCATACCCTGGCAAATCCTTCAAGTGCTTTCCGTCGAGGACTTCATGCAGCAAAAAGCTGAGATCTCTGAGTGGGGCTTTATAATTCGGCATGTTCATATCCTCCCGGTTTCATACCATGTGAGACAGTTCAATAGAGTTGGCGCGGTTTATTGACGGTTTCTATTCTAATAGGTTATCATGCTAACGTATAATTTTTTTTACGTCAATAGCATAACTAAATTTCATTTGCTAGTATAATTTCGTACCTAATTGAATATCGAGTAAGGATTGTGACCAAGAAATGAATGATAAAGATATGCTTTACTCAATATCCGAACTGGCAAAGTTGTTTGATATCACCCCCAGGGCTGTCCGATTTTACGAAGACAAAGGCTTGATCCATCCTCAGAGAATCGGTGGCAATCGCGTGTATAACTATCGGGACCGTGCCCGCATCAAGCTGATTTTAAGACTTAAGGCAGTCGGATTCACCCTGGATGCGATAAAGGGCTACATGGATCTGTATAACGCCGATACCAGCGGCATTACGCAATTAAAGCACGGATTCGCCCACATTATGGATCGAATTGAGAAAAACCGACGGCAAATAAACAAACTCCAATCGGCGCTGAATGAACTCGAAGACCTCAAAAACGAAGCTATTGAAATGCTGAAGCAGAGAAATGTCAATACGGCCGAGCTGTTTAAAAACTAGGGGGTGTTTTTGATATCTCTCTGCCATAGCAAGAATTTGCTGACTTCAAATATTCTCCCGCAACATAAACACCGTACGCAAAAAACAGCAGCTTTTTTCAATCCGGCCGCTAATAAGGGAATGGCTTTTTTGATTATTCTGGGTTTGATCCTTGCGGCAGCGGAAATTCGCGCGGAACTGCCGACAATGAAAAACAGGTCGAATTTCCGTGCTTAGCAGAGACACAGGATGAGCCTGCGTCTATAGTCGAAATTAGTCGCTGAAACTGCTTGACACAACTGTGATGTTATCATCTCCGCCTCTGTCATTAGCAGCCTTGACGAGCATTGCCCCCATAACCCCCAGCTGAGAAGACTTGCGGGTCACGATACTTTCAATTTCTGCATCCGATAGCATCGATGTCAGACCGTCCGAGCAGACTATTAAAACATCCCCCGGGTGAACACTTTGTATTCTGACATCTGCATTGACATCCTTAAACAGACCAATGGCACGAAGGATCAGATTCTGCGGCGGCGCCGGGCCTGTGCGTCCATTGCGTTCCCACTCCTGATAAGCTGTATGATCCCGCGTCAGTTGCAAAAGTTTATTTTCCCGAAACAGATAGACACGACTGTCTCCGACTTGAAACAGAACCACCTCATTTAAAGCACCCAGCTTCCATACTCCGGCCAAAGTCGTTCCCATACCGCTGCCGTCTGCATAGCCTCGGTTCTTATTTTCGTCGTAGACAACCGTGTTGGCGCGTTTAACTGCTGAACTCACGATTTCTACGACGGGATTAGGTAAGGCCTGAATGGTACTATCGCCGTCTTCTTCAAGCAGCGGGGTTGCTTCGCCGGATTTCAGGGAAGCTGTGTCGATCTTTCCTTCCAGAAATTCATTGATATAGTTCCTAACCGCATTTGCGGCCAATTTGCTCGCGATATCTCCCGATCCGTGCCCTCCCATCCCATCGGCAACCAATAACAGTCCGAGCTCTTCTTCGATCAGCCCATAGTCCTCGTTCAGAGTACGCTTTTGTCCAACATCACTAATACAATTGGTGTGCAACTTCATTCCAGGTTCCAATTTCGCTTTAAAGGCCGGTGGCAGCTGGTCTATTCTCGCCGCTGAGTCCCGATTTTGTCACGTTTCAGTGTCAAACTACCAGCAAACAGCTTTAAGTTTTAGCAGACAGATGGAGACAGCCGCAACTAGACTAAAGCATGAGTGATCGGTTCCACTGGACGATCCGGGAGTCAATAAACGGTATGAATCACACACAAAAATCATAGTCGCAGGCGACAGGAGGAAGTCGTGGGGAACTGCAGCCAGGGATAGCACTATGCTACTATTGACGCGCATAGGGTTTAGTGGAACTATCCTTCCTCTGACGCTGAGTTTGCGAATTTTGCGCCAAGCCGTTAAATCAAAGAAAGTAATTTAAGGAGAGACTGTTGGATAAAGACAACGGGGCTGACGATAAAACAGTGATTTATACCGGAGCGTCGTCACCGTCCGCAAAATTGGTCTGCCTGGACATAATGCTGGATGAAAGCCTCAGGGATTTGGATATTCGATTAGGTGTTCAGGACGAAACCATAGGCCGCAGCGACAACAACAGCATCCCGATAAAGTACAACAAAATCTCTCGCAATCACGCCCGCATCACCTTTGAGAATAATAAATGGGTAATTGAAGACCTGGAAAGCGCCAATGGCGTTTACATCAACGAACAGTTAATCGATAAATCTGCCATGGGACAGGGTGATATCGTTGTTATCGGTCAAATCCCTTTCCGTTTCGAGATTGACAATCCGCCACCCGGAGCTGCCGTCGCGGCACAGCCGCAGAGCAATAACGATGACTATGTGGGCGACTCGGGCACCATGTATGCGCAACACGTGGGCGTTATCGAATCCCTGGCGAGCAACGATACGGAAGATGAAAAACTCGAAGATCTCCCACCACCCCCCTCACCGATTAACCAGCCGAAGGCGGAAACTGGCGGCGCCGGCAATCTAGCGAGGCCAAGCCAGAAAAAATCCGGCGGACTCTTGAAATATGCTTTTCTGTTGTTACTCCTGGTAGGCTCAGCAGCAGGGTATTTTTATTGGCAGCAAAAAGCCGAAAAAGACGAAATTGACGACTTGTATATTCGTTACAGTAAAAACACACAGCGGTTTCTGGAACACTACGAAGGCAGTAATACAAGAACGCCGACTACCATGCTGGATACAGAACTGGATGAGCTCAGGAAGATCGCAGCCCGTGTCGATGTAGCGCTGGTGAAAAGCAAATCTCATGAAGGGCTTAAGCTGCTTAAACAACAATTGATCTTTCTGACTTTTGAAAGAAAATTATTAAAACTCCTGCGCGAAAACGCGTTCTATGACGCTGACAAATTAATCAAAGACAGCCGGGAAGAGATCGACGGTATCAATATCAAAGATGTTTCCGAGAAACAAAACTACGGTGGACTGTTGGATCTTGCGGAAACCGCGGTACGTTTCAAAAGATTCAGCGATCAATATCCCAATCCATCCCCAACTTCAGACCGAACACCGGACGAATACGAACTGCGTAAAATGCTGGAAGTAAAAACTCAGTTTATAGACCGGAAAAAGGCTAACTACCTGTCCTTATCCGTAACCTATACCCGCTTGCATCAACTGTTGGAGCGCATTGAAGAGGAAGATATCAGGCTACTGAATCGATGGCAGGAAATTAACAAACGGGCGAGTTGAACAGTATCCGCTATGCGGCGTTAGTTTCAGAGCCAAGGTCTTGTCCCAGCTCAGGAAACAATGCGATTAGACTTAAAGATATTTCCCGAATCTCTTCTGTTGTAATATCGAATTCTTTACCGTAATTGTCGCGTTTGTTTTCGAACAAATGCTCCCGCGAAAAATACCTGCGTGCGACTTTTCGATTTGATTCTTCGTATTGAATCCGGGTCTTGTAGGCGATCTCTTCACTTGCAAGGACTCTTTCCGATTTGTCTTGTCGGGCAAGTTCTGAAAGTCCGCGGTATATTAACCGGCTGGATAAAGAGGTTAGATTAAGATTTCTGTTTACATAAAGCTTATATGCCAACAGTCGATTACTTATGGTCGGATTGGCATCGTCCTCCACATAGTGTTGTTTTACAACTTTGGACTCCATTCCCAGTATAGAAGAAGCAAAGTCATAGACTACATCCCCGTTGATCAGGCAGGAGCGATCAAAAATCCGCACCGAAATATTCCCTTTAAAGGCCTTGTCCCATTTTTGCAGAAATTTGAAATAATCTGCACGAAAGGCGTTCTCATAGTAGTCGCTCATACTACCGCAATAACTGGTGGCATGAACTTTTTGAGCATAGGCGGAAGCCATATACCCGACTTGCTCCCTAAGGTATACAACAAGCTGTACGTCGTAACCGGAAAAAATTGCTGAGATTACCGAAGGATCACAGTTTTGATACGCTTCGGAACTGATGATGACAGTATCGGCAATAGGATCGATTTCAAACTTCAGTTGCTCGATCAGCCGTGCATTTTTATCATGGTATCTTTTGTCTGCGCGTTTCAGATTCTGCCGCATGAATCCTTCGGCATATTGATGGTGAGCGTAACCTTTGATTCCGGATTTAGGATAATGGAATCCGTATGACTCCAGAAGTCTTTCATTAGAGTACAAGAATTTTTGAACCGAAGTCGTTCCACTCTTGTGTCTTCCAATATGAAGTATAATTCTTTTCATCTACATCGACAGCTCGATTCTATGAGTGAGCAAAATCATCTAATTCCCAATAATACCTAAGATCTTATCCAGTTTATCGACATCCACACGAAACGATTTGAATCTCGTTTCGTGTCGATTCTTACCAAACTTATTGGCTTCATCAGCGTCTAAAACACGGAATATTTCTTCATCATTTTGCGTTAAGGCGTAGTAGTGCAAACCACATAGATTACTCAATGCGTAATAATAGGGGAAAATATGCTCGCCGAAGAGTTCAACCACATGAGTGCCTCTTTGGCAGAAAATAAGATTGGTCAGACCTCCTCCGTGAGGTGAAATGACAGTTTCCGCGGAGTTAAGCAAACATGCCTGCTCCAAAACATCTAATCCTTCCATTGTTACAATTTCAAAGCCGCGTCCCTTCAAATATTCCGTAAGCTGCTCATCATTTTCGATCCCCCTTCTGACTCCGGACGGTCGGCTGATATAAATTCTGGTACTCTCTTGGTTTTTGCCATTTCCCCGGTTCTGCAAGAACTGCGTCTTTATATAGTCGGGAATAAATGGGTGCATGCGCATTCCCATGCCATTGGCATAAACAATATGCAGCATGTTTTCCACTGACAAATGCGGCGTTCTGGCTGAGGAAAAAATCTTCTCCTTTGGTATACCGAGATGCTCCAGGGTCTTTCGCTGAAATTCACTGTAAACGCCACGGACAATGAAATGATCTATGGATTCCAAGGGAATACCTGCCTTGGTCAGGATTCCCAGTTTCGGCAGTACATCAACCATCCAGTGGTAATAGCACTTGGCACCACAGGCTCCAAGCAGTAAAGACAGGCCCCCAAGACGAATCTCCTCCGCATCTCCTTTGCCGTTGGATGGGAATGGCTTTCCGTAACGGTCGATGGTCATTCCTTTCTTGTCCTTCAAGGTCAAGTTCGCTCCATCAAACCACACTTTTGCATTCTCGATGAAATAAAGGTCTGCACCACGGGAAACAATTGGAGTTGTTCTACCGATGCTGAAATTGAGGTATTCCTCGTGATTGGGCAGACTGGTCGGTACTTGTGCGATGTCTAACAACGTCCGGGGGTTTTTGCCCTTGCCTTTAAAGAGTTGTAATACGCCATTATCTTTGACGCGATAGGTATTAGCTTTTTTGCGGAGTTTGTTGTTTAGCATGATAAAGGATTCGCACTTAGTGATGCTGAGCCAGTTTTGCATTAAACAATCCCAATGCATAATGGTAGAGCTTAATAT